>NZ_JACHGV010000001.1:0-428086 GCF_014202475.1 Streptomyces paradoxus
TCCTCGGGCATGCAGTACGTACAGCGCAGATTGCACCGGTCGGTCAGCGAGACCCTCAGGTCGGTGGCCACCCGGCCGTAGGTGTCGATGAGCACATGATTCCTAGTCGGCTCGCGCCTTCAGAAGGATTCCTGAAGCAGCACCGGAAACGCGGTGGATCGGGCCGGTGACCCGGGTGAGAGGCAGGCCGGTGCTCTGGTTGGCTTGGGCGATGATCTCGGCGGTGATGGAGATGGCCGTCTCCTCGGGCGTGCGGGCGCCGAGATCGAGGCCGATCGGGGAGCGCATCCGGGCCAACTGGTGTTCAGTGACGCCGGCTTCGCGCAGGCGGCGCAGGCGTTCGTCGTGAGTGCGGCGGGAGCCCATAGCGCCGACGTAGCCGACGGGCAGGTCGAGGGCGAGCCGGAGCAGGGGGATGTCGAACTTGGCGTCATGGGTCAGGACGCATACGGCGGTCCGGCCGTCCACAGCCGTCTGTGCCAGGTAGCGGTGGGGCCAGTCGACCACGACTTCGTCGGCGTGCGGGAAGCGGGCCTCGGTGGCGAAGACGGGGCGGGCGTCGCACACGGTGACCCGGTAGCCGAGGAACCGGCCGGCCTGGGCGAGGGCGGCAGCGAAGTCGATGGCGCCGAAGATCAGCATGCGGGGACGGGTGGCGGCCGCATGGACCAGGACGGAGAGCTTCTCGGGGCAGGTGTCGGCGTCGCCACCGAGGGAGAGGATCGCGGTGCGCCCCACCCGTAGCTGGGCGGTGGCCCGGTCCGCCACTGCCCGGCCGGTCGGCCCCTCGCCCAGCGCGCTGTCGGCGATCCAGCTGTCGCCGAGCACGCTCAACGTGGCGCCGGCGAGGGGGCCGTCGACGACCTGGGCAACGGCGGCGGGCCGGCCCTGAACCGCCTCGGCGAGCGCCGCTCCGAGATGGGGCTGGGCTGCGGGGTCGATGCGCTGGACGAGGACGTCGAGTTCGCCGCCGCACGTCAGTCCTACGGCGAAGGCGTCGTCGTCGGAGTAGCCGAACCAGGCCCGCTGGGGCGGCCCTTGCCCGTGCAGGACCTCCCGGCACAGCTCGTACACCGCGCCCTCGACGCACCCTCCGGAGATGCTGCCGACGGCGTTGCCGTCCTCGTCCACCGCCACCGACGTACCGACGGGCAGGGGTGCGCTGCCGGTGACGTCGACGACGGTGGCCAGGGAGAAGGGGCGTTCCTCGCGGCACCAGCGGTGCAGAGTGTCCGCGATGTTCAGCATGGGGGTCTCCAAAGCAGACGATCGCTGTCGCAGAGGGGAGCGGGCAGCCCGGCAGCCGTACGGAGGGGGCTGCCTGAGCCGGCTGTCGAGGCGGCGGCGTCAGAGCAACGCCTCTGCGGTGATGGGCAGTTGGCGGACCCGGCGGCCCGTGGCGTTGAACACCGCGTTGCCGATCGCGGCAGCCACGCCCACCTGGACGACCTCGCCGAGCCCCTTGACGCCCAGCAGGTTGCCGGCGTTGTCCTCGCCGTCGAGGTAAATCGCCTTGATGTCGGGGACGTCGGCGTTGACGGGGACCAAGTAGTCGGCGAGGCCGGGGTTCGCGATCCGCCCGTCGCGGTGGTCGGTGACCGTGTGCTCCAGCAGCGCCGTACCGATACCGCCCACGATGCCGCCGAACGCCTGGCTCTCGGCGAGCTTGGGGCTGATGATCCGGCCCGCGTCGTAGACGCCGAGCATCCGCCGCACCCGCACCAGTCCCAGGTTGGCGTCCACCGCGACCTCGGCGAAGGTGGCGTTGTAGGCGAAATAGGCAGACCGCTCGCTGCCCGGCCCGTTGTAGGAGCCCTTCGCTTCCAGATGGGAGCGGTCGTTGCGGGCCAGCAGGCTCTTGTACGTCTCCCCCCGCGCCGGACTGCCCTGCACGTGCAGTCGGCCGTTGCGTACGACCACGTCGTCCGCGTTCACGCCGTACAGCGGCGACTCGCGGTCCTCGACCGCCAGCTTGATCGCCTGCTGCCGCACCTGGTCGCAGGCGTCGACGACGGCCGAGCCGACGCTGGCCATGGTCGCCGAGCCGCCGTGCGGCGAGGTCGGCGGATAGAGGGAGTCACCGAGTCGGAAGGTCACCGTGCGCATGGTCAGCCCGAGCGCGTCCGCGGCCACTTGGGTCTGGGAGGTGTAGGTGCCGGGCCCCATGTCGCTGGTGGCCGCCTCGACCACGGCGGTGCCGTCTGCGTCCAGACGGGCCCGGGCCTGCGCGGGAAACCGGCCCGGGTCGTACACCCCGGCGGCCATGCCCAGGCCGATCAGCCAGTCCCCGTCCCGCGTCGAGCGCGGCTTCGGATTACGCCGGTCCCAGCCGAACTCGCGGGCACCGACCGTGTAGCACTCACTGAGCCGCCGGGTGGAGAAGGGCTCGTTCGTCGACTCGTCCTCGCTCGGCTCGTTGCGCCGGCGCAACTCGATCGGGTCGATACCGAGTTCGTGCGCCAGCTCGTCCATCGCGGACTCGATCACGAACGACGCCGAGGCGAACCCGGGGCCACGCATCCAGATCGGCGTGTTCACGTCCAGCGGCACCGTCCGGTACGCCTGGCGCACGTTCGGCATGCTGTAGAGCATCTGCCCGGCCGGCATGACCGCCTCGTTGAACGTCTCGTACGACGAGGTCTCGGCGTCGATGTCGTGGATCGCCGCGTTCAGCCGGCCGCGCCGGTCGCTCCCCAGGCGCAGCCGGTACTCGTACGACGGCCGGAAGCCGGTGCCGAAATACATCTGCTTGCGGCTGAGCACCAGCTTCACCGGACGACGCGTCACCCGTGCGGCCAGCGCGGCGACGATCGTGTGCGGCCAGCAGCGCAGTCCGCTGCCGAAGCCGCCGCCGACGAACGGGTTGATGACGCGCACCGCGTCCGCCGGCAGGCCGAAGACCGCGGCGATCTCGTCGTGCGTGCCCATCACCCACTGGGTCTTGTCCCACACGGTGAGCCGGTTGCCGTCCCAGCGGGCGACGGTGGCGTGCGGCTCCATCGGGTTGTGGTGGTTCCGGGCCAGTTCGTAGGTCAGGTCCAGCCGTATGGCCGAGGAGCGCAGACCTGCTTCCGCGTCTCCGCGCGCGTAACGCGTCGGCTCGCCCGGCTCGGCCTTGGTGAGGTCGGTCGAGGGCTTCTCGGCGTCGTAGCGGACCTTGACCAGGCTCGCGCCGTGCTGCGCGGCCTCCAGGGTGGTCGCCACCACGACGGCGACCGGCTGGCCGTGGAAGAGAACCTTGTCGTCCTGGAAGACGCGCAGGCGACGACCGGGAGGGTTGTTGGAACCGGCGTTGTCGCGGTACGGGAGCTTCGGCGCGTTGCCGTAGTGGATCACCCGCACCACACCGGCGTGCTTCTCGGCTGCACGCGAGTCGATGGAGGTGATACGGCCGCGGCCGATGCTCGCGTCGACGATGACGGCATGCACGACTTCGTCGATGTCATGTTCGGCGGCGTACTCCGCCTTGCCGGTGACCTTGAGCACGCCGTCCACCCGGGACAGCGGTGCACCTACGGCTGCCTGTGGCTGGGGGCTCATTCCATCTCTCCTACGATGCGCAGCTGACGTTCGACGGTCCGCTTGAGGAGCTCGACCTTGAACCGGTTGTACTGAAGGGGGCGGGCGCCGTCGGCGGCGCGGGCGGCGGCCTCGGCCCACAGGCGGCCCGAGGGGCGCTCACCGATGAGGGCCTGCTCGACTGCGGACAGCTTCCACGGCACGGTGGCCACGCCGCCGGCGGCGACCTTCGCCTCCCGGATCACTCCGCCGCGGATGTGCAGGGCGACGGCCGCCGACGTGAGGGCGAATTCATAGGACTGCCGGTCCCGCACCTTCAGGTAGCCCGACTTGAGGGGACGGGGAAGGGCGGGGATCTCGACTGCGGTGATCAACTCGCCCTGCCTGATGGCCTGTTCGCGGTTCGGGGTGCTGCCCGGTCGCAGCAGGAAGTCGGCGAAGCGCAGTTGACGCTCCCCTTCCGGCCCCTGCAGGAGCACTCGTGCCTCCAGAGCCGCGAACGCCACGGCCACGTCGGAGGGATGGGTGGCCACGCAGTCGTTCGATGTGCCGAGGATCGCGTGCGTGCGGTTGTAGCCGTGCAGGGCGGCGCAACCCGAGCCCGGTTCGCGCTTGTTGCAGTCGGTGGTGACGTCGCGGAAGTACGTGCAGCGGGTGCGCTGCATGACGTTGCCGCCGATGGTCGCCATGTTCCGCAACTGCGCGGACGCGCTCAGCTCCAGCGCCTCCGAGACGATGGGGAACAGGGCGCGTACCTTCGCATGCGCTGCGGCTTCGGACATGGTCACCAAGGCGCCGATGCGCAACCCGCCCCGCTCGGTGGCGGTGACCTCGCGGAGCGGCAGACGTGAGATGTCGACGAGTGTCTCGGGGTGTTCGACGGTCTCGCGCATCAGGTCGACGAGTGTGGTGCCGCCGGCGATGTAACGCCCGCCTCGGCGACCGGCGTTGATGGCCTCACGGGTGTCGGAGGCGCGGGTGTAGGAGAAGGGATGCATGGTGGCCCGGCCTCATTTCCGGCCCGCGGTCTGCTCGACCGCGCGCACGATTTTCACATAGCAGCCGCAGCGGCAGATGTTGCCGCTCATCCACTCCCGGATCTCCTCCGGCGAGTCGGTGTGGCCCTCCTGGATGCAGCCCACCCCGGACAGAATCTGGCCGGGAGTGCAGTAGCCGCACTGGAACGCGTCCTCGTCGATGAACGCCTGCTGCAGCGGGTGCAGTTCGTCGCCCTTGGCCAGGCCCTCGATGGTGGTGACCTCGGCGCCCTCCAGCCGCACGGCCAGCGTCAGGCAGGAGTTGACCCGCTGCCCGTCGACCAGGACCGTGCACGCACCGCAGGCCCCGGCGTTGCAACCCTTCTTGGAGCCGGTCAGGCCGAGGTGCTCGCGCAGCAGGTCCAGCAGGGAGGTCCGGTTGTCGACCGTGACGGTCCGGCGGGTGCCGTTGACGGTCAGGGAGACTTCGCTGGAGGGTGCGACACCGGCAGCGGTCGCTTCACCGGAGCCGACGAAGAACGCTCCTCCAGCCACCACTGCACCGCCGACCGCGGCGCCGGTGGCGACGAAGGTGCGCCGGCTGGGCCCCGAGGTTGACTCACTGGCTCCGGTGGGGGGAGGAACAGCAGATTCAGGGAGTTCAGAGGACATACGTTCGCCTTTGCATCACGGACGGATCAGTCGTGTACACCAGCGGGAGAAAAGGCACGGGTTCGACGCCACCGCGGGAAACGGGTGACCACTCGCCTCAACAGGGCGGCTGATCACGCGGGAAGTCTTGCACCACACGAACCACCCATGACAGGGAGAGTTTTGTCCCCCCTTGCCTTTGCTTGGGTTCCCCTTGGTTATCTCGCCCGCGAGTAAGCGTTGGCGGTGCCGGGCATCGTCCGGGCGGCAGCGCGCGATCATACGCAGTTGGGCGATGTCCTCGGACGCCCTTCCGTCCGCGACGCCGTTCCGCTCTTTCACTGATTCCACCACAGCCCGTGCTCACCACGAACGACAAGACCCCCGCAAGTTACGACGCCGGCCTCCACCTACGAGCCGCGATGGTCTGGATCAACGGCCTCCTGCCTCTGCCGAAGACAAAGTGACCTCGCATAAGGCCCTATGGCGTTTCTTTCGTGAAGCGGGCGGCTTCATGGGCCGGGTCCGCTGTCCGACGGTGGCGGGCCTTCTCCGGCTCGCTGCCGCAGTCACGGTCCGGACGCTACCGAAGGGTGGATTCAAGCAGCAGTTCGCTCAGGTCCGCCGGCATGGTGATCATGCAGTCGTGCCCGGTCGGCAGTTCCCGTATCCGTGCTGGGGAGCCGTTGGGCTGTGTCGCGGGAACGGGTCGCCGCACGATGCCTTCCGGCTCTGCGCCGACGCAGTGGATGTGCGTGCGCGGAATGGAGTCCACGGCAGGGTTGTCCAGTCGGACCGGTTGCCGCAGGCAGCGCACTGGCTGGTCTGAGAGCGTCGCACGCAGCCAAGCGACGTCCGCCGGGTCGGTGACTCCGAACAGGCCGAGGGGCGGGGGCATCTCGGGCAGCGGCGGGATGCGCCAGCCGTTGTCGGACTTGGCGGCCAGGTCGATCAGGTTCTGGGTCATGGGCTGCACGTCGACGGCGGTCTCGCCGTGCTCCGGGACCATCGCGTCGAGGTACACCAGGTGCGCGATTCGTTCCGGTACCTCGTTGGCCGCGGACGAGACGACCAGCCCCGCGTAGCTGTGACCCACGAGCACCACCTCGGTCAGGTTCTCCTCGTGGATCAGCTTGACGACATCCGCGACGTGCGTGTCGAGCCCCACCTCGGGACCGAGCAGGTGCGCCTTGTCGCCGTAGCCGGTCAGTGAAGGCGCGAACACGCGGTGTCCGACCGATTCCAGCAGCGGGACCACCCGCTCCCAGCAGCGGCCGCTGTGCCAGGCTCCATGTACCAGCAGAAAAGTTGACATGAGGTGAATTTTTTCCTCTTCGGGGGGTGAAGGCGCGGGCGCATTACGGTTCCTGTTTGTGCCTCGGTACTCTTCAGGAACCGAAATCATCGTGCTGCACCTGACGCACCCCGATCAATAAGGCACATTTCGGTGCCCCGGTTCTCTGGAGGTAACCATGAGCGGCACAGTGGGCGGCGAGTCGCGGCCGGAGGACCCGTGCCAGGCCCGTGAAGTGCTCGGCATCGTCGGCGACAAGTGGTCGCTGCTGATCGTGCGTAACCTCAGCCAGGGGCCGCGCCGCTTCACCGAACTCAAGCGGACCGTCGACGGGATCAGCCAGCGAATGCTCACCGTCACCCTGCGCGGCCTGGAACGCGACGGGATCCTCACACGAACCGTCCGCAACGTCATGCCGCCGCACGTCAGTTACGAACTGACTCCGATGGGCAGGACCCTCCGCGAAGCGACCGCACCCCTGTTGGAGTGGAGCATCACGCACCTGACGCACATCGACGCCGCCCGCGCCGCGTACGACGCCCGCCCCGACACCTCGCCCGCCTGACCCCCGCCCGGCTTTACTCACCCATCGGCAGGTACGGCTCGATGAGCTGCCCTGGCCACGGTGGTCGTCCCGTTGTCGCACCGATACAACTCGCCTCCCGCGCCCATGCAAGCGCTCGCTCATCGTTCTGCGGGTCGGTGCTGGAGCCGCAGCAGCGGGACGAGGTTCAGGAGCAACAGCGTCATCGTGAACTGGAAGCTGGTGTAGGAGCCCATCAGCGCGATCATGCTCAGGTTGCCGACCACGGAGACGTCGAGGCCGTCGAGGAACGGCACCAGGCACAGCACGGCGAGGACGCCCCACAGGCGGGCGGTCCAGCGCGGCTCCGGGGCAGCGAGCGGCATCGTCCTGGCGGATGAACAGGCAGGCCGCACGCCTCGGCGCTGAGGAACCGGTCAAGAGGGGGGCGGACCGGCGGCACAAGTGCGTGGCGCGGTCTGCCTCGTGACGAGCGTGCCAGGAGAGCCGTACACGAAGAAGGGAGCCTCTTCCCAGGCGTGGGCCACATAGAAGAAGAGGCTCCCCCCTTGTAGGGAATACCGGGGACGGTCAGGCAGAGCTGTTGGTCGAACGGCTGGGGCTCGCCGCCAGGGACGCCAGCAGGCGCAGGCTGTCGTGGGTCGGGGTGCCGGATTCGGCGGTCCAGACGATGATCTGCAGGTCGGGGTCGGCGGCCCAGGTGACGGCGTTCCAGTCGAGGTGCAGGTCGCCGACCACGGGATGGCGCAGGTGCTTGGTCCCGGTGTCCCGGACGGCGACGTGGTGGGCGCCCCACCACTCGCGGAACTGGTCGTCCCGCACGGAGAGTTCGTCCACCAGGGCGGCGAGCTGCTCGTCCCCGGGGTTGTTCGTGTTGTGCATGCGCATCTGGGCGATGGCCAGCCGGGTGACGCCCTCCCAGTCCGCGTACAGCTCGCGCATCGTGGGGTCGGTGATGAGCAGCCTGATGTAATAGCGCCGCTCCTCCGGGATCTTCCCGAAGTCGGTGATCAGGGCGGCGCCCATGGCGTTCCAGGCGACGATCTCGGTGCGCGGCCCGATCACGAAGGCGGGGGTGTGCGCCATGTCGTCGATCATGCGCTGCAACTGCGGCTGGGCCTTGGGGCGCGGCCGCCGGCGGCGGGGCGGACGGAATTCCTCCTTGGCCGCGAGCTCGTACAGGTAGGCACGCTGATCGTCGTCCAGGTGCAGGACGCGAGCCAGGGACTCCAGCACGGACGGCGAGGGCTGGATGCGGCCCTGTTCGAGGCGGGCGTAGTAATCGGTGCTGATGGCCGCCAGTACGGCGATCTCCTCACGGCGCAGGCCCGCGACGCGCCGCTGGCCACCGTCGGGCAGGCCGACGGCGGCCGGGTCGAGCTCGGCGCGACGCGCCTTGAGGAATTCCCCCAGATCATGGCGGTGAGGATCGCGGTTCATGCCATCACCTTGGCACCGGAGAGCGGCGTTGTCAGGGGGAGAGATTTGTCCCTGGAAGCGCTCACCGTCACGATGACGCGCGGCCGGCCGGTGCCCGCCGCTGGTTCAGCGGACGCGGGTCCACTTCCCGTGGAGCTGCACGAACGCGCCTCCGATGACGGAGCTGGCCATGCAGGTTCCCTCGGTGTAGTCCTCGATGTGAGTGACATGGTCACCGGCGTCGGGCTCGGTCCAGCGCACGACGTACAGGCCGTCGCGCAGCCGGGTGGTGGTGTACTCCATCGTCTGCTTCCGGCCCTTGATGGCACCGCCCGTCACCTCGAAGCTGACCTGGGTCGCCGAGTCGAAGGTGATCTCCACCGTGAAGTGGCCGAGCGGCGTGTCCGGGCCGAGATCCGCCAGCCAGGTCTGCCCCACGCTGGGAAGGGTCGCGTTGCTGTCCATCAGTCCTACCTCTTTCTGCTGTCTGTGACTTCCGTGCCGGCGCTGGGTGTCAGCTCAGCGCCTTGACGACTTCCCGGGCGAGCGGGACGGCCGAGGCGGGGTTCTGGCCGGTGATGAGGGTGCGGTCCCTCTCTATGTAGGGAGCGAAGTTCTCCTCGCCCTTCTGGTAGTCCGCACCCACGTCGGAGATGAGACGGTCCTGAAGCAGCCACTTCGCGCGGTCGGCGAGGCCGTTCTGGATCTCCTCGGAATTGGACAGCCCGGTCAGGCGGTAGCCGGCGAAGGGGGACTTGCCGTCCGCGTCCACGGTGGACAGCAGCGCGGCCGGGCCATGGCACACCAGTGACACGATCTTGCCGGAGGCGAGCCAGTCGCCCAGCAGCTTGCCGGTCGCGGGGTCGTCGGACAGGTCCTCCATCGGACCCCAGCCGCCGGGGACGAAGACGGCGTCGTAGTCGTCGATGCGGACGTCATCGATGCGGATCGGCTTCGCGAGTTCGACCGCGTCTCGCAGGGCGGCCTTCATCCGTTCGGCGCCCTCGGGGCCGCCGTTGAAGTCCGGCGCCAGGCTGAGCGCGTCGGCGGTCGGCGGTACGCCACCGGGGGTGGCCGCGGCGATCTCGTATCCGGCCTCCTTGAACACGCCGTACGGGCCGATGGCCTCCTCGGCCCAGAAGCCCGCCGGCTGCTCGAACCCGTCGGCCAGGGTCCAGCGGTCGGCGGCGGTGATGAGGAAGAGGATCTTTGACATGGGATTCTCCCTGGAAATGAGCGTGGTCAGCCGTTCGCGGCCTGCTGGACTACGTGGCTGTCAGCGGCCTGGAACAGGTGGGTGAGCTTGCCGCCACCGACCGTCCACAGGTGGATGAAGCGCGCGTCCGACTCCTGGCCGGACTTGGAAACGGCGTGGTAGTGGCCGCGTACGAAGACGTGGTCACCGGAGCCGTACAACGCCTCGGCCACCGCTCCGAATGAGGTGAATTGGGGAGCGAGCCGGCCGAAGAAGTCGGCACCAGCGCTCGCCCAGGTCTTGTAGACGCCGCCGTAGGGGAAGCCGGGGGTGATGTCCCAGACGATGTCGGGGTCGATGACCTCGGCGACCACGTCCGGGGCCATGCCGGAGTCGTAGAGCCGACGGACGAGAGCGACGTTCGGGGAGTCGGACATGAGGGTGCTCCTTGGAGGTGTACGGAGGTCTGTCTCAGGCAGCGAGAGCGCTACGGCCTGCCAGGAAGAAGGCGGTCTGTTGCGCGACGCGGGCGCCAAGGCCCTCGGCGGTGGCGATGTCCGACTGGTGGACTGCCTCCGGGCCGGCATCGACCGGGGTCTGCGCGCCCGCACCGACGAAGTAGCCCAGACGGTTGATGTCGTCCTCGCTTCCCTCGGTGGAAGCCCAGCCCGGCTGCACGCCGAGACTGATCCAGTGCATGCCGTGCTGGGCGGCCATGGTGAAGAAGTAGCCCAGGGTCGAGGACTTGTCGCCATTCTTGGCACCGGAGTTGGTGAAGCCGGCAGCGATCTTGTCGGCCCAGGTCTGGGTGTACCAGCGCTTGCTGCTCGCCTCGGCGAAAGCGTGGAACGCGGCGGAGGCGGTGCCCATGTAGGTGGGGGCACCGAAGATGATCGCGTCTGCGGCGTCCAGCTGCGCCCACTGCTCGTCGGTGATCGTGTCCACGGGTACGGAGAGCACCTCGGCACCGGCTTCCGCGGCACCGCGCGCCACGGCCTCGGCTATGACAGCGGTGTGGCCATAGCCGGAGTGGAAAGCGACGGCGACCGTGGGGCGGGAGGTGGAGGACATAGGGGTATTGCTCCTCGAAAAGGATTGCATGAATCGTGCTCTGGAAGCATGGCACGGAATTCAACAGCGAAGGTAGGAAGGATTTTTCCCTGGTCAGGATTCGTCCCTGGTCAGGATTCGTTCCTGGTTCAGGATTCGACCCTGACCGGGAGGAAAGCACAGGGGGCATGCCGGAAATCACGGAAGCCCATTCGCGCTGGGTTCTCCAGCCATTCATGTGCGCCGGCACGAAAGGAGACCGCAGCGTCAGTTGACGGTGCCGGACACCGGGTCGTCCTGCTGGGCCGCCGCCCAGGAGGAGAGGAAGCGCAGCCCCTCGTAGGTGCGCGAGTCGGGTTCGGCACTCCAGACGATCAGCTGCTGGTCGGGGTCGGCCACGCAGGTGAGGGCGTCCCAGGCGAGGGTGAGTTCACACGCGACCGGGTGGTTGAACACCTTCATGCCTCCAGGCCGGGGCACCACATGGCGGCCTCCCCACCACCGACGGAACTGCTCGTCCTGCACCGACAGCTCACCGACGAGGGCGGTCAGTCTCCGATCGCCGGGCCAGGCCGCGGCCTGCTGCCGCAACACGGCCACGGCGTTGCGAGCGGAGTCCTCCCAGTCGGCGTACAGCGATCTCACGGCCGGGGCGGTGAAGAGCAGCCGGACGTAGTTGCGCTGCCGCTTGGGGACCTTAGCGAAATCGGTGCCGAACAAGGCCGTGGCCATCGGGTTCCACGCCAGGATGCCCAGATACCGGCCCAGGATCATGCCGGGGGCCACGCTGAGTTCGTTCAGCACGGTATGCAACCGGGGGTGCGCCTTCTGCGGAGCCCGCCGCCGCGTCCCACCGGCCTCCCTTCCGGCCAGCTCGAACAGGTGGTCCCGCTGGTCGTCACTCAGGTGCAGAACCCGAACAAGCTCGGACAGCACGGACGCGGAGGGGGTCATGCGACCCTGCTCCAGGCGGGTGTAGTAGTCGGTGCTGATGGCGGCCAGCACGGCCACCTCGTCCCGGCGCAGGCCGGCCACGCGCCGCCGCCGGTCGGTTTCCGGCAGACCGACCGTACGAGGGCTGAGCTCCGCCCGGCGGGCCTTCAGGAATTGGCCCAGCTCCTTACGGTGCGCGCTGCTGTTCATAGTGGCCAGTGTGCGCCGTCCGCCACTCGGCTGGGTAGGAAGGTTTTATCCCTGGTTAGGTCTCCCCCGGGGTGGAATTCTCCTGTGTACGGGCCCTGCGGGCGGTGACAGAGCGATAGATCGGCAATTGTTTTCACAGTCCGTCGACGCTTCTACCTCCCATTGGCCATCGTCGAGGAATCCGGCACGTCCAGGTGAACACCGCTGCCCGAACAGCGGCGCCACAGCACCGCACGAAGAGAATTCACGATGGAACTCCTGAAGCAGCTGCCGACCGGCAAGGGCCACCCACCAAAGCGAAGAGCCCACCCGCGCCCGAGCCACCCCCACACGAGAAACGCATCAGGAGAAGAGACATGCGAGCAACTGTGATCCACGCCCCCGGTGACATCAGGGTGGAGGACGTCCCCGAGCCCGAGATCGTCAAGCCGACGGACGCGATCATCCGTACGGTCGCCACCTGTGTGTGCGGCTCGGACCTGTGGCCGTATCGCGGTCTGGAGCCCGTCGGAGACCCGCACCCGATGGGGCACGAGTACGTCGGCATCGTCGAGGAGACCGGCAGCGAGGTCACCCACATCCGGCCCGGCCAGTTCGTGGTCGGCTCCTTCGCCACCTCCGACAACACCTGCGCCAACTGCCGGAAGGGCTGGCAGTCCTCCTGTCTGAATCGCGAGTTCATGAGTACGTGTCAGGCCGACTACGTGCGCATCCCCAACGCCCACGGCACCCTGGTGGCCACCGAGGGCGACCCGGGCGAGGAGTTCGTGCCCAGCCTGCTGGCCGTGTCCGACGTGATGGGCACCGGCTGGTACGCGGCACTGGCCGCCGAGGTGAAGCCGGGCTCGACGGCCGTGGTGGTCGGTGACGGAGCCGTCGGCCTGTGCGGTGTCATCGCCGCGAAGGAGCTCGGCGCGGAGCGGATCATCGCCATGTCCCGGCACGAGCCCCGGCAGAAGCTCGCCCTGGAGTTCGGCGCCACGGACATCGTGACCGAGCGCGGCGAGGACGGCGTCGCCCGGGTCAAAGACCTCACGAACGGCATCGGCGCCGACTCCGTGCTGGAGTGCGTCGGCACCGCCGAGTCCATGCGGCAGGCCCTGCACTCCGCACGACCGGGCGGCAACGTCGGCTTCGTCGGCGTCCCCCACGAAGTGGCCGTCGACGGCCAGGAGCTGTTCTTCTCCCAGGTCGGCCTGCGCGGCGGCCCGGCTCCCGTACGCCGCTACCTGCCCGACCTGATCGACCGCGTGCTGTCCGGCCGCATCAACCCGGGCAAGGTCTTCGACCTCACCCTGCCCCTGGAGAAGGTCGCCGAAGGCTACAAGGCGATGGACGAACGCCGCGCCATCAAGGCCCTGCTCACGGTCTGACCCAGTCGCCTCGTGGGCGTGAGCTGCGCCGACCGCGCTCATGCCCACGAGGGCACGCCCCGCCGCACGGTCGTAGTCCCGTCGCGCAGCGAGGGAACGCCGCACACCGGTGCCGCTCTGGGTCGTCCGCGACGGTGACGACCTCTACGTCCGCTCCTTGTCCGCCCGTTCGGCGGCAGCGCCGGCGCCTGGCACCGCGCTGAACAGCGGCTCTTTCACCCCTCCAGGAGAAGCACCTTGCTCGGTCTCGAACTCGTCGTGGTCCTGGGCGTGGCCGTGCTGGTGGGCAACGCCGTGGGACAGCGCCTCGGCATCGCCCCGCCGGTCGTCCTGCTCGTGGCGGGTGTTCTCCTGGGGTTCGCCCCGGCAGTGCGTGAGGCGCAACTGCCCCCGGACGTGGTGCTGTTGCTCTTCCTGCCGGTGCTGCTGTACTGGGAAAGCCTGACCACCTCCCTGCGGGAGATCCGCATCAACCTGCGCGGCATCCTGCAGCTGAGCACCGTCCTTGTCATCCTCACGGCCTGGGCCGTCGCGGCGACGGGGCACGCCCTCGGGCTGCCGTGGGGACCGGCGTGGGTGCTCGGCGCGGCCATGGCGCCCACGGACGCAACGGCGGTCGGCGTCCTCGCCCGCGCCCTGCCACGCCGCCAGGTCACCATCCTGCGCGCGGAGAGCCTGGTCAACGACGGCACGGCCCTGGTCGTCTACGGTCTCGCCGTCGGCATCACGGTCGGCGAGGAACACCTGAGCATCCCCCACGTCGGTGGGCTGTTCCTGCTCGCCTACGGCGGAGGCGCCGCGGTCGGGGTGGCGGTCGCGTGGGTCAACATGAACCTGCGGCGCCGCCTGGCCGATCCCCTGCTGGGCAACCTGGTCATGATCCTGGCGCCCTTCACCGCGTATCTGCTCGCCGAACTGGTCGAGGCCTCCGGCGTCCTCGCGGTGGTCGTCAGCGGCCTGATCATGTCCCAGGTCGCCCCGCGCATCATCCAGGCAGAACACCGCACGCAGGCACTGGCGTTCTGGCCACTGGCCACCTTCCTCATCAACGGTGCACTGTTCGTCCTGGTCGGGGTGGAACTGCAGTACGCCGTCCGCGACCTGGGCCGAGCCGATCTCCGGGATGCGCTGATCGCGGTCGGTGTCATCTGCGTGGTGCTCGTCGCCGTGCGCTTCGCGTTCCTGTACGCCTCCACCTACCTGGTCCGCGCGCTCGACCGCCGCCCCCGGCAACGCATGCTCCGCGTCGGTCACCGGACCCGTGTGGTCAGTGGGCTGGCCGGCTTCCGCGGCGCGGTCTCGCTCGCGATGGTGCTCTCGGTGCCGCAGACACTCGACTCGGGCGAGCCGTTCCCCGACCGCAGCTTCATCGTCTTCGTCACCTCCGGCGTCATCCTCGTGACGCTGGTCGTACAAGGACTCCTGCTGCCCGTGGCGGTGCGCTGGGCGAAGCTGCCACCCGACACCTCGGTCGACGAAGAACACGACCTTGCCGAGACCTCCGCCATCGAAGAGGCGATCAAGGTGATGCCCCAGCTCGCCGCCGATCTGCGGAGCGATCCGAGGATCGTCGAGTGGCTGCGGCAGGAGTACGAGGCGCACCTGGCGTCCGTCCGGGCCAGGAGCGCGGGGGCGACTGACGACCCGGCGGTTCTCCAACACCAGGACTACCTCGCGTTGCGCCTGGCCCTCATATCCCACAAGCGCGCCACAGTCGTCCGGCTCCGCGACGAGCGCCGGATCGACGACACCGTCCTGCGCCGCCTGCAGGCCGCCCTCGACAGCGAGGAGATGCGCCTGTCCGGAGGCGCGACGGTCGAATGACTCATCTCCGAGGAAGGACTTTCCATGAAGGCCATAGGCCTTACTGCATTCGGCGGGCCCGAGGTACTGGTCGTCCCCGCCGAGTCGGTGGTCCGCGTTCCGGCAGGCGCGACCGGCATCGAGGCCGCCACTCTGCCGATGAACGGACTCACGGCCCGTATGGCGCTGGACCTGCTGGAGCTTCCTGCGGGTGCCACCGTGGCGGTCACCGGAGCGGCCGGTGCGGTGGGCGGCTACGCCGTCCAGCTGGCCAAGGCGGACGGCTTCCGGGTGATCGCCGACGCGGGCCCGAAGGACGAGCAGTTGGTCTACGACGTCGGTGCCGATGTCGTACTGCCCCGCGGAGTTCCCGGAGATGGTACGAAAGAAGGTGGGCGACGGCGTCGACGGACTCGTCGACACCGCGGGCGTCGCCGAGCTCGCCGTCCGCGCGGTACGTGACGGCGGGCGGGTGACGACCTCCGTCGGCGGCGCCCGGGTGCCCGGTGAACGCGGCATCGTCACCCGGCACACGTTCGTGCCGCAGTACCCACGGGAGCACGCCGAGCTCGACCGCCTCCGCCGGCTGGCAGAGCAGGGCCGGCTCACCCCGCGGACTCGAAACGGGCTGTCGCGGCGCGGCTCGAGACATCAGAGCGTGCCGGCCACGACCCGACCCGGGAAATCCTCGCCCATGTGAACCGGCCCGGCCGCAGTCCCACACCGCTCACCGTGCTGTCCCCAGTCCAGGAGCCTGAAGTCGGTTGCCTGGAGCCACCGTTGCGCTCCAGGCGACCCGCCACGGGTCCAGCCGCGGTTGTGCACGCACCGCGGCGCCGCCGGAACGGTACGGGTGTCTCCCTGGGGTTGCTGGGGGACGCCTGCGATCACGGGGACGGCTCATCGCGGCTGCTGCCCTCTGACGAGTGCAGTGGGCAGTGACGCGTCAAGGATCAGATCACGCGGGAGCGCCAGTTCGAAGCGCTGCTCCAGAACGGCGAGAGAGGCACGGTGCGCCGTGTCCCTCTCCCTCTGCTCCGGGATTCCGGCCGCATCGGTGTCAGCGCGGATGAGGTCGGCGCCGGGGCCGGTGATCTCCTGCGACCAGGTGTACATGTACATGTCGAAGCCGCACACATAGTGGTCGTCGTGGAAGTAGGCGAACGCGGGTGGCGGGACCTTCGGGTTCTGCTTCTCGTAGTAAAGCTCGAAGACGTGGGCCCCGTCTCGGGATGTCCCGTCGTGGTACGCGGGCCCGAGGACGGACGGCCAGTGGCCGTAGGCAAGGGCGAAGCCCAGGCCGGCGTGGTCGCCGTAGCGGACGGCGATGTTTTCGGCGTCGCCGCGCTCCGCGTCGAGCCGGTCGACGAGCGCTTCAGCCTGCGGCCCGGTGGTGGCCTGGACCGGTACGGGGCCGCCGGGAGCGGCGAGGCGGGCGGCGAGCTGTTCGCCGGTCAGGCCTCGGGCCAGCTTGATGTAGTAGCCGAGCCAGGAGATGTCGTCGTCCGCTATCCAAGTGATCCCGCCGGAACTCACTGCGTGTCTCCGTTCTCCGGTGTGGCGCGGCCCGGGGTCGGCCCTGTGACCGGCCCCGAGCCGCACGTGCGGTGTGCGTCAGTATCGTGCTACCGGATGTCGCACTTGATCGTCGGCTTCGAGGCGTCGCACTTGTCGAAGCCCGGCGTCCTGACGAAATACGCGTCCTGATCGATCAGCCGGAGTTCTTTGGCGAACGCGGGGAAGCGGCTCATCGAGGTGGAGTTGACCCACCCGGACATCGCGGACCGGCCGCATACTTCGGACCACGCCGGCGCGGCCGTGCGCTCGTCATCGTGAACACCTCTTGGCCCCACTACGTACTGAGGGCATCCATAGGTGACAGCCAGAGGACGACCCGCGTCGACGCGCCCGCCGACCACCGCGCACGCGACGGCCGGTCGGTGCGGAGGGCAGCAATGGGAAGTCCGGCTCTGACGTGGACGCTGGCGGCCGTCTCCGTACTCGTGACTGTCGTGAGCGCAGCCCGGTTCGCCGCGGCGGACAGCGGAGAGGCCCGGTTCGCGGCCGGAGGCGACATCGTCATGGCCGGTGGCATGGCCGCGATGTTCCTTCCCGCGACGGCAGCCAGCTTCGGAGACCACGGCCTGTGGTGGGTCACGGCCTTCACCGCCGTCGGCCTCGGCGGTGTGGCACTGTCCGTGCGCCACGCCCGGCTGCACGGCTGGCAACACGGTCGCCGCTGGGCACACCACGTCATCGGCAGTGCCGCGATGGTGATCATGACGCTGGCCATGCCGGGCACCGACTCCGCTCCGGCTCTGGCTCTGGGCGGGCACTCGATGGCCGGCATGAACCACGGACATGGCCACGGGGCCGCCGGGACGTCCGACGCCTCTGGGATGACCTCGCACGACGTGACGACCGGCGCCGCCCACAGCGCTGCGGCGGGAGGCTCCGCTTCTGTGTGGCGTGCCGTTCTGTTCGCTCTGGCCGTGTACTTCCTGCTCTCGATCGTCGCGTCCGTCTGGGCACGACTGCGCGGCACCGATCGGCAGTCGGGTGCGGGCCGCGGCGCAGGAAGGGGCCGCTGGGCACGACGGCTTCTCGCCCTGCCCGACGCGATCGTGGTGTTCGTCGCGTCCCTCGCCCTTTCCGTATGGGACAAGGCCCGGCCAGGAGGGAACAGGCGCCGGGCACACGCGGCAGCGGGCAGCCGCCGTCGCCCGCCGGGTACGTCACCGGGCGCAGCGCTGACGGCCCACATCGGCATGGGCGGCACGATGTTCGCCATGCTCGTCATGATGGCCGGCTGACTCCTCCGTGGCCCCGGCTTCTGGGGAGATACCGCTCAGTGGGCGCCGCTCGATTCGACGGCGAGGCGCATCGTGAACGCGTTGCCGCCGTCCTTCGACTCGTACACCCCGGTCTGGGTGGCTGCCAGGATGTGCTCGGCGTCGACGGCGGTGAGAGCCTGGGGCCGGCCGCCCGGCACGGTGGCGGCCTTCTTCCAGGTGCTGCCGCCGTCACCGCTGCGGTGAACGCCGCCAGAGGTGTCGATACCGTACAAGGCGTCCTTCGCCGCCCAGGAGAGGAAGGCCATCACGGGCTTCTCACCCTGTGCGAAGGTGCTGCCGCCATCGGCGCTCCGGGCTACGCCGTCGGCGGTGGTGGCGCACCCGAGGTCGGGTGGCCGCTGGCGTAGAAGGTCTTCGCGCCGGACACGGTGAAGCCCATGGGCAGTGCCGCTCCGCCGACCTGATCAGCTGCAGCGTCATGAATTTTCTCGTTACTCCACAGCGCGGCCGATGAGTTTGTGGTGCCCGGCCGGTCCAAACTCGTGACACCCAGGAAAGGACGCCGCCATGTCGGAGCTTCTCGTCGACTTCATCACCTCCCTCGACGGACATGCATCGGGAGAGGGCTGGCCCGGGTTCTGGGGCCTCGAGGGCCCGGAGTACCTCGCATGGCTCGGCAAGCAGCCCGAGGCCACCTACCTGATGGGAGCGAACACCTACCGCCTGATGTCGGGCTTCGCCGCAGGCGAGGTCCCGGATGGCCAAGAAGAGTTCAGGCCCGAGGAAGAGGCGTCCGTCGACGAGCTCACGCAAGCGTCCAAGGTGGTGTTCTCCTCCTCACTTGAGGAGCCACTGATGTGGGCCAATTCCACGCTCGTCCGCGACGACGCCGTCGAGGCGGTCCGCGCCATGAAGTCGAGTGGCACGGGGCTCCTCAGCACGATCGGCAGCCTCAGCCTGTGCCGGTCCCTGCTACGAGCCGGACTCGTCGACCGCTTCCGGGTCGTGATGTTCCCGGTGATCACCGGGGCCACGGGCCAAGAACGCATCTACGACGGCTATCCGGACGTTGCCCTCGAGATGATCGAGCACCGCACCTTCGACGGCCGCATCCAGCTGGTCGAGTACAAGCCCCGCGTGCTCGAGCACCCGCCGCTCGGCGTCCCTGCGTGACGTCGCCTCGTCCGCCGGTCTGGACGGCCGCCACCGCCGAGGACCGTCCAGGGCTGGTTGCTCTTGTCGCGATCAGCCCCGGACGGTGCACATGCGGGTCACCGGCCAGTGGTTGTGAGGGCGTGGCTCAGCGTCGTATGAAGAGCTGGAGGGTGTCGTACTGCGCCGGGGTGACGACGCTGACGAGGACCTGACCGACCGTCTCATCACAAGCGACGTCGGCATGTTCCTCGGCCACTACAGCCCACAGAGCACGTAGCGGCACACCCCGTCGAGATCACCGAAGCGCCGCTACGACAGGCCCAGCACGCGCATCGCCAGACCCGCCGTCGGCTTGGGACCGAACGAGGTGGACTTCCTGACTGATCACGGGCAACAGGATCGTCCGGGCTCAGGCGGACGCGGCCCTCCTGGCAGCGGGAGCACTCCGGCCACTTCGGCCGCCTTGCGTGCGGCTTTCTCCGGTTCCAGGGCCGGCAGCAGTCGGTGGATCGCGGAGAGCCGAAGCGGAGACGTGACGGTATCGACCAGGAGGGCGAGGCTGCTGGTCCCCGGGCCTGCCGCATCTGCGCTCAGCTGGAGGCAGGCGGCGTGGCGCTGGTGGCCGTCGGCGATGAGTGCCTGCCCTACGGACAGACCACTGGCCAGAAGCGCGAGGTCCGCAGGGTCATCGCAAGCCCACCATACGTGGGTGATCTGTCCGGTCCGGGCAACGGCGACCGGCGTACGGCGGGTGGCGTGGTCCATGAGCTGTGTGGTCGTCGACTCCCTGCCGCGGTGGGCCAGCAGCAGTGGCTCCAATTGGGCGCGCAGCCCTGACATATGGGCGGGCGCGCTGCCTGACCACATGAGCCGACACCTCTTCGTGCGGCAGCAGTTGTCCCGCCCGGCGTGGCAGCGACAGGTCGCCGACAAGGCCGCGTTGGAGGATCCGGGCGCCACGCCGTTGCTGGTAGACGTACAGGGCGGGCCGCTCGTCCCGGCGGAGTACGCCGCGTCGCAGCCAGCGCCCCAGTTCGCGGGCGGCGCCCTGTGGCGCGTCCGCGTACAGCAGCCGGGCCACGTGGTGGGGGTAGCGTCGGAGCGCGCGGATCCGGGCTGGGTGAAGGTCGTCGTAGGGCGGGGCGAGGAGCTCGGACGGGTCGCCGACACGGTCCGCGTCGTAGCGCACTGCCCGGAAGGGGCGGAGCTGCAACGGGATCGGCTCGGGGAAGGGCACCGCGGGAGCGGGCATGAAGGACTCCTGGAAGAGGGCAGGGCCCAGTAGAGGCGGGGCACCGTGCGGTGCCCCGCCCCTGGGCCGGAGGGCCGGTGGGTCAGACGGTCGCGGCGAGCGGCTCGGAGGCCGGATGCGCCGCCAGTCGGCCCGTGCGGTGCAGGCCGTACAAGGCGGCCGCGCAGGCCAGGCCGAGCGCGCACAACGTGATCCAGGGCAGCGCGGGCATCCCGGCCGCGCGAGCGGCGTCGAGCGCGGCGCCCGTGCCGAGGTTCCCCACGGTGATGCCGATGCCGCAGATCGTGTTGTACAGCCCGTAGTGGGTGGCGACGAGGCGGTCACCGGAGAGGCGGACGATGGTGTCCATCTCGAACGGGTAGGCGATCATCGTGCCGATGGCCAGCAGAAGCGCCGCCAGTGTCGGCGGGACCGCCGCGAGCAGCCACAATCCGATCCCGGACTCCGGTACCGGCACGGCGGTGGCGGCGAGCATGGGTACGAAGGCCAGCCCCATCGCTGCCAGTCCGCGCACGAGTGCCTGCCCTGGCTCGTACCGCGCCTTGCACCACGCCGTCACCCGCGTCTGACCGAGGATCGTGGTCAGCCCGGAGACGGCGAAGAGCATCGCCACCGCCGTCGTGCCGAACTCCCCGTCGCCACCGAGCCGGCGCACCTCCAACGGCAGTGCCAGGTAGACCTGGAAGGACAGGACGTACGAGCCGATCATGGCGATGGAGAAGAGCAGGAACGGCCGGTTGGCGAGGATGCCGCGCCACTGGGCGAGCACACCCTGACCTGCGTGAGCGTCCTGCTGCTTGGCGTCCAGTGACCTCCTGGCGGGCAGCGCGCGGATCTGTACGACGCTCAGCAGGGCGAAGATCCCGGCGGAGACCAGGCAGGTGATGCGGAAGTCCACGCCGGTCAGCACCATGCCGGCCAGCGGGCCGAGCAAGATGCCCGCCTGGTAGAACACGTTGAACAGGGCGAACGCCTCCACCCTGCGCTCCCCCGCGTCGGCCGCGAGGTACGCCCGTACGGCCGGGTTGAACAGCGCCCCGGCCAGACCGGTGGCCGCGGACGCTGCCAGCAGGGCAGGCAGGGAATCGACCAGTCCGAGCGTCGCGAAGCCGAGGGTGCGCAGCAGGCATCCGGCGACGATCAGAGGCTTGTAGCCGAGCCGGTCGGCGAGTGTGCCCCCGACCAGGAACATGCCCTGCTGGCTGAAGTTGCGTACGCCGAGGACGAGTCCGACGATCCAGCCGGCCAGGCCGAGCGTTCCGGAGAGGTGGGCGGCCAGATAGGGCATCAGCATGTAGAAGCCGAGGTTGATGGTGAACTGGTTGACCATCAGCAGCTGGACGCTGCCCTCGTATGACCGGACCTGGGTGTACAGCCCTTTCATCGGTCCTCCTCCGGAGCGTCCGCCTCGACGTCCGAGGCGCCCTGAGCGCCTTGCAGAGTGAGGGGATCGACGACGGTGGTGCACCGGGTCCAGCGGGTGACCTCCTTCTCGTCCAGGCAGCCGAGCAGCTCCGGTTCGGGTGCCGGTGGCGACTCCAGCAGGCCGTGGGCGGCGCAGTAGTCGTCGTCGTAGACGGTCCCCAGGTATCGCTGTGGACCGTCGGGGAAGATCGCGACGATGCGTGCGTCCGCCGGCATCGTGCGGGCCAGCCAGCCGGCCACCAGCGCAACCGCGCCGACGCTCCAGCCGCCGGTGGCGTAGTGGGAGGCGGCCAGTTGACGGCACGTCCACACGGCCTCGTGCGGCGCCACCCAGTGCACCTCGGAGAAGTTCTCGTAGGCGACGTTGCGGGGGTAGATGCTGGAGCCGAGGCCGCGCATCAGGCGGGGTCGGGCGGGCTGGCCGAAGATCGTGGAGCCGATGGTGTCCACGCCGACGACGGTCAGCTCCGGGTAGAGCTGACGCAGGACGCGGGAGACGCCGGCCGAGTGTCCGCCGGTGCCGACGCTGCACACCAGCACGTCGATGTGGCCCATCCCGGAGGCGAGTTCGAGCGCCAGTGGGGTGTAGGCGGCGACATTGTCGGGGTTGCTGTACTGGTCCGGGCACCAAGAGCCGGGGTGCTGCTCCAGCAGCCGCTGCACGCGGTCGCGGCGGGCCTGCTGCCAGCCGCCCGTGGGGTGCGGCTCGGAAACGACGTTGACCTGGGCGCCGTAGGCGGTCAGCAGCCGGGTCATGGACAGCTCCAGCCCCGGATCGGTGACCAGGGTGACCGGATGGCCGTACACCATCCCGGCCAGAGCCAGCCCCAGTCCCAGGGTCCCGCTGGTGGACTCGATGATCCGCCCGCCGGGCCTCAGGTCGCCACGGGCACGGGCCCGCTCCACCATGTGCAGCCCGGGACGGTCCTTGATGCCGCCGGGGTTGAAGCCTTCGAGCTTCCCCCAGAAGCCTCGCCCGGCCGGGGCCAGCGGCTCCGACACCCGCAGTAGCGGGGTGTTGCCCACCAGCCCGGACAGGGCGGACCGGCCGGAGGGGGTCGTCGCGGCCTTGGTCGATGACTGCATGTCTTTGTGTTCACTCTCGCTCGATGAAAACCGGTGCGGTTCATCTCGCGCGTCCTGGTCATGGGCGGACGATGCGTCCGCGCGCACAGGCCATGGGCACGCGGCAGCCGTGAAGTCTGTCGGCTGCGAGCAAGTGGTCTAGATCCGCCACCGCGACGTACGAGCAAGCGCCAGTCGGCCGGTGCGTGCGCTGCGACGTCTACGGTGTTCACACCGCAGGAGGGGCCTCCCGGCCACCACGGACACGGCAAGGAGTGCGACGGCCATCGCACAGAGGGCGAGTTCCTCGGTCGGCTGGGCCGCGGTGCGCACGATCACGTCCGCCGCACACTCCTCGCCCCCATGGGGAGCGTGGGGGCCATGCGGCTCCTTGTCGGCTGCCGTCGCCGAGAAGGCGGCGGGCATGGACACCGGCTCGTGCGTCTCCTCGGGCACACCGTGCAGGACGGCGCAGAGCACGAGCCCCATCATGAGGGCGCCGCGGATCACCGAGACGAATCGGCGGGACAACGATGAGCCGCATGGCACCCATAGGGGGCGCGCGGGCATACGGGAGCGGGTCGACACAGGTCCTCCGTGCTGCTGCCACGTCTCCGGCAAGCACGGAGTGAGGCGCAGACATGGGTGGGTGCAGGACGGCTTCGACGAACGTGACACCCCATCATGAGCAGGGGAAAGGACGCTCGTCGCGCGGTACCAGCCGAACCGGTGACATCCGGCGGGCCGGGGGGAGGAACCGCGTACCTCTAGACCTGCTGCACCACGGAGGCTGCTCTGAGAGCCACGGGAGATTCAACGTCCATGGGGTCACCGGCGGCCGGCCCTCGAAGGGTTGAGGCGTCGCGGGAACTGGTCGATTCGCGAACCGACGCAGCAAAGCCGGGCGATACCAGGGCAGAAGCCTGCTGAGGCTGTCCGGATACGCAGTGCTCGCCAGGATGTGACGGCCCATGGCTCCCATGATGATCGTCGGCATCCTCGGCGGACAGCACCTTCGGCTCGACGCCTGCATGGCGAACGCCGCCGTCCGACGGTGCGGTGAAGGCCGTTGCGCTGGTGGAGAGGTGCCCCTTGACACTTTCCACGTGCACGCCGTGCGTCACGAGGACGCCGAACAGGAGCACGGCCATGGCCAGCACGCGCAACAGCGGACCCGCACCAGAGCGGGTCCTGACGATGCGCCAGGGCGACCAAGCCGTAACCATGCCGTGATCCTAGCGGCTCGCTGGAAGCGATCGACCACCCGTGTCGAAACACTGGGCCAACTCGTCAGATGAATGGCTTGTTTGCTGCGGCTAGCGCTCGGGCGACCTGATCCGGCCGCCGCATTCGGGAGCGGCCCGTACCGGAAGCGGTGAGGGCCGCGCGCCTCAGTGTGCGTGCCCCGGCTCTTCCTCGGCCGACTCCGCCTGTGAGCTGCTCGGGCCCGGCCACCACGCCGCCCACGCCGCCGGCGGTGCCGGAAGTCGCAGCGAGAGCGGCGGCGAAGACGGTGATCCGCAGTCCAGCGTTCATGACCGACTCCTCATCTTCAAGCCGCTACCAGACGCGGCCGACGCACTTCAAAATACCCCCCAGGGGTACCAGATCCAGCTGTGGAGAGTCCCATGTCGAACTGCTGCACCCCTGACGGAAGCTGCCACACCAGCGCGGAGATCAAGAGGATTCGCTGCTGAACATTCATCTGCTGCCGCTGCTGGGCAGCCGGCGGATGAACTCCTTCGATCACAAGGTGGTCGAGGGCTTCCTGCAGACCATGGAACGTAACGGCATCGGCCTGGCCGCTCAGGCGAACGCCTTCGACAAGCTGAAGGCGATCCTGCTGGACGCGAACCGGCTGGGGCTGTTCGACGACAACCCGGTGGCCGGGGTGAAGCCGCCGCAGTACGACCCCAAGCGGGTGGTGATCCCGTCAGCGGAGCAGTTGCGGCAGATACGCACCGCCGGCGACGACAGTTTCCTGCTGGTCGCCGACCTGATGAGCGGCTGCGGCATGCGCAACGGCGAGGCGTTCGCGGTCAACCTGAACAACATCGTCGCCGACGACGTCTACCGCATCACCGAGCAGGTCAACCGGACCACCTGCCAGTACGAGCGGCTCAAGCACCGCAAGGTGGGCGAGTACCGGGACGTGCCCCTGCCCGCGCGGGTGAGGCAGAGCATCGAGTGGTACGCCGCCAAGCACGGCACCGTCGACGGCTACCTGCTGCGCCACCCGAGCGACCCGTCCCGCACGTTCCCGCACTACCACATCGCCAACCAGTGGCAACGGATCAAGATCCGACGCACCGCCACCCCAACATCACCCCCCACCCCGGCTGCGGCGCACGTCCGCGCGCTGCAGTCGGCACCCGACGCCGCGTCCGCCGAGCACCCCTCGACCGGGCGGACGCGGCACACATCGGAGACCGCCTTGCGCCACATCACCACCCACGACGCGCCGGCCACCGGCCTGCGCGGCATCGGAGACACCAGCTGGCACACCCGTGGAGCGTGCCACGGTATGGACGTCGAGGACGCCGACGCCGTGTTCTTCCCCCTTCCCCGGGACCACGAGGCCATCGCCGAGGCGAAGGAGCTGTGCGGCTGGTGCCCGGTTCGCCGCGACTGCCTCGACTTCGCCCTGGAGAACGTCCTCAAGGAGGGCGTCTGGGGCGGCCTGACGGAAGCCGAGAGGCGTCCCTTGCACGACGGACTGCCTCAGCGTCTCGACTACCGCCGCGTAACGGCCTTCTTCCAGGGACGCGACATGCATTTGACCGAGGCCGAGCGGCAGGTCGTCATCGAACACGCCTACGTCCGCGGCTGGCGGCCGGACCGGCTCGCCGCCACCCTGCAGATCAGCCACAAGCATGCCCGAGACCTGCTCCGGCAGGCCGCCAACAAGGTCTTCGACCGCGACCGCAGCTACGGCGTGCCCCGGCCCAAGAAGAAGCGGAAGAAGACCACCCCGGCAGCAAGCAGCCCCGCGCCCGCCGCATCCGGCACACAGCAGCTAGCAGCCCGCCCGGCAGCATCGACTCCGGCGCACGCCCCTCTCGGAAAGGCCGCATGACCCACCCCGTCCTGGCCCTCAGCGCCGCTCCGGACCTCCCTCTCCTCCTCGCCGCTAGCGTGCCCGCCACCCTCCTGCTGGTGCTGGCCGCCTGGACGATCCGGCGCCGGGGTACGCGCCCCCAGAAACATCTCGGCGGTCCGGCGGTCAAGGTCGCTGCCCTTGCGGCCATGGGCTGCACCGCCTACAGCGCCGACACCTCGTGGCGCTTCGCTGCCGACTTCCTCGACATGGCTGGCACCGCCGAGAGCGCGCCGGTATGTTCGCCGCCGCCGAGCTGGCGCTCTTCGCGACCGCCCTGATGGCACGCCAGAACCTCGCCACACAGGGCGCTCCCGGTCTGCCGGGCACCCTGGTCTGGGTGATCACCGGAGTGCAGGTGATCCCGGCCTACGCCGAGAGCGGTCCTATCGGCGGCACGGTCAGGGCCTTCGTCGGGCCGGTCATGGCGGCGATGCTGTGGCACCTCGCGATGGGGATCGAGTTGCGCCTGCGCACCCCCGGCGCCGCCTCCCACGGACTGATCGCCGTCCTGGGCCGGGAGGCACCCGAGCGTCTCCTGTCCCGCCTCGGCATCGCCGCGCGCGACCGCGACGCCGCGCAGATCACCCGGGACCGGGCGACCACCCGCGCGGTCACCCTCGCCGCCCGCCGACACGCACTCGCGCTCGCCACGGTCCCGCTGCCCTCGCCCTGGTCCCCGGTGCAGAACACCGCAACGGCAGCCACAGTCCTCTCGCAGTCGTCCTCGAAGGCTCCGGTCCCCGGTCCCCACGGTCCCGACGAGTTGGACGGGGACCGGGGACCAAGCGCCCCGCGGGGACCGGTCCCCGAGATCGCGGACTCGAAGACGTCGGCAGACGCGGGGACCGAAGGCGAGAACGCGGGGACCGGGGTGCGGACCGAGGCCCCAGAAGGAGGCACGGTCCCGGGGACCGGTCCCGCCAGTCCGGAAGCGTCGGAGGGGAACGCCCGGGGCGTGGGGACCGACCGCGCTACGCGAGAAGTTCCTGCTCAAGGCCCTGATCCGCGACAGGGACCGAACGCCGCCGAGTCGGGGATCGAGCCCACCGGGGACCGGGGACCGACCAACACCGACACGGGGACCGAGCCCACCGGGGACCGGGGACACACGGTCCCCCTCCGGCGGAAGACGACCACGAAGACCAGGACGAAGAGCAAGGGGAAGCGCGGCCGGTCCCGCACCCCGGAGACACAGCGCCCGCCACGCGAGCTGGAGCAGTCGGTGGAACAGCTCGTCCAGCAGGTCCGCCCCCATGTCCCCGCCCTGCTCGAACGGGACGGCAACGAGTCCGTCACCCGGGTCCAGCTGCGGGAGATCCTCCGCCGCGAGGGCCTCAAGGGCGGCCGGAACGACCGGCTGAGCCTCGTCCTCCAGGAACTGCGGAGCGACGACACCACGAAGACACGGAGCACCGCCCGATGAAGACCTGCCACCAGTTCGACATCGTCCGTGCGGAGTACGAGCGGGAGATCGGCTTCATGCTCGCCCACTCCAAGCGGCACGAGGGCAGGCCGTCGGCGAAATCCAGCGCGAAGCAGGCTGCCTCGACGAAGCAGCGGATGGCCCGGGCGCTCAACAGCCACATCGGGCGCTGCCCCGAGTGCGGCTGAACCGGCAAAGCCCCAGCTCAGCACCCCTATCCGGAACGGGTGACCCGGCTCCGTGCCGGGCCACCGCCCCGCTCCAGGAGACACGCAGTGATTTCGCGTCGCCCTCGCTCTTCCGAGCCCACCGCCGCCGAGGCCAGCGCCTGGGCGGACGTCCTGGTCCGCCGGCGGCTCCTGCACACCGCCGTCCTCGCGCCGACCGGCCAGTGGCTCGTCCAGAACCGGCCCGACGGACCCGTCCGCGTCCTCCTGGGACCGGCCGACGTCATCGCGCTGGCCGCGACTATCCAGCACCACACCCGAACCATGAGGCCCGAAACCCGATGACGAACCCGGACATGACGGAGTGTGACACCCTGCGCATCCCGCCCCGGCCGGGCTCAGGATCGGCCGGGGCGGGTGTCAGAGGGTGGGCGACTTCCTGCGGAGGAGGGCCGTGCGGAGGGCGGAGTGCAGGCGGGGCGTGTTCGTCCATTCGTGGCCGCGCGACGGGGAGACCTGCCAGTACAGACCGGGGCGCGTGACGCGGTGGAGCGGGGGGATCGCCACGTGCCAGCCCCGGCCCAGGACACGCACCCGCGGGAGCTCCCAGTCGGCGGCCGAACCAGGAGGGATCAGCCAGTACAGGCGTTCGCCGAAGCCGTCCGCGATCACGGCTCCCGTCTCGTCGCCGAGGTGCCGGAGTGCATCGGCCCCGAGCTCGAGCGGTACCCGTACGGCGTCCCACCAGCCGCCCGCGGCCACGATCCGCACCTCGACACTGCCCGGTTGCATCCACCACGAGGTCCTGCCGACTGTCATCACCCTCACCGGCTCTCCGATCCGACACCCCGACCGTAGGGCGGCGGCGAAGCGCCAACTTGCCTCGGCACGCAGAGAAGTTGTCCCCTTGCGCAGCGCATGGCGATATCTCTCCCCCGGACACGCTACGTCCAAGTAGCTTTACGGGTCGTATCGATGTGCGAGCGCCTGGAGGCTTCCATGGGATACCCCCGCCCCTTAGTGATCGACCCGACCGGCCGCGACATCCACGGCGAGGCCGCCCGGATACGCGAGCTCGGACCGGTGACCCCCGTCGAACTGCCCGAGGGCGTCCAGGCATGGGCCGTCAGCAGTCCCGACCTCCTCAAGCGCCTGCTCACCGACCCACGCGTCTCCAAGGACCCACGCCGGCACTGGCCCCGGTGGATCAAAGGTGAGATCTCCCCGGAATGGCCGCTGTTCACCTGGGTCGCGGTGCAGAACATGTTCACCGCCTACGGAGGCGAGCACAAACGGCTGCGCGCCCTGGTCTCCAAGGCGTTCACCGCACGCCGCACCACGGCGCTCCGACCCCGTGTCGAGGAGATCACCGCGACCCTGCTGGACGGGGTCGAGGCGGCCGGACGGCACGGGCACATCGTCGATCTGCGCGAGGAGTTCTGCTACCCGCTGCCGATCCAGGTGATCAGCGAACTCCTCGGCCTGCCCCAGGAACAGGGCGCGGAGCTACGGGCCGTCGTGGACGGCGTCTTCCACACCTCCGCCACCCCGGAGGAAGTCACCGACAACTACGCACGGTTCTACGCGGCACTGGGCGAACTCGTCGCCCTCAAGCGGCGATCGCCGGGCGACGACCTGACCTCGGCACTCATCGCGGCCCGCGACGACGACGGCGGCAACCGGCTGAGCGAGCAGGAACTGCTCGACACCCTGGTGCTCATGATCAGCGCCGGCCACGAGACCACCGTCAACCTGATCGACAACGCCGTCCACCTCCTGCTGACCCATCCGGACCAGCTCACCCACGTCCGCTCCGGCCGCGTCTCCTGGGAGGACGTGGTCGAGGAGGCGCTGCGCGTGGAGGCGCCCGTCGCCAGCCTGCCGCTGCGGTACGCCGTCGACGACCTCGTGATGAGCGAGTTCGGCGGCCCGGACGGGGTGGTGATCGGCAAGGGCGAGGCCATCCTCGCCGCGTACGCGGCCGCCGGACGTCACCCCGGGAAGTACGGCGAGGACGCCGACCTCTTCGACGTCACCCGCATCGACAAGGAGCACCTCGCCTTCGGCCACGGCGTGCACTTCTGCCTGGGCGCACCGCTGGGGCGGCTCGAGGCCCACATCGCGCTGCGGGCGCTCTTCGACCGCTTCCCCGGACTCCGACTGGCCGTGTCCCAGGACGAGTTGGAACCGGTCGACTCCTTCATCTCCAACGGCCACCGTGCCCTTCCGGTACGCCTGTGCTGATCACTCGCCACGCCACCACGCCAGCAGACGGGCGGCCCATCCGCGCGGCACACCACTGGTCTCGGGCACCACGGACGGCTGGGGCGTCGGCGCGTCGCCCTCCACGGGCGGCGGGTCGCCGACGCCGGACGGGGTGGCGGTCGCCGGTGGAAACGTCACCGGCAGCGCGACCAGCCCGCGGTGGAAAGGACCCGGTCGCCAAGCCAACGCCTTGACCGGTACGGCGAGTTCGACATCGGGAAGACGATCGAGCAGCTTCTCCACCGCCACCGCCGCGATCAGCCGGGCCGGACTCTGCGCCGGACAGTTGTGCGGGCCCGCGCTCCACGCCAGGTGGGCGCGGTTGCCCGCCCGCTGATCCGTTCTCAGGGAGGGATCGGTGTTCGCCGCGGCGAGACTGACCACGAGCGGATGCCCCGCCCGCAGCACCACCCCGTCGTGGACGACGTCGTGAACCGGATAGTGCACGGCGTAGTTGGCCATGGGCGGGTCGGTCCACAACACCTCGTCGAGAGCGTCCTCCACCGGCAGACTGCCGCCCGCGAGGCTGCCCGCGAACCGGTCGTCGGACAGCAGCAGCCGCAGGCTGTTGGCGATCAGGTTCTGCTGGGGCTCGGTACCCGCGCCCATGAGCAGGACAAGGGTGTGCACCATCTCCTCATCCGTGAGGCCGGCGGGATGGTCCATGAGCCAGGACGTCACATCCGGCCCGGGCCGCCGGCGCTTCAGCGTGACGAGGTCCAGCAGCGTCGTCGCGAGCAGTTCGTTCGCCTTCTCGGCGTCCACTCCGTCGAAGATCCCGGACATCCCCTGTACCAGCCGCTCACCGTAGTCGGCCGGGCAGCCGAACAGACGGTTGAACACCAGCAGGGGAAGCACCTGGGCGTACTCGCCGAGCAGATCGGCCCGCCCGGCCGGGGCGATGCGGTCGATGAGCGTGTCCGCGCTCGCCTCGACGTGGCCGCGCAGGGTGGCGGGGTCCACCCGGGCCAGGGCGTCCGTGATCGCGCCGCGCAGCCTGCGGTGTTCCGCGCCGTCGGTCCAGAGCGCGTTCGGCCGGTACATCATCATCGGCACGACCGGACTGTCCATGGGGACGGTACCGTCCGCGAGGTCCTTCCACCGGCGGGGGTCCTTGGAGAAGGTCTCGGTGCTGCGCAGCACGTGCAGGGCGGCGTCGTATCCGACGACGAGCGAGGCCCGCACGCCGGGCGCCAGCTCGACCGGCGCGATGGGGCCGATGTCGCGCAGCCGCCGGTAGACGGCTGCAGGGTCGGCGGCGAACTCAGGGCCGTAGAGCGACTCATGCGCGGGACAGCCCGGCGGCGGTACCGGCGGTACTGGTGGTACAGGTGGTACGGAGGTCACGCGTGCTCCAGGTGGCCGTCGGGGGTCCCCTCGCTCTGGCGAAGCCGGGAGGGCGGAAGGGTCAGGAGGTACTCGACGAGACGGATGAGTGCCCGCGTGGACGACACCCGGTCGCGGGCGTCGCAGCGGACGAGCGGGGTTTCGGGCAGCAGGTCGAGGGCCTCGCGCACCTCGTCCAGCTCATACGCGGGGGCGTCGTGGAACTGGTTCAGGGCGACCGCGTACGGCAGCCCGTGCTCCTCCAGCACGCCCATCACCTCGAACGACTGGCTGAGGCGGCGTGTGTCGGCGAGGACGAGCGCGCCGAGCGCGCCTTGGGTCATGTCCTGCCACAGCCGGGTGAAGCGCTGCTGGCCCGGGGTGCCGAAGAGGTAGAGCACCAGGCGGTCGTTGAGGGTGAGCCGGCCGAAGTCGAGGGCGACCGTGGTGGTCGTCTTGTCTCGCATGCCCGCCAGGTCGTCGACGAGGGCGCCGGCCTCGGTCATGACCTCCTCGGTGCGCAGGGGCCGGATCTCGGAGAGCGTGCCGACGAACGTGGTCTTGCCGACCGCGAAGTGGCCCACGATCAGCAGTTTGACCGCGGTCTGCACGCTGGGCCGCAGGTAGACGTCGTCAGAGGCGAGCGCGGAGTCCATCGAGCACCTCCTGGAGGATTCGGGCGTCGGTCGGCCGGGCGGCGGGGATCGGCGCGCGGGTGACGATGTGGCCGCTGTCCATGAGATCGGCGATCAGCACTTTGGCCACGCCGACCGGCAGCGACAGATGGCCGGCCACCTCGGCGACGGACAGGGCCCCGGGCCGGCACAGCTCCATGAGCCTGCGCTTTTCCGGGTTGAGTCCGGTCAGCGGCAGATCGTCGGTCGCGATCAACAGCGTGACCAGGTCCAGGGTGTTACGGGTCGGGTGGGCGCGGCCGTCCGTGACGACGTACGACCGCACCAGCCGGTCTGTGGGACGGCGCCGGGGTGTCATGCCGGGCTGCCGGTGTCCTGCCGGGCGGGGCTGGTCAGCTCCTTGCCGAGCCGGTCGACGAGTTTGTGCATGCGGTAGGTGACCGCCTCCATGTCGACGTCCTCGCTGGTGGAGACCGCGAGGTAGGCGCCCTCTCCGGCGGCGACCAGGAAGACGTAGCCGTGCGCGAACTCGATCATGGTCTGCCGCCACGGGGTGTGCGGGGTGCCGCAGAACTCGGCCGTGCTGCGGCTGATCGACTGGACGCCGGACAGGCCCGCGGCCAACCGTTCGGCGTCGTCCCGGTCGATCTCTTTGGAGAAGGCGCGGAGCATGCCGTCGGCGGAGAGCAGGATCGCGTGACGCGCCTGCGGAACCTTCAGCACCTCGTCCAGCATCCAGCCCAACGTGTTGTTGGTGGGCCCGGTCATTCGTGGCTGTTCCCTTCATCGTCGTGGAGCGTGTGCCGGGCGGCCCGGCCGGAGCGGGTGCCGCGTGCGAAGGCGCCCATGCGCCGGGCGTTCTCCTCGGCCGAGCGGCCGCCGACGTCGTCGGCCGGTACGGGGTGTGGGGCCGGTTGCCGTGGGGAGCGGCGACGGCGCTTGGGCAGGCCGCCCGGCGTCGTCGCCTCCACGGGTTCGGGTTCGGGTGCGGGGTCGGGGGCGGGTGCGGCATCGGGGCGGGGATCGGGAGCGGGGGCGGCCGGATCGGCGGTGGGGGCCGTGCCGGGCGAATGCGTCTGCGCCCGGGGGTGCGCGGGGGCGGCGGCGGACGTGGGCACGCGCGGTTCGGCGGACGGCACGGGCGCGTGAGACGCGGCGTCCAGGTGCGTGAGCAGGGCGGTCGGCAGGAACATCACCGCGCGTACACCGCCGTACGGCGAGAGCGTGTCCACGGAGACGCTGAATCCGTAGCGCTCGGTGAGAGCCCCGATGACGGCGAAGCCGAAGCGGGGCGGGTCGCCGAGCCGGGTGATGTCCACCGCGTGTGTGCCGGCGAGCAGTTCGGCGGCGTGCGCGGCCGCCTGGCCGTCCATGCCGACCCCGGCGTCGTCGATCACCACACAGGCGCCGTTGTGCACCGGCTGGACGGTGACCTCGACGGTCGTGCCCGGCTGCGAGTGACGTGCCGCGTTGTCGAGCAGTTCGGCGACCGCGAGCACCACCGGTTCGACCGCCCGGCTCCGCACGGCGATGTCGACCTCGCCGTTGATGCGGATGCGCCGGTAGTCGCGGATGCGGGAGGTGGCGCCGCGTACCACCTCGACGAGCGCGGAGGTGGCGCGCTGGCGGCCGGGCCACGAGCCGCACAGCACGGCGATGGCCTGGGCACGGCGGCCGAACTGGGCGTTGGCGTGGTCGATTTCGAGCAGGTCGCTCAGCACGCCGGGGTTGTCGTGCCGGTCCTGCATCTCGGCGATGGACACCTGCTGTTCGTTGGCCAAGGCCTGAATGGAGCGCATCGACGCCTTCAAGGCGGCCTTCGCCGACTGGTCGGCGCGCAGCCGGGCGTGCTCGACGGCGCCGGCGAATCGCTCCACGACGGCGTCGAGGCACTTCGCGAACTCCGTGTCGGTGAGCCGGATGTCGAGCAGACCGACGGCCGGGACCTGCTGGTGGGTCGCGGTCTCCAGGGCCGGCAGCCGGGCGGAGACGAGGTGCCGCAATTCCGCGTCCCGTGCCCGAAGGCCGTCCCCCAGTTCGGCGTTCCGTCTGCGCTGCCGTGCGCTGATGCCGCGTTCCCGCACCAGCAGCACGGTCACGGCGAACAGGCCCACGGCCAGGCACCAGACCACCGCCTCCGGTATCTGTTCCGTCATCAAGTCCTCACAGCAAGTGGCGGTCGACGAGCGCACGACGGTAGCGGCGCGTCCGCATCGGCACTTGTCCGTGCGCGCAAGGAAGTTGCCGTGGGACGCAGGCACGTTCGTGGGGCGTGCGGAGCGCGACCGGTTCGGTTTTGGACCAGGCCGACAATGCTGGGACGAGTTCCGGAAACCGATTGCTGGTCCCTAACCTGACGAGTTGTAACAGTCTTTGAACACGGGGAGTTCCGGGCTGCTCTCGAGCCGTCGAGAGACGTCGCAGCAAAGGGGAAGCGTTGCCCACGGGAAGTTACGTCGTGGAGACGACGAGGACCGCCGAGGTCGAGGTACGCGAGCAGACCGATCTGTGGAGTGAGCGCGTCGGGGCGTACCAGACCAGGCTGGACTACAGATACGCGCGCGCCGAAGTCTTCCGCGGCGAGATGATCCGGCAGCGCAGCGACAGCTACCAGGTGGTCACCTGGCACAGCGACCAGATCGAGTACGTCCGCACACCGGGTCTGATCCGCCAGATGCCCGACCCCGACTACCGGCTCCTCTTCCCGCTGGCCGGCGAGCTGTTACTGCGACAGGACGACCAGGAGGTGCGGTTGACGCCGGGCACGGGCAGCCTGCTCACACTCGGTGCGCCGTTCGAGCTCCTGCACGGTGCGTCCCTGCGCGGTGTCATCATGTCAATCCCGGCTCAGGAGATCGACGGCCCGCTGAACCGGAAGGCGTCGCTGGCCACCGGGCTCGATCTGAGCAAGGGGCTGGGTCGCGTGGTGCACTCCATGGTGCGCGGCCTGAACGCCGAACGCGGCCACCTCACCACCTCACAGTTCGACGCCGTCTGCGATCGCGTGGTCGAGCTGCTGTGTATGCTCGCCTGCGGCGACGACCGCCCCGACGTCCCGGGCCATCTGACCGCGGTGGAGGCGGTGGTCCGCCGCCACGTGCGCGATCACGCGGCCGACCCCGACCTGTCCGGCGCCTCCATGGCCCGCGCCCTCGGCTGGTCCCTCCGGCAGATCCAGCTCGCGCTCCAGCACGTGGGCACCACCCCCCGCGACCTGATCCGCGAGGAGCGCCTGCGTCTGGTCCGCGAGCGTCTCCTGCGCGCCGACTGCGAGCACATGACGATCACGGACCTGGCGTACGCCTCGGGCTTCTCCTCGGCGAGCGCCATGAGTACGGCCTTCCGACGACGCTTCGGGGTGAGCCCCCGGGAGATGCGTTCCAAGGCCCGCTGATCCCGCCCGCACGGGTCGGCCGACGGGCTCTCCCGTACAGCGGGGCAACCGGCAGTCCCGGAAACGCGTGCCGCCGGCCACCGGTCGGCGCGGGTGACGGGACGCGGCTCGGCCGGCTCAGCCGAGCACGTGCGCGCTGCTGACCGGTTCGCGCCGCTGCTGTCCATTGATGCGGTGCCGCTCGATGGACGAGCGCCGGTAGACCTCCTGCCGCACCCGCTGGATCTCGCCGATGGGCCGGTGCTCCTCGCGTGAGCGCCACGGTGTGATCGACGTGGCGTCGGCGGCCGTCACGTTGTCGTCCCCGCCGATGTCCTGACGCGGGAGGTCCACACGGGCGACGGTCACCCAGGGGGACAACTCTTCGGGCCACTTCACGGAGGTGTTGTCCACCGGCATACGTGCCAGATCGGTGTTGAGCTGCACTTGGAGGTCGAAGGAGTGGTTCCGTTCCGCGGCCTCGGCGACCAGGGTGCGGCGAAACGCCTCGTTGTCCGCGCGCACGTCCACGATCTGGTGCGTGAGAGCGGCCAGGGACTCGGCCGTCGGCACGGTGCGGATCTTGGCGATGTGATCGCCGTACCGGAAGGCACCCATGCTGTTGTAGGTGTACGACAGCAGGTTTCTGCGCGGGACGGTGGTGAACGAGAGCATGGCGAACAGTTCGTCCCACAGCCAGCCGTCCGGGTCGGTGAGCGTGCCCCGGCGGGTCAGGAACTCCGCCATCCAGGTCTTGCGGCGGGCGGGGTTCACCAGGGCCTCGGGCAGCTCCGCGAACAGATCCTCGATGACCATGTAGTCGTAGGCCGTGTTCGCGAAGAAGACGTCGTTGTTGATCAGGTTGAGGTCGAAGGTACCGGTGTCGGGTTCGTCGGCCAGCAATGAGGGTCCGGGGACCCCGAACAGCTTGATGCCCATCCCGCACGCCGCGCCCAGCTGATGGTCGGGACGCTGGTGGCCCAGACCGTTGGAGTAGCGGACGACGGCGTCGTACTCGGTGGGCCGGGCGAAGATGCCCTGCCCGTGGAAGCCATGGTTGTCACCGACCGTGACGGTGGCCTTCAGCAGGCCGTGGGTCTTTCCGTGAGCGGTGCGGACGGCGCGGCCGACGGCCTCACGCTCGACCGAGGCTCCGGTGCGCTGCGCCACCTGTGCGACCACCGCGTCCAACTCTTCCTGGTAGGTCGGACGTTCGACGGGACGGTAATGCTCGTAGCGGACGGGATCCATGGTGCTGCCTCCATGTGTGGGTGCTCCTGACCTCAGACGCTAGCCAGCAATTAAATTGCGCACAACATAACTACGTGTGATGTATCCCATGCCCCCGCACCCAGGGGACCACATCAACGCCGAAACGTGACCTACGGCGGACTTACAGGCATTCCAACCAGTCGGTATGGTGCGCCGCCTGAAGCACTCTTTCCCGTTTACCGCACGGATCCGAGCCGCAGTGGAAGGCCAGGCGATGACATACGCCGACGAGAACCGGTACCCACCCTCAGCACAGTCCTACGGGATCCCCCCTCGACACGAGACGTACGGACAGAATCCGTGGCCGGAGTCGTACGGGCACGACGCCGCGCGATACGACTCGTACGGTCGGCAAGTCCCCTGGGACGCCCCCTACGCGCACGAGAGTCATCGAGACGACGCCGACCTCACCGCCCTCCGCTCGGCCTACCGCCTGCTCCGCCGGATCTCCACGCTCACCGCGCTCGGCTCCTTCGTGGTGTATGTCGTGCTGTCCTGCTACGCGCCCGGTCTGATGGGATCCAAGGTCACCGGAGAGCTGAGCCTGGGCATGGCCCTGGGCATCCTCCAACTCGTCGTCACCTTCGCGGCGGTCTTCTGGTACGGGCGCAGCGCACAACGCTCCGTGGATCCGTTGGCCCGCGCCGTCCGGGAGCGGGCGGTCCCGACCGGCCGGAACGCGGAGATGGCGAGATGAACGACTTCAGCTCCGGGACGCAGGCCATCATCCTGGTTCTGTTCACGACGCTGGTCACCGTCACGCTGCTGATGTGCGTCATGGCGGGACCGGACCGCGACGACCTGGCGAACTTCTACACCGGCTACCTGTCGCTCACCCCGCTCAAGAACGGCCTGGCGATCGCGGGCGACTACATCTCCGCCGCCACGGTGCTGAGCACCACCGGCATCATCGCGCTCGCCGGATACGACGGCTACGTCCTTGCGGTCAGCACCGCCCTGTCCCTGGTGCTGCTGATGTTCCTGCTGGCCGAGCCCCTGCGCAACGCCGGCAGGTTCACCATGGGCGACGTCCTGGCCCGCAACACGTCCGGACGGGCCGTGCGGATCGCCGCCTGCGTGGTGACACTCTCGGCGACCCTGCCCTTCCTGGTCGTCCAGCTCTCCGGAGCCGGATCGCTGCTCACCTTCATCCTGGACATTCCGTACGCTGCGGGTGCCAGGACGGCGTGCATCGTCATCGTCGGCACTCTGATGATCATCTACGCGGCGATCGGCGGTATGCGGGGCACCGCGCTCATTCAGATGATCAAGATCGTGCTCCTGCTCGGCACCAGCATCGTCGTCGCCGCTCTCGTCCTCAACCGCTTCGACTGGAGCCCCGGCGACATCCTCAAGGCAGCCCAGCACGGCAGCGGCGCGGGCCCCGCCTACCTTCAGCAGGGCCTGCAGCTCGGCACGTCCACCGGTGGCCGGCTGGACTTCGTCAGTCTCCAGATCACCATCATCCTCGGCGTGGCCTGCCTGCCGCACATCACCATGCGCCTGTACTCCGCGCAGGACGTACCGGCCGTGCGTCGCTCCATGTCATGGGCGGTCGGCACGGTCACCACGTTCTGCCTGCTCGTGATCATCATGGGTACGGGCGCGGCGGCCCTGGTGGGATCGCAGCACATCACCGCGGCGGACCCGCACGGCAGGACGTCGGTGCTCATGCTGTCCCAGGTGCTCGGCGGGGCCCCCGGCTCCGCGGGCGCGGCGATCCTGTACTCGGCCGTGGCGGGGATGGTGTTCATCACCCTGCTGTCGTCGGTCGCGGGGATGACCCTGGCCGCGGCTTCGTCACTCGCCCACGACCTGTTCGCCCACGCGGTGCGGCGGGGACAGGCCGAGCCCCGTACCGAGATGACGGTGGCGGCGTGGACGAGCGTGGCCGTGGGGATCGTCGCCATCGGGCTCGCCACCATGGTGCAGAACTGGGACGTCGGCGTGCTGACCACTCTGGCCATCTGCATCGGGGCATCAGCGGTGGCACCCGCGCTCACCTACTCCCTGTTCTGGCGCGGGTTCACGCGCACCGGCCTGCTCGCCGCCCTCTACGGCGGCGGGACCTGCGCGTTGCTGCTCATGGTCTTCTCCAAGGCCGTTTCGGGCACGCCGTCCGCCGTCTTCCCGCATGCCGACTTCGCCCTGTTCCCCATGCAGTCCGCCGGGCTGGTCTCCATCCCGTTCGGCTACCTCGCGGGCTGGCTGGGCAGCCGTCTGGACCACCGTCGCCGTGCCGCCGACAGCCGTGAGCAGCGGCGCCGGTACGAGGAGAGCGAGGCACGGCTTCTCGCCGCAGCCGAATGACCACCGTGGCGCGGGCGGGCCGAGACGGTCAGACGGGCGTGCCGGTCAGCGGTTGTTCGGTCCACACGGTCTTGCCCTCGCGGGTGTAGCGGGTACCCCAGCGTTCGGTCATCTGAGCCACCAGGAACAGGCCGCGCCCGCCCTCGTCGGTCGTACGGGCGTGGCGCAGGTGTGGTGAGGTGTGGCTGGTGTCGCTGACCTCGCACACCAGACACCGCTCACGGATCAGCCGCAGGGTCGCAGGGCCGCCGGCGTAGCGATAGACGTTGGTGACCAGTTCGCTGGCGATCAACTCCGTGGTGAACGCCAAGTGTTCCAGACCCCACTCGGTCAGCTTGGCCGAGGTCAACGCCCTGGCCCGGCCGGCGCTGGCAGGCTCTGGCGGCAGCTGCCAGGAGGCGACGTCGGCCCGTGGCAGCATGCGGGTGCGGGCGATCAGCAGTACGACGTCGTCGCTGGGGCGCGAGGGCACGAGCGCGTCGATCACCGCTTGGCAGGTGCGTTCCAGCGCGCCCGCAGGGCGGGCGAGCGCCGCGCACAGCTTCGTCAGGCCGGCGTCGGCATCGATGTGGCGCTCGCCGATGATCCCGTTGGTGTACAGAGACAGCAGGCTTCCCTCGGCCAGTTCGATGTCCCGGGTCTCGAACGGCAGACCGCCCAGGCCCAGCGGTGGGCCGGCCGGCAGGTCGAGCAGCGCCACCTGTCCATCCGGAGCGGTCACCACCGGCGGCGGATGACCGGCACGGGCCACCGAGCAGCGTCCGGAGACCGGGTCGTAGACGGCGTACAGGCACGTGGCGCCGACGACCTGCTCACCCACGGGCCGCTCGCCGACTGCTTCGTGTTCGGCCGCCAGCAGGTCGACCAGGTCGTCGAGGCGGGAGAGGACCTCGTCCGGTTCCAGGTCAAGGCTGGCGAGCGTATGGACGGCGGTGCGTAGCCGGCCCATGGTGGCGGCAGCATGAATGCCGCGTCCCACCACGTCGCCCACGACGAGGGCGACCCGGGCCCCGGACAGGGGAATGACGTCGAACCAGTCGCCGCCCAGGCCCGGGCCCGCGCTGGCCGGCAGGTACCGCAGGGCCACCTCGACGGCCGACTGGTCCGGAACCGTCCGGGGCAGAAGGCTGCTCTGCAAGGTGAACGCGGTCTGCTGCTGCTGGGTGAAGCGCCGGGCGTTGTCGATGGCGACGGCGGCGCGCGAGGCGAGTTCCTGAGCGAGGGTGAGATCGTCCGCCTCGAAGGCATCGGGGCGGCGCGAGCGCCACAGGGTCATCACACCGAGCACCAGGCCGCGCGCGGCAAGAGGTACCACGATCAGGGAGTGGGCGCCCAGGTCCGGAGCCTGGGCCCCCTGACGGCCCGCCGCCGAAACCCAGTCGGGCGGCAGAACCGGCTCCAGCACGGGCCGTCCCTCGGCCAGACATCCGGCCTGTGGTGTGTCGGGCCCGAACTCCACGGGGTGGCCCTCGGGGTGGGGCGGGCCGGGTTGCTGGGCACCAACGCCGCAGGTCCCCAGCCGGACCACGGGCCCTGCCACGGCGCGCGTCGGTTCCTCACCGCGCGTCACAGCCTGAAGCAGGTCCACCGACACATGGTCGGCGAGGTGGGGCACCATCACTTCGGCCAGTTCCCGGGCGGTCTCGGCCACGTCGAGCGTGGTTCCGATACGGCTGCCCATCTGGTCGAGGAGCGCGAGCCGACGCTGGGCCCGATGGCGTTCGGTGATGTCCTCGATCATCTCGGCCACACCCAGGACACGGCCGGAGGGATCTTCCATCCGGAAGGACGAGACCAACGCGACCCGCTCTCGTGCCGGATCCTGCTCCAAGCGGACGAACTGCTCGGAGTAGACCAGGGGTCTTCCGGTCTGCATCACCTGGCGCACACGGTCCACAGCCTTGCGCGCGTCGTCGGCAAGGAGGAACCGGCCGGTGGACAGCCCCCGGAAGTCCGCTGCCGGGACGCCGCTGAACCGTTCGATGGCCCGGTTGACCCGGAGGATCCTCTGGTCGGGGCCGTGGATGACCAAGCCGATCGGGCACTGGCGGTACAACCCGTCGAGGACCGCCCGGTCCCTCTGCCATTCGAGGACGTCACCCGCGGGTGCCCCCGCGACAAACCACTCACGTCCCCGGTCACCGCGTGACAGCTCATGGGCCCTGAGCCCCAGCTCCACGAGCTGCCCGTCGCGGTGGCGCAGTGTGAGCACGCCGAACCAACCACCGGCTCTCCTGCACTTCGCCGCGGCCTCAGTGACAGCCGGCAGATCAGGAGGATCGACCAGCACCTCCAACGCCGGACGACCGATCACGGCTGTGTCCGAATGGCCGAGCAGCTCCTGAGCCCGCCGGTTCCACCCGACCACTACTCCCCGGTCGTCGAGCACCACCAAGGCAGCGAGGTGCGGGGCGAACGGATCGTCGTGGCTTTCGCTGAGTTCCGTCATCGGCTTCTCCACCGCTGGACACCACCGCGTACTCGGTCGCCGATGTCTCCTGCTGACCCGGTAAGCCTATTGAAACCCGGCAGAGGCCGCGGCCCTGTCCGGCGCGCGACACGGCGGGCAGGAGGGTTACGACGGACTGAGCGGGGCCGGTCCCCAGGGGTCTGGGGCACCGACCCCTGGGGACCGGCCCCGCAGGCTCACTTCGCCGGCGGGCCGAACTCCTTGCGGGTGTCCACCGGCTTGCCGAACAGCTGCCAGCGCTCGCCCTTGAACCGCATCAGCTGCATCGTCTCGATCGGGAAGGCGTCATCGGGCCCGGTGGAGAGGGTGACACCGGGGAGCAGCATGTCCACCTTGACGTCCTTGAGGTTGCGCACCGCGTCCCGCAGCCCCTCCCTGGTCGGGCACTTCATCGCGTCCAGGGCCTTGTGCAGGCTGGAGGCGGCGGCCCAGCCGTAGGCGTTGAACTGGTTGGCCGGGTCGGAGCCGGGCACGTGCTTGCGCAGCGCTTCCCGGTACGTCTTCATCTCCGCGTCGTCCGCCCACTGCGGGTCGGCGGGGTCCTTGAAGTAGGTCGCCGAGACCACGCCCTGGACGTTCTTGAACCCGACGGGCTTCAGCACGGTGGCGGACGAGGACACGTTGTTCACGATGTGCAGTGGGTTCCACTTGGCGTTCTTGGCGTCGGCGGCGAGGGCCTGGCTGCCGAACTTCGGGGTGGTGATGTTGAGCAGCACATCCGCCTTGGACCGGGCGAGACTCGTCATCTGCGCCGAGACCGAGGGGTCGGTGACCTCGTAGCTCTCCTCGGCGACCACCTTGATGCCGCTGCCGGCGACGGCCGCCTCGAACCCGCCGAGCAGATCCTTGCCGAAGTCGTCGTTCTGGTAGAGGACGGCGACCTTGGCCTTCGGCTTCTCCTCCTTGAGGTACTTGGCGTACACGCGTGCCTCGGAGATGTAGTTGGGCTGCCAGCCGGTGGTCCACGGGTGGTTGTCGTCCGTGCCCCAGACGGAGGCGCCGGTGGCGACGAAAGGCTGCGGCACCTTCCGCTTGTCCAGGTAGTCCCACACGGCGGCCGTGGAGGGCGTGCCCAGGGTCTGGAAGACGGCGAAGACCTTCTCCTGCTCGACCAGTCTGCGGGCCTCCTCGACCGCCTTGGGAGGCTGGTAGCCGTCGTCGCGGACGATGAACTCGACCGTGCGGCCGTCGATGCCGCCCTTGTCGTTGACGTGCTTGAAGTAGGCGCTCACGCCCTTGCTGATCGTGCCGTACGCGGAGGCCGGCCCCGACAGCGGGTAGATGCCGCCCAGCTTGATGGTCTTGTCGGTGATGCCGGTGGTCTGCTGGCCCTGGCACGCGCCGTCGGCGGCCGCGTCCTTGTCGTCCTGCCCACGCTGGCTGTTGCAGGCGGTGGTGAGGAGCAGGGCGGCGGAAGCGGCCGCGACCGCCCGCAGAGTGGTCTTCTTGCGCATGTGATTCATTCCTTTTCCGGGCGGGGCGGTGCGCCCACGGGTTCGGCATCGACAGCGGCGGGATCCGCCGGGGTGGGGGGCGCTGAGGGTTCGGAGCCGGACGGCCGGTCGTCGTCGGCGGCGGGGGTGGTGGTGCGGATGAGTCGACGGGCGGCGGTGCCCCGGACACGGCCCGCCAGACCGGCCAGTCCCGTCGGCGCCACGAACATCACCGCGATGATCAGCAGGCCGAACACCACACCGGGTGCCGCCTCGCTGATGTCCTGGGCGACGCTCGGCACATACATCACGAAGGCCGCTCCCAGCAGCGGTCCGTACAGCGAGGCGAGCCCTCCGACCACCAGGCCGGCCAGCAGGGTGATGGACAGGACGAAGCTGAACGAGTCCGGTGAGACGAAGCCGATCACCCAGGTGTAGACGCACCCGGCGACACCCGCGAACAGCGCGCTCCATGCGAAGGCGAGGGTCTTGTGCAACGAAAGCCGTACGCCCATGACCTCCGCGGCGCTCTCGTTGTCCCGCACGGCGAGCAGTGCCCGGCCGACCCGGGACCGCAACAGGTTGCGGGCGAGCAGCAGGGACACCGCGGTGACCGCGAGGACGACGAAGTACGTCCACTGGTCCTCGGCCATCCCGCTCCACGCTGGCGGTTGCAGCTTGTCCACGGTCAGGCCCATGGAGCCGCCCGTCACCGGTTCGAGCCGTTTGAGCAGCGGCGGCAGGAACACCGCGAACGCGAGGGTGACGAGGGCCAGGTACAGTCCGCGCAGTCGCAGGGCGGGCACGCCGAAACCGAGGCCCAGCAGGAAGCATCCGGCGGCCGCGACCGGCAGCGTGGCCAGGTGACCGGTGTCGTACCGGTCGAGCATGACCGCCGCCGTGTAGGCCCCTGCCGCGAAGAACGCGCCGTGCCCGAGCGAGATCTGCCCGCCGAATCCGACCAGCAGGTTCAGTCCGGCCAGCGCCACCGCGTACAGCAGCACCATGGTCAGCTGGAAGACCTGGAAGGGAGCGAAGTAGAACGGTGCGCTGACGGCGACGGCCGCCACGAGCAGCGTGGTGAGCGCGGCCCGCAGACGCCGGGCGCGGTCGGTGCCGAGTGTTGCGACGATCGTGCTCATGCGCGTTCCACCGCCGCCCGTCCGAACAGGCCCTGGGGCCGCACCAACAGCACCGCCAGGATGATCACCAGGGGTACGCCCACCTTCAGATCGGCGCCGACGACGTCCACGTACGCCCCTGCCAGCGTCTCGGCGACGCCCACGCACAGGCCGCCGACGACCGCGCCGACCGGGCTGTCGAAGCCTCCGAGGGTGGCCGCGGCAAACGCGTAGATCAGCACCCCGCCCATCATGTTGGGCTCGAGGAAAAGCAGCGGGGCGACGAGCACGCCCGACACGGCGCCGACTGTCGCGGCCAGCCCCCAGCCGAGCATCAGCACCCGGCCCACCCTGATGCCCGACAGCCGGGCGGAGGCGGGGTTGCAAGCGACCGCCCGCATCACCAGACCGCTGGAGGTGTGCTGGAACAGCAGGTACAGCAGCCCCATCACGACGGCCACCACCGCGATGATCCCGAGTGTCGACCAGTCCACGCGTACCCCGGCCAGGTCGATCCCGCCGTCGGGGAACGGCTGCGGGAAGTCCTTCACGGTGAACGACCAGATGAGACCGGCCATCGCGTTGACGAAGATGAACAGGCCCACGGTGACGATGACCGTCGTCAGCTCGGGCGCATTCTGCACGGGACGGATGACGATCCGCTCGACCAGCATGCCGCCGGCGAACGACACCGCCAGGGTGACCGGCAGCGCGAGCCAGAAGGACATCCCGGACGCCACGAGCTGCCACGCCACGTACGTGGAGATCATGGCGAGCTCGCCCTGGGCGAAGTTCACGATGCCGGTGAACCGGTGGATCAGCACCAGGGCCAGCGCCAGGCTGGCATAGACAGCGCCGGAGCCGACCCCTTCCACCACTTGCTGGAACAGTTCGGTCACGGCGCTCCCCCGTCCTTCGCGGAGCGGACGGAGACACCGAGGTAGACCTCGGCGACCTGCCCGTCCTCGCGGATCTCCCGGGACGGCCCGGACAGCAACAGGCGGCCGGCCTCCAGTACGTGCGCCCGGTGCGCGACATCCAGCGCGAGCTGGGCGTTCTGTTCGACGACGACCACGGTGGTGCGTTCCTCCTCGTTGACGGCACGGACGATCTCGAACAACTCGCGCGTGACCAGCGGCGCGAGCCCCAGCGACGGCTCGTCCAGGAGCAGCAGGGCGGGCCGCAGCATCAGCGCCCTGCCGATGGCGAGCATCTGCTGTTCGCCGCCGCTGAGGCTGCCGGCGGCCTGGCGGGACCGCTGGCGCAGCTTGGGGAAGTAGTCGTAGATCCGTTCCAGGTCGGCCGCCACGGCGACGCGTTCGGCGCTGCCCCGCCGCCACCGCCCGGTGCGCACGTGGGCGCCGATGCGCAGGTTCTCCTCGACGGTCAGGTCGTTGAAGGTGCCCCGGCCCTCGGGCACGTGCGCCACGCCGAGACGGGCGGTCTGCTCGGGCGAGCGGCCCAGCAGCTCCGTGCCGTTCAACGTCACCGAGCCGCGTCCGCGGACCATGCCGCACAGGGCCCGCAGTGTCGTTGTCTTGCCCGCGCCGTTGGGCCCGAGGATCGCGCACACCTCGCCGCGTGCGACGGAGAAGTCGAGCCCCTGGAGCACGCGGGCCTGACCGTATCCGGCATGCAGCCCGGCGACCTTCAGGAAGTCCGGCTCCGCGTTCACCTGTCCGGCTTCGGTGCTGTCGGTGGTGGGTTCCGTCATGCCGCCACCCCCAGGTACGCCTCGATGACCGCCGGGTCGCGCTGGATCTCCTCCGGTGAGCCCTCGGCGATCTTGCGCCCGAAGTCGAGGCAGACCACCTTGTCGCACAGGCCCATCACGAACCCCATGTGGTGTTCGACCACCAGGAGCGTCAGGTCGAAGTCCTCGCGCACCGAGCGGACCAGATCCGCGAACTGGTCCACCTCGCCGTGGCTGAGCCCGTTGACGGGTTCGTCGAGCAACAGCAGCCGGGGCCGTACCGCGAGCGCCCGGGCGAGTTCGACGCGTTTGAGCGTGCCGAACGGCAGCCCAGAGGCCGGGTGGTCGGCGACCTCCGCCAGGCCGAGACGCCGTAGCAAGTCGTCCGCCCGGTCACGTAGTTCCCTCTCCTCCCGCCGGACGCGGGGCAGCCGGAGCGCCGCGGCGAGGTGTCCGGTGCGTCCCTGGCCGTGGGCGCCGACCATGACGTTCTCCCGGACCGTGAGCAGCGGGAACAGACCCAGGTTCTGGAAGGTGCGGGCGATGCCGCGCCCGGCCACGGAGTGCGGCGGGAGGGCGAGCAGGTCCTCGTCCTCGAACCGCACCGTCCCCGCATCGGGGGCGCAGCGCCTGGTGAGGCAGTTGAACAAGGTGGTCTTGCCGGCTCCGTTCGGTCCGATGAGCCCCACGGCGGTGCCCGGCTCGACGGTGAACGCGACACCGTCCAGTGCCGTGATCCCGCCGAAGCGCACGCTGATACCGTCGACCGCGAGCATGAGTGACGCCCCTTCCGAGGTGCTGGGGGGTGGGCGAACGTCACAGTAGGTGGGGGCCTTCCGAGCGCACATTGGGTACGAGCACCCAAGTTCGTGGCCACCGACTTGTGCGCCGCGCCCAGCTCCCCCGGTAGGTCGCCCGCCGGGCCTGTTGACGGGACACGAGGAGGGCAGCGACGATCGGCGCCATGTCTCGCGGACCCGCACTGGGCGCCCCCGCACTCTCCGACCCGCTCAGCCGGGAGCGGCACCGGATCCTGCACGCCGTCCAGGACCGGCTCGAGGAGGTGGCGAAGACCGCTGTCGCGGTCATGCGCACGGAGATCCCGTCGTACGCGCTGCAGGACGAGCGGTTCTTCGACGACGTACGGGACCAGGTCCTCACGCACTACCGGATGCAGCTGGCGGCACTGGCCGGCGGCCGGGACATCGCCCCCGAAGACCTGGTCTTCAGCCGCGCGGCGGCCATGCGCAGAGCACGCGCGGGGTTCGCCCTCGAGGACTGGATCAGTGCCTTCCGGGTCGGCCGGCAGGTGTTGTGGGACGTGCTGCTGGACTGCGCGGGCACGTCCGCCGAGGCACAGCAGGCCGCGCTGTCCCTCGTCACACCGCTGATGCGGTACGTCGACTTCGCCAGCACGCATGCCGCGCAGGCCTATGTGGAGTACCAGCAACACGTGGTCGCCGACGCGGACCGGGAGCGCCGGGACCTCCTGGACCAGCTCCTGGCCGGCGCGGCACCGGCGCGCGGTCCGCTGCTCGCCGCGGCGCAGGCGTACGGCATAGGGCCGCACTCGCCGATGATGGCGGTCGTGGCGGTGTGCGTCGACGACACCCGCACCGGCGACCTCACCTCGGCCGAGCACGGCTACGCGACCAGCGCGTCCATCGGTATCGCCGGGCCCTGGGCCGGCCGGACCCTGGTCGTCGTGCGCCACGGCGAGGTGGTGGCCGTGCCGGTGGTCCGCACCGGCATGGACGCGGAGGACATCTGCAGCCACTTCGAGGCGGTGCAGCGGCGGCTCGCGCGCGAGGGAACCATGCTCTCCATGGGCATCAGCACGGTCGCCGAGGGCGCCGGCGAACTGCCACGCGCCTACGAGGAGGCACGCGCCGCCCTCGACCTCGTACCGAGCGGGGGCGGGGTGGCGGCACTGCCGCGCCTGTCCCCCTTCGACTACCTGGCGCTGCGCGCCGACGACCTCGCCCGCCAGCTGGTCGATCCCCGCGTGCGTGCGCTGCTGGAGGACGACCGCAGACGTGGCGACACGCTGGCGGCCACCGTACGGGCCTTCGCGGAGGCCGACCTCAACCTGCGGCTGGCCGCCGACCGGCTGCGGATACACCACAACACGGCGCACTACCGGTTGCGCCGGATCGAGGAACGCACTGGGCGCAATCCGCGCCGGATCGCCGACCTCCTGGAACTGCTGGTCGCCCTCGCCATCCGCGACGGGGCCGGGGAAGGTGGGGATCACCAGTGAGCGGCATCGTGGAGTTCGCGGGGACCGAGGAGGCACCCACCGGGCAGAACCGAACGGTCCGGAGTGCGCTTCTGGACGCCGCACTGGAGGTGTTCATCGAGCGCGGTTACGCCGACGCCGGTCTCGCCGAGATCGCGGCGCGCTCCGGCATGCCGGTGGGCAGCCTCTTCCAGCACTACGGCGGAAAGCGAGGGCTCTACCTCGCTCTGTGGGAGGAGTTCCGGGAGGCACAGGAGCGCCGGACCGCGGCCACGCTGACCGCCGAGCGAGGCCGTGGCGTGGACGACCCCATCGCCCTTTTCGTGGCGGGAGCCAGGGCGTACCTGGAGGGCGCCTGGGACAACCGGCGGTTCGGCAGACTCCTCGTGGAGGATGACGGCCCCACGGGCTTCGACGCGCTGCGCCGCCAGTGGGACCGCGCGTGGGTACGGCGCAACGCCCGGCTGCTGGAGGTGGACGAGAAGCGACGCGCCGGCCGGGTGCGGGTGAGAGTGCTCACCACCGTGATCGGCGGGGCGGCACGCGAGCTGGGCGACTGCGGCGACGAGACGGAGGCCCAGGAGATCGTCGACGAGGTGTGCGGCATCCTGATCCATCTGTCGGCACCGCCCGGCTGAAACGCGTGGCGCCCGCGTGCCGCAGTGCGAGCCCCGTCGCTGCGCCGGGCACCGCGCCCGCCACGGTGACCACCGCACCCCGCGCGACGAACGGTCGCATGACCGCCCGTGCGGGATACGGCCGCCCTGCCCGTATCGCCGGAAGTGGCCCGGCCGGCGGGGCCGTGGCCGCCACCAGTGCTCTCGCGAACAGCGCACGCCCTGCGGTGACGTCTAAGCCGACGTGGTCAACGCGGGTCGGGGACAGCTGAAGCGGGGGGTGACAGGGAGATTTCCCGGTCACCGCCCTTCGTCGGACGTGGCCGGTCGAAGCGCATGAGTCCCTCCTGCGCGACGGCGGCCACCAGACGCCCGCCCGTATCGAACAGCCTCCCGCGGGTGAGCGCCCGGCCGTGCTCGGCCGAAGGGGAGACCTGGTCGTACAGCAGCCACTCGTCCGCACGGAAGGGACGCAGGAACCACAGCGAATGGTCCAACGACGCACCCTGTACGGCGGTTGGGGGATGCGGCAGCCGCGCGGAGCCCAGCAGTGCCATGTCGCTGAGGTAGGTCAGTGCGCAGGCGTGGACGGCACCGTCGTCCGGCAGCGGGCGGCCGTACCGGATCCACACCCGCTGGCAGGCCGGCGCCCCCGGGGCGTGGCCCCTCTCGTCCCCCGGCACCCAGCGCATCTCCCAGTGGCTCCACTCCGCGGGCCGTGGCATGCCCCAGCCGTTGATGCGGTCGGACTCCGGGATGTCGTCCGGCGCCGGCACGGCCGGCATGTCCACCTGGTGGGAGAACCCTTCGTCCCCGCGATGGAACGACGCCGTCACCGTGAAGATCGCCTCCCCCGCCTGGACCGCGGTCACCCGGCGGGTGCAGAAGCTGCCGCCGTCTCGGAGCCGCTCGACCAGATGGACGGTCGGCTCGTGCGGACGGCCGGGCCGCAGGAAGTACCCGTGCAGCGAGTGGGCCGAGTACGACCGGTCGAGGGTGCGCGCCGCGGCCATCAGCGACTGGGCGGCGATCTGCCCACCGAACGTCCGCGCCCACTCGCTGGGGATCGGGTCCGACCGGAACCGGTCCGGCCCGGTCTCGTCGAGGGCCAGGACCTCTGGCAGGCCGACCATGCTTCGGCTCCTCTCACTCGTCACGCGGACGTCTTCCCGCGCAGTTCGCGGCGCAGGATCTTGCCGCTGGTGGTCTTGGGCAGCTCGTCCCGGGTGCTGACGGTCCCGGGGGGGGGCCTTGCAGGCGGCCAGGTGCTCACGGCAGTGGGCGACCAGCTCTTCGGGCCCGACGGATCCTCAGGGCCTCAGGCTGACAAAGGCCGCCACCGTCGAGGTAGCTGATGGATCACTTCACCTGCGACCGGTCAGCGCGTCCCGGAGATCCCGCCGTCCACGGGAATCACCGTGCCGGTCAGGTAGGCGCCCGCGCGGGAGGCGAGGAAGATCGCGGGACTCGCGATGTCCTCGGGAGTGCCGACGCGGCCGAGGGGCACCCGCTCGACCACGGCGTCCCGCAACTCGGGGTCGTCCAGGGCGTGCGCCATCATCTTGGTCGGGAACGGGCCCGGCGCAAGGGCGTTGACAGTGATGTGATCACTGGCCAGCGCGGCGGCCGTCTTGCGGGTCAGCATGTGCACCGCCGCCTTGCTCGCGACGTAGGAGAAGTTGTCGGACGCGGAGACCACGAGCCCGTCGATCGACCCGATGTTGATCACTCGCGCGGGGTCCTCCGCGGTGGCGGCCGCCCGCAATTGCGGCAGCAGGCGTTGCGTCAGCGAGAAGACGGCCTTGACGTTGACGTTCAGCACCTTGTCGAAGCCCGAGTCGGGGAACTCGCCGAGCGGCGCACCCCAGGCGGCTCCCGCATTGTTGACCAGGACATTCAGCCGCGGCGCGACCTCGGCGACCCGCTGGGCCAGGCTGTCCAGGCCCTCGGTGGTGGACAGGTCCGCCGGGTGCGCCAGACAGGTTCCGGCGCCGGCGGACGTCAGTGCGTTCAACTCCGCTGCCGCCTTCTCGCACGCCTCGGCCTTGCGGGAACTGATGATCACAGTAGCCCCGGCCGCCACGAAACCGTGCGCGATCATCAGCCCGATTCCGCGTGAACCGCCGGTCACCACCACGGTCTTTCCGCTGACGTCGAACAGCGCGGCGGGGTTCACGACACCACCCCGATCAGCTCTGCCGCACCCATGCACGCCTTACCGATCGGCGTACGCGCGAGGACTGCTCGGCTCATCACCGCTCCTTTCCTGTGTATGTGAGTGTCAAAGTCCCGTGTGCGGGCGATCGGTTCAGACACCTGCGGTGTCCGCGACTTCGTGGGCCTTCGCCACCAGTGCGTCGATGCGCTCCGCGGTCGGGGTCCCGGACGCGGCCTTGTTCCGCGGTTCGTCCATCGCGCGGCGCATGACGCCCTCCGCGATGATCGCGACCTTCCACAATCCCAACGCGTGCCAGTAGCCCAGCGCCGTCAGGTCGCGTCCCGACGCCGCCGAGTAGGCCGCGACAAGTTCCTCACGGGTCGGGAAGCCGTCGAGAGCGGTCGCGGCGAAGTCGCCCGAGGTGTTCTCGCCCTTCGCCGGCCAGTAGGCCAGCAGGCTGCCCAGGTCCGCGAGCGGGTCCCCCAGCGTCGACAGTTCCCAGTCGAGCACCGCGGTCACCTCCCCGGTGTCGTAGGAGGTGATGACGTTGCGCAGATGGAAGTCGCCGTGCACGAGGGTCGGTTCGCGCTGCTCGGGGACGGCCGCGACGAGGCGCCGGGTGAGGTCCTCCAGGGCTGGCAGCTCGCGGGTCCTGGACCTCTCCCACTGGGCCGACCAGCGCTTGAGCTGACGCTGCGCGTACGGCTTGTGGCCGGCGAGACCGGTCAGCCCGGTCACCTGGAGATCCACCGCGTGGATCTTCGCCAGAGTCCGCGGCAACGACATCCCGATCGCGCGGCGACGCTCGGGCGTCAACGACCGCGCGATCGACATCGTGTCGACGACCTGGCCGTCCACGAACTCCATGAGCAGCAGCGGGACGTCGGTCACGGCGGGCTCGTCGGTCAGCCCGAGCACCCGCGGAGTCGGGACGACGGTGCTCTCCAGGGCGGTCAGGATCCGCGCCTCGCGGGCCACGTCGTGCGCCGACGCCAGCAGGTGACCCAGCGGTGGGCGCCTCAGCACCCATCTGTGGCCGTCCTGATCTTTTACGAGATACGTCAGGTTCGACTGGCCCAGCCCGATCCGCTCGAAGGCCAGGGGTCCGGCGAAGTCGACGCCGAGGGAAGCGAACCAGCGGCCCACCGCCCCGGCGTCGATTCCGACGATGTCCGCGCTAGACACCGATTCCGGCTCCTTGCCTGAACGGGAGCGCATCACCGAGCAGTTGGCCGCCGTCGATCACCATCGTCTCGCCGGTGATCCAACTCGCGGCGTCCGAGACGAGGAAGGCGACCGCGGACGCGATGTCGGCAGGCTCCCCGATGCGGCCCAGCGCCACCGAGGCGGACACCTCCTCCTCGTGCTCCTTCCACAGAGCCTCGGCCAGCTTTGTGCGCACCACCCCCGGTGCCACGGCGTTGACGCGGACCTTCGGCGAGAGCTCCAGGGCCAGTTGCCTGGTGAGATGGATCAGCGCGGCCTTCGAGGCGTTGTACAGCCCGATGTTCGCCTCGGAGGCCATGCCGCCCACCGACGCGGTGTTGACGACCGCCCCGCCGTGCTCCCCCATCCAGGCTCGCGTGGCCAGACCCGTCCACAGGACGGGCGCCCACAGGTTCACGTCGAAGGTCTTCGCGAACCGGCCGTGGTCCTGGTCGATGACCGGCCCGAAGGCCGGGTTGGTCCCCGCGTTGTTGACGAGGATGTCCAGACTGCCGAAGCGCTCGAGCGTCAGATCCACACAGCGCCGGGCCGCCTCTTCGTCGACCGCATGCGCTCCCACGCCGACCGCTGTGCCCTTGACCTGGGCCGCGGCGGCCTCCGCCGCCTCTTGGGTCCGGGAGGTGAGGACGACGTTTGCGCCGGCCTCGGCGATGGACTGGGCTATCGCCAGCCCGATACCGCGCGAGGCCCCGGTGACGACGGCTGTACGACCGCTGAGGTCGAGTCCTGCCATCTTCAGTTCACCGCCGCCGCGTCGCGGTACTTCCGCAGTTCCTGCTTGGCGATGGCCCGCTTGTGAACCTCGTCGGGACCGTCCGCCAGCCGCAGCGTCCGCAGATGCGCGTACATCATCGCCAAGGGGAAGTCGTCGGTCACTCCCGCTCCCCCGTGCACCTGGATCGCGCGATCGACGATCTTCAACGCGATGTCGGGGGCGGCCACCTTGATGGCCGCGATCTCGGTGCGCGCTTCCTTGTTCCCGACCGTGTCCATCAGATACGCGGCCTTGAGCGTGAGCAGGCGGATCATCTCGATGTCGATCCGCGCTTCCGCGATCCAGTCCTGGATGTTCGACCGTTCGGCGACCGGGCTGCCGAAGGTCACCCGTGACTGTGCGCGCCGGCACATCAGTTCCAGTGCCCGCTCGGCCGCGCCGATGGCCCGCATGCAGTGGTGTATGCGGCCGGGCCCGAGCCGGGCCTGGCTGATGGCGAAACCCTCGCCCTCGCCCTTGAGGAGGTCCGTGGCCGGCACCCGGACGTTCTCGAAGATGATCTCCGCATGGCCCTCGCGGTCCGCGTACCCGAACACCGGGAGGTTGCGGACCACGGTGACACCGGGGGCGTCCACGGGTACGACCATCATCGACTGCTGGCGATGCGGGGCCGCCGTGGGGTCGGTCTTGCCCATCACGATGAGCACCTTGCAGTTCTTGTGCATCGCGTTCGAGGCGAACCACTTGCGGCCGTTGAGCACGTACTCGTCGCCGTCGCGCTCCATCCGCAGCTCGATGTTGGTGGCATCGGAGCTGGCGACACGCGGCTCGGTCATCGCGAAGGCCGAGGCCATCGTCCCGTCGAGCAGCGGCTTGAGGTACTTCTCCTTGTGCTCGTCGGTGCCGAAGAGGGTGAGCACCTCCATGTTGCCGGTGTCGGGCGCGTTGCAGTTGCACGCCTCGGAGGCGATGTGACTGCGGCCCATGATCTCCGCCAGCGGCGCGTACTCGAGGTTCGTCAGGCCGGGGCCCCACTCCGGGTGCGGGTGGAACAGGTTCCACAGTCCGCGCCTGCGCGCCTCCGCCTTGAGCTCTTCGAGGATCGGCGGGTGGAAGTGCGGGTCGCCCGACGCGCGCATCTGCTCGTCGTAGATCGCCTCGGCGGGGTAGATGTGCTCATCCATGAACTCGAGCAGATCCGCCCGGTACTTCTTGGCACGGTCCGACGTCTCAAACAGGGACATCCGAACTCCTTACGGGTAGTGAGGGAAAGTTTGGCGAGCGCTTGTCCAGGTGACTGGCCAAGCCTTCGACGACATCGGACCCGCGGAAGGCCTGGAGCATCAGGTCCTCCGCCCGGGTCACGGAATCGGTGTAGGTGCCGTCCGCGTCGTTGCTCAGCTGGCTCTTGATGGTGGCCATGGATGCCGGGGAGCAGCGCTCCGCCAGTTCGGCGGCGTACGCGACAGCGGCATCGACCACGCTGCCGGTGGTGACCAGGTGGTCGAGGAGTCCGATACGGAAGGCCTCCTCGGCATCCACCATGCGACTCGACAGCAGCAGGTCCGCTGCTCGGCTGTGCCCCACGAGCCGGGGCAACAGCCAGGAGATCCCGTACTCGGCGATCAGCCCACGGTGCGCGAATGCCGTGGTGAACCGGGCCGAGGGCGAGCCGAAGCGGAGGTCGCAGTAGAGCGCCTCCACCATGCCGAGGCCGGCGGCCACTCCGTTGACCGCTCCGATCAGCGGCTTGCGCAGGGTCCGCGGAAGGTCCCGGGGACGGCGCCGGGCCCGGCCCGCCTCGGAGACCTCGCCGACCGCCTTTAGCCGTTGCAGGTCGGCTCCGGCGCAGAATCCGCGTCCCGCGCCGGTGACCACGACGGCGCATACGTCCGGATCGTCCTCGGCGGCGTCGAGCAGCGCGAAATAGCGGTCCTCGAGTTCGTCGGTCCAGGCGTTCAGTTTGGCGGGCCGGTTGAACGTGACCAGCAGCACCTGCCCTCGGCGTTCGGCGAGGACGAGCTCGCCCGGCGCGCCGGTCATGCCTGCGCCAGCAGGGAGCTCTGGTAGCGGCGCATCCCGCGTACCCAGCGGTCGTAGTCCGAGCCCTTCTGCCGGTACATCTCGAGAACGTCTTCGTGCGGCAGGACGAGGAAGCGCTCGTCCTCGATGGCGGCCAGGACGGCGTCGGCGACTTCGGCAGGCTCCAGGACGTCACCAGCGGAGGTGACGGCCCGCGTCGCGGCTCTTCCCAGCGCGTCCCCGGAGTCCTCCCCGGCGGTCAGCATCCTGGTGTTCACGCCCATCGGGCACAGACAGCTGACCCGAACCCCGCGGTCGCCGTAGGTGACACTCAGCCACTCGGCGAAGGCGACGGCCGCGTACTTGGTGACGGCGTACGTGGCGGAGCCGATCTGGGTGAGCAGTCCGGCCGCCGAGGCCGTGCTGACGAAGTAGCCCTCACCGCGTTCGAGCCACCGGGGTACCAGCAGCCTTGCCGCACGGATGTGGGCTCGCAGGTTGACGTCGATGGAGCGATCCCAGTCCTGCTCGCTCACGTCGAGGCCGAGCGCGCCGCCGACGCCCGCGTTCGCGAAGTAGAAGTCGACCGGGCCGAAGGCGCTCTCCGCCAGGTCGATCAACTGCTGTATCTGCTCGCTGTCCGACACGTCCGCGCCGACGCTGACGGTGGTGCCCGGATGGTCGGCGTCGACTGTCTCCGACACCGCCCGCGCGGCCTCCGCGTCGAGGTCCGCGACTACGACCCGGGCGCCCTCGCGAGCGAGCCGTGCGACCAACGCGCTGCCGATGCCGCCGCCCCCACCGGTGACGATGGCGACTCTTTCTGCAAGGTTCACGGCGACCCTCTCCGTCGACGGGGCGTGTGATGCGTCCGATCTGTATAATTGAATCCGACGTCAAGTTCAATAGCTGGCCGCGCGGAACCGATGAAGAAAGCCGCCCAACCCCGGGGGTGAGCGGCTGCGAGGCGGGCGGATCAGCGGTGGCCGGGGAACCGCAGGGCGTTCGCCCACAGGCGGGTGACCGTGGACACGAGTTCCTCGAAGTCCACCGGCGCGTCTTCTTCTTGCTCTTCACTGCGCACGAAGGCGTTGTAAGCCATGACACTGACCATGCCGGACAGCGCACGGGACGCCATCATCGGATCGACCTCACGGTCTGCGACACCCCGCGCCTGCAGGTCGGCGATACCGCGGGCGTTGCGGCGGATGAACGCGTCCCCGCGCCGCCTTCGGAACTCACGGAACTCCGGCTCCACTTGGGCGACCTGCTCGAGCAGTGCCATCAGCTTCGCGTTCCGCTTGTACGCCGCGAGATAGGCGCGGTTGCTCGCCTCGAGTACCGCATGGGGATCGTCGGTGCCCTGCACCCGGCCCATGCCGGGGTGCATCATGTCCTCCTGCGCCTCCAGGAGGACGGCGGCGAGCACCTCTTCCTTGTTGGCGAAGTAGGTGTAGAAGGATCCCGCCGCGCACCGGGCCTCTTTGGTGATGTCGGTCAGGCGGGCGTCGAGGTAACCGTCCCGTTCGAACACCTTGCGCGCGGCCTTCACCAGAGCGGCCCGGGTCCGCGCTCCGCGCTGTGTGGTGGGCGGCTCGCGAAGCTGCGAGAAGGGCGCCACGGGCGGTGCCTGCTCGCTGTCGGTCTCCTCGGGCGCAGTGGTGTCCATCCCCGGGACTTTACTTGAATCCGACGCCATAGTCATAAATCCCCAAGGGCAGACTGAGCAGGCTGATGTCCTGGTTTCCCGGTGCTCAGAGGCGGCGGGCGGCAACGTCACCGAGGGCGGTGTCGCGGGTCAGAGCGCCACGGTCGATGGACCGCTTGAGGATCTTCCCCGTCGGCCCCTTGGGCAGCGCATCGACGAACCGGACGATGCGCGGGATCTTGTAGGCGGACAGCCGCTCTCGTGCCCAGTTCGACACCTCGGCGGCACCGAGGTCCGCACCGGGCCGGGCGGCGACGAGCGCGGCGACCTCCTCGCCGTAGTGGTCGTCGGGAACTCCGATCACGGCTGCCTCGACGATGTCGGGGTGCTCGTAGAGAACTTCCTCGACCTCGCCGGGGTAGACGTTGTAGCCGCCGCGGATGATCAGGTCCTTCACACGGTCGACGATGCGCAGGTCGCCGTCGGTGTCGGTCTCACCGAGGTCGCCGGTGCGGAACCAGCCGTCGGACGAGATGGCCGCGGCGGTGTCCGCGGGGCGGTTCCAGTAACCGCGCATCACCGTGGGCCCCTTGATGTGGACCTCGCCGACGCTACCCGGCGGGCACTCGTCGCCGTTGTCGTCACATACCCGAACCTGCATCCGCGGTACCGCTCTGCCGGTGTACCCGGTCTTGGCGCCGCGGTCGAGGTCGTTGAAGGTGCCGAACGCGGTGGTCTCGGTGAGCCCGTACCCTTCGAGGATCGTGCAGCCGAAGCGGGCCTCGAAGGCCCGGGCGATTTCCCCGGGAAGCGACGCACCGCCGGAGACGGCGACACGGAGCCCGGCGAAGTCCGCCGGATTCGCATCACCCGCCGCGTGCAGCATCGCGTTCCACATGGTCGGTACGCCGGCCATGATGGTGAGCCGGTCGCGGCGCAGCATCTCCAGCATCGACGCCGGGTCGAATCGGGCCAGCAACGACATCGAGCCGCCCACGGTCAAGGTCGCCATCATGACCGACGCCTGGCCGAACACGTGGAACAGCGGGAGTCCGGTGCCGGTGCGGTCGGCGCTCGACGCTCGGCTGCACTCGGCGCCGATCTCCCCGGCGGACAGCAGGTTCCCGACGGTGAGTTGGGCCCCCTTCGGCCGCCCAGTGGTGCCCGACGTGTACAGGATGGCCGCCGTCTCGTCGCGGTCACGGTCGACGACGTCGGCAGGGGCAGCGGTGACCGGCGTGCCCGGGGACAACGCCCAGGAGGGCACCGAGAGCGCCGCGGCCGCCTCCGCGACAGCGGGGCCCAGGGCGTGCCATGCGATCGCCAATGAGCATCCGGCGTCGCCGAGTACGTACTCGGCCTCGGCCCGGGTGGACATCGTGTTGACCGGCACCACGACACAGCCCGCCGCCTGGATCCCCAGGTAGGCCACCACGAACTCGGGCACCGACGGCGCCGCGAGCAACACCCGGTCCCCCGGGGACAGGCCGGCGGCCGCCAGGGCGCCCGCGTACCGCATGGTCGCGTCCCTGAGCTGAAGGTAGGTCCACTGATCCGTGGCACCGCGCAGTGCGATGTTGTCGGGGGTGACGGCCGCGTGGCGGCACACAGGATCGAAAACGCTGGCCATGGGGCGGTGCCTTCCGGGAGGTGAGCAGGTGATGGTGCGGGGCGCGCCCTCGCCGACGAGGTGACTTTGCCCGGCTTCGACGTCAAGTCCCCGGGCGGTGCGGCCGGATGACCGACCTCAGCGCGTCCGGTCGGTCGGTCGATGGGTATCGGTCAGGCAGTGATCCCGAAGCGTTCGGCGAGTTGGCGGCGGGTGTCGGCGGCGCTGGTGTGCAGTACGCCTCCGATTCCGATCCGTGCCGCTCCGTCGAGGTTCTGCCGCAGATCGTCGATCATGACCGCCTCCTCGGGGTCGATGCCGAGGCGTTCACACGCGATCGCGTAGATCCGCCGGGAAGGCTTGCGGATGCCGACCTCGGACGAAATGACGACCGCATCGGCGACGGCCGTGAGGTCGACGCCGTCGTAGGTCCCGGTGCCGAAAGCATTGGACACCAGCGCAACAGGATGACCGGCGGCTCGCACCTCACCGAGCAGCGCGAGCATGTCCCGGTCGATCGACATTCCCGCTTGCATCCGGGCCGTGAGCCCCTCGGCCGACACCTCCGCGCCATGGACACGGAGGCGTTCGGCGAATCCCCGCTCGAAGGCTGCGGCGTCGATACGGCCGCACTCGTGGTCGGCCAGCAGGGTGCGCGAGGGCTGGTCCCGGCTCAGGAGGTCCAGCGGAAGGCGCGGGTCGCCGCCGAGCGAGGCGCCGAATTCGGTGAAGGCCCGCAACACACTGGAGGTGATGACACCGCCGAAGTCCACCAGGACCGCGTTTCGGGTCCTTTCCACCACGTTCGACCACGTGTCCATGCTCAGGCGACCTCGAACAGTCCGGCTGCGCCCATTCCGCCGCCGATGCACATGGAGATCACCACATACCGAACGCCGCGGCGCTTGCCCTCGATGAGGGCATGCCCCACCAGTCGGGCGCCGGTCATGCCGTACGGGTGGCCGACCGAGATCGCGCCGCCGTCGACGTTGAACCGCTCCGGGTCGATGTGCAGTTCGTCGCGGCAGTACAGCGCCTGGGAGGCGAAGGCCTCGTTGAGTTCCCACAGGCCGATGTCGTCGATGGTGAGGTTGTGCTGCTTCAGCAGCTTCGGGATGGCGAAGACCGGGCCGATGCCCATCTCGTCCGGCGCACACCCGGCAACGGTCATACCCCGGTAGACGCCCAGCGGTTCCAGGCCGCGGCGCTCGGCCTCCTTCGCCTCCATCAGCACCGAGGCCGACGCCCCGTCCGACAGCTGCGAGGAGTTGCCCGCCGTCACGCTGGAGTGCGCGCTCACCTGCCCGTCGGGCAGCACCGGCGCCAGGCCGGCCAGGCCGTCGAGGGTGGTCGACGCGCGGTTGCCCTCGTCCCGGGTCAAGGTGACCTCTTCGTCCCGTACTTCCCCGGATTGCTTGTCGAGGACCTTCTTGACGCTGCTGAGCGCGACGATCTCCTGGTCGAACCGGCCGGCGTCCTGCGCCGCCGCGGTGCGCTGCTGTGACAGCAGCGCGAACTCGTCCTGGCGCTCCCGGCTCACGCCGTAGCGCTCGGCGACGATCTCCGCCGTCTGCAGCATCGGCAGGTAGATGCCCGGCTTGTGCTCGACCAGCCAGGGATCCGTCATGCGGTGGGTGTTCATGTGGTCGTTCTGGACCAGGGAGATCGACTCGACACCGCCGCCGACGGCGACCTGCATGCCGTCCGTGACGATCTGCTTGGCGGCCGTCGCCATGGCCATCAGGCCCGACGAGCACTGCCGGTCGATCGACATCCCCGACACGGTGTCCGGAAGTCCGGCCCGCAGAGCGGCCTGACGCGCCACGTTGAACCCGGAGGACCCTTGCTGCACGGCGCAGCCGAAGATGACGTCCTCGACCTCGCCTCCCTCGAGACCGGCGCGCCGCACCGCGTGTGAAAGGGCGTGGGCGGCGAGTTTCTGGGCCTGGGTGTCGTTGAACGCGCCGCGGTAGGCCTTTCCGATCGGCGTCCGTGCCGTCGAAACGATGACTGCTTCCCTCATGTCGCCTCGCTGTTTCCTGTCGCCCCGGTTCGTCCGGGGACTCCGGGGTCGAAACTCCGAGCTCCGTGAGCCGGGCTCGATTGCCGATGGACGGTGCCGTACGCCAACTGCCGTGCGGATATGGCTCATGACCATCTCCTCGGGTGATCCGAGGACATGTCATGGCCGCAGGGGTGACAGGTATCGGCCTTCCGACCGGTTATATTTGAATTCGACGTCAGGTTCAACCTTCGCGCGCCCTTGACAGCCCCTCCCCGTACCGCAAGGGTACCGACCAGTCGGTACGAAGGGGTGGATCGTGACTCAGCTGAGCATCTCCACGCATGCGGGCGTGTTCGACGCGATCGCGGCCGGTCCCGCCGAGGGCCGCCCGGTGCTCTTGCTGCACGGATTCCCGCAGACGGGGGTGGTGTGGCGGCGGCAGATCGAGGCGTTGGCCGCGCACGGCTACCGGGTGGTGGCACCCGACCAGCGGGGGTACTCCCCCGGGGCCCGCCCCCAGCGGCCCGAGGACTATCGGATCAGCCATCTCGTCGACGACGTCGTGGCGATCACGGAGGAACTGGGCTGGGCGACGTTCGACCTGGTCGGCCACGACTGGGGCGGCGCGGTGGCCTGGTGGACGGCTGATGCCCACCACGGCCGCGTGCGCACCCTCACGGTCGTCTCGACCCCGCACCCCGGCGCCCTGGCCACCACCCTGCGCACGGATGAGGACCAGCGCAGTCGCTCGCACTACATGATCGACTGGCGCGAAACGCCCACGACCGAAGAGCGCATGCTGGCCGACGACGCCCAAGAGCTTCGCGATTTCTACGCCGGAAAGGTCCCGCAGGACAGTGCGGACGCCTATGTGCGTCACCTGTCCCAGCCTGGCGCTCTCACCGCTGCGCTGAACTGGTACCGCGCCGGCCGCCCCGACGGCGCGATCGGCGTCATCGACGTTCCCACGCTGTACGTCTGGAGCACGGACGACAGCGCGTTCGGCCCGGCAGCCGCGCAGGAGACCGAGCGATGGGTCAAGGGGCCGTACCGATTCGAGACCCTCCAAGGCGTCAGCCACTGGATCCCCGAGGAAGCGCCCGAGCCGCTGAGCCACTTGCTGCTCGACCATCTCCGAGCGCACGGCGAGTACTCGAACCGCAGCGAAAACGCTGTCGTCGACCCTCAGGAAAGGTGACCCCCATGGAGACTGCGCATGCGGCCTGGCGCCGCCTCGAGCCCGTACACGCCATGATCTACTTCGCCCCTGAGGCAAGGCGACGGTACGCGGAGCTCGGCCTGAGCGGACGCGCCGGCTACTTCGCCTTCCGCAGCGCCGCCTTCGGCCGAGCCTCCGCCGAGCTGGTCATCTCCACCTTCTACAACTTCAACCCCGATGTCGTACGGCAGGCGGTCGACGGGGTCTGGGAGACGGCGACGCCGCAGCAGGTGCTGGACGCGCGGTACGCCGCGGCGGGCGAGGCTCTGCGGCGGGCGAAAGTGCACGAACTGCCCTACCTGAGCGAGGTCCTGACACTGACCCGCCGGGCGGCCGAGGCGGCCCGCGAACACGCACAGGGCCGCCCACTGTTCGCCGCGCATGCCGCACTGCCTTGGCCGCAGGAGCCGGTGCTGCAGCTGTGGCATGCCCAGACACTGCTCCGGGAGTTCCGCGGAGACGGGCACGTGGCCTGCCTGCTGAGCGAGGGCGTCGGCGGCTTGGAAGCCCTGATCCTGCACGCCGCCACCGGTGACGTACCCGTCGACTTCCTCAAAGCCAGCCGCGCATGGCCCGAGGAGGAGTGGACCGCCGCCGAGGAGCGCCTGCGCGAGCGAGGTCTCCTGGACGGCGACTCCCTCAGCCCGGAAGGCGCGACCCTGCGCCGACACATCGAGGACCGCACCGACCACCTGGCCCTTCCCGCCTACGCCGCACTGGGTGAAGCCGACTGTGAGCGGCTCGCCGACCTCGCGACCCCCTTCGGCCGCGCCGTCGTCGAAGCCGGCCTTCTCAAGGTCGGCTGACCGTCACCTCTCCCCTCCGCCTCGTGCATCATCGGCTGGAACTGCCGGTCATGCCCTGAGAGAGGCGGCGTGCCACGGCCGCGGAGGGGGGATGTCGTGTGCTCGGTGCCGCGGCCGGACGGCAAAACCGCCGAACAGCTCCTCAGCCTGCGGGCGCTCCATGTCGCTCCAGGCGCGGTGCTTCGCTCGGCTCAAGCATTCCCACAGGTCAGCGCACTCTTCCACGCGGTTTCAGCGGCACCGGCGGCAGCTCCGGAGCAGGCAGCGGGGCGCCGTCGTACCCTTTCACCTCGCCGAACCGGGTCCCCTCCATCCAGTCCTGCCGCGCCTGCTCGATCTCCCCCTGCGTCCGTCCGATCCAGTTCCAGAACATGATCAGTTCCTCCTCGAACGGCTCGCCGCCCAGGAGCATCAGGTTCGCGTCCGACTCCGCCCGCAAGGGCAGTTCACCGCGGCCGCAGCCGAGGTACAGCATGGAGCCGGGGAGGACGGGGACGCCGTCGACGTGGGCCTCGCCGGACATGGAGAGCACGGCGTACTCGAAGTCCGGCTCCAGCGGCAGGCGTACGTCCGCGCCCCGGGTCAGGGCCAGGTCGGCGCCGACGATCGGGGTGTAGGCCGTGCCGGGTGAGGTGGCGCCGTCGAGGTCGCCGAGGATCAGCGTGGCCGTGAGGCCGGGTGCGGCGACGACCGGCAGGTCGGCGTGGTGCTCGAAACGCGGCTCGGTGTGGCGGTGGCTGTCGGGGAGCGCTACCCAGAGCTGCGCGCCGTGCAGGAAGCGGGCGTGCGAGCGCGGGCTCTCCTCCGAGTGGCTGATGGCCCGGCCGGAGGTCATCAGGCCGAGTTCGCGCGGGCGGATGGTCTGGAGGCTGCCCGTGGAGTCGCGGTGCAGCACCTCCCCCTCGTGCAGCCAGCTCACGGTCTGCAGACCCATGTGGGGGTGCGGCGGCACCTGCATACCGGGCTCGTCGGCGATGTCGTCGGGACCGTAGTGGTCGACGAAGCACCAGGCTCCGATCATCCGGCGGCCGAGGTTGGGCAGCAGCCGGCGGACCTCGCTGGACTCCCCCAGCTTCACCCGGCGGGGGCTGAGGAGTTCACGCACCGGCTCCGCCACCACGAAGCCACGGCCACCGCACAGGGAGGGGGCCGCCTCGCGCTCAAGATTGCTCATGGCGCACAACCTAGTGCGGCACGAGGGCCTGCGTCAGCGTCACGTTCGGGCCGCGCCGCGGGCGCCTGAAAAATAGTAGCCATGTACATAGTAGCTATGTACTGTATTCGTCATGAGCAACGGTACCGAAGGCGCGACGCCCGGCTTCCTGGTGTGGCGGCTGGCGATGAAATGGCGGGTCGCGGTCGACCGCGCTCTGGCCCCGCTGGGCCTCACGCACGCGCAGTACTCGCTGGTCGCCTCGCTGCACGGCATGCAGCACTCCGGCGAACGGCCCAGCCAGCGCCGCCTCGCCGATCGCACCGGCCTGGAGCCGCTCTACGTGTCGAAGCTGGCCCGCGCCCTGGAGAGCGCCGGGCTCGTGGAGCGCACCCGGGACCCGCGCGACCCGCGCGCGGTGCAGCTCGCCCTCACCGAGCAGGGCCGCGAGGTCACCCGGCGGGCGATCACGGTCGTCCACGGACTCCTCCAGCAGCTCCTGGGCCCGCTCGGCGGACTCGACAGCCCGCGCACACGGGAGTTCACACGCGAGCTGACGGCCCTGCTCGACGCACCTCTTGAACCCTTCAGCGAGAACGAGACGGAGCAGTCATGACCACGACCACCACCACACCCCCCGTCAGCCCCCGCGACATCGCCCTGGCCCATTACGCCGGCCGCGCCCTCCTGCAGCGGGTGCTGGACCGGCACGGCATGACCTTCGAGCAGTCCGTCACCCTCCGCCTCGCCGCGATCGCCGACAGCCCGGTCGGGCGCGGGCAGCTCGTCGACGGTGTCACCGAGGCGCTGCGGATCGACGCCGGGGAGGTGCACGTCGTGCTCGACGAGCTGATCGCCGCGCGGCTGCTGGCCCCGGACGGGGAGGCGGAGGTGCGGATCACGGACGCCGGGCGCGAGCTGTACGCCACGACCTCCGGCGAGACGGCACCCCTCACCGCGCGGATCTACGACGGCATCCCGGCGGAGGACCTGGCCGTCACGGGCCGCGTGCTGACTCTGCTCACCGAGCGGTACGGCGCGGAACTGGCCACCCCGACCCGCTGGGGACTCTGCCCCTGACACCTGCCGGAATACCGGACGGGCGGGTTCGGTTGTCGGCCTCGAAGGAGGCCCCGAGTGAACACCACGCAGGACACCACGTACTACGCCCACGGAACCCCGGCCGAGCGCTGGGAGCGCGCGCAGCTGTTCTTCGACGCCAAGGACTACGCCGCCGCCGCGCGCGTCCTGGTCGGGCTGGTCGAGGAGGTGCCCGAGCAGACCGGGCCCCGGCTGCTGCTGGCGCGCTCCTACTACCACTCCGCCCAACTGCACCGCGCCGAGGGCGAGTTGCGGACGATCGTCGAGCGGGACCCCGTGGAGCACTACGCCCGGCTGATGCTCGGCCGCACCCTCCAGCGGCAGAACCGGCACGAGGAGGCGGAGACGCACCTGCGGATCGCCTCGGCGCTCGCGGGTGACTTCGAGGGGCGCTGACCCGCGCTGTACGCGAAGGTGCCCGGCTCCCTGAGGAGCCGGGCATCCGTGTGCCGGGGGTCGGCTACCGCTCCCCGGCGGGCGTCCCGTACGACCGCCGCCCCCGCCGGTAGGCGATCTCCCCCAGCAGGATGTCGACGGCGAGGAACACCGCCAGGGGGATGCCGAACAGGGGCAGGAAGTACCCGAGTACGGCGGTCCCGGCCAGCAGCGGTACCAGGATCTGCGGCGGTACCAGCTGCCAGGCGCCCCGCGGGACGGGCCGGCCGAAGGCGCTGCCGCGGCCGCGCTGCCACCACATGCGGTAGCCCCAGACGATCAGCATGATCAGGGACAGTGCCAGCAGCATCAGGGCGATCTGGTTGGCCAGGCCGAAGAGGACGCCGGTGTGCAGGTCGATGCCCCAGCGGGTGAGCTTCGCGAGCACCGGGTGGTCCTCGAAGCGCAGCACGTCGGCGACCTCGCCGCTGGCCGGGTCGATCGCGACGGCGTCCTGCTTCGTGGGCCAGCTGCGCTGGACCTGCTTGACGACGTACGCCGAGTTCGCGTCGGCCGGCGGCACGATCTCCACCGGGTCGCCCAGCCCTTCGGCCCGCGCCGCCGCCAGGACCTTGTCCAGGCCCACGCCGTGCGCGGCGTCGCCCGCCTGCCCGGCGGCGGAGTCGTGGCCGCCGTGCTCGCCGCCAGCCGCGGCCGACACCGACGGGGTGGCCTGGCCCAGTGAGGTCCGCAGCTCGTCGATGTGGGCTCCGGCGTACGCCGACCAGGTCAGACCGGTCGCCGAGAGGAAGAAGAACCCGGCCGCCGCCCACACGCCGACACTGCCGTGCAGTCCGAGCGTGCGGCGCCGCCCCTTCGTCCCCCGCACCTTGCGCAGGGCACGGCGGCGGGAGAACCACAGCACCAGTCCGCCCGCCGAGATGATCCCCAGCCAGCTGGCCGCCAGCTCGCTGTACAGCCGTCCCGTCTCCCCCAGGTGCAGGTCCCGGTGGAACTCGTCGATCCAGGTGCGCAGCGGCAGCGCGCCGGTCGAGCCGTACTGTTCGAGGGAGCCGCGCACCTTCGCGGTGTACGGGTCGACGAACACGGCGAGCGTGTGGCCCTCCCCGACGCCCGGGACGCCGGACAGCATCACCCGGGTCGTCGCGTCGGCCTCCGGTGAGGGGCGCACGGCCGAGATCGTGCCCTCGGGGTGGGCCTTGCGGGCGGCGGCCACCTGCTCACTGATCGGCAGCTTCTCGCCGCCCACGGGGACGGTCATCTCGTGGTCGTACACGAGCTTCTCGGCCTGGAAGGAACCGGCGTACAGCAGGCCGGTGACGGCGGCGACGAGGAGGAACGGCGCCACCAGCACCCCTGCGTAGAAGTGCAGGCGCAGGATGAGCGGGCGCAGGGGTGCCCAGTTGCCCTTCGACGGTGCCGGGGCGGCTGGTCGGGGGGCCTCGTCCGTGGTGGTCGAGGGAGCGGTGGTCATCGGCGGGCTTCTCCGGGTGGTGTCTTCTGGGCCGTTGCGGTGTCGGCGGTGGCCGTTGCGGTGCAGTAGTCGGGGCGGCGGGGCGTTCAGTTCCCGGAGAACCCATGTGACGTGCGTCACGCGAGGGCGGGGGGTGCCGTGTCATCCTGACGCGATGGGAACTCCGGACGATCGCGCACCCCTGGCCGAACGGGTCGGGCAACTCCTCGACGCGGGGCTGCCGTTGACCATCATCGCGGCCGGTGACCCTGTCCTGCGGCGCGGCACCGAGCCGTTCGACGGTCAGCTGGAGCCCGCCCTGCTGGCCCGGTTCGTCGAGGCCCTGCGGATCACCATGCGGGCGGCGCCCGGAGTCGGCCTGGCTGCGCCGCAGGTGGGCGTGGAGCTGCGGATCGCCGTGATCGAGGATCCGGCGCCGGTGCCGGAGGAGGTACGTCTCGTGCGCGGGCGGGTACCGCAGCCGTTCCGCGTGCTGGTCAACCCCTCCTACGAGCCCGTGGGCGACGCGCGGGCCGCGTTCTTCGAGGGGTGCCTGAGCGTGCCGGGCTGGCAGGCGGTCGTGGCCCGGCACTCCGAGGTGCGGCTGACCGGGCAGGACGAGCACGGGCGGGCCCTGGACGAGGTGTTCACGGGCTGGCCGGCCCGCATCGTGCAGCACGAGACGGACCACCTCGACGGCGTCCTGTACCTGGACCGCGCCGAGTCGCGATCGCTGTCGTCCAACCAGGCGATGGCGGAGCGCTGGGCCCAGCCTGCGCCGGAGGAGGCGGCGCGTGCGCTGGGCTTCGAGTTGCCGTAGCGAGCAGATCCGTCCGGCCGGAATTCGGAGGCGTCCGTCGCGGTGCCTCCGCTACCGTGGCCGCATGTCTACGCCCCGAATTTCCTAGCCGAGGACCCACTCCCACGCCACCCGTGTGTCCTTTTGCTGGTTCGGATTGCTTGTTCGGAGCGTTTTCTCATGATCACCGTTCGTGATGTCGACGTGCGCGTGGGCGCGCGTCTGCTGCTGTCGCACGTCTCCTTCCACGTCTCCCCCGGCGACCGCATCGGCCTGGTCGGCCGCAACGGCGCCGGGAAAACGACCCTGTTGCACACCCTGGCGGGTGAACTGCGGCCCGCCGCCGGGTCGGTCGTCCGTGCGGCCGGGGTCGGGCATCTCCCCCAGGACTCGCGCGCCGCCGACCAGTCGGTCACCGTCACCGACCGGATCCTGTCCGCGCGCGGTCTGGATCTGGCCGTGCGGGTGCTGCGGAGCGCCGAGGCCGCGATGGCCGACGGCACGGACCGGTCGATGAACTCCTACGTGCGGGCCGAGGCCGAGTTCCAGGCCCGCGGCGGTTACGCGGCCGAGGCGGAGGCCGCCCGGGTCGCCGCCGGGCTCGGTCTCCCGGCGGAGCTCATGGAGCGGCGGCTCAGCGCGCTCTCGGGCGGTCAGCGCCGACGTGTGGAACTGGCACGCATCCTGTTCGCCGGGCACGGCACCCTGCTGCTGGACGAGCCGACGAACCACCTCGACGCGGCCTCGGTCGCCTGGCTGCGCACCTTCCTGACGAGCCATCAGGGCGGGCTGGTGATGATCAGCCACGACACGTCCCTGCTGGCCGGCACCGTGAACCGGGTCTTCCACCTGGATCCGGGGCGGGCCGCGCTCGACATCCACAACACCGGCTGGGACACCTACCTGGCGCAGCGGGAGGCCGACGAGCGGCGACGGGCGCGGGAGCGGGCGAACGCCGAGCGCAAGGCCGCGGCGCTGCACTCCCAGGCCGACAAGATGCGGGCCCGGGTGGCGACCGCGGTGGCCGCGCGGAACATGGCCCGCCGCGCCGACCGTCTGCTCGCCGGTCTGGAACCCGCACGGCGCGCCGAGAAGACGGCCAGGATCCGGCTCCCCGAGCCGGCGCCCTGCGGCCGGATCCCGCTCGGCACCGTGAGCCTGACCAGGTCGTACGGCGGCCGGCAGGTCCTGCGGGGGGTCGACCTGGCCATCGACCGGGACAGCCGGGTGGTGGTGCTCGGTCCCAACGGCGCCGGGAAGACCACTCTGCTGCGTCTCCTCGCCGGGCAGGACACGCCCGACGGCGGCCGGGTGGTCCACGGGCACGGTCTGCGCCTGGGCTACTTCGCGCAGGAACACGACACACTGGACCCGGAGTCGACGGTCCGCGAGCACCTGGCCGGAGCCGCCCCGCACCTCACCGACGGTGAGGTCCGCCAGGTCCTGGGCGCGTTCCTGTTCACCGGCGACGACACCGGCAAGCGCGTCGGCGTCCTGTCCGGCGGTGAGAAGACCCGGCTCGCGCTGGCGGGCCTGGTCCACTCGGGCGCGAACGTCCTGCTCCTCGACGAGCCCACGAACAACCTGGACCCGGCCTCCCGGGCCGAGGTCCTGGCCGCGGTGGGCACCTACCCGGGCGCGATCGTCATGGTCACGCACGACGTGGGCGCCGTCGACGCGCTGCGTCCGGACCGGGTGCTGCTCCTGCCGGAGGCGGAGGAGGACCTGTGGGACGACGACTACCGTGAACTGGTGGTGCCTGCGCACGCGTAGCGGAACCGCCGCCCCCGCCTCGCCCCCGCCCGGACGGACCGCGGGTCACGCGTCCCGGTACGCCTCCAGCAGCCGCAGCCACACCTCGCTGATCGTCGGGTACGACGGGACGGCGTGCCACAGGCGGCCGACCGGGACCTGGCCGGCGACGGCGATGGTCGCGGAGTGGATGAGTTCGCCGACGCCGGGGCCGACGAAGGTGACGCCCCGCAGGATCTCGTCCTCGACGTCGACGACCATGCGGGCGCGGCCCTGGTAGCCGTCGGCGTAGAGGCCTGCCCCGGAGACGGTGGACAGGTCCACGTCGACGGCCCTCACCCGGTGCCCCGCCTCTTCCGCCTCGGCCAGGGACAGGCCCACGGCCGCCGCCTCCGGGTCGGTGAAGACGACCTGCGGGACGGCCGTGTGGTCGGCGGTCGCGGCGTGGGCGCCCCAGGGCTCCGCCAGGAGGGTCTCGCCGGTAGCCCGCGCGGCGATGGCGGCGCCCGCGATGCGGGCCTGGTACTTGCCCTGGTGGGTGAGGAGGGCGCGGTGGTTCACGTCGCCGACCGCGTACAGCCAGTCGTGGCCGCTCACGCGGAGGCTGTCGTCGACCGGGAGCCAGGAGCCGGGGTCCAGACCGATCGACTCCAGGCCGATGTCGTCGGTGCGCGGGGCGCGGCCGGTGGCGAAGAGGATCTCGTCGGCCTCGATGCGCTCGCCCGTGCCGGTGACGGCGACGACCGTCCCGTTCTCCCGGGTCACCGACTCCACCGAGGTCCCCGTACGGACGTCCGCTCCGGCCTCCTTGAGCGCCTCGGCGATCAGTTCCCCGGCGAAGGGCTCCATCCTGGGGAGCAGGCCCTTGCCGCGGACCAGCAGGGTGACCTGCGAGCCGAGGGCCTGCCAGACCGTGGCCATCTCGGTGGCGACCACGCCGCCGCCGATCACGATCAGCCGGCCGGGCACGGTGTGGGAGCTGGTGGCCTCCCGGCTGGTCCACGGCTTGACGGCGTCGAGCCCGGGGAGGCCGGGCAGGGCGGCGCGGCTGCCGGTGCAGACGGCGACGGCGTGCCGGGCGGTCAGGAGGCGTTCGCCGCCGTCGGGGCCGGTGACCGTCACCGTGCGCGGCCCGGTGAGGCGGCCGTGGCCGCGGTGGAGGTCGGCGCCGATGGAGTCGAGCCAGCCGACCTGGCCGTCGTCCTTCCAGTCGGAGGTGTAGTAGTCCCGGTGGGCGAGGACCGCGGCCGCGTCGAGGGGGCCCTGCACGGACTGGCGCAGGCCCGGCACGCGGCGGGCGTCCGCGCGGGCTATGACCGGCCGCAGCAGGGCCTTGCTGGGCATGCACGCCCAGTAGGAGCACTCGCCGCCGACCAGTTCGCTCTCCACGACCGCGGTGGTCAGTCCGGCGGCGCGGGTGCGGTCGGCGACGTTCTCCCCCACGGGCCCGGCACCGAGCACCACGACGTCGTACGCGTTGGTTTCCGTTTCCGTCATGGGGTCAGTCTGGTGGGTGGTGTGCGCCCTGGCCACATGGGTAGGGGCGCGGAATACGTGTCCGGTCGGCCGTGTTGTGCCGACGGCTTGACCCCACACCAGGAAGAGGGATGTACGCCATGAGCAGCACCGTGGAGCTCACCAAGGAGAACTTCGACCAGACGGTTACGGACAACGAGTTCGTCCTGATCGACTTCTGGGCCGACTGGTGCGGGCCGTGCAAGCAGTTCGCCCCGGTGTACGAGAAGGCGGCCGGGGAGAACCCGGACCTGGTGTTCGGCAAGGTGGACACCGAGGCGCAGCCCGAGCTGGCCGCGGCCTTCGGTATCCAGTCCATCCCCACGCTGATGATCGTCCGTGACCAGGTCGCCGTGTTCGCACAGCCGGGGGCCCTGCCCGAGGCCGCCCTGACGGACGTCATCGGGCAGGCCCGCAACCTCGACATGGACGAGGTCCGCAAGGCGATCGCCGAGCAGCAGGCCCAGGAGGGCCAGCAGGCGGGCTAGAAGGGGTACGGAGCCACGTCTCCGCGTACCGTCGTCCAGCGCAGTTCGGTGAAGGCCTCCAGGTTGGCCTCACCGCCGAAGCGGGCGCCGGTGCCGGAGGCGGCTACTCCGCCGAAGGGCGCCACGGCCTCGTCGTTCACGGTCTGGTCGTTGATGTGCACGATGCCGGTCGGGATGCGCTCGGCGAGGTCCAGGCCGCGGGCCGGGTCCCTGGTGACGATGCCCAGGGAGAGGCCGTACGGGCTCTGCGCGGCCAGGGCCGCCGCCTCGTCGGCGGTGGTGAAGGAGCGGACGGGCGCGACGGGGCCGAAGACCTCCTCCGTGTACGCGGGGGTGCGGTCGTCGACGTGGGCGAGGACCGTCGGCCGGTAGAAGAGCCTGTCGTGGGTACCGCCGGCGGCGACCTTGGCGCCCGCGGTCCTGCTGGCCTCGACCAGGCCGCTGATCTTGCTGAGCTGGCCCGAGTCGATGATCGGGCCCAGGTGCACCTGGTCCCGGTAGGGATCGCCGACGGCGAGTGAGTCCGCCTTGGCGGCCAGCCGCTCGACGTACTCGTCGTAGAGGGACGCGTGCACCAGATGGCGTCCGGTGGTCATGCAGATCTGGCCCTGGTGGAAGAACGAGCCCCAGGCGGCCGTGGAGATCACCGCGTCGAGGTCGGCGTCCTCCAGCACGATCATGGCCGAGTTGCCGCCCAGTTCCAGATGGGCCCGCTTGAGGTGGCGCCCGGCCGCCTCGCCCACGGCCCGTCCGGCGGCGGTGGAGCCGGTGAAGGAGATGACCGGCACGCGCGGGTCGGCGACCAGGGCCTGTCCGGCTTCCGGGCCACCGGGCAGCACGTGCAGCAGTTCCTCCGGCAGGCCGGCGGCGGCGAAGACCGCGGCGAGGGACAGCCCTCCGCAGACGGCCGTGCGCGGGTCCGGCTTCAGCAGGACCGCGTTGCCCAGCGCCAGGGCCGGCGCTACGGAGCGGATGGACAGGATCAGCGGGGCGTTGAAGGGCGAGATCACGCCCACCACACCGGCCGGGACGCGGCGCGTGTACGACAGGCGGGGCGCCTCGCTGGGCAGGACCTGGCCGGCCGGGCGGGAGGCGAGCGCGGCAGCCTCGTAGCATTCCTGAGCGGCCACGTGCAGTTCGAAGTCGGCCTTGCCGGGGACGGAACCCGATTCGCGGACGAGCCATTCCCGCAGTTCGTCGGCGTGCGCGGTGAACAGGTCGCCCGCCTTGCGGAGCACGGCGGCACGGGCGAAGTGCGGGGTGCGTGCCCACTCCCGCTGTGCGGTGGCGGCCCGTCCGGCGGCGGCCGCGACGTCCTCCGGGGTGGCGAGGGCGAGGGTGCCGAGTGCCTGGCCGGTGGCGGGCTCGGTGACGGTGTATCCGGGCCCGCTGAGGGGGCGGGGCTGCCAGCTCCTGGTGTCGAGCAACGGCATGACGGCTCTCCGATCGATCGGTCACCGGCGGAGGGGAGGGCGGAACTCCCCTGCGTGCGCGGCCGGTTCGGCGGTCACATGGCGGGACGGGGCGAGCGGGTGCGGCGGTGTGCCGCGGCCCGCACAGGAATGCGCCCCCGTTTTGTTGAGCATGCAACATCCTAGCCGTGCCGCGGCACCGGAGCCGGGTCCCGGCCGCTGTCGGCCGGGCACCTGCCGAGGCGTCAGCTCGATTCGCGGTGCAGCACCGTCGCCCCCAGCACCTTGTGCGTCTCGGGTTCGGTGGCGGGCCTGCGTACCGCGCGGTCGACCAGTTCGGCGAGTTCACGGCCACAGGGCAGCTCCAGACGGACCGTGCTGAGCCGGGGCCGCAGCAGCCGCCCGAGCATCAGGTCGTCGGCGCCGACCACGGCCGTCTCCTCGGGGATGCGGATACCCTCGTCCAGCAGGGCCCGCATCAGCAGCATCGCGTACTCGTCGTTGTAGGTGAACACGGCGTCCAGGCCCAGGGTCCGCCAGCGGGCGGCGAGGCGCGCCGCGGCCTGTTCGTCGTAGGCGAGGGGCAGTTCGGCCACCGTGGCGTCCGTGCCCCGCACGGACTGGCGCACGCCGTCGAGGCGGGGCGCGGAGAACGCCTCCAGCCCGGGCTCCTGCGGGACGACGACGCCGATGCGGCGCCTGCCGCGGTCGTAGAGGTGGGCGCCCGCGCTGTGGCCGACGACGTCGTGATCCATGAGCAGGGCGTGCGCGCCCTCGATGGTCTCGGGGCCGAGGGTGACCACGGCTCGCGCCCCCGAGCGCTTGAGCACCGTCACCCCGCGCGGGCCGAGCCCGGAGCCGGGCACGAGCACGGCCACGGGACGCAACTCGGCCCAGGCGCGGGCGGCTTCGTCGCCGAGCGGGCCGCCGGTGCCGTGCTGCACGACCGTGTAGTCCAGGGCGGCGAGCGCGTTCTGGAGATTGGTGAGGAACCGGCTGTAGAGCGGGCCGACGGGGAAGGTCGGCGCGGGTATCAGGACCATGCGGCTGTGCCCGGCGCGCAGGCTGCGGGCGGCCGCGTGCGGTACGTAACCGAGCTCCTTCGCCGCCTCGTGCACACGGCGGCGGGTGGGTTCGCTGATCCGTACGGCGCTGGTGTTGTTGAGGACGTAGGAGACGGTCGCGCGCGAGACGCCGGCCAGGCGGGCCACATCGGCGCTCGTGGGGACGGAGCGCGACGGTGCGGGGGACGGGGGCGCGGGCGTTTTCGGTATCTGCACCATGACGTACGGCATCTTGGCAGAAGCCCCAATGCGCGCTTCCGGCGGGGGAGTTGTGAGGAAGCCGTGAGCGGTCACGGGGATCCGCGGGCGGACCTCAGCGGGTCGGGGCGGTACCCGTCACCCGGTCGACCAGGTCGGTCCACGCGTCCTCCAGGCGGGCCATGGGCAGGCCGCACTGCTTGGTCAGGTGGTGGATCAGGGCCGGGTCGAGCTGGCCCATCAGCGCGTGGGCGAGCAGCTCGCAGTCGGCGTCCGGGGCCGCCTGCCGCAGCAGCATGACGACGTGGTGGCGCAGCACGCTGCGGGCCGGGTTGGTGAAGCGGCGGGACGCGCACGGCTCGGCGGCCAGCTGGAGCTCCAGGTCCTCGGCCGACCGGCGCAGCATCGCGCGGCCGAACGCCCGCAGCCGCTCCACGGGCGGCGCTCCGGGCCCGAGCGGCGGCGGGCCGCCGAGGAAGGAGGCCTGGAACTTCTTCTCCGAGTGGTCGAGCAGCGCCGTCAGGAGGCCGGTACGGTCGCCGAACCTGCGGAAGACCGTGCCCTTGCCGACGCGGGCCTCCGCGGCCACGGCCTCCATCGTGACGGCCTCCGCGCCGCGCTCCGCCACCAGCCGCCCGGCGGCCTCCAGCAGCCGGGCGCGGTTGCGCGCGGCGTCGGCCCGCAGGCACGGCTCGTCGCCCTTCAGGGCGGTCCCCAGCTGCACCAGCTCGGGGTGGCCGACGGGCTCCTGGGGCGTCGGAAGGGGGTGCGGGACGGCGGACATGAAGCCAGCGTAAAGCATCGGGAACAAAACTGGACCGTGGTCCGGTTAGGATGCTACAACGTTAAACGGACCCCGGTCCGGATCCTCAGCAGTGTGTCAGAGCAGCGCCTCAGATGTGGGAGTTCAGCATGTCCGTTCGTATCCTCGCCCTCGTCGGCAGCCTCCGCGCCGGTTCGCACAACCGCCAGCTCGCCGAGGCGGCCGTCAAGCTCGCCCCCGAAGGTGCCGAGGTGAACCTGTACGAGGGCCTCGCCGAGATTCCCTTCTACAACGAGGACATCGACGTGGAGGGCAGCGTCCCGGCCGCCGCCACGCGGCTGCGCGACGCCGCGAACGCCGCGGACGGCCTGATCCTCTTCACCCCCGAGTACAACGGCACCATCCCGGCCGTCCTGAAGAACGCCATCGACTGGCTGTCCCGCCCGTACGGCGCCGGTGCCCTCAGCGGCAAGCCGGTCGCCGTGGTCGGCACCGCGTTCGGCCAGTACGGCGGCGTCTGGGCACAGGACGAGACCCGCAAGTCCGTGGGCGTGGCCGGCGGCAAGGTCCTGGAGGACGTCAAGCTGTCCATCCCCGGCTCGGTGACCCGCTTCGCCGAGACCCACCCGGCGGACGACGCCGAGGTCGCCCAGCAGCTGGCCGACGTCGTCGCCCGGCTGCACGGTGACATCGCCGAGCCCACCGCTGCCTGACCGTCCTCACCCCATGCCCACGAGAGGGGCCGCGGCCGGCAACGGCCGCGGCCCCTTGGGCATGCCGTCGGCGGGGTCTGCGGCAGTCGCCCGGCCCGTTCAGGCGACGGCCGTGGCTGCCAGGGCCCGTAGTTCCTCCAGCGCCGCCGACACCGCGGGCCGGGCGGGTCCGCCGCCCCGGGTGCAGGTCAGAAGCTTGCGGTGGGGGTTGCCCGAGCAGCGCACCCGGGTGATCGGCAGGTGCGGGGGCAGATGGGCCAGGCGCGGGATGAGGGCGACACCGAGCCGGTGGGCCACGAGGTGGGCGCTGACGTTCCAGTCGAGGGCGTGGTGGCGGACCTCGGGGGTGAACCCGGCCGCGCCGCAGGCGGACAGGACGTGCGGACGGCAGGGGCTGTCCTCCACGGGCGCGATCCACGCCTCCCGCGCCGCCTCGGCTAGATCGACCCGCGCCCGCCCCGCGAGCCGGTGCCCTTCGGGTACGACGAGGTCGAACGGGTCGTCGAGCAACGGCTGCTGGTCGAACCGCGTGTCGCTGAGCGGCGGGTTGTGCGGGGTCGCCTCGACGACGGCCAGATCGGTCGCGCCCTCGAAGAGCAGGTCGAAACTCTCCGGGACACCCGCCTCGGTGATCCGGACGGACAGTCGCCGATGACGCTCCCCCAGCCGGGCCGCCATCGGCGCCAGCAGCACCGAGACGGCCACCGGGAAGCCGGTCACGCGCAGCACCCCGGAGGGCGCCCCGTGGTCGGCCCGCAGATCCAGTTCCGCCTGGTCCCAGCGGGCCTGGATGGCGTCGGCGTGCGCGAGCAGGCTCTCGGCGGCCGGGGTGAGCCGCACCCCGCGCCCCTGCGGCTCCAGCAGGTCCACGCCCAGGTCCCGGGCGAGCTGCCGGACCTGCTGGGAGGCGGCGGACGGGGTGAAGTGCAGGGCCCGGGCCGCCGCGGTGACCGTGCCGTAGTGGGCGACCGCCCTCAGGACGTGCAGCCGGCGCAGGTCAATCATGAAGGCCAGCCTTCACAGTGACGTCCACAAAGTCAACCTGGACGTGTACGGACTCCTGGACGCACGCTGGCTGTGTCGCGACGGTCAACCAGCCACGACGTACGAGGAGTCAGTCATGCCCAGCACCGACGCCACCGCCTGCCCGCACTGCGGCCGGCCGGACCGGGGCGAGCCGTTCCGGGTGCTGTCCCGGCACGTCACAGCGACCGGCCACACGGAATGGACACGCTGCGGATGCGGGTCGCTGCAGGTCCGGGTCGCCGACGGCCGCGGCACGCGTGTCGTCTCGCGCGGCGGGCCCGCGGCCCGGTCCGGTGCCACGAGCCGCTGAGCGCGGGCTCCGGCACCACCGAAGCCGCCCGGCACCGGTCACGGCCGGTCAGGGGCAGTCGTACGCGAAGCCGGTACCGGCCGTGCGCGCGGTCCCGGAGAGGATGTGCAGTTCGGCGCGTGCGGTGCGGTGCCCGGTGCCCTCGAAGGTCCAGCGCAGGTGGAGGCGGGCCTGCCGCTGGCCACGGGCCAGCACTTCCTCCAGCACGCCCGAGGCGGTGCCGTCGCTGCGGACCCAGCGGTACGACAGCGTGCCCGGGCGGCCGTTCGTGGTGACGAGGCCGACCACGTCCGCGGTGCCGCCACAGCCCAGAGCCGTCGGCCGGGCCGTGACCGTCACCGTGTTCACCTTCAGGGGCGGGCCGAGGCGCTGCCAGGCGAGGAACGCGAGGACGCAGACCACGACCAGCGCGGGCAGGGCGTGCCTGCGCAGCCGTCGGCCGCGGGGCGCGGGAGGCGGCGGTACGGCGAGGAGCGTCGGGTGGGTGTGTTGCCGGGCGGCGGCCGTGACGCCCGGGCCGAAGCGCAGCACGCTTCCCTCGACCCGGTCGGGGGCCGCCAGCCCCGCCGGCCCCTTCTCCGTGTCCGGCTGCTCGGCGAGGGTCTCGTCCGCTTCGGGCCGCTGGATCCAGTGGCTGGCCAGCACGGTGGCGCTGTATTCCGCGTCGGCCGCGCCGGACGGGCCGGGCCGGTCACTCGGGGCGGAGCCGTCGGCGGGCCCTTCGGTACGGCCTTCGGTGGGGCCGAGTACCCGAGTCCGCTCGTCGGCCGGCGCGGCTGTGCGGTCGTCGTGTGCGGTCATCGGAGGTCGCACCGCCTGGTCAGGAGTTCCTGCGAGGCGCCGCCGTCGGCGGCGGCGGGGGTCGTGGTGGCCCGCACCGTCCAGTAGCAGCCGAGGGTCTGGAAGGTGTGGTCGACGGTGAGCGTGTACTGGGTGGCGCCGCTGCGCTCGAAGGTCTGGGGCGCGCCGTCCGGGGCGCCCGGCTGCCCCGCCGTGTTCCCCGTGAACCAGGAGACGGTGATGGAGACCGGGCCGGTGCCGTCCGTGGTGACGCCGAGGGTCGCCGTGGCGGTCGTGGGGCCCGTCTGACGGAAGGCCGACACGCTGACGTCCTTGACGGCGGGACCGGTGGGCGGGGCCACGGTGGTGACCGTAGGCGTCGCCGCCGTGGTCGTCGCGCCGGGCGCCGCCGTCTCCTCGCCGCCGGGCGGGGTGGCGGAGGCCGAAGGTGCACCGGTTCCGGTCGCCGCGGGGTCCGGGGCCGACAGGGTGGGGGACGGCGACGGGCCGTCCGACGCGCTGGGGGTGGCGGACGGGGACGGGGACGGGGAGGACGTGACCGGGGAGGCGGAGGCCGCCGGGCCCGCACCGGACCCGGCGCCGGTGGTGGCCAGGGCCTGCGCCGCCCGCTCCGCCGCGGCCTCCGGGTCGTACGGCAGTCCGTACGTCAGGAGGGCTCCGAGGAGTACGGCGGCGGCGGACACGAGCAGTCCGCCGCGGCCGGGCAGCCACGGGTGCGCCGGGCCGGGGGCCGGCGTCCGGCTCAGCACCGTACGGGCGGTGTCCGTGGTGCTCCGGGGGGCGTTGCGGGCCGAGGGCAGCAGCAGCGGCAGCAGGGCCACCAGCGCCGCGAGCCTTCCCCGGCCGCGTTCCTCCCAGTCGGGGCCGTAGGCGGTGCCGGCGACCGCCTCCAGTTCGGTGACGAACGCCTCGGCCTCTACGGGCCGCTCCGCCGGGTCCTTGGCCAGACCGCGCCGCACCAGCTCCCTCACCGCCTCCGGGGCCTCTTCGGCGGGGACGGGCGCGTCGAGGTGCCGCAGCGCGAGCTCGGCGAGGTTGTCGCCCGCGTACGGCTTGTGGCCGGTCAGGCATTCGAAGAAGGTGGCCGTGGCCGCGTACACGTCGGCGGCCGGGGAGGCGGGTGCGCCGGTCCACTGCTCGGGGGCCATGTAGGACGGGGTGCCCGCCACGCCCGCGCTGGTGCCCGCGTCCACCGCGATGCCGAAGTCGACCAGCTTGGAGGATCCGTCCGGCGCGACCAGGACGTTCTCCGGCTTGTAGTCGCGGTGGACGACGCCGACTCGGTGCGCGTCGGCCAGACCGAGCAGTGATCCCTTGAGGACGACGAGCGCGGCCTCGGGAGCGAGCGGGCCCTCCCGCCTGAGCAGCGTTCGCAGCGGGACGCCGTCGACCAGCTCCATCACGATGGCGGCGCCGTCGGGACTCTCGACGTACTCGTACAGCCCGGCGACGTGGGGGCTCCCCAGCCCGCCGAGCAGCCGCGCCTCAGCCCGGAAGTCGTGCACGAAGCCCGGCCGGGTGCGCAGCGACTCGCTGAGGTACTTCACGGCCACCGGCACGCCGGTCTCCTCGTGCACGGCGAGGACCACCCGCCCGCTCGCCCCCGACCCGAGCTCCAGCGACTCGGTGTATCCGGGCACCGCCCATGCGTTCATTTCCCGTCCCCCCGAAGCGACCACTCCCCAGCGGCCGGTCACGCACCCGGAGACACATCTTTCGGCCACTCCGGTTGCGTGGCCAGAAGCAGGCGCGAGGCGTGCCCGGACTGTGACAGAGCCCGGCCCTTCATGAAGGGCCGGGCACACCGAGCAGAAGCAGCGTCACATCGTCGTCAGAGGCGTCCGCGTCCGCGATCAGTGTCCTGATCAGGTGGTCCGCCGCCTGGTCGAGGATGCCGGGGTCGTCGACGGGGGCGCCCTTCAACGCGTCGTCGACGGTGTGGGTGAGGACGTCGACCTGGGCCTCGATGTCGGTGCCGGGCCTTTCGACCAGCCCGTCGGTGTAGAGCACGAGCGCACTGCCCGGCGGCAGCGGCATGGTCACTTCCTCGAACGGCACCGCGTGACCCGCGTCGTTGACGCCCAGCGGCACGCCGACCGGTGCCCCCAGCCGGCAGGCGGGCCCGTCGGGCGGCAGGGCGATGACGGGCAGGTGCCCCGCCGAGCACAGGGTGACCTCGTGTCTGCCCTGATCCAGGACCAGGTAGACGCAGGTGACCAGTTGGTCCGCCAGGTCGCCGACGAACGTGTCGAGGGCACTCATCAGCCCGCTGGGTGTGGCACCCGTGCGGGCCAGGGCGTGGGAAGCGGCGCGCAACTGCCCCATGACGGCCGCGGCCTCCAGGCCCCGGCCCATCACATCGCCGATGAGGACGCCGGTACGGTGCCCGTCGAGCGGGATGACGTCGAACCAGTCGCCGCCGACTCCGGGGTCCTGGACGGACGCCAGGTACCGGTAGGCACATGGCAGGTACGCCAGGCGGGGCGGCTCCCCCATGAGGCTGTGCTGCAGGGTGTAGGCGATCCGCCGCTGCTGCTCGTAGCGCTCGGCTCGTTCGTCCTCCAGCCGTCTGCGCTCGGTGATGTCCCGGACGGTCAGGACCACGAGGGTCTCCTGCTCGGCCTGCAGGCTGCTGACGCTCACCTCGACGGGGAACTCGGAGCCGTCGCCGCGCAGCCCGTACAGGTCCCGGTCCAGGACGATCGGCTTCGGATCACGCAGGCGGAGGTAGGCACCGAGGAGCGCCTGGTGGCGCCGGCGCCGGGCGGTCGGCACCAGGCCGACGACGTCGGTGCCGACGAGATCGCCCGGCGCGCGTCCGAAGAGGCGTTTCACCTGCGGGTTGGCCATGACCACCGTGCCATCGCCGTCCGTGATCAGGGTGGCGTCGGGAGCGGACTCCAGCAGTGCCAGGAACCGCCGGTGCGACCGCTGGACCTCGCGTTCGGCCGCTACGCGGTCGGTGATGTCGATGTACACGCCGCACAGGGCGTAGGGCGCGCCGGAGGCGTCGTTGAGCAGGAACCGGGTGGACAGGAACTCCCGTCGGCCTCCCGGCAGGGCGAACGTCTTCTGCCGCTGTACGGGCCTGCCCTCCGCCAGCACGGCGAGGTCGGAGGCCTGCCCCTGACGCGCGAGGTCGGGGGGCAGGACGTCCTGGTCCCGGCCGCCCAGGATCTGCTCCCGGGAGAGATGCAGGGTCTGCTCGAACCTCGTGTTGACCGCCAGGAAGCGGCCCTCCAGGTCCTTGATGAACACCAGCGCGGGCGTGTGCTCCATGAAGGCCTGCAGCAGTTCGTTCTGGCGCACCTGCCACTCGAGGCGGACCTGAGCCACCTCGACACGGCGGCCCACGGCCAGGGACGTGAAGATCACTGCCGTGAACACGGCCACGTGACCGAAGACGAGCAGCCCGGTCCCCAGGCGCTCCCCGAACAGCCCGGCGTCCTCGGCGGCCAGCACGGCCCAGCCCAGCAGCGGCGGCACGATCACGACGGTGACGAACAGCCATCGTCCCAACGCGCCGGTCGTCCCCGCGTTCAGCAGCAGCGCCGCGGGACCCTCGCCCGGACGGGCCAGGAAGAGCGCCGTGCCCACCAGCACCAGAGCCACCGCGGTGTGCAGGGCCATGCCCGTGTAGGGGCCGAACTTCTCCAGTTCGGGCACCCCGTAGGCGGCCCCGTACAGCCTCAGCATGCCGAGAGCGCCGACGGCCAGGCCCAGGATCTGACTCACCCAGGCGGGGATCCGGGGCACACCGGCGCACAGGGAACCCGCCCCCGCGGCCATCAGCGCCGCAGCCGTGTTCGGCGCCATCCGCCCCGGGGCCCCCGTTCCCCGGTGGACGGTGTCGTCCGTGAAGAGCAACTCGTCTATCCCCAGGCCTGCCCCGATCGCATCCTCCGCGAGGGTGAGCGCGCCGAGCACGGCGACCAGGACCGCCGCCGCACAGGACACGGCGAGCGCAACGGGGCGGATTCGGCCGCGGGAGATCGCGTACAAGGAAAGGCCGAGCGTGACGAGGGCCACGGCGGTGTTGCCCTTCATGGCCACCGAGTCGCCGGGCAGCACTTCCTTCAGCACATCGGCCCCGGAGACCCAGCCGACCAGGCTCACCAGGCCCAGCAGGCCGGCTGCCAGGGCCGCGGCCCCGGACACCTGGCGGGCAGTGGCGAGAATGCGCGGGCGGAACGGCAGCCCGTCGGCCTGCTCCGGGCTGCGCACGCCGGGCAGCCCCGGCATCTGCTGGTCCCTCGTCACCGCATACTCATCCCTGCCGGATGAACACCGACCCGCATCAATCGGCCTGAGTAAGAGGAAAGGGTATAGCTGCCGGGCGCCGCGGGCCCTGCGAGGCGACGCCGCCTGCGGGCGGCGGCAGGCGGCGGTTCCCGCCGTGCGAGGGCGCCGGGCCGCTACGCTGACCGCCGAGCCGGCGGCAGGCGTGCACCCTCCGGCGCCGTGCTCACCTCGGTGCGCCCGCCCGGCCCCGCGGCGCCACCCGCCGGACGGCGGGCAGGTTCCGCCGCACGGCGGCGCCCGCTGCCGGGGCCACCGGACCGACCATGGCTGCCCGAGCCGCCGCGACCTCGCCGTGAGGAGACGCCATGACGCACGTACCGCCCCCGTTCGACCCCGAACTCGCCGCCGCCCTGGAACTGATCAAGGACATGATCAGCCCGGGCCTGACCCCCGACGAGATCGCCGAGGTGCGCCAGGGACCGGGCATCCAGATGCTGGCCGATCTGGACCTGACCATGGGCGGGGCGTTCGAGGTCGAGGACCGGCAGGTGCCGGGGCCGGAGGGCGAGCCGGACATCTCGCTGCTGATCTGCCGACCGGCCGCGACGGAGTCCGCCGGGCCGCGGCCGGTGATCTACCACGTGCACGGCGGCGGCATGGTCATCGGCAACAACCGGGTCGGGGTGGACGTCCCGCTGGAGTGGGCGAAGGCGCTGGACGCGGTGGTGGTGTCCGTGGAGTACCGGCTGGCGCCGGAGCACCCGCATCCCGCGCCGGTCGAGGACGTCTACGCCGGGCTGCTGTGGACGGCGGACCACGCCGCCGAGATCGGCGCCGACCCCGAGCGGATCGTCATCGCCGGTGCCAGTGCCGGCGGTGGGCTGTCGGCGGCCCTGGCCCTGCTCACCCGGGACCGCAAGGGGCCGCAGCCGATCGGGCAGGTGCTGATGTGCCCGATGCTCGACGACCGCAACGACACGCCCTCCACGTACCAGATGGCGGGCCTCGGGGTGTGGGACCGCACCGCCAACGAGACCGGCTGGACCGCGCTGCTGGGCTCGCGCCGCGGCGGCCCCGACGTACCGGCGTACGCGGCTCCGGCCCGCGCGGAGGACCTGACGGGGCTGCCTCCGGCCTTCCTCGACGTCGGCTCGGCGGAGACCTTCCGGGACGAGGTCGTCGCCTACGCGTCGCGGATCTGGCAGGCCGGTGGGGTGGCCGAACTGCATGTGTGGCCGGGCGGCTTCCACGGTTTCGACGGGTTCGCGCCCCAGGCCGCGGTGTCGCAGGCGGCCCGCGGGGCGCAGCTGGCCTGGCTGCGGAGGCTGCTGGGGGCGTGAGGGCCGGGAGCGGCGGGCCCGGCTGCGGCCGTCGAACTTCGACGGCCGCAAGAGCGGCCGCATCCCGCACTATGGGCCTATGAAAGAGCTGGCCGGGCGGCTGACCGCCCTCGACCCGGATGCCGGTGCGGCGGTCCGGGTCATCGCCTACTTCGACCGCCTGGCCGAGTCCAGGGCCGGGGTGGAGGCACTCGTGCGCGGTGCCGCGGTCCTGGCCGGCTGCCCGGCCCGGCTGGTGGACCCGGAGCGGCGCGTGCACGTCCGGGTGGAGGCCGACGGCACGCGGCGGGACACCGAAGCCCCGCCGGACCCGGCCTGGCCCTCGGCGGCGTTGAGCCCGGGCGGTGCGGGGATGCTGTGGCTGGAACGGGGAGGGCCGGGAGGCCTCCCGGCGACGGCGCAGGACACGCGGTCGGACCCGGCCGAGCCCGTCGCCCCCAGTGTGGTCGAGGCCGTGATCCTCGAACGGGCCGCCGGTGCCGTCCGGCTGGTTCTCGACCGCACCCGCGGGCGGGCACCGGCGGACGATCCGGCCCTGGTCGAGACCCTCCTCGACGCCACGGCCCCCGAACAGGCCCGCCTGCACGCCGCCCGCCGCCTCGGCCTGGACCCCGCTGCCCCGGCCCGGGCTCTCGCACCGCTGAACGGCCGGCCACGGGTGATACCCGCCGACGCGGAGACCGCTCCACTCGCGGGCCGAACGGCGGTGGAAGCCCCCGTCCGGCCGCAGACCGGCCCGACGAGCCAGGCAGCCGCCCCACGCCCCGCCGCCGTGCACGGCACGGCGAGCAGCGAAACGGCCGCCGCCACCGCCGCGCAGCCCCGGCCGGTCCGTGCGGGCGGCACGGCGCCCGCACGGACCGCGGAACCGGCCGGCCCTGCCGCCCAGGCAGCGCCCGGACTCCGTACCGGCGCCGGGACACACCCCGTGACCGAGCAGGCCGCTCCCCGCCCCCGGACCGGGCCGACCGCCGGCCCGGCCTCCGCCGCCACCGGTCTCCGGCCCGCTCCCCCGGGCCCCGGGCTCCCCGCCGGACGGCTCGGGGTCGGACCCGCCGTCCCCGTGCTGGAGTTGCCCCGCTCCTGGGCCGAGGCCCGGACCGCGCTGCGGTTCACCGCCGAGGGCACGCCGCAGGACCCCGGGCCCCAGGTCGTGCACGCCGAGGAGCTGGGCGGGATCGCCCTCCTCGCCGGTCTCGTCGCGCCGGGCTCCGAGCCGCCACCCGACGTCCGTGCCCTGGAGGCCGCCGCGGCGAACGCCCCCTGGCTGCCGGCCACCCTGGACGCCGTCGCGTCCACGGGGAGCCTGCGGGCGGCCGCCGCCGGCATCAACGTCCACCACTCCACGCTCCAGGACCGGCTGACCCACGCCGAGCACCTGCTCGGCTGGCCGCTGCGCACCCCGCAGGGCCGGCTCCGGCTGCAACTGGCCCTGGCGATGCGCCGGCTGGCCCGGCCGTGAACGTGGTACAGCCGACGTGATCCGGATCGCGCCGCCGGCCCGCCCGGCAGCCCGTTCCCTGCGGCAGACTGTCCGGGCGCCCTCCGTACACGATCCGGGAGCTTGAGGCATGAGCGTGCAGCGGTATCCCCTGGCCGGGGTCACGGTGGTCAGTCTGGAGCAGGCCGTGGCGGCGCCCTACGCCACCCGGCAGCTCGCCGACCTCGGGGCCCGGGTGATCAAGGTGGAGCGGCCGGGCGGCGGCGACTTCGCCCGCCGGTACGACACGACCGTGCACGGCCACTCCAGCTACTTCGTCTGGCTCAACCGCTCCAAGGAATCCCTCACCCTCGACCTGAAGGACCCCCGCGGCCACGAGATCCTGCACGACCTCCTCGACGGGGCCGACGTCTTCGTGCAGAACCTCGCCCCGGGCGCCGCCGCCCGCCTCGGGCTGGACGCCGCCACCGTCACCAGCCGCCGTCCGGGCCTCATCCCCTGCACGATCTCCGGCTACGGCACGACCGGCCCCTGGTCCGACCGCAAGGCCTACGACCTGCTCGTGCAGTGCCAGACCGGGCTGGTGTCGCTGACCGGCACCCCCGACGGGACCGCCCGGACCGGGATCTCCGTCGCCGACATCGCCGCCGGCATGTACGCCTACAGCGGTGTCCTCACCGCCCTGTACACCCGCGCCACCACCGGCGAGGCGCACGCCGTGGAGGTGTCGCTGTTCGAGGCGCTCGCGGAGTGGATGGGCCAGCCCGCCTACTACACCCGGCACGGCGGAACCCAGCCCCCGCGCATCGGCACCCAGCACGCCACCATCGCGCCGTACGGGACGTACACCGCGGCCGACGGCCAGGAGGTGCTGTTCTCCATCCAGAACGAGCGGGAATGGGCGGCCCTGTGCGCCGAGTTCCTCGGCCGCCCCGAGCTGGCCGATGATCCGCGGTTCGCCACCGGCTCCGACCGTGTCGCCCACCGCGAGGAGCTGAACGCCGTCGTCGCCGAGCGGTTCGCCCGGTCCGGCTCGGACGAGATCCTGAAGGACCTGGAGCGCATCGGCATCGCCTGCGCCGGGGTCAACGACGTCGCCGCCTTCCTCGACCACCCCGTGCTGGCGGCCCGTGGCCGCTGGAGCGAGGTCGAGGTTCCGGGCGCAACCGTGGAGGCCCTGCTCCCGCCCGCCGACCTCGCGGGGCTGCCCGCACGCATGGACCCCGTGCCGGACGTGGGTGAGCACACCGAGGCGATCCTCGCCGAACTGGGCCGCACCGCCGAGGAGGTGGCGGCCCTGCGCGCGGACGGCGTCGTCTGACGGCAGGCGCTTCCGGCCTAGCTGGACTCGCCGGCCGGCTGGCCCGCCTCCTCGGCCGCCTGCCTGCGCGACGCGCGCAGGCTCGTGAACGTCGTCACCGCCAGGACCAGCACGATGAAGCTCAGTGAGAACGGGATGCCGATCTCGGGGACGTGCACGCCCGACTCGTGCAGCGCGTGCAGCACCAGCTTCACGCCGATGAAGCCGAGGATGATCGACAGGCCGTAGGAGAGGTGGACGAGCTTCTTCAGCAGGCCGCCGATGAGGAAGTACAGCTGGCGCAGGCCCATGAGGGCGAAGGCGTTCGCGGTGAACACGATGTACGGGTCCTGCGTCAGGCCGTAGATGGCCGGGATGGAGTCGAGGGCGAACAGCACGTCGGTGGAGCCGATCGCGAGCATCACGACGAGCATCGGGGTCATGACGCGCTTGCCGTTCTCGGTGATGAACAGCTTCGTGCCGTGGTAGCGGTCGGCCACGCCGAAGCGCTGCTCCGCCATCTTCAGCAGCTTGTTCTCCTGGTACTCCTCCTCGTGGTCCTGTGTGCGGGCGTCCTGCACCAGCTTCCAGGCGGTCCAGATCAGGAACGCGCCGAAGAGGTAGAAGACCCAGGAGAAGGTGGAGATGATCGCCGCGCCGGCCGCGATGAACACGGCCCGCAGCACCAGGGCCATCAGGACGCCGATCATCAGCACCCGCTGCTGGTACTGCGTGGGGACCGCGAACTTCCCCATGATCAGGACGAAGACGAAGAGGTTGTCGACACTCAGCGACTTCTCGGTGATGTAGCCGGCGAAGAACTCGCCCGTGGGCCCGCTCCCACCGAAGTACCACAGCCCCACGCCGAACAGCACGGCCAGGACGACCCACACCACCGTCCACGTCCCGGCTTCCCTGATCGACACGTCGTGCGGCTTGCGGCCCACGAAGAAGTCGACGGCGACCAGCACGCACAGGGCTGCCACGGTCAGCAGCCACACGGACAGCGAGACGTTCACTTGTTACTCCTGATGCGGGTGTGGGGAACGGACATCCTCGTTCGGCGTGGCTGATTCCCGCCACACCCGCCAGGTGAACAGTTGGTCAAAGCTGCACGTGCAGCGCCTCCAGGACGTCCTGGTCCGTCAGTTGCCCGAAGTCCTCGTACCAGAGGCCCACGGCCATGAACGCGGCCGGCCGGTGCAGGCAGATCACCTCGTCCGCCTCGGCGCTCATCAGGTCGGCCCCCTCCGGGGAGCAGACGGGCGCGGCAAGGAGCACCCGCGCGGGAGCCTGCCGCCGTACGAAGCGCAGCGCGGCGCGGGCCGTGGAGCCGGTCGCCAGGCCGTCGTCGACGACGATCACGGTCCGTCCGCGCAGGTCCGGGGCGGGTCGGCCCTGCCGGTACAGCCGCTCGCGGCGCCGCAGTTCGGCGCGCTCGCGCTCGATGACGCCGGCGAGGGCGGCCTCCCCGATGCCGAGGTAGCGCAGGGCGTCCTCGTCGAGGAGCGGCACCTCGTCCCCGGCCATCGCACCGACGCCGAGTTCCTCCTGGTGGGGAGCCCCGATCTTGCGTACGACGAGCACGTCGAGCGGGGCGCCCAACGCCGCGGCGACCTCGCGCGCCACGGCGACGCCGCCGCGGGGCAGGGCGAGGACGAGGGGATCGGGCAGGGCCCCCTCGCGCTGCCGGGCCCGCAAAGTTTCGGCCAGTTCCTCACCGGCCTGCCGGCGATCACGGAACCGCATGACGCTCACCTCCGCTTCCCGCACCGGAGAGGGCCCTCGGCCGGTCCGGCTCCCGCGTACCCCCGCGTCCGCCGGACGAAGCACGCCGGCCGGTCACCGGCCTCCGGCGGGCTGTACCTGCTCGTCGCACCACTGCCGGGCGGCCTCGGTGACCTCGTCGAGTGCGCCCGGTTCCTCGAACAGGTGGGTGGCGCCGGGCACCACGTGCAGGGTGGGCGGTGCGGGCAGCCGCCGTGCCGCCTCCTCGTTGAGCCGCAGCACGTGCGTGTCCCGGCCGCCCACGATCAGCAGCACCGGGGCCCGTACGGCGTCCAGGGCGTCACCCGCCAGGTCGGGCCGTCCGCCGCGCGAGACGACTGCCCGTACCCGGTCGGGCCGTTGTGCGGCGGCGACCAGGGCCGCGCCCGCGCCGGTGCTGGCGCCGAACAGGACGACGGGCAGGCCCGAGGTGCCGGGCTCCCGCGCCAGCCAGTCGAGGGCGGCCACCAGCCGGCGGCCCAGCAGGGGGATGTCGAAGCGGAGTTCGGCGGTGCGGGCGTCGAGCCGTTCCTCCTCCTCGGTGAGCAGGTCGATCAGCAGGGTGCCGAGCCCGGCGGTGCGCAGGCCGGCGGCGACCTCGCGGTTGCGGGGGCTGTGCCGGGAGCTGCCGCTGCCGTGCGCGAACAGCACGACGGCACGGGCGTCCGGCGGCAGGGTCAGATCGCCGGTGAGGGCCGCGCCGCCGACGGGCAGGGTGACCGTCCGGGAAGTCATCGTCAGCCTCCTCTCCCCCGACTCCCGTGGTACCCACACCAAGGCAGACGTCCCATGGCGCGATCTGTGGGATGCGTGTCGTTGACGCCGTACGGCGGGCCGGTGGAACGTGAGGGGCATGACCGATCGCCGTGTCGTCTTCGTCGTCTTCGACGGTTTCCAGCCGCTCGACCTCACCGGGCCGCACGAGGTGTTCACCAGTGCGGGCGGGTACGCCTGTGACGTCGTGGCGCCCCGGGCGGGGCCGGTCCGCTCGGTGAGCGGGCTGCTCGTGCACGCCGGGCACGGCGTCGCGGACCTCGATCCGGCCGGGACGGACACCCTCGTGGTGGTCGGCGGCCGGGGCGTCGACCGGGCCCGCGAGGACGCGGAGCTGGTCGCGTGGGTCGCCGCCGCGGCGGCCGGTGCGCGGCGGGTGGCCTCGGTGTGCAGCGGGGTGTTCCTGCTGGCCGCGGCGGGGGCGCTGGACGGGCGGCGGGTCACCACGCACTGGGCCCGCGAGGAGCAGCTGGCCCGGGAACATCCCGAGGTGCGGGTGGACTGCGACCCGATCTTCGTCCGGGACGGTCGGGTGTGGACGTCGGCGGGCGTGACGGCCGGGATGGATCTGGCGCTCGCCCTGGTGGAGGACGACCTGGGCCGGGACGTCGCGCACGAGGTGGCCCGCCGGCTGGTGCTGTTCCTGCGCCGTCCGGGCGGCCAGTCGCAGTTCAGCGTGGCGCTGTGGTCGCGGCAGCCGGCGACGGACCCGGTGCGGGCCGCGGTCACCGCGATCCACGCCGATCCCGGCGCCCGGCACGACATCGCCGGCCTCGCGGCGCACGCGGGGCTGAGCCCGCGTCATCTGCAGCGCCGCTTCACCGCCGAAATGGGCGCGCCGCCGGCGGCGTACGTCGAACGGGTGCGCGTCGAGGCGGCGCAGCGCGCGCTCACGGAGGGGGACGAGCCGGTCGAGGCCATCGCCCGCCGCTGCGGCTTCGTCACGGCCGAGACGCTGCGCCGCGCGTTCCACCGCCGGCTCGGCGTCGCGCCGTCGGACTACCGCGCCCGCTTCCGTTCCACCGCGGGACCGCATGGCCCCTTGTCGGCTGTCACAGAGGAAGGACGCACCGCATGACGACCTACGGCCTGCTGGTCTTCGAGGACGCCGAGGAGCTCGACTTCGTGGGGCCCTGGGAGGTCTTCACCGTCTCGGCCCGGCTCCGGGAAGCCGGCGACAAGGCGGTGCTGGTCTCCGAGCACCCCGGTCCGGTGCGCTGCAACAAGGGCCTGCGCGTCCTGCCCGACCACACCTTCGACGACCATCCGCCGCTGGACGTGCTGCATGTGCCGGGCGGGCGGGGCGCGCGTGAGGTCCAGCCGCACAACCCTGTGGTCACCGGCTGGATCGGGAAGACGGCGGAGCGGGCCGCGTGGGTGCACGGCGTGTGCACCGGCACGTTTCTGCTGCATGCCGCCGGACCCGCCCGGGGGCGCCGGGTGGCCACGCACTGGAGCCACGAGGACGCTCTGGAGGCACGGGGGGACGTGACGGTGGTCCGGGACGTCCGCTACGTCGTGGACGGGAACCTGGTCACCAGCCAGGGCGTCTCGGCCGGGATCGACAGTGCGTTGTGGCTGGTGGGGCGGTTGCACGGCCGGGAGCACGCGCGGGCCGTACGGCGCTGCATCCAGTACGACCCGGCGCCGCCGTACCTCGCGGACGAGCCCGTCTGAGCCACGCGCACGGCAGGGAGCTGCATGGGAGGGCGAGCCTCGGGCAGGCGATGTCCATGGGTGGTGACACGGGCGACGGCGGGCAAGGGCGGCAGCCGGGCGAGTGCGGGCACCGGGCGGTGCCGCATCCGGGCGACATCCGGATCGAGGCGTGGGCGGCGTGCAGAGAGCACTGTCTGGCGGAGGCGGTCCTGGCGATGGTGGAGTGTTTCGCCGACGTCTCCGGGGTGCGGCCCACCGCCGTGGACCGGGTGCGGCTGCCCGAGGCCAGCGACGACGACCTGCTCGCCTCGCTCCTGGACGAGGTCATCTTCCGGCTGGAGGCGTACGGGCAGGTGCCCGTGGACGTGGAGGCGGACGAGGCGGACGGCGGCCTGGACGTACGGCTGGCCGTCACCGGCATCGCGGACGTGGAGATCACCGGGGCTGTCCCGGTGGCGGTGGCGTGGAACCGGCTGCGGATGGGGCCCGACCCGTACGGGTGGTCGTGTGCGGTGACGGTGGACGCCTGACCTACCGTGGAGGGATGGGCGGCGGCGTCGTGACGCTGTTCCTGTGCGGTGACGTGATGCTCGGGCGCGGCGTCGACCAGATCCTCGCGCACCCCGGCGATCCGGCACTGCGCGAGGCGTACGCCGAGGACGCCCGGGCCTACGTCCGGCTGGCGGAGTCGGCGCACGGACCGGTGCCCGCCCCCGTGGCCCCGTCGTGGCCGTGGGGCGAGGCGCTGCGGGTGCTGGACGAGGCCGCGCCGGACGCCCGGATCGTGAACCTGGAGACGTCGGTGACGGGTGGGGGCACGTTCGCGCCCGGCAAGGAGATCCACTACCGGATGCACCCGGAGAACCTGCCGGCGCTGGCCGTGGCCCGGCCCGACGTGACGGTCCTCGCCAACAACCACGTCCTGGATTTCGGCCGTCCGGGCCTGCTGGAGACCTTGGACGTACTGGCCCGGGCGGGGCTGCGGACGGCGGGCGCCGGACGGAACGCCGACGAGGCGTACGCCCCCGCGGTGATCCCGCTCCCGGGCGGCCGGCGGCTGCGGGTGTTCGCCCTCGGGGCGCGCTCCAGCGGCATCCCGTCCGGCTGGGCGGCGACCGCGGACCGGCCGGGCGTGGCGTACCTGCCCGGCCTCACTGGAGCCACCGCCGCGGCCGTGGTCCGGCACCTGGGGCGGGCCGGCGGCCTCACCGTCGTGTCCGTGCACTGGGGCTCGAACTGGGGGTACCGCGTCCCGCGCGAGCAGGTCCGTTTCGCACACGCGCTGGTGGACGGTGGTGCCGACGTCGTCCACGGTCACTCCTCGCACCATCCCCGCCCGCTGGAGGTGTACCGGGGCCGGCTGATCCTCTACGGCTGCGGCGACTTCGTCGACGACTACGAGGGCATCTCCGGATACGAGGAGTACCGCGACGACCTGCGGCTCGCCTTCCTGGTGTCGGTCGAGCCGGACAGCGGGCGGCTGGCCGGGCTGCGCATGGTGCCGTTCCAGGTGCGGCGGATGCGTCTGGAGCCGGTGTCCGGGGAGGACCGTGCATGGCTGCGCGCCACGCTGGACCGGATCAGCGGTGGTGTGGGAGTGCAGCAGGCGGCCGACGGTTCGCTGGTGCTCGGCGCGATGGCCGCGTGAGGTGGGAGGTCGGTCGCAGGACGGTCGGGGGTCAGCCCGCCCACGCCACCAGCCGTTCGCGGCTTTCCGGCTCCCGCAGCCGGGCGAGCGACTCCTTCTCCAGCTGACGCACCCGCTCGCGGGTCAGACCGACGCGCCGGGCGACCTCGTTGAGCGTGCGGATGTGCCCGTCGTGCAGCCCGTACCGCAGACTGAGGATCATGGCCTCGCGGGGCGCGAGCGTACCCACGGCCTCGCGGAGTTCCTCGGCGAGCGCCCGGAACTCGGCCACCTCCGGGGCCTGGAGCACCTCGGTGTCGGCGATGAGGTCCCCGACGACGGTCTCGCCCTTCTCGTCCACCGGTGTGTCCAGGCTGACGGCGTCCCGTCCGACGTGGCGCAGCCAGCCGATCCTGTCCTCGGCGAGGCCGCTCTCGCGGGCCACCTCCGCGACGCTCGGCTCACGCCCCAGGTCGAGGCGCAGCCGCCGCTCGACCTTGGCGATCTTCTGCAGCTGCTCCACGACGTGCATCGGGAGCCGGACGGATCGGGCGTGTGCCGCGAGGCCCCGCTCGATCGCCTGGCGGATCCACCAGGTCGCGTAGGTGGAGAACTTGAAGCCCTTGGTGTGGTCGAACTTCTCCACGGCACGGATCAGCCCCAGGTTGCCCTCCTGGATGACGTCCAGCAGGGGCAGTCCGCGGTGGGCGTGCCGTTTCGCCATCGACACCACGAGCCGGAGGTTGGCCCGGACCATGTGGTCCTTGGCCGCCTGCCCGTCCTGGACGGTCTCCTCCAGTTCCCGGCGCCCCTGCGCCGTGAGGGCGTGTTCCCCGGCGTCGGACTGGTCCAGTCGCTCCAGCGCCCGCAGGCCGGTCTCCATCCGCCGGGCCAGCCGTACCTCGTCCTCCGCGGTGAGCAGCGGCGTCGCCGAGATCTGTGCGAGGTACTGGCCGAGGAGGTCCGGTTCCTCGTCGGGCTCGGGGATGCGGCTGCGCAGCCGGGCGGTGCGGGCCGGGGCGCGCCGGTCCTCGCGGACGCCCGCCGCGGAGTCTTCTGCCTGGGGAGACATCGTCGGGTTCCTCCCTCCCCCGCCTCGTCTGGGCTCGCTCTGGCGGGTACCCGGGGGATGCGGCCCGAACCGTGTGCCCCGGTGCCCACGGGGGTACCCCGGGGCACATGACCGGCATCGAACTCAGCAGCAACGCGTTCAACGACCACTCCTTCATCGCGCGCCGGCACGCGTACGAGGGACCGAACGTCTCTCCGCCGCTGACCTGGAGCGGCGTGCCGGACGACGCGGCCGAACTGGTCCTGCTGTGCGAGGATCCCGACGCCCCGTCGGGCACCTTCGCGCACTGGGTCGTGGTCGGCATCGACCCGCACAGTGACGGTGTCGAGGCCGGGCACAGCCCACCGGGCGGCACGGAACTCGTCAACGGCTACGGGCAGCACGGCTGGGGCGGCCCGCACCCGCCGCCGGGCGACGACGCCCACCACTACTTCTTCCGGCTGTACGCCCTGTCCGAACCGTGCGTCCTGCCCGACGCGCCGCGCGCGGACCAGGTGCACGCGGAAGTCGAGAAGCACCGCCTCGCGGACGGGACGCTGGTGGGGCTGTACCAGCGCTGAACCTCCACTCCCCTCCCCCGCGCTACAACGGTTGGTTGTGGCGCGGAGGCCGGGCGGTTGTTTGCCGGGGCTGCCCGCTTCTCGCTTGGATGACTCCCGGACAACACCGGGTTGTCCACGGGAGCGGGGAGTGCGCCGGGTATGGCGGGCAGACGGTCGCTTGGGCGGCGGTTCGGGTGGCTGTGGAGCGCGTACGCGGTCAGCACGGCCGGCACATGGCTGGCGTTCGACGCGTTCGCCCTGATCGCGGTCCTGGCCCTGGACGCCGGGCCCGCCCAGGTGTCGCTGCTGGCCGCGGTGGGCCCGGCGGTCGGCGCGGCCGTGTCGGTGCCCCTCGGGCCGTGGGTGGAGGTCCGCCGCAAACGGCCGGTGATGATCGCGACGGACCTGGTCCGCTGCGCGGTGCTGCTGAGCATCCCCGTGGCGTTCGCGCTCGGCCGCCTGAGCTTCGGCCAGTTGCTGCTGGTGTCGGTGGCCGTCGCGGCGGCCGACATCACCTTCAACGCGGCGGCCGGGGCGTTCCTGAAGGACCTCCTGCCGCGGCGGGACCTGCTCGTGGCGAACGGACGGTTCGAGGCGACGACCTGGACCGCCAGCATGGTCGGCCCGCCGCTGGGCGGGGCCGCGATCGGCCTGTTCGGCCCGGTGACGACGGTGGTGGCCGACGCGGTGAGCTATCTGCTGTCGGCCGTCGGCATCCGGGCGATCGGCGACGCCGAGCAGCGCCCGGCCCGACCGGAACCCGCGGTGACCCGGGCCCGCGACCTGCTGGAGGGCTGGCGTCACATCCTGGCCGATCCGGCACTGCGCCCGCTGTTCTTCAACACGCTCCTGGTCAACTCCCTGATCATGGCGGCCTCTCCGCCGCTGCTGATCCTGATGGTCGACGACCTGCACTTCGCTCCCTGGCAGTACGCCCTCGCCTTCGCGGTGCCCTGCACCGGCGGCCTGCTGGGCTCCCGCCTGGCCCCGCGCCTCGTCGCCCGCCACGGCCGGCACCGGGTCCTGGTCACGGCGGGGACGCTGCGGGCCTGCTGGCCGGTCGGCCTGGCCTTCACCGGCCCCGGCACGCCCGGCCTGGCCCTGGTCATGCTGGTCGAGTTCGGCCTGATCACCTGCTGCGCGGTCTACAACCCGGTCCTCGCCACCCAACGCCTCGACCGCACCCCCGCGGGCCGGGTCACCCGCACCCTGTCCGCCTGGTCGGCCACCGGCAAGGCCACCACCGCGACGATGACCGCCCTGTGGGGTGTACTCGCCGCGCGGACCGGTCCCCGCACGGCCATCGCGCTGGCCGGTGCCCTGCTCCTCGTCACGCCGCTGTTGCTCCCCCGCCGGGACGACGCCACGGAGGCCGGCGACGAACCGGCCCCCGTGGCGGTGCGGCCGGACGGCGGCTGACCGCACCGGGGCCGGGTCAGACCGCCCCGGGCACGTCCTCCGTGACCCCGTTCAACTCGGAGGCCGGGTCGGTGCCGTAGGGGCGGGTGAGGATCTCCAGGCCGTGGCCCGCCGGGTCGAGGAAGTAGACGCCCCGGCCGCCGTCGTTGCGGTTGATGCGGCGGGGGTGGTTGCCGTGCGGGTCGGCCTGGATGGGGACGCGGGACGCGACGAGACGGTCCAGGGCCTCGTCGAACTCTTCCTCGGAGACGAGGAACGCGTAGTGCTGCATGGGGATGTCGGCATCGATGGTGAGGAAGTCCAGCGTGACGCCGTTGGCGGTCGTCACGGGCAGGAACACCCCGGTCGGGGCCCCGACCTCCAGCCCCAGGATCTCCGCGAGGAAGTGCGCGGACTTCTCCCGGTCACGGGACAGGACGATGGTGTGATTGAACTCGACTGACACGGTTGAATGCCTCCACGGGCATCTCCGCGGCGCCTCCATGCCTCACCCGGACGGTGACCGGCACGCGATGCCGCGCGCTGGATCGTAGACAGGCACCGCGGCGGCCGTCGAGCGGTTTTCGGCCGTGTTCGAGGCCGGCCGGACGGACCGCCCGCCCCTGGTGTCCCGGCCGCTCCTGACAGCTGTCAGGACCGTGTGGACCGTGGGCTTCCTACAGTTCTGATGACCATCCTCACTCTTCGTCCTTCGGGGGACAGACACGTGAAGCGACTGATCAGCCGTACCGCCATGGGCCTCGCCGTGACCGCGCTCGCCGTCGGCGGCCTGGCGACCACCGCGCAGGCGGCCCCGGCCGCCGCGGCCAACAACGGCGACCCGACCCTCACCGACGTCTACATCTGGGCCACCGACGTCAACCTGCGCCAGCAGCCGACCACCGCGTCGCCGCGGCTCACGGTCCGTTCGCAGTGGTGGGGGGACGCCCTCTGCCAGACCCAGGGCCAGAACGTGCACGACCCGGCCGTCGGCACCAACAACTGGTGGACCGCCGTCATGGAGTTCTCGGGCAGCGACATCGCCTGGGTGAACAACCTGTACATCCGGGGCGGCCAGAAGATCGCGGGCGTCCCGGACTGCTGACGCACCGTCACCTGAACGCGCCTGCGGCGGACCACCGCGAGATCGGTGGTCCGCCGCAGGCGTGTGGCCTGGTATGTGACTCAGTACCAGGCGGTGTTCACCAGGTCGTGGCCGTCGCACGAGAGCAGGGCGCGCGAGACCCGGCCGTTGAGGTTGTTGCCGATCTGCGTGTAGGCGTAGTTGATGCCGGAGTCCACGGTCTCGGAGACCCAGCCGTCGTTGCGGCCCGTGCCGTTGTTGGAGCGCTGCAGAACGGCCGCGCAGCCGGGCCGGGAGTTCTCGATCCGGGCGAACGAGCCGCACTTGTCGGAGTAGAAGTACTTCAGGGCCATGCCCTCGGCGTACTGGGTGGGACCGATCTGCCGGAACGTGCCCGTGCAGAACGACGTGGTGGGGTACTGCCCCTCCATGCCGTAGAGGCCGTAGTTGCCGCCCGAGAACGCCTGGGCCTGGGCGGAGGTCGGAAGGAGCGCCATCACCGCGGCGGCGCCCCCCGCGGCCAGCAGTGTCGTGAGTGATCGGCGGCTCATGAGCCCTCTTTCGTCGCGTGTGTCGTGGGGTGGTCGGGTCGTGCACGGCGACCGGCCCCCGGACCGGCCGTCGCTCGCTGGTCGTGACCGTACGGGGCGTCACCCCACCCCGACACCTGACACCTATCAGGGTCGAAGCCGCAGGTCGCCCGCTCTGCGGCAGCCCTGACATCCGTCAGGAGCGCCGGCCCCGCCGGGGCTCCTATCGTGGCGCCGCGGGCCGAGGTCCCGTCGGACAACCGGGCGATCCCCAGGAAGGGCAACCATGCGCATGCTCCTGCGCGGCGCCGCCGCGCTCGCGGCCGTCGTGACGGTCGCGTCACTCACGAGCGGTGCCGCGGCACAGCCCCGGGCGGAGAGGGCGGCCGGGACCATCCAGAGCTCCGCAGCCGCCCAGATCCCGCCCGGTGTCACAGCCGGCGTCGCCGTCTTCGACCGCCAGAGCGGCACGTTCACCGAACAGGTCAACGACAGCGCGCAGTTCCGGTCCGCGTCGGTCGTCAAGCTCCTGCTGGTACTGGACTTCCTGTGGGACCGCGGGCCCGGCTACGTCATCCCCGCGGCCGACCGCGCCCGGCTGGAGCCGATGCTGCGCGGCAGCGACGACGACGCCGCGAACCACTACTGGTCGACGTACGGCGGCTCGGCGATCATCAAGCGGATGCTCGGCCGGCCCGAGGTCGGTCTGCGCGACACGGCGGCACCGCCCGCCGAGTACGCGGGCTTCTGGGGCTACACGGCCATATCGGCCCGGGACACGGTGGCGATCTACCGGTACATCCTGGAGAAGGCGCCCGCGCCCGTTCGCACCTTCATCATGGACAACCTGCGCCGCTCCACCCGTTGCTCCACCACCGACCACTTCGACCAGCACTTCGGCATCGCGGGGTCGTTCGACCGGCCCTGGGCGGTGAAGCAGGGCTGGTCCGGGAAGTACGCGAAGGGCACGTGTGGCTCCCAGGCGACGCCCGCGGCAACGCCCGCCGAGCCGGGTTCTGCTCCCCGTGCCGCCGCCGTGGACCTCTCCCGGCCCGCACTGCACACCACCGGCACGGTCGGCGCCGACGACCGCACGATCGTGGCCGTGCTGACCCTGCACGCGACCGGCACCTCGTACGGCAAGGCGTACACCGACATCGGCCGGCTGACCCGCTCGCTGAACGTGCCGGGCGGGGTTCGGCCCGCCGGGACCTGGTTCGGCACCTGGGGTGAGCTCGTCAGCGTCCGCAGGGGACCGTCCACGAGCGACGAGCGGATCACGCGGCTGCCCGCCGGGGTCGAGGTGCTGGTGAGCTGCCAGACCCGGGGCGAGGTGGTCAGTGTGCCGCCCTACACCAACGACTGGTGGGCCTATCTGCCCCAGTACGGGGGCTTCATCTCCAACATCTACATCAGCTCGCCGGACAACCGGCTGCCGAACGTACCGGAGTGTGCCTAGCCACGGCCGCGACGGGAACGGGGGACGAGCGGTGGGCGGGGCTGCGGCTTTGCCCACCGCTCGCGTGCGTGCGGCTCAGCCCACCGCTCACGTGGTTACGGCTCAGCCCTCGTACTCGGCGAGGTAGCGCAGCACCTTGTCCACGTGCGGCCGCACCCGCTCCGGTACGCCGCGCTCCTCGATGACCGTACGGTCACTGGTGCGGTAGCCGGCCGCGACGAGCGCGGGAAGGTCCTTCTTCGGCAACCCGGCCTGCTTGAAGCGCTGGTCGAGCCAGCACACGTACAGGCTCATGGTGGAGATCGCGTCAGGTGGCGACATGTGGTCCTTGTCGCCGTCGCCGTCCCCGTCGACCGCCCAGGCCCGGAACACCGAGGGCGTCCACATGGCGATGCCGTACTCCTCGCTCTCCGGGCGGGAGGCCTTGGCGTCGAAGTTGCTCTCCGCCTTGATCAGCGCGGCGAGCAGGGCGGGCGTGATCTCCTCGTCGGTGCAGCGGTGGGCCGCGCGGGCGATGACGGGACGCAGCGCCTCGGGTACGTCGGAGTCCTCGGGAATCTCACCGGGGGGCGCGCCGGTGGCCGTGGGGGTGCCGCGGTCGCGTTCGTCGTCCTGGGTGAGGCCTCCTTCGCCTCCGCCGAGCAGGGCCGCTCCGGCGACCGCGGCGGCGGTCAGGACGACGAGCCCGGCGGCGAGGGCGGGCATCCGTCTTCGGCGGCGGTGCGGACCGGCGGTGGCGGCCTCGATCCGGGCGGCGAGGCCGGCGGCCGTGTGCGGGAGCCGGGCGGCGTGGTCCGGGGCCAGGCAGTCGGCGATCAGCCGGCGCATGTCCTCGTCGAGGCCGGCGTCGAGCCGCAGGGGCGCGGTGCCGCGTGCGTAGGTCTGGGCGGCGAGCGAGCGGGCCCGGGCCGTCGCACCGGGGAAGGGGTGCAGACCGCCGGTGAGGACCTGGTGGGCGAGGACGCCGAAGGCCCAGATGTCGGCGGTGGGCCGGACGACGGCGCCCTGGGTGCCGGTGCGCTGGGACCACCACTCGGGCGGCAGGTGGTCGAGGGTGCCGAGCGGCGGCAAGTGGGCGTGGGTGCCGTCGAGTTCGGCGGCCAGGCCGAAGTCGGCCAGCCACACCCGGCCGCCCGGGCCCAGCAGCACGTTGGCGGGTTTGAGGTCGCCGTGCACCCACCCGGCGTCGTGCATGTGGGCGAGTCCGGCGGCGACCCCGCGCAGGACACGGTCGGCGTCGGCGATCGGGCCACCCGCCTCGGCGGCGTCCAGTACGTCCTTCAGGCTGGCCTCGGCCCGGTCCATGACCAGCGCGATGGCGCCGTCCAGGGCGGGCAGTTCCGGTGCCTCGACGGTGCACACGGCGTGGGTGCGGACGAGGTGGGGGTGGTCGGCCTCCGCGCTGAACCGGACCTCGCGCGCGACGAGTTCACCGAGTGCCGCGCGCTGTCCGGGTCCCAGGGCACCGGTCGGGAGCACCTTGACCGCGACGGGCGTGCCGTCGGCGACCGTCCGGGCCTCGTACACGGTTCCCCAGCCGCCGGAGCCGATGACCGCGCCCACTTCCCAGCCCTCGATGCGGAAGCCCTCCGGGAGCCCGGGCGGGCGGGGCGCTTCCAGCTCGTCGTCCCGTTCCTCGGGCGTCGTCATGCGCGGGTCTCCTGCGGGTCGGTGAGGCGGGCCGCGCCGCGGGGCGGCAGCAGGCTGAGGTGCTCCTCGCCGACCAGGCCGAAGCGCAGGGCGACGGAGGCGAGCCGGGTGCGCTTGGCGCCGGTGCGGCCGCCGTCGCCCGCGGTGGTGGCCTCCTCGCCGAGGTCCAGGCGCAATTTGGCGAAGGCCAGGTAGTCGATGTGGTAGTTGACCGCGGAGCGCGTCAGGTCCCGGCAGGACTCCAGCGGCCGCAGCCGTTCCACGATCTGGCCGACGCCGGGCAGTGCCGAGTCGGAGGGGTCGCGCAGGCGGGGTTCGCACAGGGCCACCAGGACGAGGAAGTACTTCGACGTCGGGTCCAGGGCGAAGGGGTGAACGGTCTGTTCGCCGCCGCCGGGCACGGACTGCTCGCCGAGATAGGCGTGCTGGGGTGCGAACACCTTGAACGTGGCGGTGCCGGACAGGGCGGGCAGCACGACGCGGGAGAACTCGAAGGGCACGGGCGCCCCGAGCCGCCCGGGTGCGACGGTGAGGTACTCGCCGGCCCCCTCCAGGTTCTCCACCACGTACGACACGCTGCGGCTGAAGTTGGACAGCCGCCAGTAGTCACCCGCTGCCTCCAGTTGCCCGGCCCGGCGGGAGATTCCGGGGTCGGTGAGCACGATGCGCACACCTGCCCCGCCGCGTCCGAAGTCCGCGATGTCCCCCGGCCCCAGGTGGATCAGTTCGGGACTGCCCGTCTCCTGCGCACCCCACTGGGTGGTGCCGGGCAACTGCACGATGATCGTTTCCACGCGGACTCCCCCGCTGATGTCGCCCCCGATTTGGTCGCGAGGATTGTACGGTCGGCTTCCGCTTGCCGCGGAGCCGACGGGGCCGCATCAGGGGCGATTTCCGGGAGTTGCGCGACGAGCTCGGAGACGGTCGTAAGGCCTCGCGGTTCCGGTCGTACGGGGGCGGCTGCGCGCGGCCACCGGTTCCCGGTGGCCGCGTGCCGTCAGCCGAGGCAGATGACGAGCAGGCAGAGTTCCTTGGGCTTGGTGTCGGAGGGAGACGTCTCGGGCGGAGTGGTCGCCGCGGGCGGGGGTGTCGAGGGGGACGCCAGCTGTTGCGCGTCCGAGCCGGAACCGGCGGCCGGCGCCGTCGTCGGCTCGGTGGCGTTCGACGCGGTGGAAGCGGCGTCGCCGGTGGCGGTGCCGGTGTCGGTCTTGCGCCGGGGCGGGGTCGTCAGCGGGAGTTCGCGGGGTGTGGCGGCCGTGTCCGTCCGCGTGTCGACCGGCGTGGTGCGGGGGTCGGCGGCCCGGGACTGCTGGTGGCGCGACGCCCGGTCGGTGTGCGGAGTGGCGGGGGTGGCCCCGGAGCGCGGGGTGCCGGCCTGCCTGGACGTCGGTTCGGCATACGTCGGCGCCTCCCCCACGGAACCGCCCATGGTCGTGTCCTGCGGCGTCGTGGCCGCCTGAACGCCCGGCTTCGCGTTCCCGTTCATCGCGGCGACGGTCAGGCCGCCTCCGACGAGCGCGACCGCCGTCGCGACCACGGCCCGGCGCTGGTTCTTCTTCCAACGGGCCATCTGGCGACGCCGGGCCGCCCGCCCCTGCGGCCGGGCCTCGAAGCCCTCGGCCGCGTCGGTGTCGGTGTCCGTCTCCGTCTCCGTCTCCGTCTCCGTGGAGTCGTACTCGTCGGACGAGCCGGAGCCGGGGCCCTCCTGCGAACGCGCGGGGGTCTCGTCCCACATGGTGCCGTCGTGCCAGGTGCCGGCCGCGGCCGGGTACTCCCGAGCGGCCGGGCCGCCGCCCGGGGCCGTGGCGGGCGCGGCGGCCGGGCCGGGCCGGCCGTCGGCGGCACGGGGGGCGATGTCCGGGGCGTAGGCGCCGCACCCCGGGCAGACCAGGGCGCCGTTGAGGTGCCGACGGCACGACGAGCAGTAGTCCATGTGTGGTTTTCCCGATCTGGCTGTTCCGGCGGCTCGCCGGCCGCGCCCTGGTCACGTTCGCACGTGGGATCGAGCCGTAACGCTAACGAGACTTTGAAAGGGCGGTGTGCAGTCCGTGTGACACCCCTGCACAGATCCTCTGGATCTCGCGTGTGCCACAAGTGACTCGCGAGTGAAAGGGACGAAGCCTGGGAACGCTGGGGCCCGCGCTCACAGTACGCGGCCTTCGCGCACAGCTATCCCCAACTCCCCCAATTTTCCTGCGAAATGGCGCACAACCCTTTGTATGCCCGGCGGGTCACACCATGCAGGAGCAACCACCTCGAAGAGTTGCAAGGGGGAAATATGCGATTCACCCGTTCCGTCCTGGCCGCGTCCGCCGTGGCGGCACTGACCGTGGGGACCATGACCGCCCTGGCGTCGCCGGCCTCGGCCGCGCCCAACACCACTCCGCAGAAGGTCTGTGGCAGCGGGTACAAGACGGTCAACTCGGCGAAGGTCGGCTCGTTGGGGACCGTCTACCTGACCTACAACGCCTCCAACGGCCAGAACTGCGTCACGACCATCCGCAACAACCCGGGCAAGGCCGTGAACATGTCCGCCTGGATCTCCGTCCCGGACACCGAGGAAAGCCACTACGACGAGGGCCTGTTCACGTCGTACGCCGGACCGACGTACGTCTACGGCAAGGGCCACTGCGTCGACTGGGGCGGCGGCATCGCCAACACGTATGTGCAGGTGTTCGGCTCCAACTGCGGTTCCCTGAAGGAACACCGGGTCACGTTCACCCGCTGACCCCCTCCAGCCGGGCCGTCACGTTCCCCCGCCGCGCGCTCGCGGGGGCCGTGGTGGCCCGGCCTCCTTCACGGCGCCCGCCTGCCGCGTGCGGCGGCATCAAGCCAAGTCACGTCGGCCGCCTTCCGGGATCGTCGCCTCGCCTCTACCCTCGTGCGCCGGTATTACCGACGGTAAGGGGTAGGGATGAGCGGCACCACGCGCAGAAGATTCCTGGGCACTGCCGCAGCGACCGGCGGGCTCACCCTCGGAGCGACTCGACCGGCTTCGGCCGGGAAGGGCGCGGCGGCGCAGACCGTGGCCGTACTGGGCGGGGGTGTCGCCGGGCTCACGGCCGCGCACGAGCTCGCCGAGCGCGGCTTCCGGGTCACGGTCTACGAACGCAAGGCGCTGGGCGGCAAGGCCCGCAGCATGGACGTGCCGGGCAGCGGCACCGGCGGCCGCCGCCCCCTGCCGGGGGAGCACGGCTTCCGCTTCATCCCCGGCATCTACCACAACCTGCCCGACACGATGCGGCGCATCCCGTTCCCCGGCAACCCGGGCGGCGTCCACGACAACCTCGTCGCCCCCAAGGAGATGCTGTTCGCCCGGTCGGGCGGGCGCGAGGACATCCGGATCCCGTTGCCCTTGGCCGGCAGCACCCCGGCCGAACTCACCCCCGACGAGATCCGCCGCGCGCTCACCGCGGTCCTGGACACTGCCTTCAACCTCCCCCTCCACGAGGCCCTCTACTTCGCCAACCGCTTTCTGGTCTTCCTCACCAGCTGCGACGAGCGCCGTGACGAGGTATGGGAGCGGACACCGTGGTGGGAGTTCGTACGGGCCGGACGGATGTCCGACGACTACCGGCGGATCCTCGCCGTCGGCATCACCCGCAACATCGTGGCCACCAAGGCGGAGGAGGCCAGCACCCGTACGGTCGCCACCCTGATGGAGGCCTTCGTCTTCAACCTCCTCGGCCGGGGCGCGGACGGACCACTGGACCGGATCCTCAACGCACCCACCAACGAAGCCTGGATCGACCCCTGGGTGACGTACCTGAGGTCACTCGGGGTCGAGTTCCGCGTCGGCTGGACCGTACGGGACCTGACCCTGGGCGCGGGAATGATCACCGGTGCTGTCGTGGAGGAACCGGGAGGCGCGCGCCGGACCGTCACCGCCGACCACTACATCTCGGCGATGCCGGTCGAGCACGCCCGCCGCACCTGGAACTCCGCCGTACGCGCCGCCGACCCCCAATTGGCCGAGTGCGACCGGCTGGAGACGGACTGGATGACCGGCATCCAGTTCTATCTGACCGAACGGACGCCGATCCTGCACGGCCACCTCAACCTCATCGACTCCCCGTGGTCGCTGACCGCGATCGCACAGGCCCAGCACTGGCCGGGCCACGACTTCCCCGCCGACTTCGGCGACGGAACGGTCGCGGACTGTCTGTCCGTGGACGTCTCCGAGTGGGACCGCCCGGGCATCCTGTACGGCAGGACGGCCAAGCAGTGCACCCGTTCCGAAGTCGCCCGCGAGGTGTGGGCGCAGCTGAAGGCGGCACTCAACGACAGCGGCCGTACGGTCCTCAAGGACTCCGTGCTGCACTCCTGGTTCCTCGACCCGGCGGTGGACGGACTCGGCACTCCGCACCCTGTCAACGAGGAGCAGTTGCTCATCCATCCGGTGGGGACCTTCCACCACCGCCCGCAGTCGGCCACCAGGATCCCCAACCTGTTCCTGGCCGGCGACTACGTGGCCGTGCCCATCGATCTCGCCACCATGGAGGGCGCCAACTCCTCGGCCCGGCAGGCCGTCAACGCCCTGCTGGAACAGACCGGCTCGACCGCCGAGCGGTGCACCGTCACCCCCTTGTACCGAGCCCCCGAGCTGGAGGCGCTCAAGCGGCACGACCGCACCCGGTACCGTCTCCGCCTGCCGAATGTCTTCGACGTCGGCTGAACCCGCTGGAATCAGGCACCTGGCACACGCAGATCAGGCCCAGGCCGTCACCGGCACGAACGAACTGTCCTGCCGGAACAGGTCCGTTCCGTCGGAGCGCTCCACGCGGAGCTGGTAGGCGTAGTGGCGCAGATAGCGACCCGGGTAGTTGTACGACTCGAAGCGGACGGAACCCGATGCCGTGCCGGCCCGGAGGATGAACGTGGCGTCCCTGGCGAAGGTGCTCGTGCCGTCGTTCGGGTCGAAGCGGGCGCGGAAGTCCCAGTGGCGCAGGTAGTTGCCGGCGGCGTCGCGGAAGGAGCAGCCGCTGCCGTCGGCGAGGCCGGCGACGACCGTGAAGGTGGCGGCCTGCTTCTCGGCGGTGGTGCTGGAGGCACTGACCACCGGCAAGTTGAGCAGTGAGGACTGCTGCTGCCAGTAGCGGGTGGAGTAGTTGGCCGAGCGGAAGGAACGCGTGACGTTCCGAGCCAGGGACGGGCCGCCCGTGACCGTCTCCTTGACGACCGTGAAGTGCCGTGCCGTGCCGGAGATCGCGGGCAGCGCGGCCGGGGCCGACCAGGTGGCGAAGGTGTCGTAGCTGTCGCTGTAGTAGTAGTTCCCGTCGCCGTAGCCGTCGAAGAAGATGCGCCAGCCGCCGTTGTCGAGCCGGACCAGGGCGGGGCCTTCGCGGTAGCTGCCCCAGCCCGCCCAGTCGCCGGTCCGGCGGATCGTGTACGGGCCGGTGAGGTTCGAGGCGGTGGCGTACTCGATGTACTTCGTCGTCTCGTTCTTCGGGAAGGCGTGGTACGTCGAGCCGGTCTTCACGATGAACGTGTCGATGTGGTTGGCGCCGATACCGGAGAGGGCGACGGGTGAACTCCACGCCGTCAGGGCCGAGTTCGTGGCCCGCAGCAGGTACGGCGTGAAGATCCACTCGTCGTTCACGGTGGAGCAGGACACGATGATGCTCACGCTGCCGTCGCTGTCGACGAACCACTCGGGTGCCCAGGCGCGGGAGAGGCCCGCGACCGGGACGGTGTAGTCGTACAGGAACGTCCAGTTGACGCGGTCGGAGCTGCGGGCGAATCCGATGGTCGTGCTGGGGTCCTGCCAGGTGTGGGTGGTGTAGGTGACGTAGTAGAAGCCGTCGGTGTGCCGGATGACACTGGCGTCGCGGATCCGGTTCGCGGGCGGGGTGTACGCGGAGGAGCGCAGCAGCCGGAAGTCGGTGGCGTCGTCCGACTGGTAGACGTCGACCGTGCCGTCGTTGCTGTTGAGGAACGGCACGATGGTGTAGCGGGTGGCCGAGCCGTTCGGGGGTGCGGCGGCCAGGGCGGTGCCGAGCAGTCCGGGTGTCTCGCCGAGCAGGACCGCCGAGGCGGGCAGGGCGGCCAGGGCGCGCAGCAGCGTGCGGCGGGACGGGGCGGCGGGGTGTGCGGTCACGGACGGATCTCCCTGGGGCACCTGAATTCGATATACCGAACAAGGTTCGGAAAATCGATCGACAGTAGGGGCTCAGAAGGTAAGGGCGACAGGGAGGGCCGTCAATGGTTTGAACAGGGGCCGATGCGCCCAGTGAGGAAGCCGTGGCCGGTGGGTGGACATACACTCCTGTCGTCGGCATTCCGCCACCGGCCGCCGGACGTTACCGTTCGGTAGACTGCCGATTCCGGAGGTGTCCGTATGGCGCTCGACCGTTCCGAAGGCCTGGCGGAGACCGCCCGCGCGCTGGCCGCCGGGGAGGTGACGTCGCGGGCGCTGGTCGAGCGGACCCTGGCGCGGATCGAGGCGTCGCAGGGGAGCCTCAACGCCTTCCGGATCGTCCGGACCGAGGCGGCGCTCGCGGAGGCAGAGGCCGCGGACCGGGAGCTGACGTCCCCGGGCGCGCGCAAGCCGCTGCTCGGCGTCCCCGTCGCCGTGAAGGACGACATGGACGTGGCCGGTGAGCCGACCGCGTTCGGCTGCTGCGGGGAGTTCCCGCCGGTCGCCGAGGACGGCGAGGCGGTGCGGCGGCTGCGCGAGGCCGGAGCCGTGATCATCGGCAAGACCAACACGTGCGAGTTCGGGCAGTGGCCCTTCACCGAGGGTCCGGCCTTCGGCGCAACCCGTAACCCCTGGAGCACCGAGCACACGCCCGGCGGTTCCTCGGGCGGCTCGGCCGCCGCGGTCGCCGCCGGTCTGGTGCCCGCCGCCCTGGGCTCGGACGGTGCCGGCTCGGTGCGGATCCCGGCCGCCTGGACCCATCTGGTCGGGATCAAGCCGCAGCGTGGCAGGGTCTCGACCTGGCCGCGCGGGGAGTCCTTCCAGGGCATCACCGTCAACGGCACCCTGGCCCGCACGGTCGCCGACGCGGCCCTGCTGCTGGACGCGGCGAGCGGCAACCACCCGCAGGACCCGCACCGGCCCCCGGCCCTCGACGTGTCCCGGGCCGTCGGCCGCGACCCCGGGCGGCTGCGCATCGCGCTCTCCCTCAAGCCGCCCTTCACGGCGGTGCCCGCCCGGCTCCTTCCCGAGGTGCGCACGCGGGTGGTCGAACTGGCCGAACGGCTCGCCGCGCTGGGGCACTTCGTCGAGGAGGCGGACCCGCCGTACGGGCAGATCGGGCTGACCTTCGTGCCGCGCGCCACGGCCGGGATCGCCGAGCGGGTGGGCGAGGCGCCCTTCCCGGCGCTGCTGGACCGGCGCACCCGGGACGCGGCCCGGCTGGGCCGGCTGCTCGGCGGTGCCCCGCTGCGGGCGGCCCGGCGTGCGGAGAGCGCGCTGCACCGGCGTATCGGCTCCTTCTTCACCTCCTACGACGTCGTTCTCGCGCCGACGACCGCCGCTCCCCCGCCCCGGATCGGCGCCCTGCTCGAACTCAGCGGGTTCGCCACCGACCGGGCGATGATCGCCGCCTGCCCGTACGCCTGGCCGTGGAACGTGCTGGGCTGGCCCGGCGTCAACGTGCCCGCCGGGTTCACGCCGGACGGACTGCCGGTCGGCGCGCAGTTGCTGGGCCCGGCGAACAGCGAGCCCCTGCTCGTGCAGGTGGCCGCGCAGCTGGAGGCGGAGCTGCGCTGGGCCGAGAAGTGGCCGTCGCCGCCGGTCACGGCACGTTCCGCCGCCGCCTGAGCGACCGTAGGCTGTCCTCATGGCGGACGCGTCGATGGTCGGGCTCATGGGGCGGGTCACCGGAACGGTCGGGCCCGGGCTGGTCGGCGAGGTCATCGTCCGGGTGCGTGGCGGCGCCGAGCACTTCCTCGCCCACCCCGCCTCCGCGACGGACCGCATCGAGACGGGCACGGTCGTGATGATCGTCGAGTACCTGCCGCCGCGGACCGTCTACGTCACGGCGGCGTACGGCAGTTGAGCCCGCCGCGACGCAGGTGAGGGCCGCACTCGTCAAGCTTCGGCCAAGGATGCGCAGGTGTCTGTACCGAGGCTCCGCCGAGGAGCACACTCCCCTTCGTTCGGTGCCGAGAGGGCACCATGCAAAGGGGGCGAATGCCGATGGTCGTCGGCGTCGTTGCGGGGGTGGCGGTTGCCGCCGTCCTCGTGCTGATCGGTCTGTTCAAGCTCATGTGGCGGGTCGCCGAACCGAATGAGGCACTGATCATCTCGGGGTCCAAGCACCGCACGGAGGGCCTTGAGGAGGGCATGGGATTCCGCATCGTCACCGGGCGCGGCACGCTCGTGATGCCCGGGGTCCAGGCGGTGCGCAAGCTCTCGCTCGATCTCAACGAGACCGAGCTCCACGTGGACTGCGTGACCCACCAGGGCATCCCACTGAAGGTGCGGGGCGTGGTCATCTTCAAGGTGGGCGACGACTTCGTGTCGATCGCCAACGCGGCCCGCCGGTTCCTCGACCAGCAGAAGCTGATGTCGGAGCGGGTGCACAACGTCTTCGCCGGTCATCTGCGGTCCATCGTGGGCGGGTTGACGGTCGAGGACATGATCCGGGACCGGGAGAAGCTCACCGGGCAGACGCGGGCCGCGTGCGGAACCGAGATGGAGAAGCTGGGCCTGATCGTGGACTCGCTGCAGATCCACGAGATCGAGGACCCGACCGGGTACATCCAGAACCTCGCCATGCCGCACGCGGCGGCCGTGCAGCGCGACGCGCGCATCGCGCAGGCCGAGGCCAACCGGCTGGCCACCGAGGCCGAGCAGCAGTCGTTCGCCCGGATGGCGGAGGCCACCCGGGACAGCGAGATCCTCCAGGCCGGCTACCAGGCGGAGCGCGACAAGGCGGCCGCCAAGGCCCGGCAGGCGGGACCGCTCGCCGAGGCCGGCGCCCGGCAGGAGGTCGTCGTCCAGGAGACGCGGGTGGCCGAGCTGGAGGCACACCGGCGCGAGCAGCAACTCCAGGCGGACGTCCGCAAACCCGCCGACGCGGCGGCCTACGAGACGCGCACCCTGGCCGAGGCCGACCGCGACGCGCGGATCTCGTCGGCCCAGGCGCAGGCCCAGGAGACGGAACTCGCGGCGGCGGCCGAGGCGACCCGGGTCAAAGCGGCCGCGGGCGCCGAGGCCGAGGCGACCAAGGCGCGGGGCGAGGCGGCCGCGCAGGCCACCCGGGCCACCGGTGAGGCCGAGGCGGCAGCGGCGCGGGCCAGGGGTCTGGCCGAGGCCGAGGCGGCCAAGGCGAAGGGCCTCGCGGACGCGGAGGCCATCAAGGCCCGTGCAGCCGCCCTGGCCGAGAACCAGGAGGCCGTCGTCGCGCAGCAACTCGCCGAGAACTGGCCGGAGATCGTGAAGGCCGGCGCGTCGGCCTTCGGCAACGTCGACAACATGGTGCTGCTCAACGGCGCCGACGGTATGGCCGACCTGTTCGCCAAGGCGCTGACCATGGGCGGGACGGGGCTGGGCCTCGCCCGTCAGCTGCTCGCGTCGATGGACCGGAACGGGCAGACCCCGCAGGACGCCTCCGCCCTCAACGGTCAGGTCCAGAAGGTGCCGGTGGACGACAGGTGACCCGGGCGGCGTGCTCACGGGGGCGGCCTCTAAGGTGCCCCCGTGAGCACGTTTGCCGACGAGAACGTCCCCGGCCGTCACGGCCCCTCCGCCACCGTGCAGGCCGACCCGCGCGAGGTGGGCCGGGTCCGCACGGAGTACTCCCCCGCCCACGACGGCGACCCGGACCCCGGGGAGATCGTCTGGACGTGGGTCCCCTACGAGGAGAACGACGGCCGCGGCAAGGACCGCCCGGTGCTGGTGGTGGCCCGCGAGCCGGGCGGCACCTTCCTCGCCGTTCAGCTGTCCAGCAAGCGGCACGACGGTGACCGCGAGTGGGTGCCGATCGGCGCCGGGCCGTGGGACCGGACGGGCCGGGACTCGTGGGTCGACGTGGACCGGGTGCTGCGCCTGCACGAGCAGGGCATGCGCCGGGAGGCCTGCGCCCTGGACCGCATGCGGTTCAACCTGGTCAGACGCCGCCTGCAGGAGCGCTACGGCTGGAGCTGAAGGTCTTCTCGAAGGCGCCGAGCACCGCACGGTCCCGTGTCCGGTCCAGGATCCCGAACGTCACGTGCTCGAAGGCCCCGGCGAACCGGCCACCCGGCCCCAGCAACGCCCGGAAGGCCTGCGCCACCTGCGCGGGGTCGTTGCGGAAGACCCCGCAGCCCCAGGCGCCCAGGACGAGCCGGCGGTAGCCGTGGGCCGCGGCCGTCTCCAGGACCCGCTCGGCCCGGACCGCGAGGGCCCGCGGCAGTTCGGGAGCCCGTTCGGGCGCCGTGCGCAGCACCACGCCCGCGTTGGGCGCGGGCGAGGTCAGGAAGCCGGCCGTGTACGGCTCGGCCAGCAGGGCGCCCCGGTCGTCGCGGAAGACGGGCACGGCCGGTGAGTGGATGACACGGTCCGTGTAGAACGGGTCGCGGTGGGCCCGGTGGTGGTCGTAGAAGCCGCGGGCCTCCAGGAGGCACGTGTACAGCGCGGAGGCCCGGCACAGGGCCTCTTCCTGGGCCTGGGCGCCGTTCAGATAGCCGCCGCCCGGATTCCTGGCCGAGGCGAAGTTCAGCACGGCCACCGGCCCGCCGAGCCTGCGGGCGGCCGCCAGGCTGCTCTCGTTCGTGACCTCCACCAGCGTCTTCCGCGCCCCGGTCACCCGATCGGCGGACACCGGCACCGGATCCGGCCCGTACAGCCGCGTGCCCTCGCGCGCCGCACGCAGCTCCGCCGCGATCGAGACGCCGCGCCCGTCCGGCGCGCGGTAATGCCCGGCGGCGACGATCTGCTCGGTCTGCTGCGCGATACCGCGCAGGCGCGCACTCACGGCGCCACCCCCGTAGTCGCCGTGAGCGCGTGCCCCGCAGCCCTTCTTGTCGTGCTCACGCAGGCATGGTGGGTGATGCCGGATCTTCGGGGCAACAGAGTTTTCGCCGCCGGAGAACGCCCGGGAAAGTCCTTGGAAACTCGGGGCCGGCCCGTATGACCGACCGGGAACGCCCCGGTTCGCCCCCTTGTGCCGAGCGACAGGAGCGTCTTGGGTGGGACGAGTGATCCCGGCCCGGGCCGCCGAAGAGCCCGGACCGGTGGCATGGTGGAATCTCAGGAGGATCCCGACATGTCCGATTCGGTAAGTGGCTGTACCCGGCCACGCACGTCATTGTCCGAAGCCGAGGTCGAGGCTCTGGTCCGCGGCATCTGCTTCAAGACCGGCCCTCCACGCCGCCTCGGTGTCGAGGTGGAATGGCTCGTCCACGAGTTGCGCGCACCGCAGCTCCCCGTCACACCCGAACGACTCGAAGCGGCCTACGCCGCACTGCGCACCGTGCCCTTGAGGTCGGCGCTCACCGTGGAACCCGGCGGCCAGCTGGAGCTGAGCTCGCCCCCCGCCGCCTCGCTGATGGAGTGCGTCAGCACCGTCTCCGCCGACCTCGACGCCGTCCGCGCGGTTCTGCGCGACGACGGCCTCGCCCTCGTCGGCCTCGGCCACGATCCCTGGCACGAACCCCGCAGGTTCCTGCGCGAACCGCGTTACGACGCCATGGAGGCGTGCCTGGACCGCACGGGCCCCGCCGGCCGCTCCATGATGTGCTCCTCCGCCTCCGTGCAGGTGTGCCTGGACGCCGGTCACGAGGAGCCCGGGCCGCTCGGCCTGGTGCGGCGCTGGTGGCTGGCCCACCATCTCGGCGCGGTCCTGGTGGCCGCGTTCGCCAACTCGCCCCTCGCCGGGCACCGTCCGACCGGCTGGCTGTCCACCCGGCAGCTGATGTGGACCCGGATCGGCGCCGGACGGGCGGGCGGTCCCCGGCTGGACACCGACCCGCGCGGCGCCTGGGCCCGGCACGTGCTGGACTCCCCCGTGATGTGCGTACGGCGGGACGGCGGGCCCTGGGACGTCCCCGAGGGGCTCACCTTCCGGGACTGGATCCGCACGGGCGCGCCCCGGCCGCCCACCCGGGAGGATCTCGACTACCACGTCACGACGCTGTTCCCGCCGGTCAGGCCGCGCGGCCATCTCGAACTGCGCATGATCGACGCGCAGCCCGGGGACGACGGCTGGATCGTGCCGCTCGCCGTGACGGCGGCGCTGTTCGACGACCAGGAGGCCACCGAGACCGCCTACCGGGCCGTGAAGCCGCTGGCCGAACGGACGCTGGGGCTGCCCGCGCCGCACAACCCGCTGTGGCTCGACGCGGCCCGCGGCGGACTGGCCGACGCGGAACTGCGCGAGGTGGCCGTCACGTGCTTCACGACCGCCCTGGACGCCCTGCCCCGGCTCGGCGCCACCCCCGAGGTCATCGAGGCCGTCACGGCCCATCTGGACCGCTACGTCGTCCTGGGCCGCTGCCCGGCCGACGACCAGCTCGACCGACAGCGCGGCACGGACGGTCGCGCCCACGGGAAGGACTTCCGCCCATGACCGACACCGACCCCGCCGTCGACGCCGGGGCCGTCGACCCCGAGGTGCTCCGTGAGCGGGCGGTCGCCTCACTCGTCGTCGCCCGCGACCGCACCACGCTGCTGACGAGCTGCGTGGAGGATCCCGACCTGACCGCACAGCACTCGCCGCTGATGTCGCCGCTGGTGTGGGACCTCGCGCACATCGGCAACCAGGAGGAGCAGTGGCTGCTGCGGGCAGTCGCCGGGCACGAGGCGATACGTCCGGAGATAGACGGCCTCTACGACGCCTTCGAGCACCCGCGCGCCGAGCGGCCGAAGCTGCCCCTGCTGTCGCCGGCCGAGGCCCGGACGTACGCGGCCGATGTGCGCGCCCGGGCCCTGGACGTGCTGGAGCGGCACGCGTTGCACGGGACGCGGCTGACGGAGGCCGGGTTCGCCTTCGGGATGATCGCACAGCACGAACAGCAGCACGACGAGACCATGCTGATCACCCATCAGCTGCGCAAGGGGCCCCAGGCACTGACCGCCCCGGACCCGGAACCGGTGCCGCTGTTCACCGGCCCGGCCGAAGTCCTCGTCCCCGGCGGGCCGTTCACCATGGGCACCTCCGGCGAGCCGTGGGCCCTGGACAACGAACGTCCCGCGCACCGGCGGGAGGTGGCGCCCTTCTTCATCGACACCACCCCGGTGACGAACGGCGCCTACCGCGCGTTCATCGAGGACGGCGGCTACGACGACCCGCGCTGGTGGGCGCCCGAGGGCTGGGCGCACATCCGCAGGCACGGCATCGACGCCCCGCTGTTCTGGCGGCGCGACGGACAGCAGTTCCTCAGGCGCCGGTTCGGCGTGACCGAGGTCGTCCCGCCGGACGAGCCGGTGCTGCACGTGTGCTGGTACGAGGCCGACGCCTACGCCCGCTGGGCCGGACGCCGGCTGCCCACCGAGGCGGAGTGGGAGAAGGCGGCCCGGCACGACCCGGCCGGTGACCGCTCGATGCGCTACCCGTGGGGCGACGCCGACCCGGGGCCCGAGCACGCCAACCTCGGCCAGCGGCACCTGCGTCCGGCACCGGCTGGGAGTTACCCGGCGGGCGAGTCACCGCTCGGCGTACGGCAGTTGATCGGTGACGTGTGGGAGTGGACGGCGAGCGACTTCCTGCCGTACCCGGGGTTCAAGGCGTTCCCGTACAAGGAGTACTCGGAGGTCTTCTTCGGGCCCGACCACAAGGTGCTGCGCGGCGGTTCGTTCGCGGTGGACGCGGTGGCCTGCCGGGGCACCTTCCGCAACTGGGACTACCCGATCCGGCGGCAGATCTTCGCCGGCTTCCGCACGGCCCGTTCGGAGGACGTCTGATGTGCCGGCACGTGGCGTACGTGGGGCCCGGGGAACCGCTGGGCCGGCTCCTCGTGGAGCCCCCGCACGGGCTGTACCGGCAGTCGTGGGCGCCCCGGCACCAGAAGTACGGGACGGTCAACGCCGACGGTTTCGGCGTCGGCTGGTACGCGGAGGGCGACCCGGTGCCGGCCCGCTACCGCCGGGCCGGCCCCATCTGGGCGGACCTGTCGCTCGCCGACCTCGCCCGGGTCGTACGGTCCACCGCGCTGCTCGCCGCGGTGCGGGACGCGACCCTGTCGGGCGCGGACGCGGAGGCCGCCGCGGCCCCGTTCGCCGCGGGGACCTGGCTGTTCAGCCACAACGGGGCGGTCAGGGGCTGGCCCGGCTCGCTCGCCGCGCTGTCCCGGACGCTGCCGCACGAGGACCTGCTGTCCCTGGAGGCCCGCAACGACTCGGCGCTCGTCTGGGCGCTGGTGCTGGCGCGGCTGCGCAGCGGCGACGAGGAGGGCCAGGCGATGGCCGACACGGTCCTGGAGGTCGCCGCCGCGGCCCCCGGTTCCCGGCTGAACCTCCTCCTCACCAACGGCGACACCATCACCGCGACCGCCTGGGGCGACGCCCTGTGGTACCTCACCCGGCCCGGCGGCGGCACCGTCGTGGCCTCCGAGCCCTACGACGACGATCCGCACTGGCAGGAGGTCCCCGACCGGACCCTGCTCACGGCGAGCCGCACCGAGGTGCTGCTCACGCCGCTGAAGGAGCCGGCCGACGCCTCCGTGCCCTCCCCATCGCCGAAGGAGCCCCGTACGTGAGCCCGTTCCACCTCACCCGCACCCTGCCCGAGGACGCCACGGACGCCGCGCTGCGCGCCGACGTCCACCGGGGTCTGACCGGCCGCCCCAAGACCCTGCCGCCGAAGTGGTTCTACGACGCGCACGGCAGCGACCTGTTCGAGAAGATCACGGAACTGCCCGAGTACTACCCGACGCGCGCGGAGCGGGAGATCCTCCTCGCGCGCGCGGGCGACATCGCCGCGGCGACCCGGGCCCGGACCCTGGTCGAGCTCGGCTCCGGCTCCTCGGAGAAGACCCGGCACCTGATGGACGCCCTCACCGATCTGCACACCTACGTCCCGGTCGACGTCAGCGGGAGTGCCCTCGCCCAGGCCGGTGAGGCGCTCGCCGCCGAGCGGCCCGGGCTGGACGTGCACGCGCTGATCGCCGACTTCACCGCGGAACTGACCCTGCCGGACACGCCGGGGCCCCGGCTGGTGGCGTTCCTCGGCGGCACGATCGGCAACCTGCTGCCCGACGAACGCGCCGCGTTCCTGGCCTCCGTGCGGGCCCTGCTCACCCCGGGCGACGCCCTGCTGCTGGGGACGGACCTGGTCAAGGACGAGGAGGTGCTGGTCCGGGCGTACGACGACGGGGCCGGGGTGACGGCCGCGTTCAACAAGAACGTCCTGACCGTGATCAACCGCGAGCTGGGCGCCGACTTCGACCCTGACGCGTTCGACCATGTGGCGCTGTGGGACGCCGGGCACGAGTGGATCGAGATGCGGCTGCGCTCCCGTACGGCGCAGACGGTGAAGGTGCCGGCGCTCGACCTCGCCGTCGACTTCACTGCGGGTGAGGAGATGCGGACCGAGGTGTCGGCGAAGTTCCGGCAGGAGGGCGTGCGCGCGGAACTGTCCGCGGCGGGGCTGGAGCTGGCCCACTGGTGGACGGACAGTGCGGGCCGGTTCGCGCTGTCGCTGAGCGTGGCGCGCTGACACCGGGGAACCCGGGGGCGGCGGCGATGGCGGGAGACGACGTCTCGCGCTTCGCCGCCGCTTGGGGCACGGTGGAATGACGCGTGGCACTCCCGTCACAGGAACGTCATGGGAAGAGGAGCAGCGGTATGTCGAACCACACCTACCGGGTCACGGAGATCGTCGGCACCTCACCGGACGGCGTCGACCAGGCCATCCGCAACGGCATCGGCCGGGCTTCGCAGACGCTGCGCAACCTGGACTGGTTCGAGGTGACGCAGGTGCGCGGCCAGCTGGAGGACGGGCAGATCGCGCACTGGCAGGTGGGCCTCAAGGTGGGCTTCCGCCTCGACGAGTCGGAGTAGTGCTCAGGTCCGCCCTTCGCGCTCCTGCGCCGCCTTCATCTCGGCGGACCGGGTCACCCAGTCGGCCCGTACGACGGTGAATCCCGCGCGCCGGGCGTCGGCGCAGACCAGTTCGTCGTCGTCCACGAGGACGCGGATCTCGCGCGTGCGGGCGAGCCGCCGCAGGATCTCCAGCTTGGTGAACCGGGCGGGCCGGCGATCGCCGTCCCGCCGCATGTGCACGCGCCCTTCGGGCAAGCCCTGGGCGGCGAGCCAGTCCAGCGTGTCGCGACGGCAGCGCTCGGGCCGCCCGGTGAGGTAGACGATCTCGCACTCCCGCGCGCTCTCCCGGACCAGCGCGATGCCCTCCGGGACCGGCGGGTCCTGGGGCGCGGCAGAGAAGAACCCGTCCCAGTCCTTCGGCCTGCGTTCCAGGAACTTCTGCCGGTGCGTGGTGTCGGCGAGGGTGTTGTCCAGGTCGAACACGGCCAGCGGGGCCTTGCTGCGGTCGTCACTCACACCGCCCACCCTAAGCGCGATTGAGACAGCCCGCGTGAACAAGCCATGTACGCCGGTCGATTCACCCGCACAGTTGATGGCTCAAGGACAGCACTGACATACTCCGCTCTCAGCCTCGCCACCACCCGCGGCCGAGGCTGGTCGGGGATCTCCACACAGAACCCCGAGGCCGTCCGCGTGAATCCGAACCGTGGGTTTTCCGGATTCACGAACCCCCCACGAAGCCCGCACCCCACCGCGCGTCCGGCGTCCCTTCCCCCTGCCCGAAAACCGGACGCGTCCACTGACCCGACGGGGTCGAGTGCGGGGCACGATGCAGCGAAGAAGGTGCGCCTGTGCCCGAATATTCACCGAGGCGGGAAGACACTCCCACATTTCCGCTTCCGCACATCGGACAAACTCCGCCGTCTCGTATATCCGACCATCCCGAATTCCACTCTCTGCGTCGCGCTCAGCGCCGTTTCGGCATCCGCGCGACGGTCCTGTCCGTCGGTGGATTCCTGCTGTATGTACTGCTGTCGAGTTTCGTTCCCGCGGTGATGAACCAGCCGCTGTTCGGCCGCCTCACCGTCGGACTCACCCTCGGACTCGGACAGTTCGTCATCATGGGCCTGACCGCGTGGTGCCATGTCCGGCACATGCGCACCCGGGTCGATCCGCTCGCCCGCGGCCTGAGGTCCCGGCTGCACGAGACGGAGAGCCGCCGCGCCCGTACGACGGCACCCCCGCAGGGGGCCGGGCAGCCGCTCCGGCACGGAACGAGGGGGTTCCGCACGTGGTGACCGCCGCCGCCATCGACGACAGCAGCCTGCAGCTGACGTTCGTCCTGTTCCTGACCGTGGTCGTGATCACCCTGTTCATGGCGCTGCTGACGGCTCCTCAGCGGGACGAGATCGGCGAGTTCTACCTCGGCAACCGGGCCATGTCGCCGCTGCGCAACGGCCTGGCCATGTGCGGCGACTACCTGTCCGCCGCCACCCTGCTGGGCAGCACCGGGCTGGTCGCCCTGACCGGGTACGACGGGCTGATGTACCTCGGCGGCACCACGGTCGCCTGGATGATGGTGCTGCTGCTGATCGCCGAACCCCTGCACCGCACGGGCAGGTTCACGCTCGGCGACACGGTGGCGCTGCGCCTGCCGCGGCAGCAGCGGCCGGTGCGGGTCGCGCTGGCGGTCTGCATCCTGGCCATCGCGACGCTCTACCTGGTGGCCCAACTCGTGGGCAGTGTGGCCCTGCTGACCCAGTTCACCGGCGTGCCGAGCGGGACCACCCGCACGCTGTGCGTGGTCGTGATCGGCGTCTTCGTGATCCTGTACGCCTCCCTCGGCGGCATGCCGGGCGCGACGGTCATCCAGATCATCAAGGCCGTGATGCTGGTGGTGGGCGTGCTGTTCACGGCGGGCTGGGTGCTGCACCACTTCGACTGGAACCCCAACGCGCTGCTGGAGAGGGCGTCCGAACGCAGCGGTTCGGGCCTGAGCTTCCTCGAACCGGGGCTGCGCTACGGCGGCACCGTCAGCAACAAGCTGGACTTCCTCAGCCTCGAACTGGCCATCGTGCTCGGCCTCGCCGCCCTGCCGCACGTGCTGATGCGGCTGCTCACCCCGCGCAACAGCGGCGTGCTGCGCTCCTCCGTGCTGTGGGCCGTCGGCCTGGTCGGCGCCGTCTGCTTCGGGGCCGGCATCATGGGGCTCGGCGCCACCGCGCTGCTCGGCCGGGACACCATCGAGAGCACGGACCGCACCGGCAACGCCTCCGTGCTGCTGCTCGCCCACGAGCTGGGCGGCAGTGTCCTGACCGCGCTGCTGACCTGCCTGGCGTACCTGACGCTGCTGGCCGTGGCGGTCGGCCTCACCCTGGCCGCGGCCTCCTCTCTGGCGCACGACCTGTACAGCGAGGTGATCCGCAAGGGCCGGGCGACCGAGACGGAGGAGCTGACCGTCGCCCGGCTGTCCGGGGCGGTCATCGGGGTGCTCGGCATCCTGCTGGCCCTGATCGCCTGGGGCGCGAACACCGCGACGCTCGCCTTCCTGGCCTTCGCCATCGCGGCGTCCGCGATCCTCCCGACGATCATCTACACCCTCTTCTGGCGGCGCTTCAGCGCGAAGGGCGCCCTGCTCAGCCTCTACGGCGGCCTGCTGTGCTCCGTCCTGCTGGCCACCTTCTCCCCGGTCGTCTCCTCGGCCCCGGGCTCGTTCTACCCCGGGGCCGACTTCGCCTGGTTCCCGCTCCAGAACCCCGGCATCGTCTCCATCCCGGCGGGCTTCCTCCTGGGCTGGCTCGGCACGGTGCTGGACAAGGGACCGGCCGAAGAGGCCTCCGCCCACGAGGAGTTCGAGGTGCGGATGCTCGTGGGCGCGGACGACTGACACGCTCCTCGGGGGCGATTGCGGCAGGGCACCGGGGACGCGCATTGTTAATGGGATCCATTTTCATGTAGCGTCCTCGGTGCCCGCCCCACCGAGGAGGAGTCCATGGCTGTCCCGAAGCGGAAGATGTCCCGCAGCAACACCCGTCACCGCCGCGCCCAGTGGAAGGCGGCCACGCCGACCCTGGTCCCCGTCACCGTCGACGGCGTGCGTCACCTCGTCCCGCAGAACCTGGTCAAGGCCTACGAGCGCGGGCTGCTACGCCCCGACGGCTGAGTGCGCCGCCTCGGCGAGGAAGTGCGCGCGGACCCGGCGCAGCCAGGCTTCCACCGGCGCCTCGTCGGGCTCGTCCGGCAGCGCCGTGGGCCCCGCGTCGAAGGCCTCCTCGTAATGCCTGAGCAGGGGCAGGGCCTCCGACGGGTCGGCGGCGACGCGCTCGCCGAAGGCGTGGTACTCCTCCGGGTTCTCGACGCGGATCGTCAGCCGTCCCGTGGTGTACAGCTCCAGGCCCTGCCCGCACAGCCGCTTCAGATGGCGCGCGTGTTTCGCGGTGCGCTTGCGGGTGTCGGCGGAGAACGAACCATCGCCGCGCGTCTCCAGCCGCCGGAACTGCTGGGTGGCGTAGCCGAGATAGGCGTCCCTGACCCGCTTGGCGCTCAGGAACGCCGTACGGATGCCGATGAGCTCGTCGCCGAGCGGGGTGCGCACCTCGTACAGGTCGTCGGGGAGCCACACCAGCTCCATCGCGGTCGGGTTGCCGCCGAGGGCCAGCCGGCACCACTTGGCGGCTTCGTGCAGGGTGCGGTCCGGCGCCGTGCTGACGTGCGACTCCTTCGGCCGGCGCAGACCGTGCAGTTCCTCGGTGGGCGCGGCGAACAGGCCGAGGCGGTCGATGTCCGAGCCCGGGCGGGCGAGACCGTAGGCGGTCGATCCGACGATGCCGGAGAGCAGGATGTTGGGGACGGTCACGGTCGGCCGCCTTTCGCTTCTGGGTACCGGGACATTGTCCTGACGTGCGGGGACGCGGTCACGCGGTTTTCCGCCGGCGGTCCCGCCGCGGCGGCGGCGGAATACCGGCGGCCCCGTCCGGCGTAGAACCCGGTATGGATCCCGTGCGCCTGTCCGTCCTCGACCGCTCCCGCACCCGCGAGGGGCACACCCACCCCGAGGCGCTGCGCGACACCGTGCGGCTGGCGCGGGAGCTGGAGCGGCTCGGCTACCACCGGGTCTGGGTCTCCGAGCACCACGGCGTGCCCGGGGTGGCCGGTTCCGCGCCGACCGTGCTGGCCGCCGCCGTGGCGGGCGCCACCCGGACGATCCGGGTCGGTACCGGCGGGGTGATGCTGCCCAACCACCGGCCGCTGGTCGTGGCCGAGCAGTTCGGGGTGCTGGAGTCACTGTTCCCCGGGCGGATCGACATGGGTCTCGGCCGGTCCGTCGGCTTCACGGACGGGGTGCGCCGGGCCTTGGGCCGCGACAAGGGCGACGCCGAGGACTTCGAGGCCCAGCTCGCGGAGCTGCTCGGCTGGTTCCGGGGCACCTCCCCCACCGGGGTGCACGCCCGCCCCGCCGAGGGCCTGACCGTGCCGCCGTTCGTCCTGGCCATGGGCGAGGGCGCCGGCATCGCCGCCCGCGCGGGGCTGCCCATGGTCATCGGCGACCTCAGGAACCGGGAGAAGATGCGGCGCGGCATCGACCACTACCGCGACCATTTCCGCCCCTCCGTCTGGGCACCGGAGCCCTACGTCGTCATCTCGGGCACGATCGCCGTGGCCGGCACCCCCGAAGAGGCCCGGCGGCTGCTGATCCCCGAGGCCTGGTCGATGGCCCACTCCCGCACCCACGGCACCTTCCCGCCGCTGCCGCCCGCCGGGCGCGTGGAAGCCCTCACGATGACCGGCAAGGAGCGGGATTTCTACGAGTCGGGCCTGACCGGTCACATCGCCGGGACCGAGGAGCAGGTGGCGCACGAACTGGAGACGGTGGTGAAGGAGACGGGCGCCCAGGAGGTGCTGGTCACGACCAGCACGTACGACCGTGAGGCCCTGCTGGACTCCTACCGGCGGCTGGCCTCGATCACCTCCGGTTAGATCCGGTTAGAGTCGTCTCCCATGCACGACCGCGACCCCCATGACCCGTTCGTCCGTGTCCGCGGAGCCCGTGAGCACAACCTCCGGGGCGTCGACGTCGACATCCCCCGGGACGTGCTGGCCGTGTTCACCGGCGTGTCCGGCTCGGGCAAGTCGTCGCTGGCGTTCGGCACGATCTACGCGGAGGCGCAGCGGCGCTACTTCGAGTCGGTCGCGCCGTACGCGCGCCGGCTGATCCACCAGGTCGGCGCGCCGAAGGTCGGGGAGATCACCGGTCTGCCGCCCGCCGTGTCGCTCCAGCAGCGCCGCGCCGCCCCCACCTCGCGCTCCTCCGTCGGCACGGTCACCAACCTCTCCAACTCCCTGCGGATGCTGTTCTCCCGGGCCGGTACCTACCCGCCCGGCGCCGAGCGGCTCGACTCCGACGCCTTCTCGCCCAACACGGCGGCGGGGGCCTGCCCGGAGTGCCACGGGCTCGGGCGGGTGCACCGTACGAGCGAGGAGCTGCTGGTCCCCGACCCCTCGCTGTCGATCCGCGACGGGGCGATCGCCGCGTGGCCGGGCGCCTGGCAGGGCAAGAACCTCCGGGACATTCTCGACGCGCTCGGCCACGACGTGGACCGGCCCTGGCGGGAACTGCCCGCCGGCGAGCGGGAGTGGATCCTGTTCACGGACGAGCAGCCGGTGGTCACGGTGCACCCCGTGCGGGACGCCGACCGGATCCAGCGGCCGTACCAGGGCACCTACATGAGCGCCCACCGGTACGTGATGAAGACGTTCTCGGACTCCAAGAGCCCGGCCCTGCGGGCCAAGGCCGAGCGGTTCCTCACCGGTGCGCCCTGCCCGGCGTGCGGCGGCAGCCGGCTGCGCCCCGAGGCCCTGGCGGTCACGTTCGGCGGCCGGACCATCGCCGAGCTGGCGGCACTGCCGCTGATGGAGCTGGCCGCACGGCTCGACGGCACGTCGGAGGCCGCCCGGGTCCTCACCGACGACCTGCGGTCCCGGATCGCGCCGGTCGTCGAGCTGGGCCTCGGCTACCTCAGTCTCGACCGGTCCACGCCCACCCTCTCCCCCGGCGAGCTGCAGCGCCTGCGCCTCGCCACGCAGCTGCGCTCCGGGCTGTTCGGGGTCGTCTACGTCCTCGACGAGCCGTCGGCCGGACTGCACCCGGCGGACACCGAGGCGCTGCTCACGGTGCTGGAGCGGCTGAAGACGTCCGGGAACTCGGTGTTCGTGGTGGAGCACCACCTCGACGTCATGCGCGGGGCCGACTGGCTGGTGGACGTGGGTCCGGCAGCGGGCGAGCACGGCGGGCGGGTGCTGCACAGCGGCCCGGTGGCCGAGCTGGCGGGTGTCGAGGAGTCGGCGACGGCCCGCTACCTGTTCGGCCACTCCCCCGCCCCGGTGAGGGACGTGCGCGAGGCGACCGGGTGGCTGAAGACCGGCCCGGTCACGCGGCACAACCTGCGCGGCGTGACAGCGGAGTTCCCTCTCGGCGTGTTCACCGCGGTGACCGGCGTGTCCGGCTCCGGCAAGTCCACGCTCATCGGCGAGATCACGCAGGACTCGCCCGGCGTGGGCCGGCTGGTCTCGGTCGACCAGAAGCCGATCGGGCGCACCCCGCGCTCGAACCTCGCCACCTACACGGGCCTCTTCGACGTCGTACGCAAGGTGTTCGCGGCCACCGACGGGGCCCGCGCACGCGGCTTCGGCGTCGGGCGGTTCTCCTTCAACGTGGCGGGCGGGCGCTGCGAGACCTGCCAGGGCGAGGGGTTCGTCAGCGTGGAGCTGCTGTTCCTGCCCAGCACGTACGCGGCGTGCCCGGACTGCGGCGGGGCCCGCTACAACCCCGGGACGCTGGAAGTGGCGTACCGGGGGCGGAACATCGCGCAGGTGCTGGATCTGACGGTGGAGAGCGCGGCGGAGTTCTTCGCGGACACCCCGGCCGTGGCCCGCAGTCTGGCCTCCCTGCTCGACGTCGGCCTGGGCTACCTGCGCCTGGGCCAGCCCGCGACCGAGCTCTCCGGCGGCGAGGCCCAGCGCATCAAGCTGGCGAGCGAACTGCAGCGCGGCCGGCGCGGCCCCACGCTCTACCTCCTCGACGAACCCACGACCGGCCTCCACCCGGCCGACGTGGACGTCCTGATGCGCCAGTTGCACGGCCTCGTCGACGCCGGGCACACCGTGGTCGTCGTCGAGCACGACATGTCCGTCGTCGCGCGCGCGGACTGGGTGATCGACCTCGGCCCCGGCGGAGGTGACGCGGGCGGCCGCATCGTGGCGGCGGGACCGCCCGGGGAGGTGGCCCGGTCGCCGGAGAGCCGGACGGCCCCTTACCTGGCGCGCACGCTCTCCGGGAGCCGCCGAGACACGTCCGGTGCGGGCGGGCGCGGGGTGTCGTAGACAGGGCGCCGGTACGCGCTCGCAGCCGCCGCGGCGGGCGTCCGGCCCCGGCGGACACAGCGGCCGGCAAGCGCACGCGACCGCCGCTGCAAGCGCCCGAACCCAGCGGACACGGCGCGCACACCCGCACGCCGCCGCTGTCGGCGTCCCGCCCCCGGCGACCGATGCCGCCGACCGCGCGGGCACTCCGTTCGGCGACCGGGCCCGCGCCTCGGGTCCTGTGGCCGCGTCGTCCGCGACATGCCGAGCCGCCGGACCCGGCCCACAGATGAAGGGCCGGACCCGGCCCACAGCCGAGGGCGGGACGTGCCGCGTCCAATGCCGGGGCACCGCCCGGTCGGGACGCGTCTACGCCACCAGCACCGTGTGCGTCCAGGCCGGCGCCGTCGTCTCCGGTGGCTGTGCCGCGCGGGCGAGGGCGCGGCGGTCGGGGCTGCCGCCCGGCGGGAGGGGCCCCCGTACCTCGACCTCCGCGGTCAGACCGCGGGCCGTCGCCACCCGCCACAGGGAGGCGAGCAGCGTGTCCTCGCCGACGTACGCGGGGGCCGTGGTGGCCGCTCCGCCGCTGAGCCGGTAGCCGATCCGCACCGGCTGGACCGGCACCCCGGCGTCCAGGGCTGCCTGGAAGACGGCCCTCCGGAAGGTGCCCTGCGCGCGGCCGCACCAGGTGCTGCCCTCGGGGAAGGCCGCGACCGCGGCGCCCTCGCGCAGGGCCCCGGCGATCCGGGCGACCGTGTCGGGCAGGGCCCGCAGCCGGTCCCGGTCGATGAACAGGGTCCCGCCGCGGGCGGCCAGCGCACCGGCGACGGGCCAGCGCCGCACCTCGGTCTTGGCCAGCATCCGGGCGGGCCGTACGGCGGCGAGCAGCGGGATGTCCAGCCAGGAGATGTGGTTGGCCACCAGCAGCAGTCCGCCGGTGGGGGCGGCGGCGCCGGTGATGCGGACCCGGACGCCGGCGGCCCGCACGATCCACCGGCACCACCGCCGGACCAGTGACGCCGGTATCCGCCCGCCGAAGGGCGTCAGCGCGATCCCCGCGATGAGGAGCAGGAGGACCGCGGTGAGCCGCAGCACGGCCCGCGGCACGGTCCGTGCCCGCACGGCGGCCGGCGCCTCGACGCAGGTCTGCGGCGTGCACGGCGCGGTGGGCAGCCAGGCGCTCATCAGGCCGGTACGAGGGAGAGGAAGTGGCGCAGGTAGCGGGCGTTGACGCGGCTCATCGGCAGCAGCACGTACAGGTCGGCGACGCCGAAGTCCGGGTCGTGGGCCGGTTCGCCGCACACCCAGGCGCCCAGCCGGAGGTAGCCGCGCAGCAGGGCGGGCAGTTTCACGCGGGCGGCGGGCGCGGGACCCGGCGTCCACGGCAGCAGCGGCCGCACCCGGAACTCCTCCGGGGAGAGGTGCTTGTCGCGCACCCGGTCCCAGGTGGCGGACGCGAGGGTGCCGCCGTCGGCGAGCGGGACGGAGCAGCAGCCGGCGAGCCATTCGTGGCCGCGGTCGACCATGTAGCGGGCGATGCCGGCCCAGATGAGGCTGATGACCGCCCCGTCGCGGTGGTCGGGGTGCACGCAGGAGCGGCCGACCTCGACGAGCTGCGGCCGGATCCCGTCGAGGGGGGTGAGGTCGAACTCGCCCTCGGAGTACAGCCGCCCGGCGACCGCGGCGCGTTCGGGCGGCAGCAGCCGGTAGGTGCCGACGACCTGGCCGGTCGTCTCCTCCCGGACGAGCAGGTGGTCGCAGTACGCGTCGAACGCGTCGGCGTCGAGGCCCGGCTGCGGGCCGGCCAGCAGGGCGCCCATCTCCCCGGCGAAGACGTCGTGCCGCAGCCGCTGGGCGGCCCGCACGTCCTCCTCGTTCCGGGCGAGGGCGACGGTGTAGCGGGTGGGGGCCGTGGGCTGCGCGGGGCGGTCGACGGTCAGTACGCCGGTCATGGCTCTCTCCTGGTCACGGGCCGGTTCGGCGAGGCGGGGCGGGGCGCTGAGCGGTGTCGTGCGGTCCTGCGCCTCTGTTCTTCCGATGCCGACTGACCTGCGCGTGTCATGTGCAGAGAGAACGGGTGTGAGCTTGTTGAACGGCTCGCGCCCGCAGGCGCGGCCCGAACGGCCTAGCTGCGGACGCGCCCACCGGCGATGGCGGCGAGAGTGGGCTGCATGACCGAACCCGGAGCCGGCGAGCGACGCAGGGGCTCGGCCCCGTCCACCAAGCGCCGGCGCACCGTGGGCGGGGCCGGGGAGGCGGCCCGGCGCGCCGCGGAGGCACTGACGGAGCTGATCAGCCACCGCCTCGAAGGGGTGTCCGCGGTGTGCCCGGGCGAGGACGACGGCTGGGTCGTCGACGTCGACGTGCTCGAACTGGCCCGCATCCCCGACACCACCAGCCTGCTCGCGACGTATCAGGTGGAACTGGACTCGTCGGGCGAACTGGTGCAGTACCGCCGGATCGCGCGCTTCCGGCGCGGCGCCCAGGACCAGTGACCGGACCGCCGCAACCGCTGACCGGAAGGACCGCCGCATGACCGTCTACAGCGACGAGATCGTCTGTTCGCCTCGCGCCGGAACGCTCTACGACGTGCTGGAGCTGATTCTCGACCGCGGCATGGTGATCGACGTCTTCGTGCGCGTCTCGCTGGTCGGGATCGAGATCATCAAGATCGACGCGCGCATCGTGGTCGCCAGCGTCGACACGTACCTGCGCTTCGCGGAGGCGTGCAACCGCCTGGATCTCGAGAACGACCCCCGCTCCAAGACCGTGCCCGAGCTGTTCGGCGGGCCGGTCTCCAAGGCCGTCGGCAAGGCGGGCGCCAAGCGTGCCGCCGGTTCCCTGACCGGCAAGGTGCGCGACTTCCTCACCCCGGACGACGACACCGAGGACGACGTGGACGACGACGAGGCCGAGGCCCGTACCGAGCGCGCCCCGCGGCCGGCCCGCAAGCGCCGCAGTGACGACGACCGCACGCGGCCCCGGCGCCGCAAGGCCGAGGAGGAATGACCGTGACGGCCACCGCCGCCCTCACCACCGCCGGCACGCTCGGCACCCTGTACGTGTACGGCATCGCCCCCGCGGGCGTCCGGTCCCCGCGGGCGCCCGGGGTGGACGGCGCGGCGGTGCGGCTGCTGACCGAGGACGGGCTCTGCGCGGCCGTCTCGGACGCCCCGGAGTCCGTCCGGGCGCGGCGACGCGACCTGATGGCCCATCAGGCGGTGCTCGGCGAACTCGCCGCGCAGGGCCCCGTCCTGCCCATGCGGTTCGCCGTCCTGACTCCCGGCGCGGAGTCGCTGCGCGGGCAACTGCGCACCGACCGAGCCCGCTTGGCGGCACAGCTCGACGTGGTACGGGGCTGCGTCGAGATGAACGTGAAGGGTGCCGTGGTGCACGGGTACTTCGCCGACCTCGTACGCCGGGACGACGCCCTGCGCACCCTCGCCCGCCAGACCCGGCACCGCCCCGGCTACGAGGCGAACGTACGGCTGGGCGAGGCGCTCGCCAAGGGTGTCGCGCGCGAGGCCCGGGGTGCGGCACGGGAGGTGCTCGCCCGCCTGGCTCCGCTCGCCGTGCGCACGGCGCCGGGTCCGGTCGACGACGAGCAGGTGCTGAGCACGTCGTTCCTGGTGCGTTCCGCCGACGAACAGCGCTTCCGGCAGGCCGTGGCCGCGCAGGCGCGCGATGTCGGGGACCGGCTGGCGCTCAGCGTGACCGGTCCGCTGCCGTGCTACAGCTTCGTCGACGCGCCGTCCGCCACCGCGGGCCGGTGACACGGTGGGACTCGTGACCGGGCTCCTGCTGCTGCCGCTCGCCCCGGTGCGCGGCACGCTCTGGGTCGCCGACCACCTGCTCCAGGAGGCCGAACGCCAGGCCGGCGATCCGCGTGCGGTGCAGGCGCGCCTGGCGGCACTCAACCGGGCCCTGGAGGAGGGCACCATCGACGAAGCGGCCTTCGAGGAAGAGGAGGAGCGGTTGCTCGCCCGCCTCGACAGTCCGGTCCGGTACACAGGACATCGCGGGGGCGCTTCGTGACCGACCTCGGCACCTGGCCCGCGGGCACCGCAGTACAGCCGGCCGGGCCGCCCTCCGGAAGCCTCGCGGACCTGCTCGAACGCGTCCTGGACAAGGGCATCGTCATCGCGGGCGACATCAAGATCGACCTGCTCGACATCGAACTGCTCACCATCCGTCTGCGCCTGTTCATCGCCTCGGTCGAGACCGCCAAGAAGGCGGGCATCGACTGGTGGGAGACGGACCCGGCGCTGTCCTCACGCGCCGCGCGTGACGCGCTCACCGAGGAGAACGCGCGTCTGCGCGCGCGTCTGCAGGCCCTTGAGGACGCCGACGCCGACACCTCCGAGGTGGACCGATGAGCACGCTGCCGGCCGACCGGGCCTCCGTGACCGGGCCGGACATGCCGCACCCCACCGTCACCTGCGTGTTCGCCGTGACGGACACGCCTCCGCCGCACGAGGCGGTGTCGGTGACGCCGGGCCATGACGGCGGCGGTCCACTGCGCGTCCTGGCCGCGGGCCCACTGCACCTGATCGTGCAGGACGTTCCCGCGGCGGCCTTCGGCGAGGAGGCGCTCGCGGAGCGGCTGAACCGGCCGGACGAGTTGGAGCGCTGCGCCCGCGCCCACCACCGGGGCGTGGAGACGGCCGCGAGCGCGGGCCCCGTCGTCCCGCTGCCGATGGCGACGCTCTACCTGGACGACCACAACGCGGTGCGGGCCGTCACCGACCGGGCCGCGTCCCTGCGCACCCTGCTGGACCGGCTGCGCAACCGCACCGAGTGGGCGGTGAAGGTACACGGCCCCGGAACCGGGCACGCGTCCGGCGCCGCCGGGGACGGGCCCGCCGACGGGCGGTCGTACCTGCGCCGGGTGAGCGAGCGGCGGCGCACCGAGCGCGAGGAGCGCGAGCGGGCCCTGGCACGGGCCCACGCCGTCGACCGGGAACTGCGGCGCTACGCCGTCGCGGCGACGCGGCACCGGCCGCAGAGCGAGCAGTTGACCGGCAGGAGCGTCCCGCAGCTGCTCAATGCGGCCTATCTGGTCGACGACGCACGGCGCGCCGAGTTCGTCCGGGCCGTCGGCGAACTGGCCCGCGACGCCCAGCAGTCGGCCCTGGAGGTCACCATGTCGGGGCCCTGGATCCCGTACTCCTTCGCCCGCTCGGACGAGGCGGAGCGCGACGCGCACGAGGAGGCCGGCGCATGACGGTACCGGTGCCCGGCGGTGCCGACCGCACGGCGGTGCCCTGGGACGGCCCGGAGCCGTACGCGCCCATCGGGGTGCCGCTCGTGGACCTGCTCGACCGGGTGCTGGCGACGGGCGTCGTGGTCAGTGGTGACCTGGTGCTGGCCATCGCCGACGTGCCGTTGGTGCGGATCTCCCTGCACGCCCTGCTGGCGTCGGTCAGCGACCGGGTCCCCTCGCCCTGGTCGGACAGCGGGCCGCTGTGACCGCGCCGCGCACCCACGCGCTGGACCTCGATCCCGAGCGCGTCACGAACGATCTGGCGGCCCTGGTGCTGACCGTGGTGGAGCTCCTGCGGCAGCTCATGGAGCGCCAGGCGGTCCGCCGTTTCGACGAGGGCACGCTCAGCGCCGAGCAGGAGGACCGGCTCGGCACCGCGCTGATGCTGCTGGACGAGCGCATGGACGAGCTCTGCGCGCAGCACGGCCTGCAACGCAGCGACCTCAATCTGGACCTCGGCCCGCTGGGTCCCCTCCTGGCCGATCCCGGCCCGTGACGAACAGACGCGAGACGGGGCCGGAGAGCACCACTCCCGGCCCCGCCCGTCCGCACCTACCGGCGAACGTTCACTGCACCCCCTGGGGGCGCGGGGAACTGCGCGACCAGCCACAACCCACCCGCAGCCGCCGCGCAACCGTCCCCGCAACGGCGCTACCGCTTCGCCTTCCGCGCGGCCCGCAGCCACTCCTTGTTCATGCTCGTGATGGACATCAACGGGATGCCCTTCGGGCAGGCGGTGGCGCACTCGCCCGCGAGCGTGCACCCGCCGAACCCCTCCTCGTCCATCTGCTCCACCATGTCCAGCACCCGCGTCTCGCGCTCGGGCGCCCCCTGGGGCAGCACGTTGAGATGGTTGATCTTCGCCGAGGTGAACAGCATCGCCGCCCCGTTCGGGCAGGCCGCCACGCACGCCCCGCACCCGATGCACTCCGCGTGCTCGAAGGCGAAGTCGGCATCCGGCTTCGGCACCGGCGTGGCGTGCGCCTCGGGAGCCGCTCCCGTCGGCGCGGTGATGTAACCGCCGGCCTGGATGATCCGGTCGAAGGCCGACCGGTCCACGACGAGGTCCTTGATCACCGGGAACGCCGACGCCCGCCACGGCTCGACGTCGATGGTGTCGCCGTCCTTGAACGACCGCATGTGCAGTTGGCAGGTCGTCGTCCGCTCGGGACCGTGCGCGTCGCCGTTGATGACGAGCGAGCACGCGCCGCAGATGCCCTCGCGGCAGTCGTGGTCGAAGGCGACCGGGTCCTCGCCCTTGACGATGAGTTCCTCATTGAGCGTGTCGAGCATCTCCAGGAAGGACATGTCGGGAGAGATCCCGTCCACCTCGTACGTGGACATCGTGCCGTCGGCGTCGGCGTTCCGCTGCCGCCAGACGCGCAGGGTGAGCTTCATGCGTAGCTCCGCTGGGTGGGGTGGACGTACTCGAAGACCAGGTCTTCCTTGTGCAGCACCGGAGGCTCGCCCGTGCCGGTGAACTCCCAGGCGGCGGCGTACGCGAACCGCTCGTCGTCGCGGGCGGCCTCGCCGTCGGGCGTCTGGGACTCCTCGCGGAAGTGGCCGCCGCAGGACTCCTCACGGTGCAGCGCGTCGAGGCACATCAGCTCGGCGAGCTCCAGGTAGTCGACGACGCGGTTGGCCTTCTCCAGCGACTGGTTGAACTCCTCACCGGTGCCGGGCACCTTGATGCGCCGCCAGAACTCCTCGCGGATCTGCGGGATGCGTTCCAGCGCCTTGCGCAGCCCGGCGTCGGTGCGGGCCATGCCGCAGAACTCCCACATGAGTTCGCCGACCTCACGGTGGAAGGAGTCGGGGGTGCGGTCGCCGTCGACGGACAGCAGCAGGTTGAGGCGGTCCTGCGTCCCGGCCAGCACTTCCTGGACGTCGGGGTGTTCGTCGGTCACCGCGTCGTGGTGGGGGTTGCGGGCCAGGTAGTCGTTGATGGTCGAGGGGAGGACGAAGTAGCCGTCCGCGAGTCCCTGCATCAGCGCCGAGGCGCCGAGGCGGTTGGCGCCGTGGTCGGAGAAGTTGGCCTCGCCGACCGCGAACAGCCCGGGGATGGTGGTCTGGAGGTCGTAGTCGACCCAGAGACCGCCCATCGTGTAGTGCACGGCGGGGTAGATCCGCATCGGCACCTCGTACGGATCCTCGTCGGTGATCCGCTGGTACATGTCGAAGAGGTTGCCGTACTTGGCCTCGACGGCCCCCCGGCCCATGCGCTCGATGGCGTCGGCGAAGTCGAGGTAGACGCCCTGGCCGCCGGGGCCCACTCCCCTGCCCTCGTCGCACACGTTCTTCGCGGCGCGCGAGGCGATGTCCCGGGGGACGAGATTGCCGAAGGACGGGTAGATGCGCTCCAGGTAGTAGTCGCGCTCGTCCTCGGGGATCTCGTTGGGGGGCCGCTGGTCGCCCTTCGCCTTCGGCACCCAGATCCGGCCGTCGTTGCGCAGCGACTCGCTCATCAGGGTCAGCTTGGACTGGTGGTCGCCGGTGCGCGGGATGCAGGTGGGGTGGATCTGGGTGAAGCAGGGGTTGGCGAACAGGGCGCCGCGCCGGTGGGCCCGCCAGATGGCGGTGGCGTTGGAGTTCATGGCGTTCGTCGACAGGTAGAAGACGTTGCCGTAGCCGCCGGAGGCGAGGACGACGGCGTCCGCGAAGTACGTGTCGATGTGCCCGGTGACGAGGTCCCGCGCCACGATGCCGCGCGCCCGCCCGTCGACGACGATCAGGTCGAGCATCTCGGTGCGCGGGTGCATCTCGACGTTCCCCGCCGCGATCTGCCGGCTGAGGGCCTGGTAGGCGCCGAGGAGGAGCTGCTGGCCCGTCTGGCCGCGGGCGTAGAAGGTGCGCGACACCTGCACGCCGCCGAACGACCGGGTGTCGAGCAGGCCGCCGTACTCGCGGGCGAACGGCACGCCCTGCGCCACGCACTGGTCGATGATCTCGACGGAGATCTGCGCGAGCCGGTGCACGTTGGACTCGCGAGCCCGGAAGTCGCCGCCCTTGACGGTGTCGTAGAACAGGCGGTGGACGGAGTCGCCGTCGTTGCGGTAGTTCTTCGCGGCGTTGATGCCGCCCTGCGCGGCGATGGAGTGGGCGCGGCGGGGCGAGTCCTGGTAGCAGAACTGGACGACGTGGTAGCCCTGTTCGGCGAGGGTGGCCCCGGCGGAGCCGCCGGCGAGGCCGGTGCCGACGACGATCACGGTGTGCTTGCGCCGGTTGGCGGGGTTGACCAGCTTGGCCTCGAAGCGGCGCTTGTCCCAGCGCTCGTTGACCGGCCCGGTGGGGGCCTTGGTGTCGGCGACCGGTTCACCGGTCGTGTAGTCGGCGTAGGAAGTCATGTTCAGCTCACCACTCCGGTCATGACGCCCACGGGTACGGCGATGAAGCCGGCCGTGAGCAGCAGCGCGAGGACGTCGGCGACGGTCTTCAGGACGCGGTCGCGGGTGCGGCTGCCCACGCCCAGGGTCTGGGCCGCGCTCCAGAAGCCGTGCCGGACGTGCAGGCCGAGGGCGAGCATCGCGACGATGTAGATGACGTTGCCGTACCAGGTGGAGAAGGTGTCCACGACGTTCTGGTACGGGTGGCCGGGCTGGAAGCCGGGGTGCACGGTGCCGGTCGTCAGGTCGAGGATGTGCCAGACGATGAACAGCCCGAGGATGATGCCGCCCCACCGCATGGTGCGCGTGGCGTAGGAGGCCCGTGCCTTCTTGTGCACGTACTTGCTCGGCCGTGCCCTGATGTCGCGGCGGCTGAGCTGGTACGCCGAGGTGGCGTGTGCGACGACGGCGACGACCAGCACGACGCGGACGAGCCAGAGCGTCCACTCGTAGTGCATGAACGGCTCGCCGACCGTGCGCAGCCAGTGCGCGTAGTGGTTGAACTCGCCCGCCCCGAAGAAGATCTTCAGGTTTCCGATCATGTGGACGACCAGGTACAGCAGCATGATCAGACCACTGACCGCCATCACGGTCTTCTTGCCGACGGTGGAGTCCCACACGGTGCGTGCGAAGGACGGCCGTCGGTCCGTCCGCGTTGCCAGAGCCATGCCGAGCACGCTACGGACGTGCGGCCGATCGGTCCAAGACATGGTCCGGCTTGAATCCATAGGCCGGGGCTATCGTAGGAGCATGCAGTTCCAGCAGCTCCAGTACTTCGTGGCCGTCGCCGAGACCCGGCACTTCACCCGGGCCGCCGATCTGGTCCATGTCGCGCAGCCGTCGCTGTCGCAGCAGATCAAGGCACTGGAGCGGGAGTTGGGAGCGGACCTGTTCCTGCGGGCCCGGGGCAACATCACGCTCACGGACGCCGGGGAGGCGCTCCTCCCGCTGGCCCGGCGGATCCTGGCCGACGCGGACACGGCGCGGCACGAGGTGCAGGAGCTGGCGCAGCTGCGGCGGGGCCGGGTGCGGCTGGGGGCGACGCCGAGTGTGTGCACTGGCCTGCTGCCGGATGTGCTGCGGGCCTTTCACGACCGCTATCCGGGGATCCGCCTGCTGATCGAGGAGGGCGGGTCGCACGACCTCGTGCGGGAGCTGGCGCGGGGCGCGCTGGATCTGGCGCTGGTCGTGCTGCCGCTGCCGACGCCGGCCCCGGCACTCACCACGGTAGAGCTGCTGCGGGAGGATCTTGTGGTGGTCTCCTCACCCGACGCGCCGAGACCCGGCGGAGGTCGGCGTACCGTGCGCGTCGCCGATCTGGAGGGTGAGCGGCTGGTGATGTTCCGGCACGGGTACGACCTGCGTGAGCTGACCGTGGCGGCCTGCCGCGCCGAGGGCTTCGAACCCGACTTCGCCGTGGAGGGCGGGGAGATGGACGCGGTGCTGGGTTTTGTGCGGGCCGGGCTGGGGGTGGCCGTCGTGCCTCGGATGGTCGCGGCGAGGTCCGGGCGCGGGCTGCGGGTCACCCCGCTGGCCCGGCCCGGACTGCATCGCACGATCGCGCTGGCGCATCGCAGTGATGTGGCTCCGCCGCGGGCCGCTCGGGAGCTTCAGCGGATGCTCCTTGAGCGGTGAGGCGGCCGGTCCCTTGAGCGCCGTGGGTGCCGAGCGCCGTGCGGGGGTGCGGGCCCGTCGTGGTTGTTCGCGCAGTTCCCCGCGCCCCTGAAGGCTTTCCCCCTACCCGGTTGCGTCCACCAGGGCCAGTTCGTGCAACCTCTCCGGGGGGCCCGGGCGGGCGTAGTACCAGCCCTGGGCCGTGTCGCAGCCGAGTATGCGGAGCTGATCGGCCTGCGCACCCGTTTCCACGCCTTCCACCGTCACCGCCAGGTCCAGGCTGTGGGCCAGGGAGACGATCCCCTCGACGATCTTGAGGTCGACGGGATCGGCCGGGAACTGCTGCATGCTCTGGGTGAAGGACCGGTCCAGCTTCAGGATGCTGACCGGCAGCCTGCGCAGGTTCGCGAGGTTGGAGTAGCCCGTACCGAAGTCGTCCAGGGCGATGTCGACGCCCATCTCGGCCAGCCGCCGCAGCGGCTTCAGCAGATCGTCGTCCGCGCCGATCAGCGCCGACTCGGTGACCTCCAGGCACAGCGCGTCCGGCTCGACGCCCGCGCGCTCCAGGATGTCGACCGTGTCCTGGACCAGCCCGGGGTGCGTCAGCTGGCACGGCGACAGATTGACGTTGATCCGCAGCGGCCCCACCGCCTCGGCGCCGCCCTGCAGTTCCCGCCACTCGCGGGCCTGGCGCACCGACTGCTCCAGCACCCACCGGCCCAGCGGCACGATCAGGCCCGTGTGCTCCGCGAGCGGGATGAAGCGGTCCGGCCCGAGCACGCCATGCTGCGGATGCAGCCAGCGCACCAGGGCCTCGGCGCCCCGGACGCTGCCGTCGCCGAGGTGGACCAGCGGCTGGTACTCGATGAAGAACTCGCCGCGCTCCAGGGCGGTGGGCAGCGCCGTGGTCAGTCCGTGCCGTGTGATGGCCCGGGCGTCCGCCTCCGGGTCGGCGAGTTCGAAGCGGTTGCCGCCCGCCGACTTGGCCCGGTACATGGTGATGTCCGCACTGCGCAGCACCTCCGCCGGACTGCGTTCCCCGGCCGGGCCCTCGACGATGCCGATGCTGCCGCGCACGGTCAGCTCCCGGCCGTCGACGCTGATCGGCGCGAGCAGGGCGTTCATGATGCGCCCGGCGAGCTCGTCGACGTCACCCGCCGTGTCGGGCCCGGTGGTCAGCGCCACGAACTCGTCGCCGCCGAGCCGGGCGACCATCTCGCCGGGTGCCGTGGCGCAGGACTGCAGCCGGTCGGCGACCTCCACCAGCAGCCGGTCGCCGGCCGCGTGGCCCAGGCTGTCGTTGATGGTCTTGAAACCGTCGAGGTCCAGGTAGCACAGCCCGAACCGCTGACCTTCCCCGGCGCCCAGTGCCTTCTCCAGGCGCTCGAAGAAGAACGTACGGTTCGGCAGGCCGGTCAGCGCGTCGTGCGTGGCCTCGTAGCGCAGCCGCAGGTTGAGCAGCCGCCGCTCGGTGGTGTCCTCCATGAGGGCCAGCTGGTACTGCGGCTCACCGTCGGCGTCCCGCAGCAGGGAGACCGTCAGGTTGGTCCACAGCACGGTTCCGTCGGGGCGGTAGAACGCCTTCTCCAGGTGGTAGTGCTCCCGGTCGCCGCGCACGAGTTCGTCGTAGAGCCGCCAGGTCTGCGGAGCGTCGTCGGGGTGGGTCCACTCCCGGACGTTGCGGCTGCGCAGCGTCTGGTCGGAGACCCCGAACATGCGCAGCAGCGCGCCGTTGACCTGCAGTATGTTGCCGTCGAGGTCGGCCATGCCGATGCCTATGGCCGCGCCCTCGAAGACGGCGCGGAACCGTGCCTCGCTCGCGTGCAGGGCCTGTGCCACCACGCCCTGGGCTTTGAGAGCGGCCTGTGCGATGGCCTCCTGCTCGGCCAGGGTCCGCTCGCGCAGCGCCCGGGCGAAACCGGCGGCCATCGCGTGCTGGAGCCGCGCGCACCGGGCCCGCAGGTCCTCCTGGTCTCCGTCGCCGCCGCAGTACAGGACCAGGTAGGCGTCGACGCAGTCCAGGGTGCGGCTGAGCGCCTCCGGGTCGGTGCAGTGCGCGTCCACGAGGGCGGCGCCGACCGCCCTGCCCGCGTCGGAGTCGAAGGCCCGGGCCAGCAGTGCCTCGCTCAGCCGCCGGGCCAGGGGCAACAGGTGTGCCTCGAACTCGGTGCGGGTCGACGACGTCGAGGTCACCGGGAAGACGGCCCGGCTCCAGATCGTCGCGAATCTGCGCAGTCTGTCCTCCGGCCCGTCCGGTTCCGCGGTCACGCCGTACGCCCCACGCCCGCGAACCCGGAGAACGCGTACGGATCCTCGTCCTCCGTTGCGGTGTCGGGCCGCCAGCGCGGCATCGCCACCAGTCCGGGTTCCACCATGTCGTACCCCTCGAAGAACCGCGCGATCTCCTCGCGCGAGCGCATGATCAGCGGGTTGCGGATGCCCTCGTACACGTCCACCGCGCCTCCGGCCCGCTCCGGCGGCAGCGGGATCCCCTCGTAGGAGGCGTGGGTGAGCACGAGCAGGCTGCCGGGCGCGAGCGCCTCGCGCAGTTCGGCCACGGCCCCGTACGGGTCGTCCTCGTCTTCCACGAAGTGCAGTATGGCAACGAGGAGCAGCGCCACTGGCTGATTCAGGTCGATCAGCCGCTCCACCTCGGGGCTGCGCAGGATCTCCTGGGGCTTGCGCAGGTCCGCGGCGACGACGCCCGCGTCGTCGTTGGCCTCCAGGACCGCCTGGCTGTGCGCCACGGCCACCGGGTCGTGGTCGACGTACACCACACGCGCGCCGGGGCGGGCGGCCTGCGCCACCTCGTGCACATTGCCGAAGGTGGGGATGCCGGAGCCGATGTCCAGGAACTGGGTGACGCCCTGGGAGGCCGCGTAGCGCACGGCACGGCGCATGAACGCGCGGTTCGCCTGCATGATCTTGGGGAGTCCCGGCATGAACTCCATGGCCCTGCGGGCCGCTTCGCGGTCGACCTCGAAGTTGTGCGATCCGCCCAGGTAGTAGTCGTACATCCGGGAGACGCTGGGCACCGATATGTCGATGCTCCGTGGGGCCCAGGCGGGACGCTCCATCTATCTCTCCAAGGCGTAGGCGATCCGGTGTTCGAGCAGAGGCTACTGATCGCCCGCCAATGGAGCGACCCGAAACGGAAATTGACCATCCGTTCCCGGTCACTGCCTGCGGCACGTGCCGAATTGATACCCCTCCACATGACCTTCGAACACACGACGAACAGCGTTCGAGGCATTCCGGAGAGTTCCGGTGCGGAAGGTTAAAGGTGTCAGTAATTCGTTGAGTTCAGGTGAAGCACGGCAAAACGGTCCGCCCCTCCGTGGGGCACGGAGGGGCGGACCGGGTCTGCGCTTCGGGTGGACGAGCTGATCAACCCTGGGGAGGTCTCTCTACTTCTCCGACGCGCCGACCAGCTTTCCGTCGGGGCGCACGGCGAACCAAGTTCCGCCGACCCCCTGGCCGTTGGTGTCACCCGGGGCCTTGTCGCCGGCGAAGGTGTAGATGGGCGAGCAGTTGATCGTCTGCTGCTTGCCCTTGCCGTCGGTCCGGTCGAAGATCATGTACCCCTTCTTCTGGATGCCCTTGGTGTCGGCGAAGTCGACGGGCTCCACGAGCGGCCACTTCTCCAGGCACTCACCGGTGCAGTTGGAGACCGGCTTGGGCCAGGCCTCGTCCTTCTTGAACCGGTAGACGGTCATGCCGTTCTTGTCGACGACGATCTCGCCGAGCTTGGGGTCGTTGCGCGTGGACAGCCCGGCCTGGACCGCTTCGCCGCCGCCCTCCGCACCGGCCTCCGCACCGCCCTGCGCCTTCTTGCCGTCGGGGGCGAGCGCGTACCACTTCCCGCCCACGCCCTGGCCCTTGACGTCTCCGGCGTTGACGTCCTTGGCGTAGCGGTAGGCGGGCCAGCCGCCGACCGTGAGCTGCTTGGTGCCGTCGGCCCGGGTGACCGAGCCGAGCAGCGCCTTGTCGATGCCCTCGCCGGCCTCGGCATCGTCGGCCGGAACCGGCGGCCAGGTCTTGGCGCAGTCACCGTCGCAGTTCGACTTGGGCGGCTGCTCGGTGTCCTGGTCGAACCGGTACAGGGTGAGGCCGAGGCTGTCGGTGACCACCTTGCCGACCTTCTCGGCGGTGGAGACGGACAGCTTGCCGGCGGGGTTGGACGGGCTGGAGGCGCTCGGTGCCGCCGGCTGGCCGGTCGCGGCACCGCCCGCGGCGCCCGCGGTACCCGAGCCGATGCTTCCGTAGTCCCCGGGCGCGGCCGTGGCGCCCACGTTCTGGCTGGCCGCCGGTGGGCTGTCCTGACCGCACGCCGTCGTCAGCGCCAGGACCGCCGCGGCGCTCGCCACGAGTGAGGCGCTCCGCCAGGAGGTCTTCATCGTCAACTCCCCATAATCGCAAGGGTGTTGCAGCGCCCTGCTGCGCCGCCGCACGGTCATGAGTACGCACGGGAGCAGGGATTGTGTTCAACCGTCGGCCAAATTTCTTTCCGGAACCCCCGACGGGCACCGCACGCAGTGGCACGCACGTACGCATCGAGCTCCCTATGAGCGACCGCTGATCAAACCGGTGGCACCCGGAGATCCCTCTTTCGGGGCAATCCCCTTGCACCCCGGCACGTCCCGGCGGCACAGGGCTCATGATCTTCGTCGTGCATGGACCCCTCTCGACTCAACCCGCCCTCGCGGCACGGGCCTTGGCGGCGGCGACGCTGACCTGGGCGCTCGTCGGCGCACCGGCCGGGGTCGCGGTGGCCGACGCCTGCGCGTACGCCTCGACGGGGCCGGAGGGCACCGAGGCGGTGGCGTACGCCGGAAGCAAGAAGACCTGGCCGACCAAGCCGCCGTGCCCGCCCCCCACACCGAGCCCCTCGCCCACGCCGACCCCGCCTCCAGAACCGACGCCCCCGCCGAAACCGCCCCCGACGCCGGAGCCACCGCCGCCTCCGAAGCCGCCACCCCCGAAGCCGGCCCCCACGGCCGAACCCGCGCCGCCGCCCGCGCCACGACCGGTGCCGGCCCCGCCCCGGCCGGTACCGGAGCCCGCGCTGCCGGCACCCGCTCCCCCGGCGCCCGCTCCGCCGGCACCGGCCCCGCCGGCCACACCGGCGCCTCGTCCGTACGCGACGCCCGTGCACTACCCGCGCTACCGCGCCGCGCCGCCCCGGCCGCGGCCGGCCGGCGGCGCGCTGTCGCCGCTCACCTTCGTCCTGCTCGTCACGGTGCCCGCGGTGGTGGCCGTCGCCGCGCTGCGCGCGCGCTGATCCCTGAAGCCCTGGAGGTACCCCTTGCCGGAATGGCTTGTTCTCACCCTCGCGATGCTGGCCGCCTGTGCCGTGGTGGTCGTCATCACCTTCGTACGCCACCGCGCGGCGCCCGAGGACGAGGACCCCAGTGAGACCCCGGACGTCATCGAGTACATGACGATGTGGATCGGCGTGGTCTACGCCATCGTCCTGGGCCTGGCGATCGCCGGTGTCTGGGAGGGGCGCAGCGCCGCGCAGGACCACGTGCAGGCCGAGGCGACCGCGCTGCACGAGATCTCGGAGCGGGTACGGGTCTATCCGGCGGAGGAACGCGACCGCATCCGGGACGACATCCGGACGTATGTGAGCCATGTCGTGACCACCGAGTGGGACACGATGGCCGACCAGGGCGAGGTGACCGAGCGCGGCGCCCGGCTCTTCGAGCGGATCCGCCAGGACGTCACCGACTACGAGCCGGTCACGGACTTCGAGGCCCAGGCCTACCAGCCGCTGCTGGACCAGGTGACCGCGGCGAACCAGGCCCGGATCGGCCGGGCGGAGTCGACCGGGGAGACCATGCCGGGTGTGGTGTGGTTCGGGCTGATCGCCGGGGCCGTCGTCACCATCGGCATGATCTTCGCGCTGCAGATCCGCAGAACGACACGCGAGCTGGTCCTGGCGGGGCTGTTCTCGGCGCTGATCGCCTTCCTGCTGTTCCTGATCTGGGACTTCGACTCCCCCTACAGCAGGGGCGTGACCGCCTCGGCCGACCCGTTCCTGAATCTCTTCCCGGGCGTCGGGGACTGACGGCGGCTCGCAGCACGGATCAGGGCCGGGGGACGCGCGACACACCGTCGCCGTCCCCCGGCCGCGTGGTCGGTGTTCCCCCGGGCGGCCCACACCCATGCCCCATTCGCACTACTGCGATCGCGCCACCCCGCATGCTTTCTTAGCGTTTCGGGCATCGAGGTGCATTTGTGACGTGAGCGGAACAGGTCCGCGGCTGCTCCTCGGGGACCCGGAGGATTCACCATGCGCGCGATATGCCTCGCTTCGGCCGTAGTGCTGGGCGCCGGCGCCCTCACCTCTTGCGTGCCCGCCGCCGACGCGGCGATCCATACCCACTTCGGTTTCAGCGTCGAGCCCTCCACCGTCAGGGCGGGGGGTGACGTCACCCTGCGGGTGGTACGCAACAAGGCGTGCCAGGGTGAGGCGGCGGTCAACTCACCGGTCTTCGACCTGGTCACCATCCCGCCGGACGAGTCCTGGGCGACGGCCACCGTCGACTGGGACGCCAAGCCCGGTGCCGTGTACGACGTGGAATTCGAGTGCGACAAGTCGAGCGGCACCGCGCGTCTGACGATCGCGGGCGGCCATCCGACGCACCATCCCACCCATCACCCGACGCACCACCCCCACAAGGGTGTGCACGCCGGGGAGGGCGGCACCATCGCCGGCTTCGACCTCAAGGAGATCGGCCTCGGCGCCGCGCTCATCGCCGGGTCGCTCGGCGTCGCCTACCACTTCTCGCGCCGCCGCACCGACGAGGACGCCGGCTGACGCCTCGCGCACCGCAGGTCTTCGCCCCGGCCCTTCCTTCGACGAGGAAGAGCCGGGGCGAAGGCCGTTCACGTGCGAGGTGACGACGCTCGGAAGAAGCGTGCCGCGAGGCGTCAGATGTTGCGCTCGGCCCGGCGGCGCATCCAGAACACACCGCCGCCGACCACGGCCGCGGCCACGAGACCACCGCCGATGGCCATGTCGGTCGGCGTCGCACCGGTGGTGCTGCTGCCGCCGATACCGCCGCGGACACCGCCGATGACGGTGAAGGCCTGGGGCTTGGTCATCCGCCTGCCGTTGCAGTCGACCGTGATGTCGTACGAACCCGGGCGGGCGTCGCTGTGGATGGTGGCGGTGCCCCGCGCGGTCCCGCTGCCGACGCCTCCCCGGGCGCCCTCGTTGCCCTTGCCGCCACCGCTGACCGGCGAGAGCTGCGTCGGCGAGAACGCGTTGGACGTCGCCGTGCCGCCGTTGCGGCAGTCGTCGACGGTGATGGTCAGCTGGCCGCCGCGGGCGATCACGCTGGGCAGGGCGGTGATGTTGCTGGGCGTGTCCCACGCGACGGCCGCGGGGGCGGAGAGGCCGAGGGCGGCGACCGCTGCGCCGGCGACCGCCAGGGCACGAGTGTTACGCATGTGAACCTCCGCGGAAGACGCCCCGGGACCCGTCCCCGGTCGATCGGCGAGAAAGCGCCTCCCAGAAAGACAGTCAGTTGCCGTGCCGCTAGCCGCACTTCGGGAATGGTCCGTCCTGGTGAGCGAAGGCGGCGCGGGAAAACCGCGCAATCGGACATCATCGCAGGTCACGGGCCGTCAGAAATTTCCTCGCGGCGGCAACTCGGATGGCGCACCTCATGTCCGCGGGCCACCCCACCCCTTCCGGCCCGGGCCACCCGTTCGCCCCCGCCCCGTCGCCGGTTTCGTGCGGGCCGCTTAGCGTTCTGATATGCGCGATGGGCACGGCCGCGTAGAGAGGGGATGGCGAATGTCTGCGTCCGAGCTGGCCGAGGCGGAAGAGGAGGCGCGGCGGAAGAAGCGCGCCCCGTGGGGCGTCATAGCGCTGGTTCTGCTGACCGGCCTCGCGCTCATCCGGAATGGATCGGGGGAGTTCGACGAGGGCCCGCCGCAGCCGGCGACGGCGGCCGCGGCGGACACCCGGGTACCGGGCGGCACCTTCGCCGGAGCCGTGCCGCCCTTGCCCTACGCCCTCCCGGACCGGGTCCGGATCCCGGCGATCCAGGTCGACGCGCCGATCATCCCCGTCGGCCTGGACACGGACGGCTGGGTCGGCGCACCGCCCCCGGAGGACCCCAACCTGGCCGGCTGGTTCACCGGTGCCGTCACCCCCGGCGAGAAGGGCACCGCGGTGGTGGTCGGTCACGTCGACAACCAGCAGGGCCCTGCCGTGTTCTACGGACTCGGGGCCCTGAGGCAGGGAAACCGCGTCGAGGTCGCCCGGCAGGACGGAAAGACCGCCGAGTTCGAGGTCTACGGCGTCGAGGTGTTCGAGAAGGACAACTTCCCCGGCGATCGTGTCTACGCGTCCAAGGGCGCGGCGGAACTGCGGGTCATCACCTGCGGCGGTGGTTTCTCCCAGCAGGAGGGCTACGCGGGGAACGTCGTCGCCTTCGCCCGCCTGGTCGAGGTGCGCTGAGCGCTCCCGGCCGGGCGGGCGAAAGCCCCGGTGTTCCTACGCGTAGTGCCGCCGGGGCACCGTGACGTGGTAGCCGGAGTCCAGCAGTTCGGGAAGGTAGCGCCGCAGGGCCCGCACACTCTGCGAGCGGTCGCCCCCGGCGTCGTGCGCGAGCACCACGACGCCGGGGGCGGCGCCGCGTTCGACCCGTCTCGCGATGGACCGGGCCCCGGGGGTCCTCCAGTCGAGGGTGTCGACCGTCCAGGCCAGCGGTTCCATGCCGAGTTCGGCGCCGATCTGGAAGGCGGCGCGGTTCCAGGCTCCGTAGGGCGCGCGGAACCACTCGGGGCGCTCCCCGTAGGCGTCCTCGATGACGTCGGAGGTGCGTTCCATCTCGGAGCGGATCTGCTTGCGGGTGAGGCGGGTGAGCAACGGGTGGGACCAGGTGTGGTTCCCCACGACGTGGCCCTCGTCGGCCATCCGGGCCAGCATCCTCCTGCCGCCGGCGACCATCTCGCCGCACACGAAGAACATCGCGCGCACGTCGTACTCGGCCAGGGTGTCCAGGATGTCCGGGGTGTAGCGGGGATCGGGGCCGTCGTCGAAGGTCAGCACCATGGTGCGGCCCCGGCCGGACACGCGCAGCAGCGGTTCGCGGCGCACCAGGGTCCGCCGGGGCGCGGCGCGCGGCGGGCCGTAGCCGGTCAGGGGCTGCAGCCGGTACGCGGAGGACTTGACGAGGCGGCGGGTCTGGGAGCCCGCGGCCGGGGCGGACGTGACGGGTCCGTCCCCGGTGACAGCAGTGACCACTCCGGCCGTAGCGACCGCCCCCATGGCGCCGGCCCCCGCGATCAACGCCCGGCGCCGGGTGAGCAGCCGGGTGAGCAACTGATCCTTCTTCATGACTCATCAGTCGCCCGGTGGAAGGCCGACGCACGCGAGCAACACCGGAGTGGCAGCACACTTTCACCCGTTCGGCCCACGCAGGTGGGTCAGCGGCGGCGCACCAGGGGGAAGGGCAGGGTCTCGCGGATCGTCAGTCCGGTGAGGAACATGACCAGCCGGTCCACGCCGATGCCGAGGCCGCCGGTGGGCGGCATGGCGTATTCGAGGGCGTCGAGGAAGTCCTCGTCGAGTTCCATCGCCTCGGGGTCGCCCCCGGCGGCGAGCAGGGACTGGGCGGTGAGGCGGCGGCGCTGTTCGACGGGGTCGGTGAGTTCGGAGTAGGCGGTGCCGAGTTCGGTGCCGAAGGCGACGAGGTCCCAGCGTTCGGCGAGGCGCGGGTCGGTGCGGTGCTGCCGGGTGAGCGGGGAGACGTCGGTGGGGAAGTCCTTGTAGAACGTGGGCAGCTGGGTCCTCTCCTCGACGAGCCGCTCGTACATCTCCAGGACGACGTCGCCATGGCCGTCGTCGGCGGTGTACGGCACGCCGGCGCGGTCGCAGAGGCGGAGCAGCCCGGGCAGTTCCGTGCCGGGGTGGATCTCCTCGCCGAGTGCCTCGCTGATGGCGCCGTAGACGGTCTTGACGGGCCATTGCCCGGAGATGTCGTACTCCTTGCCGTCCTTGTGGGCGACGGGGGTGCCGAACGCGGCGGTCGCGGCGCCCTGGACGAGTTCGCGGACGAGGTCGAGCATCACGTCGTAGTCGGCGAAGGCCTGGTAGGCCTCCAGCATCGTGAACTCGGGGTTGTGCTTGTAGGAGACACCCTCGTTGCGGAAGGTGCGGCCCAGTTCGAAGACCTTCTCCAAGCCGCCGACGCACAGCCGCTTCAGATACAGCTCGGGGGCGATGCGCAGGTAGAGGTCGAGGTCGTAGGCGTTGATGTGGGTGGTGAAGGGGCGGGCGTTGGCGCCGCCGTGGATCTGCTGGAGCATCGGCGTCTCGACCTCCAGATAGCCGCGTTCCAGCAGGCCCTGGCGCAGGGCCTGGACGGCGGTGGAGCGGGCGCGGATCACCTCGCGGGCGTCGGGGCTCGAGACCAGGTCGAGGTAGCGGCGGCGGACCTTGGCCTCCGGGTCGGCGAGCCCCTTGCGCTTGTCGGGCAGGGGGCGCAGGCACTTGCCGGTGAGCTGCCAGGAGGTGACGAAGACGGTCGGCTCGCCCTGGTCGCTGACGCCCGCCCGGCCGGTGGCGGTGATGTGGTCGCCGATGTCGGTGTCGGCGGTGAAACGGTCCAGGGCGGGGCCGGAGCCGTCGCGGGTCAGGGCGAGTTGGTGGTCGCCGGACCAGTCGCGCAGGACGGCGAAGACGATGCCGCCGAAGTCACGGACCAGCATGATCCGGCCGGCGACGGTGACCTGCTCGTCCTGCCGGACCTCGGCGAGAGTGTGGGTGCGGGCCGGGATGTCCACCGGGTAGGGGTCGGTGCCGCCGGCGCGCAGCCGGTCGAGTTTGCGGTGCCGGACGCGGACCTGGTCGGACAGGCCGGAGAGGGGGTCGGCGGGCTCGGTCCCGTCCCCTCCGGCGAGGCCGAGCGCCGCCAACGACGGCAGCCCCGCCGTGGTGGCGGGGCGCTGCCCGCCCTTCGGGTGCCCCTTTCCCTTGCCCCACAACTTGCGCATGGACGGTACGGAGACGAATCCCTCGGCGATGCCGGAGGCGAGACCGACCCGGGCGAGGGAGGCGGCCTCCGCGTAGCAGAGGAAGCGGGGGTACCACTCGGGGTGGTACTTGGCGTTGGAGCGGTACAGGGCCTCCAGCTGCCACCACTTGGAGAAGAACAGCAGCAGGCGGCGCCAGAGGCGGATCACCGGTCCGGCGCCGATGCGGGCGCCCTCTTCGAACACGGAGCGGAACACGGCGAAGTTCAGCGAGACCTTGCGCACGCCGAGTTTCGGGGCGGCGGCGCACAGTTCGGCGACCATGAACTCCATGACGCCGTTGGGGGCGGCGCGGTCACGGCGCATCAGGTCCAGGGAGACGCCGTCCTTGCCCCAGGGCACGAAGGACTGGATGGCGAGGAGCCGGCCGTCCTGGTCGAGGGCCTCGGCCAGGAGGCAGTCGCCGTCGGCGGGGTCGCCGAGGCGGTCCAGGGCCATGGAGAAGCCGCGTTCGGTCTCGGTGTCGCGCCAGGCGTCGGCCCGTTCGACGAGCCGGCGCATCTCCTCCTCGTCGAGGGTGGAGTGACGGCGGACCCGGCAGGTGACGCCGGTGCGGCGGACCCGGTTGACGGCCTGGCGGGTGACGCGCATGTCGCGGCCGTCGAGGTCGAAGTCGAGGACGTGCAGGATCGCCTCGTCGCCGAGCTGGAGCGCGCCGAGCCCGGCGCGCACGAACGCCCGGGCGCCCTCTTCGGAGGCCCCCATCACGGCCGGGACCCAGGCGTAACGGCGGGCCACGTCCTGCCAGGCGGCGATCGCGTGCGGCCAGGCCTCCCGGTCTCCCACCGGGTCGCCGCTGGCCAGGCACACGCCGGCCTCGACGCGGTAGGTTACGGCGGCTTTGCCGCTGGGCGAGAAGACGGCGGCCTTGTCGCGGCGGGTGGCGAAGTAGCCCAGGGAGTCCTGGTCGCCGTAGCGGCCGAGGAGGGCACGGATGCGGGCCTCCTCGTCGTCGTGCAGGGCGGCTTCCAGGCGCTGGGAGCGGAACAGGGTGGCGGCGGCGTTCAGCAGGGCGAGCGCGCCGAACAGGCCGAGGAGGAAATACAGGGCGTGCGGCGGGCGGCCGTCGAAGGAGCCCGCGGGCACCAGGCCGCCGCAGACCCGGTTCGCGGCCCAGGCCAGGCGCTCGCCGCTCGGCAGACTGCCCGGGAACGCCTCGACCAGGGCCCAGCCGACCAGGATCGCCACGACCAGGCCGGCCACCAGGACGGCCAGGGCCCGGCGTACGGCGGCCCGGCGGGAGGCGGCGTAGAACTCTTTGCGGGCGTAGATCAGCAGGATCAGGGCGAGGCCGCACACCACGAAGGACGGGACGGACTCGGCGAACTCGCCGGCGGCCATGCCGAGGATGTCGGTCAGGACCAGCAGGCCCAGGTAGACGACGACCAGCCACCAGGCGATCTTCTTGCGGGCGCCGGTCGCGGCGGCGAGCAGGAACAGGAAGACCGCGTAGGCGAGGTTGGCGCTGACCGGGACGAGCAGCAGGTCCAGGAAGCGGACGAGGGGGCGCAACCCGGTGCGCAGCGGGGGGATCAGCGCCAGCAGGGCGCAGAGCAGTCCGAGGGACCCGAAGAAGACGGCGAAGCCCTCGGGCACCCGGCTGAGGAAGCCGTGTGCCCGGTGGGGAGGCCGTATCCGGTCCGATGTGTCCTCGGCCGTCCCGGTGTCCGCGATGACGCTCATGCTGTCGACTCTAGGAACACCCGCGCCTCCCCGCCCGTCGAGCGCTCCCGCCCCGTGCGGCACAGGGACCCCGGCGCTTCGCCCGGCGGCCCTGTCCCGCCCGGCAGCCGGACGTGGGGGTTCCGATAGCCTCGCGGCGTGACCGAACAGCACTCCCATCAGTTCGAGCGGGGCACGGACGGGCCCAAGGTGATCGTGGTCGGGGTGGACGGCTCCGACTCCTCCCTGCGGGCCGCGGCCTACGCCGCCGGCCTGGCCCGCCGGCAGCGCGCGCTGCTCGCCGTGGTGTACGTGCAGCCGGTGCTGGCGGCGGGCGCGGCGCTGGGGGCGCCGGTGGCCGGGACGACGGAGGAGATCGCCGATGACCTGGTGGCGCAGATCCGGGACGCGGCCGAGCGGCTCAAGGGGATATTCGAGGTCCGCTGGGAGTTCCACACGTTCCGCGGCGATCCGTACAACGGCCTGGTGACCGCGGCCGGCGAACTCAAGGCGGACGCGGTGGTCGTGGGCGCCTCGGAGCAGGCGGGCCACCGCATCGTCGGCTCGGTGGCGGTACGGCTGGTGAAGGCGGGGCGGTGGCCGGTGACGGTGGTGCCGTAGCGGGCCGGTGCCCGGGCCGTGCCGGGGTGCTCCGCGCGGCCGGGCCGTATGAGGCGCCGTCAGTCGTCGCGGCGCTGTTGCTCCCGGAACAGGGCTACTCCCCCATCACCAGTCCGTCTCCGGCCGCGCCGCGGCTGAGCACGACGTCCCGGATGCGGTCGCGGACGGCCCGGACGTCGGCGCCCTGGGCGATCGCCCGGTTGAGGTTCACGACCCGGCCCGCGTCGACGTCGAACAGCTGCGGGACGAACTGCGCCTTCGTCACCTTCCAGCGCTCGCCCGGCCGTGCGGGCGGGGCGAAGGTGAAGCGGCCGAGGGTGGACTGGTTGCCGCGCGGGTCCTTGGCGCCCTCGTAGTTGGTCATCTCGCCGGAGATCTGGTCCCCCATGCCGTAGATCACCCAGGTGCCGTTGACCCTCTCGTAGGCCTGCGGGACGTGTGCGTGGGTGCCGAGGATCAGGTCGATGTCGGGGCGGTCGCCGGTGCGTGCGGCGGTGAGGGTCCGGGCCAGGGTCAGCTGCCGGTCGTCGGGGGCGTCCTCCCACTCGGTGCCCCAGTGCAGGGAGACCACGACGACGTCGGCGCCCGCCCGGCGCGCGGTCCGGGCGTCTTCGATGATGCGGGACTCGTCGATGAGGTTGACGGCCCACGGCTGCCCCTCCGGGAGGGGGAAGCCGTTGGTGTCGTAGGTGTAGGCGAGGTGCGCGACGGTGGCCGTGCCCGCCCGCAGGACCGTCGCCGTGCGTGCCTCCTCCTCGGTGCGGGCCGATCCGGCGTGCCGGACGCCCGCGCGGTCGAGGGCGTCGAGGGTGCGGCGGATGCCGTCGGCGCCGTCGTCCAGGGTGTGGTTGGAGGCGGTGGAGCAGCCGTCGTAGCCGGTGGCGGCGAGAGCCCGGGCCACCTCGGGCGGGGACTTGAAGGTCGGGTAGCCGGTGTAGACGCCGTCCGCGCCGTAGACGGTCTCCATGTGGCACAGGGACAGGTCGGCGCGGGAGACGACGGAGCGGATCCCGGCGAGCATCGGACGGAAGTCGTAGCCGGTGCCGCCGGCGTCGAAGCGGGCCCGGTCGATGATCGAGCTGTGCGGGAGGACGTCACCGGAGGCGACCAGTGTGAAGCCGCGGGGCCCGGCGGCGGCCGGTGCCGGGCGTCCGCGGTCGGGCTTGTCGTGGCCGCGGGCCTGGCAGGCGGCGCCTGCGGCGAGGACGACGGTCAGGGCCAGGGCGATCTGTCGACTGCGCGCGAGCATGCATTCACCCCACTGTGGGCGTTGTGGTCGTATTTGCGCACAATCAGGAAAGAAGGCTCTCGGCGCCCCACGCGGCTCCGACACGCTCAACAGCCCGTCCGGCACCCACATGGCCGGGGCCCCGACCGTTCGTCGAACCGTTCGTCGACGCGATCGACCGTCCGCCGCACAGCCCGGTACGTGCCCTGTGCCGGGGCCACGCCCTGCGGTGGCATACGGCCATGACGGCCGGATCCACTCTCACGAACGGAACGACCGCCGAGCACGAGCTCGCCGCACTGCAGCGGGAGCACGGCCGGCCCCTCTTCGCGCTGCTGCTGCGGCTCTGCGACGGCGACCGGCAGCGGGCGGAGGACCTGGTCCAGGAGACGCTGGTGCGTGCCTGGCAGCACCCCGAGGCCCTGCGCGCCGACGACTTCGACTCCGTACGGCCCTGGCTGATGACCGTCGCGCGGCGGCTCGCGATCGACGCCCGGCGGGCCCGCCAGGCCCGCCCGCCCGAGGTCGGGGACGCGGTGCTGGAGAACGCGCGGGTCATCTCCGACCACGCCGAGCGGGCCGCGGCGATGCTCGACGTCCGCCAGGCTGTGAAGACTCTCACTCCGCAGCACCGTGAAGTCCTGGTGCTCGTGTACTTCCAGGGGGCGAGTGTGGCGGAAGCAGCGGCGACCCTCGGGATCCCGCCCGGTACCGTGAAGTCCCGCGCGTACTACGCGCTGCGCGCCCTGCGCAGGGTGCTCCCGGGTTACGCCGCCGACCTGCGGTGAAACCAATGGGTGGGTCAAGCCTCCGTAAAGCGCCTTGCCGATGACCCCGGTTGAGTAATCGGCTGTTCTCATCCGTGTTCCGGAGGGGGCCGTCAGCGTCCCCGGGGGCCCGGTGTCGGGCAACGCGCACGTACCGGAGGAAGGCAGGAAGGGATGCTGGACAGAGAGCAGGGGAGCACGGACGGCGCCGACGGCGAACTGACCGTCCCCATGGCGTGGTTGTATGCCGAGTACATCGCCGACGAGCTGCTGCGGACGGGCGATCTGATGCCGCCGACGTCCTTCGAGTTCCGCGCCGGGCGGGACGCCCTGGCACTGACCATCTTCCTGTCCGACACCGACGGGGAGCTGTCCGGCATCCGGGTCGTCACCCAGCTGGAGACGTGGCTGTCGCTCACCGCGTACGACCAGCCGTGGCAGGAGTGGGTGCGCGAGCGGCTGGCCGAGCTCGCCGCGGGCGCCGCGCGGTCGGGCGGCCCCGCTCCGGACCTGGCCCTCGCGGAGGAGGCCTGGCGCTGGCTGCAGGAGACGGAGCTGCTCGCGCCCGATCTGAACGCGGTTCCGGGAGGGGCTCCCGTGGTCGGGGAGGACGACGGGCCCAAGGTCTGGACGCCCGCCTGGCAGCTCGGACTGCCCCTGGGGCACCTCGCCATCCATCTTTTTTAGATTTCTGCGCCCCCGGACCAATCCGGGAGCCGGAGGGCTCCGAATCCATTGGTTGCGATTGTGTCACCGGCTTGAGTGAATCCGCTGCCTGGTCCGTACCGGTGGGAGCAAGGAGTAACCCCACCCGCACCCAACGGCACGAGGATTCGGCATGAGGTCCCTGGAAAGGCATCACGACGTCGCGGCCTACGCGCTCGGCGTGCTGGACGAGGCGGAGGCATTCCGCTTCGAGGACCACCTCATGGAGTGCCCTCGGTGCGCTGCAGAGGTGACGGAATTCGGCCCCACCACACGGCAGTTGATGCTGTACCGGCGCTCCACGCCCCGGTTCGTGCACCCGATGGCGCAGCCCGGGCCGCGCATGCTGGACGCGCTGCTCGCCGAGGTGGCGACCCGGCGCCGGGCCGGACGCAGACGCCTGCTGTTCGCCCTGGCCGCCTCGGTGGTCTTCGCGGCGTCCGTACCGGGCATCGCGATGATGGCCCAGGGCAGCAGCGGCGAGGAGCCCCGGACGGTCGCGGCGACCGACACGCGGACGGGGGTGTGGGCGCAGGTCACGACGGCGGACGAGGCCTCGGGCAGCCAGGTCGAGCTGAAGGTGAAGGACGCCGCGGGGCCGCGCGCCTGCCACCTGGTCATCGTCGGACGCGACGGCACCGAGGAGACCGCGACCAGCTGGCACGGGCCCGGTCACGACGCCGACCCCGACACGATGATGGCCAGCTCCTCCATGCATCCGGGGCAGATCGCCCGCTACGAGATCCGCTCGGCCTCCGGCGAGGTCCTGTGGAAGCTCCAGCCGAGCTGACCCTCGGTCCGCCCCTGTCACCGGGCGGCAGCGGTAGCGGCAGGCACACGAGATCGTGCCGAAGCCCGGCGGCCGGGTGCTGATGACACCGACGGGGTGACTCCTCGACTCGCCCACCTGCCGGCTGAGGGACGACGCGACCATGGTGACGTCCGAGTGGACACCGCTTCCACGCTGACGCGGCCCCCGCCTCACTTGAGCAGGCGGGACATCCTCCGGTCCGCCAGCGGCTTGCCGCCCGTCTGGCAGGTCGGGCAGTACTGGAGCGAGGAGTCGGCGAAGGACACCTCGCGGACGGTGTCGCCGCACACCGGGCAGGGCTCGCCGGTGCGGCCGTGGACGCGCAGTCCGCTCTTCTTCTCGGCCTTCAGCCGCCCGGCCGCCACACCCCGGGAGCGTTCGACCGCCTCGGTGAGCGTGTCGCGCAGGGCCGCGTACAGCCGTCCGGTCTCCTCCTCGCTCAGGGACGCCGCCAGCTTGAAGGGCGACATCCTCGCCGCGTGCAGGATCTCGTCGCTGTAGGCGTTGCCCACGCCCGCGATCAGGCTCTGATCACGCAACGCGCCCTTGAGCTGCCGCCGTTCCCCAGTCAGGAGCTCCGCGAAGCGCCGCTCGTCGAAGTCGTCGGCGAGCGGGTCCGGACCGAGCCGGGCCACGCCCGGAACCTCCTGCGGGTCGTTCACGACGTACACCGCGAGCCGCTTCTGGGTGCCGGCCTCGGTCAGGTCGAACCCGGCGCCGGTCTCCAGGGCCACGCGCAGCGCGAGGGGGCCCTTGCCGGGGCGGGGCGGGCCGTCGGGCAGGCGGTCCCTCCAGTGCAGCCAGCCCGCGCGGGCCAGGTGCGTCACGAGGTGCGGGCCGTCCGCGGTCGCGAGGTCGAGGAACTTGCCGTACCGGCGTACGGCGGCGACCTCGTGCCCCTCCAGCGCGGACAGGGGCGGGTCGTAGGTCTTCAGGACGCTGATCGCCACGGGCAGCACCCGTACGATCTCGTGGCCGACGAGGTGCTCGGTCAGGAAGTCCTTGAGCGCCTCGACCTCGGGGAGTTCCGGCATGGGTCCAGAGTGCCACCGACGGCTTCTAGTCGCGGCCGGGCACCACGAACTCGCACCACACGGCCTTGCCGCCGCCCCGGGCCTCCACGCCCCACACATCGGTGAGCAGCTCGACCAGGAGCAGGCCCCGCCCGGAGACGCCCGAGTCGCCCGCCTCACGGCGGCGTGGCAGGGCGCTGGAGGAGTCCTCGACCTCGACGCGAAGCCTGCGCTCGGAGCCGGTGAAGGCCCGCAGGGTGACGACCGCGGAGCCCTCGGTGTGCATCAGGGCGTTGGTGATCAGCTCGTCGGCGACCAGTTCGATCTCGTCGGCGCGCTCGCCCGCTCCCCAGCCGGCGACCGCGGTGCGGATCATGTGCCGGGCCTCGGAGAGGGCACCGGGGTCACCGGGGGCCACATGCCGCTGGAGCCGGCGGCCGGACCGCGTGCCGTCCGGGCCGCGGCGGCGCAGCAGGAGCAGCGCCACGTCGTCGTCGCCGCCGCGCTCGGCTGCCACGTCGATGAGCCGGTCGGCGAGTGCCCGTACGTCCTCGGGGCCGGTGTCGACGAGCGCGGTGAGGGTGCGCATGCCGTCGTCGAGGTCGGCGCCGGGCTGCTCCACGAGGCCGTCGGTGCACAGCAGCAGGGTGTCGCCGGGGTCGAGCTCTATGGTGCCCACCGGGTAGTCGAGACGGCCGAACTCCGCGGACAGGCCGAGCGGCAGCCCGCCGGGGACGGTGACGCGGCGGCAGGAGCCGTCGGTGTGCCGGACCAGCGGGTCGATGTGCCCGGCCCGGACCATCTGGAGCACGCCGGTGGTCAGGTCGGCCTCGGCGTAGAGGCAGGTCGCGGAGCGGTCGGTGTCGAGTTCGTGCAGGAAGACGGATGCCCTGGCCATGACGGTGGCCGGGGGATGCCCCTCGGCGGCGTAGGCGCGCAGCACGATGCGCAACTGGCCCATGACGGCGGCCGCGTGCGTGTCGTGCCCCTGGACGTCTCCGATGACGGCGCCGACCCGGCCGCCGGGCAGCGGGATCAGGTCGTACCAGTCGCCGCCGATGTCCCGGCCGACGGAACCGCCGATGGTGGCGGCCCGGTAGCGCACGGCGACGTCGGCGCCGGGCACGCTCGGGATGGTCCGGGGCAGCATGGCCTGCTGGAGGCCCTGCGCGAGGTCCATCTCCTGCTCGTAGAACATGGCCCGCTGCAGGCTCTGCGCGATGCTGCTGCCGAGGGCGACGAGGATGTTGCGTTCGTCGGACGTGAAGCCGTACCGGTCGCTGTAGAGCAGCCCCACCACGCCGATCGGCCGGGCCTGGACGATGAGCGGCAGATAGGCGGCCGAGGTGATCTCGAGGTCTGTGATGTGGGGCCACAGGATCGGGTAGCGCTCGGCGAACTCCTGCGGGGACTCGATGAAGCACGGGCCGAGGGTCCGGACGGCCTCGCTCATCGGGTAGGGCTCGTCGATCCGTGTGACGCGGGTGCCGGGCACGAAGCTGTCCGCGGGGCCTTCGGCGACCAGACGGATGCGGCCGGCCTCGACCAGGCCCATGACGAGGCTGGCGGCGCCCAGGTGGGTGAGGCCGTGGGTGTCCTTGAGGACGTCGATGACGTCCTGGACGGTGCGGGCGTGGGCGAGGGCGGCCGTGGTGAGTTCGACGACGCTGGTCTGCCGGCGCCGGGCCTCGTCCTGGGCGGCCTGGTCGCGGCGGGCGGCGCTCTCGCCGAGTTCCTGGGTGGCGTCCCGGATGATGCCGATGATGCGGCGGGGGCGCCCGGTGTCGTCGCGCCGGATGTAGCCCTGGGTGTGGGTCCAGCGCAGGGTGCCGTCGCGGCGGCGGATGCGGAAGTAGGCGCCGTAGTTCTCGCTGCCGTCCTTGAGGGCCTGGGAGACCGCGGTGTCCAGGCGCCGGGACTCGTCGGGCGGCACGCGCTTGGCGAGGGTTTCGGGGTGGTCGTCGTACTCGTCGGGGCGCACGTCGAAGACTTCGTGGGCCTGGGCGTCCATCTGCATCAGGCCGGTGTCCAGGTCCCAGTCGAAGCTGCCCATCCGGTTGAGCACGAGGATCGGGTCCGGGTGGGCGGGCCAGTCGTCCGGGAGGGACAGGGCACTCGCTCCCCGATCAGCCATGGGCCCACCTTGCCAGGATTCGTCCGATTCTTCGACCGGATGGATGTGCCGAGTCTACGAGCCGTTCCGCCGTACCGGCCCTCAGTCGGTGAAGACGTCTGTGGGGCTGCCGGGGATGCGTTGGGCGGCCCGGTCATCGGGGATCAGTCCGGCCCCGTCGGCCGGATCGGGGTTGTCCGGGACGGTGTCGGGTCCGACCTCGTCCGGGTCGCCGGGGTCCTCCGGGCCGGACGGCAGGCCGGGAGGCGGCGCGGTCTCCTCGGCCGGGGGTGCGGACGTGCCGATGTCCGTGTCCGTGCCGGTGTCCGCGGGCGTGTCCGGGGCCGCATGGGTGTCGGGGAGGCTCGTGTCTGCCGGGGCGTCCCAGGGGGATGCGCCGTCCGTGCCCGGTTCCGGGGTCAGGGACGGTTGCGGGGTCCGGGACGGTTGCGGCGGGCGTGTCGCCCCATTCGGCGGGGGCAGGGCCCGGTCGTGGCGTACGTCGTGGCCGGTGCGGCGTTCGATCCAGGTCCGGGAGGTGCCGTCGATGATCGTGAAGCCGGTGACGGCCCTCGGGGCGGGGGTCACGACGATCACCTCGTCGGGGCGGTAGCCGGGCCAGGGCGTGCCCGTGGTGACGGGCGTGCCGCGCGTCGCCGCCGGCGGGCGGAGCGGGTTGCCGCAGGCGCAGCGCAGGCGCGGCAGGCCGTGGTCGTCGACCAGGACGGCGGTACCGGCTTGGAGGACGGACTGGTGGCGGGTGATCCGCCCGGCCCGGAAGCCGTGGCCGGTGACACGGGTGTCGGCGCGCAGGACGACCGGCGTCAGTGCGCGCACGTGGTCGGGGACGGACGCCGGGGAGATGCCTGCGGCCTCCGCGAAGGCGCGGCCCCGGGCCGGGTCGCGGGTCAGATGGCCGATCTGCCGGCCGATGTCACAACTGCCGGTCCGCTCGGTGCCGGCGTACAGGCCGGGCGTGCCGCCGGAGAGGGAGCGCGGCCCGGCCGAGGCGGTGAAGGCCCGCTCGGTGCCGTCCGGCGTTCGCGGGGCGGGGGACGGGGTAGCCGCCGTGAGGGCCGTGGAGTCCGTGAAGGGGTCGGGTCCGGGATCCGCTGCCGCCAGGAGGAGGAGTTCACCACCGGCGCCCGCGTCGTCGCCGAGGCCGGTGGGGCCGGCGTGACCGGTGGAGCCGCCGCAGCCCGAGAGGAGGAGCGCGGCCGGGAGTACGCAGGCCAGGACGGAGGCCCCGGTGGGTGTCCGCACCTCGTCCTCCCGCTCACCTCGGCCGGTTTCCGGCAGTTCGTCACTATTGTTTGCTTCGCTCACTCGGGTCACGCAACCGGAGGGGCGGCACACGGAGCGTGACAACGGGCTCATGTGCCGCGCAGGGAGGAGGAGCGCAACGTCGTGGAGTGGTTCACCGCATCCGACTACTGGCTGACCCGGCTGGTCTTCCAGCGGGCGCTGGCCGCCGTGTATCTGGTGGCGTTCCTGACGGCGGCCCTCCAGTTCCGCGCGCTGATCGGGCGGCGCGGCATGCTGCCCGTGCCGCGCTTCGTGGAGCGGGTGCCGTTCAGGCGGGCGCCGAGCCTGTTCCAGTGGCACTACTCGGACCGCTTCTTCGCGCTCTGCGCCTGGGCGGGCTGCGCGGTGGCGGCGGCGCTGCTGGCCGGGGTGGACTCGCTGCTTCCGCTGTGGGGCGGCATGCTGCTGTGGCTCGTGCCGTGGGTGCTGTACCTGTCGATCGTCAACGTCGGACAGACCTGGTACTCGTTCGGCTGGGAGTCACTGCTGCTGGAGGTCGGCTTCCTCGCCGTGTTCCTCGGCAACGACGAGGTGGCGCCGCCGGTCGTGGTGCTGTTCCTGCTGCGGTGGATCCTGTTCCGCGTGGAGTTCGGCGCGGGGCTGATCAAGATGCGCGGCGACGCGTGCTGGCGCAAGCTCACCTGCCTGGACCACCATCACGAGACCCAGCCCATGCCGGGTCCGCTCAGCTGGTTCTTCCACCATCTGCCCAGGCCCCTGCACCGCGTCGAGGTGGCCGCGAACCATGTCACCCAGCTCGTGGTGCCGTTCGCGCTGTTCACCCCGCAGCCCGTCGCGACGGCCGCCGCGTCGCTGATGATCGTCACCCAGCTGTGGCTGGTGCTCTCGGGCAACTTCTCCTGGCTGAACTGGATCACGATCGTGCTGGCGCTGTCGGCGGTGCGCTTCCCGGCCGATCCGCCGGAGGTCCCCGACGCGCCGCTGTGGTTCGTGGTGGTGGTGCTCGCGGTGGCCACGCTGCTGCTGGGCCTCAGCTACCAGCCGGTGCGCAACATGCTGTCCCGCCGCCAGGTGATGAACCGCTCCTTCGACCCGCTCCACCTGGTCAACACCTACGGGGCGTTCGGCAGCGTGAGCCGGGTGCGGTACGAGGTGGTGGTGGAGGGCACCGCGGACGACGTGCCGCGTGCGGACTCGGGCTGGCTGGCGTACGAGTTCAAGGGCAAGCCCGGCGATCCCCGGCGCTGGCCCCGCCAGTTCGCGCCCTACCATCTGCGGCTCGACTGGCTGATGTGGTTCGCGGCCCTCTCCCCCGCCTACGCCGAGCCCTGGTTCGGGACGCTGGTGGAACGGCTGCTGGAGAACGACCGGGACACCCTGAGGCTGCTGCGCCGCTCGCCGTTCCCGCCGGACGAACCGCCGCGGTACGTGCGCGCCCGCCTGTTCCGTTACCGCTACACGACGTGGCGCGAGCTGCGGGAGACGGGCGCGTGCTGGGAGCGGACGTACGTACGGGACTTCCTGCCGCCGACGCGGCTGGCGGGGCCGGTTCAGAGGCCGTAGACGCGGGTGGCGGTGGCCTGGAGGATCTGCGGGTGGTCGTGCGGGTCGGTCAGCCGGCGGGTGAGGTCCAGGGTGCCGCCGTACGTCACCCCCAGGGTGGACACCGGCCAGTCCGAGCCGTACATCAGCCGGCCGGGCCCGAAGGCCTCCAGGGCGACGTCGGCGTAGGGGCGCAGGTCCTCGACGGTCCAGGAGGCGAGGTCGGCCTCGGTCACCAGGCCGGACAGTTTGGCGACCGTGTTGGGCAGGGCGGCGAGGGCGCGCAGCCCGGACGCCCAGGGTTCGAGGGTGCCGGAGGCGATGGGCGGTTTGCCCAGGTGGTCGAGGACGAAGGTGAGGCCGGGCAGGTCCGCGGCGGCCCGGACGCAGGCCGGGAGCTGGTGGGGCAGGACGACCAGGTCGTAGACCAGTCCGGCGTCGGCGACGGCGGCCAGTCCGCGCCGGACGTCAGGGCGCAGCAGCCACTCGGGGTCGGACTCGCCCTGGACCTGGTGGCGGATGCCCTTGAGGTAGTGCCCGCCGGGGAGGTCGCGCAGCCTGGCGAGTTCGTCGGCGGCGTCGGGGCGGGTGAGGTCGGTCCAGCCGACGACGCCCGCGATCAGGTCGTGCCCGGCGGCCAGGGCCAGGAATTCGGAGGTCTCCCCGGGGACGGTGACGGTCTGGACGAGGATGGTGCAGCCCACTCCGGCGGCTGCCGCCTCGGGTTCGAGATCCTTCACCGTGAAGTCGCGGCGCAGCGGCGCGAGTTCGGGGCCGGTGATCCAGTCCTGGTCCCGTACGGACAGGTCCCACACGTGGTGGTGGGCGTCGACCACGGTCATGACGGCAGCTCCCAGACGACGGGCAGGCCGGCGTCCGCGCCTTCGCCCGAGTAGTCGTGCACGACGTCCAGCAGTTCGGCCATGCGGGCCTGCCAGGCGACGTTCACCGGGAGTTTCTCCAGTTCGGCGAGGAGGCGGGCGTAGTCCTCGCACTCCAGGACGTGGAAGAGGTCCGTGCCGCTGCGCCAGATCGTCCAGGAGGTGGCGCCCGCGGCGCGGATGGCGTCGGTGAGTTCCTCCGGGACCTCACGGTGGGCGGCCTCGTACTCCGCGACGCGGTCGGCGCGGACCTTGGTGTGCAGGGCGACTCTCATGACGTCTCCTCGGCGGGGACCGGGGCGTCGGCGGGCAGCAGGCCCTTGGCGCGCAGGTCCTGCCAGAACCCGGTGGGTACCCGGGCGGCGAACTGGTGGGCGCAGTCGCGCACTTCGTGAGCGGAACGGGCGCCGACGAGGACGCTGGCGACGGCCGGGTGGGCGGCGCAGAAGGCCAGGGCGGCGGCGCGCAGCGTGGTGCCGTGGCGGTGGGCGACGGACTTCAGCCGCAGGGCCCGCTCGACCAGCTCGGAAGGCGCGGCGGTGTAGTTGTAGGTGGCCCCGGGTCCGGGGTTCGCCAGCAGGCCGGAGTTGAAGGCGCCGCCGATGACGACGGAGATGCCGCGTTCGTGGGCCGCGGGCAGCAGGCCGGTGAGGGCGCTCTGGTCGAGCAGCGTGTAGCGGCCGGCGCACAGGACCACGTCGACGTCGGTGTCGCGGACGAAGCGGGTGAGCATCTCCGCCTGGTTCATGCCGGCGCCGATCGCGCCGACCACGCCCTCGGAACGCAGTTTCTCCAGGGCCGGATAGCCCTCCCGAAAGGCCTCTTCGGCGTGCTCGTCGGGGTCGTGGAGGTAGACGACGTCGACCCGGTCGAGGCCGAGCCGGGCCAGGCTGGCCTCCAGGGTGCGGCGTACGCCGTCGGCGCTGAAGTCCCACACGCGGCGGTGGGTCGCGGGCACGGCGAAGCCGCCCGCCAGGTCGTCGCCGGTGCCGTCCGAGGGCTCCAGGCGGCGGCCCACCTTGGTGGAGATCGTGTACCGGTCGCGGGGGCGCTCGCGCAGGGCGGCGCCCAGGCGGCGTTCGGACAGGCCGAGGCCGTAGTGCGGTGCGGTGTCGAAGTAGCGGATGCCCCGCTGCCAGGCGGCGTCCACGGCCTCGTGCGCCTGCTCCTCGCCGACCTCGGTGTACAGGTTGCCGATGGCGGCGGCGCCGAAGGACAGGGCGCTGACCTTCACGCCGCTGCCGCCGAGCCGGTTCACCGGGCCACCGGGCGCAGCCGCAGGCCCTGCATGCCGCCGTCGACGGCGAGCGCGGTGCCGGTGGTGGCGCCGGACAGAGGGCTCGCCAGGTAGGCGATGGCGCCCGCGACCTCGGCCGGGGAGACCAGCCGGCCGGTGGGCTGGCGGGCCTCCAGGGCGGCCCGTTCGGCGGCCGGGTCGGGCGCGGCGTCGAGGAGGCGGCCGACCCACGGGGTGTCGACGGTGCCCGGGTTGACGCAGTTGACGCGGATGCCCTCGCGGACGTGGTCGGCGGCCATGGCGAGGGTGAGGGAGTACACGGCGCCCTTGGTCGCGCTGTACAGGGCGCGCTGCGGGAGGCCCGCGGTGGCGGCGATGGAGCAGGTGTTGACGATCGCCGCGTGCCTGGAGGCGCGCAGGTGGGGCAGGCAGGCGCGGGCGGTGCGGACCATGCCGAGCACGTTGACGTCGTAGACGCGGTGCCACTCGTCGTCGGGGTTGTCCTCGACGGTGCCCTGGGCGCCGATGCCCGCGTTGTTCACCAGCACGTCGAGGGCGCCGCCGAGGCCGGCGACCGCGGCCGTGACGGCCTGGCGCACGGACGCGTCGTCGGTGACGTCCGCGCGGTGGGCGAGCAGCGGCTTGTCGACGGACGACGGGTCCAGGTCGAGGACGGCGACCTGGGCGCCGCGCTCGGCGAGGAGCTCGGCGGTGGCCCGGCCGATGCCGGAGGCGCCGCCCGTCACCAGGGCTGTCAGACCCTCGAAGTCGCTCATTCGGCCTGCTCCCTCTTCGTGTCGTCGAGGTCGGCGGCCCAGAACGCGCCGCCCGGGTAGGTGTACCGCGCCAGCGACTCGGGGCGCATGGCCGCCGAGAAGCCGGGCGCGGTGGGTGCCGTGTAGTGACCTTCGCGGATCACCACCGGGTCGAGGAAGTGGTCGTGCAGATGGTCGACGTATTCGATGACGCGGTCCTGGGTGGTGCCGGTGAGGGCCACGTAGTCGAACATCGACAGGTGCTGGACGAGTTCGCACAGGCCGACGCCGCCCGCGTGCGGGCAGACCGGCACGCCGGACTTGGCCGCGAGCAGCAGGATCGCGAGGTTCTCGGGGACGCCGCCGACCCGGGCCGCGTCGATCTGGACGACGTCGAGCGCGCCGGCCTGGAGGAGCTGTTTGAAGACGATCCGGTTCTGCACGTGTTCGCCCGTGGCGACCTTCACGGGGGCGACGGCCCGGCGGATCGCCGCGTGGCCGAGGACGTCGTCGGGGCTGGTGGGCTCCTCGATCCAGTACGGGTCGAACTCGGCGAGGGCCTTGGTCCAGCGGATGGCCTCGTCCACGTCCCAGCGCTGGTTGGCGTCGACGGCCATCCGGACGTCCGGCCCGATGACCGACCGCGCCACGCGGCAGCGGCGGATGTCGTCGTCGAGATCGGCGCCGACCTTGAGTTTGATCTGCCGGAAGCCGTCGGCGACGGCTTGGGCCGCGAGCCGGGTGAGTTTTTCGTCGTCGTAGCCGAGCCAGCCGGGCGAGGTGGTGTAGGCGGGGTATCCGCGCTCCAGCAGGCGGGCCGTGCGCTCCTTCGCGCCCTGCCGGCCCCGGCGCAGGAGGGTCAGGGCCTCCTCGGGGGTGAGCGCGTCGGTGAGGTAGCGGAAGTCGACCTGGCGCACGATCCATTCGGGTTCGGCCTCGGCGAGCAGCCGCCACAGCGGCAGTCCGGCTCGCTTGGCGGCCAGGTCCCACACGGCGTTGACGACGGCGCCGATCGCCATGTGCATCACGCCCTTCTCGGGTCCGAGCCAGCGCAGCTGGCTGTCGCCGATCAGGTCGCGGTTCAGGGTGGAGGGGTCGGCGCACAGCTCGTCCAGGCCGCGGCCGACCAGGTGTCCGCGCAGCGCCTCGATCGCGGCGACCTGGACCTCGTTGCCCCGCCCGATGGTGAAGGCGAATCCGTGCCCCTCGTGCCCGTCGGGCGCGTCCGTGCGCAGGACGACGTAGGCCGCCGAGTAGTCGGGGTCCGGGTTCATCGCGTCGGAGCCGTCGAGTTCCCGTGAGGTGGGGAAGCGGATGTCGTGGGTGTCGACCGCGGTGATGCGGGCGGGCGTCGGGGACACGGAGGGCCTTTCGGTCGGGTGCAGGGGGCGGGCCGGTCAGTCCTGAGCTCGGCCGGTGGTGACCCGGGCGATCATGAGGGCGACCAGGATGATCCCGCCGTAGATGGCCTGGATCCAGAACGACGGGACCTGCGCGAGGGTGAGCAGGTTCTGTACGACACCCAGAAGGAGTACGCCGGTGAGGGCGCCGAACATGGTGCCCTTGCCGCCGTCGAGGGCGATGCCGCCGATCACCGCGGCCGCGAACACCGTGAAGATCATGTTCTGGCCCTGGTTGGCGCTGATCGCGCCGACGTAGCCGGTCTGCATGATGCCGCCGACCGCGGCGAGGACGCCCGCGACGACGAACACGCCGAGCATGACGCGCTCCACGCGGATGCCCGCCGCCCGGGCCGCGTCCGCGTTGCCGCCGATGGCGTACAGGGCGCGCCCGACCCGGTGGTACTTCAGGACCAGCCCGGCGACCGCGAAGGCGATCGCGGCGAGCCACACCGACAGCGGGACGGTGAGGAAGGTGGTGGTGGCCAGCGAGTAGAAGCTGTCGGGCATGCCGAACAGCGTCTTGCCCTTGGTCGCGCCGACCAGCAGGCCGCGCAGCACGATCAGCATCGCCAGCGTCACGATGAACGCGTTGAGCTTGAACTTCACCACCAGGACGCCGTTGAAGGCGCCGACGGCCGCGCCCGCGACCAGGACGGCGACCAGGGCCAGGGCGGCGGGGAGTTCGGTGCCCCAGCCGGACTGGGCGGCGGGCAGCACGAGCAGCGCCCCTACGGCGGGCGCGATGCCGACGACCGATTCCAGGGACAGGTCGAACTTGCCGGTGATCAGGACGAGCGACTCGGCGAGCACGACCATCGCGAGGGCGGCGGAGGCGCCGAGGATCGAGATCAGGTTTCGCTCGGTGAGGAACGAGTCGTTGACGATCGTGCCGAGCACCATGAGCAGCAACAGGGCCGGTAGGAGGGCCAGTTCGCGGGCCCGGCGCAGCAGCACGGTCCGCGCCGACCCGGCGCCGGTCACGAGCACCGGCTTCACCGGCGGGGCCTTGGTGTCAGCCATGGTCCACTCCTTCGATGGAGGCGATGAGCTCGTGGTCGCGCCACCCCGCCGGGTGTTCCGCGACGACACGGCCGTGGAAGAGCACGAGGACCCGGTCGCAGCGCCTCAGGTCGTCGAGTTCGTCGGAGACGACGAGGACGGCGGTGCCGTCCTCGCGGGCGCTGTCGACACGGGCGAGCAGGGACTCCTTGGACTTCACGTCGACTCCCGCGGTGGGGTTGACGAGGACCAGGAGCCGGGGGTCGGAGGCGAGGGCCCGGGCCATGACGACCTTCTGCGCGTTGCCGCCGGACAGGTCCGAGACGGGCTGCTCGGGGCCTTCGGCGTGGATGTCGAGCCGTTCGATCAGCCCGGTGGCGACACCGCGTTTGCGGTCGGGGCCGACGAACCCGAAGCGGCCGAGCCGGTCCAGGACGCTGAGGGTGGCGTTGTCGCCGATGGACATGCCGAAGACCAGGCCCTGTTCGTGCCGGTCGCGGGGCACGAAGCCGACCCCCGCCGCGAGGGCTCCGCGGACATCGCCGAACGGGAGCGGCGCCCCGTCCAGCCGGGCCGTACCGCCGGTGGGTGTGTGCAGTCCGGTGAACGTCTCGGCCAGCTCGATCTTGCCGCTGGCGCTGGACCCGGCGAGCCCGACGACCTCCCCGCGGCGGACGGTGAGGTCGACGTTCTCGTACGCCGCCGAACGCAGGCCGCGGACGTCGAGGAGTACGGGCCCCGCGGCCTCGGCGGCCCGCTGCCGCTCGGCCGCCTCGGCGATCGTCTCCCCCGCCATGGCCTCCACCAGCGCCTGGCGCGGGAGGTCGGCGACCGGCGCGGTGGTGATCCAGCGGGCGTCGCGCAGGACCGTGACGGTCTGGCAGACCTCGTAGACCTCCTGGAGGTGGTGGGAGATGAACAGGAAGGTGACGCCCGAGTCCTGGAGGGCCCGCATGCGGGTGAAGAGGCGTTCGATCTCCCGGTTGTCGAGCTGGGCGGTGGGTTCGTCCAGGACGATGAAGCGGGCGCCGAAGCTCAGCGCCCGGGCGATCTCCACCATCTGCCGGTCCTCGACCTTGAGGTCGGCGGTGCGGGCCCCGGGGTCGACGCGCACGTCCCAGGTGTCGAGGAGGGCGGCTGCCTCGGACTTCAGGCGGCGCCAGCTGATGAAGCCCCGGTGCAGCGGCTGCCGGTTGATGAACAGGTTCTCGGCGACGGTCAGTTCGGGGACGACCGTCGGGTGCTGGTAGACGCAGGCGACCTTGCGGCGCCAGGCGTCCCGGTCGGTGAGCGGGGGCGCGGGCTCGCCGTCGAAGCGGACGGTTCCCTCGTCGGGTGCCTGGAGGCCGGTGAGGATGCGGACCAGGGTCGACTTGCCGGCGCCGTTGCGGCCGACGAGGGCGTGGGACTCGCCCGGCAGGACGGTGAGCCGCCCGTCGGCGAGTGCGGTGGTGGGGCCGTAGCGCTTGACCACGCCCCGTGCCTCGGCAAGTGGGGTGCTCATTCGACCGTGTTGCCCCAGAGCCCGGGGTCGTCGACGTTGTCCTTGGTGACCAGCGGGGCGGGCAGCTGGTCCTCCAGGATGCCACTGGGCAGCTTGACGATCGTCGAGTCGTGGTCGGTCGGGCCCGGCTTGAACGTCTTCCCCTGCATGGCCGCCTTGATGTAGTACATGCCGTACTTGGCGTAGGCGTCGGCGGGCTGGGAGACGGTCGCGTCGATCTCGCCCTTGCGGATCGCGTCGAACTCCTGCGGGATGCCGTCGTTGGAGACGATGGCGATGTGCCCCGGCTGCCCGGCCTTCTTCAGCATTCCCTTGGACTTGAGGGTCTGGAGCGTCGGGGCGAGGTAGACGCCGCCCGCCTGCAGGTAGATGCCCTTGATGTCGGGGTTGGCGTTGAGGAGGGTGTCGAGTTTGGAGGCCGCGGTGTCGGACTCCCACTTGGCCGGGATCTCCAGCACCTTCAGCTTGGGGAAGTTCTTCTTCACGCAGGCACGGAACGCCTCGGAGCGGTCGCGGCCGTTGACCGAGGCGAGGTCGCCCATGATCTGCACGACCTTGCCGGAGGTGATGTGCTCGCCGAGGTACCGGCAGGCCTTCTCGCCGTAGGCGACGTTGTTCGCCCGGACCACCATGGCGACCTTGCCCTTGTCGGGCGCCACGTCCACGGCGACGACCGGCACGCCCTTGCGTTCGGCCTGGTCCAGGCCGGCCTCGATGGCGGCGCTGTCCAGGGGGGCGACGACCAGGCCCTTGACGCCCTGGTTGAGCTGGTTGTTGATGTCGGTGATCTGTTGCGAGGGGTCGCTGTTGGAGTTGACGGTCTTCAGCGCCTCCACGCCCTCGGACTTCGCCATCTTCGGTACGTAGTCGTTGTACGACTGCCAGAACGGCGAGGTCAGCAGGGGCAGCACCACCCCGACCTTGCCGGTGCCGTCACCGCCTCCCGCCCCGGAGGCGCCGGTGTCCTTGGTGCTGCCGCAGGCGGCGAGCACCAGGGACGCTCCGGTGGCCAGGGCCACCGCGCCGAGCATCCGGGACGTGTTCCGCTTCCGCACTGTGCTTCCGGGCATCTCAGGGGGCTCCCATCGACCGGGTGTTCCAGCAGATGCCCGCATACTTATCAGACCACTCCACCGCCAGAACACCCTCATGCGGCGGTTTTCCGCGCTCTCGACCCATAGTGGTCCGACCACTCTGATGGTTAGACTGCGCCGGAGCGCTGTGATCGGAGGAGTGGCGTGGACGACGGGTCAGCCCCGCAGAAGGGCACAGTGACGCAGCGCGCCATCGAGCGGATCAAGGCGATGATCGGCGAGGGCCGGCTGGAGCCGGGGCAGCGGCTGCCCACCGAGCGCGATCTGGCCGCCCAGCTCGGCATCTCCCGCAGCTCGATGCGGGAGGCGATTCGCGCGCTCACGGTGCTGGGCGTGCTGGAGGCCCGGCACGGCTCGGGCATCTACGTCACCCGGCTGGAGGCCGGTGACCTGCTGGAGACCTTCGGTGTCGTGGCGGACCTGTCGCGCGGCCCGCAACTGGTGGAGCTGCTGGAGATCCGGCGGGTCCTGGAATCGACGGCGACGGCACTGGCCGCCGCGCGGATCACCGCGGACCAGCTGGCCGAGGTGGAGAAGCACCTGACGGCGATGAACGCCACGGACGATCCGGAGGAGATCCTCGCCCACGACCTCGCCTTCCACCGGGAGATCGCGGCGGCCGCGGGCAACGAGACCATGGCCGCCATCCTGGAGGGCCTGTCGTCCCGGACGTTCCGCGCCCGCGTCTGGCGCGGGTACCAGGAGGAGGGCGCCTTCGCCCGCACCCGCCGCGAGCACGCGGCCATCCACCGCGCCCTGGTGGCCCGCGACCCGGAGGCGGCCCGCGCGGCGGCGGCCGCGCACGTCGGCGAGGTGGAGGAATGGCTGCGAGCACAGCTCGGGCCCTAGGCGAAGCCCAGGGCCCGGCGCTCCTTGCTTACTTGAACTGGCCGGGCTGGTAGTCGCCCGCCGGCTGCTCCAGCATGACGTTCAGCCGGTTCGCTGTGTTCATGAACGCGATGAGGGTGACCAGCGCCATGAGCTGTTCCTCGTCGTAGTGCTTGGCGGCCCGCTCCCACACCTCGTCCGGGACGCCGCCGGCCCCGTCCGCGATCCGGGTGCCCTGCTCGGCCAGTTCCAGCGCGGCGCGCTCGGCGTCGGTGAAGACCGTGGCCTCCCGCCACGCCGCGACCAGATGGAGACGTACGGCGCTCTCGCCGGCGGCGGTGGCCTCCTTGGTGTGCATGTCGATGCAGACCGCGCATCCGTTGATCTGGCTGGTACGGAGCGAGACCAGTTCCCGGGTGGCGGCCGGCAGCGGTGACTCCACGACCAGCCGCCCCAGGGAGTAGAACTGCTTGATGAGCTTGCTCGCGCTCGGGATGGCGAAGACGTCCAGTCGTGCGCTCATGGTGAGCTCCTCTGCCGTTGTCGGTGCGGACACCCCTATGAGGCAGCGGCTCGTCGCGATGTGACACGGCCGAATGTGACCTGCGTCTCCCTCTGCCTCCAGGTGAATTGACCTGACCCGTTGGTGACGCGGCTGATCGGTGGGTGGCCGCCGAGTGCGGTGCCGCCTGATCTGCGAGCGGGCGTTCCAGCAGGTCCGTCACCTCGACACCGGCGACCTCGAACCCGGCCTACCCTCCCGCACGCGCCGGGGTCACACTGAACCGTATGCGGCTTCGGGGCACCGCCTGCGCGGCCGCCGGACTGCTGCTGGCCGTCGCGACGGGCTGCACCGGCGGTGCGGAGGACGGCGCGCCCGCGCCATCCCCGGCGCCGGCCCGGACCACCGGCGAGAGCCCCCGCGCCACGCCCACCCCCACCCCGGCCGACCCCGTCTCCCTCCCGGCGTTGATGCAGCGCGAGCACACCGGCTCCGGGCTGCGTCTGGGCGACGTGCTCGACCGGAACTCCGCCTACACCCGCTACGCCGTCACCTACGAGGCGAACGGGCTGACCATCTCCGGGATCATGAACATCCCCGAGGGCAAGGGCCCCTTCCCGGCGCTGGTGCTGGCGCACGGATACATCGACCCGGACGTCTACGTCAGCGGCCAGGGCATGCCGCGCGAGCAGGACCGCCTGGCCCGCAGTGGCCATGTCGTCCTGCACACCGACTACCGCAACCACGCCCGCTCCGACAAGGACCCGGACAACGACGTCGACCTGCGGCTCGGCTACACCGAGGACGTCATCGGTGCCGCCCTGGCCCTGCGGATCTCGGGGCGCCCCGAGATCGACGGCGACCGGATCGGCCTGTTCGGCCGGTCGATGGGCGGCGGGGTCGTGTACAACACCCTGGTCGTGGCGCCCGGCCTGTTCGACGCGGCGGTCGCCTACGCGCCGGTGAGCGCCCGGCCGCAGGAGAACATCGACCACTTCCAGCGGCCCGACGGCGATCCCCTCGTCGCCGAGATCGAGGAGAAGCACGGCACGCCCGAGGAGGACCCGGCGTTCTGGCGCGGCGTCTCGCCGCTGACCTACGCCGACCGCGTCAGCGAACCCCTGCTGATCCAGCACGGCACCGCGGACGGCACCTGCCCCCTGGCCTGGTCGCGGGAGGCCGCCGCAGCGTTCGGGGAGGCCGGCAAGGACGTCGAACTCCGCACGGTCCCCGGCGAGGGCCACACGTTCGGGCCGCGGTGGGCGGCCGAGATGGACGTCACCGAGGCCTTCTTCGCGCGCCATCTGCGCTGAGCAGGCCCCATCAGGCCCGGGTCCACCGCATTGATCCGGCACCGGCACGGCCGGCGGCCTCGACGCGCGCTCCCGGCCGGTGCAGAGTTCTCCCTACGTACTCGTCAGTAAGTCCGCGCATCCCCCTCCGACTCCCCTCCGATTCCCTCCGAGGAGCCGCTGTGAACACCTGGGCCGGCCGCACCGCCGCCGAGATATCCGCCGCCGTCCGCGAGAAGCGGGTCACTCCCCGCGAGGTGGTCGCCGAGCACCTCGCCCGCATCGAGCGGCTGGACGGCCGCGTGGGTGCCTTCCGCACGGTGCGCGCCGAGGCGGCCCTGGCCGAGGCCGACGAGGTCGCGGCCCGCGGCGACTTCGCCGAACTGCCCCTGGCCGGAGTGCCTGTGGCCGTCAAGGACAACCTCGCGGTGCGCGGCGAGTCCACCCGCATCGGCTCGGCGGCGACACCGGACACCCCGGCCGCGCAGGACCATGTGACGGTGGCCCGGCTGCGGGCGGCGGGCGCGGTGGTCGTGGGGCTGACGCACGTGCCCGAACTGTGCGTCTTCGGCACGACCGACGGCGTGCTGGGCATCGCCCGCAACCCCTGGGACCCGGCGCGTTCCGCGGGCGGATCGTCGGGGGGCAGCGCGGCCGCCGTCGCCGCCGGGATGGTGCCGATCGCCCTCGGCAACGACGGCATGGGCTCCCTGCGCATACCCGCCGCCAACTGCGGCCTGGTCACCATCAAGCCGGGCCGGGGAGTCGTCCCGGCGGGCGAGGGCAGCACCTGGTTCGGCATGGCGGAGCACGGCCCGCTCGCCACGACCGTCGAGGACGCCCGTCTGATGCTCTCGGTCCTCGCCGGCACGGCGCCGGCGACCCGTTCCGAGCCCGGCACCCCGAGGATCGCCGTGTCGCTGCGCAGCCCGCTGGCCGGCGTCACGGTCAGCCGCCCGTACGCGGCGGCCGCCCGGGACGCGGCCGGGCTGCTGATGCGGGCCGGGTACCAGGTCCGGCGCGCCGACCCGCCCTACCCGGTGTCCCTCGCCGCGACCTCGCTGATCCACTGGACGGCGGGCGCGGCCGCGGACGCCCAGCCGCTCGACCCCCGCCTGCTGACCCGGCGCACCCGCGTCCACGCCCGAGTCGGCCGTCCGTTCATCGACGCCGTGCGCTCCGGGGCGAGCAGGGAGAAGCTCCGGCGGCGGCTGGAGCCGTTCTTCACCGAGTACGACGTGCTGCTCACCCCGGCACTGGCACGCCGCTCCCCCAAGGCCGGGCCCTGGCACGAGCGGGGCTGGCTGAGCAACCTGCTGGCCAACACGAACTACTCGCCCCTGACGCCCCCGTGGAACCTGACCGGCTGGCCCGCCATGGCGGTCCCCTGCGGAACCCTGCCCTCCGGTGCCCCCTGCGCCGTGCAGCTGGTGGGGCGGCCGGGCTCGGAGTCCCAACTCCTCGATCTGGCAGGCCGGCTGGAGGAACGTAATCCGTGGCAGCGCACGGCGCCGATGGACTAAGATCGGCCGGGTGACTGCCGGGTCGGCCGTAGGCCATGCACGAGTGAGGCGCCCGGCCTCGGCGTGAGCGCGGCGGGGGTGACCCCGCCCGGGCTCGTCCGAGAGCCGGAAAGGGCACGCGCCCCGCCTCTCGTCTCCGTGTCCTCATCCCCTCGCGCCTCAGCGGCGCTTCACCACGGACCTCACACGACCCGGAGACGAACCCACTCATGTCCCCCGTTCAGCCTGCCCTGCCCACCACCGTCGCCCGCCTCGACCACACCGCCGTCTACGCCTCGGACCGCCAGTTGTCGGCCGAGTTCCTGGCGGCCGTCCTCGGCCTGGAGGTCGGGGCCCCCTTCGGCCCCTTCCTGCCCGTGGACCTGGGCAACGGGGTGACCCTGGACTACTACGAGAAGCGCGACGAGCCCGTCCAGCCGCAGCACTACGCGTTCCTCGTGCCCGATGCGCAGTTCGACGCCATGATCGCCCGGCTGGAGGCGCTCGGCGTCACCTACTACGCCGATCCGAACCACACCGCGCCGGGCCGGGTCAACGACCTCTTCGGGGGGCGCGGCGCCTACTTCGACGACCCGGACGGCCACAACATGGAGATCATGACCCGCCCGTACGCCCGGCCCTGACGGCCGCCCCGGGGCAGCAGCCGCCCCTGGAGTTCGCTACAGCGCCCGGTACATGATGTGCAGCCCCACCGGGCCGTGCCGGGGGTGGTCGAAGGCGGCCGGGACCGTGCCGAGGATCGTGAAGCCGAGGGACGTCCACAGCTTCACCGCCGGGTTGGTCTCGACGACGGCGTTGAACACCATGCCCCGGTAACCGGCGGCCCGGGCTTCGGTCAGCAGGTGTCCCGCCAGGGCCCGTCCGTAGCCCCGGCCGCCGCGGCCCGGGTCGACCATGAAGCCGGCGTTGGCGATGCGGGCGGCGGGGCCACCGTAGTTGGGGGTGAGGTAGGCGGAGGCGACGACGGCACCGCTGTCGTCCTCGACGACGTAGACGCGTTTCGCCGGGCTCATCCACAGGACCCGGGCCTCCTCCTCGGAGGTGCCCGGGTCCCATGCGTAGGTCTCGCCCGCGGCGACGATGCGGTGCCAGAAGGGCCAGATGCGAGGCCAGTCGTCAGCCGTTGCTTCCCTGATCAGCATGGGTGCGAGTCTGGCACGCCCATGCTCTCGGCGATCGCGGTGGGGGCTGCCCGCTCAGTCGACGCTGGGCAGGATGTGGGGCTCCGCGAGGTCTTCCTCGTAGCCCGCGAGGCGGATCGGGGCCGAACGGGCCCACACGTCGAGGCTGCCGAGCTCGTCGACCCGTCGGCCGGCGCGCTCGCCGCGTTCCTTGGGGCGCTGATCGCGATTCGTCTTCTCCGGTGTCACCGCGCACTCCTTATGTGTCGGTCACCCTCGGGACGTACGCGCCGGTCCTGCTGCGCCTGACGCCCGCTCGGGCCTCTATGTCAAATGCAGTTCGGACGCGGTGGCGCCGGTCGACTCACGGGAGAGCAGGCCGTGGTGAACCGGCTGGTCCCATGACGGACCGTGGGTGTGGGTAGGACCCCGTGCTGCTGTCCGTCCGCATCAGACTAACCAAATGAGCGGGGCCCCGCTCTATGGGGCTGAAAACAGCCGGTAACGATCGCGCGTCAGACGGCGTTCAACTCCCGTTTACGTACCGATTTGTACGCAGGCGAGCGTTTTGCAGATCACCCGAACGGCGTATGTCGGCGACGGCGCAGACCGGACGGCCCTTGACAGCCCGTCACGGGACGGGGGCGACTACCACTTCCCGGGCGCGTAGTCCTTCATGAAGACGCCGTACAGGTCCTCTCCCGCCTCACCCCGCACGATGGGGTCGTAGACCCGGGCCGCTCCGTCGACGAGGTCCAGCGGCGCGTGAAAGCCGGCCTCGGCGAGCCGCAGCTTGTCGTAGTGCGGCCGCTCGTCCGTGATCCAGCCCGTGTCGACCGAGGTCATCAGGATGCCGTCGGTCTGGAACATCTCCTGGGCGCTGGTGCGCGTGACCATGTTCATCGCGGCCTTCGCGGCATTGGTGTTCGGATGCCCGGCGCCCTTGTAGCCGCGCCCGAAGACCCCTTCCATCGCGGACACGTTCACGACGTAGGCGCGCCCGCTCTCCGCCTTCTTCGCGGCCTCGGCCATGGCCGGCCGCAGCTTGCTGATCAGGATGAACGGCGCCGTGTAGTTGCACAGCTGGGTCTCCAGCAGCTCGACGGGCGAGATCTGCTCGATCGTCTGCACCCAGGTGTTGGAGTCGACCACGTCGGGCACCAGCCCGCCCGCGTCGATCGCCGTGCCGTCCAGGTGCCGTTCGACGCTGGCGTTGCCCGCCACCAGGGCGAGGTCGGCGACCTGCTGGGCATCGAGCCCGCTCGTGCCGAGGGGCAGCGCGGCGATGCCGTCGACCGCACCGGAGTTGAAGGCACCGATGACGTGGTGGGCGGGGAGCTCTCCGGCGGGCAGCGGGGCGCTCTCGCCCTCGACCAGCGCGGCGTAGGCGGAGGGCAGGCGGCGCACGGTCTGCGTCGCGTTGTTGACGAGGATGTCGAGCGGGCCCGCCTCGGCGACCTGGTCGGCGAGGGCCACGGCCTGGGCCGGGTCGCGCAGGTCGATGCCGACGACCTCCAGGCGGTGCATCCAGTCCCCGGAGTCGTCCATCGCCTTGAAGCGGCGGATGGCGTCCTTCGGGAAGCGCGTGGTGATCGTGGTGTGCGCACCGTCGCGCAGCAGCCGCAGCGCGATGTACATGCCGATCTTGGCCCGGCCGCCGGTGAGCAGCGCGCGCTTGCCGGTGAGGTCGGCGCGGACGTCGCGCTTCTCGCGGTTCACGCGGGCGCAGTCCGGACAGAGCTGGTGGTAGAAGTAGTCGACTTCCACGTACCGGGTCTTGCAGGTGTAGCAGGAGCGCGGGCGCTGGAGTATCCCCGCGATCCTGCCCTGCTCGGTGTTCGACGACGGCAGCAGGCCCTCGGTCTCGTCGTCGATGCGCTGGGCGGAGCCGGTCGCCGTGGCCTCCGTGACCGCCTTGTCGTGAGCGGTCTTGGCCGCCCGGCGCTCCTGGCGGCGGCGCTGCTTGACCGTGCGGTAGACGCCCGCGGTGGCCCGGCGCACCGCGATGGCGTCCGGATGGTCGACCTCCAGCTTGTCGAGTTCCTCGAGCACGCTGAGGCAGACGGCCAGGCGTTCCGGGTCGATGCCGGGTCCGTACGAGAGCCCGCTCGCCTCGTCCATGGCCTGCGGGCCGTCCTCTGTCACCGTCATCGCCGCTGTCGTTCCCTGCTCTGCCGTCGCGGTGCGCCGGTCGCGCCCGCTTTCGAAGGGCGAATTCTACGGAGCGCCGGGCCGCACCGCCAAAGTCGCCTTGATCACGACCGGCAGGCCTTGATCAGCGTCGCCACCTCCTTGGAGACGGCCGTGGCGAACAGGTCGAGGTCCGGGACCGCCTCACCGTCGGCGACGAGGCCGTAGTGCACGCTCCCCCGGTACGTCGAGACCGCGACGGCCAGGGAGTGGCCGGGGGCCAGCGGGGCGAAGGGGAAGACGGCGGTGAGGGGGTGGCCGCCGAGCTTCAGGCCCAGGCTGGGCAGGGGCACGCTGGTCACCAGGAGGTCGAACCAGATCCGGGCCGCCTGGCCGACCAGGGGGCCGCCGAGCCGGTGGGCCAGGGCGGGTACGTGGTCGGCGAGCAGGGCGACGGCGCCCGCGCCCCGGTTGGGGCCGGCGTCTTTGTTGCGGTCCATGGCGTCCCGGACCGAGGCGAGGCGGGCCAGCGGGTCCGGGTCGTCCACCGGAAGCCGTATCAGGTACCCGGAGAGCCGGTTGCCCTGCGGGTAGGCGGTCCGGGGGCGGCGCTTGGAGACGGGGATCAGGGCGCGGGGCGCGACCCCCTCGCTGCCGTCGCCGCGCTCGTCGAGCCAGCGGCGCAGGGCGCCCGCGACGACGGCGATGAGGACGTCGTTGACGGTGCCGCCGACGGTCTTGCGGATGCGGTGCACGTCGTCGAGGTCGAGCACCACTCCGGCGGTGCGGCGGGTGCCGCTCGGCTCGCAGGTGAGTGCGGGGGTGGACCGTACGTCGAGGGAGGAGCGGGCGACGGAGGCGCCGATGTCCAGGGCCCGGCTCATGTCGGACAGGGCGCCGCGCATCAGCCCGGGCAGATCGCGCACGTCCGGCAGGACGCCGCGCGGGGGCTCGGCCGGGCGGGGCCGGGGGGCGGGCATGTCCATCGGGTCCATGACACCCGCGGCGAGGGTCAGCGCCCGCAGTCCGTCGGCCAGGGCGTGGTGGAACTTGAACAGCACGGCGAAGCAGACGCCGTCCTCCCCCGGCAGCACATGGGCTTCCCAGGGCGGGCGGTCACGCTCCAGGGGGCGCTCCATGAGCCGGCCCGCGACCGCCTGGAAGTCGGCGGTCGGGGCGTGCAGCCGCACGTGGTTCAGGGGGTCGAAGTCCGGGTCCTCCTCGCGGGCCGCGCCGCCGAAGGCGAGCGGCCGGCGCAGGGCGGAGGGCAGCGGCTGCCACACGTCGCGGATGCGCATCCGCAGTCCGGGGACGCCGGCGGCCCGGGCCGCGAGCAGGTCCGCCGCGTGGGCGCCCGCGGCGGGCGAGTGGGCCGAGAAGATCCCGAGCGCGCCGAGGTGCATCGGGTGTCCGGCGGACTCGATGTTCCAGAACGCCAGGTCGAGAGGAGCGAGCAGGTCAGCAGTCAAGGGCTTGCCTCGCGTCGACGACGGGTGGGTCAGCAGTCAACCGCCCCCAGCCGATTACGGTCAAGTACGATCAGGCTACGCACAGTTAACATCCGATTAAGTCCCGCCCCGGTGAAAGGGGCGGGACTTATGGTGCATGTGCGGTCAGTCCAGCACAGGTCGCGCCGCCGGGCACCCGGTGGGAGTCACCCGGGAGGCGTCACGGATCAGCGCATCGTGCGCGGCCTTCAGCCGGGCCGTGTCGGGTTTCAGCACCGCGCGGTCGTAGGTGAGGAAGCCGTTCAGCTCACCCTCGACGTCCGAGATCTGGGTGTACACGGCACCGTTGCTCCCCTTGCAGACCAGCGCCCGAACCTCGTCCAGCTTCTCCAGGTAGTCCTCGGTGTAGGTCGCCGGGTCGACGTCGACGTACGACTGCTGCACCGACCAGGCGTGGCCGGGCACCGCCAGGCCCAGGCCGCCGTACTCGCCGCTGACCAGGGCGCGCTCGCCGTCCGGCCGGGGAGGCAGCGCGGGACTGGGGTAGCCGTGCTCGTCCATGAGGTCGCCGGTGCCGCCGTCGGCGCCGAGGTTCAGCCCGGACTGGCCGTTGACGAGGCGGGTGGGGTCCCAGGTCTTGGCCTGCTCGGCGACCCGGCCCACGTCGTACTGGCCCCAGCCCTCGTTGAAGGTCACCCACATGACGACCGACGGACTGCTGATGTGCTCGTCGATCATCTGCTTCATCTCGCGCTCGTAGCGGGCGCGGGAGTCGGCACCGGGGTTCACTCCGGCCGTCATCGCGGGCATGTCCTGCCACACCAGCAGCCCGAGCTTGTCGGCCCAGTGGAACCAGCGGTCCGGCTCGACCTTGATGTGCTTGCGGACCGAGTTGAAGCCGAGCCGCTTGTGCACCTTCAGGTCGTACGCGAGGGCCTCGTCGGTGGGTGCGGTGTGCAGGCCGTCGGGCCAGTAGCCCTGGTCGAGGGTGGCCATCATGAAGACGGGCTTGCCGTTGAGGACCGTGCGGGGCACCCCGTCGATCTTCTCGACGGCGATGGAGCGCATCCCGAAGTAGCTGCCGACCCGGTCGGCGCCCACCTTCACCTTGAGCGTGTAGAGGAAGGGGTCGTCGGGCGACCAGAGGTGCGGGTCGTGGACGGTCAGGGTGAGCGGCCGGCCGGTGCGCCCGCTCGCCGTGGCCACCTTGCGCCGGCCGTCGTACGCCGTCGCCGTGACCGGTACGCCGTCCCGGACGCCCCGGGCCTCGACGGTCAGCTTCTCGCCGGCCACGTCGGGAACGAGCTTCAGGGAGTCCACGTGGTCACGGGCCACCGGCTCCATCCACACCGTCTGCCAGATGCCGGAGGACGGGGTGTACCAGATGCCGCTCGGGTCCAGGCGCTGCTTGCCCAGCGGCGGGTTCTCGCCGGAGGCAGCGTCGGTCGGGTCGTACACGCCGACGATCAGCTCCTGGGTGCGGCCGGGCTTGAGCGCGTCGGTGATGTCGGCGCCGAACTTGTCGTAGCCGCCCTCGTGTGTCGCGACCTCGGTGCCGTTGACGTACACCGCGGAGCGCCAGTCGACGGCGCCGAAGTTGAGCTTGAGCCGCTTGCCGGAGCCGATGTGCCAGTCGGCGGGGACGGTGAAGGTGCGGCGGTACCACATGCGGTCCTCGTGCCGTTCGATGCCGGAGAGCCGGGACTCCACCGGGTACGGGACGAGGATGCGCTCCTTCAGCGTCTTCCCGACGGGCGGCTGCTCGCCGGGCTCGGCGGCGGCGAACTGCCAGTGGCCGTTGAGGTTCTTCCAGGCGTCCCGGGTCAGCTGCGGGCGCGGGTACTCGGGGTGTGCGTTGCCGGGGCCCACCTCGTCGGCCCAGCGGGTGCGCAGCTGGTGCGTCGAGCGGTTGGGGCCGCTGGTCCAGAACGCCTTGACAACGTTGCCGTCGGCGTCGGTGAGACCGCCTCGCCCGTCGTAGCGGATGTCGGCCGTGCCGCGGGCCGTGCCCGTCTTGTTGCCGACGACCGGCTCGTCCAGGGCGACCAGGAGGGCGGTGGGGTCGGACGGGTCGAGCCGGGCCGGGCCCAGGGGCCACGCCGCGCCGCCGATCACCGCGTCGAGGTGGTCGCTGAAGTCCGCCGGGGGTGCGGTCAGGGGCTGGGCGAAGTCGAGCTTCAGGGTGCGGCCGTCGGCCTGGACCGTGGCGGCGAGGGCTCCGTCGTAGTCGAAGCCGTCGGGGAGGAGGAACGCCGACTGCGGTACGGGCTCCTTGGCGGCGCCGGGCCGGGTCCAGCGCAGGTGGAGGTTGGAGCCGCCGTAGTGCTCGAAGTACTCGACCTCGATGTCGTAGGCCCGGCCCGCGGTGAGGTCGACGGGCCGGGCGGTCTGCTCGCGGTCCCAGTCGTCGACCCAGTGGTCGATGGTGAGCTGTCCGTCGATCCAGAGGCGGAAGCCGTTGTCGGCGGTGATCGAGAAGGTGTGCGGCCCGGTCCGGTCCGGGACGATCTTTCCGGTCCAGCGGACGCTGACGTCGTCGGACCGTCCGGTGGTGAATCTCAGGCGCGGCTCCAGGTTGTCGAAGTCGAGGTCCTGGTCGAAGGTCGTCGCCTTGAGGGTGTGGAAGTCGAAGGAACCCGGGGCGGAGTGGGTGTAGTACTCGCCCTTGAGGCCGTGGATCTCGGCCGGGTCGTCCGCGAGGGCGGGGACCGCGCTCAGGCCCGTGAGGGCGAGGAGCGCGGCGAGCAGTAACGCGAGGCGGTTTCTGAGGCGTCGGGGACGCACGGAACCTCCATGCCAACGTTGTCATGTATAAGACGAAGGCATGACAGCACGGATCGGGGACTTCGTCCATAGGCAGGACAAAGTCCCCGGGCCGCTCCCGCTCAGGTGACCAACTGCCCCTTCCCCAGGGCGATCACGCCGCCCTTGGAGACCGTGTACAGCTCCGCGTCCCGCTCGGGGTTGACGCCGATGGTCGCGCCCGGCGGAACCTGGACGTTCTTGTCGAGGACGGCGCCGCGCACCACCGCCCCCCGGCCGATGTGCACGTTGTCGTGCAGCACCGAACCCTGCACCACGGCTCCCGGGTCGACCACCACACCCGGCGACAGCACCGACCGTGTGACCTGCCCGCGCACCAGGCAGCCCGCGCTGATGATGGACTCACTGGCGATGCCGCCCGCGTTGAATCGGGCCGGCGACAGCTGGTACGAGTGCGTGTAGATGGGCCAGCTGCGGTTGTACAGGTTGAAGGCGGGGCGCTCGGCGATCAGGTCCATGTGGGCCTCGTAGTAGGCGTCCAGCGTCCCGACGTCCCGCCAGTAGCCCTGGTCGCGGGTGGTCTCGCCGGGCACGTGGTTGGCGCTGAAGTCGTAGAGCGCGGCCTCGCCCCGGTCGGTGAGCTGGGGCAGGATCGAGCCGCCCATGTCGTGCACCGAGGACTCGTCCTCCGCGTCCCGCTTGAGCGCCTCGATGAGGGCCTTGGTGGTGAAGATGTAGTTGCCCATGGAGGCGAAGACGCAGTCCGGGTCGTCCGCCAGCCCGGGCGGGTCCGCCGGCTTCTCCAGGAAGCGCTCCACCGTCTGCCCGTCCGAGCCGGGGGTGATCACCCCGAAGGACGAGGACTCGGTGCGCGGCACCCGGATCCCGGCCACCGTCACGCCCGCGCCGCTCTCGATGTGCTGGGCGAGCATCTGGCGAGGGTCCATGCGGTAGACGTGGTCGGCGCCGAAGACGGCGACGTACTCGGGCTGCTCGTCGTAGACGAGGTTCAGCGACTGCAGGATCGCGTCGGCGCTGCCCAGGTACCAGCGCGGGCCGAGGCGCTGCTGGGCGGGCACGGGCGTCACGTAGTTGCCCAGCAGGTTGGACATCCGCCACGTGGTCGTGATGTGCCGGTCCAGCGAGTGCGACTTGTACTGCGTCAGGACGCAAATGCGCAGGACGCCGGCGTTGACCAGGTTGGACAGGACGAAGTCGACCAGACGGTAGGTGCCGCCGAAGGTCACCGCCGGTTTGGCTCGGTCCGCGGTGAGGGGCATCAGCCGCTTGCCCTCGCCGCCCGCCAGCACGATCCCCAGGACCGAAGGACCACCACCACGCATGGCCGCTCCCCTCACGCCGATTTCCCGATGCCTGCCCCTGAGCAGTACCCACTAAGCCTGTTTGACGATCTCCTCGTAGAGCCGGACCGTGCGCCGGGCCACCGCGTCCCAGCCGAACTCGCCGACCGCGCGCTCGCGACCGGCCTCGCCCATCCGCCGGGCGGCCGCCGGGTCGGCCAGGACGGTGTCCATGGCCCGGGCGAGCCCCGCCTCGAAGCCGTCGCCGGGCGGGACGAGCAGCCCCGTCGTGCCGTCGTCCACGACCTCGGGGATGCCGCCGACCGCCGAGGCCACCACGGGGGTGCCGCAGGCCATCGCCTCCAGGTTCACGATGCCGAGCGGCTCGTACACCGACGGGCAGACGAACAGGGCGGCGTGCGTGAGGAGCTGGATCACCTCCGGGCGCGGCAGCATCTTCGGGATCCAGAACACCCCGTCGCGGACCCCGCTCAGCTCGCCGAACAGCTCGCGGAACTCCTGGTCGATCTCCGGCGTGTCCGGTGCGCCCGCGCACAGCACGACCTGCGCGGCCGGGTCGATGTCCCGCACCGCGCGCAGCAGGTGGGGCACGCCCTTCTGCCGCGTGATCCGGCCGACGAACAGCACGTACGGGCGGGAGCGGTCCAGGCCGATCCGGTCCAGGGCGTCCGTGCCGTGGTCGGACCGGTACAGGCTTGTGTCGATGCCGTTGTGCACGACGTGGACCTTGTCCGGATCCAGCGCGGGGTAGCAGCCGAGGATGTCCTCGCGCATGGCCCCCGAGACGGCGATCACGGCGTCGGCGGCCTCGATCGCGGTGCGCTCGGCCCAGCTGGACAGCTCGTAGCCGCCGCCGAGCTGCTCGGCCTTCCAGGGGCGCAGGGGCTCCAGGGAGTGCGCGGTCATCACGTGCGGGATGCCGTACAGGAGCTTGGCGAGGTGGCCGCCGAGGTTGGCGTACCAGGTGTGGGAGTGGACCAGTTCGCGGCCTTCGAGGGCGGCGGCCATGGCGAGGTCGACGGAGAACGTGCGCAGCGCGTCGTTGGCGCCGTCGAGCGCGGACCAGGGCCGGTGGCGCAGCACGCCGTCGGCGCGGCCCTCGCCCCAGCAGTGCACGTCCAGGTCGACGAGCGGTCTGAGCTCGCGGGCGAGGAACTCCACATGGACGCCCGCACCGCCGTACACATCCGGCGGGTACTCCCGGGTCAGCAGTCCGACGCGCACCCGCAACTCCCTGCTCTCAGCGGCCGTTCCCTTTCATGGTCACCCAGAAGGGGCGCGTGGGGAAGAGCGGGGCGGCCTCGGGAAGCAGCAGTCGCCGCAGACGCCCCCTCCGGGCACCCGGTAGTACAGGCAGCAGCTGCGGCGCCGGAACGCGGTACCGGTGAGGGTCCCGGCGCCGGCGAGCACGGGGTGTGCGAGGAGTTCGGCGGCCAGGGACCGGGCCCGGGCGGCGACGTCCCTGCGGCCGTGCCGCCCGGCCCAGCGGTCCAGTTCCCGGGCGGCACCGGCCAGCGCGGAGGCGGCGTTGCCCCGCAGCAGGCCCGGGGCGAGGCCGTGGTGGGCGCGCAGGGCCGCCGCCAGCGGGACGAGGTGGCCGTGCAGGACGACGTCCGCGAGGGAAGGGGCATCCCCGGACAGCGGCGTCACCTCCCGGAGCCACAGGTCGTCGGGGGCGCTGCCGTCGGCGTCCCAGTGCAGCAGCCGGGCGTCGAGGTCGGGGACCCGGCCGTACAGCGCGGCGCAGCCGAGGGCGATCGACCAGAGACGGGCCGCGAGCCCCTGGTGGGCCACGGACGCCGCGACGCGCAACTCCGGGGCGCGCAGGGCGGTCGCAACCTTTCTGACGCGAAAAATCAGGGGATTTACCGACACATCCGGTGACGTGGCGGCGTAGGCCTGTGCGAGAGTGGGAAGGGACCCCGCCGGTGCCCGTTCCGTGCGCAGCACGAAGAAGCCGGCGAGCGGGCGGAGCGCGGCGAGGTCGGGGTCGAGGTCCACGAACAGCAGTAGTACCAAGGCCCCTAGGGGACGTGACCCGGTGGCCCCCCCATCGGACTCACCCACCCTGGGGATGACGGGTTTCTCCGCGTACTCCACCGGCAGTAGGACCCAATGAGTGCTCAGGGACGACGACGGGAAGACCTGGACACGGCAGGGTGTTGGTCATGAAAGCCCACCTTTCGCCGCGCCGGGCCGAGCGCCCCCGCCTCACGCAGAGGAGCAGCCGATGAGCGCCCTCGCGTTGTCCGTCCTGCTGTCCCTCGTCTCCGCGTTCGCCTACGCGGGCGGGGCGATCGTGCAGGAGCGGGTGGCGGAGTCGTCGCCGGGCGAGCAGTACGCGCCGCTGCGGCGGCCGGGCTGGTGGGCGGCGGTCGGGCTGAACGGCCTCGGCGGCGTGCTGCACGTGGTGGCGCTGGCCTACGGGCCGCTGAGCCTGGTCCAGCCGCTCGGCGCGCTGACCATCGTGGTGGCCCTGCCGATGGCGGCGCTGTTCGTCGGCCGCAAGGCCGGTGCCACGGCCTGGCGGGGCGCGATCATGGCGACGGTGGGGCTCGCCGGTCTGCTCTCCCTGGTCGCCGCGTCCGACGCGCGGTCGCTGGACACGGCACAGCGGGTGGCCGTCGCCGTCGTCACCGCGGGTGTGGTCGTGGCGCTGATGGTCGCCGCCCGGGCCGCGCACCGGCACCCGGCGGTGCGCAGCATGCTGCTGGCGACCGCCTCCGGCATCGCGTTCGGCATGTCCTCGGTGTTCACCAAGACCGTCGCGGTCGACTGGACCGGCGGTGTGTCGGCGGCGGACGTGCCGTCCCTCGCCGTGATCGGCGTCCTGGCCACGGCCGGCATGCTGCTGTCGCAGGCCGCCTACCGGGGCGCCGGCCTCGCGGCGCCGCTGGCCACGCTGACGGTCGTGAACCCGGTGGTGGCGGCCGCGGTCGGCATCACGATGTTCGGAGAAACCTTCCGCTACGGCACGGCGGGCACGGTGCTCGCGCTGGGCTGTGGCGTGGTGGCGGCGGGCGGCCTGATCCTCCTGACGACGGAGCGGCTCACGCACGAGCAGCCGGACGCGGTTCCCGCCAGGCCTGCGGAGGCGCCGGGCGGAGCGGGTGCGCGGTCCCTGCCGGCCGAAGGCCCGCGCCGGGTGCCGGAGCGGGCGGGCCGGGTCGGCCTCTCCGAGCCGGTGGGCGGCCCGGAGAGCACACGCGACGTCCCCGGGCAGGTCCCTGCCGGGGCGCAGGCCGGGCTACGCGTGGAGGACGTCCTCGTGCGGAAGCCTGTGACGACGGCGGTGCTCGTGCCGGGGACGGGCGCTCCGACCGCGGTGATCGTGCCGAGGCCGGACGAAACGGCGGGCGTGCGTGTGCCGGAGCCGGTGGCGGCGGCGCCCGTGTCCGGAGCGGACGCACCGGCCGCGGTGATCGTGCCGAGGCCGCAGGCGACAGCCACGGTCTCCGTGCCGGACACACCGGCCGCCGTGCTCGCGCCAAGGCCGGAGGCAGCGGTGGATGTGCTCGCGTCGGAGCCGGTGGCAACAGCCGTACCGGACACAACGGCCGCCGTGCTCGTGCCGGGGCCCGGAGCAGCGGCGACCGGCGGGGCGGATGCCTCGTACGAGGGCGGGGAGCCGTCGGTGGCGGCGGCCTCCGACGACGATCGCCCGCTCTCCTACGTGCCCTTCTACGGCATCCCGTACGTCCCGTTGCCCGTGATCGACCGGCACCGCATGCGTGTCAGATCCTGACGCCGCCGGCCCGGAGGTACGCCACCGGGTCGACGTCCGAGCCGAACCCGGGCCCCGTCCGCACCTCGAAGTGCAGATGCGGGCCCGAGCTGTTGCCGGTGGAGCCGGAGCGGCCGATGCGCTGGCCGGCGCTGACCGACTGCCCGTCCCGCACGGAGATCGCGGACAGATGGGCGTACTGGCTGTAGCGGCCGTCTGCGTGCCGGACCACGACCTGGTAGCCGTACGATCCGCCCCATCCCGCGCTGACGACGCTGCCCGACGCGACCGACTTGACCGTCGTGCCGGTGGGCACGGGGAAGTCGATGCCGGTGTGGTAGCCCTTCGACCAGGAGGAACCCGCCTTGCGGTAGGGCGTCCCGAGGGAGGCGTTGACGGGGGCGACGAAGCCCTGCCGGGTGGCCGTCGACCGGTCCGCGCGCTCCCTGCTCTCGTCCTTGGACCGCTCCTTGGGCTGCGCCTTCGGCCGTTCCTTGGCGCGGTCCTGGGCCGGCTTCTTCGTCGAGGGCCTGGCCGACGGTGCCGGCCTGTGCTCGGGCCGCGTCTTCGTCGCGCCCTCGCCGCGCAGCGCGAGGCGCTGGCCGGGCACGATCAGATCGGGGTCGGACCCTATGGCCGCTCGGTTGGCGGCGTACAGGCCCCGCCAGCCGCCCCGGACGTCCTGGTCGTCCGCGATGCGGGAGAGGGTGTCACCGCGGACGACGGTGTACATCTCGGCCTTGCCCGCCCGGGACTGCGGCGTGGACTGCGGCCGTACGTCCTCGATGGAGGTCTTCTTCTTCGTGTCCTTCTGCTTCGTGCGCTCGGTGGCCGGCCGGATGTCGGGCTCGCCACCGCCCCGGGTCAGTCCGGCCCGCTTGGAGCAGACCGGCCAGGCGCCCGGCCCCTGCCCGTCGAGGACCTTCTCCGCGACGGCGATCTGCTGGTCCTTGCTCGCCAGGTCCGCGCGGGCCGCGTAGGCCCGGCCGCCGTAGGCCTCCCAGGTCGACTGGGTGAACTGCAGCCCGCCGTAGAAGCCGTTGCCGGTGTTGATGCTCCAGTTGCTGGTGGACTCGCAGGCGGCGACCTTGTTCCAGGTGTCCACGTCCGCCGCCTGGGCGGCGCCGGTGCCCATGAACGGCAGTGCCATGCCCGCGCCGCCCGCCGTGACGGTGAGCGAGGCGCGGTTGATCCTGTTCGGCTGATACCGGCGGTGCCGGCCGCGTACGGCCATCGAAAGCCCCCCTAGACATGCGTCAGGAGGGGCAAAAGTAAGCGCTGCGAACCGGCCAGAACAAGACGGCTATCGGCCGCCCGGGAGTCCAAATGGCCGGTATGAGGCCCCTGTTGCGCGACGCACGCCACGGTGGTGCACCGTGTACGGCACACCGTGCGCCGGTGCGACGCGCGCGGGGCGCACACGTCGGCTGAGTGCGACGGGGCTCTCGTCCGTATCAGCCTGCGCGACGCCGTGCGACCCGGGCGTGCGGACGAAGTAGCGGCACGTCAGGATGGTCGACGGGGGATGCCCGCGGGCACCTCCCACCGGCAGCACCGATACCGAGGTCTTTAGGAGCGAACCGAATGAGCAGTACAGCGCAGATCGGCGTCACGGGTCTCGCGGTCATGGGCCGCAACCTCGCCCGCAACTTCGCCCGCAACGGCTACACGGTCGCGGTGCACAACCGGACGCCCGCGCGCATGCACGCCCTGGTGGAGGAGTTCGGCGGCGAGGGGGAGTTCGTCGCGTGCGAGAGCGCCAAGGACTTCGTGGCGGCGCTGGAGCGGCCGCGGCGTCTGGTCGTGATGGTGAAGGCCGGTGAGCCGACGGACGCCGTGATCCAGGAGTTCGCGCCGCTGCTGGAGCCCGGCGACATGATCATCGACGGCGGCAACGCGCACTTCGCCGACACCCGGCGCCGTGAGCGGGACCTGCGCGAGCAGGGCATCCACTTCGTCGGCATGGGCGTCTCCGGCGGTGAGGAGGGCGCGCTGAACGGCCCGAGCATCATGCCGGGCGGCCCGAAGGAGTCCTACGACTCGCTGGGCCCGATGCTGGAGAAGATCTCGGCGAAGGCGGCGGACGGCTCGCCGTGCGTCTCCCACGTCGGTCCGGACGGCGCCGGGCACTTCGTGAAGATGGTGCACAACGGCATCGAGTACGCGGACATGCAGCTCATCGGCGAGGCGTACCAACTGCTGCGGGACGTGGCCGGCTACTCCCCCGCCGAGATCGCGGAGATCTTCCGGACCTGGAACCAGGGCCGTCTCGACTCGTACCTGATCGAGATCACGGCCGAGGTGCTGTCGCACGTGGACGCGGAGACGGGCAAGCCGTTCGTGGACGTGGTGGTGGACCAGGCCGAGCAGAAGGGCACCGGCCGCTGGACCGTGCAGATCGCGCTGGACCTGGGCGTGCCGGTGTCCGGTATCGCCGAGGCGGTGTTCGCGCGGTCGCTGTCGGGCCACGCGGCCCTGCGGGAGGCCTCGCGCGGGCTGGCCGGCCCGAAGGCGAAGCCGCTGAGCGAGGCGGAGGCGCGGGCGTTCGCGGACCGGGTGGAGCAGGCGCTGTACGCGTCGAAGATCGTGTCGTACACGCAGGGCTTCCACGAGATCGACGCGGCCCGTGGTGAGTACGGCTGGGACATCGACCTCGGTGCGGTGTCCGCGCTGTGGCGGGGCGGCTGCATCATCCGCGCGGCGTTCCTGGACCGGATCCGCGCCGCGTACGATGCCCGGCCGGACCTGCCGAGCCTGCTGTCGGACACGACGTTCGCGCAGGAGATCGCGGACGCCCAGGACGACTGGCGTGAGGTGCTGGTCGCGGCCACCCGTCAGGGTGTGCCGACGCCCGGTTTCGCGGCGGCCCTCGCCTACTACGACGCGCTGCGCGCGGAGCGGCTGCCGGCGGCGCTGACGCAGGGGCAGCGCGACTACTTCGGTGCGCACACCTACCGCAGGGTGGACCGTGACGGCTCGTTCCACACGCTGTGGGGCGGGGACCGGTCGGAGACCTCCGCGTAGGCGCTGCCGCTGACGGACGTGTACGGGGCGGTGGACTGGCAGGATGTGCCGTCCACCGCCCCGTTCGTGTGCCGGGGTCAGGACAGTGGAGGTCCGGGCTCGGGGTTCGGCACGGGTTCCGGCCCCGGGGGAATCGGGGACGGGTCGGGGCCCGGCACGGGGGCGGGGCCCGGGGGCGGGGTGGGCGCCGGCGGAGGCGGGGTCGGCTCCGGGCCCGGCGGGGGCTGGGGGTTCGGCACCGGGTCGGGGTGCGGCTCCGGGCGCTGGGGATCCGGGCCCGGTGTCGGCGCCGGCGGCACGGGGTCGGGAATCGGGTTCGTCATCAGGTCCTCCAGCCAGTAGGACGGCTCCGGCTCTGGACTACCCCCGCCTACCCGGCACCCGCCTCCGCAGTCACTCCCCAGCGGGACGCGACGGGACCAGCTGGGGGTAGCGGACCCAGCGGGACGCGACGGGACCAGGTGGGGGTAGCGGAGGCGGGTGTGACGGAAACGGCCCTCAGAAACGCCCGGGGTGGGCCCTCAGCCAGTCCTTGGCCGCCGCCAGCAGATCCTGGCCGGCCGGCGAGGCGTCGTCCGGGTGGCGTTCGGCCCACTTGGTGACGTACGGGCAGAGCGAGGCCACCGCGCTGTGCTCGCGGCCGGCGAGGGCGTAGAGCTCGCGCGCGAGCGAACCGGCGATGCCTTTGCCCTCGTGGGCCGGCTCCACGATCGTGTGGACGGGCACCAGGGCGCGCTCGGGGCTGTCGAGCACGAAGTACTCGATGCGGCCGACGACGTCACCGCCGGACACGGCCTCCAGCCGGCCCGCCGCCCGGTCGTCGCGGATCTCCGGGTCGCTCATGGACACGCTCCTGTCCCCCCTGCGTCGGTCAGGCCCGAACGGCCTGCGGGCTGCGCTGCTGGTCCGAGCCGGGCACCGGCTCGGACGGGTCGGCGCCGAGGCCCACGATCCGGTTGTCGTGGTCCACGTGCACGACCCGGGGGGTGAGTGCCCGCGCCTCGGCGTCCGTCACCTGGGCGTAGCTGATGATGATCACGAGGTCGCCGGGGTGGACGAGATGGGCGGCGGCCCCGTTGATCCCGATCACACCGGATCCGCGGTCACCCTCGATGACGTACGTCTCCAGCCGGGCCCCGTTGGTGATGTCCACGATGTGCACGAGCTCGCCGGGCAGCAGATCGGCGGCGTCGAGCAGGTCGGCGTCGATGGTCACGGATCCCACGTAGTGCAGGTCGGCCTGGGTGACGGTGGCTCGGTGGATCTTGGACTTGAACATGGTACGGAACATGGAATGGCTCCCGAATTGTCTGCTCCCTGCCTGCTTTGTGCAGGTCAAGGGCGGTCTTCGGAGAGTACAACGATTCACATCTCCGGTCAGCTGTCCCCGGGTGTCTCAGGACTCACACCGACCCGTTGCTGACTTCTGTGACGCGTCATCAGGCGGACTGGCGGCCGAGGGGGACGTCTCGCCGCTGAGAACCTTCACGAAGGCGTGCGGTCGCTCCCGAGGGCCGAGCATGCGCCGATGGAGCTCTCGTTCAGGAAAATATGCGGCTCAGGACCGCCCTCGCAGACAATCTTGCGGTCATCCATTGACCGGGGCCAAGGCGCCCGGATAGAAAGATCACGACCAGGATCGCGATCGTGAGTCCGGTCCTTACAGCTCAGCCCGGGGGATTTCGCTTTGCCGCACACAGATGCACTTCGTCCTGCCCGCGTCCTCGTGGTCGAACCCGCCTCCTCCGGAGGCGCCACCCTGATCGGCGTCGCGGCCGAGATGGGACTGCGGGTCGTCGTCGCCACCGCCGACTCCGGTGACCGCCGGCTCTCCGACGCTGTGCGCGCGGCGGCCGACTCGGTGCTGACGGTCGAGACCAACGACCAGGCCGCCCTCGAAGAGGCCGTGCTCGAACTGCACCGGGCCGAGCCGTTCGAGGCGGTGCTGCCGGGCTCCGACATCTATGTGACGGCGACCGCGCGCGTCGCCGCGGCACTGGACCTGCCCGGCCTGCCCGTGGCGACCGTCGACCGGGTCCGGGACAAGAGCGTCATGCGAGCCGCCGTGGCGGAGGCCGGGCTGCGCACCCCGCGCTTCGCCCAGGCGACCACCGACGCCGAACTGCGCGCCGCGGCCGAACGGGTCGGCTTCCCCTGCGTGCTGAAGCCGGTCGCCTGCTCCGGCAGCATCCACGTCAGCCGCGCCGACGACCTCGACCAGCTCACCGCCGCGTTCCAGCGGCTCGTGACCGACCCGGAGCCCGACATGGGCAAGCTGCACGAGCACCGGGTGCTCGTCGAAGAGTACGTCCAGGGACCCGAGTTCAGCGCCGACGGCTATGTCCTGGAGAGCGGCGAGGTCACCGTCGTCGCCCTCAGCCGCACGCTGCTCGGCCCCGAGCCCGACTTCGTGGAGCTGGGCCACCTCACCCCGGCGCTCGTCGACGACGCCACCCTGAAGAACGTCGAGGCCTACGTCGGCGACGTCGTCCGCGCCGTCGAAATCACCAGCGGCCCCTTCCACTGCGAACTGCGCCTGAGCGCCGACGGTCCGGTGCTCATCGAGATCGGCGCCCGGCTTCCGGGCGACCGGATCGTGGAGCTGCTGCGGCTCGTGACCGGCGTCAGCCTGCCCAGGGTGGCCGTCGCCACCGCGCTCGGCGTCGGCCTGGAGGCGGCCGGCGTCTTCACGCGGCCGCAGGCCGAGAGCGCCGGCATCCGCTTCTTCTCCGCCGCGGGCCGCTCCTCGTACCGGGAGCTCACCGGGTGGCCGGAGCTTCAGGCACTGCCGGAAGTCACCGAGACCGCCGTGTACTTCGCGCCGGGCGAGACCATCCCGGGTGTCGAGGACTGCCGCTCGCGCCTCGGCCACGCCCTGTTCACCGCCGACTCGCCGCAGGGCGCCCTGGACCGCTGGCAGGCGCTCGGCGACCTCGTCGTCCCGGCCTGACCCGGCGGTTCCCACCATGAACGCACACATACTCGACTACGCGGCCGTCGGCATCGGCCCCGCGAACATGAGCCTCGCCGCGCTCGCGCATCCCGTCGAAGGGCTGCGCGGCGCCCACCTGGAACGCCGTGAGAGTTTCTCCTGGCACCCCGGACTGTTGCTGCCCGAGGCCACCCTCCAGGTCTCACTGCTCAAGGACCTGGTGACGCTGGTCGATCCGACCAGTCCCTTCTCGTTCCTGTCGTTCCTGGCGAGTGAGGGCCGGCTCTACCGGTTCCTGGCCGCGGACTTCCCGGCCGTCCTGCGCGCCGAGTTCAACCAGTACCTCCAGTGGGTCGCCGGGCGTCTGCCGAGCCTGACGTTCGGGGCGGACGTACACAGCGTGGACTTCCACGACGGGGCCTTCCACCTCCGCACCGGCGAACGCGAAGTGACGGCACGTCATCTCGTGCTCGGCACCGGGCTCACCCCGTCCGTCCCCGAGCCGTTCCGTCCCTTACTCGGCCCCACCGTCTTCCACTCCGGGGAGTTCCTGCTGCGGGCCCCTGAGGTGACCGGACGGCGGATCGTCGTGGTGGGCGGCGGCCAGAGCGGCGCGGAGATCGTGCGCCATCTGGCGGCCGGCGCGGCCCCCGAGAGCATCACCTGGGTCAGCCGGCGCTCGTCGTTCCTGCCGATGGACGACTCGCCGTTCGCCAACGACCTCTACACACCCGACTACGTACGCCGCTTCCATGCGCTGCCCTCCGACCACAAGGCCCGGCTCCTGGAGCGGCAGAAGTACACCAGCGACGGCATCGACCTCCAAGTCCTCCAGGACATCTACCGGTTGAGCTACCGCGACGAGTTCATCGGGAACAACCCGGGCAGGCTGCGCTTCCTGGCGGACTGCGCGGTCACCGCGATCGAGGGTGACCCAGACGAATGGAAGCTCGTCGTCGAGTCCTCGGGCCCGGGCCCCGCACCCGCTGTGCTCGCGGCCGACATCGTGATCCTGAGCACCGGATACGCCTACGCACTGCCGGACTTCATGGCTCCGCTGGACGCGCGGCTGCGGCGGGACAGCGGGATGCTCGTCGTCGGCGACGACTTCTCGGTCGCATGGGACGGGCCTGCGGAGAACCGGATCTACCTCCAGAACGGTGCCCGGCACTCCTGGGGCGTCGCCGATCCCAATCTCAGCCTGCTCGCCTGGCGCAGCGCGGTCATCCTCAACAGCATGCTGGGTGAAACGAGGTATTCGGTATGACCGCTCGTCAGGTCCCGCAGTTCCAGGCCGAGGCGGTCGGCGTCCTGGTCCCCTTCGGTCCGACCGAGGTGGAACCGGACGGAGTGACCGTCGCCGAGGCGGACTTCGCCCGTTCGGTCTTCCCCCGCGTGCCGTTCAAGGCGGCTCGCTTCACCGTGCCGCCGGGCGGGACCAGCTCGCCCGACCAGCACGCGGTCCAGGAGATCTGGGTGGTCCACGCCGGATCCGGCACCCTGGAGGTGGACGGAGAACGGTCGCTCGTCGGGCCCGGTTCCCTGGTGGGCTTCGCCTCGCAGGCCGTCCACGAGATCTTCGCCGACCAGGGCGAGGAACTGGTCATCTACTCCTTCTGGTGGTCGGCGACCGATGAGTGAACGCACCACCGGGACCGGTGAGGCGCCCCACTACGACCTCGCCGTCGTCGGCGCCGGCGCGGTCGGCGCCCTCGCCGCGTACTACGCCGTGCGCCGGGACCCGGGCCGCCGCGTCGCCGTGATCACGCACGCCGGACGGGGGACGGGCGCGACCCGCCTCTCGGCCGGGTTCGACACGCCCACGGGGCACAACCCGGCCCAGCGCGCCCTGGCCGCCCGCAGCACCGCGCTCTTCGGCGAGCTCGCCGCCGGACTCGGCGACGCCGGACGCGCGCCGGTCGACGTCCGCTGGCTGGTGACGCGCGAGAACGCGGCCGCCCTCGACGCGACCATGGCCGACGGCGACCGCACCCGCCCGGTCACCGGGGAGCAGCGGGCCCTGCTCGACCGGACGTTCCCCGGGCTCGCCCACGACGACGACCAAGTCCTGTTGTCCACTGCTCCCATGACGGTCGGTCAACCTCAATGGCTTGCCGACCGGCTCCTCGACGAGGTCCTCGGCCACCCGGACAACACCCTCCTCGAGGGCTTCCGGGTCACCGAAGTACGCCGTACGGGCGGGCGCGTCGAACTGGTCGCCGCCGACGGCACCCGGATCACCGCCGCCAAGGCAATCCTCGCGCCGGGCCCCTGGGTCCTCGACGGCCCGGTGGCGGCGGCGGCCCGCGAGCGCGGGGCCCGGGTCAAGAAGGTGGTGGCTTTCCACATCATGACGCCGCCCCCGCCGGGCGCCCCGGCACTCGTCCTGGAGGACGCCGACGCCTTCCTGCTGCCCCACCACCCCGGCGGCCACTGGATCTTCAGCATCACCTCGCCCGACTGGGACCGCGGCCCCGACGAGCCGCTCGCCATCGACGCCCGCGACCGGGAACTCGCCCGGGCCCTGCTCGCCCGGCACGTACCGGGATTCTTGCCGCACCTGCTCGGCGGCCGGGTCTTCAGCGACTGCTTCACCCCCGGCCATCTGCCGGTCGTGGACACGGTCGGCGGCGACGGCGTGGTCATGGCCATCGGCGGATCCGGCTCCGGTTATCGACTCGCCCCGGCCATGGCCGAGGACGCACTGAACCTGCTCGACGGGAGACCGTGAACATGAGCCTGCTGACCGGGGACACGCACACCCCCCGGCACTACCTCCTGGTGCCGCCCGAGGCCACTCCCAACGGCCCCCTGCACCTCGGCCACATCGGCGGCCCCTTCCTGTGGTCGGACATGATCGCGCGGCATCTGCGGGTCCGGGGCGACCTGCCGTTGGTGATCACCGGCAGCGATGTGTACGAGTCGTACGTGGCGCTCAAGGCGCACGCCGAGGACTCCACGCCCGGCGAGGTCGCCGCCAGCTACGGACAGCGCATCCAGGACGACTTGGCGGCCCTGCGCATCGGCGTCGACGCGTTCATCGTCCCCGATCAGCAGCCCTGGCGAGAGCAGTTCGAGCAGGAGGTCGCCGCCTCGATCGAGCGGCTGACGGCCCGGGGCGCGGTGCTGACGCGCTCCGAGCGCGTGCCCCACTGCCCGGCGTCGGACCGCTGGGTGGTGGGCGGCTGGCTCCGGGGCCGCTGCCCCGAGTGCGGTGCGGGCATCGCCAGTTACTTCTGCGAGGAGTGCAGTGCGCACTTCCTGCCCGAGTCGGTCGTCGAGCCGCGCCCCCTGCTCGACGAGGGGCCGCTGACCTGGCGTGAGATCTCCAGCCTCTTCCTGCGGCTGCCGGACCGCGACCTCCTGGACGCCACGCTCGTGGACCTGGGCGTCGCCGACCGCTACCGGGCGACCGTGGCGCGCTTCCTGGAGCGCGACGGACAGACCGTACGGCTGAGCGCCCCGCAGACGTGGGGACTTCCGCTGCCCGGACCCGAGCCGGACGTGCCGCGCGCCCTCTTCCCGTACGCCGGGATCTTCATGTTCGCCCGCCTCGCCGGCGCCGTCCACGGCCGGCTCTCCGGCACCGGCGTGAACGCCTTCGATCCGGACTCCGGGGTCACCACCATCACCACCCTGGGGGTCGACAACGTGATCCCCACCCTGGTCTCGATCGTCGGCACCAGCTTGCTGCACGGCGACATGAAGCCGTACGACCGGTGCCTGATCAACAACTTCTACCGGCTGGCCGGGCGGAAGTTCTCCACCAGCGCCCGGCACGCCATCTGGGCGGCGGACGTCGCCGCGTCGCCCGCCATCGGCGTGGACACCGTCCGGTACCACCTCGCCGGGGCCGATCTGGAGTCCGGGGCGGCGAGCTTCGAGACGGCGGACTTCCTTCGGACCGCGAACGCCACGCTCGCCGACGGCCTCGGCAAGCGGATCGACGCGGCGTGGAGCCGGCTGCCCGAGGGGCCGCCGCAGGCGCCCGTCCCGGCTGTCGCCGACCTCCTGGAATCCCTGCTCGCCGAGCAGTCCGCGGCGCTCGACGCCGCCCGTGTCTCGACCCGGCGGGCGGTCGCGGCGCTCGACCGCTGGTGCGCCGACGACGCGGTCGCCCACGCGGCCGAGGACGGCGCCTACTGGTGGCTCAAGGGCCTGTCCCTGCTGGCGTTCCCGGTGATGCCGGACCTCGCCGAGCTCGTCTGGCAGCGCCTCGGCGGCACAGGAGAGCCTCGCGCGGCGGCCTTCCTCGCCAGGACCCAGGCCCACCGGGACCGGCCCGCGCCCGGCTTCGGCCGGGTGAGCGCCGCCGATCTGGACGCCTGCCTGCCCGACACCCTGCGACCGGGAGCGGACGCGTGACCGACCGGACCACCCCTCTGTACGTCGTCCTCAACCGCTCCGGCGACGAGTTCGGCGAATACCACCGTTTCCTCGACGGCCACCCCTGCCGGACGGTGTACCTCACCACGCCCGGCGGGCTGCCCGCGCTCGACCAGGACGGGGCGACCGAGGTCCATGTGCGCGACAGCCTCGCCCACGACGACCTGCTGCCCCTCCTGCGGGAGATCGCGGACCGGCACGGCACGCCCGAGGCCGTCTTCGGCCAGTCCGAGTACGACATCCTGACGGCCGCCCGGCTCTCGGCCGCACTCGGCGTCCCCGGCGGCTACGGTCTCGACCTCGTCGAGCGGTTCAAGGACAAGCCCGCCATGAAGAGCGCGGTGGGCGCGGCCGGACTGCGGGTTCCCCGGTTCCTGCGCCTCGACGACGCACCCTCGGCGGAGGCGGTCGTCGACGCCCTCGGCGGTCTGCCCCTGGTCCTCAAGCCGCGCGCCGCGGCGGGCTCCCAGGGAGTCAGGGTCGTTCACAGCGCCGACGAACTGCGCGAGGCGCTGGGGGGCGTCGACCCCGAGGGATACGAGTGCGAGGAGTACGTCGAGGGGGACATCTTCCACGTCGACGGCGTCCGCCGCTCCGGCCGCCTCCACTTCGTCACCGCTTCCCAGTACGTCCACACCTGCCTGGACTACGCACACGGCCGCCCGCTCGGCTCGGTCCTGCTCGACCCGGGCCCCGAGCGCGACCAGCTCACCGCGTTCGCCGACCGCTGTCTGGGGGCGCTCGGGCTGCGCGACGGCGCGTTCCACCTGGAGGCGATCCGGCGTCCGGGGGGCGAGCTGGTGTTCCTGGAGGTCGGGCTGCGGCCGGGCGGCGCGCAGGTGCCGTTCCTGCACGTCGACCTCTACGGCATCGACCTGTTCGCCGAGGCGTTCCGGGCGGCCTTGGGCCTGCCCCCGCTGTGGCAGCCGTCCGAACCGGTCGGGCACCGGGCCGGCGGCTGGCTCATCTACCCCGCTCCGCGCGAGCTGCCCGGACGTGTCGTCGCGCGCACCTCGCCCGGGTCGGCCGTCCCCGAGGTCTACCACGAGGAACTGCCCGCGATCGGCCAGATCATGACGGGGCCCGGCAGTTATGACGAGGGCTGCGGGATCTTCCGGTTCCGGGGGCGGAGCGCCGCCGGGGTGCGCGCCGCCGTGCACACCGCGATGGAGGTGTACGGGCTGCGGACCGAGCGGGCCGAGGGAGCTGAGCCGCATGGCTGAGGCACGCCGGTACGGCGCCGTGCTGCGCGCGTGGTTCCGGGAGACCCTTCCGGCCGCCGGTAACGCGCGCAGACTCGGCGTCCTCACGCTCATCCAGTCCCTGGGGCTCGGGGTGTTCCTCACCTCCAGCGCCGTGTTCTTCACCCGGACCATCGGCATCCCCGCCCAGCGTGTGGGCCTCGCCCTGTCGGTCGCCGGGCTCTGCGGTCTGGTCTGCACCGTGCCCATCGGCCGACTCGCGGACCGGCTCGGCGCGGGCCGGGTACTCACCGTCAACTTCCTGCTCGCGGCCGTCGGCTTCACCGCGTACTGCCTGGTGGACGGCTTCGCCGCGTTCCTCGCGGTCGCCTGTGCCATCGCGGTCCTGGAGACCTCGGCGGGCGCGCTCCAAGCGTCGCTCACCGACGCACTGGTGGGCGAGGCGGAGCGGATCAGGGTGAGCGCGCAGATGCGCAGCCTGTTCAACCTGGGCTTCCTCGGCGGCGCCGCGCTGGCCGGAGCCGCCATCGCGGCCGGGACCTCGACGGCCCTGTACGCCACAGTCCTCGCCAACGCCGCCCTGCAGTTGGTCTCCGTCGCCGTGCTGCTCGGGATGCGGCTGCCCGCGGGCGCCGGGCCCCGGGCCACCGCCGCCGAGGCGCCGGGCGGGGTGCTGCGCAGCGCCGCGCTGCGGGACGTGCGCTATGTGGCGGTCGCGCTGGTGTGTGGCGCTCTGGAGCTGTACCACCCGCTGCTGACGGTCGGTCTGCCGCTGTGGATCGTCACGAGCACCGACGCGCCCGCGCTGCTGGTGTCGGGGCTGCTGATCCTGGACACCGTCCTGGTGCTGCTGTTCCAGGTCGCGGTCAGCAGGGGCGCGCGTACCCCGGCGGGAGCGGCACGCGTGCTGCGCTGGGCGGGGTGGGCGCTGGGGGCGTCCTGCCTGGTCTTCGCGGTGAGCGGGGGGCACGGCGCGCTCCTGGACAGTGCGGCCCTGCTGGGCGGCGCGCTGGTGCTCGTCCTCGGCGAGCTGTACCAGGCGTCGGCGAGCTGGGGCCTGTCCTTCGGGCTCGCCCCGGCGGGCCGGCAGGGGGAGTACCAGGCGGTGTTCTCCCTGGGGCGCGGGCTCCAGCAGTTCGCCGGGCCGTGGCTGATGACCTCCCTGGTCGTCGGTGCGGCGGCGACCGGCTGGCTGGTCCTCGCGGCGCTCTTCATCCTGCTCGGGCTCGCCGCGCCGCCGCTGGTGCGCGGCCTGGAGAAGGCCCGCGCGCGGACGGAGCCGGCGCCGGCCTGAGCGGACCGGCCGGCGTCCGTCCGGACCACATGTGTCACACCCGTCCGACCGATACAAGTTAAGCGAGCACCATGACCGTACAGCGACGACACGACCCGGACGAGCGCGGCTTCGCCAGCGACAACTACGCGGGTGCGCACCCCGAGATTCTTGCGGCGATCGCCGTGGCCAACGGCGGCCATCAGGTCAGCTACGGCGCCGACGTCTACACCGAACGCCTCCAGGAAGTGGTGCGCGGCCACTTCGGCCAATCCGCGCACACGTACCCGGTCTTCAACGGCACCGGCGCGAACGTGGTCGCGCTCCAGACCATGCTCGACCGCTGGGACGCCGTGGTCTGCGCCGAGTCGGCCCACATCAACGTCGACGAGGGCGGGGCGCCCGAGAAGGTCGCCGGGATCAAGCTCCTGACGGTGCCCGCGTGGGACGGCAAGCTCACCCCTGAGCTGATCGACCGTCAGGCATGGGGCTTCGAGGACGAGCACCGGGCCCGGCCCAGGGTCGTCTCGATCGCCCAGTCCACCGAACTCGGCACCTGCTACACGCCGGACGAGATCCGTGCGATCTGCGACCACGCGCACGGCCTCGGCATGCTCGTCTACCTGGACGGCGCCCGGCTCGCCAACGCCGCCGCCACCCTCGGCGTGTCCCTGCGCGAGATGACCACCGACGCCGGCGTGGACGTCCTCTCTCTCGGCGGCACCAAGAACGGGCTGCTCTTCGGCGAGGCGGTGATCGTGCTCAACGAGGACGCGGTGCGCGGCATGGCCCACCTGCGCAAGACGAGCATGCAGCTGGGCTCCAAGATGCGTTTCATGTCGGTGCAGTTCGAGGCGCTGCTCGGCGGTGACCTCTGGCTGCGCTCGGCGGCCCGCTCCAACGCGATGACCCAACGGCTGTACGAGGCGGTGCGCGACCTGCCGGGCCTGGAGATCCCCCGCCCGGTGCAGGCCAACCAGATCTTCGCCGTCCTGCCGCCGGCCGTCACGGAGCGTCTCCAGAAGCGTTTCCGCTTCTACACCTGGGACGAGCAGACCGGCGAGGTCCGCTGGATGACCTCCTTCGACACCACCGAGGGCGACGTGGACGCGTTCGCGGCGGCGATCGCGGAGGAGCTGGCGGCGGAGCGAGGCCAAGGGCCGGCGGGCGCGCTGACCGTGGCCGAGCGCGAGGAACTGGTGCAACTGCGCCGTAGGGTCCGCGAAATGGAAGAGATGATCGAAGCGCTGGGACAAGAGCCTGCCAAGGCTGCCTTCTCCGCGAACCGCAAGACGAAGTAGCAGGCGGCGGAAGCCCGGGAGGTCAGGCGAGCGCCCTGACCCCCGGGCAGGAGAAGGACGAAGAGGTCATCGCCGGACGTGGCGGGCCGCCCCGAGCGTACGCAACGCGCTCCGGACATGTTCGTGAGCATCACCAAGGGAGTCGAGATTAGGTTAGGCTAATCTAAATCGAGCTCTCCCCCGGCCCGGGCCTGCCCGGCCCCGCCGCGAAACGGAGTGACCGCGTGACCGTGACAGCCGCACGAGCAGGGGATCCGTCCGTCCGGGCACTTCCGTGGCCCGAGGAACTGCGCGGCAGCGTGGTCGTCGTGAAGTTCGGCGGCAACGCCATGGTGGACGAGCGTCTGCAACTGACCTTCGCCCAGGACGTCGTGGAGCTCTGGCACGCGGGCCTGCGCCCGGTCGTCGTGCACGGCGGCGGACCGCAGATCAGCGCGATGCTGGACCGGCTCGGCCTGGAGACCCGCTTCGAGGCGGGGCTGCGGGTGACCACGCCCGAGACCATGGACGTGGTGCGCATGGTGCTGACGGGCCGCGTCCAGCGGGAGCTGGTCGGCCACATCAACGCCCACGGCCCGTTCGCGGTGGGTCTGACCGGGGAGGACGCGCACACGATGACGGCCGTGCGGCGCCCGGCCCGGGTCGACGGCCGGGCGGTGGACATCGGTCTCGTCGGGGACGTCGTGGACGTCAATCCGGCCATGGTGCGCGCACTGCTGGAGCAGGACCACATCCCCGTCGTATCCCCCGTGGCCCGCGGCGCGGACGGACAGGTCTACAACGTGAACGCCGATCTCGCGGCGGCGGCCCTCGCCGTCGCTCTCGACGCGGAGCGGCTGGTGATGCTCACCGACGTCGAGGGGCTGTACGCGGACTGGCCGCACAGCACCGAGGTCATCGGGCGCCTGACGGCACGTGCGCTGGACGGACTGCTGCCCGGTCTGACGAGCGGGATGCTGCCCAAGATGGAGGGCTGTCTGCGAGCCGTCCGCGGTGGTGTGCGCAAGGCGCACGTGGTGGACGGACGCGTGCCGCACGCGGTGCTGCGCAGTGTCCTCGCCGCGACCGGCCCGGGAACCACCGTGGTGCCCGACGGGGTCACCAAGTCCTGATCAGGACACGCGCGTTGCGCCGCGGGTCCAGGGATTCCGCCCAGGTCCGCGGCGCACGGTGCGCGGTCGTGGGTGTGAAGCCGTGGCGCAGGAACAGTCCGGCGCCCCCGGTGGTCGCCGTGAACAGGGCGCCGAGCGACCGGGCGCGCGCCGCGACGAGCACCGCGCGTAACAGACCGGCTCCCGCTCCGCTCCCCTGCCGGTGTGCCGCCACGCAGAAGTTGTAGACGACGCCCGCGAGTTCGCCGTCCTCCCCCGCGTCCGCCGGGTACGCACGCAGGCCCACGCAGCCGTCGAGTGTGCCGTCGGGGGCCTCCAGGATCAGAAAGTCGGCCGCGTGGGCGGCGTAGAGGGAGACGGGACGCTCGCGCAGCGCGCCCGAGCGCACGAAGGGCCGGGACAGGGCGGAGAGGGCGGCGGCCTCGTCCGGGCGGGCGGTGCGCAGGGCGGACGACGGTGTGTCAAGGGCGCATGGCAGCGCGGCAGGGCGCGGCGTGGCCGTGGTCAAGGGGTTCCTTCCTCGGTTCCGGACCGGGGATCAGTCGCGCGGGCGGCTCGGGCGGCCGTCCACGTACGTCTCCACCACCTCGATGGCGCCGATGCGCGAGGTGTCGACGCGCCGGGGGTCGTCGCCGAGGACCACCAGGTCGGCGCGTTTGCCGGGGGTGAGGCTGCCCAGGCGGTCGTCCCAGTGGCAGGCGCGGGCGCCGGCGACGGTGTGGGCGTGCAGGGCCTCGTCGACGGTGACGGCCTCGTCCGGGCCGATGAGCTGCCCGGAGGTGGAGGCACGCTCGACCATGAACTGGACGGCGCGCAGGGGCGATCCGTCGGCGACCGGCCGGTCGGAGCTGCCCACCAGGGGAATCCCGTGGTCCAGGAAGGCCCGGCCCCGGTACATCCAGGGTGCCCGTTCCGCGCCCATGATCGAGGCGTAGTCGTCGCCGAAGTAGCGCAGGAAGTTGGGCTGCACGACCGCGCTGAGGCCGAGCCGGGCGAAGCGCGGGAGCTGGTCGGGCCGGATGAGCCCTGCGTGTTCGATGCGGTGGCGTGCCCCGGGACGGGGCCGGATCCGCTGGGCGCGCTCGATCGCGTCCAGGGCGAGGTCGGCCGCGCGGTCGCCGATCGCGTGCACGGCGAGCTGCCAGCCGGCCAGATGGCCGTCCACGATGAGGCCGGTGAGCGCATCCGGGTCGTCCTGCAACTGCCCGGCGTGGTCGAGCCCTTGGTACGGGCTGGTCAGCGCGGCCGTACGGGCCATCATGCCGCCGTCGGTGTAGACCTTCAGCGCGCCGACGGAGAGCCGGTCGTCGCCGAACCCGGTGCGCAGGCCGAGGTCGAGGGCCCTCGGGATGCCGTCGCTCTCGTGCGCGGCGACCGGGCTCAGCCGGTCCGCGGACACCATGAGCTGGACGCGCAGCGGCAGCAGGCCCTTGTCCCGGGCGAGTTGGTAGGCGCCGAGTTCGACGGGGCTGTGGCCGAACAGGGTGCCGCCGATGCCCGCTTCGGCGCAGGCGGTGACACCCTCGGTCAGGCAGGTGCGGGCCGCGCGGCCGATCGCCTCGGCCAGGTCCTCCTGGGCGTGCGGCAGACGCAGGGCGCGGGCGGCACCCATGGCCTGCTCGGCGAGGAAGCCGTTCTCGTGCGGGATGCCGGCCGGGAGCAGGTCCAGGACGGCGGTGTTGACCACGCAGCCGTGCCCGGAGTCGTGCAGCAGGAAGAGCTTGCGTCCGTCGCTGACCCGGTCCAGGTCGGCGGCGGTCAGATGACGGCCCAGGGCCCGCTGGTCGTAACCGGCGATGCTCACCCAGTCGCCGGGTGCGCGGGTGCGGGAGACTGCCTCGGCGACGACCGCGAGCACGTCGTCGACGCGGGTGCGGCCCGAGATGCTCGGGGTGTTCTGCTTGAACCCGGTCCAGGCGAGGTGGACATGGGCGTCGATGAACCCCGGCAGCACCGTGGCGCCCTGCAGGTCGACGACCTCCCGGGCGGGCAGGGAGGTCACGGCCTCGTCGAGGCCCACGATCCGGCCCTGCCAGATGCCCAGGTCATGAGCGACCGGATGGTCCGGATCCATGGTGAGGAAACGGGCGTTGGTCAGCCTGGTGCACAACATCGGCGGTATCAGGCGTCCTGGGACGCGGCGAGGGACCGGGGGCGCAGGTCCGTCCAGTGGGTCTCGACGTACTCCAGGCATGCCTCGCGGGTGTTCTCGGCGAAGGCGATCGTCCATCCCCCGGGCACGTCGGCGAACGACGGCCAGAGGGAGTGCTGGCCCTCGTCGTTCACCAGGACCAGGAAACGGCCGTCGTTGTCGTCGAAGGGGTTGGTGCTCATGCGCTGCGCCTCCTCGGAAGGCCAAGATTAGGTTAGGCTCGCCTAATTGACGGAGCTTAGCCTTTGGTCCTTCCCTCTCACAAGGAGACGTTCATGCACGTGGCCGCCGCCGACCGGGAGGGCGCGTTCGCCGGATTCGGGCTGCCCGGGACGCCGGGCACCGGTGAGTTCTGGGCCGGGGCCGGTGCGCCCGTGGTGATACCCCACGGTGACGGCGGCTGGACGACGCTGTTCCTGTGGCGCGGGTCGTCGCCGGTGACCATCGAGTTCGAGAGCTGGTCGGAACCGGTCGCCCTGCGCCGCTGGAAGGACACGGACTGCTGGTACGCCGAGGTGCGCATGCCCGCGCGGCTGCGCGTGACGTACCGGTTCGTGGCGGGCGACGAGTCCCATGCCGATCCGCTCAACCCGGCCGGGGCGGGCGCCGATCGCTCCATCGTCGCCACGCCGGACGCCCCGGAGCAGCCGCACTGGCCCGTCGTCGGGGCCGATGCGGTGCTGCCCGTGCCCCGTACGCGGATTCGCTGGGCGAGTGAGCGGCTGGGCGGCCGGCGTACCGTGCGGGTTCATCCGGCGGGGGGCGGCGGGCCGGTGGTGCTGCTGCTCGACGGGGACGACTGGCTGTACCTGCATCCGGCGGTGACCGCGTTCGACGCGGCCGTGGCGGCCGGTGAGCTGCCGCCGGTCACGCTGGTCTTTCTGCCTGCCAAGGACCGCCTGGCCGAGTTCACGTGCCGGCCGGAGCTGTGGGAGGCGGTACGGGACGAACTGCTGCCGATGGTGGCGGAGTCGGACGTCACCGCCGACCTGGAGCGGCTGGTGGTCGCCGGGCAGAGCCTCGGAGGGCTGAGTGCGGTGTACGCGGCGCTGGAGTTTCCCGGGTTGGTGTCGCGGGTCGCCTGTCAGTCGGGTTCGTTCTGGTGGACGCCGGATGCCATGCGGCTGGCTGATCCGCTGGGGGGCCCGGTCGGGGGTGCGATCGCCGAGCGGCTGCGGGCGGGTGTTGATCTGTCGGGGCTGCGGGTCGCGTTCGACGTGGGGGAACACGAAACACGCATGCTTCCTCACTGCGGTCTGGTGGAGAGCCTGACCGAGCAGGCGGGTGCGACCGTGCGGGTTTCCCGGTCGGCATCGGGTCACGATCGGGCAGGCTGGCGCCATGCCCTGCTCAGGGACGTCGCATGGGCACTGACGTAGTCGCCTGCGGGCCGGCGGGGGCTGATCGCGCCCACGCGGCGGAGCCGCACAACGACTCAGCCCCGCGCCCCTGAAGGCATGTCCCCCGGCCCCCTTGAAGCCTCAGCGTGCCACTGCCGAGCAGTAGGCCTGGTCTCTTGCCAGCAGGTTGCGGTGGGTGTCCTCGGCCGTGATCGTGCCGTCGTCCAGGACCAGGACCCGGTCCGCGGCGTCGAGGAACGCCGGGCTGCTGGTGATGACGATCGTCGTGCGGCCCCGGCGCAGTTCCGCCACGTTGCGGGCGATGAGCTGTTCGGTGACCGCGTCCACCGCCGTCGTCGGATCGTGCAGGACCAGGACGTCGGTGTCGGCCGCCAGCGCGCGGGCCAGGGACAGGCGTTGGCGCTGGCCTCCGGAGAGGTTGGCGCCCCGGTCCCGGACGCCGTAGTCGAGGCCCTCGCGGTGCAGGGCCACGACATCGGTCAGCATGGAGGCCCCGACGGCGTCGGGGACCGTCCGGCTGGTGCCCGACGGGTCGATGTTCGTGCGGAGGGTGCCCGCGAAGATCTCCCCGTCGTACGGGTTGACCAGCATGTGCTCGCGGACGGCCTCCACCGACAGGTCCGCCAGCGCCCGGCCACCGATGCGCACCGTGCCCTCGTACGCGGCGGGCGGGACGCGCACGGCCAGGACGGCGGCGAGGTCGGCCGCGGCGCGGGGCTGGTAGGGGGCGATGGCGACGAACTCCCCCGCCTTCACCTGGAACTTCAGATCGGTCAGGGTGCCGTGGCGGACGCAGTCGATCTCCAGGTCGCCGCCCGGGGACGGGCGTTCGGAGCCCGGGGTCATCACGGGCGGGGCCGAGAGCACCAGCGCCATCCGCGCGGCCGAGGCACGCGCGATCATCACGTACTTGGGCATCTCCGAGAACAGTTTGAGCGGCTCCATGATGAACTGCGCCAGACCCACGGCCATGACCAGTTCCCCGATGGTGATCCGGCCCTCGAACGCCAGCCAGCCCGCCGTCAGGGTCACGGCGCCGGCGAGGACGGCGTTGAGGGCCAGCGCGGTGCCCGCGTAGGCGCCGTTCACCTTGGCCACGGTGATCGACTGGTGCTTCGCCTCCGTGCTGACCTTCCGGTAGGAACGGAACGCCGCGTGGTTGCCGCCGAAGCCGTGCAGCGGGCGCAGGCCGGTGATCAGGTCGGCGACCTTCGCACCCGCCCGCGCCACCCGGGCCTGCTGCTCCTGGGTGCTGCTGCCGATCCGCCTCGACATCACGCTGAGGATCGACAGGATGGCGACGGTGCCCACGATCACCAGCAGGCCGAGCCGGATGTCGGCCAGTCCCAGCGCGACCGCCGCGACCAGCACCGCGACGAGCGAGCTGATCAGCAGCGGCACCACCTCGATGATGTCGGCGGTCTGGTCCGCGTCCTCGGTGGCGATGGTCAGCACCTCGCCGGACTTGAGGTCGACGTCCCGGGCCACGGGCTGCAGGCCGCAGGCCGCGACCTTCACCCGCCAGCGATGCGCCTCGGTCGTGTTGGCCTTCTGCAGGATCCGCATGCCGAACCGCCACGACAGCGACACCGTCGTGATGATCACGGCCAGCGCGCCGATCGACAGGGCGAGCGCCTGGAGGCTGCGGCCGTCCCGCATCGTGTGCTCGACGATCAGGCCGAGCGCGATGGGGAAGGCCGTCTCACCGGCCTGGTAGAGGCCCATGAGGAGGGTGCCCCAGGCCATGGCGCCGATGTTGCGGCGCAGGGCGGTCCGGAGGATGGCGGTCCCGGGGCGGGGCCGCTGCGTGTCAGTTGTCATCGAGGTGGCGGGCAATCGCTTCCGGGGTTCGCAGGGTGAACAGATCGCGGATGGTGATCACGGGACCGTACTCGCGGCGGAGCAGCCCGACGAGCCGCACCGCCAGCATGGAGTGTCCTCCCAAAGACACGAAGTCGCTCACCGCGCTCACCTCGTCGTCGTCAAGATCCAGTGCCTCGGCGAAGTACTCGCACACCACGGTCTCGGTCTCGGTCTCGGGCCCCCGCTCCCCCGCCGTGGTCAGCGCGCCCAGCGGCTTGGCCTCGGGCAGCGCCTTGGTGTCAGCCTTCCCGTTCACCGTCAGCGGGATGCCGTCGACCTGGGCGTAGTGCGTCGGTCGCAGGAAGTCCGGCAGCGCGGCGCCCACTTCGGCGGCGACCGCGGCCAGGTCGGCCCCGTCCAGCACGAGATAGGCGGCCAGCCGGTAGGCGCCGTCGACCTGGGGGTCGGGCTGGGCGACCGCGGCGGCGAACCGTACCGCCGGGTGCGCGGCGAACGCGGCCTCGACCTCGCCGAGTTCGACCCGGTGGCCACGGATCTTGACCTGCTGGTCGGTGCGGCCCAGGTACATCAGGTTGCCGTCCGGCCGGCGGACCACCAGGTCCCCGGTGCGGTACATGCGCTCGCCGGGCTCGCCGAACGGGCAGGCGACGAAGCGGTGCGCGCTCTGGGCGGGCTGCCCGAGGTAGCCGCGCGCGATGCCGATGCCCGACACGTACAGCTCACCGGGAACGCCGTCCGGCAGGGGCCGCAGCCACGGGTCCAGGACGTACACGTCCGTGTTGTCGATGGCCACGCCCACCACCGGGTCCTCGCACTCGAACGTGCCGACGCCGAGGGTGTTGATGGTGTACTCGGTGGGTCCGTACAGGTTGTAGCCGACCGTGCCCTCGGTGTCGGCGAGCCGCTGCCACAGCGTCGGGGTGACGGCCTCACCGCCGAGCAGCACCAGCGCCGGCCGCCGGTCCGGGTCGTCGAGCAGACCCTCGGCCACCAGTTGCTGCGCGTAGGTCGGCGTCACGTTGATGACGTCGATGCCGTACTCCAGGCAGTACTCGACGAGCCGGGGAGCGTCCCGGCGCAACTCCTCGTCGCAGATGTGCACTTCGTGGCCGTCGGCGAGCCACAGCAGCTCCTCCCACGACATGTCGAACGCGAACGACACGGTGTGCGCGATCCGGAAGACCCGGTGGCCGTGCTCGGCCAGCACCGGTTCGAAGATGCGGCGCTGATGGTTGATCAGCATGTTGGTGAGCCCGGCGTACTCGGTCACCACGCCCTTGGGCCTGCCGGTGGAACCGGAGGTGTAGATCGTGTACGCGGGATGCCGCAGCCGGTCGGGGTCGTCCGGCGCGAACGTCGGATACGGCTCGGCCTCGGGAAGCGGCCGGTCGAGTTCGATCAGCTCGCCGGTCAGCCGGGGCGCCACGCCGCTCACAGTGAGGGTCACGTCCGGCCCGGCGTCCTCGACGATGGCGGCGATCCGCTCGTCCGGGTGGTCCAGTTCCAGCGGCACGTAGGCGGCCCCGACCCGCAGGACGGCGAACAGGGCCACGATCCAGTCGAGGGAGCGCGGGATCGCGAGCCCGACGGTCGTCTCGGGGCCGATGCCGCGCGCGGCGAGCACACCCGCCACGGCCCGGCTGCGGTCCCGGAGTTCGGCGAACGTCATGGTCGAGCCCTGGGCGACGAGCGCCACCCGCTGCGGGTCGCGGTCGGCGGCCTGGTCGAACCGGTCGACGACGGTGTCCGTGCCCACGTCGGTGCGGTCGCCGGGCTCGGGCACCGGACCCAGGCCCCGCAGCGCGCCGACCGGCCCGGTCGCCCGGGCCACGTCCTCCAGCACGCTCAGGTAGTCGTCGAGGAGGCGGCGGGCCTTCCCCGTGTCACCGTCGCGGTACTCCAGCTTCACCGTGAGCCGCTCGCCGGGGGTGACGACCCAGGTGAAGGGGTAGTGCGTGGAGTCGTCGGCCTTGACCGAGGTGATGCCGTGCCGGGCGTTCATCTCGGCGAACGCGTCCATGTCGAGGAAGTTCTGGAGCACGAACAGGTTGTCGAACAGGGTGTCGTGCCCGCTGGCCCGCTGGATCTCGCCGAGCCCGAGGTGCTCGTGCTCCATCGCCTCGACCCGGGCCGCCTGGACGGCCGACAGGTAGGCGCGGACCGTGTCGTCCGGGCGGGCCCTGGTCCACATGGGCACGGTGTTGAGCAGTACGCCGACGATGCCGGACAGTCCCTCGCCGTCGCGGCCCGAGACGGTCACGCCGAACACGGCGTCGCTCCGGCCGGTGTGGGCGCCGAGCAGCAGGCCGAACGCGCCGGTCAGCACCGAGTTCAGGGTGACGCCGTGCACCCGGGCCGCTTCCCGGACGAGCGTGGACTGCTCGGCGGACAGCGTGTGCACGAGGGCCTTGGGCAGGTCGTCCGAGAAGGACGGTGACGGTCCGGCGAGCAGGGTCGGTCCGGGAAGGCCCGCCAGGTGGCCGGCCCAGAAGCGCTCCGACACCGCCGGGTCCTTGGCGGCGAGCGCCCGGGCGTGCTCCTCGAAGCTCGGGGCGGCCGGTGCCGGGTCGAGGGGCTCGCCCGCGAGGACGGCGCGGTAGGCGTCGAAGAGGTCCCGCAGCACGATCTCCCGGGACCAGCCGTCCCACAGGAGCAGGTGGTAGCTGAGCAGGAGGCCGTCACGGTCGCCGGGCAGGTTCACCACGGTCAGCCGGATCAGCGGGGGCTCACCCGGGTCGAAGCCGGTGTCGCGGTCCCGGGCGCGCAGGGCGTCGACCTCCGCGTCCGTCGCCAGGGCGATCGTACGGACGTCGACCTCGCGGCCGGCCTTGAGGAGCTGCACCGGGTTGCCGTCGTCGTCGGTGCCGAAGCCGGCGCCGACGACCGGGTGCCGGGCGATCACGTGGGCCATGGCCGCGGCCAGTGCGCCGGTGTCCAGGCGCCGGTCGAAGGTGAACCAGTTCTGCGCGACGTAGTGTCCGGCCGGACCCGCCAGCTGGGCCTGGAAGTACAGGCCGCGCTGGAGCGGGGTGACCGGTGCGGTGCGCTCGGCCGTCGTCGCCGCGTCCGCGAGGTGCCGGAGCGCGTCGTGCCAGTGCTCGGTGATCTCGTCGGGGACGCCCTCGGCGAGGACGAACTCGGCGAGCAGGCTGCCGGTGGCCTCGTCGGTCCATGCGTTGACCTCGACGGCGTAGGGACTGCCCTGGTCGCCGCCGGTGAGGTGCAGCGCCTGTGACTCGCTGCCCCGGCCGAGGTAGTTGAACAGCACCTGGGGGCGGGCGGTCAGCAGCGGGGCCGTCTGCGGGTTGAGGTACCTGAGCCGGCCGTAGGAGACGTGCCCGTCCTCGTCCGGCTGACGCTCGACGACCTCGCGCGCGGCCGCGACGGGGTCGGTGTGCGGGGTGAGCCGTACCGGCGCGATGGAGGTGAACCAGCCGACCGTACGGGTGTAGTCGTGCTCTTCGCGGACCGGGACCCGGCCGTGGCGCTCCAGGTCGATCGCGAGGTCGGTGGGCGACGGCTGGATCCGGGTCAGCGCGGTGCGCAGGGCGCCGCACAGCAGCTCGGTGAGGCCGACGCCGAGCGCGGCGGGGGCGGTGCGGGTGACGCTGTCGCTCACGTCCGGGGCGAGTACCACCGTCGTCTTGCGCAACGCCCCCGTGACCGGCAGCAGTTCGGGAGCCTGGAGGGTGGTGACCCAGCGGCCGAGGTCGTCGAGGTTCTGGGTCGCCCGGAGCGTCAGCGCATCGGCGTACTCGGCGTACGGGGTGGTCGGCGGGGCGAGGGGCTCGCCGCGCAGGGCTGTGGCGAGGTCGTCGAGCAGGATCAGCCAGGAGACCGCGTCGACGGCGAGGTGGTGGACGGTGACGACGAGGGTGTGACTGGCCTCCAGCCACGCGAACGCGATCAGCTCGCCCGACTCGGGGTCGAGTTGCCCGGCGGCCTCGTCCGCGACGGCCGTCGCGTCGGTGGTGTCCGGGCGTACGACGGTGATGGCGCGGGCGGGTTCGGTGCGGAGGGTCCACACGCCGTGCTCTGTGCGGAGCCTCAGCCGCAGGGCCGGGTGGGCGGCGACCACGGCGTTCGCGGCACGTACGGCGTCGGCGTATCCCGTGCTGTCGGGGGCCTGCAGTGTTCTGGCCTGGGCGAAGCGGGTGAGGCGTCCGCCGAGTTCGCGTTGGCGGAGGATGATCGGGGTGGGAGTGAGGGGGCCGTCCTCGCGGTGGGTGGGGGTCTGAGGGGTCTGGGGTGTGTTGGTGCCCAGGTGTTCGGCCAGTGCGCGGGGGGTCTTGAGCAGGAAGACGTCCCTGGGTGCGATGGGCAGGCCGAGGGTGCGGGCCCTGTTCACGACCGTGATGGCGATGATGCTGTCGCCTCCGGCGCGGAAGAAGTCGGTGTCGGCGGTCACGTCTGAGCCGGGCAGCGTCTGAGTGAAGATCTCGACGAGCGTGGCCAGCGCTGAGTGTTCTTCCGCGGGTGCGTCGTGGCTTGCCGCGCAGTTCCCCGCGCCCCTGAGGGCACGCTCCACCAGCGCCTTTCGATCCAGCTTGCCGTTCACCGTCAGCGGTAGGGCCTCGGTCGTCAGGACCCTGCCCGGGATCATGTGAACGGGCAGCTTCTGCGCCAACCGGCCCTCGAAATCACCCGGCGCGCTGCCCACCACGTGTGCGACCAGGTGGTCGCCGGTGTCCGCCACCGTCACCGCCACGTCGGTCACGCCGTCGAGTTCCCGGATCGCGGACTCCACCTCGCCCAGCTCGATGCGGAATCCCTTGAGTTGCACCTGGTCGTCGGCGCGGCCGGTGAAGACCAGCTCGCCGTCGAGGGTGCGGACGGCGAGGTCGCCCGTGTGGTACATGCGGGATCCGTCGGCCGTGAACGGGTTCGCCACGAAGCGGCCCGCCGTGAGGCCGGGCCTGCCCAGGTAGCCGAGGGACACCTGGTCGCCGGCGACGTAGATGGCGCCCTTCCGGCCCGGCGGCACCGGGCGGAGCCGGTCGTCGAGCAGGTAGGTGACCAGGCCGGGGATCGGGCCGCCGATGGGGCTGACGTCGTCGCCCCGGGCGAAGTCGTCGTCCGTCAGCACCCGGTGCGTGACGTGCACGGTGGTCTCGGTGATGCCGTACATGTTGACCAGCTCGGGGGCGGACGTGCCGTGCCGCTCGACCCACCCGCGCAGCCGCCCGAGGTCCAGTGCCTCGCCGCCGAAGATGATCCGGCGCAGTGCGGGCAGCGGTTCGCCGGCGAGCCGGTCGGCCTCGATGAACTGGTAGAAGGCCGAGGGGGTCTGGTTGAGCACGGTCACGCCCCGCTCCCGGACCAGCCGGTGGAAGTCCACCGGGGAGCGCGTCAGCCCGTAGTCGGGCACCAGCAGCTCACCGCCGTGCACCAGCGCGCCCCACAGCTCCCAGACGGCGAAGTCGAAGGAGAAGGAGTGGAACTGGACCCAGACGTCGTCCGGGCCGAAGTCCATGTCGGGCCGGGTGTTGGCGAGCAGGCTCACCACGCTGGAGTGCGGGACGACGACGCCCTTGGGACGGCCGGTCGATCCGGACGTGTAGATCACATAGGCGGGGGTGTGCCAGCCGGGCTCGGGGGCGGGCTCCGCGGGGGCGGCCGGGGGTTCTTCGCCCTGCAGCAGCACGCGGGCGGGCACACCGGCCCGGGTCAGGAGTTCCGTGCAGCGGTCGCGCTGGTCACGGTCGACGAGGACGACCTGCGGGGCGGCGTCGGCGAGGATGTACTCCAGCCGTTCGTCCGGGTACGCGAGGTCCAGCGGGACGTACGCGCCGCCCGCGCTGACGATCGCGACCAGGGCGACGACCTGCTCCAGGGAGCGCGGGACGGCCACGGCGACCCGCTTGCCCGGGCCGACCCCGGCCGCGCGCAGGGCGGCGGCCAGCTCGTCCTTGCCGGCGGACAGTTCGCCGTAGGTCAGGGAGCGGGTGACGCCGTCGAGGCCGCACTGGGTGACGGCGGTGGCCGCCGGGTCGCGGCGGGCCGCGGTGTCGAACAGGGCGCCCAGGGTGGCCGGGGTGACCGGCGCGGGACGCCGCTCGCTCTCGGGCGTCAGGTCGTCGACCGGGGTGTCCGGGTGGGTGAGCAGGCCGGCCAGGGTCCGGGTGAACGTGCGCAGGATGGCCCTGGCGGTGGTCTCGCCCAGCAGTTCGCCGTCGTAGATGAGGTTGAAGCGCGGGCGGCCGTCCGGCGCGCGCTCGACCACCAGTGTCAGCGGATAGTGGGGTGCGCCCTCGTTGACGAGGTCCGTGATGGTCAGGGTGTCGCCGGGGCGCCGGAGCGAGGCCACGTCGGTGGCCACGTCGAACACCACGAGCGTGTCGAAGAGGGAGCCGGCGCCGGCCTGGCGGCCGATGCGCGCCAGGGAGACGTGCTGGTGCGGCAGGACCGCGCTCTGGTGGTCCCGCACCGAGGTGAGCAGGTCCGCCGCCGTGGTGCCGGAGGCCCAGCGGGCGCGTACCGGGACGGTGTTGATGAACAGGCCCACCATGTCCCCGATGCCGGGCACGTCGGCGTCGCGGCCGGAGACCGTGGAGCCGAACACCACGTCCCGGCCCTGCAGAAGACCGCCCAGGGTGACGGCCCAGGCACTGTGCACGGCGACGCTCAGCGGCACACCGGCCTCGCGGACGGCGGCGTCGATGTCGCCCTCGGGCTCCACGGCGGTGTCGGCGAACCGGTCGGAGGGGGTGTGCCCCTCGGCGACCAGCGAGGGGCCGGGCAGTCCGGCGAGTTCCTCGCGCCAGACGCGGTCGCTCTCGTCGGCGTCGCGTCCGGCGAGCCAGTGGACGTAGTCGGCGAAGCCTCCGGCCGGGTAGACGGTGCACGGGGCGTGGTATTCGGCGAGCAGCGCCCGGAGCATGGGCGGCACGGACCAGCCGTCGGCGATGATGTGGTGCACCGTCTGCACCAGGACGTTCCGTCCGGAGCCGGCGCGGACGAGGGTGTACCGCATGAGGGGGCCGGTGGCCAGATCGAAGCCGGTGCGGCGGTCCCGTTCGGCGAGGTCGCGTATCTCCTCGTCGGTGATGCCGGGGCGGTCCAGGGTGGTGAAGGGGGCCTCGGCGCCGTTCTCCAGGACGGAGACCACGCGGCCGTCGGCCAGGGCCGTGAAGCGCGCGGCCAGGTTCGGGAAGAGGGTGAGCAGCCGGGTGGCCGCCGCCGCGAGCCGGTCGGCGTCCACCTCGCCGTCCAGCGTGAGCAGTTGCTGTTCGACGTAGGCGCCCGCGGAGTCGTCGTCGAAGACCGAGTGGAAGTAGAGGCCTTCCTGGAGCGGGGTCAGCGGCAGGACGTCCCGCAGCGACGGGCCGTCCAGGGCGTCGACGTCGGCCTGGGTGAGGGGTACCAGGGGGAAGTCGCTGGGCGAGTGGCCGCCCTGGTCGAGTGCGGCGAGTCCGGCCAGGGCCGTGCGGAAGTAGTCGCCGAGCGCCGTGATGTCGGCGTCGGTGAACAGGCCGTCGGGCCAGGAGATGGTGGTGACCAGCTCGTACGCGCCGGAGGCGTCGGGTTCGGCGATCGAGTTGAATTCCAGGGCGCGCGGCAGGCGCATCCGGGGGTCGCGCTTCTCGCCCAGCTGGCCGGTGGTGCCGGCGAGTTGCCAGTCGCCGGGGGCGCCGGCGGCGAAGCGGCCGAGGTAGTTGAAGAGCACCTGGGGTGCGGGGGCGTCGAACTCGCTGTGGGCGAGGTAGCGCAGGGCGCCGTAGGAGACGCCGTTGTCCGGTACCCGGGCGAGGTCCTCCTTGACCGCCTTGAGCGCGGCGGCCAGGTACGCGGGGGCGGTGAGGTCGGGCGCCGTGCCGGGGTCCACGGTCACCGGGAACAGGGTGGTGAACCAGCCGACGGTCCGCGACAGTTCCGGCTCGAAGCCGGCCGAGGCCATCACGAACTGCCCCTCGCGGCCGTGGCCTTCGAGTTCGATGTGGGCGAAGGTCTGGTCCTGGCCGAGGTCGCGCCGCCGGCGGGCCAGGGCGACGGCGAGCGCGGTGAGCAGCACGTCGTTGACGCCGGCGTGGAACTTCGCGGGGATCTCGTTCAGCAGCGCGGCCGTGACCTCGGGGCCGACCGAGACGGTCCGCAGGCGTTCGTTCGCGACGGTGTCGGTCTCGGACAGGGCACGCCTGCCGATCAGCTGGTCCTCGCCCGGCAGGGGGCGCCGGTAGCAGGAGCTGTCCGCGTCGAACGCGGCGCGTTCCAGCAGCTGGGTCCAGCGCCGGAAGGACGTACCGACCGGGGGCAGCTCGATAGGCGTGTCCGAGGTGAACTGCCGCCAGGCGGTGGCCAGGTCCTCCATCAGGACGCGCCAGGAGATGCCGTCGACGACCACGTGGTGGGCGACGAGGACGAGTTGGCGTGCCGAAGGGCGCCAGACGGCCCGGAGCATCACGCCGTTCGCGGGGTCCAGTCCGGCGGTGGCGAGGGCGACGCACTCGTCGAGCGGCAGGTCGCTCTGCTGCGGGCCGGGCACGGCCCGGGCCGCCTCGGGGATGTCGAAGCTCCAGCGCTCGCCGCGCACCAGCCGGGCGCGGAGCATGTCGTGCCGGGCGACGAGGGCGGTGAGGATCGCGTCGAGGGCGTCGGCGGTCAGGTCCGCCGGGGTGTTCAGGACGACCGACTGGACGAAGCCGTCGACGGCGTCCGTGGTCTCACCGAGCCACTGCACGATGGGCGAGCCCACCACGGTGCCGGTGGCGACGTCGGCGTGGTCGACGGCGGAGACGTCCTCGCGGCTCGCGACCGCGGCCAGCGCGCCCACGGTGCTGTGGGTGAAGATCTGCCGTGCCGTGACGTGCAGGCCCTGTTCGCGCAGTGCGCTCAGCAGGGAGATCGCCAGGATGCTGTCGCCGCCGAGCTGGAAGAAGTCCTGGTCGACGCCGACCTCTTCGAGGCGCAGCACCTCCGCGACCGCGGTGCACACCGCCCGCTCGTCGTCGGTGGCGGGGCGGGCGAGGGAGCCCGTCTCGATCACGGGCTCGGGCAGGGCGTTGCGGTCGAGCTTGCCGTTGGCGGTGAGCGGGAACTCCTCCAGCACGACGACGTGGGCGGGCACCATGTATTCGACCATGTGCGCCGCGGCCCACGCCTTGACCTCGTCCGCCCGGAGGTCCTCGCTGCCGGCGGCCGGGATGACGTAGCCGACCAGGTAGGTGCCGCCCGCCGCGTTCTTCTTCGCGACGACGCAGGTGTGCCGTACGCGCGGGTGTTCGGCGAGACCGACTTCGACGTCCTCTATCTCCAGCCGCATGCCGCGGATCTTGATCTGGTTGTCGGCGCGGCCGAGGAAGTCCAGCGATCCGTCGGGGGCGAAGCGGGCGAGGTCGCCGGTGCGGTAGAGACGGGAGCCGTCGTTCGCGAAGGGGTTGGCGACGAAGCGGGAGGCGGTCAGGCCGGGCGCGCCGACGTAGCCGCGCCCCAGGAGGAAGCCGCCGACGTAGAGTTCGCCGCCGACGCCGACCGGGACGGGGCGCAGTTCGTCGTCCAGGACGTAGAGCTGGGTGTTGGGGTTGGCCTTGCCGATGGACGTCGACAGGCGTTCCGCGGCGCCCCGGTAGATGACGTGGGAGACGCCGATGGTGGTCTCGGCGGGGCCGTAGCCGTGGTACATGGGGATGTTGCCGAGCTTGGTGCGGAACCGCTCGTACAGCTCGGGGGTGAGTACTTCGCCTCCGCACCACACGTGCCGGAGGCTGTCCAGGCGTCCGGAGTCGCCGGCCATCTCCAGCAGCACGTCGAGCATGGACGAGACCAGGTACGTGAAGGTGACGCGCTGTTCGGCGATGACGCTCAGCAGGTGGTGCGGGTCGCGCTCGCCGCCGGGGCGCAGGACGACGAGCCGGCCGCCGGAGACCAGCGGCAGGAAGATCTCGTTGATGGAGATGTCGAAGGACAGCGGCGCCTTGAACAGTGAGGCGTCGTCGTGGCCGAAGCCGAGGATCTCGTTCACCTGCCACAGCAGGCGCTCGCTGATCGCCTCGTGCCGGATCATCGCGCCCTTGGGGCGTCCGGTGGAGCCGGAGGTGAAGATCACGTAGGCCAGTGCGTCGCCGGGGACGGCGACGCCGGGCCCCTGGGCCGGGTACGAGCCGTACTGCCAGTCGCCGAGGTCGACGGCCACGGCGTCCGGTTCGGCCGGGTCGTGCTCGCCGGAGGCGTTGAGCTGGAGGACGACCCGGGCGTCCTCGATGACGACGGCCCGGCGCGCGGCGGGCCACTGCGGGTCGAGCGGGACGAAGGCGCACCCGGCCTGGAGCACGGCGAGCAGCCCGACGACCATGTCGGCGGAGCGGGCCAGGGAGATGCCCACGAACTGCTCGGCGCCGAGTCCGCGGGCGAGCAGGTGGTGGGCCAACTGGCCCGCCCGTTCGGCCGCTTCACGGTAGGTCAGGGTGCGGTGTTCGTCGACGACGGCCACGGCGTCCGGCCGGGCGAGCGTCTGCTCGTGGAACATCTCCACGATGGTGGGGCGGACCCGGTCGGCCCGGTTGTCGTTCCACTCGGCCAGGGTCCGGAGTCTGGCCGCGACGCTGGAGGGGCCGATGGTGCCGAGCGGCCGGTCCGGGAAGTCGGCCAGGTCGTCCAGCGCGAGCTGCGCGTCCTCGGGTGTGACGCCGTCGGGGACGGTGATGCCCCGGCCGTCGGGGGCGACCTCCCAACCCTCGGGCGCACGGCCGCCGTTGTCGACCCAGCCGAGGACGTCGGCGAAGAGCGTGCCCGGGGTGAGGTCGATGCCCTCGGGGCTGCGGCCGGTCGCCCAGTACGACAGGCCGATGGCACAGGCCTCGGTGATGGTCCCGTCCGGGTAGTCGCCGATCCGCCGGCGCACATCGGCCAGGCGCGTGGGGGAAAGCAGTGCGAGACGAGCGCGCGGTTCCAACATCGAAGACTCAGCGTCCCTTCCAGAATGTGGAGTTAGGCTAACCTAAATTAGGGTTGCCTAACTACCCTCTCGCCAGGCCCGCCACAGTCGTGCGTACCGGCCGCCCAGAGCCACGAGTTCCTCGTGGGTCCCCTGCTCCACGACGCGTCCCGCGTCGAGCACGGCGATCCGGTCAGCGGCCATCGCCTGGGTCAGCCGGTGCGCCACGAACAGCGTGGTCCGGCCCTCGCACGCGGCCAGCACGGCCCGCTCCAGCTCGGCGGCGCCCTCGCTGCCGGCCTCCGCGGTCGACTCGTCGAGCACCACCACCGGCGCCCGGCCCAGCACCAGCCGCGCCAGGGCGATCTGGGCGACCTTGGTGACGTCCAGGCGCTCACCGCCCTCGCCGACCGGGGTGTTCAGCCCGTCGGGCAGTGCGGCCACCCAGCCCTCGGCTCCGACGGTGCGCAGCGCGTCCATCAGCTCCGCGTCCGACGCCCCCGGCGCGGAGAGCCGCAGGTCGTCGGCGAGCGGGCCGGAGAACACGTGCGTCTCCTGCGTCAGGATGCTCACCAGGGCCCGCGCCCCGGCCTCGTCCAGGCCGGAGAGATCCGTCGTCCCGATGCGCACCGACCCTGCCTCCGGGGTGCCGATACCGGCGATCAGCGCGGCCAGGGTGGTCTTGCCCGCGCCGGTGGCGCCCACGAGGGCGAGTGACCCGCCGGCCGGGATGGTCAGGTCCACGTCCCGCAGCACCGGTTCCTCGGAGCCGGGGTAACGGAACGTCAGCCCCTCGACCGTCACCGGGTACGCCCCGGCCCGGGCCGGGGTGACGGACTCGTCGCCGACCAGCCGCTCCTCGGCGGACTCCCCGAGCACCCCGACCAGTCGGGTCAGGCTCGCGCCCGACTTCTGCGCCTCGTCGAAGGTGAACATGATGGCGCCCAGCGGGGTGAACAGCCGGTGGAACAGCAGCGGGGCCGCCGACACCTCGCCCAGGCTGGCCGCGTCGGCCTCCAGCAGGGCGTACCCCACGACGAGGATCAGGACCAGGCCGATGAACTCGGCGCGGTTCTCCCGGCCGACGAACCGGCCGAAGAACCGGAACACCTCGATACCGAGCTCACGCACCCGCCACGACTCGGAGGTGACCTTCTCGCGGAAGGCACCCTCCAGGCGGTAGGCGCGGACCGTGTCGATGCCGTTGAGGCCGCTGATGAACGCCTGGGCCCGGTCGGCCTGGGCCACGCGCTGCTTGCGGTACAGCGGGGCGGACCGGGGCAGGTACCAGCGCAGCGCCAGCGCGTACGCGGGCAGCGCGCCGGCGCCGGCCAGGCCGAGCCGCCAGTCGAGGCCGAACATGCCGAGGGTCGCGATGACGACCAGCACGCCCGCCGAGAACACCGTGGGGACGGCCGTGCGGATACCCTTGGAGATGACGGCCACGTCGTCGCCGACCCGGGAGAGCACGTCTCCCCGGCCGACCTGCTCGATCCGCGCGCTCGGCATGCCGAGCACCGCCCGGACGGCGCCTTCGCGCAGCCGCGCGAGCAGATCCGCGCCCAGCCGTCCGATCAGATAGGTGGAGACCGCGGTGGCCGCCGCGCCGAGCAGCGCGGCGGCACCGATCAGCACCCCGATCGTGACCAGGACCGAACGGTCCTCGCCTCCGACGACCCCGTCGACCACCCGGCCGAGCAGGAGCACCGGGAGTACCTGGAGCGCCGCCCCCGCGACCGTGGTGAGCACGGTCGCGGCCGAGAGCCCGGGCATGGCGCGGCAGTGTCCCGCGACCCATCGGGCGGCCTCGCGTCCGGTCGTCGTGCGCAGGGTCGCCGGGGCGACGCGCGTATCGGTGGTGCTCACTTCCCTACTCGACCGACTTGACGAGCTCGTCGATCGCGTACGGCATGGACAGCAGGGTGCCCTGGGAGATGGCCGCGCCGACCGCCGGTCCCTCGCTGTCGAGCAGGTAGGACACGTTGCCCTTCTTCACGGCGTCGAGGTTGGCGAACAGCTTGAACTTCTTCAGGGCCTCGGTGTCGGCCTTGTCGTTGATGACGAAGATGTGGTCGACGTCGACGAGGTCGATGCGCTCGGGCGAGAGCTTGGTGTAGAAGCTGCCTCCGGCGACCTTGTCGATCCCGGTCTGGTACTTGAAGCCGATGCCCGAGACGAGCCGGCCGCGCACGTCGGTGGAAGTGAAGGGCGCCACCGAGTTCTCGTACCAGGACAGCGCGACAGCGGTCTGCTTGCCGAGCTCCGGGTGCTCCTTCTTGGCCGTGTCCAGCTTGCCCTCGATGTCGTCGACCATCTTCTGGCCCTCGTCGGCCTTGCCGAGGGCCTTGGCGATGTGCAGGGCGTTGTCCTGCCAGGGGGCGCTGAAGGGCTCCTTCTCGCCCTTGGTGCGGGCCACCGTGGGAGCGATCTTGGAGAGCTTGTCGTAGCCGGCCTGGTCGATCTCGGAATAGACCGCGACGATCAGGTCGGGCCGCAGGGCCGCGATCTTCTCGTAGTTGGGGCCGGAGTCACCGTTCTTCATGATGACCTCGGGCTTGGTGTCACCCCACTTGTCCTTCACCCAGGGCCACTGGGTGTTGATGTCGGGGGACTTGCCCGGCGGGTTGGGGTACTGGTCGACCATGCCGACGGGCTTGATGCCGAAGGCCAGGATGGTCTGGTCGTCGGTGTAGCCGACGGAGACGACCCGCTGGGGTGCCTTCTCGACCTTCGTGGATCCGAACGCGTGCTCCACGGTGACCGGGAACGCGCCGTCCGCGGCGGCCTGGGTGCCCTCGTTCTTGTTGTCCGCCGTGTCCGCCGAGTCGGAACCGCATCCCGCGAGGAGACCGACGCCGAGGGTGGCCGCGGACACAGCCGCCGCCAGCCGCCGCCATTGCTTCCCGGACGTCGTTCGATGGAGGAGCATCCAAAACCCCTTGCTTTCGCGCTAGTTCGCTGCACCCTCGCCTAAAGGGCAGGCAAACCTTATCGTGATGGAGTGAGGTTAGCCTAGCCTTACCCCGTACCTCTTTATCGGGATGTGTCCGGACGCACGTGCGTCCGCCCGATCGGCACGATCAAGGGCCGGTCCCCCACCGGGTCGTCGATCACCTGGGCGCGCAACCCGAAGGCCTCGTAAAGGAGTTCGGCGGTGACGACGTCGTGCGGGTGGCCCTGCGCCAGGATCGAGCCGTCCCGCATCACGACGAGGTGGTCGCTGTAGCGCACGGCCAGGTTGAGGTCGTGGAGCACCATGACGACGGTGCAGCCCGACTCGTGCAGATCGTCGACCAGGTCGAGGACGTCGACCGCGTGCGCCAGGTCCAGATAGGTCGTCGGCTCGTCGAGGAGCAGCAGGTCGGTGCCCTGAGCCAGCGTCATGGAAATCCACACGCGCTGCCGTTGCCCGCCGGAGAGCGAGTCGACCGGGCGGTCGGCCAGGTCGGCCACGCCGGTCATGGCGAGCGCGCGCTCCACGACCTCGGCGTCGTCCGAGGACCACTGCCGCAGCCAGCTCTGGTGCGGGTGCCGGCCCCGGGCGACCAGGTCGGCCACCGTCAGCCCCTCCGGAGCGACCGGCGCCTGCGGGAGCAGGCCGAGTTTCTTCGCCACGTCCCGGGTCCGGAGCCTGCCGATGTCCTCGCCGTCCAGGACGACCGTCCCCCTGGCCGGCTTGAGCAGCCGTGACAGGGTCCGCAACAGGGTCGATTTCCCGCAGCCGTTGGGGCCGATGATCGTGGTGACCACCCCCGGCGGTATCGCCACGTCGAGGCCGTCGATGACGGTCCGGCCGCCGTAGCCGACCGTGACGCCTCGGGCTGCCAGCCGCGAGGCGTCGCCGACCGCGGCCTCGGTGACGGACTGTGCGACCACGGGTCCCCCCTTGCTTAGGTTCACCTGACTCTTGTACATCTACCGGAGGTTGGCCCGCACCAGCAGGTAGACGAGGAAGGGCCCGCCGATCGCGGCGGTGACCACGCCGACCGGGAGCGAGACCGGCAGGACCGCCCGCGCGACCAGGTCCGAGCCGATCAGCAGCAGCGCGCCCACCAGGCCCGAGGCGAGCATCGGCGGTGTGGGGCAGCGCGCCAGCCGCATCGCCACCTGCGGGGCGACCAGCGCGACGAACGGGACCGGGCCCGCCGCGCTCACCGCCATACCGGCCAGCAGCACCGCGCACAGCAGCAGGACCGCCCGCACGGCCGCGTACCGCACCCCGAGACCGGCGGCGACCTCGTCGCCGAAGTGCATCGGCTTGAACTGGAACGCGACGGCGGCCACGACGGCCAGCAGGGCGAGCGTGCCCCACAGGGCCACCTGGACCTCGCCCCACGAGCGGTCGTCGAGCGAGCCGACCAGCCAGGCCTGTGCCTGGGCCACGTCCCTGATGTCGGCCGTGACGAGCAGCCAGGTGGTGACGGCCTCCATCACCGCGCTCACCGAGATGCCGATGAGGATGAGCCGGAAACCGTCGATCCCGCGCCGCCAGGCCAGGAAGTACACCAGAAGTCCCGTGCCGAGGCCGCCGGCGAGTGCCGCCGCCGAGAGGCCCACGGTGTCGGCCACGGCCGCGGCGGCCCCGCCCGACACCGTCACCAGGAACACCGCGACCGCACCGGCGCCCGTGGTGATGCCGAGAACGTCCGGGCTGGCCAGGGGATTCCGGGCGATGGACTGGGTGATCGCCCCGGACACCCCGAGCGCGACGCCCACCACGAGTCCGGCCAGGGCACGCGGCATCCGCAGGTCCATGATGACGAACTCGTCGACCTGCTCGCCCCGTCCGAGGAGCGTGCGGATCACCTGTGGCAGGCCGATGGGAAAGTCCCCGACGCCGATGGACACGCAGAAGACCAGGAAGGCCGCAGCCGCCAGCAGCAGCGAGACGCCCACCAGCCAGGGCCGCCAGAAGAACGACACCCGGCCCAGCCGCACGCCCGGCGGCAGCGACGGCTTCACATCGGTCACGTTCATGCGCTCCTGAACTTTCCGCGCCAGACCAGCACCGCGAAGAAGGGGGCGCCGAGGAGCGCCACGACGACGCCCGCGTCCAACTCGCCCGGCCGGACCACCAGTCGGCCGATGATGTCGCAGACCAGCAGGACGACGGCGCCGAGCAGTCCGGCGCAGGGCACCAGCCAGCGGTAGTCCGGGCCGGTCAGGTGGCGGGCCACGTGGGCCACCATGAGACCGAGGAAGGCGATGGGGCCGCACGCGGCCGTCGCCGCCCCCGCAAGCAGCGTGATGGCGGTGATGCCGACGGTCCGGCTCAGCGCGATGTTCACGCCGAGCCCCCGTGCCACGTCGTCACCGAGGTTGAGCAGGTTGAGCGAGGGCAGCGTGGTCAGGGCCAGCACCAGCCCCACGGCGACGAACGCGGTCACCGGCCAGATGACGTCAAAGCCCACGCCGGCCACCGAGCCCGCGTTCCAGAACCGCAGCGCGTTCAGCGAGGCCTGGTTCGACAGCGCGACCGCCGTGGTCATCGCCATCAGGAAGACCGTGATCCCCTGCCCGGCCAGGGCCAGCGTCAGCGGGTTGCCGGCCCCCCGGCCGACGCTCGCGAGACCGAACACCACGACACCGGCGACCGCCGCCCCGAGAAAGGCGAACCAGACGTACTGGAACGGGTCGGAGAACCCGAAGACGGCGATCACCGACACCACGGCGAACGAGGCGCCGGTGTTCACGCCGAGCAGGCCGGTGTCGGCGATCGGGTTGCGGGTGTACCCCTGGATCAGCGCCCCGCCGATCCCCAGGGCGATGCCCGCCACGATCGCGAGCACCGTGCGGGGCACCCGTACGGTCTCCACGATGAGCCGGATCTCCGTGAGCCGCTGGTCGGACGTCGGGGCCCCGAAGAGCCCGTGCCAGACCTCAGCGGGGCTCAGCGCCCGGGCGCCGACGGCGAGCGACAGCGCCGCGGCGACCACGAGGACCGCCAGAAGAGTGCCCAGACCCGTGACCCGTCGCCGACGGGTCCTCGCCATGCCCCCGGGCGCGGGGCGCTCCATCACAGCAGTCGTGCCCATGTGGACGTACGTTATCCCTTGCGCCGGCGGTGAGTTGATCGAGCGCGGTGATTACTGACGGGCCGTGCGGCCCGTGCCGTCGGCGAGCGTGCGGGCCTCGCCGTCGGCGGGAGCGGAGCCGCGTCCGAGGAGCGAGTCCAGGATCTCGCCCACCCTGATGGCGGTGTTGGACAGCAGGGACGAGGTGATGCCGTGCGTGTGCTCCGTGCCGCCCTGGAGGTAGATGCCGCAGCGCAGGGCGGGGTCGGTCGCGATGCGCCAGTCGCGCTCGACGCGGACGCGGCCCTCGTCGTCGCGGACGCAGCGGTCGGCGACCTCGCCGAGCAGACCGGTGGGGTCGGCGGGGCTGTAGCCGGTGGCGAAGACCACGACGTCGGCGTCGAGGTCGGTCTCCTCGCCGGTGACGAGGGACTTCACGGTGGCCAGGGCGCTGGTGGGGGTCTCCTTGACGGCGGTGAGCCGGGAGACGTTGAGGAAGCGCAGGCGTTCGGTGCCGAGGACCTTCTCCTGGTACGACTGCCGGTAGAGGTCGTCGATGAGGTCGATGTCGACCACGGAGTAGTTGGTGTTGCCGTGGTAGTCCATCAGGCGGCGCTTGACGTCCTCGGGCGCCGCGAAGTACTCGTCGACGGCCTGGGGGTCGAAGATGCGGTTGGCGAAGCTGCTGTCGTCGGCGGGGCTGTAGCCGTAGCGGGAGAAGACGGCGCAGACCTCGGCCTCGGGGAAGCGACGGTGCAGGTAGGCGACGTTCTCGGCGGCGCTCTGGCCGGCGCCCACGACGACGAAGCGGGACGGCGAGGTGCCCTCCAACTCGTCGACACGTTCGAGGAGTTCGGAGTTGTGCCAGACGCGTTCGCCCCGCTCGACGCCCTCGGGCATGAGCGGGCGCAGGCCGGTGCCGATGACGAGGTTGCGGGCCCGGTGGACCTCCAGGCCGCCGCCCGAGCGGACGGTCACCTCCAGGTGCTCCACGACACCGTCCCGGGTCACGGGCGCCACCCCGACGACCTCGCGGCCGTAGGAGACCATGTCGTCGACCTGGGAGGCCGCCCACTCGAAGTAGTCGTGGAACTCCACGCGCAGCGGGAACAGGTTCTTGTGGTTGATGAAGTCGATCAGCCGGCCCTTGCTCTGCAGGTAGCAGAGGAAGCTGTACTCGCTGGCCGGGTTCCGCAGCGTCACCAGGTCCTTGAGGAAGGAGACCTGCATGGTGGCGTCGTCGATGAGCATGCCGCGGTGCCAGCCGAACCGGGGCTGCTGCTCGAAGAAGTGAGCGGTGATCGCCTCCTGCCTGCCGACGCGGGTGTTGTGCTCGCGGAGCGCGATCGCCATGGCCACATTGGACGGCCCGAAGCCGATACCGATCAGGTCATGGACCGGTGATGCGTCATCAGGAAGAACCTGCGACATGTCACTCCCATCGTGCGGGGCAGCCGCGTGTGAGGTGTGGAGGGATCGAAAGGTGGGCATGCAGACGAAGCGGCACCCCACGGAACTTAGGTGAGCCTAAGCTAAACCCGCGAGGGTGTCGACAGGGCAAAACGGACAGCCGGATCGACAGGGCCTCTCAACTGCGGCGGAACACAAGCCCGTTGCGCACTAAGGTAAGCCTTGCTTTACTTGCGTCGGCCAACACCTTGCTCTGAGGAGGAACCCCATGCGGGTCGTCATGTTCGGTTACCAGACCTGGGGGCATCGCACCCTGCAAGCCCTCCTGGAGTCCGAGCACGACGTGGTGCTGGTCGTGACCCACCCCAAGAGTGAGCACGCCTACGAGAAGATCTGGAGCGACTCCGTCGCGGACCTCGCCGAGGAGCACGGCGTCCCGGTGCTGATCCGCAACCGCCCGGACGACGACGAGCTGTTCGAGCGCCTCAAGGAGGCCGACCCGGACATCATCGTGGCCAACAACTGGCGTACGTGGATCCCCCCGCGCATCTTCAAGCTGCCGCGCCGGGGCACGCTGAACGTGCACGACTCGCTGCTGCCGAAGTACGCCGGGTTCTCCCCGCTGATCTGGGCGCTCATCAACGGCGAGCCCGAAGTGGGCGTCACCGCGCACATGATGAACGACGAGCTCGACGCCGGCGACATCGTCCGGCAGGAGGCCGTGCCGGTCGGCCCGAAGGACACCGCGACCGACCTCTTCCACAAGACCGTCGACCTCATCGCCCCCGTCACCATCGGCGCGCTGGACCTGATCGCCTCCGGGCAGACCGAGTTCACCAAGCAGGACCGCTCCCAGGCGTCCTTCTTCCACAAGCGGGCCGACGAGGACAGCCGCATCGACTGGACCTGGCCCGCGGAGGACCTCGAACGGCTGGTGCGCGCCCAGTCCGAGCCGTACCCCAGCGCCTACACCTTCCATCGGGGCAAGCGGCTCGACGTCCTGGCCTCATTCGTGTCCGAGGGCCGCTACGGCGGCACGCCCGGCCGCATCTTCTACCGCGAGGGCGAGGGCGTGGTGATCGTCGCCGGCGCCGACGCCCGGACGGGCCGCAACCACGGCCTGGCCATCACGCGCGTACGCACCGAGGACGGCCGGGAGCTGCCCGCCACCGAGTACTTCACCTCCATGGGCGGCTACCTCACCAACCGCCCCTGACGTGCCGGCCCCGGTACGGTCCCGGGGCCGGCCGGCATCGTCGCCGCGCGGCACGGCTCCGCGCGGCGACGGTCGCGTGCGACTGCCCCGAAGCCGCCAAGTGACCTATTTCCGGAGGGCGTTCACAGGACGGGCACAGCCGGGCTAACGTTCACGCATGACCCCGCCCAGCGTGCTGAACCTCAGCGCGTACCTGATGTACGCGACGGGAAAGGCCGCCCGCCGCACCCTGTCCGAGAAGCTCACCGCCCGGGGGCTGCGGCTGTGGCACCTGACCGTCCTGACCCTGGTCGCCGACCTCGGTCCGCAGCCCAAGGGCGTGCTGGCCGCCCGGCTGGACATGAACGCCAGTGACCTCGCGAAGATCGTGAAGGACCTGGCCGACGCGGGTCAGGTCACGTGCGTCCGCAGCCTCGCCGACCGCCGCCGCGTCGACGTCCGCATCACCCCGGAGGGCAGGCTCGCCCTCGACCACCTCAGCGCCGACATCGCGTCCGCGGACGACGACCTCCTGACGCCGCTGAGCGAGGCCGAACGGGAGCAACTCGCCTCCCTGCTGCGGCGCGTGCACGCCCACCACGAGGAAGCGACTCCCGCGAACAGCCCGCGGGTGGCGGCTCAGGCGCGCCAGCCGTAGCGCCGTTCGGGCCGGCCGGCGGCGCCGTAGCGCAAGGACACCTCCGCGCTGCCCGTGCCGTGGAAGTACTCCAGATAGCGGCGGGCGCTGACCCTGGACACTCCGGTGAGGGCGGCGCACTCGCTCGCGGACAGCGTGCCGTCCGCCGCGCGCAGGGCCCGCTCGACGAGCCCGGCGGTCTCCACGCTCATGCCCTTGGGCAGGGTGGACGCCGGGGCGGGGGCGAAGGCCCCGGCCAGGACCCGGTCGACGTCCGCCTGGCCCCGGACCACCGTCGTGAGCAGCCGGCCCCGCTGGGCGGCGTAGCGCTCCAGGCGCAGGCGCAGATCCTCGAAGTCGAAGGGCTTGAGGAGGTAGTCGACCACGCCGCGCCGGACCGCGCCGCGTACGGTGTCGGCCTCCGTCGCCGCACTGATGACCATGACGTCGCAGTCGTGGCCGGCCGTGCGCAGCCGGGGGATGACATCGAGTCCGAAGAGGTCGGGCAGGTACAGGTCGAGCAGGATGAGATCGGGGCGCAGTTCGTCGGCCGCCTCGATGGCCTGCTCCCCCGTGTGGGCCGTGCCGACGACGCGGAACGGCTCGACGCGTTCGACGAACGCGCGGTGGACCCTGGCCACCATGAAGTCGTCGTCGACCACGAGGACGTCGATCGCGCCCGTCTTGTCGCTCGCCGCGGTCATCGGGCCGCTCCTTCCGCCACCGTGCCGGTGAGGTGGCTGACGGTCATGCGTGCGGTGAACACGGCCCCTTCGGGGGTGTTGGCCACCGAGATCTCTCCCCCGTGCCGTTCGCAGACCAGCTTGGTCAGGGCCAGTCCGATGCCGCGTTCGCCCTCCCGCGCGGCCTTGGTGGTGAAGCCGTGGGAGAAGACCTCGCGGGCGAGTTCGGGAGCCACGCCCGGCCCGGAGTCGCGGACCGCGATCTCCACGCTGGAGGCGTCCTGCCGCAGTGCCACCTCCACCCAGGCGTCGTCCCGCGCTGCCGCGGCGGCGTCCACGGCGTTGTCCACCAGGTTGCCCACCACGGTCGCCACATCGGCGGCGTCCTCCGGGGCCAGCCGCTCCAGCGCGGTGTCGTCAGAGATCCGCAGGCTGACCTTCCGTTCCGCCGCCAGGGACGCCTTCGCCATCAGCAGCGCGGCCACCGCGGTGTCCCGGACACGGCGGCTGAGGGTGAGGTCGAGGGACTGGCGGTGCCGGCTCAACGCGCGGATGTAGCTGACCACTTCGTCCTGCTCGCCGATCTGGATCAGCCCGGAGATGGTGTGCAGCTGGTTGGCGAACTCGTGCGCCTGCGCGCGCAGCAGCTCCGAGGAACTGCGGAAGGAGCCGATCTCCCGCTCCAGCCGGGCCAGTTCGGTGCGGTCCCGCAGGGTGGTGACCGAGCCGAGGGACCGGCCGTCCTTGGTGACGGTCATCCGGTTCATCACCAGGACCCGGCCGTGGCGGACGACGACTTCGTCCCGCTCGCCGGCTGCGGTGCCGGACAGCACCTCGCGCAGCCTCCCCTCGATGCCGAGGCCCTCCAGGCTCTGGCCCACACAGTCCTCCGGCAGGTCGAGCAGGCGGCGGCCCATGTCGTTGACGAGGGTGAGCCGGTGCTGCGGGTCCAGGGCGATCACGCCCTCGGCGATCCCGTACAGCATCGCCTCCCGGTGCTCGGCGAGCCCGGCGATCTCGCCCGGCTCCAGCCCGAGGGTCTGCCGTTTCACCCGCCGCGCCAGCAGCCAGGAGCCGGCCACGCCGAGTCCGCTGGCGATGCCCAGATAGGCGAGCAGGTAGGAGGAGGCACCGCTGAGCCGCTGCCACACCGTGGGATCGGCCTCGCCGATCATCACGGTGCCGAGGATCCGGCCCAGGTTCTCCTCGGTCGCTCCGAGGACGGGCACCTGGGCGGCCAGCTCCCGGTTGCCGTCCAGGGTCAGCTGCCCGGACCAGCCGCGCCCCTGCCCGGTGCCCGGTCCGAGCCGCATGCGCTCACCGACGACCGTGGGATTCGTGGAGCTGACGATCCGCCCGGCCCCGTCGGCCACCGACACGGACGTCACCCCCGACTGCGCCTGCGTGGCGAGCACCAGCGGGGCGAGCGCCTCCCCCGGCGCGGGTCGCACCAGCTGGCTGCGCACCAGGGGGTTGGCGGCCAGCTGCTCGGCGAGCGCGCTCACCCGGCGTCCCTCGACACGGTTGAAGGTGGCCTGGGACTGGGCGAGGGAGACCGCGGCGACGGCCAGCAGCACCACCACGACGATGGCGAGCTGGAGCACCAGCATCTCGCCCGCGAGCGAGTGGCGACGGAAGGTGGCGACCACGACGAACTCAATCTCCGATGCCGCCGCGAGCGGGGCGGCTCATGTCCCGAGCCGCACCATCATGACGCCCACCAGCCGAAATCGAAAGGGAGCCGGCGCTACCCGGGGGGCTTGGGCCCGATCCCCCGCAGCTCCCTGATCGTGCCGCCGAGCTTCGCGCGGAGGGATTCCAGCAGCGCCGGCTTGGCGCTGACCACCCAGCGCGTGCCGACGAGGTACTTCCCCCCGTAGACGCGCGCACTCTCCAGCCAGGTCTCCTTGAGCTTCTCCTCGGGGAAGGTGGTGATGAGGTAGTCGGCCTTCTTGGTGCGGCACAGCCCCTGGCGCAGTTCGTCGGCGTCGATGCGGATCTTCGCCTTGCAGCCGGTCAGCCCGGCGATCACCTCCACCTTGGCCGGTGCGACGACTCCGGCGGCGGGAGCGGCCGTCACACGGGGCGCCGCCTTGCCGCCGGCGTCCTTGTCACCGTCTCCGCCGCAGGCGGTGAGAAGGGGGAGCACGACCAGGACACCGGCCGCCGCGAGGGCGCGCGGCCGGTGGACGCGGGACGGGCTGCGGCGGGTGGATCGTACGGGCGGTTGCTGCTGGGACACGTCGCCTCTCCGGGTGCGGGCTGTCGGCGGGAGTACTGGAGAGGAGTACGCACAGGTCCGGGCGGGTGTTCAGGCCGCTACGCGGCCTCTTCGACGGCGGCGCCCCGCGTCCCATCGGCCGGTGCGGCGAACTGGGTGCGGTACAGCTCCGCGTACCGCCGCCCCGCCGCGAGGAGCTCCTCGTGCGTGCCGCGTTCCACGATCCGGCCGGCCTCGACGACCAGGATCTGGTCGGCGGCGCGGACGGTGGAGAGACGGTGGGCGATGACGACGGCCGTGCGGCCTTCGAGGGCTTCGGTGAGAGCTTCCTGGACGGCGGCCTCGGAGGTGTTGTCGAGGTGGGCGGTGGCCTCGTCGAGGATCACGACGCGCTGGCGGGCCAGCAGCAGCCGGGCGATGGTCATGCGCTGGCGTTCGCCGCCGGAGAGCCGGTATCCGCGCTCGCCGACGACGGTGCCGAGGCCGTCGGGCAGGGAGCGTACGAGGTCGTCGAGGCGGGCCCGGCGCAGGGCGTCCCACAGCTCGTCCTCCGTGGCCTCCGGGCGGGCGAGCAGGAGGTTGGCGCGGACGGTGTCGTGGAAGAGGTGGCCGTCCTGGGTGACCATGCCGAGGGTCTGCCGCAGCGACCGCGCCGTGAGGTCGCGGACGTCGACGCCGCCGATGCGCACGGCCCCCGCGTCGGTGTCGTACAGGCGCGGCATCAGCTGCGCGATGGTCGACTTGCCCGCACCGGAGGAGCCGACGAGCGCCACGGTCTGACCGGGTTCGGCGCGGAAGGACAGTCCGTGCAGGACCTCGTCACCGCCTCGCCCGTCCAGGGACGCGACCTCCTCCAGGGAGGCCAGGGAGACCTTGTCGGCGGCCGGGTAGCCGAAGCGGACCTGGTCGAACTCGACCGCCACGGGCCCGTCGGGCACCGGGCGCGCGTCCGGCTTCTCCTCGATGAGCGGCCTGAGGTCGAGCACCTCGAAGACCCGCTCGAAGCTGACCAGCGCGCTCATCACCTCGACGCGCGCTCCCGCGAGCGCCGTCAGCGGCGCGTAGAGCCGGGTCAGGAGCAGCGCGAGCGACACGACAGCGCCGGGTTCCAGGGCGCCGCGCAGGGCGAACCAGCCGCCGAGGCCGTAGACCAGGGCCAGGGCGAGGGCCGAGACGAGCGTGAGGGCGGTGATGAAGGCCGCCTGGGCGGTCGCGGTGCGGATCCCGATGTCCGCGACCCGGCGGGCCCGCTCGGCGAACTCCTCCGACTCCTCCTCGGGACGTCCGAAGAGCTTGACCAGCGTGGCTCCGGGGGCGGAGAAGCGTTCGGTCATGCGGGTGCCCATCGCCGCGTTCAGGGTCGCCGCCTCGCGCTGCATCCGGGCCATCCGGCTGCCCATGCGGCGGGCCGGGATCACGAACACCGGCAGCAGCACCAGCGCCAGCAGGGTGATCTGCCAGGACAGCGTGAGCATCACCGCGAGTGTGAGCAGCAGGGTGACGAGGTTGCTGACCACCCCGGAGAGGGTGTTGCTGAACGCGCGCTGGGCTCCGATGACGTCGTTGTTGAGCCGGGAGACCAGGGCGCCCGTACGAGTGCGTGTGAAGAACGCCACCGGCATGCGCTGCACATGGTCGAAGACGGCGGTCCGCAGATCGAGGATGAGATGCTCCCCGAGCGTCGCCGACAGCCTGCGGCCGAGGACGCCCAGCGCCGCCTCCGCCACCGCGATCAGCGCGATGAGCAGGGCGAGACGTACGACGGTGCCCTCGTCGCCGTGCGACACGATCGTGTCCACGACCGACCCGGCCAGGACGGGGGTCGCCACGGCCAGCAGGGCGGTGCCCACACCGAGCAGGACGAAGAGGGCGATGCGGCGCCGGTGCGGGCGGGCGAACGCGCCGATGCGGCGCAGGGTCGCCAGGGCGAAGGGGCGGCGCTCCCGTTCGGCGTTCATGACGCTGTGCAGCTGTGTCCACGCTGTGGTCTCCATGCTCATGGCAGCGACCGTAGAACCTCAAGCAATCTTGAGGTCAAGGAGCTCGCGCTCAAGCCCCGACATCCCGCACAATCAGCCCGATCCCCCTCTTCCCCGTCCCTCCGCGCAAAGGCCCCGATGACGCTCCCCACGCAGCCGCTTCCCGCGCGCAATCCCCAGTCCCCGCTCCCGCAACCCGCAGTTGGCCCGTCCTGGACAGGCTCTTCGGATGTGACAGCGGTACAACTCCCCGAACTCCGCCCGGGACGACTCCCCCGTCGCGTCCCGGTGCGCCGCCTGCGGCAGATCCTGTGTCTGCTCCCGCTCCTGCTCGTCACCGTGGTCGCCGTGCAGCACCGGTCGGTGCTGGCCGCGGGTCTCGCGCATCTGCGCACCGCCGAGTGGCCCTGGCTGCTGGCCGCGGCCGGTGCGACCTGCCTGACCTGGGTCGCCGCCTCCTGCACCCGGCAGGGCGCGGTGGTCGAGCGGCTGCCCAGACGGCGGCTGCTGGCCACGCAGTTCGCCGCCGGAGCGGCCAACCACCTGCTGCCGACCGGTCTTGGCGCGAGCGCGGTCAACCTGCGGTTCATGACGGTGTGCGGGCTGCCGCTCGCCCGTTCCTCGGCCGCTCTCGGCCTGTACCTGCTGGCCGAGAGCATCGGCCGGGTGGCGCTGCTGGGTGCCCTGCTCATCGCGTTCCCCGACGCGCTGCGGCTGGGCACGCTGGTGCCGGAGACGGCGTTCGGCCCGCTGCTGGCCGGCGCCCTGGTGGTGCTCGTGATCGCCGTGGCCGTACTGGCCCTCGTACGGCGGCTGCGCTCGGCCCTGGTGTCCTTCCTGCGGACGGCTCTCGGCGAGGCGCGTTCGGTGCACACCCGCCCGGCGCGGGCCCTGGCGCTGTGGGGCGGCTCCTTCGCCTTCCCGGCGCTGCAGGCGTCCGTCCTGGTGCTGACGGGGCGGGCGCTGGGGCTGGACATCCCGCCCGCGCACATGGCGGTGGCCTATCTGGCGGCGACGGTCGCGGTCGCACTGGTGCCCACGCCGGGCGGGATCGGCTCGGTGGAGGCGGCCCTGGTCGTGGCGCTGGTGGCGGCGGGCGGCCCGGCCGCGGTCGCCACCGCCGTGGTCCTGGCCTTCCGGGTCATCACCGTCTGGCTGCCGCTGGTGCCGGGCGCGCTGACGCTGGCGGCGCTGGTGCGGCTGAAGGTGATCTGACCAAGGCGGCCTCGGCCGTGACAGTGCGTCATGTGCAGTAACTCACCCTCCCCGCACTCCCGCCTCCGGTACGGAACGCCGTGCGGGATACGGCAGGATGAACGATCGTGCCGACCGCGGGTCAGGGCGGTCGGGCACCTTCGAGCATCCCGGAAAACGAGCAGGTGACGACGTGACGAGACTTCACATCCGGCCGTTGGCGACGGCGTTCGCCGTGGTTCCCCGCCCCGGAGGTGACCGGTGAACCGGGCCCTCACCGTGGACGACCTGCTGTTCGCCGGCATCGCCCTCGCCTCGGGCCTGCTGGCAGCGTTCGCGCTGCGCATCCTGCTGCGGTGGCTGGGCCGGCACGCCGACCGCACCCGCTGGACGGGCGACGACGTCATCGTGCACGCGCTGCGGGCCGTGGTGCCCTGGGTCGCGGTCGTGGGCGGCGCGGCGGGCGCGGCGGCCGTGCTCCCGCTGACCCGCACCGTGCAGCACACCACCAACCAGGTGCTCACCGTCCTGCTCATCTTCGTGGCGACGGTGTCGGCGGCCCGGGTCGTGACCGGGCTGGTGCGCACGGTCACGCAGTCCCGCTCCGGGGTCGCCGGATCGGCCACGATCTTCGTCAACATCACCCGGATCCTGGTCCTGGCGATCGGTTTCCTGGTGGTGCTCCAGACGCTGGGCATCTCCATAGCCCCGCTGCTCACGGCCCTGGGCGTCGGCGGTCTGGCGGTCGCGCTGGCGCTTCAGGACACCCTCGCCAACCTCTTCGCGGGCATCCACATCCTCGCGTCCAAGACCGTTCAGCCCGGTGACTACATCAAGCTCAGCAGCGGCGAGGAAGGCTACGTCGAGGACATCAACTGGCGGCAGACGACGATCCGCAACCTGTCCAACAACCTCATCGTGCTGCCCAACGGCCAGCTCGCGCAGGCGAACATGACCAACTTCATGCGCCCCGAGGAGCAGCTGACCATCCTGGTCCAGGTCGGGGTGGCCTACGACAGCGATCTGGAGCACGTGGAGCGGGTGACCAACGAGGTCATCGCCGAGACGATGACCGAGGTCGAGGGCGCGGTGCCGGATCACGAGCCGATCATCCGGTTCCACACCTTCGGCGACTCCCGGATCGGCTTCACCGTCATCCTGGGCGTCGGCGAGTTCAGCGACCAGTACCGCATCAAGCACGAGTTCATCAAGCGCCTGCACAAGCGCTACCGCGTGGAGGGCATCCGCATTCCCGCCCCGGCCCGGACGGTGGCGCTGCAGCAGGGTTCGGTCGGCATCCCGCAGCAGCGCACCGGCGAGATCGAGCCGAGCGGGCTGAGCGCCGCCCGGCTCGACTAGGTCGTCACAGCGTCGCGGAGTTCTCGTGGTGGTGGCTGTCCCTCCGGTCGCGCGGTGCCGAGAGGGACGCCTTCGCCGGCGTCACGGTCCAGTCCGGGTGGCCCGGCATCCGGGGCGTCTTCGTGCCGTACAGCCAGTCCCGCAGGAAGCCGGTCAGGTCCTGGCCCGAGACCTCCGAGGCGACGGCGATGTAGTCCTCCGTGGAGGCCGAGGAGTCACGGTAGCGCTCCAGGAAGGTGCGTTCCAGGGCCGTGAAGGCCGCCTCGCCGACCTGCTGGCGCAGCGCGTACAGCACGAGCACGCCGCCCAGGTAGCGCTGGCTGTCGAACAGGGTGGCCGCGGTGGGTGCGGCGACCGGCCCGGAGGTCTGGCGCCACTGGTCGCCGAGGGCGTAGGTGTCCTTCATCCGGGCTTCCATGGTGGTCATGCCCTTGGAGTCGGGCCAGCCGCGCTCGTAGCGGTACAGCAGGCCGTAGAAGTCGGCGTGGCCCTCGTTCAGCCACAGGTCGGCCCAGGTGGCGGGGCTGACGCTGTTGCCGAAGTAGGAGTGGACCAGCTCGTGCATCATGTGCGAGCCGATCTTGCTCTCCTCCTGGAGGAGGTAGTTCGGCTTGTAGATGGTGAGGGTCTGGGTCTCCAGGCCCGTGAAGTCGAAGGCGTCCGGGGCGTCGTTGTTGCAGGGCAGCAGGCCGTACGTCTCGAAGGGGTACGCGCCGAGCCGCTGCTCGACCCACGACACCAGCGCCGGGGTGAGCGCCAGGGCGGGCTCCAGGGCGGCGGCCCTGGCGACGGGGACGACGTCCCGCAGCGGCAGACCGTGCGGGCCCTGCCGGTCCTTGATCACATAGTCGCCGACGGTGATCTGCACCACCTCGGTGGCGATCGGCGAACGGGAGCGGTACGTGTACGCGGTCCGGTCGCCTGCCAGTTGCTCGGTACGCACCAGGCTGCCGCTGGCGACGCCCCGCAGCCCGGCGGGCACGGTGAGGCGGAACGTGAAGTCGGCCTTGTCGGAGGGGTGGTCGTTGCAGGGGAAGACGGTGTGTGCCAGGTCCGGCTGGCAGCACACCGCGAATCCGTCCGGGGTGGCCACCCAGCCGCCGGCGGGCGGCGGGGTCCGGCGCGGGTCGGCGCCGTAGGCCACGCACACGGTGACCCGGGCCTTCGCCGCGAGCTGACGGGCGGGGGTGATCCGCAGCTTCTCGGCCACCTGCTCGAAGGCGGCCGTGCGGCCGCCGACCCGGACGGAGCGTATGTCCAGGCCGCGCGCGTCCAGGGAGAAGCGGCTCAGGGCCTGGGTGGTGCGGATGGTCAGGGTCGCGGTGGCCTCGACGAGCTTGGTCGTGGCGTCGTAGGCGAAGTCGAGGTGGTAGGCCGAGACGCGGTATCCGTCATTGCCGAGGGCGGGGTAGACGGGGTCACCCAGGGTCTCGGCGCCCGGGGTGGCGCCGGTGCCGGGGGCCGCCTGGGCCGGAATCCCCGTGGTGAGTGCCGCCGCCGTGCCGATCAGCGCGGCCGCGGGGGCCGTCACTCTGGTGCGATATCTCATGGTCAGCTTCCGCTCGGACGGCCGGGTGGTCAGGTCCGGCCGTGGCTTGGAGTGAGTGATCTCTCTCCCAGACACGGGAACGGGGCGATCGGTTGCACGAAACTGGTCGCGGACCCCTGTCGAGACGAGGTCGCTCACGAGATATCTTGATGTCGAGCAATGTTGCAGACGTGGAGCGGAGCACCCGGTGACTGACTCGACCATCATCTATACGCACACTGACGAGGCCCCCGCACTGGCGACGTATTCCTTCCTGCCGGTGGTCCGGGCGTACGCCTCGCAGGCCGGTGTCGCCGTGGAGACCCGCGACATCTCGCTGGCCGGGCGCATCATCGCCGTGTTCCCGGAGTACCTGAGCGAGGACCAGCGCATCCCGGACGCCCTCGCGGAGCTCGGCGAGCTGGCCAAGACGCCCGCCGCCAACATCATCAAGCTGCCGAACATCTCGGCGTCCATCCCGCAGCTCAAGGCCGCCGTGGCCGAGCTGCAGGGCCAGGGCTACGCCCTGCCCGACTACCCGGACGACCCGAAGACCGACGAGGAGCGCGAGATCCGCGCCCGCTACGACAAGGTCAAGGGCTCCGCCGTGAACCCGGTCCTGCGTGAGGGCAACTCCGACCGGCGCGCCCCCGCCTCGGTCAAGAACTACGCCAAGTCCCACCCGCACCGCATGGGTGCCTGGACCCCCGAGTCCAAGACCAACGTGGCGACCATGGGCCAGAACGACTTCCGCTCCACCGAGAAGTCCGTGGTGATCGCCGAGGACGGCGCGCTGCGCATCGAGCTCGTCGGCGACGACGGCACCACCACGGTGCTGCGCGAGTCCGTACCCGTGCTCGCCGGCGAGGTCGTCGACGCCTCCGTGATGCGCGTCGCCGCGCTGCGCGAGTTCCTGACCGCGCAGGTCGCCAAGGCCAAGGCCGAGGGCGTGCTGTTCTCGGTGCACCTGAAGGCGACGATGATGAAGGTCTCCGACCCGATCGTCTTCGGCCACGTGGTGCGCGCCTTCTTCCCGAAGACGTTCGCGCAGTACGGCGACAAGCTCGCCGCGGCCGGCCTCACCCCGAACGACGGTCTGGGCGGCATCTGGAAGGGCCTCGACGCCCTGCCGGAGGGCGCCGAGATCAAGGCCTCCTTCGACGCCGAGCTCGCCGAGGGCCCGGAGCTGGCGATGGTGGACTCCGACAAGGGCATCACGAACCTGCACGTCCCCTCGGACGTCATCGTCGACGCCTCCATGCCGGCCATGATCCGCACCTCGGGCCACATGTGGGGCCCGGACGGCCAGGAGCACGACACCCTGGCGGTCCTGCCGGACTCCTCGTACGCGGGCGTCTACCAGGCCGTGATCGACGACTGCCGGGCCAACGGCGCCTACGACCCGTCCACCATGGGCTCGGTGCCGAACGTCGGCCTCATGGCGCAGAAGGCCGAGGAGTACGGCAGCCACGACAAGACCTTCGAGGTCCCCACCACGGGCACCGTCCGCCTCGTCGACGGCAACGGCACCGCGCTCATCGAGCAGACCGTCTCGGCCGGCGACATCTTCCGTGCCTGCCAGACCAAGGACGCGCCGATCAGGGACTGGGTGAAGCTGGCCGTCACCCGCGCCCGCGCCACCGGTGACCCGGCGGTGTTCTGGCTGGACGAGACGCGCGCGCACGACGCCAACCTGATCGCCAAGGTCAACACCTACCTCGCCGAGCACGACACCGAGGGCCTGGACATCCGGATCCTCAACCCGGTCGAGGCGACGAAGCTGTCGGTGGAGCGCATCCGCCGCGGTGAGAACACGATCTCGGTCACCGGCAACGTCCTGCGTGACTACCTGACCGACCTCTTCCCGATCCTGGAGCTGGGCACCAGCGCCAAGATGCTGTCGGTCGTCCCGCTGATGGCGGGCGGCGGCCTGTTCGAGACGGGCGCGGGCGGCTCCGCGCCGAAGCACGTGCAGCAGCTGGTCAAGGAGAACTACCTGCGCTGGGACTCCCTGGGTGAGTTCTTCGCCCTGGTGCCGTCCTTCGAGCAGCTCGCGAAGGTGGCGGGCAACGCCCGCGCCCAGGTCCTGGCCGACACCCTCGACCGCGCCACGGCGACCTTCCTCAACGAGGACAAGTCCCCGACCCGGCGCGTCGGCGGCATCGACAACCGCGGCAGCCACTTCTACCTGTCCCTGTACTGGGCGCAGGAGCTGGCCGGGCAGAGCGACGACGCGGACCTGGCGAAGGCCTTCGCCCCGCTCGCCGAGACGCTCGCCGCGAACGAGCAGAAGATCGTCGACGAGCTGAGCGCCGTGCAGGGCAAGCCGGTCGACATCGGCGGCTACTACCAGCCCGACCCGGCGAAGGCCGCGGAGGTCATGCGCCCGTCCAGCACGTGGAACGAGGCCCTGGCGTCCCTGAGCTGACGCTCCGGGCCCCTTCGGCCCGCTGACTCCGCCCCGGCCGGCACAGCGCCCGGCCGGGGCGGAGCCGTGTGCGCCCCTCCCCCGGCCCTCACCACTCCCGCGTGGCGATCAGCTCCTCCACGTCCGCGTCCGGGAAGCCGTACGCCCGCGCGACGAAGTCGAAGTCCCCGGCTATCTCCTCCCGGGCCACGGTCTCGATCTCACTGCCCGCCGCCTCGAACGCGGCCTCCAGATCGTTGAAGTCCTCCGTGGCCGCCCGGGTCAGCGCGTACAACGCGGCGAGGCCGGCGGGGCGCTCCCGCTCGATGCGCTCGCACAGGGCGAGCAGGATCGCGCGGCCGCGGTCCACGACGTGGTCCGGGTAGTAGGCGTCCTCGTACAGCCCCCGGAGGAACGGATGGGTGCTCACCCGCTCGTTGCTGATCGGCATGCGTCCTCAGCCTCGTGGTCTCGGCGATGTGGCACCTTGATCCTGCCGGACACCACTGACAACGCCCTGGGAGCCGCCCCGTGAGCGAACCGCCGTCCTTCGAGCTGCTGCCCGGAGCCGCCGGCTCCCCGGTGATCCTCCATGTGCCGCACTCCGCACGCGAGATACCGGCCGCCGTGCGGGCGGGGATCGTGCTCGGCGACGAGGAGCTGGCGCGGGAGCTGGACCACATCACGGACGCGCACACGGCGCAGATCGCCGAGGTGGCGGCCGGGCCGGCCGGCAGCACACCGTGGCGGTTCGTCAATCGGCTGTCGCGGCTGGTGGTCGATCCGGAGCGGTTTCCGGACGAGCGGGAGAAGATGCTGGCCGTCGGCATGGGGGCGGTCTACACGCGGACCACGCACGGCGGGGTGCTGCGGCCGGACGGCGTCGATGTCACGCCCCTCGTCGAGCGGTACTTCGAGCCGTACGCGCGGGCGATGACGCGGGCCGTGGCGGACCGGCTGGACGTCACCGGGCGGGCCGTGATCATCGACGTGCACTCCTACCCGAGCCGGAGGCTGCCGTACGAACTGCACGGGGAGGGGCCGCGCCCGCCGGTCTGCCTCGGTACCGACTCCTTCCACACGCCTCCCGCGCTGCTCGAAGCGGCCCGGGAGGCGTTCGGGGAGACGGAGCTCGACACCCCGTTCGGCGGGACCTACGTCCCGTTGGAGTTCTACGGCAAGCGGCCCGAGGTGAGCGCGCTCATGGTGGAGATCCGCCGGGACACCTATATGACCGAGCCGGGCGGTCCCGCCGGGCCCGGCCTGGAGCGACTGGCCGCCGCACTGGCCGGGCTGGTCGACGCCGTGTCCGGCTGAACGGGCTCGAAGCGGGTGTCTAGGCCCGCAGCCACTCCGTCACCACCACGTCCCCGCCGGTGTTCAGCCGCAGGGCGAACGGCCCGGCCGGCGGCACGTCGCCGGTGAAGCGGCCCAGGTCGTCGGCCGTGAGCGGGGAGCCGGGCCGCGGCCCGCCGAGGATCTCGATGCGGGCGGGCTGCGGCGGCAGCACCTGTCCCATCAGCCCCTGCGCGGTCACCTCGATGTCGACGGTCACCTCCCCCGCCCGGAAGGTCAGCATCCGGGGCACATCGGTGGCGCCCCGGACCGGCAGGGCGTCGACCAGCGAGTCGAAGGTCAGCTCGGCCACGCGCGCGTCGAGGTCGTGCAGCGCGAAGGCGTCGACCGCGATCTGCTGGAGCTCCGCCGGCACCGGGTCGAGGACGGCGGCGGCCTGCCGCAGCTCCTCCTCCAGCATCCCCGCGTCGAACTCCTCGTCGCCGAAGTCCCCTTCGCCGGACAGATCGTCCTCGTACAGGTCGTGGTCGTACAGTCCGTCGTCGTACCTGTCGCCGTTCATGTCGCTCACATCGCCCCCCGTGCCTCTAGCCGGGCCCGCAGACGCCGCAGACAGCGCTGGCGCAGCGGCCCGATGCTGCCCACCGCGATCCCGAGCGCGGCGGACACGTCCTGGTAGCTGGGCGGCGGCGTGGCCATCAGCACGCGCAGCAACTGCCTGCACCGCTCGCCGAGTTCCTCGAACTCCTGCCACAGCCGCCGGACGCGTTCGCTCTGCGCGGCGGCCTCCTCCGAGTCGAGCAGCGACTGTTCGGGCGTGCCGTCCTCGCTGACCCGGTCCAGCAGCCGCGGATCGTCCGTCAGGGTCAGCCGCTGCGCACTGCGGATGACCTTCAGGCACTCGTGGCGCGCGGTGCTGGCCAGCCACGCGCCCGCCTTGCCGGGCTCGCGGATCCGCCCGAGGTGCTGGGCGAAGCGGAACCAGGCCGTCTGGTAGACCTCGTGGGCGTCGGCGTCGGAGAGCCGGTGGGCCCGGACGACGGACCAGACCAGCGGGCTCAGCCCTTCCACGAGCGCCTTCCAGGCCGCCGCGTCACCATCGGCGGCTGCCTGGACGAGCGCGCCGGCATCAGTACGGTCCACGGCAGCCCCACCCCTCGAATACGGCACGTCATCGTACGCCGCGGAGGGGGCGGCTCCGGTCCTCACAGCCCGGGGCCGAGGCGCACGACCGGCACCGGGCGCCAGGTGGGCGGACGCAGCGCCGGGACCTGCGCGCCGCGTACCTCCGCGACCTCCGCGTCGGCGGCGAGGAGTTGCCGCCGGGCCGCGCGCGGGTCGGTCTCCTTGTGCGCCGTCATGTGGGCGGCGACCAGGCCGGCGGTCACGGGGGTGGCGAAGGAGGTTCCGCTCCACTGCGCGTACCCCTCGAACATCACCTGGTCCGGCTTGGCGGCGTTGCCCTCGTCGCTCAGCACGCCGCTGTGGCGGGGGTGCTGGCAGGTGCAGCCGTAGGAGAAGCCGTAGCGGCAGGCGTCGTACGTGGAGTGCTGGTACACGTACGGGACGGGCGAGTCGAAGCCGGTGAGGGCGCTGATGAGGCGCTCTCCGGGGGCGTAGACCTTCACCCAGGGGCCGTGGTTGGTGAAGCAGGCGCCGTACTCGCCGTCGCTGCGCAGGGCACCGACCGACAGCACGGAGTCCTCCCAGCCGGGCAGATCGGCGTAGGCGGCGGGCCAGAAGGGCGCGGCGCTGCCGTTGTTGCCGGCGGCGGCGACCAGCAGGGTGTGCTGTTCGCGCAGTTCCCGCATGAAGGTCTCGACGCCGAGCAGGCCGTCGGCGCGGCCGTTGGAGGTCCCGGCGGAGAGGCTGAGCACGTCGGGCCAGCCGCCGGCGTCGACGGCCTCGAAGAGCTTCTCGCCGAACTCGGACTCCAGGATGGCGCCCGCGTCGTTGAGGCTGCCGCGCACGGTGATGTCGGTGTTGGGCGCCACGGCGGCGACGAGTCCGGCGATGAACGTGCCGTGTCCGACGTACTGCTGGAGGATGCCCTGGTCGTCGCACTCCTGAAGCTGGGCGTCGCCGCCGGTGTGGGCGAGCAGGCCACAGGAGCGGTAGTCGTGCATGAGGCCGGTGTCGATGACGAGGACGCCGACGGCGGTGTCCGGGTCGTGGGGCGTGCCGGCGGCGGCCGGGTTGGGCGGCTCGCTGAGCGGGGCGGGGACGGGTTCGTCGCCGGGGCAGGCGTTGACCGCGATGTGCACGACGTGGTTGCGGGCGACCATCCGGTGCCCGGCCCGGGACTCCCGCTCCCGGACGGAGCGCAGGGCGTGCGCGACGGCGCGGTCGGCGTCCCGGCCGCCCTCCCCGGGGTCGCCGACGCGGATGCGGGTGATGCCGCTGCGGTTGGTCTGCGGGCCCGCGCGGCGGATCTGCTCCTGGTCGAGGTCGGGTGCCGCCGTGAAGTGCGCCCGTACCGTGTCCTCGACGATCCGGGCCTCCTCACCGTCGCGGACGAGGACCACGCCCTTCTCGTACATGAACTCCGCCGAGTCGTCGGGGCCCATCGCCAGCGGGACGTCCGGCATCGAGCGCTGGATCTGGTCGAACTGCTCGTGGAATCGCTGAGGTGCCATGGCGGGTCCTCCCGTTGGTGCGACGGCGTGGTGCGACGGGCGTCGGTCGGTGCCGCTGAGCGGTCGTCATCCAGAGCCGCCGGGCCGTCCCTTGATACAGGGCGGCACCTGTGGGCTGCGCTCCGGGGCCACTACCATCCGAGGCGTGACAGCGGGAAGCGACTCGGTTACGGAACTGCTGCCGATGGTGTTCGCCGACCCGGGCGAGGCTCTCGCGAGGGCCCGGGCGCTGCTCGACGCCGATCCGTCCCCCCTGGACGCCTCCGTCGCCCACCAGGTCATCGGCATCTGGCAGCGGGACTTCGGCGATCTGCGGCTCGCGCTGCACCATCTGCGGCGGGCCCGTCGGTGCGCGGCGCGCGCGGACTCGGCCGACCGGGAGGCGGACGTGCTGGCCACGCTGGGCGTGGCGCTGGTGCACGCGGGCCGCACCCGGGAGGGCCTGGCGGCGTTCGAGCGGGGTGCGGCGCGCGGCGGCGGGCACACCAGGGCCCGGGTGCTGTACCGGCGGGCTTACGTGTGGTGGGTGCTCGGTCACCATCGCGAGGCGCTGGAGGACGTGCGCCGGGCGGTGCCGGTGCTGCGGCAGGCGGAGGACGTGATCTGGACGGCACGGGCGCTGACCCTGCGGGCCACCGTGCATCTGGCGCTGGGGTCGGTGGAGCGGGCGGAGGCGGACTTCACCGCGGCCGAGGCGCTGTGGGACACCACCGGCCAGGAGCACGACAAGGCCGACGCGGTGGAGAGCCGGGGCCTGGCCGCGTTCCGGTCGGGGGACGTACCGGTGGCGCTGCGGCTGCTGGACGAGGCGGAGGAGCGGTACGCCCGGCTCGGCACGCCGACGTTCATGCTGAACATCCGGCGCTGCGAGGTGCTGATGGCGGCCGGGCTCGCGCCGGAGGCGCTGGCCGAGGCGGACGCGGCCATCGGGAAGCTGGACGGGATCGGCGGGCAGTCCACCCGCAAGGCGGAGCTGCTGCTGGCCGCCGCGCGGGCCGCGCGACTGGCCGGCGACGCGCACACGGCGATCGCCCGCGCGGCCCTCGCGGTACGGCTGTTCGCCGGGCAGCGGCGCACCTGGTGGGAGACGCATGCCCGGCTGGTGCTGATCGAGGCGCGGCACGCGGCCGGGCGCGGCTCGGGGCGGCTGGTCGCCGACGCCGCCGCGGTGGCCGGGAAGCTGGCCTCCTTCGGCGCCCCGGCCGCGCCGGAGGCGTCGCTGCTCGCGGGCCGGATCGCGCTGGACCTTGGCTGGACGGCGGACGCGGAGCGGCACTTGGCCGTGGCCGCGCGCAGCCGGCGCAGCGGGCCGCCGCTGGCCCGGCTGACGGGCTGGGCGGCGCAGGCGCTGCGGGCGCAGGCCGCCGGGTCGGCCCGGGGGGTGCTGGAGGCCTGCCGGCGCGGTCTGGACGTGCTGGACGATCACCGGATGACGCTGGGTGCTTCGGAGCTGCGGGCCCGGGCCACCGAACAGGGCGCGGAACTGGCGGCGTTGGCGCAGCGGGCCAGTCTGGTCTCCGGCGGGCCGCGGCGGCTGCTGGTGTGGAGCGAGCGCTGGCGGGCGACCGTGCTGTCCACCCCGCCGACGAGGCCGCCCGCCGACCCGGAGCTGCTCAGCGGGATGACGGCCTTCCGGGAGATCGCCTCGCGTGCGGAGGCCGCCCGGATGGAGGGCCGGCCGGTTGTGGCGCTGGAGCGCGAACAGCGGCGCCTGGAGCGGGAGATCCGCTCCCGGACCCTGCACATGCGGGGCGATGCGCTCGGGGACGGGGACCGGTTCGACGTCGGCCGGCTGCTGGAGCGGCTGGGTGACGAGGTCCTGCTGGTGGAACTCGCCGTGCTCGGCGGCCGGGTGCAGGTGCTGCTGTGCGGGCGGGGGCGGGTGCGCCGGTTCGAGGCCGGGCTGCTCGCCGAGGCGGAGACCGAGGCCGAGCACGTCCAGGCCGGGCTGCGGCGGCTGGCCCACCCCGGGGCGGAGGCCCGGCTTCCGGTGGTGGAGGCGGCGGGGCGGCGACTGGAGGAGCTGCTCCTCGGACCGGCCGCGGCGCACCTGGGCGGCGGGCCGGTGGTGATCGTGCCGCCGGGACGGCTGCACCGGGTGCCATGGGCGCTGCTGCCGTCGCTGCGGGAGCGGGTGCTGAGCGTGTCACCGTCGGCGGGCAGCTGGCTGCGGGCCCGGGAGACCACTCCGCCGCCGGACGGCCGCCCTGTGCTGGTGCGCGGCCCGGGCCTGGCGACCGGCGGCGCCGAGGTGCCCGAACTGGCCGGCCGGTACGGCCGTGCGACGGTCCTGGAGGAGGGCGAGGCGCGGGTGCCACGGGTGCTGGAGGAGCTGGACGGGGCCGCGCTGGCGCACATCGCCGCGCACGGCACGTTCCGCGCGGACAGCCCGCTGTTCTCCTCCCTGCGGATGGCCGACGGGCCGATCGTCGTGCACGACTTCGAGCGGCTGGACAGCAGCCCCTACCGGATCATCCTGTCCTGCTGCGACACCGCCCGCCTCGCCTCGGTCGGCGCCGACGAACTGCTCGGCCTGGTCACGGCGTTGCTGCCGCTCGGCACAGCCGGGGTGGTGGCGTGCAGCGCACCCGTCAACGACGCCGCGGTGGTGCCGCTGATGCTGGCGCTGCACAAGGGCCTCGACGCCGGCCTGTCCCTGGCGGAGGCGCTGCGCGATGCCCGGGCCGCCCAGCCGGGCGACGCCCTGCACCAGGCCACGGGGTGGGCGTTCTCGGCGTTCGGGGCGGCCTGACCCGTCCCCTGTTCGGGTCAGGCCGCCGGTCCTGGGTGCCCGGCTCAGGCCGGCTGGGCTTCCGGGGCGTGGGCCTCCCACGGCAGGGCGCCGCGGTCGCTCGCGCCGAGCCGGGCGTAGGCGCTGTACAGGTGGTTGCCGACGGTGCGGACCGACAGGGTGAGGCGTTCGGCGATCTGCCGGTTGGTCAGGCCGGCCGCGGCGAGCGTGACGATCTGCCGCTGCCGGGCGGTGAGTTCGCCGAGGACCAGCCCGGACAGTGCGGGGGTGCGGGCGCCCTGGCAGCGCCGGGCCAGGGCGACGGCCCGGGTGCGGGAGTGCCGGGCGGCGCGTGGATCGCGGTGGGCGCCTGCGGCCTGGGCGTGCGCTTCGGCGGCGAACAGCAGGAAGCCGCGCCGCTCCAGTTCCCCGGCCACCTCGTCCAGGTCCGGGCCGTCGGCGCGGGTGAGCGCGTCGGCGTGCCGGGCGAAGACGCCGTCGAGCCGGTCGATGACCTTCTCGGGGGCGCCGAGGCGGACGGCGTCGTAGGGGTCGGTGAGCGTTTCCGGGTCGAGGGCGCCGGGGCTGTCCGCCGTCGCCGAGGCGCGGTGGAGTTCCGCCCGGCAGGAGGCGTGGCCGGGGTCGCTGAGCAGGCCTTCCCGGGCCCAGGCCGCGGCGTCCCTCACCTCCCCGCGCAGGCGCGCGTAGCGGGCGCGCACCGCGGCGTACCCGCCCGGCAGCGGGCCGCCCTCGGCGACCAGCCACTCCCCCACCGGTGTGGCCGTCGCCCGTACGTCGGCCCGGTCGATCCGGTGGGCCAGGGCCGCGGACTCGGCGTCGAGGGCGGCGGCGTACTCCTCCGGTGCGCGAGCCAGCCGGCGGGCCCGCAGCCGGCCCGCCGCGGCCCGGAGCACCGGCCCGGACAGGGGGTGGGCCAGGCGGACGGCACCGTGGTCGTCGACCTCTATCAGGCCGTCCGACTCCAGCACTTCGAGAGCCCCGAGGTTCAGGTCGTCCAGGTTCGTGGGCAGGGGCTCGGCGAAGGCGAGGCGGTCGAGGGTCTCGCGTTCGAGGGGGCAGGCCCGGTCGAGGACGGTGGTGCGTTCACGTACGGCCGTGGTCAGCGGGACCGGGCCCCGCCACGCCCGTTCGCCGGTGTCCTGGACCGGGGTCAGCCGCCCGCGCACCGCGCCCAGCAGGTCGCGCAGCAGCCGCAGGTCGCCCTGGCTCAGGCGGCGCAGCCGGTTGACGGTCAGCGCGTCGAGAGGACCGGCGCCGGACGTGATCAGCCTGCCGGTCTCCTCCTCCGGCAGTGGCTCCAGCGCGAGGCGCGGCAGGAGTTCACCGGTCCACAGCCGGGCGACCGCGCCGGGCACGGGTGCCCCGTCGGTGGCGACGACCAGCAGCCGGGTGCGGCCGTGCACGGCGAGCTGGTGGACCAGGGCGGCGGAGGCGTCGTCGAGAAGGTGCGCGTCGTCCACCAGCAGCGTGCGGACACCGGACAGCATCCGGACCGCGCGGTGCAGCGTGACCGACTCGGGCAGCAGATGGGCGAACGCCGCGAACGGGACGGTCCGGCTCTCGGGCGTGCCGGCCGCCCGGGCGCAGTCGGTGCCGCGGATCGCCTCGGTGACGAGACGGGTCTTCCCGCAGCCCGCCGGGCCCGTCACCACGATGCCGCGCCGCATGCCGGTCAACGACCGGCGGATCAGCTCCAGTTCGTCCTCCCGCCCGGTGAACGGCCAGGGCAGCTCCAGCGTCGTCGCGTCCCTCTCGTAAGTCATCACACAGACATGAGCGCGGCTACTCACGTTTGATACAGGGCGACTTGAGTAGCCCCCGACTCAGGCGCCCGGGGCGGGGAGCGGGGCAGGCTGTGGCCCATGACCGCACGCTACTGCTCGCTGGCACAGGCGCCGGCGCCCGCCTTCGCACCGGGGCTGGCGGCCGAGCGGCTGAGCGCGCTCGCGAGCGGGCGGCGGATGTGGGTCAGCGGCACCGTTCTGCACTACTGGTTCTTCGGCGGCGATTCCGACGCCTCCGTCATCCCCGTGCCGGGGAGGGGGATGACGCGACGGGTGCCGTGGGCCGGCGCCGAAGAGCAGCAGGACGTGGTGCGCGGGTGTTTCCGGGAGTGGCAGGACCTCGGCATCGGGATCACCTTCACCGAGGTCGGCGACCGCTCGGAGGCCGAACTGCGCATCGGGTTCCAGGCCGGCGACGGCTCCTGGTCCAGGGTGGGCCGGGAGGCGCTGTCGGCGGGTCGGCAGGAACGCACCATGAACTTCGGCTGGGACCTGACCGCGCCCGGGGAGCGCGGGACGGCCCTGCACCAGATCGGCCACGCGCTCGGCCTGCTGCACGAGCACCAGAACCCGTGCGCGGGCATCCACTGGGACGACGAGGCCGTGTACGCCGAACTGGCGGGGCCGCCCCACCACTGGAGCCGGGAGCGGACGCACTACAACATCCTGCGCAAGCTCGGCCCGGACGAGGTCGACGGCTCCGTCTGGGACCCGCAGTCGATCATGGAGTTCCCGTTCCCGCCGGGACTGATCCTGGAGCCGGAGGAGTACCGCGGGGGCCTGAACCCGCCCGGCACGCTGTCCGCCGCCGACAAGGAGGCCGTGCTGCGCTGGTATCCGCCGGCGCATCCGCAGGGTTCGCCCGCGCTGGTGCCGTTCCGTTCGGCGCCGCTCGGCGTCGGCCCCGCCGAGCAGGCGGACTTCGTGATCGACCCGCCGGAGACCCGTACGTACACGCTGGCCGTCTTCGGCGACTGCGACGCCGTCATGGTGCTCTTCGAGGAGCGGGACGGGGAGCCCCGCTACCTCGCCGGCCGGGACGACGGGGGAACTCCGCACAGCGCCACGATCGGCGCCCGGCTCGTCAAGGGCCGCCGCTACGTCGTCCGCGTACGCCTGTACTCCGCCTGGGGTTGCGGCGGGTCGGCGGTGATGTGCTGGTGACGGCACGGATCCGCCGCGCGGGAACCTGAGCCACAGTCCGGCACCGGGGGAGCGGTCGAGGACGTCGCCCATGGGGGTGGGTGACGTCCTCGACCACGCCATGTGCCGGGGACCACCGGCTCTCGCGGGCCGCGTGCGGCTCGCAGGCGCATGCGCCTGCGAGCCGCTCGTTCACGCCGACGTCCGGCCGGGGCGGGGGCGCACGCCCGACGGACGTGATGCCGTCCGGGGGCGGCCGGGGGCGGAGACGGGCGCACCGGCCGGGACGCCGTGGATCCGCTCAACGGGTGACGAGCGTTCAGTGGCCGTCGGCCCCGGGCATGCAAGGAACGGCCGGCAATGGTGTTCCGCCGTCCTGATACCGACATCTACGCTTGATTGCTCTCGTGGTTTTACGTCCGTATCACCAAGCGCATGAGGTGCCACAGGCCCGACTACGCTCGCGGCGTACCACCCGGGGGATGGGGGGAGCAGGTGGAGAGGTCTCGACATGACCATGCCCGCCGGTCGAAGCTGCCGGCGGTTCCGGCCGTTCTGCTCGGAGCGCTGGCCACGCTGCTCGCGGGGACCCTGACCGGCCTGGCCGCGGACCCGGCGCCTCTCGTCGGCACCACGGGGTACGTCGTCGCCACCGGGCTGCTGCTCGCCGTGGGGCTGTACGGCAGCACGCACGGCATCGACCTCGCCGATCTGCGCCGTGACCTGCGGGGTGTGGTGGCCGCCGTCACGCTGGGGGTCGTCCTCAAGGCCGGGCTGATCTCGGGCGTCATGGTCCTGGCCTTCGACCGCCCGGAGTACCTGATCCTCGGCATCGTCGTCGCGCAGATCGACCCGCTGTCGGTGACCGCCCTCAGCAAGGACGGGCTCATGTCGCAGCGCGCCCGGTCCCTGCTCACGGCGTGGGCGTCCTTCGACGACCCGATGACGGTCCTGCTGACGCTGTACGTCGCCGGCTACGCCTACACGGCGGCCGGTCACGAGGGCACGCCCTCGGTGGTGGGCGGCGGTGCCCAGGGTTACGTACTCGGACTGGCGCTGAACGCGCTGCTGCTGGCCGGTGCCCTGCTGGCGTGGTGGGCGGGCGGCAGGCTGTGGCCGGCGCGCCGGTCCGGGAGGGAGCCCGTGCGCCCCCGGCGCCCGGCGACACCTCTGGCCGTCGTCCTGGTCGTGGTCATGCTGCTGCTCGCCGCCGTGAACATGCTCATGCTGGCCGTGGCGGTGGCCGGGCTGTTCCTCCGTACGCAGGCGTTCGCCCGCCCTCTCGCGCGGGCGGTCACCAGTGCCTTCCTGCTCGCCACCGCCGTGCTGGGCCTGTTCGTCGCCCAGGGGGTGTCGCTCGGGCCGGGGCTGCTGCTCGGTGTCTCGGCGTTCACGGCGCAGGCGGTGGTGGCCGTGCTGCTCATGCCGCTCTTCGTCCGCGGCCTGTCCGGACGTGATCGCGTCCTGCTGGGAATCGGCCAGCAGAACGGCCTCACGGCGGTGCTGCTCGCTCTCACCCTGGAACGCGACTTCCCCAAGACGGTCGGCATCGTCGCCCCGGCCGTGGTGACGGTCAATCTGCTGCACTACGGGGCGCAGACCGCGTTCGGGTGCTGGTCGCGCCACCGCGCCGGGAAGAACCGCCGGCCCGCTGCCCCGGAGCAGTCCCTCCCCCGGCATCAGGCGGCCGGCGAGGGCAGACGGGGCGAAGTGCCGCCCACGGCCGACGGGCTGCGGTCCTCCGCGTGACCGAAGGGTGTGCGGCGTCTCGTCACCACGGCGACCCGCCGATCTCCCCGGCCCTCGCCGACAGCACCTGTTCGAGCCGTGCGGTGAGGGGCGCTCCTACGCGCCGTGGCGTCCCGGTCCCCGTCCCCTGCTCGGTCTCTTCCACCGGGCGTACGCACACCTGGGCGGGGCGGACCTCTGCCTGCGAACGCAAACGGGTGGGTGGCACCTGCCACCCACCCGTTTGCGTCGGCGCGCCCGCGAGGCTTCTCAGGACTGCGGACGGCTGCCGTGGTTCGCGCCGTTCTTGCGGCGGGCCTTCTTCTTGCGACGTCGCTTCGAGGACATCGAACCTCCTCTTTCCGGCTTTCGGTCACTGTCCACTGGACTGTCGCGTCCGGTGGCTACAGAGCCACTTTCCGGCCGACGCGACGGCAAACACACAGGATGCGGATGCACACGGGTGGCCTCCATCACGGTGGTGGCCCGGCTCGGCCGCGTGGTGCCTCGTCAGTCCGCCCGCACCGGATGCGTGAGGTTCGCTCCGGTCGCCGGGTCGAACACGTGGGCCTTGGCCATGTCGACCCGCAGCTCCAGCGGTTCTCCCTCGCGGGCACGCGTGGCGGCGTCCAGGCGGGCCACGAGGTGACTGGTGTCGGCGCCGGTGTCGCGCAGGCCCGAGTCCTTGGCCAGCTCCTCCAGTTCGGTGGTTGTCGCGGGCCCGCCCTCCGCGGCGAAGTAGACATACGCATCGGAGCCCAGGGACTCCAGTACCTCCACGGTGACGGTGAAGACCGGGCCCGTCCGGTCCCGGTCATGTGACAGGGCCACGTCCTCGAATGCCTCCGGTCGCAACCCGACGATGACCTCACGGGGCGCGTTCTGGCGTTCCAGCGCCTGCCTCGTACGGTCGTCGAGGGTCAGGTCGCCCAGGGGCGAGCGCAGGGCACCACCCTCCAGAGTGGCGTTCAGGAAGTTCATCGCCGGGGAGCCGATGAAGCCGGCGACGAAGATGTTGCGCGGCAGGTCGTACAGCTCGGCGGGTGTGCCGATCTGCTGGACCAGGCCCTGTCTCATGACCACGACGCGGTCGCCCAGCGTCATCGCCTCGGTCTGGTCGTGGGTGACGTACACGGTGGTCGTGCCGAGGCTCCGCTGCAGCCGGGAGATCTGAGTGCGCATCTGGACCCGGAGTTTGGCGTCCAGGTTGGACAGTGGCTCGTCCATCAGGAACGCCTTGGGATCACGGACGATCGCCCGCCCCATGGCCACCCGCTGGCGCTGACCGCCTGAGAGGTTGGCGGGCTTGCGGTCCAAGTGCTCGGTGAGGTCGAGGATCCGGGCGGCGTGCGTCACCTTGGCGTCGATGGTGTCCTTGTCCACCTTCGCCAGGCGCAGCGGGAAGCCCATGTTCTCCCGGACGCTCATGTGCGGATACAGGGCGTAGCTCTGGAACACCATGGCCACGTCTCGTTCCTTGGGAGCCAGGTCGTTGACGACTCGGTCTCCGATGCGCAGGGTGCCTTCCGTGATGTCCTCGAGCCCGGCGATCATGTTCAGGGTGGTGGACTTGCCGCATCCCGACGGACCGACCAGGATCACGAACTCGCCGTCGGCGATCTCGAGGTCCACGTCCTTCACGGCGAGGGACCCGTCGGGAAAGCGCTTCGTGACTCCCTCAAGGATGATCTCGGCCATGGATGGTGCCTCCTTGCCTTCCCCGTTCAGCCCTTGACTGCCCCGGAGGTCAGTCCGGCGACGATCCGCCGCTGGAAGAGCAGGACGAAAACGATGATCGGGATGGTGATGACGACAGCGGCGGCGGCGATCGACCCTGTGGGCTGCTGGAACTGGGAACTCCCGGTGAAGAACGCGATCGCGGCGGGCACGGTGCGCGCGGACTCGGTGGACGTCAACGAGATCGCGAACAGGAAGTCGTTCCAGCAGAAGATGAACACGAGAATGGCCGTGGTGAACACGCCCGGCGCGGCCAGAGGCGCGATGACCAGCCGAAAGGCCTGCGCGGGCGTCGCCCCGTCGACCTTGGCGGCCTTCTCCAGATCCCAGGGGATCTCCCGGAAGAACGCCGACAGGGTGTAGATCGCCAGAGGCAGGGAGAAGGTCATGTACGGGATGATCAGCCCGATCCAGGTGTCGAAGATCCCGATGATCCGCTCGATGTTGAACAGCGGTGACACCAGGGAGATCGGCGGGAACATGGCGATCAGCAGGGACATGCCGATGAGTACCCGCTTGCCGGGGAACCGCAGCCGGGCCACCGCGTAGGCGGCCATGGTGCCCAGGGCCACCGCGATCACCGTGGCGATCAGGGCGATGCCGATCGAGTTGATCAGCGCACGGGTGAACTCGGCGGTCTCGAAGATGCCCCGGTAGTTCTCCCAGGTCCAGTCCCTGGGGATGTAGTCACCGTCCGTCAGGGTGCCGGGGTCCTTGAACGACAGCGCGGCGATCCACCACACCGGGAACAGGGCGTACAGCACCACCACCACGTTCAGGACGCCCCATCGGGCGGCATGTGTCTTTCCCACGGCGGCCATCAGCGCTTCACCTCCGCGCCGGGTGCGGCGGCGCCGAACAGTTTGACGAAGGTGAAGGCGATGATCCCGACGCAGATGAAGATCAGGACCGAGATCGCCGACCCGATGCCCAGGTTCAGCGCGGTGAACAGGTTGTCGTACCCGAGGATCGACAGCGAGCCGGTCCCCTGGGCGCCCGCGGTCAGGACGTAGATGTTGTCGAAGATCCGGAACGCGTCCAGTGTGCGGAAGAGCAGGGCCACCAGGATGGCCGGCTTCATCAGCGGCAGCATGATCTTGGTGAAGCGCTGCCATGCGGTGGCACCGTCCACCATGGCCGCCTTCAGGGTCTCCTCGGGGACCAGTGCGAGGCCCGCGAGCAGCAGCAGGGCCATGAACGGCGTCGTCTTCCACACCTCGGCGAGGATGATCAGCCAGAGGGCGGGCCACTGCTCGGTCAGCGGAGCCTCTCCGCTGGGCAGCAACTCGGCGAGGTATCCGAGGTCCGGTGTCCAGGCGTACTGCCAGGAGAAGGCGGCGACCACGGTGACGATCCCATAGGGAACGAGGACCGAGGTGCGGATGACGCCGCGCCAGAAGATCGTGCGATGCATCACCAGGGCGAGCCCCATTCCGAGGACCAGTTCGATCGCCACGGACACCGCTGTGATGAACAGCGTCACCCAGAACGCGTCCCACCAGAACGGGGAGGACAGCACGGCTCCGTAGTTGCTCAGGCCCACGAACTCCGCCCGTCCGGGAAAGCGCAGGTCGTACCGCTGGAGGGACAGGTAGACGGCGTACCCGATGGGGTAGGCGGTCACGGCGATCATGACGACGACGGCGGGCGCGCAGAGCAGCCAGCCGAGCCGCCGCTCCTGCCGGGCGCCCGCCGACAGTGCCGCCTGCTCCGGCCCCTTCCGCTCCGTCTCCGCTTCGGGGGGCGGTGGGGCTCCGGCGGGTTGCGCCCGCGTGCTCATCTCGGGCCGCCCGGGGACGAGGCCCGCGCGCTGCTGCGCCGGGCGACGACGTGGTGCGAAAGGTGGTGGTTCACGGGATCACACCCTCGGATCGCAGGGCATCGTCGATCTGCTCCCTGATGGTGTTGACGGAGCTCTCCGGTTTGATCCCGGACGGCGGAGACAGCGTGTGGGAGACCGCGATCGACACGTTCTGGTAGACCGGAGTGATCGGGCGCACACTCGCCGACTCCAGCGCGGCCAGCACCTCCGCGGAGAAGGGGTACGCCTTCATGAACGCGGGCTCGTCGTACAGGGCGCGCAGGGTGGGCGGCAGGCCGCCCTCGAGCGCGGCGGTGAGCTGGTTCTCCCTGTTGCGCAGGCACAGTGCCGCCTCGAAGGCCAGGTCCGGGTGGCGCGAGTAGGCGCTCACCGCCAGGTCGATGCCGCCGATGGTGGGCCGTGCCGGGCGGTTCGCGTCGACCCGGGGGTACGGCGCCCAGCGGAAGTTCTTGAACAGCTCGGGGTTGTTCGCCTTCATCGACGGATAGACGAAGGGGTAGTTGAGCTCGAACGCCGCCACCCCCGACTCCATGGCCAGGCGGTTCTGGTCCTCCATCTGGTTGGGCAAGGAGGGGTCCGCGGCCGGGGACGTCGCCAGCTCACGCATGATCCCCGCAGCCCGCACAGCGGGAGGACCGAGGGACGGCTCGGTCGCGCTCGCGTTGAGGATGGAGCCGCCCGCACTGTTGATCAGGGTGTTGAACCAGACGGTCAGACCCTCGTACTGGGCGCCCTGGATCTCGACGAAGTGCGGTTTGCCCTGCCGGGCGAGGGCGCCGGCCATGTCCAGCATCTCGGCCCAGGTCCTGGGCGGTGTGGGCACCAGGTCCTTGCGGTACCACAGGAGCTGGGTGTTGGTGTTGTACGGGACGGCGTACAGCTTGCCCTTCCAGGTCGAGGTCTGCAGCGGTACGCGCAGAGTGCCCTCGACGGCCTGCCGCTTCGCCGCTCCTGTCCATTCCCGGATCCAGCGCGCCTCGGCGAACTCCGCCGCCCAGGTGACGTCCAGGCCCAGGATGTCGAGCGAGTCGTCCTCGGCGGCGAGCCTGCGGACCATCTGCTGACGCTGACCGTCGGCGGCACGCGGGAGCTTGTTGTAGCTGATCCGGTAGCGGCCGCCCGACGCCTGGCTGCACCGGTCGGCGGCCTTCTGGAGCGCACCGGAGTCGTCGGGGAAGTTGTACCAGTTGAGGGTGGGCCTGCCGGAGCCTTCGTCGCTGCCACAGGCGGCGAGCGCCGACGCAAGCAACGGCAGTACGGCGAACGCCCGCAGCCATCGCGTCCCTCTGGGGTGTCCCCTCGCGTGCACGCGCTCCACACCTCGCTTCCGGACGGTGGCACGGGCTCGGGCCTCGCAGTGCTTACCTCCCGGCGAACACTAAAGATCATCCAACGCGACATCAAGGACATCTGACACCAAATGACTCATCAGTCAGATCCGAGGCAGACATGGCGTCGGCAAAGATCCGCGTCCCGAGGTGCCCAAGGTGTCAGGGCTCAGAGGGAAAGGCCCGTTGGTCTTGGGGTGCCGCCGAGGCACCGTCACCTGCTTGGAGCCCACGTCCACGCCCCGGAAGAATCGGACAGTTCAATTCCGGTTAGCGCTGCTCCCGGTGCTTTGACAGGGGCGGTTGCGTCACCGTTCCATGCCAAAGCCCCAGTGCGACGACCTCGGGAGGGTCTGCGTGCACGCCGTGTCGGGCGGTGTCATCAGGCCACACCATCCAGCGTTTTCGCCTCGCTCTGATGATCAAGGGGCCGTTTCAGATCTCCTCTGAAACGGCCCCTGACCTGCGACTTCGTAAAGTCGGGACGACAGGATTTGAACCTGCGACCCCTTGACCCCCAGTCAAGTGCGCTACCAAGCTGCGCCACGTCCCGATGCGTCTCGCGCGGGTGAACCGCGTGATCACGCAGGTCAACCCTACCGCATGCGGACTCGGCCGCCGGCCCGTGCCGACGGCCGATCCGGGCGCCGGGTCCAGCCGGCGAGACCCACCGTCGAGACGGCGACGGCGAGGACGGCCCACCAGGGGAGGTCAGCCTTGGTCGCGTGCCCCGCGCAGGCGGCCACGGCCAGGACTGCCGTCACGACACCTCCGGCCAGTCCGGACCGCCGGGCGGGCCCTTGCCGCGTCTCGTCCACGTCCTGCTCCCCCTTCGCCCGCACTTGCGCACCCGGGTATCTCAACTCCCGGGCATATGCCGCAAACAATACGCGAGTTGGCGGGAACTCCCGACCAGGGCATAGGGGTTGAGACGGACGAAGACGGGGAGCCTGCGAGCCGCTTCCGGCCGCCGGCCGCACCCCCGCGGTCCAGGGAGCAGGGGCGACGGAGTGTCCGCCCGGCCCGGTCGGCACCCCACACTCTGTCGAGGCCGCTCCCCCGCTCACCGGGGCTAGGGTCGCCGCATGACGCACAGCTTCGTACTGCACATCCCCGACGCCGAGCTCGAACCCGACCCCCTCGCGCCCGAGCAGATCGTCTCCGGGACGCCCGAGGTGACCGGGAAAGTGGTCTGGGAGTCGGAGGACGGCCGTCAGGTCCGGGGCGTCTGGCAGATCACGCCCGGCGTGGTCACCGACACCGAGGCCGACGAGCTGTTCGTCGTGATCAGCGGTTCGGCGACGATCGAGGTCGAGGGCGGGCCGACGCTCACGGTCGGGCCGGGCGACCTGGCCGTCCTGCGCGAGGGCGACCGTACGACGTGGACGGTGCACGAGACGCTGCGCAAGGCGTACGCGATCAACCTCTGAGCGAGGTGAGCGATCAGGGCGCCGGGGCCGTCGACCCTCTGATCTCCAGGGTGGGCGTGGCCAGTTGGACCCGGCCCGCTCCGTCGAGGCCCTCGAAGCGCTCCAGGAGGCAGCGGGCCGCGCGGCGGCCGACCTCGTGGCTCGTGTTGTCCACCGTCGTGAGCCACACGTGCCGCAGCCGGGCGATGCTCGTGTTGTCGTAGCCGACGACGGACAGGTCGCGCGGGACGCGCAGTCCCAGCTCCTCGGCCGCCGAGAGCACGCCGATGGCGGCCATGTCGTTGACGGCGAAGACGGCCGTGGGCCGCTCGTGACGGCTGAGCAGCCGGACGGTCGTGCGGTAGCCGCCCTCCTCGGTCATGTCGCTCGGCTCGACCACCGCCCGCTCCGCCAGGCCGTGCCGGCGTATGGCCGCCTCGAAGCTGTCGCGCCGCAGCTCGCCCACCGCGCCGTAGCCCGCGATGTGCGCGATACGGCGGTGCCCGAGGCCGATCAGGTGCTCGGCGACGAGCCGGGCGCCCTGCTCGTCGTCGCCCGCCACCACGTCCACGCCCGGCGGGGCCGGTTCGCGGGAGCCGGCCAGCACGACCGGGATACGCCCCGCCACCGCTCCGAGGGCCGCCGGGTCGGGCAGCGTGCCGACCACGACCAGGCCGTCGACGCGCAGGTCCAGCAGCGGGTCGGCCGGGTCCTGGCCGGTGCGGCGGTTGAGACGGGCGTCGGCCAGCAGCATGTGCAGGCCGTTGGCGTGCAGCAGGGAGTTCAGGCCGTCGAGGAGGTCGACGAACCAGGGGTTGCGCAGGTCGTTCAGGAGGACGCCGACCGTGCGGGTGCGCCGCTCGCTGAGGCTGCGGGCGGCGGCGTTGGGCCGGTAGCCGAGCTCCTGGGCGGCCCGGAGCACTGCGTCCCGCTTCTCGGGGCGTACCTGGTCGGAGCCGCGCAGCACGAGGGAGACCAGCGACTTGGAGACACCGGCCCTTTCGGCCACGTCCCGGATCGTCGGCGGTCTCATGGCATGGACCGTTCCATGCGGCGCCACGGCTTGTCAAAGGGTTGACAGCGTCGGCGAACCCCACTCAGGGTGGCCTGGACAAGTTCTGGAACGGTCCAAAGAGGGGCTCTCATGGTGGACACGCTCGGCGTCGCCGTCATCGGATTCGGCTGGATGGGGCGGGTGCACACCCAGGCGTACGCGCGTGTGCGGCACCACTATCCGCAGCTGCCCCTCGTCCCGGAGCTGGTGACGGTCGCCGAGGAGGTGCCGGGCCGTGCGGAAGAGGCCGCCGCGCAGTTCGGGTTCGCCTCGACGACCCGCGACTGGCGCGAGGTGGCCACCGACCCGCGGGTCAAGGCGGTCAGCATCACCGCGCCGAACTTCCTGCACCGCGAGATCGGCGTCGCCATGGCCGAGGCCGGCAAGCACATCTGGATCGAGAAGCCGGTGGGTCTGTCCGCCGAGGACGCCGGGGCGGTGGCGGACGCGGTGGCCAAGGCGGGGGTGCAGGGCACCGTGGGCTTCAACTACCGCAACGCGCCCGCCGTCGAGGCGGCCCGCGAGCTGATCACCTCCGGGGAGGTCGGCGCGGTCACCCATGTCCGTATCCGGCTGTTCAGCGACTATGCGGCCCACCCCGAGGGCGCGCTCACCTGGCGGTACGAGCGGGAGCGGGGCGGCAGCGGGGTGCTGGGCGACCTGGCCTCGCACGGCGTGGACCTGGCCCGGTTCCTGCTCGGCGACATCACGTCCCTCGCGGCCGACACGGCCGTCTTCCTCCCGGAGCGGGCCCGCCCGGCCGGCGCCACGGCGGGCCACAGCCGCGCCGCCGGAGGTGAACTCGGCCCGGTCGAGAACGAGGATTACGTCAGCTGCCTGCTGCGCTTCGCCTCCGGGGCGCGCGGTGTCCTGGAGGCCTGCCGGGTCTCGGTCGGCGAGCAGAACAACTACGGCTTCGAGGTGCACGGCACGAAGGGGGCCGTGTTCTGGGACTTCCGCCGCATGAACGAGCTGGGCGTCAGCCGCGGCACGACGTACCAGGACCAGTCCGTGACCACGGTCTACGTCGGGCCGGGCCACGGGGAGTTCGCCGCGTTCCAGCCGGGCGCGGCGAACGCGATGGGGTACGACGACCTGAAGGTCATCGAGGCGTACCGCTTCCTGACGTCGGTCGCCGAGGGCTCCGCGCAGGGGGCGACGATCATCGATGCCGTGCACAGCGCGGCCGCGCTGGACGCGATGGCGCGGTCGGCGCGCAGCGGTACGTGGGCGGAGGTGGCCGGGCGGGCGTGAAGCGGTCCCGTCAGCCCGGGGTCTGGTGCCGCCGGCCCAGGTAGACCTTCGCCGGGACGAGTACGAGCCACAGCCACATGATGGCGGGGCCGGTCACGAAGACCAGCGGGACGGTGACGAGGAAGACCACCACGATCGTGGCACTGTCGAGGAGGTACAGCGGGGCCGTCGCCTCGGTGGGCGTGCCGTGGCGCAGCCAGGGGCGCCTGGCCAGGACGGCGGCCACCGCCAGGTGGCAGGCGCCGAGCGCGGCGACGGCCCCGGCGTAGACGGCGACCGACACGGACTGGTCGCCGTACTCGGCGAGCAGCCGGGTCGGGAAGGGCACGAGGGCCGCGACGCCGAACCCGACGACGGACAGGCTGATCACCTGTCCGTCGACCTCCCGTACCCCGCGGAAGATCCTGCGGTGGTCGCGCCAGTAGCTGCCGAGCACCGCGACGCTGAGCGCGTAGGCCCCGAGGTCGGGGAGCACCCGGCGCAGGGCCTCGCGATACTGGTCGGGCTCCAGGTCCCTCGGCACGTAGAGATCCAGGACGAGCAGGGTGATGGCGATGGCGAACACGCCGTCGGCGAGCGCCAGCAACCGGTCCGGCCCGCCGTCCGGGCGTGATGTCCACATGGGTCCGACGGTAGGCGCGGCGCGGGCGCCGCTTCCGGACCCACGCCCGGCCGGGCCGTCCGGATCACACGGCCGCCTGCGGTGGCATGTTGTACGGCGTCACCACCTGGATCGCCGACGGCAGGCTCGGTCCCGCCGGCGGCAGGGCGTCGTGGGCGCGCATGACGGTGTGGCAGGCCTCGCGGACGTCCTGGCGGAGGTCGTGGTGGAGCACGGCGGACAGGCGGTGCTCGCGCAGCAGCCGGGTGTTGTCGTGGTCGAGGTCGTGCGCGACGAACACCGCGCAGTCGCGGCCGAGGTCGTCGAAGGCGCGCAGCGTGGCGATGTTGCCGCCGCCGATCGAGTACACCGCGCGGATGTCCGGGTCGCGTTCCAGCGCGGCCCGGACGAGGTCGTACTGGGTGGCGTCCAGGCCCTGGCCCTCGGCGATCTCGACCAGCGTGCGCTCGGGGTGCCGGGCGCGCATCGCGCTGCGGAAGCCCATCTCGCGCTCTTCCTCGTTGCGGAAGAAGCCGCTGCTGAGGCTGGTGAGGATGTTGCCCGGGCGCTCCCCCAGCCACTGGCCCATCAGGTAGGCGGCCGTCGCTCCGGCCGCCCGGTCGTCTATGCCGACGTAGGCGCGGCGGGCGCTGGCCGGCAGGTCGGTCACCAGCGTCACGACCGGGACGCCGGCGGCTTCGAGGCGGCCGACCGCGGCGGTGACCTCGGGGACGTCCGGGGCCTTGAGGATCACGCCCTGCGATCCGCGCCGGGCGATGCGGTCCAGGGTCCGCACCAGTTCCCCGGCCGGGCCGGTCTCGCGGAAGTGGAAGCGGGAGCGCAGCACCGCCGGACGCAGGGACGGCAGTTCTGCCTCCAGGGCGGCGCGAACGGCCGTCGTGAACCGCTCGGGCGCCTGCATCACGATGTCGACCATGAACGTCCGGCCGACGAGCCGGACCTGGGTGCGCTGCCGGTCGAGGTCGGCGATGGCCTGGCGGACCTCCCGGGCGGTGCTCTCGCGCACGCCTCCCCTGCCGTTCAGCACCCGGTCGACGGTCGCCTCGCTCAGGCCCGCCTGACGTGCGATCTCCCGGATCGGGAACGGGTGACCCATGAGCCGGCTCCTTGAGGGGTTTTTGATGGCTCGCTGCTGGTTGTTCGAGGTGTTTGTACTGACAAGAATGACAGGGCTGCGTCGCTCCGTGACCCCGAAGGGACGACGATGTCCTTCACTTCCGTCCACCACCATGCCTGGCTGTCCGAGCAGGACTGCGATCTCGGCGCGTTCCGCGCGCTGGTCGAGCAGGCGACCGACCCCGCCGACTATCCGCACGCCTCCGCCGTGGAGCGCAACGTGCCCGTCTACGACTGCGGCCTGCTCGAAGGCGACCGGGTGGTCCAGGCCGAGCTGGTGCGGGCGCTCGCCGACGGGCCCGGCATCGTGGTGTTCCGCGGCGCCTTCCCCGACCCCGGGGTCGTGGACCGGGCCACCGAGGTGTTCGAGGCGCTGATCGCCGAGCAGCGTGCCTCGGGCACGTCCGCCGGTGACCACTTCGCCAAGCCGGGCGCCAACGACCGGGTGTGGAACGCGCTGGAGAAGACGGCCCTCTACGACCCGGAGGCGTTCGCCGACTACTACGCGAACGAGATCCTGGCCCTGGTGGCCACCGCCTGGCTGGGCCCCGGCTACCAGGTCACCTCCCAGCTCAACGTGGTCAACCCGGGCGGCGCCGCGCAGAGCGCGCACCGCGACTACCACCTGGGCTTCCTGACGAACGAGGTCGCCGCCGCCTACCCGGCGCACGTGCACCGCCTCTCCCCCGTGCTGACGCTGCAGGGCGCGGTCGCGCACTGCGACATGCCGGTGGAGTCCGGGCCGACGATGTACCTGCCGCACTCGCAGAAGTACGAGCCGGGCTATCTCGCCTGGCGGCTGCCGGAGTTCCGGGCGTACTTCGAGGCGCACCGGGTGCAGCTGCCGCTGGCGAAGGGTGACGCGGTGTTCTTCAACCCGGCCCTGTTCCACGCGGCCGGCACCAACCGCTCCGCGGACATCCGGCGCATGGCCAACCTGCTCCAGGTGTCGTCCGCGTTCGGCCGGGCGATGGAGACGGTGGACCGGGAGGCGGTGGCGGGCGCGGTGTACCCGGCTCTCCTCAAGCGCAAGGCCGAGGGCGCCGACCAGGCATGGCTGGAGCACGTGATCGCGGCGAGCGCCGAGGGCTACCCCTTCCCGACCAACCTGGACAGCGACCCGCCGGTCGACGGGCCGGCCCCGCCCTCGCAGGCGGATCTGATGCGGCGGGCGCTGCGCGAGGAGTGGACGCCGGAGGCGCTCCGGGCGGAGCTGCGGACCGGTACCGAGCGGCGAGAGAGCTGAGGAAAACCGATGGGACTACTCGACGACAAGGTCGTCCTGGTCAACGGCGGAAGCCAGGGGGTCGGCGCGGCCATCGCGCGGGCCGCGGTGCGCGAGGGGGCGGTCGTGGCCGTCACCGGGCGGCGCCCCGAACCCGGCGAGGCCCTCGTGGAGGAGCTGACCGCCGCGGGCGGCAAGGCCCTGTACGTCCGGGCCGACCTGTCCGACGCCGAGCAGGCCAAGGCCTCCGTGGCGCGGGTCGTGCAGACGTACGGCCGGGTCGACTGCCTTGTGAACTCGGCCGGGCTGACCTCCCGCGGGACGCTGCTCGACACCACGCCCGAGCTGTTCGACCAGCACATCGGGATCAACCTCAAGGGCCCCTTCTTCGCGATGCAGGCGGTGGTGGCGGACATGGTGGGGCGTCAGGAGCCCGGCACGGTCGTCAACATCATCACCTCGTCGGCCCACGGCGGACAGCCGTTCCTGGCGCCGTACGTCGCCGCCAAGGCTGGTCTGATCGGCCTGACCCGCAACGCCGCGCACGCCCACCGCTGGGACCGGGTCCGGATCAACGGCCTCAACATCGGCTGGACGGCGACGGAGGGCGAGGACGCGACGCAGAAGACCTTCCACGGCGCCGGGGACGACTGGCGCGAGGAGGCCGCCGCGAAGCTGCCCATGGGCAAGCTCGGCCAGCCGGACGAGATCGCCGACTTCGTGGTCTTCCTGCTGTCGGACCGCTCCGGGGTGGTCACCGGGTCGGTCATCGACTGGGACCAGAACGTCCTCGGCGGCCTGGACTGACAACTCTCCGCACGAAACCCTCCCCCCTTCTCTAGGAGCAACACCCCATGCGCATCGGAATCCTCGGCCTCGGCCGCATCGGCGCCTTCCACGCCGAGACCCTCTCCGGACTCGACGCCGTCGACTCCCTCGTCCTGACCGACCCGTTCGCGGATGCCGCCAAGGCCGCCGCCGAGCGGTTCGGGGCCGATGTCGTGGACTCGCCGGAGGCACTGCTGGCCGCCGGTGTGGACGGCATCGTCGTCGCGGCCGCGACGGACGCCCACCCCGCGCTGATCCTGGCCGGTGTCGAGGCCGGCGTCCCCGTCTTCTGCGAGAAGCCCGTCGCCAGGACCATGGCCGAGGGTGTCGAGGTGCTCAAGGCCGTCCGCGGCCGGGACGTGCCGATCCAGATCGGCTACAACCGCCGCTTCGACACCGGGTTCGTGGGCGCCCGCGCCGCCGTGCAGAGCGGTGAGCTCGGCAAGCTGCACACGGTCCGCTCGACCACGCTGGACCCGGCGCCCCCGCCGGCCGCGTACATCGCCGCTTCCGGCGGCATCTTCCGCGACTGCTCGGTGCACGACTTCGACATCATCCGCTGGGTGACCGGCCGTGAGGTGACCGAGGTGTACGCGGTGGGCGGCAACCGGGGCGCCGAGTACATCAAGGAGGCCGGTGACGCCGACACCACCGGCGCGATCCTCACCCTCGACGACGGCACCATCGCGGTCGTGTCCAACTCCCGCCACAACGCCCGCGGTTACGATGTCCGCATGGAGATCCACGGCTTCCAGGACTCCATCGCGGTAGGCCTGGAGGACAAGCTGCCGCTGCGCTCCGTCGAGCCCGGGGTGACCTTCCCGGCGGGCACCCCGCACGACTTCTTCATGGACCGCTTCACCGCCGCCTACCGCGCCGAACTGACCGCGTTCACCGAGGTCGTGGCCGGCACCCGCCCCTCCCCCTGCACCATCGAGGACGCGCTGGAGGCGGGCTGGATCGCCGACGCGTGCACCCTGTCGCTGCGCGAGCACCGTCCCGTGACGATCGAGGAGGTACGGCAGGCATGAGCGAGAAGGGCCGGGAACCCCTGCGCATAGGTGTGCTGGGAGCCGCGCGGATCACCGAACGCTCCCTCGTCGACCCGGCCCGGACGACCGGCCACCGCCTCGTCGCGGTGGCCGCCCGCGACCGTGCCCGCGCCGAGGCGTTCGCCGCCGGGCACGGCGTGGAGCGGGTGGCGGGCTCGTACGCGGAGCTGATCGCCGATCCCGAGGTCGACGCCGTCTACAACCCGCTCGCCAACGGCCTGCACGGTCCGTGGAACCTGGCCGCCCTCGCGGCCGGCAAGCACGTGCTGTCGGAGAAGCCGTCGGCGAGCAACGCCGAGGAGGCGGCGGAGGTACGGCGAGCCGCCGAGAAGGCCGGGACTGTCTTCATGGAGGCCTTCCACTACCTCTTCCACCCGGTCACGCGGCGCCTCCACGAGCTGCTGGCCTCCGGTGAACTCGGCGAACTGCGGCACGTCGAGGCCATGGTCGCCATCCCTGCGCCGCCGGACACCGACCCGCGCTGGTCGCTGCCGCTGGCCGGCGGGGCGCTGATGGACCTCGGCTGCTACAGCCTGCACGCGCTGCGGATGCTCGCCCCCTGGGCGGGCGGCGCCCCGCGCACGGCCGCGGCCCGCGCCGGGGAGCGGGCGGGCGCGCCCGGCGTCGACGAGTGGCTGGACGCCGACCTGGAGTACCCCGGTGGCGCGACGGGCTCGGCCCGCTGTCACATGGCGTACGACGGCCTGGACATGAGCATCCGGCTCGTCGGCTCCCGGGGTGAGGCGACGGCTCCGAACTTCGTCCTGCCCCAGTGGGACGACCGCGTCGTGATCCGCACACCCGAGGGCGAGCGCACGGAGCACCTCGGCACGCGCTCGTCGTACACGTACCAGCTGGAGGCGTTCGCGGCCCGGGTCCGGGAGGGCACGCCGCTGCCGTTGGACGCGGACGACGCGGTGACGACGATGGAGCTCATCGACGCCTGCTACCGGAAGGCCGGGTTCGAGCCCCGGCCGCGGACCAGTGTCTGACCCGCACGCGGAAGGGGCCCGGGGGTGACCCCGGGCCCCTTTTCACGCGTACAACGCGGGCCTCTCCACGAGTTCGACCCCGACCCGGCCCCCGTCCTCCAGCGCCCGGACCCCCGCCTCGCACACCGCCGCCGCGGCATAACCGTCCCAGACGCTCGGACCGGTCACCTCGCTGCGGCGGGTGGCGTCGACCCAGGCCTGGATCTCCTGGTCGTAGGCCGTCTCGAAGCGTTCGGTCCAGTCCTGGGCGATGGTGCCGCCCCAGCGGCCGGCCATGTTGGTGACCAGGGCGTGTCCGTCGCCGATGCGGGCGGTGCCGCGTTCGCAGACGACCTCGGCCTGGACCTGGTAACCGAAGCCGCAGTTGACGAAGATCTCGACGTCGCTGAGGGCGCCGCCGTCGGTCTCGAAGACGACGAACTGGGGGTCCTGCAGGGCGTCCGGGGCGCTGGCCGAGGGGGTGGGGCGCAGCACCGTGACGGCTGTGATCTCGTGGCCCAGCAGCCAGCGGGTCGCGTCGGCCTCGTGGGCGACGGAGTCGCTGATGAGCATGGAGCTGGTGAAGAAGGGCGGGCTGGCGACGTTACGGTGCCGGTTGTGCACCATGAGCGGGCGGCCCAGCTGGCCCGTGGCCAGCAGGGCCTTCAGCTTCGCGTACTCGGGGTCGTAGCGGCGCATGAAGCCGACCTGGACGCGGCGGTGGCCGAGGCGCAGTTCGGCTTCGAGGACGCGCAGGGCGGAGGCCGCGTCGGGGGTGAGCGGCTTCTCGCACAGGACGGGCAGATCGCGCTCGAAGGCGGCGAGGAGGGTGGCTTCGTGGGCCGGGCCGGGTGAGGCGATCAGGACGGCGTCGACGTCGGCCGCCGCCATCGCGGCCGCCGGGTCGGTGTGGGCGGTGCAGCCGTCGACACGGGCGGCGACGGCCTTCGCGCGCTCCGCGTCGACGTCCACGACGGCCGTCACCCGCGCTCCGCTGGTGACTTCGTGGATGCGGCGCACGTGGTCGGCGCCCATCCTTCCGGTACCGATGACCGCGACTCCGAGTGGGGCGCGCTCCGTCATGGCCGTCCTTTCGGGTCGTCAGGCGCCGCAGGACCTCAGGAACTTGCGGGTGCGCACCGCGATCGGCAGCGGCTTGTCCGGCTCGCAGGGGTACATGTCCTGCTCGACGATGGCGAAGAGGTCCACGCCCAGCTTCTGCGCGGCCGTCAGGACCGGGCCCAGCTCCGGGACACCGGCGGGCGGTTCGCACATCACGCCGCGCGCCACCGCGGGGCCGAAGGGCACCTCGTTCTTGACCACGTCGGCGAGGATCTCCGGGTCGACCTGCTTGAGGTGCAGGTAGCCGATGCGCTCGCCGTACGTCTCGATCAGCTTGACGCTGTCGCCGCCGCAGTAGGCGTAATGCCCGGTGTCCAGGCAGAGGTTGACCGCGTCGGAGTCGGTCGAGTCGAGGAACCGCTCGACGTGCTCCTCGGTGTCGATGTGGGTGTCGGCGTGCGGGTGGACGACGATGTCCAGGCCGTACTTGTCCTTCACCTCACGGCCGAGGCGCTCCATGCCCGTGGTGAGGTTGCGCCACTGCTCGGTGGTGAGCTCCGGCGCTTCCAGGATCTCGGCGGTCTTGTCGTCGCGCCAGAAGGACGGGATGACGACCAAGTGCTTCGCGTCCATGGCCTGGGTGAGGGCGGCGACGTTGCTGACCTGCTCCCAGGTGGAGTCCCACTCGGAGGGGCCGCGGTGCAGTCCGCAGAAGATGGTGCCGGCGGAGACCTTCAGGTTCCGCCTGGTCACCTCGTCGGTGAGCCGGGCCGGGTCGGTCGGCAGGTAGCCGTAGGGGCCGAGTTCGATCCAGGAGTAGCCGGCCTCGGCGACCTCGTCGAGGAAGCGTTCCCAGGGCACCTGCTGGGGGTCGTCGGGGAACCAGACGCCCCAGGAGTCGGGGGCGGAGCCGACCCGGATGCGGTCGAGCGCGAGGGCCATGTCAGGACTTTCCTTCCGAGGACGTGGCTACGGGAGCGGTGAGGTCCCCCTCTTCGGGGAGCTCTTCGACGTCGACGCCGCGGACCTGCGCCAGCTCGTGCTTGAGGGAGGCGAGTTCGGCGCCGCCGGCCATGTGGTTGGTCAGCTCTTCGAGGCTGACGTCGCTGCGGGAGGCGGACAGTTCCATGGTGCCCAGGCGCAGGACGCTGAAGTGGTCGCCGACCATGTAGGCGTGGTGGGGGTTGTGGGTGATGAAGATGACGCCCAGGCCCTTCTCGCGGGCGGCGGCGATGTACTTCAGCACCACGCCGGACTGCTTGACGCCGAGGGCGGCGGTCGGCTCGTCCAGGATGAGGACGCGGGCGCCGAAGTAGACGGCGCGGGCGATGGCCACGCACTGTCGCTGGCCGCCGGAGAGCGTGCCGATGGGCTGCTCCAGGTCGTCCAGGACGATGCCCATGTTGCGCAGCTCTTCGTCCGCGGTCTTCTTCATCTGCTCGATGTCGAGACGGCGCAGCGGCCAGGGGCCCTTGGTCATCTCGGAGCCGAGGAAGAAGTTGCGCCAGACCGGCATCAGCGGGACGACGGCGAGGTCCTGGTAGACGGTGGCGATGCCCTTGGCGAGGGCCTCGCGCGGGGTGGAGAAGCGCACCGGTTCGCCGTCGACGAGGAACTCGCCCTCGGTGTGCTGGTGCAGACCCGAGATGATCTTGATGAGGGTGGACTTGCCGGCGCCGTTGTCGCCCAGGACGCAGGTCACCTTGCCCGGGTGGACTTCCAGGCTCACGCCGTGCAGGGCGCGGATGTTGCCGTAGGACTTGCCGGCGCCGCGCAGTTCGACGAGGGGACGCTCGCCGGCGGGCGGGGTGTCCTTCAGGACGGCACCGTGGGTGCCCGTTTCTTTGCTGGTCATCGCGGTCACCTCCGGGTCGCCGTGCGCTGGACCCACAGATTGATGAGGACGGCGCCCAGGAGCATCACGCCGAGGAAGGCCTTGAACCAGTCGGGGTTCCAGCCGGCGTAGACGATGCCCTGCTGCACCATGCCGAACATGAAGGCACCGAAGACCGGGCCGATCGCGGAACCGTAGCCACCGGTGAGCAGACAGCCGCCGATGACGGCCGCGGCGATGTAGATGAGCTCCTGGCCCACGCCCTCGCCGGACTGCACGGTGTTGAAGGAGAACAGCTGGTGCATGCCGACGAACCAGGCACCGAAGCCGACCAGCATGAACAGTGAGATCTTCGTGAAGGTCACCGGCACACCCACGGCCCGCGCGGAGTCCTTGTTGCCACCGACGGCGAAGATCCAGTTGCCGTACTTGGTGCGCAGCAGCACCCAGGTGGCCAGGGCGGCGAAGACCAGCCACCACACCACGGTGATCTTGACGTTGACCCCGCCGACCTCGAAGGTCGAGGCGAAGAGCTTCTGCGCCTGGGTGAAGCCGTCCATGTCGCTGATGTCGTCGGTGGCGACGTTGCCGGTGACCAGCTTGGTGATCGCGAGGTTCACGCCCTGCAGGATCAGGAAGGTGCCCAGGGTGACCAGGAAGCTCGGCAGGCCGGTCTTGACCAGCAGCCAGCCGTTGAAGGCGCCGATCGCGAGCGACACCAGCAGGGCGACGATCACGCCGACCCAGACGTTCATGGTCAGCTGGTAGCTGAGCATCGAGGCGGTCAGCGCCGAGGTGATCACGGCGACACCGGCCGACAGGTCGAACTCGCCGCCGATCATCAGCAGGGCCACGGGCAGCGCCATGATCCCGATGGTCGACGACTGGTACAGGATGTTCGCCATCGAGCTGCCGTCGCGTACCGGCGGCGCGGCGAACAGGAAGAACACGAGCACGGCGACGGCGCCGAGGAACACACCGACCTCGGGCCGGGCCAGCAGCCGCAGCGCCAGCGGGCGCCGCTGCGTCCGGCCGTCGGACTGCTTCTGGCCGGGGGCCGGCGGTGTTCCCACCGCCGGCGTGGCCTGCTGGGTCATGCTCATCACCGGGTGCCCTTCGCGGCGAACTCCCCGATCTTGTCGACGTTGGACTTGTCGACGAAGGCCGGGCCGGTCAGCACGGGCTGCTCGCCGCCGCCGCTGTAGTTGCCGTTGTTCTTGTAGAGCCACAGACCGTCGACGGCCAGGTAGCCCTGGAGGTAGGGCTGCTGGTCGACGGCGAACTGGATGTCGCCGGCCTTGATGGACTTGATGAGGTCCTTGTTGAGGTCGAAGGTGGCGATCTTCGCCTTGCTGCCGGCGTCAGCGGCCGACTGCACGGCCGTCAGCGCGAAGGGGGCGCCGAGGGTGACGACGTAGTCGATGGACGGGTCCTGCTTGAGCTTGGCGGTGATCGTCGACTTCACGGACGGCATGTCGGTGCCGTTGACGTTCTGCGGGTCGACCTTGCCCTCGAAGGTCTTCGCCACGCCGTCGCAGCGCTGGGTGAGGCCGACGTTGCCCTGCTCCTGCATGACGCAGAGGACCTTCTTGGCGCCGACCTCGTTGAGCTTCTTGCCGAAGGCCTCGCCCGCGACGGACTCGTCCTGGCCGAAGAACTCCAGCAGGTTGAGCTTCTTCCAGTCGCTCAGGCCGGAGTTGAGGCCGACGACGGGTATGCCGGACTTCTCGGCCTTGCCTATGACGCCCTTGAGCGCGTCCGGCTTGGCGAGGGTGACGGCGATGCCGTCGACCTTCTGGTCGATCGCGTTCTGGACCAGGTTGGCCTGGTTGCCCGCGTTCGGGTCGGCGGAGTAGACGAGCTTGATGTTGTCCTTGGCGGCCGCGGCCTCGGCGCCCTTGCGGACGGTGTCCCAGAAGGTGTCGCCCGGCGCCTGGTGGGTGACCAGCGCGACGGTCATGCGCGGGGTGGTCGCCTTGCCCGCCGAGGCGTCCGCCGCGCCTTCCTCGGACTTCTTGCCTCCGGAACTGCTGGAGCAGCCGGCGAGGGTCAGGGCCGCTGCCGCGGCCACGGCGATGACGGGCGCGAACCTGCGGGAGCGGGGGTGAGAAGAGCGGTCCATCTTTCCTGGCACCTCACTGTGCTACTGCGGGGGAAAGGAAGGGATCACGAAGGGATCCGTGGTCCCGGAGCCTTATGGAGTCCGGATCATGATGCCGCAAACCGACTGTTGCGATGGCACGGGATACAAGTCGCTGCCACGCCCGCTGTCAATACTTTGTTAAGACATCATTTCACAAGCAGGTCCGAATGTAAGTACAAACTATTGACAGTGCCGCCCTCCGAGACCTACACCTTGGAGGCGGCAGGTCCCGTGGATCCACGCCCCCACCGTGGCAGGGCGCCCCAGGACCCGCATCCCCAGCTTCCCGAGGAGGTCGCGCATGGCCGAGCCAGCCCAGTATTTCGATGTGATCACGATGGGCCGCATCGGGGTCGACCTCTACCCCCTGCAGACCGGCGTCCCGCTGGAGCGAGTGGAGACGTTCGGGAAATTCCTGGGAGGTTCCGCGGCCAATGTGGCGGTCGCCGCCGCCCGCCTCGGACGCCGTACGGCGGTGATCACGCGCACCGGCGACGACCCCTTCGGCACCTATCTGCACGAGGAGCTCACGGGCTTCGGCGTCGACGACCGCTGGGTCACCCCGGTCGGCGCGTACCCGACGCCGGTCACGTTCTGCGAGATCTTCCCGCCGGACGACTTCCCGCTCTACTTCTACCGCCGCCCCAAGGCCCCGGACCTGGAGATCCACACCGACGAGCTGGACTTCTTCGCCATCCGGGGGGCCCGCATCTTCTGGATCACCGGCACCGGCCTGAGCGAGGAGCCCAGCCGCTCCGCCACGCTCGCCGCCCTCAAGGCCCGCGACAAGTCGGGCATCACCGTCTTCGACCTCGACTGGCGGCCCATGTTCTGGCGCGACCCCGAGGAAGCCCGCCCGTACTACCGCGAGGCGCTGCGGCACGCCACGGTCGCCGTCGGCAACCTCGACGAGTGCGAGGTCGCCACCGGCGTGCGCGAGCCGCAGGCCTGCGCGGACGCGCTGCTGGAGGCGGGCGTGGAGCTGGCCGTCGTCAAGCAGGGCCCCAAGGGCGTCCTGGCCGTGCACCGCGACGGCACCCGGGCCGAGGTGCCGCCGGTGCCCGTCGAGGTGGTCAACGGCCTCGGCGCGGGCGACGCCTTCGGCGGCTCGCTCTGCCACGGTCTGCTCGCCGGCTGGGACCTGGAGAAGACCATGCGCCACGCCAACGCCGCCGGCGCCCTCGTCGCCTCGCGCCTCGCCTGCTCCTCCGCGATGCCCACCGGGTCCGAGGTCGAGGACCTCCTCGCCCGGGTGCCGTCGCCGAGCACGAGCCACTGAAACGGAGCCCTCGTTGAACATCGGCATCCCCGACCTCACCACGGTCCGAGCCCGCCGTCCCGAGGCCGTCGCCGAGGCGGCGGCCCGCCGGGTGCGCCGTCCGCTCATCGGCGACAGCGGCCGGCTGATGATCGTGGCCGCCGACCACCCGGCGCGCGGCGCCCTCGGGGTCGGCGACCGGCGCCTGGCCATGGCCAACCGCGCCGACCTGCTGGAGCGGCTGTGCACCGCGCTGTCGCGGCCCGGCGTCGACGGGGTCCTCGCCACCGCCGACATCCTTGAGGACCTCCTGCTCCTCGGCGTCCTCGACGACAAGGTTGTCATGGGCTCCATGAACCGCGGCGGCCTGGCCGGAGCGTCCTACGAGATGGACGACCGCTTCACCGGCCACCGCGCCGAGGACATCGCCCGGCTCCGCTTCGACGCGGGCAAGCTCCTGGTGCGCATCGACTACGACGACCCGGGCTCGCTGACCACCCTGGAGTCCACGGCCCGGGCGATCGACGCCATGGCGGCTCAGCGCCTGCCCCTGTTCGTCGAGCCGTTCATCTCCCGGCGGGTCGACGGCAGGGTGCGCAACGACCTGTCCGCCGAGGCCGTCACCCGGTCCGTCGCGATCGCCTCGGGCCTGGGCGGCACCTCCGCCTACACCTGGCTGAAGCTGCCCGTCACCGACGACCCGGACGACATGGCCGAGGTGCTGGAGACCTCCACCCTGCCCGTCGTCCTGCTCGGCGGCGAGGTCGGCGACGACCAGGAGGGCGCCTACGAACGCTGGCGCAAGGCCCTGCGACTGCCCACCGTCCAGGGCATGGTGGTCGGACGGTCGCTGCTCTACCCGGCCGGGGGCAGCGTGGAAGAAGCGGTCGACACGGCCGTCGGTCTGCTGTGATCCGGAGGATGCAATGACGTACCACCTTCCCGCCGGCAAGGCCCTCGGCGGCCCCTACGCCGTCGACGTCACGCCCGAGAAGGCCGGCTGGGGCCACTCCAGTCTGCGGATCCTGGAGCTGCCGCCGGGCGGCGCGCACTCCTTCGACACCGGTGACAGCGAGTGGATCGTCGTCCCGCTCAGCGGCGGCTGCACGGTCGCCGCCGGGGACGACTTCGGCCGGGAGACCTTCGAACTCCAGGGCCGCGCCGACGTGTTCAGCGGTGTCAGCGACTTCGCGTACGTGCCGCGCGACGCCCGCGCGACGGTGACCTCCACCGGCGGCGGCCGGTTCGCGCTGACCGGCGCGCGCTGCACCCGCCGGCTGCCCGCCCGCTACGGCCCGGCCTCCGAGGTCCCGGTGGAGCTGCGGGGCACCGGCAACTGCTCCCGGCAGGTCAACAACTTCGGCGCGGCCGGGGTCTTCGAGTGCGACAAGCTCATCGCGGTCGAGGTGATCACCCCGGGCGGCAACTGGTCGTCGTTCCCGCCGCACAAGCACGACGAGCACCGGCCGGGCGAAGAGTCCGTGCTGGAGGAGATCTACTACTTCGAGTTCGCCGGGCACGACGGCGTCCCCGGCCTCGGCTACCAGCGCGTCTCCCCGTCCGGCCCGGGCCGGGACACCGACGTGCTCGCGGAGGTGCGCGACGGCGACGTCGTCCTCATCCCGGACGGCTGGCACGGGCCGTCGATGGCCACGCCCGGCCACCACATGTACTACCTCAACGTCATGGCGGGCCCGGAGGCCGAGCGCGCCTGGCTGATCTGCGACCACCCCGACCACGCCTGGGTCCGCGGCACCTGGCCGGACCAGCCGGTCGACCCCCGCCTCCCCCTCTACACCGCCCCGGAGACCTCCGTATGAGCGCCGCCACCCGCCGACTGACGACCGCCCAGGCCCTGGTGCGGTTCCTGTCCGCCCAGTACACCGAGCGGGACGGCGTGCGCCGCCGGCTGATCGCCGGGACCTGGGGCATCTTCGGTCATGGCAACGTCGCCGGGGTCGGCCAGGCGCTGGTCGAGTACGCCGATGTGATGCCGTTCCACCAGGGCCGCAACGAGCAGTCCATGGTGCACGCGGCCGTCGGCTACGCCCGGCAGCTGAACCGCCTGTCCGCGCAGGCGGTGACGACCTCGATCGGCCCGGGCGCCACCAACCTGGTCACCGGCGCGGCCCTGGCGACGATCAACCGGCTGCCGGTGCTGCTGCTGCCCGGCGACTACTTCGCCTCGCACGCTCCCGACCCGCTGCTCCAGCAGCTGGAGCATCCGGTCGAGGCCGACGTGTCGGTCAACGACACACTGCGCCCGGTGTCGCGGTACTTCGACCGGATCACCCGCCCCGAGGCGCTGATCCCCTCGGCGCTCCAGGCGATGCGGGTGCTGGCCGACCCGGCCGAGACCGGCGCCGTCACCCTCGCCCTGCCGCAGGACGTGCAGGCGGAGGCGTACGGCTGGCCGGAGGAGTTCTTCGCCGAGCGCGTCTGGTACGTACGGCGTCCCGCGCCGGACCCGGTGGAGCTCGCTGCCGCCGTCGAGGCGATCCGGGCGGCGCAGCGGCCGCTGATCGTGGCGGGCGGCGGCGTCCACCACAGCGAGGCCGAGGACGCCCTGAAGGCGTTCGTGGAGGCCACCGGCATCCCCGTCGCCTCCACCCAGGCCGGCAAGGGCTCGCTGCGCCACGACCACCCCGCCGACCTCGGCGGCATCGGCCACACCGGTACGGCGGTCAGCGACGAACTCGCCCGCACCGCCGACCTGGTGATCGGCGTCGGCACCCGCTACACCGACTTCACCACCGCCTCCGGCACGCTCTTCCAGAACCCGGACGTGCGGTTCCTCAACCTCAACATCACCGGCTTCGACGCGCACAAGCTGGCCGCGCGGACGCTGGTGTGCGACGCGCGCTCCGGCCTGGAGAGGCTGCTGGAGGCCCTCCCCGGCCACCGCGTGTCCGAGGCGTACGAGGCCGGGTACCGCGCCGGCAAGGAGCGCTGGGAGGAGGTCGTCGAGGCCGCCTACCGGGCCGCAGACGAGAACGCCGTCCCGACCCAGACGCAGGTGCTCGGCGCGCTGGACGCGGCCGTCGGCGACGACGACGTGGTGATCAACGCGGCCGGCTCGCTCCCCGGCGACCTGCACAAGCTGTGGCGCTCGCGCAGCCCGCGCCAGTACCACCTGGAGTACGGCTACTCCTGCATGGGCTACGAGATCCCGGCCGGCATCGGCGTCCAGCAGGCCGCTCCGGGCACCCCGGTGTGGGCGCTGGTCGGCGACGGCACCTACCTGATGATGCCGACGGAGATCGTCACGGCCGTCCAGGAGGGCCTGCCGCTCAACATCGTCCTCCTCCAGAACCACGGTTACGCCTCCATCGGCGGTCTGTCGGAGGAGACCGGCGGCGAGCGGTTCGGCACCGCCTACCGCTTCCGGGCCGCCGACGGCACCTTCACCGGCGCCCCGCTGCCCGTCGACCTGGCCGCCAACGCCGCCAGTCTCGGCATGGACGTGCTGCGCGCCAAGACCGTGCGTGAGCTGCGCGAGGCGCTCGCCGCGGCCCGCGCCTCGGACCGGCCGACGTGCGTGTACGTCGAGACAGACCCGGCGCCCACCGCTCCCCCGGCCGAGGCCTGGTGGGACGTGCCGGTGGCCGAGACCGCCTCCCGCGAGGCCGCCGTCGAGGCCCGTGAGCGCTACGACCGCCAGGTGGCGGACCGCCGCCGCCACCTCTGAAGTCCCCCTGAACTCAAGCTCCACGAAAGGCCCTTGCGCACCATGAAGACCATCACCCACTGGATCGACGGCAAGCCCGTCGAGGGCACCTCCGGCCGGTTCGGCCCCGTCTACAACCCGGCGACCGGCGCCCAGGAGAAGCAGGTAGCGTTCGCGTCCGTCGACGAGGTCGACACCGCGGTCGCCTCCGCCCGGGCCGCGTTCGAGAGCTGGGGCGAGTCCTCCCTGGCCAGGCGCACGGCGATCCTGTTCAAGTACCGCGAGCTGCTCGACGCCCACCGCGACGAGATCGCCGGGCTGATCACCGCCGAGCACGGCAAGGTGCACTCCGACGCGCTCGGCGAGGTCGCGCGCGGCATGGAGATCGTGGAGCTGGCGTGCGGAATCTCCGTCCAGCTCAAGGGCGAACTGTCCACCCAGGTCTCCAGCCGGGTCGATGTCGCCTCGATCCGCCAGCCGCTGGGCGTGGTCGCGGGCATCACACCGTTCAACTTTCCGGCGATGGTGCCGATGTGGATGTTCCCGCTGGCGATCGCCTGCGGCAACACGTTCGTGCTGAAGCCGTCCGAGAAGGACCCGTCGGCCTCCCTCAGGCTCGCCGAACTGGCCACCGAGGCCGGTCTGCCGGAGGGCGTCCTGAACATCGTGCAGGGCGACAAGACGGCCGTGGACCGCATCCTGGAGCACCCCGACATCGAGGCGGTGTCCTTCGTCGGCTCGACGCCGATCGCCAAGTACATCCAACTGAAGGCCGTCGAGCACGGCAAGCGGGTACAGGCCCTGGGCGGCGCCAAGAACCACATGCTGGTCCTGCCCGACGCCGACCTGGACCTCGCCGCCGACCAGGCGATCAACGCCGCGTACGGCTCGGCGGGCGAGCGATGCATGGCCGTGTCGGTGGTCGTGGCCGTCGGTGACATCGGCGACGAGCTGGTCGGCAAGATCGCCGAGCGCGCGAAGAAGCTGAGGATCGGCCCCGGCGACGACCCGGCGTCCGAGATGGGCCCGCTGATCACCCGCGAGCACCGCGACAAGGTGGCGTCGTACGTGGCGTCGGCCGCGGAGCAGGGCGCTGAGGTCGTCGTCGACGGCACGGGCTTCTCGGTGGAGGGCCATGAGGACGGCTTCTTCCTCGGTGTCTCCCTGCTGGACCGGGTGCCGCTGACGGCGGACGCGTACCAGGACGAGATCTTCGGCCCGGTGCTGGCGGTCGTCCGTGCGGAGACCTACGACGAGGCCATCCGGCTGATCAACTCCTCCCGCTGGGGCAACGGCACCGCGATCTTCACCCGGGACGGCGGCGCGGCCCGCCGCTTCCAGCTGGAGGTCAAGGCGGGCATGGTCGGCGTCAACGTGCCGATCCCGGTCCCCGTCGGCTACCACTCCTTCGGCGGCTGGAAGGACTCTCTCTTCGGCGACCTGCACATCTACGGCAACGACGGCATCGCCTTCTACACCCAGGGCAAGGTCATCACCACCCGCTGGCCGGACCCGTCCGACGGCGGTATCAACCTCGGTTTCCCGAGCAACTCCTGACACCCGGAAGGGGGGTCGTTCATGGCGAAGACCGGTGACCGGGCCCGCACCACGGCGGTCTCCGCGCTCGCGTCGCTGGACTTCGCCCTGGACCGGGGCAGTCCCGTGCCGCTCTACCACCAGCTCGCGCAGCAGCTGGAGGCGGCGATCGGGCACGGGGTCCTCGCCCCGGGAAACCTCCTGGGCAACGAGGTCGACCTGTCCGTGCGCCTCGGCCTGTCCCGCCCCACCGTCCGCCAGGCCATCCAGTCCCTCGTCGACAAGGGGCTGCTGGTCCGGCGGCGCGGGGTGGGCACGCAGGTGGTGCACAGCCAGGTCAGACGCCCGCTGGAACTGAGCAGCCTCTACGACGACCTGGAGACGGCGGGGCAGGGGCCGACCACCGAGGTCGTGCGCAACGAGGTCGTCCCGGCTCCCTGCGACGTGGCCGCCGCCCTGGGGGTGCCGGAGGGCGGCGAGGTGACCGTCCTGGACCGGCTGCGCCGTACGCATGGCCGGCCGGTGGCACTGCTCCGCAACTACCTGCCGGTGCCCCTGCTGGACCTCGACAGCGCCCGGCTGGAGGCGACCGGCCTGTACCGCGTGATGCGCTCGGCGGGCATCACGCTGCACAGCGCCCGCCAGACGGTCGGCGCCCGCGCGGCCACCGCCGGGGAGGCGTCCCGCCTGGACGAGGAGGAGGGGGCGGCGCTGCTCACCATGCAGCGCACGGCGTACGACGACACGGGGCGTGCGGTCGAGTACGGAACGCACATCTACCGGGCCTCGCTCTACACGTTCGATTTCCAGTTGCTGGTGAGGCCTTGACCGGACCCCGAGCCCAGGTGCAGAGTCGTACATATACACCGTAAACATACGGTGCCCAAACGCACCCGACGCCGGAGTCTGGCATGGCCCGCAGGAACCAGTCGCCGACCGCTCGAGGAGCCGGCTCCTCCTGGGCACCCTCGACCGTCCTCGTCACGGGCGGGGCCGGTTTCATCGGCAGCCATACCTGCGTGGAACTGCTCGACCACGGCTACGAAGTGATCGTGGTCGACAACTACTCCAACAGCACTCCGCAGGTCTTCGCCCGGGTAGAACGGATCGCCGGCCGCTTCGTCGGCGCCGTCTACGAGCTGGACATCCGTGATCAGCACGCCCTCTCGGCCGTCTTCGACCGACACTCCGTGGACGCCGTCGTGCACTTTGCCGCGCACAAGGCGGGGGGCGCGTCGACACGGATGCCCATCCCTTACTACGACACCAACGTCGGCGGCACCACCGCCCTGCTGCGGACCATGCACGAGCACGGGGTGCGCCGGCTGGTCTACCCGTCCTCCTGCTGGGTCTACGGCGACGCAGGCCGCGGCCCGCTCGCCGAGACCACGCCCGCCCGGCCCGGCACGCCGTACGCGGCCTCGAAGTGGATCTGTGAACAGATCCTCGCGGACATCTGCCGCCGGGATCCCGACTACACGGTGCTGTGCCTGCGCTATCCCGTCCCTGCCGGGGCCCATCCCAGCGGTCTGCTCGGCGAGGACCCGCGCCACACGCCCGAGAACCTGCTGCCGTACCTCGCGCAGGTGGCCGTCGGCCGGCGCGACAGGCTCCCCGTGTTCGGCGACGACTACCCGACCCGCGACGGCACCGGCATCCGGGACTATCTGCACGTCATGGACGCCGTCGAGGCGCACCGCGTCGCGCTGGACCGTCTGGGCGGCGCACCGGGCATGCACGTGTACAACGTGGGAGCGGGCTCGGGAAGTTCGGTCCTCGACGTGATCGACGCGTTCTCCAGGGCATGCGGCAGACCCCTTCCGTACGACGTCGCGCCCCGCCGCCCCGGGGACGTCGCCGAGCTGGTCGCCGACACCACGGCCGTCACGCGCGCATGGGGCTGGCACCCCACCAGGGACCTCTCCGACGTGTGCCGGGACGCCTGGCGCTTCCAGCGGCTCAACCCGGACGGCTACGTGGGGTCCGCGCGGCGCACGGAGACGAAGGACTAGGCCGTCATGCGGCCCCGGGCTTTCCGCGTGCCCGGTACGGTGAGCCGTACCGGGCACCCTGCCCGCCGGCTGATGGCCGTTCACCTCACGCTGGTCGGGATACTCACCGTTGTCTACATGAGTGTTCCGTCCCTGCGTACACCGCTGTGGGCCCTCATCGCACTGGCGGCGGTGGCAGCCGTCCTCGTCGGAGTGCGTGTCCACCGGCCCGCGCACCGCTGGCCGTGGCTGGTGCTGGCCGCCGGGCTGCTGGCCTGCGCCGCTGGGGACACCTACTACAACGCCCAAGAGGCGTACTTCTCCGCGTCGAACCCGTTCCCGTCCCTGGCGGACGCCTGCTACCTCCTCGCGTATCCCCTGTTCGCCGTGGGGCTGTCGGGTCTGGTGCACTACCGCTGGGCGGGCCGTGACCTGCCCAACCTGCTGGACGCCCTGGTCATCACGGCCGGGCTCGCCCTGCCGGTGTGGGTCTACCTGGTGCAGCCGCTGGCCCGGCTGGAAGGGCCGAGCTGGCCGCAGCGCGCGATCAGTATCGCCTACCCGCTCGGGGACGTCCTGGTGCTGGCCCTGCTGGTCCGGCTCCTCACCCGCGGCCCGGAGCCGGGCCGCAACCGCGCTGTCCAGCTGCTCGTCCTGGGGGCCCTCACCCTGCTCGGATTCGACATCGCCCACGGCATCCTCCAGCTCAACGGCACCTGGCAGGCGGGCACGCTGCTGGACTCCGGCTGGATCGTGTTCTACACGGCCTGGGGGCTGGCCGCGCTGCACCCCTCCATCGTGAGGACGACCACGTCGGGCTCCCAGCCGCAGTCCCTGCTGCCGCCCCGGCGCAGGCTGCTGCTGCTCGGAATCGCGACACTGATCCCGCCCGCGATCCTCGTCCACGAGGAGAGCCTGGGCCTGGGCCACGACGCCAGGGTGCTCGCCGCCTTCTCCGGTGTGCTGTTCTTGCTGGTGATCTTCCGGCTCACCCTGATGGTCGTCGCGCACCGCAGGGCCATGACGCGGGAACTGGCCCTGCGCACCGCCGCCGCGTCACTGGTCGGAACGTTCTGGCCGGAGGAGGTCGCGCGGGCCTGCGACGCGGCGGTCGCCGCCCTCTTCGGGCCTCAGGGCCGCCATGTGACCCTGCTCCTCTCGGCCGGGGAGACCCAGGACCTGTACGCCCGCCTGACACACTCGCCCTGCCCCCGTGGCACCGACTGCGGCGAGGCCGCGCGGGACGGGCCGGACGGGCTCGCCCGCAGCCGCACCCTCATGGTCCCGGTCCCCGCGCTGGGACCGGGCCTCGCCGCCCGGCTCAACGGCCCGCCGACCGCCCTGCTCTGTCCCATGGTCCAGCCCGAGCGACCGGACGGCGGCGAGTTCCCTGGAGCGCTGCTGGCGGCCGGCTCCGAGCGGCAGCTCACCGAGATACGCGGATCGCTGGAACTGCTCGCTTCGCACGCCGGGCTGGCGACGGAACGCATCGCACTCCGCCAGGAGGTCATCCGCAAGGAGAGCGAGGCCTACTTCCGCACCCTGGTGCACAACACCTCGGACGTCATCCTCATCGTCAACGACGACACCACCATCCGTTACGCCAGTCCGTCCGCGCGGACCATGTTCGGCGGTGCCGCCCTCACCGGGACACGGCTGCCGGACCTGGTCGCCCCCCGGGAGCGGGACCGAGCGCTCCGCACCCTCACGGACCCGCGCGGTAACGGGCGCCAGGAGGCGTACGACCAGTGGCGGATGATCCGGGACACGGACCGCATCGAGGTGGAAGTACGCTGCCGCGACCTGCGGCGGGACCCGACCGTCGGCGGGCTGGTCGTCACCTTGCGGGACGTCACCGAGCAGCGGCTGCTGGAGCACGAACTCACTCAGCGGGCCTTCCACGACTCACTGACCGGACTGCCCAACCGCACCCTGCTGCTGGAGCGGACCGAACGCGCGCTGCGCCGCGGCCACCGGGAGGCGACGACCACGTGTCTGCTCTTCATCGACCTGGATGACTTCAAGATCGTCAACGACACGCTCGGCCACGCGGTGGGCGACCGGCTGCTGTGTGCCGTGGCGGAGCGCCTGTCGGCGACGCTGCCATGTAGCGACACCGCCGCCCGGCTCGGCGGCGACGAGTTCGCCGTGCTCATGGAGGACGCCCACGAGCCCCTCGACGCCGAGCAGCTGGCCGCACACGTGGTACGCACGCTCAGCCGGCCGTTCCACCTCGCGGAGGAGTCGGTGAGCGTCTCGGCCAGCGTGGGCGTGGCCACGGCCAGGGACAGCACGGACGCCGGGGAACTGCTGGCACTCGCCGATCTGGCCCTGTACGCGGCCAAGTCGTCCGGCAAGCGCACCTGGCGCCGGTTCCAGCCCCAGCAACGGATCCGCGTCATGGAGCGGCACGAACTCCAGGCGCGGCTCGACAAGGCCGTCAGCGAGGAGGCGTTCGGCCTGCGCTACCAGCCGGTGGTGGACATCGCCGGGGGCGAGGTCGTGGGCTTCGAGGCACTGGCCCGCTGGCCTGAGCTCGGACCCGATCCGGTTCCGCCCGGGCAGTTCATCCCGCTCGCCGAGGAGACCGGGCACATCTCGACGCTGGGTGCCTGGGTGCTGCGCCGTGCCACGGCCGACATCGCCCGGCTCCAGCACCGCACGCGGCGGCTCGACCCGCCGTATCTCAGTGTCAACGTGTCCGCCCGGCAGTGGCGGGACACGGGCTTCCTGGACGAGGTGTACACCGCCCTGGACAGTACCGGCCTCGCCGCGGACACGCTCCAGCTGGAACTCACCGAGTCGGTGCTCATGCGGCGGACCAAGCAGATCGACGCGCAGATCCAGGCGCTGAAGGACCGCGGTGTGAGCATCGCGGTCGACGACTTCGGCACCGGGTTCTCCTCACTGCGCTACCTCCGGGACTTCCCCATCGACGTACTCAAGATCGACAAGTCGTTCATCGACGGCATCCCGGAGGACCCCCAGCAGGTCGCCCTGGTCGAGGGCATCGTCCGTCTCGCCGACACGCTCGGCCTCCAGGTGATCGCCGAGGGCATCGAGGAGCAGCCGCAGCGGGAACTGCTGGCGGACATCGGCTGCCGGTACGGCCAGGGGTTCCTGTTCGCCCGGCCGCTGACGGTCGAACAGGGCGAGGCCCTACTGCGGCAACGGAACGCCGAGCGGGCGCCGACACCGGACTGACCGACCGCGGGACTGACCGACCGCGGGACTGACCGACCGCGACGTGCGAGATCGCGCCTGATCACCGCCGGCCCGCCGTCACCGCGCCACGGCGTCCGCGGGACGACCGGGACGCCGGCGGTGACAGGCCCAACGCCGTGTCCACCAGGGCGATGTGGCTGAACGCCTTGGGGGCGTTGCCCAGTTGGCGGCCCGAGTCCGGGTCCCACTGTTCGGCCAGCAGACCGACGTCGTTGCGGATGGCGAGGACCCGTTCGAAGGCCTCGAGGGCCTCCTGTCGATGCCCCGTCGCGGCGAGGGCGTCGGCGTACCAGAGAGAGCATGAGACGAACGTGCCCTCGGCCCCGTCGATGCCGTCCTCTCCGGCCGACCCTGCGCCGCCCTGCGCGTACCGGCGTACGAACCCTCCGCGCTGGAGGCTGCCCATGGCCCGCACGGTGCCGCGGACCCGCTCGTCACGGCCCGGCAGGAAGCCGACCCTGGGGATGAGCAGGGACGAAGCGTCAAGGCCCGGCGCGCCGTAGGACTGCACGAAGGACGCCTGGGCGGGGTCCCAGCCCTCCCGGCAGACCTGCCGGTGCACCTCATCCCGCATGGCCTGCCACCCCCCGGAGGAGGCGTTGCGTCCGAGCAGTTCACCCATGCGCACGGCGCGGTCGGCGGCCACCCACGTCATCACCTTGGAGTGCGTGAACTGCCGCCGCGGGCCTCCCACCTGCCACAGCCCCTGGTCCGGTTCGCGCCAGTGCCGGAGCAGGAACCCCATGAGCGACTCGACCAGGTCCCACACATGGGCCGGCATAGGGATCCCGGCACGCAGCGACAGCCACAGCGTGTCCATGACCTCGCCGTACACGTCCAGCTGGAAGCCGCCCACCGCCGAGGTCCCGAACCGCACGGGCCGGGAGCCCTCGTAACCGGGCAGCCAGGGCGCCTCGGTCTCCGGCAGCAGCCGCTCCCCCTTGACCCCGTAGACGCTCTGGAGATCGGCGGGGTCGCCCGCGAGGGCTCGCACCAGCCAGCTCAGCCATGCCGTGGCCTCGTCCCGGTATCCGCTGCGCAGCAGGCAGGACAGGGCTCGGGTGGAGTCGCGCAGCCAGCAGAACCGGTAGTCCCAGTTGCCCTCGCCCCCGATGCATCCGGGCAGCGAGGTGGTGGGCGCCGCGACGATGCCGCCCGTGGGTGCGTAGGTGAGCGCCTTGAGGGTGATGAGGGAACGCACCACGGCTTCCCGCCACGGCCCCTGGTAGCGGCATTGCGCTGCCCAGCGCCGCCAGAAGTCGACGGTCTCCTTGACGGCGGTCTCTGACGGTACGGAAAGAGGTGTGGGCGGCGCGGGCCGGCGTGACGGGGTCCATGCCAGGGTCAGGGCCAGACGGCGCCCCGCCGTGACGGTGAAGTCCCAGACCGTGGCGTCCGGGTCCCCCTCGTCCCGCACCCGGCCGTCGGCGCCGAGCCAGACGGCGTCCGGCCCGGCGACCGCGACGGTGCAGTGGCCGGTCTCCCGGACCCACGGGACGACGCGGCCCTGGTGGAACCGGAGCCGCAGTTCGCTGCGCATGTCGACCCTGCCGGACAGGCCCTCGACGAGGCGGACGATGCACGGCACTCCGGCACGCGGGGGCATGAGGTCCGTGACGCGCACCGTGCCCGTGGAGGTCTCCCACGTGGAGTCCAGAACGAGCGTGTCGGTTCGGTAGGACCGACGGGCACAGTGACCGCCGGAGACCGGGGCGACCCGCCAGCGTCCGTTGTCCTCGGTGCCCAACAGGGCGGCCAGACAGGCGGGCGAGTCGAAGCGGGGAAGACACAACCAGTCGACCGACCCGTCCCGGCCGACCATGGCGGCCGTCTCCAGATCGCTGATGAGGGCGTAATCCTCGATGGGTGCGTTCATGATCGGGACTACGCCGTCGCACACTTTGCCGTAAGTCCAGGATACAGCCGTGACGTGCTCCGGGCGACCTGCATCAGTTCCCCCTTGACCTCATGCACATAGCGAGTAAAGCTGTACGTATACGTCGTAAACAAATGCTCTTCCTCACCGGCCTGACAGTGACTCAGGGGCCAGCAAGGAGATCACATGCGACTCACAGTTTTCGGCACGGGCTATCTCGGGGCTGTGCATGCGGCATGCATGGCGCACATCGGACACGAGGTCCTCGGGGTGGACATCGATGAAGAGAAGATCGCCTGTCTGGCCGAATGCAGACCGCCGTTCTATGAGCCCGGTTTCCAGGAAGTCCTCGTTCGCACGCTGGACTCGGGTCGGCTCCGTTTCACCACGTCACCCGCCGAGGCGGGACAGTTCGGTGACGTGCACTTCATCTGCGTGGGTACCCCGCAGCGCGCCGACTCGTTCGGCGCCGATCTTCGCAGTGTCGACGCCGTGGTGGACGCACTGGCCCCGCACCTGCGTCACGGGGGACTGATCGTGGGGAAGTCCACCGTTCCGGTGGGCACAGCGTCCCGGCTCACCCAGCGGATCCGCACTCTGGCGCCCGCCGTCGACGCCGACGTCGCATGGAATCCCGAGTTCTTGCGCGAGGGGTTCGCGGTGCAGGACACCCTCCGTCCAGACCGGCTCGTGGTCGGTACCCAAAGCCGTCGTGCCGATCTGACCATGCGTGAGCTGTATGGCCCCATGCTGCGGGCAGGTGTCCCGTTCATCAGCACGGACCCTGCCACGGCAGAGTTGGTGAAAATGGCGGCGAACTCCTTCCTCGCGGCAAAGATTTCGTTCATCAACGCGATGTCTGAAGTATGTGACGCCGCAGGTGCCGACGTCATGACGCTGGCAGAAGCTCTGGGCTGCGACCCCCGGATCGGACGGCGCTTCCTCAATCCGGGACTGGGTTTCGGCGGCGGTTGTCTTCCGAAGGACATCCGGGCCCTCACCGCCCGCGCCGAGGAACTTGGAGTGGATCAGGCAGTTTCCTTCCTGCACCAAGTGGACGCGATCAACACCCGGCAGCGGCAACGCACCGTGGATCTCGCAAGGCACCTCGTCGGCGGCACGTTCTCCGGTCGCCACATCGCGGTGCTGGGGGCAGCCTTCAAGCCGAACAGCGACGATGTCAGGGATTCGCCGGCTCTGGATGTGGCGGCTCGGATTCAGCGGTGCGGGGCCCAGGTGTGCGTGCACGACCCCGTCGCCATCGACAATGCCAGGAGCGCACATCCCTCATTGGAGTTCGCGGCAGACGTGTCCAAGGCCTGTCAGAGCGCGGACCTCGTACTGCATCTGACGGAATGGCCGCAGTACGCGCAGATCGATCCGGCCCGACTCGCCTCGATCGTGTGCAGCCCCAAGGTCCTCGACGCCCGCAACACGCTTGATCTGGCGCTGTGGCGGTCGGCGGGATGGACCACGCGGGCGCTCGGTCGCCCGTAGGCCGCACCGCACGTTGCGGCGGCGCCCCAGACCTTCCGGTCGCGAGCGTGTCCTTGCGGCCGAACCCTCCCCTGGTGGATCGCTCTCACACACACCGGAGCCCGCTTCGAAGGCGGGCTTCTCGAACGTTCCCAGGCCCTCGCGGCATGATCGAGGCGGGCCGGTCGGATCCGACGTGGCGTGGTCCCCACCGTGGTGGTGCGAGACACGGGGTCCGGCTTGCCCGCCAGGACCGGGGCGGGCCCGGACAGCCCATCATGTGGCTGCACGGCCCGGCCGGTCACCACGGGTGGATGGGACGTACCGGCACGGCACTTGAGAGGGTGTCTGCGGTGCCGACGTCATCGTCGTTGTCGAGCTCGTGGTCATCGAGGCCGGCCCCGGCGCCCAAAGCCGAACGGCCCCCTGGACATCGGCGATGGCGCGACCCGTGGCCGACACCATTCCCCTCGCGCGAAGCCGCAGCCGCCTTCCTCGGCGGCTGCGCGCGGCATTCCTCGCAAGCGTCAATAGGCGCCAGTGCCACGGACCACCACGGATGCGGTCCGGAGCAGAATCTTGAGGTCGAGACCCAGTGACCAGTTCTCCACGTAGCTCAGGTCGAGATGAAGGCTTTCCTGCCACGACAGATCGGAGCGCCCACTGATCTGCCACAGCCCTGTCAGGCCCGGCTTGACCAGCAGTCGGCGTTTCATCTCTTCGGTGTAGGCGCTGGCTTGCGCCGACAGAGGCCGTGGTCCGACCAACGACATCTTGCCCGCCGCTACATGGAAAAGCTGTGGGAGCTCGTCCAGCGAGTACCGGCGCAGGAAGGAGCCGGATCTGGTCACCCGAGGATCGTCGGCTATCTTGAACAGGAGTCCCTCATGATTCTGATTGAGATGGGCCAGCTCCGCCTTGCGCTTCTCAGCGCCCTGATGCATCGAGCGGAACTTGAGCACGGTGAACGCACGTCCGCCGTAGCCGAGCCTTCGCTGCCGGAAGAGGATGGGCCCCGGGCTGTCCAGTCGCACCACCAGCGCGATGAACAGCATGAGCGGGGAGAGGATCAGGAGCGCCAATACGGCCAGCAGCCGGTCGGCGACCGTCTTGGGAATGCGCGTCAGGCTGGACAGGTCGGGCGCGCGCAGCCGCAGCAACGGCATTCCGGCGGCCATCTGCACGCCGATGCGCGCGGCCGCGACATCGCCGAGGACCGGTGCGAGCATCAGCTCAACGCCCTCTCCCTGCAACTGCCAGGACAACTCCCTCAGTCTCCCGGCGTCCAATTCCGGGCACGGCAGGACCACGACGGCGTCGGGGCCGCTCTGGTGCACCGCGTGACCAGTGTCTCCGGCGCCGCCGAGAACCGGCACACCGCGCGCGGTGACCTCGCCCGCGTGTGCCGGATCCGTGAGACAGGCACCCACGAGCAGGAGACCGCAGCCGTTCGCCCTCCGGATCTTCGAGATCAGCTCCGCGGAGGACCTGGCGGGTCCTACGACCAGAATCCGCTGCACATAGCGGTGGCGACGGCGCCGGGCTCGGCGGAAGGCGATGGTCAGCGCGGCGGCGACCACCACCGCGCAGAGGCCCTCGCGCAGCACCTCGTCGAACGAGGTGAACCACCAGATCGCCACCGCTCCGCCGACCGCCAGGCCAGCGGCCCGCAGAACCCTGCCGCGCTCCTCGGCACCTGTGCGCCGGCAGCCGCGCTCATAGGCCTGTTGCACTCCCAGGCACATGATCCACACCGCCGGAACCGCGAGCGGCACGATCCACCGCCCGTAGAGCAGGACGGTGATGAGGGACGCGGCCGCGGCAGCAGTCGCGTCGGCCGCAAGCAGTCCGGGGAGTGCCGTGCCGCCCCTCCGCGAACCCTGCGCTTCACCCCCGGCAAACCTGACTGAGGGAAGGTGGCGCTTTCGCGTGGGGCGGCGCCGTTCGTGGATCGTCGTCATCGGCATCGGGGTCATACCTCCCGTGCACGCGTACGTTTACGTCATATACGTACACTTTATCCCGAAGGGTTCAATCTGTACATATATGCCGTAAACTTACACTCGCAGCGACTGGAAGGCCTTGCATCATGCCGACACCCACGCCCGCCGGATCACGTATGCGATCCGGGCTCACCACCCGCCCGGCACCCACGCCTCAGCACAGCGGTCGTCCCGACGGCCAGGGCACCCGCAGGTTCGCCATCCTCCACATCGCTCAGTCCAGTGGGGGCGGTGTAGCTCGCGTGGTGGCGGATCTGGCCGCCCGGCAGGTGGCCAGGGGCGACAGGGTGGTGGTGGCCTGCCTGCCGGACACCCGGCTGGCCGCAGCGGCCGCGCAGGCCGGGGCGGAGGTCCGTGTCTGGAATGCTCGACGGTCTCCCGGCCCCGCGCTCCTGAAGGAAGCAGCCGACCTACGACGCATCGTTGATTCGGTCCGCCCGGATGTGGTGCATCTGCACAGCTCCAAGGCAGGACTTGCCGGCCGGCTTGCGCTGCGTGGGGCACTGCCGACCGTCTTCCAACCTCACGCCTGGTCCTTCGAAGCGGTCACAGGCCTCCTGGCGGTGGCCTCCGTCCGCTGGGAGAGGGCAGGTGCTCGGTGGGCGCACCGGTTGGTGTGCGTCAGCGACGGTGAGCGCCGGCAAGGCGAGGCCGCGGGGGTCCACGCGTCGTACATGATCGTGCGAAACGGCGTCGACATCGGCCATTTCGACTCCACGGCAGCGCCCTCCCGCGAGACGGCCCGGGCTCGGCTCGGCATAGACGCCTCGACACCGTTGGTGGTGTGCGTTGCGCGCCTGTGCCGCCAGAAGGGCCAGGACGTGCTTCTGGCGGCTTGGCCGAGCGTCACCGACCGGATACCCGGGGCTCGGCTCGTCTTGGTCGGAGACGGGCCGGACCGTGCGGCGCTGGCCGCTCGGGCCCCTTCGTCGGTCAGCTTCGCGGGTGATGTGGCCGACCCCCGTGACTGGTACATGGCTGCCGATCTGGTGACCCTGTCCTCGCGCTGGGAGGCGGGCATGGCGCTGGCGCCTCTGGAGGCGATGGCGTGTTCCCGGCCCGTTGTCGTCACCGATGTGCCCGGGGCACGCGAGTTTCTACCACCGCACCATGCAGCGGACTGCCTGGTGCCGCGGGACGATCCGACAGCACTGGGCGGCAAGATGACACACCTGTTGGCCAACCGCGCGTCCGGCTGCGCACTGGGGACGCAGGCACATGAGTACACCCTCGGCCATCACAGTGTGGACCAGGTGGCCGAGCGCATGTACGCCGTGTACGGCGAGGCTGTCAAAGTTTGGGCCGATGGCGCCCGGCCGGGCGGATAGCGAAGGCCGGGGCGCGCCCGACGCGGGGGGGGTCCGCGGGAGGTTGCTCGGCCCGGTCCGCGCCGTCCGACGCTCCCTCACCCACGGCACAGGGGAAGAACGTCAGGCGCCCTGGAAGCGAACCGCGCGCAGGACGGCCCACCGAAGTCCTCGCTTGGGCGCACGGACAGGAAGACGCTCACGGTAGTAGCGAGGGGACGAGAAGTTGTCCGTCCCGAAGCTGTCTTTGAACCTGCGGAGCGTTGTCCCTTGGAGGGAAGTCCCCATGTCGTACTGCCGACAGCCCGCAGTGCACGCGTCCTCGATCGCCAGCCGGTGCAGCAGGTGGCTGGCCCGGGTGGGATGAGCCAGTTCCCGGTTCATGGCGCCGCGCCAGTACAGGTCGTGGCTGCCGTGCCGCAGTACGACGATCGCCGCGGCGGGCTCCCCAGCACGCCAGGCCATCCATATCGTGCATGCTTCCCCGAGTTGAGAGGCGATCGTTTCCAGCCGACGCGGGGGGAAGATGCGCATCCTGCGCCACCGGGCCAGCGCCAGCGGCTCGTGATCCTGCCTGGCCCAGCGCGGGATCGACTGCTCGAACAGCTGGTAGAAGGCCGGTGCCAGACGGCCGGTGCGGTCCACCTCGACGTCGAGGCCCGAGCGCTCGGCGCGCCGGACCCCGCGCCGCACGCTCTGATGGAAGCGGCGCTCCCACACCGTGCTGAATCCACCCTCGAGGTTCAACACTTGTGCCGTGTTCGGCTGCACCCGGAAGCCCGCGGGCGCGGACCGCGCCCACAGGGCGTCGTCCCCCGGCCGGAACCACACACCGACCCTGTTGGCCGGTCGCCGCGCGAGGTCGTCGAACATCGCCCGGGCTTCCGTCTCACCGACCCCTCCGGGAAACACCGGTCCCCCGATGCCCCACTCACCACCCGGCCAGGATTCCTCCTCGTCCAGCCACCGAGGGCGCTGCCGTCTGCCCACCAGAGGGAGCACCAGCCTCCTGCCGTCCTCGAACTCGTACAAGCGGCTGGCGTCACGGTACGAACCCGTCGCGCAGAGACAGTCGAGCCATGCCGGAGTCTGTGTTACCTGGGCCGCCGCGTCCTGGCCGGCCAGCTCCCACCAAGTCTCACGTGGTGCCGGGGTGGTGACCCGCAAAGGACCAGCAGGTGTATCGATCAGGAGTACAACAGATGCGCTCACGGCCTTCTCCTGGCTTGCCGGGACCCACCATGGCGACGCCCGCAGGGCGGAGACCACCTGCGTCCACGCTCCATCCTAGGTCGCGCGGACAGGGCGGGCATCTCGGTGAACCGCGGCCGGCCCCTGCCGCGAAATGCACAGATGTCCCCAAATGGTATCGTTTTGGTTGGCTTCCGTGGAGCCCTGAGGACCGAGGAGGGGCCGCCGGAGTCGATGTGGGCGCTCGACAGGAACCTCTACACGGCACTCCGGGTCCGTCACTCGCAGACTGTTCCGCGGTGATCTCCCGGTACGACTGAGGTGATCGCGATGGACGTCACGGTCCTCCGGCCCGACGAACTGACCACTGCCGACGTCAGCGCGTGGCACGCCATGCAGCGTGGCGACATGGCACTGGCCAATCCCTTTCTCTCTCCCGAGTTCACCCAGGCGGTGGGGCACCAGCGCACGAACGCCAGGGTGGCCCGGCTCACCGTCTCCGCCCCGGGGGGTCCACGCACCGTCGGGTTCTTCCCGTTCGAACGGCATGGCCTCGGCTCCGGCAAGCCCATCGGCTCCGGCTTCTGCGATTGGCAGGGCCTGATTCACGAGCCGGGCTTCGGCTGGGATCCCATGGAGCTGCTCCGAGCCTGCGACCTCGCGATCTGGGAGTACGACCACCTGGCGGAGGGACAGACCCCCTTCGAGAGCGCGGGCACGCATCGCGCCCGAGCCGCCTCACCCATCATCGAGTTGAACGGCGACCTGAGCGGGTACCTCGAACATCGACGGCACTCGTTCCTCAAGGAAGTACGTCAGAAGGAGCGAAAACTGACCCGTGAACTCGGCCCGGTCCGGTTGGTCTTCCAATCCCCCGAACCCAGGCTCCTGGACACTCTGATCCGCTGGAAGTCCGCCCAGTTGCGCGCGAAGGGGATTCGCCGGAACCTGCTCTCCCAGGAGTGGTTCCAGGCGATTCTCCGGGAACTCTTCGACCAGTCCTCCGAGTTCTGCTCGGGCGCCCTCTCCGTGCTCTACGCGGGCGAGGAAGTCGTCGCCATGCGCTACGAGTTGCGATCGCCCAAGGTGCTCGCCGGCTGGTTCCCCGCCTACGACACGCGGTTCGCCCGGTGCTCGCCGGGAATGGTGATGTTTCTCAAGGTCGCCGAGGCCGCCGACGATAACGGTATCGCCCGTATCGACCTGGGCAAGGGCGCCGAGCCCTACAAGCAGGACCTCAAGACGGCCGAACTGACCGTCACCGAGGGATACGTCGCCCGCAACACTGCCAAGGCGGCAGTGTTGCGGACGCGGATGGCGTCCGGCCGTACCGCCCGCGCGGCGATCCGCGCCAACCCGACGGTCCACCGTGCCGCCGTCAAAGCGGCCGGCGCTGTCGACCGGCTTCGCTGACAGTCTCCTGAGAGTCTTCGGTCAGCTCCGTGGGGCACGGCCGATCAGAGAATGCAGGGCAGGACGCAGCTTCGGAACATGCCCGGATATCCGGCGCATGACCGGGTAGGCCGGCAGCACCTTGAGATGGAACGTCGCGCCGGTGTCGGTAGGGCTGACGGCGACGCGCGGCGTCGCGTACCGCCCCTCGGCGTGGTACGTGCTGAAGGCGATCTCGAAGCCGGCTTCCGCCACCGCGCGGCGTGCCCTCGCGTCATGGTCCCCGTAGGGGTACGCGAATGCGCGCGGCCGCCGGCCGGTGAGATCGGTCAGCGCCCGGGCGGCTTGCGTCGTGTTGCGGGCGAGTGCTTCAGGGGATGCCTTCAACAGCGTGCTGTGCTCCCACCCGTGGCACTCGACATCCAGCCCGGCGCCGGCCAGTTCGCGGACGCCCTCCGCGTCGAGGAGTGGCTCGTCGGGCATCTCGGGCATCCACCGGGACCGGCCGCCGAGGAGGCCGCCGAGCACGAAGACCGTAGCGGGCATCTTCAGTTCCCGCAGGACAGGGAGCCCCTCGTCCAACATCGCCTGGTAACCGTCGTCGAACGTCACCAGCAGGCTTCGGGGTGGCAGGGCACCGTGGAGATAGGTGTCCAGCGTCAGAGGTGTCCAGCCACGCGCGAGGAGAGAGGCAAGCTGCTCGTAGAGCCGGTCCTGTGGGACGAACAGACAGAAAGGGTCCTCCTGGGCGCCACGCTCGCCGACCGCGTGGTACATCAACACCAGCGGCCTGCTTCTGAGAGCGTTCACTGGGGTCTCCCTGCTCTGCGGCTGATCTGACGGGCGGCGAAGCTGACCCAACCGGCCACCAGCAAGGCCGCCGCCACCGCGATGACGCGCAGGAGTGAGCGAGAAGGCTGGAGCTGGGCCGAGACAGGATCGGCCCGTGCCGTGATCTCTCCCGCGATCAGCTGGTCGTCGGCAGCGGCCCTGTTGACCGCGGCCGCGATCGTGTTGGCGGCTGTGGCGGCCGCGCGGGCGTTCGCCAGGGACACGGCGATGTCCAGATTGGCCGTGTTCGCCTCCACCGAGATGGACAGCGCGTCACGAAGCTCCGCGCGTGTCACCGATGCTGCGGCAGCGGCGGAGGCCACGCTGGTCGTCGAAGCCGCCACCACCGCGTACTTGTTGGCGACCAGTTCGATGACATCCGCACTGACATTTGGCTGCGACCGCGGCGCGAAAGAGATCGTGCTGGTGGTCGAATAGCGTGTGGGCAGTTGTTCGATGACCACCAGTCCGCCCGCGAGTACCAGCAACCCTGCCAGCAACGCCGCCAGTGCACCGCGCCGACGCGCGGAGGCGGAGCGGGCGGTTCCCGCGTCGCCCGAGGTCGGCGGTCCGGCGGATTCTCCGTGCCGGGGCGGTGACGTCTGGGGCGATGCCGCGGTCGAGGCGGCCGCGCCACCGTCCTTGCTGGGGCCCACCGCGGTATCCGGTGTGGTCCTCGCGCCGTCACCGACGGACTGCTGTGGTTGCCACTGGCTCATTGTTCGTCGCCTCGTGTTTCTTGTGGGTGGGTATGCGTACGTGAACGGGCGCATGCCGCCAGAAGCCCGATGAACAGCCAGGCCATCGTGGCGATCACCGGGTTGCGCAGCGGGTAGTCGACCGCCCCATGGCCGATCACGGCGGCCAGCGCAGCACCCGCCCCGGCCGAGACACCGCGAGGCGTCAAGCCGGTCGTGGCCTTGCTCTGCGAGTCGCCGCTGCTCGCCCGAAGCGCCGGCGCACGGCTGTTGAGCAGGGCTTCCCGTGCCCCGACACCCGTCGCCACGAGGAGCGCGGTCACTCCCAGGACTCCTTGCTCCGCGCCCACGGCGAGCGCCAGGTTGTGCGCATGCTCCTCGTTCTGTGCAGCTTCGACATGCGCCAAGCCCTGCTTCGCCGCCACCTGAAAGGTGCCGGGGCCGGTGCCCAGAACGGGGTTCTCGGACATCTGGACGACGGCCTCCGCTCTCGCGGCGGGCCGCTCGTCATAGGGATTGCCCTGGCCTCCGAAGATCGACAGCAGCCGTTGGGCTGCGACGGGGGTGTTCTGCGACGGGGGAGCGATCACCAGCAGCGCCAGGCCGACCGTGGCTACCGTCGCCAAGCTGATCAGCAGCGTTCGGGCCTCGCGCAGCAGCAGGGCGAGGACGACCAGCCCGAGGGCGCAACCGATCCAGGCACCGCGGGACAGGCTTGCCACCAGCGCCGCCGCGGCCATCAGTGCCGCCACCGCGAACAGCGCGGTCATCCAGGTCTGGCGCTGACGATGGGCCACGACGGTCATGGCCACGCAGAAACAAACCGTCATCGCGGCGGCCAGGCCCAGCTCGTTCGGTTGGCCGAAAACGCCCGCGGGACGGTTGACAATCAGTGAGGCGTCCCTGCTCTCCACCTGCAGCTCGGGGATCGAGGTGAGGGCAGTGGCGCACAGGATCGCCCCTCCGACGCATACGGCGGACGCGAGCAGCAGCAGATCCGAGCGGTCGACCGTGACCACGACGATCGCTGCTGCCAGGAGCAGCCCGACCAGGTATCCCACGTCATGCCGCAGCGAGCGGGCCGGATCAACACCGGAGAGGGTGGACACAACCGCGGCCGCGACCAGCAGCGCCATGGCCGCGATCACCGGCGACCAGCCGATTCGCCGCCCGTACCCCTTCATTCTGGCGATCAGGACGACCGCCGCGACGGCCAGAATCTGGCCCCGGACAAGAGGCAGGGACAGGGGCAACCCGACGTTTCCCACCACCAGGAGAAGGGGGACGGTGGCCACGGCCAGCACCGGGCGGCGGACGGAGACGAGGGCTGTCGCCACCAGTACGGGCACCAGGAGGACGAGCCCGAGTGTGGGTGACACGTTCCATCCGGCGATCCACACGCCTACGGTGGCGAGCATGAGCGCGGCGGCATGCGTCAGGCCGGGCCCGCGCTCCACGGTGCCCTCCCTGATCATGAGGGCCCGCCTGTGCCCGGGGCGGCACCCCGTGCCCGTACGGACCTCATCCGGCCCACCAGACCGTGTGCCGCACCGGCGGCCTTGGACAGATCGCGTACGACAGCGACCAGGGGGACGGCCGGCAAGGCAGCCCAGCGCCGCTCGCGCACGGCCCTGGTCAGCGGCAGCGAGAGGTAGCCGATGAACGCGGCGGCGGTGACCCGCCGCGCGGTCGAGCCTCGCAGGCCCGCGGCCAGGGCGGCGGTGTACGCAACGGCCCTCGCGGTGTCGCGGCCCAGCAGGAGGGGATGCGCCGACCATCCACTGCCCTCGCCGTAATGGAAGTACATCGCCGCCGTCTGACGGAGTGTCGGCCGCTGCTCCCAGCCCACCTCGGCGGAGGTGACCAGTGCCGCACGATGTCCGGCCGCCACCACGGCCCGGCCGAAGAGCACGTCCTCGGCGGTTCTGAGGTGTTCCGGGAATCCACCGGCGTCCTCCCATGCCGCACGGGTGAAGGCCACAGAGCGGCCGGTGGGCAGGGTGGCGTCGAATTCCCGGCCGAGGTACCGGCAGTACAGACGGGTCCACGGCCCGGGGTGCCGGGCTTCTTCGGGGTCCGGGTAGCCGACCAGGGCCAGTGCCTGGGCAACCGGTCCCCGACCGCGCACGCGGTAGACACCGGTCAGCAGGCTCGCGCTCTCGGCTTCTCCCGCCGCCGCACGCAGCCGGGCCAGCCAGTCCGAGGCGGGATAACAGCCCGCATCGGTGCAGGCGATCAGCGAGTTGCGGGCCGCCCGGATTCCTGCGTTACGACCTGCCGAGATACCGGTGCCCGGGGCGCGCAGCAGGCGCACGCGTGGGTCGCGTGAGGCCCAGGTCTCGACTCGCCGCGCGGTGTCATCGGTCGAGCCACCGTCGACGACGATGATTTCGTCCCCGTCCACGGTCAGTTGGGGCACCAGGAGTTGCAGGAGCTGATCGATCACCCCTGCCTCGTTCTTCACGGTCGTGACCACGCTGACCGCAGCGGTGCCGTCCAGTCCTGTGCCGGTCAGTCTGGCGGTCTCGGCCAGGGTCCGCACCAGCAGCGCGGCGCTCTGCTCCGGACCCGGATGGGCGACGGCGCTTCGGCGGCCGGCGGACCCCATCGCGGCGCGGATGCCCGGATCCTCCAGCCGCCGCAACGCCTCCGCGACCTGATCCGCCCTCGCGGGTTCGACGGTGATCCCGGCCGGGTCGGCCCCCGGCGGTGCCACCCGCTCCGAGACGGGACCGGGCGCAGTGGCGATCACCGGAACGCCGGCGAGCATCGCCTCCAACGCCACGGCACCGAAGCTCTCCTGCGATGGCCCGCTCCCGGCCCACTTCGTCAGTACGGCGACCGCGTCGGCAGCCGGGATGAACTGCCATGCCTCCTGGAGCCAGCCGGTGAAGTCCACCCGGTCGGCGACGTCGAGGGTGGCCGCCAGCCTGGCAAGTCGCTCGCGCTCTTCCGGCTCGGCAGGATCCTCGGGGCCCACCACGGCCAGTCGCCATCGCGATGTGCCGGGCTGCGCGAGTGCCGTGATGGCGTCATCCACGCCCTTGTATCCGACAAGGCGCGCCACGGTGAGCAGCAGCAGTTCGTCCTGGCCTAGCCGTACCCCTCTGCGATGCAGCTCTTGGCGAGCGGTCTCGCGGGGCAGTGCGGCACGACCGGGCGCGGGGAAGGGCACCAGCACGGCGGCGGGGTGCCGGGAGGCGGGGACCAGTTCGGCTCCGGTCGCCACGCAGCCGTCGGAGAGAAGGGCCAGCAGTGTCATCAGTGGGCCGTCGTGGGTGTGGTCGTGCTTGGCCCAGACGCATCGCACCCCTGCGAGCCAAGCCGCAGGGGCGGCCACGGTCGCGGCCTTGACCCCGTTCGCCAGGACCACGTCGGGCCGGTCGGCGCGCAGCCGGCGCATCAGCCAGGCCGCCGCACCGGCGATCGACGTCCCGGATCTGCCCGTAGGACGCACGGTGCAGGGCACACCCCGCCGGGCGAACTCGTCGCGCAGCGGTCCGTCTGCCAGCAGCACGGCGTCCACCGCGAGCCGGTCCGTGGCGTCCAGCAGGGAGAGCAACCAGAGTTCGGCACCGCCGACGACTCCGTGGGGCGCCACCACACTGACACGCAGGGGACGAGTCATGTGCTTTTCCTCCGCTTGACCATGTCGCGAAGAACCCGGACCTGCTCCGGATCGATGCGACGTGCGATGACCGCCCAGCAGGGCACGTAGACCACTGCGGCGGTGAGCAGAGCCGGTGCGAGCGGCCAGGGGGCCAGCAGGGGTCCGACGGCGGCGCCGGACGCCACGACGGCGGGCAGGACGGTTCGGCTAAGACGGGGTCGTCCCACTCTGGTGTGCCCGAGGAGTATCAGCACGACGGCCTCGACCGCGTACGAGAACGACGTCACGAACGCAGCCGCGGTCGCACCGTAGCGAGGGATGAGCAGCAGATTCAGCGATACGTTGACCGTCAGGGCGATCACCGCCCCGGTGAGCACGCGCAGGGTTGGGCCGGCCGCGGTCAAGGCGTCGGTCGCCAGGTAGACAAGACCGAACAGCAGCGGTGCCGGCGCCAGCCAGCGCAGCATGTCCGTGCCGGCGTCGGCGAACTGCCCACCATAGAGCAGCAGCAGCACATCGTGTCCCCGGCACAGCAGCACCGTCATGTACGGGATGAACACGGCTGCCAGCACACCGATGCCGCGCTCGGTGTTACGGCGAACGCGGTGTGGCCTGGGATCGGCGGCCATCAACGGGAAGACGGCCCGAGTGACCACCCAGCAGACGAACACAGCCGTCTCGAGCAGACGGTACGCCGCGGCGTAGATGCCGACCGCCCGGTTTCCCACCAGCCAGCCCACGAACAGTGTGTCCAGCCTGAACAGGGCCATCGCTACGACGGCCTGGAGGCCGATCATCCAGGTCCCGCGATTGAGTCGGACGAGTGACGCGACCGATACGGCCCCCCAGTCGGCGCGTACCCCCTGACGTCGGACCAACAGCATGGCCGCGACCGGGCCGACGGCCGTTCCGGCGGCATAGGCGACGGCCAGCCCCAGGAGTCCGGTGTCCAACAGCAAGGCGGTCAAGACCCAGGCCGCGGTCAACAGGCGCTGCAGCAGGTGAACTACCGCGATGGTGTTCTGGCGTTGCATGGCCGCCGCGGCGGATCGGTACCCCTCCGTGTAGGTGTCGAGCACGACGGCGGCGACGACGAGCAACCCCGCCACGGCCGTGCGGGTGTCAGACGGTCGGGACAGTCCCAGCGCCCCACAGATGATCGCGAAGACCAGCACGACCAGGATGGTTCGCATGACCATGAGCTGAGCGAGCAGTGCCTGCAACTGCTTGGGCTCGGCGCTGGCCCGCTGCACCACGATCGTGTCATAGCCCCACAGGGGGACGAGGGTGGCCAGCGCGCCCACTGCGAGCGCGTAGGCGAAGACACCGAAGTCGGCCACACCGAGCAGGCGGGCCGCTCCGATGAAAATGATCACCATGGACAGCTTGCCGATGACCTCGGTGACGCCGAGCACCACAATGGTGCGGGCGGTGCGTACCTTCCTGTCACTCGTGGGTGTGTCTCGCATGGAACGGTGGTCCGGCTGTGCCGTGTCACCCGGCTCGTCATGACGTCCCGATGGCCCGTGGTCGGTCCCGCCGCGAGGAGCGTCACGGCTGGTGACATCGGCGGGTTGCCGACTCTCTCCGGACACCTCGGCGGATGTTCCGGCCGGGTGGGTCTCAGCGGGCTCGACAGGGGCCGACGGTTCTCGCCGCCCGCGACGTGCTTTGAAACGGGAGCACACCGGGCGTCGCAGGGTCTGTGTGGTCACTGCGCGGGCGGCGGGAGCTTCCCCGCCACACGATTCCCGGAGCGTGTGCGCCGAGTACCCAGGCGGGAAGTGGGAGAGAGAGCGGTGACGAACTGTGAGGGACCGCTCTCTGCCTCCGCTGTTCGACGCACCGCCGAAGGGACCGATAGCGCGCGGGCGAGCTCCGGACGTGTGGCCGTGCCTCGCACGGGGGGTGCGCGGCGGGTTCCCGATCCGGTGCAGACGTGGCGACCAACGATCTGGTGGTACGGGTCTGCGCCTTGGAAGGGAGCCACGGCGAGAACTCATGCCCAGGCAGCTCAATGGAAGACACCTTTGCCATACTCCGACAGGGATGATCCTCATCAATCGTCACTCACACCCCTCGGGGGTGCATCTTGTGCGGCGCCCTGCCGGCTTTCGTGTCCGTCCGGCCCCGACGATGCGCGCTCCGGGGCTCTGATCGCTTACGTTTACGTCGTATAGGGATGGCACGCTTTCCACGGACAGGGTCTGTGACGAGGAGGCACCCGAATGGCGAACGGCTCAGGGACTGGCCCGGCTCGACGCGCCAGCGACCGCGGGCGTTACGGCAGGCTCAACCGGGAGCGCGTGCTGAGCGCCGCCCTGGCACTGGTCGACCGCGAGGGCCTCTCCGCCCTGAGCATGCGTCGCCTCGGTGCCGAGCTCAACGTGGAGGCCATGGCGCTCTACCGCTACGCGGCGAGCAAGGACGCCCTTCTCGACGGGCTCGTCGAGGCGCTGTACCTGGAGCTGGAGGAGCAGTTGGCCGCCGACGCCGGCGAGGACGCCGACTGGCGGGCCGGACTGCATCGGTTCGCCCGCGCGACCTACGACGTGTGCCTCGCGCACCCCCAGGCGGTGCCGCTGCTCGCCACGCGTCTGCTGGCGGTTCCACTGGCCCGGCGGCCCGCCGCGGTGCTGCGGGATCACGAGCGGGTGCTCGCGCTGCTGCGGAAGGCCGGATTCGACGAGGCCACCGCCTCCGCCGTGTTCCGCGCCTTCACGGCCTGGCTGCACGGCTATGTGTCCGTGGAGCTGCGCCCCATGGTGGACAACCCGGACGAGACCGACCCGGCCTTCCGCCTCGGACTGCACAGGCTGTCCGCCAAGGAGCTGCCGACGCTGCGGGAGACGGCGGCCGCGCTCGCCGAGCGGGGCGGGCCCGAGGGCCTCGCGGCCGGCCTCGACGCCCTGCTCGACAGGTTCACGAACGGCTCCGCTTCCGCAGCATCCGGCTGAACGGCGTGTCCGGGCGTTCCAGACGCTCGCCGTCCAGCGTGATGTCGACGACCTCGTTGAAGAAGGCGACGCGACCCTGGATCGCCGCCACCGCGGGCAGCGGCTCCGGATAGGTCCACACGAGGTTGGGCGGCACGTCGGCCCCGCCGCGCCAGGACCAGTACGAGGCGGTGCCCTTGTACGGGCATCCGGTGTGGTGGTCGGTGGTGTCGAACAGATCGAGGCGGACGTCCTCGCGGGGGAGGTAGTACCGGGTGGGCAGGGAGGTCTCGAAGAGCAGGACGGGGTCGTGGCTGTCCGCGACGACCTGCCCGTCGATCTCGACCCGCACGTGCCGGCTGCTGGACAGCGCGTCGACGCGCTTGTGCGGGTCGCGGGGGTGGATGAAGATCTCCTCGTCCTCCTCGTACCAGTGGTCTAGGCCCGTGTCGGTGCGCAGGAACCACTCGAAGGCGATGTGGCCGGCCAGGTCGTCGGCGGGGAACGTCCAGGCCGCGTTCCGGCGCACCTCGCCGTCGGCGTCGAGATCGTAGAAGATCCGGGAGCCGGTGTGGGCGCCCGTGGGCGGGCTCTCGGCCGGGCAGAGGAGGTCGGTGCGGACGTCCTCGCGGGGGAAGACGTACTGCGGCACGGGCAGGTGGGGTTCCCAGACGAGGACCGGGTGCCGGCTGTCGACGACGGTGACGTCGCCCTTGCGGCCGCGCACCCAGCGCTCGCTGGGCTCCCACATGAGGCCTTCCGGGGTGGTTCTGATCGAGCGGGCGCCGGGGTGGGCCGGGTGGGTGGTCATGGCCGGTGCTCCTTCGGGAGGTCCGGTTGCCGTTCCCCTCCACGGTCCCACGGTGTCAGTGCGCCGCGTCGAGCCTTGCGCGCTGGTCCGGGGTCAGCTCCAGGTCCACCGCCATCAGGTTCTCCTCCAGCTGTGCGACCGAGGAGACCCCGGCCAGCGGCAGGACGGGCAGTTCGCCGCCGATCTGCCAGGCGAGCACGACCTGGTTGACGGTCGCGCCGGTCTCCCGCGCCACCTCGCTCAGGGCCGCCAGCCGGGCCGGGGTGCCGGGGTGGTCGAAGTCGGCGGGCAGCCGCTCCGGGCGGGTGTAGGCGCCCCTCAGCAGCGGCGAGTACGCGACCAGGGTCAGGCCCGGCTCGGCCCTCAGGTAGCCGAGCAGGTCGGGGCCGGCGTGGCCGAGGCTGCCGTCCGGGAACAAGGCGTCGGGGACGTCGGTGCGGGGGCGCAGGTGGGTGTGGGCGTACTGGAGGACCTCGTAGCCGGGCAGTCCGGCTGCGGCGGCGACGGCCCGGGCCCGCTCCACGCGCCAGACGGCGTGGTTGCTCACGCCGAGCAGTCCGGCGGTGCCGTCGGCGACCAGGGCGGCGAAGGCCTCGACGGTCTCCTGGAGCGGGACGGTGTGGTCCTCTATGTGCGCGTACAGCAGGTCCAGCTTCTCCAGGCCGAGCCGTTCGCGGCTGCGCTCGGCAGACTCGCGGATCACCTTCGCGGACAGGCCCTCGGGGTTGTCGGTATAGCTGGTGCCGGGCGCAAGGGGGCGGGCGCCCAGCTTGGTCGCGACGACGATCTCGTCGCCGATGCCGCGGCTGCGCCGCCAGCGGCCGAGGAGTTCCTCGCTCTGGCCGCCCTGGCCGCCGTCGGCCCAGAACGCGTAGTTGTCGGACGTGTCGATGAAGTTCCCGCCGGCTTCGACGTAGCGGTCGAGCAGGGCGAAGGACGTCGCCTCGTCCGTCACCGAGCCGAACAGCATCGCGCCGAGCGCGAGGACACTCACCTCGCGGCGGGTCGTGGGGTTCGTGCCGATCGTGCGGTACTTCACGGGCGTCGCTCCCTCCGGCGGCCCCGGAGGTCGGGGCACGCTGGGGAGTCTTCAGCTTGGAGTGCTCTTGAGGTCAAGGGCGTGAGCACAACCCGTACGCACAACGGAAAGGCCCCGCAGGCATCGGCCTGCGGGACCTCTCGCACCGTCGGGACGACAGGATTTGAACCTGCGACCCCTTGACCCCCAGTCAAGTGCGCTACCAAGCTGCGCCACGTCCCGGTGCGCGCCACCCGCGGTGAGCCGCGTGATCGCGCGAGCAGCACTTTACCCCACACCCCTGGCCGCGCCGAAAGCGGGCCGCGCGGGACAATCGGCGTATGGGCAGCACAGGAGAGACCTACCCGGACCGGCCGGGCGACGCACGGGACCGCGACAGTGAGGGGCGGGCGCGCAATGCCCGCCCCAGGGACGGTCTCGGGCGGCCCCTGCCGTACGGCGCGGACGGTGTGCCCCGGCAGCCCGAGGGCGTCGTCCGCACCCCCAAGGAGACCGTCACGGAAGCGCAGCGGCTGCTGGACGAGGGCAAGCCGTTCCATGCGCACGAGGTGTTCGAGGACGCGTGGAAGTCGGGGCCCGACCGGGAGCGCGAGCTGTGGCGCGGGCTCGCCCAGCTCGCCGTGGGGCTCACCCACGCCGCCCGGGGGAACCTGACCGGCGGGGCCCGGCTCTTGCGGCGCGGGGCGGGAGCGGCCGAGGCCTGGGTGTCCGGGGCCGGGCAGGCCCTGCCGCACGGAATCGACGTCGGGAGCGTGGCCGCGTGGGCGCGGGAACTGGCCGCGGACGTGGAACGAACCGGCCGGCCGGTGGACGCGGGGGCCCGGGCGCCCCGGCTGCGGGGTCCGGAGGCCGGGCGCTGAGCTGCGGCGACGGACGCTCGCCCGGCCCACTGACGGGGGCGACGAGCCGACCCTCGGTGTACCCGTCCGGATCTCCGTGCGGCAGACTCGGGCCGTGCGAAAGATTCATGTCATCGGTATCGGTGCGGGCGACCCCGACCAGCTCACCCTCCAGGCGGTCAGGGCGCTGCGGAGCACGGACGTGTTCTTCATCCTGGAGAAGGGCGAGGTGAAGGCGGATCTCACCGGGCTGCGCCGGGACATGCTCGACGCGCACGTGCCCGAGGGGACGTACCGCGTCGTCGAGGCGCGCGACCCCGAGCGGGACCGCAGCGCCGGCGGTACGGCTTACTCCCCCGCCGTCGGGGACTGGCGCAGCGCCCGGGCCGACATCTACGAGCGGCTCATCGCCGAGGAGCTCGGCGAGGAGCAGACCGGCGCGTTCCTGGTGTGGGGCGACCCGTCGCTGTACGACAGCACGCTGGGGATCCTGGAGGAGGTGCTGGAGCGGGGCGCCGTGACGTTCGAGTACGACGTCGTGCCCGGCATCAGCAGTGTCTCGGCGCTCGTCGCCCGGCACCGCACGGGCCTCAACCGCGTGGCCCGGCCGGTGCAGATCACCACCGGACGGCGGCTGGCGGAGGGCTTCCCGGAGGGCGTGGACGACGTGGTGGTCATGCTCGACGCCCACCAGACCTTCCGGCGGTACGCGCAGGAGGACGTCGACATCTACTGGGGCGCCTACATCGGCACTCCGGACGAGATCCTCGTCTCCGGCCCGATCGCCCAGGCGGCCCCCCGCATCGAGCGGCTGCGGGCCGAGGCCCGTGAGCGCAAGGGCTGGATCATGGACACGTATCTGCTGCGCAGAAACCCCCGCGACTGACGGGACGGGCGGGCACGTCACCGGGCACCCGCGGACAGCGACCTGAGTGTGGCGGTCGACGCGATCGCGAGGCGGCCGCTGGTGGACCTGGGCCATGGGCTGTCGCGCGGCCGGGAGAAGTCCCTCACCACCGGCTCGGTGTGAGCGTCCTACCCGATCCCCAGCCGTTCCAGCACGCCCTGGACATCGGGAACGGCCGTCACTCCGTCCGGCAGCGGCGGCCTCCGTACGACCACGACCGGCAGCCCGAGGTCCCGGGCCGCGGTCAGTTTGGCCGCCGTCGCCGCTCCGCCGCTGTCCTTGGTCACGAGGACGTCGACGCGGTGCTCGCGCAGCAGGGCCGTCTCGCCGGGGACGGTGAACGGGCCGCGGGCGAGCAGTACACGGGTGTTGGGCGGCATCGGCGGCCCGGGGGGATCCACCGACCGCACGACGAAGTGGAGTCGCGTCAGGTGGGCGAAGGAGGCCAGGCCGAGGCGCCCGGTGGTGAGGAGCACCCGGCGGCCGAGCTGCGGAAGCAGGCCGGCTGCCGCGTCCAGTGAGGGGACCGGGTGCCAGTGGTCGCCGGGGCCGGGCCGCCACCCGGGGCGGCGGAGCACCACCGCGGGGACGCCGGTCTCGGCCGCGGCGCGGGCGGCGTTGGCCGTGATCGACTCGGCGAACGGGTGCGTGGCGTCGACGAGCGCGTCCACACCCTGTTCCCGCAGCCACCCGGCCAGCCCCCGGGCCCCGCCGAAGCCCCCGACGCGCACCTCCCCGTCGAGCGCCCCCGGCTTGGCCGTACGTCCCGCGAGGGACGTCGTGACGCGGACACCGGGGCGCCCGGCCAGGGCGGCGGCCAGGGCACGGGCCTCGGCCGTGCCGCCGAGGACCAGAACGTGAGGGGACACGGGGTCGAGCGTACGAGGTCGGGTTCCGCCCGGGGCGGGGCGGGTGGCGACCGGCGATCACCGCTCCCGGTCGTTATCGTCCTGCCATGGAGTCCGTGCGTGCCGTGCTCATCGACATCGACGGGGTGCTCACCGTCTCGTGGCGGCCGTTGCCGGGGGCCGTCGAGGCGTTGCGGGAGGTCCGGGAGGCCGGCTTCGCCGTGCTGCTGGTCACCAACACCACCTCCCGCACCCGGGCGTCGATCGCCGGGACGCTGGCGGAGGCGGGGTTCCCGGTGTCCGCCGGGGACATCCTGACCGCGCCCGCCGCCACCGCCGCGTACCTCGCCGAGCACTGTCCCGGTGCCCGGTGCGCGCTGCTCAACAGCGGCGACATCGTGGAGGACCTCGACGGAGTCACGGTCGTCGAGGAGGGTGACACCGGGACCGTGCCGGATGTCGTCCTGGTCGGCGGGGCCGGTCCCGAGTTCGGGTACACGGCGCTCGACCGGGCCTTCGGGCATCTGCAGCGCGGGGCCCGGCTGGTGGCGATGCACCGCAACCTGTACTGGCGTACGGACGAGGGGCTGCGGCTGGATTCCGGGGCGTTCCTGGCCGGGCTGGAGCGGGCCGCCCGGGTGGAGGCCGAGATCACCGGCAAGCCGTCACGCGCGTTCTTCGCGTCGGCACTCGCCCGGCTGGGCGTCGGAGCGCAAGAGGCGGTGATGGTCGGGGACGACGTCGAGTCCGACGTGCTGGCGGCACAGCGGGCCGGGGTCACCGGGGTGCTCGTGCGGACCGGGAAGTTCCAGCCGGAGACCCTGCGGGACGCCGACGGCACGCCCGACCACGTGATCGACTCCTTCGCGGACCTTCCGGCGCTGCTGCGGGAGTCAGCGCAGCAGTAGTTGCAGACCGCCCACGACGGTCGCCGCGATGACGAGCTGTTCGAACAGCCGCTGGTTGATCCGGTGCACGGCCCACTTGCCCAGCAGCGCGCCGGGCACCACGAACGCCACGAGCGCCAGGTCCAGGAGCAGGGAGCGGCCGTCGATCAGTCCGAGTCCCGCGCTGAAGGGCAGCTTGGAGACGTTGACGATCAGGAAGAAGAAGGCCGAGGTGCCGAGGAAGCCGAGCTTGCGGAAGCCCGCGGAGAGCAGGTACATCGACATCACGGGGCCGCCCGCGTTGGCGACCATGGTGGTGAAGCCGCCGAGGACACCGTAGGAGCGGGCCTTGATCCGGCCCGAGCGCGTGGTGACCGACTCCGGGTCCTCCTCCTTCTCGGCCGTGCGCCGGCGCCACACCGTCACGGCCGCCATCAGCAGCAGGATCGCGCCGATCGAGGTCCGTACGACCGCGTCGTCCGCCCAGACCAGGAACACCGTGCCGACGACGACACCCGCGGCGACCGCCGGGAACAGCCGCCACAGCGTGGGCCAGTGGGCGTGGCGCCGGTAGGTGGCGACGGCCAGGAGGTCTCCGGCGATCAGGACGGGCAGCAGCACGCCGGTGGAGGCGCGGGCGGGCAGCACCGCCGCGAAGACGGCGAGGCTGACCGTGTTGGCCCCGCTCACGGCGGTCTTCGAGAAGCCGACGAGCAGGGCCGCGAAGGCGAGGGCGGCGAACTCCCAGCCGGTGATGTGCCAGAGCGTCATGGTGTTCATGCGAACACTGATGCTATGTGCAACGAACCGGTGCCCGTAAGCGCTGTCTCGCCTGGTGGGCCGGGCCGGGGCCGCTAGGACCGTTCGACGAGGACCGCGCTGCCCTGTCCCACGCCGACGCACATCGTGGCGAGGCCCCGTCCCGCCCCAGTGCGCCGCATCCGGTGGAGCAGCGTCGTGAGGATGCGGGCGCCGGAGCAGCCCAGGGGGTGGCCCAGCGCGATGGCGCCGCCGCTGGGGTTGACGAGGTCGGGGTCGATGCCGAGCTGGTCGACACAGGCCAGGGCCTGGGCGGCGAAGGCCTCGTTGAACTCGGCCTCCTCCAGGTCGCCGACGCTCCACCCGGCGCGGGTGAGCACCTTGCGGGTGGCGGGGACGGGGCCGATGCCCATGATGTCGGGGTGGACACCGGCGGAGGCGCCGGCGACGTAGCGGCCCAGCGACTCCAGGCCCAGGTCGTTCAGGGCCTCCTCGCTGACGAGGAGGAGGCCGGCGGCGCCGTCGTTCATCGGTGAGGCGTTGCCCGCGGTGACCGTGCCGCCGTCCCGGAAGACGGGCTTCAGCCGGGCCAGCTTCTCGTACGAGGTGTCCTCGCGCACGCACTCGTCGGTGTCGACGACCACGCCGTCGGGGCGCTCCACCGGGAGGAGCTCGTCGTCGAAGTGGCCGTTCTTGCGGGCCAGGGCGGCGCGCTGGTGGCTGCGCAGGGCGAAGTCGTCCTGGCGTTCGCGCGGGATGCCGTACCGCGCGGCGACTTCCTCGGCGGTCTCGCCCATGGCCAGCAGGCCGTGCAGGTCGCGCATCGCCGGGTTGACCAGGCGCCAGCCGAGGCGGGTGTCGGCGGTCTCCATGCGGTGCGGCAGGGCGTCGTCGGGACGGGGCAGGACGAAGGGGGCGCGGCTCATCGACTCGGAGCCGCCCGCGATCACGACGTCCGCCTCGCCGGCGGCGATGGTGCGGGCTGCCGTGGTCACGGCCTCCAGGCCCGAGGCGCAGAGGCGGTTGACGGTGGCGCCGGGCACGGATTCGGGGAGCCCGGCGAGCAGCGCGGCCATACGGGCGACGTTGCGGTTGTCCTCGCCTGCCTGGTTGGCTGCGCCCCAGTAGACGTCGTCGATCCGGGCGGGGTCCAGCGCGGGCACGCCGGTGACCAGGGCCCGGACGACGGCGGCGGCGAGATCGTCGGGCCGGATCGCCGAGAGGGATCCGCGCAGCTTGCCGATGGGGGTGCGGCGGGCGGCCGCGAAGTGGACGGGACGCACGAGAGGCTCCTCACGCCGCGCATCAACGCGCATTAATTAGCACTGCTAGTTTCGGACTATAGCCCCTTGACCCGCCGCCTGTGAAGATTCTGCGCCTTCCGAGGTTCCCGACAGGCCATTTCGCAGGCAGGACGATCCCCGCACCACGCGTTTGCACCAGTGTGCCCAGGGCACCCGCGCGTTCATGGAGTGGTTGCGGAGCGCCGCCTGCGTGGACGAGGACCCCGAGCTGTTCTTTCCCGTGGGCACCGCCGGCCCCGCCCTGCGGGACGTGAGCGCCGCCAAGCGGGTCTGCGCACGCTGCCCGGTGACCGACCAGTGCCTGAGTTTCGCGCTGAGCAGCGGTCAGGCCGCGGGCGTGTGGGGCGGCACCGGCGAGGAGGAGCGCGACGCACTGCTCCGGACGACCAGGAACGACGCGAGAAGGAGAAGTGCCCTATGACGGCTGTGAGGAGCACACTGCCCGACGACGCCCGCAAGGTCTCCTGTGAAGCCCTCCAGGACACCCTGGTGGATCTGCTCGGGCTCTCGCTGGTCGGTAAGCAGGCGCACTGGAACGTCGTCGGCCCCCGGTTCCGGTCCATCCACCTCCAGCTCGACGAGGTGGTCACGACGGCACGGGACTTCGCCGACACCGTCGCGGAGCGGTCCGCGGCGCTGGGCGTTCCGCCGGACGGCCGGCCCGAGACCGTCGCCAAGGCCTTCACGCTGCCCGCCCCGAAGGAGGGCTGGGTGCGCGACTCGGACGCCGTGCAGGTGATGGTGGAGGCGCTGCAGGACGCGGTCGGCCGGCTGCGCCGGCGCATCGACGCGACCGAGAAGGCGGACCCGGTGACCCAGGACCTGCTGATCGGCATCACCGCGGAGCTGGAGAAGCAGCGCTGGATGTTCGACGCCGAGAACTTCCCCCGCTGACCTGCTGACCCGCGGCAACGGCACGGAGTATCCGACGTACGCACGGAAGGGGCAGGCGATGACCGACGCCCTCGAACTCGACGCGCTGTGGGAGGACTTCCACCGCGTGGTGAACATGACCTCGCAGGAACTCGCGGCCTGGCTGCGGGTCCGCGACGCCGACGAGGCCACCGAGCCGCTGCCGGACCAGGCGGGCTCGGCCACCGGGCAGCACGTTCTGGCGATCCTCCAGAAGCGGCGCACCGACCTGACCGAGGACGACCTGCGCGTGATGCGGAAGGTCGTGGACACGGTCACCAGCCAGGTGGACCTGGAGAACGCGCCCGAGCCGGAGGTGACGGCCGAGGACACCCGGCGCCGGCGCCGGCTGATGACGGTCGGCCACGACACGCTGAAGGGGTAGGCACGTGGGCCGCCCGGAGCGCGTCGTACGGGAACTCGTCGGCGCGCACGGCCGGACGTACGCCGAGGAGGCGGGCATCGGGCTGAAGGACGCCCCGCAGCCGCTGTACCGGCTGCTGGTGCTGTCCCACCTGCTCAGTGCCCGTATCCGCGGCTCGATCGCGCTGGCCACCGCCCGTGCCCTGCACGAGGCGGGGCTGCGCGATCCGCGGCGTATGGCGCGGGCCTCCTGGCAGGAACGGGTCGACGCCCTGGGCCGGGGCGGCTACCGGCGCTACGACGAGCGCACGGCCACCCAGCTCGGCGACGCCGCCGAGCTGCTGAACGAGCGGTGGGGCGGCGATCTGCGGCGGCTGCGCCGGGAGGCGGACGGCAAGGCCGCCGAACTGCGCCGCCTCCTCCAGGAGTTCCCCGGCCTCGGGCCTGCAGGTGCCGACATCTTCCTGCGCGAGGTGCAGGGCCTGTGGCCGGAGGCGGCTCCCTACGTGGACGCCAAGGCCCTCCAGGGAGCCGAGCGGCTGGACCTGCCCAAGGACCCGGAGCGCCTCACCGAACTGGCCGGTGACACCGACCCGGCCGTCCTCGCCGCCGCGCTGGTGCGGGCGGCGGTGGACAAGGAGGTCGCACAGGACACGCTGCGGCGTGCCGGGTGACCGGCAGCTCCGCCGTCACCTACGTCCCGAGGCCGTTCATCCGAGCAACCAGCCCCCGTCCACCGTCAGTTCGACGGCGTTGACCGACCGGTTGCGCAGCAGGAAGTCCACCGCGTCCACCACGTCCGCCATGGCGGCGAGCCGTCCGGTGGGGGTCTCGGTGCGCAGCGTGGCGAGCACCTTCTCCGGTTTGGCCTGCCAGTAGGGGCTGTCGCCCACGATGCCGGGATGCACGGTGTTGACCCGGACCGGCGCGAGTTCGACGGCCAGGGAGTTCATCAGGCCCCGCACCCCCGCGTTGACCGTCGCCACCGTCGTCGCGCCCGGGTAGGGGCGTTCCTTGGCCTGGCCGCCGAACAGCACGATGGCGCTGTCGTCGTGCAGCCGGCTGCGCAGCGTGTGCACCACCTCCGTGTAGCCGACCAGCTTCAGGGTGACCAGGCGCAGGGCGGCGTCGATGTCGTAGTCGGTCACCTTGTTGTCGTCCCGGGTGACGCCCGCGATCACCAGATGGTCGACGCGCCCCATTCCGGCCAGGGCCGCCGCGATCTCCAGCGGCCGGGCCAGGTCCAGGGCGAGTCCGCGGGCGCCGACCTCCTTGGCGACCGCTTCGGCCCGCTGGGTCTCGCGGCTGGTGAGGACGACGTCGTCTCCGTTCCCCGCCCGCGACCGGGCGAACTCCAGCCCGATCCCGGACGTGCCGCCGACGACGAGCACACTGCTCATGATTTCTCCTCCAGTGCCGCGCGCAGATAGTCCCAGTCCCGCGTGAACCGGTACGAGTGCCGTGACGGCGGTTGCGGCGCCTGTGTCTCCAGCCAGCGCAGCGGCCCCTGCCCCGCGTTGCCGAAACCGTGCACACACCCGGCGCCCGCCCAGGCCAGATCGCCGGGCTCCAGCCGGTACCGCTCGCCGTCCAGGGTGGCCTCGGCGACGCCCTCGAGGATCAGATAGGTCTCCTCGAAGGGATGGTCGTGGGTTCCGATGACCCCGTCGGACGCGTACTGCACCATGAACATGGTCGAGGCGACCGCGCCCAGATCGCCGTCGATCATCATCTTCACCGTGATCCCGCTGTAGACCAGCAGCGCGGTCCGCATGCTCGCCGTCGCGGCCAGCAGGTCCTGGGACTGCTTGCCGGGATCCATCTGGCCGGGCTCGAAGTGGCCGAAGAGGCGGGTGCGCGGGTCGCGGACATCGACCCGGGCCGGCTCGCGCGCGGGCAGGTCCGGGACGGCCTGGGTGTCGTGTCCGTAGCGGGCGCGCGGCACCGGGGCCAGCATGTCGGCCCAGCGGCCCCCGGTGTCCCCGGCCCCGCGCCAGGCGTGCGGAACGCCGGTCGGCAGCAGGCCGTAGTCGCCCGCCTCCAGCAGGTACGAGCCATCGGGCAGGTCGAGGATCACGGCTCCGTCGAGGAGGTGGAAGGTCTCCTCGTACGAGTGCACGTGGGCGGGCACCCGGCCGTCCGGGAGCAGTTCGCACACGCCGAAGCCGGTGTGGACGCTGCCGTCCTCCTCGCCGACCAGCGTCCGGCGCCGGTGACCGTGGCCGTCATAGGGCGGCTCGGGCAGGCCGGCGGCGTGACGCACCAGGTGATTCGTCATGCCGGTGCCTTCGCCCCCTTGGCCTCCTTCGCCGCCAGGAGCCGGTCGCGGGACTCGCCGACGAGCCGCAGGGCGCGGGCGGTGTCACCGAGGAGCCGGCCGTCGCGCTTGTGGATCACGCCGTCGACGAGGACGGTGTCCACGTTGGAGACGTCGGCGCACAGCGTCACCGCGGCCGCCGCGTCGTGCACGGGGGCGACGTTCGGGGCGGTGGCGTCGATCGCGACGATGTCGGCGCGCTTGCCGGGGGTCAGGGAGCCGGTGCGGTCCTCGAGGCCGGCGACGTGGGCGCCGTTCACGGTGGCGATCTCCAGCATCTGACGTGCCGTCAGCATGGTGCTGGGCACGGGCATGTTGGCCTGCCAGCAGTCGGCGTTGACGCGTGCGCGTTCGGCGCCGAAGGCCGCGCGGATCTGGGTGAACATGTCGCCGGGCACGGTGGTGACGACGTCGATGCTGAGCGAGGGCCGCAGCCCGTGCTCGATGGCCTGCATCACGGGCGGCCAGCCGTGCCCCATCTGGAGCTCCACCTGCGGCGCGACCGACACCGTGCCGCCGCTGTCGGCGACCATCCGCCACTCCTCCTCGCTGAGGTAGCAGCAGTGGACGTAGGTGGTGTCCGGGCCGAGCAGCCCCAGGCCGTGCAGCTGCCTGACCATGCCGAAGCGGCCGGCGAGGCGCCCCATGGCCACGTGCACGGTGATGGGCAGGCCTAGTTCGCGCGCCATGGCCCACTCGGCGGTGACGACCTCGTCGACGCAGAAGCCGGGGCCGCGGGTGGCGAGGCCCATGGTGAGCAGGCCGTCGTCGGACGCGAAGTGCGTCGACCGGATCCGCCGTACGTCGTCCGCCGGGATCGTGATCCTGCTCTCGAACCAGTAGTCGGCGAGGGAGGTGTTGGCGCTGCCGTACGCGTACCGCGCCCGGATGCCGGAGTCCTTCAGGCCCTGGACCGCGGCGTCCGGGTGCTCGGGGGTGTTGTTGATGTGCGACCAGTCGACGAGCGTGGTGATGCCGGCGTTGAGGCACTCCAGGGCGCCCGCGAGGTTGCCGGCGTACACGTCCTCGGGGGTGTACAGCGGTGCAAAGGTGTCGAGGATGTCGACGAAGTAGTCGTCGAGGGTGGCGTCGGGGGCGACGCCCCGGATGGGGGCCTCCCAGGTGTGGCGGTGGGTGTCGACGAAGCCGGGGATCACGATGTGGCCGGTCATGTCGAGGACCTCGGCGTCGGCGCTGATCTCGGGCTCGACGGCCGCGATCCTGCCGTCCTCGACGAGGACGTCCCCCTGGGGAAGGTCCCCGATGTCCGGGTCCATCGAGATCACGTGACCGGAGCGAAGCAGTGTCCTGGTGGTCATCGCGCTTCCTCCCATGGGGTGTTCGGTGGCGGGTGTGCGGCTCAGTACGCGGCGAGCCTGCGGACCTCCGTGACGACCTTGTCGACGGTGGGGACGACCTGCTCCTCCAGCGCGTCGGCGAACGGCAGCGGGACGCACTCCCCCGCCACCCGCCGCACCGGCGCGTCCAGCAGGGCGAATCCCTCGTCGGCGACGACCGAGACGACGGTGGCGCCCCAGCCGCCCTGGTACGGGTTCTCCTCGACGGTGACGAGCCGCGAGGTCTTGCCCACCGAGGCGAGGACGGTCGCGGCGTCCAGCGGGATCAAGCAGCGCAGGTCGACCACCTCGGCCTCGATGCCCTCCCCGGACAGGACGTCGGCGGCCTTCAGCGCCAGGGGAACCGTCGAGGCGAGCGCGACGAGCGTGACATCGGCGCCCTCGCGGACGACCACGGCCCGGCCGAGCTCGACGACGTGATCCGGCGGAGGCGGCGGCCCCTTGGTCGCGAGCAGTGCCTTGTGCTCGAAGAAGACCACCGGGTCGTCGCTGCGGATCGCCGCCGCCAGCATGCCGATGACGTCGGCCGGTGTCGCCGGCGCCGCGATCTTCAGCCCGGGGACGGTCAGGGCCCAGTTCTCGGTGGCCTGGGAGTGCTGGGCGCCGAAACCGAGCCCGCCGCCGTTGGCGGTGCGCACGACGAGGGGCACGGTCACCTGGCCGCCGGTCATGTAGCGGACCTTGGGGATCTCGTTGGCGAGGTAGTCCCAGCAGCAGGCCAGGAAGTCGGAGAACATGATCTCCGCGACGGGCCGCATCCCGGTCATGGCGGCGCCCATCGCCGCGCCCACGATGGCCTGTTCGGAGATGGGCGTGTCCCACACCCGCCCGGGTCCGAACTCCTCCAGCAGGCCCGTGGTGGTCTTGAACACCCCGCCGGCCGCGGCGATGTCCTCCCCGAGGCACACCACCGAGGCGTCCCGCCGCATCTCGCGGGCGATGCCCTCGGCGACCGCGTCCCGGTAGGTGATCACGTCCGCCATGCGGCACCCCCGTCCGCCCACACGTCGGTCAGCGCCTCACGCGGATCCGGCGGCGGCGCGGCCTTCGCCGCCTCCACGGCACGCTCCACGACGTCCCGGGCCCGTTCGTCGGCCCCGGCGAGCGTCTCCTCGTCCACGCCCAGCTCGGCCAGGCGCCCCCGCGCGAGGTCCAGCGGGTCGTGCTTCAGCCACCGTTCGACCTCCTCGGCCGGGCGGTAGGACGCCGGGTCGGCGCGGCTGTGGCCGTAGTGCCGGTAGGTCTCGGCCTCCAGCACGGCGGGCCCGTCTCCGGCCCGGGCCCGCCGCGCGAGCCGCTCCACCGCCTCCTCGACCGCCACCACGTCGTTGCCGTCGACCGTCTCGCCCGGGACGCCGTGGGCGGGGGCCCGGTCGGCGGCGGGGCGGGGCACGGCCGTGACGTCGGCGATCGGCGTGTACTCCATGTACAGGTTGTTCTCGCACACGAACAGCACCGGCAGTTTCCACACGGCGGCCAGGTTGAGCGACTCGTGGAAGGCGCCGATGTTGGTCGCGCCGTCGCCGAAGAAGGCGACCGCGAGCTGCTCGGTGCCGCGCAGCCGGGCCGACCAGGCCGCGCCCACCGCCATCGGGAGGTGGGCGCCGACGATGGCGTAGGAGCCGAGCATGCCGGTGACCGCCTTGGTCAGGTGCATGGAGCCGCCCTTGGCCCGGCACAGACCGGTGGCGCGGCTCATCAGCTCGGCGAGGCACTCCTCGGGGGTGGCGCCCCGGGCGAGGGCATGGTGGTGGCCCCTATAGGTGGCGAACACGTAGTCGTCCGGGCGCAGGGCGGCGCTCGCCCCCACGGCGATCGCCTCCTGCCCGGCGGCCAGGTGCGTGGTGCCCTTCACCAGCCCCCGCAGGAACAGATCGTGGGCGGCCTTCTCCGTCCGGCGGATGACGTTCATCCGCTCGTACCGGTCGAGGAGCGCGGTGGCGTCCATCAGCGGTCCCGGCCGGTCGTCCGCGGACGGTCCGTGGTGTGCGCGTGTGATCGCTCCCCCGTGTCCGCCCGCGCGCGGTCCCCGGTGTTGAGGTGGGACTGCGCCTCGCGCCGGGTGTTCAGCTCGCCGCCCACCGTCCAGTACTTGCGCCCGGCCACCAGCAGTTCCTCGGCGGGGAACTTGGTGATGACCTCGCAGCCGCCGGCGGTGACGACCAGTTCCTCCTCGATCCGGGCGGCGGACCAGCCGTCGGCGGCCGGCCAGTACGTCTCCAGGGCGAACACCATGCCCTCTTCCAGCACTTCGGGGTGGTCGAGGGAGACCAGACGGCTGAAGACCGGCTTCTCCCAGATCGACAGGCCGACGCCGTGGCCGTACTGGAGGGCGAAGGCGGCGGTCTCGTCGGCGAAACCGAACTCCTCGGCACGCGGCCACACTTGAACGATGTCGGCGGTGGTCGCACCGGGCCGGACGAGCGCGATCGCTTCGTCCATGTACTCCCGGCAGCGCACGTACGCGTCCCGCTGCGCCCGCGAGGCGCTGCCCACGGCGAACGTGCGGTAATAGCAGGTGCGGTAGCCGAGGTGGCTGTGCAGGATGTCGAAGAACGCCGGGTCGCCCGGGCGGATCAGCCGGTCGCTGTAGACGTGCGGATGCGGTGAACAGCGCTCGCCCGAGATGGCGTTGACGCCCTCGACGTACTCGCTGCCGAGGTCGTAGAGCACCTTGCTGACCACGCCGACGCACTCGTTCTCGCGCACGCCCGGACGCAGGTACCCGTACAGCTCCTCGTACGCCGCGTCGACCATGGCGCAGGCCTGGGTGAGCAGGGCGATCTCGTCGCCGGTCTTGATGCGGCGGGCCTCCAGGAAGACCTGCTGCCCGTCGACGACGTCGATGCCCTCGGCGCGCAGCGCGGCGAGGACCGGCATCTCGGCGACGTCGACACCGAGGGGTTCGCCGGCGAGCCCGTGGTCGCGCAGTTCGGCGGCGATCTTGGCGGCCACGTCCTCGGCGATCCCGGCGCCCGGGTGGAAGGCGCCGCGCAGGGTGGAGATGCCGGCCCGGGCACCGGTGGGCGGGCCGCCCTTGCCGTCGCTGTAGTCGAGCCACGGGTTGTACAGCTGGTGGTGGCGGGCGGCGGAGCCGAAGTCCCAGACGACCGGTTCGCCGTCGCGCACCAGCAGGGCGAAGCGGATCAGCTTGTCGATTGCCCAGGTGCCGATGTGCGTGGCCGTCATGTAGCGGATGTTGGCGAAGTCGAAGCTGAGCACCGCGCCCAGCTCGGAGCGGTTCAGGGACTCATGCAGCCGGGCCAGCCGCTGCCCGCGCAGCCGGTCCAGGTCGATGCGCTCTTCCCAGTCGACGGCGTTGGGGCCGTATGTGCGGATCGCCATGGCGACCACCCCCACTCCGGAGTGAACGCCCGTGCGCGATGGGTGTCAAGCGTCACTGAACATCGCCGGACACGAACCAGACGCCCACCGCCGGTACCTCTCCATCGTTGCGGTAGCGGTGGGGTGTCGTCGACTCGAAGCAGACGGAGTCGCCCGGCCGCAGCGTGTACTCCTCGAATCCGAGGGTGAGGACCAGCTCGCCGGAGGTCAGGTAGCCGTACTCGGTGCCGGGGTGCCGCATCAGCGCGCCGGAGCCGGAGGAGGAGCCGCCGGGCCGGTACGTCACCAGCAGGAAGTCGGTCTCCGCGCCCGGCACCCGCCCGAGCCGCTCCCACACGACCCCCGAGTCGAGCTCCAGCGTCTCGCGCGCGCCCGCGCCGACCAGCGGCCCGATCCGCCGCCCCGGATCGGCGGCGAGGGCGGCGAGGGCATGTGGCACGGTGCCCGGTGACGCCCCGGGCGCGGACGCCACGGCGCTCTCCCGGATGTCGAAGAGGGACTCGACGGAGATGCCGAGGGCCGTCGTGATCGCGTACAGCGTGCTGACCGACGGCTGGCTCTTGCCGGTCTCGATCTGCGACACGAGACTCGGCGACACACCGACCTCCCGGGCCAGCGCGCGCAGGCTCGTACCGCGCTCCTGACGCGCCTGCCGGATGCGGGCGCCGACGGGCGGCACGACGGCGGGGGACACGGGCGGCTCCTCTGCTCGGGCGATGTGCGCAGCCTGTGCAGCCTCATTGAACAGCGTGTGGAGGTCCTGACGCCAGGAGTCGAGCCGTCCCTGCTTCCCCGCGGGGAACACCGCCCGCACCTGCCACCCCGCTCCCCCGCCCGTACGCGGCCCCGCGCGCAGGTCGCCGCCCAGTGCCGTCACCCGTTCCGTGAGGCCCGGGCCTGGCAGAACGGGCACGCCCGGCCCGGAACGTGGCCGTCGGCGCTCACCCGGTCGGTCCGGCGCCGGTGGTGGGCGCTCGGCGCCGGTGGTGCGCTGGGGGCACGCGTCACGTTCTCAGGAGGCACTCCCGATGACCCGTCGTCCGTCCCGGCTCGTCCGCGTTCTCTCCCCCGCCCTGGCGGCAGGCACGCTGCTGTGCACCTCCGCCTGCTCGGACGACGGCGGCACGGACGGTTCGCGCGTCCAGGGCGTCACCGCGTCACAGGTCGCGGGGAAGCGGCAGACCCCCTCCCCCACCGCCACGCTCTCCAAGGACGGCGCCCGGACCGCGCTGATCACCGAGGCGGACATCGAGGACGACTGGACGCAGGTGAAGGACACGGAGGCGGAGAACTGGCACGACAGCCTGCTCATCGGCACCGTCGACGTCTCCGACTTCCTCACCGCCAAGGCCCAGGCCTCCGACTGCCAGCGCCTCCTGGACTCGCTGTTCGACGACGATCTGCTGGGCAGGCCGTCCGGCGCGTCCGAGCTGCGCGGCTTCCAGCAGGGCGACTCCCGCCTGCTGTACCAGGTGGCCGCCTACGACCGGACCGCCCTGCAGGACTCCCTGGACTGGCTGGGCACCCTGCCGGAGAAGTGCGACCAGTTCACCGTGACCGACGGCGGGGAGAAGCGCACCGTCCAGGTCATCGAGATCTCCCTGCCCAAGGTCGGCGACGCCCGTCGGGGGCTGCGCGTGACGGTGCAGGGCTCCGCGGGCGGCGACGACGCGACGCTGACCCTGGACGTCGCCGCCGTGCGCGTCGGGGACGACGCGATCACCGTCACGGCGGGCGGGCTCGACGGGGACGAGAACGACTCCACGCAGCAGGCCGTGCAGCAGGGCACCCAGCGGCTCAAGGACGTCCTGGCCGGGAAGTCACCCGCCCCGAGCCCCGACTGAGCCGTCCGGCACGGCAACCGACTCCCTGCGAGCCGACCGGCGCCGACCGCCGTGCCCGCTCCGCCGATTCCCGGGACAGCGTGATCATCGGAGCGGCACAATGGCGGCGATGACCGTTTCCGGTCGGGCGTGCGAGGAGAGGACGAGTCGTGAGTGATGGCCACACCCCTTCGGGAGGGTCGGCGAGGCTGAACACCGGTGTGGCGCACAACGCGCGCGTGTGGAACTACTGGATCGGCGGCAAGGACAACTACGAGGTCGACCAGCAGGTCGGCGAGCACGTCGCCGGCATGTTCCCGATCATCCGGGACATCGCCCGGGCGGACCGGGACTTCCTGGGCCGGGCCGTGTCGTTCCTCGCCGGTGAGCGCGGCGTGCGGCAGTTCCTCGACATCGGCACGGGACTGCCGACGGCGGACAACACCCACGAGATCGCCCAGCGGCTCGCACCCGACTCCCGCATCGTCTACGTCGACAACGACCCCATCGTGCTGGTGCACGCCCGCACCCTGCTCACCGGCACCCAGGACGGCGTGACCGCCTATATCGACGCCGATGTGCACGACCCGGACGCCATCATCGAACGAGCGGGGGACACCCTCGACTTCACGCGGCCCGTCGCCGTGATGATGCTGGGCATCCTCAACTTCGTCCTCGACGTCGAGAAGGCCCGGGACATCGTGCGCCGGGTGATGGCCGCGGTGCCGTCCGGCAGCTTCCTGGTCCTCACCCACCCCACCTTCGACGACGAGCTCGGCGGCGCGGGCCAGATCCCGGCCATGAAGTTCTGGAACGAGAACGCCACTCCCCCGATCACCGCCCGCAGCGGCGCGGACATCGCCGCGTTCTTCGAGGGTCTTGAGGTGCTCGAACCGGGCATGGTGTCGTGCGGGCAGTGGCGTGCCGAGCCCAGATCGGCCCTGCTGGTACCGCAGTACGGCGCGGTGGCCGTGAAGCCCTGACGACGCCGCCTTCGCCGGAGAAGAACCGGAGGACGCATGACCACCCTGGCCGATCCCGTGCCCGGCGGCCGTCCCGGCGATGTCGAGCGGGCCACCGCGCTGAGCGGCGAGCTCGCCGGCCGGGGCGTGCACGGCGTGGTGCTGGCCTACATCGACACCGCGGGCATCGGCCGGGTGAAGACCGTCCCGACGGCCCGGCTCGCCGCCGCGGCGGCCTGGGGCGTCGGCATGTCGCCGGTGTTCGACACGTTCCTGGCGAACGACTCCATCGTCACCACCGACGTCCTCGGCTCCCCCGACGGCGATCTGCGCCTCTACCCGGACCTGGACCAGCTCGTCGTCCTGGCCGGGCAGCCCGGCTGGGCCTGGGCGCCGGTGGACCGTGTCACGCAGGACGGGGAGCGGCATCCCGGCTGCGCCCGCACGTTCCTGCGCCGGACGGTCGCCGAGGCGGCCGGGCGGCACGGCCTCACCTTCAGGGCCGCCATCGAGGTCGAGTGGACCGTGGCCCGGGGCGACGCCCCCGGCGACACGTTCGTGCCCGCGACGACCGGCCCGGCGTACGGTGCGGCCCGGCAGGTCGAGCTCGGTGACTACACCGCCGACGTGCTGGCCGCGTGCGCGGCCCAGGGCATCGACGTCGAGCAGGTCCATCCCGAGTACGCGGCCGGGCAGTTCGAGATCTCGGTGGGTGCGGTCGATCCGGTGGCGGCGGCCGACCGCAGCGTGCTCGTCCGGCAGACCGTCCGGGCGGTGGCCCAGCGGCACGGGCTGCGGGTCTCCTTCGCCCCGGCCGTCGTGGGCCAGGGCGTCGGAAACGGCGGGCACGTCCACCTGTCCGCCTGGCGTGACGGGGCCAGTCTGCACGCCGGGGGCGAGGGCCGGTACGGCATGACGGCCGAGGCGGAGTCGCTCACGGCCGGCATCCTCGCCCACCTGCCCGCTCTCACGGCCGTCACCGCCCCGAGTCCCGCCAGCTACCTGCGGCTCAGGCCCTCCCAGTGGGCCGGGGTGTTCACGGCCTGGGGCCGCGAGACCCGGGAGACCGCGCTGCGTGTCGTCACCGGCACCGCGGGCCTGCGCGACCAGGCGGCCAACCTGGAGATCAAGCCCGTCGACCTGGCCGCCAACCCTTACCTCGCGATCGGCTCCCTGATCGCCGCCGGGCTGGACGGCCTGACGGCGTCCGCCGCCCTGCCGGACGAGATCACCGGCGATCCGGCCGGCCTGGGCGAGGCGGAGGCGGCCGCCCGTGGTGTGCGGCGCCTGCCCGACTCGCTGGAGCGGGCCGTCGAGGAGTTCCGCGCGGACGGCGTGCTGCGGGCGGCCCTCGGCCCGGTCCTGGCCGACGCGGTGATCGCCGTACGGCGGGGCGAGGCGGCGTCCGTCGCCGGGCTGGACGACGACCGGGTGGCGGCGGCGTACCGCTGGAAGTACTGACGTGAGCGCGGTCCGGGAGGCGCTCGACTCCGTGCGGCTGGTCGACCACCACTGCCACGGCACCGTGACGGCCGACCTCGGCCGGGAGGCGTTCGAGTCCCTCATCACGGAGGGCGAGGCGTGGCCGGGCATCTCGCCCTTCGACAGCCCCGTGGGCGTGGCCGTGCGCCGCCACTGCGCTCCCCTGCTCGGCCTGCCCCGGCACGCGCCCGCCGGGGAGTACCTCGCCCGCCGCTCGGACCTCGGATGGCGCGAGGTGCAGCGCCGCTTCCTGCGCGCCGCGGGCACGGACGTCTTCTGCGTCGACACCGGCTACGCCCCCGAGCGCATCACCACGCCGGGGGACATCGCCGAGGCGGCGCGCGGGACCGCGTACGAGGTCGTACGGCTGGAGGGCGTCGCGGAGTCGGTGCGGGCCGCCGGAGCCGAACCGGACGCGTACGCGGACGCCTTCCGCGCGGCCGCGCTGGACGCCGTGCGGCGGCCCGGCGTGGTGGCCGTGAAGTCGGTGGCGGCCTACCGCACCGGCTTCGGTCTGGACCCGGCCCGCCCCTCGGACGCGGAGGTCGCCGGGGCGGCCCGGCACTGGCTCGTCAGGGGCGGACGTCTCGACGACCCGGTCCTCGTACGGCACCTGCTGTGGACCGCCGTCGACCTCGGGCTGCCGCTCCAGCTGCACACCGGTTTCGGCGACAACGACATCCGGCTGCACCGCGCCGACCCCGCCCTGCTCACGGACTGGCTGCGCCTCACCGCCGGGACGATCCCCGTCCTGCTCCTGCACTGCTGGCCCTACCAGCGGCAGGCCGCCTACCTGGCGGCGGTCTTCGAGCACGTGTACCTCGACGTCGGCCTCACCCTCCATTACGTCGGCCCCGCCCGGGCCGGTGCGGTCCTCGCGGAAGCCCTGGAGATCACACCGTTCCGCAAACTCCTGTACAGCTCCGACGCCTACGGTGTGCCGGAGTTCCACCACCTCGGGGCGCTCGCCTTCCGGCAGGGCCTCGCCGGGCTGCTGCAGGAGCGGGTGGACGCCGACGAACTGGCCCTGCCCGACGCGCTGCGGATCGCGCGGTGGACCGGGCGGGACAACGCCCTGCGGGTCTACCGGCTGCGGTCCGACGGGCCGGAGGACGATTGAACAGGCGTGGGGCCGGTCACAGTTCTCCACGAGCGGCTACCCAGGAAGTCCGAACGGCTGAAAGTATGATCAAGCAATGTCTGACATGACCGAAACCACGCCCGGCTGGCTGTCCTCCGACGAACTGGAGATGACACGCGCCCGCATGCCGATCCTGTACGTCGAGGCCGTCCCGGTCCGCGTCGACGACAGCGGCGAAGTCACCAGCGTCGGCCTGCTGCTGCGCATCGGACCCGACGGTACGGTCAGCCGGACGCTGGTCTCCGGCCGCGTGCTGCACCACGAACGCGTCCGCGACGCCCTCCTGCGTCATCTGGAGAAGGACCTCGGCCCGGTCGCGCTGCCCCGGGTCCCGGCGTCGCTCCAGCCGTTCACCGTCGCGGAGTACTTCCCGACGCAGGGCATCACGCCGTACCACGACCCGCGCCAGCACGCGGTGTCCCTCGCCTACATCGTGCCGGTGACGGGTGACTGCCGACCCCGGCAGGACGCCCTCGACCTGGTGTGGTTCAGCCCGCAGGAGGCCGTCTCGCAGGCGGTGCAGAGCGAGATGCCGGGCGGGCACGGGGTGCTGCTGAAGCAGGCGCTGGCGCATGCGGGCTGTGTGATCTGAGGCCTACGCTCAATCACGTGACCGACCTCCGGCCGGGAGGCGTACGCGATGGCTGCAGAGCAGGAACCGTCCCCGGGGCAGGCACACCTGCCCGAGTTGCACGTGCGCCTGCGCAGCGAGCTGAGCCGGATCGACGGGCTCGCAGGAGCCGCGCCCTGCGCCCTCGCCGTGTCGATCTTCGCGGCCGGACAGGGCGCAGGCCCGTGCGCTGGTCAGGACCTGTTCAGAAATGATCAAGAGGCCGTATCCGTGGAATCCGATACGGCCTCAGGCTCACTGCCAAACAGTCGGGACGACAGGATTTGAACCTGCGACCCCTTGACCCCCAGTCAAGTGCGCTACCAAGCTGCGCCACGTCCCGTTGCCCGTCTGACCTGGGGATTCCCCCGGCCGAACGCGCAGGGAAACAATACCGCACTCGCGCCGGTGATCGCGCATCCGTTTCCGGGACGACGTTGCTTGACCTCAAGGTTGGTTGAGGTTGCACGCTCGTCGTCATGACCGACGCGACGCTGACACACACGTACACCTACGCCGATCTGCCGGGCCTGATGAGCCTGATGACCGGCGACGAGAAGCACGGCCCGGCCGCGACGTCCACGCTGGACGTGCTGTGGGTGCTCTACGACCGGGTGCTGCGGGTGAGCCCGGAGGGCCGGGACGACCCGGGGCGGGACCGGTTCCTGCTGTCGAAGGGGCACGGGCCGATGGCGTACTACGCCGTCCTGGCCGCCAAGGGATTCCTGCCGGTGGAGTGGCTGCCCGGCTTCGGCTCGTACGACTCCCCGCTGGGCCACCACCCCGACCGGACGCTCGTGCCGGGGGCCGAGATCGGCAGCGGATCCCTGGGGCACGGGCTGCCGATCGCCGTCGGCACGGCGCTGGGACTGCGCGCGCAGGGGCTAGACGAGCCGCGGGTGTGGACGCTGGTCGGTGACGCCGAGCTGGACGAGGGCAGCAACCACGAGGCGATCGCCTTCGCCGGGCCCGCCGGGCTCGACCGGCTGCACACCGTCGTCGTCGACAACGCCTCCGCCACTTACGCGCGGCCCGGCGGGATCGCCGCCCGTTTCGAGGCGGCGGGCTGGTCCGCGCTGACCGTCGACGGCCGTGACCACGACGCCCTGTACGCCGCCTTCACCGCGCCGCACCCGGGCCGCCCGCACGTGGTCGTGGCCCGGGTCGAGCCGAAGTCCGCCTGATCCCCGCACCGAAAGGAACTTCCTCCCCATGGACACCATGCGTGACCGTTTCGCCCCCGTCGTCTCCCGGCTCCTCGACGAGGATTCCCGGGTCGCCGTGGTCCTCGCCGCGATCGGCACGGACGGCTTCGCGGGGGCCGCCCGCCGCCATCCCGGCCGGGTCGTCGACGTCGGCATCCGCGAGCAGCTCCTGGTCGGGGCGGCCGCGGGACTGGCGCTGACCGGGCTGCGGCCCGTGGTGCACACCTTCGCCAGCTTCCTCGTCGAGCGGCCCTTCGAGCAGGTCAAGCTGGACCTCGGGCACCAGGACGCGGGCGCGGTGCTGGTGAGCGCCGCCGCCTCCTTCGACTGGCCGGCCGGGGGCTACACCCACATGGCGCCGGGCGATGTGGCCCTGCTCGACACCCTGGACGGCTGGACCGTGCATGTGCCGGGGCACCCGGACGAGGCCGAGACGCTGCTGCGGCACGCGGTCGCCGCGAGTGACGACAAGGTGTACGTCAGGCTGTCCGTGCAGTCCAACGGCCGGGCCCTGCCGGTCGACGGGGAGCGTTTCCTCACCGTCCGTGAGGGGCGCTCCGGTGTCGTGGTCGCCGTCGGGCCGATGCTCGACGCCGTCCTCGCTGCCACCGAGGGGCTGGACGTCACCGTCCTGTACGCGACGACCGTCCGTCCCTTCGACGGGGCCGCCCTGCGCCGCGCCACCGAGGCGGCCGGGACGGACGTCGTCCTGGTCGAGCCCTACCGGGCGGGCACCTCGACGGCCGCCGCGAACGACGCGCTGGCGGATGTGCCGCACCGGGTCCTCGGGCTGGGCGTGGGCCGTCGCGAACTGCGGCGGTACGGGCAGGTGGAGGAGCACGTCGCCGCCCACGGTCTCGACGCCCGGTCGCTGCGGGAGCGCATCGGGAGCTTCGTCGGGGCGGCGGTCCCGGCGTGAGACCGGGAGGAGGTCACTCCGCCGGCAGGCCGAGCCGGGGGTGAGCCTCCAGGAGCCGGGTCGGGGCCGCCTGACGCCAGGAGTCGGCGAGGATGTCCCGCAGCTCGGCTTCGTCCTCGATGGCGCGGAGCCGGGCCCGCACCCAGGCGAACTGGGACTCGTGGTCGGCGATCCAGAACTTCCCCGGCTCGGCGAGCACCAGTTCGTTGCGCTCCTCCTTGGGGCAGCGCACGGCGATGGAGGTCTCGTCCTCCGGCAGCGTGGCGAACATCTTGCCCGCGACCCGGAACGTGGGCATGCTCCAGGCGATCTTCTCCGTCGTGTCCGGCAGGGACAGGGCAATCCGTCGTACGTCTTCGGCATCCGGCATGGCAGGCACGGTATCGGCTCCCACTGACCATCACCTGGTGAGAGCGGTTGCCGGTACGTGCTTGTAGTAGATCGTCGTCGGGCGCAGCACGCCGCCCGGGTCCGCGGCGTAGTCGGGGATCGCGCCGACCGGGGTCCAGCCGGCGGACCGGTACAGATGCTCGGCGGGGCTGCCGGTCTCGGTGTCCAGGTGCAGGAGGGTGACGCCGGCCGCCGCGGCGGCCTCCTCCGCCGTGGTCAGGAGCCCGCGGCCGAGGCCGCGCCCACGGGCGTCCGGGTGCACCATCAGTTTCACGAGTTCGGCGCGGTGACGGCTGTTGGCCTTGCCGGGGAATGCCAGGCTCACGGTGCCGAGCACCCCGTCCCCGTCGAGCGCCGCCCAGACGTCGAGCCTGCCCGCCCCGACGTCCGCGGCCCGCTCCTCCCACCAGGCCAGGGCGTCCGCGCGGCTGAGCGGGGCGAGGAAGCCGATCGAGGCTCCGCCGTTCACCGTGCCGGACAGCAGATCTCCCAACCCCGACGCATGGTGCAGCAGTTGACCGGCATCCAGTCGGATCACGGCCGCACCACCGCCAGCAGGTACCGGACGCCCTCGGGAGCGGCGCACCGGAACCGGGTCGGGCCCCACACCCGCATCCGCAGGCAGTCCCCGGTGGCGAGGTGGTGTTCGGTGTTCTGCTCGGTCACGTCGAGAGCCCCCTCCAGGATCCAGATGTGCTGCTCCAGCCCGGCCACGGGCGGGCGGTCGTAGGCGATGTCGGTGCCGGGTGAGAGGCGGGCCTCGACCAGTTCGCCGCGCAGGGCGGGGTGCGGGGGTGAGACGGACCGCCGGACGAAGCCGGACGTCCGGTCCTGCCAGACGGGCTGGCCTGCGGAGCGGACCACGGCCTCCGGTTCCGCCTCGACCTCGCTGAGCAGCTGGGACATGGTCCGCCCGTAGACGGCGCACAGGCGGTTCAGGAGCGAGGCCGTCGGGCTGGTCTCCGCCCGCTCGGCCCGGGACAGGGTGGACCGGCTCACGCCGCTGCGCTCCGCCAACTCGCCGAGGGACCAGCCGTGTTCGGTCCGCAGCTCGGCCAGGCGTGCGCCCAGCCGCGCGTCGACGGGGTCCGTCTCGTCGCTTCTCATATCCGGGACGCTATCCCGGATATGAGACGTAGGTGTTACGGGCCGCTCACACCCGGGCCGCGGCGCCGAGCGCGTCCAGCACCGGGCGGATGAGGGGGTGCTCCTCGGCTCCCCTGCGGACGGCGGCGAAGACGCGTCGGGTGGGGGCCGTTCCGTCGACGGGGCGGACGACCACCCCGGTGAGGTCCATGCCGCGCAGCGCCGAGCGCGGCACCAGAGCGACGCCCGCGTCGGCCGAGGCGAGGGCGACCACCGCGCGGAAGTCGTCCGAGGAGTGCTCCATACGGGGCTGGAAACCGGCGTTCTCGCAGGCCAGGATCACCACGTCATGGCAGGGGTTGCCGGGGTACGGGCCGATCCACGGGTCCTTGGCCAGTTCGGCGAGCGGCACCTCGGCCGCGTCGGCCAGGCGGTGGGTGACCGGGACGACGGCGTCGAAGGGCTCGGCGTACAGCGGGACGTGGGCCAGTCGCGGGTCGTCGGCGGGCGGGGCCCCGCGGTACTCCACGGCGACGGCGACATCGACCTGCCGGTCCAGCACCATGGGCAGGCTGGCGTCGCCCTCGGCGTCCTGGACGCGGAGGCGGATCCCGGGCGCCGACCGGGCGAGAGAGGCCACGGCGGGCGCGACGACCAGGGCGATGCCGGTGGCGAAGGAGGCGACCGTGACGGTGCCCGCCGCTCCCGAGCTGTACGCGGCGAGTTCGGCCTCGGCCCGCTCCAGCTGGGCGAGGACGGCGTTGGTGTGGTTGAGCAGGATCTCGCCGGCGGGGGTGAGCCGTACGCCCTTGGCGCCGCGCTCGACGAGCCGGTGGCCGGTCTCCTGCTCCAGTGCGGCGAGCTGCTGGGAGACGGCCGACGGGGTGAGGTAGAGCGCGGCGGCAGCCGCCGTCACCGTACGATGGTCGGCCACCGCCCGGAGGATGTGGAGCCGCCGCGCTTCGATCATGCGATCGATTGTCTCAAATGCACCGGGTGCTGCGGGTCAGCCCTCCAGCTCGGCCCGTGCCGCCACGAAGGCGTCGACCGCGCGGTTGACGTCGTCCGTGGAGTGCGCGGCCGACAGCTGGACGCGGATCCGGGCCTGGCCCTGGGGCACCACCGGGTAGGAGAAGCCGATGACGTAGACGCCGCGCTCCAGCAGCAGCTCCGCCATGCGCCCGGCGACCGCCGCGTCACCGATCATCACCGGGGCGATGGCGTGGTCGCCGGGAAGGACGTCGAAGCCCTCCTCGGTCATGCGGCGGCGGAACAGGGCCGTGTTCTCGGCCAGCCGGACGCGCAGGTCGTCCGCGGCCTCCAGCAGGTCGAGGACCTTCAGGGAGGCCGCCGCGATCACGGGGGCGAGGGTGTTGGAGAAGAGGTACGGCCGGGAGCGCTGGCGCAGCAGGGCGACGATCTCGGCGCGGGCGGCGACGTAGCCGCCGGAGGCGCCGCCGAGTGCCTTGCCGAGGGTGCCGGTGATGATGTCGACGCGGTCCATGACGCCGTGCAGCTCGGGCGTGCCGCGGCCGACGGGGCCGACGAAGCCGACCGCGTGGGAGTCGTCGACCATGACCATCGCGTCGTAGCGGTCGGCGAGGTCGCAGATCTCGCGCAGCGGGGCGACGTAGCCGTCCATGGAGAAGACGCCGTCGGTGACGATCAGGCGGCGGCGGGCGTCGGAGGCCTCCTTGAGCCGGGCCTCCAGTTCGGCCAGGTCGCGGTTGGCGTAGCGCAGGCGGCGGGCCTTGGACAGGCGGATGCCGTCGATGATGGAGGCGTGGTTGAGCGCGTCGGAGATGACCGCGTCCTCCGGGCCGAGCAGGGTCTCGAAGACGCCGCCGTTGGCGTCGAAGCAGGAGGAGTAGAGGATCGTGTCCTCCTGGCCGAGGAAGGCGGACAGGCGCGCCTCCAGCTCCTTGTGCACCTCCTGGGTGCCGCAGATGAAGCGGACGGAGGCCATGCCGTAGCCCCAGCGGTCCAGGGCCTCGTGGGCGGCGGCGACGACCTCGGGGTGGTCGGCGAGGCCGAGGTAGTTGTTGGCGCAGAAGTTGAGGACCTCGCCGGGGCGGCCGCCCGCGGTGACGCTGACGGTGGCGGACTGCGGGGTGCCGATCACGCGCTCGGGCTTGTGCAGGCCGGCGGCGCGGATCTCGTCGAGAGTGGCGCGCAGGTCGTCGCGCACGGAGTCGAACATCAGGAAGCTCCTAAGGTGCTTGCGGTGAAAGGGAGTTACGCGGTCCAGTCGAGGATGACCTTGCCGCCGCGGCCGCTGGCCGCGTCCTCGAACGCCGCCTCGAAGTCGCGGTGGCCGTAGCGGCCGGTGATGACGGGCGCGAGGTCCAGGCCCGCCTCCAGCAGGACCGACATGGCGTACCAGGTCTCGAACATCTCGCGGCCGTAGATGCCCTTGATGGTGATCATCGAGGTGACGATGCGGGACCAGTCGACGGGGAACTCCTCGGCGGGCAGGCCGAGCATCGCGATCCGGCCACCGTGCGTCATGTTGGCGATCATGTCGCGCATGGCCTCGGGACGGCCGGACATCTCCAGGCCGATGTCGAAGCCCTCGCGCAGTCCCAGCGTGCGCTGCCCGTCGGCGATGGTGGAGCCGGAGACGTCGAGCGCCAGGCTGACGCCGATCTTGCGGGCCAGTTCCAGCCGCTCCTCGCTGACGTCGGTGATCACGACGTTGCGGGCGCCGGCGTGCTTGGCCACGGCGGCGGCCATCAGGCCGATGGGGCCCGCGCCGGTGATCAGGACGTCCTCGCCGACGAGCGGGAAGGACAGCGCGGTGTGCACGGCGTTGCCGAACGGGTCGAAGATGGCCGCCACGTCGAGGTCGACGGGCACCCGGTGCACCCAGACGTTGGCGGCGGGCAGGGCGACGTACTCGGCGAACGCCCCGTCCCGGCCCACGCCCAGACCGACGGTGGCCCGGCACAGGTGCCGGCGCCCGGCCAGGCAGTTGCGGCACTTGCCGCACACCAGGTGGCCCTCGCCGCTGACCCGGTCGCCGATGCCGATGTCGGTGACGTCGCGCCCGGTCTCGACGACCTCGCCGACGAACTCGTGCCCGACCACGAGCGGGGTGCTGATGGCCTGCTGGGCCCAGCCGTCCCAGGCGCGGATGTGCAGGTCGGTGCCGCAGATTCCGGTGCGCAGCACCTTGATGAGTACGTCGCCGGGCCCGACGGTGGGCTCGGGGACGTCCGCGAGCCACAGCCCGGGTTCCGCCTTCTGCTTGACCAGCGCCTTCACCGCTACGGCTCCTGGGGGTGAGTCCCGGCTCCGGGCATGCCGAAGGAACCCCTGGGCCGGGAGAGGAGTGGGATCGCACTGCAATCTGCCGTACGGCGGCCGACCGGTCCATCGAGGATTTCTTAAGCGCCGCCTCAGCTTTCCTTCACGCCCTCAGAGGTCCCGCGGGAACCCCGGGCTTCAGTAGGGCGGCAGGCCGTCCCGGCTCTCCAGCTCCACGACGAGCAGCGCGGCGTGCTCCTTGATCGCGGTCAGGCCGGGCTTCCCCCACGGGCGCGGCTCGACATCCGCGACACTGACCGTGCCCAGCACCAGGCCGGTGCCGTCGATGAGCGGTGCCCCCAGGTAGGAGCGGATACCGAACTCGTCGACCACCGGGTTGCCCGCGAACCGCGGATAGTCGCCGACGTCCTCCAGGACGAGGGCCTTGCGGCGTGCCACCACATGAGGGCAGAAGCCGTGGTCGCGGGGCAGGGCGCGGCTGAGGCGCGGGCTCGTGCCGTCGCTGCGCACCACCGGCGCCACGGCCGGCACGTGCAGGCCCGCGTAGAACTGCCCGTGCTCGTCGGGGAGGTTGACCATGGCGTACGGCGCCCCGGTGAGCCCGGCGAGGCGGTGCGCGAAGGCGTCGAGTGCGGGTTCGGGGCGCTCCCCCAGGCCCAGTCGGCGCAGACGGCGGGTGCGGGCGGGAGCCTCCTTGTCCTCGGGTGTGAGCAGCAGACGACCGGCCGGGCGCGGCGGGTCGTAGGTCATGGGCGAGCTCCTGGGCTGTGGGATTGCGGCATATATGAACTCCGGGTCGGGTGTGAGGGGGTCACCTGTGGGCGCCGTACTCCGTCGCGGGGGCCGGGGTATGGGCGATGAGATGGCGTACCAGGGTGAGCAGGGTCTGGACCCCGGAGCTGGAGATCCGCGCGTCGCAGCACACGACGGGGACGTCCGGGGACAGGTCCAGGGCACCGCGCACCTCCTCGGGGTCGTAGCGGTGGGCACCGTCGAACTCGTTGACGGCGACGATGAAGCCGAGGCCGCGCTGTTCGAAGAAGTCGACGGCGGCGAAGCACTCCTGCAACCGGCGGGTGTCAGCGAGGATGACCGCGCCGAGCGCGCCCTCGCACAACTCGTCCCACATGAACCAGAAGCGCTCCTGTCCGGGTGTGCCGAACAGGTACAGCACGTGTTGCGGGTCGAGGGTGATGCGGCCGAAGTCCATGGCCACGGTCGTCTCGACCTTGTTCTCGATGCCGTCGAGGTTGTCGGTCGCCGCACTGACGGTGGTGAGCAGTTCCTCCGTGCTGAGCGGCGCGATCTCGCTGACCGCGCCGACGAAGGTCGTCTTGCCCACGCCGAACCCGCCCGCCACCAGGATTTTCAACGCGGTGGGGAACGGGTCGGCGCCGTGGCCCGGTCCGTCGGTGTAGTCAGAGCTGTCGTCGTAGTCCATCGAGCACTGCCTCCAGAAGGGCCCGGTCCGTCGGGTTGTGGTGGAACGCGGGGGGCTTGGTGGTCAGCGCCCCGCAGTCGACGAGGTCCGCCAGCAGCACCTTGGTGACGGCCACCGGCAGTGTGAGATGGGCGGCGACCTCGGCGACGGCGACGGGCACCCGGCACCGTTCGAGCGCCTGCGCGTGTTCGGGGCCGAGATAGCCGAGGGGGGTCACCCCGGTGGCCATCACCTGTGACACGAGGTCGAGCGCGACGGTCGGACGGGTGCGGCCGTTGCTGACCGTGAACGGCCGCACCAGCCGCCCGGCCGCGTCGTCGAGCCAGGGCCCGTCACCGGCCGCCGTCACGCTCAAGGCCTCATCGCCGGGGATTCGACGGACTGCCGGGGAGCGGTCACCAGGTAGGGGCGGACGCTCTTGACCAGCATGGCCATCTCGTAGCCCAGCACGGCCGCGTCGGCCTCGCGGCCGGCTAGCACGGCCAGGCAGGTGCCGGAGCCGGCGGTGGTGACGAACAGCAGGGTCGAGGCGAGCTCGACGACGACCTGCCGCACGTCGCCGCCGTCGCCGAAGCGGACGCCGGCGCTGCGGCCGAGGGAGTACAGGCCGGAGGCCAGCGCGGCCATGTGATCGGCGCTGTCGGGGTCGAGGCCGTGCACGGACTTCACGAGCCCGTCGCAGGACAGCAGCACCGCGGCGCTCGTGTGCGGTACGCGCTGCACGAGGCCGCTCATCAGCCAGTCGAGATCGGAAACATGGGCGGTCGGCGCATCGCTCGCCATGGTGGATCGACTCCTTGGGGTACGAAGGTCTGCGGGAGCGCTGGGGGTGGGGGTGGGAAGGGGGGTGGTCATCCGGCGGGTGCGCTCCCGTCCTGCCGGGTGGTGGTCGTGCGGCGGTCGGAACGGGACCCGGGCGCCGGCCTGGTCGAGGGGGACAGCTCCGAGGGGAGCGCCTCGAGGTGAACCTGCCGGACGGCGATCGGGTCCCGGTGTGCGGGCCCTGTGGAGGCCGGGTCCGCGGGGGCGGAGTCCATGTGGGCCGAGCCCATGTGTTCCGCATCCATGTGGGCGGGGTCCGTGGGGGTGGGGTCCGTGTCGCCCCACTCCGTGTTCCCGGCCTCCAGGTTCTGCTGGGCCTCCGCGAGGCTGATGCCGCGCTGGAAGGCCGCCATCAGTCCGGGGTCGTGGCCCACGAGGTGCTCGGGGTCCTGACGTGGCGTCGGGCCGTCACGCAGCTGGGGTGCGATGTGCTCCTGGGCGCGGCGGCGGGGCAGTTGGGGCTTGCCCATGGTGCCGCGCACGGTGCCTGGGGTGGGAGGCTCGGTGACGTTCTCGGCGAGGACGCGCCGGTCGTCGGGGCTGATACCGGGCCGTGCCTCGGCGGGGGTGGGGCGCTCCCGGCGGGCCCCGCGCACGGGCAGAGGCGCGGGCCGGCCGCCTTGCGCGCTCCCGCCCGGGCCGGGTCCGGATTCCCGCTCGTGCCCTCGGGACGCCGCGGAAGGGGGGAGCGGGGCCGACGCCCCTGCTCCGGACGCGGACGGCGGCACGGACGCGACCCCGAAGTCAGCGCCTCCGACCGGGGGTTGCCCCCTGGACGCGTCGCCGGCAAGAGCCCCGGCCTGCCCGTTCCGCTGCCCGTGCAGCGCCACCTGCCCGGTCTGCCCGTCCGGCCTCCCCGGCTCGGCCGGACGATCCGTACCGGCCGAGCCGGTCGCTCCGGCCGCCGGCTGCCCCGCTCCCCCGGGCGTCCCCGCACCCGCCTCCGCTCCCAGCAGCGCCTGCGGCACGACGAGCACCGCCTGCACTCCGCCGTAGATGTTGGTCTGGAGGCGGACGGTGATGCCGTGCCGCCGGGCGAGCTGGGAGACGACGAACAAACCGATGCGGCCGTCCGCGAGGAGCCGGGCGACGTTCACCTGGTCGGGGTCGGCGAGCAGCGCGTTCATCCGCGTCTGCTCCTCCAGGGGCATGCCGAGTCCGCGGTCCTCGACCTCGACGGCGAGCCCGGAGGTGACGAGGCTGGCGCGCAGCAGGACCTGGGTGTGCGGGGCGGAGAACACCGTGGCGTTCTCGACGAGTTCGGCCAGGAGGTGGATGACGTCGGCGACGGCGTGGCCGCGCAGCTGCCCGTCGGTCGGCGGCACCAGTTTGACCCGCGAGTACTGCTCGACCTCGGCGATGGCCGAGCGCAGCACCTCGGTCATGGAGACCGGGTTGCTCCACTGACGGCGGGAGACGGCCCCGCCGAGCACGGCGAGGTTCTCGGCGTGACGGCGGATGCGGGTGGCGAGGTGGTCGACGTGGAAGAGCCCCTTGAGCAGGTCGGGGTCCTCCATCTCGTTCTCCAGCTCGTCGAGGATGGAGATCTCGCGGTGCACCAGCGACTGCAGGCGCCGGGCGAGGTTGACGAACACCTCCAGCTTCTGTTCGCTGCCGGCCTGGCTGGAGAGCTGGGAGGCCTGCACCACGGCGGTGACGGCGCCGTCGTGCGCGCGGGACAGGTCGGCGGTGAGGAGGTCGAAGTCGTCGGCGTCCTCGGCGGCGGGGCCGGGCCGACTCTGCGGTGCGAGCGGGGGCGGCCCGTCGCCGCGGCGCAGGGTCTCGACGAGGGTGCGCAGGTCGTCCTCGCGCCGGGCGGTGCTGCGGCGCAGAGCACCGATGCGGTCGTGCACGGATCGGGCGGCCCGGTTGGCGGCGACCGCGGCGACGGCGATGCCGACGAGGGCCACGAAGACCGCGCCGCCGAGCACGGCCCACAGGGTGAGGCCCGGTCGGACTCCGGTGGCCCGGACGGTGAAGAGGACGGCGGCGCAGCCGCTGAGGGCGACGGCGACCGGGGGCAGCACCGCGAGACGCAGCAGCTGGGGCCGTATGTGGGTCTCGGGCAGCGCGGGTACGGTGCGGGCGGCAGGCCGTCCGTGCCGCCCGCCCTCACGGCGGTCTGCGCGTGCGGCCGGAGCGCGGAGGTGAGACATCGGTGTCCTCGTACTGGTCCGTCGGGCCGGGGTGCCAGGGGGGCTCGCGGGGGTGCGTCCGGGTTCGCGTGGCCGCTTGCGCGCGCCCCGTGCCGTACGCCCGGACTCCCCTCGTTTCCGCCCGGCCCCGGTGTCACCGGGGCCCGCGTGCCGGCCCGGGCCGTGGACCCCGGCACCACGAGCGCCGGCCCCGGCAACGCCCGTGCCACCGGCGACCTCACCGGCCCGGGCACCCGTGTCCGTGGCCTTGGCATCCGTGCCACCGCCCGCGCCCGGGACGGCGTCGGTGGCTCGTGGGCAGCGGGGATCCCCGTCGCGTCGACTCCCTCGTCCGCCCTGCGCCTGCACGTGCCGGCCCCCGCTCCCTTGATCCGCCCTGCTTCCCGACGGCCACTGACAGTAGTCGCCACCGCATCATGTGCGGTGGGCAGTTGACAAACTCATACGGTGAGCGTCCCGCTCTGGTATGAGGCCTCGCACGACAGACCGATAACACCTCAGTACATCCGGCCATGAACGGAGCGAGTTCGATCCGACCTGGTCAGAAGTGGTCACACAGAGACGGCGGGGGCCGGGGAGCCTTTCGCTCCCCGGCCCCCGCCGTTGGCCTGAGGTACGCCCCGGGTCAGCCCGCCGGGAGCGTCTCGGGGTCCTCGGTGCCCTTGCCGGCCCGACGGACGTCGTCACTCACCGTGTCGGCCTGGGCCACGGCTGCCGCGTCCGACGCGGTCTTGATACCGGCTCCGGTGAGGGCCTGCGCGGCCGCGCTGCCGCCCGCCGATGCGAGCGCCACCCCACGCCACCACGGCTCGGACGGGACGTTCTCCGCCGAGGGCTCGAAGGGCTCGCCGGGCCGGGGCAGGGCGACGGCGGCGCCCACCGCGCGGGCGGCCGCGAGTGTCCCCTCGCCGGGGTCCGCCCACGGGTGCGTCGCCAGGTTGAAGGTGGCCCAGTGGATCGGCAGCATCGGACCGTGCTCCGGTCCGCCCTGGAGGTCGAGGTGGGCGCGCATGCCCTCCTCGGGCGTCATGTGGATGTCGGGCCAGAAGTCGGAGTACGCGCCGATCTGGATCATCGTTGTGTCGAACGGCCCGTGCTCGGCGCCGATCTCCTTGAAGCCGTCGAAGTAGCCGGTGTCGCCGCTGTGGTAGATCCGGTGCTCCTCACCGGCGACGACCCAGGAGGCCCACAGGGTGTGCTGGGTGTTGCGCAGCCCTCGGCCGCAGAAGTGCCGGGCCGGGGTGGCGGTGAGGCCGAGCCCGCCGATCTTCGTGGTCTCGTGCCAGTCCAGCTCGCGCAGCCGGCCGGCGGACACACCCCAGTGCTCCAGGTGCGCGCCGACGCCGAGGGGCACGGCGAACAGCGTGTCGGTGCCCGCGAGCGCCTTGATGGTGGGCATGTCCAGATGGTCGTAGTGGTCGTGCGAGATGACCACGACGTCGACCGGGCCGAGCGCCGCCAGCTGCACGGGCACGGGGTGCAGCCGCTTCGGCCCGGCGAAGGAGAAGGGGGAGCAGCGCTCCCCCCACACCGGGTCGAACAGCACGCGTCGGCCGTCGATCTCCGCGAGGACGCTGGAATGCCCCATCCAGGTCAGCCGGAGTCCGGTGGCCGGGGGCCTCGCTATGTCGGCGAGGGTGGTGGAGTGCACCGGAACGGTGCCCTTGGGGGTGCGGCGGGGCCGGGTGTCCTTGTCGAAGAAGACCTTCGCGAAGTCCAGGGCCGAGCCCGAGGGCCGGGTCCGCGCGGGGCCGCCGGGGTTCTGGAAGACCCCGTCCTTGAAATGGGGCGATCTGCGGATGCGCGCCATGCGCTCACCACTCGGGTCCGCGCCGAACGCCCCGGGCCGCAGCGCACGGAGCCCGGAGCTGAGGGTACGGAAACCGGCCACGGTACCTCCAGGTGGAGTCGGTCAGGCTATCCATTATGGTCGGCCCCTCCGGTAACACCGGGCCCCAGGGGCCTCACGGGAGTGAATACTGACCGGTGATTCAGTATCCCGGCGCGAAGGAGCCTGTATGGCCACCCCCCTGCTGTCCCTGACCTGGACCGATCACCTCACGGGACGGCAGGGCTTCCTGGTCGTCGACCGGCTGGTGCGCGGGGTCGCCAGCGGCGGTCTGCGGATGCGCGCGGGCTGCACCCTGGAGGAGGTCACCGGCCTGGCCCGCGGCATGACCGTCAAGGAGGCCCTGCACTACGACCCCGCGAGCCGCTACGTCCCGCTCGGCGGCGCCAAGGGCGGCATCGACTGCGACCCTCGGGATCCCGGGGCGTACCCGCTGCTGGTGCGGTACCTGCGCGCGATGCGGCCGTACATAGAGAGCTGCTGGACGACGGGTGAGGACCTGGGCCTCACCCAGGACCTGGTGGACCGGGCCGCCGCCGAGGCGGGTCTTGTCTCCTCGATCCAGGCCGTCTACCCGCTGCTGGACGACGAGGCCGGGGCCCGGCGGCGCCTGCGGGACGCGTTCGCGGTGGAGGTCGACGGCGTCGGCCTGGACGAGCTGGTCGGCGGCTGCGGGGTGGCCGAGGCGGCCCTGGCCGCCCTGGACCGGGCCGGTGTGCCGTACGCGGGGACACGGGTCGCCCTTCAGGGTCTCGGCACCATGGGCGGGGCCACCGCTCGCTTCCTCGCCCGCGCGGGGCTCACGGTCGTGGCCGTCGCCGACCTCAAGGGCACGATCGCCAACCGGGCGGGCCTCGACGTCGAGTCACTGCTCGCCGCCCGGGACGCCCACGGCACGGTGGACCGCTCCGCGTTGCGTCCCGGCGACCGCGAACTGCCCGGCGACGCCTGGCTGTCGGCCGACGCGGAGGTGCTGGTGCCGGCGGCCGTGTCGTACGCGATCGACGCCGGGAACCAGGAGCGCATCACCGCCCGCTGGGTGGTGGAGGCGGCCAACATGCCCGTACGGCCGGAGGCGGAGCTGCTGCTGGCCGCGCGCGGGGTGAGCGTGCTGCCGGACGTCGTGGTCAACTCGGGGACGAACGCCTGGTGGTGGTGGACGCTGTTCGGGGACATCGGCGCCGACGCGGAGGAGGCGTTCGCGTACACCCGCCGCTCGATGCGGGCCCTGGTCGAGCGGATGCTGGCCCGCGCGCAGACCGACGGGACGACCCCGCGGGCCGCCGCCCACGCCCTCGCGGCGGACCGGCTGCCGGTGATCGCGGAGCGGTTCGGCTGGTTCCGGTGAGCCGCCCGCCGTCGTGCGAGGCTGCCGTCGCGGGCCGTGCCGGAGAGGCCGGAACACCCCGTCGAGGGGCCGTACGCCCGTGGGTAGGGTGACGGCGTGACGAGAGTCCGGTTGAGTGTGGCCCAGCGGCGTGGGGACCTGCTGCGGGCGGCCATCGAGCAGATCGAGGCGAGGGGTGTGGCGGCGGTCAGGATCGCCGACGTGGCCTCGGCGCTCGGCGTGAGCAACGCCCTGGTCCTCTACCACTTCTCTTCGAAGGAGCAACTGGTCGCCGCCGCGTTCCGGCACGCGGCGGAGGGCGACCTGGCGCATCTGCGCAAGCTGCTCGGCCGCCGCTCACCGGCGCTGCGCCGGCTGCGGTCGGCCGTACGGTGGTACGCCCCGACCGGGCAGGCCAAGGGCTGGCGGCTGTGGATCGAGGGCTGGGCGGCGGCGCTGCGCGATCCCGCGCTGCGGGAGGTCGCCCAGGACCTCGACCGGCAGTGGAAGGCCGCCCTCGCCGAGGTCATCGCGGAGGGTGTGGCCGCCGGCGAGTTCCGCTGCCCGGACCCGGCCGGCACGGCCCTCCGCCTCACCGCCCTCCTCGACGGCCTCGCCGTCCAGCTGACCTCCTACGCCGGCGCGGTGCCGCGAGCGCGGGCCCAGGAGTGGGTGGAGGAGGCGCTGACCCGCGAGTTGGGCCTGGCCCGTGAAGAGCGGCTGACGCATTAGAAGCCATGGCTGCGACGCCTGCGGGCCGCGCCGGATTCCGGCCGGCGTGGCCCGCAGGCGCAGGAGCCGTCGTCACGCCACCGACGCGATCCGCATCCTGATGTCGTCCGGCGACAGCGCCCCCTTGGCCGTCACGTGGTCGCCCGACGACTCCCCGCGCAGCCGGCGCCCGATCCACGGCACCAGGAACTCGCGCGCCCAGGCGACGTTGTCCCGCCGCACGTCGAAAGCGCCGCGCGGGGGCAGCGCGGGCCACGCCTGCTCGGGGTCGGCCGGGACGTCGAGGCCGAGCACCTGGCCGGCTCGGAGCGCCACGCGGGTGTGCCCCTCGGGCGACAGGTGCAGCCGGTCGGCGTCCCAGGCCCGGCGGTCCTGCACACTGCGCAGGGACCACAGGTCGAGCACCGGGCAGCCGTACCGGTCGGCGATGGCCCGGACGTGTCCGTTGTACGTGGCGATCTTGCCGCGCAGGTGCTTGAGCACGGGCACGCCCCGGGTGTCGAAGCCGGTCGTCACCATGACCGTGCCGGACACGGCGGTGAGCTGGGCCAGGGCCCGCTCGAAGCGCTCGGCCACCTCGTCGGGGTCGGTGCCGGGCCGGATGATGTCGTTGCCCCCGGCACAGAAGGAGACGAGGTCCGGGGCCAAGTCGACGGCCCGGGGAACCTGGTCCGCCACGATCTGGTCGAGGAGCTTTCCGCGTACGGCGAGATTGGCGTACCGGAAGTCGCCCTCGGGCCTGCGGTCGGCGAGCAGGACGGCGAACCGGTCGGCCCAGCCGACGAACGACCCGTCGGGCCCGGGATCGCCGACGCCCTCGGTGAAGCTGTCCCCCACCGCCACGTACGACCCGATCACTACTCTGCTGTCACTCTTCGAATCGTCTGCCACAGCAGCTCATGATTCACCTTCGAATGTGACCTACGCGACCGTAGGAAAGGGTTGACGGGCGGTGAGATAAGCCACTCCCAAAGTGTTCGCAAACTCCGGAATACGCTGCTTGTCAGGGATGTTTCGGGGTGAGCCGCCAGACCTGGAATCCACTGATCCGGAAATGGCTCCACACGGTCCGGAAGGCGAAGTGGCCGCCCGTGTAGGGCTGCGGGTCGGTGTGGTCGAAGACGAGCCGCCCGTTGTTCCACCATCGGACGATCGAGCCGTCGGAGACGATCCGGACCCGGTTGGGCTCGTTCGGGACCAGCAGCGGCTCGGTGTAGTCGAACACGAGGGGGCGGACGCCGGGCTCGCCGACGTAACGGCGCAGCCGGGTCGTGGTGTTGTAGTTGGCCCCGTAGCCCGCATAGTACGTCGTGAGGTGGTCGTACTCGTCCAGGGCGCCGCCGCGCGCGGTCGCGAAGAGGTCGTCCGGGGAGCGTACGTCGGTCGCGTTCCAGAAGTTGTTGAGGTCCGAAACCCGGTCGTTGGGGCCGCCCCCGGAGACGGGGGTCGCGGTGTACTCCAGGACGTACGGCCCTTCGAGCCGCTGCCTGAACCACACGGTCGCGCCGCTCGGTACGTCGATCTCCAGGACGCCGCGGGAGGCGGTGACGGTGCCGCCGTCCTGGAGTTCGGTGACCCACTGCCCGAGGCCGTGGCAGAAGTCGTCGCGGGCGACGAGGCGGCGGTGGCGGGGCGCGGCGTGCGCGGCGGCCGTGGGGGCGAGGGCCGCCAGGGCGGCTCCGGCGGCCAGTGCTCCGAACGCTCTGCGGGTGGTCGGCACGGGACACAGCTCCTCGGGATCCGCCGGGAAGGCTCTGGAAAGCGCTTGCACTCCGGACGGGATCACTCTGTCCCAACTGCCGCCGCCTGTCGATCCCTTGAGGCGGTCAGGGGCGTGCGCACACACCGAAGGCCGGACCCGGGGATCGGGGTCCGGCCTTCGGCCGCGTGTCAGGCAGGTGGTCGTGCGTCCGGTCAGCCGACGGAGACGCCGTGCGAGCGCAGGAAGGCGACCGGGTCCACGTCCGAGCCGTAGTCCGGCGTGGTGCGGATCTCGAAGTGCAGGTGCGGTCCGGTCACGTTGCCGGTCGCGCCCGACAGGCCGACCTGCTGCCCGGCGGTCACGGTCTGGCCGGCCGAGACGGAGAGCTGGGACAGGTGGGCGTACTGGGCGTAGTGGCCGTCGGCGAGCTTGATGACGACCTGGTTGCCGTAGGCGCCGCCCCAGCCGGCGGAGACGACCGTGCCGGCGCCGACGGCCTTGAGGGAGGTGCCGGTCGGGACGACGAAGTCGACACCGGTGTGGTAGCCGCTGGACCACATGCTGCCGGACATGCGGTACGGGGTGCCGACGGTGGCACCGTCCACCGGGAGGGCGTACCCACTGGCGTTGCTCTCGGCGGCGGGCTTGGCGGCGGCCGGCTTCGCGGCGGTCCCGGCCTTCGGGGCCGACTCGGCGGCGGACGACTTCGCGGCCGAGGGCTTCGGGGCGGAGGCCTTCGGCGCGGACGGGGCCGAGGACTTCGGCGCGCTCGCGGCCTTCTTGCCGATCGACAGCTTCAGGCCCGGGTGGATCAGCGACGGGTCGGAGCCGACGGCGTCACGGTTGTCCGCGTAGAGCTTCTTCCAGCCGCCGCTGACATTCTGGACGTCGGCGATCTTCGCGAGGTAGTCGCCGGCCTTCACGGTGTACGTGCGGGGGCCATTGGCCTTTGCGGCGGCCTTCTTCTCCGCGGCCGGAGCGGACTGGACGGCCTTTTCCGGAGCCGACTCCGGGGTGGCGGCGTGGGCGCCGGCGGCCCCCATGAGCGGCAGCGCGAGAGCGGCTCCGCCGGTTCCGGCGACGGCGATGGAGCGGGTGAAACGCTGGGTCTTGGGACGGCGGTGCTTACCCTTCGCGGGCATGGCGAATTCCTCTCCGTCGCCTGCGAGGTGAGCTGTCGGGTGCGGGCTGGAGATGCCCGGCCGCGCCGGGGCGCGGCTTAACCCCAAGCCGTTCCGGGAACCGGAACAGGCGTCTTACCTGTGGGTCCCCCGCTCCTGCCGTACGTCGGGTCAGTGTGTGCGGGATCCGGTCGGCGGCAGGATTAGGCGTCCGTCCGGATTGGTGTGGAACGTAAGCGACCAGGACGCAAACGGACAAGCTTGCGGTTGCCCGTGACGGTGTTTTCCTTGACGCGCCGCCACATGTGCGGTCACCGAGCGTGGATTACCGATCTCCCGCTTTCCTCAACCGCCCTGAATAACGCCGGAATTACGTGAACATGGCGACAACACATCGTCACGAATATGACGATGGTCACGCACCCCGACCTCATCTCCTTTACGATCGGGGCACGTTATGCCTAAGCGGCTTAAGCGCCTTATTCGGACAGAACGGCTACTTCCGCTTAAGGCGGACGACCTTGGCGTCCAGATCTCCCCGCAGAGCGACCCGCAGTCCGTGGTGAAGCAACACGGCCCCGCGGTGAATTTCGCCCGTTTCAAGGCATTCGTACGATGCTGTCGGGTCGAGGCCGCGCAACCGGAGGGCCGGTACCGGCTCGCCGTAACGCTGCGCCTGGAGCCAGGCGAGGACGACGGTCTCGTCGCCGAGGACGTACTGCACCGCACTCAGTCCGCCCTCCGGGGGACGCAGCCGGTACTGGTCGCCGCGCTGCACCACGGGCCGGATCTCCTTGTAGAGCGCCACCCACTCCCGCGCCTCGGCGAGCTCCTCCCGTGTCCACCGCGTGAGGTCGCCGCCGACCCCCAGCACCCCGGCCATGGCGCTGACGAACCGGAACCGCAGGGAGCTGGCCCGCTGGTTGAGCATGGCGTTCGGACTGTCGGTGACCCACGCGGCCATGACCCGGGCCGGATGGATCTGGCTGAAGCCGTGCTGGATGGCGAGCCGGTCGAGCGGGTCGGTGTTGTCGGACGTCCACACCTGGTCCGTGCGGCTCAGCACGCCGAGGTCGATCCGCCCGCCGCCGCCCGAGCAGGACTCGAAGGCGACGCCCGGGTGGGCGGCCCGCAGCCGGTCCAGCAGGGCGTACAGGCCGTGCACGTGGTCGACCCACAGCCGCTGCGGGTAGGGGTCCTCCGGCCATCCGGCGTCGGTGAAGCAGCGGTTGAAGTCCCACTTGACGTAGTCGACCGGCGCGCCGGCGAGGAGCCCGTCGAGCTGCTCCCACAGGTACTCCCGGACGTCCTCGCGGGCGAGGTTGAGTACGAGCTGATTGCGGAACTCCGTCCGCTTTCGTCCCGGTTGGTACTGCACCCAGTCGGGGTGCGCGCGGTACAGGTCGCTGTCCGGGTTGACCATCTCGGGCTCGACCCAGATCCCGAACTGCATGCCGAGGCCGTGCACGTGGTCGGCGAGCGGCTTCAGCCCGCCCGGGAAGCGGTCGGGGTTCGGGGTCCAGTCACCGAGCCCGGCCCGGTCGCTGGTGCGCGCCCCGAACCAGCCGTCGTCGACCACGAACAGCTCGACGCCCATGGCGGCGGCCCGCTCGGCGAGCGCACGCTGCTGCTCCTCGGAGATGTCGAACTCGGTGGCCTCCCAGGAGTTGAACAGCACCGGCCGGTCCCGGCCCGCGTCCGGGATCACATGGGCCCGCTGGTAGGCGTGCCAGGCGCGGCTCGCCCCGCCGAATCCGCCGTCGCTCCAGAGCCCGGCGAAGACCGGGGTCGTGTACGACTCCCCCGTGCCCAGCGTCAGCAGGCCCGAGTCGTCGTGGCCGGCGCCGCCGGTGATCTGCACGCGTGCGTCCGGGAGCTGGGCCACGGCGATGCGCCAGGACCCGGACCAGCCCAGGGCGCAGCCGTAGACCTCGCCGCGCTCCTCGGTGGCGTCGGTGTCCAGGGCGACCCACGGCAGGTGCTGGTGGGAGGTGTGGCCGCGGCGGCTGCCGATGACCTTCTCGCCGTGGGTGAGGCCGGAGCGCGTCAGCCGGGACTCCGCGCCCCAGCGGCCGTGCAGCTGGGACAGCCGCCAGGCGTCGCGGTCGGGCAGGGTCCAGGTCGCGGAGTCGGCGCGCAGCAGCTCGACGGCCGGCCCCCGGTTGTCCAGGGTCACCCAGCGCTCGACGACGTCCGTCGAGGAGGGCATCCGGTAGTGCAGCGTGACGGCCAGGCCGCCGTCGCGGAACCGGAGGCGCAGTTCGCCGTCCGCGGCGTCGTGCCCCTCGAAGACCCACTCGGTGCCGCGCCGCCCGGCCGTACGCACGGACAGGGCCGGGCGGACGAAACGGGGACCGCCCTCGACCGGGTACTCCTCGCGCCCGTCGAGCGGGGACTCGAAAGGCCAGTAGTCCGGCAGCGGCCGGAGGGCGAGAGCCTCGGCGTCGGCGAGGCCGATCCGGGGGCCCCAGTGCAGGTGCAGCAGCTCATCCCGGCCGGTGACATGGACGGCGTAGCTGCTGGCCGGCCCGGAGAGCACCCACGTACGACCGTCTTCGGAGATCTCCAGCATCATGCCCTCACAGTTTCGAACAAGCCCGACCAGGTGCGACCAGGCGGCAACATCATCAAGGGCTGCGGGGGCTCCGGGCAACGCCTGTGGACAACTCATTGCCTCAGGCAGGCATGTCGTATCGTCGAGTGACGCCCGTCGACGAGCCGCGCCGGCGGCGCCGAAGGGGAGGAGCCCTCGTGACACAGCAGGTCCCGTCGACCGAGCCCGAGCTGGCCGGAGTGCGCAACTTCCGTGACGTGGGCGGGCTTCCGACGGTGGACGGACGGCGGGTGCGCCCGGGCGTGCTGTTCCGCAGCGGCCACCTCGCCCACGCGACCGGGGAGGACGCCGCCTTCCTGACCACGCTGGGCCTGCACACGATCTTCGACTTCCGCAATGCGGCCGACCAGAAGCTCGAAGGGCCGGACGTCGCGCTGCCGGGCGTGCGCAATGTGAACCTGCCGCTGAGCGACCCCGCCGACGGCGCCGAGTTCTGGAAGATGGTCCGCGACGGCGACCTGGACCAGCTGCGGGCGATCCTCTCCGACGGCAAGGGCGCGAACCGGATGATCGCCTCGTACCGCATGATCATCAAGGACCGTACGGGTGAGCACTCCCAGGTGCTGCACGCGCTCGCCGAGGACAGCGTCCCCGCACTGATGCACTGCGCGGCGGGCAAGGACCGCGCGGGTCTGTCCGTCGCGGTGACCCTCCTCGCGGTGGGCGTCGAGCGCGAGGCGATCGTCGACGACTACCTGAAGTCGAACGCCAAGCACCGCCGCTACAAGGTGCACCGCAGCAGTTCCGCCGCCTCGGCCTACTCCCCCGAGGTCATGGAACTGCTCAGCCCCCTCTTCGACGCGCGCGCCGAGTACCTGACGGCGGCCTTCGACACCATCGAGGAGACCTGGGGCGGCGTCGACACCTACCTGGAGAAGGGGCTGAAGCTGGCCCCGGAGACCCGGGAGCGGCTGCGCGAGCGGCTCCTCGACTGAGCAGCCCGGGCGGGCGCTACTTCGCCCCGACCTCGAACAGCAGGTAGATGAACGCGGCGAAGATGTGGCCGGCGATGAGGTAGACGAACAGCCTCACCCACAGGGCGCGGGGGAACTTCTCCTCCATGTCCTTCACGACAGGTCTCCAGGGGTGGGGCCCAGGCACAGGGCGGCCGTGGGGCTCTGCAGCAGGGTGTGGACGAAGAGCAGCTCGACGCCGTCGTGGTCCTCGGCGGCGATCCGGTGCGGGGTGAGCGAGTCGAAGTGGGCGCTGTCGCCGGCCGCCAGCCGGTGCGTGGTGTCCCCGAGCCGCAGCCGCAGCCGGCCGCGCAGCACGTGGAGCCACTCCTCGCCGGGGTGGACGCGCACGATGTCGCCCTGGGAGCCGTGGGGGACGTGGACGCGCAGGGCCTGCATCCCGCGGCCGGGGGCACCGGCCTGCCAGTAGGTCCAGCCGCCCGCCGCGGTGGGTTCCATGTCCGCCGCGCGGATGACGGAGTCCCGTTCGGCGACGGTCTCGCCGAGCAGTTCGGAAACCGTCGTACCGTAGACGCGGGCGAGCGCGAGCAGCATCGGCAGCGAGGGCTGGCGCTGGCCGGTCTCCAGCCGTGAGAGGTGGGCGGGCGACAGCCCGGCCGCGCGGGCCGCGGCCTCCAGCGTCAGGGAGGCCTGGCGCCGCAGCGCCCGCAGCTGGGGCGCGACGGCGGGCAGCGCACCGGTCGCCGGTTCGGCCGGCGAGGCGGCCCCGGAGGGCCGCTCGGTCTCGGAGGAGCTCATGCCTCCATTCAGCCGGAGCCTTGCCTCGGCGGCAAATTTCTTGCCTCCCAGGCAAAAGCTCCCGGGTCAGCGGTTGGCCACCGCCTGCTTGACGAGCGTCTTGCCGAAGTCCCACACCAGCCCGCCGTTGTGCGCGTCGTCCATCACGGCCGTGAAGGCGTCGACGAACCGGTCCACCTCCCGCTCGCCGATGATCAGCGGCGGAATCAGCTTGATCACCTCCATGTGGTCGCCGGAGACCTGCGTGAGGATCCGGTGCCGCTGGAGCAGCGGCACGACGACCATCTGCGCGAAGAGTCCCTTGCGAGCGGCCTGGAGCATCGCCCAGCGGCTGCGCAGCTTCAGCGACCGGGGCCGGCCGAACTCGATGCCGATCATCAGGCCCCGGCCGCGGACCTCGGCGAGCATCTCGTACCGGTCCGTGAGCGCGGCCAGCCGGGATCTGAGCCGCTCCCCGGTGGCCCGGACGTTCGCGACGACCTGCTCGTTCTCCATCACCGACAGCACCGCCAGGCCCGCCGCCATGGCCTGGGCGTTGCCCCCGAAGCTCGCCGAGTGGACCAGCACCCGGTCCATGGACGAGTAGACCTTCTTGAAGATCCAGTCCTTGCCGATCGTGGCGCCCACCGGCACATAGCCGCCGGAGAGCGCCTTGGCGACGCACACCAGGTCCGGCTCCACGCCGTCCTCGTGCTGGTAGGCGTAGAAGTCGCCGGTCCGGCCGAGTCCGGTCTGCACCTCGTCGGCGATGAGCAGGGCCTTGTGCCGGTGCAGCAGCTCCTGCGCGGCCCGCAGCCAGCCGGGCGGGCCCGTGAGGACGCCCTTGCCCTGGATCGGCTCGACGATCAGGGCGGCGACGTCACCCTTCCTCAGCTCCCTCTCCAGCGCATCGAGGTCGCCCGGCGGTACGGCCGTGTCGGGCAGCAGCGGGGCGAAGCCGTCACGGAAGCCGGACTCGCCGTTCACCGAGAGGGAGCCGGTGGTCAGGCCGTGGAAGGCGTGGGCGCAGTAGAGGACCCTGGGCCTGCCGGTGACGAACCGGGCGAACTTCAGGGCGCCCTCGACGGCCTCGGTGCCGCTGTTGCCGAAGAACACCCGGTCCAGGTGGGGGCTGTGCGCGAGCAGCTTCTCGGCCAGCAGACCGGGCAGCGGCTGGCAGTCGAACCGGGTGAGGTCGGCCAGACCGGCGTCCACCACGTCGTGCAGCGCCTTGCGCACCACGGGATGGTGGCGGCCCAGCCCCATCACCCCGAACCCGGCGAGCATGTCCAGGTAGTCGTTGCCGTCCGCGTCGTAGAAGTAGGCGCCTTCGGCGCGCTCGTAGACCTTGTCGAAGCCGATGGTGTGCAGCATGCGCGGGAGCTGGTGGTTGAGGTGGCGGGTGTGCAGCTCGTAGCGCTCGGCTCCGCGCTCGGCCAGCAGCTTGCCGAGGTCGAACTCCCCGGCCTGCGACGACTCCGACGCGGACTCGGCGGTTGTCATTCCTGTGGCTCCTTGGACAGCTCTTCCTTGACGGCCAGGCTCGCGCTGATCCGTCCGGCGACCTCGACGGGTGTCAGGCCGATGTCGGCGAGCACCTCGTCGCGCTTGGCGTGCGCGAGGAACTGCTCGGGGATGCCGAACCGCCGTACCGGCACGTCGACGTCGGCGTCGCCCAGGGCCAGCGCCACGGCCGAACCGACCCCGGCCGCACGGCTGTTGTCCTCGACGACCGCCACCAGGCGGTGCTCGGCGGCGAGGCCCGGCAGTGCCGGGTCGACGGGCTTGACCCAGCGCGGGTCGACGACGGTGCAGCCGATGCCGCGCGCTTCGAGCAGCTCGGCGGCCTGGAGGCAGACCGGTGCCATCACGCCGACGGCCACCAGGAGAACCCGGGGCGCGGAGGAACGGTGCAGCACGTCCAGCCCGCCCACCCGGTCCACCGCCGGGATCGACGGGCCGACGGACTCCTTCGGGAACCGCAGCAGCGTCGGCGCGTCGTCGACGACGACCGCCTCCCGCAGCTGGGCGCGCAGCTGGTCGGCGTCCCGTGGCGCGGCGATCCTGAGCCCGGGCACGACCTGGAGGACGGACATGTCCCACATGCCGTTGTGGGAGGCCCCGTCGACACCGGTGACCCCGGCCCGGTCCAGCACGAAGGTGACCCCGCAGCGGTGCAGGGCCACGTCCATGAGCAGCTGGTCGAAGGCGCGGTTGAGGAAGGTGGCGTAGACGGCGACGACCGGGTGCAGCCCGCCCGTCGCCAGGCCCGCCGCGGACACGGCCGCGTGCTGCTCGGCGATGCCGACGTCCCACACGCGGTCCGGGAACCGCTCGGCGAAGGCGCCGAGACCGACCGGATGCAGCATGGCGGCGGTGATCGCCACCACGTCCCGGCGCTCCTCCCCGATCCGGACGATCTCCTCGCCGAACACCGAGGTCCAGGAGGGGCCACCCGACGGGGACAGCGGCGCGCAGGTCAGCGGGTCCATGACGCCGACGGTGTGGAAGTGGTCCTCCTCGTGGGCGAGGGCGGGCTCGTAGCCGCGGCCCTTCTCCGTGAGGCAGTGCACCAGCACCGGCCCGTGGAAGCGCTTCGCGCGCCGCAGCGCGGATTCCACGGCCCCGGTGTCGTGCCCGTCGATCGGCCCCACGTACTTCAGCCCCAGGTCCTCGAACAGGCCCTGCGGCGCGAACGCGTCCTTGAAGCCCTTCTTCGCGCCGTGCAGGGCCTCGTAGAGGGTGTTGCCGACCAGGGGCGTGCCCTGGAGCACGTCCTTGCCCCAGGCCAGGACCCGCTCGTAGCCGTCGGTGGTGCGCAGCGTGGCGAGGTGGTTGGCGAGGCCGCCGATGGTGGGGGCGTAGGAGCGTTCGTTGTCGTTGACGACGATGATCAGCGGCCGGTCCTTGGCGGCGGCGATGTTGTTCAAGGCCTCCCAGGCCATGCCGCCGGTGAGCGCCCCGTCGCCGATGACCGCGACGACGTGGCCCTTCTCACCCTGCACCTGGCGGGCCTTGGCGAGCCCGTCGGCCCAGCCGAGGGCCGTGGAGGCGTGGCTGTTCTCGATGACGTCGTGCTCGGACTCCTCGCGCGAGGGGTAGCCGGACAGGCCGCCCTTGCCGCGCAGCTTGGAGAAGTCCTGGCGCCCGGTCAGCAGCTTGTGGACGTAGGACTGGTGGCCGGTGTCCCACAGGATGCGGTCGGCCGGCGACTCGAAGACCCGGTGCAGGGCGATGGTCAGTTCCACCACGCCCAGGTTGGGTCCCAGATGGCCGCCGGTCCTGGCGACCGCGTGGACCAGGAACTCGCGGATCTCTTCGGACAGTTCCCCCAGTTCCGCCCCGGTCAGCGCCTTCAGGTCGCGTGGTCCCCGGATGCTCTCCAGAATCGTCACGTCGGGCCCCCTTCGGATTCCGTGCTGCTCAGCTCACGGTGACGGCCGGCTCCCCCGGCCCGACGCCGTCCTGCTCCATCTGCTCGGCGATCTTCATCGCCTCTTCGATCAGCGTCTCGACGATCTTGGATTCGGGGACGGTCTTGATGACCTGGCCCTTGACGAAGATCTGCCCCTTGCCGTTGCCGGAGGCCACTCCGAGATCGGCCTCCCGCGCCTCGCCGGGCCCGTTGACCACACACCCCATGACGGCGACCCGCAGCGGCACCTCCATGCCGTCGAGCCCGGCCGTGACCTCCTCGGCCAGCTTGTAGACGTCGACCTGGGCGCGCCCGCACGAGGGGCACGACACGATCTCCAGCCGGCGCTCCTTGAGCCCGAGGGACTGGAGGATCTGGATGCCGACCTTGACCTCCTCGGCCGGGGGCGCGGACAGCGACACCCGGATCGTGTCGCCGATGCCCCGGGACAGCAGCGCCCCGAACGCCACCGCCGACTTGATCGTGCCCTGGAAGGCCGGCCCCGCCTCCGTCACGCCGAGGTGCAGCGGGTAGTCGCACTGTTCGGCCAGCTGGCGGTACGCCTCGATCATGACGACCGGGTCGTTGTGCTTGACGGAGATCTTGATGTCCCGGAAGCCGTGCTCCTCGAAGAGGGACGCCTCCCACAGGGCCGACTCGACGAGGGCCTCGGGGGTCGCCTTGCCGTACTTCTGGAGCAGGCGCCGGTCGAGGGAGCCGGCGTTCACCCCGATCCGGATCGGCGTGCCGTGGTCCTGCGCCGCCTGGGCGATCTCCTTGACCCGGTCGTCGAACTGCTTGATGTTGCCAGGGTTGACGCGGACCGCCGCGCAGCCGGCCTCGATGGCCGCGAACACGTACTTCGGCTGGAAGTGGATGTCCGCGATCACCGGGATCTGCGACTTGCGGGCGATGGTCGCCAGCGCGTCCGCGTCGTCCTGCGTGGGACAGGCGACCCGGACGATCTGGCAGCCGGACGCGGTGAGCTCCGCGATCTGCTGCAGGGTGGCGCCGACGTCGGAGGTCCGGGTCGTCGTCATGGACTGCACCGAGACCGGGGCCCCGCCCCCGACCGCCACCGGACCGACCTGGATCCGGCGCGACGCGCGCCGCTCGGCGATCGGCCGGAGCGGCACCTCGGGGACGCCCAGCTCAATGGCGGTCATGGCCTCACTCCCGATTTCCGGAGACCGTCTCGCGCATGGCGCGCAGGGACTCCTTCAGCGATCCCATGGTGGCGAGGACGGCGGTGGGCTCGTACCCGCAGTGCGCCATGCAGTTGGCGCAGCGCGGGTCCTTGCCGCGGCCGTACTTGTCCCAGTCGGTGTCCTCGACCAGCTCCCGGTACGTCGGCACGTACCCGTCGCTCATCAGGTAGCAGGGGCGCTGCCAGCCGAAGAGCGAGTAGTTCGGGATCGCCCACGCGGTGCACGGGAAGTCGACCTTGCCCTCCAGGAAGTCCAGGAAGAGCGGGGAGTGGTTGAGCCGCCAGCGCCGCCGGTTGCCGCCCGAGAAGGCCTTCTTGAACAGCTCCCGGGTCTGCTCCACTCCCAGGAAGTGCTCCTGGTCGGGGGCCTTCTCGTAGGCGTAGGCGGGCGAGATCATCATCTCGTCGACCTTCAGGTCGTCGTTGAGGAAGTTCAGCACCTCGATGATGGTCTGCGGGGTGTCGGTGTTGAAGAAGGTCGAATTGGTGGTGACCCGGAAGCCGCGCCGCTTGGCCTCCTTGATCGCCTCGACGGCCTCGTCGAAGACGCCCTCCTTGGCCACCGACTCGTCGTGCCGCTCGCGCAGCCCGTCGATGTGCACCGCGAACGCGAAGTAGGGCGACGGCGTGAACTTGTCCATCTTCTTGCGCAGCAGCATGGCGTTGGTGCAGAGGAAGACGTACTTCCGCTTGGCCACCAGCTGACGCACGATCTCGTCGATCTGCGGGTGCATCAGCGGCTCGCCGCCGGCGATGGACACCATTGGGGCACCGGACTCCATGACCGCCCCCACGGCCTGGGCGACGGGCATCCGCTGTTTCAGCACCCCGGCCGGATGCTGGATCTTGCCGCACCCCTCGCATTTGAGATTGCAGGCGAACAGCGGCTCCAGCTCCACGATCAGCGGAAACTTGTCCCGCCGGCGCAGCTTCTGTTCAGCCAAGTATGTAGCGACCTTGATGGACTGTCGGAGCGGCATGGCCATCTGGCTCACCTCCTGGGGAGCAGCAAGGAACGGTGCCATTCGAAGAAAGCGGGAAGGACGGAACGAAGGACACGGAAAGCTGATATTCCACCGCGCACCGTGCCGATCCGGACGAGTTCATGTTCAGGAGCGTCCACGACCACCCGGACGGCCGCAACCGGGCGCTCGCCCGCACGCACGGCGCTCAGGAGCGTGACGGCGGACTCCATGTCGACCGCGATCGCACCGGTGGCGCGCAGAGCGGACCGTTCGGGGCCGCGCACGACGTGGTCGGAGCCGGTGAGCGGTCCTGTGTGCACGGTCCGCCCGGGCAGCGCGCGAGCCAGTTCCTCCACCAGCAGTTCGGTGCCGACGCAGGGCGTCGTGCCGCGCGGGTCGCGGGTCTCCTCGGCGACGACCAGGTCACCGGGGTGCATGCCCGGTGCGAGGCCGGCGCAGAAGCCGGTGGCCAGGACGGCGGCGTCGCGCAGGGCCGGGTCGGCCAGCATGCGGGTGACGGCCCGCTCGGCGGCGGCCGGCCCCATGCCCGTCCGCAGCACCGTGACCGGTCCGCCGGCCCCGCCCCGGCCGCCGGCGCGCAGGGCGAACTGCTCGATGCCGAGCGCGCAGGCGATCAGCAGCGGGACCGGGGCGGGCTGCGCGCTCATCAGCTCCCCTTGAGCCGGTCGGCGAAGGGCTCCCCGTGGACGTACCGGCCGAGCGCCGTGAGCGGGAACACCTGCCGGTAGAGGTGGTAGTTGATCGAGAAGTCCCACGGGAAGCCCGTCCCCGTGAAGTACGGCTCGTCCCAGGAGCCGTCCTCCCGCTGGGTGGCGGCGAGCCACTCGACACCGCGTTCGACGGCCTTGGAGTCGCGCTCCCCCGCCGCGAGCAGGGCCATCAGTGCCCAGGCCGTCTGCGATGCGGTCGAGGCGCCCCGGCCGCTCCACCGCCTGACGTCCCGGTAGGAGCGCAGGTCCTCGCCCCAGCCGCCGTCGTCGTTCTGGACCGACTCCAGCCAGGCGACGGCCCGCCGGATCGCCGGGTGCGCGGCGGGAAGGCCGGCCGCGGTCAGGGCGGGGACGACGGAGCCGGTGCCGTAGACGTAGTTGACGCCCCAGCGCCCGAACCACGAGCCGTCCGGTTCCTGCTCGGCCAGCAGCCACTCGATGCCCCGCCGGGTGCGGGGGTCGTGGGCGAGGCCCTCGATGGCGAGCATCTCCACGACGTGCGCGGTGACGTCCGCGGAGGGCGGGTCGATGACCTCGCCGAAGTCGCAGAACGGCAGCCGGTTGGGGAAGGGACTGGTGTTGTCGACGTCGAAGGCGGCCCATGCGCCGTTCTTCGACTGCATGCCGAGCGTCCAGCGCATGCCGCGGACGATGGCCCTGTCGAGCCGCTCCGGGTCGTGGTGGGCGATCCGGCGCAGCGCGAGGATCACCTCCGCGGTGTCGTCGATGTCGGGGTAGTTGTCGTTGTGGAACTCGAACGCCCAGCCCCCGGGCGGCAGTCCGGGCCGCTTCACGGACCAGTCACCGGGCCGGACGATCTCCTCGCCCAGCATCCAGTCGGCCGCCTTCACCAACTGCGGGTGGTCGGGGGGCAGTCCGGCGTCGACGAGGGCGATGACGGCCAGGCAGGTGTCCCACACGGGCGACTGACAGGCCTCGATCATCCGGGACCCGTCCTCGCGCCATACGGCGAACCGGTCCAGGGACGCCAGCCCCTCGCGCATCACGGGGTGTTCGAGGTCGTAGCCGAGCAGGTGCAGGGCGATGACGGAGTACACGGCCGGGGGCTGGATGCCGCCCCAGCAGCCGTCGTTCTCCTGCCGTTCGATGATCCAGCGGGCGGCGCTGTTCATGGCGGCCCTGCGCAGTCTGCGCGGGGCGACCTTCCGCAGGGCGTGCAGGCCCTTGTCCATCCGCTGGAAGGCGCCGTCCCAACTGAACGGCGAGGCGAGGGGCTTCGGCGGGTTGGGCCGGTCCGGGTCGGTGTGCAGCTCGTCGAGCGGGAAGGGCGCGGGGCGTACCGGCCGCTTCGCGGAGACGATCGTCAGCGGGACGATGGTCTGCCGCGCCCAGCAGCCGAAGTCGTAGATGTTGAGCGGCACCCACTTGGGGAGGAAGACGAACTCCGGCGGGAGTTCGGGCAGGTCCTCCCACTTCCACCAGCCGAACAGGGCCAGCCAGATCCGGGTGAAGACCCGGGCGGCGGCGATGCCGCCCTGTGCGCGGATCCAGGCGGAGGCCTTCGCCATGTGCGGGGCGTCGGGCGCGTCACCGGCCAGGCGGAGGGCGACGTACGCCTCGATGGTGGCGGACAGTTCGCCCGGTCCGCCGTAGAAGGTGGCCCATGTGCCGTCCTCGCCCTGCTCGCCGCGGATGAAGAGGGCGGCGGCCTGCGTGGTCTTCTCGTCGCGGATGCCGAGGAACTGACGGAGCAGCAGGTCCTCGGCGTCCATCGTGACGTTGGTCTCGAGGTCGCCCTTCCACCAGCCCTGGGCGTCCTGGCGGGAGAGCAGGAAGTCGGTGGCGCGCCGGGCGGCGCGTGCGGCGGCTTCCGGTACCCCGGCCGTCCCGGGGGTGTGCGTGTCGGTGTCGCTGGCCGCGGCGGCGCGGGGTGGCAGGGCCCCGGTGCTTCCGTCGGTCGTCGCTGTCATGGCTTCCCCTTCGTGCAGTCCTGCATGGCGTGCATCTGCTGTGGGTCCGCCGTCGGCCGGTGCACCGTGATGACTCACGGCACCGGCCGGCGACTACGCGAGGGCTATTCGGCCGATAGTGATCATCTCTTTCGTACGACGACGAAGTCCGCGAGGGCCGTGAACTGTGCCCGCACCCGGTCGGGCATGTCGACGGCATCGAGGGCTTCGATGGCGATGGTGTGCTGACGGCGTGCCTCGTCGGCGGTCCACTCGCGGCCGCCGGCCTCCTCGATGAGGGCGGCCCGGGCCGCGAACTCCTCCTCGGAGAAGTTCTCGAAGTCGTGCGCCTTGGCGTCGGCGGCGAGGATCTCACCGAGCCGCTGCGAGGCTGAGCCGCCCGCCGCGAGGGCGGCCACGACCGGCAGGGACTTCTTGCGCTGGCGCAGGTCGCTCCAGGTCTGCTTGCCGGTGGAGACCGGGTCGCCCCAGATGCCGAGGAGGTCGTCGACGGCCTGGAAGGCGAGGCCCAGGTGATAGCCGTACTTCTCCAGGGTGTCGGCGGTGTGGTCGTCGGCGCCGCCGAGGACCGCGCCGATGGAGCTGGCGCAGGCGAGCAGGGCGCCGGTCTTGTTGCCCTCCATCTCCAGGCATTCCTCGACGCTGACGCGGTCGCGGTGCTCGTAGGAGATGTCCTGGGCCTGGCCGTCGATCAGGGCGCGGCTGGCCGTGGTCAGACGGCGGGTGGCGCGGCCCGCCTCGACGGTGCCGAGTTCGAGGAGCACCTCGTTGGCGAGGGCGAACAGGGCGTCGCCGACCAGGATGGCCTGGGCGGGGCCGTGCACCTTCCAGACCGTGTCGCGGTGGCGGCGCTGCTCGTCGCCGTCCATGAGGTCGTCGTGGAGGAGGGAGAAGTTGTGGACCAGTTCCACGGCGACGGCACCGGGGATGCCGGTCTCGGGGGCGGCGGACATGACCTCGGCGGACAGCACCGCGAGGGCGGGACGCACGGCCTTGCCGCCGTCGCCCTCGGCGGGCCTGCCCTGGGCGTCGATCCAGCCGAAGTGGTAGGCGGCAACAGTGTCCATGGGAGGTGCCAGGCGGTCGACGGCCGCCCGCAGTACCGGAGTGGCCAGGGTCCGGCCGCGCTCCAGCAGCGCGGTCACGTCCACCGCCTCGGCAGTCTTCGAGGCCGGGGGCACAGTGGGCACAGTCTCTCCTCTTGTTGCGGTACCGGGGGTGCGGGGGCCGCCCGCCGCACCGGCCTGAGCCGGCATCATGCCGCCTCCTCGAACTCGAAGAGGGCTTGCGGGCGGGGCCGGCCCAGGGCGCCCAGCACGGCGTCCGCCGCGCTCACACCACTGCGGACCGCACTCTCCATGGTCGCGGGCCACCCGGTGGCGGTCCACGCTCCGGCCAGGTAGAGGCCGGATGCCTTGGTGCGGGCGCCGGGCCTGAGGCGCCCGACGCCGGGGGTGGGAGCGAACGTCGCGGTGCGCTCCCGGGTGACGAAGAAGTCCCTCACTTCGGCGCCGCGGGCCGGCGGCAGCAGCCGCTCCAGCTCGGGCAGGTAGCGCTCGCGCAGCACCGCGACGGGCGTGTCGATCTCGTCCTGCGCCGCCGACTGCGACACCGCGAGGTACTGCCCCTCGCGCAGCCCGGACGCGTCGGTGCGGTCGAAGACCCACTGCACGGGGCTGCCGAGGGCGGTGAAGAACGGCCGGCCGAGGACCTTCCGGTCGTACACCACATGGACGTTGAGGATGGGCGCGGTACCGATCTCCAGGAGCCGTTCGGGCGCGTCGAGGGCGCCCGCGGGCAGCAGGTCGTGTGCCTCGCGCTGCGGTACGGCGAGGACCACGGCGTCGGCCCGGAGCGTCTCGCCGGGCACCTCGACGGTCCACTGCCCGTTGCCGTCCGGGGATACGGAGGTGACGCGGGTGCGGACCTCGGTGCGCACGCCCGCGGAGTCGAGCGCCTTGCGGGCCAGCCGGTCGTGCAGCTCGCCGAGCGGGACGCGCGCCCAGCCGATGTCGGCCGCGCCGGGGTCGGACAGCAGACCGGTCTTGAACACCATTGCGGCGAGCGCCAGGGAGGCGTCGCCCGCGACCGCGTTGAGGGTGGCCACCCCGACGAGGTCCCACAGGGCCTCGACGGCGCGCGCCGACTGGCCGTGCGCGGCCAGCCAGTTGCCGAAGTCCTGCGTGTCCAGCGCGGGGTCGGTGAGGTCGAGCTTCCTGAGCGCGAGCGCGGCCCGGCCCACCCTGGCCCGGTCGGCGAGCGACAGGTGCGGATAGGAGGCGAGGCTGCGCCCCAGGTGCAGCGGCACGGGCAGGGCGTCCCGCCGCAGCCTGCCCAGCCGGCGTCCCTCGGGCCGGGCGAGGTCCAGGACGGGTACGTCGAGCCGGTCCTGGAGCGGGGCGAGTGCCGCGCCCTCGATGCGGTCGAGGAACCAGCGGTAGGCGGTGCAGCAGCGCAGGTACACGTGCTGGCCGTTGTCGACGGTGAGATCACCGCGCTGGAACGAGAAGGCCAGGCCGCCCAGTCTCGGCCTGCTCTCCAGCAGGGTGACGCGCACCCCGGCGTCGGCGAGCGCGAGCGCGGTGGTGACACCGGCGAGCCCGCCGCCCACCACGACGGCGTGCCGTCCCTGTGCGACCGGTCCCCCGGACCGTGTGCCATGGGTCATCGCGCGCCCTCCCCCGCGGCCCGGGCGTGCTGCTCGAACGGTGCACGACCGGCCGTCTCCGTCAGGGACGCGGCCCCGGGCCGGAGGGTTGCCCGCCGGTTGTCTCCGACGGCTCGGCCGAGAGGCGCGTCGCACCCGCGCCCGGTCTCCCGGGCCACACCGCCTACGGCGGCCTCTGTGCCGTTCACACACGCCTCCTGACGGTCCGCCGGGTCACATGCCGGGCGTCGAGACCGGACAGGCCGCGCACGGCGACGTACGCCTTCTCGCGTCCGGGCAGGGAGACCCGGCCGCGCAGCACGGCCTGCGGGTCGCGTTCGATGCGGTCGAGGAGGCGGCGGTAGATGCCCGCCATGGCGGCGACGCAAGCCCCGCTGCGCCGGTCGAGCATGGGGAGCAGCCGGTAGCCCTCGGCGAACAGAGCGCGGGCCCGTCGCACTTCGAAGTGCACGAGGCCCGCGAAGTCGGAGCCCTCCGGCGGCCGCGGCCCGCTGAAGCCGGCCGAGCAGCCGAACTTGGCGAGGTCGTCGGCGGGCAGATACGTACGCCCGTCCTCGGCGTCCTCGCGGACGTCTCTGAGGATGTTGGTGAGCTGGAGCGCGAGCCCGAGCGTGTCGGCATACTCCGGCGCGCGGTCCACGCCGCGCGCCCCGGGTTCCGTACCGAAGACCCCGAGCGAGAGACGCCCGATCGCGCCCGCCACGCACCGGCAGTAGACCTTCAGGTCGTCCCAGGTCTCGTAGGTCTCACCGCGGACGTCCATCAGGACGCCGTCGATGAGCTCGTCCAGGCCGCCGAGCGGGATCGGGAAGGCCCCGGCGGCATGCGCGAGGGCGACGGCCACCGGGTCGGTGTCGTCCTCGGCGACCTCGTCCTCGCGGATCCGGGTGAGCAGCGCCCTGGTCTCCTCCAGCCTGGCCACCTTGACGTCGTCGGCGAGCGCGCCGTCGCCGATGTCGTCGACCCGCCGCGAGAACGCGTACAGCGCCGACATGGCCCGGCGCTGGGGCGTCGGCAGCAGCCGGATGCCATAGGCGAAGTTTCGGGCCTGGCGCCCGGTGACGGCCTCGCAGTAGCTGTAGGCGGCGAGTACCGGTGGGGACGCGTGTGGTTCCGGCTCCACGGTCCGGATCACCCCTCTCCTCGCAGAGTCACGCCCACCTCACGCAGCAACCGGACCTTGCCGGGCTTGGGCGGGCCGGGAAGTACGTCGTATCCGGCGGCGGCGATCGCGTGGACGGCCGCCCTTCCCCCCGCCACGAACCCCGCGAGCAGCAGCTTCAGCCTGCCGTGGACGCTACCCACCAGGGGGGCGCCTTCATTCAGGAGATCCCGGGCCCTTTGCGCTTCGTACGCAATCAGCGCACGGACCGACGCTCCGGCGGATTTCGTGGCGAGGTCCGCCTCCTGGACGTGGAAGCGTTTCATGTCGGCCGCGGGCAGGTAGACCCGGTCGCGGGCGAGGTCCTCGGCGACGTCCTGGAGGTGCTCGACGATCTGCAGAGCCGTGCAGATCATGTCGGAGCGGCGGATCCGCTCGGGCGTCGAGGTGCCGGTGACGGCCAGGACGAGACGGCCGACGGGATTGGCGGACAGCTCGCAGTAGGCGAGCAGGTCGTCGTAGGTCTCGTACCGGCCGACCAGCTGGTCCTGGCGGTTGGCGGCGATCAGGCCGAGGAACGGCTCGGGGGTCAGCGAGCAGCGGCGCACGGTCGGCTGGAGGCGGCGCAGCAGGGGATGGCGCGGGGCCGAGCCGAAGACCCGGCGCAGGTCGGCCTCGAAGGCGTCCAGCAGGACCAGCCGGTCCTCGGCCTCCCGCGGGGACACACCGAGCAGGCGGGCGTCGGCGCCGCCGGGGGCCAGGTCGCCGTCGCCGATGTCGTCGACCAGACGGGCGAAGCCGTAGACGGCCATGAGATCGGTGCGCCAGGTCCGGGGCAGGAAGAAGGGGGCCACCGGGAAGTTCTCGGCGGCGGCCTTGTCGAGCGTGCCGCGCTCCGGATCGAGGGGGCGCGCCGTGCCGGTTCCCGTCACCGCCGGCTGCCCGGCGCTGGGACGGCACGTGCTGCGTGGAGCTGGGGAGTTTCCGAAGCCATCGCCGTCACATCTCCCGTTCTACACTGCCGACCCAATACGCACTATTTCGGACACGCCGCCCAGCCGTCCGCACGGTGGCCCGACGGGCGGTGTCGCGCATTATTGCCCTGATTGCCGCGTTTCGGGACCGGTACAGCTTACGTTGTACAACGCGACACGGTTCGTCAGGGTGTACCGCACATCACGACAACACACCGATTGGCCCCAAGATTCCTGAGATGGGCCGGAGTTGACGTTTCCTTTGCAGACGCGGGGCCCCGCCGGAGCAGTTCCGCCGGGGCCCTGTCCGCATCGGGCTACTTGCCCGTGAACTTCTCGTACTCCTTGAGCACCTCGTCGGTGGGGCCGTCCATGCGCAGCTCGCCGCGCTCCAGCCACAGGACGCGGTTGCAGGTGTCGCGGATGGACTTGTTGTTGTGGCTGACCAGAAACACCGTGCCCGCTTCCTTGCGCAGCTCCCGGATGCGGTCCTCGGAGCGCTTCTGGAACTTCCGGTCGCCGGTCGCCAGGGCCTCGTCGATCATCAGGACGTCATGGTCCTTGGCCGCGGCGATGGAGAAGCGGAGCCGGGCCGCCATGCCCGAGGAGTAGGTGCGCATGGGCAGGGTGATGAAGTCGCCCTTCTCGTTGATGCCGGAGAAGTCGACGATGTCCTGGTAACGCTCCTTGATCTCCTCGCGGGACATGCCCATGGCGAGCCCGCCCAATATGACGTTGCGTTCGCCGGTGAGGTCGTTCATCAGGGCCGCGTTGACGCCGAGCAGCGAGGGCTGGCCGTCGGTGTAGACCTTGCCCTGCTCGGCGGGCAGGAGACCGGCGATGGCCCGCAGCAGGGTCGACTTGCCGGAGCCGTTGGAGCCGATCAGGCCGATGGCCTCGCCGCGGTACGCCACGAAGGAGACGCCGCGCACGGCGTGCACCTTGCGCACGCCCCGCTCCTCGCCCCGCTTGATGATGCGGCTGAGGGCGGCCGTGGCGCTGCCCTTGCCGGTCTTGGCGCCGTTGACGCGGTAGACGATGTGCAGATCGTCCGCGACGACGGTGGGGACGCGTGCGTCCTGCTGCTGCTCAGCCACGGCCGTACCTCTCCTCCGCCTTCCAGAAGTACACGAAACCGCCCAGCGCGAAGAGCACCGCCCAGGCGCCCGCGGCCGCCCACACGTGGTCGGGGAGGAACTTCGAGCTGTAGTCGTCGATGAGGGCGAAGCGCATCAGGTCCATGTAGATCGCGGCCGGGTTCCACTGCAGGACGTTCGCGATCCAGGCCGGCTTGTCCGCCAGGAAGATCGGGATGGAGAACATCACGCCGGAGGCGTACATCCACGTCCGCATCACGAACGGCATCAGCTGCGCGAGGTCCGGGGTCTTGGCGCCCGCCCTGGCCATGATCAGCGCGAGGCCGGTGTTGAAGCAGAACTGCAGGACCAGCACCGGCACGATCAGCAGCCAGGACAGGTCCGGGTAGTGGCCGAAGCCGATCGTGATGGCGAACAGCACGATCATCGAGAACAGCAGCTGCTGGAGCTGCTGCAGCGCGAAGGAGACCGGCAGCGAGGCCCGCGGGAAGTGCAGGGCGCGGACCAGGCCGAGATTGCCGGAGATCGCGCGCACGCCCGCCATGACCGAGCTCTGCGTGAAGGTGAACACGAACACGCCCGTGACCAGGAACGGGATGTACACCTCACGGGACATGCCCCGGTCGGCCTCCAGCAGCAGGCCGAAGATGAAGAAGTACACGGCCGCGTTCAGCAGCGGCGTGGCCACCTGCCACAGCTGGCCGAGCTTGGCCTGGCTGTACTGGGCGGTCAGCTTCGCGCGGGAGAAGGCGAGGATGAAGTGCCGCCGGTCCCACAGCTGACGGACGTACTCGATGAGGGACGGCCGGGCGCCGCTGACGGTCAGCCCGTGCTTGGCGGCGAGTTCTTTCGCCGTGAGGCCCTCGTCGGGCGCCGCGGGCGCGCTCACCGCGACCGTGGCGTCGTGCGTTGTCTCACTCACTAGTGGAAACTTTCGTCTTCGAGATGCTCGGCCTGTGCCGGGGTCTGGCATGAGCCGGGGCCAGGGTACGGCCCGGGGGCTCCCGGATATCGCCGGATACGAGCTTGTCAGATGACGGGGGGCCGGCCCAGCCGGGTCAGCCGCCACACCGTACGCCACTTCATGGGCCGGCGGGGCCCGCACGAGGTGGTCCAGCCTTCGCGGAATCCGCCGAACCAGGCCCGCAGCGCGCTGCGGGAGGGACGGCGCAGCAGGGTGAGCAGCAGCCACACGCCGAGGTAGACCGGGACGAGCGGCACGGGGAGGTTGCGGCGGGCCAGCCAGACGCGGTTGCGGGCGACCATGCGGTGGTAGACCGCGTGCCGCGAGGGAGCGGTCGTCGGGTGGTACAGCACCATGTCGGACCGGTAGTCGATCATCCAGCCCGCGTCGAGGGCCCGCCATGCCAGGTCGGTTTCCTCGTGGGCGTAGAAGAACGCGTCCGGGAGTCCCCCGACGTCGGCGAAGACGCGGGTGCGGACGGCGTTGGCGCCGCCGAGGAACGTGGTCACGCGCGAGGAGCGCATCGGGTCGGAGGCGCGCAGCCGGGGGACGTGGCGGCGCTGGGTGACGCCGGTCTCGGGGTCGGCTATGCGGAAACTCACGATGCCGAGCTTCGGGTCGGCCTCGAACGCCTCGCGGCACAGCTCGGCGGTGTCGTGGCTCGCGAGCAGTCCGTCGTCGTCCAGGAAGAGCAGGATGTCGACGTCCCGGCCGGCCGGGCCGAAGGCCTCGATGCCGACGTTGCGGCCGCCGGGGATGCCGAGGTTCTCGGGGAGCTCGATGGTGCGGACGCCCTCGGGGACGTCCGGGACGGGCGAGCCGTTGCCGACGACGACCACCTCGACCCGGTCGCCGTCCTGCTTGGCGACGGAGTCCAGCAGGGCGCGCAGTTCCTCGGGCCGGTTGCCCATGGTGATGATGACGGCGCCGACCTTCATGCCGCTCACTTCAGCCTGCTGGAGGCGAGGATGGACACCAGATGCAGCAGCGTCTGCACCAGCGCGATGCCGGCCAGCACCGCGACGCCGAGGCGGGAGAAGAACAGGTCGCCGCGGGCCTGGTCGGCGATCGCCAGCACGAGGATCAGCAGGGACGCCTCGATGCCGAGGATGAGGCGGTGGAACTTCAGGGCGCCGGCGGCCCTGCGGGCCAGCGCCATGCCGGAGGAGCGCATCTCGGAGGCGGCCTCCTTCACGGGAGGCTTGCCGGCCTGGTGCCGGGCGACGCCGACGAGGTCGGTCTCCGCCTTGATCAGGATGGCGCCGAGGGCGGCCAGGGTGCCGAGGAAGGCCCACAGCCAGTCGATGCGGCCGGTGCCCCACAGGTCGGCGGCGCGCAGGCCGAAGCCGGTGAGCACCGCGGCGTCGGTGAGGTAGGCGCCGACGCGGTCCAGGTAGACGCCGTTGAGCGAGTACTGCTTCTTCCAGCGGGCGATCTCGCCGTCGACGCAGTCCAGCAGCAGGTACATCTGGACGCACACCACGCCGAGGACGGCGCCCGTGATCCCCGGCACGAGCAGGGCCGGGGCCGCGAGCACACCGAAGACGGTCATCAGGTAGGTGAGCTGGTTGGGCGTGACCCTGGTGTTGACCAGGTAACGGTCGACCCGCAGGGACACCTCACGCATGTAGAGGCGTCCCATCCAGTGCTCACCGCTGCGCCGGTCCTTCACCCCCGCGGGGTGAACGACGGGGCGGAGTTCAGCTACCGATGGCCTTGACATAGTCGGCGTATGTGTCCTTGATCTGTTCGGTGTTCAGGTCGAGGTGTTCGAGGATGGTGTAGCGGCCGGGGCGGGTCTCCGGGGCGAACTCGACGGCCTTGACGAACTCGTCCGTCGTGAAGCCGATCTCGTCCGGCAGCACGGGCAGGCCGTGCCGGCGGAGCACCTCGGCCATGTAGGCCGACTCGTCGTGCGCGCCGCGCAGCCACATCGCGAAGGCCGCGCCGAGACCGCACTGCTCGCCGTGGGCAGCGGCGCGTTTGGGGAACAGCAGGTCGAAGGCGTGGTTGATCTCGTGGCACGACCCCGAAGCCGGCCGCGAGTCGCCCGAGATCGACATCGCGATGCCGGTGAGGACGAGCGCTTCGGCGAGGACCTGGAGGAAGTCGTTGTCGCCGACCCCGCCCGGGTGCCGGAGCACCGCCTCGCCCGCCTGGCGGGCCATGGCGGCGGCGAGTCCGTCGATCTTCTCGTCCTTGACGCGGTTGGCCAGTTCCCAGTCGGCGATCGCGTTGATGTTGGAGATCGCGTCACCGATGCCCGCGCGCACGTAGCGCACCGGGGCCTCGCGGATGACGTCCAGGTCGATGACGACCGCGATGGGGTTCGGCACGCCGTAGGAGCCGCGGCCCGCGTCGTTGTCGAGGGTGGCGACCGGCGAGCACAGGCCGTCGTGCGCGAGGTTCGTGGGCACGGCGACCAGGGGCAGGCCGACGCGTGCCGCGGCGAACTTGGCGCAGTCGATGATCTTGCCGCCGCCGAGGCCGACGACCGCGTCGAAGTGGCCGGCCTTTATGTCGCTCGCCAGCCGGACCGCGTCGTCGAGGGTTCCGCCGCCGACCTCGTACCAGGTGGCGCCGGGCATGCTCGGCGAGATGCGCTCGCGCAGCTTGGCGCCGGAGCCGCCGCTGACGGCGACGGCGAGGCGGCCGGAGTGCGAGATGCGCTCGTCGGCGAGGACGCACGCCAGGTCGTCGAGGGCACCCGGGCGGATGTCGACGACGAGCGGGGAGGGGATGAGCCGGGTCAGTACTGGCACGCGATCTCCCGTCCGCGGGCGAGATCGTCGTGGTTGTCGATCTCCACCCACTTGACGTCGCCGATCGGCGCCACGTCGATGCGGAAGCCGCGGTTGACCAGCTCCTGGTAACCGTGCTCGTAGAACTGCTGCGGGTCGGTCTCCCACACGGCCTTGAGCGCGTCGGCCAGCTCGGGGGCGGCGTCGCCCTCGATCAGCGTCACGCCGATGTACTCGCCGGTGGCCTCGGCGGGATCCATCAGCTTGGTGATCTTCGTCATGCCCTTCTCGGGGTCGACGACGACCTTCATCTCCTCGTCGGCCAGGTCCTTGACCGTGTCCAGCGCGAGGATGATCTTCTTGCCGTCGCCGCGGGCGGCGAGCAGCGTCTTCTCGACGGAGACCGGGTGGACGGTGTCGCCGTTGGCGAGGATCACCCCGTCCTTGAGGGCGTCACGCCCGCACCACAGGGAGTAGGCGTTGTTCCACTCCTCGGCCTTGTCGTTGTCGATGAGGGTGAGCTTGAGGCCGTACTTGGCCTCCAGCGCCTCCTTGCGCGCGTACACGGCTTCCTTGCGGTAGCCGACGATGACCGCGACCTCGGTGAGACCGATCTCGGCGAAGTTGCCGAGGGTCAGGTCGAGCACCGTGGGTTCGCCTTCTATGCCCGCGGGGCCCACCGGCACCAGTGCCTTGGGGAGGCTGTCGGTGTAGGGGCGCAGACGCCGTCCGGCGCCGGCCGCGAGCACGAGGCCGATCATGCGGTTTCTCCTTCATCGTGTACGGCGGGTGCGCCACCCTTGTGGGCGGCGACCCAGAAGCGGATGCTCTCGACGAGCACCACCAGGGCCACGGCCACGGCCAGTGCCGTGAGCGCGACCGTGAACTGCGAGGCGGTGAGCAGTGCGGCGAGGACGGTGACGAGCAGTGTCCGTCCTTCGTGCCCTCCGATGGAGCGCACCAGCCAGGCGGGAGGCGCTCCGGCGTCGCCGCGGATGCGGTAGACCGTGTCGTAGTGATGGTAGGCGACCGCGGCGACCAGCCCGAAAGCCGCAGGAAGGGCTCCGTTCACGTCCGCTTTCGCTGCCAGGACCAGGACGGTGCCGTACTCGGCGGCGCGCAGGAACGGGGGGACCAGCCAGTCGAGGGCGCCCTTGAGGGGGCGGGCGACGGCGAGACCCGAGGTCAGGGCGTAGGCCACGGCGGCGACGATCGGCCATGGGCCGCCGAAGTCCGTCAGCGCCGCGGTGAGGACGACGGCGAGACCGCCGAGCAGGGCGACGACGGGGGCGGTGAAGCCCGGCACCTTGCGGGCGGGCTTCTTGAGCGCCTCCGCGAAGCCCTGGGCGAGCGGGCCGCTGTCGGCGAGGTCGGCCAGGGCGCCGGCCGCCCGGTCGGTCCGCTTGGCCTTCCGCGTCAGGGAGCGCAGCACCCGGCCCGCTGTGGTGTACGTCGCCGCGAAGGCGCAGCCGATGAGCAGCGCGTAGAAGGTGATGCGGGGGGTGGTGACCGCCGTGAGCACGGCGATCATCGCCCAGCGCTCGCCGATGGGCAGGACGATCATCCGCCGGACCCAGACCGTCCAGCCGACGCTGTCGAGCTTGTCGGAGAGGGCGGCGGTGGGGCTGGTGTTGGCGGTGGCGTCGTGGTTGGCCTCGTTGAAGGAGAAGTCCACGACGTGCCGGCAGGTCTGCAGGACCATCGCGCCGAGGGCCAGTGCCCAGACGTCGTCGCCGCCGCGGGCGGCTCCGAGCGCGAGGCCGGCGTAGTAGGCGTACTCCTTGGCCCGGTCGAAGGTGGCGTCCAGCCAGGCGCCGAGCGTGGAGTACTGCAGGGAGTAGCGGGCGAGCTGTCCGTCGGTGCAGTCCAGCACGAAGGACGCGATCAGCAGGACGCCGGCCGCGACGAACCCGCCGCGGGTGCCGGTGGCCGCGCAGGCCGCCGCTATGAGGGCGGTGAGCAGGGAGGCGGTCGTGACCTGGTTCGGGGTCAGGCCGCGGCGGGCGCACCAGCGGGCGATGTAGCGGGAGTACGGGCTGATGCAGTAGGTGGTGAAGAAGCCGTCGCGGGCTTTCACGGCGGACTTCAGCCGTACGGCTTCGTCGTCGACGTCGGTCACGGCCTGCCGGGCCTCGTTGCGGGCCTGCGGGTCGGCGGGGACGGCGGCGACGAGAGTGCCCAGCTCGGGGCGGTGCACGGCGGTGCCGTCGGCGTCGAGAGCGGTGAGGATGCGGTCGGCGAGACTGCTGCCGACCAGAGTGGTGCCGCCGCCGGCGGAGTTCTCGCGGGCCATCGCCCGGGTCAGCGCCTGGCGGCCGGCGGGCTGGGCGGTGACGGCGCCGGGGATCGCGGCGAGCGGGAAGCGGGGGTCGGTGAGGGCGAGGCGCAGCGCGTGCACGTGCCCCACGAAGCGGGCGTCGACCAGGGCGACCCGTTCGTCGCCCGGTACCGCGGCGAGGAGGGTCTCGGCCTCGGCGGCGTCGGCCGCGATCCGGAGGTCGAACCCGAGGGACCGCAGGTCGGCCTCGATCGACGATCCGGGGACCGGCTGGCCGGTGAGGATGGCGGTCGACAACCGAATTCACTCCCTGGATACCGACGCGTCCGCGCCAGTGACGTACATGGTGGGGGCGCCCTCTCCGGTGGCTCCCGGGCGGCATGTCGGCAGAGGCTATCGGATGCCGGGACGGCCACGTTCACCGCCCGTTCGGCGGCTGGATCGACGTGGTTCGCACAAGCCTTTGCCGCGATCATCATCGTGGATCCGGGGCCCGCCCCACAAACCGCGCTCCCTAAGCGGACATCGGGGACATTGCGGGGGCGGTCGCCGTGGCCGCATAGGGTGGGCGACCATGACGTGGCTGATCACCGGCGGTGCCGGCTATATCGGAGCACATGTGGCCAGGGCCATGGCCGAGGCCGGGGAGCGCGTTCTCGCGCTGGACGACCTGTCGGCCGGGGTGCCCGCGCGGCTCCCGGCGGAGGTCCCGCTCGTGCGGGGTTCCTCGCTGGACGGGGAGCTGCTGAAGCGGGTCCTCGGCGAGCACGGTGTGACGGGTGTGGTGCATCTCGCGGCGCGCAAGCAGGTCGCCGAGTCCGTCGCGCAGCCGACGCGGTACTACCGGGAGAACGTCGGCGGCCTGGTGACCCTGCTGGACGCGGTGGCCGAGGCGGGGATCGAGCGGTTCGTGTTCTCGTCGTCGGCGGCGGTGTACGGCGACCCGGGTGTGGACCTCATCACGGAGGACACGCCCTGCGCGCCGGTGAACCCCTACGGCGAGACCAAGCTCGCCGGGGAATGGCTGGTGCAGGCGGCGGGGCGGGCGCACGGGATCTCCACCGTATGTCTGCGCTATTTCAACGTGGCGGGGGCCGCCGCGCCGGAGCTGGCGGACACGGGCGTCTTCAACATCGTCCCGATGGTCTTCGACCGGCTGACCCGGGACGAGGCGCCGAGGATCTTCGGCGACGACTACCCGACCCCGGACGGCACCTGCGTCCGTGACTACATCCACGTCGCCGACCTGGCCGAGGCGCACCTGGCGGCGGCCAGGCGGCTGGCCGAGGGCGGCGTCACGGGTGACCTGACGGTCAACATCGGCCGTGGAGAGGGCGTCTCGGTCCGCGAACTCGTCACGGTCATCGGCGAGGTCACCGGCGACCGCCGGCCGCCGCTCGTGGAAGGGCGACGCCCCGGCGACGCCCCCCGGGCGGTGGCCTCGGCCGCCCGGGCGGCCGAGGAGCTCGGCTGGACGGCCCGGCGCGGGGTGCGCGAGATGACCGAGTCGGCCTGGCGTGGCTGGCTGCTGCACCACGGCTCCTGACCCCTTGAGGGCGCCCTGACCTGCATATCGTTTCCGCAGGTCAGGGCAGATGACAACGGTGTTCAGTGCCGCGTTGCACATACCCCCTCCCCGTAGTTCACTGGGGCCCCCGAGCACGATCAGGCGGACACAGGGAGGCTGACTTCTCATGGGGGCTGGGCACGATCACGGGCACGCGCACGGCGCGGCGGCCGGCGGTACGGCGACCTCGGCGTACCGCGGCAGGCTGCGCATCGCGCTGGCGATCACGCTCGGCATCGTGGTCGTGCAGGTCGTCGGCGGGGCCCTCGCCGACTCGCTCGCGCTCGTCGCGGATTCCGCGCACATGGCGACGGACGCCCTGGGTCTCGGCATGGCGCTGCTCGCGATCCACTTCGCGAACCGCCCGCCCAGCGAGCAGGCCACCTTCGGCTACGCCCGCGCCGAGATCCTCGCCGCCCTGGCCAACTGCCTGCTGCTGCTCGGGGCCGGCGGGTACGTCGTGTACGAGTCGGTCCAGCGCTTCATCACACCCGCGGAGACCGAGGGCCGGCTGGCCCTGCTGTTCGGTGCGATCGGTCTGGCCGCGAACCTGGTGTCGCTGGCGCTGCTGATGCGCGGCCAGAAGGAGAGCCTGAACGTGCGCGGCGCGTTCCTGGAGGTCGCGGCCGACGCCCTCGGTTCGGTGACGGTGATCGTCTCGTCCGTGGTGATCATGCTCACGGGCTGGCAGGCGGCCGACCCGATCGCCTCGCTCGTCATCGCGCTGATGATCGCGCCCCGGACGTGGAAGCTGCTGCGCGAGACGCTCTCCGTGCTGCTGGAGGCCGCTCCCAAGGGGGTCGACATGGCGGAGGTGCGTTCGCACATACTCGCCACGGACGGTGTGGAGGACGTCCACGACCTGCACGCCTGGACGATCACCTCGGGCATGCCGGTGCTGTCGGCGCACGTGGTCGTCAGCCCGGAGGCCCTGAACGCGATAGGCCACGAGAAGATGCTCCACGAGCTCCAGGGCTGCCTCGGCGACCACTTCGACGTGGAGCACTGCACCTTCCAGCTGGAACCGAGCGGGCACGCCGAGCACGAGGCGCGGCTCTGTCACTGACGCGGTCGCCCACGACGCGTGTGGGGCAGGATGGGGCAGGTGGGGCGCACTCCGCCGCGAGTGCGCCGGGGAACGCAACCCTCCGCCGCGCGCCCGCGTCCTGAGCCCCACAGCTCCGGCATGGACGATTTTCCGCCTGTCCGGCCGGGCACGATCATCTACCGGGTCCCTTTCCCGGCGTCGGACCGGTGCAAGGCTGCGGTCCGCGCCGCCGCGCGGGACATGCGGGTGTGCCGCGAAGTGCCGGGAGTGCCGGATTCGTACGGCAGACTTGGGGCGCGAAGACCGATGTGAAGGATGGGTATGCCGATCACACCTGCCACCGCGACGCACAACCCGTCGAACGGCACCGCAGACGCGATTTTGCTGGAACTGGTCGACGAGGACGGCGTGACGATCGGCACCGCGGAGAAGCTCGCCGCCCACCAGCCGCCCGGCCGGCTGCACCGCGCGTTCTCGGTGTTCCTCTTCGACGAGTACGGCCGGCTGCTGCTCCAGCAGCGCGCGCTGGGCAAGTACCACTCCCCCGGTGTGTGGTCGAACACGTGCTGCGGCCACCCCTACCCCGGTGAGGCGCCCTTCGCGGCGGCGGCGCGGCGTACGTTCGAGGAACTCGGCGCCTCCCCGTCCCTGCTGGCCGAGGCGGGCACGGTCCGCTACAACCACCCGGACCCGGAATCCGGCCTGGTGGAGCAGGAGTACAACCACCTCTTCGTCGGCATGGTGCAGGCCGTGGTGCGGCCTGACCCGGAGGAGGTGGCGTCGACGGTGTTCGTGACCCCGCCGGAGCTGGCGGAGCGGCACGCCAAGGACACCTTCTCGTCCTGGTTCATGACCGTCCTAGACGCGGCCCGGCCGGCGATCAGGGAGCTGACGGGCCCGTCCGCCGGCTGGTGACCCGGGCCCTGACCGAACGGGGGATCAGGCGAAGCGCACGGGTTTGAGCGGCAGGGCGGCCCAGATCACCTTGCCGCCGGTCGCGGTGTACTCGACCTCGCACACACCGCCCGCCTCCCGGGTGATCTCGCGCACCAGGAGCAGTCCGCGCCCGCCGGTCCGGCCGTGGTCGGTCTCCAGGGCAGTGGGCCGGTACGGGTGGTTGTCCTCCACGGACACCCGGAGCCACTCGGCGCCGACGGCCAGCTCGACGGCGATCGTCGGTGAGAGCACCGCCGCGTGCTTCACGGCGTTCGTCACCAGCTCCGAGACGATCAGCAGCAGTCCCTGGGCCAGGTCGTCCGGGACCGGTACGCCCTGACGCAGCAGCAGGTCCCGTACGGCGTGCCGCGCCTGCGGGACGGAGGCGTCGACCGCAGGTGCGGTGAACCGCCAGACCCCTTCGTACGGCAGCGGATCCGCGGGCCCGGGGCCGAGGGGCGCCGCGCCGCCCTCTGGGCGCGGACCGAACCCACGCCCGTCGTCGTCCATCGTCCGGTCGCCACCCTCGCGCTCGATTGTCGCCACCCCCCGAGTGTTGGTAACGATGCGCCTCGTACCCCGGGACTGAACAGAAGTCAGCAACTATCGAGCGCTTCTGACCGTTGGCGTATGACACGGTCAGTTGTGGGACTGGTCCTGTCCCTGTTGTGCCGTCTCGGCGAACTATTCGGGTTGTACGGGTTTGGCATCCGGATAGCATCCGGCGCATGGAGCCGCAGCTGGAGCACCGCGTGACCGACTCGGTCGCGACGGTCGTCATACGCCATCCCGAGAAGCGCAACGCCATGACGACCGCGATGTGGCGTTCCCTTCCCGTCCTGCTGGAGGGGCTCGCGGGGGACCCGGCCGTACGGGCGCTGGTGCTGACCGGTGAGGGCGGCACGTTCTGCGCCGGGGCCGACATCTCGACGCTGCGCGGCTCGCCCGAGGAGGCGCAGGGGCTGGCCGTGCGGGCCGAGGAGGCGCTGGCCGCGTTCCCGAAGCCGACCCTGGCCGCGATCCGGGGTCACTGCGTGGGCGGCGGGTCGCAGCTGGCGGCGGCCTGTGATCTGCGATTCGCCGAGGAGGGGGCGCTGTTCGGGGTGACGCCCGCGAAGCTCGGCATCGTCTACCCGGCCTCCTCGACCCGGCGGCTGGTGTCGCTGGTGGGGCCGGCCACCGCCAAGTACCTGCTGTTCTCCGGTGAGCTGATCGAAGCGGAGCGGGCGCTGCGCACGGGGCTGGTGGACGAGGTGCTGCCCGAGGGCGAACTCGGCAAGCGGGTCGCCGAGTTCACCCGCGTCCTGGTGTCGCGTTCGCTGCTGACGCAGGCGGCGGCCAAGGAGTTCGCGGACGGGCGTACGGACCGGGACGCGCACTGGGCCGGGCAGGCGCGCGCGAGCGGCGACACCGCCGAGGGTGTCGCCGCGTTCCTGGAGCGCAGGCAGCCGCGGTTCGGCTGGAGCGTGCCTACGTCAGGGTGAGGTCGAGGTCCGAACGGAGCAGCTCGACGAGGTGCGCGGGGGCCTTCGCGGGTGACCCGGCGTCGTAGGGCGGCTGGGGGTCGTACTCGGTGGCGAGCTGGACGAGCCGGGCGTGGTCGTCACCGGCGATCCGGCCGAGGAGCGTCAGGCCCATGTCGATGCCCGAGGAGACTCCGGCGGCGGTCACGTACTTGCCGTCGGTGACGACCCTCTCGCCCGTCGGCTCGGCGCCGTGGCGCTTCAGCTCCTCCAGGGCCAGCCAGTGGGACGTCGCCCGGCGGCCCTCGAGGAGTCCCGCGGCGGCGAGCAGCAGCGAGCCGGTGCACACGGACGTCGTCCAGGTGCTGGTCGCGTCGGCCGTGCGCAGCCAGGTCAGCAGGGGCCCGTCGGCGGCCAGCGGGAGGGGGCCCGGGCCGCCGGGGACCACGATGATGTCGGGGTGCGGTACGTCGGCCAGGGCCCGGTCGGCGGTGAGCGCGAGGTTCCCGGAGTCGTTGCGCACGGGGCCGGCCTGCTCGGCGACGAAGACGGTCTCCGCGCCCGGAACCCGGCCGAGGGTCTCGTAGGGGCCGACGGCGTCGAGGGCGGTGAAGCGGTCGTAGAGGACGATGGCGATCTGCATGGGGTCCCTTCGTTCGGCTGCTGTCGATGCGGTTCAGGTTGTGGTGGCCGGGCGGAAGCGGCGGCGGTACTCGGCCGGGGGCGTTCCCAGGGTCCTGACGAAGGCCCGGCGCATGGCCTCGGGCGTGCCGTAGCCGCTGCTGCGGGCGATCTCCTCCACGCCACCGGCGGTGTCCTCCAGCAGGCGCCTGGCGTGTTCGAGGCGGACGCGGTCCACGTAGCGGCCCGGTGTCATGCCGGTCTCGGCGCGGAAGGCGCGGGCGAAGTGGCGGGGCGAGAGGCGGGCGCGGGCGGCGAGGGTCTCGACGCAGAGGTCCGCGTCCGGGTGGTCGGTGATCCAGCGCTGGACGTCCCGCAGGGGCTCGCGCTGTGCGGTCTGGGCCGCGAGCTGGGCGCTGAACTGGGCCTGGTTGCCGGGTCTGCGCAGGAACACCACCAGGTGGCGGGCGATGGTGAGGGCGGCGTCCCGGCCGAGGTCCTCCTCGACCAGGGCGAGGGCGAGGTCGATGCCGGCGGTGACACCGGCCGAGGTGGCGATGTGCCCGTCGCGCACGAAGACGGGGTCGGGGTCGATCTCGACGGCCGGGTGCTCGCGGGCGAGCCGGTCGCAGTACGCCCAGTGGGTCGTGGCGCGACGGCCGTCCAGGAGGCCCGCCGCGGCCAGCACGGCCGCGCCGGTGCACACGGAGACCAGGCGGCCGGCGCGCGGGCCCCGCTCGCGCACCCAGGCCACGAGGCGCGGGTCGGGCCGCAGGCTGCCCGTGCCGCCGGGGACGATGAGGATGTCCGGGTCCGGCGCGGTGGTCAGGGACCCGTCGGGTACGAGGGTCAGGCCGCTGGTGGTCCGCACGGGCGCGCCGTCCAGGGACGCCGTGCGGATCTCGTACGCGCCCGGCGCGAGCAGCTCCGCGCCCGCGAAGACCTCCACGGGCCCGGTGACGTCGAGACTCTGCAGGCCGTCGAAGAGGACGGCGAGAACCGTGCGCTGGACCACCATGCCGTCGATTCTTCGCGGGAGCGGAGTATGGCGGCAAGGACGAGTACCCCACCTTTCCTGCCAGGAGGCGCCGGGCCATAGAGGACATACCAAGCGGTTGGTAACCTGCCGGGCATGACGACTGCCGCCCTGGAGCCGCGCGCCGGCCGACGCTGCCACAACATGCTCAACTCCCTGCACGCGACCCACTACTTCTCGCCCGACCTGGGGCGGGAGCTGGGCGCCATCGGGGTCACCGACCCGCGTGCCGTGAACTTCGCCGTGCGGGCCGCCGCCCTCGGACCGGTCGGGGCCGGGGCCGTCACGGCGGCCTTCTACAACTACAAGTACGAGCTCGTGGCCCGGCACGTGCCGGCGGTGTGGGAGACCGCCGCACCCGGGCAGGTCCTGGCGGCACGCGCGCGTGCGGTCGACGCGACGCTGCGCCGCCTGCTCGGCGAGGAGGCCCTGGCATCGGCGGAGATGGCCGAGGCCGCGCGGCTCGCGCTGCGCGCCGCCGAGGCCTGCTCGCGCGGGGCGCGGCCGCTGTACGCCGCCCACGCCGATCTGCCCGTTCCCGAGGAGCCGCACCTCGCCTACTGGCACGCGGCGACCCTGCTGCGCGAGCACCGGGGCGACGGGCACCTGGCCGCCCTGATGTCCGCGGGACTGGACGGGCTGGAGGCGATGGTGACCCACACGGCGACGGGCAAGGGCATGGCCCCGAAGTGGGTGTGCGCCACCCGTGGCTGGAGGCGGGAGGAGTGGGAAGCGGCGGTGGAACGGCTGCGCGGGCGGGGGCTGCTGGCGGCGTCCGGCGACCTCACCGACCAGGGCGACGCGCTGCGGCGGGACATCGAGGAGGAGACGGACCGCCTGGACCGCGCCCCGTACGAGCACCTCGGACCGGAGGGCGTGGCCCGGCTGACCGAGCTGGGCGGGGTGTTCGCGCAGGCGGCGCTCGTGGCCGGGGCGTTCCCCGCGGACCTGATCGGAAAGGGTGACGCATAGTGACGCGTTCATGAGGTACCCGCACTCCACCGGCCGGCGCGGCCGGGATTGAGAAAGGGGAATTCCGTGTTCCGTGCTATCGCAGACGTGCTGCGCCAGATCGGCGGCGCCATCGCCACCGTCGTGACGCTGCCCTTCCGGGCGCTTGCCCGGCTCTTCGGCGGGGCCTCGTCCTCCACCCGCAGGGCCTGACCGGGACCCGGACCTGCGGGGTGTCGCCCTGATCCCCGAGTGTCGGCGCCACCTGCCACAATTGCCGCGCAACCTCAGTGGAGAAGGCGGTACGGGATCGTGACGACACCCGGGTCCAACGGGTCCATCAACGCAGTGTCCATCGAAGGCAGGATCGCCGAGGAACTCGGCGTACGGGAGCGGCAGGTCAGGGCCGCCGTGGAACTGCTCGACGGCGGTTCTACGGTGCCCTTCATCGCCCGCTACCGCAAGGAAGCGACCGAGATGCTCGACGACGCGCAGCTGCGCACCGTCGAGGAGCGGCTGCGTTACCTCCGGGAGCTGGAGGAGCGTCGGACGGCGATCCTGGAGTCGGTGCGCGAGCAGGGCAAGCTCACCGAGGAGCTGGAGGCGAGCATCCGGGGCGCCGAGACGAAGGCGCGCCTGGAGGACATCTACCTGCCGTTCAAGCCCAAGCGGCGCACCAAGGCGCAGATCGCCCGTGAGGCGGGGCTCGAGCCGCTGGCGGAGGGTCTGCTCGGCGACCCGGGCGTCGAGCCCCTCGCCGCGGCCGCCGCGTTCGTCGACGCCGACAAGGGCGTGGCCGATCCGCAGGCCGCCCTCGACGGCGCCCGGTCGATCCTCACCGAGCGGTTCTCGGAGGACGCCGACCTGATCGGTGAACTGCGCGAGCGCATGTGGGTGCGCGGGCGGCTGGCCGCCAAGGTGCGGGAGGGCAAGGAGGAGGCGGGCGCGAAGTTCGCCGACTACTTCGACTTCGCCGAGCCCTTCACCGAGCTGCCCTCGCACCGCGTCCTCGCGATGCTGCGCGGGGAGAAGGAGGAGGTCCTCGACCTCGTCCTGGAGCCCGAGGAGCAGACGGACGGCCCCTCCTCGTACGAGGGGATCGTCGCCCACAAGTTCGGGATCGCCGACCGGGGCCGCCCCGGCGACAAGTGGCTGAAGGACACGGTCCGCTGGGCGTGGCGCACCCGCATCCTCGTCCACCTCGGCATCGACCTGCGGCTGCGGCTGCGCACGGCCGCCGAGGACGAGGCGGTGCGGGTCTTCGCGGCGAACCTGCGCGACCTGCTGCTCGCCGCCCCGGCGGGCACGCGCGCGACGCTCGGCCTGGACCCCGGTTTCCGCACGGGTGTGAAGGTCGCCGTCGTCGACGCGACCGGCAAGGTCGTCGCCACGGACGTCATCCACCCCCACGTCCCGGCCAACCGCTGGGACGAGGCCATCGCCAAGCTGGCCCGGCTCGCGAAGGAGCACGCGGTCGAGCTGGTCGCCATCGGCAACGGCACCGCGTCCCGTGAGACGGACAAGCTCGCCGGGGAGCTGATCACCAAGCACCCGGAGCTGAAGCTCACGAAGGTGATGGTGTCCGAGGCCGGCGCGTCCGTGTACTCGGCGTCCGCCTTCGCCTCGCAGGAGCTGCCCGACATGGACGTGTCGCTGCGCGGCGCCGTGTCGATCGCCCGCCGGCTCCAGGACCCGCTGGCCGAGCTGGTGAAGATCGACCCCAAGTCGATCGGCGTCGGCCAGTACCAGCACGACCTGTCCGAGGTGAAGCTGTCGCGTTCGCTGGACGCGGTGGTCGAGGACTGTGTGAACGGCGTGGGCGTGGACGTCAACACGGCGTCGGCCCCGCTGCTCGCCCGGGTCTCCGGCATCACCTCCGGGCTCGCCGAGAACATCGTGGCGCACCGGGACCAGAACGGGCCGTTCAAGGCCCGCGGTGAGCTGAAGAAGGTGGCGCGGCTCGGCCCGAAGGCGTACGAGCAGTGCGCGGGCTTCCTGCGGATCCGCGGCGGTGACGACCCGCTGGACGCGTCGAGCGTGCACCCCGAGGCGTACCCGGTGGTGAGGCGCATGGTGAAGACCACCGGGCAGGAGGTCGCCTCGCTCGTGGGCAACACCGGGGTGCTGCGCTCGCTGAGGCCGCAGGACTTCGTGGACGACACGTTCGGCCTGCCGACGGTCACCGACATCCTGAAGGAGCTCGAGAAGCCGGGCCGCGACCCGCGCCCGGCCTTCAGGACGGCCGCCTTCAAGGAGGGCGTGGAGAAGATCTCCGACCTGTCGTCCGGGATGATCCTGGAGGGCGTCGTGACGAACGTCGCCGCGTTCGGGGCGTTCGTCGACGTCGGTGTCCACCAGGACGGACTGGTGCACGTCTCCGCGATGTCGAAGACGTTCGTGAAGGACCCGAGGGACGTGGTGAAGCCCGGGGACATCGTGAAGGTGAAGGTGCTCGACGTCGACATCCCGCGCAAGCGGATCTCGCTGACGCTGCGACTGGAGGACGAGGCGGCCCAGCAGGGGCAGCAGGGCGGCTCCGGTGAGCGCCGGCAGCGGGGTGGGCGTCCGCCGCAGCAGCGGCAGGGTGGGCGTGGTGGTGGCCGTGGCGGTGGTGGCGGTTCGCGTCAGGCGCCGCCGCCGGCCAACAGTGCGATGGCTGACGCCTTGCGCCGGGCCGGTCTGGCCGATCCGAAGGACGGGCGTCGCTGACGGTTCGCCATGGGTTCTCGGGTTGTGGGGAGCTGCGGGTCCGTCGTGGCTGGTCGCGCAGTTCCCCGCGCCCCTGGAAAGGGGAGCTTCGCTCCCTTTCGACCTAGGGTGAGGGCATGTCCGCCATCACCTGGGAAGTGTTCGCGAGCAAGGGGTTCGAGACTGTTTGGACCGAGCTCGGAAACGGCGTGCTGCGGGCGCGCGGGCGGGCCGTAGGGACCGAACCCGAGCCGTACTGGGTCACGTACGAACTCGACACGGCCGACGGGTTCGTGACCCGTGGGCTGCGGGTGACCGCCGAGACCGCGGGCGAGCTGCGCACGCTCGACCTGCGGCACGACGGTCACGGTGGGTGGACCGCGGACGGCGAGCCGCTCCCCGCGGTCGGCGGAGCGCTCGACTGCGACCTCGGGCTGTGCCCGCTCACCAACACCATGCCGGTGCTGCGGCACGGGCTCCACCGGGTGCCCGGCGAGCGGGAGTTCCTGATGGCCTGGGTCTCGGTGCCGGACCTGGCGGTGCGGCCGTCGCGGCAGACGTACACGCATCTCGGGCCCGGGCGGGTCCGTTTCGCCTCCGGCGACTTCCGGAGCGACCTGGAGTTCGACGAGGAGGGTTACGTCGTGGACTACCCCTCCCTCGCCACCCGCCTGACGACCCCTTAGCGTTCGGTCACCTTGCCGTCCGCCACCTCCAGGCGGCGGGTGACGTGCACGGCGTCCAGCATGCGGCGGTCGTGGGTGACCAGCAGGAGGGTGCCCTCGTAGGCGTCGAGGGCGGACTCCAGCTGCTCGATGGCCGGCAGGTCGAGGTGGTTGGTCGGCTCGTCGAGGACCAGGAGGTTGACGCCCCGGCCCTGGAGCAGCGCCAGGGCGGCGCGGGTGCGCTCGCCCGGGGAGAGGCTCGCCGCGGGGCGCAGGACGTGGTCCGTCTTGAGGCCGAACTTGGCCAGGAGGGTGCGGATCTCGACCGGTTCGGTGTCCGGGACGGCCGCGCGGAAGGCGTCGAGCAGTGACTCCTCGCCGTGGAACAGCTTGCGGGCCTGGTCGACCTCGCCGAGCAGGACGCCCGAGCCGAGCGCGGCGTGCCCGGCGTCCAGCGGGACCCGGCCGAGGAGGGCGGCCAGCAGCGTGGACTTTCCTGCGCCGTTCGCGCCCGTCACCGCCACCCGGTCCGCCCAGTCGATCTGCAGGGAGACGGGGCCGAGGACGAAGCCGCCGCGGCGCACCTCGGCGTCCCGCAGGGTCGCGACGACGGCGCCCGAGCGCGGGGCCGACGCGATCTCCATGCGCAGTTCCCACTCCTTGCGTGGCTCTTCGACGACCTCCAGGCGCTCGATCATGCGCTGGGTCTGGCGGGCCTTCGCGGCCTGCTTCTCGCTGGCCTCGCTGCGGAACTTGCGGCCGATCTTGTCGTTGTCGTTGCCCGCCTTGCGGCGCGCGTTCTTGACCCCCTTGTCCATCCAGGAGCGCTGCATCTGCGCGCGGTCCTGGAGGGCGGATTTCTTGTCGGCGTACTCCTCGAACTCGTCGCGGGCGTGCCGGCGGGCGACCTCCCGCTCCTCCAGGTAGGCCTCGTAGCCACCCCCGAAGAGGTTGATCTGCCGCTGGACGAGGTCGAGTTCGAGGACCTTGGTGACGGTGCGGGTGAGGAACTCGCGGTCGTGGCTGACGACCACCGTCCCGGCGCGCAGGCCGCTCACGAAGCGTTCGAGGCGCTCCAGGCCGTCCAGGTCGAGGTCGTTGGTCGGCTCGTCGAGGAGGAAGACGTCGTAGCGGGACAGCAGCAGGGAGGCGAGGCCGGCGCGGGCCGCCTGGCCGCCGGACAAGGACGTCATCGGCTGGTCCAGGCCGACCGCGAGGCCGAGGGAGTCGGCGACCTCCTCCGCGCGTTCGTCGAGGTCGGCGCCGCCGAGGCCGAGCCAGCGCTCCAGACTGGTGGCGTAGGCGTCGTCGGCGCCGGGCGCCCCGTCGACGAGGGCCTGGGTCGCCTCGTCCATGGTGCGCTGCGCCTCGGCGACGCCGGTGCGGCGGGCCAGGAACGCCCGTACGGTCTCGCCGGGCCGGCGGTCCGGCTCCTGCGGGAGGTGGCCGACGGTGGCGGCCGGCGGGGACAGGCGCAGTTCGCCCTGTTCGGGTGCGGTGAGCCCGGCGAGCATCCTGAGCAGGGTGGACTTGCCCGCGCCGTTGGCTCCGACCAGGCCGATCACGTCGCCGGGCGCGACGACCAGGTCGAGTCCGGTGAACAGGGAGCGGTCGCCGTGGCCGGCGGCGAGGTTCTTGGCGACGAGGGTGGCAGTCATCAGAGCGCCGATCCTAACGGCCGGGCCGCTCAGTGGTTCACGGCCGCCACCAGGACGCTTCCGGAGGTGCGGGCCACGACGAACGACCGCCCCCGGACCGATCTCGGGTCGAGGGCGACGCGGTGGCGGCCCGCTTCGAGGACGCCGTCGAAGACCTCGTGGGTGTGGGTGCGGGAGAGCCGGTCGAGGCGGTAGACGGTGAGGGTGACGCGGCAGGCGGAGGTGACCTCCACGTCCGCGCCGCCGTCGGCGGCGGTGAGGCCGGTGAGGCGGCGCCGGCCGGCCGGGCTGCGGTCCAGGGCGTGTTCGATCTGGGCGACGAGGAGCGGGACGATCGGGGCGAGGCCGTCGACGTGGGCGACCGGCACCCCGGCGCGTTCGAAGGCGCGGCGGACGGCGGCACGTTCCTGCTCTCCGGCCGCGTGGCCGAAGGCGACGGCGCCGTAGCCGCGGAGTTCCTCCGGGGGTACGCCGTCGGCGTCATGGGCGATGTCGGCGCCGACACCGATGGTGCGCAATGCGGCGGCGAGCTTGGCGAGGACGGCCACGCGAGAGCCGATCAGCAGCACGCGGCGGCAGGGGTCGGGCGCGGAGCCGTTCAGCAGGGCGCCCAGCGCCGTCCGGTACTCGGCGCCGCGGAACCGGAACGGGCCGATGCCGTGGTAGCCGTTGAGCTCCAGATCGGCGTGTTCATCGGTCTGCCAGGCGAAGTCCCGCCAGATGAAGTCCTCACCGTCACTCTGGATGACGGCGGTGACGGCTCCGCAGGCCAGGTCCTCGCACTCGGGACAGCCGTAGACGACGTAACGGCCGCCGGGCAGCGGGGCCTCGCTCTCCAGGAGCAGGCTGCGGACCTGTGCGGTGAAGATCGCGGGAGGGACGTCGGAGGCGAGCGGGGAAACCGCGTCGAGGTCGGAGAGCTGGAACAGCAGCGGGCGTCCGTCGACGATGAAGTCCACGAAGTCCCGGTGGACCTGGTAACCACCGTCGTTGAGGACTCCCCCGGCCCGCATCGCGGGAGCCAGGCCGAAGGTCGCGTACTCGGCACACATGCTGTGAGTATCCCCACACTGCGCGTGATGTGAGCACGGCATGACACATTCCGCTACGGTCCCGGCATGGCGAGCGACGCGAGTGGCGAGATCGTGGTGGTCGGGGGCGGGGTGGTCGGGCTGACGACGGCCCTGGCTCTCGTCGCGCGCGGGTGGCGGGTGCGGGTGTGGACGCGGGACCCCGTCGAGGCGACCACCTCAGCCGTTGCGGGTGCGCTGTGGTGGCCGTACCGGATCGAGCCGGTCGCGACGGCTCGGATGTGGGCGCTGCGGTCGCTGGAGGTGTACGAGGAGCTGGCCGCGCGGGACGAACCGGCCGGCGTACGCATGGTCGAAGGGGTACAGGGCGAGACCCGCCTCGACGAGGCCGACGCGTGGCTGGCGGGCCGGGTGCCGGGGCTGCGGGCGGCCACGGCCGGCGAATACGCGGGCACGGGCCTCTGGGTGCGGCTGCCGCTCATCGACATGCCGGTCCATCTGCGGTGGCTTCGGGAGCGGTTCGTCGCGGCGGGGGGTGTGGTCGAGACGCACGCGGTGTCCGGGTTCGCGGAGGTGGACGCGCCGGTCGTGGTCAACTGCACGGGGCTCGCCGCGCGGGAGCTGGTGCCGGACCTCTCCGTGCGGCCGGTGCGGGGGCAGCTGGTCGTCGTGGAGAACCCGGGGATCGACACCTGGCTGGTCTCCACCGACGCGGCCGGGGAGCACGCGTACCTGTTCCCGCAGCCGGGCGGGCTCGTGCTCGGCGGTACGTCCGAGGAGGACGCCTGGTCGCTGGAGCCCGACCCCGCGACGGCCGAGGCGATCGTCCGCCGCTGCGCGGCGCTCAGGCCGGAGATCGCCGGGGCCCGTGTGCTGGAGCACCGGGTCGGTCTGCGGCCCACCCGTCCGGCGGTCCGGCTGGAGCGCGACGCCCTGCCGGACGGGCGGCTCCTGGTGCACAACTACGGCCACGGCGGTGGGGGCGTCACCGTGGCCTGGGGGTGCGCGGAGGAGGCGGCCCGGCTGGTGGCCGGCTGAGCGCGACCCCATGGGAACGGCAAGGGCGGTCCGGGTCGTGGGACCCGGACCGCCCGCTGCCTTTCGGGATCAGTGCTTGCCGATCGGGTCGCCCTCCACGTCCGGGCCGCGGCCCGGGCCGACGCGGAACTCGAACTCGCCGTCGTACTTCTTGTGTCCCTCCATGACGGCCATCTCGACGGCCTCGGAGCCCATCTGCTCACGCACGATCACCGGGTCGCGGCGAAGGTCGCGCATCAGGGCGACGCACATGAAGATCATCACGATGACGAAGGGGGCAGCCGCGAGGATCGTGAGGTTCTGCAGACCGGTCAGGGCGTCGCCCTGACCGCTGCCGACGAGCAGCATGATCGCGGCCACCGCACCGGTGACCACGCCCCAGAACACCACCACGAAGCGGCCGGGTTCGAGGGCGCCCTTCTGCGACAGGGTGCCCATGACGATCGAGGCCGCGTCGGCGCCCGAGACGAAGAAGATGCCGACGAGGATCATCACGAGCAGGCTCGTGACGGTGGCGATGGGGAACTGCTGGAGCACGCCGAAGAGCTGGCCCTCCGGGGTCGCCTCCTTGCCGAGCTGCCCCTCCTCCTGCATCTTCATCGCCGAGCCGCCGAAGATCGCGAACCAGATCAGGCTGACCGTGCTGGGCACGAGGATGACCCCGCCGACGAACTGGCGGATCGTGCGGCCGCGGCTGATGCGGGCGATGAACATGCCGACGAACGGCGTCCAGGAGATCCACCACGCCCAGTAGAAGACCGTCCAGCTGCCCAGCCAGTCGGCGACGCCCTCGCCGCCGCTCGCCTCGGTCCGGCCGGCCAGCTGGGGCAGGTCGCCGAGGTAGGCGAAGACCGAGGTGGGCAGCAGGTCGAGGACGATGATGGTCGGGCCCGCCACGAACACGAACAGGGCGAGCACCAGCGCCAGCACCATGTTGGTGTTGGACAGCCACTGGATGCCCTTCTCGACGCCGGAGATCGCGGACGCGACGAAGGCCAGGGTCAGCACCGCGATGATCGTGACGAGCAGCCCGGTGCTCACCTTGTCCATCCACTTCAGCTCCTGCACACCGGAGCCGATCTGGAGCGCGCCGAGCCCCAGGGAGGCGGCGGAGCCGAAGACGGTCGCGATGATCGCGAGGACGTCGATGGCCCGGCCGATGCCGCCGTTGGCGTTCTTCTTGCCGATCAGCGGGGTGAAGACGGCGCTGATGGTCTGCCGGCGCCGCCTGCGGAAGGTGCTGTAGGCGATGGCGAGGCCCACCACCGCGTAGATCGCCCAGGGGTGGAGCGTCCAGTGGAACAGGGTGGTGGCCATGGCCGTCTCCATGCGATCGCCGGAGTCGGCCGGGTTGGATCCCGGCGGGGGCGTGCCGTAGTGCGACAGCGGCTCGCTCACGCCGTAGAACATCAGGCCGATGCCCATGCCCGCGCTGAACATCATCGCGACCCAGGACACCGTGCGGAACTCGGGTTCCTCGCCCTCCGCGCCGAGGTGGATACGGCCGTAGCGGCTGATCGCGAGCCAGAGGGCGAAGACCACGAAGCCCGAGGCGGCGAGCATGAACGCCCAGCCGCCGTTGTGCATCAGGCCGCTGAGCATGCTGGTGGAGACGTCTTCGAGCGAGTCGGTCGCCGCGGCGCCCCAGACCACGAAGGCGAGGGTGAGCACCGCCGTGACGCCGAAGACGATGCGGTCGGTCTGCGGCCGGTCCTGACCGGGCAGGCCCGCTTCCGACCCCGGCAGCGCGACTCCGTCTGGGGAGTCCTTGTCGCTTGGTCGTTCTTGCGTCACAGGCGGCACCTCTCATCTGGGAAAGCAGGGGAGGACGCAGGTCCTCCGTAACGCTGCTACCACGTGTGGCGGAATTTCACCCCTCTCAGCATGCGGTTTCGGATGAACCTCCGGTCAGGTGGTACTCGGCCCGGTCGTCGAGCAGTAGCGGCACGAGCGCCCGCAGGGGCTGGCGCAGGGGGACGAGCACGCCGTCGCGGTCCTTGCGCACGCGCACGCCGTGCAGGGCGAGTTCGTCGCCCACCTCGGCGTACTGGGCGGCGGTGAGCCGATAGCCGCAGGGCGGGTTCTGGATGATGTGCCCCGGTTCGGGCGGGTCGTTGTCGGCGCCGCCGACGTAGACCGGGCCCGTGTCGGCGTACCCGGCGAGCCGGGCGCCGGTCGTCGCCGTCTCGATCCGGCCGCGGCGCTGGTCGGTGTAGCCGAACAGCCCCTTCAGGGCATCGAGCTGTGAGGTGACCCTGCGCCGGTTGTTCAGGGCCTCGTCCGCCTTCTCCGCGTCGGTGAGCGGGTCCACGCGGCTCTCGATGAGCAGCCCGACGGAGTGCTTCACACCGGACATGTTGCGCAGAATGCGCTCCTGTCCGTCGCCGGCGACCTGTTTGACCGGCTCACCGGTCTCCGGGTCGGTCCAGATGCCGTAGGTGCCGGTCGAGTGGCCGGCCCGCCGGGCGGCGGGCCGGACGTACGCCTCGGACAGGGTCCTGGCCTCGTCGTGGACGGCCTCGTGGGTGTTGAGGTTGCGCGGCCACAGGTCGAAGAGGTCCTTGTCGTAGTACGGCGGGGTGGCGCCGTACTCGTGCAGGTCGTAGACGACGTCGGGGCGGTGGTCGCGGATGAGGGCGGCCAGGGCGCGGCCCTCGGCGGTCTTCAGGGCGAGGTGGTCGCGGTTGATGTCGACGCCGTCGCCGTTGCCCCGGGTGTTCGCGGCCCGGCCGTCCGGGTTGGCGGTGGGCACGACCAGGACCGTGGTGCGGTCCAGGAAGCGCCGGGTGCGGCTGTCGCGGGCGTACGCGAGGTCGCGGACGGTGGTCAGGCAGGCCTCGCGGCCGGAGGGTTCGTCGCCGTGCTGGCTGCAGACGAGCAGCACCTTGCCGGCGCTCGGGCGGGTGCCGATGCGCACCAGCTGGAGCGGGCGGCCCTGCTTCGTCGTGCCGAAGCTGGTCATGGAGACGCGGCCGCTGGAGCGGTCGACCGCCTTGAGGAAGTCCTGCTCCTCGGGCTGCGTGGTCCAGCGGGCGCCGTTCGACTGTTCGAAGCCGGTGCGCGGCGGGGAGTCCGGGGCCGCCTGGGCCGGTGCGGCGACCAGGGAGGCCGTGAGGGCGGCCGCGGTCAGGACGAGGGCGCCGGCGCGGGTCACCGGGCCTCCCCCGGGACGCGGTGCGTGGTGCGCGGCTCGCGGACGCCGTCCAAGAGCGTGGCGCCGGGGGTGGCGAGCGAGGTCCCCGCTGTGGCGCGGGCGAAGGCGGTGGCTCCGCCGGCGAACGGGACGCGCGCCGAAGTACGGGAGAGGTCGAGCGTGAGCTTCGGCCGGTCGGCGGGAGGGTCGATGAGGTCCTTGTCCGTGCCCGCGACGATCAGCGCCAGGCGGTGGCCCTTCGGCACGACGTGGTCGGTCGCCGCCAGGTCGACGGTGATCGTGTACCGCTTGCCCGGGGTGAGCGGGGCGCCCTTGTGGTCGGAGGCGTGGTTGCCGAGATCGGCCCAGCCGCGGCTGACGACCGTGTAGTCGACGTCGGCGGTCTTCGCCTTCGTCTCCTTGAAGCAGGAGCTGTCACCGGTGGTGCTCGCGCCCCAGCAGGTGCGGCCGGTGAGGGTGGTGATGCCTTCGCCGGCGTCCGCGTAGTCGCGGATGGTGGCGGGGCCGATGTCCACGAGGACGGCGGAGAGGTGGGCCGTCGGGGTGGAGGGCGTCGCGGTGACGGTGACCTCGGAGGAGCCGGACAGGCGCAGGTCACGGGTGAGCGGTCCGGTGACGAAACCGGCCTTCTCCGGTGTGGGCCGGTCGATCCGGGCGGCCCAGTCGGTCTCGCTCAGCTTCGGGTCGTCGGTGAAGCTCTCGGTGCCGTGACCGCGGTGCAGGCCGAGGGTGCCTACGCCGGCCTGGGCGCCACGGTCGGGGCGCAGGGTGGCGGCCCGGGTGCCGCTCGGCGGCCAGACCCGGGAGGTGTCCCACCGGTCGGGCGCGCGTTCGATGTCGGCCATGGGCTCGCGGTCGATGCCGTTGTCGATGCCCATGAGCTCGTGGTCGAACCAGCGGTGCAGCGTCGTGACCCAGGTGCCGCGCCGGAAGTCGAAGGGGTCGACGTGCCCGGTCTGGGACAGCCAGATCTTGCGCTCGACGCCGTTCTTCGCGAGGGCGTCCCACCACGGGCCGACGTGCCTCATGCGGACGTTGAGGTCCTGCATGCCGTGGACGAGGAAGACGCTGGCCTTGACCTTGCGCGCGGCCTTCACGTAGTCGCGCTCGGTCCACAGCGGGGTCCAGTCGCCGGTGCGCGGGGCGCCGTCGGTGAGCTTCTGCTGGACGGCTGCGCACTTGGCTCGGGCGTCGGGGCTGTTGACGTAGTCCGACAGCCACGCGGGGCCGGAGTCGTAGAGGGGGGCTCCCTGCTGGAAGTAGTAGTCGTACCAGGAGGAGATGGCGCTGATGGGGACGATGGTCTTCAGGCCCTTGACGCCGGTGGCGGCCACGCCGTTGGCGATGGTGCCGTCCCAGCTCTTGCCGATCATGCCGGTGCGGCCGTTGGTCCAGCCGGCCTGGGCGCGGGTGGCGCCGGTGCGGCTCGTGTAGGCCTTGGCGCGGCCGTTCAGCCAGTCGACGACGGCCTTGGCGGACTGGACGTCGGAACGGCCTCCGACGTCGACACAGCCGTCGGAGCGATTGGTTCCGACCAGGTCGACGCCGACGAAGGCGTAGCCGCGCGGGACGAAGTAGTTGTCGTAGTACAGCGGCATCTGTGCGACGCGGCCCTGCGCGTCGTAGGTCTTCTTCTGGCTCTCGTTGCCGCGCCCGCAGCAGGAGTAGTACGGGCTGGCGTCCATGATGACGGGGATCTTGCGGCCCTGCCGGGCGGTCTCGCGGGGGCGGACGATGTCGACGGCGACCCGGTCGGTCTTTCCGTCGCGGTCTCCGTCGAGCCCGGTGTCCACCCAGACGGCCTCGCGGATGGCGTTCTCGTAGGAGTAGACGGGTTCGCTCCCGCGCGGGGCGGCCGGTGCGGCCTGTACGGCCGCGGGGGTGATCAGGGTGGCCAAGAGGGCGGCCGTGGCCGCCGTCGCGAGCGGTCTCCAGGTCGTGAAGCGCGTGCGTTTCGGCATGCGCCGGACGGTACATCGGTGAACTGCGGTGCAGAAGAGGGCAACTGACGGACCGGCGTGTCCCGGGCGGGCGCGTGGGACGGGTGTCTCATGTCGGCCGAATGGCGATCGTGTGACAGCAGGGGCCATGGACATGATCAGGGACACAGGGAGTCAATAGGCTCCGGACAGACCCCTGACAGACCCCTGACAGACCCCGGACAGACCCCGGACAGACCCCTGACGGACCTCGCGACCCTACGACTTGGAGCCTTGCGTGCACCGCAGAATCATCGCGCCGGGAGCCCTGGCGGCGACCGTTCTCCTGCTGGCGATCCCGGCATCGGCCGCGCCCCACTCCCCCGGCGCGCCGGGCATCGGCGACCCCTACTACCCGGACCACGGCAACGGCGGTTACGACGTCTCCCACTACGACCTCCGGCTGAAGTACCAGCCGGCCACGGACGAACTGGAGGGCACGGCGACCCTCGTGGCCCGCGCCACGCAGGACCTGTCGAGCTTCAACCTGGATTTCCTGCTGGACGTGAGCGAGGTGCGGGTCAACGGAACGAAGGCCTCGTTCCGGACCTCGGGCGAGCAGGAGCTGGAGATCACGCCGAAGACCCCGCCGGCCGAGGGCGCGCCCCTCACGGTCGTCGTGCGCTACCGCGGGGTGCCGTCGTCGAAGCGGGCCCACGGCTTCACCAGCTGGCACCGCACCCCGGACGGGGGTGTCGCGGCGAACGAGCCCGAGGCGGCGGCGTGGTGGTTCCCGGGCAACGACCATCCGCTCGACAAGGCGACCTACGACGTGTCCGTGCTGGTCCCGGACGGCACGCAGGCCATCTCCAACGGCACGCTGCAGTCGAGGGGTTCACGGCTCGGCTGGACCCGCTGGAACTGGCGGTCCGACAAGCCGCAGGCCACGTACCTCGCCACGCTCGCGGTCGGGAAGTTCGACATCACGACCGGCACGACCGAGGGCGGCATCCCGGTCCTCAACGCCTACAGCAAGGATCTCGGCGCCCATGCCGGGGCGGCGCGGGCGAGCATCGAACGGACCGGGGAGATCGCGGACTGGCTCGCGGGGTACTTCGGGCCGTACCCCTACAACGCGCTCGGCGGGTACGTGCCGAACACCAGCACCGGGTACGCCCTGGAGACCCAGACCCGGCCGTTCTACAGCCCGCGGCAGTTCGCGAACGGGTCCAACGTGTCCGTCGTCGTCCATGAGCTGGCCCACCAGTGGTACGGCGACGACGTGTCCCTCAAGCGCTGGAAGGACATCTGGATCAACGAGGGGTTCGCGCGGTACGCGCAGTGGCTGTGGTCCGAACACGAGGGCGAGGGCACCGCGCAGGAACTCGCCGACTACGTGTACGCCTCCCATCCGGCCGACGACCCGTTCTGGACGGTGAAGCCCGGGGATCCGGGCCCTGACAACCAGTTCGACATCGCGGTCTACGACCGTGGCGCGCTGGCCGTCCAGGCACTGCGCAACAAGATCGGCAACGAGGCGTTCTTCGAGATCCTCAAGGGCTGGCCGGCGAAGTACGCCCACGGCAACGCCTCGGTGGCGGACTTCCAGCGGTACGCGGAGGAGGTGTCGGGCGAGCCGCTGGCCGCGCTGTTCGACACGTGGCTGTTCCAGCCGTCGAAGCCGGGGCTGCCGGCGGCCCGTTCCGCGGCGGTGGCGAAGGCGGCGAAGGGCGTTTCCCAGCCCAGGTCGTGGAAGCGGATCGCCGCGACGAACGGGGTGCACGGGCACTGACGCGCGGTACGCCGCCCGGCGCGACCGGCCCCGGCTTTCGCCTTACGGTGGGCTCATGAGCGCCGGTCGTACGGGCCCGGCGGCTGAACAGGGCTGCTGAACGAGGAGGGGGCGTGCGCAACACGGCGATCGTCGAGGCACCGTCCGTGCTCGGGCTGCGCCCCACCGGTGTCGAGGAGCTGCCCGCGGCGCTCCTCGGGGCCGGGCTGGCCGAGGGGCTCGGGGCGGTGCGCGCGGGCCGGGTCGAGCCGCCGCCGTACGAGCCGGAGCGGGATCCGGGGACGGGGCTCCTCAACCCGGGCGGCATCGCCGCGTACTCCGGCGCGCTGGCCGACGCGGTGGGCGGCGTCCTCGACGGGGGCCGGTTCCCCGTCGTGCTCGGCGGTGACTGCAGCGTGCTGCTCGGCACCCTGCTGGCGCTGCGCCGCCGCGGCCGGCACGGTCTGCTCTTCCTGGACGGGCACAGTGACTTCTACCAGCCGTCGGCGGAGCCGGCCGGTGAGGTGGCCTCCATGGAACTCGCCCTGGCCACCGGGCGCGGCCCGCGCGTGCTGGCCGACCTGGAGGGCCGGGGCCCGCTCGTGCGGGACGAGGACGTCGTCGCCCTGGGGTTCCGGGACGCGGAGGAGTCCGCGTCGTACGGGATGCAGCCGCTGCCGCGCGCGCTGCACGCGATGGAGCTGGACACCGTGCGCGCCCTGGGGGCGGCCGAGGCGGCCCGGCGCGCCGTCCGGCTGCTGACCGGTGACGGCACGGGCGCCGGGTACTGGGTCCACCTCGACGTCGACGTCCTGGACGACGCGGTCATGCCCGCCGTCGACTACCGGCAGCCGGACGGCCTGACCTGGCAGGAGCTGGAGACGGTCCTGCGCACGGCCCTGTCCGGCGGCGGGGCGGTGGGCCTCACCGTGGCGATCTTCAACCCCCGCCTGGACCCCGCCGGCACCATCGCGCGGCACCTGGCCGCCTGCCTGGTACGGGCCTTCGACAGCCAGGGGTGAGCCGGCCGGTTCATGCCGGGGTCTCACTCCCCGTGCAGGACGAAGCCCCTGCCCCGGCTCCGGACAGGGGCCCGTCTGCTACTTCGTCAGCTGCGACAGCTCCTGGTCCGCTGTCCGGGAGACCCGGCGGCGGACGCCGAACCAGCCCGCGACCAGCATGGCCGCGATGAGCGGGATGAGCAGGAGGGTCTTGCGGCCGACCTCGGGGTCGTTCCACATCATGCCGAGGCAGGCCAGCAGGAAGGCGATCGTGGTGATCTCCGTGACCGGGCTGCCGGGGAGGCGGAAGGAGGGGCGGGTGACCTCGCCGGCCTTGGCGCGGCGGACGAAGACCAGGTGGCAGACCATGATGATCACCCAGGTGCTGATGATGCCGAGGGAGGCGACGTTCAGCACGATCTCGAAGGCCTGGGCCGGCACGAGGAAGTTCAGGCCGACGCCGAGCACGCACACCGCGCAGGTCAGCAGGATGCCGCCGTAGGGGACCTGGCTGCGGTTCATGCGCGCGGTGAACTTCGGGGCGGAGCCCGCCATCGCCATGGAGCGCAGGATGCGGCCCGTGGAGTACAGCCCGGAGTTGAGGGAGGACATGGCGGCCGTGAGGACCACCAGGTTCATCACGTCGCCCGCGGCCGGGACGCCGATCTTCGACAGCACCGTGACGAAGGGGCTCTGGTCGGCCGAGTAGACCGAACCCGGCAGCAGCAGGGCCAGCAGGACGACCGAGCCGACGTAGAACAGGCCCACCCGCCACATGATCGAGTTCACCGCGCGCGGGACGACCTTCTCCGGCTCGGCGGTCTCGCCCGCGGCGACACCGACCAGCTCCAGCGCGGCGTACGCGAAGATCACGCCCTGCATGACGAGGACGACCGGCATCATGCCGTGCGGGAAGACGCCGCCGTTGTCCGTGATGACGCTCAGGCCCGGGGTCTGGCCGCCCACCTCGTGCTGCGTGGCGAGCAGGAAGATGCCGACGAACATGAAGCCGACGAGCGTGGCGACCTTGATGATCGCGAACCAGAACTCCATCTCGCCGAAGATCTTCACCGAGATCAGGTTGACCGCCAGGACGACCGCGAGGGCGACCAGCGCGAGCACCCACTGCGGGATGTCGGTGAACAGGCTCCAGTAGTGCGTGTAGAGCGCGATCGCGGTGATGTCGGCGATGCCGGTGGTCGACCAGTTGAGGAAGTACATCCAGCCGGCGACGTACGCGCCCTTCTCACCGAGGAACTCGCGCGCGTACGACACGAAGGAACCCGAGGACGGGCGGTAGAGCACGAGCTCACCGAGGGCCCGGACCACGAAGAAGGCGAAGATGCCGCAGACCAGGTAGGCGATCGCCAGCGCCGGCCCGGCGTTGTGCAGGCGGCCGCCCGCGCCCAGGAAGAGCCCGGTGCCGATCGCGCCCCCGATGGCGATCATGTTGACGTGGCGGGCCTTGAGGTCCTTGCTGTAGCCGGCGTCGCCCGCGTCCGCGGGCACCTGCGCCGCGTCACTGGGGGATGCGGCTGCTGCCGTGTTCACGGCGTCCTTGCTCACGGTGGATCCACTCTCTGGTGCGCCCGAGCGGGTCGCGCTCGGCTTTGGACGTACATAAGGTCTGCGCCCTCGGTAAAGGCACAGACCAAGGGGCCACCTTCCCCCACGCTGCGCGACTCACGCGGTGGCATACGTCACAGAGCGCTACTTCTCACACGATGGTCACCTGGGGCGCGGGAGGTTTCACAGCACTGGTGAGACAGCGATACTGCTGCACATGACGACCGACACCGAGGAGCCGACCCTCACGATCGACGAGCTGGCGGCCCGCGCCGGTGTCACGGTGCGCACGGTCCGCTTCTACGGCACGAAGGGGCTGCTGCCCCCGCCGGAGCTCGGTCCGCGGCGCGTGGGCCACTACGGGCGCGAGCACCTGGCCCGGCTGGCCCTGATCGAGGAGTTGCAGCAGCAGGGCATGACGCTGGCCGGCATCGAGCGCTACCTGCGGCAGCTGCCGCCGGACCTGAGCGCGCACGACCTCGCCATCCACCGGGCCGTGGTGGCCTCCTGGGCGCCGGAGAGCGTCGAGACGGTCACCCGGGCGGAGCTGGAGCGGCGGGCCGGAGGGCCGCTGGGCGACGAGGACGTGGAGCGGCTCGTCGCGATGGGCGTGGTCCGGCCCGCCGACGGCGGGTACGAGGCCGACCTCGGTCTGCTCCGGCTGGGCGCCGGGCTGCTGGACGTGCCGCTCTCCCAGGAGGCGATCCTCGCGGCGCGCAAGGTCCTCGTCGAGCACGCGCGCGCCGCGGCCCGGGAGCTGTCCCAGCTCTTCCGCGGTGAGGTGGCGGAGCGCGACGCGCGGGACGTGCGGTCCCTGTCGGCGCACATGCACCCGCTGGTGGTGCAGGCGCTCCTCACCGCGTTTCAGCGGTCGCTGAAGGAAGAGCTGGACGAGTGGCTCACCGGGCCGTCGGAGTCCGCCGGGTCAGGCTGAGTCGCTGAACCGCTCCCCCTTCTCCGCCTTCTCCACCAGCAGAGCGGGCGGGGCGAAGCGCTCCCCGTACTGCTCGGCCAGTTCCCGCGCGCGGGCCACGAAGCCGGGCAGGCCGCCCTCGTAGCCGTTGATGTACTGCAGCACGCCGCCGGTCCAGCCCGGGAAGCCGATGCCGAAGATGGAGCCGATGTTGGCGTCGGCGACGGAGGTCAGCACGCCCTCCTCCAGCAGCCGGACGGTGTCCAGCGCCTCGGAGAACAGCATGCGTTCCTGCATGTCCCGGAACGGGATCCGGTGGCCGGGCTTGGTGTAGTGCTCGCGCAGTCCGGGCCACAGGCCGGTCCGCTTGCCGTCGTCGCCGTAGTCGTAGAAGCCGGCGCCGCCGCTGCGGCCGGTGCGGCCGAACTCGTCGACCATGCGGTCGATGACGGCCTCGGCGGGGTGGGCCGTCCAGGTGCCGCCCGCCTCCTCGACCGCCCGCTTAGACTCGGCCCGGATCTTGCGGGGCAGGGTCAGCGTCAGTTCGTCCATCAGGGACAGCACCTTGGCCGGGTAGCCGGCCTGGGCGGCGGCCTGCTCGACCGAGGCGGGCTCGATGCCCTCGCCGACCATGGCGACGCCCTCGTTGATGAAGTGGCCGATGACGCGGGAGGTGAAGAATCCGCGCGAGTCGTTGACGACGATCGGCGTCTTGTTGATCTGCCGCACCAGGTCGAAGGCGCGGGCCAGGGCCTCCTCGCCCGTGTGCTCGCCCTTGATGATCTCGACCAGCGGCATCTTGTCGACCGGCGAGAAGAAGTGCAGGCCGATGAAGTCGCCCTGGCGCTCCACGCCTTCGGCGAGGGCGGTGATGGGCAGCGTGGAGGTGTTGGAGCACAGCAGCGCGTCGGGCTCCACGACGTGCTGGATCTCCTGGAACACCTTGTGCTTGAGGGACGTGTCCTCGAAGACGGCCTCGATGACGGCGTCGCAGCCGGCCAGGTCCTGGACCTCGGCGGTGGGGGTGATGCGGGCGAGCAGCGCGTCGGCCTTCTCCTGGGTCGTACGGCCCTTGGCGACGGCCTTGGCGCACAGCTTCTCGGAGTAGCCCTTGCCTTTGAGGGCCGCCTCCAGGGACACGTCCTTGAGGACGACGTCGATGCCGGCGCGGGCGCAGGAGTAGGCGATGCCCGCGCCCATCATGCCGGCGCCGAGCACGGCGACCTTGCGGACCTGGCGCCGTTCGACGCCCTTGGGTCGGTTCGCGCCGGAGTTGACCGCCTGGAGGTCGAAGAAGAACGCCTGGATCATGTTCTTCGACGTCTGCCCGGCCGCCAGGTCCACGAAGTAGCGGGCCTCGATGACCTGCGCGGTCTCGAAGTCGACCTGGGAGCCCTCGACGGCGGCGGCGAGGATGTTGCGCGGGGCCGGGTAGGGGGCGCCGTTCGTCTGCTTGCGCAGGCTGGCCGGGAAGGCGGGCAGGTTCGCGGCGAACTTGGGGCTGGCCGGTGTGCCGCCCGGGATGCGGTAGCCCGGCTTGTCCCAGGGCTGCTGGGCCTCGGGGTTGGCGTCGATGAAGGCGCGGGCCTTGGCCAGCATGTCCTCCTGGCTGTCGGCCACCTCGTCGACGAGGCCGTTCTCCAGGGCGCGGCGCGGGCTGTACTGGGTGCCCTGGAGGAGGACCTTCAGCAGGGCGTCGGCGATGCCGAGCATGCGGACCGTGCGGACGACGCCGCCGCCTCCGGGGAGCAGGCCGAGGGTGACCTCGGGGCAGCCGATCTTGGAGCCGGGCGCGTCGAGGGCGACGCGGTGGTGGCAGGCCAGGGCGATCTCGTAACCGCCGCCGAGCGCGGCGCCGTTGAGCGCGGCGACGACCGGCTTGCCGAGGGTCTCGATGCGGCGCAGGTTCCGCTTGATCGCCATGCCGCCGTCGAACAGCTCCTGGGCCGTCTCGGGCGTGACGCGGATGAGGTCGCGCAGGTCACCGCCGGCGAAGAAGGTCTTCTTCGCGGAGGTGATGATGACACCCCGGATGGAGTCCTTCTCGGCCTCCAGGCGGTCGGCGACGGCGGCGAGCGAGTCGCGGAACGCCTGGTTCATGGTGTTCGCGGACTGGTTCGGGTCGTCGATGACGAGGGTGACGAGGCCGGTGCGGTCCTGTTCCCAGCGGATGGTGGTGGATTCAGTGCTCATGTGGAGGTGCTCCGTGTGATCCGTCGGGAGGGGGTCAGATGCGCTCGACGATGGTGGCGACGCCCATGCCGCCGCCGACGCACAGCGTGGCGAGGCCGTAGCGCTTGTCCTGGCGCTCCAGTTCGTCGACGAGGGTGCCGAGGATCATCGCGCCGGTGGCGCCGAGGGGGTGGCCGAGCGCGATCGCGCCGCCGTTGACGTTGACCTTGTCCAGGGACAGGCCCATGTCCCTCACGAAGCGCAGCACGACCGCCGCGAACGCCTCGTTGATCTCGACGAGGTCGATGTCGTCGATGGTCAGCCCGGCCTTGGCGAGGGCCTTGCGGGTGGCGGGGGCGGGGCCGGTGAGCATGATGGTCGGCTCGGAGCCGGAGACGGCGGCGGAGACGATCCGGGCGCGGGGGGTGAGGCCGTAGCGCTCGCCGACCTCCCTGGAGCCGATCGCCACGAGCGAAGCGCCGTCCACGATGCCGGAGGAGTTACCCGCGTGGTGGACGTGGTCGATCTTCTCCACCCAGTGGTACTGCTGGAGCGCCACCGCGTCGAAGCCGCCCAGTTCACCGATGTCCGCGAAGGACGGCTTGAGCTTGGCCAGGGAATCGGCTGTGGTGCCGGGGCGGGGGAACTCGTCGTGGTCGAGGACGACGAGGCCGCTGCGGTCCTTCACCGGGACGACGGACCTCTCGAAGCGGCCGTCCTTCATGGCGGTGGCGGCCCGCTCCTGGGAGAGGGCCGCGTACTCGTCGACATCGCGCCGGGAGAAGCCCTCGATGGTGGCGATGAGGTCGGCGCCGATGCCCTGCGGCACAAAGTTGACCTGGAGGTTGGTCATCGGGTCGTTGAACCAGGCACCGCCGTCGGAGGCCATCGGCACCCGGGACATGGACTCGACGCCGCCCGCGAGGACGAGGTCCTCCCAGCCGGAACGCACCTTGGCGGCGGCCAGGTTGACGGCCTCAAGGCCCGAGGCACAGAAGCGGTTCTCCTGCACACCGGCGACCGTGTCGGGCAGGCCCGCGGCGATGGCGGCGATCCGGGCGATGTCGGAGCCCTGGTCGCCGACCGGGCCGACGACGCCGAGCACGATGTCGTCGACGGCGGCCGGGTCCAGGTCCGGGAAGCGAGCGCGGATCTCGTGGATGAGTCCGACGACCAGGTCGATGGGCTTGGTGCCGTGCAGGGCGCCGTTCGCCTTGCCGCGGCCGCGCGGGGTGCGGATCGCGTCGTACACATACGCTTCGGTGCTCACGAGGAGGCCTTTCACTGAGGGTTGCGGGACGACGGGAGCAGCCCGGGGACGTCCCAGTCCCGGGCGACGTCCGCCGTGTCGGCGCCCGGCCGGGCCGGCCCGGTGCGGACGGAGGTCGGGGTCGCGGAGAAGCGGGGGGCCGGGGCGGGCTGGGTGATGCCGCCGTGGTCGGTGAAGGTGCCGCGGGCGGCCAGGTGCGGGTGGTGCGGTGCCTCGCGCAGCGACAGCACGGGCGCCACGCACGCGTCCGTGCCGTCGAAGACAGCCGTCCACTCGTCCCTCGTACGGCTCTTGAAGCGGGCGGCGACTTCCTCGCGCAGTTCACCCCACCGGGCGACGTCCTTGCGCGCGGCAGCCCGGTCCCCGATGCCGAGGAGGGCGAGGAACTCCGCGTAGAACTGCGGCTCCAGGGCGCCGACGGCCATGTACCGGCCGTCGGCCGTCTCGTACGTGCCGTAGTACGGACAGCCGCCGTCCAGGAGGTTGGCGCCCCGGCGGTCCTGCCAGCCGTCGGCGGCGAGCATGCCGTGGATCATCGTGGAGAGGTGGGCGGTGCCGTCGACGATGGCGGCGTCCACGACCTGGCCGGTGCCGGTCGCGCGGGCGTGGTGGAGGGCGGCGAGGACACCGACGACGAGGTAGAGGGAGCCGCCCGCGTAGTCGCCGAGCAGGTTGGCCGGGACCGCCGGCGGTTCGTCCGGGCGGCCGATCATGCCGAGGGTGCCGGTGGGGGCGATGTACGCGATGTCGTGCCCGGCGCGCTGGGCGAGCGGGCCGTCCTGGCCCCAGCCGGTCATCCTGCCGTAGACGAGACGCGGGTTGCGGGCGTGGCAGGCATCCGGTCCGACCCCGAGGCGCTCGGCGACGCCGGGACGGTAGCCCTCGACGAGGATGTCGGCGCGGGCGGCGAGGTCGAGCACCTGCTCCGGGCCGCCGGTGGCCTTCAGGTCGACGACCACCGAGCGCTTGCTGCGGTTGGTGATGTCGTAGGCCGGGTCGATCGCGAGGCCGGGGCCGCCCGGGCGGTCCACGCGCACGACGTCGGCCCCGAGGTCGGCCAGGAGCATGGCGGCGAACGGGCCGGGTCCGATGCCGGCCAGCTCGACGACGCGCACGCCGGAGAGCGGGCCGTGTCCTGGCGTCCTTGCCGTGGTCATCCAGCCCCCAGTGCTGTGACACATCTGATGTAACACCAGTGATGCTAAGAACGTGTTCCACTCGGCACAAGCCCTGAACGAGCAAGCGCTTAGCAATCTGCCGGACGAGGTCAGTGCCCGTCCAGCACGACTATCAGCCGCTTCGGGGCGATCACCCGGTAGCTCTCCTCCACCCAGTCGCAGAGCACCTCGGCCGTGGGGGCGCCCTGCTGCTCCAGGGGGACGTACACCCAGCCCGCCTTGCCCAGGCCGTATCCGGCGGGCTCGGCGCCGGGGCAGGCCAGCGCGTGCGCGTGCGCCGTCTCGTCCTTGAGCTTCACCGTCACCCCCAGGGGGTAACTGCCGTCCTGGACCCCGAGGAAGACGAACACCTTCTTGTTGACCTTCGCGACCGACTCGCCCCAGGGGAACTCCTCGACGGCATCCGGCAGTTCCAGTGCGAACGCGCGCACTTTCTCCCACTTCTTCAGGGCATTCCTGGGCACGGCCATCGTCGTCCTCCGGGCTCGTCGTCGGGCTCCGCACTCCTCACGCTAGCCTCGGCCACCGACAGCGGCACGGGCTGCACGACCGAGGGGTGTCATGAGCAGGCAAAGCAGGACGGACCGTCCGTACGACATCGTGCTCTTCGGAGCGACCAGTTTCGCCGGGGCGCTCACCGCGGAGTACCTGGCCGCCCACGCGCCCGAGGGACTGCGCTGGGCGATCGCGGGCCGCGACGCCGGGAAGCTGGAGCGCTTGCGGGAGCGGCTGCCCGCCGACGCCGAAGTGGGGGTGCTGAAGGCGGACGTCTCCGATCCGGCCTCGCTGCGCGACCTCGCGGAGCACGCGCGCGTGGTGGCCACGACCGTCGGCCCGTACGTGACCTACGGCGAGGAGCTCGTCGCCGCCTGCGCGGACGCCGGGACCGACTACCTGGACCTGTGCGGCGAGCCGGAGTTCGTGGACCTGATGTACGTGCGGCACGACGCACGCGCGCGGGAGACCGGGGCGCGGCTGGTGCACGCCGCCGGGTTCGACTCGATCCCGCACGACCTCGGCGTGTACTTCACCGTGCAGCAGCTGCCGGAGGACGTGCCGCTGAGCGTCGAGGGCTTCGTGACCGCCGACGCGGCCTTCTCGGGCGGGACCTTCGCCTCCGCGCTGGGCCAGTTCGCACGGCAGCGGCAGATGGCGGCCGCCGCGCGCGACCGGCGGCGGCACGAGCCGCGGCTGGTGGGCCGGCGGACGTCGGCCCCGCTGGGCGGCCCGCGGTTCGCCAAGGAGGTCGGCGCGTGGGCGCTGCCGATGCCGACCATCGACCCGCAGATCGTGCGGCGCTCGGCGTCGGCCCTCGACCGGTACGGGCCCGACTTCCGCTACCGGCAGTACGCGGCCGTCCGGCACCTGCCGGTCGCCGTGGGCGGGGTCGCGGCCGTCGGCGCGCTGGTCGCGGCGGCCCAGGTGCCGCCCGCGCGGCGCTGGTTGTCGGACCGTCTGAAGCCCGGGGACGGGCCGAGCCCCGAGAAGCGGGCCAAGAGCTGGTTCTCCGTGCGCTTCGTGGGCGAAGGCGGCGGCAAGCGGGTGCACACGGAGGTCTCGGGCGGCGATCCCGGCTACGACGAGACGGCCAAGATGTTGGCCGAGTCCGCGCTGTGCCTGGCCTTCGACGACCTGCCGCGGACCGCGGGCCAGGTCACCACGGCGGTGGCGATGGGCAACGCGCTGATCGACCGGCTGCGCGCGGCGGGCATCCGCTTCCGCGTCGCGTCGGCCCGCTGAAGGTCCTACAGCGGCCACTCGGCGATGGTGTAGATCATCCCGGCGATCCAGCCGAGCCCGGCCAGCACGGCGAGGATCAGCCCTATGGTGACGGCCCGCTCGACGGTCTGGGTCGGGCCGGCAACTGGCTTGGGGGCACGGTGCGTCGTCATGCGCCCAGCCTGCCGACGGGGGCGGGGGCGGGGCATCCGTGCAGGTACTCAGAGCCGGTACTCAGATCGCGCCGCCCCGCCCCGCCCTGCCCTGCCCCGGCCGGCTCCCCGACTTGAGGCTTTGAGCACTCCGGCCTCGGCGGAAGCTCCAGAAGTGCCAACGAGGACTTCAATGAAACCATTGAAGGCATGAAGTTCCTTCTCGAAGTCACCATGGACGACGCGGCGTTGGCGAAGGATCCGGCCGGCGAGCTGGGCCGGATCCTGAGGTACTGGGGCGGCAATCTCCGGCACTACGCGCTCAGCCCCGGGGACGGGGCGGCTGTTTACGACTCGGAGTACCGGGAGGTGGGCCACTGGCACGTGGACGGTCAGACGGAGTAGGTCTCCCGCAGCGCCTTCCGGCACAACGCGTCCGCCCTGCGCGTGGTCTCCGGGAGACGGTAGTCGGGGGTCAGCGCCAGGGTGTGGGCGCAGGCGTTCGGCAGGGTCACGCGGTGGCCGACGGAGACGAAGACCGGCTTGACCCCGTCCCGGGTGCGCAGGGCACGGCCGACCTCCTCGGAGCCGGCGAGGAGCGCGGAGGTGCTGCCGCGCGGGGTGTCCGGGTCGTCGTAGGTGAAGGTGAACGGGTTCTTGGCGACGCCGATCGTGGGCAGGCCGGTCAGGACGCCGAGGTGGCTGGCGAGGCCGAAGCGGCGGGGGTGGGCGAGGCCGTAGCCGTCGCAGACGACCAGGCCGGGCGGGCAGGGCAGGGCGTCGAGGGCGGCGAGGACCGTGGGGATCTCGCGGAAGGCGAGCAGCCCGGGCACGTAGGGGAAGGAGACCCGGCCCACGGCCGTGGCCTCGGCGACGACTTCGAGACTCGACGCGTCCAGCACGACCGCCGCCGCCGCGACGACGTCCCGCTCGTCGTCGTACGCGACGTCGACCCCCGTCACGTGGCCCGTCCGGGGCGGCGGTCCCGGTTCGCCGAGGATCACGCGTGCGCGCAGTTCGTCCTGGACGGCGCGGGCCTGTTCCTCGGTGGCGGGCCAGTCTTCGGGGATGCGTACGGTCGTCATGGTGGCCTGAGCCTACGGGCTCCCCGGCGGCCGGGCGGATGCCCGGGGGTAGGCTCCCGGGCATGTTCGTGCTGGAGCTGACGTACACCGCCCCGCTGGAAGCCGTCGACGCCGTGCTGAAGGAGCACGTGGACTGGCTCGACGAGCAGTACCGGCAGGGGGTGTTCCTCGCGTCCGGGCGCAAGAACCCCCGCGACGGCGGGGTGATCATCGCCGTCGCGGGGGATCGCGCGCGGATCGAGGCGATCACCGCGGAGGACCCGTTCGTCACCGCGGGCGTGTGCGCGTACCGCGTCACCGAGTTCACGGCGACGAAGACGGCGCCCGCGCTGGAGGCCTACCGGGAGAGCCTCTGAGGCATCCGCCTCACTTGCCCAGTGCGCGCTGCAGCTGGCTCTTGTTCATGCTGGAACGGCCCTCGACACCCTTGCGCTTGGCCTCCTGGTACAGCTGGTCGTAGGTGGGGCCCTGGGAGCCCTGCCCCGACCGCTGGCCGCCGCGCTTGCCGGAGGACATGTCCTTCGTGGAGGTGCGGCTGGCCGTCTTCGACTCGCCGGAGCGGGCGCGTTCCTTGTTCACCGTCCGCGCGGCGATCTCCTTGGCGCGGCCGGTGCTCTCGCCCCGGTCCTTCGCGCTTTCCTTGATGTGCTCGTACTGGCGCTCCCGCTTGGAGCTCGAACCGCGTGGCATTCTCGCTCACTTCCTTTCACGATCAGTGAACGAGTACCCACCCTGCCAACGATCAGGGCACCCCGCATGCTCAGTGCTCCAGGCGGGCAACCCGGCCCTTCTCGCCGGCGGCCCAGCAGCCGTGGTCCGGGGTGCAGTCGACGGTGTCGTAGGAACCGGTGTCGACGGTCCGCCAGGTGCGGCCGGCGTCCGTGGTGAGGTCGGTGCCGGTGGGGCCGACGGCGAGGGCGGCGGTGCGGCTGTGCGGGAGCCAGGCGACGCCGGAGCGGTAGGCGGGCGGGGGTGCGGCGGCCGGGCGCCAGGTGCGGCCGCCGTCGGAGGTGCGGGCGGCGGCGCGCGGCGAAGGCTGGTCGGGCCGGTAGTCGCCGCCGACGGCGAGGCCCCGGGTGCGGTCGCGGAAGGCGAGCGCGAAGACGCCACGGGCCGGGTCGCCCGCCGGGACGGGCGTGTCGGCGGCCGTCCAGGTGAGTCCCCGGTCGGCGGAGTGCAGCACACGCGCGCGTGCGGCCCCGCCGGTGGCGAGCCAGACGTCCCTCGGCCCGGACGTGACCAGGCACTGGCCGCTCGCCGCGAATCCGGCCTCGCCCTCCTGCGCGGCCGGCATGCCCCGTTCCGGCAGCACCTTCCAGGTACGGCCGCCGTCGCCGGTCGACAGGATGCGGAACCTGCCGTCCACCGGGTCGCTCATCGCGAGGCCGTGGCGGTGGTCGAAGAAGGCGAGGCAGTCGTAGAAGGCCTTGGGGTCGGTGTTGCGGAAGGACTCCGTCCAGGTCACCCCTCCGTCGTCGGTGCGGTAGACCCGGGACGCCTCGCCCTCGCCGATGGCCAGGACCACGGCCCGGCGCGCGTCGAACGCCTCGACGTCCCGGAACTGCAACTCCCCCGCTCCGGGCGGTGAGACGTTCCGCCAGGTCGCCCCGGCGTCGGTGGTGCGCAGGACGGTGCCGCCCGTCCCGGCGACCCAGGCGGTGGTCCGGCTGACGGCGGCGAGGCCCCGGAAGCGTGTCTCCGGGGCGCCGGTGTCCTTGAGTTCCCAGTGCGGCACCCGGCGCTCCGGTTCGTGCGCCTGTGCCGGTACGGCGGTCAGGGCTGCCAGTGCCGCCGCGCAGGCCGCCAGCGCGGTCGCCCTGCCGCTTGTTCGTCCCGTCCGTCGCGTGCTCCCCATGCGCCTCATGGCGGGGGAAGCTAGCCCACCGCCCCGGTGCCGTCCAGATGGCCTCGCGGCTGCTTCGGGTGGATCGACGGGTGCCACAAGTGCCCTTGGGGGCACACGAGGAGAGTCACGTCACTCTGGTGCATGAAAAGCGGTGACAGAGGTCACTCGCATTTCGTGTGCACGGATTGGCTGATTCCGTCGTCTCTTCCCATGCCCGGCCTCATCCGCCCGGGAGTGTCCGTCCAGCCGTCACAAGGGAGCAAGGCGTTGTCCATCGTCATCGAGCAGCCCGTGGAGGCCCGCCTCGTCGCCGCCGCGCCGCGTATGCCGAGCATTCCCGCGACGCTGCACTACGACCGGCGTGATCCCTTCGCCGTCCGCATGACCTTCCCCGCCCCGGCCACGCTGGAGGGCGTCGAGGTCTGCTGGACCTTCTCCCGCGAGCTGCTCGCCGCGGGCCAGAAGAGCGCCGAGGGGCACGGTGACGTGCGCGTGCGGCCCTACGGCTACGACCGCACCGTGCTGGAGTTCCACGCCCCCGAGGGCACGGCCGTGGTCCACGTCCGCTCCAGCGAGATCCGCCGGTTCCTGGAGGCCACCAGCGAACTCGTGCCCGTCGGTCTGGAGCACCTCCAGCTGGACCTGGACCACGGTCTCGCCGAGCTGATGCGGGACGCGTGCTGAGCTGACGAGCCTGTTCGAGGAGGGCGTTGACCTCACCGTATGCGAGCGCGCCGGTCAGCGGCCCGTAGGTCCCCCGGCCCAGCAGCTCCCGGGCGGCCCGGCGGACCAGGGCGTGGGCGGCCTGGGCGATATCCGAGCCGACGCTGACGCGGGCGACGCCCAGGGCGGCCAGGTCGGCGACCGGGGGTGCGCCGGGGCCGGCCATGACGTTCAGCGGTGCGTCGACGCCGTTCACGAGTTCCTTCACGGTCCCCGGGTCGACGGCCCCGGGGACGAAGATCCCGTCGGCACCGCCGGCGCGGAAGGCGGCGGCCCGCTCCAGGGTGGGCCTCCGCCCCGGCCTGGCGGGTGTCAGGGCGAAGTCGCCGTACCCCCGCCCCGGCGGGTGTCAGGGCGAGGTCGCCACCGCTGCCCCGGCCGTCACCGCCGTGGTCAGCTCGCGCACGATCCCGCGCAGCCCGGGCGTCGCCGCTCCGGCCCGCTCGGCCAGTTCCTCGACGCGCCGGCCGGGAGTGCTCTCGCCGAACAGGCCCGCCGCGACGGCGAGGACGGCGAGCGCGGCGTCCCGCTCGGAGATCTCCGCGACCGGCAGCGGCCCGCGCAGGACCTGCCGGGTCTCCTCACGCAGCACCTCCACGGCGGCCGTGCGCTCCAGCGCGTACTCTACGGACGGGAACACGCCGAGGACCCGTCTCTTCTCGGCCCGCAGATACCCCTCTGCCACCAGCTGCTCCCGTACGGCGTCGAGGGTCACCCGCGCCCGCAGCGTCACCCAGGTCCGCCAGGGGTGCGGGCACGACTCGCGGACGAGTTCGAGCAGCCCGTCGAGGACCGCGTCACCCGTGCTCGTGTCCAGGTCGGCCGGTGTGACGATGCCGTCGTCGTCGGTGAGCAGGCCGCGACGGGCCAGCTCGACGAGGGCGCCGGCCCGGACCGGCCCGGGCCGGTGGGCGGCGCTTCCGGCAGCCGGCCGCGCGGCGTCCCAGGCCAGCAGACAGAGCCGGGCCGGCAGCGTGAGCGGGCCGTTGGGCACGGGGCCTCCTCGGGGCGCGAGATCGGGTTTCACGTTAATTCGTTGACAGGCTCAGAGGCCCCTCGTACGGTGTAAAGCGTCCCTGTTGCCGCCGATTGGAGAAGGACGTTGCTCGTCTGAGGTCCTGAGACACCGCGTCACACCCGACTGGTGTGCGCTGCGTGCGACCTCGGCGTTCGAGCCGTCCTCCGGTGCAGGGCATTTTTCATGCCCGTGGTGTGCCATGGAGCCTCCCCCCTGGTCGCAGGTGTCTCGACACGCGTTTGCCCCCGACCGCTTCGAGCAACCGCGAGTGAGGCCGCATGTCTACCTCCATCACCGTCACATCCCTTTCGTTCACCTGGCCCGACGGCAGCCCCGTCTTCGAGGGCCTGGACGTCGCGTTCGGCCCCGGCCGGACCGGCCTGGTCGGCATCAACGGGTCAGGTAAATCAACCCTGTTGAAGCTGATCGCCGGTGAACTCGCACCGGCCGACGGCACCGTCCGCGTGGCCGGCGAGGTCGGATACCTCCCGCAGAACGTCACGCTCGACACCACCCTGCGCGTCGACGAGGCCCTCGGCATCGCCGGGCAGCGCGCCGCCCTGCACGCCATCGAGGCCGGCGACGTCTCCGAGACGCACTTCGAGACCGTCGGCGACGACTGGGACGTGGAGGAACGCGCCCTCGCCACCCTCGGCGAACTCGGGCTGGGACACGTCGGGCTGGACCGCACCGTCGGCGAGGTGTCGGGCGGCGAGTCGGTGCTGCTGCGCCTGGCCGCGCTGCTGCTGCGCCGCCCCGACGTGCTGCTGCTGGACGAGCCGACCAACAACCTCGACCTGTACGCCCGCAGGCGGCTGTACGCGGCCGTCCAGTCCTGGCCGGGCGTGATGGTCGTCGTCAGTCACGACCGTGAACTGCTGGACCTCGTCGACCAGATCGCCGATCTGCGCTCCGGAGAGATCACCTGGTACGGCGGCAACTACTCCGTCTACGAGGAGGCCCTGGAGATCGAGCAGGAGGCGGCCGAGCGCATGGTGCGCGTCGCCGAGGCCGACTTCCGCAAGCAGAAGCGCGAACTGACCGACGCCCAGGTCAAGCTGGCCCGCCGCAAGCGGTACGGGCAGAAGATGTGGGACCAGAAGCGCGAGCCGAAGATCGTCATGGGGGCACGCAAGCGCGCGGCGCAGGAGTCCGCGGGCAAGCACCGCATCATGCACGAGGAGAAGCTCGCCGAGGCCAAGGAGCGGCTGGACGACGCGGTGGAGGCGGTCCGGGACGACGACGAGATCCGCGTCGACCTGCCGTACACGGCCGTGCCGCCGGGGCGTACCGTCCTCACGCTGCAGGATCTCGGGCTCCGCTACGGCCCCCGGGTGAAGGGCGGCCTGGAGCTGCGCGGTCCCGAGCGGGTCGCGCTGGTCGGGCGCAACGGCGCGGGCAAGACCACGCTGCTGCGCACGATCGCCGGGGAACTCGCCCCGGAATCCGGGGAGGTGCGGGCGCACGTCCCGCTGCGGTTCCTGCCGCAGCGGCTCGACGTCCTCGACGGCGAGCGGACCGTCGCCGAGAACGTGGCGCGGTTCGCGCCGGGCGCCACCAACAACCGGGTCCGGGCGCGGCTGGCGCGCTTCCTGTTCCGGGGCGCCCGCGCCGACCAGAAGGCGGCGACGCTGTCCGGCGGCGAGCGCTTCCGGGCGGCACTGGCCGCGCTGATGCTGGCGGAGCCCGCGCCGCAGCTGCTCATGCTGGACGAGCCGACCAACAACCTCGACATGGCGAGCGTCCGGCAGCTCACCACGGCCCTGGAGTCGTACGAGGGGGCGCTGGTCGTGGCCAGTCACGACCTGCCGTTCCTGGAGTCGGTCGGCATCACGCGCTGGCTGTTGCTGGAGGAAGGAGAACTGCGGGAAATCACGCCAGAGGCTGTCTGGTTTCCCGCCTAGCGTCGGTGGCATGACCGACTTCGCACACGATGCCATCACCCTGACCGGAGCACGCGAGAACAACCTCAAGGACGTCACCCTGCGCATCCCGAAAGGCCGGCTGACCGTGTTCACCGGCGTTTCGGGGTCGGGGAAGTCGTCCGTCGTCTTCGACACGATCGCGGTGGAGTCGCAGCGCCAGCTGAACGAGACGTACCCCTGGTTCGTCCGCAACCGGCTGCCCAAGTTCGAGCGGCCGCACGCGGACGGCCTGGAGGACCTCACCCCGGCGATCGTCGTCGACCAGCGGCAGGTCGGCGGCCACTCCCGGTCGACCGTCGGCACCATGACCGACGTCTATTCGGTGATCCGGGTGCTGTTCTCCCGGTACGGCACCCCGAGCGCCGGACCGGCGACGGCGTACTCGTTCAACGACCCGTCGGGCATGTGCCCCGGGTGCGACGGTCTCGGCCGGGCGGTCAGGCCCGACTGGGACCGCATCCTGGACCCGGACCGCTCCCTCGCCGAGGGGGCGGTCCGCTTCCCGCCCTTCGCCGCCGGGACCTGGCAGGGGCAGGCGTACACCAACAGCGCCGACCTCGACCCGCACAAGCCGGTGGGGCGGTTCACGGCCGCCGAGCGGGAGTTCCTGATGCGCGGGCGGCCCGGCAGCAAGGTCACCGTCAACGGCACGGGCGGCACCTGGACCACGGAGTACGAGGGGCTGGCGGTCCGCTTCGAGCGGCTGTACCTGAAGCGGGACCTGTCGGCCATGAGCCAGAAGACCCGGGAGCTGGTGAACGCGTTCCTCGTGGAGGGCACCTGCCCGGACTGCCGCGGAGCACGTCTGAACGCGGCGGCCCTGGCAACGAGGATCAACGGCCGGTCGATCGCCGACTGCACCCGTATGCAGGTCACCGACCTGATCACCGTGCTGAAGGAGATCGACGACGCGGTGGCCGGGCCGATCGCCTCGGCGGCCGTGGCCGCGCTGGAGCGCATCGAGGCGATCGGCCTCGGCTACCTCAGCCTCGACCGGGAGACGGCCACGCTCAGCGGCGGGGAGGGGCAGCGGCTGAAGACGGTGCGGCACCTCGGCTCCAGCCTGACCGGCATGACGTACATCTTCGACGAGCCGAGCGTCGGCCTGCACCCGCGTGACGTGGGCCGCCTCGGCGACCTACTGCTGCGGCTGCGCGACAAGGGCAACACGGTGCTGGTCGTCGAGCACGACCCGGACGTGATCGCGCTGGCCGACCACGTCGTCGACATGGGCCCGGGCGCCGGCGCCGGGGGCGGCACGGTGGTGTTCGAGGGGACTCCGGCGGAACTGGCCGTGTCCGGCACGCTCACCGGGCGCTGCCTGCGCACCCGTACGGCGGTCAAGGACGAGGTGCGGGAGCCCACGGGCGAGCTGTGGGTCAAGGGTGCGGACCGGCACAACCTGCGGGACGTGACCGTACGGTTCCCGGCCGGTGTGCTCACGGCGGTGACCGGCGTCGCGGGCTCGGGAAAGAGCACCCTGGCCGGGGAGTTCACCGCGGCGCACGAGGAGGCCGTGGTCGTCGACCAGTCGTCGATCGGCATCTCGGGCCGCTCCACCCCGGCGACCTACCTGGGGCTCATGGACACGGTCCGGAAGATCTTCGCCCGCGAGACGGGGGCCGGGGCGGGCCTGTTCAGCTTCAACTCCGGCGGGGCCTGCGGCACCTGCGAGGGCCGGGGCGTCATCCACACCGACCTCGCCTTCATGGACCCGGTGACGACGACCTGCCACGACTGCGAGGGGCGGCGCTTCAAGGAGGAGGTGCTGCGGCTGACGGTGCGGGGGCATTCCATCGCGGACGTCCTGGAGATGACGGCCGAGGAGGCACTCGGCTTCTTCGACGACACGGGCGTACGGCGCCGGCTGCGTGCCCTGCGGGACGTCGGACTGACGTACCTCACCCTCGGCCAGCCCCTCTCCACGCTCTCCGGCGGCGAGCGGCAGCGCATCAAGCTGGCCACGCGACTGCACCGGACGGGCGCGGTCTACGTGCTCGACGAGCCGACGACCGGCCTGCACATGGCGGATGTGGAGGGCCTCGTCGCCCTGCTGGACCGGCTGGTCGACGCGGGCAACACGGTCGTCGTCGTCGAGCACAACCTCGACGTGGTCGCCCGGGCCGACTGGGTGATCGACCTCGGCCCGGACGGCGGCCGGGACGGCGGCGAGATCGTCTTCGAGGGGACGCCCCGGCAGATTCTGGAGGCGCAGGGCTCATTCACCGGGGAGCATCTGCGGCGGGCGGTGCGGCAGCGCCCGTGAGCCGGGGGCGCCGCAGGAGGCCGGACCGGTTGGCCGAGTGCGACGGGGCGGGAGCGGGGTACCCGGCGGGCGCTTGATCAGCACCACCGCTTCTCCGCCCCGCCCCGGGGCTGTCCTCTCCCCCGTTCGCCCTGCATGATGGTCGGCCGACGCCCGATGGGTTCCGGTCGATCCCGGAGGACCCGCCGGTGCGGTCCAGACACGTCCATCCGATACGGAGTCCCGCTCGTGCCCAGCAAGAAGGCCCTCGTCCGCCGCCCCAGCCCGCGTCTCGCCGAGGGGCTGGTGACGCACATCGAGCGGGAGAAGGTCGACACCGACCTCGCCGTCGAGCAGTGGGAGGCGTACGTGGAGGCCCTGCGCACGCACGGCTGGGAGACCATCGAGGTGGACCCGGCCGACGACTGCCCGGACTCCGTCTTCGTCGAGGACACGGTCGTGATGTACCGGAACGTCGCGCTGATCGCCCGCCCGGGCGCCGACTCCCGGCGTGCGGAGACCGCCGGGGTCGAGGAGGCCGTGGCCGGTCTGGGCTGCTCGGTGAACTGGATCTGGGACCCGGGCACGCTGGAGGGCGGCGACGTCCTGAAGATCGGCGACACCGTCTACGTGGGCCGGGGCGGCCGCACCAACGCCGCCGGCGTCCAGCAGCTGCGCGCGGCGTTCGAGCCGCTCGGCGCGCGGGTCGTCGCCGCGCCGGTGAGCAAGGTGCTGCACCTGAAGTCGGCGGTCACGGCGCTGCCGGACGGCACGGTCATCGGGCACATCCCCAAGATGGACACGCCCTCGCTGTTCGCGCGTTTCCTGCCGGTCCCCGAGGAGGCGGGATCACACGTCGTCCTGCTCGGCGGCGACAAGCTGCTGATGGCGGCGAGCGCGCCGAAGACCGCCGAGCTGTTCGCCGACCTCGGGTACGAACCGGTCGTCGTGGACATCAGCGAGTTCGAGAAGCTCGAAGGATGTGTGACGTGCCTCTCGGTGCGGCTGCGGGAGCTGTACACCTGACCGGAGCCGCGGGTTCCCCCTCCGGCCCCTCGACCTGCGCGGTCCGGGAAGTTGACGCGCGTACGAGCGACCCCGCTGATCAGCGGCCTTTACGACACCCTTAACCTACGGCCTCGTAACCTACGGCAACGTAGCCTACGATGCCGTAGGTTCACCGCACACCGCTCATACGTTTGTCCCCCTGGAGAGTCCATGACGATCACCACTCCCCACCTCGGCAGCCCGGCCGGCGCCTGGACCGACGCTCAGCTGCTGTACGCCCTGGAGGAAGTGGTCGAGAAGGAGCTCAACCGGCATCTGAAGGTCGCCAAGGACTGGATGCCGCACGAGTACGTGCCGTGGAGCGACGGGCGCAACTTCCCCGGTCTCTTCGAGGACGGCGAGGCCTGGGGCAAGGAGCAGTCCAAGGTCACCGAGATCGGCCGCATCGCGCTCGTCGTCAACCTTCTGACCGAGGACAACCTGCCCAGCTACCACCACGAGATCGCCTCCCTCTTCGGCCGTGACGGCGCCTGGGGCACCTGGGTGCACCGCTGGACGGCGGAGGAGGGCCGGCACGGCATCGTGATGCGCGACTACCTGCTCACCTCGCGCGCGGTGGACCCGGACAAGCTGGAAGAGTTCCGGATGTCCCACATGAGCGAGGGCTTCGAGTCGGACAACCGGCACTCGATGCTGCACTCGGTCGCCTACGTGGCCTTCCAGGAGCTCGCGACCCGCGTCTCGCACCGCAACACCGGCCACCAGTCCGGGGACCCGGTCTGCGACCGCATGCTGGCGCGCATCGCCACCGACGAGAACCTGCACATGGTCTTCTACCGGAACCTGCTGAAGGCGGCCTTCGAGCTGGCGCCCGACCTGACGATGATGGCGGTGCGCGACGTCATCGTGAACTTCCGGATGCCCGGCCACGGCATGCCCGGCTTCGAGCGCGCCGCCGCGCAGATGGCGATCGGCGAGATCTACAACATGCGCATCCACCACGACGACGTGCTCCAGCCCGTGCTGCGCTTCCTGAAGATCATGGAGATCGACGGCCTGGGCCCGGAGGGCCGCAAGGCGCAGGAGGAGCTCGGTCTGTTCATGGGCGGTCTGGACTCCGAGGCGTCGAAGTTCGACGAGAAGCTGGCCGCCCGCAAGGCCCGCATGGCGGCCCGGGCCGGCGCCTGACACCGCCCCGCACACCGCCACGAGGCCCCGGCCGCCACGAGCGGCCGGGGCCTCGTGCGTGCCGCCAGCGGACCCAAGTGGGACCGGGAGGCCCCGCCCCGGTGGCGGCTACCGCGACACCCGCCGCAGTTCCAGCCGCTCCTTCTCGGAGAGGCCGCCCCAGACACCGAAGCGCTCGTCGTTGTCCAGCGCGTACGCGAGGCAGGCCGCACGGATCGGGCACATACCGCAGATCCGCTTCGCCTCCCGCACCGAACTGCCCGGTTCGGGGAAGAAGAAGTCCGCCCCCGTCTGCGCGCACAACGCCTCTTGCTGCCATTCGAGTTCGGGCGAGGTGATCGTGTCGATGTGCATGACCGGAAGCGTCGCTGGCGGCGAAAAACGTTCGATCAACGCGGGATCAACACCGCGTTCCCGGGCCCCCGGCCCTCCGATGGTGGCCCGCCGGACCGGCCGGCGCACGGCGGCGCGCGGAAACACCGCACAGCCCGCCCCGCCCTCCCCGGCGGTGTTCCGGCGGCGGATGTCATCCGGCGGTGAAAGACTCGGCAGTGCGGACGACGGGCCCCTGTGCGAGGAGGGCGACGATGCTCACCACCCGTTATGTCACCGGCGCTCCGAACTGGATCGACCTCGGCACCCCCGACATCGACGGCGCCGCCGCCTTCTACGGCGGGCTGTTCGACTGGCGGTTCCAGCCGGGCGGCCCGGAGGTCGGAGGGTACGGCCTGTTCCAGCTCGGCGGCAGGACGGCCGCCGGGGGCATGCAGACCACCGCCGAGCAGGGCCCGCCGTCCTGGACGGTGTACTTCCAGGCGCCGGACGCGGACGCCACGGCGCGGGCGGCCGAGCAGGCGCGCGGCTCGGTGGCGGTGCAGCCGATGGACGTCCAGGACCTGGGCCGGATGGCGATCCTCACCGACCAGGCGGGAGTGCCCTTCGGCCTGTGGCAGCCGGGCCGCAACAAGGGCCTGGAGGTGGTCCAGGACCCCGGCTCGCTGTGCTGGGTCGAGCTGTACACGGCGGACGTCCCGGCCGCGGCCGCCTTCTACCACTCCGTACTCGGTCTGGAGACCTTCGGCGCCGACTTCGCCGGCGGCACGTACACCACGTTCAGCCCGGCCGGACAGGGCGAGGACGCCATGTTCGGCGGAGTCGTCCCGCTGGCCGACGACCCGTCCGAGGAGGAGGCGTACTGGCTGCCGTACTTCGAGGTCGCCGACACGGACGCCATCGTCGCGAGGACCCGGGAACTGGGCGGCACGGTCCGCCTCGCGGCCACGGACCTCCCGTCCGTCGGCCGCCTCGCGAAACTCGCCGACCCGTACGGCGCCCGCTTCGCCGTGATCCGCAGCGCCCCGCCGCAGACCTGAGACCGGCTACGCCGATCCGCGCCGCACCAGCGTCGTCGGCAGCACCACGCTGGACGGCGGCGCCCCGACGCCCTCTTGGGGGGCGGTTCGGTCGAGGCCGCGCAGCAGCAGGCGGGCCATCAGGCGGCCCATCTCCTCGATGTCCTGACGGACCGTCGTCAGCGGCGGGTCGGTCTGTTCGGCGACGGGCCGCATGTCGTCGAACCCGATCACGGCCACGTCGCCGGGAACCCGGCGGCCGGACTCGCGCAGGACACGCAGTGCCCCGGAGGCCATGAGGTCGTTTGCGGCGAACACCGCGTCCACGTCCGGGCAGCGGTCGAGGAGCTCGCGCATCGCCCGCTCGCCCCCGGCCGGGGTGAAGTCGGCCTCGGCGATCAGCCGCGGGTCGGCGTCCACCATGACGTCCCGGTAGCCGTCGAGGCGGTCCGCGGCGGAGGTCTGGTCGAGGGCGCCGGTGATGTGCGCGATCCGGTTGCGGCCGAGGCCGGCCAGGTGCCGGACGGCGTCGCGGGCACCGCCGCGGTTGTCGCTGTCGACGTAGACCACCTCGCGCCGGTCGCCGCTCCAGCCGGGCCGCCCGCCGAAGACGGTCGGGATGCCGGCCCGCTGGATCAGCTCCGGCAGCGGGTCGTCGAGGTGCAGGGAGAAGACGAGGGCGCCGTCGACATGTCCGCCGGCGAGGTACCTGCCGACCCGGGCGTGGTCGTCCCGGCCCTCCGTGAGGAGCAGGACGAGCTGGTTGTCGTGGGCGGTGAGCTCCTTGCTGATGCCGCGCAGCTGGAGCGCGAAGAACGGGTCGGCGAAGACCCGGGTCTCCGGTTCGGCGACGACGACCGCGACCGCGTCGTGCCGCCGGGTCACCAGGGAGCGGGCGGCCTGGTTGGGTACGTATCCGAGCTCGTCCACGGCCTTGCGGACCCGCTCCACCAGGATGTCCCGCACCCCGTCGCCGCCGTTGACCACGCGGGACACGGTGGCCCGCGAGACACCGGCCCGGGCGGCCACGGCCTCCAGGGTGGGACGCGGCGCTGTGTCGGTCACTTCGGGGCTCCTCACCTGCGGCTGCGGATCAGGATAGCCCTGGGGCAGCGGCGCGGTGAGAGCGCTCTCGCGTAGCGCGGTGAGCGGTCGCCCGTCAGTGCTCGTGGCCGCCGCCCGGCGGTTGCTCCCCGTGCTCGTGCGGCTCGTACCCCGGAATGGTCCCGTCCGGCTTCTTCACCAGGAACAGCCCCACCATCCCCATGTCGGAGTGGCTCTGCACGTGGCAGTGGTACATCCAGGCACCGGCGCCCACCCCCTCCCCCGCGATCACCTGGAAGCCGAACGAGTCGGCCGGGCCGGTGATCTTGTTGTCGATGACCTGGCTGGGGTCGTCGGGGCCGGTCAGCATGCCGGTGCGGTTGTCCGCCCAGCGGTGCCCGTGCATGTGGAACGTGTGGTAGAACTCGCCGTGCGTGATCACGATGAACTCGACGCGATCCCCCACCGTGGCCTCGAAGTCCGGCCCGGAGTGCGGCGGTTTGTTGTTGATGCGCATGTCGTTGAAGACGACGGTGTGCGTCCGGTCCGGCAGGACGTCTCCCTTGCGGCGGACGATGACCGGTCCGAACAGCCCCTTCTGCAGCCCCACCGTGCCGTGTTCGGTGCCGACGACGTGGTCGTGGTAGTGCCAGTAGCCCGCGCTGCCCGCCCGCCAGGTGCCGTCCTTGCGCCGGCCGGGGGCGTGGGTGCGCCAGGTGTAGGTCCGGGTGCCGCCCGGCTCCACATGACTGCGGTTCATTTTCGTGCCGTCGCTGGTGATTTCGTAGTCCAGGCCGTGGACGTGCAGACTCACCGCCACGTCCATCGTGTTCTCGAACTCGACGTGCAGTGTGTCGCCCTCGTTGAGCTCGATCAGCGGGCCCGGGACGGACGCCTTGCCCTTCTCCAGGCCGTAGCCCATCTGCCCGTCGGGGAGCTTCTCGGCGTAGAGCTTGATGCGCTTCACCTCGCCCCCGGCGGGCGCCGTCTTCGCCGGTCCGGCGGCGCTCACGGCCTCCGGCGCCACGGACAACGATGTCGCGACGGCCGCGCCGCCCAGCAGGACCCGCCGGTTGAAGCCACGTCTGTCCATGCGGAACTCCCCACCCTGGTAAGGCATTTACGGAGGCGTACCTGTGATGAACCTGTGAGACGGTACCGGCCGCGCTGCCGTTTATCCACACTCAAGACAAAGTTGGTGCCATCCCGGTCATAGGTATTGGCGTGACACGCAAAGGCGTTTAGCTTCCTTGGCGGTGTTGCTGTGACCGAGGAGGTGCCCATGCACTTACGAGGGTTGAGCAAGTCAAGACGCGTCTGGGCGGCGTCCGTCGCCGCCGGGGTCGTGACCGCCGGGCTGCTGTCGGGCCCCGCCGCGAACGCGCGCCCTTATCCCGAACCCCCGCTGACAACGATGTCGATCAAGTCGCCACCAGGCGGCGCGAACGTACGGGTGCTGATCTTCCACGGTTCCGCGGCCGGGGAGGAGTCGCCGGTGGTGAACGCCGGGATCGAGGCCATCGAGGACATCGGCCTGTCGGGCCCGGCGAACCGCCGCTTCAAGGTCCAGGCCACCGGTGACGCCTCGGTGTTCACCGACGAGACGAGGCTCGGCCGGTTCAACGCGATCGTGTTCCTGACCGGCGGGGGCGACGTCCTCGACGCGGAGCAGGAGGCCGGCCTGGAGGCCTACATGGAGGCCGGCGGCGGATTCGTCGGCATCCATGACGCGGCGCGCGCGGAGCCGTACTCGGACTGGTACACCGGACTGGTGGGTGCCCGCCCGGCCGCTTCGAGCCCGACCGCCGTGCAGCGGGCGACCGTCGAGGTCGGCGACCGCACCCACCCCGCCACCAAGGACCTGCCGGTGCAGTGGAAGCGCCCGGACCGGTGGCTGAACTGGGTGAAGAACCCGTCGGGCGACGTGCACACGGTGGCCCGGGTCCGCGAGTCGACGTACCAGCCGGGCTCGGGCTCCAACGGCTGGGACCACCCGGTCAGCTGGTGCCGGGACTACGACGGCGGGCGGTCCTTCTACACGGGCATGGGCGGGACGGTCTCGTCGTACGACGAGACCGACTTCCGTGACCATCTGCGCGGCGCGCTGCTGTGGACGACCCGTCTGGAGCAGGCCGACTGCAAGGCCGCCATCAACGCCAACTACGCGGCGGAGCGGCTGACCAAGCCCAACCAGCCGGGGCAGAACGACCAGATCGGCGAGCCGCACGGGATGGTCACCGCGCCCGACGGCCGGGTCTTCTACATCGGCCGGGGCGGCGCGGACTCCTCGCAGCCCGTGATCACCGACTGGAACAACCCCGGCATCGGCAAGGGCAAGGGCGAGATCCACGTCTACGACCCGAAGACCAGGCAGGTCACCCTGGCCGGGGCGCTCACCGTCTTCGGCAACAAGGGCGGCGGCGACGAGCTGGTCAAGGTCGAGGAGGGACTGCTCGGCATCGAGCTGGACCCGGGGTTCGCGCAGAACGGCTGGGTGTATCTGCACTACACGCCGCACGAGCGGATCAACCGCGAGACGCGGATGGCGGAGCGGTGGGTCTCCCGGTTCACGCTCGACCGGGCCACGAACAAGCTGGACCTGTCCAGCGAGAAGGTGCTGCTGAAGTGGCCGGTGCAGATCCACAGCTGCTGCCACGCGGGCGGCGGGATGGCCTGGGACTCCAAGGGCAATCTGTACATCGCCACCGGTGACAACAACTCCAGCGGCTTCAGCGCCGGTTACTCGGGCAACAACCCGGAGCCGAACTACAAGGGCGTCTCCTTCGCCGACGCCCGCCGCACCGCCGGCAACACCAACAACCTCAACGGCAAGATCCTGCGCATCCACCCGGAGCCGGACGGGACGTACACCCTCCCCGAGGGCAACCTGTTCACCGGGAAGGAGACCGCCGAGGGCGGCGGCAAGACGCGCGGCGAGATCTACGTGATGGGCGTCCGCAACCCGGCGCGCATCTCCGTCGACAAGTCGACCGACGTGCTCTACGCGGGTTGGGTCGGGCCGGACGCGAGCGCGCCCTCGACGACCTGGGGGCCGGCCAAGTACGACACCTTCGCCGCCATCACCGAGGCGGGCAACCGCGGCTGGCCGTACTGCATGGGCAACAAGCAGCCCTACCGGGACCGCAATCTGCCGGACCCGTCCAAGCCGCTCGGCTGGTACGACTGCGACCGCCCGAAGAACGAGTCGCCGAACAACGACGGCCTGGTGAACCTGCCGCCGGTGACAGGCAACAACATCTGGTACGCGCCGTCGGGCGGTGCGCCGGACTACCCGAGGGACGCCAGTGGTGTCCCGTCGTACAAGCCGGCGGAGGCCACGCACCGGCTGCCCTGGCTCAAGGGCGGCGGGCAGGCCGCGATGAACGGGCCGGTCTACCGGTACGGCACGGTCGCGGCGGACAGTGCCGTCAAGTGGCCGGCGTACTGGGACGGCAAGTGGTTCGTCGGTGACTTCTACGACGCCGACCAGCCGCGCCACGCGGTGCTGATGGACCCGAAGACGCAAGGGGACGGCGGTCTGCCGGTGCACGCGGAGTCGCTGAAGAAGATCGTGCCGGTCGGCAACGACGGCATCAGGAACCTCATGGACTGGAAGTTCGGTCCGGACGGCGCCCTGTACGTCCTCGACTACGGGCGCGGCTTCTTCACCTCGGACTCCAAGTCGGCCCTGTGGCGCGTCACCTACAAGGGCGGCGGGCCCACCCCGGCCGCCGGTCAGCTGGCGAGGGGGACCGAATGATCCTGGGACGCAGAGTCTGGGCCGCCCTGCTGGCCGCCCTGCTGATGCTGCTCGGCGTGCAGGCGCTGCCCGCCGCCGGGCAGCCCGGCACAGAGGCCGCCGACCAGGTGCTCACCTGGACGGCCGGCAACGACATCGACAAGTACCTCTCGGCGCCGAAGACAGCGGTCGCCGGCACGGCCACGATCGTGTTCGAGAACAGCGCGGCCACCGGCAACACCACGGGCATGCCGCACACGCTGACGTTCGTGACCAGCGATCCCGAGTTCAACAGCGACGTGCAGCTCAACATCCTGGCCAACCCCAACGACGCCCAGGGCGGCAAGCACACCGCCCAGGTCACGCTCACGCCCGGCCGGTACTTCTACCACTGCACGATCCCCGGCCACGGGCAGATGCAGGGCATCCTCACGGTGACCGAGGGCACCGGTGAGGACACCACCGCGCCCGAGGCGTCGGCGCACGTGAGCGGCACGCAGAACACGCAGGGCCAGTACGTCGGCTCCGCGAGCGTGGCGCTGCACGCCACCGACGAGGGCGGCTCCGGCGTCGACCGGATCGAGTACGCGCTCGGCGACGCGGGTGCCTGGCAGCCGTACACCGCACCGGTCGTCGTCGACCAGGTCGGCAGCCACACGGTCCGCTACCGGGCGTTCGACAAGGCGGGGAACGTGTCCGCCGAGAAGAGCGCCGCGTTCACGGTCGTGGCGCCCCAGTCGGAGGACACCACCGCGCCGGAGACGTCGGCGACGGTGACCGGGGAGCGCAACGCCGACGGGGCGTACATCGACATGGCGACGGTCACCGTCTCCGCCTCCGACACGGGGTCCGGGGTCAACACCGTCGAGTACGCGGTCGGTTCGGGCGCGTGGCAGCCGTACACGGCGCCCGTGATGGTGCACCAGGTGGGCGAGCACACCGTCCGCTACCGCGCCACCGACAAGGCGGGCAACGTGGCGGCGGAGAAGAGCGTGCGGTTCACGGTGGCCGCTGCGCCGCCGCAGGACACCACCCCGCCGGTGACGGGTGTGACCGTGGAAGGCACGAAGAACTCCGCCGGGGCGTACGTCAACAGCGCCCGGGTGACCGTCACCGCGACCGACGCGCACGGTTCGGGCGTCGAGAGGATCGAGTACTCGCTGGACGGCGGGCCCTACCTCGCCTATTCGGCCCCGGTGGTGGTCGACCGGGCGGGTGCGCACACCGTGGCCTACCGGGCGACGGACAAGGCCGGGAACACCGCGGCGGCCCGCACGGTGACCTTCACGGTCGTCTCCGGGCAGGTCCCGGCGCCGGACTGCCCGGAGTACGACGAGCGGCTGACGGTGATCGTCGGCACGGTCGACTCCGGGGTGCGCAACCGGGTGACCGACAACCGGTGCCGGATCGGCGAGCTGATCGAGGACGAGAAGGAGTGGACGTCCCAGGCGCTGTTCCTCAAGCACGTGACGTCCGTTCTCGACGCGCTGCTGAAGGAAGGGGTCATCGACCAGCGGGAGTCCAGGGCGATCCGGAAGGCGGCCCGCGAGTCGGGCATCGGCAAGCCGGGGCAGACCGAGGGCTACCGTGCGCTGTTCGACGGCACGGCGGAGTCGCTCGCCAAGTGGCAGCAGGTGGGCGGCGGTTCGTTCGGGCTGAACCCGGACGGGACGATCACCTCCAGCACCACGACGCCCGGCATGGGCATGCTGTGGTTCCCGCAGCGCAAGTACGGCGACTTCTCGCTGAAGCTCCAGTGGCGTGACGACGCTCCCGGCGCCGGCAACGCCAACTCGGGTGTCTTCGTGCGCTTCCCGTGGGTCCACGACCACCCCGAGGAGTCCCGCCCGGAGTGGGTCGCCATCAAGTACGGGCACGAGGTGCAGGTGCTCGACCGGCCCGACGGCGACATGTACAAGACGGGGTCGGTCTACGGCTTCGACCGGGTCGGTCTGGCCGGCGCGGGCGTGACGCAGAAGGGCACCTGGAACGACTACGAGATCCGCGTGGAGGGCCAGCACTACTCGGTGTTCCGCAACGGTGTGCTGATCAACGAGTTCGACAACACCGGCGGCCAGGAGTTCAGCCCGCCCCGCTCGGACGACCCGGGCACGGACGGGCGGCGGTTCGCCTCCGGCCACATCGGGCTCCAGGTGCACGGCACGACGGATGTGGTCTCGTACCGGGACATCCGGATCAAGGAGCTGTAGGAGGCTCCTTCTCCTTGCGGGCCCTGCTCGGCTGTACCCGTCTGGGCTCCCCCGGCATCTTCGGATACTCGGGCGGGTACGGCAGGTCGCCCAGACCGTGGTCGTGCTCGTCGCGGCGGGCCAGGTCGAGCAGGGCTTCCAGGGAGTAGCGCTTGTCGTCCATGTCCGCGTGCACGTCGCCGAGTTCGGCGAAGCGCGAGGGCATGGTCGCGAGGTCGAAGTCCTGGGGGTGCGCGATGCCGACCTCGTCCCAGCGCAGGGGCGCGGAGACGGGGGCGTGCGGGCGGGGGCGTACGGAGTAGGCGGAGGCGATCGTGCGGTCGCGTGCCGTCTGGTTGTAGTCGATGAAGATGCGTCTGCCGCGCTCCTCCTTCCACCACTTGATGGTCACCTGCTCGGGCATCCGCCGTTCCATCTCCCGGCCGACGGCGATGGCGGCGCGCCGGACCTGGGTGAAGGTCCAGCGCGGTTCGATGGGCACGAAGACGTGCAGGCCCCGGCCGCCCGAGGTCTTGGGGAAGCCGCACAGGCCGCCGAACTCGTCGAGTACTGCCCGGAGTTCGTGGGCGGCGCGGGCGGCGTCGTCGTAGTCGGTGCCGGGCTGCGGGTCGAGGTCGATGCGGAGTTCGTCCGGGTGGTCGACGTCGTCGCGGCGGACCGGCCAGGGGTGGAAGGTGAGGGTGCCGAACTGGGCGGCCCACACCACCGCTCCGGCCTCGGTGGGGCACATCTCGTCGGCGCTGCGGCCGCTGGGGAAGGTGATGTGCGCGGTCGGGATCCATCCGGGCATGTTCTTCGGCGCCCGCTTCTGGAAGAAGTTCTCGCCGTTCACGCCCTCGGGGTAGCGCTCCAGGGTGGTCGGCCGGTCGCGCAGGGCGCGCAGGATGCCGGGGCCGACAGCGATGTAGTAGCGCGCCAGGTCCAGCTTGGTGAAACCGCGCTCGGGAAAGAACATCTTGTCCGGGCTGGACAGCCGTACGGTCCGGCCGTCCACGTCCAGCTCCACCGCGTCACCCATGCCGCCACGGTAGGCGTCGCCCGCATACCTCGCACATCGGGCACGCGGTGGGATACCGGCGCAGAATCGATCCATGGATCTGCCGGTGATGCCCCCTGTCCTGCCGATGCTCGCCAAGTCCGTGGCGGCGATCCCCGCAGGGATGCAGTACGAGGCGAAGTGGGACGGGTTCCGGGCGATCGTGTTCCGCGACGGGGACGAGGTCGAGCTGGGCAGCCGTACCGGAAAGCCTCTGACCAGGTACTTTCCCGAGCTGGTGACGGCTGTGCGGGAGCGGTTGCCCGAGCGGTGCGTGGTGGACGGGGAGATCGTGATCGCGCGGGAGGGGCATCTGGACTTCGACGCGCTGACGGAGCGGATCCACCCGGCGGACTCGCGGGTGCGGACGCTGGCCGAGCGGACCCCGGCTTCGCTCGTCGTGTTCGACCTGCTGGCGCTGGGCGACGAGTCGCTGATGGACGTCCCGCTGGCCGAGCGCCGGGAACGGCTGGCCGGGGCGCTGTCCGGGGTGCGGGCGCCGGTGCACCTGGCGCCGGCGACCACCGACATCGAGGTGGCGCGGCGGTGGTTCGAGGAGTACGAGGGCGCCGGTCTCGACGGTGTCATCGCCAAGCCGCCGGCCGTGCGCTACCGGCCGGACGAGCGTGCCATGTTCAAGATCAAGCACGAGCGGACGGCGGACGTCGTGGTCGCCGGGTACCGCCTGCACAAGAGCGGCCCGGTCGTGGGTTCGCTGCTGCTCGGCCTGTACGACGACCGGGGCACCCTCCAGCACGTGGGCGTGTCCGCGGCTTTCACGATGAAGCGCCGTGCCGAGCTGGTGGAGGAGCTGGAGCCGCTGCGGCTGGACGACGTGGCGGGGCATCCGTGGGCGGCCTGGTCCGAGGAGGCCGCGCACGAGACGGCCCGGCTGCCGGGGGCGCCGAGCCGCTGGTCGGGCCGCAAGGACCTCTCGTGGGTGCCGCTGCGGCCGGACCGGGTGGCCGAGGTGGCGTACGACCACATGGAGAACGGGCAGCGCTTCCGCCACACGGCCCGTTTCCGCCGCTGGCGCCCGGACCGGGCCCCCGAGAGCTGCACGTACGCGCAACTGGAGGAGCCGGTCCGCTACGACCTGGCGGAGATTCTCGGCGGCTAGCCGGGACCGGTCAGGGCTGCATCAGGACCTTGACCGCGCCGTCCTGCTTGCGCTGGAACATCTCGTACGCGTGCGGGGCCTGCGACAGCGAGACCCGGTGGGTGGCGAAGTCGTCCACGCCGAGGGGGTCCTCGTCGGTCAGGTACGGCATGATCTCGTCGCTCCAGCGGCGGACGTTGGCCTGGCCCATCCGCATCTGGATCTGCTTGTCGAACAGGGTGAGCAGCGGCAGCGGGTCCGCCATGCCGCCGTAGACACCGGACAGCGAGATGGTGCCGCCGCGGCGCACCAGGTCGATGGCGGTGTAGAGCGCGGCGAGGCGGTCGACGCTGAAGCGCTCGGCGATCGGGGCGCCGATCTTGCGGGGCAGGATCGCCGCGGCGTTCTGCACCATGCGTGCGGCGGCGCTGCCGTGGGCCTCGGTGCCGACGGCGTCGATCACGGCGTCGGGGCCACGGCCGTCGGTCTGGTCGCGGATCGCCTCGACGAGTTCCTTCTCGTCGTCGAAGGCCCGCAGGTCGAAGGTCTCCACGCCCCGTGCCTTCGCCCGGCGCAGCCGCTCCGGGACCAGGTCGACGCCGAACACCCGCCCTGCGCCCTGTACCTGGGCGACGCGGCAGGCCATGTCGCCGATGGGGCCGAGGCCGAGCACGGCGACGCTGCCGCCCTGCGGGACGCCGGCGTAGGCGACCGCCTGCCAGGCGGTGGGCAGGACGTCGGAGAGGTAGACGAAACGGTCGTCGGGCGGGCCCTCGGGGACCTTGATCGGGCCGAACTGTGCTTGCGGGACGCGCAGGTACTCGGCCTGGGCGCCCGGCACCGCGCCGTACAGGCGGGTGTAGCCGAACAGGGCGGCGCCCATGCCCTCGCCCTGCACCTGGGTGGTCTCGCACTGCGTGGGCAGGCCGGTCAGGCACATCCAGCAGTTGCCGCAGGCGATCTGGAACGGCACCACGACCCGGTCACCCACCTGCAGGTCCGGGACGCCGGCGCCGACCTCCTCGACGATGCCCATGGGTTCATGGCCGAGGATGTCGCCCGGGGTCATGAACGGTGTGAGCACTTCGTACAGGTGGAGGTCGGACCCGCACAGGCCGGTGGAGGTGATGCGGATGACCGCGTCCGTCGGCTCCTGGATCGTCGGATCGGGCACGTTCTCCACCCGCACGTCCCGCTTGCCCTGCCAGGTCACTGCCCTCATGGCCTCGCGCTCCCTCCGTCAGCGTGCGCGTCGGTCGTACGGCGGGGCCCGGGTACCCGGACGCTCCGCGCTGAACCTTGAGCCGATCGACGGACGGCACCGAGGCCCCTTCCCCGGCAGCGACGATCAACTATGGCCATCGATGTTCAGATAAGCGCACAATCAAGGCAGATCGATGACATAAGGCGCGGTGGCGACGGTGGGCATGGGACGAGGGGTGCGCGAACGGCGCGCCGCGAGGACGGTGGCGCTGCTTGTCGCCACGGTGACGGCCGCCTTGGCGGCGGGCTGCACGAGCGGGGCCGGACCGCGCGACGACGGACGGGGCTCACCCCAGGAGTCGAAGCAGGGGACCTCCCCCTCGGCGACCGGCCCCTCCGTCCTCGCCGTCAAGATCGACAACGCCGCCGCGGCCCGTCCGCACACGGGCGTCGACGCCGCGGACGTGGTCTACGCCGAGCAGGTCGAGGGCGGGCTGAGCCGGCTGATGGCGGTGTACGCGACCCGGCTGCCGGAGACGGCCGGGCCGGTGCGCAGCGCCCGCGAGCCGGACCTGGAGCTGCTGCGCCAGTTCGACCGCCCCACGCTCGCCTTCTCCGGCGCGCAGAGGAAGCTCCTGCCGCTGATCGACAAGGCACCGCTGCGGGCGGAGACGCCCGGCAACGCGGCCGACGCCTTCTTCCGCGGCACCGGCAAGCCCGCCCCGCACAACCTCTACCTGCGGCCCGGGCGGATCGTGCCCGAAGCCCCCGGGCAGGCCGCCCTGACCACCGGTTTCCGCTACGGCCCGGCGCCCGAGGGCGGCACGGCGACGGAGACCCGGGCGGTGCGCTACCCGGCGGCCCGTTTCACCTTCACCTGGTCGGACTCCCGCGACCGGTGGCTGGTCGGCATGGACGGCACGCCCGCGACGACGGCCGACGGGGAGCGGATGGCGGCCGCGACGGTGGTCGTGCAGTACGTGAAGGTGCGCGCGTCCGCCTTCCGGGACTTCCTCGGCAACAACACGCCGTACACCGAGACGGTCGGCTCGGGCAAGGCGACGGTGCTGCGGGACGGGCGGGCCTGGGACGTGAACTGGAAGCGGGAGGAGGCTTCGGACGGCACCTCGTTCACCACGGGCGACGGCGCTCCGGTGAACTTCGCGAAGGGCCAGGTGTGGGTGGTGTTCGCCGGGGCACCCTGACCGGACCGCCCGGGCCGGCGCCCCTCAGCGGGGTGTCACCTGGGGCTCGTCGGGATTGCGGAGCCCCTCGGCCGCGTCCGCGACCCGCCGGATGAGGTCGAAGAACACCGTCCGCTCGTCGGCGGTCAGCGGGGCGAGGAACACCTGGTTCATCCGGGCGGTGCGCACGGTCAGCCTGCGGTGCGTGCGCTCCCCCTCGTCCGTGAGGTGCAGCAGGGAGCGCCGGCCGTCCTGGGGGTCGCGGACCTTGTCGAGCAGTCCGCGCCTGCTGAGCCGGCTGATCACCTCGGCGATGGTGGACCGGTCGAGCCCCACCCGCTCCCCCACCGTGCGCTGGTCGAGGCCGGGCTCGGCGACGAGGGTGTTGAGGACCGCGAACTGGGGCGAGGTGATCTCCTCGGAGACCATCGCGTTCCACAGCAGATAGTGGGCCTGCTGGAGCCGCCGGGCCAGGTGCCCGGGGTGGGTGGTGAGGTCCGCGGCCGCCATGTGCACCCCTCGGTCGTTTCGTCGGTGCACTGAACAATACTCACCGCACGGGGCACTGTCTGCCGCGCACGCAAAAGACCGTAGGTGCATCTGCCGAGGTCTTGACGCCTCTCGGTCCCGATGGCAGCGTGAGGAACAGCTCGCGGAAATACTCAGTGCCCTGATTAATCTGGTCGGGTCGCTCGGAAGAGATGGGGCTCCTCGGATGGACAAGGTGGTCGCCACGGCCCTGGAGGCGGTGGCCGACGTGCCGGACGGCGCGTCGCTCGCGGTGGGCGGTTTCGGGCTGAGCGGTGTGCCGAACGTGCTGATCGGGGCGTTGTACGAGCGCGGCGTGGCCGGCCTGTCGGTGGTCTCCAACAACTGCGGGGCGATGGAGTCGGGCCTCGCGGTGCTGCTGGCCGCCGGAAGGATCGCCCGGGTCACGGGCTCCTACATCGGCGCCAACAAGGAGTTCGCCCGGCAGTACCTGGCCGGGGAGCTGGAGGTCGAGCTGATCCCGCAGGGCACGCTGGCCGAGCGGCTGCGGGCCGGGGGCGCCGGGATCCCCGCCTTCTACACCCCGGCCGGCGTGGGCACCCAGGTCGCCGACGGCGGGCTGCCCTGGCGCTACGACGGTGAAGGCGGGGTCGCGCTCGCCTCGCCGCCGAAGGAGGTCAGGGACTTCGACGGCACCGAGTACGTGCTGGAGCGGGGCATCCGCACCGACTTCGCCCTGGTCCGGGCCGCGAAGGGCGACCGGCACGGCAACCTCGTCTTCAGCAAGTCCTCCCGGAACTTCAACCCGCTGGCCGCGATGGCCGGGCGGGTCACGGTCGCCGAGGTGGAGGAGCTGGTGGAGCCCGGCGAGATCGACCCGGACACGGTGCACCTGCCGGGCATCTTCGTGCAGCGGGTGCTCGCGCTCACCCCGGAGCAGGCGGCGGACAAGAAGATCGAGCAGCGGACGGTGAGGTCCTGATGGCCTGGACGCGCGAGGAGATGGCCGCACGGGCGGCGCGGGAGCTGCGGGACGGCCAGTACGTCAATCTCGGCATCGGCCTGCCGACACTGATCCCGAACCACCTCCCCGAGGGCGTCGAGGTCGTCCTGGAGTCGGAGAACGGCATCCTGGGCACCGGCCCCTACCCCACCGAGGACGCCGTCGACCCGGACCTGATCAACGCCGGCAAGGAGACGGTGACGGTCCTGCCGGGCGCCTCCTTCTTCGACTCGGCGCTGTCGTTCTCGATGATCCGGGGCGGGCACATCGACGTCGCCGTGCTCGGTGCCATGCAGGTGTCCGAGCGGGGCGACCTGGCCAACTGGGCCGTCCCCGGGAAGCTGATCACCGGCATCGGCGGGGCGATGGACCTGGTGCACGGCGCCCGCACGGTCATCGTGGTGATGACGCACACCGCCAAGGACGGCTCCCCCAAGATCCTCACCGAGTGCGCCCTGCCGCTGACCGGCAAGGGGTGCGTGAACCGGATCATCACCGACCTCGGCGTCCTCGACGTCACCGACGGCGGCCTCGTCCTGGTCGAGACCGCGCCGGGCGTGACCGCCGAGGAGATCGTCACCAGGACCGACGCCGAACTGACCGTGCCGGAGGGCCTGAAGTGAAGGACGTCTACATCGTCGACGCGGTCCGCACGCCGATCGGCCGCTACAACGGCGGCCTCGCGAGCGTGCGTCCGGACGACCTGGCCGCGCACGCCGTCCGCGAACTCCTCGGCCGCACGCCGGAGCTGGACCCGGCCCGGGTCGAGGACGTGTACTTCGGCAACGCCAACGGGGCCGGCGAGGAGAACCGCAACGTCGGCCGGATGGCCGCGCTGCTCGCCGGTCTGCCCACGTCCGTGCCGGGCGTGACGGTCAACCGGCTGTGCGCGTCCGGCCTGGAGGCCGTGATCCAGGCGGCCCGGGCCATCGCGCTCGGCGACGCGTCCATCGCGCTGGCCGGCGGCGTCGAGTCCATGACCCGGGCGCCGTACGTCCTGCCGAAGAGCGACAAGCCCTTCCCGGCCGGGCACACCGAGCTGTACTCGACGACGCTCGGCTGGCGGATGGTCAACCCGCGCATGGAACCGCAGTGGACGATCCCGCTGGGCGAGTCGGCAGAACTCATCGCGGACAAGCACAAGATCGGCCGGGAGCAGCAGGACGAGTTCGCCCTGCGCAGCCACGAGAAGGCGGCGCGGGCGCAGGCCGAGGGCCTGTTCGACGCCGAGCTGGCGCCCGTGCCGATTCCGCAGCGCAAGGGCGAGCCGGTGGTCCTCGCCGCCGACGAGTGCGTGCGGCCGGATGCCTCCCTGGCGGCGATGGCGAAGCTGAAGCCGTCCTTCCGCCAGGAGGGCGGCACGGTGACCGCGGGCAACGCGTCGCCGCTGAACGACGGTGCGGCGGCGCTGCTGCTCGTCGACGACGAGGGGTTGAGGGCGACGGGCCGCGAGCCGCTGGCCCGCGTCAGCGCGACGGGTGTCTCCGCGACCGACCCGCACTACTTCGGGCTCGCCCCCGTCGAGGCGGTCAACCGGGCGTTGGCCAAGGCGGGCAGGGGGTTCGACGACCTGTCCGTGCTGGAGCTGAACGAGGCGTTCGCAGCTCAGGTGCTGGGGTGTGTGGCCGAGTGGCCCGAGTTCGATCCCGCGATCCTGAACCCACAGGGCGGAGCGATCGCCCTGGGACATCCGCTGGGTGCGTCCGGGGCCCGGCTGGCCGGCACGGTCGCTCATCAACTTGCCCGGCGTGGCGGTGGCGTGGGTGTGGCCACGCTGTGCATCGGGGTGGGGCAAGGGCTCGCCCTCGTCCTGGAACGTTAGGCATTCGGCTGCGGGCCGTCCGTGGCCGGTCGCGCCCGCGCGGCGGAGCCGCATATCGATCCAGCCCCGCGCCCCTTCTGGGGCGAGACTCACAAGAACCTCAGGGACCCCCATGACTCTCACGCAGCACGACATCGACCAGGAGATCGCGGCCGAGCACGCCGCGTACGAGAAGCGGCTCGCCGACGGCGGCCCCGTCGAGCACCAGCCGCGGCGCGACTACGCGCCCTACCGGTCCTCGGTGCTCCGGCACCCCAAGCAGCCGCCGGTCACGATCGACGTCGGCAAGGACCCCGAGCTGGTGGAGCTGTTCTCCCCCGCCTTCGGGGAGCGGGACATCACCGAGATCGACAACGACCTCACCCGGCAGCACGCCGGGGAGCCCATCGGTGAGCGCATCACCGTCTCCGGGCGGCTCCTGGACCGCGACGGCCGCCCGGTGCGCGGCCAGCTCGTGGAGGTCTGGCAGGCCAACTCGGCGGGCCGCTACGCCCACCAGCGCGAGCAGCACGACGCCCCGCTGGACCCCAACTTCACCGGCGTGGGACGCACCCTCACCGACGACGACGGCCGGTACCACTTCACCACCGTCCAGCCGGGCCCGTACCCGTGGCGCCAGCACCGCAACGCCTGGCGGCCGGCGCACATCCACTTCTCCCTGTTCGGCACGGCGTTCACCCAGCGCCTCGTGACGCAGATGTACTTCCCGAGCGACCCGCTGTTCCCCTACGACCCGATCATCCAGTCCGTGACGGACGACGCGGCCCGGCAGCGGCTGGTCGCGACGTACGACCACGGCCTGTCGGTGCCGGAGTTCTCGATGGGCTACCACTGGGACATCGTGCTGGACGGCCCGCAGGCCACCTGGATCGAAGAAGGGCGCTGACCAGCCATGACGAGGATCGACACCAGCCGGCCGGAGAGCGTGCTGCCCACCCCCTCGCACACCGTCGGCCCGTTCTACGGCCACGCCCTGCCGTTCCGCGGCGGCGAGGACATCGCACCCCTCGGGCACCCGGACACCGTCACCGTGCACGGCTGCGTCACCGACGGCGCGGGCACACCCCTGCCGGACGCCCTGATCGAACTGTGGGGCCCGGACCCCGACGGCAACCTGCCGACGGCCGACGGCTCGATGCGGCGCGACCCGGCCTCGGGCGGCTTCCTCGGGCGCAACGGCGTGGAGTTCACGGGCTGGGGACGGATCCAGACCGACGCGAACGGCCACTGGTACGCGCGGACGCTGCGGCCCGGCGCCCGCGGGCGGAACGCCCCGTACCTCAGCGTGTGCGTCTTCGCGCGCGGGCTGCTCGTGCACCTGTACACCCGGATCTACCTGCCCGGCGACGCGGCGGCGCTCGCCGCCGATCCGCTGCTGTCCGGGCTGGAGGACGCTCGCCGCGACACGCTGATCGCCTCGGAGGAGGGGGACGGCACGTACCGTTTCGACATCCGCCTTCAGGGCGAAGGCGAGACGGTCTTCCTGGAGTTCCAGTGACATCTCCCTCTGGTGACACCGGCCTGCTCGCCCCGGGGTGGGCGGGTTCGGCGGCCGCGGCGGCCACCGGCGACCAGGCATATCTGCGGGCGCTGCTGGACGCCGAGGCCGCGCTGACCCGCGCGCAGGCCGCTGTGGGGCTGGCCCCGGCCGAGGCCGCGACGGCGGTGACCGAGGCGGCCGGCGGCACCTTCGACGCGGTCTCCCTCGCCGGACGGGCCCGCGCGGGCGGCAACCCCGTCATCCCGCTGGTCGCTGATCTGACGAAGGCCGTGGGCGACGCGTACGGCCCCTACGTCCACCGGGGCGCGACCAGCCAGGACATCCTGGACACGGCGACGATGCTGGTCGCCTCACGGACCCTCGGCCTGGTCGTCGCCGATCTCGGCCGTACCGAACAGGCCCTCGCCCGGCTGGCCGCCGAGCACCGTGACACCGCGATGCCGGGGCGGACCCTCACCCAGCACGCCGTACCGACCACGTTCGGGCTGAAGGCGGCCGGGTGGCGGTCGCTGGTGCTGGACGCGCGGGACCGGGTGCGGGCGGTCCGGGAGTCACTGCCCGCCCAACTCGGCGGTGCGGCGGGGACACTGGCGGCCTTCGGGGCGTACGGCGCGGGCGACCCGGCCGGGTTGCCGGAGGCGTACGCCCGGGAACTCGGGCTGCGGGCACCCGATCTGCCCTGGCACACCCTGCGGACGCCGGTCGGCGACCTCGCCGGATGCCTGGCCTTCGCCGCCGGCGCGCTCGGCAAGCTCGCGGTGGACGTCCTGACCCTGTCGCGCACCGAGATCGCCGAGGTCGTGGAGGGCAGCGGCGGGGGTTCGTCCGCCATGCCGCACAAGTCCAACCCCGTGCGCTCCACCCTGATCGCCTCCGCCGCGCGGCGGGCACCGCAGCTCGCGGCCACGCTGTACGGGGCCATGGCCGCCGAGGACGAGCGTCCGGCCGGGGCCTGGCACGCCGAGTGGGAGCCGCTGCGGGACCTGCTGCGGCTGGTCGGCGGTGCCGCCCGGGACGCCGCGGAACTCGCGGAGGGACTGCGGGTCAGGCCCGGTGCCATGCGCGAACACCTGGATCTCACCCACGGGTTGATCGTCTCCGAGCGGCTGTCCGCCGAACTGGCCCCGGTGCTGGGCCGCGCCCGCGCCAAGGAACTCCTCACTCGGCTGGCCTCGGAGGGGCGGCCGCTCGCCGAGGCGCCGGAGCTGGCGGACGCCGACCTCGACCCGACCCACTACACGGGCTCCGCCGGGGCCCTCACCGACCGTGCCCTGGAGCGACGTTGACCCTCCTGAACCACCGTGCCGAGGGATCCTCCTCCGCTTCCCCGCTACTGCTCGGCCCCTCGCTCGGCACGTCGTACGCCCTGTGGGACGAGGTGGCGCCCGAGCTGTCGGTCACCCATCGGGTGGTCCGCTGGGACCTGCCGGGGCACGGCGGTTCGCCGGCCGGCCTCATCGGGGCGGGTGCGACGGTCGCCGACCTCGCCGGGCTGGTGCTGGCGCTCGCCGATTCGCTCGGCATCGAGCGGTTCGCGTACGCGGGCGTGTCCCTGGGCGGGGCCGTGGGGCTGCATCTCGCGGTGCACCATCCGCAGCGGCTGTCGTCCCTGGCCGTGATCTGCTCGTCGGCGCACTTCAACGGCTCAACGCCGTGGGAGGAGCGGGCCGCGCTGGTGCGGAGCGAGGGGCTCGCTCGGCTTGCGGACAACGCCGACGCGCGCTGGTTCGCCGGCGGCTTCAGCGTGCCGCGCCTGGTCCAGGACCACCGGGACGCCGATCCCGACGCGTACGCCGCCTGCTGTGACGCGCTCGCCGCGTTCGACCTGCGGGACCGGCTCACGGAGATCGCCGTGCCGGCCCTGCTGATCGCCGGTCGCGAGGATCCCGCGACGCCGCCCGCGCATCTGCGGGAGATCGCCGACGCCGTGCCGGGCGCGACGCTCGTGGAGCTGCCGGGCGCCTCGCACCTGGCGCCCGCGCAGTGCCCGGAGGCGGTGCTGACCGCCCTGCGCGCACACTTCGGCCAGGAGGCCCGCCGGGGGATGGCGGTACGGCGCGAGGTGCTCGGCGACGCCCACGTCGACCGGGCGCAGGACCGGCAGACACCGTTCACGGCCCGCTTTCAGGACTTCATCTCGCGCTACGCCTGGGGCGAGATCTGGACCGACCCGACCCTCTCGCGCCGCGAGCGCAGCATGATCACCCTGACCGCGCTGGTCGCGCACGGCCACTACGACGAGCTGGCCATGCACGTCCGCGCGGCCCGCCGCAACGGGCTGACCCCGGAGGAGATCGGCGCGGTGCTGCTCCAGACGGCCGTGTACTGCGGGGTGCCGGCGGCGAATTCGGCGTTCGCTACGGCCCAGCGGGTGCTGGCGGAGGAGGACACCCCTTGAGCAGTGTGCATCGTGAAGTTGCAGGTCACGGGTCTGGCGTGAATGGCGAGTTGGGTACTCGCGGAGGAACCGGACGCCGAAGCGCCCAAGGGTCTGTCAAAAGAACAGGCTCACTGCCTGGCCCACCGTCATGCCAACCCCGAGCAGCAGGACCGGCACTCCGAAGAGGACGACTCCCGCCGTCCTCCAGACCAGGGTCCTCACCGCCAGTGTGCAGACGGCCTTGTTCGGGTCTTCCGGGTCGTAGACGACCTCGATGCGCTGCGGGTCTCCGCCGATCCCCGGCGCCGCGTAGTCGGCCCGGACCTCATGCACGCCTCCCTCCAGGTCGGTGTACCGGAAGTGCTTACGCTGACCATTTCCATGGGCGAATTGAGCCACGACCGCGACTCCCTGCTTCCGCAGCACCCACCGCTGGCGCGCCGCCACGGCCGCGGGCCCGACGAGAAGGAGGCCAAGGGCGAGGGGCATGACCCCCGCCGCCCACAACAACGCCTGAAACGGTCTGCCCGCCAGGGCCAGTCCGGCGATACCGCCGAGGTAGACCGCCAGGACGGCGAACGTCTCCGCACCCGTGCGCCGTTTCCTGCGCCGGACGGCTTCCGATGTCCCCGTCGGCAGAACGTCGACGAGAGGCGTCCCGCCCTGTGGTGGTGCCGTCTCCGACCGCTCGCGGTTGATCACCTCGACGAGGCGCGCCGCCGCTGAGGCGTCCCTGCCCTCCACCACGAATACCGGCCCCGGCGCACCGTCACTGCCCCACAGCGCCACCTCGACCGACCGGCCGCCGCGACCCGTCACCCGGGCACCCTCGACGGCCGCGATCGGTATCCGCCGACGCGTCCCCTTCTGTTGCAGCCAGACGGCCCTGGCCTCGAGCCAGATGCTCTCGCCATACCCTCGGAGCGTGATCGACGGCAGTGGGGAAGGCGACGGCTCGGACCGACGGGGCATGACTACCTCTTTCCTGAGGCCAGTGGGCGGTCGGGCGCTGCACAGATTCTCACAACCGCCCCGCGTAGGCACTGCGTTGCTCCATCCCGCTCGCGCCACCAACCGCGAGTTGATCACACGTCTGAACAGGAACTCCATGCCCGAGCGACACGAATCAGATACGAGCTCTAAACAGCCCTTGCAATGACCGTGGTCACCACTTTGCGGACGACTCCGATCTCTGGCGGGGTGCCTTTGCGATCGGCGAACAGCATGTGCGTGGCCCCGATCAGTGTGGGGGCGAGCGTGTCGACATCGGTTTCCGCTGGGATGCGGCCCAGTTCGCGCTCGGCGGTGAGGTAGGTGGCGATCACGGTTGCAGCGTCCGTCAGAACGGGAACGCCGGTCGGCCTGGCCAGGCGCAGTCGGGCGCGCAGTTCGTCCCGGGACGTGACAAGGCTGACGATCGCGACAGCGACCGAGCCGAACAGGTCGGTCAGCGCGCTGGTGAGGTTATCGGCGACGGTGCTGGTCCCGGCCAGGCCGCAGAGGGCAGCAGCCCGGTTGTCGATCCGGGCGATGCGGTCCAGGACGAGTTCGGCGAGGAAGGCGTCGAAGTCGGCGAAGTGCCGGTGCAAGACGCCCTTGGCGCAGCCTGCCTCCGTAGTGACCGCTCGGCTGGTCAGCGCGCTTGGGCCGTCCCGGAGCAGGACGCACTCGGCGGCGTCGAAGAGTCGCTCTCGCACGTCGCGGATGGCTACCCCTGTCGGCACAGTGCCTCGCCTCCTTCTGTCCGCAAGGACTCACGCGATTGACGAGTGGGCATGTGCCCACCCATAGTGGGCGCATGCCCACTTTACCGTTCCCAGAGAGGGAGTCACATCAACATCGCCAGGCAGCGGAGTCGTTCGGCTCGGATGCCGAACTCTACGATCGCGCCCGGCCCCGCTATCCCGACGCCATGGTGGAGGCGATCATCGCCGCAAGCCCCGGCCCTGACCTCTTGGACGTCGGCATGGGCACCGGCCTATCGGCCCGGCCGTTCCAAGCGGCTGGCTGCAAGGTGCTGGGTGTCGACGTCGACCCACGCATGGCCGCCTTTGCACGCCACAGCGGACTCGACGCCGAAGTGGCCACCTTCGAAGCCTGGGACCCGGCCGGCCGCACCTTCGACGCCGTGACAGCCGGGCAGACCTGGCACTGGATCGACCCGGTCGCGGGAGCGGCCAAGGCGGCCGAGGTGCTGCGGCCGGGCGGCCGACTGGCCGTGTTCTGGAACGTCTTCCGGCCGTCCCCCGAGATGGCGAAAACCTTCTCAGAGGTCCACCGCCGAGTCATGCCCGACTCGCAACGCAATCCATGGGCCAAGCCCGCCATCGAGGGGTACTCAGTGCTGTTCACCAAGGCAGCCGACGGGATACGACAGACCAGCGCCTTTGGCGACCCACAACGATGGCAGTTCAACTGGGAGCGGCCCTACCTCCGGGACGAGTGGCTTGACCAGCTGCGCACGGGTGGTGACGCCAGCCAGATTCCGCCTACCACGCTCGAAGAACTACTGGAGGGCGTCGGGGCCGCCATCGACGCGCTGGGCGGCACCTTCACGATGCACTACACCGCTGTAGTGGTCACGGCCGCGCGAGCCCACACCCACCAACCAGGCGCGGCAGTCCGACCATTGCGGGCGGGACAGCGGTCGGCCTACTAAGTGATCGAAATCAACGGACCACTGCGAATGTGACGGGAGGGATCCAACTCAGGGTGCGCATACAGAGTTGGATTCCCTCCTGAGTGCGTCGGCTGTGCGGTCCGTGAATCGGTTGATCAGCAACGCGTGGAAGGGCCTGAGCAGGACGTGAGCGACGCTGCCAGGACCCACCGCCGAGCTGGCGGCCCAACGTGGCCGGCGGCCGGAGCACCTGGCTCCGCCGGGGCGGGGCGAGGGAGAATGCCCAGCTGGGCGCTGACACAGTCATGGAGGCCGACCGTATGGCCCCTCATCAGTTACTCGGTTTGGCGATTGACGTTGCCGAGGAAGCCTTGGCGGCGGGCGAGTTGCCGATCGGTGCGGTTGTGGTCATGGGTGACGAGGTCGTTGGTCGCGCATATACGCAGGAGCGGGCGCTGAACCGGCGTCTGGTGCATGCCGAGTAGCTGGCGATGACGGAGGCCGATCAGGGGTTGGGCTGGGGGCGACGTCCGGAGCCGATGATTCTCGCCGTGACTCTCGAACCTTGCCTGATGTGCCTGGGAGCCGCCATGACGATGGGGATGTCGGAGATCTGGTACGGGCTCGAATCCCCGAGCGACGGGGCGGGTGGTGTCGGCAGTGTGTGGCGGCCGCAGCAACCCGAGGAGGAGTTCTCCCAAGTACCGACAGTCGTCGGCGGTGTCCTTCGGCAGCGGTGTCAGGAATTGTTCGAGCGTTATGCCGAGGGTGCGACGAATGCAGGGTTGCGGCGGTGGGCCTCGGCTCTCGGGGGGCCTGCCCGTGCGCGACTGAACACTATGGGCTCTCGGGCAGGGTGTTTCGGTCCCGCAGATTCCGGCGCACAAACGCCTGGCCCTGCAGAGCCGGCCTCGATAGCGTCTGGCGAATGCGGATCTTGCACTTGTCGGACACCCACCTCGATCGCCGTGACGCGCCGAACAAGCACGGCGTCAACGCGACCCAGTCCCTGCGCCGGATGCTCGCCGATCTACGGCATCTGCGCGCGGTCGACACCATCGTGGTCAGCGGTGACATCGCCGACGACGGCTCCCCGGAGGCATACGTCGCGGCCCGCGCCATCGTGCGTGAGTTCGCGGCGGAGCGGAACGTCCCGGTGATCTACAGCACCGGCAACCACGATGAGCGCCAGGCGTTCGCCAAGGTGCTGGGCAGCGGTCATCTCGATCCGGACGGCAGCGACCGGGCCGACACCCTGATCGCCTCCCATGAGGCAGAGCGGGCCGCCGTGAGCCTGGTCGACGGCCACCGCTTTATCACGCTCGACTCACTCGTGCCCGGCAAGGGGTACGGGCACCTCAGCCGGACCCAGCTCGACTGGCTCCGCGACGTACTGGGCACACCAGCACCCCACGGCACCGTCCTGGTCTTCCACCACCCACCGATCACCCTGGACGTGGAAGTCCAGCAGGCCCTGGGACTGCAGAACCCGTCGGAACTGGTCGACACGATCCGTGGCAGCGACGTCCGCCTCATCCTGTGCGGCCACTTCCACCTGCAGATCTTCGGTTTTCTGGAAACAGTGCCAGTGTGGGTAACCCCAGGCGTCGTCAGCCGCGTCGACCTCACCGCCGCCCCCCGCACCGAACGGGCCGTGCGCGGAGCCTCCGCCACCCTGGTTCAACTCGGCGCGCACGGCCCGCTGTTCCACACCCTCCACGCCCGCGACCCGCAGGCCGGCGAGACCGTCTACGAACTCGACGAACAGCAGCTCCGCTCCGTCATCGACGAACTCGGCGCCGGAACCTGACCAGCGCTCGCGCGCTTACCCGAAGTCGTTGAACTCCTCACCAGGCCGCGCCTTCCGGCGGCAGCGGCCGGCCGAAGACGACCATGGGGTGGCCGGGGCCGTCGTAGTCCTCGGCGATCTGCGTGTCGAAGCCGAGGCTGCGGTGGAAGGCGATCGAGCCGGTGTTCCCGACGGACGTGATCGCCTTCAGCCGTTGCGCGCCCTGGCGACGCGCGGCCTGTGCGAACGCCGCATAGAGACGCCGGCCGAGCCCAGTGCCCCGGGCATCCTCCCGCGTGGCGATCAAATGCACGTACCCCGTGCCGGTGGGCGTGACGAAACCGATGATGTACCCGCGGATCCCGTCCCCGGCACGGGCCACCAGGCACGTTGAACCGAACTCGTGCACCAAGGAAAACAGGTGCAGAGACCGGAGGTCGCGCTCTCCCCAGTAGCGCGGGTGATCCCCTAGGACCTGATGGATGTCGCCTATCTCGGCTGATGTGATCTCTACGTCCATAAAGACGATCATGTCAGGCCACAGACCCAGCAACCGAGAGCAGCAACTGTGATGCCCAGAGTGCCAACCTGGCGTGCTAAGTGGCGTCTCATTTGATGAATCTGCGATAGCAGAGGAGACTGCAGGCGACGATGCTGGTGAAGGCCAGGAAGTGTTCGACTTTGCGCTCGTAGCGGCGGTGGAGTCGGCGGCCGCCGGCGAGCCAGGCCATCGTGCGTTCGATGGTCCAGCGGTGCCGGCCCAGACGCGTGGACGACTCGATGCCCGGGCGATCCGGTCGGTGATCCCATGCTGACCCATCGCCGCAGGTGGTCGTAGTGGTAGCCCTGGTCCGCGTGCAGGTTGGCGGGAGACGCCGCCGATGGGCTCTGCGGCGGGAACGGATCGGCGGGATGCCGCGGAAACAAAGAACCTCCCTCTGAAGCAACGCGGCTGGGTCACATCGGTTGACCGTGCTCAACCATCGGTCTCAGGGTTGCCTGTCAAAACGCCAGTGTTGTGGGTGCGCAGACAATGGCCGACGGGTCAGGTCGGGCTGGCTCGCCGACGGGTCCAGACGTAGCCAGCGATGATCCCGCCGATCACGATCACCTCGAAGACCACGTCCACTAGGTGATCCCCCAGGGAGACCAGCAGCAGTCCGAACAGTCCAGCGGCAAGGACCGCGCCGAAGGATGCCGCCAACTGGTGCCGCGCCGTCCAGCCGTGGCGCATCCAGCGTGCCACGATCGCCGCGGCGGCGATGGCGACCAGCACGGCTGCGAGCACCCACCACACGAACGATATGCCGCCGCCGATGAACGCCAGCAGGTGGAAGACGAACCAGACCAGTCCGAAGCCCAGCCCGGTCCACCCGGCGCGCATCGGCCCGGGCAGCCGCTGCGGTACCCGCGGTGTTTCTCGGGCCCGGCAGCGCGACGCGGCCAATGTCAGCATTCCCACGATCGCGAGCACCACGCCGATCTCGACGACGGAAAGGCGGAAATCCGACCGCAGCAGGGAAATCAGCGCGAAGAGCGCCGTACCGAGGGCGAACACCCCACCGAAGGCCGACAGCTTCCGTCGGGACAACCACGGGGACCCGCTTTCCCGGGGGAACAGGATATGCACCACGCCGATGGGAATAAGCACACTCCAGACAACGTGGTACCCGCACACGAGCACGGCCCAGAACCAGTTCACCCCGGCGGCGCGGCCGTACATCGTCTCGCCGTCCATCCCCTGCGGATTGAAGATCGTCTGCAGGGCGAGGCCCTCCTCGATCAGCGCGTAGGCGACACCGAGCAGGACTATCCCCCACCCGTTGAGCCGCAGGCGTTGCGCGATCTCGCGTACCAGGACGACACCGGCACCGTAGAAGCACAGGATCGAGACCACCCGCAAGGGCTCCACGAAATAGCTCAAGCGCAACGCCGCGCCCACCACCTCGCCCAGCAAGGGAGCCATGAGAAACAGCGTCACCACCGGGGCCACCCGGTGCCGCCGGCCATCCGGACTGAGCTCGGCGCGACCCCTGGCGATTGGTGGATCGGGCGGCGTCTTCATTCCCACGCTTCTGGGTCCTCTGTTTCACCTGTTGGCCGCCATCGCGATGGAGTTCCGCGATGTCGTTTCCGCCGATAACCGTCCCGCGGCGCACACCAGCATGATGGTCAGCGGGGAGTCAGCGACCACGGTGGCATTGGCCATGGAGGGAAGTCGGACGTTGACGGAAGTTCATATCTGCAAGTCTGTCGCTGCCCAGGGCGCCGCGTATCCGCCGATGGTCTACTCCACGGCGACCAAAGTCTCAGTGCCGGGGGCGAGGACTCGTCCCACGTCATGACGGTGGCCGGGTGGCGGTTCTGCGACTCCGGCACCGGCACGCCGTGATCATCGGCCGCCGACCAGCACGAGTACCCAACTCGCCATTCACACCAGACCCGTGACCTGCAACTTCACGATGCACACTGCTCCTTGAGGGCGGGCGGGTGCGCCGCGTCGGCCTCGGCCGTCAGGTCTCCTTCGCCGCCGGTCCGTGTCCGGACTACGCGGGGCCGACACCGGCCTTGAGCGCGGCACGCGCCCGGTCCGCCAGCCCGTCTGCCCCGCAGGAGATCGCCAGGTCCAGGCCGCGGTGCAGATCGGCCGCCGAGCGGGCGGCGATGCCGAACTCGATGCGGGCCGCCGCGTGTTCGTACTGGCAGGGCGACGCCTCCAGGTACGTGACCGCCTGGCCGTAGAGCCGGACCGCTCGCTGGCCGGTCTCCAGGTCGGCGGCGCAGCGCAGGGCCTCCCCTATCGCCGTGTCCGTGCCGAAGCGCTCCGCCTGGCGGCGGACGTCGACGGCGAGCCGGGCGGCGCGGGCCGGGTCCTCGGTGCGCAGGGCGCGGGCGAGGTCGGCGGCCCAGGGGACGAGCACCGGGTTGTGGTGGCCGCGGGCCGCCGCCGCCTTCTCCGCGGCCTCCAGTTCGTTGATGCCGTCCTTGGTGCGGCCGACGGCCAGCAGCAGCCGGCCGCGCACCGAACGGGGATCGGGCAGGACGATGGTGGACGGGTAGGGCGGGGCGAAGCCGTGCTGTTCGGCGACCTCCCAGGCCTGTTCGACATGACCGCGGGCGAGCAGCGTGTCGACGAGGCTGCAGGTCGCGGACCAGTACAGGGGCAGGCCGCGGCCGACACGCTCGGCGAGGCGCAGCGCCTCGCGCAGGGAGGCCTCCGCCTCCTTCAGACGGCCCCGCCTGCGGTGGCCGATCCCCACGTAGGCATGGGCCAGGGCGAGGTGGCCGCCGCTCCAGCCGGCCGTCTCGTAGGCGCGCAGCGCTTCGTTGTAGAGGGTCTCGGCGCGGTCGAGGCGGTCGGTGAAGCCGTACGCGTTGGCCAGCATCAGCAGCAGTTCGATGCCCCACTCGGTGTCGGTCCAGCCGAGTCCGGGGGCGAGGCGGCCGTTGACGAGGGCGCGGTCGCACAGCTCGGTGACCTCCTCGGCGTTCTCACCCTGCATCAGGGCGTCGAAGCCGCGCAGGATGAGCAGCGCGCGTTCGGAGTTGTCCCGGCCGGTGCAGGGGCGGGCGAGGTCGGCGAGCCGCTGGGAGCGGCCGGGTGAGGCGGCCTCGCCGGCGTGCAGCCCCTCCCACATGAACTGCGCGGCCTGCAGCCGCATCCGGTCGGGGCCGGGCTGGAGCCTGGCCGCCTCCGCCTCGACCGTGCGGACGGCTTCCTCCAGCTGGTCGTTGTGGAGGAGCGCCTGGGAGAGCCGGAAGACGGCGTCGACCCGCTGGCGGCCCTGGAGGCCGGGCATGCCGAGCGCGGTCCGCAGATGGCCGATGGTGCGGGCGGGCGCGGTGAGGAAGGTGGCCTCGGCCAGTTCGTACAGCACCTGCGGGTGCGACTCGGGCCGGGGCGGTTCCTTCAGGGCGCGCTCCAGGCAGCGGCGGGCCGCGTCGGGGGCGCCGACGGCGAGGTGTTCGCGGGCGGCCTCACGCAGTTGTCCGACGAGTTCCTCGTCGTCGTCCGGGTGGACCTCCAGGAGGTGGCGGGCGGCGGCCGCGGCGCCGTGTCCCTCGTCGGTGACGATCCGGGCGGCTATGCCGTGCATGGCGGTGCGCAGGGCGTCGGGGATGGAGTTGTAGACGGCGGACGCGATCAGCGGGTGGACGAACTCCAGGTCGCCGTCGGCGCTGCGGCCGGTGGCGGGGTCGGGCGCGGTGAGGATGCGGGCGGTGCGCAGCAGTTCGGCGCAGCGGCGGGCGTCGTCCGGGCGCAGGGTGGCGAGTTTGGCGACCAGGTCGGTGGAGATGCCGGTGCCGAGGATGGCGGCGGCCCAGGCGAACCGGGTGGAGTCGATGCCGAGTTCCTCCAGGCGGGCGACGAGGCCGCCGCCGCGGGCCGAGCGGTTCAGCTCGCGCAGTTCCCCGGCCCGGGCCTCGACCGGTTCGAGTTCGCTGTCCTGGACCCGGGCGAGGAGTTCGACGGTCTCGTAGGGGTTGCCGGCGGTGACGGCCCAGACCTCGCGGCAGAACGCGGCGTCGGCGTGTTCTCCCAGGGAGGCGCGGGTGAGCCCGGCCGTGGCGTCCGGGGTGAGGGCACTCAGCGTCGTCATGGGGCCGTCCGCGGCGGCGGCGACGGTGTCGAGGTGACGGGCGCTCGCGCCGGAGACCTCCTCGGGGCGGCGGGTGACGACGATCAGGACGGACACCTCGTCGATGCGCTCGGCGAGTCCCGCGAGCCAGTGCAGGGTCTCCTGGTCCGCCCAGTGGGCGTCGTCGATCAGCAGCACCAGCGGCCAGTCCCGGCGGGCGAGCCGGCGCACGGCCGCGACCAGGCCGTCGCACACGCCCTGCGGGTCGGCCTGCCGGTCGCCGGGTTCCGCGATGCCGAGGGCGGGGCCGGCGATGTCGTACCAGTCGCCGAGGTACTCGCGGGCCTCATCCGGCAGCATCGACACCAGGGCCGGCTGCAGCAGTTGCCGTACCACGTTGAAGGGGACCGACCTGAGGGTCTCGCCGCCGCGGGCCGACCAGACCGTGCAGCCGCGGGCCTCGGCGATGCGGCGGGTTTCGGCCAGCAGAGCTGTCTTGCCGAGTCCGGCCTCGGCGCGGAAGACCAGCAGTCCGCCGGGCGAGGAACGGTCCGTGCACAGGGTCTCGACCGCCCGCGTGACGGCGGCGACCTCCTCCTCGCGCTCCCACAGGGAAGCCGAGGCGGCGGCCGTGGGCCGTACCTCCGTCATCCCGCTACCTCCCCAAGTCGCCCGAACGACGTACAGACGTCGAGCGTAGCCGTCCGATTGCCCGAATGGAGGGTGGTCGGGGCACCTCTTGCCGTGACGGGTGACGCCGGGGGCGGCCGGGCGACGCGTCCGGCCCTGCACCAGCCGCATTTCAGTCAACCGCGCGCAAAGTCAAGGGAGATGACGTTCATTCAGCGGCTGCGGGGCCCGGCGGATGCAGCTGCCTCGCCGCTCGCCGCCGTGCGGTGTCGCGGCCCCGGCGCGACTGCCCCTGGAACAGCCGGTTCCGACTCCTCTCATGCCTCTTTCACCGACGCCTCATACGGTGGGGGCATGACGCAGGAGACTCCTCCCGGGTGGTACGCCGATCCCGGACAGACAAGTGACGGGCCCGCCACCGAGCGCTGGTGGGACGGCAAGGCCTGGACGGACCGCGTCCGCCCGGTACAGCCGCCCGCGACCTGGGGTCCCCCGACCGGGCCGGCGGACCGGCCGGCTGCCGCCGCCGGGGCGCCGGCCGGGGCCGGGACACCGGGAGCGGGGACGCCCGCCGGAGCCGGGACACCGGGAGCGGGGACTTCGGCCGGAGCCGAGACGCCGGGAGCGGGACAGGCGGCCGGGCCCGAGGCGCCGGGAGCCGGGGCGCCGGCCGGGGCCGGAACACCGGGAGCCGGGACTCCGGCCGGAGCC
>NZ_JACHGV010000001.1:428185-1134049 GCF_014202475.1 Streptomyces paradoxus
CGAGACGCCGGGAGCGGGACAGGCGGCCGGGCCCGAGGCGCCGGGAGCCGGGGCGCCGGCCGGGGCCGGAACACCGGGAGCCGGGACTCCGGCCGGAGCCGAGACGCCGGGAGCCGGACAGGCGGCCGGGCCCGAGGCGCCGGGAGCCGGGGCGCCGGCCGGGGCCGGAACACCGGGAGCCGGGACTCCGGCCGGGCCCGAGGCGCCGACTGCCGCCGAGGCGCCGTCAACCGGACAGTCGACCGGCGCCGCGGGCCCGGAGGCCGCTGGCCAGCCCGGCGGCGCCCAGGGCTGGGAAGCCGCCGGCTATCCAGGCGCTCCGGGGTATCCGGGGGCTGCCGGGCAGCCGGGGAGCGGCACGTACCCGGGAGCCGCCGGGCAACCCGGCAGCGGCGCGTACCCAGCAGCCGCCGGGCAACCCGGCAGCGGCACGTACCCAGCAGCCGCCGGGCAGCCGGCAAGCGGCGCGTACCCGCCTGCTGCCGGGTATCCCGCCTACCCCGCCTATCCCGCCGCTCCTCCGGGCGGCCGAGGGCGGCGGCTGCGGATAGGCGCCGCCGTCGCGGCGGCCGTGGTCGTGCTCACCAGCATCGGCGTGGGCGTGTACGCCCTGACGGACGACGGCGGGGGCGCGCCCACCTCGCAGGGGCAGCCCGGCGGTCCGGGCGCGCCCGGGGGCCAGGGCGGTCCGTTCGGAGGACCGGGCGGCGACGGCGGGTCCGGGGGCGACGGCGGTTCCGGTGGGCAGAGCCCGGGGCCCGAGCAGTCCGAGCCGCCGAAGATCAGGAGCGGGTCGGTGACCGACGCGGTCAGCGGGATCAGCCTGCCGATACCGAAGGGCTGGTACGGCCAGGAGGCCCGGGCCGGCGCGCAGGTGACGTCCGACGACTCCTACAAGTGCCCCGGCGACACCTCCTCCACCTGCACCAAGGGCGGCGCCTACTCCGCCCCGGCCCTGGCCCTCGGCACCAAGGGCGCCACCGCCGAGGAGATCGCCAAGGCGGACATCGGGAGGAACGCCGAGGAGTCCTACGGCGGCAAGTCCTACGGCGGGATCACCTCCCACGACGTGCTGGAGTCCAAGGCCGTGACGGTGGCCGGGCAGAAGGGCTACCTGGTCCGCTGGAAGGCCGTCACGAGCAAGGGCGCCGACGGCATCGTGGAGTCGCTCGCGTTCCCCTCCCCCGCCAACGCGAAGCAGATGGTCGTCATCCGGTTCGGCGTCGACGCGGGAGAGCAGGAGAGCGTGCTCGACGACATCACCAAGGGCATCAAGGCGGCGACGGGCAGCGGCAACGGTCAGGACGTCTGACCGGGAGCGGACACCCGCACACCGGTCGGCCGGGTGGGGCGCCCCCGCCGCTCACAGGGGAACCCCACCCGGCCGGGGGGTGCGCGCCGCCCCCGTCCCCACGGGTCGGCGCGGTCGGGCCACCGTCCGGTCATCCGGCGGACGGCGGCCCGGGTCTCAGGTCAGGCCCAGCGCGGGCAGCACGGCGGCCTCCACGAACCGGACCAGGTAGTCCGGGTCGGCCCACTCGCCCTCCAGGACGGGCCGCACCCGCAGGACGCCCAGCAGCTGGGCCGGGATGTACTCCAGTGCCGGATGGTCGGCCGGCACCTCTCCGCGTTCGACCCCGCGCCGGATGATCTCCTTCAGCGCGGCGATCTCCGGCTCGACCAGTGCCTCGCGCAGCGCGCGCTGCAGCTCCGGATCCTGGCCGGCGGCATGGGCGAGGGCCTGGAGCAGCTTGGTGTCCCGGCCCGACAGCTCGCCGGCCGCCCGGGCCGCCTCCCGCAGGTCCTCGGCGAGGGAGCCGGTGTCGATGCAGCGCGTCCTGCGGTGCGAGCGCAGCGCCGCCGCCACCAGCTGGGGCTTGGTCTTCCACTGGCGGTAGAGCGTGGACTTGCTGCACCGGGTGCTCGCGGCGACGCCCTCCATGGTGACGGAGTCGTAGCCGCACTCGCCCAGTTGCTTCAGTACGGCGTCGTAGAACTCCTGCTCACGCTCGGGCGTGATCTTGGAGCGGCGCGTGACACCGGACGGCTCGGGCCGGTCCGCGGCCTGCGACGTCATGGGCGGTGCTCCTGGCTTTCGTCGGGCGGCCGGAAAATTCCCGGCCGGCGGTGTGTCGTACGTCTATCGATACGGCAGTGTACCGGTACGCGGCCGTATCGGTACACTGCCGTATCGGTACGCTCTCGTACCGATGACAGCGCCACCGTCACCGAAGGGGCCGGGGGATGAATGCCCGCACCGTGCCTGCGCATGCGGGGTCCGACGCGATAGCGCGACCGCCGCTCGTCCGGGAGCTCCTGCTCGTCGCAGGGCTCTTCCTCGTCTACAAGTTCGGCCGGCAGCTGGCCACGGGCAACGCCGGTGAGGCGTTCCGCAACGCGCACCGCGTGTGGGACTTCGAGCGAGCGGTCCACCTGCCCGGCGAGGGGGCGGTGCAGTCCCTGCTGCTGCACGGCGACGGTCTCGTGCACATCGCCAACACCTACTACGCGGCCGTCCACTTCCCGGCCACCGCCGCCTTCCTGATCTGGCTCTACCTGCGCCGCCCGGCGCACTACGTGTGGGCCCGCCGGGTGCTGGCCGCGGTCACGGCCGCCGCGCTGGTGCTGCACCTGCTGTTCCCGCTCGCCCCGCCGCGCCTGCTGGCCGCGACCGGCCTGGTCGACACGGCACGGGTGTACGGGCCGTCGGTGTACGGCGATCCCGCCACCGACACCCTGTCGAACCAGTTCGCGGCGATGCCGTCGCTGCACTTCGGCTGGGCGCTGATGGTGGCCGTCGGCCTGATCGTCGCGACCCGCTCGCGGTGGCGCTGGCTCTGGCTGGTGCATCCCGTGCTCACCCTGCTGGTGATCGTCGGCACCGCGAGCCACTACTGGCTGGACGCCATCGTGGCGACGGCCCTGCTCGGCCTCGCGCTCGCGGTGATCCTCCCCCGGACTCCGTCCGGGGGGACCCCCGTCTCGCTTCGCCCGCCCCACCGAACGCAGACCACCGCGGACCGCGCCCAGGGCGGCCTCGTACCGGCTCAGCGGGACGAGCAGGCACTCGTGGGAGCCGGCCGGTGAACGCCGTCCTGGTCGCCGTCGTCCTGTCCCTCGTCTCCGCCGTCGCCTACGCGGCCGCGGCGGTCGCCCAGGAGCGGCTCGCCTCCCGCTCCCCCGGTGCGGGCACGCTGCGGCTGCTCGGCAGCGGCGCCTGGTGGTGGTCGGTCGGGCTGAACGCGTCGGCCGCGCTGCTGCACGTCGTCGCGCTCCGGTACGGCCCGCTGACCGTCGTCCAGCCGCTCGGGGCGCTCACCCTGGTCGCGGCGGTGCCCATGGGGGCGCGGATGGCGGGACGGCGGGTGAGCGCGGTCGAATGGAAGGGCACCGCGCTGACGCTGCTGGGCCTGGGCACGATCCTGGTCACGGCCTCCGGCCCGGCGCCGGACGACGTTCTGAGCGTTCCCGAGGCGCTGGCGGTGGCGGGCGCCACCGCGGCGTTCATCGGAGTGCTGTCCCGGCCGGGCGCCCGCCCTGGTCTGCGGCACGCGACCGCGTCCGGGCTGGCGTCCGGAGTCGCCTCGGCCCTCACCCAGACCGTGACGGTGGCCGCGACGGACCGGACCGGACCGGTGCTCAGTGTCCAAGTGGCCGGCGTGGCGCTGCTCGTGGCGGCCTTCGCGGCCGGCGGGCTGCTGCTCTCCCAGACGGCGTACCGGGGCGGCCTGGGCGGCCCGCTCGCGATGGTGACCCTGGCCAACCCGCTGGCGGCCGCGGTGATCGGCCTGTCGCTGCTGGGCGAACGCCTCCAGGGCGGCCCCGCGGGCGTTCTGCTCGCGCTCGCCGGGGCGGGCCTTGCGTCCTGGGGCGTGGTGCTGCTCAGCCGGGCGGCACCCGCGGCGGCCGACCCGGCCGACGACGACCATCCGGTGGCCGCGGTCCTGGCTCTGGAACCCGGCTCGGCCACGGCCGAACCGGCGCTGGTGCCCCGGTCGCACGATCCGGGGCACCTCACTCCCGCTACGCGGTGATGACGGCCGGGTCGCTCACCCCCGGCCGCCCGTTCTCGACATGCCCGGCGAACCGCCGCAGGAAGGCCTTGTCGCCCTCGGCGGTGACGGTCAGGTCGTACCAGCGGCGGCTGCCGGCGAGGTCGACCTTCCGGCACACCCGGGCGCCCGGGCGGACGGTGACGGTCGAGGGCCGGCCGCCGTAGCCGTTCACGACCTTCAGGCGGGCCGTTCCGGAGCCCTGGTTGGTGAAGGTCAGCTCGATGTCGTCGCCGGTGTGGCGGGCGGTGACCTCGCAGCCGGCCGTCTTGTTCGAACCCTTGAAGACCCGCACGAAGCCGTTCGGGCCGTGCACGGTCAGGTCGTAGGAGCCCCCGGAGTAGGCCGAGTTCCAAGTGTCGGAGAGCGTCTTGCCGGCCTCGGTGGTGTACATCCAGGGACCGTCGGCGCGGTTGCCGGAGGTGATGTGGAAGGCTGCCCCGGCCTTCGCCCCGGAGGCGAAGGTGAGGGTGAGCTTCCCGGCCGCGGCGTCGACCGAGGCGTCCACGTGCGGGGCGTACTTCAGCGGCCGGGAGCGGCGCAGGCCGCGTTCCTGGCGGGGCATGCGCGGGTCGGCGGGCGGGACCGGCTTGTAGTCGGGGTGACGTTCGCGGTCCTGCGGCTCGTACTCGTCGGTGCCGGGCAGCGGGGCGGGACGGCTGTCCTTGCGGGAGAAGTCGAACGCGGACGTCAGATCCCCGCAGATGGCGCGGCGCCACGGCGAGATGTTCGTCTCGCGGACGCCGAAGCGGCGCTCCATGAACCGCAGGATCGAGGTGTGGTCGAGGGTCTCGGAGCAGACGTAGCCGCCCTTGCTCCACGGCGAGACGACAAGCATCGGCACGCGGGGGCCGAGGCCGTAGGGGCCGGCCGTCTTCTTGCCGTCACCCGGGAAGAGGTCGAGGGTGACGTCGACGGTGGACAGGCCCCGGGAGGCGTCCTTCGGGGGCAGCGGCGGCACCACATGGTCGAAGAAGCCGTCGTTCTCGTCGTACGTGATGAACAGGGCGGTCTTCGACCAGACCTCCGGGTTGGAGGTGAGGGCGTCGAGGACCTGGGCGATGTACCAGGCGCCGTAGTTCGAGGGCCAGTTGGAGTGCTCGGAGAAGGCCTCCGGGGCGGCGATCCAGGAGATCTGGGGCAGCTTGCCGGCCTTGACGTCGGCGCGCAGCAGGTCGAAGTAGCCGTCGCCGGCCTTGGCGTTCGTGCCGGTGCGGGCCTTGTCGTACCAGGGGTCGCCGGGCTTGGCGCTCCGGTACTTGTTGAAGTAGAGCAGGGAGTTGTCGCCGTAGTTGCCGCGGTAGGCGTCCTCGATCCAGCCCCAGGAGCCGGCGGCGTCGAGGCCGTCGCCGATGTCCTGGTAGATCTTCCAGGAGATGCCGGCCTGCTCCAGGCGCTCGGGGTAGGTCGTCCAGCCGTAGCCGAGCTCGGCGTTGTCCAGGACCGGGCCGCCGCCGGTGCCGTCGTTTCCGGTGTACCCGGACCACATGTAGTAGCGGTTGGGGTCGGTGGAGCCGATGAACGAGCAGTGGTAGGCGTCGCAGACGGTGAAGGAGTCGGCGAGGGCGTAGTGGAACGGGATGTCCTCGCGCGTCAGGTAGGCCATGGTCGTGGTGCCCTTGGCGGGCACCCACCGGTCGTACGTGCCGCCGTTGTAGGCCTGCTGGCCGTCGGGCCAGGAGTGCGGCAGGCCCTCCAGGAACTGCATGCCGAGGTCGTCGGCGTCGGGATGGAAGGGCAGGATCTCCTTGCCGTCCTTCTCCTGGTGCCAGACCGGTTTGCCGTTGCCGAGGGTGACCGGCCGGGGGTCGCCGAAGCCGCGGACGCCTCTCAGGGTGCCGAAGTAGTGGTCGAAGGAACGGTTCTCCTGCATCAGGACGACGATGTGCTCGACGTCCTCGATCGACCCCGTGCGATGGTTCGCCGGAAGCGCGGCCGCGCGCTGGATGCTGGCGGACAGCGCACTGAAGGCCGTGGTCGCGCCCGCGAGTTGGAGGAAGCGGCGCCGGTTGACTTCGGACATGAAGGACAGACCTCTCATCCTGCTGTGCTGGATGGCGGGAACGTGACGGAATCTGCGCGGAAGGAGTGTTTCAGGGACACCAAACGACAAGGAAGGGGCGCGTGACACTCGTGTGAAAGTCGCCGGTACGCCAGGGGTGCCGGGGCGTTCCCAGGGGAGGGTGGGGGGCGTAACAGAGACGCAGACGGCTTCCCCGCCGACGCAACGGCCCGTTCGTCAGCTCCTCGCCGCCTCGGTGGGCAACGCGGTGGAGTGGTACGACTGGTACGCCTACACGTTTCTGGCCACCTGCATCGCCGACCAGGTCTTCCCCCAGAGCGCGGACAACTCGCTGGTGCCGCTGCTGTCCACGTTCGCGGTGTTCGCGGTCGGCTTCTTCATACGGCCGGTGGGCGGGCTGCTGATGGGCGCGGTCGCGGACCGGCACGGGCGGCGGGCCGCCCTGACGGTCACCATCCTGCTGTGGGCGGCAGCAGCCTGCTCGTCGGGCTCACCCCGACGCGGTGCCGTTCCTGCTCGGGGCCGTGCTGAGCCTGGTCGGCTTCTGGATCCGGCAGGGTGCGCAGGAGACCCGCAGCGCCGAGCAGCAGCGGGCGCCGCGCCCGGGTCTGTTCGAGGCGCTGCGCCGGCATCCGCGCGAGTCGCTCCTCATCGGCGGCATCACGGCGGGCGGCACGATCGCGTACTACACGTGGACGTCGTACCTGCCGACGTACGCCGGACTCAACACCCGGGTCCGCGCGGCGGGCATCGGTTTCCCCTACTCCCCGACCGTCGCCCTCTTCGGCGGCACGGCCCCGTACGTGGGCACGCTGTTCAAGGAGCAGGGGCACGCGGGGTTGTTCCCGTGGTACGTCGCGGTGATCTGCCTGGTGTCGTCGGTGGTGTACCTGCGGTTGCCGGAGACGGCTCACGTGCCGCTGCGGCGGTGAGGTGATCCGCTGTCGGGGACCGGTTCGCCGTCTCCGTCGGGCGCGTGTGGCTCGTCGTGCGGGCCCGCACCGTTCGGCGACCCTGCGGCGGACGCCGGTGGCCCTTCCTTGACGGCGAGTTTCTCGGGGTCGATCACCGCGCCGGTGGTGTTGCCGACCTCCGACAGCGTCATCTGGGCGCGGTCGTCGACGAGGCGCGTCACCAGGTGCTGTGCGGCGCCGAAGGCCGCGGCCCAGGCGAGGACCTGCGCCCTGCTGTCGAGGTCACTGAGTCCGGGGACGAAGGCGCCCCGGATCAGCAGCAGTCCGAGGAAGGCCGACAGGGCGCCGGTGGGCAGCTTCAGCACCGCCGACGCCAGGGGCAGCATGTAGGGGGAGTCGGTGCCCCGGATGCGGCGCAGCGATGCGATGACGGTGAGGGCGGCACCGGCGAGTCCGGCGATCTCGACGGTGAGGATGTCCGTCGCTCCGGCCAGCCTGCTCGGGTCGGTGTCAGCCGGCTGGTTGTGGTATTCGGCGGTGGGGCACACGACGGTGACCGTGTCTCCGGAGCCGCCCTGGGGTGAGAAGCACAGGCTCAGCGAACTGGGCGAGAACCACCCGTAGAGGGCCAGGTTCACCACCCCGATCACCACGAGGACGGTCGCGGCCCAGAGGATGTTGCGCAGGCTGCGCACCCGCGCCAGCTCGTCGTCCAGGCTGCTGTACGCGGCGTCGAGCGCCCGGGCCATGAGATCCCGGTCGCTCGTGGTGAGGTCTCCCGAGATGATGGGACGCAGTCGCAGGGCGAGCCGGACCCGGCGTGGGTCGTCCGCCTCCAGATGATCCTTGACCAGCGCCATGACCTCATTGGCGCGGCCGGCGGCCTCCTCGACGGAAACCAGCTGAATCAGCAACACCTCGGCGCTGCGAATATTCGAGCACACGCCCTCACGGGCAGCCGAACCCGACCACAGCTTCCGCCATCCGAAATCCTCGTCAGCGGCCGCTCGGGCCTTTTCCAGATGACTTCGCATTCCCTCGATGAGCGCTGTCCGGTGATCCGGAGCACGTCGGGTGCTTTCGTGTTCCAGCTCTGCCTCGAGATAGGCGATCCGCGCCCGGGCTTTGGCGCGCCAGGCCGTCCGCGGAGGCCGGCCCGACGCGATGCCGGTCACTCGAAGACGGCGGGTACGTGAAGCCTTTCCCAGGACTTCCGGCCCGGCGTGCCGTCAGCGTCGCGGCCTGTGAATCCGAGCTTGCGCTGCCACATCGCGTACGACTTCCGGTCCGCCTCGCTCCACTGGGAGTCGGGCCCGGCGGCGTACGCCGAGCACTCCTCCTCGATGAGGCGGAAGCCCATGGCCTCGATGACCGGGCTCGTCACGGAGGACTGGAAGAAGTCGGCGCCCGGGAACGGCTCGAAATCCCCGTGCATGGCCGGTGCGGCCACACGGATCCGCTGACCCGGATGGATGACGTCAGGATTCTCGATCTCGGGATTCCATTCGAGAATCTGGTCGAGCGTCACGTGATGCATGGACGCGATCTTGATGAGGGTGTCGCCGCGCTTGACCACATAGAACTGTGTCTTTTCCATATACCCAGATTAAGCGGATTCTCCGGGATGAAAAAGTCGGGAATTCCGTTACGCTTTCACTTTTTGATGCGGCAACTGCTTCCGTCTGACGGAAGGCCCGTTGCGGCGCCGGGAGAGCCGCGCCGACGATGGCGCCACGACCCAGAGACGGGAGCCGAACGCCATGCCCCACATGACCGCCTTCGCCAGGAACCAGTGGTACGTCGCCGCCTACAGTCACGAAGTCGGGCGGGAGTTGCTCGGCCGGACGATCCTCGGTGAGACGCTCGTGCTCTACCGGACGGAGGAGGACGGCACGCCGGTCGTCCTGCACGACCGGTGTGTGCACCGCCGGTACCCGCTGTCCCAGGCGCCGACGCGCCTGGACGGGGACCGGATCGTGTGCGGCTACCACGGCTTCACGTACGACACGACCGGCACCTGTGTGTACGTGCCGGGGCAGAAACGGGTGCCGCGCACCGCCCGGGTCGCCTCCTACCCGGTCGTCGAGCAGGACTCGCTGATCTGGGTGTGGATCGGCGACCCGGCGCTCGCCGACCCGCAGACCATCCCCCGGGCCCGGCACCTGGACACCCCGGGCTGGGTCACCGTGTGCGGCATGGAGCCCATCGACTGCGACTACGGCCTGCTCGTCGACAACCTCCTGGACCTGTCCCACGAGACGTATCTGCACGGCGGCTACATCGGCACCCCCGAGGTCGCCGAGACGCCGATCACCACCGAGGTCGACGAGGGCGCCGGGATCGTCCGGGTCAGCCGGCACATGGACGACGCCGAGTGCCCGCCGTTCTACGCCAAGTCCACCGGCATCGAGGGCCGGATCACCCGCTGGCAGGACATCGAGTACCACGCGCCGTGCCTGTATCTGCTGCACGCCCGTATCGCCCCGGTGGGGGTGCTGCCCGAAGCGGACGGCAGCGACCCGAACGCCTTTCACACCGAGATCACGTACGCGATCACGCCGTCGGGCGACGGCAAGGTGTACGACTTCTGGGCCGTCTCGCGCGACTGGGCCACGGACGACGCCGAGGTCACCGAGTTCCTGCGCGGGAACAACCACACGGTGGTGATGCAGGACGTCACCGCGCTCAACCTGCTGCAGGAGACCCTCGGCACCGAGCGGACCGGCTACCAGGAGCTGAGCATCAACATCGACACCGGTGGCCTCGCCGCCCGCCGCATCCTCGCCCGGCTGGTGGAGCAGGGCGAGAAGCCCGTGGAGCAGATCCGGTGACGGCTCCGACCGGCGAGATCTACCGCATCGACTGGGTGCCCGGCACCGACGTGCTGCACGGCACGTGCCACTGCGGCCGCGAGCACACCGCGCAGGACCCGGTCGAGATGTGGGAGTGGATGCTCGCCCACCCGCAGGGACATGTGAGCGACGACGAACCGCGAGGGACCAGTCCATGACCGTGTACGAGGCCGAACTGATCGTCCGGCGACGTGAGTTCGCCGCCGAGGGAGTGCTCGCCCTGACCTTGCGCCATCCACTGGGCGAGCCGCTCCCGGCCTGGGAGCCGGGCGCTCACGTCGACGTGCTCCTCGGGCCCGGCCTGGAACGGCAGTACTCGCTGTGCGGCAATCCTGCGGACCGGTCGGCCTGGCGGGTCGCGGTGCTGCGCGAGCCCGCCGGGCGGGGCGGCTCCGCCCATGTGCACGAGCAGCTGGGAGAGGGCGCCAAGGTGCGGGTGCGCGGGCCCCGGAACAACTTCCGCCTGGAACCCGCCCCTTCCTACCGCTTCGTCGCCGGCGGCATCGGCATCACGCCGCTCCTGCCGATGCTGGCGGCGGCGGAGGCGGCGGGCGCCGAATGGACGCTGCTGTACGGCGGGCGCACCCGCGGGTCCATGGCGTTCGGCGAGGAACTGGGCCGCTACGGGGACCGCGTGACGTTCGCGCCGGAGGACGAGACGGGCCTGCTGGACCTGCCCGCGGTGCTGGACGACGTGCCCGAGGGCACGCTCGTCTACTGCTGCGGCCCGGGGCCGCTGCTGGACGCCGTCGAGGCCAGCTGCCCGCCCGGGGTCCTGCGCGTCGAGCGGTTCCAGCCGAAGGAGCAGGAGACCGGCGGCAACACCGCGTTCGAGGTGGAGCTGGCGCGCAGCGGCAGGACGCTCACCGTCGCGCCCGACGTGTCCGTGCTCGACGCCGTGCGCGCCGCCGGGGTCGAGGTCCTGTACTCCTGCACCGAGGGCACCTGTGGCACGTGCGAGACCGACGTCCTGGACGGGGACCCGGACCACCGCGACTCGGTGCTGACCGACGACGAGCGCGCGGCGGGCGAGACGATGCTCATCTGTGTGTCCCGCTGCCGCGGCGGGCGGCTCGTACTGGATCTGTGACCCGAAGGTGCTGGTTTCAACAAGCCTTCACCGCACGTGCATTGACCATGGCTCCGGACGGGCCCTAGGTTCCCGCTGAGCACTTCCGTACTGCCTGCGCACAGCCTGTCGGAGCACCTCAGCCGGTCCCACAGGGGGAGCCATGCGTCGCCTGCTCGTCGGCCTGACGGCCTGGTCCGTCCTGGCCTCCGTCACCGCCTGCGGGTCGTCCGACCCCGGCGGGAAGGACACGGCCGGCTCGTCCGGCGGAACCACCGCCGTCAAGGTCGGGGTCGTTCCCGTCCTGGACGTCGCACCCATCTACCTGGGCGAGAAGCAGGGCTTCTACGCCGACCGCGGCCTCGAACTGGAGCTGGTACCGGCCCAGGGCGGGGCCGCGATCGTGCCCGGGGTCATGTCCGGCCAGTTCCAGTTCGGCTTCAGCAACACCACCTCGCTGCTGCTCGCCCGCTCCAAGAACGTGCCCGTCAAGGCCGTGGCGAACGGTGTCGCGTCGACGGGTGAGGACGGCGCCGACTTCGCCGCCATCACGGTGAGGAAGGGCTCTCCCCTCACCTCCGCCAAGCAGCTGGAGGGCAAGAAGGCGGCGGTCAACACCCTCAACAACATCTGCGACACGTCGATCAGGGAGTCCGTCCGCAAGGACGGCGGCGACCCTGCGAAGGTCGAGTTCGTCGAGATGCCCTTCGACCGGATGCCGGCCGCACTGGACGGCAGGCAGGTCGACGCGGCCTGCACCCCGGAGCCCGCGCTGGCCACCGTGAAGGCCGCGGGCGGCAAGGAGATCGCGTCGAACTTCCACGACGTGTCACCGGACCTCACCGTGGCCATGTACTTCACCTCCGAGCAGTTCGCCGGCAAGAACCCGGAACTGGTGAAGAAGTTCCAGGAGGCCACCGCCGAGTCACTGAAGTACGCCGACAGCCACCCGGAGGAGGTCCGGCAGATTCTCACCACGTACACGAAGATCCCCGCCACCCTGCTGGAGAAGCTGACCCTGCCGCGCTATCCGGCCGAGCCCGACCGGCCGTCGATCGAGCGGCTGGCCGAACTCGGCGAGCGGGACGGGCTGTTCGAGAAGAAGCCGGACCTGGACGAGCTGCTGCCGTGAGGGGCTCCGACGCGGCCCTCGGTGCGGCCGGGTTCGCGGTGTTCGTCCTCCTGGGCGAGGCCGTGCCGCGGCTCGGCCTGGTCGACGAGGACCACTTCCCGCCGGCCGGCCGCATCGCCGGCGCGCTCGGCCGCGAACTCTCCGACACGGCCTTCTGGTCGGCGCTCGGCGACACCCTCACCGGCTGGGCGCTGGGCCTGGCGATCGCGGTGAGCGCGGGTGTCGTCGCGGGCGTGGTGATCTCCGTGGTGCCGTGGCTGCGCGAGGTGACGGCCTCCACGATCGAGTTCCTGCGGCCCATCCCGTCGGTCGCGCTGATCCCGCTGGCGGTGCTGCTGTACGGCACGGAACTGCGCTCGGTCCTGCTCCTGGTCGTGTACGCCTCGTTCTGGCAGGTGCTGATCCAGGTCCTGTACGGCGTGCGCGACGTCGACCCGGTCGCGGAGGAGACGGCACGCTCGTACGGTCTGGGCGCCTGGGCACGGGTGCGGCACGTGCTGTGGCCATCGGCGCTGCCGTACGTCATGACCGGGGTGCGGCTGGCCGCGGCCGTGGCGCTCATCCTCGCCGTCACCGCCGAACTGGTCATCGGGGCCCCGGGGCTGGGGGCGCGGATCGCGGTGGCGCAGACCTCGCAGGCGGTGCCGGAGATGTACGCGCTGATCGTGGTGACCGGGGTGCTCGGGCTGCTGATCAACGTGGGGGCGAGGGCGGTGGAGCGGCGGGCCCTGGCCTGGCACCAGTCGGTGCGCGGGGAGGTGGCGGTGTGATGGGGGTCCCCGCTGGCCGGGTGACGTCGAGAGCTTGGGGGAGGGCCGCGCTGCGGCTGGTGTTCGCGCTCGCGCTGCCGGCGGTGCTGGTGGCCGTCTGGTGGGTGGCGTCGGCCGGCAGCACGAACGTCTACTGGCCGCCGCTGCGGACCGTCTTCGGGGCCTTCCCGGACGTGTGGACGGGCGAGCGGCTGCGCGGGGACGTGCTGCCCAGCGTGCTGCGGCTCGCGGCGGGATACGCCGTGGCGGCCGTCGTGGGGGTGGCGCTCGGCACGGTCATCGGCTCCCGGCGTCGGGTGCGGGCGCTGTGCGAGCCGGTACTGGAGTTCCTGCGGGCGGTGCCGCCGCCGGTCCTGGTGCCGGTCATCATGCTGTTCGCCGGGATCGGCGACATGATGAAGATCGCGGTGATCGCGAGCGGCTGTGTCTGGCCGGTCCTGCTCAACACGGTCGAGGGCGTCCGCGCGGTCGACCCGGTCCTCGCCGAGACGGCCCGCTCGTACGGCATCACGGGTGTGGCCCGGCTGCGGGACGTGGTGCTGCGCTCGGCGAGCCCGCAGATCTTCGCGGGCCTGCGCCAGGCGCTGTCGATCGGGATCATTCTCATGGTGATCAGCGAGATGTTCGCCGCCAGCAACGGCCTCGGCTTCACCATCGTGCAGTTCCAGCGCGGTTTCGCCATCCCCGACATGTGGACCGGGATTCTGCTCCTCGGTCTGCTCGGCTTCCTCCTCTCGGTCCTCTTCCGGCTGGCCGAGCGGCGGGTGCTCGGCTGGTACCACGGCCTGCGCGAGTCCGGCCGGCGGTCCCCGTGAACCTCGCGAAAGGGCGCTCCATGCTGGACGTACACGGCCTCGGGAAGGTCTACGAGGGGTCCGGGCGGCGGACCGAAGCGGTGCGCGATCTGACCTTCAGCGTGGCGGCGGGGGAACTGGTCTGTCTCGTCGGGCCGTCGGGCTGCGGCAAGACGACCCTGCTGAAGTGCGTCGGCGGTCTGCTCGCCCCCACGGCCGGCGAGGTGCGGCTCGCGGGCCGCACGGTGGACGGGCCGCCGCCCGGCATGGCGTTCGTGTTCCAGGAGTACGGCCGCAGCCTGCTCCCGTGGATGCGGGTCGGGCAGAACGTCGAACTGCCCCTGAAGCAGAAGAGGCTCAGCCGGGAGCGGCGCCGGGCGCTGGTCGCGGACGCGCTGGAGTCGGTGGGGCTGGCGGACGCCGCGGGGGCGTATCCGTGGCAGCTGTCGGGCGGCATGCAGCAGCGGGTGGCCATCGCGCGGGCGCTGGCGTACGAGCCCGAGGTGCTGCTGATGGACGAGCCGTTCGCCGCGGTGGACGCCCAGACCCGGGCCGAACTGGAGGACCTCGTACGGCGGTTGTGGCGGGAGCGCGGGATCACGATCCTGTTCGTCACCCATGACATCGACGAGGCCGTGTACCTCGGCGAGCGGGTGCTCGTGCTGTCGGCCTCCCCCACCGTCGTCCAGCAGCAGCTGAAAGTCGATCTGCCGGTCGAGCGGGACCAGCTGCACACGCGGGTGGACCCGCGCTTCGCCGAGCTGCGGACTCGGGTGTACGAGCAGGTCCAGGCGGCGAAGCTCGGCCGGTGAACCGGTCGCGTCCGGCTGTTCAGGGTGCCGCCCACAGGCCCCGCACGTGCCCCAGGTGCCGCGCCATCACGGCTCGTACGGCGTCCTCGTCGCGGGCGAGCAGCGCGTCCAGGATCTCCAGGTGCTCCTCGGCCGACGCTTCCAGCCGCCCCTGCGCCACCAGGGCCGTCAGGCCGTAGAGCCGGGAGCGGCGTCTGAGGTCGCGTACGACGTCGACGAGGTGGCCGTTGCCGGCGAGGGCCAGCAGGCCGAGGTGGAAGCGCAGGTCGGCCTCGACATAGGCGATGAGGTCGCCGGCCGCGGCGGAGGTGACGATCTCCCGGGCGACCGGGCGGAGCGCCTCCAGGGCCACCGGGTCGGCCGTGCGGGCCAGCCCGGCCGTGGTGGGGATCTCGATCAGTGCCCGGATGTGGGTGTACTCGTCGAGCTGCTGCTCGGAGACGGCGGTGACCCGGAAGCCCTTGTTGGGCACGGTGTCGACCAGTCCCTCCTTCGCCAGGTCGAGCATGGCCTCGCGCACGGGCGTGGCGGAGACGCCGAAGCGGGTGGCGAGGCCGGGTGCCGAGTAGACCTCGCCGGGCCGCAGTTCCCCGGCGATCAGGGCGGCGCGCAGCGCGTCCGCGACCCGCTCCCGGTGGCTGGGCTTCCTGCTGCCGAGCACGGGCAGGGCGGGGGTGTGCTGCGCGGCCATGACGGTCGGGGTTCCTCTCTCGTGCGCTTACAGGGTGTCTACAGGACGAATCCCGCCGGGAACGGGTCCTCGGGGTCCAGCAAGTACTGGGCGGTACCGGTGATCCAGGCGCGGCCGGTGAAGCTGGGCAGCACGGCCGGGCGGCCGGCGACCGCGGTCGTGCCGAGCAGTCTGCCGGTGAAGCGGGTGCCGATGAAGGACTCGTTCACGAACTCGGTGTGCAGCGGGAGTTCGCCGCGCGCGTGCAGCTGTGCCATGCGGGCGCTGGTGCCGGTGCCGCAGGGCGAGCGGTCGAACCAGCCGGGGTGGATGGCCATGGCGTGCCGGGAATGGCGGGCGGTCGAGCCGGGGGCGGCCAGGTAGACGTGGTGGAGGCCGTGGATGGAGGGGTCCTCCGGGTGGACGGGCGGGTCCTCGGCGTTGACGGCGGCCATGAGGGACAGGCCGGCCGCGAGGATCTCGTCCTTGCGGGACCGGTCGAAGGGCAGGCCGAACCGCTCCAGCGGCAGGATGGCGTAGAAGTTGCCGCCGAAGGCGAGGTCGTACGTCACCGTCCGGCCGTCGGCGAGGGTTGCCTCGCGGTCGAGGCCGACGGCGAAGGAGGGCACGTTGCGGAGGGTGACCGCCTTGGCGGCACCGTCCTCGACGGACACCTCGGCGACGACCGGGCCCGCCGGGGTGTCGAGCCGGATGGTGGTCACCGGCTCGACGACCTCGACCATGCCGGTCTCGACGAGGACGGTCGCCACGCCGATGGTTCCGTGTCCGCACATCGGCAGATAGCCGGAGACCTCGATGTAGAGGACGCCCCAGTCGCAGTCGGGCCGGGTCGGGGGCTGGAGGATCGCGCCGCTCATGGCGGAGTGGCCGCGCGGCTCGTTCATCAGCAACTGCTTGACGTCGTCGCGGTGTTCGCGGAACCACAGCCGCCGTTCGTTCATGGTGGCGCCGGGGACGGCGCCGATGCCGCCGGTGATCACGCGGGTCGGCATGCCCTCGGTGTGCGAGTCGACGGCGTGCAGGGTGAGTCTGCTGCGCATGGTCCTCAGCTCAGTCCGGCCGCGACGGCCTTCTCCGTGGCGGCGCGGACCGCCGCCTCCTGCCCGGGCAGCAGCGCGGCGCGGGGCGGGCGGCAGGGCCCGCCGTGGCGGCCGGCGATGTCCATGGACAGCTTGATGGCCTGGACGAACTCCACCTGTGAGTCCCAGCGCAGCAGGGGGTGCAGTTGCCGGTACAGGGGCAGAGCCGCGCCGAGGTCGCCGCCGACGGCGGCACGGTACAGCTCGGCGCAGGAACGGGGCAGCGCGTTCGGGTAGCCCGCCACCCAGCCCTTGGCTCCCGCGACGGCCAGCTCCAGCAGGACGTCGTCCGCACCGATCAGGAGGTCCAGTTCGGGGGCGAGTTCGGCGATCCGGTAAGCGCGGCGGACATCGCCCGAGAACTCCTTGACGCCGCGGATGTACCCCTCGCCGTGCAGCCGGGCCAGCAGCTCGGGCACGAGGTCGACCTTGGTGTCGATGGGGTTGTTGTACGCGACGACCGGCAGGCCCGACCGGGCGACCTCGGCGTAGTGGGCGAGGACGGAGCGCTCGTCGGCGCGGTAGGCGTTCGGCGGCAGCAGCATCACCGCGCGGCAGCCGGCCTCGCCGGCCTGCTCGGCCCAGCGCCGGGCCTCGGCGGACCCGTACGCGGCGACGCCGGGCATCACCCGCTCCCCGCCGATGGCGGCGACGGCCGTCTCGACGACCCGGGCCCGTTCCTCGGGCGTGAGCACCTGGTACTCACCGAGGGAGCCGTTCGGCACGACGCCGTCGCAGCCGTTCCCGACGAGCCAGGCGCAGTGCTCGGCGTACCGGTCGAAGTCGACCGAGAGGTCGTCGTTCAGCGGGAGCGCGGTGGCGACGAGGACGCCGCGCCAGGGGTGGTGGTCGGTCATGACGGTCCCTCCTTGGGGTGGTGCCGGGCGAGGACGCCGAGCGGCACGGGACGGGCGAACGGGCGCTTGGCCGGGGTGGGTGCGCAGCCGGCGAGACCGGCGATCGCGGTGCCGCACATCCGGCCCTGGCACCAGCCCATTCCGGCCCGGGTGAACAGCTTCACGGTGCGCTCGTCGCCCGCCCCGAGGTCCAGGGCCTCGCGCACGGCCCCGGCGGTGACCTCCTCGCAGCGGCAGACCACGGTGTCGTCGGTGATCTGCTCGGGCCAGTGCGCGGGGAGCACGTAGGCGGAGTCGAGGGCGGCCGCGGATCGCTGGAGTGCCGTACGGGCCTTGAGGGCGGCGGGGGCCGGGCCGGGTGCGGTGCCGTGCAGGTGGGCGGCGGCGGAGCAGCCGGCGATGTGCCCCTCGGCGAGGGAGAGGGCGGCGCCGCCGATGCCGGTGGCCTCGCCGGCCGCCCACACGCCGGGCACGTCCGTGCGCTGTTCGGTGTCGACGGCCACGGCGAGTCCGTCGAGGCGGCAGCCGAGGCTCTCGGCGAGGTCGGTGTGCGGGAGCATGCCGTGGCCGGCCGCGAGGGTGTCGCAGGGCAGGTGCCGTTCGGTGCCGGGCCGGACGTGCCCGTCGGTGCCGAGGGCGGCGACGGTGACGCCGGTCAGCCGGTCGTCGCCGTGGGCGCGGACGACGGTGTGCCGGGTGAGGACCGGGATGCGGTGGCGCAGCAGCCCGGCTGCGTGTCCGGCCCCCTCGGGGAGCTTGCCGGCCAGGGCGGGAGCGTGCCGGGCGAGGCGCCTGGGGCCGGTGGACTCGACGAGCGCGGCGACCTCGACGCCGGCTGCCGCGAGCCCGGTCGCCACGGGCAGCAGCAGCGGCCCCGTCCCGGCCACGAGGGCTCGGCGCCCCGGCACCACGAGCCCGCCCTTGAGCATGGCCTGGGCTCCCCCGGCCGTGACGACGCCCGGGAGGGTCCAGCCGGGGAAGGGCAGCACCCGCTCGTAGCCGCCGGTGGCCAGGAGCACGGCCCGGGCGTGCAGTTGGACGGGCTCCTCCTGCTCGGGCCCGAGCAGGGCGTTCACGGTGAAGCCGTCCGGCGTGCGCTCCACGCACCACACATGGTGTTCCGTCAGGACGCGCACGGCACTGACGGCGAGCCCGTCCCGCAGCCGCTCCCAGGTCCGCCACCCGTGGTGCAGCGCCTCGGGCCGACTGGCGGCGAGTGCCTCGGCGGGCTGCCGGTAGAACTGCCCGCCGGGTCGTGTCGCGGCGTCGACGAGCGTGACCCGTACGCCGCGCGCCGAGGCCGCCAGGGCGGCGGCGAGTCCGGCCGGTCCGGCGCCGATCACGGCGAGGTCAGTCCGCATGGCGCGCCTCCTCATGACCCGTCCCGTCCTGGGTGCCGGTCTCCCCGTGTCCGGTGCCGTCCTGCGTGCCGATCACGTCCCCCGGCCGCACCGGCACGAGACAGGCCCGTTGGTTGGGGCGGCCGTTGACGGTCACCAGGCAGTCGAAGCAGACGCCGATCCCGCAGAACACCCCGCGCGGACGGCCCTCGCCCCGGGTGGAACGCCATGACGTCACCCCTGCCGCCCACAGCACGGCGGCGACCGTCTGCCCGGGCAGCGCCTCGACCGGCCGCCCGTCGAACGTGACCGTGAAGGAGGGTCCGGGCCTGGCCCCGGCAAGCTCGAGCGGGTTCACGCGGCCTCCTCGGTGAAGCGGTCGGGCCGGAACGGTCCGAGGTCCAGATCGGGGGTGCGCCCGGTCAGGACCTGGGCGATCAGCTGCCCGGTGCCGGTGGCGAGCCCGATGCCCGCGCCCTCGTGCCCGCAGGCGTGGAAGAGCCCGGGCGCCCGCGGGTCGGGGCCGATCGCGGGCAGGTGGTCCGGCAGATACGGCCGGAAGCCGGCGTACGTCCGCATCGCCCGGACTCCGGCGAGGAACGGGAAGAGCCCGGTCGCCCCGGCCGCCAGCGCGCGCACCGCCGGGAGCGACAGCGAACGGTCGAAGCCGACCCGTTCGCGGCTGGCGCCGATGAGGACCGGACCGGCCGGGGTGCCCTCCACCACCGGGGAGGTCTGCAGCGCCGCCGAGTCGCTGGCGACGTCGGCCACGTAGTCGGCGGCGTACACCTTGTGCCGGATGCGCGGCGGCAGCGGTTCGGTGACCAGGACGAAACCCCTGCGGGGCAGCACCGGCAGGGACACTCCGGCGCGGGCCGCGACCTCACCGCCCCAGGTGCCGGCCGCGTTGACGACCGCGGGGGCGTGGAGGTCGCCCCGGCCGGTGCGCACGCCGCGCACCGCGCCGCCCGGGCCGCGCAGGATGCCGGTCACCTCCCGGCCGGTGAGCACCCGGGCCTTCGAGGCGCGCAGCAGGTGCGCCGCCGCGAGGGCGGGCATCACCTGGGCGTCCTGCGGGTAGTGCATGCCGCCCGCGAGGCCGGGGGCCAGGTACGGCTCCAGGTCGGGGAGCCGGTCGGGCGGCACCGGGACGGCCTCGACCCCGGCCGCGCGCTGCTCGGCGGCGAGCTTCTCCAGCCCGGCCAGGGCCCGGTCCGTGCCGGCGACCACGACACCGCCCTTGGTCTCGTACTCGACGGCCTCGCCCAGCCCCTCCCGGGCCAGTGCGGCCCACAGCCGGGCGGACAGCAGGGCCAGTTCGAGCTCAGGTCCGGGTTCCTTGTCGGAGACGAGGAGGTTCCCCTCCCCCGCTCCGGTCGTACCGCCGGCCACCGGTCCCCGGTCCACCACGACGGTGTCCAGGCCCGCGCGGGCCGCGTACAGGGCGGTGGCGGCGCCGACCACACCGGCGCCTACCACCACGACATCGCAGGTCAGCGACTCGTTCACGCCAGTACTATGTCACACACCACATGGGCTGGGAAGGGTGCGGCCACCGGCGGGTGACCGCGCGGGGGCGGTCAGTCGGCCATGGGGACGACCCTCAGGTGGGAGGCGGTGCGGCGCGTGCGGCGCTCCCTGGTCGCGGGGCGACGCGTCTCGCGCAGCGCGAAGGTGACCCGGGCGCAGCCCAGTTCTTCCAGGGTCCTGGACGTCTCGATGACGATCCGGCACTCGGTGGGGCCCCGGCGGGGGTCCGGGTGGAGCAGCGGCCGTAGGGCGCCGTCCTGCTCGACGGCGTCCTCGCCGACCGCGCGGATCCAGTGCGGCAGGCCGTGCCGGTAGGCGGCCTCCATGATCGGGTCCTGGGCGATGTCCCCGCGGATGGCCTGGAGGCCGTGGTCCGGGCCGCGGCTCTCCACGGTCCGTGCGAAGTGCGCGAGCATCGGCAGGCACCAGCTGGCCTCGTGGTCGCCGAGCACCGCGGGGGCGTCGGGGTGGAACAGCACGAACCTGAGGAAGTTGTCACCCGGCATGGCCGTCGGGTGCGGGCCCGCCTCACGGAAAAGTGACCGGAAGGCGCTGTTGGTCAGCACCACGTCCCAGCAGTGATCGACGACGAGCGAGGGGAAGGAGACGCCCTCCAGGAGCCCGGCGTAGTCCTCCAGGTAGGCCTGGGCCTCCGGAGTCTCGGGGACGGGCCGCGGTGCCGGCCGCCGCCCTCCTGCCTGATATGCCATCGGGAGGTCACCCCTCTTGCCTGTGCGGCCTTGACGCGGCGCCCCGATCCTGCTGCCCCGGGCTGAGGCGTGTCAACTATCGTGGCATTCCATGCCTGTTGACGGCTGAAATTGGCCACAGTTGTGGCGAGACCTGGATGTGAGTTCGAAGCACCGGCTACGCTCCGGGAAGTTCACGCCGGGTAGGTCACGGCATCCACTTGTGAGAAGCCTGTGAGATACGTAGGAGATCTGTCGGTGACGGGTGGCTTCGTCGAGGGTCCTGGCGCCACGCCGACGGCCGTGCTACCGGCCGTCGTCTCGCGCGTCGGCGCGCTCGCCGACCGGCTCGGCGTGCCGCAGGCCGAGGTCTTCGACATCGGCCGGCTGTCCGTCGCCTCCGGTGTTCCGGACCCCGTGGTCAAGGCGCTGCTCAGTGGCCGGCCGGCGGGCGAGCCCGACGTCCAGGCCCGGTTCCTGCAACGTCTGGACCTGCTGCGGCGGACCCGGCTCAAGCCCAACGGCCGCAAGTACACCCAGCAGGAGATCGCCGACGGCGCGGGCATGTCCCGCCAGCAGGCCGGCGCCCTGATCAACGGCGACCGGCGGCCGACCATGGAGCACTGCGACGCCCTCCAGCGGTTCTTCCGGGTGCACGCCGGCTTCCTGACGGCCGAGGACCCCGAGGCGCTGGTGAGCGCCCTCCAGCACACCGAACAGGAGCTGTTGCAGAAGCTCGCCGACCGCGAGCGGGAGGCGGCCGCCGCGGCGGACGACCCGCTGGAGCGGCTGTTGCAGGACCACGGCGTGCGCGGCATCGCCTGGCGAGCCGCGCAACTGCCCACCGACCAGCACCGCGACAAGGTCGCGGAGTGGCTGGACATGCTCCTGGAGAGCGTCAAGCGGCCCGAGTCGTGACCGTGGGGAGAACTGTGGGCATCGGTAAGGAAATGCGCCGCCTGTGCGGCGAGCTGGTCGCGGAGCTGACCCTTCCCGCGCCGGCTCGGCCCGAGGAGCTGTACGCGGCCCTGTGCGACGGCATGAGCAGACGCCGTGGCCGCCCCGTCCGCTTCCGAACGGCCGCGTTCCCGCCCGGGACCGCCAGCGGGCTCTGGCTGGACATGGCAGAGCAGGACCTCGTCGTGATCGAGGAACGCACCGCTCCCGATCACCAGTTGGTGATCCTGGGCCACGAGCTGTGGCACATGAAGGCCGGGCACTGCTCCCACCACGTCGCGGGCGCCGCCGTCGCGGCCCGGCTGCTCGACGACGGTGCCGATCTCCAGGCGACCGTGCTGAAGGTCGCCGCGCGCACCCGTTTCGACCTCGACGACGAGAAGGAGGCCGAGAGCTTCGGGCTGCTGCTCGCCAGCAAGTGCCGTGCCTGGCTTGCCGGTTCGTCGTCTCGCGGGCCGGTGCAGCGGGATCATCTGGCGGGTCGGATCGAGGCGTCGCTGGGGTATCGCGGACCGCAGGGCTGACGGGCCGTTCCGGCGGTCCGTTCTGCGCCGAGCGGGCGAACCGGAGGGCCACGGGGCCGGATTGTCAGTGGTGGGCGGCAAGCTGGTGGGGCGCCACCGCTGTGCGGGGCGTGCGCGCCGCGAGGGCGCGGGACCGACGACGCCGACACGGGGAGAGCCGACCGATGCCCACCGCCGTCCTGACCGATCGTGAACGCACCGCCGTCCAGGCCTATCTGCGGCTGCTGCACACCGTCCGGGCCGCCTTCGACGTGGAGGGCGGCCCGCCGCTGGTCCCGCCCACGGTCCTCGCCGAGGCGGAACAGGCCCTGGAACGCGCGGGCCTGACCGGCAACGAGGAGGAGTTCTTCCGCCTCCTGGAGAACTGGTGCCCGGAGCCGGGCCCCTGAGCTGCGGTACGAGGAGCGGGCTCCGTTGTCCGACGGCTGCGCCGGGCGACGGGCTCGAAGCCGGGCCCGCGCTCCTGTCCAGGGCCCGGGCCGCAGGCCGGCGGCCGAACCCGCCCGCCGGCAGGCCGCCCGGGACACCGGCCGGAGCGGTTCGAAAGCCCGCTGAGCCGCCTCGACCACTTCGACGGCCGCTGGAGTCGGGAGGGGGTCCCGCGACGCGGGGTCAGGCGTGGGGTACCGCTATCGCCGTCGCGATCAGGCCCCGCCCCGCCGTCCAGCGGCCGTCGAAGTGGTCGAGGCGGCGGGCGCCCACCCTCGGGCCGGGGACGAGCAGTGTCGCGCGGAAGACGCCGTCGGCGGTGAGTTCGATGTCGGCCTCCATGAAGTCCAGCCACTTCCCGGTGAGGGGGAACCACGCCTTGTAGACGGACTCCTTCGCGCTGAACAGCAGCCGGTCCCAGTGGATGTCGGGGCGTTCGGCCGCGAGCCTCCGCAGCCGGTCGGCCTCGGCAGGCAGGGACACGGACGGCAGGACGCCCTCGGGCAGCGGGCCGTGGGTCTCGGCGTCGATGCCGAGGGACACGAGGTCGGTGTCGCGGACCAGGGCGGCGGCACAGTAGCCGTCGCAGTGGGTCATGCTGCCGACGAGCCCGGCCGGCCAGCGGGGGGCGCCGCGTTCCCCGGGCAGGATCGGCTGCGGCGGCACGCCGAGTTTCTCCATGGCGCGGCGTGCGCAGGAGCGCACGACGGCGAACTCCCTGCGCCGCTTGGCGACCGCCCGGGTCAGGAGCGCCGCCTCCTCGGGGAACAGCGGGGCGTCCGCGTCCTCCTGGCCGTAGGCCTCCACGGTGACCACGGCCTCCGGCAGCAGTTCCCCGATCACAGCTCCTCGCCCTCCCCCGGCAGGATCCGCCGCAACCGCCCCGGCGGTCCGGACCGCTTGCTCCACTCGCGCGGATAGCCCACCGACACCTCCTCGAAGCGCACGCCCTCGTGCCAGGTGGTGCGGGGGATGTGCAGATGGCCGTAGACCATGGTGCGCACGCGGAACCTGCGGTGCCAGTCGGCCGTCAGGTCCGTGCCGCACCACATGGCGAACTCGGGGTGCCACAGGACGTCCATCGGATGCCGGTGCAGCGGGTAGTGGTTGACCGGGATCACCGGCAGGCCGTCGGGCAGCGCGGCGAGTCTGCGTTCGGTCTCGGCGACCCGGGCCCGGCACCAGGCCTCCCGGCTCGGGTACGGGTCGGGGTGCAGCAGGTACTCGTCGGTGCACACGATCCCGGTCCCCCGCGCGTACTCCAGGCCCTGCTCCTTGGTCGTGCAGCCGGCCGGCAGGAACGAGTAGTCGTACAGGAGGAACAGCGGGGCGACGGCGACCGGCCCTCCGGGGCCCTCCCAGACGGGGTAGGGGTCCTCGGGTGTCGTCACGCCGAGTTCGCGGCACATCTCGACCAGGTGCTCGTACCGGGCGACACCGCGCAGGGTGACGGCGTCGCTCGGATGGGTCCACAGCTCGTGGTTGCCGGGCACCCACACGACCTTGCGGAAGCGGGCCGCGAGCGTCTTCAGGGCCCAGCGGATGTCCGCCACGGTCTCCGCGACGTCCCCGGCCACGAGCAGCCAGTCGTCGTCCGTCCCGGGCCGCATGCCCTCGACCAGGGCGCGGTTCTCCGGGTAGCCGATGTGCAGGTCGCTGATGGCCAGCAGTTGTGCGGCACCACCGGCCGTCGACGTCACCTCTCGCCCCCTCCGTGCGCACCCGGACGTCACCAAGAGATCACATCCGCGCGACGGGGGGCAAGAGCGGCCCGGGGACCGTGGCCGGAGAATTCCTTCACACGCGCGTTGCACGACCGGGCCCGCCGAAGCCGTATGATCTGGCCCAACACCACCGCTACGGACTTCCCTTTCACAGGGGCGGTTTGGTGACCCTCCATTCTCCTGCCCGGGCACGGGCTGCTCAGCCCTGCCCGCGAACCGTGAAAGGCGGCCTGCATGGTCTCTCGCGTACGCGTCTGGCTCAACCGCACGTACGCGGAGAACGTGTTCTTCATGGATCAGCTGCGGAGAAATCCCAGCGACCGGGCCGTCGAGATCCACGCCACCCACGGCGACCCCGACTCGCCGGTGCTGGCCGCCGCCGACACCGCCGAGCTGGAGCCCGAGAACCTGTCCCCCGCCGGGTACGTCGAGTACGCGCTGGACCAGTGCCTACGTCGCGGCATCGACGTGTTCGTGCCCCGGCTGCACCAGTCGGCGATCGTCGCGCACCGCGCCGAGTTCGAGGCGGCCGGCACGGCGGTGCTGGCGCCGCCGCCCGAGGCCGTGGCCGTCTTCCACGACAAGGTGATCGCCTACGAGGCGGTCCAGGCGATCGGCGTCCCGGTGCCGCCGTGGTACCGGGTCCGCTCGGAGGACGAACTCCTCGCCGCTGTCGAGGAGTTGGAGGACGGTGGGCACAAGGCGTGCTTCAAGCCGGCGTCCGGGGCCGGTGGGGTGGGCTTCCGGGTGATCACGCGTACGCCCTTCTCGCTGATGCATCTGAGCGGGTTCCCGAGCCCGTACGTACCGCTGGACCTGGTGCTGCAGGCGCTGCGGCAGGACGGGGAGCCGGTCGACTGGCTGGTGATGCCGCGTCTGGAGCAGCCCGAGGTGTCGGTGGACTGCCTGACCGGGCCGGACAACCGGGTCCGGCTGGCGGTGGGCCGCACCAAGAACGGCCGCCGTCGCGGCTTCACCCTGCACGAGCAGTGGCTCGACCCGGCCCGGCGGATCGCCGAGGGCTTCGGTCTGCACTACCTGTCCAACATCCAGTTCCGCATGTTCGGCGACCGGCCGGTCCTCATGGACGTCAACACCCGCCCGGCCGGCGGGCTGCACCAGCTGTCCCTGTGCGGGGTCAACGCTCCCTGGGCCGCCGTGCAGCTGGCGCTCGGCGAGGACCCGGGCGAAGTGGTCCCGCCGTTCCTGGGCCAGGACTACACGGTGGTGTCGGGGCCGCGCCCGCTGCGGCCGGTGGCGCTGCCGCAGCAGCGGCCGGAGGCGACGGATCCGCTGCCGGCGGTACCCGCGCCCGCGGCGGCCGAACCGGTCGGCTCCGTCCAGGCGGCGGCCCAGGCGCTGCCCCTCTGAGAACTCAGGCCCTGGCCGCGAGCGCCGCGCGCCAGACGGGGCTGTCGACGTAGTGGTTGTCGAAGCGCTCGGAGGAGTCCTTGATCTCCTGCGGGTCGGCCTCGCCGCGCATCACCCGGCCCAGCAGCCGCAGATAGTCGAAGCGCCCCACGCCCGGGGTGAAGACGAACAGTACGTCGGCCGTCGCACCGGGCGCGGCGGCGAAGGCGTGTGGGGTGTGCGGCGGCACGAGAAGGAAGTCGCCGGCTCGCAGCACGGTGATCTCCTCGCCCACCAGCACCTGGAGCGCGCCGTCGAGCACGTAGAACATCTCGGACGCCTCGGTGTGCAGGTGGGCGGGCGCGCCGACCGCGCCCTGCGCGAACGTCGACCGGTAGCTGGTGAGCCGCCCGCCGGTGTTCCCGGAGTCGGCGAGCAGGGTCATCACGCTGCTGGGGTCGCGCGTCGTCTCGGCCTCGGCGGCGCGGGTGAGGACCGGTACGAAGCCGCCGCTGTTTCCCGAGGCGTTCCCTGTCGTCATGTCGTTCCGTGTCGTCGTCATGACATCGACTCTATGGAGCCGGGCGACCCACGGCAGGGGGCATTCCGATGCCGTGTTCGTGGGTCAATTCGGCGGTGTCAGAAGCGGCCCCCGCCCCGGTACAGCTCCAGTTCTCCTTCCAGTTCGACGGCCAGCACCGTGGCGTACGGGTCGAGGTCGGCTGCGGCCGGCGGGGCGATCCAGAGGATGCCCGGTGTCTCGTGGAGGCCGCCGGTGACCTCGTGGGCCAGTTCGGTGCCGCTGCCCAGGACCGAGACCCGGCGGACCGTGTTGAGCAATCCGCGGACGTTGATCTCGGCGCGCGGGGCGTCGAAGAGGGTCAGGTAGAGGGTGCGGCGGTCCTTGGAGAGGGTGCTCGGGCCGTAGTGGTGGCCCGGCGGGAGTCCTCGTACGGTTCCGTAGACGGCTTCGGCGTGCCGGGCGATCCAGTCGCCGAGCCCTTCCAGCCGCCGCGCCTGCTCGTCGGTGATCGTGCCGTCCTCCCGCGGGCCGACGCTCAGGAGCAGGTTCCCGCCGCCGCCGATGGTCTCGGTGAAGTAGCGGATCAGCTGGTCGACGGACTTGTGGTGGTGGTCGTGGTGCTGGTGGCCCCAGGAGTCGTTGATCGTCAGGCACAGCTCCCAAGGGCCCTCGGGCGGGATGACGGGGGCACCCTGCTCGGGGGTGGCGTAGTCGCCCTCGCTCAGCATGCGGGCGTTGAAGACGACGTCCGGCACCTCGGAGCGGATGAGGGTGGCGAGTTCGGGGATGCGCCACTGCTCCTCGCTGCGGTCCCACTCGCCGTCGAACCACATCAGGTCGGGCCGGTAGCGGGTGGTGAGTTCGCGGATCTGGCCGTCGCGGTAGGCGAGGAACCTCTCCCAGGCGTCCAGGTCCTCGAACTCGGCGGCGACCTCGGAGTAGCGGTTGTCCTCCAGCTCCGGCGGGCGGCCGGGCTTGCGGGTGGAGGCGTAGTCGGGGTGGTTCCAGTCGGAGTGGGAGTAGTAGAGGCCGACCTTGAGGCCCTGCTCGCGCAGGGCCTCGGCGTAGCCGCCGATCAGGTCACGGCCCACGTTCAGGTCGCCGTACGCGGTGTCCCACAGGGCGACCCCGTCGTGGTGGCGGCTGGTCAGGACGGCGTACCGGGCGCCGGCCCGCGCGAAGAGCCTCGCCCAGTCGCGCGGGTCGTAGCGGGCGGCCGTGAACCGGCCGAGCTGGGACATGTACCGGTCGTGCGGCACGATGTCGTCGTAGAACGACCAGGACTCCTGGACGCCGTCGACGGCGTAGATGCCCCAGTGCACGAAGATGCCGAGCTTGGCGTCCTCGAACCACGGCTGCATGGCCATGAGGTCAGCTCCTGCGCAGCCGGAGGGTGAGGATCTGGAAGGGCCGCAGCGTGACGGCGACCGCGCCGTCGGTGATCTCCGCGTCCTCCAGGGGCCGTTCCAGCAGGTCGGTGACCTGGGCGCCGGCGAGCGGGAACCCGGTGCGCAGGGTGCCGGTGGCCCGGCCGCCGCGGGACTCGTAGAGCCGGACGACGACATCGCCGGAGGCGTCGTCGGCGAGCTTGACCGCCTCCACGGTCACGCCCTCGCCCTCGGCGGAGACCACCGGTTCGGGGGCGCCGGCCGCCTCCGCCACCCGGAGCGGCAGGTTGAGGGAGTAGCCCTCGGCGACGGCGTCCTCGATGGTCGCGCCGGGCAGCAGCGCGTAGGTGAAGCGGTGGCGGCCCTGGTCGGCCTCGGGGTCCGGGATGCGCGGGGCGCGGACCAGGCTGAGGCGGACGGTGGTCGTGGTGCCGCCGTCCTCGCGGACCGTGCGGGAGACGTCGTGCCCGTACGTCGAGTCGTTGATGACGGCGACGCCGTAGCCGGGTTCGCCGAGGTGCACCCAGCGGTGGCCGGAGACCTCGAAGCGGGCCGCCTCCCAGCTGGTGTTGGTGTGGGTGGGGCGCTGGATGTGGCCGAACTGGATCTCGGCGGAGGAGTGCGGGGCGCGGATGTCGACGGGGAAGGCCGCCTTGAGGATCTTCTCGGTCTCGTGCCAGTCGATGTCCGTCTCGATGTCGATCCGGGGGCTGCCGGCGCGGACGGTGATCGTCTGGGTGATCGTGGAGCCCTTGCCGAAGGCCCGCTCGACGCGGATGGCGCCGATCAGCGGGTCCTGCTCGACGACCGTGACGGACGAGGCGTCGAGGAGGTCCGTGTAGCGGTTCCTGTAGTGCTTGTCGATGTCCCAGGCGTCCCAGTAGTTGGGCAGGTCGGTGTGCAGCCGGAGCAGGTTGCCGGGCTCGGCGAGGACCTCGCGGCCGGCACGCAGGTCGCGGACGGAGGACAGGGTGCCGTCCCCGGCCACCTCCACCCTGACGAGTCCGTTGTCGAGGACCAGGCCGTCCACCGTCACGGCCTGCGGTGCCGCGGTGTCGGCGAGGGGAGCGGAGCCGCTCGCGGGCACCTCCACGTACACCGGTGTGCCGTCGGCGGTGCGGACCACTTCGGCGCGGTCGTAGGGGCTCGTGTTGAAGGCACGGGGCCCGCCGACGCCGAGCGCGGCCACCGCCTCGGCTGTCAGCGTGTGCAGTTCCCCGGCGACCCGGGCGTACTCGGCCTCGGCCTCGCGGTGCACCCAGGCGATGGAGGAGCCGGGCAGGATGTCGTGGAACTGGTGCAGCAGCACCGTCTTCCAGAGCCGGTCCAGCTTCTCGTGCGGGTAGGCGTAGCCCGGCGCGTGCAGGGCGGCCGTGGTCGCCCAGAGTTCGGCCTCGCGCAGGAGGTGCTCGGAGCGGCGGTTGCCCTGCTTGGTGCGGGCCTGGGAGGTGTAGGTGGCGCGGTGCAGCTCCAGGTAGAGCTCGCCGACCCACACCGGCGCGTCGGGGTACTCCTCGCGGGCCTTGGCGAAGAACTCGTCGGGGTGCTCGACGACGACCTTGGCGGAGCCCTCCAGGTCGGCCAGCCGACGGGCGCGTTCCATGATCTCGCGGGTGGGGCCGCCACCGCCGTCGCCCCAGCCGAAGGGGGCCAGGGACCGGGAGGCGCCGCCCTTCTCCGCGTAGTTGCGGACCGCGCGGGACATCTCCTCGCCGCTGAAGCGGGCGTTGTAGGTGTCGACCGGCGGGAAGTGGGTGAAGATGCGGGTGCCGTCGATGCCCTCCCACCAGAAGGTGTGGTGCGGGAACCTGTTCGTCTGGTTCCAGGAGATCTTCTGGGTGAGGAACCACTCGTTGCCGGCGAGCTTGGCGATCTGCGGATAGGCCGCGTTGTAGCCGAAGGAGTCCGGCAGCCAGACGCCCTTGGTCTCGATGCCGAAGTGCTCGATGAAGAACCGCTTGCCGTGGATGAACTGGCGGGCGACGGCCTCCCCGCCGGGAAGGTTGCCGTCGGACTCGACCCACATGCCGCCGACCGGCGCCCACTGGCCGTTCTTGACGGACTCCTGGATGCGGGCCCAGACCTTCGGGTAGTGGTCGCGCACCCACTCGTACTGCTGGGCCTGGGAGCAGGCGAAGATGAAGTCGTCGTACTCGTCGGCGAGCGAGGTGACGTTGGAGAAGGTGCGGGACGTCTTGCGCTTGGTCTCGCGGATCGGCCAGAGCCAGGCGGAGTCGATGTGGGCGTGGCCGACACCGGAGATCGTGTGGGCGCTGGCGTGCGCGGGCTTGGACAGCGCCGGCTTCAGCGCCTCGCGGACCGCTGCGGCGGAGCCGGAGACGTCGTCCAGGTCGAGCAGGTCCATGGCGCGGTCGAGGGCGTGCGCGATCTCGTGCCGGCGCGGGTCGTGCTCGCCGAGCTCCAGCATCAGCTCGCGCAGCACCTGCACGTCGAGGTCGAGGTGCCAGACCTCCTCGTCGAGAACGGAGAGGTCGGCGCTGCGGAAGGTGTAGAGGGGCTTGTCGCCCGCGGTGAGTTTGTCGCCGAGCGGGGTGATCTTCGAGAAGTTGTCCGCGAGGATGTCCGGGTTGGAGGCGGCCTCGACCAGGTAGTCGACGCTCTCGCCGCCGCGGGCGGGGTTGGCGATCGCCACGTACTGGTTGAGCGGGTTGACGGCCTTCAGCGGGGTGCCGTCGGTGAGGTGCACGAGGGCCTCGGCCTGGTTGCCGGGCCAGTCGCCGACGAAGCCGAGGTCGATGACGGCCTCGACGCGCTTCCCGGCCCACTCGGCGGGCACCTGTCCGCGCATGCGGAACCAGGTGGTGCCCCAGGGCGGGCCCCACGGGGTGCCCATCTCGAACGGCTCGTAGGTGGCGGCGGCGGCCTCCTCGAACGGGACCGGCTCCCCGGGGGCCTGCCAGGCCTCCACCTCGAAGGGGACGGTGGCCGCGTAGACCGCGGTCTTGATGCGCTGGTCGTGAAGGCGCTGCACGCGCTCCTCGATGCGGCGGCTTTCGTCGTGCATGAGATGTCTCCAGGAAGCGGAAAGAGCGAGCAGGCGGGAAGCGGTGGGGGAAAGCGCTTACCGGGCGGCGTTCACCTAAGGTACGCCAACCCGGGGTGGACCTCGGTATAGCCCTCGACCAGCCTGCGGGCCACGTTGACGGAGTCCACCAGCGGGTGCAGGGCGAATGCCTTGACGGCCGTGGCGCGGGAGCCGGAGCCGGCGGCGGCCAGCACCTCGCGCTCGACCGCCTTGACCGCGCAGACCAGGCCGGTGGCGTGATCGGGCAGCGGGTCGACGGTGACGGGGTGGGCGCCGTTGGCGTCGACGAGGCAGGGGACCTCGATGACGGCCTCCGCGTCCAGGACCGACAGCGTGCGCCGGTTGCGGACGTTGAGGATGAGGGTGGTGCGCTCGTCCCGGGCGATGGCCCGCATCAGGGCGAGGGCCACCTTCTCGTAGCCGCCGGACAGATCGTCCTCGTCGCGTTCGCCGGCGCCCGCCGTCTCGCGGTTCTCGGCCATGTAGGTGGCCTCGCGTTCGGCGCGGGTGTCGTCCCAGACCTTCAGAGCGGGGGCGTCCGGGTTCCTCATCTCGGCGTAGAAGCGTGCCTGCTGGTCGTGCAGGAAGGCACCGCGGGTCTTCTCGGCCTGCTGGTAGGCCCGTACGGCTTCACGGTTGAAGTAGTAGTAGTGCAGATACTCGTTGGGGATCGCGCCGAGGGAGCGGAGCCAGTCCACGCCGAAGAGCTTGCCCTCCTCGAAGGAGCCGAGCAGGTCGGGGTCGGCGAGCAGGCGCGGCAGCTCGTCGCGGCCGGCGACGTGCAGGCCGCGCACCCAGCCGAGGTGGTTGAGGCCGACGTAGTCGATCCAGGCTTCCTTCGGGTTCGCGCCGAGCACCCGGGCGATGCGGCGGCCGAGGCCGACCGGGGAGTCGCAGATGCCGATGACCCGGTCGCCGAGGTGGCGGGACATGGCCTCGGTGACCAGGCCGGCCGGGTTGGTGAAGTTGATGACCCAGGCCTCGGGCGCGAGCCGGGCCACTCGCTGCGCGATGTCGACGGCGACCGGGACCGTGCGCAGGCCGTAGGCGATGCCGCCCGCGCCGACGGTCTCCTGCCCCAGCACGCCCTCGGCCAGGGCCACGCGTTCGTCGTTCGCGCGGCCCTCCAGGCCGCCGACGCGGATCGCGGAGAACACGAAGTCGGCGCCGCGCAGGGCGTCGTCGAGGTCGGTGGTGGCGCTCACCTCGGGCGCGTCGGCCACTCCGGCCGCCTGCTCGGCGAGGACACGTGTCACCGCCGACAGCCGTCCGGCGTCCAGATCGTGCAGGACGACGTGGGTCACCCGGCCCTCGGCGTGGTCCTGGAGGAGCGCTCCGTACACCAGCGGCACACGGAATCCTCCGCCGCCCAGAATCGTCAGCTTCACCGGGTTCCTCCGATTCGGCGGGCCGCGCGCGGCATGTCGTGGGAACCGGACACGCGCCACCTCCTTGAACTTGCTTCAGGACCCCGGGCTGGTGCCGACCCGGGGGCTGTCGAGGGTGTGAGAGCTCGCTGTGCGCGGAACGGCGGGGCGGCCCGGTCCGGGCGCCCGTCGGCCGGGAGAGAGTTCAAGCTTGCACCTTTCCCGCCACGACGACCTCGACGCCCGCCTCCTGGAAGGAGGCCCGCGTCGCCGCGTCGACCGGCTCGTTCGTCACGACCGCGTTCAGTTCCTCGGGACCGCAGACCTTCGCCATCCCGTGCCCCGGGAACTTCGCCGCGTCGGCGAGCAGCACCACCTTCTCGCTCGCCTTGATCATGGCGCGCTTCACCGGCACCTCCACGACCGTCGTGTCCATGACCTGGCCGCCGGGCCGCACCCCGCTGGTGCCGAGGAAGAGCCAGTCGGCGTGCAGCTGGCGCAGGTTGTCCTCGGTGAGGAAGCCGACCAGGGAGCGGTACTCGCGGCGGACCATGCCGCCGAGCAGGACCAGCTCGATGCCCTCGTCGTCGGCGAGTTCCTCGTAGACCACCAGGTTGCTGGTGATCACGGTGAGGCGTCGGCCGTGCAGCTGCCGGGCCAGACGGTAGGCCGTCGTCCCGATGTCCAGCAGAACCGACTGGCCGTCCGTGATCATCGCGGCGGCTCGTTCGGCTATGGCGTCCTTCTCGGTGACGCGCACCTCGGCGACCTCGGCGAAGGGCTGGTCGCCCTCCTCCACGACGGCGCCGCCGTGCACGCGCGTGAGGAGTCCGTCTTCCTCCAGCTTGACCAGGTCACGCCTGATGGTGGCGGGACTCACCCCCAGCTGCTCTGAGAGGTCCGTCACGGCCGCGGGCCCGCCGGCCCGCAGGGCCCGCAGGATGAGTTGGTGTCGTCGTTCTGCCAGCACGGCGTGCACATTACTCGTCATCTCCAATCATCGCCATGCTTATTTCTGCTCGGGTATTGACCAATCTCGCTGAGCGGCGCACGATTCCGGTCACCGAAATGAAGAGTTTTGACGATCTCCGTCGAAGCCGTGAGTGAGAGGACACATCCGTGGACGGTGACCGGCCCGATGTGCTGCTGACCGGGCTGCTCTTCTACGACCTCGTCCTGACGGGGCTCGGCAAGCCGCCGACGCCGGGCGAGGAGATCTGGACCCGGGGCATGGGCTGCGGCCCGGGCGGCATCGCCAACCTCGCGGTGGCCGCCTCCCGCTTCGGCCTCAGCATCTCCCTGGCCACGGTGTTCGGCGACGACTTCTACGGCGCGTACTGCCGGGACGTCCTGTGCGACCAGGAAGGCGTCGACCTCTCGCTCTCCCGTACGGCGGACGGCTGGCCCACCCCGGTCACCGTCTCCGTCGCCTACGGCCACGACCGGGCCCTGCTCACCCACGGCCAGGAGCCGCCGTACTCGCAGGACGTGCTGATGGGCGACCCGCCCGACGCGCGGACCGCCCTCGTGCACCTCGAGGCCCAGCCGCGCGAGTGGCTCGGCAAGGCCGCCGCGAACGGCACGCGGATCTACGCCGACGTCGGCTGGGACCCCTCCCAGGAGTGGTCGGCGGCCCTCCTGAACCAGCTTTCCCTGTGCCACGCCTTCCTCCCGAACGAGGCCGAGGCGATGGCCTACACCCGCACCGACAGCCCGTTGGCCGCGCTCGGCACTCTCTCGGAGCTGGTGCCGGTCGCCGTGGTGACCCGGGGCGGGGACGGCGCCATCGCCGTCGACCAGATCACCGGCGAGTACGCCGAGGTCCCCGCCCTGGACACCGACGTCCTGGACGCGACGGGCGCCGGGGACGTCTTCGGCGCGAGCTTCGTCGCGGCGTCCCTGGGCGGCTGGCCGCTGGCGGAGCGGCTGCGGTTCGCGGTACTCGCCGCCGGGCTGTCCGTCCGGCACCACGGCGGCGCCCTCGCGGCCCCCGGCTGGCACGGCGTCGAACGCTGGTGGCGCTCCCAGAGCGACCCCGGACTGCGCCGCGCCTACGGCTTCCTGGCCGACCGCATCCCCGCCGACCCCGGGCCGCCGGTGCACCACGCCCCCGTAACCCCGCCCACCCCTCACATCCCCGTCGGTCCGCGCACCTGAGAAGGGCCGCACTGACCCTCCCCACCCCTCTCCACGTCGAACAGGAACAACAGGAGTGCCCCGTGGACCTTTCTCGTAGAGGCTTCCTCCAGGCCGCCGCGTTCACCGCGGCCGCCTCCGGTCTGACCGTCGCCTGCGGCAGCGGCTCCGGCTCGGCCGGCAGCAAGAACGGCAAGAACCTCACCTTGTGGTACTGGGGAGGCGCGCTCAGCGACAAGGTGGTCGCCGAGGCGAAGACGCACTTCGGCAAGGAGGTGAAGCTGACCGTCGCCTCGATCGGCGGCGACTTCAAGTCGAAGCTCGTCACGACCCTCTCGGCGGGCACCTCGGTGCCCGATATCACCGGCATCAAGGGCGAGGACATGGCGTCGTTCCTGCCCAACGCGAACCGCTTCCTCGACCTGAACGAGCTGGGCTTCAAGGAGATCTCGGCCAAGTACCTGGAGTGGAAGACCAAGCTCGCCCGGACCGAGGACGGCAAGCAGATCGGTTTCCCGATCGACATCGGCCCCACCGCGCTCTTCTACCGTGCGGACCAGTTCGACAAGGCCGGGCTGCCCACCGACCCCGACAAGGTCGCAGCCGAGGCCGGGACCTGGGAGGACTATTTCGCCCTCGGCGTCGAGCTGCGCAAGAAGCTGCCCGGCACCTACCTGATCAACAACATCAGCTCGGTGTTCGACATGGCGGTCGGGCAGGGCACCGAGCGGTTCATCGACCGGGACAACCGCTTCATCGGCGACCAGGACCACATCCGCAAGGCCTGGACCACGGCGGTCCGCCCCTACACCCTCGGTCTCGACGCCAAGATCAATGACAACACCTGGAACGCCGCCATCGGCAAGAACCTGACCACCGAACTCGGCGCGGCCTGGCACGCGCTGGACATCGAGCAGGCGGCTCCGGACACCAAGGGCAAGTGGCGGGTCTGCGCGATGCCGGGCGGGCCGGCCAACCAGGGCGGCTCCTACCTGGCCCTGCCCAAGCAGTGCCGCAACCCCGAAGAGGCCTTCAAGATCATCAGCTGGATCCTCAGCCCGGAGAACGACGCGCGCGGCTTCGCCGACGCCGCCATCTTCCCCGCCGCGCCCGCCGCGTACTCCATGCCGGCCATGACGGGCGGCGACCCCTTCTTCGGCGGGCAGAAGGTCATCGAGGTGTTCGGCCCGGCCGCCAAGGCGATCCCGGCCAGTTACGAAGCACCCGCCGACGCCGCCGTCATGGCGCCTTACAAGACGGCGCTGACCAGCATCGAGGCCAAGGGCACGAAGCCCGAGGACGCCTGGCAGGACGCGGTCGGCCAGGCCAAGCAGATCGCCCGGCGACAGGGGGTGAAGTGAGGTGACGTCACCTCCGGTCACCGGCCCCGCCGCGGTGCCCCGGCGCCACGGCGGGCCGGGCCCGGCCCGCTTCCGCCCGCGGCGTACACCGCCCGCGGGCACCGTGCGGCCCAGGCGTCGCGGGGTGCTGTCCCACTGGCGGCAATACCTGGCGATCTCGCCCTTCTTCCTGATCTTCGGCGCCTTCTCGTTCTTCCCGGTCCTCTACTCGCTGTACCTCGCCTTCCAGCGCTGGGACGGCATGGGCACCAGGCAGTTCGTGGGTCTGGACCAGTTCCGGTTCCTGTGGGACGACCCGGTCTTCTGGATGTCGATCCGCAACACGCTGGTGATCTGGGTCCTGTCCACCGTGCCCACGCTGTTCGGCGCCCTGGTGCTGGCGACGCTGCTGCATTCGGTGCGGCGTTTCAAGGGCTTCTACCGCATCGCCCTCTACATACCGAACGTGACGTCGATCGTCGCCGTGTCGATCTTCTTCGGCGCGGTGTTCAGCAACAACTTCGGCCTGGTCAACGCGATCCTGGGCACGGTCGGCATCTCACCCGTGCCGTGGCTGAGCAATCCGTGGCTGATCAAACTGGTCATCGCGCTGCTGATGACCTGGATGTGGACCGGCTACAACATGATCATCTATCTGGCCGGTCTCCAGGCCATTCCGACGCAGATCTACGAGGCGGCCAGGCTGGACGGCGCCGGGCCCGTCCGCACGTTCTTCCAGATCACCATGCCGATCATGCGGCCGATCATCCTGTTCACCGTCGTCATCTCGACCATCAACGGCCTGCAGAGCTTCAGCGAGCCCCAGGTCCTCTTCGGCAGCAACGCCGCCAACCCGAACCTCGGCGGTCCCGGCCAGGCGGGCCTGACCACGCTGCTGTACTTCTACCAGTCGGCGTTCGTCAACAACGACTACGGCTACGGCGCCGCCATCGTGTGGGCCTTCTTCGTACTGATCTTGGTGCTGGTCGTCATCAACTGGCGCCTCGTCCAGCGCGGGAGGAAGTCATGACCGCAGTGGTCAAGAGGCGGTCACGGCGCCCCAAGGGCCTGACCGCGCACCTCGTCCTCGGTCTGGCCGTGCTGATCTCGGTCTTCCCGTTCGTGTGGACGATCGTCATGGCGACGAACACGACCCAGGACATCTACAAGAGCCCGCCCAAGCTGACCTTCGGTTCCCACCTGCTGGAGAACGTCCGGCACGTGCTCGACACCATCGACTTCTTCGGGTCGATGCTGAACACGGTCATCGTCGCGTCCGTCACCACCGTCCTGGTCCTGTTCGTCGACTCCCTGGCGGCCTTCGCCTTCGCCAAGTTCGACTTCCCCGGACGCAAGGTGCTGTTCGCACTGCTGGTGGGGTTCATGATGCTGCCGCTCCAGCTGGCCGTCCTCCCGCAGTTCATCCTCATGTCCGACATCGGCTGGGTCGGCACGCTCAAGGCGCTGATCCCACCCGCCCTCGCCAACGCCTTCGGCATCTTCTGGCTGCGCCAGTACGTGGAGAACGGCGTGCCGGACGAACTCCTGGACGCCGCGCGCATCGACGGCGCCGGATTCTTCCGCCAGTACTGGAACATCGTGCTGCCGATGATCAGGCCGGCGCTGTCCTTCCTCGCCATCTACGCCTTCGTCGGCGCCTGGAACGACTACATCTGGCCGCTCGTCGTGCTCACCGACCCCAGCCACCTCACCCTCCAGGTGACGCTCGCCCAGCTCCACGTCGGCCACACCACTGACTACAGCATGGTCATGGCCGGTGTGCTCATGGCGTCCGTACCGCTGGTCGTGGTCTTCACGATCTTCGCCCGCGGGTTCATCGCGGGCGCCACGGAGGGGGCGGTGCAGGGCAGTTGAGGCGCCCCGAAGGGGCGCGGGGAACTGCCCGACCAGCCACCGCGGGCGCGGCGCGCGGCCAGGACTCGACAGCCGGTCCCGAGCTCTTGGCAACCACACAAGAGAGGCACCCAGTGACGGACGTCAACGCCAAGAGCCGACGCGCCAAGGTGCTCGTCGTCGGCATGGACGGCCTGCGCTTCGACCGGCTGACCCGCTCCCCCTCCACCGCACCCGTATTGCACCACCTGATGGCCACGGGTGCCCACGGCACGAGCCTGCTGCCCTACGGCCGAGCCGACGACGAGCCTTCGACCGGCGTGGCCTGCACCGACTCCGGGCCCGGCTGGTCGAGCATCCTCACCGGCGTGTGGCCCGACCGCCACGGGGTCACCGGCAACGACTTCAAAGGCGCCGATTACGCCCGCTACCCCGACTTCCTGACCCGCGCCGCCCGCGGCCGGCCCGGTCTGCGCACGGCGGCCGCCGTGTCCTGGCCGGCGCTGGTGCGCCGCGGCACCCTCGGCCGGGCCATCGGCCGCCGTGTGCGCCACAACGGTGAACGCAGGGGCTACGAAACCGCGGACCGCCGCGTCGCCCGCACCGCCCTGCGCTGGCTCACCAAGTCCGACCCGGACGTCCTGTTCGTGTACCTCGGCGCCACCGACGAGGCCGGACACGCCACGGGCCCCCTCTCCCCCGCCTACGACCGGGCCCTCCTCGGCCAGGACGCCCACCTCGGGCGGCTGCTGGAGGCGATCGACGCGCGGCGGGCAGATCCGGGGCGCGCCGAGGAGCACTGGACCGTGCTGGTCACCACCGACCACGGTCACCTCGACTCCGGTGGCCACGGCGGTGACTCGCGTGCCGAGCGGGAGGTCTTCGTCATCCTCGCCGAGCCCGGCGGACCCGCGGGCACCCGGCTCGACACGCCCCGCCTCATCGACATCGCCCCCACCGTCCTGGACCGTCTCGGCATCCCCCTCGACCCCGCCTGGGGCCTGCAGGGCCGCGTCCTGCCCGGGCCCGCCGCACCCACTCCGGAATGGTCATGACCGACGCACACCTCGACCCCCTGATCGCCCTGCGCCCCTGGCAGGCACCCGAGCTGACCTCCTGGGGACGGCTGCCGACGAACGCCGTCGACCGGCGCCACGGTGCCGTCCCCCTCGACGGCGACTGGCGCTTCCAGCTGCTGGCCGCGCCGGACGCCCCGCCCGGGGAGGCCTGGTCGTCGTCGTACGTGCCCGGCGTGTGGACCCTGCAAGGCACGGACGATCTTCCGCAGTACCTCAACGTCCGCATGCCGTTCGCCGAGTTCCCGCCGGACGTGCCCGCCGCCAACCCGACCGGGGTCTACGAGCGGGTGGTGGACGTGCCCGCCGAGTGGGCCGGGCGGCGGATCGTGCTCCAGGTCGGGGCCGCCGAGAGCGTGCTGCTGGTGCACGTGGACGGGAGGCCCGCCGGGATCTCCAAGGACTCGCACCTGGCCGCCGAATTCGACCTCACGCCGGTGGTGCGCCCCGGGGAGCGGGCCACCGTGCGCCTGACCGTGGTGAAGTGGTCGGACGCCTCCCACATCGAGGACCAGGACCAGTGGTGGCACGGCGGGATCACCCGCTCGGTGCTGCTGTACGCCACCGACCCGCTGCATCTCGCGGACGTCACCGTGCGGGCCCGGCGGGACGGGGACCTGCTGGTGGAGTGCCGGGTGCGGGACGCGGGCGGGCCGCTGCCCGAAGGGTGGTACGTCAGCGGGGAGCTGGACGGGCAGCTGCTCACCCAGGACGCGGAGTTCGACCGGGCCAACGCCGAGGACGAGCGCGTCTCCGCGTTTCTCGGCGAGGCGCGGCTGCGTGCCGCCGTGCCGGAGGTGCGCACCTGGAACGCCGAGACGCCCGAGCTGTACGGCCTGACTGTGCGCCTGCACCGCGCCGACGGCACCGTCGCCGACACCTCACGGCACCGCGTCGGCTTCCGCGACGTCGAGATCGACGGCCGTGACCTGCTGGTCAACGGCGAGCGCGTGTTCATCCGGGGCGTGAACCGGCACGACTTCCATCCGCTGACCGGTCGCACGGTGTCGTACGACGACATGCGCGCCGACCTCGTCCTGCTGAAGCGCTTCGGCTTCAACGCGATCCGCACCGCGCACTACCCGAACGACCCGGCCCTGTACGACCTGGCCGACGAGCTCGGCTTCTACGTCGTCGACGAGGCCGACATCGAGTCCCACGACCACGCGCACGAGATCGCCGACGACCCGCGCTACCTGGGCGCCTTCGTGGACCGGGCCGCGCGGATGGTGCTGCGGGACAAGAACCACCCGTCCGTCATCATCTGGTCGCTGGGCAACGAGTCGGACTACGGCGCGAACCACGACGCGGCGGCCGGCTGGGTGCGCCGGCACGACCCGACCCGGCCGGTGCAGTACGAGGGCGCGGCCAGGCACGGCTGGGCGGATCCGGACCTGGCCTCGGACATCGCCTGCCCCATGTACGCGCCGCTGGAGGAGTGCCTGGCCCACGCCCTGTCCGGCACCCAGACCAAGCCGCTCATCCAGTGCGAGTACTCGCACGCCATGGGCAACAGCAACGGCACGCTGGCGGACCATTGGGCGGCCATCGAGGCCACCCCGGGTCTTCAGGGCGGGTTCATCTGGGAGTTCTGGGACCACGGCATCCTCCAGCGTGTGAACGACGGCAGACCGGCCGGGCGTGGGGGCGCCGGGCTCTATGACAACGGTGTCGCCGCGCCCGGGCATCGCTGGGCCTACGGCGGCGACTTCGGGGAGACGGACCACGACGGCGCCTTCATCGCCGACGGTGTCGTCTTCCCCGACCGGACCCCCAAGCCCGTGATGTTCGAGCACCGGGAGATCGCCGCGCCGGTGCGTATCGACTGCTTCCGGCACGAGGGCGTCGTGCTGGGCAACCACCAGCACTTCCGGGGCTTGGACTGGCTGTCCGGCGTGTGGGAGCTGTCCCTCGCGGACGGCACCACCCTGACGGCTCCCGCCGAGCTGCCCGGTCTCAGGCCGGGTGAGACGGCCGCGGTGCCGCTGCCGTTCGAACTGCCCGCGGAGGGCGGCGAGGCGTGGCTGACACTGCGGGTCACGACGGCCGGGGACGAGCCGTGGGCGCCGCGCGGGACGGTCGTGTGCCTGCCGCAGGTGCGGCTGCGGGCGGCGCCCCCGCCGGTGCACACCCGGGTCCCGGACGGTCCGGTCGAGGTCGACGAGGACGGGCTGCTCGTCCATCCGCTGCTGACGGCCGCTCCCGTGCTGTCCCTGTGGCGGGCGCCGACCGACAACGACGAACTGGGCGGCATGGCGGCCCGCTGGCGGGACTGGGGGCTGGCGGAGCCCGCCCGCACGGTCGTCTCCGTACGGCGTGACCCGGGCCGGGTGACCGTGGTGTCCGACTACGTCTGCGCGGGCGGGACCGTACGGCACGAGCAGGTGCTCACAGCCGTGGCGGGCGGTCTGCTCGTCACGGAGAGCGCCGAACTGCCCGAGGCGCTGCACGACGTGGCCCGGGTGGGGACGGTGTTCGAGACGGTCCCCGGGCTCACCCTGCTGGAGTGGTTCGGGCAGGGCCCCTGGGAGTCGTATCCGGACCGGGCCGCCGGCGCGCCCGTCGGCCACCATTCCCTCCCGGTGGACGAGCTGTTCACGCCCTATCTGCGGCCGCAGGAGAGCGGAGGGCGCCACGGCGTGCGGCGGTTCACGCTGTCCGCGCCGGACGCCACCGGGCTCGCGGTGCGGCTGGACCGGCCCCGCCAGGTCTCCGTGAACCGGCACCGCGCGGCCGGGCTCGCCGCCGTCGCGCACCACGACGAACTGGTGCCGCGGGCCGGGTGCGTGGTGCACATCGACGCGGCGCACCGCGGGCTCGGCACGGCGTCGTGCGGACCCGACACCTTCGCTTCCTACCTCGTCGCGGCAGGAGTCCATCGCTGGAGCTGGACGCTGCGCGTTCTGTGAGTTCTCCCCCCACACGATCACCCGTCTCAGTCACCTCCTGGAGCACCCGTGTGCACTTCGCATGACCACGACCTGGGCGAGGCGCCCCAGGCCGGTGCCGCACGACGCAGTTTCCTCCGCGCCACCGCGCTGCTCGGCGTGACCGCCGCCGTGTCCGCGCTGCCGGCCGTCACCGCCGAGGCGGCGACGGCGACGTGGCGGCCCGATCCCGGCAGCCGCCGCTTCACGCTCGCGGTGATGCCGGACACGCAGTACCTCTTCGACGGGCCGAGCATCGACAAGGCGCCGGTCGAGGCCTCGCTGCGGTATCTGCTGGAGCACGGCCGGGAGGAGAACCTCGTCTTCCTGTCCCACCTCGGTGACCTCACGCAGAACGGCGCGAAGGAGGAGTTCGCGGCGATCGGCGAGGCGTTCCGGCTGCTGGACCGGCGCGGCGTCGGCTACAGCGTGCTGGCCGGCAACCACGACGTGAAGTCGTCGACGACCGACCAGCGCGGCGCGACACCGTACCTGGACGCCTTCGGGCCGCAGCGGTTCGCGGGGCGGCGGACGTTCGGCGGGGCCTCGGCCGACGGCTACAACTCCTTCCACCTGTTCCCCGCGGGCGGCCGGGAGTGGCTGGTCCTGGCACTGGACTGGCGGCTGTCGCCGCAGGGCTACGCGTGGGCGAAGGACGTCCTGGCGAAGCACCCGAAGACGCCGGTGATCCTCACGACGCACGAACTGGTCGTGGCGGACGACACGTTGTCGGACTACGGGCAGCAGCTGTGGGACCGGCTGATCGAGGACCACGACCAGATCTTCCTGGCGCTCGGCGGGCACTACTGGCCCGCCGGCCGCGCGATACGGAAGAACGCGGACGGACACGACGTCCACCTGCATCTGACCAACTACCAGAATCGCTACTTCGGCGGCGCGGCCATGATCCGGCTGTACCGGTTCGACCTGGACCGCGGGGTCATCGACGTGGAGACACTCTCGCCCTGGATCCTGGGCCGGGCCGCGAAGGGGCTCAACGAGCTGGAACGGCAGGAGATGGAACTGAGCGGCGACGCCGACCGGTTCTCCGTCGAGATCGACTTCGGCAAGCGCTTCGCCGGTTTCGCGCCCGTGCCCGCCCGTGCGGCCCGGCCCGCCTCGAAGATGCTCGTCCCGGGCACGATGGCGTACTGGCGCTTCGACGAGCCCGTGGACGGCACGGACGGCACGGTCCGTGACCTGTCCGGGCGGGGCAACGACCTCTCGATCGTCACCGTCGGCGGCGGCGCGCTGGGCTGGTCGGCCGATCACCACCCCGACCAGCCGGGCCACGGCAGCCTGGAGTTCCAGGGCTTCAAGTCCCCCCTGAAGGGCGCGTATCTGAAGACGGTCGACGGCGCCCCGCTGAGCCGGGCCACCTTCGAGGACGGTTACACCATCGAGGCGTTCTACCGGCTGCCCGCCGACTGGGACCCGGACCACAACGCCTGGTCGGGTCTGGTCTCCCGCACGGGCACCGGCGGCGCCGCCGGGAAGACCGCCGACGACCCGGACGAGCCGCTGGCCACGCTGTCGCTGTCCAACGACCGGGAACCGCAGTGGGCGATGCGCCCGCTCAACCAGCAGGGCATCGCGACCAACTGGGGCCAGGAGACGCCGCTGGAGACCTGGTGGCACCTCGCGGTCGTCAACGACGGCAGGCACACCACGCTGTACGTCGAGGGCTGCCCGGTGCTGCGCAACCCCAGGGCCTCCTCCCTCGGCATCACCTCGGTGGGTCTGCCGTGGCTGCTGGGCGGCTACGAGTACGGCGGGAAGATCGACCAGATCTTCCACGGACGCCTCGGCGATGTCCGGATCGTCGCACGGGCACTGCCCGTCGCCTCTTTCATGAACCACTGACCTCACAGAACGCGCGAGGATCCGTCATGACCGAGCAGCAACTGCCCGCCTGGGCCGACCCGTCCGTCTCCCCCGCCGCCCTCGATCCACAGGGGGTGTCCCGCCGCGGGCTCCTGCGCCGCGCGGGCCTGTTCGGCGCCGCGTTCGCCCTCGGCTCGGGGGCGGCCCCGGCCCTGGCCGCCGACGGCCGCCGGCCGGGCGGTGAGGACCCGCGCCTCGCCTACCTCGTCGGCGACCACCACATCCACTCCGTCTACAGCCACGACGCCAAGTACACCTTCTCCCAGTTGGCCGCCGCGGGCGCGAAGTACGGCCTGGACTGGATGGTGTTCACCGAGCACTCCAACTTCGGGCACGCGGACTTCGGGGCCGCACTGGAGCACCGGGAGATCCTCGACGCGCGGGCGGAGAACCCGCGGCAGCTGATCTTCCAGGGCCTGGAGTGGTACATCCCGGCGGCCGAGCACTGCACGGTGTTCACCGCGCCCGGCCCGCACGAGGTCGACGTGCTGACCCGCTTCGAGCGCGCCTACGACGGCAAGCTCCTCGCCTACGACAAGGGCGGCCCCGCCGACGCGGACACCGCCCGCAACGAGGCGCACGCTGTCAAGGCGATCAAGTGGCTGGCCGAGCAGCGGCGTTCGGGCTACGTCGACGACGTGCTGGTCCTCGCCAACCATCCGATGCGCCTGGGCATCGACTCCCCGCACGAGATGCGCAACTGGCGGGACGCCGCGCCCGAGATCATGATCGGTATGGAGGGCGCGCCCGGCGCACAGGGCGCGGCCATCCCCGGCTGGCGCGGGGCCGGCTCGATCCGCGGCGAGTACGAGAACAAGCCGTCCGCGCAGTCCTGGCCCGGCTACCCGGCGGACGCCTACCTGACCTACGGCGGCTTCGACTGGGCGACCGCGACCGTGGGCGGGCTGTGGGACTCGATGCTGGCCGAGGGCCGGCTGTTCTCGGTCACCACCAACTCCGACGCCCACCGGATCGTCTTCGACACCTGGAAGAACGGCGACTGGCAGCCCGGACAGACCTTCGACAGCACCGGCAGGCTGCCCGACCCGGTGAAAACGGACACCCCGCAGCCGGGCAGCGACTTCTGGCCCGGCCAGTTCAGCCGCACCCACGTGGGCGTGACCCGCTACGGCTACCGCGCGGTGATGGCGGGGATGCGCGCGGGCCGGGTGTGGCTGGACCACGGGCATCTGCTCGACGGGCTGGAGGTACGCCTGATCCGGGACGGCGACCGGGGCCGGGGCGTGACGCTCGGTGGCCGGCTGCGGGTCCGCAAGGGCGAGAGGCTCACCCTGAACGTCACGGTGACGACCGCCTCCCGGCCCAACCCGCAGGGGATCCTGCCCGAGTTGGCGCATGTGGACGTCATCCGCGGCGCCGTGCGGGGCCCGGTCGCCGACCGCGACACCTGGAAGGCCCCGGAGACCCGGGTCGTGCGGACGCACGACGTCTCCGGCCGCACGGGCACGTACACCCTGCGTATCCCGCTGACCGCCGGCGAGGAGTCCTTCTACGTCCGGCTGCGCGGCAGCGACGGCAACCGGCACGGAACCGGCTACCTCGGTGCCTCGGTCGACCCGCACGGGCCGGTCCCGCACGAGCCCGGGGACGGCGACCCGTGGGCGGACACCTGGTTCTACTCGAACCCCGTGTTCGTCGACGTGGAGGGGGCCTGATCCCCGGGTACCAGCAGGTCACGGACTGATCGGGCGGAGGTACGGTGGGCCGCGTGACCGGTGAAGAGTCGCTGCGGCCCCAGTCCCTCATGCTGACGTTCCTGGGCGACCAGGTGCTCGGCCGTGATGTGTGCGTGTACTCGGGCAGCGTCATCGACGTGTTCGCCCGCGCCGGGATCGGCGAGCAGGCCACCCGCTCCACTCTGACCCGCATGGTGGGCCGTGACCTGCTGCGCCGCCAGCGCGAGGGCCGCCGCATGTACTTCGGGCTGACCGAGCGCTCGGAGGCGGTGCTGCGCGACGGCGCGCAGCGGATCTGGCAGGCGGGTGCCGTCAACCGGCGGTGGGACGGCAGCTGGACGCTGCTCGGCTTCTCCCTGCCGGAGTCCTGGCAGCGCCAGCGGCACGATCTGCGCTCCCAGCTGACCTGGAGCGGCTTCGGCCCGCTCTTCAACGGTTTGTGGATCGCCCCGGGCGAGGTCGACGTGTCGGCCCTGGTGGCCGAGCTCGGACTGTCCGCCCACGTCAAGGTCTTCCGGGCGCACGCGGACACCGGCATGGACATCGGCCGGATGATCGAGGAGACCTGGGAGCTGTCCGAACTGGCCGAGCGCTACGAGGGGTTCGCGGGCCGCTGGCAGCACTGGGAGGACGACCTGCCGGACGCCGGAGACGCCCTCGTGCTGCGCCTGCGCCTCCAGACGGAGTGGCTGCAGATCGTCCGCCGCGACCCACGGCTCCCCGTCGAGCACCTGCCCGCCGACTGGCCGGCCGAACCGGCCGAGAAGACGTTCCGGACCGTGCACGAGCGGCTCTCCCCCCTCGCCCACGAGGCCTCGGAACGCCTTCTGGATCTGGTGCCCGCGCGGACTCAGGCGTAGAACCGCGACAGGCTCTGCAGCACCGCCGCCGGCTTCGTGGCGCCCTCGATCTCGATGGCGCCCTCGACGGTGATCTGCGCGCCGCCCGGCACCTCCTCGACCTCGGCGAGCTTCGCCGTCAGGCGGATGCGGGAGCCGACTTTCACCGGGGAAGGGAAACGCACCTTGTTGAGGCCGTAGTTGACCTTCGTCGTCACGCCCTGGACGTCCAGCAGCTCGGTGAAGAGGGGAATGAAGAGGGAGAGCGTGAGGTAGCCGTGCGCTATGGGAGCGCCGAAGGGGCCCTCCTTGGCCTTCTCGGGGTCCACGTGGATCCACTGGTGGTCGCCCGTGGCGTCGGCGAAGGTGTTGATGCGCTCCTGCGTCACCTCGATCCACTCGCTGGTGCCGAGGTCGCTGCCGGCGAGCTTCTTCAGTTCGTCGAGGCCGTTGACGGTGAGGCTCATGCGGATCCTTCCTGGGTGCCGTAGCGCGTACGGACACGGGACTTGAGGAGTTTTCCGGAGGCGGTGCGCGGGAGTTCGTCCGCGACGACCACCGACTTCGGGATCTTGTACTTGGCGAGGCGGCCGGCGAGTGACGCGAGCACCTCGTCGGGGTCGAGGCCGGCGCCCTCGCGGGGCACGACAACGGCGCGCGGCACCTCGCCCCACTTGTCGTCCGGCACCCCGATCACCGCGCACTCGGCGATGTCCGGGTGGGCGAGGAGCTGGTCCTCGATCTCGGCGGGGTAGATGTTCTCGCCGCCGGAGATGATCATGTCCTTGATGCGGTCGACGATGTGGACGTAGCCGTCCTCGTCGATCCGGGCGGCGTCGCCGCTGCGGAACCAGCCGTCCGCGAAGGACGCGGCCGTCTCCTCGGGCAGCCCCCAGTAGCCGGGCATGACGTGCGGGCCGCGCACCACCACCTCGCCCACCTCGCCGACGCCGGCCGGCGCCAGGTCGGGCCGGACGACGCGGACGTCGCTGAAGAAGTGCGGCACGCCCGCCGATCCCGCCTTGCTCACGGCGTGCTCGGCGTCCAGGAACAGCGTGCCGGGGGCGGCCTCGGTCATGCCGTAGCCCTGGAGGAAGGTCAGACCGCGTTCCTGGTAGGCGGCGATCAGCGGGGTGGGGACCGGTGAGCCGCCGCAGGTGAGGATGCGCAGCGAGGAGAGGTCCGCCTGCGGCCAGCGCGGGTGCCTGGCCACCTGGTCGAACATCGTGGGCACGCCGAACATGAAGGTGATCCGGTGCCGTTCGATGAGGTCGAAGGTGGCGTCCGGGTCGAAGGCGTCGACCAGGACGCAGGTGCCGCCCTTCAGCAGCACCGGCAGGGTCAGCATGTTCAGGCCCGCCGTGTGGAACAGCGGGGCGGAGACCAGGGCGCGTTCGTCGGCGATCAGATCGGTGTCGACGAGAACGTTGACCGCGTTCCAGGTGAGGTTGCCGTGGGTGAGCATGGCGCCCTTGGGCCGGCCGGTCGTGCCCGAGGTGTACATGATGATGCAGGTGTCGTCGGCGCCGACCGGTTCGTCGACCGGCTCCTCGGACGCCTCGGCGACGGCCGCTTCGTACTCGCCGCCGACCTCCAGGTAGACGCGTACGTCGGTGCTGCCGGGCAGGCCCGCGACCAGACCGGCGTAGGACGGGCCGTAGACGAGGGCACGGGCGCCGGAGTCGGCGAGCTGGTAGGCGATCTCGGGTCCGGCCAGGCGGATGTTGAGGGGGACGAAGACCGCGCCGAGCGTGCCGGCCGCGAACAGGGTCTCCAGGTAGGAGGGGTGGTTCGGGCCGAGGTAGGCGACGCGGTCGCCGCGGCGCACGCCCCGGGCGCGCAGGGCGTGGGCCAGGCGGGTGGTGCGGGTGTGGAGGGTGCCGTAGTCGGTGGCGTCCTCGCCGCGGATCAGGGCGGTGCGGTGCGGGGTCTTGCGGGCCCGGCGTGCGGGCCATGACCCCAGTCCCTCGTTGCGCATGTCACGCCCCTTACGGTTTCGTCAGCCCGAGCAGGCGGGCCGCGTTCTCCTTGAGGATCTTCGGCCGGACCTCGTCCTTGATCGTCAGCTTGCCGAAGTCGGCGAGCCAGCGGTCGGGGGTGAGGACGGGGAAGTCGGAGCCGAAGAGGACCTTGTCCTTGAGCAGGGTGTTCGCGTACTGCACGAGCTGCGGCGGGAAGTACTTCGGCGACCAGCCGGACAGGTCGATGTGCACGCCCGGCTTGTGCGTGGCGACGGCCAGGGCCTCGTCCTGCCAGGGGAAGGACGGGTGCGCCAGGATGATCTTCAGGTGCGGGAAGTCGGCCGCCACGTCGTCCACGTGGAGCGGGTTGGAGTACTTCAGCCTGATCCCGCCCCCGCCGGGGACGCCGGCGCCGATGCCCGTCTGGCCGGTGTGGAAGAGGGCGATCGTGCCCGTCTCCTCGATCACCTCGTACAGGTCGTACGCCACCGAGCGGTCGTTGGGGAAGAAGCCCTGGATGCTGGGGTGGAACTTGAAGCCCTTCACCCCGTACTCCTCGACCAGCCGCCGGGCCTGCTTCACTCCCGCCTTGCCCCGGAAGGGGTCGACGGAGGCGAAGGGGATGAGGACGTCGGCGTTGGCGGCGGCCGCCTCGGCGACCTCCTCGTTGGGGACGGGCGGGGTGCCGGTCGCGGACTCGGCGTCGACCGTGAAGATCACGGCAGCCATGTTCCGCTCGCGGTAGTACGCGGCGGTCTCCTCCAGGGTCGGCTTCCGCTTGCCCTCGACCTTGAAGTAGGCGGAGGAGGCGTCGTGCAGGTCGTCGTCCAGGGAGGAGTGGCCCTGGGAGGACACCTCGGCGTGCGTGTGGACGTCGATCGCGACCAGGTCGTCGACGTTCATCGAGGGGTCCATCACGCCTCCGGGAACTTCGGCGCCGGGATGCCGACCGACTGGAGCTCGGCACCGACCGAGGTGGGCCAGGCGTCGGCGAGGGCGGCGGGGGTCCAGCCGCCGTCGGCGTAGGCCGCCCTGATCTCCTGCGGATGCGACCAGAGTGCCACCTTGTCGCCGCCGATGCCGACGCACTGGCCGGTGACGCCCCGGGCGGCCTCGGAGGCCAGGAACGGGACCAGGGCCGCGCAGTCCTCCGGGGTGCCGAAGCCCTCGCCCTTGCGCAGGAAGTCCGGCAGCGGCTCGCCGCCGCGCATGGCCTCGATGTACGGGGCGAAGGCCGGGATCGTCTCGGTCATCGCGGTGGCGGCGACCGGCACGATCGCGTTGACCGTGATGCCCGCGCGGCCCAGCTCCATCGACCAGGTGCGGGCCATCGCCGCGATGCCGGCCTTGGCGGCGGCGTAGTTCGTCTGGCCGAAGTTGCCGCGCTGGCCGGCCGGGGAGCCGACCAGGATCAGCGAGCCGCCCTCGCCCTGCTCGCGCATCCGGACGGCGGCGGCGCGGGCGCAGGTGAAGGTGCCCTTGAGATGGGTGGTGATCACCGCGTCGAAGTCCTCGTCGGTCATCTTCCACAGCACCTTGTCGCGCAGGATGCCCGCGTTGGTGACGAGGACGTCCAGCCGGCCGAACTCCTCGACCGCGCGGTTCACCAGCCGCTCGGCGGCCTCGGCGGTGCCGACCGGGACGACCTCGGCGACGGCCTTGCCGCCCGCTTCCGCGATGGACTTCACGGCCGCCTCGGCCACGGCCTCGTCGACGTCGTTGACGACCACGGACGCGCCGTGGGCGGCCAAGGCGTGGGCATAGGCGAGGCCGAGGCCCCGGCCGCTGCCGGTGACGACGGCGGCCTTGCCGGTGAGATCGATGCTGGGCACGGGCGGGTCCCTTCACGAGCTGATGCGGGTGGTGCGGCTTCGAGATCGAAGCTAAGAGCAATAATTGTTGACGTCAATAGTTGTTGGAGACCTGCGGGTGCGGGATGCTGGAATCACCGGCAAGCAGCACCGAGCACAGGGAGCCCGTCATCACACGCCGACACGTCACCGCGAAGCCCATCGACGCCCACGAGCCGTGGATGCGCGGACTGCACGCCGACACGGGCTATCTGCTGTACCGGCTCGGCCTGCGCTCGGGGCAGCTCTTCAACGCCTGCCTCCAGGAGTCGGGCCTGCGTCTGCGCCACTACGCGGTGCTGCGCTACCTCGCCACCACCGACGGCGCCCTGCAGCGCGAACTGAGCACGCGGCTCGGCTACGACCCGAGCGCGATCGTCGGCCTGGTCGACGACCTGGAGAAGCTGGGCTTCGCCGAGCGCCGCCCGTCCCCCGACGACCGCCGCAGCCGGATCGTCGTCCTGACCGAGAGCGGCAGCGGCTTCCTCCGTGACACCGACGAGGCCGGCCTGCGGGTGACCGGCGAACTCCTGGGCCCGCTGGACCCGGCCGAACGGGAGACCCTGCACGCGCTGCTGCTGCGCATCGCGGAGGACGGCCTGAACTGATGTTGTGCAAATGATTGACGGCTGCACGATGGATGCATAACTTCACGGATCAACCGCGCCCCGTCCCCAGGGAGCCCACCGTGCAGCCATCCCCGTCCGCCTCCCAAGCCTCCCCCGATTCACGGCAGTTGCGGCGCGTCGCCGTCTCCGGCCTGCTCGGCACCACCGTCGAGTTCTACGACTTCCTCGTCTACGGCACGGTCGCCGCGCTCGTCTTCGGCGAACTGTTCTTCCCACGGGCCGACCCGGCGGTCGGCACCATCGCGGCGTTCGGCACCTTCGCCGCGGGTTATCTCGCCCGGCCGCTCGGCGGCATCGTCTTCGGGCACTTCGGCGACCGGCTCGGCCGCAAGTCGATGATGCTGCTGACCATGGTCCTGATGGGATCCGGGAGCTTCCTCATCGGCCTGCTGCCGACGTACGACACCATCGGCGTCTGGGCCCCGGTGCTGCTGGTCGCCCTGCGCGTGGTGCAGGGCATCGCGATCGGCGGCGAGTGGGGCGGCGCGATGCTGATGGTCGTCGAACACGCCGAGCACACGCGGGGTTCCCGGCGCGGCCTGTGGTCCAGCTTCACCCAGCTCGGCGCCCCGCTCGGTTCCGTGCTGTCGGCCGGTGTGGTCACCCTGGTCGCCACCCTGCCGGACGAGCAGTTCCGCTCCTGGGGCTGGCGGGTGCCGTTCCTGCTGAGCATCGTGCTGCTGGGCGTCGGCCTGTTCGTGCGGCTGAAGGTCGCCGAGAGCCCGCTGTTCGCACAGGTCGAACGGGAGCCGGTGGCCCGGCCGCCGATCGTGGAGGTGCTGCGGCGGCCGAAGCCGGTGCTGCTGGCCGCCTGCGTCGGCATCGGCGCGTTCACCGCACAGTCCCTGCTGACGAGCTTCATGATCTCCTACGCCGTCGACGAGGGGTACACCCGCCCGCAGGTGCTGACCGCGGTCACCGTCGCCTCCTGTGTGGCCCTCGTCGTCCTGCCCGCGGCGTCCGCGCTGTCGGACCGGGTCGGCCGCCGGCCCGTCGTGCTCGCCGGTGCCGTCGCCTCGGCCGCGCTCGCCTTCCCGGTGCTGGCCCTGGTCGACTCCGGCTCCCCCGGCCTGCTGATCCTCGCCCTGGCGCTCGGCCACGGCGTCGCCCAGTCCACGATGTACGGACCCCTGGGCGCCCTGCTCACCGAGATGTTCGGCACCCGCGTCCGCTACACCGGCGCCTCCCTCGGCTACCAGGGGGCCACCCTGATCGGCGCGGGGTTCTCCCCGCTGATCGCCGGCAGTCTCCTGGCCTCCTTCGGCGGCGGCAGCACCCCGGTGTCGCTGCTGCTGTGCGCCGGTGCGGCCGTCACCGCGGTCACCGTGTGGCGACTGCGCGAGACGCACACGGACGCGCTGGACTCCCCCGCCGCCGCCCCCGCCCTGGAAGGAACCCCGCGTTGAGGATCCGCCTCGCCCTGCTGACGACCGCCTGCCTGTCCCTGGCGGCGACCGCCCTGCCCGCGCAGGCCGCCACCGCGGACACCCGCCTGGAGGGCCGGCTCCCGTCCGGCGCCGCCTACGTGATGGACGTCCCCGCGTCCTGGAACGGCACGGTCCTGCTCTACAGCCACGGCTACACCCCGGCCGGAGCCCCCAACCCGGCCCAGAACACACCCGGTCCGGCCGCCCGCGACAAACTGCTGGCCGAGGGCTACGCCCTGATCGGCTCCTCGTACGCGACGAACGGCTGGGCGGTCACGGAGGCGGTGCCCGACCAGCTCGCCACGCTGGACCTGTTCACGCAGAAGTTCGGGGCGGCCCGGCGGACGCTGGCCTGGGGCACCTCCTACGGCGGCTTCGTCACCAGCATGCTCGCCGAGCGGCACGCCGGCCGGTTCGACGGATCGCTGTCGATGTGCGGACTGGTGCAGGGCGGTGTCGCCAACTGGAACAGCACCCTGGACCCGGTGTTCGCGCTGCGCACGCTGCTCGCCCCGGACTCCGGTGTGCGGCTCGCGGGCTTCGCGGACCAGGCCGAGGCGGTTGCCGCGGGCAAGGCGCTCACCTCGAAGGTCGACGCGGCTCAGCGGACCCCCGGGGGCCGGGCCCGGATCGCCCTCGCTGCCGCCCTGCACAACATCCCCGGCTACAACGACCCTTCGCAGACGCTGCCGGACCCCACCGACTTCCGGACGGCCCAGGCCAACCAGTACACCGCCGTCCGGGGCCTGCTCCAACTGCCCGCGTTCAGCTGGCGGCAGGAGGCCGAGAGCCGGGCGGGCGGCAACCCGTCCTGGAACACCGGCGTCGACTACCGCTCGATGCTCGTACGCTCCCCGCTGTACAAAGAGGTCACGGAGCTCTACAAGGAGGCGGGACTGTCCTTGCGCACCGACCTCTCGGCCCTGGGCCGGGCACCCCGGATCGCCGCCGACCCGCCGGCGGTGCGCTGGATGCGGAACACCAGTGTGCTCTCCGGCCGCCTCACCGACCCCCAGCTGAACATCCACACCACCGGTGACGCCCTGATCCCGGTGCAGTCCGAGAGCGCCTACCGGCGGGCCGCCACGGCGGCGGGCTCCGCCGGGCTCCTCCGCCAGGCCTACGTCGACGGCCCGGGCCACTGCACCTTCACACCGGGCGAGACACTGGCCGCCCTGCACACCCTGGAGCACCGCCTGGACACCGGCCGCTGGGACGCCTCGCCCGGCGCCCTCAACTCCCGCGCGAAGGCCGAGGATCCGACGAACGAACCCCGCTACGTTCCGTACCGTCCGAGCACCTACCCCCGCCCCTACGACCTGGTTCACCCGGGAGACGCCCGGCCATGACAGCCCCCACCGCGCCCGACCGGCTGCTGTCCGTGCTCGCGGCCTTCGACCACGAGCATCCGGCGTTGTGCCTGACGGACATCAGCCGGCGGGCCGGGCTGAGCCTGACCACCGCGCACCGGCTGGTGGGCGCGCTGACCGAGTGGGGCGCCCTGGAGCGGGACGAGTCCGGCGTCTACCACGTCGGACTGCGGCTGTGGGAGCTCGCCGCGCTGGCCCCGCGCGGCCTCGCCCTGCGGCAGATCGCGCTGCCGTACCTGGAGGACCTGTACGAGGCGACGCACGAGAACGTGCAGCTGGCCGTGCGGGACGGCCGGGACGTCGTCTACATCGAGTGGCTGTCGGGGCGGTCGGCGGTCGGCGTGCACATCCGCGTCGGCGCCCGCTGGCCGCTGCACGCCACCGGGGTCGGGCTCGCCCTCCTGGCACACGGCGATCCGGTGTTCCGGAAGGAGTACTGCGAGGGCGAACTCGCGTCCTTCACCCCGTACACGATCACCGGACCGGAGCGGCTGCGGCGGGTGCTCGCCGAGGTGCGCAGGTCGGGGATCGCGGTGAGTGACCGTCAGGTCACGGAGGACGCCCTGTCGGTGGCCGCTCCGGTGCGCGGTGCGGACGGCACCGTGACCGCCGCCGTGTCGATCGTGGTGCCCCACGCGGACGCCCAGGTGCCGGTCCTTGGCCCGGCGGTGCGGGTGGCGGCGCGCGGGATCTCCCGGGCGCTGGGCTGGCAGCCCTGAGCGCGGCGGGGGTTCGCCGGACCCCGCACGCCCCTTCGGTTCAGGCCTCCCGGGCCGGGGTCATGGCCCAGCGGATGGTCCGGGTCAGGGCCCGGCCGGTGGGGCGTACGGCGAGGTCCTCGACGACCGGCACCCGGGGCAGCCACAGCATGCCGCGCGCCCAGGGCGGGAGCAGGGTGACGGCGTTCGCGGCCAGCCCGCCGTAGAAGGGCCGGAGGGCCAGGGGAAGGGGCGGCTGGAACAGCAGGAAGCGGGCGGCTGCCCGGGCCTCGGGCGTGGCCCGCAGTTCGGGCCGGTAGGCGCTCAGGCGCTCGGCCAGTTCGCCGCGGTCGCGCGGCGGGCCGGCCACCCCGAGCGCCTCGGCGACCCGCGCGGTGTCGGCGACGTAGGCGTCGTAGCCGGCGGCGTCCAGCGGCCGGGCTCCGTAGCGTTCGTGGGCGCGCAGGAAACTGTCCGTCTCGGCGGCGTGCACCCAGCCGAGCAGATGGGGGTCGGCCGCGTGGTACGGCACGCCATCGGCCGTCGTGCCGCGGATCCGTGCGTGGATGCCCCGCACGTGGTCGACGGCCTGCTGGGCGTCCGCAGCGGTACCGTACGTCGTCACGGCCAGGAAGGTGCTGGTGCGCTGCAACCGGCCCCATGGGTCGCCGCGGAAGCCGGAGTGCCCGGCGACGGCCGCCATCGCGAGCGGGTGCAGCGACTGCAGGAGCAGGGCGGTCAGCCCGCCGATGAACATCGAGGCGTCGCCGTGGACCGCGCGGATCGGCCGGTCCGGCCCGAACCAGCGCGGGCCGGGGGTGTGGTGGATCCGGGCACGGGTCGCGGGTCCGCCGGGGCCCGCGACCCGGCGGAACAGGGCCTGGCCCAGCTGTTCACGGACTCCGGTCAGCACGGCGGCCTCCCCTCTCCTGCTGACCAGTGTCCGGCATGACCGTGCCCGGCCGGGCCTGCCGGTCCGTCCTCGTCAGGGCCCCGGCCCGGCCGCCGCACGGTCGGCCAGGCCGCCGGCACCGAGCGGCCCGGTGTAGCGGACCGGGCCCGAGGCCTCCAGACGGGGCAGTGCGCGGCGTGCCACGCGCAGGACCACGGGGGGCATGGCCGGGCGTATCGGCTGGGCCAGCCGCAGCCACCCCGGTGCGTACACGGCCGTACGGCGGCGCTCCATGCCCCTGACCAGGCGGGCGGCGACCGTTTCCACCGGGTACACGCGGCGGACCGGCGGGGGCATGTGCCTGCGCAGTTCCCGCAGGACGGCGTACCGGTCGGCGTCGCGGATCATGTCGGTGTCCGTCCAGTTGAGGTAGGCGATGCCCACCCCGACCCCGCGGTGCGCGACCTCCGCCCGCAGGGAGTGCGCGAAGGCCTCGACCCCCGCCTTGGAGGCGCAGTAGGCACTCATCAGCGGGGCGGCGCCGATCGAGGCCAGGGAGGCGACCTGGAGGTAGTAGCCGGCCGTGCCGATCAGGTCCGGCAGGAACACCCGGGCGGTCTGGGCGCTGCCGGTGAGGTTGACGTCGATGACACGGCGCCAGGCGGCCGGGTCGGAGGCGAGGAGCGCGCCGCCCTCGGCGATGCCGGCGTTCGCCACCACGGCCGAGGGACGCCCGAGCCGGGCCCGCACGGTGGTTGCCGCCGCCTCGAGCGCGGAGAGGTCGGTGACGTCGGCCTCCAGGGCGAGGGCCGGGCCCGGCAGCGAGGCGGCCACCGCGTCCAGAACGGGCTTCTCGTGGCCGACGAGCGCCACCCGGGCGCCGCGCCGGGCGGCTTGGCGGGCCAGTGCCGCGCCCACGCCGCGGGCGGCTCCGGTGATGACGATGGTGCGCTCGGCGAGCGGACTGCTGCTCATGGGCTGCCCTTCCGGTGCCGGACCCTTTCCCACGGGAACCGGGTCAGCGCCTGGCTCCGGTGCGGTCGCGGTGGGCGAGGAGCCGCTGGGCGCGGGCCAGGCCGGGGGGCCGGTTGCGGCGCAGGGCGGCCCGGGCGGCGTTGGCTCCGGGCGCGCCGTGCACCCCGCCGCCCGGGTGGGCCCCGGAGGAGGCGAGGTACAGGCCCGGCACCGGGGTCTCCGGGCGGCCGGTGCCGGGCAGGGGCCGGAAGACGAGCTGCTGGTGCAGCGCGGTGGTGCCGCCGTTGATGGCGCCGCCCTCGAGGTTGGCGTCGAGCGCCTCCAGGGTCGGGGGCGCCAGGATGCGACGGCCGCGGACCAGGGAGCGGAAGCCCGGTGCGAAGCGCTCCACCTGGCGTTCGACGCGGTCGGCCATGAGCTCCTGGTCCTTGGTGTCCCAGCTTCCGGTGATGCCCTCGTCGGCGGCGTCGGCGCGGATCTCGTGCGGGATGTGGGTGTAGGCCCAGGCCGATTCGGTGCCCTGCGGGGAGCGGGTGGCGTCGGAGGTGGTCATCTGGCCGAAGATCAGGAACGGCCGGTCCGGGACCTGCCGCATGGCGATCTGCGCGGTGAAGCGGGTCAGCTCGTCCATGCCGTCGGCGAGGTGCACGGTGCCGGCCCGGGACGCCTGCTCGGCCTGCCAGGGCACCGGGCCGTCGAGCGCCCAGTCGACCTTGAACGTGGCGAAGTCCCACTGGAAGCGCCGCAGGTCGTCGAGGAGCAGCGCGGGCAGGTGACCGGGGTCGAGGAGCTCGCCGTACAGGGCGGGCACCGACACGTCCGCCAGCACCGCACGGCGGGCCGGCACCGCGTCCCCGCCCGCCGTGCGCACGCCCACGGCCCGCCCGCCGCGCACGACGACGTGCTCGACGCGCTGCCCGCAGCGCACCCGCCCGCCCCGGGTCTGCAGACGCCGGACCAGGGCCGAGGTCAGCGCGCCGGAGCCGCCGGCCGGGACGGGGAAGCCGTAGGTCTGGCCCAGCATGGCCATCAGCCAGCCGAAGCCGCCGCTGCCCGCCGACTCGGGGGCGAGGTCCGCGTGCAGGGCGTTGCCGGCCAGCAGCAGGCGGCCGCCCTCGCCGCGGAACTCCTCCTCCCCCAGGCGGCGCACCGGCAGCATCAGGGAGCGGGCCATGCGCAGTCCGCCCGCCGCCCGCAGCCGCAGTGCCAGCCGCGCCGTGGCGCGCACGGGCGGGAACGGGGTGAACAGGGCCTCCAGGAGGCCGGGGCGCAGGTTCTGCCACACGTCGTGCAGCCGCCGCCACGCGGCTCCGTCGCCCGGCTCGACGGTGTCGAGGGACGCGGCGGTGATGTCGATGTTCCGGTCCAGGACGGCGCAGCTGCCGTCGGTGAGGGGGTGGGCCAGCACGCTGGGCGCGTGGCTCCAGCGCAGTCCGTGCTCCTCCGGGTGGAGCGCGGCCAGGACGGGCGAGGCGGCCGCGAGGGGGTAGAAGGAGCTGAACAGGTCGTTGACGAAGGCGGGGTCGACGCCCCGGTCGTGGCGCACGGCGCCGCCCGGTTCGGGCTGCTCCTCCAGCACCTCGACGCTCCATCCGGCGTCCGCGAGGATGTTGGCGGCGACCAGGCCGTTGGGGCCCGCGCCGATCACCACGGCGTCAGGCATGGCCTGCTCCGTCCGCCTCGGATCCCGAGGTCACCTGGCCCAGGGCGCGGCGGCCACTGCCCGGGGTCCGCGCCTCGGCCTCGCAGAGCTTGGCCAGGCGGGCCAGCATCGTACGGTGTCGCAGCTGGATCAGCGCCTCGAAGCCGACGTTGTGCAGCCGGCCGCCCGCGCCCCGCAGGGGATGCTCGTCCACGATCACCAGGCAGTGCTCGCCCCAGGGCCGCAGCTCGATCGCGATGCGGACCGTGCCCAGGACACCGGCGTGGGCCTCCAGCTCCAGCCGGGTGCCTTCCTCGCAGTAGCGGACGACCGTCTCGTTGTCCAGCCGCACCGGGCCGAGCCGGACCTCGTAGTGGATCGCCGCGCCGGTGCGCGGCCACTGTCCCCGCACGGGGTGGGACTCGGAGGTCCCGACCACCCACTCCGCGTAGCGGTCGCCGTCGGCGAGGACGTCCCACACGGCGCCCGGGCCGACTCGGATCAGGTGATGGCGAACGGCCACGGGTGCCTCCTGCTGCCTCGACCGGTAGTCCGTCGTCCACCCCGAGTGCCCCGCAACCCCTGGTTCAACAGCGCGGCGCCCCGGCGGCCCCGCCGCGGCTGCTGGTGCTGTCGGTTCTCGCGGGGGCCGCCGGACTCCTCATCGCCTGGTCCGAGCTGCCGGAGTGGACCCCGGGTGTGGCCGTCGTCCTGCTGCTGATCTTCGACGACGTGCTCCGTCGCTGGTCGAGGAAGCGAGAGCGGAGTCCCGGCGAGAAGGTCTGAGAGCGCTCTCAGAAGGGGCCCTTCCGCACCGCCACCTGTAACTCCCTCGCAGCTCACCGGCGTTCGAGCTGTGCACACACCACCGTCCCCGCACTTTTCCTGGCTTTACCTCTTGACGCCCTGGACGGCGTGGAGCACATTGGCGGCACTTTGAGAGCGCTCTCACCCCCCTTCCCCGAGAGGCCCCCACATGAGCGGAACCTCAAGCACCGCCCGCAGACCCCGCCCCTTCCGACGGGCGTTCGTCGCCGTCGTCAGCACGCTCGGCCTCGCGGCCGCCGCCTCCGCGGTCGCCACCCCGTCCGCGAACGCCTCCGCGCCGCCACCCCCGTCGGGCTGGACGCAGGTGTTCGTGGACGACTTCAACGGCGCCGCCGGCACCGGCGTCAACACCTCGAACTGGCAGTACGCGACCGGCAAGGGCTACCCGGGCGGCCCCGCCAACTGGGGCACCGGCGAGATCGAGACGATGACGAACAGCACGGCCAACGTCTCGCTCGACGGCAACGGCAACCTCCGGATCACGCCCCGGCGGGACGCCGCAGGCAACTGGACCTCCGGCCGCATCGAGACCAACCGCACCGACTTCCAGCCCCCGGCCGGCGGCACACTCCGCGTCGAGTCGCGCATCCAGGTTCCGAACGTCACCGGCGCCGCCGCCAAGGGCTACTGGCCGGCGTTCTGGATGCTGGGCGCCCCCTACCGCGGCAACTACTGGAACTGGCCCGCGGTCGGCGAGCTGGACATCATGGAGAACACCCAGGGCATGAACACGGTGTTCGCGACGATGCATTGCGGCACCTCCCCGGGCGGACCCTGCAACGAGACCAGCGGCATCGGCGGTTCGACGACCTGCCAGGGCACCTCCTGCCAGGCCGGCTTCCACACGTACCGGATGGAGTGGGACCGCTCGACGAGCGTCGAGGAGATCCGCTTCTACCTCGACGGCGTCAACTTCCACACCGTGCGCGCCAACCAGGTCGACGCGACGACCTGGAAGAACGCCACCGACCACGGCTTCTTCATCATCCTGAACGTGGCGATGGGCGGCGGCTTCCCGGACGCGTTCGGCGGCGGGCCGGACGCCGGGACGCAGCCCGGCCACGCGATGGTCGTCGACTACGTACAGGTGCTGTCGTCGGGCGGCGGCACCACTCCTCCCCCGACCGGCAACCGTGACGCCTACGGCACCATCCAGGCCGAGTCCTTCGACGGCCAGTCCGGCACCCTGACCGAGACGACCACCGACTCCGGCGGCGGCCAGAACATCGGCGCGCTGGCCAACGGCGACTGGCTGCAGTTCAAGGGCGTCAACTTCGGCTCCACGGCGGCCCGGCAGTTCAGCGCCCGGGTCGCGAGCGGCGCGGCGAACGGCGTCAGCGGGCTGGTCGAAGTGCGGCTGGACAGCCGGAGCAACGCCCCGATCGGGAGCTTCGCGGTGGGCAACACCGGCGGCTGGCAGTCCTGGCGGACCGTCCCGGCGAACATCGGTGGCGTGACCGGCACGCACGACGTGTATCTGACCTTCACCAGCGGGCAGCCGGCGGACTTCGTGAACGTCAACTGGTTCACCTTCGGGCGCTGACCCGGCCCGGGAAGGGGCTCCACGCGTGCGTGGGGCCCCTTTTCGCCGCCCTCAGCGCAACTCCGCGCGGAACGCCGCCGGGGTCTGGTCCGTGTGCTGGTGGAAGAACTTGGAGAAGTTGGCGGCGTCGGGGAAGCCGACCGCCACGCCGACCCGGCCGATCGGCAGTTCGGTGTGGGCGAGGAGCCGTTTGGCCTCCAGGACCACGCGCTTGTCGATGAAGGCCTTGGGCGTCTCGCCGGTCGCGGCGCGCACCGCGCGGACCAGGGTGCGGCGGGAGTAGCCGAGCGCGTCGGCGTAGGCGCTGACGCTGTGGTTGGTGGCGAAGTCCCGCTCCACGGCGTCCCGGAAGAGGGTGAAGGTGGAGTCGGTCCGCTGCCGCTGCGCCTCGGCCGAACTGGCCGCCAGGTGCGCGAGGCGCAGCAGGAACGCCGTCAGGGTGTGGCGCAGGACGGCGGTGTGCAGGCTGAGCGGGAGCGTGGCCGTGTCCTCGTACTCGCGCCGCAGCTGTGCGAGCGCGGCGTGCAGACCGGCGAGTTGGGCCGCGTCGGGGCGCAGCAGCGGCGGCAGGTCGTAGCGGTAGAGGCCGGTGGCCTCCACGGTCGAGCGGGGCAGGAAGCCGGGCTGCATGGTGAGCGCGGTTCCGCGGTACTCGCCGGTGCGCGAGAAGCGGTGGACCTGCCCCGGGCGGATCCACAGCAGGTCCCCGGCGCCGGCCTCGTACTCGGTGAAGTCGACCATGTGCCGGACCGGGCCCTCACCGAACAGCATCACGACGTGGAAGTCGATGCGGTGCACGCGCTCCAGCGGCGCGTCGGCGTGCCAGGTGCGGCCGGTGCCCATCGGGCCGACCTGCATGCCGACACCGCCGACGCTCAGCTCGACCGGGAAGGGGAACGTATCGATCCCGTCGCCGCCTTGGATGCTTCTGTCCGCCATGTCCGCCTCGTGCCGCCCGCTGGTGTCCCACTTTCACCACAGGCTGGCACACGCCGACCTTCCGCCGTAAAAGTCAGACTTTTAGTTTTGAACGCGTCAGACCAGCATCCCTGCTCCGATCGAGGACTTCTTGAAGATGAGCACGCAGACAGCGGACAGTTTCGAATGGACCGAACTCGACCGGCGTGCCGTCGACACCGCCCGTCTCCTGGCGGCCGACGCGGTCCAGCGGGCCGGCAACGGCCACCCCGGCACGGCGATGAGCCTGGCGCCGGCCGCCTACACGATCTTTCAGAAGGTGATGCGGCATGATCCCGCCGATCCCGAGTGGACCGGCCGTGACCGCTTCGTCCTGTCCCCCGGCCACACCTCGCTGACCCTGTACACGCAGCTGTACCTCGCGGGCTACGAGCTGGGTCTTGACGACCTGAAGGCGTTCCGCACGCACGGTTCCAAGACGCCCGGCCACCCCGAGTACGGGCACACCGCGGGGGTGGAGACCACCACGGGTCCGCTCGGCCAGGGCGTCGCGAACGCCGTCGGCATGGCGATGGCCGCCCGCTACGAGCGCGGCCTGTTCGACCCGGACGCCCCCGAGGGCGACTCCCCCTTCGACCACACGATCTGGGCGATCGTCTCGGACGGCGACCTCCAGGAGGGCGTCTCCGCGGAGGCCTCCTCTCTCGCCGGTCACCAGAAGCTCGGCAACCTGGTCTTCCTCTACGACGACAACCACATCTCCATCGAGGGCGACACCGCGACCGCGTTCTCCGAGGACGTGCTGAAGCGCTACGAGGCCTACGGCTGGCACGTGCAGCGGATCGAGCCGCAGGAGGACGGCGACGTCGACGTGCGGGCGCTGTACGCGGCGTTGCGCGCGGCTCGGTCCGAGACGGAACGCCCGTCCATCATCGCGATGCGCACGATCATCGCCTGGCCCGCCCCGAACGCGCGCAACACCGAGGCCTCCCACGGCTCGGCGCTGGGCGTGGACGAGGTCGCGGCCACCAAGCGCCTCCTCGGCTTCGACCCGGAGCGGTCCTTCGAGGTCGCCGACGAGGTGCTGGCCCACACCCGCCGGGCCCTGGACCGGGGCGCGGAGGCGCACACCGCCTGGGACAAGCGGATCGCCGCCTGGCGGGGCGACAACCCGGAGCGGGCCGCCACGTTCGACCGCGTCAGCAAGGGCGAGCTTCCCGAGGGCTGGCAGGACGCCCTGCCGGTGTTCGAGCCGGGCAAGGCCGTCGCCACCCGTGCCGCCTCCGGCAAGGTCCTCCAGGCGCTCGGCCCGGTCGTGCCCGAGCTGTGGGGCGGTTCCGCCGACCTGGCCGGCTCGAACAACACCACCATCGACAAGACCAGTTCGTTCCTTCCCGAGGGCAACCCGCTGCCGGAGGCCGACCCGTACGGCCGCACCGTCCACTTCGGCATCCGCGAGTTCTCCATGGCCGCGGAGATGAACGGCATCGCCCTGCACGGCAACACCCGGATCTACGGTGGCACCTTCCTGGTGTTCTCCGACTACATGCGCAACGCGGTGCGCATGTCCGCCCTGATGCAGCTGCCGGTGACGTACGTGTGGACGCACGACTCCATCGGCCTCGGCGAGGACGGCCCGACCCACCAGCCGGTGGAGCACCTGGCCGCGCTGCGGGCCATCCCGGGCCTGAACGTCGTACGCCCCGCCGACGCGAACGAGACCGCGGTCGTCTGGGCCGAGATCCTGAAGCGGCACAGCACCGCCCCCGCCCCGCACGGCCTCGCGCTCACCCGCCAGGGCGTGCCCACCTACGACCCGGACCCGGACGCGGCACGCGGCGGCTACGTGAGGTTCGAGGCGGAGGGCGGCACGCCCCAGGTGATCCTGATCGCCACGGGTTCCGAGGTGCACGTCGCCGCCGGGGCGCGCGAGCTCCTCCAAGCCGCCGGCGTGCCCACCCGCGTCGTGTCGATGCCGTCCGTGGAGTGGTTCGAGGAGCAGCCGCGTTCGTACCGCGACGCCGTGCTTCCGCCGTCCGTGCGGGCCCGGGTCGCCGTCGAGGCCGGGATCGGGCTGACCTGGCACCGGTTCGTCGGGGACGCGGGACGCATCGTCTCCCTGGAGCACTTCGGCGCCTCCGCCGACGCCGCAACCCTGTTCGCCGAGTACGGCTTCACCCCCGAGAACGTCGTCGCGGCCGCCCGGGAATCCCTCGCCGCCGCACGCGGTTGATCCGACCGCCCGAAGGAAGATGATCACTGTGACCGAAGCAACCGCGACCGCGGGAGCACTGGAGCGCCTGTCCGACGAGGGCGTGTCCATCTGGCTCGACGACCTGTCGCGCCGGCGGATCGAGTCCGGCAACCTGGCCGGGCTCGTCGCCACCAGGAACGTCGTCGGCGTCACCACCAACCCGTCCATCTTCCAGGCCGCCATCGGCTCCGGCGCGGGCTACGAGGAGCAGCTCGCCGACCTGGCGGTGCGCGGTGTGACCGTCGACGAGGCCGTCCGGATGATGACGACCGCCGACGTCCGGGCCGCCGCGGACGTCCTGCGCCCGGTGTACGGGGCGAGTGGCGGCCGGGACGGCCGGGTCTCCATCGAGGTCGACCCGCGCCTCGCCCACGACACGGCGGCGACCGTCGCCGAGGCCCGGCAGCTGGCCTGGCTGGTGGACCGCCCGAACGTGATGATCAAGATCCCGGCGACGAAGGCGGGCCTGCCGGCGATCACCGAGGTGATCGGCGCGGGTATCAGTGTCAACGTGACGCTGATCTTCTCGCTGGAGCGCTACCGCGAGGTGATGGACGCCTACCTCGCCGGCCTGGAGCGGGCGCGGGCGGCCGGCCTGGACGTGCGGGGCATTCACTCGGTCGCGTCGTTCTTCGTCTCCCGTGTGGACTCCGAGATCGACAAGCGGCTGACGCTGCTGGGCACGGACGAGGCCCTCGCCCTGAAGGGCCGGGCGGCCCTGGCCAACGCCCGGCTCGCCTACGAGGCGTACGAACAGGTCTTCGACGGGGGGCGCTGGCAGGCCCTGGAAGGCGCCGGAGCCAACCGGCAGCGCCCCCTTTGGGCCTCCACCGGTGTGAAGGACCCCGCCTACAAGGACACCCTGTACGTGGACGAACTGGTCGCCCCCGGCACGGTCAACACCATGCCGGAGGCCACGCTGAACGCCGTCGCCGACCACGGCGACGTCCGGGGCGACACCGTCACCGGCGGTTACGACCGGGCCCGCGCGGACCTGGCGGCCGTGGAACGGCTCGGCATTGCATACGACGAGGTGGTGCGGCAACTGGAGGACGAGGGCGTGGCCAAGTTCGAGGTGGCCTGGCAGGACCTGCTGGACGCGGTCACCAAGTCCCTGGACAGCAAGGGAGTTGACGCGGAATGAGCGAGGGCATCGAAGGCATCCCCCAGACGGCCGAACAGGAGACCAAGGGGACCAAGGAGGACAAGGAGGCCCGGGCGGCGCAGGAGGCGGCGGGGGTCGAGCAGACCGGGGTGAGCGGCACGGCGGAGGACGTCCCGTCCGCGGACCGCGCCGACGCCGACGCCGACTTCATCAACCCGCTGCGCGACGCGCAGGACCGCCGGCTGCCCAGGATCGCGGGCCCCTCCGGGCTGGTCATCTTCGGTGTCACCGGCGACCTGTCCCGCAAGAAGCTGATGCCGGCGGTGTACGACCTGGCCAACCGCGGCCTGCTGCCGCCGGGCTTCTCCCTGGTGGGCTTCGCCCGCCGGGACTGGGAGGACCAGGACTTCGCGCAGGTGGTGCACGACGCGGTCCGCGAGCACGCCAGGACCCCGTTCCGCGAGGAGGTCTGGCAGCAGCTCGCCGAGGGCATGCGGTTCATCCCCGGTGACTTCGACGACGACACGGCGTTCAAGCAGCTGCGCTCCGCCGTCGAGGAGCTGGACGCCTCCCGGGGCACCAGCGGCAACTACGCCTTCTACCTCTCGGTGCCGCCGAAGTTCTTCCCGAAGGTCGTCCAGCAGCTGAAGAAGCACAAGCTGGCGAGCGCCCCGGAGGGCTCCTGGCGCCGCGCGGTCATCGAGAAGCCGTTCGGGCACGACCTGAAGTCGGCCGAGGAGCTCAACGCGATCGTGCACGACGTGTTCGACCCGGAGCAGGTCTTCCGCATCGACCACTACCTCGGCAAGGAAACCGTCCAGAACCTTCTGGCGCTGCGCTTCGCCAACCAGATGTTCGAGCCGATCTGGAACCGGTCCTTCGTGGACCACGTGCAGATCACCATGGCCGAGGACATCGGCATCGGCGGCCGGGCCGGGTACTACGACGGCATCGGCGCAGCCCGTGACGTCATCCAGAACCACCTGCTCCAGCTGATGGCGCTCACCGCGATGGAGGAACCGGCCGCCTTCGACGCCGCCTCGCTGCTCACCGAGAAGCTGAAGGTCCTCAAGGCCGTGCGGCTGCCGCAGGACCTGGGGCAGGGCACCGTGCGCGGGCAGTACGCGGCGGCCTGGCAGGGCGGCACGAAGGTGCGCGGCTACCTGGAGGAGGACGGCATCGACCAGTCCTCCACGACCGACACCTATGCCGCGGTCCGGCTCCAGGTGGACAACCGCCGCTGGGCGGGCGTCCCCTTCTACCTGCGCACCGGCAAGCGGCTGGGCCGCCGGGTGACGGAGATCGCGGTGGTCTTCCAGCGGGCCCCGCACTCCCCCTTCGACTCCACCGCGACCGAGGAGCTGGGCTCCAACGCCATCGTGATCCGCGTCCAGCCGGACGAGGGCATGACGGTCCGCTTCGGCTCGAAGGTGCCGGGCACCTCGATGGAGATCCGGGACGTGACGATGGACTTCGCGTACGGCGAGTCCTTCACCGAGTCGAGCCCCGAGGCGTACGAACGGCTGATCCTTGACGTCCTCCTGGGCGACGCCAACCTGTTCCCCCGTCACCAGGAAGTGGAAGAGTCCTGGAAGATCCTCGACCCGATCGAGCAGTACTGGGCCACGCACGGCCGGCCCGCGCAGTACGCCTCGGGCAGCTGGGGACCCGAGGAAGCCGACGAGATGCTCGCACGAGACGGACGGAGCTGGCGCAGGCCATGAAGATCGACCTGACCGACACCACGGCAAGCAAGATCAACAAAGCGTTGGTGCAGGGCCGCCGCGCCATCGGCACGCCCGCCGTGGGCATGGTCCTGACGATGGTGATCGTCACGGACGAGGAGAACGCCTACGACGCGATCAAGGCGGCCGAGGAGGCCTCGCACGAGCACCCCTCACGAACCCTGGTCGTCATCAAGCGGCACGCCCGCACCCCGCGCGACCGCCAGTCCTCGCGCCTCGACGCCGAGGTCCGGGTGGGCGCCGACGCGGGCACCGGCGAGACGGTGATCCTGCGGACCTACGGCGAGGTGTCCGACCACGCCGACTCGGTGGTGCTGCCGCTGCTGCTGCCGGACGCGCCGGTGGTGGTGTGGTGGCCGGTGGACGCCCCCGAGGTGCCCTCCAAGGACCCGCTCGGGGCGCTGGCCCAGCGGCGGATCACCGACCTCTACGCCGTCGAGAACCCCCTGGAGACGCTTCAGGCCCGGGTCCGCTCCTACGCGCCCGGTGACACCGACCTCGCCTGGACCCGGCTGACGCCCTGGCGTTCGATGCTGGCGGCGGCGCTGGACCAGGCCCGGGCGCGGATCACCTCGGCGGCGGTGGAGGCCGAGGCCGAGAACCCGGCCGCCGAGCTGCTGGCCCGCTGGCTGGAGGCGCGGCTGCACGTCCGGGTGGACCGCGTGGTCACCGCCGGGCCGGTGGTGACGGCCGTGCGCCTGGGCACGGAGCACGGGGAGATCGTCATCGACCGCCCCGAAGGACCGCTGGCCACGCTGACCCTGCCGGGCCAGCCGTCGCGCACCCTGGCGCTGAAGGTCCGTGCCACCTCCGAACTCATCGCCGAGGAGCTGCGGCGCCTCGACGCGGACGAGATGTACGCCATCGCCCTGAACGGCGCGGCGACCGAGGAGACCCCTGCCCATGTCTGACTCCCCCTCCGACACCCCCCGGCTCACCCGGCGGCCCGAGTGGACCGCCCTGGAGGACCACCGCAAGGACGCCCTGCCGCAGCCGGATCTGCGTGAGCTGTTCGCGGCGGACCCGGGGCGCGCCGAGCGCTACGTCGTGCACGTGGGCGACCTGCGGATCGACTACTCCAAGCACCTGGTCACCGACGAGACGCTGGCCCTGCTGCAGGAGCTGGCCGCCGCCACCGACGTCTTCGGGCTCCGGGACGCCATGTTCCGCGGCGAGCGGATCAACGTCACCGAGGACCGGGCCGTGCTGCACACCGCGCTGCGCGCACCGCGGGACGCGGTGATCGAGGTCGACGGCGAGGACGTCGTCCCGGGCGTGCACGCGGTGCTCGACAAGATGGCCGCGTTCGCCGATCGCGTCCGCTCCGGCGAGTGGACCGGCCACACCGGCAAGCGGATCCGCAACGTCGTGAACATCGGCATCGGCGGCTCCGACCTCGGCCCGGCGATGGCCTACGAGGCGCTGCGGCCGTTCACCGACCGGGAGCTGACGTTCCGTTTCGTGTCGAACGTGGACGGCTCCGACCTGCACGAGGCGGTGCGCGACCTGGACCCGGCGGAGACGCTGTTCATCGTCGCGTCCAAGACCTTCACCACGATCGAGACGATCACGAACGCCACGTCCGCCCGCTCCTGGCTGCTGGAAGGTCTCGGGGGCGACGAAAAGGCGGTGGCGAAGCACTTCGTCGCCCTGTCGACCAATGCGGAGAAGGTCGCCGGCTTCGGCATCGACGTCGACAACATGTTCGAGTTCTGGGACTGGGTCGGCGGCCGCTACTCGTACGACTCCGCGATCGGCCTGTCCCTGATGATCGCGATCGGCCCGGACCGCTTCCGGGAGATGCTCGACGGCTTCCGCATCGTCGACGAGCACTTCCGCAACGCCCCCGCCGAGGCCAACGCCCCGCTGCTCATGGGCCTGCTGGGCATCTGGTACGGCAACTTCCACGACGCCCAGTCGCACGCCGTCCTGCCCTACAGCCACTACCTGTCCAAGTTCACCGCCTACCTCCAGCAGCTCGACATGGAGTCCAACGGCAAGTCGGTGGACCGCGACGGGAACCCGGTGGACTGGCAGACCGGGCCGGTGGTGTGGGGCACGCCGGGCACCAACGGGCAGCACGCCTACTACCAGCTCATCCACCAGGGCACCAAGCTCATCCCGGCCGACCTCATCGGCTTCGCCCGGCCCGTCGCCGAGCTGAGCGACGAACTGAAGGCCCAGCACGACCTGCTGATGGCCAACCTGTTCGCGCAGGGGCAGGCGCTCGCCTTCGGCAAGACCGCCGAGGAGGTGCGGGCCGAGGGCGTGCCCGAGGAGCAGGTGCCGCACCGCACCTTCCGCGGCAACCACCCGACCACGACGATCCTGGCCACCGAGCTGACCCCGTCGGTCCTCGGGCAGCTGGTCGCCCTCTACGAGCACAAGGTGTTCGTGCAGGGCGCCGTCTGGAACATCGACTCCTTCGACCAGTGGGGCGTGGAGCTCGGCAAGGTCCTCGCCAAGCGCGTCGAACCCGCCCTGACCGAGGGCGCTGACGTCCCCGGTCTCGACCCGTCCACGGCCGCGCTGGTGGCCGCCTACCGCAATCTTCGGGAAGTGAACTGACATGCAGATCGGTCTTGTGGGTCTCGGCAAGATGGGCGGCAACATGCGCGAGCGCCTGCGCAACGCCGGCCACACCGTCATCGGCTACGACACCAACCCCGAGAAGTCCGACGTGGCCAGTCTGGCCGACCTCGTCAACCAGCTGGAGGCGCCGCGCACGGTCTGGGTCATGGTCCCGGCCGGCGAACCCACCCAGCACGTCATCGACCGGCTGGCGGACCTCCTCAAGCCCTACGACACGGTGGTCGACGGCGGCAACTCCCGCTGGACGGACGACGAGAAGCACGCCGAGGAGCTGAGCAAGCGCGGCATCGGCTTCGTCGACGCGGGCGTCTCCGGCGGCGTGTGGGGCCTGAAGAACGGCTACGCCCTGATGGTCGGCGGCGAGAAGGAGTACGTCGACCGGCTCCGGCCGATCTTCGAGGCGCTCAAGCCGGAGGGCCCGTACGGCTTCGTCCACGCGGGCAGGGTGGGCGCCGGGCACTTCGCGAAGATGGTCCACAACGGCATCGAGTACGCCATGATGCAGGCCTACGCCGAGGGCTGGGAGCTGCTGGAGGCCGTGGACTCGGTGGACAACGTCCGCGAGGTGTTCCGCTCCTGGCAGGACGGCACCGTCATCCGCTCCTGGCTGCTCGACCTGGCGGTGGACGCCCTGGACGAGGACGAGCACCTGGAGGAGCTCCGGGGCTACGCCCAGGACTCCGGTGAGGGACGCTGGACGGTGGAGGCCGCGATCGACAACTCCGTACCGCTGCCCGCGATCACCGCCTCCCTCTACTCCCGGTTCGCCTCCCGGCAGGACGACTCGCCGCAGATGAAGATGATCGCGGCGCTGCGCAACCAGTTCGGCGGCCATGCCGTCGAGTCCGCGAAGAAGGCGTAGGACGTGGGTGATCTGCTGCTGGTCCGCCACGGCGAGACGGAGTGGAGCCGGAGCGGACAGCACACCAGCTTCACCGACCTGCCCCTCACCCCGCGCGGTGAGGAGCAGGCCACGTCCCTCGCCCCGCTCCTGGCGGACCGTACCTTCGCGCTGGTCCTTACCAGCCCGCTCGCCCGCGCGGTGCGCACCGCCGAACTCGCGGGCCTGACCGGGACCGTGCGGGACGCGGACCTGCACGAGTGGTACTACGGCGCCTACGAGGGCGTCACCACCGAGGAGATCCACCGCACCCGGCCCGACTGGGACCTGTGGACCGACGGCGGGCCGGCCGGCCCCGACGGCCGGCCCGGCGAGTCGCCCGCGGAGGTCGGCGAGCGCGCCGACCGGGTGCTGAGCCGGGCGGAGAAGGCACTGCCCGAGGGCGATGTGATGCTGGTGGCGCACGGCCACTTCCTCCGCGTGCTGACCGCCCGGCGCCTGGGGCTGTCCCCGGCGGAGGGGCGGCTGTTCCGGCTGGAGACCGGGACGGTCTGCCGGCTGTCGACCGAGCACGGCCGGCCCGTGCTCGCGGAGTGGAACACCAGGGCGTAACCGGCCCCGGCCGGAGGTGAGTTGACAGCCTCCGGCCGGTCGCGTCAGAGTCCCGGCTGATGGAGATCACCGACATGACACCCGCCGAGGAGCGGGTGTGGCGTGCCTTTCCGCGCGGGCAGGACGTGGACTTCCGGGACCCGGCCGGCGAGGACCCGGCGCGGGGCGCGGACTGGGGCCCCGAACGAACCGTGCGCGCGTCCGTGGTGCGGGCACTGCTGCTGAACGCCCCGCAGGAGGACGGGGAGACGGCCGCCCTCAGGCTGGCGGGCGCAAGGATCACCGGGACGCTGAACCTCCAGTACGGCGAGATCGACCACGCCGTGCGCCTCAGCGACTGCTGGTTCGAGGACGTGCCCGTGCTGTACGCGGCGCGGCTGCGCCAGCTGAACCTGCGCGGCTCGGTCCTGCCCGGCCTGGACGCCGCCACCCTGCGCGTGGAGGGCGTCCTGCGCATGTCGGACTGCCTCTTCGACGGGCCCGTCAAGCTTGGTGGCGCGCAGATCTCCGGCGCCCTGTTCCTGGACGGGGCCGACATCGGCGAACCGGCCCCGGGCCAGCCGGCGCTCCAGCTCAACCACGTGACCATCGGGGACGGCCTGTCGGCGCCGGGCCTGCGGACACGCGGCGAGGTGCGGCTGAACGGCGCCTCGGTCGCCGGGACGATCGACCTCAACGAGACCCGGCTGGAGGCCGGTACCGGAGAGATCGCCCTCGACGCGGAGACGCTCACGGTGGAGGGCGACGTCCTCCTGCGCAGTGCGTCGGTGCTCGGCTGGATCGGCCTGCGCGGCGCCCGCGTCGCGGGACGGCTCAACCTGTCGCACGCCGGCCTGGTGAACCCCGGGGGCCCGGCGCTGCGCGCCGGCAGCTGTGTCATCGGGGAACTCTGGCTGCGGGAGAGCCCCCCGTTGCAGGGCACACTCAACCTGCGCCGCGCCCAGGTGGACGTCCTGTGGCTGGAGCCGGAGGTGATCCCGGAGCGGGTCCTGCTCGACGGCCTCGTCTACACCTCGCTCACCCCGCACGTGCCCGCCGGGCGCCGCCTGACGATGCTGGAGCGGGACGGCGAGGGCTATGTCCCGCACGCCTACGAGCAGTTGACCGCCGCCTACCGGCGGATCGGCGACGACCACGCCGCCCGGCTCGTCCAGCTCGCCAAGCAGCGCCGCCACCGCGGCACCCTGCCCTGGTACGGCCGGCTGTGGGGCTATGTGCAGGACGCCAGCGTCGGTTACGGCTTCCGCCCGCTGCGGGCGGCGGGCTGGCTGCTGTCGCTGCTCGTGATCGGCTCCCTCACCTTCGCGCTGCATCATCCCCGGCCGCTGAAGGCGGACGAGGCCCCGCAGTTCAACCCGGTGTTCTACACGCTCGACCTGCTGCTGCCCGTGATCTCCTTCGGGCAGGAGGGCGCGTTCGCGCCCGCCGACTGGTACCAGTGGCTGTCCTACGCCCTGGTCGTCACGGGCTGGACGCTGGCCACCACCGTCGTCACCGGCATCACCCGGACCGTCAGCCGCCAGTGAGGGCCCGCACCGCGTGCTGCGCGGCCAGCCGCACCGGGGCGTTGGCGGCGCCGTAGCCCCGGTAGCCGCCGTCGCGCTGGACCAGTTCGAAGAAGACCCGGCCGACCGTGCGCGTGTAGCAGTGGCGGAAGACGCCGTGGGCGTCACGGTCGTAGAGGATGCCGAGGTCGCGGTAGGTCTCCAGCTCGCCGTCGGCCAACTCGAAGCGGGCGGCGAGGTCGTCGTAGTAGTTCGCCGGGACCGGCAGCGGGCTGCCGCCCGCGTCCCGGAAGCGGCGGGCCGCCGCGACCACGTCGTCGGTGGCCAGGGCGATGTGCTGGGCGTGGACGGTGTCGTCCGTGGGGGCGGCGCCGACGGTGAGGGCGATCCGGACGCTGCCGCCGGGGCTGGTGACGGCGCGGCTGCGCAGCAGTCCGTAGGGGTCGGCGACGTCCACGCTGCCCTGGGCGTGCAGACCGAGCACCCCGCGGTGGAAGAGGGCCGCCTCGTCGAAGTGGTGCCAGGGCTGGGTGAGGGCGAGGTGGTCGATGCACTGGACGCCCGCCTGCCCGGGCGGCCGGCCCGTGTCCTCGAAGTCGGCCCGCCAGCCGGGCCGTTCCGGGCGTCCGGCGGCGCAGAAGAACAGCTCCGTGCCGTCGGGGGCGGCGACCGCGTCCAGCGGGGCGTCCCCGGGTGACCGGCGGCGCGGCAGTACGGGCGCGAGCAGCGCCTCGGCGCGCCGGGCCGCCGTGGCCGGGTCCGGTGACTCCAGGCCGATCGCGGCGAGCCGGGTGCCGTCCCGGCGGACGGCCGGCCCGGTGTTGACCAGGATCCGGGCGTCGCCCTGCTCCCACAGGGCGACGGGCTTGCCCCGGTGGCGTGCGGTGCGGGTGAAGCCGAGGGCGCCGAGCAGCGCGGCGAGGGGCTCGGCGTCGGGCGTGACCAGTTCGGCGAAGGCGACACCGGTGGGGACGACGGGGCCCGGCAGGGGCACCTCGCCCAGCTCCTCCTGGAGGAGCAGCAGGGAGCGCCGGGCGTCGACGGCGGTCGGTCCGGCCTCGGCCTGCCGGAACACGTCGTTGAAGACCTCCAGCGACAGCGGGCCGTCGTAGCCGGTGGCCAGCACGCGCCGCACCAGTCCCGCGACGTCGAAACCGCCCTGGCCGGGGAAACAGCGGTAGTGGCGGCTCCACTGGAGCACGTCCATGGCGAGCAGCGGGGCGTCGGCGAGCTGGAGGAAGAAGATCTTCTCGCCGGGGATGTCCGCGATGCCGTCGGTGCCGGTGCCGCGGGAGAGGATGTGGAAACTGTCCAGGCAGGTGCCGAGCGCCGGGTGCCCGGCCGCCTCGACGATGCGCCAGGCGTGGTCGTAGGTGCTGACGTGGCGCCCCCAGGCGAGGGCCTCGTAGGCCACCCGGACACCGGATTCCCGGGCCGCGTCGGCGAGCCGGCTCAGCTGCTCGGCGGCGAGGGCGTCGTCGTCCACCGCCTGCGGGGAGACGCTGGAGCAGACCAGGACCGTGTCGGCGCCGAGCCGGCGCATCAGCTCGAACTTGTGCCGGGCCCGCCGCAGGTTGCGGGCGAACTCGGCCTCGGGGACGGCCTCGATGTCCCGCATCGGCTGGTAGAGGTCGATCCGCAGACCGAGGTCGGCGCAACGGGCGCGGACGTCCTCGGGGGTGAGGGGGCTGGCCAGCAGGTCGTTCTCGAAGATCTCCACCCCGTCGAAGCCGGCCCGGGCGGCGGCGTCGAGTTTCTCGGTGAGGGAGCCGCTGAGGGAGACGGTGGCGATGGACGTACGCAACGTCGGTACCTCTCTCTAGTTCGAAGCCCCGACGGCCCCGGCCAGTCCGGTCAGGTCCGCCAGCATCCGCGCGGCGTCGGGTTCCCGGCCGGTGAAGAGGCGGAACGCGTCGGCGGCCTGGAAGGCGGCCATGCCCCCGCCGTCGAGGGTGGCGCAGCCCAGGGCCCGGGCGGTGCGCAGCAGCTCGGTCTCCAGGGGCCGGTAGACCACCTCGGCGACCCACAGACCGGAGTGGAGCAGCTCGGCGGGCAGGGGCAGACCGGGGTGGGCCGCCATGCCGGTGGGCGTGGCGTGGACGATGCCGTCGGCGTGCGCCAGCAGCTCGGCCTGCCGGTCCGGGGGCGCGGCGGCCGCGCGTCCCTCCCCGAAGGCGCGGTTCAGCGAACCGGCCAGGGCGGCGGCCCGCTCGGGCAGGGCGTCGACGACGGTGACACGCTCGGCGCCGAGGGTGAGCGTCGCATGGGCGACGGCGGCGCCCGCGCCACCGGCGCCCAGTTGCACGACCCGTTCCAGTGGCGCGTCGGGCAGCCCGCGTGCGAAGGAGGCGGCGAAGCCGGTGACGTCCGTGTTGTGGCCGACCGCGCGGCCGTCCTCGAAGACGACGGTGTTGACCGCGCCCAGCGCCTCGGCCTGCGGGGCGAGCGCGTCCAGGTGATCGATGACGAGCTGCTTGCAGGGGTGTGTGATGTTGAGTCCGTCGAAGCCCAGGTCGCGGGCGGCCCGCAGCAGATCGCCCACCGCCTCGGGCGGCACCCCGAGGGTGTCGATGTCGATCAGCCGGTAGACCAGGCGCAGGCCCTGCCGACCGGCCTCCCGCTCGTGCAGCGCCGGACTGAGCGACGGGCCGATGCCGGAACCGATCAGCCCGACGAGATACGACCTGCTGGGCACGCGCGCCTCCCGAGCGGCTCACTAATGTACGAACCAGTACGTTAGCTATATCAGCCGGGGACGAGCCCGGGAAGACCCCCACGGCCGGACGGGCCCCTGCTTCTAGAATCACCGGCACCGGCCCCTCCGCCCTAAGGAACCTGATGACCAGCGTCGAAGAACCGGCACGGCCTGGCGAGCGCATCCGTGACGCGGCCCGCACCCGGGCCGAGATCCTCGATGTCGCCACGCAGGAGTTCGCGCGGGCCGGCTACGACGGGGCCCGGGTGGACGAGATCGCCGCCCGCACCCGCACCACCAAGCGGATGATCTACTACTACTTCGGCGGCAAGGAGCAGCTGTTCACGGCCGTGCTGGAGCGCGCGTACGGCGTGATCCGGCAGGCCGAGCAGCAGCTCGACGTCGATCACCTGGACCCGGTGGCGGCCATCCGGCGCCTGGCCGAGCTGACCTTCGACCACCACGAGCAGCACCCCGACTTCATCCGCCTGGTCAGCATCGAGAACATCCACGGGGCACAGCACATCGCCGGCTCCGAGAAGCTCGGGAAGATGGGCTCCCCCGCCCTGGACGTGATCCGCCGGATCCTGGCGTCGGGCCAGGAGTCGGGGCTGTTCACGGCCGACGTCGACGCCGTCGACCTGCACGCGATGATCTCCTCGTTCTGCTTCTTCCGGGTCTCCAACCGGCACACCTTCGGCGCGCTGTTCGGCCGCGACCTGCTCGACCGGGGGCAGCGCGCGCACTACCGCGCCATGCTGGGCGACATGGTGATCGCGTACCTGACGGCGGAGCGGACGGCGGACTGAACGCCCGGAGCGCGACCCCTTGACACCGGCGGCGCTCGGGCGCAGCATCTCGGCCATCCCTACTAACTACCCAGTGGGTTAATTAGCCGCGATCCGGCTCGTCCCCCTTCTGCCCACCGTTCTCACTCCGCCCAGGGTGGAGTCCGCCAAGGAGCCGCCGTGTCCGTCCCCGCCATGCCCTCAGGGTCCGCCGCCCCGCCCGGTCAGCCCAGGAAAGCCGCGACCGCCGCCTGGATCGGCAGTGCCCTGGAGTACTACGACTTCTTCATCTACGGCAGCGCCGCCGCGCTGATCTTCCCGGAGGTGTTCTTCGACGAGTCCGACCCGGCCACGGCGACCCTGCTGTCGCTGGCCACGTTCGGTGTCGCGTACGCCGCCCGCCCGGTCGGCGCACTGGTGCTCGGGCACTTCGGCGACCGGGCCGGCCGCAAGAAGATCATGGTCTTCACGCTGATGCTGATGGGCCTGTCGACGTTCCTCATCGGCTGTCTGCCGACCCGGGACCAGGTCGGCGGCCTCGCCCCCGTGCTGCTGGTGCTGTGCCGGGTGCTGCAGGGCATCTCGGCGGCCGGTGAGCAGGCCAGCGCCAACTCCATGACGCTGGAACACGCGCCACCGGGCCGGCGCGGCTTCTTCACCAGCTTCACCCTCAGCGGCACCCAGGGCGGCCAGCTGCTCGCCACACTGGTGTTCATCCCGGTCGCCGCGATGCCCGAGGACCAGTTGCTGTCGTGGGGCTGGCGGCTGCCGTTCTGGCTGAGCGTCGCGGTCGCCGTCGTCGGCTGGGTCATCCGCCGCAAACTGGACGAGACACCGGCCTTCGCCCGGCAGGCCGCGGCGGAGGGTGTGGCCAGGATGCCGCTCGTGGTCCTGCTCCGCGAGCACTGGGCGGACGTGCTGCGGGTGATCGCGGCTGCGCTGGTCGCCTCGGTCAGCACGATCTTCACGGTGTGGGCGCTGGCGTACGCCACGAGCGACGCGGTCGGCATGTCGCGTACGGCCATGCTGTGGGTGGGCGCCCTGGCCAATGTCGTCGCGCTCGCCGCGATCCCGCTGTGGGCGACGCTGTCCGACCGGATCGGGCGCCGCCCGGTGTTCCTGATCGGCGCGGCCGGCAGCTCGGTGACGATGTTCCTGTACCTGTGGGCGGTCTCCACGGGCTCCTACCCGCTGACGTTCCTGACGGGCATCCTCTGCTTCGGCGTGGTCTACAGCGCCGCGAACGGTGTGTGGCCCGCTTTCTACGGCGAGATGTTCGCGACCCGGGTCCGGCTGTCCGGTGTGGCCGTTGGCACGCAGATCGGTTTCGCGGCGGCCGGGTTCGCGGTGACGTTCGCGGCGCAGATAGCGGGGCCGGGCGGTGACGACTGGTCGGCGGTCGCCTTGTTCACCGCGGCGCTGTGCGTGCCGCCGGTGATCGCGGCGGTGTCTGCGCGGGAGACCCACCGGGTTCCGACGGAGGCGTTGGGGGAACGCGCCGAACCCGGGGTCGCGCGGCCGGAGAAAGTGACGGCGTAGGGGCGGGTGCGGGTGCCTGTACAGGTGCGGGTGCGTGGGGGCTGGTCGCGCAGTTCCCCGCGCCCCTTGAGTGTTCTCGCCCGATCACGAACCCTTCCTGCACCACGATGGGGGTCTGAGGCGGCCCGGGCGGGGTATGCCGGATCTCATCTCGACCAGCGAGACGGGAGAAGAGCCATGGCACAGCTGCGACAAGAGGTCGATCCGGGCGAGGCCGGGCTGGATCCGCAGGTGCTGGGCCGTCTGGACCGGCACTTCGCCCGGCTGGTCGGCGACGGGCGTCTGCCCGGGTTCCTCGTCTCCGTCGCCCGGGCCGGCCGCGTCGCCCATCTGACGACGCACGGCCTGCGCGACATCGCGGCCGGGCTCCCGGTCGAGCCCGACACGCTCTGGCGGGTCTACTCCATGACGAAGCCGGTCACCGCGGTCGCCGCGCTGCTGCTGGTGGAGGAGGGCCGGCTCTCGCTGGACGACCCGGTCGCCGGCCACCTGCCCGCCTTCGCCGACCCCCGGGTCTACGTCGGCGGCTCCGGGGCGGACGTCGAGACCCGCCCGGCAGAAGGCCCGATACTCGTCCGGCATCTGATGACCCACACCTCGGGTCTGACCTTCGGCTTCTACCACTCCCACCCCGTCGACGCCCTGTACCGCGCGGCCGGCCTGGAGTCGTCGGTGCCGCCGGGCGCGGACCTGGCCGAGACCATCGAGGTGTACGCGAGCCTGCCGCTGCAGTTCGAGCCGGGCACCGAGTGGAACTACTCGGTGGCGAGCAACGTCCTGGGCCGGATCATCGAGGTCGTCTCCGGGCAGCCGCTGGACGTGTTCTGCGCCGAGCGGATCTTCGGGCCGCTCGGCATGACGGACGCGGGCTTCCACGTCACGCCGGCACAGGCGACCCGGCTGTCCGAGATGTACGGGGAGAAGGAGGGCGGCGGCATCGAGCCGGTCCCGGGGCTCCCGCTGCACGGCCGACCGCGGTTCCTGTCGGGCAGCGGCGGCATGGTGTGCTCGGCCCATGACTACCACCGCTTCATGGAGTTGCTGCGCCGCCGGGGCGAACTCGACGGTGTGCGGCTGCTCGCCCCGCGGACCGTGGAGCTCATGACCCGCAACCACCTGCCCGGCGGCGCCGACCTGCGCGCCTTCGGCAGCCGCCCCGCCCACGACGAGCCCGGCAACGAGGGGCTCGGCTTCGGCCTCAACTGCTCCGTGGTGATCGACCCGTCCCGCACCCCGGTGCCGTCCGGGCTCGGCGCCTTCGGCTGGAGCGGCGTGGCCACGACGACGTTCTGGGTGGACCCGGGCCGCGACCTGACGGTGCAGTTCATGACGCAGGTGCGGCCCAGGACCTCCCACACGGTCTTCAAGGACCTGAAGCGGCTGGTCCACGAGGCCCTGTCGGACTGATGCCCGCTACTGATCGACGCGCAGCGTGAACTCCACGCCTTCCCCGGCGAGTTCCCGCAGCCACTGCCCGGAGCGGGTGGCCGTCTCGGCTGCGCGGTTCAGGCCCGGAGGCAGGGAGCCGTCCAGGACGTGCCGGACGCCCAGCGCGAGGGTCCGCGAGACGCAGCGGGCCATCGCGCTCTCCTCGGCGTCGCCCACCAGGTCGAGGAGGTAACCGCCCTTCCACGACCGCCCCGACTCGGCGCGCACGTCCAGCGACACGGCGAGGACGACCCGGTCGTGGTCGTCCTCCGTGGTGGGGTAGGCGGCGGCCAGTTCCCCGGCGAGGGCGGCGATGCGCCCGTCGTCGCCGGTCTTGAGCTCCTCGAAGACGCCGTCCCAGGCGCGCAGCCAGCCCTCCAGACGCAGGGTGCCGCGCACGAACGTCCGCGCCGTCCAGGCGTCCGGCAGCCCGTACTGCGCGACGAACGGGACGCTGTCGCGGTTGGGATACACCTCGAAGGTCTCCCCCTCGACGACATGCCGCCGGGTCGCCTCCCAGGGTCGCTCGGCGACCGTCTGCGCACCGCCCTCGATGTAACGGGCCGGGGAGCGCAGGGCGCCCAGGACACCCGCGGGTGCCCAGCTGAAGCGGTACGTGAAGTCGTTGGGGACGGCGGGGACTCCGCCGCAGTACGACGTGAGGGTGTACGAGGCGGGCACCTCGTCGCCGATCGCCTCACGGGCCCGGGCGACCAGGTCGTGGGCGAACAGGTGGTCGATGCCCGGGTCGAGCCCGGCCTCGGTGAGGACGACGAGCCCGGCCTTCACCGCGTCGGGCACCTGCTCCAGCACGGCGTCCGACACATAGCTGGAGCACGCGAAGTGCGCTCCCCGCCGTACGCACTCGGCGAGCAGCGGGGCGTGCTCCGGCGCGGGCAGCATCGACACGACGACGTCGCCCGGCGCGAGTTCGGAGGCGAGCGCGGGCAGCGTGTACGCGCGGGGCTCGGCCCGCCCGGTGAGGCCCAGCCGGCCGAGGGCGTCCGCGGCACGGGCCTCGGTGCGGTGCCAGAGCCGGACGCGCCCGGCGGTGCCGCACAGCGCGGCGAGACCGCTGCCCGTGGACAGTCCGGCGCCGATCCAGTGGACGGTGCCGCTCGCCGCCGCCGGTTCATTCGCCATGGGGCTCCCCCTTGTCGAGGCCGTGTGCACGGGACGCTTCACGGAACCGCTCCAGGCAGCGCCCCCAGGCCCCGGAGACACCGAAGTCGAGCAGGTGGGGCAGCAGGGCGGCCGAGAAGTCGGCGCTGGACTCCCGGGGCAGCAGGGAGGGCAGGTTGTCGATGGCGATGAGGTCGAGCGGCGGCTCGTCGCACAGCCGGCGGACCGGCTCGTCCCAGTCGGTGGTCTCGTCGTACACCGGAAGGACGTTGAGCGGGGAACCGACGTCGCAGGTCACGTCGCACAGGGTGCGCAGGCGGCGGCCGGGGGTGTCGAGGTCCTGCTCGCGGAGGAAGGGCGGGACGGGGGTGGTGGCGAGCACCGCGTTCACCATCACGTCGTGCCCCAGCAGCGCGGGGCGGTCCAGGTCCCGGGTCTCGGCGAGGTCCCAGCAGGTCGGGTCGACGCCGGCGGTGGCGAAGGCCGCGCGGGCGCCCCGGCCGCTGCGGCCCAGGGCGCCGATGACGAGGCCGGTGAACCCGGCGTCGTGGGCGGCGGGTTCCAGCGTCGCGTCCAGTTCCTCCTTGGTGGTCGGCGTCAGCGGGGCCCGCAGCCGCCCCCGGTGCCGGAGCACGGCCAGGGCGGCGCCGAGATAGCCCGCCCAGAAGCCGAAGGCCGCGAGGCGCCGCCCGCTGTCGTCCACCAGGTACTCCAGGTCGAACAGCGCCCCGCCCCCGGCGGCGAACCGGCCCAGCAGCTCCGCCGCTCCCGGCTGCCCTTTGTAGGCGTGGCCGAAGAAGATGTGCCGGTGCGTCAGTCCGGAGGGTTCCCCGGGCAGTTCCTTCAGGCCGAGCACGACGGCGTCCCGCGGCGCCGCCGTCGCCCAGGAGCCCGCGCGGGCGACCCGGCAGCCGGCCGCCTCGTACTCCTCGATCGGGAAGATCCGCTGCGGGGACTCCTCGACGGTCAGTACCACTCCGTTCCCGACGAGCCGCCGGGCGTCGTCGGGCACGATCGGAGTGCGTCGCTCGGTCGTTCGGGCCTCGTGGCGCAGCCACAGATGGAGCTCGGTCATACCAGGTGGGCCTCCGGCGTGAGGCGTCGGCCGCTGCGGGCCGGCGCTTCTGGGGCGGACGTCCACGAAGCGTACGCGGCCCGCCTGCGGGTCGCGTACGGATTCGCCCAGGTCACGTCGGGGAACCCGGACCGGCCGAGGTGGTCAGGAGGAGCTGACCACCGCGTCCAGGTGCGGCAGGTGGTGGTCGAGGCGCTCCCGCTTGGTACGCAGGTAGGTGATGTTGTTCTCGCACGGCGGGATCAGCAGCGGGACCTGCTCGGCGACCTCGATGCCGTGGTCCACCAGCGCCTCGCGCTTGCGCGGGTTGTTGGACATCAGGCGCACCGACCGCACGCCGAGGTCCTCCAGGATCCGGGCGGCGACACCGTAGTCGCGGGCGTCGACCGGCAGGCCCAGGGCGAGGTTGGCCTCGACGGTGTCGAGACCCTCGGCCTGCAGGGCCATCGCGCGCAGCTTGGCGAGCAGGCCGATGCCGCGGCCTTCATGCCCTCTGAGGTAGACCACGACGCCCGCGCCCTCGGTGACGACCGCGCGCAGGGCGGCGTCGAGCTGGTCGCCGCACTCGCAGTGCTGGGAGCCGAAGGCGTCGCCCGTCAGGCACTCCGAGTGCAGTCGGATGAGGACGTCGTCCGTGCCGATCTCGCCATAGACCAGCGCGACCTGTTCGTCGCCGCGGTCGTGGTCCATGTAGCCGATCGCCTGGAATTTCCCGTACACAGTGGGCAAGGGGGCATTCACGACGCGTTCCACGCCGGTCCGCTGCGGTGCCTTCTTGCCGAGTACGCCAATGTTGTCTGTCATGATTCTCGAGTTCCTAAGCAGAGACGAAAGGCCGTGACGTTATGAGTGATCTGGTGCCGGCGGACACCACGGAAGACGTACGGACGCGGGGCGCCGGTGTCTCACGGCAGGTCGCGGTGCTTCCCGTGGGGAGCTTCGAGCAGCACGGTCCGTACCTTCCGCTGGCGACCGACACGCTCGTCGCCTGTGCCGTCGCGCGGGAGATAGCCGGCGCGTACCCGGTGCACCTCCTTCCTCCGGTGACGATCTCGTGCTCGCACGAGCACGCGGCCTGGCCGGGGACCGTCAGCATCTCCTCGGTGACCCTTCATGCGGTGGTACGGGACATTGCGGCTTCGCTGCGCCGGTCCGGGGTCGACACCCTGGTGGTGGTCAACGGGCACGGCGGCAACTACGTACTGGGCAACGTGGTTCAGGAGTCCTCCGCACGCGGCGAGCGGATGGCGCTCTTCCCGGCCGCGGAGGACTGGGAGGCGGCGCGCGAGCGGGCGGGGGTGGTCACCTCGCTGCTCACCGACATGCACGCGGGGGAAATCGAGACCTCCATCCTTCTGCACGCTCATCCTGAAATGCTCCGACCTGGTTATGAGAAAGCTGATTTCGTCGCTGACGACCGGCGTCATCTGCTCACCCTCGGCATGTCCGGCTATACCGATTCCGGTGTCATCGGTCGCCCTTCGCTGGGTTCGGCGGAAAAGGGGAAGGAACTGCTGGCGAGCTTGGCGGATTCCTTCGGGGCGTATTTCTCGATGCTGACCTCCGACGCGTAGTCACCCTGCGGCCCGGGAGCGGGTTCCGGGGCCTGCGCGGTTGCCCGGGGCCCGGCCCGCAGGCCCGCGTACCAGCGCGCGACGAGCACGATCAGGCCGGGCAGGCTGGCCACGAGGCTGAGCACCCCGTAGACGACCGCCACGGCCAGTCCCCGGCCCGCGCCCAGGCCCGCGGCGCCGAACGCCCAGGCGGTGACGCCCTCCCGGGGCCCCCAGCCGCCGACGTTCAGCGGCAGGCCCATCGCCAGCAGGGCGAGGACGGCGAGGGGCAGCAGGACGGCCACGGAGGCGGCGGTCCCGGCGACCCGGGCGGCGAGTACGAACATCGCGACGTAACCTGCCAGCACCACCACGGAGGAGACAACCACCCCGGGCCCGTTCCGGCGCGACAGCAGCCCTTCGCGGGCCTCGGCGAGGACCGCGCGCAGCCTGCGGCCCCGGGGAGAGGGCGCCGGGCGGTTCATGCGCAGGGCGAGGACGACGGCGAGCGCGCCCAGGGCGGCCAGGGCCGCGAGCGGGGCGATGTGCCGGGCCTCGGACAGCACCGGGGACGGCATGACCAGCAGGACGACGGCGCCGACCGCGAACAACGCGACCTGCCCGGCGGTCCGTTCGAGGACGACGGCCTTCACGCCCCGGCGCAGATCACCCTCGCTCTGCCCGTGCCGCACGGCCCGGTGCACATCGCCGAGGACGCCGCCGGGCAGGGCCGCGTTCAGGAACAGCGCACGGTAGTAGTCGGCGACGGCCGGCCCGAACGGCAGCCGGATCCTGAGCCCCCGGGCGACGATCGCCCACCGCCACGCGCTGAACACGGTGGTGACGAGCCCGATGCCGAGCGCGAGCAGCAGCGACACGGCGTCGATCCGCCGCAGCCCGTCCAGGAACACACCGGTACCGAGCCGCCAGAACAGCACCGCCAGGATGGCGACCCCGGCGATGGTGCCGAGATGCGTACGGACCGCGGGGGTGCCGAGCCGGGCGAGGGCGGTACGGATGGGGCCGCGGGAAGGGGTGACGGCACCGCCCGTGCCGGTGCCGTCTGTGCCGGTACCGATCGGACCGGCGCTGGTCGGGCCGGTGGCCTCCGGGCCCGTGCCGTCCAGGCCGGCGCCGGTCGGGCCGGTTCCGGCTGTGTCGGTGCCGTCCAGGACGGCGACACCCGGGCCCGCGGCATCCGGGCCGGTTGTGTTCGGGCCGGTCCCGTCCGGGCCGGTGGCCGGCGACGGGACCTCGGCCGGCCGGGCCGGGCCGGGCGGGTTCGAGGCGGCGGGGGCGCTTGTGTCACCCACGGCCGGGCGCGGCACGGCCGTGTCCGACCGGGCCGTGCCCGCCGCTCCGGGCACCGGCACCACACAGGTGCCGCCGCCGGTCGCGGGACGGCTCCCGGTGGGCGTTGTGCGCGGGCGCGTTCCCGTCGCCTGGGGGGTCATGACGCTCCGTCCACCGGGCGGGACAGGGCCAGGAGGTCGACGTGGTGGACGGTGACGCGCAGCTCGCCCGCGGCCAGTTCCGCCAGTCGCTTGCTCAGGTAGACGTCGGCTTCGGCCCGCAGCTCGGGGCGCTCCTCGACGGCGGCGCCGACCCAGCCGCGCAGCCACTGCTCGGTGAGCGCGGCCTGCTCGGGCCCGAGGCGCCAGGGGCTCGGGTGCAGCCGTACGGTCGCGCCCTGCTCGGAGAACGCCTCGGCCGCCGCCGTGACCGCGTCGGGGCCGAGCAGGCCGTCGCGGCGCTGGTGGTCGTTGAACGCCTGGGTGAGCTCCGCGTCCAGCGGGTGCGACGGGGTCAGTTCCACGCGCCCGGCGACGGACAGGGTCAGCAGGGCGGGGCAGCCGGCTCCGGCGCACGCGGCGGCGAAGGTGCCGATCTCCTCGCGAGTGAGGACGTCCAGCAGGGCGGACGCCGTGACCAGGGACGCGCCCTGCAGGGCGTCCGGGGTGAGACGGGCGATGTCACCGCGCCGTGTCTCCACGGAGACCCGGCTGCCGTCGGCGGCCGAGCGCGGGGAGGCGACGGCGGCGAAGTGCAGCAGGTAGGGGTCGCGGTCGTGCAGGACCCAGTGCTGGGCGCCGTCCAGGCGGGGCGCGAGCCAGCGGCCCATCGAGCCGGTGCCGCAGCCCAGGTCGTGGATGACGACGCCCGACCGGCCCGGCAGGTTGGCGAGCCGGATCCGCAGCGGGTCGAGCAGGTCGTGCGCCCGCGCGGCGGCATCGGCCGACTCCCGCAGCTCCAGCCACTCGGGGGCGTAGCGGGGCGGATCGTCCGGGCCCGCCTCACGCAGCTTGACCGTCGGCCGCGAACCGGGCTTGCCGCTGGGGCCGGCACCGGGGATGACGCCCCCGGAGGCCTGCCCCGGGCCGAATTCGACGCTGGAGCCCAGGCCCGGAGTCATGCCGTCCGTCACTGCCGTGACCTCCCTCGGCCCGGGCTGAGCCGGAATCGCCCCGCTCTGCTGGGTGGTCGTCGCCGGGTTCGTCATGCTGACCTCCGGGGTTCGGTCGGGAGTCGGCGCAGTACCGCCGCCAGGCTCTGTGCGGTCGTCGCCCAGCCGTCGAGGGCGGCGCGGCGGCTGCGGGCGGCGGCCTTCAGCCGGCGCCGCACGTCCGCCTCGCCGAACCAGCCGCGCAGTTCGGCGGCGAGGGCGGCGGGGTTCTCCGGCGGGACGAGAATGCCGGGGACGCCGCCGTCGGGCGCGCGGCCGACCGCCTCCGGCAGGCCGCCGACGTCCGTTGCCATGACCGGGATGCCGCGTGCCAGGGCCTCGGTCACCGCCATGCCGTACGTCTCGGCGTAGGAGGTGAGGACCATCAGGTCGGCGGTTGCGTAGCTGGCGTCGAGCGCGGGGCCGGATTTCGGTCCGGCCAGCTCCAGCCGGTCCTGCAGGCCGTGCCGGGCGATGAGGGACCGAAGATGGGCGACGTACTCCGGGTCCTGGGTGAGCGCGCCGACGCACACGCAGCTCCAGGGCAGTTCGCGGATCGCGGCCAGCGCCTCCACCAGCCGGTGCTGGCCCTTGCGCGGGGTCACGGCGGCCACGCACAGCAGGCGCGACACACCGTCGGTGCCTGGGGCGAGCGGCGCGATGTCGGCGCCGGGGGCCGCGACGTGGACCCGCTCGGGCGGCAGGCCGTGGTGGGAGACCAGGCGGCGGACCGCCCAGTCGCTGGTGCCGATCACCGCAGGCACCGCCCGCAGCACCGTCCGCTCCTTGGCGTCCAGTTCGGCCGCCACCGCCGCGTCCAGTCCCGTCTCGTCGCCGAGCGGGAGGTGGACGAGGACGGCCATGCGCAGCCGTTCCGCCTCGGGCACCACGATCTCCGGCACACCGCAGGCCACCAGCCCGTCGAGCAGGACGGCGGCCCCGTCGGGCAACGCGCTCAGGGTGCGGGCGAGTTCCGTGCGGGCGTCGGCCCCCGGCCGGGGCCAGTCACCGGCCACGGCGTGCTTGGTCACCTGCCAGCCGAAGCCGGGCAGGTCCAGGCACACCCGCCGGTCGTAGGCGTTGCCGCCGCTGGGCGCCGCCGGGTCGTCGACGCCGCCCGGCAGCACGAAGTGCACGGTGCGCAGGGACATGGGAATGATCTCGGCGTTCTTCAGGGAAGCGTGCTGCACGGGAACATAATTCAGCCGCGCCGGCGCCGGACCCATGTGTTCGGGCCGCTCGATGGTCGTGTCGGTCACAACGCACGCTCGTAACTCGCCCAGGCGATGTGCGACTCGTGCAGCGTGACGGTGAGGCCCGCGATGCCCTTGGCCCCCTCGCCCAGCGCCCCCTTGTGGATGCGCTCGGCGAGCCGGTCGGCGATGACCTTGGCGAGGAACTCCGTGGAGGTGTTGACTCCGGCGAAGTCGGGCTCGTTGTCGAGGTTGCGGTAGTTCAGCTCGCTGACGACCGCGCCCAGTTCCTGGGTGGCCAGCCCGATGTCGACGACGATGTTGTCCTCGTCCAGCTGCTCGCGCCGGAACGTGGCGTCCACGAGGAACGTGGCCCCGTGCAGGCGCTGGGCCGGTCCGAAGACGTCGCCACGGAAGCTGTGGGCGATCATGATGTGATCGCGGACGGTGATGCTGAACAACGGACGACCCTCCAGGTGCGGCGCGTCTGCTCCCCCGCTCTCGGTGCCGGGGATGCCGAGTAGTACGGCTCGTTGCCTTCCCCTGTTCAGCCGTCCGTACGTCTTTTCTCAGGTCAGGCGCTCTTGTCGTGGCGAACTCGTACCGGATGGAACGAATCGTCAGCCGATGCGTCAATCGCTCTCGTCGTAACGGACGCGGTGGCACAGCGCGGGGACTTCGCCGGAGACCAGCTTGGGCAGCACGTCCGGCAGGTCCTCGAAGGGGGACTCGCCCGTGATGAGGGCGTCGAGCGCGGGGTCGGCGAGCAGGTCCAGGGCGACCGCGAGCCGGTCGGCGTAGGTGCGGTTGGGGCGGGCCGGGGAGACGGTGCCGACCTGGCTGCTGCGGATGACGAGCCGCCGGGAGTGGAAGGCCTCACCGAGCGGGAGGCTGACCTGCCGGTCGCCGTACCAGCTGAGTTCGAGGACGGTCCCCTCGGCCGTGAGGAGTTCCAGGGACCTGGCGAGGCCCGCTTCCGTGGCGCTGGCGTGCACGACCAGGTCGCGGTCCCCGTCGGCCTCCTGCGGGGTGGCGAAGCCGACACCGAGCGCCTCGGCGATCTTCGCGCGGGACGGGTCGGCGTCGACGAGCTGGACGCGGACGCCGGGGAACCGGGCGAGGAGGGCGGCCACCGAGCAGCCGACCATGCCGCCCCCGACCACGGCGATCCGGTCGCCGACCAGGGGCGCGGCGTCCCACAGGGCGTTGACGGCGGTCTCCACGGTCCCGGCGAGCACGGCCCGTTCGGCGGGCACGGTGTCCGGGACGGGGGTGACCGCGGTGGCCGGCACGACGTAGCGCGTCTGGTGCGGGTAGAGGCAGAACACGGTGCGGCCGGTGAGTTCCCGGGGCCCTTCCTCCACCACGCCGACGTTGAGGTAGCCGTACTTCACCGGGGCCGGGAAGTCGCCCTCCTGGAACGGTGCGCGCATGGCGGTGTGCTGGCTGACGGGCACGCCGCCGCGGAAGACGAGTGTCTCGGTGCCGCGGCTCACGCCGGAGAACAGCGTACGGACCAGCACCTCGCCCTCGCCGGGCGCCGGCAGGGTGACGTCCCGGATCCCGCCTCGCCCAGGCGAGTCGATCCAGAACGCCCGTGCGGTGTGCTTCATCGAAGTCCTCCTGAACGATCGGGAAGCTGCTTGCGTACCGAGGGGTGCACAGGCCGCGCACAAGGTAGCGGCGTTGATCGACTCTGTCACACGGCCGGAGGGTGTTCGGTGGCCCTGAACAACACGTACGACGCGAGGCTCCAGCAGGAGACCGCCCTGGGGGCGGGAGTGCAGGTCCTGCTGCTGGCCCTGATCGGCACGGCGATCGGGATGGGGCCGGCGGGCTGGCTCACGGGCCTCGCGTTCGCGATCGCCACTTGGGCGGTGCTCTCGCGGGCCCTGCACCGTTCCCGGCTGCGCTCGTTCGGCGCTGCGAACCGTGTCACCCTCGGCCGGGCCACCCTCGTCGGCGGGGTCACGGCGCTGGTGGCCGACTCCTTCCAGAGCTCGCCGCCCGTGTCGCTGCTCGTCGGTATGACGGCGGTGGCGCTGATCCTCGACGGCGTCGACGGCAAGGTCGCCCGCCGCACCGGCACTTCGACGCCGCTGGGCGCGCGCTTCGACATGGAGGTCGACGCGTTCCTGATCCTGGTGCTGAGCGTGTACGTGTCGATGCAACTGGGCCCGTGGGTACTGCTGATCGGCGGCATGCGGTACGTCTTCGTCGCCGCGGCGCGGGTGTGGCCCTGGCTGACCGCCGCGCTCCCGCCGAGCACGGCCCGCAAGACGGTCGCCGCGCTCCAGGGTGTGCTCCTGCTGGTCGCCGGCGCTGATCTGCTGCCGTACGCGGGCAACTTCGGCGTGGCGGCCCTGGCGCTGGGCCTGCTGGTCTGGTCGTTCGGGCGTGACGTGCTGTGGCTGTACCGGACCTCGCGCGTCGAGGAGCCGGTGGCGCCCCGCCAGGTGCGGGAACTCGTCGCCGGCTGACGGCGGGCGGGGCGGGAGCGGTCAGTCGTCGAACCGCCCGCGCGCCCCCTCGATGTGACCGAGGTACCGGTGGGTCCAGCCGCACATCGCGTCGACCGTGGCGCGCAGGGCCCGGCCCGGCTCGGTCAGGGTGTACTCGACCCTGGGCGGCACGGTGGGGTGCACCTTCCGGTCGACCAGGCCGTTGCGCTCCAGCATCCGCAGGTTCTGGGTCAGCATCTTGTGGCTGACGCCCTCGACCTCGTCGCGTACTTCACTGAAGCGCAGGGTGCGTTCGCCGAGGGCCTCGATGATCAGAAGCGCCCATTTGTTGGCCACGTCGGAGAAGATCTCCCGCGCCAGGGAGTCCGCCCGCCGCAGGTCCGCGTTCTCCGGCAGGTCCCTCAACTGCTTGGTCACCATCTGGTTCCCCCGTTACCGAGAAGTGCGTTCTTCCAGGTCGGCGGTCACTCTCCTACGGTTTCCCAGTAACCGCAAGAGAGCGCGAGTTCGCGCTCGACGGAAGGACACCGACTGTGACCACCATCGACGTCTACGACCACGGCATCCCGGCCGAGAGCCACTTCGGCTACGCGCAGGCGATCAGGTCCGGCGATCTGATCCATGTCTCCGGGCAGCTCGCGTTCGACGAGGCCGGCGGCTTCCGCCCCGAGGACGACGTCACCGCCCAACTGGATCTGACCTACGCCAACCTCGACAGGGTCCTGGCCCACTACGGCGCGACGCGCAACCAGATCGTGTCCCAGACGCTGTACGCGGTGGACCTGGTGCGCAACGCCGAGGTCGTGGGGAAGGCGAACCGGGCGTACTTCGGCGCCCACCGCCCGGTCAGCACGGCCCTGGGCGTCACCGAACTGACGTTTCCCGGGCAGCTCGTCGAGATCAGCTGCGTGATCGACATGAAGCTGCCCGCCTGAACGGGCCGGTCAGCGACGCGTTCCGGTGCCGACCAGGGTCCGCTCGTACGGGTCGAGCAGCACGCCCCGCACCTTGGCCGAGACGCCGACGATGATCCGCTGGTGGGCCAGCGGCACGACCGCGTCCGTGCCGAGGATCGCCGCCTCGGCGGCCATGGCGGCGTCCTGCCGCTCTCCGGTGCCGTCGGTCCCGACGGCCTCGGCGACGGCCCGATCGGTCTTCTCGTCGCACAACCGGGCCAGGTTGTAGCCGCCGTCGCAGGTGTAGTCGCTGCCGAGGACTCCGACGGGGTCGCCGGTGTCCAGGAGGCTGTTGCGGGCGCCGATGAACGCGTCGAACTTCCCGGCGAGGGCGTCGCTCTCCAGCCGTGAGTACTCGCGCACCTCCAGCTTCACCGTGAATCCGGCCTTCCCGAGCTGCTGTTGCACGACCTGGGCGACCTCGGGGAGCTCGGGCCGGTTGTCGTAGGTGGCCAGGGTGATCGAGGTGCCGTCGGGCCGGGCGGGCTCGGCACGGCCGGCCGGCTTCACCTGCTTGCTCTCCGCCCAGGTGACGGCGGGTCCGAAGATTCCGGCGCCCGGGTCGGCGTACCCCTCGAAGACGCCCTTGACGAGGGCGGAGGGCGCGATCGCCGCGCGGGCGGCGGCGCGCATCTCCGGGTCCTTGAAAGGCCCGGACTCCGTGTTGAGCTGCAGGCTGGTGGTCCGGGTGGTGCCGGCTTCCCTGAGCGTCGCCTTGTCGAGGGTGGCGGCCTGGGCGGCGGGGATGGCCTCGGCGATGTCGACGTCGCCGGTGCGGACGGCGTTGGCGCGGGCGGTGCCGTCCTTGACGAAGCGCACGTCGATGCCGGTGGCGTGGGCGAGGCCGTCCCAGTAGTCGTCGTAGCGGTCGAGGGTGGCGGAGCCGCCGCCGTCGACCTCGGTGATCTCGAAGGGCCCGGTGGCGGTGCCGACCGGGGTGGGGTTGCCCTTCTTCCGGTACGCCTTCGGGGCGAGGATCGCCAGGCTCGGACCGGCCAGGCGCATGGGCAGGACGGGGTCGGGCTCGCGGGTGGTGATGCGGATGCCGCGCTCGCCGTCGGCCTGCGCGTCGAGGGTGACGCCCGCGAGGGCGGCGGGGGCGGGCTCGGCCTCGGTGGCGTGGGTGAGCGCGGCGGCCACGGCGGCGGGGGTGACGTCCGTGCCGTCCTGGAAGGTGGCCTCGCGCAGGGTGAACCGCCAGGTGCGGTCGTCCTCCCGGCGCCAGGACCGGGCGAGCGCGGGAACCGCGGCGCTGTTGGCGTCCAGGGCGGTGAGCCCTTCGGTGACGCCGAGGCGGCTGAGCAGTGTGGCATCGGCCCCGTACGGCGAGAGGTTCTCGGCGGGCGGGAAGGCGAGGGCGACGCGCAGTCGCGCCCCCGACGGCCCGCCCTGAGACGACGACTCCCCGCCGGGGGACACGAAACAGCCCGCCAGACACGGCGCGAGGACGAGGGCGGCGAGGAACCGGAGGCGGGCCTTGATGCTCGGATGACGCACTTGCACAGCATATGCATCAAGCGGAACACGCCGGTCAACCGGGTGACCGGGGCCAGGGATGCCCGAAATCCCATACGGAGCAGGAGATTTGACACGGGTGCGGACCACTCCTTAAACCTATCCACATGACATCCATTTTCAAAAGGGTGGGACAGCCGTGAGGGTCGCGTTCGTCGGCAAGGGTGGCAGCGGCAAGACCACGCTGTCCGCGCTCTTCTCCCGCCACCTGGCACGCTCCGGCGCACCGGTCCTGGCCATCGACGGCGACATCAACCAGCACCTGGCCGAGGCGCTCGGCGGGGTGGAGGAGTCCGCCCCTCCCCTGGGCGCGCACCTGCCCGAGATCAAGGACTTCCTGCGGGGCGACAACCCCCGCATCCCCTCCGCCGAGGCGATGATCAAGACGACGCCGCCGGGCCGCGGGTCCCGTCTCCTGCGTCCGCTCGGCGACGACGAACTGCACGCGCGGCACGTCGGCCGGGCGGGCGGCGTCCCCCTGATGGTGACGGGCGAGTTCGACGAGTCGGACCTGGGCGTGGCCTGCTACCACTCCAAACTGGGTGCGGTGGAGCTGTACCTCGGCCACCTGCTGGACGGCCCCGGCGAGTACGTCGTGGTCGACATGACGGCGGGCGCGGACGCCTTCGCGTCAGGCCTGTTCACCCGCTTCGACATGACGTTCCTGGTGGCGGAACCCACCCGCAAGGGCGTCTCGGTGTACCGCCAGTACCGCGACCACGCCGAACAGTTCGGCATCCGCATCGCGGTTGTCGGCAACAAGGTGACCGGCGAGGACGACCTTCTCTTCCTCAAGGAGCAGGTGGGCGACGACCTCCTGACCCACCTGGAGCAGTCCCCCTGGGTGCGCGCGGCCGAGCAGGGCCGCACGGCGCCCGGGCCGGATGCCCTGGCGTCGTTGGAGCCGCACAACCGTCACGCCCTCGGCGTCCTGCGCGAGGCGGTCGATTCCCACCCCCGCGACTGGGACCGCCTCCACCGCCACGCGGTCGAGCTCCACCTGCGCAACGTCCGGGCCTGGGCGGATGCGCGGACGGGGGAGGATCTGGCGGGGCAGGTGGATCCGGAGTACGTCCCGGGGCCGGCCGCCCCGGCCTGAGGAGCACCACACCCATCACGGCTCTCTCCTGCTGGCCCGCCCCTCCGGCCTGCTGACCCGCCCCACCGGCTACTCGATCCCCGTGGCATCGAGTAGCCGGACCACGTCCTTGCGCCCGTACCCGAGCAGTCGGGCGCGATCAGCGGCCATCAGCACCAAGTGCGCGACGGTCTTCGCCGCGTATCCGTCCTTGTTGTCCGCGTCGAACCATTCCTGGGGCTTCTCGACACCCAGGCTGTTCATCACCAGCCCGTGCTCCCGGCGAACCTCCGCGACGGTCCCGGCGACCGCGTCCATGAGCGTCTTCCCCGGCCGCTCGCACTCCAGGGCGAAGTCACCCCGGTCGACCGGCACACACCCCTCCGGCGGACGTGCCCGCAGCCCCGCATACCTCTCGTCCCCGAACCCGGAGGCCCGGAACTCCTCGTGCACCAGACAGAACCGATGGAACCCGGACGGAACCGGAGGCGGTGGAGGCGAGTACTCCCACCCGGCGTCCTCGTACAACTGCCGCTTCACCTCTTCTTCTTCCGCATGAGTCACGGTGAAGCCGTTGGCCTCGTTGCGCCCGGTCGTCGTGCCGTCGGGGTTGCGGTGGAAGTGCAGGCCCATAGTGTGCTCCGCTGCCGTGATGTCGATGGACGAGAATCCCCCGTCACCAGCTCGAACGGCCCGCGAAGCCGACCCGTGCCCATTCTCCTGAGCCCCACCCGATCGCGTGAAATCCGGTGGCGTGGGAACTGGCCGACTTCGGCGGGTTGGGGCGTTGTTACGCTCCTCCGGTGAGGATTCCGAGCCCCGCAGAGATCCAGGCGCTGCACGAGAAGCACGCGCCCACCGCCGAGGCGTTCACGCTCGTGCACACGCACTGCGAGATCGTCTGGGGGATCGCTGAGCAGCTCCTCTCCGCGCCCCACCTGGCTCATCTCGACGCCGAACTGGTCCGCGCCGGCTGCCTCCTTCACGACATCGGGGTCTACCGCCTCTATGGCGACGACGGGCGGCTTGACCACGGGAACTACGTCCGGCACGGACTGCTCGGCCACGAGATCCTCGAGGCGGAGGGCTTCCACGAGACCCTCCGCCGCTTCTGCTCCCACCACACCGGAGTGGGACTCACGCGGCACGACATCGTGCGCCAGGGACTGCCTCTCCCTCCCGCCGACTATCTGGCGGTGACGCAGGAGGAGAGGCTGGTGATGTACTCGGACAAGTTCCACACCAAGTCCCGGCCGTCAACGTTCCTCTCCCCCGACGAGTACGCCGCCCATGTCCGCCGGTTCGGCGAGGACAAGGTGATCGCTTTCCAGGCACTGCGCGCGGAGTTCGGCGAGCCGGACCTCACCGGGCCCTTGCCGGGCTTCGGGACGGAGGAAGACGCGACGGCGGCCGCGGTTCGGGGGTAGCAGGCCGCATGGCCGGAAGGCCGTGGCGGCCGGTTCCTGTGCTCTCACGGCGGCTCGGTGAAGGCACCGAACACGACGAACGCCCCGTGCATCGCCAACCACACGAGGAAGGCGCACGCCATCGCCGTCGGCGAGCAGGCACAGGGAGCGGAGCGTTGACCGTACCGGCCGGCAGCAGCGCGCCGACCTCGAGAAGGCCGTGCGAAGTTACGGCGGCCTCTGGGACACCGAACGCGGGCGTCGCGCACTGCGCGACGCGGGGCACGACCCGCAGGACAAGCACACGCGGAGGATCCTCCGAGACCTCGCGAAGGAGGGCCTGCTGGTGAAAGTGGAGGACCGGCCCGTCACATACCGCCTTGCGCAGCCCGATTAGGAGAAGGCGGGTTCCCCGTTCATCGGGCACCGACGGAAAAGCGGCTCGGACCAGGGGCATGCCCGCCTGCCGCGGGTGCCGATCCTGAGCTCGGCACCCGCCCGGTGCGGCCTACGTGAACACCCAGTGGCGCTCCACACGCGCCAGCTTGACGAACCGCTCCTTCTCCGCGGCCCACGGGTACGGAAGGCGCAGGCGGCGCAGGTCGTCCATGGAGACGACCACAGCGTTGAGCTGCTGCGCCACGCTGAGCACCGCCTGCGGAGAGGCCGACGGAACGGTGACGATCAGCCCTTCCTGGACGGCCCGTTCCAGCAGCTCCTGCTCGTCGTACTCGACGAGGTCCACGAGGTCCGTGCCGATCACGGCCACCACATGGTGCTGTGCGTAGCGACGTCGGATTTCGTGCAGAGCCGAGCCAAGAAGCCGCATGCTCGGGGGCCGGGGAGAGGCGGCGCTACGGCCTGCGGTCATGATTCCGCGGCCGTCGACCACCAGTGCCGGAGCCCCCTCGCCCGCCGGTTCCTCCCACGTCTCCGGCTCGGTCCTCGATGCCCCCGTTTCCGGCGGGGCGGACGAGGCCGGGCGTGGGGCGGGCTCGTCGATGCGCCGCAGCAACCGCTCCAGTTCTCTGTCCGCCCCTTGTGCGATCGGCGTCCCGTCGGGGCCGAAGCAGTCCAGTTCCTCGTCCAGCATGACGGTGCCCGTGTGACGTGCTGTGGCGTGCACCTTCAGGATGCCGCTGCGGTCGTAGTGATAGTCGACATCGAACACGTTGCTCGACGGCTCCGCATTCGGCTGCGGTACCGGGAGTTCCAGCCGGGCCAGGGGAAACGTCCGCTCGTCGTCCGCGGCTCGTTCTCCGTCACCTTCCACGATCTCGAGGACGACCTTGGACGCTCCGCGCACCGCCGGCATGGCACTACGGGTTCCCCGTGCCGGAAGCGTCGAGTACCGAGGGATGAGCGGGGCGAATCCTCTCCGGCCTCCCGCCTCGAAGGACAGACCGAGGTCGTGGCTCGTGGCCACCGAAATGGCCGTCTCGGGGATCAGACCGTCGATCTCGGCAGCGGTGATGGCGGCTCCCCTCGCGACGGCCGTCATCGGTTTGCACAAGCGCGAGTCGACCACGGCTGCCCCGAGAACGCGCTCGACCTCGGTCCTGACCAAAGGGATCTGAGAAGTTCCGCCGATCATCAGCACGGCGTCCAAGTCCTCGGCAGCAAGGCCGACATCACGCAGGCACTCCTCCAGAGGGACGAGCGCACGACGAACCAATGGCTCCACCGCCTGTTCGAACTCCTCCCGGTGGATCACCACGGGTCGCAGACCTCCGAGCGGCTCGAACAGCACCTGATCCGTCTCGGGCTGGGACAGCGCGATCTTCGTCAGCTCGACATGGCGTCTCCACCGACGTGCCTCCTGCCGGGTCAGCCTCTCCGGATGGCTCCCCAGTTTCCGCCTACTCCGGGCCAGTCCGCGGCCCGGCTGGACAGCCGCTACGACGCTCTCGGTAAGGCCTTCCAGAACATCTGGATGCGCCTGCAGTCCTTCGACGTGAAGGACGCCGAAGCGGAGGCAGCCCACGAGGAAGTGACCGCCCTCTGCGCTGAGCTGGACGGCTGAAAGCCGGACATCGCCCGCCCGCCCCGCCGGTGGCGGACCGGCGCGCTTCCGGGTTCCCCGACGTCCGCGGCGCCCTCGTCTCGGCCGACCGAACCGGCGGTCGGGGCGACCCTCCCCGCGCGGTCGTGGACCGGGGCCGACCCGACCTCGGAATCCGTCCGCCCGGGGATTCCGGAACGCCGGTAGGCGGGCGGCGTCGCGGGGGAGAATGGCCGGCATGACGGTTGAAGGCCCCTCCATCGACTCCACCAGGCCGAGCATCGCCCGCGTCTACGACTACCTGCTCGGCGGCAAGGACAACTACGCAGTGGACCGGGAGGTCGGCGACGTGTTCTTCCGCGACCTCCCCGGCTCGGTGGCCATCGCCTTCGCCAACCGCGCGGCCCTGACACGGGCGATCACGCAGATCGTGACGACCACCGACGTACGGCAGTTCATCGACTTGGGCAGCGGTCTGCCGACCGCCGACAACGTCCACCAGGTCGCGCAGCGGCACGCCCCGGAGTCCCGGATCGTGTACGTCGACAACGACCCCCAGGTGCTGGTCCACGGCTGCGCGCTGCTGGAGCAGAACGACCGGACCCGGGTCGTCCGGGCCGACGTACGCGACCCCGATGGCGTCCGCACCCACCCGGACACCCTGGAACTGATCGACTTCGACCGCCCCGTCGCCGTCGTCCTCAGCGCCGTCCTCCACCACGTCAACGACGAGGAGGACCCGGCCGGGATCGTCCGCCACTGGCGTGACCACGTGCCGTCCGGGAGCCACTTCTTCGTCAGCCACTTCCGTTCCGGCGACAACCCGGAGACCGCGGAGGCCGAGCGGGTCCTCCAGCAGACCTTCGGCCGCGGCCGGTGGCGCACCGACGAGGAGATCGCCTCCCTGCTGGAGGGTCTGGAGATCCTCGACCCCGGGATCGTTCCCGCGCCCCTGTGGCGTCCCGACACGACGGCCAACCGTTGGAGCGCCGACGGCGCGCAGCCGGAGCTCAGCGTCTGGCAGCACCTCATCGTCGCCGGGCTGGCCCGCAAGGCGTAGCCGCCCCCGGCGGGCGGCGATCCGTGGGGTGCTGGACCCTGGCGGGGGTCAACACGGGCGGGACAAGGGAGTTGGACTCTCGACGGCGCCAAAACGGCTGATATCGCCTGAGTCTCGGCGCGGGAGGCCATGGTGGCAGGCGCAACCGGTGACCATTCCACTGCCAAGGTGTGGGCACTGATCGGCGGAATCGCATCCGTGCTGTCGATCCTGGGCTGGCTGGGCTTGAACAATGTGGGCGAACTGAAGGACTTGCTGGCCGACTCGCTCCCCTCCAGTTCCAGCCCGGACCCGTACACGTCTTCGCCGACCGACCGCATCCCCGATGACTCCGACACCGGTGAGTGGAGCGCTGACGAGTCCGGCCTCGAGCCGTCGACACCCACTCCGGATCCCACCGAAGAGGCGTTCGAGGCCATCTCGGTCGGCGACTGCCTGGCGGTCCACGACACGGGCCGCGGGGGCACCACCAGCGTCGACTGGAGCGTCGGTGCTCCGCCGGCCCCCGTGTCCTGCGCCGGCGAGCAGGCGCAGGTCCAGGTGACCGCCATCAACACGGCCTGCCCCAAGGCTATGGCAAGTCGCACTGGAGCTACCGGTCCGCCACCGCCGGCGACACCACGAAGCTCTGCCTCACCCGCGTCTACCACGCCAACTACTGCATGCTCGGCCGGCAGTCCGGCGACTCGATCTCCCTCGCCCTGATGACGGCCGTGGCCTGCCGACGCGAGCCGGTACCCGTCCCGTACAACCAGATCATGCACCTCACAGGCGTCTACCGCGCCCCGGCGGGCGCCGACGCGAACAACTGCCGCCGGGCGGCAGGCGACCAGACGCGCTACGGGGCCGCCCTGGTGGACGACCGCGCCACGCTGCTGTGCACCACGATCTACCAGGGCAGCCGACCGACAGCTCGGTCCCCCCCAGCCGCTCGAGTACGCTCGCGGAAAGGCCGGTTCAGGCCCGTCTCCGTCGTCGTGACGGCCGTCGAGCCCGGGTTCACCGAATCGGACGGCGTTGTCACCCGAAAGCCCTCACCCTGTGCTATTTCATCCCCCTTCTCCTGGGTGCCGCATACCGTGGACCCGCCGCCCGAACACCTCTCGGCACAACAGGGAGCGGCGGCGACACGCAGGTCACGGGAGACGGAGGAAGAACGGAACGACACAGGCCGCCGCAGGGAGCGAGCTGGACGAACGGGTGCCGGGGCGCCGGTGGACCGTGCGTCCGGACCCCGTCGGCCGAGGCAGCGCGGAGGTGCGCGTCTCGTGCAGCCGACCCGCGTGTGCCGAGCGGCGTCTGCCCTCCGCGGCGGCAGGCCGTACGGCCGCGGTGGCCCACCTGAAGGCGCACCTGCGCGCCACCCCCGCCCCCAGAGCCGACACCGACTGCGCCTGCCGGGCCGACGGCTGCCGCGCCCACCTCCCCGACACCGGCAGGCATGCGCGTACCGAACAACCCTGGCGGTGCGGCGGACCGATCGTCCTGGCCGTGATCACCGACCGGGCAGGACGCTGGTGGCAGGCCCTGGAGTGTTGGTCACAGTGTGCCGCCGCCACTCCGGGGGCCCAGACCGCGACCACCTCCCATCCGTCCGCACCCCGGACCGCCGGCCGCCCGGCCCCCGCGGCGGCGGGCACCGGCGCGGGCAGGCCGCAGTTCTCCGACCAGCAGGTCACCACCCGGACGGGATGTCCGGCGCCCCTCCCCGTACCCGCACCCCGCCCCGTACCCGCGCGGCGCCGCCGCCCGCCGGAGGCGAGGATCGGCCGACGTGTCATTCCGCGCGACCTGCGGCCCCTGTCCCTGCGGGACGAACTCACCGCACTCGGTGACCTCTTCCGCGCCTACCAGAAGCGCCCCGAGCCCGACCTGGCGATGCTGGCCGATCTCCAGGAACGCAAGGCCCGCGCCTTCCTCACCTGGTCCGATGTCAGTTGCGACATCACCCTGCGGCCGGAGGCCCAGCGCGCCGAGCAGGCCGCCACCGTCATCCGACGCCAGCACCAACACCGCACCGTGCGTCCCGGACGGCGACGAACCGGGCGTGGCGCGCCTGCTGAGCGTATCGGCGCAGTGGGAGTACGCGCGCGCCGTCCTCGCGCACGTGGCCGGCCACACACCGCTGCCCGGAGCGGAAGCACGGCCGCTGGTGCTGATGCTGACCCTGCGCACGGCCCGCACCGGCAACCTTGTCGGCCAGGACGTCAACGCGCTGGGCCTGACCGACCCTGAGGACCTGGTCGAGCAGCTGACCGGCTGCGGCTGGCTGTCCCTCCCCGGCGCAGTCGGCGACCTGCTCGCCTCCCGGCCGGAGAACCCCACCCCGGTCACCGTCCCCTCCCTGGTGCCCGACGAGGGCGGGACGGGCCCGTTCACGTTCGGCAGGAAGACACGGCCCAAGCTCTCCGGCTGGGCCCAGAGAGTCGTCTCGGACAAGAAGCTCCGCAAGGCCAAGGCACCCGCCGGCGCCCGGCTGCTCGCCGTGACGCTGGCCACGTGGACGAACGAAGCAGGACGCCTCGGGCCCGGCGGCCGGGGCGTCACCCTGAACGCCCTCACCAACCGGGTCCCGGTCGGCGCCGGCGAACTGCGGGACCTGATCGACCGACTGACCGCAGCGGACTGGCTCACCGACGCCGCCCTCACCGACGCCGCCCTCACCGACACCCACCTCACCGGCCGACTGCCCGAACGCGTCCTCCCCCTCACCTGCCCCCTGCTGGATTGAGCTCCCGCCCGCCCTCGTCCGCACCCGTGGGCGGGGCGCCGTCGACCCGCCCACGGATTCACCACCACTCCACGTCGGTGGTTCGGTCGTTCTCCCGGTCGGCGAGCTCGGAGACCGCCACGCTGACGGTGGTACGTCGCTCGGAGCAGCGGACGAGGAGGCTGCCTCGGCAGTCACTGCTTCCCGGCGGGCCGGCCGCCCACCGTGCCCGTCCTCAGTCGACCTCCCGCACGCGTGCAGCGGTCCGCTCGGCGAGCTCGCGGACGCCCTTGGCTGCGTTGTCCGAGAGCTCGCCGAGTACGGCGTCGGCGGCGGTGAGGAGGGCACGGGCCTCCTCGGGGCGGCCCGCGTCGGCCAGGGCGAGGGTGAGCCGGTAGTGCTCCTCGGCGATGAAACGGCCGAGGTTGACCCGTTGCCAGTAGCGCAGTGAGTCGTCGCCCGGAGTCGCCAGGGCCTCGCGCACGGCGGCCAGGCTGTCCACCGCCTGCGGCAGCCGACCCCCCTCCCGTTCCCGGCGGGCGAGGGTGTGCCGGGCCGAGGCCCGGTCCCATGCCGACTCCTGAAGGGCGGCGTACAGGCGCTGGGCGCGCAGCGCCTGGGGAAGGTCGCCGAGTTCCTCGAAGTCCTGGGCGAGCGCGCTCAGCGGAGCCGTGGCCAGGGTGTGGGGCGCTTCAGGGCGGCGGAGTCTGCTCTGGTCCATGACGATGCTGTCGAGTTCGCGGATCAGCGTCACCCGCGCGAGTTCCGTCATTCCCTGGTCCCGCGCCAGGTCGGTCCATGTGGAGACCTGCTCGTCCGACGGGTCCGTCCCGAACATCGACTCGTCGAGCTCCCGCGCCCACTGTCGCAACTCGTCCGCGCTCGCACCCGGTTCCGGCATACCGCCCAGGCCGCACGCCGTGTCGAAGTCCGTCTTCCGGACCTCGAGCAGCAGCGGCAGATCTCCGGTATCTCCGTGGAGCCCCACCAGCACGGCCGCGAGCCGCAGTTCGTCCGTCATCGAGGACCGTGTCTCGTGCCGCAGCAGATGCCGCAGCAGCTCCAGATCGCCCTCGGCGCGGTCGAACTGCGCGGCCCGCAGGGTGAGCCGGCGCCGGACCGGGTCCTCGGCGACTTCACGCCATGCCGTGTGGCCGCCCTCCCGCAGGCGGGCGAGATCGGCGCGGCCCGCCGCGAGCACGGGCTCCCACAGCGGGGGACCGGCCGGGCCCAACCGGTCGTATGCGCACCCCTCATCCGCATTGAGCAGGACGAAGTCCGGTTCGGTGCGCAGCAGGGCGGCACGTAGTCTGCCCACCAGCTCGACCGGGGAGCATTCCGGGAAGCCCAGCGCCGCACGGAGCTCGGCCCGCTCCTCGTCGATTCCGTAGTGCTCACGGATCTCGCCCTCGGTCTCCGCGACGCACGCCAGGATCTTCTCCTCGCCGTCGTCCGTCGACAGACGTGTGTAGCCGCGCCAGCCGGGCAGCCCGATCACGACCTCCAGGGCCTCATCGACACTGGAGCCGATGATCCCCGCAGCGCCCTCCGAGTCGGCGTAGAGCACCGAGCCGTCCGCGCACACGAAGTACGTGCCGCCGGTGTCGTCCCCGGCCACCGTCTCCAGCGGTCCGCCCGAGGCGAGGCGGACCTCCTCGACATGGCCGTGGGCGGCGCGGTCCAGGTCGAAGTCGAAGGGGAAGGCTGCCAGTTCGGCCAGGCGGCGGTCCTGCCGCAGCAGCCGTAGCGCGTGATCGGTCATGTCGCGGAAAGTAACACCGTCCACTGACCGCGGACTCGCGGCCCCTGCAGGAAGCGGGCTCGCCCTGTCCCTCGGTGTCGTCGGTCCGCACCGGTTCGTCGGCGCGGGGCGGAAGGTGGAGCCGGATGCCCTCGTAGGCGACCCCGCCTTGGGGCGGAAGGCCGACGACGGCCTGCGCGGTGCTCTCCCGGCATGTCAGGTCGGTGACCTTCCAGTCGTTGATGGTCACCGCGTACTGGCGCGTGCTCATCACGGTCATCTTGAACGTGTCCGAGAACTCCATGCGCCCACTGGAGGTTTGCGCCTCGTTGTACCGCTGCGGAGCGTGCTCCAGGAACGGCGCGTAGGCGAGCGGACGGCCGCCCAGGGACTCGAGGTAGGAGAAGACGTCCGAACTGGCCTTCATCTTCCGGGCCTCATCGTCGGTCAGCGTCCGGTCGAGCACCATCGCCCACTCCCGGGGCTCACTCTGCTCGGGCTGTACCGACAGCGTGAACGGCAGCTGGGAGGCGTCGTACGCCTTGCTGAGGTGTTCTCCTTGGTGACGCTCGGCCCGGTCATGACGTAGGCCAGCAGCGCCCCGCCCAGTCCTCCCAGCACAGCGCTCACCGCCGCCACCGTCAACCACAGCCTCCTCTTACGCCGGGAGGCGTCGGCAGGCACGCCGAGCACTTCGGGGAGAACCGTCCGGAGACCGTCGTCACCCCCGCTGCCCCTGCCGGTGGACACCGAAGACGGAGGCGGCACGTCCGGAGGTCGCGTCGGTGAGGGCGGTAAGGGGGCGGGCGGTGCGGTACCGTCCGGGGTCCCGTTCTGCTGTGCCGACCCCGAAGTGGGGCTTCCCCCTGTGTTCCCTGTGGTGCTCGGCCGGGGTTCCGGTGTCCCGCCCGCTGGCGCGGTCGCCCTCATGCCGTCCCCTCACGCCGTGGTATGTGGTGTTCGCGCTCGGCTGCCCGATGCGGGGGCCCCGTGCAGAACCCCCGTCGTGCACCAACCGTCCCTCGCCACCCATAGGGACAACGGCGTTGCCTGTCGGCCGAGTTGACACCTCCCGTTCCAGCCCCACACCGGCACTCCGCCCCCCGTACAGCCCTCTCCCCTACAGGCGTCGCTGCTGGTGACACGCCGGTCGTCGCCTCCACGCTGGCCGCATGCACAGTCCTTCCTCCCAGCAGCACCGGCCGGTCTCCCCCGGTACCGTCTCCCCCACCGAGTTCGCCATGGCGTTCACCTCGACCCCACGCGGCGCCCGCTTCGCCCGGCTCATCGTCGCGCAGTGTCTGGACTCCTGGGGCCACCCCTACGACAGCGACGTCAACGAGACGCTGACCCTGATCGCTGCGGAGTTGTGCGCCAACGCCGTACGGCACGGGCACGTCCCCGGACGGGACTTCCACGTCCGGCTGGCCGCCGAGGCGGACGACCGGCGGCTGCGCCTGGAGGTCTCCGACACCCGCGCGGAACGCCTGCCCGCCGCCACCGCTCCCACGGACCCCGAAGGCGAGTCCGGCCGGCTCCTCCTCGTCGCCGCCTTGGCCGACGACTGGGGCGTCACCGACCGCCGTGGCGGCCCTGGCAAAACGGTGTGGGCGTCCGTGAACGTGACCTGCCCTTCCACGACATGAAGCCGTCCGCCCCGTCGACGATCCGGCTCCACCGGCGGGTGTGCTCGCGGTGGCCGGACGCCGGTCGACGGGTGTTCCTCGTCGTTCAGGAAGGGCAGGTGCAGATCACCGATGGCCAGGGGTACGAGGTCCGCGTCGAGCGCTTCGGCGCTCGGGGCGAAGGTCTCGGGGGCCATCTGACGACGGCGGACCGAGCACGCACGCGTGCCTGCCCTCGCGCTTACCGCGCCCGCCTGCACACCCGCGCCCCCTTATCCCAACGCGGCGCCGATCGCGCGACGAGACGCTAGGGTTCGGTCTCAAGGGGAGGACATCGAGCGGCCGTTGTGCCGCTCGCCGAAGCATCGCGCGGAGACGGAAGCCGGGGCCCGCGCCCCGCAGCTCGGCCGCCGCGGAACAGTCTGGGGGAACGCGCCGTGACAGACGCGCCGACGCACGCTGCCGACACCGGTACGGACGAAGCCGACGACGCCGCCGACCGGAAGGTCGTCGAGCAGGAACAGTCCGAGATCAAGGACTTCGTCAAGGGTCTGAGCGCGGACGACATCAAGTCGGGCAACTGGTTCACCAAGCTCGCCGCTCACGCCATGAACGCGTACACCGAGAAGGTCGACTGGCAGTACTTCCAGGACCGTTACGAGGGTGTGCCTGCGGACGTCATCGTGGATCAGCGGATCAAGATGGCGTCCCGGTACGCCGCGCTCGAAGGCGGGCTCTCCGCCGGGGCGTACACCGCAACCGTCGCCGCCACCATCGGCACCGCCGGGGGAGCCTCCCCCGCGACCGTCCCCGCGGCCGTGGCGACCGTGATGGTCGACGTCGCGTTCATCTCCCAGCTCCAGCTCCGCCTGGCCTACGACATCTCCGTCCTCTACCGGGTACCGATCGACGTGCACGACCCCGAGGACCTGTGGAAGCTCATCCGCGTGGCCTTCACCATCAAGAGCGGGGAAGCGGCCAACAAGACCGTGACCAAAGCGATCCCGGTCATGGTGCGACCGTTGGTCAAGCGGTTCTACTCGGGATCGGTGCTCACCGCCGGGAAGGCGCTCCCCGTCGTCGGGAAGCATCTCCTCCAGCGCAACGTCATCAAGATCGGCATCCCTCTGGTCGGCGTCCCCCTTGCCGTCCTGCTGAACCGCTACACCACGCTCGTCGCCGGCCGGCACGCGCGGGCCGTGTTCCGGAACGAGGCGCGGGTGATCGAACTCGCCGAGGGACTGAGCGAGCGCAGCCGGCACCCGCAGTTGATGCTGTGGGTCGCGTGGCTCGTCCTCAGGACGAACGCGAAGACCAAGATCGCCGATGACGAAGCACTGCTGATGCGGCACCTCGTGAGGCTGGTCAGGGAGCGGCACGAGGTGGTCGACGAGAAGCTGGCGAACGTCGTCGACATCGACCCCGCCGAGGTGTGGAAGCGCGTGGACGCCGAGCCGGGCGATCTCGGCGACGTTCTCGACGCGGCGGAACGCGTGGCCACCGTGGACGGTGACGTCGACTCCCGTGAGAAGGCGGTCCTCGCGGAGCTTCGGGAGCGGTGCCACCGGGGCTGACCCCGGCGTGCGGCAGCACTCTCGCGCCGCTCCCCGTCGCGACCCCGCGTCCGTGTACAGGGTGGGGCGGTACAGGCGTCGCTCCTGGTGACACGCCCGGCCCGGCCGCAACGCTGACCGCATGCACACACCGCTTTTCCCTCCCCTCGGAGCCGCGGGGGCCCGTGAGTTCGCGATGTCGTTCACGTCGACCCGACGGGGCGCCCGCCTCGCCCGGCTGTTCGTCGCGCAGTGCCTGGACTCCTGGGGCCACCCCTACATCAGCCACGTCAACGAGACGCTGACCCTGATCGCTGCGAAGTTGTGCGCCAACGCCGTACGGCACGGGCACGTCCCCGGACGGGACTTCCACGTCCGGCTGGCCGCCGAGACGGACTGCAGGCGGCTGCGCCTGGAGGTCTCCGACACCCGCGCGGAACGCCGGCCCGCCGTCACCAGCCCCACGGCCCCCGACGCCGAGTCCGGCCGGGGCCTCCTCCTCGTCGCAGCTCTGGCCGACGACTGGGGCGTCACCGACCGTCGCTCCGGCCCCGGCAAGACCGTGTGGGCGGTGCTGAACACCGCGTCGAGCAGACCGCCCGGCACCCGTCCGCAGACGCAAGCACCGGTCTCCCCGGAGCGCCCCGTCGGACTGCCGCCGAGCCGGTGACAACCGGCCCCACGCCCACGACGGCAGCGCACCGAACCGACGGCGCAAGGTATGTGCGGTCGGGGCGATCCTGTTCAGTTGGCTCGAGGCCTACCCGGCATCACTTCTCGTGGCCTCGGATCCAGTCGGCTCCATGGACCTCGTGCCTGTGCTCTCGCCCTTCTTGCCCGCCTCGATGGAGGCGTGGCGCCGCCGTAGAAGCTCGGCACGCTCCTCGTCCGGAATCGTCATCGACTCGGCGAGCACGGCGGCGAGCGCGTCCACTTGAGTGGTGTCGATGTCGGCGCGGAAGAGCCACCGGATGCTTTCGTCGCGCGTGATGAGGTCGATCGCCAGGCACTCACTCTGGTCCTGTGTCGCTGCTCGGACGTATCGCGCTCGGTCGATCGGGATTTCCTGACGGATCTCGCCCTGCTCGAGGAACGCTTTCGTCTGGGTGATGATGATGCGGCGGTCGGTGACGGCGACCAGTGTCTTCGCCGCGGCCTTGTCCCTCGTTGCCGCCAGTTTCTCCTTCGCCCCGCCGATGATCGCGAAGATCGAGCCGAGGGCGTCGAGCTGGTCGTGGAAGCCGAGGACACGCAGGGTCTCACCGAATCCCGGGCCCGATGTCAGTGACTCGGCCTAGCCTTCTCTCCGTGTCCGTTCACCCCGCACCGGACCGCGCGCGGACAGGACGGAGGGCGCAGCAGCGCGGGCACCGCATTCGGTCCACGCCCCGCGCGCTGACCTGCTCGGGTTCGTCGTCCACGAGGACCTGGACGGCTTCACCGACGCCCAGTACGACCACATCCGTACGGCACTGACCGACGAGTTCGCCCGCCAGTGCCAGGAGTTCCGGTCGGCCATCGCGCTCGCCGCGTGGGAGAGCGAGGGCTGGCTGCTGCTCTTTCCGGACGCATTCCCTCACGTCCGCCCGCGCTGGAAGGTCCCCGACCGTCTGCTCGACAAGGACACCGGCCGAATCAAGGACGCCAAGGAGGAGCTGAAGCGAGGGCTCGGCTCACCGGTCTTCCGGGAGAGCGACGGCCCCACGGTCGCCCGCGAGGCGCTGCGGCACCGGCTGATCCCGTCCCCGCGTGGCACCAACCGCTCGTACGCGGACTTCGTCGGCGATCTCGCCGGCTGGAGCTGACCACCGGTCACGAGAAGGCAGGCATACGGTGTCCTTCATACCGTTGCCTGTCAGCGGTCGTGGACTGTCAGCGCCAGGGGGCGCGTGTCCCGCCGGTGGAGGACGAGCTCCGGCCGAACGGATCGGTCGCAGCCCGCGAAGGCCCCGCCGTCTCACCTGGGGCGTCGGAACAGCATCAGCAGAGAGAGCCCGCCGATCACGGCCGTCACCGGCCACATCCTGAGCGCCGACGGTCCCAGTGCTGTCAGCGCGGCGAAGCCGTAGACAGCGGCCGACCATCCCAGCAGTGCGTGGAAGGCGGCGGGCAGCGCTCTGGACCACCGCAGGGCGAACGCCGCGGCCACCGCGATCGCGGGGTACAACCACTTTTTCTCCACGGCGGGCCCGCTGAGGAACACGTACTGGACCAGGTCGCGGTACCAGGGTGCGGCCTCCTCCCGCGCGGCGAGTTCGGCGGGCCATGGCCAGGACAGGCGGACTTCATCGGCGAGTTCGAGAGGGAGCTGCCAGCCTGTGGTCAGCAGGACGGTCCACAGCAGTGCGCTGAGGGCGGCGGCGTGACCGAGACGGCTGGGCTCGCCTGTGCCGAACCGGGGAGTTCGGTTCGCGGGCGCTCCGCCGCCCCGTGATGTCGGCGCACTCCGCCTCGGGACCGGACGCGGCTTCGAGGGCTGATCAGGCGCACGCCGGGGGCGCGGCGGCGCGGGCTGGAGGTGCGTCGCGGTCCGGGGGCGGAGGTTCGCGGGTGCCTGGTTCTGCTCGTCCAGGCGTCGCTGACGTGCCTCGCGCATGCGTCTGAGCTGTTCATCTCCCATGATTCCCGGGTGCTCCGTGTTCATTCGTTCGATCGCAGGCGCCTGCGTGGTCGGCCCTGGGGAGGGATGGGGCACGGGCAGCGCCTGTGAAGTCGGCAGGGTGTGCGGGGCGGGCGACTACCGGGAGCCGGAGCCGGAGACCGCCCGGCGGGCACGGAGAGCCTGCTGCATCTGTTCCGTGGTCGCCGAGTCCTTGGCATCGCCGTGGTACTCCAGCGGGTCGACGCGGCGGGCTTCGTCACCGCAGACCGGACAGTCCGGGCGTGGTCCGGTGCGCACCCAGATGCTCTGGAAAGCATGCTGGCCGGGCACGTTTTCCATGACCTTCGGGAAGAACCAGTGGTCAGGTTCCATGGCCATCAGCACCATCGGCAGGTGCTCCGCAAGGGGTTTCGCCAAGAAGCGAGTGATCCGGTCCTGCGCATCGTCGTGGAGCAGCGCCAGGGCGATCTTCGCGCCGGACGAGGAGACATGCTGGATGTCGGGCAGGAGTCCGGGGACCGCGAAGCTGCGGCCGGTTCCGTAATCCGTGGGCGGCCGCATTCCCAGGTTCCCCAGCGTCTCGCGGACACCCCCGGTCGAACACGCCCAACACGGCAGCGACGGCCTGGAGAAGACCACCTCGCCGCCGGCCGCACCCTCGTAGAGCCCGACGAAGACGGCGGGCTTGCCGAACCAGTAGGCCAGATGGTTGAGACGCTGCTGGGCGGCGTTGTCGTCGGTCGCGGCGATGATCAGATCGACGTTCGGCAGCGTCTTCCTCCAGTGCTTCGGCTTGATGTCATCGACGCTCGCCTTCCAGGCCCGCGTCCTGATGCCGGGGTGGACGTTCCGCAGGTGACGAGCCGTTGCGTTGGCCTTCGGCGAGCCGATGTCATGGGCGGTGAACAGTGAGCGGCCGATGTTGGCGGCTTCGACGCGATCAGGGTCCACGACGGTCATCCGGCCTACGCCGGACCTCACGAGCACGTCGGCGAGATAGGAACCGACCGATCCCGCGCCCACCAGCAGGACGTGGCGGTCGGCCAGAGCCGGCGACAGGAGGCCGCCGGTACGCGCGAACAGCGCCTGTCCGAGGGACGTGCGGCCGGTGAGACCGAACCACGCGCCGACCCGGCCCAGCATGCCGCGCCGGGCGGGACGGCCGGGCACCGCCGAGGCACCCGGTGCCGCGGGTGTGCCGGGCGCCGGCCGAGTGCCGGGATCCGGCAGAGCACCGGACACCGGCATCGTGCCGGTGTCCGGTCCCGTCGCGCGAGAGGCGGCGGCCTCGCGGGCGACTGGCCATGCGTGCCCGGCCGGGGCAAGCGGCCGGTGACCTCCCTCTGCCGGTGCCGCAGCTGCCTCCGGTGCCGCTTCCACTGACGCTTCCCCACCTTCCGGGGCCGGGGGCGTCGTCGCCGTGCCGTTCGCCTCCCGACCCCCCGGCGACGGCAGCCCGTTCACCCCGTTCATCGTGCGGAGCACGGACTGGAGCGCACCTGCCAAACGGTCGACGGGAGGGGACGCGAGGTCCCACGGCAGCGCGCGCACGCCAGCTCCGTCAAGACTGTCGAGGGCGTACACCACGGGCGCGGTGAAGGGGAAGTGCGCCGTCACGAAAAGGTGCCGGCAAGGCCCGAACAGATCATCCGGAAGCGGCACGCTGACGCCCTGGACGTCGTCGAGCACCTGCACCGTGCTCTCGGGGAAGGGCAGACCGGCCCGTTCGACGGCTGCGCGCAGGGGGATGCGGATCGGGCGCATTCGCTCCAAGGTGAACCGGGGGCCGTCGAACGTGCCGCAGAAGAACGAGATCCGGACCCCCGGGGATGTGCGCAGTTCGTGCGGCCCGAGCGCACTGCCGCCGTCGTGCGTGACGATCGGCCCGATGTACCGGCCAAGCTCCGGATTGGCCTCGAGGGCCGTGGCGAACTCGTGCCGGTCCTGATAGGAGGGCTGGGGCGTTCGGGCGGGGTGGGAGTGCACGATGCCCTTGAAGCGTTGCACACCGGACTGCTCGCGCTGGGTGATCTCGTCGAGCAGCCACTGCGAGTTCTGGTACTCGATGCGGGTCACACGGGCGGTGGGGTCATGGATGAACGAGGTCACCACGTCCTGGCCCCGGAGCCCGAGCAAGGCGCCTCCCTGCTCGGGCTGCACGGCCCCGAGGGTTCCGTCCAACGCGTCGAGGACGAAGTCGAAGATGCGGACAGGCAGCATGCAGGGGTCTCCTCAGCGGCTGGGGCAAAGCCCGGGGAACTCCGGCAGTCCGCGACCGCGGACTGCCGGACCTTCTCACGGCGGTGCTCTGGGAACTCGCTGCGGGCCCCTGTGGCTTCAGCCGTGCTGTCAGCGGTACGGAGATCTGCCGCGTCACTGATTGTGATTGAAGGGGAACGAATGCCCCATCTGTACGAAGTCGACACCCAGTGCCCACACGGCCGACCGCGAGTACGCGGTCTCCAGGTCGGGCATGCCACTGCCGGAGCTGCTGCTCAGGCAGATCTTGCCGCTCTTGTACAAGTGGTTGCCGTGCTGGTCGAGCTTCGGAACGCTCTCCAGCGGTGGATCGAGCAGCCGCACGTCGTACTGCGTGCCGTTGAACGTCGCGCACATCACGTAGGTGTTCCCGAACTCCGTCGCGATGCTGTACACCCACCCCTCCGCGCCGGGGGTGTCCTCGTAGTAGGCGTTGGCGGGCAGCTTTCGCCGTGCGACCCGCCGCTCCTCCGCCAAGCGCTGTGCCTTGCTGAGCACCGCGAACGTGCCATGGGGGACCTTGGACAGCGGTGCGTCCCCCTCATCGCCGGTGCCCAGGCGGACCCGGCCGGTCCGGTCCACGTACACCTGCTGGTCGGGCACGGTGGGCGCCTCGGAGTTGCGTCGCTGGCTCGCGAAAAAGCTGTCGCGAACGGCGTTGAGGTCGTACATGTCTGCCACGAGCGGGTCGCCTTCTGCTCGAAGTGATGGAAAGGGGGACGCGGCCGGTGTCCGGGCGTCCGGGACGGCCCTGCCGTCAGGCGCGCAGTGCCGGGTATCGGGTCAGGCAGTTGCGCAGGATCCGGGTGTCGTCCCCGTGGGGGCCGAAGATCGTGACGTGATCGGTGAGCAGCGCGTCGAACAGTCTTCGTGCGGCGGCGACGTCACCTGCGGCATAGCTCCAGTGCGCTTGGTCGAAGCGTGCCTCCAGAAGCGTCCGGTCATCCGCGCTGTTCTCGCCTCTTACCGATGCGAGCAGTTCGCCCAGCTGAGCGGCTGCCTCCGCGGGGCGGCCGCACTCGCCGGTGTAACGAGCGAGATTGAGCCGGCAGAGGACGGCGATCGGGTCACCGGCGGGCAACCGCGACATCAGCTGGGTGCGCAGCATCGTCAGCAGCGACACCGCCTGGTCGGGCCTGCCCGCCTCCTGCATGGTCCGCCCGAGGTTCAGCGCGATCAGCCAGGTGACGCGGTGGTCGGCGGAGAGGGCGCCGACAGCCTTTCGGAGGAGCTCCTCCAGTCGCTCGGTGCGTTCGTGCGGGCTAGCCACGGACATGGCGCCTCGAAACTCGGCCTCGATCCTGTGCACGGCTCCGACCCGGTCAGCGGCTCCACGGCGCGACCGTCGCCCTGGAGCTGCGCGCACGGAGACGATCCCGTCGAGGCGGGCGAGCACTTCGGCCGTGCCTGTGGGGCGGTCGGCGGGAGACTTGGCGAGCAGGTCCCTGACCAGGTCGTCCAGCGGGACGGGAACGTCGGGTCGTTCGGCGCGGAGGGAAGGGACGGGGGCCTCTCGGTGCGCATTCCAGTAGTCGGTGAAATCGGCCGCCTCGGAGAAAGGTCCTCGGCCGGCTATCGCCTCGAAGAGGATGCAACCGATGGAATAGAGGTCGGATGCGACGCTGGGAGCCGCACCGGTGAAGAGCTCCGGCGGTGTGTAGGCGGCAGTTCCCACGAAGTAGCCGTGCTGAGTGAGGCCCGTGTCGAGGAAGCCGGATTCCCTTGCGGAAAGAGGGCGAGCGATACCGAAGTCGATCAGGACGAGCCGTGACTGTGCGCCGCGGGGGACGGAGACTCCCGAGACCGGGCAGAGCATGAGGTTGGCGGGCTTGAGGTCGCGGTGTACCAGGTCCCGCGCGTGGACCATGGCAACCGCCTCGCACAACTGCGCTATCAGCGAGACCACTTCGGACACCGAAGGCCGAGGGCGGGCGGCGAGGTACTGCTGGAGGGTGAGGCCGTCGAGGAACTGGGTGATCAGGTACAGGCAGTAATCCTGACCGGACTGTTCCACACTCACGTCGTAGATCTTGACGATGCGCGGGTCGTCGATGGCCGCGAGCACTTTGGCTTCCCGAACGAAGCGCTGGGCGAGTGCGTCGCCGGGCGTTCGGACCCGGAGGGACTTGATCACCACTGTGCGATTCAGCAGCAGGTCCCTGGCTTTCCAGACTTCAGCCATCCCCCCCGAAAGCCGTTCACGAAGCTCGTATCTGGCCGGTTCTGTGCTCGGCACTCCCACTTTCGCCCCCCGACGAATCTGGCGCGAAAGGCACTGTGACATGTCGTCAGGTTTATGACCATCCGTTTGCCTGAAATTTCACCCTAGAGGGTGATGGGCTCCCCGTGGTGCACGACAGGACCTCGGCACCCACAGGGAGCGCCCGCTTGAAGGCGTCTTCCGGCCGTGGTCGTCCTCCGGCCTCCGCGTCCGCCTGATGGGGCTCCGGCACCGCAGCCGGCCGCTGTGGGAGCGCCCGGCTGAAGTCCGGCAGTCGACCATGCATGTCCGAGAACTCCATGCGCCCACTGGAGGCCTGATCCTCCAGGTACCGCTGCGGAGCGTGCTCCAGGAACGGCGCGTAGGCGAGCGGACGGCCGCCCGGCGACTTCAAGTAGGAGAAGACACCCGGACTGCTCTTCAGGGACTTCATCTTCCGGACTTCGTCGTCGGTCAGCGTCCGGTAGAGCACCATCGCCCGCTCCCGGGGCTCACTCTGCTCGGGCTGCACGGACACCGTGAAGGGTGCCTGGGAGGCGTCGTACGCCTTGTTGGAGTCACCACAGCCACGTCGCCATCCGCCAGGGCGCAGGCATCCGCTTCGCCAAGACCAGCCGCATCCTGGCTGAGCTCGCCGGCGGCCACGCGGACCGCACCTGGGACAAGCGCATCCGCGAACTCATCCGCCCCGGCCTGCTCGCCCTCGACGGCTTCGCGATGCGGCGGCTGACCGCACCCCAGGCCGACGACCTCTACGAACTCTTCAGCGAGCGACGGAACCGGTGCTGATCATCACCAGCAACCGGGCGCCCGGCGACTGGTATCCCCTCTTCCCCAACCCCGTCGTCGCCGAGTCGCTGCTGAACCGGCTGCTCAGCGCCAGCCACCGGGCCATCATGAACGGCCCCAGCTACCGGCCCGACAAGCGACCGAAGAATCTCGCCGACAAACCCGGCACACCCTCGAAAGGCTGATCAGATCACCGGCGGCCCCGCCTCGATCCGGCGCATTACCGGGGGCAGGCGGTCCAGATCGGGGCACGTCTGGACCTGCCGCTCGTCCCACCAAGTGGCGCCGGCGTCACGCAGCGGACCCGAGGTCCAAGCGAAGCCCGCGCGCTTCGGCTTCACCGTTTTGTACAGCGGGAGAGGTTCGCAAGGTTGCCGAAGAGCGGCATGAGACCCGTAAGGTCACGGGAATGACGGACGATCAGCAGCAGGAGCAGGCCGTGGCGGGCGCCTGGGCGAGGATCGAGAAGTGGCTGGAGCAGCACGCTCCGCGCTCCTACCGGATGCTTCCTGTGCCCGCCCCGGAGGCCGACATCCGTGAGGTCGAGCAGGAACTCGACCTCACCGTCCCACCAGGCCTCAAGGCGTTCTACCGCCTCCGCAACGGCACGGGTCACCCCGGCGATTTCGGCTGGACACCCGAACCCGAAACCGGACTCCCCCCACAAGGACAGGAGACGGCCTGGCTGTTGCCGAGAAAGCATGGGATTCCTCCCGTGCAGCATCTGCCGTACTGGGATGAAGGCCCTCACACGATCGGTATGCCGGACGACCCCATGGTGCGATACCTGGCGTTCGCCGCGACCGACCGCAGCGGTCTGTACGGGCTGTTCACGGACTGCACACCAGGGCCGGGGTACGGACGGATCGGCACCTTCGAAGAGGCCGGCATTCCCAAGCTGGGCGTGTGGCCGTCGTTTGCCGACTACCTCATCGAAGTCGCCGACGCCCTGTACGAGAACCGGGGTGTGGAGTACGCGGACGGACACCAGGACACGAAGGTGCCCGGTCTCGTCGATCAGGCGCTGGTGTGGGACGGGCCGGCACATCCGCGGGATCCGGACTGGACGCGCTTCGCATAGCACCGTGGCCGGAGCACCACAGGGTGCTCCGGCCACAGGCTTGGTCAGTCAAGGGTCAGGTCAGCCGACCTTCTTCCACGCGCAGACGGTGTCGGCGTTCTTACAGTGTTCGAAGCCGGGATCGCTGATGAAGAACCCGTCCTTGTCGAGCAGCCGCATCTGGGGAACGAACTTGATGCCGAGGTCGCGGAAGGCGCCGGTGTTCTGATCCGTGGGAACGGAGGCACGGCCACACTTCTCGTTCCACTTCGGGCCGGTGTAGCCGTCACGGTTCTCGGCAAGCAGTCCCCACGTGCCGCCGGTCATGGGCTTGGTGTAGAGCTGTGCGCACTCCTTACCAGAAGCAACCTGGTTCGGGCCCTTCGGCATGCCGCCGCTCTGGTACGTACTCGCGGGCGCGTACTCGTCGCACGATCCGTCGGGCGTGGCGGGGTTGGGCTTGAAACCGCTGGTTCCCGTGGGGCAGACGATGCCGCGGCTGTCGTCGTTGGTCCAGTCACCGCCGTCCGGATCGGCGTTGTTGCCGGGGCCGAGGTAGGTGACGAGGGAGTCCCACTTCCGGCTGCCGGGGTGGGAGGGGAGCTTCTCCTGCAGCAGCCAGTAGTAGGCACCGGCCGCCGGGTACAGGTTGGTGTCCACCGTCCAGGTGGGCTTGAAGTACGGGAAGACACAGCCGGTCTTGATGCTGCCTCCGGCGATGTCGTCACAGCGCGGCGCCAGTTCCCGGACACGGACGTCGCCGCTGGTGCCGAGGCTGGTCTGCGCGTGAGCGTTGCCGGCGTCGACGGAACCGAGGAGGCTCCAGCCGAGGTCGAACTGCTCCTTGCCGGTGCCGTTCCAGATCGTCTGACTCTTCGCTGTCATGGCGTACGGGGCGCCGACTTCGCCAATCGCCCAGTGCGGCGTGGTGTTGAGGCCGTCGTTGCTCGACCACTTGACCTGCGAGCTGGTGCAGTCCTTGCAGTTGTCGCCCGGTTGCCAGGTGAGGTGAACGCCCTCGGTCGCGGCGTCGATCTGCGTCGGGACCACGGTGAGCTGCTGGTCGAACTCCGCACGGTCCGTGCCGGTGTCCGACTTCCTGTTGTACAGCTTGATCTGCTGGGACAGCGCGAACGTGGCGGTGCCGAACCTCGGCAGGTCATCGGCGTCGACGAAGATCAGGGTCGCGTAGCCGACGTTCTTGAGGCACGCCTCGCCCCGGTTCATGTAGTCCTTGCCGTCGGGTTTCGCGGCGCACCACGAGACGAGATCGGCGCCCCGAAGAGCTTGCCTCATCGCCCTCTTGGCGACCGCCGCGTCTTCGGCAGTCGGCGCGTCACGACTGATCTCGATGCACACCTTCCGACCGTCTGCGTCCGGGGCGGAGCATCTCCGGGAGGTGTCATCCCCGCGCAGTCCCCTGATCGGGCCGGGATCGGTACGCGTGAATTCGACCGGGGTCTGCGCGAGCGAGTCGATGCCGGACGTGGCCTGTGGTGCCGGGAAGGTGACGTACGGCTTCTCGGCCGGGGGGACGTTGATCTTGAAGGTGGAGTACGGGGACCAGTCGCTCTCGTACGCGTTGCTGGTGACGTCGTACCCGGAGGAGCGGACCGCGTAGGTGACACCGTTCTTGAGCTTGCCGGCCGGAACCTTGACGGAGGCCGGTTTGCCGGCGGTCACCTCTCCGGAGACTAGGACGCCCCACTGGTTCTCGTCGGTCAGCTTGACGACCGTGGCCGTGGGCTTGCCGCTGGAATCGGTGGTGTGGACCTCGAACGTGGCGGTGGTCTTGTGACCGCTGGGGGCGGTGACCGTGTTGCGTAACGTCGGTGTGGTGGTTTCGGTCTGCCACACGTTGTTGGTCTTCGTGAACGGCGGGCCGACTTCGGGGCCGTTGGGAGTGTTCGGCTCGGCGGCCGCGACGGTCCGTGCGCCGGGACCGTGAACGGCGGGAGGGCTGTCGGAGCCGACCGCATGGCTGATGCCGGGGGCACCGGACCCGATGACGATCGCGAGGATCGCACCGATGGTTAAGCGACGTCTTCTTGCAGTGGCGGGTATCAACCTGCGACCTCTCTCTTGGAGAACAACAGTTCGACACCATCAGTCCGTGGCGGCGCGGGCCATGGCCGAGATCACGGTTTGAGCGAGGCGGGAAAGAGATGAGCCACCAGGAATCCCGTACGCATCGCCTCGAAGGCCGCCATCGCGAACAGGGGGGCGGATGCGTCCCGGAGCCATCAAGGTGGTCTCGACAAGTCACGGAGGCGAACAGCGCTTTGCCTTACACCACGGTCGCCGGCCCCGCTGCGAAGTTGGCGTCGGCATCGACGGGGTCGGCGACGGTCCAGGCACCGGGTGCGTCTCCACAGGCGCGGATCAGTAGCAAGCCGACCAGGGAATGTCACTGCCCGCGGCTGAACGGCGGGTCAAGGGTGCGCTGAGCGTGGACACGCAGTCAGCCGTCGCCGTGCTGGTGGGGTCTGGTCTCGCCAGGACGGCAGGAATGCGGGAATCACCGCCGTCCTGCCGTCACTCACGGTGCTGGACGAAGCGAGGAGAGCCACCGTCGAGCTCGAGGTGTCGGACGACCCCGCACCACGCACCGAGCCGCGGCGAGCGCGCTCACGCCTACGCGGCCAGCGCAGGGAACACGACCACCGAGCCGTCCTTGTCGCGGGCCATCTCGATCGCCACGTCCGGCGTGGGGCCGTTGACCATGACGCCGTCGCCCAGCCTGTGGATCTGGTTCGTCGCGCGCATCAGGCGATCGACCTCACCGGTTGTGAAGACGGGTCGACGACCCTGCGGGCGGGCGAGCTCCAGCCTCGACAGGCGTTGCAGGACACCGGCGCTGTCCGACTCCAGTGTGTCGAGGCGTTGCTGATCGGTCTTGAGTGCACGGGTGAAGTTCTCGAACAGGTTGCCGGAGCCGGTCTGTGCGTGCTCGACGGCCTGCAGGACGATGACTCGCCGCTTCAACGCGATGGCCAGGGAGGCGAGTTCGAGGTGGGCGCGGAACGTGCCGCCATCCTCGTCGACGCCGGGGAACGCCTTGGTCAGCGTGCCGATCTCGACGGCCTTGCCGTCGGGCAGCTCGTCGAGTGCGCTCTGCCATTGGGCGAGGTTACGCTCGGCGGCGGCCAGCGCCTTGCTGATGGCGTGCACCGCCGAGTCCAGTCCCAGCGAGGCACCGAGCTTGCCCTGGTCGAGGAGAACGGCGGTCGCCTTGTCCATGGCGTCACGGCAGCCGTCGAGTTCGCTGCGGTCGTGGTTGAGCTTTTCGTCGTGCAGTCGCTCCAGCAGTTCCGTGATGCGTTCGATGGCCTGCTGGCCCTTGGAGTCGGCGTTCGCGCTCATCCCCACCGCCACGGCCATGAGCACGAGCGGCGCGGCCACGGTGAGCGCCGCGCTGCCGGCGACCGCGACACCGGCTGTAGCACCGGCTCCGCCGACCGCGCCCGCCGCCGCCGCTCTGCCGACCGGCTCGAACGTGGCGCCGGCAGCGATGCGGCCCGTGGCGGCGTTCACGAGTGAACCGTAGATGCCGTCGGCCGGCCCCTCCTTCAAGAGGCGGAGGCCAGCGGCTCGCTGCCGTCGTCAACGCGGCGATATCACGCACTCTCGATTCCGGCACTGAGGGCGCCGGAACGGTCGCCGATGCCTGCACGGGGCAATGATGTCCTCAGGCTGACACCGGGCCTCGTCGCCGGACGGCAATCATGAGCCGCCAGAACCCAGGGCAGGGGTTCCAGCGGCCGGTCGCCGCTCAGGCCGCCTCGCGCACCTGACTCCGATGGGCCCGGACGACATCGGCGTACCGATGCCCCGTCCCCTTGATCGTCCGCCGCTGCGTCGCATAATCCACGTGCACAAGCCCGAACCGCTTCTCATACCCGTACGCCCACTCGAAGTTGTCCAGCAGCGACCAGGCGAAGTAGCCGGCCAGTGGGGCGCCCCGGCGGGCGGCGGAGGCGCAGGCCGCCAGGTGCCGCAGGAGGTAGTCCTGCCGCTCGGGGTCGTCGACCGTGCCGTCGGGGCGCACGACGTCGGGGTAGGCCGAGCCGTTCTCCGTGACGTAGAGGCGGCGGGCCCCGTACTCGTCGGTGAGCCGCATCAGCAGTGTCTCGATGCCGCTCGCGTCGATCTCCCAGTCCATGCCGGTGCGCGGGACGCCGCCGCGGCGTACGGCCCGGGCGTGCGGCGCCGGTCCGTCCGGGTCGTCGGCGACGGTCTGGGGGAAGTAGTAGTTCAGGCCCAGCCAGTCCAGCGGGGCGGCGATGGCCGCCGAGTCGCCGGGACATTCCGGGAGTTCGACTCCGTAGAGCTCGCGCATGTCCGCCGGGAAACCCATGCCGTGCACCGGGTCGAGCCACCAGCGGTTGGTGTGGCCGTCCATGCGGCGGGCGGCCGCGATGTCCTCGGGGCGGTCGGTCGCGGGACGGATGGTGGAGAGGTTGTTGACGATGCCGACCTGCGCTCCCGGAGCCGCCGCGCGGACGGCCCGGGCGGCCAGGCCGTGGCCGAGCATCAGGTGGTAGGAGGCGCGGACGGCGGCCGTGAGGTCCGTCAAACCGGGAGCCATCTTCCCTTCGAGGTGGCCGATCCACGCGGAGCACAGGGGCTCGTTGAGCGTGGCCCAGTGGGTGACGCGGTCGCCCAAACGCCGGGCGACGACCGAGGCGTACTCCGCGAACGCCGAGGCGGTGTCGCGCTCCGGCCAGCCGCCCCGGTCCTGGAGCGCCTGCGGCAGGTCCCAGTGGTAGAGGGTGACGGACGGGGTGATGCCCGCCTCCAGCAGGCCGTCGATCAGCTCGTCGTAGAAGGCCAGGCCCTTGGCGTTGACGGGGCCGTCGCCGCCCGGGACGACACGCGGCCAGGCGATCGACAGGCGGTAGGCGTTCACCCCCAGCCGGCGCATCAGGGCGATGTCCTCGCGCCAGCGGTGGTAGTGGTCGCAGGCGACATCGCCGTGGTCGCCGCCGGCGGTCTTCCCCGGGGTGTGCGAGAACGTGTCCCAGATCGACGGCGAGCGGCCGTCCTCCGCCACGGCTCCCTCGATCTGGTACGCCGAGGTGGCCGTGCCCCACAGGAAGTCGTGCGGGAGAGCGGCGAGGTCGATGGTCACGGAAGTCCCTTCGGGAACGGGCGAGTCGGTCACTTGACGGCTCCCGCCGTCAGGCCGGCGACGAGATAGCGCTGGAGCAGCAGGAAGCCCGCGACCACGGGGACGCTGACGACCAGCGAGGCGGCCATGATCTGGTTCCAGTACACGTCGTTGAGGGTCGAGTAGCCCTGGAGGCCGACGGCGAGGGTGCGGGTGGTGTCGTTGGTCATCACCGAGGCGAACAGGACCTCGCCCCAGGCGGTCATGAAGGCGTAGACCGCGACCGCGATGATGCCGGGCACGGCCGCCGGGACGACGACCCGGAACAGCGCGCCGAGCGGGCCGCAGCCGTCGACCAGGGCCGCCTCGTCCAGGTCGCGCGGCACCGAGTCGAAGTAGCCGATCAGCATCCAGATCGAGAACGGGAGCGAGAACGTCAGGTACGTCAGGATCAGACCGCCGCGCGACCCGAACAGTGCGATGCCGGTCGCGTTGCCGATGTTGACGTAGATCAGGAACAGGGGCAGCAGGAAGAGGATGCCCGGGAACATCTGCGTCGACAGCACGGTGACGGTGAAGACGCGTTTGCCCCGGAAGTCGTAGCGGCTGACGGCGTAGGCGGAGAAGACGGCGATCACCACCGAACAGACCGTCGCCGCGCCCGCCACCACCAGGGAGTTGAGGAAGTAGCGGGCCAGCGGGACCGTCGACCAGATGTCGATGTACGGGCGGATCGTCAGCTCGCTCGGCAGCCAGCGGAACGCGCCGGTGACGTCCGCCAGGGGCTTCAGCGAGCTGGAGACCATGACGTAGACCGGGATCAGCACGAAGCCCGTCAGCAGCGTCAGGAAGATCCGCCGGGACCACAGGAACGAGCGGGGCGGGGCCATGGGGGACGTGGTCATGAGGCGCTTCTCCGTCCGCGTGAGGTGAGCACGAGGTGCCCGCCCGTGACCAGCAGCAGGAACAGCAGCAGGAGGACGGACATCGCTGAGCCGGTACCGAAGTTCCAGGTGACGAACGACGCCTGGTAGATGTGCACCGAGATGAGGTCGGCGGCCTCCGGGGCGGTCCTGCCGAACAGGACGAACGGCGTGTTGAAGTCGTTGAACGTCCACAGGAAGAGGACGAGCACGAGGACCTGGTTGACCGGGCGCAGGGACGGCAGGGTGATCCGGCGGATCTGCTGCCAGACGCCGGCGCCGTCCAGCGCGGCCGCCTCGTACAGCTCACGCGGGATGTTCTGCAGGCCGGCCATGACGATGAGGAAGGCGAACGGCCAGCCCTTCCACACCGACACCGTCAGCAGCGCGACGAAGCTGTTGTCGCCGATGAGCCAGAAGGACGGCTTGTCGGTGAGGCCGAGCTGATCGTGCAGGACGTGGTTCACCAGCCCGTTGTCGTGCTGGAACATGAACACCCAGGTGATGACGGCCGCGTAGACGGGCAGGGCGTACGGGACGAGGAACAGGGCCCTCAGCAGGCCGCGCCCCCGGAAGGTGTCCTGCATGAAGACCGCCGCCGCCGTGCCGGTCAGCCAGCACAGGCCCACCGACAGCAGTGTGAAGGCGACGGTGACGAGGAAGGAGTGCAGCAGCGCCTCGCCGACCGGGGCGTCGAAGTCCACCGACACCTTGTAGTTGTCGAGGGCGGACCAGGGGGCGGCGCCCCAGTCGCGGATGTAGAACTGCGTGAGCTCCTTGAAGCTCATGACGATGCCGATCACCATCGGCACGAGGTGGACGAGGAGTTCGAGGAGCAGGGCGGGCAGGAGCAGCAGGTAGGGCAGGCCCACCCGGTGGATCCGCCCGGTGCGGCGGCGGGGGCCGCGCGCCGCGCCGGGCGGGCTCTTGCGGACCGCCGGCCTCTCGGCCTGGGCAGTTGTGGTCATGTCGCTCAGGCCGCCGGCATCTGCTGCTGAGCCTTCTCCAGGGCCGCCTTCACCGATCCGGTGGTGACCGGGCGTCCGGCGGCCGCGTCGGCGAACAGGCCCTTGATGGCCGTGCCGACCGCCGTCTCGAACTGGGACTCGTCGGCGACCTGCGGCAGCGCGACCGCGCTGTTGGCGAGGGTGTCCTTCAGGACGGTGGTGGCCGGGGTGGCGAAGGCGGCGTCCGACTGGGCGGACTTGACGGGCGGGATGGTGCTGTAGGCCTTGTTGAGGATCTTCTGTTCGGCGTCGCTCGTCATGAACTTCACGAACTTCGTGGCGCCGTCGGTGTTGTCGGTGTTCTTGAAGACGGCCAGGTTGATGCCGGCGACCATTGAGTTGACCTGCTTGCCGGTGCCGGGGGCGCCGGACTGCACGGGCACGGGGGCGATGCCGTAGTCGTCCTCGCTCATGCCCTGCGACGCGAGGTTGGCGGACGCGGACTGCCACAGCAGCATCGCGGTCTTTCCCTTGGCGAAGTCGCTCACCGACTGGTTCTGCGCGTACTCGGCGTTGCCCGGCGCGATGACCTTGTCCTCGGCCATCAGGTCGACGTACTGCTTGACCGCGGCGACCGTCCCGTCGCTCGTGAAGTCGGGCTTGCCGTCGGCGGTGAAGAAGTCGGCGCCGTGCTGCTTGGCGAAGACGAACGCGTGGTGGATGTTCTCGGACGGGTTCGAACCCTCCATGCCCAGGGCCCACTTGCCGTCCTTGGACAGCTTCTTGCCGTCGGCGACCAGCTCGTCCCAGGTGGCCGGGGGCTTCGAGATGCCCGCGTCGGCGAACATCTTCTTGTTGTAGTAGAGCGCGTACGACATCGAGTACAGCGGCACCGCCGCCGGGTCCTCGCCCTCGGCGCCCGTGGAGCCGAGGGCCGAGTCGACGAACCGGTCCCTGCCGCCGATCTTGCCGAAGTTCTTCGCGTCCCACGGCAGCAGCGCGCCCGTGGCCTGGAGCGAGGCGCTCCAGGTGTTGCCGATGTTCAGCACGTCCGGGCCCTGGCCGGAGGTGGTGGCGGTGAGGATCCGGTTGAGCAGGTCCGACCAGGGGACGACCTCCAGCTTCACCTTGATGCCGGTCTGCTTCTCGAACTTGTCGAGTTCGGGCTGGAGAACCTTCTTGTCGACCTCGATGCTGGCGCCCTGGTTGGACGCCCAATAGGTGAGCGTCTTCGGTGAGTCGTTCGACCCCCCGCCGGTCGCGGAGCCGCCGCCGCAGGCCGTGGCCGCGAGGGCGAGTGACAGTGTGACGGCGCCTGCCGCCGCGGCTCGGATGCTGCGCATGGCTGCTCCTGGCCCTTCCGGGAGTACGGGAGGACGCCTCCCCCGTCGCGAGGGAGCCGTCATGGCTTAATTTAGGACGTGAGTTAATCCCCGGAAGGCAGTGCCGTCAAGGGTTTGGACACACTCTCGGAACTCTCGCCGGACCCCTTGACGCATCTGTTCCACGGATGAAGCATTCAGCGGCGAGAGAGCGCTCCCCGCACCCCACACCGTTCACTTCCTGAACCAGGAGAGCCGCCCCATGCACCCTGACTCCCCGTCATCACGCCTGCCCGCTCCCGGTCGCCGGGCCGTCCTCGGCGCCGCCGCGGCGGCCTCCGCGCTGGCGGCCCTGCCCGGCACCGCCTCGGCCGCCCCGGCCGGTCGCGAGCGGCCCGTGCGCACGAGGCCGCGCGCCCTGCCCGGCGGTGGCGACCTCGGCCCGAAGGTGCTGGTCTTCGATCCGTCCACGCCGAACATCCAGGGCAGACTGGACGAGATCTTCCGGCAGCAGGAGTCGGCCCAGTTCGGCACCGGCCGCTACCAGGTGCTGTTCAAGCCGGGCACCTATCACGGCCTCAACGCGCAGATCGGTTTCTACACCTCCGTCTCCGGCCTCGGCCTCTCCCCCGACGACACCACCATCAACGGCGACATCACCGTCGACGCGGGCTGGTTCGACGGCAACGCCACGCAGAACTTCTGGCGCTCCGCGGAGAACCTCGCGGTCGTACCCGTCAACGGCACCAACCGCTGGGCGGTCTCCCAGGCGGCCCCGTTCCGCCGGATGCACATCCGCGGCAACCTGAACCTCGCCCCGACCGGTTACGGCTGGTCCAGCGGCGGCTACATCGCCGACAGCCGCATCGACGGCCAGGTGCAGCCGTACTCGCAGCAGCAGTGGTACACCCGGGACAGCGCGATCGGCGGCTGGCTCAACGGCGTGTGGAACATGGTGTTCTCCGGCGTCGAGGGCGCCCCTGCGCAGGGCTTCCCCAACCCGCCGTACACCACCCTGGCCACCACGCCGGTCTCCCGCGAGAAGCCGTTCCTGTACCTCAGCGGCAGCGAGTACCGGGTCTTCCTGCCCGAGAAGCGGACCGACGCTCGGGGCGTCACCTGGGGCAACGGCACCCCGAGGGGCACCTCGTTGCCGCTGTCGCGCTTCTACGTCGCCCGGCCCGGTGTCACGGCGGCCACGCTCAACCAGGCCCTCGCCCAGGGGCTCCACCTGCTGCTGACCCCGGGGATCTACCACCTCGACCAGCCGGTGCGGGTCGAGCGGGCCGGCACCGTCGTACTCGGCCTCGGCTACGCCACGCTCATCCCCGACGGCGGCGTCACCGCGCTGAAGACCGCCGACGTCGACGGCGTACGGCTCGCCGGGTTCCTCGTCGACGCCGGACCCGTCAACTCCGCCACCCTGCTGGAGATCGGCCCGCGCGGCGCCTCCCGGGACCACTCCGCCAACCCGACCACCGTCCAGGACGTGTTCATCCGGATCGGCGGGGCCGGTCCGGGCAAGGCCACCACCAGCATGGTCGTCAACAGCCGGCACACCATCGTCGACCACACCTGGGTCTGGCGCGCCGACCACGGTGACGGCGTCGGCTGGGAGACCAACCGCGCGGACTACGGCGTCGTCGTCAACGGCCACGACGTATTGGCGACCGGGCTGTTCGTGGAGCACTTCAACAAGTACGACGTGCAGTGGTTCGGCGAACGCGGCCGCACGGTCTTCTTCCAGAACGAGAAGGCGTACGACGCCCCGAACCAGGCCGCGATCCAGAACGGTCCCGTCAAGGGCTACGCGGCCTACCGGGTCGGGGACGGCGTGACCAGCCACGAGGGCTGGGGCCTGGGCAGCTACTGCTACTACAACGTCGACCCGACCATCGTGCAGCACCACGGCTTCGCGGCGCCGAACCGGCCCGGGGTGCGCTTCCACGACCTGCTCGTGGTCTCGCTCGGCGGCAACGGGCAGTACGAGCGCGTCATCAACGACACGGGGGCGCCGACGTCGGGGACCTCGACGGTGCCGTCGACGGTGGTGTCGTACCCGTGAGGGACCGGCCCCTCCCTTCCGGGCGGAAGGGAGGGGCCTCCCGGGCCTCCCCCGGCGCTACCGCGCCGAGGCCGCGACCGGCGCCGGCGCGTAGCCGGTGGGCCGGGCCGTGAGGGTGCCGCGGCCCTGGGTGCGGCTGCGCAACCGGGTCGCGTAACCGAACAGTTCGGCCAGCGGCACGGTGGCGGTGACGACCGCCGCGCCCGCGCGGGAGACCGAGCCGGTCACCTTCCCGCGCCGGGCGGCGAGATCGCCGAGCACGCCGCCGACCGCTTCCCCGGGCACGGTGACCGTGACCTCGACGACCGGCTCCAGCAGGACCATCGCGCAGGCGCGCAGGGCCTCCCGGAGACCGAGCCGGCCGGCCGTGCGGAACGCCGTGTCCGAGGAGTCCTTCACATGGGTCGCCCCGTCGGTCAGGGTGACCCGCAGCCCGGTCACCGGGTGCCCGCCGAGGGGGCCCTCGGTGAGGGCGTCCCGGCAGCCGGCCTCGACCGCCCGGACGAACTCCTGCGGCACCCGCCCGCCGACGACAGCCGAGCGGAACTCGAAACCTCCCTCCTCGTGCGGCTCCACGTCGAGGACGACATGGGCGAACTGCCCCGCCCCGCCGTCCTGTTTGACATGCCGGAACACCAGCCCGGACACGCCCCGGCCGACGGTCTCGCGGTAACTGACCCGTGGGCGACCGACGTTGACCTCCAGCCCCAGCTCGCGCCGGAGCTTCTCCACCGCCACCTCCAGGTGCAGTTCACCCATGCCGGACAGGACCGTCTGCCCGGTCTCCGGGTCGGACCGCACGACCAGCGAGGGGTCCTCCTCGGTCAGCCGCGCCAGCCCCGACGCGAGCCGGTCGGTGTCACCGGCCCGGCGGGACTCGACCGCGACCGATACCACCGGCTCGGGCACACCGGGTGGTTCGAGTACGAGCGGCGCCTCCGCCGCGCACAGGGTCGAGCCCGCGCGTGCCGACTTCAGCCCGACCACGGCGACGATGTCCCCGGCGACGGCCCGGTCCAGCGGGGCGTGCCGGTCGGCCTGGACGCGCAGGATCCGTCCGATCCGCTCGCTGCGCCCGGCGCTCGCGTCCCACAGGGTGTCTCCCTTCTCGATCGTGCCGGAGTAGATCCGCAGATACGTCAGCCGTCCCGTCGGCGTGGCGTGCACCTTGAACGCGAGGGCGGACGCAGGTGCCGCGGGGTCGGCGGGCCGCGTCTGCTCCTCGCCGTCGTCCGTGCCGCGGACCGGCGGCACGTCCAGCGGCGACGGAAGGTAGGCCACGACCGCATCGAGCAGCGGCTCGACACCGCGGTTGCGGTACGCGGAGCCGCACAGCACCACCACGCCGTCACCGTCCCGGGTCACCTCGCGCAGCGCCGAGGAGAGGGTCCCCTCGGAGAGCGCGCCGGTGACGCAGAACTCCTCCAGCGCGCCCGGGTGCAGTTCCGCCACGGCCTCCTCCAGCGACCGGCGGCGCGCCAGGGCCTCGCCCCGCAGGCCGCCGGGCACCGGCACGTCCTCGCAGGTACCGTCGTCGGCCCACAGCAGTGCGCGCATGCGCACCAGGTCGACGACGCCGGTGAAGGTGTCCTCCGAGCCGACCGGCAGCTGCACGACCAGGGGTGCCGGGTGCAGCCGCTCCCGGATGGACGCCACGGCCGCGTCGAGGTCGGCCCCGGCGCGGTCCATCTTGTTGACGAACGCGATCCTCGGCACGCCGTGCCGGTCGGCCTGCCGCCACACCGACTCGCTCTGCGGCTCCACCCCGGCCACCGCGTCGAACACGGCCACCGCGCCGTCGAGCACCCGCAGCGCCCGCTCCACCTCGTCGGCGAAGTCGACGTGCCCCGGGGTGTCGATGAGGTTGAGCCGGTGACCGTCCCAGGCGCAGCTCACCGCCGCGGCGAAGATGGTGATGCCCCGGTCGCGCTCCTGCGGGTCGAAGTCGGTGACGGTGGTGCCGTCGTGGACCTCGCCGCGTTTGTGCGTGGTGCCGGTGGCGAACAGGATCCTTTCGGTGACGGTGGTCTTGCCGGCGTCGACATGGGCGAGGATGCCGAGGTTGCGGACGACGGCGAGCGGGTTGAGGTGGGTGCGCACGGCCCGGGGCCTTTCGGTGCGTTCAGGAAGGGGGCAGCGCGATTCCCGGGCGAAGCGGGCAGACAAGAACTCGAACCCGACGTTGCGTCAGGATCGTCGGGGTGTCAGACGCTCGTCCCGGTCAGCCGGTGCCGCCGCGCAGCGGGCACCGGGGCGACGAAGACACGAGGATCACCTCGTAGCGCGGCAGGGAGACGACGGCAGCGGTGTGGTCACGCATGGCCGTCTCCCTTCATTCGTCGCGCCGGTGCCCCGGCGCTCGGTAGTGGGCGGCGCCGGGTATGTGCGTGAGTGTAGGGAGGGCGGCGGGGACGGGGCCAGGGGTTTTTGAAGCGGGCGGTTCGGGGCGGTCGGGTCCGTCTTCGTCGCGTCCCGGCCGATGGCGACCTGGCGGTAGTTGCCGGCCGCACCTGCCGAGCCCCGCTGCGCATCTCTGGTCTCCACACACCTCAGGGGTCTCGTCCGGTTCGCGCTCTACTCGCCGGGCCGGTGACTGCGGACGCTGAACGTATGGGGGCTGTCGAAGAGGGGCTGCGCCGATTACAGTTCGGCCAGTTGGCTTGTCCGCGCTGCCGGTTGCCGGTTGCCGCAGGATCGTGTGGCGACGCTGGAGCAGGACTGGGTTCTGCTGGAGCCGGGGCTGGAGGTGCCGGCGCACCTCGTGCCCGCAGAGCACCGGTGGATCACTCTGTCGGACGGCCGGGTCACGGTGTACGGGGTGTGCCCGCCGGACGGCTCGCAGCGCTGCCGGATCGAGCACCGGCTGGCGTGCTCCAAGCAGCCGTTGCCGGATCTCTGGCCGTGGCTGACGGCCCTGCGGGCGGAGAACGCCCGGGCCGCGCAGCGGCGAACCGACCCGGAACCGCCGCGCCTGCCGCAGGCGTGGCCGGACGCCGGGTAGGCGGGGCTTCCGGCACGCTCTGACCGCATGCGGCAGCAACGACACTGGCAGTGCCTCGGCTTCGAAGACGAAGTCCCCGGCCAGCAAGTCGAAAAAGGCCGACTGTACGAGCCAGACGCTCGACCAGGCCGAGTGGATGGAGCACTGCGCCGACGATGCCGGCACTGACGCCGACACGGGGGCGAAGTCGGCGGGCTTGAGGTTCGGCGAGTCGTACACGTGGCCCGACGGGCTGAAGGTGTCGGTCACCGAGGCGAAAAGGTTCACCGACTTCGACGAGGATGTGCTGGAGTCACCTGAGCCGGGCAGTACTGACTTCCGGGTGACGCTGAAGTTGGAGAACGGAAGCAAGGAGCCGGCCGCCCTGGACGATCTGTCGCTCATCGTCGAAGGGGCCACGAACGGTGGAGAGGCGTCCTTCACCATGTTCGAGAACGGGTCGCAGCCGCTGGAGGGCCGGCTCGCTCCCGGGGTGAAGACGAGGAAAAACGCCGACCACGTGCTGGAGACGAAGTACGGCAAGAAGATCGTGGTGACGGTGCAGCGGAACAGCGAGAACTACGACCTGGACTTCCCCGAGTTCAACGGCGAGATCACCGGCTGACGCCGGGCACGACGAAGCGCCCCACTCCCCGAGTGGCGGCTGGAGCGGGGCGCTGTCGTCAGGAATCGCTCCGGAGACTGTGTCGCTGCCGGTACCCCTTCGTCGCCTTCATTCCAGCAGGCAGGGCCGCGGTTTTCCGGCTCCGGCAACCCGCGCGTGTATGCGTCACGGCGAGCCTTTGGCAGATCGAAGCGCCGTCAGTTGCTGACGTCGACGGGTGGCGGTGACGCGAGCGAACTGGCCCGATGGCGACAGCGAGAGTGCCGCTCCGCTCGGCAGCCACCTGTCCACAGCGGCAAAACCCGCAGGCCGGACCGCTACTCCGGCGGGGTCGGGGTGTCGTGGGTGCGGTACATCGCCTGGACGTCCAGCTCCAGTTGGACGGTCGGGCCGACCACGGCGATGCCCCGGGCCAGCATGGAACGCCAGTTGAGGGTGTAGTCCTCACGGTGCAGTTCCGCCGTCGCCAGGGCCGCGCAGCGCAACTCCTGGTCGTAGCCGCCGTTCACGGTGCCGAGGTAGGTCGTGTCCAGGGCCACCGAGCGGCTGACGCCGTGCATCGTGAGGGAGCCCTGCAGCGTCCACTTGCTGCCGCCCCGGTAGGCGAAGCGCGTGCTGGTGAAGTCGATGTGCGGGAAGCGCTCGACGTCGAGGAAGTCGGCGGACCGCAGGTGGTTGTCGCGGGTGCTGTTGCCGGTGGTGATGCTGGAGGCGTCGATGCGGACGTGCACGCGGGAGTCGGTCATGTCCGGGGCTATCCGGATGCCGCCCTCGAAGCGTTCGAAGCGGCCGTGGACATGGGCCATGCCGACGTGCTTGGCGATGAACCGGATCGCCGTGTGCGGTGGGTCGAAGAGCCAGGTTCCGGCCGTCGGCAGCTGGAGCGCCTCGGCGGGCTGCAGCCAGACGCGTTCGGTGGCCGGCGGGGCGCCCGGGCCCGTCTCGATCGTCTCGCGGTGCGGCCGCAGGCCCTGCGCCGAGATGAGCAGGCTGTACCGGCCGGGCGGCAGGGCCGCGAGGAAGTAGCCGTACGGGTCGGTCGTGCCGCGGGCGGCGACGCGGTGGGTGTCCAGGGCGGTGACGGTGACGTCCGCCGCGGCCAGCGGCGAGCCCATCGGGTCGACGACCTCGCGGGCTACGGCACCCGCGCCGGCGGGGAGGGGGAGGGCGAGGCCCGCCGCTGCGGCGGGGGTGCTCTTGAGCCACCGGCGCCGGAGCGTTGCGAGGGCCATGGTGGTCACCTTTCTTCGGGTGTGCGGCCGTACGGACGGCGCTTCCGCGCACGCCGACGGCCGCACCTTGCTGCGGTCACACCCCCTTGTCGATCTTGACGGACCGGGCTCCGGTGCGGGTGTCTCAATACGAGACAGTCAGGGCTGCCCCCTGAAGGCGTCCGCGTGTTCGGCGGCCCACTGGGCGAACGTGCGCGCCGGGCGGCCGGTGACCTTCTCGACGACGCCGGAGACCGTGCGGCCCACTTCCGGGGTGTCTCCGTACGCCTTGAGCAGGAAGCCGACGACGTCCTCGGGGAGGCCCGCCGCCCGCCACGTCGCTACGGCCTCCTCCTCGGTCAGTTCAATCAGGGCGATCTCCCGGCCGACGGCAGCGGCGATCGTGCTCACCTTGTCGCCGAGGGTCAGCACCTCGGGGCCGGTGATCACGTACTCCTGGCCGTCGTGCCCCTCCTGCGTGAGCGCGACCGCGGCGACGGCGCCGATGTCGCCCTCGTGCACCATGGCGCTCAGCCGGTCGACGAACGGCTCCCGCACCTCGCCCGCCGCCACGATCCCGTCCGCCCAGTCCAGGGCGTTGGCCATGAACTCGACCGGCATGAGCACGGTCCAGTCCACGCCGTCGTCGGCGCGCACGGCGTCCTCCAGCGGGGTGGGGCCGCCGCCGTGCAGCACGGTGACGCGGCGGATCCCGGCGGAGCGGGCGAGTTCCAGGATGCGGGGGCCGGTCTCCAGCGGGCTGAAGGCCGCACCGCCGAAGGTGATCAGATGGAGGCCGGTGACACCCTCCATGGCCGGGGCCAGGCCGTCCGGCTCGGTGAGGTCGCCCTCGACGACCTCGACGCCGGCCGGGAAAGAGGCCTTCGCTGCGTCACGCGTCAGGGCGCGCACCTCGTGGCCCCGGTCGAGCAGTTCGGTGACGACCTGCCGGCCGACGGTTCCGGTGGCACCGGTGACAAGGATCCTCTGCGTCTGGGTCATGCCACGACCCTAGGAAGGCTTGCGGTCAGTTTCCGTCCGCAAGGCCGGGGAGAATGACGTGGCTTCCCATACCGGTCCGCAGGGGGTGGGGCATGGCGGAACGACGGTTCACACGGCAGGACTTGGTTCGCCGCCGACGACGAGGCGGCTTCGTCGGAAGACGCGATGAGATCAGCGCGTTCCGGACCAATCTCGGCCCACGGCTTCTGGCGGGCGGTGTCAGGCTCATGCGTCCGGTCGACGAGACGGTGGTCGGCAAGTCGCAAGACCGCCACGCCTGGGTCATGAGACTGGTCAGGTCCGTTCTGCGGCTCATCGCCCGGCATTCCCCGGGTGGGAACACAGCCGTCCCCACGGCAGGGCCGTAGAGCGGCTCCTGACTAGGGGGCGCTCCCTTGGGTGTGCTCCGGCGGGCCCCCTTCGTACGCCGCCAGCAACACCCCCCGTACCCCTTCCGCCGTCACCTCGCGCGGATTGGCGTACGGCTCGCCCGCGGCCCGGTCCGCCGCCGGGGCCACGTCGGCTTCCGCGAGGCCCAGTTCGGCCAGGGAGCGCGGGGCGCCGAGGCGGGCGGCCAGGTCCCACAGGGCGCGGGGGACGTCGTCGGTGCCGAGGGCGCGGCGCAGTACGGTCAACGCCTGCGGAGCGGCGGGGGCGTTGTGGGCGAGGGCGTGGGGCAGGACGACGGTGTGGGTCTCGGCATGGGGCAGGCCGTAGGTGCCGCCCAGGACGTGGCACAGCTTGTGGTGCAGCCCCATCGTGGTCGTGCCGAGGCACGCGCCGCACAGCCACGCCGCGTACAGTGCCCGGCCGCGCGCGTCGAGGTCACCCGGGTCGGCGGCAAGCCGCGGAAGCGCCTCGGTCATCGCCCGGACGCCCTCCTCCGCCATGACCGTCACCAGCGGTGAGACGTCCGGGGCGTACAGTGCCTCGACGGCGTGGGCGAGCGCGTTGATCCCGCTGGTGACGGTCAGGGGTACGGGCAGGGAGAGGGTGAGGCGGGGGTCGTAGACGACGCTGCGGGGCTGGACGACCGGGTCGCGGCCGGTGCGTTTGGTGCCGTGCTCCGTCAGGCCCCACACCGGGGTCATCTCCGAGCCGGAGTAGGTCGACGGCACGGCGATCAGCGGCAGTCCGGTGCGCAGGGCGATCGCCTTGCCGAGCCCGATGGCGGAGCCGCCGCCGACCGCGACGCAGCCGTCCGCACCGGCCGCGCGTACGGCCGCGACGGCCCGGTCGGCGTCCTCGACGGGCACATGCATGCGGGCCTCGGCGTGCAGGCCCACGCAGCGGTCGCCGAGGGCGTCCGCCACCGTCCGTGCCACGGACTCGCCCCGGCTTCCGCACACGACGAGCAGCCGCCGCAGGCCCAGTCGGGCCGCCTCCTCCGGGGTCGCGGTGACGGCCGCGCCGGGCCGGAAGACCACCCGCACGGGCCGGGTCTCGTAGGTGAACTGCTCCTGGAACGTCATGCGGTCCGCTCCAGGACGAGGTCGAAGCGGGCGTGCCGGAAGGGGTTCGCCACGCCGAACTCCCGGGCCAGCGAGGGGTCGTCCGTCTCCGTGAAGTCCTGGACCAGGCTCTGTTTCACGGCGAACACCGCGTCGGAGTCGAGGTAGTCGCCGCCGGCCACGAAGATGTGCGTGGTGACGGGGGTGTGGCCCTCGGCCTCGGCGATGAAGTGGATGTGCGCGGGGCGGTAGGGGTGCCGCCCGGTGGCGCGCAGCAGCACGCCCACGGGGCCGTCGGTCGGGATCGGATACGCCGCCGGGACGCAGGTGCGGAACCAGAAGCGGCCCTCGGCGTCGGCGGTGAACAGCCCGCGTCCGTTGCCCGCGGGCTGGACGCCGGGCTGCTGGACGTCGTAGTAGCCCTTGTCGTCGGCCTGCCAGACGTCGACGACGGCGCCGGGCAGCGGCGTGCCGTCGGCGGACCGCACCCGGCCGCTCACCACGCACCTCTCGCCGCCGCCCACCAGGTCGATGTCGTCGCCGAGCGCGCGGACCGGCGAATCCGTCATGTGGAAGGGGCCCAGCACGGTCGACTCGGTCGCGCCCGCCGCGCGATCGCTGTTCAGCGTCTCCACCAGCATGGACAGGCCCAGGACGTCCGACAGCAGGATGAACTCCTGCCGGGTGTCGGTGCAGGCCTGGCCGGTCGCCGTCAGGAAGGTGATCGCCCGCTCCCACTCCTCCTGGGTGAGACGGGTCTCGCGTGCGAAATCGTGCAGGTGGCGGACGAGGCCGGTGAGCAGTTCGCCCAGCCTCGGGTCGGCGGTCCCGCGCAGGCTGTCGAGGGCCTGCGCGGTGACGCCGGCCCCGGTCGCGTCGGTGGTCATCCCGGCTCCTCGTCGTCGACGTCCGCTTCCTCCATGATGGCGCGCTCAGGCGTGCCCGAGGATGCGCCGCAGCGCGTCCGCGAGCAGTTCCCCGGCGTCCGGACGGGCGCCGGCGTGCCGGAAGGCGACGAACCCGTCCGGGCGTACGAGGAGGGCGCCCGCGTCCGGGATCTCACGCAGCCGCGCCCAGTCGCCGTACGGGTCCTCGTACTGCTGCCCGGGGCCGATCACCACCGTGGCGATCTCCACCTCCTGCGCCTCGGCCGCCCGCACCCAGTCCTCTCCTCCGATGCCGGTCAGCAGGGTGAAGCGGCCCCGGCCGATCGTGTCGAGGGTGGAGAGCGTGCGGGTGCCGGAGGTGATCCAGGCGTGCGGGAGCCGGGCGCCCGGGCGGGAGGACGGCTGGTGGTGCAGCTCGGGGTCGCGGGCGAAGCCCGGGTCGGGCGTGCCGTCGGGGACGATCGCGGCGGAGCTCTCGGCGGAGTAGCGCTGGTTGAGGTCGACGCCGTGCGCGTTGAACTCGTAGACCTTGAAGGCGATCGCCTCGCGCAGCTTCGCCCGCTGCTTCTCGGCGGCCTCGGTGGCGTCCTTGCGGGCGGCGATGTTCGCCCACAGCTGCTCGGGGGTCTGCGGGGCGAGACCGTCGAGGGCCTCGAAGACGGGGGCGGTCTCGCGGATGGACCGGTTGGCGCGGGTGACGACCTGGCGGCCGACCGGGGCGCGCTCGGCGGTGTAGCTGTCGAGCAGCCTCGGGTGGGCGGTGCCGTCGAGGACCAGCCGGAGCTTCCAGGCGAGGTTGTAGGCGTCCTGGATCGAGGTGTTGGAGCCGAGGCCGTTGGACGGCGGATGCCGGTGCACGGCGTCTCCGGCGCAGAAGACACGGCCGTTCGCGTACGACTGCGCGTACATCTCGTTGACGGTCCACGCCGAGGACGACTTGACGGTCACGGGGATGTCGTCGTCGCCGACGAGCTGTCGGACGACGGACTCGGCGTACTCGGTGGTCAGGTCCGGCGCGCCGGCGTTCACGTCGTAGCCCCAGACGATGAGCCACTCGTTCCACGGGCGCACGCAGCGCACCAGGCCGGCGCCGATGCCCCCGACCGTCGCCCCCGGGGCGAGGACCCAGTAGAGGGTGGACGGGCGGTGGGCGGTGTACTTGCCCAGGTCCGCCTCGAAGACGATGTTGACGCTGCCGGCCACGCCCATCTGACCGCCCATCGGCAGCCCGGCGTCCGCGGCGACCTTCGACCGTCCGCCGTCGGCGCCGATGAGGTACTTGGCGCGGATCTCGTACGTGTCCCCGCGCAGCCGGTCGCGGACGGTGGCCGTGACGCCGTCGGCGTCCTGGGTGTGGGAGAGGTACTCGTTCTGGAAGCGGAGCCGGGTGCCGCGGGCGACGGCCGCGTTCACGAGGACCGGTTCCATCAGGTGCTGCGGCATGTCGCACATGCGGGTGGGGCTGGCCAGTTCGTGCTCGGCCTGCACGAGCGGGTCGTTGCCCCAGGAACGCACCCGGCCCAGCTCCTCGCCCGCCAGGCTCGTGCAGAACGTCGTGTTGCCCATCAGATGTTGCGGAGTGGCCTGCGCGACGACCTGCTCCTCCACGCCGAGGTCGCGCAGCACCTCCATGGTGCGCTGGTTGGTGATGTGCGCACGGGGGGTGTCGGCGAGGCTCGCGTAGCGGGTCACCACGATGTTGGGCACGCCGTAGGTGCTCAGGGCGAGCGCGGCCGAGGCACCGGCCGGGCCGCTGCCCACGATCAGGACGTCGGTCTCGACGACGGTGGACACGGGGGCTCCTGCGGAGGGGTTGGGGCGACGGGGAGTGCCGGACGTCCGTGATCATGGCGTCCTCCGGCCGGTCGCGGGTGTCTCATTACGAGACACCCGGTGGGGCGGGCCGTGTCAGGTACGAGCATCCGGTGAGGCGCGCCGTTGCGTGTGCGGGCACCGGTGAGGCAGGCCGTTGCGTGTGCGGGCACCCGTGAGGCAGGCCGCGCGATGTGCGAGCACCCGGTGAGGCAGGCCGCGCCATGTGCGAGCACCCGGTGAAGCGGGACGGAACCGGCGATTGTTTCCCGTTCAACCGAACGCGCTACGGTGGTCCGTGCCGTGACCACCACAGACTCTTCCCCCGCAGCCACCGCCCGGCCCTCGCTGCGCGCCGCTCGCGAGCGGTTCCTGGCGGGGCGTCCGCTGCCCCCGGGAGTGCCGGAAGAGGTCGTCGCGGCGTGGCGGCGGGCGCGGTTCTTCGGTGTGCCGCACGACTTGGAGGAGCCGTCGGCGTGTCCGCCGCTCCCCGGGGAGTCGCCACTGCTCGGTGCCGCCCGGCCGGTGCTCGACCGGGTCGTCCCCGCACTGAGCGCGGGCGGGTCGCTGCTCGTCCTGACCGACGAGCGGCTGCGCGTGCTGTGGACGGCGGGGAGCTCGCCCGGGTCGCGTGTGTGCGCCGTCCTGTCGGAGCAGGAGGTCGGCAACAACAGCGCGGCCCTCGCCCTGCGTGCCCGGAGCCGGGCCGAGGTGCACGGGCCCGAGCACTTCCTCGACCGATGGCAGGACGTGTCCGCGGTCAGCGTCCCGGTGCTCGGCCCGGAGAGCGGGCAGGTGCTGGGCACGCTGACGGTCGTGTCCCGGCTGTCCGCCGCGGGCCGGCCGCATCCGCAGGCGGCCCTCGCCGAGGCGACGGTCGCGGCGGTCGAGACCGAACTGCGGACACGGGCCGGGCGGGGCGAACGGGTGCTGCTGGACGCCTACGTGCTGGCCGCGCGGGGGCAGGACCGGGCCGTGGCGGCCCTCGACGGCCGCAACCGGCTGGTCAGCGACGCGGCCCAGCGGCTGCTGACGCCCGAGGTGCTCGGAGTGCTGGAACGTACGGCGGCCGGCGCCTCCGACACGGACGTCACGGGCTTCGCGGAGCTGCCGGAGGGGGCCGGATGCACCGCGCGTGTCACTCCGGTCCGCCTGGACGGCAGGACCATCGGGATCGTGGCCGCCCTGGAACCCCTCGACGATCCGGCGCCCCCGGCCCCGGCCCCGTCCCCGCCGGTCGCGCTGACCGGCTCCTCGCTCCCCTGGCGGCACGCCGTCGGCCATGCCGTCGAACTGGCCCGCTCCCGGGAGCCCCTGCTGCTCACCGGTGAGCGCGGCACGGGCAAGAGCGCGCTGGCGCGGGAGCTGTTGGGCCCGGATTCCGTACAGGTCGCCGACGCGGCGCTGGACCCCGGCCTCGGCCAGGCTCTGCCCGCACGGCACCCCGGCGACCCACTGCTGCTCCGTCACGGTGAGCGCCTCGCGCAGCCCGGCGTGGCGGCACTCAACTCCCTGCTCGACCAGCACCCGGACACCCGGCTGCTGGTCACTTACACACCCGGCGCACCGGTGGGCCCCTGCCTCCAGCGCCTCCTGGACAAACTGTCCGCCCGCTCGGTGGCCCTGCCGCCGCTCCGCGAACGCACCGAGGACATCAGGGAACTCCTGCCGGCCCTCGCACCTCGTCCGGCACCCGGGCAACCGCCGCTGACCTGGACCCTGGACGCCCTGCGCGCGCTCCAGCGGTACCCGTGGCCCGGGAACGTCACCGAGCTGGCCCATGTCGTACGGGCCCTGGCGGAGCAGCGGCGGCCGACCGGGCCGGTGCGCCGGGCGGAGCTGCCGGACGCCGTCCGGGAAGGACCGGCCGCGCGCCCGCTCAGCCCGATGGAGCACGCCGAACGCGCGGCGATCCTGGAGGCGCTGCGCCGGCACGGCGGCAACAAGGCACGCGCGGCGGCCGCGCTGGGGATCGGCCGGGCGACGCTGTACCGCAAGCTGCGGGGATACCGGCACTGAGTCACGGGCACGCACGACGGCCCCTGCGTACGCGCGGCAAGCCGTGACGGCGCACAACAGCTCGGGCGGGTCGAGAAAGATCTCGACCCGCCCGAGCTGGTCTGTGTCCGAGGGGGGACTTGAACCCCCACGCCCGATAAAGGGCACTAGCACCTCAAGCTAGCGCGTCTGCCATTCCGCCACCCGGACCAGGTGTCTGCCGCCTTGCCAGGGGTGTTCCCCGCGGCGACACGGACAACAATACCAAGGTTTCGGAGTGCCTTTCACCTGCGTTTCCGTCCGCATGGCGGGGGTCCGGGACCTCGCGCTCCGATACCTCTAGGGTCGCACCATGAGTGACTGGATGGTTACGCAGGGCTCCTCCGCGGGACGCCGCCCGCGGACGCTGTCGCCGCTCAGGGAGCATCTGCGGGACACGTTCTGGTTCGCCCCGACCGCGGCGATGGTCAGCGTTTTCGTGGTCTGGGTGGGGGCGCAGGCGCTCGACACGGCGATCGTCGACGCGCTCCAGGAGGACCGGGACTACGAGACGCTCGACGAACTGCTGCGGTTCGCGGAGGACGCGAAGGCCGTGGTGAGCGCGGTCGGGTCGGCGATGATGACCTTCATCGGTGTGGTCTTCAGCATCTCGCTGGTGGCCGTGCAGATGGCGAGCGGGCAGTTCACCCCGCGCGTGGTGCGGCTCTTCGTCCGGAGCCGGATCACCAAGGCGACCTTCGCGGTGTTCCTGGCGACGTTCGTACTGACCCTGCTGGTCCTGACGAGCTTCGACAGCGTCGAGGACCCCCGGGCCGTCACCTCGGTGCCCTTGGTGCAGTCGGTGCTCACCCTCTGCATGGTCGGGCTGAGCCTGCTGCTCTTCGTGCTGTACGTGAACTCCACTCTCAGGCTGATGCGGATCAGCCATGTGATCGCCCGGATCGCCTCGGAGTCCTTCCGGGTGGCCGCCTCGGTGCCCGTGCCGGCGGGCGGGCAGGACGACCCCGGCCTGGGCGCCGCGACCGCCTGGGTGCCACACGAGGGCCGGGCGGGGGTGCTGCGGGATGTACACATCTCGCGGCTGGTGCGGGTGGCGCGCAAGCACGGGGTCGTGCTGCGGCTGATCCCGCGGACCGGGGACTTCGTGGTGCCGGGCATGCCCGTGCTGGCGGTCCACGGCGGGCCGGTCCCGCCGCGCCGGGCACTGCGCTACGCGGTCTCCGTGGGGGTGGAGCGGACCTACCACCAGGATCTCGGTTTCGGGCTGCGGCAACTGGCCGACATCGCGTTGCGCGCCCTGTCGTCCGCGATCAACGATCCGACGACGGCCGTGCAGGCGCTGGACCGTATCGTCCAGTTCCTGGCCGCGCTGAGCCGACGGCCGTTGGATGCCGCCCTGTACCGGGACCGGGCCGGTGTGCTGCGGCTGGTGCAGCCGGTGCCCGGCTGGGCCGAGCTGGTGGACCTCGGGTTCACCGAGGTGCGGGGGTGCGCGCCCGGAAATCCGCAGGTGTGCCGGCGCATGCTGGCCGGCCTGGACGACCTGCTCCTGCTCGCGCCGCCGGAGCGCCGCGCGCCGCTGCTGCGCCATCGCGAACTGCTCCGCCAGGCGATCGACCTGACTGCACCGAACCCGGCGGACCGGGACTTCGCACTGCACCCGGACCGGCAGGGGATCGGCTGAGAGTCCAGGGCCCGAGTGGCGCCGGGCCCTGTTCGGCGTCGGGCCGTGTTCGGCGTCGGGCCTGCCGGACGAACGGATCCTGTTCGGCGTCCGACGCCGGCCCCCCGCAGACTGACCGCGTGGCGAACCGGCGCCGGACGCGCCCCCCTTCCTCAGGGCAGCAGCTGGTACTCCGGGAAGTTCCCCGGCAGCCGCTCCCCCTCCGGGCCCCGCGTCACGGCGCGCACCAGCAGGTCACCGCCGACGAACGCGCCGCGCCAGGACGCGCCGAGCCCGCCGAACAGTTCGTCGCGGTCGCCCCGGGAGCGGGGCGTGCCGTGGCCGACCTTGAACGCGCGGATGTGCGGGGCGAGCCGGTCGTACGTCGCCCGGTCGTCCGTGGACAGCGTGGCGACCAGCGCGCCGTTGGAGGCGTTCATCGCGGCCAGCAGCTCCGCTTCCGTGTCGACCAGGACGATCGTGTCGACCGGCCCGAACGGCTCCGCGTGGTGCAGCGGAGAGGACGAGGGCGGATTGAGGAGCGTGACCGGCTGGACATAGGCGGAGGTGTCCTGGCCGGGCAGGAAGCGGGCGTCGTCGGGCGTGGCGCGGTGCAGCGGTACGGCGCCGCGCTCGATCGCCTCGGAGACCTGGTCCTGCAGTTCCTTCGCCTTGGCCGCGTTGATCACCGGCCCGAAGTCCAGCTCCGGGTACGGGTCGTCCGGGTGCTCCACGGCGAGCGGATGCCCGACTCCGAGCGTCCGCACCGCCGGTAGGTACGCCGCCAGGAACGCGTCGAACAGGTGTCGCTGGACGACGAAGCGCGGGTACGCCGTGCAGCGCTGCTTGCCGTAGTCGAAGAGCTTGGGGATCACCGCGGTGAGCGTGTCCCAGTCCGAGTAGTTCCAGATGCCCCAGGTGTTGAGCCCTTCCTGTTCGAGTACATGTCGTTTGCCGAGGTCGGCGACGGCCGTGGCGACGGCGGCTCCGGTGTCACGGCCGCCGACGAAGGAGACGCAGCCGATCTCGGGCGCCCGCACCAGCGCCTGTGACAGCTCGCCTCCGCTGCCGCTGACGAGGGTCACGGGGATTCCCTCGCGGGCGGCGAGAGCACAGGCCAGGGTCAGACAGGCGACACCGCCGTCGGTCGGGGTCTTGGCGATGACCGCGTTGCCTGCCAGTGCCTGGACCAGCACTGCGTGAACGAGCACGCTCATCGGGTAGTTCCAGCTGGCGATGTTGGACACGGGGCCGTCCAGCGGGGTGCGCCCGGCGAGCATCGGTTCGATGCCGTCGACGTACCAGCGGACCCCGTCGACGGCCCGGTCGACGTCCGCCTGGGCGAGCCGCCAGGGCTTGCCGATCTCCCAGACGAGCAGGAGCGCGAGCAGACCGCGGTGTTCGGCGAGGGCGTCGAGGGTGGCCGCGACCCGGGCCCGGCGCTCCTCCAGGGGGAGGTGCCGCCAGGCACGGCGCTGGTCCAGTGCGGCGCAGACGGCCCGGTGGGCGGTGGTCCCGTCCAGACGGGGCGGGCCGGCGATCGGGCTGCCGTCGACCGGGCTGACGGCGGGCAGGACCCTGCCGTCGGCCTGCCAGGCGCCGTTCCAGAGGTTGAGGACCCGGTCGTCACGGAAGGCCTCGGGGGCGGCGGCGAGGCAGCGCCGCCATGCGTCGGACCAGGACGTGCCGGTCTTGAGGGTGAGGGTGGGTGCCATGGGGTTGCTCCGCTCTCGGTGCACAGTCGGGGGCGGGGAATCGGCGTGGGTGGTTCGGTGTCGGTGGTTCGACGTCGGTGGCCCGGCAATCGGCCTCAGCCGCGCACGAGCACGGTGGCCCGGCTACCGCCCTTCCAGCCGCGCGAGCACCAGCTTCGCCGTCTCTGTCGGGGTGCTGCCCACGCTCACACCGACCGCCTCCAGTGCCTCCTTCTTCGCCTGCGCGGTACCGGAGGAGCCCGACACGATCGCACCCGCGTGGCCCATGGTCTTGCCCTCGGGCGCGGTGAAACCGGCGATGTAGCCGACGACCGGCTTGGTGACGTGCTCACGGACGTACGCCGCCGCGCGTTCCTCCGCGTCGCCGCCGATCTCGCCGATGAGGACGATCAGTTCGGTGTCGGGGTCGTCCTGGAAGGCGGCGAGGCAGTCGATGTGCGTGGTGCCGACGACGGGGTCGCCGCCGATGCCGACGCAGGTGGAGAAGCCGATGTCGCGCAGCTCGTACATGAGCTGGTACGTCAGCGTGCCGGACTTGGACACCAGTCCGATCCGGCCCGGCTTGGTGATGTCGGCCGGGATGATGCCCGCGTTGGACTGTCCGGGCGTGATGAGGCCCGGGCAGTTGGGGCCGACGATGCGGGTGCCCTTGTCCTTCGCGTAGGCGGTGAAGGCCACGGAGTCGTGGACCGGGATGCCCTCGGTGATGACGACGGCGAGGGCGATGCCGGCATCGGCGGCCTCGACGACGGCCGCCTTGGCGAAGGCGGGCGGCACGAAGACCACGGTGACGTCGGCTCCGGTCGCGCGCATGCCGTCGGCGACCGAGCCGAAGACGGGCACGGCCCTGGGGGCACCTCCCAGGCCCTCAAGGCACTGGGGGACGTCGAAGTCGACGGTGCGGCCCGCCTTGCGCGGGTTGACCCCGCCGACGACGTTCGTGCCGGCCGCGAGCATCCGCCGCGTGTGCTTCATGCCCTCGCCGCCGGTCATGCCCTGGACGAGGACCTTGCTCTCCTTGGTGAGGTAGATGGCCATGGCGTTCCCTCTCCTCAGGCCGTGGTGGCGAGTTCGGCGGCACGGGCGGCGGCGCCGTCCATGGTGGTGGCCTGCTGGACCAGCGGATGGGCGTACTCGTCGAGGACGGCCCGGCCCCGGGCCGCGTTGTTGCCGTCCAGACGGACGACCAGCGGTTTGGTCAGCCGGACGGTCTCCAGGGCCTGCACGATGCCGTCGGCGACCGCGTCACAGGCGGTGATCCCGCCGAAGACGTTGACGAAGACGGATTTCACGGCCGGGTCGGAGAGGATGACCGACAGCCCGTCCGCCATCACCTGGGCGCTCGCTCCGCCGCCGATGTCGAGGAAGTTGGCGGGTCGCGCGCCGCAGCCCGCGACCACGTCGAGGGTGGACATGACGAGGCCCGCCCCGTTGCCGATGATGCCGACCTCGCCGTCGAGCTTGACGTAGTTGAGGCCCTTGGCGGCGGCCGCGGCCTCCAGCGAGTCTTCGTGCTCCACGTCGTCGGCGCCCCACCGGGCCTGTCGGAAGCGGGCGTTGTCGTCGAGGGTGACCTTGCCGTCCAGGGCGAGGATCTGTCCCTGCCGGGTGCGCACGAGCGGGTTCACCTCGACCAGGAGGGCGTCCTCGCGGACCAGGCCCTCCCAGAGCCGGATGATGACGTCCACGGTCTGCGGCGGCAGCCCGGCCGCCTCGGCGATCTCACCGGCCTTCGCGGAGGTGACGCCCTCGGCGGGATCGACGGGCACGCGGGCCACGGCCTCGGGACGGGTGGCGGCGACGTCCTCGATGTCCATGCCGCCCTCTGCCGAGGCGATCGCGAGGAACCGGCCCGCAGCGCGGTCGAGTACGTAGGACACGTAGAACTCGGTCTCGATGTCCACGGGCTGGGCCAGCATGACCTTGCCGACCGTGTGGCCCTTGATGTGCATGCCGAGGATCTGACGGGCGGTGAGCTCGGCGGCGGCGGGGTCGGCGGCGAGCTTCACTCCGCCCGCCTTGCCCCGTCCACCGGTCTTCACCTGGGCCTTCACCACCACCCGCCCGCCGAGCCCGCGCGCGATGTCGCGTGCCTGCTTGGGCGAGTCGGTGACCTCGGCTCGCGGCACCAAGATGCCGTGTTCTGCGAAGAGTTCCCTTGCCTGGTGTTCGTACAGGTCCATTCCGGCTCCTGACTGCTGTGTCTTCTGGGGAGCGACCCCCAGTCCCCCGAAAGTGCCGCACGCCCCCTGGACACCACCCACCGGATGCGGGATAACAAGCTTCATACAGTATTCGTCGACTGTATGCAATGTACTGCGAGCCGCTCCAACCCCCTACGAAGGGACAGGACTTCGCCATGCCCGACGACACCCAGGACTTGATTTCCGGTGGTCATCTCGTAGCCAAGGCGCTGAAGGCCGAGGGAGTCGACCGCATCTACACGCTGTGCGGCGGCCACATCATCGACATCTACGACGGTTGCGTCGACGAGGGCATCGAAGTCGTCGACGTGCGCCACGAGCAGGTCGCCGCCCACGCCGCCGACGGCTATGCGCGGATCACCGGCAAGCCCGGCTGCGCGGTGGTCACCGCGGGGCCCGGGACGACCGACGCCGTCACCGGTGTCGCCAACGCCTTCCGCGCCGAGTCCCCGATGCTGCTGATCGGCGGTCAGGGGGCCCTCACCCAGCACAAGATGGGGTCCCTCCAGGACCTGCCGCACGTCGACATGATGAACCCCATCACCAAGTTCGCGGCGACCGTGCCCGACACCGCCCGCGCCGCGGACATGGTGTCCATGGCGTTCCGCGAGTGCTTCCACGGCGCGCCGGGCCCCTCCTTCCTGGAGATCCCGCGCGACGTGCTGGACGCCAAGGTGCCGGCCGCCAAGGCGCGCGTGCCGCAGGGCGGCGCCTACCGTGCCTCGACCCGCTCGGCCGGCGATCCCGAGGCGGTCGAGAAGCTCGCCGACCTGCTGGTGCACGCCGAGAAGCCGGCCATCCTGCTCGGCAGCCAGGTGTGGACCACCCGCGGAACCGAGTCCGCCATCGAACTCGTGCGGACCCTCAACATCCCGGCCTACATGAACGGCGCGGGACGCGGCACCCTCCCGCCCGGCGACCCGCACCACTTCCAGCTCTCGCGCCGGTACGCCTTCTCAGGCGCCGACGTCATCGTCATCGTCGGGACGCCCTTCGACTTCCGCATGGGCTACGGCAAGCGGCTGTCGCCGGACGCGACCGTCGTGCAGATCGACCTCGACTACCGCACCGTCGGCAAGAACCGCGACATCGACCTCGGCATCGTGGGCGATGCCGGGCTGGTGCTGAAGTCGGTGACCGAGGCGGCCTCCGGGCGCATCAACGGCGGTGCGTCCAAGCGCAAGGAGTGGCTGGACGAGCTGCGGGCGGCCGAGCAGACCGCTCTGGAGAAGCGGCTGCCGAACCTGAAGTCCGACGCCTCACCCATCCACCCCTACCGTCTGGTGAGCGAGATCAACGACTTCCTCACCGAGGACTCGGTCTACATCGGCGACGGCGGCGACATCGTCACCTTCTCCGGGCAGGTCGTGCAGCCCAAGTCGCCCGGGCACTGGATGGACCCGGGGCCCCTCGGCACGCTCGGCGTGGGCGTCCCCTTCGTGCTCGCGGCCAAGCAGGCGCGGCCCGACAAGGAGGTCGTCGCGCTCTTCGGAGACGGCGCGTTCTCCCTGACCGGCTGGGACTTCGAGACCCTCGTCCGCTACAACCTCCCGTTCGTCGGCATCGTCGGCAACAACTCCTCCATGAACCAGATCCGGTACGGCCAGGCCGCCAAGTACGGCAAGGACCGCGAGCGGATCGGCAACACCCTCGGCGACGTCCGCTACGACGAGTTCGCCCGGATGCTGGGCGGTCACGGCGAGGAGGTCCGCGACCCCGCCGACATCGGCCCGGCCCTGCTGCGCGCCCGCGAGTCCGGCAAGCCGTCGCTGATCAATGTCTGGGTCGACCCCGACGCGTACGCCCCCGGAACCATGAACCAGACCATGTACAAGTGAGGTGCCCCCGATGACTTCTCCGTCCACCAAGGCCCTCGAAGGCATCCGCGTGCTGGACATGACCCACGTCCAGTCCGGGCCGTCGGCGACCCAGCTGCTCGCCTGGCTCGGCGCGGACGTCGTCAAGCTGGAGGCGCCGACCGGCGACATCACGCGCAAGCAGCTGCGTGACCTGCCGGACGTCGACTCCCTCTACTTCACGATGCTCAACTGCAACAAGCGGAGCATCACCCTCAACACCAAGACCGAGCGCGGCAAGGAGATCCTCACCGAGCTGATCCGGCGCTCCGACGTCATGGTCGAGAACTTCGGTCCGGGCGCGGTGGACCGGATGGGCTTCACCTGGGACCGCATCCAGGAGATCAATCCACGGATCGTCTATGCCTCCATCAAGGGGTTCGGCGAGGGTCCGTACACCAACTTCAAGGCGTACGAGGTCGTCGCGCAGGCCATGGGCGGGTCGATGTCGACCACCGGTTTCGAGGACGGACCGCCGCTGGCGACGGGGGCCCAGATCGGGGACTCTGGGACGGGTGTGCACGCCGTGGCGGGGATTCTCGCGGCGCTGTACCAGCGGGAGAACACCGGGCGCGGGCAGCGGGTCAACGTGGCCATGCAGCATGCCGTCCTCAACCTCTGCCGGGTGAAGCTGAGGGATCAGCAGCGGCTGGCACACGGCCCGCTCCGTGAATATCCCAACGAGGACTTCGGCGACGAGGTTCCCAGGTCCGGAAACGCCTCCGGCGGCGGCCAGCCCGGCTGGGCGGTCAAGTGCGCGCCGGGCGGCCCGAACGACTACGTGTACGTCATCGTGCAACCCGTCGGCTGGCAGCCGATCAGCGAGCTCATCGGCCGGCCCGAGCTGGCCGACGACCCCGAGTGGGCGACGCCCGAGGCGCGGCTGCCCAAGCTCGGCAAGATGTTCCAGCTGATCGAGGAGTGGACCTCGACGCTGCCCAAGTGGGAGGTACTGGAGCGGCTCAACGCGCGCAACATCCCGTGCGGGCCGATCCTGTCCACCCGGGAGATCATCGAGGACCGTTCGCTCGCCGCCAACGAGATGGTCGTCACCGTCCCCCACCCCGAGCGCGGCGACTTCGTGACCGTCGGCAGTCCGCTCAAGCTGTCCGACTCCCCCGTCGAGGTGACCAGCTCCCCGCTGCTCGGGGAGCACAACGAAGAGGTCTACGTCGGCGAACTCGGCCTCGGCGACGAGGAAGTGCGCCTGCTCAAGTCGAACGGGGTGATCTGACGTGATGGCGGAAGACCGGGTCCTGCGGGTGCGGTCCCTCCTGGAGGCCGTGCGGGCCGAGGGGCGGACCGCGCTGACCGCGCCCGAGGGCAAGGTGATCGCCGACGCGTACGGGATCGCCGTGCCGGGCGAGGAGCTGGCGACGGACGTCGAGGAGGCCGTGGCGTTCGCGGCGCGTTTCGGCGGGCCCGTCGTGATGAAGATCGTCTCGCCGGACATCCTGCACAAGACCGACGCCGGCGGAGTGATCGTGGGGGTCGAGGGCGCGACCGACGTACGGGCCGCCTTCCACACCATCATCGACAACGCGCGCGCCTACGACGCCGCCGCCCGAATCTCGGGCGTGCAGGTGCAGGAACTGCTGCCGAAGGGGCAGGAGGTCATCGTCGGCGCGGTCACGGACCCGACGTTCGGGAAGGTGGTCGCCTTCGGTCTCGGCGGGGTCCTCGTCGAGGTCCTGAAGGACGTGACGTTCCGGCTCGCACCGGTGACCGCCGACGAGGCGCTGTCGATGCTGGATTCGATCCGGTCGGCGGAGATCCTGCGCGGGGTGCGCGGCCAGGCGGGCGTGGACCGGTGGGCCGTCGCCGAGCAGATCCGCCGGGTGTCGCAACTCGTCGCCGACTTCCCCGAGATCGCCGAGGTGGACCTCAATCCGGTGATCGCGACGGCGGAGGGGGCCGTCGCGGCCGACATCCGGGTGATCCTCGCCGAGTCGCAGCCCGCGCCGCGCCGGAGGTATGCGCGCGAGGAAATCCTCACCTCGATGCGCCGGCTGATGCAGCCGGGCTCGGTCGCCGTGATCGGCGCCTCCAACGAGCAGGGCAAGATCGGCAATTCGGTGATGCGCAACCTCGTCGACGGAGGGTTCGCCGGGGAGATCCATCCGGTGAATCCCAAGGCCGATGACATTCTGGGCCGCAAGGCGTACAAGAGTGTCACGGACGTTCCCGGAGAGGTGGATGTGGCGGTCTTCGCGATCCCCGCCAAGTTCGTGGCCTCGGCCCTGGAGGAGGTGGGACGCAAGAAGATCCCGAACGCCGTCCTGATCCCCTCCGGATTCGCGGAGACCGGCGAGCACGAACTCCAGGCGGAGATCGTGGCGATCGCCGAGCGGCACGGCGTACGGCTGCTGGGGCCGAACATCTACGGCTACTACTCGACCTGGCAGGACCTGTGCGCCACGTTCTGCACGCCGTACGACGTCAAGGGCGGGGTGGCGCTGACCTCGCAGTCGGGCGGCATCGGCATGGCCATCCTGGGCTTCGCCCGCACCACCAAGACGGGCGTGTCGGCGATCGTCGGACTCGGCAACAAATCTGACCTGGACGAGGACGACCTGCTGACCTGGTTCGGCGAGGACCCGCACACCGACTGCATCGCGATGCACCTGGAGGACCTCAAGGACGGCCGCGCCTTCGTGGAGGCCGCCCGGGCGACCGTGCCGAAGAAGCCGGTGGTCGTGCTGAAGGCCGGCCGGACGGCGGCGGGAGCCAAGGCGGCCGGTTCGCACACCGGTGCCCTGGCGGGCGACGACGCCGTGTACGACGACATCCTGCGGCAGGCCGGGGTGATCCGGGCGCCGGGGCTGAACGAGATGCTCGAGTACGCGCGCGCGTTGCCGGTGCTTCCCGCGCCCCAGGGCGACAACGTCGTGATCATCACGGGCGCCGGCGGCAGTGGTGTGCTGCTCTCCGACGCGGTGACGGACAACGGACTGTCGCTGATGGAGATCCCGCCGGACCTCGACGAGGCGTTCCGGAAGTTCATCCCGCCCTTCGGGGCCGCGGGCAACCCGGTGGACATCACCGGGGGCGAGCCGCCGTCGACGTACGAGGCGACGCTCCGGCTGGGCCTGGAGGACCCGCGCATCCACGCGCTCGTCCTCGGCTACTGGCACACCATCGTCACTCCTCCCATGGTCTTCGCGGAGCTCACCGCGCGCGTGGTGGCCGAGTTCCGGGAGCGCGGGATCGAGAAGCCCGTGGTGGCGTCGCTCGCTGGGGACGTGGAGGTCGAGGAGGCCTGCCAGTACCTCTTCGAGCGCGGGGTCGTGGCGTACCCGTACACGACCGAGAAGCCGGTGGCCGTGCTCGGCGCGAAGTACCGCTGGGCGCGGGAGGCGGGACTGCTGGGGGGCGGTACATGAGGTGACTGAGCGGGGGGCCGGCCGACGGTGCGCGTCGGCCGGCCCCGGGACCCGCACGGCATGGGACAGGGGGCGCTGGCCAGATCTTTCGACGCAAGGGGTGCGACACGACATGACAACGACCGATCTGCCCACCACGGTTCCCTACCGGGAGGTCACCGACGCGAACGGTCGCGTCTACCGCCTCGGTGAGACCGACATCGACATCATGGGGCGCAAACGCAAGTGGATGGTGATCCTGCCCTGGATCGGCATGATGGGCATCTCCTCCGCCGAGTACGCGTTCGCGTCCGCCGAGGACACCCTGCACACGGCGCACAGCTGGAACAGCATGCACATCTTCTGGATGATGACCGTCTGGGTCTTCTTCCAGGCCGCGGTGGCCTTCCCCGCGGGCAAGCTGCGCGAGAGCGGAAAACTGCCGGCCCGCTGGGCCATGATGCTCGGCGCCACCGGCACGCTGCTGGGCTACCTGTCGCTCGCCTTCGCGCCGCACGTGGTCTTCGCCTACATCGGCTTCAGCATGTTCAGCGGCATGGGCGCGGGCATGGTGTACGCCACCTGCGTCAACATGGTCGGCAAGTGGTACCCGGAGCGCAAGGGCGGCAAGACCGGCTTCGTCAACGGCGGTTTCGCCTACGGCTCGGTGCCCTTCGTCTTCCTCTTCAACGGCTACATGGACCTGACCAACTTCCGCTGGGTGCTGGTCTCGGTGGGTGTGTTCCTGGCCGGCCTGGTCGCGTTCTCCGGCTACTTCTTCAAGGACCCGCCGAAGAACTGGTGGCCCTCCACGATCGACCCGCTGAACCCGCCGGACGACCCGCGCGCGGCCCGCTCGATGCGCATGAACCCGCCGGCGGTGCGCCAGTACTCCCCGAAGGAGGCGTGGAAGACCGGCCGGGTCGCCCTGATGTGGTTCTGTCTGGCGTGCACGTCCGGCGTGAACATCTTCGGCATCGCCTTCCAGGTGGAGATCGGCGAGGAGGCCGGATTCGCGGGCGGGATCGTCGCCACGGCCATGTCCCTGAAGGCCATCGTGAACGGCACCGGCCGCGGTGTCATCGGCTGGCTCTCCGACCTGTACGGCCGCAAGCGGTGCCTGCTCGTCGTCTGCGTGATCCTGGGCCTGTCCCAGTACGGCATCCTCTGGTCGGCGAACGCCGAGAACCTTCCCCTGTTCCTGGTCTTCTCCTCGATCTCCGGCTTCGGCGGCGGAGCCATCTTCCCGATGTTCGCCGCGCTCACCGCCGACTACTTCGGCGAGAACAACAACGCGTCCAACTACGGCATGGTCTACAGCGCCAAGCTCGTCTCCGGCCTGGGCGCCGGCATGGGTGCCGTGGTCGTCGGTGCCTGGGGGCACTCCGGTGCCTTCATCCTGGCCGGCTCCATCTCCCTCTTCGCGGGCTGCGTGGCGCTGTTCCTGACCCCGCCGGGACGCGACAGGGAAACGCGCCGCATCTCCCCCAACCCGCAACCGCTCGGTGAGGACACGACCTGACACGGCGGCCTGACATGGCGGCGGATCCGACCGCGGCAGCCAGACCGTTCGCACCGTCCGCCGTGCACCGTCCCCCTTCGGGCCGACGCGTCCGGAAACGTGAGGAGGCCCTTCCCCGGTCGGGGAAGGGCCTCCTCACGTTTGCGGGGTCGTCAGCACTTCTCCCTCAGGGAGTGCAGGTGCGCGCTGGAGCGGCGCGCGAACGTGAAGGACTCGGCGGGGTTGTCGTGCTCGGCCTGCCAGTGGTGGGCCATGCGGTGGCCGCGCAGCCGGGTCACCGCGGAGATGAACCGCTGGTAGTCGATGTCGCCGTCGCCGACGTCCGTCATGCGGTAGCCGTACGGGTTCGACGGGTCGCTCTCGCCGTCCTTCACGTGGAAGAGGGGGTAGCGGTCGGGCTGCCGCAGGACGTAGTTCAGCGGCTCGAAGGGCGCGGGCGTGCCGTCGGGCCGCTTGGAGAAGCGGAACTGGCCGACGTACGCCCAGTAGATGTCCATCTCCAGGTACACCAGGTTGGGGTCGGTCTCCTTGAGCAGGATGTCGTAGAGGCGGACCTTGGGGTTGTCGGTGGCGAAGGAGAACTCCTCGGAGTGGTTGTGCTGGTAGAACTTCATGCCCCGGGCCTTCGCCGCCGCGCCGTACGTGTTGAAGTCCTCGGCGGCGCGCTTCCAGGCGTCGACGGTCGAGCCGTAGCGGAACGGGCCGGCGGCCGTGCCGATGTGCTTGAGGCCGAGGGCCTGGGCGTCGTCGAGGACCTTGGTGAGGTTCTGGGCGAAGGTGTAGGCGTTCGGGTCGGCGGAGTAGTAGCCGACGTGGCTGCCGATCGGGTTCAGGCCGTGGTTTCGGGCCAGCCGCTTGAGCTGGGCGAGGGTGATGGGGCCCGCTGAGCCCTGGGTGTAACCGGCGAACTCGACCTCGTCGTAGCCGTATCGCTCCAGTTCGGCGAAGACGGGGCCGAAGCCGAGCGTGGAGACCTTGTCGCGCAGGCTGTACAGCTGGATGCCGAGGCGGCCGGGCGGCAGGACGGGGCGGCCGCGGCCCTTGGCGCCGGACGCGGGGCCGGTGGATGCCGTCGCGGGAGCGGCGGTCGCGGGGGCCGCGGCGCCGAGCAGGGCGGCGGCGGTGGCGCCGGCGGCCACGCCGAGCATGCCTCGTCTGCTGAGGCGGTGGCCGAGCTCGGGGTCGGGCTGGGAGAAGCGGCTCATGCGTGGAACTCCTCGTGATCGCGGGGCGTTGTCAGTGGTGAGTGCTTCACTTGTGACCAGTCGGGACCGAGGGCTGTGACCTCAGGTCAGACCGGCGAGTCGGAGCAGCAGTGACTTCACATCGGTGGCCGCGACGCGGTCTCCGACAGCACGGGGGGTGGAGCAGATGAGGAGCGGACCGTCGTCGTCGCTCTGCGGAAGGCGGCCGTGGCTGCCGCGAATAGGTGAGGGGTCCAGGGGCACGACCGCCATGCGGTAGCGCATGCCGAGCTTCTTGCGCGCCAGTGCGGTGGCCGCCTTGACCTTGATGTAGGGGTCGAGGGGATCCATGAAGAGTTCGACCGGGTCGTAGCCGGGTTTGCGGTGGATCTCGACGAGTTGCGCGAAGTCGGGCGCGAGGTCGTCATCGAGCCAGTAGTAGTACGTGAACCAGGCGTCGGGTTCCGCCACGGCGACGAGTTCGCCCGCGCGCGGATGGTCGAGGTGATGGGTCTTCTTGCCCTCGTCGTCGAGGAGTTGCTCGATGCCGGGCAGGCCGTCCAGGGCGGCGCGGGTGGCGTCGAGGTCCTCGGGGCGGCGCACGTAGACATGGGCGATCTGATGGTCGGCGACCGCGAAGGCGCGGGACGCCATCGGGTCGAGGTACTCCATGCCGTCCTGTGTGTGCACCTCCAGCAGGCCGGCGCGGCGCAGGGCGCGGTTGATGTCGACGTGCCGGTTCACGCGGGTGATGCCGTACTCGGACAGTGCGACGACGGTTCGGCCCTCGGCGCGGGCGTCGTCCAGCAGCGGGGCCAGGGCGGCGTCCAGGTCGGCGGCCGCCTTCAGGGAGCGCGGGTCGTCGGGGCCGAAGCGCTGCAGGTCGTAGTCGAGATGAGGGAGGTAGCAGAGCGTCAGGTCGGGGCGCCGGGTGCGCATGATGTGGCGGGTCGCGTCGATGATCCACCGGCTGGAGACGAGGTCGGCTCCGGGACCCCAGAAGTGGAACAGGGGGAACGTACCGAGCTTCCCGGTGAGTTCGTCGTGCAGTGCGGCCGGCCGGGTGTAGCAGTCGGGTTCCTTGCGGCCGTCGGCGTAGTAGACCGGACGGGGGGTGACGGTGATGTCGGTGTCGGCGCCCATGGCGTACCACCAGCAGATGTTCGCGACGGTGTAGCCGGGGTGGGCGCGGCGGGCTGCGTCCCAGAGCTTGTCGCCGGCCACGAGGCCGTTGTGCTGGCGCCACAGGAGGACATCGCCGAGTTCGCGGAAGTACCAGCCGTTGCCGACGATGCCGTGCTCCGAGGGCATGGTGCCGGTGAGGAAGGTGGACTGGGCGGCGCAGGTGACGGCGGGCAGGACGGTGCCGAGCGCGGCGCGGGAGCCGGACCGGCCGAGGGCCTTGAGGTGGGGCATGTGGTCGAGGAGACGGGGGGTGAGGCCGACGACGTCGAGGACGAGAAGCGGGGTGGGGCGGTCCGTGGCGGCCGGGTCAGGGCGCTCATGGGTGCCGGTGCTCATGGCAGCTCCTTCAGGCCGAGGTCGGTCAGCAGGTCGCGGGCGAGGGTGAGTTCGGCGGCGATGCCCTCGGCGAGCTGGGTGCGGCTCTTGGGGCGCGACTCGGGCGGGAGGGCCTGCCAGGTGTAGGTCTCGACCTCCAGGTGGCGGGTGAGGGGGGCCGGGCCGCCGACGAGCCGGGTCAGTGTGGATTTCAGCACCGGGAGGGTGGAGGTGAGGGGCGCGGCGGGGGCGGCGTGCAGCGGGACGTGGAAGTGGGCGCGCCAGGGTGAGGCGTCCGGCAGGGCGTGTCCGGCGAGGGCCTCGTCGAGGTCGTCCGTGGCGCGCAGACCGGCCGCGGTGGCGGTGCGGGTCTGGTGCAGGAAGCGGGGTTCGGCGAAGGCGGCGAGGGCCTCGCGGACCTCGGGGAGATGGGGGTGTTCGGCGTGCAGGGCGGCGGAGAGCTGGGATTTGACGACGCGGAGGCGGGCCTCGGTGAGGGCGTCGAAGGCGGCGTGCGGATCTTCGAAGGAGGTGGCGAGATGACAGGTGTCGACGCAGATGCCGATGCGGTCGTGGCCGATCGCGGTGAGCGGGGCGATGGCGTCGCGGGTGGTCTCGACGACGCAGCCGGGTTCCGGTTCCAGGCCGACGCGGATGGAGCGGCCGGTCAGCTCCTCGATGGCGTCGAGGCGTTCGGCGAGGGTGCGCAGCGCGGTGCGGGCGGTGTCCGCGCGGTCGTCGTCGTACGCGGTGCGCCAGGCGAGGGGCAACGTGGAGATGGTCCCGTCGGTGACGTCGTCGGGGAGGAGCCCGGCGAGGACGCGGGCCAGGGCGGTGGTGTGGTCGAGGCGTTCCGGGTCGGCCCAGTCCGGCTTGTAGACGCGGTACTTGACCTCCTCGGCACCGAAGCCCTCATAGGGGAAGCCGTTGAGGGTGACGACCTCCAGGCCGCGCCGGTCCAGCTCCGTGCGCAGCCCGCGCAGTGCGGAGGGGTCGGTGACGAGGGCCTGGGCGGCGTCCTTCGCCAGCCACAGCCCGATGCCGAGCCGGTCGCGGCCCAGGCGGCGGCGGACGGGTTCGCAGTGGTCGCGGAGTTGGGCGAGGACGCCCTCGAGGGTTTCGGCGGGGTGGACGTTGGTGCAGTAGGCGAGGTGGACGGTGGAGCCGTCGGGGTGCCGGAAGCGCATGGCTCACGCCTCCACGGGGGTCACCCGGGCCGGTGTGCCGGGGCCGGCGTCCGGCTCGTGCGGATCCCGCGGGGCGCCGCGCAGGATGGAGTTCCCCTCGTGGGTGGCGTCCGTGCCGGTGACGTCGAGGTTCAGGCGGCCGCTGAGCCCGTAGAAAGCGACCGGGTTGCGCCACAGCACCTGGTCGACGGTGTCCTCGTCGAAGCCCTCGGCCAGCATCAGGTCGCCGACCTTGCGGGTCTTGAGCGGGTCGCTCTTTCCCCAGTCGGCGGCGGAGTTGACCAGGACCTGCTCGGGGCCGTAGGCGCGCAGGATCGCGACCATCCGCTCCTCGTCCATCTTGGTGTCGGGATAGACGGAGAAGCCCAGCCAGCAGCCGCTGTCCCGGGCCTCTTTGACGGTGGTCTCGTTGAGGTGGTCGACGAGCACGCGGTCCGCGGGCAGGGCGGACTCCCGGACGGCGTCGAGGGTGCGGCGCAGCCCGGCGAGCTTGTCGCGGTGGGGGGTGTGCACGAGGGCGGGCAGTCCGTGGTCGGCTGCGAGCTGGAGCTGCGCGGCGAGGGCGGTGTCCTCCGCTGGGGTCATGGAGTCGTAGCCGATCTCCCCGACGGCCACGACGTTGTCCTTGACGAGATAGCGGGGCAGCTCGTCGAGGACGGGCGTGCAGCGCGGGTCGTTCGCCTCCTTGGGGTTGAGGGCGATCGTGCAGTGGTGGGCGATGCCGTACTGGGCGGCGCGGAAGGGTTCCCAGCCGAGGAGGGAGTCGAAGTAGTCACGGAAGGAGGCGGGCGAGGTCCTGGGCTGGCCCAGCCAGAAGGAGGGCTCGACGACGGCACGCACACCGGCGGCGTACATGGCCTCGTAGTCGTCGGTGGTCCGGGACGTCATGTGGATGTGGGGGTCGAAGATGCGCATCAGGACTCCTTGCCGTGGGGGTGGTCCGCGCCGGGGACCGGCGTGGCGGACTCGGTCAGGTCCAGGACGCGGTGCAGGTCCTCGGGGACGGAGCGGCCGGCGGCGGTGCGTTCGGCGGCGTAGTCGGCCAGCATGCGGGCGAGTTCGCCGTCGCCGGCGGCGCGCCGGGGCAGGTCCGACACGTGGTCGACGGGGACTCCGGTGAACAGGCACTTCAGCACGGCGTGACGCCAGGCGTGGGCTGTGAGGTGCCGGGCGGCGTAGGGGCCGACGGCGGCGCTGAGGAGCCGGGTGTCGTTGGTGCGCAGGGCGTCCTCGATCAGCGGGAGAGCGCCCGGGCCGGACACGAGGTGGGGCAGGGCGTGCAGCACGGCTCGGCGCTCGTCGGCGGTGCCCTGGAAGTACACCCGGGTCAGGGCGTCGGTGCCGGCCCGGGCCGCGGCGAGGATCAGGACCCGTGCGGCGTCGGCGTGTGCGGGGCCGCAGCGCCGGCCGGCTTCGGCGAGCCGCAGCTCCCAGACGGAGATGGGCCCGTGGAGGCCGGGGTGGGCGGCGGCCTCGTCCAGGGCGTGGTCGAGCCAGGTGCGGGCTGGTGGGTCCAGGTGGGTGGCGAGGTGGCGGCGGAGATCGGTGAGTGAGGGGCGGGTGGAGGCGGTGTCAGGGGAGGGTTCGCCGGTGTGGGTTCTGGTGCTCGGGGTGTCCGGGGCGCTCTCGGTTCTCGCCGCTGGTGTGGTGCGGGGGTGGCTCATCTGCTGCTCCCTTCAGGGGCGGTGGAGGGAGCGCCGTGGGGTGGCGCGGTCTGCTGGGAGGCCTGAGCGGGGCTGGGCGGCGCGGTGGCCGCGGTCCGCTCGGCGTGGCGGAGGAACGGCAGGGAGTGCGCGGCGAAGTGCGGGCCGGCGTGCGAGTGACGGGGCAGTTCGACGACGGTCAGGCCCTGGTATCCGGTGGCGGCGAGGGCCGCGAGGACCGGCGGGAAGTCGATCTCCCCCTCCCCGAACGGGAGGTGCTCGTGGACGCCGCGCCGCATGTCCTCGATCTGGACGTGCCGCAGCCAGGGGGCGGCGGCCCGCACGCAGTCGGCGGGAGAGAGGGGTTCGAGGCACTGACAGTGGCCGATGTCCAGGGTGAGGCCGAGAGGGCCGGGGTCGCCGAGGGCCCGGCGGAGGTGGTGGAAGTCGGCCAGGGTGGCGAGGAGGTGGCCCGGCTCGGGTTCGACGGCGAGCGGGATGCCCGCGGAGGCGGCGGCGTCCAGGACGGGAGCGAGGGAATCGGCGAGGCGCTTCCACGCGGTGTCGGTGCCGGTCCCTTCCGGCACGATCCCGCTGAAGCAGTGCACCGCGTGGGCGCCGAGGTCGGCGGCGACCCGGACGGCCCGGGCGAGCAGGTCGGTGCGGCGGGCCCGGTCGTCGGGGTCGGGGTCCAGCAGGGACGGGCCGTGCTTGCGTCGGGGGTCGAGCACATAGCGGGCTCCCGTCTCGACGGTGACGCCCAGCCCGAGCGCGTCCAGCCGCCGCGCGACCCGGCGGGTGCGGGCGGCGAGATCGGGGGCGAGCGGGTCGAGGTGCATGTGGTCGAGGGTCAGTCCGACGCCGTCGTAGCCCAGGTCGGCGAGGAGCGACAGGGCATCGTCGAGCCGCAGATCGGCGAGACCGTTGGTGCCGTAGCCGAAGCGGAGGGAAGGGAGGACACCGGGCGGGGTGGCGGTAGTGGCGGTGTGGGGCGAGGCGGCGGTCCGGACGGTGGGGGCGGTCGGGGCAGTGGACTGCGTGCCGAGGGCGTCCGAGGCCCCGGCCCGGCGGCTCTCCGAAGAAGCCCGGGCAGTTTCGGGGCTCATGTGACGCTCACCTTCTTCGCGAACCTCGCTCCGAGCGGGGCCAGGGCCGCGATGAGGAGGGCAGTGGCCGTGCCCCGGGAGCGGGCGGCCAGGGTGGCCTGGAGGGGGATGGTGGCGCGGATGCCCGCGCCGACAGCGCGCTGGGTGAGGGGAGGTGAGGGGTTCAGGGCGGCGTGGAAGTAGGGGCGGGCGGCCGTCGCCGCGTAGGCCGCTCCGAGGGTGGTGGAGAGCAGCGCCGCGCACTCCTGCTCGGGGTGCCGGACTGCCCGGGGGCCCGCCGGCCCGGGGGCCGTCCCCTGCCGGCGGCCTCGCGTCGGCAGGGCGGTGCGGCGTGTCACCTGGCGGGTCAGCAGGGCCGTCGCCGCGAGGGCCGCCAGGGGGGCCAGGGGTGAGCCGCCCCGGGCCTCCTGGCGGGAGACCGTGGTGACGGCCAGGGTGTGGGTGCCGAGGAGGGCCGCGGAGGGCAGGGCGGGGCGGGCATGGCCCGTCGTGGCCGCCGCTCCCAGGAGCAGGTCGAGGCCGCGGGCCGCGCCCATGGCCACGGGCCCGGCGGGCGTGTGCTTCAGGCCGAGGTCGTACGCCCAGACGGTTGCCGCAAGGGGCGCGGCGACGGCCAGGGCCGGGCGGCCCGCGCGGGCGGCCAGGGCCAGTCCGGCGCCGGTGAGGGCACAGGCCGCCGTGAGTGCTGCGGCGGGCCGGACGCGGCCGGAGGGCAGGGGGCGGTGCGGGCGCTCGACGGCGTCGACGTCGCGGTCCGCCCAGTCGTTGAGGGCCATGCCGGCTTCGTAGAGACAGAGGGAGGAACCGATGGCGAGCAGAGTGCGGGAGCCGGGTGGCGAACCGGTGGCGGCCGCGCCGGCCAAGGCGTCTCCGGGGACGCTGAACAGGGCGGGCAGACGCAGGAGTTCGACCCAGGCGCGGCGACGCCGCGAGCGGCCTGCACAGGCGCAGGGGGCCGTGCCGTCGGCGGTGCCGCCCTCCGTGCCCTTGGCCGTGCGACCGGCTGGGGTGTCGGCGATGCCTGGAGGGGCGGCGTCCCTCGACGCGCCGTCGAGGCATCCGCAGGAGCTCCGGCGCAGCGTCACAGTGCTCCCCCCGTCTCCCCGGTGTCCCCCACCGGCGGCGCGCCACCGCCCTCTGCATCGGGCCGCCCGAGGCTCCGCCCGAACCGGACCAGTTCGTCGTACTGCTCGGACAGTCCCGCGGGCCCTTCCCCCACCGGGTCCTTGAAGTAGAAGCCGAGGGCGCCGAGCGGGCCGGACACTCCCGCCTCGTGGGCGCGGGCGGTCAGGCGGGCCAGGTCCAGTACCAGGGGTGCCGCGAGTGCCGAGTCGCAGCCCTGCCAGATGGTCTGGAGGATCATGCGGGTGCCGAGGAAGCCGTCGAAGGCGATGTGGTCCCAGGCGGTCTTCCAGTCGCCGAGGGACGGGACGTCGTCGATGTGCACCTCGCCCTCGGGGACGGTGCCGAGGGTGTCGGCGAGGACGCGTTCCTTGCCGGCGTTCTTCGCCGCCGCGGCGGCCGGGTCGGCGAGGGCCGCGCCGTCTCCGCCGCCGAGCAGGTTCGTGCCGGACCAGGACCGGACCCTCAGCGCCCGCTGCGCGAACATCGGGCCGAGCACGGCCCGCAGCAGCGTCTGCCCGGTCTTGCCGTCCCGGCCGGCGTACGGCAGGCCGCTGTGTCCGGCCTCGCGGGCGGCGACGGGGTGGTGCATGCCCTCGGAGGGGGTGAAGTTGACGTAGGGGCAGCCGGCGCGCAGGGCCGCCAGCGCGTACAGGGTGCTGGCCGGCAGTGGGGCGCCGGGCCCCTGGGAGGCGGGTTCGGTGGAGGCGACGTTCACCACCACGGCGCGTTCCAGTGCGTGGCGGTGCACGAAGTCGCGGATGTCGTCGGTGAAGGCCGTGATCAGTTCGGCTTCGCTCCGGGTGTCTCCCGGTGTGGGGCCGCCGGGTCTGATCTCCCGGTCGGCGGCTTCGAGTTCGGCCGCGACGGCGGTGGCGACGCCCGGGGGGAGGACACCGCCGGCGGTGAGGGTCTCGGCGCGTTTGGGCAGGGGGCAGTCGAGGGTGTCGTGACCGCCGAAGACGAGGTCGGACAGCGCGGGCAGGCCGCTGCCGGTGAACGCCGGGGTCTCGGTCACCATGCCGGTGGGCGGGTGCAGTCCCGCGGTGACGGCGGCGCACCCCGTGACGACGGTGGTGGCGACGGAGCCTCTGGCTCCGATCAGCCACACCCCCACACGCGGTCGGGAGAGGGACGCGGACATGGGCAGCCTCCTGATCGTGCGCGAGCCCCGGGGGGAGGTACGGAGACGGCGGGCGGGGGTCCGGCGTCCCCCGCCCGCCGCCGTTCACTGGCCCTGGACGGGCAGTTCCTTGAGCTGGATGTTGCGGAAGGAGACCTTGTCGGCGGCGCCGTGGTTCTGCAGGCCGATGTAGCCGTCGGTCAGGCTCCGCTGGGGGTCCTTGTTGGTGAAGTCGTTGATCTTGACTCCGTTGAGGAACACCTGGAGGCGTTCGCCCTGGACCTTGATCTCGTAGGAGTTCCACTGGCCGGGCGGCCGCAGAACCTGGTCACGGGCCTTGATGTCGGCCGACTTGAAGGAGTAGACGGAGCCCGTGGTGCGGTCGGCCGCGTCCGTGGCGTCGATCTGGATCTCGTAGCCCTTGTTCACCGCGGACCAGGGGTCGTCGGAGGCGGGGAAGCCCACGAAGATCCCGGAGTTGTCGTCGCCCCGCATCTTCCAGTCGAGCTTGAGCGAGTACGACTTCAGCTCCTTGGCCTGGTACCAGAGCAGGCCCATGCCGCCCTCGGACTCCATCACGCCGTCCTTGACGGTGAACTTGCCGGGGCCGGCCTGCTTCCAGCCGTCCAGGGTCTGGCCGTTGAAGATCTTCCGGTAGTCCTTGCCCGGCTTGCAGTCCGCCTTGACCTGGCCGGTGGCGTACTGGAGGCCGCCGAGCAGGTGGGCGCGGAAGGCCTCTTCGGCGTAGGACTCCTTGGTGTGGCCGCCGCCGGTGTAGAAGGAGCGGCCGCCGCCGTAGCTCTGGCACCAGGCGATCGGGTGGTCGCCCTTCATGCTGCCGCCCTGGTAGGTGGTCTCGTCCAGGGTGGCGAGGACCTTGGCCTGCTCACGGGGGTTGGTGCGGTAGTTGTACCACTCGTCGGTGCGCTCCCAGGCGTCGCCGAGGTGCCCGGTGGACGGGTGGTCGTGGTCCTCGACGCGGACGGTGGCCTTCTGGATGGCCGGGTGCGAGTCGAAGTAGGCGCCGACGAGGCCGCCGTAGAACTCCCAGTCGTACTCGGTGTCGGCTGCGGCGTGGATGCCCATGTAACCGCCGCCACCCGCGACGTAGTTCTCGAACGCCTTCTGCTGCTCGGCGTTCAGCACGTCGCCGGTCGTGGACAGGAAGGCCACCGCGTCGTACTTGGCGAGGTTGGCCGTGGTGAACTGCCTGGCCTCCTCGGTGGCGTCGACCGTGATGCCGGCCGGGCCGCCGAGTTCCTTCAGCGCGGCGATGCCGGCGGGGATGGAGTCGTGGCGGAAGCCCGCGGTCTTGGAGAAGACCAGGACCTTCTTGCCGCCCTTGAACGGCTGCTTGGAGAACTCGAAGTCGTCCACGTCGAACAGCGCGCCCTCGCCGCCCTTGAAGACGAGGTAGATGTCCGTGGTCTTCTTCGGCAGCGACCGCAGGGGCACGTCGACGTTCTGGAACGTCTCCCAGCCGCCGGTCGGCGGGATGTAGGCCGAGCCGTGCAGCGGCCCGTCGGGCGAGCCGGTGCGCAGCTCTACGAAGCCGCCCGCGCCGCCGGAGGAGGCCCGCACGGTCATCTTCTTCTGCCCGTCGAACCGGTAGGGAGTGAAGGAGATCCAGTCGCCGTCGTTGATGTCGCCGACGGTCTTGCCGCCGTTGGCGCCGGTCTTGGTGATGATCGACACGCCCGACTGGGTGGTGAAGTGCTCGCCCTGGCGGTGCAGCGGCTGGAGGACGGTGCGGGCGGTGCCGGTCAGGGCCTCCTGGCCGTTGGCTCCGCCGTCGGTGTAGCCGGCGCCGACGACGCCGTAGATGTTGGCGTTGGGGTCGTGGCCGCCGTCACCGGGGGGCGGTGTCAGGGTGCCCTCGCAGCCCATCTCGCTGGTCAGCTCGTGGGCGTGGGAGTCGTGGCCGAGGCTGTAGGTGACCTTGACCTTGGAGCAGTCGACGGTCTCCTCGGGGTCGGTGACGGTCACCTTGAACGGGACGGGCTTGCCGAACTCGGCCAGCGCGCCGTTGCCCGGGATGTCGATCCTCACCTTGGGCTCGGTGTTGCCGACCACGATCCGGATGCTGGCGTTGCCGGTGTTGCCCTCGGGGTCCTTGGCGGTGACGGTGGCACTGTAGGTGCCGACCTTCTTGTAGCGGTGGGTGGGGTTGAGGCCCTCGCCCTTGGTGCCGTCGCCGAAGTCCCAGCTGTAGGTGAGGTTCGTGGAGTCGGCGTCCTTGGCGGAGGCGGTGAACTTCACCTTCAGGCCGGCCGCGCCGGAGGTCTTGTCGGCGCTCACCTCGGCGATCGGCGAGAAGCCGTCCTCGGCGTTCTCGATCCGGTAGAGGGCGGAGTTCTCGTCGCCCTGGAACCAGGAGACGCCGTAGTCGAGGACGTAGAGGGCGCCGTCGGGGCCGAACTCCATGTCCATGATCTGGGTGCCGGTCCACGGGAAGTCGTTGATCTTCGCGACGGAGCCGTCCGCGTTCTGCTTGATGCGCTTGATCCAGCGGCGGCCGAACTCACCGGCGAAGAAGTCACCGTCGTAGGCCTCGGGGAACTTCACGCTGGAGTCGAGGCCGGGGTCGTAGCGGTAGACCGGGCCGGCCATCGGTGACTCGGAGCCGCTGCCGAACTCGGGCAGGGATCCGCCGTCGTACGGGATCCAGGCGGCCTGGGCGGGCGGCAGGTCGGTGAGGCCCGTGTTGTACGGCGAGGTGTTCTTCGGGGCGGCGCAGTCGAACGGCTCGCCGGACTCCTTGGTGGCGAAGTCGTAGTCGACGTAGGCGTCGTTGTCACCGGTGCAGAAGGGCCAGCCGAAGTTGGCGGGCTTGGTCACCTTGGCGAACTCGACCTGCCCTCCGGGGCCGCGCTTGGGGTCGGCGGCGCCGGCGTCCGGGCCGTAGTCGCCGACGTAGAGGGTGCCCGTCTTGTCGTCGACGCTCATCCGGAACGGGTTGCGGAAGCCCATCGCGTAGATCTCGGGGCGGGTCTTCTCGGTGCCGGGGGCGAAGAGGTTGCCCTCCGGGACCGTGTACGAGCCGTCCTCGGCGACCCTGATGCGCAGGATCTTGCCGCGCAGGTCGTTGGTGTTGGCGGAGCTGCGGCGGGCGTCGAAGGCCGGGTTGCGGTTCGGCCGGTCGTCGATCGGCGTGAAGCCGTCGGACGCGAAGGGGTTGGTGTCGTCGCCGGTCGACAGGTAGAGGTTGCCGTCCGCGTCGAAGTCGATGTCGCCGCCGACGTGGCAGCAGATGCCCCGGGAGGCCGCGACGTCCAGGACCTTCTTCTCGCTGGCCATGTTCAGCGTGCCGTTGGCGTTGAGCACGAAGCGGGAGAGGCGGTTGACGCCGTCGAACTTCTTGAAGTCCTCGGCGGTGCCGGTGTCCGGGGCGTCGCCCGCGGGGGTGTCGAGCGGCGGGGCGTAGTAGAGGTAGATCGCCCGGTTGTTCTTGAAGTCCGGGTCGATGCCGACGCCCTGGAGGCCTTCCTCGTCGTGGCTGTAGACGGGGATCTTGCCGGCGACCTTGGTGACGCCGCCCTGGTCGGTGAGGCGCAGCGTGCCGTCGCGCGAGGTGTGCAGCACGCTGCGGTCCGGGAGCACGGCGAGCGACATCGGCTCGCCCGTCTCGGGCTCGCCCTTGGCGAGCGGCACCTGCTGGAACTGGCCCTCGGCGGCTGCCGGTTCGTCGTGCTCCGGGTGGCCGGGGTGGGCGCCGGCGACGGTGGCCGGGGTGCCCACGGCGAGGAGCAGGCCGGTGAACAGGGCGACGGTGGTGCGGAGCCTGGGCCGTCTGGGGGTGCGGGCGCTTGTGGGTCTGGTTCTGTGCACGAAGTCCCTCCGGGAACGGGGTGGGCCGTACGGGTGGGTGCGAAGACGTGCGGTGCGGGCGCCGGGGTGCGCCGTCACCCCGGAGGTGCGTGTGTCCTGAACACATCAAGGACGGTAACCGCGTCCGTCCGGGGCGAACACCCCTTGCGACAGACTCGGCCGGACTTTCTCCCTGCACGGGACAAAGCGGGATCCGTGCAGGTCGGAGGGGGGACCGGCGGTGCTGCCGGTCCCCGTCCCCGACCTGCGCCGGGTGCGTGGTTCAGCTGTTGAACGCGGCGTCGAAGGACGCGCTGGGCGGCTCGAAGTCAAAGGCCTTCAGCCGGGTCAGTGCCTCGGGCGCCCCCTGCAGCCGGTCCATGCCGGCGTCCTCCCACTCGACGGAGACCGGGCCCTGGTAGCCGATGGAGCGCAGCATCCGGAAGACGTCCTCCCACGGGACGTCGCCGTGCCCGGCGGAGACGAAGTCCCAGCCGCGCCGCGGGTCGCCCCAGGGCAGGTGGGAACCGAGCCGGCCGTTGCGCCCGTCGAGGCGTTTGCGGGCCTCCTTGCAGTCGACGTGGTAGATCCGGTCACGGAAGTCCCAGAGGAAGCCGACCGGGTCGAGGTCCTGCCACACGAAGTGCGAAGGGTCGAAGTTCAGCCCGAAGGCGGGCCGGTGGCCGACCGCTTCCAGCGCGCGCTGGGTCGTCCAGTAGTCGTAGGCGATCTCGCTGGGGTGCACCTCGTGCGCGAACCGCACGCCCTCGGCGTCGAAGACGTCCAGGATCGGGTTCCAGCGGTCGGCGAAGTCCTGGTAGCCCCGCTCGATCATCGCCTCGGGGGCGGGCGGGAACATGGCGACCAGGTGCCAGATGGCGGAGCCGGTGAAGCCGATGACGGTGTCGACACCGAAGGCGGCAGCGGCCCGGGCGGTGTCCTTCATGCGGTCCGCCGCCCGCTGCCGGACACCTTCCGGGTCTCCGTCGCCCCACACCGGCCCCGGCAGGATGGCCCGGTGGCGTTCGTCGATGATGGCGTCGCAGACGGCCTGGCCGACCAGATGGTTCGAGATCGCCCAGCACTTCAGGCCGTACTTGTCGAGAAGGGCGTGCCGGCCGTCGAGGTACCCCGGGTCGGAAAGCGCCTTGTCGACCTCGAAGTGGTCACCCCAGCAGGCGAGTTCGAGACCGTCGTAGCCGAAGTCGCGGGCCAGGCGGCAGACCTCCTCCAGGGGCAGGTCCGCCCACTGGCCGGTGAAGAGCGTGAAAGTGCGCGGCATCGAAAGGGGCCTCCTCAGACCGCGATGGGCGTGTAGACGGAGTTCTTCTCGGCGCTCTCCTCCACCGCCGCGAGCACGCGCTGCACCTGCAGCCCGTCGGCGAAGGAGGGTTCGGGGCGGCGGCCCTCGGCGATGGCGTGGACGAGGTCGCGGGCCTGGTGGACGAAGGTGTGCTCGTAGCCGAGGCCGTGGCCCGGCGGCCACCAGGCGTCCAGGTAGGGGTGGTCGGGTTCGGTGACGAGGATGCGGCGGAAGCCGGCCTCGGCGCCGGGCTCGGTGCCGTCGTGGAAGGACAGCTCGTTGAGCCGCTCAAGATCGAAGGCGAGCGAGCCGCGCTCGCCGTTGAGTTCGATGCGCAGGGCGTTCTTGCGGCCGGTGGCGTAGCGGGTGGCCTCGAAGGAGGCCAGGGCGCCGGAGGGGAAGCGGGCCGTGAACAGGGCCGCGTCGTCCACGGTGACCTGGCCGGTGCCGGCCGACGTGACGGCGGACAGCCCGCTGGTCGCGCCGGTGGGCAGGGGCCTCTCCCGTACGAAGGTCTCGGTCAGCGCGGAGACGCCCGCCAGCGGCTCCCCCACCAAGTACTGGGCGAGGTCCACGATGTGCGCGCCCAGGTCGCCCAGCGAGCCCGAGCCGGCCTGCTCCCTGCGCAGCCGCCAGGTCAGCGGGAACGCGGGGTCGACCAGCCAGTCCTGGAGGTACGTCACCCGCACGTGCCGCAGCCTGCCCAGGCGGCCCTCGGCGACCATGCGGCGGGCCTGGGCGGTGGCGGGCACCCGGCGGTAGTTGAAGCCGACCATCGCCACCTGGCCGCGTGCGTGCGCCTCCTCGGCCGCCAGCACCATCGAGGTGGCTTCCTCGACGGTGTTGGCGAGGGGCTTCTCGCACAGCACGTGCTTGCCCGCGGCCAGGGCAGCCAGGGCGATCTCGGCGTGGCTGTCGCCAGGAGTGCAGATGTCGACGAGGTCGACGTCGTCCCGTTCGACGAGGGCGCGCCAGTCGGTCTCGGTGGAGGCCCAGCCGTGCCGGTCGGCCGCCGCGCGGACGGCGGCGGCGTCCCGGCCGCAGATCACGGCCTGCACGGGGTTCAGCGGCAGGTCGAAGACGCGGCCCGCGGTGCGCCAGCCCTGGGAGTGGGCGGCGCCCATGAAGGCGTAGCCCACCATCCCCACGCGCAGGGGTGGCTTGCCTGCCTCGGTCCCCTCCGGCTGCTCCTGCGGCTGTCCCATACGGGTGTCCTCCTCGTCCTGGTCGGGGTGGCGCACGTGGGGGGTGCGGGGCGGCTCACTTGAAGCCGGTGGACATGTACTGGTCGACGTTGGTCTTGTCGACGACGGCCGAGTAGAGCGTGAGCGACGACGGGATCTCGAACTCGGCGAGGCCTCCGATGCCCTTGCTCTGGCCGAGGGCACGGGCGAGGTCGATCGCGGAGGCGGCCATGGTCGGCGGGTACAGCACGGTCGCCTTGAGCACGCCGTCGTCCTGCTTGATGGCCTGGAACGCGGAGAGCGCACCGGCGCCGCCGACCATCAGGAAGTCGTCGCGCCCGGCCTGCTCGATGGCGCGCAGCGCGCCCACGCCCTGGTCGTCGTCGTGGTTCCACAGCGCGTCGAACTTCGACTGGGCCTGGAGCAGTTGGGCCATCTTGGCCTGCCCGGACTCGACGGTGAACTCGGCGGCCTGCCGGGCGACCTTCTTGATGTTCGGGTAGTTCTTCAGGGCGTCGTCGAAGCCCTGGGTGCGCTGCTTGGTGAGCTCCAGGTTGTCCAGGCCCGCCAGTTCGATGACGCGGGCGCCGGACTTGCCCTTGAGCTTCTCGCCGATGTAGTGCCCGGCGTTGAGGCCCATGCCGTAGTTGTCGCCGCCGATCCAGCAGCGGTAGGCCTGCGGGGTGTTGAAGATCCGGTCGAGGTTGACGACCGGGATACCGGCGCGCATCGCCTTCAGGCCGACCTGGGTGAGGGCCTTGCCGTCGGCGGGCAGCACGACCAGGACGTCGACCTTCTTGTTGATGAGGGTCTCGATCTGGCCGATCTGCTGGGCGGTGTCGTTGGAGCCCTCGGTGATCTCCAGGGTGACGTCGGAGTACTTCTCGGCGCGGCTCTTGGCGTTGTCGTTGATGGCGTTGAGCCAGCCGTGGTCGGCCTGCGGTCCGGCGAAGCCGATGGTGACCTGCTTGCCGGGCTTGTCGTCGGCCACCGGCTGGTCCTTGCCGGCCGGTTCGTCCCCGGAGTCGGACGGTTCGTTGCTCGTGCACCCCGTGAGGAGGGCACCGGCGGAGACGGCGGCGGCCCCGAAGAGCAGCCCTCTGCGGCTCGTGATCTCTGGCATGGCGGGGAACCCTTTCCTCAGGTCGTGCTCGCGGTACGGCGCTGGACCAGCACGGCGGCGACGATGATCGCGCCCTTGGCGATCTGCTGGACGTCGCTCTGCAGGTTGTTCAGGGCGAAGATGTTGGTGATCGTGGTGAAGATCAGGACGCCGAGGACCGAGCCGACGATGGTGCCCCGGCCGCCGGTGAGCAGGGTGCCGCCGATGATCGCGGCGGCGATGGCGTCGAGTTCGTAGAGGTTGCCGTTGGTGTTCTGGCCGGAGCCGGCCAGGACGATCAGCAGGAAGGCCGCGATGCCGCAGCACAGCCCGGACAGCAGGTAGAGGTAGAGCCGCTGGCGGCGGACGTCGATGCCGGCGAGCCGGGCGGCCTCCGGGTTGCCGCCGACGGCGACGGTACGGCGTCCGAAGGTGGTGCGGTTGAGCACCAGCCAGCCGATGACCGTGACGACGGCGAACACCATGACCAGCGGCGGGACGCCGAGGACGTAGGCGTCGCGCTCCCCCAGGTCGAGGACGGACGGCACGGTGACGATCTGCGTCTTGCCGTCGGTGATCTGCAGGGCGAGGCCGCGGGCCGAGGCCAGCATGGCGAGGGTGGCGATGAACGGCACCATCGCGCCGTAGGCGATGAGCACCCCGTTGACCAGGCCGCAGCCGACTCCGACGATCACCGCCGTGAAGAGGATGCCGGCGAAGCCGTACTCCTGGGTGGCGACGGTGGTGGCCCACACGGAGGCGAGGGCGACGATCGCGCCGACCGACAGGTCGATGCCGCCGGAGATGATGACGAAGGTCATGCCGACGGTGACGACGCCGATGACGGACGCCTGGGTGAGGACGAGTTGCAGGTTGCGGCTGTCGAGGAACTCGTCGGGCTTGGTGATGCCGCCGATGAGGATCAGCGCGGCGAGTACGCCGAGCAGGGACAGCGTGCGGACGTCGGCGCGGGCCGGCAGGCCGCGCCAGGCGGGGGGCCGGGCCTGGGGCACCTTGTCGGTGCTGCTGTCCCGGGGCGGGGAGACGGGCTGCGTCATGACGCCGGGCTTCCTTCCATGACCAGGTCGAGTACGCGGTGTTCGTCGAGTTCGCGCGCGGGTGCCGTGTGGACGACACGGCCCTCGCGCAGCACCAGGACGCGGTCGGCGAGGCCGAGCACCTCGGGCACCTCGCTGGAGACCAGCAGCACGGCGAGGCCCTCGTCGGCGAGCCGGCGGATGACCGCGTAGAGCTCGGCGCGGGCTCCGACGTCGACGCCGCGGGTGGGTTCGTCGAGCAGCAGCACCTTGCAGCCGCGCAGCAGCCAGCGGGCGAGGACCGCCTTCTGCTGGTTGCCGCCGGACAGGGTGCGCACGGGCACGGACGGGTTGTCGGGCCGCAGCGACAGCTCGCGGGTCGCGGCCCGGGCGGCGCCGAGTTCGGCGCCCCGGTCGATCCAGCCGGCGCGGGAGAAGCGGGACATGGAGGAGACCGACACGTTGCGGGTGACGGACTCCAGCATCAGCAGTCCCTGCGCCTTGCGTTCCTCGGGGGCGAGCCCGAGTCCGGCCCGGACGGCGGCCCGTACGCTGCCGGGCTTCAGGGCCTTGCCGCCGACCCGCACCTGACCGGTCGTCGGTTTGCGGGCGCCGTAGACGGTCTCCAGGATCTCGGAGCGGCCCGAGCCGACGAGTCCGGCCAGGCCGACGATCTCGCCCGGCCGGACGTCGAGGTCGAACGGCTCGAACTCCCCTTGCCGGGACAGTCCCCGCACCGTCAGGACGGGTTCGCCGGGCGGCGGGGAGACGGGCCGGCCGGGGAAGACGTACTCGACGTTGCGGCCGGTCATCAGGGCGACGACCTCGCGGGTCGGGGTGGACTTCGCCGGGAGCCCGTTCGCGACGGCCCGGCCGTCCTTCAGCACCGTCACCCGGTCGCCGATGCGGCGGATCTCCTCCAGGCGGTGCGAGATGTAGACGACGGCGACTCCGGCGGCGGTGAGGTCGCCGACGATGCGGAAGAGGTTGTCGACCTCGTCCGGGTCGAGGGCCGCGGACGGCTCGTCCATCACGATGAGCCGCACGTCGTGGGAGAGCGCCCGCGCCATGGACACGATCTGCTGCTGCGCCGCCGACAGTTCGCCGACAAGCCGGGCCGGGTCGATCTCCGCATGCCCGAGTCGCTTGAGCAGAGCGGCCGTTGACGCCTTGGCCGCCTTGCCGCGTACGACGAACCCGGCCGCGGTCGGCTCATGTCCCAGGTGGACGTTCTCGGCGACCGACAGGTGCTCCACCAGGTCGAGTTCCTGGTAGATGGTGGCGATGCCGAGGCGCATGGCGGCGATCGGCGAGCGGAGCGTCACCTCCTCGCCCCGCCAGCGGATGGTTCCCGTGTCGGGCTGGTGGGCGCCGGCGAGGACCTTGATGAGCGTGGACTTGCCGGCCCCGTTCTGGCCGAGCAGGCAGTGCACCTCACCGGCCTGGACGTCGAGGTCGACGCCGTCGAGGGCCCGGACTCCGGGGAACGACTTGGTGATGCCGGACATGCTGAGCAGCGGTGGTTCTGGTGCCATGAGGTCCCCTTGGCGGGCGTGCGGGCCGGTTTCAGGGCAGGGCGAAGCAGAGCGCGGTGCTGGTACGCGGTACTGAACTCAGTGACTACGCAGGTGAGAAGAGATGGTCGCTGATCAGCCGGGCCCCGCCGATGACGCCGGCGGTGGGGCCCAGCTCGCCCAGGACGATGGGCAGGTTGCCGGTCGCCAGGGGCAGCGACTGGCGGTAGACCTGGGTGCGGATCGCGGCGAGCAGGGTGTGGCCGAGGCCGGTCACCCCGCCGCCGATCACCACCAGGCCCGGGTTGAAGAAGCTGACCAGGCCGGCGATGACCTGGCCGGTGCGGTTGCCGCCCTCGCGGATCAGGTCGAGGGCCGTGGCGTCACCGGCGGAGGCCGCGGCGGCGACATCGACGGCGGTGAGGCCGCCGTTCGTCTCCAGCCGCGAGGCCAGTTCGGCCGAGAGCCCCTGCTGGGCGGCTTCCACGGCGTCGCGGGCCAGGGCGGCCCCGCTGAAGTGGGCCTCCAGGCAGCCCCGGTTGCCGCAGGCGCACGGGCGGCCGTCGGGGACGGCCTGGATGTGCCCGATGTCGCCGGCGCTGCCCGTCGTACCGCGGTAGACCTCACCGCCGACGACGATGCCGCAGCCGATGCCGGTGCCGATCTTGACGCAGAGGAAGTCGGCGACGGTGCGGGCGACGCCCGCGTGCTGCTCCCCCATCGCCATGAGGTTCACGTCGTTGTCGACCATGACCGGACAGCCGAGTTCCTGGCTGAGCGCCTCCCGCACGGGGAAGCCGTCCCAGCCGGGCATGATCGGCGGTGCCACCGGGATGCCCTCGGGGAAGCGGACCGGGCCCGGGACGCCGATGCCGGCGCCGTCGAACCCTTCCGCGAGCCCGGAGGCCCTCAGTTTCGCGGCCATGGCGAGGACCTGCTCGAAGACCGCGACGGGGCCTTCGCGCACGTCCATGGGCTGGTTGAGGTGCCCGAGGGTCTCCAGCTCGGCGTTGGTGACGGCGACGTCGACCGAGGTCGCGCCGATGTCGACGCCGAGGAAGCGCAGCTCGGGGTTGAGCCGGATGTTGTGGGAACGGCGGCCACCGCGCGAGGCGGCGAGTCCGTCGGCCACGACCAGCCCCGTCTCCGGCAGCCGGTCCACCTCCACGGCCAGCTTGGACCGCGAGAGGTCGACCTGGTCGCCCAGCTGGGCGCGGGAGTTGGGGCCGCCGTCGCGCAACAGCGTGAGCAGCCGGGCCTGGTGGGCGTTCGCGGGTCGTGCGGTCATGCGTCTCACGAGCCCCTCCCCGCCTCGATCGGCCTCTGCGCGCCGGTTTTCCGCCACCTCGGTGGCGTGCTTTCGGAGGGAACGTAGCAGCGGCTGCCGGAGGTGGGAAGAAGTCGCGCAGGAATTGCCCTCTACTTTTTCCACTCAGAGGACAAAGAAGCAGTGAGGGGTGTCTCGCGCCGCGAGACGGGTGTGGGGGCGCTACGAGCGCGAACGCGCGTGGTACGACCGGCGCGTGTGCTCCGTGTGGTCGCGCATCAGCCGGGTGGCGCGCTGTTCGTCCCGGTCGGCGACCGCGGCGATCAGTTCGCGGTGCTCGATCCAGGACTGATGGCCGCGCTGCCGGGCCACCGGCGTGTAGTACCAGCGCACGCGCCGGTCGACCTGGGCGGCGAGTTCGGCGAGGACCGCGTTGCCGGCAAGCTCCATGATCTTGGCGTGGAAGCGGGCGTTCATGGCGACGGCCCCGTCCACGTCGTCGGCCTCGACGGCCTTCTCGCCCTCCGCGCACAGCGCTTCCAGGGCGGCGATGCCCGCACTGTTCGCGCCCGCCGCCGCGAGCCGGGCCGCCTCGGCCTCCAGGAGCGTACGGACCGTGAGGAGCTGGTCGGCCTCCTCCTCCGTCGGTTCGTGCACGAACGCGCCCTGGGCGGGCCGCAGATCGACCCACCCCTCGGTGTTGAGCCGCTGCAGCGCCTCGCGCACCGGCTGCCGGGAGACCCCGAGATGCCCGGCCAGTTCGCTCTCGACGAGATGCTGGCCGGGCTGCAGCGCACGGGTGGTGATGAGTTCGAGCAGTGCCTCGTAGACACGGTCGCGCAGCGGACCCGGGCGTTCCAGCTTGGGTACCGCCCCCTGGGGCAGGCCTGTCGACAGCATCGCGGTCCCCCTCCTCGGCAGGGCCGTGCACAGCGCGGCGCGAGCCGGTGTCGCCGCAGAGTCAGTATCGATTGTCTTTCGTCTACAGTCTACGGCGCACAAGAGCCAGCGTTTCGGGGAGTTGACCGCGTCACACCGCCTCGCCGCTCAGGGGCAGCGCACGACCTGCCCCGCGTACGACAGGTTCCCGCCGAAGCCGAACAGCAGCACCGGGTCGCCCGTGGCGACCGCTCCCTGCTCGATGAGCTTCGAGAAGGCCAGCGGGATGCTCGCGGCCGAGGTGTTGCCGGACTCGGTGACATCGCGCGCGACGACGGCGTTGACGGCGCCGATCTTCTCCGCGAGGGGTTCGATGATGCGCAGGTTCGCCTGGTGCAGCACGACTCCGGCGAGGTCGGCCGGCTCCAGACCGGCCCGCTCGCAGGCCCGGCGCGCTATCGGCGGCAGCTGCGTGGTGGCCCAGCGGTAGACGCTCTGCCCCTCCTGGGCGAAGCGCGGCGGGGTGCCCTCGATGCGCACCGCGTTGCCCATCTCGGGCACCGAGCCCCACAGCACCGGCCCGATGGCCGGCTCGTCGGCGGCCTCCACCACCGCGGCGCCCGCCCCGTCGCCGACGAGCACGCATGTGGTGCGGTCGCTCCAGTCGGCCACCTCGGACATCTTGTCGGCCCCGATGACCAGCACCCGGCTCGCGCCCCCCGCGCGGACGGCGTGGTCGGCGGTGGCCAGGGCGTGGGTGAAGCCGGCGCACACGACGTTGAGGTCCATGGTGGCGGCCTGCGGGATGCCCAGGCGGGCCGCGACCCGGGCGGCCATGTTGGGCGAGCGGTCGACGGCGGTGGAGGTGGCGACCAGCACCAGGTCGATGTCGGCCGGGCTCAGACCGGCGGCGGCCAGGGCCTTGGCGGCGGCGTGGGCGGCCAGTTCGTCGACCGGTTCGTCGGGGCCCGCGATGTGGCGCGTGCGGATGCCCACCCGGCTCCTGATCCACTCGTCACTGGTGTCCACCAGGCCCGCCAGGTCCTCGTTGGTGAGCACCTTGGCGGGCTGGTAGTGGCCGACGGCGGCGATGCGCGAGCCGTTCATTGGGTGGATCCCCCTCGTTGCCTTGGGTAGCGGATCCACCAGTCTGATCAGTGACTCACGGGTACGGCGGCATCCGAGGCGACAGGAAACGGGCGCCGGGGTTGTAGCTTCTGTCAGCACCTCGGACGTCGTGGCACCTGTCGACCCTTACCCGGTGAACAGTTGCGTCGCCTTTCGCACCAGTTCGTACAGCCCGTAGGCGAGCGGTACGCCGACCCACACCCAGGCGAGGGCGATCAGCCACCGCCGGTCCGGGCTAGGCGGACTCTGACTGCTGTCGCTCGACACGGGCGGCCTCCTTCGGGGCGGGGACGTGATGGCGGGGGTCGACGGGCCGGATCAGTTCGTTGGCGACGAAGCCGACGACGAGCAGCCCGATCATGATGACGAAGGACAGCCCGTACAGGGACGCGCCGTGCCGGCCCGCCTCCTCCTGCCGGTCGGCGATCCAGTTCACGATCAGCGGGCCGAGCACCCCGGCCGTGGACCAGGCGGTGAGCAGCCGCCCGTGGATGGCGCCGACCTGGTACGTACCGAACAAATCCTTCAGATAGGCCGGAACCGTGGCGAAACCCCCGCCGTAGAAGGAGAGGATGACCAGTGCGCACAGGACGAACAGCGGCTTGGAGGAGTCGCCCAAGAGGGCGATGAGGGCATACATCAGCGCGCCGACACCCAGGTAGACGCGGTAGATGTTCTTGCGGCCGATGAGGTCGGACGTCGAGGACCAGCCGATGCGTCCGGCCATGTTCGCCGCGGACAGCAGCGCGACGAAGCCGGCGGCGGCCGTCACCGACACCGGAGTGGAGGTGTCCGCGAAGAAGTCCGTGATCATCGGCGCGGCCTTCTCCAGGATGCCGATGCCGGCGGTGACGTTCATACAGAGCACGATCCACAGGCACCAGAACTGCGGGGTGCGCAGGGCCTGGTTGGCGGAGACCTGCGGGCCGGTGGGGGCTTGTCGCGCAGTTCCCCGCGCGCCTGGGGCATGACGCGGAACCCGGACCAACAGCACACCCAGCAGCATGAAGACCGCGTACGACAGCCCGTGCACGAGGAAGGCGAGCGCGATGCCGGAGCTGTCGCCGCCGAACGACTCCAGCATCTGGGCCGACCACGGCGAGGCGATGAGCGCGCCGCCGCCGAAGCCCATGATGGCGATGCCGGTGGCCATGCCGGGCCGGTCCGGGAACCACTTGATCAGCGTGGAGACGGGCGAGATGTAGCCGATGCCGAGACCGATGCCGCCGACGAAGCCGTAGCCGAACACGATGAGCCAGTACTGGTCCAGGGACGCGCCCAGCGCGGAGAGCAGGAAGCCGGAGGAGAAGCAGATCAGGGCGACGGTCATCGCCCAGCGCGGGCCCTTGCGCTCCACGAGCGTGCCGCCGAACGCGGCGGACAGGCCCAGCATGACGATGCCCAGCTGGAAGGGCAGCGCGCTCTGGGTGCCGCTGAGGCCGAGCGCGGACTCCAGGGGCGGTTTGAACACGCTCCAGGCGTAGGCCTGGCCGATGGAGAGATGGACGGAGAGAGCGGCGGGCGGAACGAGCCAGCGGCTCCAGCCCGGGGGCGCGACTGGGGGACTCATGAACCCCGGACGGTAGGGATCCGCGGGGGAGTTGAGAAGACGCGGCGTCGACCGTATGCGGTGAACGGTATCCGGCATGCGCCGAACGGTCGGCGCACGGCCCCTTGCCCACCCAACCTCCATACTGTAGACAATATTTCGTCGACACAAGCCGTCCGCGAGCCATGACGCGACCCGTCGGGCGGCCGGACGGCAGCCACCTCCGCGGTATCCCTCGAACCGAACGGAGTGTTCCCGTGAAAGTCGCAGTTCTCGGCGCCGGTGCCATCGGCGCCTACGTCGGCGCCGCGCTCCACCGCGCGGGCGCCGAGGTGCATCTCATCGCGCGTGGACCGCACCTGGCGGCCATGAGGCAGCACGGAGTCCGGGTGCGCAGCCCACGCGGCGACTTCACCGCGCGCCCCCACGCCACCGACGACCCGGCCGAGGTCGGCCCGGTCGACCATGTCTTCCTGGGCCTGAAGGCCAACGCGTACGCGGCATGCGGGCCGCTGATCGCGCCCCTGCTGCACGAGACGACCTCGGTCGTCGCGGCCCAGAACGGCATCCCCTGGTGGTACTTCCACCGGCACGGCGGCCCGTACGACGGCCACCGTGTCGAGAGTGTCGACCCGGACGGCGCGGTCAGTGCGGTGCTCGCGCCCGAACGGGCCGTCGGCTGTGTCGTCTACGCGGCGACCGAACTCGAAGGGCCGGGCGTCGTACGCCACTTGGAGGGCACGAGATTCTCCATCGGCGAGCCCGACCGCAGCCGCTCCGCGCGCTGCCTCGCGTTCAGCGAGGCCATGCAGGCGGGCGGGCTGAAGTGCCCGGTCGAACCGGACCTGCGCAGCGACATCTGGGTCAAGCTGCTCGGCAACATCTCCTTCAACCCGATCAGCGCCCTGGCCCGCGCGACCATGCGCCAGATGTGCCTGCACGGCGGCACCCGCAAGGTCATCGAGATCATGATGACCGAGACGCTGGCGGTCGCCGAGGCCCTCGGCTGCGAGGTCGGGGTCTCCATCGAGCGCCGGCTCGCGGGTGCCGAGCGGGTCGGCGACCACCGCACCTCCACGCTCCAGGACCTGGAGCGCGGCAAGCCGCTCGAACTCGACGTGCTGCTCGCGGCGGTCGTCGAGCTGGCGGAGATCACCGGCGTGGCGGTGCCCACCCTGCGCACCGTGCACGCCCTCTCGGACCTGCTCGCGCTGAGGAGCGCCGCATGAGGAAACGGCAACCGAAGACCTACACCCGGCTGACGCACCCGCTCGTCCGGGACTCCCGCGACGAGCCCTTCCGGCAGGCGACCTGGGAGGAGGCCCTGGACCGGGCGGCCCGGGGCATCCAGGCGGCGCGCGGCGCGTTCGGGATGTTCTCCTGTGCTCGCGCCACCAACGAGATGAACTACGTGGCGCAGAAGTTCGCCCGGGTCGTCATGGGCACCAACAACGTCGACTCCTGCAACCGCACCTGTCACGCCCCGAGCGTGGCGGGCCTGTCGGCGGCGTTCGGCTCGGGCGGCGGCACGTCGTCGTACGAGGAGATCGAGCACACCGACGTCATCGTGATGTGGGGCTCCAACGCCCGGTTCGCGCACCCGATCTTCTTCCAGCACGTGCTGAAGGGGATCAGGAACGGCGCCCGGATGTACGCGGTCGACCCACGCCGCACATCGACCGCCGAGTGGGCGGAGAGCTGGATGGGGCTCAACGTCGGCACGGACATCCCGATGGCGCACGCGATCGGCCGCGAGATCATCCACGCGGGGCTCGCCAACGAGGCGTTCATCGAGCGGGCGACCAGCGGCTTCGAGGAGTACAGGGCCCTGGTCGAGCCGTGGACACCGTCGCTCGCCGAGAAGGTGACGGGCGTACCGGCGGCGGCGATCCGCGAACTGGCGCACGCCTACGCCCGGGCCGAACGGGCCCAGTTGTGCTGGACCCTCGGCATCACCGAGCACCACAACGGCACCGACAACGTCCGCGCCCTGATCAACCTGTCCCTGCTCACCGGGCACGTCGGCCGCTACGGCTCGGGCCTGCAGCCCCTGCGCGGGCAGAACAACGTGCAGGGCGGCGGCGACATGGGCGCGATCCCCAACCGGCTGCCCGGGTTCCAGGACATCCTGGACGCGAGCGTCCGGCTGAAGTTCGAGTCCGCCTGGGACACGGTGCTCCAGCCGCACTACGGCCTGAACCTCACGGAGATGTTCGAGGCGATGGAGGACGGCTCGCTGAGGGCCGTGTACTGCATCGGCGAGAACCCGGCCCAGTCCGAGGCCGACAGCGAGCAGGCCGTACGGCGGCTCCGGTCGCTGGACTTCCTGGTCGTGCAGGACATCTTCCTGACGAAGACCGCCGGACTCGCGGACGTCGTCCTGCCGGCCACCGCCGGCTGGGCGGAGACCGACGGCACGACCACCAACAGCGAGCGGCGGGTCCAGCGCGTCCGCAAGGCCGTCACCCCGCCCGGCGAGGCCCGCGAGGACATCGACATCATCTGCGACCTCGCCTCCCGCCTCGGCCACGACTGGAAGTACGCCGACGCGGAGACCGTGTGGAACGAGCTGCGCTCCGTCTCGCCCGACCACTACGGCATGACGTACGAGCGCCTGGAGGAGCACCAGGGCATCCAGTGGCCCTGCCCGAGCACGGACGCGATCGAACCGACCTATCTGCACGGCCGGTTGTGGGAGACCGACCCCTCCCGGCGCGGCCCGCTCGCGCCCTTCGGCCTCGTGCAGCACGACCCGCCCGTGGACCTCACCGACGACCGGTACCCGATCCGGCTCACCACGGGGCGGCGGCTCGACTCGTACAACACCGGTGTGCAGAGCGGCGGTTACGCCTCGCCGCTCAGGCGCGGCGAGTTCATCGAGCTGAGCCCGGAGGACGCAGAGCGCTACGGGGTCGTGGTCGGCGAGCACGTCCAGGTGACCTCACGGCGCGGATCGGTGACCGCGCCCGTGTGGGTGGACACCGCGCTGCGCCCCGGACTCGCCTTCATGACCATGCACTTCCCGGACGAGGTGGACACCAACGCCCTGACCATCGAGGCGAACTGCCCGATCGCGGGGACGTCGGAGTTCAAGGCGTCGGCGATCCGGATCGAGAAGCTGCCCATCGCGACCATCGTGGGGTGACGCACTGTGGACCTGCACTTCGGTGACAGCAAACCGACGGACGAGGAGCGGGCGGCCGTCGACGGCCTGCTCGGGCCTCCGGAGTCCTCCTGGGAGGGCGCCGACCGCTCCGACGCGGATCTCAGGTGGGCCCGTGGCGGACGCGAGGCCCGGGACCGCCGCGACCTGCTGCTGCCGGGGCTGCATGCGATCAACGACCGGATCGGCTGGATCAGCGAGGGCGCCCTGGACTACCTGTGCCGGCGGCTGACGGTGCCGCCGGCGGAGGCGTACGGGGTCGCCACCTTCTATGCCATGTTCTCTCTCAAGCCCCGCCCGGCGACCGTGCTGCACGTGTGCACGGACCTGGCGTGCGCGGCCGCCGGGGCGCCGGAACTGTGCGCCGGGGTCGAGGAGCGGCTGGGCCTCGGCAGCGGGGTGAGCGTCGAGCGCAGCCCGTGCCTGGGTCTGTGCGAAAGGGCCCCGGCCGCGCTCGCGATCAAGGCCGGGGATCCCGTCCGTACGGCGGTCTCGGCGCCGGCGACCGTCCAGGACGCCGTGCTCGCCGCGAGCTCGCCGGACTCCGCGCCCGAGGAGCCACCGGCCGCGCTGGCGGTGCCCCAGGCCGGGCAGGACGGTCTGATGCTGCTGCACCGCGTCGGCGCGGTCGACCCGTCGTCCCTCGACGACTACCGCGCCCACGGGGGTTACACCGCCCTGCGCCGGGCCTTCGAACTGGGACCCGCCGGGGTGATCCGCGAGGTCACCGACTCGGGTCTGGTCGGGCGCGGCGGCGCCGCCTTCCCCACCGGCCGCAAGTGGCAGGCCACGGCGTCCCAGCCCGACCGTCCGCACTACCTCGTCTGCAACGCCGACGAATCGGAGCCGGGCACCTTCAAGGACCGGGTGCTCATGGAGGGCGACCCGTACGCACTCGTCGAGGCGATGACGATCGCCGGGTACGCGACCGGCGCGCACCGGGGCTACCTGTATCTGCGCGGCGAGTACCCGCGTGCCCTGCGCCTGCTGGAGCACGCGGTCGGGCAGGCCCGTGCGCGCGGACTGCTCGGCGACGACGTGCTCGGGCAGGGCTACGCCTTCGACATCGAGATCCGGCGCGGCGCGGGCGCCTACATCTGCGGTGAGGAGACGGCCCTGTTCAACTCCATCGAGGGCTACCGCGGCGAGCCGCGCTCGAAGCCGCCGTTCCCGGTGGAGAAGGGCCTGTTCGGCAAGCCGACGGTCGAGAACAACGTGGAGACGCTGGTCAACGTCCTGCCGGTGCTGACCATGGGCGCCCCGGCGTACGCGAAGATCGGCACCGGGCGCTCCACCGGCCCGAAGCTGTTCTGCGTGTCCGGCAGCGTGCAGCGGCCCGGTGTCTACGAGGTGCCGTTCGGCGCGACGCTGGGCGACGTGCTCACGCTGGCCGGGGTGCGGGACGGGCTGCGGGCGGTACTGCTCGGCGGGGCGGCGGGCGGTTTCGTCCGGGCCGACGAGCTGGACATCCCGCTCACCTTCGAGGGCACGCGCGAAGCCGGCACGACCTTGGGCTCCGGACTCGTCATGGCCTTCGACGACAGCGTGCCCCTGCCCCGGCTGCTGCTGCGCATCGCGGAGTTCTTCCGGGACGAGTCGTGCGGGCAGTGCGTACCGTGCCGGGTCGGGACGGTACGGCAGGAGGAGGCACTGCACCGCATCGTGGAGCGCACGGGCGCCGACGCCGCCGGTGACATCGCGCTGCTGCGGGAGGTCGGCCGCGCCATGCGGGACGCCTCGATCTGCGGTCTCGGGCAGACCGCGTGGAACGCCGTGGAATCCGCCATCGACCGTCTGGGGGCGTACGAATGACCGTCACACCGCTGGGGATCCCACGCCGCATGCTGGAGTTCACCCTCGACGGCGAGGAGGCCCGGGTACCCGAGGGCTCCACCATCCTGGACGCCTGCCGGGCGGCCGGGAAGGACGTCCCGACCCTGTGCGAGGGCGACACGCTGCGCCCGAAGAACGCCTGCCGGGTCTGTGTCGTCGAGGTCGAGGGGGCCAGGACGCTCGTCCCGGCCTGCTCGCGCAAGGCGGAGCCGGGCATGGAGGTCCGCACGGACACCGAGCGTGCCCGGCACAGCCGCAAGGTCGTCCTGGAACTGCTCGCATCCTCGGTCGACCTGTCGACGACACCGAAGGTCGCCGGGTGGCTCCAGGAGTACGAGGCGAAACCGGACCGCTTCGGCCCGGACGCGGCCCGGCTGAACGAGGAGCCGAAGATCGACAACGACCTGTATGTGCGCGACTACGACAAGTGCATCCTCTGCTACAAGTGCGTCGACGCCTGCGGCGACCAGTGGCAGAACTCCTTCGCGATCTCCGTCGCGGGGCGCGGCTTCGACGCCCGGATCGCCGTGGAGCACGACGCGCCGCTCACCGACTCGGCGTGCGTGTACTGCGGCAACTGCATCGAGGTGTGCCCGACGGGCGCGCTGTCGTTCAAGTCCGAGTTCGACATGCGGGCGGCGGGTACGTGGGACGAGTCCGCCCAGACGGAGACGACCACGGTGTGCGCGTACTGCGGAGTGGGCTGCAACCTGACGCTGCACGTGCAGGACAATGAGATCGTGAAGGTCACCTCGCCGCACGACAACCCGGTGACCCACGGCAACCTCTGCATCAAGGGCCGCTTCGGCTACCAGCACGTACAGAACCGGGACTGATCAGGACATGGGACGAGTCACGGAACGACGCAAGGTGATCCGCATCCGCGACGGGGTGGTCTCCAGCCGCCCGGACACGCTCGTCGCCGAGGAACCCCTGGAGATCCGGCTCAACGGCAAGCCGCTGGCGATCACCATGCGCACCCCGGGCGACGACTTCGCCCTCGCGGCGGGTTTCCTGGTGAGCGAGGGTGTGCTGGGCGCGCAGTCGGACCTGCGGAACATCGTCTACTGCGCGGGCGCCACGGCCGACGGGTCGAACACGTACAACGTGGTCGACGTGCAGACGGCCCCGGAGGTGGTGGTCCCGGACATCACGCTGGAGCGCAACGTCTACACGACGTCGTCCTGCGGGCTGTGCGGCAAGGCGTCGCTGGACGCGGTGCGCACCACGGCCCGCTTCCCCATCGCCGACGCTCCCCCGGTCCGGGTCTCCCCCGACCTGCTCGCGAGCCTGCCCGACCGGCTGCGCGCGGCCCAGCGGGTCTTCGACCGGACGGGCGGCCTGCACGCCGCGGCCCTCTTCTCGGAGGAGGGCGAGCTGCTGGACGCCCGGGAGGACGTGGGCCGGCACAACGCGGTCGACAAGCTGGTCGGCCGTGCCCTGCAGAACGGGGAGCTGCCGCTGTCCCGGGCGATCCTGCTCGTCTCGGGCCGGGCCTCCTTCGAGCTGGCGCAGAAGGCCGTGATGGCCGGCATGCCGGTCCTGGCGGCCGTGTCGGCGCCGTCCTCGCTGGCGGTGGACCTGGCGGCCGAGACGGGCCTGACGCTGGTGGGCTTCCTGCGGGGCAGTTCCATGAACGTGTACGCGGGTGAGGACCGGATCGCCCTGCGGGCCGCGGCCGCCCAGGGCTGAACAGGTTGCCCCGCGACACGGCGGCGGGGCCCCGACCGGCGGGGAGCGCCCCCTGCGCCGCAGGGGCCCCGTCTCGGCCTGCCCAGGGCGTCCCGCCTAGTCGGCCGTGCCGGATATCCGGAGCAGCATCGCCGTGAACTGCTCCCGCTCGGCCGCCGACAGCGGTGCGAGCAGTTCGTCGTTGGCCGCGCGGGCCGCCACCTCGCAGCGCTTCAGCAGCCGGTCTCCCCGCGCGGTGAGGGACACCGCGTTCTTGCGGCGGTCCCGCGGGTCCGGCTCGCGTACCACGAGGCCCGCCGCCTGGAGGTCGTTGAGGACGCCGACCAGGTCTTTCGGGTCCAGCCGGACCCCGCGGCCTAGGTCGGCCTGGGCGACGGGCCCGAGGTCGCGGACGGCGGACAGCACCACGTGGTGCCACATCCGCATGTCCTCCTCGGCCAGGGCCGCGGCCACCAGGGCCCGGCCGCGGGCGGCGGCGCGGCCGAGCAGCCAGCTGGGCAGGGAGCGGATGGCGGGGAGGGGTGCTTCCGACATGGCCGCAGCCTAACCAAGAAATCGTTGGTTCTTCCTATGATCATCCTCTACCGTTGGTGGCCCCAACGGATCCATGGGGACCACCAACGACCCCGGAGGTGCGATGCGCCGCGTCCGCTACGAATCCAGAGGCGGCCCCCTGTTCATGGAGGAGGCGCCCCTCCCCGAGCCGGGCCCCGGGGAGCTGCTCGTGCGCGCGGAGGCGATCGGCGTCACGCTCCCGGTCGTCCGCAAGGTCACCGAGGCGGCCGAGCCCGGCCCGCTCGGCGGTGAGATCGCCGGGGAGGTCGCGGCCGTCGGCGAGGGCGTCACCCGCTTCGGCACCGGCGACCGGGTGACGGGCCTGTGCTTCGGCCACGGCTACGCCGACTTCGCGGTGCTGCACGAAGCCATGACCTCCCCGGTCCCGGGGGACGCGAGCGCCGTCGACGCGGTCGCCCTGGTCCGCAGCGGCCTGGTCGCCCTCGGCGCCCTGGAGGCGGCCCGCCCCCAGCCGGGCGAGGCGGCCCTGGTCACCGCGGCCGCGAGCGGCGTCGGCCACCTGGCCGTGCAGCTGGCCAGGACGCGCGGCGCCGGACGGGTCGTGGGAGCCGTCTCCGACCCGGCCAAGGCCGGCTTCGTCCGGGGCCTCGGCGCCGACCACGTCATCACGTACGGCGACAACGGCTGGGGCACACCGGTCGACTACGTCCTGGACGCGGTCGGCGGTGAGCTGCTCACCCCGGCCCTGCACGCGCTCGTCCCCGAGGGGCGGCTGGTGGCGTACAGCTCGGGCGGCGGCACCATCCAGGCGTACGACCTGCTCGTGGACGCCAAGTCGGTGATCGGGTTCCAGATGGCCCGTATCGCCCGCGGGAAGCCGGAGTTGTACGAGCAGTGGCGCGAGGAGCTGTGGCGGCTGTTCGCTGCGGGAGAGCTCAGGCCCGTCGTGCACGGGGAGTTCGCCCTGGAGGACGCGGCGAAGGCGCACGGGGAGATCGAGGGGCGGTCCAACCTGGGCAAGGTCGTCCTGATCCCCTGACGCACGCTTCTTGTGGGGGGTCTGTGAACCCAAGTACCGTCTGTGACCCACACATTGGACATGGGATGTCCGGATGACCGGATGTCTGTTCCCATGCCCGGGTGGTCCGGCCGACAGACGCATGAAGGGCAGGTCGCACCATGCCGTCAAGTCTTCGCGCACGTCTGAGATCCACCCTGACAGCCGCTCTCGCCACCGGCGCGCTGCTCGCACCCACCGCCCCGGCTCACGGCCAATCCACCGCGGCCGCACCGGAGTTCGAACAGCAGGTGCTCTTCAAGGCGTCCCAGGACCCGGGCTACGCCTGCTTCCGGATCCCGGCGATCGTCCGCACCACCAGCGGCACGCTGCTCGCCTTCGCCGAAGGCCGCGTCCTCAACTGCGGGGACGCCGCCGACATCGACATCGTCGTCAAGCGCTCCACCGACGGCGGCCGCACCTGGGGGCCGCTCCAGGTCGTCACCGAGGGCGCGGGTGACACGCACGGCAACCCGGCCCCGGTCGTGGACCGCGGAACCGGCCGGATCCTGCTGGCCGAGACGTTCAACACCGGCCGTACAGACGCGGGCAACTGCACCGTCCCCTGCGACCGCACCCCGCACCTGCAGTACAGCGACGACGACGGCCGCACCTGGTCCGAGCCACGCGATCTGAGCGACCAGATCCTGCCCGGGCACTGGAACTCCTGGTACGCGACCGGGCCGGTGCACGGCATCCAGCTGACCCGCGGCAAGCACGCCGGGCGGCTCGTGTTCGGCGTCAACACCGAGACGTGGAACGGCAGCCGGGTCTCCGCCAACCACGCCGCGCTCATCGTCAGCGACGACGGCGGCGACTCCTGGCGGATCGGCGCCACGGACACCTGGCCCATAGGGCAGGACGGCATGTTCCGGCAGAAGCCGTCCGAGGTGACGCTCACCGAACGCACCGACGGCGCACTCCTCGTCAGCGGCCGGGAGCAGGACGGCACCGACCTGGGCCACCGCTCCCAGACCCTCAGCCGGGACGGCGGCGACAGCTTCGCCACACCCTTCCGCGACCTCCCGGACCTGTACACCCCGCAGGTGCAGGGCGCGACCCTGCGCCTCGGCGGCCGGATGCTGCTGTCCGCTCCGGCCGACCCCGACCGCCGCCGGACGATGATGGTCCGCTCCTCCTACGACGGCGGACGGACCTGGGAGAGCGTGGACCGGGGCACGGTCGTCACCACGGACTGGTCCGGCTACTCCGACATGGTGGCCGTGGGCGGCGGGGCGGTGGGCCTGCTGTACGAGGGCGGCGCGGTCGACGCCCGCGACGAGATCCGCTTCGCCCGCTTCACCGAGGACTGGCTGAAACCCCGCAGGGGCGCCGACCCGACCACGCGCGACGCGGCGGCGGGCGCCAGACCCGCGGCCGTGCTCGGCGGTGCCGCGCGGACGACCGGTGTCCGCGGCGGTGCGCTGTCGTTCGACGGCACCGACGACGCCGTCCGGCTGCCCTTCCGGTCCCGGCTCCCGCTCGGGGAAGGGGACTTCACGGCTTCGCTGCACTTCCGCTACACGGCCACGACCGGCGAGCAGCCATTCCTGTGGATGGGCGGCATCGGCACCAACCAGCCGCAGATCTGGCTGCGGGGCGAACCGGCGAGCGACCGGGTCCGAGGGCTGATCACCACCCGGTCCGGCGCGACGACCGTCAGGTCCGCCTCGGTGTCGACCGACGGCGCCCACAACGACGGCCGCTGGCACCATCTGGCCCTGCGCCGCGGCGGAGGGCAGTTGACGCTCTTCCTCGACGGCGAGGCGCTCGGCACGGCGGACGTGCCGGGCTCGGTCAGCCGCAACTCCCCGTTCGGCGTGCACATCGGCCAGCGCATGGACAGCCGGGCGTACCTGACCGGGGCGGTCGACGACGTCCGGGTGTGGGACCGGGCGCTGAGCGAGGAGGAGCTGGCCGCCGGCGCCTCGGGCGCGGCCTCGCGGGGCACGGTGCTGTGGCTGCCCATGGACCAGGGGAGCGGCAGCAACTAACGTCACACAGCGTGCCCGACGACTCAGGAGCATTACGAGCACGACAGCGCACCGGAACCGGGATCGGCCTGCTGCTGGTCCTGGTTCTCGGTGCCGCACTGCTCATCGCCCTGCCCGGCGACGACGGTCCGGACGACGACGCCTGCCGGGCGCTGACGGTCGGCCCCTGGAAGGCGGACGACGGCCTCACCGCCGAGTTCGCCCGCTACGGCGACGACCCGGGCCGCACGGACGACTGGACCGGCGGCGACGGCACCCACTCGGTGCGGCTGCCGGACGGCCGCGTGCTGTGGCTGTTCTCGGACACCTACCTGGGGCCGGTGCACGGACCGCCCAACCCGCACGGCGAGTCCTACGCCTGGCGGGACGCCACCACGCCGCTGGTGCGCAACTCCGCGGTGCTCATGCGCGACGGCCGCCTCGCATCCACCCTGCCCGCCCCGCTGTTCGCCGACCCGGCGCCGGACCAGTGGCGCTGGCCGGTCGCCGCCCGCGTCGAACCCCGCTCCCCCGGTTCCTCGGAGCAGGTCGTCCGGGTGCTGCTGTGGGTGCGCACGGCCGGACAGTCCCCCTGGATCTACGGCGTGCCCACCGCGACCGAGGTCGCCACCCTGTCACTGCCCGGGCTGCGCCTGGAGTCGATCACCGAGGTGCTCGACCAGCGGCCGGTCGCCGACCCTTCCCGGCGGGTGCTGTTCGGCACCACGCTGGTCGAGGAGGGCGGCTGGACCTATGTGTTCGGCGGCGACGACGGCCGGCCCGCCGCCCGCCCCGTCTCGCACGCATACGCGGCCCGGGTCCCCGAGGGCGCGCTCGCGGACCCCGCGGCGTGGCAGTACTGGAGCGGCTCGGCGTGGGTGCCCCGCGCCCGGCCCCGGCCGGTGCTCGGGGACGGGCGGCGCAAGGGCGTGGGCAGCGCCTTCTCGGTCGTCCGGGACGGCGGCACGTACGTGCTGTTCACCATGGCCGCCGGACCGAAGGGTCTGACCACCGTGGCGTCCTACTGGGCCTGCTCCCCCGCCGGGCCGTGGCACGGTCCGGCGAAGGAGTTCAGTCCGCCACTGCCGCCGGGGCAGGTGGCCGCCTACAACCCGCAGGCGCATCCGGTGCTGAGCGGTGAGGGACGGCTCGTCCTGAGCTACGACGTCAACTGGCTGGAGATGACGGGCGCCGCCGCCCAGCTCAGCCGGAACGTGTCCCTGTACCGACCGCGGTTCGTGTCGCTGCGGCTGGCTGCGGCGCGCTGACCTCCGCCGCCCCTTCCCGCGCGCGCCGCTTGGCGATCACCGCGCACACGATGAGCTGCATCTGGTGGAAGAGCATCAGCGGCAGCACGGCGAGCGCGGCCTGCGCGCCGAACAGGACGCTCGCCATGGGCAGTCCGGCGGCCAGTGACTTCTTCGACCCGGCGAACTGGATCGCGATCCGGTCCGCCCGGCCGAAGCGCAGCGCCTTGCCGCCGTACCAGGTGAGGAGCAGCATCACGGCGAGGATGACCGCCTCGACGACGACCAGGCCGCCCAGCCGCGCGGGGCTGACCTGGTGCCAGATGCCCTGGACCACGCCCACGCTGAACGCGGTGTAGACGACGAGCAGGATCGAGCCGCGGTCCACGAGCCCGAGGACCCGCTTGCGGCGGGTGACGAAGCCGCCGATCCAGCGCCGCAGCAGCTGGCCGGCGAGGAAGGGGACCAGCAGTTGCAGCACGATCTTCAGCAGCGAGTCGGCGGAGAACCCGCCCCCGCTGCCGCCGAGCAGCGAGGCGGCCAGCAGGGGGGTGGCGACGATGCCGACGAGGGAGGAGAAGGAGCCCGCGCAGATCGCGGCGGGCACGTTGCCGCGGGCCATCGAGGTGAAGGCGATCGACGACTGGACGGTCGACGGGACCAGCGTGAGGAAGAGCAGGCCCTGGTAGAGCGGGTGCGTAAGGATCACCGGCACCAGCCCGCGGGCCGCCAGCCCGAGCAGCGGGAAGACGAGGAAGGTGCAGGCCAGGACGGTGACGTGGAGACGCCAGTGGCGCAGCCCGTCGAGCGCCTCACGGGTGGACAGCCGGGCGCCGTACAGGAAGAAGAGCAGGGCGACCGCGGCCGTGGAGGCACCGGAGGCGACGTCCGCGGCCGACCCGCGTGCCGGGAACAGTGCGGCGAGGCCCACCGTCCCGAGGAGAAGCAGGATGTAGGGGTCGATCGGCATCCAGCTCGGCCAGCGCAGGCGTTTCACGGTGCTCCACTTGCTTGGTGCTTCGGTCGGTCCGGGGCCGCACCGGCCCCCTTCCATCCTGCTCCCCAGCCCGGCGATCGGGAATCCCGCATACGGCACTGACTGTCATCGCGTTCCGCGATAACGTGGGGCTCATGTACGACCCGTCCCATCTGCGCACGTTCCTGTCGGTGGCGCAGACGCTGAGCTTCACGCAGGCCGCGCGGCGGCTCGGACTGCGCCAGTCGACGGTCAGCCAGCACGTGCGGCGGCTGGAGGACGCCGCCGGGCGGACGCTGTTCACGCGGGACACGCACTCGGTGGAGCTGACGGAGGACGGCGAGGCCATGCTCGGCTTCGCGCGCCGGATCCTGGAGGTGCACGACCAGGCGGCGGCCTTCTTCGCGGGCACCCGGCTGCGCGGCCGGCTGCGCTTCGGCGCCTCGGAGGACTTCGTGCTGACCCGGCTGCCGGAGATCCTTGAGGGCTTCCGGCACGAGCATCCGGAGGTCGACCTGGAGCTGACGGTCGAGCTGTCGGGCACGCTGCACGAGCAGCTGGCCGCCGGGAAGCTGGACCTCGTCCTGGCCAAGAGGCGGCCCGAGGATCCGCGGGGCGAGCTGGTCCGGCACGACCGGCTGGTGTGGATCGGCGCGGAAGGCCTCCGGCTCGACCCGGACCGCCCGGTGCCGCTCATCGTGTACCCGCCGCCGGGCATCACCCGCGCGCTCGCCCTGGAGGCCCTGGAACGGCAGGGCCGCCAGTGGCGGGTGGTGTGCACCAGCGGCAGCCTCAACGGCCTCGTCGCGGCGGCCCGGGCCGGTCTCGGCGTGATGGCCCACTCCCGCGGCCTCATCCCGCCGGGGCTGGTCCGGGTCCCGGACCGGGCGGGGCTGCCGGAGCTGGGGCAGGTCGACTTCGTGCTCGTCCACGGCCGCCGGCGGCCCTCAGCCCGGGGCGCGGCGGACGCCCTCGCGGCGGCGGTCCTGGCGGGCGGGGACCGGTTGCACCGCAGCGAGCGCAAGGGGCTGTGACGAACCGGAGTGACACAATCCGCCGCTGTCCCGCTGACGGAGGAGGGACGGAAGAGAGCCCGTTCCGCGGACCGTCGCAGCGCAGTCGTACTCGTACAGATTCGGTGGAGATTACGGCACCGAAACTTACTCAACCGTCAGTTTTGTGTCCGACCCTTCCCCATGTGAGCGCTTTTTCCCTCGCTGACCAGCGTGGACCAGAGTGATGCCCGCCTTCGCACCCCCTCCCGCCCCCTGTCCGGGTGGGGTAGCTTTCACGGCGCTGTGCGGGGCGTCACTCGACAGGAGCGCTGAGGAGCGGGGAGCGGGGTTTGCGCGAGTTCACCAACCCTCCGTTGGCGTTGGCACCTCCGGTGGGCGGTCTGGCCGACGTGGTCTTCGAGCATGCCCAGGAGGACCCGCTGCACATCGCGCTGGGCCGCAAGGACGACTCCGGCCAGTGGCGTGACGTCACCAGCGCCGAGTTCCGCGACGAGGTGCTCGCGCTGGCCAAAGGCCTGCTGGCGAGCGGCATCCGGTTCGGTGACCGGGTCGCGATCATGTCCCGCACGCGCTACGAGTGGACCCTGTTCGACTACGCGCTGTGGACGATCGGCGCCCAGGTCGTTCCGGTCTACCCGACGTCCTCGGCCGAGCAGTGCTTCTGGATGCTGTACGACGCCGAGGTGACGGCCGCGGTCGTGGAGCACGAGGACCACGCGATGACGATCGCCACCGTCATCGACCGGCTGCCCCAGCTGCGCCGGCTGTGGCAGCTCGACTCCGGCGCGGTGCACGAGCTGTACGACGCGGGCGCGCACCTCGACGACGAGATGGTGCACCGCCACCGGCAGGCCGTCACACCCGACTCGGTCGCCACGATCATCTACACCTCGGGCACCACCGGCCGCCCCAAGGGCTGTGTCATCACGCACGGCAACTTCATGTACGAGGCGGACACCGTCATCGAGCGCTGGGAGCCGGTGTTCCACTCCAAGCGCGGCGACGAGGCCGCGACCCTGCTGTTCCTGCCGCTCGCGCACGTCTTCGGGCGGATGGTCCAGGTCGCGGGGATCCGCGGCAAGGTGAAGTTCGGCCATCAGCCGCAGCTGAACGCGACGGCCCTGCTGCCCGACCTGGCCGCGTTCAAGCCGACGTTCTTCCTGGCCGTGCCGTACATCTTCGAGAAGGTCTTCAACGCGGCCCGCCGCAAGGCCGAGAAGGAGGGCCGCTCCGGCCCCTTCGAGAAGGCCGTCGACATCGCCATCAAGTACGCCGACGCGATGGAGGCCAAGGCCTGGGGCACCGGCCCCGGCCCCTCGGCGGGCCTGCGCATGCAGCACCAGCTGTTCGACAAGCTGGTCTACGGCAAGATCCGCGCCGCGATGGGCGGCCGGATCAAGCACGCCATGTCCGGCGGCTCGGCGATGGACCGACGGCTCGGGCTGTTCTTCGCCGGCGCGGGCGTGCACATCTACGAGGGCTACGGCCTGACGGAGTCCACGGCCGCCGCGACCGCCAATCCGCCCGGGCGCACCCGCTTCGGCACGGTAGGGCAGCCCATTCCCGGTATGACCGTGCACATCGCGGACGACGGCGAGATCTGGCTGCACGGCGAGAACGTGTTCCAGGGGTACCTCAACAACCAGAAGGCCACGGACGCCACCCTGCACGACGGCTGGCTCGCCACCGGCGACCTCGGCGCGCTGGACGAGGACGGCTTCCTCACCATCACCGGCCGCAAGAAGGAGATCCTGGTCACATCGGGTGGCAAGAGCGTTTCGCCCGGGGTGCTGGAGGAACGCGTCCGGGACCATCCGCTGGTCAACCAGTGCATCGTCGTGGGCAACGACCGCCCGTACATCGCCGCCCTGGTCACCCTCGACCAGGAGGCCGTGGAGCACTGGCTGGCCATGCGGGCCAAGCCGCAGATGTCCCCGGCGGAGCTGGTGCGCGACGCGGATCTGGAGACGGAGGTGCGCCGCGCGGTGGTCGCCGCCAACACCCTCGTCTCGCAGGCCGAGTCGATCCGCACCTTCCGCATACTCGCCCAGCCGTTCACGGAGGAGCACGGGCTGCTGACCCCGTCGCTGAAGCTGAAGCGGAAGGCGATCGAGAAGGCCTACGAGAACGAGGTCGAGGCGCTCTACCGGGCGTGACGAGCACCTCGCGGGGCAGGTGTGGCTTCGGAATTCTCCCGTCAGGAATGCATCACCGCCCGTGATCGTTGACGATGGGAGTACACCTGACCACTTACCGAAGGATCGAGAGCTCGTGAGCAAGGTCCCCCCGATCATCCTGAACAACGGCGTCGAGATGCCCCAACTGGGCTTCGGCGTCTGGCAGGTGCCGGACGACGAGGCCGAGACGGCCGTCGCGGCGGCGCTGGAGGCCGGGTACCGCAGCATCGACACAGCGGCGATCTACGGCAACGAGGAGGGCACCGGCAAGGCCATCGCCGCCGCCGGTCTGCCCCGCGAGGAGCTCTTCGTCACCACGAAGCTCTGGAACGCCGACCAGGGGTACGACTCCACGCTGCGCGCCTTCGACACGTCGCTGGAAAAGCTCGGCCTGGACTACGTCGACCTGTACCTGATCCACTGGCCGACGCCGGAGCGGGGTCTGTACGTCGACACCTACAAGGCGTTCGAGAAGCTGCACGCCGACGGCCGGATCCGTGCCATCGGCGTCTCCAACTTCCTTCCCGAGCACCTTCAGAAGCTGATCGGTGAGACGTCGGTCGTCCCGGCGGTGAACCAGATCGAGCTGCACCCGCACCTGCAGCAGGGCGCCTCCCGCGCGTACCACGCGGAGCAGGGCATCGCCACGGAGGCCTGGTCGCCGCTCGGCCAGGGCAAGGGCCTGCTGGAGGTCCCGGCGATCGTGGCCATCGCCCGCAAGCACGAGCGCACCCCGGCCCAGGTCGTGCTGCGCTGGCACCTCCAGCTGGGCAACGTGGTGATCCCGAAGTCCGTGACCCCGTCGCGGATCAAGGAGAACATCGACGTGTTCGACTTCAGCCTCGACGACGAGGACCTCGCGGCGATCAGCGCCCTGAACGAGGACCGCCGCATCGGCCCGGACCCGGCGGAGTTCAACGGCGCCTGAGCCGCACCGGCAGCGCCCCGGCCCGGAGCCCTCGCGGGCCCGGGACGGGGCGTCGTCGTTTCCGCCTTCTCAGACCGGCTGCCCCACCGGCCGTACGACCACCGTGTTGACGTCGACCCCGTCCGGCTGCCTCATCGCCCAGACGATCGAGTCGGCGATCTGGCCTGCGGTGAGGAGGTGGCCGGGCGGAAGGCTGCCGTAGGAGTCCCAGAAGGGCGTTTCCGTCCGGCCCGGCGCGACCAGGGTGACGCCCACGCCCCACTCGGTGACCTGCCGCCGGGTGTTCTCGGCGAGTCCGGTCACGGCCCACTTCGTCGCCCCGTAGATATTGCCCGGCCCGTGGACGAACCCGGCGACGCTGCCGACCAGCACGATCCGGCCGCGTGTCTCCTTCAGCGCGTCGATGGAAGCCCGGATCAGCAGGGCCGGGCCGAGGACGTTGGTGAGCACCATGTCGGTCCAGCCGGCCGGGTCGCCCTCCGCGACCGTGTCGTGGGTGGCGAAACCGGCGTTGGCGACGACGGTGTCGAGCCGGCCGAAGGTCTTCACGGTGGTGTCGACCGCCGCCCGGACGTCCTCGTACACAGCGGTGTCACCGACGAGCGTCAGCAGCCCGTCGGGCCGCCCCAGTTCCTCGGCGAACGAGCGCAGCCGCTCCTCCCCCCGCCCGGTGACGGCCACCCGGTGCCCGGCGTCCAGCAGTTGCCGTGCGACGGCGGCGCCGATGCCGCTGCCCCCGCCGGTGATGAGCGCGACCTGAGAGTCGGACATGCATTCCCCCTGTGGTGTGGGCCGGTGTGCGATGCCGGGGAGTCCATCAGTTGGAGCACTCTCGAAGTCAAGGGCTGCCGCCGTCGCTATGCGGGCCGGACCGCCGTGTGGACCGTGTGGGCCTCCAGGACGAACACGTCCGGGCGGTGGTGCAGGCTCGCCTCGTCGTCCGGGTCGAGCAGGCGGTCGACGGTCGCCAGGTCCTCGGCGTCGAGCCCCTCGGCGAGCTTGTCGCGCATGTGCGACAGGGACGCCACGACATAGGCACGGGCCCGGTCCGAGGCGGGCGCCGGGAGGTCGAGCAGGAAGCTGTGCGTCCGCGTGTGCTTCAGACCCGCGGCGGCCAGCAGGGCCGGCCAGTTCTCGGTCTCGGCCACGTGCCCGGGGAGCTCGGTGCGCATCCGGGTGAACCACTCCGCCTCCACCGCGTCGATCCGCGCCTGGAGACCGGGCCGGCCGATCCCGAAGTCGCGCGGCAGGAACCGCAGGGGCAGACCGCCCTCCATGAGGGCCAGGGTGCCGCCGGGTGCCAGCCGCTGCGCGAACGCGGCGAGCGCGCCTCGCTGGTCGCCGAGGTGGTGCAGGCTGCGGCTCGCCCACAGCAGGTCGGCGGGGTAGTCCAACTCGCTCAGTACATCGGGCAGTTCACCCGTGATCGTGCCGAAGCGATCGGCGACCCCCAGCCGCTCGGCCCGCGCCCGGGCCCGCTCCAGCAGCCCGTCGGAACCGTCCACCGCCACGATCCGCGCGCCCGGGAACGTCTCCGCGAACAGGCAGGACACCACGCCCGGCCCGCTGCCCGCGTCGACGATCAGACCCGGTTCGGTCACCTCCTGCGCCAGCCAGCCCAGGGCCCGCTCGTACAGGGACGCGAACAGTTCCGCGGAGGCCTCCAGCGTCGGGCCCATCTCGGCCCAGTCGATGTCCGTGTGGCCGTGGTGCGGGCCGTGGCCCCGCTCGTGGTCGTGGTGGTGCGCCATGGTGGTCAGCCTCTCGCTCGGATGCGGTCAGCGTGCGACGGCACACCGTGCGGAGGCCACTGCTGTTGCCGGTCCCGCAAAATCCGCCGGGGCACGGGGCCCCGGCGGATCAGCGGTTCAGCACGGACGGGTCAGGACAGCGGCGGGTACGCGTTCTGCATCAGCTGCCGGAACTGGGCGGAGAACCAGTGCCCGGACACCGGCGCGTCCGGCAGGGCACCGGACATGTTGTTGTTGTTCCGCGGGTTGCCCGTGTAGGTGGGGTCGCACATGCGGTCGAAGCCCTTGCCCTCGTCGTTCGGGATGGCCTTGCTCGACCCGTCGGACTCGCCCGGCGGCTTCATCCACACGTAGGCGTCGATCCCGGCTGCCGGGGCGGCCTTCGGGCGCTCGCCGAGGCCGGCTCCGGACTGGTTGCACCAGTTGCCGGCGTTGAAGCGGCGGTCGTATCGCCCGCCGTCGACGTACGTGTCGACGCTCGTCGTCGCACCCGGTCCGGTGGGCCGTGCGGCGCCGCCCCAGCCGTTGCGGGAGGTGTCGATCAGCATGCCGATGTTCGAGTTGAAGCCCGCCGAGACCAGCTGGTTGCGGAAAGCCTGGGCGTAGGACAGCTCGTCGAGGTAGCGGTTCCAGTCGACCCATTTCGACTCGCGGACGGACTTGCCGGCCACGGTGTCGTTGATGGTGAAGTTGTCCTCCTTCAGGGCGCTGTAGTTCGCCGTGTTGGTGATGAAGCCGTGGACGTCGTTCACCGTGGCGCCCTCGGCGGTCGCCGCCTCCTTCATGATGGTGGCGGTGGGGCCGAAGTTGTCGTCCCAGCCGATCCAGCCGTGGTGGCCCGCGTCGACGTAGTTGTAGACGTTCGGCACGTCGCCGAGCTTGTTGAGCGCGTAGCCGACGCCCTTGACGTAGTTGCCGTTGGCCTTCATCACGTCGCACTGCGGGACGGCCGTCGGGCGGCTGCCGGTGTTGGTGACGAGGTTCGGCAGGGAGTCGATCTCGACCGTGGTGACGATCCGCAGCGAGGCGTACTTCGGGTCGGCGAGGATCGCCTTGATCGGGTCGATGTACTCGGTCTTGTACCGGCCGATCTCGTCGGGCTTCAGTTCGCCGTTGGAGGCGAGGGCGGAGCAGTCCCGGCCGGGCAGGTTGTAGATGACGAACTGGACGACGAGTTCGCCGGAGCCCTTCTGGCGCAGCGCCTCGTCGAGGTGGGCGCGCAGGCCCATCTTGCCGCCGGCGCCGTTGATCGCGGCGGTCCGGTCGAGCCAGACACCCGTCGGCTGGTTGGCGATCCGGCTGCCGCCCGGCTCGGCGGCGGCGTTCGCGGACCACTCCGGGTTCACGTACACCTTGGCGCCCTCGTAGGGGTTGTTCACCCGGTTCGCGGGGCCCCCCGGGTCCGGCGGATCGGTGGGGCCGCCGGGGCCACCGTCGTCGACGTTGCAGGTCACGCCGTCGAGAGTGAAGGTGGCCGGGATCGCGTTGCTGCCGCTGTAGCTGCCCTGGAAGCCGAAGCTGACCGAAGCGCCGGTCGCGAGCTGGGCGTTGTAGGTCTCGTTGGCCGCGGTGACGGCGGCACCGCTCTGGCTCAGCTTGGCGTTCCAGCCGCTGGTGACCTTCTGGTTGCCGGCGTACGACCACTTCAGCGACCACGACGACTTGGCGGCGCTGTTGTTGGTGATGGTCACGGCGGCGGTGAAGCCGGTGCTCCACTGGTTCTGGATCTTGTAGTCGACGGTGCAGGGGACGGCGGCGACGCCGGCACCGTCCGGGTCGACGGCGAAGGCGGTTCCGGTCGCTCCGGCGACCAGGGCCATGGCGGCCAGCAACGCTGTTCTCGTACGGCTCATGAGTGCGGGATTCCCTTTCGGTGGTGGGGGTGTCAGCCGTTCAGGGCGCGCTCCGACAAGGACATGAGGAACCCGGCACCGGCACTCGCGCAGCCGGGGACGACCGCGTGTGCGGCGGCTAAAAGTACTGAACGCGAGGGGTGTCGCATGAGCGACTCCGTGCAGGTCGGGTGCGTCGTGACGGACGCGTCGACTGATGGAACCGCTCCCACTGGTGTCAAGGAAGGTAGCGCCAAGTGTCGGCAAAGAACAGGGGAGTCACTGACTTTCGCTCAACTCGCGGCGTCGAATGTTTTCGACTCTTCGAGGACCTTGACCGGTACCTGACGGGTCCGCACTATGGGAGCGCTCCCACTGGTTCAAGCCTTGACTTCTCCGAGCCGCAAGGAGGAACCAGCACCATGCATCCCCCACCCCGGAGGCGGAGAGCCGTGCGGCGTCTGTGGACCGCCGCGCTCGCAGCTCTCGCGCTCCCGTTGACGATGCTCTCCTCAGGGTCGACTCCCGCGCAGGCGGCGGCACTTCAGTGCAGTGTCGACTACAAGACGAACGACTGGGGCTCCGGTTTCACGGTGGACCTGACCCTCACCAACCGCGGCACGGACGTCATCGACGGCTGGACGCTGACCTACGCCTACTCCGGCAACCAGAAGCTGGGCAACGGCTGGAACGGCACCTGGTCGCAGTCCGGCCAGAACATCACCGTCAAGAACGCCTCCCACAACGCGCGGGTCGCCGCGGGCGCCGCCGTCTCCACCGGCGCCCAGTTCTCCTACAGCGGCGGCAACACCGCGCCGACGTCCTTCTCCGTCAACGGCACTCCCTGCACCGGCGCGCACCAGCCGCCGATCGCCGTGCTGACCAGCCCGAGCGCGGGCGCCGTGTACACCCAGGGCCAGGCGGTGCCGCTGGCGGCCACCGCCGCCGCCGCGGACAACGCCACGATCAGCAAGGTGGAGTTCTACGACGACACCAAGCTGCTGGGCACGGACACGAGCGCGCCCTATGCGCTGTCCGTCTCCGACCTGGCCGTGGGCAGCCATTCCCTGGTGGCGAAGGCGTACGACAGCATGGGCGCCTCCGCCGATTCGACGCCGGTCGGCATCACCGTCGCCGCCGGCCCGACCGTCGTGGCCTCGCCGCTCCAACTGGGCGTCCAGTCCGGCAAGTCGGGCACCTACGAGGTGAAGCTGTCCAAGCAGCCGTCGGCCAACGTGACGGTGACCTCGGCCCGCGCGAGCGGCAACTCGGGGCTCTCGGTCTCGGCCGGCGCCTCGCTGACCTTCACGCCGCAGAACTGGAACACCGCGCAGAAGGTGACCGTCGCGGCCGCGAACTCCGGTACCGGGTCGGCCGTGTTCGAGTCGACGGCCGCGGGCCACGCCAAGGCGTCGGTCACCGTGACCCAGCTGGCGGCGGCGAAGGTCTACGACGCCCGCTTCCTGGAGCTCTACGGGAAGATCACCAACCCGGCGAACGGCTACTTCTCCCCCGAGGGCATCCCGTACCACTCGGTCGAGACGCTGATCGTCGAGGCGCCGGACCACGGCCACGAGACCACGTCGGAGGCGTACAGCTACCTCCTGTGGCTCCAGGCCATGTACGGCAAGGTGACGGGCGACTGGTCCAAGTTCAACGGCGCGTGGGAGCTGATGGAGAAGTACATGATCCCCACCCGCCCCGACCAGCCGACCAACTCCTTCTACAATCCCGCCAAGCCGGCCACCTACGCCCCCGAGCTGGACACGCCGAACGAGTACCCGGCCAAGCTCGACACCGGCGTCTCGGTCGGCACGGACCCGATCGCGGGCGAACTGAAGAGCGCCTACGGCACGGACGACGTCTACGGCATGCACTGGCTGCAGGACGTCGACAACGTCTACGGCTACGGCAACTCGCCCGGCAAGTGCGAGGCGGGCCCGTCGGACACCGGCCCGTCGTACATCAACACCTTCCAGCGCGGCGCGCAGGAGTCGGTGTGGGAGACGGTGCCGCAGCCGACCTGCGACGCCTTCAAGTACGGCGGCAAGAACGGCTACCTGGACCTGTTCACCGGTGACGCCTCCTACGCCAAGCAGTGGAAGTTCACCAACGCGCCGGACGCCGACGCGCGGGCCGTGCAGGCCGCCTACTGGGCGGACCTGTGGGCCAAGGAGCAGGGCAAGGGCGCGCAGGTCTCCGGGACGGTCGCCAAGGCGGCCAAGATGGGTGACTACCTGCGCTACTCGATGTTCGACAAGTACTTCAAGAAGGTCGGCAACTGCGTCGGGCCCTCGGCCTGCCCGGCGGGCACCGGCAAGGACGCCTCGTTCTACCTGATGTCCTGGTACTACGCCTGGGGCGGTGCCACCGACACCAGTGCCGGCTGGGCCTGGCGCATCGGCTCCAGCCACGCCCACGGCGGCTACCAGAACCCCCTCGCGGCCTACGCCCTCGGCAACTACGCCCCGCTGAAGCCGAAGTCGGCGACGGGCGCGGCGGACTGGGCCAAGTCCATGGACCGGCAGCTGGAGTTCTACCGCTGGCTCCAGTCGAGCGAGGGTGCCATCGCGGGCGGCGCGACCAACAGCTGGGCGGGCCGGTACGCGACCCCGCCTTCGGGCAAGTCGACGTTCTACGGCATGTATTACGACGAGAAGCCGGTGTACCACGACCCGCCGTCCAACCAGTGGTTCGGCTTCCAGGCGTGGTCCATGGAGCGGGTCGCCGAGCTGTACCAGCAGACGGGGAACGCGAAGGCCAAGACGGTCCTCGACAAGTGGGTCGACTGGGCGCTGTCCAAGACCACGTTCAACCCGGACGGCACCTTCCGCCTCCCGTCGACGCTGCAGTGGTCGGGCCAGCCCGACACCTGGAACGCCGCCAGCCCCGGCGCCAACAGCGGGCTGCGCGTCACCGTCGCCGACTACACCAACGACGTCGGTGTGGCGGCCGCGTACGCCAAGACCCTGACGTACTACGCGGACCGCTCCGGTGACACGGAGGCCGCGGCGGCGGCGAAGAAGCTGCTGGACGGTATGTGGGCGAACCACCAGACCGATCTCGGCATCGCCGTTCCGGAGAACCGGGCCGACTACAACCGGTTCGACGACCCGGTGCACATCCCGAGCGGCTGGACGGGCACGATGCCGAACGGGGACGCGATCAACTCGTCGTCGACGTTCGACTCGATCCGGTCCTTCTACGAGGACGATCCCGCCTGGTCGAAGATCGAGAGTTATCTCGCGGGCGGTGCGGTGCCGTCGTTCACGTATCACCGGTTCTGGGCTCAGGCGGACATCGCCTTGGCCATGGGCTCGTACGCGGAGCTTCTCGAATAGCCCCCGCCGGGCGCTCCGCGGGGTGGGCGGTACTTCGTCTGCCGGTCCGTCGTGGCCGGCCGCGCAGTTCCCCGCGCCCCGGGGCAGCGTCCGAAGCCCCGCGTACATGGCTCCGCACCTGACGCGGGGCCACGGCCGGGCGGCTCCACCCGCACGGGAGCCGCCCGGCCCTCGCACGTCCCCCCTCACGGAAGGACCCCCACCGTGCGAAGAACCCGCATCCTCACGGCAGTGCTGGCGCTGGCGGCCGGGCTGTTGTCGGGCGCGCCCAGTGCCCTGGCCGCCGATCCTCCGGCGCCGAAGCTCGCCGCCGACACGTACACCTGGAAGAACGCCCGGATCGACGGGGGCGGTTTCGTCCCCGGCATCGTCTTCAACCGCTCCGAGAGGAACCTGGCCTACGCCCGCACGGACATCGGCGGTGCCTACCGCTGGCAGGAGTCCTCGAAGACCTGGACACCGCTGCTGGACTCGGTGGGGTGGGACGACTGGGGGCACACGGGCGTCGTCAGCATCGCGACCGACTCCGTCGATCCGAACCGGGTGTACGCGGCGGTCGGGACGTACACCAACAGCTGGGACCCGAAGAACGGCGCCGTCATGCGCTCGTCCGACCGGGGCGCGAGCTGGCGGAAGGCTAACCTGCCGTTCAAGCTGGGCGGCAACATGCCGGGGCGGGGCATGGGCGAGCGGCTGGCCGTCGACCCCAACCGGAACAGCGTGCTGTACCTGGGCGCGCCCAGCGGCAAGGGGCTGTGGCGGTCGACGGATTCGGGCGTGACCTGGTCGCAGGTGGCGAACTTCCCGAACGTCGGCAACTACGTGGCGGATCCGGGCGACACGTCCGGCTACTCCAGTGACAACCAGGGCATCGTCTGGGTCACCTTCGACGAGTCCACGGGCACCGCCGGGAACGCCACGAAGACGATCTACGTCGGGGTCGCCGACAAGGACAACGCGGTGTACCGGTCGACGGACGCGGGCGCCACCTGGCAGCGGCTGGCCGGACAGCCCACCGGACATCTGCCGCACAAGGGCGTCCTGGACACGAAGAACGGCCATCTCTACCTCGCCTACAGCGACAAGGGCGGCCCGTACGACGGCGGCAAGGGCCAGGTGTGGCGGTACGCGACAGGCACCGGGGCGTGGACGAACATCAGCCCGGTGGCGGAGGCCGACACCTTCTACGGCTTCAGCGGGCTGACGGTGGACCGGCAGAAGCCGGGCACGGTCATGACGACGGCGTACAGCGCCTGGTGGCCCGACACGCAGATCTTCCGCTCCACGGACAGCGGCGCCACCTGGACCAAGGCGTGGGACTACACGTCGTATCCGAACCGCGAGAACCGCTACACGATGGACGTCTCGTCCTCGCCGTGGCTCACCTGGGGCGCGAACCCGCAACCGCCCGAGCAGACGCCGAAACTGGGGTGGATGACCGAGGCGCTGGAGATCGACCCGTTCGACTCGAACCGCATGATGTACGGCACGGGTGCGACGATCTACGGCACGGAGAACCTGGGCAACTGGGACGGCGGCGGCAAGTTCACCGTCAAACCGATGGTCCAGGGCCTGGAGGAGACGGCGGTCAACGACCTGGCCTCTCCCCCGTCCGGCGCCCCGCTGCTGAGCGCGCTCGGCGACATCGGCGGCTTCCGCCACACGGACCTGACGAAGGTGCCGTCGCTGATGTTCACCCAGCCGAACTTCACGACGACCACGAGCCTGGACTTCGCCGAGTCGAAGCCCGGCACGGTGGTGCGGGTGGGCAATCTGGACTCGGGGCCGCACATCGCGTTCTCCACGGACAACGGCGCCAACTGGTTCGCCGGGACCGACCCTTCGGGCGTGAGCGGCGGCGGCACGGTCGCGGCGGCCGCCGACGGCAGCGGGTTCGTGTGGAGCCCCGAGGGCGCCGGCGTGCACCACACCACGGGCTTCGGCACGTCGTGGCAGGCCTCCGGAGGGATCCCCGCCGGGGCGATCGTCGAGGCGGACCGTGTCGACCCGAAGACCTTCTACGGCTTCAAGTCCGGGAAGTTCTACGTCAGTACGGACGGCGGAGCGACCTTCAAGGCATCACCGGCCACGGGGCTGCCGAGCGGTGACAGCGTCCGTTTCAAGGCTCTGCCGGGCGGGAAGGGCGACGTCTGGCTGGCCGGTGGCGCGGCGGACGGGGCCTACGGCCTGTGGCACTCCACGGACGGCGGGGCGACCTTCACCAAGCTGCCGAACGTCGAGCAGGCCGACACCGTCGGCTTCGGCAAGGCGGCCCCCGGCGCCTCCTACCAGACCCTCTACACCAGCGCGAAGATCGGCGGCGTGCGCGGCATCTTCCGCTCCACCGACCAGGGCGCGAGCTGGACGCGCATCAACGACGACGCCCACCAGTGGGGCTGGACGGGCGCGGCGATCACCGGCGACCCGCGCGTGTACGGCCGTGTCTACGTCTCCACGAACGGCCGGGGCGTCCTCTACGGCGACAGCTCCGGCGGCGGCACGACCGACCCGGGCCCGGACCCGGACCCGGCGCCGACCGGCGCCTGCAAGGTGACGTACAAGGTCACCAGCCAGTGGGCGGGCGGTTTCCAGGCGGACGTCCAGCTCGCCAACACCGGCACGAGCGCCTGGAACGGCTGGTCCCTCGCCTGGACCTTCACCGACGGCCAGAAGCTGATCCAGGCCTGGAACGCCGAGGCGGCACAGTCGGGTTCGACGGTGACCGCGAAGAACGTCGCCTGGAACGCGAACGTGGCGGCGGGGTCGTCGGTCAGCTTCGGGTTCACCGCGAGCCGCTCGGACACGAACGCGAAACCGACCGCGTTCAAGCTGGGTGAGCAGACCTGCGCGGTTGCCTGAGCGGGCGGTCACCGGCGGCAGTGCGCGGGCTGCCGTACCGCTCCACCAGTTCCGCCGCCGTCCGAGCGAGGCGGTCGCGCAGTTCCTGGGGTTCGAGCACCTCGATGCCCGTGCCGAGACGCAGGAACTCGGCGTGGGCGTGGTCGAGGGACTCGATGGGGACGGTGGTCCGGGTCCAGCCGTCCTCTTCCAGGTGCGCGTCGGTCTGCCCCGGCCCGGGGAGGGAGACTCCCGGCGCCAGCCGGACCACCGCCCGGGCCGGCCGGAGCCGGTGGTGGAAGTCGCGCTGGTACGCCGCCCAGTACCCGGCCAGGTCGAAGTCGTCCGGCCGGGTGAACCGCTGCTCGAGGGAGGTGAGTCGAAGGATCTGGTCGACCCGGTAGGTGCGGGGGCCCGGGCCCGCGACGACGTACCAGCGGCCCGCCTTGAGGACGAGTCCGTACGGCTCCAGGTGGCGCTCCACGTCGGTGGGTTCACGCCAGCGGCGGTAGCGGACGTGCAGGGCACGGCAGTTCCACACGGCGTCGGCCACGTCCGGGAGGTACGGCGTCTCGTCGGCGTCGGCGTACCAGCCGGGCGCGTCGAGGTGGAAGCGCCCGCTGATCCGGTCGGCGTGCGGGCGCAGTTCAGCCGGCAGGGCGGCCCGGACCTTGAGCTGGGCGGCCGCCAGAACGGAGCCGAGGCCGAGCTGGGCCGCGGGGCCGGGGGCTCCGGCGAGGAAGAGTGCTTCGGCCTCGTCGGCGGTGAGGCCGGTGAGACGGGTGCGGTAACCGTCGAGGAGGCGGTAGCCGCCGGCGTGGCCCGCGTCGCCGTACAGCGGGACGCCGGCCGCGCTCAGCGCCTCGATGTCCCGGTAGACCGTGCGCACCGAGACCTCCAGCTCCTCGGCGAGCCGGGCGGCGGTCATCCGGCCGCGGGTCTGGAGCAGCAGGAGGATGGAGACGAGCCGGCTGGACTTCACTGACACAGGATGTCAGTGAAGCGGCTCTAGCGTCCCGGCATGGGTTTCACCGAGAAGCTGCTGACCGTACCTCCGCCGATCGAGGTGGCCGGCCGGCACGTCAAGCGCTACCACGTCACCACCGGCCCGGCCGGTATCGAACCCGACGTCGAGAAGGCCGCGTACGCGATCCTGCCGGAGCTGCTGCCGGAGCCGGACGGCACTCCCCCGGCGACCTTCGTCGTCCTGCACCGGGGCGGCGACGACGGCGCCTACCTCAACGCGTACAGCTGGGTGTGGGACAACGTCCTGCACTTCAAGGGCACTGCGGCGGGCCAGCCGGTGCTGGGCTGCCCGGACCGCGACCCGGCCCACTTCATCACGCCCGAGCTTCCGTGGATCGGCTGCGTCTGGGAGCTGCCGCCGATCCTGCACGAGCGGGACGCCTGGGTGCGGCACCTCCTCGCGCCCGAAGTCCCGTCTCTGAAGGCCTACTTGACCGACTCGCTGCCCGAGGGAACCACAGGAGACCGCGCATGAGCAGCCCGCACGACTTCGACTTCTTCCACGGTGACTGGGACGTCCTGCACCGGCGCCGCACCGACTTCCTCGACCCGGAGAGCGACTGGGAGGAGTTCCCGGGGGCGAGTCGCTGCCGGCCGCTGTTCGGCGGCGCCGCGAACCTCGACGAGGTCGACATGCCCCAGCTGTCGGCCCAGGGCGCGACCCTGCGGCTCTTCGACCCGAAGACCGGACGGTGGTCCCTGAACTGGGCCTCCAGCATCAGCGGAACCCTGTTCCCGCCGGTCTTCGGCAGGTTCGAGAACGGGCGCGGCGAGTTCTACGGCGACGACTCCTACGACGGCAAGGAGGTGCGGGTCCGGTTCGTCTGGTCGGGCATCTCCGCCACGTCGGCCCGCTGGGAGCAGGCGTTCCGCGTCGACGGCGCGGACGGCTGGGTGACCAACTGGATCATGGAGTTCACCCGGCCTTCCGGAACGACCGCAGGCTGAACACCGGGTCGGGGCGCGGCCGTTCCTGGTCGGGGAGGTGGGCGAGCCGGGTAGCGAAGCCGTCGGCGAGGGGGTCGCCGGGCGGCAGGGTGACGAACCAGCCCCGGCGCAGGTCGGCGATGGTGCGACGGGGGCTGCGGCCCTGGCCGTGACCGGTGAAGCGGGCCTGCCCGGCCGGCAGCAGGCCGTGGGCGGCGGCCGCGGACTCGACGTCCGCCGCCGCGTCCCGGGCCGGGCTGGGCGGCCGGGAGGACAGGACGACATCGATGTCACTGCCGACGTTGTGGGAGGCGGCCTTGTCGACCGTCGTGACGTAGATCCCGCCGGGCCGCAGCACCCGGGCGCATTCGCCTACGATGGCCCGCACCTCGGCGGGCCCGGCGACCAGGTGCAGCAGCCACACGCTGCACACGGCGTCGAACTGCCCGTCCCGGAAGGGCAGCCGGCGGCTGTCGGCGCGCACGACGGCACCGGGGAGCCGGGTGGAGGCCTGCCGGGCCATCGCGGGGGCGAGGTCGACGCCGGTCACCCGCAGGTCCTCGCGGGCGGCCGCGAGCCGGCGGGTCACGATGCCGGTGCCGCAGGCGACGTCGAGCAGACTGCGCGTGTCCGGTGGCACGAGGCTCAGCACCGCCTCCGCGGCGGCCGCCGCCCGGGGCTCGCCGCCGCGCGAGGCGTCGTACCGCTCCGCTTCCTTGTCGTAGTCGAGCACCTCGTCAGTGTGCCCCGTGCCCGGGGGCCAGGTCCTCCACCCTGCGGGCGAGCTCGAAGTCCTTCTCGGTCACGGCGCCGCCCGCGCTGTGCGTGCGCACGGCCAGGGAGACGGTGTTGTAGCCGAGCGTGAGGTCGGAGTGGTGGTTCAGCTCCTCCTGGACCTGGGCGATGTGCACGACCATCGCCGTCGCCGCGAAGTGCGAGCCGAGCCGGTAGGAGCGGATGAGGTGGTCCTTGTCGAGCGACCAGCCCGGCAGCTCGGCCAGCCGGTCCTCGACCTCCTTCTGCGACAGCGGTTCGACGGGCATGGGCTGCGCTCCTTTCCGTGGCCGCGGTGTCCTCGGTGTTCTCTCAGCCTGCCACAGACGAGCGGCCGAAGCCCTGGTCAGAGGGGTGCGTCTGTCCGGGACGACCGGTTCTCGACTACGGTCCCGGCATGACCACTCACCCGTCCACCGCCGAGCAGGGCGTGGGCCCGCTGCTGCGGGCCTGGCGGGAGCAGCGGCGGGTCAGCCAGCTGGAGCTGGCACTGCGCGCTGACTCCTCGGCCCGGCACATCAGCTTCGTCGAGACCGGCCGCTCAAGGCCCAGCGAGGAGATGGTGCTGCGGCTGGCCGAGCACCTGGACGTCCCCGTGCGGGAGCGCAACGCGCTGCTGCTGGCGGCCGGTTACGCGCCCCGCTACCCCGAGACCCCGCTGGACGACCCGGCACTGGGCGCGCTGCGGGAGGGCATCGAGCGGCTGATCGGCGGCTACGAGCCGTATCCGGCGCTGGTGGTGGACGCGCTGTACAACGTGGTGGCCGCCAACCGGGGGGTCATGACGCTGGTCGACGGGGTCGGCGAGGCGCTGCTCGAACCGCCGCTGAACGCGATGCGGCTGGCCCTGCACCCGCAGGGCCTCGCGCCCCGCATCCGCAATCTGCGCGCCTGGCGGGGTCATCTGCTGGAGCAGATGGAGCGGCAGATCGCGCTGCACCGCTCGGAGCCGCTGCGGGCGCTGTACGAGGAGGTGGCGGCGTATCCGGTGCCCGACGCGGATCCGGCGGACGAGCCGTCGGAGCCGGCGCCGTACTTCGCGCTGCCGCTGCGCATCGAGCACGAGGGGCGGACGCTGTCGTTCGTCTCCTCGATCTCCACGTTCAACACACCGATGGACGTGACGGTCGCCGAGCTGGCCATCGAGACGCTGCTCCCGGCCGACCCGGCGACGGCCAAGTACCTTCAGTCGTCGCTGCTCTGACCGGCCCTCAGCGCCAGGTGCTGAAGGATGGCGAATCCGGCCACGACCAGGGCCTGGAGCACCGTCCACACGGCGCCCGGTGTGCTCGGCGTGAGCCACAGCGCCAGGGCCGCCAGGCTCACCACCGCCCAGGCGAGGTTGGCCTCGACGACGGCCCGCACTCCGAGCGCCGGCGGCCGCCTGCGGGCGGCCAGCAGCCCCACGCCCGCCGAGTAGAGGGCGAGGAACCCGCCCAGGGCGAGCAGCAACGTGCCGTCGGCCCCGAGGAACTTCCCGAGCGGTCCGGAGAAGGCCAGGTAGGCGAGCGCGTTGGTGCCGGTGACGAGGGCGTCCAGGGCGAGGAAGCGGCGCAGCATCGACTGCGGTTCCACGGTCCGGGCGAGCGCGGCGAGCTGGATGGCGGACATGGGGAATCACCCTCCGTCGGGTTGTGGTGCGGCGGCTGGGGCCGGGTCCCGGGCCGGAGTGCGCCGGCCCGGAACCCGGTGACTTCACGATCCCGTTCCGGCGTCGTCCGGTCGATTACCCGCGGGGTAATGCCGCCGCCGCTCCTCCGCTTCCGGCGATCTCCTCGGTGCGAGCCCTGTGATCCGGACGCCCGGACGTGACAGACTGATCACAGGCTTGGCACGTTGGGGAGGCGTGGCGTGAGTGAACGGCGGGCCGCACCCACGGTGGGCCAGGTGGTCCTGGGCAAGCGGTTGCAGGAGCTGCGCGAGGCCGCGGGCCTCAGTCGTGACGAGGCCGCCAAGGTGCTGCGGGTCGCCCCGGCGACCGTCCGGCGGATGGAGACCGCCGACGTCGCGCTGAAGATCCCGTACGTGCAGATCCTGCTGACGGCGTACGGCGTGGCCGAGGACGAGGTGACCGCCTTCGTCGACCTCGCCGAGGAGGCGAACCGGCCGGGCTGGTGGCAGCGGTTCCACGACGTGCTGCCGGAGTGGTTCAGCCTGTACGTGAGCCTGGAGGGCGCCGCGCGGATCATCCGGTCGTACGAGCCGCACTTCGTGCCGGGGCTGCTGCAGACCGAGGGGTACGCGCGGGCCGTGCTGCAGGCCGGGACCATCGCGAACGCAGGGCCGGATGCCGTGGAGCGGCACGTGTCGCTGCGGATGGAGCGGCAGCGGCTCCTGGACCGCCCGGATCCCCCGCACCTGTGGGTGATCATGGACGAGACGGTGCTGCGCCGTCCGGTGAGCGTCGACGGCCGGGTGATGCGCGACCAGCTGGACAAGCTGCTGGAGTACGCCGCGCGCGACCGGGTCACGCTCCAGATCGCCGAATTCGCGGACGGCCCTCATCCGGGGACCTACGCGCCGTTCTCGCTGTTCCGCTTCGCCGAGCCGGAGCTGCCCGACATGGTCTTCACCGAGTATCTGACCGGCGCGCTGTACCTGGACTCCCGCAAGGAGGTCTCCGCGCACCTGGAGGTGCTGGACCACATGACCGCCGGGGCGGGCTCGGCGCAGCGTACGGACGAGCTGCTGCGGGAGTACCGCGAGCGGTACTGACCCGTACGGGCGCCGTCGGCAGGTGCGCTTCCCGGCCCGGCCCTAGCGTCGGGATGGCGGGCAGGCAGTCGAGCGCACGCGAAGGAGGTCCGATGCCCGGATTCGAGGTGCTGTACCAGGCGGCCGCGCTGTGCCTGATGTACCCCGACGACGACTTCCGCGCCCGGTTGCCGCTGCTGCGCGAAGCCGCCCCGCAGTTGAGGGAGTTCGCCGACCACGCGGCCGTTACCCCGCCGAGGGAGCTGGCCGCGCACTACGTCGAGGTGTTCGAGGCCGGGCAGGAGCACAGCCTGTACCTGAGCGCCTGGCGCGAGGCCGCCCCGGCGCCCTCCGAGGAGCTCTACCGCGCGCACGGTCTGGAGACCACCGGTGAGGAGCCGCCGGACTTCCTGCCCGCGGTGCTGGAGTTCGCGGCCCGCACCGGCACCACGGAGCTGCTGGTGGACCACCGCGACGGCCTGGACCAGCTCCGGTGCGGCCTCACCGACTTCGGGACGCCGTACGCGACGGTCCTGGAAGCGGTGTGCGCGACGCTGCCGCCCGCGCACACCACGCCCTAGGAGCCCTCCGACCAGGTCGGCACAGGCACGGCTACGTGCCCGTGCCCAGTCGCGAGATGTCGTCGTCGGCGAAGGCACCCGCGAACGCCTGCACCTCGTCCACGTCACCGTGCAGGTATTCACCCCACGCGTCACCGGTCCGGCCGCGGCCGATCTGAAGCGGGCCGGAGCCTCGCCAGCCGTCCGGGAGATCCGCGGTCGCGTCCGTGCCTGCCCTGCCGTCGAGGTAGAGCTTGATCTTGTCGGTGGCGTCGTCGTAGACGACGGCGAGGCGGTGGCCGACGCCCTCGCCGCCGTCCGCCATCTCCGACTGGGCCACCACCGTTTCGGGGGCACCCCGCTCGTCCTTGTGCGGCATCACCAGCTGCCAGGCGTGCTGTGCGGGCTGGTAGCGCAGCTTGAAGGCGTCGGTGTGCTCACCGGGCAGCGACAGCACCGTCATGGGGCCCTCGGGCTCCGCGTCCGCCAGGCGTGCGACCACGCCGATGGTGAAACTGTCCGAGGTGTCGACGACCGGCCCCTCCGCCACCGCGTGGCCGGACCTGCCGTCGAGGGACAGATGCCCGTCGCCGACGAGCGCGTAGGGCACCGCGGGGCAGTCCGGGTCGAGCTCCGGGAGGCACGAGCCGTCCGGGCCGCGGAAAATCGTCGCACCGGGCCCCAGCTTCAGGGGCCTGCCACCGTTCAGCTCGGGGCTGGCGCCGTCCCGGGCCGTCTCCAGTGGCCAGTGGCCGCGCAACGACGGCTCGCGGTGCGCCAGTTCGGCGGCCTCGTCCGGCACGACCACTCGGTCGTGGACCCTGACGCCGCCCAGCTCGCCGTGCCAGCGGTCGTGGTAGCCGTTCCCGTCGCGGACCCGGCCGATCTGGAAGGCACCGGCCGTGGCGGCCGGCGTGGCCTCGGCCCTGGTGCCGACCTCATGGCCGTTGACGTACAGCTGCGCCTTGCCCGTCTCGGCGTCGTACACGCCCAGCAGGTGGGCCCATTCGCCGGTCTCCGGAGCACCGCCCGACACGGTTGCGCCGCCGACGGTGAACGACCAGTCCGGAGTCCCGCCCCGGGCGTTCAGACCGAGGGCGAACGCGGCCGACTCCCCCGCGTCCTGGCCGGCGACGGTCATGGTCCGGCCGGTCTGGGCCGGCCGGGCCCAGGCGCTGACCGCGAAGCTCTTGCGGGGGTCGGCGACGGCCGGGGCGTCCGTGGTGAGGTAGCCGTGGCTGCTGCCGTCCAGGGTCGCCGTCGCGGTGAGCTTCGTGCGGGCGGGGGCCGGGGCGCCGAAGGTGACGCCGGAGCCGGCGGCCGCGTCGGTGCCCGCCTCGGCGTCGGCGGACGTGGCTCCCTTCACGTCGGCCAGGGGCCAGTGGGCCACGGGCGCGCGGCCGGACTTCACGTAGAAGTCGTACGTCGACTGGCCGCTGCTTCGTCCGGCCCGGTCGATGGCCCGGACGGTCAGGCTCTCGGGGCCCGAGTCGAGGGGCAGGAAGGGGATGGTCACCGGCCCGCCCGGCCGCTCGGGGCGGACGGTGCCGTAGGGGCCGCCGATGAAGCCGTAGGTGTAGGCCACGACGTCGTCGGAGGGCGAGTCCATGGTGAAGTGGCCGTAGACCCCCACTCCGTCCACCCAGAACACGTTCTCCGGGTACTCGGGCGAGGAGATCGTCGCCTTCTCCGGGTTCTCGTCGTCGTAGACGAACTCGCAGACGGAGCCGTCACCCTCGGAGCTCCAGGGGGAGGACGCCTTGCCGTCGTTCGCGCGGACCCGCCAGGAGATGACGGTGTTCGGGGGGACGGACCCCTCCCGCATGTGCCACCGCTGCGAACCGCCCGAGAGCGTCGCGAACGTCGTGTGCGTTAGGCGCTGTTCCACCCCTTCGGCGTCCGTCCACCACGCCTCGAACTCGCCCTTGACCATGTTGGCCTCGGAGGGGTGGTTGTCCTCCTCCGGGTCGTGCAGTACCGCGCTCAGGACGGGCGGCCCGGAGACGTACGCCCTCTGGTCCCCCGTCGCGCACGCCTTGTGCCCTGTCTCCAGGTCCTGGACGAGCGGCTGCTTCGGCGGCAGGTTGTCCGCGGCCTGTGCCACGCCGGTGCCGGTCGTCATCACGGCCGCCACCGCACACCCCACCGCCAGCAGTCTGTGTCCGCCGGATCTCTTCGATGCGTCCAACTGTCCCTCCCCTGTGAACTTCCCTCGGCCCGCCGGTCACACGAGCCGCTGGAGGTTAACAGGGGGGACCGGCTTCACAGAAAGTGTTTTCCCTTCTCCGGGCCGGTAGTTGGGTCAGGCGGCACCGCCCTTCTCGTCCCGCCCGTTCCTCTCCTCGTCCACGATCTCCGCGTCCACCACTCCCTCCTCGTCCTGCGACGCGGCGGAGGGCTCCTCCGTGGGGGTCTGCTGGGCCTGGGCGTACATCGCCTGGCCCATCTTCTGGCTGACGGAGGCGAGCTTCTCCACGCCCGCGCGCAGGGCGGCGGTGTCCGCCTGCTGTGCCAGTGCTTCCTTCACCTCGGCCAGGGCCGACTCGACCTCGGACTTCGTGTCGGCCGGGACGCGGTCGCCGTTCTCGCGGAGGAAGTTCTCCGTCTGGTAGACGAGTTGCTCGGCCTGGTTGCGGGTCTCGGCGGCCTCACGGCGTTTGCTGTCCTCCTCGGCGTACTGTTCGGCCTCGCGCATCATCCGGTCGATGTCGTCCTTGGGCAGGGCCGAGCCGCCGGTGACGGTCATCTTCTGCTCGCGGCCGGTCGCCAGGTCCTTGGCGGAGACGTGCATGATGCCGTTGGCGTCGATGTCGAAGGCGACCTCGATCTGCGGAACGCCGCGCGGGGCGGGCGGCAGGCCGGTGAGGTCGAAGACGCCGAGCTTCTTGTTGTACGCGGCGATCTCCCGTTCGCCCTGGTAGACCTGGATGCCGACGGAGGGCTGGTTGTCGGCCGCGGTCGTGAAGATCTCCGAACGCCGCGTCGGGATGGTCGTGTTGCGCTCGATGAGCTTGGTCATGATGCCGCCCTTGGTCTCGATGCCCAGGGACAGCGGGGTGACGTCGAGCAGCAGGACGTCCTTGACGTCGCCGCGGATGACGCCCGCCTGGAGCGCGGCACCGACGGCCACGACCTCGTCGGGGTTGACGCCCTTGTGCGGATCCTTGCCGGTGAGTTCCCTGACCAGATCGGTCACCGCCGGCATCCGCGTCGAGCCGCCGACGAGGATCACGTGGTCGATCGCCGAGAGCTGCACACCGGCGTCCCGGACGGCCTGGTGGAAGGGCGCCTTGCAGCGGTCCAGCAGGTCCGCGGTGAGCTCCTGGAACTGGGCCCGGGTCAGCTTCTCGTCGAGGTGCAGGGGGCCTTCGGCGGAGGCCGTGATGTACGGCAGGTTGATGGTCGTCTCCGTCGAGCTGGACAACTCGATCTTGGCCCGCTCGGCGCCCTCGCGCAGCCGCTGCACCGCCATCTTGTCGCCCGCGAGGTCGACGCCGTTCTGGCCCTTGAAGCGCTTGATCAGATACTCGACGATCCGCTGGTCCCAGTCGTCGCCGCCGAGGTGGGTGTCGCCGTTGGTGGCCTTCACCTCGATGACGCCCTCGCCCATCTCCAGCAGCGACACGTCGAAGGTGCCGCCGCCGAGGTCGAAGACGAGCACCGTCTGGTCGTTCTCCTTGTCCAGGCCGTAGGCGAGCGCCGCGGCCGTCGGCTCGTTGATGATCCGCAGCACCTTCAGGCCCGCGATCTCACCGGCCTCCTTGGTGGCCTGCCGCTGGGTGTCGTCGAAGTAGGCGGGGACGGTGACGACCGCGTCGGTGACGTCCTCGCCGAGGTAGGACTCCGCGTCCCGCTTCAGCTTCTGCAGCACCCGCGCGGACAGCTCCTGCGCCCGGTAGCGGGTGCCGTCCACATCGCCCTCGGCGGGGAAGCGCCAGTGCGCGTCGCCCATGTACCGCTTGACCGAGCGGGCGGTGCGCTCCACGTTCGTCACGGCCTGCCGCTTGGCCACCTCTCCGACCAGCACCTCGCCGTTCTTGGCGAACGCCACGACCGAGGGTGTGGTTCTGGCCCCCTCCGCGTTGGCGATGACGGTGGGCTCGCCGCCTTCCAGTACGGCGACCACCGAGTTCGTGGTTCCGAGGTCGATCCCGACCGCTCGTCCCATCGCTGTCCCCTTCCGCCAGGGCGACGACTCTTCCCACACTCCAGCACAAAACTTGAGTGCGCTCTTGTCAATGCCGCGATGGGGTGATCGGCCCGCGCAGCGCCACCGCGCGCCGGGGGCGGTCGGTGACGAGCACGTCGACGCGCGGGTGGGCGAGGAAGGCCCGCATGAGCGTGTCGTCGTTGACGGTCCAGACCATGGTGAACAGGCCGTGCCGGGTCGCCTCGCGCAGCACGTTGGTCCTGGCCAGCCGCTGATGGACGGCGACGCCGTGCGCCCCGCAGGCCCGGATGCGACGGGCGGGGAACAGCTCGCTGAGCCGTGTCCCCGGCAGCCGGGCCAGGGCGAGTTCCCTGCGGTCGCGCCCCAGGGACAGGGCGGTGCGTACACCGGGGTAGCCCCGGGTGACGGCGGCGACGGAACGGTCCTCCAGCGTCGTCACGACGAGCCCGTCCGTGCCGAGCAGGGCGACCGCCCGGTCGATCACCTCCCGCTCGTAACCGACCTCCTTGAGGTCGAGGTGGGCCACGAGCTTCCCGGCGATCAGCGCCATGACCTCGTCCACCACCGGTACGGCGTACCCGGCCCGCTCGCACAGCTCGGCGTGCGTGAGCGCGGACAGCGGCGGTCCGGCGGTGCCGACCCGAGGGTCGTGGTAGACGACGAGGACGCCGTCCGCGGTGCGGCGGATGTCGAACTCGACGTACTCCGCGCCGGACGCGATCGCGTCCTCGTACGCCTCCCAGGTGGCGGCGCCGGCGCGCTCGGAGCCGCCGCGATGGGCGGAGACGGCGGGGTGTGGCGTCATGGTCGTCGGTTCCCGGAGGGCGAGCGGGGAGGCGGGACGGGGGCGAAGGCGTCGTCGGGCGCGGGCAGCAGCGAGCCGGAGCGCGTGCTGACCCGTCTGAGCAGCAACCAGCCGATCACGACCAGGACGACGAACGGCAGCCAGGCCAGTGCGTAGGCGGTGCCGTAGGCGCTCATGTCGAGGATGGAGCGGTGCTCGTCGACGTTCGTGCCGTTCACACCGAAGAAGGCCAGCAGCAGCGTCGGCGGGAGGGCGATGAGGGTGGCCGCGGCGACCAGGCCGGAGACGGTGCGGTCGCGGCGGTCGTCGCGTTCGGCGAGTTCGGCGTCCAGGGCGGCGGAGCGGGCACTGATCACCGAGGTCAGGCGCTCGACCATGCGCGCCGAGTTCTCCAGGCTGTCGCGGATGCCGAGGGCGTCGCGCAGCGAGGACTGGAACGCCTCCGTGACCATCTCGGGGATCAGCAGGCTGTCCACGTAGGCCTCGACACCGAAGGCCAGGTCGAGCTGGAGTTCGTTGACACCCGCGGAGAGGCGGGAGATCAGGGAGCGGATCTCGGTGGGCGAGTCGGTCAGGGCCTGCTCGTTGGCCTTCATCATGGCGAAGGCCGCCAGCCGGGTGCGCTGGAGCACGGACAGGGCGGAGATCATGCCGACGGCGACGAGGACCAGGCCGTTCTCGACGTGCGGGGCCCAGCCGGCCTGGACGGAGACGCCCCGGCCGAGGGCCGACAGGGTGAGACCGTGGTTCCTGACGTGGGGCGCGAGGCTCGCGTCGTAGGGCGTGGCGGGGTTCCACGGCATCCGGCCCCGGTAGACGATCTCGTTCAGCAGGATCGCCTTGCGGGCCTCGTCGGCGCTGAGCAGTTCGCGCTGTAACCGGCCGCCGGGGAAGACGAGTTGGTGCACGTTCTGGCCGAGGGCGAGCGGCCGGCCGCCGAGCCGCGCGGCCAGCGTCTGCGGGAGCTGGCGGTCGTCGAGCTCGATCCGCTCCCGGTCGAAGCAGGTGGTGGCCAGCCAGACGGCGAGGTCGCCGGCGGTCGTCTCGCCGGCGAAGGAGCAGTCCACGACGAGGGTGGCGTCGCCGCGCGGGGTGGTGACCACGAGGATCCGCAAGGACGCCAGGCCGAGGCCGTGGTCGCCGTGCGGCAGCCGCAGCCGCCGGGGCGCGATCTGCTCGTCGAGGACCGGGACGGGCAGCACGTCCTGGCTGGTCATCAGGTGGGAGGCGAACCGGCCGTAGTCGTAGCGGTCGACCAGGGCGCCGAGGGCGGTGTCACGGGGGCGGAGCCGTCCGGAGAGGCTGAACAGCAGCAGGACCCGGGTCCGGTCGCGGGTGGCGGAGTCGAGCACCGTGGCGTTCGCGGACGTTCCCGGCAGCATCGCGTTCCTTCCGGCCCGGCGGTTCGAGGCGTCTGGTTTCTACCCCTGCGGGGGGTGGTGAACCGACGCCGCCGCGCGGGCCGCCCTTCCCGGGCGGGCCCGCGCGACGGGGGTGAGGCGGGTCAGGCGAGCTTGGCGGTCAGTGTGATGGGCGTGGCCTTGAGGGCCTGGCTCACCGGGCAGCCGACCTTGGCCTCCTCGGCGGCGGCCTGGAAGGCCGCCTCGTCGATGCCGGGGACCGTGCCCTCGACGGTGAGGTGGATGCCGGTGATGCCCTCGCCGGGCTGGAAGGAGACGTCGGCCGAGGTGATGAGCTTGGTGGGCGGCGTCCCGGCCTTGTTGAGGATGTTGGAGAAGGCCATCGAGAAGCAGCTGGAGTGGGCGGCCGCGATCAGCTCCTCGGGGCTGGTCTTGCCGTTCGCCTCCTGGGCGCGCGAGGCCCACGTGACCGGCTGCTCGCCGATGGCCCCGGAGGAGTCGAAGGTGACGACACCGTTGCCCTCGAGCAGGTTGCCTTCCCAGACGGTGTGTGCGGAGCGCGTGGTAGCCACGAGTTCTTCCTTTCGCGTGCGGACTCGCGTGCGGGCCCGTCGCCGGGCCCCGTGTCCCCCATCCGATCACACTACGGCTCAACTCACGCGGAAGACCTGCCCTCTGGCGGTGAACGGCAGCCGCGCACCCCGCGGGATCAGGTACGCGTGCTCGCGCCGCACCCGCAGCACGTCGCACCAGCCGTCGGTGATGATCAGGACGGGCGCGCCGGGCGGGAAGTCGTCGGCGCGGTGCAGCAGGTCGATGCCGGGCTGCAGGACGGTGCCGCCGCGGCCGTGGACGCGGACCCGGCCCGCGATCTCGGTGACGGGCAGGTAGCCGGCGTCGTGCGGGGCGGCGTCGCAGAACACGACCCGGGCGGCCGGGACGTCCCTCGCCCCGGCGTAGGAGGCGATGGCGCCGAGGGCCTTGCCGAGCAGGACGCGGTCCATGGAGCCGGAGGTGTCCAGGACCACGCCGAAGGTGCAGCGGGCGATCTCCTCGGGCGGGAAGTACCGTCCGGCGCGCGGGATGGCGGGGGTGGCCGCCTGGCGCCGTGAGGGGCGGGCGTAGGAGCGGACGGGCTCGGGGCGGGGGACGAACTCGTCGAACCAGCGGGCCAGCCGGGCGTCCCACGGCAGCGGCGGATGACTCAGCGCGCGGATCTCCTCGACCAGGCCGCCGGGCAGGAAGCCGCGCTCCTGCCGCTGGTGCAGGTCGAGGCCCTGGGCTAGGCCGCGGCGGTAGAAGGCGTCGAGGTCGACGTAGTCGCGGGGCGGGCCGAGCGGGCCGCCGAGGATGTCACCGACGCCCTTGCCGCGCAGGGTGGCCAGCCGGCGTTTGCGGCGCAGGTCGCCGCTGATGCGGTCGTAGACCTCCTCGGCGGACAGGCCGGCGAGCTCGGGGTCGTACAGCAGCCCGTCGGGCATGCTGCCGACCTGCATCTCGGTCAGCCAGCCGTTGATGACGTAGTCGCAGGCGACGTTGAAGAGGAACGGGTCGCGGGTGCCGCAGCGGTCGCCGTGGCGCAGGGCGGCGTGCAGCATCTCGTGGGCGAGGACGAACCGCCACTCCTCGTCGTCGAACCCGCGCAGCGGGTTGATGTAGATCTCGGCCGCCTCGGCGTCGACCGCCGCGATGGCGATGCCGTGGGCGCGGGCGATCTCGGCGTCGGCGACCAGCGTGATGCCGGACGCGATGCCGCCGAGCAGCGGGTAGGAGGAGATGAACCAGCTCAGCGCCCGCTGCCAGGGGCGCGGCCTGGGCACCTCGCCGTCCAGGCTGTCGCGGCGGCCGCCCGCCATGTCCATCGCGGCGGACACGGTCCGGGTCAGGGCGGTGGCGAAGGCCAGCTGCCAATCGGGCGGCCGGGACCAGCCCGTCCACCGCGTCAGCAGCTGGTCGGGCTCGTCGCCGGCCGTGCCGCAGCGCTCGTAGACGGCGGGCAGTCCGTCGCGGCGCCAGCGGGCGGCGAGCTGCTCCTCGTCGCCGTCCGGGTAGGAGGCGGGCAGGTGCTCGGGGGTCTCGCCGATGCTGAAGCCGAGCAGGAAGCGGTTGACGACGGCGCAGCGGGCGGCGAGGTCGAAGCGGTCGGGCTGGACACGTTCGCCCTTGACGGCCGGCACGTGCCCGAATCCGAGGTGGAGGACGGCGTGGGCGAGCGCCCAGGCCCAGGCTGCGGGCTCGGCGTGGCGCAGCGGGTGGACGTGCAGATCGCCGTCGGAGTCGACGACCACGAGCCCGTCGCGGGGCGCGAGACGGCACTCCTCGTGGCGGCAGACGTCGAACTCCACGGCCGCGAGGGCGGGGTTGGCCCTCAGCAGCCGCATTCCCTCGGCGAAGGCCTCCCCCGCGAGGTCGCGCTTCTTCTGGGCGGGGCTCCGGCTCACCGGCGGGCCTCGACCAGCCGGGGCATGTCCCGGGCCGCCTCGACGAGGAACCAGGAGGGCAGCACGGGGTTGCCGTCGCTGTCGGAGGCGATGACCGTCTGGGCGACCTCGACGGAGATCTCGGCGAGCTGCACCAGCAGGGACTTGGCGCGGTAGGCGGTCTGACGGCCGTTCGCGGACATGTGCTCCTTGCTCGCGGGCAGTTCCTTGACCAGGCGGCCGCGGAAGGAATCAGCGAGGTAGTAGAGCAGGTCGCGGTCCTCCGGCCGGTTCGGCCAGCGGGCGTCGCCCTTGACGATGGCGTCGATGCCGTACCGGCTGCGGACGACCTTGACGTAGCCGCAGAAAGCGGTCGCGTGCGCCGGGGTCAGCGTGCCGTGCGCGAGGACCTTCAGGGTCTCCTCGTCGAGGTCCCGGCCGAAGGAGTACAGGGCGTCGGAGAGCAGGTGCCAGGAGCGGGGCGTGGAGAACGGCTCCTCCGTCTTCGGCGGCTTGGACCACAGGTGGTCGGGCCGGTCGGTGAGGTGGTCCACGATCCAGGGGTGGATGCCGTTGCTCCCGGCCCAGGTCAGCCAGTCCGCGGCGGAGGCCTCCAGGTGCACGTGCGCGAGGCGGTTGACGAGCGCGGAGGCGATGGGCCGGGCGAGGGCGTTGTCGGTGGCGCGGTTTCCGGCGCCGATGACGATCGAGCCCTCGGGCAGCTCGTAGCTGCCGATCCGGCGGTCCAGGATCAGCGAGTAGAACGCCTTCTGCACGTCCGGCGTGGCCGCGTTGAGCTCGTCCAGGAACAGGCAGTACGGCTCGTCCCGGGCGATCGTCTCCGGCGGGCAGAACACCGAGCGGCCGTCGCGGATCTGCGGGACGCCGATGAGGTCCTCGGGGGCGAGCTGGGTACCCAGCAGGCTCACGCACTCCAGGCCCAGCGACTCGGCGAAGTTCCGTACCAGGGAGGACTTCCCGATACCGGGGGCGCCCCAGATGAAGACCGGCCGGACGGTGGCCAGGCCGAGCAGCAGGTCCGGGATGCGGGCGGGCGTGACAGTGACGGCTGCCTGCAAAGCAGCGACTCCTCAGGGGTGTTCGAGACGGACGCGCGGGTGTGCGGCGTCCGGGACGAACAGTGTGTGCGTACGGCCCCGGCGGGCGCAGCCGAATTTCAGGCGGCGCGCTCCTCCTCGGCGGCCTCCAGCGGGACCTGCGGCCCGTTCGACTCGCGCAGCCAGCGCCGCAGCACCCGGTGCACCTGCTCGGCGCCCACGAGTTCCTCGCCCCCGCCGACCGGTGCGGAGACGCCGAGCGGGGACAGCAGGAAGGGTCTGCCCTGGGCGCCGCCGAGGCCGCCGTGGGAGCCGATCTGCTCCTCGAAGGCGAGGACTTCGCCGTCGGCCGGGTCGTGGAGGGAGTTGACCATGATGTCGGCGGTGTGCGGGAAGGAGTGCGTACGGCGGACCGCGTCGGCGGCGCCCGGGCCGAACGGGGCGAGCGGGCCCGGGTTGTCGTCGAGGTCGGCCAGCGGGATCTCGGCGCCGTACGCGCCGAGGACGACACCGCCGTGCTTCTCGCTGCGGACCAGCAGGAAGCCGATGCCGGGGTGGTTGGCGAGGGTCGGCAGCAGCGCGGGGTGGCGGGCGTCGATCTCCTCCTTGCTCATCCGGTGCGTGACGCCCGGGAAGGAGATCAGGCCGAGGTTGCCGGAGGCCAGCACGATCGGCTCCTCGCGGCGCACGGGGCGGTGCTGCTCGCCGGCCTCCTCCACGGGTATGCGCAGCGCGGCGCGGACGGCGGCGCGGGCCTCCGCCCCGCTGCGGGTGCGCTCCGCCTTGCGCGGCACGGGCATGCCGCACCCGGCCCGCACCAGGTCGCCGAGGGTGAGGCCGTAGCGGGAGCGGAAGGTCTCGCCGGGGCTCTGGCCGTGATCGGAGAGCACGACGATCCGGTAGGGGCGCGGGGCGTGCTCGGCGACGTTCTCGATCAGGGCGAGCGAGCGGTCGAGGCGTTCCAGGACCTTCTGTGCGTCGCGGCTCGCGGGGCCGGAGTGGTGGGCGACCTCGTCGTAGGCCACCAGGTCGGCGTAGACGGCGGTGCGGCCGGCGAGCATGTCGCCCGTCACGGCGGCGACGACGACGTCCCGCTCGACGACGGTCGCGAAGGCGCGGACCAGTGGGTAGAGGCCGCCGCGGGAGACGCGGGGGCGTTGTCTGCGCAGTCTCGCCCGGGTGGACTGGCCGATCTCCCGGCCCACTTCGGCGACGAAGGAGAGCGCGGTGCGCACGGCGTTGGCCGGGTCGGAGAAGTAGGCGAAGTAGCCGTCCCGGGAGCGGTTCTCCCGGCTGCGGCGGCGGGTGGCGATGGACAGCACGAGGGCCTGCTGCTCGGCGCCGCCGCTGAACAGGTTGCCGCGGCTGGCGCCGTCGACGGTGAGCAGCCCGCCGTGCCCCGCGTACTCGACGGCACGGTGCTGGAGTTCGGCGGCACTGGTCGGGCGGTTGCAGACGACCACTTCGCGGGTGTCCTTCTCGTACCAGCGGAAGGCGGGGACGTCGTGGTTGCTGCCGTGCAGGATGCCGAGCTGGCTGGCGCCGGTCTGGCTGGACCAGTCGGTGCGCCAGGGGGTGAGCCGGTGGGTGGGGCGGCCGCCGTCGCCTATGTCGAGCCAGCGGGCGACGGTGGGCATCAGGCCCTTGCCGACCGCGTCCAGCAGGGTGTCGTGACCGACGCCGTCCAGTTGCAGGAAGACGGTGCCGGGGCTCTGCGGGCAGGGCGGTCCGGACCGGCGGCGGCGGTCGGAGAGCCGGTACAGCCTGCGGCGGTAGGCGTCGTCGTCGCGCACGGCCAGGGCGGCTCCGGTCGCCGACGCCACGGCCGACATCACGGCGGCGACCACGACGGCGGTCTCCGGGGCCGCGGCGCCGCGCTCGGCGGGGTTGAGGCTCAGGGCGACCAGCAGCAGCGCCCCGTTCAGGAAGAACACCAGCAGCCCGAGCACGAGCGCCGGGACGAGGAGCAGGAGCCGGACGAGCAGCGGCCACACCAGGGCGGACAGCAGACCGAAGGCGCCGGCGCCGAAGGCCGCCGTGACGGCGATGTCGGTCGCGCTGTCGCCGTTCTCCGAACGGAGCCGGAAGTCCGGGAGGATCCCGGCGAGCACGAGCATGGTGACGGTGGAGACCGCCCACACGGCGGCACTCCGACCCATCTGACTGGCGGCCCGCCGCCACCGCACGCCCCGCACGCCCAGCCACCTCACCTTTCGGGCCCGCAGCCGTCGCGGTCCCTCCCCCACAGTGTCCCAACGCCCGGTCGCGCCGTTTCGTCCCCAGGTCACGCCCCCGGCGGGGGACGACGTCAGCGCCCGTCGTAGCCGGCCGTCGGCATCGACAGCCGCCGGTGCACGCAGGCCTTCATCGCCGCGTCGTACGCAGGCTCCGCATGCCCCACCGTCTCGACGCGTACACCACGACGGGCACATTCGGCGGTGAACTCCTCGACGGAGGCGAGCGCGCTCTCCAGTACCCGCCGGCTGGGCGCGACGAACACGTCGAGGCCGGGCCGGACGCCGTCCCACAGCGCGCCGTGGTCGGGCCGCAGCCCCCGCACGAGTAACTCCCGGCTGACCACGTAGCCCCGCTCGGCGGCCCACCGGGCGCACATCGCGTGCTGACTGCGGGAGTCGACCAGGAACGGATCGTCGTCCAGCTCCTCCAGCGGCGTCAGACTCGCGATCGCCGTGACCCGCACCGGCACCATGGCGCCCCCTCACCTCCGGTTTCGCCGCCGACCCTACTCCTGGACGTAGGCTTCGGGGGAGTCGCGCGAAGGAGGCAAAGAAGTGCCGGTGGAGATCACCTGGTGGGGTCACGCCACTTGCACCGTCGAGGACTCGAACGTGCGCGTGCTCACGGATCCCCTGTTCGCACGCCGGCTCGCACACCTGCGGCGCCGGCGCGGAGCGCTGCCGCCGCCGGGCGCCCCGCAGGCGGACGTGGCGCTGGTGTCGCATCTGCACGCCGACCATCTGCACGTGCCGTCGCTGATGCGGCTCGCCGCGGGCACGCGCCTGCTCGTGCCCCGGGGCGCGCGCCGGGCGGTGCCCGGTCTGCGCCGGCTCACGCACCTGCGGGTGAGCGAGGTGGCTCCGGGGGACGAAACCCCGGTCGGCGACGTCGTCGTACGGGCCGTGCCCGCGCGGCACGACGGGCGGCGGCTGCCGTTCGGGCCGCACCGCTCCCCCGCCCTCGGCTACGTCATAGCCGGCGAGGCCCGGACGTACTTCGCCGGGGACACCGGCTTGTTCGACGACATGGCCAAGGAGGTCGGGCCGGTCGAGGTGGCACTGCTGCCGGTGGGCGGCTGGGGGCCGTACCTGGGCGAGGGGCACCTGGACGCGGGCCGGGCGGCGCAGGCGCTGGAGCGGCTGGCGCCGAGCAGTGCGGTGCCGGTGCACTACGGCACGTACTGGCCGATCGGCATGGACGCCGTGCGCCCCCACGAGTTCCATGCGCCGGGGGACGAGTTCGTCCGGCTGGCGGCCCGGCACGCGCCGGCCGTGGCGGTGCACCGGCTCGGGCACGGGGAGAGCGTGCGCCTGGAGGGGGCGCGGTGAGCTGGTCCGCGCCCGTGGCGCTGACCGGTGTGCCGCTGCTCGCGGTGTCGGCCGTCACACCGGCGTCCGTGGTTCCGGAGTCCACGCAGCAGGCGATCGGGTATCCGACGCTCTTTGTGCTGGTGCTGGCCGGGGCGCTGGTGCCGGTGATTCCGACGGGGGCGCTGGTGAGTTCGGCGGCGGTGGTCGCCGTGCACCGGACGGCGCCGTTCTCGCTGGTGATGGTGTTCGTGACGGCGTCGCTGGCGGCGTTCCTGGGTGATGCGGCGCTGTACTGGCTGGGGCGGCGCGGGCTGAAGTCGAAGAACGGGTCGCGGTGGCTGGCGGCGATCCGGGCGCGGGCGCCGGAGGACCGGCTGGAGCAGGCGCAGGAGAAACTCGCCGCGCACGGGGTGGCGGTGCTGGTGCTGTCACGGCTGGTGCCGGCGGGGCGTATCCCGGTGATGCTGGCCTGTCTGCTGGCGGAGTGGCCGATGCGCAGGTTCTCCCGGGGGAATCTGCCGGCGTGTCTGGCGTGGGCCGCGACGTACCAGTTGATCGGGATTCTCGGGGGGTCGCTGTTCGCCGAGCCGTGGCAGGGCGTGGTGGCGGCGATCGCGCTGACCGTGCTGATCAGTGCGGTGCCGGCGGTGGTGCGGCGGGTGCGGTAGCGCCGTTGCGGGGGCGGGTGTTCCCGGGGTGCGGGTTCTCCGTGGTGGATCGCGCAGTTCCCCGCGCCCCTACGACACCTACAGCACCTTTGACGCGCCGACCGGCATGTCCCAGAGGTTTTCCCGGGGCAGGCCCGCCTTCTCCCAGGCCGCGCGCACGCGCGTCAGGGGCTCCAGGACCGGCTCCGCCGACAGCACGAACGTCGCCCAGTGCATGGGGGCCATCCTGGTCGCGCCCAGGTCCTGGGCCGCGCGGACGGCCTCCTCCGGGTCGCAGTGGACGTCGCGGAGCCACCAGCGGGGGTCGTAGGCGCCGATGGGCAGCAGGGCCAGGTCGATGCCGGGGTAGCGGCGGCCGATGCGGGAGAACCAGTGGCCGTAGCCCGTGTCGCCCGCGAAGTAGACGCGTTGGCCGCTTTCGTCGGTGAGGACCCAGCCGCCCCACAGGCTGTGGCAGGTGTCGGTGAGGCTGCGCTTGGACCAGTGGTGGGAGGGGACGAAGTCGAAGCGGACGCCGTCCAGTTCGGCCGCCTCCCACCAGTCGAGCTCCGTCACGCGTGTGAAGCGGCGGCGGTGGAACCAGCGCGCGAGCCCGGCCGGGACGAACACCGGGGTGTCGCGCGGGAGGCGGCGCAGCGTGGGGGCGTCCAGGTGGTCGTAGTGGTTGTGGCTGATGACGACGGCGTCCACGCGCGGCAGTTCCTCCCAGGGGACGCCCACGGGGGTGATCCGGGCCGGAGTGCCGAGGATCCGGCGCGACCACACCGGGTCGGTGAGGACGGTCAGTCCGCCGATGCGCAGTACCCAACTGGCGTGTCCCGCCCAGGTGACGGCGACGGTGCGGGCGTCGACGCGAGGCAGCGGGGCCGGGGCGTAGGGCAGCCGGGGGATGTCGGCGAGACCTTCCGGGCCCGGTCTCACCGCGCCCTCGCGGGCGAAGCGGGCCATGGCCTTGAGGCCCGGGAGCGGCGCGGTCAGCCGGTCGTGGAAGGTGCGCGGCCACACCCGCCGCTCGGCGAGTGGGCGGGGTTCGGCCAGGGGCGGGTACGGGGGCGCGAGGGGGGACGGGAGCGCGGGCTCGTCGGATTCCCGGGTGGTCGTGCTGGTGGTCGACTCGGACTGCTGCGTCATCGAGGAGGCTCCCATCGCTGAGCTTCGTCGCGAAGATCGTCGAAGACGGACTTCAGCCGGATCAACGCGCGGTGCACCTGCGGCAGTTCCAACGGCGTGGGTGAGGTGAGGCATTCCGCGCGTTCCGGGTCGGAACCGGCCACCAGGGCGCCGGTGGACAGCCGCACGCGCGGGGCTTCCAGGTCGTCGCCGAAGCGGTGCCCGCCCGGGGCGGGCATGCCGAGGCGTGCGGTGAGGTAGTCCTCCAGTTCCTGGGCGTCGCCGACGCCGTGCGCGGTCAGCGCGGGGCGCAGCGGGGCCAGGTCCACGTACAGGTGGCGGCCGGAGCGCGGGGGCCGCGCGAGGGCGCCGGCGGCGACGACGGCGGTGTGCGCCTCGGCCGCCAGGAGCGCGTGCAGGCGCACGGTGTGCGCCACGCGCGCGGTGACCGGTTCCGGCTCCCCCAGGGCGTACCCGGCCGCGGCGGCGACGGGCGCGGCGACCCGGGCGTCGAGGGCGGTGAGGACGTCGAGCACGCGCGCGTGCAGGCCCGCTCCGTCGTCTCCGGCCGGGAAGCGGGCCACGGCGGCCGGCCAGCCGGGCGGGAGCAGCGCCCCGGCCAGGTCGGTGACGACGGTGACCCGGTCGGGCACCATCTCGGCGGGGCTGAGCAGCACCGTGTCGTGCGGCTCGTGCAGGGTGTCGCGCCAGGTCTCGTCGCTGACCAGGTGCAGGCCCTCGCCCTGGGCGGCCTCGACGGTCTCGTGGAGCAGTTCGGGAGGGGCGACGGTCGCGGTAGGGTCGTCGGCGACGGACAGCACGAGCAGCCGCGGGTCGCCGCCCTCGGCACGGACCCGGCGCACGGTCTCCAGCAGCGCGTACGGGTCGGGAACACCGCCGCTCTCCGGCGGGGTCGGCACGTGGAAGGCGGGCCGCCCCAGCAGGCGTGCGTACGGCGCCCACCAGGCGGCGCAGGGCCGCGGTACGAGGACGTCGCCGCCGAGGGCGGCGGTCAGCGCGAGCAGCAGGGCGGGCGAGCCCGGGGCGGCGGCCACCCGGTCCGGGTCGCAGTGCAGTCCGCGGCGGTCCCAGTAGCCGCAGGCGGCCTCGCGCAGGGCCCGGTCGCCGCCGACCGGCTCGTGGTCGCCCCGGGACGCCGCGGCGGCGAGCACGGCGGACAGCTCCGGCAGTACGGGCAGCCCGTCCTCGGGGAGCGGCGGCCCGAACCGGACGGGGCCGTGACCTTCGGGGGCCGTGCGCCGCATCCGTACCTCCGCAGTGCCAGTGCCTCTGGTGCCGCCGTGTCGTGTCGCCGTCGCCCTCGGCACCTGAGTACCCAGAGTGGCGCCGCCCCATGGGCGCCCGGCCGGGTCGTGACCGTCACAGCATGAGCGGGGCCGGGCCGGGGAAGCCGGGTCCCTTCGTCGCGGTGGAACGGGCCGGGCGGGTCAGCGGCAGGGGTCGCTCTCCCGGTTGCGCAGCCGGTGCACGGCGGCTCCGAACGCGCCCGCGATCAGCACCCCGCCCGCGACCAGGGCGGGCACGGAGTCGGTGAAGGCGCCGCCGTCACCGGCCCGTACCCCGCGCTGGACCGGTGCCGCGCCGCACTCGGTGTGGTGGCGTTCGCGGTGGTGCGAGGGTTCGGGGCAGGGCTTGTGGGTGGGGTGGTGCGTGGGCTGGTGTGTGGGGTGGTGCGACGGCTTGTGGGGTCCGGCGCCGTGCGCCACGGTGAACGTCGCGCTCCACTCCGTGCCCACCCCGCCGGGAGCGGCCGGGCAGGTGCCGTCGACGGTCCACGCCGAGTCCTCGCCCAGGGCGTCCGGATCGCCCTCGAAGTTGTCCGCGGAGGCGATGCGGGCCGTGCCGCGGTAGGCGGGTCCGGACACCTCGTCGTCATTGCCGGTGACCCGCTGGAGCGGCACCGTGCCCTCGTCGAAGGCCTGTGAGGTGGCCTCGATGGTGTCGGGCGCCGGCCCCCCGGTCGGGTCACAGCTCACCGAGACGGTGAGTGTGCCTCCGGGCTGGACGGTGGCGGGACTGACCTCGGCGGCCGGCTCGGCGAAGGCGGCCGGCGCGGCGCCCAGCATGGCTGAGCCGGCCAGGACGGCGACGGACAGGGCGTGCAGGCTGCGGCGCATCGAGGGGACTCCTTCGGTAGTCATACCCCTCTGCCATGACAGCCCGCCCGCAGCGGGCCCGCGCGGGACCGGGCCCCATTAGCGGGACAGCACCGGCCAATCGGGTGACAGCGTGAGAGCCCCGGCTCAGGCCACGTCGCGCATGACCTGTTCGCGCACCCGTCCGCAGCACCGGCTGATCAGCCGGGACACGTGCATCTGCGAGATGCCCAGCTCTTCGGCGATCCGGCTCTGCGTCATGTCCCCGAAGAACCGCATGTACAGGATCGACCGCTCCCGCTCGGGCAGCGCCGCAAGCCGGGCCTTCACGGACTCGCGGTCGACGACCGTGTCCAGGGCCGGGTCGTCGGACCCCAGCGCGTCGCTCAGGGAGTAGCCGTCCTCGCTGCCGGGCAGTTCCGCGTCCAGGGACAGCGCCGTGAAGCTCTCCAGCGCCTCCAGACCCGCCCGGACGTCCTCCTCGCTCATGTTCGCGTGCTCGGCGAGCTCGGTCACGGTGGGGCGGCGCCCGGAGATGGTCTGGGACAGGTCCTGGCCGGCGATCCGCACACGGTTGCGCAGGTCCTGGACGCGGCGGGGTACGTGCAGGGTCCACATGTGGTCCCGGAAGTGCCGCTTGATCTCGCCGGTGATGGTCGGCACCGCGTAGCTCTCGAAGGCGTTGCCGCGTTCGGGGTCGTACCGGTCGACGGCCTTGACCAGGCCGAGGGCAGCGACCTGGCGCAGGTCCTCGAGGTTCTCGCCGCGGCTGCGGAAGCGTCCGGCGAGGCGGTCCGCCATGGGCAGCCAGGCCTCGACGATCTCGTCGCGCAGCGCGTCGCGCTCCGGGCCGGCGGGCATCGAGGTGAGCCTGCGGAAGGCCTCGGCGGTGTCGGGGGCGTCGTTGTGGGGGTGCCGTTTCGCGCTGGTTCGGGTCTGCATGATACGTCGCAATTCCCTTGAAAGTGCTGCGGGTTGGACGGTCACCGTGGAAGCGCATCCGCTGTGGGACAGGGCCTCGGTGGCGGCGCGCGACGTCGCTCCCACGGGCGTGCCTCCTGTCCGAAGCACTGAGGGGCGCCTGCCCCCGGCCCCCGCCCGCAAACCCGGAGAGGTTTTCCGCCGTCGCGCAGGGTGACTCGTACTGCCGGCTCTGTCCCCCTACGTCCGGGAGGTCTACATGAGCACCAAGGTCGCCGACCATGTTCTGCGCAGGCTGCGCGAATGGGGAGTGGAGCATGTCTTCGGCTATCCGGGGGACGGCATCAACGGACTGCTCGCCGCGTGGGGCAGGGCCGAGAACGAGCCGCGGTTCGTGCAGTCGCGGCACGAGGAGATGTCGGCGTTCCAGGCGGTCGGCTACGCCAAGTTCAGCGGCCGTCTCGGGGTGTGCGCGGCGACGTCGGGGCCGGGCGCGATCCATCTGCTGAACGGCCTGTACGACGCGAAGCTGGACCATGTGCCGGTGCTGGCGATCGTGGGCCAGACGCACCGCACCGCGATGGGCGGCTCCTACCAGCAGGAAGTCGATCTGCACACGCTGTACAAGGACGTCGCCTCCGATTTCGTGGAGACGGTGACGGTGCCCGAGCAGCTGCCGAACGTGCTGGACCGGGCGATCCGCACCGCCTACGCGCGCCGCTGCCCGACCGCGGTCATCATCCCGGGGGACGTGCAGGAGCTCGACTACGCGCCGCCGACGCACGAGTTCAAGATGGTGCCCTCCAGCCTGGACCGCGGCTCGTGGACGGCGGTGCCCTCCGACGACTCGGTGCGGCGGGCCGCCGAGATCCTCAACTCCGGTGACAAGGTGGCGATCCTGGTGGGCCAGGGCGCGGCCGGCGCCCGGGCCGAGGTGGAGCGGATCGCCGAGCTGCTCGGCGCGGGCGTCGCCAAGGCGCTGCTCGGCAAGGACGTCCTCAGCGACGAACTGCCGTACGTCACCGGCTCGATCGGCCTGCTGGGCACGCGCCCGTCCTACGAGCTGATGCGGGACTGCGACACGCTGCTGACCATCGGCTCGTCGTTCCCGTACTCCCAGTTCCTGCCGGAGTTCGGTCAGGCGCGGGGGATCCAGATCGACATCGATCCGCACATGATCGGGATGCGCTACCCGTACGAGGTGAACCTGGTCGGTGACGCGAAGGCCACCCTGGAGCGGCTGATCCCGCTGATCGAGGAGGGGCGCGGCCGTGAGTGGTACGACACGGTGTGCGACAACGTCACGCGCTGGCGTGAGGTCATGGAGCGCCGGGCGGGGCTCGACGCCGACCCGATCAACCCGGAGTACGTGGCCCGCGCGCTGGACCCGCTGCTTCCGGACAACGCGATCGTCGCCTCCGACTCGGGTTCCGCGGCCAACTGGTACGCGCGGCACCTGACCATGAGGCCGGGCATGCGCGGCTCGCTCTCCGGCACGCTGGCGACGATGGGCTGCGGGGTGCCGTACGTGATCGGCGCGAAGTTCGCGCACCCGGACCGGCCGGCGATCGCGCTGGTGGGTGACGGAGCGATGCAGATGAACGGGATGGCGGAGCTGATCACGGCGGCCAAGTACCGGCATCTGTGGGAGGACCCGCGGCTGGTGATCGCGGTGTTCAACAACCACGATCTGAATCAGGTCACGTGGGAGCTGCGAGCGATGGGGGGCGCGCCGTCGTTCCTGCCCTCGCAGGAGCTTCCGGACGTGCAGTACGCCGCGTTCGCCCGGTCCCTGGGGCTGACCGGCATCCGGGTGGAGAAGCCGGAGGACGTCGAGGCGGCCTGGCGGGCCGCGCTGGAGGCGGACGGCCCCGCGGTGGTGGAGTTCCTGACCGATCCTGCTGTCCCACCGATCCCGCCGCACGCCACCTGGGACCAGATGGAGGCGACCGCCGCGTCGGTCCTGAAGGGCGACGCGGACCGGGGATCGGTGGTCAAGCGGGGCTTCAAGGCGAAGGTGCAGGAGTTCCTGCCGGGGCGGGAGAAGAAGTAGCGGCTGCGGCGGCAGGGGGAACGCCGGCCGGTTCGCGCCGGCCGGCGTCCTCCTGCGGCAGCAGCAGTTCCTCGTAACGGCCCAGCACCAGCACCACTCCGAGCATGAGCAGCGGGATGAGCACAGCGAGCATCGCCATGACGGGTCCTTCCCCAGAGAGGTGTGGGGGGTGTGATCCGGGTCTCCCGCAGGACGTGGCGCAAACCAGTGCGGGCGGCGGCGATCGGGCTCACGGAACCTGTGTCGCCGTCCGGTGTACGGGTACGCGGTGCGGGCCCCCGAACGTCTGGAGGGAGACATGCAGCGAGGCAGCGACCGGCTGAGCGTCCACCGGGACGACGAGATGAAACATGAACTGCAGGGTCTGCTCAGGTCCGGGCACCCCACGCGCAGTGAGGAGTGGCACGACCCGGAGCCGGCCGCCGAGGACGACCCCGAGGTCGCCCACGGGCCGGTGACGCCGAGCCGTGCGCCGACGTCCCTGGAGTCGGTCCGGCTGGAACTGGCCCGGATCCTGGGCCGCAGGGCGTTCCCCGCGAGCGCGCGCGACCTGGCCCGCGAGCTGCGCCGCCACCAGGCGCCCGACGCCTTGGTCGAGTCCCTGGAGGGGCTGCCGCGCCAGGAGCGCTACGGCAATGTCCAGGAGCTGGCCCAGGCCCTGATCCGGGCCCGTGAGACCGGGCCGGAGGAGTACGCGTAGGGACCGCGTCGGGGCGCCGCGGCCTGTCGCGGCGCCCCACCGGCCTGGGAACGGAGGGAAGGCTCCCCTGATGGCCGAGTACGTCAAGGACGTGATGACAGCGGGTGTGGTCGCCGTGCGCCCGGACGCCTCGCTCGTGGAGGCGGCGCAGCTGATGCGCACCCAGAAGATCGGCGACGTGGTGGTGGCCGAGGGGCAGGACGTGATCGGTGTGCTCACCGACCGTGACATCACGGTACGGGCCGTCGCCGAGGGCATCGACCCGATGACGGTCAGCGCGCGGACCGCGTGCACCCCGAATCCGGTGACGGTGACGCCGGACGACCGCGTGGCTACGGCGGTGACGCTGATGCGCGAGCACGCGGTGCGCCGGCTGCCCGTGGTGGAGAACGGGCTGCCGGTGGGGATGGTGAGCCTCGGCGACGTGGCCGAGGCCGAGGACCCCGCGTCGGCGCTCGCCGACATCAGCCGCGCCGAGCCCGATGCCCGGGGTGGCGGGTGAGCGGACCGGGCGGAGCGGCCGGCAGCCGGAACGAAGCAGAACTCAGTAGGAGCAAGAGCGGGAAAGGACGTAGAGCATCATGCGTATCGCGTTTCTGGTCGCGCCCGAGGGCGTCGAGCAGGTCGAGCTGACCGACCCGTGGCAGGCCGCTGAGGACGCGGGGCACGAGCCCGTGCTGGTGTCGACGCAGCAGGGCGAGATCCAGGCCTTCAACCACCTCGACAAGGCGGACACGTTCCCCGTGGACGAGGTCGTGGGCGACTCCTCGCCGGACTCCTTCGGCGCTCTCGTGCTGCCGGGCGGCGTCGCCAACCCGGACTTCCTGCGCATGGACGACAAGGCCGTGGCGTTCGTCCGGGACTTCTTCGAGCACGGCCGCCCGGTGGCTGCGATCTGCCACGCGCCGTGGACGCTGGTCGAGGCGGACGTCGTGCGCGGCCGGGAGCTCACGTCCTGGCCGAGCCTGCAGACAGACATCCGCAACGCGGGCGGCACCTGGGTCGACAAGCAGGTCAAGGTCTGTGACCACGGGGCGAACAAGCTGGTCACCAGCCGCAAGCCGGACGATCTGAAGGCGTTCTGCGAGACCTTCCTGGACGTCTTCGCGCAAGAGGCCGCGTGAGGGCCCGGCCGCGGCGCTGAGCGTCCGCGCGGGCCGCTGCGTTCCGGTCGTGTCCTTTCGAGGGGCTCAGGTGCCGGGGTTCGCGGGAGTCGCCGACTCCCCGCTTCCCCGCTCCCGGGCCCCTTCGCGTGTGCGGCCCGCGGCCACGGGGCGGCGCGGGTTGCGGCGCAGAAACTCGCCCTCCAGCTGCGCCATGCGCTCGTTGTGGGCGCGCAGCGCGTCGTTCGAGCCGTAGAGCAGCGTGTCGTGGCGCGTGCGGTGGATGGTTTCCAGCTCTTTCATGAGCTGCTGGTCGTCCAGCCGGTCAGGGTCCACTCCGGTCATCGTGTCGCCCCGCTCGTCGTGTTCGTCTCTGTGGTCCGGGTACCCGCCCCCGGAGCAACTGAGCACTGCCCCCGAGCGGCATCCGGGAGGAACCATGGATCTCGCCTTTCTGCACCCACTGTACGAACACCCCGGGCCTTGGGCCTCCGTGTACGTCGACACCTCACGGCACACGGAGGGCACTCCCCACGAGCGGGAGCTGACGGCCCAGGCGATGGCCGGGCAGCTGGCCGAACAGGGAGCGGACGAGGCGACGTGCCAGGCCGTGCGCAGCGCGATCGAGGATCTGAAGCACTCCTCCGAGCCGCACGGCCGGGCCCTTTTCGCCCGCGCCGGCGAGGTCGTCCTCGACCCGCCGCTGGTCCGTCCGCCGAAGGGCGGTGACTGGGCCGAATGGGCGCCGCTGCCGCGGGTCACGCCGCTGCTGGAGCTGGCCGGGGAGGACCCGGTGTGCGTGGTGGCGTACGTCGACCGCAAGGGGGCGGACTTCGAGTTGCGCGACGCGCTGGGCCGGGAGGACGCCGGGAGCGTCACCGGACGGCAGTGGCCGGTGCACCGGACGAGTTCCGCTGACTGGTCCGAGCGGCACTTCCAGCTGCGGGTGGAGAACACCTGGGAGCACAACGCGGCGGAGATCGCCGACGCGCTCGCGGTGTGCCAGGAGGAGACCAAGGCCGACCTGCTGATTCTCGTCGGCGACGACCGGGAGCGGCGGTCCGTGCACGAGCGGCTGCCGAAGCGGCTGCACGCTCTGGTGGTCGAGGCGCCGCACGGAACCGGCAGCCGCCTGCTCGACGAGGACGTGGAACGGGCCCGGGCCGAGCACGTGGGGCGGCAGGCCGAGGCGGAGCTGGAGCGGTTCCGCGCCGCCCGGAACCCCGACGACGAGGGCCGGGCCGGGGCCGTCGAGGGCGTACCCGCGCTGGTCGAGGCGGCGCGGGAGCACCGCATCGACGAGCTGCTGATCAGGGTGGACGGGCCCGACGCGCACCGCGAGGTGTGGATCGGGGAGGACCCCGACCAGCTCGCCGTGCGCCGCACGGACCTGAAGGTCCTGGGCGAGCAGCACTCGTGGCCGGCCCGGGCGGACGACGCCCTGATCCGTTCCGCGGTGGCCACGGACGCGCCCGCGCTGTCGGTCTCCGAGCGGGAGGTCCCCGTGGGGGGCCTCGGGGCGCTGCTGCGCTGGAAGTGACCGGGAGCGGGCCCCTGGGGTGTCTCCCTAGCGGGCCCGTTCCACCCTTCGTTCGTCCCAGACCGGGTCCGGGGTCTCCCGGACCCGGCCGTCGCTGCCGAAGACCAGGAAGCGGTCGAAGGAGCGGGCGAACCAGCGATCGTGGGTGACCGCGAGAACCGTTCCGTCGAAGGCCTCCAGGCCCTCCTGCAGAGCTTCGGCGGACTCCAGGTCCAGGTTGTCGGTCGGCTCGTCCAGCAGCAGCGCCGTGACGCCCTGCAGCTCCAGCAGCAGGATCTGGAAGCGGGCCTGCTGGCCTCCGGAGAGCCGCTCGAACGTCTGCTCCGCCTGCTGGGTGAGCTCGTAGCGGCGCAGCCGCGAGGACGCGGCGCCGCGGTCCTGTGCGTGTTCCTTCCACAGGATGTCGAGGAGCGTGCGGCCCTCCAGCTCCGGGTGCGCGTGCGTCTGCGCGAAGTGGCCGGGCACGACCCGGGCGCCCAGCTTCCAGTCCCCCGTGTGCGCCACGTCGTCGCCGGCGAGCAGGCGCAGGAAGTGGGACTTGCCCGATCCGTTGGAGCCGAGGACGGCCACGCGCTCGCCGTAGTAGACCTCCAGGTCGAAGGGCTTCATCAGGCCGGTGAGCTCCAGGTTCGCGCAGGTGACCGCCCGCACGCCGGTGCGGCCGCCCTTGATCCGCATCCTGATGTCCTGCTCGCGCGGCGGCTCCGGGGGCGGGCCGGCCTCCTCGAACTTGCGCAGGCGCGTCTGCGCGGCCGCGTAGCGGGAGGCCATCTCATGGCTGACCGCAGCGGCCTGACGCAGCGTCAGCACCAGCTTCTTCAGCTGCGCGTGCTTCTCGTCCCAGCGCCTGCGCAGCTCCTCGAAGCGGGCGAAGCGCTCGCGCCGGGCGTCGTGGAAGGTGGCGAAACCGCCGCCGTGCACCCAGGCGTCGGCACCGGCGGGACCGGGCTCCAGGGAGATGATCCGCTGGGCCGCGCGGGCGAGGAGCTCGCGGTCGTGGGAGACGAAGAGAACCGTCTTGCGGGTCTCCTTCAGCCGTTCCTCCAGCCACCGCTTGCCGGGGACGTCGAGGTAGTTGTCGGGCTCGTCGAGGAGCAGCACCTCGTCGGTGCCGCGCAGCAGCGCCTCCAGGACGAGGCGCTTCTGCTCGCCGCCGGAGAGGGTGCGGACCTCCCGGAACTGCGCCTTGTCGTACGGCACCCCGAGCGCGGCCGTGGTGCACATGTCCCACAGCGTCTCGGCCTCGTAGCCGCGCGCCTCGGCCCAGTCGGCGAGGGCCTGGGCGTACGCCAGCTGGGCGGCCTCGTCGTCGACGGTCATGATGGCGTGCTCGGCCTTGTCGACGGCCTGCGCGGCCTCGCGGATGCGGGGCGTCGCGACGGACACGAGCAGGTCCCGCACGGTCGTCTCGTCGCGCACGGATCCCACGAACTGCCGCATGACCCCGAGCCCGCCGCCGACGACCACGGACCCGCCGTGCGGCTTGAGCTCACCGGCGAGCATCCGCAGCAGAGTGGTCTTGCCCGCGCCGTTGGGTCCCACGAGGGCCACGACGGCCCCCTCCCCCACCCGGAACGAGACGTCGCCCAGCAGCGCCCTTCCGTCGGGCAGGTAGTACTCCAGGTGCGCGGCTTCGAGGTGACCCATGGGCGCGATTGTGTGGGGGCGCGGGGGCCGGGGGCAAACGGGTTTCGGGCCGGCGTACCGGTCAGACCCGTTCCAGCGGCCGGTGCGGCCCGCTGGGGAGCTCCGCCTCGACCGTGTCGCCGGGCCGTACCACGCCGCCTTCCCGCACCACGCTCATGATCCCGGCCTTGCGCACGATGTTGCCCGCCTCGTCACGCCCGACGACCTGCTTGAGCAGCCCGTCCTGGAAGAGGTCGATCTGCAGGCAGGGGTTGCGCAGCCCGGTGACCTCCAGGACCGCGCTGTCGCCGATGCGCAGCAGGGTGCCGGTGGGCAGTGCGAGCAGGTCGATGCCGCGGGTGGTGATGTTCTCGCCGAGGTCGCCGGGGGCCACCTCGAACCCGTCCTCACCGACCTCGGCGAACAGCTCCTCGTGCATCAGGTGGACCTGGCGCAGATTGGGCTGGGTGGGGTCCTGGGCGACGCGCGAGCGGTGCTTGACCGTCACCCCGGCGTGCACGTCCCCCTCGACGCCGAGGCCGGTGAGCAGCGTGATGCTGTCCCGGTTCGGCTTGGTGAACGAGTACTCCCCGTTGCTGCTGACCGCCGTCACGTGCCCGCTCATCTCTCGGTTCCCCCTGGGTCGGTGGTGATGATCAGCCATGAGCCTGCCTCCGGGCCGCCGGTGTGTCCACCCCCTCCGGGTACCCGCCCGGCATGACGCCCCCCGGTGCGGGCCTCACCGTCGTGGGGCCGGCCTCCGGGCGCCGGCGGGACCTCGCGGACGGGCAGCTCGACGTGCAGGTGACCGAGGTGGAAGGCCGCGTGACGCTGGAGAAGCTCCCGGAGGCGCTGACCGTGTACCGGCCGATCGCCGGACACTGACACCTGCTGACGCATCGTCAGTCCACATTGCAGGATACGGGTCTCAATATGCGGCGGCACTGCGTACGGTGATCTCCTGCCGACCCGACCGGAAGGGGTGGGATCCGCCATGCCGGAACCCCGCGAGACCGCCGTCTACACCCACGGGCACCACGAGTCCGTCCTGCGCTCGCACACCTGGCGGACCGCCGCCAACTCGGCCGCGTACCTGCTGCCTTCGCTCAAGCCCCACATGAAGATCCTGGACATCGGCTGCGGGCCGGGCACGATCACCGCCGACCTCGCCGAGCTCGTGCCCGACGGGCAGGTCACCGGGGTCGACCGGGTGCCGGAGATCCTGGAGCAGGCGCGCGCCACGGCGGCCGGACGAGGGCTGGCCAACGTCGGCTTCGCGGTCGCCGACGTGCACGCCCTGGACTACCCGGACGACACCTTCTGCGTGGTCCACGCCCACCAGGTGCTCCAGCACGTGGGCGACCCGGTACGAGCGCTGCGCGAGATGAGGCGGGTCGTCAGGCCCGGCGGCATCGTCGCCGTGCGGGACGCGGACTACGAGGCCATGACCTGGTACCCCGCGTCCGAGGGGCTCGACGCCTGGCTCGACCTCTACCGCCGGGTCGCGCGGGCCAACGGCGGTGAGCCGGACGCCGGGCGCCGGCTGAAGTCCTGGGCACTGCGGGCCGGGCTCACGGACATCACGGCGACCTCCGGCACCTGGACCTTCGCCACACCGCAGGAGCGGGCCTGGTGGAGCGGGCTGTGGGCCGACCGCACCCTGGCGTCGGCGTACGCGGACCGGGCCGTCGAAGGCGGGCACGCCGACGAGGCGGGGCTGCGGGACCTGGCCGAGGCCTGGCGGGAGTGGGGCACGCGGGAGGACGGGTGGTTCAGCGTGCTGCACGGAGAAATTCTCTGCCGCAAGGAAGCCTGAAACACCGTTTCCGGGACACCCTGAAAGCAGGAGGTTCGAATTATGGTTCCCATCCTGCTGGTGCTGCTTCTGGCTTTGGTTCTTTTCGGCGCCGGATTTGCAGTGAAGATTCTCTGGTGGATCGCTCTCGCGGTTCTTGTCCTGTGGCTGCTGGGATTCTTCGTCCGCGGCACGTCGGCAGCCGGCGGCAGGGGCCGTTGGTACAGGTGGTAGTACGCACGAGCGCCCCGGGCCCGGGTAAGGGCCCGGGGCACGCGTGCTCGTGCGGGTCTCAGTCCCGCGGAAGCAGTGGCCCGAGCGGCCCGAGGTCCAGGTTGAGGTCCTCGGGCCGCAGTCCGTAGCGGTCGCGCAGTTCCGTCATCCGCTCGTCGAGCAGCATGAGCGTGAGCCCGATCCGCTCCTCCTGCTCCTCGCTCAGGTCCCCCACGTCGAACCGGCGCAGCGCCTGGCGCTCCATGAGCTGGCGCAGCAGTTCCACCACCGTCAGCACGAGTTTGACCAGGTCGCGCTCGACCGTGTCGGGCTCCAGATCCATCCGGTTGGAGCGCGGACGGGGGTTCTCGCGGGCGGTCACAGCAACTCCTCGAACGGTGAGGGCACCTGGGCGTTCACCGAGCTGATGAGCGCGTTGAGGTCGATACGGACGAGGTCGACGTCGGCGATGCGCAGCGTGATGTCCCCCGTGATCACGACGCCGCCGGCGAGCAGCCGGTCGAGCAGGTCCACGAGGGCGACCTCACGGCGTTCCACTACGGTCACGGATTCTCCCGGTCGGTCATGTGGTCTCCCCGGCGAACGAATAGGCCGCCCAGGGACCGGTGAGCTCGATGCGCATGCCCGGCAGCTCACCCTTCGTGCGGTCCACCAGTTCCACGAATTCCTCGGAATTCGCGCGCGGAACGAGATAAGCCGCATTCAGCACGTTCCGCCCGGTCGCCTTGGAAAGCGCGGGATTTTGCGGGGGATGCATCCGGGAATCCTCCGCGAATGCGGAAAGCACCTCGTGCAGCCGGGTCGAGAATGCCTCGGCCTTCTGCCACATCTCCTCGTGGGAACGGGTCTGCATGCGCCGCTGCCGCAGGTAGTCCCGGCCCGACGCGGGCTTCTGCGCGGGCCGGACGCTCTCCTGCGGCTCGGACTCCGCGTACACCTTGACGCCCCACTCGACCCGGCCCTCCAGCCGGTCGAGGGTGCGCCGGAAGTCCTCCTCGCGGGCCTCCATCATGATGCGTACGCCGCTGTCGTCGTGGAAGACGGTGCCGAGCCGCAGCGGCAGCGGGGTCGTGACAGTGGTGAGCGCGTCGATCACACCCTGGTGGGCGCGGGCGGTCTCGGTGAGCCAGTCCAGGTCCTCCAGATGGCGCCGGAGCGGCTCCTCGGCGAAGTCCCGCTCCGGCACGTGGCTCACCACGGCCACCAGGCCGTGGTGAGTCAGTGTTCTGGGCGGATCACCGGCCACCCCCGTCAGCTGAACCTGGAGCGGGGCGCCGAAGGGGCGGCAGACGGCGTAGACGTACCGCAGTCCGGTCACGGTGCCTCCTTCTTCTCCGCACGGCCGGGCTCCAGTTCCTCCAGCCGGGCCAGCCTCTCGCGCAACTCGGCGTTCTCACGGGTCAGTTCGTCACGGCGGGCCCGTGAGCTCAGGGCCGGGTCGGTCTCCCACCAGTCGATGCCCATCTCCTTCGCCTTGTCGACCGAGGCGACGATCAGACGCAGTTTGATCGTGAGGAGTTCGATGTCGAGCAGGTTGATCCGGATGTCGCCCGCGATGACGATGCCCTTGTCCAGGACCCGTTCAAGGATGTCGGCGAGGTTGGCACCGCTTCCCTGACCGTAGGGCTCGGGCATCCTGCTGGGCGTCGTCATCGCCGGCTCCCTGCCTCGACTTCCTCATCCTCGTCCTCGTACTCCTCGTCCTCGTGCTCACCCTCGGGCTCTTCCTCCTCCTCGGGCTCTTCCTCGTACTCGCCCTCGGGCTCCTCCTCGCCCTGCTCTTCCGACTCGTCCTCGTCGTACTCGTCCTCGGCCTCCTCGCCCTCGGGCTCTTCCTCGGACTCCTGCTCGGACTCCTCCTCGGCGACCGCGTCGTCGTGGCTGCGGACGACCTCGCCGTCGCGGATCTCGCCGCGCCAGCCGTCCTCCGCCTCGCCCTTGATCGTGATGAAGCGGACGAAGTTCTTGAGGTCGAGCCGGGCACGGCGGCCCTGGGCGCGCCAGATGTTGCCCGTCTTCTCGAAGAAACCGGAGGGGTAGTACTCGATGACGAGCAGGACGCGGGTCAGGTTGTCGGTGAGTTCGTGGAAGGAGACGACGCCCTTCGTGGTGCCCTTGGCGCCCTCGGAGGTCCACGCGATGCGGTCGTCCGGGACCTGCTCGGTCGTCTTCGCCTTCCAGCTGCGGTTGGACCACCAGACCTTCAACTGCCAGTCGGAGGTGGTGTCGTCGGCCTTGCTCGCGGCCTTGACACCCTTCGCGAAGGTGCTGAAGTCCTGGTACTGGGTCCACTGGTCGTACGCCGTGCGCAGGGGTACGCCGACATCGATGTGCTCGATGATGACGGTGGGCTTGTTGCCGGAACGGCCTTTGCCCTTGCCCTTGCCGCCCAAGCCCTTGAAAGCGCCTGTGACCTTGTCCTTGAGGCGCGAGCCGCCCAACTCCAGTGCGGAGCGCAACGGCCCCTTGCCCTCGGCCATCTTGCGGCCTCCCTCGAGGGCGAGCTTGGCGAAGCCGGGGCTGTTGCCCTCGGCGATGTCGTTCAGCTTGCCGGTGGTCTCGCCGAGCTTGTGGCCCACGCCGGTCAGCATGCGCGTGGCCTGAGCGGCGAGGTACTCCTGCAGTTCGGCCTTCAGCCGGTCGGCGGCCTCGCTGTGAGCCAGGCCCTTGAGCGGGTTCGTCGCTCCGTTGGCGGCGGACTTCGCCGAGCCGAGAGTGTCACTCATTCCTCACCGCCTCCCTTCTGCAGCCGGGACCGGGCGGCGCCGCCCCGGCCGGAGGTCGCCTTCTTGGCGGGTGTGGTCTTCTTCCCCGCCGCCTTGCGGCCCGCCGTCTTCTTCGCGGGAGCCTTCTTCGCGGGAGCCTTCTTCGCGGGGGCCTTCTTGGCGGGAGCCTTCTTCGCAGCCTTCTTCGCCGGCGCCTTCTTCGCCGGCGCCTTCTTGGCGGGAGCCTTCTTCGCCGCGGGCTCCTCTTCCTCTTCCTCTTCGGCCTCGGAGTCCTCGGGCTCCTCTTCCTCTTCCTCTTCGGCCTCGGAGTCCTCGGGCTCCTCTTCCTCTTCGGCCTCGGGCTCCTCTTCCTCTTCGGCCTCGGGCTCCTCTTCCTCTTCGGCCTCGGGCTCCTCTTCCTCGGCGTCCTCGTACTCGGCGTCCTCGGCCTCGTCGTCCTGGCCGGGCACCACTCCCGTCAGCTGGTCGCGCACCTTGGCGGTCCGGCCATGCAGCCGGTCGGCGAGGGCATCGATCTGCCGCTCGACCATGGCACCGGAAGCGGCCTTGCCGACGCCGCGCAGATCCTGCCGGAGCTGGTCGCCGATCTCCTTGAACTGCGGGTTGTTCCGCAGCTGTTGCTGGACCAGATCCGCGACCATGCGCGGGCTCAGGTTCAACTTCTTCCCGGCGACCAGGCCACCGACGGCCATCGCCATCTTCAGTTTCTTGGTCCGTCCCAGGAGATATCCGGCCCCTATGGCAAGACCCAGTCCCGTTCGGTTCATGGTGTTGTCCCGTTGCCTGTTCCCGCGCTGCCGCGCGAAGCGATCTCCAACCGGTCGAGGAGCTCGTCCTCAAGGTGGTCGAACTCTTCCTCCGTGATCTCTCCGGCCTCCATCTGCTCCTCAAGGCGAGCCAGTTCGGCCCGGATCGTGGCAGGGTCGTAGTAGATCCGCTCGGCCTCCTGCACCACCTGTTTGATGGCCCAGGCGCTGCCGCGTACCGGTGCGAACGGCAGCAGCAGCACCTCAGAGATCAGGCCCACGTCGTCACCCCGCTCCGGTGTCCGTTCCGCTCGCCACGGTGCCCGCGGGCTCGGCCGGGCCGGGCTCGACGAAGCTGTACGGCGGCAGCGGACCGTTGACCCGCACCTCCAGGTGCGGCATGTCCTTGCGGACCTGCTCGACCACGGCCAGGAACGACTCGGCCGAGTCCCGGTCCACCAGGAACGACACATTGGCCAGCCAGCCGGTGGACTCCGGGCCTACGCTCACGTCGTCGGCGGCCGACTCCAGGGCGCGCTGCACGGCGGCGCCGTCGTCGGCCTCCTTGGCCTTGACCGCGGCCGCGACCATCTCGCCGAGACGGATCTTGTCGTCGTAACTGCCGCCGCCCGCCTGCCGGTTGGCTTCCGCCAGACCGCGGATGTCGGAGTTCTCGGCCATCACCTGGTGCAGGACGGCCTCTTCGACGTGGTTGGCCTTGACGTTGTACTCGACCCGGTTGTCCAGGGCCCGCAGCCGCTCCTTGTAGTGCTCGGCGCGCTCGGCGAGCACCCCGGTGATGGAGGTGTCGTCCGGGGCGACGCTGCCGAACCGCATGGGCAGCACACAGCCGGCCGCACCCGCCTCGCTGAGCACGTTCTGGTGGGCGAGCAGCTCCTTGCGCTTGGGCCGCAGCCCGTCGGGCGCCTCGCTGACGACGGCCGCCAGGTCACCCTCGCGCAGGATGCGCACCGGGCGGGGCGGGTCACCGACACCGCTCATGCCCTCGGGGAGGCCTGGGTGCGAACTCGCCGCGATGCCGTAGACGTAAGTGCTCACTCCTGCTCCTCCTTACGGCGGGACGACGTGCTCTTGCGGGCTCGCGGACGCGACTCGGTCTCGCCCTCGCTCCGGGCCTGCTTGAAGGCGTCGGAGATGGTCTCGGCGGCGCCGGACAGAGCCCCCTTGGACTTGCCGCGGGCTCCGGACTCGGTGATCTCCCCGACCAGGTCGGGCAGACCCGGGTCCTTGCGCGGCCCGGCCTCCAGATCGAGCCGGTTGCACGCCTCGGCGAAGCGCAGATAGGTGTCGACGCTGGCGACGACGACGCGTACGTCGATCTTGAGGATCTCGATGCCGACCAGGGAGACTCGCACGAATGCGTCGATGACGAGCCCCCTGTCCAGGACGAGCTCAAGCACGTCGTAGAGACCGCTGCTGCCGCCTCCGCCGCCGGACTGCTGTGCCGGTACGACTGTCATGCCGGGTGTTCCTCCTCGTGTGTGGGTGCGGGTCCGGTCAGAGGGCCTAGCGGCCGCCCCTGCGCGCGTCGGACCGACCGCGTTCATAGCGGCGGACGCGCCGGTAACCGGTGAGCTGTCCGTCGGGGTCGAGCTCCACCTGGTAGCTCGCCATCAGGCTCATCGTGTCGGGCACGCGCTCGAGTTCGAGGACCTCGACCTCCAGCGCCCAGCCCTCCTCGGTCTGCTCGAACGACGACACGGACTCGGCTTCCATGCCGGTGAGCTCCGCGAGCTGGCCGCGCGCCTGGCGCAGCACCTCCATCGGGCTCGGCCGGCTCTTGGCCGACTGGGTGTCGTGCGTCTTGCTCGTATTCCGGGAGTTCGGGGACTCCTGTGAATCCTGTGACTCTTGCGTGTTTTTTGTGTTCGACATGGCCACCTCCCCCTCCGTGTGGCCGCAAGAGTGTTCGCCAAACCTCTCCAGGCGCATGCATCTGCCACCCGTCCGGCCGGCGGCGGGGGTGCCTCAGTCGCGCAGGGCGTTCAGCCGCCGCCGGGCCGGTCCCAGCGCCCGGCCGCGGTTCAGCAGGCCTGACCAGGGGTTGGTCCGGGCCTGCTCGACGGCGTCGGCGATGGTCCAGCGGCGGGCGTGCAGCTCCGGGTCGTCCAGCTGGTCCCAGGTGATGGGGGTGGCCACCGGGGCGCCCGGGCGGGGGCGGACCGTGTAGGGCGCGACGGCGGTCTGGGCGTAGGCGTTGCGCTGGATGTCGAGGTAGAGCCGCTCACCGCGTTCCTTCTTGCGGGCGGCGGTGGTGAGCCGGTCGGGGTGGGCGCCCGCGAGGGTGTCGGCGACGTCCCGGGCGAAGGCGCGCACCTCGTCGAAGTCGTGCCGGCCGTTCAGCGGCACGATCACGTGCAGCCCGCGCGAGCCGGTGGTCATCAGCGCCGAGGGCAGGTCGAGCTCGTCGAGCAGTTCCCCGAGCAGCGTGGCAGCCTCGCGCACGGCCTCGAAGTCGTCCCCCGACGGGTCGAGGTCGAACACCAGCCGGTCGGGGTGGTCGACGCTGTCGGCGCGGGACAGCCAGCGGTGCAGGGTGATGCTCGCCTGGTCGGCCAGGTAGAGGAGGGTCGCGGTGTCGTCACAGACGGCGTGGCGGACGGTGCCGCCCTCCTTGGTCACCTCGACACGGGGGATCCACTCGGGGTAGTGGTCCGGGGTGTTCTTCTGCATGAACGTCGGGCCGTCGATGCCGTCGGGGTGCCGCTCCAGCATCAGCGGCCGGCCGCGCAGGTGCGGCAGCATGAAGGGCGCGACGGCCCGGTGGTAGTCCACGAGGTCGCCCTTGGTGTACTCCTTGGCGTCGCCGCCGCCGGGGAAGAGCACCTTGTCCGGCCGGTGCACCTCCACCGTGCGGCGGCCCGCCCGCACCCTGCGTGTGCCGTCGCCGCCGCTCACCGCACGACCGCCTCCTCGACCAGCAGCCGTCCGGCCGCCGCGACGGACTCCGCGTCGATACCCGCGGCGCGCAGCTGCTCCTCCGGGGAGGCCGAGCCCGGCATGCTCCGTACGCCGAGCCGTACCAGGCGCGGTACGGGGCGCCCGTCGGTGAAGGCGTCGAGGACCGCGTCCCCGATGCCGCCCTCGGGGTGGTGGTCCTCCACGGTCACCAGGCAGCCGGTCTCCTCGGCGGCCCGGCGCAGGGTGGCCCGGTCGACGGGCTTCACGGAGTACAGGTCGATCACCCGCACCGCGATGCCCTCCTGCTCCAGGGCCTCGGCGGCGGCCAGCGCCTCGTGCACGGTGACGCCCGCAGCCACGAGGGTCAGCCGGTCCTCGCCGGAGGAGCGCAGCACCTTGCTGCCGCCGACCGGGAACTCCTCGTCGGGGGCGTAGATCACCGGGCTCTCGCCGCGCGAGGTGCGCAGGTAGCGGACGCCCTCCAGGCCGGCCATCGCGCCGACGAGCCGTGCGGTCTGGTTGGCGTCGCACGGGTACAGCACGGTCGAGCCGTGCACCGCCCGCATCATCGCCAGGTCCTCCAGCCCCATCTGGCTGGGCCCGTCCTGGCCGATGGCGACGCCCGCGTGCGAGCCGACGAGGTTGATGCCGGAGCCGCTGATCGACGCCATCCTGATGAAGTCGTACGCGCGGGTCAGGAAGGCCGCGAAGGTGGCGGCGTACGGCACCCAGCCGCGGGACGCGAGCCCGACCGCCGAGGCGACGAGCTGCTGCTCGGCGATGTAGCACTCGAAGTAGCGGTCGGGGTGCTCCTTGGCGAAGAACTCGGCGCGGGTGGAGTCGCCGACCTCGCCGTCCAGGGCGACGATGTCGCCGCGGCCGGTGCCGAGGGCGGTGAGCGCCTCACCGAAGGCGTTGCGGGTGGCGACCTCCTCACCCTTGTCCCACCTCGGGAGTTCGAAGTCGCCGGTGTGGACGGAGTGCAGCATGCGGGCGGCGGGCGGTTCCTGGACCCGGACGCGGAGGTCGCGGGGGCCGCCGAGGGCGGTGATGGCCTCCTCGGCCTCCGGCAGCGGCTTGCCGTGCAGGCCCTCGCGGTCCTGGACGCCCTCGACGCCCTTGCCCTTGAGGGTGCGGGCGAGGATCGCGGTGGGCTGGCCCTTGGTGGACGCGGCCTCGCCGTAGGCCCGGTCGACGGCGTCCACGTCGTGGCCGTCGACCTCGATGGTGTGCCAGTCGAAGGCCTGGAAGCGGCGGGCGTAGGCGTCCAGGTCGTGGCCGTGCCGGGTGGGGCCGCGCTGGCCGAGCCGGTTGACGTCGACGATCACGGTGAGGTTGTCGAGGTGCTCGTACCCGGCGTGCTCGGCGGCCTCCCAGACGGATCCCTCGGCCAGCTCGCTGTCGCCGCACAGCACCCACGTGCGGTAGCCGGTGCGGTCCAGCCGCTTGCCGGCCAGCGCGATGCCGACCCCGACCGGCAGGCCCTGCCCGAGCGAGCCGGTGGCCGTCTCGACCCACGGCAGGCGCTGCGGGGTGGGGTGCCCTTCGAGGCGGCTGCCGAGCTTGCGGAAGGTGAGCAGCTCTTCGTCGTCGATGGCGCCGGCCGCCTTGTACGCGGAGTACAGCAGGGGGGAGGCGTGGCCCTTGGAGAGGACGAAGCGGTCGTTGCCGGGGTGGGCGGGGCGGTCGAAGTCGTAGCGGAGGTGGTGCGCGAAGAGGACAGCCATCAGGTCGGCGGCGGACATCGAGGACGTCGGGTGCCCGGAGCCCGCCGCCGCGGCGGCGCGGACGCTGTCCACCCGCAGCTGCTGTCCGAGGTCGGTGAGTTCACCGGTGTTCATGAGTCTCCTTTCGCGGAGTCGTCCGGGACGTCGGTTCGTTTGACGGGCCCGGGGGCGGCATGCCCAGGGCTCGACGGGCCGGGCGGCGGCGCGGGCACGGGCTGGTTCTTGGCGGGCTCACCGCCGGGCTGGTTCTTCGCGGGTTCACCGCCGGGCTGGTTCTTCGCGGGTTCACCGCCGGGCTGGTTCTTCGCGGGCTCACCGCCGGGCTGATTCTTGGCGGGTTCGCCACCCGGCTGGTTCCCCGCAGGCTCGGCGCCGGGCTGCTTCTCGGTCGGCTCACCACCGGCTTGGTTCCTCGCCGGCCCGTGGGCAGTCTCCGCGGTCGCCGCGGCCGGACGGCCCTTCGCCGTCTCGGACTCCGTTCGCAACTGGCCGTGCCCGGAGCCGGGCGGGCCCGCGGCCGGACGGCCCTTCGCCGTCTCGGCCTCGGACCGCGGCTGCGCGGCCCCGGATCCGGGTCGCACCTGCGTCGTCCCGGATCCGGGCTGCCCCTTCGCGGGCTCATCGGGGGGCCCGTCCGTGTCGGCCGCGAGCGCCGCCCCCGGCCCGGACCGGACGTCCGCCCCCTGCCGTCGCGCGGGTCCGCCCGCCACCCGGGCCACCTCGGGCGACGACGTGTCCAGCGGCACCGACCAGGACCGTACGAGCCCCAACTGCACGGCCTGGCGCGGCAGTACGGCGTCCAGCAGCCAGTCGGCCGCGACCCGGACCCGGTTCCCGGGCATCGCGGCGAGGTGGTAGCCGCGCGTCACCGCACCCGCCGGTACGCCGGACAGGGTCACGCCGAGCGGGTTGGCGGCGGCCTTCGCCCCGCCCAGGTCGACGACGAAACCCAGGTCACGATGGCGGTAGGGCTTGCGCGCCCCGCCGAGACCGAGCGACGCGGCGACGTTCTCCGCCGCGACCTTGCCGTGCCGCCAGGCGTGCTGCGCGGTCATCGGCGTATAGCTCCCCGGGTTCTCCAGATCGGGTACGGCGGCCACGTCACCGCAGGCGAACAGCTCCGGCCGGCCCGGCACCTGAAGGTGCGGGTCGACGAGCAGCCGTCCCTTCTCCATCGGCAGCCCGAGGGACTCGACCAGCGGGTCGGGGCGCACGCCCACGCACCACACCAGCGTCCGGGTCTCGACGAACTCGCCGTCGGTCAGCACGACCCCGTCGTGGGTGGCCTCCTTCACGGAGGTCCCCATCCGTACGTCGACGCCCCGCTGCCGCAGCACCCGGTCGGCGGTCGCGGAGAGCTTCTCGTCCATCTCGGGCAGCACCCGCGGCGCCACGTCCAGCAGCATCCAGCGCGGCCGCATGCCCCGCCGCAGCGGGTGCTTGCGCACCTGCGCGTCGGTGAACATCTGCCCGTGCGCGGCGACCTCCGTGCCCGTGTACCCGGCGCCGACCACCACGAAGGTGCAGCGCGCGGCGCACGCCTTCGGGTCGTCGGAAGAAGCCGCGAGCTCCACCTGCCGGGTCACGTGATCGCGCAGGTACAGCGCCTCGGGCAGCCCCCGGAAGCCGTGCGCGTGCTCGGCGACCCCGGGGATGGGCAGCAGCTTGTTGACGCTGCCCGCGGCCAGCACCAGCCGGTCGTAGGAGAGCGAGCCTTCCTCGCCCTCGGGACCGGTGTAGTGCAGGGTGCCGTCGTCGAGGTCGATCCGGTCGGCCTCCCCCAGCACCAGCCGGACGTCCGGCAGCGAGTCGGAGAGGGAGACCGTGACCCGGCGCGGCTCCAGGATGCCCGCGGCGACCTGGGGCAGCAGGGGCAGGTACAGGAAGTAGTCGGTCGGATTGAGCAGGGTGATGTGGGCCCGGCCCCGGGTGAGCCGGGACAGGGTGCGGGCCGTGCGGTACCCGGCGAAGCCGGCACCGACGATCAGGATGCGGGGTCGACTCACGGTCGCTCGCCTCCGGCGCTGTCGCGTAGCTCGGGAGCCTTCCGCGTCCCCCTGGCCTGGGCACCCAAACGTCGGCCGGGAGCCACCGGCCCCGACGCCGCCGGTTTCCGGCCCCGCGCCCGGGTAACCCGGTTCGGGATACGGACCGCCGACGTCGCGGAGGCACTCCCCCATGGCCGAATACGGTTACTTCCTGTCGTGCGAGCAGTACGGACCCGCCGAGCTGATCGAGCAGGCGCGGATGGCCGAGCAGGCCGGGTTCCAGGCACTGTGGATCTCGGACCACTACCACCCCTGGAACGACGAACAGGGCCAGAGCCCGTTCGTGTGGTCGGTGATCGGCGCGCTGTCGGAGGCGGTGTCCCTGCCGGTCGAGACGGCGGTGACCTGCCCGACCGTGCGCATGCACCCGGCGGTCGTGGCGCAGGCCGCGGCGACCAGCGCGGTGATGACGGACAACCGCTTCCGGCTCGGCGTCGGCTCCGGCGAGGCGCTCAACGAACACATCCTGGGCGACCACTGGCCGCCGGCTCACGTCCGTCTCGACATGCTGGAGGAGGCCATCCAGGTGATGCGCCGGCTGTTCACCGGCGAGGAGGTCAACCACCACGGCCCGCACTACACGGTCGAGAACGCCCGTCTGTACACGATTCCGGAGGAGCCGATCCCGATCGACATCTCCGGCTTCGGCCCCGCCGCGACGCAGCTCGCCTCCCGCGTGGGCGACGGCTACATCACGGTCATGCCGGACGAGGCGATGGTGGAGCAGTACCGCAAGGGCGGAGGCGGCGGAAAGCTCGTCAGCGGCGGCACCAAGGTCTGCTACGACACCGACAAGGACGAGGCCGTCCGGACCGTCCACCGGCTCTGGGCGAACGAGCAGCTGCCGGGCGAGCTCGGCCAGGTGCTGCCCTCCCCCAGGCACTTCGAGCAGGCGCAGCAGCTCGTCACCGAGGACATGGTGCGCGCGAACCGGGTGTGCGGCGACGACGTGGACGAGCACGTGGCGGAGCTGAGGCAGTTCGCCGACGCGGGTTTCGACCGGGTCTACGTGAACCAGATCGGGCCGGACCTGCGCGGCTTCTTCGACTTCTACCGCACCAAGGTGCTGCCGCAGCTCCAGCAGGCCGCCTGACGCACGCCCCGGGAAATCCGGAGACGGCCCCGTACCGGGCCGCCTACAGTCGCCGGCATGTCTGTACGTCTTCGTATGCGTGACGCCCTGCCGGAAGCGATGCGGGCCCGGGACAAGGCCGCGGTGAGTGCCCTGCGCGCCACCCTGGCGACGCTGGACAACGCCGAGGCGGTGCCCTTGGACGAGAGTGCGCCGCGTGCCGCCGCTCTGGAGGCCTCACCGGTCGGTGCCGGTGCCACCGAGGCGGCCCGGCGCGAGCTCAGCGAGCGCGAGACGGTGGATCTCGTGCGTGCGGAGGCCGCCGAACGGCTGGAGGCGGCGGCGCGCTTGACCGCCCCCGCCCACGCGGACCGCGCCGAACGGCTGCGGGCGGAGGCGGCCGTGCTGCTGCGCTTCCTCGACGGCGCCGAGGGCACCGCGCGGAGCGCGTAGCCGACGGCCGGCCACAGGCGGGCGGGGTCAGTCTGCGGGGCTGCCTCGACGAGGGGGCGCGGTAGACACCGCGCGGAGCGCTTGGCGGCCGGTCAGCCGCGGGCGGGCGCGGTCAGTTTGCGGGCCGCGAGGGCGGCGGCCCCGGCGGTGAGGGCCGCGCCCATCCACCCGCGGTTCCGCGACAGCCACTGCTGTGGGCCGGTATCGGTGGACTCGTCGTCGAAGCGCCCGTGCGCGCCGAAGTCCCGTCCGTGCGGGCCGTCCGCCGGTGACCACAGGTTCGCCGGGCCCTCGGGCCGGCCGTCCTCCTGCTGCGCGTCGACGTTGGTGCGGGCCAGGTAGCGTTCCAGCAGCCCGGGGGCGACCGCGTTGGCGAGGAGCGTGGCGGCCGTGGAGCCGCCCACCCAGTACTCCCGGCGCCGCGCGTGCGACGACGCGTGCACGATCGCCCGGGCCGCGACCTCCGGCTGGTAGACGGGCGCGACGGGCCGGGCCCGCCCCGGCATCCGGTTCAGCACCCAGTCGAACTGCGGGGTGTTGAGGCCCGGCAGCTGCACCATCGTCGTCCGCACCCCGCTGCGCGCGTGCAGCAGCTCGCAGCGCAGCGACTCGTTGAACCCCTGGATCGCGTGCTTGGCCCCGCAGTACGCCGACTGCAGCGGGATGCCCCGGTAGGCGAGCGCGGAGCCGACCTGCACGATGGTGCCGCGGTCGCGCGGCAGCATGTGGCGCAGGGCGGCCCGGGTGCCGAACACATAACCCAGGTAGGTCACTTCGGTCACGCGGCGGAACTCGTCCGGGGCGACGTCCGTGAACGGCGCGAACACCCCGGTGAAGGCGTTGTTGACCCAGACGTCGATGTGGCCGTAGGCGTCCACGACCTGCTGGGCGGCGTCGTCGACGGCCTTGGCGTCGGAGACGTCCACGCCGACGACGAGTGCCTCGCCCCCGGCGCGCTCCACCTCGTCCGCCGCGGCGGCGAGTCCCTCACGCCCGCGGGCGAGCAGGGCGACCTTGTCGCCGCGGGCGGCGAAGGCCCGGACCGTGGCCCGTCCGACACCGCCACTGGCTCCGGTCACCACGACCACACGGCCGCGCTGGTGCGATGTTCCTGCCGTGCGCACCCGGCATCACGCCCCGCGGTGGGGTACGTCCGGGTCCTGCGGCGGCCGCGGCGGGACGGGGCCCGGGGTGGCCGCTTCGGCGGGCGGGGCCGGCGGCACGGGCGGGTACGGCATGCCGCCGACCGCCCCGGCCGCGGTCCGCCGGGCGCTGTCCCCGCCCGGTGCCATGCCGGCCGCGTGCTCCGGACCCGGCCGGGACGGCCGGGCCATGCCGCGCAGCACATAGGCCAGGGCGCCCAGGATGACGGCGGTGATCAGCGCGGCGGCCCAGTCGGGCAGGCCGAGCGCGAGGGCCAGTCCCACGGCGAGCGCGAGGGCCGCGCCCGCGTACAGGGCGAGCGCGCCGGACGCGGCGTACAGGGCGGCCTTGCGGCGCTGCTTGCGCGTCTGCTCGCGCAGTTCGTCCCGTACGGTCTCGCGCGCCACCTGTGCCAGCTCGTCGACCAGGTGCTTGTCCAGATGCTCCAGGTGATCCAACGGCTTCATGCCCGGTCGGGTACCCTCGCCCCCCTGCGCGTAACTAGGCTTCGCCGCATGGAGATTCTGGGTGCCACACTGCGCGTCTGCGTCGACGACCTCGAGACCGCGATCCCCTTCTACGAGCGGCTGGCGGGCGGCAGAGCCCAGCGCTTCGAGCGGGGAGGTGTCCAGGTGGCGGCGATCGGCTGCTTCCTGCTGATGAGCGGTCCCCCGGCCGAACTGGAGGTGCTGCGCAAGGTCGCCGCGACGATCGCCGTGACGGACGTCGAGGAGACCCACAAGGTGCTGACCGGACTGGGGGCCCACATCGTCGCGGGCCCGATCGCCTCACCGGCGGGCCGCAATCTGATCGCCCTGCATCCGGACGGGTCGGTCTACGAGTACGTGGACCGCCAGGCGTAGGTGCCGCCGGGGCTCAGCGTGGCCTCGGCGGGTTGATCATCTCGGTGGTGATCGCCCAGCGTTCGTGGTCGCGCCAGGCCCCGTCGACGAAGAGCATCTTCGGCGAGAAGCCCTCCAGGCGGAACCCGCAGCCGCGGGCCAGCGCGATCGACGCGGCGTTCCCCGGCTGGACGTTGATCTCCAGCCGGTGCAGCCGCAGCGGGCCGAACGCGTGACCCACGACGAGGTCCAGTCCCTCGCGCATCAGCCCGCGCCCGGCGGCGTGCGCGAAGGCGCCGTAGCCCAGCGCCCCGGACTGGAAGCCGCCCTCGACGATGTTGTTGATGTTGATGAACCCGGCGATGGCCCCGTCGCTCTTCTCACAGACCAGGAACCCGGCCTTGGACGGGTCCTCGATCAGCCGGCCCGCGTAGGCGGTGTACGCCTGTGCCGTGGTGGGCGGGAAGAGCCACGGGTGGTGCAGGTCCTTGCTCTCCCGGGCGCGGGCGGTGAACTCGGCACCGTCCTCGTAGGTGAAGTGGCGTATGCCCACCCGGGGGCCTTCGGCGAGGTGGCGGGATGCGTGGTGCGGCACCCCGCCACAGTAACCGCGCGGGCTGTCCCTCCCCAGTCGGGGCGTCAGGAGTCGGCGACCGGCAGCCGGAGCACCCCGGTGTCCCGCGGCCCGCTGATCACGGTCACGGCCTTGATCCCCGGTTGCCGAAAGCTCTTGGGGGCGATGTCGTAGAGCTTGGCGAACAGGGCGGGCTTGTCGGCCGCGTCGGCGGAGTTCTGGGTGCGCTCGGAGTGGCCCGCTCAGCTCAGGGCCGGTTCGTCCAGCGTCAACGTGCCCGCCCCGGCGTCCAGTTCGCCCCGGACCCCGAGGGGCATGGTCAGCGCTCCCTCGCCGTGCCCGAACCCGAACTCCTCCACGACGGGTACGCCCAGGCCGCCGAGCCGGTCGGCGAAGACCGCGCGCAGCCCCTCGCGCGGGCCGCACGCCTCCCAGGAGCCGAGCACGATCCCGGCGGCCCCGTCGAGCCAGCCGGCGCGCAGGAGTTGGGTCAGGTACCGGTCCAGGCGGTACGGGCTCTCGCCGACGTCCTCCACCAGCAGCAGCCCGCCGCGCGCCCCGGGGTGGGCGTGCGGGGTGCCGAGGTCGCTCGCGAGCAGGCTCAGGCACCCGCCCAGGGTGACACCCCGGGTGCGGCCCGGGACCAGTGCGGTGCCGCCCGGGGACACGGCCGTCAGGGTCCGTACGGACTCCGGCTCGAAGAGGGTGGCCCGCAGGTGCTCCTGGGCCCGGGCGTTCTTGAGGAAGTCGACGCCGGCGGCGGCGGGCCCGTACAGGGTGACCAGGCCCAGGCGGGTGGCGAAGGCCTGGTGCAGGACGGTGACATCGCTGAACCCGGTGAACACCTTCGGGCCCGCCGCCCGCATCGCCGCCCAGTCGAGCAGGTCGACCATGCGCTGGGCCCCGTACCCGCCCCGGGCGCACAGCACGGCCGCGACGGACGGATCGCACCAGGCGCTCTGGAGGTCGGCGGCCCGCTCCTCGTCGGCCCCGGCCAGGTAGTCCAGCCGTCCGTGGCGTGCGAGCACATGGGGCGCCACCACGGGGTCGAGGTCCCAGCCGCGCAGGATCTCGAGCCCGGCCTGGAGGCGTTCCTCGGGCACGGGCCCGCTGGGCGCGACGACGGCGACACGGGCGCCGGGGGCGAGCCGGGGCGGTCGTACCAGCGGGTTCACTTGGCGAGCTCCAGGGTGGGGACACCGGGCGGATCCAGGCGGAACACCTGGGCGTAGAGGGAGAGTTCGGCCTCGAGGGCGCGCACCATGGTCTCCGCCTTCCGGAAGCCGTGCCCCTCCCCCTCGAAGGCGAGATAGGCGTGCGGCACCCTCCGGCCCTCCAGGCGGGCCAGGAACCGCTCGCACTGGACGGGCGGGCAGATCACGTCGTCGAGGCCCTGGAGCAGCAGGAACGGCACGGTGAGGCGGTCGGCGTGGGCGGCGGGCGAGCGCTCCGCGTACCGGGCGGGCACCTCGTCGAGCGGCCCGATCAGGCCCTCCAGGTACCGCGATTCGAAGTCGTGGGTCTCCCCCGCGCCCCAGCCGGCCAGGTCCAGGATCGGGTACTTGATGGTGCCGCAGGCGTAGACGTCGGTCGTGGTGAGCGAGGCGGCCGCGGTCCAGCCGCCCGCGCTGCCGCCCCGGACGGCGAGCCGGCCGCGGTCGGCGGTGCCCTCGTCGGCGAGGGCCAGGGCGACCGCGGCGCAGTCCTCGACGTCCACCACGCCCCACTGCTCGCGCAGCCGCTCCCGGTACGGGCGGCCGTATCCGGTGGAGCCGCCGTAGTTCACTTCGGCGACGCCGATGCCGCGCGAGGTGAAGTAGGCGATCTCCAGGTCGAGCACGAGCGGGGCCCGGCCGGTGGGCCCGCCGTGCGCCCAGACGACGTAGGGCGGCAGTTCGTCGCCGGGTGCGACGCAGCCGGGGTGGTGCGGCGGGTAGATGTGGGCGTGGATGTCGCGTCCGTCGGGGCCGGTGAAGGTGCGGATCTGCGGCTCGGGGTAGTACGCGGGATCGACGGCGTCGTCGTGCTCGGCTCCGACGACCCGGGCCCGGCCGGTGCGGGCGTCCAGCTCCACGACCTCGTAGGCGCTGCGCGGGCTGGCCCCGACGGCGACGACCCGTTCGCCGTGGGCGGCGAGGGTGGGGGCGAACTCGGTCCAGGGCCCGGCCGCGTCGACGACCTCGCCGGTCTCGGGGTCCAGGACGCCGAGGGCGGTGGCGCCCCGGCCGTGCACGACGGCGATCAGCCCGCTGTCGAGCGGCGTGAACCATCTCGAACCCAGCTTCCACAGCGCGCCGCCGAACTCCTCCTCGCGCGGGCACACCGGCTCCCCGTCGAGGTAGAGGTTCCACCAGCCGGTGCGGTCGCTCGCGTGCAGCAGCCGGCCGTCGCGGGTCCAGTCGGCCTGGGCGATGGCCTCGCCGGGGCCGCCGGCCACGGTCCGGGCGTCGCGCAGGGTGCCGTCGGACGCGACCTCGGCGAGGAGCAGCTCGGTGCCGTCCCAGGGCATGCGCGGATGGTCCCAGGCGAGCCAGGCGGCCCGCCGCCCGTCAGGCGAGAGCTTCGGCCCGGTGACGAACCGGTGCCGTCCGTCGGTGAGTTCGCGGACGGCACCCCGGTCCCGGGCCGCGGACCCGTCCAGCGGTACGGCGGCCAGGACGCGGCGCACGTCTCCGGGCCCGTCACCGGTGAACTCCTCCAGCACGCACCACACTTCGCCCCGTTCGGGCAGCGGCAGCGGCTCCGCCCAGCGCAGGCCCCCGGCCACCGGGGACACGGGGGTGAGCGGGCGGGGTTCACCGCCCGGCTCGCAGCGGTACAGGCGCTGGTCGGCGAAGTTCACGAACACCACCAGCGGTCCGGCCTCACCGGCCAGGGCGGCCCACGGGTGCCCGCCGTACTCGATGACCCGGCTGCGCACGTTCCACGGCGCGGGCAGCAGGCACTCCTCCCGGCCGTCGGCGTGCCGCCGTACCAGGGTGCGCCGGCCGCCTTCGGCGGGGCGCGGCTCGGTCCACCACACCTCGTCGCCGACGAAGCCCACGTACTCCGGGTGCCCGTCGTGCGCGGCTGTCAGGGCCGCGTCGATGGGCGAGGGCCACGCCCCGTAGGCCAGCGTCCGCACCGTCTCCCCCACTCTCCTAGGCCGTCCGCAGGAACCGGTCGAGTACGCGGACACCGAAGTGCAGCGCCTCGACCGGTACCCGTTCGTCGACCCCGTGGAACATGGCCGCGTAGTCGTAACCGTCCGGCAGCTTCAGCGGGGTGAAGCCGTAGCCGGTGATGCCGAGGCGGGAGAACTGCTTGGCGTCGGTGCCGCCGGACATGCAGAACGGCACGACGTGGCCCTCCGGCGCGAACTCCTCGACGGCGGCCCGCATGCCCGCGAACGTCGCCGAGTCCACCGGCGACTGAAGGGCGACCTCACGGTGGTGGAACTCCCAGTCCACGTCCGGCCCGGTGAGCCGGTCGAGGGTGCTGCGGAACTCCTCCTCGCCGCCGGGCATGTACCGGCCGTCCACGTGCGCCACGGCCTCCCCGGGAATGACGTTGATCTTGTAACCGGCGTCCAGCATGGTCGGGTTGGCGCTGTTGCGCAGGGTCGGCTCGACGAGCGCCGCGGCCGGGCCGAGCTTGTCCAGCAGCGCGTCCACGTCGGTGAGGCCGGTCTCGATGCCGTAGATCGCGGCGAGTTCCGTGAGCGCGGCGCGCACGGTCGGGGTGAGCCGCAGCGGCCACTCGTGCGCGCCGATCCGCGCGATCGCGCCCGCGAGGTGGGTGACGGCGTTGTCCCGGTTGACCTTGGAGCCGTGCCCGGCGCGTCCGCGGGCGGTGAGCTTCAGCCAGGCGGTGCCGCGTTCCCCGGCGGCGATCGGGTAGATCTGCCGTCCGCTGCCATCGTGGAAGGTGAAGGCGCCCGACTCGCTGACGCCTTCGGTGCAGCCGTCGAACAGTTCGGGGTGCTCGTCGGCGAGGAACCCGGAGCCGTCCTCGGCGCTGGCCTCCTCGTCCGCGGTGAACGCGACGACGATGTCCCGGCGGGGCCGGACTCCCTGCCGGGCCCAGCCGCGCACGACGGCCAGGATCATCGCGTCCATGTTCTTCATGTCGACGGCCCCGCGTCCCCAGACCACCCCGTCGCGGATCTCCCCGGAGAAGGGGTGCACGCTCCAGTCGGCGGCCGCGGCGGGCACGACGTCCAGATGGCCGTGGAGCAGCAGGGCGTCGGCCGAGGGGTCGGTGCCCTCGATCCGGGCGACGACGTTGGTCCGCCCCTCGGTGCGCTCCAGCAGGACCGGTTCGACGCCGGCCTCGGCGAGCCGTGCGGCGGCGTACTCGGCGGCGGGCCGCTCCCGGCAGTCGCCGCCGCCCCGGTTGGTGGTGTCGATCCTGATGAGGTCGGACGTGAACGTCACGACCTCGTCCAGCGCGGGCGCGTCCACCTGCTCAGCCATACTGCTCCTCCACCGCGGCCGAGACGATCGTGGTGACCGCCTTGAAGGCGCGGATGCCCTCGTACATGGTCTCGCTCGTGCAGGCCACCTTCCGTTCCCCGATCCGGTCCACACCCGGCACGACGGTGGCGGCCAGCGCCAGGTGCTCCGCGTCGAACTCCACGGCCACGGTGAACGGGCCGCCGCGCACGGGTTCGTGACGGACCGCCAGCGCGGCCGCCTCCTTCGCCGCCGCCCGGATCTCGGCCGCGGTCCGAGCGGGTGTACGGCACACCGCCGCGTAGCGCGAGACATGGTCCTTCACCGCGACCTTGAGCGCCTCGGGCGCGTACCCGAGCGCGTCCTCGCAGGCGATGTCGTCCCCGGTGACCAGCACGACCGGCACCCCGTACTCGGCGACGACATGGGCGTTGAGCAGCCCCTCGCTCGCCCGTACGTCGTTCACCCAGACACCCGTGATCTGGTTCGCGAGATAGGTGTGGGCGAGGACGCCCTCCATGCCGGCACCCGCGTGGTAGCCGACGAACGCGATGCCGTCGACGTCGCCGTGCTGCACGCCCTCCACCATGGACAGCGCCTTGTGCCGGCCGGTGAGCAGCTGGGCGCGGTCGTCGAGCTGCTCCAGCAGCAGGTTGCGCATCGACCAGTGCGCCTCGTTGATGATCACCTCGTCGGCGCCGCCGTCGTAAAAGCCCCGTACGGCGGCGTTGACGTCGGAGGTGAACAGTGAGCGGCAGCGCTCCCACTGGGAGGCCCCCGGCACCACGTCTTCGGGCCAGGTGACGCCGGTGGCGCCCTCCATGTCGGCGCTGATGAGGATTCTCATGACGAGCCGTCCGGGGCGGAGATGTTCATGGTTCGTCACGCTACGCGCTGCGGGCGCAACCGGCTACGTGGTGGTCACCAACGGATCGGCAGGTCGGCGAGGAACGCGGTGAGGCGGTCGGCCAGCAGCCGGTGGTCGCGGGCCGAGTAGTGCCAGTGGCAGCCGGTGTGATCCAGGCCGGTGCTGTCGAGGGGCCAGTAGCGGACCCCGCGGTCGCCCGCGGCGGTGCGTTCCCGGACGACGTGCTCGACATGGCCGGCGAACGGGCCCGTGCCCGCGGCCAGGATGGTCGTCGCGGGCCCGTAGCGCCCCCGCAGCTTGACGAGGAAGTCGCTGTAGGCGCTGCGGTAGGCGGCGGCGAGGCTCTCGTCCGTCCACGGCTCGCCCGGGTTGACGGGGGTCGAGAAGTCGTTCGTGCCGAGGTGGACCACCACGAGCCGCGGCCGCCAGGTGCCCGGGTTCCGCCAGACGTCGCCGGGCACGTTCAGCAGCGCACGGTCGTAGAAGGTGCGGTAGTTCACCTCCGGGGAGCCGCCGTTGTAGTTGCGCACCATGCCCTGGCCCGAGTACGCGTTGATCTGGTAGTCGGCGCGCATGCCCCGGGCGGTGAGGGCGCCGTAGCTCACGTCGGCGTTGGTGGTGCGCTTCAGCTGCTCTCCGTCGCAGTCGCGGGAGGTCGAGAGGTTTCCGTAGCCGGCCGTGAGGGAGTCGCCGATGAACTCGATCTGGCGGCTGCGCGCGGCCGGCCGGGCCAGGACGGCACCGCCGGGAGCGGCGACGAAGCCGCCGAAGGCGCTGGTGCTCCACGGGGTGTCGTTGCGCTTGACGAGCCGGACGGTGTGCACGCCGTCGCGCAGGCCGCTCACCCAGTGGGTGGTTCTCCCCGGCGTCACGAGGGTCGCGACGGTGGCTCCGTCGACCTGGACGTCGTAGTCGGCGGCCGGGTCGTCGAGCACGACACCCACCCCGGTGCCCCGCACCCGGCCCTCGAAGTAGACGCCGGGCCAGCTGTACTGGAGCACGTCACCGGCGTCCTTGACCCGTCCCGCGGTGTGCACGCTGTCCCGGACCCCGCGATGGTCCGGCGCGGCGGCGGTCGTGACGGCCGCTGCGCCGACCAGCACCGTCGACACCGCCGAGGCGACCAGCGTCCGTAACCAGGGCATGGCTGTCCTCCGCGGGGGAAACGGGTGCAAGGACGGAGCAGAGTGACCGTACACCGACAAATCCGTCGTCCACCAGACGGCGTCCGGCGTGGCCCGGTACCCGTCCTGCCCGGCCGGCCGGCCGGGCAGCGACCGCCGCCGACCGCTCCGCCTCAGGCCGTACGCCCCGCCACCAGCCAGGTCGAGGGCAGCTCGATGCGGGTGCCGTCGGGCCGGTACTCCGTGGTCTTCAGAGGCAGCCGGCCGCTCGCCAGGACGGTGAGGCCGGCCGAGCGCAGGTACTCGGGCACGGCCTCGTCCGAGACCTCGCCGGGCGCGAGGCCGTGCCGGAACACGGGCGCGAGCTTGGGCGGCGGGCCGCCCGGATCGCCCGCCAGGCCCGCCAGCACCTGCTTGGCGGCGCCCGAGAGCTCCACCAGGCAGGCGCGGCCGCGGTCGCCGACCAGCGTGGCGATGCCGTCGACCAAGGGCTGCCGGTCGTCCGGCTCGCACTGGTGCAGGACGCCCCGCATGTAGACGTTGGTGTCACCGAGCTCCGCGTGCAGGGCCTGGGCCTCGTCCTTCCCGGCGGCGTCCAGCTGCCGGTAGGCGGCCTGTCCCGCCGGATCCGAGCGCCGGGCGTGATCAAGGGCCGCGGCGGACAGGTCGACGCCCAGGACCCGCGGGAAGCGGTCGGCGAGGTAGCGGGTCTGTGTGCCGTTGCCGCAGCCGAGATCCACCAGCGGCAGCGTGGGATCGGTCAGATACGGCTCGAAGAGGGCGAGGTGCGGGCCCACGGTCAGGACCGGTTCCGCGTCCCAGAACACCGCCCCGGGTTCGGCGGACGCCTCACGCCAGAATCCCTCCCAGGCCTCCCGGTACCGACTCGTCACGCTCATGGCCCACTCCCCAGGGGTGCGTACGAATCCCGCCGTACGACGGGCGAGTACGGTGTATCGCGCCCCGGTCCCGGCCACAAGAACGCGGCACGTACCTTCACGTCCCGTGCGCCCTGGGGTGTTCAGCGGCGCGGCAGCGTCAGCTCGAACCAGACCGTCTTGCCGGCCGTGGTCCGGCTGGTCCCCCACTCGCGGGACAGGGTGCTGACGACGCGCAGACCACGCCCGGCCTCGTCGAGCGGGCCCGCGTTGAGCAGCGTCGGCAGCTCGTGGTCGTCGTCGTCCACCTCGCACAGCAGGGTGTCGCCGCGGACCAGGCGCAGTTCGACGGGCCGGGCGTGGGAGTGCCGTACGGCGTTGGTGACGAGTTCGCCGGCCATGAGCTCGGCGGGCGCGACCAGCTTCGCCAGGCCCCACTCGTGCAGTTGTTCGCGGACCGCCGCGCGGGCCCGGCCCACCTCGGCCGGGTCGAGGGCGAGGCGCCATTCGGCCACGTCGTCCGGCTCGATGCCGTTCAGGCGGGCCATCAGCAGGGCCACGTCGTCCTTGCGGCCGCCGCGGGTGTTGAGGGCGCGGATGATGGTGTCGCAGGCGTCGTCCATGGACGCGGCCGGGTGGGCGGCCGACTCGCAGAGCGTCGCGAGGCCCACTCCGATGTCTTCGCCGCGCACCTCGACCAGCCCGTCGGTGCACATCACCAGCCGGTCGCCGGGCTCCACGCGCACGCGTACCGCCTCGAAGGGCACTCCCCCGACGCCGATGGGCGCGCCCGTGGGCAGGTCCAGCAGTTCGCTGCGGCCGTCTCCGGCCCGGACCAGGACGGGCGGGATGTGCCCGGCGTTGGCGAGGTGGAGCTCGCTCGCGATCGGGTCGTAGACGGCGTAGAGGCAGGTCGCGAGGTAGGTGTCGCCGAGGCGCTGGGCGAGGTCGTCGAGGTTGCGCAGCAGCTGGGCGGGCGGCAGGTCGAGCCCGGCCATGGTCTGCACGGCCGTGCGTAACTGGCCCATCATCGCGGCCGAGTTCAGTCCGTGGCCCATGACGTCGCCGACGACGAACGCGGTGCGCCCGCCGTGCAGTTTCACCGCGTCGAACCAGTCGCCGCCGACCCGCCCGAGCAGCGTGCCCGGCAGATAGCGGGTGGCGATGTCACAGCCGGCCATGCGGGGCGGGATGTGCGGCAGCATGCTGTCCTGGAGCGTCTCGGCAACGTTCTCCTGGAAGGTGTACATGCGCGCGTTGTCGAGCACGAGGCCCGCGCGGGCGGCGAGTTCGGCGCCGGTGACGCGGTCCATGTCGTTGAAGACGGGCCGCTCCGGGTGCCGCAGCAGGATCATGAAGCCGAGCACGACGTTGCGGGCCTTGAGGGGCACGACCAGCATGGAGCGGCCCGTGATGAGGGGCCGGATGTCGCGCTTCTCGAACTGCGCGGCGATGGCGTGCCCCATCTCCTCGCTGATGCGCGGCACGAGGACGGGTTCGCCGCTGGTCATGCACTGGAAGAACGGCGTGTGCGCCGGGAACGGCATGGCCTCGCCGACGGGGACGACGTCGTCCCAGCGGCCGGGTTCGTCGGTGTGCTCGACGGCGACCCGGTGCCACATCGTGGTCGTGTCGGGCACGCCGTCCGCGAACTCCTCGCCCGCGACCACCTGTTCGCGCAGGTACGTCCCGGCGACATCGGTGAAGCGGGGCACGACCGCCCTGCTGACCTCGATGATCGTGCGGGACAGGTCGAGGGAGGTGCCGATGCGGCCGCTGACCTCGTTGAGGAACTCCAGGCGCTCACGGACGGCGGCGTATTCGAGGTCCTCGCCCTCGTCCCGCAGTTCCTCCGGCACGGGTTCACCGGCGGCCAGGGCCCGCGCGGCCCGTTCGCGGCGCGCCTTGCGCTCGGCGCGCCGGGCCACGCCCCAGTCGGGAGTGACGGGAACCCGGTCGTTCTGGCTGAACTCCAGAACGGGGTAGCCGAGTTCGAGGATCTGCCCGACGATCCGGGCGCTCTCGCCGACGCTCATGCTGGGCATGATCTCGGGGAGGCGGCGGGCGAGCTCCTCCGCCCCGGGGAAGTCGGTGTGCAGCGCGAAACCGGGCGCGATCCGCTCGAACGTCCCGTCACCCGCCCGCAGCCCGTCCGCGTCGGCGGCCAGTACGAGCAGCCGCTCGGGCCCGGGGCCCACCAGCGGGTAGGCCCACCACAGGACATCGACGCGGCCGTCCCCGGGGGCGCTGAGCCGGGCGCGGCCCGCCGCCGGGTACGAGAGCCCTCCGCCGAGGGAGGATTCGAGGTCGGGGCCGAGACCGTCGAAGGCGTCGTACGAGGTGTCCTGTTCCTCGGGCAGGGCGCCTGAGACGGGGAGCAGGTCGAGGGCGGTACGGCCGATCGCTTCTTCCTTGGGCGTGCCGAACAGGCGCCGTGCGCCGCGGCTCCAGTGGGACACGAGGCCGTCGCGGTCGACCACGACGACGGCCAGGGGGACGCGGCCGGGCTCGGCGGGTTCCGTCGCCGCGCCCTGCTCAGCCCTGTCGGTGCCACGGTCCATGGCCCAGGCCCTCTCTCCCCGCCCACGCAAGATCTGTGCCGCGTCACCACCGTACGGCGCCCGCCGGTGGCGATGTGAGGCAATGCGGGAATTGCCCACGCGGGGTGCGCACCGGCGTACGACCCCGTGCGCCGGTGCTGTCAGGCCCTCGGCCGGTGCCCGTTCAGTCCTCGTGGCTCAGCTGGAGATCCCGCTCGGTACGGCCTCCTCCGGCGACCTGGAGCACGGTGGCCACGGGCGGGTAGCCGGCGGCGATGACGGTGTACTCGCCGGAGGACAGGTCGACGAAGCGGAATGTGCCGTCGGCGCCGGTGGTGAGGGTGTCGACGACGTTGCCCGCCACGTCGAGCAGCGTCACGCGCGCGTCCTCGACGGGCCGGCCGCCGCCCGCCCGGACGGTGCCGCGCAGCACGGCGCCACCGGCCAGTTCGATGTCCCGGCGGGTCTCGCGCGCGGCCTGGACGGTGACGGGGAGCGCGGCCGGGCGGAAGGCGGGCGCACTGGCGGCGAGGGTGTACTCGCCGGCGACCAGATCGGTGATGACGTAGCCGCCCTCCCGGCCGCTGCGGGTGGTGGCCACGACCTCGCCGTGCACGTTGGTGAGCGTGACGGTGGCGTCCCGTACGGGCGTGCCGTCGGCGGTGACGACGGTGCCGATCAGGTTTCCTGCGCCGCCGAGGACGATGTCGAGTTCGACGGGGCGTTCGCCGACGGTCACGGAGACCGCCTGCGGCTGGTGGCCGCCGGCCGTGGCGATCAGCACGTACGAGCCCGGCCCCGGGGTGGCCAGTGCGTAGCGCCCGTCCTCTCCGCTGGCGCCGCGTCCGGTCTGCTGCCCGGTGGCGTCGATGAGGGTGAGCGCCGCGCGGGGCACGACGGTCCCGTCGTGGTGCTGCACCGAGCCGCACACGGGCCCGCCGGCTGCGTACGCCCGGGCCTGCGGGATCGTCCCCGGCGCCGTGTCCGGGGCGGTGACGGAGGCGTTGTGGGACACCAGGGGTTTCTCCTTGAGGAAGAGGGCGATGACCAGTCCGAGGACGAGCACCGGCACCAGGTAGAGGAAGATCCGCGGCATGGCGTCGGCGTACGCCCGGATGTAGTCGTCGCGCAGGGCCGGGGGCAGGGCGTGCACCAGCTGCGGGGTGATGGACTCGGGGTCCGGCAGCCCGGTGCCCGCGCGGGCGGGCAGGCGCTCGGCGAGGGCGTCGGTGAGCCGGCCGGCGAAGAGGGTGCCGAAGACGGCGGCTCCGACGCTGCCGCCGATCTGCCGGAAGTAGTTGTTGGCGCTGGTGGCCGTGCCGAGGTCGGCCGGGCGCACGGAGTTCTGCACGGCGAGGATCAGCACCGGCATCACCATGCCGATGCCGGCGCCGAGGACGGCCATCCAGATGCTGTAGTGCAGCCGGGGCGTGCCCACCTCCAGCCGGGAGAGCAGCCACATGCCCACGACGGAGAGGATGCCGCCGAGGACCGGGTAGGCCTTGTAACGGCCGGTGTGGCTGATGAGCCGGCCGACGACGACCGAGGCGCCGACGATGCCGCCCATCATCGGCAGCATGAGCAGGCCCGACTCGGTGGCGGAGGCCCCGTCGACCATCTGCAGGTACGTCGGCAGATAGCCGGCGGCGCCGAACAGCCCGACGCCGACCACCAGGCCGACCAGGCCGGTGACGTTGAAGACGGAGTCCCTGAACAGCCGCAGAGGGATGAGGGGTTCGACGGCGAAGTGCTCGGTGACGAGGAAGAGGACGGTCGCCGCCGCCGCTCCGGCCGCGAGGCCGAGGATCACGCGCGAGCCCCAGGCGTACTCGGTGCCGCCCCAGCTGGTCAGCAGGACCAGGCAGGTGGAGGCGGCGGTCAGCAGCAGCGCGCCGAGGACGTCCAGCCGGGCCCTGGCTGCCGGTTTGGGGAGCTTCAGCGCGACGGCGACGACGACGAGGGTGACCAGGCCGAAGGGGACGTTGACGTAGAAGCACCAGCGCCAGGAGAGGTGGTCCGTGAAGTAGCCGCCGAGCAACGGCCCGGCCACGGAGGCGAGACCGAAGGCAGCGCCGATCAGGCCCATGTAGCGGCCGCGCCGCCGGGGCGGCACGATGTCCGCGATGATCGCCTGGACACCGATCATGAGGCCGCCCGCGCCGACGCCCTGCAGGGCGCGGAAGGCGATCAGCTGGTCCATGGTCTGCGCCCGCCCCGCGAGCGCGGAGCCGGCGACGAAGACGACGATCGCGAACTGGAAGACGCCCTTGCGGCCGAGGAGGTCGCCGAGCTTGCCGTAGATCGGCAGTCCGACGGTGGCGGTGAGCAGGTAGGCGGTGATGGCCCAGGACATGCGGTCCAGGCCGTGCAGTTCACCGACGATCTTCGGGAGCGCGGTGGCGACGATCATCTGCTCCAGGGCGGCCAGGAGCAGGGCGAGCATGAGCGCGAAGAAGACCAGCCGGACCCGGCGGGTGCTGGGCCCGGTGTCCGGTTCCGGCGGCGGTGCGGGGGTCTCGGGAGGTGCCACCGCCGGTTCGTCCTGCGCCAGAGTGATCCCGCCCACTCACCGCTCCCCTCGTCGCGCTGCCGCGCAATTCCCGCGTAAAAGCGACAACTACGAGCAAGCGCGACGAGTTACGGCGCAGGAGCGAGCCGTACGGAGATCACCCGAACCGGTGAGGGGCGGCAACACCCCTGTCCTGTCCGCGTCTTGGGAGGGCTACTTCTCGACCTCGGCGGCGAGCTTGGTGAGCATCACGTCGTAGATACGGCCGAGGCCCTTGGGGGCGAAGGTCTTCTCGAAGAAGCCGCCGATGCCGCCGGCCCCGGTCCAGGTGGTGGTCACGACGACCCGGGACTTGCCCTCGCCGGCCGGGGTGACCCGCCAGGTGGTGACCATGGAGGAGTTGCGGTCCTTCTCGACCAGCTCCCCGTCGGTGGGCTCACTGACCTCCAGGAGGCAGTCGCGCACGCGCTTGCTGGTGGCCTGGAGCTTCCAGTGGACGAGGGTGCCCTCGCCGTCCCCGCCCTCCCGGACCTCGTACTCGCTGAACTGCTCGGGCAGCAGCTTCGCGCGCGTGCCGTTGTAGTCGGCGAGGGCGTCGAACACCGTCTCCGCGTCCGCCGCGACGATCCGCTCCGTAGTGGCTTCGACCTGCGCCATCGCTTTCCTCCAGGACCTGGTTGCTCGGGGGTCGGGGCAAGCCAACCACCCCGCCGCCCGGCCCCCCAAATCGGGGTGGCCGAATCGGTCGAACGCGTTCGGAAAACACCCTCGCACGATCAAGGGAACATGTGTTCTATTCTGTGGTCAGTGCTACCGAGGAGGCGTCATGCGCTGGGAGAACCTCACATCGGACTCCGAACACGGCCGGGCCGATGCCGCGCTGTTCGGCGCGGACGCGGTGACCACGCGAACCTTCGACACGCCGGAGTTCCGCGGGATCACCTTCCACGAGATCCGGGCCCGCTCGATCATCAACCGGGTGCCGGCGGTCTCGCGGATGTCGTTCCAGTGGACGGTCAACCCCTATCGGGGCTGCTCGCACGCGTGCGTGTACTGCTTCGCGCGCAAGACGCACAGCTACCTGGACCTCGACACGGGCCTCGGCTTCGACAGCCAGATCGTGGTGAAGACCAACGCGCCGGAGCTGCTGCGCCGGCAGCTCGGCTCGCGCCGCTGGCAGGGCGAGCACATCGCGATGGGCACCAACGTCGACTGCTACCAGCGCGCCGAGGGCCGCTACCGGCTGATGCCGGGCATCATCGCGGCGCTGCGCGACCACGCCAACCCCTTCTCGATCCTCACCAAGGGCACGCTCATCCTGCGCGACCTCGAACTGATCGAGCAGGCGGCACAGGTGACCGACGTCGGCATCTCCGTGTCGGTCGGTTTCACCGACCAGGAGCTGTGGCGCACCGTCGAGCCGGGCACGCCCGCGCCCGAGCGGCGCCTCGACGTGGTGCGCACCCTGGCCGAGCACGGCATCGGCTGCGGGGTGCTGATGGCGCCGGTGATCCCGTTCCTGAGCGACTCGCCCGCCCAACTCCGCGCGACGGTGCGGGCGATCGCCGCCTGCGGTGCCACGTCCGTGACACCGCTGGTGCTGCATCTGCGGCCGGGCGCCCGCGAGTGGTTCATGGCCTGGCTGGGGCAGCACCATCCGTATCTGGTGGCCCGTTACGAGCGGTTCTACGCGGAGGGCTCCTACGCCCCGAAGTGGTACCAACGGCGGATCACCCGTCAGGTGCACGAACTGGCCGAGGAGTACGGCATCGGTCCCACGCGCGCGGGGATGCCGCGGCGCATCCGGCCCGCCGAGCCGGCCGAGGAGCCGCCGGTCACGGGGCCGACCCAGCTCACGCTGCTCTGAGACGGTTCGGAACCTGCCCTATTACGAGCATTCGAGCGCATCCGAAGATCCAATCGGGTCATGAGCATTACGGAATGAGTTCTTCCGGGACCACCTTCCGGGACGATGCCGCGAGGACGGCGACCCTCGCGGTCCTCCATCCCGCCGTCCTGGGAGGACTCCATGAGAAAACGCGCAGCCGCGCTCTGCGGCGCCGCCGTCGTCATGGCCGGCACCTTCACGGCCGTTCCCGCCGAGGCGAGCGCACCCGGCCCCGCGAACACCGTCCAGACCCCGAAGCTCACCTGGAAGAGCTGCGCCACCGACAAGTACCCGACGCTCCAGTGCGCGTCCCTGAAGGTGCCCCTCGACCACAGCAGGCCGGAGGGGGAGAAGATCACCCTCGCCCTGTCGCGCGTCCCGCACACCGCGCGGACCTACCAGGGCCCGCTGCTGGTCAACCCCGGCGGCCCCGGCGGCAGCGGGCTGACGCTCGCCGGATTCGTCGCGTCGTCCCTGCCCGCGAAGGTCGCGGCCCAGTACGACGTCATCGGCTTCGACCCGCGCGGGGTGGGGTCGAGCAAGCCCGCCCTGGACTGCGGGCCGGGCCGCTTCGCCCCGGTCCGCCCGGACTCCCTGCCGACGACGCCCGCGATCGAGAAGGCCAACCTCGACCGCGCCAGATCCTTCGCCGCCGCGTGCGGCAGGAAGTACGGGCACGTCCTGCCGTACATCAACACCACCAGCGCCGTGCGCGACATGGACGCGATCCGGCAGGCCTTGGGCGCGAAGAAGATCAACTACTTCGGCTATTCGTACGGCACCTACCTGGGCGCGGTCTACGCCACGTTCTTCCCGGAGCGGGTCCGGCGCCTGGTCCTGGACTCCGTGGTCGACCCGACCGACGTCTGGTACGAGGCCAACCTCAACCAGGACGTGGCCTTCAACGACCGTCACCGCGCCTTCCTGGCGTGGGTCGCCAAGAACGACGCGACGTACGGGCTGGGCACCGATCCGGAGCGGATCGAGGCCAAGTGGTACGCGATGCGCGCGGCCCTCGCGAGGAAACCGGCGGGCGGCACGGTGGGCGCCTCAGAGCTGGAGGACACGTTCATCCCGGGCGGCTACTACAACGGCTACTGGCCGAGCCTGGCGGAGGCGTTCGCGGCGTACGTGAACGACGAGGACTCCGAGCCGCTGGTCGAGGCGTACGAGAACTTCGGCGCGGTCGACGCCTCCGGTGACAACGGTTACAGCGTCTACACCTCGGTGCAGTGCCGGGACGCCCACTGGCCGCGCGACTGGCGGCAGTGGCGCAAGGACAACTGGGCGGTGTACGCCAAGGCGCCGTTCATGACCTGGAGCAACGCCTGGTACAACGCACCGTGCGCGTTCTGGCCGACGGACTCGCTGCGCCCGGTGAACGTGGCCAACGGCAAGCTGCCGCCGGCCCTGCTGTTCCAGGCGACCGGTGACGCGGCCACCCCGTACGAGGGAGCTGTCACCGCGCACCGTCTGCTGGCCCGTTCCAGCCTGGTGGTCGAGGAGGGCGGCGGCAACCACGGCGTCACGCTGAGCGGCAACGCCTGCCTGGACAACCACCTGGCGGCGTACCTGACGGACGGCACCGTGCCGCGCGGCCACGGCGAGGCGGACGCGGTGTGCGAGGCGCTGCCCGACCCCGAGCCCGCGGCGGCGACCGCCAAGGCGGCCAAGGCCTCCTCGAACGGCTCGGCGCTGCACGGCCTGCTCGGCTTCCGTCACTGAGCGGCTGACGACCTGTCGGGGGCGGCGGGCGCTGTCGGTGCCATGGTCCACCATGGACCCATGAGTGAGCTGACGAGGATCCCCGCCCCCGACGGCGTCGCCGCCGCGCCCCAGTACAGCCATGTCGTCCTGGGCACCGGCCGCTTCGTGGCGATCGCCGGTCAGCTCGCCCTCGACGAGCAGGGGCGGCTGGTCGGCGAGGGCGACCCGGCGGCGCAGGCCGGCCAGGTCTTCGAAAACCTCCGGCGCTGCCTGGCGGCCGCCGGTGCGACCTTCGACGACGTCCTCAAACTCACCTACTACGTCACGGACATGGCCCATTTGCCGGCCCTGCGCGGTGCCCGCGCCCGGTACATACCCGACGACCGGCTGCCGGCCGCGTCGGCGGTACAGGTCGCGGCGCTGGTCCGGCCGGAGTTCCTCATGGAGGTCGAGGCGTTCGCGGTGGTCGCGCCATGAGCGGGCTGCGGATACGCGAGATGACACTCGCCGACTGCGACCGCGTCGCGGAGATCCGCGTCGGCGGCTGGCGCAGCGCCTACCAGGGACTGATCCCGCAGTCGTACCTGGACGGGCTCAGCGTCGAGGAGGACGCCGAGCGCCGTCGCACCCGCCTCACGCAGGGCGACGGCAGTGTGGTGAACCTGGTCGCCGAGGACGCCGGCGGCGAGCTCGTGGGCTGGGCGTGCCACGGCCCGTACCGGGAGGGCGAAGTCCTCACGAGTGACGCCGAGTTGTACGCCATCTACGTCCATCCACGGCATGTGGGGCAGGGCGCGGGGCGGGCACTGCTCGCCCGGGCCGTCGCGGGCTGCGCGGCCGCGGGCCACGGCCGTGTCCTCCTGTGGGTGCTCAAGGGGAACGACCGGGCCCGCCGCTTCTACGAGCGGGCCGGCTTCCGGGCGGACGGCGCCGAGGAGCCCTTCGAGGTGGACGGGGTCACGGTCCCGGAGGTGCGGTACGCCAGGACACTCCCCCGCTGACCTCACCGCTGCTTCGGGATCCGCCCCAGCGCCCGCACCGCCGCCTCGGCCAGCACCGGATGCGCGAGCGCCTCGTTCAGCACGGGCCGGGCCCGGGTGTCGCCCAGCGCACCGAGCCCGTCCACGCAGGCGAGGGCCACACGGCGGTACGGATCGTGCGGGCGCAGGCGCCGCTGGAGTGTGGTGATCAGCGCGGGCACCGCCTCGGGGGCGCGCAGCTCGACCAGGAGCCGCACCGGCTGCAGGGCGTAGGCGACGCGCAGCTCGTTGGTGGCGAGGGCGGCGGCCGCCCGGGCGGTCCGCGGGTCGCCGAGCCGGGCCAGGGCGTGGGCGGCGGAGGCGCAGCGCGGGGGGTCACGGTGGTTGAGCAGCAGCACCAGAGCCTCGAAGGCCCGCCGGTCCCGCGCGAGCCCCAGCCGGAACGCGGCCAGTTCCCTCGCCCACAGGTGCTGCCCGGGTTCCGTCAGCACCGCCGCCAGGGTGTCGAGGTCGTCGGTCGCCACGAGCCGCTCGAACGCGGGCGGCGCCCCGGACTCCTGCCGTAAGCGCTCCGTGAGTGATCGCAACTCTTCGCTCATGCCACAGAGGTTAAGTGCGGCGCGGTCCGTGCGGGACGTACATCACAAAGACGAGGGCTGGCGTGCTCGTTACCCGCCAGTTAAGCTCAGACGAGCGAGTTACCCACTCGCATTCCTCACGGCGGTCTGGTGACGCGGCTGTCGTGAGAGCAGTCGGTTCGGTGCCTCAGGTACCGCAGTACGGCTCGGCCCCGGGACAGGGCCGGTCGGAACGCCGTTTCGCCCCGGGCGTGTGCACGCCCGCCGAGCGGCACCGGGCGTGTGCGCTTCGCAGCCCGGCCAGCACCCGCACTTCATCACGCACCCGGTGCGCCCGTGGTCCGGCCCCTGCCGGGCCGCCTCCGGCGCACCCGGAGCGCGTTCCCCGTCGTCACCCTCATCCTGGAGTCCCGCGATGGCCACTCCCCTTTCCGACCCGTCCCAGTCCCCGCTGCAGACCGTCGCCGTCGTCGGCCTCGGCACGATGGGCACCGGCATCGCCGAGGTCCTCGCCAAGGCCGGCCGCACGGTCATCGGCATCGACATCAGCGAGGCCCAGGCCGCCAAGTGCGTCGCCGCCCTGGAGGCATCCACGGCTCGTGGCGTCGAGCGCGGCCGGCTGACCGAGCAGGAGCGCGCCGGGGTCCTCGGCCGTGTCCGCACCTCCGCCGACCTGCGCACTGCGGCCGACGCCGACCTGGTCATCGAGGTGGCCCCGGAGTCGTACGAGGTCAAGCAGCAGATCTTCCGGGAACTGGACGGGATCGTGCGCCCGGAGACCATCCTGGCGACCGGCACCAACGCCCTGTCCGTGACCCGGCTGGCCGCCGAGTCGTCCCGCCCCGAGCGGGTGCTGGGCCTGCACTTCTTCAACCCCGCCCCGGCCATGAAGCTGGTCGAGGTCGTCTCCTCGGTGCTGACCGCGCCGGCGGCCGTCACGGCGGTCACCGACCTCGCGCTGGACCTGGGCAAGGAGCCCGTCGCGGTCGGCGACCGTCCCGGTTTCGTCGCGGACGGCCTGCTGTTCGGCTACCTCAACCAGGCCGCCGCGATGTACGAGGCCAAGTACGCCTCCCGCGAGGACATCGACGCCGCGATGCGGCTGGGCTGCGGACTGCCCATGGGTCCGCTGGCGCTGCTCGACCTGATCGGCGTCGACACCGCCCGTACGGTCCTGGACGCCATGTACGCCGAGTCCCGCGACCGGCTGCACGCACCGGCCCCGATCCTCAAGCAGCTCAGCGAGGCGGGCCTGACCGGCCGCAAGGCGGGGCGCGGCTTCTACACGTACGAGGCGCCGGGCAGCGCGGTGGTCGTTCGGGACGCGCTGACCCCGGCGGAGGGCGGTGACCTCGCCCCCGGGCGGGAGATCAGCTCGGTCGGTGTCGCGGGCTCGGGCACCATGGCCTCCGGGATCGCCGAGGTCTTCGCCAAGGCCGGGTACGCGGTGGTCCTGGCCGCACGCAGCGCGGAGAAGGCGCAGACCGCGAAGGCCCGGATCGGCAAGTCCCTGAGCCGCTCGGTCGACAAGGGCCGGATGACCGCGGAGGCCGCCGCCGAGACCCTGGACCGCATCACCGCCACGGGCACCTACGACGACTTCGCCGGTGTCGACCTGGCCGTTGAGGCCGTCGCCGAGGACCTGGAGGTCAAGCGGCAGCTGTTCGCGGCCCTGGACAAGGTCTGCAAGCCGGGCGCGATCCTGGCCACCACCACCTCGTCGCTGCCGGTCGTCGCCTGCGCCCGGGCCACCTCGCGCCCGCAGGACGTGATCGGCATGCACTTCTTCAACCCGGCGCCGGCCATGAAGCTGGTCGAGGTGGTCCGGACGGTGCTGACGGCCGACGACGTCCACGCGACGGTCCGCGAGGTGTGCGGCCGGATCAGGAAGCACCCGGTCGACTGCGGCGACCGCGCGGGCTTCATCGTGAACGCGCTGCTGTTCCCGTACCTCAACAACGCGATCAAGATGGTGCAGGAGCACTACGCGACGCTCGACGACATCGACGCGGCGATGAGGCTGGGCGGCGGCTACCCGATGGGCCCCTTCGAGCTGCTGGACGTCGTCGGACTGGACGTCTCGCTCGCCATCGAGAAGGTCCTGCACCGCGAGTTCCGCGACCCGGGGCTCGCTCCGGCGCCGCTGCTGGAGCACCTGGTGGCCGCGGGCTGCCTCGGCCGCAAGACCGGCCGTGGCTTCCGCGAATATGCCAAGCGCTGAGCGTCCCGGCGACTGGTTCCGGTCCGGTGCCGAGTGGGGCGGCCTGCTCGGCACGGACCGGTTCCACGAACCAGGCCATGCGCAGCGAGCTGCGCACATGCAGTACGTTCAGGGCATGCCCCAGCCCGCCAAGTCCTCACGTACACCAGCCGCGACCGACGCGCCGGAGAGTGCCGCCGGCTCTCGCGCCGCCGCCCAGCGGCTCAAGATGCGCCGGGAACTGGCGGCCGCCGCGATGGAGCTGTTCGCGACGAAGGGGTACGAGGCGACCACCGTCGACGAGATCGCGGCCCAGGCCGGGGTCGCCCGCCGCACCTTCTTCCGCCACTTCCGCTCCAAGGAAGAGGCGATCTTCCCCGACCACGACGACACCCTGATCCGCGCCGAGGCGGTGCTCAACGCCGCCCCCGCGCACGAGCACCCGCTCGACACCGTGTGCCGCGGCATCAAGGAAGTCATGAGGATGTACGCGGCCCGGCCGGAGATCTCGGTCGCCCGCTACAAGCTGACGCGCGAGGTTCCCACCCTGCGCGAGGCGGAGATCGCGTCGGTGGCCCGCTACGAGCGCCTCTTCACCCGCTATCTCCTCGGCCACTTCGACGAGCGCGCGCACGCCGACGACGCCAACGACGACCCGCTGCTGGCGGAGGTCGCCGCGTCGGCCGTGGTCACGGCCCACAACCATGTGCTGCGGCGCTGGCTGCGCGCGGGTGCCCAGGGGGACGTGGAGGCGCAGCTGGACCACGCCTTCGCGATCGTGCGGAAGACCTTCGGCACGGGCATCGGGGCCGGGCGCTCCACGGACGCGCAGCCGGCCGTGGCCACGGCCTCGGCGCAGGGCGAGGTGCTGGTGACGGTCGCCCGCACCGACGCGCCGCTGGACGAGGTCATGCGGACGATCGAGCAGGCGCTCAAGGAGCGCTGAACAGCCCTTCGGCAGGCTCTGAGCGGCTTTCGCCACTGTGATGACGGCCACCCTGCGGGGTGGCCGTTTTGGCATGTCAGGGGCCGTTTTGCAGGCTCCTGGAGGGCCCGTTCGATCGATCATCGCTCATTTGTTACGTAAAGATTTCATCTGAGGCCAAGTTCTGGCACTCAGTGCCTTGCGGGGTGACACGCGGTGTCATACGTTGAAGAGGTCCGGGCGACGTCCCAGCAAGCTCACCCGCCTGCTCGCCCGGGCGCCTGCGTCACAGGCAACCTCCCGCGCCACCCAGCGCTGCCGAACAGCACCACCGCCGAACCGACGGCACACCCTCAACCCTCAGCAGCACCGACGTAACCATCGGCGCCCCTCCCTCAGGGCGCTCACCGCCGGAGGCAACACCGTGACCGTTAAGGACATCCTGGCCGCGATCCAGTCGCCCGACTCCACGTCGGAGGACTTCGCCGCCCTCCCGCTCCCCGAGTCGTACCGCGCGATCACCGTGCACAAGGACGAGACGGAGATGTTCGCGGGCCTCGCGACCCGCGACAAGGACCCCCGCAAGTCGATCCACCTGGACGAGGTGCCGCTGCCCGAGCTCGGCCCGGGCGAGGCCCTGGTGGCCGTCATGGCCTCGTCGGTCAACTACAACTCGGTGTGGACGTCGATCTTCGAGCCGCTGTCGACGTTCGGCTTCCTGGAGCGCTACGGCCGGCTCAGCGAGCTCACCAAGCGCCACGACCTGCCGTACCACATCATCGGCTCCGACCTCGCGGGCGTCGTCCTGCGCACCGGCCCGGGCGTCAACGCCTGGCGGCCCGGCGACGAGGTCGTCGCGCACTGCCTCTCCGTCGAGCTGGAGTCCAGCGACGGCCACAACGACACGATGCTCGACCCCGAGCAGCGCATCTGGGGCTTCGAGACCAACTTCGGCGGCCTCGCCGAGATCGCGCTGGTCAAGTCCAACCAGCTGATGCCTAAGCCCGACCACCTCAGCTGGGAGGAGGCCGCCGCACCGGGTCTGGTGAACTCCACCGCCTACCGGCAGCTGGTCTCCCGCAACGGCGCCGGCATGAAGCAGGGCGACAACGTGCTCATCTGGGGCGCGAGCGGCGGACTCGGCTCGTACGCCACCCAGTTCGCGCTGGCCGGCGGCGCCAACCCGATCTGCGTCGTCTCCAGCGAGCAGAAGGCGGACATCTGCCGCTCGATGGGCGCCGAGGCGATCATCGACCGCAACGCCGAGGGCTACAAGTTCTGGAAGGACGAGAACACCCAGGACCCCAAGGAGTGGAAGCGCTTCGGCAAGCGCATCCGCGAGTTCACCGGCGGCGAGGACATCGACATCGTCTTCGAGCACCCCGGCCGCGAGACCTTCGGCGCGTCCGTCTACGTCACCCGCAAGGGCGGCACCATCACCACCTGCGCCTCGACCTCGGGCTACATGCACGAGTACGACAACCGCTACCTGTGGATGTCGCTGAAGCGGATCATCGGCTCCCACTTCGCCAACTACCGCGAGGCCTGGGAGGCCAACCGGCTCATCGCCAAGGGCAAGATCCACCCGACCCTGTCCAAGGTGTACTCGCTGGAGGACACCGGCCAGGCCGCCTACGACGTGCACCGCAACCTGCACCAGGGCAAGGTCGGCGTGCTGTGCATGTCCCCCGAGGAGGGCCTGGGCGTGCGCGATCACGAGAAGCGCGCCAAGCACATCGACGCCATCAACCGCTTCCGCAACATCTGAGACACCCGGGGTCATAGATGACTGAGCGTCAGCCCGCCGAAGCGCAGCGGGAGAAGGACCGGCCGTGGCTCATGCGCACGTACGCCGGTCACTCCACGGCCGAGGCGTCCAACGAGCTGTACCGGCGCAACCTCGCCAAGGGCCAGACGGGTCTGTCGGTGGCGTTCGACCTGCCGACGCAGACCGGCTACGACTCCGACCACATCCTCGCCCGCGGCGAGGTCGGCCGGGTCGGCGTGCCGATCGCGCACGTCGGTGACATGCGCCGGCTGTTCCAGGACATCCCCCTGGAGCAGATGAACACCTCGATGACGATCAACGCCACCGCCATGTGGCTGCTGGCGCTCTACCAGGTCGTCGCAGAGGAGCAGGGCGCGGACATCACCAAGCTCCAGGGCACGACCCAGAACGACATCGTCAAGGAGTACCTGTCCCGCGGGACGCACGTCTTCCCACCGGGGCCGAGCCTCCGCCTGACGACGGACATGATCGCGTACACGGTCTCCCACATCCCGAAGTGGAACCCGATCAACATCTGCAGCTACCACCTGCAGGAGGCGGGCGCCACGCCGGTGCAGGAGATCGCGTACGCGATGTCCACCGCGATCGCCGTCCTCGACGCCGTGCGCGACTCCGGCCAGGTGCCGCAGGAGCGCATGGGCGATGTCGTGGCACGCATCTCGTTCTTCGTGAACGCGGGCGTCCGCTTCGTCGAGGAGATGTGCAAGATGCGGGCGTTCGGCCGCATCTGGGACCGCATCACCCGCGAGCGGTACGGCATCGAGAACCCCAAGCAGCGCCGCTTCCGCTACGGCGTCCAGGTCAACTCCCTGGGCCTGACGGAGGCGCAGCCGGAGAACAACGTCCAGCGGATCGTCCTGGAGATGCTGGCCGTCACCCTCTCCAAGGACGCCCGCGCGCGCGCCGTGCAGCTGCCCGCCTGGAACGAGGCGCTCGGCCTCCCCCGCCCCTGGGACCAGCAGTGGTCGCTGCGCATCCAGCAGGTGCTGGCGTACGAGAGCGACCTGCTGGAGTACGAGGACATCTTCGAGGGATCGAAGGTGATCGAGGCGAAGGTGGACGAGCTGGTCGAGGCGTCGTTCGCCGAGATCGACCGCATCCAGGAGATGGGCGGCGCGATGGCGGCCGTCGAGTCCGGCTACCTCAAGTCGCAGCTGGTCGCCTCGCACGCCGAGCGCCGGGGCCGGATCGAGTCCGGCCAGGAGAAGATCATCGGCGTCAACATGTTCGAGGGCACCGAGCCGAACCCGCTGACCGCCGACCTGGACACCGCGATCCAGACGGTGGACCCGGCGGTCGAGGCCCGGGTCATCGCGGCGCTCCAGCAGTGGCGCGACAGCCGCTACCAGCCGCCGTTCAACCACCCGCGGCCCTGCAAGGCGCTGGAGCGGCTGAAGGAGGCCGCGCGCGGCAACGAGAACCTCATGGAGGCCACCCTGGAGTGCGCCCGCGCCGGCGCCACGACCGGCGAGTGGGCTGGGGCCCTGCGCGAGGTGTTCGGCGAGTTCCGGGCGCCCACGGGCGTCTCCTCGGCGCCGGTGGCCGTCCCCGTCGAGGAGGGCAGCACGCTCGCCCTGGTGCGCCGCAAGGTGGACCTGACGGCCAAGGACCTGGGCGTCGGCAAGCTGCGCTTCCTGGTCGGCAAGCCGGGCCTGGACGGGCACTCCAACGGCGCCGAGCAGATCGCGGTCCGTGCGCGGGACGCCGGCTTCGAGGTGGTCTACCAGGGCATCCGGCTGACGCCCGAGCAGATCGTGGACGCGGCCCTCGCCGAGGACGTGCACGCGGTCGGCCTGTCCATCCTGTCCGGCTCGCACGCCCAGCTGGTGCCGGACGTCCTCGAACGGCTCCGTGTGGCGGGTGCCACAGATATACCGGTGATCGCCGGTGGCATCATCCCGAACGGTGATGCCGAGCAGCTCAGGGCAGCCGGAGTGGCCGCGGTCTTCACCCCGAAGGACTTCGACATCACCGGAATCATCGGCCGCATCGTCGACGAGATCCGGAAAGCGAACAAGCTCGACCCCCTGGAGGTCCCCGCATGACCACGGTCAACCGCCTTCGCCCCCGGCGTTCCTGCCTGGCGGTACCGGGCTCGAACCCGCGCTTCCTGGAGAAGGCCCAGGGCCTCCCGGCCGACCAGGTCTTCCTCGACCTGGAGGACGCGTGCGCCCCGCTCGCCAAGCCCGAGGCGCGGCACACCATCGTGAAGTTCCTCAACGAGGGCGACTGGACGGGCAAGACGCGGGTCGTGCGCGTCAACGACTGGACGACCGAGTGGACGTACCGCGATGTCGTCACGGTCGTCGAGGGCGCCGGCCAGAACCTCGACTGCATCATGCTGCCGAAGGTGCAGACGGCCGAGCAGATCGTTGCTCTCGACCTCCTCCTTACCCAGATCGAGAAGACGATGGGCTTCGAGGTCGGCAAGATCGGCATCGAGGCGCAGATCGAGAACGCGCAGGGCCTGAACAACGTCAACGAGATCGCGACGGCCTCCCAGCGCGTCGAGACGATCATCTTCGGCCCGGCCGACTTCATGGCGTCGATCAACATGAAGTCGCTGGTCGTGGGCGAGCAGCCGCCCGGCTACCCGGCGGACGCCTACCACTACATCCTGATGAAGATCCTGATGGCCGCCCGCGCCAACAACCTCCAGGCGATCGACGGCCCCTACCTGCAGATCCGCAACATCGACGGCTACCGCGAGGTCGCCCAGCGCGCCGCCGCCCTCGGCTTCGACGGCAAGTGGGTGCTGCACCCGGGCCAGGTCGAGGCGTCCAACGAGATCTTCTCGCCGTCCCAGGAGGACTACGACCACGCCGAGCTGATCCTGGACGCGTACGACTACTACACGTCCGAGGCGGGCGGCAAGAAGGGCTCCGCGATGCTCGGCGACGAGATGATCGACGAGGCCAGCCGCAAGATGGCGCTCGTCATCTCCGGCAAGGGCCGCGCCGCCGGCATGCAGCGCACCAGCAAGTTCGAGATCCCGGAGGGCTGAGCGCGATGCAGTTCGGACGCACCTACGAGGAGTTCGAGGTCGGGGCGACGTACAAGCACTGGCCGGGCAAGACGGTCACGGAGTACGACGACCACCTGTTCTGTCTCCTCACCATGAACCACCACCCGCTCCACATGGACACGAACTATGCGGAGAAGACGACCGACTTCGGCAAGAACGTCGTCGTGGGCAACTACATCTACTCGCTGCTGCTCGGCATGTCCGTACCGGACATCTCCGGCAAGGCGATCGCCAACCTGGAGATCGAGTCGCTGAAGCACGTGGCGCCGACCTTCCACGGCGACACGATCTACGGCCAGACGACGGTGCTCGACAAGTGGCCGTCGAAGTCGAAGAACGACCGCGGCATCGTCTACGTCGAGACCAAGGGCTACAAGCAGGACGGCACGCTGGTCTGCGTGTTCCGCCGCAAGGTGATGGTGCCGACCGAGACGTACATCAAGGAGCGCGGCGGCGAGCAGCCCGGCCGCCCCGAGCTCAGGGAGCAGGAGAAGTAGCCATGGCGCGACTCGCCCAGACCGCCGGTCTGACGGACGTCCAGCAGGAGATCCTGTCCACCGTCCGGGACTTCGTGGACAAGGAGATCATCCCGGTCGCCACGGAGCTGGAGCACCGCGACGAGTACCCGCAGCAGATCGTCGACGGACTGAAGGAGTTGGGCCTGTTCGGCCTGATGATCCCCGAGGAGTACGGGGGTCTGGGCGAGTCGCTCCTGACCTACGCGCTGTGCGTGGAGGAGATCGCCCGCGGCTGGATGTCGGTGTCCGGCATCATCAACACCCACTTCATCGTGGCGTACATGCTCAAGCAGCACGGCACGCAGGAGCAGAAGGACCACTTCCTGCCGAGGATGGCGGCCGGCGACATCCGGGGCGCTTTCTCGATGTCGGAGCCGGGCCTCGGCTCGGACGTGTCGGCGATCACGTCGAAGGCGGTGAAGGACGGCGAGGAGTACGTCCTCAACGGCCAGAAGATGTGGCTGACGAACGGCGGAACGTCGTCTCTGGTGGCCGTTCTGGTCAGAAGTGACGAAGGTCACCCCGAGGGCACCGCGCCCCACAAGTCGATGACCACCTTCCTCGTCGAGAAGGAGCCCGGTTTCGGCGAGGTCCGGCCCGGCCTCACGATCCCCGGCAAGATCGACAAGATGGGGTACAAGGGGGTCGACACCACCGAGCTCATCATGGATGGCCTGCGGATTCCTGCGAATCGGGTGCTCGGCGGGGTCACCGGCCGTGGTTTCTACCAGATGATGGACGGCGTGGAGGTCGGCCGCGTCAACGTGGCGGCGCGTGGCTGTGGCGTCGCTCAGCGTGCGTTCGAACTGGGCGTCCAGTACGCGCAGCAGCGCCACACCTTCGGGAAGGCGATCGCCCAGCACCAGGCGATCCAGTTCAAGCTGGCCGAGATGGCTACCAAGGTCGAGGCCGCCCATGCGATGATGGTGAACGCAGCACGCAAAAAGGACTCCGGGGAGCGAAACGACCTGGAGGCCGGGATGGCGAAGTACCTCGCCTCCGAGTACTGCAAGGAGGTCGTGGAAGACGCCTTCCGGATCCACGGAGGGTACGGCTTCTCCAAGGAGTACGAGATCGAGCGCCTCTACCGCGAGGCTCCCATGCTGCTCATCGGTGAAGGTACCGCCGAGATCCAGAAAATGATCATCGGCAGGCGGCTGCTCGAAGAGTATCGATTCCAGGGATAGATGTCCGGATACGGGGTGTTTTCTTGGAGAAGAAGATCACACCCCGTCAGCACTCTTCTGCCGCCGACTCGGCTGCCTGGCTTACCCAGTTACGGCCCCGAGCCGCTACGATCGCCGGAAAGCCGCCGTCCCCCGTCAGAGTGCGGCATCATCTCCGCTACGAAGGTCATCCATGCCCCACAGCCAAACCTCTGCACCTCGCGACAGCCGGGCCGGCGTACGCCTCGCGCGCGGAGCATCGCCGTGGCTCCTTCCGACCGTCGCCACCGCAGCCCTCAGCCTGGCCCGTGCGCGCCGCTCCGGCGCCGCCAAGGCCGTCGCCGTTCCCGCCACCGCGCTCGCGGCGGGAATGCTGTGGTTCTTCCGCGACCCCGAGCGCGAGATCACCCAGGGCCGGGTCATCTCGCCCGCCGACGGTGTGGTGCAGAGCATCATGCCGTGGAAGGACGGCCGCACCCGCGTCGCGATCTTCATGAGCCCGCTCAACGTCCACGTGAACCGCGCCCCGCTGGCCGGCACCGTGACGTCGGTCGAGCACATCCCCGGTGGCTTCGTTCCCGCCTTCAACAAGGAGAGCGAGAACAACGAGCGGGTCGTCTGGCACTTCGACACCGAGCTCGGCGACATCGAGATGATCCAGATCGCCGGCGCGGTCGCCCGCCGCATCGTCCCCTACCTGCCCCAGGGCACGAAGGTGGAGCAGGGCGAGCGGATCGGCCTGATCCGCTTCGGCTCGCGTGTCGACCTCTACCTGCCCGAGGGCGTGGAGGTCGCGGTCGAGGTCGGTCAGAAGACGGTGGCTGGGGTGACTCGCATTGACCGTGATTGATCCTGATACCAAGGCCGGCTGGGTCCCGGAGGCCGACGAGGTCGACGAGGAAGAGGAGATGCCCCTCTCCCTCCGCCTGTCGATAGCGGACACCCTGACCCTCGGCAACGCCACGTGCGGCTTCATGGCGGTGTACTTCACCACCACCGGCATCCTGATCCCGCACCTCACGGGCAGCCAGGAGACCGGCATGGCCCGCCACAGCGCGGCCACGGCGGTCATCCTCATGCTCTGCGCGGCGGTCTTCGACCTCTTCGACGGCCTGGTGGCGCGCAAGCTGCGTTCCTCCCCCATGGGCGCGGAGCTGGACAACCTGTCCGACCTGATCAGCTTCGGCCTGGCACCGGCGTACTTCGTGCTGGTCTACGGCATGGTCGCGAACGACGCCCACCAGCGGGTGGCGGCGGTCGGGGCGATCGTGGTGCTGCTGGCGGTGGTGCTACGGCTCGCGCGGTTCTCGTGCGTGACGGTGAAGGACGGCACGTTCCAGGGCATGCCCTCGCCGTTCGGTGCGCTGACGGTGGTCGCGATCGTGCTGCTGGAGCTGCCGTTCGAGGCCACGCTGCTGGCGATCGTGGGGACGGCGTGGCTGATGGTGAGCCGGGTCGAGTACCCGAAGCCCCGCGGCTGGCTCGCGGTGGCGATGCTGATCTGGATCGTCCTGTCCATGGGTCTGCTGGCGGCCTGGGCCTTCGGCGCGCCCGGCGGACAGCTCCTCCTGCAGACGGGGTGCGCGCTCCAGCTGGTCACGGGGGCGGTGATCCCGCTGTTCGCGACGGCTCGCCGGGTGAACAACTTCCGCGACAACCGCCGCGAGGCGCGGGCGGCGCAGCTGCCGTAGCGACCGTACGACGATGAAGGCCCCGAGCTGAGCGCTCGGGGCCTTTCTCATGGCCGGGCCTTCGCGTGCCTGCGGCGGCGGGAGCCGCCCGGATCAGGTGAGGAAGTCCCTGGCGATGCGTTCCGCGACCCGTTCCAGGATCGGGCCCGCCTCGGCGATGCACTTGGCCACGTCCGGCTCGGCGTCCGTCAGGGGGTAGGCCCGGCGGAAACCGGCGCGGCCGAGCACCTGGGGCGGCAGGGCGAGGCGGCCGCAGACCGCCACGACGTCCTTGTCCGCGGCGCGGGCCGCGGCGGCGACGCCCGCGGGGGCCTTGCCGTGCAGGGTCTGCTCGTCGAGGGAGCCCTCGCCGGTGATGACCAGGTCGGCGCGGTCCAGGGCGGGTGCGAAGCCCAGGACGTCGAGCATGACCTCGATACCGGGGCGGAACCGGGCGCCGAGCAGCAGGGCGCCGTAGCCGATGCCGCCCGCCGCGCCCGCGCCCGGCGACGCCGCGTAGTCGGCGGCTTTCGCGCCGGCCGGGCCCTGGAGCACCTTCGCGAAGTGCGCGAGGGCGGCGTCCAGGGCCGCCACGTCCTCGGGTGAGGCGCCCTTCTGCGGGCCGTAGACCGCGGGGGCGCCCTTCGGGCCGGTCAGCGGGTTGTCGACGTCGCTCGCGAGCACCAGCTCGATCTCGGCGAGACGCGGGTCGAGTCCCGACAGGTCGGCGGTGGCCAGCTCGGCGAGTCCGCCGCCGCCCGGGGGCACCGGCTTCCCGGCGGCGTCCTGGAACCGGGCGCCGAGCGCCGACAGCATCCCGGCGCCGCCGTCGGTGGTGGCGCTGCCGCCGACTCCGAAGACGATGGTGCGGGCGCCCGCGTCCAGCGCCGCCCGCAGCAGCTCGCCGGAGCCGTACGTGGATGCCGTGAGCGGGGCGAAGACCCCGGCGGGCAGCCGCTGCAGCCCGCTCGCCTCGGCCATCTCCACGACCGCGGTGCCGTCCCGCAGCGCGAACGCCGCCGTCACCTCGTCACCGAGGGGGCCGGCGACCCGTACCTCCCGGCGCTCGAACCCGGCCGCGACGGCCGCGGCCACGGTCCCGTCGCCGCCGTCGGCCACCGGAAGTGTCTCGACCGCCAGGTCCGGCAGGACCCGGCGCAGGCCGGCCGCGACCCGCTCGGCGACCTCCACGGCCGTCAGCGACCCCTTGAACTTGTCCGCGGCGACGAGCACCCGCTGTGCCTTCCGGGTGCCGCTCACTGCAGCGTCCGCCACTTGCACTCCCCTTGCTCTCCGGGCCCTCACGCACGTCAAGGCCAGTCGCGCCGCTGTGACCTTAACCGGCAAAGCCCCCGCCCGTCAGCCTTTGCCCACCCCCTGGACCGACGTCCGTCAGGGGCGCGGGGCCGCAAGCACCGCCCCGAAACGGGTAGACCTCAACCATGACCCTCGTCGACACCGGAACGGCGCTCTCCGACCGCATCCTCGGCGGCTGGCAGGGCCGCATCGCGGGCAACATGCTCGGCAAACCGGTCGAGCAGGGCGAGGTGTGGACCCGCGACCGCATCGACCGCTACCTCAGACAGGCCGGCGCCCTCCCCCTCACCGACTACCTGCCCGAGCCGATCAGCGAGCACGAGGGCTTCGAGCTGCGGCCGGAATGGCGCCAGTGCGTCCGCGGCCGCATCCACGGCAGCTGCCGTGACGACGACGTCGACTACGCGATCCTCGGCCTCGACCTGCTGGAGACCCACGGCTTCGGCTTCAGCACCGAGCAGGTCGGCGACCTGTGGCTGCTGCGGCTGCCGTATCTGCAGACCTTCACCGCCGAGCGGGCCGCGTACCGCAACCTCGCGGGCGGGCTGAAGCCGCCGCTGACGGCGACGTACGACAACCCGTACCAGGAGTGGATCGGCGCCCTCATCCGCGCCGACATCTTCGGCTGGACCTGCCCGGGCGTCCCGCGCCGCGCGGCGCTGCTCGCCCGGCGGGACGCGGTGCTGTCGCACACCGGGAACGGGGTCTACGGGGCGATGTGGGCGGCGGCGCTGATCGCGGCGGCGTTCACGGCGCCCACCGTGCGGCACGCCGTCGACGAGGCCCTGGCCGTGATCCCGGCGAGCAGCCGCCTCGCCCGCACGGTACGCCGGGTCGTCTCCCTGCACGACACCCGGATGTCCTGGGAGGACACGCTCACCACGGTCGCCGAGGAGACCACCGGCATGGGGTGGATCCACACCGTCCCGAACGCGGCCGTCCTCACCGCCGGTCTGCTCTACGGGGACGGTGACTTCACCCGCACCATCGCCCTGACCGTCCGCGGGGGCCTGGACACCGACTCCAACGGCGCGACGGCGGGTTCGGTGGCCGGTGTGTTCGGCGGGGCGGCGGCCATCCCCGGCCAGTGGACGGCCCCGCTGGAGGACACGGTCCGCAGCGCGGTGTTCGGCTTCGACGGGGTGCGGATCAGCGAACTGGCGGAACGGACGCTGCGGCTGGCGGAGCAGGCGGCCTGACCGGAGGGGTGAGGCGGGACGCGCGCGGAGCTACTACCCTGCACCGATGACCTCCTCTCCTGACTACGCCGCCTACATCGCGTCCCTGCCCCGCGTCCTGGCCGGTTCCGCGGTGCTGTTCCGGGACGGCGTGGGCCGTGTGCTGCTCGTCGAGCCCAGCTACCGGGAGGGCTGGGTGCTGCCCGGCGGAACCGTCGAGTCCGACGACGGCGAGACCCCGCGGCAGGGTGCGCGGCGCGAGACGGCCGAGGAGATCGGACTCGACCGTGAGCTCGGCCGGCTGCTGACGGTGGACTGGGTGCAGGGCGTGGGCCGTCCGCCGCTGGTGGCGTACCTGTACGACGGTGGGGTGCTGAGCGAGGACGAGTTCAAGGCGATCCGCCTCCAGGAGGAGGAGCTGCTGTCCTGGCGGCTGGTGGCGCGCGAGGAGCTGACCGAGTACCTGTCGGCCGCCCACAGCGGCCGGGTCCTGGCCGCCCTCGACGTCCTGGCGGACGGCTCGGGCACGGCGGAGCTGGAGAACGGCCGCCGGGTGTTCTGACCTGCCCCGGCCGCTCCCCCGTCCCCCACGGCGTCCTGGCCGATATCCGTTCGCCGCCGCCCCGTGGCCCGGCCTACCCTCGGTGACATGGCCAAGCCCCTCGTCGCCCTGCTCACCGGTGCCGGCATCAGCACGGACTCCGGGATCCCGGACTACCGCGGGCCGAACGGGCTGTGGCGGCGGGATCCCGAGGCCGAGAAGCTCGTCACGTACGAGTACTACATGGGCGACCCGGAGATCCGTCGCCGCTCCTGGCTGATGCGGCGCGAGACAGGGACGCTGCGGGCGGAGCCCAACGCCGCGCACCGGGCGGTGGCCGGTCTTGCGCGGTCCGGGGTGCCGGTGCGGGTGATCACGCAGAACGTGGACGGGCTGCACCAGCTGGCCGGGATGCCGGCCCGCAAGGTGCTCGAACTGCACGGCTCGGCGCGGAGTTTCGTCTGCACGGGCTGCCACGCCCGCGGCCCGATGACGGACGCGCTGGCCCGGGTCGAGGCCGGTGAGGAGGACCCGCCGTGCCGGGAGTGCGGCGGCATCCTGAAGCCGGCGACGGTGATGTTCGGTGAGCGGCTCGACCCCGTCGTCCTCGGCGAGGCGGCCGCCATCAGCAAGGCCTGCCAGGTTTTCGTCGCCGTCGGCACGAGCCTTCAGGTCCAGCCCGCCGCCGGTCTCGCCGGTGTGGCCGCCGACCACGGTGCCCGTCTGATCATCGTCAACGCCGAGCCGACCCCGTACGACGACCGTGCCGACGAGATCGTCCGCGATCCCATCGGCACGGCGCTGCCGGAGCTGCTGCGCGGCCTCACGGCCGAAGCGAGCCCCGCAGGTCCGCCAGGCGGGTGAGCGCGTCACGGCCGAGGTCGCGCTCGGCCGGGGTGAGGTCGAGCGCGGCGGCCCGGGCGAGGGCGGTGGCGGTCGCGTCCTCGTCGTCGAGCCGTGCCGCGACGTCCGCGCGCAGGACGAGGAGCTGCAGCAGCTGGAGGCGCGTCGGCGTCTCGTCCGTCAGGCCCAGTGCCCGGTCGACGACCTTGGCGGCGCCCGCCGGGTCCCCCTTGGAATCCGCCAGGAGGGACGCGAAGTGCAGGGCCCGCGCGAACGTCTCCTCGGGGGCGGGCCCGTGGTGCCGCTCCCCGCCGGTGCGCTGCCCGACGCGGACGCAGTTGCCCCCGGGGTCGGTCACGAGGAACTGCCGCACGCCGTACGACATGTCCTTGAGCGGTCCGACCCGTGGCAGCCCGCGGGTGGGGATCCTGCCGTACGTCTTCTTCAGCCCCGCCCGGAACGCCCGGTAGAGGCCGTCGACGTCGTCGGTCAGGACGTAGCAGGTGCTGAACGACGCGGCCGGCTCGTACTGCTTCATGGCGAAGAACTGCAGCTCGATGCCGCCGCGTTCCACGACCGCGTACGGGTTGGGGCTGCGCTGCTCGTACGTCACCTCGAATCCGAGGGCGGTGTAGAAGTCGAGGACGGGCTGGAGGGTCCGGCAGGGCAGGATCGGGATCGTCTTCTCCGGCATGGTGCCAGTCTAGTCAAATTTGACGAGCCGCGGGAGGTGAGTCGCGGCGTCAGAAGAGCGAGGCTCCGCGTTCGAAGTCCAGCAGACGCTGCTTGCGCTCCAGGCCGCCGCCGTAGCCCGTCAGGCTCCCGTTCGCCCCGATCACCCGATGGCACGGCACGATGACGCCGATGGGATTGCGGCCGTTGGCGAGGCCGACCGCGCGGGAGGCGGTGGGGGCGCCGAGGAGGCCGGCCAGCTGACCGTAGGTGCGGGTCTCGCCGTACGGGATGCGGCGCAGTGCGTCCCAGACCGTGCGCTGGAACGGGGTGCCGTTCAGCCGGAGTTCGACCGTGAACTCCTTCAGCTCGCCCGCGAAGTAGGCCTTCAGCTGCTCCTCCGTCTCGGCGAAGAGGGTGTCGTCGCGGGTTCCGAAGGTCTCCTCGGGCGGGCGGTGGCGCTGGTCGGTCATGTACAGGCCGCACAGGACACCGTCGTCGGCGACGAGGGTGAGGGGGCCGTAGGGGCTGTCGGTCACGGTGTGCTGCTTCATCGGACGTCCCTATACCGGAAGGAAGTTGATCGGGTGGCTGTCGGTCGCCCAGAGGTACTGGACCGCGTAGGCCCGCCAGGGGCGCCAGGCCCCGGCGCGTGCGGTGAGGGCGGCGGGAGTGAACGGCAGGCCCAGTTCGCGGGCCGCGCGGCGGATGCCGAGGTCGGTGGGGAGGAAGGCGTCGGGGTCGCCGAGGGCGCGCATGGCGATGACGTCCACCGTCCAGGGGCCGAAGCCGGGCAGGGCGAGGAGCCGGTCGCGGGTGCGGGGCCAGTCACTCTCCACACCGAGGTGGAGGTCCCCGTCGGCGAGGGCGCGGACCAGGGTGGTGAAGGTCGTGCGGCGGGTGCGCGGCATCGCGAGCGTCTCGGGGTCGAGCGCCGCGAGCGCCTCGGGGGCCGGGAAGAGGTGGGTGAGGCCGCCCTCGGGGTCCTCGACCGGTTCGCCGTACGCGCTGACCAGACGGGCCGCGTGGGTGCGGGCGGCGGCGGTGGAGACCTGCTGGCCGAGCACGGCCCGGACGGCGAACTCGGCCTCGTCGACGGTGCGCGGCACGCGCCGGCCGGGCGCCTTGTCGACCAGCGGCGCCAGCACCGGGTCCGCGCGGAGCTGGTCGTCGATCGCGACGGGGTCGGCGTCCAGGTCGAGCAGCCGGCGGCAGCGGCTGATGGCGACGGTCAGATCGCGCAGGTCGCTGAGGGTGAGACGGCAGGCGATGTGGTCCGGCTCGGGGGTGAGGGCCACGATGCCATGGCCGTACGGGAGGCGCAGGGTGCGGCGGTAGGAGCCGTCGCGCCACTCCTCCACGCCGGGTACGGCGGTCGCGGCGAGGTGGCCGAAGAGGTTGTCGGGGTTGAGCGGGGCTCGGAACGGCAGCCGCAGCGACAGGGCGCCGGGGGCGCTCGCGCCCTGCCGTTTCGGGGCGCGGGCGCGCAGTTCGCCGGGGGGCAGGGCGAAGACCTCGCGGACCGTGTCGTTGAAGGTCCGGATGGAGGCGAAGCCGGCGGCGAAGGCGATCTGCGCCATGGGCAGTGCGGTCGTCTCGATGAGCAGCCGGGCCGTCTGGGCGCGTTGCGCGCGGGCGAGCGCGAGCGGGCCCGCGCCCAGCTCGGCGGAGAGCTGCCGCTCGACCTGCCGGGTGCTGTAGCCGAGCCGGCCGGCGAGACCGGGCACGCCCTCGCGGTCGACGACCCCGTCGGCGATCAGCCGCATGGCACGGGCCACGAGGTCGGCGCGCTGGTTCCACTCCGGGGAGCCGGGGCTGGTGTCGGGCCGGCACCGTTTGCAGGCCCGGAACCCGGCCTGCTGACAGGCCGCCGCGCTCGGGTGGAAGACCATGTTCTCCGGTTTGGGCGGCACCACCGGGCAGCTGGGACGGCAGTAGATGCCGGTGGTCAGGACGGCCGTGAAGAACCAGCCGTCGAAGCGTGCGTCCTTGGACCGGACGGCGCGCACGCAGCGCTCGGTGTCGGTGTGCATCCCCATCTGCATGGCTCCAGCATCCGGCACCGGGCGGCGCGGGGCTGGCGAGAATCCGACATGGACGTGCCGGCTCGGAACGGCCCCACGGGTACAGTTGAAGATTCATTCATATGTTCGCGTGGGGCCGCTAGGATGACGTCATGGGTCATGGAGCCGTCACCCCCGTGCAGGACGCCGGCGAGCGCGTGCGCCTGGACGCGGACAACGTCGCGAAGGTCGCCACCACGCTCCAGGCCCTGTCCACGCCCTCCCGGCTGCTGATCCTGGCTCGGCTGCGCGAAGGTCCGCTGCCGGCCACGGAGTTGGCCGCCGAGGTGGGCATGGAGCAGTCGGCCTGCTCGCACCAGCTGCGGCTGCTGCGCAATCTGGGCCTGGTCGTGGGCGAGCGGCGGGGCCGTTCGGTGGTGTACGCGCTGCACGACCACCATGTCGCCGAGCTGCTCGACCAGGCCGTGTACCACGTGGAGCATCTGCGGCTGGGCATCAGCGACGCCGCCGACTGAGGCGGCGCCGCCGACCCGGTCTACGCGGTGCCGGTCGGCCGTCGCGAGGCCTCCATCGCCTCACTCACGCGCGTGAGCGGACGCAGCCGGTAGGTGTACGCGTAGTCGCGGCCCGCGAGCAGCTTGAACTCGTCGTGGGTGTGCGCGCCCCAGCTGTTGTCGCCGCCCACGCCCATCTGACGGTGGTTGACCCGCAGGACCACCGCGTCCCGCGGGGTGAGCTGGTAGTCGTGGCGAGCGCCGACGGACAGGTCCTCGGGGGTGAAGTGCGAGGCGTTGACCTCCAGCAGCGGCTCACCGGACACGAGCAGTCCGCGTCCCCTGCCGTCGGTCAGCGCCGCCCAGCGGACGTCGGTCTTGTTGCCGTTCTCCTGGGGCCGCAGGTACGGGGTCCACTGCCCGGAGACGGTGCCGGAGTACAGGCCCACGTCGGTGGCGTTGTTGCGGTCCCACATGTTCTCCTCGGGACCCCGGCCGTAGTAGTGCAGCCGGTCCAGGCCCCGCGGCAGGAACAGCAGGGTGCCGACCTCCGGGATGTACGGCAGGTTCGCCGCCCCCGGGTGCAGGGTGTTGCCGACCTTGATCTCGCCGTTGCCGAAGACCGTGTACGTCGTGCTGTACGTCGACTCGGTGGCGGTGGGCAGCGTGCCGGTGACGGTGACCTCGACGGCCCGGTCGTCGAGGGGCCGTACCCGTACGTCGGTCACCTTCCGCTTCGCTCCGGCGTCGCGCCACGTCTGGTTGCGGGTGTGCTGGCCGTTGCCGCGGTCGTTGTCGGTGGGCGCCCGCCAGAAGTTCGGGACGGGTCCGGAGGTGATGAGCCGGGTGCCGCCCGCCTCGTAGGAGGTGATGGTTCCGGTGCCCTTGTCGACGGTGACGGCGAAGCCCCTGCCCTTCACGGTGACGCTCTCGTCCCCGTCGGTGTGGCTGAGGGCGGGCACGCTGCTCAGCGGCGCGGGCTTCACGGCCGGGCTGCCCGCGTCGAGCGCGAGTTGCCGCTTGGCCACCTCGAAGCCGGCCTTGGCCCACCGGGTGGCTTCCCTGGTGGTGAAGGAGAGCTGGAGGAAGTACTCCGTGCCGGGTCCGGGCTTCGCCGGGAGCCGCACCGGAACCTTGATGTCCTTGCTGCTGAGCGGGGCGACGTTCAGCTGGTCGCGGGTCAGCCGGCCGCGCTGGACGACCTTGCCGTCGGCGACGAGGGACCAACGGCCGTCGAACTCACGGAGGTTGGTGAACAGGTACTCGTTGGTGAGCGTGACGGCTCCGGGGCCGCCCGAAGCCGGGGTGGCGTCGACGGCCTGGTAGATCTGCTTGACCTCGGCGGACTTGCCGGTGAGGCTGCGGTCGGGCAGGACGATGCCGTCGCCGGAGAAGGCACCGTCGTTGGGGTTGTCGCCCCAGTCGCCGCCGTACGCGTAGAACGTCTTGTCGCGCGGGCGCTTCTCGGTGAGGCCGGCGGTGGCCGCGTCGAACCAGAAGCGCACGCCCTCGTCGTCGGGCTTGCGGGTGTCCGAGGCCAGTTCCGCCGCGCTCAGGGCGCGGGCGTACACGCGGGCGCGGCGGATGGTGCCGCTGAACTCCCGGGTCGGGTTGTCGATGTCGGTGGCGAGCGACAGCGACGCGGTGTTCACGCCGGGGCGGCGGGTGGTGGTCCGGGTGCCGCGCACCTGGCCGTCGACGTACAGGGTGAGCGTGCCCGCATCCGCGTCGAAGACGCCGGCGACGTGGTGCTCCTTGCCGGTCCAGCCGTCGGGCAGGGCCCAGCTCGCGGTGACCCACTGACCGCCGCCGTGGATGAAGAACTCCAGGTTCTTGTCGGTCTGCTTGAGGGCGTACTGGGTGTCGCCCTTGGCGATGACGGGCTGATGGCCGCCGGTGACGTCCGGGGTGACCCAGGCCTCAAGGGTCAGGGAGCCGGTGAGGTCGAGGCGGGTGTCGCGGGGGAAGACGGTGCCGCCCGAGACGCCCTTGGCGCGGTCGAAGGTCGCGGCGGGTGCCATGATCTCGCCGCGCAGCGCGCCCGGGCCGGACTCGGTCAGCAGCTTGCGCGTGGGGGTGGGCCAGCTCAGGGCCTGGTCGACGAAGTCCCAGATCCAGCCGCCCTGGAGGACGTCGTAGCGGCGGACGATGTCCCAGTACTTCTTGAAGTTGCCGTTGGAGTTGCCCATGCCGTGGGAGTACTCGATCATCACGTACGGCCGGGTGTCGCTCGTGTCCTTGGCGCGCTGCTCGACCCGTTGCGGGCTGTCGTACATCTCGGAGCGGATGTCGCTGATGCCGGGGCGGTCGTCGCCCTCGTACTGGATGACGCGGGTGGGGTCGTAGGAGCGGATCCAGTCGTGCATGGCGTTGAAGGTGGTGCCGCCGCCCGCCTCGTTGCCGAGGGACCAGATGACCACGCTGGCGTGGTTCTTGTCGCGGTGGACCATGTTCTGGGCGCGGACCACGCACGCCTCGGTCCACTCGGGGTGGCCGCTGCCGGGGAACTTGTCGCGGATGCCGTGGGTCTCGAGGTTGGTCTCGTCCACGAGGTACAGGCCGTACTCGTCGGCGAGTTCGAGCCACAGCGGGTTGTTGGGGTAGTGCGAGGTGCGGACGCTGTTGATGTTGAGGCGCTTGATGATCTCGATGTCCTCGACCATCTGCGCGCGGGTGAGTGCCGAGCCGGTGACGGGGTGCATCTCGTGGCGGTTGGTGCCGCGGAAGGAGACCGGCTTGCCGTTGATGCGCATCAGGCCGTCCTTCAGCGCGAATTCGCGGAAGCCGACCCGGTGCGAGAGGGTCTCCACCACCTTGCCCGCGGGGTCGCGCAGGCGGAGCACGGCGGTGTAGAGGTCCGGGTGCTCGGCCGACCACAGCTTCGGCGCGGGGACGGCTCTGGACGCCTCGACCGTCACCTCGTCGCCGTCGGGGACGTCGGCGGAACGGTTCAGGGGCCGGGACCAGACCGCGTGGCCGCGCGCGTCGTAGAGCTGGGTCTCGACGGTGTAGCGGCCCGCGCCCTCGCCGCCGTAGTCGCGCACGTGCGCGGTGACTTTGAGCTCGGCGGAGGTGTAGCCGTCGCCGAGCGGGGTGTCCAGCTTGAAGTCGCGCAGGTGCACGCTGGGCGTGGAGTACAGGTGGACCGAGCGGAAGATGCCGCTCAGCCGGATCATGTCCTGGTCCTCCAGCCACTCAGCGTCGGAGTAGCGGTACACCTCGACGGCGATCTGGTTGGTGCCCGGCTTCAGGTGGGGGGTGATGTCGTACTCGGCGGAGGTGTAGGAGTCCTCGTGGTAGCCCACCAGCTCGCCGTTGATCCACACGTAGTGGGCGGACTTGACGCCCTCGAAGTGCAGGAAGGTGCGCCGGCCCCGCCAGTTGCCGGGCACGGTGAAGGTGCGGCGGTACTGGCCGACGGGGTTGTAGCGGGTCGGGGCGGCCGGCGGCTGGGCTTCCTCGCCACGGCCGTTGGGGCCCCACCAGGGGTAGGTGATGTTGACGTAGATCGGGACGTCGTAGCCGTGCAGCTGCCAGGCCGAGGGCACCGGGATGGTGTCCCAGCCGGAGTCGTCGAGGTCGGTGCGGTGGAAGTCGGTGTCCCGGTCGTCGGGGCGGTCCACGTAGGCGAACTTCCAGGTGCCGTCGAGGCTCAGCCGGTACGGCGAGCGCTCGCGGTCGCCCCTCAGGGCCTGCCCGAGGTCCCCGTAGGGCATGAGGGTGGTGTGCGGCGGCTCGGTGCCCACCCGGTACACGCTCAGGCCGTCGTTCCACTCGGGAGGGCCGTCCGCCGCCGGGCGCCGGGCGGCGGCGTGTGCCGCGACGGACGACGCGGACAGGGCGAGCGCGCCGAGCACGGCGGCTCCCCCCTCCAGCAGTCGGCGGCGGCTGACGACCGGCCGGTCGGCGGGAGAAGGGTGCGAGTGGGGGTGCGGCATGACCGTGGCCTTCCTCGGTTCGACAGGGTGCTGCACGGACTGAGGGCACGTCAGACGGGAGTCCCAACTGCCCACCTACGATGGGTGTTTCTGTTGGGACCCGTGCAACTGACGGTGGCGGAGCAACTGCTGAGCAGGCACACCCTAGGACTCGAACACAAACGAAGCAATGACCCCGTCGGACTTTGTGCGGTCCTGAGGGGTTCCCCGGGGTCGGACGGCTCTCAGGACGTGAGGAACACCAGCAACTCGCCCGTCAGCCGGGCGGGCGCGTCCAGCGGGACGAGGTGACCGGCCTCCGGGACGGGCACCAGCCGGGCTCCCGGGATCAGGGCGGCGAGTTCCTGCCCCCTGGCGAACGGGATCCAGGTGTCCTCGGTGCCCCAGCACACCGTGACGGGCAGGTCGATGGTCGGGTAGAGCGGCTGGATCTCGTCGGTGTAGCGCTGGTCGGCCTGCGCGATCTGCCGGTAGAAGGCGGCCTGGCCCTCCTCCCCTGTCCAGGGCCCGACCAGGGCGTCGAGGGTGGCGGGACGCAGGCCGGGGTGGCTCGCGGAGGAGACGTACTCGCGCACCAGGGCCTCGTGCAGCGCCGCCGGGAGCTGCTCGAAGACCCGGCTGTGCTCTCCGACCAGCCGGAAGAAGGGGGAGCCCCAGGGCCTCAGCGCCACCGGGTCGACCAGCGCGAGCCGCCGGTAGCGGGCCCCGTGCAGCAGATGGGCGCGCAGGGCCACGCACCCCCCGAAGTCGTGCGCGACGACCGCCGGCTCCTCCAGGCCCCAGTGCGCGAGCAGCTCGGCGAAGATCCGGCCCTGGGCGCCCAGGGAGACGTCCTGGCCGGCGTGCATGCCGGAGGTGCCGTAGCCCGCCATGTCCCACACATGTACGCGGTGCCCGGCGGCGGCGAGGGCGGGCGCGATCTCGTGCCACACATACGAGGAGAAGGGCGTCCCGTGCAGCAGCACCACCGGCTCTGCGCCGGGGTCGCCGAGGCGGTCCCAGCGCACGGTCCCCGACCCGGTGACCAGGCTCTCCCGCAGTATCCAGTCAGCCACGATCCCGCTCCCTCCCGTCGCGGGCACCTACCCGCGGTTTTTTGTCATTTCGGCGCGACAGTGCCGCTCCTCCGACCGTAATGTGACCTCATCGGACAGCCAGAGCAGCAGATCATGGCGGTACCTTTGCCGCGCCGGAAGGAGCGGCTCGCATGAACGGGTATGCGACCTCGGACCGCGACGCCGTCACGGCCGCGCCCGGCGGGTTGCTGGACCTGCTGAAGGTCGCGGCCGTGGTCCTGGACGCGGGCGGGCGCATCGCGTTGTGGAGTCCCGAGATCGAGCAACTGCTCGGCTGGACCGCGGCGGAGGCCCTGCGGCAGCGCGCCGACACCCTCCTGGTCTCCCCCGAGAACCGGCCCCGCGGCAGGGAGCTGTTCGCCCAGGTCAGCACAGGTGCCCGGTGGGCCGGTGTCTTCCCGCTGCGGCACCGCGACGGCACGGAACGCGCCGTGGAGTTCCGTACGATGCGCCTCCTCGACCCCGAGGGGCAGCCCCACCTGCTGGGACTGGCCACGGACGCGACGACCGTACGGCAGGTGGAGCGCGACCTCGCCCTCTCGCACAGCCTCGTGAACCAGACCCCGCTCGGCATCGCCGTCTTCGACAACGACCTGCGCTGGGTCGGCGTCAATCCCGCGCTGGAGCGGATCAACGGCGTGCCCGAGGAGGCCGTCCTGGGGCGCCGGGTGGGTGAGGTGCTGCCGGATCTGGACGTGGCGGCCATCGAGGCCCGGATGCGGCACGTCCTGGAGACCGGCAGACCCCTGCTCGACCAGCAGACCGTCGGGCGTACGGCGGCGGACGTCCAGGACCGCGCCTACTCGGAGTCGTACCACCGCATCGAGGACACCGACGGCCGGGTGCTCGGGCTCGCGATGGCCGTGCTGGACGTCACCGAGCGCCAGCAGGCCGCGGCGGAGGTCGCGCAGGCACGCCAGCACCTGTCGGTGATCGCCGACGCGGGCATGAAGATCGGCACCACGCTGGACCTCCAGCAGACCGCCCGGGAGCTGGCCGACGTGGTCGTGCCGCATCTGGCGGACCTGGCCGCCGTGGACGTCCTGGAGTCGGTCGTGGCCAGCGGCACCATCACGCCGGTGTCGGGCGGCGCCCCGGCCGAGTTCCGGGCTCTGGCCGTCGCGGCCGGCTACCCCACCGACGCCATCCACGCCGCCGACCCGGTGGGCGAACTGGCCACGTACGGCTCGTCGCGGGTCATCACGCAGGTCGTGCGCAGCGCCCGCCCGGTCCTGGTCGAGCGCGTGGACGGCAAGATGCTCCGGCGTCTGGCAAGGGACTCACGGGCCGCCTTGGCCCTGCACGAGGCCGGTGCCCACTCCTACCTGGCGCTGCCGCTGGTGGCCCGGGGCAAGGTGCTCGGCACGCTCTCGCTGTACCGCACGGTCAACGAGCGCCCCTTCGACGACCGGGACCGGGTGCTGGCCTCCGAACTCGCCGCCCGGGCCGCGATCTGCATCGACAACGCCCGCCTCTACGGCCGCGAGCGCGGCACCGCCCTGACCCTGCAGCGCAGCCTGCTGCCGAGCACGCCCGCCGAGCGGGAGGGGCTGGACATCGCCGCCCGCTACCGCCCGGCCCTCAGCGAGGTCGGCGGCGACTGGTACGACGTCCTGCCGCTGGGCCCGGGGCGCACCGGGCTGATCGTCGGGGACGTCATGGGCAAGGGCGTCCAGGCCGCGGCGATCATGGGGCAGCTCAGCACCGCGACCCGGGCGCTGGCCCGGCTGGACCTGCCGCCGGCCGAGCTGCTGCGCCACCTCGACGACATCGCCGGCTCGCTCGGCGACGCGATCGCCACGTGCGTGTACGCGGTGTGCGACCTGGAGCGCGGCACCTGCGAGCTGTCCAGCGCCGGGCATCTGCCGCCGGTGCTCGCCGGGGCGGACGGCAGCGCGAAGCTCCTCGACGTGCCGGGCGGTGTGCCGCTCGGGGTCGGCGGCGTGGGGTTCGGCACGGTGGAGGTGGAGCTCGCCCCGGGCTCCCTGCTCGCCCTCTACACGGACGGGCTGGTGGAGAACCGCTCGGAGCCGATCGACACGGGCCTCGACACGCTGACCCGCCTGCTCGGCAGCGCGGGGCCCAGCCTGCAGCGCGCGAGCGACAGTCTGCTCAGCGCGCTGAGTCCCGAACCGGACGACGACGTGGCCCTGCTGCTGGTCCGCAGGCGGGTCTGAGCCGCGACGGCTCAGGCGTCACCCCTGCGTGGGGTGCACAGGGCCCAGATGATGAACGCGGACATCGCGATCATGACCACGGACCAGACCGGGTAGGCGGGCAGGGAGAGGAAGTTGGCGATGATGACGAGTCCGGCGATGCCCACGCCGGTGACGCGCGCCCAGCCCGACCCCTGGAACAGACCCATGCTGACGAGCACGGCGACCACACCCAGGATGAGGTGGATCCAGCCCCAGCCGGTGAGGTCGAACGCGAAGACGTAGTTGGGGGTCGAGACGAAGACCTCGTCCTCGGCGATGGCTGCGATGCCGCGCAGCACGGCGAGGATCCCGGCGATCATGAGCATGACGGCCGCGAAGACCATCATGCCCGTGGCCAAGTTGTGCTTCGCCGTCCTGTGCCCGTGCGTAGGGTGTGTGGCTGCCATCTGCTGCCTCGTTTCTGTGGCGTCCGGCGCGGTCAGCGACCGGAGGTGGAGGTGGCGTGCGGCGAGGATGCCGACGCGCCGGAGCCGCTCAGGACCAGGTGCTTGGCCTTGCGGAACTCCTCGTCGGTGATGTCACCGCGGGCGCGGATCTCGGACAGCCTGGCGAGTTCGTCGACGCTGCTCGTCCGGTCGTCGCCGCCCCGGGCGGTCTGCCGTATGTAGCTGTCCATGGCCTCCTGCTGCTCGCGGGCGTGTGCGATCTCCCTGCGTCCCATGTTCTTGCCGCGGGCGATGACGTAGACGAACACCCCGAGGAAGGGCAGGACGATGCAGAACACCAGCCAGCCCGTCTTGGCCCAGCCGCTCAGGGAGTCGTCGCGGAAGATGTCGAAGACGATCCGGAAGAGCAGCACGAACCACATGATCCACAGGAAGAACCACAGCATCGCCCAGAAGGCGCTCAGCAGTGGAAAGTCGTACGCCAGGTAGGTCTGCGCACTCATGTCACTCCTCCGTCCCGGGCGGGGGCCCGGCAGCCTTATGTGCCGTTCTCAGCGTGGTCGCGGTCCGGGACGGCTGCCTCACCCGGAGCGGGTGATCGTGCGGCCGCCGCGCGGCCGGCCACGGGTGCCGATAGCCCTGCGGTACCAGGCGGACGTGGCCACCGTCTCGCCGAGTGCCAGCCCCGAGACGGCTACCAGGAAGACCGCGATCAGCCACGACAGGAAGGTGAACACCGGTCCCAGCAGGCCGAACGCCTCCAGGCTGCGGTCCATGGCCGTGGGCATCAGCAGACGGGCCGCCCAGCTGAGCCCGACCGTCCCCGTCCCCGCCAGGACCGCTCCCGGCAGCAGCTCGCTCCAGCCGACCCTGGCGCCCAGCAGCAGGTGCTGCGACCACCACCACAGCAGCGTCGCCCCGAGCAGGGACAGCACCGCTCCGAGAACCGGGCCGACGCCGAAGCCGCCGCGCATCGGCGCCTGGAGGAGCAGGTAGACGAGCCAGACCAGCAGCCACAGCGGCCAGCGCCAGGCCGCCTCCCGCAGCGGGGCCCGGGGCAGGTTCCAGCACCGCTGGCACACCGCCTGGAGCGCCCGGCTGAAGGCGGTCGCCGAAGCGAGCGTGACCAGCAAGCCCACGGCCCCGACCGTGTTCGCGGTGGGTCCGGTCGCCTCGAAGGCGCGCCGCACCTCCTCCAGCGTGTCGCCCCGGACCCCGAGCAGCTCCTGGAGCGCGTCGGCCAGCAGGTCCTGTACGCCGTCGGGTGCGAACGCCGCCACCGTCATCAGCAGGGGCAGCGCGGCGAGGAAGGCCTGGGCGGCCAGCCGGACCGCCCCTTCCACGATGTTGAGCGCGACCAGCCGGGGCAGCAGCCGGGCCGCGGGGCCGGACCTCAGGTGCGCCGAGATCCGCTCGGCCCTCGACCTGCGGGACGGCGGATCCGGGGCGGCGGTGCCGGACATGACTCATGGAGCCGCGGCCGGGCCCGTCCGCGTGGTATCCGCGCCCAGTGCGGCAGCGGCGAGCGTCTCCAGGACGATCAGCACGACGACGACCAGGCCTGCCACGAGCGCGACCGCGCCGGCCGTGGGGTGGTTCCACAGGACGAGGGCCAGCACGCCCGCGCCGATGACGATGCCGGTGGTCCACGAGCGGTGCTCCGCCAGGGCGAGGCCGGCGGATCCGGTGCGCAGCCCGGCACGGGACAGGCCCCGGCCGGCGGCCGAGGTGCCCCGGCGGGCGAGGTTCCGGACGGCCCGGGCCCCGCGCCCGGGGCCGTAGAGGTAGGCGGCCAGTGCGGTGATCACGGCCACCACGAGCAGGGTGCGGGTGCTGTCGCGCAGGAAGCGGACGAAGGTGTCGTAGATCGCCGCGGCGGCGTCCGGCGGCAGCGTCGCGCTCGGCACGGCGTCCAGGTAGACCCGCCGCAGGAGGGCGAGCGCCACCAGGAACACGATCATCATCACGCCGACGCCGACAGCCGTGACCAGCAGCATGCGCCGGTGCCGGGGAGCGGTCCACACGGCGAGGGCTGCCAGGGCGACCGTCAGCACGGGCAGCCAGGTACCCATGGTGTCCAGCAGCCTCATCGCGTCCTTCGCTTTGCCCAGTTCCTCGGCCTGGAACAGCGTGATGGTCCGGTCGGTGTCCGGGATGGCCGCGGCCTTGTCGAAGCCCGCGTCGACGAGACGCTGTCGCACCTCGTCGACCACCTGGCCGAGGTCGAGTTGCACGGTGTCGCCCTCGGCGCGGAGCGCGCCCTCGCGCTCTCCGGTGAGCATGCTCACCACGGCGGCGTGCGCCCGCGTGTTGGCGCCCTCCCACACCTGCGCGAAGACATCGCTGGTCACGACGCGGCTGATGGTCCGGTCCACGACGTCGCGGACGGCGGAGCGCAGGGGCCCGGCGAGGGACTCGGACGCCTCCACCACGCGCGGCGGTGCCCCGGCGTCCGCCAGCGTCCGCGTGAGCGCGTCCGTCACCGCCTCGACATCCACCTGGGCCACCACGCGGTCGGTCAGCCGGTCGGTCACCACGTCCTGGACCGCCGGGTCCGAGGCGAGCGGTGCCACGGTCTGCACGTACCGGCCCGTGTCGGAGACCTGGTCGTCCACCCAGGTGGCGACGACCGACAGCGGCGCGAGCAGCAGGGCCAGGACGAGCAGCACGCCGGCGCCGGAGTAGCGCAGCCGGCGGTGCCGTACGCCTGCGTTCCGGCGCAGCCGCTCGTACTCGGCGTCTTCTTCCGTGCTCAGGAAGCGCCCCGACCCCTCATTCCCCTCGCCGGGAGGTGACGGGACGGGACCGTCGGTGGGGGCCATGGCTGCTCCTTGCATGCGGTGACGGCGGTCGCCGTCGTCGGGTGTCCCGCCTGGCTCAGGCATTCCCGGTGGGGCCGTGCGGAACGGCCGTGGACGTTCCGCGCAGCGCGGCCCGCCAGGCGAACGCGAGCCCCGCCTCGGCCAGTCCGAGCAGGACGAGCCACAGGCCGAGCAGCCGGGTCAGCGCGCGGGCCGACTCCGCGGGCAGGGCGAGCACCACGATGCCCGCGACGATGCCCAGCACCGCGGCGCCCAGGACGAAGCCGCGGTGCGGCAGGTCCCGGGCGGCGAGGGCGGTGTAGAGGGTGAGGATGCCGGACACCAGCCAGACGAGGCCGACGATCAGCGACAGCGCGGTGATGGTCTGCAGCGGGTTCCGCAGGCACAGCACTCCGGCCAGCACGTACAGCACGGCCAGGAGCAGACTGGGCAGGCGGTGGCCCTGCTCCTGCCGGGCGAAGGTCGCGACGAAGCGGAACGCTCCGGCCGCCAGCAGGTACAGGCCCATCAGCACCGCCACGACGTGCAGGGTGGCCTCGGGCCAGACCAGGAGCAGGATGCCCGGCACGAGGGTCGCCACCGCCGAGGCGAGGATCCACGTCCAGGACCGTCCGAGGGCCGCCAGCAGCTGCGCGGGGTCGCCCGCGGTGCTGTACGCAGGCCCCGCGGGCTCGTACTCGGCTCCCGCACGTGGCCCCTGACCCGGTGACGTGGCCATGACTCCTCCTCACCGGCGATCCGCCGGTCTGCGGGAACGCCCTTGCCGAGCAGCGTCGCGTGCCCCGCCGGCCTCGGGATCACCCCCGGCGGGTGATCCCTCTCCCGCGCCGCCGCGGTGAGGTGGTGAGGACCCCATCTGACGGCAGGGAGCACGAGACACGAGATGAACGATCCAGCGCTGGCCCGGACCACGTCCCCCCGGCTGCGGCAGAAGCAGGACCAGGAGCAGGACGAGGAGCAGGAGCGGCTTCGGCGGCAGCACGGTCCGCGGCGACGCGCGCGGGCCGCCGTCCTCGTGCGTGCGGTGCTCATCGCGACCGGTCTCGTCACCGTCTACTACCTGCTGCCTCTGGACGGGCGGAGCACGACCGGCACCTCGGTCCTGCTCGCCTGCGGGCTGCTGCTGTGCGTCGTGGTCTTCTGGTGGGAGGTGCGGGCCATCACGTACTCGCCCTACCCGCGGCTGAAGGCCGTCGAGGCCCTGGCCGCCACGCTGGTCCTCTTCCTCCTGCTCTTCGCCGGCACCTACTACCTGCTGGAGCACTCCACCCCGGGTTCCTTCAGCGAACCGCTGACCAAGACGGACTCCCTGTACTTCACGCTCACCACGTTCACCACGGTCGGGTACGGCGACATCGCCGCCCGTTCCCAGACCGGACGCGTACTGACGATGATTCAGATGGCGGGCGGACTGCTGCTGGTGGGCGTCGCCGCACGGATCCTCGCCGGTGCCGTACAGGCGGGGCTGCGCCGTCGGGGACGGGAGCCCTCGGACGACTTCACCTCGCGGCCGGAGGACTGAGCCATGACCGTACCGGGCCCCCTCACGACCTACCTGTCCCCGGCCGAGCGGGCGGCCGAGGGCCGGAACGTGCGACGGCACGTCCCCCGCTCGTCCCACGGCTTCTTCGACGCCGGGCCACAGCGCTTCGACCCGGTCGAGGTGGTGGAACGTCAGTCGGCCACCCGCATACCGGAGTTGGTGCCGATCCGCTACGCCCGCATGCTCGAATCCCCGTTCCGCTTCTACCGCGGCGCGGCGGCCGTCATGGCGGCCGATCTCGGGGCCGTCGCGGACACCGGACTGCGGGTGCAGCTCTGCGGCGACGCCCATCTGCTGAACTTCCGGCTGCTGGCCTCGCCGGAACGCCACCTGGTGTTCGACATCAACGACTTCGACGAGACCCTGGCCGGGCCGTTCGAGTGGGACGTCAAGCGGCTCGCGACCAGTTTCGCCATCGCGGGCCGGGCCAACGGTTTCGAGGCCGAGGAGCAGAACCGGGTGGTGGAGACGTGCGTACGGGCCTACCGGCAGCGGATGCGGGAGTTCGCGGGCATGCGCACCCTGGACATCTGGTACGCGCAGGACGACGCCGACCGGCTGCGGGAACTGATGGCCGCGTCGATGACCAAGGAGGCGAGGCGCCGTACCGCCGAGGCGACGGCGAAGGCCAGGACCCGCACCCACCTCCAGGCCTTCGCGAAACTCACCCGGGTCACGGACGAAGGCCGGCGGATCGCCCCTGACCCGCCCCTGATCACGCCGCTGCGCGACCTGGTGGACGACTCCGCGCCGCACGGGCAGGAGAAGGAGCTGCGCGCCGTCCTGGAGGGATACGTGCGGACCCTGTCGTCCGAGCGCCGGCATCTGCTGCGCCGCTACCGGCTGGTCGACATCGCCCGCAAGGTCGTGGGCGTCGGCAGCGTCGGAACCCGCTGCTGGATCGTGCTCCTGCTCGGCCGGGACGACGACGATCCGCTGCTGCTGCAGGCCAAGGAGGCACAGGCGTCGGTACTCGCCGACCACACCGACGGCATCCGCTACGACAACGAGGGCCGCCGCGTGGTGGCGGGCCAGCGGCTGATCCAGACGACCAGCGACATCCTCCTCGGCTGGACGCACGCCGTGGGCCTCGACGGGCACGAGCGGGACTTCTATGTGCGTCAGCTGCGCGACTGGAAGGGCATCGCCCGGCCGGACACGATGGACCCGGGCCTGCTGCGGCTGTTCGCCGGGCTGTGCGGGGCGAGTCTGGCGAGGGCCCATGCCCGCTCGGGCGACCCCATCGCCATCGGGGCGTACCTCGGCGGCGGGAACGGCTTCGACCGCGCGCTCACCGCGTTCGCGCAGTCCTACGCCGACCGGAACGAGCGGGACTTCGCCGCGCTGGGCGCCGCCGCCCGGTCCGGCAGGATCCGGACGGCGGCCTCGTGAGCCGGTACCTCCTGTGAGCCGGTCACTCCGGCAACTGGCGCATCTCCACGACCCTGAGCCCCAGCGACTGGAAACGGGTCAGCAGCCCGTACAGGTGGGCGTCGTCCACGACCGGGCCGTACAGCAGCGTCTGCCCGGACACCACCACGTGGTCCAGTTCCGGGAAGACTTTGGCCAGTGTCTCCGACATCTGTCCGGCGATGCGGATCTCGTAGCGCATGAGCTGCTCTCCCGCGGGCGGCCCGAGAGGGTGAGGCACGCCCTTCCCTAGCGATGGTCCGCCCCGGCGAACCGTGCGCCCTCACCCGGCGCAGGTGAACCTCCGGCCCGGCTCGCGGGGCGCGTCAGTGCTTCACGACGAACTTGAAGGCGATGATCAGCAGACCGAGCAGCAGGTTCACCGCCGCCGAGGCGGCCAGCTGCCCCCGGGAGGCACCGGCCCGGACCGCCGCGGCGACCGACCAGCCGACCTGCTCCGCCACGGCCACGGCGAGCGCCAGCCACACGGCGCCCTGTATGTCCAGCCCGAGCAGGGGGCTGACGGCGACAGCGGCGGCGGGCGGGACCGCGGCCTGCACGATCGGCCACTCCTCGCGGCACACGTGCAGGACGGTCGCGCGGTCGACGGCCCGCTGCGCCAGCCGCGCTCCGAACAGCTGCGCGTGCACGTGCGCCAGCCAGAACACCCCGCCCGTCAGCACGAGCAGCAGCACCAGTTCCAGCCGGGGCAGCGCGCCCAGGGTTCCGGCCCCGATCACCACGGAGGCGGCGAGCATGGCCCCGTAGACGCCGCCGGTGTAGTCGGCGTGGGCCCGGCGCTCCGCGCTCCGTGCCCTGCGTGCGGCACCGCGGTCCGTGGCCATCAGACCCCTCCTTCGCCGGCGGGGCGCCGCGCAGGGCGCTGCCCCGCGGTCGGCAGATGCGAGGTGACCAGGAAACTGGCGACGGTGATCCCACCGGTGGCGAGGACGGCCGCCTTCAGCCCGTCGAGCTGGGCCGACGCGTAGGAGTCCGTGACCGCCTCGACCTCCGCGGGCGGCAGACCGGCCCGTTCGGCCGCCGAACGGACCTGGCCCGTGGAGACGAAGCTGACCCCGGCCTCCAGGGCCACGCCGGTCTGTCTGCGGGCCTCCTCCGACAGCCGGGGGTCGGCCTCGACCTGGGTGCTGAAGGCGTGCACCAGGGCCCCGATGAGCAGCGATCCGATGAGCGCGGTGCCCAGCGCGGAGCCCAGGTTCTGGGCCGTGAACTGGAGCCCTCCCGCCTCACTGCGCTCCTCCTCGCCGACGCCCGACTGGACGACGTTGCCCAGCTGCGAGGCGAGCAGGCCCATGCCCACGCCCAGCAGGGCCATGGCCCCGGCGAACTGGGCGTCGTCGATGGCGGGGTCGATCGTCGCCAGCAGCCACACGATCGCTCCCGCGAGGGTCAGCAGAGCCAGCCGCACCACCCGGCGCGGACCCGCCAGCCGGCCGAGCCGTGAGGCGAGCAGGGAGGCCGCGAGCATGGTGAGGGACACAGGGAGCAGCCGCAGGCCGGTCTCGAACGCGTCGAAGCCCTGCACCACCTGCAGGTACAGCGGGATCGTGAAGAACAGCCCCAGCAGGATGAGGTTCTGGCTCAGGAGCATCAGCAGACCGGACCGCAGGACCGGTCTGCCCAGCAGTGGCAGGTGCACCAGGGCGTCGGCCCCCCGGGCGTCCCGCCGCCGCTCCCAGTGCACGAAGACGGACAGGACCACCGCTCCTGCGCCGACGACGAACAGGGTGGGGGCGAAGCCCAGGACGGTGAAGGGCGGGTTGCGCGGCTGCACCCAGCCCCAGGTGCTGCTCTGGAGCACTCCGAGCACGCCCAGTCCGAGGCCGGTGGCGGAGAGCACCGCACCCACGGCGTCGAGCCGGGGCCGCGGTTCCCTCGGGGCCGTCCGGGGGATCGCGCGGTGCAAGAGCAGTACGGCCACGACGACCACGACCTCGCCGGCGAAGACCAGACGCCAGGTGAGGTACGTCGTCATCCAGCCGCCCAGCAGCGGGCCCACCGCGATGCCGGCGCCGGCGAGGCCGCCTATCACGCCGTAGGCGACGGCCCGGTCCCGTCCGCCGTAGGACTCGGCGACGAGGGCCGCCATGGAGGGCAGGACCATGGCGGCGCCGATCCCCTCGATGACCGACCAGCCCAGGGCGAGGACCCACAGACTGGGCGCGACGGCGGTCAGGGCCGAGCCGGTGCCGTAGACCGCCAGCCCCAGGAGGAACATGCGCCGGCGGCCCAGGACGTCGCCGAGCCGTCCGCCGACCATCATGAACGCCGCCATGACCAGGGCGTACAGGGTGATGACCGCCTGGATGGCGGTGACCTCGGTGTCGAAGTCCTCGACCAGCTTGCTGATGGACACGTTCATGACGGAGGTGTCCAGCACCATCAGGAACTGAGCGGTGCCGAGGACGAACAGGGGGCGCCAGCTTCTCACCCGTCCATCGCAGCCGCAGAGCCGTCGTCGCGCCTCACCCGCCCCGGGCGAGGGGGCGAAGCCGGACCCGTGGGGTCAGAGGATCCGCGCGTCGCGTGCGCGGCGCACCGCGTCGCCGCGCCGGCTCACCGCGAGCTTGCGGTAGATGCTCTTCAGGTGGGTCTTCACGGTGTTCACCGAGACGTGGAGGTCGGCCGCGATCTCCTCCGTCGACCTCATCTCGGCCAGCCTGCGCAGCACGTCACGCTCGCGCGCGCTCAGTTCCTCGACGACGAGCGCCGGTGGCTGCGGCTGCTCCGTGGGGGCGGGGGGACCGTGCCCGGGGCCGGGGACGAGCCAGCCGCCCGCCAGCTCCCGCAGGCGGCCCGTGCTAAGCAGCGGGCGGATCCAGGGGCCGGCTTCCAGGAACGGCAGGCGCAGCTGCTCGCGCCGGCCGTCCAGGAGGGCCCGGCCGAGCAGGCGGTGGGCGGCGGTGTGGTCGCCGAGCTCGTGGGCGGCCTGGGCGCGGACCAGCGTGGCCCGGACGGTCACCGCCGGCCCGGGCCGGTCGGTCTCCGGCAGGCTGTGGAGCATCTCCAGCGCTTCTGCGGGGTGGCCCGCGGCGAGCCGGGCCCGGGCGGCTTGCACGGTGCAGGCGGCCCGGCGGTCGGCCACCCGCTCGACGACCTTCCGGGCCGGCTCGGGCTGCCCCTGGGCCAGGTAGGCGGCGGAGGCGAGGGCAGCGGCGTGGTCCTGGGCCCAGGGTGAGCTCACGACGGCCGGGACGATCGCGTCCGCCGCCGCCAGTGCGGCCCGGGCGTCTCCCCTGGCGAGCAGCAGCCGGCCCCGGGTGAGCACCCGGCCCGCTTCCTCGACGGGATCCTCGCCGAGCAGGTGGGAGGCGGCGACCTCGTCGAGGAGCGCCTGCGCCTCGTCGAGTTCGTCACGGTCGATGAGGACGGCGGCCCGGACCAGCGTGCCGAGTCCGGCCCCGGACCGCTGGGGCAGGCTGTACCGCTGGGCCTGGCCGGCCGCCGCCAGGGCCTTGTGCTCCGCCCGGCCGAGCCAGCCGTTCAGGTAGTCGATCAGAGCCAGATGCCCGAGCGCCTCCCACCGGGGCAGCGCCATGGCCGCTCCGCCGGGTCGTCCGGCAACCGCCGACAGGACGGTACGGGCGTCCTCGAAGCGCCCGGCCCACAGCCGGGCGGAACCCAGGTGGGTGAGCAGCAGGGCGTTCAGCTCCGGGTGCTCGTCGAGCAGGTGCCCGGGAACCTCCGGCCGGAGGGCCAGTGCCTGCTCCGCGGCGCGCTCCGCCCTGCCCGGGGTTCCGGTCAGCCGCGCCGCCAGGGCCTCCAGCAGGGCGCAGGTGAGCCCGGCCGCCGCCGGGTCCGTCGCGCCGTCCCGCGCCAGTTCCTCCTCGGCCCGGTGCAGGTGCGCCAGGCCGTGTTCGACATCGCGGCCGGCCAGCTCGCGGGCCGCGCGGACGAGGTCCGGGGCCGGGCCCCTGACGTCGGGGCCCATCCGCTCGAACAGCGCGGTCAGGTCGTCGGAGCGCAGGCCGGTGAAGAGCTGACCGAGGGCGAGGTCGTCGACCACGGCCCGTGCGGTGAACTCCCAGTCGTCCGCCGCCGCTCCCTGGGCGAGCGCTTCGGGCAGGGCTCCGGAACGCCGCAGCCACTGGGCCGCCCGGCTGCGCAGTTCCGGCTCCAGGCCGGGGAAACGCTCGCGCAGGTGGGCGCGGAGGATCTCGGCGAACAGGGGATGCAGGCTGTACCACGAGTGGCCGAGGTAGTGGACGAAGGCGTTCTCGCGCTGCAACGCGGCCAGGATGGGCTCCGCGTCGGTGCGCTGTGTCAGCACGTTGACCAGGTCGGGGCAGCAGCGCTCCAGCACGCTGATGCGCAGCAGCAGGTCCTGTGTGTCGGGTGCCTGCCGGTCGAGCACCTCGGCCAGCAGGAAGTCGGCCACCGCGCTGTGGTCCGCCTCGAACTGCTTCAGGTAGGCGTGCGGGTCCGTGCCCTGCCGGGCGGCGAGTGCGCAGAGCCTGAGACCCGCGGCCCATCCCCGGGTCCGTTCCACCAGGGCCTGCACGGCGCTCGTGGACAGGTGGAGGCCGTGCCGTGTCAGGAGCTCATGGGCCTCGTCCGGGGTGAAGGCCAGTTCGGCGTCCCGGATCTCCGTCATCTCGCCGGACGCCCGGTAGCGGTGCAGCGGCAGCAGGGGTTCGGTGCGGGTGACCAGGATCAGACGCAGGCCACGCCCGGCGTGGTGCAGGACGAACTCCAGTTGCTCGGCGATCTCGCGGGAGACCACGCGGTCGAACTCGTCGAGGACGACGAGCGTGGATGTGTCCCTGCCCTCCAGATCGGCGGCGAGGCGGGTGAGCGTCCGCCGGTCCACGCGGCTCGCTTCCGCGGGGCTGCCGACCTCGCTCGCCACCGGCACACCGGCCGCGCGCAGGGCCTGCAGCACATGCGCCCAGAAGACGCCGGGGGCCTGATCGGTGCTCTCGGCGGTGAGCCAGGCGACCGGTTGGCGCAGGCCGGAGGCCCAGTCGGCGACCAGGAGCGTCTTGCCGGCGCCGGCCGACCCGTTGACCATCGTCAGGGGCGTCCCCAGGGCCTGGTCGAGGTGCTCGGTCAGGCGTGGCCGGCGCACGAACATGGCGGGCCGGCTGGGCAGGGCGAACCGGGTGCGCAGCATCGGGTCGCCGGTGGGGTCGGCGAACCCCGCCTCCGGAGTCTCATCGGTCGCGGCCATGGGGCTCACCCCTGCCTGCCGTCCGTCAGTCGGTCCTGAACTGGCGATCGTCCTGATCAGCATCTCAGTGTTGGCTCTGCCGCGCACGCCCGGGCCTCACCGTCCCCCGTCAACCACCCGTGGCGGGCGATGCGGCCACCGCTCCGGCCGGAGTCTCCTGGGGTCACCGCTCGGAACGGGAGGACCGACCATGTGCCGCTGGCTCGCCTACTCGGGCACCCCCGTACTGCTCGACGACGTCCTCTACCGCCCCGAGCACTCGTTGATCGACCAGAGCCTGCACGCGCGGATGGGGGTCGAAACCACCAACGGCGACGGCTTCGGCGTCGGCTGGTACGCGTGGCATCTGCGCACCCCGGCCGTCATCCGCGACACGGGTCCGGCCTGGAGCAACCGCAACCTGCGGGAGATCGCCGACCACGTCCGCTCGTCGCTCTTCTTCGCCCATGTGCGGGCCTCCACCGGCACCGCCGTGCAGCAGACCAACTGCCACCCCTTCCGGCACGGACGCTGGATGTGGATGCACAACGGGGCGATCGCCGGGTTCTCCGCGCTGCGCCGGGATCTCATGCTGGCCATAGCGCCGGAGCTGTTCCCGTCACTGGAGGGCACGACGGATTCCGAGGTGATGTTCCACGTGGCCCTCACCCTCGGTCTCGACGGAGATCCGCCGGGGGCGGTGGCCCGGATGGCGGGGCTCGTCGAGCGGCTCGGGCACGAACACGGGGTGCCGGAGCCGCTCCAGATGACGGTCGCGGTGACCGACGGCGAGCGGGTGTGGTTCTTCCGGTACTCGAGCGGCGGAGCCTCGCGCTCGCTGTACTACAGCAGCCGGGTGGAGGACGTGCGTGCCCTGCACCCCGATCTCGCGTTCCTGAACCACATCTCGGACGAGACCCGGCTGGTGGTGTCGGAACCGCTGGGCGACCTTCCCGGGGTGTGGAACACCGTGCCGGAGAACAGCTACGGCGTCGTCCAGCCCGGCCGGGATCTGCTGCGGCACTTCGAGCCCGAGCCCGTCTGAGCGCCGGCGTCTCGCGGCTCAGCGAAGGTGCGCGGCGAACGCCTCGTACGCGGGCCGGTCGAAGAGGACGAACCTGACCTCCTCGACCGTGGTGTCCGCCGCCCGTACGGTCTCGATCGCGATGCGGGCGCCGTCGTCCATCGGCCAGCCGTAGACGCCGGTGGAGATGGCGGGGAACGCGACGCTGCGGGCGCCGAGTTCACCGGCGATCCGGAGCGACTCGCGGTAGCAGGAGGCGAGGAGGGCGGAGCGGTCGTCGGTGGGGCTGAACACCGGGCCGACCGTGTGGACGACCCAGCGGGCGTCCAGGTCGCCCGCGGTGGTGGCGACGGCCTGGCCGGTGGGCAGGCCCTTGCCGAGGTGCGCCGCGCGGAGCCTGCGGCAGTCCTCCAGGATGGCCGGGCCGCCGCGGCGGTGGATCGCGCCGTCGACCCCTCCCCCGCCCAGCAGGGAGGAGTTGGCCGCGTTGACGATCACGTCGACGCTCTCGCGGGTGATGTCGCCCTGGACCAGTTCGATGGCCGTCATGTCTGCCTCAGTCGCTTCCAGACGGCCTTCGCCGCGTTGTGCCCGGACATGCCGTGCACGCCGGGGCCCGGCGGGGTCGCCGACGAGCAGATGAAGACGGCGGGATGCGGGGTGCGGTACGGGAACAGGGTGGGCTTGGGGCGCAGCAGGAGCTGGAGGCCGGAGACCGCGCCGGAGGCGATGTCCCCGCCGATGTAGTTGGCGTTGCGGGCGGCGAGTTCGGGCGGGCCGGCCGTGGCGCGGGCCAGGACGCGGTCGCGGAACCCCGGGGCGAAGCGCTCCAGTTGGCGCTCGATGGTGTCGGTGAGGTCGCCGGTCCAGCCATGCGGGACGTGCCCGTAGGCCCAGAAGACGTGCTTGCCCGCCGGGGCCCGGGTGGGGTCGACGACGCTCGGCTGGACCGTGATCAGGAACGGCTTGTCGGGGGCCCGGCCCTCCCGGGAGACCGCGCGCAGGGCGGCACCGATCTCCGCGCTGCTCGCGCCGACCTGCACCGTGCCGGCGGCGCGGGCCTCCTTCGCGGTCCAGGGCACGGGGCCGTCCAGCGCGTAGTCGATCTTGAAGACGCCCGGTCCGTAGCGGTAGCCGGCGTAGTGGTTGCCGAAGCCGGCGATGCGGGCCAGGGCGGTGGGCGAGGTGTCGAAGACGTACGCCCGGGCCGGCGGCAGGTCGTCGAGGCGCTTGACCTCGTAGTCGGTGTGGACGCTGCCGCCGAGGTCCCGCAGGTAGGCGGCGAGGGCGTCGGAGAGGGACTGGGAGCCGCCGCGGGCGACGGGCCAGCCCCGGGCGTGCGCCGCGAGGGCGAAGACCAGGCCGATGGCGCCGGTGGCGAAGCCGCCGAGGGGGGCCATCACGTGGGCGACGAGCCCGGAGAACAGGGCCTTGGCCGGTTCGTCGCGGAAGCGGCGCATCAGCAGCGTCGACGGGGGCAGTCCGGCCAGGCCGAAGCGGGCGAGGGTCACCGGGTCGCGGGGCAGCGCGGTCAGCGGCAGCGACATGAAGTCCCGGGCGAGGGTGTCCCACTTGGGCAGGAAGGGCTCGACGAGCCTGCGGTACGCGTCGGCGTCGCGCGGGCCGAAGGAGGCGGCCGTCTCGCCGACCGTCCGGGCCAGGACGGCCGCCGATCCGTCCGGGAAGGGGTGTGCCATGGGCAGCTCGGCGTGCAGCCACTCCAGGCCGTACCGCTCCAGCGGAAGGGCGCGGAACGCCGGGGAGTTGATGGCGAGCGGGTGGGCCGCGGAGCACGGGTCGTGCCGGAAGCCGGGGAGGGTGAGCTCCTCGGTGCGGGCTCCGCCGCCCACGGTGCTCCGGGCCTCGAAGACGGCGACGGAGAAGCCGCGGCGGGCCAGCTCCACGGCCGCGGTCAGTCCGTTCGGCCCCGCACCCACTACGACGGCATCGAGCATCGACGGCACCTCGGACCCCTTCGTCAGCCGACGGCCACTGGGGATCAGGATATGCCCGGGGACTGACAGTCACCGGCCGCCGGTGGTTTCCGGCAGGGAAGGCCGCTTTGCGGCGACCGAATCCCCTCGCGTGCACACACTGCGTAGTCAGCTGTGTGCGACACGCAATGGCCCGCCGCTCATGCCCCGCCCGACAGCAGGCTCACCACCCGGCGGGCCGTGGCCGCGTCGCGGGCGGCGGTGAAGGGCAGGGCGTTGCCGCCCGCGATGCGGAACGGCTCGTCCGCGAGCGTCAGGTGGGCGCCGCCGGCCTCCTCGACCAGCAGCAGCCCGGCCGCGTGATCCCAGGCCGCTTCCCAGGAGAACGCGACCGCGTCGGACTCGCCGCGGGCGATGGCGAGATACTCCAGTCCGGCGGAGCCGCACGGGCGCGGTGCCACGCCGTCGGTGCGCAGGCCGAGCAGGGCGTGCTTCTGCTCGTCCGTCGTGTAGTCGGGGTGGGAGGTGGCCACGCGCAGGTCCCGGCCGGCCTCCGGCACTCCGGCGAACAGCCGCTCCCCGTCGAGGTGGGCACCCTTGCCCCGCAGGGCGGTGGCGAGCCGGTCGCGGGCGGGCGCGTACGTCCAGGACGCGAGCAGGGTGCCGCGGTGGGCCAGCGCGACCAGGGTGCAGAACCCGGCCTCGCCGCGGACGAACTGGCGTGTCCCGTCGACCGGGTCGACGATCCAGACCGGGGCGTCACCGCGTATCGCCCGGTACGACTCCGGGTTGGCGTGGACCGCCTCCTCGCCGACCACGACCGAGCCGGGCAGCAGGGCGACCAGCGCCTCGGTCAGGTACAGCTCGGCCTTGCGGTCGGCGTCGGTCACCAGATCGTGCGGGCCGCTCTTCTGGTCGACCTCGTGCGCGGCCAGCCGGCGCCAGCGCGGCATGATCTCGTTGGCGGCAGCCTTGCGGATCGCCTCTTCGACGTCGAAGGCGTGCTGTGCGAGAAACTCTTCGATGGTTTCGGTGCTGTCGTTCACCCCTCCATGACAACACGTGCCACTGACAGCGCGCGCCGGCCGGGTGCACCGCGGGTGGCACCGCGATGAACAGCGGGGCGTCCGGGGGCGGTCGGACGGCGGTGAGTCCGCGGGCGCGCACCCGAGACCGGCCGGCCGGTCACCGGCCCACCGCGTACCCCTGCATTCCGCGCGGGTTCGCCGCGGCCGACAGGACGCCCGTCTCCGGGTCCCGCGCGACCGCGCACAGCCGGCCCTCCGACCAGGGGCCGCCCACGGTCACGTCGTGGCCGCGGCGGCGCAGTTCCGCGACGACGGCCGGGGCGGTGCGGGACTCCACCGTCACGCTGCCCGGGCGCATGCCGCGCGGGTAGAAGGAGCCGGGGAAGCTGTCGTTGTGCCAGTTGGGGGCGTCGATCGCGCCCTGGAGGTCGGGGCCGCCGCGCACGCGGGCGCGCAGCGCGACCGCGAGGAAGAAGTGCAGCTGCCACTGGTCCTGCTGGTCACCGCCGGGCGTGCCGAACGCCATGACGGGCACGCCGTCGCGCAGGGCGATCGAGGGTGTCAGGGTGGTGCGGGGGCGGCGGCCGGGGGTCAGGGAGCCCGGCAGGCCCTCCTCCAGCCAGGTCATCTGGAGCCGGGTGCCGAGCGGGAAGCCGAGTTCTGGCACGACGGGGTTGGACTGGAGCCAGCCGCCGCTGGGCGTGGCCGAGACCATGTTGCCCCAGCGGTCGACGACGTCGAGGTGGCAGGTGTCGCCCCGGGTGGTGCCGTCGGCGAGGACCTCCGGTTCGCCGGGAACGGGGGACGCCGGGCTCTTGGCGACGGTCGGTTCACCGGCGCCCAGGGCGTCGAAGCCCTTCTGGGCGGCGGCGGCCACGCGCGCGTGCGCGCACAGCCGCGGGGTGCGTCCGCCGGGGCTGCCGGGCCGCAGGTCGTTCTCGGCCCGCTCGCCGACGAGGGTGCGGCGGACCGTGTTGTACGCGTCGGACAGCAGGTCGTCGAGCGGCACGTCGGCGGCGTCCCCGTACCAGGCCTCGCGGTCGGCCATGGCGAGCTTGCAGTTCTCGACCAGGAGGTGGACGTAGTCGGCCGAACCGTACGGGGGCAGTTCGGGCGGGAGCAGGGCGAGTTGCTGGAGGAGGACGGGGCCCTGGCTCCAGGGGCCCGGCTTGCACACGGTCCAGCCGTTCCAGTCGTACGTCGCCGGTGCCTCGTAGGTCGCGGACCAGGCGGCGAGGTCGGCGGCCGTGAGGGTGCCGGTGTGACGTTTTCCGCTGGTGTCCCTGGTCGGGCGGCCGGCCTGGCGGACGAGGGCGTCGGCGATGAACCCGCCGCGCCACACCTGCCGGGCGGCCTCGATCCGCGCCTCCCGGTCGCCGGCGCCGGCCGTCTCGGCGAGCAGGCGCTTCCAGGTGGCGGCGAGCGCGGGGTTGGCGAAGAGCTCGCCGGGGCGCGGCGCCTTGCCGCCGGGCAGATAGACGTCCGCCGACGAGGTCCACTCCGTCTCGAACAGCTCGCGCACGGTCTCGACGGTCTCGCCGACGCGCTCCACGGGGGCGTGGCCGTGCTCGGCGTAGCCGATGGCGTACTTCAGGACGTCGTCGAGGGACCGGGTGCCGTGGTCGCGCAGCAGCAGCATCCACGCGTCGAACGCGCCCGGGACGGCGGCGGCGAGCGGCCCGGTGCCGGGGACCAGGTCCAGGCCGAGGCCCCGGTAGTGCGCGACGGTCGCGCCGGCCGGTGCGACGCCCTGCCCGCACAGCACCCGCACCTCGCCGCCGGCCGGCGCGAGCAGGATCGGGACCTCGCCCGCCGGGCCGTTGAGGTGCGGCTCGACGACGTGCAGCACGAAGGCGCCCGCCACTGCCGCGTCGTAGGCGTTGCCGCCGCTCTCCAGGACGGCCATCGCCGACTGCGAGGCGAGCCAGTGGGTCGAGGAGACCATGCCGAAGGTGCCCTGGAGGGTGGGGCGGGTGGTGAACATACGGCCTTCTCATCTCTCGTCGTCCTGTGCGCTCAGGGGGCACACCACCCGTCCCCCTCCCCTTGCCGGGGTCCTGGCAAAACCTCGGGAAAACCGCCCACCAGCTGCTGAATCGCCCGATTTCCGGGCGGTGAGAAGGGGGCCCCCGTCACCGCGCGGCCACGGAGCGAGTTCGCACTTCCGCACCACAGACACTCGTGTGAGACTGTCGTCCCGTCCGCCGTGCGGACCCGCTCCGCACCTTCCGTCCCCCACGAGAAGGGCGCCGTGCGTTCCCTACCCCTGCCCCTCGCCCTGACCGCACGTCTGTCCCCGGTGGTCGTGCTCGCCGCCGCGGGCTGGGCGCTGTCATCCGGTCCGCTCGCCGCGCCGCAGGCCGCCGAGCACAAGCCGGCCGAAGAGAAGACCGAGACGCAGTCCGCGTCCGCCCCGTCGACGTCGACGGCGTCGAAGACGTACTCGGCCGCGCCCGCCCCGTGCGGGAGCATCGCCAAGAAGACGCTCGAATCGCTGGTGCCGGGCGCCAAGACGGCCGGCAAGGAGATCCCGTCCACGGACTCCGAGCTGCGCCGCACCTGCTCCTGGAACGCGCTCAAGGGGTACGACTACCGCTGGCTCGACGTCTCCTACGAGGTCATGGAGTCGGACGAGGCCGCCCGGAAGTCGTACGAGGAGCACACCACGAAGAAGAGCGGCGGCGGGGCCGTCCCCGGACTCGGTGACAGCGCCTACTCCGTCGTGAACCTCACGACGGAGGACAAGCAGGAGACCCGCGAGGGCGCCGTGATCGCCCGCGCTTCCAACGCGCTGGTGATGATCACCTACAACGGCAGTGACTTCGAGTCGAAGAAGGCGCCCAGCACGGACACGATCAACAAGGGCGCCATCAAGGCCGCGAAGGAAGCCGTGGCCGCGCTGGAGAGCGACAAGGGCTGAGCGCCCTCCAGCGCGCCGGCCTTCCTCAGACGGTGCTCCGGCCCCGCGTGGCCATCAGCACCAGGTACAGGACCATCGACGTGCCCAGGCCCACGGCCCAGCCGTAGTCGGCGAGATCGGCCAGGGCGGGAATGGGACGGCCGTCGATCAGCGGCTTGAAGCTCGCGCCGCCGACGGCGAGGACACCGCCGACGGCGAAGGCGACGACGGCCCGCCAGTTCCAGCCGCCCTGGTACCAGTAGCGGCCGCCCGGGCGGTACAGGTCGGCGAGGTCGAGCCGGGAGCGGCGCAGGATCCAGTAGTCGGCGATGAGGATGCCCGCGACGGTGCCGAGCAGGCCGCCGACCAGGCCCAGCCAGGTGAAGATGTAGCCCTGCGGGTCGGAGTAGAGCTTCCACGGGAAGATCAGCACGCCGAGGACACAGGTGGCGAGGGCGCCGGCCCGGAAACTGATGCGGCGGGGCGCGATGTTGGAGAAGTCGAACGCCGGCGAGACCAGGTTGGCCGCGACGTTGACGGAGAGCGTCGCGACCAGGACGGTGACCAGCGCGAAGAGCAGGCCGACCGTGTTGTCGGTCTTGGCGGCGAGCTGCACAGGGTCCCAGATGGCCTCGCCGTAGACGGCCTGGGAGCCGGAGGTGACCATCACCGACAGGAAGGCGAAGAGGGTCATGGTGGTCGGCAGGCCGAGCGCCTGGCCCCGGGTCTGTGCCTTCTGGCTCCGGCCGTAACGCGTGAAGTCGGGGATGTTCAGCGACAGCGTGGACCAGAAGCCGATCATGCCCATGAGGGCGGGGGCGAACAGCTTCCAGAAGTCGGCGCCCCAGCCGAGCTTGGAGGGCTGGTCGAGCAGCGGGCCGAAGCCGCCCGCCTTGTCGCTCATCCACCACAGCATCACGAACGCGCCGACGAGCACGAAGGGCGCCGCCCAGTTCTCGAAGCGGCGGATGGTCTCCATGCCCCGGTAGATGATGACGACCTGCAGCGCCCAGAAGATCGCGAACGACAGCCACATCGTCCAGGCGTAGCCGCCGACCTTCGCCGCGTCGGTCCAGCCGGTGCCGATGAGCTTGCCGGCCAGGAAGTAGATGGCCTCGCCGCCGATCCACGTCTGGATGCCGAACCAGCCGCACGCCACCAACGCCCTCACGACGGCGGGCAGGTTGGCGCCGCGGATGCCGAAGGAGGCCCGGGCGAAGACCGGGAAGGGTATGCCGTACTTGGGTCCGGCGTGCCCGGTGAGCAGCATCGGTATCAGCACGATGACGTTGGCCAGGGCGATGGTGAGCACCGCCTGCTTCCAGTCCATGCCGACGGCGATGAGCCCGGAGGCCAGGGTCCAGGAGGCCGTGTTGTGGGCCATGCCGACCCACAGCGCGGAGAAGTTGTAGGTGGTCCAGGTGCGCTTCTCGACCGGGACCGGCAGCAGGTCCTCGTTGGCGTAGGGGCCGGTCGGTGCGGGGGCGCCCGGGGCGATCTCCACCCGGCCGTCGGCGAGGGTGACTTGGGTGGTCGGCGGTGGGGCCGTGGGAGCGGTATCGGTCATGGGCCGGGCCAATCAGGGGAGGTGGGACGGGAAAGGCCGTGCGGTGGCGCCGATGGGGGGTGCGCTCCGGGTGCACCGGGGAGCGTCCTGGGCCCCCTTCCCGAGCCGCTGGGAAGGGGGAGTTCACGGGGGTGTGGTGCGGCGGAAGAGGTCAGCCGTTGACGGCCGGGATCACCCGCGATCCGTAGGCCTCGATCACGGCCTCCTGCGCGTCGTGCATGTCGTAGACGGCGAACTGGTCCACGCCGAGCGCGCGCAGCGCGTCCAGCTTCTCGATGTGCTTCTCCACCGGGCCGATCAGGCAGAACCGGTCGACGATCTCGTCGGGCACGAACTGGGTGTCCGGGTTGCCGGCGCGGCCGTGGTGGGAGTAGTCGTAGCCCTCGCGGGCCTTGATGTAGTCGGTGAGTTCGTCGGGGACGGCGGCCGAGTGCTCGCCGTACTTGGAGACCAGGTCGGCCACGTGGTTGCCGACCATGCCGCCGAACCAGCGGCACTGCTCGCGGGCGTGGGCGAGTGCCTCGGGCGAGTCGTCCTCGGTGACGTAGGCCGGGGCGGCCACGCAGACGGTCACCTCGGCGGGGTCCCGGCCGGCCGCGACGGCCGCGTCCTTCACGGCCTTGACCATGTACTCGGTGAGATACAGGTCGGCCAGCTGGAGGATGAACCCGTCCGCCTCCTCGCCGGTCATCTTCAGGGCCTTGGGGCCGTACGCCGCCATCCACACGGGCAGTTCGGCGCCCTCCTTGATCCAGGGGAACCGGACGACGGTGCCGCCGCCGAGGTCGGCCTCCCGTCCGCTGCCGAGGTCCCGGATGACCTTCATGGCCTCGCTGATCCGGGCCAGGGTGTTGGGCTTGCGGCCGGCCACGCGCATGGCGGAGTCGCCGCGGCCGATGCCGCAGACCGTGCGGTTGCCGAACATGTCGTTGAGGGTGGCGAACGTGGAGGCGGTGACCTCCCAGGTGCGGGTGCCGGGGTTGGTCACCATCGGCCCGACCTTCAGGGTCGTGGTGTTGGCCAGGATCTGGCTGTAGATCACGAACGGTTCCTGCCACAGCACGGCGGAGTCGAAGGTCCAGCCGTAGGTGAAGCCGTTGCGTTCCGCCCGCTTCATCAGGCTGATCACCCGCGAGGCCGGCGGGTCGGCCTGCAGCACGAGTCCGAAGTCCATCTGCGCCACTCCTAGTTGAGGTACTGACAGGTGGATCGCGGGGTGAACACGCCGTGCCCGGCGTGCCCGGTGTACTCCCGCTCGGTGATGACCGGTTCGCCGCGCGAGAGGACCGTCTCGACCCGGCCGGTGGTGCGCTTGCCCTCGTACGCCGAGTAGTCGACGTTCATGTGGTGCGTCTCGGCGGACATGACCTGCTCGGCGTGCGGGTCGTAGATGACGATGTCGGCGTCGGCGCCCGGCGCGATGGTGCCCTTCTTCGGGTACAGGCCGAACATCCGGGCCGGGGTCGCGCAGGCGATCTCGATCCAGCGGCGGCGCGAGATGTGCCCGTCGACGACCGCCTGGTGGAGGAGGTCCATACGGTTCTCCACGCCCGGCAAGCCGTTGGGGATCTTGGAGAAGTCGCCGCGGCCCAGGTCCTTCTGACCGGCGAAGCAGAAGGGGCAGTGGTCGGTGGAGACGACCTGGAGGTCGTTCGTCCGCAGCCCCCGCCACAGTGCGGCCTGGTGCTCCTTCGGCCTGAGCGGGGTCGAGCACACGTACTTCGCGCCCTCGAAGTCCGGCTCGGCGAGGTTGTCGGTGGACAGGAACAGGTACTGCGGGCAGGTCTCGCCGAAGACGTTCAGTCCCTCGTCGCGGGCCCGGGCGAGCTCGGCGACCGCCTCCGTCGCCGAGACGTGCACGACGTACAGGGGTGCGCCGGCCACCTGCGCGAGCTTGATGGCGCGGTGGGTGGCCTCGGCTTCCAGCAGGGCCTTGCGGACCTCGCCGTGGTAGCGCGGGTCGGTCTCGCCCCGGGCGAGGGCCTGCTCGACCAGGACGTCGATCGCGATGCCGTTCTCGGCGTGCATCATGATCAGGCCGCCGTTCTCGGCGGAGCGCTGCATGGCGCGCAGGATCTGGCCGTCGTCGCTGTAGAAGACCCCCGGGTAGGCCATGAACTGCTTGAAGGAGGTGACACCCTCCTCGACCAGGTGGTCCATCTCTTTGAGGGTGTGCTCGTTGACGTCGGAGACGATCATGTGGAAGCCGTAGTCGATCGCGCAGTTGCCGTCGGCCTTGGCGTGCCAGGCGTCGAGTCCCTCGCGCAGGCTGTGGCCGACGCTCTGCACGGCGAAGTCGATGATCGTCGTCGTGCCGCCCCAGGCGGCGGCCCGGGTGCCGGTCTCGAAGGTGTCGGAGGCGAAGGTGCCGCCGAAGGGCAGCTCCATGTGGGTGTGGGCGTCTACGCCGCCGGGGATGACGTACTTTCCGGTGGCGTCGATGGTCCGGTCGGCTGTGAAGGCCTCTGCGGCGGGGGTGTGGGAGGTTGCGAGGGCGGCGATTCGGCCGTCCTCGATCAGGACGTCGGCGTGGATCTCGTCGGATGCGGTGACTACCAGGCCGCCGCGAATGACTGTACGGCTCATCGGTCGCTCCTCACGGTGTGCACGTGACGGTTGGTCGTGGCTGGTCGCGCAGTTCCCCGCGCCCCTGTCGGGGCGCTTACGGAGCCGTCAGTGGTCCGTACGCGCCCGGCGCCCGGTCCCGGTAGAACTGCCAGCGGTCGCGGACCTCGCGGAGTTTGGCCATGTCCAGGTCGCGGACGACCAGTTCGGGCTCCTTGTCGCTCGCCACCTCGCCGACGAACTGGGCCTCGGGGTCCACGAAGTACGACGTGCCGTAGAAGTCGTTGTCGCCGTACTCCTCGACCCCGACCCGGTTGATCGCGCCGACGAAGTACTCGTTGGCCACGGCCGCCGCCGGCTGCTCCAGCTGCCAGAGGTAGCCGGACAGGCCGCGGGAGGTGGCCGACGGGTTGAAGACGATCTCGGCACCCGCGAGGCCCAGGGCGCGCCAGCCCTCGGGGAAGTGGCGGTCGTAGCAGATGTAGACGCCGACCTTGCCGACGGCCGTGTCGAAGACGGGCCAGCCGGAGTTGCCCGGGCGGAAGTAGAACTTCTCCCAGAAGCCCCTGACCTGAGGGATGTGTGTCTTGCGGTACTTGCCGAGGTAGGAGCCGTCCGCGTCGATCACGGCGGCGGTGTTGTAGAGGACGCCGGGCTGCTCCTCCTCGTACATCGGCAGCACCAGGACGATGCCGAGTTCCCTGGCGAGTGCCTGGAAGCGCCGGACGATCGGGCCCTCGGGGATCTGCTCGGCGTACTCGTAGAACGCCGGGTCCTGCACCTGGCAGAAGTACGGTCCGTAGAACAGCTCCTGGAAGCACAGGACTTGAGCGCCCTGCGCGGCCGCGTCGCGGGCCGCCTGCTCGTGGACCTGGATCATCGATTCCTTGTCGCCCGTCCAGGCGGTCTGGAAGACGGCGGCACGGATCACTGGGCTCATCGGGACCTCCGGTCGCTCGGTGTGCCGTGAGCCTAGGGAGGGCGAAGGGTGTCTTTGAGTTGCAGCGTGTCACGTCCGAGGGCGTGCGGCGTGCCACCGTGTCACTCTTCCATGGGCCCATGTTTCACCGCCGTTTTCCCAGGTGGTCGCGTGTTTCACTGCTGTTGCGCGTCGTGCGCGAGGAGTGCGATGTGCACCGAGGCGGCCTGCTCGAAGTCGTCGAGGTCCACCCCGAGGCGGACCTGTATCGCCTCCAGGCGGCGGTAGAGGGCCGGCCGGGAGACGTGGTGGAGCTGGGCGGTGCGGGACTTGTTGCGGCCGGTGGCCAGGTAGGTGCGCAGCACCGACAGCAGGTCCTCGTCGGTCTCGCGGAGCAGCCCGTCCAGCTCGCGTTCCGCGAAGGACTGCACATGCGGGTCGTCGCGCAGCAGCCGGATCAGGCCCCGCAGGTGGACGTCCTTCAGGCGCACGACCGGTGGGAGGTCGAGGGCGGCGGAGGAGTCGGCCACGGCGTCCGCTACGTGCTGGGCCTCGCGCAGTCCGGTGGGTACGTCGTCCCAGGCGGAGCGGGCTTCGGCCGCTGCGACGACGGTGTGGTCCGGGCCGGTCTCGGTCCGCAGCCGGGTCGCGAAGTGCGCGGCGAGGGCGCCCGCGTCCTGGTCCCGGGGAAGGCTGAGCAGCACGGCGGTCGCCCCGTCGGCCAGTTCGGCCACCAGCCCGGGCAGCCCCAGCAGCCGCAGGAGCCGTTCGAGCCGGGCGGGGTCGCCGTCGCGGACGACCAGCGGCACGAAGGTGCGCCGGTTGACCGGCAGCCCGGCCGCGCGGGCCCGGGGCAGCAGTTGCCGTGCCGGTACGACGCCGCTGACCAGGTCGGTCAGCAGGCTCTGCGCGGACTGCTCCTCCCAGGAGCACGCGGCGCCCCCGGCGAGCATGCGGTGCAGGACGAGGGCTTCGGCGGCGCGGTCGGCCAGCAGCCGACCGGTGGCGGTGTCGCCGCGGTAGCCGCACAGCACGATCCGGCCCCAGCGCTCCCCGCGCCCGCCCAGTTCGGCCCGGATCCAGCCGTCGCCCTCGACGCCGCCGGCCTGCCGGGCGATGCGCTCCCAGTCGCGCAGCACGTCGTCCACCGCGGGCCGCTCCCCCGCCGTGCCGAGGACGCGGTGGGCGAGGTTGGTGACGACGACCGGGCAGGCGCTGTGCCGGGCGACCTCGTCGAGCAGGCGTTGCAGCGGGGCGCCGGCGGTGATGAGGGCGGTGAGTTCGGTGCGAACGGCCTCGGAGAGGCTGACGGCGGCGAACTTGCGGCGCACCAGCCGCGACTGGACCTCCTCGGTCAGTTCGGCGAAGGGGAAGGGCCGGTGCAGGACGACCATCGGCAGTCCGCACCGCTCGGCCGCCCGGCGCATCACGTCCGGCGCCGCGGGGAAGGCGCGGCCGAGCCCGAGGACGACGGCGGCGGCCTCCGCGCGGTGCAGCGACCGGACGTACTCGGCCTGCTTGTCCTCGTCGCCGGCGAGCAGCACACCGGTGGTGAGGACCATCTCGCCGCCGCTGAGCATCACGCCGACGTCGGCGGCCTCGGCGACGTGCACCCAGCGCACCGGCCGGTCGAGATGGCTCGCGCCGGCCACCACCTCGGGCTCCCCGGCGAGCACCCGTTCCAGGGTGAGGACCTGCCGCACCGACAGGGCGGGCTCCAGGGAATCCAGGGTGATGGTCATGGTGGCGGGTCCCTTGCTCAGTGCACTGCTACTGGATGCTCCTCAGAGCGTTCTCGAGGATCGCGGCGCCCTCCTCGGCCTCCGCGACGTTGAGGGACAGCGGCGGCGCGACGCGCAGCGAACTGGTGTTGTGCCCACCGCCCTTGCCGATCAGCAGGCCACCCTGGCGGGCCGCCTCCAGCACGGCCGCCGCGGTCTGCGGATCGGCCTCGTCGGTCCCCGGTTTCGTGATCTCGATGCCGATCATCAGCCCGCGTCCGCGTACCTCGCGTACGGCCGGGACCTGTGCGGCGACGGCCCGCAGCCGCTCGATGAGCAGGCCGCCGACGCGCCGGGCGTTGCCCTGGAGGTCGTGTTCCAGCAGGTAGTTGAGGTTGGCGAGGCCCGCCGCCATGGTGATCTGGGTGCCGCCGAAGGTGGAGATGCTGTTGGAGTCCAGGCAGTTCATGATCTCGGCGCGGGCGACGACCCCGCCGATGGACATGCCGTTGCCGATGCCCTTGGCGAAGGTCATGATGTCGGGCGGCCCGTTGCGGCCGTGGGCCTGCCAGCCCCAGAAGTGCTCGCCGGTGCGGCCCCAGCCGGTCTGCACCTCGTCGGCGATCCACAGGATGCCGCGCTCGTGCAGCACCTCGCGGAAGGCGGCGTAGAGCCCGTCCGGTGGTGCGGTGAAGCCGCCGACGCCCTGGACGGGTTCGGCGATCAGCGCGGCGGGCGGGCGGGTGTGGCCGAGCAGGTCCTTCAGGTCGTCGACGCAGGCCGCGATGAAGGCGTCGTCGCTGAGGGAGGCGAACGGGCCGCGGGTGCGCACGCCGCCGTGCACGTACAGGGTCTGGAGCGGGGAGAGCGAGGTCGGGGACCAGCCGCTGTTGCCGGTGATGCCGACGGCGCTGAAGGAGCGGCCGTGGTAGCTGTTGCGCATGGCCAGGATGGTGTTGCTGCGCCGGTAGGAGGTGGCCAGCAGCAGGGCGGTGTCGTTGGCCTCGGTGCCGGACGTGGTGAAGAAGACCCGTGCGTCCGGGATGCCGCTCAACTGGGCGATGCGCTCGGCGAGTTCGACCATCGGGCGGTTGAGGTAGAGGGTCGAGGAGTGGATGATCCGCCCGGCCTGCTCGCTCACCGCCTTGGTCACCTCGGGCAGCGCGTGCGCCGTCATGGTGGTGAGGATGCCGCCGAAGAAGTCGAGGTACCGGTTGCCCTGGGCGTCCCAGACGTGGCGGCCCTCGCCGTGGGTGAGCTCGAGGGGCTCCTCGTAGTAGAGGGCGAGCCAGTCGGGGAGCACGGCCCGGTGGCGGCCCAGGAGGTCGTTGGTCACGGCTGCACCAGCCCTTCGTAGGCGTCGGGGCGGCGGTCACGGTAGAAGGCCCACGTCTGCCGTACCTCTTCGATGAGGTCGAGGTCGATGTCCCGGATCACGAGCTCCTCCTCGCTGTCGCTGGCGACGTCCCCCACGAACTGCCCGCGCGGGTCGACAAAGTAGCTCGTGCCGTAGAAGTCGTTGTCGCCGTACTCCTCCTGCCCGACCCGGTTGATCGCGGCGATGTAGTACCCGTTGGCGACGGCGGCGGCGGGCTGCTCCAGCCGCCACAGGTGGGACGACAGGCTCCGGTGGGTGGCCGAGGGGTTGTAGACGAGTTGGGCGCCGGCCAGGCCGAGCTGGCGCCAGCCCTCCGGGAAGTGGCGGTCGTAGCAGATGTAGACGCCGACCTTGCCGACGGCCGTGTCGAAGACCGGCCAGCCGAGGTTCCCGGGCTTGAAGTAGAACTTCTCGCGGAAACCCTTGAGCTGCGGGATGTGGTGCTTGCGGTACTTGCCGAGGTAGGTGCCGTCGGCGTCGATCACGGCCGCGGTGTTGTAGTAGAAGCCGGGCTGCTCCGCCTCGAACACCGGCGCGACGATCACCATGCCGGTCTCGCGCGCGAGCGCCCGCATCCGCCGCACGGTCGGCCCGTCGGGGACGGGCTCGGCCCAGCGGTAGTGCTCCGGCTCCTCGACCTGACAGAAGTAGGGGCTGTTGAAGACTTCCTGGAAACCGATGATCTTCGCGCCCCGGCGGGCCGCCTCGCGGGCGTGCTCCTCGTGTTTCGCCACCATGGACTCGGTGTCGCCGGTCCAGGTGGCCTGGACCAGGGCGGCACGTACGACGTTGGCCATGAGCTGCTCCTTCGACGCGACGTCTGCGCCTCTACGCCCGTAGAAGCGGGCCGTAGAGCCACGAACGTAAGCCTCTGGCACGGGGTTGCCAAGACCATCGTCGCCAACCCGCGGGGCATTGCGCGATTCACACTCCTGTGGGTGAGTCGCCCGGGGCGTGAGGTCCCCGGTCAGGCGGCGAATCCGGCGACTCGCAGGGCGTGCACGAGGTCCCAGTGGCGCTCGTCCGAGACACCCCGGGCCGCCTCCAGCAGGAGCGGCACGAGGCGCCGCGGTTCGGGTTCGGCGCTGCGGGCGGCTTCCTCGGGGGTGCGGGCCCTCACGTATGCGTCGAGCAGCACGCGCACCTCGCGGTGGCGCCCCTCGGCGGTCAGTCCGAGGACGGCGTCCCCGACCTCGCCGGGCGGCCGTGCGATCCCCTGCCGCAGCATCTGCCGCCCGTCCTCCGCCCGCCCGGCCTCGACCAGTGCGTCGGCGGCGGCGACCAGCCGCCCGGCGGGCAGCGAGGCGGCCTCCCACAGCAGGGTCTGCCAGTCGGCGTCCAGCCCGGCGAGGTGCAGCCGCTCGGCGAGCAGCGGAAACCGGGCGGGCTCCCACGAGGCGACCTCGGTCAGCAGCGCGTGCGCCTCACCGCTGCGGCCCTCGCCACGCAGCCGGGCCAGCAGGTCGACGGTCCGACCGACCTCGGCCAGATCCGCGGCCCCTGCCGCGCCGGTCTCCCGCGCCGGGCGCTCCACCACGGCCTCCTCGGCGGCCCCGGCGAAGCGCGCGCCGCGGAGGGTACGGCCGCTGCTCGCGGGGGCGGGCGCGGGCAGAACCGGCAGGTCAGCAGCCGGCGGCACGGCGACGGCCGCGACATCCTCGTCCGCCATCCCGGCGAAGCGAGCACTGCCGCGACGGCGTTTGCGCTGCTTGGGGGTGGGGGGTTCGGGCGCTGGAGGTTCGGGGGCGGCTGGGGTGGAGTCGGCGGCCGGGGCGCCGAACGCGCCGGGCCCGCCGCCTGCGGCCACTCCCCCTGGGACGGCCGGGCTCCCGGGGTGCTGCGGGTCATGCCGCGAGGCATCCGGGGCTACGGCGCCGTACCGGGCGGCGGGACCGGCCCCGGCCGGGGCGGCGGGGGCTCGGAACCCGTCGAGCCCGCCGTCTGCGGCCACTCCCCCTGGGACGGCCGGGCCTCCGGGGTGCTGCGGGGTGTTCCACCGGTCCTCCGGGGGCACGGCCTCGTGCCGGGCGGGGGCATCGGCCCCGGCCGAGGAGGCCGTGCCGGGCCTGCCGTGCTCGGTGACTCCGCCAGGAGCGGCCCGGCTCCCGGAGTGCCGCCCGGCCCCCGAGGCTTCGGCGTCGTGTAGGCCTGCGGCACCGGTCGCGGCCCACGACGCCCCGTGGTCGTACCGATCAGCGGCGGTGGACGGTACCGCCGCCCCGGCGCCCCCTGGTCCGGCGGCGTCATCCCACGCCCCCGGGGCGGCCTCCCGGTCGCGTCGGTCCAGGTGGGCCATCCGGGCTCGGAGTTCCGCGCAGCGCGCTGCGGCCCGTTCGTGGTCGTCGCGGGCCCAGGCCAGGTCCAGGCGCAGGGCGTCCGCCTGCTCGCGGGTCGTGGCCGAGGTCAGATGGCGGGCCAAGGCGGCCTGGCGTTCCGCGGCGTACCTCTGTTCGCGGAGCATGACGTCGAGGCGGTCGCCGAGGGCGTCCCGGCCCCCGGGCCTGCCGTCGTACGCGGCGACCGCTGCGGCGTGCAGGGCTCGGGCGCGGTCCGTCTCGGGGCCGGCTCCCCCGGGGCCGTACTGCCCGGCGAGGTCCTGGAGCAGGGCCTCGACCACGTCCCAGGGCGGCATCTCGCGCCCGTCGAGGCAGGCCCGCATGCCCTCCGGGTCGCGCTGCCAGAACACCGCGCACCAGCCGCCGGACGGATCGAGGCGTGCCAGCAGGCCGTCCAGGTAGGTCGCGAACTCGCCGACTTCAGCCGGGAGTTGATCCGCCGCCATCGCTCAACTCCCGTGAGGCCGGAGCATTCCGCCCCGTAGGCAACACCAGTCGTGTTACGGACGTGCTACGGGGAGTTTTCACACGCGGCGCGGGTTCCTCAGAGGGGCACCAGCACGCATTGTCCGGCCAGGTCGTCCATGGACAGCCCCAGGACTCCGGCCAGCGCGGCCACCGTGAAGAAGGCCGGGGTCGGGGCCCGCCCGGTCTCGATCTTCCGGAGGGTCTCCGCGGAGATGCCCGCGCTCGCCGCGATCTCCGTCATGCTCCGGCCGCCACGCGCCTCACGCAGCAGCTTGCCGAGCCGCTCGCCGCGTTGGCGCTCTTCGGGGGTGAGTGGGGTGCGCACCATGACCCCATTCTAATACCGGTATAGTAATTGGCATGGTGGAGCTGAAGACGGACACTTCTATCGACGCGATGTACGAGGCGGGCCAGGTCGTCGCCCGGGCCCTGACGGCCGCCCGGGAGGCCGCCGCCGTGGGCGTCTCCCTGCTGGAACTGGACGAGGTGGCCCACGGCGTCCTGCGCGAGGCGGGCGCGACCTCACCCTTCCTGGGGTACCGCCCCTCCTTCGCACCGACCCCCTTCCCCGCCGTCCTGTGCGTCTCGGTCAACGACGCGATCGTGCACGGCATCCCGACCCGCTACCGCCTGCGCGACGGCGACCTCGTCTCGATCGACTTCGGCGCCGAACTGGGCGGCTGGGTCGGCGACTCCGCGCTCAGCTTCACCGTCGGCACCCCGCGCGAGGCGGACCTCCGCCTGATCGAGACCGCGGAGCGGGCCCTCGCGGCCGGCATCGGGGCGGCCGTCGTCGGCAACCGCATCGGAGACATCGCCCACGCGATCGGCACGGTGTGCCGGGGCGCCGGTTACGGCATCCCGGACGGCTTCGGCGGCCACGGCATCGGCCGCCGCATGCACGAGGATCCCGGGGTGCCGAACGAGGGCCGCCCCGGGCGCGGCATGCGGCTGCGGCACGGCATGGTGCTGGCGATCGAACCCATGGTCGTCGCGGGCGGCACGGACGACTTCCATGCGGCTCCCGACGGCTGGACCCTGAAGACGAACGACGGCTCCCGCGCGGCCCACGCGGAGCACACGGTGGCGATCACGGACTCGGGGCCGAGGATCCTGACCGCACGCTGACACCCGCCGGAATTACCCGGATACATCCCAAAGGTGCCCCTCGCCGACGATCGTGCGAAGGTGTTCTACGAGCGCGCCCCAGGTGTAACCGGCTGCCACCCGGGTTACCCGACCCCGGCACGTCGACCAGCGAGGGCGTCCCCCGCCCGCGCGCCGGGGACGCCGGGAACGGAAGGCCCATGAGCAGCGGCTTCACCAGCCCGGAGGGCTACGGCTCGGATCCCTTCGGAGAATTCCTCGCACGGTTCTTCGGCGGACCGCGTCCCGGTCCCCGGCAGATCGATCTCGGGCGGCTGCTCAGCCAGCCGGCCCGGGAGCTCGTCCGCGGCGCCGCCCAGTACGCCGCCGAGCACGGCAGCCGGGACCTCGACACCCAGCATCTGCTGCGGGCGGCGCTCTCCACCGAGCCCACCCGCACCCTGCTCAGCAAGGCCGGTGCGAACCCCGACTCGCTGGCGTCGCAGATCGACGACCGCTCGGGCCCGGCCCAGCACACCCCGGACGACGCCCCGCCGCCGACCGCGCTGTCCCTCACCCCGGCCGCCAAGCGGGCCCTGCTGGACGCGCACGACATGGCCCGGGCCCGCGGCTACGGCTACATCGGCCCGGAGCACGTGCTCAGCGCCCTGGCGTCGAACCCCGACTCGGCCGCCGGGCACATTCTGAACGCGGCCCGCTTCGCCCCCTCGGAACCGCCCGAGGCACCCGAGGTCCCGCAGTCCGAGCGCCCGCGCCCGACGAACACACCGACCCTCGACAAGTACGGCCGCGACCTCACCGAGCTGGCCCGCCAGGGCCGCATCGACCCGGTGATCGGCCGGGACCAGGAGATCGAGCAGACCGTCGAGGTCCTGTCCCGGCGCGGCAAGAACAACCCGGTGCTGATCGGTGACGCGGGGGTCGGCAAGACGGCCATCGTGGAGGGGCTGGCGCAGCGCATCTCCGAGGCGGACGTGCCCGACGTGCTCATCGGGCGCCGCGTGGTCGCCCTGGACCTCACGGGCGTGGTCGCGGGCACCCGCTACCGGGGCGACTTCGAGGAGCGGATGAACAACATCGTGGGCGAGATCCGCGCCCACTCCGACCAGTTGATCATCTTCATCGACGAGCTGCACACGGTCGTGGGCGCCGGTTCCGGCGGCGGCGACGGCAGCTCGATGGACGCCGGCAACATCCTCAAGCCGGCCCTCGCCCGGGGCGAGCTGCACATCGTGGGCGCCACCACGCTGGAGGAGTACCGCCGGATCGAGAAGGACGCGGCGCTGGCCCGCCGCTTCCAGCCGATCATGGTGCCGGAGCCGACCGCCGCGGACGCCATCGAGATCCTGCGCGGCCTCCAGGACCGCTACGAGGCCCACCACCAGGTCCGTTACACCGACGAGGCCCTGGTCGCGGCCGTGGAGCTCTCCGACCGCTACCTCACCGACCGCCGCCTGCCCGACAAGGCCATCGACCTCATCGACCAGGCCGGCGCCCGGGTGCGGCTGCGGGCCCGGACCAAGGGCACGGACGTACGGGCCCTGGAGCGGGAGCTGGAGCAGCTCACCCGCGACAAGGACCAGGCCGTCGCGGACGAGCAGTACGAGCAGGCCACCCAGCTGCGCGACCGGATCGTGGAACTGAAGCAGCGGATCACCGAGGCCGGCGGCGACAGCGAGGTCGACGAGGGCCAGGACCTGGTCGTCGGGGCCGAGTCGATCGCCGAGGTGGTGTCCCGGCAGACCGGCATCCCGGTCGCCAGCCTCACCCAGGAGGAGAAGGACCGCCTGCTGGGCCTGGAGGAGCATCTGCACCAGCGGGTGGTCGGCCAGGACGAGGCCGTGCGGGTCGTCTCGGACGCGGTGCTGCGCTCCCGCGCCGGGCTGGCCGCCCCCGACCGGCCGATCGGCAGCTTCCTGTTCCTCGGCCCGACGGGCGTCGGCAAGACCGAACTGGCCCGGGCGCTCGCCGAGGCGCTGTTCGGCAGCGAGGACCGCATGGTCCGGCTCGACATGAGCGAGTACCAGGAGCGCCACACCGTCAGTCGGCTGATCGGCGCCCCGCCCGGCTACGTCGGCCACGAGGAGGCGGGCCAGCTGACCGAGGTCGTGCGCCGCCACCCGTACTCGCTGCTGCTCCTTGACGAGGTGGAGAAGGCCCACCCGGACGTCTTCAACATTCTGCTCCAGGTCCTCGACGACGGCCGGCTGACCGATTCCCAGGGCCGCACGGTGGACTTCAGCAACACCGTCATCGTGATGACGAGCAACCTGGGCTCCGAGGCGATCACCCGCCGGGGCGCCCAGACGGGCTTCGCCGCGGGCGGCGCCGACGCGGACGAGGAGGCCCGCCGCGAGCAGATCCTGCGCCCGCTGCGCGAGCACTTCCGCCCCGAGTTCCTCAACCGCATCGACGAGATCGTCGTCTTCCGCCAGCTCACCACGGAGCAGCTGCGCCGGATCACCAATCTCCTGCTGGACCGCACCCGGTCCCTGGTGAAGCACAAGGGCATCACGGTGACCTTCACCGACCGGGCGGTTCAGTGGCTGGCCGACCGCGGCTACCAGCCGGAGTACGGCGCCCGCCCCCTGCGCCGCACCATCCAGCGCGAGGTGGACAACGAACTGTCACGGCTGTTGCTGGACGGCCGGGTGGACGAAGGCGGCGGGGTGACGGTGGACGTGGAGGACGGGAAACTCATGTTCCAGACGCAGAGTCCTGCAGCGCCCCATTAGGGGCGCAGGGAACTGCGCGACCAGCCCCCACGCACCCGCACACGGCGTCAACGCACAGGCCGCACCACCATCGCCGACCCCCCACCCCGCCGCACGGTCTCGGCGGCTGCCAACCACTTCCCACCGGGCAGCCGCTGAACACCCGTAGCAGCACCGATCTCCGGGTTCGCCTTGAAGGAGTGCCCGATCGCCTCCAGCTGCTTCCTGACATCACTGTCGAAACCGGGCTCCAGCTCGGTCTGCGCGGCGTTCCGCTGACTCGCCCGGGGCGCCGCGATCGCGTCGACCAGCGGCAGCCCCCGGTCGACGAACCCGGTGAGCGTCTGCAGCACGGTCGTGATGATCGTCGCGCCGCCCGGTGACCCCAGCGCCACCACGGGCTGGTGGTGCCGGTCCAGCACGATCGTCGGCGACATCGACGACCGCGGCCGCTTGCCCGGCCCCGGCAGGTTCGGGTCGTGCACGGCCGGGTTCGCCGGGGTGAAGGAGAAGTCCGTCAGCTCGTTGTTGAGGATGAATCCCCGCCCCGGCACGGTGATGCCGCTGCCGCCGGTCTGCTCGATGGTGAGGGTGTAGGCGACGACGTTCCCCCACTTGTCGGCCACCGTCAGGTGTGTGGTGCTGTCACCCTCGTACGTCGTGGGAGCCGCGGTGCCGCCGGAATCGCACCGCTGCGGATGACGCGGATCGCCGGGCGCAACCGGACTCGTGAGCACCGCGTCGTCCTCGATGAGGCACTCGCGCGAGTCGGCGAACCGCTGCGAGAGCAGTTCCTTCGTCGGCACGTCCTCGAAGGCGGGGTCGCCGACCCACCGCCCCCGGTCCGCGAACGCGATCCGGCTGGCCTCGATGAAGCGGTGCAGATAGCGGGCCTTGCCCGCCTTCGACAGGTCGGTCCGCTCCAGGATGTTGAGCGCCTCCCCGACCGTGGTGCCTCCGGAGGAGGACGGCGCCATGGAGTAGACGCCGAGGCCCCGGTACGAGGTCCTGGTGGGCGCCTGGACCTTGGTGCGGTAGGCGGCCAGATCCTTCGCGGACAGGTCGCCGGGCCGGGCGTTCCAGCCGGAGCCGGGGTCCACCGGCGGCTTGTTGACCGTGTCGACGACGTCACGGCCGAGCCGGCCGTGGTAGAGCGCGTCGACGCCCTCGCGTCCCAGCTCCGCGTAGGTACGGGCGAGGTCGGGGTTCTTGAAGGTGGAGCCGACGACCGGGAGCTGTCCGCCCGGCAGGAACAGGTCGGCGGTGTCCGGGAAGTAGCGGAAGCGGGCCTCGTTGGACGCCGTCTGGGACCGGAACGTCTCATCGACCGTGAAGCCGTCGCGGGCGATCCGCTCGGCCGGCTTCAGCACGCTGGAGAGCCGCTTGCTGCCCCACCGGTCGAGCGCTGTCTGCCAGGTGGCGGGCGTGCCCGGGGTGCCGACGCTCAGGCCGCTGCTGACGGCGTCGGCGAAGGCGAGGGGTTTGCCGTTCTCGACGAAGAGGTTCTTGTCCGCGGTCAGCGGGGCGGTCTCGCGGCCGTCGATGGTGCGTACCGTGCGGGACTTGGCGTCGTAGTACACGAAGTAGCCGCCCCCGCCGATGCCGGCGGAGTAGGGCTCGGTGACGCCGAGCGCGGCGGCCGTGGCGACGGCCGCGTCGACGGCGTTGCCGCCCTTCCTCAGGACCTCGATGCCGGCGGCGGAAGCGTCCGGGTCGACACTCGAGACGGCGCCCCCGTAGCCGACGGCCAGCGGGGATTTCTCACCGCCGGGGCTCTGCGCGGCGGGTGGCGGCGCCGCCGCTCCCACCGACACCACCACGGCGGCCGAAACCGCCAGGACCGTCAGATTCCGTGCGACAGGGCGACGCATCCGCACCTCCAGTCAAAGGCCGTCCGCGCAGCTTAATTCATCGCCATGGCCGCGTCAGTCAGGCGTCGAACACCGGTGCGTCGGGCCCGCTACCATGCGCGCCCATGAATGACGACGTGCGCAACATCGTTCTGGGTGTGGTCGCGGCGGGCATCAGTGCCGCGCTCGGCTGGGTGGCCCGCACCTACCTGTGGAGGCGCAAGCTGCGCAGGAAGCAGGTGTTCTTCGGGCTGCCCGACAACTCCGAGTCCCTGCTGGTGGTGAACCGGGGCGCCACCGGGCCCGAGTTCGCGGTGATGCGCTACGACGTGTTCGCGCTGCTCGAACTCGCCGCGCTGATCAAGGACTGCAACGCCCACGCCCAGATACTTCCGCACGACACCGCACGCCAGGGTTTCGGGGAGCGCACCGAGTTCTGCGTGGGCGGCCCGGCGTCCAACCGCCGGATGGCGGCCCACCTGTCCTCCCTGCTGCCGGGCGTGCGGGTGAACGTCGACGCCGAACCGGGCCCGGACCGGGGCGCGTTCCAGGTCGGCACCGAGCGCTACCGCGTGGACAACGGCAGGGAGGAGTACGCGCTGCTCGCCCGGCTCACCGCGGACCGCAGCCAGAACACCCGGCCGGTCTTCCTCTTCTGCGGCCAGACGTCGATCACCAACCAGGCCACCACCCGCTACCTCGCCCGCAACCACGAGAAGCTGACCCGCAAGTACGGCAACAGCTCCTTCGTCCTGCTGCTCAAGGTGATCAACTCCCAGGCGTACGGCCCGGACGTCGTCGAACTGGTCGAGGACGTGACGCGGGCGGCGCAGACCGCGCTGCCCGCCGCGGCGACGGTTCCACGCAATGCACACCGCGCCTCCTGAGGTCCTCCACCGCTCAACAATCGTTACTGGCACGTAACTTACCGACGGGTTACCCCTGGTAAGGCGCTGAGGTTACCGTTCGGTCACTTTGCACTGACACGAGTGAGGAGTGACCCGTGGGACCCCACCGCAAGGCCTTGCGCACCACCGCCGCAGGCGCCGTCTCGGCGACCCTGGTCGCCGGTACCGCCCTCGGATTCGCCCCCACCGCCCAGGCCGCGCCGAACCCCGTCCGCTTCGTCGACATCGCCGGCGACGGCGGCACCGTCCTCAAGGCCAACGTCGTGACCCCGGCCGGCGCCCGCGGCGCCGACCATCCGCTGCTCGTCATGCCCACGAGCTGGGGGCTGCCCCAGGTCGAGTACCTGGCCCAGGCGCAGAAACTCGCCGACTCCGGGTACGTCGTGGTCACGTACAACGTGCGCGGATTCTGGCAGTCGGGCGGCGAGATAGAAGTGGCGGGGCCACCCGACATCGCCGACGCGTCGAAGGTCATCGACTGGGCGCTCGCCCACACCCCCGCGGATGCCGGGCGCATCGGCATGGCGGGCGTCTCCTACGGCGCGGGCATCAGCCTGCTCACCGCCGCGCACGACAAGCGGGTCAGGGCGGTCGCCTCCCTCAGCGGCTGGGCCGACCTGATCGACTCGATCTACGCCGGGCGCACCCAGCACCTCCAGGCCGCCGCCCTGCTGGACGGCGCGAGCGTGGTGACGGGCCGCCAGAGCGCGGAACTCCGGCAGACCTTCAACGACTTCTACGGCTCCAACCTGGCGAAGGAACCGGAGCTCATCGCCTGGGGGAAGAAACGTTCCGCTGCGACCTACGTCGACCGGATCAACGAGAACGGCGCGGCGATCATGCTCGCCAACGCCTGGGGCGACAGCGTCTTCCCGCCCAACCAGTACGCCGACTTCTACGAGAAGCTGACCGGCCCGAAGCGGCTGGAGATGCGGCCCGGCGACCACGCCACGGCCGAACTGACCGGCCTGTTCGGGCTGCCCAACGACGTGTGGAAGGACACGACGCGCTGGTTCGACCACTACCTCAGGGGCGAGGACAACGGCATCGACCGCGAGCAGCCCGTCCAGCTCAAGTCCCGTTCCTCCGGCGGCTACGAGGGCTACCCCGACTGGAAGTCGGCCGGCGCGACCGACCGGAAGATCGCCCTCGCCGGCTCGAAGACGATCCGCGCCAACGTGAATTCGGGCGCCGACGGCGGTGTCGTCTTCCTGTCCAGCATCCTCGACCAGGTGGCCCAGCTGCCGCCGACGGCCTCGATCCCGCTGCTCCCCCGCCGCTGGGCCGCCGTCTGGCAGTCGGAGAAGTACGCCACGGCCCAACGGGTGCGCGGGACGACGAGGTTGCACACGACCCTCACCCCGACCAAGGAGAGCGGCACCCTCGTCGCCTACCTGTACGACGTGGGGCCGCTCGGCCTCGGCAAGCTGGTCACCCACGCGCCGTACACCTTCCACGGGCGCACCCCCGGAAAGCCGTTCGGCGTCGACCTGGAGCTGTACTCCACGGCCTATGACGTCCCGGCCGGGCATCGCCTCGCCCTGGTCGTCGACACGGTCGACCCGCTCTACATCGAGCACAACCCGTCCGGCGCGCAGCTGACCTTCTCCTCACCGGCGAACGACCCGTCGTACGTGTCGGTTCCGCTGCGCGAGCAGTGATCTCCGGCTGCCGCCGGACGGGCCTGGCCGATGTGAACCGCCGCCCCCGTGGCCTTCGGGCCGCGGGGGCCGCACCCGGTGGGAAGTGCCCCGCGGACCGGGCGGGCGGTCTGCTCACCCCTGGCGGGATCGGCGGTCTTCGGCGAAGTCCCCCTCTCCGACAGGGATGAAGAGCACATCGTAGTCGAGGTCCGATGCGATGAGCCGTCCGGTGCCCGCCCGTTCAGTGCTTGAGGATCTTGGAGAGGAAGTCCTTGGCGCGGTCACTGCTCGGGTTGGTGAAGAACTCGTCGGGGGTGCGGTCCTCGACGATCCGGCCGTCGGACATGAAGACGACGCGGTTGGCGGCCGAGCGGGCGAAGCCCATCTCGTGAGTGACGACGATCATGGTCATGCCGTCGCGGGCCAGTTGTTTCATGACCTCCAGCACCTCGTTGATCATCTCCGGGTCGAGGGCCGAGGTCGGCTCGTCGAAGAGCATCGCCTTGGGCTCCATGGCCAGGGCGCGGGCGATGGCCACGCGCTGCTGCTGACCTCCGGAGAGCTGCGCCGGGTACTTGTCCGCCTGGTCGGCGACGCCGACCCGGTCGAGGAGTTCACGGGAGCGCTTGTCGGCGTCCTCCTTCTTGCGCCCGCGGACCTTGACCTGCCCCAGGGAGAGGTTCTGCAGGACGGTCTTGTGGGCGAAGAGGTTGAACGCCTGGAAGACCATCCCGACGTCGGCGCGCAGCCGGGCCAGGGGCTTGCCCTCCGCCGGCAGCGGCTGCCCGTCGAGGACGATCTCCCCGGACTCGATGGTCTCCAGCCGGTTGATCGCCCGGCACAGGGTGGACTTTCCCGACCCCGACGGGCCGATGACCACGACCACCTCCCCCCGGGCGACGGTGAGGTTGATGTCCTGCAGGACATGCAGATCCCCGAAGTGCTTGTTGACGTCACGCAGCTCGATCAGCGGCTCGACGGCCATGCTCAGCCCTACTCACTCTCAGCTGTGTGGTGGTTGCCGCAACGTATCCAGGCAAGATCGAACTTGTCGGGCGACACGCACTTTTCGATCATTAGCCGTATTTACGTCGGACTTTGGGCCAAAGGTTGCGGCCATGGGGCTCACGACTCCGCGACTTCGGCGTACAGCTGCGACAGCTCGGGGACCCCGTTCACCGCCCACTCGTGCCCGGAGTCCACCACGTCGAACTCCCGGCCGGAGACCAGCCGCACGACCGGTTGCCCGTCGGAGCGGATCTCCCAGGCGGCTCCCGGCACCGTGCGCACGATGACGGTGCCGAGGTAGAGGCCGGCGTCGTTGCCGAGCCAGGGCAGCGTCTCCTCGTCGTCCCGCCAGCGCGGCACGAGCTGGTCGAGCGCCTCCAGGGAGGCGGCCGAGTCGTCCAGCCGGACGCCCTCCCGGTACGCCTGGGAGCGGAGCAGTTCGCACTCGGCGAGGAGTTCCGCGATGCCTGCGGGGTCGGGGAACCCGACCTTCTGGCGCCGGTTGCCCAGGAAAGGGATGTTCATACTCCCAGCGTGTCATTCGTACCGCCGTACGCACCACAGGGCGCGCGGGTCCGCCGATCCCGGTCGAGTTCAGGCCGAGTTCACGCAGCGCGCGTTGACGGGTCACTCCCGTCTCCCTAACTTCACCGTGCGTCTTGTGTCCCGGCTGTCGTTGTCTCTTCTGTTTTCGTCTCAGCGTTTCGTCTGTCGCGTCGTGTGTCGATGAGCGGGAGGAGTCGGCCGTGCGCCGATGTGTCCGGGGGATCCTGGTCGTCCTGACCCTGTGCGGGTCGCTGGTGCCGGCGGTGTCGGCGCAGGCCGCCGAGCGGGGGCGGGCGGCGCCGGTGCCGCTGGAGCGGCTGTTCGACAACGTGGCCGTCAGCGACGACAGCCGGCCCCGGGAGGCCGACTTCGACGGCTCCGGCGCCTCTCTGTCGGCGCGAGACCTCACCGCCGCCGGCTGGACGCCCGGCCGCGCGCTCACCGTGCAGGGCGCCCGGCTGACCTGGCCGAAGCGCGGGCCCGGCGAGCCGGACAACGTCCGCGCCGCCGGGCAGGACGTCCGGGTCACGGGGCGCGGGGATGCCCTGGCCTTCCTGGTGGCGGGCACCGCCGGCACGGAGGTGGGCGGCCCGGGCACGGTCACGTACGCGAACGGCACGCGTTCCGGGTACCGGCTGGCCGCACCCGACTGGCGCACCGGGCCGCTCGCGACCAAGGCGGTGGCCCTGCCGCACATCAACACACCCGGCGGCCAACTCGACCTGTCGGCCCGCTTGTACGTCGTGACGGTGCCGCTGGTGCCGGGGCGTGCGGTGAGCTCGGTCCGGCTGCCGAGCGCCGCCGGGCTGCACGTCTTCGCGGTGTCGGTGCGGACCGCCACACAGGGCTGGACGGGCAGCTGGACGACCGCCACGGGAGGCTACGCCGCCGTGGGCCCCTGGACGGACCGGACGCTGCGGCTGGTCGTGCACACGTCCGCCGGCGGGCCCCGGGTGCGGATGCGGTTCGACAACACCTTCGCGGCCACTCCGGTGCGGATCGGGAGCGCGACGGTCGCGGTGCAGGCATCGGGCGCGGCCTCGCGGGGCACCCCGGTGGCGCTGTCGTTCCGCGGTGCGGCGGGCGTGACGATCCCGGCCGGGGGCCAGGCGTACAGCGATCCGCTCGGCTTCTCCGTACCGGCGGACGCCAATCTGCTGGTGAGCTTCCATCTGCCCAAGGCGGTGACGGCCGCGCCCGTGCACGGGCTCGCCCAGCAGCGCTCGTACGTCAGCGAGCCCGGCGATCACACGGCCGACACCGCCGCCGGGGCCTACACCTCGATGATCACCCGCTGGCCGCTGCTCGCCGGGGTCGACGTGAGCGGCGGCCCCGGCTCCCTGGTGCTGCTCGGGGACTCGATCACCGACGGCGACAAGTCCACGGTGGACGCGAACCGGCGCTGGCCGAACGTCCTGGCCGGCCGGCTCCTGAAGCAGAGCACCGTCCCGCGCTACGGCGTGCTGAACCTCGGAATCTCGGGCAACCGCGTGGTCACCGACCGGTACCCGGGCGACGGGGTGTCCACGGACACGGCCGGGGTGAGCGCCCTGCACCGCTTCGACCGGGACGTCCTCGCCCAGCCGTCGGCGCGTACGGCCGTCGTCTTCGAGGGCGTCAACGATCTGCGGTGGGGCACGCCGGCGGAGCGCGTGATCGCCGGGCTGCGCGAGCTGGCGGCCCGCGGGCACGCCCGGGGACTGAGGATGCTCGCGGCGACGATCCTGCCCTGCGAGGGCGAGGCGCGGTGCACCGCCACCGTCGACGCCGAGCGGGTCGCGGTGAACGAGTGGCTCCGCGGCGGCGAGGCCTTCGACGGCGTGCTCGACTTCGACGCGGTGGTCCGAGATCCGCAGCGGCCCGCCCGGATGCTCCCCGTGTACGACAGCGGGGACCGTCTGCATCCGGGCGACGCGGGCCTGGCCGCCCTGGCGGACTCGGTCGACCTGGGGCTGCTGCGGCCCTAGAAAGCCCCTCAGACCTCCAGGTCCACGACCACGGGGGCGTGGTCCGAGGCGCCCTTGCCCTTGCGCTCCTCGCGGTCCACGTACGCGTCGCTGACCGCCTTCGCGAAGGGCGCGTTGGCGTACACCAGGTCGATGCGCATGCCGCGGTTCTTCGGGAAGGCGAGCTGGCGGTAGTCCCAGTACGTGAACGGCTGGTCGTACTTCAGGGGCCGCGGGACCACGTCGGACAGGCCCGCCTCGCGCAGGGAGGCCAGGGCGGCGCGCTCGGCGGGGGTGACGTGGGTGGAGCCCTCGAAGAAGGCGGGGTCGAAGACGTCGTCGTCCGTCGGCGCCACGTTGTAGTCGCCCATCACCGCGAAGGGGCGACTGCCCGCCGCGTCACCGGCGACGGCGGCCTTCAGGGCCTCGAACCACTGGAGCTTGTAGGCGTAGTGCGGGTGGTCGACCTCCCGGCCGTTCGGCACGTAGACCGACCAGACGCGGAGCGGGCCGCAGGTCGCCGAGATGGCGCGGGGCTCCACCGAGCCGTCGAAGCCGGGGTCGCCCGGCAGGCCCTTGACGACGTCCTCGATGCCGACGCGGGAGAGCACCGCCACGCCGTTCCACCGGCCGGTCGCGTGGACCGCCGACTCGTAGCCCAGCTCGCGCAGTTGCTCCGAGGGGAACTGCTCCTCGGCGACCTTGGCCTCCTGGAGGCACAGCACGTCCGTGCCGCTGCTCTCCAGCCAGGCCAGGAGCCTCGGCAGGCGGGCGGTGATCGAGTTCACGTTCCAGGTCGCGATGCGCATGCCCCACAACCTACCCGGCGGGTCCGACAACGCGGTCCGGTCCCTTCGCGGCCTCAGACCTCGGCGGACTCCCCCGGCGTCAGCCGCAGGTGCTGCGCGCCGCCGAGCTGCCCGATCTGGCGGTCGTAGATCGGCCGGGCCAGGTCGGTGAGGAGGGCGTCGTGGATGTCGTAGGCGCGCTGCGGCTTCACCTCGCGGACGTAGTCGATGACCTCGGAGATCTTGCTCCAGGGGGCCATGACGGGGAGCATCAGCGTCTCCACCGGGTGGCCGGGGACGGTGAGGGCGTCGCCGGGGTGGAAGACCTTGCCGCCGTCGACGAGGTAGCCGACGTTGGTGATGCGCGGGATGTCCGGGTGGATCACCGCGTGGAGTTCGCCGTGGACCTGGACGTCGAAGCCGGCGGCGGAGAAGGTGTCGCCGTGGCCGACGGTGTGGACGCGGCCGGGGAAGGCGGCGGAGATCTTCTCCGCGACCGACCGCAGGGTCCAGATCTCGGCGGCCGGGTTGCCCTCCATCGCGGCCCGCAGCCGGGACTCGTCGAAGTGGTCGGGGTGCTCGTGGGTGACGAGGATCGCGTCCGCGCCGAGCGCGGCGTCCTCCTCGGTGAAGGCACCGGGGTCGAGGACGAGGGTCCGGCCGTCCTTCTCCAGCCGGACGCAGGCGTGCGACTTCTTCGTGAGCTTCATGAGTCCATCCTGCCTCCGCGCCCTTCGCGCGGACTCACTCCTGGGGCGTGGTCTCCTCGCGGATGACCTGCTGGGCCACCTTGAACGCACTGTTCGCGGCCGGGACGCCGCAGTAGACGGCCGCCTGGAGCAGCACTTCCTTGATCTCCCCCGGGGTGAGGCCGTTGCGCAGGGCGGCTCTGGTGTGGAAGGCCAGCTCGTCCAGGTGCCCACCGGCGACCAGGGCGGTGAGGGTGACGCAGCTGCGGGTGCGCCGGTCGAGGCCGGGGCGGTCCCAGATCTCGCCCCAGGCGTAGCGGGTGATGAACTCCTGGAAGTCCCCGGAGAACTCGTCGGCCTGGGCGAGCGCCCGGTCCACGTGCGCGTCGCCCAGCACTTCGCGGCGGACCTTGATCCCGGCGTCGTACGGGTCGGGCCGGCCCTGGGCCTGCGGCGGTACGGCGAGCGGGGCGATCTCCGCGACGGGCCCCGTCTGCGGGGGCTGCGGCGGGGCGGGGGACAGGACCGGCTTGAGGGCGGCCGCGGGCAGGGCGTTCTGGCCGGTGGACGTCTCGAAGACGGGCTGCCAGGCGGTGGAGAAGTGCCGCACCAGCAGGTCGGTGACCGCCCCGGGCTGCTCCACCGGGACCAGGTGGGAGGCGCCGGGGACGACGGCGAGGCGGGCGTCCGGGATGCCGGCGACCAGCGTGCGGGCCTCGGCGGGGCCGGTGACCTGGTCGTCCGATCCGACCAGGACCAGGGTCGGTACGCCGACCCGCCCGAGCTCGGGGCGCACGTCGAACGAGGCGAGCGCCTCGCAGGAGGCGATGTAGCAGCCGGGGTCGGTGGTGCGCACCATCTGCACGGCCCACTCGGTGATCGCGGGCTGCGCGGCGGCGAACCCGCCGGTGAACCAGCGCTCGGGTGCGCTGCGGGCGATCGGGTCGAGGCCGTTCGTGCGGACGATCACGCCCCGCTGCCGGAACTCGTCGGCCGTGCCGAAGCGGGGTGAGGCGGCGATCAGGGCGAGCGAGGCGAGCCGTTCCGGGTGGCGCAGGGCCAGCTCGATGCCGACGGCCCCGCCGAGCGCGCAGCCCGCGTAGCCGAAGCGCTGCACGCCGAGCCCTTCGAGGGTGGCCAGCAGCCGCGTTGCGAGCTCACTCACCGATCCCGCCGGGTACGCGGGGGCGCCGCCGTGGCCGGGCAGGTCGAACCGGAAGACGCGCCACTGCTTGGTCAGCTCGGGGATCTGGCGGTCCCACATGTGCCATGTGGTACCCAGGGACGGGCCCAGGATCAGGACCGGAGCCTCTTCTGGCCCGTCAAAGCGGTATTGCAGGGTGTTCGACGGTGTCTCACTCACGCCTCAGACCCTCTCACGTATCACGGACGCCCCTATAGCGGGGGTTTGGCGGATACCGTCCTGACAGGTTGAAGACCTCGCGGGCGGCATATCGCTCGAGCCCGGACCTTGTGGGGAAGGCTCGTCGCGTACAGGGCGCCACCGTAGAAGCGGGAGCCGCCGACCAGATCACACAGGCAATGGATCATGCCGTCCCGCTCTGCGGGTACCGTCAGGGTATGAGTCATCCGCACCCCGAGCTGAAAGCCGCCCCGCCCCTTCCCGCAGGAGGGCTGCGGGTCGTCGCCCTGGGCGGCCTGGGTGAGATCGGCCGCAACATGACCGTCTTCGAGCACGCCGGCAAACTGCTCATCGTCGACTGCGGCGTGCTGTTCCCCGAGGAGACCCAGCCCGGCGTGGACGTCATCCTGCCGGACTTCACCTCGATCCGGGACCGGCTGGACGACATCGTGGCCGTGGTGCTCACCCACGGCCACGAGGACCACATCGGCGGTGTGCCCTACCTGCTGCGCGAGCGGTCCGACATTCCCGTCGTGGGCTCCAAGCTGACGTTGGCGTTCCTGGAGGCCAAGCTCAAGGAGCACGGCATCCGGCCGCGCACGGTGCGGGTGCGCGAGGGCGACCGGCGCGGTTTCGGGCCCTTCGACTGCGAGTTCGTGGCGGTCAACCACTCCATCCCCGACAGCCTCGCGGTCGCGATCCGCACCCGGGCCGGGATGGTGCTGCACACCGGCGACTTCAAGATGGACCAGTTCCCCCTCGACGACCGCATCACCGATCTGCGCGCCTTCGCCCGCCTCGGCGAAGAGGGCGTGGACCTGTTCCTCACCGACTCCACCAACGCCGAGGTCCCCGGCTTCACCACCTCCGAGCGTGAGCTGAACCCGGCGATCGAGCAGGTGATGCGCACCGCGCCGCGCCGGGTCATCGTCTCCAGCTTCGCCAGCCACGTGCACCGCATCCAGCAGGTTCTGGACGCCGCACACGAGCACGGCCGCAAGGTCGCCTTCGTCGGCAGGTCCATGGTCCGCAACATGGGCATCGCCCGTGACCTGGGCTATCTGAAGGTCCCCTCCGGTCTGGTCGTGAGCACGAAGGAGCTGGAAAAGCTCCCCGACCACAAGATCACTCTGGTGTGCACCGGCTCCCAGGGCGAACCGATGGCCGCGCTGTCACGGATGGCCAACCGCGACCACATGATCCGCATCGGCAAGGGCGACACCGTCCTGCTCGCCAGCTCCCTCATCCCCGGCAACGAGAACGCCATCTACCGGGTGATCAACGGACTCACCCGGTGGGGCGCCCACGTGGTCCACAAGGGCAACGCCAAGGTGCACGTCTCCGGCCACGCCAGCGCCGGCGAACTCGTCTACTGCTACAACATCGTCAAACCCCGCAACGTCATGCCCGTGCACGGCGAATGGCGCCACCTGCGGGCCAACGGCGACCTCGCCATCCGCACCGGCGTCGACCCCGACCGGGTCGTCATCGCCGAGGACGGCGTCGTCGTCGACCTCGTCGACGGGCGCGCGTCCATCACCGGCAAGGTCCCCGCCGGCAACGTCTACGTGGACGGCATGGAAGTCGGCGGCGCCACCGAAGCGTCCCTCAAGGACCGCCTCACCCTCGCCGCCGAAGGCGTGGTCACGGTCGTGGCGATCGTCGACGCGGACACCGGCGCCCTCGCCGAGCCCCCCGACTTCCTGGCCCGCGGCTTCGTCCACGACGACACCACCTTCGAGCCGGTCATCCCCGTCATCGAGAAGACACTGGCCACCGCCGCCGACGAAGGCGTCGGCGACGCCCACCAGCTCGAACAACTCGTCGCCCGCGCCGTGGCCAACTGGGCGTTCCGCACCCACCGCCGCAAGCCCCTCATCATCCCCGTCATCATCGACGCCTGAGCCACAGCCCGGCGGCACGCTCGCCGGCCGGTCGCGGCCCGTGGGCATTGAGGTCGGGCAAAGACAGCTGACGCAAACGCTGCACGCCCACACACCGCGTGACCATAGGAAATGCTCACACCGCACACCGAGACCGACGCGTGCGGTGCCCCGTCGACGCTGACCGGCACGCTCATCTCATGCTGCTGCCGTCGGGTTCGCTGATTCGGCGGCACGGCGATATTCGGCGTTGAGGCGCTGGGCTTCCTCGAGCTGGTCTTCGAGGATGACGATCCGGCAGGCGGCCTCGACGGGGGTCCCGTGGTCGACGAGTTCCCGGGCGCGGGCGGCGATGCGCAGCTGGTAGCGGGAGTAGCGGCGATGGCCGCCTGCGGAGCGGAGTGGGGTGATGAGGCGGTGTTCGCCGATGGCACGGAGGAAGCCCTGTGTCGTGCCGAGCAGTTCGGCGGCTCGGCCCATGGTGTAGGCGGGGTAGTCGTCGTCATCGAGACGGCCGAACGTGTCGTCTGCTGTCATTGCACCTCTCTGCGGAACGCGTGGAGGGGCCCTGGCGCCGTACTGGCACCAGGGCCCCGAAGGAACTACTACACCATCTGCGGGCCCTGATACTGCACCGGCCCTCTGTTTCCGCGGACCCGACCGAGATGCTGTCGGGGGCGCGGGGATCGCGGTTGCTCGACCGGAGACCACCTCACTATCGATGTCCTGCGGTACCCGGGCCCAAGACGTCCGCCCGGGCGATCCTGATGGCGCTCGGCTCCTCCGTTCTTCCCTCTTGATCAACTACTCACTGTGCCGTACTGCTCGTGGCGGCCCCTGATCACTGCGGGCCACCCGGTCCGGTCGTCAGCCCCGTCGCCGTCCTGCAACCGCTCTGGCTTCGGAACTCCACCACCGCACCGCCCTGCGAACTTCAACTGCGTACTGCTGCCCGGCAGTTCATGTCTGCCGGGCCTTGCTTGATCTCGGCTACGAGAGAAACCGTAACCGCACGGCCGCCGAATGTCTACTCTGGCTGGCATAGATTTCCGCGCGATCGAAGGTTAGGTATTCCGCCTCGACCGGCCCATGGGTGGTTCGAGCAGCTCCGAGGCTCAGTCCGGCGCTCGCGTGCCCCACCGCCGCGCAGCACGTCGGGCTGGGCGTGGCGTCGCCGATGCGCCGCGGCTACCGTCGGCCCGCACCGGCCAGCACTGCGTCCCGTGAAGAACACCACCGGTTGACGCTCCTGCTGCCGCCTCCGTGCCTTGACGAGGCTCCGCTTCCTCGTCCCGCGGCCACTCTCACCGTGGCCCCTGATCCAGCGGACCCGGTGGTCTTGTTCGTGACCGAGCTCGTCACCAATGCCCTGCGCCACGGCGGGGGCCCGCTGCACACTGGCACCGACCGCGCACCCCGACGCCATCGAGGTCGTCGTTCACGACCGCAGCCGGCCGTGTGCCGCGCATAGGTCACCCCTGACCTGAACGGCGGCGCCGGGGGACTTGGGCTGGCCCATGGTCACCCGCTCGCCCCATGCCACGGCGGTCGCCCGCCGGGCCTCCAGCGGCAGGACCGTGAGCGCCTGCCTTGCCCAGTGGCGGCACCGCTCAAGCAGCCGGACGGCCGGCGAATATAGTCCGCTTCATGTCGAAGCCTGACGAGCTGCTCGTTGACGTCGCCGCCATGGTGGAGTCCGCGCAGAGCAATCAGATGTCCCTGACCGTCGTCACCGGCGGCGCTGTCATCACCGGCCGCCTGGCTCCCGAATCGATGTGGAGGCGGCGGGTGTCGGATGTGCTGAGGGATTCCGCCCGCTTGGGCGAGTTCACCGCCGTCTTCGACGCCCCCGTGAAAAAGGACGGACCGCCCACCCACCTGCACCTCCATGTCGCCCGGATCCTGCAGGGCACGGTGGGGATCCCGGAGACGGGCGGGATGTACCGGGTTGCGATCGAGGAGGTCAGCGCCTGGACCATGGGCGACTTCAGCTATTCCGACCACTGAACGACGGCGACGGGAACCGGCCGCACGCAGTGTGGGCCCGACCGGCACACCGGCAGGGCCCACATTGTTGTTCAGGTGTCGCTCGTGCCTGTTTCCCCGGTCAGACGGATACGGGGGCGCCGAGCATCGAGGAGGCATGCTGCATCGGGCTGAGAATGCCCAGGGGCGCGGCCTTGGGGACGGCACGGCAGGTGAAGCCGAGCTGAGTCATGGCCCGCAGGACTTCTGCGGCGCTGAAGTCACGGCGGTCCTGGCGGGTGATGACCTGGCCGACCTGCTTGACGGGGTAGTGACGACGGCCGATGATCACCGATTCGCCGGTGACCGGTTCGGGCTTGATGCCCTTCATCGATTCCAGCACGCCGCCCTTGGTGAGCTCGAAGGGGAAGCGGGCGATGACGCAACGCATGTGGCCTCACAGAGAGAAGGGGGAGAACGGTCCGACCAGGGATGAGACAGTTCAGCGACAGAGGGCGAAGATGCCCCGGGCCGCTGTCTTACCCGTCGAAGGGGCGTGGCGTCCGCCGGGCGGGGCTGCGTCTGGTGCGGGCGGAGCGGTCGTCGTGTACGTGCGGTTCATGCGGAACCTTCCTCGATGTGGCACATATCAAGGAATTCCCGGAGCGATGAGCGGCATGGAGAATTACAAGTATGGACCGGTTGCAAAAGAGAGCAGATCTGGCCGGCGGAAATCTATGGGGCACAGGTGACATAATGAGCGACGCGATGGGATGTAGAACCCGGGCCTCGGCTGCGGTGCGGCTCTTCAGGGAGCCCGCGCGTCTCTGAAGGAGGAGCCGCGTGTGGTGGGCCTGCGGATTCCTCCGAGTCGTCCCGCGGATGAAACCGCTGCGGGAGATGCGTGCAGCTGGGGCCCGCACCCCGAAGGATGCGGGCCCCAGCTACAGATGGTGCGTGAGCGTCAGGCGGGAACGATGTTCTCAGCCGTCGGGCCCTTCTGGCCCTGCGCGATGTCGAAGTTCACCTTCTGGCCTTCGAGCAACTCACGGAAGCCCTGCGCCGCGATGTTCGAGTAGTGGGCGAACACGTCGGCGCCGCCACCGTCCTGCTCGATGAAGCCGAAGCCCTTTTCGGCGTTGAACCACTTCACGGTACCAGCAGCCATGTCATATCTCCTTTGGGGCAGTGCAGCGCCATCCGCACTGTGCGAACGCCGTGTCGCCGCGATGATTACCCCTCCCGGAAATGACCGGAAATACAAGAGCGCTCCCGACCGGCAGAAGCCTGGTGGGGACACTTGAAGTTCGGGAACCACAACTGCAACTGAGACCGACAGTAGCACGCCGGAACAGAACGTGCGTGTCGGATAATTCCACTTGCTCTTCGCGGCAAAAACTCCCACTGAGTGGTCCGTCAAAATCTGATCTCTCGGCCACAGATATTGATTCACTCGAAGTGCAATACAGCCCCGCACGCTTTCGCACACCTGGGGCGTCGCGGGGAGTTTTCGGTACTGGAGGGCAGGGGTCGCGGTCTCACTCACCGCTCCACGCTGACCGCCGGTTCCGGCACCGCCGACACGGGTCCCCCGGATCCTCGCATCCGGCTCCCGGATATCGCCGGGGCTGTTCCCCGGGGAGCACCTTGGGGTGTCGTCAGAGATCGCTCGGCAGACCCAGGCCGGTGAGGGCGCCGACCGGGTCCAGGTCGGGGGTGCCGCGCGGCCACCAGTCGTCACGGTCCGGCTCGGACTCGTAGGCGTACCAGAGGCCGTCGCGGCCGAGGCGGAGCTGGAGGTGGCCCCGGGGGTGGGTGAGGTGGTTGCGCCAGGGGCGGAAGGCGGGCAGGTCGGCGGCGAGCAGGAGGGGGCGGGCCCGGTCGAACCGCCCGGCCGGCGGGTCCCACGGCTCCTCCAGTACGGCGAGGCCCTCCAGCCCTCCCTGACGCCAGGCGGCGACCGCCCGGGCCAGCTCGGACGGGGTGCGGCCCGCCGCCGAGGCGAGGGACGCGTAGAGCGACCGGGTGCCGGCGGTGAGTCCCGCCCCGGGGCGTGCGGCGGCCAGACGGACCGCGTCCTGCCAGAAGGTCAGCTGCCCGACCGGGTCACGGCCGGTGCCGAGCAGGGCGTGGGCACGGGCGGCGGCGTCCGTGGCGAGCTGGTCCAGCGCGAAGGGGTCCGGGCCGCCGGGGGCCGCCGGGTAGGCCGGTGGCTGCTCGGGGTGCGCGGGTGGAGGCAGTGGTGAAGGAAGGGGCGCGAGGGCGCGCGACGCGAGGACCTCCGCGGCCCGCACGCCCGGCAAGGGCGCCGGGGCCTTGTCGCGCGCGGCGCGCGCCGCGCGGGTGGCGCTCAGTCGGGACAGCGCGTCGAGCAGGTCCCGTTCGCCTCTGCCGCGCAGCAGGAGCAGGACGAAGGGGTCGGCGTCGAGCAGCCGGGCGGTCTGGTAGCAGAGGGCGGCCGCGTGCTTGCAGGGGTGACCGCGGTCGGGGCAGCTGCACCGGGGCTCCAGGTCACCGGGGCCGGGCAGCAGCGGCACGCCACATTCCGCGAGGGAGTGGGGCATCTCCTTGTCGAGCAGCGCGGCGATGTGCCCGGGGCGGTCGGCGGCCGCGTCCAGGAAGCGGTCCCAGTCGGAGTCGTCGAGCGTGCGCAGGCGAACCTGGACGCGGTACGGGCGGGGGCGGCTGCCCTGGACGTAGGCCAGCACGAGTCCGGGCGTCACGGTGATGGCGTCGACATGCCCCTGCGCCGCGTACCCCCGCCCGCGCTCCAGCCGCTTCACGTCCAGCGCACCCTGCTCCAGCGCCCCGACCCAGGCGTTGCCCCACCAGCTCTCGGCGAAGCGGTCGCCCTCCCGGGGCGGGAAGGGCGGGAAGGTGCGGCGCAGGTCGCCGTCCCGGCCGGGGGCCGCCATGGAGCGGGGAGCTGTACGGGAGGCCGTGGAGCCGGGGGCGGTCATGGCGGGGGACGCCGAGTGGGCGGGCCCGGAGACGCGGGTCGGCGGGATCGGAGCCGCCGGGGCCGTCGGGGCCGTCGGCTGCGGGGCGTCGGTCGCGGGCACGGCCGGAGTCGCCGGGGCACTCGTCTCGGGGGTGGGGGCCGCGGCTGACGCCGCCAGACCGTTCCTCTCGTCGAGGTCGGAGGGCGTCTCCTCCGGTCCGGCAGGCACGTCCGGCAGTTCCGCCAGGTCCGGCGCATCCGATGCGTCTGACCTGTCGGACACCCCAGGGAGGTCCGACACGTCCCGCGCATCCGGCAGATCCGGCATCCGGAACGCGTCCGACAGCAGTCGTCGTACGTCGGGTGCTCCCTCGCCGACGCCGTGGTCGCGGGCTCGCCGGGCGGCCGCCGCCCTCTCGTCCACGGCTTTCTGCCGGGCCCTGCGCCTGCGCCGGGCGCCTTCCCGCTCGGTCTCCTCCCGGGCGCGCCGCGCGTCGTCCCGGGTCGCGCGCAGCGCCTCCCGCGCGATGTCCGCCGCGCGGTGACCGGCCGAAGGCGCCTCGGCCTCCTGCGCCCCGGTTCGATCCTCGGCCGGGGCGGGCCCGGCCGCAGCTTCCCGCGAACGCTCCGGCGCGGACGGCTCCGGCGCAGTCCCGGCTCCCCGGGTGTCCTCCTCCGGGTCCTGCCCGTCTCCTCGGCCGCTCCCCCGGTGCCCGGACACCGCCTTCCGCAGCGCCTCACGGGCGATGTCGCCGGGGCGCGGGACGTCCTGCCCCGCGGGCTCACCGCCCGGGGACGATGCCGGGTCCGGTCCCTGGGCCGCCCGCTCCCGGGCCTCCCGCAGGGCCCGGCGGGCCTCGTCGGCCGGGCCGGGGGTCATGACGACCTCCGCAGGGACACCAGGTCGGACAGCTCCCGGTCCGTCAGTTCCGTGAGGGAGGACTCGCCGGAGCCGAGGATCGCGTCGGCCAGGGCGCGCTTGGACTGGAGCATCTCGGCGATGCGGTCCTCCACGGTGCCCTCGGTGATGAGGCGGTGCACCTGCACCGGCTGGGTCTGGCCGATGCGGTAGGCGCGGTCGGTGGCCTGTTCCTCGACGGCCGGGTTCCACCAGCGGTCGAAGTGCACGACGTGACCCGCGCGGGTGAGGTTGAGTCCGGTGCCCGCCGCCTTCAGGGACAGGACCAGCACCGGTGTCGAACCGGCCTGGAAGCGGTCCACCATGCGCTCCCGCTCGGGGACCGGCGTACCGCCGTGGAGGAGGTCGACCGGGACCGCGCGGGTGGCCAGGTGGGAGGTGATGAGGCGGGCCATCCCGACGTACTGGGTGAAGACGAGGGCGGACCCGTCCTCCGCCAGGAGTGTGTCCAGCAGTTCGTCGAGGAGGGCGAGTTTGCCGGAGCGGGCGGCGAGCCGGTCGCCCGCGGCCGGGGTGTGCTCCTCCTTGAGGAACAGCGCCGGGTGGTTGCAGATCTGCTTCAGCGATGTGAGGAGCTTCAGCACCAGGCCGCGGCGGGGCATGCCCTCGGCCGTCTCGATGGCGAGCATCGACTCGCGGACCACCGCCTCGTACAGCGCGGCCTGTTCACGGGTGAGCGGGACCGGGTGGTCGGTCTCCGTCTTGGGCGGCAGCTCGGGCACGATGCCCGGGTCGGACTTCTTGCGCCGCAGCAGGAAGGGCCTCACCAGGCGGGCCAGGCGCTCCACCGCCTCCTCGTCCTCGCCGTTCTCCACGGCGCGCGCGTGCCGGGCGCGGAAGGACTTCAGCGGGCCGAGGAGGCCGGGGGTCGTCCAGTCGAGCAGGGCCCACAGCTCCGAGAGGTTGTTCTCGACGGGCGTGCCGGTGAGGGCCACGCGTGCGGGTGCCGGGATGGTGCGCAGCGCCTTGGCGGTGGCCGAATAGGGGTTCTTGACGTGCTGTGCCTCGTCGGCCACGACCATGCCCCAGTCACGCTCGGCCAGGGCGGGGGCCGCTGAGCGCATGGTCCCGTAGGTGGTGAGGACGAAGCCGCCGTCGAGGCCGTCGAGGCTGCGGTCCGGGCCGTGGAAGCGGCGGACGGGCACGCCGGGGGCGAAGCGGGTGATCTCCCGCTGCCAGTTGCCCAGCAGGGAGGCGGGGCAGACGACCAGGGTCGGCTCACGGCGGGCCCGCTTGAGGTGCAGGGCGATGAGGGTGACGGTCTTGCCGAGGCCCATGTCGTCGGCCAGGCAGCCGCCGAGACCGAGGGTGGTCATCAGGTCGAGCCAGGCCAGGCCCCGCAGCTGGTAGTCCCGGAGGGTGGCCCGCAGGTCCGGGGGCGGTTGCGCCGGGCGGATCCCCGCGGTCAGGCGGTCGCGCAGGGCGGCCAGTGCGCCCAGGGGGACGGCCTCGACCGTCTCGCCGTCCACGTCGGCCGTGCCGGTGAGGGCGACGGACAGGGCGTCGACCGGGTCGAGCAGGCCGAGGTCCCGCTTGCGGGCCTTGCGGACGAGGGCCGGGTCGACCAGCACCCACTGGTCGCGCAGCCGGACGACCGGGCGGTGGGCCTCGGCGAGGGCGTCCATCTCGGTGTCGGTGAGAGGGTCGCCGCCGAGCGCCAGCTGCCAGCTGAACCGGAGGAGGTCCTCGCTCTCGAAGAAGCCGGTGCCGTCGGTCGCCGAGCCGGGGGCCGGGCGGACCACCGCAGCGGCGGACAGATCCTGCGCGAGGTCCCGCGGCCAGTGCACGGCGACGCCGGCCGCGGCGAGCCGGGTCGCCGCGACCCCGAGCAGGTCGCTGAGCTCGTCCTCGGTCAGGGCCAGCACGTCGGGCACGTCCTGGTCGGCGAGCCGGTCGAGCGGGGGCCAGACGCGGGCCGCGCGGCGGACGGCGAGGGCGGCGTCCACCCGTGCGCGGGGCCCGAAGGCCTCGGCGGCCTCCCCCGCCCACAGGGCCGCCGCGTCGGCCACGAGAGTGGGGTCGGCGAGGCTGTGCACCTGGACGATCGCGGCGCCGGCGCCGCGGGCGCGGCCGTCGGAGGCGTCGTCGAACAGGTCGTACGCCGACAGGTCCAGGCGGAGCGAGATCCGCACGCCGGCGTCCATGCCCGCGGCGACCTCGGCGGCCCAGTCCTGGGCGGCGGGCAGGTGCTGGGGCTCGCGGGCCGCGAAGGGCCTGCCGGAGGTGTGGGGCGCGGCCGGGGTGCGGGGCAGGGTGTCGGCGACGGCGTCCAGGAAGGCGCGGACCAGTGCTTCCGGTTCGGGCAGCCGGATCGGGCCGGGACCGGGCAGCGGCACGGCGTGGCCCTCGTAGGGCAGGGCGGCGGCAACGGCGCGCAGGTGCCCGATGTCGTCCGGGTCGAGAGGGCCGGCGCGCCAGGCGTCGTGGCCCGTGGGGGTGAGGCCGGGGAGCAGCCGGCCGCGGGCGGTCAGCCGCAGGGCGTGCAGGGCGGCGGCGCCCCAGCAGGCCGTGGCGGGGTGGGCCGCCGGGTCGTGCCGGGCGCGCACGAGGAGCGGCAGGGCCGCGTCGAGCGGCAGGGTCAGCGCGGGGGTGGTGCGCCGCCGGACCCCGGCGGCGCCGTGCCGTCGCACGACGGTCAGCTCGGTGGCCGCGGTGTGCTCCGGGTCCCCGGCGGGCAGGGGTTCGCCCTCGGGGTCCCAGAAGGCGATGCGTCCCTCGCGCGGGAGGGGTGCGGGCAGGAAGACGGCCGGGAGGCGGACCGGGACCGCCGCGTCCCTGGTCCGTTCGGCTGCCGGAGCCGTCTGTCCCATACGTCCTGCCACCTCCCGCCCCGCGTGTCGGATCAGTTGTCTCCGACTCTACGGGCGGGGTCTGACACTCGGCTCCGGAAGCCCCCTAGGGCACGGTCCGGGCCACGACGTACACCCAGGGGTACGCCGGGTTGGACAGGTCCACGACCACGTCGTGGGTGGGGGCCGGCTTCTTCTGCCGGTGGACGAAGCCGTACCAGGAGTCGGTCGTGGCGAACTTCCAGCCGGTGATCTTCCGGTCGCGGGCGCCGATGGTGACGTCGCCCTTGTTCAGGTCCTTCCGCGTCACGCCCAGGCCGGTCAGGTAGGCGTCCAGGCCGGCGGCGTTGGTCTCGAACTGGGTGTAGAGGCGGCTGGTCTTCCAGTTGTTGGTCTCGTAGTACGCCACGTGCCAGGCCGGGTGCGGGACGGGGACCTGGTAGATCCGGCGCTGGAGCTTGGAGGGCCAGCCCTCGGTCAGGCCGGTCGCCGAGTACTTCGCCTCCTTGTCCTTGCCGCTGTCGCGGCTCTGGTTCGCGGAGATCACGAGGTAGCCGGCCGGGATGCCGATGAGCAGCACGATGATCAGCAGGGTGAGGGCCCTGCGGCGGATCATGTGGCGGCGGTCCTCGACCGGGCGGTCCGGCTCGTCGGGCCAGGATCCCTGGTGGGGCAGGGAGGTGGTCACGGCGTCTCCTGGGTACTGCGGAGCGACTGCGTGTAGCGCTCGTACCGCTCGTAGCGCTCCACGCGGCGGCGCTTGGCGCGGCGGAAGCGGCGGGCGACCAGCCGGGCGAGGTCGGCGGCGCCGACCATGCCGGCCTCGGGGCCGAGCTGGGCGCGGACGATGCGGGCCTCGGGGCGGTAGCCGCGGCCGGTGAGGTGCCGCTTGAAGGCATCACGGGCCGGGCCGATCAGCAGGTCGTCGGCGGCCGAGACACCGCCGCCGATCACGAAGCAGGAGGGGTCGAGGGCGGCGGCGAGGTTGGCGATGCCGACGCCGAGCCACTGGCCGATGTCCTGGAGCAGCTCGATGCACATGGCGTCGCCGTCGCGGGCCAGCTCGGTGATCATCGGACCGGTGATGTCGCCGATGCTGCCCTTGACGTGCTCGATGATCCCGTAGGCGACGGGCGAGTCGGCGGCGGCCAGCTCGCGGGCCTCGCGGACCAGGGCGTTCCCGGAGCTGTACTGCTCCCAGCAGCCGCGGTTGCCGCACGGGCAGCGGTGGCCGCCGGGCACGACCTGCATGTGGCCGAACTCGCCGGCGACGCCGTACTTGCCGCGCTTGACCTGGCCGTCCTCCAGGATCGCGCCGCCGATGCCGGTGCCGAGGGTGATCATGACGAGGTGGTCCTCGCCCCGGCCGGCGCCGAAGCGCCATTCCGCCCAGGCGGCGGTGTTGGCGTCGTTGTCCACGAGGACGGGGACGGAGAGCCGGCCCGAGAGGCGGTCGCGGAGTGGTTCGTTGCGCCAGGACAGGTGGGGGGCGAACAGCACCCGGTTGCGGTCGGCGTCCACCCAGCCGGCCGCGCCGATACCGACGGCGTGCACGTCGTGCCGGTCGGAGAGGTCCAGGACCAGCTCGGCGATGGTGTCCTCGACGACCTTGGGGCTCTTGGACTTGTCCGGGGTCTCCGTGCGGAGCATCTCCAGGATGTTGCCGTCGGCGTCGACGCCCGCCATCACCTTCGTACCGCCGATGTCGATGCCGACCGTGGGCACGCGGGGCGCCGTCAGGTGCGAGCGGCGCTCCCGGGTGCCGACGGTGCGGAGCGCTGTGGCGCGGCGGGAGCCGATGGGGGCGGTGAAGTCGCGGTAGGTGCTCATCGCCGCCGATTCTGCCTCACGGGGAGGCGGGGTGCGGAGCGGGGGAACAACCCGCCGTCACCGTGTGCGGGTGCGTGGGGGCCGGCCGCGCAGTTCCCCGCGCCCCTGAGAAATCAGGGGCGTACCAGCAACTGGAACTCGAAGGAGTAGCGCGTCGGGCGGTACGTGTGTGTGCCGTACTCCACTGCCCGGCCCGTGTCGTCGAACGTGACGCGTTGCATGGTCAGCAGCGGCGCGCCCGTCTCCTCCGCCAGGCGGTCAGCCTCCTCCGTCGTCGCCGCCCGGGCGCCGATGGACTGGCGGGCGCTGTGCAGGGTGATGCCCGCAGCGCGCATCAGGCGGTAGAGGCCCGTGGTCTCCAGCTGGTCCGTGTCGAGATCGATGAGGCCGGGGGGCAGGAAGTTGCAGAGGTAGGCCATGGGCTCGCCGTGGGCGAGGCGGAGGCGCTCCACGCGGTGGACGTCGCTGTCCTCGGCGACGCCGAGCGCGGCGGCGACCTCGGCGGAGGCGGGGACGAGCTTGTTGACGAGGACCCGGGTGGCCGGGCGCTGGCCCGCCGCCTCCAGGTCGTCGTAGAGGCTGCTGAGCTCCAGCGGGCGTTTGACCTGGCTGTGCACGACCTGGGTGCCCACGCCGCGGCGGCGGACGAGGAGGCCCTTGTCGACGAGCGACTGGATGGCCTGGCGGACGGTCGGCCGGGACAGGCCGAGCCGGGCGGCGAGTTCGATCTCGTTGCCCAGCAGGCTGCCGGGGGTCAGCGTGCCGTGCTCGATCGCGGCCTCCAGCTGCTGGGACAGCTGGAAGTACAACGGCACGGGGGAGCTGCGGTCCACGCTCAGCTCGAGCTGCACGGTCGGGTCCACTTCTGGTTTCGGCACGGGCCGAGCGTAGCTCCGTGCGTTGTTGACGGGAAGTCGTGTAGTCAGATTGTCCGGACATACAGATTGACAGCGGCGAGTTGGGCACGCACTTTGTTTTCATGCGCATCGGCGTCATCGGTACGGGCCGCATCGGCACCATCCACGCGAACACGCTCAGCCGGCATCGCGACGTCGGCTCCCTGATCCTCACGGACGCGGACGCCGCCCGGGCCCAGGAACTGGCGCACCGGCTGGGCGAGACGGCTGCGCCCGGCGTGGAGGAGATCTTCCGCTGGGGGGTCGACGCGGTGGTGATCACGACGGCGACGTCGGCCCACGCCGAACTGATCGGTCGGGCAGCACGCTCGGGTCTGCCGGTGTTCTGCGAGAAGCCCATCGCGCTGGATCTGCCGGGGTCCCTGGCCGCGATCTCCGAGGTCGAGACGGCCGGGACAGTCCTCCAGATGGGCTTCCAGCGCCGCTTCGACGCGGGCTACACGGGGGCACGTGAGGCCGTGCGCTCCGGTCGGCTGGGGAGGCTGCACACCGTGCGGGCCCTGACCAGCGACCAGGCGCCGCCGGACGCCGCGTGGCTGCCGCTGTCCGGCGGGCTGTACCGGGACACGCTGATCCACGACTTCGACGTGCTGCGCTGGGTGACCGGCCGGGAGGTGACGGACGTCTACGCCGCCGGGTCCGACGCCGGTCCCCGGATGTTCCGCGAGGCGGGCGACGTCGACACCGCGGCCGCGCTGCTCACCCTGGACGACGGCACGCTGGCCACCCTCACCGCGACCCGGATGAACGGGGCCGGCTACGACGTGCGCATGGAGCTCGCCGGGGAGCGCGACCAGATCGTGGTCGGTCTGGACGACCGTACGCCGATCGCGTCCACCGAGCCGACCGGGCCGCCGGCCGCGGACAAGCCGTGGACGGGCTTCCTGGAGCGCTTCGGACCCGCCTACGAGGCCGAGCTGAACGCGTTCGTGGAGGTCGTCCGGGGCGAGCGGGCCAACCCCTGCGACGGGCGCGAGGCGCTGCAGGCGCTGCGGATCGCCGAGGCGTGCGAGCTGTCGCGGCGGGAGCGCAGGCCGGTGCGCCTCGCGGAGATCGCCGGGGCCTCCCCCGCGTTCGCCTGACGGCGGTCCCCCGCGGTCAGTGCTCCTGCTCCTCCTCCAGGAGCCCGGCGTCGTAGGCGAGCAGCGCGATCTGCACCCGGTTGTTGAGGTCCAGCTTGGCCAGGATGCGCGAGACGTGTGTCTTCACGGTGGCGACGCTCATGAACAGTCCGGTGGCGATCGCGGCGTTGGCCAGGCCCCGGCCGACCGCGACGGCGACCTCGCGCTCGCGTTCGTTGAGGACGGACAGGCGTTCCCGCGCGCGGGTGCGGCGCGTGTCGGCCGCGGTGCCGACGGCGTGCCGCATCAGCTGGCGGGTGACCGCGGGCGACAGGACGGGGTCGCCGGCCGCGACCCGGCGCACCGCCGCGAGGATCTCGGCCGGCGGGGTGTCCTTGAGGACGAACCCGGCGGCACCCACGCGCAGTGCGCGCAGCACCTGCTCGTCGGCGTGGAACGTGGTGAGCACCACCACCTGCGGGGCGTCCTCACGGGCGCGCAGCCGCTCCGTGGCGGTGAGACCGTCCACCGCCGGCATCCTGATGTCCATCAGTACGACGTCCGGGCGGGTGCGGTCGACGAGGGCCTCCACCTCGGCGCCGTCGGCGGCCTCGCCGACGATCTCGATGTCGTCGGCGCCGCCCATCATGAAGGACAGCCCGGCCCGCACCAGCGGATCGTCGTCGACGAGGAGCACTCTGATCGCAGTCATGGGCCCTAAGTAATCACGGCCGGGCCGGGCGGCGGGGCACAAGGCGTCACCCCCACGGCAGCCACGCCCGCACCTCGAACCCGCCCCGCGGGGTGGGCCCGTGCTCCAGCCGGCCGCCCGCGAGGGTCGCCCGCTCCGTGAGGCCGATCAGACCCTGCCCGGAGCCGGGGACGGGTGGCACCTCGCCCTCGGGCGGCGGGTTGCGCACGAGGACGCTGAGGCCGGTGCCCGGCGCGCCGGTGACGGTCACGGTGACCTCCGTGCCGGGCGCGTGCTTGCGCGCGTTCGTCAGGCCCTCCTGGGTGATCCGGTAGGCGGTGCGGCCGACGGAGGACGGCACGGCGGCGGGGTTCTCGACGCGGTGGTCGAGGGAGACCTTCATACCGGCCTCGCGGGACTCGGCGACCAGGGTGTCCAGCGCCGCGAGTGTCGGCTGCGGCCGGCCGGTGTCGTCGGGCTCCCCCGCCCGCAGCACGCCGATGATCTCCCGCAGGTCCTGGAGGGCCTCGTGGGCGCTCTCCCGGATCACGCCCGCCGCCCGCGCCGTCTCCGCCGGGGGTGCGTCGGGCCGGAACTCCAGGGCGCCGGCGTGCACGCTCAGCAGGGTCAGCCGGTGGGCGAGCACGTCGTGCATCTCCCGCGCGATGGCCTCGCGGGCGAGCCGCTGCGCCTGCTCGGCCCGCAGCCGCGCCTCCGTCTCGGCGCGCCGGGCGCGGTCCCTGAGACTCACCATGAGCTGCCGCTTGGCGCGTACGAACATGCCCCAGCCGACGATCGCCAGGGTGAGCAGCACGGCGAACGGGACGCTCACCAGGTAGGGGACGTCCGCGTCGGGGCGCACCCAGTAGTAGAGGGGCACCAGCGCCACGTTGACGCCGCCCACCCAGGCCACGTACCGGAAGGGCCGGTGCACGGCGAGGGTGAACAGGGCGATGAGGCCCGCGCCGCCCGAGGTGTCGGAGAGGAGGCTGATGGGGGTCAGCGCCACGGCCAGCCCCAGCGGCCAGCGGCGCCGCAGCCAGACCGCCGCGCAGGCCAGCGCGCCGATCACCTGGTCGGCGACGGCGAGTCCGTCCGGTACATGGGGGTTGTCGGCGAGCGCCTCCATGGCGGTCGCGCCGACCACCACGGCCAGCAGGAAGCAGGAGAAGTCGACGACCCAGTCGCGGGCGGTGCGCCGGGGCCGCCGCCCGGCCCGTGCGGCGTCGGGGTCGAGTTCGTGCAGGAGCGCCGACGGGAAGAACCATCTGCGCCCGGTGAACAGCGCGGGCGTCTCTCCCACCGGCAGCGGGGAGGCCTGCCCCACGTCGTCACCCTTCACGAGCGCCAAATCTACGCAGCAGCAGCCCGCCGCACCCGCTCTCGCGCGGGATCGTCGACCAAAGTCGCCACGGCGCAGACTTTCGTCGCCGTCGTGGCTCCGGAGCGGGGACTTCCGCCCCCCGGGGGGTCGCCCAAGGGCCGATGTGCGTGGGGGGTCCGCGGGGCGAGGCTGAGGGCATGAAGCAGGTACTGGAGATTCTCGGCCTGCTCGCCCTGGTGCAGGGCGTGGCGGGCCTGGTGCACGAGTTCACCGACTGGAACTGGGGCCTGGTGCAGCGGCTGGGGTTCCTCGACGGCTACGAGGTCTACGCGAGCGTCGCGCTGCTCGTGCTGGGCGTCGCCCTGTTCGCGGCGGCCGGGAGCCGGAGGTCCGTCTGAGCAGGTGGACGGACCTCCGGCCCGCGGCCCCGGCGAGGGGTCAGCAGCCGTAGTCGACCAGGTCGAACGACGCGTAGTGGTCGGCCGTGTAGTAGTCCTCCCGGTTCTCCTCACCGGTGACGATGCGCCGGGCACCGCGGGTGGAGGAGCCCGGGGTGATGACCGTGTACTCGTGGTAGTAGCCGGACGACTGGCCGGGCAGGATGCCTTCCCGGTTCTGGAAGACGGTGCCGTCCTGTTCGAACGGGTAGGGACCGCCCTGCTCGATCAGGTCGAGCGTGTCATGGGCCTGGGACGGCAGCTTGCTGTAGCAGATGTCGCCGACGGCGGTGGGGGCGGCGTCGGCCGTGGTCGCGGAGACGGTTCCGCCGACGAGGAGGGCGGACAGGAGGGCGGCTGCTGCGCCGAGCCGCGAGGCGCGTGGGGGGAAATTCATGACGCTCATGATGACGCGCGTAGACGCTGGCATGTCAATGACAAGCCTGGCGAATTTCCTGTGAAACCCCATGCGTTCGCGGGGAGTTCACCCGCGCCCCGGCCCCCCTCACACGTCCTCCGGGAGTCCGAACTCGCCGTACTCCGGGCGGCCCTTCAGGTCGTACGTCTGGACCGACACGCCCGCGCCGGTGACGCTCCCGCCGGTGTGCTCGAACGCGGTCGGCGCGGCGCCCTCCGTGAACAGCCGGAACCCGGAGCCGAGCACGACCGGGAAGGTCAGCAGGTGCAGCGTGTCCACGAGGCCGAGCGCCAGCAGGGACCGGACGAGGGCGCCGCTGCCGTGCACCTGGACCTCGCCGTCGGTGCGCTCCTTCACACCGGCGACCTCCTCTGCGAGATCGCCGGTCAGCACCGTGGTGCCCGCCCAGCCGGGGTCCTTCAGGGTCGAGGAAGGCACGTACTTCGGCAGGGAGTTGAGCCGGGAGGCGACCGGGTCGGCGGGGTCGGTCACCTTGGGCCAGTAGGTGGCGAAGATGTCGTACGTGCGGCGGCCGAGCAGGAAGGCACCCGGACGGGTGAAGACCTCGCCGATGAACCGGCCGAAGTCCTCGTCGGCGTACGGGAAGCTCCAGCCGCCGTGGGTGAAGCCGCCGCGGGTGTCCTCCTGCGGCCCGCCGGGAGCCTGGTAGACGCCGTCGAGGGTGATGAAGAGGGTGGAGACGAGCTTGCCCATGGCGAAACCTTCCTTCGGAACCGGACGGATCTGTTGTCATCGGTTCAGACCCGGCCGCCTCCCGCAACTCATCGCCGCACCGCCGGCGATCTCACCTCGACGTCCGTTCGCCGCCAGCGCCGGTGGCGCGCGGCCGCTGGGATGGACTCATGACCATTCAGGGAACTCTGCACGGCAAGGTGGCTCTCGTGACCGGCGGGAGCCGTGGGATCGGCGCGGCGACGGCGGTGCGGCTGGCGCGGGAGGGCGCGGACGTGGCCGTCGGCCATGTGAACGGCAAGGAGGCGGCCGAGGACGTCGTCCGGGAGGTGGAGGCGCTGGGGCGCCGGGCGGTGGCCGTGCGCGCGGACGTGGCACGGCCTGCCGAGGCGGCCGCCGTGGTGGACGCGGCGGCAGAGGCGCTGGGCGGGCTCGACATCCTGGTCAACAACGCCGGTGTGGGGGTGCTCGGGCCGCTGGAGGCCCTGTCGCTCGCGGAGGTGGACCGGGTCCTGGACGTCAACGTCCGGGGGGTCTTCCTGGCCTCTCAGGCGGCCGCGGCACGGATGCCCGAGGGCGGGCGGATCATCACGATCGGCAGTTGCATGGCCCAGCGGGTGCCGGGGCCCGGCGGGACGCTCTACGCGACGAGCAAGGCGGCCCTGGCCGGTCTGACGAAGGCGCTGGCCAGGGAGCTGGGCGGACGCGGGATCACGGCGAACCTCGTCCTTCCCGGCCCGATCGACACGGACATGAATCCGGCGCACGGGCCGTACGCGGCCGGCCAGGCGGCGATGACGGCGCTGGGCCGGTTCGGGACGGCGGACGAGGTGGCGTCGATGGTCGCCTACCTGGCGGGGGCGACGTACGTGACCGGGGCGGAGTTCCCGGTGGACGGCGGCCACGCGGCGTGAGGCACGTGGGGCGCACCGGTGCTGTCCGGCCGGCGCGCCCCACGGTCACGGGGTGGTTCAGCCCCCCAGCTCCTGGTGGCGTGCCGCCAGCCGGCTCGTGCCCTCCTGGGTCAGGGAGCCGAACAGGCGGAGCCGGGAGATGCCCCCGTCGGGGAAGATGTCCACGCGCGCGTGCGTGCCGACGGCCGGTTCCGGCAGGACGAAGCGGTGGTTGGTGTCGGGCTGGAGACGGGTGCGGGGAAGGATCTCCTGCCAGTCGCCGTCCTCGCCGTCCCTGACCGACACCGACGCCCAGCCGGCGCTGTTGCCCTTGAGGTAGGCGGTGTCGATCTCCAGGGCGCGGATCTGCGCCTGGGCGGCCAGCCGGTAGCGGATCCAGTCGTGGCCCCGGTCGCGGCGGCGGCGGGTCTCCCAGCCGTCGTCCATCTTCAGGGAGCGGCCCGGCTGGATGGTGTTGGAGGCGGGCGAGTAGAAGCGGTTGGAGGCGTCCTCGGCCCGGCCGCCGTTCTCCAGGGCGACGACGTCGAAGGTGCCGAGCGCCTCCAGCCACGCGGGGTCGGGGACGACCTCGCCGTGGACGCGCAGGCGCGCGATGCCGCCGTCGGGGTGCTGGTTGACCCGCAGGTGCGTGAAGCACTGCTCGACGTCGACGGCGAACCCGTTCGCCGCGTGGCCGCCGACCGGGGTGCGCGGGACGAGAGTCGTCCACTTCACGTCGTCCCCGAGGAGTTCCTCCGGCGACGGGGAGCCGATGACGGCCGTGCCCTCGACGGACACGGACTGCGGGTAGTTGCCGCGGAAGTGGGCGGTGTCGACGACGATCCCGCGGATCACGCCCGGGGCGCCGAGGCGGACCAGGGCCCAGTCGTGGTCCTCGGCGGCCGGCCAGGGGTGGCCCGCGGAGGCGCCCCGGCGGCGGCGGGTCTCCCAGCCGTCCATGATCTTGCCCTTGTGCCCGAAGTGCTCGGGGTCGAACTCGGCGGGCCCGGGCACCAGCAGGTTCTCGCGCTGGGCGAAGAACTCGTCGTTGGCGGCGATGACACCGGCACCGAGGCGCCGGTCGGCGAGGTCGGTGTACTGGGTGAAGGGGAAGTCCGCGGTGCGGTAGTCCGCGTACGGGTCGCCGCCTCCGTAGGGGTTCGCGTCGCCGGTGAAACTGGGGATCGCCGTCACGATGATCAGGTCTGCCTTTCGGGTGTCCGGGATGGGATTCAGTGGGTCCGGGTGAGGAGCTGCCCCTTCGGTTCGGTGAACTCGCCGTCCGCGACGATGCGCTGCCCGCGCAGCCAGGTGGACTTCACGACGCCGTGCAGGGTCTTGCCGGCGTAGGCCGTGACGCGGTTGCGGTGCTGGAGGGCGGCCGGGTCGACGGTGAAGGTCTCATCGGGGGCGAGGACGGCGAAGTCGGCGTCGCGGCCCACCGCGATGGCGCCCTTGCGGTCGTCGAGGCCGACCAGTTCGGAGGTGCGCGCGGACATCCAGCGCACCACGTCCTCCAGGCCGTGCCCGCGTCTGCGGGCCTCGGTCCACACCGCGGCCAGGCTGAGCTGGAGTCCGGAGATGCCGCCCCAGGCGGTCGCGAAGTCGTCGGTCTTCAGGTCGGCCGTGGACGGGGAGTGGTCGGTGACGACACAGTCGATGGTGCCGTCGGCGAGCGCCTGCCAGAGCAGGTCCTGGTTGGCGGCTTCGCGGATGGGCGGGCAGCACTTGAACTCGCTGGCGCCGTCGGGCACTTCCTCGGCGGTGAGGGTCAGGTAGTGGGGGCAGGTCTCCACGGTGATGCGGACGCCCTCCGCCCGCGCCTCGGCGATCATCGGCAGGGCGTCGCTGGAGGAGAGGTGCAGGACGTGCACGCGCGCGTGGAGGGCCTTCGCCTCGCGGATGAGCTGGGCGATGGCGGTGTCCTCGGCGTCCCGGGGGCGGGAGGCGAGGAAGTCGGCGTACTTCGGGCCCGCCTGCTGCGGGGCGGAGGCGAGGAGGCGGGGGTCCTCGGCGTGCACGATGAGCAGCCCGTCGAAGGCGGCGATCTCGGCCATGGTGCGGGCCAGGGGCTCCCGCTCCAGGTGCGGGAACTCGTCCACGCCGGACGGCGACAGGAACGCCTTGAAGCCGAACACGCCGGCCTCGTGCAGCGGGCGGAGTTCCTTGATGTTGCCGGGCAGCGCGCCGCCCCAGAAGCCGACGTCGATGTGCGCCTTGCCGGCGGCGACCCGCTGCTTGGTGCGCAGGTGCGGGACGGTCGTGGTCGGCGGGAGGGAGTTCAGGGGCATGTCGACGAGCGTCGTGATGCCTCCGGCCGCGGCGGCGCGGGTGGCCGTCCAGAAGCCCTCCCACTCGGTGCGGCCCGGATCGTTGACGTGCACGTGCGTGTCGACGAGGCCGGGCAGCAGGACGTGGTCGCCCAGGTCCTCCAGGCGGGCGCTCTCCGGTACGGGCGCGTCGTACGGGAGGACGGCCGTGATCGTGCCGTCGGCGACCGCGACCGATGCGGCGCGCGTCCCCTCGGGAGTGATGACACGCGTCGAGCGAAGCACCAGTTCAGCGTCGGACACCCGAACCCCTTACTTCCAGTCACTTCCGCGTAACGGAATTCAACTTTCTGTTGAAGGAGTCTTCACTCCCTCTTCCGCGACGTCAAGGGCACACTTGGCTACGGCGCCCTTCGGTGAACACTCCTGGACGTTTCCACAAAGCGGAATTAAACTTCCAGTACGCAGAACGTAGCTACGTACAAGCGGGGAGTCAACCGACCGCCGGGTAGGCTTCTGCCCTTCCCGCCCGCCCCGAAAGGAACGCGCCGTGCCGACGTCCAGCGCCAGCACCACCGACTCCGCCCGGTCCTCCGCCAACGGCGGCGTCCAGTCCCTGGAGCGCGCCTTCGACCTGCTCGAACGGATGGCGGACGCGGGCGGCGAGGTCGGCCTGAGCGAGCTGTCCGCGAGCAGCGGCCTGCCCCTGCCGACCATCCACCGCCTGATGCGCACGCTGGTGGCCTGCGGGTACGTGCGTCAGCAGCCCAACCGGCGGTACGCGCTCGGCCCGCGCCTGATCCGCCTCGGCGAGTCGGCCTCCCGACTGCTGGGCACCTGGGCGCGGCCGTACCTTGCGCGGCTGGTCGAGGAGACCGGCGAGACGGCGAACATGGCACTGCTGGACGGGGACGAGATCGTCTACGTGGCGCAGGTGCCCTCGAAGCACTCGATGCGCATGTTCACGGAGGTCGGCCGGAGGGTGCTGCCGCACTCCACCGGCGTGGGCAAGGCTCTGCTCGCCGGTTTCCCGCCGGAGGAGGTGCGGGCGCTGCTCTCCCGTACGGGCATGCCCGCCGCGACGGAGAAGACGATCACGACGCCCGACGGGTTCCTCGCGGCCCTGGAGGACGTGCGCCGGCAGGGCTACGCCATCGACGACAACGAGCAGGAGATCGGGGTCCGTTGCCTCGCGGTCCCGGTGCCCGACTCCCCCACCGCCGCGGCCATCTCCATCTCGGGCCCGGCGGGCCGGGTCACGGAGGCGGCGACGGACAAGATCGTGCCGGTGCTCCAGCAGGTCGCGGGGGAACTGTCCGAGGCCCTCGCGAGTCAGAGCCCCGCGTAACGGCGCGCCCGTCCGGGCCTGGGGCCCGCCGTCTGGATCAGCCCGCAGACGCGGGGCCCGGCACGCACCTCTGCGGCGTCGAGAGGATCCGCCGATCCCCTGCGGCCTGACCCGAACGACAGGTCCTAGCCCTGCCCCCGCACCGGCTCCCCGAAGAGATCCACCGCCCGGCGGACCTCCCTCAGTTCCGCGGACAGGGCGCTCACCGAGCCGATCGCGCCCGCGATCAGCAGCAGGGAGCGGCGCAGGCAGGGGATTTCGGGGATGCCGTCGGCGGCCATGGCGGCCACGGCTGCCAGTTCCTCCTCGGCGATGGTCCGGTCGGCGAACTCGCCGGGGTGGGCAGCCAGCCGGCGGCGCAGCCGCGACACGGCGGAGCGCAGCTCCGTCACGCGCGGGTCCTCGCCACCGCCGGTCACAGGCCCCTGCCGCTTCTGCTCGACGCTTGGCAACACAGTCCTCCCCCTCGCACCTCGTCGTGCGCGCGCCCTTCCGGCGCCAAGTCCCCCGCACCCGGCAGCCGTCGGGCACCCGGCCGGCCGGTGCGGGCGACAGTAAACGACGCGGACCACCAGACGCCAGTCCATTGCGTCATCGACTTGTTTCGCTGAGTGACTTTCTGGCCCGAGGCGCACGCCCGTCCGACGCGCACCCCGCGCCGTCGCACCCCTGTGCGGGGCGTGCGGTATGCAGGAGCCATGACGACACGGGAGACGGCGGAGGGGACACCGGCGGTTGCGGGACTGCTGCTCGCGGCGGGGGGCGGACGGCGGCTCGGCGGGCGGCCCAAGGCGCTGCTCCCGCACCGGGGGCGGCCTCTCGTGGAGCACGCGGTGCGGGTGCTGCGGGAGGGCGGTTGCAGGACCGTGCACGTGGTCCTGGGCGCGCGGGCCGACGAGGTGCGCGCCCGGGCCTCGCTCCCGGGGTGCGTCCTGGTGGACAACCCCGACTGGGAGCAGGGCATGGGGAGTTCCCTGCGCGCCGGACTCGGCTCGCTCGCGGGCACGGGCGCCGGGGCCGCCCTGGTGTCACTGGTCGACCAGCCCGGCATCGGACCGGAGGCGGTGGCCCGGGTCCTCGCGGCCCACGCGGGCGAGGAGTCGCTCGTTTCCGCCTCGTACGACGGTGAGCGCGGCCATCCGGTGCTGTTCGGCGCCGCCCACTGGGCGGGCATCGCCGCGACTGCGCAAGGGGACCGGGGGGCACGCGCCTACTTGAAGGAGCACCGGCCGGAGGTGGTCCTCGTCGAGTGCGGGGATGTCGCCCGGCCTTTCGACATCGACACCGAGGCCGATCTGGCCCACCTGGAGTGAGCGGGGTGGCACGGAGCGCCACCTTGCCTCGACCCGGAGAATCTCGACATCAACAGACGATTGAACTTCCACTATGAGGAAACTAGTATCCACTGTTCAGAAGCGCCCGTCTGCTCCGCGGGCGCCGAACGCCGTATCCGGGAAGACTGGCACCCGGTGCCGAGCACGCCGGCTCGTCTTCACAGCTCGCTGAAGGAAGTGACCGTTCATGTCCGCTCCAGCGCCGTCTCCGCTGGCCATCGTCGACGCCGAGCCCCTGCCCCGGCAGGAGGAGGTCCTCACCGAAGCGGCGCTCGCCTTCGTGGCCGAGCTGCACCGGCGGTTCACGCCCCGGCGTGACGAACTCCTCGCCCGCCGCGCCGAGCGCCGCGCCGAGATCGCCCGCACCTCCACCCTCGACTTCCTCCCGGAGACGGCCGCGATCCGCGCCGACGACTCCTGGAAGGTCGCGCCGGCCCCGGACGCGCTGAACGACCGCCGGGTCGAGATCACCGGCCCCACCGACCGCAAGATGACCATCAACGCCCTCAACTCGGGCGCCAGGGTGTGGCTCGCGGACTTCGAGGACGCCTCCGCACCCACCTGGGAGAACGTGGTCCTCGGCCAGGTCAACCTGAGCGACGCCTACACCCGCACCATCGACTTCACCGACCCGAAGTCCGGCAAGTCCTACGCCCTCAAGGCGAACGAGGAACTCGCCACGGTCGTCATGCGCCCGCGCGGCTGGCACCTGAACGAGCGTCACCTCGTCGACGCCGACGGCACCCCGGTGCCCGGCGCCCTCGTCGACTTCGGCCTGTACTTCTTCCACAACGCCCAGCGCCTGCTGGACCTCGGCAAGGGCCCGTATTTCTACCTCCCCAAGACGGAGTCCCACCTGGAGGCCCGCCTCTGGAACGACGTCTTCGTCTTCGCGCAGGAGTACTGCGGCATCCCCCAGGGCACCGTCCGCGCCACCGTCCTCATCGAGACGATCACGGCCGCGTACGAGATGGAGGAGATCCTCTACGAGCTGCGCGACCACGCCTCCGGGCTGAACGCGGGCCGCTGGGACTACCTGTTCTCCATCGTCAAGAACTTCCGTGACGGCGGCGCGAAGTTCGTGCTGCCGGACCGCAACGCGGTGACGATGACGGCCCCGTTCATGCGCGCCTACACCGAACTCCTCGTGCGCACCTGCCACAAGCGCGGCGCGCACGCCATCGGCGGCATGGCGGCCTTCATCCCCTCCCGCCGGGACGCCGAGGTCAACAAGGTCGCTTTCGAGAAGGTCCGCGCCGACAAGGACCGCGAGGCCGGCGACGGCTTCGACGGCTCCTGGGTCGCCCACCCCGACCTGGTGCCGATCGCCATGGAGTCCTTCGACAAGGTCCTCGGCGACAAGCCCAACCAGAAGGACCGGCTGCGCGAGGACGTCGACGTCAAGGCCGCCGACCTCATCGCCGTCGACTCGCTGGACGCCAAGCCCACCTACGCGGGTCTGGTCAACGCCGTGCAGGTCGGCATCCGTTACATCGAGGCCTGGCTGCGCGGCATGGGCGCGGTCGCCATCTTCAACCTGATGGAGGACGCGGCCACCGCCGAGATCTCCCGCTCCCAGATCTGGCAGTGGATCAACGCGGAGGTCGTCCTCGACAACGGCGAGCAGGTCACCGCCGACCTGGCCCGCAAGGTCGCCGCGGAGGAACTCGCGAACATCAAGGCCGAGATCGGCGAGGAGGCCTTCGCCGCCGGCCACTGGCAGCAGGCGCACGACCTGCTGCTGACGGTCTCCCTCGACGAGGACTACGCCGACTTCCTGACCCTCCCGGCGTACGAGCAGCTCAAGGGCTGACTCAGTCCGCGGACGGCTTCTCCGAGTGGCCCAGGGACTTCTCCGGGGCCACTCGGTCGCGTACGGCCTGCTTCACGGCCGTCGGCTCCGGGAAGCCCTGCTCGCGCCGGTCCCAGACGACCTCGTCGCCGACGCGGACCACGAACACCCCGCCCGTGCCGGGCTTCAGGGCCAGCTCCGTGAGTTCGGCCTCGAAGGTCGTGAGCAGCTCCTGCGCCAGCCAGGCCGCGCGGGGCAGCCAGCGGCACTGGGTGCAGTACTCGATCTCGACCCGCTGAACGTCCGTCATCCGAGGTGCACCGACCAATCCTGCTGAGCCGCGGGCTTGCCGTGCAGGTCGGGCACCTGCTTGAGCCACGCGGGGCGTCCTTGCTGGTTCTTCGCCGCCCGGAGGGCCTCCTCGGCGGCGAGTTCCTCCCGGGTGGGGAAGCCCGTGGGCAGCCAGTCCCCGGAGGCCCGCACGCGCGCGTGCAGGTACGTCACGTACGCCTCGCGCACCTCGTCCGCGGTGGCGAAGCCCGGCTCGCCGGCCAGCCAGGCGTCCGGGACCTCGGCGAGGATCCGCCGCAGCAGTTCCTCGGTGACCCGGGGCGCCAGCTCGGCGTCGGCGGCCCGGACGTCGGGCCCGTAGTGGCCGAGGGCGTGGTGCCGGAAGTCGTAGGTCTTGCGGGGGTCGGTGGCGTCCCAGCGGTGGTGGAAGACCAGCGCGGCCCCGTGGTCGATCAGCCACAGGCGCGGGGGTGCCACGCCGAGGGTGGGCCAGACCATCAGGTTGGAGCTGTGGACCGTACGGTCGACGTTCACGGTCAGGGCGTCCAGCCAGACGATCTTCCCCGCCTCCAGCGGGTCGACGGGGAAGACCCGGGCGAGCTCCGGGGTGAAGTCGCGGGCGCCCGGCAGGTAGTCCATGCCGAGGTTGACGCCCGCGCTGGCCGCGTGCAGGCCCCGCACCTCCTGATGCGGCTCGTGGTCCGCGATCGCGGGGTCGAAACGCACCAGGACCAGCTCGGGGAAGCGCAGCCCGAGGGCACGGGCCAGCTCCCCCACGATCACTTCGGCGACGAGTGCCTTGCGGCCCTGCGCGGAGCCGGTGAACTTCACGACGTAGGTGCCGAGGTCGTCCGCCTCGACGACGCCGGGCACGGAACCGCCGGATCGCAGCGGTTCGATGTAGCGGGTCGCGGTGACCTCTCTCAGCATGGTCCAGGGCTCCACGGCGGGCAGAATCCGAAGGCGCCATCGTAACCAGGCACGACAGCCGGTCAGGAGCCTCGGCCCACGGCCGGATCCCGGTCGGCCTCAGCGTGCGGCGGGCGCGGGCCCGTGAGCGGGCGCCGGTGCCCGGACGGCGTCCAGGACGAAGCCGCTGCGGACCCGGGCCGGCATGCGGTTCAGCGGGATCCGCAGGTCCTGGTCGGGCACCTCGTACTCCAGCAGGGCCAGCCGTGGCCCGAGGGCGCGCAGCAGCGCGATCGTGACGTCCTCGCCGGGGCAGCGGTGACCGGTTGCGCAGTCGCCGCCGCCCTGGGGGATCAGTTCGTCGGGCTGGGGCGGCCGCTGGAGGAAACGCCGCGGTTCGAAGGTGTACGGGTCGTCCCAGAGGCCGGGGTCGTGGTTCTGCCCGTAGAGGTCGAGCAGGATCAGCGTGCCGGACGGGATCGGTTCGCCCCGCCACTGCAGATCGGTGGCGGCCCGGCCGCCGACGAAGGGCGCGAAGGGGTAGAAGCGCCGCACCTCGTGGGCGAACGCCACGGCGTACGCGGGATCGTCGCCGGTCAGGCGGTCCCGCAGCTCGGGCCTCAGGCGCAGCGCGTGGGCGGCGTAGGTGACGAACCAGCACACCGCGACGGCCGGGCGGATGACGTTGAGCAGTTCGACCGCGGCCGTGTGCGGGTCGAGGACCCGGCCGTCGGCGTCCCGGTGCCGGACGATCCCCTCCAGTGCCGACCCGGCCGGTGCGGTGGCGGCCCCCGACCGTACGTCCTCGACCAGGCGTCCCAGCCAGGCCTCGCAGCGGGCCCGTGCCCGCCGGGCCCGCCAGTGGCGCGGGCCGGGACTGGCGAAACCGTCGACCATGGCCACGAGGTCACCGGCCAGGGGACCGGCGTCCTCGACGGTGAGTCCGGCCCACTGGCACACGCCCCGGGTGAGCACGCGGCTCGCCTCGTCGAACAGCACGACCCGCCGGCCGGGCCACGACTCCACCGCCTCGTCCCACTCCGCGGCGACGCGGTCCACCAGACCGGCGACCGCCTCCGCCCCGGTGAGCAGGGACAGGAACATCCCCTTGCGTACGCGGTGGTCCGGCCCGTCCAGGGTGTGCACGGCTCCGTGCCCGAAGAGCGTGCTCAGCACCGGCCCGGGCAGTGCCGTCCGGCGCTCCACGTGCCGCTCGTCGTAGAAGAACCGCACCGCCCCGGGGCCGTGCAGGGCGACCACCGGCTGTCCCATGAGCCGGGTGCGGACGAGCGGAGCGGTGGTGCGGCGCCTCCGGTCGGGCAGCCATGCGTATCCCTTGGCCAGGAGGGCGAGTGAGCTGTCGGCGGCCGGTGGACGGAGACGGGGATCCATGGCGCGGCGGGTGCCCGCCGGTTCTGCCGGGAAACCGGGCACACCCTGGTCCGCGACGGCGGGGCGGCCGGCCAGGGGCCGTCGCCGCGTCGTGGTCCGTTTGTCCTCGGTGGCGGTGGGGACCCGGCGGGGCATGAGCGCATCCCCACGCCGCCGCGTGATGCGGCAGAACCGGGTCCTGTGGCTGCTGGACCGTCTGGAGCGGGAGCCCAGGGCCGACGCGGTGATCGACACGCTCCGCAGGGGCGTGCGGGCCCTCCCCCTGGGGCGTGGCCGGGACCTGCTGCACGGCAGGTGGCTGGGGCACCCGGTGCATCCGCTGCTGGTGCAGGTGCCGATCGGAAGCTGGCTGTCGGCGGCCGTCCTGGACCTGCGTCCCGGCCGCTCGCGCGAGTCGCGGCTGCTGGTCGGGGTCGGGCTGGGCGCCGCGGCCCCCTCGGCCGTGGCCGGCTGGGTGGACTGGGCGGAACTGCACCACCGCCAGCAGCGGATCGGGCTGGTGCACGCCCTCTCCAACACGACGGCCGTCGGTCTGTACGCCGCCTCGCTCGTCTGCCGCGTCAAGGGGCGCGAGGGGGCGGGCCGGGCGTACGGCTTCCTGGGGCTCACGGCCGTCGGAGTCGGGGGCATGCTGGGCGGCCACCTGGCCTACCGGCAGGCCTCCGGCGCCAATCACGCCGAGGAGGTCCCGAACGTCGTCTCCCCGGGCTGGCACCGGATCGGAAGCGTCGACGAGTTCCCGGCCGGTGAGCCGGTGCGGCGCAGCGTGGACGACGTGCCGGTGCTGGTGGTGCGCGAGTCCGGCGGGGCGGTCCACGCGCTGGCCGAGCGGTGCAGCCACCTCGCGGGGCCGCTGTCCGAGGGCACCGTCGCCGACGGGTGTGTGCGGTGCCCGTGGCACGGCAGCGTGTTCCGGCTCTCCGACGGCTGGAACGTGCGCGGGCCGGCCACCGCCCCCCAGCCCTCCTTCGAGACGCGGATCACAGGCGGGCACGTCGAGGTGCGGCTGCGTCACCAGAACGGCGGAGAGCCGGCCGGACAGGGGAAGCCGACACGATCGCGGGCTGCCCATGGGCACGGCGACCATGACTGACAGCCGCCTCGCGCGCCGGCTGCGCGGAGCGCTCCGGCGCACCAGCCGGGACTACGCGGCGGGGCACGACCGCCCGCTGGGCGGTTATCTGGCGGCCATAGCCGGCTTCGCGGCCTGCACGGCGGCCTGGACCACGGTGGTACGGCGCAGCGGGCGCCCGCTGCCCGAGCGGCCCGAGCCGTGGGACGTGGTTCTCACGTCGGTGGCCACGTTCCGGCTCAGCCGACTGCTGAGCAAGGCGTCGGTGACCAGCCCGCTGCGGGCTCCCTTCACCCGGTACGTCGGGCCGCAGGGCCCCGCCGAGCTGCACGAGGAGGCTCAGCCCGAGCCGGGCAGGCACACCGTCGGCGAGCTCGCGACCTGCCCGTTCTGCATGAGCGTCTGGGTGGCCTCGGCCCTGACCGCCGGCCGGCTGCTCTGGCCGCAGGCCACCCGTACGGCCATGGGCACGCTGACCGCTCTGGCCGGCGCGGACGCGCTGCAACTGGCGTACGGCGCGCTGGTGGACAGGACGACGGGCGACTGACCGCACGCGCGTCCGGACACCCCCTGGGCGTGCGGCTTTTCGGTGATGCCGCGTCCGAAGGGCCGGACGAGTCCGGACGCGGATCCCCCTTGTCAAGGCGATATTAGGTTAGGCAACGACGGCGACAAGTCCAGCAACCCGTTCTCCGGCCAGCTGAAGAAGAACGCCGTGTGGACCTCCCTGCCGTTCGTGAAGGCGGACCGGGTGCACCGGCTGCCCGACGGCATCTGGATGTTCGGCGGTCCCGGTTCGATGGAGGCGTACATCGACGCCCTCGTCGACGCGCTGAAGAAGTAGCGAGGCCATGGCCGTCACCGAAGCACCCCCCGTCGCCCGTCCGCCGGCGGCCGCGTCCCGGACGGGTGCGGCCGCGGTGACGGCCGGGCTCGTCCTCCTGGTCGCCGCCCTCGCCGTCGTCGACATCACCCAGGGCACGGCCGACGTCGGACCGGGCCAGGTCCTCAAGGCCCTGACCGGGCAGGCCGATCCGGGCGACGCGTCCGTCGTGATCGCCTCCCGGCTGCCGCGGATGACCGCCGGCATCCTGGTCGGCCTCGTCCTCGGCATCGCGGGCGCGGTCCTGCAGGCCGTCAGCCGCAATGTGCTCGCCTCGCCCGACACCCTCGCGGTGAACGCCGGTTCGTACCTGGCCCTCGGGCTGGTCGGCGCGACCGGCGTCTCGCTGCCCCTGCTCACCTCCTCCGGCGTGGCCTTCGCGGGCGGGCTGGCGGCCGCCGCCGTCGTCCTCGCCCTGTCCGGCCTCGACACGGGGACCGTGCGGCTGGTCCTCGCCGGTACCGCGCTGGCGCTGGGCCTGAACTCCGTCACCGAAGGGCTGCTCCTGCTGTTCCCGCAGCAGACGGAGGGCCTGTACCAGTGGAACCAGGGCAGCATCGGCCAGAACGGCTTCGACGGCGTCCTGCAGATGCTGCCCGTCGCCCTGGTGGGACTCGCCGGGCTGCTGCTGGTCGCCCGCCGGGTCGACGCGCTCGCCCTCGGGGACGACGCGGCGCGCGGTCTCGGCGTCCCCGTGCGGGCCACCCGGGTCACGGTGGTGGTCCTGGCGGCGCTGCTGTCCGCCGCGGCCGTCACGCTCGCCGGGCCCATCGGCTTCGTCGGCCTGTGCGCCCCGGCGCTGGTCCGCCCGCTCGCCCGCCGGTTCCGGGGCTTCGTCCGCGCCCGGGCGGCCCTGCCCGTGGCCGGTCTGGCCGGTGCCGCGCTGGTGCTCGGGTCGGACGTACTGCTGCGGTCCCTCGTCCCGGCGGACACGGCGGTCGCCGTCCCGACGGGCATCGTCACCAGCCTGGTCGGTGCCGTCTTCCTCGTGGGTACGGCCCTGCGCCTCAAGGACACCGTCGGGGCCGACGCGCCGGACCGGCTGCGCATCCCGAGCCGGACGGCGTTCCTCGTCACCGTGGGCGCACTCGCCGCGGCGGTCGTCGGCATCACGGTGGCAGGCGTCCTGCTGGGCGACAGCAAGCTCCTGCTCGGCGATGTCGCCAACTGGGTGCAGGGGCGGGCCGGGCAGACCGTCTCGTTCGTCCTGGACACCCGTGTGCCGAGGGTGCTCGCGGCGCTGTGCGCGGGCGCGGCGCTCGCCCTGGCCGGCACGCTGGTACAGGCCGTGACCCGCAACCCGCTGGCGGAGCCCGGTGTGCTGGGCGTCTCCGGCGGTGCCGCGCTGGGCGCCGTCCTGCTCGTCACCACCGTGCCCACGGCCGGTTCCTGGGGGGTCGCGGGCGCGGCGTTCGGGGGCGCGGCGCTGGCCTCGGCCATCGTCTTCGGGCTGTCCGCCCGGGGCGGTTACCGGCACAACCGGCTGGTCCTCGTCGGCATCGGCATGGCGGCCGGTTCCACGGCCCTGATCAGCCTGCTCATCGTGCTCACCGACCCGTTCAACGCCACCAAGGCGCTGACCTGGCTGTCCGGTTCCACCTACGGGCGGACCACGGCCGACGTCCTGCCCGTCGCGCTCGTCCTGGCGCTGGGCCTGGCCGTCGCCTTCGCCCGGCGCACCGAGCTGGACCTCGTGTCCCTGGACGAGGACACCCCGCGGCTGCTCGGTCTCGAACTGCCGCGGGCCAGGCTGGGCTTCCTGGTGACGGGTGTGCTGCTCGCCGCGACGGCCGTCGCCTCGGCCGGCACGATCGGCTTCGTGGGTCTGGTGGCGCCGCACGCGGCGCGTGCCCTCGTGGGCCGGCGGCACGGGCGGGTCCTACCGGTCGCCGTCCTGCTCGGCGCGGCGCTGGTCTGCACGGCCGACCTGATCGGCCGAACCGTCATCGCCCCGGCCCAGCTGGGCGCCGGCCTGATGACGGCGGTGATCGGCACGCCGTACTTCCTGCACCTGCTGGTCCGCGGCCGAAAAGCGGCATGACACCCGAAGGGGGCATCATAGTTAAAGCGCCCCGAAAGTGTCTGTTGTACGGATGTACACACAACGGGAGCGAGGGAGCATGGCCAAGGACATCACGGCCCCGGGCCCGCCCCCGGAGGCGAGCCTGAAGCCCAATGCGATCGGGTTCCTCGACGCCCTGGTCATCGGGCTCAACGCGACCTCCCCCGCGTACTCCGTGGCGGCGGTCATCGGACCGATCGTGGCGCTGGTGGGCATCTACGCCCCCGGGGTGATGCTCGCGTCGTTCGTGCCCATGCTGCTGATCGCGTCGGCGTTCTACTACCTCAACAAGGTCGACCAGGACTGCGGCACGACGTTCTCCTGGGTCACCCGGGCCATGGGGCCGTGGGCGGGCTGGCTGGGCGGCTGGGCCATCGCCATGACGGGCGTCCTGGTGGTCGGGTCGCTCGCGGACGTCGCCGTGACGTTCTTCCTGCTCGCCGTGGGCCTGGACGGCTGGGCCGACAACGACGCGGTGCGCCAGGTGCTGACGGTGCTGCTCATCCTGGTGATGACCGCCGTCTGCGTGATCGGCACCGAGATCTCGGCCAAGGTGCAGAACGTCCTCATCCTGGCCCAGGTGGCCTGCCTGCTGGCCTTCGCCGTGGTGGCGCTCTACCGCGTCTACGCCGACACCGGCACCCTCGACGCCATCGATCCGGAGTTCGGCTGGCTCGATCCGTTCGGGGCCGGCGGGGCGTCACTGACCGCGTCCCTGCTGCTGGGTGTGTTCATCTACTGGGGGTGGGAGTCGGCGGTCAACCTCACCGAGGAGGTCGAGAACTCGGCGACCGCCCCGGGCAAGGCGGCCGTCTGGTCGACCGTGCTGCTGCTGGTGACCTACCTCGCGGTCGCCTTCGCGGTCGTGGCCTACGCGGGAACGGACTACCTCGCCGAGAACGCGGCGGAGGAGGAGTTCATCTTCGCGCTGCTCGCCGAGGAGACGATGGGCGGCTGGGACTGGGTCGTCCTGCTCGCCGTCTCGACGTCGGCGCTCGCCTCCACGCAGACGACGATCATCCCGGCGTCGCGCACGGGCCTGTCCATGGCACGCCGGCACGCGCTGCCGGCGAACTTGGGCCGCATCCACCCGCGGTTCCGCACCCCGGATGTGAGCACGTGGTGGGTCGCGGGCATCGCCATCGCCTGGTACCTCGTGCTCTACCACCTCAGTGAGAACGCCCTCTTCGACTCCCTCACCGCCCTGTCCCTGCTGATCGCCTTCTACTACGCGCTCACGGGCCTCGCCTGCGCGGTCTACTACCGCCGCCAGCTGACCCGCAGCGCCCGCAACTTCTTCCTGATCGGCCTCGGCCCGCTGATCGGCGCGGGGCTGCTGGCGTGGCTGCTGGTGGAATCCGTGGCGGACATGTCCGACCCCGAGAACTCCTACAGCGGCGTCTCGTGGTTCGGGCTCGGTCCCCCGCTCGTCATCGGCATCGGCATCGTGGTCACGGGCGTGGTCCTCATGATCGTGTGGCGGCTGCTGGCGCCCGCCTTCTGGTCGGAACACCCGAGCGTGGTCGACCCGGACCTCGTCGACGGCAAGGAGTCCTGAACATGTCGGTGGTCCTCGGCTACGACGAGTCCCCGGGCGCCCTGAGCGCGCTGCGCGTCGCCATCGAGGTGGCGACCGCGTACGACGAACCCCTGGTGATCGTCCACGGCGTCGCCGCCCCCGGCATCACGGGCGAGGAGTACGGCGCTCATCACGAGGCCGTGCGCGAGGCCGGCAGCACCGCGCTCTCCCACGCCGTCCGGGTGGCCGACGAGGCCGGTGTGCAGACGTCCGTGGAGCTCATCGACGAACGGCCCGCGCAGGCGCTGATCGAGGCGGCGGCCCGGCACGGCGCCAGGGTCATCGTGGTGGGCACGTGGGGCGAGAGCCCGGTACGGGGCGCGCTGCTCGGCTCCACGCCGCACAAGCTGCTGCACCTGTCGACCGTGCCCGTGCTGTGCGTACCGGCCCGGTCATGAGCCGCCCGGGCGGCGTCGCCCGGGCGGCTTGAACACGTACAGGCCGAGGATGTCGGGCAGGGGCGCGACGCCGGGGCCGCCCTCGCGCACCCAGGAGACGACGTCCTCGGTGGCGGCCGGGTCGTTGACCAGTCCGAGCCACACCGGCCGGGCTCCGGCGGCCCGGCCCGCCGCCGAGGGCTGGACGACCACGACGTTGGCCTGGTCGCAGACGTCGAGGCAGTCGGAGACGCGCACCGGCGCCGCCTCGCGCAGGCGCTCGGTCTGGGCGGCGTGATCGACGCCCCTGATCTTGCGGGTGCCGCAGCAGCAGTCGCGGCAGACGACGATGCGGCAGGGAAGCCCTGCGTCCGGCGTCGCGGACATGCCGCTCCCTCCCTCTCTGCGCGTGGTGATGATCATGTCACGCGGGCGCCGGGCCCGGCGGGCCGGGTCCCTTCCCGGAGCGGGTTGGCCAGGGGCAGGTAGCGGGCGTCGGCGCCGTCCGCGCCCGTCCACCGCAGCAGCAGGTTGGTCTTGGCGGGGAGGGTCGGCGAGCCGAGCAGGGCGGGGATCTCGGGGAGGTCGTGACGGGCGAGTTCGCGGCGGGCGGCCGGCCAGGGGTCGAACCCGGGGTGCCTGTCCGTGAGGGCGCCGGCGATCTCGGTCAGGTGGTTGACGACCAGGCAGTACACGAGCCGCTCCCAGCCGGCCTGCCGCGACACGTCCGGCAGCAGTTTCACGCCCTCGGCGTCCCGGTACAGCGCCTGCACCGGGAGGCCGTCGGCGTCCACGGCGACCAGGGTGTTCTGGAGGTGGGCCTCGATGACTACGCCGTGCTCGGCGAACGCCGTCAGCGCCGGGGGGACGACCTGGGCCAGGTAAGCCTCCCACCACGCCCCGGGGTCCGGGGCGCGGTCGAGCGGGCTGCCGTCGAAGCCCTCGACCAGGCCGGCGGCCAGCAGCGGGGTCGCGCCGGGCAGGAGGCGGTCGCCGAAGCCGTCGCGGACGAGGACGGCCAGGGCCTCGAAGGCGAAGTCGGCGGTGCGGTACCCGCGGTCGGCGAGCCAGGCCGGGGGGCCGTCGGACGTCGCGAAGGCGGCGCACACGGCCGCGTCGGTCCGGCGCAGGGCGAGCAGGTCGTGGCGCCAGAGCCGGCGGATGTCGTTGGTGATGCGCACGTCCAGGCTGAACTTGAGGAAGAGGTCGTGCCCGGGCGTGTAGAGCGTGCGGATCGCGGCCGTGGGCCAGGTGTCGAAGGCGGTCTCGCCGAGCCGGATGAGCCTGCCGTCCGCGAAGGCGCCGGCGAGCTCCCCGCTCGCCAGGTCCAGCTGCCAGGGGTGGGCCGGGAGCAGGCGGTAGCCGGGCGGGGCCGTGCCGAGGGCGTCGAGGGCGGAGGTGTCGCCCTCCTCGACGACGGTGTCCTCGCGTACCCCGAGCAGGGCCATCGGGAAGCGGGCGTACGCCTCGGGCGCGTACGGCAGCCAGCCGGCGGCGGGGCCGCCCCCGCGCGCCTTGGGGGCGGGGTGGTGGGTGTGGCCGGTCAGGAGGGACTGCTCGGAGCGCCGGTAGAGGTCGCCCGGCGGGGTGGCCCGGGCCCGGGCGGCGAGCATGGCGGCCACGGCGTCCCGGCTGTCGAGCATCTCGGCGGGCAGCTCGTGGTTGGACAGCCCGGTGTGCCGGCGCAGTTCCTCGGCGACGAGCTTGACCAGCTCGGTGTGGCCGAGGCGGTGCCAGCCGCCCGCGACCTCGGCCTCCGGTTCGGCGGGCCGCCGCGTTCCGCGCACCCGCAGCAGCCGGTCTCCGCCGGGCAGCCGGTAGACGTGACGGCCGCCCTCCCGGCGCACCGGCCGGGCGACCTCCCGCAGCAGGCAGTTCAGCAGGGGGACGGCGGCATATGCGTCGGCGAGGGCCCCGGTGGCCGGGTCGTCACCGTGGGCCGAGTCGTCGTCGGCGGGCGGGGGCATGAGGTCCACGCGTTCCACTCGTCCCTACGGTCCTTCCAGCGTTCCGGGCGGAGATGATCAGTATGTCGGTCGTCGCCATTCCGCTGTGACGCCCCTATTCGTACCCGAGGAGCCCGCCCGTGCACCGTCCCCCCTCCGCCGAGGCCGAGGTCGCCGACGAACTGTCCGTCGTACGGCCCGGACTCCTGCCGCGGTACGAGGCCGAACTGCCCGGTGCCCGGGCGGCCGTGCTGTCCCGGCTGTGGCGCGGTCTCGCCCACGATCCGCTGCCCTGGGTCACCCGCGCCGAGCGGGACCGGGACGGTCTGACGCTGTCCCTGTCCGACGGCCGCCGGCTGTGCGGCCCCCGGCCGGATCCCTACGCCACCGGCGCGTACGTCACCGTCGTACGGCTCGACGGGACGGCCTACGCGGATCCGGCGCGGCTGATGACGGACCTCGCCGTGCCGCACTCCGCCTCGTTCGCCGTCGAACTCGGGCACAGCGTCGCCTCGTTGGCGCTGTCGAGGGCGGGGCAGCAGGGCGGCCGGGACGACTGGCCCGACAGCGACTGGGAGTGGGAGCAGCGGATCACCGACGGGCATCCGTTCCATCCGACGTGCCGGTCCCGGCCCGGATTCTCGGTGGCCGAGCAGCTGGCCTACGGGCCCGAGCACCGGCCGGTCGTGGAGCTGGGCTTGGTGCCGGTACGGGCCGAGGAGTGCCTGGTCACGGGCGCGTGGCCGGCGGAGCTGCGGGACGGGGGGCGGGTGGTGCTGCCGGTGCACCCGTGGCAGGCGGCGCATGTGCTGAAGCGGGTGTGCGAGGAGCGGCGTCCCGCGCATCCGCTGATGTCGCTGCGGACGCTGGCCCTGCCCGGCGGGCCGCATGTGAAGACCTCCCTGAGTGCCCGGCTGACGTCCTCGGTGCGGGACATCTCCCTGCCGTCGGTGGCCGCGTCCGCGCTGCTGTCGGACTTCGCCGCGACACCGGCGGCGCGCACGGACGGCCTGCTGCACGTCACCCGCACCCTGGGCGCGGCGGCGGCCGGGTCCCCCGACTTCGCGGCCGTCCTGCGGGAGTCGCCGCAGGCGTACGCGGGCAGCGGCGAGCGGGTCCTGCCGGTGGCGGCGCTCGCCACCACCGGCCTCCCCCGCTCCCCCGCCTGGCTGGCCGGTTTCGCCCGGCTCGCGCTGACCGCCGGACTGCGGCTGCTGGAGCTGGGCGTGGCCCTGGAGGCGCACGGCCAGAACCTCCTGGTGGTCCTCTCGGCGGCGGGCGATCCGCTGCGGCTGGTCTACCGTGACCTGGCCGACATCCGTGTCAGTCCGGCCCGCCTCGCCCGGCACGGCATCACGGTGCCCGAGCTGCCGGCCCGGATGGTCACGGACGACGAACACGTGCTGCGCCGCAAGCTGTTCGGCTCGCTCGTGGCGGGCGCGCTGGCCGGCACGGCCGGGTCGGGCCCGGCGCTCGGAGCGGCGCTGGAGACGGCCGTACGGGACCTGCCGCGCACCCCCGACCTCGCGGCACTGTGCGCGGATCCGCTGCCCGCGAAGGCACTGACGCTGATGCGCCTGTCGCCGCGGACGCCCGGGGACCAGTGGGCGGAACTGCCCAATCCCCTTCGCTGAGACCCGTTTTGGAAGCGGAGCCGGATGATCAATAGGATCCGGCGATGATCACAAGAAAACGGCTGGCGGCAGGGGTCTGTGGCCTGCTCGCCGCGCTGACGGCCGGGCTCGCCTTCCCGGCCGGAGCGGCCGCCGGTGAACCCACGGGCCAGGGCGCCCCCAAGGTCGACCTCGTCCTCGACGTGAGCGGCTCGATGCGCGCCCGGGACATCGACGGCCGGTCGCGCATGGCCGCCGCGAAGCAGGCGTTCAACGAGGTGCTCGACGCGACGCCCGAGGAGGTCGAACTCGGCATCCGCACCCTCGGCGCGAACTACCCCGGGGACGACCGCAAGACGGGCTGCAAGGACACCGCGCAGCTGTACCCCGTCGGCCCGCTGGACCGCACCGAGGCCAAGACGGCCGTCGCCACCCTCACCCCGACGGGCTGGACGCCGATCGGCCCGGCCCTGCTGAAGGCGGCGGGCGACCTGGACGGCGGCGACGGCTCCAAGCGCATCGTGCTGATCAGCGACGGCGAGGACACCTGCGCGCCGCTCGACCCGTGCGAGGTGGCCCGCGAGATCGCGGCCAAGGGCATCGGCCTGACCATCGACACCCTGGGCCTGGTCCCGACGGCCAAGCTGAGCCGGCAGTTGAGCTGCATCGCCGAGGCCACCGGCGGCACCTACACCTCGGTCGAGCACCAGGACGAACTCACCGACCGGGTGAACCAGTTGGTGGACCGGGCGGCCGACCCGGTGGTGACGCCGGTGGCGACCGAGGGGGCGGACCGGTGCGCCGGGGCACCGACGCTGAAGTCGGGCCTGTACACCGACCGCGAGGAGTTCGGGCAGCAGCGCTTCTACCGGGTGGACGTGCGGCCGGGGCAGGAGCTGCGCGCGTCGGTGAGCGTCGCCGCGGACCGGGCGGTGAACCCCGGCTACGGTGTGCTGATGCGGGCCGTGACGTCCAAGGGCCGCGAGATCGTGCGCGGCGAGGCGGCGGGCAACGGCCGTACGGACGTGATCTCGACGGGCCTGCGCTACCCGAAGGCGGAGAGCGACGACGAGGACGCTCCCGCCGAGGCGGTCTGCCTCTCCGTCTCGCACTCCTTCTCGGCGGCCCCCGGTGTGAAGACCACGCCCGGTCTGCCGCTGGAGCTGACCGTGGACGTGGTGGACGCCCCGAGCCGGGCGGGCGACGTGGCCGCCTTCGGCCTCGGCCGCGGCTGGTGGCTGCTCGGCGTGCTGATCCTCACCGGCTTCCTCGCCGGTGTCGTCTGGGGCTGGCTGTCGCGCTGGCGGATCGCGGTCTGGAGGACCAACTGATGCGAGCGGTACGAGCGTTGAGCGCGGCCTTGCTGACCCTCGGAGTGGCGGCCGGCCCGGCCGCGGCCGACGCCTCGCCGAGCCCGTCGCAGGACGAGGCGTCGGCCCCCACGCGGGCCGGTACGTCGTTCCGTACGGCGACGGAGATCGAGCAGGGGCAGCCGGCCACGGCGAGCGGCTCCACGGGTGACTACCTGTACTGGTCGTTCCCCGCCGACACCGGACAGCGCCCCACGGTCGAGGCGACGGTGAAGCTCCCTGAGAGCCACGCCTCCCAGACCTGGCAGATCGATGTCTACGACGGTCTGCGCCGCCGTCAGGCCTGCCAGTACGGGGCGCAGACGCGCACGGCTGCGGCGGACGCCCCCTCCGTGAAGCTGGCGTGCGTGCTGCGCACGGTCCGCGCCTGGTCGGAGCCGTGGGCGAACGACCCGCTGCCCGGCACCTACTACGTCCGGCTGACGGCCACCGGCGTCGCCACCGCCGACCTCGGTCTGCCGGTGGGCAGCGACGTGCGGGTGGACTCCAGGGACATCGGCGGATCCGCGGCGGTGGACGGCTCGCTCGCCGAGCCGCTGGTGCCGGGCGTGGCCACGAAGCCCGGGCAGGAGCGGGAGGACGCGGCGGTGCTGGCCGGTCTCGAACCCGAGGACGGCTGGGCGTCCGGCCGGTGGTCGGACCGGTGGGTGTGGACCGCGGCCGGCGGGATCATGGCCGCGCTGGCCGGCGTCGGCGGGTACGCGCTGACGCGCGGGACGGGACGGCCGTCCCGGGTGCCGCCCGCCTGACGATCCCGGATTTCGCTGATGGTCACTCAGAAGGCCCGCTGACCGCGGGCCTTCTCTCATGCCTCGCGCAGCGCCTTGGCGAGCGCGCCCTCGCCGCTCACCTGGACCCGACCTTCGCGCACGGCGCGGGCGAGGCTCAGCTCCCCGCGGGCGACGGCCGTGCACGTGGCGGTGTCCAGGGCCAGCCGGGCGTCCGGTTCCCCGGGGGCGGGTCCGTCGCCGTACACGGGCCCCTCCTCGGCACCGGCGTGCAGATGGAACAGTCCTTCCTCGAGGCGGACTTCGACGAGCCCTTCCCCGTCCAGCAGGCGCAGCAGGGGCAGGGCGAACCAGTGCGCCCGGACCGCGTCCGTCGGCCGGCGCTCGCCGAGCCCGGCCCGCCCCCACTCCCCCAGCGCCTGGAGCACGGGCAGCAACTCCCGCCCCCGCTGGGTGAGTTCGTACACGAAGGCCGCACCGGGCGGCGGCAGCCGGCGCCGGGTCGACAGGCCGTCGCGCTCCATGTCCTTCAGTCGCGAGGCGAGTACGTCGGTGCTGACCCCGGGCAGGTCCGCGTGCAGGTCGGTGTAGCGGCGGGGACCGGCGAGGAGCTCCCGGACGATCAGCAGGGTCCAGCGGTCGCCGACGACATCGAGCGCACGGGCGACGGAGCAGTACTGGTCGTAGCTTCGGCGAGGTGGCATGCGACGCAGTCTAGACAAGTTGTTGGACTTTCCAAGCGCACACTTGGTAAAACCAAGCAACACGGTTCGGCAGAGGAGAGGCGCGCATGGAGTTCCGGCAGTCGAGCAAGCTCAGCGAGGTCTGTTACGAGATCCGCGGTCCGGTCATCGAGCACGCCAACGCTCTGGAGGAGGCGGGCCACAGCGTGCTGCGCCTGAACACCGGCAATCCGGCGCTCTTCGGGTTCGAGGCGCCGGAGGAGATCCTCCAGGACATGATCCGGATGCTGCCGCAGGCCCACGGCTACACCGACTCGCGCGGCATCCTCTCCGCCCGCCGCGCGGTCGCCCAGCGCTACCAGACCCTCGGCCTGGAGGTCGGCGTCGACGACGTCTTCCTCGGCAACGGCGTCTCGGAACTGGTGTCGATGGCCGTCCAGGCGCTCATCGAGGACGGCGACGAGATCCTCATCCCCGCCCCCGACTTCCCCCTCTGGACGGCGGTGACGACCCTCGCGGGCGGCAAGGCCGTCCATTACCTGTGCGACGAGCAGGCCGACTGGTACCCCGACCTCGACGACATGGCGTCGAAGATCACCGACCGCACGAAGGCGGTCGTGATCATCAACCCGAACAACCCCACCGGCGCGGTCTACCCCAGGGAGATCGTCGAGGGCATCCTCGGCCTCGCCCGGCGGCACGGCCTCATGGTCTTCGCCGACGAGATCTACGACCAGATCCTCTACGACGACGCCGTGCACCACTCGGCCGCCGCCCTCGCCCCCGACCTGGTGGTCCTCACGTTCTGCGGCCTGTCCAAGACCTACCGCGTGGCGGGTTTCCGCTCCGGCTGGCTGGTGGTCACGGGACCGCGGCAGCACGCGAAGGACTACCTGGAGGGCCTCACCATGCTGGCCTCCATGCGGCTGTGCGCCAACGCGCCCGCCCAGTACGCCATCCAGGCCGCGCTGGGCGGCCGGCAGTCCATCCGCGAGCTGACCACCCCGGGCGGCCGCTTGCTGGAGCAGCGGGACGTGGCCTGGGAGAAGCTGAACGAGATCCCCGGCGTGACGTGCGTGAAGCCCAAGGGCGCGCTGTACGCGTTCCCGCGTCTCGACCCCAAGGTGCACCAGATCCACGACGACGAGAAATTCGTCCTGGACCTGCTGCTGAGGGAGAAGATCCAGGTGGTCCAGGGCACGGGCTTCAACTGGCCGGCCCCGGACCACTTCCGCATCCTGACCCTCCCGCAGGCCGACGACCTGGAGGCGGCGATCGGCCGGATCGGACGGTTCCTCGGCGGGTACCGCCAGTAGGCGCCGAGCCATTCCCGGAACGTGCGGGACGGCCGGAAAAGGGTCCTTGAGCCGGATGGAGGCCGAGCGCAGGGCGTGAGCGCTGCGCAGCAGGGAACGTCGTCTTCGGTTCTTCCCCCAGGCGAGAGCGGAGACGATCAATGGCCACCACGCAGGGTGAGTCCCGGGCCGGCACCGCACGACCGGCGGACCTACGGCTGCCGGGCATCGTGCTCGGGGTGGGGATGGGCGGGTTCGCCGACGGCATCCTGCTGCACCAGTTGCTGCAGTGGCACCACATGCTCTCCAGCACCAACCAGGACCGCATCGGGGTGAAGTACTACGACCCCCACACCGTCTCCGGCCTGGAGATGAACACCCTGTGGGACGGCGTCTTCCACACCGTGTGCTGGCTCTCGGTGCTCGTGGGGCTGGCCGTGCTGTACTCGCGGGTCACCCACGACCGGCTGCGGGTGTGGACCTCCCGGGTGCTGTGGGGCTGGATGCTCGTCGGCTGGGGCCTGTTCAACCTCGTGGAGGGCGTCCTGGACCACCACGTCCTCGGCATCCACCACGTCTACGCCGGGGAGGGCCAGGTCTGGTGGGACGTCGGCTTCCTCGCCCTGGGCGCCCTGCTGGTCGCCGGCGGCCACCTGCTCCAGCGCGGCGGCCGGTTCTTCGACCCCGGCGCACCCGCCGGCCGCCGTGCGGCCCGGCAGGGCTGATGGGCCACCACCTGCCCGAGCACGGGCACGACGCGGGCAGCGGCACCCTGGACTGGCTGCCACCGGCGCTCATGCTGCTGGCCGCCGCCGGTGCCTACCTGCTCCTCGTCCGCCGGGCGCGCCACCGCAATCCGGCCCTCGGCTGGAGCAGGTGGCGGACCGGTTTCTTCCTGGGCGGGATCCTCCTGCTCGGCGTCGCGCTGCTGCCGCCCCTGGCCCCCTTCGCCCACGAGGACTTCCGCGGGCACATGGTCCAGCACCTCCTCATCGGCATGTACGCGCCGCTCGCCCTGGTCCTGTCCGCCCCCGTCACCCTCCTGCTGCGCACCCTGCCCGCGTCCCGCGGCCGACGGCTGACCGCGGTGCTGCACAGCCTGCCCGCCCGCGTGATCGCCCACCCGGCGGTCGCGCTGGTGCTCTCCACGGGCAGCCTCGTGGTGCTGTACTTCACCCCCCTGTACAACGCGACCGTGGCCGACCCGGCGGCGCACTGGCTGCTGCACGCGCACTTCCTGCTCTCCGGATGCCTGTTCGCCTACGCCATCGCCGGCCCCGACCCGGCCCCCACCAGGCCGGGCGTCCGGGCCCGGCTGGTCTACCTCGGCGTCGCGATCGCGGCGCACGCCGTGATCTCCCAATTGATGTACGCCGGCTTCCGGGTCCACATCCACGCGCCGGTCGACCAGGTGCAGGGCGGCGCGGAAGTCATGTACTACGGCGGCGACCTGGCCGAGTTGCTGCTGGCCGCCGCGCTGGTCGCCACGTGGCGGCCCGAGCCCCGCCGCGTGACGAGCCGTGGCGGGTGGCGGGGAGCCGTCCCGGTCCGGAATGTCAGTGGCGGGTCGTAGCCTTCGAGCAGGTGGGGCGAGGAGCCCCTGGATCGCCCGAGGCCGGAGAGGAGCACGCCGTGACCCGTCCGCCGACCGCCGCGCAGAGGCGTGTCATCGACGCCGCCGACCCGGTGACCGGGCGGCTCCGGGGCACGGAGTCGCAGCTGACGGCACTGGTGAAGCGGGGACTGGCCTTCCGGCACCCGCGGCCGCCGCACGACCACTTCCTGACGCCCGAGGGACACCGGGTGCGGCAGGGCATCACGCCGGTGCCCGAGCCCGCCGCGCCCGGGGAGGCCCCCGCGTCGACGGGCGTGTTCGCCGCACGCGCCGGCGGTGAGGAAGCCGCTGCGGATGCCGGGCCCGCGCGGCGCCGTGAGGTGCACAGCGCCTGGCAGGGGCTGCTGGAGCTGCGCCGGATGACGAACCCCGGCGGGGGCACGGACCGGCCGTGCGGCTGGGAGCGTACGCATCTGGTGCGGGCCGCCGCGCTGGCTCTGGAGGCGGCCGGGCACGCTCCGGCGGGGCGGGAGGGCGGGGGCTACCGCGTCCGGGAGACCCCGCAGCCGGAGGCCGTCGCCGTGCACGAGCCGGACGGCGAGGCGCTGCGGGCCTGCGCGGCCACCCTGGAAGGGGCAGGCTGGCAGGTGAGCGAGCACCGTGAGCCGCGCACCAGGAACCGGTATCTGCTGGCTTCCCCGCGCCGGGCGTGATGGGCATGCCAAGATCGGTGGATCGTTGTGCAGTGCACGAGAAGCCGAAGGGGAAGCCGTGAGCGAGCCGTTTTCCGTCCCTGTGACCGTCCGTGGATACGAGACGGACGTCCAAGGACACCTCAATCAGGCGGTCTACCTGAACTACGCGGAGCACGCCCGCTGGTCGCTGCTCCACGCCGCCGGCATCAGCCAGTCCGCCCTCATCGGCAGCGGCGTGGGCCCGGTCGCCCTGGAGACGACCATCCGCTACAAACGCGAGCTGCTCGCGGGCGACGAGGTCGAGGTGACCTGTGCCTTCGCATGGGGTGGCGGCAAGACGTTCCGGATCGAGCAGAGCGTCCTGAAGGCGGACGGCTCGGTGGCCGCGGAGATCACGGCGGTCGGCGGGATCCTGGACCTGGAGAAGCGCAAGCTGGTCGCCGATCCCGCCGAGGTCTTCAAGAAGCTGGCGTCGGACCCGGGGCTGTTCGGGCTCTAGGCGGCGTCGCGCCAGATCGTCATGTCCCCGTTGGAATGCTTGACGCAGATCTCGCTGCCGGCGGCCGCCCCGGCCAGGGTCCAGCGGTGGGGGTCGGCACCGGCGAGCATCAGCCGGCACTCGTCGAGGGTCGCCCCCGACTTGCCGACCAGCTGGAGGAACACGCTGGCGTCGCTCTCCACCGGGGAGTTCAGGACGCGGCCGGGGTCCTGGGGGTGCCCGTGAGTTCCTCGCCCGCCTCCATCGGGTGGGTCACGTCGTGGGCGTCGCGGCCACCCCGGCCCAGGTGGTTGAAGACCAGGTTGAGCAGCACGGCCGCCACACAGCCCGTCGAGATGCCGGAGTCCAGGACGATCCTCGCCGTCTCCGGGAAGGCGTGGTAGAACTCCGGCGCCGTGATGGGGATGATGCCGACGGCCAGGGAGACGGCCACGATCAGGACGTTGTTGTCCTTGTCCAGGGCGGCCCGGACCAGGGTCTGGATGCCGCTGGCGGCGACCGAGCCGAACAGCACCACGCCCGCTCCGCCGAGCACCGGGCGCGGTACGACGGCGATCAGCGAGGCCGCCATCGGGCACAGGCCCATCAGCACCAGGAACCCGCCGCCCGCGGCGACGACGTACCGGCTGCGGATCTTCGTCATCGCGACCAGGCCGATGTTCTGGGCGAAGGCGCTGCACATGAAGCCGTTGAAGAGCGGGCTGATCGCCGAGCCGAGGGTGTCGGCGCGCAGGCCGGCCGCGATGGTCTTCTCGTCGGCCGGGCGGTCGACGATCTCGCCCAGCGCCAGCATGTCGGCGGTCGATTCGGTCATCGACACCACCATCACCACGCACATCGAGATGATCGCGGCGAGCTGGAACTGCGGTGCGCCGAAGTGGAACGGGGTGGGGAAGCCGATGACGGCCGCGTCCGCGACGGGGCCGAAGTCCGTGGCACCGAACGGGATCGCGATCAGCGTGCCGATCACCAGGCCGAGCAGGACGGCGATCTGCTTGACGAAGCCCGTGGTGAAGCGGCGCAGCAGCAGCACGATCAGCAGGGTGACGGCCGCGAGGCCCAGGTTGGTCGCCGAGCCGTAGTCGTGCGCCGTCGGGTCGGGTCCCTGCGCCCAGCCGAAGGCGACGGGGAGCAGGGATATGCCGATCAGGGTGATGACCGTGCCCGTGACCACGGGCGGGAAGAAGCGGATCGCCTTGCAGAAGACGGGAGCGGCGAGGAAGCCGAGGAGTCCGGCGACGATGACCGCGCCGAAGATGATGGGCAGGGCGTCGGACTTGTCCTCGGTGGAGGCGACGATGGCGGTCATCGGGGCGACACCGGCGAAGGTGACGCCGTTGACGAACGGCAGGCGGGCGCCGATCTTCCAGATGCCGAGGGTCTGCAGGAAGGTGGCGAGGCCCGCGGTGAACAGGCAGGCGCCGGTGAGGAAGGTCAGGTCGGTGGCGGTGAGGCCGATGGCCGCGCCGACGATCAGGGGCGGGGCGACGACACCCGCGTACATGGCGGCCACGTGCTGCAGGCCGGTCGTCGCCATCTTGAGCGCGGGGAGTTTTTCGTCAACGGGGTGGTCGGCCACGGCGGCGTCCCTCCGGTCGGTTACACGGCACGCCGAAGGGCCGCCGTGGGTGTCAGGGAGGTGGTGCGGGTGGGCTGGGGGTACCTCCCTGCTCGAGCGAAGCCGAGAGCTTGGGGGAGGGACCTGATGTGCGGTGGACGGGGGTGGCCGTTCCGGGGTGCGCGCGTCCGCGCGCACCCCGGAGACGACCGCCGTGGTCCCCGCTCGGGTCCACGGCCGCCGGCCGGGAGCCGTCCCTCCCGGCCGGAGTCATCGGGGTGTTCAGGCCTCAGCGGCGATCTTCGCCAGCCGCTGGGCCTCGTCCCGCGTGGCGCGGGCGATGGCGTCCTCGTCGGCCGTGAGCAGCCGCCCGTCCTCGACGATCTGCCGGCCGTCCACGAAGGACGCGGTGACCGGGGCGGCCGCGCCGAAGACCAGGGCGGTCACCGGGTCGGCGATCGAGGCGTGGGCGAGCGTGTCCAGCTTCCACAGCACGAGGTCGGCGAGCTTGCCCGGCTCGAGGGAGCCGGTCTCCATCGCCCGGCCCAGCACCTGGGCGCCGCCGTACGTGCCCAGGCGCAGGGCCTGACGGGCGTTCAAGGCGGCTTCCCGGTGAGCGCCGAGGCGGTTGATGAGGAGGGCGTTGCGCAGCTCGGTGTGGAGTTCGCCGGACTCGTTGGAGGCGGTGCCGTCGACGCCGAGGCCGACGGGGACGCCGGCCGCGAGCATGTCGGGGACGCGGGCGATACCGGCGGCGAGGCGGGCGTTGGAGGACGGGCAGTGCGCGACGCCGGTCCGGGACCGGGCGAAGGCGGCGATGTCGGAGTCGTTCATGTGGACGCAGTGCGCCATCCACACGTCCTCGCCGAGCCAGCCGGTGGACTCGAAGTAGTCGGTCGGGCCCATGCCGAACAGTTCGTGGCAGAACTTCTCCTCCTCCACGGTCTCCGAGCCGTGGGTGTGCAGCCGGACGCCGAGGCGGCGGGCCAGCTGGGCGCCGTCGCGGAGCAGTTCGGTGGAGACGGAGAAGGGCGAGCAGGGGGCGACGGCGACCTGCGTCATGGCGTCGAAGGAGGAGTCGTGGTGCTGCCGCACGGTCTCCTCGGTGGCCGCGAGCGCGCCGTCGAGGGTCTCCACGGCGAAGTCCGGGGGCAGGCCGCCGTCCTTCTCGCTGCGGTCCATGGAACCGCGGGCGAGGGTGAAGCGGACGCCCATGTCTCGGGCGGCGCCGATGATCGCGCCGGAGAGGTCGCCGGAGCCCCGCGGGAAGACGTAGTGGTGGTCCATGGCGGTGGTGACGCCGCCGCGGGCCATCATCGCGAGGGAGCCTTGGGCAGCTGCCCGGACCATCGGCTCGTCGATGCGCGCCCAGGTGGGGTACAGCGCGACGAGCCAGTTGAAGAGATTGTGGTCCGTGGCCAGGCCCCGGGTGATCCACTGGTAGAAGTGGTGGTGGGTGTTGATCAGGCCGGGGGTCACGAGGTGGCCGGAGGCGTCGATACGGCGTGCGACGTTCTCCAGGCCCTCGGGGGCCGCGCCCGCGCCGAGCGACTCGATGCGGTTGCCGGCGAGCACGAGGTGCCCGGAGGCGTACTCCGTGTCGTGCGCGTCGACGGTCGCGATCGCGCAGTTCTCGATGACGATGCGCCGGTCTGCTGCCATGGTTCGTCCCTTTTCACGAAGTGTGCTGAATTGGCGAGGCACGGCAGGACCCCGGGAGTTTTGAGTGCCGTGGCCGGGAGAAGGGTTCCCCCGGCCACGGGTGCCGAAAGGGGGAACGTCAGAGGTTGGTGAGGTCCTCGGGGATCCGCGCCTCGCAGCCGTCCCGGAGGACCGTCGCCTCGATCAGGCCGTAGGGGCGGTCGGCGGCGTAGTACACCTCGTTGTCGTTCTTCAGCCCGAACGGCTCCAGGTCCACCAGGAAGTGGTGCTTGTTCGGGAGGGAGAAGCGGACCTCGTCGATCTCGCTGCGGTTGTTGATGATGCGCGAGCCCATTTGGTACAGCGTCTGCTGGAGCGAGAGCGAGTAGGTCTCGGCGAAGGCCTGGAGCATGTGCTTCTTCACCTGCTCGTAGGACTTCTCCCAGTCGGGCATGCGCTGCTCGTCGTCGGTCCAGTTGAACCGCCAGCGGCCGGAGACCTCGGTGGCCAGGATGCGGTCGTAGGCCTCCTTCAGCGTCGTGTACTTGTCCTTGACGTAGCCCCAGAACTCGGAGTTGGTCGAGTTCATCACGACCAGGTCCTTGAGGCCGGAGACGACCTCCCACGACGAGCCGTCGTAGGTGATCTGGGTGAGCCGGACCTCCTGGCCCTTGCGGACGAAGGAGTGCTTGACCTCGTCGGCGCCGGTGAACTGCGCGTTGGCGTCGGAGGCCTCGATCCGCTCCCAGGCGTACTCCTCGATGCGGATGCGGGCCCGGTGGATCGGCTCCTGGCTAGTGACGAAGTGCCGGGCGAGGTGGATGCCGAACTGCTCGGCGGATTCGATGCCGTGCTCCTTGGCGAACGCGTACACCGTGTTCTTGGTGGTGTCGGTCGGCAGCACGTTGGCGTTCGAGCCGGAGTAGTGGACCTCGTCCATGTCGCCGGAGAGGGCGACGGAGACGTTGAGGTCCTTGATGTGGTGGGTGGCGCCGTCCCGCGTGATCTTGACGACTCGGTTCTCGGCCTTGCCGTACTGGTTCTGACCCAGGATCACAGGGCGGGCAGGGCGGGAATTGACGGTCATGTAGCTAGCTCCCTCGGTATACGGAGTAGCCGAACGGGTTGAGCAGCAGCGGTACGTGGTAGTGCTCACCGGGCTCGACGGCGAAGGTGATCGCCACTTCCGGAAAGAACGCACCGCTGTCCCGATTCGCGGGGGCGTCCTGCTGCGCATCGGCTTGCTTCTTCGCAGATTCCTCGAAGTACGGCTCCACCGCGAAGTCGAGCCGTACGTGGGTGGTGCCCTCCGGCAGCGCCGGCAGATCCTTGCACCGCCCGTCCGCGTCGGTCGCGGAGCCGCCGAGCGCCTGCCAGTCCGCCGTACGGCCCGGGCGGGCGGAGAGGTGGACGGCGACGCCCTCGGCGGGGCGGCCGATGCTGGTGTCCAGGATGTGGGTGGACACGGACGCGGTGGCGGAGGTGCTCATGGTGCTGTCAGTCCTCTTCGACGAGTCGGGCCAGACGGATGCGGTTGATCTTCCCCAGTTCGGTGCGGACGATCTCCCGCTCCCGCTCCGGCGGGTTGCCGATCCGTTCCCGGAGCGCGTCGCGCATCTGCTCGCCGGTGCGGCCGGTGGCGCAGATCAGGAAGACATGGCCGAACCTCTCCTGGTAGGCGAGGTTCAGTTTCAGCATCTCCGTCCTGAGTGCGTCGGAGGCGCCGGCCATGCCGCTCTGTTCCCGGGCCGAGGTGGGGTCACCGGGCTTGGGGCGGCCGATGGGCGGGTGGCCGGCCATCGCCTCGTCGAGGTCGGCGGCCGTCAGCTCCGCCATGGCGGCGTCGCTCGCGGCGTACAGGTCCTCGCTGGTGGCGTAGGGGCGGGCGGCCAGCAGGCGCTTCGCCCACGCCGTGGCGGCGCACGCCTCGCGGAGTGCGGTGTACGCCGCGTGCTCCTCGAGGGTGTTGAACCGGGTCAGGCCCGGCGGCGTGGAAGTGGACGTCACGGGAGCCTCCGTGGCCGGTGTCGGCCTTCGTGCTGAACGGGCGTGCCGATAGCTAACGCCCTCCCGCGACAGCACGTCAACAGTTTGTTGAAAATTCGGTGGCGCGAAACCGGACCGTCGCGGGGCGGGTCCGGTCAGGCCCCCTTCTCGCGATTGAGGTAGTTGTAGACAGTGAAGCGGCTGACACCGAGGGCGCTCGCCACGGTCTCCACGCCGTGCCGTACGGAGAAGGCGCCGCGCGCCTCGAGTATCCGCACGACCTCCTGCTTGGCCCTGCGGTCCAGATCGGCCAGCGGCACGCCCTTGCGGCGTTCCATGGCGGCCAGGATGTGATCGAGGGAGTCGGCGAGCTGCGGCAGCCGGACGGCGACGGCGTCCCGGCCCTCCCAGGACAGGACGACATCGTCGGGACCGGCCTCGTCGGGCGGGATCATCTCGCCGCCCATGGCGTCGACCAGGGGTTTCACGGCCGCGATGAACGGCTCGTCCCCCGCGCCACTCACGCCTCGCCCTCCTCGACCACGTTGACCTGGAGCGTGACCCGGGTGGCACCGGCCTCCAGGGTCTTGCGGAGCAGGGCGTCCACTGCGGTGAGCACCGCGTCGGCACCGCCCTCCGCGGTGTTGCCGAACGGGCCCACGTCCACGGCGTCCAGCTCGGCGGCCTCCACGACCTCGCGGGCCACCACCGCGTGCGCGGGCGCCTCGTCCAGGTCGAACGGCTCGGTCGTGAACTCCACTCTCAGTCGCACGCGCTCAACCTAACGCGCGAGGCGGACTTTCCGGCAGCCCCTCTTGACAGCCCGTGCACCCCGCAGGCAATCTTCCGTTAAGCAGAAACATGATTCCGCAATACGGAAAAGCGCCATGGACGCTCGCACCATGGAAGACACGGAAGGGAGCGCCGCCCCGATGGGATTCGCAGACCAGCGCTTCAACGTCAACCTGTCGATCCTCTTCACGGAGCTCCCCCTCCTGGAGCGCCCCGCTGCCGCCGCGGCGGCCGGCTTCACCGCGGTCGAGCTGTGGTGGCCCTGGGTCGACTCGCCGACGCCGGAGCAGTCCGAGCTCGACGCCCTCAGGCGGGCGATCGAGGACGCGGGCGTCCAGCTCACCGGCCTGAACTTCTACGCCGGGCGGCTCCCGGGCCCGGACCGCGGCGCCCTGTCGGTCCCCGGCGAGGAGTCCGAGCGGTTCCGCGCCAACATCGACGTGGCCGCCGGCTTCGCCGCCGCCCTGGGCTGCACGGCCCTGAACGCCCTGTACGGCAACCGCGTCGAGGGCGTGGACCCGGCCGAGCAGGACGCGCTCGCGCTGGAGAACCTGACCCTCGCGGCCCGGGCCGCCGACCGGATCGGCGGGGTGCTGCTGATCGAGGCCCTGAACCGGCCCGAGTCCCCGCTGTACCCGCTGGTGTCGGCCCCCGCCGCCGTGGCCGTCGTCGACCAGGTCAACGACGCGACCGGCCTGGGCAACGCCCGCTTCCTCATGGACCTCTACCACCTGTCCATGAACGGCGAGGACCTCCCGTCGGTGATCGAGCGGTTCGCCTCGAAGACCGGCCACGTCCAGATCGCCGACAACCCCGGCCGCGGCGCGCCGGGCACGGGCTCACTGCCCCTCGAAGACCTCCTCGACCAGCTCACGAAGGCGGGCTACGACGGCTGGGTCGGCCTCGAGTACAAGCCGGGCGACCGCCCGAGCGCCGAGGCCTTCGACTGGCTGTCCCGCTGACGACGTATCCGAAAGGCACCCCATCATGAGCACACTCCCCAAGGTCGCCTGGATAGGACTCGGCATCATGGGCTCCCCCATGTCCGAGAACCTGATCAAGGCGGGCTACCAGGTCACCGGCTACACGCTGGAGCAGGACAAGCTGGACCGCCTGGCCGCCGCCGGCGGCACCGCCGCGGGCTCGATCGCCGAGGCCGTGCGGGACGCCGACGTGATCATCACGATGGTCCCGGCCTCCCCGCAGGTCGAGGCCATCGCCTACGGCCCGGCCGGCATCCTGGAGAACGCGAGGTCCGGCGCGCTGCTGATCGACATGTCCTCGATCACCCCGCAGACGTCGGTCGACCTGGCGAAGGCAGCGAAGGACAAGGGAATCCGCGTCCTGGACGCCCCGGTGTCCGGCGGCGAGGCCGGTGCCGTCGAGGCCGTGCTGTCCATCATGGTCGGCGGCGAGCAGGCCGACTTCGACGCCGCGAAGCCGATCCTCGAAGCCCTCGGCAAGACCATCGTGCTGTGCGGTCCGCACGGCTCCGGCCAGACCGTGAAGGCCGCCAACCAGCTGATCGTCGCCGTGAACATCCAGGCGTGCGCCGAGGCCGTGGTCTTCCTGGAGAAGTCCGGCGTGGACCTGAAGGCCGCCCTGGACGTCCTCAACGGGGGACTCGCCGGCTCGACCGTGCTGACCCGCAAGAAGGACAACTTCCTCGGCCGCGACTTCAAGCCGGGCTTCCGGATCGACCTGCACCACAAGGACATGGGCATCGTCACGGACGCCGCCCGCAACGTCGGCGCGGCCCTGCCCGTCGGTGCCGTGGTCGCCCAGCTGGTCGCGTCCCTGCGCGCGCAGGGCGACGGCGGCCTGGACCACTCGGCGCTGCTGCGGGGCGTGGAGCGGCTCTCCGGCGCGCAGGTCTGACGTCCCTCACCCGGCCCGGACAGTCCCGGGCCCCGATCCCCGGGCGGCGCCGCCGCTGACACCTGTCCTGTCGCGCCCGAAGCGGCGGCGCCGCCCGGCACCAGCCATACCCACCGCTTCAACAAATTGTGAACTCCCTGACCGTGGCCGACCGCCCGGGGCGACCCGGATGAGGGGTGGTCCCCCGGGCACGGCACGGTCAGGGCGCGGACCGCGGCGGCGTGCGAGCCAGTGCGGTGGTGAAGGGCCCGGGCCGGCTTCTCGACCTGAGGGAAGCCCGCCAGGAGCCCGTCGCACCCGCCGCGGTCCCAGCACCCACCCCTCTCCCCGACCCCGTCCGGCGGCGCGAACGTCCTGTCGCGCCCAGCCTCGCGCCGCCGGACGGCCAGCGTCCCCGGGGTGCGGAACCGTCCCGTTCGCAGCAGCCTGAAGGCATGGCACCTCCCACCGAGCACCCGCATGTCGTGGTCCACGCCCCCGCCCTGGACGGCTCGCGCCGGGTCACCCTGGGCAAGGAGCCGCTGGGCGTCGCGACCCACGCCGACGACGTCGCCGAGATCCTGCGCCTAGCCGACCTGTACGTCACCGATGTCGCGGAGAGCGACCTCGTCGAGTGGCAGGGCGGCGGGCCGGACGACTGGCCGGGACTGTCGGAGCACCACGAGGCGTGAGCGCGGCTGCGCCACCGGTCGTACAGCCCGTACGGCACCCTCAGAACAACCTCTGAACCCGGCCCCGGGGGCTTCAACCGCCCCCGGGGCCGGGCACATTCTCGTCACACGGAGCCCGTCGGCACGGGGGCGGCGGGCCCGGCACGGGGGTGAAGCCATGAGCGACGGTACGGCGGTCCGGCTGGAGCCGCACGAGATCGCACTGCTGGGGGAAGGCCCGCGGGCCGCCGTCACCGTCGCCGTGGTGGACCTGTACCTGCGGGGCCTGGTGGAGGCGGACCTGCCGGGGACGATCCGGGCGGGTGCCGCGGATGAGGCACCTGCACCGCGGCCGCCCTCTCCGCTGGCCGTCGCCGTGCACGCCCGCCTGCGCGAGCCCGCCGCCCCCAAGAGCCTGGTGAAGGACCCGGACATCCGGCTCGCGGTGGCCCTCCTGCGCATCCCGCTCGCTGAGGCGGGGCTGCTGCGCTACCCCCTGCTCGGACCGACCCGCACCGCCCGCCGCCACGTCCGCGGCCTGCGGCAGGACCACCCGCTGCCGACGAGCAGGCACGGCCTGACCGACGGTGAACGGTTGCTGCTGGTCGCCCTGCACGGCGAGGCGGCCCTGCGGCTGCTGGTGCCGCGCTTCGCCCTGCGGGCGGGTCTGGTCCGCCGGGCCGAGGTGGGCGGCAAGAGCCTCCTCAAGAACTCACCGCGCGGCACGGGCGGCGGGGGCTACCACTACTGCGGCGGAGGCGGGGGCGGCTGCGGGGGCGGCGGGAGCTGACCCAGGGCGCGCGTGGGCGGTCATGCGCGGGGACTCGGCACAGACATGCCCGAGGGGCGGACCGTCCCCCACGGACGGGCCGCCCCTCTGCTCCCCCGCGCGTCAGACCTTCAGCGTCCTGATCGAGGTCGGCGCGTGGCCGGGCTCGGTGGCGATCTCCTCGAACTCCACGACGTTGCCGATGTCATTGGTCGTCGACATGGAGATGTTGGTGACGCGCTCCAGGATCGCCTCGACGACGACCGGGACCCGGTGCTCCGCGGCCAGCTTCTTGGCCTGCTCGAAGGCGTCACCCAGCTCGGCGGGGTCGGTGACGCGGATCGCCTTGCAGCCGAGGCCCTCGGCGACCTTCACGTGGTCGACGCCGTAGACGCCGAGCTCCGGGGAGTTGAGGTTCTCGAATTCCAGGTTGACCTGGAAGTCGATCTCGAACGCCCGCTGCGCCTGGCGGATCAGACCCAGGTAGGAGTTGTTCACGAGGACGTGGACGTAGGGGATCCTGTGCTGCGCTCCGACGGCGAGTTCCTCCAGCATGAACTGGAAGTCGTAGTCGCCGGAGAGGGCGACGACGGACGCCTCCGGGTCGGCCTTGGCGACGCCGAGCGCGGCCGGGATGGTCCAGCCGAGCGGGCCGGCCTGGCCGCAGTTGATCCAGTGGCGGGGCCGGTAGACGTGCAGCATCTGGGCGCCGGCGATCTGCGAGAGGCCGATGGTGGAGACGTACCGGGTCTCCGGGCCGAAGGCCTTGTTCATCTCCTCGTAGACGCGCTGCGGCTTGATCGGGATGTCGTCGAAGTGCGTCCGGCGCTGGAGGGTCGCCTTGCGCTCCTGGGCGGCCTCGGCCCACTCGGAACGGTCGGGCAGCCTGCCGTCCGCCCTCAGCTCGCGGGCGACCTCGACGAACAGTTCCAGGGCGGCCCGGGCGTCGGAGGCGATGCCGTAGTCCGGGGCGAAGATCCTGCCGATCTGGGTGGGCTCGATGTCGACGTGGACGAACGTCCGCCCGGTTGTGTAGACGTCGAGTTTGCCGGTGTGGCGGTTGGCCCAGCGGTTGCCGATGCCGAGGACGAAGTCGGACTCCAGGAACGTCGCGTTGCCGTAGCGGTGCGAGGTCTGCAGGCCGACCATGCCGGCGTTCAGCTCGTGGTCGTCGGGCAGGATGCCCCAGCCCATCAGGGTCGGGACGACCGGGGTGCCGGTCAGCTCGGCGAACTCGACGAGGAGTTCGGCGGCGTCGGCGTTGATGATGCCGCCGCCCGCGACGATCAGCGGCCGCTCGGAGGCGTTGAGCATCCCGATCGCCTTCTCGATCTGGGCGCGGGTCGCCGCGGGCTTGTAGACCGGGAGCGGCTCGTAGGTCTCCGGGTCGAACTCGATCTCCGTCAGCTGCACGTCGATCGGCAGGTCGATGAGGACCGGGCCGGGGCGGCCGGAGCGCATCAGGTGGAAGGCCTGCTGGAAGACGCCCGGGACCTGCGCCGCCTCCAGCACCGTGACGGCCATCTTCGTGACCGGCTTGGCGATGGAGGCGATGTCGACGGCCTGGAAGTCCTCCTTGTGGATCACGGCGGTCGGGGCCTGGCCCGTGATGCACAGGATCGGGATGGAGTCGCCGGTCGCGGAGTACAGACCCGTGATCATGTCGGTGCCGGCCGGGCCCGAGGTGCCGATGCAGACGCCGATGTTGCCCGGGTGGGCGCGGGTGTAGCCCTCGGCCATGTGCGAGGCGCCCTCGACATGCCGGGCGAGGGTGTGGGTGATGCCGCCGGAGGCTTTGAGCGCCGCGTAGAACGGGTTGATCGCCGCGCCGGGGACACCGAACGCGTCGGCGACGCCCTCGCGCTTGAGGATCTCAACTGCCGCGCGGGCAGCGGTCATTCGAGCCATCGAGTACTCCTGCTTCGGCTGTCGGATTCGCACTCCCGTCGCGCCCCGCGGTGAGCTCTTCCGTATTGCGGAAATTGTTTTCTACTATCTGGAATGAATGTATGCGGGGTGGGCGAAGGGCGTCAAGAGACGCCAAGCGCCGGACAGAGCAGGGCCCGAGGGAGCACGATGGGCACGCTGTCCCGACGCGACACGGTTCTGGAGTGGCCATGCCCGAGACCGTTGCGGTGCGCTGCCCGGCCTGCCGCCGCGAGCACCGCTACACGGCTCCCGCGTACCCCTGCGCGTGCGGCGCGCCGGTCGCCCCGCGACTGGACCGCGACGGCTCGCCGACGCCCGTCTCGCACCGGGTCTGGCAGGACGACTGGGTGACGGTGCGGTGCGGCTCCTGCGGACGGCGCGGCGAGTGGCCGCACCCGGAGGTGGGGTGTTCGTGCGGGGTGGTGCTGCGGGTGGCGGTGGTGGAGGGCCCGGTGGGCATCCGGGACCAGGACTCGGCGACGGCCGGCGGGACGTCGCCCGCCGAGAGCGCGACAACCGGCCGGGACACGGCAGGGGGCCAGGGCAAGACATCCGCCCGGGACACGGCAGACGCCCCCGATACGTCCGTCACCGGCGACGCCGCCTCCGCCCGGCCTCCGTTCAGGTCCGTCACCATCCGCACCGCCCTCGACGCCGTCACCGCCACCGCGCTGTATCTGCGCTGGCTCGGATACCGGGGTGTCCGCCGGGCGGACCAGCGGCCCCCGTCCGGTATAGGACTGGCCGCCCGCGGTGTCGTCGCGCAGGTCGACCCGGCCGTGCGCCCGGCGGGTCTGCGGGACGTGGAGTGCCTGTGGCTGACGGCCATGACCGAGTCCGCGGACTGCCTCTACTTCTCCCTCGCCGGATACGCCGACGACGCCCGGGCCCGCGCCGACGCCCTGGGCGTCCCTCTGTTCGTCCTGGACCCCACCGGCACACCGAGGCCGGTGAACGCCCCGGCCGAGACGCTGGCCGCGGCCGGCCCCGGAAACCGGGCCCCCTGACCACGCCGCCGCACCGCATACTCGCCGCATGCGCATCCGCCCCGCGACCCCGGCCGAACTCCCCGCCCTCCAGGACATCGAGCGGGCCGCCGGTGCCCCTTTCCGCGACCTCGGCATGCCGGAGATCGCCGACGACGAGCCGCCCGCCCTCGACGTCCTGGAGCACTACCGCCGGGCGGGCCGCTGCTGGGTCGCCTGCGACCCGCGGGACCGGCCGGTCGCCTACCTCCTGGCCGAACCCGTCGACGGTGCCCTGCACGTCGAGCAGGTCTCGGTCCACCCGCACGCCGCCCGCCGGGGCGTGGGCCGCGCCCTCCTGGCCCACGCCGCCGACCGCGCCCGCGAGGAAGGGCTGACCTCCCTGACGCTGACCACCTTCACGGAAGTGCCGTGGAACGCCCCCTACTACGAGCGCCTCGGTTTCCGGCCGCTCCCCGAGTCGGACCTGACGCCCGGCCTGCGCGCGATCCGCGCGACGGAGGCCGGACTCGGCCTGGACCACTGGCCACGGGTGTGCATGCGAAAACCGTTGTGAACGGGAGTTCCGCCGCTGCCACGATGCCCCCGCGCACCACTCCCAAGCTGTTCACCTCGGCCAACATCTCCAGCCTGCGCCCCGAGCTCTTCTACCTCTGCCCGTCCGCGAACCTCTCCCGCAGCTCGACCTTGCGCACCTTCCCGGACACCGTCATCGGGAAGGAGTCGAGGATCCGCACCCGGGCCGGGACCTTGTAGTGGGCCAACTGCCCCTCGCAGAAGGCCCGGAGGTCCTCCAGGGTCGGCGGGTCGTCCGGGTCGCGGGCGATGACGCAGGCCAGGACCTCCTCGCCGTAGCGCTCGTGCGGGACGCCGACGACCTGGACGTCCTGGATCTTCGGGTGGCCGTAGAGGAACTCCTCGATCTCGCGGGGGTAGATGTTCTCCCCGCCCCGGATGATCATGTCCTTGATGCGGCCGACGATCTCGACGTAGCCGTCCTCGCGCATCACGGCGAGGTCGCCCGTGTGCATCCAGCGGCCGGCGTCGACGGCCTCGGCGGTCTTCTCCGGCTCGTTCCAGTAGCCGAGCATCACGCTGTAGCCGCGGGTGCACAACTCGCCCGCCGTTCCGCGCGGTCGGGTGACGCCCGTGGCCGGGTCGACGATCTTGACCTCGATGTGCGGCAGGACCCGGCCGACCGTGCCGGTGCGGTGCTCCAGGTCGTCGTCCCTGCGGGTCTGGAGGGACACCGGGGACGTCTCGGTCATGCCGTAGCAGATGGAGACCTCCGCCATGTGCATCTCGGCGACCACCCGCTTCATCACCTCCACCGGGCAGGGCGAGCCCGCCATGATGCCGGTGCGCAGGGAGGAGAGGTCGTAGGAGGCGAAGTCGGGGAGGTTCAGCTCGGCGATGAACATGGTCGGGACGCCGTAGAGCGAGGTGCAGCGCTCCTGCTGGACCGCGTCCAGGGTGGCCTTGGCGTCGAACGACGGGGCGGGGATGACCATGCAGGCGCCGTGCGAGGTGGCGGCGAGATTGCCCATGACCATGCCGAAGCAGTGGTAGAAGGGCACCGGGATGCAGATCCGGTCCTGCTCGGAGTAGGCGATCAGCTCACCCACGAAGAAGCCGTTGTTGAGGATGTTGTGGTGGGAGAGGGTCGCGCCCTTCGGGAAGCCCGTCGTGCCGGACGTGTACTGGATGTTGATCGGGTCGTCGCAGGAGAGGTCGGCGTACGCCGCCTCGGGGGTCGCCCGCCCGAGCAGCGCCTCCCAGCCCGGGTCGCCGAAGTAGACCACCTCCCGCAACTCGGGGCAGGCGCCCCGGACTTCCCCGACCATCGCCCGGTAGTCGCTCGTCTTGTGGCCGAGCGAGGCGAACAGCAGGGACACGCCGGCCTGCTTCAGGACGTACGCCACCTCGTGGGTGCGGTACGCCGGGTTGATGTTCACCATGATCGCGCCGATGCGGGCGGTGGCGTACTGGACGAGCACCCATTCGGGGCAGTTGACCGCCCAGATGCCCACCCGGTCGCCCTTGGCGACCCCGGAGGCGTGCAGGGCGGAGGCGAGCTCGTCGACCGCCGCACCGAACTCGGCGTACGTCCAGCGCCGGCCGGACGGTACGTCCACCAGTGCCTCGCGGTCCGGCCAGGTGGCCACCGCCCGGTCCAGACTGGCCCCGATGGTGTCGCCGAGCAGCGCCGTCCGGCCGGTGCCGTGGCTGTAGGAGTTCACCGGAAGTCCTCCTCGCGGTACTCGGCGTCCGACCCGGCCGCCGTGGCCTCACGCAGCTCGATCCGGCGGATCTTGCCGGAGACGGTCTTGGGCAGGTCGCCGAACTCCAGGCGGCGGATGCGCTTGTAGGGGGCCAGCACCTCGCGGGAGTGCTCGAACAGGACCTTGGCGGTGTCGGCGCCGGGCTCCCAGCCCGCGGCCAGGACGACGTACGCCTTGGGGACGGCGAGCCGCAGCGCGTCCGGCGCGGGGACGACCGCCGCCTCGGCGACCGCGTCGTGCTCCAGCAGCGCGCTCTCCAGCTCGAACGGGCTGATCTTGTAGTCGGAGGCCTTGAAGACGTCGTCGCTGCGCCCGATGTAGGTCAGATACCCCTCCTCGTCCCTGGAGGCGACGTCTCCCGTGCGGTAGTAGCCGCCGGCCATCGCCTCCGCCGTACGGTCGGCGTCGCCGTGGTAGCCGGTCATCAGGCCGACGGGGCGGTCCGACAGGTCGAGTGCGATCTCGCCCTCCGCCGCGCCCGGCGCGCCGGACACGGGGTCGAGGAGTTCGACGCGGTAGCCGGGGCTCGGCCGGCCCATCGAGCCGGTCTTGAGCGGCTGTCCGGGACTGTTGGCGACCTGCACGGCCGTCTCGGTCTGGCCGAAACCGTCCCGGATGGTGAGGTTCCAGGCCCGGCGGACCTGCTCGATGACCTCCGGGTTGAGCGGCTCGCCTGCCGCGACGACCTCGCGGGGCGGCGTGCGCAGCTGGGTCAGGTCGGCCTGGATGAGCATGCGCCACACGGTCGGCGGGGCGCAGAAGGTGGTGACGCCCGCCCGGTCCATCTCGGTCATGAGACGGACGGCGTCGAAACGCGTGTAGTTGTGCAGGAAGACGGTCGCCTCGGCGTTCCACGGGGCGAACAGGTTGGACCAGGCGTGCTTGGCCCAGCCGGGTGAGGAGATGTTCAGGTGCACGTCGCCGGGTTTCAGGCCGATCCAGTACATGGTCGACAGATGGCCGACCGGGTACGACGTGTGCGTGTGCTCGACGAGCTTGGGCCGGGCGGTGGTGCCCGAGGTGAAGTAGAGCATCAGCGGGTCGTCGGCCCGGGTGGGGCCGTCGGGGGTGAAGTCGGCGGAGGCGCCGTAGGCGTCGTCCAGCGGCAGCCAGCCGTCCGGCACGGCGCCGGCGGCGTCCGCGGCGATGCGCGTGTAGTCGCCGGGCACCTCGGCGAACTTGCCGGTGTCCTCGGGGCGCGCGACGACGTGCCGGACCCGGCCGCGCTCGACGCGGTCGCGCAGGTCGGCGGGGCCGAGCAGCGGGGTGGCCGGGATGACCACCGCGCGCAGCTTCATCGCGGCGAGGGCGGTGATCCACAGTTCGGCCTGGTTGCCGAGCATGACGAGGATCCGGTCCTCGGCGCGCACGCCCCGCTCCCGCAGCCAGGTGGCGAACTGCGCCGACCGCACCGACATCTCCCCGAAGGACAGCCGGGTCTCCCGGCCGTCCTCCTCGACGAGGTACAGGGCGGTGCGGGCGTTGCCGTCGGCGATCTCGTCGAACCAGTCGAGGGCCCAGTTGAAGTACTCGGGGCGGGGCCAGCGGAAGCCCTCGTAGGCCGTCGGGTAGTCCTCGCGGTGCTCCAGCAGGAAATCCCGCGCGTCGCGGAACAGTGCCGTCGCCGATGTCATCTGTCCTCCTGGGTGCCGGACCATTGCCGGGCGGCTCCGAGCCATCGTGTAATCCGTGATGCAGGTCTCACTACCCCCGAACGGGGGGTGCGCCCGCGCAGGAGCCGTAGTGAAGGGGCGATCAGGGTGACGACAGACGCGTCCGACGCGGTCGAGATGCGCAACGCGCTGCTGCGTCTGCGGCGGGGCACCGGCCTTCCGATCGCCTTCGGCGGCCTGCTGGAGGCCGGGCAGCGGATGCGCATCAGCGAACTGAGCGGCACGGCGACGCACGCCCTGCGGTCGCTGGTGGTGACGTCCGGCACCGGTCTGGGCGGCAAGACGGTGGCGCTGTCCCGGCCGTGCGTGGTGACGGACTACTCGGCGTCGCGGCAGATCAGCCACGAGTACGACGCCCCGGTGGCCGCGGAGGGGCTGCGCTCGGTGCTGGCCGTGCCGGTGGTGGTGCGGCACCGGGTGCGCGGGGTGCTGTACGGGGCGCTGCGCACTGCTCTGCCGCTGGGCGGCCGGATGCTGGACGCGGCGGTCGAGGCGGCGCGGGACGTGGAGCGGGCGCTGGCCGTCCGGGACGAGGCCCGCACGCTCGTCGCCGGGGCGGGGGCCGGTGCCGGGGCGGGTCCGGGGTGGGAGCAGGTGCGGGAGGCGCACGCGGCCCTGCGGGCGCTGGCCGGGCGGATCACGGACCCGGAGCTGCGCGCGGAGCTGCTCGGCGCGTGTGCGCTGCTGACGGCCGGGTCCGCCGGGCCGGCCCGGGTCCGGCTCGCGCCGCGCGAGGTGGACGTCCTGGCGTGTGTCGCGGCGGGTGCGACGAACGCCGTCGCCGCCGACCGGCTGGGGGTGACGCCGGAGACTGTCAAGGGGTACCTGCGGTCGGCCATGCGGAAACTGCGGGCCCACACCCGTGGCGAGGCCGTGGTCGCCGCGCGCCGGGCGGGGTGGTTGCCGTAGGTTTGTGGTGCTTTCTGTCGTGCTTGCTCGTTCGAGCTGCCGGAGGGTTCCCGACGGGGCACCGGCCTCGCGTTCCGCCGCATTCGGGAGACCGATGAATTCGCCCGCCGGCACCTGTTGTTATTTCCCTCACGACGCCGTCCCTCCGAAATTCAAAGAGCTGTTGCCTAATATTGGCCAGGACACGACACAGGGAGGGGAGCGGTGACCGGACGACGGGACTTCCAGGAGCCTCCCAGAAGCCGCCCCGACCTGGTCATCGGCCGGGAGGAACTGTTCACCTCGGCCCGTGAGCAGCTGAGCCGGGGCGGCAGTGTGCTGCTCCACGGTCCGGCCGGAATTGGAAAGTCGACGGTCCTGCGGGCGCTGGCCGCGGATTACGGCGGCGCGGCGCGGACGGTGTTGCGCTGCTCGGCGACCGAGTCGGAATCCCACCTGCCCTTCCTGGCGCTGGCCGACCTGTTCGGGCTGGTCCTGGAGGACGTGTCGGGTGCGCTGCCCGGCGCCCAGCGCACCGCCCTGGAGTCGGCGCTGACCGGCCGCGGCGAGTCCACGCTCCAGCGGGACGGGCTCGCGCTGCGCCTGGCGGTGCTGTCGGCGCTGCGCGTCCTCGCCGCCAAGGGCCCGGTGCTGGTGGTCGCCGACGATCTCCAGTGGCTGGATGCCGCCAGTGCGGAACTGCTCGGCTTCGCGGCCCGCCGGCTGGGTGACACGCCCGTGCAGATGCTGTGCGCGGTGCGGACCGAGGGCCAGGAGTACGACCGGCATCTGCCGGCGTCCCCGCCCGACACGCTCGCCGTCCGGCTGGGCCCGCTGAACCGTACGCAGGTCTCGGCGCTGCTCGACCACCGCGGCTACACGCCCCTGTCCCGCTCCACGATCCGCGACATCCACCGCACCAGCGGCGGCAACCCGCTCTTCGCGCTGGAGCTGGGCCGGGCCCTGGCCGAGAGCCCGGCCCGGCCGCGGCCGGGTGAGCCGCTGCCGGTGCCCACCTCGCTGCGGGCCCTGGTGCTGAGCCGGCTGGAGATGCTGTCGGACGAGGCGCGCCGCACCCTCCTGGTGGCCAGCGCGGGTGCCCGTCCCACGCTGGCGCTGCTGCACGCGGCCGGGCGGGAGAACGCCGAGGCCGAGACGGCCCGGGCGGCGGCCCTGGGGCTGCTCGTCACGGATCCCGAGGCACCGGCCCTGCGGTTCGCGCACCCTTTGATCTCGGCGGCGCTGTACGCGGAGGCCCCGGCGCAGGAGCGACGGGCCGTGCACGCCGCGCTGTCCACGGCGGCCTCCGACCCGATCGAGCGGGCCCGGCACCTGGCCCTGGCGACCACCGGCACCGACCCGGACGTGGCGGCCCGGCTCGCCGAGGCCGGTGCGCTGGCCCGGGACCGCGGGGCGCCCTCCGTGGCCGCCTCGCTCGGGCTGCTGTCCGCCCGGCACACCCCGGCGGACAGCGCCCCCGGCCCCGACGAGCGACGCCTTCAGGCCGCGGAGGACGCGATCACCGCGGGCGAGGCCGACCTCGCCCGGGACATCGCACGCGACGTACTGACGCGTGCCACCGTGCCCGCCGAGCGGGTGCGGGCGTGGATGGTGGTCATCGAGGCGGCCGGGCAGGCCCTCGGCGAGGTCGACGCCGTCTTCCCGCAGGTCCTGGCCGACGCGGGTGACGACCCGCGCCTGCTCGCCCAGGTCTACTACCAGCTGGCCTGGCGCGGCCTGGTCGTCGAGGGCGACTTCGCCGAGGCCCGCCAGGAGGCGGCGCACGCGGCGGAGCTGGCCGCCCGGGGCGGGGACCGGCGCACCGAGCTGATGGCGCTGTCCTTCCAGGCGTCCACCGAGACCCTGATGGGTCACCCGGACGCCCCCGTGACCGTCAAACGGGCGCTGAAGGAACCCCAGGACCCCTATGTGGCCTGCCACCACAACGGCGCCGGGTCGGCCCGGTTCCGCTGGCTGATCATGAGCGACCAGCTGCCCGAGGCGCGGGCGACCATCACCGCGCTGCTGCGTGAGGTGCGCCGGCGCGGCATGGTCGAGAGCGAGGTGCACTTCCTGCGCTTCCTCGCCGACACGGAACTGCGCTCCGGGCACTGCGGCCGGGCCCTGGACCTGGCCCGCGAGAGTCTGCGGCTCGCCCGGGACTCCGGGATCGGCGAAGGTGCGTCGGCCATGCTCGCCTCCCTCGCGGAGGCCTCCGCCGGGGACGTGGACCGGGCGCTGGCCCTCGCCCGGGAGGCGGCGGACCACGCCGAAGTCGACGGCGACCAGATGTACCTGTCCCGGGCCCTCGCGGCCCTGGGCTACGCCCAGTTGGTGGCCGGCGACCCGGCCGCCACCGTCCGTTCGCTGCGCCGGGTGCGGGAGCTGGAGCAGGGCCTCGGCATCAACGACCCCGGGCGCGGCCGCTGGCACGGCGACCTCGCCGAGGCACTGGTCCGCATCGGCGAGCCGGGCGAGGCCCAGGACGTCATCGACACGACCCGGGCGCACGCGCTGCGGCTGGGACGGCAGAGTGTGCTGGCGGTCCTCGACCGGGCCGAGGCGCTGGTGCGGGCGGCACGCGGCGAACACGAGGCCGCCGTGGCCCGGCTGACGTCCGTGCAGGACCGGCTCGGCCGGCTCGGGTACGGCCTGGAGGAGGCCCGGGCCGCCTTCGCACTGGCCCGCCTGCGCGCTCAGGCCGCCGCCCTCCCCCGCGGCGGCGCGCGGCCCCTGCCGGGACCGGCGTCGTACGACGAGGCCGCCCGGCTGTTCCGGCGCTGCCGGGCGCTGCCGTGGCTGCGGCAGGTCGACGCCGCTGCCACCGCCGGCCCCACGGCGGTGGAAGCGCCGGCCGCCACGCCGGCCGTCTCCCTGGACGCGCTGGAGGGCCTGGCCGCGATGGAGCGTCAGGTCGCCTCGCTGGTGATGGAGGGCGCCACCAACCGGGAGATCGCGGCACGCCTGTTCATCAGCGTCAAGACCGTCGAGGCGACCCTCACCCGGGTGTACCGCAAGCTCGGGATCCGCTCCCGGGTGGACATCGTCCGGCTGGCCGCGGGCCGCCGAACGACCTGACCCCGCCTGGGTTTACGGGGCCGGACCGAGGGTTATCCCTGCCCAACTCCCTTAGGGGGTTCCCTCATTGGGAGCCCCCTCGTCCGGGCTCTAGCTTTGGGGCGTGCCGCTCGCCGGGCACACGGAGATCCGAACAAAGGCGTCAGGGTCCCCGTGCACGACCACCCGCGCGACCCCCCACCGGCAACTCCCCAAGGAGACCCATGTTCGGGCTCAACGCCGCCAAGAAGGCCGTCGCGCTCGCCGCCGCGGCCGCTGCCGCCGCCACGACCGCGCTGCTCGCCGCCCCCACGGCCGTCGCCGCGCCCCAGCCGATCGTCGGCGGCACCACGACCACGACGTCCGCGTACCCGTTCGTCATGCAGATCACGGACGCCTCGCAGAACCAGTTCTGCGGCGGCACGCTCGTCTCGCCCACGAAGGTCGTCACCGCCGCGCACTGCATGGTCGGCGAGACCACGAGCAGCGTGCGCGTCGTCGGTGGCCGCACCTACCTGAACGGCACCAACGGCACGGTCTCCAGAGTCGGCAAGATCTGGATCCACCCGAACTACACCGACGCCACCAACGGCGAGGACGTGGCCGTGCTGACGCTGTCGACGTCGATGCCGTACACACCGGCCAAGTACGTCTCCTCCTCCCAGACCTCGGTGTACGCGGCCGGCACCACGGCCCGCATCCTCGGCTGGGGCACCACCGCCTCGAACGGCAGCAGCTCCAACCAGCTGCGCACCGCGACCGTACCGACCGTGTCCGACTCCAGTTGTGGGAGCTCCTACGGCTCCGACTTCGTGAAGAGCGACATGGTGTGCGCCGGATACACCGCCGGCGGCGTGGACACCTGCCAGGGCGACAGCGGCGGCCCCCTGCTCATCGGGGGCGTCCTGGCAGGCATCACTTCCTGGGGCGAAGGCTGCGCCCAGGCCGGTTACCCGGGTGTCTACACCCGGCTGACCACCTTCTCCAACCTGGTCACGGCGCAGGTCAACTCGTGACCCTTCACTAGCTCCTGAGTACCCCTCAGGTGAAAGACCAGGGGGCGTTGCGGGCCTCCACGAGCGGCCCGCAACGCCCCCTCTCCATGCCGCGGAGCGGACTTCTAGGTCCGTACGGCACCGAACCGGATGTCGTACGACGACCCCGGGTGCATGACGCGCAGCATCCGCTCCCCCTCGGCGGTGACCTCGTCCTGCCGGTCCCGGGTGAGGCGTTCGAAGGGCTCGATCACGAGCGCGTCCTCCTCCAGCCGCCACAGCCCCGCGAGGAAGCCGTCGACGAGGAGCGTGCAGTGGGCCAGGTTCCCCTGCCACGAACGGCCCCGGTACTCGGGCGGGACGACGCGGGTGCGGTCGGCGTGCGAGAGCAGCAGGTTGTCGAACTCGGGGAGGAAGCGCGGCGGCGCGGGGGTCTCCGGGTCGGGGCGCGGCGCGTCCGGGAGGTCGAAGAGTTCGGCGCCGGTGTCGTCCCGGAAGGTCACGAGCCGCGGTCGGAGGCGTTCGAAGGCGTCACGCAGCCGGGTCATGCCCGCCCAGGCCTGCATGTCGCGCACGGAGGCCGGACCGAAGGCGGCGAGGTAGCGCAGGACGGCCGCCTCGGGCGTGACGGCCGGTTCCGCGGGCCGGCCGAGCCAGTGCTCGGCGGTCGTGAGTCTGACCTGCCCGCTCTGCCCCCACAGTCCGCGCGGCGTCACCTGCACGAGCGGGAGACGGCAGCGGGCCGCGACGGCCAGGGCCTGCGGATCGGCGTCGGGCCACTCCTGGAGCAGGGCCTCGCGCAGCTGCCCCATGGTGCGGGGCTCGGCCTCGACGAGGTCGCGGGCGAGGCCGGCGAGCCGGTCTAGGTCGACTCCGGCGAGCCCCTTGCGGAAGGTGACGAGCTCCCGGTCCCGGGCGGGCTGCACCAGCGGCCGCAGGGTGAGGCAGTCGTCCGCGGTGTGGGTGTGGATGGTGGAGCGCATCGTGACGATCCGAACGACCTCGCGGTCCGCCATGAGCCGGGACAGCGCCTCCGGGGCGAACCCGTCGAGGCGGGCGGCGAGCGCGTAGTACGGCGGCTTGACGTTCTGCGCCTGGAGCCCGAGCAGATGCTCCACGGCCGCCGCGACGGACAGCCGGGCGGGGCGCAGGAGCAACTGGCGGCCCAGCGTCGCGCGGTTGAGGGCACGCGTGCCGAGCAGGGGTGCCGTGCCGGTGACGCTCCGCTTGGTGTTCGTCATGAGGGCACGGTAGCGGGGCTTGCGGACAGGTTCTGGCCGCGACTGCGGGCGCGGCCGGCGGCTCCGGGAGGGTGTTTAGGCCCGGGCCGCCCCCGGGTACTCAGCAGCACATTCCCGGAACCCGCACCACACGCTCCACTCGGGAGAACCGATGCTCCGACGTCCGTCCCGACCAGTCCCCGCCGCACCCCATGAGTGACAGCACCGGACGGGCGGTGGAGGGCAGGGTCCGGGGCGCGGACCCGGCGCGGTCGGCTCTGATCGTGATCGACATGATCAACACCTACGACCACGAGGACGCCGAGCTCCTCGTGCCCTCCGTCGAGGGGATCGTGCCCGTCCTGACCGAGCTGCTCGGCCGGGCCCGTGAGGCGGACGTTCCCGTGATCTACGTGAACGACAACTTCGGGCTGTGGCGCTCGCACCACGGGGAGCTGCTGAACGCGGCCCTGTCCCAGCCGAACGCCCACCTGATCGAACCCATCCGGCCCGACGACCGGTCGCTGTTCGTCATGAAGGCACGCCACTCGGTCTTCTTCGAGACGCCCCTGTCCTACCTCCTCTGGAGCCTGGACGTCGGACACGTGGTGCTGACCGGCCAGGTCACCGAGCAGTGCGTCCTGTACTCCGCGCTGGACGCGCACATCCGCCACCTCGAGGTGACGGTGCCGAAGGACGCCGTCGCCTCCATTCATCCGCACCTGGCTTCGGCGGCCCTGGAGATGATGGAGCGCAACATGGGCGCCCGGATCACCTCGGCGAAGGAGACCGAGTTCGAGCGCCACGATCCCTGAGACGCCTCTTCACTCCGTCACCGTTACCTGACTAAGGTCAGAGAATGACATCGGAGCAGGTGGAACAGGTACGGCGCTTCAACCGGACGGTCGCCGAGCGGGTGGGGGTGCTGCACGACCGCTATCTGGGCGGTGCGCGTCCCTACGGCCAGGCCCGGCTGCTCTGGCAGATCGGCGACGGCGGCACGCACGACGTGCGCGGCGTCCGGGAGCGGCTCGGTCTCGACTCCGGCTACGTGAGCCGCCTGCTGCGGGCGCTCGAACGCGACGGTCTCGTCGCCGTCGAGCCGCACCCCGGCGACCGGCGGGTACGCACCGTGCGGCTGACCGAGGCCGGGCGGCGCGAGCGGGTCTTCCTCGACGACCGCAGCGACGCACTGGCCGCCTCGCTCCTCGACCCGCTCGACGCCCGGCAGCGGGAGCGGCTGACCTCCGCCATGGCCGAGGTCGAGCGACTGCTGACCGCCTCGACGGTCTCCCTGGAGGAGCTCGATCCCGATCACCCGGACGCCGCGCACTGCCTGCGCTCCTACGCCGCCGAGCTGCACGAGCTCTTCGACGGCGGTTTCGACCCCGCCGGCAGCCTGCTGCCCGACCCGGGCGAACTGCGTTCCCCGCGCGGCCTGTTCCTCGTCGCCCGGTTGCACGGCGAGCCGGTGGGCTGCGGCGGCCTCAAGCTGCCGGCCGGGGCCCCGGCGGAGATCAAGCGGTTGTGGGTCTCACCGCGGTCCCGGGGCCTCGGCCTGGCCCGGCGCCTGCTGTCCGAACTCGAGGCCCGCGCCGCCCGGCACGGCAGCGACCGGGTGCGGCTCGACACCAACAAGGCGCTGACGGCGGCCATGCGTCTCTACCGCGACAGCGGGTACACCGAGGTCCCCGCGTTCAACGACGAGCCCTATGCCCACCACTGGTTCGAGAAGCGGCTGTGACACGGCCCGCCCTGCCTCGCCGTCAGCGGTGCTCGGGGTTGTCCGCGCCCGGGCGGCAGCCGGCGTCCCACCGCGAGCGCTGGTTGCCGTGGGCGGGGACCCCTCCGGCGCGCTTCAGCAGGGCCGCGACGTGCATCAGGTTCCAGGTCATGAAGCTGGTGTTGCGGTTGGTGAAGTCGTTCTCCGGTCCGCCCGAATCCGGGTCCAGGTACGACGGCCCGGGCCCGGCCGCGCCGATCCAGCCGGCGTCCGCCTGGGGCGGGACCGTGTAGCCGAGGTGCTGGAGGCTGTAGAGGACGTTCATCGCGCAGTGCTTGATGCCGTCCTCGTTGCCGGTGATGAGACAGCCGCCGACCCGGCCGTAGTAGGCGTACTGCCCCTGGGAGTTGAGCAGCGAAGAACAGGCGTAGAGGCGCTCGATGACCTGCTTGGTGACGGAGCTGTTGTCGCCCAGCCAGATGGGTCCGGCCAGGACCAGGATGTCCGCCGCCATGACCCGCTCGTACAGCGCCGGCCAGACGTCCGTGGCGAAGCCGTGCTCGGTCATGTCCGGGTAGACGCCGGGCGCGATGTCATGGTCGACGGCACGGATCAGCTCCGTGGTCACGCCGGCGTTGTCCATGATCGACCGGCTCTTGTCGATCAGGCCCTGGGTGTGGCTGCGCTGCGGGGACGGTTTGAGGGTGCAGTTGATGTACAGGGCGGTCAGGTCGTCGAAGCGGTGGGCCGCGTCGGGTGCGGAGGGGGCTGTCATGGGGGCAGGGTCTCGCGTCGGGTCCGGTTTGTTGTGTTTCGGCACACTCGTGCCCGTCTTACGGAGTCATGACGTACGGCCGCGCTCCCGTGGGCCGGCGCCCATCGGCGCCCTAGCGTGCCCGTATGCGCGTACTGGTCACCGGCGGTGCCGGGTTCATCGGGTCCCATGTGGTCACCACCCTGCGGGAGCGGGGGCACGAGGCGATCGTGTTCGACGTACGGGAGGATCCCGCGGCGGACGTGCGGGACCCCGCAGCCGTGCGCCGGGCCCTGACCGGTGTGGAGGCCGTGTGCCACCAGGCCGCGATGGTCGGGCTCGGCGACGGGGTCACCGACGCGGCGGACTACGTCGCGCACAACGACCTGGGGACGGCCGTGCTGCTCGCGGCCATGGCGGAGACGGGCGTGGCGACCCTCGTGCTCGCCGGATCCATGGTCGTCTACGGCGAGGGACGGTACGCGTGTGCGCGGCACGGGGTGGTGAGGCCCGGGCCACGGGCCGTGGCCGCGCTCGACGCGGGCCGGTTCGAGCCGCCGTGCCCGGTGTGCGGGGCGGACCTCTCCCCCGGGCTGGTCGGCGAGGACGCCCCGGCCGATCCGCGGAACGTGTACGCGTCGACCAAGCTCGCCCAGGAGCATCTTGCCGCCGCCTGGGCCCGCTGCACCGGCGTGTCGGCGGTGTCGCTGCGCTACCACAACGTGTACGGGCCGGGCATGCCCCGGGACACCCCCTACGCCGGGGTCGCCTCCTTCTTCCGCTCGGCGCTCGCACGGGGCGAGGCCCCGCGGGTGTTCGAGGACGGGCGGCAGCGCAGGGACTTCGTACACGTCCGGGACGTGGCAGCGGCGAACGCCGTGGCGCTGGAGGCGGAGGCCGCCCCGGGCGCGCTCACCGTGTACAACACCGGCAGCGGCACCCCGAACACCGTCGGCGCGATGGCCCGGGCACTGGCCACCGCGCACGGCGGTCCCGAGCCGGTCGTCACGGGTGAGTACCGGCTCGGGGACGTACGGCACATCACCGCGGACTCCACGCGGCTGCGGGCGGAGCTGGGCTGGAAGCCGGCGGTCGGCTTCGAGGAGGGCATGACGGAGTTCGCCCGGGCGGGGATGCGGGAGGCGTAGGCCGGCCCGGTGAGACCGGTGGCGTCCGTGGCCACCGTCATCGCCGGTCGCGGCGACCAGCAAGCACCCCGGCAGTGGCCGTCACGGACTCCCGACCGGCCGTCGCACCCGCGGGAGCGACCCGCCCGCCGACCAGGCCACGGGGACGGACATGACCGGCTCGTTCCCCGAGATTCGGGCGGCGGCCCTCGCGCAGCTGCCGGCGGACACCGGGACCGCTCGGGGACGCGGTCGTGGACGGTCGAAGTACGCGTCAGCCGGCCCCGAGACCGACCGCCAGCGTCAGTTCGAGCACCCGGTGTGGCGATGCGAGATCCGGAAACAGCTCCCGCAGCTGCGACATCCGGTACCGGACGGTCTGGGGGTGGACGAACAACGCCGCCGCCACCTCCTCCCGCCTGCCCTGGTGCAGCAGCCACGCCCGCAACGTCTCCTCCAGCCGCCGTGCGGTCGCGACGGGCAAGGTCCGCAACGGTGCGAGGGCTCGGGCACGCAGGTCTGCGAACGCCTCCACGTCGGCGCTCAGCACCAGCTCGGGCAGGTGGTCCTCGGTGTCGCGGATGTCGGAGGAGAGGGAGCGCGCGCGTGCGGCTCGTGCGTACGAGGCGGACGCACGAGTCCATGGCCGGGCCGGGCCGACCACGGCGGTGCGGTCGGTCAGCTGCCGCAGGAGATGTGATCGGTCGGCGTCGGGGACGAGCAGCACACCGGTGGCGTCCGGCAGATCGTCGAGGACGAGGGTGCCCGGGTCGAGCGCGCGGTAGGCAGGCCGGGCCTGGGCGGCGGGCAAAAGGACCGCGGTGAGTGAGACCGGAGGCTGCCACCCGGCCCGTTGAACAGAGGCCGACAGTACGTCCGGGCTCGCGCCGGCGAGGAGGTCGCGGGCCAGGTGTTCCAGGTGGCGCTCGTGGGCCCTGCCCTGGGCGGCCAGTTCGTCGGCGTGGCCCGCGGCGCTCGCGGCGGAGAGCTCGTCGATGTAGGCGAAGGTCAGCTCGGCGAACTTGGCGACCTCGGCGGCGGGCAGACCTGCGGGTACGGCACCCGCTGCCAGGCATCGCCAGGCCACGCGGGCGCCGACGCGGTAGGCGCTGAGCAGGGCGTCCATCGAACGGCCGTCGCGGACCTCGCCACGGCCCAGCTCGTAGGCTGCGTCACCGCCGTCGCCGCCGGTGGCGTTCCCGCTCGCGAGGTCCAGGTAGTTCCCCAGGGCGGTGCGGACGGCTCGGCGGATGGTGGCGCCCATGTGGCCCGAGAGGGCGTTGGCGTAGGGAGGGACCTCGTCGATGATCGCCTGGACGACCTCGTCGGCGGTGGTCTTCAGCGCGGCCCGCAGTGCGGTGACCGTCGTCTCGTCCAGGGCCAGCTCACTGGCTCTGCGGATTGCATGGCTCATGGTTTTGTTCCCTGCGAACAATTCAGCCGACCAGATTTACGTCCTGCGGTCAGGACTTTACGCCCTGCGGCGCAGCAAGCTGGAGTCATGACGAGTGCAGCCCTTCGCAGCAGGGCTTGGAAACTGCTGGAGACGGTCACGACGCCGCTGCTGCCGTCGGACTACCTCGACCTGGTCAGCCCGCTGCGTGCCGGCGCTGACCTGCGAGGGCGCATCGAGGCCGTGCACCCCGAGACGGGTGACGCCGCGACCATCGTGATCAGGCCGGGTCGTGGCTGGCGCGGCCACACGGCCGGCCAGTACGTGCGGATCGGGGTCGACGTCGACGGGGTGCGCCTGTGGCGTGCCTACTCCATCACCTCGCCGACACACCGCCAGGACGGCCGCGTCACGATCACCGTGAAGGCGATCCCGGACGGCAAGGTCAGCAACCACCTGGTCCGCAGGGCGAAACCGGGCACGCTGGTCCAGCTCGACCAGGCGACCGGCGACTTCGTACTGCCGCAGGCCAAGCCCGCCAAGGTGCTCTACCTCACGGCCGGCAGCGGCATCACGCCCGTGATGGGCATGCTGCGTGACACCGAGTTCGACGACGTCGTCATGGTCCACAGCGCGCCACAGCCGCACGACGTGATCTTCCGCAACGAACTGCACGAGCTGGTAGCGGACAAGAAGCTGCGGCTCACCGAGGTGCACACCGACACGGACGGCTTGCTCGACATCGCCCGTCTCGACGAACTCGTCCCCGACTGGGCCGAGCGCGAGACCTGGGCTTGCGGGCCCGCCGGCCTGCTCGACGCCGCCGAAGAGCACTGGACCGAGCACGGCGTTCAAGAGCGCCTGCACACCGAACGCTTCCGCCCCGGCATCGTCGTCGCCGGCGACGGTGGCGAGGTCACGTTCAGCGCCACCGGCAAGACCGTCGACGCGGACGGCGCCACGCCGTTGCTGGACATCGGCGAGGAGGCCGGCGTGCTCATGCCCTCCGGGTGCCGCATGGGCATCTGCTTCGGCTGCATCACGCCGCTCAAGGCGGGCGCCGTCCGCGACCTGCGCACCGGCGAGATCACCGAGGCCGAGCCCGGCGTCCTCATCCAGACCTGCGTGTCCGCCGCGGCGGGCCCCTGCGACATCGAACGGTAGGAGCACCTTGACCGCCATCGACCCCACCGCCCACCTGACCGCGGAGCAGATCGAGGAGCTCGGCCGCGAGCTGGACGCGATCCGCGACGAGGTGATCGCCGGCCGCGGCGAGAAGGACGCCGCCTACATCCGCAAGGTCATCTCGGCGCAGCGCAAGCTCGAGTTGGTGAGCCGGGGCGTGCTGCTGTTCTCGATCTTCCCGCCCGCGTGGCTGATCGGCACCGCCGGTCTGTCCGTGGCGAAGATCATGGACAACATGGAGATCGGCCACAACGTCCTGCACGGCCAGTGGGACTGGATGCGGGACCCGAAGATCCACTCCACCACCTGGGAGTGGGACCACGTCTCGCCGGCCGACCAGTGGAAGCACTCGCACAACGAGCTGCACCACACGTACACCAACGTGATCGGCAAGGACAACGACCTCGGCTACGGCATCATGCGCGTCGACGAGGACCAGAAGTGGCACCCCTTCCACCTCGGCCAGCCGCTGTGGAACTTCATCAATGCCTGCTTCTTCGAGTACGGCATCGCGGCGTACGACCTGGAACTCGGCAAGAACCTGAACAAGCGCCGCCGCAACAACCCGGAGTTCCGCGCGCGGGCCAAGGCCGTGGGCCGCAAGATCCGCAAGCAGGTGCTCAAGGACTACGTGATCCACCCGCTGCTGTCGGGCCCGTCGTTCCTCCCCACGCTCGCCGCCACGTTCACCGCGAACCTGGTCCGCAACCTCTGGTCCCACTCGGTGATCATGTGCGGGCACTTCCCCGAGGGCGTGCAGGTCTTCGAGCGCCGGTCGATCAAGGGCGAGACGCGCGGTCAGTGGTATCTGCGCCAGATGATGGGCTCGGCGAACATCAGCGGCAGCAGGGCCATGCACTTCATGACCGGCAACCTGTCGCACCAGATCGAGCACCACCTGTTCCCGGACCTGCCGAGCAACCGGTACGCCGAGGTCGCGGTGAAGGTGCGCGCGCTGTTCGAGAAGTACGAGCTGGAGTACGTCACCGGGCCGCTGCCCAAGCAGGTGTTCTCCGCGTGGCGCAAGGTCTTCCGGCTCTCGCTGCCGAACAAGAAGACCAAGGCCACGACGCCGGACCGCGAGCCGGAGCTCGTCGCGGCCTGATTCCCGGTATGGAGCATGGGCCGGGCGTTCGAACGCGGAGCCTGCCCCGGGTCAGGAAGCCGCCGCCGGCAGTGTCACCTCGAAGCGGCAGCCCCCGGGGATGTTGCGTACGCCGGCCCGGCCCTGGTGGGCCTCCACGATGCCGCGCACGATGGCGAGGCCGAGGCCCGCACCCGCCGGGGGCGTCCGGGCGTGGGTGCCGCGCCAGCCGGTGTCGAAGACGCGCGGCAGGTCCTCCTCGGGGATGCCGCCGCAGCCGTCCGTCACCGACAGGACGACACCCTCGGGGGAACGCTCGGCGGCGATCGCGACGGTGCCGTCGGCCGGGGTGCGGCGGATCGCGTTGACCAGCAGGTTGCCCAGTACCCGGCTCATCTCCTTGCCGTCCACCTCCACCGGCACCGGCTCGACACGGCCGCCCACCAGCCGCACCCCGTGCGCGCGGGCGAGCGGGCCGACGCCGGCGAGGGCGTCGCCGACCAGGTCGTACAGGGAGATCCGGGTGGGGGTCAGGGCCAGGGTCCCGGCGTGGATACGGGAGAGCTCGAAGAGGTCGCCGACCATGTCGTTGAGGCGTTCGACCTCGGTCCGTATCTGCCGGAGATAGCGGTCGGGGTCGGCGGCGACGCCGTCCTCCAAGGCCTCCGACATGGCGCGCAGCCCGGCCAGCGGGGTGCGCAGGTCGTGCGAGATCCAGGCGACGAGTTCACGGCGCGAGGCCTCCAGGGCACGTTCCCGTTCCCGGGACTCGGCGAGTCTGGCGCTGGTGGCCGCCAGCTCGCGGCTCACCGCGGCGAGTTCGGCGGTGGCGGGGCCGTCGGGTGCGGCGAAGTCCCCACCGTCGCCGAAGGCGCGTGCGGCCACGGCGAGTTCACGGCTGCGGGCGACGACCCAGCGGCCCAGCAGCAGGGCGGTGGCCAGGGAGACGACGGCCGCCATGGCGACGACGGTCGTGACGACGGTCAGGTCGTGCGCCGACAGGAACATCGCCCAGGCGACGGCGAGCGTGCCCGCGAGCATCGCGACGACGCCGACCGCCGCCACCACCGCGAGCGAGACGGTCAGCGAACGGCGGCGGATCAGGCGCAGGACTCCCGCCCCGACCAGTCCCGTCGCGGCGGCACCGGCGAAGGCGTACAGGGCGATGAGGAGGTTGGCGCGCACGGTCAGTCGTCCCCTTCACCGGGTTCGAAGCGGTAACCCACGCCCCAGACGGTCTGGATCAGGCGGGGCCGGGCCGGGTCGTCCTCGACCTTGCCGCGCAGGCGGCGGACGTGGACCGTGACCGTCGACAGGTCGCCGAAGTCCCACCCCCAGACCTCTCGCATCAGGTCTTCGCGGCCGAAGGCCCGCCCCGGGTGCCGCAGGAAGAAGGAGAGCAGGTCGAACTCGCGGAGGGTGAGGGCGAGTTCGGTGCCGTTCTTGGTGGCGCGGCGGGCCGCCGGCTCGACGGTCAGACCGGCCGCCCCCAGCCGGCCCCCCGTGGCCGCGGGGCGGCTGCGCCGCAGCACCGACTCGACGCGCAGGACGAGTTCACGCGGGCTGAAGGGCTTGGTGACGTAGTCGTCGGCGCCGACCTCCAGGCCCAGGATGCGGTCGTCCTCGTCGCCGCGGGCGGTGAGCATGATGACGGGCACGGGGCCGTGGCCGCGGATCCGTCGGCACACCTCCAGGCCGTCCATGCCGGGCAGCATCAGGTCGAGCACGACCAGGTCCGGACGGCGCGCGGCGGCGCTGGTGAGGGCGCTCGGGCCGTCGTCGGCGCGGTCGACGGCGTAGCCGGCGCGGTCCAAGTATCCGGCGACGACCTCGGCGACGGTCGGATCGTCGTCGACGACCAGGATCCTGGGGGCCCCGCCCGCGGTTCCGGGGGGCTCGTAGGGCTGCTGCATGCCTCCAGCCTGGCACCAGGCCGCCGTCGGCGGGGCCCGGGTACCGCTCCGGCCTCCCGACGTCCGCGTTTCGTAAGAAGCGATGGCCCGGTATGCCCGATTCGCGTTCGTAGGGTGAAACCGTGACGATGACACCTCCGGACGTCGACGTGGTGCTGCCCTGCCTGAACGAGGCCGAGGCCCTTCCCTGGGTGCTCGAACGGATTCCGCCGGGCTGGCGCGCACTCGTCGTCGACAACGGTTCCACGGACGACTCGGCCCGCATCGCCCGCGCGTGGGGCGCGACCGTGGTGCACGAGCCCCGGCGGGGCTTCGGCGCTGCCTGCCACGCCGGCCTGACGGCCGCCACCGCCGACCTGGTGTGCTTCTGCGACTGCGACGCCTCCCTCGACCCGGGACTCCTGGTGCCCTTCGTGCGCGAAGTGCGCGACGGCGAGGCCGACCTGGTGCTCGGGCGGCGGCGTCCGCAGGGGCGGGGCGCGTGGCCGCCGCACGCCCGGGCCGGGAATCTCGCGCTCGCCCGGATGCTGCGCCGCCGCACCGGGCTGCGCCTGCACGACCTCGGTCCGCTGCGCGCCGCCCGCCGGGAGGGGCTGCTCGCCCTCGGCCTCAGCGACCGGCGCAGCGGCTATCCGCTCCAGATGGTCGTCCGCGCGGCCGACGCGGGGTGGCGGATCGCCGAGCACGACGTGCCGTACCTGCCGCGTGCGGGGGCCTCGAAGGTGACGGGCACGTGGCGCGGTACGTGGCAGGCCGTACGGGACATGAGCCGCGTGCTGGCCGAAATGCCCGCGCGCAAGGGGGAAACGGTCGCGCACGAAGGGGGAACCGTCCGTTGACCACGCTCCTCGTCATCGCCAAGGAGCCGCGACCGGGCCGGGTGAAGACGCGGCTCACGCCGCCCTTCACGCCCGGGGAGGCGGCCGGACTGGCCGAAGCGGCCCTCGCGGACACGCTGCACGCCGTGGCCGCCACGCCCGCCACCCGGCGCGTCCTGGTGCTCGACGGTGCCCCCGGCCCCTGGCTGCCGCCCGGTTTCGACGTCGTGGCGCAATGCGCGGGCGGTCTCGACGAACGGCTGGCGGAGGCCTTCGCGGGCTGTGCCGGCCCCGCCCTGCTCATCGGCATGGACACCCCGCAGGTGACCCCGGAGCTGCTCAGCGTGGACTTCGCCGGCTGCGACGCCTGGTTCGGCCCGGCGGAGGACGGCGGCTTCTGGGCCCTCGGCCTGGCGTGTCCGGACCCCGCTCTGCTGCGGGGCGTGCCCATGTCCACACCGGCGACGGGTGCCGTGCAGCGGGAGCGGCTGGCCGACGCGGGACTGCGGGTGCGCGACCTGCCGCCCCTGCGCGACGTCGACACGGCCGCCGACGCCCGCGCCGTCGCCGCACTCGCCCCGCGGGGGCGCTTCGCGGCGCGGCTGGCCCGCTGTGCGGCGGCCGGGGGGCCGGCCACCGGGCCGGGCACGCCCCCGGCCGGTCCCCGATGAGCAGCGTCCCGTCCGCGACCGCCCTGGCATGGGCCGCCGCCGACCCCTACGAGGCCGCCCTGCGCGCCGGGCGCGGCCCCCTGTTCCTGCGGCGCACGGACGGCTGGCTGCTGCCGCTGGAGGTGGAGCGCTGGTGCGCCGGGGCCGATCCGGTCGACCGGGACGTGCTGGACCGGTGCGAGGGGGCCGTGCTGGACGTGGGGTGCGGGCCGGGACGGCTCGTGGCCGAACTGGCCGCCCGGGGGCGGGCCGCCCTCGGGATCGACGTCAGCGAGGCAGCGGTGGAGCATACCGCCCGCCTCGGGGGCCAGGCGCTGCGGCGGTCGGTCTTCGAGCAGCTGCCCGGCGAGGGCCGCTGGGACACCGTGCTGCTCATGGACGGCAACATCGGCATCGGCGGCGACCCGCGTGCCCTGCTGGAGCGGGTCACCGGACTCCTGCGCCCCGGCGGTCTGCTGATCGCCGAGACCGCCCCCGCGGACGTCGACGAACGCGTGCGCGTGCACATCACCGACGCCCGTGCCACCACCGGCGACCCCTTCCCCTGGGCACGGCTCGGCACCCGCGCGCTGCTCAGGTACGCGCGGGGCCGCTGGGAGCGGGCCGGTCAGTGGACGGCCGGCGGACGGCACTTCGCCGCCCTGCGCAGCCGCAGCAGCCGCACCACCAGCAGCAGCGCCGAGCCACCGAAGAGGACGGCGGTGATCAGCAGCCAGCGCGGCAGGAACACCTCCGGCGGCAGGCCGGTGGCGGACCGGTAGCGTTCGTCCACCATGCCGCTGATCAGCGGGAACCAGACGAGGAGCAGCAGCCCGGAGAGGGCGGCAGGTACGCGCACGTACATCGTCCACTCCCGGCGGCGGACCCGGCCGAGTCCCCGTACCACCGCCCGGTCCGCCGCCGCGTACAGCGGCAGCAGCACGAGGTCGTGCAGCAGTGCCGCGCCCACGATCCACAGCGCCACGCCGAACCAGTCACCGGCGAGCAGGCGCACCCCCGCGTAGGCCGCGAGGGCGAACGAGCAGGACAGCAGCAGGAGGTGCAGGGGGCTGCCGACGGCGAAGCGTCCCCGCATCAGAGGTCGCCGCATCACAGGTCTCCGAACGTCATGCGGGCCACCCACTTGGTGTTCAGCACACCGGGTGCCGCGGGCACGATGATCCGCGCCGGGTAGCCGTGGTCGGGGGACAGCCGCTCGCCGTTGACGTACAGGGCGAGCAGGGAACGCGGGTCGGCCACCTGGTTGGCGCGCAGGGCGGCCTCGCGGAAGGCGCCGTGCCGCTGGAGGGACTCGACGAACACGTCCGGCGGGTCGTCCTCGTACCCGACGAGGGCCGCGAGGTCGCGCAGCCGCACCCCGCGCCACCACTGGTCCTCCGTCGACCAGCCCTCCACGCAGGCGATGGGCAACGCCGAGCTGTGCAGGGGGAGTCCGGCGAGCCGGGCGCGGCTGAGGCGGACGGTGCCCGTGCGCCCCGTCACGACGAGCCGCCAGACGTCCCCGGCCGTTTCCGCTGTATCGATCCCGGCGTAGGCGGCGGTCTTGTTGATCTGGAAGCCGTTGGGGCCGCTGCCGGGTTCGGCGCCGCCGTGCGGGGCGAGGAGGGCGGTGCGCCTGAGCGGACCGCCGAAGTTCTGCCCCACGGTCGTGGCGAACAGCAGCAGTGAGCCGCCCCCGACGAACCACAGGGCGCCCCGCCGGGAGACGGTCGGCTCGGCGGGGCGCGGGGACACCAGGTCGTTCCTCTCCTCCCGCAGCTGCCGCAGATTGCGCAGTGCCGTGGGCGCCTTCAGCAGGACGTGGGCCACGAAGGCGGCGAGGAACACCCAGGCGCCGTAGAAGTGCAGGGGATAGAACGAGCCCGGGAAGACGTAGTCGAGCTGGACGTTGAGGACACCCGTCACGAACTCGAACAGCCCGCCGCCGACCAGCAGCAACAGCGAGATCCGCTCCAGGGCGTGCGCGAGCGAGCGGGCCGGGGGCAGGGCGAACAGCCTCGGCACGACGGACCACAGCTTGGCGAGCAGGACGGGGATCAGCGTGATGCCGAGGGTGACGTGGACGCCCTGGTTCAGCCGGTACAGCCAGTGCGGGTCCGTCGGCCAGGCGAAGAGGTAGAAGCCGAGGATCCCCTTGTCCGGGGTCTTGTCGTTGACCGTGGACAGGTCCGGGTTGTAGGCGGCGTACGAGAGAAGTCCCGTCACGAACAGCACCGTGATGCCGGCGAGCAGGACCAGGCCCAGGACCGAGGTGAACCAGGGGCCGCGCAGGGGGCTGCGCCAGAAGCCGGGGGACGTGGGGAGCCGTGGATCGCGTGGATCGCGTGGATCGTCTCGCATGAGCCGACGGTAGGCCGCGGGCACCCCGCGGGAGGGTGCGCGACCCATGACGAAACGCTGACGTCGGGCCCGGTCGGCGGCCCGCGACCGGCCGCGCGGCCTAGCGTGCCGGTGTGATCCGCACCCCGCCCTCCGCTCCGCCGTCCCGCGGCCTGCGCCACGACCTGTACGCCGCCGGGGCCGCCGTGCTGCTCGTGACGGTGTCCATGGCGGTCGGCCGCCACATCGAGGACACCCGCCGGACGCTGTTCGTCGACTGGCCCCCGCTGCTGGCCTCGTGGGCGCCGCATCTGGGCCCCGGCACCCCGGCCGCCGTGCTGGTGGCGATCGCCACCGTCACCCAGGGCCCCGCGCTGGCGGCCCGCCTGTCCTGGCGTGCCCTGCTCCCGGCCGTCTGGGGCACGGCCATGGCGTGGATCTTCTCCCTCGCCCTGGTCGACGGCTGGGACCGGGGCATCGCGCGCCGGCTCACCACCCGCCACGAATACCTCCAGGTCATCGACCGATTCCAGGACATCCCGGCGGCGTTGCGGGGCTTCACCGGGCACATCCTGCTGGACTCCCCCGACAACTGGCCCGCCCACGTCGCCGGGCATCCGCCCGCCGCCACCGTCACGTTCGTGCTGCTCGACCGGATCGGGCTGCGGGGCGGGGGGTGGGCCGGGGTGTGGTGCATCGCCGTCGGGGCGACCGCCTGTGTCGCCGTGCTGGTCACGATCCGTGCCCTGGCCGGCGAGACGCTCGCCCGCCGGGCGGCCCCCTTCCTGGTCCTGGCCCCGGCGGCCGTGTGGATGGGCACCTCGGCCGACGCGTACTTCGCGGCGGTGGCGGCGTGGGCGGCGGCCCTCCTGGCTCTCGCGGTCACCCGGGGGTCCCTGGGGTGGGCGGGCGCGTCCGGGCTGCTGTTCGGCCTGGTCTGCTACCTGTCGTACGGCCTCACGCTCGTCGCGCTGATCGCCGCGGCGGTCCTGGTGCTCGGGCGCCACGGAATCCGGGAGCGCCCGGCCCTGGCGGCACCGTGGCTCGCCGGACTGGCCGTGGTCCCCGCGGTGTTCACGCTCGCGGGTTTCGACTGGTGGGAGGCCTACCGGCTGCTGGTCACACGCTACGGCCAGGGCGCGGGCGGCATCCGCCCCTACGGCTACTGGGTGTGGGCAAACCTGGCCTGCACGGTGCTCGTCACGGGGCTGGCGACGGCGGCGGGACTGCGGCGGACAGGGGCCGTACTGGTCCGGCGTCGCACCGAGCCCCGAGCCGGCGTCCGCCTCGCGGTCCTGGTCTGTGCCGCGCTCCTCGCCCTGCTGGTCGCCGACCTGTCCGGCATGAGCAAGGCGGAGACGGAACGCATCTGGCTCCCCTTCGCCCTGTGGCTGCTCCCGGCCTGCGCGTTCCTCACCCGCCCCCGCGCCTGGCTCACCGCCCAGGCGCTGCTCGCGCTGCTCCTGAACCATCTGCTGCTCACCGGGTGGTGACGGCCGCCCGGAGGAGGTCTCGTCGGAGGCGTCAGACGGCGGGGTCGTCGTCGATCACCGCCAGGCATCGAGGTCGGCGGCGGGGGCGGCGTCCGGCGCCGTGCGCAGGTAGGCGGTGATCTGCTTGCCGGTGCCGAGGGACGCGACGGTGACCTCCGTGCTGACCGTGTGCACCACGTGCATGCCGTGACCGCCGAAGCGCTGCCCGTCGCGCTCCCTGACCACCGGCCGCTCCGGGGAGGTGTCCCACACGGTGATGGCCAGTCCGTCGCCGGAGAGCAGCAGGATCATCCCGCAGGGGCCGGGAGCGTGCCGGATGGCGTTGGTGACCAGTTCGCTGACGACCAGTTCGGCGTCGATCGCCAGCGCGGCCGGCACGGGCGTGCGGCCGGTACACGGGACGTGCGCCAGGAACGCCTGCAGCGCCCGGCGCGCCTCGACGGCGCAAGCCGCGCCGTCGGCCCATACCGTGCCACAGCGCAGGGTGGCCTGCTCGTCCGTGCCCGGCTCATCTGCCGCCTGCTTCATAAGCGGGATGACCATATTGGGCTCTCTCGTTGTGGTTCATGTTGCTCAGTGCTGCTTCGGTCGTTCGTCTACCCCGGCGCCGACCGCGCATACTGCCGACGGCCTGCCGGTGTGGTGTGCTCTGCGCCGCACTCGCCCGGCCGCGTTCCCCGGTCCTTCCCGGTGGCGACGGCCGAGGCCGACAGGAGCGTCGCGGCGCCGAGGCCGCCCCAGAGGGCGGCCGGGCCGTGGGGGGCGAGCGCGGTGATGACGGTCGGGGAGACGGCGAGGCCGAGGCCCGAGGAGAGCTCGAAGCGGGCGAGGGTGCGGCCCAGGGCGTGGGCCGGGGCGAGGTGGGTGACCAGAGCGGTGGCGCTGCCGGCGTAGACGATCTCGCCGAGGGTGCAGACCACGGACACCGCGGCGACGGCCGGGGCGCCCCAGCCGGGTCCCAGGGACGCGGCCGCGAGGAAGCCGAGGTAGGACGCGGTGAGGACCACACCGGCGAGCACCAGGGCGGTCCGCCGGGGGAAGCGGGACATCAGGACGGTGACCGGCACCTGCAGGGCGACCACCAGCACCGTGTTGATCACGAAGACGGCCGCCGACCAGACGGGGGACGCGTGCAGCTGGGTCACCAGGATCAGCGGGAGCGCGATCTCGGGGACGTTGAGGCAGAAGACGTAGACGACGTTGGCGGCCAGCAGGGCGCGCATCCGGGGCGCGGGGCCGTGGTCCGTGACGTCGTCCGGCGCGGCGGCCGGGCGGGCGCGCAGCCGGACCGACCAGGCCAGGGCGGCCGCGGCGAGACAGGCGAGTCCGGTCACGGCGGCCAGCGCCCGCAGCGCGGTGGCGCCACCCGCCAGGCCGGCGGTCGCGATGAGCGCGCCCACGCCCAGCCCTGCGTTTGCGCAGCGCGCGGCCGGCCGCCAGGGCGGCGTCGCGTTCCCGGCCGTGGGAGACGGTGGCCACGACGGCCGCGTGGGCGGCCGGCCAGGCCTGGTTGCCGACGCCGAGGAAGAGCGCCGCCGCCGCGAACGGCCAGACGTGCCCCGCCGGGGTGGCCAGCAGCAGCGCGACGCCCAGGACGCGCACCAGCATCGACGCCGCCACGACCGTGCTGCGGGCACCCCGGTCCAGCCAGCGGCCGACCGCGGGCATGCACGCCAGGCCCGCGACGATGCCGACCGTCATGGCGATACCGGTGACCTGCGCGGACAGCCTCAGCACCAGCACCCCGTACAGCAGCAGGAAGGGCCGCAGCAGGCCGGTACCGAGCGCGTCCACGGCGAGGGCGACGGCATAGCGGGGGCCTCCGCAGGCTCGGACGAGGGCTCGGGGCCGGATCTTGGTGATTGCCATGGCGTCACGGTGCGTGCGGCCGCCGGGCCGGGCACGTCGCTTGACGGACATCGTCAAGCGGCGCGGGCGCCGGGCGGCCGGCCCTTGATGATGGGGGGATGACGCTGAGGATCGACATCGGCGGCCTGCCGTCCGGCGGGTAGCGGTTCGCCGCTTCCCCGCTGGCCGAGCTGACCGCGATGCTGCACGTGCTGGCCGAACCCGGGCATCATCCGCGGCTCTCCGGCTGGGCCGCGGACGTCTGGGCCGGGCTGCGGCCGGAACTGGCCGAGCGGCTCAGGGAGGCCGAGTTCCTCTGGCGCTCCTCGCAGGCCGACTTCCTGCTGCCCGCCCGGCCCCGGCCGACCCTCGCCGGCGAGTTGGACGACGTGGACCGGATCGACGACGACACGTACGTGACCGCCGCGCTCGTCATGACGTGCGGCAGCACCCGGGCCCCTCTCGACGCACCGTCACCGCTCGCCGACACTGCCGCGCGCGAGCGGGCCCTGGACCTGGCACAGGCTCGCGGTGCACGGCAGGAGGCCTTCGCGGAACGGCTGCTCGCCGACCCGGCGGCCGTGCGGGCCCGGGTGCGCGACACCCTGGAACAGTGCGCGGAGGCCTTCTTCGACGCGGCCTGGGCGGGCGTCGCGGAGCGGCTCGCCACCGACCTGCGCGTGAAGAACGACCTCCTGAAGCGCCAGGGTGTCGAGGCGGCACTGGCATCGGTCTCCACGGCGGTCGCCCTGGCACCGGACGGCGACTGCATCATCGTGGACAAGCTGCAGGACAAGGCGACCAATGCCGAGGGCACCGGGGTGACGTTCATCCCCAGCGTCCACGGCCGTCCGCACCTGGTGGCGGTGCACGCGCCCGGCTGGCAGCCGGTGGTGCAGTACCCGGTGGCCGATCCGGATCCGGCGGCGCCGGTGCCGCTGGACACGGTCACCCTGCGGCTGGAGGCAGTCGCGCATCCGGTACGGCTGCGGCTGCTGCGCACCCTGGCCCGCGGTCCGCACACCACCGGCGAGCTGGCCCACGTCTGGGGGCTCACGCCGCCGGAGGTCTCCCGCCACCTCGCCCTGCTGCGCCGCGCGGGCCTGCTCACCACCCGGCGGCACGGCCGCTACGTCCGCAACACCCTCGACGTGCCCGCGCTGACGTCCCTGGGCGGCGACCTGCTGACGGCCCTGCTGCGCTGAACCGCTCACTCCTGCGGCGCGAGGAGGTCCTCGCACCAGGTGAAGCCCGCCGTCCCCGCTTCGTGCGCGACGACGAACCCCGTGGCGCAGGCGGCGATCGAGGAGACGGCGGTGGGCAGGTGGCAGGGCGTGGCCGGTTCCTGCCGGGTCACGAGGTCCCAGATCACGACACGCCCTTCCTCGCCGCCGCCCGCGGCGACGACGCGGCCTCCCGGCAGCCGCGCCGTGGCCAGTGCGGTCACCCGGCCCCGCAGACCGGTGAGCGGTTCGGCCGGACCCGGGCGGCCGAGGTCCCACAGGCGGACCTCGCCGCCGGCCCCGCCGGACAGGACCACCGTCCGCTGGCCGGGCAGCTCCGCGGTGGCCACCGCGTCGATCCGTCCGCCGGAGCGGGTCAGCGCCGCCACCTCACGCCCGGTCGCCACGTCCCACACCAGCAGGGCGCCCCGGCGGTCGCCGCTGATCGCGAGGCCGGGGGTGCGACCGCCGTCGGTCAGGGCCGTCGCCAGCACCCAGCCGCGGTGCCCGGTGAAGGTGCTCAACGGATCTCCCGTCGCCAGGTCCCACACCGTCGCGAGGGCCGTGTCCCCGCCGGCGACCAGGACCTGCCGGCCGTCCGCGGCACGGCCCACCGCCACCGCCCTGACCCGTTCCGTGCAGCTGGGGAACGCGCGGACCAGACTGCCGCGCGTCAGCTCCCACATCCGCAGTGCACCGTCCCGGCCGCCCGCCACGACGACCGGCCCCACGTCCGGCAGTTCGGCCGTCGCCAGCGCCCGCACCAGCAGCCGTCGCCCCGAGTCGTCCAGCGCGCGCCGGTGTTCGCCCGTCGCCAAGTCCCGTACCTCCGCGCCCCGCTCGCCGCCCCCGGCGACACACAGCGCCGGCCCCTCCCCCGGCACGGCGACGGCCACCGCCTCCATCGCCTCCTCGTGGCCGGTCTCCGGGGCGTCGGGGCGGGCGTCCGTGACGTCCCAGACGACGGCGTGCCCGTCGGCGCCGCCGCTCACCGCCACGAGACGGTCGTCGATCAGCGCGACGTCGACGCCGTGCACGCCACCGGGGTGCGCGGCGAAGACGTAGGCGGGCCGGCCGGTGCCGATGTCCCACACGGCGACTCGTCCGTCGGCGCAGCCCGTGACGATCCGCCCGCGCTCGCCGTCGCCGCCCAGCGCCAGGCAGGTGATCACGCCGTGGCCCGCGGAGGCCGGCTCGTGCAGCAGTCGGCCCTCGGCGAGGTCCCACACCAGGACGCGTCCCGCACGGTCGCCGCTCACGGCGACGTGCCGGCCGCCGGCCGTACCCGTGGCGACCCGGGTCACCCGGCCCTCGTGTCCCGTCAGTGTGTGCAGCGCGCGCCCGTCGGCCGCGTTCCACACCTGCACCAGGCCGTCGTAGCAGCCGGTGACCGCCACGACCGTGCCGTCGTCCAGCGTCGCCGTGGCCACCACCCGGACGAAGTCGGCGTGCGGGCCGAGGGAGCGGAGCCACTGGCCCGTCCGCACGTCGAAGACCCGGGCGTCCCGGTCCTCCCCGACGGCGATCGCGACCGGCGTGCCGTCCGGCAGCCGCGCCGCGGCGAGCCCGGAGAGCAGCACCATCGAGCTGTCCAGTCGCGTCAGCGTTCCCTCGTCCGGGTCCCATATGGCCGCCCGGTGGCCGTGCCCGGCGGCCACCGCGCGGATGCTCCCGTCGGGGAGGGAGACCGTGGCGAGCGACCGGATCGGCCCGGCACCGGCCCCCTGACGGCGGGTCAGGTCACCGGTGTTCAGGTCGTGGGCGTACAACCGGCCGTCCTCACCTCCCGTGAGGAGGACCGGGCGTCCGTCGGCGAGCCGGGCCGGCACGACCGCCCGGGCCGGGCCCGACAGACCGTCGAGGGTACGCAGGATGTTGCCGCCGAGCGGGTCCGACAGCCGTGTGCGGTGGGTGTCCCCGGTGCTGACGACCACGTAATCACCGCGGCCGCGCGTCTCCCCGTCCGTGTCGCGGCCCGGCGCCCGGGCGAGCATCACCTGGGAGACCGGCCCGGCATGCCGACCGAGGGTCTGCAGCCGTGCCGGGGTCGCGGTCCGGCTCACGGCCCAGACCGGCCGGGCCGGCAGCGGGGGCGGACCCGGCTGGGAGGCCAGCGCGTCGGAAAGCCCGGTGTCCCGCCACACGGCCGCGTCGAGACTGAGCAGATCCCGCCGTGCGGCGGTGAGGTGACGGAGCGGATGGTGCGCCGTGGTCTGCCGGTAGATGTCGGCGCGCATCCGGGCCAGGTGGCCGCGGGCCCGGTGCAGGTGCCGTACGAGCCGGTCCGGGTCCGCGTGCAGCAGGTACGACACGTCCTCCAGCAGCGCGTCCAGCTGGTCCGGGCCGGCGTCGGCGGCGTGGTCGGCAGCGTGCCGCCGCAGGTAACGGTCCGCCCGGGACCAGTCACGGGTCCCTCCCTCGGCCGGCACGGTCGACAGCAGGGCGTTCAGCACGGCGCGGCCATCCGTGCGCCCCGCCAGGTGCTCGGCCGGCGCCCGGTGGAAGAAGCTGTAGAGCCTGCCGTCGTCCGCGGCCGGACCGGCGCCGGGGTCGTAGGTGGTACGGAGGTAGAACCGGGCCCCGGCGAGGACCTCCGCCGTGTCCCGCTGCCGCGGCGGCAGCGCCCGGTCACGCGCCTCGGGCCGCAGCGCGAGGGCCACCCGGTGCAGGAGGCCGGACGGCATGCCCTGCCCGGCCGCCCGGGCGAGCGCCGTCAGCACCGCGTCGGTCCAGGGCAGTTCGGCCGTGAGGGTGCGCAGGTCCAGGTCGAGCATCCCCGGCAGGTCGCAGGGCAGTTCCCGGGCGATCTCGGCCCCGGAGAGGATGGTGCCCGCCCGGGAGAGCCGGCGCAGGTGCGCGCCGTACACGGCCGCGGTCAGGAAAGCCCCGTGCTCGGCGGAGCCCGACAGGCGACACGCGATCATGTCGGTCACGTCGGTGGAGTAGTCGGTGTCCAGCAGCCGGCCCAGATACGTGCCGAGGTGCTCGGCGAGCGACGCGGGCTGCTCGGCGTCGAGGTCGAGGAGCCGTTCGGGGTGGCCGGCGAGGGCCGCGTGCAGGCCGGGCAGGCTGTCCGGCCACAGCCGGGTGCCGATCAGGACCCGGCAGCCGGGCACCGGATCACCGCCGTCGCCCGTCAGCGGCAGCAGCACCTCCCGCAGCAGCCCGTCGGGGTCGTCGGCCTCGTCGAGCGCGTCGATCACGACGGTGACGTCGCCCACCGCACGCAGCGCGGCGGCCAGTTCCTCGAAGGTCGCGCCCGGCGCACCGGCGCGCGGCTGTGCGGGTCCGCGCTGCTGCCGGGGCAGGCGCAGTACCTGTGCCTGCCGGTGCAGCGAGTCCACGACGTCCTGGGTGGACAGGTGGTGGGCGTGCACGGCCAGCAGCCGCGGGTCGGGCGGCGGCCGGAAGTCGCGCAGGCCGAGGCGCTCGCGCAGGGGGCGCAGCCGGGGATGGACGGTGCACACCGTCACCCCGAGGAGCGCCGACTTCCCCGCCCCGGGCCTGCCGGTGACGGCCAGCAGGCGGTGCCGCCCGGTCCGGGGGGCGCCGAGCCACTCCTCGATGCGCCGGAGCTCGCTCCGGCGCCCGCTGAAGAAGAACGCCTCCGCGTCCGGGGTGCCGGCGGCCCGGGCGGCGAAGTGGTGCAGGTCCAGTCGGGGGTCCAGCCGGTCGGCGTAGCGCCGCAGGGAGGCGACCGCTTCGGCCCGGTACTGCTCCTCGGCGTCGGCGGAGTGGCTGGGGTTGCGCAAGAAGGGCGCCGGTGGCAGGGACGCCTCGTCGTGCTTGGTGCACACCACGTCCTGCTTCGGCGTGTTCGCGGCGGCGTCGAGGCGTCGCAGTTCCGCGTCGATCTCCTCCGCCAGCAGGGTCACGGGTACGTGTTCCAGCTCAGGGGGGATGTCCAGGGTGCGGCGGGCGATGCGGTCGATCACCGTCGCGGCCGCCTTGCTGAAGCGCGCTCCGTAGGTGATCTTCCCGGCCGCGCAGGCCGCGATCACCCAGGCGTTGCGGCTCTCCACGCCGAGCAGGCGCTGGGTGAGCTGTGCGGTGAGGGCCGTGCCGCCGCCGCACACGTCGAGCAGGAACAGGACCGGCCCGCCGTCCTCGTGTTCGACATCCCGGAGCAGCTCGTCGGCGTCCACGCTGGTCCTGCGGATGCCGTTGGGGAGCGTTGTGGTGTTCCTCATCGCCAGGTACAGCACGGGCCCGAAGGTCTGCGCGTGGCCGCTGAAGTGGACCAGGAGGGGGTCCTGGCCGGCCCGCTCACGCGCTGTCTCCCACGCGACGCGGAACTCGGCGGGCGTCGGGTCGAGCACGGGCTCGGTCACGTCGAGCCCGGCCCGCAGGAGCGCGTGGGCGACGTCGCGCACGGCTTCGGCCACGCTGGGCAGGGGTTCGAGCGGAAGCACCCCCGCGGCCTCTTCCTCCTCGGTCGGGACACGCGCGGGGAAGTCTCCCGCGCCCACCACGAGTGCGTGCACTGTCACGGCCGTGCTTCCCCCTCCGTACGGCATGGTCCTCGGGCGGGCGCCCGCTGTACGGGATCAGTCCGTGAAGTGGGGCGCGAGCGCGGCCGCCGTCAGCCCGGCCGCGAGGTAGCCGCCGAGGGTGTGCGGATCGAAGAGGCCGATGTCGGTGGTGGCGTGCACGTCGACCGGGAAGGCACCGCCCAGCTCGCGCGGCACCGCCAGCAGGTCCCCCACGTCGGCGATGTTCACCCAGTGCCGCACCCCGGGGGGCCGCGCCCCGCGGCCGGCGGTGGGTTCGGGGTCCAGCTTGCGCATGATCGCCGGGAGTCCGAGCGGCGAGCCGAGGGTGAGCAACAGGTCGAGTTCCAGGTCCGGATGGGCGTGCAGGGTCTCGTACGCGACCACGCTGCCCAGGGAGTGGGCCACGACGACCCGTGCGCCGTGGTCGCGCACGGCCTGGGCCACGGTCGCCCGAACGGCCTTGCGGCGGCCGGGACGTGAGGTGTACGCATCGGTGTCCTGGAGTGTGGCCACCACCAGGCGGGACAGCAGTTCCGCCAGCCGCTGCCGGGCTGCGGGCCGCGCGTCGCCCGCGCGCTGTTCCACGAGCCCGTGCACGGCCCACCGCAGCGGCGAGAGCATGCCGGCCTGGCCTTCCGCGGGCCGTGCCACTCCTGCCGTCTCCAGCCACTCCCACGCCTCGCCCTCCTGGGCGGACGTCAGGTCCTCCAGGGTGCCCGCATCCGCGGACTGCTGTTCGGGACGGTGGTCGTCGGCGAGTTGGTGCGCGTAGTACGCCATGACCAGTTCGGGCAGCGGCACATGGGACAGTCCCGCCGCGCTCAGCCCCTTGCGCAGCCGGTCCGCCGCGGCGGCGGCCTTGAGTTCCGCGGCCTGCTCCGGCGACGCGCCCCGCACGAGGTTCCCGATACCGTGCACGAGCACCACGGTTCCCATCCCCACCACCCCCATGGCCCGGCCGACGACCTGATGTGGGGGGACTTGTACCCCGTGCGCCGCGCCCCGCAACACCGGGAGGGCCGGGGAGCCGGCGCCTCAGCCGCCCGTCCGCCCGGCCCGGTTGCGCTCCGTCCAGCGCGCGCGATGGTCCTCCGCCTGCTGCCGCGCCTCGCGCACGGCGGACGCGGGCAGCGGTACGGTGCGCAGTTCGGCCAGGGCCTTGCCCATGGCGGCGACGAACCGGCGGCCGGTGCCGGTCAGCGCGCTCCGGTCGGCCAGCATCGCCTCCTTGGTCTCCGACGCCGCCTCACGCCACCGGGCACACCGCACATGAGCCCGGTGCCGTTCCGCCGGGTCGGACAGGAAGGCGGCCTCCCGGGACCAGAAGCGGGCCACGGACAGAAAGGCGTACGTGCCGTGCAGCAGGCCGTACAGCGGCCTCGGGTCGTCCCGCCACGGCGCGTAGTACCGCCTGCCCGGCTCCGCCGTACCCGGTTCGGCGAGCAGGTCGACGAGGTGCATCACGGCCGCCAGCTTGCTGTGCTGCATCTCGTGGACCAGCGTCTCGGCCAGGTCGCGCGCGTGCGGGGGCCGCGACAGCGTCACGCCACCGAACATCTCGGCCGCGCTTCCGCTGCGCCCCGCGGACGATCCCTCGGCGAGGGGCACCGGAGTCAGCGTGCGCAGGCCGGCGTCCAGCTCCGCGGCGTAGTCGGCGTGCCGGGCCCGCAGCAGCCTCATCGCGCTCGCGGCCGTGGCACGCCAGAGGCGCAGTTCGTCCTCGGGCAGCCGGTACGGCCGTTCCGCGGCCGTCGCCACGACCTGGTCGACGTCGTCGAGCAGGCACGACGCCTCCGGCCCGGGCATCGCGCCCCGCAGCGGCCACCAGCCCTGCCGCTCGGCACCCAGCGCTGTCGCGTGCGGCAGGTCCACCCGCAGGCCCGTCCCGGTATCGAGGACGGTGCCCGTGCGGTCGCCGCGCAGCAGCAGGGCCGCACCGGCGGCCGTGTCCGGGAGGCGGACCGCCCCCAGCCCGGGCAGGACGACTCCCGGCGGGGCGGCGGACAGACCGATCGAGACGTCCAGGCCGGTGGCGGTGGCGGCCGCGGCCGCCACCGAGGCGAGCGGCAGGGAGCCGACGGCGGCGGGCGCGCACCCGTCGAGGATCCGCCAGGTCGTCACCAGCCGCGGCCCCACCGAGGGGTGGCCGAGGATGCGCCGGGTCACGTCCGGCGCCGTGTGCCAGGCGTCGGTGAGCACGCCGAACAGCCGGTCCACTGCGCGCCCCGTGTCCCCGCCGTGTTCCCCGGCCCGGTCCAGCGTGGCCCTGAGCAGCAGCAGCCGCCGGCTGTACTCGCTCTCCCGGAGCAGCCGCACGGTCTCGGCGCCCCCACCGCCCCGGGCGAGCGCGGCGAGCAGCCGGCCGTCCAGGCGGTACGCGGGCGGGGTCACCGTCGCGTGGTCCGGACTCAGGTCCGCTCCCGGAGGGGCGCGGAATCCTTCGCACGTCCCGGGAACAGGGTCACGACACCTTTCGTGGCAGGGTCGTGCGCCACTTCCGGCTCACCCGTTTCGGTACCCATGGAGCTCCTGTGTGCGAACGAATTCACGCTCCGAACCAAGAAGGTTTCCTGCGGCGTACGAGACGATCCGAGGACCGGACGAAGCGCCGCACTTGTCGGTAGACTCATTCGAGTCTGACAGCAAGTCATCAGTTTGGCAGCCGAGTTGAGAGGCCGAACCACAACTGTCCGGCAGTCCTCCACTCGTGGCGGATTCTCGACTCAATCGGGACGGCGGGGCTCCGTATGGATGATCAGACCGAAACGCGGGAGGTGCTGGATTCTCCCTTGGTTGATCTTTCGAATTTACCCTTCGACGCAATCCGGTCACTGCCCGAATCCGTGATAGTGAGTGCCTTGCGGCGTGTGCGGCGGGAAGCGTCACGTCCCGAGGCCATGTTCACCACGAATCACGAGAAGGACCCCGGCGGCGGTGAAGCGCAGAAGGAGTGACCGCCCGAGCCCGCCCACCGCCCGTTCCCCGCGTCCGACCACCACCGACGAAGCGAAGCGGAGCCGAGATGTCTGAGGCGGACGGCCGGATCTCCCGCCCCCGTGTGGCCGCGTTCTGCTCCACGGCGGAGGACATCGGCCAGACGACGACCCTGCTCAACACGGCCGTGCTGCTGGCCCGTTCGGGCCGCAGGGTGCTCGTGCTCGACGGCCGCAACGCCGATGTGCGCACCCGGCACTACGTCCGCTCGGTCGCCCCGGCCACCGCGCTGCTGCCGGGCGAGGAGGGCGGACCTTCCGTGGAGGAGTGGTCTCCCACCGGCGCGGCCCGTCCCATCGGCCTGGCGACCCTGAAGGGCCCGGATCCGCTGGCCGCGGTGTCCGGGGCGGGCCCGGACCACCCGGCCTTCCAGGGCTACGACGACGTCCTGATCGACGCGCCGCTGCCGCGTACCGAGGAACAGACCGCGCAGCTGGCACGGCTGCCGGATCTCCTCGTGGTCTGCTTCACCGCCGACTCCTCCTTCATCGAGGACGCCGCCGCGCTGGCCTGGGGCATCCTCCGGCACACCGAACGCCCCCTGGACGTCATCGCGCTGGCCCTGCAGACCGACTGGACGCACGAGGACCAGCTGCGCATCGCCCGCGACCGGGTCGGGCCGAGCTTCGCCCGGCTCTACGGCCGCCCGGTGCGCTACCTGGAGATCCCGTACCACGCGATGTCGGCCCGCAGCGCCCGGCTCGGCACGGAACTGGACAGCGGCAACGGCTTCGACGAACGGGTCCTGCCGGCTCTCGAACGCCTCGTCGCCGCCCTGGACCGCCCGCGCCCGGTCGCGCCGGCGCACGTGACCCTCGTCCACACCTCGCGCCACGCGGTCTGGGCCGACTGGATCGAGGCCCAGCTGCGGGCCCTCGGCGTCGGCGTCGCACGTCGGCCCTACAGCGGCCGGCCCCCCGAGCGCCCGGCCGAGGACGCCGCCGTCCTGCTGCTGCAGCCGACCACGGTGCGCCCGGACGAACAGCGGGCGCTGCGCACCCTGTCCGATCCGGCGATCCGGATGGTGCTGATCGACGGCGAGACGCTGCCGCCCGGCTTCGCCCACCACCAGCAGATCGACCTGCGCCGCCACGACGCGCAGCGCGCCGCCGAACTCCTGCTGCGCGGGCTGTCGCTCCCGGTGCCGCGCCGGCTGCCGGGCTCCCCGCACCGCTTCCCCAGCGTCCCCAACCGCACCAACATCGCCGCCCGCAGCGTCACCTTCGTGGGCCGCGAGGACCTCCTCGACGACATCCGGGAGGCGCTGCGCGGCCTCGCCGGCCAGGGCCGCCCCTGCCTGCTCCGCGGCGCGCCCGGCGTCGGCAAGTCCGAGGCGCTGCTGGAGTTCTGCCACCGCTTCGGCGGTTCCTATGACGTCGTCTGGTGGTTGCGGGCCGATGCCTCCGAGAACGTCCGGGCATCGCTCGCCGCGCTCGGTGACGCGCTCGGCGAACCCACCGCTCAGGAACTCAGCGGCCACATCCGGGCGCTGCGGGCGAGGGCCGACGAGACCGGCGAGCGGTGGCTGCTGGTCTGCGACGAACTCGACGACGTGGCGCTGCTGGGCGAGGTGACGGACCTGCTGCCGGCGCCCTCCGCCGACTGCCACGTCCTGTTCGCCGCGCGGGGCGGGCAGGACCCCGCACCGGCCGGGGCCGTACAGGTCACGCCGTTCTCCCTGGGCGAGAGCGAGGCGCTGCTGCTGACGCTGCTGCCCGGCCTCAAGCCGTCCCACGCGCGGGACATCGTGCACCGGGTCGGTCCGCTGCCGCTCGCCCTGCGCCTGGCCGCGTGCTGGATCAGGGCCGAGGCCACCCGGGTCGGGGAGCGGGACAACCTGAGCGAGGCCCAGGCCCGGCACACCGCCGTCGAGGCGTTCCTCGACGCCTTCACCGACCAGCAGCAGACCTACGGCCCGGGCGCGCTGGCGGGGACACAGATCCTGCTGCGCATGGCCCGCTCCTCGGTCCGCTCCAGCGCGGCGGCCGAGGCCTGGGCCCACGAACCGGCGGGGGTCGCGGCGCTGAACTGGCTGATCGACGCCTGTGCGCTGATCACCGGTGCGGGGGTCGACCTGCGGATGCTGCGCTCCCGGCCGATGAGAACCGCGCTGGCCCAGGCGGGACCGGATCACACCGCGGACGGGAAGCCGGTCCGCCCGGCGGACGTCCTCCTCGTCGACGCCGCGTTGTGGGTGCTGCACCAGCACGGACTGGTCGAGTTCGACTTCGCCCGCCCCGGCCAGCCCGTCCGCCAGCACCGGGTGCTGCGCGACCTCATCGTGGCCCAGCTGGGCGACGAGGCACGCATCAGGACCCAGCTGCGCGCGGCGCTCGGCGCCGACCTGCTCGGCATGGCCGACGGCCCCGCCCCTCCCGACTCCGGGACCATCACCCGGCGCGGCAGACAGATCGAGGCGCTGCGGCTCTGGGAGGACACCCGCCCCTCGGTGCAGCAGTCGCTGCTGGCCCACCTGGCCGACCTCGTCCGCACCCAGGAGGAGGAGGCGCTCAAGGAGTGTCTGCGCGTGGGCCGGCTCGCCCTCCGCAGCTGGACGGAGCACGACTGCCTCGAACACCGGCGGCTGCGCGCCCTGCTGTCCGACGCGCAGCACCTGCGCGGCGAGTACGAGGAATCCGGCGCTCTCGCCCTCGGCGTGCTGCGGGAATACCGGGGCAACCTCGGCCTCGCCCACCCCCGCTCCCTGACGATGGCCGACAGCTACGCGGCGAACCTGGGCTCGGCGGGCCATGTCGCCGACGCCCTCGACGAGGCCCTGCACGTCGCCCGCGGCATGACGAGGCTGCTGGGCTCGCGGCACGGCAGCACCGAGCGGGTCCGCCGCAACCTGGCCTGGTGCTACGCCGCCGCCGGCGACTACACCGAGGGCATGCGGCTGTACCGCCAGGTCTACGAACAGCGCCGGGCCATCGGCGGCGACGACGACCCCGCCGTGCGGGACATGGTCCCCTGGCTGGCGGAGATGCACCGGCTGCTCGGCCAGGACGCGGAGTCGTACCAGTTGCTCAAGCACGGCTGGACACCGCGCAGCACGGCGCGGCCCGCGGTCAACCGGGTACCGATCACGGTCGTGGCGGAGAACGGGCTCGCCGTGAGCGAGCGCAGGCTCGGCGATCCCGACCGGGCCTGGGAACGCGACACGCGGGCCCTGGACATGGCCGTCAGCGTGCTGGGAGAGCAGCACATGATCACCCAGCGGTGCCGGTTCAGTCTCGCCATCGACCACCATCTGCTGGGCGAGCACGAACCGGCGGTCGAGTACACCGAGCGCTGCCTCACCGCGCTGACGGGCCGGTTCGGCCCCGACCATCCGTCGACCCACCTGTGCCGTATGCGCCTCGGCGTTCATCTGCGGGGCGCGGGCCGGGCTGAGGAGGCCCGCGGGGCCGGCCTGGCCGCGAGACGCGGTCTCAAGGAGGTTCTCGGCGGCCGTCACCCCTGGACACTGGCGTCCGCCGTCGCCCTGGCGGGAACCCTGGTGGCGTGCGGAGCCGAGGAGGAGGCGGCGGAACTGGAGGAGAGCGCCCAGCGCGGCTACGACCACCTGGGCCTGAACCGGCACCCGGCCAGGGCGATCGCCGCCGGCAACCTCGCCATGACCCGTGCCGGGCAGCGGGGCGCGTCGGGCAGCGGCGAACTGCCCCGGGTGCGCCGGGACATCGACGTGGAACTGTTCGTGTGAACCGAAGGCGGTTGTCCCGCGTACGTCGTCTGCGCAAAGGAGTTGCACCTAGATGAACCCGGACGCCTCCGCGGCGGTGAGCGAGCCCCGGCTCCTGAGCGTGCCGCAAGTCAGCCAGAGCTACGGGCACCTGAGCAAGGAGTGCCGTGCAGCGGTCGCGGCCTGCCCGGAGATCCGGTCCATGACCCACGTCGTCCGCAACACCGTCGTCTTCGCCGTCCGCGAGGCGGAGGCCGAGCCGTTCCCCGGAGGGCTGTCCTGGGAGGACGAGGCCGACTCCGAGGGCCGGCCGGGGCGCCGGCTGGTCCGCTGGGTCCTGGAGACGGAGGAGGCGATGCGCCGGCTCGACGTCGGCGATCTGATGCGGACCCTCGTCGTCACCCCGGAGGGCGGTATGCAGTGCTCGCGGCTGCACGCCGCCCAGTACCTGGTGGGCATCAGTGCGTCCGAGACCGGCTGTGACGCCATGGACACGAAGATGAACCGGCTGGTCAGAAAGATCAGGGCCGAGCGTCAGATGGCCGACGAACTGCCCGGCGGTCGCGAGGGCGAGGTGCTGGAGCCGTTCGTCCAGGGGGGTTCGCTGTTCATGCACGTCCTCACCCGCGACATGCAGGAGGAGCAGCGGCTGCGAAGCATCTGGCACCGCCATCTCAACCCGGGCGACCTGCACTACGCGGCCTACTACCGGAACTGGTCGCTGGTCTGTTCCGGCGACGCCTTCGAGCACCAGGAGCTGGAGGACTCCTTCGCGGTCGTCTCGGTCGCGGCCCGCCGGGCGATATACCGCGACCTCGTCAGCCGCCTGCGTGAGGAGCTGACGGATCTGGCGGGCATCATCGCCCCCGTCACCCGTGCCCCGATCCGGCGCCTCGTCCTCGATGTCGTGGACGGGGCTTTCTACATGCACTGGCTGGGCGACGCGGAGGGCGACTTCGTCGTCGGAGTCACGTTCCGCCAGCCCCAGGTGGGCGTGGCGGAGGAGCGCCTGCGGCATCTCACAGCAGCGGTGCGTGCCCGCCGCTGAACGCCTCACCGAGCTCGCGCAGCACCCGGTCGGCGAGTTGGGCGAGCCTGTCCTGCGCCCGTTCGCCGAGGTCTGCCGCCGGGGCGGGCGGGCCGCTCAGCGGGTCGGCGCCGCCCCGGTCCAGCCGGGGCAGCGACTCCAGCGAGATCTCGAACCCCCGGCAGATGGCGAACAGTTCCCCCTGGTCGCGTCCGGCGGGCCGGGCGTCACCGCCGGCCCCGTCGGCCTCCCACCAGCCGACGATCGCCTCGCGGAACGCCTCCAGCAGCCTGCGGGCCAGTACGACCGCTCCCATGTTCCGCAGAACGGTGTCGTCGACGAGCAGCCGGCGCGGACGCGGTGGCCGACCGGCGCTGGTCCGGGCGACCGGCACGAGGCTGAGGCGTGGCCCGTCGCCCTCCTCCAGCAGCCGGTCCAGTGCTTCCTGGGTGTCCCGGAAATGCGCCCGCACCGGCTCCGGCAGCCGCGCCCCCAGGGAATCGGCCGCCGGAGCCGGGGAGAGGGAACGCGGGTTGTCGAGACTGTGGTCGATGCTGTCGACGCGTTCCAGGAGGGTCTGCTGCTGTCCCTGGAGGACGTCGAGCCGGCTGGACAGCTTCTCCAGCACGGTGTTGTCCTGGCTCGCCCGCAGCCGCTCGGCGAGGCTCATGACACCGCTGCGCAGCGCGGTGTCGAAGCGGGGGTCGTCGAGCACCAGGGGCATCGTCCCGGTGGCGTCGGCGACCTGCCGGCGCATCAGCCTGCAGGCGTGGCCGTTGACCACGACGAGCATTTCGATGCCGATCGCCCCAGCGACGTGGCGCGCCTGGCCGAGGAAGCCCTCGATGTCGGCGACACCGGAACGGGTCAGCAGCGAACGCACCGGCAGCAGCACGATCCACGCCGTACGGGTGACCTCGATCCAGCGGGGCTCGCCCGAGCCCGCCGGCACCGGCAGATCCCCCAGGTCACGCGGCGGCACGTTGTGCCACCACTGGTCGCCGGCGAGGACGCGTTCCAGCCGGCGCGCCGCCTCGCTCATCGGCCGTTTCTCGTGGGTGGTCCGGATCGCCTCGTGGACGGCCTCGATGTCGATCTTCGGACTGCGGCCGAGCGCGGCGTGGTCCCAGGCCCCTTCGCAGATCCGCAGGATCTGCCGGGGCACCCCGTCGGAGAGAGTCACGATCTGCCCCACGGCGGGGCCGGAGAACGGCGCGCAGCTCCCGCCCGGCGGCACGCGGCCCGAGCCGTGCAGGTGCTGCTTGATCAGCTCCTCGGTCGCGGGGCGCTCCCAGTTGTCCAGCCACAGCGGCAGCACCCGCTCGTGCAGGGAGGCGGGCAGCGAGCTCCAGAGGTCGGGCCGGACGCAGAAGACCAGCAGTCCGCCCTGGTTGACGTACCGGTTGACCAGCATCTCGAAGGCGTTGAGGAACAGCGCCCGGTCCTGCGTCGTCCACTCGTCGATCTTGTCCACCTCGTCCAGCACCAGCGCGTACGGCCGGTCGCTCTGGCCGTAGACGAGGCTGAACACCGCGAAGGCTTCGAAGACACCCTGGATGCCCTGGATCGGCTGGGTGACGCCCCGCTGTTGCAGGGGGGCCGTCGGGGCCTCGCCGGACAGCCAGCGGAAGATGTCCGTCTGGTACGCCTGGTTGGGGAGCAGGGCGAGGGCGGTGGCGAAGGCCCGGTGGTCGGTGACCCCCCGCAGGTGCCGGCGGAGATGGCTGTGGATGAGCTCCTCGTCGAGGTCGAAGGCCCGCGCGATCTTCTGCGGGTCGAGCCTGCGGTCCCTGAGGCCGCGCAGGAACTCGTCACGAGCGCCTCCCAGCCGGCCGGTGTCGTCCTGTTCCAGCAGTTCCGCCGTGACGTCCGCGTAGTAGTCGGTGATGGCCTGCAGGAAGTCGGCCATGGCTTCGAGATCGTCGCGGGGGCTCATGACGCGGTGCTGGAAGACGGACCGCATGTCCACCGAGGGCTGGCCGATCACCCACAGCGCGGGCGTGGGGGTGCTCTGCCGGAGGACGTCCGTGACCTGGGCGGCGAGATGGCTCTTGCCGAGGCCGAACTCGCCGACGAGGGCGAGGACACGGCCCCTGGTCGAGGAGTCCCCGGTGTGCTGGAGGTAGCGCTGCACCTGTTCCATGAGCTGTTCGTTGATCCGCCTGCGCACATGGATGGGCGGACGCGGGGGGCCGGTTCCGACCTGGGTGGTGTCGCCGAATCCCTCCAACTGGACGCTCGTACTGCCGCGGAAGGGGTTCTCCCCCGCGACCGGGGAGGCGTCAGGGCTCATCTCGTCGGTCCTCTTCGTCGTCGGGAAGCTCATTCGGTTCACGACCGGCCGTCCCGGCTGGTTCCTCTGCGGGATCGTCCGTTTCGGACGGGTCTCCTCTGAGGAAGTCGTCCGGCCTCGGTTCCTCCTCGGCGAACCGGAGAACCACGCGACTTCGCCGCAAGTAGGCCTCGTCGGCCTGCAGTGCTTCGTCCGCCGCCTCACGCAGAAAGGTCTGGAGCTTCGCGATGCTGACGAAGACCCAGGGCGCCGGTTCGCAGTCGAGCAGATCGTCGTGGATGCCGACCTTCGGGTTCGGAATATCCGGCAGCTCCATCCACAGCCGTAGATATCTGCCCCAGTCCTCCCGGTCGAGCCTTCCGGTCTTGAGGTGCGTGACACCCCGCAACTGGGCTTCGTCGAAAATCAGGTCGATCTCTTTCTCGAGACCGGTGTATTCCGTCTCGACGAAGAAGACCACCCCGCGGTCGGCCTTCTGGTGGCAGAACCGGAGGAAGGCCCATCGGGAGTCCTGGTCCTCCCACTTGATGTGCGGAATGATCACCGCGAGTCTTCGGCCCAATTGCGCCAGCGCGTCGGTGAGAGCGCGCCAGGAGTCGAAATGGTCGGGTGAGTCGATTTCCGGACCGCAGACTTCCGCGAAACCGGGTGTCATCTTCAGCGCCTTGACGACGGTGCGGAAGATGCGGTCGATCACCGTGCCCAGCTCCGGCGCTTCGGTGTGCCCGCTGGGCGACGACTCCAGATCGCGCCCGGTGTTGCGCACACCGGTGACCGGCACGACGGACACCGCACCGGACGGCTCGCGCCGGCACCACGGGTTCGGGCTCTCGCCCGGTGACTCGGCATCGGGCCGGTCGCTGCTCTTGGGGTCTTCCAGTTCCGTGACGAACTCGTGGACGCACCGGTGGAGGAGACTGCTCTTACCCGTACCGGGCAGGCCGCTCACCACGACCAGGTGCCCGCGTCCGTCCCGGTCCGGGGTGATGTTGCGCGCGACCTGCACGAGCCTGTTGCGGAAGGTGTGCACCGCCACGGGCACGTGGTCGAGCTCCACCCACAGGTTCTCGTGACCTTCGATGCACCACGGAACCAGTGGCTCGTGCGGGAGCCACGGCGGTTCGCCTCCCACGGGAGGCGTTCCGAACATGTTGCAGTGGATGTACGGCATGGTGTGTTCCCCCGAGATCGTGCTCCGGGCGTCCCGTCCCCTTGGATCGCCCGGTGTCGTACGTCGTGTGCGGTGCGGCCGGGATACCGGCGAGGCGTGTGACCGGCCCATGCCTCCCCCTGGCTCATCCGGGTTCCGGTTTCAGTTCCTGGCTCGTCGGTGCGGAAGCGTGCTGCGGCTCCGGTGCGGTGGCGGAGCCCCGCCACCTGTCGACGCGGGCCCATTGGAAGGTGTGGTGCAGGAGGCCGACCGTCACGATCGCGGGCCCGACGACCCCCACTGTGCCGGGGAACCTCGGTTCCAGAGCGAGGGCGAGGAGGATCGCGGTGATGCCGTTCTGCTGACCGAATCCGAGATGTGCGAGATCGGGCCAGGTCAGCCGGGGGCGCACCAGCAGCCGGCTGATGAGCAGCGTGACGAGCAGTTGGGCGGCGAACGCGCTCACGCCGAGTACGAGTCCTTCCCGGAGGAAGACCTCACCGGAGGCGAGGACCACTCCGAGGACGGCCGAGGCGATGAGGAAGGCCAGGGCGACCGCCGGTTCCAGGCCCGCGCGGAAGCGGCCCAGCCGCACGACCAGTCCGGTCAGGGCCACGGCGAGGACCATCATGTCCTGCGCGGCGAACAGGACCAGCGTGACGACCAGCACCAGTGCCGCGAGGTCGGCGGGAGGCCGGACGCCGGGCCGCCGGGCCGGGCCGCGGTGGCCGGACCAGGCGGTGGCCGCCCACCAGAGGGCCGCCACCAGGGCGAACAGGCCCAGGTTGAGGAGCAGATCACCGAACACCGCGGCGGTGTCCGCGACGACCGAGCCGTCACCGGCCGCACCGGCGCCGTGCCGGACGGCGAGGGCGGAGAAGTAGACCGTGAGCAGGACCGTCATGGGGTCGTCGAACGCGGCCCAGACCGAGAGGATGGCCTTGGCCCGCGGCGACACCCGGTCGTTCCTCTGTGTGGCGGCGACCGACAGGGGGTCGATCTGCGCCACCGCGATGCCCAGGACGAGGTATTCCGGCCGGTCGAAGGCCAGCACCATGACGGTGGCGATGAGCGAGGCCTTGATGACGACGCCGACGGTGACGGCGACCAGGACGACCTTGAGGGAGCGTCTGACTTCGGCGAAGTCGACGTCGTGCGTGCTGCCGTAGAGTCCGATCGCGAGAAGCAGTCCCGCCGCGTACTGGTATCCGGGCGCGTGGGCCAGGTCCTGAGGGTGTGTCAGCAGACCGAGGGCCGCTCCGGCGGCCAGGGCGACGCAGGCGGCGACGACGATGCGGGGCAGGCCGGCGCTGGTCCTGCCGCGTAACAGACTCAGTCCCAATGCCCTTGCTCCGTCCGCCCTGATAACGGGTTCCGTCGCGCGGCGTGGGTCCGCGAACCATGAGGTTCGTCATTGCCGCGGCAGCGCGGGTGATTCATCATGCACCACACGCGTACCACAGCAGTCAATGTCCGGCTGACAAGCAACGCCTTCTCACCCCCCGTAGCTGCCCGCTCGACAAGGCGCACCCAATTCAGCGTATCGGGATACTCGCCTGTCGGGCAGGGGATCGACGTCTCTCTTGTCACCCATGCGCAGCATGGGGCCCAGGGATGCCGATCAGGCACGCACAGTACGCGGTCGGGGGATGCCAAGGGGTTGACATCGAGCACCCGTTCACTTTCCGTCTGATCGGCAATCGGAAAGGGCATGGGAATGCACTGGTTCTTTCGAAAGCCGCCTCGGGACTGCGGGCAACCGGCCACCGACCCCGCTCCTCTAGTACCTGACCAGCCCTGATTCAAGAGCGGCAGGCGGAGATCAGGGCCACATTCTCGGCGAGGGAAACGTCACAGCCGTGCCCACTGCTGCTCCTTCGTGTCCGTGACCTAGCATCCGAGCATGACGGTCCTGCCTGACGACGGGCTTGAGCTGGCCGGCGAATTCCCTGACGTGCCCCACGAGCAGTGGCAGCGCCTTGTGGCGGGTGTCCTGCGCAAGTCGGGCAAGGACGTGGAGGGCGCCGAGGCCGAGGAAGCCCTGTCCACCGCCCTGGAGGACGGGTTGCGCACCCGTCCTCTCTACACCGCCCGTGACTCCGCGCCGGAGCCGGGCCTGCCCGGGTTCGCGCCCTTTGTGCGCGGCGGCCGGGCCGAGGGGAACACCCTCGGCGGCTGGGACGTACGGCAGCGGCACACGGTGGCCGACAGCGGCCCGGTGCTGACGGATCTGGAGAACGGCGTCACCTCCCTCTGGCTGGGCGTGGGCGGCTCCGGCATCCCGGTGCCGGAGCTCGGCCGGGTGCTCGACGGCGTCCATCTCGACCTCGCCCCCGTCGTCCTCGACGCCGGATCCGACGTCGAGCCCGCCGCGCGGGAGCTGCTGCGGCTGTACGAGGAGCGCGGTGCCGCCCCGGCCCAGGTGCGCGGCAATCTGGGCGCGGACCCGCTGGGCCAGGAGGCCCGCAGCGGGCGGCGGGGCGACTTCGCGCCTGCGGCCGGACTCGCGCGGCTGTGCGCCGAGGGGTACCCGGCGCTGCGGGCGCTGACCGTGGACGCGCTGCCGTATCACGAGGCCGGGGGCTCGGCCGCCCAGGAGCTGGGCGTCTCGCTGGCCACCGGGGTGGCGTACCTGCGGGAGCTGGCCGGGGCCGGGCTGAGCGTCGAACAGGCCTGTGCGCAGCTGGAGTTCCGGTACGCGGCGACCGCCGACCAGTTCCTGACGATCGCCAAGCTGCGGGCCGCGCGCCGGCTGTGGGCCCGGGTGGCCGAGGTCTGCGGGGCGCCGCGCGCGGGGGCGCAGCTCCAGCACGTGGTGACGTCGCCGGTGATGATGACGCGCCGCGACCCGTGGGTGAACATGCTGCGCTCGACGATCGCCACGCTGGCCGCCGGCGCGGGCGGGGCCGACGCGGTCACCGTGCTGCCCTTCGACCACGCCCTCGGACTGCCGGACGCGTTCGCGCGCCGGATCGCCCGCAACACCTCCACGATCCTCATCGAGGAGTCGCACCTGGCCCGGGTGATCGACCCGGCGGGCGGCTCCTGGTACGTGGAGCGGCTCACCGACGAACTCGCCCACGCGGGCTGGGAGTTCTTCCAGCGCATCGAGCGGCTCGGCGGCCAGGCGGCGGCCCTGCGCTCCGGGGACCTCGCACGGGACCTGGCCGAGACCTGGCAGGCCCGCACCGGCAGGCTGGCCAAGCGGCGCGAACCCATCACCGGCGTCAGCGAGTTCCCGTTCCTGGCGGAGAAGCCGGTCGTGCGCGAGAGCGCCCCCGAGCAGCCGTCCGGCGGGCTGCCGCGGGTGCGCCGGGACGAGGCGTACGAGGCGCTGCGCGCCCGCTCCGACGCCCATCTCGCCGCGACCGGCTCCCGGCCCAGGATCTTCCTGGCCGCGCTCGGCCCGGCCGCCGCCCACACCGCGCGGCTCACCTTCGCCTCGAACCTGTTCCAGGCGGGCGGCATCGAGCCGGTCACGCAGGGCAGCTTCGAGGAGAGCGGTGCGAGCGAGGCCGTGCTGTGCTCCAGCGACGCGCTGTACGCGGAGCAGGCGCAGGCGGTGGCCGGGCAGCTGAAGGCCGCCGGTGCCACGCACGTGTTCCTCGCCGGGCGGCCCGGGGAGCATCCCGGTGTCGACGGTTACGTCTTCGCGGGCTGCGACGCCGTGGCCGTGCTGTCCGCCACCCTCGACCGCATGGGAGTGTCCTGATGGGAATCCCCGACTTCTCCGGGATCGAACTGGGGATGCCGGCCCCCGACGGCGGCGCCGACGAGTGGCGTACGGCGGTCAAGAACGCCTCCGGCGGGGACGACCTGCTCTGGGAGACCCCGGAGGGCATCGCGGTCAAGCCGCTGTACACGGGCCGTGACCTGGAGGGCCTGGACTTCCTGGAGACGTACCCGGGCGCCGCGCCGTATCTGCGCGGCCCGTACCCGACGATGTACGTCAACCAGCCCTGGACGATCCGCCAGTACGCCGGCTTCTCGACGGCCGAGGAGTCCAACGCCTTCTACCGGCGCAACCTCGCGGCCGGGCAGAAGGGCCTGTCGGTCGCCTTCGACCTGCCCACGCACCGGGGTTACGACAGTGACCACCCGCGGGTGACCGGCGACGTCGGCATGGCGGGCGTGGCGATCGACTCGATCTACGACATGCGGCAGCTGTTCGACGGCATCCCGCTGGACAAGATGACCGTGTCGATGACGATGAACGGTGCCGTGCTGCCGGTGCTGGCGCTGTACATCGTGGCGGCGGAGGAGCAGGGCGTACCGCCCGAGAAGCTGGCCGGGACCATCCAGAACGACATCCTCAAGGAGTTCATGGTCCGCAACACCTACATCTATCCGCCGAAGCCGTCGATGCGGATCATCTCCGACATCTTCGCGTACACCTCGCAGCGGATGCCGCGCTACAACTCCATCTCCATCTCCGGGTACCACATCCAGGAGGCCGGAGCGACGGCCGACCTGGAGCTGGCGTACACCCTCGCGGACGGCGTGGAGTACATCCGGGCGGGCCGTGAAGCGGGCCTGGACGTGGACGCGTTCGCGCCGCGCCTGTCGTTCTTCTGGGCGATCGGCATGAACTTCTTCATGGAGGTCGCCAAGCTGCGGGCGGCGCGCCTGCTGTGGGCGAAGCTGGTGAAGCAGTTCGACCCGCAGAACGCCAAGTCCCTCTCCCTGCGCACCCATTCGCAGACCTCGGGCTGGTCGCTGACCGCGCAGGACGTGTTCAACAACGTGACCCGCACCTGCGTCGAGGCGATGGCCGCGACCCAGGGGCACACGCAGTCGCTGCACACCAACGCCCTCGACGAGGCGCTCGCGCTGCCCACCGACTTCTCGGCGCGCATCGCCCGCAACACCCAGTTGCTCCTCCAGCAGGAGTCCGGCACGACCCGCGTGATCGACCCGTGGGGCGGCAGCGCGTACGTGGAGAAGCTGACGTACGACCTGGCCCGGCGGGCCTGGCAGCACATCGAGGAGGTCGAGGCCGCGGGCGGCATGGCCAAGGCCATCGACGCGGGCATCCCGAAGCTGCGCATCGAGGAGGCCGCGGCCCGCACCCAGGCCCGGATCGACTCGGGCCGTCAGCCGGTCATCGGCGTCAACAAGTACCGGGTGGACTCCGACGAGCAGATCGAGGTCCTGAAGGTCGACAACTCCTCCGTGCGGGCGCAGCAGATCGAGAAGCTGCGGCGGCTGCGCGCCGAGCGGGACGAGCGGGCCTGCCAGGACGCGCTGGACGCGCTGACCCGGGCCGCCGGCGGCGAGGGCAATCTGCTGGAGCTGGCCGTGCACGCGGCCCGCGCGAAGGCCACCGTCGGGGAGATCTCCGACGCCCTGGAGAAGGTGTACGGCCGGCACGCGAGCCAGATCCGTACGATCTCCGGCGTGTACCGCAACGAAACCGGAGAGTCCCCGAGCGTGGACCGCACCCGCACCCTGGTGTCCGCCTTCGAGGAGGCCGAGGGCCGCCGCCCGCGCATCCTGGTCGCGAAGATGGGCCAGGACGGTCACGACCGCGGCCAGAAGGTGATCGCCACCGCCTTCGCCGACCTCGGCTTCGACGTGGACGTCGGCCCGCTGTTCCAGACGCCGGCCGAGGTGGCACGGCAGGCCGTCGAGGCGGACGTGCACATCGTCGGCGTCTCGTCGCTCGCGGCCGGTCACCTCACCCTCGTCCCGGCGCTGCGCGAGGCGCTGGCCGAGGAGGGGCGCGAGGACATCATGGTCGTGGTCGGCGGTGTGATCCCGCCGCAGGACGTGCCGACGCTGCTGGAGATGGGCGCGGCGGCCGTCTTCCCGCCCGGGACGGTGATCCCGGACGCGGCGTTCGACCTGGTGCAGCGGCTGTCGGACGGCCTCGGGCACGACCTGTGATCGATGTCGACGCGTATGTGAAGGGCGTGCTCGACGGGAAGCGGGCGATCATCGCCCGTGCCATCACGCTCGTCGAGTCGACGCGGCCCCAGCACCGGGCGCTGGCCCAGGAGCTGCTGACCGCGCTGCTGCCGCACAGCGGCCGGGCCCGGCGGATCGGCGTCAGCGGGGTGCCCGGCGTGGGCAAGTCGACGTTCATCGACGCGTTCGGCACGCTGCTGACCTCGCTCGGGCACCGGGTCGCGGTCCTGGCCGTCGATCCGTCCTCCAGCCGTACGGGCGGCTCCATCCTGGGCGACAAGACCCGGATGGAACGCCTGGCCGTGGACCCGGCGGCGTTCGTGCGCCCCTCCCCCACAGCGGGCACGCTGGGCGGGGTCGCGAAGGCCACCCGCGAGTCGATCGTGGTGATGGAGGCGGCCGGCTACGACGTGATCCTGGTGGAGACGGTCGGCGTCGGCCAGTCCGAGACCGCCGTCGCGAACATGGTCGACACCTTCCTGCTGCTCACCCTCGCCCGCACGGGCGACCAGCTCCAGGGCATCAAGAAGGGCGTGCTGGAGCTGGCCGACGTGATCGCCGTCAACAAGGCGGACGGCCCGCACGAGCGCGACGCCCGGGCCGCTGCGCGCGAACTGGCGGGCGCGCTGCGGCTGATGCACGGCAAGGACGCCTTCTGGACCCCGCCGGTGCTGCACTGCAGCGCCCGCGAGTCGACCGGCCTGGACACGGTGTGGGAGCGCCTGGAACAGCACCGCACCCTGCTGGACTCCACGGGCCGCCTCACCGCCAAGCGCCGCGACCAGCAGGTCGACTGGACCTGGAGCATGGTCCGCGACGAACTCCTCGGCCGTCTGCAGGCCGACCCCGCGGTACGGGCTCTGGCGCCCGTGCTGGAGCAGCGGGTCCGGGAGGGCGGGCTCACCCCGACGCTGGCCGCAGAGCGGATCCTCGGCGCGCTCGGCGGCGGCTCGGAGACTGCGGGTTCCTGAACCGGGGCAACCGGAACGGCGAATTCGCATACCCGGCTTGCATGACTATGCAAAGTGATACATACTCTTTCTATGTCCAAGGTCCTCACCTCCCTGCCCGCCGGCGAACGCGTCGGCATCGCCTTCTCGGGCGGTCTCGACACCTCCGTCGCGGTCGCGTGGATGCGCGACAAGGGCGCCGTCCCGTGCACCTACACCGCCGACATCGGCCAGTACGACGAGCCCGACATCGCCTCGGTGCCCGGCCGTGCCAAGACCTACGGGGCCGAGATCGCGCGTCTGGTCGACTGCCGTGCCGCGCTGGTCGAGGAGGGCCTGGCCGCGCTGACCTGCGGCGCGTTCCACATCCGCTCGGGCGGGCGGGCGTACTTCAACACCACCCCGCTCGGCCGCGCCGTCACCGGCACGCTCCTGGTCCGGGCGATGCTCGAGGACGACGTCCAGATCTGGGGCGACGGCTCGACCTTCAAGGGCAACGACATCGAGCGGTTCTACCGCTACGGCCTGCTTGCCAACCCCCACCTGCGCATCTACAAGCCCTGGCTGGACGCGGCCTTCGTGACGGAGCTCGGCGGCCGCAAGGAGATGTCCGAGTGGCTGCTCGCGCACGGGCTGCCCTACCGGGACAGCACGGAGAAGGCGTACTCCACGGACGCCAACATCTGGGGCGCCACCCACGAGGCCAAGACGCTGGAGCACCTGGACACCGGCGTCGAGACGGTCGAGCCGATCATGGGCGTCCGGTTCTGGGACCCGTCGGTCGAGATCGCCGCCGAGGACGTGACGATCGGCTTCGCCGAGGGCCGCCCGGTGTCGATCAACGGCAAGGAGTTCGCCTCCCCCGTCGACCTGGTCATGGAGGCCAACGCCGTCGGCGGCCGGCACGGCCTCGGCATGTCGGACCAGATCGAGAACCGGATCATCGAGGCCAAGAGCCGCGGCATCTACGAGGCCCCGGGCATGGCCCTGCTGCACGCCGCCTACGAGCGCCTCGTCAACGCGATCCACAACGAGGACACCCTCGCCCAGTACCACGCCGAGGGCCGGCGCCTCGGGCGGCTGATGTACGAGGGCCGCTGGCTGGACCCGCAGGCGCTGATGATCCGCGAGTCGCTCCAGCGCTGGGTCGGCGCCGCCGTCACCGGCGAGGTGACACTGCGGCTGCGGCGCGGCGAGGACTACTCGATCCTCGACACCACGGGCCCGGCGTTCAGCTACCACCCGGACAAGCTGTCGATGGAGCGCACCGAGGACTCCGCGTTCGGCCCGGTCGACCGCATCGGCCAGCTGACGATGCGCAACCTCGACATCGCGGACTCGCGCGCCAAGCTGGAGCAGTACGCCGGCATCGGCCTGATCGGCACCGGCAGCCCCACCATCGGCGCCTCCCAGGCCGCCGCGACCGGGCTGATCGGCACCATGCCGGAGCTGCCCGAGGGCGGCGCCCAGGCCATCGCCTCCCGGGGCGAGGTCTCGGACGAGGACGCCTGGCTGGACCGGGCCGCGATGGAGTCGGGCACGGACTGACCCCACGGCACAGCGGGAGGCCGACCCGACGGGATGTCGGGCCGGCCTCCCGGCGTGTTACCGGCCGAGGGCCGCCGCGCCTTCGGCGGACGCCTCGTCCGGCAGGCATCCCTCGACTCCCAGCTCCTGCCCCAGGGTGAAGGCCTCGACCCGCTCGGAGGCGCTTCCGTGGTCCCCTTCCTTCGTCCAGGGGGTCTTGTCGGCGTCCCGGACGAGGGCCGTGTGCACCTCGTCGACGTCCCCTGACTCGAAGACGACCGTTCCGTCCTGTGCGGCACCCTCCAGTTCCGCACCGGCCAGGCAGTCCGCCTGCAATTCACCGTCGATCGTCTGAAGTTCGGCGTGCAGGCGGTTCTGTATCGCGTGACCCCACTCGTGCGCGACGACCAGGTACACGAACGCGTCTCCGTACGCGTAGCCGAAGCGCATGAGGTCGGTGTCCCAGGCGACGTAGTCCTCGGCCGTGCTGCAGTAGACGGCGTTGTCATCGTCCAGCGGTTCCCCGTCGCAGGTAGGGACGTTGGGGGAAGCACCGTCGTACTCTCCCAGGACGGTGGGCGGGACGTACGTCTCCGTGAAGAAGTCGGACCAGTGGGCTTCCCAGTACGCGTCGACGCCCAGCACAGCCGTTTCGATGTCCCGGGTCATCTCGTCGTTCGGCGCGGCGAAGGCGTGACCACCCGAAACAGCCAGTAAGGCAGCGGTCAGTCCCGCGCACACGCGCATCCGATGCCGATGGGCCATGGCCGACTCCGCAACATGACGATGGCGCAACGCGGCGGCGCCAGTTGGCGCGTGCCGGGCGTTGCCCTGGTGCCTCCCCATCAGTCAACGCCGATACGTCGTCGGCCGCATCCCCACACCTCGTGCCCCGCCGGCCCGTACCGGCGGGGCACCGCGCTCAGCGCGAGGTTCCGGCCATCTCCCGGACCGGTGCGTCCAGGGCGTCGAGGCCGCGCAGGATGTCCTCGACGCGCTGCTTGGCGTCGCCGAAGAGCATCTGGGTGTTCTCGCGGAAGAACAGCGGGTTCTGCACGCCCGCGTAGCCGGCGGCCATGGAGCGCTTGAAGACGATCACGTTGGCCGCCTCCCACACGTGCAGGACCGGCATGCCGGCGATGGGGCTCGACGGGTTGTCGGTGGCGGCCGGGTTGACCGTGTCGTTGGCGCCGATGACCAGGACGACCGAGGTGGCGGCGAAGTCGTCGTTGATCTCGTCCATCTCCAGGACGATGTCGTACGGCACGTTCGCCTCGGCGAGCAGCACGTTCATGTGCCCGGGCAGCCGGCCGGCCACCGGGTGGATACCGAACCGCACCTCGACGCCCCGCTCGCGCAGCTTGCGCGCCAGTTCGGCGACCGGGTACTGCGCCTGGGCGACGGCCATGCCGTAGCCCGGCGTGATGATCACCGAGGTGGCGTTGCCGAGGAGTTCCGCGGTCTCCTCGGCGTTGATCTCCCGGTGCTCGCCCTGCTCGTCCTCGTCGGCGGCCGCCGCCGGGGTGCCGAAACCACCGGCGATCACCGAGATGAAGGAGCGGTTCATCGCCTTGCACATGATGTACGACAGGTAGGCACCGGAGGAGCCGACCAGCGCGCCGGTGACGATGAGCAGGTTGTTGGCGAGCAGGAAGCCCGAGGCCGCGGCGGCCCAGCCGGAGTAGCTGTTGAGCATGGAGACGACCACCGGCATGTCACCGCCGCCGATGGAGGCGACCAGGTGCGCGCCGAGGGCGAGCGCGATCACGGTGACCGCGATGAGCAGGCCCATGCCGGGGCGTACGACGAACGCCGCCGTGAGCCCCACGAAGGCCACGAGTGCGCCGATGTTGAGGACGTGCTTGCCGGGTAGCGTGAGCGGACGGGAGTTGATGCGTGCCGAGAGCTTCAGGTACGCGACGACGGACCCCGTGAAGGTGACGGCGCCGATGAACACGCCGATGAACACCTCGGCGTGATGGATCGCCAGCAGCGAACCGGACAGTTCGGCGTCGACGTCCAGGTAGCCGTTCCAGCCGACGAACGCGGCGGCCAGGCCGACGAGGCTGTGCATGATGGCGATCAGCTCCGGCATGCCGGTCATCTCGACCACCCGGGCCCGCCACAGGCCGATGCCCGCGCCGGCGGCCGTGGCGACGGCGATCAGCACGAGCCCGGTCGCGGTGATGCTGCGGGAGGCGAGCCCGACCGTGGCGGCCAGGGCCACGACCATGCCCGCGATGCCCCAGACGACTCCCGAACGGGACGTCTTGTGCTGGGAGAGGCCGGCGAGGCTGAGGATGAACAGCAGCGCGGCGACGACGTAGGCGGCCTGAGCGGCCGTGTCTGTGGTCATCCCTGATCAGCCCTTCGAGAACATGCCGAGCATGCGGCGGGTGACGGCGAATCCGCCGAAGATGTTGATGCTCGCCAGCAGGATCGCGGCGAACGACAGCACGGTGACGGCGGTGTCGCCCTGCCCTATCTGCAGCAGCGCGCCGACCACGACGATGCCGGAGATGGCGTTGGTCACCGACATCAGCGGGGTGTGCAGCGCGTGGTGCACGTTGCCGATGACGTAGAAGCCGATGACGATCGCCAGGACGAACACCGTGAAGTGGCCGAGGAGTTCACTCGGCGAGAAGGCCGTCACCAGGAACAGCGCGAGCGCTCCGGCGGCGACCAGGGCGTAGGAGGACCAGGCCGGGCGGGCGGTCTTCGCCGGTGTCTCGGCGGGGACCGGGTCCGGCTCCTTCGCCCCGCCCGGGGCGGGTGCGGCGGACACCTGGACCGGGGGCGGCGGCCAGGTCTTCTCGCCCTCGCGGACCACGGTCATCGACCGCTGCACCACGTCGTCGAAGTCGAGGACGAGCCGGCCGTCCTTGCCCGGGGTGAGCAGCTTCATCAGGTTGACGATGTTCGTGCCGTACAGCTGCGAGGCCTGGGCGGGGAGCCGGCCCGGCAGGTCGGTGTAGCCGATGATCGTCACGTCGTTGTCGGTGACGACGGCCTTCCCGGCGACCGTGCCCTCGACGTTGCCGCCCTGGGCGGCCGCCATGTCGACGATCACGCTGCCGGCCTTCATGCGCGCGACGTCCTCGGCGGTGATCAGCCGCGGGGCGGGACGGCCCGGGATGAGCGCGGTGGTGATGATGATGTCGACATCGGCGGCCTGCTCGGCGTAGAGCTGCGCGGCGAGCCGGTTGTAGTCCTCGGAGGTGGCCTTGGCGTAGCCGTCGGTGCTGACCTCCTGCTCGGCGGTCACCGTCAGGAACTCCCCGCCCAGCGAGCGCACCTGCTCGGCGACCTCGGGACGCGGGTCGGTGGCGCGGACCACGGCACCGAGGCTGCGGGCCGCGCCGATCGCCGCGAGCCCGGCCACGCCGGCCCCGGCCACCAGCACCTTGGCGGGCGGCACCTTGCCGGCGGCGGTGACCTGGCCGGTGAAGAAGCGGCCGAAGGCATGGGCGGCCTCGACCACGGCGCGGTAGCCGGCGATGTTCGCCATCGAGCTGAGCACGTCCAGAGACTGGGCGCGCGAGATGCGCGGCACCGCGTCCATGGCGAGCACGGTGATCGGCCGCCGCGCCAGCTCCTCGACCAGCTCCGGGTTGAGGGCGGGGCTGATGAGCGCGATCAGCGTCGCGCCCTCACGCAGCCGGCCGGCCTCCTCGCTGGAGGGGCCGTTCACCTTGAGCACGATCTCCGCCTGCCACGGGTCGCCGAGTTCGGCGCCCGCCTCCTGGTAGGCCGCGTCGGAGAAGCGGGACGAGGCTCCCGCTCCCGGTTCGACCACCACGTCGTACCCGAGCGCGACAAGTCTCCCCACGGTGGCCGGCGTCGCCGCCACCCTGGTCTCGCCCGCAGTGGATTCGGCCGGAATGCCGATCCTCTGGGGTTGCGGTTCCGCTGGGACCATCGTCTGCCTCTCCCGTCGTTGGACTGCCTGTCCTCCTTGGTGCCCGCATCCTGCACCTTCGACGCGGCATCCGTGGCGGGCCGTGGTCACATGGCCGACGAGGCCGTCCTCACACCGCCGAGGGGTTGCCGGGAGAGCGTTTCGGGGGTATCAGTGTGACTCCCGGGACGGAAAGAGTCCTGTGATGCGGCACGACACGGCCGGGCGCAGACTGATGTCGTGAGCAGCACGCGCCCGGGGCGCGGCGAGGCCGCGTCTCCCTCCCGATCCGCACCGCAGCAGAGTGTCGCGCTGGCGGCGATGATGTTCGCCGTCGCCATGACGTTCATCGACCAGACCATCGTGTCGATCGCGGCCCCGGACATCGTCCGCGAACTGGGGCTGTCGTCCTCCGGGATGCAGTGGGTGGTCAACGCCTATCTGCTGGCCCTCGCGGCGTTCTTCGCCCTCGGCGGGCGCCTCGCCGACCTCTACGGGCCGCGCCGGGTCGTGATCATCGGCACGCTGGTGTTCGTCGTCTCCTCGGTGCTGTGCGGCTGTGTGCCCGAGGGCGGCGCCGCGCAGGCCTGGCTGATCGTCTTCCGCGCGACGCAGGGGCTGGGGGCGGCCCTGCTGTTCCCCGCGGCCCTGGCCGTGGTGGTCGCGGTGTTCCCGGTCGAGCGGCGCGGGCGTGCCCTCGCGCTGTTCTTCGGGGTCACCGGCGCGCTGACCGCCATCGGCCCGCTGCTGGGCGGCTGGCTCACCAACTGGACCTGGCGGGCCGTGTTCTGGGTCAACGTGCCCGTGGCGATCGTGGCGCTGGCCCTCACGGCCCTGGCGCACATCTCCGACCGGCGGCGCTCCGGCACCCTGGACGTCCCGGGCGCCGCCCTGATCGCGGCCGGCATGGGGCTGAGCGTGCTCGGGTTCCAGCAGGCCTGGTCCTGGGGCTGGGACAGCTGGGCGACCTGGGTGTGCATCGCGGGCGGCCTCGCGATCCTCGCCGGATTCGTCCGCTTCGAGCGGAAGGTGGAGAATCCGCTGATCGACCTGCGGGTCTTCCGGGACCGGGCGTTCACCATGGACGCGGCGGTGCTGTTCTTCTCGATGCTCGCCTTCGTCCCGTTGTTCTTCTTCACCTCCGTCTACGCCCAGGTGTCCCTGAGCGCCTCGCCGAACCAGGCGGCCCTGTTCCTGCTGTACTTCTTCGTCGGTTTCGCCATCGCCTCGCAGTGGGGCGGCCGGATCCTCGACAAGAAGGGCGCCCGCCCGGCCCTGAAACTGGGCACGGCCGTGGGCTGCATGGGTTTCGCCCTGTGGGCCGGCAAGCTCACCGACCTGTCCATGCACGACCAGTGGCCCTACGCGGCCCTGGCCGGGGCCGGCATCGGCTTCGTCCTGGCGCCGGCCTCCACGGACGCCGTCAACCGGGCCATCGGCGCCTCGTACGGCGAGGTCACCGGCATCACCCAGACCGTGCGCAACTACGCGGCGAGCGTGGGCCTGGCCGTCTACGGCACGATCCTCACCCACGTCACGACCGACAAGGTGGTGGGCACCCTGACGTCCGGGGGCATATCCGCCGGGGACGCGAACACCGTGGCCCGCGACGTCACCGAGTCGATCACCGGCAGCGGCGACTCCCGGCCGCCCACCGGCACCGGTCCCGCCGCCGAGGCGGCCCGGGAGTCGATGTCCGCGATCCGGATGGACTTCGCCGAGGCCAACCAGTGGGTGTTCTACGGCATGGCCATCGCCCTGGGCATCGGCTACCTGTGCGCGCTGCGCCACCCGGGCGGCAAGGTGGACGCGAACGCGAAGGTGGAGGAACCGGCCGGGCAGGCCCGCTGACGCCGCGCCTCAGGCGAGCAACTCGTCCGTGCGCTGCTGGATCTGCTCGGGCGTCAGGTCCTCGATCGTCTGGGAGATCATCCAGAGATGGCCGAACGGGTCGGCGAGACGGCCGCCGCGCTGCCCGTAGTGCTGGTCGGCGACGGGGTACACCACGCTCGCCCCGCCCCGCAGCATGGCCTCGGCCACGGCGTCGGCGTCGGACACGTCGAGGGCCATGATCACCGGGCTGCCGCCGAGGGACGCCGGCGCCGGGTCGGCCTCGTCGGCGTCCTTGACCGCGACGACCGCGCCGCCGAGCCGCAGCAGGGCGTGCACGATCCTCCCGTCGGGGCCGGTGTACCGCTCGATCTCCTCGGCGCCGAGCGCGGCCCGGTAGAAGTCGATCGCGCGGGGGCCGTCGGGAACGACGAGCCGGGCGTAGAGCCGGGTGACGGTCTGCTGTGCGGGTGTGTTCGTCATGCCTCCACGATCGCCGGGTCCGGGGATCGTGGATTGTAGAAATCGGCCGGTCCGGGACTGTTCACCTGTCCAGCGGGACGTGGTTGCGTTCGAGCGGCGAGCGCGGTGCGTACGCGGTCGGGGTGATCCCGGCCAGCGCGCGGAACTCGTGGATCAGGTGCGCCTGGTCGTGGTAGCCGCAGTCGGCGGCGAGCGCCGCCCAGTCCGGCGCCCCTGGCCCGGCGTTGACGCGGCGCAGGAGCCGCTGGAAGCGCCGCAGGCGGGCGTACCGTTTGGGCGCGAGTCCCAGCTGGTCGGTGCAGCGCCGGGCCAGCCGCCGGGCGGTCCAGCCCAGCCGGTCGGCGACCTCGGCGACGGGCGTGCCGCGGTCGAGCAGCGCGGCGGCGAGACGGACCGCCGGGTCGGGCTCCAGGGGGCGTCGCGCCCGGGCCAGCAGAGCCGCCTCCAGCTCCCGCAGCCCGGCCTGCGGGCCCCCCGCGGCCACGGCCTCCAGCAGCCGCTCGCGCAGCAGCGCGCCGTCCGTGCCCCACAGCTCGTCGAGCCCGACCAGGTCGTCGCGGACCGCGGAGACCGGGGCGGTCAGGAAGGGGTGGGCGCCCGCGGGCCGGAACGCCACCCACAGGACGGCCCGCTGCTGTGCCGGGTCGATCAGGGCCGGCTCCGTGTACGGCCCCTGCACGGCAGCGCCCCCGGTACGCCGGTCCGGGCCCCGCAGCGGGGAGGAGGACAGGGCGTCCCCGTCGAGGTTGACCAGCAGTTGTGCCCCGCCCGTCGGCAGGGCCAGCTCGGCGGTGTGCACGAACCGCGCCTCGGCATAGCCCATCGCGCCGATCAGCGGCACCAGGGCTCCCACCGACGGGCGGACGGTGAGCGAGACCGGCGTCCGCTCCGCCGCGGGAGCCGGACGGGCCGGACGGGTCATGGGTCCAGCGTACGGCCGGGCGACGCCCGTGCGGGAGCTGCACCGCCAGCCACACCGCATGGTCCGGCTCCAGCTGCCCGCCCTCGCGGGTGTCCAGCCGGCGGCGCGGGCACGCCGGGTGCCCAGGGCGAGATCGAACGGACCCTCGGGTTCTAGCGCATCGTCGACGTACACGCCGGGGCGTCCGTCGACGTGCCGGCTGACGTAGACGACCGGCATGGCGAGGTCGTCCAGCCGGGCCGTCTCCTCGTCGGTGAGGCCGAAGGAGAACACCAGCAGCGCGTCCGCGTTGCGCCGGGCCGGGAGAGGCTCGAAGAACACGGTGCGCTCGGCCATGCCGGGGCCGCAGGATCGACTCGAACTCCTCCCGTACCTCGGAGTGCCGCACCCGGGCGCGGACCGGGAGCGGCACCTCGTGCAGCCGACCCACGTCATCCCCCGGACCACGACCGCCCCGCCTCCCGGCCCGAGCCCCAACTGCCGTCGGACTGACGGAAATCAGGGCGGCCCGCCGCGGGCCCTGCCTAGACTCGGCCCCGAGACGAGGGGGCTGCCGTATGACCACCGGGGCGAACACCGTCGGAGACGTCTTCAGCGCGGGAGCGGAGGAGTTCCACCTCTGGTCCGGGGCGCTGTGGGACCCGGTCGGGGCGGCGACGGCCGCCGTGGCCGCCCCGACCGCCGGCGAGTCGGTGCTGGACGCCTGCTGCGGGGCAGGGGCGTCGGCGCTGCCGGCCGCGCGGGCGGTGGGTCCGGCGGGGCGGGTGGACGCCGTGGACCTCGCGGCCGGGCTGCTGTCGATCGGCGAGCGCCGGGCGCGGGAGGAAGGCCTGGACCACCTCCGCTTCCACCGCCACGACGTCACCTCGTGGCCCGTGACCGGCGACGGCTACGACCTCGTACAGTGCGCGCTCGGTGTGTTCTTCTTCCCGGACATGGACCGGGACACCGCGGCACTGACCCGAAAGGTGCGCCCCGGTGGCCGGTTCGTCGTGACGGTCTGGGAGAAGGGCGCGCTCGACGGCTGGCAGTCGGCCCTCCGGGAGGCCGTCCTGATGGAACGCGACCTCCCCCACCGGCCGCAGCGGGACCAACTCGCCCGGATCGACACCGCGGACACCCTGGCGGCCTGGCTCCAGGACCTCGGCGGCAGCGTGCCCCGGGTCGTCCGGCGGCAGTTCGACACTCCGCTGTCCCCGGCCACGGCCTGGACCCTCGCCACCGGCAGCGGCACGCGCGGGATGCTCACCGGGCTCTCACCGGCCGCCGTGGAGCGGGTGCGCGCCGAGTTCACCGCCCGGATCGCCGCGGCCGGGGTCACCGACCTCGACGTGCGCATCCTCACGGGAACGGCCAGCTTCACCGGCTGACCCCGCCGCCCCAGGGACCGAGCGTTCGCCGTGCTCGGGCGTCACGCCTGCGCGAACCGTTGACGACGGTGAGAGCCGCCCTTATCTTCTGACCACTTCTTGGCCGAATTCACGAACCACGTTCGAAATGACGGACAAGGGCGGCTCGTTCCCATCCCGATCACCCGCTGGAGAACCCCCTTGAGACGCATAGCCGTACGGCTGCTCCTGGCCGCCCTGATGGCCTTCGCGACCTGCCTGGCGTCAGCGCCCGCCCGGGCCGCCGTGCCCGACTCCCCCGCCGTCACCTACACGAACCCGATCGCGGAGAAGCGGGCCGACCCCCACATCTTCAAACACACCGACGGCTACTACTACTTCACCGCGACCGTCCCCGAGTACGACCGCATCGTGCTGCGCCGGGCGACCACCATCCAGGGCCTGAAGACCGCACCCGAGACGACCATCTGGACGAAGCACGCCAGCGGTGTGATGGGCGCCCACATCTGGGCGCCGGAGATCCACTTCATCGACGGCAAGTGGTACGTGTACTTCGCGGCGGGCGCCACCAACGACGTGTGGGCGATCCGGATGTACGTCCTGGAGGGCACCGGCGCCAACCCGCTCACCGCCACCTGGACCGAGAAGGGTCAGATCAGGACCCAGTGGGAGAGCTTCTCCCTGGACGCCACCACCTTCGTCGTGAACGGCGTGCGCTACCTGGCCTGGGCGCAGCGCGACCCGTCGGTGAACAACAACACCGATCTCTACCTCGCGAAGATGGCCAACCCCTGGACGATCACCGGCACTCCGGTGATGCTGTCGCGGCCCACCTACTCCTGGGAGACCGTCGGCTACAAGGTCAACGAGGGCCCGGCCGTGATCCAGCGGGGCGGCAAGGTGTTCATGACGTACTCCGCGAGCGCCACCGACGCCAACTACTGCCTGGGCATGCTCACCGCCTCGGCCGGCGCGAATCTGCTCAGCCAGGCGTCCTGGGACAAGAGCCCCACCCCGGTGTTCGCCAGCAGCGCCGCGACCGGCCAGTACGGCCCGGGCCACAACTCCTTCACGGTCTCCGAGGACGGAAAGAGCGACATCCTCGTCTACCACGACCGCGGCTACAAGGACATCAGCGGCGACCCCCTCAACGACCCCAACCGCCGCACCCGCGTGCAGAAGGTCTACTGGAACGCCGACGGCACCCCGAACTTCGGCATTCCGGTGGCCGACGGCGTCACCCCGCAGCGCTTCTCCTCGTACAACTTCCCGGACCGGTTCGTCCGGCACTACGACTACCGGGCCCGGATCGAGGCGAACGTCACCAAGCTCGCCGACTCGCAGTTCCGCGTCGTGCCGGGCCTCGCCGGCAGCGGCACGGTCTCGCTGGAGTCGGCGAACTTCCCCGGCCACTACCTGCGGCACGAAAACTTCGAGGTGTGGCTGCGCAAGAACGACGGCAGCGCGCAGTTCGCGTCCGACGCGAGCTTCCGGCAGCGCGCCGGACTCGCGGACCCCGCGGGCGTGTCGTACGAGTCGCACAACTACCCGGGGCGATATGTCCGCCACTGGGAGTACCTGCTGAACGTGCAGGCGGTGAGCACGGCGACCGACCGGGCGGACGCCACCTTCTACGGCCAGTGACGACAGACCGTATGCGAGTAATGCCCTGATTGTCTTGCTGATGGGCGGGCACTCAGGGCCTGTGCAGACACAACAGGGCAAACGACCGCGCAGGGTGCTGCTCACCGGCTGGTTCAGCTTCCGGGACCGGGAGGCGACCGCCGGGGACGTGCTGGCCCTGCGCCGGGTGGAGGACGTGATGCGGGGGACGGGCATCCCCTACGACGTCGCCTGGAGTCCCCGTTTCCGCCCGGAGGCACTGCATCTGGACCGGCTGTGGCCCGAGGACTACACCCACCTCGTGTTCGTGTGCGGCCCGCTGCACGGACCGCAGGTGGAGGAGCTGCACCGGCGGTTCGCGCACTGCGTGCGGATCGCCGTGGGCACCTCGGTGATCGACCCCGGCAGCCCGGCCGTGACCGGCTTTCACCGGGTGCTGCCCCGGGACGGGCCCGACAGCGAGCCGGTGGAGGACCTCGCGGCCCGCGCCCCGGACGTGCCGGCGCGGCCCGTCGTCGGGGTGATCCTCGCGCACGGGCAGCACGAGTACGGGCAGCTGCGGCGGCACGGGCAGGTCGCCGAGGAGGTGACGCGCTGGCTGGCCTCCAAGGACTGCGGACGGCTGGAGCTGGAGACCCGGCTGGACACGCACGACTGGCATCTGAGCGCCACGCCCGCACAGCTGCAGTCCGTGCTGGCCCGGCTGGACCTCGTCGTCACCGACCGGCTGCACGGGCTGGTCATCGCGCTGCGGGTGGGCACACCGGTGCTGGCCGTCGACCCGGTCGCGGGCGGGGCCAAGCTGACCGCGCAGGCCCGGGCCTGTGGCTGGCCCGCGCTGGTGCCCGCCGAGCGGCTGGACGTGCGGCAGTTGGACCGCTGGTGGGACTGGTGCCTGACCGGCGGCCGGGTGACCGCGCGGCAGATCCGCGACGGGTTCCGCGAGGGCTCCGTGCCGGACAGCGCGGACCGGCTCGTCGAGGCGCTGGCGCGGCCGGTCCCCGGTTAGCCGGAGGCCACCACGGGGCACCCGCTTGTACGTCCCCCGCTGTACTTCCCCCGCCGCACGTCCCCCCGGGAGGAGAGACGGTCCGGCCGCCCGGAAGGAGAGAGCGTGTCCATCGGCCGACTTCCCGAGAACGAGCAGCGCATCCTCGACGAGATGGAACGCGCTCTGCGCCGCGACCGTCGCCTCGACCGCAAGCTGCGCACCCACCGAGTGAGCCGCCGCCCCGATCCCGCCCGCGTCCTGGCCCGACTGGCCTCCTACCGCCCCCGCGTCTGGACCGTCGTGCTCCTGCTCGCGGTGTCGGCCGGGCTGATGGTCGCCGGGATCGTCACGTCCGAGCCGGGTGTGATCTGGGCGTTCGCCGCGCTGTGGCCCCTGACGATGTTCGCCGCGTTCCGGCTGATGTGCCGGTGCTGCGACGGCTGAGCGCGGCCCTGTCCGGCCAGGGGGTGTCCGCAAAGTCGCGTCGTTCGCGCGGGACAGGCGGGACTTTGCGGACACCCCCTAAGGCCGCGGGGCGCCGGACAGTTCATCGACGGCCCCGAGGACGTCCTCGACGGTGATGCGCAGGAGCGCCGGGTCGGTCCTGCGGCCGTGCGGGTCGCCCTCCGGGCCGTGCCACAGGGCGCGGTGACGCGGGTCGGGCGGCGGGCCCCACCGGCTCGGCGCGACCGGGCCGAACAGCGTGACGGAGCGCGTGCCGTGGGCGACCGCGAGATGCGCGATACCGGTGTCGCCGCTGATCACCGCGTAGGCGTCGGCCACGAGAGCGGACAGCCGTGCGAAGGGCAGGCCGCCGGCGAACACGTCCGTGTCCGGCAGACCGGCCTGTTTGGCGAGCCGGGCCACCAGGTCGCCCTCGGCCGGGCCGCCGGTGACCACGGTCCGAAGACCCCGGTCGCGCAGTCCGGCCGCGACGGCCGCGTACCGCTCGACGGGCCAGCAGCGCGCGGGTGACCCGGCACCGGGGTGCAGGACGACGGCGCCGGGCGCCGGGGACGCGGTCCGCGGGCGGGGCAGCAGCAGATCGCCCGGGTCGGCGTCGATGCCGTACGCCCGCAGCAGCCGGCACCAGCGGTCCCGTTCGTGCTCCTCCGGGTACCAGGGGGGACCGTCGAGCCCGGGCAGGTCCGGGTGGGCGAAGGCGAGCAGCTTCAGCGGGCGCAGGGCCAGCAGCAGCCGGTGGCTGGGCGGGCCGTTGCCGTGCAGGTCGACGGCGATGTCCGGGGGCGGGCCGGTCCAGTCGAGGGTGCGCGGAACGGCCCGGCCGGGGGCGGAGGCGGGCAGCAGCCGGTCCACGGCCCCCGTCGCCTCCGCGACCGGCGCGAGTTCGGCCGGCGCGGCCAGCACGAGTTCGTACTCGGGGTGGGCCCGCCGCAGGGCGCGCAGCGCGGGGACACCGGCGAGGAGGTCACCGAGCCCGAGGGCGCGCAGGACGAGGAGGCGGGGTCGTACGGGCTGCGCCGTCCGGTCCGGAGTCATGCCAGCAGCCTGCCGTGCGCACACGGCATCCGCCGCCGCAGGCCCGCTCATCGGGTGCCGTACGGCCCGGCTGCGGCCGGGCCGGGCCGACGACGGCCCCGTGCGATACCGACCACCGCGGTTACCTGACGAGCACGGCCCTGAGGCCGGCCGCGTACGCGCAGCGGCTGGTCGGCAGGAGCCGCGCAACACCGCCCCACACGGGCACCCACCCGATCCGCCCCCAGGCGCAGCCGTCACGGATGGCCGTCCGGGCCCGGGCCGGAGGTGAACGCCTGCTGGATGGGGCGTTCGTCGGCGAGGACGCGGCCCCTGGGCGGCTCGTCGAGCACCGCGCGGACGGCGGTGTGCAGATCGGGGGCGATGTGGTCCGCCCGCGCGGGCTCCTCGGGGCGGGTGCGTCCGTTGGGGACGAGGATGCCGTGGGCGCCCGCGCGGCGCGCCGCCTCCGCGTCGGCCGCGGTGGAACCGATCACGACGAGTTCGGCGGGCCCGGTGCAGATCCGCCCGCCGGCCCACAGCAGCATGCCGGGCTGCGGCCTGCGGCAGTGGCAGCCCTCGTCGGGACCGTGCGGGCAGACGGCGAACACGTCGAAGGGGCCGAGGAGTTCGTCGACGCGGTGGTTGACGCGGCGGACGTCGGCGGCGGTGAGCAGCCCCTGGGCGACGCCCGGCTGGTCGGTGACGACGCCGGTGCGGATGCCGTGCTCGCGCAGCAGGGCGAGTGCCTCGCGGGCGCCCTCGACCGGGCGGACGCGGTCGGGGCCGGTGGGGTCCGGGACGTCCTCGACGAGCGTGCCGTCGCGGTCGAACAGCACGGCCTTCACCGGGCTCACGGGGTGGCCTCCTCCTGCCAGGCGGGGGTATGACGGTGGCGCCAGGCACCCGCCAGCCGGTGCCAGGTCGCGGTGGGCGGGATGAGCACGCTGGTCGCCAGCATCGTCGTCACCTCGTGGCGGGTGCGCGGGCCGGGGACGATACGGGCGCGGGCGAACTCCGCCGTGCCGGCCGCCCAGCCGAGCGCACAGGCCGACGCGGCCCGGCCGTGCCCGGTTGCGGCGAGGGCGCAGGCCGCGACCCCGGCGGTCGTGATGGCCGCGTGGGTGCGGATCCGGCCGCGCGGCGCGACGGCCTTGTCCCACCAGTCGGGACCGTGCAGATGCCGCATCAGGGCGTCGTCGGCGTTGCCGCGCTGCTGGCGTACGGACACCCAGCGGGAGGCGGAGCGCACGGGGTGGCGGGTGGTGCGGTGGCCCTGCCGGATGCGCCAGCCCGAGTCGAGGACGCGCAGCGCGAGGTCGGCGTCCTCGCGGAAGGCGCGCCGGAAGCGTTCGTCGAAGCCGCCGACCTGCCGGAGGACCTCCGTGCGGTAGGCCATGTCGGCGGTGACCCAGTGCGCCCTGACGAGCCCCGCGGTGCCGCGTTCCCAGTCGGTGGGGCGGCGTTCGCCGGGCAGCGGCACGGCGAGGACGCCCTGGACGCCCGCGGTGTCGTGCGACGCCTCGGCGAGGTCCTCGGCCAGCTGGTCGCACCAGCGGGCCCCCACCTGGACGTCGTCGTCGAGGAACACGGTCCACGGCGTGTGCACGGCGCGCAGCCCGGTGTTGCGGGCGGCGGCGGGCCCACGACCGCCGCCGCCCAGCACGGTGGTCCGCTCCCGCAGGTCGCCGAGGACGCTCAACGGGTGCTGCAGCGGCCCCGGTTCGGGGTCGGTCCGGTCGTCCACGAGGACGATCTCCTCGGGGCGCGGTCCGGTCGCCGCGGCGAGCGCGGCGAGACAGTCGGCGAGGGTGTCCGGTACGAGGGTGGGGATCACGACGGCGTACGGGGTCATGCGTGCGGCCCTCCCTCCTGCGGCGTGCGCGGACTACCGTGCTGGCGAGTGCCGCGGAACGGCTCCGTCAAACACCAGGTCAGGCCGGTCAGGGAACGCCTCGGAGACTATAAACCGCGCGTATACACGCGATGTATAGTCCCGGCATGCCTTCTCTGACCAAGAAGATGACGAAAACGGGGACCGCGTTCCGAACGGCCGGAACGCTCGCGGTGACCGCCGCCCTCACCCTCGCCCTGAGCGGCTGCACGGGCACCGACACCACGGCTCCCAGCACCGTCAGGGCCCGCCCGGCCACGGACATGGAGCCGGCCCGCTTCGGCGCCGTCGACTGCCGCGAGGTCAAGTGCATCGCACTCACCTTCGACGCCGGGCCCAGCGAGCACTCCGCGCGGCTGCTGGACATCCTGAAGGAGAAACAGGTCCCGGCGACCTTCTTCCTCCTCGGGAAGCGGCACATCGAGAAGTACCCGGAGCTGGTGCGGCGCATGGCCGACGAGGGGCACGAGGTGGCCAGCCACACCTGGGACCACAAGATCCTGACCGAGCTGAGACCCGAGGAGATACGCGAGGAACTGGAGCGCCCCAACAAGGAGATAGAACGCCTCACCGGCCGGCGCCCGACCCTGATGCGCCCGCCGCAGGGCCGCACCGACGACACCGTGCACGCCATCTGCCGCGAACTGGGCCTCGCCGAGGTGCTGTGGAGCGTGACGGCCAAGGACTACCAGACGACCGACTCCGACCTGATCACCCGCCGCGTTCTCGCCCAGTCCTCCCGGGACGGGATCATCCTCCTCCACGACCTCTACGACGGCACGGTGCCTGCGGTCCCGGGGATCATCGACGCGCTCAAGGAACGCGGCTACGTCTTCGTGACGGTGCCTCAGCTCCTGGCACCGGGGAAGGCGGAGCCGGGCGAGGTGTACCGGTGACGCCCCGCCGGTTCCCTACGATCGAGGGGTGGCGAACTTCCTGCTCGAACGCACCGTTCCGCTCCCCCTCGACGAGGCGTGGCGGCGGATCACCCGGTGGCAGCGGCACGGTGACGCGGTGCCGCTGACGGTGGTCAGGGTCGTGCCGCCCGGGCCGACACGCGAGGGCACGCTCGTCGTGGCCCGCTCGGGCGCCGGGCCACTGGTCTTCGACGACCCGATGGAGGTCACGGTGTGGCGGCCGCCGCGCGACGGGGCCACCGGGTTGTGCCGGCTGGAGAAGCGGGGACGGGTCGTCCTCGGATGGGCGGAGCTGGAGGTGCGGCCGGGGCCGGGAGGGCGTTCCCGCGTGGTGTGGCGGGAGGAGATCCGCATCCGGTTCCTGCCGTCACTCTTCGACGGGGTGGTGCGGCGCTCCTCGCGCCACGTGTTCGGGCGGGCCCTGAACCGTCTGCTCAGGCAGCCCTGACCCATAGGCCCCGGCACGGCGTTCCCGGCCGGGGCTCAGGCCACCGATCCGATCCGGCCCATGGCCGCCGACTCCGGCTCGTGGTGGATCGGCGTGTGCGCCCCGGTCAGCGAGACCCCGCTGCCGCCACGCCGCGCGGCGACGATCTCCGCCGCGATCGACAGGGCCGTCTCCTCGGGCGTACGGGCTCCGAGGTCCAGTCCGATCGGCGAGCGCAGGCGGCTCAACTCCAGGTCGGTGACGCCGACTTCCCGCAGGCGGGCGTTGCGGTCCAGATGGGTGCGCCGGGAGCCCATGGCACCGACGTACGCGACCGGAAGGCGCAGCGCCAGCTTCAGCAGGGGGACGTCGAACTTGGCGTCGTGGGTCAGCACGCACAGGACCGTACGGGCGTCGACGTCGGTGCGCTCCAGGTAGCGGTGGGGCCACTCGACGACGATCTCGTCGGCCTCCGGGAAGCGCGTCCGGGTGGCGAAGACGGGGCGCGCGTCGCACACCGTGACGTGGTGGCCGAGGAACTTGCCGACGCGGACCAGGGCGGCGGCGAAGTCGATCGCGCCGAACACGATCATGCGGGGTGGGGGGACCGAGGACTCGACCAGGACGGTGAGGGGTGCTCCGCAGCGCGAGCCCCGCTCGCCGATCTCCAGGGTGCCGGTGCGGCCGGCGTCCAGGAAGGCGCCGGCCTCGGCGGCCACCGTGCGGTCCAGTTCCGGATGGGCGCCGAAGCCGCCGTCGTACGAACCGTCGGGGCGCACCAGGAGGGCCCGGCCCATCAGTTCGGGCGGGCCCGACGCGATCCGCGCCACCGCCGCCGCCTCCCCTTCGGCGGCGGCGGCGAGCGCGGACGCGACCACCGGGCGGACCGGATCGGCGGCCCGTACCGGGGTGACCAGGATGTCGATGACGCCGCCGCAGGTCAGGCCCACGGCGAAGGCGTCGTCGTCGCTGTATCCGAAGCGCTCCAGGACGGTTTCGCCGTCCCGCAGCGCCTGTTCGCACAGTTCGTAGACCGCGCCCTCCACGCAGCCTCCGGAGACCGAGCCGATCGCCGTGCCGTCGGCGTCCACCGCGAGCGCGGCACCGGGCTGCCGGGGCGCGCTGCCGCCGACGGCCACCACGGTGGCCACGGCGAAGTCACGGCCCTGCCCGGCCCACCGGTTCAGCTCCTCGGCGATGTCCAGCATCTGTCTCGGTCTCCTTGTGGTTGCGGGAGGGCCGGCGTCAGTGGACGCCCAGCCAGCTCTCGATCGGGTTGAGGGCGAAGTAGACGAGGAACACCGCCGTGAGGATCCACATGAAGGCGCCGATCTCACGCCACTTGCCCTGGGCGGTCTTGATGGCGGCGTAGGAGATGACGCCCGCGGCGACACCGGTGGTGATGGTGTACGTGAACGGCATCAGCACGACCGTGAGGAACACCGGGACGGCGGTGGCCCGGTCGGCCCAGTCCACGTGCCGGGCGTTCATCAGCATCATGGCGCCGATGACGACGAGGGCGGCGGACGCGACCTCCTGCGGCACGATCGCGGTGAGCGGGGTGAAGAACAGGCAGGCCGCGAAGAACAGGCCGGTGACCACGGAGGCCAGGCCGGTGCGGGCGCCCTCGCCGACGCCCGTGGCCGACTCGATGAACACCGTCTGGCCGGAGCCGCCGGACACGCCTCCGATCGCGCCGCCGGCCCCGTCGATGAACAGCGCCTTGGACAGGCCCGGCATGCGGCCCTTGTCGTCGGCGAGCCTGGCCTCGGTGCCGACGCCGATGATGGTGGCCATCGCGTCGAAGAACCCGGCGAGCACCAGGGTGAAGACGATCATGCCGACCGTCATCGCGCCGACCTCGCCCCAGCCGCCGAACCGCACGTCCCCGAAGAGCGAGAAGTCGGGCATGGAGACGGCGCTGCCGTGCAGTTCGGGTGCGCCGCCCGCCCACTGCTTGGGGTCGACGACGCCGGCGGCGTTCAGGACCGCCGCGACGACCGTGCCGCTGACGATGCCGATGAGGATGGCGCCCGGGACGTTCCGGGCCTGGAGCATGAAGATCAGCAGCAGGGTGCCGGCGAAGAGCAGGACGGGCCAGCCGGCCAGTTCGCCCGCCGGGCCGAGCGCGAGCGGGGTGGCCTCGCCCTGGTGCACGAAGCCGGACTTGTAGAACCCGATGAGGGCGATGAACAGGCCGATGCCCATGGTGATGCCGTGCTTGAGCGCGAGCGGGATCGCGTTCATGATCATCTCGCGCAGGCCGGTGACGACCAGCAGCATGATGACCACGCCGTACATCACGCACATGCCCATCGCCTGCGGCCAGGTCATCTCGGGTGCGACCTGGGAGGCGAGGACCCCGGAGACGGACAGTCCCGCGGCGAGGGCCAGGGGCACCTTGCCGACGAAGCCCATCAGCAGGGTGGTGAAGGCCGCCGCGAACGCGGTCGCGGTGATCAGGGCCGGCTGGGCGAGCGTGTCCCCCGCGGCGTCCTTGCCGGACAGGATCAGGGGGTTGAGCAGCAGGATGTAGGCCATCGCCATGAAGGTCGTGATGCCGCCGCGCACTTCACGGGCGACCGTCGACCCTCTGTGGGATATGTGGAAGTACCGGTCGAGCCAGGACCGTCCGGCCGGGACGCGGGTGCCTTCGCCCGCGTCCTCGGCTGTGGCCCTCGGCTCCAGTGATTGCTGGGTCATGGGTGCCGTCTCCCAAGTTTCAAAGGGGGTTGGGATGTTCACGACCCGGGGGACGGCCCGAGACGAACAAGAAACCTGGGGGACGAAGCCCCCCAGGGGGATCGTGACTGCTCAGCCCTCGGAGAGCTGCGTACCCGTCAGGTGCTCGGGCCTCACCGGAGTCCGGTTCAGTTCGAGCCCGGTCGCGTTCCGGATCGCCGCGAGGACGGCCGGGGTCGACGACAGGGTGGGTGCCTCACCGATGCCGCGCAGCCCGTACGGGGCGTGGTCGTCGGCGAGTTCGAGGACGTCGACCGGGATGGTCGGCGTGTCGAGGATGGTCGGGATCAGGTAGTCGGTGAAGGAGGGGTTCTTGACCTTCGCCGTCTTCGGGTCGACGACGATCTCCTCCATGACCGCCACGCCCAGGCCCTGCGTGGTGCCGCCCTGGATCTGGCCGAGCACCGACAGCGGGTTGAGCGCCTTGCCGACGTCCTGGGCGCAGGCCAGTTCGATGACCTTCACCAGGCCGAGCTCGGTGTCGACCTCGACGACGGCCCGGTGTGCGGCGAAGGAGTACTGCACGTGCCCGTTGCCCTGGCCGGTGCGCAGGTCGAAGGGCTCGGTCGGCCGGTGCCGCCACTCCGCCTCGACCTCGACGGTCTCGTCCTCCAGGACGTCGACCAGGTCGGAGAGGACCTCGCCGCCGTCGGTGACGACCTTGCCGCCCTCCAGGAGCAGTTCGGCCGTCGCCCAGGCCGGGTGGTAGGAGCCGAACTTGCGGCGCCCGATCTCCAGGACCTTCTCGCGGACCAGCTCGCAGGAGTTCTTCACCGCGCCGCCGGTGACGTACGTCTGCCGCGAGGCCGACGTCGAACCGGCGCTGCCCACCTGGGTGTCGGCCGGGTGGATGGTCACCTGCGTGACGCCCAGCTCGGTGCGGGCGATCTGCGCGTGGACGGTGACGCCGCCCTGGCCGACCTCCGCCATGGCGGTGTGCACGGTGGCGACGGGCTCGCCGGCGACGACCTCCATGCGCACCTTGGCGGTGGAGTAGTCGTCGAAGCCCTCGGAGAAGCCGACGTTCTTGATGCCGACCGCGTAGCCGACCCCGCGGACGACGCCTTCGCCGTGCGTGGTGTTGGACAGGCCGCCCGGCAGCTGCCGTACGTCGGCGCCCTCGCTGGACTCCCACTGGCGCTCCGGCGGCATCGGCATCGCCTTGACACGCCGCAGCAGTTCGGCGACGGGGGCCGGGGAGTCGACCGGCTGCCCGGTCGGCAGGAGCGTGCCCTGCTCCATGGCGTTGAGGCGGCGGAACTCCACCGGGTCCATGCCGAGCTTCGCGGCGAGCTTGTCCATCTGCGCCTCGTAGGCGAAGCACGCCTGGACCGCGCCGAAGCCGCGCATGGCGCCGCAGGGCGGGTTGTTGGTGTAGAGGGCGATGGCCTCGATGTCCACGTCCTCGACCACGTACGGGCCGACGGACAGGGAGGAGGCGTTGCCGACGACGGCCGGGGAGGCGGAGGCGTAGGCGCCGCCGTCCAGGACGATCCGGCACTTCATGTGGGTGAGCTTGCCGTCCTTGGTGGCCCCGTGCTCGTAGTACAGCTTGGCGGGGTGGCGGTGGACGTGCCCGAAGAAGGACTCGAACCGGTTGTAGACGATCTTGACGGGCTTGCCGGTGCGCAGCGCCAGCAGGCAGGCGTGGATCTGCATCGACAGGTCCTCGCGGCCGCCGAACGCGCCGCCGACGCCCGACAGCGTCATGCGCACCTTGTCCTCGGGCAGGCCGAGCACGGGCGCCATCTGGCGCAGGTCGCTGTGCAGCCACTGGGTGGCGATGTAGAGGTGGACGCCGCCGTCCTCCTCCGGCACGGCGAGCCCGGACTCGGGACCGAGGAAGGCCTGGTCCTGCATGCCGAAGGTGTACTCGCCCGTGACGATCACGTCGGCCCGCTCGCGCGCCGCCGCCACGTCACCGCGGATGATCGGCTGGCGGTGCACGATGTTGGGGTGCGGGACGTGGCCGGCGTGGTGGTCGTCGCGGTTCTCGTGGATCAGGATCGCGTCCGGGGCGGTGGCGGAGGCCTCGTCGGTGATGACGGGCAGCTCGCGGTAGTCCACCTTGATCTTCGCGGCGGCGCGGCGCGCGGTCTCCGGGTGGTCGGCGGCGACGAGGGCGACCGGCTCACCGTGGTGGCGGACCTTGCCGTGGGCGAGGACCGGGGTGTCCTGGATCTCCAGGCCGTAGTTCTTCACGGCCGTGGGCAGGTCGTCGTACGTCAGGACGGCGTAGACGCCCGGCATCGCCAGCGCCTCGCCGGTGTCGATGGAGACGATCTCGGCGTGGGCGACGGTCGAGCGGAGGATCTGCCCCCACAGCATGTCCTCGTGCCACATGTCGGACGAGTACGCGAACTCGCCGGTGACCTTGAGGGTGCCGTCGGGGCGGAGCGTGGACTCGCCGATCCCGCCCTTGGTCTGGGAGCCCTGGGTGATCTTCGTGGGGGTTCCACTGGGGGAAGCCATGATCAGACCGCCTCTGACTGCCGGGCGGCCGCGAGGCGGACCGCGTCCATGATCTTCTCGTAGCCGGTGCAGCGGCACAGGTTGCCCGACAGCGCCTCGCGGATGTCCGCGTCGGTCGGGGTCGGGTTGCGCTCCAGCATCTCGTCGGCCGCGACCAGCAGGCCGGGGGTGCAGAAGCCGCACTGGACGGCGCCGGCGTCGATGAACGCCTGCTGGATCGCGGACAGTTCGGTGCCCTCGCCGGTCTGCGAGTCGGTGCCCCCGGCCTGCCACTGCTGGGCGTTCTGCAGCGTGGTGCCGCAGGCCCCGGACGCGCAGCCGCCGCCCTCGGCGCGCTGCTTGGCGAAGTCGGCGAGCCCCTCGACGGTGACGACCTCGCGGCCCTCCACCTGCCCTGCGGCGACCAGGCACGAGCACACCGGCACACCGTCCAGCCGGACCGTGCACGAGCCGCACTCGCCCTGCTCGCAGGCGTTCTTCGAACCCGGCAGCCCGAGCCGCTCCCGCAGCACGTACAGCAGGGACTCGCCCTCCCACACGTCGTCGGCTTCCTGCTGACGGCCGTTGACCGTGAAGTTGACGCGCATCACGCAGCTCCCTCGATGGTGCGGCGGGCGCCGCGGTAGGACTCCCAGGTCCAGGTCAGCGTGCGGCGGGCCATGACGCCGACCGCGTGGCGGCGGTAGCTCGCGGTGCCCCGGACGTCGTCGATCGGGTTGCAGGCGGCGGAGCACAGGTCCGCGAACTGCTTGGCGACCGACGGGGTGATGATCTGGCCGTTGTCCCAGAAGCCGCCCTCTTCCAGCGCGGCGTTCAGGAACTCCTCGGCGGCCTTGGCCCGGACGGGTGTCGGAGCGGCCGAACCGATGCCGGTCCGCACGGTCCGCGTCCCGGGGTGCAGCGCGAGCCCGAAGGCGCACACGGCGATGACCATCGCGTTCCTGGTGCCCACCTTGGAGAACTGCTGCGGCCCGTCGGCCTTCTTGACGTGCACGGCGCGGATCAGCTCGTCGGCCGCCAGCGCGTTGCGCTTCACGCCCGTGTAGAACGCGTCGATCGGGATGCGGCGCGAGCCGCGCACCGACTCGACCTCCACCTCGGCGCCCGCCGCGAGCAGCGCGGGGTGGGCGTCACCGGCCGGGGAGGCGGTGCCGAGGTTGCCGCCGACGCCGCCGCGGTTGCGGATCTGCGGGGAGGCGACCGTGTGCGAGGCGAGGGCGAGGCCCGGCAGCTCGGCGCGCAGGTTCTCCATGATCTTCGTGTACGGCACGGAGGCACCCAGCCGCACGTTCTCCTCGCCGACCTCCCACTCGCCGAGGTCGCCGATGCGGTTCAGGTCCAGGAGGTACTCGGGCCGGCGGTGGTCGAAGTTGATCTCGACCATCACGTCGGTGCCACCCGCAATCGGCACAGCTGTGGGGTGCTCGGCTTTCGCGGCGAGCGCCTCCTCCCAGCTGGTGGGGCGAAGGAAGTCCATGACCGGCTCTCTTCTTCGTCTTCTCGTGGGGCGTTCGGTTTGAGCCAATCCGTGTGCGGCGGTCCCGGCTCGTTCATGTGCTGTTCACGCGTAGTGGCCTCAGTACACAGCGGCGTGCTCCGACTGAGTCAGTCACGGAAACCATGAAGGAGTTGGCTGGCCAGGACAGGCATCTTGTAGATTCGTATGAACAGAGGCCCTCAGAAACCTCCTCGTTCCCCTGTGGAAACGCGCCACACAACCGCGTGACCTGGAACACAGCCGGGGCAGGGTTTGATTTCGAGACAAAGAACGGCGGCGACGAGAATGCGGCTGCGCGCACTGCTGGACACCGACGCGCTGGGCCTCAAGCTGCTCGGCGGCGAGGACGAGCTGGACCGCACCGTGCGGGGTGTGATGACCACCGACCTCCGCGACCCCAGCCGCTACCTCGCGGGCGGCGAACTGGTGCTCACGGGCCTGGCCTGGCGCCGGGACGCGGACGACTCGGAGCCGTTCGTCCGGATCCTGGTGCAGGCGGGCGTCACGGCCCTCGCCGCGGGCGAGGCCGAGCTCGGGGACGTCCCCGAGGACCTGGTCGTGGCCTGCGCACGGCACCGCCTCCCGCTCTTCGCGGTGCACGAGTCGGTGGCGTTCGCGACGATCACCGAGCACGTCGTACGGCAGGTGTCCGGCGAGCGCGCCGGCGACCTCGCCGCGGTCGTCGACCGCCACCGCCGGATGATGACCTCGGGCCCGGCCGGCGGCGGTCCCGACGTGGTCCTGGACCTGCTGGGCACGGACCTGGACCTGCGGGCCTGGGTGCTCTCCCCCACCGGCCGCCTGATCGCCGGCTCGAAGGCGGCGGGCCCCGGCCTGCCGGCCGAGACGTGGGCCCGGCTCGCCGGAGAGCACCTGGCTGCCGTCCGCACCGGCCGCCGCGGCCCCCACCGCGTCGTCCTGGGCGCCACGACGTACTCCCTGTTCCCGGTCCGCTCCACGGGCCGCTCCCCGCAGCCCGCCCGGGACGTCCGCGAGACCGTCCTGTCGGACTGGCTGCTGGCCGTCGAGGCGGACGCCGGGGACTGGCCCGAGGAACGCCTGGACCTGCTCTACGGCGTCACCCAGCTGATCGCCGTCGAACGGGACCGCCGCGACGCGGCCCGCACGGTCCGCCGCCGCCTGGCCCAGGAGGTCCTGGAACTGGTCCAGACGGGCGCGGCCCCCGCCGAGATCGCCGCCCGGCTGCGCGTGGCAGCGCCGGTCCTGCTGCCCGGCCTGGGCGCCGCGCCGCACTGGCAGGTGGTCGTGGCCCGGGTCGACTGGGACGGCGGGGAGATCGAGGGCGGCCCGGTGGCGCAGGCCCTGCTGGAGGAGGTCCTCGTCGACCCCGCCGTCGCCGGGCCGGAGCACTCCGACCGCATCGCCGTGGCCCACACGGGCGGCGAGGCCATCGCCCTGGTGCCCCTCCCGGCCGTCTCGACGGAGCACGACGGCACGGAGACGGGCGTCCTCGCGGACGCGCTCCTGGCATCGGTACGCGACCCCCTCACGGCGGGCCTCGACGACGACGGCCGGCTCACCCTCGGCGTCAGCGCGGCCGTCCACTCGGCGGAGGGCCTGCGCGGCGCGCTGGAGGAGGCCCGCCACGCCCGGCGCGTCGCGGCGGCCCGCCCGGGCCGGGTCTGCGCGGCCGGCCACCAGGAACTGGCCTCCCACGTCCTGCTGCTGCCCTTCGTCCCCGACGACGTCCGCCGGGCCTTCACCGCCCGCCTCCTGGACCCGCTGCGCGACTACGACCGCCGCCACCGCGCCGAGCTGATCCCCACCCTGGAGGCCTTCCTCGACTGCGACGGCTCCTGGACCCGCTGCGCGGCCCGTCTGCACCTGCACGTCAACACGCTGCGCTACCGGGTCGGCCGGATCGAGCAGTTGACGAGCCGTGATCTGTCGCGGCTCGAGGACAAGCTGGATTTCTTCCTGGCCCTGCGCATGAGCTGAGACAGGGGGTGTCCTGGGCCCAAACCCGGGACGCCCCCGAGTCCCACGACTTTGTGAAATCCTTCACCCACCCTCTTGGCCCGGCCCGCCGATTCGTGCTGAGATGCCGCCACCACTCAACAGCTCGATGGCGTGCTCGGGGAGGGCAACGTGGCGCATACCGCCATGTCTGGTAACGGAACGACCGCCGGTGACGATCCCCTCCAGACCGCGGTATGGCGGCTGCGCTCCCGCGGATGCTGGGCCGACGCGGCGGCCCTGCTGCCGCCGACCACACCGGCGGCGGCGCTGCAACGCGCGTCGCTGCTGGTGGAACGGTGTCTGTACACCGAACAGGGCTGGGAGGAGGCCGAGGACGCGCTGCGCACGGCCGAGGCGATGGCCCACAGCGACGACGAACGCGGCGCGGCCGCTTGTGAACGCGGTTACTTGGCCTACGCGGCGACGCTGCTCGCGGTGCGGGACCGGGCCGACGAGGCGCGGGCCGCGCTCGGGCGGGCGGCTGCGCTGGTCCCTCCGGGGGCTCCGGCGCGGGCTCTGCTCGACTTCCGGCGCGGTCTCCTGGCGGAGAACCTGACGAGTGCCCCCCAGGCCGCGCGCGCCGCGTACCGCCGGGCCCACGCGGGCGCGACGGCGCACTCCGATCCGCTGCTGCTGTCGTTCACGTGGCGTCATCTGGCCGGGCTCGCCCTGCGGGAAGGGGAGTTGGCGGAGGCGCGGCACGGTTTCGCGGAGTCGTTGCGGATCCGGGAGGAGCTGGGCTATCTCGTCGGCACGGCTCCGGCCCTGGTGTCCCTCGCCGACACCGAGACGGAGCCGGAGGCGTCCCGGCTGCGTGAGGAGGCCCGGCGGTTGTTCCGGCTGCTCGGGGGCGTACCGACGTGGCTGTCCCGCCAGTTGGCTCCGCCGGTGCCGCCGGCTGCGACGGCTTGAGGGGGGTGCGGGGTTCTCGGCGTTGTCCCCGGCCCCAGCGGCACGCCTGCCCGCAGGCTGAGCGAACCCGCACCCGCCGGACGACGCAAGGGGCCGTGTCGGGGGGTGTCCGCCCGCAGCGGTTGGCGCGTCGACGCCAGTCAGTCGGTATGACACCCCATCGCGCCGTTCCGAGGACGGACACCCCCCGGCGCGGCCCCGACCCACCACCCGGCGATCAGGCGCCGGCCGCCCCCGCACCCGCACCCGCACCCGCACCCGCGAAGTGCTCGCCCACCAGGGCCCGTACCACGTCCAGGTCCCGTGCGATCAGCGCGTCCAGCAACGCCGTGTGCTCGTGTGCGTCCGCGATCAGGTCGGCCCGCCCCCGGATCCCCGGTCCGCCGCCGACCAGCGGCCACTGCGCCCTGCGGTGCAGGTCCTCGGCGATCCGGACCAGCTGCTCGTTGCCCAAGAGGGACAGCACGGCCCGGTGGAACCCCCGGTCGGACTCCGCGTAGGTCGCACGGCAGCCGGTGGACGCCGCGCGGACCGTCGCCTCGGCGAGGGGCCGCATCTCGGCCCAGCGCTCGGCGGGAACGGTACGGGCCAGCCGCAGCATCACCGGGACCTCGATCAGCGCCCGGACCTCGGCCAGTTCCGCCAGTTCCCGCACACCCCGTTCGACCACCCGGAACCCGCGGTTCGGCACGACCTCGACGGCCCCTTCGAGGGCCAGTTGCTGCATGGCCTCCCGGACCGGCGTCGCCGAGACCCCGAACCGCTCGCCCAGCACCGGCGCCGAGTACACCTCGCCCGGTCGCAGGTCCCCCGCCACCAGGGCCGCCCGCAGCGCGGCCAGGATCTGCCCGCGCACCGAGGCCCGCTGGACCACCGGCCGGGCCCGCGGCACGACCGGCACGGCCGGCGCGGGCGGCTCGCTGTGCGTGTGCTCCCCGCGCACCGCCCCGGCCTGCTGCGGCACCCGCGCGGGCCCGGCCGGTCCGGCTGCAGCCGCTGCCGCTGCCGCCCACGGAGTCCCCGTGTCCGCGGAGCCCTGCGCTCCCTGCCTCACGGGTCCTCCTCCGGACGTATCGGTACTTGGGGTCATTGCGGCGGGTTGTTACTCGTCCGTCAAGCACCATAAGCGCCCCGGCCCCCAGTTCAAATCCCGATCAAGTTTCCGGAGATCGCTAGTAAGGTTAGGCTTACCTTCAAGAGCCCCGTTTCACTCCGACGGATCGGTGATCACATGCCTGCGCCCCTTTCGGCCGTCTCCGGCGCCTACGCACGCCTGGCCGAGGTCCTCCCGGGGCTGGCCGTCACCGAGCTGGACGCCGGGCAGGAGACCCCGCACGGCGGCGGCTGGACCTCCGCCGCCGACCTCGCGGCCGCAGGACCCGCCCTCGACCGCTTCCTGGCGTGGGACGTGGACCAGATCCAGCGGGACTACGGCCGGCAGGCCCGCCCCGACGTCGTCGCCACCTTCGGCCTGCACCGCTACGCCTGGCCCGCCTGCCTGCTGATCACCGTGCCGTGGTTCCTGCACCGCCGGGTCCCCCGCTACCCCGTGACCCACGTCTCGTACGACCGCACCGCCCCGGGCCACGCCCTCGGGCACCTGGCCGTCCGTCCCGCCGGCTTCGCCTGCCTGCCCGGCGACGAGGCGGCCGGGCTGCCCGGCGCCCGGGTCGTCCCCGACGAGGAGGCGCTGCGCGCGGAGGTGCGGTCGGCGGTCGCCGAGCACCTGGAGCCGGTCCTGGCCGGTTTCGGCCCCCGGATGCGGCGCCGCGGACGCGCCCTGTGGGGGATGGCGACGGACGAGATCGTCGAAGGGGTCTGGTACATCGCCCAGTTGCTCGGCGAGATCGAGGAGCGGCGCGCGATGCGCGAGCTGGAGCTGCTCCTGCCGGGCGCGACCAAGCCGTACGTCGGCACAGCGGCGTTCCGGGAGCTGACCGGCCCCGGCGGCGAGCCGCTGCTCACCCGGGACCGCGCGAGCTGCTGCATGTTCTACACGCTGCGCCCGGAGGACACCTGCGCCACCTGCCCGCGCACCTGCGACACGGACCGGGTCACCAAGCTGCTGGCCACGGCCAGTTGACGTCCGCGCGGGGCCGATCGCTCCCGCCGTCCCTTAAGATCATCGCGGACCGGACACCCGCAGGCCCACCGGCGATTCAAACCCTCCTCACGTGTCACGGGAACTATCCGGAGAACCACTCGTACGGGTAGTCTTATTCGAACTCAACTCCCGCCCCTCAAGCGGCAGTTCGAGCAGAACGCCGCCCTGAATATTCCCTTGCACTTCCTTGGCGGCCTCTTGCCCCGAAACCCCCTGAGGGCCGATGGGATTGGGCCACTATGGCGGGCGTTACGCCCTATCCCAATGCAAGGGACCACCCAGATGAGACTGACCGACATATCGCTGAACTGGCTGCTTCCGGGCGCCGTGCTTCTCCTGGGCATGCTGGCGGCGGTAGCGGTGCTCGCGCGCGGCAAGCGCTCCTCGGTCAAGGACACGAGCGCGGACGACTCCTGGGAGCGCAGCGAGGAACGCCGCAGACGCAAGGAAGCCGTCTACGGCACCCTCTCCTACCTCCTGTTGTTCTGCTGTGCGGCCGTCGCCGCCCTGCTCTCCTTCCACGGCCTGGTCGGCTTCGGCGAACAGAACCTCGGACTGTCCGGCGGCTGGCAGTACCTCGTCCCGTTCGGCCTGGACGGCGCGGCGATGTTCTGCTCCGTCCTCGCGGTGCGCGAGGCCAGCCACGGTGACGCCGCGCTCGGCTCCCGCATACTGGTCTGGACGTTCGCCTTCGCTGCGGCCTGGTTCAACTGGGTGCACGCGCCCCGGGGCGTCGGCCACGCGGGTGCTCCCCACTTCTTCGCAGGCATGTCCCTGTCGGCGGCGGTGCTCTTCGACCGCGCGCTGAAGCAGACCCGCCGGGCCGCCCTGCGGGAGCAGGGCCTGGTGCCCCGCCCGCTGCCGCAGATCCGCATGGTGCGCTGGCTGCGGGCCCCCCGGGAGACCTACCGCGCCTGGTCGCTGATGCTCCTGGAGGGTGTGCGCAGCCTGGACGAGGCCGTCGACGAGGTGCGCGACGACATGCGCAAGAAGGAAGAGGCCCGGCAGCGGCGGCGCGACCAGCAGCGTGTGGAGCGGGCCCAGCTGAAGGCGATCAGCCGCGGCCACCGCGGACACTTCGGCCGGGGTGCCGGGCGGCAGCTGGAGGTGCAGGTGGAGCGCGGCTCCTCACAGGTCACCGCGGAGCCTGCCATATCCGCGCCGGAGCCCCTGCCCGTGCGCTCGCGTCCCTCCCTGCAGCCGGTGCGCAAAGGAGCTGACCCGGTGACCGTCGACCTCACCGCCGAGGACGACACCATGGCACTGCCGCGTCTGGACTCCCTGGAGCGCAAGCTCAAGGACCTGGAGCAGCAGTTCGGCTGACCGGACCGCGGCGGGGGAGGCGAAGGGGCGGGGCCTGCGGGCCGCGCCCCTTCGGCGTTCACGCCGCCCCGGCCTCCAGCTCGAACCAGACGGCCTTGCCCACCCCGTGCGGCCGGATCCCCCAGGCGTCCGCGAGGGACTGCACCAGGAACAGGCCCCTGCCGTTCGTACCGTCGTCGGCGACCGGTACGCGCAGCCGGGGCCTGCGGGCCACGAAGTCCCGTACCTCCACCCGCAGTCCGCGGGGACCGACGGTGGCCGTGAGGACCGCGTCGTGGTCGGTGTGGACGATCGCGTTGGTGACGAGTTCACTGGTGAGCAGTTCCGCCACGTCCGACTGCCCCTGCTTCCCCCACTGCCCCAGCAGTTCCCGCAGGGCCCTGCGGGCTTCCGGGACGGCCCGCAGGTCCGCCCGCCCCAGTCTGCGCCGCAGTTGCGGCGCCGGTTCCCGCTCCGTGACGTCGTCGGTCCTGTCCTCCACCGTCTTCGCCGAGAAGCCCCCGATCGCTATGGGACCGCCTCGTCGTGCCTGCCTCTCCATGACCCCCGCCCGCGCGCCGATGTCGGTTCCCCTCCTGCTCGAACACGTTCACGGGGATCCATGCCCCATCGCGAACGCGGCAGTCATGTCGAATCGTCAACGACCGGGTGTTCGGCCACGGGAGCGGGGCGGGCGGCCCGGGCGGCGGGCCGCTGAGCGGCACGGCGGTGGCGGGGAGGGGGACAAGAGGGTAGCCGGTCCGGGTCCCCGGGCGGATCCTGACCGCCGGAGATCGGCCGATGGGCCGATGGCCGGCTGCCGATCCCTGCGTACGCGGTGAACGGCTGGGGCGACGGGCCCCCGTGCGCGGCGCTTCGGTGAAGTTGGCCGAAGTACGACGGTCTTGACATCCGCCGAGACCGGTACGGGGCCGTCCTCCCCCACCCCCGTGGCGGGAGGACGGCCCCGGTCTTCCGTCGGGCGCGGTCAGTACAGCTTGTTGACGGCGGTGGTCGTCGTCTTCTTGAAGGCGGCCACGGGGGCGTCGTCGAAGTCGCCCATCTGGCCCCACTGCACGACGGTGACGGTCCTGCCGTCCCGCCCGACGGACAGCAGCGAGATGTCCGTGGCACCCCAGGACGTCTCGGTGTGCAGGCCGCGGACGCGGGCGCCCTCCTCGACCGGCAGAGTGCCGTAGTCCCGGCCCTCGGCCTCGACGTCGGGGTCGTTCTTCTCGATGCGGTCGGCGCAGGTGCGGATCAGGTCGTCGTAGTGCTTCGCCAGGGCCTTGGCCAGGGCGGGTGTGTCCGCCACGACGGTCAGCTGCACGGCGCCGGTGTCCAGGTCGGTCCGGAACTCCCGGTGCCGGTAGTCGTAGGAGGGCACGCCCTCCGTGCTCACGCAGAAGCCGAGTCCCTCCGGGAACCCTTCGGTGACCGGGCCGGCGGTCCAGGCCGAGGTCGGGTGCGGCGGCAGCTGGGACGCCGACAGGAACTTGGGAGCGGCGGCCTTCGGCGCGGCGCCGGCGGCCGGTGCCGTGAGGACGGTGCCCGCCGCGAGGGCGGCGACGGTGAGTGCGGTGAGCGCGCTGGCTCGGATGTGCTTGGGCATGGGTGTTCCCCCGTGGATGAGTGCGTGGATGAAATGCCGAAGGCATGGATGCCGGATGCCGCCGCGAGGCCGGCTGGTCGGCCCGGACCTGCTCGGTGCGACACCAAAAGCATCAGCGGTCACACCGGGCGGGCGCAACAGCCGGCATTCGATCGGGCACGGTGGAACCATCCCAGCCCGTCTGACGTGCAGGTACATGGGGTGCCTGGGATGCCGTTCCGGGCCGGGTCGGACCTACGAGGACGGGGGAACGGTGTCGGCACACAGCGACGTCGACGACGTCGGGGAGTTCGCGGCGCTGCTGAGGACGCTGAAGGAGCGCACGGACCGCAGTTACGGTTCATTGGCCCGGCGTCTGGCCATGAACACCTCGACCCTGCACCGCTACTGCGCTGGCGAGGCCGTCCCCGTCGACTTCGCGCCCGTGGAGCGCTTCGCCGCCCTGTGCGGGGCGTCCCCGGAGGAACGTCTGGAGCTGCACCGCCGCTGGCTCCTGGCGGTGGCGGCGCGGCAGCGGCCCCGGACGGCGGGCACGGCCGGTACGTCCGGTACGGCGCAGGGGGGTGAGGTCGCCACCGGGGCGGACGAACCGGAGCAAGCACCGGACACCGTCGACGGCCTGACGAACGGTCCGGTGTCCGACCTGGTGGACGACCCGGTATCGGACGCGGTGGACGACTCGGTGTCCAACGCGGTGGACGGCCCCGCGGACGCCCCTGAGGAAGACCCCCCGCTCCCCCGCCGGCCCTGGTACCGCCGCAGACGCGTCGCGGTCGGGCTGGCCGCCGCCTGCGCGGTGCTCGCGGCACTCGGCAGCCTCGCCGCGCTGCCGGACGGGCGGCGTACGCCACCCCGCGACCGGGCCGACGCGGCCGGTCCGGCCCCCTCCGCCATGACGGAGACCAAGGCACCGGACCGGCGCGACGCCTCCCCCACTCCGAGCGGCGGCTCCCCGAGTCCCCGGCGGTCCTCTCCCTCCGCCACCCCGAAGCAGCTGAAGCCCTCCCCGTCACCCTCCCCCCGCACCACCCCGCCCACCGGCGGCTCCACGCCCACCCCGCCCCTCACCTGGTCGGCCGACTCCCAGGCCTGGAAGCTCGGCTGCGGTCACGACTACGTCGTCGCCAAGCCGCCCGGGCAGGTGCCACCGCCGCCCGTCCCGCAGGACGCGGGGGTCTGGGCCGCCTCACAGAACGCGGTGCACGGCGGCGAGACGCTCGTACAACTGACCGTGCAGGGGCGAACGGACACGGCTGTCGTACTGGAGGCACTGCGCGTACGGGTGGTGGGGCGAACGGCCCCGGCGCAGGGCAAGGCCTACGCCATGAACCGGGGCTGCGGCGGTTCCATCACCCCGCGTTCCTTCGACGTGAACCTGGACAAGGACCGCCCCATCGCCCGCGCGGTCGCCGGGAGCGACACGGGCACGCCGATCCCGGCGGTGAGCATGCCCTACCGCGTCTCCGCGCGGGACCCCGAGGTGCTGCTGATCAACGCCAGGACCCAAGGGTGCGACTGCCGCTGGTACCTGGAGCTGGACTGGTCCTCGCAGGGCCGTACGGGCACGGTCCGGATCGACGACGACGGCCGCCCGTTCCGGACCAGCGGCATCAAGGGGCTGTCCCGCTACGTGTACGACATCTCCGCACGCGCCTGGACGCCCTACAGCTAGAGCCGGGGCACGTTGCGCAGGTTGGAGCGGGCCATCTGCAGCATCCGGCCCACCCCGCCGTCCAGCACCATCTTCGAGGCCGACAGGGCGAAGCCGGTCACCATCTCGGCCTTGATCTTCGGCGGGATGGACAGCGCGTTGGGGTCGGTGACGACGTCGACGAGGGCCGGTCCCTTGTGCTTGAAGGCGTCCTTGAGGGCCCCGGCGAGGTCCTTGGGCTTCTCGACGCGCACCCCGTACGCACCGCAGGCGCGGGCGACGGCCGCGAAGTCGGGGTTCTTGTTGGCCGTGCCGTACGACGGGAGGCCGGCGACCAGCATCTCCAACTCGACCATGCCGAGGGAGGAGTTGTTGAACAGGACCACCTTCACGGGCAGGTCGTACTGCACCAGCGTCAGGAAGTCGCCCATCAGCATGGAGAAGCCGCCGTCCCCGGACATGGAGACGACCTGCCGCTTGCGGTCGGTGAACTGGGCGCCGATCGCCATGGGCAGCGCGTTCGCCATCGAGCCGTGGGAGAAGGAACCGATGACGCGGCGGCGGCCGTTGGGTGAGATGTAGCGGGCGGCCCAGACATTGCACATGCCGGTGTCGACGGTGAACACGGCGTCGTCGGAGGCCACTTCGTCGAGCACGGACGCCACGTACTCGGGGTGGATCGGCGTGTGCTTCTCGACCTTGCGCGTGTACGCCTTCACCACCCCCTCCAGCGCGTCGGCGTGCTTCTTCAGCATCCGGTCGAGGAAGCGGCGGTTCTTCTTCTCCTGCACCCGCGGGATCAGGCACCGCAGCGTCTCCCGTACGTCGCCCCACACCGCGAGGTCCAGCTTGGAGCGGCGGCCGAGGTGTTCGGGCCGGATATCGACCTGGACGATCTTGACGTCATCGGGGAGGAAGGCGTTGTAGGGGAAGTCGGTGCCGAGCAGGATCAGCAGGTCGCACTCGTGAGTGGCCTCGTAGGCGGCGCCGTAGCCGAGGAGCCCGCTCATGCCGACGTCGAAGGGGTTGTCGTACTGGATCCACTCCTTGCCGCGCAGAGCGTGCCCGACCGGGGACTTGATCTTCCCGGCGAACTCCATGACCTCGGCGTGCGCGCCGGCCGTGCCGCTGCCGCAGAAGAGGGTGACCTTGCCGGCGTCGTCGATCATCTCGACGAGCCGGTCGATCTCGGCGTCACCGGGTCGGACCGAGGGCCGGGAGGTGACGAGGGCGGTCTCGGCGGCCTTCTCCGGGGCGGGCAGGTCGGCGATGTCGCCGGGCAGCGTGACGACGCTGACGCCGCTGCGGCCGACGGCGTTCTGGATGGCGGTCTGCAGCAGCCGCGGCATCTGCTGCGGGCTGGAGATCATCTCGCTGTAGTGGCTGCACTCGGCGAACAGCCGGTCGGGGTGGGTCTCCTGGAAGTAGCCGAGGCCGATCTCGCTGGACGGGATGTGCGAGGCGAGGGCGAGGACCGGGGCCATGGAACGGTGGGCGTCGTAGAGGCCGTTGATGAGGTGGAGGTTGCCGGGTCCGCAGGAGCCGGCGCAGGCCGCGAGAGCGCCGGTGATCTGCGCCTCGGCGCCGGCGGCGAAGGCGGCGGTCTCCTCGTGCCGGACGTGGATCCAGTCGATGGCGGAGTTCCGGCGGACGGCGTCGACGACGGGGTTGAGGCTGTCGCCGACGACGCCGTAGAGACGTTTGACTCCGGCGCGGGTCAGGATGTCGACGAACTGTTCCGCGACGTTCTGTTTGGCCATGGTTCTCGTCTGCCCCTTCGGTCTCCTGGGATCCCTCCGGGTTCCATCAAGTCACACGGGCAGCGCTCACGCCTCCCACACCGCGGCGGCCGTACGGTCGTCTGCATAACCCTTGACCCGTACTTGGGAGTCGGCGAGGAACGCGGCGAGGCCGGGCGGCTCGGGGCGGGACCACCGCTCGGCGAGGTACTCGCCCAGTTCCGGCTCGCCGCGCAGGGGGTCGGCGAGGCCGCCGCTGCACATCAGGAGCGTGTCACCCGGGCGGGCGACGGAGGTCCGGAAGCGGAACGGCTCGCGGGGCGGCTCCGGGGCCGGTTCGTACGGGCTGGGCGGGGTGGGGATGCCCAGGTCCATGGTGAGCCGGTCGCCCTCGGGCGTCTCGGAGGGCGGCGAGCCGAAGCCCAGGACGGGTTCGCCCTTGACTTCGGCGACCTGCGGCTCGATGTCCTGCCACTCGCCCTCCCGCAGCCGGAACAGCCCGCCCGACCCGACTCCGAAGAACACCCGCGTACGGCATTCGGGGTCGGCCGACAGCAGCAGGCAGCGCAGGCTGGCCGCATACTCCCCGGGGTCGACGCCCTGCTCGGAGGCGCTGGCCCGGAGCTTGCCGAGGCTGCGGTCGGTGAGGCGGTGCAGCCCGGACTTCAGGTCGCCGCGGCGGCCGTCCCTTATGTCCTCGACCAGCCGTGCGTGGCTGCGGCCGACGGCCCGCCCGATCCAGTGACAGGCCTCGGCGGCGGCCCGGTGCGCGCCCGGCGTGGCCCGGGCCCCGGTCGCCATCGCGACCAGCAGCAGCGCGTGCTCCCCCGTGCCGAACCGGGCGGTGAGCAGCGCGTCCCTGCGGGGCTCGCCCCGGTACCGCGCGGAGTCCCCCCGCACGGAGACGGCCCGCAACGTGCAGGCCCCGTACCGGGCCCCGTCCAGCACGGTGTCCGCCACGAGGTCGTCGAGATCGTCCGGATCGGCGGCCGGAAGAGCGGTGGGTTCGGCGTCGTACGTGGGCGGCCGGGTGCCGACGTGATCACGGGCGCCGGGTGCGAGCGCGGGGCGCTCGATCCGGGAGCCGGGCCCGTCGGGCGGCGGGTCGGTGACGGGCGTGCCCGACGGCTCGGGCGCCTGATCAGCCCGGCTCGACGGCTCGGTGCCAGGGGCGGGAGGCCGGGGCGGCTGGTCACCCGGGGACGGGGGCGGCCCGGCGGGTCGCGGCGGCACGGGTGGCCGGTCGGCCGGGGCCGGATACGGGGTCCTCCCGGGCCCGCCCGGCTCGGAGGCCGGGGCCGGAGGTGTGGGATTCCCCGGTGAGTCCGCGGCCACGGCCGGCCAGGCCGGAGGGGCCGTGGGGGGCGGGGGAACCGGAGCCGGCCGGGAGCCGGGCACGGCCGGGGCGGGGGGCTGCCCGGGGCTCGCCGGGGGCGTACGAGGGCCGGCCGAGGGCGGAGACACGTCACCGGACCGCTCACCCGAGGGCTTGCTGGGATCGGCCACACAAGGGCGTGCGGCGTCCGAGGGCGCGGGAGGGACGGCTGGGCCTGTCACCGGGGCCGAAGACCTGCCGGGGCCGGCGGCCGACGGACTCGCGACACCCGGGCGCCCGTCCGACGGCGCGGGAGGGACGGCTGGGGGCGTGGGCCCGCCACCTGTCACCGCGCCCGGAGGCCTACCGGGGTCGGCAGCCGACCGGCTCACGACGCCCGGGGGTGCGTCCGAAGGCCCACGCGGGCCGGGTGAGGGCGACGGCTCGCCACTTTGCCCCGCGCCCGCATGCCTGCCGGAGTCGGCGGCCGAGGGGCTCGCGTCCGGCGGCGTACGGGGTCCCGTCGGCGGGGCCGCGTCGCCCGGGTGCCCGGTCATGGGCGTGCGGCCGGGTGGCTGCCCGGTGTGCTCCGGCGGCTTCGCCGCGGTCGGGAAGCTCACGGGGCCGGTGGGCCGGGCCGGCGGCGGCTCCCAGGGGGCTCGCTGCGCGGGCAGGCCGTTCGGGCGGGGTGTCTCCCGTACGTCGTCGGCTCCGGTCCGGGGCGCCGGGACCGTCGGCTCGGCGCCCGAGGGCCGCCCCGCCGGCCGGTCCGGGGAAGCGGTCCGCTTGTCCGCCCCGTCCGCCACCGCTCCCGACGCCGACGCGAACCGGTCGTCCAGGGAGTCGCGTGCCGGTGTGGGGCCCGTGTCGTCGGTGGAGTCGTCGTACAACTCCCTCCACCAGTCGTCCTCGGGACCGGTGGGCCTTCCCCCCTGCTGACTCATGCCCTGATTGTCCACCGCACGAGCCGGATGAAAACGGGGCTTGTGGAAAAAACCGGCCCGTCCCGGGGCGGTGAACGGCACGTCGGGTGAGCCGTAGAACGGTCATGCGAAAACGCGGGCCGGGCGGGCGGCGGGCGGCTGACCTGCGGGTCTGGGCCTCGGACACGCTTCTGACCTGCGCGTTCTCGCGTGTTCCGGCAGGCTGGTCAGATGGGAGTGTGGGACCTCCTGCTGGTCGGGCTGGTCATCCTGCTCGGGCTGTGCGGAGTGCTGCTGCCCGCCATGCCGGGATCGTTGCTGGTGTGGGCCGCGGTCATGTGGTGGGCGCTGAAGGATCCGCAGCCCGTCGCCTGGTGGGTACTGGTCGGGGCCACGGTGCTGCTGCTCGTCTCCCAGGGCGCCCGCTGGGCGCTGCCGCCCCGGCGGCTGCGGATGAACGCCACCACCCTCCGCATGCTGGCCTGCGCCGGAGCCGGCTCCCTGCTCGGATTCGTCCTGGTGCCCGTGCTGGGCGCGATCCCGGGATTCCTGGCCGGTGTCTACCTCTTCGAGCGGGTCCGTCTGGGCCGTCACGCGGACGCGGTCGCCGCCCTGCGCACGGTCATGCGCGCGGGCGGCTCCGGCATCCTGGCCGAACTGTTCACCTGCCAGCTGATCGCGGCGGCCTGGGTGGGCGCGGTCCTCTGGGGCTGAGCCCCCGGGCCGCGTCCTACGCCGGCAGCACACCCTCGTGCGTCAGCAGCCGCACCTTGCGGTCCAGGCCCCCCGCATAGCCGGTCAGCGCGCCGTCCGCCCCGATCACCCGGTGGCACGGACGGACCACCAGCAGCGGATTCGCGCCGATCGCACCGCCGACGGCCCGCACGGCCGCCCGGGGCACCCCGATGCGCGCGGCGATCTCGCCGTAGGTCGTGGTCGAGCCGTAGGGGATGCCGTCCAGCGCGGCCCAGACCTTCTCGCGGAAGGCGGTGCCCTCGGTCCGCCAGGCCAGGCGGAACTCCTTCAGGTCCCCGGCGAAGTAGGCGGCGAGCTGCTCCTCGGCCTCCCGGAAGGGCCCGGGGTCGCGCCGCCAGTCGTCCCGCACCTCTCGTCCGCCCTTCTGGCCGGGCACGGACAGGGAGGTCAGCTCCCCGGTCGGGGCGGCCGTGAGGAGCAGCGGCCCGAGCGGGCCGGTCACACTCGTCCAGTAGGTCGGGCCGGTCATCACAACTCCCACTCCCCTGCCGCGCGCAGGTGGTTCACGGCGTACGAGCGCCAGGGGCGCCAGTGGTCGGGGACGTCATGGCCGGGCGGCGCGACGTCCGGGTCGCCGAGGGCGCGGGTGCGGATCTCGGCCACCGTACGGGCGTCCAGGCCGGGCACGGCACGCAGGGCGTCCTGTGCGTCGTCCCGGTCGGCGCCCGGGTCGAGCCGCACGGCCTGGTCGGCGAGGGCGGCGGTGAGCGCGCCGAGAGTGCCGCCGGGTTCGGCCCCGGCGAGCACGGCCGGCTCGGGGAACAGATGGGTGAGGCTGCCGCAGGGGGCGTCGAGGGCCTTGCCGTAGCGGCGTACGAGCCGTTCCGCCTCGGTGCGCCCGGTCAGGGCGCGCACCGCGAGTTCCTGCGGGTCGGCGGTGCCCGGTGAGCGCAGCCCGGGCCGGGCGCGGACCAGGGGTGCGAGCCGCGGGTCGGCGGCGAGGCGCTCGTCGACGGCGTAGGGGTCGGCGTCGAGGTCGAACAGCCGCCGCAGCCGCTGGACGGCGGTGGTGAGGTCGCGCGGGTCGGTGAGGTGCAGCCGGGCGTCGAGCCAGCCGCCCGGGTGGGCGCCGGACCCGGTCCGGGCGGTGCCCGGGCGCTCGTCGACGGCGACGATGCCGGTGCCGTACGGGAGGCGGAGGGTGCGCCGGTAGGTGCGGGTGCCGGGCGCGCCGCTCATGTCCTCGATGCCGGGCACGGCCTCGCGTTCCAGCAGGTCGAAGACGAATCCGGCCTGGTAGGGGCCGCGGTGGGCGAGCCGGAGCGGGATCCCTGCGTCGGGGGTGGCGGTACGACGGCCCCGGCCGCCCTTGGGCGCGGCGGCGCGCAGCTCGCTCGGGGTCGACGCGTACACCGCCCGGATGGTGTCGTTGAACTGCCGCACGCTGGCGAAGCCGGACGCGAACGCGATCTCGGTGATCGGCAGCTCGGTGGTCTGCACCAGGACGCGTGCGGTGTGGGCCCGCTGGGCCCGGGCGAGGGCGACCGGCCCGGCGCCGAGTTCGGCGGTGAGCTGCCGCTGCACCTGCCGTGCGCTGTAGCCGAGGCGTCCGGCGAGGCCGGCGACGCCTTCCCGGTCGACCACGCCGTCGGCGATCAGCCGCACGGCCCGGCCCACCACGTCCGCGCGGACGTTCCACTCGGCGGAGCCGGGCACGGCATCCGGGCGGCAGCGCCGGCAGGCCCGGAAGCCCGAGCCCTGCGCGGCGGCGGCCGTGGCGAAGAACCGTACGTTGGCCCGCTTCGGGGTGACCGCGGGGCAGCTCGGCCGGCAGTAGATGCCGGTCGTTTCGACGGCGAAGAAGAACACGCCGTCGAAACGGGCGTCGCGGCCGCGTACGGCCTCGTACCTGGTGTCCTCGTCCGTTCCCTGGTCCATCACCCGTCCAGTGTCCGCCGTCGGCCGGGCGGCCGCTGGCGGAAATCGGACACCGCGATCGGACCGGCGGCCGGGCGGCCGGACGGACGGGTCAGGAGCGCCGGTGCGGTCCCCGCTTCGCCTCCATCGCGGCCTTGCCGATCGCCCCCTTCCGCTTCCAGTCCTTGCGGATCTCGGCCCGGAGGCGGGCGTCGGTCTTGGCGACGATGCGCTGGTTCTCCCTCTGGAGCTTGCGGTAGCTCTGCAGCCGCCGCTCCGGGAGCTCACCGGTCTCGATGGCGGCCAGTACCGCGCATCCCGGCTCGGCCTCGTGGGCGCAGTCGTGGAAGCGGCAGCGCTCGGCCAGCTCCGCGATCTCGGAGAACACCTGAGAAACGCCGGTCTCGGCGTCCCACAGGCCGACGCCGCGCAGGCCGGGGGTGTCGATCAGGACACCGCCGCCCGGAAGTGCGAGCAGATTGCGGGTGGTCGTGGTGTGGCGGCCCTTGCCGTCGACGTCCCGGGTGGCCTGGACGTCCATGACGTCCTCGCCGAGCAGCGCGTTGGCGAGGGTCGACTTGCCCGCGCCGGACTGCCCGAGCAGCACGGACGTCCCCCCGCCGACGATCGCGGCGACCACGTCGAGCCCGCCCCCATCCTCGACGCAGCTGACGGGCACGACCGGCACACCGGGGGCGGTCGTCTCCACGTCCTGGACGAGGTACGAGAGGGTCACGGCGTCCGGCACGAGGTCGGCTTTGGTGAGGGCGACGACGGGCTGGGCCCCGGACTCCCAGGCGAGCGCGAGGAAGCGCTCGATGCGGCCGAGGTCCAGCTCGACCCCGAGGGACACGGCGATGACGGCGTGGTCGACGTTGGCCGCGAGGATCTGCCCCTCGGACCGCTGGGAGGACGTGGAGCGGACGAAGGCGGTGCGCCGCGGCAAGTAGGTGCGGACGTAGCGCGGGTTCCCGCCGGGTTCGACGGCGACCCAGTCGCCGGTGCAGACCACGCGCAGGGGGTCGTGCGGGGTGACGAACGCGGTGTCGGCGCGCAGCAGCCCGCCGGTGGTGACGACATCGCACTGCCCGCGGTCGACCCGGACGACCCGGCCGGGCAGCAGCCCTTCGGCCGCGTACGGGGCGAACTCGGCCTCCCAGCCCGCGTCCCAGCCGTACGGCTCGAGCGGATGCGAGGTGGACGAGGACGAACCCGGGAGAGAAGAGAAAGACAAGGGGTGACCCTTCACAAGGGGTGGCCCCGGCACCGCGCTCTAAGGCGCTGAGGGTAGGAGGTCAGCCGGAGGCCACGGAGGTGGACTTGATGAACTTCCGGATGCGGGCAGCGCCCATCTCAGAGACAGCCATCGATCACACCTCCTGCTCGTCACACAGCCGACGGCGGCAGCAACAGGCCGCCGCGCGATTCGCCCCCACCCTAGAGGCGTACGCCCGTCGGGCGCCACGGAATTAAGCCCGCCTCGCGAGGCCGCCGGGGACGCCTTCTCCGCCCGTCGCGCACGTCGTGGCCGGACGTGGTGCACTGGAATCACGGGAGGTGCAGCATGTCAGGTCGCGCAGGCAAGACCCGCAACATCATTCTCGTGTGGCTGATCTGGCCGCTGATCACACTGGGCATCTACCACCTGGTCTGGTACTACAAAGTGAACCGCGAGGCCCGGGAATTCGATTCCCGGATCGAGGTCAACCCGGCACTGGCCGTGCTGGCCGTCACCGTCGGCTGGCTGGTGATCGTTCCGCCCTTCGTGTCGGTCTACAACACCGGTCTGCGCATTGCCCGGATGCAGCAGTCGGCCGGGATGCAGCGGAGCTGCAATCCCTGGATCGGCCTCATCCTCTTCATCGTGGTCGTGTTGTTCCCGCTCTACTACCAGCACGAGCTGAACCAGATCTGGGACCGGTACCGGGGCGTGGAAGAGGGCGAGCGAGTGCCGCTCGCAGCCTGACGGCGGGTGGTTCGTCAGCTCTTCGCGCAGGCGTGGCCGTTCAGCTCGAAGTCGTACGGCGGTGAGTTCTTGCCCCGCCAGGAGGAGATGAAGCCGAAGGCCAGGTCGCCGCCCGCGGGGACCGACTTGTTGTAGTCGGCGGCGGTGGCGGTGACGCGGGAGCCGTCCTGGGAGACGGAGGCGTCCCAGATCTGGCCGACCCGCTGGCCGTCCCGGAAGGACCAGGCGACGCGCCAGGAGTCGAGCGACTCGGCGCTGGTGACGGTGACGGTGGCCTGGAAACCGTCGGGCCACTGGTTGACCAGGTCGTACTCGACCCGGCAGACGGGGTCCGCGCCCTGGCCGGGTTCGGGCCGGGCGGTCGGTGAGGAGGTGCCCTGCGGTTCGGTGTGGCGGTCCCTGCCCTCCGAAGCGCCGGGCTTGGCGGGCGGCTTCGAGTTCCGGGTGGTCCGGTCGGCCGGCTTCGAGGTCGCGGGCGGCAGGGACGGGGCGGACGGCAGGGGCGGCGCGGGGTCGGCCACCGGCTGGCGGTCGGCGCCCCCGGGTGCGCCGAGGTCGTCGCCGGCGCCGCCGAAGGGCATCAGCGAGACGCCGAGGGCCAGCACGGAGACCAGGACAGCGGCGACGAGGAGGCTGTTGCGGGCGACACGCGCCTTCTGCTCCCCGTCCCCCGGTCCTGCGGCGGCTGTGTCCGCGGAGCCGGAGCGGCCGGGGCCGAGCCGCACCTCGGCGGCGCGGCGGCGGCGCTCCAGGTAGGCGAGGCCGCCCCAGCCGATCACGCCGCCGGCCAGTGCCCCGGGCAGGGCTCCGCCGTGCGGGCGCAGGCAGGCGGCGGCCTCGGCGCACTGCACGCAGGTGGCCAGGTGCCGGGAGAGGTCGTCGGGGGTCTCGGCGGCGGAGGAGCGGGTGACGGCGTCCAGCAGCCGGGCGTAGCTGCGGCACCGGGCGTCCATCGGGGTGTCGAGGTGGTTGCGGTGGCAGCGGTCCCGGAACAGGGTGCGCACCTGCTGGAGTTCCTCCGCCGCGCCGGCCGGGTCGAGGCCCAGGCGGCCGGCGACCAGGGGCAGCGGGAGTGCCTCCACCTCGGTGAACCACAGCAGTTCGGCGTCCGCCTGCTGGAGGTCGCGCAGGCCGCGCAGCGCGAGCGGGCGCTGCAGGGGCGGGCCGGTGTAGCGGGCGGCCTTGTCCGAGTTGAGCCACAGGCGCAGGTCGGGGTCGAGTTTGTGGCCCTGCCCCTCCTCCTCCCAGGCCGCGGCGGTGGTGCGTACGGAGGTCAGCAGCAGGGGTATGCGGGGCAGCCGGGCCGGGCGGCGGCCGGTGCCGCGGACCGGGCCGGTGTCGGCGGCGCGGGCCTCGCGTATGCCGTGTGCGAACGCCTCGCGGCCCAGCTGTGCGGCGGCCGTGGAACCGGACGTGCACAGATCCGCGTACGCGAGGACCGCGTCCCAGCACTCGGAGAACAGCGCGGCCTCGGAGGCGTCCTGAGGGGTCGGCAGGTCGGGCATGAGTCTCCTGCGTGGACAGGCGAGGTCAACTCACCACATCGGCATTGGAGTTGGGGGGAACCTCGCGGCAGTGCAAGAGCTTTTCACGCCCCCACACAACTGACAAGCGCCCTGTTCAGATATCAGGACAGGGCGGCCGCACCCCCATGGCTCCGGCCTCGGAGTGTCATACGGGTGCGGCCGCCCTGTGACTCGACGTCCTGTCGTCCCGGGCGACGACGTCATCGAACTGTTATGAGACGGCGGTCGGTTCGTCGGCCGGCAGGCTGTCCATGAAGGAGCTGACGGAGAAGACCGCGTTGCCGGCGCCGGGCGGGCCGTAGCCGGGGGGCGAGGAGAGGCCGAAGTCCTCCATGGTCTGCCGGTACGCCTGGAGCAGGCGGATGTGGTACTCCAGCGGCGCGCCCTGCGGGTTGGCCTTGCCGAGCGGCGTCGTGGGCTCCGGGCACCAGGTGGTGAAGCGGGGCGTGATGCCGTGCGACATGAAGAAGCGCAGGCCCTCGGTGGTGGACGCGATGGCCTCGTCGACGGTCGTGAAACCGGAGGGCGCCGCCATCTCCACGCCGGCCACGAAGTTGGGGATGACGTTGCGGGCGCCGAAGATCTCGGCCGAGTCGAGGATGCGCTTGTGCCATTCGTCGCGGCCGACGTACCGCTCCTTGCCCGGGCAGTACAGCTCGAACAGGCGGCGGTCCCACACCTCGTAGTTGGGGTGGTAGATCTGCACGCCGTAGTCCTTGAAGCGCTGCACGTCGTCCTTGGGCAGCGCCTGCGCGACGACCTTGCCGATCCAGCGGCCCGGGAAGTGCTCCTCGATGGCCTTGGCGTACATGCCGTAGAAGTCGGCCTCGTCGCGGCCCTGGAGCTTGGAGGTGATGGCGCCGCCGGTGAGCGTGTACGCGGTCGACGCCTTCGCGGTGTCGTACCGGTTGATGATCTCCAGCGCCTCCAGGACCTCGTCGACGTCCTTCACGCCCGTGTACGGCCGCCCGGCCGCCTTGTGCTGGCGCCAGTTGTGGTTGATGTCGCAGTACTGGCACTCCTCCTTGGCGCCGAAGTACTGGCAGACCCGGAAGACGGTCAGGTAGATCAGGTAGCCCCACTGGATGGTCGGGGCGACCTCCATGACCGACTTCCCGTTGGCCAGGGTGTGCCGGTAGTACTCGGGCATCGGCGGCACGCCGACGTCGGAGATCCGCTTGCCGTCGAGGTAGAGGCCGAGCACGCCGTCCTCGTTCGCCGCGACGCGGTAGGGCGAGGACGGGTTCACCCGCACCGAGACGACCGTGCGGCGCAGGTCGTATGGGCCGCCGGTGAGGATGATCTCCTCCGGCGGGCGGCGCAGCGCGGCCTCGCCCAGTTCGGGCAGGGTGCCGTGGTCGAAGGAGAAGATGAAGTACGACTTCGGCTTGACCTCGCCGCCCTCGTTGTCGCTGAGCGCGGACGGGTCGAAGGCGACGCCGCCGCGGAGCAGGTCCTCCTTGAAGACGGCCTCCCGCGGCACGTGCGGGAACCGCTCCATCAGATCCTCGACCAGCGCGGTACGGCTGCCCATCCCGACTCTCCTCCCGGTTCGGACGTACGACTCCTCACGGTATGCCCATCGGTGTACGCGGCCGGTACCGGGTCCCCCCGAGCCGACGGAATGCCCCGTTCGGGATGGTTTTCGGCAGAGGCCGCGGGTCAGGCTTCGCGTTCCAGCGCCGCCCAGTCGACCGCGTACGCCGGCTCCCCCCCGGCCAGCAGCCGTTCCGCCTCCTCGGCGACCGTCAGGCCGAGCCGGGCCAGCTCGTTGCCCTGGGAGCCGGCGAGGTGCGGGGTGACGAAGGCGCCGGGCAGGTCGTAGAGGGGCGAGTCGGCGGGGAGCGGCTCCGGGTCGGTGACGTCGAGGATCGCGGTCAGGCGTCCGGCGCGCAGCTCCGCCACGAGGGCGTCGTGGTCGACCAGGGCGCCGCGCGCGGTGTTGATCAGCACCGCCCCGTCGGGCATCAGGGCCAGCTCACGGCGGCCGATCATGCGGTGGGTCTCGGGCGTCTCGGGGGCGTGCACGGTGACGATGCCGGACGTGCGCAGCAGCTCGTCCAGGGGCAGCAGGGGAATGCCGAGCGCCGCGGCCTGCCGTTCGTCGACGTACGGGTCGCTGAGGACGGGCCGCAGGTCGAAGGGGCGGAGCAGTTCGAGGACGCGGCGGCCGATGCGGGAGGCGCCGATGACGCCGACCCGGCGGCCGTAGTTGCCGATGCCGGGGATGACGCCCCAGCCGGCGCAGGCGCGGGTGGTGCGCATCCGGTCGCGGGCGGAGAGGACGTCCTTCCCGGCGAGCAGGATCATGGCGAGGGTGTACTCGGCGACCGGCAGCGCGTTGGCGACGGCCGCCGAGGAGACGGCGATGCCGCGCTCCCGGAGGGCGGGTGTGGCGAAGGACTTCACGGAGCCGGCCGAATGCAGCACCGCCCGCAGCCGGGGCGCGGCGTCGAGGACCGCCTCGTCGAGCCGGGGGCACCCCCAGCCGGTCACCAGGATCTCGGCCCGGGCCAGCGTGCCGAGGACCCGCCGGTCCGTGAAGTCCTCGGCCACGAGGCCCGGCTCGATGTCCACGGACCCGCGCAGCCGCGCCAGCACGTCGGGGGGGAAGACCTGCGGCACGTTCTCGGCGGCCATGGCGAACAGTGCCTGGGGGCGCTGGCTCAAGGAGGTGACCTTCCGGCTCGGCGGACACGGGAGAAAGCGGACGGGGTGGAAAGCGGACGCGGTGGAAAGCGGATGGGGTAGAAACCGCTCTCTACGATGGCCCACGGTAGGCCGAGCCGGACGGCGACGGCAATGGACACGGGGCCGGGGTAGGTTCCGGCCGGGGGCTGCCCGGTCCCCGCCGCCTCGGGGAAGGACGACGTGGATGAACGGGACCGTGACCAACTGGGCGGGCAACATCACCTACGCGGCCAAGGAACTGCACCGGCCCGGCTCGCTCGCCGCGCTGCGCACGATCGTCGGGGACAGCGACCGGGTGCGGGTGCTGGGCAGCGGGCACTCGTTCAACGAGATCGCCGAACCGGGCCCCGCGGGCGTCCTGTTGTCGCTGGCCGGCCTGCCCCCGGAGGTGGACGTCGACACGGCGGCCCGGACGGTCCGGGTCGGCGGCGGTGTGCGCTACGCGGAACTGGCCCGCCGGGTGCACGGGCAGGGGCTCGCGCTGCACAACATGGCGTCCCTGCCGCACATCTCGGTGGCCGGGTCGGTCGCGACCGGCACCCATGGCTCGGGGGTGCTCAACGGGCCGCTCTCGGTGTCCGTGCGCGAGGTGGAGCTGGTCACGGCCGACGGTTCGGCGGTGACCATAGGCCGGGACGAGGAGCGGTTCGGCGGGGCCGTCACGTCACTCGGCGCGCTCGGGGTCGTCACCGCGCTCACCCTGGACCTGGAGCCGGCCTACGAGGTCGAGCAGTACGTGTTCACTGAATTGCCGCTGGAGGGCCTGGACTCCGGTGTGTTCGAGACGGTGATGGCGACGGGCTACAGCGTCAGCCTGTTCACCGACTGGCGGGAGCCGGGCTTCCGCCAGGTGTGGCTCAAGCGGCGCACCGACCAGCCGCTGCCCGCGTTCCCCTGGGCCGCTCCCGCCACGGAGAAGATGCACCCGGTGCCGGGCATGCCCGCGGTCAACTGCACCGAGCAGTTCGGTGTGCCGGGGCCGTGGCACCAGCGGCTGCCGCACTTCCGGGCGGAGTTCGTCCCGAGCAGCGGGGCGGAGCTGCAGTCGGAGTACCTGCTGCCGCGCGGGCACGCCGTGGAGATGCTGCACGCGCTGGACGCGATCCGGGAGACCGTCGCCCCGGTCCTGCAGACCTGCGAGGTGCGCACGGTCGCCGGTGACGACCAGTGGCTGAGCCCCGCCTACGGGCGCGACACCGTCGCGGCGCACTTCACCTGGGTCGAGGACACGGATGCGGTTCTGCCGGCGGTGCGGCTGGTCGAGACGGCACTGGCCCCCTTCGGCGCCCGGCCGCACTGGGGAAAGGTATCCACCCTGCCCGCCTCGGCCCTGTCCGGGCTGTACCCGAGGCTCGGCGACTTCCGGGCGCTGACGCGGGAGCTGGATCCTCGGGGGAAGTTCACCAACGCCTTTGTGCGGGGTGTACTGGCGGAGGCGGCCGGGTGACCGTCCGGGGGCGGCGACGCCCCGTCGGCCGGGCAGGCGCGTGACCCTCCGGGCAGGCGGTAGCTCGCAAGGCGGTGACTGGCGGGCGATCCTCCCGCCAGGCCGTCGGGAGGCGGTGACGTGCGGGCCGCCCCCGGTGAGGCCGTGGGGAGGGCGTCCGGGCCGGCACGCAGGGTGCCGGGCGAAGGGTGTCGGTCAGGTCGCCGCGTGGGGGCGGCCGCCGGTGGCGGAGGTCGTGACGCGGGCGGCCTCGTCCTGGACGAGCAGGGACATCAGGGACGCCACGGTCAGGCCCGCCTCGGCCGGGTGGCGCAGCACCTTGCCGGGGTCGATCCGGTACGTGTTGCTGCGCCCCTCCCGGGTGTGGGAGAGGTATCCGTCCTGCTCAAGGTCGGCGATGATCTTCTGCACGGCTCGCTCGGTGAGCCGGCAGTGGGCCGCGATGTCGCGGATACGAGCGTTGTGATCGTCGGCAATGGCGGCCAGCACGCGGGCATGGTTGGTGAGGAACGTCCATCCGCTGTGTGGCTCGGGCACTCCATCCATGCGCCCACTCTAGCGACCGAACATTCATGCACCCAAAAACACGTACTTGGTTTCATGTATCGATTGACGTGTATGGGGTAGAGGGGCAACGCTGGAAGCGGAGGCAAGGCGAAAGAGCAAGGGAGAACAGGGCCATGCCGGAGCCTGCGTACTCTGCGGTGCCCCACCCGCGGGAGGGCGCCGTACCCACGGCGGGCGACAGTGCGCCGGCGGCGGTCCCGCCCTGCATGGCGACCATGGACGTCGTTCCGGACGGCGACCGCATGACCGTGTCGATGTGGGGTGAACTCGACCTGGGCAGCAGGAGGTTGCTGCCCGAGCTGTACGACATGCTCACACTGTCGGGCGGCGGCGTCGACCTGCGTCTGGACGCCGTCGGGTTCTGCGACTGCTCCGGCCTCAGCACCCTGCTCGATCTGCACACCCGCGCGGTCGACGAGGGCAAGACGGTCACCATCTCGTCCTGCGGGCTCGCGGTCGAGCGTCTTCTCGACCTGACCGGCACCCGGGAGCTGTTCACGGCCCCCGCCCGGCCGGAGCGCCCCGCGCCCCCGGCCCGGCCCGACACCGGCCCAACGGAGGAGAGCAGCCAGGACCTCCGCGCCGAAGTCGCCCAGCTGCGCCGCGCCATGCAGACCCGCCCCACCATCGACCTGGCCCGCGGCATCCTGATGGCCTCCTTCAACCTGACCCCCGAGGCGGCCTGGAGCGTGCTGGTCAGGACGTCCCAGAACACCAACACCAAGCTGCACCACCTGGCCCAGGACCTGGTGGGCACCGTCCGCGGCAGCACACTGCCCCAGCAGGTGCAACAGCAGCTTTCCGCCGCGGTCGCCGGTGCGAGCCGCCCGGACGAGGCCGCGGCCTGCCCGGCAGGCGCCGTCGAGGACCGGGACTGAGACACCGGGCACCGGCGCCACCGGTCTGAGGCATCATGGGCAGGCCATGCCCGGCCACCCCGCTCCTCCCCGGGCGCGCACTTTATAAAGCCCCTTTCCAAACCCCTTGTCGAAAGTCCCGGCAGCCCATAGCCTTGCGCCGCGCCGGTGCCGACGTCGACCCGGCCCGGCCGGTCTGGGAAGGAATGGGGCACCCCGGTGAAGCGCACATCACGTGACATCCGCACCGCGAACCGCTACGAGGTGCTGCGCCAGATCATCGCGGAGTCACCCACCTCCCGGCAGGAACTGGCAGCGGCGACGGGCCTCAGCCTCGCCACGGTCGCCACCCTCGTCGGCGAACTGCTCGACCTCCGCATGATCACCGAGGTCGGCTTCGAGGACTCGGCGGGCGGGCGTCCCCGGGGCCTGGTCGCGGTCAACTCCTCGGGGGGCGCGCTGATCGGCGTCGACATCGCCGAGACGTACGTCCATGTCGAGCTGTTCGACCTCGGGCTGAACGTGCTGGCCCGCGCCGAGGAGGACGTCCGGCCCAGCGAGAGCCTGCCCGAGCAGGTGGTGGGCCACGTGGCCACCGCCGTCGGCTCGGTGGTGACACAGGCCGGCATCGAGGGCGCCCGGGTGCTCGGCGTCGGCGTGAGCGTGCCGGGACAGGTGGACCGCGCGACCGGCATCTCGGAGTACGCGCCCAACTGGGACTGGCACGACGTACCGCTCCTCGACCTGCTCACCGAGCACATCGCCTACCCGCTCTACCTGGACAACCCGCTGCGCGCCAGCGCGGTCGCCGAGCTGTGGTTCGGGGCGGCGCGCGGACGCGGGAACGCCGTGGTGGTCAACCTCGGGACCGGCGTGGGAGCCGGGCTCGTCCTGGGCGGCGGGCTGCACCGGGGCGTCAGCAACAGCGCCGGCGAGTGGGGCCACACCACGATGGTGCTGGACGGGCGCCTGTGCCGCTGCGGCAACCACGGCTGCGTGGAGACGTACGTGGGGGCGCGCGGCATCATGCTGAACCTGCGGGAGATCGGCCCCGACAGCGAGCTGCTGCACGCGGACGACCAGACGGCGACCATCGACGCCCTGGCCCGCGGAGTCGCGTCAAACGACCCGGTGGCACGCCGGGCCGTCCACGAGACCGCCCGCTATCTGGGCGCCGGTGTCGCGGACCTGGTGAACCTGTTCAACCCCGAGATCGTCGTGCTGAGCAGCTGGGTCGCCCGCACCCTGGGCGAACCGCTGCTGCACGAAGTGCGCGAGGCCGTGACCCGGCACGCGCTGCCGCGGCCGCTGGCCGCCACCGAGATCGTCCTCTCCCCGATCCCCACCGATTCGGTGTGCCTGGGCGCGGCGACGTTCGCGCTGGAGGGCGCGCTCCAGACCGTCGGGCAGAAGAACGGCAAACGCACCGCACCCGTGAGGAGCCGCACCACCGCCCCACCGTCGTAGCGATCTCGCGACGGCGGAACCAACTCCTCCGCACCCCCCGCCTGTTCGAAATCGCGAACCGGACACAACGCTTCGTACAGACTTCGTCCAACCCCTTGCCGAAGCCTTAGCCGAAGCTCTAGCGTCCCGCACCGCACCTCTCTTTGAGCCATCTGGCGCGAGCCCCCGGGCCGTGAGCCATCAGGCAGTGAGCCGCAGAGCCGCAGCCGCACTCGAGACAAGGACGTCAGCATGTCGGCATCGAGCAACATGAACTGGGACCGCCGGAACGTACTGCGGGCCGCGATGGGCCTGGCCGCCGCGGGCGGGCTGGCCGCGTGCGGCAGCAACACCGGGCGCAGTGGCGGCGGGTCGGGTGACACCCTCGTCCAGTACTTCCACGCCTACGGTGAGGCCGGCGTCGAGCAGGCCGTCAAGCGGTACGCGAAGGCGTACAAGGACGCCAACGTCACCACGCAGTGGATCACCGGTTCCAACTTCGAGCAGAAGCTGTTCGCCGCGCTGCTCACCAAGAACGCGCCGGACGTCTTCGAGTTCCACCCGCAGATCCAGCTCATCAAGAGCGGTCAGGTGGCCGACCTGACCGACATCATCGAGCCGGTCAAGGACGACTTCAACCAGGCCGACATCAAGTCGCACACGGTCGACGGCAAGATATACGGCGTCCGGATGATCGACGACCCGCAGTTCTTCTTCTACCGTCCCTCGATGTTCGAGAAGGCGGGGGTCGAGGTGCCGAAGACCCTCGAGGAGCTGATCGAGGCCGCCGCGAAGCTCAAGACCAGCAAGGTCAAGGGCGCCTACCTCGGCAACGACCTCACGCCCGTGCAGCACAACCTGATCTGGTCCGCCGGTGCCGACACCCTCACCGCGGACAACAAGCCCGCCTTCAACACCGACGCCGTCGCCGACGGCCTCAAGCAGCTGCGCGGCCTGTTCACCAGCGGCGACCTCCTGCTCGGCGCCCCCGCCGACTGGTGGGACCCGTCGGCCTTCACGCAGGGCCTGACGGCGATGCAGTGGTGCGGCATGTGGGCCATGCCGGTCATGCAGAAGGCGCTCGGCGACGACATCGGCATCTTCCCCTTCCCGAAGGTCGGTTCCGCCGGCAAGGAGTCCGTCTACAACGGCGGCTGGTCGATGTTCGTCAACGCCAAGGGCAAGAACGTCGAGGCGGCCAAGGAGTACGTCAAGTGGCTGTGGATCGACCAGAAGAAGCACCAGGAGGACTTCGCCACCTCCTACGGCTTCCACATCCCGCCGCGCACCTCCCTCGCGCAGTCCGCCACCAAGCTCAAGTCCGGTCTGCCGGCCGAGGGCGTGAAGCTCTTCAACGAGTTCGGCCACTTCGACAACATCGGCTGGACCCAGGCGATGATCGCCGCGATCAACGATGTCATGGCGAACTCCGTCCGCAAGAACGGCGACCCCAAGGCCCAGCTCGCCGCCGCTGAGAAGAAGGTCAACACCGAGCTCAAGAAGCTCTTCGGATAGACCGCCGGACGGATCTCGACATGTCGACCACCACCACACGCGGGGTCGCCAAGAACCCCGCCCCGGCCAAGGTCTCCAAGGACCGGCCGCGGCGGGGCCTCAGGGCGAACAGCACCTTCAACTTCTGGCTCTTCACCGGGCCCTTCCTCATCGGCCTGGTGATCTTCGTCTTCGTGCCCATCGGCTGGAGCGTCTGGCTCAGCTTCTTCGAGGCACGCTTCACCGTCACACCCAGCCAGTTCGTCGGCTTCGAAAACTACGCGGCGATCCTGCAGGACGAGGATTTCCGGAACTCCCTCGTCACGTTCACCGTGTTCGCCGCATTCATCGTGCCCGCCACCTGGGCCCTCTCGCTGGGCCTGGCGCTGCTGGTCAACCGGTTGCGGTTCATGCGGGCGTTCGCCCGGTCGGTGTTCTTCCTTCCGACCGCCGTCAGCTATGTCGCCGCCTCGCTGATCTGGAAGATGTCCATCTTCAACGGCGTCCGTTTCGGCCTCGCCAACACCGTTCTCAGCTGGTTCGGCGTCGAGAACATCGCCTGGCTGTCCAGCCCCGATCCGCCCTGGTACTGGCTGGTCATCGTGACCGTCCGCCTGTGGCTCCAGTCGGGCTTCTACATGATCCTCTTCATCGCGGCGCTGCAGAACATCCCGCGGGAGCTGTACGAGGCAGCCTCCCTCGACGGCGCCAAGCCGGGCTGGCAGACCTTCCGGCACATCACACTGCCCCAGCTGCGGGCGACCTCGACCGCGGTGATCCTGCTCCTGCTCGTCGCCGCCTACCAGGCCTTCGACGAGTTCTTCAACCTGCTGCCCAAGGCCACGTGGGGCCAGCCGCCGCTGGTGGAGCTCTACAAGATGGCCCTCGGCGAGAACCAGAACTACGGCGCGGGCAGCGCGGGCGCGGTCGTCCTGACCCTGCTCATCTGCGCCGTGACCCTGCTCCAGGGCAAGATCATGGGCTTCGGAAGGGGTGAGGAGTCCAAGTGACCATCACAGCACCCGACATCGACAAGGCCGCGAAGCCGGTCAAGGTCAAGCGCGGCGGAGTCATCGGGAACACCGGTCTGTACATCGCGACCGGCGTCGCCACCGTCCTGTTCCTGATCCCCTTCTACCTGATCGTCCGCAACGCCTTGATGACGGACCCGGAGATCACGGGCGAGGAGTGGAAGTGGTTCCCCACCTCCATCCAGTGGGGCAACATCACCGAACCCTTCGACGACGTCACCGTCGACTTCGCCCGGTCCCTGTGGAACTCCGTCGTCGTCGCCGTCCTGCACACCGCCGGCATCCTGCTGATCTGCTCGATGGCCGGGTACGGCCTCGCCCGCATCCCGTACAGGCACGCCAACAAGGTGTTCTACGCCGTCCTGGCCACCCTGATGGTTCCCACGGCCGTCACCTTCGTGCCGAGCTTCGTTCTGGTCTCGTCCCTCGGCTGGGTGGACAGTTACCGGGGTCTCATCATCCCGGGCCTCTTCAGTGGTTTCACGTGCTTCCTGTTCCGGCAGTACTTCCTGGGGTTCCCGAAGGAGCTCGAGGAGGCGGCGCGGGTGGACGGGCTCGGCTACTGGGGCGCGTACTGGCGGGTCGTCGTGCCGAACTCGCTGAACTTCTTCGCGGCCATCGCCACGATCACCTTCATCAACGGCTGGAACGCCTTCCTGTGGCCGCTGGTCATCGGACAGGATCCGAGTGCCTGGACAGTCCAAGTGGCGCTGTCGTCGTATATGACGAACCAGACCGTCAACTACCACCTGATCTTCATGGCCACCGCCATCTCGATCCTGCCCCTGATCTTCGTCTTCCTCTTCCTCCAGCGCTGGCTGGTGCAGGGGATCGCACAGACCGGCATCAAGGGCTGAGCTAGGAGACCGATGTCTTTCCGCACGACCCCATCCGTCGACTACGTCGAGGACGTCTCCCCGGGCAGCGGTGCCCTGCCGCCCCGTGCCTGGTACGCGTCCTCGGACGCGCGGTCCCTGTCGCTGAACGGCAGCTGGCGCTTCCGGCTGTCCGCCACGGCCGGCGCCGAGGACGACTCGTTCGCCGAGGAGGGCTACGACGCCGGGAACTGGGCCGAGGTCACGGTCCCCGGGCACTGGGTCCTCCAGGGCGACGGGGCGTTCGGCTCCCCGATCTACACCAACCACCTCTACCCCTTCCCGGTGGACCCGCCGCACGTCCCGACGGAGAACCCGACCGGTGACCACCTGCGCGTCTTCGACCTGCCGTCCGACTGGCCGTCGGACGGCGGGGCGGTGCTGCGCTTCGACGGTGTCGAGTCCTGCGCCCGCGTCTGGCTGAACGGCACCGAGCTCGGCGAGTTCAAGGGCTCCCGGCTGGCGCACGAGTTCGCGGTCGGCGAGCTGCTGAAGCCGGGCGGCAACGTGCTCGCGGTGCGCGTGCACCAGTGGTCGTCGGGGTCGTACCTGGAGGACCAGGACCAGTGGTGGCTGCCGGGCATCTTCCGTGACGTGACGCTGCTGCACCGCCCGGCGGCCGGCGTCGCCGACTTCTTCGTGCACGCCTCCTACGACCACACCACCGGCGAGGGCACCCTGCGCGTCGACTCCGACGCCGGCGGGCGGGTGCTCGTCCCGGCCCTGGACATCGATGTCGCGACCGGCGAGCCGGTGACGGTCACGGTCGAGCCGTGGACCGCCGAGACGCCGAAGCTCTACGACGGTGTGCTGGCCACGGACGGGGAGCGGGTGCCGCTGCGGATCGGTTTCCGTACGGTCGTCCTGGAGGACGGGCTCGTCAAGGTCAACGGCGCGGCCGTCCTCTTCAAGGGCGTCAACCGGCACGAGTGGCACCCCGAGCGTGGCCGCGCCCTCGACCTGGAGACCATGCGCGAGGACGTGCTGCTGATGAAGCGGCACAACCTCAACGCCGTGCGCACCTCGCACTACCCGCCGCACCCGGCCTTCCTGGACCTGTGCGACGAGTACGGCCTGTGGGTCATCGACGAGTGCGACCTGGAGACCCACGGCTTCACCGAGCAGGACTGGCGGGACAACCCGGTCGACGACGACCGCTGGACCCCCGCCCTGCTGGACCGCGCGGCCCGCATGGTCGAGCGGGACAAGAACCACCCGTCGATCGTGTTCTGGTCGCTGGGCAACGAGGCCGGCACCGGCCGCGGCCTGACCGCCATGGCCGAGTGGATCCACGACCGCGACCCCGAGCGGCTGGTGCACTACGAGGGCGACTGGAACTGCCGCGACACGGACGTGTACTCGCGGATGTACGCCTTCCACGACGAGGTCGAGAAGATCGGGCAGCAGCTCGACGGCGGCACCCACAAGCGCCGCGAACTGCCGTTCATCCAGTGCGAGTACGCGCACGCCATGGGCAACGGCCCCGGCGGGCTCGCCGACTACCAGGAGCTGTTCGAGAAGTACGACCGGCTGCAGGGCGGGTTCGTCTGGGAGTGGATCGACCACGGCGTCAAGCACGCCGAGCTGGGTTACGCCTACGGCGGTGACTTCGGCGAGGAGCTGCACGACGGCAACTTCGTGTGCGACGGGCTGGTCTTCCCGGACCGGACGCCGTCGCCGGGCCTGATCGAGTACAAGAAGGTCATCGAGCCGGTCCACATCGAGGGCGACGGCGCGAACGGTGCCGTGCGGGTCACCAACAAGCAGGACTTCGCGGACCTGTCGGCGCTGGCCTTCGAGTGGTCGTGCCAGGTGGACGGCGAGACGGTCGAGTCGGGTTCGCTCGCGGTGCCGGCGCTCGCGCCGGGCGAGAGCGCCGAGGTCAAGCTGCCGGAGCCGCCCGTGGACGGCCGGGGCGGCGAACGGCAGTGGACGGTACGGGCGCTGCTCGCGGACGACACGTCCTGGGCCCCGAAGGGCCACGTCGTGGCCTGGGGCCAGTTCGCGGCGGGGGCACGGCCGCTGCCGTCCTTCCCCGCGACCGACCGGCCCGTGGCCGAGGACGGCCGGATCACGCTGGGCCCGGCCGGGTTCGACGCCCGCACCGGCGCGCTGCTCTCGATCGGCGGGGTGGAGGTCGGCGCGACGCCGCGGCTGGACGTGTGGCGGGCGCCGACCGACAACGACGACGGGGCCGAGTGGCAGACGGACACCCGCTACGGGATGCTGTGGCGCACGCTCGGCCTGCACCGGATGCGGCACCGCCTGGTCTCGGTCGAGGCGGGCGACGACGCGCTGACGGTGCGGACCCGGGTGGCACCCGCCGCCCGCGAGGTGGGCCTGGACACGGTGTACCGCTGGACGTCCGACGGCGAGCGGCTGCGGCTCACCGTGTCCGTGACCCCGGAGGGCGACTGGACGGTGCCGCTGCCCCGGCTCGGCGTCCGTTTCGGGCTGCCGGAGGCGGACCGGGTGGAGTGGTTCGGCGGCGGTCCCGGCGAGGCGTACCCGGACACCAGGACGGCGTCCATGGTCGGCCGCTGGCAGTCGACGGTGGACCGGCTGCAGACGCCGTACGTCCGCCCGCAGGAGAACGGCGCCCGCGCCGACGTCCGGTGGGTGGAGCTCGGCGGTCTGAGGATCGAGGGCGATCCGGAGTTCTGGTTCACGGCGCGGCGCTGGACGACCGAGCAGCTCGACGCCGCCCGGCACCGGACGGACCTCGCGGCCGGCGACACGGTGTGGGTCAACCTCGACCACGGGCTGCACGGCATCGGCTCGCAGTCCTGCGGCCCGGGTCCGCTGCCGCAGTACTTCCTGAAGGCGGAGCCGGCGGAGTTCTCGTTCGTGTTCTCGACCACCAGGTAAGAAACTGATTAATCGATTGACCGATTGATCGACATTCCGAGAGTGTCGGGGTGTCATCAGCGGCCGGTCGGCCCTCGTGCCGACCGGCCGCTGCTGTGTTCACCGCAAGGGAGTTGGTGGGTCAGTTGAGTGTCGCCATCGAGGTCCGCGGGCTGTCCCGTACCTTCCACACCACCGTCCGCCGGCCCGGCTTCACGGGTGCCGTCCGGTCCCTGGTCAACCCCGAGCGGGTGGCCAAGCACGCCGTCTCCGACATCACCTTCGACGTGGCCGCGGGCGAACTCCTCGCCCTGCTCGGGCCGAACGGCGCCGGCAAGTCCACCACCATCAAGATCCTCACCGGCATCCTCACGCCCACGTCCGGCGAGGCCCGGGTCGCGGGCGTGGTGCCGTACCGGGAGCGGGAGCGCAACGCCCGCAACGTCGGCGCCGTGTTCGGGCAGCGCACCCAGCTGTGGTGGGACCTGCCGGTGCGCGAGTCGTTCGCGATCCTGCGGGACATCTACGAGGTGCCGAAGGCCGAACACGCCGCCCGGCTGAAGGAGTTCGACGACATCCTGGAGCTGTCGTCCTTCTGGGACACCCGGGTCCGTCACCTCTCCCTCGGCCAGCGGGTGCGCAGCGACCTGGCCGCCGCCCTGCTGCACGACCCGCCGGTCGTGTTCCTCGACGAGCCGACCATCGGCATGGACGTGGTGGTGAAGGAGCAGGTGCGGGAGTTCCTGCGGCACCAGGTGGAGCAGCGCGGCCGTACGGTGCTGCTGACCACGCACGACATGACGGAGGTCGAGCGGCTCGCCGAGCGGGTCGTGCTGGTCAACCACGGCCGGCTGATGCTGGACGGCTCGCTCGACGAGATCCGCCGGAAGTTCGGCTCGACGTGGCAGGTGCGGGCCACCCTGGCCGATCCGCACGCCGAGGTCGTCCCTCCGCCGGGCACCGCGCTGCTGCGGCACGCGGGCGCGCAGGTCGTGTTCGGTCCCGCCGGGCCCGCCGCGCTCACCGTCCAGCAGGCGCTGAAAGCGGTGATCGAGCGGTTCGAGGTGACGGACATCGCCCTGGACGAAGCGGACCTCGAGGACGTGATGCGGGCCGCGTACGCGCATGCCGGGGAGATCTGACGTGGCCGTGCTCCATGCCTGGCGCGCCGCCCGGGTCACCCCCCTCGGCGAGCTGAACGCACCGCCCCGGATGACCGCCGTCGCCCTCCGGCTGGCCGTTCAGGTGGTGCTGGTCTGGTCGCTGTGGAGGGGCCTGTACGCGCAGACCGGCACGACCGCGGGGCTGAGCCGCGACCAGGCGGTCACCTACGCCGTGCTGGCCGTACTGGCGTCCCGGCTGCGGGAGCTGGACCAGTACGCGGGCCGCGACACGGTCCTGCAGCACATGCACTTCGGCACCATCGTCTACTGGTACCTGCGGCCGCTGCCGCCGCAGCGCTACTACGCCCTGCGGGCCGCCGGCGAGCAACTGTACGGGCTGGCATGGGCGTTGACCGGGTACGTGATCTGCCTGGCCGCGGGCGTCGTAGAACCGCCCGCGTCGGCCGCAGCGGCCGGGGTGTTCGTGGTCAGCATGCTGCTCGGCCAGTGGGTCCTGTACTACGTCATGCTGGTGCTGGACCAGTTGTGCTTCTGGACGGTCCGCAACACCGCCGCGATGCTCATCCTGATGTTCGCCCAGAACCTGCTGTCCGGGGTGTACGCGCCGCTGTGGTTCTTCCCGGACTGGTTCGTGACGATGAGCGCGTTCCTCCCCTTCCAGGCCACGCTGAGCGTGCCGCTGTCGCTGTACGTGGGGCGCATTCCCCTGTCCGACGCCGGGTTCCAGCTGTCCGTGCAGGCAGCCTGGGTCGTGGTGCTGGCGTTGTTCACCCGGTTGCTGTGGCGGCGGGCCGCCCGGCGCGTGATCTCGCAGGGAGGCTGAGATGTCATGGAAGGCTCTGCGGATCGTGTGGCGCGTGACGGCGCTCAACTTCCGGGCGCAGATGGAGTACCGCACCGAGTTCCTGCTGATGATCGCGATCGGGGCGATCTGGCAGGTGTCGGTGATCGTGTTCGCGACGGTGCTGCTGTCGCGGTTCGCCGGGATGGGCGGCTGGGACAGCTCCGACGTGCTGCTGATCCCGGCGACGCGGATGCTGGCGCACGGGCTGTTCGTGCTGTTCCTGGGGCGCATGCACTGGGCCGGCCGGCAGATCCAGGAAGGCCGCATCGACATCTACCTGATGCGCCCGATGCCGGTCCACCGCCAGGTGCAGCTGGCGTTCTTCCCGACCAACGCCATCGGTGACCTGACGGTGGCCGCGGGCCTGATGGTGGGGGCGCTCTCGCGCAGCGACCTGGACTGGACGACGGGCCGCGTCACCTACCTCGTCGCGGCCGTGCTCGGCGGCATGCTGCTGGAGGCCGCCCTGTTCACGGTCGTGGCCAGCGCGTCCCTGCGCTTCCCGGCCGCCGACATGTGGGGCCGCTGGCTGGAGGAACTCCTCGGCACCTTCGGCAGCTACCCGCTGAACGTCCTGCCCAGGGCGGTGGGCGGTTTCCTCACCTACGGACTGCCGCTCGCGTTCGTCGCCTACTTCCCGGCGGCGGTCCTCACGGGCCACGGACACTCGACCGGCGTCCCGTACTGGGTGGCGGCGGCCTCCCCCCTGCTCGGGCTGCTGGCGTACCTGGCGGCGCGGATGCTGTGGCGGTGGAGTCTGCGGCACTACAGCGGGATCAACGGCTGACGGTCCGGCCCGAGCCGCGGATCGGGGTGAACAGGCCCGTGGCGGCCAGGGCGACACAGGCCGCTCCGGCCACCAGGGCGACCGGGGTCGTGCCCTGCTCCTCCGCGGCCCAGGTGAGGACGGCCGCGCCGACGGGGGCCGCCGCGTACTGGAGGGTCCAGAACGCGGAGGTGACGCGGCCCAGGAGGTGTTCGGGGGTCACCTCCTGGCGCAGCGACATCGAGCAGGTGCCCGCCATGCCGGCGCAGGCGAGGAAGGCGGCGCTCAGGGCCGCGACGACGGGGACGTCGTGGGCCCAGCCGAGACCGGCGAACGCCAGGCCGCACACCGCGACCGAGCCGGTCCACGTCGGGCCGAAGCCGAGACGGCGGCGGACCCGGGCCACCAGCAGGGCGCCGGTGATGGCGCCGAGCGCGCCGACCGCCATGACCGTGCCGACCGTGCGGTCGTCATGGCCGAGGTCGTGCTTGAGGTGGTAGATGACCAGGTCGTTCAGACCGAGGGTGAGGAAGCTGAAGCCGAAGAGGAGAGCGGTGAGGGAACGCAGGACGGGATGGCCGTGGAGGAAGGCGATGCCCGTGCGCAGGTCCTGCCAGAGGCCGGGGCGCCCGTCCTGCCGTTCGTCGGGGGCACGCTCGCGGAAGCGGACGAAGAGCAGGCAGGTGGCGGAGAGCCCGAAACTGGCCGCATCCACGCCCACGGCCGCCGCCGGGCCGGACCAGGCGGCGACCAGGCCGGCGCACAGCGGGCCGAGGACACCCGCGGCGGCGGCCGTGGCGTTCAACCGCCCGTTCGCTTCCGTGAGTTGCCCGGTGCCGACCAGCGCGCGCACGACCGTGACGTAGCCGACCGCGAACAGCATGCCGACGGCCTCGCACAGCGGCAGCACCACGTACAGCAGCCAGATCTGCGGGCCGAACAGCCACACCAGCGGGATCAGCCCGTAGAGCCCCATGCGCACCAGGTCGCATGCGATGAGCAGCCGGCGCCGGTCCACCCGGTCCACTACCGCCCCGGCGAACACCGCCGCCACGACCGCCGCCGCCCCTCCCACGGCCGTCAGCAAGCCCATGCGCGCGACCGATCCCGTGGCCTCCAGCACCAGCAGGGGCAGGGCGATCAGAGCGAAGGAGTCGCCGAGCACGGAGAGGGTCTGGGCGACCCAGAAGATCCCGAAGTCGCGCTGCCGCCACAGCGGGCGCGTGTCGCGCGGGCCGCCACTGCAGGGGGTGCCGGCTGAGCTGCCGGGTTCGTCCTCGCGCCGCGCCGCCCCGTACGTCATGCCGCCTCCCCCGCGCCCCCGTCTTCCCCGTCTTCCCCGTCTTCCCCGTAACCCTACGGATGTCGGGCGACCGAGGGAGTTCGCGCCGGCCTCCCGCTGCGGCACCGGGCCTGTCCAACGAGCTGAGTCCACAGGCCTGAACGCGTAACCTCGGCACCGTGAAGTGATCTCTCCGGTGGCGCTTCCCGGCGCCGCAGAAGCGAACCGTTTCCGTCTCCGCGGCCGCCGCCTGCGCGTGCGCCGCGGACGTTTCCGCATGGAGAGATCATCATGGTGCGCGACAGCTACGCCCCCGTCCCCGGCCGGACCCCCGAGGAGACGCTGCACGCCTTCACCGCTCGGGCGACCGCCGATCGCGGCGTCGTCGGGCTCGTCCTCAGCGGCTCCCGGGTGCACGCCGGCATGCCGACGGTCCACTCCGACTACGACCTGCACGTCGTCGTGCGCGACGCGAGCGTGCCGGTCCTCGCCGCACTGGACCGTTTCCGCTCGGCCCACCTCGACCTCGTCGTCATCACCCTCGCGGAGTTCCGCACACGCGGCATGCCCGGCCGCCCGGACAGCTTCGCGCGGTACTCCTACGTCCACGCCGAGGTGCTGTTCGACCGGCTCGACGGGACCATCGCCGAGATCCTCGACGAGAAACGGACACTCGGCGCCGACGAGGCCCGGGACAGCGCCGCCGGCTGGCTCGACGCCTACGTCAACCAGACGTACCGCTCCCTGAAGAGCTACCGCGACGACCGCCCCCACCTGGGTCATCTGGATGCCGCCGAGGCCGTTCCGTACGCCCTGGAGGTGCTCTTCGCCCTGCACCGCCGGGTCCGGCCCTACAACAAGTACCTGCGGTGGGAGCTGGAGCGGCAGCAGCTGGGCGATCCCCGGTGGGACGCGGACCGGCTCCTGCCGGCCCTGCGGCGCGTCCTGGCCGACGGGGACCCGGCCACCCAGCGGGCCCTCTTCGCCGGTGTCGAGGAGGCGGCGCGCCGCGCCGGTCACGACGAGGTCCTGGACGCGTGGGGCACGGACCTGCGGCTCCTGCGCCCCAGGTGAGGGCAAACGGCTCCGCCCATCGGTGCCCCGTACTACGCTCGATCCCTCTGAACTGCGCTGATGGACACCGGGGGAACGGGCGATGGCACGCGTCGTGGTGGTGCACCGACGAACCGGCCGCCGAGCGGCTGATGTGACCGACTCGGGCACACCGACCACCCACCGCCGGCAACCGGCCGTGTCCGCCCACGACATGGCCCTCTTCGAGAGGTAACCCCGAACTTCCCATGCCCAGAGCCGGTCTCACCCCCGAGCGTCTCGTCGCGGCCGCAGCCGATCTCGCCGACGAGGCCGGTTTCGAGCACGTCACCCTCTCCGCGCTGGCCCGCCGCTTCGGGGTGAAGGACGCGAGTCTGTACAGCCACGTCCGGAGCCTGAAGGACCTGCGGACCCGCATGGCTCTCCTGGCCGGTGGCCAGATGATCGACCGGATCGCGGAGGCGGTCGAGGGGCGGGAGGCCGGCAGGGACACGCTGGCAGCCTTCGCCGCCGCCTACCGGACCTACGCCCTGGAGCACCCCGGCCGGTACGCCGCGACCCAGATCCGCATCGACCAGGAGCTCGTCACCGGCTCCCCGGCGCTGCGCCGCACCGCCGACGTCACCTACGGCATGCTCCGCGCCTACGGCCTGGAGGAGCCGGACCTCACCGACGCCGTGCGCCTGCTGCGCAGCACCTTCCACGGCTACTGCGCCCTGGAGTCCACCGGCGCCTTCGGCGCGCCGCGTGACGTGCAGGCCTCCTGGGACAGGGCGATCGACGCCCTGCACGTACTGCTCCTGAACTGGCCCCACGAGAAGAGGACGGACGATGGCCGACCACACCCGATCCGATGACAGGGCCGGTGTCATAGCCGATCTCTACGCCCTCGGCACCGGCCCCTGGACCATGACCCCCGTCACCCGGGGCGCCCTCGGCCAGATCTGGAAACTCTCCGGAAACGGTTGCTCCCGGGCCGTCAAGGAACTCCTCTTCGGGTGCGACGAGGCCCAGGTCGCCCGCGAGGCCGCGTTGCGGGACTCCGCGGCGGACCAGGGCATCACCTCACCCCGCCTCCACCCGGCCCGAGACGGCGCACACGTCTCCCGCGTCGACTCCCCGGACGGCGGGTCCTGGGTGAAGCTGTACGACTGGGTCGACGGCGCCGAGGCCGACCCCTCCGACCCCGGCGTCCTGGACTGGTTCGGCCGGACCATGGCACTGCTCCACCGGGCCGGTGAGGGAGCGGTCGAGGCCCCGGGCGACTGGTACGAGCGGTGTCCGGACGACGCCGAGTGGGAGGACGTGCGCAAGAAGGTGCACGACGCCGGCCTGCCGTGGTCGGACGAACTGGACCGGTTCATCGCCACGTCCGTGCCCCGGCTCGGTCACTGGGTGACGCCGTCGGCGCCCGGCGGCCTGGTGACCTCGCACCTCGACCTCCGGCCGCAGAACGTCCTGGTCGGCCGGGACGGTCCGGTCCTGCTCGACTGGGACAACGCCGGACCGGTCTCGGCGGAACGGGAGTTCGCGCGCGCCCTCCACGTCTGGTCCGGCGGCAACGACGTGGACATCGCGGCCGCGCGGCGCCTGGCCCGGGCCTACCGCGAGGCCGGGGGCCCGGCCGCCCTCACCGGCCCGGAGTCCTTCTCGATGCTCTTCGCCACGGCCCTGAACTACATCCACGTACAGGCCGGGACAGCGGTCGATCCCGCGGTGACCGACGACCAGCGCGAGTTCGCGGGCAGGCAGGCCGTGGCCTGCCTGCGCGATGTGCCCGACCTCGCCGCCGTCTCCCGGCTGGTAGCCGCGCTCGGCACATAGGACCGGACGTCCCCGCGCGGTACGCCTCAGTGGTGCGCCGCGGGCTCGAACCCCTCGGGTGCCTGGTCGAGGAAGGCGGTGACGGAGGTGATCCGGCCGTCCTCGTCGAGGTGGAGCACATCGGTCCCGGTGGCGAAGGGCGCGCCGTCGCCGTCCTCGGTCAGGATCTGCCACCGGAGCCTGGCACGGTCGTGGTGGACCCGGGGCCGCTCGCGCAGGCGGAGCGCCGCGCCGCCCAGGTGCGCGACGAACTGGTTGCGGAAGTCCATCAAGGCCTGCGTCCCGCTGAGGATGCCGATCTCCGCGCGGTACTCGACGCCGTCGGCGAAGGCCGCTGCCGCGAGTTCGAGCTGCTCCTGTTCGGTGGGGGCGTTCCAGAACCGCACGTACTGGCCGAGCCGGTGCCCGGCGGGGGTCTCGGACCGCGTTGTCGTTTCGGTCATGGCTGGTCTCCCTTTCGTCCGGCGCCCTTTCGGCGCCCCGGGCGGTGTTTCCGGCTTCCGACTCTGGGGCCGTCGGTGCGGGCTGTCGATGACCTGCGAGGTCATTGCCGCGGTGTGCGCGGCCGGGCAGCCTGGAGCCCATGACGACCACCACCGAGCCGGTCGGGGCGCTGGTGCGGCGCTGGCGCGAGCGCCGCCGCCGGTCCCAGCTCGACGTGTCGCTCGCCGCCGAGCTGTCCACCCGGCACCTGAGCTGCATCGAGACGGGGCGCGCGAACCCGAGCCGGGACATGATCCGGCGGCTGTGCGACGAGCTGGACGTGCCGCTGCGGGAACGCAACGCGCTGTACCTGGCCGCGGGGTTCGCCCCGGCGCACCCCGAGCGCGCCCTCGCCGATCTGGGCGCGGCGCGCGCCGCGGTGGAGGCCGTCCTGGCCGGGCACGAGCCGAATCCGGCCCTCGCCGTCAACGTGCGCTGGGAGTTGCTGGCCGCGAACCGTGCCATGGGGCTGTTCCTCGGCGCCGGAGCGGGAGAGCCGGCGGACCCGCCGTTCAACGTGCTGAAGGCGACCTTGCACCCCGACGGGCTGGCCGGACGCATCCGGAACCTCCCGCAGTGGCGTGCGCACGTGCTGCGCCGGGTCCGCCGTCAGCTGGACCGGACGTCGGCCGCCGGCCTGGCGGAACTGCTGGCGGAGCTGGAGAGCTGTCCGGCTCCCCGGGCGGACGCGGGCGAGGTCGCCCCGCCGGGGCCGGCGGACGACCTCGTGGTCCCGCTGCTGCTGTCGACCGAGTACGGCGAACTCGCGCTGCTCTACACCACGACGGTGTTCGGCTCGCCCCGGGACGTGACGCTCGACGAGATCGCCATCGAGACGTTCTTCCCGGCGGATCCGGGCACGGCGGCCACGCTGCGCGCGCTCGCCGCCCCCTAGGTCCACTCCCTCATCGGCCCGTGGCCGGCCACGCGGCCCGGCGCGGCGAGCCCCGCCACGTCGTCGTACGACGGTGTCGTACCGGTCGGTGTCCGGCCGGCCCGAACGTCCGCCGCCGTTTCGATGGCCGCGCCCAGCGCCCGCCGGTACAGCAGCGAGCCGAGGCTGACGCGGCGTACGCCGACGTCGGCGAGGCGGGCGACGGTCGGGCCGCCGGGCGAGTGGAGGACGTTGAGGGGCACCTCCAGGTGGCGCACCAGGGCCTCGATGGCGCGCAGGCCGGTGAGGCCGGGCACGAACACCCCGTCCGCGCCCGCCAGCTGGTAGGCGTCGAGGCGCGCGAGGGTGCCGTCGCCGTCGCCCAGCCAGTGGGTGTCCGTGCGGGCGTTGACGAACAGGCCGGGCGCGGCCCGCTTGACCGCCGCGATCTTCGCCGCGTGCCGGGCGGACGGGCCGAGGCCGTCTTCGAGGTTGATGCCGGCCGCTCCGACCGCGTACAGCTCCCGCGCGAACTCCGCCACCTCGTCCGGGTCGTCGCTGAATCCGCCCTCCGCGTCGACGGACAGCAGGAACGGCCCGGACCCGAGGGCGACGGCCAGTCGCAGGGTCTCCCGCCGGGTGGCCGCGGCCCCGTCGGGCAGACCGGCGGCCGCCGCTACGCCCAGGCTCGTCGTCCCGATCGCCGGGAAGCCCTGACCCGCGAGGGCCCGGGCGGATGCGTGATCCCAGGCGTTCGGCAGGAGCAGGGGCTCCCCGGCACGGTGGAGGCCGGCGAAGGCGGTCGCGGCCCGGCTCGACGGCGTCTGCTGCGGTTCTGCGGTCATGCCGCCATGGTGGGCCCGGCTTGCTTCGGTGCGGGCCGAACTACGGCGGGCCGCAAGGCCGGGCCGGCCGCGACGACCTCAGCCGACCTGCACACCGGACCCGTCCAACCGAACCCGCACCTCGCGACCCGTACTCCAGCGGACCGCCAGCGCCCCGTCCCCGGAAGCGGTTACGGCGACCGTTTCCGGCAACGGGACGGGATCCGCCTCGGCGGTGAGCCGGGCCAGGGCGACGAACAGGGTGGAGTCCCCCTCGGTGACGCCGGTGAGGTCGTCGTCGAGGCCGACGGCGGGCAGCAGTTCCGCCCGGAGGCCGTCCGGCGCGCTCCAGCCGGTCACGCGCACCGCCGTCCCCGGCGCCGCCCCCGCGACCAGATGCGCGCGCACCTCAACCGTCCCGTGCGCCAGCACCACACTCGTCACCCGGGCTCCCCCGCCCGCCGTGTGCCGGGACGCCGCCCAGCCCTCGCCCGTGCCGAGCGGTTCGATGCCGGTGCGGCTCGGGTCGCCGGCCACGAGAACGCTGTTGTCGTACGTCCCGGCCGGTGTGGTCACGGTGGAGTACGCCAACCGCGTGTAGTACGGGTCGTAGCGGACGTCCTCGCTGCCGTGGTTGTGGAGGCGGACCACGCCGTCGGAACGGGTGGACTGGAGCAGCCAGTTGGGCGGGCCGACCGGGGTGACGAAGTCCGCCCGTTCGGCGGGGGCGGGCCGCTCCGGTGCCGTCCAGACCTCGTGGTCCGGGGGCAGGAGCAGGCCGAGGAAGCCCTTGCTCGCCCAGTACGGGGAGGCCGGGCCCGAGTAGCCCTGCAGGACGGACGCGTCGGGGCCGTGCCAGCCGAGGGAGAGCAGCCCCCGGTCGTCCACGGCGCCCCGGTCGAGGAAGTACTTCAGCGCGCCCGAGGCCAGCCGCCTGGTCTCGCCGGGGGGCAGGGGCGTACGGCCGGTCAGCGCGCCCAGCCACAGCGGGGCCGTGGTGGCGAAGCGGTACGTCAGGGAGCGGCCCTGGTGCATGGGGGCGCCGTCGCCGCCGAACAGCCGGGCGTAGTCGCCCAGGTGCCGGGAGAGCCGGTCGCCGTACAGAGCCAGCAGTCGCTCGTCCTGCTCCAGCCAGGCGTGCAGCACCGGGTAGAGGTGCATCGCCCAGCCGTTGTAGTAGTCGTACTTGCGGCCGTCGCCGTCGGTGTACCAGCCGTCGCCGACGTACCACTGCTCGATGCGTTCCAGGCCGCGGTCGATCGCCGCGCGGGAGGCGTCCGGCTCGTAACCGATTTCGGCGAGGAAGCCGCCCACGGTGACCGGGAACAGCTCCCAGTTGCAGGGCCAGGGCTCGGCCGCGAGGGCATCGCCCAGCCACGCGGCCGTCCGCTGGCGTACGCCCTCGTCCAAGCGGTCCCAGAGCAGGTCCCGCGTGAGGCGCAGGGCGAGGGCGATGGACGCTGCCTCCACCAGGGGCTGGCTGCGGTCCTCGATGCGGGGCCAGACGCCCGAGACGCCGGCGGCGAGGCCGGCCGCGTAGCGCTCCAGGGCCTTCTCGTCGCGGCGGAAGGCGGCGAGCAGCAGGGTGCGGGCGTAGCCCTCCAGGCCGTCGGAGAGACGGCCCGACCAGCTGGCCCGGTCACCGGGCAGGTGGTAGAGCGCGCGGTCCTCGGTCGCGTACGGCTCGACTGCGGCGAGCAGGGAGTCGGCCGCCGCCTCCCAGTGGGCGCGGGTGTAGCCGGTGAACGGCGAGGTCGTGCGGTCGGCGGGAGGCAGCTGCATCGGATGTCTTTCGTGCTCGGGCCGGTGGATACCGATCGGACCTGGAGCGCCCCGGTTCCGGTCGGGGCGCCCCAGGGGTTCATCCCACCCGCACCATGCCCTTCGGCACCAGATGCCGGGTGACGAGTTCGTCGCGGACCAGGGCCGCGTAGACCGTCGCACCGCGCACGGAGGTGTGCGTGTTGTCCCGGGCCTCGTTGGTGAGGTACAGCGCCTTGGAGCCTTCCACGCCGAGGGACTCCACCAGCGCCTTGGTCTCGGCGGTGAGGTCGATCAGCGGAACGCCGTGCGCCGCGGCGACCGAGCGGATGACGGCCGGGTGGTCGACACCGAGGCCGTTGACCAGGAGCGCGGTTCCGTTGTTCAGGGTGCCGTCGGGGCTGAACCAGCGCCGCACGATGGGAGTGACAAGGACCGGCTGTCCGCCCCGCTCCCGGACGCCCGCGACCAGGGTCTCCAGGTTGGCCCGGTAGGTGGCCTCGTCCGTGGTCTTGTCGTTGTGCGCGAGCTGGACGAGGACCAGATCGCCGGGGCGGATCAGGGGCCGTACGGTGGCCCACAGCCGCGGGTTCCCCAGATACGAGACCGTACTCTCCCCGGAATCGGCGTAGTTGGCGACGGACACTCCCTTGCGGAGGTACTGGGGCAGCTGCTGGCCCCACCCGGAGTACGGGTCGCCGGGCTGGTCGCAGACGGTGGAGTCGCCGACCAGGAAGATCTGGCGGGCGATGGGGGTCCCCCCTGCTCGAGCGGAGCCGAGAGCTCGGGGGAGGGCCCGGGTGACGCTGATATCGGCGAGGGCCGGGGCGGAGCCGCCGATCCGCAGGTCGAGGCCGGGGGTTCCCTCGGGGCCGGTGGGCTCGCCCTCGGGGGTGCGGACGTTCACCGTGAAGCTGCGGGTGACGAGCTCACCGGCCGGTACGGCCGTCTCGGGCAGCAGGGAGCGGCGGGTCTCACCGCTGACGCTGGTGCCGGACGCGGCCTTCCCGCCGAGGGTGACCCGTACGTCGTAGGTACCCGGCGGGACGTCGAAGTGGCAGGTGCCGGCCGTGCAGTGGGCGAGGCCCCGGCCGCCGTTCCCCCCGCCCGCGTGGGCGGGTACGGACGACAGCGCGGTCCCCAGGGTCACCGCCGCCACGACGGCGATGCTGAAACGTCTCACTCCGGGCTCCTCCCAGCGCACGACAAGACCTGGAGGGGGACCGTACCGCTCCGGACAAGCGCTTTCTAGACCCCGAGCAGCATTCACCATTTCTTCGGCCGCACACTAGTGAAAGCCCTTTCGCGAAATCGATTCAACTGTCACTCTCGCTCCCACCGCGTTCCCCCCACCTTTCGCAGGAGGCATCCCCCATGCCCGGAGCCATGAACAGACCGGTCGGCCGTCGCGCCGTCGTCCTCGCCGCCACCGCCGGTGTCGTCGGCACGGCCCTCGCCCGGCCGGCGCACGCCGCCGGTTTCGGCTACACCGACGACGGCTCGGACTATGTCGTCGACACCGGTGCCCAGCTGGTCTTCAAGGTCTCCAAGTCCACCGGCGACCTGACCTCCCTGGTCTACCGGGGCACGGAGTACCAGGGCTACGGCGGCCAGAACTCGCACATCGAGTCCGGCCTCGGCGCCTCCACCGTGAGCATCAGGCAGTCCGGTTCCACGATCCTGATCTCCGTCAGGCACGGCACGCTGAAGCACTACTACGCGGCGCGCAGCGGTGAGAACAACGTCTACCTGTGGACGAACAAGGCCGACGCGTCGGTCTCCGCGACCCGGTACATCGTGCGTGTGAAGAAGGGCGCGTTCCTCAACGACGAGCCCGACTCCTACACCTACGCGCCGACCACCATCGAGGCCTCGGACGTGTTCCGGAAATCCGACGGGCAGACCCACTCCAAGCACTACTCCCGGCGGCGCGTCATGGACTACGACCACATCGGGTGGTCGGCCGGCGGCGTCGGCCTGTGGATGGTGCGCAGCAACCACGAGAAGGCCTCCGGCGGCCCCTTCTACCGCTCCCTGCTGCGCCACCAGAGCGCGGACGGCGGCGGCCTCTACGAGATCCTCTACTACGGCCAGAACCAGACCGAGGCGCAGCGCTTCGGCCTCCAGGGGCCGTACGTCATCGCCTTCACCGACGGCGGGGCACCCTCGTCGGCACTGTTCCCGGGCACGCTGACCACGCCGTGGGCCGACTCGCTCGGCATCGCGGGCTACGTGCCGGCGAGCGGCCGGGGCAGGGTGGCGGGCGTCGGGATCTCCGGGCGGAACACGGCGTACCCGTACACGGTCGGGCTGGCCAACGCGGCGGCACAGTACTGGGGTCCGGCACGGGCCTCGGACGGCTTCTTCTCCGTGTCCGGGGTGCTGCCGGGGACGTACACGCTGACCGTCTTCAAGGGCGAACTGGCGGTGTACAGCACGTCGGTGAGCGTGTCGGCGGGCGGCACGACGACCCTGAACACGATCGCGATACCGTCCTCCAACGACCCGTCGAACGCGGGCGCGATCTGGCGGATCGGCGACTGGAACGGCACGCCGGCCGGGTTCAAGAACGCGGACCTGATGACGTACGCGCATCCGTCCGACGCGCGGGCCGCGTCCTGGACCGGGAACGTGGTCGTCGGCAGCGGCGAGACGGCGGCCTTCCCCTGCTACCTCTGGAAGGACGTCAACAGCGGGATCCTGGTGTACTTCAAGCTGACGGCGGCCCAGGCGGCCGCCGCGCACACCCTGCGCATCGGTGTGACGACGGCGTACGCGAACGGCAGGCCCCAGGTCACCGTCAACGACACCTGGACCTCGGCGATCCCCGCCCCGCCCACCCAGCCGGACACCCGGTCGCTGACCAACGGTTCCTACCGGGGCAACAACCACACGTTCACGTACAGCGTCCCCGCGTCCGCCTGGAGGGCGGACACGAGTCAGTACAACGTGCTCAGGATCGACGTGGTGAGCGGGTCGGGGGCGAGCGGGTTCCTCAGTGCGGGGACGGCGATCGACGCGATCGACCTGCTCGCCTGAGCGCCCCTGGGGCCGTCCGGATCGTCATGTCCCGCGCGTCCACTGCTGGTTGGTGCCTCCGTTGCACGTGTACGTGATGAGCGCGGCGCCGTTGGCGGTGGACCCGCCGTTCACGTCGAGGCACTCGCCGCTCGCGCGGGACTTGACGTTCACGTACGAGCCGGTGGTGGTCAGCGACCACTGCTGGCTCGTGGCGGAGGAGGCGCAGTTCTCCTGCGTGACGGTGCTCGCGTTCTCCTGCACGCAGAGGCTGCTGTTGCGGACCATCAGCTGGTAGTAACCGCTTCCGACGGACTTGAACCAGTACTTCTGGTTGGCGCCGCCGTTGCAGTCGTACTGCTTGAGCTGGGCGCCCGCCCAGAGCGACTGGCTCGTCACGTCCGCGCACTTGGAGGAGTGGCGGGCGATCAGCGTGTTGTACGTGGCGCCGGTGCCGGTGACGGTCCCGGCCGCCGTGTCGATGGTGACCTCCGGCGACCAGGACATGGCCATCGTGGTCGAGCCCGAGAAGGTCAGCGGCAGCCACACGTACCGGGAGTCGTTGACGGTGCCGCCGAAGGAGTTGCCCCAGCGGTCACCCATGTACAGGTACGAGGTGCCCGAGCTGCCCTGCACGGGCAGGACGAACGCCGTCTGCGAGCCGTACGTCGTCGAGTCGCCGATGTTCTTCATCGCGGACCAGGGCCCGGCGATGTTCGTGGCCGTGGCGTACTGCTGCTGGTTGGGGTTCCAGCCCGTGGCGCCGGAGGTCAGCATGAAGTACACGCCGCCCCGCTTGAACAGGGCGGGGGCCTCGCGGTGGCCGCCGGGCCAGGGGTTGGCGACCAGGCTCGCGATGCCGGTGTAGTCGGCGGTGAGGCGGTAGATCTGGAGGTCGTAGTTCTCACGGGCGGCGGAGATCATGTAGCCGGCGCCGTCGGTGTCGGTGAAGACGGTGATGTCGCGGGACATGTGCTGGCCGAGCGGCCGGAAGCTGCCCTTCCAGGTGTAGTCGCCGTCGACGGTGTCGGAGACGGCGACGGCCGCGCGGGCCTCGCTGTAGTCGGTGCCGTTCTCCTTGTGCATCCACATGACGAACTTGCCGGTGGAGGCGTTGTACATGACCTTCGGCCGCTCGATGTTGGCGGTGGCGAGCTCCGGGGCGCCGGCCTCGGTGAGGACGTGGTTGCGGAACTCCCAGTTCTTCAGGTCGGTCGAGCGGTAGGCGTCGACGTACCGGAAGGTGTTGTCGGCGTTGCGGTGCTCGCCGAACCAGTAGTAGTAGGTGCCGACCTTGATGACCCCGCCGCCGTGCGCGTGGACGGGGCTGCCCGAGGTGTCGGTGAACTGGGTGCCGTTGACGATGGTCTGGGGCGCGGCCTGGGCTGGTCCGGCGGTGGCGAGGGCCGTGAACAGGCCCAGGCACAGGGCGAGGAGGGTGGCGTACGTACGTCTCATGTCATTCGCTCACCTTCACGCCGTCGGCGACGGGAACGCCGAAGTCGGGGGTGCCGTCGCGCTTCCAGCCGAGCTTCTGGACGCGGGTGTGGCGGTTGGGGTCGTTCAGGGGGTCCCCGTTGATCTCCTTGTACTGGCGGGCGTGGTAGACGAGGACGTCGGTGCGGCCGTCCTCGGCGACGGTGAAGCAGTTGTGGCCCGGGCCGTACTGCTTGGTCGTGTCGTTGCTGGTGAAGACCGGGGTCGGCGACTTGGTCCAGCTCAGGGGGTCCAGGAGGTGGCTGTCGGCGTCGGCGGTCAGCAGGCCCACGCAGTAGTTGAAGTCGGTGGCGCTGGCCGAGTACGTCATGAAGAGGCGGCCGTTGCGCTTGAGGACGTACGGGCCCTCGTTGACCTTGAAGCCGATGCACTCCCAGTCGTACTCCGGGGTGGAGAGCCGCACCTGCGGGCCCTTCAGGGTCCACGGGTTCGCCATCTCGGAGAGGAAGATGCCGGTGTTGTTGTCCATGCCGGGCTCGTGCTGGGCCCAGGCGAGGTAGCGCTTGCCCCGGTGGGTGAAGGTGGTGGCGTCCAGGGAGAAGGTTTCCCAGGCCGTCTTGATCTGGCCCCGCTCCACCCAGGTGCCCTTGAAGGGGTTGGGGTGGGCGTTCTCCAGCACCCATATCCGGATCGCCCAGACGTCCTCGGCGGGCGCGGAGGCGAAGTAGATGTACCACTTGCCGCCGATGCGGTGCAGTTCGGGCGCCCAGATGTGGGCGCCCATGGGGCCGGCGGGGTGAGCGCGCCAGATGACGGACTCGTCCGCCGTGCCGAGTCCGCCCAGGGTGCGGGAGCGGCGCAGGATGATGCGGTCGTACTCGGGGGCGGTGGCGGTGAAGTAGTAGAAACCGTCCTTGTGCCGGTGGATGTGCGGGTCGGCGCGGTTGCGGACGAGGGGGTTCACGAAGGGGGCCGGCCTCGGGCGCCCGGCGGGTGTTACGGCAGCGGTTTCTCCCTGGGGGGCCGCCTCGGCGACGCCGGAGAGGGCGGGGACTGCGGCCAGGGCACCGGCGGCTGCGGCGCCCGTCAGCAGCCGTCTGCGGCTGGGGGGTTCGGGCAGAGCGTGGTCGCGGTCGCGGCTCATGCGGTGGGGCCTGCCTCTCACTGGGGGGACACGCGGCGTTGTCGTCCGGTGCAGTGTCTGAGATTTCGAACACCATCTGTAATTACGAACGCTGGAAAGGTAAGGGGGTGACACGAGGAGGTCAACGGGTCTGACGGGACGAACCCGTCCGGCCCGATCCGGAAACAGCGGCCGCCGAAGTTTCCGTTATCGGCGGGGACATGGCCCGTCTCCGGTCATGTGCCCAGCCTCACCCACACCACAGCAGCGGCCGCGGGCGTCCTCGCGACGGTCGCCTCTCTGCTCACCGCTCCCCCGGCGGCGGCCGCCGGCCCCCGGGACGTCACGGCCGACGTGCTGGCCGGCCGGAGCGTGACACTCGACGGCGACACGGTCGTCACCGTGCCGCCCGGGACGACGACGTACGACGGCGTGTTCCACGGCGAGGGCACGCTCACGGTGCGCGGCAGCGGAACGCTGGTCCTCACCAGGGACAGCGACTTCACCCTCCCGAAGTCCCGGCAGCGGCAGCAGGTGAGGACGCCTGGCGGCCATCACCCGTACGTCACCGTCACCCGTCCCGACCCGCCCGCGGTCACGGTGGAGCGGGGCGCGACGCTCCAGTACGGCGACGGCGGAACGACGGGCCTGATCGGCCACTTCCCGTACGACACCCCGGCGTTCCGCCTCAACCAGGACAACATCCGGGTCGACGGCACGCTGCGGCTGTCGCTGAGGAGCGCCTACAACCTGGGCACGATCAGCGGCTCGGGCCTGATCACGCAGCCCAGGTTCCTGTGGGGCACGTGGGACCTGCCGGGCACCCACTCCTTCTCCGGGGTGATCGACAACGGCACGCAGGCCAACGCCGGGCGGCCCGAGTACGCGACCTCGCTCCCGCGCGTCCGCAAGATCCTCAACCAGGGCACCTGGACGGTCGACACCCCACTGGGCCGGACCGTCACGATGGGCATGGACTTCTACCAGCGCGAGTACGGCAGCGACATCAACGTCCAGTCGCGGCCGGGCGGAAAGGTCGTCCTGACCGGCCAGTACAGCTGGTCGGACCGGGGCGGCGACACGGACCCCTCGCTCAGCGACCCGGCCCTCAACTGGACGCCGGCCCACAGGAACGTCAACAAGCGCGGCACCAACATCAAGGGCGCGAACGTCCGGTGGGGCGACGGCACGACCGACCGGATCTTCATGCCGGGCACGGCGGAGACGGTCTACATCAACCTGCTCGCGGCCCGCTCGCGCTCCCGGCTCACCTTCGACTACAACGGCCCGGTGACGCTGGGCGCCCCCATCGGCGGCGGCAGGTTCCACGACACGCTCTCGGCCCCCGGTGCCGGCGATGTCGTCATCGCGGGCACCCCCGGCAACGACGTGACCTTCGCGGCCGTCCAGTACTACGACGGCTCGACCACGGTGGAGAGGGGCGCGGTCCTGCGCCTGGGCAGCGGCGAACGGGGCGGCGACGGCGGCCTGTACACCGGCGGCGCCCACTACCGGCTCGTCAACGACGGCTCCCTGGTCCTGCGCAACACGGCCAGGCCCCTCACCCTGTCCCGCATCGGCGGCAGCGGCTCCCTCACCCAGTCGGGGACCGCTACGACGACCCTGACGGGCCGGGCGGTCACGTACACCGGGGCGACGACGGTGTCCGGAGGCACCCTCGCCCTGCGCGGCGGAGCCACGCTCACCCAGAGCAGGTCGATCCGGATCACCTCGGCCGGCGCGAGGCTGGACGCGGGCCGGCCGGGTCTGCGCGTGGCGACGACGCTGACCGGCAAGGGCACGGTGAGCGGCACGGTCACCAACGACGGCACGGTGACGACGGGCCTCACCGTCGACGGCCCCTACAGCCAGGGCCCGAAGGGCACACTGGTCGTCCGGGACGAGCCGCTGACGGTGACGGGCCGGGTCCGGCTGGCCGGACACCTCGACGTGCCGGCCACCCTTCGCGCGGGTCGCGAGATCACCGTGATCGACCACAAGGGCGAGGCCGGAATCTCGGGAACCTTCACCGGCCTGAGGGAAGGCGCCCGTCTGAAGCGGGCCGGCACGACCTACCGCGTCAGCTACCGGGGCGGCGACGGCAACGACGTCGTCCTGACGGCCGTCACCTCCCCCAGCCGCTCCGCCACCGCCCCGTCCGCCCCGGCCCCCGCGGACCCGCGCAGTGCCGGGGCCTCGGAAGCCGTCGGTTTCGGCTGGTGGCCCTACGCCCTCGGCGCCGCCCTGACCATCGGCCTCGCGGTGCCGGTGGCGACGCGGCGGGGGCGGAACGGGCGCCGGGGCGGACGGCACGCGGGCCGCGCACGGCGTTGACCCGCCCGGTGCTCACAGCTCCGACTCGCCCCACACCGTCACCGTCACCTCGTCCCCCACCGCCACCCGGCCGGGCCGCAGTACCGCGTACTTGGTGCCGAAGGCGACTCCGCCCTGGGCGGCGCGGCGGTAGGCGGCGAGGGTGCGCAGGGGTTCCGGGCCCGCTCGGGTGCCGGTGTGCTGGTCGACCAGGGTGACCGCGCAGCGGATGGCGAGTTTGGCGTAGCCGAGGTCCGTGCCGCCGATGCGGAGGCGGTGGGCACGGTCCTCGGTGTGGGGGGCGTCCCAGCCGTCGATGACGACGTTGGGGCGGAAACGGTCCAGCGGGAGGGGGCGGGCGCCGCGGGCGGTCAGCCGGGTGTTCAGGAGGTCGAGGGTGGAGCGGGAGATGACGTGCAGGGCGCTGCTGTCGGCGTAGCCCGAGGTGCCGGGGGTCAGGCCGTCGGTCACCCGGTCGTGTTCCGGGGGTGTGCGGACCAGGCGGCTCGGTGCGCCGAGCACGGCCGTGAGCCAGTCCGCCGCCTCGTCGCCCTGGTCGATGCCCTGGTAAGCGGTTCCGAAAAGGTCGACCTTCCGGCGGGTGCCGGTGGCGTCCACCCGGAGGTGGAGGGACTGGGCCTCGGGTGCGGTGAGCGTGAGGTGGTCACCGTCGGGGGTGACGAGGGGGCGGATGAGGGACAGCAGTGGATCCCGGCGTTGCGTCCGGTACACGCCTTCCTCGCTGACGACCATGAAGCTGCGGTCGTGCGCCAGTCCGGCCGGGGTCAGCAGCGCCTCGTCCGCCGACGTGCCGGCGCAGCCCTTGACGGGGTAGTACGACAACTCGACGACGCGTGCCATGACCTTCCGTTCCGTTGCGCGGTTCAGCGGCCGCTGGGGGCTTCGGGGAACCCGAGCCGGGGAGCCAGTTGCCGTGCCTCGGCGGCCCATTCGGCCAGGAAGGCCAGGGCCAGGCCCCGTTCCCGGTAGCGGAGTCCGGCCGGCACGGTGCCCTCGTTACCGTAGGCCACCTGCTCCTCGTCCGCCCGCGCCAGCATCAGGGCCGTGAGCCAGTCGTACTTCACGGCGGAGGCGCACACGCCGAGCCGTACGAGCTGTTCGTCGCCGCGCCAGCCGCTCTCGCGCAATCCCTGCACATAGGCGTCGTACGCCGCCTTGGCCAGGCCGGGCAGCTCGGCGGCGGGCACGAACAGGTCGAAGACGGCGTCCGGGAGGTAGTTGCCGAGGTCCTCGCCGAGGGCGCCGTCGCCGGTGAACGCCCAGTCGAGCAGGACGCTGGTGCCGGCGCCCCCGGAGCGGACGTTCGCCGGCCACTGGTCGAGGTGGCTCAGGGCGCGGGGCAGTGACTCCATGACCGTGAGGAACCACTCGCGGTCGTGGCGGAGGCGGACCATGTCCTCGCGCAGGCCGGGCGGGAAGTGCTCCCGGATCAGCGGGCGTTGCCAGGCCTCGTCGTCGTCGAGCAGGGCCTCACCGGTGGTCCTGTCCGACGTGTAGTCGCGCAGGAAGCCCTGCGAGAGCCACGGGGCGTCCTCCCCCGCGCCGACCGTGCCCTGTGCGGTGCCCAGGCGGTGGGCGTGGTCGACGTGGCCGGTCAGGGTCCAGGTCGTCGCGGGTTCGCCCGGCACGTCCTCCAGCCACAACGCCACGTCGCCGTCCGGTCGTTCGGCGCATTCCAGCAGCCGGGGCGCGCGGATGCCGTGCCGCTGCCAGACCCGGGCGAGCCCGGACCGGTAGACGTACGCCTCGCGGCGCCAGAAGTTCCAGTGCCGCGGGTCGTTGGACGCCGCCCACGAGACGCTGGTCTCCTTCGTGCGCGTCAGCACCTTCAGGACGGCCGACCGGTCGCCGCCGGTGACCCGCCACACCCCGGCCGTGACGCCGTTCCACGGGTTGTGCGGGAGCGGCTCGAACACCGCCTCGTGCGCCGGGACTCTGAGGACCTCACGGACTTCGGCATGCGCTGCGGCGACGTCGGGCATCCCCCGATGCTATGCCGACGCCTGCGCCGTGTCCTTGCGTCCCCGCAGCCACACGTACACCGGGATGCCGGCGAACAGGAAGAGCACGCCCTGGTAGACGGCCGCGTACCCGGCTCCGGCGATCAGCCAGAAGGAGAAGCCGAAGGAGAGGACGGCGACGGTCAGGTCCCGGGCGAGTCCCGCGGGGCGGACGCGGTCGCGGGTGCCCCTGGCCAGCCAGTACAGCTGGGCGGCGGCGGACAGCAGGTAGGGCACGCAGCCGGTGAACGTCGTGATCAGGACGAGGACGCGGAAGGTGGTGTCCGGGCCGGCCGTGTAGTTGAGGGCGATGAGGAGGGTGCCGAGGACCGCGCAGGCCCACACCCCGAAGCCGGGGACGCCGCCCTTGCCGAGACGGGCGAACGGTGCGGGGAAGAGGCCGTCGCGGGCGGCGGCGTAGGGCATCTGCGCGGCCATGAGGATCCAGCCGTTGAGGCAGCCGGTGATCGAGGCGACGGCGACCACGGCGATGGCGGTGCCGCCCCAGGAGCTGCCGGTGATGGCGTTCACGGCGTCGGCGAAGGGGGCGCCCGAGTCGATGAGCCGGTCGTGCGGGACCAGCCCGAAGACGGCGATGATGCCGAGGATGTAGACGAGGGCGGAGGCCAGCGTGCCGAGGACGCTCGCCCGGCCGACCGTGCGCTCGGGGTCACGGACCTCACCGGCGCTGACGGCGGCCGACTCGACCCCGAGGAAGCTGTACAGCAGCAGGGCGGCGGAGGCGGCGAGCGCACCGGAGACGCTCTGGCCGGAGGCGTTGAACGGGCCGAAGTTGTCCGCGTCGACGAAGAACAGGCCGACGGTGGCGAGCAGGAGCAGCGGGACGAACTTCAGGATGGTGGAGACGACCTGGACCGTGCCGACCCAGCGCGTGCCCGCGAAGTTGGCGGCGGCGGGCAGCCAGAGGGCGGCCAGGGCGACGAGGGCCTGGAGGGCGTGGTTGCCGTGCAGGGGTATCAGGACGTCGACGTAGCCGACGACCGCGACGGCTAGGGCGGCGATGCTGACCCAGCACATCGTCCAGTACGACCAGGCGGACAGGAACCCGGCGAACTCGCCGAAGGCGTCCCGCGGGTAGACGTAGAGGCCGCCGGTGACGGGGCTGCGCCGGGCCAGCTTGCCGAAGAGCAGGGCGAGCAGGACGGCTCCGACCGAGAGCACGAGGAAGGCGAGCAGGCTGACCGTGCCGTAGGGGGCGACGGTGGCGGGCAGCGCGAAGATGCCGCCGCCGATGATGTTGCCCATGACGAGGGCCGTGGCGGCGGCGAGGCCGAAGGTGCGGCGGGGAGGGGGTGCCGCAGGGGTGGCCGGCTCGGCGGGTTCGGCGGCCTCGGTGGGGCTGGGGACGGTCATGAGGGTTCCTGTACAAGCGGAGGGGGAGGGTCCTGATCGTAAACCGTCATCCCATATGCTGGTCGACCTGTTCATGTAATGGACACATTCAGCTGGGGGCCGCGGGCGGATCTCGGCTACGGTCGTTCGCATGACGAGCACCATCACCCTCGCCGAAGCCCTCGCCGCCGGGACGGTCGTCCTCGACGGCGGCATGTCCAACCAGCTCGAATCGGCCGGGCACGACCTGAGCGACGAGCTGTGGTCGGCGCGGTTGCTCGCCGAGCAGCCGGAGGCGGTGACCGAGGCGCACCTCGCCTACTTCCGGGCCGGTGCGGACGTGGCGATCACGGCCAGCTACCAGGCCACGTTCGAGGGGTTCGCCAAGCGCGGGATCGCTCGGGAGCGGGCGGCCGAACTCATGGCGCTGAGCGTGGAGTCGGCCCGGGAGGCGGCCCGGCGGGCGCGTGTCCCGCGGCCCCTGTGGGTGGCGGCCTCGGCCGGTCCCTACGGGGCGATGCTCGCGGACGGTTCGGAGTACCGGGGGCGCTACGGGCTGAGCGTGGACGAGCTGGAGCGTTTCCACCGGCCGCGCCTGGAGGTGCTGGCCGCGGCCGGGCCCGACGTCCTCGCGCTGGAGACGGTCCCGGACGCGGACGAGGCCGCGGCCCTGCTGCGGGCGGTGCGCGGGCTCGGGGTGCCGGCCTGGCTGACGTACTCCGTCGCCGGTGGCCGCACGCGTGCCGGGCAGCCGCTGGAGGAGGCCTTCGCCCTGGCCGCCGAGGCGGACGAGGTGATCGCGGTCGGGGTGAACTGCTGCGCTCCGCAGGACGTGGACGGCGCGGCCGCGACGGCGGCGCGGGTCACCGGCAAGCCGGTCGTCGTCTACCCCAACAGCGGCGAGACCTGGGACGCCGGGGCCCGCGCCTGGACCGGCCGCTCCACCTTCACCGTCGGCCAGGTGAAGGGCTGGCAGCAGGCGGGGGCCCGGCTGATCGGCGGCTGCTGCCGGGTCGGCCCGGACGGCGTCGCGGGTATCGCGGAAGCCCTGGAGGCGGCGTAACGCGGCCGCGGCCCACACCGGTCCGGCAGTCCGCGCACACCCCCTCCTCCCCCCTCCCCGCGCTGCTGGCCTCCGCCATGGGAACCGGTTGCTACGGCGTTGCCGCGGTTCCCGCGGGGGTGGGCGCGTACCGGTGCCCGGGAGAGACGAGGCAGGCATGACGAGGAAGAGCGGGGACGCGAGCCGTAGCACCATCCGGGACGTGGCGGCGCGCGCGGGGGTCTCCGCGTCGACGGTGTCCCGGGTGCTGGGCGGCGAGTATCCGGTGAGCGCGGCGACGCGCGGGCGCGTGATGCGGGCGGTCCGCGAACTGGACTACGTGGCCGACGCCCGGGCGAAGGCGATCGCCGGGGCGGGCACGCCCACCCTCGCCTTCGTCCTGGAGGACATCACCGGCCCGTCGTTCGCGCACATGGCCCACGGGGTGGAGCGCGAGGCGACCCGGCTCGGCCATCTCTGCCTGGTGTGCAGCACGGAGGGCGACGTGCGGTACGAGCTGGAGTTCGTCGAGATGATGCGCGCCCAGCGGGCCGCCGCCGTGATCCTGGTCGGCGGCACGGCCGACACCCCCGAGTACCGCGAACGCACCCACCGCATGGCCGACTCCCTCGCCTCGGCCGGTTCCCGCCTGGTTCTCTGCGGCCGGCCTCCGCTGGACCCGGGTGCTCCGGTGACGGTCATCGAGTACGACAACGAGGGCGGCGCCTACACCCTGGTCGCCCACGTGCTCGCGCAGGGCCACCGCCGGGTGCTGTACCTCGGCGGCCGGGCGGACCACACCACGGCCCTGGGCCGCGAACGCGGCTACCTCGCCGCACACCGGGCCCGCGGCCTCGACCCGGACCCGTCCCTCGTCCTGCACGGCGACTTCACGCGGGACGCCGGCCACCGCCTGATGCAGCAAGCGCTCAAGGACGGCCTGGAGTTCAGCGCGGTGGTGGCGGCCACGGACATGGTCGCGGCCGGTGCCCTCACCGCCCTGCACGAGGCGGGCCTGACGGTGCCGGACGACGTCTCCCTCGCCGGCTACGACGACATCCCGTTCGCCCGCGACCTGCACCCCGCCCTGACTACGGTCCACGTCCCCTACGAGGAACTCGGCCGCCTCGCCGTCCGCACGGCGCTGGAGCGCACCCCGGGCGCCCCGGACGAGCACCTGCTGCTGGGGACGCACGTGGTCGTGAGGGACTCGGTGGGGCCACCCCGGGCGCGCTAGTCCCACGGCCGCTCGCGGGGGGGGTGAGCAGCCGTCAGTGCCGCCGCAGCGCGCCCGAGCGGCGCAACCGCCGTACGGCCGACCGCAGTTCGGTACCGCGGGTGGGCGAGACATCGGCCGGGACCGCCACGGGTACGGGTTCCGGGGGAGTGAGGGCATCGGCCTGCCAGAGGGCGAGTTCACGGTCCCGGGGGCCGTAGGCCGTGTAGGCCACACCGTCCTCGGCGTCCGGCGCGCGGTCTCCGAAGACGCGCACCGGATGCCGGTCGTCCCAGCGCTCCCAGCCCGGGGCGCCGTCCGTCGCGAACCGTACCCAGGCCGTGTGCATGGCGTCGGCCAGCTCCTGCGGCGCGCCCTCCCCCGCCAGCTTCTTCGACTCCGGGGCGTCCCCGGTGTCGAAGACGAAGCCCAGCTCCAGCGCGTGGCAGGAGCCGAGACCGGGCAGGTTCGAGGGCCAGGCGAATTCGTAGACGTACGACGGTTCCGTGCGGGCGTCGGCCAGGCGGTGCAGGGGGAGGCGGAGCAGGTGGTCGGTGACGAGCTGGCCGACGGTCTCCGCCGTGCCGGCCTCGGGGTGCAGGGTGCGGTAGCCGCGCGGGACCTCGCTGCCGCAGTGACAGCGGGCCATGGCGCCCGCGACGGCGACGGCCCCGAGGCGGTCGACGCGTTCCAGGAGGCCGCCCGGCACCAGCCACAGCCGGTACTCGTCGCGGGTCCAGCCCATCAGCAGCTCGACGCCGGGGGCCGCGCCGCCGTCCGTGAGGGCCTCCAGGGGGTCGCGGGGGACGACGTCGCCGTCGACGACGAGGCCGAAGGCGGGGCCGCCGACCACCGGGCTGCTCCGTTTTCCCACTTCGGCCTGGGTGCGCAGCAGCAGGTCGCGGTCGACGGCGGCGAAGGCCTCGGCGGTGGCGGGGATCTTCAGCCGGGCGGCCATCCGGCGCACCATCCGCCGCACCTTGGCCCGCTCGGACGCCTCGGGCGGTCCGCTCTGCAGGACGGCCCGGCGCACCAGCCCCTGGGTCTGCGGGGCGGCGACGAGGGCGCCGATGCTGATCGCCCCGGCGGACTGGCCGAACAGGGTGATGCGGCCGGGGTCGCCGCCGAAGGCCTCGATGGCCTCGTGCACCCAGGTCAGGGCGGCGATCTGGTCCCGCAGGCCGGGGTTCGCGGGCGTGTCCGGGAACAGGCCGTAGCCCTCGACACCCAGCCGGTAGTTGATGCTTACACAGACGACGCCGTCGCGGGCGAAGGAGTGGCCGTCGTAGACGGGAACGGCGGAGGATCCTCTGGTCAAGGCGCCGCCGTGCAGCCAGACGAGGACGGGGAGGCGGGCTCCGGGGCCGGGATGCGGGGTCCAGACGTTGAGGTTGAGGCAGTCGTCACCCGGCACGACCGGGTCGGACAGGTAGTGGGCGAAGGCGTCGGAGTACGGCGGTTTGGGCGGGGTGGGGCCGAAGGCGCCGGCGTCGCGGACGCCGTCCCAGGGCGGCAGGGGCACAGGCGGGCGGAAGCGGCGGGGGCCGAAGGGCGGGGCCGCGTACGGTATGCCGCGGAAGACCGCGACACCGCTTTCGTACCGGCCTCGCAGGGCACCGAAGGGCGTCCTCACCACGGGGTCCGTCTGGTCTTCCGTCATACGTCCACCAGCCTCCTCACCGCGCTCGTGCACCGTGAAGATCAGAGCAACTCATTCTGTTCCGGTATTCCGGTGCACGGCGGGTGGGAGGGCTGTTCGGGTTACTTAGGGCGAGCCGCAGCGCGGCCAGCAGTGGGAAGGGACCCGCGGACATACGGTGCTCAGCCTCGTCGAACGCGACGAGGCCGGCATGCGGCAGGCCGTTGTCGTCGAGGTGCCGGTGGACGGGCCGGTGACGCTGGGGGCGACGGTCGAGGGGGCGCAGGCGCGCTTCTGGTACGTACGTGACGGGGTGCGCACGGCGGTCGGGCCGGCGCTGGATTTCGGCCATGTCCGACGACCACGGCTCCCGGCTGCGGTTCAAGGGGGCGATGGCGGGGATCGATGCCCGGGACCTCGTGGACGCGGCGTTCACAGCGGGCTTCACCGGGTTTCGGCCGACCTGCACACCCTGCTGAGCGAGTTGTTCGGGGTTTCGAAAGTTTTGGCCGGCGTGAAGCGGTGAATTCACTTCTCTTCCACCCGTCCTGCGCCGCACCTACGATAGGAAGCGCTTTCTGCCCGGCGATCCCCGTGTCCGCCGTGCGCAGAGCTGGTCGAAACTTTCCACGGCCCTCGGGCGGGCCGGAGAGGTGGGTTCCCGATGGTCCGTACGGCGAGTGCGAGCGCGGCTGCCGGTCCGACGCTGGCGGTCGTGGCGCGCGAGGCGGGGGTGTCGGTGCCGACCGCGTCGAAGGTGGTCAACGGCCGCGAGGACGTGGCACCCGAGACCCGCCGCCGCGTCACCGAGGCACTCGACCGGCTCGGCTACGTGCGCAGACCCCGCTTCGACGCGGCGAAGGCACCCCGGCTGGTCGATCTGGTCGTGCACTCGCTGGAGAGCTCCTGGTCGGGCGCGGTGCTGCACGGGGTGGAGGACGCGGCGCACGACGCGGGCCTGGAGGTCGTGGTGTCGGCGGCCCTGATCCGTTCCCGGGTCGGCCGTCCGGAGCGCGGCTGGCTGGACAAGCTGGTCGCCCGGGGCTCCTCCGGGGTCCTCTTCAACCTGGCCGAGCTCAGCGACTCGCAGTACGCGTGGCTGGAGCAGCACCGCATACCGTTCGTGATGATCGACCCGGTGCAGGAACCGCCGGAGGGCGTGGTCTCGGTGGGCGCGGCGAACTGGCAGGGCGGTCTGACGGCCACGGAGCATCTGCTGTCCCTGGGCCACGACAGGATCGCGGTCATCGCCGGTCACCGGCGCACGATGTGCAGCAGCGCGCGGGTCGCCGGTTACCGTTCGGCGCTCGCGTCGGCGGGGGTCCGGCACCGCGCCGAGTACGTCCGGCACGCCGGTTTCGACGAGAGCGTGGCCCACCGTCGCACGCTGGAACTCCTCGACCTGCCCGAGCCGCCGACCGCCGTCTTCGTCTGCTCGGACCGGATGGCACTGGGTGTCTACGAGGCCTTGGCCGAAAGGGGGTTGAGGGTCCCGGACGACATCAGTGTGGTCGGCTTCGACGACCTGCCGGAGGCCCGCTGGGCCTCCCCGGCCCTGACCACCGTCCGCCAGCCGCTGTCCGAGATGGCCGCGACGGCCCTGCGGTCGCTGCTGCGCATGATGGACGGGCACCGTCCCGAGAGCACGCGCACCGAGCTGTCGACGCGACTGGTGGAACGGGCGAGTACGGCGGCGCCGGCCGACTAGGGGGTGTGCGGCCGGGCCGCGGGTGCAGGAGGCGCTGACGGCGGTGTCTCCGTGGGGAATGCGCCGACGTGTGCCGGGAGTTGGCCCCGTTGCCAGGCGCGCCGTCGGTGTGGCGGCGGCCGTACTCAGCGAAAGGAATGCCGGTCATGACGCGCGACTCGCGCACGATCAGCAACCCGCCCACACTCCACGACCCCACGCCCTTCGGATACAGCCACGCCGTGTCGGCACCCGGTGAAACCGTCTTCATCGGCGGTCAGTACGCCTCGGACGCCACCGGCGCGCCGGTGGCGGGTGACTTCGCAGCGCAGGTGGAACTGGCCTTCGACCGGCTGCGGTCGGCCTTGGAGGGGGTCGGCCTCGGCTACGAACACGTCGTACGGCTCGGCACGTTCATCGTGGACCACGACCCAGGCAGGCTGGAGATCCTGGGCAAGGCCCTGCACGCCCGCTTCGGGGAGCGGCTTCCCGCGCAGACGCTGAGCGGGGTCGCCTCGCTGGCGCTGCAGGGGATGCTGTTCGAGGTCGACGCGGTAGCGATGCGGCCCGCGGTGCCGGACGGCGCCTGACGGAGGCGGGGCGCGCGGGGCGGTGGCCCGCGGTCGCACGGACGTCTGCCGCACACCCCTGGTACGCGTCGCGCGCCCGCCATCGGGGGGAACTGGCCGGGACGGGCCGGCGTCGAACGGTGCGGTGGGGAGGGGCCGGTGTCCGGGGGCGGGGCGGCGGCGAGCAGTGGGGGGACGACCATGACACGCTGGCGGCCGCTTCCGGACGTACTGCCGAGGGAGGCGCGGCACCTCGTCGAGCAGCTGCGGGCCCTGAAGGACCGGACGGGTCTGAGCCTCGCCGAGCTGGCCCGGCGGACCGCTTACAGCAAGTCGTCGTGGCAGCGGTATCTCAGCGGGGCCAAGCAGCCGCCGCGGGGGGCGGTGCAGGCGCTGTGCCGGGTGGCGGGGGCCGACCAGGCGCGGCTGCTGGCGCTGTGGGATCTCGCCGACACGACGTGGCCCCACGGGGTGCCGGTGGCGGCCGGGCCCGCGGGGCCGATGGCGGACGCGCCGCCGGCCGGTGCCGAGTACCGGCGCTGGCGGGCGGCGGCCCTGGTGTCCTTCGGGGTCATCGTCGTGCTGCTGGCCGGGCTGTTGTGGATGCTGCCGGTGGGGAGCGGATGACCGTCACGGCCGGCCGCTCCCCCGGCGGTGGTGCGGCTCAGCCCAGCGTGCGGTAGTGGGCGTACTTCCACGGCCCGACGTTCTTCAGCTTCACCTGGTACTTGCCGCCCACGCGCTTGAAGTTGACGTTCCGCACGAGGCCCTTGTATTGGACGATGTTGCCCGGCTGGCCCTGCAGCCGGGTCTGGGCGAAGTCCCAGCTCTCGCTGACGACGGTGCCGTCGGTCTCGGGGAGGTTGTGCCGGTCCTGCCACCACTGTGTGGCCGACTCGGTCTCCGGCCCGAACGAGCCGTCGATCTGGCTCTTCCTGAAGGGCTGCCACTCGCCCTCGTCGTCCTCCCACTGGGCGCCGTCCGCCCACAGCACGGTCTCCCACAGGGCGATGGCGTTGCCCCGGGCGTAGGCGTCGACGCCGAGGTTCTCCTCGTCCTCCCAGTCGTTGGCCACAGCGCCCTTGCCGTCGATGCCGAAGTAGGCGGGTGCGGCGTTCGCCGACGGAGCCAGGGCGATACCGGTCCCCCCGGCCCCCAGCACCACGGCCGTCATCATCGCCACGGCCCGATTGCGCATGCTCATGCGGTTGTCCTTTCCGAACCGCCGTCCCCCGGCGGGTTTCCCCTGGGGCGGCTCGTCTCGTCTGGCACGGCACAGCCTCACGGGCCGGCGGCATCCGCGGCGAGCCCTGCCGGCGTCCCCGGACCGCCCTGGGACGGTTCACACGCGGTACGGCGGTGTCCCGGCCGGAGACGGGCCGCCGGGGACCCGCCCGGGCCGGGGCCGACGGGAGGGCCGTGTGGCGACCGAAATTTTCGGGTCGGGCGCAGCCGGCGGGCACCTCGGGCGTCCGGCACGGGGCGTCCGACACGGGGGTCCGACACGGGCGTCCGGCACGGGGCGTCCGTTTTCTTCAAGACCGGGCGGTGCGGTCCTGCCTACGGTGGCTCCATGACTGCACGATTCGATGCCATCGGCCTGGTCGTCTCCGACATGGCCGCCTCCGTCGCGTTCTACCGCCGGATCGGGTTCGCCTTCCCGGACGGTGCCGAGGACCAGCCGCACGCCGAGGCCGGACTGCCCGGCGGGCTGCGGCTGTTGCTCGACACCGAGGAGACGGTCCGCTCGTTCCTGCCCGGCTGGCAGCCGCCCGCGGGCGGGGGCAGGACCTCGCTGGCCCTGCGCTGCGACAGCCCGGAGGAGGTGGACGCGCTGTACGAGGAGCTGGTCAGCTCGGGGTATCACGGCGAGCTCAAGCCGTGGGACGCCTTCTGGGGGCAGCGGTACGCCGTGGTGGACGACCCGGACGGCAACGGGGTGGACCTGTTCGCCCCGCTAGCCACCGCGGCCGAGTAGCTCACCCAGCGGCAGACCTGCCAACTCCCTCACATCGCGGGCCAGATGGGCCTGGTCGGCGTAACCGGCCCGGGCGGCCGTCTCCGCGAAGGGCACACCGGCCCGGGCCAGTGAGAGAGCGCGGTGCAGCCGCAGGATACGGGCCAGTGTCTTGGGGCCGTAGCCGAAGGCGGACAGCGAACGGCGGTGCAACCGGCGTGCGCCCAGGCCGAGTTCGTCGGCGGTGGCGGCGACCGGACGGCCCGCGCCGAGGGCGGTGACGATCTGCCGGAGCAGCGGGTCGGGCGGCTCGGCACCGGCCGCCTGCCGCAGCGCCAGCTCCTCCAGGCCGCTCGCCGGGTCGGGGGCCGCGTTCACACGGCCGGACAGGCGCCGCACCTGCGCGGCCGGCCACAGGTCCGCGAGCTCGACGCGCCGGTCGCGCAGTTCGTGCGCCGGAACGCCCAGGAGCGCCGGGGCCGTGCCCGGGTAGAAGCGGATGCCTGCCCAGGGGCCGGTCACACCGTCCGGGAGATACGCGCGGGTGTCGGGACCGGCGACCATCAGCCGCCCGTCGTGCCACAGCAGATCCATGCACCCGTCGGGCAGGACCCGCCCCGCCCCGGGCCGCGTCGGGGTGTTGGTCCACACGACGGCCCCGGGCAGCCGCGACGCCCGCTCCTCGTACACGAAGGCCAGGCTACGCCGCGGCCCGGCGACAGACGCGAGGATCGGTGCCGGTGCGAGTGCCGCTACGCCGCCCGCCCCCGGTACTCCACGGGGCTCACCCCGTACGCCCGCTTGAACGCCGTCGACAGGGCGAACGCGCTGCCGTAGCCGACCCTGCGGGCCACCGCGTCGAGGGTGTCGCCGGTGTCGCGCAGGCGGTCGGCGGCGAGGGCGAGGCGCCAGCCGGTCAGGTAGGTCATCGGGGGTTCGCCCACCAGGGCGGTGAAGCGGCGGGCCAGCGCGGCTCGGGACACCCCGGCCTTGGCGGCGAGCGCGGCGACGGTCCAGGGATGGGCCGGGTCGTCCTGGAGCAGGCGCAGCACGCCGCCGACGACCGGGTCGGCGAGGGCCCGGTACCAGGCCGGGGCCTCCGCCTCGGGGCGTGCGAACCAGGCCCGCAGCGCGGCGATGACGAGCAGGTCCAGCAGCCGGTCCAGGACGACCTCCTGCCCCGGCTCGTCCCGGACGATCTCCTCGGCGACGTACGGCGTGAGCGGGCAGTCCCACACGTCGGACGGGAGGCTGAGAAGCGGCGGCAGGGCGTCCAGCAGCCGTCCGCCGACCTCGCCGCGCATCGGGTAGGTGCCGATCAGCATCACGGTGTCCCCGTCGGACCGGTCGCCCCAGGTGCGCACGCCCAGGTCCATGGAGCCGTTGAGGGGCCGTCCGTCGGGGTAGCGGCACTCCTGGTGCGGCAGGATCACCGCCTGCGGAGGCGTCCCGGGGTCGTCCGCGCAGGTGTACGGGTCCGGGCCGCGGGCGATCGCGAGGTCCCCGGCCCGCAGCCTCGTCCGCTCGCCCCGGTCGGGCACGATCCATGCCTCGCCGCGGACGACGAGCATCACGGTGAGCGGGGCCCGGTCCTCCACGCGCACCGCCCACGGCGGGTCGAAACAGGCCCTGATCATGAACGCGCCCCGTGCGCGGGGCCCCTCCAGCAGACCGGCGAGAGCGTCCATGCGGCCAGCGTAGACGCGGGCGTATGGGAATGAGCCGTTCAGCGATGGTTCCGTGCGGCGCAGGGCAGTTGACTCGACCGTATGACGAACACAGCGGAGAACACGGCACGGAACAGTGCACGGAACACGCAGGTCACGACGGTGGTGGTGACGGGCGCCACGGGGCGTACCGGGAGCCGGGTGGCGCGGGCCGCCGAGGCGGCCGGGCTCACGGTCCGGGCGGCTTCGCGGGCGACGGGCTTCGACTGGTGGGACGCCTCGACCTGGGCGGACGCCCTGCGGGGCGCCGACGCGGCCTACCTCGCCCACCCCTCGGACGTCGGCGCCCCGGGGGCCGCGGAGGTGGTCGGCGCGCTCGCGCGGGAGGCGGCCGGGCTCGGGGTGCGGCGGCTGGTTCTGCTGTCCGCGCGGGGCGAGGACCAGGCCCTGCCCACGGAGGAGGCCCTGCGCGCCTCGGGGGCGGACTGGACGGTCGTGCGGGCGGCCTGGTTCGCGCAGAACTTCAGCGAGGGGCCGCTGGTGGCGGAGCTGCGGGAGCGCGGCGAGCTGGTGTTCCCGGCCGACGAGGTGCGCGAGCCGTTCCTCGACGTGCGGGACATCGCGGACGTGGTGGTGAGCGTGCTGACTTCCGGCGACCGGTACGTGGGGCGGACCCTCACCCTCTCCGGGGGCCGGCTGCTGACCTTCGGGGAGGCGGTCGCGGAGATCGCCGGGGCGACGGGGCGCCCGCTGACGTACCGGGCCGTCTCGACCCGGGACTACGGCGAGGCGCTGGCCGGGTTCGGGGTGCCGCCGGAGGAGGTGGCCGGGATGACGGAGATCTTCGGCACGCTGCTCGACGGCCGCAACGCGCACCTCTCGGACGGTGTGCGGGAGGTCCTGGGCCGCGCGCCCCGGGACTTCGGCGACTTCGTTCGCGAGGAGGCCGCGGCCGGGACCTGGAAGGCCTGAGAACCCGGCGGCCGTCACTGGTCCTCGGGCGGGGGCCCCTCCCCGTTGACCTGGGTGCTCTTCACGTGGGTGTGCTTCACGTGGGTGCTCTTCACGTGGGTGCGCAGCCGGGCCGACACGTCTTCCGGCGGCAGGAAGCGGGACCAGCGTTCCGGGAACTCGGAGGGCATGTCCGGGTCGGCCTCGCCCGCGGCGCTGGCGCGGGCCACGTACTCGGCGACCTGGGCCTGCCGCAGCCGCTCGTTGGCCTCGCGGGCCGCGGCCGTGGCGGCGGCCGGCCAGACCCGGTCGATGGCGGCGTTGACCGCGGCCCCGACGAGCACGGCGAACGCGGACACACCGATCCACAGCAGCACGGCGACGGGCGCGGCGAGGGAGCCGTAGATCGTGGGGCCCTCGACGGTGCTGGTCAGGTAGATCCGCAGCAGGAAGCTGCCGAGCACCCACATGCCGAGGGCGACCAGCGCGCCGGGCACGTCCTCGATCCACGGGGACCGGACCGGGACGGACACGTGGTACAGCGTCGTCAGGAAGGCGATCGACAGGAGGATCACCGTGGGCCAGTACAGGACCTGCACGAGCGTCGTCGACCACGGGACGATCCGCACCACGGCGTCCGGCCCCGCGACCATCAGCGGCAGGGCGACCGAGCCGATCAGCAGGGCCACGATGAACAGCAGGAAGGCCAGCAGGCGGGTCTTGACGATGCCGCGGACTCCGTCGAGGCCGTACATCACGGTGATGGTGTCGATGAAGACGTTCACCGCGCGGGAGCCCGACCACAGGGCGAACAGGAAGCCGATGGAGATGACGTCGGGCCGGCCGCCCTTCATCACGTCGTGCAGGATCGGCTGGGCGATCTCGCGGACGCCCTGGTCGGACAGGACGGTGCGGGAGGCCTCCAGGAGGTTGGTCTGGAGGCTCTGGATGGTGTCGGCGCCGGTCCAGGCGTCGACGTAGCCGAGCAGTCCGATCATGCTGAGCAGCAGCGGCGGCACGGACAGCAGGGTGAAGAACGCGGCCTCGGCGGCGAGGCCCAGGATGCGGTACTCGACGCAGGAGTTGACGGTGTCCTTGAGCAGCAGCCAGGCGGTCCTGCGCTTGGAGACGTTCCGGTAGAGGGCTCGCGCCCGGTGGAGGCGCCCGGAGGGTGTGTCGGGGGTTTCACTTGCTGGCTGCACCCCCTAACGGTATCCGCCGTGACCGGCCCCACTCACCCACAGGCCGGGTCTTCGCGGACCGGGCCGGGTTCGCTGGTGACCAGGCTGCTACCGCGGGGTACTTTCGCACCATGGCAGGCAGCACGCACACCGTGACGAACCAGGTCCCGCCGCTGGTCGGGTACGACGTCTTCTCCGCCGACCGGGCCCTGGCCGACGCGGTCGCCCGGCATCTGGATCCGGACCTGCGCGAGGAGGTCCTCGGCGAGCTGACGGCGCTGGGCAGCACCTCCGGCTCGGCGCAGGTGCAGGACTGGGGCAGGCTGGCCAACGAGAACCCGCCGCGGCTGCTCACGCACGACCGGTACGGCAACCGCGCCGACGAGGTCGAGTTTCACCCGTCCTGGCACCGGCTGCTCGGCAAGGGCGTCTCCGCGGGTCTGACGGCGGCGTGGGACCGGCCGGCCGGGCACCTGCGGCGGGCCGCCGCCTTCGTGCTGTGGACGCAGGTCGAGGCCGGCAACGGCTGCCCGCTGTCGATGACGCACGCCGCGGTGCCCGCCCTGCGCACCGACCCGGACCTGGCCGCCGAGTGGGAACCGCGGCTGACGTCCATGGTCTACGACCAGGAGCTGCGGCCGGCGCACCTCAAGGCCGGGGCGCTGTTCGGGATGGGGATGACGGAGAAGCAGGGCGGCAGTGACGTGCGGGCCAACCGCACGTCGGCGCGGCCCCTGACCGAGGACGGTACGTACGAACTGACCGGCCACAAGTGGTTCTGCTCGGCGCCCATGTCCGACGGTTTCCTGGTGCTGGCGCAGGCTCCGCACGGGCTGACCTGCTTCCTGGTGCCGAGGGTGCTGCGGGACGGCACGCGCAACGTGTTCCGGATCCAGCGGCTCAAGGAGAAGCTGGGCAACCGGTCGAACGCCTCCGCCGAGGTCGAGTTCGACGGGACCTGGGCGCGCCGGGTCGGTGAGGAGGGGCGCGGGGTGCGCACCATCATCGAGATGGTCGCGTCGACCCGGCTCGACTGCGTGCTCGGCTCGGCCGGGCTGATGCGGCAGGCGGTGGCGCAGGCGGTGCACCACTGCTCGTACCGCGAGGCGTTCGGCGGGAAGCTCGTCGACAAGCCGCTCATGCGCAACGTCCTCGCCGACCTGGCGCTGGAGTCGGAGGCGGCGACGACGCTGGCGCTGCGGCTCGCGGCGGCCTACGACGACGGCGGCGAGCAGGAGCGGGCGCTGCTGCGGATCGCGGTGCCGGCCGCCAAGTACTGGGTGACCAAGCGGTGCCCGCCCCTCGCGGTGGAGGCGGCGGAGTGCCTCGGGGGCAACGGGTACGTGGAGGAGTCCCCGATGCCGCGGCTGGTGCGCGAGTCGCCGCTCAACTCGATCTGGGAGGGCGCGGGCAACGTCCAGGCGCTCGACGTGCTGCGGGCGTTGCGGCGGGAGCCGGGCGCGCTGGACGCGTATCTGCGGGAAGTAGGGCAGGCGCGGGGCGCCGATCACCGCCTCGACGGGGCGATCAAGGACCTGCTGACCGAACTCGCCGATCTGGAGGGCGTGGAGGGGCGGGCGCGACGGCTGGCGGAGCGGCTCGCGCTGGTGCTCCAGGGTTCGCTGCTGGTCCGTTTCGCGCCGCCGCAGGTCGCCGACGCGTTCTGCGCGGGGCGGCTCGGCGGCGACGGCGGCGCCGCCTTCGGGACGCTGCCGCACACGCTGGACCTTGCGTCGGTGGTGGAGCGGGCGCGGCCGGTGTGCTGATCCGGCGGGCCCTCGCGCGCGTGCGCGAAGGAGCGAGGGTGGTGCTGCGCCGACACGGCACCACCCCCGCCGCACTGGCCCGTTCGAGCCGCTGAACGCCGCTCGGGACGGCGCCGCTCAAGTTTCGGACACGGCCGGGCTGTCCACCAGGGTTGCAGGGGGTTGCAACTTGCTGCTGACTGTGTGCGGAGTCTGCGCGCGCCACCCGGGCAGAGGGCACTATGAGAAACACAGGAAGAAAGCGATTCCGGGGGGCGCACGCGTATGGACGTCACGCACTTGGCAGCCGTCGACAGCACGCGCGCGGCCCGGGTTCTCCAGCAGGTCCGCTCGGCGCGGCTGGCCGGGCAGCCCGCTCCGGTGGCGCCGCGGCCGGTGATCGAGCGGTCCTGGGAGCGGATGATGCGCAGCGGTGTGGATCCGGACCACGACGTCCGGGCGGATCCGCTGCCCCGCGAGGAGGTGCAGCGGCGGCGCGAGACGTCGGTTTTGCGCCATGTGCTGCCGGTGATGCGGGAGGGGCTGCTGGCGGCCGCGGACGTCGCCCACCACATCATGGTGGTGACCGACGAGGAGGGCCGGGTGCTGTGGCGCGAGGGCAGCCCGCCGGTGCTGCGCAAGGCCGACGGACTGGGTTTTGAACTCGGCGCGGACTGGCGTGAGGACGTCGTCGGCACGAACGGTCTGGGCACCCCGGCCGTGGTGCGCCGGCCCGTGCAGGTCTTCGCCTCCGAGCACTTCGTGCGCTCCCAGGCCGGCTGGACCTGCGCGGGCGCTCCCCTGACGGATCCGCGGGACGGCCGGCTGCTCGGCGTGGTGGACGTGAGCGGCCCTCTGGAGACGATGCATCCGGCCACGCTCGCCTGGGTCGGTTCGGTGGCCCGGCTCGCCGAGGCCCGGCTGCGGGAGATGCACACGGAGTCGCTGGAGCGGCTGCGCGCGGTGGCGGCGCCGGTGCTGGCCCGGACCGGCGGCCGTGCCCTGGTCGTCGACCCGGACGGCTGGACCGCCGCGGTCAGCGGGATGCCGTACGCGCGGCGCGTCGCCCTGCCGAAGTCGCTGTCGGCGGGCCCGAGATGGCTGCCGGCGCTCGGGCTGTGCTCGGTGGAGCCGGTGGCGGGGGGCTGGCTGGTGCGGGCGGCCGACGACGAGCCGGTGCCGCGCGGTCCGGCCCGGATCGTGCTGGACCTCAGGCAGGCGCGGCGCTGGTCGGTGGAGGTGCTCGGCGGGGCGGGCTCCTGGACCCGGGAACTGAGTCCGCGGCACGCGGAGTTGCTGTATCTGCTCGCCGTGCACCGCTCCGGCCGCAGTGCCTCGGGCCTGGCCGGGGACGTGTTCGGTGATCCGGCCCGCACGGTGACGGTGCGTGCCGAGATGTCCCGGGTGCGGCGGTATCTGGGGGCGTTTCTGGAGCACCGGCCGTACCGGTTCGCCGAGGACGCCGAGGTCGAGGTGCTGCTCCCGGACGACCCGCGTGATCTCCTGCCGCACTCGACCGCACCGGGCGTGAGCGGGCGGCGCAGGTCCGCAGCTGCGCCCTGAGGTTCACCGCGCGTGCCGTACAAGCCGCCGCGAGGGGTGCATCTTTCGCATATTTACGGGGTCTTCGTCCCGCGCGCCCCTCACCTGCCGTAGCATCCCTCTACGGGCCACCCCACCTGCTCCTCCGTCAACGTGCGGATCAACAGGCGCAGTTGGCCCGTCTCGGGAGGACGTTATGAAGCATCGCGGCAGACACCGGCGGCGCAGGCGGGGCAGGGCGCTGCGCGCGACCCTGGCCGGGACGGCTCTCGCGCTCACCGCCGCCGCCACCCTGATCAGCGCCTCGCAGGCCACCGTCGCCGACGCCCCCGGGGCTCTCAAGCCGGTCTCCGCGTCCGACGGCGCCGGCCGGTTGCCGCTGGCCGAGCACCGGGTGCCCGGGCGGTGGCTGGACCGGCTCGCGTCGGAGATGGGCCGGCCCGTCGGCGTCGGCACGGTACTGGACAGCGCCGACGTCCCACTGCGGCAGGCGGCGGACTGCCCGGCCCCCGAGAAGCACAGCCTGCCGGTGGAACCGGCGGCCACCCGCGCGTACTGCTTCGGCGGCTCCGGCACCCGGGGCTGGCGGGCCGGCGCGGTCACGACCTCGGGCGACGCGGACGACGACGGCCGCTGGGGCGCGAACCGCGTGATCCTGTCCGGCTGGACCCGGGGCGCCGAGGGCGGCTCCCTGGACGGTCCGGCCCCCGGGCAGGGCCTGGCCAAGGTCGCCTTCGTCGACGCGAACGACCCCGGCGCGCTGCGCTACACCTGGGCCCTGCTGGCCGTCCCGGTGGACGGCGGGCGGGACTACCGGGGGCTGGTCTCCCCGCTGTCCGGCATGGTCTGGTACCAGGACAAGCTGCTGGTGACGACCCGCGAGGGCGACCGGGACGCGCTGTACGTGTACGACATGGACCGCATCCAGCGCGCCACCGTCGAGTCCGACGCGGTGGGCCGGGTGCGGGGCGGCTGGGCGGCCCACGGCTCCCGGTTCGTACTGCCGGCCGTCGGCTCGTACACGCTGCCCGGCGGGGACGACGCGGCCCGCCCGGCCAGCGTCTCGCTGGACCGCAGCACCTCCCCCGACAGTCTGGTCGCGAGCGAGTGGGTACCCGCGGACGGCGACCGGCACACCCGGCTGTGGCGCTACGCCCTGAGCCGGGACCCGGCCCGCTCCGGGCTGCTCGCCACCGACTCCTCCGGGGACGCGGACCCGGTCGAGGCGTATGAGACGAAGACGGCCGACGTGCGGGGCGTGCTGGCCCACCGCACCGGCTGGTACCTGGACCGCGCGTCGGGCAGCCCGGGCGGGCACGGCACGCTGTGGCGCCAGGACGCGGACGGCGCACGGGCGACGGAGTGCGGCACGGACGAGACGCGGCACTGCTGGAGCGGCCGGTCGGGTTCCCTGTCCTACTGGGAGGAGACCGGCGAGGTCTGGTCCCAGTCGGGGCGGATGCTGTTCGCGCTGCCGCTGACGTCGATCGACCGGGCGCTGGGCTGACCGGAGCGGCCCGCCGGGCCCGGGGCCGATCGACAGATGAGCGGGTCGGATGATTTTCTGGCCCGCATGACCTCCATCGCCGTGACCACCTGGTCCCTGGAGCAGACCGCCCCGACCGACCTGCTGCCGGCCGTCGCGCCGGACGGGGACGTCCGGGTCGTCCGCTCCGAGGTGCCCTCGCCCGAGTTCAGCCGGTTCCTGTACGCGTCGGTGGGCGGCGACATCCTCTGGACGGACCGGCTCGGCTGGCCGTACGCACGCTGGGTGGAGCACCTGGAGCGGCCCGGCGTGGAGACATGGGTGGCCTACGACCGGGGCACGCCCGCGGGGTACGTGGAGCTGGAGGCGCAGGACGACGCGGTCGTGGAGATCGTCTACTTCGGGCTGCTCCCCTCTTTCCGGGGCCGGCGCATCGGCGGGCACCTGCTGTCGTACGGCACGGCCCGGGCCTGGGACCTCGCGGACCGCTGGGCGGGACTGGCGCCGACGAAGCGGGTGTGGCTGCACACGTGCAGCAAGGACGGCGAGCACGCGATGGACAACTACCTGCGGCGGGGCTTCAAGCTGTTCGACACCAAGGTCGAGGAGGAGGCGGAGGCCGCCGTTCCGGGACCGTGGCCTGGGGCGTTCCTCGTCTGACCTGGACGGACACCTCGGGAGCACCCGATGTGACCTACAACACCCTTGTCTTGCTGTGCGAGACAAGGGTGTCCGCATCTTGGACGAAGCTGGACTGTGTCCAGATCGCCGTGACACGCTTCCGTCATGTCTGGAACTGGAATTGCCTTGGTGAGTCGGCGGCACGTCGACCTCGGCCGCATGTCCAGCGCCATCTGTCCGGCGCACTGAGCGTACTCAGCCCGCGCCCGACATTCTTCTTTCCTGCCTCACTCCCCGCGCAATGACGCGCCCTATGCCCATGCGCCCGCGCGCGCAGGTCAGAGCCGCTTTCCCGCCTGTCCCGAAGGACGTATCAACCATGGCCGCCACCCCGCAGAACCCTGCTGCCGCGACTCCCCGCCGCAAGGTGAGCCGTCACCGCGGTGAGGGTCAGTGGGCCGTGGGGCACCACACCCCGCTGAACGGCAACGAGCAGTTCAAGAAGGACGACGACGGTCTCAATGTGCGGACACGCATTGAGACGATCTACTCCAAGCGGGGCTTCCACTCGATCGACCCCAACGACCTGCGCGGCCGGATGCGCTGGTGGGGGCTGTACACCCAGCGCAAGCCCGGCATCGACGGCGGCAAGACGGCGATCCTGGAGCCGGAGGAGCTGGACGACGAGTACTTCATGCTGCGCGTCCGGATCGACGGCGGGGCACTGACCACGCGGCAGCTGCGGGTCATCGGTGAGATCTCGCAGGAGTTCGCGCGCGGCACCGCCGACATCACGGACCGGCAGAACGTGCAGTACCACTGGATCCGCATCGAGGACGTCCCCGAGATCTGGAACCGGCTGGAGGGCGTGGGCCTGTCGACGGTCACCGCCTGCGGCGACACCCCGCGTGTGATGATCGGCTCACCGGTGGCGGGCATCGCCGAGGACGAGATCATCGACGCCACCCCGGCGCTGGAGGAGATGAAGCGCCGCGTCCTGAACAACCCGGCGTACTCGAACCTCCCCCGCAAGTTCAAGACCGCGATCTCGGGCTCGCCGGTACTGGACGTGGTGCACGAGATCAACGACGTCGCGTTCGTCGGCGTCCGGCACCCCGAGCACGGCCCCGGTTTCGACGTGTGGGTCGGCGGCGGCCTGTCCACCAACCCCAAGCTGGGCGTGCGGCTGGGCACCTGGGTGTCGATCGACGACGTGCCGGACGTCTACGAGGGCGTCATCTCGATCTTCCGTGACTACGGCTACCGCCGGCTGCGCACCCGCGCCCGCCTGAAGTTCCTCGTCGCCGACTGGGGCGCCGAGAAGTTCCGGCAGGTCCTGGAGGACGAGTACCTCAAGCGCAAGCTGGTGGACGGGCCCGCCCCGGAGCAGCCGTCCCAGCTGTGGCGCGACCACATCGGTGTGCACCGGCAGAAGGACGGCCGGTTCTACGTCGGTTTCGCCCCGCGCGTGGGACGCGTCGACGGCGCGACGATCACGAAGATCGCCGACCTCGCCGAGGCCCACGGCTCGGGCCGGGTGCGCACCACCGTCGAGCAGAAGATGATCGTCCTCGACGTCGAGGAGAACCAGGTCGACTCGCTCGTCGAGGCCCTGGAGGCGCTCGACCTCACCGCCCGGCCCTCCACGTTCCGGCGCGGCACCATGGCCTGCACCGGCATCGAATTCTGCAAGCTCGCCATCGTCGAGACCAAGCAGCGCGGCTCGCAGCTGATCGACGAACTGGAGCGCCGTCTGCCGGACTTCGACGAGCCGCTCACCATCAACCTCAACGGCTGCCCGAACGCCTGCGCCCGTATCCAGGTCGCGGACATCGGTCTCAAGGGCCAGCTCATGCTCAACGACCAGGGCGAGCAGGTCGAGGGCTACCAGGTGCACCTGGGCGGCGCCCTGGGCCTGGAGGCCGGTTTCGGCCGCAAGGTCCGCGGTCTGAAGGTCACCTCCGAGGAACTGCCCGACTACGTCGAGCGCGTCCTGAAGCGGTTCCAGGCCGAGCGCGAGGACGGCGAGCGGTTCGCCGCCTGGGCGGCGCGGGCCAGTGAGGAGGCCCTGTCGTGAGCGAGCGGGCCGCGCCCTTCTACTGCCCCTACTGCGGCGACGAGGACCTGCGTCCGAGCGAGGCCGCGGAGGGCAGGCACGGCGCGTGGGAATGCGCGGCGTGCAGCCGGGCCTTTCAGCTGAAGTTCCTCGGGCTGCTGTCCCGGGGAGCGAAGCGATCCGATTCCGGAGGGGCACAGATATGACGACCGCTCAGGAAGAGCGCACCACCGAGGACCTGAAGCAGCTCGCCGAGCAGGCGGGCCGCGATCTTGAAGGCGCCTCCGCGCTGGAGATCCTCCAGTGGGCGGCGAAGACGTTCGGCAAGCGATTCTGCGTGACCTCCTCCATGGAGGACGCGGTGGTCGCCCACCTCGCCGCCCGCGCCATGCCCGGCGTCGACGTGGTCTTCCTCGACACGGGCTACCACTTCGAGGAGACCATCGGCACCCGCGACGCGGTCGAGGCCGTGATGGACGTCAACCTCATCACGCTCACCCCGGTCCAGACGGTCGCCGAGCAGGACGCGGAGCACGGCCCGAAGCTGCACGACCGCAACCCCGACCTGTGCTGCAAGCTGCGCAAGGTCCAGCCGCTGGAAGAGGGCCTGAAGGACTACCAGGCCTGGGCGACCGGTCTGCGCCGCGACGAGTCCCCGACCCGGGCGAACACCCCGGTGGTCGGGTGGGACGAGAAGCGGCAGAAGGTCAAGATCTCGCCGATCGCCCGCTGGACGCAGGACGACGTGGACGCCTACGTCACCGAACACGGCGTGCTGACGAACCCGCTGCTGATGGACGGCTACGCCTCCGTCGGCTGCGCACCCTGCACCCGCCGGGTCCTGGAGGGCGAGGACGCGCGCGCCGGCCGCTGGGCGGGCCGCAGCAAGACCGAGTGCGGGCTGCACGGATGACGACGACGATTCAGGAGAGTGACGTGACGACCGGAGCCACCGTCTGGCTCACGGGTCTGCCGAGCGCCGGCAAGACCACGATCGCCTACGAACTGGCCGGCCGGCTCCGCGAGCAGGGCCACCGGGTCGAGGTGCTCGACGGCGACGAGATCCGCGAGTTCCTCTCGGCGGGTCTCGGCTTCAGCCGCGAGGACCGGCACACCAACGTGCAGCGCATCGGCTTCGTCGCCGAACTGCTCGCCCGCAACGGCGTGCTGGCCCTCGTCCCGGTCATCGCGCCCTACCAGGACAGCCGGGAGGCGGTGCGCAAGCGCCACCAGGCGAACGGCACCGGCTATGTCGAGGTGCATGTCGCGACGCCCGTCGAGGTGTGCAGCGAGCGGGACGTGAAGGGTCTGTACGCCAAGCAGGCCGCGGGCGAGCTCACCGGGCTCACCGGGGTCGACGACCCGTACGAGGCGCCCGAGTCGCCCGATCTGCGCATCGAGTCGCAGAACCAGACCGTGCAGGAGTCCGCGGCTTCCGTGTTCGCCCTGCTGACCGAAAGGGGACTGGCATGACGACCGTCGCCACCGTTTCCGAGGAGACCGGCAGCCCGTACGCGCTGTCGCACCTCGACGCCCTCGAGTCCGAGGCCGTGCACATCTTCCGCGAGGTGGCGGGCGAGTTCGAGCGGCCGGTGATCCTCTTCTCCGGCGGCAAGGACTCCATCGTCATGCTGCACCTGGCGCTGAAGGCCTTCCGGCCGGCGTCGGTGCCGTTCTCGCTGCTGCACGTGGACACCGGGCACAACTTCCCCGAGGTCCTCGACTACCGCGACCGCACGGTCGAGAAGCACGGGCTGCGGCTGCACGTCGCCTCCGTGCAGGACTACATCGACCGCGGTGTCCTCAAGGAGCGCCCGGACGGCACCCGCAACCCGCTGCAGACGCTGCCGCTGACCGAGAAGATCCAGGCGGAGAAGTTCGACGCCGTCTTCGGCGGCGGGCGCCGCGACGAGGAGAAGGCCCGGGCCAAGGAGCGGGTGTTCTCCCTGCGCGACGAGTTCTCCCAGTGGGACCCGCGCCGTCAGCGCCCGGAGCTGTGGAACCTGTACAACGGCCGGCACGCGCCCGGCGAGCACGTCCGCGTGTTCCCGCTGTCCAACTGGACCGAGCTGGACGTGTGGCAGTACATCGCCCGTGAGGGCATCGAGCTGCCGCAGATCTACTACGCGCACGAGCGCGAGGTGTTCTCCCGCAGCGGCATGTGGCTGACCGCCGGCGAGTGGGGCGGGCCGAAGGACGGCGAGACCGTCGAGAAGCGGCTCGTGCGCTACCGGACCGTGGGTGACATGTCCTGCACCGGCGCGGTGGACTCCGACGCCGACACCATCGAGAAGGTGATCGTGGAGATCGCCGCCTCCCGGCTCACCGAGCGGGGCGCCACCCGCGCCGACGACAAGATGTCCGAGGCCGCGATGGAAGACCGCAAGCGCGAGGGGTACTTCTAGAGATGAGTACGATCACCACCGAGGAACTCGCGGAAACGACGCTTCTGCGGTTCGCCACCGCCGGCTCCGTCGACGACGGCAAGTCCACCCTCGTCGGGCGGCTGCTGCACGACTCCAAGTCGGTCCTGACCGACCAGCTGGAGGCCGTGGAGCGCGTCTCCGCGAGCCGCGGCCAGGAGGCACCGGACCTCGCGCTGCTGACGGACGGCCTGCGGGCCGAGCGGGAGCAGGGCATCACCATCGACGTGGCGTACCGCTACTTCGCCACGCCCCTGCGGCGGTTCATCCTCGCCGACACCCCCGGCCATGTGCAGTACACGCGCAACATGGTCACCGGCGCGTCCACCGCCGAGCTGACGGTGATCCTGGTCGACGCCCGCAACGGCGTCGTCGAGCAGACCCGCCGGCACGCGGCCATCGCCGCCCTGCTGCGCGTGCCGCACGTGGTCCTGGCCGTCAACAAGATGGACCTCGTCGGCTACGAGGAGACGGTGTTCGCGGCCATCGCCGAGGAGTTCACGGCGTACGCGACCGAACTGGGCGTCCCGGAGGTCACCGCGATCCCGATCTCGGCGCTCGTCGGCGACAACGTGGTGGAGCCTTCCGCGAACATGGACTGGTACGGCGGCCCGACCGTGCTGGAGCACCTGGAGACGGTGCCGGTCAGCCACGACCTGAGCCACTGCCACGCCCGGCTGCCCGTGCAGTACGTGATCCGCCCGCAGAACGCGGACCACCCGGACTACCGGGGCTACGCCGGTCAGATCGCGGCCGGTTCCTTCCGCGTGGGCGAGTCCGTCACGGTGCTGCCGTCGGGCCGCGCCTCGAAGATCTCCGGCATCGACCTGCTGGGCGAGCCGGTGGACGTGGCCTGGACGACGCAGTCGGTGACCCTCCTGCTGGAGGACGACATCGACATCTCGCGCGGCGACCTGATCGTGCCGAGCAAGGACGCGCCCGCGACCACGCAGGACATCGAGGCGACCGTCTGCCACGTGGCCGACGCCCCGCTGACGGTCGGGCACCGGGTGCTCCTCAAGCACGGCACCCGCACGGTCAAGGCGATCGTCAAGGACATCCCGTCCCGCCTCACGCTCGACGACCTGTCCCTGCACCCGCACCCGGGACAGCTCGTCGCCAACGACATCGGCCGGGTGAAGGTCCGCACCGCCGAGCCGCTGCCGGTCGACTCCTACGCCGACTCGCGCCGCACCGGCTCCTTCATCCTGATCGACCCGAACGACGGCCAGACCCTCACCGCCGGCATGGTCGGCGAGTCCTTCGCGGCCCCGGAGCCGGTCAAGGACGAGTCCGAGGACGACGGGTGGGACTTCTGACATGACCTTCCCCGACTTCTACTCGATGTTCGCCAAGGAGGGCGGCCGCGTCGGCAGCGGTGCTCTCGGCAGCGGGCAGGGCGGAGTGGCGCGATGTGTGCGCTGACGTACGCGCACTGCCTGCGCGCCCTCACCCCCCACCGCCGTAGACGAAAACCTGCCGACCTCCCGGCCACGACCTGAGAGACCGTGACCGCCGGGCCTCCGAGAGGACCACCTCCCGTGCCTGCTTCATCCGCTCTGCGCCGCGGTTTCGCGGTCATCGCCGCACTTCCCCTGCTCACCCTGGCCGCCTGCGGCTACGGCTCCGAGGCCAAGGACGACGGCGCCGCCAAGGTCGCCGCCGGGGCGAAGAAGATCGACGGTCTCGACACCGTCAAGATCGGCTACTTCGGCAACCTCACCCACGGCACCGCTCTGGTGGGCATGCAGAAGGGCTTCTTCCAGAAGGCCCTCGGCGCCACCAAGGTCGAGTCGGCCGTCTTCAACGCCGGTCCCTCGGAGATCGAGGCGCTCAACTCCAAGTCCATCGACATCGGCTGGATCGGCCCCTCCCCCGCGATCAACGGCTACACCAAGTCCGCGGGCAAGAACCTGCGCATCATCGGCGGTTCGGCGTCCGGCGGCGTGAAGCTCGTGGTCAACCCGGACAAGATCAAGTCGCTGAAGGACGTCAAGGGCAAGCGGATCGCGACTCCGCAGCTCGGCAACACGCAGGACGTGGCGTTCCTCAACTGGGCCGCGGACCAGGGCTGGAAGGTCGACCCGCAGAGCGGCAAGGGCGACGTCACGGTCGTCCGCAGCGACAACAAGGTCACCCCGGACGCCTTCAAGGCCGGGTCGATCGACGGCGCCTGGGTGCCGGAGCCGACCGCCTCGAAGCTGGTCGCCGAGGGCGGCAAGGTGCTGCTCGACGAGTCGACGCTGTGGCCGGACAAGAAGTTCGTGATCACGAACATCATCGTGCGTCAGGACTTCCTCAAGGAGCACCCGAAGGTCGTCGAGGCCGTGCTCAAGGGCTCGGTCGAGACCAACAAGTGGATCAACGCCAACCCGGACGCGGCGAAGGAAGCGGCGAACAAGCTGCTGGAGCAGGAAACCGGCAAGGCGCTGCCCGCCGACGTGCTGGACCCGGCGTGGAAGTCGATCCGGTTCACCGACGACCCGCTGGCGTCCACCCTCAGCACCGAGGCGGAGCACGCGGTGAAGGCGGGGCTGCTGGAGAAGCCGAACCTGAAGGGCATCTACGACCTCGTTCCGCTGAACAAGGTCCTGAAGGCCGAGGGCGAGCCCGCGGTCGACGACGCCGGCCTCGGCGTGAAGTAAGCCCGCGTCCCGAAGCCGCATTGTGAAGAGTTCCCAGGAGGTGACGACCATGGCCACGACCCTCGCCAAGGCCGCCGACGGCACCGAGTCGGCCACGCACGCCGCCCGGATCGACCACGTGTCGAAGTCGTTCGCGGGCCCCGCCGGGCAGCAGCTCGTCCTGGACGACATCACCCTCGATGTCGCGCCCGGAGAGTTCGTCACCCTCCTGGGGGCCTCGGGCTGCGGCAAGTCCACGCTGCTCAACCTGGTGGCGGGCCTGGACCGCCCCAGCGCCGGCGAGATCGCCACGGACGGCCGTCCGGCGCTGATGTTCCAGGAGCACGCGCTGTTCCCGTGGCTGACCGCGGGCAAGAACATCGAACTCGCCCTGAAGCTGCGGGGCGTGCCGAAGGCCGAGCGCCGGGAGCGTGCCGAGGAGCTGCTCGAACTGGTGCGGCTGAAGGGCGCGTACGGCAAGCGGGTGCACGAGCTGTCGGGCGGCATGCGCCAGCGCGTCGCGCTGGCCCGTGCGCTCGCGCAGGAGAGCAAGCTGCTGCTGATGGACGAGCCGTTCGCGGCGCTGGACGCCATCACACGGGACGTGCTGCACGACGAGCTGACCCGCATCTGGCGCGAGACGCAGGTGTCCGTCCTGTTCGTCACACACAACGTCCGCGAAGCGGTGCGGCTCGCGCAGCGCGTGGTGCTGCTGTCGTCCCGTCCCGGGCGCATCGCGCGTGAGTGGACGGTCGGCATCCCGCATCCGCGCCGCATCGAGGACACCGCCGTGGCGGAGCTGTCCGTCGAGATCACCGAAGAACTGCGTGGGGAGATCCGCCGTCATGGCCAGCACTGATTCGACGACCGTCGCGAAGGACGGCAACGATCTCGCCGGGCTGGAGGCGGGCCTCGACGCGCTGGAGACGCGGCAGACGAGCCGGACCCCGTTCCGGCAGACCTTCACCGAGAAGATCCTGCCGCCCGTCCTCGCCGTCGCGCTGGTGCTGGCGGTCTGGCAGGCACTCGTCTCGTTCAAGGTCGTCGACGACCCGACCAAGCTGCCCGCGCCGTCCGCGGTGTGGGACGTCGTCCAGACCGCGTGGCTCCAGGGCGAGTTGCTCGACTACATCTGGACCAGCGTCTCGCGCGGTCTGCTCGGGTTCCTCTTCGCCCTGCTGATCGGCACGCCGCTGGGCCTGATCGTGGCCCGGGTGAAGTTCGTCCGCGCGGCGATCGGCCCGATCCTGTCGGGCCTGCAGTCCCTGCCGTCGGTCGCCTGGGTGCCGCCGGCGGTGATCTGGCTGGGTCTGAACAACTCGATGATGTACGCGGTGATCCTGCTCGGCGCGGTCCCCTCGATCGCCAACGGCCTGGTCTCCGGCGTCGACCAGGTGCCCCCGCTGTTCCTGCGCGCGGGCCGCACGCTCGGCGCCACGGGCCTGAAGGGCACCTGGCACATCGTCCTGCCCGCCGCCCTGCCCGGCTACGTGGCGGGCCTGAAGCAGGGCTGGGCCTTCTCCTGGCGCTCCCTGATGGCCGCCGAGATCATCGCGTCCTTCCCCGACCTCGGCGTCGGCCTCGGCCAGCTGCTGGAGAACGGGCGCAACGCGAGCGACATGGCCATGGTGTTCGAGGCGATCCTCCTGATCCTCGTCGTCGGCATCGCCATCGACCTGCTGATCTTCAGCCCGCTGGAGCGGTGGGTGCTGCGCAGCCGCGGCCTGCTGGTGAAGAACTGAGTCCTATGACGAACAAGCCCGTCCTCCTCGTCATCGCCCACGGCAGCCGCGACCCGCGCCATGCCGCGACGGTGCACGCCCTGGTACGCCGGGTGCGCGCGACGCGCCCCGACGTACGGGTGGAGACGGGCTTCCTGGACTTCAACGTCCCCTCGGTGCAGGGAGTCCTGGAGTCCCTGGCGGTGCAGGGCGTGCGCGACGTCGTCGCCCTGCCCTTGCTCCTCACCCGCGCGTTCCACGCGAAGGCGGACATCCCCGCGGTCCTCGCGAACGCGCCCGCGCAGCTGCGCATCCACCAGGCGGACGTCCTGGGCCCGTCCCCCCTGCTCACGGCGGCACTGGAACGACGCCTGTACGAGGCGGGTCTGACCTCCGCCGACAACTCCTCGACCGGGGTCGTCCTGGCCTCGGCGGGGTCCACCGACCCGGAGGCGATCGCAGTGATCGCAGAAATCGCGCGGGAGTGGCGGCACACCGGCTGGTGCGCCGTGCGGCCTGCGTTCGCCTCCGCATCCCTTCCCCGCACCGAGGACGCGGTCCGCGAACTGCGCGCGCTCGGCTGCTCCCGGGTCGCCGTCGCCCCGTACGTCCTGGCCCCCGGCTTCCTCCCGGACCGCATCGCCCGGGGCGCGGCACAGGCGGACGTCCTGGCGGACGTCCTGGGTCCGGCGCCGGAGGTGGCACGGGTGGTACTGGAACGGTACGAGGCTGCACGGATGCCGTTGGCGTCGGCCGTGAGCGCCTGATACCTCAGCGGGAGGGGCTGACCGTCATGCCGCCGGTTCCTCGTGGGGTTCCGGTTGGAGGGCGAAGGAGTACGGGGCCCAGGGGCCGGTGATCTCCACGCGGAGGCCGGGGACGCCCTGGGCGGCCGCGAGGACGCCCGCGCGGAAGGCGACGACGCGGTCGGCCGGGACGAGGTAGGCGTCGTTGGCGACGTTGGTGCCGGGGGCCGAGCCCGACAGGCTGCCGCGTTCGGGGGTGTGGGCGACGCGGTCGACGGCGAGGGTGCCGGCCGTTTCGGTGAGGCGGGCCGCGGCCTGGGCGACCGTGCGCCAGGCCTCCTCGTTCCTGCGTTGTCTGCGGCGGCGGATCACCTGGTAGGCGCGGCCCACTCCGAGGCCGGTGACCGGGTCCTGCGCGGGCTCCGGGTCCGCCTCGGGCGGGGTGATGTCCGGGGCCGCATAGATCTTGACGCCGAGTTCGACATGTCCTGTGAGGCGGTCGAGGAGGGAGAGGAAGTAGCCGCGGCGGGTGTCGAGGGCCTGCCGGGCGCGGTCCACGTCAGGGTAGACGGTGGCCAGGCGCAGGGGCAGCACGGCGGCGCCGGAGGCGACCAGGGCGGCCACCACGGCGTGGTGGGTGCGGACCGTGGACTCCAGCCAGTCCACGTCGTGGAGATGGGCCTGGAGGGGGATGTCGTCGTAGTCGGCGGGCGGGACGTGGCCGATGGCGAAGGCGAGCTGGTGGCCGCTGACGGCCGGGGCGACCAGGTGGATGGGCTCTCCGGCGACACCGCGCAGGTGGGCCGTGGCCGCCGCGGCCTCGGGGGTGCGGCGCAGGACCGCGTAGGTGTAGACGAGGTTCGTGTCGCTCATGACTGCGGGCTCCTGTCGGTGGCCGTGCGATTCCTCTCGCGAGACTCCGTTCTCGTGCCGTCCGTCCGTAGGTACGCAGGGGGCGACGGGCGCGTTCACGGGAACGGCCCACGGGTCGGCCCGGCCCCGGAGCGGAGGGCCGGACTGACGCCGTGCACGCCCTCCCCGGGGAACCGCCGGGTCAGGTTGCCCGTGCGCTGAACGGGGTCGCCTGGTGGAAGTAGAGCAGCCAGCGGCCCTCCGTGCGCCGCCACAGCGAACTGCGGTGTGCGCGGCTGCCGTCGTACTGGGTGTCGTAGGTGAGGTGGACCAGGTCCGGGGCGAGCTGCACGCCTCTCAGAGCGGAGACGGCGACGGGATCGGCACCGGGCTCGGCGGTGGCGGCGGCCAGGGAGGCGATGATGGCGGCCCGGCTCCAGTGTCGGCCGGAGGCGCCGAACTCGTGGAAGTCGGGGTGCAGCAGCGCCCCGACCCGCTCGGGCGACCGGCGGACCTCCGGGGTGAGCAGGGCGAGTTCGCCCTCCATCGCGGACTCGACGGCCGGGTTGCGCTCAGACACCCGTCATCTCCACCAGCTTGACGACGGTGTTCCAGTTGCGGGTCGTGGCGATCACGCCCTTGTTGATGCGCGGCTTCGCCAGGTGCTCGGCCAGCTTGGAGCGGCCCAGGCCGTTCGGGGCGTACAGGTACAGGGCCCGGTCGCCGAGGCGGAACTCCTCGGGGAGGTAGGCCTCCTGGTCGATCTCGGCGAAGCGGTCGGGGGTGACGGGCGCCGAGAAGTAGGTGAGGTGGAGCTGCTTGGGCTCCAGGTCGGCGGCCGGGAACGGGCAGGCGTCGGCGACGGCCCGCAGATAGGCGTGGTCGCGCACGATCACGTCGACGCCGAAGCCGAAGCGCTTCTCGATGGCCTGCGCGATCTCACCGGCCAGTGTCTCCTCGCCGCCGTGGCCGGAGGAGAACACGGCCTGGCCGCTCTGCAGGTACGTGCGGACGTCCCTGTGGCCGAGGTCCGCCAGGAGCGTGCGCAGATCCGCCATGGGGACCTTCCTGCTGCCGCCCACGTTGATTCCGCGCAGCAGGGCCGCGTATGTCGTCGTCATCCGCTCACGATAAAGCGGCCGTCGTGCCCCGTGGGGGTGGGCACGACGGCCGCCGCGGGCAACTGCCCGGCCCCGTAAATTACTCACCGGTCTTCGCGTGGCACAACCGTCTGCTCAGGATCCACACACCCGAGGAGCCCGGAATGTCTGGCGATAGGTGTAAGGGACCACAGTCCGCGGGCCTCCTCCCCAGTGGGGAGACGGCTCGCTCCATGGGGATGAGTCCGGGCCCCGTCACTTCACCGGACAGCACGACGAGATGGCTTTATCCGGCCCATACCTTCGAAGCGGAAGGGGGCGGCAGGGGGCCGCCACCGCATCTCGAGGGGGCAAGCCCGTCATGGGGAACGGAGACATACGGGTGCGGGGCCTCGCCGCCCGGGCCGGCGGCTGGAGCGCCCGGCACCGATGGGCTGCCGTCGGTATCTGGGTCCTGTTCGTCGTCCTGGCGATGGGGCTCGGTTCGGCAGCGGGCCGGGTCGACGTCAAGGACAGCGACCAGCTGAAGGGCGAGACGCACACCGCCGCGCGGATCATCGAGGACGCCGGGATCGACGAGCCGGCCAGTGAGAACGTTCTGATCCAGGCCAGGGGCGGTGACCTGAAGGCGACGGACGCCGAGTTCCGGGACGCCGTCGACGCCGTCGTGCGGGCGGTCGAGGGCACCGGCCGGGTCACCGGGGTGGCCTCGCCGTACGACACGAAGACGATCTCGAAGGACGGCCGCAGCGCGCTCGTGCAGTTCGACATGCGCGGCGAGTCCGACACGGCCGGCGATCGGGTCGAGCCGGTACTGAAGGCCGTCGAGGGCGTCCAGCAGGACCATCGGGCGCTGCGGATCGAGGAGATCGGCGGCGCCAGCATGATGAAGACGTTCTCCGACGCGTTCGGGGACGACTTCAAGAAGGCCGAGTACTCCGCGGTGCCGGTGGCCTTCGGCATCCTGCTGATCGCGTTCGGCGCGCTGGTCGCGGCGCTGCTGCCGGTGGTGCTGGCGCTCACCGCGATCATGGCGACGATGGGCCTGATGGGCGTCGTCAGCCACGTCATGCCGATGAGCGAGACCGCCAACTCCGTGATGTTGCTGGTCGGTATGGCGGTCGGTGTCGACTACTGCCTGTTCTACCTGCGCCGCGAGCGCGAGGAGCGCGAGGCCGGCCGGGACGCGCAGACGGCCCTCAGGATCGCCGCCGCGACCAGTGGCCGGGCGATCGTGGTCTCGGGTGTCACGGTGTGCGTGGCCATGGCGGGCATGCTGTTCACCGGGCTCGCCGAGTTCGAGGCGATGGGCCTGGCCTCGCTGATGGTCGTCGCGGTGGCGATGGTGGGGTCCGTGACCGTCCTGCCCGCGCTGCTGTCGCTGCTGGGCGGGCGCGTGGAGAAGGGCCGCCTGCCGTTCCTGCGCCGGCGCAAGCAGGGCGCCGGCCAGGACAGCCGGTTCTGGACGGCCGTGCTGCGGCGCGTCCTCGCCAGGCCGGTGATCGCGGCGGCGGTCGCGACCGGAGCACTGCTGGCCATCACGGCTCCCGCGCTCGGCATGAAGACGCAGCAGCTCACGCTGGACCAGGAGTTCGGCGACTCGCTGCCGATCGTCCAGACGTACAACCGGCTCAACGAGGCCTTCCCGGGCGGTTCCGAGCCGGCCGAGGTGGTCGTGAAGGCGGACGACATCAACGCGCCCGAGGTGAAGTCCGCGCTCGCCGACTTCCGTGACCGGGCGATCAGTTCGGGTGCCTCGCGCGGGCCGGTGGAGATCAAGCCGCACGACGCGCAGAACGTCGCGTTCGTCTACGTCCCGCTCGTCGGCGGTTCGGATCTGGACAAGGCGGGCGCGAGCCTGGACAAGCTGCGTGACGAGGTGCGTCCGGCCACGCTCGGCAAGGTCGACGGGATCGAGGCGCCCATCACCGGGCAGGTCGCCGGTTCCAAGGACTTCAACGACCAGCTGGCGGGCGCCGTCGTCCCGGTGTTCGCGTTCGTCGTGGTCTTCGCCTTCGCGCTGATGCTGCTGTCGTTCCGCTCGCTGACCATCGCGGTCACGTCGATCGTGCTGAACCTGCTGTCGGTGGGCGCCGCGTACGGCATCCTCGTCGCCGTCTTCCAGCACGGCTGGGGCGCGTCCCTGGTGGGCGCGGAAGGTGTCGGCGCGATCATCACGTGGCTGCCGCTGTTCCTCTTCGTGATCCTGTTCGGCCTGTCGATGGACTACCACGTGTTCGTGGTCTCCCGGATCCGCGAGGCGCGGCTGCGGGGGCTGGCGACGAAGGACGCGATCCGGCACGGCGTGGTCACCACGGCCGGAGTGGTCACCAGTGCCGCGGTCATCATGGTCGCCGTGTTCGCGATCTTCGGGACGCTGTCGATGCAGTCCATGAAGCAGATGGGTGTCGGCCTCGCGGCTGCGGTGCTCATCGACGCGACGATCATCCGGGGCGTGCTGCTGCCGGCCGTGATGGCGCTGCTCGGCGAGCGCAACTGGTACCTGCCGAAGTGGCTGCACCGGCTGCCGGACCTCACGCACGACGAGACGCCGCAGGCGGTCGCCGGACCGGCGGCGCGGGACGACGAGGGCGAGCCCCTCAAGGTCTGATCACCGCCGCGGAGTCCAGGGCCCGTTGGTTGCCGGTGCAACCAACGGGCCCTTCGACGCCCCGCGTCAGGCGCTTGGGGCAGGTGCCCTCGTCAGGTCAGGCGCCGCACCTGGAGGACCTCCGCGTCACAGCGCACGATCTCCAGCTCCCTCTCCGGGCGGGTGCCGCCGAAGGTGAGGGTGATGTGCCCCTCCGGCCCTGGCCGCCAGCGGCCGGGCACGGCGCCGGGGGCGTCGCCGCGACCCAGCGGATGGTCGACGAAGGTGCCGTCGGGCGCGAACTCCATGCCGCGGCGCCCGCGCGCGGGCGGGAAGGGGAAGTCGTCGGGCCGGTAGACCCGCACGTCCTCGTGGTCCTCCTCGTAGGAGTGGAGCCACGAGCGGAACAGGCCCGACGGGGCTTCTCGCATGACCCGGCCACCTCGCTCACCCATGCTGTCCACATTGCCGCCCTTATGGCGAAGTGACTAGAATTATCAGTGTATGGGTACGGAGGGAACGGGCAACCGAACGCTCCGCCCGGCGTCGCCCGGCCCTCGCGGCGCGTGACAGACGCGCAGTTCAGCCGCGTGCGCGGCACACCCAGCTCCCCCGGGGGACAAGCCATGTCCGATGCACAGGCATTCCTTCGCGCCACCTCGCCCGACTACAGCCGCTGGTGCGGCGCCATGGAGGTGCACCGCAGACTCCTCACCCTGAACCCGGAGTACGCCGAGAACCGGGCCCTCATCGAGAACACCGCCTTCGCCTACGAGTCGATGGAACAGCCCACCGCCCGGCAGGGCCTCATCGACATCCCCGTCGTCGTGCACGTCGTGCACAACACCCCCGAGCAGAACGTCTGCGACGCCCAGATCCACAGTCAGATCGACGTCCTCAACCAGGACTTCCGCGCGGCCAACCCGGACGTGAGCAAGGTGCCGGCGGTCTGGCAGGACCTGGTCGCCGACGCCCGCCTGCAGTTCCACCTCGCCCGGACCGACCCGCTGGGCCGCCCCACGGACGGCATCACGCGGACCCAGACCACGAACCCGGGCTGGGACACCGACGACCTGGTCAAATTCAGCCTGAGCGGCGGTCAGGACGCCTGGCCGGCGGACATCTACCTGAATCTCTGGGTCTGCCAGCTGCGCCGCGGGCTGCTGGGCTACGCACAGTTCCCGGGGGGCGCCGCCTCCACGGACGGCGTGGTCGTCACGCACACCGCCCTCGGGACCACCGGCACCGCCACCGCGCCGTTCGACGGTGGCCGCACGGCTGTGCACGAGATCGGGCACTGGCTGAACCTGCGCCACATCTGGGGCGACGACGACGAGGGCTGCAGCGGCAGCGACTTCGTGGCGGACACCCCCAACCAGGCCGGAGCGAACGCCGGTTCGCCCACCTTCCCCCATGTGACGTGCGGCAACGGACCCGACGGCGACATGTTCATGAACTACATGGACTACACCGACGACGCCGCGATGTTCATGTTCACCAAGGGTCAGTCGACGCGCATGGACGCCACGCTCGACAACGCGCGCCTGACCCTCACCCGCCAGGCCGTCGCGGTGTGACGACGGCCTGACACGGCGGGGCGGCTTCAGGGCCTCGGGGCGGCCAGTTCGGCTTCGATGAGGTCGGCGGCGCGCCTGGTGCCGCCCTCCTCGGCGGTCTGTGCCTGGAGTTCCTTCAGACGGGCGGCCACCTCCGGGTCGCCGGTCAGGGCGAGGGCCGCCGCACGCAGGGTCTCGCCGGTCGCCTCCTCCGTGGGCAGGTACCGGGCCACGCCGAGGCCCTGGAGCATCTCCGCGTTGCCGAACTGGTCGACGGCCTGCGGTACGGCGATCATCGGCGTGGCGGTGGCGAGGCCCTCCTGGCTGCCCCCGGCGCCCGCGTGCGTGACGAACAGGTCGGCCTGCTTCAGGATCGCCAGCTGCGGTACCCAGGTGCGCACCTCGACGTTGGCCGGGACGTCAGCGAACCCGGCCGGGTCGACGTGCTTGCCGACCGCGAGCACCAGGTGCCACCCGGGCAGGTCACCGAACGCCTCGACGCACTCCCGGTAGAAGCCGGGCTGCTTGGTGAAGGCGGACCCGAGGGAGACGAGCGCGACCTTCTCCGCACCGGCCGGCCGCTGCCAGTCCCCCTCGGCGGTGCGGTCGCCCTGGCAGGCGCCGACGAAGGAGTACACCCGTTCGTCGACGCGGTCCGCGTTCGGCTGGAGCGCCTTGGGGAGCAGGACGATCGAGCGGTCGGGCCGGCCCCCGAAGTCGTCGGGGTGCAGGGTGATGCCGTTCTCCTCCAGCCAGGCGTGGAAGCGGGCGTAGTAGGCGCGCCCCCGTTCGGTCTTCTTCGGCTCCTCCCACAGCGGCCGGGCGACCTCCTCCTCGTATCCCTCCCAGGCGACCATGGCCGGCGAGAGGGAGACCGCGGGGACGCCCCAGCGGTGGGCGAGGACACGGCCCGGGTAGGAGGCGATGTCGTGCAGGACGAGGTCCGGCTCGTCGCCCTCGTAGGCCGCGATCAGCTGCGGGAGGGCCTGGATCGCGTCGTCGAGGAACGGCTCGACGTTGTCCAGCAGCGTGCTCCCCCACGCCTCCGGGTCGTCGTCGGGTGAGGGCAGCGTCGAGTTCCAGGGTTTCACCTCGGCGCCGGTGCCCGCGACCTTGTCCGCGAAGACGGGCGGGATGGCGTAGGTCACCCGGTGGCCGCGCGCCACGAGCTCGCGGATCACCTCCAGACTCGGGTTCACGTGGCCGTGGGCGGCGATGGAGAACATGGCGATGTGCGCGCGACTGGTCATGGACCCGACCGTACGCGAGACGAGACGTCTCGTGCAACCTTTGGGGTCCTACGAGGTCAGGACTTCGTGCAGGCGCAGCCACCGCGACGGGGGCACCTCGCCCACCAGCACGCCCGGGTCAAGCCGCGCCGCCCGGAACGCGGCGTCCACCCGCCGCCCCGGATGGGCCCTGCGCAACGAGGCGTGCAGTGAGCCGCCCACCCCGGAGAAGCCCAGCTCGACCAGGGACCGCCAGCCGCCGAAGGCGTCGTCGTGGAGCAGCGGGGTCTCGCGCCGCTCGATGCGGAGCACACCGGCGTCCACGCGCGGCACCGGCCGGAAGCCGTGCCGGCCGACCCGGCCGAGCAGCCGCCACTCGAAGCGGGGCCAGCTGCGGACCGTCAGCAGCGTCCACCTGCCGTAGTCCCCGCTGCGTTTGCGGGCGTACTCCAGCTGGGTGAGCAGGGTGGCGTCGGTGAGGGCGGGGGCGCGCAGGCACCAGTCGACGACGTCCGCGGTCCGGGAGAACGGCACGTTCCCGGCAACGGAGAAGGCCTGCCGGGGTGGACGCGCGGCCAGGAAGTCCCCCTCGACGACACGTAGGTGCGGTGTGCCGGAGAACCGGGCGCGGAGCACGGGCGCGAGCCGCGGGTCGATCTCGTACGCGCGCAGCTCCCGGCAGCGCGCGGCCAGCGGGGCGGTCAACGCGCCCTTGCCCGCGCCGACTTCGAGCAGCAGGGGGACGGGGCCGGGCCGTGGGACGGCGAGCCGGGCGAAGCGTTCGGCGGCAGCGCGGTCGGTGAGGAAGTTCTGCGAGAGGGCGCGGGAAGGCGCGGTGGGGCGGGCCATGGCCTGCGGGTCCTTGTCTTCCGGAAGGTGGAGGAGGGCAGACGAGGGCCCTGACCGGAAGACAGGTGGGAACGAGGGGGCAGGCGGGACGCCGGGCTCAGTGGCTCAGCGGGCGTCGCTCCCCGGGCCGGTCAGGGCTCCGGGGCGGCGCGTCCTGGCGGACGGCGCACAGCCCCGGGCGTGACCGGAGATGTAGATCGCGTCGATACCCACGAGCAGCACGCTAGGCGGCGCCGTGCGCACGGGCAACGGGTTTTCCGCCGGGGTCAGCGCTGGTAGCGGGCGAGCACCAGGTTGCCGTCCTCCTCCAGCCGTTCGCGCAGTTCACCGAGGCCGATGGCTCCGCTGTAGTACTCCTGCAGAGCGGGGGTCGCCACCTTGTCCTTCCACTCCGGGTAGCCCCGGACCGTCTGCGCCGGTGCCGGGCGCAGGTGGGCGGCGAGGGCGGTGCCGGTGGCCCAGCCGTGCCGCGTGGTGCGCAGGGCGGGGTCCTTCAGCGCCTGCGTGCCGGTGGGCAGCATCCAGTCGCCGAGGGCGAGGCGGACCATGTTCTCCGGCCGCAGCAGGAAGTCGAGGAACTCCGCGGCCTCCTTCTTGTGCGGGCAGTCCTCGGCGATGGAGAGGGTCTGGGGGCTGACGCCCTGGGTGGGTCCGGCGGCTCCCGCCGGGGCGGGCAGCACCTGCCAGTCGAAGCCCTTCGGGGCCTGCTGGACGATCTGCTGACGGTAGGAGAACCCGAGCGGGACCATCGCGTACCGGCCGCCGAAGAAGCCGGGCAGTGTGTCGGAGCCGCCGCTGCCCAGGGTGGTGGGCGAGGCGCTGCGGTCGGTGTTGGCCTGGTCGTGGATGGTGCGCGGCACTGTCTGGTCGGCTGCCCCGAACCGGACCGTCACCTTGCCGTCCGGCCCGCGGTGGAAGAGCCGGCCGCCCGCCGACAGGGAGAGGTTGAGCGTGGCGGAGACGGGTTCCTTCAGCGGCCAGGCGACGCCGTACTTCCCCCGGCCGCTGAGGCGTTCGGTGATCCGGCGGAACTCCGTCCAGCTCCACGGCTTCTCCGGTGTCGGGATCCGCACGCCGGACTTCCCGAGCCAGGCGGCGTTGGCGATCAGCACGCGTGGTTCCTGGAGGAACGGCACGCCGTAGACGCCGTCCCCGAAGGTGGTGGTCTCCCAACTGCGCCGCGGGATGTCCGATCTCAGCCTTGCGGACAGCAGGCCGGTGAGGTCGGCGAGGTAGCCGCCGTAGGCGAAGTCCGCGAGGTCGTCGGAGGCGTCGTGGATGATGTCGGGTGCCTCGCCACCCTCGAAGGCGGTGAGGAGCTGGTCGTGGACGCTGTCCCAGGTGCCCTGGACGTACTCGACCCGGACGTCCGGGTGAGTGGCGTTCCACTCCTTCACCAGCTGCTTGTTCGCCTCGACGGACTCCTCCTGCCAGGCCAGGGACTGGAAGCGCAGGGTGATCCGGCCGTCGTCGCGGGTGCCGCCCGAGGAGCAGCCGGCGAGCAGCAGCAGGAGGACCAGGGCCAGCAGGCGGGCGCGCATCAGCTCTTCACCGCCCCGGTGAGCATGCCGCCCGTGATCCGCCGCTGGATGACCGCGAAGACGACCAGGGAGGGCAGGGTGGCGAGGAACGCGGCCGCCGCGAGCGGGCCGAGGTCGGCGACGCCCTCGGCGCCGATGAAGTGGGTGAGCACCACGGGAAGGGTCTGTTTCTCCGGTGTCTTGAGGAGCACGAGCGCGAAGAAGAACTCGTTCCACGCGGTGATGAACGCGAACAGCCCGGTCGCCACGATGCCCGGCGCGAGCAGCGGCGCGGTCACCGAGACCAGGGTCCGCACCCGGCCCGCCCCGTCGACCGCCGCGGCCTCCTCCAGTTCGGGCGGCACGGCCCGTACGTATCCGGCGAGCATCCACAGCGCGAAGGGCAGCGCCCACACCACGTACACCAGCACCAGTCCCGGCACGGAGTTGATCAGCCGGAGGTTCTTCAGCACCAGGAACAGCGGGATGATCAGCAGCACGAACGGGAACGCCTGGCTGACCACCACCCAGCCCGTCACCGCCTTGGCGAGCCGGGTGCGGCGCCGGGCGACGACGTAGGCCATCGGTGTCGCGATCAGCACGGCGACGACGGCCGCCGCGAGCGCGGCGAGCAGGGAGTTGAGGGCGGCCTGCAGCAGCGGCTGTTCGTCGAAGGCCTGCCGGAAGTTGCCGAGGGTGGGGTCCTTCGGGATCCACGTCGGGTGCAGGCTGCCCAGCTCGCGCGGCGGCTTGAACGCGGTGGAGACCAGCCAGAGGAACGGGAAGGCGAGGAAGACGAGGTACGCGAGCAGCGCGGTGTACTGGCCGATGCGCGCCGGGGTGCTGGTCCTCACGCGTCGTCACCTCCCCTGAGTCGGCCGACGAGGAACACGGCCAGGGCGATCGAGATCCCGGCCACCATCACGCACCCCATCGCCGCCGCGTAGCCGAACTGCCCGTATCGGAAGGCCTCTTCGTAGGCGAACAGCATGGGCAGCCTCGTCCGGCCGCCCGGGCCGCCGTTGGTCAGGACGTAGACCAGGGCGAAGGAGTTGAAGTTCCAAATCAGGTTGAGCGCGGTGATGGCGAGGGCGATGGGCCGGAGGGCGGGCCAGGTGACCGTGCGGAAGCGGCGCCAGGCGCCCGCGCCGTCGACCGCCGCCGCCTCGTGCAGCTCACGCGGGGTGTTCTGCAGCCCGGCGAGCAGGGCGACCGTCGTCTGGGGCATGCCCGCCCAGACGCCGACGACGATCACGGCGGGCAGTGCGGTCGCCAGTCCGCTGAGCCAGTCCCGGCCGCTGCCCAGACCGACGTCGCGCAGGGTCTCGTTGAGGATGCCCGCGTCCGGGTTGTAGACGAGCCGCCACATGATGCCGACGACGACCTCGGGCATGGCCCACGGGATGATCGCGAGGGCGCGGGCCAGCCAGCGCAGCCGCAGGCCCTGGTTGAGCAGCAGGGCGAGGCCCAGCGCGAGCAGGAACTGCGGCACGGTCACGCCGACCGCCCACACCAGCCCGATCCGGAACGACTCCCAGAACAGCGTGTCGTGCAGCAGGTCCCGGAAGTTGAGGGCGCCGATCCACCGGGTGGGCTCGGTGCGGCCCGACTGGGCGTCGGTGAAGGCCAGCAGAATGCCGTACAGCAGCGGTCCGGCGCTGAGGACGAGGATCGGGAGGAGAGCGGGCAGTACCAGGAACCAGGCGCCGTGGTCGACGGCCTTCCGGGGCCGGTCCCGGCCGGGTCTGCGGCCGGCCCGCCTCACCTGCGGCGAAGGTGGCGAGGCCTCGGTCACCGATGTCACGGAATCAGCCCCTTTGCACGCTCGGCCGGCCTGGTCATGCTCGTGAAGGCCGTGTGCCTCGTCAAGGCACCGCGTACGCCGCCCGACCTGTGCCGATGCGACACTGACCGGTGGATGGCCGGAACCCGACGGTCGAGGCGTGGACGACGGAGGCGGACGATGGACGAGGCGCGGGCTCGGGACGTACTGGCGGCGGCGGGGGTGCTGCCCGGTGCGGCCGGGGAGGCGCGGTTGCTCGCCCTGGGCGAGAACGCGGTGTTCGCCGCCGGTGACCTGGTCGTCAAGGTCGGGCGCGATGCCGAACTCCTGGACCGGGCGCGCCGCGAACTGGACATCGCGGTGTGGCTCGCCGAGGCGGGCGTGCCGGCGGTGCGGGCCGCGGAGCCGGAGGCGCTGCTGGCCGACGGGCATCCGGTGACGGTGTGGCACCGGCTGCCGGATGCCGTACGGCCCGCCGAGCCGCGGGATTTGGCCGAACTGCTACGGGTCGTGCACGCCACGCCTTCTCCTCCCTTCGGCCTTCCGGCCCGTGACCTGCTGGGCGGTGTGGAGCGGTGGCTGCGGCTCGCGGGGGACGCGGTCGATCCCGCGGACGCGGCGTATCTGCGCGAGCGGCGGGACGGGTTCGCCGCCCGGGCCGCCGCGCTCACGCCGCATCTGCCGCCGGGGCCGATCCACGGGGACGCGCTGCCGCGCAATGTGCATGTCGGGCCCGACGGGCCCGTGCTGGTGGACCTGGAGACGGTGTCGGCGGATCTGCGCGAGCACGACCTCGTGGTGATGGCGCTGTCCCACGACCGGTACGGGCTCGGGGACGAGGCCTACGCGTCCTTCACGCGGACCTACGGCTGGGACGTGCGCGAGTGGGAGGGCTGCGGGGTACTGCGCGGGGCCCGGGAGACGGCCAGTTGCGCCTGGGTCGCCCAGCATGCGCCGGGCAACCCGAAAGCGCTGGCCGAGTTCGAGCGGCGGGTGCGGTCCCTGCGCGACGGCGACGAGACGGTGCGGTGGTATCCGTTCTGACCGCCTGACCGCCTGACCGCCCGGTCGTCCGCTCGCCCGGTCGTCCGGCAGACGCCTCAGACCGTCTCGTCCGCCGGCTCCCGCAGGGGCCAGGTCCCGTCGACGGAGGCGGTCGGATCACCCTTGCCGCGCAGGAAGGCCTGGAAGTCCGCCGCCCACTGCGCGTACCACTCGACCTGGCGGTGGTGCAGGGCCGCCGGGCCGAGGGTGGCGATCTTGGGGTGGCGGTCGGCTATCGCGCCGGCCAGGCGGGCCGCCGCCAGGGCGTCGGCCATGGCGTCGTGGGCCGTGTCGAGGACCACGCCGTACTCGGCGCAGACCGCTTCGAGGTTGCGTTTGCCGCGGCGGTAGCGGTCCACCCAGCGGTCGATGGTGTACGGGTCGATGACCGGGGCCGGGTCCGCACCGCCCAGGCGGTCGCGCAGGGACGGCAGGCCGTGCCGCCGCAGCTCCGCGGAGAGCAGGGTGAGGTCGAAGGCCGCGTTGTAGGCGACGACCGGCACACCTGTCTTCCAGTACGAGGTAAGAACGTCGGCCAGCGCGTCCGCCACCTGGTCGGCGGGTCTGCCCTCGGCCGCCGCCCGCTCGTTGCTGATGCCGTGCACCGCCACCGCGTCCTCGGGGATCGGCACTCCCGGGTCGGCCAGCCACTCCCGGCGCCCGATCGGCTCTCCGCCCCTGACCTCGATCACGGCCCCCGTGACGATGCGCGCCTCGCGCGGATCGGTGCCCGTCGTCTCCAGGTCGAAGCCGACCAGCAGCTCCCGGTGCCAGCCCATGGGCGGTCCCCCTTCTTGTGGTGCGTTCCCCCAGTGGTCCCCACCTTCCCACGCACCACTGACAATCCGAGGACCGCGTTCCGGCTACCCGCGGCGGCGGGCCCCGGAACCACCCGGCATCAAGGCGCAGTTCAGGACACCGGCCGTGAATCCGCCCACATCACCTCGAATTCCTCGCGGTAAGTGGGAAAGAGGCCCGCTTCGTCCATCTCGCCCGACTTGACCACCTTGCCGCTGTTGCGCAGGACGAACACGGGTGCCTCCATGCCCCGGGTGCGGCGCAGATAGCTCTGCACGACCGCGATCCCGTCCGCGCCGTCGCCGTCCACGAGATACGCCGTGAAGCGGGGCGTCTCGTCGAAGACCTGGATCTCGAAGGCGCCCGGGTCGCGCAGCCGGGCGCGCACCCGGCGCATGTGCAGGATGTTCATCTCGACGGCCCGGCTGAGCTCACCGCGCTTGATGCCGAGCTCCCGCTCGCGGCGCTTGACCGCGCTGGAGGCCGGGTTGAGGAACAGCAGCCTGACCCGGCAGCCGGACTCGGCCAGCCGTACCAGACGCCGCCCGGAGAAGTTCTGCACGAGCAGGTTGAGGCCGATGCCGATGGCGTCGAGACGGCGGGCGCCGCCGAAGATGTCCTCGGCCGGGAACTGGCGCATCAGGCGCACCCGGTCCGGGTGGACGGCGACCACGTCGGCGTACCGGTCACCGACCAGGTCCTCGACCGCGTCTATGGGCAGCCGGCGCGCCGACGGCACGTCACCGCCCGCGCCCAGCATCTCCAGCAGCCGGGCCGAGGCCCGCTCGGCCTGGTTCAGCACGGCCTCGGACAGGGCCCGGTTGCGGGAGACGACGTTGCGGGTGACCTCCAGCTCGTCCAGGGCGAGCTCGACGTCGCGGCGGTCGTCGAAGTAGGGCTCGAAGCACGGCCAGTGCTGCACCATCAGTTCGCGCAGCTGCGGCAGGGTGAGGAAGGAGAGCACGTTGTCGTCGGCCGGGTCGAGCAGATAGCCCTTGCGGCGGCTGACCTCGCGGACGGCCACCGCGCGCTGCACCCACTCCTGGCCGGCCGGTCCGGCGGCCGCCACCACCCAGTCCTCGCCGTGGACGGGTTCGTAGACCGGCCGCAGCACTGCGGCGACCACCGCGCGCAGCCGCTGTTCGACGAGGTTGAGCCAGATGTAGGCCCGGCCGGCCCGCTGGGCGCGGGTGCGCACCTCGCGCCAGGCGTCGGCGTCCCAGTCCAGTTCCGGGCCGATCGAACCCGTCGCGTCCATCGGCCGCGCCAGGGACACGGCACCGGTCGGGACGTCTGTGGAGTTCCCCTCGTGACCCTCGTCACCAGGGGGCAGCTCCAGCCCTCCCGAGCCCACCCGCGCACCGCCTTCCGCTCCCCCGAGCACTCCCCTTGTCAACGATCAAGGAAGGGTACTCCGGGAGCGGTCGGCGGTGCAGCCGGATGGGCAGGGTCGATCTCAACGGCGGGGCCGCCAGTGCCCGTTCTGCCGGCCGAGCTCGGCCGGAGTGAGCGGATTCATGGCGGTGACGTCGCGCGGGGCGATGGAGAAGCCCTGCCAGTGGACGGGCATGGGCTGCTGGTCCTCGTCCCGGGCTATGTGGTGGAAGCCGATGTTCATCCAGACCACCGGGTGGGTCAGGGTCTGTCCGTTCACCCACTTGTCGACGGACTTCCCGGCTCCGGGGCCGCAGTTGCCGGGGTTGTGGCTGGCGAACAGTTCGCACTTGTTGTACTGCGTGACGTACAGGTCGTGCTTGGTGTAGCTGCGGCCCGGGTACTTGGTGGTGGGTCCGGGGACGATCTCGTAGGAGCGCGCGTGTCCGTCCTTGTTCTTGCCGGTCGCGCTGACCATGCGCCACCAGCGGTAGTTCTTGCTGTCCCCGGCCAGTTCCCTGGTCACCTTGGTGCGGGTGGTCTTGGTGGTGGGGGCGCGCTGGCCCCGGGTGGGCGCGCTGACGGTGGAGTCGTACTGCTCGACCTTGTTCTTCGTGGAGCCGTCCAGGGCGAAGTCGAGCCGCCAGAAGGCGTTGTGGCTGTGGCTGGTGGACTTGGCGCTCGCGCCCTTGCCGATGGGCCAGCCGCGGCCGTCACCGGCGTCGTAGTCGTCCCAGGACAGGCTGCCGGTGGCGCCGACGTTCATGGTGATGGCGCCGTCGTCCTGGAAGCGCCACTCGGTCATGTACTCGTACCAGCCAACCTGGTTGACCGTGTAGACGAGGAGGTCCTTGCCCTGGGCCTGGAAGACCTTGTTCGCGGTGTCGCCCTGCATGCGGTAGGCGTGGCCCCGGGAGCGGGTCGTGGTGCACAGGCCCTTGACGTTCGGGTCCTCGTTCCAGGAGTCCGGGACCTTGACGGTCTTGATGGTGCCGCCGGGGCACTCGCCCGGCGCCAGGTTCATCAGGCCCTGGGCGAAGTCGAAGCCGGTGAGGTCGTCGTACTCGATGTTGCCGTCGTCGTAAGGGACGTGGATCTGGCCGAGCCGGGCGCTGTTGAGGACCCTGATCGGTTTGGGCTCGCCCTTGGGCTGGTACGAGATCTTCTCCAGCACGAGGCCGGCCTTGCCGTCGTAGCGCCAGCACATCCGCCAGGTGGTTCCGGAGGAGAGCTTCTGCTCGATGCGGTAGGCGGCGCTGCAGTCGGCGGCCGCCGCGGCGGCGGGGGCGGCCTTCGGCTGGGCGGTGGCCGGTCCCGCGCCGGCCGTGGCGCCCGCGGCCAGCGCGGCCACGGTCAGGCCCGCGGCCGCCCGGGTGCGGGCCTTGGTGGTGCTGTTCACGCGCATGACGAGATGACTCCCTGACGAGGAGGAGCGGGGTGGACGGGTGAGCGAGGAGGGTGGGTCAGCGGTCGAGCCGGGCGACCTTGCGGGCGCTCAGGTCGATCACCAGCTGACGGGCGTCGACCCACGGGCCGTTCTTGATCTTCGGGAACAGCCGGACGCAGCGGTGCTCCCCGCATTTGTCGAGCACGGCGGGCTGGGCGCCCGGCGCGGCCCGGTAGACGGCTCCGCTGAGCTGGAGCTGGTCCGGGGAGGTGAGCGTCTTGCCGGTGGCGTCCTTGTAGTCGGCCTCGAGGCCCGAGCCGAGCGGGTCGGCGATCAGGAGAGCGGCCGCCTCGGCCTTCTCGGCGCGGCTCAGGGGCGGCTGGACGCCGTGCTGGGTGCCGGTCGCCACCACCTTGCCGGTGCCGAGGTCGACGGTCCGGGTGACGAGGGTGTCGTCCCGGTAGTCGTAGAACGTCACGTCGGCCCGGCGGGGCGCGTCCGGCTCGCCGACCTCGTCGGCCTCGGGTTCGGCGAGGTCGACGCCGAGGGGCTGCGGACCGCGGTCCCCGTCCACGTTCTCACTGCTGCGGAACAGCTGCCGGCTGAGAGCGATCTTCTCGGCCCGCTCCAGCTCGTCGTCGGTCAGCGGATCGCGGCCCTCGCCCCGCTGCCCTTCGGCGGGCGCCGCCTCGACGACCCCCGGCGCCACGGCCCGGCCGCCGGCCGCCGCATCGCCGGCCCCCGCGGCACCGGACTCCTGCGGGACGGACTGCCCCGCCCGGGTCCCGTTGTCGTCCGCTCCCGCCGTGCCCGGCAGGGTCACCGCCACCATCACGGCGGTCCCGGCCACCGCGATGGCCGTACCGGCCACCATCTTGCCCAGGTGGCGGTGCACTATGTTGCGCACATCTTCCCCCTACTCCCCCAAGGGCCCCGGGAGTATGCGTCAGCCCCAAGAGTTCGGCATACCGCGTATGCACTGGTCACTCGGTAAGAGGGAGATAAGTCATAGGAGGTTCCCTCACTTTCGGGGAGACTCGGGACCAAGGCGTCCCCACCGGCGCCGCACACCTGAAAGAGTCGTATCCATGCAGGTCTGGCCTGGCGAGGCGTATCCACTCGGTGCCACGTACGACGGCGCCGGAACCAACTTCGCGGTCTTCTCGGAGGCCGCGGACCGAGTAGAGCTGTGTCTGCTGCACGACGACGGCTCGGAGACGGCGATCGAGCTCCGGGAGAGCGACGCGTTCGTGCGGCACGCGTACGTGCCCGGCATCATGCCGGGGCAGCGGTACGGGTTCCGGGTGCACGGCCCGTACGCCCCGGAGCGGGGGCTGCGCTGCAACTCCGCGAAACTGCTGCTCGACCCGTACGCGCGTGCGATCAGCGGTTCGATCAACTGGGGCGAGGAGGTCTACGGCTACCACTTCGACGATCCCGACCGGCGCAACGATCTCGACTCGGCGCCGCACACGATGACGTCCGTCGTGGTCAACCCCTACTTCGACTGGGGCGACGACCGGCGGCCGCGTACCGAGTACCACCACACGGTGATCTACGAGGCCCACGTCAAGGGCCTCACCATGCGCCACCCGGGGCTCCCGGAGGAGCTGCGCGGCACCTACGCGGCGCTGGCGCACCCGGCGATCATCGAGCACCTCACCGAGCTCGGGGTGACCGCTCTGGAGCTGATGCCCGTACACCAGTTCGTGAACGACCACCGCCTGGTCGACATGGGCCTGAACAACTACTGGGGCTACAACACGATCGGCTTCTTCGCCCCGCACAACGCCTACGCGTCCTGGGGCGACCGGGGCCAGCAGGTGCTGGAGTTCAAGTCGGCGGTCAAGGCGCTGCACGAGGCCGGCATCGAGGTGATCCTCGACGTGGTCTACAACCACACCGCCGAGGGCAACCACCTCGGCCCGACCCTGTCCTTCAAGGGCCTGGACAACTCGCGCTACTACCGGCTGACGGACGACCCCCGCTACTACATGGACACGACAGGGACCGGAAACTCCCTGCTCATGCGCTCCCCGCACGTGCTCCAGCTGATCATGGACTCGCTGCGGTACTGGGTCACGGACATGCACGTCGACGGGTTCCGCTTCGACCTGGCGGCGACGCTGGCCCGGCAGTTCCACGAGGTGGACCGGCTGTCGTCGTTCTTCGACCTGGTGCAGCAGGACCCGGTGGTCTCGCAGGTGAAGCTGATCGCCGAGCCGTGGGACGTGGGCGAGGGCGGTTACCAGGTGGGCAACTTCCCGCCGCTGTGGACCGAGTGGAACGGCAAGTACCGGGACACCGTGCGCGACCTGTGGCGGGGCGAGCAGCGCACCCTCGCGGAGTTCGCCTCACGGCTGACCGGCTCGTCCGACCTGTATCAGGACGACGGGCGCCGCCCGCTGGCCTCGATCAACTTCGTGACCTGCCACGACGGCTTCCCGCTGCACGACCTGGTGTCCTACAACGACAAGCACAACGAGGCCAACGGCGAGGACAACCGGGACGGCGAGAGCCACAACCGGTCCTGGAACTGCGGGGTCGAGGGCGAGACCGACGACCCGGACGTGCTGCGGCTGCGGGCCCGGCAGATGCGGAACTTCATCGCGACGCTGATGCTGTCCCAGGGCGTGCCCATGATCAGCCACGGCGACGAGTTCGCCCGCACCCAGCGCGGCAACAACAACGCCTACTGCCAGGACAACGAGCTGGCCTGGGTGGAGTGGCCCGAGGAGGAAGAGGACGCCGAGGGGGGTGCGAGCAGGCAGCTGCTGGGCTTCACGCGCGCGATGGTCTGGCTGCGCCGCAACCACCCGGTCTTCCGCCGCCGGCGCTTCTTCCACGGCCGGCCCGTGGAGGGCACGCACGACGACCTGTCCGACATCGCCTGGTTCACCCCGGACGGCCGGGAGATGACCCAGCGGGACTGGGACTCGGCGCAGGCGTCCGCGCTGACGGTGTTCCTCAACGGCAACGCGATCTCCGAGCCGGGCGCACGCGGGGAGCGCATCACCGACGACTCGTTCCTGCTGATGTTCAACGCTTCGCCGAAGCCGCTGGAGTTCGTGGTTCCGGTCAATCACGGGCGCCAGTGGGAGGTCGTGGTCGACACGGCCCACCCGGACGGGGTGCCCCCGGACACCGGCCCGAAGGTGCAGGCCGGGGACCGGCTGACCCTGACGGACCGGAGCATGACGGTGCTCCAGCGGCCCGTCTGACCGCCCGGCGCGTGCGCGTCGCCCCGGAAGCCACTCGTCCGGGCGACGCGCGGCGCACCTGGCGCGGGGGATGACACGAACGGCGGCGGGGCGGGTACGTACGTTCCATGACACCTGAGCGACTTGACCCGGTGGTGCCCACGGCCACGTACCGGCTGCAGCTGCAGCCCGAGTTCCCGTTCGGAGCAGCCGCGGCCGTCGTGCCGTACCTGGCCTCGCTCGGCGTCTCGCATCTGCACCTGTCTCCCGTCCTGGAGGCCGTGCCGGGCTCGACGCACGGCTACGACGTCGTCGACCACGCGCGCGTGCGCGAGGAGCTGGGCGGCGAGGAGGGGCTGCGGGCCCTGGCGCGCACCGCGCGCGAGCACGGGCTCGGGCTGGTGGTGGACATCGTCCCGAACCACATGGCCATGGCCCCGCGCCACAACCGCGCCCTGTGGGAGGTGCTGCGCGAGGGCCCGAAGTCGCCGTACGCGCGGTGGTTCGACATCGACTGGGAGGCGCAGGACGGCCAGGTGCTGCTGCCGGTCCTCGGCGGACCGCTGGGCGAGGTGCTCGACGAGCTGCGCGTCGACGGTGACGTGCTGCGCTACTACGACCACGTCCTCCCGCTGCGCGAGGGCACCGAGGACCTGCCGCTGCCGCATCTGCTGGACGCCCAGTGGTACCGCCCGGTGTGGTGGCGGCTGGCCCGGACCGAGCTCAACTACCGGCGGTTCTTCAGCATCTCGGAGCTCATCGGGGTGCGGGTGGAGGACCCGGAGGTGTTCGAGGCCACTCACGACAAGATCCTCGAACTGCTGCACGAGGGCGTGATCGACGGACTGCGCATCGACCACCCCGACGGGCTCGCCGATCCCGACGGCTACCTCCGGCGGCTGCACGAGGCGACCGGGGGCCGCTGGACGGTCGTGGAGAAGATCCTGGCCGACGGTGAGCACCTGCCGGCGTCCTGGCCCGTCGCGGGGACCACCGGCTACGACGCCCTGCGGCAGGTGGACGGGGTCTTCATGGACCCGGCCGGGTTCGGGGACCTGCTCGGGCGCTACCGGCGCTTCGCGGCTCCGCAGACGGACCGGGGCGGGCAGTGGGACGCGACGGTGCGGCGGGCGGCGTACAAGGTCCTCACGCACGAGCTGGCGACCGAGACCGAGCGCCTGACACGGGTGGCGGCCCGGCTGTGCGCGACCTCGCCGGAGCCGGCGCTGCGCGACCGCGCGCCCTGGGCGCTGCGCACCGCGCTCCAGGAGCTCCTGGTCCGCCTGGAGGTCTACCGGCCCTACGAGTCCGTGGACGCCGCGTCCGTGGTGACCCAGGAGGCCGCGGCCGAGGCCCGGCAGGCCTTCACCGTGCCCGAGGAGGCCGGTGCGGTGGACGTCGTACGGGACCTGGTGCTGGGGCGGTACGGCGACGGGCCCGCGCAGTTGGAGTTCCGGACGCGGTTCGCGCAGACCTCGTCGGCGCTGCGGGCCAAGTCGGTGGAGGACACGGCGTTCTACCGGTACGTGCCGCTGTTGTCGGCGACCGAGGTGGGCGGCAATCCGGGCGCTCCCGCGCTGCCGCCGGAGGAGTTCCACGCGTACTGCGCGCGCGTGCAGCGCGACTGGCCCGCCACCGGGACGGTGGCCACCACGCACGACACCAAGCGCAGTGCCGACGTCCGGGCGGCGCTGCAGGTGCTCACCGAGTGCCCGGAGCGCTGGGCGGACGTCCTGGCGGAGGTGACCCGCACCGGGGAGGGGGTGCCGGACGCCCAACTGGCGTGGGCGGCCTGGCAGACGGTGTTCGGCCTCGGCCCGGCGTCCGGGGTGCGGGAGCGGGTGCAGGGGGCGCTGCTGAAGCACGTGCGGGAGGCGGGCCTGTACACGAGCTGGACCGAGCAGGAGCCGCCGTACGAGGAGGCGGTGGAGCGGTTCGTGGCGGCCGGGCCGTGCGGGGCGCCGGGCGAGCGGGTCGCCGCGTTCCGGGAGTCGCTGGCGCCCTACATCCGGGCCAACGTACTGGGCACCGCCCTGGTGCAGCTGACGATGCCGGGCGTCCCGGACGTCTACCAGGGCACGGAGGCCGAGTACCGGGCGCTGGTCGACCCGGACAACCGGCGGGCGGTGGACTTCCCGCCCGCGGAGTCCGGCGGCACGTCCGGGGAGAAGGCGGCGGTGACCCGGGCGGCGCTGGGGCTGCGGGCCCGGCGGCCCGACGTCTTCGGCGACACGGCGACGTACATGCCGTTGCCGGCCGAGGGACCGGCGGCGGCCCACTGCCTGGCGTTCGTCCGCTCCGGCGCGGTGCTGACGGCCGTGACGCGCCTGTCCCTGCGGCTCACGGAGTCGGGCGGCTGGCAGGACACGCGCCTGCCCCTGCCTCCGGGCCGCTGGGCGGACGCGCTGGACCCGGGGCGGGAGTTCACCGGGCACGCGCGCGTGGCGGAACTGTTCGCGGGGCTGCCGGTGGCGTTGCTGGAGAGGGTGGACGACTGAGCTCAGGCGACCGCTGAGCCGCCCTCGGAGCAGTCCTCGTAGGCGGGCCGGGGGGCTCGGGGGCGCGGCCAGGCCGTCCGCAGCAGGTCGACGAACCGCTGCGCCGCGCCGGTCGGCGGCAGGCGCGAGAAGACCGTCAGTGTGCGTCTCCAGGCCGGGTCGGGCGTGAGGACGACGCAGCCCCCGCCGACCGCGCCGCGGACCAGGTGGGCCGGCGCGACGCGGACACCGACACCGGCCGCGGCCATCCGTACCGCCGTCGAGGTGTGCTCGGTGAACACGGCGTGCGCGGGGTGAAACCCGCGCGGCCACGCCCGGTCGAGGAAGCGCTCGCCGTGGACGACGGGCTCCATGGCGCAGCGCACCCAGGGCCGGTCGGCCAGCTCCGGCAGCGTCACCGTCGCCCGGCCCGCGAAGCGGTCGTCGAGGCGTTCCTCACCTCGGCAGGGCTGGGGCTGCACCAGCAATAGGCGGCCGCCGGTGCTTCCGGGCGCCCCCGGGAGCCTCCCCCACGGCGCCCTTGACACCGCACCACGGCCGTGGGGTACTGCGATGGCGAACTCGGGCGGATGTGACGGGGGTGAGTGTCCTGCCGGAGCTGCGCTACCCGACGGTGACCGAACAGGTCTCTGCTGCCCGGGCGTTGACCGCTCAGCGTCCCGGCGTGTGCACCCTGCGGCAGGTGGGTACCTCGCGAGCGGGCAGGCCCCTGCACCTGCTGTCCGTGGGCCGCGCCCACCGCGCCGTACTGGTGGTGGCCGGTGCCCACGCCAACGAGCCGACCGGCTCCTGCACCCTGCTGGCGCTCGCCCGGCGGGTCCTGGAGCAACGGGAGCTGCGCGACGGCATCTCCTGGCACTTCCTGCTGTGCGCGGACCCCGACGGGGCGAGCCTGCACGTGACGCCGGCGCCGCGCAGCCTGTACGACTACCACCTCGGTTTCTTCCGGCCCGCGGGCCCGGAGCAGCCCGAGTGGGCGCCGTCCGTGCTGCCGCCGGACCGGCTGCCGCCCGAGACCCGGGCCCTGACCGGCGTCATCGACGAACTGCGCCCCTATCTGCAGGTCACCCTGCACGGCACGGACCTGGGCGGCAGCTGGGTGCAGCTGACGAAGGACGTGCCGGGGCTCGCCGAGCCGTTCGCGAAGTCCGCGGCGGAGCTGCACATCCCGGTGGAGACCGGCGCGTCGGACGCCGCGGGCTGGCCCGCGTCCGGGCCGGGCGTGCACGTCATGCCCGCGCCGGGGGTCGGCCCGGCGTACCCGAGCCTGCCGGACGACGCGCGGCACAGCACCTGGTACCACGCCCACCGCTACGGCGGGCTGACCGCGGTGGTCGAGGTGCCGATGTGGGCGAGCGACCTGGTGGACGACCCGGCTCCGCATCCCGCTCCGGCGGCGGCGATCGGGCGGCTGGCGCGCCGGCTCCAGCGCGACGCGCTGGAGGTGACGCGGGTTCTCGACGGTGCGCTGCCCCGGCTGGCCGAGCTGGACGGGCCGTTGCTGCGGGCCGCCCGGTGGGGGCTGGAGCTGGTGCCGGGTCTGGCCTCCGACCTGGTCCACACCCCGCCCGCCGACCTCACCCGGGCGTACGTCGGCAGCGTGGACGCGTTCGTGCGCCGCGTGCCGCTGCGGGCGGCGGCCATGCTGCTGCGGGTGCTGCGCGGGACGGATGACGAGGCGGCGAAGCAGCTGGAGGAGCTCGTCTCGACCTGGAGCGACGCCTTCGCGGAGCGCTTCCGCGCCCGCTGGGTGCCCTTGGAGCACCAGGTGGAGCACCAGTCCCGCACGGTCGTCGGGGCGGCGCTGCACGCGCGCGAGAGGGCGTCGTGACCTAGTCCCGCTGCATCGGCACCGGCTCGCCCGAGCCGGAGCACGCTCGCGCGCGGCGCCCGGCCAGTTCGAACGCGGCGAGCACCACGCGGGCCTGGTACTCGGCCTGGCGGGCCACCGGGATCCAGCGCGCCCCGCAGCCGTCGCGGTAGTCGGCGCACCACTGGTCGATCAGCCGGTCCAGCTCCGGAAGCGCCCCCGCCGGGTCGCGGCCGGCGGCCCGGACCAGCTGGTGCAGCAGCCCCGCCGTGCGCAGCGCCAGCCGGCGCCCGGAGATGCGCAGGGCGACCAGGTGGGCGGTGCTGAGGGGCGGCAGGGGATGAGCCGGGCTGTCGCCGGTGTCGGGATCCCAGGCGTCGGCGAGGCCGGGGCAGACCAGGAGGTAGTCGCCGACGGGGGCGAGCAGGCGGGCCGCGTCGGGAACGGTGGCCAGGTGCGGCCGGATCCGGGTCAGCAGGTGCCGCAGGAGGTCCGTGTCGTGGCGCAGGGTGCGGCTGACGGTCCGGAGCACGGCGTCCCGGTCCGCGGGCGGGGAGCCGTCCGCCACGGCCGTCACGCCCCACATCGGCGCCTCGACGACCGCGGTGACGGTGCCGTGCCGGCAGGGGTGGAACCACGTGGACTCGACGGCGGCCTCCGTGATGGCCGCGGCCAGATCGGCCCGGCGCGGCGGCGGGATCCGGTAGACGGCGGGCCCGAGGCCGGGCCAGTACAGGGCGTCGTACGCGCCGAGTTCGCGGGGGATGCCGAGCCGGGCGGCGATGTGGGCGAGGCGCCGGTCGAAGCCCGGCAGGTCGTGGGTGAGCTCGACGAAGCCGCCGCCGATGTCGACGCCGTGCAGCGAGCACTGGAGGAAGGGGCGCAGTTCGTCCTGGAGGCCGAGCAGGGCGCGGGTCTCCGGCAGGGCCGCGCCGGCCGCGCCGTCGGGCAGCCACTCGGGCTGCTCCAGGAAGCCGGGCCGGAAGAAGTTCCGGATGTAGCGGCCGAGCGTGTAGGGGCCGGGCAGCCAGCCCTCGTTGCGGCGCGACCCGTCCGGGTCGAGGCACAGCAGCAGGTTCCAGGTGGCGTCGGCGCCCTCGGTGAGCCGCGGGTCGGCCAGGGCGCGCTCGGCCAGGCGCAGCACGGTGGCACCGCCCACCGGTTCGTTGGCGTGCGGGCCGGCGACGACCAGGGCCTGGCGGCTGCCGTGGCCGACGGAGAGCAGCCACATGGGGGTGCCGGCGCGGGAGGTGCCCACCCGGCGCAGCCGGGCGTCACGGGGGTGGCGGGCGACGAGGGCGGCGGCCCCGGCGCTCAGTTCGTCGACGGTCGGGTAGCGCAGGAGGGGCGGCAGGGCACACCTCCCCTATGCGTGCCGTCGGTTCACCAGGTGTGGATGGCGTACGCACAGTGAGTCACGACTTCGGGGGTACGTCAACACCGTGGACCGCACGGGGATTTCAGCCACCCTCACGGGACCGACTTTCGGTAATGCCCAGGCCAGAGCTGAGGCGTGGCTCCGTTTCCGGTCAGCCGGACGGCAGCCGGGACATCAGCCGGACGACAGCCGGAACGTCATGCGGCCGAAGCCCACCTCGTCGCCCTCGCGGACGACGGCCGCGCCGACGACGCGCCGTCCGTTCACCGTCGTGCCGTTGGTGGAGCCGAGGTCGCGCAGGACCCACATCCCGCCCTGGTGACGGAGTTCGGCGTGCACCCGGGAGACGGTCTCGTGGTTGAGGCGCAGTCCGCTCGCCGGGTCGCGTCCTATGCGCAGCGGATGATCGAGCGACGGGTGGGGCAGCTGCAGCTTGGGCAGCCGCTCGGCCCGCCAGGCCCGGCGCAGCCGTACGGAGAATCCGGAGACCGCCTCGACGGTGCCGAACACCAGGCGCGCGAACCGGCTCTCCGTGCGCAGGTCGGCGGTGAGCGCGGCGAGTTCGTCCGGGCGTCGGGCGGCCAGCGCCAGCTCCATGCGGCGGACGAACGTGTCGTGGGACAGGCGGCCCACGGCGACGCCGTCGCGGAGCACCTTCAGCACCCGGTCGCGCTCCGCGTCGGAGAGCCGCGCGGGGAACGTGTTGAACTCGAAGGACGACGTCACTGGGTGATTGTCGGGCAGCGCGGCCGGGCTGTCCAGAAAACGGGAGATCGGCCGCCACGCGCGCGTACCCGGTGAGACCCGCCGCAAATGGGTGGATGCGCCAGCGGATTGATCTCTTTTGCCGCACCATGGACGGGCTACATCACGGTGAGCAGACGAAGGGGAACCGTCCGTGCAGTTCGAGGTGTGGGCACCACAGGCCGGCCGAGTGACGCTCCAGTGCGACGACGTCACCCACGCGTTGGAGCGCGATCCGGAACGGGCGGGGTGGTGGCGGGGCGAGGCCGGGGCGCGCGAAGGGTCCCGGTACGGCTTCGCGCTGGACGACGGGCCCGTGCTGCCCGATCCGCGTTCGCGGCGGCAACCGGACGGCCCGGACGGGCTGAGCGCGGTCGTCGACCACGAGCGCTACGCGTGGCGCGCGGCGTGGCAGGGACGGCCGCTGCCCGGGGCGGTGCTGTACGAGCTGCACGTGGGGACCTACACGCCCGAGGGCACCCTGGACGCGGCCGCCGGGCGGCTCGGCCACCTCGCCGAACTGGGCGTCACGCACGTGCAGCTGATGCCGCTGTGCCCCTTCCCGGGCACCCACGGCTGGGGTTACGAGGGTGTCTCGCTGTGGGCGGTGCACGAGCCGTACGGCGGGCCCGAGGCGCTGAAACGCTTCGTCGACCGGGCCCACGAACTCGGCCTGGGCGTGGTGCTCGACGTGGTGCACAACCACTTCGGCCCGTCCGGCAACTATTTGCCCGTCTTCGGCCCCTACCTCACGGACACCCACCACACCCCCTGGGGCGCCGCGGTCAATCTGGACGCGCCCGGCTCGGACGAGGTGCGCGCGTACCTGCTCGGCAGCGCGCTGGCCTGGCTGCGCGACTACCGGATCGACGGGCTGCGCCTGGACGCGGTGCACGCGCTGGTGGACACGCGCGCGCTGCACTTCCTGGAGGAGCTGTCGACGGCCGTGGACGCCCTGGCCGCGGAGACGGGCCGGCCGCTGTTCCTGGTCGCCGAGTCGGACCTGAACGACCCGCGCCTCATCACCCCCCGCACCGAGGGCGGCCTCGGGCTGCACGCGCAGTGGAACGACGACTTCCACCACGCCCTGCACACCACGCTGACCGGCGAGTCGCAGGGCTACTACGCCGACTTCGCGCGGGCCTCGCTCGGCGGGCTCGCCAAGACCCTGACCGGCGGCTGGTTCCACGACGGGTCGTACTCCAGCTTCCGTGAGCGGCACCACGGCCGCCCGCTGGACCGTACACGGGTGGCCGGGCACCGGCTGCTCGGCTACGGCCAGACCCACGACCAGGTCGGCAACCGGGCCCAGGGCGACCGGCTTTCGGCCCTCGTCTCCCCGGGGCTGGCCGCCTGCGCGGCCACGCTGATCCTGACGGCGCCCTTCACGCCGATGCTGTTCATGGGCGAGGAGTGGGCGGCGGGCACGCCCTGGCAGTTCTTCACCGACCACACCGATCCCGAGCTGGCCGACGCCGTACGGCGGGGCAGGCGGCGGGAGTTCGCGGCGCACGGCTGGAAGGAGGAGGACGTGCCGGACCCGCAGGATCCGGCGACCCGGGACCGTTCCTGCCTGGACTGGTCCGAGCCGGAGCGCGAGCCCCACGCGCGCGTGCTGGCCTGGTACCGGCAGCTCCTCGCCCTGCGCCACGGCCAGCCGGACCTGACCGATCCCGACCTCGCCGACACCAAGGTGGCCTACGACGAGGAGCTCCGCTGGATCGCCTTCCGGCGCGGGGACGTGCTCGTGGCGGTGAACCTGGCCCCCGAGCCGGCCGTCCTGCCGCTCGGCGTGCCCCACGCGCGCGTGCTGGCCGCGTGGGAGCCGGTGGAGACGCCCGGGGCGGACGGTGCGGTGCGGCTGCCCGGGGAGTCGGCCGCGGTGCTGTCCCAGGACTGAGAGCCGGGCGGGGTCAGCGGAGTTTCGCGCCCTGGGCATGTCCGCTACAGGGCGTCGTCCGCGTCCCCCAGGTCGGTCACCCGCTCCAGCAAGATCGGTTCCCAGGCGCGGCGCAGCCGGGTGCGCAGGAGAGCGGCGTTCTTGCCGGTGAGGTCCTCGGCGAGGCGGACTACGGTGTCGCAGCGGGCGAGCCACAGGCCGCGCAGGCAGGGGCGGGCGCCGTAGCCGGCGAGCGTGGCGGCGCGTACGGCGGCGGGTGAGCCGACGGCGAGCGCGAGGCCCGCGATGTCCTCGGCCGGGTCACCGACGACGGCGCCGGCCCAGCCGAGGACGCCGCGCACCCGGCCGTCGGCGCTCACCACGAGGTGGCCGCCCGTGAGGGCGTGGTGGGTGAGGACCGCCGAGCCGGGCTGGGCGGCGAGCTGGGACGCGGCGGGCGGGGTGAGCTGGTGCAGGCGTGCGGCGTCGAACTCGTCGGCCTTGGCGAGGCGTTCGGCGGCGCGTACGGCGGACCGGCGCAGCGCCTCCAGGGAGCGGGGCGCGGCGCGCGGCAGGCCGAGCGTCTCGGCCTGCCGGACGGGCACTTCGCGCAGGCCTGTCAGGAGCCCGGCGAGGTCGGCCTCGCCGACGGCGGACACGTCGTGGTCCTCCCCCGAGCCGCCGGGCAGCTTGGTGTCCAGCGTGTAGGTGAGTCCGGGGGCCCACTCGCCGTGTGCGACGCTGACGGGCACCGCCGTCGGGACGTGCGGGCGGACGAGGTCGCGCAGGCGCAGTTCCCGCCGCTGGCGCACGGTGGCCTCGCGGTCGGGGGCGAGGCGCAGTACGTGGCGGGAGCCGACCCACCAGGTGACGGGTTCGGCGCCCTCGGTGGCGGGCCGGACGTCGGGGCCGCCCCGGTCGTCTCCGGTGTCCTTGCCGTCCTTGCCGTCCTTGAGGAGGGACAGGACCAGCCGGCGGACGGTGTCCGCGGTGGGTGTGGGTGCCTGGGTCATGGTCGCGCCGTTGCCGTTCGGGAGGCGTGCTGGGGACATCGGGGCCTCACTCCACTATGACCAGCTCACGCGTGGTGGTGTTCAGGCGCCGCCCGCCGTCCTCGGTGACGGTCACGATGTCCTCGATGCGGACTCCGAACCGCCCGGGCAGGTAGATGCCGGGTTCCACGGAGAAGCACATGCCGGGCACGAGCGGCCGTTCCTCGCCCTCGATCATGTAGGGCGGCTCGTGGGTGGTGACGCCGATGCCGTGTCCGGTGCGGTGGATGAAGTACTCGCCGTAACCGGCGTCGGCGATGACCCGGCGGGCGGCCCGGTCCACGTCCTGGCAGGCGGCTCCGGGCCGTACCGCGCGGAAGCCGGCCTCCTGGGCCTCGCGCACGAGGTCGTGGACGCGGCGTTCCTCGTCGGTGGGCTCGCCGACGTGGACCGTGCGGGAGGTGTCGGACCCGTAGCCGTCCCGCAGGCCGCCGAAGTCGAGGACGATCATGTCGCCGCGGGCGATCACCCGGTCGCCCGCCTCGTGGTGCGGGTCGGCGCCGTTCGGACCGGAGGCGACGATGGTGAAGTCGACCTGCTCGTGTCCGTGCCGGCGCAGCAGCCGGTCGAGGTCCGCGGCCACCTCGGACTCCCGGCGGCCGGCGAAGGGGACGCCCCGGATCTCCTCGAACGTCGCGTCGGCGGCGGCTCCCGCGGCCGCCATGAGGCCCAGCTCGGCCGTGTCCTTGACGGCGCGCAGCATCGGCAGGGCCTCGGTGAGCGAGGCGTAGGAGCTGCCCGGCAGGGCCTGCTGGAGGGCCAGCAGGTGCAGGGCCCAGGCGTTGTCGCTGATGCCGAAGCGGCCGGAGACGCCGAGGAGGGCGGCGGTGGCGGCGTAGGGATCCTTGCCGTCGGTCCAGTCGCGCAGGGTCAGGGCGGCCGCGCCGGCCGCCCGGTGCGCGTCCGGGGCCTCCAGGGCGGGGACGACGAGGACGGGGTCCTGCCCGGCGGCGAGGACCAGCAGGGTGAGCCGCTCGGTGACCGCCGGGGGCGTGTAGCCGGTGAGCCACACCAGGTCCGGCCCCGGGGCCACCAGCAGACCGGCGAGACCGGCCTCGGCGGCCTCCAGCGCGGCGCGCTCCATGCGGGCCCGGTAGTCGTCGGCGGTGAAGGTCGCGGCCGTGCTTCCGGTCATCCGGGCCTCCCAGGACGGGCGATGGGGCTACGGGCAGCATCCTGCCCGGCCGGAGGGGTCGGCGCGAGCCGTCTGCGGGCATTCACCCGGGCAACATTGCCGTGCGGGCGTGCCTCACGCGGTGACGGCCGGTACGAGAATCAGCTGCTCGTAGCCGCCGCTGCGGTGGCGCACGGTGAGCCTGACCTCGGAGCCCGGGCGGGCGCGGGCCACGGCCCGGACCAGGTCGGCGGCCGTGTCGATCCGGGTCGCGCCGAAGGCGAGGAGCACGTCGCCGCGCACCAGCCCGGCGGCCTGGGCCGGCCCGGGGACGTGCAGCCCCACGACCTCGGCCCCCGGCTTGCGGGCGTCCATGACCTGCACGCCGAGGGTCGCGGCGGCGGGCGCGGAGGGAGTGGCGGAGGGTGAGGGGCCGGGGAGCGACGCCGTGTGCCACCCCCGCGGGTCGAGGCGCCCGCCCTTGCCGAGCACCGTGGCCCCCATCGCCCCGAGGCCGATCCCGGACAGCACCAGGACCGCGCCGGCGCAGCCGGCGAGCAGCACGTTGAGGAGCCGTCTCCCCCGTCGCCGGGCGGCGTGCGGGCGGGGCCGTGACGGGCCGGGCCCCGTCGCCGGCGCGGCTCCGTCGGGATCCTGCCCCGGCATCGGCTTGGGTCGCAGCGCGGTCTGTTCCATGGCTCGCCTCCGGAGGGTGCCGATCGCCTCCGGCCGGTTCCGGAACGATCACGGCAGGTGCTCTACCCGGCTCGTCGGCGGCCGACGAGCCACGAACGAGTGAGACTGACCGGGGCAGAGGCGGCCCGGAGACGGCCCGGACGCGGACACGGCTCGTACCGCACCCGGTCGCGGGGCGCGGTACGAGCCGTGGAGCAGGGAGCGGTCAGCGAAGAGCGGGCACGGCCGGCGGCCGGTCCGGGAGGAAGCCGTGGGTGCGGCGGGACAGCCACGCGTCCTTGTAGCGGTCCACCTCGCGATGCCAGTGGAGGATGCCGGACAGCCAGTTCCTGAGGTCCGCCACGTACGTCCCCATCGCCGCGCGCGCTTCGCCCGTGAGCTGTAAGTCGTCGTACAGGACGGGCAGTTCGTGCTCGACGACGTGCTCGAACTGGCGCATGCGCTGGCTCATCAGGTCGTGCACGATGCCGAGCCCGGTCGGGTAGTCGCAGCCGAAGAAGGACTGCACGACGAGGATCGCGTTGTGGATCTCGCCCTCGTACTCGATCTCCTTCTGGTAGGAGAAGACGTCGTTGACGAGGCACGCGAAGTCCATCGCGGCGTTCTCCAGGGAGCGGACCGGGCCGCTGCGGTAGACCTCGGGCGGGACGGCCGGGCCGTGCCCCATCCGGCACAGGCTCAGGGTCAGCTCGGAGCCGAAGGTCGCCCGGCGCATCTCCAGGTAGTCGACCGGGTCGGGCACGCGGTTCTGGAGATGGTTGGACAGCTCCCACACCCAGCTCTCCGTCATGACGTCGACCGCGGCCTTGAACGTGCGCTTTGCCTCGGGCGTCATGTCCGCGGTGGTGCGGGCCCACAGGTCGACCAGGCCGCGCTCCATGGCGTTGGCGGGGAGCAGTGGCTCCGCGCCGTCGAGCGGCATGCAGGCGGACAGGCGGGCCGTGGTCAGCCGGGCCGCGGCGAGGTCGCGGCGGTGGCCGTGGACCAGCGGGTAGTAGTCGTCGCCGTAAGTGCCCCAAGCCAGCCACTGCGCACTGAGGTCGAGGGCCTCGCGGGTTGCGTCCGGGTCGAGGCCGGCCGCGCAGAGCGCGAGGTCGTGGGCGCGGAGCCTGTCCTCGTCCCAGACGCCCTCGGCCAGGATGCCCGTGCGCTCCGCCCAGTGGCGCAGGCTCCGGCGGGTGTGGTCCAGGTGCGGGCTGAGCTCCAGCGGGAACGGCATGCGGATGTCGGGGATCCGCGCCGGGCCGACCTTCTGGTACGGCACGTGCGTGTACGAGCGCGAACGCTCGGCCCCGGCCGTCGCGAGCAGGGCGCGGACGTCGGCGGCGGAGGTGCCGATGCCGGAGCATCCCGGCCACGGGCTGCCGCCGCGCACCGCGTTCTCGTTCATGTAGCGGCTGGAGCGCAGATGCCACTCGTGGCCACCGGACTGCCAGTCCTGCAGCCCTTTGGTGTACGCCGCCACGGCCGCGAGTTCGTCCGGACCGAGCCCCTTCTCCAGGGCCAGTGCGGGCACTTCGGTGAACGCCGTGTGCTCGAACTGGTGGAGGCGGGAGGTGAGGACGTCGTTGACGGTGTCGGCGGCCGCCTGGGTGGTGCAGCCGAAGAAGGTCTCCAGGACGAGCACGCCGTTGCTGTTCTCGCCCTCGTCCTCGACCTCGCGCCGGTAGGAGAACAGGTCGTTGCGCAGGTGCACGGCGTCGGAGAACGTCTCCATCAGCACCCTCAGCGGCCTGGACCCGGCGACGGAGGCGGGCACTTCGGCGGTGGCGTACTCCACGAGCCCCGCCGACCAGGGGGCGCCGCCGACCTTGCGGCGCATCTCGATGTACTCGACGGGGTTGGCGATCCGCCCCTCGTTGATGTTGGACAGCTCCCACATCGACTCGTTGAGGAGGTGCTCGGTGGCCACGGCGAAGCGGCGGCGCCAGTCCTCGGACATCTTCGGCACCGTGCGCGCCCACAGGTCGGCCAGGCCCGCCTCGACCGGGTTCTCCGGCTCCGGCACGGGAGCGAACAGGTCCAGCGGCATGAACAGCGGCAGCCGGTCCAGGTGGGCCTTGCCGGCGACGCGGTCCTGGCTGCGCTTGTACAGCTCCAGGAAGTGGTCGTCGAAGAAGAAGACCCACACGTACCAGTCGGTGATGAGGGAGAGGGCGGGGCCGTCACAGTCGGGGTGGGTGTAGGCGCAGAGCAGGCCGTAGTCGTGCGCGTCGAGGTCGGCCCGCTCCCAGACTCCGGATCCCTCCAGCATGCCCATCTCGCGCGCCCACTGCGTCGAATGCGCCCTGGCCTCGTCGACGTGCGGGTTCAGCCGCGCGGGATGCGGCAGGTAGAAGCGCGGGAGTTCGAACGGCTGCGTCATGGCCGGGCCCTACCCCGGGCCCGGCGACGGCATCCGCCGCGTCGTACATGATCACACCAACGCGTGAATCAGGGGGCGCCGTCCCGTACCTGGATCAGTGCGTGCGTGCCGCTGGTGCGCCAGCGCTGGTCCTCCGCCGCGACCAGGGCGGCCTCGGTGGCCGCGTCGAGGCCGGTGATCACATCGGACTTCAGGGTGCGCAGGGCGGCGACCGGGCCGGGGAAGCAGGTGGCGACGTCGGCGAACGGCGTGGTGGGGTCCCAGAGCCGGTCGCCCACCAGACGCCGGTAGTTGAGGTCGCCCTTGACGATCGTGAGGGTGGCTTCGGCGAACTCGGCGCGCAGGTCGCCGGGCATCTCCGCGTACGGCAGCGGGGCACTGGAGAAGGGGTGGGCGCGCAGGGTGAGACGCCCGTCGCCCAGGGCGGACCACAGGTGCCGTCCGTACGCGGCGGCCGCTCCCCCGGCCCCGGTCAGCCGGCGCAGGGCGTCGACGACGTCGGCGGTGGTGGCGTCGGAGACGTAGTAGGGGTACGGCTTGACGTGCAGGACCGCCTGTCCGATGCGCCCGCTGTGCAGGAGGTGGGCGATGAGGAGGAGGTCGGGGACGAGTTCACGGCCCGCGTTGTCGGCGACCAGGTACAGGGTGCCGCCCCCGCCGGCACCGTCCAGCAGCGACCAGAGCCGGTCGCTGTCGTCGGCGACCAGGCCGGGCGCGGCGTCCGCGGCCCGCGCGCCCTCGGCGGAGAGGCGGAAGCCGAGGTCGGCGCGGTTGCCCCACAGGGAGCCGTGCAGCAGGGCCCGTGCCTGTTCGGCGGCGGGGCGAGCGGCGAGGTCGTCGAGTGCGGCGAGTTCCTCGTCGGTCTCGGCGGAGTCGAGTTCGGCGAGCTTGAAGGGACGGAAGGGGTCGATGCCCTGCCACGGGCCGGGGCCGAAGTAGCCGACGGCGTGGAGCAGCCGACGGTAGAACCAGCTCTCGGACCAGAGCCACGGCACGTCGAACCAGGAGCGGCCGGTGTACTCGCGCAGTCCCCAGGTCTCCCAGTGGTGCCGGTCGTGGGCGTCGGCGGGGAGGGGTTCGATCTCGCCCTCGGTGCAGTTGGCGAGCAGTGCGTCGAGGGCGCGGTGCTGCGCGGGTTCGTACGGGAAGGCCTCGCGGACCTGCTTGATGATGGCGGGGTGGCGCTCGGCCAGCACGCTGTGGGGGAAGGAGCCCGGCTGGTTGCCGAGGAGCAGGGGTGCGGAGGGGGTGTCGGGCATGGGCCTCACGGTAACGCGCGGGCGCCGTGCACGGGACGGTCCTCCGGCGCCCAGGTCACACCGGTACGATCTCCCGCTCCAGACGGGCCGCCAGGCTCAGATAGCGGGCCCGGCGGGTCACCGGGACCAGGCCGCGGATCAGTATGTTCCACATCTCGGCCGTGCGGCGGGGCTGGCGCGCGACCGGCTCGCGGGAGCGGCCCACGACGCGGGTGCCGACGAAGAAGCAGACCAACGAGTGGGCCACGACGTCGATATCGATGTCCGGGTGGACGTCGGACTCCTTGACCGCGCCGACGAGCCGGGCCGTGACGATGTCCAGCCACTCGGTGAAGGGGTGGCTCAGGGGCGGCTTGGGCCGGATCCCTCCCGTGGCAAGCCGCAGTCCGGCCCGCAGCACCGGGTCCTCGACGGACATGCGCGTGATGCCGAAGGTGAGGCGCATCAGCGCCTCCAGGGACGTGTGGCCGCGGTTGTCCGTCTCCGTCGCCATCCGGCGGGCGGTGTGCGACTGGATTTCGAGGATCGCGTGGGCGAGATCCTCCTTCGCCGCGAAGTGGAAGTACAGGGCGCCCTTGGTGACGTGGGCGTGCTCCACGATGTCGCTGAGACTGGTCGATTCGTAGCCGCGACGGTCGAACAGGTCAGCGGCGGCCGTGATGATCGTCGAGCGGGTCTGCTCGGCTCGCAACTGCCTCGCCATCGGCTGAACTCTCCCGGGACGGAAATGAACGGGTCATGCCGTTTGTTTTTACCCCGCGTACACGATAACTCACCCTGAGACGGCACTCACCACACCAGGGTGCCGGAGTGCGGGTGCACATCCGGCAAAACAAGCGCAACTGGTGAAAGAAAACAGCGCGTTCGGTATCTAACTGTGGGGGATGTGGGGCCAGACGTAAAGGCGGGCCGGCCGGTGCCCCATCCGCACCGGCCGGCCCGCCCGCTCGCGGCCTGCCTCGTTCAGAGTTCCCGAAGGAGAATCACAGGGATCAGAAGGTCAGCTTCCAGCCGTTGAGGGTGCCCGTGTCCTGGGCGGCGGTGTCCTGGACGCGCAGCTTCCACGTGCCGTTGGCCACCTCACTGGAGGCGTTCACCGTGTACGTGGTGTTCACGTTGTCCGCGGAGTCCGACGCGGCGGACTTCAGGCGGTACGCCGAACCGTCCGGCGCGACCAGGTCGATGACGAGGTCGCCGCGGTAGGTGTGGGTGATGTCGACGCCGACCTGGAGGGCCGAGGGGGCGTTGCCGCTGCGGCCGGTGACGCTGATCGGCGACTCGATCGCGGCGCCGTTGTCCGGGATGGCGACGGCGGTGGTGCTGGAGAACGTCGTGCCGGTGGACGTACCGCCCTTGACGGCCTGGACCGTCTTGGCGGCGTCCGCGAGGCCGGCGCCGCAGCCGCCGGAGCAGGTGCCCAGCAGGGCACGGGCATTGGCCTTGATGGCCGACTCGATCTGCGCCGGGGTGAGGGCGGAGTTGGCCGACTTCATCAGGGCGGCGAGGCCCGCGACGTGCGGGGTGGCCATGCTGGTGCCCTGGTAGTAGGCGTAGTTCTCGCTCGACGGCGTCTTGGAGCCGGAGTTCAGCGTGGAGAGGATGCCGTTGGCGGTCGAGGTGCGGGTCTCACCGCCGGGGGCGGAGATGTCCACGACCGTGCCGTAGTTGGAGTACGAGGCGCGGCTGCCGGCGCGGTTGGTCGCGGCGACGGTGATGACGTTGTTGCAGTTCGCCGGGGACGAGGACGAGGCGTTGGTGTTCTCGTTGCCGGCCGCGACGACGACCGAGGTGCCGCGGTTCACGGCGCCGTTGATGGCGCTCTGGGTCGCGCTGGAGCAGGCGCCGCCCCCGCCGAGGCTCATGTTGATGACCTTGGCGACGTTGGTGTTGGCGGGCACGCCCGAGACGCTGCCGCCGGACGCCCAGGTGATGGCGTCGATGATGTCGGAGTCGTAGCCGCCGCACTTGCCCAGCACGCGGACGGGGGAGATCTTCGCGCCGTAGGCGATACCGGCGACACCCTTGCCGTTGTTGGTGGCGGCGGCGATGGTGCCGGCCACGTGGGTGCCGTGCCAGGAGGAGGTGGAGGCCGGGATGCCCTGGCCGCACTCGTTGTCGTTGTACCAGTCGCCCGGGTCGGCCGGGTTGCTGTCACGGCCGTTGCCGTCGACGGAGACGGCGGTGTCGGAGATGAAGTCGTAGCCGCCGACGATGTTCGCGGCCAGGTCCGAGTGGGCGACGTAACCGGTGTCGATGACGGCGACGGTCACGCCGCTGCCGGTGGTGGTGTCCCAGGCGGCGGGGACGTTCATGCCCGCGGTGGACTCGAACAGGTCCCACTGCTTGCCGTACTCGGTGTCGTTCGGCGTGACGGCCGTCGGCTTGTTCAGGCGGTCCGGGACGACGTAGGCGACCTGCGGGTCGGCCTGGTACTGGGCGACGACGTCGGCGACGTCGGCACGGGTGGGGTCGCTGCCCAGCTCGACGAGGGCGGCGCCGGTGCCGAGGCGGCGCTGGAAGTCGATCTCCTCGCCGGTCTTCTCGGCCTTGGACGCGGCGTCGGCGGCGGCCGCCTTGTTCGACTTGGCCTCGCTCGCGCCGGACTTGTAGCCGACGATGAGGCGCTCGGCCTGGACGCCCGGGGCGGCCTCGGTCTGCGCGGCGGGGACGGCGGCCGGGCGGGGGGCCGGCTCCTGGGCGACGGCGACCGAGGCGGGGGCTGCGGTCAGCAGGGCGGTGGAGACGACGGCGACGGATATCAGCTTCCGTCTGAGCTCTGGGGAGATACGCACGGTCGTTGCCTTTCGTGGCCGGACTCCGGGCTGGGCGGAGCGGCGGTGGAGTCGCTTCTTCCTCGAAGCGGAGGGGGGTCGTTCGAAAAGCGAAGAGCGACGCGATGGCCGGCCAGGCGTGTGGGGAGCGGACCGTTCGGGGTTACCTGTGGGTCAGCTGTGGTCGAACGATAGGCAAAGGAAAGGTCAGCGGGATACGGGGGAAACCCTCGATCCACTTGCCCGCCCACCCTCTATGGCAGGGGTACAGCGCGCAGTTGGGCGTCCAATGGCCCCTTTTGCAGCAGGTCGTGGCGCGATGAACGCGTCGGGCCGTTTTCCCGTACTGCACTACCGAACGTCGCCGCCCGGGCCGAGGAGAAGCAGACGGATGCCTCGTACGACCGCACACCGCGCCGCACTCGCGGCGGCTCTGGTGACCCCGCTGCTGCTGCCGCTCGGGACGGCGGGGCCCGCCCGTGCGCACGGGGCACCGACGGACCCGGTGAGCCGGGTCGTGGCCTGTTCTCCGGAGGGCGGTGACCGGGCAGGCACGGCGGCGTGCCGTGCGGCCGTCGCCGCGAACGGCGCGCCCTTCACGGCGTGGGACAACCTGCGGGTGGCGAACGTGAACGGCCGGGACCGCGCAGTGATCCCGGACGGGAAGCTGTGCAGCGGTGGCCTGCCCGCCTACCGGGGTCTCGACCTCGCCCGCGCCGACTGGCCGTCGACCCGGATGGCCCCCGGCGCGAAGCTGACGATGCGGTACGTCTCGACGATCCCGCACACCGGCACGTTCCGCATGTATCTGACGAAGCCCGGCTACGACCCGGCCGGTCCGCTGTCCTGGTCCGACCTGCCGGAGAAGCCGTTCGCCGAGGTGACGGACCCGGCTCTGACCGACGGCGCGTACCGCATGGAGGCGACACTGCCGTCCGACCGGACCGGGCGGCATGTGCTGTACACGGTCTGGCAGAACAGCAGCACGCCGGACACCTACTACTCGTGCTCGGACGTGGTGTTCCCGGAGAAGGAGAAGGAGCCGCGGAAGACGGAGGAGCCGGAGAAGAAGGAACCGGCGAAGAAGGAGCCGGGGACGAAGGCTCCCGAGCGGAAGGGGGAGCCGGAGACGGAGGAGCCGGTGGCGAGCCCCGCCGTCGAATCCCCCGGCCCGCAGCCCCAGGGCGACCACACTCCGCTGGCCACCACGTCCGGCCCGGCCTCCGGCCCGTCCGCGCCCGTGCTGGCGGGCGGCGCCGCGGCGGTGCTGCTGCTCGCCGGCGGCGCCGCCCTGGCCCTTCGGCTACGGCGACGCTGAACTACGGGCGTCCAGGGCTAGTTGACGACGACGGCGACGCCGCCCTTGGTCACCGGGGCGTACTTGGCGGTGAAGAAGGCGTTGGCGAAGCAGAGCGACGAGCCGGACACCTTGGTGAACTGCTGGTTGGTGAAGGAGATGCTGTTGTCGGCGTTGCTCGCCGTGCCGGTCAGGCCAGGGGCCTGGTAGACGCAGGTGATGGTGCCGAGCAGGGTGCGCAGCTTGACCGTGGACTGAACGGCGGAGCCCGCAGCCGGAGTCACGGAGACGGTGCCGCCGGAGGACACGCTGGTGGTGTAGGGCAGGTTGTCGACGGTGATGCCGCTGACGCCGAGCACCCCGACGACGTTGGTGGTGCAGCCGCTGGTGTCGAAGCTGTGCGAGGTCAGGGACTCGGTGGCGGTGCCGGGGGCGGCGGGGTTGTCGGTGACGGCGGCGGAGAACGCCGACTTGGTGCAGGAGATGCCACTGGTGCCGGTCGCGCTGGAGTAGAAGGTGGCGGCGGTGCCGCCGGCCAGGGACGCGTCGAGGACGTCGCCGACCGCGACGGCCCCTCCGTCGGCGGTGGTCAGAACGGGGGTGTCGGCCGCGGAGGCGGGGGCGGCGAGGCCCAGGGCGGCGACGGCGGCGGTCAAGGTGAGGAGGGTGCGCGTACGCATGCGGGTGTACCTCTTTCCATAGCGGGGGGGGGTGAGGGGTGGGGGGTGCGCCGGGCGTCCGCCGTCGCCTGCCCGTCACGCCTTCTCCGTACGTGACGGGCCGGCAACGGCAGGCCGGTCACCGGCCGGAGGTTCACACGGGAAGGGACCTCCGGCCGGGCCGGGCGGGGGGTGGCTGGTGGCACGGCCGGAAGAAGCGGCCATGCCGTGGCGGGGGGAACTCAGGCGAGGGAAAGCCCGTTCGGACGCACCGGGCGACGAGATGCCCTGGCGGGGACGAGCGGGTCCGGGACACACGGGCGTGCCGCGTGGCGGACCCGGCGCCACGGATCCGGTGGGACGAGGAGAGTTGTAGACCTGCACCTGAGCCAACGTCAAGGCTTTGCAAGGGAGTTGTGCATGCGGTGAGCCTTTCGGGAAACCGGCGACTCACCCGTGCCGCACCATCACCACTCTTTGTTCACACTTCCCTTGACCCTTGATGTAACCCCCGGTAACTTCCTCGACGGCTACTGCGGCGTAACGGAAAGCCCTTGCAACCGCCGGGAGTTGCGGGAGACGTGCGTACGCGGTCGGTGTCCGCGCCAGGGCAACGTGCCACCGAAGTCCGATCCGCACCGACATGCACCTGGAGCAGACATGACCTCCTCCGCCGAGCACACCCCCGAAAGACCGGACGGCGCCGCCGCCCCGGACGTCCACGACGCCCCCGCGCGACGAGGACGGGTCCGGGCCCGCCGGGCCGCGGTGATGGCGGTGCCGGCCACCCTGGTCGCCGCGGGCCTCGCGGTCCTCACCGCAGAGGGGGCCCTGGGCGTGCAGTTCGCCATCTCCGGCATGCCCTTCACCGTCACCGCGACCGAGCTGGACGGCACCGGCTTCGCACAGTTCGGCGGTCTGGACGAGATGGCCGAGGGCAGCCCCAACGCGGGTGAGACCGGCGGTCAGGTACTGGTGGTCACATCCGTGATCAAGAACGCGACGCTCACCAAGCTCTGCCAGAGCGTGGACCTGGGCGGCACGAACCTGGTCATCAGGGCGGGTGAAGGCGCGCAGAAGGTGCGCGCCAGCGATCTGACGACCGACTCGACCGAGCTGTCCGGCGACGCCGCCTTCACCAACATCGAGATCGGCAACGACGCCAGCACCCTGAACAAGGCGGGCCCGAAGGGCCGTGGGCCGATCGGCGTGTTCAGCCAGCAGTCCGACACGGTGCACATCGCCAACCTGCGGCAGACCAACTACGCCACGACGGCCGGTGTGTTCAAGCTGCCGGGCCTGAAGCTGGGCTTCAGCGGATCGGGTTGCTGATGCCGCGCGGCCCGCACCAGGGATTCCGGCCCGCCTTCAGGCAGTGGCGGGCCGGCCGTCCGTTCTGGGGCGGGCTGCTGCTCGCCCTGGGCGGGGCGGAGGTCCTGCTCACCCTGAAGGCGTCGCTGGACGTCATCCTGCACGTCGGCATGCAGGGCCTGGCCGGCTATCTGCTCCCGGTGGTGATGCTGCTGTGCGGCGTGCTGATCCTCTTCAACCCCACCCAGCGCCTGTTCTACTCGGTCATCGGCGTCCTGGTCTCCCTGGGCACCTGGATGACCTCCAACCTGGGCGGCTTCTTCGTGGGCCTGCTCCTGGGCGTGACCGGCAGCTGCCTCGCCTTCGGCTGGCTCCCGGACCAGGAACCCCGCGTCAGCCGCAGACAGCGCCGGAAAGAGGCCCGGGCGGCCAAGACCCTGCCTCCGACGCCGGCGCGGCAGTCCTGAGGGGATTGCCGCGGCCGATCCGGACGACGGGCCCTAGCCATCGGCACCGGCATCCCGACCTCCCCCAACCTGCACGAGATCGCCCAGGCCGCGGCGCCCGGGGCGCGGGTCGTCTACGTCGACAACGACCCGCTCGTCCTCACCCTGTCGCGGGGGCTGCTGTCCGGCACGCCGGAGGGCAGGACGGCGTACGTCGAGGCGGACATGCGCGACCCGGCGGCCATCGTCGGCGCCCCCGGGTTCCGGGAGACCCTCGATCTGTCGGAGCCGGCGCGCTGACGGTGATCGCGATCGTGCACTTCATGCTCGACGAGCACGACGCCGTCGGCATCGTCCGCCGGCTCCTCGAACCGCTGCCCTCCGGCAGCTGTCTGGCGATGTCCGTCGGCACCGCCGACTTCGCCCCGGACGAGGTCGGCCGGGTCGCCCGGGAGTACGCGGCCCGGGGCATGCCGATGCGGCTGCGCACTCACTCCGAGGCGGCGGAGTTCTTCGAGGGACTCGACCTGGTGGAACCCGGCGTCGTCCAGGTCCACAAGTGGCGTCCGAACCGCACGGACGGTATGGAAAGCACAGGTGAGAGCATCCGCGACGAGGACATCGCGATGTACGGGGCGGTGGCCCGCAAGCCGTAACCGGAATCATGCTGTTCGACCGGTCGGACGGATCATCACGATGCGGCAGCATCAACTCACTGCATGTGGCCGCTCACTTGACGACCGGCGGTCACACACGGTTGGCTCCGGGCCAGCGAGAGTCATCAGGCCGGTGCACACCCAGCGGCACGGCACGCACTCTCACCCTGCTCTTGCTCGGCCGCACAGCGAGGTCCGCCCCTCATGAACACTCCTCCCCCGCCGCACACTTCCGCCGGACGCACCCGTGCCGCCGTCCTGGCGTCCGTGCTGTGCCTGCTGGTGTCCGGCTGCTCCGTCCTCGGCGCGGCCGGTGACGGGCCGGACGCGGGGGGCGGAACCGGCGGCGGGATGAAGGTCACCCTGGTGACGCACGGCGGCAAGGGCGACGCCTTCTGGGACCTGGTCCGCAGGGGCGCCGAGGCGGCGGCCGCCAAGGACGGCATCGACCTGACGTACGCCGGCGACGCGGACCCGGCCGCGCAGGCCGATCTGGTGCGGGACGCGGTGCGCGACGGAGCCGACGGCATCGCGGTGACCCTGGCCAAGCCGGCCGCGATGCGCGGCCCGGTCGCCCAGGCCAAGGCGGCGGGCATCCCCGTCGTCGGGCTCAACTCCGGCATCGACGCCTGGCGGCCGGCCGGGCTCCTGGAGTACTTCGGCCAGGACGAGTCCGTCGCGGGCCGGGCCGTCGGCGACAAGCTGGACGACCTCAAGGCCAAACACGCCCTGTGCGTGGTGCACGAGCGGGGCAACGTCGCGCTGGAGGCCCGCTGCGCCGGTGTGCGCATGGCGTTCGGCGGCGACACCGACAACCTGTACGTGGACGGCACCGACCCGGACGCGGTGACCGCCACCATCGCCTCCCGGCTGCGGCAGGACTCCAGCATCGACGAGGTCGTCACCAACGGCGCCCAGTTCGCACTGAGCGCGGTCGAGGCGGTGCGGCAGTCCGGCAGCCGGGCGAAGGTCGCCACCTTCGACCTCAACAAGGACCTGGTCGAGGCGGTCAAGGACGGCGAGGTGCAGTTCGCCGTGGACCAGCAGCCGTATCTGCAGGGCTACCTCGCGGTGGACGCCCTGTGGCTGTACCGGACCAACGGCAACGTCAGCGGCGGCGGGACGGCTCCGGTGCTCACCGGCCCCGCCTTCGTGACCAGGTCGAACGTGTCCGCCGTGGCACGGTTCGCGGCCGCCGGGACCCGGTGACCGGACACATCCTGTGACAGTGTCGCCAAAGAATCGGTCAGGCCCGGCCCGCGCGCCCACTTGTACGGATAACATCCTGCGCATCCCATGTGCCGTGTCCGGGACGGCACCACCCCCGCGCCCGTCCCCCGCACCCCCCTACCGCTCCGCCTCCCCGTTCCCCTCCCCCCGCTGATCGCCCTAGGACGACGATGTCTCGACGGACAGGTGCCCGGCGCCGCCTCGGTTCCATACGCCTCTCCCTGGTGCTCCTGGCCCTCGTGCCCAGCGTCACCCTCGCCGCCATGTGGGGCGTGACGACGATCCAGATGTTCTCGGAGGGACTCAGGCTGCGCGACCAGACGGAGCTCAGCCGGTCGACCGGCGCCATGGGCACCGACGCGACGCTGGCGCTGCAGCGGGAACGCAGCCTGTCGGCCGCCTGGCTGGCCTCGCCGAAGGGCTCCCGGGCCGCCCTGGACGCGCAGCGCGCGGAGACCGACAAGGCGGTCGCCAAGCTGGTCGGGCAGGCGGACGCGATCGAGAAGGCACCCTCCCGCATATCCGACCGGCTCTACTCGGTGCTGGGCTCGGTGGGCAGCCTGGAGTACTACCGGGACCAGGTGGACGACCCGACCGACATCACCGCGCAGCAGGCGCTGGACCAGTACTCCTCGATCATCGACGACCAGATCCACGCCTTCCAGGAGCTGTCCCAGGTCGACGACGGCGACCTCACCTCGCAGGCCGGCCCGCTGGTCGGACTGGAACACGCGGCGGAGCTGGTCTCCCGGGAGGACGCGCAGCTGACGCTGGCCTGGCCCACCGGGCATCTGGACGACAAGACGTGGACGCAGTTCACGGAGCTGGTGAACACCCGGCGCTGGCTGGTGAAGGACCAGGTCGTGCCGCAGCTGACGGGCAGCGCCAAGGCCCAGACCGAGCGGATCCTGGCGAGCCGGGACTGGCAGACGCTGCAGTCCGTCGAGGACCAGGTGCTGGCCTCGCGCAACGCCGGTGCCGCCGCCGACCGGATCGCCCTGCCGGACGCGCAGAAGCGGTGGTCCGGCGCCATGGACACGCTGTCCGAGCAGTACGCGGGCCTCATCCAGCAGCAGACGGCGGGGCTGCTGCAGCGCAGCGCCGACAAGGCGGACGCCCTGCTGCTCAAGGCGGCGCTGCTGAGCGCCGGCGGGCTGCTCGCGCTGCTGCTGTGCGTCGGCATGTCGTGGCGGATCACCCGCTCGCTGTCCCGGCGGCTGCGGGGCCTGCGCCGGGCCGCCGTCAGCCTCGCGCAGGAGCGGCTGCCCGACGTGGTGGCGCGGCTGGACCGGGGCGAGACGGTCGACCCGGAGTCGGCGACGACCGAGCTGGACTACGGCCACGACGAACTCGGCCAGGTGGCCCGGGCGTTCAACACCGCCCAGCGCACGGCCGTGCACACCGCGGTCGAACTCGCCGACACCCGGCGCGGCTTCCAGAAGATCATCCTGGGCATCGCGCGGCAGAGCCAGAACCTGGTCAACCTCCAGCTGAGCAAGCTCGACACGCTGGAGCGCGAGCACACCGACCCCGACATCCTCAAGGGCCTGTACGAACTGGACTCCACGGCCAGCCAGTTGCGCCGCTACGAGGAGAACCTCGTCATCGTCAGCGGCGAACGGCCCGGCCGCAGCTGGACCGAGCCGGTCGCGCTGATCGATATCCTGCGCAGCGCGGTCGGGGAGGTCGCCGAGTACCAGCGGGTGGAGGTGCTCACCGAGGAGGAGGTGTACGTCGCGCCGCCCGCGGTGGCCGACGTGATCCATCTGCTGGCCGAGCTCATCGACAACGCGACCGCGTACTCGCCCGCCCCGAGCCCCGTCACGGTGCGGGCCGGGATGGTGGCCAAGGGCCTGGCCGTCGAGGTCGAGGACCGCGGCCTCGGCATGTCGGAGGAGGACTACACGTCCTTCAACGAACAGCTGGCGGTGCCGCCGCAGTTCGACGTGGTGGCGCTCGCCGACGACCTGCGCCTGGGCATGTTCGTGATCGCCCAGCTGGCCCACCGGCACGGCATCGCCGTCACGCTGCGCTCGTCGCCGTACGGCGGGACCACGGCGATCGTGCTGCTCCCGCACGAGATCGTGGTGCGGGAGACTCCCGGCGGTGGCGTGCGGGACGCCGACGCACCTGAGGACGAGAAGGCGGCCGTGAACGGACGGGATGCGGCGGACGCCCAGCGGGGAGAGACCCCCCGGGGGACGGAACGCGCCGTCGGGCCCGCCGCGGAGCCCCGGCCCCTCGTCGCGGCCCGCACCGCCTCCGCCGTCCCGTCCGCCGCCCCCTCCGCCACCCGCGAGGTCCTCCCCCGGCGGGACGGTCTCGCCCCGCTCCCCCGCAGGGTGCCGCAGACCAGCCTGGTGGAGGAGTTGCGCGAGGAGTCCGCGCCCGCCGCTGACGACGACACCCTGGACGACTTCACCGCCGAGGCCGCCGCCTCCTCCCTGGCCGGCTTCCAGCGCGGCACGCTCCGGGCCCGTGACGACGAAGCCGAGCCGCCCCACGACGAGGAGGTGGCCGCAGTACCCCGGCAGGCCGCCGCCGGTCCCGTCCCCTCGACTCCGCCCGCCGACCGCTGACGAAGGACACCGCAATGACACGCCCCATCCCCGCCACGCACACCCAGCTGGACCAGCTGCTGACCGGACTCGTGGAGCGGGTCGCCGACGTGAACCAGGCCGTGGTGCTCTCCGAGGACGGCCTGGTGGTCAGCAAGTCCACCGGATTCCTGCGTGACGACGCCGAGCGGCTCGCGGCGACCGCCTCCGGGCTGATGAGCCTCAGCAAGGGCGTCAGCATGGACTTCCGGGGCGGTCCGGTGCGCCAGGCGCTCATCGAGATGGCCAACAGCTATCTGATCCTCACCTCCGCCGGACCCGGGGCACATCTGGTCGTGCTGACCGGGCCGGGCGCGGACGTCGGCGTGGTGGCGTACCAGATGAACATGCTGGTGAAGAAGATCGGCGAGCACCTCAGCGCGGCACCGCGGGGCACGGCCGGACCCGTCGTCGATCCCGGCGTGTGAGGTGACCGTAGGTGATCCGGCGGGCCGGCTCGTCCGGCTGTTCGCTCTGACCGGCGGCCGGACCCGCCCCAGCCGCGCCGACTTCACGCTCATCTCGACGGTCACGGCGGTCGATCCGCCGCCCGCCACGGCGGCCCGGTGCCAGCCCGAGCACACCCGGATCCTCCGGCTGTGCGCCGAGCCGGTCGCCGTGGCGGAGCTGGCCGCCCGGCTCGACCTGCCGGTGAGCGTCGTCGTCATCCTGCTGTGCGACCTGCTGGAGGCGGGCCGGATCACCGTCCGCCCGCCGCGCCTCGTCTCCCGTACCACTCCGGACCTGGACCTGCTGCAGAAAGTGAGGGACGGCCTTGGCCGGCTCTGACCTTGCCACAGACGCCTCTTCGGCACCCGACACGGTGAAGATCCTCATCGCCGGGGGCTTCGGCGTCGGCAAGACCACCATGGTCGGATCGGTCAGCGAGATCGTCCCGCTGCGCACCGAGGAACCCCTGACCATGGCCGGTCTGTGCGTAGACGACCTCGAGGGCATCGAGGAGAAGCGGGCCACCACCGTGGCCCTGGACTTCGGCCGGATCACCATCAGCCGGGAACTGGTGCTCTATCTCTTCGGCACGCCGGGGCAGCAGCGGTTCTGGTTCATGTGGAACGACCTGGCGCTCGGCGCGCTCGGGGCCGTGGTCCTGGTCGACGTGCGCAGACCCGAGTGCAGCTTCGCCGCGATCGACTTCTTCGAGCGCCGGGGCATTCCGTTCGTCGTCGGCGTCAACGGCTTTCACGGCGAACACCCGTACCCGCCCGAGGACATCCGGGAGGCGCTCGCGGTGCCGGAACACGTGCGGGTGCTGCTGTGCGACGCCCGGGACCGGGAGTCGTGCCGGGACGTGCTGATCGCCCTGATCGACCAGCTGATCGCGTCGGCGGTGCAGAGCTGAGGCGGAATCGCCTCAGCTCGGGCCGGGAGCGGCGCCGGGCCACCCGGTGTACGGCACCGGGCGGCCCGTGAACGCGTCCAGGACAACGCGGTCGCCGACCGGTCGGTCCAGCTCCACCGTCACCTTCTCGCCCCGCAGATCGCTCGTGCAGGGACCGTCCTCGATGCCCGCGACCGCGGCGGACAGCACCACGCTCCCGTTCGTCTCCAGCGCCGTCACGACGGGGCCGTCGTCACAGGAACCGTGGTGCGCCACCACGGTGACGGACCGGCCGTCCCGCGCCACCGTCATCAGGCCGCCGAGCGGCGCCAGCACGTCCTGGGGCATGTCCTGCCCGAGCGGCTTGATCGGCGGCGTGGGCAGTCCGGAGTCACTCACCGCGGCCCTCTTCAGCGGACCGGCGTAACCCTCCAGGGTGAACAGCCAGGCCGGGACGGTCGCCGGACCGCGGGCGGTGAGCACCGTCATGTTCCCCAACGCTGCCCGGGTGACGGTCAGTCGGGGTCCCGGGCCGCTGTCGCGGTCCAGGGTCCGGTAGACCCGGTCGGCCGCCATGAGGGGCCTGGTGAGCGAGCCCCCGTCCTTCCACGTCACCCGGCCGCTCTTGCCCTGGGCAGAGGGAAGGGGGGCCCGCAGCTCGAAGTTGCCGGTCGCGTAGGCGCGCCGGTCGTCGCCGCGCAGGCCCTCCGGGGGCGGTTGGACGACCGCCTCCACGGGGTGGTAGCCCTCGTGCCACTGTGCGGCTGCCCGGGAGCCGTCCCAGGCGTCGGCGACCTGCCGGGCACGGTCCTGCGTCGGGGGATCCGGCTCGCTGCCGCCGGCCTCCGCCGAGCCGCAGCCCGCGGCGGCCCCGGCTGCGGTGAGGGTCAGGGCGAGGACGAGCAGAAGACGGGCGGTTCGAGTCCTGTCGGTACGCATGGCTCTCCCAGGGAAACGCGATGCCGGGGTGGTTCCGTTCCTGTGACGCCCCACCACCGGCCCGCGTTCGGTCCCCTGCGGACCCGGCCCAGCCCGTTATCCCATCGTGACGGGCCGCCGGCTCAGGCCAGGCCCGCCGACTTCAGCCACGCCGTCGCCACGTCCAGCGGGTCCTTCTTCTCCAGCTGCACCTGGGCGTCCAGCTCCAGGAGCGTCTTGGTGTCCAGCTTCGCGGAGACCGCGTCGAGCGCGTCGACGCCCTTCTGGGAGAGGCCGTCCTTGTGGACCAGCGGGGTCACGTTGGCGAACCCGAAGAGGTTCTCCGGGTCCTTCAGGACGACGAACTTCTCCTTCACGATGGTGGGGTCCGTGGTGAAGATGTCGGCGGCCTGGACGGTGTTCCTGGTCAGCGCCGCCTGGGTCAGGGGGCCGCCCGCGTCGAGCGCCTTGAAGGACTTGAACTCCAGGCCGTACACGGACTTCAGGCCCTCCAGGCCCTGGTGCCGGGTCTGGAACTCGGGCGAACCGCCGATCACCAGGTCCGGGGCGGCCTCCTTGAGGTCCGCGAGGGTGGACGAGGAGGTGAGCTTGTACTTCTTGGCGGTCGCGGCGTTGACGGTCACCGAGTCCTTGTCCTCGGCAGGTGACGACTTGAGCAGCGTCAGCTTCTTGTCGAGCTTGGCCTTGACGGCCTCGTTCACCGCCTCGGCGGACTTCTGCTCGGCCTTGGGGTCGAGGTAGGCGAGCAGCGACCCGTTGTACTCCGGCAGCACGGTGACGGAGCCGTTCTTCATCAGGCCGTACGTCGTCTCGCGGCTGCCGATGTTGTGCTTGTAGGTGACCTTGATGCCCTTGGCCTTGAGCGCCTCGCCGTAGATGTCGGCGAGCAGGGTGCTCTCGGCGAAGTTGTTGGAGCCGACGACGACGGTGCCCGCCTTCGCCTTCTCGCCCGCCAGGGGGTCGTCGGAGGTGTCGCCGGACGAACAGCCCGCGAGCAGTGCCGCAGCGGCGGTGAGCGCGGCCACTGCCGCGCCGGTGTGCCTCGTCCTGGACCAGCTGCTCTTCGCGGTAGAAGTCATCCACCGATCCAATCCAGCCGCTTCACGATCAGTCAAGAGACGCCTGGTCACGGTTTCTTACAGACATCGTCAGGACGTCAGCGCCGGCGCACCCCCGGTGACACGGCCAGGCGGCCCACCGCCCAGAACACCGCCAGCGTGACGAGGGCCAGGACGGCCACGAGGGTGGCGCCGCCCACCACCTTCTCGTAGTTGCGCTGGTAGAGCCCGTCGACGATGTACCGGCCGAGGCCGCCCAGGCTGACGTAGGCGGCGATGGTGGCCGTCGAGACGATCTGGATGGCCGCCGAGCGCAGACCGCTCAGGATCAGCGGCAGCGCGACCGGAAGTTCGACCTGGAAGAGGATCCGCGACTCGTGCATGCCCATGCCGCGGGCGGCGTCCACCGGGGACGGGTCGACCGTGCGGACGGCCTCGTAGGTGGTCACCAGGATCGGCGGCACGGCGAGGATGACCAGCGGGATCATCACGGGCAGCAGGCCGAAGCCCATCACGATGACGATCAGCACGAGCAGACCGAAACTGGGCAGCGCGCGGGCGGCGGTGGCGATGAACGCGAGGGCGTTGCCGCCCCGCCCGGTGTGCCCGGTGATGAGGCCGACGGGCAGGCCGATCGCGGCGGCGAGGGCCAGCGCCAGGGCGGAGTAGTGGACGTGTTCGAGCAGGCGCTGCGGGATGCCGTCGTAGCCGTGCCAGTGGGCGCTGTCGCTGAAGAAGGCGTTGACGAAGTTCAGTACGTTCACCGGGTCACGTCCTGGGGGGCGGGGCGTCGCTGCCGCACGCCGGTCTTCGGGCGCCTGCGGGTGCCGTTCGGCATCCACGGGGTCAGCACGACGCGGAGCAGCACCAGCAGGGCGTCGCACAGGATGGCCAGGACGGCCGTCGTGATCACGGAGTTCACGGCCAGCTCGGGCCGGTCGTACTTCTGCGCGTCGGCGAGCAGGTTGCCGAGGGCGCCCTGGTTGCCGATGAGGGTGCCGACGCTGACCAGGGAGATGCTGGAGACGGTGGCGACCCTGAGCCCGGCGATGATGGCGGGCACGGCGATCGGCAACTGCACCTGGAGGTAGCGGCGTACGGGCCCGAAGCCCATGGCGGTGGCCGCGGCGAGGGTCTCCTGCGGCACGGATCGCACGCCGTCGACGATGGCCGGGACGAGCACCACGAGGCTGTACACGGCCAGCGGGATCATCACAGTCAGCTCGGTCTGGCCGGTGTAGTCGATGAGGACCACGAAGAAGGCCAGCGACGGGACGGCGTAGAGGATGGTGGTGGCGCCGAGCACGGGCGGGTAGAGCCAGCGGAAGCGGACGCAGAGCTGGGCGAGCGGCAGGGCGAGCAGCAGGCCGGCCAGCACGGGCAGCAGGGCCTCCCGCAGGTGCAGGCCGATCAGGCCCTGGTAGCTGTGCTGGAGGTCGCTCGGGATGTCGAAGAAGCCGTTCACGACGCGACCTTGGCCTCGTCGGCGTGGCCGCCGGCATGGGCGCTGCGGATCGCCTCGCCGATGGCCGCCTGCGAGACCACGCCGGTCACCCGGCCGGTGCCGTCCACGGCGACGGCGTGGCCGGCCGGGGAGAGCACCGCGCTGTCGAGGGCGGCCCGCAGGGAGTCGGTGCCGGGGACGAAGGGCCGTCCGTGCGGGACGAGCCGGTCGGTCCTGATGTCACCGGCCGTCAGGTCGCTCCGCTCGCCCCAGCCGAGGGGACGGCCGTCGGCGTCGGTGACCAGCAGCCAGGGCCCGTCGGGGGCGGCGAGCTGCTCGGCGGTGGCGTCGGCCGGGACCACCGGGCCGGTGGACAGCGGGAGTTCGGCGGAGGGGAAGAACGACAGCCGCCGGATGCCGCGGTCGGCCCCGAGGAAGTCCTCGACGAAGGCGTCGGCCGGGTCGGACAGCAGCTCGGCCGGGGGTGCGTACTGGGCGAGGTGACCGCCCTCGCGCATCACGGCGACCATCGTGCCGAGTTTGATCGCCTCGTCGATGTCGTGGGTGACGAAGACGATGGTCTTGCCCAACTCCTCCTGGATGCGGAGCAGTTCGTCCTGGAGCCCCTTGCGCACGACCGGGTCGACCGCGGAGAACGGCTCGTCCATGAGCAGCACGGGCGGGTCGGCGGCGAGCGCCCGGGCCACGCCGACGCGCTGCTGCTGGCCGCCGGAGAGCTGGTACGGGTACCGCTTGGCGAGCGCGGCGTCCAGGCCCACGCGTTCCATCAGCTCGGCCGCCCGGGCCCGGGCCTTCTGCTTGCCCCAGCCGAGCAGGCGCGGCACGGTGGCGATGTTGTCGAGGATCGTGCGGTGCTGGAAGAGGCCGGCGTTCTGGATGACGTAACCCATGGAGCGGCGCAGGGTGGTGACGGGCCGGCGCTGGATGTCCTCGCCGTCGAGGAGGATGGTGCCCTCACTCGGTTCGACCATCCGGTTGATCATCCGCAGGGTGGTGGTCTTGCCGCAGCCCGAGGGTCCGACGAGGACGGTGATCGAGCGGTCGGGTATCTCCAGGGAGAGCCGGTCGACAGCCACCGTGCCGTCCGGATAGCGCTTGGTGACTGATTCGATCCGTATCAAGGCGCCGGAGCCCTTCGGTTGGCGGAAGCGTTGGCCATGGTCGTACGGGCTGTTTCCGGACGAGTCTAGAGGGCGCCTCTCACCGGTCGGCGGGGTGTACGCCCGGCGCGGGCAGGCGCACCGTGAACACCGTCGCTCCCGGTGCGCTGTTCAGCTCGACGCTGCCGCCGTGGGCGCGGACCAGGGACTGGGCGACCGCGAGGCCCAGGCCGCTGCCGCCGCGGTCGCGGCTGCGGGCCTTGTCGACGCGGTAGAAGCGGTCGAAGACGCGCGCCCGGTCGTCGGGCGGGATGCCCGGCCCGGTGTCGGCGACCCGCACCTCGGCGGCGCCGGGTACGAGGGCGACCTCCACCGACACCTTCGTCCCGGCGGGCGTGTGCACCGCGGCGTTGGTCAGGAGGTTGTCGACGACCTGACGGATGCGCAGCGGGTCCATCGGCAGCCGCACCGGACCCGGACCCGTGAGGACGGTCAGCGGATGGCCGGGGCGGCCCGCGCGGAAGGCGTCAGCGGCCTGGCTCACCAGTTCCACCAGGTCGGCGTCCTCCATGCGCAGCGGCTCCTCCACCTCCGCCGCGTCCAGCCGGGCGAGCAGCAGCAGGTCGTCCAGGAGGATGCCCATGCGGGCGGCCTCGGCGCGCAGCCGGGCCAGGTGCCGGTCGCGTTCCTCGGGGGCGTTGGCGGCGGCGTACTGGAAGAGGTCGGCGTAGCCGCGCACGGACATCAGCGGGGTGCGCAGCTCGTGCGAGGCGTCGGCGACGAAGCGGCGCAGCCGCTGCTCGGCCTCGGCACGGACGGCGAGGGAGTCGTCGATGTGCTCCAGCATGGTGTTGAAGGCGGTGCGCAGTTCGTCCACCTCGGGCCCGCCGTCGCGGCCGTCGGCGCGCAGCGGCAGCCGGGCCGCCGACTCGGTCAGGTCGTGCGAGGCGATGCCGTGCGCGGTGGACGCCATGTCGCTGAGCGGCTTCAGGCCGCGGCGCAGCATCCGGCGGCCGAAGACGACCAGCGCGAGGAGCGCGAGGGCGAAGGTGACGACCTGGATCGTGATCAGCTGCCCGACGGTGTCCTCGATGTCCTCCAGGGGCGCGGCGCTGACCAGGACCACCCCGGGTTCGACCTGGCAGGCGCGCAGCCGGTAGGAGCCCGCGCCCCTGAGGTGCTCGGTGCGCAGGAGTTCGGTGTGCGCGGCGGTCTGCGCCCGGGCCAGGGAGGTGAAGTCGTCGACGTCCTTGGGCAGATCGGCCGGGTCCTCGGGCCTGCGGAGCTCGGTCTTGCCGTCCGACACGTCGTACACGGCGTAGAACCAGCTGTAGTACTTCTTGCCCGAGAGGGTGCCGTAGTCCGCGATGCTCTTGGACTGGGCGATCTGGGCCTGCGCGAGCTGGGTGTCGAGCTGGGCCGACAGGTAGTCCCGCATGTAGGTGGTCAGGGCCGTGCCGACGACGGCGAACACGACCAGGGACAGGGCGCCGAGGCCGAGGGCCATCCGGGTGCCGAGGCGCATTCCGCGGTAGGCCCGCCGCAGCCGGGCGATCACTCGGCGGCCTGCCGCAGCACGTACCCGAAGCCGCGCACGGTGTGGATGAGCGGCGAGCCGCCCTCGTCGGTCTCGTCGAGCTTGCGGCGCAGCCGGCTGACGACCAGCTCGACGACGTTGGAGCGGCCGCCGAAGCCGTACTCCCACACGTGGTCGAGGATCTGCGCCTTGGTCAGCACGGTGGGTGACTTGCGCATGAGGTAGCGCAGCACCTCGTACTCGGTCGGGGTGAGCGACAGCAGCCGCTCGCCGCGCCGGACCTCCCGGGTGTCCTCGTCCATGGTCAGGTCGCCGACCTGGAGCACGGACCGCTGGAAGGCGGGCCCGGCGCTGCGCCGCAGCACGGTCCGCAGCCGGGCCATCAGCTCCTCCACGGCGAACGGCTTGACCAGGTAGTCGTCGCCGCCCCGGGTCAGGCCCGCGACGCGGTCGGCGACGCCGTCGCGGGCGGTGAGGAACACCACCGGCACCATCGTGCCGGAGGCGCGCAGCCGGTCCAGGACGCCGAAGCCGTCCACGCCGGGCAGCATCAGGTCGAGCACCACGATGTCCGGGTGGAACTCGGCGGCCCGCACCAGCGCGTCCTCGCCGGTGTACGCCGTGACCGCGTCCCAGCCCTCGTAGCGGGCGACGGTCGCGACGAGATCGGCGATGGGCGGGTCGTCGTCGACGACGAGAAGTCGTACTTTTTCCACGAGCTCATAGTGCTGCACGGGCCGGGCGCCGCCATAGCCGCGTGCCCTCCCGCCGCGGGATCGATAAACACTTGAAAGTCGAGCGACAGCTTCCCGACAGCTCCTGCGCGCCAAGCTCGGTATCCCAGGAGCCGATCAAGGAGCTGCCGACCGTGACGACCCTCCGACAACCTCCCGTGGCGGCGACCCGCCCCGGTGTGCGCCCCAGAGTGGTGGGCCGCACCGGCCTGTACGCGGTGCTGCTGGCGAACGCGGTCGTGGTGGCCGTGTTCTTCGCGCAGGCCGGTTTCGCCTCGAACGCGCTGATCGTGCTGGGCCGGCTGACCGGGCTGTACGCGGCGCTGCTGATGGCGTTCCAGCTGCTGCTGGTGGCGCGGCTGCCCTGGTTCGACCGGCGGATCGGCATGGACCGGCTGACGTCCTGGCACCGCTGGACGGGCTTCTCCGTGCTGTGGTTGCTGCTGGCGCACGCGGTGTTCATCGTCTTCGGCTACGCGCGGGCCTCGTCCCTGGACCCGGTGAACCAGCTGGTGGACCTCGCCGAGACGGTCGAGGGCGTGCTGCGGGCGATCGTCGCCCTGGCGGTCATCCTCGTGGTCGGGGCGGTGTCCGCCCGCTCCGCCCGGCGCCGGCTGGCGTACGAGACCTGGCATTTCATCCACCTGTACACCTATGTGGCGGTGGTCCTGGCGTTCACGCACCAGGTCGCGGCGGGGACGACGTTCGCCTCGTCGCCGGTGGCGACGGCGTACTGGTACGCCGTGTGGGGCGTGGCCCTGGCCTCGGTGTTCACCGGCCGGCTGGTGCTGCCGCTGTGGCGCAACCTGCGCCACCGGCTCCGGGTGACGGCCGTCGTCCCGGAGAACGACCACGTCGTCTCGGTCTACATCACGGGCCGCGACCTGGACCGGCTGCCCGCCCGGGCCGGGCAGTTCTTCCTGTGGCGGTTCCTGACGAAGGACCGCTGGTGGCAGGCGAACCCGTTCTCCCTGTCGGCCGCCCCGGACGGCCGCACCCTGCGCCTGACCGCCAAGCGGGCCGGTGACGGCAGCGCCGCCCTGCGTCACCTGAAGGTCGGCACGCGCGTCTTCGCCGAGGGCCCCTACGGCGCCTTCACCACCCTGCACCGCACCCGCCCCGACGCCGTGCTCATCGCCGGCGGCGTCGGTGTCACGCCGATCCGGGCCCTGCTGGAGGAGCTGCACGGCCACGCGGTCGTGATCTACCGGGTGGCCACGGACCAGGACGCCGTGCTCTACGACGAGCTGCGCGAGCTCGCGCTCGCCCGGGGCGCCGAACTGCACCTGGTCACGGGGCCGTCCGTGCCCGACCGGCTGGCGCCCCGGGAGCTCGCCCGGCTGGTGCCCGACATCGCGGGGCGGGATGTCTACCTGTGCGGTCCGCCGCCCATGATGAACGCGGTGCTCGGCAGCCTGCGCGAGCTGGGCGTGCCGAAGCCGCAGATCCACTTCGAACGCTTCAGCCTGGCCGGATGACGAGGAGAGATTCGTGAAGCGAGCCATACCCGTCCTCGTCCTGAGCGTCGCCGGTCTGATCCCCGTCTGGCGCTACGCGCCCTCGCACGACACGGGATCGTCACCGGCCCCGGCGCAGGCGGCGGCGCCCGCGTCGACTCCCTCGTCCTCGTCGTCGGGCGGCACCCCGGTCACCGTCGTGTCGGGGTCCCTCGTCGAGACCGAGAAGGGACCGGTGCGGGTCGAGGTCACCTTCGACGGCGACGAGATCGCCTCGGTGCGCATGCTCCAGCAGCCCGACCATCCGCAGACCACGGCCGCCGTACCGAAGCTGATCGAGGAGACGCTCCAGGCGCAGAGCGCCGACATCGACACGGTGTCCGGCGCGACGGTCACCAGCGACGGCTACAAGGAGTCCCTCCAGGCCGCCCTCGACGCGAAGGGCTGACGGGGTGCGGCGCGTCGAGCACGTCATGGGGTTCCCGGTGTCGGTGCGGATCGACGACGAGGACTTCCCCGGGGCACCGGTGGACGCCCTGTTCGCCTGGCTGCGCGAGGTCGACGCGCGGTTCAGCCCGTTCCGCCCGGACAGCGAGGTGTCCCGGCTGGACCGGGGCGAGGTGCGCGAGCCGAGCCCGGAGCTCCGGGAGGTCCTGGACCTGTGCGAGGAGTACCGGATCGCGACCGGGGGCGCCTTCGACGCGCGCCTGCCCGGCCGCGGCCTCGACCCCTGCGCCGTGGTGAAGGGCTGGTCGGTGCAGAAGGGAGCGGAGCTGCTGAGGGCGGCCGGGGCGCGGCGGTTCTGCCTCAACGCGGGCGGCGACGTGATCGCCTCCGGCGGGCCCTGGCGCGTCGGCGTACGCCATCCCGAGCGGGCCGACCGGCTCTGCGCGATCCTGGACCTCACGGACCGGGCCGTCGCGACCTCGGCCCGCTACGAACGCGGCGACCACATCCTCGACGGCCGCACCGGCCGCCCCGCGACGGGGCTGCTGGGAGTGACCGTCGTGGCCCCGACCCTGACGGAGGCGGACACCGTCGCGACGGCGGCGTTCGCACTCGGCGTGGAGGGCGTCGCGTGGGCGGCGGCCCGGGAGCACTGCGAGGTGTTCGCGGTGGACGCCGGGCGGCGGGTGCTGCGGAGCGCGGGGTTCCCGGTGGCGGAGGGTCAACCGCCGGGCAGGGCTTCCAGGAAGCCCGCTGGCGGGATGAAGAACAAGCTGCCGGTGACGGCGCGCGAATAGTCCAGCAGCGGGTCGGGACCCGCGCCCGGCCCGCCCAGGAACATCTTGCGCAGCATCGTCTCTGGAATGCCGGGCGTTCGCGCGTAGGCCACGAAGTACGTGCCGAACTCCCCGTGCCCGGGCCTGCCGAACGGCATCGCCGACCGCAGTATCCTCTGCTCCGCACCGTCCGGGCCGAGGACGGTGTTGACGTCCTTGTGCGAACCGGGCGCGTCCAGTTCGAGGTTGGTGAGCTTGGTGCGGCCTATCACCTTCTCCTGCGCCTCGACGGCGAGGGCGTCCCACGCGTCCACGTCGTGCAGGTACTTCTGCACCAGCGCGTAACTGCCGCCCCGGAAGGCGGGATCCTCCTCCCCGACCAGCGCCGCGTCCGCCGCCGCCTGCCCGACCGGGTTCTCGGTGCCGTCGACGAAGCCGAGCAGGTTGCGCGAGTCGAAGTAGGAGAAGGCCTGCGTCTCGTCCCGCACGGTGACCGCGCCGCGCAGCCGCCGCACCAGTTCGGCGGCCAGCGCGAAGCACAGGTCGGTGCGGGCGGCCCTGATGTGGAGGAACAGGTCGCCGGGGGTGGACGGCGCGAGGTGCCGGGGCCCGGCCAGTTCGCGGAACGGGTGCAGCTCGGCGGGCCGCGGACCGTCGAACAGCCGGCCCCACGCCCGGGACCCGACCCCGGCGACGCAGCCCAGCCCGCCGTCGGGACAGGGGAAGCCGACGGAGCGCACCAGGCCGGCGAGGGAGCCCAGCACCTCCCGTACGGCGCCCTCCCCGCCGGGTGCGATCGTGGCGACCAGGAACACCGCGACCGACGCCGGCGGGTTCAGGACCGGTTGCGGCAGCGTCTCTCCCGAGGGCAGCGGTGACGTCATGTTTTCTCATCCCTTCGCCCGGACGGCACGGCCCGCCCGCTCCCCCTCCGGGACGGCGCGGCCCACGCCCCTGACACGATGCCCAGCGAACCGGCGGCCCGAACTCCCGGGAGCCGGAGGATGGTTGGCCGTGCTACTCCTGCCGCAGCACCTTGACGTCCCACGGTCCGAGCGGCACCGCGTCGGCGTACAGGGCGTCCGACAGCACATCCCGCAGGGCCTGCGGCACCGGTACGGACACCTCCTGCCACGACCAGTTGTGCAGGAAGCGCACCCGGCGGCCGTCCCGGGCGGTCGCCGAGGTGGCCGTGACGCTCGGGTGGGCCGGACGCCAGGCGCCGTCCGGGGCGTACCGGTCGAACAGGGCCCGGGCGAAGACCGGGTCGGGGACGGTGCCGACGTAGGTGATGCGCCCGGCGCCGTGGCGGTGGGTCGTGGCGGCGGGCCAGCGGCCGAAGTGCGGATGCTCGTAGGACGCGAGGGTCTCGGCGCCGCGCGGCGACAGGCCGTCCGCCCAGTGCAGGGCGTGCGCGCCGGGCGGAAGGGGGAGCGCGTCCGTGCCGGTGACGGGCAGCGGGTCGCGCAGGTTGCTGAACTCGTCGTACGTCACCCCGGCCGCCTCGGCCAGCCGGCCGGGCTGGAGATCCGTGCGCGCCCGGGCCTCGGTGTCGCCGTAGCCGGTGCGCGGGCCGAGGACGAGATGCCCGCCGGCCTCGGCGTGGGCCCGGAGCCGGTCGAGGACGGTGTCGTCGGCGGCGTAGTACGCCGGGACGACCAGGAGGTTCGGCAGGTCCGCGTCCGGGAGCTGCCCGGCGTGCAGGACGCGTGCCTGGAGCCCCGCGTCGAAGGCCCCCCGGTAGAACGCGTCGAAGATCCTCTCGTACGAGCGCCCGTCCGGGCCCCCGTGGGCACCGGCCAGCGGCGGCTGCCCCTGGAGCGCCCACTTGCTCGGCCCGTCGTAGAGGAAGGCCACGTCGGCGTCCGGGGTGAGGGCCGATACCAGGTCCCCGGCCCGCTCCAGCTCCGCTCCCAGGGCCGCCAGTTCGCGGTAGACGCGGCCGGGGCGGCCGTTGTGCGGGAGGATGCCGCCCCAGTAGGTCTCGGCACCGAAGTGCAGGGTGTGCCAGTGCCAGTACTCGATCATCGAGGCGCCCCGGGAGATCAGCGCCCAGGCTGCCTGGCGCCACTGGCCGTCGTAGGCGGGGCGGTTGTCCCAGGGTCCGCCGATGGCCTGCGCGTCGGTCTCCGTGACCAGGAACGGCTCCTGGCGGGAGGAGTACATGCGGTCGGCGCTGCGGTACAGCGCCCAGGTGCCGTTGGTCGTCCAGTCCTGCCCGCCGGCGCCCGTGTCCGGCAGGGTGAGGGCGTCCTGCATCGTGTAGTACGGGTTGCCCGCGGTGACGTCGAGGTGCTCGGTGAGCCGGTCGTCCTCGACGCCCTGGCGGTCGTAGGAGATGCACGTCGTGACGAACTGGCCGGGGCGGGCGTACTCGCGCACGATGCCGGCCTGCCAGGCGATGAACTCGGTGGTGAGCCGGGCCTGGAAGCGCCGCCACGCGAGGTCGTACTGCGGCTGGGCGTTACCGTCCGGGGTCCACAGGTCGGCCCAGGTGGACAGCCGGTGCGACCAGTAGACCAGGCCCCACTCGCGGTTGAGGGTCTCCACGTCGCCGTAGTGTTCGCGCAGTTCGTCGGTGAAGCGCTGGAAGACGCCGTGGTTGTGGAAGAGGTGCAGGCCGGGTTCGTTGTCGACCTGCCAGCCGATGACGGCAGGGTGACCGGCGTACCGTCCGGCGACCTTGCGGATGATCCGCTCGGCGTGGAAGCGGAACGCGGGGTGGGTGAAGTCCACCTCCTGCCGGGCGCCCCAGCCGATGCGCTCGCCCGTGCGGGACTCCCCCGCGATCTCCGGGTACTGCCGGGCCAGCCAGGGCGGCACCGCGTACGTCGGCGTCCCGAGGATCACGGAGATGCCCCGCTCGTGGGCGCCGTCCAGGACCGGCTGGAGCCAGTCGAGGTCGAAACGCCCGTTCTCGGGTTCCCAGGTGGACCAGACGGACTCCCCGACCCGGATGACGGTGAAGCGGGCCTCGGCCATCAGGTCGAGATCGACTTTGAGGCGGTCGTACGGCTGGTACTCGTGGTAGTAGGCGGCACCGAACAGAACGCGCCGGGGCAGCTCGAACATGCTCCTCCTAGAGGTGGGTTGATGGGACGTCAGCCCTTGACCGCGCCCGTGGAGAGGCCTTCGAGGAGCTGCCCTCGCAGCAGGGCGCGGCGGGTGGGAGGGGCCGGTGCTGGCGGGAGGTACGACACGTGACTCCCCACGTGGGGCGGCTACGGTCGGGCGGAGTGCGGTTGGCGTACCGGCCCGGTCGAGGCCCGTACGGTCAGCTCGACCGCCCGCTCGGCCGGTCCGGCCGGTGCGGGGCGGCCCTCGATCAGGGCGATCAGTACGTCGACGGCGTGGTCGGCGACGGCGGCGAAGTTCTGCCGGACGGTGGTCAGCGGCGGGGCGAGGTAGGCGGCGGCGGGGATGTCGTCGTAGCCGACGACGCTCACGTCGCCGGGGACGGCGCAGCCTGCTTCGGCGAAGGCGCGCAGCGCGCCGATGGCCATGTCGTCGTTGGCGGCGAACACGGCGGTGACGTCCGAGAGCCGGGCGAGCTGCCGACCGGCGGCGTACCCGGAGGCCGGGCTCCAGTCGCCCGGTGACGGCAGCGGCGGCTCGGGCGCACCGGCGGCGGCGAGTGCCTCGCGCCAGCCGCGCAGCCGGTCGCGGGCGGCCCACCAGTCCTGCGGGCCGGGTATGTGCCAGACGGTGCCGTGGCCGAGGGACAGCAGGTGCTCGGTGGCCAGCCGGGCCGCCGCGACCCCGTCGGCGCCGACCAGCGCCCCGGCACCCGGCTCCAGTTCGACACCCTCCCCGAGGCTGACGACGGGCACGTCCGCGGTCAGCCGCAGCGGGGGGCCGTCGTCGATCGGCTCGGACAGCACGATCCCGTCCACGCCCTGCTCCAGCAGCGCGTCCACGGCGACCGAGACCCGCTGCCCCTCCAGGGTGCTGGCGAGGGCCACGGAGTAACCGGCCCGCTGCATCGCCCGCTCCAGGGCGATGAGGAGCGTCGAGGGACCGTAGAGGGAACTGCCCAGCGAGACCACGCCGATGCGCCGGTAGCGGCCGAGGAGCAGGGCCCGTGCCGCGGTGTTGGGACGGTAGTCCAGGTCGCGGACGGCCCTCAGTACGCGGTCGCGCACTTCCGGGCTGACGTGCGGTTCGCCGTTGACGACCCGCGAGACCGTCTTCTGCGACACCCCGGCGGCCCGGGCGACCTCGGTCATGCCCGGCCCGCGGCGGCGCCGCCCGCCGGCGGCTCCGGTCGTCGTCATGAGGGCTCCCGGGGCGTCGGACTGCGGCGGTGGACTGCGTAGTCACACTTGGCGCAGTGCCGGGGAGGCCCTTTGTGACTACGTAGTCAGGCCAGTGTGGGGTTCCGGGCGGGCGGCGTCAATGATCCGGATGAGACAAGAGTTCGTGCATCACCCACTCACACCCCAACGGCACCGGTTAACCTCGTAAGTCACCGAAGGTAAACGGGGGTTGCCCATGGTGAACGCCGATCGCACGCCGCCGGACTGCCCTGGCGGCCATGACGGAATGCCGGAGAGCGACGCCGGGCGCCACCTCCAGAACCAGCTCGAAATTCTCATCCAGGACTTCCGCAGGAGCACCGAACCGCCGATGCCGGTGTTCGTCGTGCACGCGCAGGAGAACCGGGACGACGACGCGGTGGCCGGGATGGTCCGGCAGCTGTACGCGGGCCAGGAGGCGCACGGCACGCGCTGCGCGGTGGTCCAGGACGCCTACGAGGGCAGCACGGAGGTGCGCCGGGCCGCCGCCCTGGTGCGGGCGCTGAGCGACCCGCGCAGGTGGGGCGGCCCGAAGGCGGTCTACCGGCGCTACGCGTTCCCGCGACTGCGGCTGGTGCACGCGATCGACGACGCGGTCGCGGCCCTCGGCGACAGCTGGCCGACGCCCGCCCCGGGCACCCCCGAGGCCGGGCAGGACCAGCGGCAGCGGCTGCTCAACGAGCTGGCGCAGCAGCGCTGGCGGCCGAAGAACACCGCCCGCTGGCGTTCGGGCCTGCCGCTGTTCGACATGGCGCACATCCTCCCGGCGAGCCTCGTGACCGTGCTCGCCGCGCTCCTCGCCCGCAGCGAGTGGTACATGGCGGTGGGCTCCGGTCTCGTCTTCCTGCTGCTGCTGACCGTCCTCAACTACGTCCTGCCGGGGCGGGCCCCGATCTTCCTGTGGCTGCGTCGGGAGAGCCGCTGGTTCATGACGACGACGTTCCTGAGGGCGGCGGACCAGGAGGAGTCCACCGAGGTGTCGCTGCTGCGGCCGGTGCGCTCCTGGAAGGCGATCGCGGCCCGGGCCTACGACGTGGCCGAGGCGCTCACGGCGGGCGGCGACTTCCACCTCCAGCTGTGCGTGCTGGCGCTGCGCGAGGACCTGCGGGACAACCACCGCCGCTGGAGCTGGGACCTGCGCGGCTTCAAACGGCCGCGCCCCCCGATGCTGTTCCTGCCGCACGCGGACGACCGCAACGGCGGCATCGAGCTGATCCGGGCCGTCAGCGACGTCCGCAGCCGGCGCAGCGAGCTCGACCCGCTGCTCGTGGTCGCCGCGGTGCGCACGCACGACGTGCAGCGCCTGGAGCGCAGCGTCGTCCAGACGGCACCCGTCCCGGAGACGGCGCCGCCCACGTTCGGCGTCCGGCTGCGCACCTGGTACCGGGAGTGGGGCCGCAACCTGCGTGCCGAGCAGTCACCCAGCCGGGAACGGTCCGTCCTGCCGTGGGTGATGAAGATCCCGCTGCCGCACGACCAGCTGGGTCCGGTCGAGGAGGGCCGTCCGCATCTGCGGGCCTCCGCACGGCCGACGCTCGCCCGGCTGGTGTGGGCCCTGCACACCCTGGTCCTGGTGATCGCCCTGCTGTCCGCGGGCACCGTCATGCGGGCCGACGCCCTGCAGGACCGGTACTGCTCGGCGTCCGTGCTCACCGCCAACCGCGACTCCCGGCGTGAGCAGGGACCCGACGGCCGTACGGAGTGCATCGGCGTGGCGACGGACGAGGTCCGCTTCGCCGACTGGCTGCCCGCGCCCGAGCCGGGCGACGACGTCAAGGCGCTCACGGCCGGCGATGAAACGCCCTGGACGGTGGCCGACCTGGAGGGCCGTATCACGCGGCAGAACGCGGACGTCCTCGCGCGGCACGCCGGCAAGTACGTCACCGTCGTCTACGCCGGGCCGCTCAGCGCCGACACCTCGGCCGGCTCCTCCCTGGTGAAGGGCGCCGAGGAACTGGCCGGCGTGTATCTCGCGCAGGCCGTTATCAACGAGAACTCCAGTGTGAAGCTGCGCGTCCTGATCGCCAACGGCGGCGTGGACCTGGGCCACCAGGAGGAGATGGCGAAGGCGATCGCCGCCTACGCCGCCCACGACCCGACCGTGGTGGGGGTCGTCGGCACCGGCCGCGACCTGAAGTCCAGCCGGGCCACGACCCGCACTCTGATGGAAGCAGGCCTGCCGGTCGTCTCCGGCACGAACTCAGCCACCTATCTGCCCCGCGAGTTCGCCAACTGGTTCAGCCTGGCCGCCACGGACGAGTGGCAGACCCGGCAACTCGGCCTGATCGCCGCCCAGCTGCGCAGACCCGACCGGCGGCAGTACGCCCTCGTCCTGGCCCGTGACACGGCGAGAACCGACGACCTCTACACCGACGAGCAGGCGCGTTACGGTCAGGAGATGCTGCGGCGCCAGGGCTTCACGCCGCTGCCGCAGCGCCGCTACACCCTCAGCGGCGGCAAGCCGGAACTCCGCTCGCACGCCCAGGAGATCTGCCGGGGCGGCCGGGTCCCGTCCGTGGTCTACTTCGCGGGCCGGGTGGAGGACATCGACCCCCTGATGACCCAGCTGGGCACCGAGCCGGGCTGCGCCGGAAAGCCCCTGGCCATCCTCACCGGCGACGACCTGTCCAAGGCCGACTTCGCCGGCGGCGGCCACTCCGTCGCGCCGGAGGTCACGCTGTACCACGCGGCCCTCGCGGAGCTGGAGACGGCCGCCACCATGACGGCCTTCTACCAGGACGCCGCCCAGCACCTGCCGGGGGTGCGGGGCCACCGCCTGCGCTACGACAGCCCGGCCCTGGCCAGCGGCCAGACCGCCCTCGCCCATGACGCGACCCGCGCCCTGTTCTGGGCGGCCACCCGTGGCGACCGGCCGCAGAGCCGCGCCTCGACCTGGGTGAACCTGCGCAGCGTCAAGATCGAGGGCATGGCCACCGGCACCATCGACTTCACCGGCGCCCCGCTCTACGGCGACCGCACCGGGCACAGCATCGTCCTCAAGAAGGTCAGCCGCGCCCACGACGGCACGTCCGAGACCCGGGTGCTGTGCAATCGCACCGCGGGGGACACGAAGCGCCTCACCCGGCAGGAGTGCCGGATCCGCTGAAGCCGGCCTCAGCCCTGCTCGGGGGCCAGCCGCAGCGCGATGGAGTTGATGCAGTACCGCTGGTCCGTGGGCGTGGGGTACCCCTCGCCCGCGAAGACGTGCCCGAGGTGCGAGCCGCACCGGGCGCACCGCACCTCGGTCCGCACCATGCCGTGCGAGCGGTCCTCGATCAGCTCCACCGCGTCGGTGTCCTTGGGGTCGAAGAAGGACGGCCAGCCGCAGTGGGACTCGAACTTGGTCTCCGAGGTGAACAGGTCCGCGCCGCAGGCACGGCAGGAGTAGACGCCCCGGGTCTTGGTGTCGGTGTACTCACCGGTGAAGGCGGGCTCGGTGGCCGCCTTCCGCAGGACCGCGTACTCGCCCGGGCTCAGCTCCGCGCGCCACTGCTCGTCCGGCTTCTCGACGTCGTACGCCATGAGCTTCCAGCCCCTCAGTTCGACAGACGGTCCAGGATCTGCGGGCCGAGGTCGGTGACGTCGCCCGCTCCCATGGTGAGAACGAGATCACCCGGCTTCGCCATTCCCGCGACGGCCGACGGGACGTCCGCCTTGTCGTGCACCGGCGTCACGTCCGCGCCCGCGGACCGGGCCGCCTCGATGATCAGCTCGCTCGTCACGCCCGGGATCGGGTCCTCACGGGCCGGGTAGATGTCCAGCACGACCGAGGCGTCCGCGAGGGCCAGGGACTGCCCCATCTCCTTGCCGAGCTCCTGCGTCCGCGAGAAGAGGTGGGGCTGGAAGACGACCAGGATCCGGGCGTCACCGGCCGCCGCGCGCATGGCCTCCAAGTCGGCGGTCATCTCGGTGGGGTGGTGCGCGTAGGAGTCGATGACCTGCACGCCCGCGGCCTCGCCCTTCAGCTGGAGGCGCCGCTTCACGCCCGTGTACGCGGCGATCGCCGGGGCCAGCTCGGCCGCCGGGACGCCGAGGGCCACGCCCGCCGCCAGCGCGGCGACCGCGTTGTGCGCGTAGTGCCGGCCGGGGACGGAGACCGTGAAGGTCAGCTCCTGCCCCTCCAGCACCACGGTGACCTCACTCTTCAGCCCCTGCGGCACCACCGACAGGATGCGCACGCCGGCGTCCTCGGACTCGCCGTACGTCACCACGCGCACGCCGCGCCCGGCGACCCGGCGCGTCAGCTCCCGGGCGCCGTCGTGGTCGGCGGCGATCACCAGCGTGCCGCCCTCGGTGATCCGGTCCACGAACGTCTCGAACGACGCGTAGATCTCGTCCATGGAGGCGTAGTTGGCGTGGTGGTCGAGCTCGACGTTCAGGACGATCGCCACGTCGGGGGCGTACTTGTGGAAGCTGCGGTCCGACTCGTCCGCCTCGGCGACGAAGATGTCGCCCTCGCCGTGCAGTGCGTTGGAGCCGGGCGCGTCCAGGTCGCCGCCGATGGCGTACGAGGGCTTCAGGCCCAGCTCGCTCAGCGACACGGCCAGCATCGACGTCGTGGTCGTCTTGCCGTGCGTACCGGCGACGGCGATCGGCCGCAGTCCGTCCATCAGCGCGGCGAGCGCGTCGGACCGGTGGACGACGGGGATGCCGAGCTCGGCCGCGCGGGCCAGCTCGGGGTTGTCCTGCCGGATCGCCGACGACACGACCACACAGCTGGCGTCATCGGCGAGATGCTCCGCCGCGTGCCCGATGTGCACGGTCGCCCCGAGCGCCCGCAGCGCCTGGGCCGTGGCCGACTCCTTGGCGTCGCTGCCGGCCACGGCGGCCCCGCGCTGCGCGAGGATCTTCGCGATCCCCGACATCCCGGCCCCACCGATCCCGATGAAGTGCGGTCGGTCCATGGCGGGAGGAAGGCCGGCTGCCATGCAGATCTCCAAGAGCGAACGACGACGGTGAGCGCCCCCACCCTATTTCAGGAACGGGGTGTGCTGTGGCCGACCCGGGGGCGCGGAGAACGGCGCGAGCAACCACCACCGGCCCGCACCCGGCGAACCACGGCAACCCGCCCCTACGCCTTGCTGTGCGAGAACAGCTTCAGCACCGGCACCCCCACCTTGTGCCGGGCCCGGGAGGCCCAGTCCCGGTGGAAGAACTCCTCCACGTAGTGGGGGTCGGTCAGCACGATCACCTCGTCGGCCCCGGCCTCCTCCACCAGGGACTTCAGCGCGTCCAGCGGATGATCCTCGATCAGCCGTCCCTCAGCGGGGCTGCCCGAGGCGCGCAGCGCGGCGAGCGACACCTCCAGCGCCCGCTGCCCCACACTCAGCGCCTCCTCGCCCTCCGGCGTCTCGCCCTCGCGGACGGCCTCGTCCAGCTCGCCCAGCGCCACGTCGTCGATGGCCCGCAGCAGGCGGTCGGCCTGCTCGCCGCGCGGCTGCAGCAACACCTCGAAGGAGACCTGCTCCTCCCCGTGCAAGGTGGTGACGAACTCCACGTCGGCGGACGTCAGCGCCTTCTCGATCATCAATACGCTTGTGAACACCAGGCGCCCCTTCTGCTCACGGGGCCCGAGGCCCCTCTCCTCCGCGGGCCGTGCCGGGCCCTGCGGAAACCATCCTGCCCGTGCTCGCACGGGTACTGCCGGATCCAGTGTGCCCTCCGGAATCCAAACGGAACGGCACATTCAGCCGGTGAACGGACCAACGGCGACGTTCACCCCCGCTTCCGGACGTACCGGCCGGCCGGCCTCCCCGGCCGCCGACACCTTCTACCCCGCGCCGGACGTTTCAGTACGCCGTACGGGGCCGCCCGTACCGCGTGAACAGGAAGCCGTCCTCCTCCAGCATCGACACCAGCCCGAACCGGTGCGGGACCGTGACCGCCGGCCCTCCGGCGATGCGCTGCGCCTGGCCCGCCGTGAGCATCGGGGCGACGGTCAGGCACAGCTCGTCGAGCACCCCGGCCGCGACGATCTGCCCGAGCAGCCGCGGGCCGCCCTCGGTGAGCAGCCGGGTGTGGCCGAGATCGGCGAGGGCCCGGACGGCGCGGGCGGGGTCCACGCCGATGCCGTCTCCGGCGGTCACCACCCGGGCGCCCGCCCGCTCGGCGGCGGCGACCCGGTCCGGGTCGGCCGAGGCGCCCGTGAGGATCAGGGTGGGCACCAGGGGCGAGGTGAACAGCGGCAGCGAGAAGTCCAGGTCGAGGCCGGCGGTGACCACGGCGATCGCGGGTGCGGGCGGCTGCCCGGCCGCCTCCCGCATCGCCGCGAAGTCCTCCCGCGCGCGGGCCGGCCGGTACCCCTCCTTGCGCACCGTCTCCGCGCCGACGACCACGACGTCCGCGAGCGCCCGCAGCGTCCCGAAGATCCGCATGTCGGTGGCGCTGGAGATGGGCTGCGAACGGCCGTCGTGCTGGGCGGCCCCGTCCAGCGTGGACACCATGTTGGCGCGCAACCACGGCGCCGGGCCCCCGGGCCCCGGCTCGGGATAGGCGTACGCGGCGGCCAGCTCGTCCAGGCTCCACTCCCGCCCGGCGCCCCCACCGGACGCACCACCCGGCTCCGGAGCTGCTGTTTCATCGGTCACAGGGAACAGACGTCGCATGCGGTGCAGTGTTCCACGCGCCGTAGCATGGTGAACCGTGTCCTCTCCCCTGGCCCCCTCCGGAACCGGCCCCATAACCGACCCGGCCCCGCTGTCCCTGTGCGCCCGTGAGCCGCATGTCCCCGCGGACCGGCTGGTCGCCGAGATGGTGCCGCCGCCGCGGTTCGACTCCGTCCGCTTCAGCACGTACATCCCCGACCCGAACCAGCCCAGCCAGACCGAGGCCGTCCGGGTCCTGGAGGGTTTCGCGGCGGGCCTCGGCGCGGCCGAAGGTTCCGGCAAGCGGCGGTTGTTCGGTTTCGGCAAGGCGCCGAAGAAGGCCCCCGCCGGCCCGCGCGGCGTGTACCTCGACGGCGGCTACGGGGTGGGCAAGACCCACCTGCTGGCGTCCCTGTGGCACGCCACCCCGGCCGACCCCGGGCTGAAGGCGTTCGGCACGTTCGTGGAGCTGACCAACCTGGTCGGCGCGCTCGGCTTCCAGCAGACCGTCCGGACGCTGTCCGGCCACCGCCTGCTGTGCATCGACGAGTTCGAGCTCGACGACCCGGGCGACACCGTCCTGGTCTCCACCCTGCTCGGCAAGCTGGTCGACGCGGGCGTGGCTCTCGCCGCCACCTCCAACACGCTGCCCGGCAAGCTCGGCGAGGGCCGCTTCGCGGCGGCCGACTTCCTGCGTGAGATCCAGGGCCTGTCGGCCCACTTCCGGGCCCTGCGCATCGACGGCGAGGACTACCGCCACCGCGGTCTGCCCGAGGCACCGCCGCCGTACTCCGACGAAGAGGTGACCCGCGTGGCGCACGCCACCGAGGGCGCCTCCCTCGACTCGTTCTCGCCCCTCCTGGAGCATCTGGCCCGCGTCCACCCCAGCCGGTACGGCGCCCTGACCGACGGAATCAGGGCCGTGTGCCTCACCGGTGTGCGGCCGGTTCCCGACCAGTCGACGGCCCTCAGGCTGGTCGTCCTCGCGGACCGGCTCTACGACCGCGAGGTGCCCGTGCTGGCCTCCGGCATGCCCTTCGACCAGCTGTTCAGCGACGAGATGCTGAACGGCGGCTACCGCAAGAAGTACTTCCGGGCCATCTCCCGGCTCACCGCCCTCGCCCGCGACGCGGCCAAGCTGGCGAACCCCCGGTAACGACACACCCAATACCGCACCAACCCCCCGAGGGGAAGGGCCTGTTCAAGCCAGCCCACCCTCGGTTTTCAGGCTCTCTTCAGCTTGAAACGTTAAGTTAACCCTGCAAACGACCTTGCAGGGTTAACGTGTTTCTTGACCAGCCATTGACCAACCGTTGGTCCGCACTAGACGTGCGAATCACTTGAAGGGGGGCGCATGTACCGAGGTACGACGGCACGGACCGTGGTTTCGCTCCTCGCTGCCGCCCTGCTCGCCCTTCAGTTCTTCGCACCGACCGCGTCCTTCGCATCCGCGCACACACAGAGCCAAGCCGAGGCCAACGCTCAGCCCGGAACCAAGCCTTCCGGCAAGTCCTCGCGTCCCGGACACAAGTCTCCCGGGAAGGCCCTGCGCGACGAGATGGCCACCTGCCGCGCCGGGCACCACGGGGACCCGACCGGTCCCCTGCGGACCCGCGACCGGTCCCACACCGCCGACTCTGCGCCCTCGGCGCCCGAGCGGCCGCTGCGACGGCACATCCAGCCGACGGCACAGGAACCGGTCAGACCCGGCGCCGGGCATCACCGCACGTCGAGATCCTCGGCGTCGCACACTCCGGCCGCACTGCAGGTCTTCCGCTGCTGAGCGGCGGAGCAGTTCCCCCCACCCCCTGTCATGCCCGTCCGACGCGCCCCCACTGCGCGCCAGGAGGAGTCACCACACTCATGCAACCCCTCATCGACAACGCCCGCACCTTCGGACAGCGCCCTGAGGAGTTCGCCCACCTCGCCGAGGGCCAGTCCCCCGACGTCCTGTTCATCACCTGCTCCGACTCCAGGGTCGTACCGGCCCTGATCACCGGCGCCCGCCCCGGCGAGCTCTTCGAGCTGCGCACCGCGGGCAACGTCGTTCCCCCGCACTCCTTCGAGCACCCCACATCGGAGGCGGCCACGATCGAGTACGCCGTGGAGGTCCTCGGCGTCAAGGAGATCGTGGTCTGCGGCCACTCGCACTGCGGCGCCGTCGGCGCGGTGGTACGCGGCGACGACCTCGCCGCGGTACCGGCCGTGCGCGACTGGCTCGCCCGCGCGGCCGACGAGCCCGCTTGCTCGGACCCGGCCGACCCGACCGTCACCGAGGCCGTGCAGAACCACGCCCTCACCCAGGTGCTCCGGCTGCGGTCCTACCCCTGCGTCGAGCGCCGCCTGGCGGAGGGACGGCTCGGCCTGCGCGCCTGGTTCTACGAGGTCCACACCGGAGTCGTGCGCGAACACCGCGCGGACACCGACACCTTCGAGAAGCTGTGAGGGGCACCATGACCAAGTTCCCCCACCTCAGGCAGGACTTCACCGCCTCGCTCGTCGTGTTCCTGGTCGCGCTCCCGCTGTGCGTGGGCGTGGCCGTGGCCTCCGGTGTCCCGGCCGAACTCGGCCTGGTCACCGGCATCGTGGGCGGTCTCGTCACCGGATTCCTGCCGGGCAGCAGCCTGCAGGTGTCCGGGCCGGCCGCCGGTCTGACCGTGCTCGTCTTCGAGGCGGTCCAGGAGTACGGACTGCCCGCGCTCGGCATCATCGTGCTGGCCGCCGGTCTGCTCCAGCTCATCATGGGCGCGCTGAAGCTCGGCCGCTGGTTCCGCGCGATCTCGGTCTCGGTCGTCGAGGGCATGCTGGCCGGAATCGGTCTGGTGCTCATAGCCGGCCAGCTGTACGCGACGGCCGGGCTGAAGGCACCCGCCTCCGGCATCGACAAGATCCTGGGCCTGCCCGGTGCCGCCGTCGACGCGGCCGGCAGCACGGCGGCGCTCACCTCCCTCGTGCTCGGCGCGGCCACCATCGCGGTGATGGTGCTGTGGAAGAAGTTGCCGAAGCAGGCGCAGGCCGTGCCCGGCGCGCTCGCCGCGGTGATCCTGGCGATCGCCGCCACGGCCGTGTTCGACCTGCCGGTCGCCACGGTCGAGGTGAAGGGTCTGCTGGGCTCCATCCAGCCGCCCGGCCTGGACGCCTTCGGCGGCGTGGGCGTCGGCATCATCGGCACGATCATCGCCTTCACCCTGATCGCCTCCGCCGAGAGCCTCTTCAGCGCCGCCGCCGTGGACCGCCTGCACGACGGCCCGCGCACGCAGTACGACAAGGAACTGATGGCGCAGGGCGCGGGCAACACCCTCTGCGGTGTGCTCGGCGCGCTGCCGATGACCGCGGTCATCGTCCGCAGCTCCGCCAACGTCAGCGCGGGCGCCAGGACCAAGGCGTCCCGGGTGATGCACGGCGTGTGGCTGCTGCTGTTCGCCGCGCTGCTGCCGTCCACGCTGGCCCTGATCCCGCTGCCCGCGCTCGCCGGCATCCTGGTCCACGCGGGCTTCAAGCTGATCCCGTTCCAGAAGATCGTGCCGCTCTGGCGGGAGCACCGCGGTGAGGCGCTCATCCTGGTCGTCACCGCCGTGTCGATCGTCGCGGTGAACATGTTCGAGGGCGTGCTCATCGGTCTGGCCCTGTCGGTCGTCAAGACCGCCTGGGAGGCCTCGCACGTCAAGATGGAGATCATCGACAAGGGCGCCGGCCCGATCCAGGCGTACCTGTCCGGCAACGCGACCTTCCTGCGGCTGCCGAAGATCCTCGACAGCCTGGAGAGCCTGCCGCAGGACCGCCCGGTCGAGCTGGACCTCTCCGGCCTGCACCACCTCGACCACGCCTGCCGCACGGCCCTGGAGAACTGGGCCGCCCGCCACAGCGCGACGGGCACGGAGCCGGTGAAGGTCACGGAGCTCGAGGAGGCACCGGCGGAGAAGGTCACCGCCTAGCCGCCCGACCAAAATCGCCAAGCCCTGGTCCGGGGCGCGCACCCCGCGCGCCCCGGACCACGTGCGTCCGCCGCCGTTACGGCCCGGATCACCGGGCATGGCCCCACGCCCCGTTTCGGGCATATCGTTACATGAGCGGACGGATTCGGACCTCTGAACAAGGAGGTCGGCATGGTCGAAGAGCTGGTCGGCGTGGTGGCCGCCGTCGGGGCCGGCGCGCTGGTGTACGTGGTCGCCGCGGCGCGGGTCGTCAAGCAGTACGAGCGCGGGGTCGTCTTCCGGCTCGGGCGTCTGCACGGGGACGTGCGGCGGCCCGGGTTCAACCTCGTGGTCCCCGCGGTGGACCGGATGCGCAAGGTCAACCTGCAGATCGTGACCATGCCGATCCCCGCCCAGGAGGGCATCACCCGCGACAACGTGACCGTGCGGGTCGACGCGGTGGTGTACTTCAAGGTCGTGGACCCCGCGGCCGCGATCGTCAACGTCGAGGACTACCGCTTCGCCGTCTCCCAGATGGCCCAGACCTCGCTGCGCTCGATCATCGGCAAGAGCGAGCTGGACGATCTGCTGTCCAACCGGGAGAAGCTCAACCAGGGCCTGGAGCTGATGATCGACAGCCCGGCCGTGGAGTGGGGCGTGACCATCGACCGCGTGGAGATCAAGGACGTCTCCCTGCCGGACACCATGAAGCGCTCCATGGCCCGTCAGGCCGAGGCCGACCGGGAGCGGCGGGCCCGGCTGATCAACGCCGACGCCGAGTACCAGGCCTCCAAGAAGCTGGCCCAGGCCGCCCACCAGATGGCCGACACGCCCTCGGCTCTCCAGCTCCGGCTGCTGCAGACCGTCATGGCGGTGGCGGCGGAGAAGAACTCCACACTGGTCCTGCCCATTCCGGTGGAACTCCTGCGGTTCCTGGAACGGGGCCAGCAGCCCCCCGCGCAGGCCGCGGGACACGCCGGGGCGGCGGAACAAGCGGAGATCGCGGAGGGCGCCGTCGACCGCACGGAACAGGCCGAAGAGGCCATGGAGCAGCTGCGGCGCGCCGTAGAGCAGTGACCCGTGCTACGCGCGTGGTTCCCGCCGCCCGCACCAGGTGATAGACACAGCGGGATCACAGTTCCTGTCCGCCAGCAGGAAGGTTTCCCCATGACCGCATCCGGTCACTCCGCGACACGACGTCAGATGCTCGCCGGCACAGGCGCCCTGGGCGTCGGGATCGCGTTCTCCGGTGCCCTGTCCGAACTCTTCTCCGGCACCGCCGCCGCACAGGGCCTCGGCCGCACCGGCTACGGCCCGCTCGTCCCCGACCCGAAGGGCGTTCTCGACCTGCCGGAAGGTTTCGGCTACCGGATCCTCTCCCGCGAGGGGGACGAACTCCGCTCCGGGGAGGGCCGGGTGCCCTCCAACCACGACGGCATGGCGGCCTTCGGAGGCAGAGGCGGCCGGGTCCACCTGGTCCGCAACCACGAGAACCGCGCCGACGGCAAAGCCCCGGTCCCGACCGTCGAGGGCCTCACCTACGACCCGGCCGGCAAGGGCGGCTGTACGACCCTGACGCTGGACTCCCGCAACCGGGTCCGGTCGGAACGCGTCGCGATCGCCGGTACGGCCGTGAACTGCGCGGGTGGCCCCACCCCTTGGGACACCTGGCTGACCTGTGAGGAGACCGAGGACAAGGCCGGGACCAACGGCTACACCAAGGACCACGGCTTCATCTTCGAGGTCGACCCGGCCGACCCGCACCGCACCGGGGCCGTGCCGCTGACCGCGATGGGCCGCTTCGCGCACGAGGCGATCGCCGTCGACCCCCGGCGGGGCGTGGTCTACGAGACCGAGGACGCCTTCGAGAAGCCGTTCGGCCTCTTCTACCGCTTCCTTCCGGACCGGCCGCTGGGCGGCAGGGGTTCGCTGCGCGCGGGCGGCCGGCTCCAGGCCATGCGCGTGCCCGGGGTGCCGGACCTGTCCTCCATCCAGGACGTCGGCGCCGAGTTCGACCGCGTCGAGTGGGTCGACGTGCCGGACCCGCAGGCCGCGCAGACGCCGATCCGGTTCCAGGACTTCGGCCGCAAGGGCATCACGCACGCCCAGAAGCTGGAGGGCTGTTACTGGGGCGGCCGTTCGGTGTACTTCGTGTCGTCCTTCGCGCGCCGGTCGGACGGTTCGGCCGCCGACCACTTCGGGCAGGTCTGGCGCTACGACCCGGAGCGCCGCCGGCTCACCCTGGTGATCGTCTTCGGCCCGGACACCGATGTGCAGCTGCCGGGCGAGTCACCCGACAACATCTGCCTGGCGCCCAGCGGCGGCCTCATGGTCTGCGAGGACGGCGACGGCGCTCAGCACGTCTACGGTGTCACCCGGCGCGGCGAGGTCTACGCGATGGCGCGCAACCGGCAGAACATCGGCACCGAGCAGGCGCCCGAGTGGGGCGAGTTCGCCGGGGTGACCTTCTCCCCGGACGGCGACACGATGTATGTCAACTGCTACCGGCCCGGCACCACGTTCGCGGTGACGGGCCCCTGGCGCCGGTAGCCGGCACTCCGCTCCGGCCGGGGCGGCGGGTGCGAAGCCCGGCGCCCCGCCCGGACCACCGGGGCACACGACCTGCCGGTCAGGCCGCGAGCAGGGCGTCGATCTGGCCGACGGCCTCCTTCAGGCCCTCCTCCATGCCCATGGCGACCAGTTGCTCCATCTGCTCGCGGGTGTCGAACAGGGAGCGCATCTCCATCCGGGTGCCGCCGCCGTGCTCGCTGAGCCGCACCGTCACGGACATGGTCGGCATGTCGTCCTTGGGCTTGCCGTCGTCGTCGGCGAAGCCGTCGGTGAACTCCAGCGCCGTCGGCTCGCTGACCGAGGTGATCCGCCACCAGCCGCGGTGCCGGTCGCCCTCCGGGCCGGTCATGAAGTAGGTGACCTCGCCGCCCGGGGTCAGGTCGTGCTCCTCGACGGTCGCCGGGTAGGTCGGCGGGCCCCACCAGCGCTCCAGCTGCCGGGGGTCGGCCCACAGCCGCCACACCCGCTCGACCGGGGCGGCGAAGTCGGCGACCAGGGTGAGGGTGAGGTGGTCGAGGTCCTTGTCGACACTGGTGACACTCATCATTCGGGTCCTTCCGTCGTGTCGTTCTCTTCGGTTCCGGGGTCCTCGGCGAGCAGCCGGGCCATCCGGTCCACGCGCCCGCGCCACGCGGACTCCAGTTCGTCCAGGGCCTGGCGCGCGCGGCCCACCGCGTCGGGGTCGGTGCGCACGAGCTGCTCCCGTCCGCTGCGCTGCTTGGTGACCAGACCGGCCCGCTCCAGGACCGCCACGTGCTTCTGCACGGCGGCGAAGCTCATCGGGTAGGCCTCGGCCAGCCGGGACACCGACAGTTCCCCGCGCACGCAGCGGCGCAGTATGTCCCGGCGCGTGGTGTCGGCCAGGGCGTGGAACAACCGGTCCACCGTCTCGTCGCTCAGCTCACGTACAACCATTTGGTTGTACGTTATCCCTGCCCGCCGCGTCTGTAAAGCGACCCGCCCGACACTGAAGCGGACGGACGGGGGTACTCGGCGGCCATGAGCGAGAAGCAGCAGGTCAGCCGCTCGTATTGGCTGGAGACGGCACCGGACGGCCGCCACCCGGCGCTCACGGAGGACGTGGACGTCGACGTGGCGGTGATCGGCGCCGGGATCGCCGGGCTGTCCACGGCGTGGGAGCTGACGCGGGCCGGGCGGAGCGTGGCCGTGCTGGAGGCCGGGCGGGTCGCGGCCGGGGTCACCGGGCACACCACCGCCAAGGTCACCGCCCTGCACACGCTCGTCTACGACAAGCTGCGGCGCACCCGCGGCCCCGAGGGCGCGCGGCTGTACGCCCGTTCGCAGTCCGAGGCGATCGGGCACGCGGCCCGGATCGCCCAGGAGCTGGGCGTCGACTGCGAGTGGGAGGCGAGGAGCGCCTACACCTATGCCGCCGACGCGGGCCGCGTGGAGGAACTGCGCGCCGAGGCACGGGCCGCGGCCGAGGCCGGGCTGCCCGCCTCGTTCGTCACGGAGACCGGGCTGCCCTTCGAGGTGGCGGGCGCCGTCGAGGTCACCGGACAGGCCCAGTTCCATCCGCGCAAGTACCTGCTGGCCCTCGCCGCCGACCTGGTCGAACGCGGTGGGCACATCTACGAGGACACCACCGTCGTCGGCCTGGACGAGGGCGAGCCGTGCCGGCTGTCGACCACGAGCGGCGCGACGGTCCGGGCCCGGGACATCGTCGTCGCGACGCACTACCCGATCTTCGACCGGGCCCTGCTCTTCGCCCGCCTCTCCACGCGCCGCGAGCTGGTCGTCGCCGGGACGATCCCCGCGGACCAGGACCCGGACGGCATGTTCATCACGCCCGACGAGGACACCCGCTCGGTGCGCACCGCGCCCTACGAGGGCGACCGGCGGCTGCTCATCGTCACCGGTGAGCACTTCACGCCCGGCACGAGCGACCCGCGGGCCCGTTTCGAACGCCTCACCGCTTGGGCCACCGGCCACTTCCCGGACCTGGAGGTCACCCACCGGTGGGCCACCCAGGACACCGAGCCCACGGACACCGTGCCGATGGTCGGCCCGCTGCACCCGGGCGCCCGGCACGCCTATGTCGCCACCGGCTTCGGCGGCTGGGGCATGACCGGCGGCATCATGGCCGGCCGGCTGCTGACCGCCCAGATCACGGGCGAGGAGTGCGAGTGGAGCGGGCTGTACGACCCGCGCCGGGTGAAGCCCGCACTGCGGGAGGCGCCGGCGTTCCTCAAGACACAGGCCAAGGTCGCCGGGCACTTCGTGGGCGACCGGCTGCGGCCCGCGCCGCCCGTGGAGTCCCTGCCGCCCGGCGAGGGCGCCGTGGTCCGGGCCGACGGCCACCGGGTCGCGGTGTACCGGGACGACGACGGCGGGCTGCACGCCGTCTCCGCCCGCTGCACCCACCTGGGCTGCCTGGTCGACTTCAACGCCGCCGAACGCGCCTGGGAGTGCCCCTGCCACGGCTCCCGTTTCGACACGGACGGCAAGGTCATCCAAGGCCCGGCGACCAAACCGCTGGAGCAGCGGGACCTCTGACGGTCCTCCCCCGGCCTACGCTGGGCGTATGAGCGAGGACGACTACTGCCTGATCGACGCGACCAGGCCGCCCCGCGCGGACGGACCGCCGTACGCGGAGTGCGTGCTGTGCCGGGAGCCGACGGAGTACACCGAGTCGTACAAGGGCATCACGCTCTGCCCCGCCTGCGAATGGCAGGAGGCACAGCGCACCGCCTGCTCAGGGTGATCGCCGGGAGGTCAGGGCACCGGTCAGGGCCGGCGGGAACGGCTCGGGGACGCACTCCCCCACTGCCTGAACGGCGTGGGGGGACCCCCAGCGGGGCGGGCCGGTGACGCGGCCCTCACTGGGGGCGTCGATTGCCGGCGAGCAGCCGCAGCAGCGTGGACTTGCCGCCGCCGTTGGCGCCCTCGATGCGGACGAGCCGGCCCGGAGCCACCGCCAGGTCGACACCGCGCAGCACCCAGGGGCCCCGCAGACCGTAATGGCGGCCCGCGTTCCGCAGGCACAGGTCGGGTCGCATGCGGCCATCCTGCACGATCTTCCGGCTGGCACACTGGGATTCGTGAGCGAAGACCCGACGCCCGTGAGCGACAGTCCCTTCCGGTCCGAACCCTCGGCGCGCGACGAGGCACCGCAGTTCGTGCTGCCGCTCGTCGTGCGGATCGAGAAGGCGGAGCCGCCGGCGCGCACGGACGCGCTGGAGACGGCCGCGCGGGCCGTGCTGACGATCCTGGCCGACGAGCGGTCGGCCGGTGCGGGCGAGTGGGCCGGGGCGATGCGGGACTGGCAGGACGCCCGGATCCGCAAGGTGGTGCGGCGGGCGCGCGGCGCCGAGTGGCGGCGGGCCGAGGCGCTGCCCGGCATCACGGTCACCGGCAAGTCGGCCGAGGTGCGGGTCTTCCCGCCCGTCCCGCTGGACGGCTGGCCCAAGGACCTGGCCAGGCTCCAGGTGTCCGGCACCGACCTGGACGACCCGGAGCCGCCGGTGGACGCGGACCCGGCGGCCCCCGTGCTGTGGCTGAACCCGGACCTCGGCATGTCGGCCGGCAAGGCGATGGCCCAGGCGGGCCACGCCGCCCAACTGGCCTGGTGGGAGCTGTCCGACGGGGAGCGGGCCGCCTGGCACGACGCGGGCTTCCCGCTCGCCGCCCGCACGGCCGACCCGGCCCGCTGGTCCGAACTGACCGGCGCCGGGCTGCCATTGGTGCGCGACGCGGGCTTCACGGAGATCGCGCCCGGCTCGTGCACGGTGGTCGCGGACCACCCGGCGCTGCGCCGGGAGCCGCTCAGGCCCGGCCACGCGGCGTCCACCCGTTCGGAGTAGCCGCAGGCGCGCCGGTCCCGGACGAATGCTCCAGTGGGGTTACCAGCCGAACCGACCCCCGGAGGCAGCCATGACCAGCGCCGCGCCCCCTCCCCCCGCCCCGCCCGCCCCCGATGACCGGATGCCCGGCGGCTCCGGCCCGGGCGGTTCCGGCGACCCGCTGGCGGCCGGGGGGCTCGCTCTCGGCGGCATCCTGATGGTCGTCTACGGCCTCTTCGCGGTGCTCCAGGGCATCGCGGCGATCGCGGGCGACGAGGTGTACACGAGCTTCGGCCAGTACTCCTTCGAGTTCGACCTGACCGCGTGGGGCTGGATCCACGTGATCGTCGGGGCGCTCGTGGTGGCGGCCGGGCTCGGACTGTTCGCCGGAGCCGCCTGGGCGCGGGTCGTGAGCGCGGTCGTGGTCGGCCTGGCGCTGATCGCGAACTTCCTCTGGCTGCCGTACCAGCCGTTCTGGTCGATCATCATGATCGTGACCGGCCTGTTCGTCCTCTGGTCGGTGTTCAACTACCGCCCCTCCCGCCCGGTGTAGGGCCACCCCCCGGTCACGGCGGCGGCGGGCGCCTGTCGCGCTCCGCGACCACCGCGTGCATCCGCCGGGTCAGCGCGGTGGCCGCCGCCGTGAGGAAGACGAACGTGTAGAGGATCTGGGCGACGGCCACCAGCCGGGCCTCCTGCCCGCGCGGGGTGATGTCGCCGTAGCCGACGGTCGCGAGGGTGACCACGGTGAAGTACAGCGCGTCGACCCGGGTGCGCAGGCCGGTGAACTGTCCCGGCTGCTGCGCGAGGGCGTAGTACCCGGACGAGAAGACCAGCACGGCCAGGCACATCAGCAGCGAGATCATGATGCCCGACCGGGCCTGCGGCTTCTCCAGCACGATGTCGCGCACATGGCGCAGCAGCAGCGCCGCGACGAGCGCCAGGCACAGCGCGAACAGCGGCCAGCCCAGCCAGGGGCGGTCGGCGCCGAGGCCCTCCAGCGGCAGCAGGAAATAGGCCGTGACGCCTGCCAGGAGCACGGCTCCGGCCGCGATCCGCAGCCGGCGCACGGCGGCCGCCCCGGACTCCGTTTCCCGCTTCCGCGCGGGGCGGTGGGGCTGCTCGCTGCCTGCCGACATAGGTCCGGTCTACGGCGTGCCGGGGCGGGACGCGACCCGTGTGCCTCCGTCAGTGGGCAGAGGGGCCGGGACCGCGAACCTCAAATGTTGCTCTGAAGGAGGGCGGTGCGCGGTTCGGGGGCCGGCGGCTGGGCCATACCCCCCTCACGTTCGAGGAACGGGCCGGGCGGAGGAGGGGACGATGGAGCGACTGGGGACGGGCATCGGATGGCGGCCGGAGATCGCGGACGCCGTGGAGCGGATGCCGGGGATCGACTGGGTCGAGGCGGTGGCCGAGAACGTCTGCCCCGGGCACCTGCCCGACTCGCTGCGGCGGCTGCGCGAGCGCGGCGTCACCGTGGTGCCGCACGGCGTCTCGCTCGGCCTCGGGGGCGCGGACCGGCCCGACGCGGGCCGGCTGACCGCACTGGCCGAGCGTGCGGAAGCGCTGGGCTCCCCGCTGGTCACCGAGCACATCGCGTTCGTCCGGGCGGGCGGCCCGCTGACGGCGTCCCCGCACCTGGAGGCCGGCCATCTGCTGCCCGTCCCCCGGACCCGGGACGCCCTGGACGTCCTGTGCGAGAACGTGCGCATCGCGCAGGACGCACTGCCGGTGCCGCTGGCCGTCGAGAACATCGCCGCCCTGATCTGCTGGCCGGGCGAGGAGATGACGGAGGGCCAGTTCCTGTACGACCTCGCCGACCGCACGGGCGTCCGCCTCCTCATCGACGTGGCCAACCTGCACACCAACCACGTCAACCGCGGCGAGGACCCCGCCAAGGCCCTCGCGGAACTGCCCCTGGAGGCCATCGCCTACGTCCACGTCGCCGGCGGTTTCGAACGCGACGGTGTCTGGCACGACAGCCACGCCCACCCGGTCCCCCGGCCGGTCCTCGACATCCTCACCGACCTCGCCTCCCGCGTCAGCCCGCCGGGCGTCCTCCTGGAACGGGACGAGAACTTCCCGGCACCGGGGGAGCTGGAGAACGAGTTGACCTCGATCCGCCGGGCGCTGGAGGCGGGCGCCGTCGAACGCGTGAAGGCGGAACTCCGCGCGGCGGGCGCAACAGTCCCCGGGGGCCGCGGCAATGAGCTGCTCGCGGCTGCCGGGGCCGGACGGCGGGCTGCGGCCGGGGGCGTCGGCGGCAGGCTGCTCGTGGAGGCCGGGACCGGGTCGGTACGGCGGGGCGATGAGACCGGGGCGGCCGAGGCGACACGGGGCGCCTTCGGCCGGCCCCACCAGCAAGAGGAGGTCGACGGCGCCCGGCAGCGGCTCGCGCTGGCACAGGCGGCGCTGCTGTCGGCGCTGGTCGCGGGGACGCCCGTGCCCGAGGGGTTCGACCGGGTGCGGGTCGGCGTTCAGGCGCGGGCGCTCGCCGCGAAGCGGGCGGACGTCGTGGCGAAGGTCGCGCCCGAGCTGCCGGTGATCCTCGGCGACGGGTACCGCACGGCCTTCCTCGGCTACGCCCAGACCCAGCCCATGACCTCCGGGTACCGGCGTGACGCCCTGACCTTCGCCGAGCACCTGCTGTCCACCGGACGCCCCGGGGACCCGGGGGCGCGGCGGGAGCTCCGGGAGTGGTGGCTGGATCGGTCGGGCCCGGCGCCGCGCTCCCGGCGGCAGGCCCACCGGCTCGCCCGCGCCACGCGCCGGGTGCTGTCGCGGCGTTGAGGGGCCGGGCCCCGGGCCCTCACCCCTCCCCGGCAGGGCCTCCTCCGGACTTCGAACCGGCCTTCGCCGGCACGGCGTCACCCGCCGGGGCCTCGCCCCGGCCGTAGTGGTGCGTCGTGAACATGTAGAGCAGACCCGTCCCCACCACCACGCCGCCGCACAGCAGGACGATCCAGTTCTCCCACCAGGACTTCTCCGGGGTGCGGGCCCAGCAGATGTTGATGATGGCGAGGATGCCGTAGACCAGCGCTGCGATGTTCACCGTGAGGCCCCAGCGGCCCAGGATGAACTCCCCCGCCGGTTTCCAGCCCTTGAGCCGGGCGCGCAGTGCGGCCAGCACCACCATCTGGAACGAGCCGTAGATGCCGAGGATCGCGAACGAGACGATGTTGGTGAGGGCGTCCTCGGAGAGCAGTGAGGCGAAGGCGATGAGCAGCGGCACCGCCGCGGACACGAACAGCGCCCAGCTCGGCACCGCACGGGCGTGGACGAACCGCCGCAGCAGCCGGTGTCCGACGATCATCTCGTCCCGGGCGTAGGAGTAGATGAGCCGCCCGGCCGCGGCCTGGAGGCTGATCGTGCAGGACAGGAAGGAGATCAGCACCACGGCCATCACCATCCGCGCCCCGGTCTCGCCCATCGCGTCGAACAGCACGTCCACCACCGGGTCGGCCTGCTCGCCCGAGATGATCGCGTTGAAGTCCGTGACCGACAGCAGCAGCGACATGCAGGTGAACGTGGCCGCCGAGCCGCCGATGTAGATGGTGCGGCGCATCGCGCGGGGGATGACCCGGCCCGGGTGGGCGACCTCCTCGGCGGTGTCGCCGCACGCCTCGAAGCCGTAGTACTGGTAGAGGCCGATGATGCCGGCTGCCAGGAACGCCGGCAGGTAGGAGCCGTCTCCCTCGACGCCGTAGGTGTCGAAGATGACGCCGAGGCCGTGGTGACGGTGGGTGGCCAGCAGGTAGACGCCGACGACGAGGGCGCCGATGAGTTCGCCGGCGAAACCGATGAGCGCCGCCGCCGACAGTGCCTTGGTGCCCAGGTAGTTGATGAGGATGGCGACGACGATGAGCACGGCGGTGCACAGCACGGTGGTGTGCACGGTGGCTCTGAAGCCGAAGAGGATGGCGATGTAGGGGCCGGCGCCGTAGGCGACGGAGGTGATGGTCACCAGCAGCGCCCACATGTACACCCAGCCGGTCATCCACGCCCAGCGCTTGCCCCACAGCCGCCGGGCCCAGGGGTAGACACCGCCCGCGATCGGGTACTGGGCGACGATCTCGCCGAAGATCAGCGCGACGAGGAACTGGCCGCAGCCGGCGACCAGGAACGCCCAGATCATCGGTGGTCCGCCGTCGGCGATCGCGATGCCGAAGAGGGTGTAGGTGCCCACCACCGGGGAGAGGTAGGTGAAGCCGAGGGCGAAGTTGGCCCAGGGTCCCATGTCCTTGCGGAACTCGGAGCCCGGCTCCCCCGAGGGGACGCCGGACGCCGGTGCGGGAGGCTGTGTACCGGTCACTGCTGGGAACTCCGATCCGCGGTGATCAGGTCGGCGGCCCGCTCGGCGGCGAGCAGCACGGTCACCATCGGGTTGATGGTGGGCATCGTCGGGAACACCGACGCGTCGACGATCCGCACGCCCTCGAAGCCCCGCAGTCTCAGCTCGGGGTCGCAGACGGCCGCCGGGTCGTCCGCCGCGCCCATGCGGCAGGTGCCGGCCGGGTGGTAGACGGTGTGGGCCGCACGGCGTCCGTACTCCGACAGGTCGGCGTCGGAGACGACGTCCGGGCCGGGCGCGACCTCGCGGACGAGCCAGTCGCGCAGCGGGTCGGTCGCGGCGACCTGGCGGGCCACCTTCAGCCCGTCCACGAGGGTGCGCTCGTCGTGGCCCTCGGGGTCGGTGAAGTACCGGAAGTCCAGGGCGGGATGCTCGGCGGGGTTGTTGCTGCGCAGCCACATGCGGCCGGTGGAGCGGGCCCGCGGCACGTTCGGCGTCATGCACACCCCGTACCGCGGAACGGGGTAGCCCAGCCGTTCGGTGTTGACGGTGAACGGCACCTGGTAGAAGTGGAACATCAGGTCGGGGCGCGGCTGGCCCTGGTCGCGGCGCAGGAACAGACCGGCGTCGGAGTCCATCGCGGAGTTGGGCGGCAGCGGCCCCGCCGTCTCCCAGACGATCACGGACTCGGGGTGGTCCAGCAGGTTCTCCCCGACGCCGGGCAGGTCGGCCCGCACCTTGATGCCCAGGGCGCGCAGGTCGTCGGCCGGCCCGATGCCGGAGAGCAGGAGCAGGCGCGGGGTGTCAATGGCCCCGGCGCACAGCAGGAGTTCGCGCTCGGCGCGCATGGTCGCGGGTTCCCCGTCGGCGCCCCGGACGGCGACCCGCGTCAGCCTCCCCGACTCGTCGGGGATCAGCCGGTGGGCCCAGGTCTCCAGCTTCAGCGTGAGGTTGGGCCGGTCCAGCACCGGGTGGAGGTAGGCGACGGACGCGGAGGAGCGCAGGTTGCCCTCCGGCTGGTAGGCCAGGGAGAAGAACCCGGTGCCGTCGGCGAAGGGTTCGGCGTTGAAGTCGTCGACGACGGGGACGCCGAGGGCGCGGGAGGCGGCGGTGACGAAGTCCTTGGCGATGGGGTTGCGGTCGGCCTCGGCCACCGGGACGATCCGTGTGAGCAGCCGGTCGCGGTAGGGCAGGATCGTCGCCGGGTCCCAGCCGGTGCAGCCGTGCCGCACCCAGTCGTCGAGGTCCTGGGGCAGCGGCAGGAAGCTGATCAGCGTGTTGTGCGAGGAGCAGCCGCCGAGCACACGGGCCCGTGAGTGCAGGATGTGCGAGTTGCCGCGCGGCTGCTCGACGGTGGTGTAGCCGTAGTCGAACTCCGAGCCGAGCAGGTTGATCCAGTTGCGCAGGCGCAGGATGCGCTCGTCGCCGACGTCGCTGGGGCCGCCCTCGATGACGCAGACGCGGCAGTCGGGGTCCTCGCTCAGCCGGGCGGCGAGTACGCAGCCGGCGGTGCCGCCGCCGACGATGACGTAGTCGTAGGCGGACTCGGCGCCGTGCGCGGGAGTGGTGGCCATGCCGTGCCTTTCGTGGTGGTGCGGTGCGCGTGCGGGTCAGCCCTTGAACCAGCCGGAGGGGGCGGGGGCGAGGTTCTGGTAGATGTGCTTGGCCTCCTGGTACTCGCGCAGCCCGGTCGGGCCGAGTTCGCGTCCGACGCCGGAGCGGCCGAAGCCGCCCCACTCGGCCTGTGGCACGTAGGGGTGGAAGTCGTTGATCCACACGGTGCCGTGCCGCAGCCGCTGGGCGACGCGCTGGGCGCGGCTCGCGTCGGAGGTCCACACGCCGCCGGCCAGGCCGTAGCGGGTGTCGTTGGCCAGTTCCACCGCCTCGTCCTCGCTGCGGAAGCGCTCGACGGTGACGACCGGGCCGAAGACCTCCTCCTGGACGATGCGCATGGACCGGTCGCAGTCGGCGAAGATCGTCGGCAGCAGGAAGAACCCACGGCTGAGGGCCGGGTCGTCGGGGCGCGTGCCGCCCGTGACGAGCCGGGCGCCCTCCTCCGTGGCGACGGCGATGTAGCCCTCGACCTTCTCGCGGTGCTCGGCGGAGCTGAGCGGGCCGCTCTCGGTGCCCTCGTCCAGGCCGTTGCCCAGCCGGATCGCGCGGGCGCGCTCGGCGTATGCCTCGACGAACCGGTCGTGCAGCGCGTCCTCGACGAGCAGGCGCGAACCGGCCGAGCAGACCTGCCCGGAGTGCAGGAAGGCGGCGTCGAGGGCGTAGTCGACGGCGGCTTCGAAGTCGGCGTCGGCGAAGACGATGTTGGGGTTCTTGCCGCCGAGCTCCAGGGCGATGTTCCGCGGCCCGTCGGCGGCACTGGCCATGATGGCCCGGCCGGTGTGCAGGCCGCCGGTGAAGGAGACCAGGTCGACGTCGGGGTGGCCGGTCAGGGCCGCGCCGACACTCGCCCCGGAGCCGAGCACCAGGTTGGCGACGCCGGGCGGGGCGCCGGCCTCCTCGATGAGCCGGATCATGGCGATGGTGGTGAGGGGTGTGGTCTCGCTGGGTTTCAGCACGAAGGTGTTTCCGGCGGCGAGGGCCGGGGCGACCTTCCAGGAGGCCTGCAGCAGCGGGTAGTTCCAGGGGGCGATGAGCGCGCACACGCCGACGGGCTGGTAGACGACGCGGCTGAGGACGTCGGGGCCGACGTCGACGACCCGGCCGCCGTCCTTGCCCGCGAGTTCGGCGAAGTAGCGGAAGGCGTTCGCCACGTCCTCCACGTCGATCCGGGCCTCGGTGAGCGTCTTGCCGGTGTCGAGCGTCTCGGTGCGGGCGATCTCCTCCCGGTCACGCAGCAGCAGGTCGTGGACGCGCAGCAGGAGATCGGCCCGGCGGCGCGAGGGGGCGTTCGCCCAGTCCTCCTCGGCGAAGGCGCGCCGGGCGGCGCGCACGGCGCGGTCGACGTCGGTGGCGTCGGCCTCGTCGACGGTGGTGACGACCGAGGCGTCATAGGGGTTGATCACGTCCCGGCGCCCGCCGGCCGCCGCCTGTGTCCATTCGCCGTCGATGTACAGCTCGCCCACCGCGGGGCCTCCTTCGCGTCCGGCCGGAGCCAGATCGGCTCGACGGTCAGCAACATGGCCCATCGGACGGGCGGCGGCCACGGGGCACACCGCCGCGCCGACGTCCGGACGGCCCAGAGGACCCGGCTGGGCTAGTCGCCCGGCCCACGGCGCCCCGACGACCGCCTACAGCCCGCCACCGGAAGGAAACGGAACGTCACATACCGACAACACCTTGTCCGGATCGTGAACGAGGCATGGTGTTTTCGGGAGCGTGTCACATACAAACAACATATGCTCTGGGTTCTTTTCCTCCTGGCGGCCTGGGCCGTGGCCGGTACCGCGTGTACGCGCCTGTGTCTGGCCGCCGTTCGGGCCGCGGCCGTGGACGCGGACACCGGCCGGGGTCGTGAACTCACGCTGTACGAGGCCGCGTTCCTCTCCGGCGGCCCCCGGCGGGTCGCCGACGTGACCCTGGTCGCCATGGCGCGCCAGCGCCGTCTGCTGCTGGCCCACACCGGCTGGGCGACGGTCGTCGACCCGCGCGGGCGGGACGAGATGGAGCGGTCGGTGATAGGCGCCATCGGCCCCGAAGGGCAGTCCCGCATCGCGCCGGTGCGGGCCACGGCCGCGACGGCGGAGGCGGTGCGCGGGATCGCCGAGGGCCTGGTGAGCGCGGGGCTCGCGGTACCGGACAGCGCCCGTACGACGGTGACGGCGGCCGTGCGGCAGGTGCGCGTCGCGGCCGTCGCCGTCCTCGGGCTGGGGGTGGCCGCGCTGCTGATGCCCGCTCCGCCTGACATGCCGCGGCACCTGGTCGCCCTGTGGTTCGCGCTGCCCCTGGCCCTGACCCTGAGCTGCCTCGCCGTCGCGCGGGTCGAGATCCATCCCTACTCGCGCTGGGCCTCCCCGGCCGGACAGCGGCTGCTCGGCGGGCTGACCCGGACCGCGGACGGCGCCGCCGACGACCGCACGTACCTCACGTCGGTGGCCGTGCGGGGCGTCGGCGCGATCGGCGAACCCGACCTGCGCGCCGCCTTCGCGCACCGCGAGTCGCACGACTGACGGACCGGGGGCGCACAGGGGCCATCGGGCCCGACACCGGCGGACGGTGCTTGCCTTCCCCCCGCGCCGAACGAAACATCCCTTTCGTCGCCACCGTGCACCGAAGGGATACGCGATGAGAGCCGCCCTCCTCTACTCGGCCGCCGGGTCCTTGCTGCTGAGCATCCTCACCGCGGCCCCGGACACCGAGGACCGCACGGGGGCGGCCGAGCGACGCGGCACCGCCGTGGCCGCCGCACGCGCGAAGGCGGCCGGTGTCGCCTTCGGCCCGTGCCCCGACGCGCAGGACCTGCCCGGCAGCATGCAGTGCGGCACGGTACGCGTCCCGCTGGACTACGCCCGCCCCGACGGACGGCAGATCGAACTCTCCGTCAGCAGGGCCCGGGCCACGCGGAAGGACCCTCACAACAGCAGGCGCAAGGTTTCCCGGCAGGGCGCCCTCGTCCACAACCCGGGCGGCCCCGGCGCCACCGGCCTGTACTTCCCGCTCATCGGCCTGCTCCCCGAGTGGAAGCGGATCGCGGCCGCCTACGACCTCGTCGGCTACGCCCCGCGCGGGGTCGGCCGTTCGGCGCCGCTGTCGTGCAAGGACCCGAAGCAGTTCTTCACCGGGCCCTCGCAGGCGCCGTCCCACCCCTCGGAGCCGTACAAGCGGGAACGCATCGCCCGGGCGAAGGCGTACGCGCGCGGCTGCGCCGAGCAGGCCGGCGACGCGCTGCGCCACTACCACTCGCTGAACAACGCCCGTGACCTCGACGTGCTGCGCGCCGCGCTCGGCGAGGAGCGGCTGACCTTCATGGGCTCCTCGTACGGCACCTACTTCGGTGCCCTGTACGCGACGCTGTTCCCCGCGCACGTACGGCGGATGGTGTTCGACTCGGTGGTCCACCCCGACCCGGCGCGGATCTGGTACCGCAACAACCTCGGCCGGTCGGCCGCGTTCGAGGGCCGCTGGGCGGACTTCCGGGCGTGGATCGCCCGGCACGACGACGTCTACGGGCTGGGCGGGACCGCGCGGGAGGTGCTGCGCAGCTACGAGCGGGCGAGCGCGAGGCTGTCCGCCGAGCCGGCGGGCGGGAAGGTCGGGCCGGGGCAGTTGCAGGGGGCGTTCCTGCAGGCCGGGTACTACGACGACCAGTGGCCGCACCGCGCGCACGCGCTGTCGGCGTACCTCAAGGGCGACCCGAAGCCCCTGATCGAGCAGGCGGAACAGCACCCGGGGGCGGCGGCCGAGGCGGAGAACTCACGCGCGGTCTACCTGGCGGTCGAGTGCAACGACGCTCCCTGGCCCACGGACTGGCGGGTGTGGGACCGGGACAACACCCGGCTCGCGCGGGTGGCGCCCTTCGAGACCTGGGACAACGTGTGGACGAACCTGCCGTGCGCCTACTGGAGGGCGCCCCGGCAGCGGCCGCTCGACGTCGGCACCGGGCCGGGCGAGCTGCCGCCGACCCTGATCCTGGCCGCCGAGCGGGACGCCGCCACGCCGTACGACGGCGCCCTCGAACTGCGCGACCGTCTGGCCGGCTCGATCCTGGTGACGGAGCGGGACGCCGGCGCCCACGGGCTGGCGGGCGGACCGAACGCCTGCGTCAACGGCCACATGGAGGCGTATCTGCTGGAGGGCCGGCTGCCGGGGCGGCGCGCGCAGTGCGCCCCGCACGCCGAGCCGAAGCCGACGGCCCCGGACCGGGCCGGGGCCGTCGAACGGATCCGCTGATCAGGCCAGAGAGGCGACCAGTTCGGCGATGTCCTTGCGGCGGCCCGTGTAGAACGGCACCTCCTCGCGGACGTGCCGGCGGGCCTCCGAGGCGCGCAGGTGACGCATGAGGTCGACGATGCGGTACAGCTCGTCGGCCTCGAAGGCGAGGATCCACTCGTAGTCGCCGAGGGAGAACGAGGCGACGGTGTTGGCGCGCACGTCCGGGTAGCCGCGGGCCATCTTGCCGTGGTCGGCGAGCATGCGGCGGCGGTCCTCGTCCGGCAGCAGGTACCAGTCGTAGGAGCGCACGAAGGGGTAGACGCTCACGTAGTCGCGGGGCGTCTCGTCGGCGAGGAACGCCGGGATGTGCGCGCGGTTGAACTCGGCGGGGCGGTGCAGCGCCATGTTCGACCAGACGGGCTCCAGGGCGCGGCCCAGCTTCGTCCGGCGGAAGAGGTTGTACGCCTCCTGCAGCGCGTCACTGGTCTCCGCGTGCCACCAGATCATGAGGTCGGCGTCGGCGCGCAGGCCCGACACGTCGTACGTGCCGCGGATCGTCACGTCCTTGGCGGCGAGCTGGTCGAACAGCTCCCGGACCTCGTCGGCGTACCCGGCGCGGTCCTCGGGGAGGACGTCCTTCAGCTTGAAGACGGACCAGAGCGTGTAGCGGATGACCTCGTTGAGGTCCTTGGCCAGCTTGCCCTTGTTCGGGATCCTGCCGGACTCGGGGGTGGGGGCGTCGTTGCTCATGGCCTTATTCTCCTGCTCCGCCGTGCAGACTCTGCACCGGGTGGGCGGTGAGCTCCTGCACACCGCGCAGGTCGCCCCGGATCTGGTCCACGGCCGCGTAGGCGCTCGCGATGCAGGCCGGGATGCCGACGCCGTCGTAGGGGGCGCCGCAGACCGCGAGGCCGGGGAGCCGGGCGATGTGCTCGCGGACGCGGGCCACGCGCGCGTGGTGTCCGACGGGGTACTGGGGCAGGCCGTCGTCCCAGCGGGTGACGCGGGCCGCGACGGGTGCGGCGTCCAGGCCGGTCGCCGCCTTCAGGTCCTGCCGGGAGACGTCGACCAGCTCGGCGTCGTCACGCTGGAGGATCTCCGTCTCGCCGTACCGTCCGACGGAGGTGCGCAGGACGACGAGGTCCGGGTTCTCGTCGGCGATCCAGCCCCATTTCTGCGAGGCGAAGGTGGACGCCTTGATGGTGCGCCCGTCGACCGGCGGCACGAGGAAGCCGCTGCCGTCGGGCAGGGCCGTCCCGGAGCGGCGGTAGGCGAGGGTGATCAGGGCCATGGAGGCGTACTCGACGCCGTCGAGCTCGGCGGCGGCCCCCGGGTTCTCGGCGCGCAGCAGCCGGGCGGCGGCGGGGGCCGGAGCGGCGAGGATCACGGCGTCCGCGAGCCACTCCCGCTCCCCGGAACGGACCTCCCAGCCGCCCTCGGGGGTGCGGCGCAGGTCCGTCACCGGCGTCCCGGTCAGGATCTCGCCCCCGCGCGCCCGGACCGAGTCGGCCACCGCGAGCGGCAGGGTGCCGATGCCGCCCCGGATGCCCATGAAGACCGGGCCGGTCTGCCGGGCCGCGGCGGCCTTGGCCTGGAGCTCGCGGACCCCTTCCGTCAGGGAGGTGTGGGTCCTGGCCACCTGGAAGAGCTGCGGAACGGCCGAACGCATGGAGATGCGGTACGCGTCGCCCGCGTACACCCCGCCCAGCATGGGCTCCAGCAGGCGGTCGACGACCTCGCGGCCGAGGCGCTCCGCCACGAACTCCCCCACCGCCACGTCGTCGCCGACCTCGGTGCGGGGCAGCTCGGCGTCCCGCTCGATGCGGGCGAGGCCCTCCTCGGAGACCACGCCGGCCAGGGCGGACGCGGTGCCGGGCACGCCCATCACATGCCCCTTGGGGAAGGGGCGCAGGGCACCGCGGGTCCACAGCGAGGCGGTCGCCGTGGCCGGGGGCTGGAGGCGGTCGGCGAGGCCCACCTCGCGCGCCAGCGCCACCGCCTCGGGGCGGCGGGCCAGCATCGACTCGGCGCCGAGATCCACGCGCGCACCCGCGACCTCCCCGGGCAGCAGCTTGCCGCCGACCCGGCCGGAGGCCTCCAGCACGGTCACCCGCGCCCCGCGCTCCAGCAGCCGGTGCGCGGCGGCCAGCCCCGCGATGCCCGCCCCGATGACGACGACCTGCCCTTGAACTTCGCGCATGGCCCCAGCCTCTCAGACCTCACCGACAGCGCCGCCGCGCCCCGGTGTCCTTCACGAGTCCCGACCGTGACCGCATCGGAACCGTCCCGGGCCAAACGTCCGGCCCGGTCCGGGCGTCGAAGAAGCGTCAGCAGAATCGACCCTCGGGGGATGCCCGCATGCGCACACGACGATCCGCACGACGCCCCGCCCCGGCCCTGGCCGCACTCCTGCTGGCCGCCGCCCTCGCGGTCACCGGGTGCAGCGCCGGGGACGACAGCGGCGGCAGCAGTTCCGCCGCCGACCGCGGGGCGGCCACGTCCCGGGCGGACGACAAGGCCGTCTCGGGGGAGGCCGCCCCCGGGGGCGCCGGGAGCGGCGCCAGGGCCACGGCGCCGCCGAAGGTCACCGCGAGCCACATCATCCGCACCGCTTCCCTGACCGTTCAGGTCAAGGACGTCCCGAAGGCCCTGGAGCAGGCCCGCACCGGCACCGAGAACGCGGGGGGCTACGTCGGCAACGAGACCACCACCCGGGACGCCGAGGGCCATGAGCGCACCCGGGTCGTGCTGCGGGTGCCCGTCGAGAAGTACGACGAGGTCCTCGCCGAACTGGAGGGCACCGGCAAACTGCTCGACCGCAGCGCGAAGGCGGAGGACGTCACCGACCAGGTCGTGGACGTGGAGAGCCGGATCAAGACGCAGCGCGCCAGCGTGGCCCGGATCCGCGAGCTGATGGACCAGGCCGGCAAGCTCAGTGACGTGGTGACCCTGGAGAGCGAGCTGAGCACCCGCCAGGCCGACCTGGAGGCGCTGCTCGCCCGGCAGAAGTCCCTGAAGGACCGCACCAGCCTGGCCACCATCACCCTGGCGCTGTCCGAGACCCCGGTGAAGAAGGAGGCCAAGGAGGACGACCCGGGCTTCGTCGACGCGCTCGCGGGCGGCTGGAACGCGTTCGTGACGATGCTGCGCTGGCTCGCGGTGGCCTTCGGCGCGGTACTGCCGTTCGCGGCGGTGGCCGCGCTGCTCGTCCTGCTGTGGGTGCGGGTCGTACGCCCCCGGCTGCCGCGGCGTCCCGAGCCCGCGCCCGCGACGACCGCCCTCGGCCCGCTGCCGATGGCCCGGCCGGCGCCGGAGTCCACCCGGCCGCGGACCCCGGACGGGCAGGGCCGAGGCGGACAGGACTGAAATGCCGGGCTCCCGTAGCGTGTTCGCATGAACATGAGCCGTGCACGGGAGCGACTGGTCGTCATCGGCGGCGACGCCGCGGGCATGTCCGCGGCGTCGCAGGCGCGCCGCCTGAAGGGCCCCGGCGAGCTGGAGATCGTGGCGTTCGAACGGGGCCACTTCACGTCGTACTCGGCCTGCGGCATCCCCTACTGGGTCGGCGGCGACGTCACCGACCGGGACCGGCTCATCGCCCGCACCCCCGAGGAGCACCGCGCCCGGGACATCGACCTGCGGCTGCGCACCGAGGTGACGGAACTGGACCTCGACGGGCAGCGGGTACGCGCACGTGACGCCGACACCGGCGAGGAGTCCTGGACGCCGTACGACCGGCTCGTGATCGCGACCGGCGCCCAGCCGATCCGGCCCGACATGCCTGGGGCCGACGCGCCCGGGGTGCACGGCGTGCAGACCCTGGACGACGGCCAGGCGCTCCTCGACACGCTGGAACGCACGCGGGGCCGCCGCGCGGTCGTCGTCGGGGCCGGCTACATCGGCGTGGAGATGGCCGAGGCCCTCATCAACCGCGGCTACGAGGTGACGGTCGTCAACCGCGGCAGCGAACCCATGTCGACCCTCGACCCCGACATGGGCCGCCTGGTGCACGAGGCCATGGAGGGCCTGGGCATCACGATGGTCAACGACGCCGAGGTCACGAAGATCCTCACCGGGGGCGACGGACGGGTGCGGGCGGTGGTCACCGAGGACCGCGAGTTCCCGGCGGACGTCGTCGTCCTCGGCATCGGCGTCCGCCCCGAGACGGCCCTCGCGAAGGCCGCCGGACTCCCCCTCGGCCCGCACGGCGGTCTCCTCACGGACCGCTCGATGCGGGTGCGCGGCCACGAGGACATCTGGGCCGGCGGCGACTGCGTCGAGGTCCTCGACCTGGTATCCGGCCAGGACCGGCACATCCCGCTGGGCACCCACGCCAACAAGCACGGCCAGGTCATCGGCACCAACATCGGCGGCGGTTACGCCACCTTCCCGGGCGTGGTCGGCACGGCGGTCAGCAAGGTCTGCGACCTGGAGATCGCCCGCACGGGCCTGCGCGAGAAGGACGCCCACCGGGTGGGCCTGCGCTTCGAGTCGGTCACCATCGAGTCGACCAGCCGCGCGGGCTACTACCCGAACGCCTCCCCCATGACGGTCAAGATGCTCGCCGAGCACCGCACGGGCCGCCTGCTCGGCGTCCAGATCGTCGGCCGGGAGGGCGCCGGCAAGCGGGTCGACATCGCGGCGGTCGCCCTCACGGCGGGCATGACGGCGGAACAGATGACGACCCTGGACCTCGGCTACGCCCCGCCGTTCTCCCCGGTCTGGGACCCGGTCCTGGTGGCGGCCCGCAAGGCGGCGGCGAAGGTGCGCGGCACCTCGTAGCGGGGCAGGTGCTCCGGGGGGCGCGGGGAGCTGCGCGACAAGCCACAGACGTCGCGCACCCGGCGACGACCCCGCACCCCCTCGGCGAAGCCCTTACGCCGTCCCGGCCGTACCGTTGATCCGGTCGATCGCCTGCCGCGCCTGCTCCGCCGGCGGCCGGGACGGCAACGAGGACACCGACGCGGGCGCCGCCGTCACCGCCGGCGGCTGCTCCCCGGCCGGCTTCGCGTGCGAGGCCACGCGGGTCGACCGCAACCGATGGCTCACCGCCTCCTCCAGCGTCACGGGCCGCCGCAACTGGGTGGCCAGCCGCCCCGCGTCCTGGCCGAGACGGGCCACGTCCTCCCAGGGCAGCCGCACCACCAGCGTCAGCTCCGCCTCACCGTCGGGCAGTGCGTGCATCGCGGGAGTAACTCGGTCGTTCATCGCCTGTTCCTCACGTCGGCCCCGCGACCCGCCTTCCCCGCGCCGCGGGCGGTTGCCGACACATACGCACGCCCGTACGGCCGCGTTCACCGAACCGGCCGATCGGGCCGCGCGTCAGCGCGCCGTCCGGGTGTGCACGTGCTCCACGAGCCGCGTCAGCGCGTCCGGGTCGGTGGAGGGCATGACGCCGTGACCGAGGTTGAAGATGTGGCCCTCCAGGTCCTTCGCCGAGTCCAGGACCTCCAGGGTCTTGGCCTCGACGGCCTCGGTCGGGGCGAACAGCACGGTCGGGTCGAGGTTGCCCTGGAGTGCCTTGCCGGGGCCGATCCGGCGGGCGGCCTCGTCCATCGGGACGCGCCAGTCGACGCCGACGACATCCGCGCCGGCCTCGCCCATCAGGCCCAGCAGCTCGCCGGTGCCGACCCCGAAGTGGATGCGCGGGACGCCGTAGCCCGCCACGGCCTCGAAGACCTTCGCCGAGGCGGGCAGCACCGAACGCCGGTAGTCGACGGGGGCCAGCGCACCGGCCCAGGAGTCGAACAGCTGCACCGCCGAGGCGCCCGCCTCGATCTGCACCTTCAGGAAGGCGGCGGTGATGTCCGCCAGGCGGTCGAGCAGGTCGGCCCACAGCTCCGGGTCGCCGTACATCATCGCCTTGGCGTTCTCGTACGTGCGGGACGGGCCGCCCTCGACGAGGTAGCTGGCGAGGGTGAAGGGGGCGCCGGCGAAGCCGATGAGGGGCGTGGAGCCGAGCTCGCGGGTGAGCAGACCGATGGCCTCGGTGACGTAGGAGACGTCCTCGGGGGTCAGGTCGCGCAGCTGCGCGAGGTCGGCGCGGGTGCGGATCGGGTGCTCGACGACCGGGCCGACGCCGGGCTTGATGTCGAGGTCGATGCCGATGGCCTTGAGCGGGACGACGATGTCGCTGAAGTAGATCGCCGCGTCCACGCCGTGCCGGCGCACCGGCTGGAGCGTGATCTCGGTGACCAGTTCGGGCCGCATGCAGGACTCCAGCATCGGAACGCCCTCGCGCACCTTGCGGTACTCCGGCAGTGAGCGCCCGGCCTGCCGCATGAACCACACCGGCGTGTGCGGCACGGGCTCGCGCCGACAGGCCTTGAGGAAGGCGGAGTCGTACGGGGCGGACGGCTGCTGGGCCCGAGGGGCGTCGTTGGCACTCACGGGGCCAAGTTTCGCACGCCGCCGGACAGCACTATTCAGCCCCTGGACAGGCGCGGGGGTGTCTAGCCCGGCACCCGGGCTCCGGTCCCCGTAACCTTCCCGCATGGCTGCGGCTCAGGGACGACTGTCGGACGGCGCTGGCGGTATGGACGAAGCGAAGGACACCGAGAAGGGCCGGCGGGAGGCGGACTCCGCCCCGCCGCCCTTCCGGGCCGCCGTCGACGCGCTCAGGGCGGCGCGGCTGCGGCCCCAGATCGAGGTCGAGCCGACGCCCGCGCCGAAGCGGCTCGCCCCCTACTCCTACGCGCTGGAGGCGGCGGTCGTCGACGGCGACCAGGACCTGGCCGACGGCCGGCTGGTACTGCTGCACGACCCGGCCGGGCACGACGCGTGGCGGGGCACGTTCCGGCTGGTGACGCTGGTGCGCGCGGAGCTGGAGCCGGAGATGGCGGCGGATCCGCTGCTGCCGGAGGTGTGCTGGTCCTGGCTGACCGGTGCGCTGCAGGCCCGCGGGCTGACGTACGGGGAGCCGAGCGGCACCGTCACACGCGCGAGCTCCCACTACTTCGGCGGGCTGTCCGCGCGCCCGGCCGCCTCGCAGATCGAGATCCGGGCGTCGTGGACGCCGCGTGAGGGCCTGGGCGGGTCCCCGGACACGGCGGCGCACCTGGCGTCCTGGTGCGATCTGCTCGCCCAGATCGCGGGGCTGCCCCCGGCCGGTCCGGGCGACGCGTCCGTGGTGACACTGCCCCAGCGGCGAGGCCCGCAGTCCCGCTGAAACGACCCCGGACCGACCTCTGATCCACCCCTGACCGCCCCGCACTGATCGATCTTGTGCGGGGCGGTCAACCATGTCCTGCCGACGATCACACCTGCGTACCCCTCTTGGCCGAATCACTTTGTCGATACGGCCACTTTCGACCGCGTACCGACGCAGACCGAAACCGTTCCACCTTCGAATGATCGACCGCGTGTCCGAATTGCACGGATTGTTATCACTGAATCGTGATCATTTTCTAAAGGCGGACGGGTTCGGTGCCGAAGACGACTGTGACCTTGAAAGCACGGTTCGTCCCGGCTTCATCCCCCCGAGCCGGCCCCGTCCCGCACCCCAGGAGGCCTGGTGTCCGTTCTCCTCGAGCAGCCCGCAAGCCTGGTCGCCTACCGCCCGAACAAGCCGACCGCCATGGTGGTCGTGGCCGACCCGCGCGTCCGCTCCACCGTCACCCGCCACCTGTGGGCGCTCGGTGTGCGCGACGTCATCGAGGCCTCGTCCATCGCGGAGGCTCGTCCCCGCATCGGCAACCCCCGCGACATCTGTGTCGCCGACGTCCACCTGCCGGACGGTTCCGGCCTCACCCTGCTGTCGGAGACGCGCGCCGCGGGCTGGCCCAACGGGCTCGCCCTCTCCGCCGCCGACGACATCGGCGCCGTGCGCAACGCACTCGCCGGCGGAGTGAAGGGGTACGTCGTCACCGGCACCCGTACCAACGTCGGGCTCCCCACCCGGCCGGGCGCCGCCCCCATCGGCGCCGCCGCCGCGCGACTGCACCGCCGCCCCCCGGGCGCCCCGAGCCACCCGGGCGGCTACCGCGAACTGTCCGGCCGCGAGGTCGAGGTGCTGAGGCTGGTCGCGGAGGGCCAGTCGAACAAGGCGATCGGCGTCTCGATGGGCCTGTCCGCCCTGACCGTCAAGAGCCACCTCGCCCGCATCGCCCGCAAGCTCGGCACGGGCGACCGGGCCGGCATGGTCGCGGTGGCGCTGCGGACCGGGATCATCCACTGACCCGCTCCGCCGTGACTCTCCGTGACCCTTCTGGCACGTGAACGGGGCCGGCCGTCGGCCCCGTTCACGTCACGCACGGTTCGCGAACCCGCCGCTTCCCCGACATGACTGGTTTGCGACCCTCGGGCGCCCGTCGACGGAACGTTCCGTCGACGGGCGCTGTCCATACATGGATACCCTTGACAGGTGACCGACGCCCACGACACCGCAGCAGACAGCTCACTGCGAACCACCGGAGGCGCCCCTCCGGACGACGGCGGATCTTCTGCTACGGAGGCGCCGATCCCCTTGCTGGAGCCGCGTGAGGGCATTCCGCCCGTCATCGCGGACGAGGCCGCCCTGGCCCGGGTGATCGCCGCCTTCGAGGCGGGATCCGGGCCCGTCGCCGTCGACGCCGAGCGGGCGTCCGGCTACCGCTACGGGCAGCGCGCCTATCTCGTACAGCTGCGCCGCGCGGGCTCCGGAACCGCCCTGATCGACCCGGTGGCCTGCCCCGACCTGTCCGCCCTCGGTGACGCCCTGTCCGGCGTCGAGTGGGTGCTGCACGCCGCCACCCAGGACCTGCCCTGCCTGCGCGAGATAGGCATGGTGCCGACCCGGCTGTTCGACACGGAGCTGGCCGGGCGGCTCGCCGGGTTCCCCCGGGTGGGCCTCGGCGCGATGGTGGAGAGCGTGCTGGGCTTCGTCCTGGAGAAGGGGCACTCCGCCGTCGACTGGTCGACCCGGCCCCTGCCCGAGCCCTGGCTGCGCTACGCGGCACTGGACGTCGAGCTGCTCGTCGACCTGCGTGACGCGCTGGAGAAGGAGCTGGACCGGCAGGGCAAGCTGGAGTGGGCCCGCCAGGAGTTCGACGCGATCGCCTCGGCTCCCCCGCCGGAGCCCCGCAAGGACCCGTGGCGGCGTACGTCCGGCATGCACAAGGTGCGCCGCCGGAGGCAGCTGGCCGTCGTACGGGAGCTGTGGCAGACCCGGGACCGGATCGCCCAGCGGCGTGACGTGTCGCCGGGCAAGGTGCTCGGGGACGCGGCCATCGTGGAGGCGGCGCTGGCGCTTCCGGCCAACGTGCACGCACTGGCCGCGCTGAACGGTTTTGGGCACCGCGTGGGCAAGCGGCAGCTGGAGCAGTGGCAGGCGGCGGTGGACCGGGCGAAGGCGCTGAGCGAGGCGCAGCTGCCGCAGCCGGGCCAGCCGGTGACCGGGCCTCCGCCGCCGCGCGCCTGGGCCGACAAGGACCCCGAGGCCGCCGCACGGCTGTCCGCCGCCCGCGCCGCGGTGTCGGCGCTGGCCGACCGGGTCAGCATGCCGCAGGAGAACCTGATCACACCGGACACGGTGCGGCGGGTGTGCTGGGAGCCGCCTGCGGTGGTGGACGCGGAGTCCGTCGCGGCGGCGCTGGCCGGGCACGGGGCGCGGCCGTGGCAGGTCGAGCAGGTGACGCCGGTGTTGGTGGAGGCGCTGTCCTCGAAGGAGGCCTAGCCGCCGTGGAGCTTCTCGTCGTACGGCGGCTGCGGGTGATCTTCGGCTTGTCGCGCAGTTCCCCGCGCCCCTGGGGCGTCGTCACTTGGTCGCTCCCCGGGTGAAGCCGTTGTAGATAAACCGCTGGAGGAACAGGAAGACGACCAGGGTAGGGACGATGACCAGGATCGCTCCTGCCGAGATGGTCTCCCAATGCGCGCCGAAGGGGCCCTTGAAGCGGAAGAGGGACGTCGAGATCACGCCAAGATCTTCCGAGGGCATGTAGAGGAACGGGATGTAGAAGTCGTTGTAGGTCGTGATGCCCTTGACGATCACCACCGTCGCGGTCGCCGGCTTCAGCAGCGGGAAGATGATCTTGCGGTAGATCGTGAAGGCGTTGGCCCCGTCCAGGCGGGCCGCCTCGTCCAGGGAGGTGGGGATGGACCGCACGAACTGCAGGAAGATGTAGATCGAGACGATGTCCGTGCCCATGTAGAGGGCGATCGGCGCCCAGAGGCTGTCGAACAGGCCGAAGCTGTTGACGATCTGGAAGGTGGCCACCTGGGTGGTGACGCCGGGGACCAGCGCGGCGATCAGGAACAGGGCCAGCACCCACGCGCGGAAGCGGAACCGGAAGCGATCGATGGCGTAGGCCGTCATCGAGCCGATGAGGACCGTGCCGCCGATGGCGACGACCAGGATGACGGCCGTGTTGCCGAAGGCCGAGAGCATCCGGCCGTCCTGGAACGTCGTCACGTAGTTGCCGAAGTTGAACGGATCGCCCGGCAGCGCGAGCGCGCCGCTGCCGTCCGCCATCTCCCGCTCCGACTTCAGGGACGTCAGGAACACCGCGGCCAGCGGGAGCAGGACCACCGCGGTCGCGGCGATCAGCGACAGGTACACGAGGACGCGGGTCACCGCGCGGCGCGTCATACGAGGTCCACCTTGTCGTCGGGGGCGAGGCGCCGCTGCACCCAGGTCACCGCCAGGACGATCAGCAGCAGCACGACCGCGGCCGCCGAGGCGAGCCCCGTCTTGTTGAACTGGAACGCCAGCTTCACGGTCTGGATGACGAACGTCTCGGTGCCGGTCGCGCCGCCGGTCATGATGTACGGGATCTCGAAGACCGAGAGCGAACCGGAGACCGAGAGGATCACCGTCAGGCTCAGCACCGGCTTGATGCCCGGCGCGATGATGTGGCGGAACTGGTCCCAGCGGTTCGCGCCGTCGAGTTCGGCCGCCTCGTACAGCTCCCCGGGGATCGACTGGATCGCGCCGAGGAAGAGGACGAAATTCAGGCCGAGGTAGCGCCAGACGGAGACGGCGGCCAGGGAGGTGTTCGCCGACTCCGGGGTGCCGAGCCAGGCGCGGTCCGTCTCCACGCCGACCAGGCTCAGCACCGAGTCGAGGGTGCCGCCGTCCTGGAAGAAGTAGAGGAAGACGAAGCCGATCGCGACTCCGTTGATCAGGTACGGGAAGAACAGCACGCCCTTGAAGAAGTTCCGGAAGCGGACATTGAAGCTGAGGACGGTGGCGAAGTAGAGCGCGGCCACGATCTGGACGACGGAGGCCGCCAGGTAGTAGCCGCTGACCCAGAAGACCTCGAACAGCTCGGGGCGGGTGAAGAGTTCGGCGTAGTTCCCGGCTCCCGTCCAGCGCAGCTCGGGGCTCACGCCGTCCCAGTCGGTGAAGCTGTACGCGACCATGTTGGCGATCGGCGCGTAGGTGAAGACGATCAGGAGGGTGAGCGGGGCGAGCAGGAAGAGCCAGGGGGTGGCCCCGCGCCACAGGCGTGCCGGACGCGGGGCGCGGGCCGGGGCGGGGGCGGCGTCCGTGCTCGCGGCGGCCTTCACGGCCGCCGTCTCGGTCGTGCCCGTCATCAGTACCCCAGCGACTTCTGGGTCTCGGTCCACTTCTCACCGAGGCCGTCCAGGTAGTCGTCCGGGTCGCCCTTCCTTGCGCCGCGGGCCATGTCGACGAGCTCCTGGCGGTAGTCGGGCTTGTTGATGCCGACCTCGGACTGGTTGTCGATGGTCTTCACCTCGGCGCCCTTGCTGTCGTCGAGATCGAGGAGCTTGACGCCCGCCTCCTCGTACGGCTTCAGGATGCCGGGCAGCGGGGCGTCCTTGAGCGGGGACAGCGCCAGGTTGTCCTGCGCGTAGCCGGACTTGTCGGTGAACCAGTCGATCCAGGCGCGGGCGGCCTCCTTGTGCTCGGAGTGAACGTTGACGGCCTGGTTGTAGTCGGGCGAGGTCACCGCGCAGAACGTGCCGTCCTTCTGGGCGGGGAAGGGCATGAACCCGATGTCGTCCGGGTCGGTGCCGGCCTGCTCGGCCGCGCCCCGCATCTGGATGACCGCCCAGGAGCCGAGCCACATGGTGGCGATCTCGCCCTTGGCCAGTCTGGGCTTGGACGCCTCCCAGTTGGTGGTCGTCGGGTCCTTCTCGATGAGCCCCTCGTGCACGATGTCGTACAGCAGCGTGTCCGCCACCCGCAGGTCGGCGCCCTCGGCCCAGGGGTTGCCCTCGGCCAGTCCGGTGGTGGCCTGCTCGTCGCAGCCGACCGAGCCGTTGACCCCCGTCCACTGGCTGAGCGGCCACTTGTCCTTGAAGTTGGTGTAGTAGGGGATCGCGTCGGTCTTCGACTTGATCGCCTTGAGGCCGGCGAGGAACTCGGCCGGTGTGGTGGGCCAGTCGGTGACCCCGGCCTCCCGCCAGACCTTCTTGTTGTAGATGAACCCCGGCAGCGCGCCGAGGGGGCTCTGGCCGTAGACCTTGCCCCCGACGGTCGTGTAGTCGGTGAAACGGTACTTCTTGCTCCGTTCCTCCTGACTGCCCAGCGAGGCGAAGAACCTGGGGTAGTCCTTCTTCTCGATCACCGCCGGGATCATGAGGACGTCGCCGTAGTTCTCCGTGTTCATACGGATCTTGACTTCGCCCTCGTAGTCGGTGATGCCGTCGAACTCGACCTTCACCCCGGGATACGTCTTGCTGAACTCGGCGGCGTACTTCTTCATCGTCCCGTCCTGCACGAGGTCGGTCCGGTGGGTGAGGACGGTGATGGTCCCGCGGACCTTGGCGGGATCGTCGGGCGCCTCGGCGTCGGCGCCCTTCGAGGAGCCTCCGGTGCCGGTGCAGCCGGATGCCAGCAGGGCGGAGCCCGCGGCCAGGGCGAGGAGGGTACGGCGGTTCATGTGCATCAGCTCCGTTCGCGGAGGGGAACTCGGGACGGACGAGCACGTGCGGTATGGCTGGTTCGGAACTCTGACAGCGTGCACTCAACCGGTAAAGTCCCAATCCCGCCAAGGATGCGAAACCGACACACGACTCTTCACTGAACCGGTTAAGGGAGTGCGCATGCTGGAGGCCACACCGCTCGGCGAGGGATGGACCCTGCGGCACGGCTCGGACACGCTGCCGGCCACCGTGCCGGGGTGCGTGCACACCGACCTGATGGCCGCCGGGGTGATCCCGGACCCGTTCCTCGGCCGGAACGAGACCGGGGTGGCCTGGGTGGGGCGCCGGGACTGGACGTACGAGCGGGAGATCGGCGGCTCGTGGGGGCAGGAGCAGACCGACCTGGTCTTCGACGGGCTCGACACCGTCGCCGAGATCTCCCTGGACGGACGGCTGCTGGGGAAGGTGCGCAACATGCACCGCTCGTACCGGTTCGACGTGACGGGCCTGTCCGGGCGGCTGTCCGTGCGGTTCGTCTCCGCCTACGCCGAGGCCGAGGCCGTGCGGGGCCGGGTGGGCGAACGGCCCGCCGCCTACGCCGAGCCCTACCAGTACCTGCGCAAGATGGCCTGCTCCTTCGGCTGGGACTGGGGGCCGACCCTGGTGACGGCCGGGATCTGGCGGCCGGTGCGCCTGGAGCACTGGTCGACGGCCCGGATCGCGCGGGTGCGTCCGATGGTCACCCTCGACGAGGGCACGGGCGTCGTCGAACTGGCCGTCGACGTGGAGCGGACCCGGGTCGAGGCACCCCTCGCCGTGGAGGCGGCCGTCGCGGGGGTGCGGGCGCGGGCCGAGATCGAGGGGGCCGGTGGGGTGGTACGGCTGCGGGTGCCGGACCCGCGGCTGTGGTGGCCCCGTGGGTACGGAGAACAGCCGCTCTACGACGTGGAGTTGAAGCTTCTGCAGGGCGAGGAGACGCTGGACGTGTGGCGGCGGCGGATCGGTTTCCGGACCGTGGAGCTGGACCGGCGGCCCGACGCGCACGGCACCGGCTTCACCCTCGTCGTCAACGGCGAGCGGCTCTTCGCCCGGGGCGTCAACTGGATCCCCGACGACGTCTTCCCGTCCCGGATCACCCGAGAGCGCTACCGGCAGCGGCTGGAGCAGGCGGCCGGCGCGGGCGTGGACCTCGTACGGATCTGGGGCGGCGGGATCTACGAGGGCGAGGACTTCTACGACGCCTGCGACGAACTCGGCCTGCTGGTCTGGCAGGACTTCCCGTTCGCCTGCGCGGCCTACCCGGAGGAGCAGCCGCTGCGCGGCGAGGTGGAGGCCGAGGCGCGGGAGAACGTCGTACGGCTGATGCCGCATCCGTCGCTCGTGCTGTGGAACGGCAACAACGAGAACCTGTGGGGCTTCCGGGACTGGGAGTGGGAGCACGGGCTGGCCGGAAACTCCTGGGGCGAGGGCTACTACCTGGGCGTGCTGCCGCGTGTGGTGGCCGAGTCGGACCCGACCCGGCCGTACACCGCGGGGAGCCCCTGGTCCGGTTCCTGGCGGCACCACCCGAACGACCCGGCGCACGGCACCCACCACTCGTGGGAGGTGTGGAACCGGGAGGACTACGCGGACTATCGGCTGAGCGTGCCGCGGTTCGTCGCCGAGTTCGGCTGGCAGGCGCCGCCCGCGTACACCACGCTGCGCCGGGCGCTGCCCGGGGAGGAGCTCGCGCCGGACTCCCCCGGCATGCTGCACCACCAGAAGGCCGACGACGGCAACGGCAAGCTGGAGCGCGGGCTCCGGCGGCATTTCGCCGTGCCGGACGGGGACTTCGACCGCTGGCACTACCTGATGCAGCTCAACCAGGCGCGGGCGGTCGCGGCCGGGATCGAGCACTGGCGCTCCCACTGGCCGGTGTGCGCGGGCACGGTCCTCTGGCAGCTCAACGACTGCTGGCCGGTGACCTCCTGGGCGGCGATCGACGGGGACGGCCGCGAGAAGCCGCTCTACCACGAGCTGAAGCGGCTGTACGCGGACCGGTTGCCGACCTTCCAGGTGCGGGACGGGGGGCTGGTGCTGGCGGCCGTCAACCAGGGGCCGGAGGAGTGGCGGGGGACGCTGACCCTGCGGCGGTTGTCCGTCGAGGGCGAGGTGCTGGACCACCGGGATGCGGAACTGGCGGCCGGGAGGCGGGCCGTGGCCCGTGTCGACGTGCCGCGGGAGCTGATGCCCGCCGGGCCCGGGGAGTTCCTGGTCGCGGACGTGGACGGGCTGCGGGCGCTGCACTTCCCGGTGCCCGACCGTGAAGTGCCCTACCCGGTGCCGGAGTTCGACGTCAGGCTCGCACCGGGTGGCATCACGGTGACCGCCCGCACCCTGGTCCGGGACCTGCTGCTCCAGGCCGACCGGCTCGATCCCGGGGCGCGGGCCGACCGGGGGCTGGTCACGCTGCTGCCGGGCGAAGAGGTGACCATCGGGGTGCGCGGCTGGAAGACTCCGGACGCGAAGACCGCCCGTTCGGCCCTGTACTGCGTGGAGCCCACCCGATGACGGCAACGCCGACCCCTCGCGTCACCATCAAGGACGTCGCCGCGCGCGCCGGTGTGTCCAAGGGGGCGGTGTCCCTCGCGTTCAACCACAAGCCGGGGCTGTCGGAGGCCACCCGGGACCGGATCTTCCTCGCGGCGCGGGAGCTGGGCTGGTCGCCGAGCCTCACGGCGCGGACGCTGGCCGGATCGCGCGTGGACGTGGTCGGGCTGGCCGTGTGCCGGCCGGCGCGGGCGCTGGGGCTGGAGCCCTGGTACATGGAGTTCGTCTCGGGCGTGCAGAGCGTGCTGACCGAGCATTCCAGCTCACTGCTGCTGCGGCTCGTGCGGAACATGGACGAGGAGGTGGCCGTCCAGGAGGCGTGGTGGCGGGGGCGGCAGACCGGCGGGTCGATCCTCGTCGACTTCCGGGCGGACGATCCGCGGGTGGCCATGACGGAGCGGCTCGGGATGCCGGTGGTCGCCGTCGGGCATCCCTCGCTGACCGGCGGGCTCACGTCGGTGTGGACGGACGACGCCACGGCTGTGACGGAGGCGGTGCGGTACCTGGCCGCGCTGGGGCACCGGCGGATCGCGCGGGTGGGCGGGGCGGCGGACCTCGGGCACACGTCGATCCGGACGGCGGCGTTCGACGAGGCGGCGGGGGCGCTGGCGCTGGCCGGGGCGTGGCAGGTCGCGACGGACTTCTCGGGAGAGGCGGGGGCGCGTGCGACACGGTCGCTGCTGACCGCGGCGCCGGCCGACCGGCCGACCGCGATCGTGTACGACAACGACATCATGGCGGTGGCGGGGCTGTCGGTGGCGGCGGAGATGGGGCTGCGGGTGCCGGAGGACGTGTCGCTGCTGGCCTGGGACGACTCGCAGCTGTGCCGGCTGACGCATCCGACGCTGTCGGCGATGAGTCATGACGTGCACGGTTTTGGAGCGGACGTGGCGAGGACTCTGTTCTCGGTGATCACCGGGGGTGAGGGTGGGTCGCACCCGGTGCCGACCCCTGTGCTGACGCCCCGGGGGTCCACTGCGCCGCCTCGGTGAGCGCCGAACGGAGTGCGGGTGCGTTGTGGCTGGTCGCGCCCTCGCGGGAGCCGCATATCGATATGGTCCCGCGCCCCTGAAGAGCGGGGCGTCGCACCACCCGGAGGTGTGACCTTCGCCGCTCCGCCTGTCAGGGGTGTGCAGCTACGTTACCCATAAGTAGCATGGGCCTGAGCGCGCGCTCAGCGCATCGCAGCAGCAATGCAGATCCTGACCCTGGAGGAGAGCCATCGTGCCTCGTACCGTCAGGGACGTCGTCTTCGTCGACGGCGTCCGCACCCCGTTCGGCAAGGCGGGCCCGAAGGGCATCTACCACGAGACCCGTGCCGACGACCTCGTCGTGAAGGCGATCCGGGAGCTGCTGCGCCGCAACCCCGGACTCGACCCGAAGAAGATCGACGAGGTCGCCATCGCCGCGACCACGCAGATCGGTGACCAGGGCCTGACCATCGGCCGCACCGCCGGGATCCTCGCGGGTCTCCCGCAGTCCGTGCCGGGCTACTCCATCGACCGCATGTGCGCCGGCGCCCTGACCGCCGTCACCTCGGTCGCCGGTTCCGTCGCCTTCGGCGCCTACGACGTCGCCGTCGCGGGCGGTGTCGAGCACATGGGCCGTCACCCCATGGGCGAGGGCGTGGACCCGAACCCGCGGTTCGTCTCCGAGAAGCTGGTCGACGAGTCGGCCCTGTTCATGGGCATGACCGCGGAGAACCTGCACGACCGCTACCCCCAGATCACCAAGCTGCGCGCCGACGAGTACGCCGTGCGCTCCCAGGAGAAGGCCGCCAAGGCGTACGCCAACGGCAAGATCCAGGCCGACCTGGTGCCGATCTCGGTCCGCCGCACCTCCCCCGAGGCCGGTGAGACGGGCTGGGGCCTGGTCACCGCCGACGAGCCGATGCGCCCGGGCACCACCCTGGAGAACCTCCAGGGCCTCAAGACCCCGTTCCGCGTGCACGGCCGGGTCACCGCCGGTAACGCGGCCGGTCTGAACGACGGCGCCACCGCCTCGCTCATCGCCTCCGAGGAGTTCGCGCGGGAGAACGACCTCCCCGTGAAGATGCGCCTGGTCTCCTACTCCTTCGCGGGCGTCGAGCCGGAGGTCATGGGCTACGGCCCGATCCCGGCGACGGAGAAGGCGCTGGCCCAGGCCGGCCTGTCGATCTCCGACATCGGCCTGTTCGAGATCAACGAGGCCTTCGCCGTCCAGGTCCTGGCCTTCCTCGACCACTACGGCATCGCCGACGACGACGAGCGCGTCAACCAGTACGGGGGCGCCATCGCCTTCGGCCACCCGCTCGCCTCCTCCGGCGTCCGTCTGATGACGCAGCTGGCCCGCCAGTTCGAGGAGCAGCCGCACGTCCGCTACGGCCTGACCACCATGTGCGTCGGCTTCGGCATGGGCGCGACGGTCATCTGGGAGAACCCGCACTTCGAGGGGGACAAGTGAGCACCACCGCCGAGCTTCTGAAGCAGGCTTCCGAGCTGTTCCCGGACGAGGTCGTCACGAGTGCGCACGTACGCCACTTCGACCTCCCCCTGGGTGCCGGGCGCTTCGCCCTGATCACCCTGGACAACGGCCACGACCACACCAAGCCGACCACCTTCGGCCCGGCCTCGCTGGCGAACCTGAACGCCGCGATCGACCAGGTCGAGAAGGAGGCCGCGGACGGCGAGATCGTCGGTGTCGGCCTCACCGGCAAGCCGTTCATCTTCGCGGTCGGCGCCGACCTCAAGGGCGTGGAGATCCTCAAGGAGTACGAGCACGCGCTCGCCATCGGCAAGGGCGGCCACGAGGTCTTCAAGCGGCTGTCGAAGCTGGCCGTGCCGACCTTCGCGTACTACAACGGCGCCGCGATGGGCGGCGGTGTCGAGGTCGGTCTGCACTGCACCTACCGCACCGTCTCCGCGGCCCTCCCGGCGTTCTCGCTGCCCGAGGTGTTCCTGGGTCTGGTCCCGGGCTGGGGCGGCTGCGCGCTGCTGCCGAACCTGATCGGCCCCGAGAAGGCCGTCTCGGTGATCATCGAGAACAGCCTCAACCAGAACAAGCAGCTCAAGGGCAAGCAGGTCTACGAGCTCGGGATCGCCGACGCGATCTTCGAGGGCGCGGACTTCCTGGAGCAGTCGCTGATCTGGACCGCCGCCGTCCTCAAGGGCGAGCTGGAGATCGAGCGCCCGGTGATCGACCGCGGCGAGGCCTGGGACCAGGCCGTCGCCAAGGGCCGCTTCATCGCCGACTCCAAGGTGCACGGCGCCGCCCCGGCCGCCTACCGCGCCCTGGACATCATCGCCGCCGCCAAGAACGGCGACCTCCAGCAGGGCTACGACGCCGAGGACAAGGCCCTCGCCGACCTCATCATGGGCGGCGAACTGCGCTCCGGTATCTACGCCTTCAACCTGGTGCAGAAGCGCGGCAAGCGCCCGGCCGGTGCCCCGGACAAGAACCTGGCCCGTCCGGTCACCAAGGTCGGTGTCGTCGGCGCCGGTCTGATGGCCTCCCAGCTCGCGCTGCTGTTCCTGCGCCGCCTGGAGGTGCCGGTCGTGCTGACCGACATCGACCAGGAGCGCGTCGACAAGGGTGTGGGCTACGTCCACGCCGAGATCGACAAGCTGCTCGGCAAGGGCCGGATCAGCCAGGACAAGGCCAACCGCCTCAAGGCGCTGGTGTCCGGTGTGCTGGACAAGGCCGAGGGCTTCTCGGACGCCGACTTCATCATCGAAGCGGTCTTCGAGGAGATCGGCGTCAAGCAGCAGGTGTTCGCGGAGGTCGAGGCGGTCGCCCCGGCGCACGCCATCTTCGCGACGAACACCTCCTCCCTCTCCGTCTCGGAGATGGCGTCGAAGCTGAAGAACCCCGAGCGGGTCGTCGGCTTCCACTTCTTCAACCCGGTCGCGGTCCTGCCGCTGCTGGAGATCGTGCGCGGCGAGAAGACCGACGACGCCTCCCTGGCCACGGCCTTCGCCGTCGCCAAGAAGCTGAAGAAGACCGCGGTCCTCACCAAGGACGCCCCGGCGTTCGTCGTGAACCGCATCCTGACCCGCTTCATGGGCGAGATCCAGAACGTCATCGACGAGGGCACCCCCGTCGAGGTCGCCGAGAAGGCCGTCGAGCCGCTCGGTCTGCCGATGTCGCCGCTGGTCCTGCTGGAGCTCGTCGGTCCGGCGATCGGCCTGCACGTCTCCGAGACGCTCAACCGGGCGTTCCCGGAGCGCTTCACGGTCTCCCCGAACCTCAAGGCGGTCGTCGAGGCGGGCAAGCGCGGCTTCTACGTCTACGACAGCGGCAAGCCCGAGCTCGACCCCGAGGTCGCCGCGCTGCTGAAGCAGGGCGACAGCGTCCTGACGGAGGAGCAGGTGCGCGAGCGGGTGCTCGACGCGGTGGCGCAGGAGATCGGCATCATGCTCGACGAGGGCGTCGTCGCCGAGGCCCAGGACATCGACCTGTGCCTCATCACGGGCGCCGGCTGGCCCTTCCACCTGGGCGGCATCACGCCGTACCTGGACCGCGAGGGTGTCTCCGAGCGCGTGAACGGCAAGAGGTTCCTGGCGCAGGGCGTCGCGAGCGTCCCGGCGTAACGCGTTACCCCTGAGGGGGGTGGGGCGTACGGTAACAATCCGTGCACCCGCCCCCCTTTCCGTATGCCGCCACGGATAGGATCCTCACACAATCCGACCATTGTTTACCTGACTCTGACGGTCTCCACCCCAGACCGCCGGGTGTCCTCGAAGGAGTCCTGCGTGGCGTCCCCTCGTCGCCGAACACCCCGACGCCGGGTCTGGCCCAAGATCAGGCTCCTGCTCCTCGTGGCGGTCGTGGCCGCCGGCGGCACGGCGCTCTACCCCGTGTGGAAGGCCGCGAACCCGGACCCGCCCGAGCTGAAGGTCCGCTACCGGACCGACACCCCGGCGACGGCGACGGCGGCCAAGCCGTCGCTGGAGGTCTTCAACGACACCGACAAGCCACTGCCGTTGAGCGATGTGACGCTCCGGTACTGGTTCACCGCCGACGGCTCCGCGTCGTACGCCTTCAACTGTGTCAACGCCGTGTTCGGCTGCTCCAACGTCGCCGGCCGGATCGTCGCGATGGACAAGCCCACGGACACCGCGGACCACTACCTGGAGGTCCGGTTCACGGCCGCCGCGGGTGACCTGAAGCCCGGTGCCAACAGCAAGGGCATCGACCTCCAGCTCTTCCGCACCGACCACGAGAAGCTGAAGCAGTCCGACGACCGCTCCTTCGACGCGGAGATGACCAGCTACAAGGAGGCGGAGAACGTCACCGCCTACAAGCGGGGCGTCCTCGCGTGGGGCGAGGAGCCGGACGGCACCAAGGCGAGCGACGAGAAGAAGACGGCGGCGAAGTCCGCGCCCGAGCCGCTGCCCGCCCCGCCCGCCGGGGTGCTGTTCGACGACTTCACCTACCAGGGTCCCAAGGACCCGGCCCTGTTCAAGCACGGCTGGCTGGTCCGCACCAGCAAGGGTGGCCCGGGCGTCGAGAACACCTGGTCCGCGAGCGGCGTCAGCTTCCCCACCGCCGAGGGCTCCCACGCCGACGGCCAGGTGCTGAACCTGCGGGCGAGCACGGACGGCACCAAGGCCGGGACGAAGCAGGCGAGCCTCGGCACGGCCGCCAGCAAGTTCCGCGACGGCACCTACGCGGCCCGCATCCACTTCAGCGACAAGCCGGCCACCGGGGATGCCGGCGACCACGTCAACCAGACCTTCTACACCATCGGCGGCAAGGGCTCGAAGTACAGCGAGCTGGACAACGAGTACATGCCGAACGGCGGCTGGGGCCGGCCCGGCCCCAAGCTCGACACCGTGACCTGGTACGACCACAAGACGAACGACCGGGTCTACGAGACCACGAACAAGAGCCTCGACACCTGGCACACCGTGCTGATCCGGGTGAAGGACGGCGTCGTCGCCTACTGGCTCGACGGCAAGAAGCTCTTCCTCAGCAACGGCAAGTACGCCCCGCGGGCGGACATGTCCGTGAACTTCAACCACTGGTTCATCGATCTGCCGTTCAAGGGCGAGCGCGCCTGGGACATGAAGGTGGACTGGCTTTACTACAACGCGAACGAAACCCTGTCGGCGAAGCAAGTGCAGTCCGCTGTCGAGGACTTCACCGACGAGGGTGTGAACTACTTCGACACAGTTCGGGAGTCCCGGTGAGGAACAGGCGGTCCGGCGCCCACAGGCACGCTGCCGAGGCAACGGAGAACAAGCCGGTGGTGAGCAGGCGCTCCGCCCTGCTGATGGGCGGTACAGGAGGCGTCGCCATGGCCGGCGGCGGTGCGTGGCTGGGCAAGGTGGTGGCGCAGCCCGCCGCCGCCCCGGCCGCCGGGGCCGGCATCGGAGGCCTCACCACGCCTCCCCTGTACGCCCCCTCCGGCCGCCGGCCCAAGTACCGCCGGGCCAGTTGGTCCCAGCAGTTCCAGTCGGGCCACGGCTGGACGCCCGGGGGCGCGGGCACCGAGTCGGCCGAGGCGAACGACAAGTCCGCCTTCGTGCGCGGCACCCAGTCGGTCCGGGTGACCACCAATGGCACCGGCAAGCAGAGTTACGTCCGCAAGACGGGCATGCCGGCGATGAGCCTGACGGGCAAGATGATCCGGCTGGTCTTCCGCGTCGACGACGTCACGAACCTGGCCAAGTGCGTCTTCTACCTGGGCAGCGGTTCCCTCGCGAACCACTTCGCCTGGACGCACCACCTCCACTCCAAGACTTCCGCGAACTACGTCCAGTCCGGGGAGTGGGTGACCGTCCACCTCCAGTGGGCGGACGTCAACGCGGCGGCGGGCACGTACTCCATCGGCGCCAGTGGCAAGCCCTCCACGAAGACCGGCTTCACCGACATGTCGTTCGCCGTGTACGACAACGCGGGCGGTCCGGTGACCTACCGGCTCCAGGCCGTCGAGCTGATACCGGACACCGTCTCGGTCTTCCCCAAGGGCGTCGTGTCCATCACCTTCGACGACTCCCACAAGTCGGTCCACGACCTGGCCCGGCCGGTCATGGACCGCTTCGGCTTCCCCGGCACGGTCTACAACATCGCCGACGCCATCGGCACCGGCAGCTTCCTGACGCTCGACCAGATGCGGTCGATGCAGGACTTCTCCGGCTGGGAGATGGGCGGCCACTCGTACGCGAACGCCGTCCACACGGCCAGTTACCCCAAGCTCACCGCCGAGCAGGCCGACGACGACTTCCGCAAGCTGCGCGAGTGGCTGGTCTCCAACGGCTTCACCAGCGAGCACTTCGCCTATCCGCACGGCGCGTTCCAGAAGACGTCCGACGGGGTCCCGGTCGACCAGATCGCGAGCCGGCACTTCACCACCGCCCGGTCGATCATCTCCGAGACCATCGAGTCGTTCGCCCCGGCGATGCCGTACCGCCTCAAGGCGCTGACGGGCATCAACGACGGCACGGGCATCGGCGGTACCGCCCTGTCGAAGCTGACGGGCGCGGGCGGCAAGCTCGACCGGTGCGTGAACAACGGCGACTGGCTGATCCTGTGTCTGCACAAGGTCGTCGACGGCGCTCCCAAGACGAGCACCGAGATCGGCACCGCGGGCCTGGAGGCGCTGATGAAGGCGATCGAGGACCGGGACATCCCGGTGCTGACGGTCGAGGAGGCCATGGCCTCCTACACCTGAGGCCCGGCGTACCGGCCCGCGAGGCCCGGACGCACAAGAGAGGGGCGGCCCCCCGGCCGCCCCTCTCTCCGTTCCTCCGCGGCTCTACCAGCCGCCCTGCCCGTAGCCGCCCTGGCCGTGTCCCTGGCCCTGTTGCCACGACGGGTCCTGGGGCGGATATCCGCCCTGCTGCGGGGCGTGGTGGCCCGGGTACTGCTGCTGGTACGGGTCGTGGTGGCCGGGGTACTCGCCCTGCCACTGCGGCTGCCCGGCCGGCGCCGGCGCCCCCCAGCTGACGCGCTGCTGCGGAACGGCGGCGTGCTGCTCCTCGTCGTACCCGGGGATCGGCTGCGGCTGGGAGGGGATGCCGCCCGCCGGGCGCGGCCGGGTGCGCAGCGCCACGCCCTCCAGGCGCATCAACTGGAGCGTCTCCGTGACCTTCTTGTCGGAGTACGGGTCCTCTTCCTCGAAGATCTCCGTCACGTCGTGCTCGTGGTCCCCGGCCACGGACACCTCGACACCGCCCTGGCGGGTGCCCCAACTGCCCTTGTGGAGGGTGAACAGGGCGTAGAAGCGCAGCGGGGTCAGCAGCGTCAGCTGGATCACGCCGTAGATCGGCGCGAGCAGGAACATGCCGAAGCGCTTGATGAAGCCCATGCCGCGGCGCGGGAAGTCGAGGTAGCGCACATTGCGCAGGTAGCCCATCAGGACCATGAAGACCAGGTAGTCGCCGATGTGGTTGACGAACTGCTGGGGCTTCATGATGGGCAGGATGACCATCGAATAGAACATCGCCGAGCCGAAGACCAGCCACAGGGCGAGTTCCATGCAGGTCAGCCAGAAGGCCGGCCGGTACTTCTTCTGGTGCCGGAACGCCCACAGCGATTCGCGGAAGAAGGACTTGTTCCAGCGCACCTGCTGGCGCAGGAAGTGCGGCAGCTTCTCGGGGACGGCCGTGTAGCCGACGGCGGTCTCCTGGAAGACGACCTGGCCCTCCATCAGGCAGTAGTTGGTCATGCGGCGGTCGTCGCCGAAGACGGCCGGCTTGCCCAGGAACTGCTGGTTGAGGAAGTCCGGCAGGTACTTGCGCACCAGCGTGCCGCGGTACGCGGAGAGCGCGCCGCAGCAGCACAGCACCGACTTCAGCCGCGAGTAGGCGGCCCGCTCGAACAGGAACGAGTTGCCGTAGCGCAGGTCCTGGAGACGCGTGAAGATGTTGCTGTCGTGGTTGAGCGCGAGCACCATGCCGGTGGAGGCCATGATCTTCTCGTCGGCCAGCGGCAGCAGCAGCTCGCGCACGGTGTCCCGGGACAGCACGGTGTCCGAGTCGACGCAGAGGAAGATGTCGGAGTACGGCGCGGCCTCGAAGCCCAGCGCCAGCGCCTCGCGCTTGCCCTTGTTCTCGGGCTGGACGCTGACGGTGTACTTGACGCCCTTGGCCTCGAACTCGCGGCGCAGCTTCTTGGCGGCCCGGATGCCGGAGTCGTTGGCGCTGGCGTCGTCGATAATGTGGATCTCGTTCGGCAGGCGGCTCTGCGCGAGGAGGCTGCGCATGCCCTGCTCGAACATCACCGGGTCCTCGTTGTAGATCGGGATGACCGCGGTGACCCAGGCGTTCTCCAGGTACTCCAGTTCCTCCCGCCCGGCCTTGGCCGGACGGTAGAAGAGGGCGCCGAACATTTTCAGGGCCAGCAGGCCCATGGCGCCCATCGAGTACAGGTGCAGCGAACCGGCGTCGAGCCGGGTGGCGATCAGCGCGGCCAGGCCCAGGAAGACGAAGTACGAGACCTTCAGATGCCGCCGCTTCCGGTGCGCTCGACGCCCACCGGAGTCGACGGCACCGGGTATGAACGTATCTTCGGAAGTCACAGCTTGACCACCCGCGGGTGGTCGGCGGATTTGCCCCGGGTGTCGAAGAGCGCCCGGGCGCGGTCGGCCAGCTCGTCGAGGTCTATCTCGCGGTGCGGCTGGAGCAGGATGGTGAGGTCCGCGGTCTCGGCGGCGGCGAGGTAGTCCTCGGCCCGCTCGACGGGGTCACCGCCGACGCGCCAGTCCTCGACGCGCGGGTCGAAGTAGACGAGTTCGGCGCCGCGGGCGAGGAGGTTCTCCGCGACGGCCAGGGCCGGGCTCTCGCGCTGGTCGGAGATGTCCGGCTTGTAGGTCACGCCGAGCAGCAGGACCCGGGAGCCGCGCACGGCCTTGCCCTGGTCGTTGAGGAGATCGGCGGCCCGGTTCACCACGTGCACGGGCATGCGCTGGTTGATCTCCTGCGCCAGCTCCACGAACCGGAACGGGATGCCCAGCGAACGCACCTTGTACGACAGGTAGTTGGGGTCGATCGGGATGCAGTGCCCGCCGACGCCGGGGCCGGGGTAGAAGGGCGCGAACCCGAACGGCTTCGTCGAGGCGCACCGGATGGCGTCCCAGAGGTCGACACCGATCTCGCGGCAGAACATCGACATCTCGTTGACGAGCGCGATGTTGACGTGCCGGTAGGTGTTCTCCAGCAGCTTGGCCATCTCGGCCTCGCGGGTGCCCTTGGCCTCGACGACCCGGTTCACGAACCGCTCGTAGAGGGCGCGGGCGGCCTTGGTGCAGTCGGCCGTGATGCCGCCGACGACCTTCGGCGTGTTCTCCAGGCCGAAGGAGGCGTTGCCCGGGTCGATGCGCTCCGGGGAGAAGGCGAGGTGGAAGTCGACGCCGACCCGCAGGCCCCCGGCCTCCAGACGCGGCCGGACGACCTCGTCGGTCGTGCCCGGGTACGTCGTCGACTCCAGGACCACGAGCGTGCCGGCGGTGAGGTGGGCGGCGATGTCGTCGACGGCGGCGTGCACCGCGCCGAGGTCCGGCGCTCCGTGGTCGGTGAGCGGCGTGGGAACACACACCACGACCGCGGCGGCGCCGGCGATCACGTCCGCACGGTCGACGGCCTCGAAGCCCTGCTCCAGCATGGCGCGCACTTCGGCGTCGGTGATGTCGTCGACGTGTGAACGGCCGGAGTTCAGTCCGTCGACCACCCGTCGGCTGCGGTCGAGACCGACCACCTTCAGGCCCGCGGCAGCGGCGGACCTGGCCAACGGCAGCCCCACGTAACCGAGTCCGACAACGACAAGATCCACCGTGGAGGATCTGCTCACGACATCATTCCCCAACCCCGTTGCAACGGCGTCGGCCAGACGCAGCTGCAACCGGCCCCCCGAGCAAATCGAACAAGTCCGATGAGGTTAACAAGACCTTCACTTTTTGACCACGTTCACCCGAGGTGCGCCTTGTCACGCACACATCTGTACAACCCTTGACACACCCCATGTGTCTGGTGCGTCAAGAGCCTCAAAATGAAGAGGCCTGTTCCATTTCCGGCGGGGGTCAGATCTCCCGCCAGGCCTCCAGCGCGAGCCCCGGTTCGTCCTTGCGCCGGGTGAGCAGCACGGTCCCCGCCGAGGGCGACACAGAGGCCGCGACGACCTCCCCGTGCTCGTCGAGCGCCACCGACACCACCGCGTCGGCGGGCAGCCGGGGCCCGGACTCGGTCCACCAGGCGCCGGCAGGCTCCTGCTCGGTCGGATACGCGGCGAAGGCGACCCTGGCGCTCGCCGACCGCTGCACGAGCACGGTGCAGTCGTGCCCCTCGATCTCACACCGAACGGCGGAGACCGGGCCGGGGCCGGCGGATGTGAGGAGGGTCACCGGCTTCTCGCCGGGCCGCCAGGCGCACAGGTCACCCGAGCTGTCGGTGAAGAAAAGGGTGGTGTGCTCGGCGGACGTGGCGAGCGCGCGCAGGGTCCCCGGGCGGACGGGTACGTCGACGCCCTCGGTCCGCACCGGCCGCTTCCCGTCCCCCTCCTGCCGCCAGTGCAGGATCCCGCCGGGGACGGCGGCGTACAGCTCCACCAGTCCCGATTCCCCCGTCACCGCGGCCAACTCGCCCTGGACGTCCTGCCCTTCGAGGTTCTGCCAGGAGCTCCAGCCGCCCTTGACCTTCTGGTTGCGCAGGCTCACCCCGCCGTTGCCGTTCCGGACGAAGACGTAGCCGCGCCCCGCGCCGTCGACGGCTACGGCCGGCGGGCCCGTCCGGTCGCCCTTCTGGTCCGGGTGCCCGATCGGGACCCAGTCCAGGGCGGCGAGCCCGGGCCGGAAGTGCGTGGAGTGCACGAGCCCCGACTCCCCCGGCACGGTGGGCCGCCAGGCGGCCAGATGCGCGTACCCGTCCCTGCCCTGGCCGACCGCCGCGCCCGGGTGCAGCTTCTGGCTGCCGCCGACGGTGCGGGGGACGTCCTCCCAGGGGCCGGCGGGGCCGCGTTCCGCACGGCAGAGGACGGCGTCGCCGGAGGGCAGGTAGACGGTGAGGCGGCCGTCGCGGCCGCGGAGGAGCCAGTCGCCGTTCACCTGTTCACTTTATGCGGCCGGCGGGGCCCGGCGCTCCGCCCGGCCCCGCCGGGCGCACATCCGCCGTGCGACCCTGGCCACATGAACGCCCACACGCCTGTCCTGGTCGTCGTCGACGCGGCGAACGTCGTCGGGTCGGTGCCGGACGGCTGGTGGCGGGACCGCAAGGGTGCGGCGGAACGGCTCCGCGACCGGTTGGCGGTGGAGGGGGTCCCCGCCGTGCCGGGACCGGCGGAGATCGTCCTGGTGGTGGAGGGGGCGGCGCGGGGAGTGGAGTCCGTGCCCGGGGTGCGGGTGTCTTCGGCGCCGGGCAGTGGGGACGACCACATCGTCGAGGTCGTCGCGTCGGCCGGTGACCGCCCCGTCCTGGTGATCACGGCGGACCGGGAGCTGCGGAGGCGGGTCGGGGAGCTGGGGGCGGACGTGGCGGGGCCGCGATCGGTTCGCCCGTAGGTGCTCGGCGCCGGGGCTGGGGCGGGGTGGGTCCGCAATCCGGCGAAGCGGGGTGCAGCCTGCGCCCTCCCGTGCCGCCCTGGGGGCACCTCCCAGGCCCCTAAGGCACTGAGGGAGGCACCATTTCCCGCAGTTGGGCGGGGACGCGCGGGCCCGCCCCCACGCGCCCGCACCCGCCGTCGTACGCAAGGGGCCGTGTCGGGGGGTGCCCGCCCGCAGCGGCTGGCGCGTCAACGGACAGTCAGTCGGTGTCCGGCTCCATCGCGCCGTTCCGGGGACGGACACCCCCCGGCGCGGCCCCGCCCCACCCCCGCTGAGAAGGCGAAGCCGAGCCGCTTACGGCGTGCCTCCACCCACGCTCGGCTGCTCCTCTCCCGACTCCTGGCGTGCGAGGCGGCTGTGCGTGCGGCCGTACAGGAAGTAGACGAGGAAGCCGGCGGCCATCCAGATGGCGAAGCGGACCCACGTCTCGGCGGGCAGGTTGATCATCAGCCACAGGGACGCGCAGACCGACAGGATCGGGATGACCGGCACCCACGGGGTGCGGAAGGCCCGGGGCAGGTCGGGGCGGGACTTGCGGAGGATGATCACGCCGATGGCGACGACCACGAAGGCGAACAGCGTGCCGATGTTCACCAGGGCGGCGAGCTCGGTCAGCGGCGTGAACCCGGCGAGGATGGCGATGATCACACCGAGCAGGATGGTCGGCCGGTGCGGCGTCTTGAACCGCGGGTGGACACGCGAGAAGAACCGCGGCAGCAGCCCGTCCCGGCTCATCGCGAAGAACACCCGGGTCTGGCCGAGCAGCAGGATCATGCAGACCGTCGTCAGGCCGACCGCAGCGCCGAAGCTGATGAAGCCCGCGAACCACGGATGCCCGGTCGCCTTGAACGCGTCGGCGAGCGGGGCGTCGACGGACAACTCGCTGTAGTGCTGCATGCCGGTGACGACGATCGAGACGAGGACGTACAGCGTCGTGCAGATCGCGAGGGAGCCGAGGATGCCGCGGGGCATGTCGCGCTGGGGGTTCTTGGTCTCCTCGGCGGCCGTGGCCACGACGTCGAAGCCGATGAAGGCGAAGAACACGACCGAGGCGGCGGTGAAGATGCCCATCACGCCGAAGTTGGAGGGCGCCCAGCCGAACATGAGCTGGATCAGCGGGGAGTCGAGACTTGCCCCGGCCTCCACGGGCTGCTCCTTCGGGATGAAGGGGTCGTAGTTGTCACCCTTGATGAGGAACGCGCCCGCGATGATCACGACCAGGACGACCGTCACCTTGATGGCGACGACCAGCGACGTGATCCGCGCCGACAGCTTCATGCCGAGCACGAGGATCCCGGTCAGGACGAGGACGAGCGCGGCGGCGAGGATGTCGAACCCGAAAGCGTCGGCGCCCTCCCGGCTGCCCAGGCCCGCGGGCATCACCCAGCCCGCGTTCTCCATGAGCGACTGGATGTAGCCGGACCAGCCGACGGCCACCACCGCCGTACCGAGTGCGAACTCCAGGACGAGGTCCCAGCCGATGATCCAGGCGGGCAGTTCACCGAGGGAGGCGTACGAGAACGTGTAGGCGGACCCGGCGACCGGGACCGTGGACGCGAACTCGGCGTAGCAGAGGGCGGCCAGGGCGCAGGCGATGCCGGACGCCACGAACGCCAGAGCCGTCGCGGGCCCGGCGTTGTCCTTGGCTACGGTGCCGGTGAGTACGAAAATGCCGGTGCCGATGATCACACCGACACCGAAGACGGTCAGATCCAGCGCGGACAAGGACTTCTTGAGCGCGTGTTCTGGCTCCTCGGTATCGAGGATGGACTGCTCGACCTTCTTCGTCCGGAAGAGGGTGCTGCTCACGGGATACCTCCCACGCTTGTCGTCCTCGACATGATCGAGAGGTGGCACCATCCGTATGCCCCGGCACGGGCCAATTCACGCCAATGGGCCGGTTTCACCACCCTCACGGTGGTGAAACCGGCCCCTGCCGAACCCGTTCAGCGGGCGCGCCCGCTCAGTCGCGCGCGGCGTCCACGGCATCCGCGGCGCTGCGCTCGTAGCGCCCGTCCAGCTTGGCGACCAGACCGGTCACCTGCCGGGCGATGTCCGGCGCGGTGAGCCCGATCTCGGCCAGGACCTCCGCGCGGGAGGCGTGGTCGAGGAAGCGCGGCGGGATGCCGAAGTCCCGCAGCGGCACGTCGACGCCGGCGTCGCGCAGCGCCTGCGCGACCGCCGAGCCGACGCCGCCGACGCGGCTGTTGTCCTCCACGGTGACGACCACGCGGTGCTGCTCGGCGAGCGGGGCCAGGGCCTCGTCGACGGGCTTGACCCAGCGCGGGTCGACGACGGTCGTGGAGATGCCCTGCTTGTCGAGCAGGGCGGCGATCTCCAGGCACATCGGCGCGAGGGCGCCGACGGAGACCAGCAGCACGTCCGGCCGGTCCGTGCCGGGCTCGCGCAGCACGTCCATGCCGCCGACGCGGCGCAGGGCCGGTACGGCGGGGCCGACGGCGCCCTTGGAGAAGCGGACCACGGTCGGCGCGTCGTCGACGGCGACGGCCTCACGCAGCTGGGCACGCACCTGGTCGGCGTCGCGCGGCGCGGCCAGCCGCAGGCCGGGCACGACCTGGAGGATCGACATGTCCCACATGCCGTTGTGGGAGGCACCGTCGGTACCGGTGACCCCGGCCCGGTCGAGGACGAAGGTGACGCCGCACTTGTGCAGGGCCACGTCCATCAACACCTGGTCGAAGGCGCGGTTGAGGAACGTCGCGTACACGGCGAACACCGGGTGCACGCCGCCGGTGGCCAGGCCGGCCGCGGAGACGGCGCCGTGCTGCTCGGCGATGCCGACGTCGTAGACCCGCTTGGGGAAGCGTTTGGCGAACTTGTCGAGGCCCACCGGCTGGAGCATGGCGGCCGTGATGGCGACGATGTCCTCGCGCTCCTCGCCGAGCTTGACCATCTCCTCGCCGAAGACGGACGTCCAGTCGGCGCCGGAGCTGGCGATCGGCAGGCCCGTGTCGGGGTGGATCTTGCCGACGGCGTGGAAGCGGTCCGCCTCGTCCTGGAGGGCCGGCTGGTACCCGCGGCCCTTCTCGGTGAGGCAGTGCACGATGACCGGCCCGCCGAACCGCTTGGCCTTGGCGAGGGCGGACTCCAGGGCCTCCAGGTCGTGTCCGTCGATCGGCCCGACGTACTTCAGGCCGAGGTCCTCGAACATGCCCTGCGGGGCGATGAAGTCCTTCAGCCCCTTCTTCGCGCCGTGCAGGGTGTCGTAGAGCGCCTGGCCGACGACCGGGGTGCGCTCCAGGACCTCCTTGGTACGGGCCAGGAAGCGCTCGTAGCCGTCCGTGGTGCGCAGGGTCGCCAGGTGGTTGGCGAGGCCGCCGATGGTCGGCGCGTAGGACCGCTCGTTGTCGTTGACGACGATGACGAGCGGGCGGTCCTTGGCGTCGGCGATGTTGTTCAGCGCCTCCCAGGCCATGCCGCCGGTCAGCGCGCCGTCACCGATCACGGCCACGACGTGGTCGTCGCGCTCCAGGATCTGGTTGGCCTTGGCGATGCCGTCGGCCCAGCCGAGGACGGTCGAGGCGTGCGAGTTCTCGATGACGTCGTGCTCGGACTCGGCCTGCGAGGGGTAGCCGGACAGGCCGCCCTTCATCTTCAGCTTCGAGAAGTCCTGGCGGCCGGTGAGCAGCTTGTGGACGTAGGACTGGTGGCCGGTGTCCCAGAGCACCTTGTCCCGGGGCGAGTCGAAGACCCGGTGCAGGGCGATGGTGAGCTCCACCACGCCGAGGTTGGGGCCGAGGTGACCGCCGGTCTTGGAGACCGCTTCGACGAGGAAGCTCCGGATCTCCTCCGCCAGCTGGTTCAGCTCCTCCAGGTTGAGCCGGTCCAGATCGCGCGGTCCCCTGATACGGGTCAGCAGCGGCACCCGTGCCTCCTTGCAGTAGAGCTGTTGCCGGGCTTGTCGAGTCTAATGTTCCGCCTCCGCGGGCGGCGCCGAGGCTGTGCGTCGTACGTCACGCGTTCGGCTCTACCCATGGTGCGCCACCGCTACGACACAGCTGTGCCCGGTACCTGGGGAGGTACCGGGCACAGGAGGTGTTCCTCGGCGCTACGCGCGCCCTGCGGTCTTCTGCGTCTTACGGGTGACGGCGTCGATGACGACCGTGGCCAGCAGCACACCACCGGTGATCATGTACTGCACCGGGGAGGCGATGCCCTCCAGGGCGAGGCCGTACTGGATCGACACGATCACCAGGACACCGAGCAGCGCGTTCCAGGTGCGGCCACGGCCGCCGAACAGCGACGTGCCGCCGATGACCGCCGCGGCGATCGCGTTCATCAGCAGGTCACCGCCGCCGGCGCCCTGGTTGGCCGCCGCGATCTTCGAGGCGATGAACAGACCGCCCACCGCGGCGAAGGTGCCGGAGATCGCGAACACCGAGATCCGGACCATCTCCACGTTGATGCCGGCCCGGCGGGACGCCTCGACGCTGCCGCCGAGCGCGAACACCTTCCGGCCGTACGCCGTGCGCCGCAGCACGAAGTCCGTGACCAGCAGCACCACGATGAAGATCACCACGGCGAGCGGCAGGCCCTTGTACTGGTTGAAGACGACGGCGACGGTGAAGGCGAGCACCGCCAGCAGGACCGTCCGCACGATGGTCTCGCTCAGCGGCCGCGACGGCACGCCCACGGCCTCGCGGCGCCGGTTGCCGAGGAAGGAGCTGAGGAAGAACCCGGCGGTCACCACCGCGGCCAGACCGTAGGCGGCGGCCACGTCGGAGAAGTAGTAGCTGGTCAGCTGGGCCACGACCCCGTCGGGGTCGAGGTTGATGGTGCCGTTGTCGCCGAGGATCTGGAGCATGAAGCCGTTCCAGAACAGCAGACCGGCCAGGGTGACGGCGAAGGCGGGCACGCCGATCTTCGCGAAGAAGAAGCCGTGCAGCACGCCGGCGACCGTGCCGGTGAGGATGGCGAGCACGAAGGCGAGCCACTCGTTCATGCCGTTGGTGACGTTCAGCACCGCGAAACTCGCGCCCGCCACACCGGAGACCGAGCCGACCGACAGGTCGATCTCGCCGAGCAGCAGCACGAACACGATGCCGACGGCGATCATGCCGGTGCCGACCATGGCGACGGACATGTCGGACAGGTTGCCCGCGGTGAGGAAGTTGGAGTTCAGGCTCGTGAAGATGAGCCAGATGATGGCCAGGCCGATGACGACCGGGATGGAACCCAGGTCGCCGGACTTCATCTTCCGCTTGAACTCGGAGACATAGCCCTTGAGGCCCTGCTCGCGTACCAGCAGCCGCGGGTCGACCACCGTGACGGCGGCCTTGGCCGCCTCGGGGTTCTCCACGACGTGCTCGTCCGGAGCCGCGGAGGTCTTGTCGGTGCTCACTTGGAAACCTCCCCGTTCGTGCGCGCCGCACGGCGGGTCACGGCGTTGTCGGTGGCGCCGGTGATGGCGGAGATGATCTCTTCCTGCGAGGTCGACTTGACCTCGAAGACGCCGTTGTTGCGGCCGAGGCGCAGCACGGCGACCTTGTCCGCCACGGCCTTCACGTCGGCCATGTTGTGGCTGATGAGGATCACGGCGTGGCCGCGCTCGCGCAGCCGCTCGACCAGGTCGAGGACCTGCGCGGTCTGCTCGACGCCGAGGGCCGCGGTGGGCTCGTCGAGGATGACCAGCTTGGGCTCGCCGAGCATGGAACGGGCGATGGCCACGGTCTGGCGCTGACCGCCGGAGAGCGAGGCGATCGGGATACGCACGCTGGGGATGCGGATCGACAGCGTGTCGAGCAGCTCGCGCGAGCGGCGCTCCATCTCCACCTCGTCCAGGACGCCGCGCTTGCGGATCTCCCGGCCCAGGTAGAGGTTGCCGACGACGTCGATGTTGTCGCAGAGCGCGAGGTCCTGGTAGACGGTCGCGATGCCCAGGTTCTGGGCGTCGTGCGGCTTGTTGATCTGGACGGACCTGCCGTCCCATTCGATGACACCCTCATCGATGGGGTGCACGCCGGCGATCGTCTTGACCAGCGTGGACTTTCCGGCTCCGTTGTCGCCGACCAGGGCGACCACCTCACCGGCGTGGACCTCAAGCTCTACGTCGGTGAGCGCCTGAACGGCACCGAACCGCTTGGAGACCCCGCGCAACGCCAGCACGGGCGTAGCGGACACGTGAACCATCTCCTTCGCCGCCTGACCCGGCGGGAGGTTGTGCAGAAGTGTGGGAGGAGTGATCCGTCCGGCGCCCCGCGTAGCTTGCGGGGCTGATGTGGCGGGGCGCCGGAGGAACTCGGGGGCAGCCTGTCCCCCGCACGGAGTCACGGGAGTCCGGTCCGGACTCCCGTGCCCTCAGGGGACTTGGTGGCTGCTTAGTTGAGGCCGACCTTGTCGCAGGCGGCCTTGTACTTGCCCGCGCAGATCTCGTTCACGGTGTAGATGCCGTCCTTGATGACGGTGTCCTTGATGTTGTCCTTGGTCAGCGAGACGACCGGGACGAGGACGGAGGGGACGGCCTTGGTGGTCGGGCTGTCGACCTTGTCCTTGGCGATCGAGTCGAGCGACTTGCCCTGGGCGAGGGCGACGGCCATCTCGGCCGCGACGTCCGCCTCCTGCGGGTAGGGCTTGTAGACGCTCATGTACTGCTCACCGGTGACGATGCGCTGCACACCGGCGAGTTCGGCGTCCTGGCCGGTGACCGGGATGTCGGCGATGCCGGCGGCCTTCAGGGCCGTGATGATGCCGCCCGCCATGCCGTCGTTGGCGGAGTAGACGCCGACGATCTTGTCCTTGCCGAGGGCGGAGATGGCGCCCTCCATGTTGGCGTTGGCGTTCTCCGGCTTCCACTCCTTGGTGTCGTACTCGCGGCCGATCTTCACCTTGCCGTCGAGCACGGAGTGCGCGCCCTTCTTGAACTGGGCGGCGTTCGGGTCGGTGGAGGACCCGTTCATCATGACGATCTGGCCGTCCTTGGCCTTGCCGCCCAGGGCCTTCAGCAGGGCCTCGCCCTGGGTCTTGCCGACGGTCTCGTTGTCGAACGAGGTGTAGGCGTCGATCGGGCCCTCGGCCAGGCGGTCGTAGGCGACGACGGGGATGTCGGCGTCCTTGGCCTTCTTCACCGCGCCGGCGATCGCCTTGGAGTCGACAGCGTCCACGATCAGCACGTCGACCTTGTTCGACACCATCGTGTCGACCTGCTGGTTCTGCTTGGCCGCGTCCTGGTTGGCGTTGGCGTAGACGACCTCGCCCTTGCCGTTGGTGAGTTCCTTGACCTTCTCCTCGATGAGGGGGCGGTCGAACTTCTCGTAACGGGCGGTCGCGTTCTCCGGAAGGAGCAGGCCGACCTTGATGTCGTCGCCCTTCTTGGCGGACCCGGTGGAATCGGCGTTGTCGCCCGACTCCTTGGCGCTGCCACAGGCAGCAAGCGAAACAGCCATCGTACCGGCGGCAAGAGCAACAGCGGCGCGACGCATACGCGTGTTCACTTCAAAAACCTCCCTGACGAGGCCGCGACATTGCGGCCGAGGTGGCTGGAAGTCAACTCGGCCACACGTGCGACGTCAAGAAGTAAATCCTTAACGAGATGGCAACGGTGCCATCCGTTCTCTAAGTGAAGGCAGGGGTGACTGCCTGCAGCGCACCGGGAGCCGTCCCATCCAAAAGGGTCGAATCACCCATCTCGCTGAGGGCGAGAGCGAGCGCTCCGAGCACTTCCGCACGGCCGCCGAGGGCACCGGGGAGAACGGACAACTGGCGTGCCGCACTGGGGATCGCGTAGCGGCCGACGGACTCCCGGATCGGCCCGAGCACCAGCTCACCGGCCTCGGCGAGATCACCGCCGAGGACCACGCGGCTCGGGTTCAGCAGGTTGCAGAGATTGGCCACTCCACTGCCGATGTGGCGGCCGACGTCGGCGATCACCCGACGGCAGCCCGGATCTCCGTCCCGCGCCAGCCGTACGACGCCCTCCATGGTCAGATCGGTGCCGTGACTGGACTGGAGGAGCGGGAGCACGTAGCGCGCGGCCGCGAAGGTCTCCAGGCAGCCGCGGTTTCCGCAACGGCAGACGGGGCCGGACTCGTCGAGTGTAATATGCCCGATTTCTCCCGCGGTGCCGCCGGGGCCTCGGTAGATCTTGCCGCTGATCACCAGACCGGCGCCGACGCCGCTGGCGACCTTGATGTAGGCCAGGTCGCGGACGCCCCTGCCGCTGCCCCAGACCATCTCGCCGAGGGCGCCGAGGTTGGCGTCGTTGTCCACGTGCACGGGGACGCCGAGGCGGCCGCGGAGCTCCTCGGCGGGCTTGGTGCCGGTCCAGCCGGGGAGGATGGCCGTCGAGCCGAGGGTGCCGGATTCGACGTCGATGGGGCCGGGGACGCCGAGACCGACGCCGGCGATCTTGGAGCGGTCGACGCCGGTGGCCTCGATGAGGCGGGTGACCAGCTGTTCCGCGCGGTCGAAGCCCTGGGTGGACGAGGCGTCGACGTCGAGGGGCTCGGACTCCTCCGCCAGGACCTGGTGGGCGAGGTTGCCGACGGCGACGCGGAGGTGGGTGTGGCCGAAGTCGACGCCGATGACGATGCCGGCGTCGCCGCTCAGCGACACGCTGCGGGCCCGGCGGCCGCCGGCGGAGGTCGGTGTGACCTCGACGGTGCCGCCGTCCTTCAACTCCCGGACGATGTTGGAGACCGTCGCCGCGGACAGGCCTGTCGTCCGCGCGATCTCGGCCTGGGTGAGGGAGCCCGCCAGGCGCACGGCTCGTACGACCCGCTCCAGGTTGGCTCGGTGCAGCGATGACTGCGACCCCGGAGTCTCCACGACGACCTCCTGCGCACGGGGCCGCTTCGATGAGACCCCGTCTATGTCCAACTAGTGAACTCTAAGCTGAGCCGTTCGGCTTGCCTCCCGTCAAGAGGTTGAACCGATTCCGCGGTGTGTGCGGGTCGTCGCGGAGCGCTATGTGGGGGTACGCGCTTTCTGCTGGGTGGGGTGGGCGAGGGCGCGCGCCTTCGCCTGACGCCGGGTGGGGGTACGGGCCGCGCCTGGGGGTGTCCGTCCTCGGAACGGCGCGATGGAGCCCCATACCGACTGACTGGCGTGACGCGCAACCGCTGCGGGTGGACACCCCCGACACGACCCTTGCGTCGTCCGGCGGCTGCGGGTCCGCTCAGTGAGCGTCCGATGCGCCCATCCGGTGTTCCATGGCGAGTTCGAGCTGCCCGGTCATGGGCGTCCGGCCGGCGATCCGCCGGGAACATGGCTTATGCGCAAATAGAGAGACCGGCAGTGAGCCGGATCACTGCCAAGAGCTCCCGTCCCATTGAGAAAGCGACCGGTTCACGCAAAAAGGGGAACGCACGTCCCGGTGCAACCGACGCCCCCGCACGCCCTGCTCGGGCTGGCCGCCACCGCATCCCCAGGCATCATGCAGCCCTCACGGCCCTGCGCCAGCGACCTGTCCGACTCATCCGCACCACCCTCGAAGCCTGGCGTCAGGCCCGCGACGGCATCCGCAAACCCACCCACGACCTGCGCGCCCTGATGAACGCCATCCTCCACGTCGACCGCACCGGCATCCCCTGCCAGGACGGGAGCCCGACATGGTCGCCGCGCGACCTGGAGCAGCACCCAGACGCCCTGCGGGACGAGGCAGGCGGCATCCGCCAGGCCGGCCCACGGACCCACCGGCGATTCCAAGGACTGTCGGACTTCTACCAGGCGCCGGATGCGAAGAGCCTCTTCGCCTCCACGACGCCGGGACGCGACGCTGCCGACAGGTTCGGGGACAAGGTCGCCACGATGGCCGACGCGCTGCGGACCCACTCGGCCGAGTCGGCCGATCGCCCAGCAGTTGGAGCAGTCGCAAAACCAGGCGACCAAGCGGTCACATACTTCGGTTTCGCTACGGAAGTGGGCCTCGGTACCCCGACGCACTCGACGACGGCTCCGGCCCTGACGTTACGGACAAGCTCTGAATGAAGCCCCGCTCGATTCAGTCGAGCAGCCGGATGGAGTGATCGAATGGCCTGAAATAGGGTACGCGAGGCGAATCGTCCGGGTGATGCCGCCCGTCACCGGACCTGTTCGCTTCGTCAGCGAAGGTGCACGTCCTGCTCCAGCAGCTTCTCGAGATCGGGGTCGAGCAGCTGTGTCAGGAAGCGGGCCGAGGCGTCCCATGACCACTGCCGCTCGACCCATTCGCGCCCTGCGGCGCCCATCGCGGCGCGGTCCGGCGACAGCAGTGTCAGCGCGATGGACCGGGCTACGGCCTTGACGTCCGTGCCATCGACCACGTGGCCGGTCTTCCCCTCGAGCACGGTGTCGGGTGCGCCACCGGAGTCGCCGGCGATCACGGGCAGTCCGCTGGCCGCCGCCTCCAGGAAGACGATGCCCAGGCCCTCCGCCTCCAGGCCGGCGCGCCTGGTGCGGCACGGCATGGCGAAGACGTCGGCCGCCGCGTAGAACGTCGGCATCTCGGTGTGGCCCTTGCCGCCCGCGAAGACGACGGAGCCTTCCGCGGTGTGCTTACGGGCCAGGGCGCGCAGCCGCCGCTCGTGCGGGCCTTCGCCGACGATCAATAACGCCGCTTCCGGTACGGCTCGTTGGACGAGCGGCAGAGCGCGGATGAGAGTGTCCTGCCCCTTGCGCGGCACCAGGCGGGACGCGCACAGGATGACCTCCCTGCCGCTGATGCCATACTGGTCGCGGAGCTCCTGGACACGCTGCACAGGGAGGTCGGGCCGGAAGTCCTCGGGGGCGACCCCCGGTACAAGTCGGCACATCCGGGCCCGCGGTCCGAGGGCGGGCGCGATCCGGGACCGGGTGTACTGCCCCAGATAGGTCACCACGTCCACGTTGTTGCCTATGCTCCGCAGCACCTGGCGCGCCCCGGGCGAACGGGCCCACCAGATCTCATGGCCGTGGGTGGTGGCGACGGTCCGGCGGATGCCGGCCCGGCGCAGATGGGGGGCCATATAGGCGAGCGGCGCCGCCGCCCCGAACCAGACCCGGTCACAGCCGTGTTCGCGGGCGATGGCCATCGCCCTTCGGGTGATGCGCCGGGTCGGCAGCAGGGTGTGGGTGGAGTCCCGGATCACGGGGAACGGCAGGGTGGCGTCGTACGCGACCGCCCCAGGTTCGTTCGAGGTGTAGACCACCACGTCGTTGCCGGGTATGCGGGTGGCCATCGCATGGACGAAGGTCTCGATGCCGCCCTGGCGTGGAGGGAAGTCGTTGGTGATGACGAGAGTGGTGCTCATGGATGCCGTCGCTGCCTTCGGTGTGGATGATCTTGGCTGCCAGACGTGGGGGCTCAGGAGGCGAAGAGGTAATTGCGGCAGTCGTCGGTGATGCGGCTGGATTCGACCCAGCGCCCTCGGTGCTGGCGGTGGAGGCCGTAGCCGAAGTCCTGGAGATGGCTGACCACGTCGGCGGGCCGTGCGCCGTATTTGTCCAGGTGCCTGCTCTCGATCTCCAGCAGCAAGGTCGGCCGGCAGCGGCGCAGTGTCTCCTGTCCCCCCGCCAGGACGGCGAGTTCGGCGCCCTCAACATCTGCCTTCACGAAGCTGAGCTTCTCGATGCCCGCTCGGCCCACCAGTTGGTCCAGCGTCAGGACCGTGGTGCGTACCGGCCGCGAGGTGCGGAACTCGCTGTTGGGGCCGGGCCCCGAGGCGCCCTGGGTCAGGAAGGCGCGCCCGTGCACCGGCAGCCCCCTGCGCCGGGGCAGGCTCAGAGTGCCATGACCGGGGCGGGCCCCGAGAGCCGTACGGTGAACGATGACGTTGCGGCACCCCAGGAGGCAGGCGCAGGTGCTCAGCCAGCGGGCGGGGCCGGGCAGCGGCTCGACGCTGTGCACCCACCCCGAGGGCCCCGCCAGAGCGGCCAGCGTCCATGTGTAGAGGCCGTATTCGGCGCCGATGTCCAGGCAGACGTCGCCGGGGGCGACGAACTCACCGATAGCGGCGACCTCTTCCTCCACGAAGGAGTAGCGGGAGGCCGCCCATCGCAGGGCGGCGGCCACGCCCGTGGTGCGCTTGCCAGGCAGATCTCCGGTTCGATTACCCGTCCGGTGTAACGGGCGCGGGCCGTCGTGGGATAACGGCCGCTGGGACGGGGCAGGGTCGGTCATCGTTCTTGCTCCTGTACCGGCGGGGGCGTACGGGTGTCGGGACGGGACGACAGGGCAGCCCGTTCGTCCGCGCGCCGCCTACCGACGGACCTCGAACCGGCTCGTGCGGTCGGCAGGTCGCCGGGTCCTGTGCACGACGACCGACGCCGCCTGCCGTCCCCCGCTGGAATCCACCATCAGGAGCTGCTCGCCGTGAACAGCAACGGTGTCGGCCCCAGCCCATTGCGGTGAGTTCAGCTCCCCCGCCGCGCGGCCCGTGACGTGGCACCGGGGCGTCGCGGCTGATAGCGCGGTGACAGTTATCGAGCGCACGCTCAACACCGCCCCCTCGGATTCCATGCATCGCCAGCGACATCCCCCGAACACCTCTTCGATCGCGAGATCGACTATAGCTATGGGCCCGTCGGTCCTGTCCAGGGCGGCCCACGAAGCCCCACCCCCATCCCCCTCTGACCTGTGCGACCACCGCTGCCTGCGAGCGCCGGGGCGGACTCCTGCAGCAATCCCGAAAGCCGTGGGCAACGGATACGACGTATCGTCATACTGCTTTGGGCGGTGGCCAGTTCGGCCATTCGCAGGGGGGCAGCAGCTGCACATCCGGCGTGCCGGCACACCGTTCCCTTGCCACACTCCGGAGCACGCCGTTACGACTAGCAGGCAGAATTAGGGATCGATGCGCGCACTCAGAACTGCACTCTCCCCCCATGTACCCATGCCCGTAGCGATGAGGTCGGCCAGAACCAGTGGCGTCGACACCACATAGATACCCCCTCATCTGGGTGAACCGAGCATAAGGACCCTGGGCGTAAAACGCCTCGCATCAGCCGGAGGCACGACTGGCGTACGTCAGGACGCGCCGGAACTTCCTCTGGTCACCCACACGCCTGCACCGGCGGATTCTCCACCCCGAAGGCCCGACAAGGCCCGTTCCGCAGCGAACAATGGAGATAGCTGTGTTATGCACCTCCTGGACCGCACCTCATCATCATGAGCCCCTGTCGAAAAGGACATTAAATAGCCTGCAACACACAGAGCCAAAAGCTCGCGGCGTTCAGCTCATGAGCAGAAGAAAACGGGGGTAAGTACATTGCGTGAGCCGCACATAGGGACACTCGTACCTGCACACAGCGGGGCGGTCGATCTCTCCATCGAAGCAGTCGGAGGCAAGACCTCCGGAATCATCTCCGTTCCGATAGCAGCCTTGCTGCCCGGCGAGTCTCCGAGATCGCAAGGGTTGGACCAGGAGCATGCGACCCAACTGGCGGAGTACGACGGCCCGTTGCCGCCCATTCTCGTCAACCGGTCCGATTTGCGGGTAATTGACGGCATGCACCGTCTCCTGGCCGCGTACATCAGAGGCCAGGAGACCATCGATGTCGAGTTCTTCGAAGGGTCCCCCGAGGACGCGTTCCTGCGCGCGGTCGAAACCAACGTGGCGCACGGCCTGCCGCTCTCCCTCGCGGACCGGCGCGCCGCCGCCTCCCGGATCATGACCACTCATCCGCAGATGTCCGATCGGGCCATCGCACGTGCGTCGGGTCTCGGATCCAAGGCAGTGGCCGCCATCCGCCGCCGTTCAACCGCCGCTGAGGCGCAGTTGAACACCCGAGTGGGCCGGGACGGACGCGTGCGCCCGCTGAACAGCGCCGAGGGTCGGCAGAGAGCCGCCGAGGTGATCGCCCAGAACCCCGAGGCATCCTTGCGCGAGGTCGCCCGGCTGGCAGGAATCTCTCCCGCCACCGCAGGTGACGTCCGTAAGCGCCTCAGGGCCGGTGAACCCCCCGCCCCCGCCCGCCCGGCGGTCCGCGAAACTCCTGAGGACCCGGCCTCTGCAGCGCCGACACCGGCCACCGCTGCCGACGAGGTCACCCTTGCTCTTCCTTCGTCCGAGAAGGTACCGAGACCTGGCCATAGAACACGGCTCGCCACGCGCGCTCCGGGCACGATGCTCGACAAGCTGTCGCGCGATCCGTCCCTGCGTCTCAAGGAGGACGGCCGCCACCTGTTGCGGCTGCTCCAGCAGAACGCGGTGACACAGTGGTCCAGTCTAACCGCAGCCGTACCGCCGCACTGTGGGGAACTGATAGGCAGCCTGGCACGTCAGTATGCCGCCAACTGGCTGGATCTGGCTGAACAGCTGGAGGAGCGAGAGCGGTCCGGCTCCCTCTGAAGCCCACTGCTGAAGGCCTGGCCGGTTCCCCCTCTCCGCCCCCCATGTCTTCGCCGCCGCGCCTGTCAAGGCTCATACGAGGGGCTTGAAATCGCCGCCTCCACAAGGCCCTGATTTCGGGTCCCTTCATACAACGACGGTCTTTCACTTGATGGGCCAGACCATGAGGCGGCCGCGCCCTGCGGGTTCGGTACGAGTCATCACACCACCAGCCGGATCCCGGTCCATCCCTCCCGCGGGCTGGATCCGCCGAAGACATCGCTCCGGAGATGTAGTACTTCCGAACGATGTGGTCCGGCGGCCGGAAGGAGGCGGAGAGAGTGGCGTACAACTGGGGCGGTGCCGCGGTTGAACGCAGCACCGCCCCCGGACCTGCCGGGTATTGATCACTGAACTCCCCACGGGTCATTCTGCTGCGACGGAAGAAAGTCCCTTCCGTTGGCTGCGGCTACTGGCCGTCCCTGCCCAGCCCTGCAACACCGCCCACTTTCAGGAGCTTTTCCAATGGCTGTGCGCGACATATCGCATGTCGAGCTTTATACGAGAGACAAAGTCGCCGCCGTTCACTTCCTCGTGTCTGGCATGGGTTTCACGCAGGTCGCCGACTCCGTGGCGGTGGACCGGAGTTCCGTGCTGCTGCGACAGGGCGATGTCCAGATCGTCGTCACGTCGGGCTGGGTGACGGGCAAGTGGCTGTCCGAGCACGGGGACGGAGTCGCCGACATCGCGGTGACGTGCGACGACGTGTCCGAAACGGCCCAGGCGGCGCTGGCCGCCGGCGCAACGGTCACGCGTTCGCCGCAGGGGAACCCGGTCGTGTCGGGATGGGGCGGGGTCTCCCACACCCTCCTTCCCGCCTCCAACGCCGGCCCTGCCGTTCCGCCTGCAGGTCACAGGTGGACATCCTCTCCAAAGGCACCCACCGCGCCCGTAGGGCGGGTCCGGCGGCTCGACCACATCGCCATCCGCCTGGAGGCGAGCGGCCTTGCGGATTACGCGGCCCTCTGCGGCGAGGTTTTCGGCCTGTCCCCCCTGCCCGTCGCCCGCCTCGTCCCCGGCGGCCGGGACGTCACCACCGTGGCCGTCGGCAGTGCCTCGGAGCGCGTGGTCTTCGCCCTCACCGCAGCGGACGCGCACCACGGTGCAGGAGCCCTCCCTGAGTCCTCGGATCCTGAGAGGGTGACGGGCGTCCACCGGCTGGCGTTCCTCGCCGATGACATCCCCGTCCGAGGCACCCGAGTTCAAGGCCGGGGGCATGCGGGGGCTCAGTTTCCAGCTGGTCGAACGCAGCGGCGCGCACGAGTTCGACACCGCTGATGCCGGGTTCGCCGCCGGGACCTGGAGCCCGGTCGGCTGACCACAGGTCGGCATGCCGGCCGAAGCGCCGAAGTACCTCCGGCGCGGGGGCCCACCATGGACATGGTCCAGAATGTGGGCATGAAGACGCGGCAGAACGGTGGGAGGCCCCCGGCAGTGAGCAACGACGATCCGGACGGGGGGTTGCGCGCCGTCATCGTCGACGACCAGGCACTGGTGCGCACCGGATTCCGCATGATTCTACTGTCGGACGGCATCGAAGTGGTGGGGGAGGCGACCAACGGCGGCGAGGCAGTTGCCATGGTGCGCCGCACCCGGCCCGACGTGGTGCTGATGGACATCCGGATGCCGGAGATGGACGGCATCGAGGCGACGAGGCGGATCGTCGCCGACGGTTCCACGCAGACGCGCGTCATCATCCTGACCACCTATGACCTGAACGAGTACGTCTACGAGGCACTTTCGGCCGGCGCCAGCGGGTTCCTCCTGAAGGACGTGTCCCCCGACCAGCTCGTGGCTTCAGTACGACTCGTACGAGCCAATGACGCCCTGCTGGCACCCCAAATCACACGCCGTCTGATCGAGCGCTTCTCTCCGCGTGCGGACGTGAAGCCCATGCTGCACCGGGACCTATCCGGGCTGACGACACGCGAGCTGGAAGTGCTGCGCCTGCTCGCCACCGGCCTGAGCAACACCGAGTTGGCGGAGCGGCTGACCCTCAGTACCGCCACGGTGAAGACGCACGTGGCGCGGATCCTGTCCAAACTCGGACTGCGCGATCGAGTGCAGGCCGTGGTGCTGGCCTATGAGACCGGGCTGATCTCTCCGGGTGATTCCCCCTGAGAGATCAGCCGCGGCAGGCGGTCCGTCCTCGCCCAGGAGCAGTGGGCGGGGTCGCCCGTTTCAGGCGCTGCCGAGCACAACGACCGCGTTCTGGCCGCCGAAGCCGAACGAGTTGCTGACGGCGACGGACACCGGGGTGTGCCGGGGCGCGCCGTGCACGATGTCGATCTCGGGCAGATCCGCGTCGGGGGCCTCGAAGTTGGCGGTGGGCGGTATCACCCCCTGGTCGACCGACAGGGCGGTGAACGCGGCTTCGACCGCTCCCGCGGCGCCCAGCATGTGGCCGGTCACACCCTTGGTGGAGGTGACCGCGACCTTCGGGCCGAACATCCCGGCGATGACCCGTGCCTCGACAGCGTCGCCCTGTGGGGTGCCGGTCGCGTGGGCGTTGACGAGTGAGACGTCCGACGCGCGGACCCTCGCGTCCGACAGGGCCTGCCGCAGCGCGAGCCGAGCGCCGCGCCCCTCCGGATCGGGGGCGGTGAGGTGATGCGAGTCCGAGGAGGCGCCGTATCCCAGCAGCCGCGCGTAGCCGCATCGGCCGCGGGACCGGGCGTCCTCGGCGCGTTCCAGGACAAGCACGGCCGCCCCCTCTCCCAGGACGAAGCCGCCGCGCCGCGCGTCGAACGGTCGGGATGCCCGGGCCGGCTCATCGCCGTGCCGGGAGAGCGCCTTCAGACGGTCGAAAGCGGTGGCGACCAGGGGGGTCACGGTGGCTTCGGTGCCGCCGGCCAGGACCACGTCGCAGCGACCCGCGCGCAGCAGGTCCAGGGCCACGCCCAGCGCGGTGGTACCCGAGGCGCATGCCGTGGACACGGAGAGAGACGGACCGTGCAGGCCCAGGTCGAGGGCCACGGTGCCGGCCGCGATGTTGCCGATGGCCTTGGGGACGGTCAGCGGGTTGACCGCACGCGGTCCCCGGACCGCCATCCGCCGCCCCTGCTCCTCCCAGGTCTGCTGCCCGCCGACCGCAGTGCCGAGCACGACGCCCACCCGGGAGGGGTCCCAGGAGCCGTCGGTCACGGCCGCGTCTGCGACGGCGGCACGGGCCGCGGCGACGGCGAACTGAGTGAAGGGGTCCATCCTGCGGGCTTCACCGCCGCACGCCTGCTCCGCGTCGAAGCCGGTCACAGCGCAGCTGAAGGACACGCCAAGACCGGCGAGCCTGGGATCGTCCGTGGCTCCGGGCAATCCGGCGCAGGCCGCTTTCCAGGCCTCGCCTGTGGTCACACCGACCGGTGTGACCATCCCGATGCCGGTGACGACGACACCGGGACGGTGCTGCGATGGGGCAGTCATGCCGTCAGAACCGCCCCCCTGGCCTGAAGGAACTCGGCCAGTGCGGTCACGGTGGTCGCGGGGGTGAGCTCCTCCTCCTCGATGGTTATGCCGAATTCGTCCTCGAGCTGTGCACCGAGTTCCGCCAGGGAGAGCGAGTCCACCTCGAGTTGCTGGAAGGACCTGTCGGGGTCGATGGGGGCAGGGACCTTGTAAGTCCCGGCGAGGATGTCGGAAAGGTAGTGGACGAACATCGGCGGATTCCCCTCGGTCAGATCTCGGAACGTACGTGTGTCAGGTGCGGCCAGGTCAGTGCGGCCGAACCCCAAGTCAGTCCGCCTCCGAAGGCTGTGAGCACGGTGCGTGCGCCAGGCTTGAGACGTCCTCCGTCCATGGCGTCAGCCAGCGCGAGCGGGATGGAGGCGGCGGCGGTGTTGCCGACCCGGGCGATCTCGCACACCGCCGTGTCCGACGGCACCTGGAGCCGGTTGGCGACCGCGTCGATGATGCGCGCGTTGGCCTGGTGGGCCACGAAGGCCCCGACGGTCTCCGAGCTCCAGGCACAGTCTTTCATCACCTTCCGGGCCGAACTCGTCATCTGCTCGATGGCCCTCAGGTACACCTTGCGGCCTGCCATGCTGAACCACCTTTGGCCCTCGGGTTGTTCGCGCTCGCCGGGCACGTGGATCGCATCCCGTTCCGCACCGTCGCTGCCCAGGTCGAAGGCGAGCAGGGCCCCCGGTTCCCCCGTGGTGCCGCGGCGCAGCACCACCGCCCCCGCGCCGTCGCCGAAGAGCACCGCGGTGGACCGGTCGGCGGGATCGACGATGCGGGAGTACGTCTCGGCTGCGGTCACCACAACGCTTTCTGCCATGCCCGCGCTGATCAGTCCCGCAGCGGTCGCCGTGGCGTAGATGAAGCCGCTGCACACGGCCGAGACGTCGAAGGCCGGTATCCCGCCCTGGCCGAGGCGGTGGGCGACCTCGGGCCCGGCGGCGGGGCAGGGCCGGTCAGGGGTCGTGGTGGCAAGCACCAGCGCGTCCACCGCGGTACGGCCCGCAGAGCGCAGGGCGTTGGCGGCCGCCGCGGAGGCGAGATCCGTCATGGAGATGTCCGGGGCGGCGCGTCGCCGGGAGGCGATTCCAGTCCGTGTACGAATCCACTCGTCATCGGTGTCCAAGTGCTCCGCGAGCGAGGCATTGCTGATTTCCGTACGGGGAAGGGCGGTTCCGAGTCCGGCGATGACCGCGGCGGGCCGGGCGTCCGGTTCTTTCCAGGGCATCGGTGCGAACTCCGATGCTTGCATTCTCATGCCCCTTCGGTTCCTTTTCACAAACGACAGGACACAGTGTTTTCCTTGGAGTTCGGCGAAAATCGACCGTACACGGGCCCGGATATCGGGCACAACACAAGACTTGCGCCGTCTAATCCGCCCCACTGATTTCGTCTCGTCCGCGTCCGGTACAGCCGTCCAACCGTGCTCCGGCGCCAGTTGAACACTACGGAGGTACCAGCTTCCGCCCTGCCGTCACAATGTTCTGGTGGAACATGGAGAAAGCGGTGCGGGGCGCAGGTGGCGACGGTCTGTGCGCGAGGTGCTCAGTCCCGAGGCACGGCCCACCGCAGGGGCGCTGCTCGTGGACGCGCTCCTCGCGATCGCGCTGGCCGTCATCGGCGTCGTCGTCAGCCTGAGGTTCGGGCCCGTCGACCCGTACGTCGTCATGGGGTCGCACGATGCGGCAAGTCCCGCCCGGCCGTACGTACCGGTGGGCGCTCGTCCGCACTACTGGCTCATCGCTCTCAACCCACTGCCCCTGGCCTTCAGGCGCTGGTACCCGCTGCCCGCCTTCTGGGCTGCGGCGGGCACGGGTCTCCTGCTGACGTCCCAGGCCACGTGGATCACCATCGCGGTCTGTGCCGCGGCCGCCTACAGCGCAATCGCCCACAGCCGCCGGCGCGTACTCGCGGTGGCGAGTCTGGCGATCGCCGCGGTGCTGAGCAGTGTGGCCTTCCGCAACGCCGCACCGGAGCTGCCGAGCTGGTCCGCGGCCTTCGTGATCATACTGCTTGCCGGAGTCGTCGCGCGGACCGTGCGGTACTGGCAGGACCAGTTCAGAGCCAGCCAGCTGCGCGTGGCCACCCTGCAGACGGAGAAGGAGGAAGCCGCACGGCAGGCCGTGGAGGACGAACGCACCCGCATCACGGCGGAACTCCATGACATCGTGTCGCACAACGTGAGCGTGATGGTGATCCAGGCGGGCGCGGCCAGCCGGGTGCTGGACACGGCACCGGAGGAGTCCCGGGACGCGATGCGCGCGGTGGAGACCAGCGGCCGGGCCGCGATGGCCGAACTGCGCGCCGTCATGAGCCTGTTGGCCGGACCGGGCAGCTCCGCCGACGGACTGCAGCCGCAGCCGGGGCTGGACCAGCTGGAGGCCCTGGTCAAGGGGGTGCGGGCGACCGGGATGCCGGTGGATTTCACGGTCTCCCTGCCGCCCGAATCGCTCCCGCCCGGCGTCGAACTGGCCGCCTACCGGGTCGTCCAGGAAGCCCTGACCAACGCACTCAAACACGCCTCCGGGGCAAGTGCGTCGGTCGCCCTGCGTCATGACGACGACTGGCTGGAGATCGAGGTCACCGACACGGGCGGCACCAGGGCGGAACAGGCGCGCACCGGCAACGGCAGGGGTCTGATCGGGCTGCGTGAACGGCTCGCCGCGTACGGCGGGTCCCTGGAGGCACGCCGGAGATTCGGCAGCGGCTTCTTGGTCAAGGCCCGTATCCCGCGGCGGCCCGAGTGACCCCGCAACGCGGGGGTGTCATGGCCAGGAGCGTCTACTCCTGTCGGAACCCGGACGGCTGCGCGCGGAAGAGGTACATGCGGCAGTCGTCGGTGAGTCCGACGGTGCGATGCCAGCTCCCAGCGCCCCATCGGAACATGTGGTAGCCCAGGGTGACGGTCAGGCTGCGGACGAGGGAACCGAAGTCGTGACCCGGCCGGTGCCACGCCTCGGTCCGCACCAGCAGCACGGGGCGGTCGCGCAACAGCGTGTAGAAGACCCCCGCCAGCACCCTGCGCCCGGCGCTGCCGGCGTCGACCATGATGAAGTCGACCCGCTCCAGGGGCAGCCACCGGCTCACGCCGCCAAGCGTCTGCACCGGCGCCGGGCCGGGCGACGGCGTACCGGCCTGCTGCGGCTCACGGGCCGCTCGCGGTTCGCTGGGACCGGCCGGTAACCGACAGCGTCCCTGAACGGGCGTCATACGGTGGCCGAGGGAGTGCAGGGCGCGCTGGTGGCCGCTCTCGCCGGTGGCAATGCGGTGCACCGTGACGTTCTCGCACGCCAGCAGGGCTGCCACGTCCACCGGCCGGGCAGGGCGTTCCGACAGCTCGAAGTGGTGCACCCGCCCTTCGGGGCCCACCAGGTGGGACAGGACCACCGTGTACGTGGCGCCGACGGCAGCGATGTTCACGCAGACCGCGCCGGGAGCCACCACGGCGCGCAGACCGGCCAGCTCGTCCTCCATGCCCGGCAGCCACCGGGCCGCCCAGCGCAGCACCTGCGCCGCGGACGTGCCGCGGGCGCCGGGACGGCGAGGTGCGTCCCTCGTGCACCGGGCGCGCCCGCCGGACGGCGAGTTGGGGTTCATCCGCGACCTCTCTGAAAGGCATTGATTCACGTAGCAGGCGGGATGTCGGAGTCGATGGCCCAGGTGCCACGGCACCGTTCTGCGACGGCGCCCGCTGCGGTGTTCTCGAAAGCAGCCGCACGTACCGGAGATGGACAGCAGGCAGCACTGTCGGTCGGTCCGCCGGATCGACCACAGCGGCCGCGCCTGCGACGGCCGCGGCCTCCCTTCCTGGAACGATCCGCGCACCATCATTCCAGCAATAGATGGGGTATGTACCACAGTTCGCACTGGTATGGCTGATTGGCGCCGCTCCCCCGCGGCCTTCCCCAAGGCCCCTGTCCGGCCGTGCGCACGGCCCGGCGCGCCAGTTCGTTCAACTGCGCAGAGTCGTCAGTTGAACGGTCGAGGTTCGACCGGACGATCGGCCGGATGATACTGATCAAGTCGTCATTCCACGCCCCGGGCGCACCGCATCGAACCGCCCGGGGCGCAGACGCGGGCCCGCACGTCCCGTCGCCGACAGGCCGACGACTGCCCGTCGGCCCGCGTCCTGAACACCTCCGTCACCGGCGGTGAAACGAGTCGGGGAAGCCATGTCTTTCGTGAACACCAATGGGATCCGTATCGCTTACGAGCGCCAAGGCCGGGGGGAACCCGTCCTGCTCATCATGGGCTCGGGGGCCGCGGGCCGGGCGTGGACCATGCACCAGACACCGGCACTGAACGCGGCCGGCTACGAGACGATCACGTTCGACAACCGAGGGATCGCAGGGTCCGACGCTCCGCCCGGCATGTACACGCTCGACGAGCTGGTCGCCGACACCGCCGGCCTGTTGGAGGCGCTGGGTCTCGGCCCGTGCCGCGTCGTCGGCACGTCGATGGGAGCGATGATCGCGCAGGAGCTGGCCCTCGGCCGACCGGACCTCGTGCGGTCCGCGGTTCTGATCTCCACCAGGGCGAGGTCGGACGCGCTGCGCCGGGCGCAGTCAGCCGCGGATCGCGCGCTGCGCGAGAGCGGACTGACGCTGCCTGCCTCGTACGAGGCGCTCCGGACGGTCCTGGAGATGATGTCGCCGGCGACCCTCAACGACGAAGCCGCGGTCAGGACCTGGCTGGAGATCTTCGAACTGTCCGGCGGCAGCGCGAAAGCCGCCGCCGGACAGGACGGGGTCTCCGAGTCCCTCGGCGACCGCCGCGACGCGCTGCAGGGCGTCACGGTTCCGTGCCGCGTCATCTCCTTCTCCGACGACCTCATCTGTCCGCCGCACCTGGCCGGGGAAGTGGCCGACGCCATTCCCGGCTGCGACCTGGTGGAGATCTCCCAGTGCGGACACCTCGGGTACCTGGAGCGCCCCGACGCCGTCAATGCGGCGATCGTCGAGTTCCTCGACAAGTACTGACATGCCGTCTGTCCGGTGGTGCACACGGGGACGTCGCTCCGCGTCGTCGGGCGGACCACTGCTTGAACACCGTTTCTGACGACCGACGGTGCCGTCGCAGGGCGTTGGAGAAACACGAGAGCGAGGCAGGATTCCGTGACCATGCTGGACGGCCCGACGGGTCTGCGGTTCGATGACGATTCGATCACCAGGCAGAAGGTCCGACCCGGCACTGTCCGGCGGATCATCCCGTACGCCATGCGCTACCGCATGCTGCTGGTCGTACTCCTCCTGACCACGGTCGTCAGCGCGGTGATCACGGCGGCCGGCCCCTTGGTCCTCAAGATGATCATCGATGACGGCATCCTGCCCAAGCGGCTCGGTGTCGTGGTGGGGCTGTGCCTGACGATCGCCGGCCTGGCCCTGGTGGATGCCGTTGCCATGTACGTGCAGACCTGGTGTTCGGGCCGGATCGGCGAGGGCCTCGTCTACGACCTGCGGACCAAGGTGTTCGCGCACGTACAACGGCAGCCGCTGGCGTTCTTCACGCGGGCGCAGACCGGTGCGCTGGTCAGCCGGCTCAACGCAGACGTCATCGGAGCACGGCAGGCGGTGACGACACTGCTGACGGATGCCGTGACCACCATCCTGACGCTGATCCTCATCCTCGGGGCGATGTTGTACCTGTCCTGGCAGATCACTGTCGCCGCGCTTGTGATGATCCCCTTCTTCCTGCTGCCGGTGCGGCTGATCGCTCGCAGACTGCAGCGGCTCACCCGGGAGACGATGGAGCAAGACGCCGAGATGAGCTCGATGATGAACGAGCGGTTCAACGTCTCCGGCGCCTTGCTCGCCAAGCTCTACGGCCGCACCGACGACGAGAACGGCATGTTCGCGGCCCGCGCGAGCCGGGTGCGCGACGTCGCCGTCGGCGGTCTCATCTACGGTCGGCTGCTCTTCATCATCGTCACAGTGCTCACCTCGCTCACCACGGCCTTGGTGTACGGCCTCGGCGGTGCCCTCGCCATCGACGGCGTCCTCCCGATGGGCACCCTCGTCGCGATGGTGACCCTGCTGCTCCGGCTCTACGGGCCAGTCAACGAGCTGTCGAACATGCAGGTCACAGCGATGACCGCACTGGTCAGCTTCGACCGGGTCTTCGAGGTCCTCGACCTCGAACCACTGGTGTCCGAGCGCCCCGGCGCCCGCGCTCTGCCCGCGCCGGGCCCGCATGGCAAGGCGCTGGACGTCGAGTTCGAACAGGTCACCTTCCGGTACCCCACCGCCGAGGAGGTCTCGCTCGCCTCCCTGGAGTCGGTCGGGACGCGCACACCGGAACGCGGCGACACGGAGCCGGCCCTGCACGAGTTGAGCTTCCGCGTACCGGCGGGCCGAATGACGGCCCTCGTCGGGCCGTCCGGTGCCGGGAAGACCACGATCACCAACCTGGTGCCGCGCCTCTACGATCCGACCTCGGGCAGCATCCGCATCGGCGGCCACGACGTCCGCGAGCTGACCCTGCAGTCGCTGCGGGACACGGTCGGCGTGGTGACCCAGGACGCGCACCTCTTCCACGACACCCTGCGGGCAAACCTGCTCTACGCCCGGCCCGCGGCCACCGATCAGGAGCTGGTCGACGCCTGCGCGGCCGCACAGGTGTGGGACACCGTCAGTGCCCTGCCGGACGGCCTCGACACGGTGGTCGGTGACCGCGGCCACCGCCTCTCCGGCGGCGAGAAGCAGCGGATCTCCCTGGCGCGGCTGCTCCTGAAGGCCCCTCCGGTCGTGGTCTTGGACGAGGCGACCGCCCACCTGGACTCGGAGTCGGAGGCGGCGATCCAACTCGCCCTGAAGACCGCCCTGGCGGGCCGGACATCGCTGGTGATCGCGCACCGCCTGTCCACGATCCGCGAGGCCGACCAGATCCTCGTCGTGGAACGCGGACGGATACGGGAGAGCGGCACCCACGAGGAGCTGCTTGCCGCGGAAGGGCTCTACGCGCAGCTGTACCGCACCCAGTTCACCCAACAGGCGCCCGACGGTGCCGAGGTGCGCTGAGGTCCGTCGACCGGAGTAGTGCCGGACCCCCTGGGAAGCTCCCCAGGGGGTCCATCGCGCGCGATCGCGGGCCGTGCGCTGCCGACGTACATCGCAAGGATGACCCCTCGGTCGAATTACCTCCCGGGGCCGACGCCCGCCCCCCGCGGCCCGGCCTAACCTCGCAGCATGACCAGTGAGAACAGCTCCGAACGGGTCGTCGTACGGCTGGACGGTGTGCGCAAGGAATACGGGCAGTCCGTCGCCCTCGACGGTGTGTCGATGGAGATCCGAACGGGCGAGGCGGTCGCGGTGATGGGACCGTCGGGCTGCGGCAAGTCCACCCTCCTGAACATGGTCGCGGGCCTCGACCGGCCCACCGCCGGGACGATCAACATCCACGGCGACGACCTGGGCGGCATGAACGAGACCGGCCTGGCGCTGTTCCGCCGTCGGCGGATCGGCATGGTCTTCCAGTTCTTCAACCTGCTCGACGACCTGACGGCGCTGGACAACGTGGCGCTGGCCGGCCAGCTCACCGGCACCTCGGCCCGGCAGGCCCGCAAGCGTGCGCTTGAACTGCTCGACGAACTCGGCGTCGCGGACCGCAGGAACGACTACCCGGCGACGCTCAGCGGCGGCCAGCGGCAACGGGTCGCAGTGGCACGGGCGTTGATGAACAAACCGTCCCTGCTCCTCGCGGACGAGCCGACCGGCGCCCTGGACCGGCAGAGCGGCGAACAGGTGATGAACCTGCTGCTCGACCTCAACCGGATCGGCCAGACGCTGCTCGTCGTCACGCACGACCCGCGCCTCGCCGAGCGGTGCGCAACCCGCCTCGTCGAGTTCGAGGACGGCCGGATCGCCCGCGAGAAGGTCCTGGAGCGCACCGCATGAGCGCGGTGTGGAAAGCCGCGCGGTCCGCGGTCAGACGCCGCCGGTTGCAGACGGTCGTCATCGCCCTCGTCGTCCTGCTGTCCACGGCCACCATGGTCATAGCGATGGGACTGCTCGACTCTGCGAGCCGCCCCTTCGACCGGGCCTTCGACAAGCAGCGCGGCGCCCACGCCGTCGCCGCCTTCGACCTCGACAAGGTCTCCGCGGACCAGGTCTCCGCGACCGCCCGGCGTTCGGGCGTCGAAGCCCACGCCGGCCCCTTCGACCAGACGTCGGTGAGCCTTGCCCCAGGCAGCGTCTCCTTCCTTCCGGGCCCGCTCACCGTGGTGGGCCGGGGCGAGGCGGGCGGCTCGGTGGACCGGGTGCACGTGTGGAACGGCCGCTGGGCCACCAAGCCCGGCGAGATCGTGGTGAACCAGACCCCGCCCTTCAGCGGCGGCGCGCCCTTCCCCCTGGGCGGCAAGGTGGTGACCCCGCAGGGCACGAAGCTCACCATCGTCGGCTACGCCTACACCATGAGCCGGACCGCCGATGCCTGGGTCACGCCCGAACAGATGAAGGCGCTGCACCCCACTGCGCGGCAGATGATGTACCGGTTCTCGTCGGCGTCGACAGAGGCCGATGTGGCCCAGGGCATCGGGCAGGCCACGGCGGGGCTGCCGAAGGGTTCGCTGGTCGCCACGCAGTCGTATCTCACGATCAAGAAGGACGTGGCCTCCGGACCGGGCGTGTACGTGCCTTTCCTGATGGTCTTCGGCGTCCTCGGCGTCATCGTCGCCGTCATGATCGTCGCCAATGTCATCAGCGGCGCCGTCGTCTCCGGTTTCCGGCACATCGGCGTTCTCAAGTCCCTGGGCTTCACGCCGCGCCAAGTGGTGGGGGTCTATCTGCTGATGGTCTCGCTGCCCGCGGTACTGGGCTGCGCCCTGGGCGCTGTCGGCGGCGTCCTCGCCACGGATCCGCTGCTGACCAGTGCGTTCCAGGGAACGGGCATGGACCTCAGCGGTGTCGCGGTCAGCTGGTGGGTGCCGGTGGCCGCCCTGGTGGGCATGCCGCTCCTCGTCGTCCTGGCGGCGGCCTTGCCGGCGCTGCGCGCTCACCGGCTCTCCGCGGCCGAGGCGATCAGCGCGGGCAGCGCGCCGCACCGGGGCCGCGCTCTGTGGATCCAGCGGCGGCTGGGCGGCAGCTCCCTGCCGCGCTCGGTGAGCCTCGGTCTGGGGCTGCCCTTCGCACGTCCGGCCCGTACTGCGATGACGCTGGTGGCCGTCCTCCTCGGCGTCACCACCGCGACTTTCGCCACCGGTCTGGCCAGTACGGTCAACGAGTTCGGGAAGGCCGGGGACCACACGTCGGGCGCACAGCTCATCGTCCAGCCCGGCCAGCCGCAGTTCGGCGAGACCGCGCCGAAGCTGGACGATCCGCAGACCGAGAAGGTGCTGCGGTCCCTGAAGGGCACCGAGAGTGTGACGGTCGATGTGCACGTCCCGGTCTCCATCACGAGCTCGAAGAAGGTCGTCGCCGAGTTCTGGCGCGGGGACACCTCCGCACGCGACTTCCGCGACCAGATCGTCAAGGGGCACTGGATCGAGGGGCCCGGGCAGGTCGCCGCGTCGACGGCGTTCCTGCGTGACCGCGGTCTGCAGATAGGTGACCGGCTGACCATGGAGGTGGGCGGCAAGCCGGCCCGCGTCACCGTCGTCGCCTCGCTGATGAGCCAGCGGGACCTGCTGTACGCGGACTGGCGGGCGCTGTCCGCCCTCGACGTGGACGTCACGAAGCTCAACTCCCGCTTTCAGTACTTGGTGCAGGTCTCCCCCGGCACGAACATCGCCCAGTACACCGACGCGGTGAGGGCGGCGGACCCGGGTCTCTACGCGCGCCCGAACTCCGACTCGTCCACCTTCGAAGCGTCCGTGATCAGTCTGTCGGTGGTCCTCACCCTCATGCTGGTGACCGTCGCCGGACTCGGGGTCTTCAACACGGTCGTGCTCAACACCCGTGAGCGCCGCCGTGATCTGGCGACGCTTCAGTCCCTCGGCATGACGCCTCGCCAGGTGATCGGCATGACGGTGACCTCGATGGCGGCGGTGGGTGCGATCGGCGGGGTGCTCGGGCTCCCCCTGGGCGTCCTCGCCCATCGCGCGATCATGCCGATCGCGGGCGAGGCGGCCAAGGTCGACCTGCCGGCACGCATGCTGGACGTCTGGCACGCACCGGTCCTGTTGCTCCTCGGCCTCGCCGGCATAACGATCGCGGTCCTGGGAGCATTCTTCCCGGCACGCTCGACAACCCGTATGGCCACCGCGGAGGCACTGCGCAGCGAATGAACGGGCAGGTTTTCCTGCGCCCCCGATCAGGAAAACCCTGCGTCCGCGGACGCCGACCACCGACCGGTGGTCGGCGTCCGCGCGTCCACGCGTCCACGCGTCGCCCTGCGCACTTTCCAGGCGTAAGGCAATCATGCGAGCATGACACGCACTTTTCCCCTCCAAAGGTTTTTCCGAAAAGCCGCGTCGCCCACTTCGCGCCGGTCGCGCCCTGTCAATCGCGACCGTTTGCAGCGGCATTGCCATGTGCTCTTTCCGGCATCGGACGCGGCATCAAATTTCTGGCATTCATGGAGAGTTCATGGGCATCGGTCATGCACGCGAGCACGCTCCCGCAGACGGTCGGACGAGAGGCCCCGGCAGTGGGGAAGAGGGTGCGCACCTCGACCGCGCAGCCGTCGAACGAGCGGGGCGGCGCCTGGCCGACCGGGTGTGGCGGACGCCGGTCCTCCGCTGTGACCAGCTGGACGCCCGTAGCGGCGCACGCCTGTGGTTGAAGGCGGAAAACCTGCAGCGCGGCGGGTCGTTCAAGGTCCGCGGGGCGCTCCTTGCGGTGGAGCACCTCGCGGGGTCCGGCAGCCGGGGCGTGATCGCGCAGAGCACCGGCAACCATGCGATCGCGGTCGCCCTCGCCGCCCGCCAGCACGGCCTTCCGGCCATCGTGGTCCTCCCGTCCGACGCCCCGCCCACCAAGATCCACCGGATCCGGGAGGCCGGTGCCGAGGTGATGACGGCCGGTACCCTGCTCGCCGACCGGGTGGCCGCCGTGGCGCAACTGCGCGAGCTGCACGGCTACGACGTCATCGACCCGTATCAGAACCCGCACGTGGTCGCGGGCCAGGGAACCGCCACGGCCGAACTGATCGACCAGGCGGCACAGGTAGGCGTGCACCTGGACGCCGTGGTCGTCCCGGTCGGTGGTGGCAGCGCGATCGCCGGTGCCTGTCTGGCGGTCGAGGGGCGCGGGGTGTCCGTGGTCGGGGCCGAGCCGCAGGCCGTGCCGGCGCTCACCACAGCGCTGCGCACACAGGGGCCGGTGACCGTGGCTGCCGGGCACACCATCGCCGACGGGCTGCGTCCCGACCGGATCGGCGACCTGCCGTTCGCCCTCGCCCACCGGGTCGTATCCGCGGTCGTGACGGTGTCGGAGGAAGCCATCGCCGACGCGCTGCGAGCCGCATTCCTGCACGCCCGCCTGGTGATCGAGCCGGCGGCGGCCACCGCGCTCGCCGCCGCCCTGGAGCACGCGTCCCGCTATGGCAGGGACGTCGGAGTGCTGCTCAGCGGTGGGAACGTCGAGCCGAGCCTGGCCGCCTCGCTGCTGACCGGGCAGGAGACGCCTGCCCCGCACACCACGGCCGCCTGAGGCTGCCGGTAGCGGCCCTGGGGGCCGAGCGACCACGGAGGCCCTCCGCCATCGATGACGCCGGAGGCGGACGCCGGGCAGGCGGAAGCAGGCGGTCAGGCAGAAACGCAGCGGGCCGGGCGCCACGACGACCGAGGTCGTCGTGGCGCCCGGCCCGCTCGCGCATGTCCGCCCGGGCCGCGCGGCGGCGTGCGCCGCCGCGCGGGAGCCGTCAGTCGTCCAGACCCAGCCACTGCGACACAGCGGCCCACGCCCTGGCCAGGTTGTCCGGTCTGGCCATCTCGTAGTGGGTGCAGTCGAGTCCGGTCTCGTGGATCTCTCCGGTGACGTAGGGCTGCCATGCCGCCGCGCCGGTGTGCGGGCGGCCGCTGTCCTCCCGCTCGGCCGTGATCAGCAGGACGTCGCCGTCGAACCGGCCGTGCTCATGGCGCCGTTGGATCTCACGCTGGTTGAGCAGGATCCGCGCGATGTTCCGGTACTCCTCCTCGGTGGTGGCCCCGAGCGCGCCCCCCGCCTGGTCGCGCACGAACGCGGTCACGGGCTCCAGCTCGTCCTCGGGTATCGCCGCGACGTCCTCCAGAGGTCCGGCCTCCGGGTCCGGCGCCGTCGGGAACTGGTCCAGGACGACCAGCGCCGCGACCTCCTCGCCTGCGGCGCGCAGCCGCACGGCGATTTCGTGCCCCACCACCGCCCCGAAGGACCAGCCCAGCAGGTGGTACGGGCCTTCGGGCTGCACCTCGCGGATCCGGTCGACGTAGCGGTCCGCCATCTCGCCGACGGAGCGGGCGAGCAGGCCGGGCCCCTGCAGTCCCCGGTCCTGGAGACCGTACAGCGGGACGTCGCTCGGCACGTACTGGGCCAGCGGCATGTAGCACCAGCTCAGCCCGCCGGCGGGATGCAGACAGAAGAAGGGCGGCCTGCTGCCTTCGGTACGGATCGGCAGCAGCTCGTCGAGGGCGTTGCGCACCGACGACAGGCTCATCCGCTTCAAGAGCTCGCCGACCGTCGGAGCGGCGAACAGATCGCGGACCGCGATGGAAACCCCCCGCTCCCGCAGCCGCTCCACGAGCCGGACCGCCATCAGGGAATGCCCGCCCAGGGCGAAGAAGTCGTCGTCGACCCCGACCGACTCCACCCCGAGGACCTCGGCGAACGCCGCGCACAGGCCGGCCTCGAAGGCCGTGACAGCCCTGTTGGCGGTGGGGTCGGCGGCGGTGACACCCGGCGCGGGCAGCGCCTTGCGGTCCAGCTTGCCGTTGGGCATCAGCGGCAGCCGGTCGATCACCACCACCGCGGACGGCACCATGTACCCCGGCATCCGGCCCTGGGCAAGGCCCCGCACCGACCGGCCCAGATCCTCCGCCTCGTCCGGCCCTGTGGCCGAGCCCGGCACCACGTAGGCGACCAGACGGTGGTCGCCCGGCGTGTCCTCGCGCACCACGACCACGGCCTGCCCGACCGAGGGATGGGTGGCCAACACCGCTTCGATCTCGCCGAGTTCGACCCGGAATCCGCGCACCTTGACCTGGTCGTCGGCGCGGCCGACGTACTGCAGCTCGCCGTCCGCGGTCCACCGGACCACGTCGCCGGTGCGATACATCCGCTCGCCTGCGGCGCCGAACGGGCAGGCCACGAAGCGCCCCGCGGTCAGACCCGGGCGGCCCAGGTACCCGCGCGCCAGGCCCTCACCCGCGATGTACAGCTCGCCCGCCACCCCGGGTGCCACCGGGACCAGGCCGTCGTCCAGGACGTAGACCTGGGTGTTGCCGATCGGGGAGCCGATCGACGTGACGTCGGCCGCGTTCTGCCGGAGCACCTTGGAGGTCGACCAGGTGGTGGTCTCCGTCGGGCCGTACAGGTTCGTCAGGGTCGGTGTGCGGCCCAGCAGGGTACGGGCCAGATCCCCGGGCAACGCCTCGGCACCGACCATGGCTCGGACCTGCGTGAAGTCGACCGGGTCGTCGGCATCGGCCACCAGGCCGCGCCACAGGCTCGGTGTCGCGTGCACCATGGTCACGCCGCCGGTGCGGATCAGCTCCCGCAGCGCCCAGGGGTCGAGCACCTGCTCCTGTGCGGCGAGGACGAGCCGGGCGCCGTTGAGCAGCGGCAGATAGAACTCGAAGCCGGCCATGTCGCAGCCATGGGTGCTCACCGCGAGCAGCCGGTCGTCGGCGGTCAGCGGGAATTCGTGCTGCATCGCCTCCAGGAAGTTGACGATCGCCCGGTGCTCGACGAGCACGCCCTTGGGGCGTCCGGTGGACCCGGACGTGTAGATGACCCACATGGGGTGCCTGGGAAGCAGCGGACGCGTGCGCTCGTCGTCGTCGACGGCACGGTCCGGCAGGGTCGATAGCTCCGCGGTCACGTCCGGGGCGTCGAGCAGTACCACCGGCACACCGGATCCGGCATCGGCATCGGCGCCGGCGTCCAAGTCGAACGATTCGAGCCGGTCCCGCATGCCCGCGCCACTGAGCACGCACACCGCGCCAGAGTCGGCGATGACGTACGCGATGCGGTCGGCCGGGTAGTTCGGGTCGATCGGCAGGTAGGCGGCGCCCGCCTTGACCACCCCGAGCAGCGCCACCACCAGGTCGACCGTGCGGTCGAAGACGACCGCGACGACCGACTCCGGCCCCACGCCGCGGCGGATGAGGTACCGGGCCACGCGGTTGGCGCGCGTGTCCAGCTCGGCGTAGCTGAGGGCGATGTCGCCGAAGGTCAGGGCGGTCGCGTCGGGTGTGCGTGCGACCTGTGCCTCGAACAGGGCGCCGACCGTGGTGTCCGGCAGTTCGGCCGCGGTGTCGTTCCACTCGGTCAGCATGCGGTGCCGCTCGTCGTCGTCGAGGACGTCCACGGCGCTGAGCCGCATGTCCGGGGCGGCGGAGAGGGCGGCGAGGACGTGGTTGAGGCGCTCGCCGATGCGCACCGCCGACGCGGGCTCGAAGAGGTCCGCGGAGGCGGTCACGGTGCCGCGCAGCCCCGCGGGCGCGCCCTGGGCGTCGTACGTCTCGACCATGCTCACGTCCAGGTCGAACTTGACCACCGACTCCGTCACGGACGCCTCGTCCGGCGCCGCGTCGGACGCCGGCCTCTGCGGGTCGCCCGCGCCGGTGGCGAGACCGGGCAGGTCGACCACCGCCTCGGCGGTGTTCTCCAGGAGCAGCATCACCTGGAACAGCGGGTGTCGGGCCAGCGACCGGGCGGGCGCGAGCTCCTCGACGAGCCGCTCGAAGGGGACGTCTGCGTGGGCGAACGCGCCGAGGCCCGCTTCGCGCACCCGCTCGAGGACCTTGCGGTAGGTCGGGTCCTGCGACAGGTCCGTGCGCAGCACGAAGGTGTTGACGAAGTAGCCGACGAGGTCGTCCAGGGCTTCGTCGGTGCGTCCCGCGTGCGCCGAGCCGATCGGGATGTCGGTGCCCGCCCCCAGTCGGGACAGGAGCACCGCGAGCGCGCCGTGCAGCGCCATGAACATCGTCACGCCCTCGGCACGCGCGACCTCCAGGAGCCGCGCGTGCACCTCGGCGGGTACCTCGATCGGTACCTGGTAGCCCTGGTGTCCGACGACGGCCGGGCGCACCCGGTCGGCCGGCAGCGTGAGCTCCTCGGGGAGGCCGGCCAGAGCCTCGCGCCAGTAGGCGACCTGACGGGAGAGCAGGCTGTCCGGGTCGTCCCCGTCGCCGAGCACCTCACGCTGCCACAGCGCGTAGTCGGCGTACTGCGCCGGCAGTTCCCGCCACTGCGGGGCCCGGCCCTCGCTGCGCGCGGCGTAGGCCACGGACAGGTCGCGGGCCAGCGGCGCCCAGGACCAGCCGTCGGTGGCGATGTGGTGGATCACCACCACCAGGACGTGTTCGTCAGAGCCGGCCTCGAACAGCCAGGCCTTGACCGGCACGGCCGCCGACAGGTCGAAGACGTGCCGCCGGGCTTCGTCGACCGCCCGCGACAGCTCCTTCGGCGCGATCCGGGTCACGGTGAGCTCCCAATCAAGCCCGGCCGGGTCGAGGACCTGCTGGTACGGCTCGCCGTCCGCGACCGCGTACACGGTGCGGAGCACTTCGTGGCGTGCGATGACGTCCTGGAACGCCGCGTTCAGCGCCGTGTGGTCCACCTCGCCCGCCAGTCGTACGGCGACCGGGATGTTGTAGGTGTTGCTGGGACCTTCCAGCTTGTCGATGATCCACAGGCGGCGCTGGCCGTACGACAGCGGCACCTGTGCGGGCCGGCCGCCCGGCATCAGCGGCGGCCGGGCCTCGCGCGCCCCGGCCAGGTGCTCGGCAAGACCCGCGACGGTCGGCGCCTCGAACAGGTCGCGGATCTCCACCTCGACGCCGAGCAGGGTCCGGATCCGGCTGATGAGCCGGACCGCGAGCAGCGAGTGGCCGCCGAGCTCGAAGAAGTCGTCGTGCACGCCGACCGCGGGCACTCCGAGGACCTCGGCGAAAGCCATGCAGAGGAGCTCCTCGTGGAGATCGGCCGCCCGGTTCCGGCCGCCGGTCTGCCCAGACCCGTGGTAGTCCGGGGCGGGCAGGGCCTTGCGGTCCAGCTTGCCGTTGCCCGTCAGCGGCAGCCGGTCGAGGACCACCACCGCCGAGGGCACCATGTGCTCCGGCAGTCGCTGCGCGGCGAACTTGCGGATCGTCGCGGAAAGGCCCGGGTCCTGCGCGGTCTCCGGGTCGTCGGCCACGACGTAGGCGACGAGGCGCCGGTCACCGGGGACGTCCTCGCGGGCGATCACCGCGGCCTGGTCCACCAGCGGGTGCGCCGCCAGGGCCGACTGGACCTCACCGGGTTCGATACGGAAACCACGGATCTTCACCTGTTCATCGGCGCGTCCCGCGAACACCACGCGGCCGTGCGCGTCCCAGCGCGCCAGGTCACCGGTGCGGTACATGCGCTCGCCCGCCGTACCGAACGGGCTGGCCACGAAGCGCTCCGCGGTCAGGTCGGGGCGGCGCACATATCCGCGTGCGAGGCCCGCACCGGCAACGTACAGCTCACCGGCCACGCCTACCGGCACGGGCCGGAGCCGGGCGTCCAGAACGTAGAAACGGATGTTGGCGAGCGGGGTGCCCACGGGGACCGTGCCGCCGGCCAGGACGTCGGCCGTCAGCGCGGTCGTGGCGACGCCGATGGTGGTCTCCGTCGGGCCGTAGTGGTTGAACACCGCGCACCCGTCCGCGGCGGACAGCAGCTCCCGCACCCACTCGTGTCGTGCGGCCTCGCCGCCGAGGACCAGTGACTTGGCGGGCAGCACCTCGGCCAGATCCCCAGCCGCCCCCAGCGCCGCCAAGTGCGAGGGGACCGCCTTGAGGTGATCGATGCGGTGCTCGGCCAGGTAGCGGCTGACGGCCGCCGGGTCGGTGACCGCGCCCTCATCCAGGATGTGCAGTTCACCGCCGGTGGTCAGGCTCGCGAACACCATGGTGTTGCCGAGGTCGGTGGCCTGCGCCTGGAGCAGTGCGTACCGGTCGCCCGGTGCACCGAGCCCGACGCGGTCCGGCACGGACGCCAGGTAGTTGGCGAGCGCGCCGTGAGTGACAGCGACTCCCTTGGGGCGGCCTGTCGAGCCGGAGGTGTAGATGACGTACGCGAGCCCGTCCGGGGCCGTCGTCACCTCCGGGGCCGTCTCGTCGGCCATGTCGAGCTGCATCCTCACCAGCGGGGAGTCGAGGGCGACGAGACGCCTGCCCGCGGGCAGGTCGTCCAGGATCTCCTCGGTGGTCAGTGTCAGGGCGGCACGGCTGTCGGTGATGAGGTGCGCGACCCGGTCGGCGGGCTGGGCGGGCTCGATCGGAAGGTAGCCGGCACCGGCCTTCCACACCGCCAGGATCGCGGCGATCATCTCCACTCCGCGGCCCAGGCACAGGCCCACCACCGCCTCCGGCCCCACGCCCTGGTCCGCCAGGTAGTGGGCCAGGCGGTTGGCCCGGACATCGAGTTCCGCGTACGAGACCTCGGCACCGTCGGCGACGATCGCCACGGCGTCCGGGGTACGGGCGGCCTGCGCCTCGAAGCGGGCCACCACCGTACCGGCGGGAACCTCGGCCGCTGTGTCGTTCCACCCCACCAGGACCTGCTGCAGCTCGTCCTGGGCCAGCACGTCGACCGAACTCAGCGGCAGCTCCAGGCCACCGTCCAACGCGGAGTCCAGCGCCGTGACCAGGTTGTCGAGCGCGGTGCGCACCAGCAGGCCCACCGCGTGCGGGTCGCCGGGGTCGGCGGAGTCCACGACCAGGCCCATGCTGTCCCCGTTGTCGTCCACGGCGACGGTCAGCGGGTAGTTGTTGAGGGGCCGCATGAACAGCCTGCGGATGCCCTCGAACCCCTCCTCCTGGTCTCGGTCCGCGGTGCGGGCGGCCGGGCCCGTGGTGTTGTGGCGGTAGTTCAGAAGCGTGGTGAACAGGGGCGTGTCGCCGGTGACGCCGCTGGCGCCCTGAGCGACGGCGAGCGGCGCGTGCTCGTGCTCGAGGAGCCCGGCCAGCTGGCTGCGCATCGCACCGACCGCCTCGAGGACGCCGACACCGGTCACGCGTACCCGCACCGGCAGGGTGTTCATGAAGAGACCGAGCACCCGGTCGGAGCCCGCGCCGGAGTTCATCCGGCCGAACAGGACCGTGCCGAAGACCACGTCCTGGCGGCCGCTGACCGCGGCGAGGGCCCGGGCGTACGCCACGTGCAGCAGGGTGGCCGGGCTGCTGCCGAGGCGGCGCGCGGTCGCGCGAACCCGGGCGTCGAGGAACGGCTCGAAGCCGAGGTGGGCCTTGTTGAGGTCGCTGCCGTCGCCGTGCACGTCCGCGACGCCGTACGCGGAGGTCGGTTCTGTCACATCGCCGAGCAGCCCGGCGAAGTACCGCTCGTGCTCCTCGCGCCGTGCTCCGTCGCGGGTCTGCGCGACGAAGTCGCGGAAGGGCAGCGGGTCTGCCAGCTCCGCTCCCCGCCCGCTCAGGAAGGCCTGGAGTTCCTCGAAGACGGCCTCGAGGGTCGTGTGGTCCTGGACCATGTGGTGCATGCGCAGCAGCGCCGCCCAGCGGTCGCTGCCGGGTACCGGCGCGATATGCAGGTCGACCAGGGGCGCCCGGCTCAGGTCCATGGACGTGCCGCCGAGCTCAAGGAGCTGTTCCACCAGATCCGGGCCGGCCGGATCCAGCGTCACCCGCTCGACGGGGATCCGGGCCTGGCGCCACACCACCTGTACCGGTTCCCGCAGCCCCTCCCACACCACGGAGGTGCGATAGATGTCGTGGCGGTCGACCAGCTGCTGGAGCGCGTCCACGAAGGCGTCGAGACGGGTGCGCGAGTCGAACTCGAGCGCGGTGGGAGCCGCGTAGGTGTCGCGTCCGGACCCCGCCATCAGGTGGTGGAAGAGCAGGCCCTCCTGCAGCGGGGCGAGCGGGTAGACGTCCGCCACATTGGCGGCGCCGCCCTCGACGGTGGCGACGACCCGCTCGACCTCGTCGGCGGACAGGTTCACCAGCGGCAGCATCTCCGGCGTGATCGCCTGTGCACCGTCGGGGATCAGGTTCGGTGGCACCTCCACGCGCTCGGCTGCCGTGCCTCCGGCAAGACCGGACGCCGTCGGCGTCTCGAACAGCGCCCGGACAGAGACGGAGATGCCGCGCAGCCGCAGCCGTTCCACCAGCGACACCGCCAGCAGAGAGTGTCCGCCGAGGCGGAAGAAGTCGTCGTCCACGCCGACCCGGTCAAGGCCGAGGACCTCGGCGAACACCTCGCACAGAATCTCCTCGCGGGCGTTGGCGGGCCCGCGGTCCACGCCCGCCGTGTACTCCGGCGCGGGCAGCGCCGCGCGGTCCAGCTTGCCGTTGACGGTCAGCGGCAGTGCGTCGAGGACGACCACCGCGGTCGGCACCATGTGCGCGGGCAGGGACGCGGTCGCGAACCGACGCAGCTCCTGAGCCAGTTCACCGCCCTGCGCGCCCTCGACCGGCACGGCGTAGGCCACCAGGCGCTTGTCACCGGGAACGTCCTCGCGGGCCACGACCGCCGCTTGTGCCACGGACGGGTGCTCGGCCAGCAGGGACGCGACCTCGCCCGGCTCGATGCGGAAGCCGCGGATCTTGACCTGCTCGTCGGAGCGGCCCAGGTATTCCAGTTCGCCGTCCGAGCGCCACCGGGCCAGGTCGCCGCTGCGGTACATGCGCTCGCCCGGTGCGAACGGCGAAGCCACGAACCGCTCGGCCGTGGCCCCGGCCTGCCCCGCGTAGCCGCGGGCCAGGCCCGCGCCCGCGATGTACAGGTCGCCCGTCACTCCGACCGGGACCGGCGCCATGTCGGCACCGAGCACATACAGGCGGGTGTTCGCGATCGGTCGCCCGATCGGCACCGACTCGGGCACGTCCTGACCGGCCGCCACCTCGAAGACGCAGCACCCGACCACCGTCTCGGTCGGACCGTACTCGTTGACCACCACCGAGCCGGGCGCCTGGTCGAGCCAGGCGCGCACGTCGGCGCCCATCAGCGCCTCACCGCCGACGATCCAGCGCCCGGCCGCATGGGCCAGCTCGCCTTCCGGCAGCAGCCGGGAAAGCAGCGGCAGATGCCCGGGTACGACCTTCACCAGGCCGAACGCGCCGGAGTTGCGCACCGCGACGGCAAGCCCTTCCGGCCCTCCCGCACGGCTGACGACCACGCGGGAGCCGGACACCAGGGGCAGCAGCAGACTGGTGACCGTCAGGTCGAAGGCCAGCGACGAGTGCAGCGGTGCGCCGCCGCCGTCGGCCATGCCGTAGGCCTGGTGCGCCCACGTCACGTAGTTCGCCAGGCCGCCGTGGGTGACCACGACGCCCTTGGGGCGGCCCGTCGACCCGGACGTGTAGATGACGTAGGCGCTGTGCTCGGGCAGCACGCTGCCGACGACCTCGGCCGGCACCGTCTCCGGCAGGCCGGCGAGCTCGGCCGTCACCTCGGGCTCGTCCAGGACCAGCACCGGTGCACCGGAGCGCTGCTCGAACTCCGCGAGGCTGCCGCGGGTACCGCGCCCGGTGAGCACGCACGCCACAGCGGCGTCCGTGAGCATGAACGCGGCACGCTCCGCCGGATACTCGGGGTCGACCGGCAGGTATGCGCCGCCGGCCTTCCACACCGCGAGGACGGCGGCCAGCGCGTCCACACCGCGTTCCAGGCACAGGCCCACCACCGACTCGGGTCCCACACCCCGGCGCATCAGCAGGTGCGCCAAGCGGTTGGCCCGCGCGTCCAGCTCGCCGTAGGACATCTCGGTGCCGTCGCACTCCACGGCGACCGCCGCGGGGTCCTGGGCGACGCGCTCCTGGAACAGCTGGGGCACCGGCCGACGCGGCGTCTCGTCCGCCGTGTCGTTCCACTCCACGAGCACCTGGCGCCGCTCGTCCGCGGCCACCACCTCGACGGTGCGCAGCGGTTGGTCCGGGCCGCCCTCGAGAACGCCTTCGAGGAGCGTCACCAGGTTCTCCACGGCGTTGCGCAGCAGATCGCCCACCGCCCTGGCATCGATCGGGGCCACCGCGTCCACGGCAAGTCCGATGCCGTCGTCCCCGTCGTCGTCCACCGACACGGTCAGCGGGTAGTTGTTGCTCTCCCGGGAGAAGACCGCCCTGATGCCCTCGGTCCCGGCCGCGCCCACCTCGTCCTCGGCCCCGTCGGCCGGACGACCGGTGTTGTGCCGGTAGTTGAAGAGAGAGGTGAACAGCGGGGTGTCGCCGGGCACGCCACTGGCCTGCTGGGCCAGGGTGAGGGACGCGTGCTCGTGGGCGAGGAGTTCGGCGAGCTGGCCGCGCATCGCGGTGACTGCGGCCGCGGCACCGAGTTCGCCGGTACGCACCCGCACCGGCAGGGTGTTGATGTACGGACCCGGCGTGCGGTCCGATCCGGTACCGGCGTTCATGCGCCCGAGCAGGACGGTGCCGAAGACGACGTCCTCGCGGCCGCTGACGGCTGCGAGCACCCGCGCCCACGCCACGTGCAGCACGGTGGCGGGGCTGGCGCCCAGGCTCCGGGAGACGCCGCGGACCCGCTCTGAAAGGCGCGCCGGGAACGGCAGCCTCGCACGGACCGCCGCCGCGCCGTCGCCGCGCGCGTCGACCAGGCCGTAGGGCGCGGTGGGCTCGTCCACATCGCCCAGTAGCGCGGCGAAGTAGCGCTCGTGCTCGGCCCGCTCCACACCGCCGCGCGTCTGCGCGACGAAGTCGCGGAAGGGCAGCGGCTCGGGCAGCTCGTCGCCCCGCCCGGCGAGGAACGCTGCCACCTCGGTGAGCAGCACCTCAAGGGCCGTGTGGTCCTGGACCATGTGGTGCATGCGTACGAGGGCCAGCCACCCGTCACCACCCGGTTCGGCCGCAGTGTGCACATGGATCAGCGGCGCACTGCGCAGGTCCATGACAGAGCCGACCTGTACGACCAGCTCCTGCACGGGGTCCGTGGCCTGCGGGTCGAGTGCGACTTCCTCGACGGGCACGGCGGCGTGCCGCCACACCACCTGCACCGGCTCGCGCAGGCCCTCCCACACCACGGCGGTGCGCAGGATGTCGTGCCGGTCCACGACCCGCTGAAGTGCACGGAGGTAGCGGTCGAGCAGGACGCGCGAGTCGAACCTGACCACGGTCGGCAGCACATACGCGTCCTCGCCGCCGTCGGCGAGGAGGTGGTGGAAGAGCAGACCTTCCTGGAGGGGGGCCAGCGGGTAGACGTCGGCGACGTTGGAGGCGCCGCCCTCGACAGTGGCGACGACCCGCTCGATCTCCTCGGCGGACAGGTCCACCAGCGGCAGCATCTCCGGCGTGATCGCCCGCGCATCCTCCGGGATTGCGTTGGGCGGTACGACGACGCCCTCCGCGCCGGCCACGTCGGCGAGCCCGGCCGCGGTCGGGGTCTGGAACAGTGCCCGCACCGAGATGGACACGCCGCGGGTGCGAAGGATCTCCACGAGGCGTACGGCGAGCAGGGAGTGACCGCCCAGGGCGAAGAAGTCGTCATCGACACCGACACTGTCCACGCCGAGGACCTCGGCGAACGCCGTGCAGAGCATCTCCTCGCGGACCGTGGAGGGGCCACGGCCGGAGCCGGTGGTGTACTCGGGGGCGGGCAGCGCCTTGCGGTCCAGCTTGCCGTTCGGGGACAGCGGCAAGGCGCCCAGGACCACCACCGCGGACGGCACCATGTACTGCGGCAGCCGCTCCGCCACCCGGGCCCGCACCGCGGCCGGCAGGTCCTCCTCGGGCGCCCCGCCGGTCACGACATACGCCACCAGGCGCTTGTCACCGGGCACGTCCTCCCGGGCCACCACCACGGCCTGCGCCACCGACGGGTGGGCGGCCACCGCCGACTGCACCTCGCCCAGCTCGATCCGGAACCCGCGGACCTTCACCTGCTCGTCCGCCCGGCCCAGGTATTCCAGCTGCCCGCCGGCGTTCCACCGGACCAGGTCACCCGTGCGATACAGGCGCTCTCCGGGTGCCCCGAACGGGTCGGCCACGAAGCGTTCCGCGGTCAGAGCGGGACGGTGCAGATAGCCCCGGGCCAGACCTGCCCCGGCGATGTACAGCTCACCGGCCACTCCGGGGGCGACCGGCGACAGGTGGTCGTCCAGGACGTACACGCGGACGTTCGATATCGGCCCGCCGATGGGCACGGTGCCCTCGACATCGCCATCGGCGTACCAGGCTGTGGTGTAGACGGTCGCCTCGGTCGGACCGTAGATGTTCGCCACCCGCGCGCCCGGGAGCTCCCGGCGGATACCAGCCACCGCGTCGGCGGTGAGCGCCTCGCCCGCGAGCACGACCGTGCGCGGGCGGACCTCGGTGCCCGAGCGGCCCAGGATCCGGGCGAATGCCGACGGCACGCCGCTGACCAGGCTCACCTGCCACGGACCGCGGTCGGCGTCGGCGAGCGCGAGGAGGTCCGGGACGAGTTCGACGGATCCGCCGGTGACCAGCGGGCCGAACAGCTCGAAGACCGACACGTCGAAGGTGAACGAGGTCGACAGCAGGACCCTTGAGAATTCGGCGCCGCCGAACTCGCCTCCCGCCCACGCCAGCAGTCCCGCCACCGACCGGTGCTCCACCACCACACCCTTGGGACGGCCCGTGGAACCGGAGGTGTAGATCACATACGCCGGGTGGCCTGGGGTCAGCGGGGCCACGCGCTCGTGCTGTCCCGGCGGGCCCGCGGGCAGAGCGGCAAGCGCGGCGACCGTCTCCGGAGCATCGAGGACCACGGTCTGCGGCCCGGAGGGCGGGAGGACCGCGGCGGTGGCCGAGGCGGCGAGGACCGCAACCGGCTCGGCGTCGGTCAGCATGTACGCGATCCGCTCGGCGGGGTATGCCGGATCCACCGGCACGTACGCGCCGCCCGCCTTGAGCACACCGAGCAGGGCCGGCACCGCGTCCGCCCCCCGCTCCAGGCAGACCGCAACCCGCGACTCCGGGCCGACGCCGAGTCCGATCAGGTGCCGGGCGACTCGGTTGGCACGGGCGTCCAGCTCGGCGTAGGTCAGCTCGGCACCGTCGCACACCACGGCGACCGCATCCGGAGTAAGGGCAACCTGCGCCTCGAACAGTTCCGTCACGGTGGCCCGCGGCGCATCGGCGGCCGTGTCGTTCCACTCCACGAGCACCCGGCGCCGCTCGTCCGCGTCCAGCACGTCGACCGCGCTCAGGCGGGTCCCCGGGTCGGCCGCGACCGCAGCGAGGACCTGGCCCAGCCGCTCGGCCAGGCGCTCGACCGTCACGGCGTCGAACAGGTCCGCCGCCGCGATGAGTTCTCCGCGCAGCCCCGCCGGGCGCCCTTCGGTGTCGAAGACCTCGGCCACGCTCGCTTCCAGGTCGAACTTGGCCGCGAGGCCGCCGGTCAGCGACTCCGGCCGGACGCCCTCCGCCTCACCCCCGGCCTGCACACCGCGCAGGTCCAGCGCCGCGTCGGCGGTGTTCTGCATGGTGAGCATCACCTGGAACAGCGGGTGCCGGGCCAGCGATCTCGTCGGGGCCAATTCCTCGACAAGCCGCTCGAACGGCAGGTCCTGGTGGGCGAAGGCGCTCCATCCGGCCTCCCGCACCCGGGCGAGCAACTCGGTGAACGTCGGGTCGCCCGACAGGTCCGTGCGCATGACGAGGGTGTTCACGAAGAATCCGACCAGGTCGTCCAGGGCCACGTCGGTGCGCCCGGCGACCGCGGCGCCGATCGGGATGTCGGTACCCGCGCCCATGCGGGAGAGCAGCGCCGCAAGGGCCGCCTGGACGACCATGAACATCGTGGCGTCCGATTCGCGCGCGACCTCCGCCAGCTGCGCATGCACCTCGGCGGGCACCGACAGGGGCACGGTGTGGCCGCGGAAGCCGGCCACCGCCGGGCGCGGCCGGTCGAAGGGCAGCTCCAGCTCCTCGGGTATGCCTGCCAACTCCCCGCGCCAGTAGGAAATCTGACGGGAGAGGACACTGTCCGGATCGTTCTCGTCGCCGAGCAGTTCGCGCTGCCACAGCGCGTAGTCGGCGTACTGCACAGGCAGCGGATCGAACTCCGGCGCCCGGCCTTCGCACCGCGCTGCGTACGCCATCGACAGGTCACGGGCCAGCGGCCGGGTGGACCAGCCGTCGCTGGCTATGTGGTGGACGACTACGACGAGTACATGCGCGTCGGGCCCGGTCGTGAACAGCCAGGCGCGGATCGGCACATCGGAGGAGAGGTCGAATGGCCGCGCCACTGCTTCCCGGGTGGCCGACGCGAGGTCCTGAGGGGCCACCTCGGCGAAGGACAGCTCCCAGGACACGTCGTCGAGTTTGAGGATGCGCTGGTACGGCTCACCGTCGGCCGTGGGGAACACCGTGCGCAGCACCTCGTGGCGGGCGATCACATCACGCAGCGAGGCGTTCAGTGCCACCCGGTCGATATGGCCCGACAGCGGTAGGACGACCGGAATGTTGTACGTCGAACCCGGCCCCTCGAGCTGCTCGATGAACCACAGACGGCGCTGCGCGAATGACAACGGAAACATCAGGAATCCCCCTGGTTACGCATGGGCCGCAACGCCGGCCGAGCTGACTTCTGCTTTCCAAGCTGTTGTGCGAGACCTGCCACCGTCGGGTTGTCGAGCAGTACTCGCAGCGGGACTTCGACGGAGAGCCGCGCGCGCACGAGGCTCACCAGGCGGACCGCAAGGAGGGAGTGGCCACCGAGTTCGAAGAAGTCGTCGTCCATGCCCACCTCGTCCACGCCGAGCACATGGGCGAATGCTTCGCACAGCGCCCGCTCCTGCGGCGTCGACGGTTCCCGGCCGGTGCCCGCCGCACCCGCGTATTCCGGGGCGGGCAGCGCCTTGCGGTCCAGCTTGCCGTTGGGCGTCAATGGCAGCCGCTCCAGCGGGACGACGGCTGCGGGCACCATGTGCTCGGGCAGCCGCTGGGCGACGAACTTCCGCAGAATACCGGATAGTTCGCCGTCGCCCGATTGCTCGCCTTCGGCCGGCGCGACGTAGGCGACGAGGCGGACGTCGCCGGGGGTGTCCTCGCGGGCCACGACCGCTGCCCGGCCCACCGACGGGTGGGTCAGGAAGGCCGCCTCTACCTCGCCCGGCTCGATCCGGAATCCCCGGACCTTCACCTGCTCGTCGACCCGCCCCAGGTACTCCAGCTGCCCGTCGGCGGTCCACCGGACCAGGTCCCCGGTCCGGTACATCCGCTCGCCCGCCGCACCACCGAACGGACAGGCCACGAAACGCTCACTCGTCAGACCGGGCCGCCGCACATAGCCCCGGGCCACCTGCGCCCCGGCGATATACAGCTCCCCCTCGACTCCGGGGACCACCGGCTGAAGCGTCCCGTCGAGCACATAGACCCGGGTGTTGGCGTTGGGCCTGCCGATCGGCACCGACTCGCCGACGTCCTGGCCCTCCATCACCTCGAAGACGGTGCACCCGACCACTGTCTCGGTCGGCCCGTACTCGTTGACGACGACCGAGCGGGGCGCCCGCTCCAGCCAGGAGCGGACGACGGCGCCGGTCAGTACCTCGCCTCCGACGATCACCTTGCGCGCCGCCCCCGGAAGCCGGTCATCCGGCGCCAGCTCGGTCAGCAGCGGCAGATGCGCGGGCACCAGCTTCATCAGCCCGAAGCCGCCGCCGGTGCCGATCAGCGACGCGAGCCCCTCGGCACCGCCGTCCTGGCTCACCACCACCGTGGAGCCTGACACCAGCGGCACCAGCACGCTGGTCACGGTGAGGTCGAACGCCAGCGAGGAGTGCAGTGGCGCCCCGCCTCCGTCCTGCATCCCGTACGCCTTGCTCGCCCACACGACGTAGTTCGTCAGGCCGCCGTGGGTGACCGCGACGCCCTTCGGGCGACCGGTGGAGCCGGAGGTGTAGATGACGTACGCCAGGCCGTCCGGCCCTCCGCACACCCCCGGCGGGGTGTCCGGGCAGGCGCCCACCGCGGCGGCGACCAGCGGGTCGTCCACGGCCAGGGCGCGGACCCGTCCCGCCGGCAGCTCGTCGAGCACCTCCTCCTCGCTCAGCAGGACCGCGACGCCGCTGTCCGCGAGCATGAAGGCGACGCGCTCGGCCGGGTACTCCGGATCGATCGGGAGGTATCCGGCGCCGGCCTTCCATGCGGCGAGGATCGCGACGACCATGTCGACGCCGCGCGGCAGGCACAGTCCGACGAGCGACTCAGGGCCCACGCCCTGCCCGACGAGGTGGTGCGCAAGCCGGTTGGCCCGCGCGTCCAGCTCGGCGTAAGAAACCTCGGCGCCGTCCGCCACGATCGCGACGGCGTCCGGGGTACGGGCCGTCTGCTCCTCGAACAGCTCGGTCACCGACGCCGTCGGCATCGCGGCCGCGGTGTCGTTCCACGCGGTGACCACCTGGTGGCGCTGGGCGTCGTCGAGCACGCGGATGCCGCTCAGCGGCGCGTCGGGGCCGCCGTCGAGCGCCTCTTCCAGCGCGGCTGCCAGGGTCTCGGCCGTCGTGCGGACGAGCGTCCCGACGGTCAGTGGGTCGATCGGGGCGACCGCGTCGACGACCACCCGCAGCCGGGCGCCGTCGTCGTCGACGGCGACCGAGAGCGGGTAGTTGGTCCGGTCGACGACCAGCACCGTCCTGACCCCGTCCAGGCCCTGCTGCTGCCCCTCCTGCGCTGCCGCGATCCGGGTTGCGGCACGACCACCTTCGTGCCGGTAGTTGAACATCGAGGTGAACAGCGGTACGTCAGCGGACACTCCACTCGCCCGCTGCGCCACGGCGAGCGGCGCGTGCTCGTGCTCGAGGAGCGCCGCGAGCTGACCACGCATGCCCTGCACCGCCTCAAGGACGCCCGTGCCGTCGCCCAGGCGTGCCCGCACCGGCAGCATGTTCATGAACGGACCGGCGACCCGGTCCGACCCGGCCCCGGCGTTCATGCGTCCGAACAGGACGGTGCCGAAGACCACGTCGTCGCGGCCGCTGACCGCTGCGAGGACCCGCGCCCACGCCAGGTGCATCACGGTGGCAGGGCTGGCGCCGATGCGCCGCGCCACCTCACGCAGCCGTCCGCTCAGTTCGTCCGGGAACGTCACCCCGGCCCGCACCACGCCCGCGCCGTCACCCCGTGCGTCCACCTGTCCGAACGGGGCGGTGGGCTCGGTGACGTCTCCCAGCAGGTCGGCGAAGAACGCCTCGTGCTTCCCGCTCTCGCGCCCGGCGCGCGCCTGGGCGACGAAGGTGCGGAAGGGCAGCGGCTCGGGCAGCTCCGCAGCCCGCCCGGCGAGCACCGCCTGCACTTCCTCAAGCAACACCACGACGGCAGTGTGGTCCTGCACCATGTGGTGCGCCCGGAACAGCGCGAGCCACCGGTCACCACCGGCCACCGCCGCCACGTGCAGCCCGATCAGTGGCGCCCTGCTCAAGTCCATGCGAGAACCGGCCAGCACGACCAGGTCCTCCGCCGGCTCGGCACCACGCGGGTCGAGTTCGACTTCCTCGACGGGCAGTCGGGCGTTGCGCCGTACGACCTGCACCGGCTCGCTCAGGCCTTCCCACACGATCCCGGTGCGCAGGATGTCGTGCCGGTCCACGACCTGCTGGAGGGCGTCGGTGAAGGCGTCGAGCCGCTCACGGGAGTCGAACTCCAGCACCGTCGGCATGACGTAGGCGTCCTCGCCGCCGTCGGCGAGGAGGTGGTGGAAGAGCAGACCTTCCTGGAGAGGGGCCAGCGGGTAGATGTCGGCGACGTTGGCAGCGCCGCCCTCGACCGTGGCAACGATCCGATCGATCTCCTCAACGGTCAGATCCACCAGCGGGAGCATGTCGGGTGTGATCGCCTGCGCGCCCTGCGGGATGGCGTTGGGCGGCACCTCGACCTGCTCGGCCCCGGCCGCGGCAGCGAGCCCCGCCACGGTCGGCGCCTCGAACAGCGCGCGGGTAGAGATGGTCACCCCGTGGGTGCGCAGGATCTCCACCAGCCGGATCGCCAGAAGCGAGTGACCGCCCAAAGCGAAGAAACTGTCATCGACACCGACACTGTCCACGCCAAGGACCTCGGCGAACGCCGCGCACAGGATCTCCTCGCGGACCGTGGAGGGACCGCGGCCGGAACCGGTGGCGTACTCCGGAGCGGGCAGCGCCTTGCGGTCCAGCTTCCCGTTCACCGACAACGGCAGCGTCTCCAGGACCACCACCGCCGACGGCACCATGTACTCCGGCAGCTGGCCCATGACGAACTGGCGTACTCCCTGCACCAGTTCACCTGCATCGACGCCTTCAGCCGCGACGACATAGGCGACCAGGCGCTTGTCGCCCGGCACGTCCTCGCGGGCGACGACGGCGGCCTGGGCCACCTGCGGGTGGCCGGCGACGACCGCCTGCACCTCACCCGGCTCGATCCGGAACCCACGGATCT
>NZ_JACHGV010000002.1:0-643003 GCF_014202475.1 Streptomyces paradoxus
GGTTTTGGGGGGGGTGGCCGGGGTGTCTTGGGGGGCCGGGGTGCGGGGGGGGGGGGGGGGGGTGTCTCCCGGGGGGGGGGGGGGGGGGGCCCCCGGGGGGCGCCCCCGGGGGGCCCCCCCCCCCCCCCACGCCCCCGCGGACGGCACATCAGCCCAGATGCCCCCGGACCTCTTCCGCGGCCTCGTCCCCGTACGCCTTCGTGAACCGCTCCATGAAGTGCCCGCGCCGCAGCTGGTACTCCTGCGTCCCCACCGTCTCGATGACGAGGGTCGCCAGCATGCAGCCGATCTGCGCGGCACGCTCCAGGGAGACGCCCCAGGCCAGGCCCGACATGAAGCCCGCTCGGAACGCGTCGCCGACGCCCGTGGGGTCGGCCTTGCGCTCCTCGTCCGGTGTGCCGACCTCGATCGGGTCCTCGCCGGCCCGCTCGATGCGTACGCCGCGCGCGCCGAGGGTGGTGACGCGGTGGCCCACGCGGGACAGGATCTCCTCGTCGCTCCAGCCGGTCTTGGTCTCGATGAGGCCCTTCTCGTACTCGTTGGAGAAGAGGTACGTGGCCCCGTCCAGCAGGATGCGGATCTCCTCGCCGTTCATCCGGGCGATCTGCTGGGAGAAGTCGGCGGCGAACGGGATGGACCGGGAGCGGCACTCCTCGGTGTGGCGGAGCATGGCCTCGGGGTCGTCGGCGCCGATGGAGACCAGGTCGAGGCCACCGACGCGGTCGGCGACGGTCTTCAACTCGATGAGGCGGGCCTCGCTCATGGCGCCGGTGTAGAAGGAGCCGATCTGGTTGTGGTCGGCGTCGGTCGTGCACACGAAGCGGGCGGTGTGCAGCGTGTCGGAGATACGGACCGAGTCGGTGTCGACGCCGTGCCGCTCCAGCCAGGCGCGGTACTCGTCGAAGTCCGCGCCCGCGGCGCCGACCAGGATCGGGCGGGTGCCGAGCTGACCCATGCCGAAGGCGATGTTCGCGGCGACGCCGCCGCGGCGGACGTCGAGCTTGTCGACCAGGAACGACAGCGAGACCGTGTGCAGCTGGTCCGCTACGAGCTGGTCGGCGAAGCGGCCGGGGAAGGTCATGAGGTGGTCGGTGGCGATGGAGCCGGTGACTGCGATGCGCACGGCGTGGATTCTCCTGAGGGAGGCGGACCTTGACAGTTCACGCTATCGGGTGGGCGGGGCGGCTCTGAAGGCATCGAAACTACCCGATAGTAGATCTTTCTCCGTGAGCTCGACCGTGCATACGGTGCCGCTATGACGAACCTCAAGCTCCATGCACCCGTTCCGGTCGATCTCGAAGGCGATCTGGCGTCGCTCGCCGGGGACGGGGCACGGATGGCTCCGCACTGGGCGGTCCCCGACCGGGTCGCCTCGCGGCCGGTCTCCCCGGCCCTGATCCACGGCGTGTCCGTACCCCCCGCGTCGGCGCGGCTGCTCGACGCCATGGAGGACTACGGGGACTGAACGGCGCACACACGGGAACCGTGTGCTCCCCCGCTGCGTCCCATCGCTGTCCCCCGTAAAGGGGAGGCGGGATACGACCCTCCAGCGGGCCCGTAGGTGACGGGCCGGGTCCCATGGGACAGCTGTGCAGCCGAAGGAGCGATGCGGTGAACACCGAGCGACCCGACAACGACGACGACGCCAGGGCGGCGGACGGCGCCACCGCCGACGCCCCGGAGGTCGAGGTGCCTGCCGAGGCCAACGTGTCGCCGGGTGCCGCTGACTCCGACGAGACACCCAAGGCCGCGGAGGCCGCTGACTCCGACGAGACACCCGAGGTCACTGAGGCAGCCGAGGTTCCTGAGGCACAGGGTGAGAACGCCGGGGCCGATGGGGGCAGCGAGGGCGAGGCGGCCCCGGCAGCCGACGAGCCGGGTACGCCGGAAGCCGGGACCACCGGTACGCCCGGAGACTCGCAGGACGACGCCGAGCCGGTCCCGGGCCCGGCCCCGGACGGCGAAGTCGCCGGGGACGCCGCGGAAGAAGCCCGCCCCGATGCCGCCCCGGCGCCGGTGGGTGACCTCCCCCGGGACGAAGAGGACCTGGTCCGGCACGGCGGTGGCCGTCCCCGTACGCCCGCGATCATCGCCTCCGTCGCCGCCGCCGTGCTGCTGATCGGCGGCGGCGGGGCCTGGCTCGCCTCCAACGCGTCCAGCGGGGCGGGCGGCGGTACGACGTCCGGTGCGCCCGGCGGGGACGACACTCCCCCGCCGCTCGCACTCGACGGCTACTCGGAGTCCACGGCGGACGGCGGCAACGGCATCGCACCCGGCGAGCCCAATCCCTACGGCGCCACGTACAAGGTCGACGGCACGCTGCCCGACGGTCCCGGCAAGGCGCCGGTGTACCGGGCGCGGGGCGAGGTCACGAAGGAGGAGGTGGCCCGGCTGGCGAAGGCCCTTGGGCTCGACGGGCCGCCCGTGGCGCAGGGCGAGGCCTGGAAGATCGGGGGCCAGGACGGGTCGGGCCCGAGCCTTCAGGTGAACCGGCAGGCGCCGGGGGCCTGGACCTTCAGCCGGTACGCCCCGGGCACCGACAACTGCAAGGGCACCGACACCTGCACCGCCCCGCGGACCGGCGGCACGCCGGTGAGCGAGGAGGCGGCGGAGAAGGCCGCCGCGCCCGTGCTGAAGGCGGTGGGTCAGGACGACGCGAAGGTCGACGCGAGCCAGGTCATGGGGGCCCAGCGGGTGGTGAACGCCGCTCCCGAGGTCGGCGGACTGCCGACGCACGGCTGGACGACCGGGGTCACGGTCGGCTCGGACGGCGAGGTCGTCGGCGGCAGCGGCCAGCTGAAAACGCCGGTGAAGGGCGACACGTACCCCGTGATCGGCGCCGAGAAGGCGCTGGAGCTGATGAACGGGCAGCCGAAGAGCGATCCCCGGATGGGCATCGGCGACTGCGCCAGCCCCGTGCCGCTGAAGGACCGGCTGGAGCAGCCCTGCGAGCAGCCGTCGAGCGGCACTCCTCAGCAGGACACGGTCACGGTCGAGAACGCGGTGTTCGGGCTGGCCGCGCACGTCGTGGACGGGCAGCAGGCGCTGGTGCCGTCCTGGCTGTTCGAGGTGACGGCGCCGGGCGCGAAGGACCCGTTCACGGTGACGTACCCGGCGGTGGAGCCGAAGTTCCTGGCCTCTCCCGAGCCGAGCGAGCCGAGTGACCAGCCGACGTCGGCTCCCGGTCCGCGCGAGGTGAAGGTGGACGGCTACCGGGCCGAGGGCGCGGAGCTGACGGTGACCTTCACGGGCGGGGTGTGCGCGGACTACGACGTGAAGGCGAGCGAGAAGGGCGACGAGGTGACGGTCACCGTGACGTCGACCCCGTGGCCGGACAAGATCTGCGTCATGATCGCCAAGCAGTTCCAGGAGACCGTGCAGCTGGACGAGCCGCTCGGTGACCGGGCGGTCGTCGACGCGGACGGCAAGGCGGTGCCGCTGGCCAAGGAGGGCGCGCGGCTGCCGGCTCCGCCCACCCAGGAGCGGTAGGAGCGGCCGTACGGCACGAAGGCGGCGGCCCCGTCGGAGGGGGCCGCCGCCTTCGTCGTGTCCGCGGCCGCCGGTGGCGGCTCGGCAGGCTCAGCTGAAGGAGTCGCCGCAGGCGCAGGAGCCCGTCGCGTTGGGGTTGTCGATCGTGAAGCCCTGCTTCTCGATGGTGTCCACGAAGTCGATCGTGGCACCGCCCAGGTACGGGGCGCTCATGCGGTCGGTGACGACCTTCACACCGCCGAAGTCCTTCTCGACGTCGCCGTCGAGGGCGCGCTCGTCGAAGAAGAGCTGGTAGCGCAGGCCCGAGCAGCCGCCGGGCTGGACGGCGACCCGCAGCGCGAGGTCCTCGCGGCCTTCCTGGTCGAGCAGCGCCTTGACCTTGGACGCGGCGGCGTCGGTCAGGATGATGCCGTCGGTGACGGTGCTGGTCTCGTCCGATACGGACATCTACATCTCTCCCGGGTTGTACGGAGACTGCTTGCCGACGGTTCCAACCGGCGGGGCCTCGGATTCATTCCGGGGCCGGTCGCGCGTTCTCGGCTCCTTTTCATGCTCGCACACGCGCCGGGAACCGGAAAACGGCTCTTTGCGGGTCTTCCCGGGAATGAACGGCGGCCCACCGGGATTCACGTCACACAGACGCTATGGCCATCGTCAAAGTGACGTGAAGCGGTTATGATAGATAGCGTCAAATCGACGAAAAGTCGCAGAAACAGAAAGGGTGCGTGTCGTGACCACCGCCCAGACCCAGGAGCTCGACGTACAGCCGACGCCCCTCGCCCTGCTGCTCCTCGGCCGTGAGGCCGACCCGAAGAGCGAGCGCGGTGTGGAGTGTCCCGGCGACCTGCCCTCGCCGTCCGACCCGGACCTGGTGGAGCGCGCCCGCAAGGCGAAGGAGAAGCTCGGGGACAAGGTCTTCGTGCTCGGCCACCACTACCAGCGCGACGAGGTCATCCAGTTCGCCGACGTGACGGGTGACTCGTTCAAGCTGGCCCGCGACGCGGCCGCCCGCCCGGAGGCCGAGTACATCGTGTTCTGCGGCGTGCACTTCATGGCGGAGTCCGCGGACATCCTGACGTCCGACGACCAGAAGGTCGTCCTGCCCGACCTCGCCGCCGGCTGCTCGATGGCCGACATGGCGACGGCCGAGCAGGTCGCCGAGTGCTGGGACGTGCTGACCGAGGCCGGGATAGCCGAGCAGGTCGTGCCCGTCTCGTACATGAACTCCTCCGCCGACATCAAGGCCTTCACGGGCAAGCACGGCGGCACGATCTGTACCTCGTCCAACGCCAAGCGGGCCCTGGACTGGGCGTTCGAGCAGGGCGAGAAGGTGCTCTTCCTGCCCGACCAGCACCTCGGGCGCAACACCGCCGTGCGCGACATGGGCATGTCCCTGGAGGACTGCGTCGTCTACAACCCGCACCGGCCGAACGGCGGCCTGACGGCCGACGAGCTGCGCGCGGCGAAGATGATCCTGTGGCGCGGCCACTGCTCGGTGCACGGCCGCTTCAGCCTGGACTCGGTGAACGACGTGCGCGAGCGCATCCCGGGTGTGAACGTCCTGGTGCACCCCGAGTGCAAGCACGAGGTCGTGGCCGCGGCGGACTACGTCGGTTCGACGGAGTACATCATCAAGGCCCTGGAGGCCGCGCCGGCCGGCTCCAAGTGGGCCATCGGCACGGAGCTGAACCTGGTCCGCCGCCTGGCGAACCGTTTCGCGCCGGAGGGCAAGGAGATCGTCTTCCTCGACAAGACGGTCTGCTTCTGCTCGACCATGAACCGCATCGACCTCCCCCACCTGGTCTGGGCCCTGGAGTCCCTGGCCGAGGGCAACCTCGTCAACCGCATCGAGGTGGACAAGGAGACGGAGGCGTTCGCGAAGCTGGCCCTGGAGCGGATGCTGGCGCTGCCGTAACCCCGGTCCCGTCCGTCGTCACCCCGAGCGCGGTTTCCGCCCGGGGTGCGCGGGGTCGAGGCTGAAGACGCTGCCGCCGGGGGTGGTCGCGACGAGGGCGCCTTCGAGGAGCCGCACCGGAGTGGCGCCCCAGTCGGTGGCGTTGCTCTGGGCCCTCGGCTGCGTGTCCCACAGCAGCGTGCCGTTCTTCGCGTCGAGCGCTCCGACGCGTCCGCTGGCACTGGCGAGGTACACGGCCCGGGTCCGTGGGTCGTACGTCGCCTCGCCCGGCTGTTCCAGGCTGGTCGGGGTCTGCCACAGGGGCTTGCCCGTGCGGGCGGACACGGCGGTGACGCGTCCGCTGGCGGTGGCGAACCACAGGGTGCCGTCCGCCAGCGTCACCTCCCCCTCGTACTCCTCGGCCAGCTTCGTCGTGCTCTGCGCACCGGTGCCGGGGTCAACGAGCCGGATCGCCGCATAGGGCGCGTCCTCCCCCATGAGGATGTTCCCGTCCTCGTCCTGGGTCAGGTCCAGGAACAGGAGCCGGCCGTCGAAGGCGCCGAGCAGCCCGCCGACCTGGTGGGGCACGCTCAGCCGGCGCGCCGGGCCGTCGGCCGGGTGCAGTTGCATGACGAAACCGTTCTCCGGTCTCTCCTCCGAGGTGCACTCCAGCCACAGCTTCCCGGCCACCTGCCTGGTCCCGCAGAGGTGCTTCGCGGGCAGCCGTTCCGTCCAGCGCGGGGCGCCGGTGCGGATCGAGCGGGCCGTCACCGAGGTGCCGTCGCCTTCCGGGATCACGACGATGCCGCCGTTGAAGGCCACCTCCGCCCGCCCGTCGTTCACCGCGCGGTCCCAGAGCCGTTCGCCGGTGCCGGTGTCGAACGCGAAGACCCGGGTCGCCCCTTCACCCGGGGGCTCCTGCTGCACCAGGACGGTGTCGTCCCGGACGGTCAGGATCTCGAACCTGGAGAGGTCGTCGCCGGTGACGGCCGCCGCCGGGCCGGCGCGCCAGACGGTCTCGCCCGTCTTCCCGTCCAGGCGGACGGGGAGGATCCCGTCGCCCGCGCAGTAGACGGCCCCCTCGTACGTCTTACACGCCGGACCGCCCCGCAGCCCGCCGCTCTGCGGCTGCTGCGCCTTGCGCACACCGCGCCCGGCCGTCTCGTACACGGTCGTCTGCCAGGGCTTCCAGCCGGCCGGCGGCGCCGCCCACCGGGCGTTCGCGGACGGAGAGGCCCCCTCCCGGTCCGCGCTCTGCGCCCAGCCGGGGCCGAGCGTCAGATAGGCCGTCAGGCCGAGGACGGCGGCGCCGACCGTGCCCGTCGCGGCGAGCAGCGGGCGGACGCGGCGGCGGGGGCGGACGGGGTCCGGCGGGTCCGCCACGGTCGCGGGGTGGGCGGGCTCGACGGCCGGGAGCCTGTCCGCGCGCAGGGGCATGGTGGCCGGGTCGCCGTCCGCCGGCTCGGGCAGGACGGCGGCCAGCTCCCGGGCCAGCTCGTCGAGTCCGGGCCGGTCCGCGGGCTCCTTGGCCAGGCAGCGCTCCAGCAGCCGGCGCAGCGGCCCGTCGATGCCCGTCAGCACGGGTTCGTCGTGCACCACCCGGTACGCCGTCAGATAGGGGCTGTCCGCGTCGAAGGGGCCGCGTCCGGTGACGGAGTACACCAGCAGTGCCCCGAGGGAGAAGACGTCCGACGCCGGGCCGACCGCGCGGGCGTCGACGAGCTGTTCGGGGGACATGAAGGGCGGTGTGCCGATCATCTGGCCGGTCTCGGTCAGCGTCTGGTGGTTCTCCGCCGCGCGGGAGATGCCGAAGTCGATGACGCGCGGGCCGTCTTCGGCCAGCAGGACATTGGCCGGCTTCAGGTCCCGGTGCACCACCCCTGCCCGGTGGATGTCGCGCAGGGCCTCCACCAGGCCCAGGGCCAGCCCGCGCAGTTCGGCGTCCGGCAGGGCGCCGCGGTCGCGGATCCGCCGGGCGAGCGAGGGCCCGGGCACGTACTGGGTGGCCATCCAGGGCCGGGGCGCCTCGGGGTCCGCGTCCAGGACGGGTGCCGTGAAGGCTCCGCTGACCTTGCGGACCGCCGCGATCTCCTGCCGGAACCGGGCCCGGAAGACGGGGTCCGCGGCGTACTGGGCGTGGACGACCTTGATGGCCACGTCACGGCCCGAACGCGCCCTGGCCCGGTAGACGACGCCCATGCCCCCGGCCCCGAGCCGGTCGAACAGCCGGTAGCCGCCGACCGACTTCGGGTCCTCGCTGTGCAGCGGCACGCCCGAATCCCCTTCCCCCGTAAAGCCGTTCGGGCCACAGGATACGTAACGGGACGAGGCGGCGGCCGGGCCCCGGCCGGGAAGGTCCGGTGCCCGGCCGCCGCCGGGTCAGGCCGTCACACGCCCGCGTGCTCCGGCTCCGCCGCGTCCGTGCGCTGGGCCGGGAGGCCCTTCTTCGCCGCGCGCTTCTTCGCCCGGCGCTCCTTGCGGAGTTCGAACATCGCGTACAGCGTCGGGACCAGCAGCAGCGTCAGCAGCGTCGACGTGACCAGGCCGCCGATCACGACCACGGCCAGCGGCTGGGCGATGAAGCCGCCCTCGCCGGTGATGCCGAGGGCCATGGGCAGCAGGGCGAAGATCGTCGCCAGGGCGGTCATGAGGATCGGGCGCAGCCGGTGCCGGCCACCCTCGATCACGGCCTCGACGACGCCGTGGCCCTGCTTGCGGTACTGGTTGATCAGGTCGATCAGCACGATCGCGTTCGTCACCACGATGCCGATCAGCATCAGCATGCCGATCATGGCCGGGACGCCCATCGGGGTGCCGGTGGCGATCAGCAGGCCGATGGCGCCCGTGGCCGCGAACGGGATGGAGACGAGCAGGATCAGCGGCTGGACGAGGGACTTGAAGGTGCCGACCAGCAGCATGAAGACGATCGCGATGGCCGCCAGCATCGCCAGGCCCAGGTTGGCGAACGCCTCGTCCTGGTCCTCGGAGACACCGCCGATCGAGGCCGTCGCGCCGTCCGGGAGCTTCAGCGCGTCGATCTTCGACTGGAGCTGGGTGCTGACCGCGCCGGTGTTGTCGCCGGTCGGCTTCGCGGTGATGGTGGCGGCGCGCTGGCCGTCGATGCGGGTCATCGAGACCGGGCCGTCGACCACCTTCACCGTGGCGATGTCGCCGAGCTTGACCTTGCCGCCCAGACGCAGGTCCTGGAGCTGCTCCAGGGTCGTGGCGGGCTTCGCCGAGCGGATGACGACGTCGCGCTCGGTGTCGTCGAGGACCGCCTTGGCCGCGGTGGTGCCGCGAACGGCCTGGGCGACGGCGGCGCCGAGCGTCTGGTCGTTGAAGCCGGCCGCGGCCGCCTTGTCGTTGGCCTTGACCGAGATGCGCGGCACGCTGGTCGCGAGGTCGCTGGCGACGTCCGTGACGTCGTCGAGGGAGGCGACCGTCTTGCGGACCTCCTCGGACGCCGTGCGCAGCACGCCCGCGTCGGCGGCCTTCACGACCACGCTGAGGTCCTGGCTGCCGAAGCCGTCACCGGCGGCGACGGTGGTCGTGCCGATGCCCTTCAGCCCGGCGAGGCCCTTCTCGATGCTGTCCTGCACGTCCGCGTGGGACGCCGAGTCGTCGATCATGACCTGGTACGAGGCCTGGTTGCTGTCCGTGCCGCCGCCGAAGGCCGCCATGAAGCCGGACGAGCCGATCGTGACCTGGTAGTCCTTGACGCCCTCGGTGCCGGCGAGCAGCTTCTCGACCTTCTTCGCCTGGGCGTCGGTGGCCGCCAGGCTGGTGCCGGGCTTGAGTTCCTGCTTGACGGTGAGGACTTCCTGCTCGCCCTGGTCGAAGAAGTTCGTCTTCAGCAGCGGCGCCATGCCGAACGTGCCGACCAGGACGACGATCGCGATGGCCACGCTGGTGAGGCGGCGGCGGGTCGCGAAGCGCAGGACCGGGACGTAGATGCGCTGGAGACGGCTCCTGGCCTCCTTCTCCTCCGCGATCCGGCGCGCCTCGTCCGCGTCCTCGGGGGTGCCCTTGGGGGGCCGCAGGAACCAGTACGACAGGACCGGTACGACCGTGAGGGAGACGAGGAGGGACGCCAGCAGCGCGGCCGTGACCGTGAGGCTGAACGAGCCGAACAGCTCGCCCACCATGCCGCCGACCAGGCCGATCGGCAGGAACACCGCGACCGTGGTGAGCGTCGAGGACGTCACCGCGCCGGCGACCTCGCGGACGGCCTGGAGGATCGCCGAGTGGCGCTCCTCGCCGTAGCCGAGGTGCCGCTTGATGTTCTCCAGGACCACGATCGAGTCGTCGACGACCCGGCCGATGGCGATCGTCAGAGCGCCCAGCGTCAGGACGTTCAGCGACAGGTCACGCGTCCACAGCACGATCAGGGCGAGGACGACGGACAGCGGGATGGACACCGCGGTCACGAGGGTCGAGCGGATAGAGGCCAGGAAGACCAGGATCACCAGGACGGCGAAGAGCAGACCGAGGGCGCCCTCGGTGGTCAGGCCCTTGATGGACTTGGACACGGCCGGACCCTGGTCGCTGACGACCGTGAGGCCGACGCCGGAGCCGAGGTCCTTGCGCAGGTCCGGGAGCTTGTCCTGGACGGCGTCGGAGATGGCGACCGCGCTGCCGTCGCGGTCCATCGTCACGGCGACGGCGAGGCTGGGCTTGCCGTCGGTGCGGGTGATGGAGTCGGCCGTGGCCTCCTGCTGCTTCACCGTCGCGACGTCGCCGAGGCGCACCGGCTTGCCCTTGCCCGGCTCGCCCGTGACCATCAGGTCCTTGATCTGCTCGATCGAGGTGAAGCCGCCGCCGACCTGCACGGTGCGGTTGGCGCCGTCCTCGTCGAAGGAGCCGGCCGGGACGGTCGCGCCGCCCGCCTGGAGCGCCTGGGAGAGGGACTGCGAGGTCAGACCGGCCTTGGCCAGCTTGGCGTCGTCGGGCGTGACGGTGACCTGGAGGTCGCGCACACCGTCGACGGTGACCTGGCCGACGCCGTCGATGCTCTTCAGGTCCGGCACGACGGTCTTGTCGAGCTGGTCGGCCAGGGCCTGCTGGTCGCGGCCGGAGGTGACGGCGAGGACGACGGTCGGGATGTCGTCCGTGGAGCCGGCGACCACCTGCGGGTCGACGTCGTCCGGGAGCTGGACGCGGGCCCGGTTGACGGCCTGCTGGACGTCGGCGACCAGCTGCTTCGTGTCGTTGCCGTAGTCGAAGGACGCCATGATCACGGCGTTGCCCTCACTGGCGGTGGAGGTGACGCCGCTGATGCCGTCGACGGCTTCGAGGGTGTCCTCGATGGGTTCGACGACCTGCTTCTCGACCACGTCCGGGGACGCGCCCTGGTAAGGCGCCAGCACGGACACCATGGGCAGTTCGATGGTGGGCAGCAGCTGCTGCTTGAGCTGGGGTATCGCGATCGCCCCGAAGACGAGCGCGATGATCGACATCAGCCCTATCAGGGCCCGTTGCGCGAGGCTGAATCTCGACAGCCAGGACATGGGTGAGGGTCTCTCTTCTGTTTAACGGCAGAAGCGGCAGCGGGCGCGCAGATGAGCGCCCGCCCCTACACCCTGAGCCATCGGGGAACGGTGTTTCGTAAGCCCCAGGTCCATTTCCTTATGCGGCGCATACTCCGGCCGCAGTACGCCCGGGTAGAGCTCACTCCACCCTCGGACGGACCAGTCCGGACTCGTACGCGGTCACCACGAGCTGGGCGCGGTCCCGGGCGCCGAGCTTGGCCATGGCCCGGTTGACGTGCGTCTTCACGGTCAGCGGGCTGACTTCGAGGCGCTCGGCGATCTCGTCGTTGGAGTGCCCGCCGGCGACCTGGACGAGCACCTCGCGCTCCCGGACGGTGAGCGAGTCGAGCCGTTCGCCGCGAGCCGGGTCGCTGTCGCCGTCGGCCGGGTCGTCCGTGGCGAGGAACCGGGCGATCAGACCCGTGGTGGCCGCCGGGGAGAGCAGGGCCTGGCCGCCGGCCGCGATGCGGATGGCGTTCAGCAGTTCCTCGGGCTCGGAGCCCTTGCCGAGGAAGCCGGAGGCGCCGGCGCGCAGCGACTGCACGACGTAGTCGTCCACCTCGAACGTCGTCAGGATGACCACCCGGACGTCGGCGAGGTCGGGGTCCGCGCTGATCATGCGGGTCGCGGCGAGACCGTCGGTGCCGGGCATGCGGATGTCCATGAGGACGACGTCGGCCCGCTGTTCCTTCGCCAGCCGGACTGCTTCCGCGCCGTCGGAGGCCTCGCCGACCACCTCCATGTCGGGCTCGGAGTCGACGAGCACGCGGAAGGCGCTGCGCAGGAGCGCCTGGTCGTCGGCGAGCAGGACACGGATGGTCATGCGGGGTCCTCCCCGGTCGGTGTGCGGTTCTTGACCGGCAGGATGGCATGGACGCGGAAGCCGCCGCCGTAGCGGGGACCGGTGGTGAGGGTGCCGCGCAGGGCGGTGACACGCTCGCGCATGCCGAGCAGCCCGTGGCCGCCGCCGTCCTGGGTCTCGTGCTCGCCGCTGCCGTCGTCGAGCACGGTGATCTCGATGTTCGGTCCGACACGGACGACGCTGACCTCCGCCTTGGCCTGGGACCCGGCGTGCTTCTGCACGTTGGTGAGGGCCTCCTGGATGATCCGGTAGGCGGCCAGGTCGACGGCCGCGGGGAGGCTGGTGCCCTGGTCGGCGCGGGCGACCTCGATGTGCAGGCCGGCGCTGCGGAAGGTGCCGGTGAGTTCGTCGAGGCGGTCCAGACCGGGGGCCGGTTCGGTCGGGGCCTCCGGGTCGCCGGACTGCCGGAGCAGGCCGACGGTGGCGCGCAGTTCGTTGAGCGCGGAGCGGCTGGCCTCGCGGACGTGCGCGAGGGCCTCCTTGGCCTGGTCGGGGCGCTTGTCCATGACATGGGCGGCGACCCCGGCCTGCACGTTGACCAGGGCGATGTGGTGGGCGACGACATCGTGCAGGTCCCGGGCGATGCGCAGGCGTTCCTCGGCGACCCGGCGGCGGGCCTCCTCCTCACGGGTGCGTTCCGCCTTCTCGGCGCGTTCCCTGATCGCCTGGACGAAGGCGCGGCGGCTGCGGACGGCGTCGCCGGCCGTGGCGCCGATGCCGGTCCAGGCGAAGATGCCGAGGTTCTCCTGGGCGTACCAGGGCAGGGGGCCCGCGGCCATGGCGGCGCCGGTCAGCACGGTCATGGTGAGCAGGCCGACGCGCCAGGTGGTGGGGCGGTCGGTGGTGGAGGCGACGGTGTAGAGCGCGATGACGGCGGACATCGCGACGGGGGTGCGGGGGTCGCCGGTGACGGACTCGATGACGGAGAGGGTGCCGGTGAGGGCGAGGACCGTCATGGGGGCGCGGCGGCGAAAGACCAGGGCCGCGGCGCCGAGGGTCATGAGGAGGAGGCTGAGCGGGTCGGGGGTGCGCAGGACCCAGCTGACGCTGTCCCGGTGCCGGGGTTCCACGAAGGAGCCGGCGACCATGCAGACCAGGACGGCGAGGGCGAGGACGGCGTCCAGGGCCAGGGGGTGCGCCTTGGCCTGGTGTTTGGCCCGCGCGAGGGTGCTCACGGGTGTTTACGGTAGCTGGGCCGGCAGTGGCTGTGTGAGGTGCTCGGCGCTGTGGCTGGCGTGGGGTGGGTCCGCAGCCCGGCGGAGCGGGGTGCCTCCCCCAAGCTCTTCGAGCAGGGGCACCCCCAGCGCCCAGACTGCCCGCGGACCACTAACCCGGAATCAGGCCGTCGTCGCTGAGGAGCTCCCTGACCTCCTCCAAGGTGGCGTCCGGGGAGGGCAGGATCAGTTCCGACGGTTCCAGGGAGTCGTCCGGGAGGGGCTCGCCGAGGTCGCGGACCCTTGTCAGGAGGGCCTGGAGGGTGCGGCGGAAGCCGGGGCCGTCGCCGTTCTCCATTTCCGCCAGGAGTTCGTCGTCCAGCTTGTTCAGCTCGGCGAGGTGGCCGTCGGCCAGGCTCACCTGGCCCTCCCCCATGATCCGCACGATCATGTCGCCCTCCTAGGCGTGGGCCCCTACTGCTTGTCGAAGCGCGGGGTGTCCTGCGGCTGCTGCTGGGACTGCTGCTGGCTCGTGCCACCTTCGAGGGCCTGCTGCCCGCTGCTTGAGCCTCCGGCCAGCTCGGCCTTCATGCGCTGCAGCTCCAGCTCTACATCCGTACCACCGGAGAGCCGGTCCAGCTCGGCCTGGATGTCGTCCTTGTGCATGCCGGAGGGGTCGTCGAGGGCACCGGAGGCGAGCAGCTCGTCGATGGCGCCGGCGCGGGCCTGGAGCTGGGCCGTCTTGTCCTCGGCGCGCTGGATCGCCAGGCCGACGTCGCCCATCTCCTCGGAGATGCCGGAGAAGGCCTCGCCGATCCGGGTCTGTGCCTGGGCCGCCGTGTACGTGGCCTTGATCGTCTCCTTCTTCGTGCGGAAGGCGTCGACCTTGGCCTGGAGCCGCTGGGCCGCGAGGGTGAGCTTCTCCTCCTCGCCCTGGAGCGTCGCGTGCTGGGTCTCCAGGTCGGTCACCTGCTGCTGGAGCGCGGCCCGGCGGGAGAGCGCCTCGCGGGCCAGGTCCTCACGGCCCAGCGCCAGCGCCTTGCGGCCCTGGTCCTCCAGCTTGCCGGACTGCGACTGCAGCTGGTTCAGCTGGAGTTCCAGGCGCTTGCGGGAGGTCGCCACGTCGGCGACGCCGCGGCGGACCTTCTGCAGCAGCTCCAGCTGCTTCTGGTACGAGTAATCGAGGGTCTCGCGCGGGTCCTCGGCCCGGTCAAGGGCCTTGTTCGCCTTCGCGCGGAAGATCATCCCCATACGCTTCATGACACCGCTCATGGGCTTCGCGCGCCCCCTTCTGACCGACTCCGGTTCCAGCTCCAGCGACAGAACCCACAGTACGGGCCCTGCATCCATTACCGCACTGTTCGGGGACGGATGCGCTCATCCCCAAGGACGACTGCGTGCGCTCCCGCTCCGGCGTAGGGAGTAGGTGGTCCCCGGGGTCACCGGAGCCGTACACCCCGGGGAACATCCGGAGGCGTACGCGACGTCCCCTCTGTCCCCTTACTGACGACTGGTGTTGCCGGATCGTTCCCCACGGGGCTGGGGTCCATGCCCGGAAGCCCTTACCCTTGGGTTTTGTGTTCCGTAGCCGTGCGAAGGATGAGAAGGCCCAGGACGCCGACAAGGCGCCGGTGAACTTCTCCAAGCAGCCCCGCGACCCACAGGCCCCCAAGGGCCGCCCCACGCCGAAGCGCAGCCAGGCCCAGAGCCAGCGCCGCAGCGTGGCCAACACGTCGATGACGCGCAAGGAGGCCGCCAAGCGGCAGCGTGAGGAGCGCCGCAGCGCGCTGGAGCGGCAGCGCCAGGCGCTGGCCAGCGGCGACGAGCGCTACCTGCCCGCCCGTGACAAGGGGCCGGTGCGCCGGTTCGCGCGTGACTTCATCGACTCGCGGTTCAACATCGCGGAGTTCTTCCTGCCGATGGCCGTGGTCATCCTCGTGCTGAGCATGGTGCGGGTGCCGGCGCTGCAGAACATCGCGCTGCTGCTGTGGCTCGTGGTGATCGTGCTGATCGTGCTCGACTCGTTCGTCACGGGCTTCCGTCTGAAGAAGCAGCTGGCCGAGCGTTTCGCGGGTGAGAACAGGCGCGGCGCCGTCGCCTACGCCCTGATGCGCTCCCTCCAGATGCGTCGGCTCCGGCTGCCGAAGCCGCAGGTCAAGCGCGGAGAACGGCCCTGACCACGACGCCGTTCTCCAGGGGTGCGGCGGATGCCTGGCTGGACGAGCTGGGCGGGCTGCGCGAAGTCGTCCGGCAGGAGCTGGTGGCCCGCCAGCTGGACGAGCAGATAGTGGGACGGTTCCCGGTCGGCCGGCGGCTGCGGGTGCTCGACGTGGGGATGGGCCTGGGCACGCAGGCGCTGCGGCTGGCCCGGGCCGGGCACCAGGTGACCGGTCTGGAGCAGGACGCGACGATGGTCGCCGCGGCCCGGGAGTCGCTCGCCGGTGAGCCGGAGGGCATCCGGGAGCGGATGCGGATCATCGAGGGTGACGGCCGGGACACCGGTGTGCACTTCCTGCCGGGCAGTTTCGACGTGGTGCTGTGCCACGGCGTCCTGATGTACGTCGAGGAGCCCGACCCGCTGCTGGCGGGCCTCGCCCGGATGCTGGCGCACGGCGGGCTGCTGTCGCTGCTCGTGCGCAACGGCGACGCGCTCGCGATCCGGCCGGGCCTGTCCGGTGACTGGTCCGGGGCGCTGGCGGCCTTCGACACGACCGCCTGCCTCCCCCATTCTCGAACAGACTCGAACGGGGGGACCCCCACCCGGCTGGGCCTCGACGTACGGGCCGACCGGCTGAAGGACCTGACGTCGACGCTCGCGGGGATCGGGGCGCCGCTGCACGCCTGGTACGGGGTGCGGGTGTTCACCGACACGGCGGCGGACGGCGCGGAGGTCCCGGCCGACATGGAGACGCTGCTCGCGGTGGAGGAGAAGGCCGGGCGGACGGATCCGTACCGCGGGGTGGCGGCGCTGCTGCACCTGTGCGGCGTGCGCGGCTGACACACGGAAGAGGGGCGGGGGCCGACGGCCCCCGCCCCTGCCGGGCTCACGCCTCGGCCGCGTGCAGACTCATCGGCCCGTAGATCTCCGTGGCGTCCTCGAACAGCCGCACCTGGTCGGCACCGCCCTCCTGAAGGGCCTTCCAGTGCTCCCCGATCCAGGACTCGGCGTCCCCCTGGGTGGGGAACTCCTCCGGCGGCACCGAGGGCTGGACCTCCGTCCCGTCGGTCTTCTCGAACCGCCACGTCCATGCCGCCATGTACGCCTCCCATGTGTGAGCACACTGCACAGCGAAAAGCCGGATCTTGGTCCGGCTCCTGTCCAGAGCCTAAGCGCTCCGCTGGGTGGGGCGTTATAGGCCTTGCGGAGTACGCGTGATCGGGCGTGTGCGGGTCGTGGTGGGCCGGTCGCGCCCGCGCGGCGGAGCCGCATGTCGATACGGCCCGCGCCCCTTCAAAGGCGTCTTCATCACGCATGTTCCATGCTCACGGGTGAGAATCGGGGCGTGGAACTGACTCTGCTCGGCACCGGCGCCCCCGCGGGCCTCCCCCGCCCCGACTGTCCCTGCGCGGCCTGTGCGGCCGCCCTCGGTCCCGACGCGCGGGCGGCCACCGCGCTGCTCCTGGACGGGGCGCTGCTGCTCGACCTGACGCCGGGCGCGGCGTTCGCGGCGGCGCGGGCGGGCCGGTCCCTGACCGGTGTCCGGCAGGTGCTGCTGTCGCATCCGCACGACGGGCCGGCGGTCGAGGTGCCCGCGGGGCTGCCGCAACCCGGACGGGTGCCGGACGGGCGGGAGTTGACGCTGCTGACGGGGCACCGGGTGCGGGCGGTGGCGCTGGACGCGCCGGGCACGGGGTACGCGGTGACGGGGCCGGAGGGGCAGCGGCTGCTGTACCTGCCGCCGGGCGGGGCGCCGGCGGGCCTGGCGGGGCCGGCCGAGCCGTACGACATGGTCCTGGCGGACGTCGTGGGGCGGCCGGACGCGCTGGCGAAGCTGCGGGCGGTGGGGGCGATCGGGCCGACCACCGACGTGGTCGCCGTCCACCTGGACCACGACGTGCCGCCCGGCCCGGAGCTCGGGCGGCGGCTCGCGGCGGCCGGGGCCCGGGCCGTGCCGGACGGGGCGACGCTGGTGGTGGGTGCGTACGAGGAGGTACCGGACGTGCCGCGGCGGACGCTGGTGCTGGGCGGGGCGCGGTCGGGCAAGTCGGTGGAGGCCGAGCGGAGGCTGGAGGCCTTTCCGGACGTGCTGTACGTGGCCACGGGCGGGTCCCGCAACGGCGACACGGAGTGGTCCTCGCGGGTGTCGGCCCACCGGGAGCGGCGGCCGGGGTCGTGGCAGACGGTGGAGACCTGCGATCTCGTGCCGTTGCTGGAGGCGGAGGGCCCGCCCCTGCTCGTCGACTGTCTGTCGTTGTGGCTGACCGACGCGATGGACGCCGCCGGGGCGTGGGACGACGCGGTGTGGGCGGAGCGGGGGGAGAAGGTGCTGCGGGAGCGGGTGCGGGAGCTCACGGAGGCCGTGCGGGTCACCCGGCGGACCGTGGTGGCCGTGTCGAACGAGGTGGGGTCGGGGATCGTGCCGTCGACGGCGTCGGGGCGGCGCTACCGGGACGAACTCGGGCGGCTGAACGCGGGGTTCGCGGACGAGTGCGAGCACGTGCTGCTGGTGGTGGCGGGGCAGGCTGTGGTGCTGCGGGGCTGACCGGGACCCCGCGGCTCCCCCCTCCCCCCGGGCTACGGAGCCTTGCGGGCGATGACCCGGTAGGTGTTGGCGAAACGCGTGCGGCGGGCGACCGGGGCGATGAGGTGGTCGGCCAGTGCGGCCACGGCCACCAGGGGCATCCCGGCGCGGAGCAGGGCCGTGCGGGCGTGCCGCTGCACGGGGAGCGGGGGAATGGCCCGCCAGGGGGTGTCCGGGGCGGGCAGGGCGTGCGAGAGGGCCAGGGACGTGGCGCCCGCGAGGTCGTGGGGGACGTGGACCGGGCGGTGGTCGAGCGTCAGGATCGCGCAGCCGGCCGACTCCAGTTCCGCGCGTACGTTCTGCGGGGGCAGGAGGTGGAGGTGGCGCGGCTGGTCGTAGGGGAGCCACCAGCGGCCCAGCAGTGCGGCGAAGACGCTGCGGGGGCTGAGGGTCTCGATGAGCAGGTGGCCGCCCGGGCGCAGGACGGAGAGGGCGGCCCGCAGTTCCGCTCGGGGGTCCGGCGTGCCCTCCAGGTGGTGGAGCATGCTGACCACGTCGTAGCGGGCGCGCAGCGGGCCGGCGATCCGAGGGTCCGTCAGGCGGCCGACGTGCGCCTCCTCGACGAGGTCGGCCGTGCGGGCGCGGACCACGCGCGGGGTGGGGTCCAGGCCGTCGAAGGCGGTGTACGGGAAGAACTGCCGGGCCGTGGCGGGGAAGCGGGCGTGGCCCGTCCCGATGTCGAGCCAGCTCTCCGGCTCGCCGCAGCGCAGCATGGCGCGGGCGGCCGAGCGGTGGCGGCGCGGGCTGCCGTGCAGGGCGAGGAGGCCGTCGCTCGCCGGGTCCCGGGGCGCCCCGCGCGCGGTCCGGTGATAGAGGGCCAGGCCCTCCAGGGTGAGGCGGGGGTTCTGGAAGGTGTGGCCGCAGTCCCGGCAGGCGTCGACGGTGAAGCCGCCCGGCCGGTACTGCCGCAGGTCGCCGGTGCGCAGCCGGTTCCGCAGCCGGCCGGAGCCGCACCAGGGGCAGTCCTCCCGGCGTGGTTCGTGGACCCGTGCGGTCGTCTGGGGGACGGGGGGTGCTGAGGAGGCGGGATGTGCGGGCATGGGCGGCTCCCGGGCGCGTCGGCGTACGGCAAGGACGTACGGCGGGGACGTCGCACGACCACGTACGACAATCCGCTGCAAAACGGAACGTATGGGATGCCGATCTTGGGTGCAACGACGTCGCCGTGACGGAGTGGTGATGTGGCGCCGTGCTGTTCGAGGGGGGCCGGTACTGTTCGGCGAATGAGCTCGCTTAATCTCGACGACTTCACCGATCTGATCGAGCGTCCGGACGGCGGGATCCGCCGTGACGCCGAGGCGCGCCGGGAGCGACAGATCGTGCCGCCCGGGTCGCTGGGCCGCCTCGACGAACTGGGCGAGTGGCTGGCGGCGGCACAGTCGGCCGTGCCGGTGCGGCCGGTCGAACGGCCGCGGGTGGTGCTCTTCGCCGGTGACCACGGCATCGCAGAGCTGGGCGTCTCGGCCCGGCCGGCGGGCAGCGCCGGGGAGTTGGTGCGCGAGGTGCTGGAGGGCGGCCGGCCGGTGTCGGTGCTGGCCCGGCGGCTGGGCGTGCCGGTGCGGATCGTCGACATGGCCCTGGACTGCGACCCCGAGACGCTGCCCGAGGACGTCGTACGGCACCGGGTGCGGCGCGGCAGCGGGCGGATCGACATCGAGGACGCGCTGACCTCGGAGGAAACCGAGGCAGCGTTCCGGGCAGGCATGGCGGTGGCCGACGAGGAGGCCGACTCGGGCACGGACCTGGTGGTGCTCGGCGACGTGAGCGTCGGCGGGACCACGGCGGCGAGCGTGCTGGTGGCGGCGTTGTGCGGGGTCGACGCCTCGGTCGTCACCGGGCGGGGCGGACTGGCGATCGACGACCTGGCGTGGATGCGCAAGTGCGCGGCGATCCGCGACGCGCTGCGCCGGGCCCGGCCGGTGCTCGGGGACCAGCTGCAGCTGCTGGCGGCGGTGGGCGGGGCCGACCTCGCCGCGATGACGGGCTTCCTGCTGCAGAGCGCGGTGCGCAAGCTGCCGGTGGTGCTCGACGGGGTCGTGACGGCCGCGTGCGCGCTGGTCGGGCAGCGGATCGCGTTCCGGGCGCCGGACTGGTGGCTGGCCGCGCACGACAGCGGGGAGCCCGGGCAGGCGAAGGCGCTGGACCGGATGGCCCTGGAGCCGCTGCTGAGCCAGGGGGTGACCGTCGGGGAGGGTGCGGGCGCTCTGCTGGCGCTGCCGCTCGTCCAGGCCTCGGCCGCGCTGGCGGCGGAGCTGCCCGAGAAGCCGAAGGAGTCCGAGGGGCCGGCCGAGTCGGAGGCATCGGAGGCGCCCGCCGAGCAGTAGCACCCCCGAGATCCAGGTCACTCACGCCTGGCTCAACTTCGTCCCGTTCCGGTCGGTCTTGGAACGTGGTGTCGGTTTGACTGAGTCGCAGACACCCTCGGACATCGCCGCGCACGGACGAGGACGACCGCCGGATGACCACGCTCGCCCGCTGGGCCCGCGCCGAATGGGGACGGCTGTACGCCGCGGTGCGCGGGCCGCTGGCCGAGCGGCGGTGGCGGGCCGTGCCGCTGGCGGCCGCGGCCGTGCGCCTCACGGCCGTGCTGCACTTCGTGCACAGCCAGGCGTGGGGTTATCGGTTCGTGCAGGACGCCGGCGGGGTGCGGGCCGTGGACCCGTTGTGGCTGGCGCTGCTGCGGACGCCGCTGTCGCTGTTCGTGCCCGCCCTGGATCTGCCGGTGTGGGGCGCGCTCGTGCAGATCCTGCTGGTGTTCGGCATCGCCGAGCTGTGCCTGGGCCGGTGGCGGACGCTGGCCGTCGCCTATGTCGCGACGCTCGCGGGCACGCTGTACGCACGCCTGGGCATCCGGCAGGGCCCGCACTCCCCGCTCGGCCTGCCCGCCTCGGACGCCTGGGTCGTGGACACCGGGCCGTCGGCGGCGGTGGTGGGCCTGGCCGTCTTCCTGGGCTGGCGCTACCGCGCGTACGTCACGGCCTCGGTGGTGATCGTGGCGATGGTGGTCGAGGTGGTGCTGAAGGAGAACCTCGCGGGCAAGGAGCACCTCGCCGCGATCATGGCGGTGCTGGTGCTGTGCGGGGTCGGCGAGCTGCGTCAGCGGCGCTCCAGGGACCGGGCCGGTTCGGGGTCGGGCGCGCCGCCGAGCCAGTCATGAAAGGCCCGCGAGGGGGCCACCCAGCGGCGGTCGTGGTGGTAGGACCGCAGGGCGGACCTGGCCCGGGCGCGGGGCCGGTTCCGGTAGAACCGCTTGGCCCACGGGGAGGTCGGCCGGGCCAGCCGTAGGGCCGCGACCAGGGCGACGAGCGGGATGATCGCGCCGAGGACGGCGAGCCGGACCTTGCCCTTGAACAGGGCGATGAGGGCGAACAGGAAGTTCGCCAGGACGGTCACGAGGGCGAGGGCGCGGTTCTGCTGCTGGTCCTCGTTGAGGTCGTTGACGCCCAGCGGCGAGAAGCCGAGCAGGAGCAGGCCGACGAGGGACGCGGTGAGGACGACCATCTCGACGCTCTTGCGGCCGTCCGGGGTCCAGTAGACGTCGGCGAGGTGCAGGACCAGGGCGAACTCGTCCAGGACGAGGCCCGCGCCGATTCCGAAGATCACCGCGGCCAGCGCCGAGCCGAAACCGTACTGGCCGCCGGCGACCGCGCCGAAGCCGCCGATGATCGTCAGGATGACGCCGGGGACCACGTGGTGGACGTGAACGCCACCACTGGCGCTGATGTTGCGGAAGGGGCCCTTGCCCGCCCGGATGAGGCGGGTGATGACCCGGGTGATCAGGAAGGTCAGGACGAAGGAGACGAGAGCGAGGAGCAGTGGCAGCTTGCCGGGTTCCATGATGTTCCGCTCAAACCATCCCATATGCGCACTTTATCCTCGGCCGCCGTGCCCGCTCTCCTGACCGGCCGGTAGCCTGCGCCGGTGCCCGGAATCTCGCCCCTCGACGGCCTCCGCTTCGCCTTCGGCACCCTCACGGTGATCCCGGTCCGGGTGACCCGGTGGGACCGGGAGGCCGCTCGCGGCGGCATGCTGTGCGCTCCGCTGGCCGGGCTGGCGGTCGGTACCGCCGCCGCCGGGCTCGGGCTGGTGCTGCTGTTCCTCGGTGCGGGGGCGCCGCTCGCCGCCGTGGCGACCGTCGCCGTCCCGGCCGCCCTCACCCGGGGGCTGCATCTCGACGGGCTCGCGGACACCGCCGACGGGCTGGGCAGCGGCAAGCCCGCCGAGGACGCACTGCGGATCATGAAGCAGTCGGACATCGGGCCGTTCGGGGTGATCACCCTCGTCCTCGTCCTGCTCGCACAGGTCGCCGCGCTCGCCCAGGCGTACGACGCCTCCTGGGCCCGGGGCGCGTGCGCCGCCGTCGTCTCCGCGACCCTCGCCCGGCTGGCCCTGACTCTGGCGGCCCGGGCCGGAGTGCCCGCGGCGCGGCCGGAGGGGCTGGGGGCGGCCGTCGCCGGTGTGGTGCCGCCGCGGGGAGCGGTGGTCGCCGCCGTGGCCGTCGCGGGGGCAGCCGCAGCGGCCGGTGCCCTCTTCGGGCCGTACGGCCCGGTCCGCATGGTGCTCGCGGTCGTCCTGTCCCTGGCCGCCGCCGAGGCGCTGCTGCGCCACTGCACGCGCCGCTTCGGCGGGGTCACGGGGGATGTCTTCGGCGGCCTGGCGGAGACGGCGGCGACGACGGCGCTCGTCGTTCTGTCACTGGGCTGAAACGATCTCCCCGTCCCTCTCCTGCACGGCACGCTCAGCCGCTCAAGATCACCCCCGACCTGCCGGGGCTCAGCAGGTCCGCCACGCGCACCCCCGGCCCGCAGCCGGGCGGCTACCTCGGCGAAGGCCGCGTCGGGGCGGTCGCCGGGGCCACTGGCCGGGTTGAGGACGACCCCGTACAGACGGGGCGCCGCCGCCACGATCGCGTCCCATTCGGCGGGACGCACGGACGGGTGCTCGTAGTACGGAACCAGGAGAGTCCTCATCGGTGGGCGGTTGCCCTTCCCGGCAGATGGCACACCAGGGCGGCCTGGACGGCGGCCGCCGTGCCGTACACGACCGCGGCCGCCCCGTTCGGATGGCCGGTGGGCCGGCCGGACAGCGCCCGGCGCCGGCGTGGAAATCATGCACAGCGGCGAGCAGGGCGCTCACCTGATCGCGACGAGTGTGACTCAGTTCACCGACATGGAGGATCAAGAAATGGCCACTACGCCACCGACAGGTGAACACCCGCAGGAATGAGCGAACGGGGCCACGCGCGTAGTCTCGTCGTCGAGTGTTCGCCGTACCGGGGAAGGCCCCGTGAGGTCCGGACCCTGAGGTCGGAATAGGGTCGGCTGTCGGGCCCGGTCGACCCACACCGTTCGACCACAGCAACTTCACATCGGAAGCGAGATTTCACCACCGTGACTGCTCTCACTCTCAGCACCGCCGCGGCGCCCGGCCTGCGGGCCGACGCGATCGTGATCGGTGTCGCCAAGGGTGCCAAGGGGCCGGTCGTCGCACCGGGCGCCGAGGCCGTGGACAAGGCGTACGACGGAAGGCTGGCCGGCGTCCTGGAGACGCTCGGCGCCTCCGGCGGCGAGGGCGAGGTGACGAAGCTGCCGGCGCCGTCCGGCTTCAAGGCACCGCTCGTCCTGGCGGTCGGCCTGGGCGCGGTCCCGGAGAAGGACGCCGAGTACGGCACCGAGGTCCTGCGCAAGGCCGCCGGTGTCGCCGCCCGCGCCCTGGCCGGGTCCAAGAAGGCCGCCTTCGCACTGCCGCTCGGCGACGCCGCCGACGCGGGCGCGATCGGGGAGGGCGCGCTGCTCGGCGCGTACTCCTTCGACGCCTACAAGGACAACGGCAAGGACCCCAAGGCGAAGAACGGCAAGGCCCCCCTCGCCGAGGTCGCCCTGCTCGGGGGCAAGCCCCGCGACAAGGCGTACAAGGCCGCCGTCGAGCGGGCCGTGGCCGTGTCCGAGGAGCTCAACCGCGCCCGTGACCTGGTCAACACCCCGCCGAACGACCTGAACCCCGAGTCGTTCGCCGCGATCGCCCAGGCCGCGGCCAAGGAGCACGGCATCAAGGTGCAGGTGCTCGACGAGAAGGCCCTGGTCAAGGGCGGCTACGGCGGCATCCTCGGCGTCGGGGCCGGATCGGCGGCGGGACCGCGCCTGGTGAAACTGTCCTACACCTCCTCGAAGGCGAAGAAGCACCTCGCCCTCGTCGGCAAGGGCATCACCTACGACTCGGGCGGCATCTCACTGAAGCCGGCCGGTCACAACGAGACGATGAAGTGCGACATGAGCGGTGCGGCCTCGGTGTTCGCCGCGGTCGTCGCCGCCGCGCGTCTCGGCCTGGAGGTCAACGTCACCGGCTGGCTCGCCCTGGCCGAGAACATGCCCTCCGGGTCCGCGACCCGTCCGGGTGACGTGCTGCGGATGTACAGCGGCAAGACGGTGGAGGTGCTCAACACCGACGCCGAGGGCCGGCTGGTGCTCGCGGACGCCCTGTGGGCGGCCTCCGAGGAGAAGCCGGACGCGATCGTGGACGTGGCGACGCTGACCGGGGCGATGGTGCTGGCGCTGGGCAACCGGACGTTCGGGATCATGGGCAACGACGACGCGTTCCGCGCCGCGCTGTGCGAGGCCGCCGAGGAGGTCGGGGAGCCGGCGTGGCCGATGCCGCTGCCGGAGCACCTGCGCAAGGGGATGGACTCCCCCACGGCCGACATCGCGAACATGGGCGAGCGGATGGGCGGCGGGCTGGTCGCGGGTCTGTTCCTGCGCGAGTTCGTGGGCGAGGGCATCACCTGGGCGCACCTGGACATCGCCGGGCCGGCCTTCAACGAGGGCGGGCCCTTCGGGTACACGCCGAAGGGTGGCACGGGGACGGCCGTGCGGACGCTGGTGCGGCTGGCCGAGCTGACCGCCGCGGGCGACCTCGGCTGAGTCCGTCTCCTGGCTCGATCTCGCCGGTTGTGTGGCGAGTGCGGGGGCGTGGGGGCTGTTCGCGCAGTTCCCCGCGTCCCTTCGGGGGCACGCGCCCCTTCGGGGTGTGGCTCATCTGAACGTGGGGCGTCTCACACAGCAGCCCGGCGTCTCTTTGTGTGTCGACAAGTGCGAAGATGGGGCTCGGCAGGACAGGGCCCCACCGAAGGGCCGAAGAACGAGCGGCCGGACACCAGCCGCCTGCCGGTCATTGAAGGCCGGCTCACGGCGCACATGCATGGAGGACGTGACGTGGCGAACGACGCCAGCACCGTTTTCGACCTAGTGATCCTCGGCGGTGGCAGCGGTGGTTACGCCGCGGCCCTGCGCGGGGCGCAGCTGGGCCTGGACGTCGCCCTGATCGAGAAGGACAAGGTCGGCGGCACCTGCCTGCACCGGGGATGCATCCCCACCAAGGCCCTGCTGCACGCGGGCGAGATCGCCGACCAGGCACGCGAGAGCGAGCAGTTCGGTGTGAAGGCCTCCTTCGAGGGCATCGACATCGCCGGGGTCCACAAGTACAAGGACGGCGTGGTCTCGGGCCTGTACAAGGGCCTGCAGGGGCTCGTCGCCTCCCGGAAGGTGACGTACATCGAGGGTGAGGGACGGCTGTCCTCCCCGACGTCCGTCGACGTGAACGGCCGCCGCGTCGAGGGCCGCCACATCCTGCTCGCGACCGGCTCCGTGCCGAAGTCGCTGCCCGGCCTGGACATCGACGGCAACCGGATCATCTCCTCCGACCACGCCCTCGTCCTGGACCGCGTGCCGAAGTCCGCGATCATCCTGGGCGGCGGTGTCATCGGCGTCGAGTTCGCCTCCGCGTGGAAGTCCTTCGGCACCGAGGTCACGATCGTCGAGGGCCTGAAGCACCTCGTCCCGGTCGAGGACGAGAACTCCTCCAAGCTCCTGGAGCGCGCGTTCCGCAAGCGCGGCATCAAGTTCAACCTGGGCACCTTCTTCCAGAAGGCCGAGTACACCCAGGACGGCGTCAAGGTCACCCTCGCCGACGGCAAGGAGTTCGAGGCCGAGGTCCTGCTGGTCGCCATCGGCCGCGGTCCGGTCTCCCAGGGCCTGGGCTACGAGGAGCAGGGCGTCGCGATGGACCGCGGCTACGTCCTGGTCGACGAGTACATGCGCACGAACGTGCCGACCATCTCCGCCGTCGGTGACCTCGTCCCGACCCTCCAGCTCGCGCACGTCGGCTTCGCCGAGGGCATCCTGGTGGCGGAGCGCCTGGCCGGTCTGAAGACCGTTCCGATCGACTACGACGGTGTCCCGCGGGTGACGTACTGCCACCCGGAGGTCGCCTCCGTGGGTATCACCGAGGCCAAGGCCAAGGAGATCTACGGCGCGGACAAGGTCGTCGCTCTCAAGTACAACCTCGCGGGCAACGGCAGGAGCAAGATCCTCAACACCGCGGGCGAGATCAAGCTCGTCCAGGTCAAGGACGGTGCCGTCGTCGGCGTCCACATGGTCGGCGACCGCATGGGCGAGCAGGTCGGCGAGGCCCAGCTGATCTACAACTGGGAGGCGCTGCCCGCCGAGGTCGCGCAGCTCATCCACGCCCACCCGACGCAGAACGAGGCGCTCGGCGAAGCCCACCTGGCCCTGGCCGGCAAGCCCCTCCACGCGCACGACTGACCCCTCGGTCGACGAACGCGACGACACAGACTTCCGCACTTTCCGTAAGGAGCAACCGAAACCATGGCGGTTTCCGTAACCCTTCCGGCGCTCGGCGAGAGCGTCACCGAGGGCACTGTCACCCGCTGGCTGAAGGCCGAGGGTGAGCGCGTCGAGGCCGACGAGCCGCTGCTCGAGGTCTCCACCGACAAGGTCGACACCGAGATCCCCTCCCCCGCCTCCGGCGTGCTGTCCTCCATCAAGGTCGCCGAGGACGAGACGGTCGAGGTCGGCGCCGAGCTGGCCCTGATCGACGACGGCAGCGGCGCGCCCGCCGCCGCCCCGGCCCCCGCCGCGGAGCAGGTCGCCGAGCCGGCCCCCGAGCCGGCTCCGGCCGCCCCGTCCACCGAGCAGGCCGCCCCGGCGCCCGCTCCCAGCGCCGACGCCGCCGCCGGCGGCGGCTCCGCCGAGGGCACGGACGTCGTCCTGCCCGCGCTCGGCGAGTCCGTCACCGAGGGCACCGTCACCCGCTGGCTGAAGTCGGTCGGTGACAGCGTCGAGGCCGACGAGCCGCTGCTGGAGGTGTCGACGGACAAGGTCGACACCGAGATCCCCGCCCCCACCTCCGGCACGCTGCTGGAGATCGTGGTCGGCGAGGACGAGACCGCCGAGGTCGGCGCCAAGCTCGCCGTCATCGGCGAGGCGGGTGCCGCTCCGGCCGCCGCCCCCGCGCAGGAGGCCCCGGCCGCGCCGGCGCAGCCCGAGCCCGCCCCGGCTCCGGCGCCTCAGCAGGCCGCCCCGGCCCCGCAGGCTCCGTCTGCCCCGGCTCCGCAGCAGCAGGTCACCCCGGCTCCCGAGCCGGCCCCGGCCGCTCCTGCTCCCGCCCCGGCTCCGGCCCAGGCCCCGGCGGCTCCGGCCGCCGCCAAGCCCGCCGACGACGGCGCCTACGTCACCCCGCTGGTGCGCAAGCTCGCCGCCGAGAACGGCGTCGACCTGGCCGCCGTCAAGGGCACCGGCGTCGGCGGCCGTATCCGCAAGCAGGACGTCATCGCCGCCGCCGAGGCCGCGAAGGCCGCCACCGCCGCTCCGGCCCCCGCCGCCGCCGCTCCGGCCGCGGCGAAGAAGGCCCCGGTGCTGGAGGCGTCCCCGCTGCGCGGCCAGACCATCAAGATGCCGCGGATCCGCAAGGTCATCGGCGACAACATGGTCAAGGCCCTGCACGAGCAGGCCCAGCTGTCCTCGGTCGTCGAGGTCGACGTCACGCGGCTGATGAAGCTGCGCGCCCGTGCCAAGGACGCGTTCGCGTCGCGTGAGGGCGTCAAGCTCTCCCCGATGCCGTTCTTCGTGAAGGCCGCGGCCCAGGCGCTGAAGGCGCACGCGCCGATCAACGCCAAGATCAACGAGGCCGAGGGGACCATCACCTACTTCGACACCGAGAACATCGGTATCGCGGTGGACTCCGAGAAGGGCCTGATGACCCCGGTCATCAAGAACGCCGGTGACCTCAACCTCGCCGGTATCGCCAAGGCCACGGCCGACCTGGCGGGCAAGGTCCGCGCCAACAAGATCACCCCGGACGAGCTGTCCGGCGCGACCTTCACCATCTCCAACACCGGTTCGCGCGGCGCGCTCTTCGACACGATCATCGTGCCGCCGGGCCAGGTCGCGATCCTCGGCATCGGTGCGACGGTCAAGCGCCCCGCCGTCATCGAGACGGAGGAGGGCACGGTCATCGGCGTCCGCGACATGACGTACCTGACCCTGTCCTACGACCACCGCCTGGTGGACGGCGCCGACGCCGCCCGTTACCTGACGGCGGTCAAGGCCATCCTGGAGGCGGGCGAGTTCGAGGTCGAGCTCGGTCTCTGACCTCTTCGCGGTTGCACGGTGCCCCTGTCCGGACATCTCCGGGCAGGGGCACCGCCCGTTTTCAGGGGCGCGGGGAACTGCGCGAGCAACCACACACAACTGTCGGCCGAACGACAGGCCACACCCCCCGTGTAAGTCTCGTCTCACCTGCACCAGGGCACCCCCACCTGCCCCACCCGCGGAGCGAACCGGCCGTATTGTCTAAACGTCAATCCCGCGTAAGGAGCCCTCATGACCGCGCCCGTCATCCACTCGCTCCGCGAGCAGATCCGCGAGCACATCCTGGAAGGGATCATCAGCGGACGCTGGCAGCCGGGCGAGCGGATCGTCGAGCGCCGGATCGCCACCGAGCTGGAGGTCAGCCAGACCCCGGTCCGCGAGGCCCTGCGCGAGCTGGAGTCGCTGCGCCTGATCGAGTCCGCTCCGAACAAGGGCGTGCGCGTCCGCAACCTCACGGCCGCCGACCTGGAGGAGAGCTACCCGGTCCGGGCCGGTCTGGAGGCCATCGCCGCGGAGCTGGCCGCCCAGGGCCTCGCGGAGGACTGCTCGGCGCTGGAACCCCACGTCAGCGCCCTGTACGAGGCCGACCGCAGCTCAGACGGCACCGCCCAGGTCCGCCACACCGTCGCCTTCCACCGCGAACTCGTGCGCGCCGCGGGCAATTCCGTCCTGCTGCACACCTGGGAAGGCCTCGGCATCGAGGTGTTCACGGCCCTGTCGATCCGCTGGCTGGGCACCCAGCAGCAGTCGTACGCGGAGGAGCACGAGGAACTCGTCGCCGCCTTCAAGCGTCGGGATCCCCGTATCGCCGAACTGGTGAAGGCGCACGTCCTGGGCTGCGCGCCCCGGGCGTGACACCCGAGCAGGCCCTCGCTCAAACGCCTCCGACCTGCGGAAACCGTTCGAAAACCAGTCACCGCGTGCCACCGCTGGAGGCACCCCGTGCCTACTTTCTCGTGATCAAGAGGTTTTGCCTCTCAACCCTTTGATCGATCATCGATCAGCGGGTTACAGTCGCCGACGGGCTTGCCACCCAAGCCCCAGCCCTGTCCTGCCAAAGACAAAGGGCACCCCCGATCCCCTTACGTGAGGGAACCCCCTTCGACTGAGGAAGGCGGCGACATGACCGACCCCAACGCCATCCAGCCGAGCGAGCTCGACCAGCTCCCCGACCGGGACCCGGAGGAGACCGCCGAATGGCAGGCCTCCCTGGACGCGGTCACCAAGGCTGCCGGGCCGCACCGTGCCGCGTACCTGATGCGCCGCACGCTGGAGCGCGCCGAGGGCGCCGGCATCGCGCTGCCGAAGCTCCTCGAGACCGACTACGTCAACTCCATCCCCACCTCCGCCGAGCCGTCCGTGCCCGGTGACGAGGCGATGGAGCAGCGGATCACCGCGTGGAACCGCTGGAACGCGGCCGCGATGGTGACCCGGGGCAGCAAGTACGGCGTCGGCGGCCACATCGCCACCTTCGCCTCCGCCGCCTGGCTGTACGAGACCGGCTTCAACCACTTCTTCAAGGGCAAAGAGGCCGACGGCTCCGGCGACCAGCTCTACATCCAGGGCCACGCCTCCCCCGGCATCTACGCCCGCGCGTTCCTCGACGGCCGTCTGAACGAGGAGCAGCTCGACAACTTCCGCCGGGAGTCGGGCGGCAACGGCCTGCCCTCCTACCCGCACCCGCGCCGCCTGCCCTGGCTGTGGGAGTTCCCGACGGTCTCCATGGGCCTCGGCCCGCTGTCGGCCATCTACCAGGCGCGCTTCAACCGCTACCTGACGAACCGCAACATCAAGGACACCTCCGCCTCGCACGTGTGGGCGTTCCTCGGTGACGGCGAGATGGACGAGCCCGAGTCGACGGCGGCCCTCGCGCTGGCGGCCCGTGAGGAGCTCGACAACCTCACGTTCGTCATCAACTGCAACCTGCAGCGCCTCGACGGCCCGGTACGCGCCAACTTCAAGATCGTGCAGGAGCTGGAGGCCCAGTTCCGCGGCGCCGGCTGGAACGTCGTCAAGACGCTGTGGGGCACGGCCTGGGACGAGCTGTTCCAGCTCGACACCACGGGCGCGCTCGTACGCCGCCTGCGTCAGGTACCGGACGCGCAGATCCAGACGTACCAGACCCGCGACGCGGCCTACATCCGCCAGGACTTCTTCGGCGGCGACCCGGCGCTCGTCGAGATGGCGAAGCTGCTGAGCGACGACAAGATCCTGGAGTGCTTCCACCTCTCGCGCGGTGGTCACGAGGCCCGCAAGGTCTACGCCGCGTACAAGGCCGCCGTCGAGCACAAGGGCGCGCCAACCGTGATCCTGGCCCAGACGGTCAAGGGCCACACCCTCGGCGAGGGCTTCGCGTCGAAGAACGCCAACCACCAGATGAAGAAGCTCTCGGTGGACGAGTTCAAGAACATGCGCGACCTGCTGGAGCTGCCGATCAAGGACAGCGACTTCGTCGACGGCGTGGTCCCCTACGGCCACCCGGGCGCCGACTCCCCCGAGGTCCGCTACCTCCAGGAGCGGCGTGCCGCCCTGGGCGGTCCGGCCCCGGCCCGCCGCGTGCACCCGGTCGCGCCGCTGCCCGCCCCGGCGGACAAGGCGTTCGCGTCCTTCGACAAGGGCTCCGGCACGCAGAACGTGGCCACCACCATGGCGTTCGTCCGTCTGGTGAAGGACCTGGTCCGCGACAAGGAGACCGGCAAGCGCTGGGTGCCGATCGTCCCGGACGAGGCGCGCACCTTCGGTATGGAGTCGCTGTTCCCGTCGCTCGGCATCTACTCGCCCAAGGGCCAGACGTACGAGCCGGTCGACCGCGACCAGCTGATGTACTACAAGGAGGCCAAGAACGGCCAGATCCTCAACGAGGGGATCACCGAGGCCGGTTCGATGGCCGACTTCATCGCCGCTTCGACGTCGTACGCGACGCACGGCGAGGCGATGATCCCGTTCTACATCTTCTACTCGATGTTCGGCTGGCAGCGCACGGCCGACCAGATGTGGCAGCTCGGCGACCAGCTCGGCCGCGGCTTCCTCGTCGGCGCCACGGCCGGCCGTACGACGCTGACGGGCGAGGGCCTTCAGCACGCCGACGGCCACTCCCCCGTGATCGCGGCGACCAACCCGGCGGCGCTGTCGTACGACCCGGCGTTCGCCTACGAGGTCGCGACGATCGTCAAGGACGGTCTGCGCCGGATGTACGGCGAGGCGGCCCCGGGTGAGGACCAGAACGTCTTCTACTACCTGACGGTCTACAACGAGCCGCTGCCGCAGCCCGCGAAGCCGGCCGCCGATGGGATCGACGAGGGCATCGTCAAGGGCCTGTACCGCTTCAACACGGCGGAGTCGGCGGGCATCACGCCCCCGGCGAACGCCCCGCGGATCCAGCTGCTCGGCTCCGGTACGGCGATCCACTGGGCGCTCAAGGCGCAGCGGCTGCTCGCCGAGGAGTGGGGCGTGGCGGCCGACGTGTGGTCGGCGACGTCCTGGAGCGAGCTGCGCCGGGACGCCCTGGAGGCGGACGAGGCGCTGCTGCGCGGCGAGGAGCGGGTGCCGTTCGTGCGGCAGGCGCTGCAGGGCGCCGAGGGCCCGGTGCTGGCGGTCTCCGACTACATGCGCCAGGTCCCGGACCAGATCGCGCAGTGGGTCGAGCAGGACTGGTCCTCCCTGGGCGCCGACGGCTTCGGCCTGTCGGACACCCGTGAGGCGGCCCGCCGCCACTTCGGTGTCGACGCCGAGTCGATCGTCGTCGCGGCGCTGGCCCAGCTCGCCAAGCGCGGCGAGGTCAAGGCGTCGGCCGTGAAGGAAGCGCGCGAGAAGTACGGTCTCTGAGTCCAGCACGGACCGTTGATCGGCAGGCCCCCGCCCCGGCGGGGGCCTGCTGCATGATGTGGCCATGCGTGCTGCCCGGCTGATCAAGATGGTGCTGTTGCTCCAGTCCCGGCCCTCCATGACCGCCGCCGAACTCGCCCGGGAGCTGGAGGTGTCGGAGCGGACCGTGACGCGGGACGCGCAGGCGCTGTCGGAGGCGGGCGTGCCGGTGTACGCGGACCGGGGCCGAGCCGGTGGCTACCGGCTGATCGGCGGGTACCGGACGCGGCTGACCGGGCTGCACCGCGGCGAGGCCGAGGCGCTGTTCCTGTCCGGGGTGCCGGGGGCGCTGCGCGAGATGGGACTGGAGGACGCGGCGTCGGCGGCTCGGCTGAAGGTGTCAGCGGCGCTGCTGCCGTCCCTCCGGGACGCCTCCAGGTCGGCCGCCCAGCGGTTCCACCTGGACGCGCCGAGCTGGTTCAAGGAGCCGAGGACGCCGGCCCTGCTCCCGGCCGTCGCCGACGCGGTGTGGGACGACCGGCGGATCGCCGCCCGCTACCGGCGCGGGGAGGACGAGGTCGTCCGGGAGCTGGAGCCGTATGGGCTCGTGCTGAAGGCGGGCGTCTGGTACCTGTGCGCGCGGGTGGCCCGGGGCGGGTCCTTCCGGGTGTACCGGATCGACCGGTTCACGGCGGTGGACGCGGACGGTGAGCGCTTCGAGCGGGAGCCGGACTTCGACCTGCCCGCGTTCTGGGAGGAGCGGGCGGAGCAGTTCGCTCGGTCCATCCTGCGGGCGCGTGTCGTGGTGCGGCTGTCCCCCGACGGCGTGCGGGCACTGCCGTACGCCCTGGACGCGCCGACGGCCCGGGAGGCCCTGGCGGACGCGGGCGCCCCGGACGAGGGGGGCTGGGTGACGGTGGACCTGCCGGTGGAGTCCGAGGAGGTCGCGCACACCCAGTTGGCGGCGCTGGGCCCGGAGGCGGAGGTGCTGGAGCCGGCGAGTCTGCGCGAGCGGTTCGCCGCCGACGCGGCGCGGCTGGCCCGGCTCTACCGGCCCGAGTCCGGCGCATAACGATCCCGCGCACTCCGGGTGCGCCCCTGTGCCCCAGGGCCGATGCTTGACCCGTGATGGACGAGACGGAGTTCTGGGAGCTGGTGGACGACGCCCGGGAGGCTGCCGAAGGCGACCCGGAGGAGCAGGCCGACCTGCTCGTGGACCGGCTCGCCCAGCTGGATCCGGACTCGGTCCTGGACTTCGCCCGGCACTTCGAGTCCCGTTACAACCGCGCCTACCGCTGGGATCTGTGGGGCGCCGCCTGGGTGCTGCTCGACGGGGCGAGCGACGACGCCTTCGACTTCTTCCGGTGCTGGCTGATCGGCCAGGGCCGCGAGGTGTTCGAGGGAGCCGTGCACGACCCGGACGCGCTCGCCGGTCTGCTGGGCGACTTCGACGAGGAGATCGACGGCGACGGCGAGGAGCTCGGCTACGCGGCGGACGAGGCCTACGAGCAGCTCACCGGGGTGGTCGCCCCCGATCTGGAGATCGCTCCGGCGCCCCCGGAGCCGGAGGGCACACCGCTGGACTTCGAGAACGAGGCGCTTCTCGCCGAGCGCTACCCGCGGCTGTGGGAGCGTTTCCGGGGCTGATCAGGCGACCCGGCGGCTGGTGCCGGACGGGATGTGCGCGTGCGTCTGATCGGCCCGCACCGCGTGGTGCAGGGGCGCGGCGTTGGCCTGGCCGAGGGCGGACGCGGTGACCGCGGCCGGGCCCAGGACGACGGTCACGACCGCGCAGAGCACCGCCCAGGGCCCGCGTGTGCTCCCCGTCCGCGTCTCCGTGTCCCCAGGGGCCTTCGTACCACCGTTGTCGTTCATGGTCCCCGCCTTCGGTCGGCTGTCCGTGGGCACGACCGTAGGGGGCCGGGATCTCAGGACGCCGCGCGTTCGCTGTGGCCTCGCTGTGAACCGTCCGGCCGGCCCTGGAGGCGGGCCGCGAGCTGTCTGATCTCGGGCAGGCGGGCGTGCAGGGCGGCGCCCGGGCAGCTGGTCATGTAGCCGTCGTTGTGGCCGGCGAGGGCGGGCAGTCTGGCGGTGGAGCCGGCCGCGTACCGGCTCAGGCCGTTGCTGGAGACCAGGCGGACGTCCGAGCGCGGGTCGGTGCCGGTCAGGCCCAGTTTCCAGGCGGACAGCGCGGCGATCGCACGGATCATGGGCCGCGGGACGGGCATGCCCTCGGTGAAGGTGCCGAGGGCGGCGATGCCCGCGGTGCGGTGGTTGAAGCCCTGGGTGTGGGCGCCGGTGACGGCGCGCTCCACGCCCCCGGCGCGGCCCTCGTAGATGGTGCCGCAGCGGTCGACGACGAAGTTGTAGCCGATGTCGTCCCAGTCGCGGGTCCCGGTCTGGCCGGTGTAGAGGTCCCGGATGATGCGGGGCGCGTCGGCGCAGTCGTAGCCGTTGGGCGAGTCGGTGTGGTGGACGAAGACGGCGGCGACCCGGTCGTCGTAGCGCGGGCGGGGCTGCGGGCGGGCGGCGTCGCCCAGCCAGTGCGCTCGCGGTACGACGGGTGGGCGCGGGGCGCCGTAGGGCGTGGCTTCGGAGCGGGGCGGGGAGGCGCCGGAGCCGGTCTCGGCGGCGTTCTCGACGCCGTGGGCGCACAGGACCAGCGCCACGACGGCGGCGACGCCCGGCAGGCAGCCGAGCAGCACCCGGGCCGCGCGCGGCGGACCGGCTGCGCCGGGTGTCCCGTCGGCGGAGTGCCTGCGTGTGCCCCGCCGTCTTCGGAAGACACGCATGGTCCCACTGTCGGCCTGATCGGGTCCGTCCGCGATGTGTGATGTGCCACCCGGTGGAACCATCGTCACGGTCCGCGACGTTTTTCCGAGTGCACGCCCGCGTGGCCGATTCCGATCATCGCGTGCGCGTGTGACTGATCACCGGGCCCTCCCCCCGCGTATTAAGGGGTTCCGAGAGAAAGGCGGCGTGCGTGGACCTGCTCGACATCCTGCTGTTGCTGGTCGTACTGGCCTACGCGGCGTCCGGGTACCGGCGCGGGCTGGTGGCCGGCTGTGTGTCGCTGGCGGGCTTCGTGGGCGGTGCGGTCGTCGGCGTGTGGGTCCTGCCGTGGGTCATGGACCTGGTGGAGCCGGGCACGACGCGGGCGACGCTGACGGCGGTGTTCACGGTGCTGCTCCCGGCGGTGGTGGGGCACGAGCTGGCGGGGCGCCTCGCGCTGCGGCTGCGGCGGGAACTGGACCGGGGGCCGCTGCGGGTGGCGGACGGGATCGGCGGAGCCGTGGCCAACGCGGTGGCCGTGCTGATCGTGGCGTGGGTGGCCGCGAGCGTCCTGGGCGCGTCCTCGTCGCCGCTGGTCACCTCGGCGATCCGGGACTCGCGGCTGCTCGGCGCCGTGCAGCGCACGATGCCGGACACGACCCCGGCCTGGTTCTCGGGGGCCACGTCCGCGCTGACGCAGGCGGGCTTCCCGCAGGTCTTCAACCCCTTCGAGAACGAGTCGACGGCCGAGGTCGCCAAGCCAACCGGCGACAGTGTCACCGCCGCCGCCACCGAGGCCGCCAAGTCGAGCACGGTGAAGGTCGAGGGCGTCGCGGGCACGCAGGGCCGCGAGGGCAGCGGATTCGTGTACTCCCGAGAGCACGTGATGACCAACGCCCATGTGGTGGCGGGCATCGACGAGCCGACCGTGCAGATCGGCGGGGCCGGGCGCACGTACGAGGCGCGGGTGGTGCTCTTCGACCCGCAGAAGGACGTGGCCGTGCTGTACGTGCCGGGTCTGAAGGCCCCCGTGCTGCGGTTCGACGACGACGCCGAGCGGGGCGACTCGGCGGTGGTCGCGGGCTATCCGGAGGACGGCGACCTGAACCTCCAGGCGGCGACGGTCGCGAACCGGGTGCGGGCGACGGGCCAGAACATCTACAACGACGGGACTGCCACCCGGGAGATCTACTCGATCCGCTCCACGGTCCGCCCGGGCAACTCCGGCGGTCCGCTGCTCACCACGGACGGCCGGGTGTTCGGCGTGGTCTTCGCCCGCTCCACCACGGACGCCGAGACGGGCTACGTGCTGACGGCGGACGAGGTCGCCTCGGACGCGCGCGAGGCCGCGGACGCGACGGCGCCGGTGGACACGGGCGAGCTGGCCTCGTCGTAGCTCCGGCTCAGGAAGCGCCCCATGAACACGTCGTCGACGTACGCCCCGTCGAGCAGGAACTCCTCGGGCAGGACGCCCTCGACCACGAACCCCTCGGCCTCGTAGAGCGCCCGGGCCGGGGTGTTGTGCCCGAGGACCCGCAGGGTGACGCGGCGGGCGCCGCGCTCGCGGGACGCGTCGAGGGCGGCCCGGACCAGCGCCCGCCCGACCCCCCGGCCGCGCGCCTCCTCGGCGACGGCGAGGCCCTGGATCTGGCGGACGTGCCGGTTCGAGTCGAGCGGAGTGGGGAAACCGAGGTGGACGTAGCCCGCGAGACGGCCGTCGAGCTCGGCGACGAGGCAGTCCTCGGGGGTGTGCCGCTCGCTGAAGAAGGGAGCGTAGGGCGGCTGGGGCCGGGGCATCACCGCGTGCAGGTGCGACCAGGTGAGCCGGTCGAGCAGGGCCAGCTCGCCCTCGTCGTCGGGCCGGGCGGTGCGGATGCGCGGGGCGGGGAGCTCGGGCATGGGCGTCACCCTACGGGGAGCGGATCAAGGCCTTGCAGGGGTTTTACGGAGTCGCGCGGCAGGATGGGTTCATGGAACGTTCAAGAATCGCGGTGGCGGGTGCGTCCGGTCTCATCGGCGGTGCCCTGGTGCGGTCCCTGACCGCCGACGGGCACGAGGTGCGCCGCCTGGTGCGCGGCACGCCCCGGGCGGCCGGAGAGATCCGCTGGGACCCCGAGGCCGGGCGGGTGGACGCGGCCGGGCTCGCCGGGTGCCACGCGGTGGTCAACCTGGCGGGCGCCGGCGTCGGCGCCCGGCGTTGGACGGACGCCTACAAGCAGCGGATCCGTGACAGCCGCGTGAAGGGCACGGCGGCCCTCGCCGGGGCGGTGGCCTCGCTGGACGCGGAGGAACGGCCGCGGGTGTTCGTCAACGGCAGCGCCATCGGCTACTACGGCGAGACCGGTGAGCGGACGGCCGACGAGAGCACGCCCGCGGGAGAGGGCTTCCTGCCCGCGCTGTGCGTGGAGTGGGAGGGGGCCACCGCGCCGGCGCAAGAGGCCGGTGTGCGTACGGTGTTCACCAGGACCGGTCTGGTCGTCTCCCGCGAGGGCGGCGCCTGGGGCCGGCTGTTCCCGCTGTTCCGGGCGGGCGCCGGCGGGCGGATGGGTGACGGGAGGCAGTACTGGTCGTTCGTCGCGCTGCACGACGAGGTCGCCGCGATCCGGCATCTGATCGACACCGACGGTCTGTCCGGGCCCTTCAACGTGACCGCCCCGAACCCCGTGACGAACCGTGAGATCACGGCGGCGATGGGACGGGTGCTGCACCGCCCGACGCTGTTCCCGGTGCCCGCGGCCGTCCTGCGGACGGTGCTCGGCGAGATGGCCGGGGACGTCCTCGGCAGCGCCCGGGTGCTGCCGACGCGACTGCTGGAGTCGGGATTCCGGTTCGCCTTCCCGGAGATCGAGGGAGCGATCCGGGCGGCGTTGTGACGGCTCCCCGGCCTGCCGGGCCGGACCCCGGCGGCGCGGACCGGCCGTCTGTCCGGGAACCGACCGGCCGTTCCGAGACAGCTCGTTCGTGCCGCACTCCAGCCTCCTGCGACCACTTCATGCCCACAAGGTGTCCGTATGCGACCGCCGTGCGACCGTGCCCTGCCGATGCGCGACTCCCGCTGACCGATCACGGTCCTACCCTCGACCAGAACTCGCGTATCCCTGCGGCCTGTTGAGGGCATGACGTCTCCAGCGCCCGCGCAACCTCGAGGAGGGGCACGTGCTTGAGCCCGCGTACCAGGCGGACGTGGTCGTCGTGGGGGCCGGGGTCGCCGGACTCTCGGCCGCGCACCGGCTGACCAGCGCAGGAGTGACGACCATGGTCCTGGAGGCCGCCCACGGGGTCGGCGGCCGCATGGCGACGGAGAAGGTCGACGGCTTCCGGCTCGACCGGATCGGCCAGTTGCTGTCCACGGCGTATCCGGAACTACGGCTGACACCCGGTCTGGACGGGCTGGTGCTGCGGCCCTTCGCATCCGGTGTCCTGCTGCACGGCGACGGACGCCATCATCGCGCCGGCGTCCAGCCGGGCGCGGGGGGCGCACGGGGCGCACTGCACGCGGTACGCGCGCTGGCGAGTGCTCCCCGGCCGCCGTCCGCACCGAGGCCGCCCAGGAGGCCGGTGGCCGTGCCCGGCCGGCAGGTCTCCGTCCCCCGGAGCCGGCCCGGCGCCCCGCTCGGCACGGCCGTGGACCAGGCCCGGCTGGGTGCCGCCCTGTCCCGGCTGGCGGGAACACCGGCCGAACGGCTGCTGTCCCGACCCGAGTTGCCCGCCGTTGAGGCCCTGGCGGCGCGCGGGCTGCCCGCCCGTACGATCGACGGTTTCCTGCGTCCGCTGCTCGCCGCGCTGCTGTGCGACCCGGGTCTGACGACGTCCAGCCGGTGCGCGGACCTCGCGCTGCGCGCCTTCGCCCGAGGCCGGCTGTGTCTGCCGGAGGGCGGCGCCGACGCCCTGCCGGAACTGCTGGCGCGCACGCTGCCGCCGGGCACGGTGCACACCGGCGTTCGCGTCACCTCCGTGTCGACGACCTCGGTGACCACCGCGGAGCACGGTGAGATCCGGTGCCGGGCGGTCCTGGTGGCGACCGGCGCGCGGGCCGCCGCCGAGCTGCTGCCCGGGTTGCGGGTGCCGGACTTCCACCCGGTGACGGTGGTGCACCACACGACCGACGAGCCGCCGGGGACGGGGGCGTCGCTGCTGCTCGACGCGGATCTGGGCGGGCCGGTCGCGCACACGGCGGTGGTCAGTCTCGTCGATCCGACCCGGGCGCCGGCCGGGCGGGCGCTGGTGTCGTCGACCGTGCTGGGGCGGCCGCCGGGCGATGTCGACACGGCGGTGCGGATGCATCTGGCGCGGCTGTACGGGGTGCCGACCGCGCGCTGGGAGACGCTGGCCGTGCATCACACGGCAGAGGCCGTGCCCGCGATGCGGCCGCCGCATGATCTGCGGCGGCCGGTGCGGCTGCTTGCGGGTCTGTACGTGTGTGGGGATCACCGGGACACCAGTACCGTTCAGGGCGCTTTGCACTCTGGGCATCGGGTGTCCGCGGCGATCCTGGCGGACTTGGGGGCGGGGCGGTCGATGCATGTCGCCGAGCCCGTGCCGACTGTACCCAGGGCCGCGTAGGTGCTCTTTCGGGTGCGGGTGCGCTGTGGCTTGTCGCGCAGTTCCCCGCGCCCCTCAGAACCTCACCCCAAAGCCGCTACCTTGTCGCGGTACGTCCGCACCGGAGCCGCGTCCTTGTACGGCTCCAGTCTCCGTTCGAAGTCCCTCACGTACTCCACCGCCCGCACCGAGCGCATCTCCGCCGCCTGGCCAGCGGCCTCCGCGGCGAGCTGGCAGGCCTGGTCGAGTTCGCCGAGGCCGAGGCGGGCGGTGGCGAGGACCACGCGGCAGAAGAGGCGGCTGCGGGCGTAGGAGGGGGCCCGCAGCTGGAGTGAGCGTTCCGCGTGCTGGGCGGCGGCGCGGAACTGCTGCAGGTCGCGGTGGCAGTGGCCGAACTCGTCGGCGAGCTGGGCCTCGTCGAAGAACTTCGCCCAGTGCGGGACGTCGTCCCCGGGCCGGGCCGTCTCCAGCGCGCGTTCGGCGCGGACCAGGGCCGCGGTGCAGGCCCGGACCTCGCCGAGCACCCCGTGCCCGCGCGCCTCGGAGGCGTGCAGCAGGGCCTGGACGACGGGCGGTCCCGAGGTGCCGGCGCCCTGCTGCGCCACCCGGGCGAGCTGGACGGCCTCCCGCCCGTGCCCGAGGTAGACGGCCTGACGGCTCATGGTGACGAGCACGTACGCCCCGTACGTCCGGTCCCCGGCCGCCTGGGCGAGCCGCAGTGCCTGCACGAAGTAGCGCTGGGCGAGTCCGTGCGCGGCGATGTCGTACGACGTCCAGCCCGCGAGCCGGGTCAGGTCGGCGGCCGCCGCGAACAGCCGGCGGCCGGTCTGCTCGCCGTAGGTGCCGCGCAGCATGGGCTCGCACTCGTGCTCCAGGTAGCGCACGAGGGCCTGGCGGGCGTGACCGCCGCCGTAGGCGTCGTCGAGGGTGCGGAACAGCTCGCCGACCGAGCGCAGGGCGGCGATGTCGCCGGCGGTGACCTTCTGGCCGGGTCCGCGTTCGGCCTGGCCGCGCTGGCGGGGCAGGGACGGCACGCCCAGCTCGGTCGCGGCCGTGGGGCGCGGGGCCGGGCGGCCCTGGACCGGGATGCGGGCGGCGGCCGGCTCGCCCCGGGCGACCCTCTCGTCGGCCCGGCCGATCAGCCAGTCGCGGCTGGGCACCACGAGCCCCGCCGGCGTGAAGGCGATCTTGCGGAGCTCGGCGTGGCTGCCGGAGTCCTTGCGCCACAGCCCGCTGACGATGTCGACGGCCTCCTCGGGGGTGGCGGCGAACTCCAGCCCCGCGTAGACCGGGGCGCAGGCGTCCAGGCCGAGGTCCTGGGCGGTGAGGCGGCGGCCGAGGCGCCGGGTGAAGACCTCGGCGATCAGGGCGGGCGTGGTGCCCCTGGGCTGCTGACCGCGCAGCCACCGGGTGACGGAGGTCTTGTCGTATCTCAGATCAAGCCCGTGTTCGAGACCGAGCTGGTCCACGCGACGGGCGAGTCCCGCGTTGGAGAACCCCGCTTCTGCGATGAGCGCGGCGAGCTGTCGGTTGGGGGTGCGCTGCGCGGGTCGTTCCGTCATGGTGCGGTGCGGTCTCCTGCCTTCCGGTGTTGGTGATGTGCCGGATTGCCTGTGAGCAGGCCTTTTGGCTTGCTGGACGGCGCGAATGTAGCGGAGAGTAAGCACCCCATCACACATTTTCCCGGACATTCATCCGATCGTGTGAGGATTGGCCCCGGGACTGACGTGTCCGGGCCGGACGTACAGTGGCTTGGGCGCGCTACGTGCCTGATACACCCGTCCGAGGGAGGCGCTTGCCGTGAGTGAGTTGCGGTTCGTCCGCATGGGGTTCGGTGACGAGGCCGTCGAGTACCAGGAGGCGTGGGACGAGCAGCGCCGGGTGCACGCGGCGCGCTTCGCCGACGAGATCCCCGACACCGTGCTGCTCCTGGAGCACCCTCCGGTCTATACGGCCGGACGGCGCACGGCGGACAACGAGCGGCCCCTCGACGGCACGCCCGTCATCGACGTCGACCGGGGCGGCAAGATCACCTGGCACGGCCCCGGCCAGCTGGTGGGCTACCCGATCCAGAAGCTCCCGCGCCCGGTGGACGTCGTGGCGCACGTACGCCGCCTGGAAGAGGCCCTGATCCGCGTCTGCGCGGAGTTCGGCCTGGAGACCAGCCGGGTCGAGGGCCGCAGCGGCGTGTGGATCCTGGGCGACCCCGTCGAGGAGCGCCCCGCGCCCGGCGGACTGTCGCTGGACTTCGACCCCCGGCTGCACGACGAGGAGTTCGACCCGCGGATGAACGGCCCGGAGTACGCGCCGTCCAACGCGGGCCAGCGCCGGGAGGACCGCAAGATCGCCGCGATCGGCATCCGCGTGGCCAAGGGCGTCACCATGCACGGTTTCGCGCTCAACGTGAACCCCGACAACAAGTGGTTCGACCGGATCATCCCGTGCGGCATCCGGGACGCGGGCGTGGCCTCGCTGGCCGGCGAGCTCGGCCGGGACGTGACGATCGAGGAGGTCCTGCCGGTGGTGGAGCGCCACCTGCGGGAGGTCCTGGAGCACGCGGAGCTGAAGCCGCGGGAGATCGAGAAGACCCCGGCGGCATAAATCGGCCCGCGCGGGAGCTGGAGGGGATAGCGCCCCGCAGGCTTTCAAATCAACGGGCGTACCCTTGAGGACGCCGAAGAATCAATCGCTAGGGAGCCGGTCGTGTCCGCAGTCGCACCCGACGGACGCAAGATGCTGCGCCTGGAGGTCCGCAACAGCCAGACCCCCATCGAGCGCAAGCCCGAGTGGATCAAGACCCGGGCGAAAATGGGTCCCGAGTACACCGCGATGCAGAAGCTCGTGAAGAGCGAGGGCCTGCACACGGTCTGCCAGGAAGCCGGCTGCCCGAACATCTACGAGTGCTGGGAGGACCGCGAGGCGACCTTCCTGATCGGCGGCGACCAGTGCACGCGGCGCTGCGACTTCTGCCAGATCGACACCGGCAAGCCCGAGGCGCTCGACCGTGACGAGCCCCGCCGGGTCGGCGAGTCCGTGGTCACGATGGACCTGAACTACGCCACCATCACCGGCGTCGCCCGCGACGACCTGGAGGACGGCGGCGCCTGGCTGTACGCAGAGACCGTGCGCCAGATCCACCAGCAGACCGCCGGACGCGAGGCCGGCCGCACCAAGGTCGAGCTGCTGGCCCCGGACTTCAACGCGGTCCCGGAGCAGCTGGAAGAGGTCTTCTCCTCCCGGCCCGAGGTCTTCGCGCACAACGTCGAGACGGTCCCGCGGATCTTCAAGCGCATCCGCCCCGGCTTCCGCTACGAGCGTTCGCTGAAGGTCATCACCGAGGCGCGTGACTACGGCCTGGTCACCAAGTCGAACCTCATCCTCGGCATGGGCGAGACCCGCGAGGAGGTCAGCGACGCGCTGAAGCAGCTGCACGAGGCGGGCTGCGAGCTGGTCACCATCACGCAGTACCTGCGTCCCTCGGTGCGCCACCACCCCGTCGAGCGCTGGGTGAAGCCGCACGAGTTCGTGGAGCTGAAGGAGGAGGCCGAGCAGATCGGCTTCTCCGGCGTGATGTCCGGGCCGCTGGTGCGCTCCTCGTACCGCGCCGGACGGCTGTACCAGATGGCCGTCGAGAAGCGGGACGGGTACATCGCGGCGCAGGCCGTCTGACGCATCGTCACCATCCCTGCCCACCACAGGCGGGACAAGCGTGTGAATTCGCGCACAAGAGACTACTCGCCGGTAGTGACCGATTCGACGCGGTCCTGACCGTCCTCGCAGATGAGGGCACATGTCAGGACCGCGTCGGCGTTCCACCCCTCCCCGCCAGGGCTTCATGGGTGTTTGACCGGCCGGTCACGCCCTGGTAACACCAATCAGTGACGCTGAACTCACAGCACGTACACCCGCCACCCGAGGGGGGACCTCACCCATGCAGGCCGCGCCGCCCGTCCGCGCCACCGCGATCCCGTCCTTCTCGACCGCACTGCGTGCCGTCGAGTCGCTGCTGATGAGCAGCGGTCAGCGCACCGCCCGCCGCAACGCCTGGACCTCCGTGCTGGAGGACCGCCGTCGCGCCAAGGACCGGGTCGAGGCGCAGCGCGTCATCGAGCAGTCCCTGTCCGTCCGCCCCTGACTCCCCGGCCCTCCCCCAGGGGCCCCCGCGGGCACCGCCGTCGTCGGCGCTTGTGGGGCCACGTAGACTTCGTGGCATGGCGAGGAAGGAACCTGCAGCGGACGCTGCGAACCCCGGGCGACTGAAGCAGATCGCCCTGACCTACAAGATGACCCGCAGGGCCGACAAGAAGATCGGTCTTGTACTCGCGGCAGTCGGAATCGTCACCTTCGGTGTCTTCCTCGCGATCGGTTTCTTGATCGGTCACCCCATCTATCTCGGCATCCTGGGCCTCCTGCTCGCCTTCCTCGCGTCGGCGATCGTGTTCGGGCGCCGGGCCGAGCGGGCCGCCTTCGGGCAGATGGAGGGACAGCCCGGCGCCGCGGCGGCGGTGCTCGACAACATCGGCCGGGGCTGGACGACGACTCCCGCGGTGGCGATGAACCGCAACCAGGACGTGGTCCACCGCGCGGTCGGCAAGGCCGGCATCGTGCTGGTCGCCGAGGGCAACCCGAACCGGGTGAAGACCCTGCTGGCCGCCGAGAAGCGGAAGATGAACCGCATCGTCGCGGACGTCCCCGTGCACGACCTGGTCGTGGGCACGGGCGAGGGCCAGGTCGAGCTGAAGAAGCTGCGGACGACGATGCTGAAGCTCCCGCGCGTCCTGACCGGCCCGCAGGTCACGGCCACCAACGACCGGCTGCGCGCCCTCGGTGACCTGATGAGCAACATGCCGCTGCCGAAGGGGCCGATGCCGAAGGGCATGCGGCTGCCGAAGGGCGGGCCGAAGGCTCGCTGACACCCCGCACACGACATGAACGAGGGGCGCCCGGATCACACCGGGCGCCCCTCGTTCATGTCGTGTCGCGCTCGCCTCAGATGCGGACCTCGACCGTGCCGGCCAGCCGGTCGTGCAGGCCGCGGCCGTCGCGGTCCCAGATCAGGGCGGGGATCGCGAGGAAGAGCAGGACCGTGCGCAGCGCGGCGCGCCACGGGCTGACCCGGCCGGTGTCCAGGGCGAGCACCCGCAGGCCGAGCAGGCGCTTGCCCGGAGTGAAGCCGACCGAACCGACCGTGAGGACCATCAGCGCGAACATGATGAGCGGCGCCCAGATCTGGGCCGCCTCGTTGTAGCTCTGCGTGATGAGACCGTATGCGATCAGGAGACACAGGCCCCAGTCGACCGCGAGGGCGACGAGCCGGCGGCCCGGGCGGGCGATCGAGCCGGGTCCCTCCTCGGGCAGACCGAGCTGTTCGCCCCGGTATCCGAAGTCGACACCGGCCTCTTCCGCGGCCGCGCGGGGCCCGGAAAGCCACGATCCGAGTGCTTGCCTGTTGTCCACCCGTCCACGGTACTGCGCCCGTAAATGACCAGGGCACGGCGGGGTGGGTCCGGGCTACGGTGGAGGGTGAGCCGGTTAACTTGTGCGAAACAAACGAGTCACGCCCGAGAAACCACCCGTCCCTAGGGTCGAGGTCAGCGTGTGCCACCCGCACTGGCCGCACGAACGAACTACCACCCCGGCGGGACGGTCGGGAGTAGGAGGAGCTGGATGTTCCAGAACGCCGACGAGGCCAAGAAGTTCATCGCGGACGAGGACGTCAAGTTCATCGACGTCCGCTTCTGCGACCTGCCGGGCGTGATGCAGCACTTCACGATCCCTGCCGAGGCCTTCGACCCGGCCGAGGAGCTCGCCTTCGACGGCTCCTCGATCCGCGGCTTCCAGGCCATCCACGAGTCCGACATGGCGCTCCGCGCGGACCTGTCGACCGCCCGGGTCGACCCGTTCCGCCGCGACAAGACGGTCAACATCAACTTCTTCATCCACGACCCGATCACGGGCGAGCAGTACTCCCGTGACCCGCGCAACGTGGCGAAGAAGGCCGAGGCCTACCTCGCGTCGACCGGTATCGCGGACACCGCGTACTTCGGCCCCGAGGCCGAGTTCTACGTCTTCGACTCGGTCCGTTTCTCCACCTCGGCGAACGAGAGCTTCTACCACATCGACTCCGAGGCCGGCGCCTGGAACACCGGTGCGGTCGAGAACAACCGTGGTTACAAGGTTCGCTACAAGGGCGGCTACTTCCCGACCCCGCCGGTCGACCACTTCGCCGACCTGCGTGCCGAGATCTCCCTCCAGCTGGCCGCCTCCGGCCTCCAGGTCGAGCGCCAGCACCACGAGGTGGGCACCGCCGGCCAGGCGGAGATCAACTACAAGTTCAACACGCTGCTCGCCGCGGCCGACGACCTCCAGCTCTTCAAGTACATCGTGAAGAACGTGGCCTGGCGGAACGGCAAGACCGCGACCTTCATGCCGAAGCCGATCTTCGGTGACAACGGCTCGGGCATGCACGTGCACCAGTCGCTGTGGACCGGCGGCCAGCCGCTGTTCTACGACGAGGCCGGCTACGCGGGCCTGTCGGACACCGCCCGCTACTACATCGGCGGCATCCTCAAGCACGCCCCGTCGCTGCTGGCCTTCACCAACCCGACGGTGAACTCCTACCACCGTCTGGTCCCGGGCTTCGAGGCGCCGATCAACCTGGTGTACTCGCAGCGCAACCGCTCCGCGGCCATGCGTATCCCGATCACGGGCTCCAACCCGAAGGCCAAGCGCGTCGAGTTCCGCGCGCCCGACTCCTCCGGCAACCCGTACCTCGCCTTCTCGGCCCTCCTCCTCGCGGGCCTCGACGGCATCAAGAACAAGATCGAGCCGGCCGAGCCGATCGACAAGGACCTCTACGAGCTGGCTCCCGAGGAGCACGCGAGCGTCGCGCAGGTGCCGACCTCCCTCCCGGCCGTCCTCGACCGCCTGGAGGCCGACCACGAGTTCCTGCTCCAGGGCGACGTGTTCACCCCGGACCTGATCGAGACGTGGATCGACTACAAGCGCGCGAACGAGATCGCGCCGCTGCAGCTGCGTCCGCACCCGCACGAGTTCGAGCTGTACTTCGACGTGTGATCGACGCCTGATCGAGGCATGACGCCCGCGCCCCCGCTGTCGCTCGGACAGCGGGGGCGCGGGCGTTTGTTCTATTCTGGGGGCAGGATCACACGGGGGTGGAGCGGACATGCCGGATCACGAACAGGACGACCAGCAGCGCGAGTTCGACCTCAGATGGGCGGACGGAGCCGAGCACAAGGAGCCCTCGGCCCGGGCCCGTATGCTCGCCGCCCGCTGGAAGCACGACCCGCCCGGGCCCGTGCCGTTCCGGCCCGACCCCGAACACGTCGGCTCCCGCCGCCGCTCCTCGTGGATCTCGACCGCGGTGGTGCTGGGCTGCGTGGCGGCGGTGATCGTGCTGCTGGGGTACATCAACTTCAGGGCGCCGTACTAGGGGGTGTCCGGGCGGTCGGGCGCTGCTAGCGTCCGGCACCGTGAACGACAGCGTGTATGTGGGCAACGCGGGCCGGGACGCCGCGCTGGACCGGGGATGGCTCCTCGGGCACTTCAAGGACGTCGGGGATCCGCGCCACAGCGAGGCCGTGGAGATCAAGTGGGGTGTGCACCCGCGCGGCGACGAGCGCTCGCGGTGGGTGAGGGGTGAGGAGCGGACAGCGCTCCTGCTCCTGGTCAGCGGGCGTTTCCGGGTCGAACTTCCCGGGCGCAGCGTGCTGCTGGAGCGGCAGGGGGACTACGTCGTGTGGGGGCGTGGCGTCGATCACTCGTGGCGTGCGGAGGAGGAGTCGGTCGTGCTCACGGTGCGGTGGCCGTCCGTGCCCGGCTACGCGGTGAGCGCCGGCGGCTGACGGCTTTGCCGGTCCTGGGGGCGATCACGACCCCTTCATGGGAGGGCCCGGGTGCACACTGGCGGTGGGACGAGTGCGTGACTGCGGGGTGAGGCAGATGCACAGCCGCTTCCGGACCGACCGGCGGTTGACCACCCGTATGGGGATCACGCTGTTCCTGCTCGGGTTGCTGTACGTGGGGTTCGTCGCCGCGTTGATCGTGCTGCTGAGATCGTGGGTGCTGGTCGTGGTGATCGCCGCGGCACTGCTCGGGGCCCAGTACTGGTTCTCCGACCGGATCGCGCTGTACGCCATGCGCGGGCGGGTCGTGGAGCGGGAGGAGTATCCCGAGCTGCACGCGGTGGTCGACCGGCTGTGCGCCCTGGCCGACATGCCGGGACCCGTGGTCGCCGTGTCCGAGATGGACATGCCGAACGCGTTCGCGACGGGGCGGAATCCTGATCACGCGGTGGTGTGTGTGACGACCGGGCTGCTGCGGCGGCTGGAGCCGGCCGAGCTGGAGGGCGTGCTCGCGCACGAGCTGTCGCACGTGGCGCACAAGGACGTCGCCGTGATCACCGTCGCGTCGTTCCTCGGGGTGATCGCGGGGTTGATCGTGCGGTTCGCCTTCTACTCGCAGCTGTTCGGCGGGGGCCGCAGGGACCAGAACACGGCCGCGGTCCTCGCCGCCGTGATGGGCGTGTCGGCGGCCGTCTACGCGATCAGCTTCCTGCTGATCCGGGCCCTGTCCCGGTACCGGGAGCTGGCCGCGGACCGGGCCGCCGCGCTGCTCACCGGCCGGCCCTCGGTACTGGCCTCAGCGCTCACCAAGGTCTCCGGCGACATCGCCCGCATCCCGGCCAAGGACCTGCGCACGGCCCAGGCCTTCAACGCCTTCTACTTCACGCCGGCGCTGGGCCGCGAGCCCGGCATCGCGCGGCTCTTCTCGACCCACCCGAGCCTGGAGCAGCGGCTCGACCAGCTGGGCCGGATCTCCGCCGAGCTGGGCGAGGCGACGGCCCCCGGAGGGATGTGACCGACCCATGGGACTGCTGGACATCCTGCTCGGCCGGACGAAACCGGTCGGGGCGGATCTCGACCGGCTCTTCGCGCTGCCCTCGGCGGCGGTGACGCTGGAGGCCGCAGCGGGCTTCACGCCGACCGGGCAGGGCGCGGTGTGCTTCGCCACCGTCGAGGGCGCGGCCTTCGAGCAGTTCCACCGTGAGGTGCAGGCCCTGCTGGACGCCGACACCGACCGCGACGGCCCGCCGGTGGAGCTGCGGCAGGACGACTACGGCTACTCGTGGCTGGTCTCGCGCCGCTCCCCCGGCCAGCTCTCCGCGCTCGTGAACGACCTGCACGCCGTGAACAGCCAGATGGAGGTCAACGGGTTCGGTCCCCAGCTGCTGTGCTCCCTGGCCGGGTTCGAGGATGTCGCCGGCCGGCGGCTCGCGCTGGTCTACCTCTACAAACGCGGCACGTTCTACCCCTTCGCGCCCCTGCCGGACGGCACGCAGCGGCGCGACAACCCCCTCGAACTCCAGGTGCGGGCCGCGCTCTCGGACGATCTGCGCCTGGAGCCGGACCTGAGCCGCTGGTTCCCGGTGTGGGGGGCGCCAGGGCTGTGAACGCCCCGCACGGGCCGGGGCCGCGTGAGTGAATGGCCGTATGAGTGAGCTGATCCCCTTCACCCACGCCCTCGGCGGCGAACGGCTCAGCGGGCTGGTCACCGGCGGCGGTCAGCCGGCCCGGGCCACGGTCGTCCTGCTGCACGGCGCGGGCAACGGAAGCAAGGAGCGGCTGGTGCCGCTGCTGACGGAGTTCGCCGCGCACGGCTGCCACGCCCTCGCCTTCGACTTCTCCGGGCACGGGGAGAGCACCGGCCAACTGCGGGAGCTGAGCCTGCGCCGCCGCTTCGAACAGGCCGTCTCCGTCATCGACGCCCACGCACGCGGGGACGCGCCGCTGGTCCTGGCCGGGTTCAGCATGAGCGGCCAGACGGTGGCGGATCTCGTGCGGCACTACGGGGACCGGGTGGCGGCCCTGGGACTGTGCGCACCCGCGGTGTACGCGGCCGAGGCGTGGGACGTGCCGTTCGGCGCCGGTGACGGGCCGTTCAGCGAGATCATCCGCAGGCCCGGGAGCTGGCGCACGAACTCCGCGCTCGACGTCCTGCGGGCGTTCGAGGGACGGGCGGTGCTCCTGGTGCCGGGCACGGACGAGGTCATCCCGCCCGCCGTGACGGAGGCCTGCTCCGAGGCGCTGGCCCGGCGCGCGCAGTTCACCCACTGGGAACTCCCGGACGCCGAGCACCGGTTGGGCCTGTGGTTCCGCGACCACCCCGGCGACCGGCGGGAGTTCGTCACCGCCGTCCTGACCGGGCTCGGAGAGCGGGGCTGGACGGCGACCCGGGCGTGGGTGGCCAAGCAGCTCCCGGAGGGCCGTTCGGTCGGCAAGTCGGCGTTTCTGACCGGTGGCTGGAGCGCCCAGATGCGGCGGCTCACCCTCGACGACGGCACCGAGCTGGCGCTGCGGACCTTCGTGAAGCCCTTCTTCCGGCGGCACGCGCCGGGGCTGCTGGCCCGTGAGGCGGAGATCCTCTCCCTGCTGGCGGAGCAGGAGGGCGTACCGGCCGCCGAGCTGATCGGTGTCGACGCGACCGGCGAGACTTGCGACCATCCGTCCCTGCTGATGTCCGTACTGCCGGGGCGGGTCCGGGTCGACGAGGAGGAACTCGACGAGCGGGTGGACCTGCTGGCGGGCCAGCTGGCCCGGATCCACCGGATCGTCCCCCGGGAGCGTCCGCGTGCGTACCAGGCGTGGACGTCGCCGTCCGCGGTCCCGGCGGGGTGGGAGCGGGCCGTGGACGTCATCCGCCGCGATCCCCCGCCCTACGACGGCTGCTTCCTGCACCGCGACTTCCACCCCGGGAACGTCCTGTTCACGGGTTCGGGGACCGGTCTGCGGATCAGTGGTGTCGTCGACTGGGTGGAGACCTCGTGGGGGCCCGCCGACCTGGACGTCGCCCACTGCTCGACGGCACTGGCGCTGCTGTTCGGCCCCGAGTACGGCCTCGGTTTCCGGGAGCGCTACGAGGCCCTGGGCGGGCGGCGCCTGGCCGACGGCCCGGAGCATCTGTACTGGCGGCTGCTCGATGCCCTGGCCTACGTCCCCGACGCGGCGAAGCTGGCGGGGCCGTGGCGGGAACTGGGCCGGACCGATCTGACGCCGCAGGTGCTGGGCGAGCGGCTGGGGGCGTATGTTGAGGGGCTGATGGAGCGGTACGCCTGAGGCGGCGGGCCGGTCGCGACTTACTGCGTGCGTCCTGCGGCTGCCGCGCCTCCCGCCCGTCACGCGCTCCGGGGCTTCCCGCCTGTGCCCGTGACGTACACCCCCGCTCGCGCCGCCGTCACCGCCGCCTCGGCGGCCCGGGTGGCGGTGGCCTCGTCGAGCCGGCCGCCGCTGATCAGCAGGTGGTAGTAGAGCGGGGCGGAGACCGCGCGCACCACCTCGTGCGGGTCGGTGCCCTCGGGCACCTCGCCGCGCTCGACGGCCTGCCGGACACAGGGGGCCCATTCCCTGACGCGGATGTCGTAGAAGCGGTGCAGCGCCGCGGCCGTTTTCGCGTCGCCGGTCGCGGCTGCGATCAGGGCCTTGAACAGCGGCCCCTGCCGGGGGTCGGTCAACGTGCGCCGGACGAGGCGGGCGGCCGCCGAGCGGCACTGGGCGTCCCCGCTATGTGGCGCACCAGGTGTACTACTCCCTGGTCGGCCGCGACTACGAGTGGGAGCTGATGCCGCTCGCCCTCGACCAGGGTCTCGGCGCGATCGTGTGGAGCCCGCTCGGCTGGGGCCGCCTCACCGGCAAGGTACGCCGCGGCACGCCGCTGCCGCCCGGAAGCCGCCTGCACCGCACCGCCGGCCACGGCCCGCCCGTCTGTGACGAGCACCTCTACGACGTGGTCGACGCCCTGGACGAGATCGCCGAGGAGACGGGCAGGGCGGTGCCGCAGATCGCCCTCAACTGGCTGCTGCGGCGACCGACCGTGTCCTCCGTCCTCATCGGCGCCCGCGACGAACGGCAGCTGCGCCAGAACCTCGGCGCCGTCGGCTGGAGCCTCACCCCCGAGCAGGTGGCGAAGCTCGACGCGGCGAGCCACCGCCCGGCGCCCTACCCCTACTTCTTCTACGAGCGGCAGGAGGGCTTCGCCCGCCTGAACCCGCCGGTGTTCACCGCACCCGGCCGGGCGGCGTGAACGAGCGCCGGGCGCCCCGGCGTTCGGGGCACCCGGCGCTCAGGCGGAGCGGGTCAGCGGGCGTACCGCATGAACGCCCGCACCATGTGGCACGTCGTGTCCGACGGCGGGTGGACGCCGATCTGCTCCGCGGTGTCGCGGATCGTCTCGTTGCGGGCCTGGTTCGGCATGTAGACGCCCGAGTCGAGCAGGGCGATGGCCAGGCGCATCGCCTTGAGGCGCCGGTTGTGCGTCACGTACCACTGGCGGGGCCGGCCCGGCGGCAGCGGCCGCTTCTCCACGGGCGCGTACGGCAGGTCGAGCAGGACGGGACGCTTCGCGGTGGACTGGGTGGGCAACGGCTTCGACTTCAGGGCGGCAGCGGGCACGGGCATCCTCCTGTCGCGGTCGGGCGGCTCACCGAAGACGTCGGCATCCCCGGCGCCACCCTCGAACACTGCTTACAGTCTACCGCCCGGCACTGACAACGGGCAGTCCGCAAGGAGCCACAAACACGCAGGTGAGATGGGGAATTGACGCTACGTCACAGTCGATCCGCAAGGTGAGGGTGGGGCGTCAGAAAATCGAACAAGACGGTCGGCGCGTACCGTGTGCGCATGGAGATCTGGATCAACCCCGCCTGCTCGAAGTGCCGCAGCGCCCTGACGCTGCTCGACGCCGAGGGCGCCGACTACACCGTCCGCCGTTACCTGGAGGACGTGCCGAGCGAGGACGAGATCCGGGGCGTGCTGGAGCGCCTCGGTCTCGAACCCTGGGACATCACCCGCACCCAGGAGGCCGACGCCAAGGAGCTCGGGCTCAAGGAGTGGCCGCGGAACGCCGGTTCGCGCGACCGCTGGATCACGGCACTCGCGGAGCACCCGAAGCTGATCCAGCGCCCGATCATCACCGCGGACGACGGGACGGCGGTGGTCGGCCGCACCGACGAGGCGGTACGGGACGCCCTGTCGCGCTGACCAGCCGCCCTTGCCCGTGTGGCGCAGGTCACTTGAGTGACTCCTGTAACCGCTGAGTAACCTCGTTCGGTATCTCGTACATAGCGGCGTACGCTCCCCTACCTCTTCAGGAGGCGCGCATGTCGCGTAGGAGAACTCTCGGCACGAAGAAGAAGATCGCTCTGCTGGTGAGCGCGGCGACGGTGGCGGGAGGCGGGGCCTTCGTCATGGCGAGCACGTCGAACGCCGCGCCGACCCCCAAGTCGGCGTCGGAGTCGACGGTCTGCCTGGGCCTCGCCACCGCCCTCGGCAACAACCAGAAGTTCATCGCGGACCAGCGGGCCAACCCGGACGCGCAGTCCGAGGCGCGGATCGCCAACCGCGAGGCGGTCGTCGCGGAGATCAAGCGGAAGCAGGAGGCGTCGGGGTGCGCCGTCGGGGAGTCGGCTCAGGACTCCCAGACCGCACAGCCGGCGCAGCCCGCCCAGCCGGCACAGCCCTCGGACCCCGCGGCGTCGGCACAGCCCTCGGACCCCGCGGCCTCGGCGCAGCCCGAGCAGCCGGCCGAGTCCGCCCCCGCGGGGAACACCGGCGGCGGTGCCGCTGCCTCCGGGCAGCAGGTCTGCAACGGCTCCACTGTCACGCTCTCCGGCGAGGGCGGTGCGCCCGCCGCGTCCAGCAACCAGTTCCCGGCCGGCACGAAGCTGAAGGTCACCAACCTGGACAACAACAAGTCCACGACGGTGGAGGTCACTTCGGTCTCCGGCAGCTGTGCGCTGCTCAACAACGCGGCCTTCGAACAGGTCCGTGAGCCCGGCAAGTTCCTGATCCGCCGGGCCCTGATCGAGAAGGTGGGGTGACGCCGTACGACTCAGTGAACCGATGAGGCGGCGGCCACCCCCTCGGCCGCCCCGCCTCGTACGTGTCACCGGTCCTGCCGCCCCCGGTCAGGGGTGGCAGGACCGGCACGTGCGGGCCGCGCGGAGCGACCTCTCGGCGTGAAGTACGGCACAGCGTTGCCCGGTAACACGGGGTTCACATGCGAGCAATGGCCGGGAAATCGCCTGTTGCCAGGCTGCCGGGCAGCAGAGCGGCGCACCGGTGCCGCAGCGCCGCAAGCACCCGCGATACGCGCCCAGACACACCCGAGGATGTGGCCCGTGACCTTCAAGGCTGAGTACATCTGGATCGACGGCACCGAGCCGACGGCCAAACTGCGTTCCAAGACCAAGATCATCGCGGGCTCCCCCGCCGGTCTGGACGCGCTGCCGATCTGGGGCTTCGACGGGTCCTCCACCAACCAGGCCGAGGGCCACTCCTCGGACTGCGTCCTCAAGCCGGTCTTCTCCTGCCCGGACCCGATCCGCGGCGGCGACGACATCCTGGTGCTGTGCGAGGTCCTGAACATCGACCTCACCCCGCACGCCAGCAACACCCGTGCGGCGCTGGCCGAGGTCGCGGAGAAGTTCGCGGCGCAGGAGCCGATCTTCGGCATCGAGCAGGAGTACACGTTCTTCAAGGACGGCTACCCGCTCGGCTTCCCCAAGGGCGGCTTCCCGGCCCCGCAGGGCGGCTACTACTGCGGTGTCGGCGCGGACGAGATCTTCGGCCGTGACGTCGTCGAGGCGCACCTGGACAACTGCCTCAAGGCCGGTCTGGCCATCTCCGGCATCAACGCCGAGGTCATGCCCGGCCAGTGGGAGTTCCAGGTCGGTCCGGTCTCCCCGCTGGAGGTCTCCGACCACCTGTGGGTGGCCCGCTGGCTGCTCTACCGCACCGCCGAGGACTTCGACATCGCCGCCACCCTCGACCCCAAGCCGGTCAAGGGCGACTGGAACGGCGCCGGCGCGCACACCAACTTCTCCACCAAGGCGATGCGCGAGGGCTACGACGCGATCATCACCGCGGCCGAGTCGCTCGGCGAGGGCTCCAAGCCGCTCGACCACGTCAAGAACTACGGCGCCGGCATCGACGACCGCCTCACCGGCCTGCACGAGACCGCCCCGTGGGACAAGTACTCCTACGGCGTCTCCGACCGCGGTGCCTCGGTCCGTATCCCGTGGCAGGTCGAGAAGGACGGCAAGGGCTACATCGAGGACCGCCGCCCGAACGCCAACGTCGACCCGTACGTGGTGACGCGTCTGCTCGTCGACACCTGCTGCTCGGCGCTGGAGAAGGCCGGTCAGGTCTGACCTGTCCCGCACGTATCCGACGAGGCGCTCACCGTTCGCGGTGGGCGCCTCGGTTCGTCTGCCGTGACGTCGCGGCTTGTCGCGCGGTTCCCCGCGCCCCTTGAGGGGGCCGCAAGTGTCCAAGCAGTGAGAGGAGGGTCCCGGTGCGGGATCAGCTCTGCTTCAATGGAGTCATGACCGGCTACCAGAAGTGCACCGCGACGGGTCGTCACGACCTCGAGCCCTTCTGGCCGTCCCGCCAGGATCATGACTTCGACCGGGTGTGTTGCCGCGCGATGAACGCGCCGGCCCTCTAAAGCCGTACACCCCGGCCTTCGGCCAGCGCGAACCGCGTACGTCCCTCGGCGAGCCCGACCACGAATCGCGGCCGTCGACCTCCCCGACGAACTCCTCGCGCGAAAGAGCTGACCTCTCATGGCGACCACTCGTTCCCTGTCCACCGCCGCCCCTCTCAACGCCCCCGCGCCGCACGGCCCCCGGCACCGGCTGCGTGCCGTCGACCGGGACGAGGTGGTGACGGTCGCGGACCTGCTGCCGGGTGCCACCTGGCTGCCGGCGCCGCAGCACACCCTGCCCACGCTGCCGGGGCAGCCGCCGATGGTCGGCTACCTGGTGCTCGTCCCGGCCGACCAGCAGCCGCCGTTCCCGGTGGCGGTGCCCGACCTGCCGCAGGCCGCCGGGCCGGAGCCCGCTGCCGAGCCGGGCGGCGAGCCGCTGATCCGCGTCGACACCGTGCAGCGCACCGCCCAGGTGGCCGGGCGGCCCCTCGACCTCACGTATCTGGAGTTCGAGCTGCTGGCGCACCTGGTGGCGCACCCGGGCCGGGTGCACACCCGCGACCAGCTGGTCGGCACGGTGTGGGGCTACGGACACGTGGGTGACGGCCGCACGGTCGACGTCCACGTCGCCCGCCTGCGCCGCAAGCTGGGCGCTGAGCACCGCGACACGATCCGGACGGTGCGCCGCGTCGGCTACAAGTACGTGCCGCCGACGGGACGCTGACGCCCCCGGGCGACCACGACGCTCCGTCTGCTGACAGCAGATCCCTGTTCCGCCCCCTCGCCCCACCGGGCAGAGTCACCGGCATGAGACTTCTGATGCTGGGTGGTACGGAGTTCGTGGGGTGGGCCGTCGTGGAGGAGGCGCTCGGGCAGGGCTGGGACGTGACCGTCTTCCACCGGGGACGGCACGAGGCCCCGCCGGGCACGCGGACGCTGCTCGGTGACCGCACCGCGCCCGGCGGGCTGTCCGCCCTGGCCGACGACCCGGGCGAGTGGGACGTCGTCGTGGACACCTGGTCGGCGGCGCCGAGCGCGGTGCGGGACACGGCGCGGCTGCTGCGGGGCCGCGCCGGCCGGTACGTGTACGTGTCGAGCTGCTCGGTGTACGCGTGGGCCCCTCCCGCCGGGTACGGCGAGGACGCGCCCGTGGTGGAGGGGGCGTCGGCCGACGCGGAGCAGACCGCCTACCCGCAGGACAAGCGGGGCGGTGAACTGGCGGTGCTGGACGCCTTCGGCGCGGACCGGTCGGTGCTCGTACGGTCCGGGCTGATCCTCGGCCCGTACGAGAACATCGGCCGGCTGCCCTGGTGGCTGGGCCGCACGGCGCGTGGCGGTCCGGTACTGGCGCCCGGCCCGCGTGAACTGCCCCTGCAGTACGTGGACGTCCGTGACCTGGCCGCGTGGGTCGTGCTCGCGGCCGAGCGGGAGCTGAGCGGGCCGTACAACCTGGTCAGTCCGCAGGGCCACGCCACCATGGGCGCGTTGCTCGACGCCTGCGCGCGGGTCACCGGCGGCGCCGCCGAGCTCCGCTGGACCGAGCCCGGGGTGATCCTGGAGGCGGGTATCGAGCCGTGGACGGAGCTGCCGGTGTGGGTGCCGCCGGGCAGCGACCTGCACGACGCCCTGCACAGCGCGGACGTCTCCCGGGCGGTCGGGGCCGGGCTGGTCTGCCGGCCCGTGGAGGAGACCGTGGCGGACACCTGGCGGTGGCTCCAGGACGTCGGGGGCGTGGCGCCCCAGCGCCCGGACCGGCCGCGCTCGGGCCTCGACCCGGAGGTGGAGGCGAAGGTGCTCGCGTCAGGCGCCGGTGCCTGAACGACCCACTCGGGGTGTACGTAGCACCACCCCCCGGCCGGGTGTCCCGGCCCCGTGACCCGGCACGCGCGCTCGACGAGACTGACGCCATGACCACGGAGACGAAGATCGGCAGCGGGCGGACGACAGGGCGGGGCATCGGGCTCGCCGCGGTGCGGGGGCTGGCGCTGGCCCTCGTCTCCCTGCCGGGTGCGGTGCTGTGCTTCTGCCTGTCCCTGGTGTCGATGGCGCTCATCCCGATCGGGGTGGGGATCGTCACCACGCCCTATGTGCTGACGGGGGTGCGGGCGTTCGCGAACTCACGGCGGGTGCTCGCGGCGGAGTGGGGCGGGGTGCGGATCCCTCCGGCGTACCGGCCGCTGCCCGAGGACGCCAACCCCTGGGCACGCACCTTCGGGATGCTGCGCGACCCGGCGACCTGGCGTGACCTGCGATGGCTGCCGGTCGACATGACCGCCGGGTTCGTCACGGCGCTGCTGCCGGCGGTGCTGCTGCTCTATCCGCTGGAGGGGTTCGCGCTCGCGATCGGGCTGTGGCGGGTCTTCCCCGACGGGTACTGGTACGGCTTCGTGCCGGTCACCGGGCAGGCGTCCGCCTTCGGTGCGGCGGCCCTGGGTCTGGTGCTGCTGTTCCTCGCGCACTTCCTCACCCCGCGCCTGCTGGGCGTCCACTTCCGGCTCACCCGGGCCGTGCTCGGCGGCAGCCAGCGGGAACTGGCCGAGCGGGTACGGGTCCTGACCGAGACCCGGCAGGACGCGGTCGACGCCTCCGCCGCCGAACTGCGGCGCATCGAGCGGGACCTGCACGACGGGGCCCAGGCCCGGCTGGTCTCCGTCGGCTTGGACCTGGGCACCATCGAGGCGCTCCTCGACAAGGACCCGGCCCAGGCCAAGGAGCTGATCGCGCAGGCGCGGAAGTCCTCGGTGGAGGCGCTGTCCGAGCTGCGCGAGCTGGTGCGCGGCATCCATCCGCCGGTCCTCGCCGAGCGCGGCCTGGGCGACGCCGTACGGGCGCTGGCGCTGCGGCTGCCGGTGGCCGCCGAGGTGAGCGTGGACCTGCCCGGGCGGGCTCAGGCGCCGGTGGAGTCGGCCGCGTACTTCGCGGTGAGCGAGGTGCTCACCAACGCCGTGAAGCACTCGGGCGCCGACCGGATCTGGGTCGACCTGCACCGGGCGGACGGCATGCTGCGGGCGACCGTCACCGACAACGGCAAGGGCGGCGCGGTGATCGGGGCCGGTTCGGGACTGGCCGGGGTCGAGCGGCGACTGGGTACATTCGACGGCGTCCTGGCCGTCAGCAGTCCCGCGGGCGGCCCCACCATGGTCACCATGGAGATCCCTTGCGCGTAGTCCTGGCCGAAGACCTCTTCCTGCTGCGCGACGGACTCGTCCGCCTTCTCCAGGCGCACGGCTTCGAGATCGCGGCGGCCGTCGAGTCCGGGCCCGAACTGGCCGCCGCGCTGGCCGAACTGGACCCGGATGTCGCCGTGGTCGACGTACGCCTGCCGCCCACGCACACCGACGAGGGCCTGCAGTGCGCGCTCGACGCCCGCAGGAAGCGGCCCGGTCTGCCGGTGCTGGTGCTCTCCCAGCACGTGGAGCAGTTGTACGCGCGTGAGCTGCTGGCCGACGGCAGTGGCGGGGTCGGCTATCTGCTGAAGGACCGGGTGTTCGACGCCGAGCAGTTCGTGGACGCCGTACGGCGGGTCGCCGCCGGGGGCACGGCGATGGACCCGCAGGTCATCCAGCAGCTGCTGGCCCGCCGTTCGGGCGACGACCGGCCGCTGGCGCGGCTGACGCCCCGGGAGCGGGAGGTGCTGGAGCTGATGGCGCAGGGCCGGTCGAACGCGGCGATCGCCGGGAAGCTGGTCGTGACGGAACGGGCGATCGCCAAGCACACCGCCAACATCTTCGCCAAACTGGGGCTTGAGGTCTCGGACGACGACAACCGGCGCGTGCTGGCGGTTCTCGCGTATCTCGACCACGGCCGGTGAAACCGGACGGGCCGCTTCACCCACCGTGGATGATCCACAACTCCCGGTACCAAAGGGGCTGTTGAGGGCACAGAGTCCTCACGAATCTCGCATCAATTTCCGAGACCTCTGAACACCCGTGGGACGCCCTCCGTATGGAAGGGAGCCGCTTCACTCCTGTCGGGCGCCTCGATGCCCCCGAAAAAGGAAGTCAGAGGAGTTCCATGGGACGCAACACAAGAAAACGCCGTACGCCGCTGGCCACCAAGGCCATTGCCGCATCGGCGGCCCTAGCGCTCGGTGGGGGCGGGCTGATCTGGGCAAACTTCTATGCCTCGGCGCATGAGGAGAACTCGGCGAATCAGACGAAGTCCGCGGGCGCACAGATCGCCACGATCCAGTGCCCGGACGTCGGACAGAAGCTGACCGACGTGCCGGACGGTGCTCGCCAGGGGGTGGACAAGGAGCTGGCCAACCTCGACAAGCAGATCAGCGAGGCCTACACCCGCCTCGCCTCCACCCGTCAGGCCCAGGCCGGTGACGCGGGCTTCGTCGACAACGCCATCCTCGGCCCGCTGAAGTCGAAGCGCGTCGCGGTCATCGACCGGATCGGCATCAACATCCGGCGAGTGGGCGGTCAGGCCCCGGGCAACCTCGAGCAGCTGGCCGCGTGCAAGGGCATGGCCGCCGAGGCCAACACCAACGACGGCCAGGCCGGCGGTGACCAGAACAACGACGGTCAGAACAACGACGGCCAGAACAACGACGGTCAGGACCAGGGTGGTCAGGACCAGGGCGGTCAGGACCAGGGCCAGGACAACGGCGGACAGGACCAGGGCGGCAACGGCGGTCAGGCCGACAACGGGCCGGTGGCGGACGACTTCATCAACATCCAGGACGTCCAGCCCAACTCCCGCAACCTGCCGAACGGCCTCGCCGCGAACGGCGACGGCGGTTCCACGGGCTCGTTCACCACGAACTGCGGCACCAACGAGAACGAGAACCGCAACTCGGACAACGTGATCGTGGCGCCGGGTGTCTCCAACGGCGCGCAGCACCAGCACGACTACGTCGGCAACCAGAGCAACAACGCCTTCGCGAGCGACGAGGACCTGGCGAACGCCGAGACCACCTGCCAGAACCAGGGCGACAAGTCCTCGTACTTCTGGCCGGTCCTGCGGATCCAGGACGGTTCGGACGACATCGACGCGGGTCAGCCGGGCGGTGGCCAGGACGGCAACGTCGGCAAGATCGTCGAGCCCGCCGAGGCGCAGCTGAAGTTCGTCGGCAACCGCACCAGCGACGTCGTGGCGATGCCGAAGGCCCTGCGCATCATCACCGGTGACGCCAAGGCCTTCACCAACGGCCTGAACAACGCCAACACCTCCTGGAGCTGCACCGGCTTCGAGGACCGTCAGGTGACGGACAAGTACCCGCTCTGCCCCGAGGGCAGCTCCGTGGTCCGGACGTCCAACTTCCAGAGCTGCTGGGACGGCCAGAACATCGACAGCGCCAACCACCGCACCCACGTGGACTTCGTGGAGGCGGACGGCAGCTGCTCGAACGGCTTCCAGGCCATCCCCCAGCTCCAGGTCCGCCTGGTCTACGACGTTCAGGCGCCGCAGATCAACAACGGGCAGGTGCAGAACGCCTTCGCGGTCGACTCCTTCCCGGAGCAGCTGCACAAGGCGATCACCGACCACAACGACTTCATCAACTTCTTCGACGAGAACGTGATGAACGAGATGGTCCAGTGCATCAACAACGGCGAGGACTGCCAGTAATCCTCGTCCGGTAAGAGCCGAAAGCCGGCGGTGGGAATTCCCACCGCCGGCTTTCGGCTTTTCCGGCCCGGGGCGATCAGCCGTGGTGGCTGCTGCCGCCGCCGTGACCGCCGCCCTTGTTGTGGCTGCCACCGGGGTTCATGTGCTCGGAGCCCTCTTCCATCGTGCCGCCGAGGGTGCCCTGCAGCGCGGTGACCGTCTTCTGCTGGCCGACGGCGACCCACTTGCGGCCGACGAGGTAGTAGCCGCCGTAGTCCTTGGCGCTGTTGAGCCACTCGCGCTGGCCGCGGTCGGTGGCGAAGGTGGCGAGGACGTACTTCTCCTTGCCCTTCTTGCACAGGGCCTGGCGGATGGTGTCCGCGTCGGTCTGCATGTCCGGCTCGCAGTCGGCCTCGGCCGCGATGTGCTCCAGGCTGCCGGTCACCTCCTTCGGGACGGCCGCCTCGTCCTTGCCGCCGGATCCGCCGCAGCCGGTCAGCGCCAGTATCGCCACCGCGCCGCTCAGCGCGAGCATCGGTCGGGTCACCCTCATCTGTTCCTCCGGTCCTTGTCGGCACGGTCCTGCCACGGCACGATCCGGACGCATGCCGCACGGAGCCCCGGCAAGAGGCTCTCGCCTTCGATACGGCTGCGGAGCCGGCGGTGCTCAAATTCCGCTGCCCCGGTGTGCACTCCTGTGCGAGGGTGTCCCGGTGGATCAGGACTGGGAAGACCGTGTGGCCGCCCTCTGGGACCGTCTCGACGACTACGCCGAGACGGAGGAGGACGAGGCCCGCTTCCGCGCCGACGTCGACGCCCTCGTCGGTGAACTGCCCGAGGGCAGTCCGCACGCCCCGTTCGAGCAGGCCTGCGCCTGGGACTCCACGGGCCGCTCCGACAAGGCGGTCCCCCTCTACCAGGAGGCGCTGCGGCGCGGCCTCGCCGACGTCAGCCCCTACAAGGCCCGCCGGACGAAGATCCAGCTGGCCAGCTCGCTGCGGAACACCGGCCGGGCCGAGGAGGGCGTCGCCCTGCTGACGCCCGAACTGGTCGCGCCCTCCGACGAGCTGGACGACGCCGTACGCGCCTGTCTCGCCCTGTGCCTGTCGAGTCTCGGCCGCGACCGTGAGGCCCTGGCGCTGGCCCTGGGCGCCCTGGCCCCGCATCTGCCGCGCTACCAGCGCTCCATGGCGAACTACGCCCGGCTGCTCGTGGAACCAGGGCAGCACCCGGGGGCGTGACGCGCCGCTGCCAGGTGACCAACCACCGATTCGCTCGTTCTGCTGAACGTGCAGTCACAGGATGTCGCCCAGCGCCCCGCACCCCCCTCCCCCGCCGGCCCGGTCGTGGACATCGAGCAGGCCGAGGCCGCGCTCGTCGAGCACTACCCGCGGCTCGTCCGGCTGGCCTACCTGGTGCTGCCGCCCGGGCTGGGCCGCAGCCGCCGCGTCCTGACCGCACACGCCCTCGCCCAGCGGGCCCTCCCCCGCAACCGCACACCGGCGCCGGTGATCCCGGCCCAGTCCACCGGCCGGGACGGTGACCCTGGCTACGCCCTGGTCCGCCTCCAAGTGCTGCGCACGGCGCTGCAGGCGGGGCTGCCGCTGACGGCGAAGGCGTGGCCGAAGAGGGCCCAGCTGCCGCCGCTGCTGCCGCACGTGTGGGGCCTGAAGCTGTTCCCGCGTTCCGGCGGCGCCGACGAACTCGCCCTGGACCAGCGGCTGTCCACCCTGTCGGGACCGGCCCGGGCCGCCTACGCGCTGCGCGGTCTGGAGCGGCTCACGGACGACGGGGTGTGCAAGGTCCTCGCCGCGGCCGGCGTCGCCGACCCGGAGGGCGCGGTGCTGGAGGCCGGCGGGATCCCCGCCCAGTACGGGCTGCTCGACTCCCCGGAGTTCGACCCCTGCTCGCTCCAGGCCCGCCCCACCGACCTGATGCGCCGCCGCCAGCACCTGAAGGCCGCGCTGGCCGCGGGTGCCGCCCTGCTGGTGTGCGGCGCGCTGCTCGGCCTGCCCGGTGAGGGCTGGGGCCCCGAAGGCGCAGCGGCACCCCCGTACGCGCGCAACCCCGCCGCGCAGGCCGCGCTGGACCCGGCGAAGCTGACCCTGGTCCCCCCTGCCGCCTGGCGCAGCTCGGCGCGCACCGACTTCTCCGTGTGGCCGGCCCGCGGCGACCTGACCGGCGACAAGGCCCTGCTGCGCCGCGCCCTGGCCGTGTGGGCCCGCCCCGGCGAGACGGTCCAGGTGTCGGCGACCCCCGGCACCCTCTCCGGCGGCCCGGCCGGACCACCCCAGCTGCTGTACGCCGGGACGGTCGACACGGCCCGCGTGGTGATCCTCTACGACGGTCTGCGCATCGCCCGGTACGCCGAACCGAAGGACGGAACGCAGGGTGCCGCCCTCGACTTCGCCCGGGTCGACGGAGCCGGCCGGGCCGAGGCGGGCGCGGTGGTCCTGAGCCGGGCCGACGGCAACGTCCGTTATCTGACGGCCCCTTGGGTGAGGAAGGCCGGCGAGCGGGACCTGATGAAGCCGGGTTCCGGCGCGATGGACCTCACGCTCACCGACGGTGTGACCGCTCCCCTGGCCAGCCCGGCCCTGCGGTCCGGCCCCTGTACCTCGTGGAACGTGCTGCAACTGACCGACGGCGCCGGGACGCGGCTGCTGACGGACCTCGGCGAGCTCGTCCCGGCCCGGCTCACCACCGGACGGCCGGGCTCCCCGCGCGAGGTGTCGGGTGCCGCGGCGCTGCGCACCTGGCAGCCGTTCGCCTGCTCGCTGGGCACGGTTCGCTCGGCCGGGGTGCGGAGCGTCAACGCCTGGGCGTTCAATCAGCAGCCGCTGCCCGACGCGAGCGGATCGGCGGCGTGGGTGTGCACGCGGGCCGAGACCTGGCGGGGCGGCGGGGCGCGGGTGCTGGCGCAGTTCCACACGCCGGGCGGGGCGTACGGGGCGACGGCGACGCAGGCCGAGAACGTACCGGCGTGCGGGGCTCGTGACCCGTATGTGCTGGCCGGGGTGCTGTGGAAGTCGAAGGGCGGCGACTGGTACCTGCTGGCCGCGGGGAGCCGGGAGACCGCGTCGATCCGGGCGACGGGCGGCGTGGAAGGGGCCGCGCGGAACAGTCTGCTGACCGTGCCCGCCGAGCAGGGAGCGCAGGCTCAGCTCAAGGGCACCCTGAAGGACGGGCGTTCACTGCGCGGACTGCGCTGACCCGGGCGGATTCCGGGCCCGCGCGGTGAGGCCAGGAGAACCCCATGATCGATCCGGCCCGTTCGAGGCCGGAATCGATCGGTAAGGTGTTCGCATGACTATCGGGGTTCGCCGCAGAATGGGAGTCGAGGAGCGGCGGCAGCAGTTGATCGGCGTCGCCCTCGAACTGTTCAGCCGCCGCTCGCCCGACGAGGTCTCCATCGACGAGATAGCGTCGGCCGCGGGCATCTCACGCCCGTTGGTCTACCACTACTTCCCCGGCAAACTCAGCCTGTACGAGGCGGCGTTGCAGCGGGCCTCGGACGATCTGGCGGCACGCTTCGTGGAGCCGCACGAGGGTCCGCTGGGGGCGCGGCTGCTGCGCGTGATGCACCGCTACTTCGACTTCGTGGACGAGCACGGGCCCGGTTTCTCCGCCCTGATGCGCGGCGGTCCGGCGGTCGGCTCCTCGACGACCAACGCGCTCGTCGACTCCGTACGGCAGGCCGCGTATGTCCAGATCCTTTCGCACCTGGGCGTGACCGATCCGCCCGCGCGCCTCGAACTGGTCGTCCGGTCCTGGATCTCGCTCGCCGAGTCGACGGCGCTGATCTGGCTGGACGGCCGGCGCATCCCGCGCGAGGAGCTGGAGCCCCAGCTCGTCAACGACTTCGCGGCCCTCGCCGCGGTCAGCGCCGCCTACGACGAGGAGATGGCCGCGCTGCTGCGCGAGATCGTCAAGGACGAGCCGGCCGACGGCCCGTTCGCGCATCTGGCCGGCCGGCTCATCGCCCTGGCGAGCTGAGCCGGCTCAGCTCTCGAACTTGGCGTACGACGGGTCCAGGTCGCGGACCTCGGCGGAGGCGTGCAGCGCGAGTCCCTCGGCGGGTTTCAGATGGGCCCGCAGCAGCTCCAGCGCGGCCTGGGTGAGCCGGGCCTTGGTCTCGTCGGTGCGGCCGGCGAGCAGCGCGATGTGGACGTGCACATGGGCGTGCCCCTCGGTCTCGGGGCCGACCACGATGTCCTCGGTCGGGCGGAACCGGCTCTTGCACGCCGCCGGCTTGGCGGCCGCGATCTCGACCGTCGCCTCGTGCAGCGCCTTCGCGAAACCGGGGCGGTCGAAGTCGTCCGCGAGGTCGGCGGAATAGTCGACGGTGATCTGCGGCATCAGTACTCCTGTTCTAGGCCGGTGGGCTCAGCCTAGACAGGCTCCAACCGCAGGGCCAGCATCGCGATGTCGTCCTCGCGGTCGCGGCCGAAGCAGCCCAGCAGCACGTCGCAGAGGGTGTCGAGGCCGGGCGGGGCGTCGGCGGCGGCCGTGCGGAGCTGGTCCATGGAGGTCGTGATGGGGATGCCACGGGTCTCGATGAGGCCGTCGGTGACCATGAGCAGACGGTCGGTGCGGTGCAGGCGGAACTCGGTGGCCGGGGGCCGCTCCAGGCCCAGTCCGAGCAGCGGACCGCAGGCGTCGGCGTACCGGGCGTCGCCTCCGGCGCGCAGGATCAGCGGCGGGATGTGGCCGGCGTTGGCGACGCGCACCCGTCCGCTGCCAGGGTCGACCAGCGCCAGGCACGCGGTGGCCGTGACGTCGGGGTGGTACTCCTGGAGCATCCGGTCGAGCCGCGCGGCCAGCACGACGGGGTCGCTCTCGTCGACGCAGTAGGCGCGCAGGGCGTGGCGGATCTCGACCATGACGGTGGCCGCGTCCAGCGAGTGCCCGACGACGTCCCCGACCGCGGTGAGCACCCCGTCGCGGGTGCGCAGGGCGGCGTAGAAGTCGCCGCCGATCTCGGTCTGCTCGGAGGCCGGCACGTAGCGGACGACGATGTCGACGCCCGGCAGGTGCGGCAGCTTGTGCGGCCGGGGCAGGAAGCTGCGCTGGAGGGTGAGGGCGACGTGCCGCTCCACCTGGTACATCAGCAGCGGTTCGGCGGCGAGCGCGGTGGCCTGGGCGAGGCGGGCGCGCAGCCCGTCGTCCGCGGGGTCGCTGACCGCCGTCCGCCGGACGGGCGTGGCGAGGCACACCGTCGTCCGGCCGTCCTGGGCCGTCGCCACGGTCACGCGGGCGTCCTCCTCGACGCCCCGCCGGAAGATCCCGGCCGGCCACAGCGGCGCGGGGACGACGGTGGTGTGCACGCCCGTGCGGCCCTCCGCGAGCCGGGTGACCAGCCGTGCCGCCGCCTGGTGGGCGTCGCAGTCCGCGTCCGCCGGGCGGCCCCGGGCCGTGCCGCGGTACGGCTCGCCGTCCGGGCCGACGACGAACACCACGGCGGGTGAGGCGGTGAGGCGCGCGGTGCCCTCGGCGGCCGCGGTGGCGAGTTCCCGCGGGCAGCGGGCCGCCTGCACGGTGATGACGGACTCGGCCAGCAGCGTCAGCCGGTGCACGGTGGTCTCGGCGCCCGTGGTGCGGCGGGCCCCGCGTACGGCAGCCCGGACGACGGCCTGGATCTCCCGTGGCTCGGCGGGCACGGTCAGATAGGCGTCCCCGCCGGCGTCGAGCCCCCGGCACCGGTCACCGGGTGCGGTCGCGGCGGCGGAGAAGTGCACGACGGGCAGCGCGGCCATGGGCGGCTGGGCCCGGACCCGGCGGCACAGTTCGAAGCCGCTCATGTCGGGCAGGCCCACGTCGACGAGGGCCACGTCGGGCAGGGTGCCGTCCCGTAGCCGTACGTCGAGTTCTATGAGGGCCTCGCCGCCGCTGGCGACGGGCACGACCCGGTGGCCGGCCCGTTGCAGCACCGCGCCCATGGCGTACCGGCTGGCCGCGACGTCGTCCACGACCAGCACGGTGGTGCCCGGGCTGTGTTGCATGCCGCTGGCGTCCCTCCCGGTGGCCCCTCGGAACGTATGACGGTGGGACGGACCGTGAAGCACGGCCCGCCCCACCCAACGTAGTGCGCTATCCGGCGGTACGGGTGAAGACGGCGACCGTGCGCCCCGGAACGGCGAACGTGCCCGATTCGGCGGCGCAGGAGGAGGACTTGACGATAGAGTCCGCCCCCGCCGCCTGGACCGGATGCAGCCGGTACCCCGCGCCGGCGAGCGCCGGCACGCGCTGTTCCTGCCGCTGCGGTGTGGCGTTGAAGACGATGACGAGGTCACCGAGCCGCATGGTGATCACGCCGGGCGTCTCGTCCGTGCCGGACAGCGGGAAGGAGAGCCGGGACTGCACCTGTGCGGCCGTGCCGAGGGAGAAGTCCTTCTCGGTGCTCCGGATCCGCAGCAGGTCGCGGTACGCGGCCGAGGTGCCCTCGATCTGCTCGCAGCCCACCTCGACCTTGGTCAGCAGGGGCTTGGCGTACGGCCACTTGTCGGCGTTGTCCGCCGCCATGGGCAGGCCGCGGCCGAAGCCGTTGCCGTCCTCGCACCTCCAGTGGACGGCGTTGAACCAGTCGCCGCTGTCGTAGGAGTTGCGGTCCAGGGACTTGGACCGCAGCAGGTCGGTGCCCGCCTGGGAGAGGGCTGGGCCCTGCGAGAGGGTGGCCGTCGCCATGGCCAGGACCTGCATCCGGGCCCGGTCGGCCGCGCTCGTCGTGGCGGGCAGTTTGAAGGCGAGCGCGTCGAACAGGGACTCGTTGTCGTGCGCGTCGGCGTAGGCGAGGGCGTCGCCGGGGGCGTCGGCGTAGCCGGCGGGGGCGCCGTTGTAGTCGACCTCGGAGCCCTTGACCTCCTTGCCGGCGGTGTCGGTGAAGCGGTAGCCGGCGAGGTTGCCGGACAGCCCGACCTTGATCAGGTCCTGGTAGTGCAGCAGCCGGGCCTTCTGCTCGGCCGGAGTGCCGTTGTTCTTCGAGGAGTTGGGGTCGGTGTACAGACCGGACGCGAAGCCCTGGACGCCGGGGTCCTCGTCGAAGGGGCCGCCGCCGCGCACGGCGTCACGGGCGCGGTCGGAGAAGGTGGCGATGCCGGTGCCGGCCATGTTCTTCTGCGTGGCCTGGGTGAACCGGGCGTCGTCGGCGATCTCGCCGAAGTTCCAGCCCTCCCCGTAGAGGATGATCTTCTTGCCGTCGACGCCGTCCTTCTCCGGGGTCAGCGCGTCGAGGGCCTTCCTGACCGCGAGGATGTTGGCCTTGGGGTGGTGGCCCATGAGGTCGAAGCGGAAGCCGTCGACCTTGTACTCCTTCGCCCAGGTGACGACCGAGTCGACGACGAGCTTGCCCATCATGGCGTTCTCGGTGGCGGTGTTGGCGCAGCACGTGCTGTTCGCGACGGAGCCGTCGGCGAGGAGCCGCTGGTAGTAGCCGGGCACGATCCGGTCCAGAACGGAGGTGTCCGCCTGGCCGCTCGCGGCGGTGTGGTTGTAGACGACGTCCATGACGACCCGCAGCCCGTCGTCGTTGAGGGCCCTGACCATCTTCCGGAACTCGACCGTACGGGCGGTGCCGTCCGGGTCGGTGGCGTACGAGCCCTCGGGGACCGTGTAGTGGTACGGGTCGTAACCCCAGTTGTAGGCGTCCTTCGCGGCGGTCTTCCCGACGCACTCCTGCTGCTTGTCGGAGTCGGCAGGGAAGGAGGCCAGGTCACAGTCGGGCTTCGCCTGGTCGGCCCTCTTCTCCGGGATGGTGGCGATGTCGAACGCGGGCAGCAGATGCACGTACGAGGTGCCCGCCTTCGCCAGCTCGCGCAGGTGCTTGCTGCCGTCACTGGCCTTGTCGGTGAAGGCCAGGTAGGTGCCGGGGTGCTTCGCCGTGCGGTCCTCGACGGAGAAGTCGCGGATGTGCAGCTCCTGGATCTGCGCGTCCCGCAGCGGTACGGCCTTCGGCTTGGTGTACGCCGACCAGCCGGAGGGCTTGAGCGCCTTGTCGTCCAGGTCGACGACTAGGCTGCGCTGGGAGTCGGCGGTGAGGGCGAGGGAGTAGGGGTCGGTGACCTTGTTGGTGACGACCTTGCGGACGCTGGGCGCCCAGACCTTGACGACGTACCGGTAGGGCTTGCCCTTCCAGGACGTCGGGCCGGTGACGGACCAGACGCCGGTGCCGGCGTCGCGCTTCATCGGCACGGTGGAGTCACCGATCTCCAGGGACACCTGCTGGGCGGTCGGCGCCCACACCGACAGCGTGGGACGGCCCTTGTCGAACGTCGGCCCCAGTTCGGCCTTGGTGGCGCCGGGGTACAGGTCGTCGAGGACTCCGGCGATCTGCACGCCGGTCGCGGCGAGCACCGCGCCGTTCACCGCGTGCCGGGTGGCGACGACCTGGCCGCGCAGGGCCTCGCGGACCCGGTCGCGGTCGCGCGGGTCGACGGTCCAGGCGTCGTACTCCTTCAGATGCGGGAACTTCGCCTTCTGGGCGTCGGACAGCTCGCTCTTCGACAGACGCAGCCACTTCGCGTCACCGGTCAGGGCGCCGTCCTTCACCGCGATCGAGCCGTCACGGGCGTAGAGCAGCTGGGTGGAGGCGGCGGCGTCGGAGCCGTTCCAGGCGAGGGTGTTCCGGTCGATCCAGACGGCCTTGGACGTGGTCAGGTCGAGGGCGGCAGCGCTGCCGGCGGGCTGCGGGAGCAGGTACTTCTCCTGGCCGCTCACCAGCCACACCTCGTGGCCGTTCGCCTTGAGGTCGAGCGACTGGTCGGCGGGCAGGTCCTTCTCGTCGCCCTTGTGCAGGATGTAGCTGAGGCTGGTGGCTCCGTCGGTGAGCGGTACCTCGAAGACTGCGCCATAGGAATCAGTCTTGACCGGTTCGAGGGGCTTCGACCACTCGGTGGGGTTCGCGGCGCCGGTCCAGACGTGCAGGCCCCAGCCGTCGTAGTTCCCGTCGGCCCGGTGGTAGTGCAGGACGGCCTTGCTCTTGTCGGGCGCCGGATACTCGGGCCGCTCGGTGGTGACGGTCTCCTTGCCCTGCTCGATCCAGATCTCGCCGGTCTTGGTGACGTCGATCGTCCGGTCGGCGGCGACGTCCTTGGTGCCGTCCTTGTCGATGACGAGGAAGCCGACGTTCGAGGCACCGGGCTTGAGCTTCACCCACGCGAAGGCGCCGTAGGCGTCCCGGCCGGTGAAGGGGTGGCTGTCCGGCCACTCGGTGGCCTCGCCCTCGGCCAGGTCGCCCCAGGCGTACAGCCCCCAGTCGGCGTAGTCGCCGTCGGCGCGCTTGTAGTGCACGATCGCGTAGTCGCGGGAGGAGGCGGTGGGCGGCTCGGGGGCGGGCGGGGTACCGGTGGTGGAGGACGCCAGGGCGCTCGCGGTGCGGCCGGCCGAGTCGATGACGACGGCCTTGTAGCGCAGGGCCGTGCCGGGCGCCACGTTCTTCCCGATGGTGTGGGTGACCTTGTACGGGGCGTGGTCGGCGGAGCCGAGGGTCTGCCACCTGCCGTTGCCGGTCTGCGCGGCGAAGACGACCCGGTTGAGCTGCCCGCCGTCCACATCCGCGGAGACCTCAGCGGTGCCGGTGGCGCCGGCGGCCGGGGCCTTCAGGGTGATCGTGGGCGCGGTGGCGGGCTTGGCGAGCCTGCCGGAGGCCTTGAGGACGATCGCCGAGCCGGCCGGGACGGTGACGGTGAGCTTCTTGTCGCCGTCGCTCTTCGGGGCGGCGCTGGTGCCGTGGATGCCCTTGAAGGTCATGCCGGCCGAGCCGGTCGGGAAGGTCGCCGTCTTCGCCTCGCCGGCGTTGTTGAAGGCGACGACGTACTCGGTGCCGTTCTTCGCGTCGGTGCGGGAGAAGGCGTAGACGCCCGGGCCGTCGGCCGCGTACCGCTGCTGCTGGACGCCGTCGGTGAGGGCCGGGTTGGCCTTGCGGAGCGCCGCGAGGGCGCTGATCTGCCGGTAGAGCGGCGACCGTGTGTCGTAGGCGTCCTCGGCGTGGGTGCGGTCGGTGCCGATGCGGTCGTCGTCGAGGTAGTCGGCGGTGCGCGAGGCGAACATGGTCTGCCGGGCGTCCTTGTCGCCGCCCGGGCCGGTGAAGCCCTGCTCGTCGCCGTAGTAGACGACGGGGTTGCCGCGGCTGAGGAACATCAGCTCGTTGGCGAGCTTGTCCTTCGCGAGGAGCTCGGCGTCGGTGGCCTTCGGGTCGTCCTGCTTCAGGAAGGACCCGATCCGGCCCATGTCGTGGTTGCCGAGGAAGGTGACCTGCTCGTACGCGTTGGCCTTGCCGGTCGTGTACTTGTAGTCGTCGCCGAAGACGCCGGCGAGTTTCTGCGCGCTCGCGCCCTGCGAGGCGTACTGGCGGGCCGCCTCCTGGAAGGGGAAGTCGAGCGTGGCGTCGAGGCGGCCCTGGGTGACGTACGGGGAGGTGACGTCGGTGTCGGCCGAGTACACCTCGCCGAACATGAAGAAGTCGTCGCGGCCCTGCTTGGCCGCGTAGGCGTCGAGGGCGGTGGCCCACTGCGTCCAGAACTCCATGTTGACGTGCTTCACGGTGTCGATCCGGAAGCCGTCGACGTCGAAGTCCCGCACCCAGCGCTGGTAGATCTTCTCCATGCCCCGCACGACCTCGGGGCGCTCGGTCCACAGGTCGTCGAGCCCGGAGAAGTCGCCGTGGGCGGAGCTCTCACCGGCGAAGGTGGAGTCGCCGCGGTTGTGGTACATCGTCGGGTCGTTGAGCCACGAGGGGACCTTGACGTTCTTCTTCGCCGCGGGGACGGTCGGCGTCCGCGGGAAGGAGTCGCCGTCGACCTCCGGGAAGTCCCGCTTCCCGTCCGCGTAGTCCGCGTCGTCGAAGGGCCTGCCGTCCTTCGTCAGGTACGGGAACGCGCCCTTGGACAGGTAGTCGTAGGACTTCTCCTCGTAGTCGACGACGTCCGCGGTGTGGTTGGTGATGACGTCGAAGAAGACCTTCATGCCCTTGGCGTGGGCCTTGTCGATGAGGGTTTCCAGGTCCTTGTTGGTGCCGAAGTGCGGGTCGACCTGGGTGAAGTCCGTGATCCAGTAGCCGTGGTAGCCGGCCGAGGCGTTCGCCCCGGTGCCCTGCACGGGCTGGTTCTTGAAGATCGGGGCCATCCAGAGGGCGGTGGTGCCGAGGCCCTTGATGTAGTCGAGCCGCTTGGTCAGGCCCTTGAGGTCGCCGCCCTGGTAGAAGCCCTTGTCGGTGGGGTCGTAGCCGGTGGCGAGGCGGGAGCCGGTCAGGCCGCCCTTGTCGTTGCGCGGGTCGCCGTTGGCGAAACGGTCCGGCAGGACGAAGTAGAACTGCTCACGGGTGGCGTCGTGCCGGGCGGGCTCGGCGGCCAGCCTGGCGTCGGACGGGGGCGCCGGCGGGGTGGCCGCCCCGGCGGCGAGCGGCTGGACGAGTGCTGCGGCCAGCGCGGTGGCGGTGACCGCGGCGACCCGTCCGGTACGGGCGGTTCTGCGCCTCGCGGGCGCACGCCATCTCGGTATCACTGACGTGGACTCCTTGCATCGCGGCTCTCTCGGGTCCGACCCCGCGCGACCGTATCGCCGCCGAAACGCTTACAGCAAGAGTCCTGAAACTGTTGGTAAGAACTTTCAACAGTCCGTCAGCAGGTCGTGTCCTGTGTCATGGGAGCGCCCCCAGAGGTATGCGGTCGCCCCTCGGGACTTCCGAGGGGCGAGTGTCCGAGCTTGGACAGCGTTCAGGGAGGTGCGACTGGGAACGTAGGGCAGCGTTCCGGAGGCGTCAATGCCGTCCGCCCCGCAACCGGGCCTGTGCGTCTAGCAGTTGGACTTTCCCGCATAGATCGCCAGGGCCGTGTTCGAACCCAGCGTGGCCGTGAACTGGCCGCCGGAGTTCACCGTCACCGCCGTGTTGTTCTGCACGTTGCAGTACGTCCCCGCGGGCAGCGAGGTCTGGTAGGTCCGGGTCAGGGAGCCCGGCTCGTGGTTGATGGCCACGAAGCCCTTGCCGCCCCGGCCGAACGCGATGGCGTCGCCGCCGTTGTCCCACCAGTTGGTGACGGCCTGACCCCGGGTGGCGTTGCGGAAGCCGACCATGGACTTGATCTCCGGCCAGTTGTGCTGGCACTTCCAGCCGTTCAGCCAGCAGGCGTTCACCTGGCCGCCGTTCGGCGGGCCGGCGTCGTGGTCGGAGAACTCGTAGCCGGAATTGATGTCCGGGGCGCCGTAGGGCCAGGCCAGCATGAAGACGTTGGCGAGGGTGTAGTTGGCGTTGTCCTTGTAGCTGAGGGTCGAGCCGTTGCGCTCGGTGTCGTGATTGTCGACGAAGACCCCGGAGACACCGCTGCTCATGTAGCCCCAGCCCTCGCCGTAGTTCTTCAGGTAGGCGAGGTTCTCGTTGTTGAAGACCCGCTTGAGGTCGTACGCGTACCGGAACTCCTGCACGTCCCCGTTGCCCGTGTACTCGGTGGGCTGGACGGCCTCACCGCTGCCGTGGATGACCTCCTGCTTCCAGTACGCCGACGGGTTGTTCAGCCGGGACCTGATGTTCGCCAGGTCGGCGGCGTCCATGTGCTTGGCCGCGTCGATGCGGAAGCCGTCGACGCCGAGGGAGAGCAGGTCGTTCATGTAGCCGGCGATCGCGCCGCGGACGTAGTTCTCGCCCGTGTCGAGGTCGGAGAGACCGACCAGTTCGCAGTGCTGGACGTTCCAGCGGTCCCGGTAGTTGCTGATCTGGCCCGTGCAGTCGTCGAAGTCGAACGACGAGTACAGGCCCGGGTAGTCGTACTTCGTGTACGACGAGCCGCCGGTGCCGGTGCCGCTGCCGGCCGCCATGTGGTTGATGACGGTGTCCACGACGACCTTCACACCGGCCGCGTGGCAGGTGCTGACCATGTTCTGGAACGCCGCGCGGTCGCCGAGCCGGCCGGCGATCTTGTAGCTGACCGGCTGGTACGAGGTCCACCACTGCGGGCCCTGTATGTGCTCGGCGGGCGGCGAGACCTGGACGTAACCGTATCCGGCGGGCCCGAGGGTGGTGGTGCACTCGCGGGCGATCGAGGCGAAGTTCCATTCGAAGAGGACGGCGGTGACGTCCTTGGTGCCAGGTGGGGAGGCCTGTGCACCAGTCGGGTTCATGACAACCGCAGCCGCGGCGAGCGCGACGGCGGCGGAGAGATGTCTGCGTGCCATGTGGGGTTTCCTTCTTCGTTGAAGGCTCTTGCTGCAAGGTTCAGAAACCTTGCGGTGACGCAGATGTTAAAGGCCCGCCGCCCGAAAGGGCAGCGGGCCGTACGAAATTCAAAGGAAAATCAGGCGGAGGCCCCCGGAGCCGGGGTGATCGCGGTGGTCCACCACACCGTGGTGTCGGCCGGCACCTTCGCCTCGTCGTCGACCTCGACGATCTCGCCGCTCGCCACCAGCACCCGGCCGTACGCCGGCATCGCCACCGACTCGCCGGTGGTGTTGGCCACGCACACGAACTCCCCGCGCCGGAAGGCCAGCACGCCCTCGGGCGCCCGCAGCCACTCCACGGACGTGCCGGCGCCGAGGTCGGGCTGCTCGCGGCGCACCGCGAGCGCCGCCCGGTACAGCTCCAGCGTCGAACCGGGCACGCCGGTCTGCGCCTCGACGCTCAGCTCGCCCCACCCCTCGGGCTGCGGCAGCCAGCTGCCGCCGTCACCGAAGCCGTACGAGGAGCCCGTCCGGGTCCACGGGATCGGCACCCGGCAGCCGTCGCGGAAGCCGTCCTGGCCGGCGCCCCGGAAGTACGCCGGGTCCTGGCGCACCTCGTCCGGCAGGTCGACGACGTCGGGCAGGCCGAGCTCCTCGCCCTGGTAGACGTAGGCCGAGCCGGGCAGCGCCAGCATCAGCAGGCTCGCGGCCCGGGCCCTGCGCAGCCCCAGCGCGCGGTCGCCGGCCAGGCGGATCTGGGTGCCGAGGCCGGGCGGGTTGGCGAACCGGGTGGCGTGCCGGGTGACGTCGTGGTTGGACAGCACCCAGGTGGCCGGGGCACCGACCGGGCGCATGGCCTCCAGGGTGCGGTCGATGACCTCGCGCATCTCCTCGGCGTCCCAGTGGGTGCTGAGGTACTGGAAGTTGAAGGCCTGGTGCAGCTCGTCGGGGCGGACGTAGTGGGCGGTGCGCTCGATGGTCGGCGTCCACGCCTCGGCGACGAAAATCCGCTCCCCCGCGTACTCGTCGAGGATGAGCCGCCACTGCCGGTAGATCTCGTGCACGCCCTCCTGGTCGAAGAACGGCATGACATCGTTGCCCAGCAGCTTCACCTGGTCGTGGGATCCAAGGTCGGGCAGCCCCTCCGCCTTCACCAGGCCGTGGGCGACGTCGATACGGAAGCCGTCGACGCCCATGTCCAGCCAGAAGCGCAGGATGGAGCGGAACTCGTCGCCGACCGCCGGGTGCTCCCAGTTGAAGTCGGGCTGCTCGGGGGCGAAGAGGTGCAGGTACCACTCGCCGGGCGTGCCGTCGGGTTCGGTGACGCGGGTCCAGGCCGGGCCGCCGAAGATCGACTCCCAGTCGTTGGGCGGCAGGTCGCCGTTCTCGCCCTTGCCGGGGCGGAAGTGGTAGCGGTCCCGCAGCGAGGAGCCCGGGCCCTCGGCGACGGCCCGCTTGAACCACTCGTGCTGGTCGGAGGAGTGGTTGGGCACCAGGTCGACGATGATGCGCAGGCCCAGCCGGTGGGCGTCGCGGATCAGCGCGTCGGCGTCCAGGAGGTTGCCGAACATGGGGTCGACGGCGCGGTAGTCGGCGACGTCGTAGCCGGCGTCGGCCTGCGGCGAGGCGTAGAAGGGGCTGAGCCATACGGCGTCCACGCCGAGGTCGCGCAGGTACGGCAGCCGGGTGCGGACACCCTCCAGGTCGCCCATGCCGTCGCCGTTGCTGTCGGCGAAGCTGCGCGGGTACACCTGGTAGATCACCGCGTCCCGCCACCAGTCGCGGCGCTTGGCGACGGCCGTGGCGGACGTGGGGGTGGGGGCAGGTGCAGCTGAATGCTGGCTCATGTCGTCCTTGATGCGTAACAGGATGTCGGTCATGGAAGGCGTGGGTGGGGTGACGAGGCGGCCGCGGCACAGCGGGGTCGGATGGGCGCCGCGGCCGCCTCGGGCTGGTGGTGGTGCCGTTCGGCGGTGCCCCGGGGGGCACCGGATCACCCCTTCGTGCCGCCGGCGGTCAGCCCGGTCACCAGGTTCTTCTGCACGAGGTAGAAGAAGACGGCGGCCGGTATCGCGATCAGCACAGCCGTCGCGGCCATCAGGTTGCGCTGCGCGTCGTGTTCGCTCACGAACGTCTGCAGACCGACGGCGAACGTGTACTTGTCGTCGCTCAGCATGAACGTCGAGGCGAACGCGACCTCACCGAAGGCCGTGAGGAAGCTGTAGAAGGCCGCGACCGCGAGCCCGGGCTTGGCGAGCGGCAGGATGAGCCGCGCGAACGTGCCGAAGGGGGTCAGCCCGTCGACGCGCCCCGCCTCGTCGATCTCGAACGGGATGGTGTCGAAATAGCCCTTCATCAGCCAGGCGCAGTACGGCACGATCGTGGTGCAGTTGACAAGGATGAGACCAAGGTAGCTGTCGATGAGCTGCAGATCCGAGAGGATCTGGTACATCGGCACGATCAGTACCGCGATGGGGAACATCTGGGTGACCAGCAGCACCCACATCAGCTTCCGGTAGCCCGGGAAGCGCATGCGGGAGACCGCGTATCCGGTCGACGCGGCGACGACGACACCGATCAGCGTCGTGCCCAGCACGACGATCAGCGTGCTCTTCAGCCAGTCGAAGAACCCGGTGTCCTGGAGGACGAACGCGTAGTTGTCGAGCGTGATCTTGCCCCAGATGCGCCCGGGGTGGAGGTAGTCGTCCTTGTCCGGTCCGAGGGACAGGAAGAACAGCCAGGCGACCGGGAAGAGCGCGGTCAGGCTCGCCACGATCAGCACGGCGTGCGAGGCGAGGGAGGCCGCACGGCTCTGCTCGCCGCGCCGGCGCGTCCTGCCGGGGGCGCCCGCGGGGCGCTGCTCGCCCGCCGCGGCGGGGGTCTCGACGGTGGTCGTACTCATTTCGGACTCCTGCCTCAGATCGCGAGCTGCTGCTCGTTGCGGTTCAGCCAGCGGCGGTAGAAGGAGGTGAAGACGATCAGGATGGACAGCAGCAGGATTCCGTAGGCGGCGGACTGGGCGTAGTCGCGCGGCTGCTGCCCGAAGCCCAGCTGGTAGGCCCAGGTGACGAGGATCTGGGCGTCCGGGGCGGTGTTGCCGAACAGCAGGAAGATGATGGCGAACTGGTTGAAGGTCCAGATGACGCCGAGCAGGACGACCGTGGTGCTGACGGACCTGAGGCCGGGCAGGGTGACGTAGCGGAAGCGCTGCCAGGCGTTTGCGCCGTCCATCTCCGAGGCCTCGTACAGGCTCGCGTCGATCGACTGCAGGCCGCCGAGGAGCGAGACCATCATGAACGGCACACCGCACCAGGTGTTGACCATGATCGCGGAGAACCGCTGCCAGAAGGTGTCCTCCAGCCAGGACGGCGTCGGCAGGTGCAGGAACTCCAGGCCGGAGTTGATGATGCCGCCGTCGGCGAGCATGAACCGCCAGCCGAACACGGTGACGAAGGTCGGCACCGCCCAGGGCAGCACCAGGATCATCCGGTAGAGGGTGCGGCCGCGCAGCTTCTGGTTGAGCAGCAGGGCGAGGCCGAGACCGATGCCGTAGTGCAGGGCGACACAGGCCGCCGTCCAGAAGATCGTCCACAGGAAGTGCGACCAGAAGCGGTCGTACGCCGTCGGGCCCCACAGGATGTCGGCGTAGTTGTCCAGGCCGATGAACTTGTAGGTGGCGTCGATCTCGTTGACGCCGATGGTGCGGGCGGTGTTCAGGCTGGTGGCGTCGGTGAGGGTGAGGTACAGGCCGTAGCCCAGCGGGTACAGCACGAGGACGGCCAGGACGATCGCCACCGGGGCGATCATCGCGTAGGCGTACCAGTGCTTGTGGAGGCCGTTCCTCAGCCGCTGCACCGGCCCGGGCTTCGGTTCCCGCTCACCGCGCCGCTTGCCGGTCGCTCGGTCGATGGCGACTGTCATGGTTCGACACCTTCTGGAAGTTCAAGGAGTTCGGAGGGGAGCTGCCCGGGTCCACGCGCAGGCACGGCCGGTGGCCGCCGGATCCCCTCCCTCATGACAGGGGGATCCGGCGGCCACCCGGCACTCACTTGGAGAAGTCCGGCACCAGCTTGGCGATGGCCGTCTCGGCGTTGCCGAGGCCCTTGTCCAGGGACACCTTGCCGCCGGCGATCTTGATCAGCTCGTCGTCGAGGGGACCCCACAGGGAGCTGTACTCGGGCAGGGCCGGGCGCGGCTGGGCGGCGGAGAGCACGCTCTGGTAGCCGGCGATGCCCGGGTCGGCCTTGACCTCGGCGGTGTAGGCGTCCTCGCGCGTGGGGAGCGTGTTGTTCTTCAGCGCGATGGTCTCCTGGGCCTTGGCCGAGGTCATGAACTTCACGAACTTCAGCGAGGCCTCCTGGTGGGCCTTGTCCGAGCCCGCGTACACGGAGAGGTTGTGGCCGCCGGTCGGGGCGCCCGCCTTGCCGGTGGAGCCGGCCGGGACGGTGGCGATGCCGAGGTTGTTCTTGTCCTTGAAGGCCGAGCCCTTGTAGAAGTTCGTGATCTCCCACGGGCCCTGGATGATCGAGGCGACCTTGCCGCTGACGAACGCCTCCTGGATGTGGGCGTAGGCGTCGGCGGTGGTGTCGGCCTTGTGCAGGCCCTTGCCCTTGAACAGGCCCTGCCAGGTGCCGTAGGCCTTCTTGGCCTCGGGCGAGGTGACGGTGATCTTCTTGGCGTCGGCGTCGACCGTGTCGGTGCCCTCGCCGTAGAGGAAGGACTGGGCGTAGTAGGCCTGGGTGGAGCCCCAGTAGCCGTCGACGCCGGTCTTGTCCTTGATGGCGGCGGCGGCCTTCTTCAGGTCGTCCCAGGTCTTGGGGGCCTCGATGCCGGCCTTCTTGAACAGGGCCTTGTTGTAGACGAGGGCGAGGGTGTCCGTGGTGAAGGGGACGCCGTAGGTCTTGCCCTCGTACTTGGCCTGCTCGATCAGGCTGGGCTGGAACTTGTCCTGCTCGGCGAGGGCCTCGGTGCCGTCCAGCGGCGCGAAGAAGCCCTTCTTCGCGAAGGCGGGGGTCCAGCCGACCTCGGAGCGCAGCACGTCGGGGGCGCCCTTGGAACCGGCGGCGGTGTCGAACTTGTTCTGCGCCTGGTCGAAGGGGACGTTGACGTACTTGACCTTGATGTCCTTGTTGGCGGCCTCGAACTCCTTGACCAGGGCCTGGTACGTCGGCGCCTCGTTGGTCGCGTTGGAGGTGTCCCACCAGGTGATGGTGACCGGGCCGCCGGCCTCGTCGCCGCTGTCGCTTCCGCCGCAGGCCGTCGCCGCCAGGGCGAGGGACGCCACCAGCGCGGTGGCCGCTATGCCACGCCGCATGAGTTCTCCTTGAGGGTGAAGCCCGTTCGTGCTGCCGACTGCGCCGTTGGCGGCCGGGCGTCGGTGAGATTAGCCGCGCTGGAAGGACTTGCGAAAGACCTTGCAGCAAAAACTTGCAAGCGGTGCGGATGGTTATCCCGCCGTGACCTCACCTCGATCGCCCTGAAGCCCGGAGTTACCGCTGATCGACGGGCAGTCGGACAGCTGTGCAAGACTCTGCAAGCACTTGCCATCCGTCTCCGCCGGGGGAATCATCCGTTGCGGATCGGGCGCCGACCACGAGTTTCGAGGACCGCGATGACCAAGCCACCCGCAGCGGGCCGTGCGACGGCGCGCACCAGGCGTCCCGTCGGTGTGCAAGGAGAACCCCGGCCGCTACAGTCCAGTGCTGTGACCACACGGCTTGCCGACATCGCTGTGCAGGCGGGGGTGAGCGAAGCGACCGTCAGCCGCGTCCTCAACGGGAAGCCGGGCGTCGCCGCCACGACCCGCCAGTCCGTGCTGGCCGCTCTCGACGTGCTGGGCTACGAACGCCCGGTACGCCTGCGCCAGCGCAGCGAGGGGCTGGTCGGGCTGATCACCCCGGAGCTGGAGAACCCCATCTTCCCGGCCCTGGCGCAGGTCATCGGCCAGGCGCTGACGCGGCAGGGCTACACACCGGTGCTGGCCACCCAGACGCCGGGCGGCTCGACGGAGGACGAGCTGACGGAGATGCTGGTGGACCGCGGGGTCGCGGGCATCATCTACGTCTCCGGACTGCACGCGGACACCACCGCCGACATGCAGCGCTACGACCGGCTGCGCGCCCAGGGCGTGCCCTACGTCCTGGTGGACGGTTTCTCGCCGAAGGTGCAGGCGCCGTTCATCTCCCCCGACGACCGCGCCGCGATGAGCCTCGCGGTCACGCACCTGGTGTCCCTGGGGCACACCCGGATCGGCCTGGCCCTCGGGCCCAAGCGGTTCGTGCCGGTGCAGCGCAAGATCGAGGGGTTCGTGCGCACGGTGCAGGACCAGTTGGGCCTGAGCGCCGAGACGGTCGAGTCGGAGCTGGTGCAGCACTCCCTGTACACCCTTGAGGGTGGTCAGGCGGCGGCCACGGCGTTGATCGAGCGGAACTGCACGGCCGTGGTGTGCGCCAGCGACATGATGGCGCTGGGCGCGATCCGGGCGGCCCGGCAGCTCGGTCTGGACGTGCCGAAGGACATCTCCGTGGTCGGCTTCGACGACTCCCCGCTGATCGCCTTCACCGACCCGCCGCTGACCACGGTCCGCAAGCCGGTCCCGGCGATGGGGCAGGCCGCCGTGCGCACGCTGCTGGAGGAGATCGGCGGGACGCCCGCGCCGCACAGCGAGTTCGTGTTCATGCCCGAACTGGTGGTGCGCGGTTCGACCGCTTCGGCTCCCGGGGACCGCGCTCGCTCCTGAGGCCTGCGGCTTGATTTCGCCGTAGGACATGCGGCCCGCACGGGGCCGCGGGATGATCGGTGGGTAAGTCCTTTTCTGGCAGACTTTGCGCCTATGGGTGAAACGACCGTAACGAAGCCGGAGGGCATGGAAGCGGCCCTCCCGGACCCTGTTGCGGCCGATCCGGGGCGTGGTCCGCTGCGCCGGCTGCGGACCCCGCACCGGCCCCGGTTCTGGTTCGAGATCCTGCTGATCGCGGTGAGTTACTGGACGTACTCGCTCGTCCGCAACGCCGTGCCCGAGCAGAAGGCCGAGGCGCTGCGCAACGCCGACTGGATCTGGCGGGCCGAGCACCACGTGGGCATCGCCGTCGAGGAGTCGGTCAACCACGCCGTGAACTCGGTTCATTGGCTCATCGTCGGGATGAACTACTACTACGCGACGCTTCACTTCATCGTCACGCTGAGTGTCCTGGTGTGGCTCTACCGTCGCCATCCCGGCCGCTACGCGGCGACCCGGCTGGTGCTGTTCGCGACCACGGCCGTCGCCCTGGTCGGTTACTACGTGTATCCGCTGGCGCCCCCGCGGCTGATGAACGGCGGCGGCTTCATCGACACGGTCATGGTCCACCAGACCTGGGGTTCGATGGCCTCCGGCGACCTGAAACACATGTCCAACCAGTACGCCGCGATGCCGTCGATGCACATCGGCTGGTCCGTGTGGTGCGGGCTGACGATCTTCGCCCTGGCGAGCGTGCCCTGGGTGCGGGTGCTGGGCCTGCTGTACCCGGCGCTGACGCTGGTGGTCATCGTCGCCACGGCCAATCACTTCTGGCTGGATGCGGTCGGTGGCGTGCTGTGCCTGGCCTTCGGGTTCACGGCCGCGCGGCTCTGGTACGGGAGGCAGCCCTACGCACTGCCGCGGACGGTGCCGCCCCGCGGGCGGGGCGGCGCACGGGAACGGGATGAGGACGGGCCCGCGGCGCGGACCGGCAGTCCTCAGCGCTCGGCGGCCCCGTAGAACAGTTCCTCCATCACGCCCCGCGCCCTGCGCGCGGTCCGCCGGTAGCCGTCGAGCATGTCCCCGACGTGGCCGGGGCCGTAGCCCAAGTACCGTCCCACCGCGGCCAGTTCCCTCGGGTCCGAGGGGAAGGTGTCGCCGGCCCGGCCGCGGACCAGCATCACCGCGTTGCGGACGCGGGTCGCGAGGACCCAGGCCTCGTCGAGGGTCGCCGCGTCCTCGCCGGTGATCAGCCCGGCGGCCCGGGCCGCGGCCAGGGCCTCACGGGTGCGGGTGGTGCGCAGGCCCGGCTCCGCCGAGCCGTGCCGCAGCTGCATGAGCTGCACGGTCCACTCCACGTCGGACAGGCCGCCCGGCCCGAGCTTGGCGTGCAGCTTGGGGTCGGTGCCGCGCGGCAGCCGCTCGGACTCCATGCGGGCCTTCAGCCGCCGGATCTCGCGCACGGCCTCGTCGGCGAGCCCGTCCGCCGGGTAGCGCAGCGGGTCGATCAGCTCGATGAAGCGACGGCCCAGGTCCTCGTCACCGGCGACGGGCTCGGCCCGCAGCAACGCGTGCGACTCCCACGTCAGGGCCCACCGGCGGTAGTACGCCTCGTAGGACGTGAGGGTGCGGACCAGCGGCCCGGACTTGCCCTCGGGGCGCAGGTCGGCGTCGATGAGCAGGGGCGGGTCGGCGCTGGGGAGCTGGAGCAGGCGGCGCATCTCGGAGACGACCTTGTTGGCCGCCTGGGCCGCTTCCCGCTCCTCGACGCCGTCGCGTGGTTCGTGCACGAACAGCACGTCCGCGTCGGAGCCGTAGCCCAGTTCGTGGCCGCCGAACCGGCCCATGCCGATGATCGCGAACCGGGTGGGCAGGTCGTCGCCCCAGCCGTCCCGTACGACCGCGCGGAGCGTGCCGGCGAGGGTCGCTGCCGTCAGGTCCGACACCGCCGCCCCGACCAGGTCCACCAGGGCGCCCTGATCGGCCTCGGCGGGCTGCTCCTCGGTGCCGTAGGAGCCGACGATGTCGGCGGCGGCCGTGCGGAACAACTCGCGGCGGCGCACCCCGCGGGCGGCCGTGACCGCTTGGGCGGCGCCGTCGGCGCGTTTCACGGCGGCGAGTATCTCCTGCTCCAAGTGGGCGCGCGGCCGCGGTTCCAGGCCGCCGCCGTCCCCGTCGCCGAGCAGCGCGACCGCCTCCGGGGCGCGCATCAGCAGGTCGGGCGCGAGGCGGCCGGCGGACAGGACCCGGGCGAGGTTCTGCGCGGCGGCGCCCTCGTCCCGCAGCAGCCGCAGGTACCAGGGCGTCTTGCCGAGCGCATCCGAGACCTTGCGGAAGCCCAGCAGGCCCGCGTCCGGGTCGGCCGAGTCGGCGAACCAGCCGAGCAGGACGGGCAGCAGGGTGCGCTGGATGGCCGCCTTGCGGGTGACGCCGGAGGCCAGGGCCTCCAGGTGGCGCAGGGCGGCGGCCGGGTCGGCGTAACCCAGGGCGACCAGGCGTTCGCGGGCCGCCTCGGTGCTGAGCCGGGCCTCACCGGTGGCGAGCTGGGCGACCGCGTCGAGCAGCGGCCGGTAGAAGAGCTTCTCGTGCAGTCGGCGGACGACCCCCGCGTGCCGCCGCCACTCGCGGTGCAGGTCGGCGACCGGGTCCGTGCGCAGGCCGAGGGAGCGGCCGATGCGGCGCAGCTCGGCCTCGTCCTCGGGGACGAGGTGGGTGCGCCGCAGCCGGAACAGCTGGATGCGGTGCTCCATGGAGCGCAGGAAGCGGTAGGCGTCGTCGAGCTGGGCCGCGTCGGACCGGCCGACGTAGCCGCCGGCGGCGAGGGCGCCCAGCGCGTCCAGCGTCGTACCGCTGCGCAGGGAGGTGTCGGCCCGGCCGTGCACCAGCTGGAGCAGCTGCACGGCGAACTCGACGTCCCTGAGGCCGCCCGGGCCCAGCTTCAGCTGGCGGTCGATCTCGGCGACGGGGATGTTCTCCACGACCCGGCGGCGCATCTTCTGCACATCGGGCACGAAGTTCTCGCGTTCGGCGGCCTTCCACACCAGGGGCTGGACGGCGGCGACGTACTCCTCGCCGAGGCCGAGGTCACCGGCCACCGGGCGGGCCTTGAGCAGCGCCTGGAACTCCCAGGTCTTGGCCCAGCGCTGGTAGTAGGCCAGGTGGCTGGAGAGGGTCCGCACGAGGGGGCCGTTGCGGCCCTCGGGCCGGAGGTTGGCGTCGACGGGCCAGATGGAGCCCTCGACGGTCGTCTCGGAGCAGATCCGCATCATGTGCGAGGCGAGCCGGGTCGCGGCGCGTACGGCCTTGGTCTCGTCGGTGCCCTCGGTGGCCTCCCCGACGAAGATGACGTCCACGTCGGAGACGTAGTTCAGCTCGTGGCCGCCGCACTTGCCCATCGCGATGACCGCGAGCCGGCACTGCTCGGCGTCCTCCGGCGCGGCCGCCTCGGCGATGGAGAGGGCGGCGCGCAGGGTGGCGGTGGCGAGGTCGGCGAGCTCGGCGGCGGACTCGGCGACGCCGGTGGTGCCGCAGACGTCCCGGGCGGCGATGGACAGCAGGCAGCGCCGGTAGGCGACCCGCAGCGAGACCGGGTCGGTGGCCTCCGCGAGACCGGCCTCGAACTCCTCCACCCCGGGGTGCAGGTCGTACGCCTCGTACATGACGAGCGCCTGCCAGTCGTCCGGGTGCCGGGCGAGGTGGTCGGCGAGGGCGGTGGAGGCGCCGAGGACGCCGAGGAGGCGGTCGCGCAGGGGTTTGGCCGCGATCAGGGTGTCGAGCAGTTCCCGGCGGGCGCCGGGGCTCTGCTGGGCCTCCAGCAGCCGGACGAGGCCGAGCAGCGCGAGATCGGGGTCGGCGGTGGCGCCCAGTGCCTCCAGCAGCACCGGGTCGTCGCGCAGGGGCGCGAGCTCCGGGCTGTCCAGGAGCCGCTCGGCGGCGGAGGGGTCGGTGAAACCGTGCCGCAGCAGCCGCGTGAAGGTACTGCTCCTGCGCCCCGGCGCCGCCGTCATCCGGGCCTCCCTCGCACTGTTTCCTCGGACATGGGTCGGATCAAGGTCGTACCGCTTTGAGCGTAACCGCACGGGCCGGGGGAGGCGCCGGGGAGTTCGGCAGGCGGACGGGGTGCGCGTGTGGCCAGGCGGACTGGCCGTGCGGGGGAGGCGGAGTACGGCGGCCGGCGGCGTTCCGGGGGACGCGAGGGCCATTTCCGCCACGGCACCGGTCCGGTGGCCGTCCACTCGGTGGCGCCGCCCGGCGTTTTCGGCTTCGGTGAGGGAGAGCCGTTCAGCCCGCTTCGGCCGGACCCGCTGACCGGTTCCCGTACGGCCGGACAAAGGAGTCATGCCCATGGACATCACCCTGGAAGTCATCCCGCTGCCCGTGTCCGACATCGACCGCGCCCGGGACTTCTACCGGGACAAGGTCGGCTTCCACGTGGACATCGACCAGGAGGTCATGCCCGGGATGCGGATCGTCCAGCTGACCCCTCCGGGTTCCGGCTGCTCGATCGCCCTGGGCGAGTCCATCTGGCAGATGACGCCCGGCCCCACCCCGGCCCCGGGCTCCTACCAGGGCCTGCAGCTGTGCGTCGCCGACATCAAGGCGGCCCATGCGGAGCTGGTCGCCCGCGGCCTCGACGTCTCGGAACCGGTGCAGTACGCCCCGGACGACGGCGCCACGTTCATGCACTTCCAGGACCCGGACGGCAACGGGTGGGCGGTGCAGGAGTACCGGCGCCGGGCCACCGAGCCGCTGCACCAGCTGCTTGCGGACCTGAAGCGGCAGCAGGCCTGAGAACGCGGGGAGAGCCGGTCAGGAATCGAGAAGCACGGGTGCCGGAGCGCGATTAGCGTCGTTGTCATGACTTCCATCGCATCCGTCACCCTCGAGGTGGCCGACCCCGCCGCAGCCGACCGCTTCTACTCCGCCGCCTTCGGTCTGGGCGACCGGCTGCGCCTGCGGGCGTCGGAGGCACCGACCTCCGGCTTCCGCGGGTTCACGCTGTCCCTCGTGGTCGCCCAGCCTGCCGACGTGGACGCCCTCCTCGACGCGGCCGTGCGGGCCGGTGCGACGACGCTGAAGCCCGCCGCCAAGTCGCTCTGGGGCTACGGCGGCGTCGTCCAGGCCCCCGACGGGACGATCTGGCAGCTCGCGTCGTCGTCGAAGAAGAACACCGGCCCGGCGACCCGGCAGGTCGACGAGTTCGTCCTGCTCCTCGGCGTCGAGGACGTGAAGGCCAGCAAGCAGTTCTACGTCGAGCACGGCCTGGCCGTGGGGAAGAGCTTCGGCGGCAAGTACGTCGAGTTCGCCACCGGCGGCCCCGTCAAGCTGGCCCTGTACAAGCGCCGCGGCCTCGCCAAGGTCGCCGGCGTCTCCCCCGACGGCACCGGCTCCCACCGCCTGGCCATCACAGGCGACGCCGGGCCGTTCACCGACCCGGACGGATTCGCCTGGACGACCGCGTCGGAGAACGCGTCGGTGTGACCTGCACCGGCGGACACCCGCCGGCCCCGGCGGAGGGGACCTACAGCGCCGGCAGGTTCTTCCGCAGCTCGAACGCCGTGACCTCGCTGCGGTACTCCTCCCACTCCTGCCGCTTGTTGCGCAGGAAGAAGTCGAAGACGTGCTCGCCGAGGGTCTCGGCGACGAGGTCGCTGCGTTCCATGAGGGTCAGGGCCTCGCCGAGGTTCTGCGGGAGCGGCTCGATGCCCATGGCGCGGCGCTCCGCGTCGGAGAGGGCCCAGACGTCGTCCTCGGCGCCCGGCGGGAGCTCGTAGCCCTCCTCGATGCCCTTGAGGCCGGCGGCCAGCAGCAGCGCGTACGCCAGGTACGGGTTCGCGCCGGAGTCGATGGAGCGGACCTCCACCCGGGCCGAGCCCGTCTTGCCGGGCTTGTACATCGGGACGCGGACGAGCGCCGAGCGGTTGTTGTGGCCCCAGCAGATGTACGAGGGGGCTTCGCCGCCCGCGCCCGCGGTGCGCTCCGCGCCGCCCCAGATGCGCTTGTAGGAGTTGACCCACTGGTTGGTGACCGCGGAGATCTCCGCCGCGTGCCGCAGCAGGCCCGCGATGAAGGAACGGCCCACCTTGGAGAGCTGGTACTCCGAGCCCGACTCGTAGAAGGCGTTGCGGTCGCCCTCGAAGAGCGACAGGTGCGTGTGCATGCCGCTGCCGGGGTGCTCGGAGAAGGGCTTCGGCATGAACGTGGCGTGCACGCCCTGCTCCAGCGCCACCTGCTTCATGACGAGGCGGAACGTCATGACGTTGTCGGCCGTGGACAGTGCGTCGGCGTAGCGGAGGTCGATCTCCTGCTGGCCCGGCGCGCCCTCGTGGTGGGAGAACTCCACCGAGATGCCCATGGACTCCAGCATGGTGATCGCCTGGCGGCGGAAGTCCATGCCGACGTTGGTCGGGGTGTGGTCGAAGTAGCCGGAGTTGTCGGCCGGAGTGGGCCGGGAGCCGTCCAGCGGGCGGTCCTTCAGCAGGAAGAACTCGATCTCCGGGTGGGTGTAGAAGGTGAAGCCCAGGTCGGAGGTGCGGGCCAGGGCGCGCTTGAGCACGTAGCGCGGGTCGGCGAAGGACGGGGAGCCGTCCGGCATGAGGATGTCGCAGAACATGCGGGCCGTGCCCGGGGCCTCCGCGCGCCAGGGCAGGATCTGGAAGGTCGACGGGTCCGGCTTGGCGATCATGTCGGACTCGTAGACCCGGGCGAAGCCCTCGATCGCGGAGCCGTCGAAGCCGATGCCCTCGTCGAAGGCCTGCTCCAGTTCGGCCGGGGCCACGGCGACGGACTTGAGGAAGCCCAGCACGTCCGTGAACCACAGGCGTACGAACCGGATGTCGCGCTCCTCCAACGTCCGGAGCACGAACTCCTGCTGCTTGTCCATCTTCCGCTTCCCCATCCTTGCTGGTCAGGCCGCCTTCTCTTCCGTACCACGGGAGGCGGTCGGGCACCTGAGCATCCCACCACACCTCCATTTCGTACGCGTTGCGGACCATGATCGCCCGGCCGGCCCGGGGTCGAACGCCTCGCGTACGGCGGGTGAACTGCTCTTCCGCCCCATAGTGCCTGCTCGCACCGACATCCGTAACGGCCGGTTCCCTTCGCTGCGCCACCCGCTTAATTTGCATCTCAGATGCAACTTTAATTAGCGTGCGTACAGTCGAGCCTTGAGGAGCCCCAGATGCTGTCCGAGCAGTCCGCCGCCACCGTCCGCGCCACACTCCCCGCCGTCGGTGCGGCCCTCGGCACGATCACCGAGCGCTTCTACGCCGGGCTGTTCGCGGCCCACCCCGAGCTGCTGCGGGACCTGTTCAACCGGGGCAACCAGGCCTCCGGCACCCAGCGCCAGGCGCTGGCCGGTTCCGTCGCCGCGTTCGCGACGCACCTGCTGGACCACCCGGAGCAGCGGCCGGACGCCATGCTGCAGCGCATCGCCCACAAGCACGCCTCGCTCGGCGTCACGCCGGAGCAGTACGGCATCGTCCACGAGCACCTGTTCGCCGCCATCGCCGAGGTGCTGGGCGACGCGGTCACGCCCGAGGTCGCCGCCGCCTGGGACGAGGTCTACTGGCTGATGGCGAACGCGCTGATCGCCGTGGAGCGGCGGCTGCGCGAGGAGCGCGGCGGACACAGCTGGCGGAGCTGGGAGGTCGTCGAGCGGATCCCCGAGACCGCGGACGTCGCCACGTTCCGGCTGCGGCCGGCCGACGGCGGCGTGGTGCGGGACTTCCTGGCCGGCCAGTACGTCTCCGTCCGCGTCACCCTCGCCGACGGCGCCCGGCAGATACGGCAGTACAGCCTCTCCGGGGCGCCCGGCCCGGACCTGCGGCAGATCAGCGTGAAGCGCGTGCGCGAGCCCGGCGCCCCCGACGGCGAGGTCTCGAACCACCTGCACGCGCGCGTGCGGACGGGCGACGTCCTGGAGCTGTCCGAGCCGTACGGCGACCTGGTCCTGGACGCCGGCCCCGACACGCCCCTGCTGCTGGCGTCGGCGGGCATCGGCGTGACCCCGATGACCGCGATGCTGGCGCACCTGGCCGACTCGGGGCACCGCGCCCCCGTCACCGTCGTGCACGCCGACCGCTCCCCCGCCACCCACGCCCTGCGCGCCGACCACGAGGCCTGGGCGGCCAAGCTCCCCGACGCGGCCGTCCACCTCTGGTACGAGCAGGACGCCCCGGCGGGCACCCGCACCGGCCTGGCCGACCTCACCGGCGTCGCACTCGCCCCGGGCACGCGCGCGTACCTGTGCGGTCCGCTCCCGTTCATGCGGGCGGTGCGGTCCCAGCTGATCGCCAAGGGCGTGGCCCCCGCCGGCATCCACTACGAGGTGTTCGGCCCCGACCTGTGGCTGGCGGGGCAGGCCTAGGCTCCGGGACCGGGACCCCGCGAGATCCCCAGCAGCAGCGCCCCCGTCGGCTCCGCCACGATGTCCTCCACCGTGACCGGGTCCAGTGAGGCGAAGAACGCCTCCTGGGCCCGGCGCAGGGCGCCGCGCAGGCGGCAGGCGGAGTTGAGGGGGCAGGGGGTGGGGCCGTCGCAGTCGACGACGTCGCCGCTGCCCTCGAAGGCGCGGACCACGGCTCCGACCGAGGCCGTACGGCCCTGCTCGGTGAGCGTGAGGCCGCCGCCGCGGCCGCGGCGGGCCTGCAGCAGACCCATGTGCTGGAGTTCGGCGACGACCTTCGCCAGGTGGGTGTACGGCACGTCCATGCCGTCCGCGACGTCCCGGGTCGTCGGACTCGACCCGCCCGCGACGGCGAGCCGCATCAGGACCCGCAGGGCGAGGTCGGTGGAGCGCAGCAGCCGCATGCAGGCAGCGTAGGTAATGGGATTCTCCGGTTCAAATTATCCGGCGGGAGAGCGCGGGAGAGGGGCGCCGGGAGCGGTGAAGCTGTCGTGCAGCTGTCGGTGCCGTATCGATTCGGCCCATTCCGGCGGCCGCTCTACGAGGCGCCCCGTCTCCCCCACTACGATCAGCCCACCCGACCGTCACTTTTCCCACGAAGGACACACCTCATGGGCTCCGCCAAGAAGGCCAGCACGTCACGCAAGGCTCGAATAGAGGAGATGCGGCGCGCCGAGCAGGCCCGTGAGCGCCGCAACCGGATCCTCACCATCGCGGCCAGCCTCGTGATCGTGACCGGACTCGTCGTCGGCGGCGTCGTGCTCGTGCGGTCCCAGGACGACGGGGCCAGTGACACCGCGGCGGCGAAGGACTCCTCCGGCAAGGGCACGTTCGTGACGGGCAAGGACGGCGTGAAGACCTGGGAGGGGAAGCTGGCCCGCAACCACGTCACCAAGGCCGTGAAGTACGCCTCCGAGCCGCCGGTCGGCGGCGACCACAACCCGGTCTGGATGAACTGCAACGGCGACGTCTACACCGAGCCGGTGAAGAACACCAACGCCGTGCACTCGCTGGAGCACGGCGCGGTGTGGGTGACGTACAACGCCTCCGCGAAGAAGTCCGACGTCGACGCGCTCGCGGCGAAGGTGAAGAAGACGCCGTACACGCTGATGAGCCCGGTGGACGACCAGAAGGACCCGATCATGCTCTCGGCGTGGGGCCACCAGCGCACGGTGACGGGTGCGGGCGACCCGAACGTGGACAAGTTCTTCGAGAAGTTCGTCCAGGGCGAGCAGACCCCCGAGCCGGGCGCCGCCTGCACGAACGGGCTGTCCAAGTGAGGCATGCCGGACTGGTCGCAGGGGCCGCGGCGGCGGCGCTCGTCGCGGCCGGTGCGATCACCTACGCCGTCGCCGGGGACGATGGCGGCGGCAGGACGCCCTCCGCCGAGTCCGCGGACGCCGGGTTCGCGCGGGACATGGCGGTGCACCACCAGCAGGCCGTGGAGATGTCGTACATCGTGCGCGACCGCACGAAGGACGAGGAGGTCCGGCGCCTGGCCTACGACATCGCGCAGACGCAGGCCAACCAGCGCGGCATGATGCTCGGCTGGCTCGACCTGTGGGGCCTGCCGAAGGTGTCCTCCAAGCCGCCGATGACCTGGATGGACATGGGCGGTATGGCCTCCGCCAAGGACGGCGCGCTGATGCCCGGCATGGCGACCAACTCCGAGATGAAGAAGCTGGGCGAGCTCAGCGGGAAGCAGGCGGAGGTCTTCTACCTCCAGCTGATGACGGACCATCACAAGGGCGGCGTCCACATGGCCGAGGGCTGTGTGGACCGGTGCGTGGTGGGTGTCGAGAAGCGGCTCGCGCAGGGCATGGTGGACGCGCAGCAGTCGGAGATCCTGCTCATGGCCGACATGCTCAAGAAGCGCGGCGCCGCACCGCGGTCCTAGCTGTGGCGGGCACGTAAGCCTCAAATCACCCTGCCTGGCAGGCTCTTGGGCTCTTCTTGGTCTGCGTAGAGCGCTTCTTTGGCTGCGCAATTCCCTTGCATGAACGGTTCATCGCGAGAGTGGCGACCGTCGAGTGATCCACTCGCGACGAACCGCACAGGGGGTTCCATGAGATCCAACCGCGCCTCGGTGCGCGCCGGGGTGAGCATGGCAGCGACACTGCCGATGCTCGCCGGTGCGCTGGCGCTCGGCATGCCCGCGGCGCACGCCGCCGACCACCCGCTCCGTGACCTGCTGACCGGGACCCGCCCCACGTGGGCCACGGCCCGCGCGGACCGGGGCGCCGCCTTGGACGGTGCCCAGGTCTCGGCCCGGGTCTACCTCGCCGGCAAGGACGCCGCGGGCCTCGCCGCCTACGCGAAGGCCGTCTCCGACCCGGACTCGGCCTCGTACGGCACATACCTGACGGCCCAGCAGGCGCAGGCCCGCTTCGGCGCGACCCCGGCCCAGGTGGCGGCCGTGAAGTCCTGGCTGACGGCCTCGGGCCTGAAGGTCACCGGCGTCACGCGGCACTACGTCTCGGTCAGCGGCGACGTGGCCGCCGCCGAGAAGGCCTTCGGCACCCAGCTGCACAACTTCGCCAAGGGCTCGAAGACCTACCGCGCCCCGGCGAGCACCGCCTCCGTGCCGGCGAGCCTGGGCGACGCCGTCCTGACCGTGACCGGGCTGGACAACGCGCCCCACATGGCCACGCACGACGATCGGCTGCCCCCGCCGGACACCGTCTTCCGCAACGCCGGGCCGTTCTCCTCGTACTACGGCTCGAACACCGCGAGCACGCTCCCGGACGCCTACGGCAAGAAGATCCCGTACACCGTGAAGGGCTACACCGGCAAGCAGCTGCGGGCCGCCTACGGCGCGGGCACGCGCACAGGCAAGGGCGTCCGGGTCGCCATCACGGACGCGTACGCCTCCCCGACGATCGCCTACGACGCCGGCACCTACGCCAAGCGCAACGGTGACGCCGCGTGGAAGACGGGCCAGCTGCACCAGGTGCTGCCGAAGAAGTACACCGACACCAAGGACTGCTCGGCCTCCGGCTGGTACGGCGAGGAGACCCTGGACGTCGAGGCGGTGCACGCGGTCGCGCCGGCCGCTGACGTCACGTACGTCGGCGCCGCCTCCTGCGGGGACGGCGATCTGCTCGACGCGCTCGGCACGGTCGTCGACAGCCACCTGGCCGACATCGTCTCCAACTCTTGGGGCGAGGTCGAGGCCGCGCAGACCCCGGACCTCGCGGCCGCCTACGACCAGGTCTTCCAGCTGGGCGCGGTCGAGGGCATCGGCTTCTACTTCTCCTCCGGCGACGACGGCGACGAGGTCGCCAGTTCCGGGACGAAGCAGGTCGACGCCCCGGCCAACTCGGCGTGGGTCACCGCCGTCGGCGGCACGTCGCTCGCCGTCGGCAAGGACGACACCTATCTGTGGGAGACCGGCTGGGGCACCGAGAAGGCGACCCTGTCGGCCGACGGCAAGAGCTGGACGGGCTTCCCCGGCGCCTTCACCTCCGGCGCGGGCGGCGGCACCAGCAAGACCGTCGCCGAGCCCTCCTACCAGCAGGGCGTGGTGCCGGACGCGCTGGCCAAGGCCGACAGCGCGGACGGCAACCGGGTCGTCCCGGACATCGCCGCGATCGCCGACCCGAACACCGGCTTCCTGGTGGGGCAGACGCAGACGCTCCCCGACGGCAAGAAGCAGGCCTACAGCGAGTACCGCATCGGCGGCACCTCGCTCGCGGCCCCGACCATCGCGGCCATCCAGGCCCTGGCCCAGGAGGCCCGCGGCGGCAAGGCGATCGGCTTCGCCAACCCGGCGATCTACGCCAAGGCCGGCTCGAAGGTCTACCACGACGTCACCGACGACCCGACGGGCTCCGGTCTCGCCGTGGCCCGCGTCGACTTCGTGAACGGCTACGACGCCACCGGCGGTCTGACCACGTCCGTGCGCAGTCTCGGCAAGGACAGCTCGCTCTCGGCCGTGAAGGGCTACGACGACGTCACCGGCGTGGGCACACCCGCGAACGGCTACGTCGAGTCGTACCGACGCGGCTGACCTCCGCAAGGGGACATGGGGTGGTGTGGGGTGACTCACACCACCCCATTGTGTCGCACTGACGATTACACTGGGCGGCGTGCCTCAACTACGTCTCGCCCTGAACCAGATCGACGCCGGCGTCGGCGACCTCGCCGGGAACACCGAGTCGATCGTCCGCTGGACCCGGCACTCCGCCGAACAGGGAGCGCATCTCGTGGCGTTCCCCGAGATGGTGCTGACCGGGTATCCCGTCGAGGACCTGGCGCTCAGGTCGTCCTTCGTGGAGGCCTCTCGCGCGGCGCTGCGCGCTCTCGCCGCGCGTCTGGCCGAGGAGGGCTTCGGAGAGCTGCCGGTGATCGTCGGCTACCTCGACCGCAGCGCGACAGCCCAGCCGAAGTACGGCCAGCCGGCCGGCGCACCGCAGAACGCGGGCGCGGTGCTGTACGGCGGTGAGGTGGTCCTCAACTTCGCCAAGCACCACCTGCCGAACTACGGCGTGTTCGACGAGTTCCGCTACTTCGTGCCCGGCGACAGCATGCCGGTGCTGCGGGTGCACGGCGTGGATGTCGCCCTGGCCATCTGTGAGGACCTCTGGCAGGACGGCGGCCGCGTCCCCGCCGCCCGTTCGGCGCGGGCGGGCCTGCTGGTCTCGATCAACGCCTCCCCCTATGAGCGCAACAAGGACGACACGCGCCTGGAGCTGGTCCGCAAGCGGGCCCAGGAGGCCGGCTGCACCACGGCGTACCTGGCGATGATCGGCGGCCAGGACGAGCTCGTGTTCGACGGCGACTCGATCGTCGTCGACAAGGACGGCGAGGTCGTGGCGCGGGCGCCGCAGTTCGCCGAGGGCTGTGTGGTCCTGGACCTGGACCTGCCGGCGGCGTCGGCGGACGCCCCCACCGGCGTGGTCGACGACGGGCTGCGCATCGACCGCGTGGTGCTCTCCGAGGAGCCGCTGCCCGCGTACGAGCCCGAGCTCACGGGCGGCTACGCGGACCGCCTGGACGACGACGAGGAGGTCTACTCGGCGCTGGTCGTGGGCCTGCGGGCGTACGTCGCGAAGAACGGCTTCACGTCGGTCCTCATCGGCCTGTCGGGCGGTATCGACTCCTCGCTGGTCGCGGCGATCGCGTGCGACGCGGTGGGCGCGCAGAACGTGTACGGCGTGTCGATGCCGTCGAAATACTCCTCGGACCACTCCAAGGACGACGCGGCCGAACTGGCCCGCCGCACGGGCCTGAACTACCGCACGGTCGCGATCGAGCCGATGTTCGACGCCTACATGGGCGCGCTGGGCCTGACGGGGCTGGCGGAGGAGAACCTCCAGTCGCGTCTGCGCGGCACGCTGCTCATGGCGATCTCCAACCAGGAGGGCCACATCGTCCTGGCGCCGGGCAACAAGTCGGAGCTGGCGGTCGGCTACTCCACGCTCTACGGCGACTCCGTCGGGGCGTACGGCCCCATCAAGGACGTCTACAAGACGTCGGTCTTCCGCCTGTCGGAGTGGCGCAACCGGGCCGCCCGGGAGCGCGGCCAGACCCCGCCGATCCCGGAGAACTCGATCACCAAGCCCCCGAGCGCGGAGCTGCGCCCGGGCCAGGTCGACACGGACTCGCTGCCCGACTACCCCGTGCTGGACGCGATCCTGGAGCTGTACGTCGACCGGGACCGGGGCGCGGACGAGATCGTGGCGGCCGGGTTCGACGCGGAGCTGGTCGCGAAGACGCTGCGCATGGTCGACACGGCCGAGTACAAGCGGCGCCAGTACCCGCCGGGCACGAAGATCTCGCCGAAGGGCTTCGGGAAGGACCGGCGGCTGCCGATCACGAACGGGTGGCGGGAGTCGCTCTGAGTGGCGTGCCGGAAGGGACTCGGTAGGCAAGTGGATACTTGCCTACCCTGGGGTCGCGGCCGAGGCCCTTTCAGAGCCTTGGCCGGCCCCACCCGCCGCACCATCCTCGACGAGCTCACGGGGCTACCGGACCCGAGGAGAGCAGCCCATGAAGATCCATCTGACCAGCGTCTTCGTCGACGACCAGGCCAAGGCCCTGCGCTTCTACACCGAGGTCCTCGGCTTCGTGAAGAAGTACGACGTCCCGGTGAGCGGGACGGACCGCTGGCTGACCGTCGTCTCCCCCGAGGAGCCCGGCGGCACGGAACTGCTCCTGGAGCCCGCCGGCCACCCGGCCGTCAAGCCCTACCGTGACGCGCTCGCCGCCGACGGCATCCCGCTCGCCCAGTTCGCCGTCGCCGACGTCCGGGCCGAGTACGAGCGCCTGACCGGGCTCGGCGTCCGCTTCACCCAGGAGCCCCTGGAAATGGGCCCCGTCACCACGGCCGTCTTCGACGACACCTGCGGCAACCTGATCCAGATCGCGACCCAGCCGCAGTAGACGTCGTCACCACCTTGACCGGTGACAACTCCCGGTGCCACCATCGTCACCTGCTCAAGTGGTGACACACCTGTCCGGCACGGGAGAACTCATGACGGCGATCCGCGACATCGAGGTCGTCGTCTTCGACGTCCTGGGCACCATGGTCGACGAACCCGGCGGGCTTCGATCGGCGATACGGGAAGCGACCGGCCTGTCCGGCCCGACGGCCGCCGACGAGCTCGTCGCCCTGTGGCGGCGGCACTGCGAGCAGGAGCGGGAACGCGTCCGGCAGGGGCAACGCCCGTACGCGAGCACGGAGGTGCTCGACGCCGGGGCCGCCCGGCTGGTGGCCCGGCACGCCGGAGTGACCGACCCGGGGGCCGTCGCGCGGCTCGCCACGGCGGGGCGGCGGCTGCCCGCGTGGGACGACTCCGCCGCGGGGCTGGAGCGGCTCTCGCGGCGGTACCCCGTGATGGGGCTGTCCGACGCCGGCCGCACGGCCCTGCTGCACCTCAACGCGCACGCCGGACTGCGCTGGCACCGAGCGCTGTCGGCGGAGGCCGTCCTGGCCTACAAGCCGGCGCCCGAGGTCTACCGACTCGCCCTCGACAGCGCCGGATGCCCACCCGAACGCGTGCTGATGGTCGCCGCCCACGCCTGGGACCTGCGCGGTGCTCAGGCGGCCGGCATGCGCACCGCCTACGTCCACCGGCCGGCCGGGGATCCGCCCACGGATTCCGACGACTTCGACGGGCGGTTCGACAAACTGGGAGACCTGGTCGGTGCACTGACGGGCAGTCAGGCGGAGGCGGTCGGGTAGCGCGCCCGTCTCGCACCCCGGTCAAAGGAACGGCAGTGCGCGGGATCTGATCCCGCGGGCTGCCGTGTGCCGGGAGCCGTCAGTGGTGCACCGCTTCGGCCTCCTGCGGGACGTGGCTCGCCACGATCCGCTCGCGCCCGGCGACCGGAGCCCGGCGCCGGTCCACCGCGTAGGCCAGCGAGGCCACGGCCAGGCCGAGGACGGCCAGGGCCACACCGGCCAGGGCCGGGGAGGTGACACCGAAGCCCGCGGCCAGCGCGAGGCCGCCGATCCAGGCGCCGCCGGCGTTGGCCAGGTTGAAGGCGGCCTGGTTGGCCGAGGAGGCCAGGGAGGGGGCCGAGGAGGCCTTCTCCATGACCATCAGCTGGAGCGGGGAGCCGGTGGCGAAGGCCGCCATGCCGAGCAGGGTGACGGCCACGGCGGCCGTGAGCTCCGTGCGCATCAGAAGCGGGAACAGCGCCAGGACCGCCACCAGCGCGGTGAGGCCGCCGAACAGCGTGCCGCGCAGGGAGTGGTCGGCCAGGCGGCCGCCCAGCAGATTGCCGGCGGTCGCGCCGACACCGAACAGGGCCAGCAGCAGGGTGACGCTGGCGTCGGCATAGCCGGCGGCGTCCGTGAGCATCGGCGTGATGTAGCTGTAGGCCGCGAAGAGGGCACCGAAGCCCGCGACGGTCGTGCCGAGCGACAGCCAGACCGGCAGGGAGCGCAGGGCGGCCAGTTCGCCGCGCAGGCCCTTCGCGGTGGTGTGCTCGTGGTCGTGCGGGATGAGGAACGCGAGCGCGGCGATGGCCGCCAGGCCGATGGCGCTGACGCCGAGGAAGGTCGCCCTCCAGCCGAGGTGCTGGCCCATCAGGGTCGCGACCGGCACGCCCGCGACGTTCGCGACCGTCAGGCCGAGGAACATCAGCGAGACCGAGCGGGCCTTGCGTTCGGGGGCGACCATGTTCGTCGCGACGACGGCGCCCACGCCGAAGAAGGCGCCGTGCGGCAGACCGCTCAGGAAGCGGGCGGCCAGCAGCCAGCCGTTGTCGGGCGCGAGGGCCGACAGGGCGTTGCCCACGACGAACAGTCCCATCAGGCCGATCAGGACCGTGCGCCGGGACATCCTGGCGGTGACCGCGGCCAGCAGCGGGGCGCCGATGACGACGCCCAGCGCGTACGCCGACACCAGATGGCCAGCGCTGGGTATCGAGATGTTCAGGTCGTCCGCGACATCGGGCAGCAGCCCCATCATCACGAACTCGGTCGTACCGATGCCGAAGGCGCCCACGGCAAGGGCGAGCAGGGCCAGGGGCATGAGGGAGCCTTTCGAGACTTGCTTGGAGATCCGTACGCGTATGTTCAAGTACGGAACAAAGTCTCGCAGGCGCACTATTCCACGCGGTGACGCGGAGGTTGCGGATTTCTGTCCGGACTGCCCTGACCAGCGGCTTTCAGGAGCCGGTTGTGGTGACCATCACACGGGCCGCGACCGGCAGATGGTCGCTGCCGGTCTGCGGGAGGGTCCACGAACTCTCCGGCTTCAGGCCCCGCACCATGATCTGGTCGATGCGCGCCATCGGGAACGACGCCGGCCAGCTGAAGCCGAAACCGCTGCCGGCCGCGCCCTGCGTCGAGCGCATCTGGGAGGTGACGGCGTTGAGCGCGCGGTCGTTCATCGTGCCGTTGAGGTCGCCGAGCAGGACGACGTTCTTCAGCGGCTCGCGGGCGATGGACTCGCCGAGGTAGTCGGCGCTCCGGTCGCGCTGGCGGGCCGTGAATCCGGCCTCCATCTTCACGCGCACCGACGGCAGATGGGCGACGTAGACCGCGACCCGCCCGGCCGGTGCGGTCACGGTGGCGCGCATGGCGCGCGTCCAGCCCATGTCGAGGTCGACGTCCCGCACGCCGCTCAGCGGGTACTTGCTCCACACGCCGACCGTGCCCTGCACCGAGTGGTAGCGGTACGTCGGCGCCAGCGCCTTCTCGTACGTCGGGAGCGCGGCCGGAGTCAGCTCCTCCAGGGCGAGCACGTCCGCGCCGGAGGCGGCCACGTCACGGGCGGTGCCGGCCGGGTCCGGGTTGTCGGCGTTGACGTTGTGCGTGACCACCGTGAGGTCCCCGCCGGTCGCGGTCTTGTCGCTGAGCTGGCCGCCGAAGAGGTTCAGCCAGACCACGGACGGCAGCACCACCGCGATCAGCGCGGTCGCGGACTTGCGGACCAGGGCGAGGACGAGCAGCACCGGGACGAGGAGCCCCAGCCAGGGCAGGAACGTCTCGGTGAGACTGCCCAGATTGCCGATGGTGTTCGGGATGCGCGAGTGCAGCACCATGACCAGGGCCAGCAGCACCGCGCACGCGGCGACGACCAGTCCGCGCCGCCAGATCCGCGGGTCGCCCCGCCAGGGGCCCGCCAGCCGGTCGAACAGGCGCCGAAGCCGGGTTCCCCGGTGCTCGGGCCCCGAGCCGCCGTTGTCCGTCTCCGTCATGTACGCCTGCTGCGCCATACCGTCGCCTCACTGCCTGCCGTGCACACCATCGCCCCCGTGTCTTTACGACCCTAGGGGATGATCCGTTCCGTTCCCGCCGTCCTGTGACGGCCGTACGGGGGCAGTGACGTCCGAGTCCCCGAGGAGAGTTCCGGTCACGCCCGCCGAAAGCGCCGTCTGTGACGAAACGCGCACACTCAGCCGGGCCGGTGGGGCTCGGAACTGACGGGGCGTAGGCCTTCGAGGAGGGTGTCGACGACCTGCTCGGCGAGGTCGCCGGGGAGGTCGGCGTCGGTGTGCAGCACGGCGCGGAGGAGCATCGGGCCGACGAATATGTCGTTCAGCAGTTCGAGGTCGAGGTCCGTGCGCAGTTCGCCGTTCTCCTGGCCGCGGCGCAGCACTTCCAGGCCGATCCGGCGGCGCGGGGCGACGACGGTGGCGTGGTACGCCGCCCAGAGTTTCGGACTGCTCTTCATCTGGGCCTGCACGCTGTGCAGGATCGCCGAGGAGCGGTTGGCCAGGCCGCGCCGGCGCACCTGTTCCAGCAGGACCACGAGGTCGTCGCGCATGGAGGTGCCGGGGAGCGGCGGGTCCGGGGGTTCGGCGGCGCGTACGACGTCGACGAAGAGTTCCTCCTTGCCGCTCCAGCGGCGGTAGATGGTGGCCTTGCCGACGCCCGCGGTGCGCGCGATGCGCTCGATGGACAGCTCCGCGAGGGGTACGCCCTCCTCCAGGAGCCGCATCACGCCCTCGATGATGGCCCGCTCGACGGCCTCGCTTCTGGGGCGGCCCCTCGCGGGACCGTCGGGCGGGGTGTGCCGTTCGGCGAGGCTCACGTCGCTGTGTCCTTCCTGACGGGGTGGAGACCGTTCCCGGCCGTGCGGGGAGTGAATTCTCCCGCAGGTCTACGAACCCGTGTGCGACAACTCGTCCTCCTCCGGCGCCCGCTGGGGCGACGGCGGCCTGCCCGGCAGGAACAGCGCCACGACGACCGCGCCGATCAGGGCGACGCCCGCGCCCCACAGGGCGGTCACGTGCATCGCGTGCAGGAACGCGTCATAGGCCGATGTGACGAGGGACTCGCCCTGCGGGCCCAGCCTGTCCGCGATGCCGAGCGTGGCCTCGATGGACTCCCCCGCGGGGTGGCGCAGGGCCGGGGGCAGCGCGCCGAGCTTGTCCTCGATGCCCGTGCGGTACGCCGTCGACAGCACCGAACCGAGGACGGCGATGCCGAGGGCGCCGCCGACCTGCCGGAAGGTGTTGCTGAGCGCGGAGGCGGAGCCGGCCTTCTCGCGGGGCAGGGCCTGCATGATGACGACGCTGACCGGCGTCATGATGTGCGCCATGCCGGTTCCCATCAGGAAGAAGATCACTTCCAGGATCCAGATGGGCGTGTCGGCGTCCAGGACGGCGAAGGCGGCCAGCATGGCGGCGATGACGAGCAGACCGGCCGTGGTCGTGGCCTTGTTGCCGAAGCGGTCGACGACCAGCCGGGCGCGCGGCGCGAAGATCAACTGGGCGGCGGCCAGCGGCAGCATCAGCAGACCGGTCTGCAGCGCCGAGTAGCCGCGCACGCTCTGCGTGTAGAAGACGGAGAAGAAGGTCACGCCCATCAGTGCGAAGAAGACCAGCGCGATGGCGGCGATGGCGGCCGAGAAGGCCTTGTTCCTGAAGTACGTGACGTCTATCGACGGATGGTCGCTGCGCTTCTCGAACACGACGAACGCGACGAGCACGGCGAGGCCGGCGCCGATGGTCGCCAGCACGGTCGCGTCGGTGAAGTCGGCGAGCTGGCCGCCCTTGATGATGCCGTAGACGAGCAGGACCAGGCCGACGACGGACAGCACGACGCCGACGGGGTCGATCCGGCCGGGGTTCGGGTCGCGCGAGTCGGGCACCAGCCAGAGCATCAGCGCGAGCCCGAGCAGCACGATCGGTACGTTGACGAGGAAGACCGAGCCCCACCAGAAGTGCTCGAGCAGCACGCCGCCGGTGATCGGGCCGATGGCGATGGCGAGGCCGACGCCGCCTGCCCAGACGCCGATGGCCTTCGGCTGCTCCTCGCGCTCGAAGACGTTCATGAGGACGGCGAGGGTGGCGGGCATCACGAACGCGGCGCCCAGGCCCATCACGGCCCGGAAGGTGATCAGCTCGCCCGGCGAGCCGGAGAACGCGGCGAGCGCCGAGCCGATGCCGAACACGGCGAGACCGCCGATCAGCACCTTCTTGCGGCCCACCCGGTCGCCGAGCAGTCCGGCGGTGAACAGCAGGCCCGCGAAGACGAGGGTGTAGGCGTTGATGGCCCACTCCAGCTCGCTCTGCGTGGCGCCGAGGCCGGTGGGGGCCGGGGTGGAGATCGTCTTGATGGCGACGTTCAGGATCGAGTTGTCGAGCACGACGATCAGCAGGCTCAGCATCAGCACGCCGAGGATCGCCCAGCGGCGCCGGTGCACCGCTTCCGGTACGCGTGGGCCGGTGGGGGCGGCCGGGTCGGCAGGAGTAGTCATGGCACCGAGCCTAGAAGCATTTCGATACGAGACCGTCTCGTATTGGAATTCTCTTACCGGGATCTTACGCAACATCCGCTGTGCGGACCCGGGGGCGGAACTCACAAGGGCTCCCCTAGCCCTCGGTGGCACGAGGTGCCACCATGGACGTGGTCCGGGGACGCCGTCAGGGCGCCTCGAGATGACGTGTTAGGAGCCGTGCAATGACGCAGCTTCCGGCTGCCCAGACTGCTCAGATGAAGCCCTCCGGCAGCGGCAGGGCGCTGTACGGGGGCAAGGGCACCCGCCGTATCACCGTGCGCGACATCGCCGCCGCCAAGGAGCGCGGCGAGAAGTGGCCGATGCTCACCGCGTACGACGCCATGACCGCGTCCGTCTTCGACGAGGCCGGGATCCCGGTGATGCTCGTCGGCGACTCGGCGGGCAACTGCCACCTCGGGTACGAGACGACCGTGCCCGTCACCCTCGACGAGATGACGATGCTGTCGGCGGCGGTCGTACGGGGCACCTCGCGCGCCCTGATCGTCGGCGACCTGCCCTTCGGCTCCTACCAGGAGGGACCGGTGCAGGCGCTGCGCTCGGCGACCCGGCTGGTGAAGGAGGCGGGCGTGCAGGCCGTGAAGCTGGAGGGCGGTGAGCGGTCGCACGAGCAGATCCGGCTGCTCGTCGAGTCCGGCATCCCGGTCATGGCGCACATCGGCCTGACCCCGCAGTCGGTCAACGCGATGGGCTACCGCGTGCAGGGGCGGGGCGAGGAGGCGGCCCACCAGCTGCTGCGGGACGCGAAGGCCGTCCAGGACGCGGGCGCGTTCGCGGTGGTGCTGGAGCTGGTTCCCGCGGAGCTGGCCGCCGAGGTGACGCGGGTGCTGCACATCCCGACCGTCGGGATCGGCGCGGGTCCCGAGACCGACGCACAGGTGCTGGTGTGGACCGACATGCTGGGTCTGACCGGCGGGCGGGTGCCGAAGTTCGTGAAGCAGTACGCGAACCTGCGTGAGGTCATGGGGAACGCGGCGCAGGCGTTCGCCGAGGACGTGGTCGGCGGAACGTTCCCGCAGGAGGAGAACTCCGTCCACTAGAGCCACAGCGGTACCACGGACAGCCCGTCGATCTCCCCCAGTCGACGGGCTGTCCCCTATTTTGAGTTGTCGGTGGCTTGTCGGTGGTTTGTCGGTGGGCTCTGGGACCGTCTGTCCCATGACGCGAATCGACACACAGACCAGCGGCGCCGCTGTCACCGTGCGGGGGCTGGTGAAGCACTACGGGGAGACCAAGGCACTGGACGGGGTCGACCTGGAGGTGCGGGAGGGCACCGTGATGGGGGTGCTCGGGCCGAACGGGGCCGGGAAGACCACCCTGGTGCGGATCCTGTCCACCCTGCTGGCGCCCGACTCGGGGCAGGCCACCGTGGCCGGGTACGACGTCCTGCGGCAGCCCCGGCAGCTGCGGCGGGTGATAGGGCTCACGGGCCAGTACGCCTCCGTGGACGAGAAGCTCTCGGGCTGGGAGAACCTGTACATGATCGGGCGGCTGCTCGATCTGCCCCGCAAGGAGGCCCGGGCCCGTGCCGACGGGCTGCTGGAGCGCTTCACGCTGACCGAGGCGGCCAAGCGCCCGGCGGCGACGTACTCCGGGGGGATGCGGCGCCGGCTGGACCTGGCCGCGTCGATGATCGGCCGGCCCGCCGTGCTGTTCCTCGACGAGCCGACCACCGGCCTCGACCCCCGCACCCGCAACGAGGTGTGGGACGAGGTGAAGCGCATGGTCGGCGACGGCGTCACCGTGCTGCTCACCACCCAGTACATGGAGGAGGCCGAGCAGCTCGCCTCCGAGCTGACGGTCGTCGACCGCGGCCAGGTCATCGCGGGCGGCGCGATCGAGGCGCTGAAGGCGAAGGTCGGCGGCCGTGCGCTGCGGATCCGCCCGGCCGATCCCACCCACCTGCGGCCCCTCGCCGGCGCGCTGGACGAGCTGGGCATCACCGGGCTCGCCACCACGACCGTCGACACCGACCGGGGCGACGTCCTCGTGCCGATCCTCAGCGATGAGCAGCTGACGGCCGTGGTCGGCGCGGTCACCGCGCGCGGCATCACGCTCTCCTCCATCACCACCGAACTGCCCAGCCTGGACGAGGTGTTCCTGTCCCTCACCGGCCACCGTGCCAGTGCCCCGCAGGACACCGTGCCCGCCGAAGACCTTCAGGAGGCCGCCGTATGAGCGCCGTCACCGTCAACGACGCCGCCGCGGACGCCCGTATCCCGCTGCGCGGCCACCTGCGCCACACCGGGGCCCTGATCCGCCGCAACCTGCTGTGGATCCGCAAGGACCCGGAGTCGATGGCCGACGCGCTGCTGATGCCGGTCATCTTCACCCTGCTGTTCGTGTTCGTCTTCGGCGGCTCGATCGGGCAGGCGCTGGGCGGCGGACAGGACCGGTACGTGCAGTACGTGATCCCGGGCATGATCGCGATGATGAGCATGACGCTGTCCCAGGGCGTCGGCACCGGCTTCAGCCAGGATTTCAACTCCGGTGTCATGGACCGTTTCCGGTCCCTGCCGATCGGACGCGGCTCGGTGCTGTTCGCGAAGATCTCGGTGGAGCTGCTGCGGATGCTGTTCGCGACCGCCGTGCTGATGATCGTCGCCGTGGCGGTCGGGTTCGAGATCACGAACTGGCCGGGGCTGTTCGCGACCGTGGCCCTGTCCACGGCGTTCGCCTCGTCGATCATGTGGGTGTTCCTCACCCTGGGCGTGATCCTGAAGAACGCGCAGTCCGTGCAGGCGATGGGCTTCCTGGTGCTGTTCCCGCTCCAGTTCGGCTCGTCGATCTTCGCGCCGACGACGTCGATGCCGGGCTGGCTGCAGGCGTTCACCGACTACAACCCGCTGTCGACCCTCGCGGACGCCGCGCGCGGTCTGATGGTGGGCGGGCCGGTCGCGCACGACCTGTGGGTGACGCTCGGCTGGTCGGTGGCGATCACGGCCGTGATGGCGCCGGTCGCGATCCACAAGTTCCGCACGAAGAACTGACCGGGCGCCCGGTGCGCGTCACAGCAGGGCGGCGGCCTCCTCGGGGGAGAGGCCGCCGCCCTGCGCGTACGCGGTCTCGTACGCGGGATCGCCGAGGGCCGCACGCGCCCTTCGTTCCGCCCGCTCGCGGAGCTCGCGCTCCTGGCGCGGGGCGACGCGGTCGGGCGGCAGCAGGGCGTCGGCGGCGCCGAGGCAGCGGGCCGCGTCCGCGGCGCGCCCGTCCTCGTGGGCGGCCAGGGCTCCGGCTCCGACGGTCAGATACACGGCGCGCATATAGGGCGCGATGGCCGCCGACAGCGGGTCGGCGGCACGCTCCAGGGCCCGGCGGACCCGGTCCAGGCACTCGTCGTAGCGCTCCTCGGCGGCGTCCAGCCAGGCCTCCGCGCCGAGGATGAACGCGTCGAAGACGATGAAGTGGGCGATACGGAAGTCCTGGCGCAGCCGCCGCAGTTGCTCGCGTGCCTCGGCGGTGCGGCCCGTCATGCCGAGCCGGCCGGCGAGGAACAGCCGGGCGGCGGGCATGGCCTCGCTGTGCGAGTCCTGGTGCTGGGCGATCACCTCGCGCAGCAGCCGCTCGCCGCGTTCGTCCTCGCCCGCCTCCAGCAGGGCGCTGCCCAGCCGGGCGCTGAGGACGGCGGCCTGGGCGCGGGCCCCGAGGCGTTCGGCGTGTTCCACGGCGGCCTCGTAGTCGGCGGCGGCCAGGGCGTAGTGGCCCTTGCGCTCGTGGGCCTCGGCGCGGGCGGAGAGGGCCTCGGCGGTGCCCCAGGCATCGCCCAGGCGCCGGTAGATCTCCAGCGACTCGTCGGCGTCGCGGGCGGCGTCACCGGCCCAGTCGGTGCGGTTGGCGAGGAAGTTGGCCCGCATCTGCAGGCCGGAGGCGAGCTCCCAGTCGAAGCCCGGGGTCCGCCGGCAGGTGCGGATGGAGGCATCGATGATGACACGCAGCCGGTCCATGTCGCCGGTCAGCATCACGGCGAAGAACCAGAGCAGGCCGGGGAGCCGGCAGTTCTGCGGCAGACCGGGCTCGTAGGTCCCGGCGATGGCGCGCAGCTTCCGCTGGGACTCCGGGTTCTGCCAGGCGTCCAGCTCGGTGTCCATGCAGGCGAGGTGGGCGAGGTGAACACCGCGCCGGGCCTCCCACAGGACCTCCCCGGTCATCGGGGGCGGGGCGTCGGTGCAGCGCGGCCACACCGGGGCGGCGGGGCGGACGGGCTCGGTGAAGGGGTCGGGGCCGAGCGCCATCACCTCACGGCACCAGTTGCGCGCCTCGATGCGCAGATCGCGCATCTGCCAGTACCAGACGAGGGACAGCGCCAGGCACAGCGCCTCCTGCTCGTCGCGCAGGGCGACGGCGTGCCGCAGCGCGGTGCGCAGGTTCTCGTACTCGCGCTCCAGCCGGTGGATGGCGGCGAGTTGGCCGGGGCCGCGCAGTAACGGGTCGGTGACGCGGGCCAGTTCACGGAAGTACGTCAGATGGGCCCGCTCGGTTTCGGCGCGCCGCCCGGACTCGTCCAGCCGCTCGGCGGCGTACTCGGCGACCGTCTCCAGGAGCCGGTAGCGCATCTCCCCGTCCGCCGGGGAGCCGGGCGGGGCTGCCACGACCAGGGAGCGGTCGACGAGGGAGCCGAGCGCCTCCAGGGCGGCCGGTCCGCACACCGCCTCGGCGGCGGGCAGGTCGCAGCCGCCGGCGAACACCGACAGCCGCCGCAGGACGTCGCGTTCCTCCTCGTCGAGCAGGTCCCAGGACCAGTCGACGACCGCTCTGAGGGTCTGCTGCCGGGGCAGGACGGTGCGGCTGCCGGAGGTCAGGAGACGGAAGCGGTCGTCCAGCCGGTCGGCGATCTGGCGGGGTGTGAGCATCCGCAGCCGGGCGGCGGCCAGTTCGATGGCCAGCGGCAGGCCGTCGAGGCGGCGGCAGATCTCGGCGCACGCCCCGGGGTCGTCCTCGATCCGGAAGCCGGGCCGGGCCGCCGCGCCCCGCTCGGCCAGCAGCCGCAGTGCTACCGGCTCGGGCAGCGGCTCCACCGGGCGCAGCAACTCGCCCGGGACGCCGAGGGGTTCACGGCTGGTGGCCAGGACGGTGAGGTCCGGGCAGCGCGCCAGCAGTTCCTCGGTGAGCCGGGCGGCGGCTTCGGCGACGTGCTCGCAGTTGTCGAGGATCAGCAGCATGCGGGGCCGGGAGCAGTGCTCGGCGAGCCGCTCGACGGGGTCGTCGAGCCGGTCGGCGACGGCGGCGCGGATGCCCTCGGCGCCGGCACCGTACAGCACCGTCTCGCGGGCGCCGACGGCGGTGAGCACGGCCTCCGGTACGGCGTCCGGGTCGTCGACGGGGGCGAGTTCGGCCAGCCACACGCCGCCGGGCATGGCCTCGCGCACGGTCTCCGCGGTCTCCTGCGACAGCCGGGTCTTCCCGGCGCCGCCCGGGCCGAGCAGGGTGACCAGCCGGGCCGCCGCGAGATCCCCGCGGATGGTCTCGATGTCGGTCTCCCGGCCGATGAAGGAGGTGAGGCGGGCACGGAGGTTCCCGGCGGGCCGGGGCGGCTCCCCGTCGGCCGGCGCGGGTGCGGGTGCGGGTGCGTCTCCCAGCCGGAGCAACTCCGCGTGCAGGGCGCGCAGTTCCGGCCCCGGGTCGGTGCCGAGGCGGTCGGCGAGCGACCGCCGGACGTCCTCGTAGGCGTCCAGCGCCTCCGCCGCACGGCCGGCGTCCCGCAGGGCGCGCAGTCGCAGGGCCTGGAGGGGCTCGTCCAGGGGGTGGCCGTCGCACAGGGCGGTCAGCTCCGGCAGGGACTGCTCGGCCTCGCCCAGGGCGAGGGCGGCGGTGTGGCGGGCCCGGAGCGCGTCCAGGCGGCGGGTGTCCCGGCGGGCGGCCTCGGCGGTGCGGTCGGGCAGGTCGGCGAGCGCGGGGCCGCGCCACAGGGCGAGGGCGTCGTCGAGGACCACGGCGGCCTTGGCGGGGTCGCCGTCGGCCAGCGCCCGCTGCCCCTCGCCTGCCAGCCGCTCGAACCGGTGCAGGTCGACGTCGTCGGGCGCGGCCGTGAGCCGGTACCCGCCCTCGACGGAGGCCACCGCGTCCGCCCCGAGTGCCCGCCGCAACCGCCCGACCAGCGCCTGCAGCGCCCCCGGCGCGTCGGCTGGCGGCTGCCCGCCCCACACCTCGTCGACGAGCAGCCCCACGGGCACGGTCCGTCCGGCCCGCAGCGCGAGCACGGTCAGCAACGCACGCAGCCGCGCCCCACCGACCGGGACGACCGACCCGTCACTGCGGAGCGCCTGCGTGGTGCCGAGGATGCGGTAGTGCACGGGCTCATTGTCTCCGGTGATACGAGGGCGGGTCACGGCGGTTGGCGGCGCGGCGGGGTCACCGGCGGCATCGCATGGCCGGCTGGGACGTCCAGGGGCCGGCACGGGGCGCCGGGGCCGTCAGGCGGCTCCGGACACGCCCCGCCGGGACATGCAGAAACCGGACCGAGGACGCCCTGGCCACCGGGCCGCACCCGGCACGACCCGCCGGGACGCCCGGAAACCGGCACGGAGGCACCGGGGCCATCAGGCCGCGCCTGGCACGACCGACCACGACAGCGCCGTCCTCGTAGTACACGTGCCACAGCCCCATGCCCCCACCCTCCCCGGAACCGACCGCCCCGCGCGAGACGTTTTTCACCTGCGCCCGGTACCGTCGGGCCGTCCCACCCGGTGTCGACGAGTGCAGGGAGCCCCATGACCACCGCCACCACCCGCCACAGCGAGCGGCGGATCAGTCCCGTGTTCGTCGGGATCGTCGCCGTCACGGCGGTCACGGGATGGGCGACCTGGACCGGGTTCGCCGAGCAGCCCGGCGTCGCCGTGTTCCTGTTCGTGACGGCGGCGTGGATCGTCTCCCTGTGCCTGCACGAGTACGCGCACGCGCGCACCGCCCTGCACAGCGGCGACATCTCCATCGGCGCGAAGGGCTATCTGACCCTCAACCCGCTGAAGTACACGCACGCCCTGCTCAGCATCGTGCTCCCCGTGATCTTCGTGATCATGGGCGGCATCGGACTGCCCGGCGGTGCCGTGTTCATCGAGCGGAACCGGATCCAGGGACGCTGGAAGCACAGCCTGATCTCGGCGGCGGGCCCGCTGACGAACGTGCTGTTCGCCGTCGTCTGCACCGCCCCGTTCTGGCTGGACGCGCTGGACGGCGTGCCGAACGACTTCCGGTTCGCGCTGGCATTCCTCGCGCTGCTCCAGGTGACGGCGGCGCTGCTGAACTTCCTGCCGGTGCCGGGCCTGGACGGCTACGGCGTCATCGAGCCCTGGCTGTCGTACAGCATCCGGCGCCAGGTGGAGCCGTTCGCGCCGTTCGGCCTGCTCTTCGTGTTCGCGCTGCTGTGGCTGCCGGCGGTGAACGGCGTCTTCTTCGACGTGATCGACTCGATCCTGAAGTCCCTCGGCATCAGCGACTTCGAGACGTACTGCGGTCAGGAGCTGTACCGCTTCTGGCAGGGCTCGAACGAGTTCTGCTCGGCCGCTCCCTGACGGCTCAGCCCGTCACGGACTTCTGCTGCCTGGCGCGCTTGAGGTAGTACCAGCACATGTTGGACGACAGGCCCGCCAGCAGCACCCACACGATCCCCAGGAAGCTGCCCCGCGTGAAGGAGACCACGGCGGCGGCCACAGACAGCACGCAGACGATCAGGGCGTAGAGGGCAAGGCGGGGCATCTCGGTCGACTCCTGTCGGGGGACACTTCGGGCACTGCTGGTGCCGTCCAGTGTCCCCCATCGGCTCATACGTCCGTGACCCGGAGCCCCGCGTGCGCCTTGTACCGGCGGTTCACGGAGATCAGGTTCGCCACCAGCGACTCCACCTGGTGGGCGTTGCGCAGCCGCCCGGCGAAGATGCCGCGCATGCCGGGGATGCGGCCGGCGAGGGCCTGGACGATCTCGACGTCGGCGCGGACCTCGCCGAGCACCATCACGTCGGTGTCGATCTCGTCGATCTCCGGGTCCTGGAGCAGCACGGCCGACAGGTGGTGGAAGGCGGCGGTGACCCGGGAGTCCGGCAGCAGGGAGGCGGCCTGCTCGGCGGCGCTGCCCTCCTCGGGCTTGAGGGCGTAGGCGCCCTTCTTGTCGAAGCCGAGCGGGTTGACGCAGTCGACGACGAGCTTGCCGGCCAGTTCCTCGCGCAGGGATTCGAGGGTCTTGCCGTGGCCGTCCCACGGCACGGCGACGATCACGATGTCGCTGCGGCGGGCGGTCTCGGCGTTGTCGGCGCCCTCGACGCCGTGGCCGATCTCCTCGGCGGCGGCCTGCGCGCGGTCGGCTGCCCGCGAGCCGATGATCACCTTCTGGCCGGCCTTGGCGAGCCGGTAGGCCAGGCCCTTGCCCTGCGGCCCGGTCCCGCCGAGCACCCCCACCACGAGTCCGGAGACGTCGGGCAGGTCCCAGGGGTCCTTGGCGGGGGCCTTCTGGGCGTTGTCGGTGGCAGCACTGTCGGTAGAGGTCATGGCCCCGACTCTACGGCCGTGCCCCCGCGCGGAGAGGCTCAGGTCAGCTCCGTCACGGGCACCCGCCGGAAGGTGATCGTCTCGTAGGCGCCGAAGTCCCCGGTCTCGTACAGCAGGCCCACGGTGCCGGCGTCGACGCGCACGAGGTCCGAGTACGCGGCGGGCAGGCCGTCCACGGTGTACGCCGGGCGCCAGGTGGTGCCTCCGTCGGCGGAGGCGCGGATCGTCATCAGGGCGCGGAAGCCGGGGTCGGCGGGGCCGGAGTACAGGAGCAGGTCGGGGTCGCGGAGTTGCAGGACGGCGGCCTCGCAGACCGGGGCGGCGAGACCGGCCTGGGGGCGGAAGGGCTTCACCAGGGTCTGTCCGCCGTCGGCCGAGTGCGCGTCGGCGCGGGTGCCGGGTGAGGGCGAGTCGTTGCGGGTGCTGAAGTAGACGCGGCCGTCGGGGAGTTCGGCGGCGGTGGTCTCGTTGGCGTTGATGTAGCCGTCGGGGTTGTCGTCGACGTAGCCGATCCGCCAGGTGGCGCCCGCGTCGTCGCTGAGCAGGCAGTGGCCGCCGTTGTACCTGCCCTCGGTGCCGTTGTCGGTGCCGGTGGGCGGCAGGGAGTGGTTGGCGGGGACGACGACCCTGCCGGTGCTCAGCTGGATCGCGTGGCCGGGGGTGGTGGCGTACCAGCGCCACTCGGGCCGCTTGGTCTCCTGGGTGATCTCCCTCGGCGCGGACCAGGTGCGGCCCTCGTCGTCGCTGTGCGCCACCCACACGCGGCGCCCGTCGGCCGCGCTGACCTTGCCGCGCCGGATGGCGTCCTCGGTGGCGAGGGCCGCGTTGCGCACGTGCACGAGGAGGACGCGGCCGGTGGTGAGGACGACCGGCGCGGGGTTGCCGGCGAGGGCGTCGCCGTTGCGGGCGGCGACCTGGAGCGGGCCCCAGGTGCGGCCGCCGTCCGTGGAGCGCTTCAGCACGATGTCGATGTTCCCGAAGTCGTCCCGGGAGCCGACCCGGCCTTCACAGAAGGCGAGCAGGTCGCCGGTGCCGGTGGCGACGACGGCGGGGATACGGAAGCTGGCGTACCCCTCCTGTCCGGCGCGGAAGGGGACGCTGGTCTCGGTCATCGGCGGTTCCTCCGGTCGTTCGACAGCGGCACGGGTGACCGGTCGGCCTACCCGGCCCGGGCGAATACGGGGTGAACCGCACATCACGAGTGACCGTTCGGGGCAGGATGCGCTCCCATGGATGCGGTTCGGGTCGCGTTGCTGCGCGAAGTGCTCGCCGGGACGGAGTGGCTGGGCGCGACGCGGCGATTCGCCGGGGCGCTGCGCGGCTCGGTGGTGTCGCACGGGGGCGGGCTGCTGCTGGTCGGCACGCCGGAGTACGAGCCGTGGCATCTCGCGGCGCACCTGGTGGACGAGGCCGCCTGGTCGGGCACCCCGGAGCTGGCCCCGACACTGGTGCGGCACGACGCGCGCCCCTCGGATCCGGCGCACCTGGCCGTGGGTCTCGGCCGGCTGGAGGCGGCCCGGCGGGGCGAGACGCTGCTGGTGGTCGCGCCCGGCGGGCCCGCCGCACCACTCGTGGAACGGGTGTCCGACGCCCGTCGCGCCGGGGCGACGGTCCTGGCCCTCGGCCCCGGGCAGGGCGAGCTGCCGTGTCTGGCGCACGAGATCCTGGCCGTGCCCGACGGTTCGGAACTGGACCTCGACACGGTGCAGCACCTGGTCAGCGCGGCGGCCGGGGAGAACGCCCTGCCGGCCCCGCGCGGGCGGCGCCGCTTCCGGGACCGGGTGGCGCGCCTGGCGGAGCACCTGACGGCACCGCCACCGGCCCGCTGGTGACGTCGGGATGTCCCCCTGCCGATGTCAGGGGCGCCCGGACAGCACGAACGCCCGGGGCCGCGCCCCGGGCGCTCGTGGGATCAGCTCTCGTCGTCCCGGCTGCCCGCCGGGGCGTCGTGCCACTTGGGGTCGTTCTCCCACTGGAGGTTGCGCTCGCGGGCGGTCGCCATCGCGTGTTCGGCCTCCGTGCGGGAGGCGTACGGCCCGAACCGGTCCTTGTTGGGGCACTCCGGCCCCTCCTCGACCTTCTTGTGCTCAAGGCAGTAGTACCACTCACCCGGCTTGCCGACCGTGCGCTTCTTGAACAGGGCCATGACCAGCTCCTCTCGCCATCGACATGTTCCCCCATGGCCGCTGGTTAGACTCGCTGGCATGTCTGGCCAGTCGCTGCTCGCACCGGGGGAGCTGTCCCCCACCCGTCCCGTGCCCGGAAACATCCGCCGCCCCGAGTACGTCGGCAAGCCCGCGCCGACGCCGTACACCGGACCGGAGGTGCAGACGCCCGAGACCATCGAGGCGATGCGCGTCGCCGGCCGGATCGCGGCCCGGGCGATGGCGGAGGCCGCGAAGCTGATCGCCCCCGGGGTGACCACGGACGAGCTGGACAGGGTCGCGCACGAGTACATGTGCGACCACGGCGCCTACCCCTCGACGCTCGGCTACCGCGGCTTCCCGAAGTCCCTGTGCTCGTCGGTCAACGAGGTCATCTGCCACGGCATCCCGGACTCGACGGTGCTGCGCGACGGCGACATCGTCAACCTCGACGTGACGGCGTACATCGGCGGTGTGCACGGCGACAACAACGCCACCTACCTGGTGGGTGACGTCGACGAGGAGTCGCGGCTGCTGGTGGAGCGGACCCGGGAGTCCCTGGAGCGGGCGATCAAGGCGGTCAAGCCGGGCCGGCAGATCAACATCATCGGCCGGGTCATCGAGTCGTACGCCAAGCGCTTCGGCTACGGGGTGGTGCGGGACTTCACCGGGCACGGCATCAACTCGTCGTTCCACTCGGGCCTGATCATCCCGCACTACGACAGCCCGCACGCGACGACGGTCATCCAGCCCGGCATGACGTTCACCATCGAGCCGATGCTGACGCTCGGGACGCACGAGTACGACATGTGGGACGACGGCTGGACGGTCGTCACGAAGGACCGCAAGCGCACGGCCCAGTTCGAGCACACCCTGGTGGTGACGGACTCGGGCGCGGAGATCCTCACGCTGCCGTAGCCCCGCCGCCCGCACACCGCCACCCGGCCCGCTCTCTCCCCGAGGGCGGGCCGTTCCTTTCGGACCCGGGGTTTTTACCGACAGCCCGTCGGGAAAAGTACGCCCATGGAATCCTTCTCCACGCTCCTTCGGACCGCTTCCCGCGAGCAGCACGCGGAGGTCAGGGGCTCGACCTTCATCGGCGACCTGCTGGGGCACAAACTGGGGGTCGACGCGTTCGCGCGCTACACGGAGCAGCTGTGGTTCGTGTACGGCGCGCTGGAGGCCGGCGCCCGCCGGCTCGCCGCGGACCCGCTGGCCGGCCCCTTCGTCCGGCCGGAGCTGTTCCGCGTGGGGGCGCTGGAGCGGGACCTGGAGTTCCTGCGCGGCCCCGGCTGGCGGAGGACGGCCGGTGCGCTGCCCGCCACCCTGGAGTACGCGGAGCGGATCACGGAGTGCGCCCGCGACTGGCCGGCCGGCTACATCGCCCACCACTACACCCGCTACCTCGGCGACCTCTCCGGCGGGCAGATCATCCGCGACACGGCCGAGCGGAACTGGGGTTTCGCGAAGAAGGGCGACGGCGTCCGCTTCTACGTCTTCGAGGAGATCCCCAACCCGGCCGCCTTCAAGCGGACCTACGCGGAGCTGCTGGACGCGGTGCCCGGTGACGAGCTGGAGCGGCAGCGGATCGTGGCCGAGTGCAAGCGGGCGTACGGGCTGAACAACGCGGTGTTCGAGGCGCTGGGCGAGGAGTTCCCCCTGACGGCGTGAACGGGCGGGGCCCCCGCGCACGCGGCGAGGGGCCCCGGTAGCCCCGTTCACCACCGCCCACACACGCTGTTCCACCCGTACGGCCGTGCTCCGTCCGGGTCAGCGTTCGAGGCGGACCCGGCCGCCGACCTCGGTCCATCCGCCCGGCTGGGGCGCGGTCAGGATCTGTGAGCCCGCGCCCTGGGTGATGTTCAGGGCCCGGCCCAGGCTGTCGGTGAGCAGCAGTGCCGCGGCTCCGGTCGCCTCGTCCTCGTCGATGCCGTCGCCCCGGCCGGGGAAGGCCCGGGCCCGGATCCGCCCGGCGGGCTCGTCCTCCCACGCCCAGGCGTACACCCACTCCCCCGGCGGCGGCACGGCCAGGTCGTCGACCTCGGCGGCACTGCCGTACCGGCGCAGCGTCCGCGGCGGCACCCACTCCGCCCGGGCCTCGATCCAGCAGAACTCCCCGTCCTGCCGGGCGCCGACCACGCCCGCGGGCGTGACCAGTTCGGGCACGTCGAGCAGCCATGCCGTGCCGACGCAGGGGTGCCCGGCGAAGGGCAGCCGCAGGGTCGGGGTGTAGATGTCGATCACTCCGCGCTCGGGGTCGTCGACGAACACCGTCTCGCTGAATCCGGCCTTCGCGGCGAACGCCTGCCGTTCGTCCGGCTCGGGCATCACGGATCCCTCGCGCACGACCCCGAGTTCGTTGCCGTACCCGCCGTTCGGCCCGCAGAAGACGCGGAGCACGTCGTAGTCAGTCACGAGGGGCATTCTCGCCGGTCAGGGACGCGCGCGGGTGACCCAGGGGTCGCGATGCGACCTTTGACCTTCCCTTGACGCAACCATGGCAGCGATTTTGGGCCACTTAGGTAATCCTTATGTGCCGTCTTAGGTGAGCCTCACCTTCTCTCTCCTGGAGCCCTCATGCGACCCGCCCGTCCCGCTTCCGTCGTCATCGCCGCCGCGGCGGCCCTGGCCGCCGTCACCGGTTGCACCGAGAAGAGCGGCGCGAAGGACGGCGACCACGTGATCAACGTGACGGCGACGGACGACAAGTGCCAGGTGTCGAAGAAGGAGTTCCCGGCCGGGCACGTCGAACTGGCCGTCGAGAACAGGGGCTCCAAGGTCACCGAGGTCTACGTCCTCTTCCCCGACGACCGCGTGGTCACCGAGCGGGAGAACATAGGCCCCGGCACCAAGCAGCGGGTCACCGCCGAGGTGAAGGCCGGTGACTACCAGATCGCCTGCAAGCCCGGCATGAAGGGCGACGGCATCCGCCAGGCCGTCAAGGCCACCGGCGGCAAGGCCGTCAAGCGCGACCCGCGCCTGGACAAGGCCGTCGCGGCCTACCGCGCCTACGCGCAAGCGCAGGCCGACGAGACACTGCCCAAGGCCGAGGCGTTCGCCAAGGCCGTCAAGGACGGCGACATCGAGGCGGCCAAGAAGGCCTACGCCCCCTCGCGCATCGGCTGGGAGCGCACCGAGCCGGTCGCCGAGTCCTTCGGCGACATCGACCCCAAGGTCGACGTCCGCGAGGACGGTCTGGAGGACGGCCAGGACCCGGCCACCGACTGGACGGGCTGGCACCGCCTGGAGAAGGCCCTCTGGCAGGACGAGAAGATCGGCACCCGCGAGAAGGACCTCGCCGACCTGCTGATCAAGGACCTGAAGGACTGGCAGAACCGGGTCGGCAAGGCCGAGATCACCCCCACTTCCATGGCCAACGGCGCCAAGGAACTCCTCGACGAAGTCGCCACCGGCAAGGTCACCGGCGAGGAGGAGCGCTACTCGCACACCGACCTGGTCGACTTCAAGGCCAACGTCGAGGGCGCGCAGAAGTCGTACGACCTGCTGAAGCCGGTCGCCAAGGAGAACGACGCGGCCCTCGTCTCCGAACTCGACGAGCAGTTCGCGGCCCTGGACAAGCTGCTCGACCGGTACCGCCCGAACACGACGTCGTACGACTTCACCTCCTACGACAAGGTCGGCAAGGCCGACCGCAAGGAGCTCTCGGACGCGGTCAACGCCCTGGCGGAGCCGCTGTCGAAGCTCGCCGCGGCCGTGGTGAAGTAGCGGGGGGCCACGATGACGGACACCAACTCCTCCTCCCCCAGCCGCCGTTCGCTGCTCGGCTGGGGCGGCGCGGGCCTGGCGCTGGGCGCGGCCGCGGCGGGTGGCGCGGTGGCGATGGCCCGCACCGAGGACGACACCGAGCCGGCCGGCTCGGCGATCGCCTTCCACGGCCCGCACCAGGCGGGCATCGCCACCCCCGTGCAGGACCGCCTGCACTTCGCCGCGTTCGACGTGACGACCGAGGACCGGGACGCCTTCGTCCGGCTGCTGAAGGACTGGACCGAGGCAGCCCGGCGCATGACGGCCGGCCACGCCGTCGGCGAGGGCGCCTACGGCGGCCTGGCCGAGGCACCCCCGGACGACACCGGCGAGGCACTCGGCCTGAAGCCCTCCCGCCTGACCCTGACCATCGGCTTCGGCCCGTCCCTGTTCGAGAAGTTCGGCCTCGCGGACCGCCGCCCGGAGGCCCTGGTCGACCTTCCGAAGTTCGCGGGCGACAACCTGGACAAGAACCGCAGCGGCGGCGACCTGTGCGTCCAGGCCTGCGCCGACGACCCCCAGGTCGCGGTCCACGCCGTCCGCAACCTGGCCCGCATCGGCTTCGGAAAGGTCGTCATCCGCTGGTCGCAGCTCGGCTTCGGCAAGACCTCCTCGACGACGCCCGAGGCGCAGACCCCGCGCAACCTCATGGGCTTCAAGGACGGCACGCGCAACATAGCGGGCACGGAGACGGACCGCCTGAAGAAGTTCGTCTGGGTGGACGGCAAGGACGGCCCGCCCTGGATGGCGGGCGGCTCCTACCTGGTCGCCCGCCGCATCCGCATGCACATCGAAACCTGGGACCGCACCTCCCTGCAGGAGCAGGAGGACATCTTCGGCCGCGACAAGGGCGAGGGCGCCCCGGTCGGCAAGGCCAAGGAGCGCGACGAGCCGTTCCTGAAGGCCATGAAGCCCGACGCGCACGTCCGGCTCGCGCACCCCGACACCAACCACGGGGCGACGATCCTGCGCCGCGGCTTCTCCTTCACCGACGGCACGGACGGCCTCGGCCGTCTGGACGCGGGCCTGTTCTTCCTGGCCTACCAGCGCGACGTCCGCGAGGGCTTCATCCCCATCCAGCGCAGTCTGGCCACGGACGCGCTCAACGAGTACATCCAGCACGTGGGTTCGGCGCTCTTCGCGATCCCGCCGGGCGTCCGCGACAAGGACGACTGGTGGGGCCGGACGCTGTTCTCCGGGGAGGCGTAGACCCGATGTTCTCCAACTACCTGATCGGTCTGCGCGAGGGCCTGGAGGCGAGCCTGGTCGTCTGCATCCTCATCGCCTACCTGGTCAAGACGGACCGCAGGGACGCCCTGAAGCCGATCTGGGCCGGCATAGCCGTCGCGATCGCCCTCGCCTTCGGCTTCGGCTGCGCCCTCGAATTCGGCTCCCAGGAGCTGACGTTCCAGGCGCAGGAGGCGCTCGGCGGCTCGCTGTCGATCCTCGCGGTCGGTTTGGTGACGTGGATGGTGTTCTGGATGCGCCGCACCGCCCGGCACCTCAAGTCGGAGCTGCACGGCAGGCTGGACGCGGCGCTGGCGATGGGCACGGGCGCGCTGGTCGCGACGGCCTTCCTCGCGGTGGGCCGGGAGGGCCTGGAAACGGCCCTGTTCGTCTGGGCCTCGGTCCACGCGGCGAGCGACGGCACGCCGCGTCCCCTGGCCGGCGTCGCCCTGGGCCTCCTGACGGCGGTCCTCCTCGGCTGGCTGTTCTACCGGGGCGCGCTGCGCATCAACCTTGCCAAGTTCTTCACGTACACCGGCGGGATGCTGGTGGTCGTCGCGGCCGGGGTACTGGCGTACGGCTTCCACGACCTCCAGGAGGCCGACTTCCTGCCCGGCCTCACCGACAAGGCCTTCGACATCTCCGGCACGATCCCCCCGGACAGCTGGTACGGCACGCTCCTCAAGGGCGTCCTCAACTTCCAGCCCGACCCCACCACACTCCAAGTCACGGTCTGGCTCCTGTACTTGATCCCGACCCTGACCCTGTTCCTGGCCCCGGCCCGGACCCCAGCGAAGGCGCCGGTACGCGACGGGGCGTGAAGCCGAGGCCGAGTGGGTCAGCAGCCCGGCGCAGCGGGGGCGCAAGCCACAACGTGCCCGCACCCGCGTACGGCGAGAAGGGGCCGTGTCGGGGGGTGTCCGCCCGCAGCGGTTGGCGCGTCAACGCCAGTCAGTCGGTATGAAGGCCCATCGCGCCGTTCCGAGGACGGACACCCCCCGGCGCGGCCCCGACCCACCCCCAACGCCAAGGCGCAGGCACGCACCCCCACCCGGCGTCAGCCGAAGAGAACGCGCACCCCCACCCCCACCCCACCCCCGCCCAACCGCCGGAGGCACCCGGTAGGGTTCGCCTCCGGAAAGGGGAAGGTGAAGGTACCCGATGAGCAGGGATCGCGACCCTCGAACGCTCCGCAGGCCCGCCCGGAGCGCCCTCATAGCAGCCTCGGCGACCGCTTTGTCGCTGTCGGCCAGTGGATGCGTCGTCGTGCACGGCGAACGTGAGATCCTCCCGTCCACGACCCGCGCCGAAGCCGCCAAGGCCCTCCAGGAGTTCACGGCCGCGTACAACGAGGCCGACAAGGCCTACGACGGCACCCTGGACGCCGACCACACCACCGGCGCCCTCGCCGACATCGACTCGGCCCGTCTGAAGGCCGGGAAGGCGAACAACCCGGACGGCAACCCGCGCCACACCCCGCTGAAGCTGACGGACGCGACGTTCACGATCCCCAAGAAGGCCGGCTGGCCCCGCTGGTTCGTCGCCGACGCGGCCGGCAACAAGGGCGGCACCGCCCGCTGGCTGCTGGTGTTCACCCGCAGCAGCCTGGACGACCCGTTCCAGGTGGCGTACCTGACGCTCGTCGCCCCGGGAAAGGTCCCGCAGTTCAAGAAGGACGCCGACGGCTGGGCCGAGCCCGTCCCCGTGGACTCCACCGACCTGGCCACGGTCCCCGGCGACCTGAGCCGGACGTACACGACGTACCTGAAGAGCGGCGGAGAGACCTTCGCGGACGGCCCCCACACCAGCCAGTGGCGTGCCCTGCGGCAGAAGAACTCCAAGAAGCCGGGCATGGTCACCCAGTACATCGACGAGCCGCTGACGAACGGCGACTACGCGCCCCTGGCGCTGCGCACGGCGGACGGCGGGGCACTGGTGTTCTTCACCACGCGCCACTTCGAGAAGCAGACCGCCTACGCGGGCACGTCCGTCCCCACTCCCAACAAGGACGTCCTCGCCCTGACGAAGGGCGAGATCAAGCAGTCCCTCACCATGGAGTTCGTCTCCAACGAGGTGGCGCTGGCCCCCCAGGGCCAGGGCAGGGTGACGATCCTGGGCAGGATCCAGGGCCTGACGTCGGCGGAGGGCTCGTAGAACAGGCAGGCCTTCAGGCCTCAGTGCCGTAGGGGCCAGCCCGCCCCGGCGGCATGGTCCGCGTCCTCCCCGACATAGCGCGCGCAGACTTCCGTGAGCACCTCCAGCAGGCTCAGCGGATCCGGCAGCGCGTGCTCCGGCCCCCGCACCCACCGCACGGCCTGCTCCTCACCGGGCAGCCGTGCCGGCGGTACGAGGACGTAGGAGCCCCGGCAGTGCCAGCGCAGCCCGGGGTGCTCGTCCGCCGTCTCGGGGTGGCAGTCCAGTTCGCACGGCCACCACTCGTCCTCGTCCTCGGGGGTACCACGGGTGAGCGTGAAGAAGAGGAGGCGGCCGTCGTCGCTCTCGGCGACCGGCCCGACCTCGACACCGGCGGCGAGCAGCCGCTCCAACGCGTCGCGACCGGCATCGAGGGGCACGTCGAGGACGTCGTGCACCATGCCGGTCGCGGTGATGAAGTTGGCCTGCGGCTGATGGCGGGCCCAGCGCTCGATCTGGGCGCGGTCGGTGGTCGACTGCGTCTGCCAGGCGAAGGACACCGGATGCCGGGCGGGGGTGGGGCAGCCGACCCGGTCGCAGGAGCAGCGGTACCCGGCCGCCGGGTGGGCCGCGGGCGCCAGGGGCAGTCCCGCGCCGGCTGCGGCGAGCAGCAGGGCCTCACGGCCGCCGTCCCCGGCGGTCTCCTTCGGCCGGCGCCCGGCGCGCAGCCACTGGGTGAGTTTGCCCTGCAGGCCGGTCCGGCCGCCGAACTCCGCGCTCATCTATCCCCTCGCCTCGCCGTCGTGCGGAACAGCATGCCTCATGGTCCCATCTTCCCGCGCACCGGGGGGCCAGTGCCCACCATCCAGGACAGGAAGGGCGCAACGTGCAGCGGGTGTCCGAAGGGAGGAGAAACGGCGAAGGCCGCTTCACACCATGATCGGGTGTCATTTGCCGCTTTGCCAGGATATGGCGCCCTACCGTGGTCGCCATGGTCACATGGATCGCGCTGACGGGTCTGGCCTCCGCGGCTTCCGTGGTCTCACTGGCCCTCACGGGCCCCGGCGGCCGCACCCCGGCCCCGCTGGAGTGGGGCGCGGGTCCGCTGACCGTGGCGGCTCTGCCCCGGATCACGTACGTCGCGCACCGCGGCGGCGCCCGCGAGGTCCCCGAGAACAGCATGGCGGGGCTGACGACCGCCTACGAGCGCGGGACGGCGCAGGTGCTGGACTTCGACACGCGGCTGCTGCGCGACGGCACCCCCGTGGTGTTCCACGACGAGACCCTGAACCGCACCACCTACCTGGGCGGCGCGGTGCACGGCCTGAACGCCCGGGAGTGGCGGGGCGTACGGCTGCGCCCGAAGGACCGGCTCCCCGGGAGCTGGCGGTCGGAGCGGCCACCGACGGTCGCCGAGGTGCTGGATCGTTTCGGCGGGCGGATCGTGCTGATGCTGGAGGCGAAGGACCCGCGGAGCCTGGATCGGCTGGCCGCGCTGATCCGGGCCCGCGGTCTGACCCGCTCGGTGTTCGTGAACTCCAACGACCCCGAGGTGGCCCGGCGCGTCCACCGCCTCGGGCTGCTCGCGCAGTTGTGGCGCTCGGCGCAGCAGCTGCGCACGGACCGGCCGGAGCGCTGGCGGTCGTTCGTGGATCTGCTGGACGTGGACCACAGGGCGCGCGACGCGGATCTGGTGCGGGCCGTGAACTCGGGGATCGCCCGGGTGTGGGCGCACACGGTGGTGACGGACGCGCAGCGGGACCGGGTGCTGGCGCTGGGCTGCGGCGGCGTGATCACGGACGCGCCGGGGCGCCTGGCCCGGGCCGCTCAGCGCGGGGCCAGGCCGTGAAGGGCGTAGTCGACGAGGGTGTCGGTGTACTCGTAGGAGATCGGGCCGGTGTGCTGGAGCCAGCGCTGGGCGAGCGGGGAGATGAAGAACTCCAGGGCGATGCGCGGGTCGATGTCGGGCCGCACCTGGCCGGCTTCCTGCGCGGCCCGCAGCCGGCCGATGTAGAGGTCCAGTGACGGCTGCATCAGCTTGGCCACCAGCTCGCGCCCGAGCTGCTCGTTGACGACGCCCTCGGCGGCCAGCGCGCGGGAGGGCGCTTCGAACCTCGGGTCGCGCAGTTCGTCGACGGTGGCCCGCAGGACGGCCTTGAGGTCGGCGGCGATGTCACCGGTGTCCGGGAAGGTGTACGGCTCCGGCCCGGCCTCCGGCGCGGACCGCTCGGCCAGGTCGAGGAACGCCTCCATCAGGACGTCCGCCTTGGACGACCACCAGCGGTAGATCGTCTGCTTGCCGACACCGGCGCGGGCGGCGATGCCCTCGATGGTGGTCTTCGGGTAGCCGGCCTCGACGACGAGCGCGAGGGCGGCGTCGTAGATGGCGCGGCGGGACTTCTCACTGCGCCGGGTGGAGTCGGGGGCGGACTTGCCGGCGGCGGGCGGGGCGGATTTCTGGGCGGCCATGGGTCGAATTTATCAGTTGACAAGACGGAGCGTCTCGCTGACAGTGGAGCGGTACGCACGAGACGAACCGTCTCGTCGCGGAATGGGAATCGGAGAAGGAGCCCGAGATGACCCGAGGTGGAGCCGGAAACATGCTGGGTGTCGGCGGATCGCGCAGGAACCTCGGCCGTGAGGCGCTGCGCGGCGGCGGCCGGGGCGGCCGGATCGGCGGCGGTCTCGACCCGCAGGCACAGAAGCGCGAACTGCTGCGCAAGCTCCAGGAGCAGCGACAGCAGCGGGAGGGACAGGAGGAGGGCACGGCCGGCGAGGTGTCGTGAGCCTCCCCCGCGCGAGGGAGAGCGGACCCCCGCGCGCGGGATCCTCCCGGGACGTCCGGCGGATGTACTGAGGCGGTCGCGGCCCGCGACCGGCGCACACCCGCCGCACGGACACCCGGGAGGACTCGGCTCATGACCGCATGGACCGGACGACGGCTGCTCGCTTCGGCGGCCATGGCCGTCCCGGCGGCGGGCCTGTCCGCGCGGGCGGCGGCAGCCTCGGCCCGCCCCGGGGACGCCGACGTGGCCGACGCCCTGCGGGCCCTGCCCGGACTGCGCCTGATCGAGGAGCGGCAGGACGCAGAACCGGGGTACCGGCACTTCGTCCTGGGCCTGCGCCAGCCGGTCGACCACACGAACCCGGCCGCAGGCACCTTCGAGCAGCGCCTCACCCTGCTCCACACCGCCGCCGACCGCCCCACCGTGCTGTTCGGCACGGGCTACCACGCGGTCCTCACCGCACGGCGGACCGAACCGGCGGTCCTGCTCGGCGCCAACCAACTCCAGGTGGAACACCGCTACTTCGGCACCTCACGCCCCGCGGACCCCGGCTACGCCCACCTCACGATCCGCCAGGCCGCCGACGACCACCACCGCGTCGTCCGGCTCTTCCGCCGGCTCTACCCCGGCGCGTGGATCTCCACCGGCGGCAGCAAGGGCGGCATGGCGAGCGTCTACCACCGCCGTTTCCATCCCCACGACGTGAACGGCACGTTGGTCTACTCGGCCCCGAACAATGTCGACGACCGCGACGACTCCGCGTATCTCCGCTTCCTGGAGTCGGTCGGCACCCCCGGCGCCCGGGAGGCCCTGAAGGCGGCCCAGCGGGCGATCCTGCTGCGCCGGACCGGGCTGGCCGCCCGCTACGAGGCCTGGGCGGCCGGCCGCGGCGACACCTTCCGGCTCGTAGGCGGCGCCGACAAGGCCCTCGAAATCGCCGTCCTGCGCGTGCCGTTCATGTTCTGGCAGCGCGGCACACCCGCCGACGTCGCCGCGATCCCCGGCCCCGGGGCGACGGACGGGGAGCTGTACACCTGGCTGGACGCCACGACGGGCCTGGCGCTGTACGCCGACACGACCGCCCGGAACTACATCCCGTACTGGTACCAGATCGGCACCCAGCTGGGGTACGGCAGCCTCCCCACCGCCCACCTGGCGGATCTGCTCCGCCACCCGGGCGCCGCCGAGCCGCGCAGTTTCGTCCCCCGGGACGTCCCCCTGCGCTTCGACCGGGCCGCCATGCCCGACATCGACCGCTGGGTCCGGCGGCGCGGCAGCCGGCTGCTGTTCGTCTACGGCACCCGGGACCCGTCCGTGGCCGAGCACTTCCGCCCCGGGGGTCCCGACTCACGGGTGCTGTGGGTGCAGGGCGGGAATCACGGGGCCGACCTCGCGGACCTGTCCCCCGCCGACCGGACGGCGGCGGAGGACACGCTGGTCCGCTGGGCGGGTCAGGAGTACTTCACGCACACGTTGGGCACGTAGCCCACCGTGCCGCGGTAGTTGACCTTGCGCCAGTAGTGGTAGCTGTCGATCCCGCAGGTGTTCTTGTACGAGCCGCCGTCGACGCCCTTGATGTCGCAGCCCTTGGTGCCCTTGTACCAGAGGCGCAGGCTGGTGGACCGGGTGCTGGCCGACTTGCGGACGTGAACGGTCGACAGGGCCGTCAGGCTCTTGCACTGCGCCGTCGCCGCGACGGTGGCCATGTCGTCGCTCTTGACCGACGCCGTGCCGGAGGCGCTCGGCACGAGCCCGGTCAGGGCCAGGGCCGCCACCGCCAGCGGGGCGATCAGCAGTTTCTTCAAGGTTCCTCCCGTTTCAGTGGTACGCGTTGCGCACGCCCGAGGGCGCGAGTTGATCTTATGCGTACCTGACAGAAGCTCAGGAGGGCGGCCAGGCGTCTCCCCAGTCGGCGTCCCGTGCGGCCTTGTACAGGTCGCCGTGGCGCTTGGTGACGGTGGCGCGGCGCAGGGACGGTTCGCTCTCGCACAGGTCGAGGAGGACCTGGCCCTTGCGGATCTGGGGGCGCCGTACGACCCGGTTGGCAGCCGGTTCGACGGGGAAGCGGGCGGCGGCGACGTAGGCGAACTTCTCGTCCTCGTACGCGAGGGAGCCGCCCTTGACCTGGCGGTGCAGGGAGGAGCGGCTGACCCGGGCGGAGAAGTGGCACCAGTCCGTGCCGGGGGCGATGGGGCAGGCGGCGCTGTGCGGGCACGGGGCGGCGATCCGGAAGCCTGCGGTGATCAGGCGGTCCCGGGCCTCGATGAGGCGGGCGTAACCGTCGGGGGTGCCGGGTTCGACGATCACGACGGCCTGCGCGGCGGCCGCGGCGGCGTCGACGAGGGCGGTGCGGTCGGCGGCGGTCAGCTCGTTGAGGACGTAGGAGACGGTGACGAGGTCCGTGCTGTCGAGGGTGAGCGCCGCTCCGATCCGGGAGCGCTGCCAGCGTACGTCCCGCAGCTCCGGGCTGGCCGCGGCGATCTCCCGCCCGAGGGCCAGCGCGGGCTCGGCCCAGTCGAGCACGGTGACGGGCCGCTTCCCGCCCCAGACCGCGTTCACGGCCCAGGCCGCGGCGCCCGTGCCCCCACCGAGGTCGGTGTGCGCGCCCGGCACCCACGCGGGCACGGCGTCCGCGAACGCCTCCAGCGCGGCGCGTACGGCTTCGAAGGTCGCGGGCATCCGGTAGGCGGCGTACGCGGCGACGTCGGCCCGGTCCCGGAGGATGGGAGCGTCGGTCGGGGTGGCCCCCCGGTAACTGGCGATCAGCCGCTCGACCGCCTGCGAGGCCTGCCGGGGCGGCAGCCCGTCGAGCAGACCGGCGAGAGCGGCACGGAGATTTTCGGCCGGGGGTGCGGGGGCGTTCACCCGGCGATTCTACGAGGCGGCACCGCAGAGGGCGGCGCCCACGAGGAAGGCACCACTCATGACAGGGAGCCTTGCGGTTCGAGGAGCACGACCTCATGGCCCGTGGCGACGACGAGCTCACCCGCAGGACCGAATGACAGGCTCCCGACGGCATACGGGAAGACCCAGGTGTCCTGTGCGGATCCCGTGCGGGCATCCAGTACCTCGACTGTGTTGTCGTGCGCAACGGCCACGACCAGAGTGCCCTGAAGGCAGCCCAGAGCCACCCCGCGCACCTCCCCCGGCTCAGTACGGACCAGGCTGAGCTGCGCACCGGAGGAGAGGTCCCACAGTCGCACCTCGCCGTCCACGTGCCCGCTGACGGCGAGGGACGTCCCTTGAACAGTTGCCGTGCTCAGCGACTGGACAGGTGTCATGGGAGCACGGGCGAGAAGCCGCTCTTTTCCTGTCCCCGGGTCCCACGCCCGGATCTCGCCCATGACGTCCGTGGTGAACCGTGCGTCCGTCGTGGGACCTGTGACGAATAGGGCAATCTGTCTGCCGTCCAGCCACGTGCTCGCCAGCGGATGGCCGCTCAGGACAGCCAGTTCGGCGCCCGTTCCCAGGTCGACTACGGCCGCCCGCCCTATCCCGGCCTCGACGAACACCAGGCGCCGCCCCTCGAGCTCCATGCATCCGATGACGCGGGTGTTCATGTTCCCGCTGTCCCAGGATCCCAGCTCGGTACCGGTGCACGGATCCCACACGTGGACGACTTCGTCGGCCCGGCCACGCGTGATCACCCAGGGCTCGCCGGCCGTCTCGGCGCATTGCGCCATGCGGCCCCTGATCACAGGTGCGCCGAAGGAAGCTTCGACCTCCCCCGTCTTGACGTTCCATACGGTTGCGCTGCCGTCGATGGCCCCCGTCACCAGCACCGACCGGCCGCCGTGCGTCGCCCAGGCCATGGACCAGACGATCGCCCGGTGCCCGCCTGGATCGCTGCTCTCCATCGTCGCGTCCAGGTCCCACACGCGCACTTCCTGGTCAAGACCGGCCGCCACTACCACGGGATCACCGGCCACCTCGGTACAGGCGACCGAGTACACGATGTTGGTGTGGCCTCCGAGGTGGCGCGGTTCGCCGGGGCCCTCGGGGTTCCAGACCATCACCGGTCCTTCGCCACTGCCTGCGACGATGACGGGGGCACCGGCGGCGCCCGACGTGGCGACACTCACACAGTGCGTTCCCTCGGCCGTCTTCCGGTGCTGACCCGAGCCGGTCAGGTCCCACAGATGAAGGGCATGGCCGTCCGTGACGGCGAACTGCTTCCCGTCGACATCAGTGCACGCCACGTCGGTCACCCAGCCCCCGTGCCAGAACGCGTCCCTCTCGGTGCCGGACTCCAGGTCCCACACCTTGACCCACTCGTCCCTGCCTCCCGACACGGCGACGGGCACACCGCCCGCAAAGGTGCAAGCGATGCCCTGCACGAACCCGGAATGCGCCGCCAGGACATATCGCAGGGCCAGTGAGTTCAGGTCCCAGACGCGTATGGTGCCGTCAGCGCCCCCGGTGAGTACCACCGGTTCTCCCTGCACTTCGGTGAACGCGACAGCAGTGACCGAACTGTTGTGCCCTCCGCGCACTCCGTGCCCCCTCAGCTCTGCCTGCTGCTCACCTGTCTTGAGGTCCCACACCCGCGCTGTGCCGTCCCGGCTGCCGGTGACGGCCAGGGGCGTGCCCTTGACGATCGCGCAGGCCACCGCGTCGATGTCCGCTTGGTGCCTGATCAAGGTGCGCAGCTCGGTGTTGGTCGTCAGGTCCCAGATACGCATGGTGTGGTCCCTGCTTCCCGTGACCGCGACCGGCACGCCGTTCACGATCGTGCACGCCACAGCGAAGACCCAATCGGTGTGCCCGATGAGCGTGGCGCGCAAGGCCGTGCTCGTCTGCGTCCCCGAGGCCCATCGCGGCTTCCAGTGGTGTCCGGCGGCGAGTTCCCGGGACAGGGTCGGGTCCAGATGCCGCATGGCGTCCACCGCCAGGACCATGCCTCGTTCGGCAGGTTCCAGTTCCGCGTGCATTCCGGCCGAGGCCCGGTAGATGGTTCTTACGGCTCGGCCCCTCGACGTCGTCACCTTGTGCAGCGCGTGTAGCAGGAGGTTCGGCTCCGACAGCGTCAAATACCCGCGGTCTTCGAGGAGTTCGTCGACCCGTCCGATGTACGCCGCATGGACGGCCAGGTACCGCAGGGCGTAGGGATGAGCCCGACTCCAGTCGCGCTGTCCGTCGATCCTGCGCGGTGCCCCACCCACGAGTACGTCGAGGAACGCCTGCTGCACGGCGGCGTCGTCGCAGCCTCGTTTCAGATGCTCGGCGAGCGCCATGTGGTACAGCCGGTAGACCGAGCGTCCCTCTTCGGCCGCCTCCACGACGTATGAACCGGCGTTGCGCTTGAGCCACAGCAGGTCGTCGTTGGTGTAAGTCTCACCAGCGATGCGGGAGGCGAGGGGAGCCCAGATGTCCTCCCAAGGAAGCCCCTGCCCCTCGGCGTAGGCGAGCGGCCTGAGCAAGTCCCTGGCCCGGGCGGCGTCGTCGCCGAGACGTGTGTCCAGGTCACGGGCCATGGCCGCGTCCGCGGTGCGTGGGAGCTCGGTGCGCCATGCCTGGTCGGCCGGGTCGGCGACCGAGGGCTGGGCGGCGAGCGTACCGGAGACGATACGGGCCACGAGGAAGGACGGGTCGGCGGCCTCGGCGACCGCCTGTGCCACCTCTGCGGAGAGCCGGGGAGAGACGTTCAGGTACGGGCTCTCCGGGCGGGAGTCCAGCAATCCGCGCAGGGCATAGGAGGCGATGGCCCGGGAGTCGCGATGATCAGGGTCGTCGAGGTCCACCACCGGGATGTCGGGCGGCAGATGACGCAACAGGTGCCGACGGGTGCCGAGCAGCAGCCGGACACGTCCCCGGCCATGTTCGAGAAGCGGCCGGACGAGCCGGGTGACCAGGGCGTCGGGGGTCGCGGCCTCGTCAAGGGCGTCGATGATCACGGTGAGCGGGCGGTCCCGCTTGGACAGGGCCTCAACGAGATCGCCGGGGACGCCGACGGGCGCGCGGACGGCGGCGGACAGCCCGCGCAGCACATCGTCGTTGGTCAAGGCCTGGGCGTAGATAGCGACGTCGACCGAGCCGACGGCCGGCACCTGGTCCGGCCGTAGACCGAGCAGGTGGACGGGGACTGTGTTGCGGTGTTCGGAGTGGGCGAGGGCGGCTGTGAGACCGAGGACCGCTGTCTTTCCGGAGCCAGGTCCCGCGGTCACCACGAGCGCCGCGTGGCCCGGGGTCAGGGGCGCCAGCCAGGCAGTGATACGCGCCATCACCTCGTGTCGTCCAGCGAACCACCACTGCTCACGGTCACCGAAGTAGGCCATGGCCCGGACCAGCAGGCGGCGCGCGAACTCCGTGTCCCTTCGCCGGGCCTGGGCGTCCCATTCGGCCGCATGCTGGATGGCGAGATCCACTTCGCGGGGTGCGGCGCGTCGGCGCGGGTTGGGGAAGAAGCCGGGGATGTCGCCGGTCAGTCTGGCCGCGTCCCATTCGATGCGCTGGGTCGGCGGCTTGGACGGGTTGGCATTCATATGGGCGATGAGAGCACCCAGGTCCAGAGTGGGTGGCTTTTCCCCCGCGATGGTCCGACTCTCGATCGCGGCCACGAGGAGATCGGGAAATGCGCCCTCCCATGCCTGCTGGGCGGGCTGGGCAGACGCGATCACTGCGATGCCGGACGGATCGTCGTCGATGCTGCGCCGCAGACTCTCAAGGGCCGCGGAAATCGCATCGCTGCCACCCTGACCTGCATAGCAGGTGTCGAGGATAAGCAACACCTGAGTGAGCTGGGTGTCGTCGGTGAGCGCCGCCGCGATCTGTGCCGTCGGCAGGGCCAGTTTGGGTTTGGCCAGGTCGGCGTCGGCGGGGAAGAACATGTGTCTGCGCGGTGTGGAGCCGATCAGCTGGCCGTGTCCGGCCAGATACACGGCCACGATGTCCTCGGGACGCCGATCGGGGTCGGTGGCGAAGCGGTCGAGATGCTGGAGCAGCGCGTTCCGGTCGGGATCGAGTCCCAGGTCGCTGACGTGCGTGTAGCCGAGCCTCTGAGTGAACAGATCGATGATCTTCTGCCGTGCGTCCACCAGCCCCGGCCGGTTTCCCTCCGGCGAGCGCTGATGGTGTGCGACCGCCGTCGCAATGAGGAAGCGTCGAGGCTGCGCATCCTGCCGGCCTGCCCCGGTCATCGCAGTGCCGCCGAGAGGGCCTGCCCGGTCTCCGCTTTGCCCAGATAGTGGGTGGCGTCATGAGCGTGGGAGCCGTTGGGGACCAACCGGCACACGACGCGCTCTCCAAAACGGGGGCGCAGATCCTTGGCCAGCGCCACGACGTCACCGGCATCGGCGATGTTGGTCCAGCCCAGCAGGTCGCTGCCGGGCCACGCTCCTCTGGCGTCTACGGGCGCGGGGTCCAGCCTGTCGAAGATCAGATTGCGAATGCCCAGGGGGGAGCCGAGCGTGATCAGTTCCCGTACCGCGTGCCCCGGTAATGCGCACAGCGCTTCGTACGCCACAACGGACCCCAGGGAATGCGCCACCACAGCCACGGTGTCCGGACCGACCAGTGTGTGCACCCTCGTACGTGCCGCAGCTCGCAGAAGGGGATCGCCGAGGTAGCGGCGAACCTGTTTGAGGTCGGACACCAGCGCTCGTTCCGCCAGTCCGGCGAAGAACCTGGACTGCGACAGGGCGATCAGGGCGACCTGCACCGACGACGGCAACCCACCCAGGGTGCCCTCGGCCGTGGGAGGCATGATCTGCGGTTCCACGGCGGCGGCTTCAGCCCACCAGGCCCGCAGGAGGTCGGTCTCCCATCCGGATGCCACGTCCGCGGCGGACAGGAAGGGCTCAGTGGTGCCCAGGGTGCGGCCCGGCGGGAGGAAGAGATCACCGTAGAAGGCCATGGCCACGTCGCCGGGCTCCAGTGCCCTCGGCGCACCGGCCCGTGTGAGACCGTCCTGCAGAGCCGGGATCCACTCCTTGAGCAGTTGCTCCTCGCCCGACTGCTGCTGCCCGACACCGTGAACACACACAACCCGCGCCATAGGCCCCCCTGTGCTCTGCCTTGAAGCAACCCTATAGATCCGATCGGCCGCGCTGTCACATCCCCCGCACCGCCCGCGCCACCCGGGACGCCGCTGCCGCTCTCGGGGCGCTGTCGGGGTGGCGGCGGCGTGGGTGGACCGCGTTGGTGAGGAGGATCAGGAACGTGTCCGTGGCCGGGTCGAGGACGAGGGACGTGCCCGTGAAGCCCGTGTGGCCCGCCGCGCCGCGGCCCGCCAGGTCGCCCATGAACCAGGGCTGGTCGAGGGAGAAGCCGAGGCCGGGCGGGGTGAAGAGGAGCTCGACGAAGTCGGGGCCGAGGATGCGGGCGGGGCCGTAGGAGCCGCCGGCGAGCAGGGTGCGGCAGAACACCGCGAGGTCGCGGCCGGTGGAGAACAGGCCCGCGTGGCCGGCCACGCCCCCGAGGGCCCAGGCGTTCTCGTCGTGGACCTCGCCCCGCAGCATCCCCCGGTCCGCCTTGGCCCACGGCCGCCGCTGGTCCTCCGTCGCCGCGGCGCCCGGGCAGGGCCCGAAGTCCGTCGCCGTCATGCCCAGCGGCCGGGTGATGCCGTCGTGGACGAGGACGTCGAGGGTGCGGCCGGTGACGCGCTCCAGGACGTACTGGAGGAGGAGCATGTTGAGGTCGGAGTAGCGGTACGTGCCCGGCACGCCGACCGGCGGCTCCGCGCGCAGCGCCGCCAGCCGCTGCGCGTCGTCGGCACAGTCGTACAGCGGGAGTTCGGGCCGCAGCCCGGAGGTGTGGGTGAGCAGCTGCCGCACGGTGATGCCGTGCCGGGCGGCCGCCGTGAAGTCCGGCAGGTACGCCCCGACCTTGGCGTCGATGCCGAGCGTGCCGCGCTCGATCTGCTGCACGGCGACCACGGACGTGAACAGTTTGGTCAGGGACGCCAGGTCGAAGGGCGTGCCGACGGTCATCGGGACCCGGTCCTCGGGGGGCAGCTCCACCCCCACGTCGGCCTCGGGGTCGTAGGCCGCGTAGCGCACGGCCCAGCCCGCGGCCTCCTCCACCGCGATCACCGGGCCGCGTCCGACGACCAGGACCGCGCCCGGTGCCCAGGGGCGCTGCCCCGTGGTCAGGACGTGGACCTCCCGCACGAGGTGACGCAGCTCCGCGCGGTCGAGTCCGGCCCGTTCCGGCGTGCCGTCGCGCAGTCTGGGTGCGCTCAGCTGACTGCTCCCTCCACGCTCGGGCGGCTGCTCTCCTTCTTCCAGGGTCGGCACATTCCCATGAAGCAGGCAAGTGCCACCAGTGCGGCGGCCAGTTGGACGACGGCCATCGGGAGGGCGGTGTCCTCCCCGGCGACGCCGACGAGCGGGGAGGCGATCGCGCCGATGAGGAAGGAGGACGTGCCGAGCAGGGCGGACGCCGATCCGGCGGCGTGCCTGGTGCGCATCAGGGCGAGCGCCTGGGTGTTGGGCAGGGTGATGCCCATCGCGGACATCAGCACGAACAGCGCGGCGGCGACGGGCACGAGACCGACCTCGCCGAGGACGCCCAGGGACATCAGCAGCAGCGCGGTCGCGGCGGTGATGACGATCGCGAGGCCGATGCCCAGCACCCGGTCGAGACTGACCCGGCCGACCAGGATCTTGCCGTTGATCTGGCCGACGACGACCAGCCCGACCGAGTTGAGGCCGAACAGCAGACTGAACGTCTGCGGGGAGGCGCCGTAGATCTCCTGGATGACGAACGGGGACGCCGAGATGTAGGCGAACAGGGAGGCGAAGGCGAAGCCGCCGGCGAGGGTGTAGCCGGCGAAGGAGCGGTCGGCGAGGAGGCCGCGCATGGAGCGCAGGGCCTCGCCGACGCCGCCGCTGTGCCGCTCGGCGGGCGCCAGGGTCTCGGGCAGCCGCGCCCAGACCAGGACCCCGATCAGCACGCCGATGACCGTGAGGACGGCGAACACGCCCCGCCAGTCCGTGACGCGCAGGACCTGCCCGCCGATCAGCGGCGCCACGATCGGGGCGACGCCGGAGATCAGCATGAGGGTGGAGAAGAACCGGGCCATGGCCATGCCGTCGTAGAGGTCGCGGACGACGGCCCGGGCGATCACTATGGCGGCGGCGCCCGCGAGGCCCTGGGCCAGCCGGAAGGCCACCAGCAGCTCGACGGTGGGGGCGAGCGCGCACAGCACGGTGGCGACGACGAAGACGGCGAGCCCGGCGAGCAGCGGACGGCGCCGCCCCCACCGGTCGCTCATCGGCCCCACCACGAGCTGCCCGAGTGCCATGCCGGCCAGGCAGGCGGTGAGGGTGAGCTGGACGGTCGCGGCGGGCGCGTGCAGGGAACGGGTGACCTCCGGCAGGGACGGGAGGTACATGTCCATCGCCAGCGGCGGCACGGCGGTCAGGCTTCCGAGGAGGAAGGTGACCAGGAGCCCGGTGCGGCGGTGCGTTGTGCGGTCGGGCCGGTCCGTCCCGGCTGCGGCCTCCTGCGCGGTGTCCGATGCCTCCTGCGCGGTCTTCGGTATGGACGCCCCACCCTCGGGCATGAGTCCCTCCCTCTGCGTGTCGATCGCCACCTATGCTCTCAGCTCGTACGCAGTGCTCGGGGTCACGAGGTGGAGGCGGGGCGGCAATGACGGCGGACACGGTGCGGTGGGGCATCCTGGCGACCGGCGGGATAGCGGGCGCTTTCACCGCGGATCTGATCGACCTGCCGGACGCGGAGGTCGTGGCGGTGGCGTCGCGGTCCCAGGCGTCGGCGAGGACGTTCGCGGAGCGGTTCGGGATCCCCCGGGCCTACGGCGACTGGAACGCCCTCGCGCAGGACGAGGACATCGATGTCGTCTACGTCGCCACCCCGCACACGGCGCACCGGACCGCCGCCGGGCTGTGTCTCACGGCCGGGCGGCACGTGCTGTGCGAGAAGCCCTTCACGCTGAACGTGCGCGAGGCGGAGGAACTCGTCGTGCTGGCGCGGGAGCACGGGCGCTTCCTGATGGAAGCGATGTGGATGTACTGCAACCCGCTGGTACGCCGCCTCAAGGCGCTCGTCGACGACGGGGTGATCGGCGAGGTGCGCAGCGTCCAGGCCGACTTCGGGCTGGCCGGGCCGTTCCCGCCCTCGCACCGGCTGCGCAACCCGGAGCTGGGCGGCGGCGCGCTGCTCGATCTGGGCGTCTATCCGGTGTCGTTCGCGCAGCTGCTGCTCGGGGAGCCGTCGGACGTCGCGGCGCGGGCGGTGCTCTCCGAGGAGGGCGTCGACCTCCAGACGGCGGCGGTGCTCTCCTTCGACAGCGGCGCGCTCGGTTCGGTGCACTGCTCCATCGTGGGCGGTACGGCGACCTCCGCGTCGGTCACCGGCTCCCAGGGCCGGATCGACATCCCGCACGGGTTCTTCTTCCCGGACCGTTTCGTCCTGCACCGGGACGGCCGCGACGCCGAGGAGTTCACCGCCGACCCGGCGGACGGCCCGCGCAACAGCATGCGCCACGAGGCGCTGGAGGTCATGCGGGCCGTGCGCGCCGGCGAGACGGAGTCCCCGCTGGTGCCGCTGGACGGCACGCTCGCCGTGATGCGGACCCTCGACGCGATCCGGAACCGCGTCGGCGTCCGCTACCCCGACGAGACGGGCGAGCCGGAACTCACGCTCGCCTGACGCCCTGATCCCGCCGGGGCCGCGGGAGTGCTCCCGTACGCTGCGGGCCCATGAATGCCAAGGACAATGCGATCGCGGTGGTGACCGGGGCGGGCTCCGGCATCGGCCGGGCGGTCGCCGTGGAACTGCTGCGCACGGGCTGGTCGGTGGCGCTGGCGGGCCGGCGCGTCGAGACGCTGGAGGAGACGGCGGCCCAGGCGCCCGGGGCCGCGTCTCTCACGGTACGGACGGACGTCTCACGCCCGGAGGACGTGAGCGCCCTGTTCGCCGCGACCGTCGAGCGCTTCGGCCGGGTCGACCTGCTGTTCAACAACGCCGGCACGTTCGGCCCCGGTGGCGTCCCGGTCGAGGAGCTGCCCTTCGAGGCCTGGCGGCACGTGGTGGACACCAACCTCAACGGGGCGTTCCTGTGCGCGCAGGCGGCGTTCCTGCAGATGAAGGAGCAGGAACCGCAGGGCGGCCGGATCATCAACAACGGCTCCATCTCCGCGCACACGCCCCGCCCGCTGTCGGTGGCCTACACGGCGACCAAGCACGCGCTGACGGGCCTGACGAAGTCCCTCTCCCTGGACGGGCGGCCGTACGGGATCGCCGTCGGCCAGATCGACATCGGCAACGCGGCCACCGACATGACGTCCCGTATGCGGACGGGAGCCCTGCAGGCGAACGGGGAAGTCGCCCCGGAACCGGTGATGGACGTAGCGGACGTGGCCCGCACGGTGCGGCACATGGCGGAGCTGCCGCTGGAGGCGAACGTGCAGTTCGCGACCGTACTGGCGACGGCGATGCCGTACGTCGGACGCGGCTGAGCCCGCGGCGGAATTCGTCAACTCGTCAACCTGCACAAACGGAATAGCAACGTCCGCCCCATTGCGGCCGGTAGGGGACATATGCTCAACTCTCCTACACCAAAGCTTCACAGTTGGAGCAGATCGCTTCCGTAAGCCACATCCCGGGGGAGGCGGCAGTCGTTCCACCGCACCGGGTGGGGGTGGATTCCGCGAGGGACCGCGGAGTACGCACCGGTGCGGGTGGAACGACTGCCGCACAGCTCAAGCATGTGGGCCGACGTGCACCGCGTCGTTCCCCGAGCGCAGGAAGACGCCCTGCCAGAGCTGGTCGACCGTGTACGTGGGCCCGGCCCGGATGCGGACGAGGCTGGAGCCCGCCGGGATGCCGGCGGGGTCGGCGGCGGTGACGGTGTGCCGGCCGCCGCGCGGGAACCGGTCGAGCAGCGTGTCGGCGAACAGCATTTTCAGCGTGGGCGCGGGCGGCAGCCGCCGGTGCGCACGGCAGGGGGCCGGCACCTGGCCGGTGAGACTGCCCCAAGGTCCCGCAAGGACCTGCGGGGGAGGTCAGGCCTGGCCGGTCTCGAAGCGCGTGATCCTGCCGTCCTCGTCCACGGTGAAGCTCCACCGGGTGCGCATCTCGCCCCAGGTGTCGTTGCTGTAGCGGGCGATGAGGGAACGGCCGCCGTTGGACTCGTTGTCGACCTCCATGTGACCGTGCGAGGAGAAGATCTCCCGGTCCACCCAGTCGACGAGGTCCCGGTCGGAACCGTCGTCCGTCATGGTCGCGCCCGGCGCGAGGAGCGCCATGAAGCTCTCGCGGTCGTGATGGTTCACGGCGGCCACGAAGGCCCGGACAGCCGGATCGCTCAGGCGCGTGGTCTGAATCGTCATGCGAGCCAGCCTCGTACCGGCCAACGCCGCCCGCCACCCGTGCCACCCGAACGGCCTCCCGGACGGGTCCGCCGGGTGTAGCGGGCTGTGAGTGGTGCGACGGTGGAAACGCGAAGGAGAGGAGAGCCCCTCTGTTCCTGCTGTCCGTTCCTGCTGTCTGCTCCGGGAGTCGACGTGAGGCGTAACGACCGACGTGATCTGGGCCTGCTGCTGCTCCGGCTGGGGACGGGCGGTGCGCTGGCGGCCCACGGCGCGCAGAAGCTGTTCGGCTGGTTCGGCGGGCACGGCATCCAGGGGACCGGCCAGTTCATGGAGTCCGTCGGCTACGTCCCCGGCAAGGCGAGCGCGACGGCGGCGGGCCTCGCGGAGACCGGCGGCGGCACGCTGCTGGCCCTGGGCCTGGCCACCCCGGCCGCGGGCGCGGCGGCGGCCGGTGCGATGGCGGGGGCGGCGGCGGTGCACGCCCCGAACGGCTTCTTCAACCAGGGCGGCGGCTACGAGTACGCGGCGACGCTGGGCCTCACGGCAGCGGGCCTGGCCATCACGGGCCCGGGCCGCCTCTCCGTCGACCACCTGCTCGGCCACGCGGTGAACCGCGGCTGGATGATTCCCGCGGCCTTCGCGGCGACGGCGGCGGGCACGGCGGTGGTGGTGGGGGCCAGGGCGAGGCGCCTGCGGCGGGCGAAGGAGGGGGAGCAGGAGGCGTTGTTCGAGGAGGAGTACCTGGAGTAGGGGGCGGAGGGCCGGGACCCGGCGTTGTCAGTCCCGCATGGCAGGCTGCGCCCCCATGAACGAACAGTCCCCCGCCCCTGAACTCTGGTCCACCATCGACGCCTTGTACGAGTGGCTCGACACCAACCGCCCGGTAGAGGGCCGCGAGGGCCTCCTCCTGCGCATCCTGAAACTCTCCGAGGAGGTCGGCGAGGTCTCGGAGGCGGTGATCGGGGCGACGGGGCAGAACCCGCGCAAGGGCGTCACGCACACGTGGGAGGACGTGGAGGCGGAGTTGTGTGATGTCGTCATCACGGCGCTGGTGGCGTTGCGGACCCTGACGCCGGAGGCGCGAGAGGTCTTGGCACGGCACCTGGAGCGGGTGACACGACGGTCCACGGCGCACTCGGCACAGGCGGACGTTCCGCGTCATTCGCTCTGATCACCGGGTAACGCACAAGAGCCCGTTCACCTTTCCCCGCCGGGTCACGCCGCGGTGAGGCGCGCGGCGTTCACTGAACCCGGCGCGGTGAGACCGCCGCCGCCTTCCTTCACAGCGCGTCCACCGCGCTCACCTTCCACTCGTCACCCGTACGGCTCATCGTCATCCGCACCCGGTTCTGGTCCACGCGGGACCCCGACACCTGAGTGCTCTCGGTGACCTGGTTGACGAAGAGCAGGACGACGACCTTGTCGGGGGAGGCCGAGACGACGGAGGCGGCCGGGGCGCCACCGGAGCCGGGGGCGGCGACCCTTGCCTTCACGACACCGTGGTACTTCTCGGCCGTCGGGGCGACCACGGTCTTCGTGGTCTTGCCGTACTCGTCGCGGAAGTCGCCGGTCAGGTGGGCGCGGGCCCTCGAGAAGTCCTTGTCCAGGTGGCGGTAGTCGTACGACAGGACGACCGGTGCCGCTGTGCGCGCGGCCGTGAGCGCCTCGGTCCGGGCGGTCTCCGTCAGGCGGCCGTCGCGGTACTGCCGTCCCAGGGCGGCCAGCGCGACCAGGCCGGCGACGAGCAGGACGGCCAGGAGCAAGGTGAGCAGCTTCCGTCGGTTGCCGGAGCCGGGCTCGCCGCGCTCCTGCGGCCCGTCCTGCCCGAACGACTCCGGCGACGGCTCCGGCGGGTCGTCCCAGCCGTGCTTCGGGGCCTCGATGAGGACGGTGCGTCCGGCGAGTGGCCGCTCGGCCCGGCGCGGGGACTCCTCGTGGGTGGCCGTCGCCGCGTCCGCTTCGCGGTGGCCGCGCTCCGCGCGCTTCGCCGCCGCGCGGGCGGCCGCCGTCATGGTGCGGCGGGTGCCGGGACCGGGGGCGCGGCCGGTGGTCGTCTTCGGCATGGTGGTACTCCTCGTCGGTGCTTGTCGGTCGGCGAATCGGCCCGTGAATCAGCCGACGAACTCGACGTCGGACGTCAGCCAGCGGCCGTCCTTGTGTACGAGGTCGAGCTGGAGCCGGTACGTGCGCGCCTCTCCCCCGGGCACGGCGGTGTTGGTCACCTTGCTGTCGGCGACCACCAGCACACGGGCCGAGTCCTCGTCGGAGCGGACGATGCCCGCCTCCAGGATCTGGCCTTCCGACACGGACTTGTTCTGGGCCACCAGCTTCGTCAACTGCTCCGTCTGGGCGGTGAACTGCTTCTTGAAGTCGCCCGTCGCGCCCGCCAGGACATTCGCGCTGTCGCGGTCGTAGTGCCGGTAGTCGAGGGAGGTGAAGTTCAGTGCCGACTGGCGGGCCGCGGCCAGGATGCCCTGGCGTCGTCGGTCCGCCTCGTTCTGTTCGTAGATTCCGAAGGTCAGCCAGAGCGCCAGCGCTGTGGTGATGACGGTCGCCGCGACGAGTCCCGCCGTCATCACTCGGGGTGGTACCTGCCTCATGCCATGGGGCCGACGAGCAGCCATTGCCACGACTCCTTTCCGAACGCGGCCTGCTGGCCGCCCGCCGAGCCGATCTCGACGTTCCTTCCGTCCGGGCCGGTGGTGGTGCCGGTCTCCGGGTCGTACGGGGTGACGTACGCCGCCTGGTTCGCGCCGCCGTCGGCGGTCGACGCGCCCGGGGCGTTCTGCGCGCCGCGTACCGACGACTCGCTGCCGCGCGGGAGCGTGCAGCGGGCGTCGGTATTCGCCTCGCGTGTACTGGTGTCCGCCGGATCGCGGCGGGCCGTGCCGTACCCCTGAGTGCAGGCCGGCGGTTCGTCGGCGTTCAGCACCAGGCCGAAGTGGGTGGTGCCGTCGCCGGGGACGACCGTGTAGCTGCCCGCGACCGTCAGCGGGAAGGTGACGAGGGCCTGCTCCACGCCGGGAAGGCGGGCCAGCGTGACCTGGCCGCCGCTGATCAGGTTGGCGAGCAGGACCGACAGCTGCGGCCCGGTCGACTTCAGCAGCGAGTTCAGTTCCTGCGCCGCCGGCCGCGCGTTGCCGATCAGCTTGCGCAGGTCCCCGTCACTGGACTTCAACTGGGCTGACAGCGCCGCCAGATCGCGCGCGAACGACTTGATCGAAGAGCCCTGGTCGGCCTGCGTCTTCAGGACCTTCCGTGAGTCCTCGATCAGGTCGATCGTCTCCGGCAGCGCCTCGGACGCCGACTCGACCAGGGTGTTGCCCGAGTCCACCAGGCGGCCCAGGTTCGGGCCGGTGCCGGCGAACGCCTTGCCCAACTCGTCGACCGTGACTCGTAGGTCGTCCTTGCCGAGCGAGTTCACCAGGCGGTCCAGGCTGAGGACCATGTCCGTCGTCGACAGCGGCACCCGTGTGCTCTCGCGCGGGATCGTGCTGCCCTCCAGCAGGTACGGGCCGTGGGAGGCCCGGGGCTGGAGGTCGACGTACTGCTCGCCCACCGCCGAGCGGTTCGCCACCACCGCCAGTGTGTCCGCCGGGATACGCGGCGCACCGTCCTCGATGTCGAGCGCGACCGAGACCCCGTCCGAGCCGGCCAGGCGCAGTGCGCCGACCTTGCCCACCGGCACCCCGCGATAGGTGACCTCGGCACCGGGGAATACGCCCCCGGAGTCGGCGAAGTCGGCCCGCACGGTGTAGCCGCGGTCCAAAACCTCGTCCACCAGGCCCGTGTACTCGGCGCCGACGTACGACACGCCCACGGCGGTGAGGGTGGCGAAGGCGATGAGTTGCGCCTTGACCGTACGGGTGATCACGGCTGGACCCCCTTCAGCATCAGCTCGGCGAGTTCGAGGTTGATCCCCTCGGTCCGGTAGCCCCCGGTCCGGTAGCCGCCCGGGCCGTAGCCGGCGGTGCACACCGGCGGGCACAGCGGGTCGCCGCCCGAGGGGACGGACGGGGACGACGGCACGCTCGGCCTGCTCGGCAGCGCGGTGGGCTTCGGCACATCCGGCACATCCGGCACGTCCGGAAGATCCGGTACGTCCGGCAGGTCGGGGGGCTCGGGAAGCTCCGGCACCTGGGTGTCCCCGCCGTTCCGGCCGCCCGGCTCGTCCGTCAGGTTGCCGTAGATGCCGGCCAGATCGAGGTCCGCCGTGACGTGCAGGTTGACGTAGTCACCCTTGATGGCGTCCACCGCGTTGCGCGGGAAGGGGTAGGTGGTCAGCAGTTCCAGGGAGTTGGGCAGGTCGCTGCCCGCCTTGTTGAGCTGTCGCAGGATCGGCCGGAGCTGCTTGAGGTTGGCAACCGTGTCGTCGTGCGAGGCGTTGACCACCTTGGTGCCGGTCTTGCCCAGCCTGGACAGGGCGGTGAGCATCCTCGTCAGGTCGCGGCGCTGGTCGGCCAGGACCTTCAGGGCGGGCGGCATCGTGTCGACGGCCTCGGCGATCGTCGTCTTCTCCTTGCCCAGCCGTTTGGCCAGCCGGTCCACGGCCTTCAGCGCGCGGACGATGTCCTGGCGCTGGTCGTCCAGGCCGCCGATGAAGGTGTCGAGCTCCTTGAGCAGGGACTTGACCCGGTTCTCCCGGCCTTCCAGGGCCTTGTTCAGCTCCGTGGTGATCGTCTTGAGCTGGGCCACGCCGCCGCCGTTGAGCAGGGCGGACAGCGCGGACAGCACCTCCTCGACCTCCGGGTTGCGGCCGCTGCGGGACAGCGGGATCACATCACCGTCGCGGAGCCGGCCGACCGGTGCGCTCTCCGGCGGCCCGGACAGGGCCACGTACTTCTCGCCGAGCATGCTGGTCTGCCGCAGCTCGGCGATGGCATTGGCGGGCAGCTTCACCGAGTCGGCGACCCGGAGGCGGACCCTCGCGTGCCAGCCGTCCAGCTCCACCTTCTCCACCGCGCCCACAGTGACGTTGTCGACCTTGACCGACGACTGCGGAACCAGGTCCAGGACGTCGCGGAACTCGACGGTGACGTGGTAGGCGTGGCCGTCGGCTGCGGCTCCGCCGGGGAGCGGGACGTCGTACCAGCCGTTGAACTCGCAGCCCGACAGGAGCACCGTTGCGACGGCCGTCCACGCGACGGCCCCGCCCCTGCGCGGGGGCCTCATGCGCTCGCTCCCAGGATTCCGCCGAGGGTGCGGTCGACCGTGCCGGTGTCCGAGGTGCCCTGGGGCACCTGGGGCAGGGAGTCGAAGAGGTCCCTCAGGTCCCCGCAGTCGGTCTTCTCCCCGGTCGTCTTCAGGATCGAGCACAGCAGTGAGGCCGGATCCTGCGGATGGTCGGGGTTGTTGCGGGTGTCGAGGGTGCCGGCGGAAGGGTTGTAGGCGTTGTGCAGGTTCGACACGCCCGTCGGCGCGACCTCCAGCAGCTCCTCCAGCGCCGCCCGTTGGGTGACGAGCACCTTGGTCACCTTGCTCAGGCCCTCCACGTTCGACGTCAGCGACTTCTTGTTCTTCTTCACGAAGGCGGACACGTCACCGAGCGCCGTGCCGAGGTTCTTCAGCGCGGCCGCCAGGTCCTTGCGCTCGCCCGCGAGTTGCCCGGCGACCTTGGCGAGGCTGCTGTTGAACGACCGCACGCTCTTGTCGTCCGCCGCCAGCGCCGCCGTGAACACCTGAAGGTTGCGGACCGTGCCGAACAGGTCCGTGCGGCCGTCGGACAGGGTCGTGACCGCCTCCGAGAGGTCCTCCACCGTCTGGTGCAGGTTCTCGCCCTGGCCGTCGAGGTTGTCGGCGCTGACGTCGAGCAACCGTGACAGGGCGCCGTCCTTGTTGGCGCCCTCGGGTCCCAGCGCCTCGGCCGTGGTGTGCAGGCTGTCGAAGACGCGGTCCAGTTCGACCGGCACGGCCGTGCGCGACTCGGGTATCTCGTCCCCGTCCCGCAGGACCGGGCCGCTCCGGTACACCGGCAGCAGCTGCACGTAACGGTCGCTGACCACCGAGGAGTTGATGATCGCGGCCTGTGCATCCGCCGGGATCTTCCGGTCCGCGTCGTACTCCAGCTCCACCCGCACCCGGCCGCCCTCCGGCGTGATCTTCTTGACCTCGCCGATCCGCACACCCAGCACGCGGACGTCCGAGCCGGGGTAGATGCCGACGGTGCGAGGGAAGTACGCCGTGACGCGGGCGGGCTCGGTCCGCGGCCACAGGACGTGGGTGAGCGCCGCGACCAGGGTCAGGGTGATCAACAGGGCCGCGCCCTTCTTCCAACGGTTGCTCACTGCGCGCCTCCCGTCCGCGTCCGCGGCACCACCGGGGCGGCGACCAGGTTCTGGACGTAGGAGTCGAACCAGCGGCCGTTGCCGAGGGTGTTGGTGAAGACCCGCACGTAGGGGGCCAGGAGCTCGATGCTCCGGTCCAGGCTGGATTGGTTGCGTTCGAGCATCTTCACCACGGTGTTCAGGCCCTTGAGCGCGGGCCCGATCTCCTTCTCGTTGTCCTGGACCAGGCCGGAGAGCTGGATGCCGAGCGCGGCGGAGGTCTTCAGCAGCTTGTGGATCGCCGCACGCCGCTTGCTGATCTCCTTGAACAGCTTGTCGCCGTCCTTGACCAGCGCGGAGAAGTCGCTCGACCGGTCGGCGAGTACACCCGTCACTCCGTTCGCGTGGTCGAGGAGTTCCCTGAGGGCCTTGTCGCGCGAGGCCACGGTCCGGGAGATCTGCGACAGGCCCTTGATGGACGACCGCACTTCGGAAGGGGAGTCCTCGAAGGTCGTCGAGATGGTGTCCAGCGCCTTCGCCAGCCGCTCGGTGTCGACCTTCTCCGTCGTGGTGGTGAGATCGCTGAACGCCTGCACGACGTCGTAGGCGGGGACGGTCCGTTTCAGCGGGATCTCGCTACCGGGCTCCAACTGGCCCCGCCCCCTGGGGTGCAGGGCGAGGTACTTGGCGCCGAGGATCGTCTTGACCCGGATCGACGCGCCGGTCTCGGTGCCGAACCCCGGCTGGTCCTTGATCTTGAAGGTGACTTTGACATGGTCGCCGTCCAGGTCGACCTCCTCGACCTTGCCGACCTTGACCCCGGCGATCCGCACCTCGTCACCCGGCTTGAGACCGCCCGCCTCCGCGAAGGCGGCGCTGTACGTCTCGCCGTCGCCGATCACCGGCAGGCGGTCGGCGTTGAACGCGGCCACGGTCAGCAACGCCAGGACGGTGAGTCCGACGGCGCCGATGACGAGGGGATTGCGTTCGCGGAAGGGGCCGAGGTGCGGACGGCGGGGCCGTATCCCCGGCAGCTTCGGCGGGTCGACGCGGACCTTGATCAGCGGCTGTGGACGCGGCCTGCGGCGGGGCAGGAGCCGTACCTCCGGCAGCCGTACTCTCGGCAGCCTCGGCGGTTCCACGCGCACCTTGAGCAGCGGCTCCGGGCGGCGCTTGCGGCTCATGCCCCGCACCTCGCCCTCGCCACGTGCATCTCGGGCGTGAACACCTGCTTCGTCTTCGGCAGCACGATCCGGCCGTCGAAGTCACACAGGTAGAAGTTGAACCACGAGCCGTAGGACGCCGTCCCCGTGAGCTCGTTGAGCTTGTTCGGCAGCCTCTTCAGCACGCCCTCCACGGTCTTCTCGTTGTCGTTCAGCGTCCCGGTGAGGTCGGTCAGTTCCGCGATGTCGTCCTTGAGCGGCGGGCGCGCGTCCTTCAGCAGGCCCGAGGTGGCCTCCGTCAGGTCGCCGATGCTCACCAGCGACTCCCCGATGGGCTTGCGGTCGGCGGACAGCCCGGAGATGACCCGGCGCAGCTGCTTGAGCAGTCCGGAGAAGCGGGCGCCGCGCTTGTCGAGCGTCTTCAGCACGGTGTTGAGGTTGTCGATCACCGAGCCGATCAGCTTGTCGCGGCCGGCCAGCGTCGTGGTGAGCGATGCCGTGTGCGTCAGCAGGCTGTTGACGGTGCCGCCCTCGCCCTGGAGGGTTTTGATGATCTCGGTGGCCAGCTGGTTGACGTCCTTCGGGCTGAGCGCGGCGAACAGCGGCTTGAAGCCGTTCAGCAGCGCGTTCAGATCGAGGGCGGGCTGGGTGCGCGCGAGCGGGATCGTGCCGCCGGGACGCAGCGGGGTGCCGTCGCCGGCGCCCTCGGTCAGCGCGAGGTACCGCTGCCCGACCAGGTTGCGGTAGCGGATGACGGCGCCGGTGCTGGTGAGCAGCGGCCGGTCCCGGCTGACCGTGAAGGTGACCTCGGCCAGCGTCCGTTCCTTGATCCGGATGCCTTCGACCTCGCCGACCCGCACTCCCGCCACCCGGATGTCGTCGCCCTCCTCCAGGCCGGTGACGTCGCTGAAGACCGCGCGGTACTCGTGCGCGGGGGTGAAGGAGATGTTCACGATGGTGGCGGCGAGCAGGGCCGTCGCCACCATCGTCACCAGGGCGAAGAGACTGAACTTGACCAGCGGGGCGGCGGTCTGCCGGGCTCCTGTGGTGCTCATGCGACGCTCACCGCCGTCCCGCGCGCCATCGGCCCGAACAGCAGCGTCGCGACCGGTGGCACCTCGTCCGCGGGCACGCCCAGCACCGGCGCCACGAGCGAGCCGACGGCCCGCTGTTCGGCCCGGGTGGCGGAGACGCCGTGCCGACCTGAGGACGGACTCCCCGGCTTCGAACCGTCGTCGAGGCGGGCCCCGGGTGCCGGCACCGGGGGGTGCGGCAGATCGCGGCAGTTCGGGCCCGACCGCTCGCCGTAGCGCGGTTCCTCACCCGGTTCGTACGCGCCCTGCGGCCGTACGACCTCCAGCGTGATGTGCATCTTTCCGCCCTTGAACGCCTCCTCGGACGCCTTCTCCTGCCGGACCAGGCCGGCCAGCAGGCAGGGGTACTGGGGGGAGTAGCGGGCGAACAGCTCCAGCGTGGGGCGGGAGACCCGGCCGAGGGTGATCAGCCGGTCGCCGTTGGCGTCGAGGAAGTCCTCGCCGGTGCCCGCGACGGTCGCCGTGGACCTCAGGGCCGCCGCCAGCCGGTCCTTCTGCTCGACGATCGTGCGGCTGGTGGTGACGGTATTGCGCAGGATCTCCATCAGGTCGGGCGCCGCGTCGCCGTAGACCTCGGCGACGTCGGCGAAGCGTGCAATGTCCTCTTTCAGGGACGGCAGGTGCGGATTGAGGCGGCGCAGGTAGGCCTCCACTCGCGTGAGGTTGTCGCCGATCCGGTCGCCGCGGCCGTCGAGGGCGGTGGCGAACGCGGAGAGCGTGGCGTTGAGCTTGCCGGGCTGCACGGTCCGCAGCAGCGGCAGCAGGTCGTTCATCAGCTGCTGGACCTCGATGCCGACGCGGGTGCGGTCCTGGGTGATGACGTCACCGGCGCGAATGGGCCGGCCCGATGAGCCGCGCGGTGCGACCAGGTCGACGTACTTCTCACCGAACAGGGTCTTGGGCAGCAGGCGCGCGTGCACGTCGGACGGGATCTGGGCGACGTGCTCCGGCTTCAGCGCGATGTCGAGCGTCGCCTTCGTCCCGTCGGCCCGCACCTCGCGCACCTCGCCGACCAGCAGCCCGCGCAGCTTGACGTCGGCGCGCGGATCGAGCTGGTTGCCGAGGCTGTCGGCCTCCAGCGTGATCCGCACGACCGGCGTGAACACCTGGCGGTAGACGGCGACGGACAGGGACAGCAGCAGTGCGAGCACGGCGATGAAGACGACGCCGTACAACCTCAGTCTCAACACCCTCATTCGGCGGCTCACCCCGCGATCCGTACGGTCGTGCTGGCGCCCCAGATGGCCAGCGAAAGGAAGAAGTCCAGGACGTTGATCGCCACGATCGAGGTCCGCACCGCACGGCCCACCGCGACGCCGACCCCCGCCGGGCCGCCGCTCGCGTAGTAGCCGTAGAAGCAGTGCACCAGGATGATCAGGACGGCGAAGACCAGCACCTTCCCGAAGGACCACAGCACGTCCACCGGGGGCAGGTACTGCTGGAAGTAGTGGTCGTACGTGCCCGTGGACTGCCCGTAATAGCCGGTGGTGATGGTGCGGGCGGCCAGGTACGAGGAGAGCAGGCCGATCACGTACAGCGGGACGACGGCCACGAACCCGGCGATCATCCGGGTCGTCACGAGGAACGGCAGCGAGGGCACGCCCATGACCTCCAGCGCGTCGGTCTCCTCGCTGATCCGCATCGCGCCCAGCTGGGCGGTGAAACCGGCGCCTACGGTCGCGGAGAGCGCGAGCCCGGCCACCAGCGGGGCGATCTCACGGGTGTTGAAGTACGCCGAGAGGAACGCCACGAAGTTGGAGGTGCCGAGCTGGTTGAGCGCGGCGTACCCCTGCAACCCCACTTCCGTGCCGGTGAAGAACGACAGGAAGGCGATCACGCCGACCGTGCCGCCCACGACGGCGAGCGCGCCGCGGCCGAAGCTCACCTCGGCGAGCAACCGCAGGATCTCCTTCTTGTAGCGGCGCAGGGTGCGGCCGGTCCAGGCCAGCGACCGCCCGTAGAAGGACAGCTGGGCACCCAGCTCCTCCAGACGACTCAGCAGCGCCATGCCTCAGCCCCTCTGCGGAACGACTTGGAAGTACACGGCGGTCATCACGAAGTTCGTCACGAACAGCAACATGAAGGTGATCACCACCGACTGGTTCACCGCGTCGCCCACACCCTTGGGTCCGCCCTTCGCGGTCAGCCCCTTGTAGGAGGCGACGATCCCGGCGATCGCACCGAACACCAGCGCCTTGACCTCGGCTGCCCACAGGTCGGAGAGCTGGGCGAGCGTGGTGAAGGAGGCCAGGTAGGCGCCGGGAGTGCCGTTCTGGAGGACGACGTTGAAGAAGTAGCCGCCTGCCACGCCGACCACCGACACCAGGCCGTTGAGCAGCACCGCCACCAGCATCGACGCCAGCACGCGGGGAACGACCAGCCGGTGGATGGGGTCGATGCCCAGCACCTGCATCGCGTCGATCTCGTCGCGGATCTTCCGCGCCCCGAGGTCGGCGCAGATCGCCGTGCCGCCGGCGCCCGCGATCAGCAGCGCGGTGACGATCGGCGAGGCCTCGCGCAGCACGGCGAGCACGGAGGCGGCCCCGGAGAAGGACTGGGCGCCCAACTGCCGGGTCAGACTGCCGATCTGGAGCGCGATGACCGCCCCGAACGGGATGGAGACCAGGGCCGTCGGCAGGATCGTCACGCTCGCGACGAACCACGCCTGCTGGATGAACTCCCGTGCCTGGAAGGGCCGTCGGGGGATCGTCCGGACGACGTCCAGCGCCATCGCGAAGAGGCTGCCGGAGTGCCGCAGCGCTCCGGCCGGTGACAGGCTCATGCGCCGGCCACCTCCTTCTGGTGGAGCTGGGCCTCGCGCCGTGCGATCGCCTGCCAGCGGGGCGGGCGGGTGATGCCCGGTCCCGGCAGCAGGCGCGGAGTCAGCTCCTGCACGCGCGCGCTGTCGTCGATCTGCGCGAGCTCCTGCTCGACCTGCGCCGCGTCCTTCTCCTCCGCCATGCCGATCGGGCCCTGCATCCGGCCGTTCAGGAACTGCCGTACGACGGGCTCGTCGCTGGTCAGCAGCTCTGCGCGCGGCCCGAACATCACCAGCTCACGGCGGAACAGCAGCCCGATGTTGTCCGGCACCTGGCGGGCCGAGGCGATGTCGTGCGTGACGATCAGGAAGGTCGCGTCGATCTGGGCGTTGAGGTCGACGATGAGCTGGTTGAGGTAGGCGACGCGGACCGGGTCCAGGCCCGAGTCGGGTTCGTCGAAGAGGATGATCTCCGGGTCCAGGACGAGGGCCCGGGCCAGCCCGGCGCGCTTGCGCATCCCGCCGGAGATCTCGCCGGGCAGCTTTTCCTCGGCGCCGATCAGCCCGACCATGTCCATCTTCTCCAGCACGATGCGCCGGATCTCGCTCTCGGACTTACGGGTGTGCTCGCGCAGCGGGAAGGCGATGTTGTCGTACAGGTTCATCGAGCCGAACAGCGCGCCGTCCTGGAACAGCACGCCGAAGAGCTTGCGCACCTCGTACAGGTCGTGCTCGCGGAGCTTGGTGATGTCCCGGCCCTGGATCGTGATCGAGCCGCGCTCCGGCTTCAGCAGTCCGACGAGCGTCTTGAGGAACACCGACTTGCCCGTGCCCGAGGGGCCGAGCATGACCGAGACCTCCCCGGCGGGCAGCGTCAGCGAGACGTCCTGCCAGATGACCTGGTGACCGAAGGACTTGGTCAGCCCTTCCACACAGATCTCGACACCCATCCGGTCCACCCTTCAGCCCGCGGAGCAGCTCTGACATCTGCTCTACGGGGAGAGGCCGGGCGTCCGTCGCTCGTGTGGCGGATTTTTTTCGGGCGGGTTACGGGCAGCGCTTCGGGTCGGTTTCCGGCCAGCGCTTGCGGGCGGTGCCGGTCAGCGCCACCGGGCAGGTTTTCCGGCAGCGCTACGGAAGCGGGCTCGCCGTGAGCTCGGGGAGCGAGGTGGACGGCGCACCGGAAGTCTCAGGAGCTTCCGGGACGGCCGTGGCCGCCGTGTCCGTCGGCACGGCGGAGAGTTCCACCGGCAGGTCGGGGACGTCGGGCACCTGCGGGACCTCCGGAGCGGACAGCTCGGGCAGCGGGGCCGCCGGGACCTCCGGAAGGTCCGGGACCTCCGGGACCTGCGCGACGACCGGGACCTCCGGCAGCGACGGCACGGACAGCGGGAGGAACGATTCGCCAGCGGGAGCGCCGGCCGCTCCGCGCTCGGCTGCGGCAGCCGTGGGCTCAGTCCCCCGAGGCGTACGGCCCTCGCCACCGCCGTCCGGCCGCATCGTCTCCGCGTCCGGTGTGGCGACCGCGGGCCGAGGCGCCGCGCCGCCCCCGCCTCCGCTGCCGTCGAGCGCGTACGGCAGCACGAACCCCGCCACCGCCAGGGACGCCGCCGTCGAGGCGACCGCCACGGCCTGTGCCCTGCCGACCCCGCGCGGCCGCCCCCACCCGATCAGGAACAGGGCGCACCCGAGCGTGGCGGCCAGCGACTGCCGCAGCGTCCGCCGGGCCCGGGCCAGCAGCGACTCGACGGTCCGGTAGCTCAGCCCCATCCGGACGGCGACCTGGCCGACGTCCAGGTCCTCCGACTTCAGCCGCAGCGCCTCGGCCTGCCGCGCGGGCAGCTCACCGCTGCGCACCGCCAGCCACTTCGCCTCGGCCCGGTCGCACACCGCCTCCTCGACGGGCACCGGACCTGGGGCGATGAGCGTCGGGCTGGTTCGCACTTCGGCCTCGCGGTTCATCTGCCGGTAGCGGTCGACGCACAGGCGCATCGTCACCGTCGTCAGCCAGGCCGCGAGCCGTTCCTCATCCAGGTCGGGCCGCTCGGCGGCGCGCAGCATCGCCTCATGTACCGCGTCCTCGGCGTCCTCCGCACTCATCGACCTGCGCCGGGCCACCTTGAGCAAATGCTCGCGGTGGCTCCACATGCGGCGCCACCGCTCGTCGGCCGCGTGCATCTCCACAGGTGTCTCTGCGGGCATGTCCGTCGCCATGAGGACCCCTTCGCGCTCACCCACCGGCCTCGTGCTGTCCGGCGGGGGGCGACATTACCGCCCAGTATCGGCGGTTGTGGAGGGGGAGACGGTCATCGAGTCCGCGCTGTTACTGGTGAGTGGGGCGCCGCTGGGCAGCAGGTTCTCGCCGGGGAGCTCCATGTCCGGGCCGGGGGCGGGGAGTTGCGGCTCGTCCGGCTTCTCGGGCTCGGTGGCCGGGCCGGTTCCGGCCGGGGCCGGGGAGGCGGGGGTCGACGGGGTACGGGACGGCGGAGCACTCGGCCGGGCGGAGGGTGTCCGCGACGGCTTCGGTGTGGCGGCCGGCCGCGGCGGCTCCGGCCGCGCGGAGGAGGACCCGGCGGAGACGTCCGGCACCACCCGGTGTCCTTCTGTGAAGTATGCGTACCAGGCCCTGACCGTGCGCAGATAGGCCGCCGAGTGGTTGTAGCCGAGGATCGCCCGGTCCAGCTGGGCGGGGTCCGACAGGTCCCGGCCGCCCGCGCACAGATAGCGTCCGGCGGCGAGCGCCGCGTCGAGGACGTTGTTCGGGTCCCTGTGCCCGTCACCGTTGCCGTCCGCGCCCCAGCGGGCCCAGGTCGACGGGATGAACTGCATCGGCCCGACCGCGCGGTCGTACGCCGTGTCCCCGTCGTGGACACCGCCGTCGGTGTCCCGGATCAGCGCGAAGGCCACGCCGTCCAGCCGCGGGCCGAGGATCGGCGCCACGGTCGTACCGTCCGACGTCACCCTTCCGCCCCGCGCCTGCCCCGACTCCACCTGCCCGATCGCCGCCAGCAGCTGCCAGCGCAGCCGGCAGCCGGGCGCCTCACGCGCGAGCCGGTCCTCGGCCCTCCGGTAGGCGGTGAACACACTCGCCGGCAGCGCGCCGCCCACCTCCACGGCCGCCCCGCCACCCGCGCGCTTCCCGGTCCGCAGCGGCGGAAGCTCCGTGCGGTACGGGGCGTCGCCGGACACGCTCGGTCCGTGCTCGGCCGGTGCCTGACCGGGCGCCGGTACGGAGGCCCGCGCCGGGATCACCCCCGGCGCCTGCGACGCGGTGAGCGCCGCCATCGCCGCCACCGCGGCCGCCGTACCCCTGACACGTCTGCCCCTGTGCCCTGCCACGTCCTGTTCCCCTCCCTGCGAGCTTCCTGTCGTCTGCTCTACGGGGGAGGGTGGGGGGTCCGTCGCGGGAATTGCGCACGGTGCCTACGGGGGTTTCCGCAGGCGGGTGACGAGGGGCTGGGCCGGCTCCGAAAAGGGTCGACACGTTCAGAGCCCCAGCGGCAGACGAGTCGGGCTGTACGCCGGGTTCTGTTCCCCGGGACCTCGCGGTCGTCGGGGCGACGGCCATCCATCTAGGACCGGCGTTGCCGCCGGCCTCGTGCGGTCTACCCGCGGACTCGGGCGGGCAGCCCTCGAACGTCCGCGCAGGAGCACCGGGGTGCTCCCTCTTGACCTTGCTCCGGGTGGGGTTTACCTAGCTGCCTGAGTCACCTCAAGCACTGGTGGTCTCTTACACCACCGTTTCACCCTTACCGAGGACCGAGGTCCCCGGCGGTCTGCTTTCTGTGGCACTGTCCCGCGGGTCACCCCGGGTGGCCGTTAGCCACCACCCTGCCCTGTGGAGCCCGGACGTTCCTCGGGAAGCTCCCCGTCAGGGGGACTCCACGCGGCCGTCCGCCCGGCTCGTCTGCCGTGTCGACCATGGTACCCGGCGGACGTCCCGCTTCGGCGCCGCGGCCGTGGCCAGCACCGAGCCCGCCAGGATGAGGGTGAAGGCCACGCCGATGCCGAGCGTCAGTTCCTCGTCCAGGAAGATCGCGCCCGCGGCGACCGCGACCGCCGGGTTGACGTACGTGATCACGCCCGCCCGGGTCGGGCCGACCTCCTTGATCAGTTCCAGGAAGGCCACGAAGGCGATCGCGGTGCAGACCACGCCCAGGCCGGCGAGGGCGGCCAGGACCTCGCCCGAGGGCATGGTGGCGGGCCGGGTCAGGAAGGCCGCGGGGGCGTAGACGACGGCTGCCAGCGTGAGGCAGGGGGTGATCAGCTGGAGGGTCGGGACGTCCTTGAGGTACCGGGCGGCTATCAGCGGGGCCGTGGCGTAGCCGACGACCGTCACCAGCACCTCGGCCATCGAGAGGGCATCGCCGCCGGTGAGGTGCGGCAGAGTCAGGACGGTGACGCCCGCGAGGCCGAGGGCCAGGCCCGCGATGCGGCGGGTACCCACCCGCTCCCCCGCGCCGAAGAAACGGGCCAGGAGGACGGCGACGATCGGCACGCCAGCGATGAGGAGTCCGGCGGTGGAGCTGGACAGGTGGCGTTCGGCGTCGGTCAGGGTCCACCAGGGGCCGATGATCTCGATGACGGCGAAGGCCAGCATCGGCTTCCAGTGGGTCCGGACGGTACGGCCGAAGCCGCCCTGGCGCAGGGCGAAGGGGAGCAGGAGTGCGGCGCCGAGGGCGCAGCGCGCGAACACCACCATGGACGGGGACAGCTCGTCCACCGCCACCTTGATCATCAGGTAGGGGACGCCCCAGATCACTCCCATGAGGGAGAACAGGAACCAACCGCGTGCAGTCATGGAGTGAGTCTCGGCCGAGTCACCCCCCGGTGTCTTGAACGCTGTTGCGGTACGCCGCCGGGGTCACCCCCAGCACCCGGCGGAACCAGCGGGTGAGGTGCGCCTGGTCGGCGAAGCCGACGAGGCCCGCGACCTCGGCGGGGCGCAGTCCGGCTTCCAGGAGGCCGCGGGCCCTGGCCACCCGATGCTGGGCGAGCCAGGCGTACGGCGGTACGCCCATGGTCGTGCGGAAGGCGCGCAGGAGCTGGTAGCGGGACAGGCCCAGGTCGGTGGCGAGACAGGCCAGGGAGGGGGGTTCCAGCAGTTCGTCGGCGAGGCGGTCGCGTACGGTCCGGGCGATGCCGTCGGCGCCGGCCACGGTGTCGCTCGTCGCCCGGGCCGTGGAGTGGCGGCGGGCCAGGGCCGTGAGCAGCCAGGGCAGCCGGGACTCGGCTTCCAGGGGGTCGGGGCAGGCGCTGATGTCGGTGTGGGCGGCGCGCAGGGCCGCCGCCAGCTCCGGGTCGTGCAGGACGGGGTCGCGGAAGTGCGGGAGGCCGCCGAGGGTGCCGTCGGTGAGGAGGGCCGGTTCGGCGTAGAGGGCCTGGTAGGCGTAGCCGTCGCAGGCGGCCGGACCGCCGGTGTGCATCTCGCCGGGCTCCAGGACGACGATCGAGCCGGGGTAGGAGTGGACGTGCCCGCCCCGGTACGCGATGACCTCCGAGCCGCCGACCGTGACGCCGATGGTGAACTCGTCGTGGGCGTGGGGCGCGTAGACGTGGCTGTCGAAGTGGGCGGTCAGGAGGTCCAGCGGTGGACCCGACCGGCCGAGTCGTGCCCTTGTCCATCGCGCCTGTTCCCGTATCCCCATGTCGCCCACCCCCGCCCACAGGGGATCAGAGGAGGTCGGCCGTGTCCAGGGCGAAGGCGAAGGGTTCGGGAAGCGTGACGGACTTGCCGAAGGGGCGGGCGCAGTGCTCGCGGTAGTCGTCGTCCTTCGGCTCGCTGAACACCGTGACCTGAGCGGTGTCCCGGTCGACGAGCAGATAGAGCGGGATGCCCGCGCGGGCGTAGCAGCGGCGCTTGGCCTCGCGGTCGGCCTGTGGCTTGGTGGAGGTCACCTCCATCACCATGGCGACGCCGTCGCAGGGCATCCAGGAGTCGGCTCCGCCGAACAAGTCGCGGTCGATGGGGCCGAAGGTGACGTCCGGAACCAGGTGGTTCTCGGGGCAGGCGCCCCCGCTCCTCAGCTTCAGCCCTTTGTTCCCCGAGAAGTCCATGTCGGTCCGGGAGCGCCTGATCACTTGCCTCACGATCCGGCTGATGTACTTCTCGTGATCCCCGTCCGGCGGCGGCGTCACAACGATCTCCCCCTCGATCAGCTCGGCCCGGAATCCCTCCGGGGTGTCCAGGGCGAGAAAGCCGTCCAGCAGGACCTCTTCCTGCGAGCGCGGCTCGTGGGCCATGGCAGTCATGTCACGCCCCTCCTTCTGTCGCTCGCCAGACTGGGACATCGCCGAACCACCCGTCCGTGAGATCGGGAACCGTTCCCTCGATCGTGGCACACGATCACGGCCCCCGTCAGAAGGCCTAACGGCTCGCTTGACCCTGCCGCAGCGTCAACGTCTTCACTGGTGGCATGCGGATCGGAGAACTGGCCGCCGTCGTCGGCGTCACCACGCGGGCCGTGCGGCACTACCACCATCTGGGGCTGCTGCCCGAGCCGGAGCGGCGGGCCAACGGGTACCGGGAGTACGGGTTGCGGCATGCCGTCGTGCTGGCGCGGATCCGGCGGCTGACCGAGCTGGGGCTGGGGCTCGCGGAGGTGCGGGACGTGCTCGCGGACGACGCCGGGAAGGACCTCGTCGAGGTGCTGACCGAGCTGGACGAGGATCTGGCGCGGCAGGAGGAGGCGCTCCGGGAGCGGCGGGCGCGGTTGCGGGCCTTGCTGGACGCGGAGGGCGGGATGCCGGCCGAGGGGCCCGTGTCGCCCGAGCTGGCCGCGCTGTTCGCCGGGACCGCGCATCTGTCGGACTCGCCCATGGCCGCCAAGGACCGCGAGATCATCGCGTTCCTGGAGACCGCCATGCCGGCGGAGGCCCGGGAGCAGATGGTGTCCTCGATCGGGGAGGCGCTGGGGAGTCCGGGGGCCGTGGCGCGGGCCGGTGAGGCCTACGCGCTGCTGGACGCGCTGTCCGGTGCCGAGCCCGATGACCCGCGTGTCGAGGAGGCGGCCCGCGTGCTCGCCGGCTGCATCCCGCCGGGGCTGTTCCCGGAGGCCGGGGAGCTCGACCAGGACGACAGTTTCCTGCGCGCGTTCTACGACGACCTCCCTCCGGCCCAGGCGGAGGCCGTCCGGCGTGCGCTGCGGATCCTCGCCGGGGAGCGGCGATGAGGGCCGGGTGGCTGCTGGTGCGGCACGAGGTGCGGTTGCTGGCGAGTCTCGCCCTGTGGGTGGCGCGGCGGACGCACGGGACGGGCGGCGGCCGGGCCTTCGGGGTACGCGGGCGGGCAGGGGGCGGTGATGGCCGGGTTCGGCTTCGTGTGCCTGGTCGAGACGGTGGCGATGTCCGTGCTGCTGCGGGACTGGCCCGCCGTGCACGCGGCGGTCCTCTTCCTGGACGTGTACACGATCGTGTTCGTCGTCGCGCTGCACGCCTCGTCCGTCGTGCGTCCGCATGTGCTGGACGTGGAACGCGGCGCGCTGCGGATCCGGCGGTACGTCCATGTCGACCTGTGCGTGCCGCTGGAGCGGATCGCCTCCGTGCGGCGTGAGCTGCGGATGACCCACGAGCGGGCCGACGGCGAGCTGAACGTCGAGGTCGGCGCGCAGACCACCGTCACGCTCGAACTGACGGAGCCGGTCACGCACGTCACCTTCCTCGGGCGGCGCCGTCAGGTGCGGGTCGTCCGCTTCCACGCCGACGACGCCGACGGCTTGGTCCGCGCCCTCGGCCGGGCGCGCGTCTGAGCTCCCCGTACGCCCCCCGTACGCTGTCGGCGGAGTTCGATCGAGGGAGTACGCGTGCTTGTCCTGCTGCCGCCGTCCGAAGGAAAGGCATCGTCCGGTCGTGGTGCGCCGCTGAAGCCGGAGTCGCTGTCGCTGCCGGGGCTCGCCGAGGCCCGGGAGGCCGTTCTCGGCGAGCTGGTCGAGTTGTGCGCCGGCGACGAGGACAAGGCGCGTGAGGTGCTGGGGCTGAGCGAGGGGCTGCGGGGCGAGGTCGCGAAGAACGCGGAACTGCGGACGGCGGGGGCGCGGCCGGCCGGGGAGATCTACACCGGCGTGCTCTATGACGCCCTCGGTCTGGCGACCCTCGACACGGCCGCCAAGCGGCGTGCGGCGCGCTCGCTGCTCGTGTTCTCGGGGCTGTGGGGTGCCGTGCGGGTGACGGACCGGATTCCGTCGTACCGGTGCTCGATGGGGGTGAAGCTGCCGGGGCTCGGGGCGCTGGGTGCGCACTGGCGTGGGCCGATGGCGTCGGTGCTGCCGGAGGTGGCCGGGAGCGGACTGGTGCTGGATCTGCGGTCGGCCGCGTACGCCGCCGCCTGGAAGCCGAAGGGCGAGGTCGCCGGGCGCACGGCGTCGGTGCGGGTGCTGCACGCGCCCACGCGGAAGGTGGTCAGCCACTTCAACAAGGCGACGAAGGGGCGGATCGTGCGCGGTCTGCTGACCGCCGGGGCCGATCCGAAGGGACCGGCCGAGCTGGTGGAGGCGCTGCGGGATCTCGGGTACGTCGTGGAGGCGCAGGCGCCCGCGAAGTCGGGACAGGCGTGGTCGCTGGATGTGCTGGTGGACGAGGTCCACTAGCGACCGTTGCAGTCCATGCAACGGGCTTTGCGCAGCTTGCAGGCCGACGGCAGGATGACGCCATGGCCTCCCCTTCCCTGCCCGCCTCCGTGCTGGACCTCGCGCCCGTCGTCCCTGTCGTCGTCGTCGAGGACGCCGGCGACGCCGTACCGCTGGCGCGGGCCCTGGTCGCGGGCGGGCTGCCCGCGATCGAGGTGACGTTGCGGACGCCCGCGGCTCTGGACGCGATCCGGGAGATCGCGCGGGAGGTGCCCGGGGCCGTGGTCGGGGCCGGGACGGTGATCCGTCCCGGGCAGGTCGCGCAGGCGGTGGCCGCGGGCTCCAGCTTCCTGGTCAGCCCCGGCTGGACGGACGTCCTGCTGGAGGCGATGCGGGGGTCCGGGGTGCCGTTCCTGCCGGGGGTGTCGACCGCGTCCGAGGTCGTGGCGCTGCTGGAGCGCGGGGTGCGGGAGATGAAGTTCTTCCCGGCGCGGGCCGCGGGCGGTACGGCGTATCTCAAGTCGCTGTCGGGACCGTTGCCGCAGGCGCGTTTCTGCCCGACGGGCGGGATCGGCCCGGACTCCGCCCCGGAGTATCTGGCCCTGCCCAACGTCGGGTGCGTGGGCGGCAGTTGGATGCTGCCGCCGGACGCGGTCGCCGCCCGCGACTGGGGCCGCGTCGAGGCGCTGGCCCGGGAGGCGGCGGCACTCAGCGCAGGTGGGACGTGTCGTTGAGGAGGCGGACGCTGGCGTTGCCGTCGGCGTAGTACGCGACCACCGAGAGGGACGCGGCCGACAGTTCCATGCGGAACAGGGACTCCGGCGGGGCGCCCAGGGCGAGCCGGACGAGCGTCTTGATCGGGGTCACGTGCGTGACGAGCAGGACCGTGCGGCCCGCGTGGGCCGCGACCAGCTTGTCGCGGGTGGCGGCGAGCCGGGTGGCCGTCGCCGCGAAGCTCTCGCCGCCGCCGGTGGGTTCGGCGTCCGGGGAGGCCAGCCAGGCGTTCAGGTCGTCGGGGTGGCGCTCGCGGACCTCGGCGAAGGTGAGTCCCTCCCAGGCGCCGAAGTCGGTCTCGCGCAGCCCGTCGTCGATGCTCACGTCGAGCCCGAGCCGGGCGGCGACGATCCCGGCGGTCTCCCGGGTACGGGCGAGCGGGGACGACACGACGGCCTGGATGGTGCCCCGCCGGGCCAGCATCGCGGCGGCCCGCTCGGCCTGCTCCCGGCCGGTGTCGGACAGGGAGGGGTCGGTTCCCCCACTGCCGGAGAACCGCTTCTGAGGCGTCAACGGCGTCTCACCGTGCCGGAGCAGGACGAAGGTGGCGGGGGCGCCCATGTCGGCGGGGGCCCATCCGGGCGAGGCGACGGCCTTGGCGGCAGGCGCACCGGCACCGGCTTCGGCCGTCGCAGCACGAGTGGCGGCCTCGGCCCTCGCGGCCTCAGCACCCCCGGCAGCCTTCGCGGCACGCACATCGGCGTCGCCCGGCGCCGAGCCGGAAACGGCCCCGCCTCCGCCGGTCCTCACACCGGCCTCGGCGCTCACAGCCCGCGCATCGGCATCGTCACCGGCCCTCGCGACACGGGCATCGGCATCATCCCGCACGACCCCCGCACCCCCGACAGCCCGCGCGGCACGCACATCGGCCTCGGCCCCAGCCGTCGCAGCCCGCGTATCGGGTTGCGCCGCCCGCGCGGCATCCGGGCCCTGGCCCGCCGGGACGGCGGCGGCGCGGCCTGCCGCCAGAGCCCCGCGCACCCGCGCCGCACCCGCCGCCGCGTCACCGGGCGGCTCCGGCGTCGCCGCCGCCCGGGGTGCCGCGTGGAGCTCGGCCGTCGAAGCCGACTCCGACCACCGCTCCCCCCGGGCCCCGGCGTCCATCGCCTCGTTGGCCAGCCGGTCCGCGTGCTTGTTCTGCGCCCTCGGCATCCACTCGTACGTGACCTGCCCGGGCGGGAAGACCCGGGCCGCCTGCGTCGCCAGGGGCTTCATGTCGGGGTGCTTGATCTTCCAGCGGCCCGACATCTGCTCGATGACGAGCTTGGAGTCCATCCGGACGTGGACCGTCGCGGCCGGGTCCAGTTCCCGGGCGGCGAGCAGGCCGGCGAGGAGACCGCGGTACTCGGCGACGTTGTTCGTGGCGACGCCGATGTACTCGGCGGTTTCCCGCAGGGTCTCCCCCGTCGCCGCGTCGCTGACCACGGCCCCGTAGCCGGCCGGCCCCGGGTTGCCCCGTGAGCCGCCGTCGGCCTCGACGATGAACTCCCGCACCGGAAGGGCTCCCTGAAGGCCTAGAGACCGGACTCGGACGTACGCACCAGGATGCGGCGGCAGTTCTCGCAGCGGACCACCGTGTCCGGCGCCGCCTTGCGGATCTCGGCCAGCTCGGTGATCGCGAGCTCCTGCCGGCAGCCCTGGCAGCTGCGTGCGTACAGCTTCGCCGCGCCGACGCCGCCCTGCTGCCCGCGCAGCTTGTCGTAGAGCTTGAGGAGATCGGCCGGGATCGAGCCGGCGATGACCTCGCGCTCCTTGGTGACCGTGGCGACCTCGCCGTCGATCTCCTCGAAGGCCGCGTCGCGGCGCGCGGTCGCGTCGTCGATCTTCGACTGGACGGAGGTGACGCGCTCGGTCAGCTCGGCGACCCGCTCCTGGGCGGACTCCCGGCGCTCCATGACCTCCAGCACCACGTCCTCCAGATCACCCTGCCGCTTGGCGAGGGAGGTGATCTCGCGCTGGAGGTTCTCCAGGTCCTTGGGGGAGGTGACGGCACCCGAGTCGAGGCGCTGCTGGTCGCGGGCGGCGCGCTGGCGCACCTGGTCCACGTCCTGCTCGGCCTTGGTCTGCTCGCGGGCGGTGTCGCTCTCCTCGGTCTGCGCGGCCACGAGCAGGTCGCGCAACTGGGTGTGGTCCTTGGTCAGCGACTCGATCTCGGCGTGCTCGGGCAGCGACTTGCGCTTGTGCGCGAGCTGCTGGAGGCGGACGTCGAGGTCCTGGACGTCGAGGAGTCGGATCTGGTCGGCGGGCGCGGCGTTCAGTTCGGGGCTCCAAGGGTGTCGGGAGTGGCAGAGGCCGCGTGCGCGGTCCAGGGGTCGGTGACCGTCTTCGAGACGTGGACGCGCAGGTCCCATCCGTGCCGGTCGGAGATCTCGTCGAGCTGGCTCGCGGCCAGCTCGCACCAGGGCCACTCGGTGGCCCAGTGCGCCGCGTCGAGCAGCGCGAGGGGGCTGTGGGCGCGGGCCTCCGACACGGGGTGGTGGCGCAGGTCCGCGGTGAGGAAGGCGTCGACGCCGGCGGCGCGTACGTGGTCGAAGAGGCTGTCGCCGGAGCCACCGCTGACGGCGACCGTGCGCACCAGCGCCTCGGGGTCGCCGGCGACCCGGATGCCCTGCGCGGTGGCGGGCAGCCGCTCGGCGGCGCGGGCGGCGAACTCGCGGACGGTCACCGGGTGGTCCAACGCGCAGATACGGCCGAGGCCACGGCGGCCCTCGGGGTCGGTGGGGTCGGGCACGAGCGGCCCGGTGACGCGCAGGTCCAGCGCGCCGGCGAGGGCGTCGGAGACACCCGGGTCGGCGGTGTCGGCGTTGGTGTGGGCGACGTGCAGCGCGATGTCGTTCTTGATGAGGGTGTGGACGACCCGGCCCTTGAAGTGGGTCGCGGCGACCGTCGTCGTGCCGCGCAGGTAGAGCGGGTGGTGGGTGACGAGCAGGTCGGCGCCCAGTTTCACCGCCTCGTCGACGATCTCCTGGACCGGGTCGACGGCGAACAGGACCCGCGTGACCTCCTGGTCCGGGTCGCCCGCGACGGTGCCGACCGCGTCCCAGGACTCGGCCCGCTCGGCGGGCCACAGGGTCTCCAGCGCGGTGATGACTTCAGACAGACGGGGCACGGGAGCAAGGCTACCCGCCTGATCTGTGGCGTTGCACCGCCACCGCCCGCTCCCGGCACCCCTGGCCCCGCTCAGCACAGTAGCCCCCTTTTCCTCAGGCGAATCGTTCCTGGAACACCCTTATGTGTGAAGTCTGCGGCCGTGGAATTCCCCGCCCACGCGTGTGAAATCTACGTTCGTCACTGGAGGTGACCGAACGATGACGGTCTGTGTGATCGAGCCTTCGGCGGCACACGAGGACGGGGACAGAGACGGGGTCGAGGACGCGGAGGGGTCCCGGCCGGCAGGCTGCACGCTCACCGCGGACGGCGCCTACGGCGCGCGTCTCGCGTCGGCCGGCGACTCCTGGTTCCCGGAGCGCTGGACCCTGGACGGCCATGAGCCGTACGCGGTGCCCCTGCCGCGCAACCAGCCGGAGGAGCCCGGCACCGAGGTGCAGCCGATGGGCGACGGCCGGGTCCTCATCCACCGGGTGGTGGCCGGGCGGCACGCCTTCGCGCTGCTGTACCCGACCGGGCCCGGCACCGGTGAGCTGCCCCTGGGCGCGGTCGAGTCCCGGGACGGGACCGCCCGGCTGCGGCTGCTGCCGCCCGCCCCGGGCGGCGAGCGGGCCTACGCCCTCGCCGTCGGGCCGCGTACGACCTCGGTGTGGCTGGTGGCGGGCGGCGCCTTCGGGCCCGAGCGGCTGGCCGAGCTGCCCGGCCGCTGCTCGGGCGGGGTCTGGCTGGACCGGACGGCACGGCTGCTGGCGCTCGACCGGGAGACCGGCGGCCGCGTCAAGACCGTCGTGGTGGACCTGGAGAGCGGGGAGGTGTCGCCGCTGCTGCAGATCGCCGCCGAGAGCGACGACCGGCTGCTGCTCGCCGACCACGACAGCGGGCTGCTGATCGTCCGCTCGGACGCGCCCTCGCCCGGGCAGGGCCGGCTGGGCTGGGGGGTCCTCGGCAGCACGCTGCCGGTGCGCTTCCCGGAGTGCCTGCGGGTGCGGGACTGCTCCGTCACGCCGTTCGCGATCCAGCCGGGGCAGGTGCTGACGCCGGAGGGCTGCGCTGTGGCACTGCGCGTGGACGGGCCGAGGGGCAGCTGGGTCGGGGTCTGGCGGCCCGCCGAGCGGCGGATGCACCATCTCCGGGCGCCCGAGGGGTGGTTGGCGGGCACGGGCCTGTGGACGCCGGAGGGGGTGCTGCGGCTGCCGTACGCGACGGAGGCCGTGCCGTGCGGTGTGGCGCGGGTGAGTCCGCCTCCGGCGGTCGAGCGGGAGCCCGGGGCCGCCGCGGCACCGCATCCGGAAGGGGAGTCACCGGCCCCGGTTCCGGAGCCCTCCGGGCAGCCCGCGGAGCCCGGACCGCCTGCCCCGCCGGCCCGGCCCGCCGAGCCCGCGACACCGTCGGTTCCCCGTCCGGTGCCCCTTCAGGAAGCGCCGTTGGGACGCCTTGTAACGAACTAGTGCCGGTTGGCGTGGCCGCCTGGATCCGGGGTCAGGGGCGCCGGTTAGACTCACCCGGCTGTAAAAGATCATGTTGACGGGGTGAATTCCACCGATGAGTGACGCCAGCACGAACCAGTCGCGTGATGCCGACGTCCAGCAGACCTCCTCCGGCCCCGGCCGGCACCGTGGTGAGGTCTCCACGCAGGACAGTGAGGCGACTCCGCGCGGACGCCACCGCAAGCCGGTGGCGGAGACCGAGCAGGCCGTGACCGCGGCCTGACGGCATGCCGGTCACCAGACGGCGAACGGCCCTTCCCGCCACAAGCGGGGAGGGCCGTTCCGTCTCTCTCACCCGCGCTTCAGGCCCAGTACCTCCGCCGCCGCGAACGTCTCCCCGGCCGGGCGGTCCGCGTAGTACGGCCCGAGGACGGACTCCAGTTCGTCGTACGTGAAGGTGTCCTGCTTGCTGTCGAACTTCGCGGCGATCCGCGGCCGTTCGACGACGGCGACCATCCCGCCGTGCACCACGAGGAGCTGCCCGTTGACGTGGGCGGCGGCGGGCGAGGCCAGATAGCCGACCAGCGGGGCGACGTGCTCGGGCGCGAGCGGGTCGACGGCGGTGCCGGAGGGCTGCTCGACGCCCGCGAAGACGTCCTCGGTCATCCGGGTGCGGGCACGGGGGCAGATGGCGTTGGCGGTGACGCCGTACTTGCCGAGGGCGAGGGCGGTGGAGGTGGTGAGGCCGACGATGCCGCCCTTGGCCGCCGCGTAGTTGGGCTGACCGGCGGAACCGGCGAGGAACGCCTCCGAGGAGGTGTTCACGATCCTTCCGAACACCGGCTGACCGGCCCGCTTGGAGCGCTCCCGCCAGTGCGCTGCGGCGAACCGGGTGGTGTTGAAGTGCCCTTTGAGGTGCACGCGGAGGACGGAGTCCCACTCCTCCTCGGCCATCGAGAAGACCATGCGGTCGCGCAGGATGCCCGCGTTGTTGACGAGGATGTCGAGCCTGCCGAACGCGGCGACGGCCGACTCGACGAGCGTGCGCGCCTGTTCGAAGTCGGAGACGTCCCCGGTGTGCGCGAGGGCGGTGCCGCCCGCCGCGCGGATCTCGGCGGCGACCTCCTCGGCGGGCCCCGCGGACGCCTCCCCCGAACCGTCGCGGCCGGGCTGCCCGTAGTCGTTGACGACCACGGCGGCGCCGAGCCGGGCGAGTTCCAGCGCCTCGGCCCGGCCGAGCCCGCGGCCCGCGCCCGTGACGATCGCGGACAGTCCCTGGAGCGGCAGCAGCGGCATGGGTCTCGTCCTCACATCTCGATGCAGGTACGCAGGGCGGTCCCGGTCCGCATCTGGTCGAGTGCCTCGTTGACGTCGGCGAACGGGACCCGGTGGGTGATCAGGCCGGCCAGGTCGATCCGGCCCGCACGCCACAGGGCGATGGTGCGTTCGTAGGAGCGCAGCACGTCACCGCCGCCGTACATGGAGGGCAGGATCCGCTTCTCGTCGAAGAACAGCTCGAACATGTTGAGCTGGAGGAAGTCGTCCACGGCTCCGGCTCCGACCACCACGAGGGTGCCGCCGCGCCGGGTGTTGTCGTACGCGGTGCGTGCCGTGGCGGACTTGCCGACGACCTCGAAGACGTGGTCGAAGCCCTCGCCCGCGGTGATCTGCTGCTTGGCGTCGGGCAGTTCGTCGGGCGAGACGGCCCGGGTGGCGCCGAAGCGGACGGCCGCCTCCCGGCGCGAGAGCACCGGGTCCACGGCGACGATCTCCGCGGCGCCCTGGAGCCGGGCGCCCTGGATCACGGAGATGCCGACGCCTCCGCAGCCGATGACGGCCACCGACGAACCGGCCTCCAGGCCGGCCGTGTTGAGCGCGGCGCCGAGGCCGGTGGTCACCCCGCAGCCGATGAGGGCGGCGATGTCGAAGGGCACGTCGTCGGGTATCGGCACCGCGCAGCCGGCGTCGACGACGACCTCCTCGGTGAAGGTGCCGGTGCCGGCGAAGCCGAAGACGTCCCCGCCGGGGCGCTTGAAGTTGGGGGTGCCCGCGTTCATGAACCCGGCCAGGCACAGCTCGGTCTGGCCGCGCTTGCAGGCGGGGCAGGAGCCGCAGGCGGGCAGCCAGCACACGACGACCCGGTCACCGGCCTTCAGATGGCTCACGCCCTCGCCGACTTCGAGGATCTCCCCCGCCCCCTCGTGCCCGGGGACGAACGGCGCGGGCTGCGGGAGCACCCCGCTCATCGCGGACAGGTCCGAGTGGCACAGCCCCGTGGCGCGCACCCGGATCCTCACCCTGCCGGGCCCGAACCCCACCGCCTCGACGTCGTCGAGAACCTCCAGCTTGTCCTGGCCGATCTCGTGCAGTACGGCTGCGCGCATGGTGCGGGCTCCCCTCGTACGGCGGTTGTGGAGTCAGGTGTGTTCGACGACGGTGTCGGCGAGGACGGGTGCGTCGGCCCGGTCGGCCGCGCTGACGGCGACCCGGGTGGATGCGGGCGTGTGCCACATGCGGATCCGCAGGGTCTCCCCCGGGTACACGACCCCGGCGAAGCGGGTGGCGTAGGACCGCACCCGGGTGACGTCCCCGCCGAGCAGCGTGTCGACGACGGCCTTGAGCGTGATGCCGTAGGTGCACAGGCCGTGCAGGATGGGCCGTTCGAATCCGGCGACCTTGGCGAACTCCGGGTCGGCGTGCAGGGGGTTCCAGTCGCCGGAGAGGCGGTAGAGCAGGGCCTGGTCGTCGCGGACCGGCCGCTCCACGGTCCGGTCGGGTTCGCCGGTGGGGGGTTCGAGGCGGGCGGAGGGGCCGCGGTCGCCGCCCCAGCCGCCCTCGCCGCGGATGAAGATCTGGGCGTCGTTGGTCCACAGCGGGCCGTCGGCGTCGGCGACCTCGGTGCGCAGCACGAGGACGGCCGCCGTGCCCTTGTCGTACACGGCGGCGATCCGGTGGGTGGCGGTGGCGGTGCCCGTGACCGGGATGGGCCGGTGGACGAGGAGGCTCTGGCCGCCGTGCAGGACGCGGGCCAGGTCGACCTCGATGCCGGGCATGGACAGGCCGCCGGTCACGCCGGGTTTTCCGGCGCCCGCGACGGTGGCGAAGCTCGGCAGGACGTGCAGCCGGGACTCCAGGGTGTAGCGCAGTTCGTCGGGGTCGGTGGCGGGGCTGCCCGCGCCGATGCCGAGGTGGTAGAGCTGCACGTCCTTGTGGTCCCAGGAGAGCTCGGCGATCCGGGGTCGGGCGGCGAGCGCCTTGGCTGCGTCGATGGGCATGGGGCTCCTGATCGCCGGAGGAATGACCTCGGTACGGCCGTCCGCACCGTCGGCCGCACCGAGGCCGTCTGGGACCGGACCGGGACGCGAACTGAAACGCGTTCCAGTCCCGCGCCCTCTGTATAGCCGAGGCCCCGGCACTTGTGAAGGCTCCTGACGCCGCGTCAGATCGGCGTGGCGGTGACATTCGTCCTGCCGGAGTCCGTGCATGAGGTGCCGGCTCGAGGCGACCCGGTCGTGCTGCCGTGGCCGCTGATGGAGCGAGGCCTGTTCACCCGCAACCGCATGGAAGCCCTCCGCGAGGCCCGCCGCCAGGGCCGGCTCTGAGCGTCACGCCCGCCGGAACAGCGCCGTCCAGAGGAAGGACTTCCCGAAGCGCTCGGACTCCTCCGGCTCGTCACGCATCCGCCGCAGCTCGAGTTCGGTCAGGCCGGAGAAGATCTCCCGCAACGCCTCGGGCGTGTACGCGAGTCCGCCCCGCAGCCCGGCCCCCTCACGGTAGAAGTCGGTGTCGGGCAGCTCCGACCCCATCCCGCCGGCCCCGGCTGCGAAGCACGTGAGACCGAAAAGGCCTCCGGGCGCCAGGAGTTGTTCCAGGAGGGCGAGGTAGCTGACCCGGCGGTGCGGCGGCAGATGGTGGAAGCAGCCGGAGTCGTAGACGAGGTCGTACGGGCCGGTGAGGTCCTCGCCGGCGAGTGCGAACGCGTCCCCGTGGTGGAACCGCACGTTCTCCGCCCCCGTTTCGCGGGCCCGCTCCCCGGCCCAGTCGAGGGCCGTCGAGGAGAGGTCGACCGCGTCGACGTCGAATCCCCGAGCCGCCAGGTACAGCGCGTTGCGCCCCGGCCCGCAGCCCAGATCGAGCGCCCGGCCCCCGCGGAGCACCCCTCGCTCCACGGCGGCCACCAGGCTCTCGTCCGGTCGCGCCGCGAAGAACGGCACCGGCCGGGAGCGGTCGGTGTAGAAGTCGTCCCACCAGTCGGCACCACGCCCGGTCCACCGATCGGCCTCGGGCGCGAACAGGCCGTCGAGCAGGGCGAGTACGTCGTCGACGGTGCGTATGTTCCGGTCCATCCGGTCCCCCTTCCGCGTCCGTCGACGGTAGGGCCAGATGTACTGAAAGACCAGGTCAGGCGGGTTTCCCGGCATGAGCAGGAGGCCGTGCGCGGGCCGCCGCGGGGCGGGGACGCGCCCCGGGGAGGGGGCGCCCCGCCCCCGGGCCGAAAGAGCGGCGGCGCACCCGTGGCGGGTCCTCACGCCCCGTTTCCGGGCCGCGCCGGCCGCACTGTTTTCAGGCCTCCCGCTCCACCGCCGTCCGCGGCAGCCACACCCACATCAGCGCGACCCCGGCCGTCAGCACCACGGCCCCCACCCGGAACGCGAGTGCGTACCCCTCCGTCAGGGCCTGCGGCGTCGTGCTGCCCGCCGACCGGGCCGCGGCCAGGGTGGACAGGACCGCCAGGCCGAGGGAACCGCCCATCGTGCGGGACGTGTTGACGAGACCGGAGACCAGGCCCGCCTCTTGGGGGGCGGCGCCGGACGTGGCCAGGGATGCGAGGGGGGTCGCGGCCAGCCCCGCACCGAGCATCATGAGGACGCCGGGGACGAGGATCGCGGTGGCGTAGGAGCCGTCGGGCGTCATCGTGGACTGCCAGGCGAAACCGGCCACGGCGACCAGGGTTCCGAGCGCGGCGACGTTGCGCGGGCTGACCGGCCGCATCAGACGGGGCGCGAGCTTGGAGCCGAGGATGACGGCGAGGGAACTCGGCACCAGGGCGAGGCCGGCCTCCAGCGGCGTGTAGCCGAGGACGTTCTGCGCGTAGAGGGTCATGAAGAACCACATGCAGAACATCGCCGAACCACACAGGAACATCGAGACGTTGGCGGAGGAGACCGAGCGGATGCGCAGGAGGCCGAGCGGCATCAGCGGGCTCGCCGTGCGGGCCTCGACCGCGAGGAACGCTCCGAGCAGGGCCAGACCGGCGACCAGCGGCAGCAGGGTGGCCGGTGCCGTCCAGCCCGCCGCCTCCGTCTGGGAGATGCCGTAGGCCAGCGCGCCCAGACCGGTCGTGACGAGCAGCGCGCCCGGCAGGTCGAGGCGCCGGCCGTCCCCGGCCCGGCCCTCGGTGAGGAACCAGGCGGCGGCGCACAGCACCACGGCCCCGACGGGCACGTTGATCAGCAGCACCCAGCGCCAGGAGAGGGTCTCCACCAGCAGCCCGCCGACGAGGCCGCCCGCGGCGCCACCGCCGGCCCCGACCGCCGTCCACGTCCCGATGGCCCGGGCCCGGGCCGCCCCCTCGGGCACGGAAGCCATGAGGATCGTGAGCGTCGAGGGCGCCAGCACCGCCGCGCCCAGCCCCTGCACGGCCCGTGCCACCAGCAGCTGCCAGTCGTCCTGCGCCAGTCCGCCGGCCGCGGAGGCCAGCGTGAACAGGCCGAGTCCGACGAGGAACATCCGCTTGCGGCCGTAGAGGTCCCCGGCCCGGCCACCGAGCAGCATGAACCCGGCGAAGGCGATGGCGTAGGCGTTCACGACCCACTGCAGGCCCTGCTCGCTGAGCCCGAGCCCGGTCCGCATGGACGGCAGGGCCACGTTGACGACGGACACGTCCAGCACGACGAGGAACTGCCCGGCGCAGGTGAGCGCCACCACCAGCCAGGTGGGAGGCGCGGTACGGCGAGGCGTACGGGTCATTTCGGCGGCTTCGAGCATGAGTGTCATGCTCTCAACCACTCCAAGCTCCCCGCATCGGCATTTCGACCTAGGGCCTCGTGCGGATACGCGGCCCCTTTCCCAAGGAAAGGTCAAGTTTTCGTTAGGGTGCCGAAGCAACGGAATAGTTGCCTCGACATACAAGGTTCCCACTCCACGTAACCCGACGCTCCCGGCCCGGAGGCCTTCCTCACATGACGCAGACGACGACAGACCGCCCCGCCGGCAGAGCGAGCGGGGCCGTGGTTCCGGTGCTCGCCTTCGCGGGCATCGTTGTCGCGGTGATGCAGACCCTGCTCGTTCCGGTGATCAAGGATCTGCCGCAACTGCTGGACACCGCCCCCAGCGACGCCACCTGGGTCCTCACCTCGACCCTCCTGTCGGGAGCGGTGGCCACCCCCATCATGGGCCGCCTCGGCGACCTGTACGGCAAGCGCCGCATGCTGATCCTCAGTCTGGCCGTGATGGTCGTCGGCGCCCTGGTCAGCGCACTCACCAGCGATCTGCTGCTCATGATCACCGGCCGTACGCTCCAGGGCTTCGCGATGGGCGCGATCCCCCTCGGCATCGGCCTGATGCGCGACATGCTGCCCCGCGAGAAGCTCGGCTCGGCGATGGCCCTGATGAGCTCCTCCATAGGCGTCGGCGGCGGCCTCGCCCTGCCCGCCGCCGCCCTCGTCGCCCAGCACAGCGACTGGCACGCCCTGTTCTACGGCGCCGCCGGCCTCGGCGCGCTCGCCATCGCCCTGACCCTCCTCGTCGTACCGGAGTCCCCGGTGCGCGCCGAGGGCTCCTTCGACCTGCCGGGCGCGCTCGGCCTGTCCGCCGGGCTCGTCCTGTTCCTGCTGCCGATCACCAAGGGCAGCGACTGGGGCTGGACCTCCGGCACCACGCTCGGCCTGTTCGCCGCCTCGGCGGTCGTGCTCGTGCTGTGGGGCGTGATGGAACTGCGTCTGAAGGCCCCGCTGGTCGACCTGCGCACCACGGCCCGTCCCGCCGTCCTCTTCACCAACCTCGCCTCGATCATGGTCGGCGTCTCCTTCTACGTTGTCTCCCTGGTCCTGCCCCAGCTGCTCCAGCTGCCGACGTCCACCGGCTACGGCCTCGGCCAGTCGATGGTCGTCGCGGGTCTGCTCGTCGCGCCGCTCGGCCTGACGATGATGTTCACGGCGCCCGTCTACGCCCGGCTGTCCGCGAAGTACGGCCCCAAGGTCACCCTGATCCTCGGCCTGCTGATCATCGCGATCGGCTACGGCGCCGGCCTCGGCCTGATGAGCGCCGCCTGGCAGAGCCTGGTCATCTCGGTGCTGCTGGGCGCGGGCATCGGCCTCGCCTACTCCTCGCTGCCCGCGCTGATCGTGGGCGCGGTCCCGGCGTCGGAGACCGGTGCGGCGAACGGCCTCAACACCCTGATGCGGTCCATCGGCACGTCGGTGTCGAGCGCCGTGATCGGCATGGTGCTGGCGAACACCGCGAACAACGTCGGCGGTGTCGAGATCCCGACCATGCACGGCTTCCGGGTCTCTTTCCTGATCGCGACGGGCGCGGTGGCCGTGGGCCTGCTCCTGGCGCTGTTCCTGCCGGGCCGACGGCCGTCGGACAAGCCGCAGTTGCGCGCGAGCAGCGAGGAGGACGCGGCGCTGGAGCGCGCCGAGCGGGTCCTGCGCGGTTTCCGCGGCCGGGTGCTGGACGCCGACGGCTCCCCGGTCGCCCGCGCCAAGGTCACGCTCATCGACCGCCGCGGCCGCCAGGCCGGGGCGACGCTCTCCGCCGAGGACGGCAGCTACGCGCTCGCCGTCCCCGCGCAGGGCTCCTACGTCGTGGCCGCCCGCGCCCAGGGGCACGGCCCGCTCGCCTCGTCCGCGACCCACGCGGGCGACGAGCGCCCGGTCGACCTGGACCTGCCGCTGCCGGGCGAGACGGTCTCCGCCTGACTCCCCCGCCCACCCCTGCTCCTCACCGGTACCCCCTGTCGTCCTCGCGGCAGGGGGTACGGCACGATGGCGCCCTGTCCGTCGTACGACCGAGAGGAACCCCATGCCCGCGGCCCCGAAGCCCGAGATCCTGGCCGCGTTCGAAGCGGCGAAGGGGTTCATGCCCGTCGGCGAGGGGCTGGCGTTGTACGCGGCGGCCGTGGAGGCCGGGCGGCTCGGGCTGCCGCTGCTGGAGGTCGGCACCTACTGCGGCCGGTCCACGATCCTGCTCGCCGACGCGGCCCGCGGGGCCGGGGTCAGCGCGCTCACCGTCGACCACCACCGCGGCAGCGAGGAGCAGCAGCCGGGCTGGGAGTACCACGACCCGGAGACCGTCGACCCGGAGGTCGGGCTGATGGACACGCTGCCCGCGTTCCGCCGCACGCTCCACAAGGCGGGCCTGGAGGACCACGTGGTCGCGCTGGTCGGGCGTTCTCCGCGGATCGCCGCGTTCTGGCGTACGCCGCTGGGGTTCGTCTTCATCGACGGCGGCCACACCGACGAGCACGCAGGCGCCGACTACGAGGGCTGGGCCCCGCACGTCGCCGAGGGCGGCCTGCTGCTCATCCACGACGTCTTCCCCGACCCGCAGGACGAGTTCACCGGCCAGGCCCCGTACCGCGTCTACCTCCGGGCGCTCGCCTCAGGCGCCTTCACGGAGGTCTCGGCGACGGACTCGCTGCGCGTCCTGCGCCGCACGGGCCCGGGCATCTGAGGGAACGGCTGGGCGGGTGAACTGCGCCCCGCGCACCCCCGCCCGGTCGGCCCACGGGCGGCGTGGCGCGTCGGCGGGCGGCCGTCACTGCCCAAGGATCCGGGCGCGTGGCACACACCTTCGCAGAGCTCGTGGAGAAGCAGCGCGCGGCGGACGAGGCGTACGCCCGCGTGCGTCATCTGCAGGACGCGTACGGGCCGCCCACCCAGACCAAGTGGAGCGACCAGCAGACCACCACCTGGGAGACGGCCTGGCGCGCCTGGCGCGATCTCGCCCGCGACGTCCAGGCGGCCGTGACCGGTTACGCGAAGCAGGAGGGCACACCGCGCCAGGAGGTGGAGGCGCGGGTGAAGGAGGCGGTACGGCACGGCGACGCCGGCGGGAACGGGACGTAGCCGCCACACCGCCGGGCCGTCCGCGGCCCGCCGCCCCCGCGCGTGGCCGCTAGGGTGGCAGCGTGTCGTACGCAGGCCCGGACTTCGAACCTCCCCAGAACCGCCGCCCCCGCCGCGGGCCCCTGACCGTCGCGCTCGCCGCGCTGGTGCCGGGGGCGCTGCTCGGCTGGCTGGTGTACGAGACGGTGGGCGGTTCGGGGGACGACGGGGGCTCGGGGCAGGCGAGCGTACGGTCCTCCTCGCCCGCCGCGTCGAGCGTGCCCTCCGACGACGCCAAGGAGCCGAGCGCCTCCCCGGAGCCCACCGGCACGTCCTCGGCCTCCGCGCCCGCCGCCACCGGCCCGCTCAAGGGCAAGGTCGTCGTCATCGACCCGGGGCACAACCCGGGCAACTTCCAGCACGCGTCCGAGATCAACCGCCAGGTGGACATCGGGACGAACTCGAAGGAGTGCGACACCACGGGCACGTCCACCAACGACGGTTACACCGAGGCGAAGTTCACGCTGGACGTGGCGCACCGGTTGCGCACGCTGCTGGAGAAGCAGGGCGCCACGGTGAAGCTGACGCAGGACGCCGACCGGCCGTACGGGCCGTGCGTGGACGAGCGGGCCCGGATCGGCAACGAGGCGAAGGCGGATGCCGTGGTCTCGGTCCACGCGGACGGTTCGGGCGCCGGCAACCGCGGCTTCCACGTGATCCTGCCCGGTGCGGTCCACTCGGGTGCCGCGGACACCCGGGCGATCGTCGGTCCCTCCCGCGACCTCGGCGAGCGCGTCGCGGGCCGCTTCGTCGCGGTCACCGGCAGCGCGCCCTCCAACTACGCCGGCGACGGCGGCGGACTCGTCACGCGTAAGGACCTGGGCGGTCTCAATCTGTCAACGGTTCCCAAGGTGTTCATCGAGTGCGGCAACATGCGCGATAGCAAGGACGCTGCGTTGCTCACCAGCGGCGCTTGGCGACAGAAGGCGGCGCAAGGGATCTCCGAGGGAATCGTGAGTTTTCTGCGCGGGTAGTCCGAGGCCGGCAGATCCCGGCGGACACCCTGACCTGGCGGACGATAGGGTCCTCCTTACGATGAGGGGCCACCCCCGCGCTTCACACCGAGTCCGGACGGCGGCATGGTGACAGCGACGCCTCTACCGACGATGAGACGACCTACGAAGGACCTGAAGTGAATATCCGCTCCCTCACTCGGGGCGACGGCGTGGTGATCGGAGCAGCGGTATTGCTGTTGATCGCGTCGTTCCTCGACCTCTACTCGTTCGACAATGTCCCCGACAGCGTCGACCTCCCCAGCCTGTGGGGCAGCGGCCCGGTCGTGTTCAGCGTCGTGCTGGCCGGGATCATCGGCGCCGCGCTCGTCGTCGTCGGCCGGGGCCTGCCGCAGGCCCCGAAGATCGCGGGGCTGGAACTCGTCCCCTTCGGCGTCGCCTTCACGGTATTCGCCGCGTGGAGCGCGCTGGGCAACATCTTCGACGTGCCCAGTGGCTTCGACAACATCGGTGACAACGGCAGCGAGGGCGCCCCGAGCCCCGGTATCGGCATCATCCTCGCCCTCGTCGCCACGCTGCTGATGGCCGCCGCCGCCCTCGCCACCCCCCTCGTCCCGGCCCTCAAGGGCGCCCTGCTCCCGGCCCCCCGCCCGGCCTCCCCGCAGCCCTACGGCGCGCAGCCCCCCGGTGGTTACGGCTACCCGGGCGCCCAGCAGCCCGGCGGTTACGGCCAGCCGCAGCCGGGGCAGCCCGGGCAGCCGTTCGGCGGTCAGCCCCAGCAGGCGCAGGCCCAGCCGCAGCCGCAGCAGCCGGCCGGGGACTTCTCCCCGTTCTGGTTCGCGGTGCCGGTGCCGCGACCGCTGTTCGCGGAGGACGGCTCGCCGACGCCGATCGCCGAACTCGCCCCGGGTACCTGGTACCTGGCCGTCGAGCAGCGCGGCGCGGCCCTGGTCGCCCAGACGCAGGACGGCCGCCGCGGTGTCCTGCAGGACACGTCGGGCATCCAGCGCGGCTGAGCCCGCACCCCTCTCGCACGGCCCCTCGCCCTTCCGGGCGGGGGGCCGTTGCCGTACAGTCCTCCGTCAGCTGACTCACCGTCAGGAGGCAGGCATGCGGCTCGGTCTCGCGCTCGGCTACTGGGGCCGCGGCCCCTCCCGGGGCCATGTGCCCCTCGCGCAGGAGGCCGAGCGGCTCGGCTACGACTCCGTGTGGACGGCGGAGTCCTGGGGCTCGGACGCGTTCACCCCGCTCACCTGGATCGCGGCCCACACCTCCCGCATCCGGCTGGGCACGGCCGTCGCGCAGATGGCGGCCCGGTCACCCACCACGACCGCGATGCACGCCCTCACCCTGGACCACCTCTCCGGCGGCCGCATGATGCTGGGCCTCGGCCTCTCCGGCCCGCAGGTCGTCGAAGGCTGGTACGGCCGCCCATTTCCCGCCTCGCCGCTCACGGCCACCCGCGAGTACGTCGACGTCCTGCGGCAGGTGCTGCGCCGCGAGGCCCCCGTCGAACTGGCGGGCCGCTTCCACTCCCACCCCTACCGGGGCCCGGACGCGACGGGTCTCGGCAAACCCCTCAAGCCGATCACCCACCCGCTCCGCCCGGACCTGCCGGTCCTGCTGGGCGCCGAGGGCCCGAAGAACGTCGCCCAGACGACCCGGATCGCCGACGGCTGGCTGCCGCTGTACTGGTCACCGACCCGGCCGGAGGTCTACGGCCCGGCCCTCGCGGAGCTGCCCGAAGGGTTCCTGGTCGCGCCGATGGCACAGGTCCGGGTCTGCGACGACGTCGCCGAGGGCCTGCTGCCCGTGAAGACGATGCTCGGCTTCTACATCGGCGGCATGGGCCACGCGGCCCGCAACTTCCACGCCGACCTGATGGCCCGCATGGGCTACGAGGACGAAGCCCGCCGGATCCAGCGGCTGTTCCTCGACGGCCGCCGGGAGGAGGCCGTGCTCGCCGTCCCCGACGCCTTCGCCGACGAGATCTCCCTGGTCGGCCCGCGTGAACGCATCGCCGAACGGCTGGAGTCGTGGCGCAAGGGGCCGGTGACCGACCTTCTGGCGCTCGCCCCCGACCCGCACTCCCTGCGCGTGCTCGCCGAACTCAACTCCCGGTGAGCGACGGCGGTCACCAGAAGATCGCGATCGCCTCCAGCGTCACCTCGCGGGTGTCCTCGCGCCAGCCCGTCATCTTGCCCAGGCAGCGGGCCGTGAAGGTGCCGGCCGGGATGGAGCGGCGCGCGTCCCCGGCGGCCACGACGCGCATGTACACCGGGGGCCGTTCGGCGCCGTACTCGGCCCGCAGGACGAATCCCTCCGCCACCTCCGGCACGCGCGTGAACACCCCTTTGACCGAGACGAATTCGCCGATGCGGCTCAGCGTCACCGCACGGCCGTCCGCCAGGTTGTCGGCGAGGTTCCGGTTCGGCACGACCGTCAGCGTGGTCAGGTCGGCATGGACGATGGCGTCGGCCCGGTCGAAGGCCTCCATGACCACGCCGATCACGTTGATCGGCTTGTCCTTGCGCACGAACTTGCGGAACGTCTCCTGGCTGACGTCCCGCTTCAGCCGGAAGCGGAACAGCCAGGTCAGCATCCGGCTCCAGAAGCCGACACTCGTGTCGACCTTCGTCCGCAGCTCGACGGCCTCCTCCAGCGCGGACCGGTAGTTGCCGAGCTCGTACAAGTCCATCACCGCCTGCTCGTCCAGATACAGGCAGATGCTGTACGCCGACTGCCAGCGCCGCAGGTGCCTGCGGCGCTCCCGGGCGTGGCGCACCAGGACCACCGCGAGCACCACCGCGCCGGCGGCCGTCGCCAGCCAGACCGTCATCCACGGCCACCAAAGGCTCCACCACAGTGCGTCAGTGACAGCCACGGATCTCCTTGAAAGCCTCGGAAAGGGACGAGTCGGCGGCCTCCACCATCCGTCCGCCCGTTCTCGCCGCCGCACTCCGCAGCTCGCCGGCGTCGGCCTCGCCGAAGTGGACCGCGTAGGTGTGGACGGCGGTGCGCACGGCGGCGGGCAGCGCCTGGTGACGGCGTACGAACTCCGCATAGGGCAGGCCGGCGTTGTTCTCGCCGTCGGTCATCAGGACGAGTGAGACGGAGCGGTCGGGGTCGGCGGACAGTTCGCGGGCGGCGGTGCGGTAGCCGTGGTCGAGGGCGGACCACACGGCGGTGGCGTCGCCGTAGGAGCCCCGCGCGACGGTGCCGGCGAGGGCCGTCAGGTCCTTCGGGCCGGTGACGGTGACGGTCTTCTCCCCCAGCACCCGGCCGCCGAACCGGACGACGGTGAGCCGCTCGCCCCGGTGGAAGCGGGTGAACTTGCCGGAGGCGGTGGGGTCCGCGCCGCTGAGTCCGGCGAAGGCCTCGCGCAGGGCGGCCATCCGGGCGCCGCGCATCGAGCCGGAGAAGTCGAGCAGGAACACCACCTGGCTCGTGGTGCGGCGGTCGGGGTCCCCGTAGTCCGCGAGCAGGGTGTCGAGGACGACGGGCCGGTCGGGGTAGAAGAGGGCGTTGCCGACCGGTTCGCGCAGCCGCGCCTCCCGGGTGACCGTCGTGTTCACGGGACGGCGCAGCGTGTGCCGCATGATCTGCCGCTGCACCGAGTCGCGCCGCAGCCACTGCGTGACCTTGTCGTACGCGGGGCGGTGGGCCGGGTTCAGCAGGAGCAGCGGGAAGTCCGCCAGGACCGTGCCGTCCTGGGGACGGATGATCTCCAGGCGTTCGTCGAGGCGGCCGGTGGCGTTGAGGGCGAGCAGGTCGGACTCGTACGTGATGAGGGCGTTCGCCTCGTCCTGGTGATCGACGTAGGCGTCGGCCAGGGCGGGGCCGGTGTCGGCGGTGAGGGTCTGGCCGGAGCGGAAGCCGCGCAGCCGGTCGCAGGAGACGTCCTCGGGGCGCAGCGCGGCCCCGGTGCCGGCCGCGGCGGTGGCGACCCCCACGAGGGCGGCGAGTCCGCTGCCGGCGTGCCGGGGGTCGGCCATGCCGAAGCGGACGGTGCCGGTGGCGGCGGCGTCGGCGATGTCGGCCCAGCTGAGCCGGGAGCCGGGCACCTGGGCGCGAAGCCGCCGGGCCACGTCCGGCTTCAGGCCGATGACGACGGGGGACGTCATGGTGGGCGTGCGCTGCAGCCCCCGGATCGCGTTCTTGTCGGTGAGACGCAGATAGCTGTCCGAGGACAGCCACGCGAGGTCGTACCGGCCGCGGTCCGGGGCCTTGGTCTCGGCGTCGGCCCGGTGGTCCAGACGCAGGTCGACACCGGTCTCGTCCTTCAACTCCCCGAGCAGCGGCGCGAGTACGGCGAGATCGGGACCGGCGAGCACGCGCAGCCGGACCGTGTCGTCACCTCCGTCGCCCGAGCAGGCGGTGAGGAGGCCGGCGACGAGGGCGAGGCAGAGGGCCGGCAGACCCCAGCCGCGCCTCACCGGCTGTCCGCCCGGTCCGGGCAGTCGCCGACGATCTCGATCATCTTCTCCAGCAGGGGCAGACTGGGCAGCACCGCCCGGGTGTCGTCGGAGGAAGTGGTGGGCACCGGGATCTGCCGCTCGGTGAGGAACCGGGTGAGTTCGTCGCCGGTGGCGCCGCCGGTGGCGCTGCGGGCCCGGAAGCCCAACTCCATTGCCCGGTGCTGCAGTTCGGGGTCCTCGGCGACGAGTTCGCCGAGCCGGGCGCCCTCGCCGGTCAGCGCGACGAGCTGGGGTTCGGTGACGAAGCGTGTGGACGGGTAGAGCAGGACGCGCTCGTCGTCGGTCGTGCCCTTGTCGGCCTCGTGCCCGATCTGGTGGGCGAGGAACTGGTGCTCGTAGATCACCGTCACCGGGGCGATGCTCTGCCCGTCGGGCGACAGATACGTTTCGGCCCGTTCGGACGACGGCAGGCCCTGTTCGACGAGGAGCGGCTTGATCTTCCGGGCGAGCTGCTCCGCCTCGGCCTCGCTGTCCGGCGCGTCGTTCCCGTGCTCGACGAAGGCCACGAGTCCGAGGTAGGTGCCGGCGGAATTGGATTCGCAGATGTCCGAGGTCTGGGCGAGGATCTTGTTGCCGTTGCGGACGCGGTCGTCGCGGTCGATCTCGTCCCAGCGGTAGCCGTTACCGGGGTCACGCCGGACGTTCGCCCTCTTGCCCCGGGCCAGATCGAGGAACTTCCGCATGTCGAGGGTGTAGTACATCGGTCTGCCTGCCGGGCCCGGCAGGCGCTTCGCGGCGCCTTCCGCCGTGAGCACCTCGGCGTAGTCCCGGTAGGTGGCCAGCACGATGGGGCTGACGAACGGGCGGTACAGCAGCACCGGACGGTTCGCCCGGGCGCGCTCCCGGCTGATCAGGTCGGCGGCCGGCTGGCCGGAGGGGAAGACGACGTCGTATCCCTCGTAGTCCTGCTTGGCGATCTCCCGCGAGCCCATGTTGGTGATGTGCACCCGGAAGCCGTGCTTCATCAGCAGCCGCTCGACCACGGGGTCCTGGAAGAAGTCCCTCTTCGAGGCCATCTTGGCCTCCACGGTGACCACCTGCCGCAGCGGCAGCAGCAGGTTCCCGGAGGCCACGAGCAGGGCCAGCCCGACGACCGGGACGGGCAGCGCCGACGCCAGCGCTCTGCGCAGACGCCGGCGCGGGGGTCTGGTGACGGTCAACCGCGGCTCAGCGGTGGCGGGTCTGTTCACGGACACCTGCATGCTCCCCCCGTGACACCGACGTTCTCCCCGACTGGCCGGGCCAGGATCGTCGGTGATGCCGGTGTACCCCGAACGCCCTGTCAGGGAACGTGGGTTGGCCGTACGGGGAAGCGCACGGAGGAGACCGGTGGAGGGTGGCTCACCTGGCCGGGTTTCATCCAGAGTTCAAGGGCAATCCGGAGAGTATGTCCCCTCGATATCGCAACGGTGCGAATCAAGCCGGCACGATCGTCGCGGTCGTGGCCGACATCATGGCCCTGATCCTGGGTCTCTGGATCCTGATGTACCTGCTGGATGCCAACCCGGGCAACTCGTTCGTCCAGTTCATCCACGACGCGGCCCGCTGGCTCGCCGGCTGGTCGCACGACCTGTTCACCTTCGACGAGGCGTGGGCCCGAGTGGTCTGCGGCTACGGCCTGGCAGCGGTGGTGTACCTGTTCATCGGCCACGCCATCGCCAATCGAGCACACCGGCATTGATGCCTCAGGGGCGCGGGCAACTGCGCGATCGACCACGCACTACCCGCGCCCGCACAACAGGCGACGCCCCCCGAGCTCCTAGGCGCAGCAGTCCGACTCGAGCCCGACAGGCAACTCCGCACCACCGAACACCTGGCACGTGGCCTCGTGCCCCCCGAGCGCGGCCACGGCCAGCAACAACGACCCCGCGGTCCACGTGGTCAGCTCCCGCGGCCAGACCGCGTCGTCGTCGAACACGTACCCGGTCCAGTACAGCCCGCTCTCCGGATCCCGCAGGTGCTGGATCGACTGCAGGATCTCCAGCGCTCGGTCGGACTCCCCCATCGCCCACAGCGCGAGCGCGAGTTCGGCCGACTCACCGCCCGTCACCCACGGGTTGGGAACCACACACCGCACGCCCAGCCCGGGGACGACGAACCGGTCCCAGTCCTCCTCGATCCGGGCCTTGGCCTCCGCCCCGGTCAGCGCACCGCCGAGCACCGGGTAGTACCAGTCCATCGAGTACCGGTTCTTGTCGAGGAACCGCTCGGGGTGGTGGCGTATGGCGTGCCGCAGCGCACCCGCCGCCAACTCCCAGTCCGGTTGGGCCTCTTCGCGCTGCTCGGCGATGGCCAGGGCGCAGCGCAGCGCGTGGTGGATGGAGGAGCTGCCCGTCAGCAGGGCGTCCGCCGTCTGCGTACCGTCGTCGTCGCGCCGCCAGCCGATCTGCCCGCCGGGCTGCTGGAGGCGGAGCACGAACTCCACCGCCGCGTACACCGCCGGCCACATCCGGTCCAGGAACGCGTCGTCGCCGGTGGAGAGGTAGTGGTGCCAGACGCCGACGGCTATGTAGGCGACGAAGTTGGTCTCCCGGCCCCGGTCGGTGACCGCGTCGGGATCGCCGTCGGTGTAGGCGGCGTACCAGGAGCCGTCCTCGTTCTGGTGCCGGGCCAGCCACAGGTAGGCGCGCTCCGCGGCCTCGTGCTCACCGGCCGTGTCGAGGGCCATGGCGGCCTCGACGTGGTCCCACGGGTCGAGGTGGTGCCCCCGGAACCAGGGGATCGCGCCGTCCTCGCGCTGCACGGCGAGGATGCCGGCGACGGTCGCGGCGGCCTGCCCGGCGGTGAGGACCCCGGGCAGGACGAGGTGTTCTGTCCGGGGGGTCGTCACTTGGCGTCCACCCGGGGGAGGTGCGGCTTGGTCGCGTACGCCACGAAACTCTTGCCGATCAGCGGGTTCAGCGCCTGCTCGGCGACCCGGGTGGCCAGCGGCTTCTTCATGATGTCCCAGACGAGCAGCTTGTGGTACGCCCGCACCGGCAGCGCCTTGTCGTTGTCGACGCCGAACGCGCACTTGAGCCACCAGTAGGGCGAGTGCAGGGCGTGCGCGTGGTGCGTGCCGTACGGCTCCAGGCCGGCCTCGCGGATCTTCTCCACCAGCTCGTCGGCCTTGTAGATGCGGATGTGGCCGCCCTCGACCTCGTGGTAGGCGTCGGAGAGGGCCCAGCAGACCTTCTCGGGCCCGTAGCGCGGGACGGTGACGGCGATGCGCCCGCCGGGCTTGAGCACCCGCACCATCTCCGCGAGGACGCCCTTGTCGTCGGGGATGTGCTCCATCACCTCGGAGATGATCACGACGTCGAAGGACTCGTCGGGGAAGGGCAGCGCGAGGGCGTCGCCCTCCATGGCCGTGGCGGTGGCGCCCTCGGGGGCCTCGCCGGCCTCCTTCATCGCCGCGAACCACTTGGCGACCTCGCGGATCTCGTCGGCGTTCTGGTCCAGCGCCACGACCTGCGCGCCCCGCCGGTAGCACTCGAAGGCGTGCCGGCCGGCACCGCAGCCGAGGTCCAGGACGCGGTCGCCCGGGGCGAGCGGGAACCGGGAGAAGTCGACGGTCAGCACGTGGCCCTGCTTTCGGAGTTGACGCCTTCTACATCTGCCGGGGCTGCCGAGGCAGCACCTGCTGTGCCTGCCGGGGCTACGGCCACGGCACCTGTCGAGGGGGCCGGATGCCCGGGAGCCCGCGGGACGGTGCGGACCCCGGCCCGCTCGATGGCCTCGCGGTAGCGGGCCACCGTGCCCTCCGCGGCCCTGGCCCAGGTGAAGTGCCGGAGCACGCGTTCCCGTCCGGCCGCGCCGAGCCGGGCGCGCAGCTCCGCGTCGCCCAGCAGCCGGCCCAGGCCCGCGGCGAGCGCGCCCGCGTCGCCGGGCGGTACCGCCAGGCACGTCTCACCGTCGCGGCCGGCGACCTCGGGTATGGCCCCGCCGGTCGTGGCGAGCAGCGGCGTGCCCGTCGCCATGGCCTCGGCGGCCGGGAGCGAGAAGCCCTCGTAGAGCGACGGCACGCAGGCGACCTGCGCCGAGCGCACGAGGTCGACGAGTTCCGCGTCGGTGATGCCCTTGACGAACTCGACGGCCCCGGCGAGGCCGTAGCGCTCCATCGCCTGGGCGACCGGTCCTTCGGTGGGGCGCTTGCCGACGACGACGAGATGGGCGCCGGGGTGCTCGGTACGCACCTTGGCCAGGGCCTCGACGAGGTGCACCAGGCCCTTCAGCGGCACGTCCGCGCTGGACGTCGTCACGATCCGGCCCGGCACGACCGGCACCGAGGGGTCGGGCGAGAACAGGTCGGTGTCGGCGCCGATGTGGACCACGTGGATGCGGTCCCGCCGGACACCGAGGTGGTCGATGATCTCCTGCCGCGAGGTGCCGGACACGGTGAGCACGGACGGGAGCCGGCGCGCGACGCGCTTCTGCATGCGCGTGAAGGCGTACCAGCGCCGCACCGACAGGCGCCGCTTCCGGCCCTCCGCCGCGTCCAGCTCCAGCTGCCGGTCGACGGTGATGGGGTGGTGGACGGTCGTCACCAGGGGCGCGCCGACATCGCCCAGCAGGCCGTAGCCGAGGGTCTGGTTGTCGTGCACGACGTCGAACTCGCCGCGGCGGGCGCGCAGGTGGCGGCGGGCGCGCAGCGAGAAGGTCAGCGGTTCCGGGAAGCCGCCCGTCCACATCGTCGCGACTTCCAGCGCGTCGATCCAGTCGCGGTACTCGCCGCGCCCCGGCGTGCGGAAGGGGTCCGGCTGGCGGTACAGGTCGAGGCTGGGCAGCTCGGTGAGGCTCAGCCCGTCGTAGCCCTCGTCGAGGACGGGGTACGGCTGGGCGCCGATGACCTCGACCCGGTGGCCGAGGCGGGCCAGTTCGCGGGAGAGATGCCGGACATAGACGCCCTGTCCGCCGCAGAACGGGTTCCCTTTATAGGTGAGGAGCGCGATGTGGAGCGGTCGCAAGCCGTCGGCGGCGGGGCCCTCCGTAGCCCCGGCCTGACTGGCCTCAGCGGTCACTCTGGGCCCCCTTCTCCCTGCACTGTCCCGCGAGATTACGCCGGGACGCTAATCTAGAACAAGTTTCAGACTTGATCGTTCGGAGGCTCTGAATCTACCGGCAGGTAGGGGTGCTGTGAGCAGTGGATCAGGTGATTCACGCCACGACCGGCGCCGTGCCATGCTGTGTGATCACTCGTCCTCACGGACGGTCACGGAACGGGACCGACACATGCCCGCGGAAGCCAAGGTGAGCGCCAAGGTGAACAAGCCGGCCAAGGTGGAAGCCGGAGCGGCAGCCCCCGCCTCCCCGCCCCTCACGGAGCGGCAGGAGGCCCGCCGCCGCCGCATCCTGCACGCGAGTGCGCAGCTGGCCAGCCGGGGCGGCTTCGACGCCGTGCAGATGCGCGAGGTCGCGGAGTCCTCGCAGGTGGCGCTCGGCACGCTGTACCGCTACTTCCCGTCCAAGATCCATCTGCTGGTCGCCACGATGCAGGACCAGTTGGAGCACATGCACGGCACGCTGCGGAAGAAGCCCCCACAGGGCGAGACGGCGGCCGAGCGGGTCGCGGAGACGCTGATGCGGGCCTTCCGCGCCCTCCAGCGCGAGCCGCACCTGGCCGACGCGATGGTCCGCGCCCTCACCTTCGCCGACCGCAGCGTGAGCCCCGAGGTGGACCAGGTCTCCCGCCAGACGACGGCGATCATCCTGGACGCGATGGGCCAGGAGAACCCGACCCCGGAGCAGCTCTCGGCGGTCCGGGTCATCGAGCACACCTGGCACTCCGCGCTGATCACCTGGCTGTCGGGCCGCGCCTCGATCGCCCAGGTGAAGATCGACATCGAGACGGTGTGCCGCCTGATCGACCTGACGGCACCGGCCACTCCGTAGCCCCCCCGGACACACCAAGGACCTACGAGACGGGTTCCCTTCGCCGGCATGGTCCGGATCAGGTGATGGGGGTCGCCTTCCGGTCGCCCGGCCTTGCGGCCCTGCGTCCTTCCGGCCTCTCAGCCCTACCGTCGCAGTCGGCACCAGCGGAAGCCCTAACTTCACTTCCCGCCGACGTCGGCTACTCCGGTCGGACTCCCTCACTCATCTCGTAGGCCGATTTCCAGGATAGAACGCCCGCAAGGGAATGAAACCCCTCGTTCCATGATTTTTCGGGCGCTACGGCACTACGGGCGCTACTCGTCCGGCGGGAACACCGCCTCCCCGCTGTCCCCCAGCGTGATGGTGATCGCCTCCGCCGGGCAGCATTCGGCCGCCTCCAGCACCCGCTCGTTCGCGTCCATGTCCGGGGCGGTGGGACGGGACTGGCGGGCGGCGTCCAGGCGGAAGCCGTCCGGCGCGTGGTGGAGGCACTGCGCCGAGCCGATGCACAGGGAGCGGTCGACCTCGACGTGCCAGCGGTCGCCCATGGCTAGGCCTGCGCCGGCAGATGGATCATCTTGTACTCCAGGTACTCGCCGTACCCCTCGGGCCCGAACTCCCGCCCCAGCCCCGAGTTCTTGTAGCCGCCGAAGGGGCCGAGCATGTCCAGGCTGAAGGTGTTGACGGAGTACGTGCCCGTGCGGACCTGGCGCGCGATGTCGATGCCGTGCTCGACGTCCGCCGTCCAGACGCTGCCGCTCAGCCCGTAGTCGGAGTCGTTGGCGATCTTCACGGCGTCGGACTCGTCGTCGTAGGGCAGCAGGCAGATCACCGGGCCGAAGATCTCCTCGCGGGCGATGCGCATGGAGTTGTCGACGTCGCCGAAGAGGGTCGGCTCGACGTACCAGCCGCGGTCCATGCCGGCCGGGCGTCCGCCGCCGGTGAGGATCTTGGCGCCTTCCTCCTGCCCGATGCGGATGTAGTCGAGGTTGCGCTGCTGCTGCCGCCGGGCCACCAGCGGGCCCACCTGGGTCGCCGGGTCCAGCGGGTCGCCGACCGTCAGTGCGCCCGCCGCGGCGGCGAGGGCGTCGGCGAACTCGTCGTAGCGGGAGCGCGGCAGGAGGATGCGGGTCTGGGCCACACAGGCCTGCCCGTTGTTCATCCAGGCCGCCGGGGCGATGCCCGCCACGGCCGTCTCGATGTCCGCGTCGGGCAGCACGACGGCCGCCGACTTGCCGCCCAGTTCGAGCGTCACGCGGGTGAGGTTGCGGGCGGCGACCTCCATCACGCGCTTGCCGGCCGCGACCGACCCGGTGAAGGACACCTTGTCGACGCCGGGGTGCCCGACCAGGTACTCGCTGACCTCCCGGTCGGCGGGCAGGATCGACAGCACGCCCTCCGGCAGCCCGGCCTCGCGGGCGATCTCGCCGAGCAGGTAGGCGTCGAGCGGCGACTCGGGCGAGGGCTTGAGGACGACCGTGCATCCGGTGAGCAGGGCCGGGGCCAGCTTGGCGGCGGCGACGAACTGCGGGACGTTCCAGGGGACCACGGCGGCCACGACCCCGACGGGCTCGCGCCGGACGAGGATCCGGCCCAGCACGCCGTCGCGCCGCTCCTCGTGGGTGAAGTTCCGGGCGACGGTGATGGCCGAGTCCCAGACCATCACCGCGCCGAGCGCCTGGGCGAGGACGCTCCAGGAGTACGGCGAGCCGTTCTGGGCGGAGATCACGCGGGCGATCTCGTCGTGCCGGAGGGCGACGGCGTCCTTGATGCGGCCCACGACCTCGATCCGTTCGTCGAGGCTCATGCGCGGCCAAGGGCCCTCGTCGAACGCGCGCCGGGCCGCCGCCACGGCCCGGTCCACATCCGCCGTCGAGGCGTGCGGGACGCGCCCGATGACCTCCTCGGTGTGCGGTGAGACCACCTCGATGACGTCCTGGCCCAGGGGGTCGGTCAACTCCCCGCCGATGAACAGCTGTCCGTGTTCCACGAGTTCGGTCATGGCCGACTGCCTCCCCGGGAGCGTTCTCTGACGGTTCATCAGATATGCCCACTGATACCAGCCCCGCCCCGAGGAGTCCACGGACCGCGCAGCACCGGGGGACCCCCATTGGAACCCGTTCTAGTTATAGTGACGGGGAGCCGGCGACAGGGGAGCCCATGACACAGGTGACCGATCACGGCGGAGGCGTCCGGTCGCTGCGGGTCCCGATCCCGGACAACCCGCTCGGCCACACGCTGGTGTACGTCGTCGACACCGACCGCGGCCCGGTGCTGATCGACACCGGCTGGGACGACCCGGAGTCCTGGGACACCCTCGCGCGGGGCCTCACGGCCTGCGGCACTTCCGCGGCCGAGATACACGGCGTGGTCATCACCCACCACCACCCGGACCACCACGGCCTGTCCGGCCGGGTCCGGGAGGCGTCGGGCGCGTGGATCGCGATGCACGCGGCGGACACCGCGGTCGTACGGCGGACCCGGGAGGCCCGCCCCGAACGCTGGTTCACCTACATGGCGGCCAAGCTCACCGCGGCCGGTGCCCCCGAGGAACACGTCGCACCCCTGCGGCAGCCCCGCCGCCGCACCCTGCCCGGCCTCTCCCCCGCCCTGCCCGACCGCGACATCGTCCCCGGCGAACTCCTGGAGCTGCCCGGCCGCCGCCTGCGCGCGATCTGGACGCCGGGGCACACACCCGGCCACGTCTGCCTCCACCTGGAGGAGACCCACCCGGCGCAACTCCCGGGCCGGGGGCGCCTGTTCTCCGGCGACCACCTGCTGCCCGGGATCACCCCGCACATCGGCCTCTACGAGGATCCGGACGACGCCACGGTCACCGACCCCCTCGGCGACTACCTCGACTCCCTGGAGCGCGTCGGGCGGCTGGCCCCCGCCGAGGTCCTCCCGGCCCACCAGCACCCGTTCTCCGACGCCGCCGGCCGCGTACGCGAGTTGCTCACCCACCACGAGTCCCGCCTGACCGCCCTGCTGGCGCTGCTCGCCGAGCCCCTCACCCCCTGGCAGCTCGCCGAGCGCATGGAGTGGAACCGCCCCTGGGCCGAGATCCCGTACGGTTCCCGCACCATCGCCGTCTCGGAGGCCGAGGCGCATCTGCGGCGGCTGGTGAAGCTGGGCCGGGCGGAGGCGGTGCCGGGGAGCGACCCGGTGACGTACGCGGCGGCGTAGACGTACCCGGCCGCGCAAGGAGTGTTAGAAAAGGAGGACGGCCTCTGCCAGTGGCCGGCGCAGGCGGTCTCCTACTTCACGACGTACCGCGTCGACGGCTACGAGGGCGGTGTCGTCCCGGCCGGGCCGCCGGTCCGGATCGGGCACTACGAGGACACGTTCCGCCGGGTGGGCGACGGGAACTGGCTGCTTGCCTCACGGACCCTCCACCTTCCCTTCGGCGGCCCCACACCGCGTGCGAACATGCCCGCGTCACAGGGCTCTTGACGTTGCCGGGCGCCCCCTAGGATGGTCGGACGCAACGCTCGCACCGGGAGAGATGCCCATGGGCACCGAAGAGGCCGCACGCACGACGACCGGCAGCGGGACCCTGGACGGCGGGTGCACCGGGCCCATGGTGCCGCGCCTCGCCCTCGGCGCCCGGCTGCGCGGGCTGCGGGAGGAACGGGGCATCGGCCGGGCGGACGCCGGGCACGTCATCCGTGCCTCCCCCTCCAAGATCAGCCGTATGGAGGCCGGCCGCCACGGCTTCAAACTGCGTGACGTCGCCGATCTGCTCACCCTCTACGGCGTCACGGACGAGGCAGAGCGGGCCACCCTGCTGGCGCTCGCCGAGCAGGCCAACACCCCCGCCTGGTGGCGCCACTACAGCGATGTCGTGCCCGCCTGGACGCAGACCTACCTCGGGGCCGAGCAGGCGGCGAGCCTCATCCGCTGCTTCCGGGTCCAGCGCGTCCCCGGTCTGCTGCAGACCGCCGACTACGCCCGGGCCGGCGTCCGGCTCGCCCACCCGGATGCCGGTGCGGCGGAGACCGACCGCCGCGTCGCGCTGCGGATGGCCCGCCAGCGGATCCTGCACCGGGAGCCGGCGACCCAGCTGTGGGCCGTGATCGACGAGGCGGCGCTGCGCCGCCCGGTGGGCGGTATCCGTGTGATGCGGGACCAGCTCAGGCATCTCATCGAGATGTGCCGGCTCCCGCACGTCACGGTGCAGATCCTGCCGTTCGTGGCCGGCGCGCACGCGGCCGAGGGCGGTCCGGTCACCATTCTGCGGCTGCCCGGCGGGCAGTTGCCCGACGTGGTCTGCCTGGAGCAGCTCACCACCGCGCTCTACCCCGACCGGCCGGCCGACATCGAGTGCTACTGGGACGCCATGAACCGGCTGGTGGTCGAAGCCGAGTCGCCGGACGAGACTCCGACCATCCTGCACCGCATCCTTCAGGAGACCTGAGCCGCCGGGCGGTTCAGCGTTTGAGGGCGACGCCGCCGTACTGGTGCACCTCGGCGGGGAGGCCCAGGGCCGCCGCGTCGGGGCGCCAGCGCGAGCAGGAGGCCACGCCCGGTTCGAGCAGTTCCAGGCCGTCGAAGTAGCGCGCGATCTGCTCGGGGCTGCGCAGGATGTACGGGACCGAACCGCCGTCGTTGTACTGCTGGATGGCGCGGACGTAGTCCTCGCTGGTGTCGGTCGAGTCGTACTGCACGAGGTAGCTGCCGGGGGGCAGGGCGTCCACCAGCTGCCGGACGATCGAGCGGGCTTCGTCGTGGTCCTCGATGTGACCCAGGATGCCCATCAGCATGAGGGCGACGGGCCGGTCGAAGTCCAGGGTCTTCCCGGCCTCGCGGACGATCGTGCCCGGCTCGCGCAGGTTGGCGTCCACGTAGTTGGTGACGCCTTCCGGTGTGCTGGTGAGCAGGGCGCGGGCGTGGGCCAGCACCAGGGGGTCGTTGTCGACGTAGACGATCCGGCTCTCCGGGGCCACCCGCTGGGCGATCTGGTGGGTGTTATCCACATTTGGCAGGCCGGTGCCGATGTCCAGGAACTGGCGGATGCCCTCCTCGGCGGCGAGGTGGCGCACGGCGCGGGCGAGGAAGTAGCGGGCGGCGCGGGCGCCGGTCTCGATGCCGGGGAAGATCTCGCGGAACGCGTCACCGGCCAGCCGGTCGACTTCGTAGTTGTCCTTCCCGCCCAGCCAGTAGTTCCAGATCCGGGCCGAGTGCGGCACCGAGGTGTCGATCTTGGGGAACGGCTCCTGCTCGGGGTTCTCCGCCTGGTCGGTCATGGACGCTCCTGCGTGTGTGGTCGGGAAGCCCCACGTTAGCCGCTCCGCGCCCGGGAGAGGATCAACTCCTCTGCGCTTTCCACGAGTTCGGCTTCGGCCCGGCGCCCGGATCCGAGCAGCCGTCCCCGCGGTGGCGTGATCGGCGCGAAGCGAAGCCCCCTCACCCGCGACACCCCACCGACCCGAGCCGCTCCGCCGCTCCGCCGCCACCGAACGACAGCCACTCCGATCGCCCCGCCCGCACGTGACCAAGCCCCCACCCGGCCCCCTCGGCCCGATTCCTACGTGCGGGTACAGTAAGCGGGTCGTCATCACACCGTACGGGGGGAAGCCGGTGCAATTCCGGCGCTGACCCGCAACCGTAAGCCGCCACGCGTGGTGGTGAGCCGGATCGCCCTTACGGTTCGTGACCGGCTCGCGTGCCCGGCAGACCGCCGGGCACGGCACCGTCGAGGTATACGGAGCCGAGCCGCCGGGGTGTCCCGTGCTGCCCGGCTCCCCCACAGGGAGAGGCACCCGCCGATCATGAACGTCCGCCGCAGCGCCGCGGTCCTGGCCGCCACCGCCGTGATCGGCGCCGCCACCCCGGCCGCCGCCGCCCCGTCCCCGTCGCCGTCCCAGGCGTTCCCCTCCGCCCTGTACGGCGACTCCGACCCGAAGTACGACGGCGTCTGGCGCCAGTCGCTCGCGCTGCTCGCGCAGGACACCGTGGGGGTGAAGCCGGCGGAGAAGTCCGTGCAGTGGCTGGTGCGCCAGCAGTGCGCGGACGGCGGCTTCGCCTCCTACCGCCCCGACCCCACCACCGCGTGCGACGCCAAGACCATGCTCGACACCAACGCCACGTCCGCCGCCGTGCAGGCCCTCACCGCGCTCGGCGGGCACGACGGCACCACCCGCAAGGCCGTCGGCTGGCTGAAGTCCGTACAGAACGAGGACGGCGGCTGGGGCTACTCGCCCGGCGGGGCCAGCGACACCAACTCGACGTCGATCGTCATAGGGGCGCTCGCCGCCGCGGGCGAGAAGCCGGACCAGGTCGAGAAGGACGGCAAGTCGCCCCACGACGCGCTGCTGAAGCTCGCCCTGCCCTGCGGCGGCGACGGCGACGGCGCCTTCGCGTTCCAGCCGGACAAGAAGGGCCGGCTCGCCGCCAACGCGGACGCCACGGCGGCCGGTGTACTCGGCGCCCTGGACAAGGGCATGGTCGTCGAGCCCGGCAAGAAGTCCGACGCGGCCTGCGAGAAGGCCACGACGCCGCAGCAGGCGGCGGCGAACGGCGCGGGCTACCTCACCGCCGCCCTCGCCAAGGACGACAACCACCTCATGTCCGCCCTGGCCGGTGCCGAGCCCCAGCCCGACTTCGGCAACACCGCCGACGCGGTCGTCGCGCTCGCCGCGCGGGGGGACACCGCGCAGGCGGAGAAGTCCGTGCGGTGGCTGGAGAAGAACTCCGCGTCCTGGGCCGCCCAGAGCGGTCCGGCCGCCTACGCCCAGCTGATCTTCGCCGCCCACGCGACGGGCACGAACCCGCGTGACTTCGGCGGCGCGGACCTCGTCAAGCAGCTGGGCGCGACGGGCCCGGCCCCGCAGGCCGCCGGGAAGAACGGGACCAAGGCCGCGGACGAGAAGGAGGACTCCGGCTCGGACTTCTTCGGGGTCTGGTGGTACGTCGGCGTCTGCCTGGTCGCCGGCATCGGCATCGGGTTCCTGTTCACCGGCCGCAAGAAGCAGCAGCAGCTGTGATCCGCCGGGCCGTTCTCCTCCTCCTGGCCTCGCTCCTGCTGTGCGCGGGCGCGGGCCAGGCCCAGGCCGCCGGTTACCGGTACTGGTCGTTCTGGGAGCGCGACGCCGGCCGCTGGGTCTACGCCACCCAGGGCCCGTCCCTGGCCCGCCCCTCCGACGGCGACGTCCAGGGCTTCCGCTTCGCGGTGAGCGAGGACTCCGCGAGCGCGGTCCGGCCGCGCGGCACCGCCGACTTCGCGACGATCTGCGCGAAGACGCCCGCGCAGGACGGCAGGAAGCGGGTGGCCCTGGTCATCGACTTCGGCACACCGTCGGACGCCCCCGGGGGCGAATCCCCGCCCGCCGCCCGCACGGCCTGCGCCCGGGTCTCCCCCGACGCGACGACGGCCGAGGCCCTGGCGGCGGTGGCCGAGCCGCTGCGCTACGACACCAACGCCCTGCTGTGCGCGATCTCGGGCTATCCGCGGAAGGGCTGTGGCGAGCAGGTCTCCCGGAAGCAGCGAGAGCACAAGCCGGCCGCGGAGCAGAACTCCCCCTCGGACGACGGGCCGTCCCTCAGCCTGATCGGCGGTATCGCCGTGGTGGTGGTCCTGGGCGGCGCGGCGATCTGGCAGGTACGGCGGCGTGGATAGCGGCCCTCGGCGTCGCGGCCGGGCCCAGCTGCATCCCGGCGCCTGGTGGCTCTGGGCGCTGGCGCTCGGCACCGCCGCCACCCGCACCACCAACCCCCTGCTCCTCGCGCTCCTCATCTCGGTCTCCGCGTACGTCGTGGCGACCCGCCGCCCCGACACCCCCTGGTCCCGCTCCTACGGCGCCTTCGTCAAGCTCGCCCTCGCGGTGATCCTCATCCGCCTCGGCTTCGCGATCGTCCTCGGCTCCCCCATCCCGGGCACGAACACCCTCCTCACCCTCCCCGAACTGCCCCTCCCCGCCTGGGCCCAGGGCATCCGGCTCGGCGGCGAGGTCACCGCGGAGGCCCTCACCTTCGCGCTGTACGACGGTCTGCGGCTGGCCACGCTCCTCATCTGCGTGGGCGCCGCGAACGCCCTCGCGAACCCCTCCCGTCTCCTCAAGTCCCTCCCGGGCGCCCTGTACGAGATGGGCGTCGCGGTCGTCGTCGCCCTCACCTTCGCCCCGAGCCTCATCGCCGACGTCCAGCGGCTGCGCGCCGCGCGCCGTCTGCGCGGGCGCCCGGACCAGGGCGTCCGGGGCTTGCTGCAGGTGGGGCTCCCGGTCCTGGAGGGCGCGCTGGAGCGTTCCGTCGCCCTGGCCGCCGCGATGGACGCCCGCGGCTACGGCCGTACCGCCCAGGTCCCGCCCGCCGTACGCCGTACCACCGCCGCCCTCACCCTCGGCGGCCTGCTCGGCGTCTGCGCGGGAACGTACGGTCTCCTCACGGCCGAGGGCGCCGCCTACGGTCTGCCCGTCCTCCTCGCGGGTCTCGCCGCCGCCCTCGCGGGCCTCAAGCTCGGCGGCCGCCGGTCCCTGCGCACCCGCTACCGCCCGGACCGCTGGGACGTGCGCGCCTGGCTGGTCGTCGCCTCCGGCGTCGCGGTGGCGGCCCTGCTCGCCCTCGCCGCGGCCCGTGACCCCGCGGCCCTCCACCCGGGCGTGGTCCCGCTGGTCGCCCCCACCCTCCCCCTCTGGCCGGCCGCGGCCGTCCTGCTCGGCCTGGTGCCCGCGTTCGTCGCCCCTGATCCCAAGGAGCTGTCGTGATCCGCTTCGAGGATGTCTCCGTGACCTACGACGGGGCCGCCGAACCCACCGTCCAGGGCATCGACTTCGAGGTCCCCGAAGGCGAACTCGTCCTGCTGGCGGGTCCGTCCGGCGTCGGCAAGTCCACCGTCCTGGGCGCGGTCAGCGGACTCGTCCCGCACTTCACCGGCGGCACCCTGCGCGGCCGGGTCACGGTCGCCGGCCGCGACACCCGCACCCACAAGCCGCGCGAACTGGCCGACGTCGTGGGGACGGTCGGCCAGGATCCGCTCTCCCACTTCGTCACGGACACCGTCGAGGACGAACTGGCCTACGGCATGGAGTCGCTGGGCCTCGCCCCGGACGTGATGCGCCGCCGCGTCGAGGAGACGCTGGACCTGCTGGGCCTCGCCGGCCTGCGTGACCGGCCGATCGCCACGCTCTCCGGCGGCCAGCAGCAGCGCGTCGCGATCGGCTCGGTCCTCACCCCGCACCCGGGCGTCCTCGTCCTGGACGAGCCGACCTCCGCGCTGGACCCGGCGGCCGCCGAGGAGGTGCTGGCCGTCCTCCAGCGGCTCGTGCACGACCTCGGCACGACGGTCCTCATGGCCGAACACCGTCTGGAACGCGTCATCCAGTACGCCGACCAGGTCGTCCTCCTGCCCGCCCCGGGCGCCTCCCCGCTCCTGGGCGACCCGGCCGAGGTGATGGCGGTGTCCCCGGTGTACCCCCCGGTGGTGGCCCTGGGCCGCCTGGCGGGCTGGACCCCTCTGCCCCTGACGGTCCGCGACGCCCGGCGCAGGGCAGGAGACCTGAAGCAACAGCTGCGCAACGCCCCTGACAAGGGGCGCGGGGAACCGCGCGACAAGCCACGGACAACCCGCGCCCGCAAGCGATCCGCACACCCCACCCCCGTAGGCCGAGCAGAAGCCCTCTCCGTACTCCGCGGCCGCGTCCAGGCCCTGAGCCACGTCGACCTCACCATCACCCCCGGCGAGACCATCGCCCTCATGGGCCGCAACGGCGCCGGAAAGTCCACCCTGCTCAACTCCCTGGTCGGCCTCGTCAAACCCAGCTCCGGAACCGTCCTCCTCGGCGATGCCACACCCCACCGCACCCCGCCGAAGGACCTCGTCCGCAAGGTCGGCCTGGTCCCCCAGGAGCCGCGCGACCTGCTCTACGCCGACACCGTCGCCGCCGAGTGCGCGGCGGCCGACCGGGACGCCGGAGCGGACCCCGGCACCTGCCGCGCCCTGGTCACCGAGCTGCTGCCCGGCGTCACCGACGGCACCCACCCCCGGGACCTCTCCGAGGGGCAGCGGCTCGCGCTCGCCCTGGCCGTCGTGCTGACCGCCCGGCCCCCGCTGCTCCTGCTGGACGAGCCGACCCGGGGCCTGGACTACGCGGCGAAGGCCCGGCTGGTCACGGTGCTGCGCGCGCTGGCCGCCGAGGGGCACGCCATCGTCCTGGCCACGCACGACGTGGAGCTCGCGGCGGAGATCGCCCACCGGGTGGTGCTGCTGGCCGAGGGCGAGGTGATCGCGGACGGACCGACGGCGGACGTCGTGGTCTCCTCGCCGTCCTTCGCCCCGCAGGTCACCAAGATCCTGGCGCCCCAGCACTGGCTCACGGTCACCGAGGTCCGCGCGGCCCTCCGGGAGAGCGGCCGATGAGCCTGAAGACGGCCACCCGCGGGCCCGCTCAGCGGCAGGCCCGGGCCGTCCGCCTCGGCCCCCGCTCCCTCACCGCCCTGGCCCTGGTCAGCGCGGTGGGCGTCGGCGGCTTCGGCTGGCCCTTCCTCGCCCCGCCCACGTCGCGGCTCAGCGCGCACGCGCAGGACGCGCCCTGGCTCTTCGCGGGCCTGCTGGTGCTGCTGGTGGCGGTCGTGGCCGCGGCGATCTCGGAGTCCGGGCTGGGTCCGAAGGCGGTCGCGATGCTCGGCGTGCTGGCCGCCACGGGGGCGGCCCTGCGGCCGATCGGCGCCGGTACCGCCGGGATCGAGCCGATGTTCTTCCTGATGGTGCTGAGCGGCCGGGTGCTCGGCCCGGGCTTCGGGTTCGTCCTCGGCTCGGTGACCATGTTCGCCTCCGCGCTGCTCACGGGCGGGGTCGGGCCGTGGCTGCCGTTCCAGATGCTGGCGATGGGCTGGTTCGCGATGGGCGCGGGCCTGCTGCCGGGCCCGGACCGGCTGCGCGGCCGGGCCGAACTCGCGATGCTCGCCGGTTACGGCTTCCTCGCCGCGTTCGCCTACGGCACGGTGATGAACATGGCGGGCTGGCCCTTCATGAGCGCCCTCGCCTCGAACGTGGCCTTCGACCCGCACGCGCCGGTCGCCACGAACCTGGCCCGTTTCGTCGCCTACTGCGTCACCACGTCGCTCGGCTGGGACCTGGGACGGGCCGTCGTCACGGTCGTCCTGACTCTCACGCTCGGCCCGGCCGTGCTCAGGGCACTGCGCCGGGCGACCCGCCGGGCGGCCTTCGAGACGCCCGTCACGTTCGAGGCGCCCCGGCAGTGAGGCCCCCCACATGACCCACGTCACGTACGAAGCAGGGCCGTAGGAACGCGGGCCCGGTCACACCGCCGGTGCCGCGCCTGACATGCGGCCCGGCCTAGTAGGACAGGGCTTTGCCGGTACGGGCGGGCCCTGTTTCCCTGGACGACCAGGCGACGGCCCCCAGATCCCCGGGGCCGTCGCCTGCGCCATGTCCGGCGCGGTACGTCAGCCCGTACTCACCGGAAGCTCCTTCACCCCGTTGATCCACGCCGACCGCAGCCGGCGCGGGTCCCCGACCAGCCTCAGCCCGGGCATGGCGTCGGCGATCGCGTTGAAGATGAGGTTGATCTCCAGCACCGCGAGGGACTTGCCGAGGCAGTAGTGCGGTCCGCCGCCGCCGAAACCGAGGTGCGGGTTGGGATCGCGGGTGACGTCGAAGGTGTCCGGGTCGTCGAAGACCTCCGGGTCGTGATTGGCCGAGGCGTAGAACAGGCCCAGCCGGTCGCCCTTGCGGATGCGCTTGCCGCCGAGTTCGGTGTCCTCGGTGGCCGTGCGCTGGAAGGCGGCGACGGGGGTCGCCCAGCGCACGATCTCCTCGGCCGCCGTCTCCGGACGGTCGCTCTTGTACAGCTCCCACTGTCCGGGGTGGGTGAGGAAGGCGTGCATGCCGTGGGTGATGGCGTTGCGGGTGGTCTCGTTGCCCGCGACGGCCAGCATCAGCACGAAGAAGCCGAACTCGTCGGAGCTCAGGTTGCCCTCGTCCTCCGCCGCGACGAGCTGCGTGACGATGTCGTGCGCCGGGCACTGCTTGCGGTCGGCGGCCATGTTCATCGCGTAGGCGATGATCTCCGTGGCCGACTCGGCGCCGACCTCCTCGGTGATGGCGTACTCGGGATCGTCGTACGCGATCATCTTGTTGGACCAGTCGAAGATCTTGTCCCGGTCCTCCTGCGGGACACCCATGAGCTCGGCGATCGCCTGGAGGGGCAGTTCGCAGGCGACCTGGGTGACGAAGTCGAACGGCCCGGTGTGCGCGCGGGCGTTCTCGACGATGGAGTGGGCCCGCGCCCGCAGCCGGTCCTCCAGTGCCCGGATCGCCCGGGGCGTGAACCCGCGCTGCACGATCTGCCGGACCCGGGTGTGCTCCGGCGGGTCCATGTTCAGCAGGATCAGCCGCTGTGCGTCGATGGCGTCGCGCTCGATGTGCTCGTTGAAGCGGATGATCGCCGTGTTGAGGGACGACGAGAACAACTCGGGATGCGTGGAGACGTACTTGACGTCGGCGTGCCGGGTGACGGCCCAGTAGCCCTCGTCCCGGAAGCCGGCGAGACCGGCCCGCTGCGGCACCCAGCAGACCGGTTCGGCCCGGCGCAGCTCGGCGAACTCCGGCAGGGGCACGCGGTGGTGCAGCAGATCGGGGTCGGTGAAGTCGAACCCGTCGGGCAGCGCGGGACAGGGCATGGGCGGCTCCCACCACTCGTACCGACTCTGAGGTCTGACGGCCCATCAGCTGTGCGGAGTTGCGGTGACGGTAGTAACGGGTTCTACAAGTAGCAAGAGGCGTGGGCCTGCCAATTGCCCGCACGACTATTGCGGTCACCGAGCGGCCCTCAGCACACTACTGACAGAACTAGAACGCGTACTAGTTCCGCTGAGCCTCCCGGAGAGGACCCGCACCCATGGCTGCCGAACCCGTGATCGTCGAAGCCGTACGCACCCCCATCGGCAAGCGCGGCGGCGCGCTCGCCAACCTGCACCCCGCCTACCTCCTCGGCGAGACCTACCGCGAGCTCCTCGGCCGCACCGGCATCCCAGCCGACTGCGTGGAGCAGATCGTCGGCGGTACGGTCACACACGCCGGCGAGCAGTCCATGAACCCCGCGCGCACGGCCTGGCTGACCATGGGGCTTCCGTACGAGACGGCCGCGACGACCGTCGACGCGCAGTGCGGGTCGTCCCAGCAGGCCTCGCACATGGTGGCCAACCTGGTCGCGGCGGGCGTGATCGACGTCGGCATCTCGTGCGGGGTGGAGTCGATGTCGCGGGTGCCGCTGGGGTCGGGCTCGAAGCACGGGCCGGGCAAGCCGTTCCCCGACGAGTGGAACGTCGACCTGCCCAACCAGTTCGAGGCGGCCGAGCGCATCGCCCGGCACCGGGGCCTGACCCGCGAGGACGTCGACGCGCTCGGTCTCGCCTCGCAGGAACGGGCCGCCCACGCCTGGGCGGAGGAGCGCTTCAAACGGGAGACGTTCGCGGTCCAGGTCCCCACGACCGAGGAGGAGCAGCACGCCGGGCAGGGCATGTGGCGCCTGGTCGACAGGGACGAGGGCCTGCGCGACACGACGGCGGAGGCCCTGGCCGCCCTGAAGCCGATCATGCCGACGGCGGTGCACACGGCCGGCAACTCGTCGCAGATCTCCGACGGGGCGTCGGCGGTCATGTGGGCGTCGAAGAGGATGACCCGGGCGCTGAAGCTGAGGCCCCGGGCCCGGATCGTGGCCCAGGCGTTGGTCGGTTCCGACCCGCACTTCCACCTCGACGGCCCGATCGACGCGACGAACGCCGTGCTGGGCAAGGCCGGGATGTCGTTGAAGGACATCGACCTCGTGGAGATCAACGAGGCGTTCGCGTCGGTCGTACTGAGCTGGGCCCGGGTCTTCGACCAGGACCTGTCGAAGGTGAACGTCAACGGCGGCGCGATCGCGCTCGGGCACCCGGTGGGAGCGACCGGGGCCCGGCTCATCACGACGGCACTTCACGAACTGGAGCGCGCGGACAAGGAGTTCGCGCTGATCACCATGTGCGCCGGGGGCGGTTTGGCCACCGGCACGATCATTCAGCGGTTGTAGAGGCCCAGTTGACGAAGGTCGTGAACGCGGCGGGATCGAGGGTGAGCATCGGTCCCGCCGGGTTCTTGCTGTCGCGTATCGCGATGACGGCAGAGCCTTCGGCGACCTCTACACAATCACCGCCCTGGTCACCGCTGTAGCTGGACTTACGCCACAGGGTCCCCACCTTGCTGGCCATAGCGTTCCTCCATTACGCGCCGGATCAACTCCGCCGAGTCCTTGAGGGAAAGCGCGGCGGCCCGAAGGTGATCGTAACGGAGCGAGCAGTCCTTGACGGTGTTCGGGTTTGCAGTCGGATGCCCGATGCCGTACCCCTCGGTATAGACAATGTCCGGGTCGCGTTCGAAGCGGTAGAGGTTGAATGCGCCTTGAAGCCCGACGTGCGCACCGGCCGAAAACGGGAGCACCTGGATGTTGATCCGGGAGTTGCGCTCAAAAGCCAACAGGTGGCCCAGTTGACCCCGCATGGTTTCAACACCGCCGATTTCCTGGTGCAGCGCCGCCTCGCTGATGACCATCCACAGGACCGGGGGCATCTCCTTCTCGAAGATGCGCTGGCGGGCCAGCCGTACGGCAGTGCGATCATCCAGGTCGGTCTGATCCAGCACTCCCAGGACGGCACGGGCGTACGAGGGTGCCTGGAGGAGCCCGTGCACCACGTGGGTCTGGAACGTGCAGATCTCCAGAGCCCTGCCCTCCAGCTCCGCCACCTGCTGAAACCACGCCGGAAGCCGACTCCGCAACACCAACTCGACGAGCCGGGAGAACATACCGTCGGTTCCCAGCGCCGCATCCGCCCGTTCGCTGAACTCCGGCGTCGGAAGTTTCCGCGCCGTCTCGATCTGGCCCACCAGGGAGCCCGTGTAGTTGAGGATGTCCCCCAACTGCCGCTGCGTCAGCCCGGCGGCCTCCCTGCGCCGCCGGAGCTCGAAGCCGTAGTAGTCGAGCGGCGACGCGCCCGGGTCAAGGGCGTTGATGTGGGTCACGGCAGAAGCCCCTCTCACGCAACCCGGTCCACAAAGGAACCGGTTGTATCCGTTCCGTAGCCGAGGGTAGTCACCGCACGTCAGCCTCGTCTCGTGAACGAATACATTCCCGCCCAGTACGCGATGCGCCTCACCGTCGGCTCGCACGCCCCCCGGCACGTCCGCCGCATCGTCCGCTCCTTCCTCGAGGAGTGGCGCATGCCCGAGCTGTCGGACGCCGTGGAGCTGGGCGTGACGGAGCTGCTCGCCAACGTCGTACGGCACGTCCCGGACCGGCGCTGCGCACTACTGCTGCTGCGGCAGCCCACGGGCGTGCGAGTGGAGGTCACGGACGGCAGCGATGAACTGCCGTGCGCACCGGAGGGGTTGGACACGGAGGCCGAGAACGGCCGAGGGTTGCTCCTGCTGGACGCGATGGCGGACAAGTGGGGCGTGTCGCCGTGGTCCGCGGGCGGGAAGACCGTGTGGTTCGAATGCGCGGCCCGCTAACAGAAGGGAGCGCCCGGCGCGTTGGCCCAGAAGGAGAGGAACGACCAGGTCTGCGCCCCGATGCGACCGTCCACGACGATGCCGGCGCACTGCTGGAAGGCGCGAGTCGCGGACTGCGTGACTCGGCCGAAGTCTCCGTCCTCGTCCAGGCCCGCGCCGATCGCCTGGTTCAGGTAGCACTGGGCTTGCTGGACCGCCGCCCCGGACGATCCCAGACGAAGGCTCGGCCGGCTGTCGGTGAAGTCGCAGACGTCGTCCGGCCCTTGGGCCACGAGGACTGCTGGACGATTCGACTTGTCTGCGACCTGGGCTGGTTTGACGGTGTCGGTCGCCGAAGCCACGGCCGGTGCTGCCGCGAGGGACATGGGAAGTGCCAGCGCCGCTACGGCGGTGAGGACACGTCGCATCCCGATCACCTCCAGAGAGGGTGCTCTTCCATCTCATCGTGCGCGGCCCTCACCCGGGTTGCATCTCGGGCAGGTTGCGCCGTCAACCAGTCACCCGCGTACGGTCTTTCGGGCCGGCACGGGTTCCCGTTCGGCCGCCGCGGCGGTGGCGGCCCGGGGGCCGGAGAGCAGGTACGTGAGCCCGAACCCCGCCGCCACCACCACCGCTCCCCCGGCCGCGTCCAGCACCCAGTGGTTCGCCGTCGCGACGATCGACAGGGCGGTGAGCAGCGGGTGCAGCAGGCCCAGGACCTTCATCCACCACCGTGACGCCAGGACGGCGATCACGACCCCGCACCACAGCGACCAGCCGAAGTGCAGGGACGGCATGGCCGCGTACTGGTTGGTGAGTGCGGTGAGCGTGCCGTAGTCGGGCCGGGAGAAGTCCTGGACGCCGTGCACGGTGTCGATGAAACCGAGCGTCGGCATCAGCCGGGGCGGGGCCAGCGGGTAGAGCCAGAAGCCCACCAGGGCGAGCAGGGTGGCGAAGCCCAGGGCGGAGCGGGCCCAGCGGTAGTCGCCGGGACGGCGCCAGTAGAGGACCGCGAGGACGGTCAGCGGGACGATGAAGTGGAACGACGTGTAGTACTGGTCGAGGAACTCCCGCAGCCAGCCGATCCCGGCCACGGTGTGGTTGACCCAGTGCTCGATGTCCAGCCGCAGGGTGCGCTCCAGGTCGTAGACCTGCTTGCCGTGCTCCTCGGCCTCGGCGCGCCCGGCCGAGTTGCTGCCGCCGGTGGCCGCGAGCCGGACCTGGGAGTAGGCGGCGTAGGTGACCCGCAGGAGGAGCAGCTCCAGGAGGAGGTTGGGGCGGGTGAGGACCCGGCGCAGGGCAGGCCACGGCGGCACGTGCCGGAAGCGGGCCGGGGCGGCGGGCGCGTGAGCGACCGGCAGCGGTGCCCGGTAGTACGGCGAGGTGCGGGACAGGAACGGCACCGCGGTGGCGGCGGCGAGCGCGGCCAGCAGGACGACGTTGTCCCGCACGGGGTCCAGGGACGCCATGTTCGGCAGGATCATCTTGGCCGGCAGGGTCATGACCACGATGACGGTGACCGGCCACACGTACCGGTCCGAGGCCCGTCTGCCGACCCGGCCGGCGACCGTGAGCAGCACCCACAGCAGCTGGTGCTGCCAGGCCGTGGGCGAGACGACGATCGCAGCGCAGCCGGTGATCGCGACAGCGAGCAGCAGCTGGCCGTCCCGGAAGCAGCGCACGGCCCGGCGCAGGGCCAGAACCGCGACGGCCACGCCGAGCGACAGGAAGAGCGCGACCTCCAGGGGGCCGTTCAGGCCGAGCCGGAGCAGGGCGCCGTGCAGGGACTGGTTGGCGAGGCCGTCGGCCGGGCCGCCGAGGCCGACGCCGGCCATGTGGTGCACCCAGTAGCGGTGGGAGTCGTGCGGCATCGCCGCCCAGGCGATGCCGGTGCAGGCGGCGAAGGTGACGCCGGTGGCGAGCGCGGCGCGTCTGCGGCCGGTACACCACAGCAGGGGGGTGAACAGCAGCAGGGTGGGCTGGAGTGCCGCCGCGACACCGATGAGCAGGCCGCTGGCGCGCTGGCCGCGGGCGGTGAAGCAGCCGAGCAGGACGAGCAGGACCGGGACGATGCTGGTCTGGCCGAGCCACAGGGTGTTGCGGACGGGCAGGGACAGCATCAGCAGGCTGACGGCGACCGGCGCGGCCAGCAGTGCCGTGCGGCGCCCGACCGGCGGAGGCAGGGCGCGGGCGGCGATCAGGCCCAGGGCGACGACGAGCAGCAGCGTGCCGAAGGTCCAGCCCCAGCCGAGGGCCTGTTCGGCCGAACGGGTGAGCGGCTTCAGGGCGAGCCCGCCGAAGGGCGTGCCGGTGAAGCGGGTCGAGGCGTAGAGCGAGCCGTTCACGTGCAGGACGCCGTTCGGCCCGACCCAGGTCTCCAGGTCCGTCAGCCGCTCACCGCGCGGGGTGGCGAGGACCACGGCCACCTGCCGGGCGGCGAGGACGGCGGCGATCAGCCACAGCCCGAGGCGGGCGGCGCGCAGGCGCGTGCGAGCCCCGCCGGTGGCCGTCGCTCCGAAGCCTTCCGCCGGTCGTCCGCCGTGATCCGCATTCGCCACGCCTCGTCGGCCTCTCGCGCCAGTTCATCCCACATGTCCTGAATGTGAGAATTCCTCCTGCGAACCCTATGGGGAATGCGTGGTTCCAGTGAAGAAGGCGCGGGCGGTCACGACCGCGCACCGGCAGCGCGAGCAGGCCTCGCGGACGCGATATGGATCACACGAAGATCGGTTGTGAACCGCTTTCCGCCGGGCAGAAGCACCAGCACAGCCACGATTTACGTGCAGTGTGCAACGAAAAGCGTACCGCCCGTAAGCGGAGCAAATCCGCCTATCGTCGCTTTTTCGGCCCGTACGACAGCGCCGCCGCGCGGGACCGCGTCCCTGTCCCCGTCGAAAGGTAGGCGAGCGAGTCTTGTCGACTGCCTCAGTCGTCGCCCCCGCGTCCCTCGTGAAGTCCGGCAAGGCGAAGGCCCCCGACCCCACCGTCACCGACCCCGCGCTCGTCAAGCGCGCCGTGAAGGCGGCCGCGCTGGGAAACGCGATGGAGTGGTTCGACTTCGGCGTCTACAGCTACATCGCCGTGACACTGGGCAAGGTCTTCTTCCCCTCGGGCAACCCCACCGCCCAGCTGCTGTCGACGTTCGGCGCCTTCGCCGCCGCCTTCCTGGTCCGCCCTCTCGGCGGCATGGTCTTCGGCCCGCTCGGCGACCGCGTCGGCCGCCAGAAGGTCCTCGCCCTCACCATGATCATGATGGCGGCTGGCACCTTCGCGATCGGCCTGATCCCGTCGTACGCGACGATCGGCGTCGGCGCGCCGATCCTGCTCCTGGTGGCCCGGCTCGTGCAGGGCTTCTCCACCGGCGGTGAGTACGCGGGCGCCTCCACGTTCATCGCCGAGTACGCCCCCGACAAGCGGCGCGGCTTCCTCGGCAGCTGGCTGGAGTTCGGCACGCTCGCCGGCTACATCGCCGGCGCGGGCCTGGTCACGATCATGACCGCCCTGCTCTCCGCCGACGACCTCACCTCCTGGGGCTGGCGCATCCCGTTCCTGATCGCGGGCCCGATGGGCATCATCGGCCTCTACCTGCGGCTGCGCCTGGAGGAGACCCCGGCGTTCGCGGCCGAGGCGGAGAAGGCCGAGAACAACCGCCCGAAGACGCCGCTGCGCGAGATGGTCGCCGGCCAGTGGCGCGCGCTGCTGCTCTGCGTCGGTCTGGTGCTGGTCTTCAACGTCACCGACTACATGCTGCTGTCGTACATGCCGAGCTACCTGACCGGCCAGCTCCACTACGACGAGACGCACGGCCTGCTGGTCGTCCTCGGCGTGATGGCCGTGATGATGATCGCCCAGCCGTTCGCCGGCGCGCTCACCGACCGGGTCGGCCGCCGCCCGGTGATCGCCGCAGGCTGCGCGGGCTTCCTGCTGCTGTCGGTCCCGGCCCTGCTGCTGATCCGCGAGGGCAGCCTGCTCGCGGTCGCGCTCGGCATGGGCGCCCTCGGCCTGCTGCTGGTCTGCTTCACGGCGTCGATGCCCTCCGCGCTGCCGGCGCTGTTCCCGACGAAGGTCCGCTACGGCTCGCTGTCGATCGGCTTCAACGTCTCGGTGTCCCTGTTCGGCGGCACGACCCCGCTGGTGGTCACGGCCCTGATCGGCGCGACCGGGAACATGATGATGCCCGCGTACTACATGATGGCCGCGGCCGTGATCGGCGGTTTCGCGGTGTGGCGCATGGCGGAGTCGGCGGGGCGTCCGCTGCCCGGTTCGGCGCCCTCGGTGGCGGGTCGACACGCCGAGTGAAATCCCGCTGACAGCGACCCGCGCACCAACTATCTTCGTCAGCGCCAGTAGTTAGGGATGCTAACTATGCTGACGAAAGGTAGAGGTGCATGAGCGAGTCGCACGTCTGGGACGAGGTCGACGCCTACTTCACCGCCCACCTCGCCCCGGACGACGAAGCCCTGGCGGCCGCGCTGCGCGACAGCGACGCCGCCGGGCTTCCGCACATCAACGTCGCCGGGAACCAGGGCAAGCTCCTCCAGCTCCTCGCCCAGATCCAGGGCGCCCGCCACATCCTGGAGATCGGCACGCTCGGCGGCTACAGCACCATCTGGCTGGGCCGCGCCCTGCCCGCCGACGGGCGCCTGGTCTCCCTGGAGTACGACCCCCTGCACGCCGAGGTCGCCGTCCGCAACATCGCCCGCGCCGGCCTGGACAAGCTGGTCGAGGTGCGGGTCGGCCCGGCCCTGGAGTCGCTGCCCAAGCTGGCCGACGAGAACCCGCCCCCGTTCGACCTGGTCTTCATCGACGCCGACAAGGCCAACAACCCGCACTACGTGGAGTGGGCGATCAGGCTCACCAGCACCGGCAGCCTGATCGTCCTCGACAATGTCGTACGGGGCGGCCGGGTCGTCGACGCGGACAGCACCGCCCCGGACGTGACCGGCACCCGCACCGCGATCGAGCTGATCGCCGGCCACCCGAGGCTGAGCGGCACCGCCATCCAGACGGTGGGCATGAAGGGCTACGACGGGTTCGCGCTGGCCCGCGTGCTGGCGTGAGGCCCCGCCCTCACACCTCGTGGTAGAAGCCCACGTTGACGCTGCGCGGGGCGGTGCGGTCCTGGATGATGATCTCGCCGCTGCCGCCCCTGGGCAGCGGGACGGTGCCACCGTAGGCGAGGGGCTGGGCGTACTCCCCCATCACCAGCCGCACTTCGGAGGACGGGTCCGGCTGGGAGCCACGCAGCCAGGTGACCTGCCAGGTCCCCTCCGGTCCGCACAGGAACTCCAGGTGGACGCGGGAGACGAACAGCCAGTCGTCCGGCGTGCTCAGCCGGCACACGGACTTGTCGCGGCCCACCCGCAGCACAGCGCCCGGCTCGCTGGGCGCATCGGCCATGAGCATGCCGGCCGTGGCGCCCGCCTCCGCCTCCGCGACGGTGGCCATGGTGAGTTCGAGCACGTGCGCTCCTCCTGAGACGTCCCGGTGGGCCGGACAGGTTCTCGGCCCGCCGCATGATAAAACGCCCGGCCACGCGGTGTCCGGCACAATGGCCTCATGACCGAGCGAAAGCCACCAGGCGTCGACTTCGAGTCCTGGGTCGACAAACAGATCCGAGACGCGGAGACGCGCGGGGAGTTCGACCGGCTGCCGGGCGCGGGCGAACCGCTCCCCCGCGAGATCGAGAGCACCTACGACGAACTGTGGTGGGTCAAGCGGAAGATGGCCCGCGAGGGCTTCTCCGTCCTCCCGCCGGCGCTGGCCCTGCGCAAGGAGGCGGAGGACGCGCTGGAGGCCGCGCTCGCGGCCCCCTCGGAGCGGATCGTCCGGAAGATCATCGACGAGGTCAACGTCAAGATCCGCGAGATGATGTTCAAGCCGCCGCCCGGCCCCCCGCTGGGAAAGAAGCCGTACGACGTCGAGGACGTCGTACGGCAGTGGCGGGAGCGCCGGGCGGACCGCTGACCGGGGGATTCCCCCGGCTCACACGTGCAGCAGCCGTTCGGCCAGCTCGCGGTAGTCCTTCAGGGCCAGCCGGAGCTGCTCGGTGTCGGCCGACGACACGGACCTGCTCTCACCGCCCTCGACGGACTGCCAGGAGTGGCGCAGGGTGCGGCGACGCTGGGTCACGGCCTCGGTGAAGCGGGCCGCGATCTCCTCCAGCACGTGGTCGGCCTCCTCGACGGCGGCCCGGGGCCCGTCGACGAACCCGGCGACGGCGTGCTGCAACTGCGAGCCGAGCTTGTCGGACTCCTCGTGGGCGAGGAGGTGGGACCGGCTCTTGGCCGCACCGGCCTTGTCGGTGCCGTGGTCGCCGCGGGGTGCTTCGGTGCCGAGCCGGTCCGGGTCGTGCCGGTCGGTGCCGTCCCTGCCGGGCCGGTCCGTGCCGGGCAGATCGATGCCGTGCGCCGCGGCGCGGTCCGCGTCCGTGCCGTGCGTGGCACCGCGGTCGGTCTCGGCGCCGCGCGTGGCACCGCGGTCCGTTTCCAGGTCCCGGGCCGTCTCGTGACGGCCGGTGCCCGGTGCGGCCGGGCGGTGGCCGGTGCCCAGGGCGCTCTCACCGCGGGCGTCCGGGGCGGCCGGCGACTGGTCGCCGGGCGGTCGGGTCATGTCGGTCATTGCCTCAACTCTCCTTCGCCTGACGTCGGTTCATCGCCCACGGCAGGTTCCCGCCGCGGGCCGGGGCCTTGCGGCCGCCTTTCAGAGCGGCGCGCTCGCGGCCGCTGTCGTGCCGTCCGCCGGTGTGACCGCCGCCGTCGTGGCGGGCCGGCTTCACCAGCTCCTCGAACAGGGCGCGGGCCGCCACCATGGCCTCGCGCATGTCTTCCGTACCCTGGCCGCCGTCGCGGGCGTCCTCCGCGCGCAGATGCGCGGCGCGGTGCACGCGCCGGTAGCCGTCCACGTGGTGGGCGTGGTGCACGGACAGCGCGGACAGCTGTTCCTCGTACTGCCCGCCGTCCGGGAAGCCCCGGGCACCGGCGAGCTCGGCGAGCAGCCGGTCCGCCTCGGCGACGGCATCGCGCGGCGAGTCGACGAACCGCTCCTGGGCGGCCGTCCAGCGCGCTTCGTACTGCTCGCGCTGCGCCGGCTCCAGCGGCCGCTCGCGCAGCTCGCCGTGGCGCTGCACGCGCTCGGTCAGTTCGCGCTCGGCCGCTTTGGCGTCACCGTCGTGCCGGGCGACGGCCCGGTCGTACTCGGGTCCGAAGCGCCGCTTCAGGCTCGGGCCCCGCCGAGGCCCGCGGGCGCGCAGGGTCATGACGGCCGCGATGATGACGACCGCCGCGATCACGATCAGAGCAATGATCAGGCCAGTGGACATGAATGCCTTCCGGGTTCTCGGCCCAACCGGCTCTCCTCGCGAGCCGGTTCGCCCGTCGGGTGTCCCCAAAGCCCGCCTCCAAACGGCGCCCGGGCGCGAACGGGTGGCCGGGACTATTCGCTTGCGTGTCCGATGGGGAGCCTGAGGAGAATGCGGTCCATGACCTGGACCGTGACTCCGGAACCGTACGACTCCCCCGTCGCCGCCGCTCTGTGGCGGGCGTACTACACCGAGGTCAGCGACCGCTGGTACCTGCTGCACGAGGGGCGCCGGACCGACCCGGCCGAGCTGGAGCGGGAGATCGCCGCCCAGCCGGGTGCCGATCTCGCCCCGCCGGACGGGCGGTTGCTCGTCGCCCGCTACGGCGGTGAGCCGGCCGGCAGCGCGGGCGTACGGCTGGTGGACGGCACGACCGCCGAGCTCAAGCGGGTGTTCCTGCGCGAGCCGATGCGCGGCAGGGGCGGCGCCCCGCTCCTCGTCGGAGCCGCCGAGGAGGCCGCCCGTGCGCTCGGTGCCACCCGGATGATCCTCGACACCCGCAGCGATCTCGTCGAGGCCCGCGGCCTCTACGCCCGCCTCGGCTACCGGGAGACCGGGCGCCACAACGACGACCCGTACGCGGAGCACTGGTTCAGCAAGGAACTGACCTGAACTCAGCCCCTCTCCTCCAGGGAGGCCGTGCGGTACGGCCGCTCGCGCCGGGACCCGCACAGTTCGCCGTTCAACTCGCGCACGAGCCGCTCCAGGTCGGTCGGCCGGTCCGGCCCCCACCAGTCGCCGAGCAGCTCGGCGAGGGACTCCTCGCGGGCCTCGGCCAGCCGGCCGGCGACCTCGCGTCCCTGCTCGGTCAGAAACATGTCGACGCCCCGGCGCACGGCGAGCCGGCGCTCCTCGGCCTGCCGGGCGGCCTCCATGATCACGGTCAGGGGCACGGGCATGGTGTCGGCCAGCACGCCGGGTTCCACGGAGCCGTAGCGCCGCATCCGCAGCAGCAGCCAGCTCGTCGCGGGCAGCAGGTCGTACCCCGCCCGGGCGGTGATCTTCCGGTAGATCTCGCGCCGCCCCGCGCGGGTGCCGAGCACCGACAGGGCCCGGCAGACCTCGTCGTACGAGGACCGCTCGACGGGGTTGCTGGCCAGGGTCTCGGTGACGTCCGGCGCGGTGACCGAGCCGCGCAGCCGGTCCTCCTTGAGGAACCAGGCCAGCACGAAGCCGAGGAGCGCGACGGGGGCCGCGTACAGGAAGACGTCCGTGATGGAGACGGCGTAGGCGTGCAGGGCCGGCGGGCGCAGGCCGGGCGGCAGGGCGGCGATGCCGCGCGGGTCCGCCTCCAGCGCGTCCACCGAGATGCCGGGCGGCAGCGTGGCACCGCGGAAGGCGTCGGTGAGCTGCTCGCCGAGGCGGCCGGCGAAGACCGTGCCGAAGACGGCGACACCGAACGAGGCGCCGATGGAGCGGAAGAACGTCGCGCCGGAGGTGGCGACGCCCAGGTCCTCGTAGGGGACCGCGTTCTGCACGATGAGCACGAGGACCTGCATCACCAGGCCCAGGCCGAGCCCGAAGACGAAGAAGAAACCGCTCAACTCGGCGGTGGAGCTGTCCTCGTCGAGCTGGTGGAGCAGGAGCAGCCCGAGCGTGGTGACGCCGGTGCCGGCGATCGGGAACACCTTCCAGCGGCCGGTGCGGCTGACGATCTGCCCGGAGGCCGTGGAGGCCAGCAGCAGCCCCAGCACCATCGGCAGCATGTGCACACCGGACATGGTCGGGCTGATGCCCTGCACGACCTGGAGGAAGGTCGGCAGGTAGGTCATGGCGCCGAACATGGCGAACCCGACGACGAAGCTGATCACGGCGGCGAGCGTGAAGGTCCGTACGCGGAACAGCTTGAGCGGCATGACGGGTTCGGCGGCCCGCCGCTCGACCGCCACGAAGGCGACGGCGAGGACGACGCCCAGGACCGCCAGGCCGACGATCCGCCAGGACCCCCAGGCCCAGGTCGTCCCGCCGAGCGAGGCGACCAGCACCAGGCAGGTGGCGACGGCGGCGATGAGGAAGGTGCCGAGGTAGTCGATGACGTGCCGTCGCGCCGTGCGCGGGATGTGCAGGACGGTCGCGATCACGACGAGCGCGACGACGCCGACGGGCAGGTTGACGTAGAACACCCAGCGCCAGCTCAGATGCTGGGTGAACAGCCCGCCGAGCAGCGGCCCGAGCACACTGGTCGCGCCGAAGACGGCACCGAACAGGCCCTGGTAGCGGCCGCGTTCGCGAGGTGACACCAGATCACCGACGATCGCCATCGACAGCACGATCAGCCCGCCGCCGCCGAGGCCCTGCAGGGCCCGGAACGCGATCAGCTGGGCCATGTCCTGCGCGGCGCCGCACAGCGCGGACCCGACCAGGAAGATCACGATTGCCGTCTGGAACAGCCGCTTGCGCCCGTACTGGTCGCCGAGCTTGCCCCACAGGGGGGTCGCGGCGGTCGCGGCCAGCAGATACGCGGTGACCACCCAGGAGAGGTGATCCAGACCGCCGAGATCACTGACGATCGTGGGCAGCGCGGTCGACACGATGGTCTGGTCGAGGGCTGCGAGCAGCATGCCGAGGAGCAGGGCTCCGATGGAGACCAGGACGTTCCCGGGCACCTGCTCCCGGGTGGCCGCGCCCTGGGGCGTCAGCGTGGTGGCGTTCCCGTCCTCGGCCATCCGACCTCCCGCGTCTCCTGTGACATTTTCCATCGTGACCGCTGTGACCTGTTATGGCCCGCCGGGCCCTTTTGGAAGCTGTGCTTCCGGGGGCTCCTCGACCGCACTGTGGAGAAGATCTGGATAATCTCTGGAGTTCGCGAGGGGAGGGAGGAACGCGTGGAACCGCCGAACGGTCACCCGTGCCCGGAGTGCGGCGCACCCAGACAGCGGGACAACACCCCCGCCTGCCGCTGCACCGACCGTGCCTCCGAGGCCCTCCGCGACGCCCGCACGGCCCAGGCGGCGGCAGCGGAGGACTTCGACCCACTGCGGATCCGCCCGTACGTGGAGATCACCCCGGGGACGCCCTCGGCGCCGGAGGCGCAGCAGGACCAGCGGCCGCCGGAGCCGGACACCCCACGCCCCGACCTCGACGGGCGGGCCACGCCCCCGCAGTCGGGCCGCTCGCACACCGGCGGACCGACACGGTCGCCCGAGGACGCCCGGCCCCCGGCGACGCCGACCGACCCGCCCCCGGCCCTCGCGCACACCGGCAGGCCCACGCGGTCCCCCGGCGAGACCCTGCCCACGTCGGCGCCGACCGGCCCGGCCGAAGCCACCCCGCCCCCCGCCGACGCGGACCGTGACGGGACCCCGGAGCCCGGAGACGCCCCCCACGCGGCACGGCAGGGTGACTCCCGGCCCGTGGCAGGCGGCATGCCCGGGCGGGACGTGGCGGCCGTCGGCCGTGCCGCGCTCCCGCATACCGAGGTCTCGAACCCCGGGAGTGCCGCTCAGCCGCCCTCCCCCGCCGACGCCACCATGCCCCTGCGGCCGGTCGGACCGGACACGGCCGTCGTACTGCCGACCCCCCTGACCCCCGCCCCGACCGAGCCGAGCGTCACCGACCTGCGGATGTTCGACGGCACCGTGAGGACGCCCCTCGGGGCGTCGGAGGGCGGCCGGTCCGGCGCCCGTCGGCCGCGTCGGCGCAGCACCTTGCTGCTCGCCGCCGCCGGTGCCTGTGTCGCCGTCGTCGCGGCGGCCGGGTTCGCGAGCGGGCTGTTCTCCTACGAGAGCCCGTCCCGGGACACCGCCCTGCCGGACGACATCCGCGCGAGCGTTCCGGACGCCCCGTCGAGCAGCGCGGCGTCCACGCCTCCGAAGGGCAGCGCCTCGGCGGCTCCGCCGGCTCCGGCAGCGCCGCGGCCGTCGCCGTCCCGCACGGCGAGCCCGTCCGCCTCGCCGTCGCCGTCCGCGAGCGCCTCGGCGAGCCCGTCGCAGTCGCCCTCCCCGTCGGCGTCGCAGCCGTCGGCATCGGCGACCGGCCCCGGGCAGTCGTCTCCGGACAACTCCCGCCAGAACAAGGGCCCGGCCGTCCTGCGCCTCGGCGACAACGGCCCGGAGGTCACCGAACTGCAGCTCCGCCTGAGGCAGTTGCACCTGTACGACGACGACACCGACGGCAGCTTCGACGACCGGCTGGAGGACGCGGTCCGCACCTACCAGTGGTCGCGCGGCATCCAGGTCGACGACCTCGGCGTCTACGACCGGGAGACCCGGGCGAAGCTGGAGTCGGAAACCCGGGAGCCGTGACCGGCCCGGCCGCCCTATCGTGACGCCGTGACTACTCAGGTGATCGTTCTCAACGGCGGTTCGAGCTCGGGCAAGTCGGGGATCGTCCGGTGCCTGCAAGAGGTCCTGCCCGGAGCGTGGATGGCCTTCGGCGTCGACTCGTTCGTCGAGGCGCTGCCCGCGAAGCTCCAGGGCTCGGAGGGCGGGATCACGTTCGCGGCGGACGGCGGTGTGAGCGTCGGCGCGGAGTTCCGGGCTCTGGACGCCGCCTGGAGCGGGGGCATCGCCGCCATGGCCCGCGCCGGCGCCGGGATCATCGTGGACGACGTCTTCCTCGGCGGCGCGGCGTCCCGGCAGCGGTGGGAGAAGGCCCTCGCCGGACTCGGCGTGCTGTGGGTCGGCGTCCGGTGCGACGCCGGGGTCGCCGCGGGCCGCGAGATCGCCCGGGGAGACCGGGTCAAGGGCATGGCCGCGTCACAGGCACGGGCGGTGCACGAGGGGCTGACCTACGACGTGGAGGTGGACACGACGCACACCGAGCCCCTGGAGTGCGCGCGCGTCATCGCCGCCCAGGTGACGGGTGCGCCCGCGCAGCCGGAGTGACCGGGACAGCCGGGGTTCACCCGATGTGCAGCCGGATCGTCCCGTCCGCACCGGCCTCCACCCGTACCTTCGTGAGGTCCTCCACCACGACGTCCGGCTCGTGGGCCGCGGCCCGGGGCCCGATCCCGACCACCGTCATCCCGGCGGCGCGCCCGGCCGCTATCCCGGCCCCGGAGTCCTCGAAGACCACACAGTCCGCCGGGTCGACGCCCAGTTCGGCGGCGCCCTTCAGGAAGCCCTCGGGGTCGGGCTTGCTCGCCCCGACGGACTCCGCGGTCACCCGCACCCCGGGCTGCTCCAGACCGGCCGCGGCCATCCGCGCCGTCGAGAGCGGCACGTCGGCCGAGGTCACCAGCGCGTGCGGCAGCCCCCGCAGCGAGGCCAGGAACTCCGGCGCCCCGGGGATCGCGACGACACCGTCGGTGTCGGCCGTCTCCTCGGCGAGCATCCGGGCGTTGTCGGCGTGGTTCTGCTCCATCGGCCGCTCGGGCAGCAGCAGCGCCATGGAGGCGTAGCCCTGCCGGCCGTGGACGACCTTCATGACCTCGTCCCCGTCGAGCCCGTGACGCTCGGCCCAGCGCCGCCAGACGCGCTCGACCGAGGCGTCCGAGTTGACGAGGGTGCCGTCCATGTCCAGCAGGAGGGCGCGGGCGGTGAGCACGGCGGTGGCCGTCATCGGCAGCTCCAAGGCTCGGGGCGCGTTCCAGCGCGGGAGGGGGGCGGACGACGGATCGCGACCGGCACGCCCCGGGAGACAAGGCGGCCCCGCCCGCCGGTCAGGGAAAACGGGCGGAGGCCACTTTGTTTCTCTACGGTACAAAACAAGGCGGCCTTCGCGCCAGGGGCCCCACCGGACGTTCACCCACTGTTCGGCCCGCCCGGCTCAGCCGGTCACGGCCTCCCACAGGCTCCACACCCCGAGTGCCAGCATGACCAGCGCCGCGACCTGCGTGATCAGCCGCAGCGGCACCTTTTTCATCAGCGCCTTGCCGCCGACGATGCCGAGCCCGGCCACGGCCCACAGCGCGAGCACCGCACCCAGGCCGACGGAGAGCGGGTCGTCGTAGCGGGCGGCCAGGTTCGCGGTCATGATCTGGGTCAGATCACCGAACTCGGCGACCAGGATGAGCATGAACCCGGCGCCCGAGACCTTCCAGAAGGACTGGTTCTCCGGCTTGCGGACCTCCTCCTCGTCCTCGCCCTTCCGCAGCAGCAGCACCGCGGCCCCGCCCAAAAACAGCACGCCTGTGAGGGCCTGCACGATCTGCTGCGGCAGCAGCGTCAGCACACTGCCGGCGGCGACGGCGAGCGCGACGTGCAGCGCGAAGGCGGCTGCGACACCGGCGAAGACGTAGGAGGCGCGGTAGCGGGTGCCGAGGACGAGGCCCGCGAGGGCGGTCTTGTCCGGCAGTTCTGCGAGGAAGACGACACCGAAGACGACGGCCGTCACGGTCAGGCTGATCAAGGGTTCCTCAATCGGTCGGGGCCACCCCACCGAGAGTGCTGGACCTTCGCACACGACACCTCGGCACGGCAGCACACACGGCACCCGCGCCGGGAGGCACGGGCGTGCACTGCTTTGCCGAAGGTCTCGCTGGCAGGTCCGGGAAAGGACCGGCCTCCGGGCGCCGGCTCAGGCGGGCTGAGCAGTATGTCGACGGTCCGGCGAAGAGCTACTCCCCTTCTGCGCCGTCCATCGTACGCGACCCCCCTGGCGTGAAAACTTTCCACGTGAACCTTGTCATGTCATGCACGTGTCACTAACTTCTCACCGGGCGCACACCTGTGCGCAACACGGCACCGCGAGCATTCCCCTCGCTCGCACGCCACACCCCCTTCTCCCCACGGAGTTCGCATGCCCAGGTTCTACGCGCGTCGACGGCTCAGCGTGGCCGCGGCCGCCACCGCGCTCATATCGTCCGTGGCCCTCTTCAACGCCCCCACGGCCTCCGCCGCCCTCCCCACCCCCGTGAGCGGCGCCACCGCACGCTCCTACCTCGCCTCGCTCACCGTGGCGACCGAGGACCGCACCGGCTACAACCGCGACCTCTTCCCGCACTGGATCACCCAGTCGGGCTCCTGCAACACCCGCGAGGTCGTCCTCAAGCGCGACGGCACCAACGTCCAGCAGGACTCCTCCTGCGCCGCCACCAGCGGCAGCTGGTACTCCCCCTACGACGGCGCCACCTGGTCCGCCGCCTCCGACGTCGACATCGACCACCTCGTGCCGCTGGCCGAGGCCTGGGACTCCGGCGCCGACTCCTGGACCACGTCCCGCCGCCAGTCGTTCGCCAACGACCTGACCCGCCCGCAGCTCATCGCGGTCACCGACAACGTCAACCAGGCCAAGGGCGACCAGGACCCCGCCACCTGGATGCCCTCCCGGACGGCGTACCGCTGCACCTACGTCCGCGCCTGGGTGCAGGTGAAGTACTACTACGGCCTCTCCGTCGACTCGGCCGAGAAGTCCGCGCTGCAGAACCACCTCGCGAACTGCTGACACGCTGATTCGTGTCGGGACCTCCCCGCTGACCTCCGTCGCTGCGTACCGTACGGGGCGACGGAGAGGGGAACGACATGAGCGCACTGCGCCTCGGACCGCTGCTGAGGTACACCGACGGCTCGTCCGCGACCGTGTGGGTCGAGACGAGCCGTCCGTGCACCGCCGAGGTGCGCTGCGCCGACGGCGCCGGCGGCACGGCCCACAGCTTCCAGATCGCGGGCCACCACTACGCGCTGATCCCGGTGACCGGCCTCACGGCCGGCACCACCACGACGTACGAGGTGCTGCTCGACGGCACCCGGGTGTGGCCGCTGCCCGGCTCCCCCTTCCCGCCCTCGGCGATCCACGCGCCGGGCCCGGAGGGCGCGTTCAACGTCGCCTTCGGCTCCTGCCGCTGGGCCTCTCCCCCGGCGGGCGGGGACGACCCCGTGGGCCCGGACGCCCTGGACGCCCTCGCCGGCCGCCTCGCGGCCGACCCCGAGGGCGAGCGGCCGCACGTCCTGCTGCTGCTCGGCGACCAGGTGTACGCCGACGAGACCTCCGACGCCACGCAGCGCTGGCTGGCGGGCCGCCGCGACCTGAAGGAGGAGCCCGGCAGCGAGGTCGCGGACTACGAGGAATACACCCACCTCTACTACGAGTCCTGGCTCGACCCGCGCATCCGCTGGCTGCTGTCCACCGTGCCCAGTTTCATGATCTTCGACGACCACGACGTGATCGACGACTGGAACACCTCCTCCGCCTGGCTCGCCGACATGCGCTCCACCGGCTGGTGGCAGGAGCGGCTGCTGAGCGGCCTGATGTCGTACTGGGTCCACCAGCACCTCGGAAACCTCTCCCTGGAGGAACTGGCGGCCGACCCGGTGTACGAGGCGGTCCGCGAGGTTCCCGACGGGACCGATGTGCTGCGCGCCTTCGCCGCCCGGGCCGACGCCGACGCCGCCACGGTCCGCTGGAGCTACCGGCGCGACTTCGGGCGCGTACGCCTGGTGATGGTGGACAGCCGGGCCGCCCGGGTCCTCGCCGAGGAGGAGCGCTCGATGCTCGACCCGGGCGAGGAGGCCTGGCTGCGCGAGCAGGTGCGGGAGACGCCCGAGGCGTACGACCACCTGCTGATCGGCACCTCGCTGCCCTGGCTGCTGCCCCATCTCGTGCACGACGCCGAGGGGTGGAACGCGGCGCTGTGCGGCGGTGAACGGGGTGCGCGCTGGGCGCGGTTCGGGGAGAAGGTGCGGCGCGCCGCCGACCTGGAGCACTGGTCGGCGTTCCCCGAGTCCTTCGCGGGACTGGCGGAGCTGATCGCCGAGGCCGGCTCGGGGGACCACGCGCCGGCGACGGTGTGCGTGCTCTCCGGGGACGTGCACCACGCCTACATCGCCGAGCCCTCGTGGCCCGGCCGGGGCCCCGACGCCCGGGTGGTGCAGCTGGTCTGCTCCCCCGTGCACAACTCCGTGCCGCTGTCGATGCGGCTGGCGTTCCGCATCGGCTGGAGCGCGATGGCGCGGCGCCTGGGCCGCGGGCTCGCCCGGCACGGCCGTCTCCCCAAGCCGCCGGTCAGCTGGCGCAAGACGGGCGGCCCCTGGTTCGGCAACCAGCTCATGACCCTGACCCTGCACGGCCGTTCGGCCCGGCTGCGACTGGAGCACGCCAAGGCCCGCAAGGGCACGGGCCCCCGCCTGGCGACGCTCCTGGACTCCGAGCTCGCCCCGTAATCCCGTTTGTGCCCGCTTGTTGCCGCTATGCCCCGCGGTACCCGGTGATGACAGTGAGGCATCCCACAGCGACCGTCAATCCTTCCCCACGAGTCCCGGTTACCGCTCCCGGCGACGGCATGATGAGGCGGACCGTCCGCTTCCTGCCCGGCGGACGCCGACACGCGCCCCCCACGCCCCGGGAGTTCCACCCTTGTCTGCGTCACCCGAGGAAACCGAGGAGACCGAGGAATCCATACCGGCCGGGGGTCCCGGACCGGCCCGGAGACCCGCGGGTGTCTCCGTCGCCCTGGTCGGCGCCGGGCCGCGCGGCACCAGCGTCCTGGAACGCCTGTGCGCCTCCGCCCCGGAACTCCTGCGGCCCGGCGCCCGGTTGACGGTCCACGTGATCGACCCGGACCCGCCCGGCCCCGGCCGGGTCTGGCGCACGGCCCAGTCGCCCGAGCTGCTGATGAACACCGTGGCCTGCCAGGTGACCCTGTTCACCGACGACAGCGTGGACTGCTCGGGCCCGATCCGCCCGGGTCCGAGCCTGTACGAGTGGGCGGACGGCAACTTGGGCCCGGACGAGTACCCGACCCGGGCCGACTACGGCCGCTATCTGGAGTGGGTGTTCGCCGAGGCCGTACGGCAGGCGCCGCCGGCCGTACGGATCGAGACGCACCGGGCGCGCGCGGTACGGCTCGACGACGCCCCCGGCGACCGGCAGGCCCTCACCCTCGACGACGGCCGCGTCCTGACCGGCCTGTCCGCGGTGGTGCTGGCCCAGGGGCACCTGCCGAGGGCCGCCGGCCCGGACCTGCTGCGGCACGCGGCCCACGCCGCGCGGCACGGCCTGCGCCACGTCCCGCCCGCCAACCCTGCCGATGTCGACCTGTCCTCCATACCCCCCGGTGAGCCCGTACTGCTGCGCGGCCTCGGCCTCAACTTCTTCGACCACACGGCCTTGCTGACGACCGGCCGGGGCGGCCTTTTCGTACGGGACGCCGGGGGTCTGCGCTATCTCCCTTCCGGGCGTGAGCCGCGGCTCTTCGCCGGTTCGCGGCGCGGCGTCCCGTACCAGGCACGCGGGGACAACGCGAAGGGGCCGTACGGCCGGCACGTCCCGCTCGTCCTCACCCCGGAGGTGATCGCCGCCTTCCGCAAGCGCGCGGACTCCGGGGAGGCGCCCGATTTCCTCGCGGAGATCTGGCCGCTGGTGGCGAAGGAGGTGGAGACGGTCTACTACCGCGCTGTGATCCGGCGGGCCGCGGGCCGCGCCGGGCGGGAGCGGGAGTTCGCCGACCGCTTCCTCGCCGTTCCGCACGGTGACCCCCAGGAGGCGCCGCTGCTCGCGGAGTTCGGGGTGCCGGACGGCGACCGCTGGTGCTGGGAGCGGATCTCCCGCCCGTACGCCGGACGGGACTTCGCGCACCCGGGCCGGTGGCGCGACTGGCTGCGGGCGTATCTGCGCGAGGACGCCGCCCAGGCCGCCCTGGGCAATGTGCACGGCCCGCTGAAGGCCGCCCTGGACGTGCTGCGCGACCTGCGCAACGAGCTCCGGCTGATCGTGGACCACGGCGGTCTCGCCGGCGCCTCCCGCCGGGACCACCTGGACCGCTGGTACACCCCGCTCAACGCGTTCCTGTCCATCGGCCCGCCGCGGCGCCGCATCGAGGAACTCGTGGCCCTCATGGAGGCGGGCGTGGTGGAGGTGCTGGGGCCGCGGCTGCGGGTGTCGGAGGAGGACGGAGCCTGGGCCGCGCACTCGCCCGACGTGCCGGGATCGGCCGTCCGTGTGAGAACCCTCATAGAGGCACGCCTGCCGGAACCGGACCTGCGGCACACCGCCGACCCCCTCCTGGCCGGCCTGCTGCGCAGCGGGCGGTGCCGACCGCACACCGTCGACGGTTATGAGACAGGCGGGTTGGACGTCACAACCCGCCCCTATCGCCTGATGGATCGTCAAGGAGTTGCACACACAAGGCTGTTCGCGTTCGGCGTGCCGACAGAAGGCGTGCACTGGGTGACCGCCGCCGGAGCCCGCCCAGGGGTGGATTCGGTCACTCTTTCGGACGCGGACGCGGTGGCGAGAGCCGTTCTACGTGCGGCTGGGCCCGAACCCGAGCCTCAATCGGAGGCAAAGCCGTGGCCAAATGTTGAACTTGAAAGCATCAATTAGGCGCACCTAACGTGGGCTACTCCGCGGTATCCGTCCCCGACCGGCCTCCCCAGGGCCGGCCAACCGAAGGAGTGACCCCCCAGATGACCGCTCGCCTCAACGGCCTGCAGCCGTACGCGCTCGGACTGTTCCGGATCGTCGTCGGCCTGCTCTTCGCCTGCCACGGCGCCGTCGCACTCTTCGGCGTCCTCGGAGGCGTGGACGGCAAGGGCGGCACCGCCGCGACCGGTGCCTGGCCGAACTGGTACGCGGCCGTCATCGAACTCGTCGGCGGCACCCTGGTGCTGCTGGGCCTCGGCACCCGCATCGCGGCGTTCATCTCCTCCGGCGCGATGGCGTACGCGTACTTCAAGGTTCACCAGCCCCAGGGCCTGTGGCCGATCGAGAACAGCGGCGAGGGCGCGGCCATGTACTGCTGGGCCATGTTCCTGCTGATCTTCACGGGCTCCGGCGCGTTCGGCCTGGACCGGCTGCTGGCCAAGCGCACCTCGACGCAGGAGCAGCGCTCCGCGGGCCAGACCCCGGTGGCCGCCTGAGCCGCCCGGCCCCCCGGTCGGACAGCGGCGCCCTCCCCACGGGGAGGGCGCCGCTGCGCATGTACCGGTCCGGCATCGAGGCGGTCTCTCGTACACATGCCGACAAACCGGGGCGAGGCGCGACGAGGTGAACACTCCGCACCGAACGTATGAGCCCCCCGTGAACCGCCCGTCACACCCCAGGCGTACGCTGTATGGCTGTCATGGCCACTCCTGCCGTTCAAGACCGCGCCATCGCGGCACGGTCTGGCCCACGGGGGCGTCACGGGGAGTCGCGGTGCTGGAGCACGTGGGGTTGCTGATCGGCAGCCCATGGATATACGCGGTGGTGGCCTTGTCCGTCCTGCTCGACGTGTTCCTGCCGGTGCTGCCCAGCGGCGTCCTGGTGATCACGGCGGCCACGGCAGCGGCAGCGGGCACGGCGGCCGACGTGCCCGACATCCTCGCCCTGACCCTCTGCGCGGCCACCGCCTCCGTCCTGGGCGACCTGCTGGCCTACCGACTCGCCTGGCGCGGCGGCGCCCGGCTGGACCGGGCGATCTCGCGTTCCCGGCGGCTGACCACCGCCCAGGAACGTCTCGGCGCGGCCCTCGCCCGGGGCGGCGGCGCCCTCGTCGTCCTCGCCCGGTTCGCTCCCGCCGGCCGCTCGGTGGTCTCCCTCGGCGCGGGCGCCGCCCACCGCCGCGCCCGGGACTTCCTGCCCTGGTCGGCCCTGGCCGGTCTCACCTGGGCGGCGTACAGCGTCGCCCTCGGCTACTTCGGCGCCCACCTGCTGGGCGCGACCTGGGTGGCCACGGCGGTGTCGGTGGGGGCGCTGTTCGGTGCCGGGGCGGGGGCGGCGTATCTGATGCGGCGCGAGCCACGGACGTCGTAGACCGGCTCCGGCCCACCACCACGACCACTCCCAGACCAGGAAGCGGCTGAGACATTGACCACCACAGCGCCGCGGGAAGCCTCCCGAATACGACGGATCGCGCTCGCCGCGAGGCGGCGGCCCCGGGCGATGCTGTGGGCCGCCGCCGGCGTGATCACTCTCGGGTTCCTCGTCGCGCTCCAGATCACCGCGCACCACCTCGGCATGCCGGGACCGATCACCACGCAGGCCCGCGAGGTGATCCACGCCCCCAAGTCCGGGTTCCTGCTGTACGCCAGCATGGCGCTGATGATGGTGGTGCTGACCTGGCGGCAACGGCTCATCGCCCTCGGCACCGCGATCGGCATCGACCTCGTCTTCCTGCTGGTGCGGTGGGCGACCGGCACCTACCCGGCCGAAGGCCACCCGTTCGGCAACGGCGCGCTGTGGGTGATCCTGGGCGTCGCCGTCTTCGCCCTCGTCCGCCGCACCGGCGCAGAACGCGTCCTGATGCTGAAGGGCGTCGGGCTCGGCCTGCTGCTGGTGACCGGCCGCAAGACCGGTGACACCTGGCTGCTGATCACGTCGCAGACCCGCCCGGTCACCCTCGATCCGTACGTCGCCATGGCCGATCACGCGCTGGGCAACCCGTCGTGGCTGGCGGGCCGGCTCCTCAGGGCGAGCGGCCCGGTCGGCGAGCACGCCCTCGACTACGTCTACGCCCAGCTCGCGGTGGCCGCGGTCTGCGTGGCGCTGTACCAGCTGCGCAACGTGGCGGCCGAGCGGCGCTTCCCGCGCCACCATCTGGTGCGCACCTTCCTGCTGATCGGCGTGCTCGGGCCGGCCGTCTACATGATCTACCCCGTGGTCGGGCCGGTCTTCGCCTACGGCCCCGAGGGCGGGCACTGGGCGGCGGCCGACCTGTGGCCGAACACCCTGCCGCCGATCACCGCCCCCTACGAGCTGCCGTTCGACGAGATCACCCCGCGCAACTGCATGCCCAGCCTGCACACGGCCTGGGCCACCACGATCTTCATCCACTCCCGCAAGGGACCGCGCGCACTGCGCGCCGCCGGCACGTTCTGGCTGATCGCCACCCTCGCCGCGACCCTGGGCTTCGGCTGGCACTACGGCGTGGACCTCGTCGCCGGCGTGGTGTTCGCGTACACGGTCGAGGCGGCGCTGCGCACGTACGACCGAGGCTGGGACCAGGCGGGCGTCCGGCTGATCGTGTACGGGACGGCCGTCTTCGCGGTGCTGCTGGCGTCCTACCGCTTCGTGCCGCTGGAGATGGCCGCTTACCCGTGGGTGTCCGGCCCCCTCCTCCTGCTGGCCATGGCCTCGGTGGTCCACGGCTACCTGCGCACCACCAGGCTGTGGGAAGCGGAGGCCACACCGGCGCCGCGCCCCGAACCGCAGCCGGAACCGGCGGTCTGAGGCCCCGGGCGTCTCGCCCGGGTCAGGCCGGGCTCGCCTTCCGCGCCCCGGCCCCGCGGACCTCCAGACCGTCCAGCAACTCGGCCGTGGCCCGTGCGACGGCCTCCACGGCGCGGTCGAACACCTCCTGGTTGTGGGCGGCGGGGGCGCGGAATCCCGAAACCTTCCGCACGTACTGCAGGGCGGCAGCGCGCACGTCGGCCTCGGTGGCCTCTTCGGGCATCGCGGGCGGACGCAGCGTCTTGATACTCCGGCACATGCCCCCAGTTTCACCCGTCCGGCCCTCCTGCGACAGCCGCGCCTGCCATGATCACTCCGAGGCGGCCACCATCCCGGGGCCGACCGACGAGAGGAACTCCTCGTGGCGAACGAACTCACCGTGGCCGTCCTGGGCCCCGGCGGCGTGGGCGGCCTGCTCGCCGCCCTGCTCTCCCGCTCCGGCCACCGCGTGATCTGCCTGTCCGGCGCGCGGACCGCCGAGACCCTGCGCACCGGCGGCATCCAGGTCCGCAGCGCCCGCTTCGGCGACTTCACGGCCCGTGTCGAGGCGGACACCGAGCTGCGGGAGCCGGTCGACGCATGCCTGGTCACCGTCAAAGACACCGCCCTGGACGCCGCCTCGGCGCGGGTCCCCGCCCCGGTGCTGGGCGACGGTCTGCTCGTGCCGTTCCTGAACGGTGTCGAACACCCGGCGGCCCTGCGCACCCGCTACCGGCCCGACCGCGTGGCCCCCGCCGTGATCCGGGTCGAGTCCACCCGGGTCGCGCCGGGCGTCATCGAGCACGGCAGCCCCTTCGCGGAGATCGACCTGACCGGCACGGACGTGCCCCGGCCGCGTCTCGACGCCCTCGCCGACGCCTTCGCCTCGGCCGGTCCGGCCACCCGGGTCCTCGCGGACGAGACGGCGGCCCTGTGGGCGAAGATGTCGTTCCTGGCGCCGTTCGCCCTGCTGACCACGCGCTACGGCCTCCCCCTCGGTGACGTCCGCACCCGCCACCGCGACGAGCTGACCGCCCTGGTGGAGGAGACCGCCGCGATCAGCCACGCGTGCGGCGGCCCGGCGGACCCCGCCCAGGCCCTGGCCCGCTACGACGCCTTCCCGGCGTCCATGAAGTCGTCGATGCAGCGCGACGCCGAGGCCGGCCGGCCCCTCGAACTGGACGCCATCGGCGGCGCGTTGCTCCGCGCGGCCGAGCGCCACGGGGTTCCGGCCCCGGTGGCGGCCCGGGTGGTGCGCGAGCTGGCGGACCGGGCCGGGGGCACGGCCGGGCGCTGATGCGGCGCCCTTGCGGTGGGCACACCCGTTCGCATGAACCACAGGAAGGAACTCGCTCAGCAAATTCGAACAGGCGTATCATTGAGCCGTGGCTACGACCTATGACTTTCCGAGTGACCTCCTGGCCGGTCAGGAGGAACTCCATCAGGTCCGGGCCGAGCTGTCGGCCCTGCTGAAGCGGCTTCCCTGGTCGGTGGAGCCGCTGGACGGCTTCAGCGACGACAACGGCTGGCGCAAGGTGGAACGCCCCGCCTCACCCGGCTGGAGCGCCGACGAACAGGCCGAAGTGGAGAAGCTACGGCAGCGGGAGCACGAGCTCGCGGTGTTCGTCAGCACCCACCGCTACTGGTCCGAACTCGCCGGCCCCGAGCGGGTGGCGGCCCGCTCGGAGCTGAAGCACGCGCACGAGGTTCCGCCGGAGGACACCGGCGGAACCCCGTGACGCCCGGCGGGATCAGCCCTTGGCGTCCAGCATCCCGTTCATCTCCCGGATCTCGGCCTGCTGGGCGGTGACGATGTCACCGGCCATGGCCTTGGCGGGGCCGTAGCCGCCCTTGCTCTGCTCGGTCCGGGCCATCTCGACGGCCCCTTCGTGGTGCTCGACCATCAAGCTCAGGAACTGGCGGTCGAAGGCCTTGCCCGTCAGCTTCTCCAGCGCGGCCATGTCCTCGGCGCCCATCATCCCCGGCATGCCGGAGTGGCCCGACGCGGAGTGGTCCATGCCGCCGCCCGCCGCCTGGGGGACGTCCTCGCCCCAGGTCTTCAGCCAGCCGGTCATGGTCCGGATCTCCGGATCCTGCGCCTTCTCGATCCGCCCGGCGAGGTCCTTGACCGCCCCGGAGGAGGCCCGGTCACCGGCCAGCCGCGCCATCTCCAGCGCCTGCCGGTGATGCGGGATCATGCCCTGCGCGAAGGTGACGTCCTGGGGGTTGTGGGCACCGGTGGCCGACGGGGTCCCGGTGGGGCCGTGACTTCCGGCCTCACCGTGACCGGCGGCCCGGTCGGCACCGTCACCGCCACAGGCCGCGAGGACGAGCGCCGCGGCACCCGTCGCCGCCACCAGGGCAGCCCGGCGCGCCAGGGTACGAATGCTGTTGCTCATGCGTGAACTCCTGCTTCTGCAAGGAACTGAGGATTCGAACACGACGAGGCACCACGCCGTCACCGGTCGCTGCCGGCGGCGTGATGTGTGGTGTCTAAATCCGCAGAAGCTGGAGCTCGGCCAGGGAAGGCGGGGCCCGGGCCCCATCCGTATCCGTGACCGCGTACGCCCGTACGGCGCTCTCCCCCGCGGCCACCGGGACCGGGTCGGGAACCAGCGGGGGCAGCACCGGCCCCGCGCCCACGGCACCGGACGCGCAGGTCGCGTCGGCGTGCCGGACGTGCCCGTCACCGCAGTGCAGATAGGGCATGCCGTGAGTCGATGACACGGAAACCGAAGGCGTTGGGGCCTGGTGCCCCTGCAGCGCATGCGCCGGCCGAGGCAGACCACCCCCGGGCGCCAGCCCGTGCATCCCCAGCAACCCCGCCAACAGCCCCAGCACGCACAGCACATGCCACCGCCGCACGGCGGGTCGCTGAGCACGCTGGGTGGGGCTGTTCACGTGCTCATCGTAGGGGTGGGCCCTGAGTCCCAACGCAACAGGCCCCCCAGGAGCGTTCCTGGAGGGCCTCTGAAACTCGGCGCTGTGGGCGCGGACGGTTTCGAACCGCCGACATCCTGCTTGTAAGGCAGGCGCTCTACCCCTGAGCTACGCACCCGGCTCCCGGGCCACGCGCCCAGGACGAGTCGACAGCCTACATGGCCCGGGGCACAGTCCGGCAAACCCGTATCGCGGGAGCGTCCAGGGTTCCGCACCTGGGGTTAACCCCACCGTAGATCCGGGAGTGGCCCGGATCCCCCGGCGGGCCCCGGCTCCATACGGTCGTAGAGCGCACCGCAGCGCCGTCGTCCGTCCAGGGGGAGACCGTCATGACCGCACTCACCGCCACCGCCCGCGCGACCGCCCTCGCCGGTGCCGTCGTCGTGCTCGTCGCCGGTCTCAGCGCCTGCGGGGCGTCCGCCGGGGACGACACGGACCCCGACCACCGGTCCTTCGGCCTCCAGGGCCGCACCCTCACCGTCGACTCCGACGACTCGGCCCTGGAGATCGTCGCCTCGGACGAGAACCCGGCGGGCAAGATCGGGGTCACCCGGTGGTTCCAGGGCTCGGTCGCCGTCGGCGAGGAGCCCGAGGTCACCTGGGCCATGCGGGACGACCGCCTGGTGCTGCGCCTGAAGTGCTCCGGCATCATCGTCGACTGCTCGGCCAAGCACCGCATCGAGGTGCCCCGCGGCATCACCGTGAAGGTCCAGGACGGCGACGGCACGGTCCACGCCCGGGGCTTCCGCGACCCCCTGAACATCCGCACCGGCGACGGATCCGTCCGGGTCACCGACACCACCGGCCCGCTGGAATTGCGCACCGGCGACGGGTCCATCCGCGTCACCGGCACCAGCGGTCCGCTGCGGATGCGCACCAGCGACGGATCCATCCGCGCCGACGTCTCCTCCCGCGACGTCCGCGCCCGGACCGGCGACGGCTCGGTCCGCCTCGAACTGGGTGCCGTACCGGATCGCGTCGAGTCCCGCAGCGGCGACGGCTCCGTGACCATCGCACTGCCCCGGGCCGCCTACCGCGTGACCACCGAGACCGGTGACGGCGGCGTCGACGTGTCCGTGCCCCGCGACGAGAGCAGCCCCCATCGGGTGTCCGCCCGCACCGGCGACGGCAGCGTGACGGTGCGAACAGTGAACTGAACGGCCCGTGTGTTCGTCCTCTACCGGTGGGAGAATGACACCGGGCAGGGCGGACCACAGCACGGGAGAGGGATGTGACGGCGACACCAGGACAGCCGGACTCGCCGTCGGTGCCGCGCGCACATCGCCCGCGCCGCCGCACCCCCCGCACCCCCGGGCCGCTCCGCGACACACTCGCCCTGATCGGGCTCCCGCTGCTGGCCGCACTGGCCCTGCCCGCCGCCTTCGCGGGCGGGGGCACCCGGCGCTGGTTCGGCGGCCGGGCCGAGAACCAGCGGGCCGAGGCCCAGGCCGCGAAGGACGCCGCCGCGGCGGCCTTCTACGAGCTCGACACCGCCCAGCGCGACCTGCGCATCTCGATCGAGACGATCACCGCTGTCGACGACTCCCCCGCCGCCCGGCGGGCCGTCGCCGACTTCGGCGCCCTGGGCCGGCGGATCGACGAGGCCAGCCACCGGTACATCAACGCCGTCGACGCCCACGATCTCGACCGCGACGACCTGGAGGCCTCCGCCGCCTCCCGTGCCCGCGGCGAGCTGACCGCCGCCAAGGAGGAACTCGGCCGGGTCAAGCAGGAGCTCGACCGGTTCACCGACGGCCTCGGCCCCCTCCTCGGCAAGGCGGAGACCCAGCTGGCCCGTCTCGCCCCCGCGGTCGAACGCGCCCGCCAGGCCCTGCTCGCCGCCTCGAACGCGCTGGACGCCGTACGCGCCGCGGGTCTCCGGGCGGACGACCTCGCCGCCCGGCTCGCCGCTCTCTCCCCGGAGCTGACCAAACTGAACCAGGGCGCCGGGCAGCACGGCGTGCCGCAGACCCTGGAGCGGGCCGAGCGGGTCACCCGCGAGGCCGAGGCGGTCCGCGTCGAGGCCGAGCGGCTGCCGGACCGCGCCGCCGAGATCGACCACCGGCTCGTCTCGCTGCGCACCCGCGCCCAAGCCCTCACCACCCGCTCCGAGCAGGTGGAGCCGACCCTGAGCGAGCTCCGGCGCCGCTTCACCGCGGCCTGCTGGCAGGACCTGCAGCACGTCCCGGAGGCCGCCGCGGAGAACGTCCGCCAGGCCGAGGCCCGACTGGCCGAGGCCCGCGCCGCCCGCGGGGAACAGCGCTGGGCCGACGCGACGGCCCTGCTGTCGACCGTACGGGCCCTGCTGAACAACACCGACGAGGCCGTGTCGGCCGCCGGGGACCGCCTGCACCGCCTGAACGCCGTGCAGAAGGACCCCCAGCAGGAGATCGACCGCACCCGCTTCGCCATCCGCGACGCCCAGCGCCTCGCCATGGCCGGCCGCAACACCCCCGACCCGCGCCACGCCCGCCCCCTGGACGACGCCGTGGCGCGCCTGGACCGTGCCGTCGCCGGCCTCGAAGGCCGCCACCCCGACTACTGGCACTTCCTCATGGAGACGGAAGCGGTCCGCCGGAGCGTGGCCCATGTCGTCTCGGGGATCCGCGAGGAGCGGGGGGCCGGACACTGAGCCCGGCCCCCGTCCGGTCTCAGGTGCGGTAGGCGTAGTAGTACGCGTTCGGGTACGACGCGACGAGGCTCGCCACCGACCTGCGCAGGGTGTTGTTGGAGTGGTAGGTCAGGTACGGCACCCCACCGCTCTTGTACGTGACGATCATCGTGTGGTCCTTGGACCCGTCCTTGTCGAAGTCCACCTGGAGGACGTCGCCGACCTCCAGCTGGTAGACGTTGGCGAGCGGCGTGGTCCGCTTGGAGTTCTGGGCGAACCAGGACCACTCGTTGACGCCGATGAACGAGTGCGACTGGATGTCGGCGTTGCCGAACCACCTGGTGTAGTCGTACACGTAGCCGGGGACGTGCTTCCAGCCGCCCGCCTTCAGGGACTGGCTGACGAAGTTGGTGCAGTCGCCGCCGGCGCCGCGGCCGCTGAAGTCCGGGTAGTCCTTGTTGTAGGCGTTCCAGTGCTTCTCGGCGTAGGCCGCCATGGCCTTGTAGTCGTACGTCGTGCCGGTCTTCGGGGCGGCGGCCGGGTTGCGGGTGGTCGCCGCGCGCGGGGCGTTCGGCATGGTGTCGGCGGCCGCGGTCGCCTTGACGGGGGCCGGCTTGGAGAGCGTGTTCACCGCGAGACCGCCCTGGTCGGCGTCGCGGATGCCCGTCAGCCGCCAGTCGCCCTGCCGGTCGGCCGTGAAGGTCAGCTCGTGCCGGGCCTGGAAGCCGGTGGTCTTCGGCGCGTCGCCACGGGTCCGGGCGTAGGTCAGGGTCGTGGTCTCGGTGACCTCCGCCTTGGCCGTACGGCCCGTCACCCGCGTGGCGTTCAGGGTGACGGTGGTGCCGGCGGCGCGGTACGTCTCGCCGGCCCTGGCCAGCTTCTCCTTGCGCTGCCCCAGCGCTGACCGGGTGGCGTCCTCGGTGCGGGCGGTGCCGGAGGACAGGGCGACGTCGCCGGAGAAGCCGTCGGTCAGCGGCTTGTCCGCGTCGGCCCGCCCGTCGACCAGGGCGTTGGTGCGGTCGGTGAAGACCGCGTCGGCCAGCCGCTGGAAGGTGGCCCTGGTCCGCGCGTCCACCGTGGGATCGTCGCTGACCGCGGCGCCCGCGCTCCAGTTGGGCAGCAGGGCCACTCCGGCGACGACCGAGGTCGCCGCGGCGCCGACTATCGTGACGCGGCGTCGCGTCCCGCTCAATTTCCGTGATTTCACTGGTGTTTCCCCTCTAGCCCCGGCCAAAGGGTTGCCGGGGTAGGAGATCTTCGCACGGAATGTGTGGCTACTGTGAAGGGTGTTGCGGCAGTTACTTTGGGACCCGATCACTTCACGACCGTCGACCAGTCGGGTGACTGCGCCGGGTCCAGGCCGCGCAGCCGTTGCAGGGTTGCGGGCTTCTGCACGTCGAGCCAGTCGGCCAGTTCCCTGAAGGACACGCATTTGACGCCCTTCTTCGTGCACATGGCCTTGACGACCCGGTCGACGGCCCTCATGTAGATGCCGCCGTTCCAGTCCTCGAAGTGGTTGCCGATGAACAGCGGGGCCCGGCTGCCGTAGTACACGCGGTTGAAGCCGGACATGTAGGAGGCGACGGTCTGTTCCTCCCACTCGGGGTAGTTCGCCGGGTCGCCCTCGGTCTCACCCTCGGACTGGTTGTAGAGGAAGTTGAAGTCCATCGACAGGCCCTGGTACTTGCCGCCCTCGTACGGCAGCATCTGCAGCGGGAAGTCCCATATGCCGTTCTTCTTGCGGGGCCATATCTGGAAGTCGCCCGCGGAGCTGGCGTCGTAACGCCACTTGTAGTCCTTGGCGGCCGTCAGCAGGTTCTCCTGGCCCTCCAGGCAGGGGGCCCGGCCGCCGGTGACCTCCTTCCTGAAGTCGAACGGCAGCGGGTCGACGTCCTGGAAGCCGGTGTTGGTCTTCCATTTCCCGGCGAAGTCGTAGAACTGGTCGATCTCGCTCTTCCACTCCGCGACACTCCAGTCGCCGCCGCCCTTCTCGCCGCAGAAGTGGCCGTTGAAATGCGTGCCGATCTCGTTCCCGCCCTGCCAGGCCTTGCCGAGCTGCTCCAGCGTGGTGCGGATGTGTTCGTCGGTGGCGAAGCTGATCGCCGCCGAGCCCCTGGAGTGCTGGGGCGGGGCGTAGAGGTCCTTCTTGCTCTTGGGCAGGAGGTAGATGCCCGTGAGGAAGAAGGTCATGTGGGCGTCGTACTCCTCGGCCAGCTCCCGGTAGTGCGCGAAGAGCCCGTCGTCGCCCTGCAGCGCGCCGTCCCAGGAGAAGACGACGAACTGGGGCGGCTTCTCCCCCGGCTTGAGCCGCACCGGCTTGAACTGGCCCTTCGGGGGGCCGGTGTAGGAGGTGGAGCCGTCCCCGAGGACTTTCACCTTGCCGTCCCACTCGGGTTCCCGGTCCGGCTGCGCGGAGGGCTCCCTGCGCGCCCCGGAGGAGGCGGCCGGGGCGGTGCTGTCCGGGCCGGTCAGGATCAGATACCCCGCGACCAGGGACGCGACGACGAGGAGGGCCGCCAGGGTCAGCATCCCGGGGGGTGCGGTGCGGCGGGGGGCGCGGGCTCGTCGGCGGCGGCCGGAGGGCGGTTTCATGCGCGGCTCATTCTGCGGAGGGCGGTGGGGGTGCGGGGCGGTGCCGGGCGCGGGGTCAGCCGATGCCGCGGGCACCGGACCAGATGCGGTACGGGACGCTGTCGTCGGGGGTGCCCGCGATCCCGTTCAGCGGGAGGGGTTCGAGGCTCTTGGTGAGGTCGATGCGGTAGGCCACCACCGCCGTCGACACGGAGTGGGCCGTGCCGACGTACCAGGCGGCGGTGTCGTTCTGCGTGGTGCCGGCCTTCCCGGCCACCGTGGCGGCCGGGTCCGCCCCCGGGCGGGCGGTGCGGAAGGCGTCCGTGAGGGCGGACTGCACCGCCGCGGCCACGCTCGCCTTCACCGCACGGCGGGACGCGGGCTTCGTCAGCGCGATCTCGGAGCCGTTGCGGGTGATCCGGGCCACCGAGTACGGCTCGACGTGGGTGCCGCCCGCGGCGAACGTGGCGTATCCGCTGGCCATGCGGATCGCGCTGGGCGTGGCACTGCCCAGGGACATCGCGGGCACCTGCGGGCCGAAGCTGGAGGGGAGCAGGCCCGCCCGCTGGGCGGTGTCCCGCACCCGGTCCAGGCCGGTGTCCATGCCGAGCTGCATGAACGGCGTGTTCACCGACAGGGCGAGCGCCCGGCCGAGGGCGATCCGCCCGTAGGACTTCTTGCCGTCGTTGTGGGAGGTGACCTGCTTGCCGCCGCGGTCCCAGTAGGGGCCCTCGGGTGTCGTGACGGCGATGCCGTCGTCCCCGTCGTACAGGGTCTGCGGGGTGACCTCGGTCGCGGCGCCGTCCCGGATCTTGTGCACGCCGTTCTGCAGGGCTGCGGCGTAGACGAAGGGCAGGAAGGCCGAACCGGCGGGCACGGTGGTCGCGTTCGACTCGTTGTAGCCCTGCGTGCGATGGTCGGGACCGCCGTGGACGGCGAGGATCCGCCCGTCGGTGGCCACCGATGAGGCGCCGAAGTGCAGGGACTTCGCCTTGGCCGCGTCCTTCTTCCGCGCCTGCTTGCGGGCCTTGACCACGGCGTCGGTGAGTGCGGTCTCCTGCTTGCGGTCGAACGTCGTGTAGATCTGGAAGCCGCCGAAGTCGAACTCCTTGTCCGAGAGGTGCGCCGCCTTCTTCGCGTACCGGGCGGCCAGCTCCACGAGGTAGTCGCTCTGCTTGCCGGTGTCGAACCCGGGCGCCCGCTTGAGCGGTTCGGGGAATTCCGTGTACCGGGCCCGCTCGGCCTTCGACAGGGTGCCGACGTCGACCATGCGGTCGAGGATCCAGGTCCAGCGCTCCACCGCCCGGGCGTGGTTGGCCTCGCTCAGGGCCGGGTCGTAGAGCCCCGCGCCCTTGAGGAGGGAGGCGAGGAAGGCGGCCTCGCTGACGTCGAGCTCGCCGACCTCCTTGCCGTAGTAGGCCTGGGCGGCGCGCTGTATGCCGTAGGTGCCGCGGCCGAACCAGCTCGTGTTGAGGTAGCCCTCCAGGATGTCGTCCTTGCTCATCCCGTTGTCGAGCTTGAGGGCGATCATGGCCTCGGTGAACTTGCGGCCGACCGAGCGGTCCTGGTTGAGGTAGACGTTCTTGACGTACTGCTGGGTGATCGTGGAGCCGCCCTGGGTCTCTCCCTGGCCGAGGGTGCGCCACACGGCGCGGGCGAGGCCGCTGAGGGATATCCCCGGGTCGCTGTAGAAGCTCGCGTTCTCCGCCGCCAGCACCGCGTCGCGGACGTCCTCCGGTATGTCCTCCAGCGGCATGGCCTGCCGCCGCACCCAGCCGGTGCGGGCCATGGGCGTCCCGTCGGACCAGAAGTAGACGTTGTCCTGCTGGGTGGCGTACGAGTTGAGGTTCTCCGGGATGTCGGTGGCGGCGTAGGCGGAGCCGAGGAGCACGACGGTCACACCGGTGAACGCCAGCGCCGCGCCGAGCCACTGCCGCCAGGAGGGTGCCCAGCGCCGCCAGCCGGCACGGTCGGCGTGCGGGTAACGGGGCCTGAGGCGGCGGGCGTCGGACAAGACGCGGGTGACGAGCCGCGTCAGCCCCGGGGATGCGGCGGGGAGACGGGACAGGGCGGAGGCACGGGGGGCCTTGCGCCGGCGGCGTGACCTGCCGCGTCCGCTGCCGTCCGGCGCCGTGCCGGAGCGCGTGCCCGCGCTGCCGGTGGCGGCCGGCTCGACGGCGCGCAACATCATGGTCTCGTCCGCGTTCGGGGAAGCGGGGACCTTCAACTGCATGGTCTCGTCCGATTCCCGCCCAGCCTTGGACACGGCTGCGTCTCCCTCCCGCTCACGGTGGTGCTCGCGCGGAAGGACATGGCTGCCGTGGTCGACGGCAGCGAGCCCTCACGTTCCCCCGCCCTTACGGCTTCTCGCGGCGTTCGAAAGTTACCAGCGGCCTTTACAGTTCCTCCACACCGGTACGGCAAGAGTGATCAAACGGAATCCCGAAGGGCCCGCATGTCCGCCGTCGCGGATTAACCTGTCTCCATGCCTCGCTACGAGTACCGCTGCCGGACCTGCGGCGACACCTTCGAACTCAGCCGCCCCATGGCGGAGTCCTCCGACCCCGCCGCCTGCCCCTCCGGTCATGAGGACACGGTGAAGCTCCTCTCCACGGTCGCGGTCGGAGGCTCGGCCTCCGCCCCGGCTCCGGCGCCCCGTGCGGGCGGCGGCGGGGGCGGCTGCTGCGGAGGCGGCTGCTGCGGCTGACGCGCTTCCCGGGTTTCCTCAGGAGTCCTTCAGCTTCGGTTTCCTAGCGTGGTGGCATGACAGCCATCGCAGCGGACGCCGGACCGCAGTGGGTCAACGACCTGATGGACGCGCTGGGCGCGCCGGGTGCCGGTCTCGCCATCGCCCTGGAGAACCTGTTCCCGCCGCTGCCCAGCGAGGTGATCCTGCCGCTGGCCGGGTTCGCCGCGAGCAGCGGCCGGATGAGCCTGCTCGCGGTCCTGCTGTGGACGACGGCCGGCTCGGTGATCGGCGCGCTCGCGCTGTACGGGGTCGGCGCGCTGCTCGGCCGTGACCGGACGGTGGCGATCGCGGGCCGGCTGCCGCTGGTGAAGGTCTCGGACATCGAGAAGACCGAGGCGTGGTTCCTCAAGCACGGCACCAAGGCCGTGTTCTTCGGCCGGATGATCCCGATCTTCCGCAGCCTGATCTCCGTGCCGGCGGGCGTGGAGCGCATGCGTCTGCCGGTGTTCCTGGGGCTGACCACCCTGGGCAGCGCGATCTGGAACACGGTGTTCGTGCTCGCGGGTTACTTCCTCGGCGCCAACTGGCACCAGGTCTCGGACATCGTCTCGACCTACTCGAAGGTGGTCCTGGCCGTGGCGGCCGTGGCGGTGGCGGCGTTCATCGCGGTACGACTGCTACGACGCCCTGAAGGTGCGCGGGGAACCGCGCGACAAGCCACCGCGCAGCCGCACCCGCACGACGACCAGGACACCCGAGTCCTCAGGCGCCCCGTACCGCCCCCAGAAACTCCCGCAGGATCCGCTCCCCGGCGAGGACACCCCGGTCGGGAAGCACCCTGATCGAGGGAGCCGTGAAACCGGTGTCGGCCAGCTCCCCGTGGCCGGGCCGCCAGCCCTGGTCCGCCGCGAGGAGCAGGTCGGTGTCGAGCAGGGAGTCACCCGCGGCGAGCGTGATATCGGCCCCGGTCCGCCGGGCGACCTCCCGCATCGCCGCGCTCTTGGTGAGCGGCTTGGGAACGGCGTAGATCTTGCGGCCCTGGAGGGACACGGTCCAGCCGCGGTTCTCCGCCCACACCGCGAGTTCCTTCACCCAGTCCTCGTCGAGCAGCTCGCGCTCGACGACGAGGTAGGCGAAGAGGTCGTCGGCGACGCGGTGCTTGCGCACCCAGACCGGGTCGGCGGCCCTCAGCAGATGCTCCTGCACCTCGGCCAGGGGCGCGCACTGGTCGGCCAGCCGTGCGGTGACCTGGGCGTGCCAGTCAGGGTCGGAGACCCCGTCCACCATGAGGTGTCCGCCGTTCGCGCAGATCGCGTACGTGGGCTGCGGACCCGGCAGGTTGATGCGCTGGTACTGCTTGCGCGTCCGGGTCGTCGTGGGCACGAACACGGCCGCGTCGCCCAGGTCGGTGAGGAGCCGGGCCGCCGTCTCCGTCATGTACGACAGGGGCTTGCTCTCGTGCACCTCGACGCACAGCAGCCGGGGGGCCCGCGCGTCCGGCATGGTGAGCGCCAGGGCGGCGGCGGAGTAGATCAGGGTGCGGTCGAGGTCGCTGGCGACGAGTGCGGGCATCAGAGGGTCACCGCCTTGCCGTCGGCGCCGGTCGCGCCCCGGGTGTACTTGGGGTGGATCAGGCCGACGCAGGTGTAGGGCAGTCCGTCGACCTCCTCGACGGGCACGCCGCGCTGTTCGGCCAGCAGGCGTACGTGGTCCAGGTCGCTGCCCGCCCCGGCGCGTGCCAGGACCCTCCAGGGCACGCGGCGCAGCATGACCCGGGTGGTCTCGCCGACGCCGGGCTTGACGAGGTTCACGTCGTGGATGGCGTACTCCTCACTGATGCGCTCGACGGCGGCCCAGCCCTCCCAGGTGGGCGAACGGTCGGTCGCGAGCAGTTCCTTGGCCTGGGCGCAGGCGGCGTCGGCGATCTCGGGGAAGCGGGCGGACACGGCGTCCAGGAAGGCCACCGAGACGTCGGTGGCGGCGAGGTCGCGGTAGAACTTCGCGCCGTGGAAGTCGTGCGGTCCGACCAGGTCCGCACGCAGCACGGTCCGCGAGATCAGGCCGGAGACGGTGGAGTTGAGGCAGGCGGAGGGGATGAGGAAGTCCTCGCGGGTGCCGTAGGTGCGGACGCAGGAGCCCGGGTCGGCCAGCACCGCGATCTCGGGGCTGAAGCCCGTGATGCCGTCGGAGTTCTCGAACTCCTCCAGGGCCTGGGCGAGTTCGCGGGTGATGGCGCCCTTGCCGGTCCAGCCGTCGACGAAGACGACGTCCCGGGGGTCGTGGTGCTCGGCGAGCCAGCGCAGCGCGTTGGCGTCGATGCCCCGGCCGCGGACGATCGACACGGCGTAGTGCGGCAGGTCGAGGCCGTGCCGGTGCTGGGCCCAGCGGCGCATGAGGATGCCGACGGGCGTCCCGGCGCGGGCCAGGGAGACCAGCACGGGACGCGGGGACCGCTCCGCGAGGACCGTCTCGGTGACGACGCCGACGGCCTGGGCGATACGGGCCGCCGACTCCTTCAGCGCGGCGTGGAACAGCTCCTGGTACTGCTCGCTGGGCTGGTACTCCACGGGCAGCGACTCCGCGTAGTGCGCGCCGCCGCTCTGGATGGCCTCCTCGCGCTCCTCGGTCGGCGCCTCCAGCGTCACGTCCGAGAGGTCCTGGAGCAGCCAGCCGACCTCCTCGGGCGCGTACGAGGAGAAGGCGGGGCCGCGGAGGGGCTCGGGCAGCATGGAGGGCCTTTCGGGGGCGTACGACGGTATGACGGCGAGGAGGACCCGCGGCGTGTGCGCGGCGAGGCGGGCCAGCAGACCGCCGGGCGCGTGCAGGGCGGGGGTGTCCCCGGCCGAGTCGACCACCGCGACGACGGCGTCGAAGCCGGCGCCCGCGACGTTGTAGGCGTAGCGCTCGCCGGGGCCGTCGGCGGGATCGTCGTGGGCGGGGAAGGCGAGGCGGGTGCGTATCGCGTAGCCGGGGTCATCGACGGCGAGGACGGGTGAGCGGGTGGTGGTGGAGTAACGGACCTCGATGTCCGTCACACGTTCCAGCTCCCGGGCCAGCCTCAGCGGCGCGTACATCAGCTCCTCGAAGCCGAGGATGTGTACGCGGCGGGCTTCTGCCGGCAGCGCGTCCGCCAGGCGGCGGGCCATCGCCGGGAGGGCGTCCTCCAGGCGTTCCCGATGGGCGGGGGTGAAGCCGTGACGTCCGCCGTCCGGCAGGTCGGCGGGCCAGTGCAGGTCGATGCGGTCGCAGTCCGGCTGCGGGCCGGTGGGGGCCGGTCGCGCGGTTCCCCGCGCCCCTGGGGAGACGGCCTCCTGGCCGGCTTCGACGGCAACGCCGCTGTCCGGGGGCGCGGGGAACTGCGCGACCGGCCACGACGGTGCCGCGGACGACCGAACACCAGCCGCGGCACTCTCGGCCTCGTACCGCGCCACGAGCTCCTGCCCCTTCTCCAGCACCCCCTCCGGCAGCCGTACGGTCCCCGACGCTGCCGTGACCAGGTCGACCCGGGCGCCGATCTCCCCGGCGAATTCCGCGAGGCGCCCCGCATCGGCGGCGGACCGCATGTCCACCAGCGCCACCACGACATACCTCCGCCGCGGATACCGCCCATGAAGATCACGGACAGTGTTCAGCACCGTGTTCCCCGTGGAGAACTCGTCGTCGACCAGGACCAGCGGCCCGTCGCCGGTGAGCAGCGCGGGGTCCTCCGGCAGCAGCAGGTGCGAGGTCGCGTGGGAGTGGGCCTCCTCGAAGCCGCCGGCCGGGGCGACACCGGCGACCGGGCGCCGGGTGGAGTGCAGGTAGGGGGCGAGGCCCAGCCCGTCGGCGACGGAGTGGCCGAGGCCGGTCGCGGTCTCGGCGTAGCCGAGGACAACGGCCCTGCGGGCCTCGTCGTCGCCCAGCAGGTCCCGCACCCGGCGGCCGAGCTCGACTCCGTAGCCGTACACCACGGACGGCGACTGCGGCACGTGCTTGCCCAGGACGTTCGACACCAGCAGGTGGGCGCGCTTGGGATTGCGCCGCAGTGCCAGCCCCAGCAGGCCGGTCAGCCGGTCGTCGCCGGCGAGCTCCACACCGAGCCGCTCGGCGACCCAGCTGCCGGACCAGACCCCGTCGGCGTCCTCGCGCACCTCGCGGTGCTCCCCCTCGTTCACTGCCTTCTCCATGAACCCTTCGAATCCTCGGAAGCCGCGCGGTCAGGCCGGCAGTCCCGCCGCCAGCAGTTCCACGAAGCCGATGTCCTGGTTCGCCACGCCGAAAACCTCGGCACGCAGCAGGGTCCGCTCCGCCCAGGCCCGGTGCGGCTTCACCTCGTTCATCTTGTTCGTGTACGCCGATCTCAGCACACCCCCGCCGCCGCGCTCGGGGCGCAGGATGTCCTGGGCGTCCGTGAACTCCTCGTGGCTGACGACCGACAGGGCGTGCACCGGCAGTACGTGCGAGGGGTGGATGCAGGTCTTGCCCAGCAGTCCGTTGGCGTGGTCCAGGGAGATCTCCCTCAGCAGGCCGTCCATGGCGTGCTCAATCAGCTTCTCGCGCAGCTCCGCGGCCTGCACCTCCAGGAAGGGGCTCTGCCGCAGCAGCGGCTTGAACATGCGCTCCTGGACCCGGAAGTACTCCCACACCGGCCCGGTGACGGTGAAGCCGGTCCCGTCGGCGCGGCCCAGCATGTTCACCACGTCGGCGATCACGGAGGCGACGATCTGCACGTCGTAGGCCGTCATGTCGGGGCCTCTGCGCAGCCCGTAGGAGGAGCAGAAGTCCGTCACGCCGAGGCGCAGGGCGAGGACGCGGTCGCGGTACTTGTCGATGGCCCGGGAGATGCCCTCCAGGGTCTCCACGCGCGACTCCCGGTACAGCAGCTCCGGGGACTCCAGCACGGGCATGGCGAAAAGGCGGCGGCCGCTTTCCGCCTCGGTGGTGGCGAGGGCCTCCAGGAAGGGGATGCCGCGTTCCTCGGTGAACTTGGGCAGGACGAATCCGGACAGCAGCCGGACGGCGGGACCGAGGCGTCGTACCAGGTCCGGGATCTGCTCGGGGACGCGGACCCGGATGAACAACAGCGGCGGGTCGGCGTCCGGCAGGGCGTCGAGGGCGGTGATCTGGCGGACGAGGTTCTCCTCGCCGGGGCCGACGTCCGCGTCGTCGATCGAGTCCTCCAGGCACAGCACCATCGAGACCACGCCGCGCGCGGCCTGCTTGAGGACGTCGTCGGCCAGGCGCGGCCGGGTGGCGGGGCTGTACAGCGTGGCGCCCAGGGCGACGGAGAGCAGGCGGCCCGGGGAGTCCGGGGTGAACGCGCACGGCTCGCGGAAGAAGAGACGCTTCCGCACCTCAGGGGCGATGTGCCCGAAATGACGCATAAAGCTCCCCCGTGGTGATGTTGCGGCCTGCGAATCGACGAAAGGTGGCCGGTAATAGTACGTAGATGTCCATGTCACAGGTTCCCATGAGGCATGAATTTCAGGTAACGCGGGCAAGCACAGCCGGGCCCGGCCATGACGACGGTAGTCCGCGGCGGCCGTCGGCGCCGCTCGTGACCGCGGCCCCCGCGTTGTCGTGAGCAGGACCGAGAGGGCAGGATGACCGCATGACGCACGCCATGCTGAAGGGGTCGAACGTCCCGCTGGAAGCCACCACGGTGCGCGCCGTGCTGCGCTGGACACCGGGGCAGGGGGTTCCTGACGTCGACGCCTCCGCGCTGCTCCTCGGCCCCGACGGTCGTGTGCGCTCCGACGAGGACTTCGTCTTCTACAACCAGCCCCGGCACCCGGCCGGGAAGGTGTGGCGGCTCGGCAAGAAGCGGGTCGCCGAGGGCCTGACCGACACGATCCAGACAGATCTCACCGGTGTCGAGTCCGGGGTCAGCCGGATTCTGCTGGTCGCATCGGCGGACGGTGTGACGTTCGACCGCGTGCGGGAGCTGCGCATCCTGCTGTACGACGCGGCGGACACCGGCGCCGAGGCGCTGGCGTATTTCGACGTCACGCCGGAGACGGGCGAGGAGACCGCGCTGATCTGCGGTGAGCTGTACCGGCGCGGGGAGGGCTGGAAGTTCCGGGCGCTGGGCGAGGGCTATTCGAACGGGCTGAAGGGGCTCGCGACCGACTTCGGCATCTCGGTGGACGAGTCGGAGGCGGCGGAGGAGGAGGAGGCGACCACGACGGTCCCCGCGCCGCCGACCACGAACACGGCCGCGCAGCCGACGACAGCGGGCGCTGCCCAGCAGCCCCCCGAGGTCTCCGTGCCGCTGCCCCCGGAGCAGCCGACCGCGGCGCCCGGACAGCCCGGCTACGGATATCCGCCGCAGCAGCCGCCGGCGACGCAGCCGGCCTACGGCTACCCGCAGACCACCGGCCGGCCCGCGTACGGCTACCCCCAGGCGCCGGCAGCGTCGGGTGCCGCGGGGGCGCAGAGCGGCTACGGCTACCCGCCGCCGGTCACCGCGGTCCCCGACCCGGACTTCGCGCTGCCCCCGCAGGGCCCGCAGTTCGTGGGGCGCTGAGCAGAGCTCCGGCGCGTGGCCGGTCACGGCCGCGCGGTCAGCGGTCGACCTTGGTCTTGTAGCCCCGCCCCCACTGCAGTCCCCACCCGTACAACCGGTCGAGCTCGGCCTGGAAGCCGTAGACGAACTTCGCCTCGCGGCGGACGATGATCTCGTTCTTCACCTTCTCGATCATGACGACGGCGCAGGAGCGGGCCTGCGGCTGGCGTTCGTCGAGGTGGATCTCGACGCGGGGGCCGTTGCTCGGGTAAAGGGTGACGATGGCGTGCGCGCGGTCGAAGGCGGGCGTCTGGTCGTAGATGTAGACGAAGACCAGCAGCCGCTTGATGCTGTCGCGGTGGTCGAGGTTGATGTACATCGTCTCGCCGGACGCGGAGCCGAAGCGGTCGTCGCCGCTGAGCTTGACGTACGGCGCGGCGTTGGTGTCCCCGAAGTAGCCGCCGAGGGGCTGGACGACGCCCTTGCTGCCGTCCTGGAGCTCGTAGAGGCAGCCGAGGTCGAGGTCGACGTTGACCATGCTCTGGCTGTGGCCGACGACCTCGGGGGGCTTGAGGGCCCGGAAGGGATGGCGCAGCAGGCTCTCGCGCTGGGAGCCGCCGAAGTCGGAGGTGCGCATCCGCCAGCTCAGGTTGACGCGCAGATGGCCGGTGGCCGCGCCCTGTTTGGTCAGTGATATCTGCGCGCGTCGCTTGGTCAGCTCGATCGCGTTGGTCGACGCGTCGCCCGAGTCGAACTGCGCCTCGCGCCCACGCCGAAGTCCGTCGAACAGGCCCATTCCGCCCCCACGTTCACTCGGAGACCGCAGGTCATCACCGTACCCACGGCCCATGACGACCGACGGGGCGGCCGCCGAGGAGTCCTCGGTGGCCGCCCCGCACAGAGCGTTCCTCACCCGGAGGGGTGTCACACCCCGGACGAGACCTCAGTCTTCGAGTCCGAGCCGGCGTCCCCCTCGGCCGCCGCGATGGCGCGGTTGCGCCGTACGGAGGACCAGAAGGAGGCACCGATCAGGACGACCCCGATGAGGCCGGTGATGATCTCGTTGATCTCGTACCGGATGGTGACGAGCAGGATCGCGGCGAGCGCGCCGATGGCGTAGTGCGCGCCGTGCTCCAGGTAGACGTAGTCGTCGAGGGTGCCCTGGCGGACCAGGTAGACCGTCAGCGACCGGACGTACATGGCGCCGATGCCGAGGCCGAGGGCCATCAGGACGATGTCGTTGGTGATGGCGAAGGCGCCGATCACGCCGTCGAAGGAGAAGGACGCGTCCAGGACCTCCAGGTAGAGGAACATGAAGAACGCGGCCTTGCCCGCCACGACGACCGCGGAGCGCGGCTTGCCGGCGCGCACCGCTTCTTCCTCCTGCTCGTGCTCGCGTTCCTCCTCCTCTTCGAGCTTGTCCTCGAAGTAGCCGGAGAGACCGCCCACGATCATGTAGGTGATCAGGCCCGCGATGCCGGAGAGCAGGACCGTCTCCGCCTTGTCGACGTGGGTGCCGCCGTGCTGGTGGGCGTGGGTCGCGAAGGTCATGGCCGAGATCAGCAGGACGATCAGCGCGATGCAGACCGACAGCATGTCGACCTTGCCGAGCTTGGCCAGCGGACGCTCCAGCCAGCCGAGCCACTTGATGTCCCGGTCCTCGAAGATGAAGTCGAGGAAGATCATCAGCAGGAACATGCCACCGAACGCGGCGATCGCCGGGTGCGCGTCGGTGACCAGCTGCTGGTACTGGTCCTTGTCGGTGAGCGCGAGATCGACGGCCTCGATCGGCCCGAGCTGGGCGCTGATCGCGACGATCACGACAGGGAAGATCAGCCGCATGCCGAAGACGGCGATCAGGATGCCGATCGTGAGGAAGATTTTCTGCCAGAAGGCACTCATCTTCTTCAGGATCCCGGCGTTGACCACCGCATTGTCGAAGGACAGCGAGATCTCGAGGACGGACAGGATCGCTACGACACCGAACGCGGTCCACCCTCCGTAGAAGACCGCTGCGACCAGGCCGAGCGCGGTGACCGCGAACGACCACCCGAAGGTTTTCAGAACCACTGGCTACCCAATCGTGTGTGTACGGGGCTCCCCCGCGCCGTACCCGGCTTTACGAACTTTTGAAGCCGAAGTCTAGTCGGGCCCCCTCCGCACCCCACTGGCCCCTGGATTTTGCTCATAACGCGTTATGAGACGTTGACCCCGAAGTCCAGTGCGATGCCCCGCAGCCCCGACGCGTACCCCTGCCCGACGGCCCTGAACTTCCATTCGCCCTGATAGCGATAGAGCTCGCCGAAGATCATCGCGGTTTCCGTGGAGGCGTCCTCGCTGAGGTCGTAGCGGGCGAGCTCCTGGCCGTCGGCCTGGTTGACCACCCGGATGAAGGCGTTGCTGACCTGGCCGAAGGTCTGGCCGCGCTCGTCGGCCATGTGGATCGAGACGGGGAACACGATCTTGTCGCACCCCGGCGGCACCTTGGGCAGGTCGATCAGGAGCGACTCGTCGTCGCCGTCGCCCTCGCCGGTGAGGTTGTCGCCGGTGTGCTCGACCGAGCCGTCCGGGCTCTTGAGCTGGTTGTAGAAGACGAACCACTCGTCCCCGAGCACGCGCCCGTTGCTGCACATCAGGGCGCTGGCATCGAGGTCGAAGGGTGCTCCGGTGGTGGAGCGCGCGTCCCAGCCGAGCCCGACCAGCACCTGAGTGAGGTTGGGTGCGGCCTTGGACAGGGAGACATTGCCCCCCTTGGCGAGCGTGACGCCCATGATGCTGTCCCTCCCCTTGGGGCCACAGGCCCGGTGGTGTCACTGAGGTGGTCCTGCACGTCCGGCGCCGCACGTAAACCGTGCGGCGCCGGACAAGAAGGCCTTCGGGCCCTGTCGCCAGGGCCCGTGCGGTGGTGGTTCAGACGTTCACGCCGAAGTCCTGCGCGATGCCGCGCAGGCCCGAGGCGTAGCCCTGGCCGATGGCGCGGAACTTCCACTCCGCGCCGTGCCGGTAGAGCTCACCGAAGACCATCGCGGTCTCGGTCGAGGCGTCCTCGCTCAGGTCGTACCGGGCGATCTCGGCGCCGCCCGCCTGGTTCACGACGCGGATGAACGCGTTGCGCACCTGGCCGAAGGACTGCTGGCGGGTCTCGGCGTCGTAGATCGAGACCGGGAAGACGATCTTTTCCACGTCGGCCGGGACGGTGGCGAGGTTGACCTTGATCTGCTCGTCGTCGCCCTCGCCCTCACCGGTGAGGTTGTCACCGGTGTGCTCCACGGAGCCGTCCGGGGTCTTGAGGTTGTTGAAGAAGATGAAGTGCTGGTCGTTGCCGACCTTGCCGGAGTTGTTCAGCAGCAGCGCGCTGGCGTCCAGGTCGAAGTCCGTGCCGGTCGTGGTGCGGACGTCCCACCCCAGACCGATGATGACCGCGGTCAGGCCCGGCGCCTCCTTGGTCAGCGATACGTTGCCGCCCTTGCTGAGGCTGACTCCCACGAGTCCTCCATTGGTGTCCAGGGGCGGGATGCCCCGTTGTGCTCGGATGTCGGATCAACGAGTCGATCCTAGTGACGGGTTCCCGCCCCACCCAGGCCCTGAAGCAGGGAATTGAGCGGGTGTCGGGCGCGTGCCGCCCGACCGGGTCACAGGGAGTCGAGCGCCTTCACGTAGTCGTTCAGGTCGCGCGCGTCCGGCAGGCCGTTGACGACGGTCCACCGCACGACGCCTTCCTTGTCGATGACGAAGGTGCCGCGCACGGCGCAGCCCTTGTCCTCGTCGAAGACGCCGTAGGCCCGTGAGACGTTGCCGTGCGGCCAGAAGTCGGACAGCAGCGGGTACTCCAGGCCCTCCTGCTCGGCGAAGACGCGCAGGGTGTGGATGGAGTCGTTGGAGACGGCGAGCAGCTCGGTGTCGCGGTCGGAGAACTGCGGCAGGTTGTCGCGCAGCTCGCACAGCTCGCCGGTGCACACGCCGGTGAAGGCGAAGGGGTAGAAGAGCAGCACCACGTTCTTGCGGCCCCGGAAGTCGGACAGTTTCACGGCCCTGCCGTGGTTGTCCTTGAGCTCGAAGTCAGGGGCCTTCTCGCCGGCCTGGATCGCCATCGCTGTGGGTGTCCCTTCGTGGGGCTTTTCGGGTGGGACCACCCTACGCAGGCACCGGCACAGGCCGATGGGCGGGCCGACGGCGCCGGCCCGCCCGCGGTTCGACTACCGCTTGGACTTCGCGGCCTTGGGCGTGGCCAGCCGGCTGCCGCTCCAGTCCTTGCCGACGCTGACGCTCTTGGACGCCGTCAGACCCGCCGTGGTGGCGGCTTCCGAGATGTCGCTCGGCTCCACGTACCCCGAACGGCCGGTCTTCGGCGTCAGGAGCAGGATCGCGCCGCCCTCTTCGATGTACGTGGTGGCATCCACCAGCGCATCCGTCAGGTCGCCGTCGTCGTCACGGAACCACAGCACAACGGCATCGGCCACGTCGTCGTAGTCCTCGTCCACCAGGTCGGCCTCGATGATGCCCTCGATGGCCTTGCGGAGCTCCTGGTCCACGTCGTCGTCGTAGCCGATCTCCTGGACCACCTGCCCGGGCTGGAACCCCAGCCTGGCGGCAGGGTTCGTCCGCTCCTCCGCGTGGTCCGCGGTCGCGCTCACGGGTTGCCTCCTGATCATGTCTTGGGAATAACTCAGCCACGCGCGTGCGCGAAGCATTGGCCGTAGTCCACACGGGCGGGGCGGATCGCGCAAGTACCCGGCCGTTCAGACCGCCGAAACGGTGACGATCCTGGCCGTGTCACCGCAACTCCAGGCACACCATCATGGCCCCAGGTGACGCACACCACACCTTTCTGCCCCGTTTGGGCGTTTGGGAATCGTCTGTGGGTACGAGACTCGAAGGTATTCACCCCATACGTCACGGAGTCGATCTCACGTCTGGGTTACCGCTCGGTAGAGATGACGTTTCACGGCCGCGAGGTGGACCATGGGGAGCGGCGCGCCCCCCAGCGACGACGCCCCGGCGACGACAGCGAAACAGCGGCCCTCGCAGGCCCTCTGACAGGTAAGGAACAGCGTGGCTTCCGCATCCGATCGCAACCCGATCATCATTGGCGGCCTTCCGAGTCAGGTTCCTGACTTCGATCCCGAAGAGACTCAGGAGTGGCTCGACTCCCTCGACGCCGCCGTCGACGAGCGCGGCCGGGAACGTGCCCGCTACCTGATGCTGCGGCTGATCGAGCGGGCCCGCGAGAAGCGCGTGGCCGTGCCGGAGATGCGCAGCACGGACTACGTCAACACCATCCCCACCAAGAGCGAGCCGTTCTTCCCGGGCAACGAGGACATCGAGCGCAAGGTCCTCAACGCCACCCGCTGGAACGCGGCGGTGATGGTCTCCCGGGCCCAGCGCCCCGGCATCGGGGTCGGCGGGCACATCGCCACGTTCGCGTCCTCCGCCTCCCTCTACGACGTCGGCTTCAACCACTTCTTCCGCGGCAAGGACGAGGGCGACGGCGGCGACCAGGTCTTCTTCCAGGGGCACGCCTCGCCGGGCATCTACGCCCGCGCGTTCCTGCTGGACCGGCTCGGCGAGCAGCACCTGGACGGCTTCCGCCAGGAGAAGTCGAAGGCGCCGCACGCGCTGTCGTCGTACCCCCACCCGCGGTCGATGCCGGACTTCTGGGAGTTCCCGACGGTGTCGATGGGCCTCGGCCCGATCGGTGCGATCTACCAGGCGCGGATGAACCGCTACATGGAGGCGCGCGGGATCGCCGACACCTCCAAGTCGCACGTCTGGGCGTTCCTCGGCGACGGCGAGATGGACGAGCCGGAGTCGCTGGGCCAGCTGTCCATCGCCGCCCGCGAGGGCCTGGACAACCTCACGTTCGTCGTCAACTGCAACCTCCAGCGGCTCGACGGCCCGGTGCGCGGCAACGGGAAGATCATCCAGGAGCTGGAGTCGATCTTCCGGGGTGCCGGCTGGAACGTGATCAAGCTGGTCTGGGACCGCAGCTGGGACCCGCTGCTCGCCCAGGACCGCGACGGCGTGCTCGTCAACAAGATGAACACCACGCCGGACGGGCAGTTCCAGACGTACGCCACGGAGACCGGCGCGTACATCCGCGACCACTTCTTCGGTGACGACCACCGGCTGCGGGCGATGGTCGAGGGCATGACCGACGACCAGATCCTGCACCTCGGCCGCGGCGGTCACGACCACAAGAAGATCTTCGCGGCGTACAAGGCGGCCGTGGAGCACAAGGGCCAGCCGACGGTGATCCTCGCCAAGACGATCAAGGGCTGGACGCTCGGGCCGAACTTCGAGGGCCGCAACGCCACGCACCAGATGAAGAAGCTGACGGTCGACGACCTCAAGCGCTTCCGCGACCGTCTGCACCTGCCGATCCCGGACAAGGAGCTGGAGTCCGGCGTGCCGCCGTACTACCACCCGGGCCGGGACTCGGAGGAGATCCAGTACATGCACGACCGCCGCAAGTCTCTCGGCGGTTACGTCCCCACGCGCGTGGTCCGCTCCAAGCCGCTGGCACTGCCCGATGACAAGACGTACGCGACCGTGAAGAAGGGCTCGGGCCAGCAGTCCATCGCGACGACCATGGCCTTCGTCCGGCTCCTCAAGGACCTCATGCGGGACAAGGAGATCGGCAAGCGGTTCGTGCTGATCGCGCCCGACGAGTACCGCACGTTCGGCATGGACTCGTTCTTCCCGAGCGCGAAGATCTACAACCCGCTCGGTCAGCAGTACGAGTCGGTCGACCGCGACCTGCTGCTCGCCTACAAGGAGTCGCCGAACGGCCAGATGCTGCACGACGGCATCTCGGAGGCGGGCTGCACAGCCTCGCTCATCGCCGCCGGCTCGGCCTACGCCACACACGGCGAGCCGCTGATCCCGGTCTACGTCTTCTACTCGATGTTCGGCTTCCAGCGCACCGGCGACCAGTTCTGGCAGATGGCGGACCAGCTGGCCCGCGGCTTCGTCCTGGGCGCGACCGCCGGGCGTACGACCCTGACCGGTGAGGGCCTGCAGCACGCGGACGGCCACTCCCAGCTGCTCGCCTCCACGAACCCGGGCTGCGTCGCCTACGACCCGGCGTTCGGCTTCGAGATCGCCCACATCGTCAAGGACGGCCTGCGCCGGATGTACGGCGGCTCCGAGGAGCACCCGCACGGCGAGGACGTCTTCTACTACCTGACCGTCTACAACGAGCCGATCCAGCACCCCGCCGAGCCCGAGAACGTGGACGTCGAGGGCATCCTCAAGGGCCTCTACCGGTTCAGCGAGGGCACGGCCGGCTCGATCCCGGCGCAGGTCCTGGCATCCGGTGTCGCGCTGCCCTGGGCGATCGAGGCGCAGAAGATCCTGGCCGAGGACTGGAACGTCAAGGCGGACGTCTGGTCGGCGACCTCCTGGAACGAGCTGCGGCGCGAGGCCGTGGCTTGCGAGGAGCACAACCTGCTGCACCCCGAGGAGGAGCAGCGGGTGCCGTACGTGACGCGCAAGCTCGCGGACGCGCAGGGGCCGGTCGTGGCCGTGTCCGACTGGATGCGGGCCGTCCCGGACCAGATCGCGCGCTGGGTGCCGCAGACGTACCAGTCGCTCGGCGCGGACGGCTTCGGCTTCGCCGACACGCGGGGCGCCGCCCGGCGGTTCTTCCACATCGACGCGCAGTCGATCGTGGTGGGCGTGCTGACCGAGCTGGCGCGTGAGGGCAAGGTCGACCGCTCGGTGCTCAAGCAGGCCATCGACCGCTACCAGCTGCTCGACGTGTCGGCCGCCGACCCGGGGGCCGCGGGCGGCGACGCGTAGGACGCCGAGGGCGTTTCCTCGGGGCGGCACCCTGACCGGTGCCGCCCCTCGCGTTTCCTACCATGCATCCATGACGCTCCCGATGACCGCATCGACCACGCCGGCCCGTTGGGAGCGGCGTACCCAGGGCCCGCTGCTGGCGCTGGCCGTCGTGTTCGCGATCGCCTACGCCATACCGATCGTGGCGCCGCGGGCTCCGCAGGACGTGCTCACCACGTGTCATGTCGCCAACTGGGTGGTGTGGGCCGCTTTCGCCGCCGACTATCTGGTCCGCCTGTGGCTGGCAGAGGACCGGCTGCGGTTCGTGCGCGGCAATCCGCTGGCCCTGCTGGCCGTCGTGCTGCCGCTGGTCCAGCCGCTGCGGCTGCTGAAGCTGGTGTCGATGCTGTTCCTCGCCGGGCAGCGGGCGCGGATGGCTTCGCAGGTACGGGTCACCACGTACGTCGCGGGGTCGTGCCTGGGACTGCTCGTCTTCGGGGCGCTGGCCGTGCTGGAGGTCGAGCGGGACGAGCCCGGTGCCTCCATCCACACCCTGGGGGACGCGGTCTGGTGGGCGTTCACCACGATGACCACCGTGGGGTACGGGGACATGGCACCGACCACCGGCCTGGGGCGGATGCTGGCGGTCGGGCTGATGCTGTCCGGGATCGCGCTGCTCGGTGTCGTGACGGCGAACATCGCCGCGTGGTTCATCGCACGGTTCGAGAAGGACGACGTCGAGGAGCGGAGGCAGACCGAGGCGATCCGGGAGCTGACCGACGAGGTGCGGGCGCTGCGGGCGGAGTTGGCGGCGCTCAAGGGGACGCCGGCCGACTAGCGCATCGGGCACGAAGGTGGGCCCCCGGTCGCATCGCCGGAGGCCCTTCCCTCGCCGCACTCGGGTCAGAGCATGCCCATGCCCGGTGTGGCCGCTCCGGACAGCCAGATGATGGCCAGGAGCGTGTCGATGGCGCCCAGGACCAGGGCGACCACGGCCGCGGTGGGGCGTGCGCCCGACCATGTGCGGCCCATGGCGAGCCAGCCGCAGACCATCGCGGCGGGACCGAGGACGATCCCGAGCACGAAGAAGCCTGCAACGGCGCAGATGACTCCGATGAGTCCGAGCGTCGCGCGATCCGTCCCGGCCCGTGACCACGTCCGGCCACGTGAGCGGGGGTGCCTGCGCGTACCGTGTCCGAAGCTCGCCATCATCAACTCCCGTAAACCCTCGATCGGTTGGGGTTCGATTCGGGTACGACATGGCGAGTACCCCGTCAGCGCGCTTCAATCCCGCTGCCTGCGCGCTGCCCCCCTCCGGCAGCGCGCCGCAGCGTCCACCCTCCATGCCCTGCGGAGGACTTGACCCACTGTGACCTGCGGCGCGTACCGGAGGGGAGAGTTCGGCGGTGGTGTTCACCCGGATAGGCGAACGAGCCGCCGGGGAGCGTCAGATGTGCGCCGCGCCCGCACCGGCCTCCGCGTTCTCACCGCGCTTGGTGAGGAACGCGACCAGTACCGCCACCACGGCGACCCCGGCCGCGACGAGCGAGGCCGCGCTCATGCCCGAGATGAACGTGTCGTGCGCGACGCCCGTGATCTTCGCGGCGATCGCGTCCGGAGTGCCCGGCGCGAGCGGCGGGACGCCGACCTGGACGGCCTCGGAGGCCTGGTGCTTCTGCTCCGGGGTGAGCGGCGGGAGGCCCGCCTTCGCCCAGTTGCCGGCGAGGTCGCTGTTGACCTTGGAGGCCATGACGGCGCCCAGCACGGCCGTACCGAGGCTGCCGCCGATCTGCATGGCGGCCTGCTGGAGACCGCCCGCGACGCCCGAGAGCTCCATCGGGGCGTTGCCGACGATGACTTCGGTGGCGCCGACCATGACCGGCGCGAGGCCGAGGCCCAGCAGGGCGAACCAGAGCGACATGATGCCGCTGCCGGTGTCCGTCTCCAGGGTCGACATCCCATACATGGCGATCGCGGTGAGCGCCATGCCGCCCGCGAGCGGGACACGGGGACCGAACTTGGTGATCATCGCGCCGGCCAGCGGCGAGCCGACGATCATCATGCCGGTGAGCGGCAGCAGGTGCAGACCGGCGTCGATCGGGCTCATGCCGTGCACGTTCTGGAGGTAGAACGTCACGAAGAACAGGCCGCCCATGAAGGCGATGGCCATCAGCACCATCAGCACGACACCCGCGGACAGCGCCACGGAACGGAACAGCGCGAGCGGGATCAGCGGCTCCTTCACCTTCGTCTCCCAGAAGGCGAACAGCGCGAAGCACAGCACGGAGGCGCCGAGGAACCCGAGGGTCTTGGCGTCGCCCCAGCCCCACTCGGACGGCGGGGCCTTGATGAGCGCCCACACCAGGCAGAACACAGCGGTCGACAGCAGGGCGATGCCCAGGATGTCGAAGGAGCGCGGGGCGTTCTCGGCGCGGTGGTCGAGCAGGATCAGCACGCCGAGGACCACGGCGAGGACGCCGACCGGCACGTTGATGAAGAACACCGACTGCCAGTTGACGTGCTCGACGAGCACGCCGCCGAGGATCGGGCCGCCCGCGGTGGACGCGCCGATGACCATGCCCCAGATGCCGATGGCCATGTTCAGCTTCTCGGCCGGGAAGGTGGCTCGCAGCAGGCCGAGCGCGGCCGGCATCAGCAGCGCGCCGAACAGTCCCTGCAGGACGCGGAAGACGACGACGAACGCGATGCTGTCCGACAGGCCGATGGCGCCCGAGGCGGCGGCGAAGCCGACGACGCCGATGAGGAAGGTCTGCCGGTGACCGAAGCGGTCGCCGAGCTTGCCCGCGGTGATCAGGGAGACCGCGAGGGCGAGGAAGTACCCGTTGGTGATCCACTGGACCTCGGCGAAGGTCGCGCCGAGGTCCTTCTGGATCGCCGGGTTGGCTATGGCCACGATGGTGCCGTCGAGGGCCACCATCATGACCCCCACAGCGACGGTGATGAGGGTGAGCCAGGGGTGCCCTCGCAGCCCCTTGCCCGGCGTCGCGTCGGACGGCGTCGCCGGTACCTTGCCCCCCGGCCCCGTCGTGTCGATGGTGGTCTGACTAGTCATCCTTCGAGGCTAGTGACAGCCACTGACAATTGACAAACCAATTCACTAGTCGGTAACTGACACAACATCCCCGTATAGCCTGAACTGGGCAAACACTTCAGACGAGAGGCACGCCTTGAACCTGCGCGAACGCAAGAAGCGGCGCACCCGGGACGCACTGCTGCGGGCCGCGCTGGAACTCTTCGTCACGCGCGGGTACGAGGAGACGACCGTCGACGACATCGCCGCCGCCGTGGACGTCTCGCAGCGGACCTTCTTCCGGTACTTCGCCGGCAAGGAGGAGACGGCGTTCTTCGTGCCGCGCCTCGCCGAGACGCTCGTCGTCGAGGCGCTGCGCACGCGCCCGCCGGGCGAGGTGCCGCTGGAGGCGCTGCGCCGGGCCGTGCTGGAGAGCTGGGACGCGATCAACGAGGCCGTCGCGGAGCTCGTGCCGATCGACCTCCACCTGCGCGTCTACCGGGTGATCGAGTCGACGCCCGCGCTGCTCGCCGCCCATCTGCGGCGGTCGGCGGAACTGGAGGAGCAGCTCGCGTGCATCATCGCCGAACGCGAGGGGCTCGACGTGAACGCCGACCCCCGGCCGCGGATCGTCGTCGCCCTCTTCGGCGGGGTGATTCGTGTCACCGAGCGCCTGTGGTCCGCGGGGGACGACCTCACCCTCGACGGCATGCGCCAACTCACCACGACATACCTGGATCAGGTGGGTCCCGCACTGGCCGGGAACTGGCGCGCGGAGCAGTCCCCTTAGCGCATAAACCGAAACGTGATCCCGGTCACTTGGTTAACGCGAGACCCTCTCGTTCTCCTAGTGTGTCCTTTCAGTGACTTCCTTCGACACCTCCCCGCAACTGAACGTCTGGCGCGCACTGCTCGCTCTGGCCGTCGTCTTCGTGATGCTGGCGACCACCGGCTGGACGGCCCTGCGCAACCAGCGGGGCGCCACACCGCTCCAAGCCTCGCTCTCCGCCTGGGAGAACGGGCGGATCGGCGGGCACCGGCTGCCGGACCCGCAGTCCGAGCCGACGAGGCTGGCCCGCTTCTTCGCCTCGCTCACCGAGCAGGACCGTACGACCCTGGTCCGCAAGTACTCGCTCGCGGTGGGCAACATGAACGGCGCGCCGGTCGAGCTGCGCTACCGCGCCAACCATCTCGCGCTCGCGAAGGCGCGCAAGGTCGAGCGGGAACGCATGCACGACAAGCGCCTCACCCCGGCCGGACAGCACGAGGCCGGGCGCAGGATGCACCGCTTCGGGGACCTCATGGAGAAGGGCCGGCACATCCTGGCCTTCGACCCGGAGGGCTCGGGCCGGGTGGCGGAGGTCTTCGGCGACCTGCGCGAGGCGGAGCGGGTCTCGGTCGTCGTCCCCGGTGTCGACACCGACCTGCTCACCTTCCAGCGCACCCACCGCAAGTACGCGGCGCCCGTCGGCATGGCGAAGTCCCTGTACGCGGCCGAGCGGCAGGTGAGCCCCTCGACCCGTACGGCCGTCATCGCCTGGGCCGACTACACGGCACCCAGCGGACTCGGCATCGACTCGGCCACCGCGATGCGCGCCGAGGAGGGTGCCGTACGGCTGAACGCGCTGGTGCGGGCGCTGCCGGGCGGCTCGCCGGTCTCGCTGTTCTGCCACAGCTACGGCTCCGTGGTGTGCGGCGTGGCCGCGCACGCGCTGCCGGGCCGGGTGTCCGACATCGCCGTGGCCGGCAGCCCCGGCATGCGCGTCGAGAAGGCCGCCCAGTTGCAGACCAGCGCACGGGTGTGGGCGATGCGGGACTCCGACGACTGGATCCAGGACGTGCCGTACCTGGAGGTCGGCGGGCTGGGTCACGGAGCCGATCCGGTGTCCGCCGGGTTCGGGGCGCGGGTGCTGTCGGCGGCGGGTGCGAAGGGTCACGCGGGCTATTTCGAGCCCGGGACGGCAAGTCTGTTCAATTTCGCAGAGATCGGCGTTGGCGCATACCGCTCGGTGCACTGCGCGCACGAAGACGGCGTCTGCCGTACCGGTTTGTCCGGCACGGCGGCGGCCTGACGCGCGTAGAGGCGCAGAAATTGCGGTCTGCTCGGCAGGGGGACGGAGGAGCGCGTGCCGCATACGATGAGCCGCATGGGTGACGTACTGGCCGGATTGCATGCCGCCTGGGAGTTCGAGTCCGACTCCGTGCTCATCCGCTACGAACGGGGGATTCGAACACCCAAGCTCTTCCAGGCCCTCGGGGAACGCCGTGTGCCCCTGGAGGCGATCGCCGGGGTGACGCTGACCCGCGGGAAGCGCGGCACCGTCGTGCTGCGCGTCGAGCCGCGCCCCGGGGCGGACCCGTTGATGGAGGCGGCCGCCGGGCAGCTGAAGGAGAGCGGCGATCCCTACCGGCTGGTGCTGCCCGCCGACCGGGAGGTGCTCGCGGAGTACTACGCCGACGAGCTGCGGGCGCTGCTGACCGAGTCCGGGCCTGCGGAGCGGTTCCTGGTGAAGCCGCCCGAGGGGCCGTTGTCCTTCAAGGCGTACGACGGGAAGGCGACCTTCGACGGACGGACCGTGAACTTCCGGTGGTTCTGGACGGGGGCGTCGTCGGCGAAGTGGAAGGCCGGCGACCAGAGCTTCTCCGTCGGGGAGCTGAACGGGGTGGAGTGGCGGTCGCCGGAGGTCTTCGAGGGGCATTTGCGGCTTTTGCGCCGGGATGCGGAAGTGTCGGGGGCTCAGGCCGATCAGGATCCCGCGGCGGTGGTGTTCGGGCTGGGATACGGGCCGGTGCACGAGTCGCTGCCGTTCGCGGCCGCCGTGCTGGCGGCCGTGCGGTCGTCGAGTCCGGTGGCCGCCGTGCCCGCGCCGCGGCGGGACCCTGCCGACATCGCCGAGCGCATTCGTCACCTGGGCGAGCTGCATCAGGCCGGGTTGGTGACGGATGAGGAGTTTTCGGTCAAAAAGGCGGAGTTGTTGGCGGAGCTTTAGCGGGTGCGGGGTGCTGCGCGCCGGCGGGTGCGGGCCGCCTCTGGCCGGTCACGCAGTTCCCCGCGCCCCTGAAAACCCTTACTCGCGGCCCGCTGACGTGAACGCCATGTCCGCGTAGCGGTTGCCCGCCACCTGGGCCGCTATGCCGTCCAGCAGGTCCAGTTGCTCGTCGGTCAGGACGATGCCGGTCGCCGCGGTGTTCTCCTCCACCCTGGAGGGCTTGCGGGTGCCCGGGATCGGGACGACCGGGAGGCCGTGGATCGTCGCCTGCTGCTGGGTCCAGGCCAGGGCGATCTGACCGAGGGTCGCGTCATGGGCCTTGGCCACCGAGCGGATCAGCTCCAGCAGGGTCGCGTTCGCCGTGGCGTTGTCGCCCGTGAAGCGGGGCTGCTGGCGGCGGAAGTCACCGGCGCTCAGGTCCTGCTCGGCGTCGGTGAAGGAGCCGGTGAGGAAGCCCCGGCCGAGGGGTGAGTACGCGACGAGGGCCACACCCAGCTCACGGGCCGCGGGGACGACATGCGTCTCGATGTCCCGGCTGAACAGCGACCACTCCGACTGCACGGCGGCGATGGGGTGGACGGCGTGCGCGGCGCGCAGTTCGTCCGCAGTGACCTCGCTCAGGCCGAGGTGCTTGACCTTGCCCTCGCGGACCAGGTCGGCCATCGTGCCGACGCTCTCCTCGATCGGCACGTTCACATCGCGCCGGTGCATGTAGTAGAGGTCGATGGCGTCGACGTCCAGGCGCTTCAGGCTCGCCTCGACGGCCTGGCGGATGTAGGGCGGGTCGTTGCGGATGACCCGGCGGGTCGGGTCGTCCGGGGGTATCGACAGAGCGAACTTGGTCGCGATGACGACCTCGTCGCGGTGGGCCTTGAAGAACGGCGACAGGAACCGCTCGTTCTCGCCGGCGCCGTACGCGTCGGCCGTGTCGTAGAGGGTGACGCCCAGTTCGAGAGCCCGCTCCAGGGTGGCGCGGGAGGCGTCCGCGTCCGAGGGGCCGTAGGCGAAGCTCATGGCCATGCAGCCGAGGCCCTGGACACCCACCTCGGGGCCGTTGTCGCCGAGCCTGGCCGTCGTGATCCTGCCGTCCGTCATCGGGACCTCTCCGACGCCAGGGCCTGCCCGGCGTCCGCGTAGAAACTGATCTTCCGGTCGAGCACGGCGAGCGTGCCCCGGAGTTCGTCGATCCTGGCCAGGACGTCCTCGCGGGTCGTCTTCAGCAGCTGGAAGCGCTCGCCGTAGGTGTGGTCGCCCTCGCGCACCAGTTCCGCGTACCGGACCATGTCCGCGACCGGCATGCCCGTCAGGCGGAGCTTGCCGACGAGGTCGAGCCAGTCGAGGTCGCGGTTGGTGTAGCGGCGCTGGCCGGTGTGGGAGCGGTCGATGTGCGGCATCAGGCCGATGCGCTCGTACCAGCGCAGGGTGTGTGCCGTCAGGCCGGTGAAGGCGACGACCTCGCTGATCGTGTAGTGGTCGTCGCCGTCCGGGCGCCGGTTCTGCTGCGGCGGGCCGGCGCAGGTGTCGGTCCTGGTCCCCGTGGTCTCCATCACCGTCATGGCCCCAACGCTAGAACCTTGGAGTGCGCTCCAAGCAAGCGCCGACGGTAAGAAATCGGCAGGACGTTTCCTGATCCGGATGGTCAGCGTACGGACTCATGAGTGTCGTAACGCCGTGCCCTGCCCGCCGACGCGGAGGAAGTCCTGCGACTGCGCCAGGTCATGATCGACGCGGTGTTCGCCGCCGATCCGCCCATCGCCTGGCACGGGGAGTCGCTCCCCACGCTGAGAGCCAAACTGGGCGAGCAGGAAGGGGACTTCACGGCGTTCGTCGTCGACCACCCGGACCGGCCGGGGGCGCTGGCCTGCCTGGTGGCCGGGACGATCGACTACCGCATCGGCAAGCCGGGCGACCCGCACGGCATGGTGGGCTTCGTGTTCAGCGTCGCCACCGACCCGGACGCCCGGCGCCGGGGTTACGCGCGCGCCTGCATGACCACGCTCCTGGCCTGGTTCCGCGAGCGCGATGCCCGGCGCGTGCAGCTCACCGCCTCGCCGGAGGCCGAGCCGCTGTACGTCTCCCTCGGCTTCCGGCCCAAGCCCGACCCCTTGCTGGAACTCACGCTCTGAGCGCATAGGCTCGAACGCATGTCGCTGAAGAGCCTCGCCCTGATCGAGAACTGGCCGGTTCCCACCGCTGCGGCGGGTGTCGTACGAGCGGACGGCACCGTCCTCGGCACCCACGGGCCGGCCGGGCGGCGGTTCCCGCTCGCGTCGGTGACCAAGCCGCTGGCCGCCTACGCGGTGCTCGTCGCGTACGAGGAGGGGGCCGTCGAGTTCGACGAGCCCGCGGGTCCCACCGGGTCGACGGTCCGGCACCTGCTCGCGCACACCTCGGGCCTCGCCTTCGACGAGCACCGGGTCATGGCCCCGCCCGGGGATCGGCGGCTGTACTCCAACGCCGGCTTCGAGCAGCTGGGCGACCACGTCGCGAAGGCCACCGACATCCCGTTCGGGGAGTACCTGCGGCAGGCCGTGCTGGAGCCGCTGGGCATGACCTCGACGACCCTGGAGGGCTCCCCCGCCAAGGACGGGGTGTCGACGGTCGAGGACCTGCTGCGGTTCGCCGCCGAGGTGCAGGCCCCGCGGCTGCTGGACCCCCGCACGGTCGCCGAGGCGATGACCGTTCACTACCCGGGCACCAAGGGCGTCCTGCCGGGGTACGGCCACCAGAACCCCAACGACTGGGGGCTCGGCTTCGAGATCCGCGACTCCAAGTCCCCGCACTGGACGGGCTCGTCGTCCTCGCCGCGCACCTTCGGGCATTTCGGGCAGTCCGGTACGTTCCTGTGGATCGACCCGGACGCGGGCGCGGCCTGCGTGGCGCTGACGGACCGGGCGTTCGGCCCGTGGGCGATCGAGGCGTGGCCGGCGTTCACGGACGCGGTGCGGGCCGAGCTCTAGGCCGCGTTCATCTCCCAGATCAGCAGTTCCGCCTCGGTCAGGCCCTCGGCCTCCAGGCCCTTGGCGTCCGTGATCCGGGCCGCGTCGCCGGTGCCCAGTTCCTCGCCGTCCAGGCGGACGTCGCCGCGCACCACGTGCACGTACGCGTACGCCCCGTCCGGCACGGCCGTCCGCTCCCCGGGCCCGAGGCGCCGCACGTGCAGCATCGCGCCGGCCTCCGGGACGGCGTAGGGCGTCGAGTCGGCGATGCCGCGGACGACCTCGTAGGACGGGTCGCCGCCGGGCCGCAGCGGGGCCAGCCACATCTGGATGAAGGTCAGGGGCTCCGGGCCGTCGTTGCGCTCCACGTGCCGCACGCCGCCCGCCGAGCTGAGCCGCTGCACGTCGCCGTGCCGTACCACCGACTCGTGCCCGGTGGAGTCGCGGTGGGTCAGCTCGCCCTCCACCACCCAGGTCACGATCTCGGTGTGGCTGTGCGGGTGCTCGTCGAAGCCCGCTCCGGGCGCCAGCCGCTCCTCGTTGCACGCGAGCACCGCGCCGAAACGGAGGTTGTCCGGGTCGTAGTGGGCCCCGAAGGAGAAGGCGTGCCAGGTCTCGATCCCGGCCGCCGGGTCACCGCCGGGGTAGCGCTCACCGGCGCGCCGCATGTCCATCACGCGGTCCACGGTAGACCCGGCGGCCCACCTTCCCGTCCGGATAAGGCAGTCTTGTCCCGTGCCCGAACCCGAAACCAGCAAGAACGACGCCGCAGCCCACGACGTCCATCCGCATGCCGCGACGCTGAAGCGGCTGGAGAAGTCGTCCGGATCGCTCGCCGCGCAGGCCATCGCGCGGATGGACGAGACGCTGCCCTGGTACCGGGCCATGCCCCCGGAGAACCGTTCCTGGATCGGTCTGGTCGCACAGGCGGGTATCGCGGCGTTCACCGAGTGGTTCCGGTACCCGGACGCCCCGCAGGCCATCTCCACCGACGTGTTCGGCACCGCGCCGCGCGAGCTGACCAGGGCGATCACGCTGCGCCAGACCGTGGAGATGGTGCGCACCACCATCGAGGTCATGGAGAGCGCGATCGACGAGGTCGCGGCCCCCGGTGACGAGCGGGTGCTGCGCGAGGCGCTGCTCGTCTACGCCCGGGAGATCGCCTTCGCCACGGCGCAGGTGTACGCGCAGGCCGCCGAGGCGCGGGGTGCCTGGGACGCCCGGCTGGAGTCCCTGGTCGTGAACGCCGTGCTCAGCGGCGAGGCCGACGAGGGGGCCGTGTCGCGGGCCGCCGCCCTCGGGTGGAACTCGCCGGAGCACGTGTGCGTGGTGCTCGGGACGGCGCCCGACGGCGACAGCGAACTGACCGTCGAGGCCATACGGCGCGCGGCGAGGCACGCCAAGCTCCAGGTGCTCACCGGCGTGCTCGGCGACCGGCTGGTCGTCATCGCGGGCGGCAGCGACAACCCGCTGGCCGTCGCCAAGTCGCTCATCGGCCCGTTCGCGGCCGGACCGGTCGTGGCGGGCCCGGTGGTGCCCGATCTGCAGGCCGCGACCCGGTCCGCGCAGGCCGCCGCGGCCGGGCTGAAGGCGTGTTCCGCCTGGCAGGACGCCCCGCGCCCGGTCCTGGCCGACGACCTGCTCCCGGAGCGGGCGATGGCCGGTGACCCCTCGGCCCGTGAGCAGCTGGTGGAGGAGATCTACAGACCGCTGGAGGAGGCCGGGGCCGCGCTCCTGGAAACCCTCAGCGTCTATCTCGAACAGGCGAGCAGTCTGGAGGGCGCCGCCCGGATGTTGTTCGTCCATCCCAACACCGTCCGCTACCGGCTTCGACGTGTGACTGACGTCACCGGTTGGTCACCCTCCGATGTACGCTCTGCGTTCACACTGCGGATAGCGCTGATCCTGGGGCGTCTGGTCGATGGAGATCTCCAGCCCTAAGGTTTTGTCGAGGCTCGACAAAACCCCTCCGTGTTCTTCGTCCTTGTCCCCACGGGCGGCCGTGCCCGTCCCCAAGAGAGAGTGTGAGAGTGCTCGTACTCGTCGCTCCCGGCCAGGGCGCTCAGACGCCCGGCTTCCTGACCGAATGGCTCGACCTCCCCGGTGTTCGCGGTGCCCTCGAGGCCTGGTCCGACGCCGTGGGACTCGACCTGATCCGTTACGGCACCGAGGCCGACGCGGAGGAGATCCGCGACACCGCGGTGGCGCAGCCGCTGCTGGTCGCCGCCGGACTGGCGTCCGCGCGGCTGCTCTTCGACGACCCGGCCGACCTGCCCGCGAAGGTCGGTGCCGTCGCCGGGCACAGCGTCGGCGAGTTCACCGCCGCCTCGCTCTCCGGAGTGCTCCCGCACGAGGAGGCCCTCCGTCTGGTCCGCACCCGCGGGCTCGCCATGGCCGAGGCCGCCGCCGTCACCGAAACCGGTATGGCCGCGCTGCTCGGCGGCGACCCCGCCGTGACGGTTCCGCACCTGGAGAAGCTGGGCCTGACGCCGGCGAACATCAACGGCGCGGGCCAGATCGTCGCGGCCGGCACCAAGGAACAGCTCGCCGCGCTGGAGGCCGACAAGCCCGAGGGCGTGCGCAAGGTCGTCGCACTGAAGGTCGCGGGCGCGTTCCACACGCACCACATGGCCCCCGCGGTCGACACGCTGGCGAAGGCCGCCGAGGCCCTGGCGCCCGGCGACCCGAAGCTCCCCTACGTCTCCAACAAGGACGGGCAGGCCGTCGCCGCCGGCACCGAGGTGCTGGAGCGTCTGGTCGGCCAGGTCGCCAACCCCGTCCGCTGGGACCTGTGCATGGAGACCTTCAAGGGCCTCGGCGTCACGGCCCTGATCGAGCTGTGCCCCGGCGGCACCCTCACCGGCCTGGCCAAGCGGGCCCTGCCCGGCGTGAAGACGCTGGCCCTGAAGTCCCCCGCCGACCTCGACGCGGCCCGCGAGCTCATCGCCGAGCAGAGTGCCTGAGAAGGAGCCCGAGAGCATGGCGAAGATCAAGCCCAGCAAGGGCGCCCCGTACGCGCGCATCCTCGGCGTCGGCGGTTACCGCCCGACCCGGGTCGTGCCGAACGAGGTGATCCTGGAGACGATCGAGTCGTCCGACGAGTGGATCCGCTCGCGCTCCGGCATCGAGACGCGGCACTGGGCCTCCGACGAGGAGACCGTCGCCGCGATGTCGCTGGAGGCGTCCGGCAAAGCCATCGCGGACGCGGGCATCTCCGCCGAGCAGATCGGCGGCGTGATCGTCTCGACCGTCTCGCACTTCAAGCAGACCCCGGCCGTCGCCACCGAGATCGCCGACAAGCTGGGCACCGCCAGGGCCGCCGCGTTCGACATCTCGGCGGGCTGCGCGGGCTTCGGGTACGGCCTCACGCTCGCCAAGGGCATGATCGTCGAGGGCTCGGCGGAGTACGTCCTGGTGATCGGCGTCGAGCGGCTGAGCGACCTGACCGACCTGGAGGACCGCGCGACGGCCTTCCTGTTCGGTGACGGTGCCGGCGCGGTCGTGGTCGGCCCGGCGCAGGAGCCGGCGATCGGCCCGACCGTGTGGGGCTCGGAGGGCGACAAGTCCGAGACCATCAAGCAGACCGTGCCGTGGACGGACTACCGCGACGGGACGGTCGAGAAGTTCCCCGCGATCACCCAGGAAGGCCAGGCGGTGTTCCGCTGGGCCGTGTTCGAGATGGCGAAGGTCGCCCAGCAGGCGCTGGACGCGGCCGGGATCAGCGTGGACGACCTGGACGTCTTCATCCCGCACCAGGCCAACGTGCGGATCATCGACTCGATGGTGAAGACGCTGAAACTGCCGGAGCACGTCACGGTCGCCCGTGACATCCGCACCACCGGCAACACCTCGGCCGCCTCGATCCCGCTCGCGATGGAGCGGCTCCTGGCGACCGGAGAGGCGAAGAGCGGCGACACCGCGCTCGTCATCGGCTTCGGGGCGGGTCTCGTCTACGCCGCGACTGTCGTTACCCTCCCCTAGGCACTCCGTGCCGGATCATGCGATCCGGCACGGGCGGAAACACCTGCCACACCCTCTGAATATCTACGAAGGAGCGCCGACATGGCCGCCACTCAGGAAGAGATCGTCGCCGGTCTCGCCGAGATCGTGAACGAGATCGCCGGCATCCCGGTTGAGGACGTCCAGCTGGACAAGTCCTTCACCGACGACCTGGACGTCGACTCGCTGTCCATGGTCGAGGTCGTCGTCGCCGCCGAAGAGCGCTTCGACGTCAAGATCCCCGACGAGGACGTCAAGAACCTCAAGACCGTCGGTGACGCGACCGACTACATCCTCAAGCACCAGGGCTGATCGGCCGATCAGGCCTCTGGGCTGAACTGCCCCGCCACCCGGCGGTGGCGCCGCTTAATCCTCGGATCCGTTGGAGAAAGAATTCCCGTGAGCTCGACCAATCGCACCGTGGTCGTCACCGGTATCGGCGCAACCACACCGCTGGGTGGCGACGCAGCCTCTACCTGGGAGGGCCTGATCGCCGGACGTTCCGGCGTCAAGCCCCTGGAGCAGGAGTGGGCGGCCGACCAGGCCGTCAAGATCGCGGCCCCGGTGGCCGTGGAGCCGACCGAGGTCATCCCGAGGCCGCAGGCCCGCCGCCTGGACCGCTCGGCGCAGTTCGCGCTGGTCGCGGCCAAGGAGGCTTGGGCCGACGCCGGTTTCGAGGCCAAGGCCGGCGAGGACCCGAACATCGACCCCGACCGGCTCGGCGCGGTCATCGCCTCCGGTATCGGCGGCGTGACGACCCTGCTCGACCAGTACGACGTGCTGAAGGAGAAGGGCGTCCGCCGCGTCTCCCCGCACACCGTGCCCATGCTGATGCCCAACAGCCCGTCGGCCAACGTCGGACTGGCCGTGGGTGCCCGCGCGGGCGTGCACACGCCGGTCTCCGCCTGCGCCTCGGGCGCCGAGGCCATCGGCTACGCCATCGAGATGATCCGCACCGGCCGTGCCGACGTGGTCGTCGCGGGTGGCACGGAGGCCGCGATCCACCCGCTGCCCATCGCCGCGTTCGGCAACATGATGGCGATGTCCAAGAACAACGACGACCCGCAGGGCGCGTCGCGCCCCTACGACACCGCCCGCGACGGCTTCGTCCTCGGTGAGGGCGCCGGTGTCGTGGTCCTGGAGTCGGCCGAGCACGCCGCGAAGCGCGGTGCCCGGGTGTACGCCGAGGCGGTCGGGCAGGGCGTCTCCGCCGACGCGCACGACATCGTGCAGCCGGAGCCGGAGGGGCGGGGCATCTCGCACGCCCTGCAGAACCTGCTGGACCGCAACGACCTGGACCCGGCGGAGATCGTGCACGTCAACGCGCACGCGACCTCCACGCCGGCCGGGGACATCGCCGAGCTGAAGGCGCTGCGGAAGGTGTTCGGCGACGACGCGGACCACTTCGCGGTGTCCGCGACGAAGTCGATGACCGGGCATCTGCTGGGTGGTGCGGGTGGTGTGGAGACGGTGGCGACCGTGCTCGCGCTGTACCACCGGGTGGCTCCGCCGACGATCAACGTGGAGAACCTGGACCCGGAGGCGGAGGCGAATGCCGATGTCGTCCGTGGTGAGGCTCGGAAGCTGCCCGTCGAAGGACGGATCGCCGCGCTGAACGACTCGTTCGGGTTCGGTGGGCACAACGTGGTACTGGCGTTCCGGACCATCTGATCCTGAGCGTTGTCTGGCCCGAACTCCCTGAGGGGGTTCGGGCCATTCGCCGTTTCTGTGACGTTGTGTGCCGGGTGCGGGCTTGTGGGGGCTGTTCGCGCCCACGCGGCGGAGCCGCACATCGAAACAGCCCCGCGCCCCTAAAAGCTCATACCACCTGGTGGAGCCAGCGGACCGGGGCGCCTTCGCCTGCGTAGCGGAAGGGTTCCAGTTCGTCGTCCCAGGGCTTGCCGAGCAGCTTGTTGAGGTCGGCTTCCAGGTCCGTCTCCCCCTGGCGGCTGCGCTGGAGGGCCGCTCTGAGCCGGTCCTCGGGGATGAGGATGTCGCCGTGGATGCCGGTGACGGCGTGGTAGATGCCCAGGTCGGGGGTGCAGCTGTAGCGCTCGCCCTCGGCGGTGGCGCAGGGTTCCGCGGTGACCTCGAAGCGGAGGAGGTGCCAGCCGCGGAGCGCGGAGGCCAGCTTGGACGCCGTGCCCGCCTGGCCCTGCCAGGAGAACTCCGAGCGCCAGGTGCCCGGGGCGGCCGGCTGCCGGATCCAGTCCAGGCTGACGCGTGTGCCGAGCACCCCGGCGACGGCCCACTCGACGTGCGGGCACAGCGCGCGCGGCGCGGAGTGCACGTACAGAACTCCACGTGTCGTCACCGGAACCTCCGGGCAGAGCGGGACATGGTTTGAACGGGCGGAACGGCTGTGACCGGGCGGGTCACGTTGATGGCGAGGCTACCGTGCGGTGGCGCAAGGAGTGTGACGTACGGTCGGTCCAGGTGCCGGGAAACGCCTGCCATTCACCCAGGGGGACGCTTGTACGGGTGTGAGCCGTTGCACCTGATCGGCCGGGAACCCTCGTGCGTTGTTATTGGTTGGGGAGACAGGCACGGCGTGGCGAGGGGATGGACCAGGGATGCGGAAGCGGGGCCGTCGTACACGGGGCGTTCTGGCCGTCGTCGCGGCAGCCGTGCTGGGGGTCGCCGGGTGTGATGCCGTGGGGGGCGATTCCGCCGCCCCGTCCGAGTCCCCGAAGCCGTCGCCGAAGCCCACGCCCCTGTGGGATCGCAGCCCGGGTTCCGTCGCGGCCGTCGGTGACTCCATCACGCGCGGGTTCGACGCCTGTGACGTGCTGTCGGACTGTCCGGAGGCGTCCTGGGCGACCGGCGGCAGTCCCGAGGTCGACTCGCTCGCGGTGCGGCTGCTGGGGAGGGCCGGGGCCGCGCAGCGGAGCTGGAACTACGCCGTGAGCGGGGCCCGGATGGCCGATCTGCCCGGTCAGATGGCCCGGGCGGTGGGGCGCAAGCCGCAGTTGGTGACGGTGATGGTCGGGGCGAACGACGCCTGCCGGGCGACGCCCTCGGCGATGACCCCGGTCTCGGCTTTCCGTGCCGACTTCGAGGATTCCCTGCGCTCCCTGCGCAAAGCCCTGCCCAAGGCGCAGGTGTTCGTGGCGAGCGTGCCGAACCTGAAGCGGCTGTGGTCGCAGGGACGTACCAGCCCGATGGGCAAGCAGGTGTGGAAGCTGGGTATCTGCCCGTCGATGCTGGGCGACCCGGACGCCCTGGATTCTGCGGCGGCCCTGCGGCGGGACACGGTGCAGAAGCGGGTGGAGGACTACAACAAGGTCCTGAGGGAGGTCTGCGCCGAGGACAAGCGCTGCCGTTACGACGGGGGCGCGGTGTACGACTACCGCTTCGACACCGCCCAGTTGAGCCGCTGGGACTACTTCCACCCCAGCGTGAACGGACAGGCCCGGTTGGCGGAGATCGCATACCGCACCGTCACCGCGAAGAGGCCCTGACCCGGACTCTGACTTAGAGTTCCGCACATGAACGAACTCTTCGGAACACTTTCCGACGGGACCCCGGTGCACCGCTGGACCCTGGAACGGGCCGGCGTCCGGGTGCGGGTCCTGTCGTACGGCGGGATCGTGCAGTCCGTGGAGGTGCCGGACCGGGAGGGCCGGGCCGGAAACGTGGTGCTGGGGTTCCCGGACTTCGACGGGTACCTGGCCCACCCGGAGCCGTACCTGGGTGCCCTGGTCGGGCGGTACGCCAACCGGATCGCCGGTGGCCGTTTCGCCCTGGACGGGCGGACGTACGCGCTGGAACCGAACAACGGACCGAACTCGCTGCACGGCGGGGTTCGCGGCTTCGACAAGCGCATGTGGGAGGCGGAGCCCGTGGAGCACGGGGTGCGGCTGACGCGGATCAGCCCGCACGGCGAGGAGGGCTTCCCGGGGCGGCTGGAGGTCTCGGCGACGTACACGCTCGACGAGAGCGGTGCGCTGCGGATCGCGTACGAGGCGGTGACGGACGCGCCGACCGTGGTGAACCTGACCAACCACAGCTACTTCAACCTGGCCGGTTCCGGTGACGCGGGCGGCCACGAGCTGTGGCTGGCCGCCTCCCGGTACACGCCGGTCGACGCGGACCTGATTCCCGCCGGCGCTCCGGAGGAGGTGGCCGGAACGCGCTTCGACTTCCGCGAGGCCCGCAAGACCGGCTCCGGCTACGACCACAACTTCGTACTCGACAAGGGTGTGACGGACACTGCGGTGGAGGTCGCCGAGCTGCACGACCCGGCGTCCGGGCGGGTGCTGACGGTGGCGACCACCGAGCCGGGCCTCCAGCTGTACACCGCCGACCACCTGCGAGAGCCCTTCGCGCCCGGCGACGGCATCGCGCTGGAGACCCAGCACTTCCCCGACTCGCCGAACCGGCCGGAGTTCCCGACGACGGTGCTGCGGCCGGGCGGTGTGTTCCGCTCGGAGACGGTGTACGGGTTCGGCACCCGCTGAAGAAGCCCCGTGACGGGACCGGTGCCCCGGTCCGGAGGTCAGGTCCCGGACCGGGGCCGCTGCTGGGGGAACTTGTCCCGGATCAGACGTTAATCGTCGCGGTGATCCTGCGGTCCGTGATCGAGCGTCCGACCTGGATCTCGTACGAACCCTTCACAAACGACCACGAGCCGGTCGCTTCGTCCCAGATCTCGAAGGCACGGCGTGGCAGTTCGACCGTCGCCTCGGCGCCGGCGCCCGGTGCGGCCTCGACGCTCGCGAAGCCGGCCAGCCAGCGTGCCGGGCGGGTGGCGTCGGGGTCGGCCGGGGCGAGGTAGAGCTGGACGACCTCGCGGCCGGGGCGGTCGCCGGTATTGCGGAGGCGGACCTTGGCGGTGATCCCCCCGGCGGTCTCGGCCACTTCGACGGAGTCATAGGTCCAGTCGGTGTAGCCGAGGCCGTGCCCGAAGGGGTAGGCGGGGCTGCGGCCGTGCTTCTCCCAGGCGCGGTAGCCGATGAAGACACCCTCGTCGTAGGGGAGTTCGCCGTTCTCCGGGACGACCTGGGTGACCGGGGCGTCGGTGAGGGTGCCCCAGGTGGTGGGCAGGCGCCCGCCGGGCTCGTGAGCGCCGGTGAGGACGTCCGCGAGGGCCGCGCCGCCCTCCTGGCCGGGGAACCAGGACAGGAGCACGGCGGCGACGTCGTCGCGCCAGGGCAGTTCGACCGGGGAGCCGGAGTTGACGACCACGACGGTGTTGGGGTTGGCGGCGGCCACGGCGCGGACCAGGTCGTCCTGGCGGCCGGGCAGGCGCAGGTCCCTGCGGTCGAAGCCCTCGGACTCCACGCGGTCGGTGGTGGCGACCACGACGACGGCCGTGTCGGCGGCCCGGGCGGCAGCGGCGGCTTCGGCGATGAGCTCGTCGGGATCGCGCTGCGGGTCCTGGTGGGCGAGGGTGAAGCCGATGACCCGCATGGGGTGGTCGCCGAGCGGCGGGACCACGTAGGTGAGGGAGACCTCGACCGGTTCGCCCGCGGTGAGGTCGGGCCGGGCATGGGGCACCGGGGCGCCGAAGAAGGCCGCGAAGGGGTCGCCGTCCTCAGCGGGGCGCTGGACGTCGTCGAAGTACGTGGTGCCGGCGACGGTCAGCTTGAAGGGGCCGAGGCCCTTGAACCCGAAGGTGTGCGTGCCGCTCTCGCGCGGGGTGAAGGTGCCGGTCAGTTCGACACTGTGCAGGGTGTCGTGGGTGACGCCGTCGGGCAGGTCGTTGCCCATCCACTGGATGTGGCCGCTGGGCGCCGAGCGCGTGCCGATGACCCGGCCGGCCGCGTCCCGGCAGACGGCGCGCAGTTCGAAGCCCTGGTCCGCGACGGGGAGTTCGGTGTTCGGGTCGGCGCCGAGGGCGTAGGTGAGGGTGCCGTCGGGGAGGGCGGCGGTGAGACCGTCGAGCGGGGAGGTGACCCGGGCGGGGAAGACGGTGGCGGAACCGCCGCCGAGGACGCGGGCGTCGCGGGCGGCGGCGCCGATCAGCGCGACCCTGCCGGGCCGCAGCGGCAGCGCGCCGTTCTCGTTGCGGACCAGGACGAAGGAGCGGCGGGCGATCTCGCGGGCGAGCGCCTCGCCGTCGACGGTGGCGGGCGGGTCGGTGACGACCGGTTCGGCCCCGTCGAGGATGCCGACCCGGGCGGCGAGGCGCAGCACGCGGCGGACGGCCTCGTCCACCAGGGCCTCGTCGGCCTCGCCGTCGCGCACGGCCCGGGCGAGGGCCTCGCCGAAGACGGTGCCGGGGCCGGGCATGGCGATGTCGAGGCCGCCGGTGAGGGCGCCGGTGGTGGAGCGGGCGGCGGTCCAGTCGGAGACGTTGGCGCCGTCGAAGCCCCATTCGCCGCGCAGGACTTCGTTGACCAGGTAGTGGTGCTCGGTCATGGTCGGGCCGTTGACGGAGTTGTAGGCGGTCATGATGCCCCAGGGGTGGGCGTTCTCGACGATCGCCTCGAAGGGGGCCAGGTACAGCTCGCGCAGGGCGCGTTCGCCGACGAGGTTGTTCACGGTGAGGCGGTCGGTCTCGGCGTCGTTGGCGACGAAGTGCTTGACGGTGGTGCCGACGCCGCCGGACTGGACGCCGCGGACGTAGCCGGTGCCGATCCGCCCGGTGAGGTACGGGTCCTCGCTGTAGGCCTCGAAGTGGCGGCCGCCGAGCGGGGAGCGGTGCAGGTTGACCGTGGGGGCGAGCAGGACGTGCACGCCTTTGCGGCGGGCCTCCTGGGCCAGCAGCACACCGGCCCGGTGCGCGAGGCCGGGGTCCCAGGTGGCGGCGAGGGCGGTCGGTGAGGGCAGGGCGACGGACGGGTCGTCGGCGCTCCAGTGCACTCCGCGGACGCCGATCGGACCGTCGGACATGACCAGTGAGGCCAGTCCGGCCTCCGGCAGCGCGGGCAGGCTCCACATGTCCTGGCCGGCCAGCAGCCGCGCCTTGGCGTCCAGGTCGAGCTTGCCGAGAGCGGCCTCGACCGCCGCCTCGCGCCGTACCTCTGCTGTCTCCGCCACGTCGGCACCTCCACGTCGAAAGCCGCTGGATGTCACCATCGTGCACGGGTTGCCTGTGAGGTGGTAGGTTTCGTTACCTTCTCGTGATAACCGACGGTTCGGCATGTCGTACGGTGACGCCATGACGGCCAGGACGAGGAGTGAGGAACGGCGCGCGGAGATCGTGCGGGCCGCTCTGGAGGTGATCGCCGAGCGTGGTTACCGGGGGGCGAGCCTGGCCGCGGTCGCCGAACGGGTCGGCCTCACCCAGCAGGGGCTGCTGCACCACTTCCCGACGAAGGAGGCACTGCTGGTGGCGGTGCTCCAGGAGCGGGACCGCTGGGACGCGCTGCCCGCGGGCCGGCTGCGCCTGGACCTGCTGGCCTCGCTGGTCGAGTACAACGCCATGCGGCCCGCCATCGTCCAGACCTTCTCGGCGCTGCTCGGCGAGAGCGTGACGGAGGAGCACCCGGCCCGGGCGTACTTCACGGAGCGCTACGCCGGGGTGCGGGCCGGCATGGCCGGGGTGCTGCGCGCCGAGTACGGCGACCGGCTGCCGAGCGGCCTCACCCCCGAGCGGGCCGCACCGCTCCTCGTGGCGGTCCTGGACGGGCTGCAGTACCAGTGGCTGCTGGACCCGGAGTCGGTCGACATGGCGTCGGCGTTCCGGGACTTCCTGACGCTGCTCGGCGAGAGCGACGGCTGAACTAGCGCGCGGGTACGGCGGCCACGACCTCCACCTCGACGAGGGCCCCCGGGCGGAAGAGCCGGGACGCCTCGAAGGTCATGCTGGTCGGCGGGGTCCCGGTGAGGAACTGCCGCCGCACGGCCCCGTATTCGTCCAGCGCGGAGATGTCGGTCAGGTACGTGCGGATGTTGACCACGTCGGCCAGGGTCGCCCCGTGCGCCTCCAGCAGCGCGGTGAGCGTCTCGAAGACGCCCCGGGTCTGCTCGGCGAGCGTGGCGCCCTCCGCGATCTGCCCGGACACGAACAACAGGGCGCTGCCGTCGGCCTGTTCGATGCGGGCGACCTGGGAGTAGTAGGGGCTCAGGGGCTGGGGCGCGGAGGCGGGGTTGTCCACGGTGATCTGCATGCCGTCGACGCTAAGCGGGGCTGCGGAGATGCGACAAGCGAATGTCTAGCATGGCCGCCATGCCGAATACGCATGATGCCGGGGCCGAGGTCTCCACCGTCTGGCTGCGGGTCTTCCTGGAGGTCGCCCGGCACGGCTCGTTCACGGTGGCGGCGCGGACGCTCGGCTGGACGCAGTCCGCGGTGTCCCGGCAGATCGCCTCGCTGGAGGCGGCGCTGGACGGCGGCCCGCTCTTCGACCGGCTGCCGCGCGGAGTGGCGCTGACGGAGGCGGGGCGGCTGCTGGTGCCGCACGCCGAGACGGTCGCCGCCGCGCTGCACGACGCCCGCCGTGAACTCGGCGCCCTGCGCGAGGCGGCCGGCGGGCGGCTCCGGTTCGGCGCGTTCGCCACCGCCGACGCGGCCCTGGTGCCGCACGCCCTGGCCCTCTTCCGCGCCCGCCGGCCCCGGGTCCGGGTCACGCGCGAGGAGGGCCTCACCCCCGCCCTGCTGGACCAGCTGACGGCCGGTCACCTGGACCTCGCGGTCGTCTCGACGACGGGCCGCGCACCACTGGAGTCGTACGAGCTCCACCACCTCCTCGACGAGCCGCTGTACGTCGCCGTCCCGGACGGCCACCCCCTCGCGGCCCACGAGGGGCCGGTGCCGCTCGGACATTTCGCGGACGCCGACTGGATCTCCGGCAGCGCGCGCCCCGAGGGCACCCTCCTGGACGCGGCCCTGCGCCAGGGTTTCCGGCCGCGGGTCGCCCATGTCGTCGGCGAGTGGACCGCCAAGCAGGGCTACGTCGCCGCCGGGCTCGGCGTGACCCTCGTCCCGGCGCTCGCGGCGGAGTCCGTACGCCCGGACATCACGCTGCTGCGGGTACGCGACGAGGGCGCCCCGGCCCGGGCGGTGTACGCGGCGACGGTGCGCGGCCGGTCCCTGACCCCCGCGGCCTCGGCCTTCCTGGACGCCGTGCGGGAGGCGACGGCGAAGATCCCCGCCTGAGCCCCGCCCATGGCGTGGACCACGCCCGGCACGCGATACTGCGGTCCGTCCGGCACCGACCCCCCACCGCGACGGAAGGCCCCAACCCCCTTGAACTCCATACGTGTTCGCCTCGGCGTCCTCGGCCTCGCCCTGCTGACCGGTTTCACCACCCCGACGGCCGCGAGCGCCGCGCCGGCGGCCCCCTCCCCCACCGTCGAGGAGCAGCGGCTCGGCAGAGCCGCCCCGCAGGAGATCCTGCGCCGCTCCGGATTCGACACCGTGGCCCCGCGGCTGGCCCGGGCGCTGGAGGCGGCCCGCACCCACGGGGAGGCCCGCCGGGCGGTCACGCGCGAGGGCGCGCGGCTGTGGCAGCGCGCGGTCGACCGCGCGCAGGGGCGCGGACCGGCCGGCGGGGACCTGAGCCGGGACGACGACCGGCCGCTGTACTGGGCGCGGCTCGGCATGACGCGTGAAGTGCGCACCTGGGAGCCGGAGTTCGGTCTGACGGACGGGCAGCGGGCCGCGCTGCTGGACGAACTGGAGCGCTCCTCGCGCGGCCAGGACGCCATCCGCTATCCGCACGGCACGGGTCTGAAGCGGATCCTGCTCACCGGCTTCGACCCGTTCACCCTGGACCGGGACATCCGCATCTCCAACCCGTCCGGCGCAACCGCCCTGGCCCTGGACGGCACGGTGATCGAGACGGCGGACGGCCCGGCCCGGATCGAGACGGCCGTGTTCCCGGTGCGCTGGCAGGACTTCACCGAGGGCACGGTGGAGCGGGCCTTGCGGCCGTACCTGCCGAAGGTCGACCTCTTCACGACGGTCAGCCAGGGCCGGGTCGGGCGCTTCGACATCGAGCGCACCAACGGGGCCTGGCGGGGCGGCTTCGGGGACAACGACAACATCGGCCGCACCGGGACCGTGCCGGTGAGCGACCCGGCCACGCAGCCGCAGTGGACCACGACGACCCTGCCGTACGCGGCGATCGTCGCCGCGGACACCGGCCGCTTCCCCGTCTACGACAACACGAGCGTCACCGAGATCCCGGCCGGCGCCACCGAGCCCGTCGTACGCCCCGACGGGCCCACCCCCGGCTCGACCGCTCGCGCGGGCGGCGGCGGGGACTACCTCTCCAACGAGATCGCCTACCGGGCGACGCTGCTCCGGGACCGGCTGGGGCTGCGGGGCACGCTGCCGGGCGGCCATGTGCACACGCCGGTGCTGCAGTTCGGGGCCGGGAACACCACCGAGGTCACCGACGCGGAGTTCGTGCGGAACCGGCTGGACATCATCGCCCAGGTGAGGGCGATCCTGAGGGTGGCCGCGGAAGGGTCGTAGCGGCCTGGTCGCCCTTCTCGCCGTCCTCACGGATCTCCTCGTCCAGCAGGTCACGCGCCATGAGGGTGGCGCCCGCGACCGCGCCCGGCATCAGGAACACCGCGACGAACGGCACCAGGAAGGCCACGGCGAGGGGCGTGCCGAAGCCCCAGACGAGGGTCTTGCGGGAGCGCAGCAGGGCGAGACGGGCGCGCAGTTCGACGCTGCGGCGCTGGAGGGCGACGGCGGTCAGTTCCTCGGTGAGGAAGAACCCGGTGACGAACACCCCGATCACCGGGACGGCCGTCTGCCCGACCACCGGGATGAAGCCACAGCCGAACAGCAGCACACCCCACAGGGCGGCGCGCGCCACGATGCGGAGGCTGTCGCGGGCGGAGATCCACAGCTCGCGCCAGAGCGGCAGCCCCGACTCGGGGGCGTGCCCGTCCGGGGACACGTCCCGGTCGACCTTCTCGGAGAGGTTCTCGTAGAAGGGCTGCCCGATCAGCAGGGTCACCGCGGTGAAGGTCACGACGGCGAGGAGCAGGGAGAGGGCGAACAGCACGGCGGTCAGGAAGCCGCGGAAGAGGCCGGCCCACGGGCTCGACCAGTCGTCGGCGAAGGGCGTCGCCCAGGTCACGGCGTCCTCGCCCCACAGCGCCAGCGCGACCAGCACCGCCGCGTAGAGGACGAGGGTGATCAGGCCCGGGAGCAGCCCGAAGCCGTACTGCCTGCCGTGCCGGGCCACCCATCGCTGGCCCTTCAGGAGGTACCGGAAGCCTGCCCCTAGATCGCGCATGGGGAAACCCTATCGGGGCAGGCCGGGCCGCTCCCCCACAGGGCCGTACGGGGCTTCGGTGACACCAAGGCGCCCTTGTTGCCGTTGAGTCGAACCGGTACACCTCGCCGTACCGATCTCAGGAAGCCCCGGAGGAGGCACGCGTGCGCATCACCAGAAGCGTTCCCGCGAGACCCGCACTGATCGCCGCCCTGGCCCTGGCCACGGCGGGCTCACTCCTGCTCGCCCCCGGCGCGGCCGGCGCCGACCCGTTACCCGTCACCCGTGAGGGCTCCGCCCTGGACGACCGCGCGGCGCGGGCTCCCGAGAGCGCGGCGCGACGCGCGTTGACCGCGGACTCCTCCACCGGCACCACCACCCGCGGCTACCCCCGGCGCCAGACCCTCTCCCCCGACGCGCACAACCCCGGCGACAAGTCCCTGAAGCTGGGGCTCACGCCGTACCACGCGATCGCGCCGAAGCTGAACGCCCTGCAGCGCCTCGGCGACCGGGTGAGCGTGGAGGTGACGGGCCGCTCGGCCGGCGGCCACCGCCTCTACCTCGTCACCGTAACCGCCCCGGAGACCACCCGGCAGGCGCGCGCCCAGGAGCGGATGCGCGACCTGATCGAGAACGCGCCCGCCGCGGCGGCCAAGTCCCGTGAGATCAAGCGGGAGTACAAGGCACCGGTCTTCGTCAACAGCAACATCCACGGCAACGAGTGGGAGGGCACGGACGCCTCCCTGAAGGTCATCGAGCAGCTCGCGACGGCGAAGGACGCGAAGACCAGGGACCTCCTCGCGCACAGCCGCCTGTACTTCAACATCACGGCCAACCCGGACGGCCGTGTCGCCGGGACCCGCGCCAATGCCAACGGCTTCGACCTGAACCGGGACTTCGTCACCGCCTCCCAGCCCGAGACGCGGGCGATGCGGCAGATCGGGATCGGCAAGCAGCCGGCCGTCCTGCTCGACCTGCACGGCTACGTCAACGGCACCCTCATCGAGCCGACCACTCCCCCGCACGGCGAGAACTACGAGTACGACCTCTTCCTGAAGAACAGCTACGCCAACGCCCTCGGCATGGAGTCCGCGGTCAACGCCCTCGGCTACACGCCCGCGAAGGACGGCGTGGAGGCGGCCCAGATCCCCTTCCGCGACCAGGAGGAGGGCTGGGACGACTGGCCGCCGATCTTCACCCCGCAGTACGCGGCCTTCCACGGCACGGTGGCCGCCCACACGGTGGAGATCCCGCTGGCGGTGAACAACGAGGAGTACGACGAGCTGCCGGTGCCGGAGCTGCGCCGCCGTTCGGCGGTCAACACGGCGGTGGCGGGCGCGGCGATCCGCGCCACCCTGGACCACGTCCGTGAGCACCGCGGCGCCCTGATCACCGACCAGATCGAGGTCTTCCGCCGCGGTGCGACGGGCGCGGCGCAGGTGCCGGTGTCACCGGAGACGGTTCCCGGCGTCCCCGGCATCGGCCCGGAGGACGTCTACACGACCACGTTCCCGCGCGCCTACGTCATCCCGCCCGCCGGCGCCCGCACCCAGCGCTCGGGACCCGCCGCGAGCCGCCTGGTCGACCACCTGCTGGCCAACGGCGTCCGGGTCACCCGCGCCACCCGCCCCTTCCGGCTCGCCGGACGCGCCCACCCCGGGGGCTCGTACGTCATCGACATGCACCAGCCCAAGCGGGGCATGGCGAACGTGCTGCTGGCCGACGGCCGGGACATCAGCGGCAAGGTCTCGGTGATGTACGACATCTCCGGCTGGAGCCTGGGCAGTCTGTGGGGCGCCACCGTCGAGCGGGTGCCGTCGGGCAGCCTGCGGGGCGCACCCCTGCGCCCGGTCGGCGAGGCAGCACCCGTCACCCACGTGCCCGCGCACGGCGATCTGCGGCTGCGCCTGACCGATCCGCGCGAGATCGCCGCCCTCAACTCCCTGCTGCGGCAGGGCGTCCCGGTCCGGCGGGCGGCGGACGGCGGCGTGATCGTCCCGGCGTCGGCCCGCCGCGAGGCCCGCTCGGCCGCCCGCGCCCACGACGTCTCCTTCACGGCGACGCGGCAGAGGGGCACGGCACCGCTGCGCCGCCTTCGCGTCGCCGCCGCCGTCACGCCGGGTGAGCTGTTCGCCCTGCGGGAGATGGGCTTCGACGTCACGCCGGTCTCGACGGCCGTCCTGAACGCGGGCTTCGACTGGCGTGCGTCCGGTGCGGACGTGCTGTTCGTGTCCGCCGGGCTGGACCACGCGGCCCTGACCGCCCCCGCCCGGCAGGCCCTGGACACGTTCCTGGACGGGCACGGCCTGGTCGGCCGGGGCGCGACGGGAGCGGCCCTGAACGCGGCGGCGGGCCGGCTGGCCGTCGAGCCGGTGGAGGGAAACGCGGACGCGAACGGCGTGGTGCGGGTGACGAACTCGGGCGCCGTCACGCGCGACGCACCGGACCGCGGCTTCGTCTACGCCCCGCTCTGGTTCACCGACCCGGGCCCCGGCGTCCGCGTGGAGCAGTCGTACGCGACCGGGAACCCGCTGGTCTCCGGGCACTGGCGGCCGCTCGGGGACGGCACCGGCGGTCCCGCCGCTGCCGCCGGTCAGGCCTCGGTCGTCAGCGGGGACCGGACGGTCCTGTTCGGCACCGAACCACTCTTCCGGGACCATCCCAAGGGGGAATTCCCGCAGGTGGCACGGGCATTGTTCACAGTGGCGCACAGCGCTTCAGTCAAGGAGAGCGGATGACGCAGGAGATCCACGGCACCGTGGCGGACGGCTTCGAGGCGGTGCGTGAGGAGTTCGCCGCGTTCGTCGCCGGGGAGCGTGCCGATTACGAGGGGCAGCTGTGCGCCTACGTCCACGGCCGGAAGGTCGTCGACCTGTGGGCGGGGACCGGCGCGGACGCCCTCTACGGTGTGTTCTCGTCCACGAAGGGCGCCGCCTACCTGGTCGTGGCCCTGCTCGTCCAGGACGGCACGCTCGAACTGGACCGCAAGGTGACGTACTACTGGCCGGAGTTCGCGGCCGAGGGCAAGGGCGCCCTGACGGTGCGGGACCTGCTGGCCCACCGGGCGGGCGTGGTCGGTACCGACACCGGCTTCTCGCTCGCGGAGCTGGCCGACGACCGCCAGCTCGCCGAACGCCTCGCCGACCAGCGGCCGTTCTGGCGCCCCGGCACGGCGTTCGGCTATCACGCGCTGGTCGCCGGCGCCCTGGCCGGCGAGGTCGTGCGCCGAGCGACGGGCCGCACGCTCCAGGAGGTCTACCAGGAGCGGATCCAGACGCCGTACGGCCTTGACTTCCACCTGGGCCTGCCCGCGCCCGAGGAACCGCGCTTCCGCGGCACCCAGCCGATGGTCCCGACCCCGGAGCAGCAGGCCGTCCTCGACGCCACGCCCACCGGCCCGCACTCGCTGGCCTCGATCGCGTTCAACGGCAACGCGGCGGAGCCGACCGACCTCGTCTCCCTTCCGAACATGCCGCTGATCCGCGCCAAGGGCCCGGCGTCGGTGGGCGGGGTGGCGTCCGCGCGGGGCCTGGCGGGGATGTACGCGGCGGTGATCAGCGAGGTGGGCGAGCAGCCGGCACTGCTGAAGCCGGACACCGTGGCGGAGTTCGGCCAGTTCCACTCGGTGGGCTACGACCTGGTGGCCCGGGCCCACAAGTCGTTCGGGCTCGGCTTCCAGATGACGGCTGACACGTGGCACCCGTTCCTCGGCGCCGGGACGATCGGGCACAGCGGCGCGGGCGGCTCCCAGGCCTTCGCGGACCCGTGGAGCGGCCTCGCCTACGGCTACACCCGCCGCCGGTTCGCCTTCCCGGGCGGGGCGGCCCCGGAGAACGGCCGGCTGGCGAGGGCGGTCCACACGGCGGCGCTCGCCCTCTGAGGCCCCCTGGGCCCGGACACGGGCGGAGGCCGCACCCCACGTCCAAGGGTGCGGCCTCCGCGTACGCAACGACCGGCGTCAGACCAGCGTCACGGTGATGTTGCCGCGAGTCGCCTTCGAGTACGGGCAGACCTCGTGGGCCTTCCCGATCAGTGAGCGGGCGACTCCCCGGTCCACCTCGGGGATGTCGGCCGAGATCTCGACGATGATCCCGAAGCCGTCCCCGTTCTTGCCGAGGCCGACCTTCGCGGTCACGGTCGAACCGGTGAGGTCGGCGCCCTCCTGACGGGCGACGACACCGAGAGCGCCCTGGAAGCAGGCGCTGTACCCGGCGGCGAAGAGCTGCTCCGGGTTGGTGCCGGCGCCGCTCCCGCCCATCTCCTTCGGCGGGTTGACGACGACGTCGAGCTTGCCGTCGTCGGTGGCCACCCGCCCGTCGCGCCCGTTCTCTGCGGTGGCGACGGCGGTGTACAGGACGTCGGACTGCTGGATCGGCATGCGGTTGTGTTCCTTCGGTCGTCCGCCGCGGCTCGCGCCCGGGCCGAGCGGATTCGGAAAAAACTTACCGCATACCGGAAACCAACAGAAGGCGTCAGAGCTTGACGATCATCTTCCCGGTGTTGTCGCCGCGCAGGACGCCCAGGAACGCCTCCAGGTTGTTCTCGATGCCCTCGACGACGGTCTCCCGGTACTTGAGCTCACCCGAGGCGACCCAGGGGGCGACCTCCTGCACGAACTGCGGCTGGAGGTCGTAGTGGTCCCCGACCAGGAAGCCCTCGATGCGGCCGCGGGTCGCGATCAGACGGGCGAGGTTCTTCGGGCCCGGGGCGGGCTCGGTGTTGTTGTAGACGGAGATCATGCCGCAGACGGCGATCCGGCCGCCCTGGTTGAGGGAGCCGATGGCCGCCTCCAGGTGGTCACCGCCGACGTTGTCGAAGTAGACGTCGATCCCGTCCGGGGCGGCGGCGCGCAGCTGCTCGGCGACGGGCCCGTTCTTGTAGTTGAAGGCGGCGTCGAAGCCGTACTCCTCCGTGAGGAGCTTCACCTTCTCGTCCGACCCGGCGGAGCCGATGACCCGCGAGGCGCCCTTCAGCCGGGCGATCTGCCCGACCTGGCCGCCCACGGCACCGGCGGCGCCGGACACGAAGACGGCGTCGCCCTCCTTGAAGGCGGCCGTCCGCAGCAGGCCCGCGTAGGCGGTGAGGCCGGTCATGCCCAGCACACCCAGGTACGTCGACAGCGGCGCTGCCTCCGGGTCCACCTTCACGGCGTTCTTCGCACCGACGACCGCGTACTCACGCCATCCGAAGAAGTGCAGCACGTGATCCCCGGCGGACAGCCCCTCGGCGTTCGAGGCCACGACCTCGCCGACGGCACCGCCCTGCATGACCTTGCCGAGCTCGAAGGGGGCGACGTAGGACTTGGCGTCGCTCATGCGGCCACGCATGTACGGGTCCACGGAGAGGTACTTGTTCCGGACGAGGACCTGCCCCTCACCCGGCTGCGGGACCTCCGCCTCGACGAAGGCGAAGTCCTCGGGCTTCGGCCAGCCGACGGGACGGCTCGCCAGGTGCCACTCGCGGCTGACGGCGGGGAGGGTGGGGGTGTCGGTCATGGTGCGCCTTACCTCACTGGCTCGATGCGGATGTTTCAGTACCTGAAACAACCATGCTCCTGAAAATTTCAGATTGTCAAATAACCGGGTACCCTCGACGGCATGGCCTCCACCACACCGACGCCCCAGACGACGAACCACCGCCCGGATCCGCTGACCCTTGAGGTCGTCGAGCTGATCGGGGAGGTCGTGGCGCGGTTCCACGAGGACTACGAGTCGGCGGCGGCGGACCACGCCCTGACCGGCGCGCAGGCGCGGCTGCTCAGCCTGCTGTGCCTCGAACCGCTGCCGATGCGGCGGCTGGCCCGGCAGCTGAAGTGCGAGCCGTCCAATGTGACGGGGATCGTGGACCGGCTGGAGGCGCGGGGGCTCGCCGAGCGGCGGCCCGACCCCGCCGACCGCCGGGTGAAGGTGGCGGCGGCCACGGCCGAGGGCCGACGGGTGGCCCGGAGCCTGCGGGAGTCGCTGCGGTTCGCCGGGGAACCCCTGGCCGGGCTCTCCGAGGCCGAACGGGTGGCGCTGCGGGACACGCTGCGGCGGATGCTGGGCTGAGGGCGGTCCGCCTCGGCGGAGCCTGTGACGCTCGCGGCATCCTCGGCACGACCCGGCCGGAGGTGACTGAACCGTGTCCAGGTGCCGCGAACTCGACGTCTACGGGGGCTGTTCAAGGGCAGGAAGCGGCGCTTCCGTTCCTGTCACGCCGGCGAAGTCGGCCGGGTGAGCGAACGCTAGGTGCACCACCAGAGGAACCGCTTGCAGGGCTCGGACGGGGACGGTTCCGGTTGCGGGGCCTCGGTGGTCGGGTCCGACGTCGGGGCCGGGTCCGGAGGCGGCGGGGCCGCGGTGGGAGCGGAGGCCGGGCGGCTGGGGGCGCCTCCCGCCGTCGCCGACTCGGGGCCCTTCGACGGTTCGTCGTCCTTCGGGGATTTCGACTCCTCGTCGTCGGGAGTTTTGGAAGCGGACGGAGAGTCAGACGCCTCCGGCGAGGGCGAGCCTGACGGACCTTCAGCCCCGGCTGCCTTCCCGCCCGGACCGCTGCCCGGCTTCCCCGCCTCCACCGAGGCGTCCCCGTCCGCCGACTCGCCCCCGGCCGCGGCCGGCTTCGGCTTCGAACCGGGGGCGTCCATGCCGAGCTCCGCGAGACTCAGGCCCCCGGCCGCCAGCACGAACCCGGCCGCCACGAACAGGGCCCGCCGCCGCCGTCGTCGGTGTGCCGCGGCCTTGCGGTCCCGCCGGCTCGCCCCGCCCGGGCCTTCGGCGGCCGGGCCGCGCCCGCGTCCACGCCGCCGGGCGGCGCGGCCCTGGTACTCGCCGTCGTCGTCGCCGTCTTCGTTGCCGCGTGGGTCGTCGTACGGGCCGTCGTACGGGTCCTCGTACGGGTGGTCGTACGGCTCGTCGTCGTAGGCGTCGCCGTATCCGTCAGCGGAGGCGTCCGGCCCTGCCGGACTCTCCGGCGCCCCGTCGGCGTTCCCGGACGCGGTGTCGCCGTAAGGGCCGTACTCCGGCTCGCGCGGACGGCGCAGCGTTTCGGCCGAGGTGCCGCACCCCGGGCAGGCGAGGGCGCCGTTGAGGTGCCGTCGGCACGGGTCGCAGTAGTCCATGACGCGGGAAGGTTAAGTTCCGCGCAGGTCACGTTCCTAGATCCAGCTGTGAAGGTTCTGTAGGGACACGCCTCACCGGTGGTTTCGAAACTGTCGAAACCGTTATGCGCGCGACCCATTGACACCCCCGCCGCCCGATCCTTACTGTCACGCCAGCATTTCGAACGTGTGCCGAAATCTCGAACAAAACCTAGGGCACACTGACGGAACGCTGACGGAAACCGAGCCGACGAACCTGCGAGGGACAACCGCCGTGCGCATCACCGGAATCAGCACACACGTGGTCGGGACGCCGTGGCGCAACCTGACGTACGTCCAGGTGCACACCGACGAGGGGATCACCGGAGTCGGCGAGACCCGGATGCTGGGACACACCGACGCTCTTCTCGGGTACCTGAGGGAGGCCGAGGCCAATCACATCCTCGGCTCCGACCCGTTCGCTGTCGAGGACCTCGTCAAGCGGATGAAGTACGGCGACTACGGCCGTGCCGGCGAGATCGTGATGTCGGGTATCGCCGTGATCGAGATGGCGTGCTGGGACATCAAGGGCAAGGCCCTGGGCGTCCCCGTCTGGCAGCTGCTGGGCGGCAAGGTCACCGACAAGGTCAAGGCGTACGCCAACGGCTGGTACACCACCGAGCGGACCCCGGAGGCCTACCACAAGGCCGCCCAGGGCGTGATGGAGCGCGGCTACCGGGCGCTCAAGATCGACCCCTTCGGCACCGGCCACTTCGAGCTGGACCACCAGCAGACCCTGTACGCCGTCTCCCTGATCGAGGCCGTCCGGGACGCCATCGGCCCCGAGGCCGAGCTGATGCTGGAGATGCACGGCCGCTTCTCCCCCGCCACGGCCGTGCGCCTGGCCAAGGAGCTGGCGCCGTTCAAGCCGGCGTGGCTGGAGGAGCCGGTCCCGCCGGAGAACCTCAAGGCGCTGGAGAAGGTCGCCGCCAAGGTCGACATGCCGGTCGCCACCGGTGAGCGCATCCACGACCGGATCGAGTTCCGGGAGCTGTTCGAGAGCCAGGCCGTCGACATCATCCAGCCGGACGTCGGCCATATCGGTGGAATCTGGGAGACCAGGAAGCTCGCCGCCACCGCCGAGACCCACTACATGCTGGTGGCTCCCCACAACGTGGGCGGCTCGGTCCTGACCGCCGCGTCCCTCCAGGTCGGCTTCACCTCCCCGAACTTCAAGATCCTGGAGCACTTCAACGACTTCGCCGACGCGGAGATCAAGAAGGTGGTCAAGGGCGCCCCGCAGGTGAACCCGGAGGACGGCTGCTTCCACCTCTCCGACGCCCCCGGCCTCGGTGTGGAGCTGGACGTCGACGCCGCCGCCGAGTTCCCCCAGCAGCAGGCCCGTTTCGACCTCTGGGCGGAGGGCTGGGAACAGCGCAAGCCGAAGGGCTCGCAGTGAGCACCGCTGTCGTCATCGAGGCGCCCGGCGAGCACCGTCTCGTGCCGCACGAGCCCCGGCGGCCCGAGGCCGGCGAGGCGCTGGTCCGGGTGCACGCCTCGGGGATCTGCGGCAGCGACCGGGAGGTCTACCAGGGCAACCGGCCCGAGGGCTACGTGCGCTATCCGCTGACCCCGGGCCATGAGTGGTCCGGGACGGTGGAGGCCGTGGGCGCCGGTGTCCCGGGCTCCCTCGTGGGCCGCAAGGTCGTCGGTGAGGGCTTTCGAAACTGTCAGGTCTGCGACCGCTGCCACGCGGGCGACACGACCCTGTGCACGGCCGGCTACGAGGAGACCGGGTTCACCCAGCCGGGCGCGATGGCGGCCACGCTGACCCTCCCGGCCCGTCTCCTGCACGCCCTCCCGGACGACTGCGACCTCACCGCCGCGGCCCTCCTGGAGCCCGCCGCCTGTATCGCGGCCGCCGCGCTGAAGGGCAACGCCCAGCCCGGCGAGCGCGTCGCCGTGGTCGGCACCGGCACCCTCGGCATGTTCGCCGTGCAGTTCCTTAAGGCGAACTCGCCGGGCGAACTGCTGGTCGTCGGCACCCGCCGGGACCGTGAGGCGCTGTCGCGGAGTTACGGCGCGACGGACTTCCGGACGAAGGACCAGGAACTCCCGGACGACTTCGACGTGGTGATCGAGACGGCCGGATCCGCGGACGCCGCCCGGATCTCGGCCGGTCTGCTCCGGCGGGGCGGCCGGCTGGTCCTGACCGGTATCCCGGCGCCCGGCGCCGACGGTCTCGACCCGACGGACCTCGTCGTGAAGCAGCTGGAGGTGCACACCGTCTTCGGTGCTCCGCCGGACGCCTGGGCGCACACGGTGCGGGTGTTCGCCGCCGGGCTGCTCGACCCACTGCCGCTGGTGACGCACGAGCTGCCCCTCACCGAGTTCTCGCAGGCCATCGAGTTGGTCGGGGCCGGTGATCCCAAGGTGGGCAAGGTCCTGCTCCGCCCCTAGACGTACGCCGGTACGGGGGCAACCTGACGGCCCCCGTACCGGCGTACACCCACCGCACGCCGAGCCTCGCCGTACCCAGAGCCGCGAACCTCGTCCGAAATATCGAACCGAAGGACATTCCTGTGACCGACGCTCCCACCACGGCCGCCCGCAGGCCCGGTGAGCAGGCGCTCACCGCCCTGGGCCTGAGCGCGCCCGCCCCCGATCCCGCCGACGCCTCGCCGCACTCCTTCCCCGGCGGCGGCCGCTGGCGCACCGAGATCCCCTCCTGCGAGGGCCCCGAGGCGCTGGCGGTGGTGCTGAAGGAGGCCTCGCGGCTGGACGTGCCGATCCACCGGATCAGCCAGGGCAGCGGTGTGTGGATGCTGACCGACGCCGAGATCACCGAGATGGTCGAGTCGACCGGTGAACGCGACATCGAGCTCTGCCTGTTCACCGGCCCGCGCGGCACCTGGGACATCGGCGGATCCACGCGCACCGACTCGCGGGGGGCCGGTCTGCGCGCCCGGGGCCACGACGCCGTCGCCGGCTGTGTCGAAGACGCGGTCAGAGCCACGGAGTTGGGCGTCAAGTGCCTGCTCGTCGCCGACGAGGGCGTGCTGTGGACGCTGCACCGGGCGCGGGCCGCCGGGATCATCCCGGCCGACACGACACTCAAGGTCTCCGCGCTCATCGGCCCGGTCAACCCGGCCGCGTACGCGGTATACGAGCGCCTCGGCGCCGACTCGGTCAATGTGCCGAGTGACCTGACGCTCGATCACCTCACCGAGATCCGGCGGGTGTCGGGCGCTCCGATGGACATGTACATCGAGGCCCCCGACGACCTCGGCGGCTACGTCCGGATGTACGAGGTCGCCGAGCTCATCCGGCGCGGGGCACCGCTCTACCTGAAGTTCGGCCTGTCCAAGGCGCCCGGGATCTACCCCTACGGGCACCACATGCGGGAGCTGACCCTGGCCACCGCGAAGGAGCGGGTGCGGCGCGGCCGGCTCGCCCTGGATCTCCTGGCCCGCCACGGGGCGGACGGCGACATGGCGCCGCTCGGCTCCCGGCTGCCCGGCGATCTGCAACGGTTCGAAATCTCGTCATAACGTTCCGGCTACTCGCCTTACAAAAGAAGACACAGCCGCGCACAATCCCACACATCTCTTCTCGGTCTTTCCGGCACGACCACCCGGAGCGACTTCGCGCCCTCAGACCGAGCCCTGCCACAGATCAAGGATGATGATCATGCGTAACCGCAGAGCCGCCCTCACCGCCATAGCCGGAGCCGCGTCCCTCGCCCTCACCCTGTCCGCCTGCGGCCAGAGCGGTGAGGGGGGCAGCAAGGAGAGCGGAGGCGACACCAAGGGCGCCACCATCGGCATCGCGATGCCGACCAAGTCCTCCGAGCGCTGGATCGCCGACGGCAAGAACGTCGTCGCGGACCTGGAGTCCAAGGGCTACAAGACCAAGCTCGTCTACGGCGAGGACGACCCCGACCAGCAGGTCTCGCAGGTCGAGAACCTGATCACGCAGGGCGTCAAGGCGCTGATCATCGCCGCGATCGACAACAAGTCGATGAACAACGTGCTCCAGCAGGCCAAGGACGCGAACATCCCGGTCATCTCCTACGACCGCCTCATCCTCGGCACGCAGAACGTGGACTACTACGCCTCCTTCGACAACGAGAAGGTCGGCGAGCTCCAGGGCACCTACATCGTCGAGAAGCTCGGCCTGAAGGACGGCTCCAAGAAGGGCCCCTTCAACATCGAGCTGTTCGCCGGCTCCAACGACGACAACAACACCCGCTACTTCTTCCAGGGCGCGATGAACGTCCTGCAGCCCTACATCGACAAGAAGCAGCTCGTCGTCCGCTCCGGCCAGACCAAGCTCAACCAGGTCACCACCCTGCGCTGGGACGGCGGCACCGCCCAGAAGCGCATGGACGACATCCTGACCTCGGCCTACAAGCGCGAGCGGGTCGACGCGGTCCTCTCCCCCTACGACGGCATCTCCATCGGCATCCTCTCGGCGCTGAAGTCGGACGACTACGGCTCCAAGAGCAAGCCGCTGCCGGTCGTCACGGGCCAGGACGCCGAGGTCGCCTCGGTGAAGTCGATCATCGCCGGCCAGCAGTCGATGACCGTCTACAAGGACACCCGCCAGCTCGCCAAGGTGTCCTCGAACATGGTCGACGCGCTGCTGAACAAGAAGAAGCCCGAGGTCAACGACACCAAGACCTACGACAACGGCGCGAAGGTCGTCCCGTCCTACCTGCTGGAGCCGGTCGCGGTCGACAAGGCGAACTACCAGAAGGAGGTCGTCGACTCCGGCTACATCAAGGAGAGCGACCTCAAGTAGTCCCCGCCACCGACCGACGATTCACCACTGATTGGAAGGCACGACCATGGCGGGACCCGTCCTGGAAATGCGCTCGATCGTCAAGACCTTTCCCGGCGTCAAGGCGCTGTCGGACGTCACACTGACCGTCCGGCAGGGCGAGGTCCACGCCATCTGCGGGGAGAACGGCGCCGGCAAGTCGACCTTGATGAAGGTCCTCTCCGGCGTCCACCCGCACGGCACGTACGAGGGCGACATCCTCTTCGAGGGAGAGGTCTGCCAGTTCAAGGACATCCGGGCCAGCGAAGAACGCGGCATCGTGATCATCCACCAGGAACTGGCCCTGGTGCCCTACCTCTCCCTCGCGGAGAACATCTTCCTCGGCAACGAGCACGCCACCCGGGGGATCATCAGCTGGACCGAGACCCTGCGCCACGCGAGCGAGCTGCTGCGCCGGGTCGGTCTCTCCGACCACCCGGACACCCGTGTCGCCGACATCGGCGTGGGCAAGCAGCAGCTCGTGGAGATCGCGAAGGCCCTGTCGAAGAAGGTGAAGCTGCTCATCCTGGATGAGCCGACCGCCGCGCTGAACGACGAGGACAGCGGCAAACTCCTGGATCTCATCCTGGAGTTGAAGAAGCAGGGCATCACCTCGATCATCATCTCCCACAAGCTCAACGAGATCCGCAAGGTCGCCGACTCGGTGACGATCCTCCGCGACGGCCAGACCATCGAGACCCTCGATGTGAAGGCCGCGGAGACCACCGAGGACCGGATCATCAGCGGCATGGTCGGCCGTGACCTGGAGCACCGCTTCCCGGAGCGGTCGCCGCACGAGCCCGAGGAGGGCGCGGCCCCGGCCCTGGAGATCCGGGGCTGGACCGTGCACCACCCGATCGACCAGCAGCGCAAGGTGTGCGACGACGTGTCGCTGCACGTGCGGCGCGGGGAGATCGTCGGCATCGCGGGCCTGATGGGTGCCGGCCGCACCGAACTCGCGATGAGCGTCTTCGGGCGGACCTACGGCCGGTACGCGGCCGGCACGGTCCTCAAGGACGGCAAGGAGATCCGCACCAAGACCGTCCCGGAGGCGGTCAAGCACGGCATCGCGTACGTCACCGAGGACCGCAAGCACTACGGCCTCAACCTCATCGACACCATCAACCGGAACATCTCGCTGAGCGCCCTGGGCAAGGTCGCCAAGCGCGGTGTGGTCGACGAGCACGAGGAGCGGCAGGTCGCCGAGGGCTTCCGCAAGTCCATGAACATCAAGGCGCCGACGGTGTTCGAGCCGGTGGGCAAGCTGTCCGGCGGCAACCAGCAGAAGGTCGTCCTCAGCAAGTGGATCTTCTCGGGTCCGGACGTGCTGATCCTGGACGAGCCGACGCGCGGTATCGACGTCGGTGCCAAGTACGAGATCTACACGGTCATCGACCAGCTGGCCGCCCAGGGCAAGGCGGTCGTCTTCATCTCCTCCGAGCTGCCCGAGCTGCTCGGCATGTGCGACCGCATCTACACGATGGCCGCGGGGCGGCTGACGGGTGAGTTCTCGCGGGCCGAGGCCTCCCAGGAATCGCTGATGCGTCAGATGACGAAGGACAAAGAGGTAACCCGATGAGCACGGACGTGACCGCCAAGAGCCCGGCCCCCGCGCCGCCGGGCAAGAGCGGAGGGGCCGCGGGCGACGGCCTGTTGCAGCTGGTGATGGAGGGCATGCGCCGCAACATGCGGCAGTACGGCATGCTCATCGCGCTGGGCCTGATCGTGGTCCTGTTCGCCGTCTGGACCGACGGTGACCTGCTGCTGCCGCGCAACGTCTCCAACCTGGTGCTGCAGAACAGCTACATCCTGATCCTCGCGATCGGCATGATGCTGGTCATCATCGCCGGCCACATCGACCTGTCGGTCGGATCGCTGACGGCGTTCGTCGGGTCGATGGCCGCCGTGTTCATGGTCAAACAGGATCTGCCGTGGCCGCTCGCCGTGGTGCTGTGCCTGGCCGTGGGCGCCGTCGCGGGTGCGGTACAAGGGTTCTTCATCGCGTACGGCGGCATACCGTCGTTCATCGTGACCCTGGCGGGCATGCTGATCTTCCGCGGTCTGACGGAGATCTTCCTGGAGGGCCAGACCCTCGGCCCGTTCCCGGACGGTCTGCAGAAGGTCGCCAACGGGTTCCTGCCCGAGGTCGGCCCGAACACGAACTACCACAACCTCACCCTGCTGCTGGGCTTCGCGATGATCGCCTTCGTGATCTTCCAGGAGGTCCGTGACCGCAAGCGGCAGCAGGAGTTCAACCTGGACGTCCCGCCCGCCAAGCTGTTCCTGCTGAAGCTGGTCGCGATCGGCGCCGCGGTGCTGACGCTCACCATGCTGCTGGCCAGCTACAAGGGCGCCCCGATCGTGCTGCTCATCCTGGGCGTGCTGCTCGTCGGCTTCGGCTACGTCATGCGCAACGCGATCATCGGCCGCCACATCTACGCCATCGGCGGCAACCTCCCGGCGGCCAAGCTGTCGGGTGTGAAGGACAAGAAGGTCACCTTCCTGGTCTTCCTGAACATGGGCATGCTCGCGGCCCTGGCGGGTCTGGTCTTCGCCGCCCGCTTCAACGCGGCCTCTCCCAAGGCCGGCCTCAACTTCGAGCTGGAGGCGATCGCGGCCTCGTTCATCGGCGGTGCGTCGATGAGCGGCGGTGTCGGCACCGTCCTCGGCGCGATCATCGGTGGCCTGGTCCTGGGCGTGCTGAACAACGGTATGAACCTCGTCGGCATCGGCACCGACTGGCAGCAGGTCATCAAGGGCATGGTGCTGCTGGCGGCGGTCGGGTTCGACGTGTGGAACAAGCGCAAGGTCGGTTCGTAAGTCAGCTCGGGCCCCGCTGGAAGGCGGGGCCCTCTCCATATGCGGGAGCCGCACAGATGGAACTGAACAGACGCACGGTCATCGCTGGAGCGGCGGCGGCGGGAGTGGCCGCCACCACGCTCGGCGGCACGGCGCACGCCACGGGAGGCAGGAAGCCGGTGAAGACGCTCTTCGGCAAGCTCGCCGACGGCACCAAGATCTACAGCTGGTCGCTGGAGAACGGCGGCACCCGCCTGAAGGTCCTGTCCTACGGCGGCATCGTGCAGTCCCTGGAGATACCCGACCGCCGCGGCCGCTACGCCAACGTCTCCGCCGGCTTCGCCACCATCGACGACTACGTCGCGAAGAGCCCGTACTTCGGCGCCCTGATCGGCCGCTACGGCAACCGCATCGGCAAGGGCAAGTTCACCCTGGACGGCAAGAACTACCAGCTGTCCGTCAACGACGGTGAGCAGAGCCTGCACGGCGGTGCCAAGGGCTTCGACAAGCGCGTGTGGGACATCGAGCCGTTCGTGAAGGGCTCCGACGTCGGCCTGCACCTGTACTACACGAGCGTCGACGGGGAGATGGGCTACCCGGGCACGCTCAAGACGAAGGTGACGTACACGCTCACCCGGCACGGTGACTGGCGCGTCGACTACGAGGCCACCACGGACAAGGCCACCGTCGTCAACCTCACCAGCCACGTCTACTTCAACCTGGCCGGCGAGGGCAGCGGCACGATCGAGGACCACGAGCTCCAGATCGCCGCCTCCCGTTACACGCCCACCGACGCGGGCCTGATCCCCACGGGCGAGCTGGCCAAGGTCGCGGGCACCCCCTTCGACTTCCGCAAGGCCAAGCCGATCGGCCGGGACATCCGCGTCTCCCACCCGCAGCTGGTGACCGCCAAGGGCTTCGACCACAACTGGGTCCTGGACAAGGGCATCACCGCCCGCCCCGAGCACGTCGCCACCCTGCGCGACCCGGCCTCCGGCCGCACGATGAAGATCGCCACGAACGAGCCCGGCCTGCAGTTCTACTCGGGCAACTTCCTCGACGGCACGCTGACCGGCCCGTCCGGCCGCACCTACCGGCAGGGCGACGCGCTGTGCCTGGAGACGCAGCATTTCCCGGACTCGCCGAACAAGCCGAAGTTCCCGTCGACGGTGCTGCGACCGGGGCAGACGTACCGGACGACGACGATCCACACGTTCGGCTGCTGAGGCCGCTGACAGGTCTTCACAGACCGGACACACGTTCCGACCGTTTTACCGACGGTTGAACGGTGTCACCGTGGTCTCCGTATGAAAGGGCGGCCCGCGCTCCCCCGCGCGGGCCGCCCTTAAACGTCGGGCCCGTCCGTCCCCAGCGGGCCCGCCCCATACGGAGGTTCCATGGCCGACAACGTCACGTCGCTGTTCCGCAGTACCGCGGCCCACAGCCCGTCGATGGCGGCTCTGACACGTGAGGGCGGCGAGGGAGCCGGCCCCGTGGACTTCTGTATCCCCTGCAACCCGTACTTCCCGACCCCGGCCATGTTCGAGGACATGGCGGGCCGGCTGCGCGACATCATCACGTACTACCCGAGCAGCGCCGACACGATCACGGCCGAGCTGTGCAGCCTGCTCCAGCTGCCGCCGCAGTGCGTGGCCATGGGCAACGGCTCCACCGAGCTCATCACGTGGATCGACCACCTGCTGGTGCGCGAGTCCCTCGCCGTCCCCGTCCCCACCTTCGGCCGCTGGACCGACCAGCCCATGGAGACCGGCAAGCGGGTCGACATGTTCCCGCTCCAGGAGTCCAGCGGCTTCGCCCTCGACCTCGCCCAGTACGCCGAGTTCATCCGCGCCCGGGGCACCCGCGTCGCCGTCATCTGCAACCCGAACAACCCCGACGGCGGCTTCCTTCACAAGCACGCCATCGTGCAGTTCATGGACGCCATGGCCGACCTCGACCTGGTGGTCATCGACGAGTCGTTCCTGGAGTTCGCGGACGCCGAGGCCGAACCGTCCGTCGTGCAGGAGGCGATGCTGCGGCCCAACGTCGTCGTGCTGCGCAGCCTCGGCAAGAACTTCGGCCTGCACGGCATCCGCTTCGGCTACCTCGTCGCCAACCCGGCGCTCGCGGGCCGCATCCGCTCGATGCTCCCGAAGTGGAACCTCAACTCCTTCGCCGAGCACGTCGTCTTCATGCTGAAGGAGCACGGCGCCGAGTACGCGCAGAGCCTCCAGCAGGTGCGCCGCGACCGCCTCGACATGGCCGGCCAGCTCTCCTCCCTGCCCGGGCTGACGGTCTACCCGTCGCAGGGCAACTTCCTCTTCGTACGCCTCCCCGTGGGTGCCGAGGGCACCGTCGTCCGGGACCGGATGCTCACCGAGCACCGGATCCTGGTCCGCGAGTGCGGCAACAAGATCGGCTCGTCCAGTCGCTTCCTGCGTCTCGTGGTGCGCCCCCAGGTGGACGTGCGTCGCCTGGTGTCCGGCCTGGAACAGGTGCTCTACGGGACGTCCAGGAGGGGAGCCGCCGTACCCGAGCTGGGCAATGGGACCAGCTACAGCTCGGGTACGGCGGCCGTGGACCGCCTGGTGAGCGAGACGAACGGGTCGGGCATGCGGGGGCTCGCGGCGCAGGCGGTGGGGATGGCCACGGCGCCTGCTGCCGCCGCGGTGGCCGGAGAGCCGGGCCTCGCCCCTGCTCCCGCGGCCGCGAGTCTGGGTGGGCAGGGACTCGCCGCTGCCCCTGCTCCCGCCCCGGCGCCTGCTCCGGCGCCCACTCCGGCCACCGGCATCGGCATGCCGCTCCCCGCCGCCGCGTCCGCCGCTCCGGCGGGTGGGGGCGGCGGGATGCCGATGCCGGCCGCGGCTCAGATGCCGCAGCCGCAGATGCCGCAGCCGGTGCCGCAGCCCGCGCCCCAGCCGATGGCCGCCCCGGCCCCGCCGCTGGCGCCCGCGGCACAGGCCCCGGCGCCGGTTCCCGCCCCCGCCCCCATGCCGACACCGACGCCGGCGCCCATGGCCGCGCCGTTCACCGGGCCCACACCGCCCGGTGTCCCGGCCCGGGGTGGGCTGACGGCCGCGCAGGTGCGGGGCACGAACGGGCTGACCCCGGCGCCTGCCACGGGGTGGCCCGCCGCGCAGAGCTGGCCCAACGCGGCGGGGATGGGTCAGGCCGGGTAGTCCGGGGGGTCAGTAGGCGACCGGCCAACCGCTGCTCCAGTTCAGCAGGTTGATGCCGAGCTTGGGCGTGCCGTTGTCGTTCCCGTCGTAGTAGTGGTAAACGATCAGGTCGCCGTCGGCGTCCTTCAGGATCGACTGGCCGCCGGGGCCGATGACGCTGCCGTGCGACTCCAGGACGGGGGTGCCGCCGTTGTTCATCAGGTCGACGCCGTTCTTGTCGCGGTACGGCCCGGTGACGCTGGAGGCGCGGCCGACCTTGACCTTGTACGTCGAACTCGTCCCGTTGCAGCAGGTGTCGTACGAGGCGAAGAGGTAGTAGTAGCCGCCCCGCTTGACGATGAAGGGCGCCTCCACGGCCTTGGTCCCGGTGGGGCGGGAGGCGAGCGAGTAGCGGGTGGTGTTGGAGGAGAGCTGCTTCCCGGTGGCGGGGTTGATCTGGATCATCTTGATCCCCGTCCACCAACTGCCGAACGACAGCCACCACTTGCCGTCGTCGTTCACGAAGAGGTTCGGATCGATGGCGTTGAAGTCGCTGACGGAGTTCGACGTGTAGACCGTGCCCTGGTCGGTCCAGCTGCCCGGCTGGCCGGTGCTGGAGGTGGCGAGGCCGATGGCGGAGGTGTTCGAGCCGAACTTCGAGACGGAGTAGTACATCAGGTACTTGCCGCCGTGGTACGAGATGTCCGGCGCCCACGCCTCCGGCACGGAGGAGTAGTTCCGCCACCAGCCCGGCCGGCCGGCGAAGGCGTCGCTGCCGTTGCGGAAGGCGGTGCGGTCGCCGGAGGCCTTGCTCGCGATGCCTCCGCCGGTGGCGTAGAGCAGGTACTGCCCGGACGAAGTGCGGATCATCGACGGGTCGTGGGTGACGACGTCGCCGGTGACGCGGCCCGGGTTGGGGTACGCGGACGCCGTACTCGGGATCAGTGCCAGGAGAGCGGCGGCGGGGAGGGCGAGCAGGGCGGTGCGCCGGCGGAGCGTACGGGGACTGCGGCTCATGCGGGTCCTCTCCTTGCGGTGGGGGTGAACGGTTGCCCGATATCTCGGACAACGATCGCAAGTTCGAACGGACCGTAGAATCGAACCCCTTGCGCGTCAATGGTCCGCGCAGCAACAGCCGTGCGGACCACGGAAGTTCGACCGGAACGCGGACGTGTCAACCGGTCGGGAGTCCCAGCCCGTAGTACCTGACGTGGTAGCCGTCCACGAACTCGGCCTCGCCGCCGACGATCAGGCCGGCCGGCTCGCTCACCCCGGCCGCCCTGGCCGTCGCCACGAGCATCTCCGCGAGGGCGCTGCCCTTGGGTTCGCCGGGGCCCCCGCGTCCACGCGCCACACCGGATCGTCGTCGCGCCAGACCGAGGCCGTAGCCGGGTGCTCGGCGACGGTGCCCCAGACGAGGGAGGCCGCGTCGACGCCGTCCGGGGCGAAGCAGCCGATCGACAGCCGGTCGCCGCACGCCACGTCGAAGAGGAGGGGCGCGCCGCCGCTGGTCCGCCCGGACCGGCCGGTGATCAGGACAGGACGGTCCGCCGTGCCGCCCCGGGCCCAGCCGAGCCCGTCCGCCAGGGCGTTCACCCCGTCCGGCGTCCAGCCGCCGGTGTCCGCGGCGAGGAGTCGCCGGGCGAGGTCCGCGAGCGATTGTTCTTCAGTGCTGCCCCGTTGTGCGTTCATGCGCTCATCGTGCCGTGGCCCTATCCCTCGATGTCGAGCGCGGTCCCGTACAGCCGGTCCACCTTCAGCCGGATGACGACGCGCCGCTCGTCGACCAGTTGCCGGAGGAAGGCGTCCTCGTCCTCCGGTTCGGCGCCGGCCGGGATCATCGCGAGCAGCTCCCGGCCGACCGTGTCCCCGGGGACCGTCGTGACGTCGGAGACCTCGGCGTCGCCCTCCGCGACGGCGAACGACCAGACGTCCCCGCCCTGTACGTGCAGCGCCGCACGAGGTTCGCGCCGCAGGTGCTTGACCTTGACACGGTCGGCCGTCGTCGAGAACCGCACGGTGCGCGATTCGGCGTCCCAGCTGTACACCATGGTGGTCAGGTGGGGGTGGCCACTGCGCTTGACGGTGGCGAGCGTGCCGAACTGCTGGGCGGAGAGCAGGTCGGAGAGGGCTGCGTCGGACAGGAGGCGAGGTGCCGGTCTCTGTGTCATGACATCGCCAACACCGGTCGGCCGCCTGTCATTTCGGGTCCAGCCCGGAAATCCACTCCGGCAGATGGATCTCCGCCCGCACGGTCTTGCCGGGCGGCTCGCGGTCGAGCACCTCCCAGCGGTCGGCGAGCGCGTCGACCAGGAGTGCCCCTCAATACTGGCGGGGCAGCGCGGCTGCCGAAGGGAAACGCCTATACGAGGCTGCGGTCGGCGTTCGTCGCGTGCGCGGTACGGCCGCGCAGGGTGAGGGCCGCGAAGCAGAGGAGGGCCAGGACCACCGCCGCGTTGAGCCAGGCGTAGCCCGCCTGGGCGACGACCACACCGGCCACCGCCGTGCCCAGGGCGGCCGCGGAGCTCATCACCAGGTCCGACAGGCCCTGGGCCGCCGCGCGCGCGGCGGCGGGGACGGAGTCGGTGAGCAGGGCGGAGCCCGCCACCAGGCCCGCCGACCAGCCGAGACCCAGGACGAAGAGGGCCACCATGGACTGCGTGTGGCTGGTGCCGGCGGTGGCGGCGAGCAGGGCGGCCACCGCGAGGAGCGCCACCGACAGGCAGATCGCGGTGATGCGGCCGACGCGGTCGGCGAGCCATCCCATGGCCGGGGAGAACGCGTACATGCCGAGGACATGGGCGCTGACCACCAGGCCGATCAGGTTCATGCCGGCTCCGTGGTGGGACATCTCCAGGGGCGTCATCGACATCACCGAGGCCATGGCGGTGTGCACCACGGCGACGGCGATCAGCGCGATGCGGCCCAGGGGCGTGGCGCGTACGGCCCGGAAACCGGACCAGACCGAACCGGAGCGGCCGGTGGCCGGGGTGTCCTGGGCGAGAGTGCGGGCGGTGAGGAGGGGATCCGGGCGCAGTCCGGCCACGATGATCACGGCGGCGGCGGCGAACGCGGCGCAGGCCCAGGCGAACGGACCGGCGGCCGCCGGTATGCCCCAGGCGGTGACGCTGCGGGACGCCGGGGCGGCCAGGCTCGGACCGAGCACCGCTCCGATCGTGGTCGCCCACACCAGCAGGGAGATGGCGCGGGCCCGCCGGTCGGGCGGGGTGAGGTCGGCGGCGGCGAAGCGGGCCTGGAAACTGGCGGTGGAGCTGCCGCCGAACGCGGTCAGGCCGATCAGTAGCAGGGGGTAGCTGGAGACAACGGCGGCGACCACGGTCAGGGCGGCGCCGGCCGCGCCGGCCAGGTAGGCCAGGGCAAGGCCGGGACGGCGTCCCCGGGCGCTCATCAGCGGAGTGAGCGGCACGGCCACCACCGCGGTGCCGACGACGGTCGCGGTCGCCGCGAGGCCGCCCAGCGCGTCGCCGCCGACCCGGGCGCCGACGACGGTCGCGAACGCGATGCCGATGCCGATGCCGATACCTCCGAGGACCTGGCTGGCGAGCAACACCGCGGTGGTCCGGCGCCGCAGGGCAGGCAGGGGTATGGCGGCTGTCCTCATGCGGCGAAGACCTTCCCTGGGTTGAGGATCCCCGCAGGATCCCAGACCTGCTTGATGCCGCGGTGCAGGTCCAGCACGGCCGGGCTCAGCTCCCGGGTCAGACCGCGCATCTTCAGCAGGCCCACGCCGTGTTCGCCGGTGACCGTGCCGCCGAGCTCGATCGCCTGATCGACGACCTCCTCGAACACCTCGCGGCCCCGGGCCAGCTCACGCTCGTCGCCGCGCGGCACGACCAGCATCGGGTGCAGGTTGCCGTCCCCGGCGTGGGCGAGGCCGGCGATGTGCACGTCGTGCCGCTCGGCGGTGCGCTCCAGGCGAGCGAGCATCTCGGGGACCTGGGTCCGGGGCACGCAGATGTCCTCGCTGAGCACCATGCCCTGACGTTCCAGCGCGGGGTAGACGAGACGGCGGGCGGCGAACAGGGCGTCCGCCTCGGCCGGGTCGCCGGAACGGGCGCTCCAGGCGGCCCCGGCGGCTTCGAAGCAGGCCAGCACCGTGTCGGCCTCCTCGACACCGGCCGCTCCGGGCGCGTCGCAGCGGGCCAGCAGCAGGACGTTGCCGCCGTCGGTGAGCCCCATGTTCTTCCACTCGTCGACGGCGCGCAGGCAGTAGCGGTCGACGAGTTCGAGGGCGCTGGGTACGACGCCGGAGGCCACGACATGGGCGACGGCCCGGCCGGCGCTCGGCAGGTCGTCGAAGTAGCCGACAACGGTGTGTTCCTGGGCCCGCTCACCCCGCAGCCGCAGGGTGATCTCGGTGACCAGTCCCAGAGTGCCCTCGGACCCCACCAGCAGGCCGGCGAGTTCGAAGCCGGCGGAGCTCTTGGCGGTCTGCCGGCCCAGCCGGACGACCTCGCCGCGGCCGGTGACCGCCTCCAGGCCGAGCACGTAGTCGCGGGTCACGCCGTACTTCACACAGCACACACCGCCCGCGTTGGTGGCGACGTTCCCGCCGATCGTGGACCACGGCGCACTCGCCGGGTCGGGCGGATACCACAAACCCTTGTCGGCACACGCGGCCCGCAGCCAGTCGTTCACGACGCCGGGCTGGACCACGGCCAGGCGTTCGTCCGGGTCGATGCGCAGGATGTGGTCCATCGCGGCGAAGGAGACGACGACGCAGCCGTCGACGGCGTTGGCGCCGCCGGACAGGCCGGTGCCGGCCCCGCGTGCGACCACCGGCACACCCCGTTCGGCGCAGTACGCCACCACGGCCGCGACCTCGGCGGTGTCGCGGGGCTGCACCACAGCCGATGGGAGGCCGAAGGGGGCCCCGGCGGCCTCGTCGTGGGCGAAGGACGCGAGCCGACCCGAGTCGGTGATCACCCGTCCGGCCGGGAGGAGCCCTGCGGGATCGAAAGGTGTCGTGGTCATCTCCGTGAGGCTCGCAGTGGGCCGGCCGGCGGTCAATTGGCCCTTCGTACACGCGCCCGGCATCCGCGCCATCGGGTGTACCAAGGGTCAATTGCCCGGCTGACCTGCCGTCGGGAAGCCTGTTTGACGCCAGGTCAGGCCGCAGCGGCCATCAGGAGGGTGAGTCAATGACGGCGGTACTCACGGGACTCGGAGGCTTCCTCCCACCCAGGGCGGTCACGAACGACGGCCTCTCGCGCACGCTGGACACGTCGGACGAGTGGATCCGCACCAGGACCGGTATCCGGGAGCGCCGGATGGTCTCCGACGGCCTGTCGACCGGGAGCCTGGCGGTGGAGGCCGGAGCCCGGGCCATGCGGTCGGCCGGGGTAAGCGGGGTGGACGCGGTGGTCGTCGCGACCACCTCGCCCGAGCGGCTCTGCCCGGCGGTGGCCCCGGAGGTCGCGTCCCGGCTGGGACTCGGCACGGTGGCCGCCTTCGATCTGACCTCGGCGTGCAGCGGGTTCCTGTACGGGCTCGCCACCGCGGCCGGTCTCATCGACTCCGGCACCGCCGACACCGTGCTCTTCATCGGTTCGGAGGCGTTCACCACGCTGGTGAACCAGGAGGACCGGGCCACGGCGCCCATCTTCGGCGACGGGGCGGGCGCGGTGGTGCTGCGCCGCGGCGAGCCGGACGAGCCCGGCGCGCTCGGCCCGTTCGACCTCGGCAGCGACGGCGCGCTGGCCGACCTGCTGGCCATCCCGGCCGGCGGTTCCCGGCAGCGCTCCGCCGACGCCGGGCTCGGGCACGGCACGGTGCCGGCCGCGGACTGGTACCTGCGGATGGAGGGCCGCCCCCTGTACACGCAGGCCGTCGAGCGGATGACGCAGTCGGCGCTGACGGTCCTCAAGCGCGCCGACTGGCCGGTGGCGGACGTCGACTGGTTCGCCGGCCACCAGGCCAACCTCCGCATCGTGCGGGCCGTCGCCGAGGAGCTGGAGCTCCCCGAGGAGCGGGTGGCGGTGAACATCGACCGGGTGGGCAACACCCTGGCCGCGTCGGTGCCGCTGCTCCTGAACGACTACGCCGCCCGCGGTGCGCTCCGGCCGGGCCAGCGGGTGCTGCTGTCCGCCTTCGGCGCCGGCCTGTCCTGGGGCTCGACCGTCCTGGTCTGGCCGGACATTCAGGCCGAGCCCGTCAACTGACCTTCGTTCCCCGACCGTTGCCGAACCGGCACCGTTGTCGTCCCAGCCCTGTCGATCCAGGAGGAAACCCCATGAGCTCCGTGCACGACTCTGTCGTCGAGGTCTTCGTCGCCCGCTTCGGTCTCGACCCCGAGACGGTGGTGGCCGACGCCAACTTCGACGACCTCGGCCTCGACTCGCTGTCCCAGATCGAGCTGGCCACCGCCCTGAAGAAGCGCCTGGGCATCGTGATCACCGACGAGGAGCTCTCCGAGATCTCCGTCGTCGGAGACATCGTCGCCCTGGTCGAGCAGAAGGGCGCCGCCGTCCGATGACCGGGTTCGCCGCCGCCATCACCGGGATCGGCATGGTCACGCCCGCCGGCATCGGGGTCAAGGAGAGCTGGGACCGCGTGGTCGAGGGCAGACCGACGGCGGCGCACCACTCCGATCTGGACGGCCTGCCGGTCACCATGGCGTGCAAGGTGCCCGACTTCGGCCCGGCCGCCCTCGGGCTGCGCGGCGCATGGCAGTGGGACCGCTACTCCCAGTTCGCCATCGCCGCCGCACGCGAGGCCCTGGACCAGGCCGGGCTCACCCCCGGCTCGTGGGTGGACAGCGCGCGGGTGGCGGTGATCGTCGGTTCGGGCGCCGGTGGCACCGCGACGCTGGAGGAGCAGCACAGGACGCTGATAGAGGAGGGGCCCTCGGAGGTCTCCCCGATGACGCTGCCGATGGGGCTGCTGAACATGGCGGCGGGCCAAGTGGCGATCGACATCGGCGCCAACGGGCCCTGCATGGCGCCCTGCACGGCGTGCGCGGCCGGGGCGAGCGCGATCGGCCTGGGCCGGGACCTGATCCGGTCGGGGCTGGCCGACATCGTCGTGGCCGGCGGCGCCGAGGCGCCCATCACGCCGCTGTACGTGTCCTCGTTCGCCCGGATGCGGGCCCTGTCCCGGCGGCTCGACAGCCCCGGGACCGCGTCCCGCCCGTTCGACGCGAGCCGTGACGGGTTCGTGCTCGGCGAGGGCGCCGGGATCGTCGTCCTGGAGTCCGAGGAGCACGCACGGGCCCGGGGCGTGGCGCCGGTGGCCCGGGTGATCGGGTACGGCGCCTCCGCGGACGCGCACCACGTGACGTCCCCGCACCCCGAGGGCAAGGGCGCCGAGCTGGCGGTACGGGCGGCCCTCGCGGACGCCGGGCTCACCGGCCGGGACATCGGCTACGTCAACGCCCACGGCACCTCCACCCCGCTCAACGACGTCATCGAGGCCGGCGTGATCCAGCGCGTGGCCGGAACGGACGTGCAGGTCAGCTCCACCAAGGGCGTCACCGGGCATCCGCTGGGCGCGGCCGGGTCCATCGAGGCCGCGTTCGCGGCGCTCACCGTGCACCACGGGGTGATCCCGCCGTCGGCGAGCACCACCGAGGTCGACCCGAGGGTGGAGGTGGACGTCGTGCACGGCGCGGCCCGCCGGGGCCGGGTGGACGTGGCCCTGAGCAACTCCTTCGGTTTCGGCGGCCAGAACGCCGCCCTGCTGATCGCCTCCGCCTGACCGTGGCCCGCACCCTCCGCCGGTCCCCGCGAAACGAACCGCAGGAAAGGATCTACAGATGACCCTGTCGGCCTCCGCCGACCTGTCCCGGCTGCTCTTCGACGGCAGGTACGAGCAGACCCACCAGGACCTTCACGACCTGCTGCTGGACCCCCTGTTCGACCCCCGCGAGGGGCTGACCATGACCGAGGCCGGGAAACTTGCCTACGAGCGGTCGCGGGCCGTGCACGCCGGGCTGGAGCGCCCGCGGGAGATCCTGGCCGACCCCTGGCGGCTGTTCGCGCTGGCCGAGTGGCCCTCGCTGGTGGACGTCTCCACGTTCTCGCTGCTGATGGTGCACTACAACCTCGCCTTCGGCACGGTCGTGGAGCACGGCGCCCGGGACGACCTGAAGGACCTGTTCGACGAACTCGACCGCCTGGACTCGTTCAGCCCGTACATGGCCACCGAGCTGGGCTACGGCAACAACGTGGCGGCCCTGCGCACCGAGGCGGTCTACGACGCCGAGACCGAGACGTTCGTGCTGAACACGCCCGACGCGCTCGCGCAGAAGTACATGTCGTACAGCGGGTTCCAGGACGTGCCGAAGCTGGCCATGGTGATGGCCCGGCTGAAGGCGGACGGCAAGGACCACGGCGTGTTCCCGTTCCTGGTCCGGATCAGCGACGGGAACGGGCTGTGCGAGGGCGTTCACGCGGCTCCGTGCCCGGAGAAGCCGGTGCAGGGCCTGGACAACGGCCTCACCTGGTTCGACCACGTGCGCATCCCGCGCCGCAACCTGCTCCACGGCGACATGGGCGGCTTCGACGAGAACGGCGTGTTCCGCCCGGCCTCCGGCAACCAGCGCAAGCGGTTCCTGCGCGCGATGAGCCGGATCCTGCCCGGGCGGCTCTGCGTCTCCAGCGCGGCGACCGGGGCAGGCAGGGCCAGTGTGTACATCGCCCTGCGCTACGCGGCACAGCGGCTCACCAACGCGCCGGGCCGCAACGACCTGCCGGTCATCGAGTACCGCAGCCACCAGCGCGCGCTGTTCACCGCGCTGGCGAAGACGTACGCGATGACGCTGCTGCTCAACCACGCCAAGGCAGAGTTCACGGGAGCCCCGCAGGACGCCGTGCCGGCCGAGCTCAACCACCTGGTGTCGATCACCAAGGCCCTGTCCACCTGGGAGATGACCGAGGTCATCGCCACCTGCCGGGAGCGCTGCGGAGCCCAGGGCATCTTCAGCGTCAACCGGATCGCGGACTACGGGTCGTTGCTCCAGGGCCTGGTCACCGCGGAGGGCGACAACCAGGTGCTGCTGGCCACCACGGCGGGGCAGATCATCGCGCAGGGCGGCGACGACGAGGAGCCGGGCACGGCGCCCGACCCGCAAGGCCGCGACCTGCGGGACCCGCGGTTCCTGGTGGAGGCCCTGCGCTACCGGGAGCAGGAGCTGCTCCGCACGGCCCGGGCGTCCATGGCGGACGACTCCCGGGACCGGACGTACTTCGAGGCGTGGAACGGCACCATCAACTCCGGCCTGGAGATGGCCCGGGTGCGCGGCGTGCGCACCGCCCTGGAGAGCTTCGCCGCCGCCGTGGACGAGGCGCGGGAGGAGACGGCGCGGGCGGCCCTCGGCCCGCTGGCCGCGCTGTACGGGCTGACCGAGGTGGGGCGGGACGCCGGCTGGTTCCTGGCGCGCGGTGCGCTGACGGCCGAGCAGGTGGAACGGCTGGATGCGGAGGCGGAGGCGCTGTGCGCGGAGCTCCGGCCGTACGCCGACACACTCATCGGCGGGTTCAACCTGACCCCGGAGCTGCTGCGGGCGCCGATCGCGGCGGACGACTACGTGGCCGCCTTCCAGCAGCGGACCGGCGCCTTCGGCCCGGCCGCCGCCCGCACACCCGATGGGAGCTGACACGGCGATGGCCCGGCACAGCTACTACTGCCCGATCCGCTGGTCGGACATGGACGTCTACGGGATCGTCAACAACGTCTCCTACCTGCGCTACCTGGAGGAGGCCCGGGTCGACTTCATCTTCCGGATGGCGCCGACCGAGGGAGATGCCTTCTTCCGGGACGGCTCGGTGGTCGTCGAGCACGCCATCCGCTACCGGCGGCAGCTGGTGCACCGGCACGAGCCGGTCGAGATCGAGATGTGGGTCTCCGACCTGCAGTCGGCGACGGTGGCCATCGACTACGCGGTCAAGGACGGCGACACCGTGTACGCCACCGCCTCGACCGTGATGGCGCCGTTCGACTACGCGGCGGGCCGGCCCCGGCGGCTCACCGACGAGGAGATCCGCTTCTTCGAGAAGTACGCCGACGGCACCCCGGCGGCAGGCTGACATGCGGCTGCTGCGGATCGGTCCGCCGGGCGAGGAGCGGCCCTGCGCCATGGGCCCCGGCTCGGTCGTCCGGGATCTGTCGGCGTGGGTGCCCGACTGGACCGGCGCGGCTCTGGACCCGGACGTGCTGCGGGAGCTGGGCCCCCGGCTGGAGCGGGAGGCCGGCGCGCTGCCGGCGGTCGACCCGGATGCCGAGCGGCTCGGTCCGCCCGTCCGCCCGGGCGGGCACCTGCTGTCGATAGGGCTCAACTACCGCATGCACGCCGCCGAGGCCGGCCTGGACCTGCCCGACGAGCCGATCGTCTCCAGCAAGGCGCCGACCACGCTGGTCGGCCCGTACGACGACCTGCTGTTGCCGCCGGGCGGGGAGAAGACCGACTGGGAGGTCGAGCTGGCGGTGGTGATCGGCCGGCGCGCCCAGTACCTCCCGGACCCCGCCGCCGCGCTCGCCCATGTCGCGGGCTACGCCACCGCCAACGACGTATCGGAGCGGAGCTGGCTGCTGGAGCGCGGCGGCCAGTGGGTGAAGGGCAAGTCGTTCGAGTCGTTCAGCCCGCTGGGCCCCTGGCTGGTCACCCCGGACGAGGCGGGCGATCCGCAGCGGCTGCGGTTGACCTGCCGGGTCAACGGCCGGCTGATGCAGGACGGGTCCACCGCCGACATGGTCCACGACGTGGCCCACCTCGTCTGGTACCTGAGCCAGTTCATGGTGCTGCACCCCGGCGACGTGGTGCTGACCGGGACGCCCGGCGGGGTCGCCCTGGGCCGCCCCGACCAGCCGTTCCTGCGGTCCGGTGACGTGGTGGAGGCGGAGGTGGCCGGCCTGGGGGCGCACCGTCAGCTGTGCCGCGCGGCCGTACCGGTGAAAACCGCGCTGTGAGACCGGCCGGCGCACCTGCCGGCCGGCCGGCCCCGGAAGGAGAGCGAGAGCAGATGACCGTCCAGCAGGAACTCACCGGCCAGGAGCCGGTTACGAGCGCAGGGGCGCGGGTGGCCGAACTGCACGCGGCCAAGGAGCTGGCGCGGCGCGGCCCCAGCGAGCGAGCGACCCGCGCGCAGCACGCCAAGGGCAAGCTGACCGCCCGTGAGCGCATCGACCTGCTGCTGGACGCGGGGTCCTTCACCGAGGTGGAGCAGCTGCGCCGGCACCGGGCCGTCGGTTTCGGGATCGAAGAACGCAAGCCGCACACGGACGGTGTGATCACGGGCTGGGGCACGGTCGAGGGCCGTACCGTGTTCGTCTACGCGCACGACTTCCGGATCTTCGGCGGGGCGCTCGGCGAGGCGCACGCCGAGAAGATCCACAAGATCATGGACATGGCCATCGCGGCCGGTGCGCCCCTGGTGTCGCTCAACGACGGGGCCGGGGCGCGGATCCAGGAGGGCGTCTCGGCCCTGGCCGGCTACGGCGGGATCTTCCAGCGCAATGTGCGGGCCTCCGGGGTGATTCCGCAGATCTCGGTGATCCTTGGGCCGTGCGCGGGCGGTGCGGCGTACTCGCCCGCGCTGACCGACTTCGTGTTCATGGTGCGCGGTACCTCCCAGATGTTCATCACCGGCCCGGACGTGGTGAAGGCCGTCACCGGTGAGGACGTCACGCAGGAACGGCTCGGCGGCGCCGACGCGCACGCCGAACTGTCCGGCGTGGCGCACTTCGTGCACGACGACGAGTGGACCTGCCTGAGCGAGGTGCGCTACCTGCTGTCCCTGCTGCCGTCCAACAACCAGCAGGTCCCGCCCTTCACCCCGGGCACGGACCCGGCCGACCGGCGCGGCGAGGCACTGCTCGACCTGGTCCCGGCCGAGGGCAAACTGCCGTACGACATGCGCCGGGTGATCGAGGAGGTCGTTGACCACGGCGACTTCCTGGAGGTCCACGAGCGCTGGGCCCCCAACATCCTGTGCGGACTGGCCCGGATCGCCGGCGAGGTGGTCGGCATCGTCGCCAACCAGCCGATCGCCCTGGCCGGGGTGCTGGACATCAGGGCCAGTGAGAAGGCCGCCCGCTTCGTGCGGATGTGCGACGCCTTCAACGTCCCGCTGCTCTCCCTGGTGGACGTGCCGGGCTTTCTGCCCGGGGTGGACCAGGAACACGGCGGGGTGATCCGGCACGGGGCGAAGCTGCTGTACGCGTACTGCGAGGCCACGGTGCCGCGGGTCCAGGTGATCCTGCGCAAGGCGTACGGCGGGGCGTACATCGTGATGGACTCCCGCTCGATCGGCACCGACCTGTCCTACGCCTGGCCGGCCAACGAGATCGCGGTGATGGGTGCCGAGGGCGCCGCGAACGTCATCTTCCGCAAGCAGATCGCGGAGTCCGACGACCCGGAGGCCCTGCGGGCCCGGATGGTCAAGGACTACCGGTCGGAGCTGATGCACCCCTACTACGCGGCCGAGCGCGGGCTGGTCGACGACGTGATCGACCCCGCCGAGACCCGGTCGGTGCTGGCCCGCACCTTCCGGATGCTGCGGACCAAGCACGCGGAACAGCCGTCCCGCAAGCATGCCAACACCCCGTTGTGACCTCGATTCCTGCCTCGGAGCACACCCATGACCATCACCTTCACCACCGAGCCGGCCGTACCGCTGTCCGCCGAGAAGCGGGCCGCCCTGCTCGATGCGCCCGCCTTCGGCGAGGTGTTCACCGACCACATGATCAGCATCGACTGGGACCGGGAGCGCGGCTGGCACGACGCCCGGCTGCACCCCTACGGGCCGCTCATGCTCGACCCGTCGGCCCAGGTCTTCCACTACGGCCAGGAGGTCTTCGAGGGCATGAAGGCCTACCGGCGCCCGGACGGCACGGTGGTGACCTTCCGCCCGTACGACAACGCGGCCCGGCTCAACCGCTCCTGCGCGCGGATGGCGATGCCGGAGCTGCCCGGGGAAACCTTCGTGGAGGCCCTGGAACTCCTGGTCACCACGGACCGGGACTGGGTCCCGGACCGCCCGGGGCACAGCCTGTACCTGCGGCCGTTCATGATCGCCACCCAGCACACCATCGGCTTCTACGGCCCTTCCGCCTCCTTCCGGTTCATGGTGATCGCCTCTCCGGCGGCCTCCTACTTCAAGGCCGGGGCGAAACCGCTCACGGTGTGGCTCTCGCAGGACTACACGCGGGCGGCTCCCGGAGGCACCGGCGAGGCCAAGTGCGGCGGCAACTACGCGGGCACCCTGGTGGCCCAGGCGCAGGCCCGCGAGAAGGGCTGCGACCAGGTGGTGTGGCTGGACTCCGCGGAACGCCGCTGGGTGGACGAGATGGGCACCAGCAACCTGTTCTTCGTCTACGGCGACCGGCTGGTCACCCCCGAGCTGTCGGGGACGCTGCTGGCCGGTGTCACCCGGAGCTCGGTGCTGGCGCTGGCGGCCGACCTCGGCTACCGGGCGGAGGAGGGCCGGATCAGCGTGGAGCAGTGGCGGGCCGACGCCGAGTCGGGCGCGCTGACCGAGGTGTTCTCCTGCGGCACCTCGTCGATGGTCACGCCGGTCGGCTTCGTCAGGAGCGTGGACGGCGACTGGACGATCGGCGGCGGGGTGCGCGGTCCGGTCACCTCGCGGCTGCACGAAGAGCTGACGGGCATTCAGACCGGCACCCTACCGGACCCGTTCGGCTGGGTTCACAAGATCGCCTGACCGGCGCCGGGCCGGGTCCGGGTCACCGTGGAGAAAGGGTGAGTGGGAATCATGAGCCGATCGGTCCTCGTGACGGGAGGCAACCGGGGCATCGGCCTCGCGGTCGCCCAGGCCTTCGCACAGGCCGGCGACGAGGTCGCGCTGACCTACCGTACGGGCGAGCCACCGCGGGCCGCGACTGAGCTGGGCTGCCTCGCCGTCCGGTGCGACGTCACCGACGCGGCGCAGGTGGAGCAGGCGTACAAGGAGGTGGAGACGGCGCACGGGCCGGTGGAGGTCCTGGTGGCGAACGCCGGCATCACCAGGGACCAGCTGTTGCTGCGGATGACCGAGAAGGACTTCGCGGACGTGCTGGACACCAACGTGACGGGCGTCTTCCGGGTGGTCAGGCAGGCCGCGGGGGAGATGGTGCAGGCGCGGCGGGGGCGGATCGTGCTGATCTCCTCGGCGGTCGGCCTGCTCGGCGCGGCCGGGCAGACCAACTACGCGGCATCCAAGGCCGGCCTGGTCGGCTTCGCCCGGTCCGTGGCCCGCGAGCTCGGCTCACGGGGTGTCACCTGCAACGTGGTGGCGCCCGGGTTCGTCGAGACGGACATGACCAAGGCGCTGAACGACAGGCAGCGCGCCGCCATGCTGGGCCGGGTGCCCCTCGGGCGCAGCGCCCAGGCGGAGGAGGTGGCGGCGGCGGTGCGGTTCCTCGCCTCCGATGACGCCGCCTACGTCACCGGCGCGGTCCTGCCGGTGGACGGCGGTCTGGGCATGGGGCACTGAGTGAAAGGACCCCTGAGACCGCCGTGCCGGGACGGGCGGGCGGAGCCAGGCGCTCAGTGGTGCTCGGAGACGAGCACCGCGCGAGTGCCTGGCTCCAGGGCCTGGAAGACATGCGGAACGTCGGCCGGATAGCAGATGTAGTCGCCCGGGTGGAGTTCGACCGGCTCGTCGGCGGTGCCCACCAGGGCCCGGCCCGTGCTGATCGCGACGTGCTCCACGACGCCGGGCATGTGCGGGGCGGAGGAGCGCTGCGGTCCGGGCTCGGCGGTGACGCTGTAGACGTCCCGCCGGGCTCCGGGCGGGGAGGCGGCGAGGAGGGTGGCCCGGTAGTTGCTCTGGGCCGATCCGATGGCCGGCCCCTCCCCCGCCCGGATCACCTGGACCTGCGGCCGGGAGACGGCCAGCAGCCGGGAGAAGGGGATCTCCAGGGCCACGCAGAGCGCCCACAGCGTCTCCAGGCTGGGATTTCCGGCGCCGGACTCCAGCTGGGAGAGCGTGGACTTGGCGAGCCCGGCCCGGCGGGCGACCTCGGTGAGGGAGAGCCCTGCCCGGACGCGTTCCGCCCGCAGGGACGCGGCGATCACTTCGATCGGTGGCTTGAGGGTGGGGGCGGCGTCGGACACGGCGTGTTCGCTCCAATGGTCATTCGTTCGGCTTGACGAACGTCGCTCAGTCCGTTCAGTATAAACGTCATGCGTTCGTTTTGGAGAACTCTGGACGGGGCTCTGTTGCGCGACATCGCGCTGGTCTGCCTGGCCGTCGGAGTGATCGGCCTGTCGTACGGCGCCATCGCGGTCACCTCCGGATTCGCCTGGTGGTTCCCCGTCCTGATGGGGGCGCTCGTCCTGGCCGCCTCGTCCGAGTTCCTGTTCGTCGGGATCATCGCCGCCGGGGGCAGCCCTATCGCCGCACTGCTGGCGGGGCTCCTGGTCAACGCCCGCCATCTGCCGTTCGGTCTGGCGGTACCCGATGTCCTCGGGCGGGGCTGGCGCGGAGCGCTCGGCACGCACCTGATGAACGACGAGACGGTCGTGTTCGCCATCGCCCAGGACGAGCCGGAGCGCAGACGGGCCGCGTACTGGCTCTGCGGTCTGGGCATTCTGGTCTGCTGGCCCGTCGGTGCCGCGCTGGGCGCGCTGCTCGGAAGTGTCGTGCGGGACACCGATGCCCTCGGCCTGGACGCCATGTTCCCCGCGGTGATCGTGGCGCTGATCCTGCCCGCGATGAAGGAGCGGACCCTGCCGCGGACCGCGCTGGCCGGTGCCGGGCTGGCGCTGGCAGTCACCCCGTTCCTGCCGGCCGGGCTGCCGGTCCTGATCGCTCTGGCCGCGCTGCCCCTGTTCACAGTCAAGGCGAAGGAAGGGGCCATGAGGTGAGCGACTCCATACCGATGCTGCCGGCACTGGTGGCGATGTTCGCCCTGGCGGCCGGGACCTTCCTGCTCCGCCTGTCGGGGCCCGCCCTGCGGGCCAGGGTCACCTTCCCTGAGCGCGCCGAGAAGCTGCTGGAGGTTTCGGCGGTCGTCCTGCTCGCCGCCCTGGCCGCCACGACCGCCCTCACCGAGGAGGACGCCTTCGCCGGCGCCGCGCGGCCGATCGGAGTCCTGGTCGGCGGCGTGCTCGCCTGGCGCAAGGCGCCGTTCCTCGTCGTCGTGCTGGCGGCGGCGGGCACGGCGGCGCTGCTGCGGCTCGCCGGCGTTCCCTGACACGACCCGCTCGCCCAGCCGCCCGCCGACACCGCTCGGCGGGCGTTTCGCATTCGGACCGGCAGAATTCTTCCGGCCCGGGGGTGTTTTACGGGCGGGGCGCCCGGTTTTTCTTCGCACTTCAACAAGACAGGCGAGGCAATCCGGCTGCTCTGGCGACTTTCCGGCTGCGGCCGTCTCAGATGATGGATCCGTCATTGCCCACGCCAGAACCGGTCGAGTAGCGTCGACCCAGACGATGACATTGCAAGGGTCGTCGGTTTCACGTACGCGTTGATTCGCCGCGTTCGAGTTACCCGTTCTGTCGATATTTTCGGGGGATTTCACGTGGATGAGGGCGTCGCCTCTTTTCCTCTGACCGACCTTCAGCACGCCTATTTCGTAGGGGAGCAGGGCGGAGCGGATGCTCCGGCACCAGCTCTCCTTTACCAGGAGTACCAGTTCAGGGCTGGTTCAACCCCTGACCCGCAGCGGCTCCACGAGGCTCTGGCCAGACTCCGGGAAACCCACCCGGCACTGCGCCTCCGGATTTATCCGGAGGGAATGCAGAATTACGCCGCCGACTCGGAATGCATTCCGCTGGTATCTGTGACCGACCTCACGGGGCACTCCCCCGAAAATGCTCTTCAGCGCCTTGAGAGGTTACGCTCGACACTTTCCGTCGATATTCCGCCGCACGCTGCGGGATGCCCCTTTCTATTCCGTCTCGTGTTGCTTCCCGACGGCACGTCCCGGCTTCAGACGGCACTCCGGCTCACGGTGTTCGACGGGGTCACGACTCCGCTGTTCTACGCCGAGATCGGGCGTTGCTACGCGGACCCCGACTACCGGCCGAGCCCTTCCGTGCAGTCCTTCCACGACTTCGTCGGCGAGCGGGAACAGGCCAAGGACTCCGAGGCGTTCCGGGGCGCTCTGCGGTACTGGGAGTCGCGGGTGGAGACCCTGCCGCCCGCCGTGGACCTGCCGGGACGCCCCGCCGGTGACACCGCCGGGGCGCCGTCGGTGCCGCTGCGGCGACGGGCCCACCGCCTGGAGCCGGACACCTGGCGGGCGTTCCAGCGGAACGCCGCGGCCATGCGGATGTCGCCGAGCGCCGCGCTCTTCGGTCTCTACACCGACTGCCTGCTGCGCTGGTCCGGCGGGCGCGCCGGCACGCTGACCGTGCTCGCCTCCCAACGGACTCCGGAGCCTGGCGGCGAGCCCTTCTGGGGATGCGCCGCGAGCACCGTGCTGGTCGGCGTGGAGGCCGGGGAGGGCTCCTTCGCGGAGCGCAGCCGCGCCCGCATGGGTGCCTTCTACACCGACCTCGCCGCCGTCGCGGTCTCCGGCGTGGAGGTGGGCCGGGCGATGAACCGGCGTACCGGAGGCACCGGCAATCCCGCGCCCGTCGTGTTCAGCTCGGCGCTGGGCCTGGCGAGCGGCTCGGCCAACGGCTACCTCCTCCCGCTGCCCGGTGCGCGGCTCGTCCACAGCGCCCTCAGCACCCCGACCGTGCGCCTCGACCACCAGGTGTACGAGGAGGACGGCGGGCTGGTCTGCAACTTCGACCACGACACCGCCGCCTACCCCGACGGTCTCGTGGACGACCTGGCCGAACACCACCACGCCCGGCTGCTGGCGCTCGCCGGCGACCTCCACGAGTGGAGCCGGACCGACCCCGCACCGCTGCCGCAGCCCCAGCTCGCCGACCGCATCCGCGCGAACGACACCGGCCTGGCGCTGCCCGGGGGCGAGTTGCACTCCTGCGTGGAGGAGTCCTTCGCCCGGCGGCAGACCGCTCCCGCCGTCCTGACCCGGGAGCGATGTCTGGACTGGCAGGAGATCGACCGGCGCTCCCGGGCGCTGGCCGCGCGACTGCTGAGGGCCGGCGTCGGCCGCGACCCGGAGCGCACCGACCTGGTGGCCGTGCGGCTGCCGAAGTCCCCCGAGCAGGTCATCGCCGTACTCGGCGTGCTGCGGGCCGGAGCCGCGTACCTGCCGATGTCGATGAGCTGGCCCGCGGCCCGCGTCGACACGGTGCTCGAACAGAGCGGGGCGGTGGCCCTGGTCGGATCGGCGGAGGGCTGCGCGACCCCGGTCCTCCCCGTCCCCGCGGACACCGAGGAACCTGAGGCCTTCGCACCAGTCGCACCGGCCGGCCCGGACCGTACGGCCTACGTCATCTACACCTCCGGGTCCACGGGCACCCCCAAGGGCGCCGTGCTCTCGCACCGGTCCGCCGTCAACACCCTGCGGGACCTGGCCCAGCGGTTCCGGCTCACCTCACAAGACCGGGTGCTCGCCGTCTCCTCGCTCGCCTTCGACCTCTCCGTCTTCGACATCTTCGGCCTGCTCGGCGTCGGCGGCAGCGTGATCATGCCCGAGGAGAGCGGCGTACCCGACCCCGAGGCGTGGGGGGCGCTGTGCCGGCAGCACGGCGCGACCGTGTGGAACTCGGTGCCCGCGCTGTTCGACCTCATGCTCGAGTACCTCGGCGACCGCGCGGCGGAGCTGCTCGGCTCGCTGCGCCTGATCATGCTGAGCGGCGACTGGGTGCCGGTGCCGCTGCTGGAGCGGATCGCCCAGGTGTGCCCCGGCGCCCGGGTCGTCGCCATGGGCGGCGCCACCGAGGCCGCCATCTGGTCCAACTACTTCTGGACCGAGGAACAGCCGGCGGGCTGGACGAGCGTGCCGTACGGGCATCCGCTCGCCAACCAAACCATGCACGTGCTCGACGCGAACCTCGCCGACGCACCCACCTGGGTCCCCGGGGACCTGTACATAGGCGGCACCGGCGTGGCCGCCGGCTACCACAACGCCCCGGGCCTGACCAAGGGCTCCTTCCTGCACCACCCCGCCACCGGGGAGCGGCTCTACCGCACCGGTGACCGGGCCCGCTACCGGCCCGGCGGCATCCTGGAGTTCCTCGGCCGCGAGGACGACCAGGTGAAGATCGGCGGGCACCGGATCGAGCTCGGCGAGCTGGAGACCCGGTTGGCGGGCCGGCCCGAGGTGGCCAGGGCGGTGGCGCTGGTCGCGGGCACCCGGTCCCAGCCGTATCTGGCCGCCTTCGTGACCCCGGCGCCCGGCACGCGGCCCGACCCGGACCGGCTGCGCGGCGCGCTCGCGGCCGAACTGCCCTCCTACATGGTTCCGGCCGCCGTCGTCACGGTGGACGCGATCCCGCTGAGCGCGAACGGCAAGGTGGACCGCCGCGCGCTGCTGGAGCGGCTGCCGGACGCACGCTCTCCGCGGAGCCGGTCGGGGGCGGCCCCGCCGCGCACCGCCACCGAGGCCGCGCTGCTCAGCCTGTGGCGTGACCTGCTGGGTCCGGACGTCCGCGGGGTCACCGACGACTTCTTCGAGCTCGGCGGCAACTCCCTGCTGGCGGTACGGCTGTTCCACCGCATCAGCACCACCTTCGGCAGCGCCCTGCCGCTCGGCACGCTCATGCGTGCCAGGACCGTCGCCGACCAGGCGGCGGAACTGGCGGCGGACACCGCGGCTGACGGCCCCGACGGCTGCGGCTCCGAGCTGGTCGCGCTGCGGGACGGCACGGGCGAGGACCGGCTGGTGCTGGTGCACCCCGTGGGCGGCGAGATCCTCTGCTACCAGGAGCTGTTGCACGCCCTCGACGGGAACCCGCGGTCCTCGGGGGCGCCGGTGTACGGTCTGCGGGCGCTGGGCCTGCTGCCGGGCGAGCCGTGCGCCCGCAGCGTCGCGGAGATGGCCGCGGGTTACCGGGACCGGCTGCTGCACGAGATGCCGGACGCCCGGATCCACCTGGCGGGCTGGTCGATGGGCGGGACGGTGGCCCTGGAGCTGGCCGAGCTGCTGGAGGCGGCGGGCCGCCCGGTGGTCTCCGTGACCACCGTCGACTCCTTCACCGGTGCCGCCGCGGGCGAGCCGGCCGCGGAGCGGCAGCGGGTGACCGGGTTCTTCTCGGACCTGGCGCGGGGCGCCGACGTCGGCGCGCTGGTGCCCGAGCGGGCGTCGGGGGCGGACCGGGCGTCCTGGCTGGCCGCGGCCCAGCAGGCCCTGTGCGCGGCCGGAGTCCTCGGGAGCCCCGTCGAGGGTGCGGAGCTGGAGCGGATCTACACGGTCTACGCCAACAACTACACGATCCTGTCGGCCCACCGGGCTCGCGGCGGCACCGTCGCCGACCGGCTGACGATGGTCCGAGCCCGCGACACCGGACGGGACGCGTTCCCCGAACTGGTGCCCCTCGACGAGGCACTGGGCGCCGGCGCGGACGGCGGCGGTGTCGACAGCGGCGGTGGGCACACGCCCCGGCAGCTCTGGCTCGACGGCGTGAACCACCACTCCGTGATCACCGGCGAGTCCGCCCGGACCCTGGCCGGGCTGCTGGCCGGGAGGCTGGCCGCCGCGCGTTTCTGACCGCCCGCCCGGCCCGTGCACCCGCCCGGTGCCGAAACGTTTCCCCTGCTCGGTTCCCTCTGTTCGTCCCCTGCCGGGCGCGCTCCTCGGCGTGCCCCAGGCCAGGACGCGCGCCGCGAACGAACCTTCCGACCCCTTGGAGGGCAGCCATGTTCGAAACGCCCTTGTCGCTCCTGCCCCGTCTCGTCTTCCCGTCCGGCCCGGCAGGCCCGGACCAGCCGTGGTGGAACACCCAGCGCGGCTCCGCCATGCCGTTCCACCGCTACCGCCGCACCCCTGCGGTGCGTGTCCCCGAACACCGCGACTGGCCCGGCCGCACCGTGGACCGCGCCCCGCTGTGGGCCTCGGTCGACCTCCGGGACGGCAACCAGTCCCTGGCCAACCCCATGGACATCCGGCGCAAGACCATGCTGTTCGACCTGCTGGTGCGGATGGGGTTCAAGGACATCGAGGTCGGATATCCCTCCGCCAGCGAGGCCGACTTCTCCTTCCTGCGCGAGCTGATCACCGGGGACCGGATCCCGGACGACGTCACCATCAGCGTCTTCACGCCGGCGCGCCCCGAGCTGATCGACCGCACCTTCGAGGCGATCGAAGGCGCGGACCAGGCGATGGTGCACCTGTGTCACGCCACCGCCTGCCTCTGGCGGGAGGTGGTCTTCCAGATGACCACCACCGACGTCGAGCGGATGGCGGTCATGGCAGCGGAGCACGTGCTGCGCCGCGCCGACGCGGCCGGCCGCACCCGGCTCCGCTTCGAGTACTCGCCGGAGACCTTCAACATCACCGAGCCGGAGTACGTCCTCGGCCTGTCGAACACCGTCGCCGCGCTGTGGGACGCCAGTCCGGACAGACCCGTGACCCTCAACCTGCCCACCACGGTCGAGACCGACCACCCGCACGTCTTCGCGGACCAGATCGAGTGGATGCACCGCAACCTGGAGCGGCGTGAGTCGATCATCCTGTCCGTGCATCCGCACAACGACCGCGGCACCGCCGTCGCCTCCGCCGAACTGGCCGTGCTGGCCGGGGCCGACCGGATCGAGGGCACCCTGTTCGGCAACGGCGAGCGGACCGGCAACGTCTGCCTCGCCACCCTCGCGCTCAACCTGTTCAGCCAGGGCGTCGACCCGCAGCTGGATTTCTCCGACATCGACGGCATCCGGCGGACCGTCGAGGCCGCGAACCAGATGCCCGTGCCCGCCCGGCACCCGTACGCCGGCGACCTCGTGTACACCGCGTTCTCCGGCACCCACCAGGATGCGATCTCCAAAGGGCTGCGGGCGATGGCCCGGCGGGCCGAGGAGGCCGGCGAGCCGGAGTCCCGGACCGCCTGGCAGGTGCCGTACCTGCCGATCGACCCCAAGGACGTCGGACGCGACTACGAGGAGGTCGTCCGCGTCAACAGCCAGTCCGGCCGGGGCGGGATCACCCATGTGCTGCGCGGCTCCTACGGCCTCGACCTGCCGCGCGAACTGAGCCGCGAGCTGGCCGAACGAGTTCAGCGGGCGGCCGACCGCGACGGTACGGAACTGAACTCCCGGCGGCTGTGGGAGATCTTCAGCACGGAGTACCTGGAGCCCGCGGACCCGTACCTGACGCTCAAGGACTACGAGGTGTCGCACGGCCCGGCGGGCAGCGACCTGCGAGCCCTGCTCACGGTACGGGGCGGGACCGAACTGGCCCTCTCCGGCAGCGGCGCCGACCCGGCCGTCGCGCTCGCCCGAGCCCTCACGGCCGCCGGCATACCCGCCGATCTGCTCGACCTGACGCAGCACCCGCTCACCGGCGGCGAGCACCCCCGCACCCCGGCGGGACCGGCCTCCCGCACGGCGTCGCGCACCGCCGCGTACGCGCAGCTGGCGGCCGGCGGGCGGACCTGGTGGGGCGTCGCCCTCGCCGACCGGCCGGACGGTGCCGTCCTCCAGGCCGTCGTATCCGTACTCAACCGCGTGCACGCCTGACCCGGCGCCCGCCCGTCCCGAGATCCCCTCGTAAGGAGAGACCGCATGCCCCTGGTCGGCTCGATCCTGCCGTTGCCCGAAACACCTCTGGTCCACCGCGAGTTCGAGGCACACGCCCGCAGCCGTCCCGACAGCACCGCTCTGACCTGCGGGGCGAGCACCCTCACCTTCGCCGAGCTGAACGCCCGTGCCAACCGCTTCGCGCACCGCCTGATCGCCGAGGGCGTCGGCCCCGGTGCACTCGTCGGCATCTGCCTCGACCGGAGCCCCGAGCTGATGGCCGCCATCCTCGGAGTCCTGAAGTCCGGGGCCGCCTACGTGCCGCTCGACCCCGCCTACCCGGCGGACCGGCTGCGGCTGATGACCGGGCAGCTCCACGAGCTCGGTCATGTGGTGGCGTCCTCGGCCACCGCCGAACTGGTCGGCCGGGAGGGGGCCAAACTGCTGGTGGCGGAGGAGACCGCCCGGGAGCTGGCCGGCGAGCCGACGGACCTGCCGTCGGCCGACCCGGACGTGCCGCTCACCGGCGACGACCTCTGTTACGTCGTCCACACGTCCGGCTCCACCGGCAGGCCCAAGGCGACAGCGGTACGCCACGAGGGCTGGTACAACCTGCTGCACTGGCTGCGCACGGCACACGACCTCGGCACCGGGTCCAGCGGCCTGACCGTCAGCTCGTTCGGCTTCGACATCAGTCAGCGTGCTCTGATGGCACCGCTGTTCACCGGCGCGCCGATCCATCTGCTGCCCAGCCGCGCCTTCGACCCGGCGATGGCGTACCGCCTGATCGCGGGGTACGGGGTGAAGACCCTGCACTGCGCGCCGAGCACGCTGTACGTCCTCATCGAGCAGGAGCAGGCGCTCGGCACGGACGCCCTCACCGGCGTCGACCACGTCTTCATCGGCGGCGAGCCACTGAACCCGGCCCGGGTCCGGGACTGGGCCGAGCGGAAGGGCAACACCACCGCCCTGTGGCACCAGTACGGGGTGGCCGAGTGCACCGACGTGGCGACCGCCCACCTGCTCAGCGACTTCGCCCGCTATGAGGGCGGCCCGGCCCCAGTGGGCACGCCCGTGCACAACACCGTGGTCCACGTCCTCGACGAGGAGGGGCGGCCGGTGCCGGACGGTGGGACCGGCGAGATCTGCATCTCCGGGCTGAGCGTGGGGGCCGGCTACCTCGGCGGTGACGGGGCCGGCCGGGAGTGGTTCACCGAACTGGCCACGCCCACGGGCCCGGTGCGCGCCTACCGAACCGGCGACCGGGGCCGGCTGACCGCGCAGAACGGCCTCGTCGTGGTGGGCCGCACTGACGCCCGGGTGAAGATCCACGGGATGCGGATCGAACTTGGCGACGTCGAGCACCAACTGCGCGCGAACCCGCGGGTGTCCGACGCGGCCGTCGTGGCGGTCCCGGACATCGGCGGCGGGCCTGACGGGGAGACGGTGCTGGTCGCCTACGTCGTACCCGCCGGGACCGGCCCGTCGGAGAAGTTCGACGGACAGGCACTGCGCGCTGAGCTGTTGCGGGTCATGCCGCGGAACATGGTGCCCCGGCGCCTGGTCCCCGTGGACTCCTTCCCTCTCAACCCGAACGGCAAGACCGACCGTAGGGAGCTCGCCGCGCGGGCGGCCGGCCACCCGCGGACGAGCGGCAGCTGAACAGGAGCCCCCTCATATGATCAAGTCGAAGATCCGCGACATCTGGAGCAGCGAGCTGCGGCTGGAGGAGTTCTCCGACGACGACGACTTCTTCGTCCTCGGCGGCCAGTCACTGGCCATGATGCGCATCCAGCGCGGCATCACCGCCGAGCTCGGCGTCGAGGTACCGATCGACCAGCTCTTCCGTGTTCCCACCGTCACCGCGATCGCCGATTACGTCGAGACCATGCTCGCGGCGAAGCCCACGGCTCAGCCCATCACCGAGGAGCAATGAAAACCGGTATGAGCAGCACAGAGATCCTGAGCCCGCCCGTCCGGGTCCCCTACCTCGCCACCGACCGGCAGGCGGTCTTGACCCACGACGGTGCCTGGGACGCGGCCATGGCCCGGGTGCAGCAGCTGTCCGACCGTGAGCTCGAGGTCTTCCGGCTGCTGGCGAAGGGGGCGGCGAACCGGACCATCGCCGCCCGGCTCGCCATCACCGAGCGCACCGCGAAGGCCCATGTGGCCCAGATCCTGGCCAAGTTACAGGTGGAGTCGCGGCTCCAGGCCGGCATCGTCGGTTTCGCCTGGGAGATCCTCAACTGGGACGGCCGCGGTGGTGCGGCGCACTCGGCGCGCTCCCTGTCCCCCTCCCCGCCGCACGGACTCCGGCAGTCCGCCTGACAGCGACGACGGCTTACGGGCTGCATCGCCGCGCGGGTGGCGTCCGGTGTCGCCGGGGCGGAACCGGTCGACAGGGTGACCTGGGTGGCTTCGTGCAACTCCAGGGGTTCTGGCTCGCTTTCCGTGAACCGGTCACGGTGGGTCATGCCGACCGCGCTTCCACCTCCACTGCACCCCCGCCGGCAGCACGCAGCCGCCGGGCGGGGGTGCACTGTCAGTAACCTCCGGACCCGCTCTTCACCGCCGCCCGCCGAACTCCCAGGCGTGCACCTCGATGCCCTCGTACCGCCCCGGCGTCAGCACGGCTCGCGCGGCCTCCGGGTCAGGGGCACGGACCAGTGCGGCCGTACCCACCCACGCGTCACCGTCGTCGGACAGCAGCGGCCCGTACGCGATCAGATCGTCCCGCAGGCCGCTCGGCACTTCGAGATCGGCACCCGCCCCCGCCCCGAAGCCGAGGACGAGGTACCGCGCCCCACCCGTCCGCCCGCCGGGAAACTCCCACATGGTCCGCCCCAGCAGATTGCGCCACCGCCGCAGCAGCACGTCCCGGTACACCCCGGCCTGGTAGTTGGGCTCGTCGAAGGCGAACGCGCGGGCGGCGGCGACATCCGGCAGGTCGACGATGTGCACACTGCCCGTGGGCGTCTCACCGTCATCCGCGAAAGTCGGCCCCCGGGCGATCAACTCCGCCTCGTACCGGTCCATATAGGCCCAGTGCGCCTCCCCCAGCTCCTCACGCAACGGCAGGGAGCGGGGCCGGTCGCGGTGACAGCAGAAAAACTCCATGGCTCATCCAACCTCGGTGGCTACTCTCGTGTCTTCCATCGTCGTGACCGCAGGAGAGCAGACCGTGCGCAGCGCCGCCGTAACGCCCGAGGGCGACCGCATCCGCTGGGTCGAACTGCCGGGGCAGGAACCGCCACGCGTCTACGTGCACGGACTGGGCGCCACCTCGCCCGCCTACTTCACGGAAGTCGCGGTCGATCCCCGCCTGGCCGGACACCGTTCCCTCCTGATCGACCTCCTGGGACACGGCATCAGCGACCGCCCGGCGCACTTCGGCTACACGCTGGAATCACACGCCGACGCCCTCGCCGACGCCCTGACGGCGGCGGGAGTCTCGGCCGCCGACGTGATCGCCCACAGCATGGGCGGCTCGGTGGCGATCGTCCTTGCGGCCCGTCATCCCCACCTGGTCTCGCGCCTGGTGCTCATCGACGCCAACCTGGACCCGATCCCGCGCGCGCCCGGCTCCCAGGGCAGCAGCGGCATCGCCGCGTACTCCGAGGAGGAGTTCGTGACGGGCGGCGGCTGGGAGGAGGTCCGCGACCGGGCCGGCCCGCACTGGTGGTCCACGATGCGCCTGGCCGGCCGCGAGGCCCTGCACCGCAGCGCGTTGCATCTCGTCCGCGGCACGGTCCCGACGATGCGGGAACTGCTGCTTGAGCTGAAGATCCCCCGCACGTTCCTGCTCCCGGAGTCCGACGGCCCGCTCCCGGGCACCGACGCCCTCACCGAGGCCGGCGTCTCCGTCGTCGCGGTCCCCGACTGCGGCCACAACATCATGCTGGACAACCCGGAGGCCTTCGTGAAGGCCACGGCCGCGGCACTGGCGCCGCAGGACTGACCGGCCCTCACCCACCGCGGCTCGGACCAGGAGCAGTGCTGCGCCCGCATGACGCGGGCACAGCACTTCGTGAGGTGACGTGACGTCAGTTGCAGGATCCCACGGTGAGGATGTTGTCGACGACGACCCTGCTTCCGACCTTCATGTAGGAGTACGCCTCGCCGCAGTAGCCGCGATTCTGGTAGACGGGCCCGGCGTAGGTGCTGAAGGTGCCGAAGTCCTCCTTGTGGGGCGTATCGGTGTAGTTGTCCTTCAGCCGGATCCCCATGTAGTGCGCCGCGCCGGTGTCGTTGAAGAACACGGCGCAGATCGGCTTGTCGTAGTACCGGTCGCCCGTGGTCTTGCCGTTGGTCCACGTGTAGGTGGTGCCGTAGGTCCCGTAGCGGGCAGCCCCGGTGGAGATGGTGTAGCCGGATCCGCACACGTTGGCGGCCGCCGCGGCGACTCCCGCCTCGGCCTCGATGATCCGCTTGGTCTCGGCCGACGCCTCCTTGGCGACCTTGACGCCCTTGATGTCCACGGTCTGGATCGCAGCGCTCGCCTTCGGGCCGGACTGGTCCACGGCCGACGCGGTGGGCGTCATCGCTGTCGCGGCAAGCAGGACGGCACAGACGCCACCCAGACGCATTCCGGTCTTCACATTTTCCCCCTATGAGTGACAGTCAGATGATCTGGTCGCACAGACCGTAGCGCATCGCACACGCAAGCGGGCAAAGGTTTTTGCACGTCAGACCGGACGGGCGGGAATCAGCCAACGTACTGAGCCCCGCCCCCCGGCCTTCCCGTCCGGCTCCCCGGAAAGTTCACAGATCAGGAGACGGTGCGCCCTGCCCTGCGCTCTCCTGAACATGACCTTGTTTTTGCCATGTACCCGATCAGTGCTTATTTCTGATGGTCCCTGCGTCTACAGTGACCACGCACTCAGGCGACCCGGTCTCATCACCCGGTCCCCATGTGCCGCTCGGGGGGAGCACGTGCTGTTGACCACGGCACTCGTATGACCAGGTTCCCCCCGTCGCGTCGAAACGGGGGAAGGAACAGGAATGTCTGACACCTGCTGCGCGGGCCGCCACTGTGGCCTGGGCCATATCGGCCATCGAGCACGCCGCGCACAGCGCTTCTGAGCCGTAGAGAGCCTGGCTCATTCTTCGTCCGAGCACAGCGACGGTCGACGACTTTCACAGAAACCCGACAGAGCGATGGGCACGCCGATGTGCCGCTCGCCTCTGCGGTCGCGGTCCCTTCCGCCCCCTTCAACGCATCCACGCACGTGCCGGGGCTCCATTGCGCCCGCGCACGAGCGATCCCCCACCTCTCACTCATGGAGACGTTCTTTGAGACGGGCCAGAAGGCACACGTACGCGCGCGTTCCCATCAGTTGCGCCATCGCCACCGCGATTGCGTTCGGAACCGCGATCCAGGCGCAAGCCGCCCCCCAGCAGGCACCGACGCCACCCCCGAACGCCGCCGAGGGCTGGTCCGGCTCCGCCGCGCCCCGCGTGAAGGCGGACGAGAACGGCGACAAGGACCGCGTTCCCGCCAAGAAGCGGGACAAGGTGCTCGGCAGCGGCTACGCCACGTCCTCCGACACCTCGTGGACCACCATCGGTGACGCCACCGGCTTCCACCTCATGACCGCCGCGGAGGCCGACGGCTACCGCTGGAAGACCGCCGCGACCCTCGTCGAACCCGGGTTCTCCGACACCGACACCTGGATCGGCAACGCCTGCGTCACCGCCTCCGGTGACCGCGCCCTGGTCGCCTACGCGCCGCGCACCTTCACCAACAAGCCCGACCTCATGGCCCGGGGCGCCTTCACGGCTGCCGTGGATCTGAACTCGGGCGAGGTCACGAAGCTCCCGTTCCAGGCGAGCCTCGCCTACTTCTCGCCCGGCTGCGGCGACGGCGAGCAGGCGGTGCTCTCGCAGTTCACCGACGAGAACACGTCGGACAGGAACGAGACCCGCCTGATCACCGTCGACGCCCGTACGGGCAAGACGAAGAAGACCACGGTGAAGGGCCAGATCACCTCCGCGGTCCCGACCCGAGGCGGCATCGTCGCCGCGCAGGGCAACGCGATCGTCCGGGTCACCGCGGGCGGGAAGACAGAGCTGGTCACGCGCACGGAGAACACGCCCTTCAGCCTGTCCGTCACCAAGGGCGGCGGCATCGCCTTCCTGGACCGCACGCACGACGCGCGGGCCGCGAAGAAGGTGCTGGCCCGCGCCGCCGCCGCGAAGCCCGCCGAGGCCGCGTCCGCCGGCAACACGTCCGAGGTCAAGTACCTGACCGGCGAGCAGCTCAAGGGCAAGGCCGTCAAGGCCAGGACGGTCGCCGAGGGCAACCTCACCGGCATGGACCTCACCCGCGCCGCCGACGGCACCACGATCGTCACCGGCACGGCGAAGAACGTCGGCACCCTGCCCAAGGACGTGCGGAACCCGGGCGGAATCGACAAGGACGCCACCGCCTCCACCCGAGCCCGGTCCGTCGTCAGCGCCGCGTGGGCCGACGGCAAGGACACCCGCATCCGCCCCTCGGAATACGACACGGCACGCACGGCCCGCATCGAGATGAGCCACCTGCCCACCGGCAGCGAGCCCGTCTTCGAGGCCAACCCGGCCGCGTCCCCGGTCAATCCGGACCCGGCCGAGGGCGAGAACCGGTCCCCGGCGCTCGGCACCGCTCCCTCCAAGAGCGGTGGCACCGTGGGCGGCAAGAAGACGGCGCTGCTGAACATCGCGGAGCCGGAGTCGGAGCGCACCTGCGCCGTGGAGCGGGGCAACCCGCAGAAGCAGGCCTTCCAGCCGAAGCCGCGGCAGATCGAATGGGCCGTCAACCGGGCCATCGAAGGCACGATGGACAAGCACGTGGCCCGTGCCGCCAACTGGAAGAACATGGGCATGGGGGCCTACTCGCCGCAGGCCCTCATCGGCGGCCTCACCCCGCTCTCCGGCGGCGGGCGCATACCGGCCCAGGTGTTCCTCGGCATCACCGCCCAGGAGTCCAACATGTGGCAGGCCACCCGCTTCGCCGCACCGGGCACCACCGCCAACAGTCTCATCGGCAACTACTACGGCCTCGTCCACAACGAGCACGGCGAGGTCGACGACCCCTGGGCCATCAACTGGCGTGCCGCGGACTGCGGTTACGGCATCACGCAGGTCACCGACGGCATGCGGCTGCCCGGCAAGCCGTACCAGAACGGCGAGGTCCGGCCGTCCAAGCCGCGCGCGTACCAGGACGCCGTCGCGCTGGACTACACCGCGAACGTCGCGGCCGGTGTGAACATCCTCGCCGAGAAGTGGAACCAGACCCGCAAGGCCGGCCTCACCGTCAACAACGGTGACCCGAAGGCCATCGAGAACTGGTTCTTCGCCCTGTGGGCCTACAACTCCGGGTTCTACGAGCAGGCGGACGCGGGCAAGAACGGGGGCAAGTGGGGCGTGGGCTGGGCCAACAACCCGGCAAGCCCCACCTACAAGCCCAACCGGACCCCGTTCCTGGAGAACGAGAACGGTGGGGACGACTACTCCCACGCCGCCAAGCCGCAGTTCTGGCCGTACCCGGAGAAGGTCATCGGCTGGGCCGCGCGCCCGCTGGAGGCGCTGGAGGCGCCGGGCACCCTCGTCCACGGTTTCCGGCCGGCCTGGTGGACCGAGCCCATGTTCCGCACCCTGGCCAAGCCGCCGGTCGCACTGTTCTGTGACGGCTCCAACGAGTGCGACCCGGACAAGATCAAGGAAGGCGCGTCGAACGACTCGCCCGCTACGGGTCCCTGCCAGCGTTCGGACTTCCGGTGCTGGTGGAACAAGAAGGTCGAGTGGAAGAACTGCGAAGCCGGTGCCTGCGGCAACGAGATCTTCCGCTTCAACAGCACCTACCCGGAAGAGGCGGACGGCAACTCCCACCCGCCCCGTTGCGACTCCGACATCCCGGGAACCACGTACATCGTCGACAACGTGAACTCCGGTCAGCGGATCGCGGGCAAGGACGGCAGACGCTGCTTCGACACCGGCAAGTCGGCCGGCTCGTTCAAGTTCGACTTCGCCACGCCCTCGGCCAAGATGGACACCCATCAGCTCGGTGTCGGGTACGGGAACCACATCTGGTTCTCCACCACCCGTAAGGGCAGTTCCCCGGGGACGGATCAGCGGCTGAAGGCCACCGGCACCTGGACCGGCCCCAGCGCGGTCAAGGGCTGGACCCGGGTCCTGGTCCACATGCCGAACGTGGCGGCACGGTCCCAGCAGGCGACGTACTCGGTGTCGGGCACCGACTCCAAGTCTCCGCAGCGTGTCGCTCCGCAGCGCATCCGCAGCAACGAGTGGCGGTCGCTCGGCGTCTTCAACTTCACCGGAACCCCGTCGGTGTCCCTGTCCAACATCACCGAAGAGGCTCCGGGCGTCGACATCGCCTGGGACGCCATCGCCTTCCAGACGCTCGGCGCCAACCCGACGCACGTGGTCGGCATGGGTGACTCCTTCGCCTCCGGCGAGGGCGCCGACAACGAGGGCGGCAAGGACTACTTCCGGGAGACGGACTACAAGGAGGATCTCGGCAACAGCGAGATCGTCAACAAGTGCCACCGCTCCAAGCAGGCCTGGATCCGGCAGGCGACCCTGCCCGGCAGGTCCCAGTCCATCGGAAAGATCTCCGACGACTACGGCAACGTCGACCTGAGCTTCATCGCCTGCTCGGGCGCCCGCACCTACAACGTCTGGTCGGGCGGCAAGGGGCAGCAGAACTCGCTGCCGCAGATGGACCTCGGTTACCTCGACCAGAACACGGACATCGTGACCATCGCCATCGGCGGTAACGACTCCCTGTTCACGGACGTGTTCAACGAATGCGTCTGGAAGGCCGGACTGAGCCTCTGCCAGAACGCCGAGATCGAGAAGCGGAACCCGGACACGGGCGACAAGACCGGCGAGATGACCGGTCCGCTCAAGGACTTCATGCCCAACTGGCTCGCCAACGAGGTCAAGCCGAGGATCGTCAAGGTCCTCAACCAGATCAAGTCCCGTGCGCCGCAGGCCAAGGTCTACCTCGTGGGCTACCCGCCGCTGCTGTCCGGGAACGGTCAGTGCATCCCGGGTATCGGTACCGAGGAGGCGCCGTGGCTGAACGACGAGGTCGCTCCGAAGCTGAGCCAGGAGATGAAGGCCGCCGCGACGTCGGCGGGAGCCACGTTCGTGGACCCCGCGTCCGACTTCAAGGACAAGGCGATCTGCGGTGACCCCGAATCCATCCACGGTATCGTCACGGACGGCCGGTCCGAGGCGGACAACGATTCGCCCAACCCGTCGATGAAGTCGTTCCACCCGAAGATCGCCGGCGCCCGGCTCTACGCCAACGCCCTGGAGCGCGCCCTGTAGTACCTGAGGGACCGGCCACCCCGTGGTCGCCGTCCGCACACATCCGTGGGCCCCGACACACTCGTGTTGGGGCCCATCGGCCTGCGAGGAGCGAGGAGTTCCGTGATTCGGTACGTACGCCACGCCAAGGGCGCCCTGACCGTCGCCGCCGCCACCGCGGCCTGTCACGCCGTCATGTCCGGCGGCTACGCGTGGGCACGCGACAGCGCGGCCGCGAGTGGAGACACACTGTTCTCCGGCGCCTTCGAGTTCCTTTTCACCACGGCCGCTTCGTGGGCACTCATGCCCCTGCTGCTGTGGTTCGGCATGCTGGTGCTGCGGGAGACCGGCAACACCGTGTTCGTCCTCGTCGGCGGGCTGGTCTGGGTGGTGCTCTCCGGATACTTCATAGACGACATCGACCGCGTGGGCGGGCACATACCGATTCCGGCCCTCGCCGCATACGTTGTTCTCGGTACAGCGGTGGCCGGGGCCGGCCCCGGCCACCGGCCGGACGACGCGTAGGACCACGAAGGGGCGGCCTCACCGGACCACGGGCCCGGTGAGGCCGCCCCCCGTTCACATCATCACGACTTCTTCGGGCACTGCTTCCACGCCAGGTGGTACACCGTGCTGATGTCCCCGTCCGTCGAGTCCATCGTCATGAAGCTGACCTTGTCGGCCGACTGGGTGCCGGCGTTGACACGGATTTCGGTGTTGATGTTGAAGTTGCGCTGGACTCCGCAGGGTGCGTAGACCAGTTGGGCCCAGTCCGTCTCGTCGGTGGCCTGCCAGTTGTCGTTGAGGGGGCCGCTGAAGGGGTGGTTCCTGTACACCGTGCTGGGCGAGCCCTGGAAGTAGTACGAGGCCCGCTGGGTGGCGCTCGCGCCCCGCTGCAGGGAGGCGAATCCCCGGTAGTCCGCGCTCGCGATGGCGTAGGTGAAGCCGCCGGGGACGTGGACCTTCAGGTTGAGCTGGCAGTTCCTGCGGAACGCGGTCGGGTCGGAGCTTCCGCCGGCCTGGGCGAGGTAGTCGCTGTAGGTCACCGTGAAGGCGGTGTTGTCCTCGGAGACGGCGACCGCTGCCGTGCCCTGCGGACAGCCCGAGCCGTTCACCGTGGCGACCTGGATGATGATCTTGTCCGGGGGCGGGTCGTCGAACCCGGAGGACGGAGCTTGTGCGGGCAGTGCGCTGGTGAGGAGCGCGGCTACCGCGCCGCTCAGAAGCAGGCCACCGGCCATGGTTCTCCCATCCGTTCGTGGGGGGTGGATTGAATGAGCATGCACATGTCAAAGCGACAAGTACACGCACCCCCGGCCTGTGACCATTCCATGAAGGAGATGTGAAGAGCGGGAGCGGTCGCATCGTACGCAGGACGGCAGGGGCCGGCCAGGTCGCTGTCCGGCCATTCACACTGGCGGGAATTCACCCGGTACCGGCAGGCGCATAGGGTGCGTTGCACCAGTGCGTCAGACCGAGGACATCCCGAGGACGGAATGAGGATCCCGCACAGCGCCGCGAACGGCCGCCACCCCTCAGGGGTTCTCCCAGGCCGCCGGTTCCGCCGCCAGCCGCTCCACCGGCTCCGGCAGCGCCCCGGCCGCGAGGTCGGCGATCGTCACGCCCTCCAGGATCCTGCGGACATTGGCCCGCAGGGCGATCCACAACGGCAGCAGCGGCTCGGCCGTGCCGGAGTAGGCGAGGCCGGTCGGCCGCTCCCCGCGCACGGACACGATCGGGCCGTCGACGGCCCGGATCACGTCCGCCACCGTGATCTCGGCGGCCTCCCGGGCCAGCCGGTAGCCGCCGCCCCCGCCGCGCCGGCTGTCGACGACGCCCCCGCGCCGCAGATCGCCGAGGATCCCCTCCAGGAACTTGTGGGGGATGTCCTGCGCGGTGGCGACGGCCTCCGCCTTGACCGGCCCCTCCCCCTGCCGGACGGCCAGCTCCACGACCGCTCGTACCGCGTAGTCCGCACGTGCCGAGATCCTCATAGGACCATTGTGGCCGTCACCCTGTAGACATGGAGCACACGCACCCCGCACCACATCGAGCACACGCACCCCGTACGACAAGCACACGCACCACGTAACGCATGGCACAACAGGAGGCGCTCCCTTGGAGCTCAGCAGGCGTACCTTCCACGCTCTGGCCGGCACGGCGGCGCTCGGCTTCGCGCTGACCGGCAGTGGGTCGCCGACCTCCGCCCACCCGGCACGCACCGCGCCCACCGGCCCGCCGCCCCCGGTGCCGAGCGCGGACGGCAGGCCGCACGAGATCGGCTTCGACCACCACTCGCTGGTCGTCGACGGCCGCCGCCTGGTCCTCTGGTCGGGCGAGATGCACCCCTTCCGGCTGCCGAGCCCCTCGCTGTGGCGGGACGTGCTGGAGAAGATGCGCGCCCACGGCTTTAACGCGGTCAGCGTCTACGTCGCCTGGAACCACCACTCCCCCGCCCCCGGCCGGTACGACTTCACCGGCGTGCGCGACCTGGACCTGTTCCTGCGGACGGCCGCCGAGACGGGGATGTACGTGATCCTGCGCCCCGGGCCGTACATCAACGCGGAGGTCGACGCCGGCGGCTTCCCCGGCTGGCTGACCGCCACCGAGGGCCGGGCCCGGACCTCCGACCCGACGTATCTGCGCTACGTCGACGAGTGGCTGACCGCGGTCAACGCCATCGTCGCGGGGCGCCTGTTCACCCGGGGCACGGGCACGGTGCTGCTCTACCAGATCGAGAACGAGTACGACGCGCACGTCGACGAGCCGTCCGGGCGCGCCTACATGTCGTACCTGTACGAGAAGGTCCGCGCCGACGGCATCGACGTGCCGCTGTTCCACAACGACAAGGGGCCGGGCGGCCACTGGGCCCCGGGCTCGTTCGGCACCGGCGGCGAGAAGGGGCGCTGGCTGTACGGGTTCGACGGGTACCCGGAGCCGGACGAGGTGCCGCCGGACTGGGGGTCGTTCGGGACGGGCGGCAGGAAGGGCGGCGCCACGGCCAGCCCGAGGACGCCCGGGTTCGTGCCCGAATTCGGCGGGGGCTGGTTCGACCCGTGGGGCGGGTCCTGGTTCGACGGCAAGGGGTACGCCGAGGCGCGCCGGACCCGGGACGCGGCGTACGAGCGGCGCTTCTACCTCACCAACCTCGCCAACGGCATCACGCTGCACAACGTCTACATGACCTACGGCGGCACCTCCTGGGGCTGGCTGCCCGCGCCGGCCGTCTACACCTCGTACGACTACGGCGCCGCGTTCGACGAGGCCCGCAACGCCACCCCGAAGCTCGCCCCGATGCACCAGATCGGGCAGTTGCTGCGGTCCGTGCCCGACCTCGCCCGGCTGAACCGGGCGAAGTCCGTGCGGGCGGCCGACGAGCGGATCAAGGTCTATCCCCTGGCCAACCCCGACACCGGGGCCCGCTTCTACGTGCTGCGCAACGACACCGGCGAGGCGGTCTCCGCGCCGCTTCCGGACGCCGGGATCGACGTGCCGGTCATGGTCCCGGCCCGCGACGCCAAGCTGATCGCCGCGAATCTGAGGCTCGGGCGGCGGACGCTGGTGCACGCCACCGTGCAGCCGATGCTGAGCCTGACCGCCGGACGGCAGGACATCGCCGTGTTCGCGGGCCGGCGGGGTGATCTCGCGCAGGTCGTGCTGGAGTGCCCCGACGAGCCGACACCCATGCGGCTGGACGCGGAGCCCGCGTGGTCCTGGAACCTCAACAAGCTGAACATCACCGCTCCGCTCGGCGCCGGCGGGCTGAGCCGGGTGCGGGTCGAGGGCGACGGGGTGGACACGCCGATGCTGGTGCTGTTCGCCGACGACGCCACCGCCCTGCGGCTGTGGCCCTACGAGACCCCGTCCGGCCCGCTCCTCGTCTACGGTCCCGCCCTGCTGCGCTCGGCCGAGCTGCGCGGCTCCACGGTCCACCTCACCGGCGACACCACCGGCGCGACCGGCCTGGAGGTGTGGGGGCCGCGCGGGATCACCCACGTCACCTGGAACGGGCGCCCGGTCCCCACCCGGATCAGCGCCTCCGGAAGTCTGCTGGCGCTGCGGCCGCTGCCCGGGGTGACCCGGCCGGCGCTGCCCGCCCTGGACGGCTGGCGGCGACGGGCCGGGAACCCGGAGGCCGAGCCGGACTTCGACGACTCGGACTGGACGACGGCCGACAAGGAGACCACGTTCAGCACCACGCCCGTGCCCGACGGGCAGCCCGTCCTGTTCGCCGACGACTACGGCTTCCACTACGGCGACGTCTGGTACCGCGGCGAGTGGACCGGCGGCAACGGCGTCGAGTCCGTGTCCCTCGCCTACAGCACGGGCACGCAGGGCCTGCTGATGGCCTGGCTGGACGGCGAGCCGCTGGGCACGCACCGGATGCCCGTGCCGGACAAGGACCGGGCGCGGCAGGGGACGTGGACCGCGAAGGCCGGCTTCGGCCTGCCCAAGCGGCTGCGCGAGAAGCTCCGTGACGCAGACCCGGAGCAGCGGCACGTGCTGTCCGTGCTCGTCCGGCGGATGCAGCACGACATGGACGGCGAGGCGCGCGATACGCACAAGGCCGCGCGCGGACTGACCGCCGTCACCTTCGAGGGCGGCTCCCCCGAGGTGACGTGGCGCATCCAGGGCGCCGCCGCACCGGATCCCGTGCGCGGGCCGATGAACAACGGCGGGCTGCACGGCGAGCGCGAGGGCTGGCATCTGCCCGAGTACGACGACGGGGACTGGAAGGACGCCGAGCTCCCCGCGGCCGGCCGGCGGCAGGGCGTCACCTGGTACCGGACGGACTTCCGGCTGGACGTCCCCCCGGGCGTCGACGCCTCGGTCGGGCTCGTCCTCGACGACGATCCGGACCGGGCCTACCGCGTCCAGATCTTCGTCAACGGCTGGAACATGGGCCAGTACATCAACGACGTCGGCCCGCAGCACACCTTCGTCCTGCCGAACGGCATCCTGCGCACACGGGGCGCCAACACCCTGGCTCTTGCGGTGCTGTCCGACGGGACCACCCCCTCCGGGCCGGGCGAGGTGCGGCTGACGCTGCTGGGCGCGGCGGCGGGCGGGGTGCCGGTCAGACCGGTGTGACCGGATCGATCCGTCCCCGTGCCTTGCCTTCTCCGCCGCCGGCTCACGGTGTTGGCCCTTCAGGGCTGCCGGCAGGGAGGGGAATCCCGTGCGGAGAAGGCGTTTCATCAGCGGGTTGGCGGTGCGGGGGCGGGGCTCGGACTCGCCACGGCGGGTGCCGGGCCGGCGGGCGCCGCGTCCGGCCGGAGCGGCGACGCACCCCGCGAGTGGGAGGCGGTCACCGCCCCGGAGGCCGCCCCGGCGCATCGAACGCTGACCCGGGCCGTCAGGCCAGCCGGATCACGTTCCAGGACAGCGGCTCCAGGACGGCGTTCAGCGTGCCGTCCCGGAGAGCCGTGCCCTCGACCGGGTGGGGGGCGACCCGCTCGGGGTCGTCGAGGGTGTTGCGGGCGTCGGGGTCGGCGTCCGCGAGGGCGCTGTGCCCGACGACCCGCGTCAGCCCGAGGGCGGACAGGGCGACTTCGAGCGGCAGGGCGTCGGTGCGGCTGCGGTTGACCGCGAAGACGGTGACGGTGCCGTCCTCGGCGCGCACGGCGGTGGCGTGCAGCAGGTCGGTCTCGCCGTACTTCCGCGTCTCGTACGTCGGCGAGTCCACGCGGACGTCGAGGACCTGGCCGCGGCCGTACCGGGCCGCCTGCGCGAACGGGAAGAACGTGGTCTGCCGCCAGGCCGGGCCGCCGGGCTCGGTCATGATCGGTGCGATGACGTTGACGAGCTGGGCGAGGCAGGCGACCGTGACGCGGTCGGCGTGCCGGAGCAGGGCGATGAGGAGCGAGCCGAAGACGACCGCGTCCGTCACGCTGTAGTTGTCCTCCAGCAGGCGCGGGGCCTCGGGCCAGTCGTCCTGCTCGAAGGTCCTGGCGCGGGCCTCCCACTCGGGCAGGTACCAGACGTTCCACTCGTCGAAGGAGAGGTTGATCTTCTTCTTCGACTTCAGGCGGGCGCCCACGTGGTCGGCGGTCGCGACGACGTTGTCGATGAAGGACTCCATGTCGACGGCTGAAGCCAGGAAGGAGTCGAGGTCGCCGTCCTCGGGCCAGTAGTAGGCGTGCAGCGAGATGTAGTCGACGAGGTCGTAGGTCTCCTTCAGGACCGTCGCCTCCCACTCGGCGAAGGTCGGCATGGACTGGCTGGAGGAGCCGCAGGCGACGAGTTCGACGCCGGGGTCCATCTGGCGCATGGCCCGGGCCGTCTCGGCGGCGACCCGGCCGTACTCCTCGGCCGTCTTGTGGCCGGTCTGCCAGGGGCCGTCCATCTCGTTGCCGAGGCACCACAGCCGGATGCCGAAGGGGTCCTTGTCGCCGTGGCTCGCCCGGAGGTCGGACAGGGCGGTGCCCTCGGTGTGGTTGGCGTACTCCTGGAGTTCGAGGGCTTCGGCGACGCCGCGCGTGCCGAGGTTGACGGCCATCATCGGCTCGGCCTGGGGGCCGATCTTGCGCAGGAAGTCGATGTACTCGGAGAGGCCGAAGCGGTTGGACTCCGTCGAGTGCCAGGCGAGGTCGAGGCGGCGGGGGCGGTCCTCGGCGGGGCCGACGGAGTCCTCCCACTTGTAGCCGGAGACGAAGTTGCCGCCGGGGTAGCGGACGGCGGTGACGCCGAGTTCCCTGACGAGTTCCAGGACGTCCTGGCGCAGGCCCTTGTCGTCGGCGGTGGGGTGGTCCGGTTCGAAGACGCCGGTGTAGACGCAGCGGCCGAGGTGTTCCACGAAGCTGCCGAAGAGGCGAGGGTTGACCTCGCCGACCGTGAATGCGGGGTCGAGGGTGAAGCGGGCCTTTTGCATTTTCGCCTTTCGGGGTGGGTGGTTCTCTTTCGTGGGCGGGTGCGGGCCTGTGGGGGTTGTTCGCGCCCACGCGGCGGAGCCGCACATGGAGCACAGCCCGCGCCCCTTCGGGCGCTGTTTACTGGCCCGCCAAGCCCGTGTGGGCCACGCCCGCCACTATCTGCCTCTGGAAGAAGACGAAGACGGTGATCAGCGGCAGGCCCGCCATCAGGCCGCCGGCCATGAGCTGGGCCCATTGGATGCCGTAGGAGTTCATCACGGTGGCGATGCCGTTCGGCATGGTCATCAGGTCGGGGTTGTTGGTCACCATGTACGGCCAGAGGAAGTTGTTCCACGAGGCGATGAAGGTGAAGATGCCGACCGCCGCCAGGGAGGGGCGGGACAGCGGGAGGACGATGGTGAAGAAGACGCGCCAGCGGCCGGCGCCGTCGATGAAGGCGGCCTCCTCCAGTTCGCGCGGGATGCCCTGGAAGAACTTGTAGAGGATGTAGACCATCGCGGCGGGTGCGCACTGCGGCAGGATCATGCCCCAGTAGGTGTCGACCATGCCCATCTGCTGGACGGTGGTGAAAAGCGGCACGCCGAGGACGGCGGGCGAGATCATCAGACCCGCCATGACCAGGCCCATCAGGACGCCCTTGCCGCGGAACTCGGTGCGGGCGAAGCCGTAGCCGGCCAGGGCGCTCACCAGCAGGACGACGGATGTCACGCAGACCGAGACGACCAGGGAGTTCACGAACCAATTGGTGATGTTGCCGGAGTCGAACAGGGCCTTCCAGGCCTGGCCCGTCCAGTCCTCGGGGAGCCAGTGCGGCGGGACCTCCACCGCCTCGGTCTCGGACTTGAGCGAGGTGAACAGGCCCCAGGCGAAGGGGGCGAGGAAGACGGCCGACACGGCCGTGCCGAGGAAAGTGAGCAGGATCTGGCCGGGCGTCCACGCCTTGGTGGTCATCGGGCGCTCTCCTCACGGTTGCGCAGCAGCCACATCCGGGCGAGGGCGACGGCCGCGATGATCACGAAGAAGATGACGGAGATGGCGGAGGCGTAGCCCACGCGGTAGCTGGTGAAGCCCTCTTCGAGGGTGAACTGCACGAAGGTGCGGGTGGACTCCTCGGGGCCGGGGCCGAAGTCCATCATCACCACGGCCTGGTCGAAGACCTGGAGCGAGGCGAGGATCTGCAGGGCGATGACGAGGCCGGTGATGCTGCGGAGCATCGGCAGGGTGATGTGGACCATGCGGTGCCAGGCGTTCGCCCCGTCCAGCCGGGCGGCCTCGTAGAGGTGGCCCGGGATGCCCTGGAGCGCGGCGAGGTAGAGCAGGAAGCTGAAGCCGACCGTCCACCACAGGGTCGTGATGACGATGGCGAGCATGGCGTACGACGTGTCGGTCAGCCAGGGCGTGTCGAGGCCGAAGACGTGGTTGACCATGCCGGTGCCGGGGTTGAACAGCCACTGCCAGAGGTTGCCCGCGACGGTCGACGGCAGCAGGAACGGGGCGAAGAAGCACAGCCGCCACAGCCACTTGCCGCGTTCGATGTGATGCGCCAGCATCGCGAGGAGGAAGGCGAGGACCGTGATGCACGGCACGACCAGGAGCGTGAAGTACGCGCTGTGGCCGAGGGAGTCCCACACCAGGGGGTCCCGGAGGGCCTCGCGGTAGTTGTCGAGGCCGACGAAGCTCGCGCCCTCGCCGGTGATGTTGGCGTCCGTGAAGCTGAGGTAGACGCCCCTCAGGAGCGGCCAGATCACGAACAGGGCGAAGAGGAGCAGGAACGGGGCCACGAACCAGCCGCCGTGCTGGAAGCCCTGACCGCGACGCAGGGTGGCGCTCGCGGCGGCGGTCTTCGCGCGTGCGGGTGCGGGGGCGGCGATGGCCCGGGCGATGGCGTGCGCGCCGGTCTGGGGGCTGGTCGTCATGCGGCCGCGCCTCCTTCCGCGGCGGTCATGCCGTCCATGGGGTTCTTCATGGCCAGCAGCTGGGTGAGTGCGCCCTTCATCCGGCGGGCGGCGTTCTCGGGCCGGGTGGAGCCCATCGTCGAGGCGGCGACGATCGGGCCGACGCGCTGGGCGAGGATGCCGGTGGAGCCCGCGAACCACACCTTCGGCTCGGTGGCCTGGTGGTTCATGGCGGAGACGTATGCGCTCTGCGGGTCCAGCTTCTGGTACGCCGCTGTGGACAGCGTGGGCGTGTACGCGGGGATGTGGCCGCCGGCCGCCCACTGCCGGGCGTGGGTGACGACGTAGGCGGCGAGCCGGTGGGCGGCCTCGTTGGTGGCGCCGCCGCGGCCGGACTGGTGCGGCAGGACGAAGGCGTGCGACTCGGCGTGCGTGGCCTGCTTGCCGAAGACGGGCGGCAGCGGGGTCGCGCCGTAGTCGAGCTTCGCGCCGGAGTAGACCGGGACCGACCAGTTGCCCTCCCAGACGAAGGGGGAGCCGTTGATGAACTGTTCGGCGCCGGCGGGGCCCGCGAAGCCCGGGTCGGCGTAGCCGTCGGTGAGGTGCCTGCGCAGGAACGTGAGGACCTGGACGGCCTTGTCGGTGTCGAAGGTGACCTCGGTGTTCGCGGCGTTGAACCAGGTGCCGCCGAGCTGGGTGTAGAAGGCGACGAAGAACCACCACTGGAAGTTCTGGTCGTTGGCCCACAGGCCGATGGTCTGGAGCCCTTTCTTCGTGGCCCGCTTGGCCTCCTTGAGGACGTCGAACCACTCGTCGGCGGAGGTGACCGGCACGATCCGGCCGTCGGCGCCGAGCAGCCCGGCCTTCTTCAGCACGTCCTTGCGGTAGAAGCAGAGCTGGACGTGGATGTCGAGGGGGAGGGCGTAGAGCTTGCCGTCGACGACGGCGCGCTTCCACAGGGCGGGGTTGAAGTCCTCTTGGCGGACGCCGTACTTGGCCAGCAGGCCGACGTCCCAGGGGTCGAGGAGGCGGCCGGGCGAGAAGCCGGTGACGCGGCCCAGGTGCATGACGCCGAGGTCGGGGGCGCGGTTGCCCGCGGCCGCCATGGCGAGCTTGGTGTAGAAGGGGTTGCCCCACTGGAGGGTGGAGTCCTTGACGGCGATGTCCGGGTTGTCCTCACGGAAGGCGTCCAGCATCGCGATCATGTTGGAGCCGTCGCCGCCGCTGAAGAGGTTCCAGTAGCGCACGCGCGGGTGCGCGCCGGCGGCGAGTGCGTCGGCTCCGGTGCCGAGCGCGGCGAAGCCGAAGCCGCCGGCGACGAGGAGTCCGCCGAGCCCGCCGAGAAGCTGCCTGCGATTCAGGTCAGGTCGTCCCATGCCCTGCCCTTACGATCGATGACGGAGATCCGTTCGATATTTCGGATAGCGCTCGTTACTTCGAACGGGACCGTAAATTCGAAGCGCTTGCACGTCAATGGTCCGGCCAGACTTCGGTCGGGACTTTTCCGGACAGGAACGGTCGTTCCCCTTTGAACATCGGACGTCGGATCGCATGACGCGCACACTTTCGGGCGCGTAGTCTCGGGGACGCCGACAGGCCGTCGGCCGGCGGCGAGAAGGGGGAGCGATGGACATCGCGGGCGCGCGGGTCAGGGCCGCCCGAATCGCCGCCGCGCTCAGGCGCTCACGCAGTGGCTCGGCCATGCGCGGCCTGGCCGCCGAGCTCGCCACCGCGGTGCGGAAAAGACCCGAGTACCCCACCGACGTACGGGCCTTGTGCCGGGCGCTCTGCGAGGAGATGAGCAGGCGGCGCGGCGGACGGCCCGTCGAGCTGCGGTTCGAGCGCTTCCCGGACGAGATCGAAGTGACCGGCCTGTGGGTGGAGTTCCAGGACTTCGACCTGGTCATCGTCGAGGAACGGGCCGAGGACGTGCAGCAGCTGGTGATCCTCGGGCACGAGCTGTGGCACCTGCACGCCGGGCACGGGCATCACCACGGGGCGGGTGCGGCGGCGGCCCACGCGTTCGCCGACCGGCCGGGGTGGGAGGACGTCGCGCTGGCCGTGGCCGCCCGCAACGGCTCCCGGGAGCGGGACGAGGCCGAGGCCGACGCCTTCGGGCACCGGCTGGCGGCGGGGTGCCGGTCGCTGCTGCCGGGTGGGCGGGAGCCGGACGTACCCCTCGAACCCGTGCAGCGGTCGCTGTACTACCGGGGGCCGCGAGGAGGTGCGGCACCGTGACGTCGGTGGCGCTGACCCCGGCCGAGTTCGTCAACCAGTTCTACCCGAACTTCTGGTGGATCCCCGCGGGGGTCCTAGCCGCCGCCCTGGCCATCAAGCTGCCGAGCATCATCCGGCTCTGGAGGGACCCGATGCTGCGCGCGGTCGGCGGGCTGCTGCTGCTCGCCTGCGCGGTGTTCGTCTTCGTGGCGCCGTCGACCATCGCCCGGGTCAACCGGCTCACCGGGGTGGCGAACTTCTCCGGCCCCTGGGTCTACTCGCTGCTCACCGCGTTCTGCGCCTTCTGCCTGCTGCTGATCATTTCCTGGCGCAACGGTCTGTCCGACCGCTCGGACCGCACCCGGCGCGCGATGCGCGGGGTCGTGGCGGTCTACTCGGGCGTGATCGTCGCGATGTGGGTGCTGTTCGCCCTCGCGGACGTGCCGGTGGAGCGGCTGCGGGATCTCGACACGTACTACGCGAACACCCCGTACATGCGCGAGGTGATCGTGCTCTACCTGCTCGCGCACACCGTGGCCGCGCTGGTCACCAACGGGCTGATCTGGAACTGGGTCCGCACCGACGGGCTCGACTCGCTGCTGCGCTGGGGGCTGAAGTTCCTCGGCGTGGGCTACGCGGCGCAGTTGCTCTTCGACGCCGCCAAGATCAGTGCCGTGGTGGCCCGTTGGTCCGGACGGAACGTGGACTGGCTGAGCACGGCCGTCGCCCCGCCGCTGGCCTGCCTGTCCGCCGTGCTCATCGCGGTCGGCTTCATCCTCCCGCACGCCGGGCAGTACCTGCACGGCCGCTGGCACGTCCGGCTCGCCCTCCACGAACTGCGGCCGCTGTACCAGCTGATGAGGACGGTCAACGGCACCGGGGTCCCGTTCCTGCTGCGCGCGACGCCGGAGCTGCGACTGGTCCGCCGGGAGACGTTCATCCGCGACGTGCTGCTGCCGCTCGCCCGGCACATCGACGAGGACCGGCGCGAACGGCTCCACGACGCAGCCCTCGCCCTCGGCCACCCGCCCGGCCTGGCGAAGACACTCGCCGCCACCGCGGCGATCCTGGACGCGGCCGACGCCAGGAACCGGACACGGGAGGACGACGGCACCGGTGCCCGTGACACCACGGACCTGCTGCGCGAGATCGGCGCCGTGTCCCGGGCCCTGCGCCGCGCGGAGGACCTGAGGGCGATCCGCGCCCTGGCGCGTGACCACACGGACGGCAGGTCGCTCACCGGCTGACCACGCCCGTCGTGCCCGGCGGAATGCACGGACGAGACCCGCACGGGGGCCGCGGACGGTACGTGAAGGTACGGTGAGAGCCGTCCGGAACGAGGCCCGTATGGCTCGAAACCGGTGCCGGCGGACGGGTGTTGTGTGCCGCGCGGCTGTGGCCGGACGCCGGGGAATGCCCTCAGGGCGGAGGAGCCTTCATGGCTGAGTGCGGGGAGTCGCATGTCGCGTAGAGCTGTCGTCATCGGTGCGGGGCTGGCCGGCATGCTGGCCGCGGCGGCCCTGTCCGCCGTCGCGGACGAGGTGGTCGTGCTCGACCGCGACGATCTGCCCGAGGGGCCGGAGCACCGCAAGGGCCTGCCGCAGGGACGTCACGCCCATCTCCTCATGGCCGGCGGCCTGGCCCCCATGGAGGAGCTGGTGCCGGGCGTGAGCATGCGCAAGCACCTGCTCGCCGCCGGTGCGCACGAGATAGCGCTCGGCTCGGGCATGGTCGCCCTCACGCCCGAGGGCTGGTTCCGGCGCTGGCGTCACCCCGGACCGCGGATGCTGACCTGCACCCGGGCGCTGCTCGACTGGGCGGTGCGGGGCGCCGTGCTGGACAGCACCGGGGTGGTCGTCCGCAAGGCGCGGGTGCTGGAGCTGACGGGCTCGCGGCAGCGGGTGACCGGGGTGCGCCTCTCGACCGCCGCCGGGGAGGAGGACCTCGCCGCCGACTTCGTGGTGGACGCGAGCGGACGCGGCTCGCGGATCGTGACCTGGCTGGCGCGGCTGGGCGTGGACGACGTGCGCGAGAAGACGGTGGACGCCGGCCTGGTGAACGCCACCCGGCTCTACCGCACTCCCGAGGGGGCCGGGAGTTTCCCCCTGGCCATGGTGCAGGCCGATCCGTATCAGGGGCGGCCCGGCCGCAGCGGCATGGTGCTGCCGATCGAGGGCGACCGCTGGATGGTCAGCCTCGCCGGCACGCGGGGCGGCGGCGAACCGCCGTCCGACCCGGACGCGTTCCTCCGGTACACCCTGGACCTGCCCGACCCCATCGTGGGCCGGCTGATCTCCGGCGCGGAACCGCTCACCGAGGTCCATGTCAGCCGCAGCACCAGCAATCACCGCCGGTACCTGGAGAAGGTGCGCTCCTGGCCCGACCGCCTCGTCGTCCTCGGTGACGCGCTGGCCACGTTCAACCCCGCCTACGGGCAGGGCATGTCGGTGGCGGCGCTGGGCGCCCGGGAGCTGGACCGCGAGCTGAGGCGGTCCGGCCTCGGCGAGCCCGGGCTCGCCCGGCGTGTGCAGCGGCGGGTGGCCAGGCCGGTGGAGGCCGCGTGGACGATGGCGGTGAGCCAGGACGTCTGGTACCCCGGGACGCGCGGGGGCTCGCCCGGGGTCGTCGACCGTATGGTCACCGCCTACACCCGCCGCATGATCCGCACGGCGACCGGTTCGTACACGGCGGCGTCGGCGGTCTGGGACGTGATGAGCATGACGACCGGGCCGACGCGGCTGCTACGGCCCTCGACGGTCCTGGCCACGCTGAGCGGGCCGCCGTTGCCGGCGGCGGTGGGGGCGCCGCTGACGGAGGACGAGCGGGCGGTCCTGCGGCGGCTGGACCGGACGGGACGCTGAGAGCGGGGCGGCCCGGCCCGGGCCGCTCCCCGTCTCCGCACGCGCGGACGCCCCGGCCCTTCCCGCGGTCCGGTCAGCCGGCGAACGCGGGCTGCGCCAGTCCCTTGCCCGCCCTGGGCACCACGAAGAGGGAACCCGCGAGCGCGGGCGGCCCGGTCAGCCCGGCACGGGCCGTGGTGATGTACAGGTCGGTCAGGTCGGGCCCGCCGAACGCGCAGGCCGTCACCAGTGGCACCGGCAGTTCGATCACCCGGTCCAGCCGGCCGTCCGGCGTGTACCGCCGCACCGCCGAGCCCTGCCACAGGGCGACCCACACGCACCCCTCGGCGTCCACGGTCAGCCCGTCCGGGAAGCCCGCGCTCTCCTCGATCCCGGCGAGGGTCCGCCGTCCGGAGACGCGCCCGTCCGCGTGGTCGAAGACGTCGACCCGGCGGGTCGGGGAGTCGATGTAGTACATGAGCCGCCCGTCGGGGCTCCACCCCGTGCCGTTGCTGACGGCGACGTCGTCGAGCACGACGTCCACGGTGCCCTCGCCGGTGACGCGGGACAGCGTGCCGCCCCCCGGCGCCTCGTCGTAGCGCATCGTGCCCGCCCACAGGGCGCCGTCGGGCGCGACGGCGGCGTCGTTGGCGCGGCGGCCGGGGACCGGCTCGTGGTGGAGCCAGCGGAAGCCGTCGTCCGGGCCGAGGAGGCCGATCCCGTCGCGCAGGTTCAGCACCAGACCGCCGCCGGCGCGCGGCTTGACGGCGCCGATGTGCTGTTCCGTGCGGCGGACCGTGCGGTGCCCGGTGGCCGGGTCGTAGGTGTGCAGGCGGGAGCCGAGGATGTCGATCCACAGCAGCCGGCCGGCCGCCGCGTCCCAGGTGGGGCCCTCGCCGAGCTCGGCCTCGGCCCGCACCGCGACCTCGTACGGCGCCGTCATGCCACGCCCCGGTGACCGAGGCGCTCGGACAGCTCGGCGGCGCCCTTGACGGCGAGCTGCTCCAGCTCGGGGCGGCGCTCCTCGCTCCAGCGGATCATGGGCACGGAGATCGACAGGGCGGCGACGACCTGCCCGGTGCGGTCGCGGACCGGCGCGGCCACGCAGGACACGTCCGGGTTGGACTCGCGGTTCTCCACGGCGAGGCCCCGCTCACGGATCTCGGCCAGGGCCTCGCGCAGCGCGCCCGGGTCGGTGATGCTGTTGGGGGTCATCGCGACCAGCCGGGCGTTGTCCGGGATGCGCGCGGTGAGCTCCGGCTCGGGAAGGGAGGCCAGCAGCATCTTGCCGACGGAGGTGCAGTGGGCGGGCAGCCTGCGCCCGGCCGCCGACACCATCCGCACGGCGTGCGTGGAGTCGACCTTGGCGATGTAGATGACGTCCGTGTCCTCCAGGATCGCCACGTGCACGGTCTCGTCGCAGGTCTCGGCGACGGACCGGGCGACCTGCTGTCCCTCGGCCGCGAGGTCGAGCTGCTCGGAGTACCGGGCACCGAGCTGGTACGGCCGTACGCCGAGCCGGTAGCGTCCTGGCTGACCGGGCATCGGGACGATGTACTTCCGGGCGGCGAGCGTGGTCACCAGCTCGTGCACGGTGGTGCGCGGCAGCTGGAGCTTGCGCACGATGTCGGGGGCGGAGAGCGTGCCGTCCCCGTCGAGGAAGAGCTCCAGAATGTCGAGAGCCCGGGTCACGGCTGGTACGAGGCGTCCCACGACCGGCCCCCTCCCTATATGTCTCAGGCGCCTGTGTTCGATATTTCAACAGGCGATCGGCATGACGAACACAGGCTAGCCATAGAGGTATGTCCGGGCAATGGGCGGAGGCCCTGCGAGCGGAATCCCACGAGCGCCCCACATGCGCGTGGTGTGCCCATTAAAGTGCCCGGTGTGCGACACGTCACAGGTGTCGCAGAGGTGGGGGATTTCTGTGCGTGACATGACCATGGGCTCGAACGTGTCCTTAACGGCCCTGAGCGAGAACATCGGCTCCGCGATCGTCAGCCTGGGCTGGTCCAGCCCGACCGGGGAGGGCGACGCCGACGTGTCCGTCCTGCTGCTGGACGGGAACGGCAAGGTACGCAGCGATGCCGACTTCTACTTCTACAACAACCCGGTGGCCGCCGACGGCAGCGTGCAGCTTCTCGGCAAGGAGCCGACGGGAGACGGCAGCGAGGACCGGATCAGCTTCGACCTGACCGCGGTACCGGCGGAGGTGGAGCGGATCGTCGTGGCCGCGAGCCGCTACGAAGGGGCGCGCTTCGGCGAACTGGACGGCCTGAAGGTGACGCTGGCCGACGCCGTGGGCGAGAGCCTCCTCCGGTTCGTCATCGAGGACGCCGGCCAGGTGAGCGCGATCATCTTCGGTGAGCTGTACCGGCGGGGCGAGGAGTGGAAGTTCCGGGCTGTCGGTCAGGGGTACGAGAGCGGGCTGGCGGGGCTGGCGACGGACTTCGGCGTCGACATCGAGGACGACGAGGCGGAGTCCGCGACGGAGGCGGCGCCGGAGCTCATCGTGAGCTCCCCCGGTACTCCACCGCAGGCGACGCTGGAGGCGGTCCCCGCACCGCGCCCGCCGGCCGAGGAACAGGCCCCGCCGAAGAAGCGGGCCGGTCGGCCCCGCACCGCGAAGAAGCGGGTCACACCATGCAAGGCGCCCGTGAAGAGTCTGGCGGAGAACGAGTCCTGGAGACAGGCCCGGCTCTTCCCGGTGTCTGCGCTCAAGAACGACCGGGACCGGGAGACGCGGGCCACGTCGGTGCTGTTGTCGGTGATGGCCCAGGTGCCGCGGTTCGGCCGGCGCGTCACCGCTCCCTTCGGCGCGCCGTCCGGCCGCATGGAGACGTTCACCGAAGTCTCCCTGCCGCACGGGGACACACCACGGCGCCCCGACGGAGTCATTCGCGTCGAGCGCGCGGGCAAGCTGTGGACGGCCCTCGTCGAGACCAAGACCAACGGCAATCCCCTGAAGTCCGACCAGGTGCAGGCGTACATGGACATCGCGGCCCGGCGTGGCTACGAGGCCGTGATCACCCTGTCGAACGACGTGGCGCTGGAGGGCAGCCCCCTGGTCGACGTGAAGATCGACCGGCGCCGCAAGCACCAGGTGGCGCTCTGGCACCTGTCCTGGGCCGAAGTGGCCCACCAGGCCCAGATGCTGATCCGGCACGAGGGTGTCGGCAACGCGGCGCGCACCTGGTTGCTCCAGGATCTGCTCCATTACCTCCAGCACGACAACTCCGGTTGCCACGGCTTTCAGAACATGGGCGCAGCATGGGTGCCCGTGCGCAACGGGATCAACGACGAGACCCTCTGCCAGGGCGACCCCCGCGCCCTGGAGGTCGTGGAAAGCTGGGAGCGGCTCATCCGGCAGGTGTGCCTGCGGCTCGGGGGCGAGCTGGGGCAGAAGGTGCTGCCCGCCCAGCGTTCCCGGCGAGGTACCGACCCCGGGGCCCGCCGCGCCCGCTTGGCGGACCAGCTGTGCCTGGAGGGCAGGCTTCAGGCCGAGTTGCGGGTCGAGGGGGCACCCGGCCTGCTGACCATCAGCGCCGATCTGCGGACCGCCAAGCTGCGCACGTCCGTGGAGATCCCGGCGCCCGAGCAGGGCTACCCACTGACCTGGGCCAAGCGCCTGGTCCGTCGTCTCGCCGAGGCGCCGGCGGACCTGCACGTCGAGACTCTTGTGGAGGGCGATGCGGGCGGCCCGCGGGGCACGCTGGAGCGGTTGCGTCCCGAACCGGGGGATCTGCTGCCGAAAGACGGCTCGACCCGCATCACCGGGTTCCGGCTGTCACTCTTCAAGGGCATGGGAAGCGGCCGCGGCAGCGCGGAGTCCGGGTTCATCCGGAGCGTCGACGACGCCGTGCACCGCTTCCACACCTCGGTGGTGGCCCACTTGGACGCTCCCGCATCCGGGCGGACCGCGGCGAGGGAGCGGGCCACGGTATGACGCCGGGGCGGCGCCGCTACCGGGCACGCCGCCCTCCCATCCCTCCCAGCTCCCCCCGCAACCGCTGCGCCCGCAGCACCAGTTCCAGTTCGAAGCGGCGGTCGGGGTCGTCGATCTCGTCGCCCCAGAGTTCGCGGATCTGGCGCAGGCGGTAGCGGACCGTCTGGGGGTGGACGCCCAGGCGGGTGGCGACCTCCGGGGCGCCGCCTCGGGTTTCCAGCCAGGCCAGGAGGGTTTCGGCGAGGCGGCGGGCGTGGGTGGGGCCGCAGTGGGTGAGGGGGGCCAGGCACCTCAGGGCCAGGTCGTCGATGAGCTCCTCGGGCTGGAGGAGGACCAGGGCCTCGGTGTGCTCGGTGCAGTAGAGGACCTCGCCGGAGGGCAGGAGGTCCCGTTCCATCAGGCGGACCGCGGCCTCCGCCCAGCGCAGGGACTTGGCCGCCTCGGTGAGCGGGACCGGTGGGCCGATCGCGCCGGACCAGCCGGCCAGGGCCCGGTGCATGAGCTCGGACCGGCCCGCCGCGTCCGGCTCGGGCACGACCATGCGGGGCTGCTCGTACTCCATGTCCAGCAGGACGCCCTGGCCGACCGCGGGGGCCATCGCCTCGCGGGCCGGGCGGAGCAGGACGCCGACCGCGACCTTGGCCGGTAAGGGCCAGCCGATCCGGGCGGCGCGTTCGGTCAGGGCCTCGGAGGGGTCGCCGCGGTGGTGCTCGGCGAGGAGGAGTTCCATGAGGCGGCGTTGCAGGCGCAGGCGTTCCCCGGCCTGGCGGGCGGCTGCCTCGGCATAACCGCGTACGGACTGGTCGACCAGGCCGTCGAGGTACTCGTAGCCCGCGTCGACGAGTTCGTACATGGCCGGGGGCGGGATCTCCACGCGCTGGCCGATGTCGGCGAAGCGGCGCCAGGCCAGGCGTACGCCCATGCGGTAGATGGCCTGGAGGGAGTCGAGGGAGCGGCCGTTGAGGCCCTCGCCGCGGCCGAAGTCCTGGAAGACGCCGGGCGGGACGGTCGGACGCCCCTCCGAGTGCTCCAGGTGCTGCACGAAGACCTCGATGGCACGGCGGATGCCGACCAGGGCCATCGGCTCGCCGGAGTCGTCGAGGACGACGGGCAGGTGCGGGTACTCCCGCTGGATCTCGCAGAGGATCTCCTCGGCGAGGGCGGGCGCCTCGGCCATGGCGATCGCGGCGAACCGGCGTACCTGGAAGCGCGGTACCTCGTGCCAGGCCGAGCGCGTCGAGAGGGCGGCTGCGGTGCGGGCGGCCGTCACGGTCAACTCCCCTGCCCTGTTTGCTCGTACGTGATCAGGGGGGTGTTCGGTTGGTCGGGTGTGGCTTCGAGCAGCGCGACGACGCCCAGCGCGGCGCCCACGGCGAGGGCGGCGGCGAGCGCGACGGTCAGCGCGGCAGCGAGCAGTCTCGACATCGCAGGGTCAGCCTCTCTGTCCGGATTCGTCCGGAGATCGTCCGGAGGTTTCCCCACCTCGGCGTCCCGTCCCTGCCTGTCGCGCCCAGTCTCGACAAGCATTGACACCCCGTCAAGAGCCGCCTACGGTTCCCGGCCCAACCGCACGTGCGCATTCCGCCGCCGTGCCGGCCCTCTCGTACGTCGAGCCGTCCCAAGCCACTGGAGTGCCCGGATGCGCCGTACAACCTCTCCCTTTTCCCTGGTCCTGCTGGGTCTCGGTACGTTCCTGCTGGTGCTGGCGCCCCTGCTCGCCTGGTACGTGGAGCCCCGTGCAGCGGTGAACCCGATCGACATCGACACCACCGCCGTCTACACCGGCCGGGGCAGCGTTTTCGACACTGACCGGATCGAGACGGTTCCCGACCGGAAGATCACCGTGACCCAGCGGGTGCGGGGCAACGTCGAGGACAGCGAACGCAGCGGCAACGCCGTCTGGGACGTGACGACCACGGTCGACACCGACAAGTCGCTGCCGGCCGCCGATCCGCACGACGCGCTGGACTTCGTGCCGCACCGCTGGGTGATGGACCGGAAGACCACACGGCCCGTGCACTGCTGCGGGGAGAAGCCCTACATCGAGGGCGAGGCGTATCTGAAGTTCCCCTTCGACGTGCAGAAACGCTCCTACCAGTGGTGGGACAACACGCTCGGCGACACGGTCGTCCTGCGCTACCGGGGCACCGCGAAGGTCCAGGGCTACACGGGCTACAAGTTCACCGGCTCCGTGCCGCCGACGAAGACCGGCACGCGCATGGTGCCCGGCAGCCTCGTGGACCAGCCGAACCGGCCGCAGGTGCTGGCCGAGGAGTGGTACTCCAACCACGGTTTCGAGCTGGTGGTGGACCAGGCGACGGGCCGTGTGATCTACGCGCAGACGGGCCCGAAGCGGACCCTGCGGGCGCCCGGCGGGAAAAAGGACGCGGCGGTGCTGCTGGACAGCCGGAAGGTCTCATTCACGACCGCGACGCAGAAGGAAGCCGTGCGGCAGGCGAAGCGGGACAGCGGGCTACTGCGGACGGTGGGCACGACGCTGCCGATCGGGGCGGCGGCGGGGGGCTTCGTGCTGGCGGTGGCGGGTGGCGTTCTCGTGGCGCGTGGGCGGAAGGAGCCGGAGAGCCCCGTTCCGGCCGATACGTCCGGTACGCCCCAGCCCACCCTCACGATGTGATGTGACGTCAGCTCCAACAAAGCCGGAAATTGTCACGCCGGTGAGTAGCCGTGGCGAACGTCCGGGCGAAAACTGTCCAACCCCACCCGAGCACATCCCGTCCACACTCCCCTCCCAGGAAGAGCTCAGGCTCCGCACAGACCGACCCCCTGTGACGACCACACCCCCCCCACGTTTCCCCACGCTGAGTTCCGCACCCCGACACGAGTTGGAGCACCCATGCCCCAGCACGTACCGTCCCGGCTGCGTGCCGCGCTCCCCAGTGCGTCGCAGCACCTCTCGGCGCTCCCCCCACATCCGCGCCGGATCGTTTTTCTCGCCCATCGTGATCTGGACAACCCCTCCGCCGGCGGCTCCGAGCTGCTGGTCGACCGACTCGCCGACGGACTGACCCGGCTGGGGCACCAGGTGACCCTGCTGTGCGGAGGGCCGGCTTCCCCCAAGCTCTCGGCTTCGCTCGAGCAGGGTGGTGCCCCCATCCGCGACTACCGGGTCGTCTCCGCCGGCGGCCCCTACGGCCACTATCTGCGCGCCCGGTCGGCCTTCACCCGGCAGATCGGCGACTGCGACCTGCTGGTCGAGGTGTGCAACGGCATGCCCTACCTGGCGCCGCTGTGGCACCGGGGGCCGACGCTGACCCTGGTCAACCACGTCCACACGGACCTGTGGCCGATGCGCTTCGGCGGGCCGCTGGCCCCGGCGGCGCGGATCGGCCGAAGACTCGAACACTGGGCGCTGACCGGGGCGCAGCAGCGGAGCCTGCTCGTCGCCGTGTCCTCCTCGACCGCGCACGCGCTGCGGGCGATCGGCGTCGAGCGGGACCGGATCCGCGTCGTGCACAACGGAGTCGAGGAGCCGGGGCCGAGGGCCGAGCGCTCACCGGAGCCGTTGTTCGTCGCCGTCGGGCGGCTCGTCGAGTACAAGCGGATCGATCTGCTGCTGCGGCTGTGGGAGCGGGTACGGCCGGTGACCGGCGGGCGGCTGGTGATCGTCGGGGACGGGCCCGAGCGGGGCCGCCTGGAGCAACTGGCCGGGCCCGGCGTCGAGTTCACGGGATATGTGTCCGAAGCAGAGAAACACCGGCTGCTGTGCGCGGCCTGGCTGCTGCTGCACCCTTCCGCGGTGGAGGGGTGGGGGCTGGTCGTGACGGAGGCCGCGGCGCGCGAGACACCCGCCGTCGCCTTCGACGTGCCGGGGCTCAAGGACTCCGTGGTCGACGGGGAGACGGGGGTCCTCGCGCAGGGCGAGTCCTCCTTCGCCGCGGCATGGTGCGCGCTGGCCCTCTCCGGGCGACGGCGGGAGTTGATGGGGAAGGCGGCGCGGGAGCGGGCTGCGCAGTTCCGGTGGGACCGGACGGTGCGGCAGTTCAGGGCGGTCGCCACGGAGGCGGTGAGGAGCTGGGCCCCGTGAAGCCGCCCACGCGCCCGCGCGGCGGACCCGCAGATGTCTCAGCCTCGCGCCCCTCTGTGCGCGACCCCTCGTTCCGGAGATCTCTCGCCCTGTTCCGTGCCTTCCTGCACGAGCAGGACGACCCAGAAGCCTGCTACTCGCTGCTCGCCCGCGACGCCGTCGACCAGGTCGAGTCCTACGACGGGCCGGTCGCCGGGCGTACCGTGCTCGACGTCGGCGGAGGCGGCGGGTACTTCACCGAGGAGTTCCGGCGGCGCGGGGCGAACGCGTTCCTCTTCGAGCCCGACCTGGCCGAACTCGGTGAGAAACCCCCCGACTCGGCCGTCGTCGCGGACGGGTACCTGCTGCCCCTGCGGGACGGCGTCGCCGACGTCACCTTCTCCTCCAACGTGCTGGAGCACGTGGCCGACCCGGAGACGTTCCTCAGTGAACTGGCCCGGGTGACGCGGCCCGGCGGGCTGATCTACGTGTCGTTCACCAACTGGCTGTCGCCGTGGGGCGGGCACGAGTGGGCCCCGTGGCACTACCTCGGCGCCGAACGGGCCCGGGCCCGCTACCTGCGGCGGACCGGCATGCCTGCCAAGCACACCCTCGGCGAGAACCTGTTCGCCGTGCACATCGGCTCCACCCTGCGGCAGGTGCGCGCCCGGGACGACGTCACGGTCGTCTCGGCACGCTCCCGCTACTGGCCGTTCCTCGCGGAGGCCGTCGTCAAGGCGCCCGGCATCCGCGAGTTCGCCACCTGGAACCTCCTCCTCATTCTGCGGCGGTGTCCTGCATGACGACCACGGTTCAGGCTCCTCCCCCGGCAGCCGTCCCCACCACCGCGACCGCCGCGGGCCCGCCCGACGGCCCGCGGTCGCGGCGCTGGCTGATGGGCTTCTGGGCCGTGATGTTCGTGTTGTTCCTCGCGGTGCGGCCGGGGCGGCAGACCTTCGACACCAAGCTCGGTGTCACGGTCGATCCGGGCCAGTTCCTCGCCGATCTGGGCCAGTTGTGGCACGACCGGGCCGGGTTCGGCGGGATCCAGGACCAGTACATCGGCTATCTGTGGCCGATGCTGCCGTTCTACTGGCTGTGCGACCTTCTGCGGCTGCCGGTGTGGCTGGCGGAGCGGCTGTGGCTGTCGCTGATCGTGTCCGTCGCCTTCTGGGGGGCGCTGCGGCTGGCGGAGCGGCTGCGGGTGGGGAGCGGGGCCTCCCGGCTGCTGGGTGCGGTGGCGTACGCGCTGTGGCCGGTGTTCACGACCGTGATCGGGTCGACGTCGGCCGCCGCGCTGCCGGGGGCGTTCCTGCCGTGGGTGCTGCTGCCGCTGACGAACGAGCGGTACGCCGCCCGGGTCGCGGCCCTGCGGTCGGCGCTGCTCGTGCCGTTCATGGGCGGAGTGAACGCGTCGGCGACCCTGGCGTCGCTGCTGCCGGTCGGGCTGTACCTGCTGTCCCGGCCGCCCGGCCCGCGGCAGCGCAAGCTGATCGTCTGGTGGGCACCCGCCGTGATCGTGGTGACGGCCTGGTGGTGGGTGCCGCTGCTGCTGCTCGGCGTCTACGGCGAGAACTTCCTCCCCTATATAGAGACCTCGCAGACGACGACGGACACCATGGCGGCGACCGAGGCGCTGCGCGGGGCCGGCAACTGGGTCGCCTATCTGCACCTCGGTGAGGCGTGGCTGCCGGCCGGCTGGGCCGTGGCCTCCTCCGTCGTCGTGATCGTGTGCTCGGCGCTCGCCGCCGGACTCGGCCTCGCCGGGCTCGCCCGGCGGGACATGCCCGAGCGGCGGTGGCTGGTGCTGACGGTGCTCGTGGCCGCGGCAGTGCTGCTCGCCGGGTACGGCGGGGCGTTCGGGGCGCCGTTCCACGGCGTCGTGCAGGGCTGGCTGGACGGGTGGCTGTCGCCCTTCCGGAACATCTACAAGTTCCAGACCGGTGTGGCGCTGGCGCTCGTGCTGGGTCTGGCGCATCTGGTGGGCGTGGCCTCCGAGCCGCGCGGGGCCCGGCAGGTGCGCGGCCGGCGCCTCGCCCCGCTGATCGCGGCCGTGCTGATCCTGCCGGGGCTGCTGTGGCCCTACCTCAACGGCTCGATCCTCAACCCGGGTTCCTTCCAGAAGCTCCCCGCCTACTGGCAGGCCACGGCCGACTGGCTGGAGAAGTACTCCCCCGACTCGCGTGCCCTGGTCGTCCCGGCGACCGCGCACGGTGTGTACACCTGGGGCTCGCCCATCGACCAGCCGCTCGACGTGCTCGCCGAGTCGCGCTGGGCACAGCGCGACTACGTGCCGTTCGGCACGCCCGGCAACCGGCGTGCCATGGACGCCGTCGAGCAGGCGCTGATGTCCGGCGCCGAGGTGCCGGGCCTGGCCGACTACCTGAGCCGGGCGGGGCTGTACTACGTCGTCGTACGCAACGACCTCGATCCCGACCAGATCGGCTACGTGCCCACCACGACCGTCAAGCGCACCCTGGAGCAGTCGGGGTACGAGCGGGTGACGGGGCTCGGGCCGGTGATGACCGGCGGGCGGATCGCGCAGGACGCGCCGCTCCAGGTCGAGGGGCTGTACCCGCGGCAGCGGGCCGTGGAGATCTACCGTCCGACGGGCGACGACGTGATCCGCCCCGGGCAGGCCGGACTCGCCCCGGTCTCCGACACGGCCGTGGTGTCCGGCGGACCGGAGGCGCTGCTGCCGCTGGCGGAGCGGCTGCGCGGCCGGGCGACCGTCCTGACCGGCGACAACCACCCCGGGCTCGGCACTCCCGCCGTGCAGGTGGTGGGTGACGGGCTGCGGCGGGCGGACACCCGGTTCGGGCTGGTCAACGCCGGTACGTCGTACACGTACACGCGCGACGAGCGCAACGCGCCGGATGCCCAGCAGGACCCGGGCGAGAAGCCGCGCCAGATCCTGCCCGCCGAGGGCACGGACCACCAGACGGTGGCCGAACTGCGCGGCGCCCGCTCGGTGTCGGCGTCCTCGTACGGCAACTGGCTGTTCCACCTGCCGCAGTACGACCCCGTGAACGCCTTCGACGGCAACCCGGACACCGCGTGGGCGGAGGGCGCGCCGGACACGCCGGACGGGCAGTGGCTGCGCATCGGCTTCACCGGCTCCTACGACATGCCGTCCTCCTTCAAGGTGACGCCGCTGCCGCAGGAGAGCGTGCGGGCCGCCGCGACGAAGGTGCGGGTGGAGACCGAGAAGGGCGAGAGGACCAGTTTCCTCCAGCCGAACGGCATGACGCAGCGGATCAAGGCGCCCGAGGGCGCGACGGGCTGGATGAAGCTGACGATCGTGGACTCCGTGGAGCGCCGGACCGGTCTCACCGGCGCCGGGTTCTCCGAGATCGACCTGCCGGACGTGCAGGTGACCCGTCTGCTGCGGCTCCCGTCGAACGCCGAGGACGCCACGTCGGCCGCCACCGTCGTCTCCCTGCACCGCGCCTCCGACCCGACGGGTCTGTCCGCGACCGGCACCGAGGCGGGCCTGCACCGCCGCTTCACGACTCCGGCCGCCGGGACGTTCGAGGTGCGGGCGAACGCGGTGCCGGTGCCGGGCGAGGCACTCGACGAGCTGCTCTACGAGGTCGCGCCCGAGCAGCAGGCCCGGATCGTCGCCACCGCAGACTCCACGGCGCGCCTCGGCGCGGGCCTCGCGGCGCGCAACCTCACCGACGGCGACCTGACGACGGCGTGGATCGCCGGCGACCGGCCGACGATCCACCTGCGCTGGGAGGGCAAGCAGCCGGTCGGCGAACTGGTCCTGGCCCCCGCGGGCGGACTGTCCGCCCGCGCCTCCGAGGTGCACATCAGCTCCCCCGACGGCGCGGCCATCGCCGGCGCCGACGAGAACGGCTGGGTCCGCTTCCCGCCGATCACCACGGACCGGCTCGACATCACGATCACCGAGACGGCCCCGCTGACCCTGCACAACCCGGTCGCCGACGAGGACCTGCGCCTTCCGGTGGGTCTCACGGAGGCGTACGTCCCGTCCCTCGACCAGTACCGCACCCCGCAGCCGGACGGCACCCGGGAATTCTCCCTGCCGTGCGGCAAGGGCCCGGACGTGGCGCTGGACGGCGAGCTGTACCAGACGAGCGCGAAGGGCACCGTGCGGGATCTGGTGGAGCGCCGGGGCGTGCGGGTGACCCTCTGCCAGGACGGCCGGGGCGACGCCGAGGTGCGGCTCGCGGCCGGAGAGCACCGGCTGGAGGGCGGAGACGCCGGCCCGCTCGCGCTCACGGACGTGACGCTGACCCGCGGCACGGTCCCCGAGGCCGCGGCGGCCGGGCGTGACCTGCGGATCCGGGACTGGCTGGGCGACCGGCGCGCGGTCACGGTGGGCTCGGGCGCCGCCTCGTACCTGACGACGTACGAGAACTTCAACGACGGCTGGAAGGCCACTCTGAACGGCAAGGAGCTGACCCCGGTGCGGCTGGACGGCTGGCAGCAGGGCTGGCGGGTCCCGGCCGGGGCGGGCGGCGACGTCAAGCTGTCCTACGAGCCGGCCACGACGTACGACGCCGCCCTGATCGGCAGCGGCGCCGGCATCGCGGTCCTGCTGGGCCTGGCGCTGTGGCGCCGCCGCGCCGCCAACCCCGACGCGCCCCAGCCTGCCCCGCCGCTGCCCGGGCTGTGGCTCGGCACGGTGGCGCTGACGCTGGTCGCCGTGGTGATCGCGGGCTGGTTCGCGCTGCTGGTCCCGGCCCTGGCGCTGCTCGCCGCGCGACGGCACACCCTGCTGGTGCCGATCGCGTTCGCCGCCCTGGCCGCAGCCGGGATCGTCGCGGCCTCCGGGGCCGGGGAGCCGGTGGGCGCCGGTGACGGCGCGTTCGGGCATCTGGCCCAGCTGCTGGCGCTGATCGGCCTGTTCGCGGGCCTGGTGAGCCTGCGCGAGGGACCGGGCCCGCAGGCGCCGACGCAACAGCTGCCGAGGACGGAAACGGGGGAGGGCAAGACCGCATGACGGCACCGGTACGCATTCCGTTCCCGGTGGTGGACGAGGTCTCCCGGCACTGCCTCCAGGAGGAGGAGCCGGAGACCGTCCACATCGAGGTCCACCTCCCGGGCCCCCTCGACCGGGCACGGCTGCGCAAGGCCTTCCTGGAGGCCCTGCACCGGCATCCGCGGATCCTGATGCGGGAGGCGCGGGGGCCGTGGTACCGGCGCAGGTACGAGTGGGAGCTGACGGCGGAGCCGGACGTGGAGGTGGTGACCTTCGCCCCGCCGGGCCCCCGAGCCCTGCCCGACGCCCGGGCCCGGGCCCTCGCGGCCGCCCCGCCCCTGTCGGCGTCCCCGCCGGTCCGGCTGGAGGTGGTGGACTCGGTCCTCCTCCTCACCATCAACCACACCGCCCTGGACGGCCCGGCCTGCCTCCGCGTCCTGGCCACGGTCGCCGAGCTGTACGGCGGCCGGGACAACGCCCCGGCGGCACCCCCGGCCCGACCCACCGACCCCCGGCAGGACCCCCCGGACACCCCGGCCAACTGGTCGCCCCCGGCGCGGGTGGCGCACGGCACGCCCGACCCCTCCCCCGGCAACGGCATGCTCGTCGCCGAGCTGCCCCTCCCGCACCGCCCCAAGGGCTCCCCGTACACCGTCAACGACCAGCTCATGGTCACCACGGCCCTGACCATCGCCCACTGGAACAGGGAGCACGGCGCCCGTCCCCGCCCCCTGCGCATCACGATGCCCGTGGACGACCGCCCCCGCGACACCACGATGCCCATCGGCAACGGCACCCGCCTGGTGGAAGTCCCGTACGCGCCGCGGGAACTGGACGTCACCGACATGCCGGCCCTGCTGCGCCGCACCGCGGAGCGGACCCGCGCCCTGAAGTCCCTCCCCCGCCCCCAGCTGGGCCACGGCGCCGCCCTCCTGACCGCGCCCTGGGCGCCCGTCACCGCCCGCGCCGCCCTCACCCGCACGCTGCGCAGAGCCGCCGCGCCCTGGACGTCGACCACCCTGCTCAGCAACATCGGCCGCATCCCCTACCCTCTCGACTTCGGCGACGAGGCGGGCCGCGCGCACGCCGTCTGGTTCTCCGCCCCGGCCCGCATGCCGCGCGGCCTGACCGTGACCACCGCCTCCACCGCGGGCCGCCTCCATCTGGCCCTGCGCTGGTCGAAGGCGCTGCTCAGCCACGGCGACGGCGCCCACCTCCGCGACCTCTTCGAGCACTACCTGCACACCACGGAGGTGACCCCGTGACCACACCGACCACCACCGGACCCCCACCCCGCGACCTGCGCGACTTCTACGAGAACCCCGCCGTGCCCGTCGCCTCCGGCACCCCGCGCAGCCTCCGTCAGGCCCGCATGCTGGCCCGCGCCCTGAACGGCCCGGCGACCGCGAGCCCGCGGACGATCCTCGACATCGGCTGCGGGGACGGAACCGCCGCCGCCACCGCCGCCCCGCTCCTGCCCGGCCACCGCGTCATCGGCGTCGACTGGTCCCAGGACGCCCTGCGCCGCGCCCGCACCCGCATCCCGTACGCGGTGCGCGGCGAACTCACCGGCGGCGGACTGCCGTTCGCGTCCGGCTCGGCCGACGCCGTGCTGTTCAGCGAGGTCATCGAGCACCTCGTCGACCCGGACGCGGCCCTCGACGAGATCCGCCGGATCCTGCGCCCCGGCGGGCATCTGATGCTGTCCACGCCGAACCTCGCCGCCTGGTACAACCGCGGCCTGCTGCTGGCCGGCGTGCAGCCGGTGTTCTCCGAGGTCAGCCTGCGCGGCATCCACGGCCGCCCGGGCAAGGAGGTCGTGGGACACCTGCGGCTCTACACCGCCCGGGCTCTCAGGGAGTTCGTCGCCGCGTCCGGATTCACGGTCGAACGGCTCGAAGGGGCTCCCTTCCACGGCGTGCCACGCCCGCTGCGCCCGCTGGACCGGCTGGCCTGCGCCCGGCCGCAGCTCGCGTCGATCCTGCTGCTGCATGCCAGGAGGACGTAGCCCATGTGGTGGGGAGTGGCCGCGGCGCTGCTGGCGAACACCCTGTACAGCCTGGGCTTCGTGCTGGAGAAACGGGCGCTCACCTCGCTCCCCGAGGTGAGCATCCGGCAACCGGCCCGGCTGCTGCGCCTCGTCCTCGGAAGCCCGCTGTGGATCGGCGGGTCCCTCGCCCTGGCCGCGGGTTTCGCCGCGCAGCTCGTCGTCTACCGCACCCTGCCGATCGCCGCCGCCCAGGGCATCTTCGTCTCCGGCCTGGTGCTGCTCGTGCTGCTGTCGGCGCGGCTGCTCGGGGAGGAGACGTCCGGCCGGGAGCGGTACGCGCTGGGCGCGATCCTGCTGGCGCTGCTGATGGTGGTGCTGTCGCTGCGGGAGGGCTCGGACACCGTCAGCCAGGACGCGCCCTACCAGCTGATCCTGCTGGTGTGCGTACCGGCGCTGGCGGCCGGGGTATGGCTGTACGGCTCGGCCGAGCGGCGCACGCGCAACCGGCACCGGCGGCCCACGACCGGCGTCGAGTACGGCGTGGCCGTGGGCCTGCTGTACGGGGTCAGCTCGCTGGCCATCAAGGGCGTCTCCGGCCATCTGACGACCCACGGGATCGGCGGCGCCCTCGTGGACCTGCTGAGCTCCCCCTATCCGTATCTGCTGCTGTTCACCGGCGTGTTCGGCCTGGTCATGTCCCAGGCGGCGCTGCAACGCTGCCGGGCCTCGCTGATCGTGCCGGTGTGCACGACCGTGACGTCCCTGTTCACGGCGGTGCTCGGCACGCTGTCGTTCGGCGAAGCGCTGCCGGACGAGCCCCTGCGGCTCGCGCTGCGGGTGGCGGGCACGGCCCTGGCGGTCGCCGTCCTGCTGACCATGCCGAAGCACGACACCGCTCCCCAACCCTCCCCACCCGCCAAGGAGCTCGCATCCCCATGAAGCCCGACGACCCGCTGCTGAAGATCCTGGCGTGCCCGCTCGACAAGGGCCCGCTGCACCTGCTGGCCGAGGAGGCCGGGCAGGAGGAGGCGCTGTACAACCCGCGCCTGCACCGCCGTTACCCGATCACCGACGGCATTCCGCAGCTGCTGCCGTCCTCGGGGGAACAGGTGCCGGACGACGAGCACGAGGAACTCCTGAAGAGGATGGCACCGTGACCAGCCTGGCGGCCCGTGTCGCCCCTCTGCTGCCCACCCGCCTGGTGGCCGCGGCGGCCCGGGCGCTCTACCCCCGGTTCGAACCGGAGCTGGCACGGCTCGCCGAGCTGTGCCCGCCGGGCTGCCGTACGGCGGTGGACGTCGGCGGCTGGTACGGGCCCTGGACCCACCGTCTGTCGGGCCTCGCCGAGCGGGTCGTGACGGTCGAGCCGGTGCCCCATCTGGCCCGGCTGCTGGTCGCCGCCGCCCCGGCGAACGTCCGGGTGGTCCGGGCGGCCGCCTCGGACCGGCCGGGCATCGCCCGCCTGTGGCTGCCCTCGGACGACTCGGGCGACCGGGGCGTGTCCTCGCTGGTCCGCCGCGACATCCACGGCCGCGCGCTGGACGTCCCCTGCGTCACGCTGGACGAGCTGGGCCTGCGCGACGTCGGCTTCATCAAGATCGACGTGGACGGCAACGAGCCGGCGGTGCTGCGCGGCGCGACGGGTCTGCTGGCCCGCGACCGGCCGGCCCTGTTCGTGGAGCTGGAGTCGCGCATCCAGCCGATCGCGCCGGTGGTGACCTATCTGTCCCTGCTGGGCTACGACGGCTGGGTCCTGCCCGGCGACACCTGGGTGCCGTTGTCGAAGTTCCCGCTGGAGGACCACCAGGCCCGCGCGTCGTACGTCGTCTCCCACGGCCTGCTCCGCCGCGTCCTGCCCTCCCCGCTCCTGCGGGGCCCTCGCTACGTCAACTCCGTCCTGTTCCTCCCCGACGGCCGCCGTCCGGGCAGGACCCCGGTGGGCGACGATGGGACCCATGCCCTCCGCAAAGCACCCCGCTAGCCCCTTCACCCCGCTCGACTTCCAGCTGGTGCTGCTGCGCCGCATGGCCGACCACAACCCCGGCCTGGTGGAGGACGCCCGCCATGAGCTGGGGGTGTCGATCGCGGACATGCGCGAGGCCAACCGGCGGTGGCAGGCGATGGTCCGCTCCCCGCGCTCCCGCGCGCCGCTTTCCCGCTACCGTTCGGTGCTGGGCGAACCGGAGTCCCGCACGCCGCGCCGGATCGGCGATCTCGACTGCGAGGCCTGGCTGTGGCCGGTGCCGCTCTGGCCCTCCTTGCGCTTCGAGGTGCTGACCGCCCCGAACCGCGCGGTGTGGAACGAGTGGCTGGTCCGCGCCCCGGGCGCGAAGGGCCCCGGGCTGCGCACGCTGGACGACCTCACCCCCTGGTCCTGCACGGTCGACGAGGCGGCCCGCGCCTTCGCCCCGGCACGCCCCCTGGAGGGCACGGCCCCGACCCGGTGGGGACTGGCGTTCACCGCGCCCGACGCCGAGGGCGTCCGGCGGGAGGCCGTCGCGGAGTTCACCTGGGGGCTGGTGCAGCGGGTGGCCGTCACCGGCGCTCACATCTGAGGCCCATGCGTCTTCAGGAGGTGTCCGTGTGCCGGGTCCTGGCCGGTACGCAGCCCCACGCGAGGACCGCCGCCGTCAGATAGGCGAGCGCGCCGATGCCCATGCTGGTCCGGATTCCGGTGCCGTAGTTCGCGGCCGAGGCGAGCAGGCTGCCGCCGAGCGCGACGCCGGTGGCGCTGCCGACCTGGCGGGTGGTGTTGAACAGGGCGGAGGCGGCCCCCGAGTAGGCCGGGGGCGCGGCGCCCATCACGGTGGCGGTGGAGCCGGTGAGGGCGAAAGACGTGCCGAAGCCGGCGGCCATCATCGGGAGCACCAGCAGCCCGTAGGCGGGGTCGGCACCGGCCGCGGCCCAGCCGGCCAGGCCCAGCGCGGCCAGGAGCATGCCCGAGACGACCAGCGGGCGGTCGCCGGTCCGGCGGGACAGCCGGGCGGACAGGACCGAGGCGAACATCGTCATCGCCACCGCCGGGAACAGCGCGAGACCGGTGCCGAGGGCGCTGTAGCCGCGCTGGTGCTGGAACTCCAGGCTGGCGGTGAACACCATGCCGTAGAAGCCGAAGTTGAACAGCAGGCCGATGACGGCTCCGCCGCTCATGGCGCGTGAATGCAGCATGCTCAGCGGGAGGGCGGGAGACCTGGCCAGCCGCTCGCGCAGGGCGAAGGCCGCGGCGGACAGGACGGCCAGGCCCAGACCGGCGAGCACGGCCGGGTCCGACCAGCCGCGCCGCCCGGCCTCGTTGAGCGCCCCGGTCAGCAGGGCCACCGCCGCGACGACGGCGGCCTGCGCCGGCCAGTCCAGGGCCCGGTCGGCGCGCCGGGGCGAGCGGGCCACGTTCCGCAGCGTCAGCACCAGGCAGGCCGCGCCGACGGGCAGGTTGATCAGGAACACCCAGCGCCAGCCGGCCGTGGAGACGAGCAGCCCGCCCAGCAGCGGCCCGGCGGAGGCCGCGATGCCCGCCATCGATCCCCACAGCCCGAAGGCCCGCGACCGTGCCCCCGGCTCCGGGTAGGCCTGCTGGAGCAGGGCCAGCGAACCGGGCACGATCAGCGCCGCGCCGAGCCCCTCCACCAGCCGGGCCGCCACGAGGAAGGCGGCACCGGGCGCGAGCGCGCAGGCCGCCGAGGACGCGGTGAACACCGCCACGCCCCAGCAGAAGACCCGCCGGTTGCCCAGCCGGTCCCCCAGCGCCCCGCCCGTCAGCAGGAACCCGGCGAAGACCAGCGTGTAGCCGTCGGTGATCCACTGGATGCCGGTGAGCGAGGCCGACAGCTCCCGCCCGACCACCGGCACGGCGACGTTGATGACCGTCACATCGAGGATCACCATGAAGTACCCGGCGCACACCGCGAGCAGCGGTGCCCAGGTCCGTTGCTCGGGGGGCATGGTGGTACCACTACACCAAAAGCCTCACCCGGGGGCGTATGCCCCGCTTGTCGTGCTCAGCCGGCGGCGGCCAGCACCGCCTCCACCACTCTCGGCAGGCTGTCCGGATGCAGATGGAGGAACAGGTTCGGCTCGATCAGCTCCAGCTCCATCACGCACGGCTCGCCGTCCGGCCCGGTGACCAGGTCCACGCGCGCGTACAGCAGGTCCGCGCCCCCGGGTGCGGCGGCCAGCGCCCGTTCGGCGACGGCCAGTTCGGCGGCGGCCGGCTCCCAGGGGCGGAGGTCGGGGTGGGCGACCTTGTCGGCGTCGTACGGCGTGCCCGGCGCGAGGACGGCGCCCTTGACGCTCGCGTGCAGCAGGCGCCCGCCGAAGAACTGCAGGGCCCGCTCGCCGTGGGTGTCGATGCCGGTCAGGTAGGGCTGCACCATGACGGTGAACCCCTCGGCGTGCATGCGCTCGGCCTGCCGCACGGCGGCGTCCCGCTCCCCGGCCGGGTAGCGGGCGGCGTACCGGGCACCGGCCCCGGAGGCGGGCTTCACGACGTACTCGCCGTCGGCGGGCAGGGCGACGGGGTCGCCGGGCGCGAAGTACCGGGTGGGCACGACGGGCACTCCGGCCTCCGAGAGCCGCCCGAGGTAGCGCTTGTCGGCGTTCCACCGCACGACACCGGCCGGATTGGCGAGCCGGGTCGTCTTCGCGCACCGCTCGGCCCACGCCGCGAACTCCTCGGCGCGCCAGCTGTAGTCCCAGGTGGAGCGGATGAGGGCGAGGTCGAAGGCGGCCCAGTCCACGTCCGGGCCGTCCCAGGGAACGGCGACGGCGTCGGCCCCGGCGTCCCGCAGCGCCCGCACCAGCACGGGCAGGTCGCGGTCCTTGTGCTCCTCGCCGCGGGGGTCGTAGGTGACGACGGCGATGCGCGGGGTGCCGGCCACGGCGACTCCATCCTCGTACGGACGATCGATTGGATGTCCGTCGCAGGCTAACAATCCCGTCCGGAACCGCGACACCCTGTTTGACCTTCACCTTCGGTGAAGCCCCAGCATCGGTGGCGGAACGAGGACGAGCGCGAGGAGCGCGGGACCGCAGGGGGTCGCATGGCCATGCTGACGATCGGCGCGTTCGCGAGGGCGTGCCGGCTCTCGCCGAAGGCACTGCGCCTGTACGACGAGCTGGACCTGCTGCGGCCCGCCCGCGTGGACCCGGACACCGGATACCGCTACTACGCGGCCGGGCAGCTGGAGGGGGCCCGGCTGGTGGCGTGGCTGCGGCGGCTGGGCATGCCGCTGGCCGAGATCCGCCGGGTGTGTCTCCTGTCGACGTCAGCCCGTTCTCCTCCGACGGCGCACCGGACGTCGACCGCGAGCGTTTCTTCCGGCAGTTGATGGTGTACGGAGAGATCGTGGTCGCGGTCGTCCCCGGCTGGGGGCAGCCCACCCGCCGATCAGTGGAGCAGGCAGACAGCTGCCCGCAGACAGCTAAGGAGATGTGACGCGTGACCTCTCTCTTCCCGGCCCTGACCGGCGGCTCGGCCGACCGGCCCGCCCTGCGGTTCGGCGAGCGCTCACTGACGTACGGGGAACTCGCCGCCGCGGCCGGTGCGACGGCCGAACGCATCGGGGACGCCCGCCGGGTCGCCGTCTGGGCGACGCCCACGATGGAGACGGCCGTCGCCGTCGTCGCCGCGCTGCTGGCCGGAGTGCCCGCCGTGCCGCTCAACCCCAAGTCCGGCGAGAAGGAACTCGGGCACATCCTGGCCGACAGCGCCCCCGGCCTGGTGCTCACGGCGCCCGACGACCAACTCCCCGCGTCCGTAGGGGCCCTGACCCGTCTGGACGTCGACGTGCACGGCACCGGAACCGCCCCCGTGGAGCCCGCCGACGACAGCGCCCCGGCCCTGATCGTCTACACCTCCGGCACCACCGGCCCGCCCAAGGGCGCCGTCGTGCCCCGCCGGGCCATCGCGAGCACCCTGGACGCCCTGGCCGACGCCTGGCAGTGGACCGGCGACGACGTCCTCGTCCACGGACTGCCGTTGTTCCACGTGCACGGCCTGGTGCTGGGCATCCTCGGCCCGCTGCGGCGCGGCGGGTCGGTGCGGCACCTGGGCCGCTTCAGCACCCAGGGCGTCGCCCGCGAGCTGAACACCGGCGCGACCATGCTGTTCGGCGTGCCGACGATGTACCACCGGATCGCCGAGGCCGTGACGAGCGACCCGGAGCTGGTGAAGGCGCTGACCGGGGCGCGGCTGCTGGTCTCCGGCTCGGCGGCGCTGCCCGTGCACGACCACGGCCGGATCGCGACCGCGACCGGGCGGCGGGTGATCGAGCGGTACGGCATGACGGAGACGCTGATGAACACCAGCGTCCGCGCCGACGGCGAGGCCCGCCCGGGCACGGTCGGCGTGCCCCTGCCGGGCGTGGAGCTGCGGCTGGTCGAGGAGGACGGTTCGCAGGTCGCCGCGTACGACGGGGAGACGGTCGGCGAGATCCAGGTGCGCGGGCCGAACCTGTTCACCGAGTACCTCAACCGTCCCGACGCCACCGCCGCCGCCTTCACCGCCGACGGCTTCTTCCGCACCGGCGACATGGCGGTGCGCGACCCCGACGGCTACGTCCGGATCGTCGGCCGCAAGGCCACCGACCTGATCAAGAGCGGCGGTTACAAGATCGGGGCCGGTGAGATCGAGAACGCCCTCCTCGAACACCCCGGGGTGCGGGAGGCGGCCGTCACCGGGGAGCCGGACGCCGACCTGGGTGAGCGGATCGTGGCGTGGATCGTGCCGGCGGATCCCCAGGCGCCGCCCGGGCTGGAGGAGTTGGCCGGTCATGTGGCGCGGCGGCTCGCCCCGCACAAGCGGCCGCGGGTCGTGCACCACCTCGACGCGCTGCCCCGCAACGACATGGGGAAGATCATGAAGCGGGCGCTGACCCATGGCTGAGCGCTACTCCGCCCGCGAGGCCGTGAGCGCCCTCGCCGACGACGCGACCTTCGCCGAACTCCCCGTCCCCGCACGGCGACCGAAGCCCGACGGCCCGCTCGGCTGGCCGGGCTACGACGCCTCCCGCGCCCGGGCCGCCGAACGCACCGGCGAGCAGGAGTCCGTGGTGTGCGGCACCGCCCGCGTCGGCGGCACCCGGACGGTGCTGATCGCGTTCGAGTTCGGGTTCCTCGGCGGCTCCCTGGGCGAGGGCACCGGCGACCGGCTGGAGGCGGCGTACGCGTACGCCCGTGAACGCCGCCTCCCGGTCGTGCCGCTGGTGGCGACGGGCGGCAGCCGGATGCAGGAGGGCATGCGGGCGCTGACCCAACTCCAGCGCGTGGCACGTCAGTCGGCGCTCACCCGGGAGGCCGGTCTCGCGCAGGTCGCGGTCCTGCGCGACCCGACGACCGGGGGCGGCTGGGCCACCCTGGGCGCGGGCGCCGACGTGGTGCTCGCGCTCCCCGGCGCCCAGGTCGGCTTCGCCGGCTCCCGGGTACGGCCGGCCGACGCGGACCCGGCGGCGTACACCGCGGAGGCGCAGCTCGCGGCGGGCGCGGCCGACGCGGTCGTACGGCCGGAGGAGCTTCGGGAGACACTCGGGCGGTGGCTGCGGCTGCTGGCGTGCCCGTCCACCACGCCCGCGCCGCCGCCCGGAGCGCTCGGCGAGACCGCGGTCCTGCCCGTCACCGGCTGGGACGCCGTCCGCCGCGCCCGTTCCCCGCGACGGCCGCGCGCCACCGCCTACCTGGACGCGTACTTCACCGACCGGGTCGCGATCAGCGGCGACCGCTGCGGCGGCACCGACCCGGACGGCATGCTGTGCGGCTTCGGCACCCACGAGGGCCGGACCGTCGCCTACGCCGCGCAGACCGGGACCGCGACCCGCCCCGCCGGATACCGCACCGCCGCCCGGCTGATCCGCCTCGCGGACCGGCTCGGCATCCCGGTGCTGACCCTCGTGGACACCCCGGGGGCGGCCAACGACGCGGAGGCGGAGCGGCAGGGCGCGGGCGCGGCCATCGCCGACGTCTTCGCCGCGGTCGCGGGCGCCCGCACCCCCGTGACCACGCTGGTGATCGGCGAGGGCGGCTCCGGCGGCGCACTGGCCCTGACCGCGCCCGGCAACACCTGGGCCACGCCCGACAGTTACTTCTCGGTGATCGCCCCCGAACTCGCGGCGGCGATCCTCAAACGGCCCCCGCGCGAGGTGGAGGCGACGGCGGACCAACTCCGCATCCGGCCGCAGGACTTGGTGGAGCTGGGGGTGATCCGGGGCATCGTCGGTGGTGAGTTCGGCTGATGCCCCCTGCGTCATCGAGCACCTTCCGTCACAATGGTGCTGCCCAGCGCAATCGGACGACGGGGGTGTCGTGGACGGTTTGGTCGAGTTCAAGACCGATGACGGGGCCGTGGTCGCGGTCGAGGCGGTGGAGGGGGCGTCCGGCTCCCGCCTGGTCGCCCGCGGCGACGGCACGGTCCAGGCGGCGCGCACCTTCGAGGGCGCCCTGGACGGTGTTCGGGCGGCCGCCGAGTCCGCGCTGCGCGTCTTCCGGGACGGCTCGCTGAAGCCGGACGGTGTGGAGATCGAGTTCGGGGTGAAACTGGCCGCCGAGACGGGCGCGTTCATCGCCAAGGGCACCGCCGAGGGCCATCTGGTGGTCAGACTGACCTGGTCCCCGTCGGCCCCGGCGGCCCCGTCCGCGCCGGAGGCCGGCGCGGCCTCATGAACAGCGCCGAGTGGCACGCCCGGATCGAGTTACGGGGCCGGGTGGCCGGAGCGGGTTTCCTCATCAGCCCGCGCACGGTCCTGACGTGCGCTCATGTCGTGGGCGACGGCGAGGACCTGGCGGTGACCTTCACCGAGCGGCCCGGCACCCCGTCCGTGTCCGCCCGGGTCGTCGCGCACGGCGGCTGGGCCGGTGGCGTCACCGACCCCGGCGACCTGGCCGTGCTGGAGCTCGACGGGGAGGTGCCGGTCGCCCCGGCCGCGCTGGCCCCGGCCGACGCGACGCACGGCACGACGGACCGCAAGCTCGTCGTCTACGGCTTTCCGCGCGGCTTCGACGAGGGCACCCTCACCGAATGCCGGGTCACGGCACCGCAGTTGATCCGACGGGAGTGGCTCCAGCTGGAGGCCTGGCACCAGGGCGGCCAGCCCCTGGCCCCCGGCTTCAGCGGGGCCGCCGTCACCCTGGCCGACACCGGCGAGGTCGTCGGCATGGTCACGGCGGACGCCGGCAAGGGCGAGGTGCGCACCGGCCGGATGATGCCCACCCAGGTCATGGCCCGCTACTGGCCGGGCCTGCAGAGCCTGGTCCCCACCTCCGGCCACGCCACCGCCGACCGCGCCCGGCTGCGCGCCCTGGTCGAGAGGGCGGCCCGCGCGGGCGTCGACTGCGACCCGGTGCGGCTGTACACGGCGGCGGCCGACCCGTTCGACCCTCCGCCGCCCGAGGAGGGGTTCGACTCGCTGTGGTCGGCGGCCCTGTTCGTGCTGTGCGAACTCGACGGCCCGGGCGCCGCACGGACCGTCGCCCGGTTCGCCGACCGGCTCCAGGACCTGCTGCACACCCCGGCCGTGGAGCCGTCGGCCCCGGACTGGTCGCCGATCCTCGTCGAACTCGGGCACAGCGGAGCGGGCGACGGCCTGGTCCGGGTGGAGGTGTCCGCGTACAGCGAGGGACGGCGCCACCCGGTCGACTCCGGCACGGTCGAGCAGCACCGGCTGCACGCCTACGTCCAGGAGGGGATCGAGGCGGCCTTCCGGTATCTGACGCCCGGCGCGGACGAGCTGGTCGCGTTCGCGCTGCCCCGGGACTGGCTGGACTGGCCGGTCGACCGCTGGGAGAGCGCCCCGGACGACGACACGCCGCTCGGCTGCGTCTACCCGCTGGTCGTGACCGACCACGCCCGCCGCAAGGCCAGCACCCGGCACGTGCTGACCCGGACGTGGAAGCGCCTCGACTCCTGGCCGGGCGCCCGGATGCACCGGGTGGAGTGCGGCATGCCGGAGGAACCCGGGCGGCTGCGGTTGCGGCTGCGGCAGCACGACGCCTGCCTCGCCGGCTTCGGCACCGCCCCGGCCGCCGCCCGCACCCGGCCCCACTTCGACACCTCGCTCGCCGCGCCCGCCCCGGTGATCGTGTGGTCGCGGGGCGGCTGCGGCTCCGGGCAGGAGGAGTGCGCCGGGGCGGACGGCTGCACCGGCAAGGCATTCCTCGACGCGCTCGACGCCCACGTCATGGCCGTACCGCCCGCCGAACTCCCGCGCCAGGTCCTCGCCCTGCGCGAGGAGGCGCTCGCGGAGGAGGACCACTGGGCCCGCGGCATCCAGCTGCTCTGGGACGACCCGCGGGTCTTCACCGACCCGCACGCCGTCACCGCCGCGCACGCGAGGTCGCCGGTGGCCTGACCCGCCCGCAGCCACTCCCCCCAGAGACACCCGCACGAAAACGGAGAGCGGAGACCACTTTCCATGCCGCACTGGTCCGTCTACACCGGCCGGAACGAGCCGCACGACGGCATCGACGACCTGCCCGCCCCGCCGCCCTGGCGTGCCTTCGACGGCGGGCCCGCCCTGCCGCCGCCGCAGGACGGCGACGACGCGACGGCCGTCTCCCCCGACCGCGTGCACCGGGCGAAGTCGTACGTCGCCACCGAGGAGAGCGTCCGGCTCGTCAACGCCGCGCTCTGCCTGCGCCGCCCGCTGCTCGTCACCGGCCCGCCGGGCACCGGCAAGTCCTCCCTCGCCTACGCGGTGGCGCGCGAGCTGCGGCTCGGCCCGGTGCTGCGCTGGAACATCACCAGCCGCAGCTCGCTGGCCGACGGCCTCTACCAGTACGACCCGCTGTCCCGGCTGTACGCGGCCCGGCAGGCGCGGGAGGAACGGGGCGGTGTCGAGGACCACCTGCGTCTCGGCCCGCTCGGCACGGCCCTGCTCCCCTACGACCGGCCCCGCGCCCTGCTCGTCGACGAGATCGACAAGAGCGACCTCGACCTGCCGAACGACCTGCTGAACGTCCTGGAGGAGGGCCAGTACGAGATCCCGGAACTGGTGCGTGCCGCCCGGCACTCCGGCGCCGGCGCGGCCGAGGTGCTCGCCGACGGCACGGACACCCCGGTGGCCGTCCGCCGCGGCCGGGTCCGCTGCCGGGCGTTTCCGTTCGTCGTGCTGACCAGCAACGGGGAGCGCGAGTTCCCGCCCGCCTTCCTGCGCCGCTGCGTCCGGCTGAAGCTGCGCCGCCCCGGCCGGGACCAGCTCACCCACATCGTCCGGGCCCATCTGGACACGCCGGGCGGGGACGCGGACCGTCTGATCACCCGCTTTCTGGAGCGGGCCTCCGGCGGCGAACTGGCCACCGACCAGCTGCTGAACGCCCTCTACCTCACGGGAGTGGCCGGCCTGGACGCCGAGTCCCGCGACGACCTCGCCGAGCAGCTGATGCCGTACCTCAGCGCGACGGCCGACGGCGATGGCTTCTGAGGCCTCACCCGGGCCGTCCCCGGTCGCCCGGCTGCAGGCGGCCCTGTCGGCGGCGGGTGCCGCTCCGACGCCGCGCGAGATCGCCGAACTGCTGTGGCTGGCCGGGCAGCTGGAGCAGCCGTCCGGCGAACCCGGGAACGGCCGGCCGGCCGTTCCGGAGGCTCCCGTTCCCGAGGCGCCTGCTCCCGGCCCGGAGGAGCCGGCCCCCGCCGCCCCCGGACCACCGCGGTCCGCCGAGCCTCCCGCGGCGGCCACCCCCGGCCGCGTCCCGCTCCGCCTCCCCGCCCCGCGCTCCCCGGACCGCCCGGCCCACCACTCCGGCGGCGGGCCGCCCCTGCTCGCGCCCGCGCCCCCGATGCTGCCCCACCCCCTGGCGCTCCAGCGCGCCCTGCGTCCGCTCCAGCGCAAGGTGCCCTCGCCGCATCTGCGCCTGCTGGACGAACGGGCGACGGCCGACCGGATCGCGCGCCTCGGCGCCCACCCGGACGTGTGGTTCCCCGTGCTGCGGCCGGCGCCCGACCGCTGGCTGCGCCTGAACCTCGTGCACGACACCGGCCCGACCATGCCGGTCTGGCGCCCCCTGGTGAGCGAACTGCACACGGCGCTCGCCCAGTCGGGCATCTTCCGCACGGTCACCCTGCACCCGGCCACGCCCGACGGCCGGGCCCGCCAGGTCCCCGTCCTCGACGACGGCCGCACGGCCACCCTCGTCGTCAGCGACTGCATGGGACCGCAGTGGCGTCCGGGCGAGGCGGGCGAGCGCTGGTTCCGCACCCTGCGGCAGTGGGCCCACCACATGCCGCTCGCCGTGGTCCAGCCCCTCCCCGAACACCTCTGGCCCACCACGGCGTTGCCCGCCGAGCCGGGCCTGCTGACGTCCCCGTCCACCGCGGCCCCCTCGGCGGCCCTCGCGTTCACCCCGTACGACGCGACGGCAGCGCCCCCGGACCGGGCCCTGCCGCTGCCGGTCCTGGAACCGGGCGCCCCCTGGCTCGCCCACTGGGCGGCCCTGATCGCCGACCCGGGCGGCGCCCGGACCCCGGGCGCGGCGGCCTGGCTGCCGCCGGCACCGGCACCGCCCGCCGAGCCCACCCCCGACATCACCACCGCCTCCCCCGAGGACCTGGTCCTGCGCTTCCGCGCGACCGCGTCCCCGGAGGCCTTCCGCCTCGCCGGGCATCTCGCGCTGGCGGTCCCCTCGGTCCCGGTGATGCGCCTCGTCCAGCGCACCCTGGAGCGCGACCCGCGTCCCCAGCACCTGGCCGAGGTCATCCTCAGCGGCATGCTCACCTCCGCGCCCGGCCCGCCCGGCTCCTACGCGTTCCGGCCCGGCGTACGGGAGTTGCTGCTGCGTTCCCTGCCCCGCACGGCCCGCGGCCGGACCCGGGAGTTCCTCGAACGGGTCGGGGGGCTCATCGACGAGCGGGCCGGGCTCGCGGCCGGGGAGTTCCGGGCCGAGACGGACGGCGGGAAGGGCGGCTCCGGCCCGGCGTTCGCGACGGTCAGCGAGGAGACCGTGCGGCGGCTGGGCGGGGAGGTGCTGTTCGCGGGGCGCTACCGGCTGACCGGGCGGCGCGACTGGGAGGGGCACGTGTCCCGGGCCGTGGACGTCCGCACCGACCGGCAGGTGATCGTGCGCCGGTACCGTCCGCAGTCCGCCCCCCAGGAACGGTTCCTGAGCCAGGCGCGGGCGCTGTCCGGAGTGGACGATCCGCATGTGGTGAAGGTGCTCGACTTCGGGGTGGAGGACGACGCGCCCTACCTGGTGACGGAGTTCGTGGACGGCCTGACGGTCTCCGAAGTGCTCTCGGGCATCACCTTCCCGGCCTTCGCCCGCCTGGTGTGCCAGGGCATGGCAGGGCTGGAGGCCCTGCACGCGCGCGGTCTGGTGCGCGGGGAGCGCGGGCCGGCCGGCCTGCTGCTGCGCCCCGACGGCACGGTGCTGCTCAGCCGGATCGCCCTCGGCGAGGAGTCCCGGGACAAGGACCCCGAGGCGGACGTCGCGGAGTTCCGGTGGCTGCTCAAGCAGCTGAGCGCCGACGCGCAGGTGCCCGCCGAGCACCGGGAGCTGCTCGATCTGATCGACCGCCACGAACTCCCCGAAGCCGCAGCCTACGCCGCCCGTCTGCCCGCCGTGTGGCCACCGCCGCGCTCCTTCACCCTGCTGGGTCCCCTGCGCATCAGCGCCGGCGCGGAACCCGTGGAACCGCCCTCCCCGGAGGCCCAGGCGCTGCTGTGCATGCTGCTCCTGCGGCACGGCCGGCGCGTGCCCCACGCCGAACTGGCCCGCGGGCTGTGGGAGGACTCCCTGCCGGAGAGGGAGGCCGCCCGCCGTCTGGAGGCCCTGGCGGCGGAGGTCCGGCAGGTGCTGCCGGACGGCGGGCTCGTCGCCCTCTCCCACTCGTACGCCCTGCACGTGCCCGACGTGTACGTCGACGTGCTGCACTGCGAGCAGCTCCTCGCGGGTGACCCCGCCGACCCCCGGCGCGCCCTCGGCCTCTGGTACGGCGACCCCCTCGACGGCGTCCCGGGCCCGGCCGCCGCGGCCGCCCGGGAGCGTCTGCGCACCCTCAAGGAGGATCTGGAGTCCGGTGCGGAGGCCCCCGCCCCCACGATCCTCTTCGAGGCCGACGACCTCACCGGCCACCCCGAGGCCCGCATCACCCTCGAGTACGCGGTGCACGAGATGCTCACCCGCGGCGCGCTCGCCCCCCACCAGTTCGACGTGCGCGTCCGCGGCGGCGGCTACGACGTGCACACCCGGCCCGGTACCTACCTCCTCCCCGTCCTGGCCGCCGTCCTGCGCGGCCTGCCCGAGGTCCTCACCGGGCTCGCGGACCCGCCGCCCCTGACCGTCACGTTCTGGGACCGGCCCGGCCCGCCGCCCGAGCCGCCGCGCGTGCCCGCCGACCTCCAGGTGATCGTCTCCCCGGACCTCTACGAGCAGTTCGCCGCGAGCTCCGCCGCCCAGGGCCCCCAGCGCTTCCAGCCCCTCTTCCAGGACGGCGCCACGGACACCCCGCCCGTCGCCTGGTACTGCCCGCTGTCCCCCGCCACGGCCCCGGAGCCCGGGGCCCGCGACCTGGTGCAGGGCCCCTTCATCACCCGCGACCTGCGCCGGCTCGGCATACCGGCCCCGGGCCGCACGGCCGTCGTCCACACCCGGCCCGACGGCCCGCTGACCCTCCTCGACCCCGCCCGGCCGCACGGCGACCGGCGGCCGGGGCTCGTGACGTACTACGAGGTGGACCTCACCACGCACCAGTCCCACCACCGGGTCTCGCTGCCCAGTTCGGGCAAGGGCGCCTTCGCCGCCGCGGTCGAGCTGTCCTGGCATGTGGAGGACCCCGTCGCGTTCGTGCGGGCCGAGACCGGCCGGGTGTCCGAGGTGCTGCTCGACCACCTGCTGGAGGAGGCGGCCCGCATCACCCGGAGGCATCCGCTGCGCAGGGCGGGTGCCGCCCAGCGGGCGGTCAACACCGGGCTGCGCCACTGGCCGGTGCCCGGGCTGTCGGTGACGGCGTCGGTGCAACTGGACCGGGAGGGCGCGACCCTGCCCGAACCGCGGGGGGCCGCTGCCGCGCAGCTCCCGCTGCCGCGGCTCCTCGGCGAGACCGAGACGGTCCTGGTCGGTTTCGACGGCCCGATGGCCCGCCTGTTCTCGGCGAGCACCGCGCGCGAGGCCGTGCTCGGCCTGCTCGCCCTCGTCGACGAGCACCGCGGCCCGCGGCACGCCCTGCCCGGCGCGGTGCGGGAGACGTTCACCCATCCGCTGGACGTGCTCCGGGCCTTCGCGCGGGACCCGCTGGGGCCGCTGCTGCGGGAGCGTCTGGACGAGCTCGAACTCCGGGCGGTGCCGCACGCGCCGGCGACGCACAACTCCGCGCCGCTGGTCCGCACCCTGCACGCCTCCGGCCGCCGCGTCTGTGTGATCACGGACGTCTGCGCCGAGGCCGTACCCCGCTACCTGCGGCCCTACGGCGCCCTGCCCCTGGCCGGCGTCCACGGACGCGCGGAGGACCTGGCCCTGCTCACCCCGCACCCGGACTGCATGCTGCGCGCCCTCGAGGCCTGCGACGGGTCCGCGTCGACGGGCCTGGTGATCGGTTCCACGGTCCCCGAGCTGGCCGCCGCCCAGCGGGCCGGGCTGCGCTTCGTCGGCCTCGCCCGCAACGCCACCACCGACCGGCAGCTGCGCGAGGCCGGCTGCGAGACCACGGTGACGTCCCTCGCGACGCTGCTGGAGGCCGCGCGCTCCCTGTGACCGAACACCGAAACCCCCGTTCGGCGGCGCCCCGCCCGGCCCCCCACGAAAGGCGGCCCGGCCGCCTCCCGCGCAGGATGCGAAGGAGGCCCGCCACCCGGCGGACCCACGTCTGCGAGGCCCGCCACCTGGCGGCCCCCCACGGTCTGCGCTCTCGGGAGGACCTGCCATGACCGCCAGTCTGGAGCAGTTGCGCCGCTGCCACTTCGCCGTCGACCTGGGGGCGGCCCGCACACGCGTCTACGTCAAGGGCGCCGGGCTCGTCGTCGACCAGCCGTCCGCCGCCGCCGTGAACACCCGCACCGGCGCGCTGATCGCGGTCGGTGAGCTCGCCGAGAAGATGACGGGCCGCACCCCGCACTACATCAGGGTGGTCCGGCCGGTCTCCGGCGGCACCGTCGTCGACATCGAGATGGCGCAGCGCATGCTGCGGCACCTGCTCGGTGACAAGATGCGCCGCGCGCTGCGCCGCAAGGCGATCCTGCGCGCCGCGGCCTGCACCCCGCACGCCGCCGACCCGCTGGCCCAGCGCGCCGCGATCGAGACGCTGGTCGGTCTCGGGGCCCGCAAGGTGGAACTGGTCGACACGCTGATCGCCGCCGCCATCGGCTGCGGGCTGCCCGTGGAGCAGCCCGAGGCCACGATGATCATGGTGTGCGGGGCGGCCGCCACGCAGGTGGCCGTGCTGTCCCTCGGCTCGATCGTCACCGCCGAGCGCATCCCGGTCGGCGGCGAGGCCGTCGACCACGCGATCGTGCAGCACCTGCGCCACGAGCACGAGCTGATGCTGCCGAGCCAGTCGGTACGGCCCTTGCAGCTGGCCCTGTCGGGCAACGGCCTCACCGCGCAGGGCCCGGCCTCGACGGAGATCCATGGCCGGGACGTCGCCACGGGCCTGGCCCGCTCCGTCCAGGTCGACACCGCGGCCGTCCGGGACGCCATCCAGGCGCCGCTCACCGCGATCCTGGACGGCATCGGCAAGGTACTGCGGGGCTGCCCGCCCGACCTGGTCGCCGACCTGGCCGACCGGGGGATCATGATGGTCGGCGGCAGTGCCCTGCTGCCGGGCCTGGACCAGATGCTGCGGCAGGCGACGGGCATGCCGGTGCACATCGCCGAGCGTCCGGACGTGTGCGCCGTGCAGGGTCTCGGCGCGATGCTGGAGGGCAGGATCACGCCGCTGGCGCTGGACCCGCTGGGCACCTGAGCGTCAGAGGCAGGTCAGCGGGCGAACCAGCAGCGCACGGTCGTCCCGCTGTCGCCCCGGTGCAGCCGCACCAGGTCGGCGATCAGGTTGACCAGCAGGATCCCGCGCCCGCCGCGCTGGTCGCGGGGCACGGGCCGGCGTCCGGCCAGGACGTCCGCGAGGTGCCCGTCGTCGCGGACCTCGCACACCACGTACCCGTCCTCTGCCCAGACGCGCAGCACGCCCGAACCGCCGCCGTGCACCACGCTGTTGGTGGTGAGCTCGGCCGTGGCGAGGGCCAGGTCGTCCAGCTTCACACCGACGAGGCCGAGCCGCGCGCCCTCCCCGACGGCCACGTGCCGGGCGTGGGGCAGGGAGTCGGAGTCGAAGGCGAAAGTCAGCGCCTCCTGCACGGGCGGCAGCGGCTCGTTGTAGCGGGTGACGACGTCCTCGGGGGCGTACGTGTCGCTCTCGCGCTCCGCCCGGGAGCCGGGGTGGATGACGGTGGGGTGGGTGGCGTGGGCGTCGGCGACGACGTGCTCGGGCAGCCGCGCGACGTCGTACGGGCACAGGATCGTCACCATGCGGCCCCGGAAGGCGGCGTTGATGAGCGCCTCGTGCTGGGCGCAGGCCGCGTACTCGGTGTCGGAGCGGCCGGCCCAGATGGGCTCGCCGATGATGCGCACCCGGCGGCCGGCCGGCTGGACGTCGGCGAAGGCGCGCAGCACGCCGGGGATGATCCGCCCCGGGTTGCGTCCGGCCTCGCGCATGTCCAGGAGCCGCACGGCGGTGGCGTCATCGCCCAGCGCGTCCCGGATCAGGGCGAGGTTCTTGCCGGGGACGGCGACGGCCACCGGTTCTCCGGCCTCCAGCCCCTCGCGTACGAAGGGCAGGGTGCCGTCGAGGTAGTCCTGTTCGTCCCGGTAGAAGAGCGCGGGGTGGACGAAGGGGTCGAGGGGCCCGAAGGGCTCGGTGACCGTGCTGGTCATGATGTGGACACCTCGATTCCCTTCTGGCCGGGCCACAGCAGGTCCAGCGTGCGCCGCAGGGCGGGCGGGGGCCGGCGCACCACGAACCGCCGGCCGTCGCGGAGCTGTCCGGCGGCGGCCGCGAGCGCACCGGCGCCCGCGACGTCGACGAACGTCACGCCGGACAGTTCGAGGTAGTACACGTCGTCATCCTCGCGGACAGCCTGTTCCAGTACGCCTTCCCAGATCGCACGTGTCGTCAGGCCGACCTCACCCGCCGCCCGGACGCCCTGCCGCCCGGCCAGCGGGAACACCGCCAGGCCGGGCACGGGGTCGCGAGGGCCGTTCGCCGACAGCTGCTGCCGAGTGTTCAATCCCCTCTCCCCACGCTTCTGGGCTTCAGCGCTCTTACCCGTAAGACAAAGGCTCATTCCCCCCGGAACGTGTGTAGTACGCCGTACGGCGGGCAGGCGCACGTCACACCGACGTCCACGGGGGCGAGTGACGTCGTGCAGTCCGGCGAGACGAACACGACCGACGAGGACCGACAAGGCGGTGACATGACCTCAGCGGCATCACCACATCTCTCAGGAAGGCTGGACACCCTGGTCATCCCCGGCCGCGTCGGCGCGGACCGCGCCGAGTTCACCCCCCGTGGCGAGCTCGTCCACGGCTGCGCGGACATCCTGGCGAGGACGCTGGCCTGCCTGCCGGCCACCGTCACCCGGGTCGACCTGGACATGGCGGGTGTGCACTTCATGGACACGGCCGGTCTGCAGTTCCTGGACGTGCTGGCCGACCACGGCCGCCGGCGGTCGCTGACGGTGACGGCGACGAACTGGAACGGCCAGCCGCGCCGGATCCTGGAGCTGGCGGGCCTGGACACGACCGATCCGCTGGCCGGCCTGGACGCCACGGGCCCGGTCTCAGCGACGGCGCCGGCCTCCTCGGCGGTCGCGCTGGAACGCGCGGAGTGCCTGCACGTCCTGCAGGAGGAGGTCGAGCAGCTCCGCCAGGCCATCGCCTCCCGCCCCGTCATCGATCAGGCCCGGGGCATCCTCATGGCCACCCACGGCTGCACCTCCGACGAGGCGTGGCACATCCTGCGGGAGGCGTCCCAGCTGTCGAACACCAAGCTGCGGGACGTCGCGGCGGCGGTGGTGGCGAGCGCGGAAGCGGACGGGCCGCCGCCGTCGGCCGAGCTGCGCACGGCGCTGCAGCGGGCCGTCGCGAGGCGCCGCCGGGGCTGAGGGACGGGAGGGCCGGGATACCGCGCGCCGGGCTGGTGCTTCCCGTCCCGGCGGGGTACCCGGCAGCAGCGCGAGGAGGTTCACGATGAGCGGCCACGCCCCGTCCCAGGCCGAAGGCGACGGCGACCGGACGGAGGTCACAGAGAGAGGCCACATGGAGACGAGATGACGGGGAACCCGTAACTCCCCCACTACACAAGGGAGTTGTCCGTGATCGTCGCCGTCGTCATTGCCGGATGCGTCCTCCTGGCCGTGCTCGCCTTCCTCGTCCCCCGCCTCTCGCGCCACCCCGAGCGCGGCACCCAGCGTTCGCTCGGCGCCGGCGCCCGGGCCGGCGGCAAGGCGCCCGGAGTCCTGGGCAGGCTCTTCAGCAAGCCCTTCCACTCCAGTTCCCGCGCGGTGAGCCGCAGCGGCTCGGCCGGCCGCCGCACCCGCGGCCGCATGCCCTTCTGACCCACCGCGCGGCCGCGCCGCCCGGCATGCTGGTCCGGTACGCAGGGCAGGCAGAAGGAGAGCTTCTCGATGGGCACCGCAGTGCACGTCCCGCAGACGCGGGACATGATCGGGGAGGAACTCTCCGGGGACGAGGCGTTCACCGCGCTGCGGCGCTACGGCGGCCGCCGGCTGCTCGTCGACGCGTTCACCCGGTTCCGCTACGCCGACGGGTTCAGCAACTCCCGCTCCCTCGCCTTCCAGGTCGTCCTGGGCATGGTGCCGTTCACCATCGCCCTGGTCGGCGTGGCCACCACCGTGCACACGGAGAGCGTGGGGCGGATCATCGAACTCACCCTCGGCCGGATCGTGCCCGGAGCCAGCGCGGACCTGGTCGAGGACGCCCTGGACGGCACCGCTCGCAGCGCCGGTTCGGGCGTCTGGGGCGCCGTCGCCATGTGGCTGGGCCTGGCCTTCGCCGTACTCAACCTGGCCTCGGCGATGGCCCAGGTCGAGCGCGGCGCCAACCGCATCTACGGCATCGAGCGCGACCGGCCTTTCCTGGCCAAGTACGGCCGTTCCCTGCTCCTCGCCGTGGCCGCGGGCATGCCGATGGTCCTGGGGTTCCTCGTGCTGGTGGCCGGTGACGCCGTGGGCAGCGCGGTGGTGCAGGCCCTCGGCTGGTCGCGCACGTGGCTCGACTGGTGGGGTGCCCTGGACGTGCCGCTGGGCGTGCTGCTCGCCTGGGTCGCCTCGTCGGCGATCTTCCGCTGGGCGCCCCGCCGGGACCAACCGGGCTACACCTGGCTGGCGTTCGGCTCCGCCGTCCATCTGGTGCTGTGGATCACGGCCACCTGGCTGCTGGCGCTCTACGTCGCCAAGAGCGGCTCCTTCGGCGCCGTCTACGGCCCGCTGACGGCGTTCGTCGCCCTGCTGCTGTGGGCCAACCTGACCGGCGTGGCCCTGTTCCTCGGCATCGCCTTCGCCGCTCAGCTCGAAGCGGCCCGGGCCGGCATCACCGAAGCCGTGCACCCCGACCCGGGGCCGGGCCCGTGACGTACTCCCCTGACGCGCACCCGGCCCCTGTGATCACCGCGCTGAACCAGGACGTATCGTCCTCGGTGTGACCGACGTGCCCCCCGCGACCACCGCACCGGCAGACCGAGAAGCGGCCCACGCGCCCCCCGGACCGGCCGGAGGCCCGGTGACCGGCGACGACCCGGCCCTGCGGGCGGCCTACCGACTGTGCCGGCGCCGGACGAAGGGCCAGGACCCGGCGGAGTACGCACTGATCCAGCTGGTGCCCGCGGCCCTGCGCCCGGCACTCCACGCCCTGTGGGCCGCCGCCAACGCCCTCGACGACCTCGGCGACGACCGCACCGCGCCCGCGGCCGAGCGGGCCGCCCGGGTCGAGGCCTGGATCACGGCCCTGCACCGCGAACTGCCCACCGGCTCCAGCCCGGACCCGGTCCGCCACGCCCTGGTGGACACCGCGAACCGCTGGCGCCTGGACCTGACCGAGCTGCGGGACGCCATGGCCCAGGTCCAGGACGACACCCGCGGCAGGCACTTCGCCGACTGGGCGGAGTGGCGCGCCTGGGGCCGGGACAACCTCCTGCCGTGGTTCGGCCAGGTCCGCACGGTCTTCGACCGGGCCGGCGTCCCCGTGGCGCTGCGCCTGGACACCCGGGAGGCCTACGAGGAGTTCCTCGACGGCGTCCGGCTCACCGACATCCTCACCGACCTGTCCGCCGACCTCGCCCAGGGCGACCTCCTGCTGCCCGCCGAGGCCCTCGACCTGCACTCCGGGGCGGCCGCCGACCTGGCGCGGCGCCGCTGGAGCCCCGCCGTCGGAGCCCTGGTCACGCACCTGACCGGCCTGGCCCGCCAGTGGGTCGCCCAGGAGGCACTCACCCGCGGGATGCACCCGGGCCCCGCGACGGTCCTGGACACGATGGCCGCCCTGCTGCACGCACAGCTGGACGCCGTCGACGCGGCCGGCCCTGCGCTCCTGCGCTCCCCGCCCCGGCCCGCGCTGCGCACCCGGGCCCGCATCCTCGCCCCCGCCCGGGCCCGCGCGGCCCTGGCCTGGCGCCTGACCCCGCTGACGGTGCCGCCGCCGCAGCACCCCGGCGCCCACCGGCCACCGGCACCCGCCCCGCCGGCACCCGCCGATACCTTCCTGCGGCCGCCGCCCCACCCCAGCGGTGAGCGGCCCCCCGGGATCCCGCCCGGCGATCTGCCCGCCCACGTCGCCGTGATCATGGACGGCAACGGCCGCTGGGCCCGGCAGCGCGGCCTGCCCCGGCACGAAGGTCACCGCGCCGGCGCCGACGCCGTCCGCGAAGTGGTCCACGGCGCCCTGGACATCGGCCTGCGCCACCTGACGCTCTACACCTTCTCCACCGAGAACTGGAACCGCGACCCGGAGGAGGTCGACGCGATCCTCGGCCTGCTGCGCCGCGAACTGGCCGAGAACCCCTTCCGCGACCTGGACGTCCGGCTGCGCTGGCACGGCCGCGCCGGCCGCCTGCCGCCCGACCTGGTCGACGTCCTCCATCTGCGCGAGCGCACCACCCGCGCCCGCACCGGCCTGACCGTGACGATGTGCATCGACTACGGCGGCCGGGACGAGCTCACCCGCACGGCCGCCGCCCTGGCGGGCCGGGCCCGGGCCGGCCGCCTGGAGCCCGGCCTGATCACCGAGGGCGACTTCGCACGGCACCTGCCCCTGGCGGACCTGCCGGACGTGGACCTGCTCTGGCGCACCGGCGGCGAGCAGCGCGTCTCCAACTTCCTGCCCTGGCACACGGCCTACGCCGAACTGCACTTCACCCCCGGCCTCTGGCCCGACACGGACCGCCGCGACCTCTGGCAGGCGATCACCGCGTACACCGGACGCCAACGCCACCACGGCGCTACCCCGGCGGACGGACCGTCAGCAGTCCCCTGCCCGACGGCTCCTGCCGGGGGGCCGGGCGGGTGAACCGGGTGAACCGCGACGGCCGGCCGAGCAACACCGGCATCGAAGGCGTCGCCCCGGTTCCTCTGCCATCCGCCCGTGGCAGGCAGTGACCCGTCCCGCAGCACGCGTCGGCTGGGCTCCAGCAGTTCCGCACCGGCTTCGCTCAGTACGACGCCGGAAAGATCACGTACCGGGGGCGGTGCAGAGGGTGGCGCTCAGGTGGGGTCGGGGAGGGGGCGCCGGGCGACCTCGTGGGCGTCGTCCGGTGGCACGCCCAGCATGCGCAGGACCATCTCGGCCAGGTTCAGCGCGGCCTCGTCGCCGTCCAGGTCGGGGCGGGCGAACCTCAGCTCCACCAGGGACAGCAGGGTGCCGCCCAGTGCGGACAGGGCGACCGCCGGGGCGACGGCGGTGAAGCGGCCGGAGGCCATGCCGACCTCAAGGTCGCGAAGTGCCCGCCAGGCCAGGCCGTTGCCCGAGTGGATGTGACCAAGGCCCCGACGGCGCAGGACCTGCATCAGCTCGGGGTGGGAGTCGGCCATGCGGGCACTGAGCCGGAAGCCGGCCGCGACGAGCTCCGCCGGGTCGTCGATCCCGGCCAGGCGCTCGTCGAAGCTCTGGCCGTACTCCTCCAGGGCGTCCACCACCGCCGCCTCGAACAGCTCCGTCTTCGACTCGAAGTGGTTGTAGAAGGAGCCGAAGCCGACGTCCGCGCGCTCCGCGATCGCCTGGATGCTCGCGCTGGTGTCCCCTGCCTCGGCGAGTATCTGCCTCGCGGCGCGAATGAGCGCGCGACGGGTCTCGGCGCGGCGCCGCTCGAACCGGTTGCTGGGCGGGGCTGACGTAGACATGCGCACAGTCTAACCACCGGGGCGATGACAACAGCAGCTCTGATGAATCCATCATTTCTTTGTCGCGAACGCATTGACGACAGGACTGTCAGAGTTGATGATTCCCTCAGTAGTGCGTTGCCGCTCGGAGGGCACCATGTCTGAAACCCCCGTCCACGGGCCCGATGTCAAGACGGCCCACCAAGACCTGCACAGCGAACAGGGCGCCCTGCACGGGGAGCATCCCGGCCGCTCCCGCAACCCCGTGATCAAGGTGGCGGACCTGGCCTGGCTGGAGTTCGAGAAGCCGGACCTGGAGCGGGCCGAGGTCTTCGCCCGTGACTTCGGCTTCCAGGTCGCCGCGCGCACGGAGAGCGCGTTGTGGCTGCGGGGCAGCTTCGCCGGCACCCCGTGCATGGTGATCCGGCGCGGTCGTACGTCCCGTTTCATCGGCCCGGCGTTCCGCGCGGCGGAGCGGGCCGATCTGGACCGGCTGGCGCGCGCCATCGGCTCCGACGTGCGGGACGCGGACGTACCGGGCGGCGGCAAGGCGGTCGGCCTGCTCGATCCCTCGGGCTTCCCGGTGCGGGTGGTGCACTGCGGCGAGCAGCTGCGGGCGCTGCCCGAACAACGCCCGCTGCTCCTCAACTTCGGCACCGCTCACCGCCGCACGAACGCCACGCAGCGCCCGCCGCGCGAGCCGTCCCGCATCCAGCGACTGGGCCATGTCGTCCTGGAGACCCGTGTGTTCAGCCGGGCCCTGGACTGGTACCTGGACACGCTGGGGATGATCGTGTCCGACTTCCAGTTCCTGGACGGGCAGCGCGAGCGCGGCCCGGTCATGGCGTTCATCCGCTGCGACCTGGGCGGTGTGCCGGTCGATCATCACACGCTGGCCATGCACCTGGGGCCGGGCACCGGCTATGTCCACTCCGCCTACCAGGTCACCGACCTGGACTCGATCGCCGCCGGCGGCGAGTACCTCAAGGAGCGCGGCTACCAGCGCAGCTGGGGCATCGGCCGGCACATCCAGGGCAGCCAGCTGTTCGACTACTGGCGCGATCCCGACCGCTTCATGCTGGAGCACTTCGCCGACGGCGACCTGTTCTCCCGCGACGTCGAGCCCGGCTGGGCGCCCCTGTCGACCAGCGGCCTCGCCCAGTGGGGACCGCAGGCCACCCGCGACTTCCTCGGTGCCGGCCCCTCCCCGCAGCGGATCCGCGACGTCATCCGGGCCCTGCGTGGCGACAACGAGATGGACCCGGCGCGCCTGCTGGGCCTGCTCAAGGCCGCCAAGTCCTGACCTCCCCCAGCCCCCTCACGAAGGTACCGACATGAGCACCAATGTCCTGCGCACCGCCGACGGCTGGTGGGTGGTCATCCCCCAAGCCCTCGACTCCGCCCGAGCAGGGGGGACCCCCATCGACCGGGCCGTCCCCGTCGACACCAAGGCCGTCACCACCGCCGAGCTGATCGCCGACCGTGACGCCGTACGGGAGGCGGCGCTCTCGGCCGACGCGGGCACGCCCGTCGCCGACCTGGTGGCCCTCTCGCCGGTCACCACTCCTTGCCGGGTGGTCGCCCAGATGGTCAACTACCGCAGCCACGCCCGCGATTCTGGCTTCACCGGCGACATCCCGCCCACCTTCTTCCGCAAGGCGTCCGGCTCGGTCAGCGGCCCCGGCGACGCCGTCGTGCGGCCCTCCCACGTGAAGTTCCTCGACTACGAGATCGAACTCGGGCTCGTCATGGGCGCGACCCTGCCCGTCGGCACCGTGGTCGAGGAGCGGGACCTGCCCTCGTACGTCGCCGGGCTGGTGATCACCAACGACGTCAGCGCCCGCGATGTCCAGCTGACCAGGACGCAGTTCTACGAGAGCAAGTCGTACCCCACCTTCACACCGACCGGCCCGTACCTGGCGCTGCTGGAGCCGGAGGACTTCGCCCGTCTCCTCGATCTGCGCCTGAAGTTGTCCGTCAACGGCGACCTGCGCCAGGACCGCACCCTCGCCGACATGATCGTCCGCCCGGCGCAGGCCCTGACCCTGCTGGCCCGCTTCCAGAGGCTCGACCCCGGCGACCTGCTGCTGACCGGCACCCCCGGCGGCACGGCCCTGAAGGCCCCGCCGAAGCCGGTCGAGAAGATCGGCGCGCTGCTGCCGCCCGCGGTGAAGTGGAAGGCGTTTTTCAAGTCCCAGGCGAAGAACCCGCGTTATCTGCACGCGGGTGACGTGATGACAGCGACGATCGCGACCCCGGACGGCCGGATCGACCTCGGCGAGCAGCGAACCCCCGTCACGGACACGCATGAGACCCCGAAATGAGCCGCACATGACCGTCCGACGCAACGGGGCCGACGTACCCGTGGTGATCATCGGAGCAGGACCGGTGGGCGTGACCGCCGCCCTCCTCCTCGCCCGGCGCGGAGTCCGCACCGTCGTCCTCGAACGCCACCAGGACGTCTACCCGCTGCCGCGCGCCGTCGCCACCGACGACGAGGTCCGCAGGATCCTCCAGGCCGCGGGTGTGGAGGAGGAGTTCACCGCGATCGCCCGCCCGGCGAACGGGCTGCGGCTGCTGGACGCCCGGCACCGGGTGATGGCCGAGTTCCGCCGCACCGAGCACGGCCATCACGGGTACCCGCAGACCAGCATGTTCGACCAGCCCGAGCTGGAGCGGTTGCTGCGCGACGCCCTCGCCCGACGCCCGGAGTGCGAACTGCGGGGCGGTGTGGAGGTCACCGGCGTCGGCCCGGACACCGCCGGCCCCCTGCGCGTGACCTACCGCGACGACGACGGCGACCATCAGCTGTGGGCCGAGGCGGTCCTCGGCTGCGACGGCGCGAACAGCCTCACCCGCGACGCCATCGGCGCCGTCTGGGAGGACCTGCGCTTCGAGGAACGCTGGACCGTCATCGACGTCCGCACGAAGGCCGACGTCCGCTGCTGGGATGGCGTCGACCAGGTCTGTGACCCGCACCGCCCGGCGACCTTCATGCGCGTCGGCGAGGACCGCTACCGCTGGGAGTTCCGGCTCGGGGACTCCGAGGAACCGGTCCGCGAGCTGGTCGCGCCGTGGCTGCCGCCCTCCTGCGACGGGGACTTCGAGATCGTCCGCGAGGCGCAGTACACCTTCCGGGCGCGCGTCGTCGACCGTTGGCGCAGCGGACGGGTCTTCCTCCTCGGTGACGCCGCCCACCTGACCCCGCCGTTCATCGGGCAGGGACTGTGTTCGGGGCTGCGGGACGCCTACAACCTCACCTGGAAGCTTGCCCGCGTCCTCCAACAGGGCGGAGACGAAAGGCTGTTGGACACATACGAAAGCGAGCGCAAGCCGCACGCCCGGCATGTGATCAAGCTCGCGGTCGCCCTGGGCTGGGCCATGACCGGCGGCCAGGACGGCGCAGCCGCACTGCGCCGAAGACTCCTGGCCGCGGCCTGCCGCATCCCCGGCCTGACCGCGGCGGCCGGCCGCGACCTCAACCCGCCCCTGACCGCCGGGCCCCTCGTCCGACGCCGCATGCGCAGGAGCTTGGTGGGCACCCACTGCCCGCAACCGTGGATCACGGCCGAGGGACGGCGCATGCGCCTCGACGAGGTGCTGGGCGACTCCTTCACCGTCCTGACCGCCGCAGAACCCTGGCCCTCGCTCGACGCCCTCGCCCACGGGCTCGGGGTCCGGGCGATCCCCGTGACCGGCCTCGGCGACGACGGCACGCTCACCGACTGGCTGCGCGCCGGCCGGACCGACGCCGCCCTGCTGCGCCCCGACCGCGTCGTCATGGACGTCGTCCCGGCCGGGGGCCGCGACTTCACCGGCACCGCCGCCTGGGCGGCCCTGCTGCACACCACGCGCAGCCCCCACTCACCACGACGGACCGTTGAGAACAGCCTGCTGAGGAGCGCCACAGGATGACCGTGCCCGAGCCCTTCACGACGCCCGATCCACAGGCCGTCGCGGACAGCCACATCATGGACTTCGCCCGTCACGTCGGGATGGCCGGCTCCGACTATGTCTCCCTGCATCGCTGGTCGGTCACCGACCTGGAGGGCTTCTGGGGCGCGGTGTGGGAGTACTTCGACGTCGATGCGGACACGCCGTACGAGCAGGTGCTGGCGGAGGAGCAGATGCCCGGCGCCCGCTGGTTCCCCGGCGCCACCCTCAACTACGCCCACCACGCCCTGCGCAACCTCGCCGACGACGCCGTGGCGATCGTCGCCCTCGACGAGACCGGCTCCTGCTACGAGGTGACCGCGAGACGCCTGCGCGCCCAGGTCACCTCCGTCGCCGCCACCCTGCGCGACCTCGGCGTCGGCAAGGGCGACCGCGTGGTGGGCTACCTGCCCAACACCCCGCACGCGATCATCGCGTTCCTCGCCGCCGCGAGCCTGGGCGCGGTGTGGTCGGTCTGCGGGCAGGACTACGCCCCCAAGGCCGCCGCCGACCGCTTCGCCCAGCTCGAACCCACCGTCCTGATCGGCGCCGACGGCTACCTCTTCAACGGCACCACCCACGACCGCCGCGACGCCACCCTCGAACTCGCCGGCGCCCTGCCGACGTTGAAGGCCACGCTCCTGGTGGACCACGTGCGCCTGCCGTGGCCGTCGCAGGCGTACCCGTCGCCGGCCGTCCCTTGGGAGGACGCCGCCACCCGCACCGAGGAACTCGCCTGCACCCCGGTGCCGTTCGACCACCCCCTGTGGGTCGTCTTCTCCTCGGGCACCACCGGCCTGCCCAAGGGCATCGTCCACGGCCACGGCGGCGTCCTGCTGGAGCATCTGAAGACCCTCGGCCTGCACTCCGACCTCGGCCCCGGCGACCGGCTCCTGTGGTACACCACCACCCACTGGATGATGTGGAACCTGGTCGCCTCCACGCTGCTGACCGGCGCTGCCACGTGCACGTACGACGGCAGCCCGGCGCCCTTCGCCAAGCTCGACGTCCTGTGGGAGCTGGCCGCGCACCACCGGGTGACCGTCTTCGGCACCAGCCCCCAATATCTGCTGGGCATGGCGAAGTTCGGCATCGACCCGTCCGTACACGACCTCTCCTCGATCCGCGTGGTCGGCTGCACCGGCTCCGCCCTGCCGGCCTCCGCTTACCCCTGGGTCCGTCACCACGTCTGCGACCATGTCCTGCTCGCGTCCATCAGCGGCGGCACGGACGTCGTCTCCGGCTTCGCCGGCGGCGCACCCAACGCCCCCGTCTGGGCAGGAGAGTTGTCTGCGCCCCACCTGGGAGTGGCGCTGGCCGCGTACGACGCTGAGGGCTTCCCGGTCGTGGACCAGGTCGGCGAGCTGGTGGTCACCCGCCCGATGCCGTCCATGCCGCTGTACTTCTGGAACGACCCGGACGGCACCCGCTACCGTGACGCCTACTTCTCCTCCTACCCGGGCGTGTGGCGGCACGGCGACTGGATCACGGTGACGGGTCACGGCTCGGTGATCGTCCACGGCCGCTCCGACAGCACCTTGAACCGCAACGGCGTACGTCTGGGCAGCGCCGACATCCACGACGTCGTCGAACGCCTCCCCGAGATCGCCGAGGCCCTCGTCATCGGCGCGGAGGAACCCGACGGCGGCTACTGGATGCCGCTGTTCGTCGTCCTCGCCGCCGGGGTGACCCTGGACGACCCGCTCCGCGAGCAGATCAAGGAGACGATCCGGACAGGGGCCTCACCCCGCCATGTCCCCGACGAGATCATCGAAGTGCCGGGCATCCCGCACACCCGTACCGGCAAGAAACTCGAAGTCCCCGTCAAACGCCTCCTCCAGGGCGCCCCGGTCGAGCAGGTCGTCAGCCCCGCAGCCGTGGACGCCCCCGACCTCGTCGATCTCTTCGCCCGCCTGGGCGCCGAACGCCGGAGCCGGTCGACGTGACAACCGCACAGATCACCCTCGCCGTCGTCCTGATCCCGGTATTCCTGCCACTGGGAACGGCGAAGATCGCCGCGGTGCCGTTCATGCGGCAGGCGGCAGCGCACAGCGGCATGCCGAGCAGCGGACGGTGCTGACAGCCGTGCACGCCTACATCGTGGAGCGGAGCGTGCCGGTCATCCGCGTCGATTCGGCCCGGAGTACCGCTTAGGCCCCCCTCATGACGACGCCGACGCGGAAGAGCCGGCGACGACAGACTCGTGCCGGTCGGCGAGGCCGGCGCAGAGTCCATTGTCGGATTCAGGCTCGGCGCGGCCGGCCGGTCAGGTCATCCCGAGTTCCCACCTGCCATCCGCATGGCCGCCTCGTAGACCAGTTGCGCATGCAGTTCGAACATGGCCACCAGGTCAACGGCGTCGCCGCTGATCTCCCGCTGGACGAACAGCCCGTCGGCGCCCGCGAGGGCGTAGGTGGTGATGGTGCGTACCGCGCCCTCGTCCAGGTCCAGGATCAAAGTCCGGACGACTTCGGTGATCTTCTGGTCGGCCGCCTGATACACCCGGCCGAGGGTGTCCAGGGCCTGCTGTGACTCCGAGCCAGGGATCGTGAACGTGTCGTCGGTGTCCTCACTGGCGACGCCGAGACCTGCCACGACTGCGCGATCACCACGGTCCAGAGGGCGAGGACGAGTCTGCGGCGGCGGAAGGCGAGTCTTCCGAGGCGGTAGAGAAGGGTGGTCAGGGCTCACTCCGGCCATCGGGTCACAGATCCACTGATGAGTACATCAAAATAGATGAAATATCCCACGCATGTCGCAATCGCACACTCGGTCAGCCGCCACGCACGGGGTGGTACCAGGCGTCAGGGCGATGTGGGTCGGGGAGACCCATCGCGTGAGTCGCCCACAGAGCCGGCGCGACCCCGTCAAGGAGTGAGAGAGGGTGCGGTCAGGCTGGCGAGGGGTGAGAGCCGTGCGATCTGGGCCGTTTTCAGTACGGGCCGTTTCTCCCTCGCGCCGATCAGCCTCGTCGACAACTGCATGATCCAGGCGAGCCCATCGCCACCACGCCCGCCGCAAACCAGCACATCCATGCAGGCCAGAGCTACGCGCACCACCGACACTGGCAACGAGGTTGAACTCACGAGCAGCGGATTCAGTCCGTTCAGACGAAGTTGACGACCCGACAGGACAAAATGAACGTTTCCGCAGGTCAGAGACCTGCATGGGTGGGGCGGGTGGGACTCGAACCCACGGCCGACGGATTATGAGTCCGCTGCTCTAACCGGCTGAGCTACCGCCCCATAGCGGCGTGTCGCGTACATGTGTGCGCGCCGTCTGCCGCAGCATAGCCGCTCATACGATCTCCTGCTTCGGCTGGGCGGCTTCGCACGGCCTACGTGACCTTGAGGACTGCGCCGGGTGCCGCGCGGTTCCCGGAACAGCGGATCGGACATGAAAAAGGACCCCTCAGAGGGGTCCTCGTTCGACCTGCTCCCCCGACTGGACTCGAACCAGTAACCTGCCGGTTAACAGCCGGCTGCTCTGCCAATTGAGCTACGGAGGACCGAGCTCCCCGGACTGGACTCGAACCAGTAACCTGCCGGTTAACAGCCGGCTGCTCTGCCAATTGAGCTACCGAGGAAGGTCTCGTTTTGCATCGAACGCACCTACCTGGGTATCCGCCAGGGGGCGCGCGTTCGCTGCGACACATACATTAGCGCAAGCAGGGGGGTGCTTCGCCAATCGGTACTCCCCGGCACCGACGCCGCATCGGAGACCTACGCAAGGAAAGGGTGGCCGCCATGCGTTACCGGCTCACGTTCGTCGCCGGAGTCGTCCTGGGTTACGTGCTGGGCACGAGGGCCGGGCGCGAGCGCTACGAGCAGCTGAAGAAGTCAGCCCGGCAGTTCGCTCAGAACCCCGCGGTCCGCAACACCGCCGAGACGGCGGCCCACCAGGGCCGTGAGTTCGCGGGCAAGGCGTACCACGTGGTGAGCGACAAGGTCGGCGACCGAGTCCCCGACTCGGTGGCGGACCGGGTCCGTCACCTCCGCGACCGGGCCACTCACAACGGCGGCGAGGACGACTGGGGCACGACCAATACCTGATCTCCCCGATGCCGAGCAGCCCCGAGCCCCTGAAAACGGGGCGCGGGGCTGTGTCGATGTGCGGCTCCGCCGCGTGGGCGCGACCAGCCACGACGAGCCCGCACCCGGAACCCGGCGACACCCCCACGGCGCCCACGGCTCCAGCCAGCGCAGCGGTACGGCAGAATTTTGGCCATGGGGATAGTCGCCGGGTTGGACAGTTCACCCGATTTCACTCGTATCGTCGTCTGTGACACGGACACCGGAGCCGTGCTCAGGCAGGGATATGCACCGCATCCGGTGGAAGGCCCCGCGGGCGGCGGCCGGCCGTCGGACGTCGATCCGCAGGCCTGGCTGCTCTCCCTGGGCGAGGCCGCGGGCGGAGGTCTGCTCGAAGGTGTGCAGGCGATCGGCGTCTCGGCCCAGCAGAACGCCGTCGTGCCGCTGGACGCACAGGGCAACACCGTGCGGCCGGCGATGGTCGGCGGCGACAAGCGGACGCAGGTCGCCGCGGCCGACCTGGTCGACGCGCTCGGCGGGCGTGAGGCGTGGGCGCAGGCCGTGGGCTGTGTGCCGCAGGCCGCGCAGCCCGTCACGAAGCTGCGCTGGATGGCCCGGACCGAGCCGGAGAACGCGCAGCGCACCGCGATCCTCCTCCAGGCACACGACTGGCTGGTGTGGCAGCTGCTGGGCCGGCCGGTCAGGAGAACCACCGACCGGGGCGGGGCGTCCGGCACCGGCTACTGGTCGGCCGCGACCGGCGGCTACCGGCCCGACCTCGTGGAGCTGGCGCTCGGGCACCAGGTGATGCTGCCGGAGGTGATCGGCCCGGCGGACGCGGCCGGTACGACGCCGGAGGGGCTGCTGATCTCCGTGGGCACCGGCGAGACCATGGCGGCGGCGTTCGGGCTCGGCATCGGCCTCGGCGACGCGGTGGTGTCGCTGGGCGCGTCCGGGTCCGTGATGGCCGTGCACCCCGAGGCCCTGGTCGACGGATCGGGCATGATCACCGCGCTCGCGGACGCGACCGGCATGCACCTGCCCGTCGTCACCACGCTGAACGCCGTACGGACCCTGCGCGGGGCCGCCGAGCTGCTGGGGCTGCCCGATCTGGAGAGCCTGTCCGACCTCGCGATGAAGTCGACGCCCGGGTCGCACGGGCTGGTGCTGCTGCCCTATCTGGAGGGTGAGCGGACGCCGAACCTGCCGCACACCGCCGGGACCCTGGCCGGGCTCAGGCGCGAGTCGATGAAGGCGGAACACCTGGCGCGGGCGGCGTTCGAGGGGATGCTGTGCGGGCTCGCGGACGCGCTGGACGTGCTGCGCGGCCGGGGTGTGGACGTGCGGCGCGTTTTCCTGCTCGGGCAGGCGGCCGAACTGCCCGCCGTGCAGGCGGCGGCGCCCATGCTGTTCGGGACGCAGGTCGTGGTGCCGCAGCCGGCGGACTACGCGGCGATCGGCGCCGCCCGTCAGGCGGCCTGGGCGCTGGGTGCCTCGCAGGGCACGCTCGACGTGCGGAACCCGCCGGTCTGGCAGGGCGCGGTGGCGCAGGTGCTGGAGCCCGGGGACGAACTGGCCGTGGGGCAGGCGGTGCGGCAGCAGTTCGTGGCGGTGCGGGAGCAGACGCATCCCGGAGCCCTCTGACCTTTTGACCGCCCGTTGGGTTAATTCGGTTGAGGTAACACCGGTGGAGTGTTCGACGATAGGGGCCAGGGGCAACCAACCGCTCCGTCGCCCACTCCGAGAGAAGCAGCGTGCTCATACGACTCCTGCGGACCTACCTCAGGCCCTACAAGAGACCCATCACCCTGCTGGTGCTGCTGCAGTTCCTGCAGACCTGCGCCACGCTCTACCTGCCCACGCTCAACGCCGACATCATCGACCAGGGTGTCGTGAACGGCGACACAGGCTACATCCTGGGCTACGGCGGTCTGATGATCGGCATCTCGCTGGTCCAGGTCGTGTGCAACATCGGTGCCGTGTACTACGGCGCCCGTACGGCGTCGGCGCTCGGGCGGGACGTGCGCGGTGCCGTGTTCGACCGGGTGCAGTCGTTCTCCGCGCGTGAGGTGGGCCACTTCGGGGCGCCGTCGCTGATCACCCGGACGACGAACGACGTCCAGCAGGTGCAGATGCTGGCGCTGATGACGTTCACGCTGCTGGTGTCGGCGCCGATCATGTGCGTGGGCGGCATCGTGCTCGCGCTCGGTCTGGATGTGCCGCTGTCCGGGGTGCTGGTGGCGGTCGTGCCGGTGCTGGGCATCTGCGTGACGCTGATCGTGCGGCGGCTGCGGCCGCTGTTCCGGGCGATGCAGGAGCGGCTGGACTCGGTGAACCGGGTGCTGCGCGAGCAGATCACCGGCAACCGCGTGATCCGGGCCTTCGTCCGGGACGAGTACGAGCAGCAGCGCTTCCGGAAGGCCAACACCGACCTCACCGAGTTCGCGCTGGGCACCGGCAACCTGCTCGCGCTGATGTTCCCGATCGTCATGACGGTGGTGAACCTGTCGTCGATCGCCGTGGTGTGGTTCGGCGCGCACCGCATCGACAGCGGCGGGATGCAGATCGGTGACCTGACCGCGTTCCTCGCCTATCTGATGCAGATCGTGATGTCCGTGATGATGGCCACCTTCATGTTCATGATGGTGCCGCGCGCGGAGGTGTGCGCCGAGCGCATCCAGGAGGTGCTGGACACCTCCTCCAGCGTGGTGCCGCCGTCGGCGCCGGTGCGGGAGCTGCGCCGGCACGGTCATCTGGAGATCCGCGGGGCGGGCTTCCGCTATCCGGGTGCCGAGGAGCCGGTGCTGCGGGCGGTGGATCTCGTGGCCCGGCCCGGTGAGACGACCGCCGTCATCGGCTCGACCGGCAGCGGCAAGTCGACCCTGCTCGGGCTGGTGCCGCGGCTGTTCGACGCGACCGAGGGGCAGGTGCTCGTCGACGGTGTCGAGGTCGCGGAGATCGAGCCGAAGCTGCTCGCGAGGACCGTCGGGCTGGTGCCGCAGAAGCCGTACCTGTTCGCGGGGACCGTGGCGACGAACCTGCGCTACGGCAATCCGGACGCCACCGACGAGGAGCTGTGGCACGCGCTGGAGGTGGCGCAGGCCAAGGACTTCGTCGACGGGCTGGAGGGCGGACTCGACGCGCCGATCGCGCAGGGCGGGACGAACGTCTCCGGCGGGCAGCGGCAGCGGCTCGCGATCGCCCGGACGCTGGTGCAGCGGCCCGAGATCTACCTCTTCGACGACTCCTTCTCCGCGCTCGACTACGCCACGGACGCCGCCCTGCGGGCCGCGCTCACGCGGGAGACCGCCGAGGCGACCGTGGTGATCGTCGCCCAGCGGGTGGCGACCATCCGGGACGCCGACCGGATCGTCGTCCTCGACGAGGGCCGGGTCGTCGGCACCGGGCGGCACCACGAGCTGATGGCGGACAACGAGACCTACCGGGAGATCGTGCTCTCCCAGCTCACGGAAGCGGAGGCTGCCTGATGGCGGGGCCCATGGGGCGGATGATGGCCGGGGGCGGCCCCGACCAGCGCTCGCTGGACTTCAAGGGATCCGGCAAACGGCTCGTCGCGCAGTTCCGGCCGGAGCGCGCGACCATCTGCGTGCTGCTGCTGTGCGTGGTGCTCAGCGTCGGCCTCAACGTCGTCGGGCCGAAGATCCTCGGCAAGGCGACCGACCTGGTCTTCGCGGGCATCGTCGGGCGGGGCATGCCGGAGGGGGCGAGCAAGGAGCAGGTCCTCGACTCCATGCGGCAGCGCGGGGACGGGGACGTCGCCGACATGCTGCTCAGTACCGACTTCACCCCGGGTGAGGGCATCGACTTCACGGCCGTCGGGCATGTGCTGCTGCTCGCGCTGGGCGTGTTCGCGGTGGCCGGGCTCTTGATGGCGGTGGCGACACGGCTGGTGAACCGGGCCGTGAACCGCACGATGTTCCGGCTGCGCGAGGACGTCCAGACGAAGCTGTCGCGGCTGCCGCTGTCGTACTTCGACAAGCGGCAGCGCGGTGAGGTGCTGTCCCGGGCGACGAACGACATCGACAACATCGGGCAGACGCTCCAGCAGTCGATGGGGCAGCTCATCAACTCGGTGCTGACCATCATCGGCGTGCTGGCGATGATGTTCTACGTCTCCTGGATCCTGGCGCTGGTCGCGCTGGTGACCGTGCCGCTGTCGTTCGTCGTGGCCACGCGCGTGGGCAAGCGGTCGCAGCCGCACTTCGTCCAGCAGTGGCGCTCCACGGGCCAGTTGAACGCGCACATCGAGGAGATGTACACCGGGCACGCCCTGGTGAAGGTGTTCGGGCGGCAGGAGGAGTCGGCCAAGCAGTTCGCCGAGCAGAACGACGCGCTGTACGAGGCGGGGTTCAAGGCGCAGTTCAACAGCGGGGTCATGCAGCCGCTGATGATGTTCGTGTCGAACCTCAACTACGTGCTGGTGGCGGTGGTGGGCGGGCTGCGGGTCGCCTCCGGCTCGCTGTCGATCGGTGACGTGCAGGCCTTCATCCAGTACTCGCGGCAGTTCTCCATGCCGCTGACGCAGGTCGCCTCCATGGCGAACCTGGTGCAGTCGGGTGTCGCCTCGGCGGAGCGGGTCTTCGAGCTGCTCGACGCTGAGGAGCAGGGCGCCGACCCGGTACCGGGGGTGCGGCCGGAGGAGCTGCGCGGGCAGGTGGCGCTGGAGCACGTGTCGTTCCGCTACGACCCCGACAAGCCGCTCATCGAGGACCTGTCGCTGAAGGTCGAGCCCGGGCACACGGTGGCCATCGTCGGCCCGACGGGCGCCGGCAAGACGACGCTGGTCAACCTGCTGATGCGGTTCTACGACGTCACCGGCGGGCGCATCACCCTCGACGGGGTCGACATCGCGCGGATGTCCCGGGACGAACTGCGGGCCGGGATCGGCATGGTGCTCCAGGACACCTGGCTGTTCGGCGGCACGATCGCGGAGAACATCGCGTACGGGGCGTCCCGGAAGGTGACCCGCGGGGAGATCGAGGAGGCGGCCCGGGCCGCGCACGCGGACCGGTTCATCCGGACGCTGCCGGACGGGTACGACACGGTGATCGACGACGAGGGCACGGGCGTCAGCGCGGGTGAGAAGCAGCTCATCACCATCGCCCGGGCGTTCCTGTCCGACCCGGTGATCCTGGTGCTGGACGAGGCGACGAGCTCGGTCGACACGCGTACCGAGGTGCTGATTCAGAAGGCGATGGCCAAACTGGCGCACGGGCGTACGTCGTTCGTCATCGCCCACCGGTTGTCGACGATCCGGGACGCCGACGCGATCCTCGTGATGGAGAACGGGTCGATCGTGGAGCAGGGCGCGCACGAGGAACTGCTCGCGGCGGACGGGGCCTACGCGCGGTTGTACAAGGCGCAGTTCGCGCAGGCGGTGGCCGAGGTGGACTGAGTCGCGATCCGGGGTGCCGAGTGGGGTCACGGGGCGGCTGCGGGTCCGGTGGGGGCCGGTCGCGCAGTTCCCCGCGCCCCTCGGGGACGTGCAGTGACGCCCCTTCAGTCCAGATAGCCCCTCAGCTGGTCCGCGAAGGCGTGATCACGCAGCTTGTTGAGGGTCTTGGACTCGATCTGCCGTATCCGTTCCCTGGTCACGCCGAAGATGCGGCCGATCTCCTCCAGCGTGCGCGGGCGGCCGTCCGCCAGGCCGTAGCGGAGTTGGACCACCTTCCGCTCCCGCTCCCCCAGCGTCGACAGGACCGCCTCCAGGTGCTCCCTGAGCAGCAGGAACGCCGCCGACTCGACGGGGGAAGCCGCGTCGCCGTCCTCGATGAGGTCGCCGAGGGCGACGTCGTCCTCCTCGCCGACGGGCGCGTGCAGCGACACCGGCTCCTGGGCGAGGCGAAGGACCTCGCTGACCCGCTCCGGCGCCAGGTCCAGGTGGGCCGCGACCTCCTCGGGCGTCGGCTCGTACCCACGCTCCTGCAGCATCCGCCGCTGGACCCGTACGACCCGGTTGATGAGCTCCACGACGTGGACCGGGACCCGTATCGTGCGGGCCTGGTCGGCCAGGGCGCGGGACATGGCCTGGCGGATCCACCACGTCGCGTACGTGGAGAACTTGTAGCCGCGGGCGTAGTCGAACTTCTCGACGGCCCTGATCAGGCCGAGGTTGCCCTCCTGGACGAGGTCGAGCATGGTCAGGCCGCGGCCGACGTAGCGCTTGGCCACCGACACGACCAGGCGCAGGTTCGCCTCGATGAGGCGGCGCTTGGCCATGCGGCCCATGACGACGAGCCGGTCCAGGTCCAGGGCGAGCTGGCTGTCCAGATCGGGGGTGAGCCGCAGCTTCTCCTCCGCGAAGAGGCCGGCCTCGACGCGGCGGGCGAGTTCGACCTCCTCGGCGGCGGTCAGCAGGGGGATGCGGCCGATCTCCCGCAGGTACTGGCGGAACAGGTCCGAGGAGGGACTGCCGCTCTCGGTGCGCAGGGGCGGCGGTTCGACGGCTTCGGGCACCTCGGCCGGCTCGACGGCACCGGCGGGCGGCTCCTCCGGCTCCGGTTCCGCCTCGGGATGGTGCACGGCACGGCTCTGCGCGGGGACCGCGGACAGGGCGTCGGCCTCCGCGTCCGGCGCGGTCCCGTCGGCGCCGGGGGCAGCACCGGCGTCGGTCTGGGTGAGGGTCTGGGTCTGCACGGGGGCGACCTCCAGGATGATCGCTGCCAGGGGGTACGGCAGCGGTACTTCGGGGGCGGAGTCGACGGCCTCGCCGCTTTCCGTCCCGTACGGGATGAGCGGAACCGCGGGGGTCTGGGACCCGTCGGTGACGGATCGGCCGCGCTCCGAGGACTCAGGCACCGCAACCCAGTGTGGGGTAAGACACATGGTCGCCACGAGGGGCGTGCGATGACTTTTTGCTTCCGGTCCGTGACCGCGCGATCGCCCCCGGTGGGAAATCCGGATGCCTCACGCGCCGCTGGTCTGCGACGATCATCCGATGTCCGCTTCCCTGTACGAGTCACATGTGACGGTCCGCTGCTCCGGCCCCGACGAGTCCGCCCGGCTGGGCCGGTGGGCGGCGGCGGGCGGGTTCAAGCTCACGCACATCGTGCTGGCCAGGGGCCGGATGCGCGACCAGCCGATGCTCACCCTGTCCGGTTCGCCGTCGTACGCCCGCGAATCGGCGCGCGTGCGAGAAGTCGCCGCGCGTTTGCGGGCGGACGGCTTCGACCCGGTGCGCGTGAAGATCGAGTCGTCGCTCTGGGCGCCGGAGGTGCCGCGCCGGCCCTGCGACGACGGGCGCTACTTCGAGCACCACGTGAAGCTGCGGCTCACCGCGGACACGGACCTCGCGGTTCTCGCGGCGCGCGTCGTGCCGCACGGCGCCCATCTGTCCTGGAACGCCCGGCGGGTGCGGGGCGAGCACCACGAGCGGTTCGTGACCCAGCGCTGCCACGCGGTGGACGCCGAAGGCGCGGGCCGGGCACTGGAGCGGCTGCTGGCCGAGCTGGGCGGCTGTGAAGTGCTCGGTGTGGAGCGGGAGTTCGTGCTGCACGACAGTGATGTGTCGGTGGACGACGGATGGCTCGGTGAGCCGATGGGGGTATCGGGATGAAACAGTCGTGGCAGGGCTTCGGATGGGCGAACACGGAGATTCCCCGGGAGCCGCTCGACGACGCCACCCGCAGGGCGGAGCACCTGCCGAGGACGCTGCGTCCGGTGCCGGGGGACGACGTGGTGCAGCGCCCGGTGTTCGAGCCGGCGCTGAAGCACCTCCACAACGCCTATCGCGCCACCGACCCGAGCTTCGCCGACCCGGAGCGGGGCGAGGCCTGGCGGGCGGCCCGCCGGCAGGCGCTGCACCTGGTGCTGGCCGCGATCAGCGGCTCGGAGTGGGTGGACTCATTGGTGCTGCGGGGCAGCGTGCTGATGTCGGCGTGGTTCGGGGAGGCCGCGCGTGAGCCCGGTGACCTGGACTTCGTCGTCGTTCCGCACACCTGGCGGATGGAGGACGGCCGGACGGACCGGATGCTGAGCGGGATCGCGGCGGCGGCACAGGAGCTGGCCGGGGCGCGGGGGCCGGGGGTCGGGATCTCGGCGCGCGGCGCGGTGGTGGAGGACATCTGGACGTACGACCGCGTACCAGGCCGGCGCATGGTGCTCCCCTGGGGCGCGCCAGGCCTGCCCGGCGGCCACGTCCAGCTGGACTTCGTCTTCAACGAGCGGCTGCCCGAGGGACCCGAGCTCGTCGAGCTGCCGGGCGGTGCGCTCGTCCAGGCCGCGACGCCGGAGCTGTCGCTGGCATGGAAGCTGCTGTGGGTGATCAACGACGTGCACACCCAGGGCAAGGACCTGTACGACGCCGTCCTGCTGGCCGAGCGGTACCCGCTGCGTTACGAGCTGCTGCACGAGGTGTTCCGGCTGTCGGGCGAGTGGCCGTACCCGTATCGCGAGAAGATCCTCCTGGAGGACGTGGTGGAGGCGGTCGGCTACGTGGAGTGGAACCACTTCGTCACCGAGTACCCGCGGTTCCGGGACGACGAGCGGGAGTTCGCCGAGCGGCTGGTGCGCGCGGTGACGCCGACCTTCGAGGGGGCCGGGGCCTGACCCGTGTCAGAGCGCGGCGGCGCCGTGTTCCCGGAGGGTCTGGTCGTACTGCTGGAGGACCCACAGCTCGTTCTGCACGGCGGCGAGCTGGGCCGGGTCGCCGTGGGTGCCGAGGCGGGTGAGCTGGCTGGTGATGTCACGGATGCGGCGTTCGACGGCGCGGCGGCGGACGGTGACCAGCTGGGCGCCGGCGTAGACCTCGTCGACCCCCTTCACGCCCTTGTGGAGCATGATCGCCTCGACGGCCAGCTCCGTGACCATCGCGCGGACGGCGTCGTCCGGGGCGGCCTCACGGACCCTGACCAGGTAGTCCTGGGGGTCGGCGACGCCCGGTTCGGCGCCGCCCGCGTCCTGGATGGCCTGGCGGACGGCGGCGTAGGGCGGGGCGGTGAACTCGTCCACGCCGTACGCGTCGAAGGCCGGGGAGACCAACTCGGGGCGCTGGAGGGCGAGTTTGAGGAGTTCCCGCTCGGTGGCGAAGACGGGGTTGCGGAGGTTGAGGGCCGGGCCTCGGGGGGTGGCATGCTGGGGCGGGCCGGCGTACTGCCTGCCCTGCTGCTGCCGCTCCGGGGCCGGGCCCTTGCCGCCGCGGTCGCGGGCCCAGCGGGCCAGCTGCGCCACCCGCTTGACCACGAACTGGGTGTCGAGGATGCCGAGCATGCCGGCGAGCTGGACGGCGACCTCGTGCTGGGCGCCGCTGTTCTTGATGCGGGCGACGATCGGGGCGGCCTCGTCCAGCGCGGACGCGCGGCCCGCCGGGGTGTCGAGGTCGTAGCGGCTCACGATCTGGCGCAGGGCGAACTCGAAGAGCGGGGTGCGGGGTTCGACCAGGTCGGCGACGGCCTCGTCGCCCTTGGCGAGGCGCAGGTCGCAGGGGTCCATGCCGTCGGGGGCGATGGCGATGTACGTCTCGGCGGCGAACTTCTGGTCGTCCTCGAAGGCGCGCAGGGCCGCCTTCTGGCCGGCGGCGTCGCCGTCGAAGGTGAAGATGACGCGGGCCGAGCCGTTGTCCATGAGCAGCCGGCGCAGGATCTTGATGTGGTCGCCGCCGAAGGCGGTGCCGCAGGTGGCGATGGCGGTCGTCACACCGGCGAGGTGGCAGGCCATGACGTCCGTATAGCCCTCGACGACGACCGCGCGGGACGCCTTGGCGATGTCCTTCTTCGCCAGGTCGATGCCGTAGAGGACCTGGGACTTCTTGTAGATCGCCGTGTCGGGCGTGTTCAGGTACTTCGGGCCGTTGTCCGCCTCGTAGAGCTTGCGGGCGCCGAAGCCGACGACGTCGCCGCCGATGTCGCGGATGGGCCACATCAGCCGGCCGCGGAAGCGGTCGATGGGGCCGCGGCGGCCCTCCTGGGAGAGGCCGGAGAGGATGAGCTCCTTGTCGGTGAAGCCCTTGCCGCGCAGATAGCGCGTGAGGTGGTCCCAGCCCTGGGGGCTGTAGCCGACGGAGAAGTGCTGGGCGGCGGCCTGGTCGAAGCCGCGCTCGGCGAGGAACTGGCGGCCGGTGTCGGCCTCCGGGCTCGTGGCCAGCTGTTCCACGTACCAGTCGGCGGCGATCTTGTGGGCCTCGACCAGGCGGATGCGCTCACCGCGCTGGTGGGAGGGGTTGTAGCCGCCCTCCTCGTAGCGCAGGGTGATGCCCGCCTGGCCGGCCAGGCGCTCGACCGCCTCCGAGAAGGAGAGGTGGTCGATCTTCATCACGAACGTGATGGTGTCGCCGCCCTCCTGGCAGCCGAAGCAGTGGAAGAACCCCTTGCTCGGGCTGACCTGGAAGGAGGGCGACTTCTCGTCGTGGAACGGGCAGAGTCCCTTCAGGTTCCCGCCGCCCGCGTTGCGCAGCTGGAGGTACTCGGACACCACGGCGTCGATCGGGACCGCGTCCCGTACCGCCTTCACGTCCTCGTCGTTGATCCGTCCTGCCACGCGTGAATTCTACGGGGGCGGACCGACAGCTACGGTGCGAGGCTGTCGAGCGGGACGTGCGGGTCCGCCAGCGACTCGGTGTCCACGCGGGCCCGGGAGCGGACCAGGCGCTGGATCTTGTCCGTGACGTCCCACACATTGACGTTCATCCCGGCCAGGACCCGGCCGTCCTTCACCCAGAACGCGATGAACTCGCGTTTCCCGGCGTCCCCGCGGATCACCACTTGGTCGTAGCTGCCCGGGGGCGCCCAGCCGGAGTACTCCATGCCCAGGTCGTACTGGTCGGAGAAGAAGTAGGGCACCCGGTCGTACGTCACCTCGCGGCCCAGCATGGAGCGCGCCGCTGCCGGGCCGCCGTTGAGGGCGTTGGCCCAGTGCTCGACGCGCACCCGTGTGCCGAAGAGGGGGTGCGGGAAGGAGACGACGTCGCCGGCCGCGTAGACGTCCGGGTCGGAGGTGCGCAGCCGCTCGTCGACGACGATGCCGCCGCCGTGGGCCCGGTCGGCGATCTCCAGGCCGGCCGCCTCGGCGAGGTGGGTGCGCGGGGCCGCGCCGATCGCCGCCAGCACGTCGTGCGCCGGGTGCTCCTCGCCGTCGTCGGTGCGGGCCGCGAGGACCATGCCGTCCTGGCCGACGATCTCCGTCAGCCGCCTGCCGAAGTGGAAGCGCACCCCGTGCTCGCGGTGCAGCTCGGCGAAGAGCCCGCCGAGCTCCGGGCCGAGCACGCCGTGCAGCGGGGTCGGCCCGTGCTCGACGACCGTGACCTCCGCGCCGTACTCGCGGGCCGCCGCCGCGACCTCCAGGCCGATCCAGCCGGCACCGGCGATGACGAGGTGGCCGTTGTCCCGGCCGAGGTTGGTCAGGACGTGTTTGAGGCGCTCGGCGTGGGCCAGGCGGCGCAGGTGATGCACGCCGGCCAGGTCCGTGCCCGGCACGTCGAGGCGGCGGGGCTCGGCGCCGGTCGCCAGGAGCAGCTTGTCGTAGCGGACGACGGTGCCGTCCTCGCCGAAGCGGACCGTCTTCGCCGTGCGGTCGACCGCGTCGACCGTCTGGCCGAGGTGGAGCTCGATGTCGTTGGCCGCGTACCAGGCGGGTTCGTGCACGAAGACGCTGTCGCGCTCCTCCTTGCCGAGGAGGTACCCCTTGGACAGGGGCGGGCGCTCGTAGGGGTGGTCGCGTTCGTCGCAGATCAGTATCACGCGGCCGGTGAAGCCCTCCGCGCGGAGCGTCTCCGCCGCCTTGGCGCCGGCCAGTCCGCCTCCGACGATGACGAATGTCTGATCCGCGTCGACCACGTGATGCCTCCTCGAAACTGTGTCGCCACTTGCGAGCGTCCCGCACGGAGCGTGGCGCGGGAAGGGGGAGTGACCCGATCAGGCCACGGAGGGTCACAGGGGAGGGTGCTCGCGCCCCGCCCGTCACGTCAGTCTCATGCCTGCCCCGTCAGACGGACGTGAAGCGAACGGGCGGAGGTGTCGGTGAGGGAGGCGATCTGGTCGACGATCACCCGCTTGCGCGCCCGGTCGTCCGCCGCCTGGTCGAACAGGGCGCGGAACTGCGGGTCCAGGCCGTCCGGGGCGCGGGCGGTGAGCGCCTCGGCGAGTTCGGCGACGACGATCCGCTGGTCGGCACGCAGCCGTTCCTGCTCGGCGCGCTGCATCACGTAGAGGTCGGCGACGGCTTTGAGCACGGCGCATTCCATCCGGGTCTCGCGCGGGACGACCAGCTCGGCGGCGTAACGGGTGAGCCGTCCGGCCCCGTACGCGGTGCGGGTCGCGGTCTCGGCGGCCAGGCAGAAGCGGCCGATGAGCTGGCTGGTGGCGTCCTTGAGGCGGGCCTGGGCGACGGCCGTGCCGTCGTAGCCGTGCGGCCACCACTCCTGGGCGAGCAGCCGGTCCAGGGCCTCGGCGAGCTCGGCGGGGTCGGTGCCGGCGGGCACGTACCGGCCGCGGGCGACCTCGAAGACGTCCCGGCGTTCGGGGTCGGCCTGGAGGCAGTTCGGGTCGATGTGGCCGGCGTGCAGGCCGTCCTCCACGTCGTGCACCGAGTAGGCCACGTCGTCGGACCAGTCCATGACCTGCGCCTCGAAGCAGGTGCGGGTGCCGGGGGCGTCCTTGCGGAGCCAGTCGAAGACCGGGCGGTCGTCCTCGTAGACGCCGAACTTGTTCGAGGCCGGGTCGGTCGGGTGGGCGCCGCGGGGCCAGGGGTACTTGGTGGCGGCGTCGAGGGCGGCGCGGGTGAGGTTGAGGCCGACGGATCCCTCCGGGGTGAACCGTTTGGGCTCGATGCGGGTGAGGAGCCGGAGGGACTGGGCGTTGCCCTCGAAGCCGCCGCAGTCCGACGCGAACTCGTTGAGGGCCTGTTCGCCGTTGTGGCCGAAGGGCGGGTGTCCCAGGTCGTGGGAGAGGCAGGCGGCTTCCACGAGATCCGGGTCGCAGCCGAGGGCCGCGCCGAGTTCGCGGCCGACCTGGGCGCATTCGAGGGAGTGGGTGAGGCGGGTGCGGGGGCTGGCGTCCCAGGCGGGGCCCAGGGTGCCGGGCGTCACCACTTGGGTCTTGCCGGCCAGTCTTCTGAGGGCGGCGGAGTGGAGGACCCTTGCCCTGTCGCGTTGGAAAGCTGTGCGGCCGGGGCGTTTGTCGGGTTCCGGGGCCCAGCGGTCGACTGACGTCGGGTCGTAGGCCGGGGGGTTCTGTGCGGTGCCTGCCATGTGTCGACAGTACGGGCACGGGTGCGCAGTGCGCCGTCGCGTGTGCCGAGTCCGGTGGTGTGGCGTGTGCGGGCCGTCGTGGCTTGTCGCGCAGTTCCCCGCGCTCCTGAGGACGCGACCCCACGCCCCGTTTCAGGCCGAGGCCAGTGCAGGTTCGGCAGCCACCGTCAGCGCTTCCTCGTAGCGGTGGAGGACGAGCTGGGCCATCGAGGGGTGGGTGCCCAGGGGGGCCGCCGCTATCCAGGGGGCCTGCCGGGCGCACTCCGTGGCGAAGCGGCCCGGGGCCGTGAAGTAGGACGCGAGGGCGATGTGGCGGCGGCCCCTCGCCAGGAGGGTGCGGACCGCGGTCTGGACCGTGGGCGTGGCGGCCGAGGCGTAGGCCGGGATGACCGGGACGCCCAGTCGGGCCGCCAGGAGGTGGGCCGTGCGGGACGTGTCCGCCTTCGCGTCCGGGTCGCGGGAGCCCGCCGCGGCGAGGACGACCGCGCTGGTGCGGTGGGGGGTGCCGCCCCAGCCGGCTTCCGTGAGGCGTGCCTGGAGGGCGTCGACCAGGAGCGGGTGCGGGCCGAGGGGGGCGGCCAGGCGGGTGCGGGCCCGGGACGCCGCCGCCATCTCGGGGATGTCCCGCTTGACGTGGTAGCCGCGGCTGAGGAGGAGGGGCACGAGGACCGCCTCCGTGTCCCCGAGGGCGGCGAGCGTGTCGGGGAGCAGCGGGGCGTTGAGTTCGATGTGGCCCAGGTGCACCGGCACGTCGGGGCGCAGGGCCCGGACCCGGTCCAGGAGCGCGCTCACCGTGCTCAGCGCGCGGGGGTCGCGGCTGCCATGGGCCACGACCACGAGGGCGGGCGGGGCCGGGCGACGCGTGGCGGGCGGCGGGACGAGGCTGAGCTGACTGGGCATGCACCGATGGTCGCGGCGCCACGTTGCCTTCCCGTTGCGGGGGCGTCACGGGTGTTTTCCAGCGGTTCACGTTGCGGGACGGGGGGTGTGTGAGCCGCCTTGACCTGGGGTTTCCCTGTATCGCGTGAAGCTGGTCACGTGGCTGTGGGTGAACCGGGCGGCCCGGGAGGGCGTCCCTGACTGTCGAGGGGGCCGACCTGGGGAGGGACCGTCCGATGCGTCGAGTGACGTTCCGTGGACCGCGGCTGCCGCGTACCCGGCGCGGGCAGCGGCGGCTGGTGCAGGCGGTGATGGCCGGGTGCGTGCTCGCGCTGCTTCCGGCGACGTGGATGTACGCCGTGGCGGGTGACCGGCTGCGGACGGCGGCGGATGTGCCGCGTACCGATGTGGCCGTGGTGTTCGGCGCCGGGCTGTGGGACGGGGAGCCCTCGCCGTATCTCGCGCACCGGCTGGACGCGGCGGCGGAGCTGTACCGGGAGGGCCGGGTCGAGGTGGTGCTCGTCACCGGGGACAACAGCCGCGAGGACTACGACGAGCCGGACGCGATGCGCGGGTACCTCACGCGGCACGGGGTGCCCGACGGGCGGATCGTCAGCGACTACGCGGGGTTCGACACCTGGGACTCCTGCGTGCGCGCGAAGAAGATCTTCGGGGTGGACGAGGCGGTGCTGATCAGCCAGGGCTTCCACATCCGGCGGGCGGTGGCGCTGTGCGAGGCGGCGGGGGTGACCTCGTACGGAGTCGGGGTGGACGCCGTGCACGACGCGACCTGGTACTACGGGGGCGCCCGGGAGATCTTCGCCGCCGGGAAGGCGGCGCTGGACGCGGTGTTCCGGCCGGATCCGCAGTTCCTCGGGCCCCGGGAGCCGGGCGTGGAGAGGGCGTTGGCCAGGGCCGAAGAAACGCTCGGATGAATCCGGACGTTCTCCTCCGGCGAGTTTGACGCGGTCATTTCACCCCCGCGTATGAATTACCCCTTCGGCGCTCTCCGTGTTCACACGATCACGCTTAGTGTCTTCGCCGGGCGGCGGCGGATCGGGCCGTCCGCCGCGAAACTGGGGGAAAGGACATGCGATGACTCGACTTCGCTCCGCGTTGGTGGTGGCCGCCGCGGGTGCGCTGCTGGCGGTGCCGGCCGCCATGGGGACCGCCTCGGCGGCGCCCGTGGCGGCACCGGTGATCCAGGCTCCGGAGCCGGGCTGCGCGAAGCTCAGCGCCTATGGCCAGTGGTGGGCCGACATCCACAACGTGTGCGGGCACACCATCTCCGCCAGCGTGGAAGTCGACGGCTGGGACCCGTCGTGCATCCAGATCGGCCCCGGCGGGGTCGGCAGGATCGGCCTGGACCAGGGTGACGAGCCGTACTACGCGTACGAGTGCTGACCTTGCTGTCCGCAGGGTGACCGGGGCCGTGTCCTGACCAGGCACAGTCCCTGAACGTGTCCGGGGGTGGGGACGCGGCGCGTCGTCCCCGCCCCCGGATCCGCCGGGTCCGCCGGGTCCGTCAGCGGCCCTGGAAGCGCGGGGGGCGCTTCTCCAGGAAGGCCGTCATCCCCTCCTTCTGGTCGTCGGTGGCGAACAGGGCGTGGAAGACGCGGCGTTCGAAGCGGATACCGTCGCGCAGGCCGGTCTCCAGGGCCCGGTCGACGCACTCGCGGGCCGCCCTGACCGCCGCACGGCCGTAGGAGGCGATCGCCGCCGCCGCTTCGAGGGCCTCGGGAAGGACCCGGTCGTCCGGGACCACGCGGGAGACGAGACCGCAGCGTCCGGCCTCCCGTGCGTCCATCGTGCGGCCGGTGAGCACCAGGTCCATGGCCGTGGCCCGGCCGACGAGACGCGTCAGCCGCTGGGTGCCGCCGATGCCGGGGATCACGCCCAGCTTGATCTCGGGCTGGCCGAAGACCGCCGACTCCCCCGCGACGACCAGGTCGCACATCATCGCCAGCTCGCAACCGCCGCCCAGGGCATGGCCGTTGACGGCCGCGATCTTCGGGGTGCGGAGGTCCGCGAACTCCTCCCAGGCGGCGAAGTAGTCCTCGGCCGCCATGTCGACGGCCGTCTTCCCGGCCATCTCCTTGATGTCGGCGCCCGCGGCGAAGACCGTCTCCGAGCCGGTGACGACGAAGCAGCCGGTCTCCGGGTCCGTGTCCAGCGGGCGCAGCACGCCGAGGAGTTCGGCGAGGAGCTCACTGCTGAGCGCGTTGCGGACGTGCGGGCGGTGCAGGCGCACGGTCACCACACGGCCGTGCCGCTCGACCTTCAGATGGTTCATCCCTCTTCTCCTTTCGAGCATCGCGTGCGGGTCATGAGTCCCAGATGGCGCCGTACGCCGGGATGCCCCGCCGTTCCAGGCCGTGGACCACCTGCCAGGTCAGCTTCTTGTTGGAGATGCAGATGACCGCCTCGGCGCCGAAGTCCCGGTAGGCCTCGTGGGCGAGGCTCACCATGTCGGGCTTGCCGTGCCGGGAGGTGTCCCAGACCAGGGCGTGCGGCTGGACGGCGAGGATCTCGTCGACCAGGGCGTCGCCGTAGGTCGCGCGGGGGTCGCGGGTCGCCCAGACCAGCCGGGAGGGCACCTGGGCGGCGAGCAGATGGGGCAGGCAGGGGCCGATGCCGCTGCCGGTGGCGACGTAGACGACCTTGGTGAACAGGACCTCGATGTTGGCGACGCCGGCCGTGGTGATGCCCCTGACCCACACCTGCCGCGGGAGGTCGTCGATGAAGGAGCCGGTCCAGTCGCCGGCCCGGGAGATGGTCAGGCGGAAGCCCGGCTCGCCGGGGGCGGGGACGTTGGCGAAGGAGTGCCATTCCTTCAGCGGGCTGCGGCTGATCGCGGTGGAGGAGCCCGCGAAGGGGGTCTCGCCGTGGTCGAAGCGGGCCAGCACCACGTGGGAGGAGGGGCGTTCGAGGCGGACGTCCACCTTGCGCAGCCGCAGCCAGGGCAGGGCGACGCTGAAGGTGACCACCGCGAGGACGCCGACCTCCCAGGGGCCGGGCGACGACAGCAGCGTGTGCGTCCAGAACAGGGCCAGGGCCGCCCAGCCGCCGAAGCGGTGGATCCTCTCGAAGTGGTCGTGGTGGCGGGAGCGGAACGGGGGCAGGGCGGTGGCGATGACCAGCGCGAGGAGGGCGATCAGGGTCCAGCCGACGGCCCTGAGGGGGCCGCTCGGCGTCGTGATCGTCAGGGCCAGGAACCAGGCCGTGCCCGCCAGTGCCCCGCCGATGTGCAGGCCGCCGAAGTGGTAGACCTTGCCGAGCGTCCAGCGGACCCGCAGCGGCCAGCTGGTCGGCGCCGAAGTCGCCAGGCGGAACAGCAGGTTGATGACGTACTGCTGGCGGACGGCGACGGCGAGGGCGAGGTTGGCGAGGGCCGCGTGCCCGAGGGTGGCGTCATCCAGGGGCCGAGCGGCCCACGCGATGGCCGCGTTGGCGAGGAGCACCAGGGCCGCGAGCCGGTTGTAGTGCATCAGGCGGGGGTGCTTGAGCAGGCGGCGGGGGGCGGGCAGGAGCGGCGGGAGCCCGCCGGTGGCCTGGTGGTCGCGGGGCGGGGACGTGGTCACCGGGCCACCGCCACGCGCTCCTCGATCATGTGCAGCAGGGCCTGTTTGTCGACCTTGCCGCGGTCGGTCTCGGGGAGGAACGCGAGCGGCAGGATCCGCTCGGGGACGCAGTAGTAGGGCAGGGCGTCCGCGACCGCGCGGCGCGCCGCGTCCGGGTCGACGTCCGCCGGGCAGACGAAGGAGACCAGGGTGCGGGCGTCGCGTTTCAGGGTGACGGCCCGGGTGCAGCCCGCGGCCGATTCCAGGACCGAGGAGACGGAGTCCAGTTCGACACGGAAGCCGCGCACCTTGACCTGGTCGTCGGTGCGTCCGAGGTGCTCCAGCTCGCCCTCGGGGGTCCAGCGGCCGAGGTCGCGGGTGCGGAACATGCGCCGGCCGCCGCCGAGGAACGGGTCTGGCGCGTAGCGCTCGGCGTTGAGGGAGTCGTCGCCGAGGTAGCCGGCGGAGACGCAGTCGCCGCCGGCCCACATCTCGCCCACCTCGCCGACCGGCAGGGGGCGGCGGTCCGCGTCGAGCACGTACACCGTGTTGTTGGGGGTGGGGCGGCCGATGGTGAGCAGCGGGGCGGACGGGTCGTGGCGGCTCATGGTGTTGACGATCGTCGTCTCCGTGGGGCCGCAGCAGTTGAAGAAGGCGGCCTGCCGGGCCCACCGGTCGGCCAGCGGGCGCGGGCAGGGCTCCCCCGCGACGGCGACCGTGCGCACCCGGGGGCAGGCGGCCGGGTCGAGGCCGGACAGCACGGTCGGGGTCGCGATCAGCACGTCGGCGGTGCGGGCCGCCGCGGCGAGGTCCTTGCCGCGGATGACGAGGGTGCCGCCCTGGGCGAGGCAGCCGAGGATCTCCCAGGCGGCCATGTCGAAGGCGATGTTGAGGAGCTGGGCGACCCGGTCGCCGGGCCGGACGCCGAGCCCGCCCGGGGCGGTGAGCAGGAGGTTGGCGACGTTGCGGTGGGTGACCTTCACGCCGTTGGGGCGGCCGGTGGTGCCGGAAGTGAACAGCACGTAGCAGCCGTCGTCGCCGCTGACGCGGACGCGCGGGGCCGGGGCGGGCGGCAGCGGCTCGTCGAGCGGGAGCAGCAGGTGGCCGTCGGGCAGGGGCACGCGGTGGGCGTGCTCGGCGGCCGTGAGGACGACCCGGGTGCGGGCGGTGCGGATGACGTGGGTGAGCTGGGCCGGGGGTGCGAGGCCGATGTCCTGCGGGACGTAGGCGGCGCCGGCCTTCAGGATGCCGAGCAGGCCGACCAGCATCGGGATGGACCGGCGGACGAAGAGGCCGACGTGGTCGCCGGGGCGCACGCCCTCGTCGGCCAGGCGGGCGGCGAGGGAGCCGGCGTACCGGTCGAGCTCGCCGTAGGTGATGCGGGCGCCCTGGTGTTCGGCGGCCACGGCGTGCGGGGTGGCCCGGGCGTGCCGGGCGACGGCGTGGTGCAGGAGCGGGTCGGGGACGGGGACGGTGGGGCCTCGGCCGTACTGCCGGAAGAGCTGCTGGTCGTGGGGGGTCAAGTGGCGCAGAGGCATGATCGGGTGGCCTCCTGGCTGTTTCGAGGTCGGATTTGCCACCTGCGGTCCAGCCGCGGGTGGATGCAGCCGTGAGTGGCGGGCATGCCCGGGTCGAACGCCGTGCGGAGTCGTGCGAGCGCTGCGCGTAGCGAGAGCGTAGTGCGGCTGATTCAACTCTCAACGAGGTCGGATCGGCCAAGAAAGGGAAGCAATGAGCCACATGTGGCGTCCTTCGTCCCACGGGCAACGTCCGTGGCGGTCGGCGACGACCTGAAGGAGGGCGGGCCTGTGCCTCACCAGGCGACGGGCCCCCGCCTCACGCGGGCGGGGCGGTGGCGGGGAGGTTGCCGTCCCGGCCGCGTAACAGGGAACCGTCCCGGGCGTAACACGGCCGACGCACGCTGAACGGTATGCAGAGCACCGTGACGCCCACGCACTGCCCGTACTGCGCCCTGCAGTGCGGGATGAACCTGACGCCCGCGCCGGACGGGACCGTCGAGGTGAGCGAGCGCACGGACTTCCCGGTCAACCGGGGCGCGCTGTGCGGCAAGGGCCGCACGGCCGCGGCGGTGCTCGCGCCCGGCGTGCGCCTGACCTCCCCGTTGGTGCGCGACGAGGGCGGCGCGCTGGTGCCCGCCTCCTGGGACGAGGCACTGGACCGGATCGCCGCGGGGCTGGGCCGCACGCGCGCGGAGCACGGGCCCGACGCGGTCGGGGTGTTCGGCGGGGGCGGGCTGACGAACGAGAAGGCGTACACCCTCGGCAAGTTCGCGCGGGTCGTGCTCGGCACCTCGCAGATCGACTACAACGGGCGTTTCTGCATGTCGTCGGCGGCGGCCGCCGGCATCAAGGCGTTCGGGCTCGACCGCGGGCTGCCCTTCCCGCTGGAGGACATCCCGAAGTCCGGCTGCGTGATCCTCGTCGGGTCGAACCTCGCGGAGACCATGCCGCCGTCGCTGCGGTTCTTCACCGAGCTGAAGGAGAACGGCGGCACGCTGATCGTCATCGACCCGCGCCGCACGAAGACGGCCGAGCAGGCGGACCTGCACCTGGCGCCCCGGCCGGGCACGGACCTGGCGCTCGCCCTCGGCCTGCTGCACCTGGTCATCGCCGAGGGACGGGTGGACGAGGAGTACGTCCGGGAGCGCACGGCCGGGTGGGAGGACGCCCGGGCGGCGGCGATGGCGCACTGGCCGGAGTACGTGGAGCGGATCACGGGGGTGTCCGTTCCTCAACTCCGGGAGACCGTACGGCTGTTCTGCGAGCCGGAGTCGGCGATGGTGCTCACCGCCCGAGGGCCCGAGCAGCAGTCCAAGGGCACCGACACCGTGGGCGCGTGGATCAACCTGTGCCTCGCGACCGGCCGGGCCGGCCGCCCGCTGTCCGGGTACGGCTGTCTGACCGGGCAGGGCAACGGGCAGGGCGGGCGTGAACACGGGCAGAAGGCCGACCAGTTGCCGGGCTACCGCAAGCTCGACGACCCGGCCGCGCGGGCCCATGTCGCCGGCGTGTGGGGAGTGGACCCGGACAGCCTGCCCGGCCCGGGGCGCAGTGCGTACGAGCTGCTGGACGCGCTGGGCACCGACATCAGGTCGCTGCTGCTGATGGCGTCCAACCCGGTGGTGTCGGCGCCGCGTGCCGCGCACATCGAGGAGCGCATCAGGTCGCTGGACTTCCTGGCGGTCTGCGACGTGGTGCTGTCGGAGACGGCGGTGCTCGCGGACGTGGTCCTGCCGGTCACCCAGTGGGCCGAGGAGACGGGCACGACGACGAACCTGGAGGGCAGGGTCCTGCTGCGGCGCCGGGCGATCAGCCCGCCCGAGGGCATCCGCAGCGACCTGGAGGTGCTGCACGAACTCGCCGCCCGGCTGGGCGTGGAGAAGGGCTTCCCGACCGACCCGGAGGAGGTCTTCGAGGAACTGCGCCGGGCGTCGGCGGGCGGGGCGGCGGACTACTCGGGGATCACGTACCGGAGGCTGGCGGAGGAGAACGGGGTGTTCTGGCCCTGTCCGGCGGAGGCGGAGGTGGAGACGCCCGGCGAGGACGCGGGCGCCCGTCCCGGCGGGGAGGCACCGGCCGTGCACCCGGGCACGCCCCGTCTCTTCCTCGACCGTTTCGCCACTCCGGACGGCCGGGCCCGGTTCGTCCCCGTCTCGCACCGGGCGACCGCCGAGGAGCCCGACGAGGAGTACCCCGTGCTGCTCACCACGGGGCGGGTCGTGGCGCAGTACCAGTCCGGGGCGCAGACCCGGCGCGTGGCGGAGCTGAACTCCGCCGCCCCGGGGCCGTTCGTGGAACTGCACCCGAGGCTGGCGGCCCGGCTGGGAGCGGCCGAGGGGGATCCGGTGGCCGTCGTGTCGCGGCGGGGCCGGGCCGTGGCGCCCGCGAGGATCACGAACGCCATCCGGCCCGACACGGTCTTCATGCCCTTCCACTGGCCGGGCGAGGGCCGCGCCAACACCCTCACCAACCCCGCGCTCGACCCGACCTCCCGGATGCCGGAGTTCAAGGCGTGCGCGGTGCGGCTGGAGACCGTCGAGCGGTAGGGGGCTTCTGATGGATCTCCGTGGAGGAAGGAGCGGCGTGCGGTGCGTGCTCTCGGCGTGCCGGGGGTCGGGACGCCGCGGAGATCCGTCAGAAGCCCCCTAGGGGTCAGCTCACCGCGACGGCCTTCCAGGCCGCCGCCACCGCCTTCTGCTCGGTGCTGTCGGCGCCGTAGAGGTCCCTGGCCGCGCTCAGGGTCGCCGTGCGGGCGTCCGCGTAGGTGGTCGAGGACGTCATGTAGACCGTCAGCGCGCGGTACCAGATCTTGCCCAGCTTGGCCCGGCCGATGCCGGTCACCGTGGAGCCGTCGCAGGTCGGGGAGTTGTAGGCGACGCCGTTGAGGGTCTTGCTGCCGCTGCCCTCCGCGAGCAGGTAGGCGAAGTGGTTGCCGACGCCCGAGGAGTAGTGCACGTCGAGGTCGCCGAGCTTCGCGTTCCAGCAGTCCGCCGACTTGCCGTCCTTGGAGGGCTTGTCCATGAAGCGCAGGGCCTCGCGGCCGAGGCCGGAGCGGACGACCTTCTCGCCGATGAGCCAGTCGCCCAGGTCCTCGGCGTTGGCCGCGTGGAACTCCACCAGCGTGCCGAAGATGTCCGAGGTGGCCTCGTTCAGGCCGCCGGACTCGCCCGAGTACCTCAGCGCCGCCGTCTTGGACGTCACGCCGTGGGACATCTCGTGCCCGGCGACATCCAGCGACACCAGCGGGCCCATCAGCTTGCCGTCGCCGTCGCCGTACGTCATGCAGAAGCAGTTGTCGTCCCAGAAGGCGTTGTTGTAGTCCTTGCCGTAGTGGACGCGGTTGAAGGAGCCCTTGCCGTCGCCCGCGATGCCGGCGCGGCCGTGGACCTTCTTGTAGTAGTCCCAGGTGACGTCGGTGCCGTACTGGGCGTCGACCGCGACCGTGGACCGGTCGGCGGCCGTCCCCGTGCCCCAGTGGTTGTCGGCGTCGGTGAAGAGTGTCGCGGGGGCTCTGGTCAGGCAGATGGTCAGCAGGCACTGGTCCGTCTTGTTCTCGGCGTCGCCGGTGTAGGTGCCGCCGCGGGTCGCGTCTTTCAGCTGGTACGACGAGCCGGACGCCGTCGTCTCCAGCGGGACCGTGCCGCCGTAGAGGGACTTGCCGTCGCCCGACGCCGACTCCAGGGAGTCCCAGGCGTCGATCCGGGCGCCGGTCGTCGCGTCGGTCAGCACCGTGCGCCCGACCGGGTTGCCGCGTTCGTCGTGCGCCACCGCGTCGGTCTGCCAGGCCAGCTTCGGGGTGCCGTGCAGGGTGTCGACGACCAGCCGCGGCTTGGCGGTCAGCTTCTTCAGGGTCTCGCCGAGGTGCGCGGCGCGCAGCAGGTTCGCCGCGAGGTCGGCGGCCCTGGGCGCGGTCACCTTCGGGGTGACGCTCGCCAGGGAGAGCGCGGACGTCGTCGCGCGGCTCGTACCGCGGTAGGTGCCGTCCGGGTTCAGGTGGAGCACGAAGTCTCCGCCCAGGACCGGGAGCCGGTGGTAGGTGCGGTCGTAGCGGACGTGCCGGGTGCCGTCCTCGTCGACGACGACGTCCCGGACCTCCGTCTTCTGGGCCGGGGTGAGCCCCAGGGCGGCGGCCCGGTCCGCGAGCACCGCCTCCGCCTCCGCGATCGCGCCGGACCTGGTCGGCCGGTCCGCCGCGCCGGCGGCCGGGGAGAGGACGGCGGCCAGCAGGGCGGTGGTGCCGGTGAGGGCCACACCGGCGAGGGCGAGACGGGAACCGCGGACATGACGTATCCGACTCATCGGTCTCCTCATACGGGCGCACCCGGTCGCGTGGGGTCGACCGGGGGCGGCGTTGATGTTGACCGCGAGTTAAGGCGGCCCGGACATGGCATGTCCATAGCGCCGTTGTGCAGGTGTGTGAGGGTGCAGAATCGTTCCTGTGACCCTCCCCTTCTTCGTCTACGGCACCCTCCGCCCCGGGGAGGTCAACCACGACCTCTTCCTGCGCGGCCGCACCCGCTCCGAGGAACCGGGCAGGCTCGCGGACGCGGTGCTCTACGCCGGGCCGGGCTACCCCTACGCGGTCGAGGAGCCGGGCGGCGGCGTGGTCCGCGGGGAACTGGTGACCGCACTGCCGGAGGCGTACGCGGGGCTGCTCGCCGAGCTGGACCGGCTGGAGGAGTACGCGCCGGGGGATCCGCGCAGTCTGTACGAACGCGTCGAGCGGAAGGTCGTCCGGGAGGCGGACGGGGTGGCCGTCCGGGCCTGGGTGTACGTGGCCGCACCCGCCGTCGCCGCGCGGCTGAGGGCCCGGGGGCGGGCGATCGGGAGCGGGAACTGGCGGGGGCGGGTGTGAGGGACCGGCGGTGAACGGGCCCGCGCGAACGGGCCCGCGTGAGGATCGTGTACGGCGGGTGCCGGCTCAGCCCCCGTACGGCCGCTTCGCCCTGGCCTCCCGCAACGCGTGGCCCCACCACACCAGTTGGTCCAGCATGGTCTTCGCAGCCGCGTCCGGGCCGGACGGGTCGCGCAGGGCACCCCGGTCGTCGAAGGAGGCACCGGCGTTGTGGAACGAGACGGTGTCGCGGACCGTCACGGCGTGGAGCTCCGCGAAGACCTGACGCAGGTGCTCCGCGGCGCGCAGGCCACCGGCCAGGCCGCCGTAGGAGACGAGTCCGACGGGCTTGGCCTGCCACTCGGTGAAGTGCCAGTCGACGAGGTTCTTCAGACCCGCCGGGAAGGAGTGGTTGTACTCGGGGGTGAGGACCACGAACGCGTCCGCGCGGGCCAGCTTCGGGGTGATGCCGGACAGCGCGGCGGTCGCCTCCGGCGTCGGTTCGAGGGACATGGGCAGCGCGGCCTCGGCGACGTCCACGACCTCGGCGACCAGGTCGTCCCGGTCCCGGATGCGGCCGAGGAGCCAGTCGGCGACGACGGGGCCGAAGCGGCCGTGCCGGTTGCTGCCCACGACGAGGGTCAGCCGGAGCGGGTCGGCGGCGGTCTGCGGCGGGGCGGCTGGATCGGTAGCGGTTGTCTTCATGCGGCACAGCCTCGTACCTCAACCAACCTTGAGGTCAAGTGCCGGCCGCGCCCACCCGGGTCACCCGTTCACACCCGCGCCCCGCGCTTTTCCGCACCTCACCCACCGAAACGCCCGTGACCTGCCGAAACGGCCGTCCAAGGCGGCCGGTTCAGCCCTGTCTGACACCCGTTCACCCCAATTCTGACGCCCCTTCAGCAAGCGCGGACGTCCCGCTGCCCGTTTCCTCGGAAGGGCAGGCGCAGACCGAACCGCTCGAAGGAGCACCGATGCGACGCACCGCCCCGCCGCTGACCGGTACCGCGCTCGCCGTCGCCGTCGCGGCCCTCGCCGCCGCCCCCGCGTACGGCGCGTCCGCCGGTGGCCTGGAGATGTCCCCGGCCTCGGTCGTGCCGGGCGGTCACGTCACGGTACGCACGGCGGCCTGCGGCGACGGCGGCTCGGCGACGGGTGACGCCGGAGCGGTCGGGGCGGGTTCGATCGGCCTGGCGCCGGACGCGCACGGGCCGGAGGCGACCGGACGGTTCCGGGTGCCGCCGAGCGCGCAGCCGGGAACGTACGAGATCACCGCGACCTGCACCGGCAGCGGCCGGCGGATCACCGGGGACCTGGTGGTCACGCTGACGCCGGTGCGCGAGCAGGTCCATCCCCGGGGAAGTGTGAAGACGGGGGTCGGCGGCGCTCTGGGCCCCGATCCCGTGCAGACCGCGGCCGGTGTGGCGGCCCTCGCCGTCGCCGCCGCGGGCGGTACCTGGCTCCTGCATCGCCGGGCGAGAGGCGACGGGATCTGACGGACACCCTCCGCTGTCCGTCGCCGGTACCGCGTGTCCCCTCCCCTCCGGGTCCGACGCCCCTCGCGGCCCGGAGGGGGCACGGGGCCGGATCAGAAAGGGGTGGGTATGCGCGGGTTCCCCAGGTTCGGCAGCGGCGTCCGCGATCCCGCGAACGCGGCCATGGCCGCCGTCACGGTCTTCGCCCTGTGCTCCGGGGTGTGGCTGCTGCGCGACGGCGCCGAAACACACGCCCCGCCGCAGCCGTCCGCCGCACAGGCCCGGGCCGGGCTGGACGGCCGGGCCGGTGAGCGGCCCGCCGCGCCCGCGCTGCCGCCCGCACCGCCCGACCGGATCCGCATCCCCGCGATCGGGGTGAACGCGCCGCTGACCGGGCTCGGCCTGACGAAGACCGGCAGCCTCGACGTGCCGCCCGCCGCGGAGAAGAACCTCGCCGGGTGGTACGAGGCCGGCACGACCCCCGGGGAGCGGGGCACGGCGATCGTCGCCGGCCACGTCGACAACGCCGACGGCCCCGCCGTGTTCTACGACCTCGGCGCCCTGGCCAGGGGCAGCACGATCGAGGTGGACCGGCGGGACGGCGGCGTCGCGGTGTTCACCGTGGACGCCGTCGAGGTCCACGCCGCGAAGGACTTCCCCGACGAGAGGGTCTACGGCGCGGCCGACCGCCCCGAGTTGCGGGTCATCACCTGCGGCGGCACCTACTCACGCGGCACCGGTTACCAGGGGAACGTCGTCGTCTTCGCGCATCTGACCGGGAGCCGGTGACAGGCCCAGGACGTTGGCCTTCCCCCAGGCGCCCAGCGGCTCCAGTGCCTCGTTCAGGGACACGCCCCGGGGCGTCAGCGAGTACTCCACGCGCGGCGGCACCTCGTCGTAGGCCTCGCGGTGCACCAGGCCGTCGGCCTCCATCTCCTTGAGGTGCGAGGCGAGCACCTTCTCGGTGACGCCCGGCAGCTCCCGGCGCAGCTCGCCGAAGCGGCAGGGCCGCTCGTTCAGCGCCCAGAGGATCAGCACCTTCCACTTGCCGCCGATCAGGTCCATCGCCGCGTCGATGCCGCAGACGTACGCACCCGGCCGCCGTCCCGTCGTCCCCATGCCCGGTCCCCTCCGCCTTCGCTGCCTGGACTCTTCCCCCGGGGTAACCACCCACTCCGAAGTACGTACTTGAGCAGGCCCTTCCCCTGCGGCGAGCCTAAACGCCATGACCGACAACGCAGTTGTTCCCCGTACTTCTCTCACTCTGCTCGGCACCGGTGCCATGGGCACCGCCCTGGCCCGGGCCTGGCTCGCCGCCGGGCACGAGGTGACCGTCTGGAACCGTACGCCCGCCCGTGCTCAGGCCCTCGCCGCCGAGGGCGCCGTCGTCGCCCCGAGCGCCGCCGAGGCCGTGGCCACGAACCGGCTCGTGATCGTCTGCCTGCTCGACGACGCCTCCGTGGGCGACGCCCTGGACGGGGCCGGTCTCGCGGGGCGGGACCTGGTGAACCTGACGACCGGCACCCCGGGCGAGGGCCGGACGCGTGCCGCCTGGGCCGAGGCGCGCGGCGCCCGGTTCCTGGACGGCGGGATCATGGCCGTACCGCCGATGATCGGGGTCGCGGACTCCGGCGGTTACGTCTTCTACAGCGGCTCACCGGAGCTGTTCGAGGAGCACCGCGACACCCTCGCGATCCCGGCCGGCACCCGCTACGTCGGAGCCGACCCGGGCTTCGCCGCGCTGCACGACGTGGCCCTGCTGAGCGCGATGAGCGGCATGTTCGCGGGCCTCACCCACGCCTTCGCGCTGATCCGCCCGGAGGACATCTCGCCGAAGGACTTCGCACCGCTGCTCGCCGACTGGCTGACCGCGATGGCCCCGGCCGTGCACCAGACGGCCGACCAGCTGGAGAGCGGCGACTACACCCGCAATGTCGTCTCCAACCTGGCGATGCAGGCGGCGGGCAACGCCACCCTGCTGCGCACCGCCGAGGAGCAGCGGGTCAGCCCGGAGCTGCTGACGCCGTACATGGAGCTGATGGAGCGCAGGCTCGCGCAGGGCCACGGGGACGAGGACGGCACGGGGATGGTCGAACTGCTGGACCTGCGGGCGGACTAGGCGATCCACTGCTCGTACGCCAGATTCCCCACCAGCGCGAACACCACCGTCAGCAGCACGATCCGGACGAAGCCGCTGCCCTTCTTCAGGGCGGTGTGGGCGCCGAGGGTGCCGCCCGCCAGGTTGAAGACGGCCATCAGGGCGGCCAGCTGCCACAGGACCGCGCCCTGCCAGGCGAAGGTCGCCAGGGCACCCGCGTTGGTGCAGCAGTTGACGATCTTGGCGGTGGCGGAGGCCGTGACGAGGTCGAGGTGGAGGATCGCGGTGAGCGCGAGGACCAGGAACGTGCCGGTGCCGGGGCCGATGAGGCCGTCGTAGAAGCCGATGCCGAGGCCGGCCAGGCCGATCGCCGCGAGGATTCGGCGGCGGGTGGCCGGGCCGGTCGCGGGGGCCGTGCCGAAGGCCGGGCGCAGGATCACGAAGGCGGCGACCCCGAGCAGCACCACCATGATGACCGGCTTGAGGACCTCGGTGCTCATCCCGGCCGCGAAGAAGGCCCCGGCGGAGGAACCGGCGAGGGCGGCCAGCCCGATACGGACGGCGGTACGGACGTCCACGGGAGCCTTGCGGGCGTACGTCACGGCCGCGCCCGTGGTGCCGACGATGGCGACGGCCTTGTTGGTGCCCAGCGCGTGCGCTGCCGGTGTATTCGCCGGCAGTCCCAGCAGCAGCACCGGCAGCAGCAGGAGGCCGCCCCCGCCGACCACGGCGTCGATCCAGCCGGCGGCGAGGGCCGCGACGCAGAGCAGGACGATCATGGTCAGCGATATGTCGGGCATGATCGCGACCCTATGCGAGGGCGGTGCGCCACCGGGGCGACGGCGGTGCGACGCCCCTCACAGCCGCCGTCGCCGCACGTCAGGAACCCTCACACCCACCACCCCCGCCCGCTGAGGGCAGCGTTCCCCGCGGGAAACAGAGGTGATGCTGCCGGGTAACACCGGCACCGCACGCTCGAGTACATGACCTCGAATGAGCGTGTGGTGGTGATCGGCACCGGCCTGGCGGGCGTACGGCTCGCCCGGCGGCTCGGTGAGCTCGGCACGCCCGCGCTGCTGATCGGCGAAGAGGAGCACCGGCCGTACAACCGGGTGCTGCTCGCCGAGGTGCTGGCCGGACGGTACAGCCCCGAGGTGATCGCACTGCCGGCGCCCGCGCGGGTCAGGCGCGGCCGGATCACCGGGATCGACCGCGAGGGGCGGACCGTCACCTGTGCGGACGGGTCCGTGATCGCATACGACCGGCTCGTCCTCGCCACCGGCTCCAACCCGGTGCTGCCGCCGCTGCGCGGCCTGTTCACCGAGAACCACGAACTGCCCGAGGGCATCCACGCGTTCCGCACCATGGACGACTGCCTGGGCCTGTCCAAGGCGGTCCGCCCGGGCGCGAAGGCGGTCGTCATCGGCGGCGGGCTCCTCGGGGTCTCCGCCGCCCGGGCCCTCGCCCGGCGCGGCGCCCAGGTCGTGCTCGCCCAGCAGTCCGAGCGGCTGATGGAGCGCCAGCTCGACCCGGCCGCCTCCCAGCTCGTCAAGCGGCACCTGACCGACCTGGGCGTGGAGGTGCACACCGAGTGCCGCGTCCGGGACGTGCGCTGTGTCGGCGGTGCCGTCCGCTCCGTGGAGATGGCCGACGGATACGCGCTCGACGCCGATCTGGTGGTCATCGCCTGCGGTGTGCACCCGCGGGTGGGCCTCGCCCAGACGGCCGGCCTCGACGTCCGCAAGGGCGTCGTCGTCGACGACGAACTGCGCACCTCCGACCCCTACATCCACGCGATCGGCGACTGCGCCCAGCACGACGGCGTCCTGTACGGACTCGCCACTCCCGCGCTCGAACAGGCCGACGCGCTCGCGGAACTGCTCGCCGGTGACGCGAACGCCCGCTACACCGGCACCCGCTCCCTGACCCGGCTCACGCTGAACGGGCACGACAGCCCCTTCGACCTCGCCGCGTTCGGCGAGACCGAGGCGCTCCCGGGCGACGACGTCGTCCAGCTCACCGACGCCACCCGCGGCACCTACCGCAAGGTCGTCGTCCGCGACGACCGCCTGGTCGGCGGGGTCCTCGTCGGCGAACTCGGCACCGTCGGCGCGCTCGCCCGCGCCTGGGAGGGAGCAGAGCCGCTCCCCTCCGACGGCGGCCCGCTGCTCCACCTGCTCACCAACGATGGAGGCTCCTGATGACCGCCACCCCGGAGGCCACGGAGGCCACCCCCACGATCGTGCTCGTCGGCCACGGCATGGTCGGCCAGCGCTTCCTCGAAGCGCTCGCCGAGCGCGGCCTGACCGCCACGCACCGCGTGGTCGTCCTGTGCGAGGAGCCGCGCCCGGCCTACGACCGCGTGGCGCTCACGTCGTACTTCTCGGGCAAGACCCCCGAGGACCTGTCCATGACGGACATGGAGTTCATCGCGACGCACGGCATCGAGCTGTACGTCGGTGACCCGGCGACCGCCGTCGACCGCGAGGCCCGCAAGGTCACCGCCCGGTCCGGTGAGGTCTTCGACTACGACGTCCTCGTCCTCGCCACCGGCTCCTACCCCTTCGTCCCCCCGGTCCCGGGCAAGGACGCCGAGGGCTGTTTCGTCTACCGCACCATCGAGGACCTGCTCGCGATCGAGGAGTACGCGAAGAACAAGGCCCGGGTGGGTGCCGTGGTCGGCGGCGGTCTGCTCGGACTGGAGGCGGCCGGCGCCCTCAAGGGGCTCGGACTCACCTCCCACATCGTGGAGTTCGCGCCCCGGCTGATGCCCGTCCAGGTGGACGACGGCGGCGGCGCGGCGCTGCTGCGCACCATCGAGGAGATGGGCCTGACCGTCCACACGGGCGTGGGCACGCAGGAGATCCTGGTCGACGCCGAGGGCGCCGTCACCGGCATGAAGCTCTCCGATGGCTCCGAACTCGCCGCCGACATGGTGGTGTTCTCCGCCGGTGTGCGCCCCCGCGACCAGCTGGCCCGCGACTGCGGCCTGACGGTCGGCGAGCGCGGCGGCATCACGGTCGACGAGCAGTGCCGTACGGTCGCCGACCCGCACGTCTTCGCGATCGGCGAGTGCGCGCTGGCCGCCGACGGCCGGGTGTACGGCCTGGTGGCGCCGGGTTACGAGCAGGCCGAGACGGCGGCGGCCACGATCGCCTCGGACGAGGCGTCCTTCACCGGTGCCGACCTGTCCACCAAGCTGAAGCTGCTCGGCGTGGACGTGGCGTCCTTCGGCGACGCGCACGGCACCGCCGAGGACTGCCTGGACGTCGTCTACTCCGACTCCCGCGCGGGCCTGTACAAGAAGCTGGTCATCGGCCGTGACGGCACGCTGCTCGGCGGCATCCTGGTCGGCGACGCGGAGGCGTACGGCACGCTGAAGGCGTTCACCGGCTCGGTCCCGCCGGTCTCGCCCGAGTCGCTGGTACTGCCCGCCGGTGCCGGGGCACCCGCCCAGCTCGGCCCGGCCGCGCTGCCGGACGACGCGATCATCTGCTCCTGCAACAACGTCCGCAAGGGCACGATCCGCGAGGCGGTCACCGAGCACAATTGCACCACCGTGCCCGAGGTGAAGAAGTGCACCAAGGCCGGTACGACCTGCGGCAGTTGCGTCAAGGTCCTCGGCCAGCTGGTCACCGCCGAGCTGGAGGCGAGCGGCGTCGAGGTCGACAAGGGCCTGTGCGGCTGCTTCGCGCAGACCCGCGAGGAGCTGTACGAGATCGTCCTCGCGCTGCGCATCACCACCTTCCAGGACCTGCTGGACCGGCACGGCCGCGAAGGTGCCCGGGGCGGTGACGGCTGCGAGGTCTGCAAGCCTGCCGTCGGCTCGATCATCGCCTCCCTCGCTCCGACGATCGGCGCGAGCGGCTACGTCCTGGACGGCGAGCAGGCGGCGCTGCAGGACACCAACGACCACTTCCTGGCCAACCTGCAGAAGAACGGCTCGTACTCGGTCGTGCCGCGGATCCCCGGCGGCGAGATCGCCCCGGAGAAGCTGATCGTAATCGGCGAGATCGCCCGCGACTTCGGCCTCTACACGAAGATCACCGGCGGCCAGCGGATCGACATGTTCGGTGCGCGCGTCGAGCAGCTGCCCGTGATCTGGGCCCGGCTGGTCGACGCCGGCTTCGAGTCCGGCCACGCCTACGGCAAGTCGCTGCGCACGGTGAAGTCCTGCGTCGGGCAGACCTGGTGCCGCTACGGCGTCCAGGACTCCGTACGGATGGCGATCGACCTGGAGCTGCGCTACCGGGGGCTCAGGTCGCCGCACAAGCTGAAGTCGGCGGTCTCCGGCTGCCAGCGCGAGTGTGCCGAGGCCCAGTCGAAGGACTTCGGCGTGATCGCCACAGCCAACGGCTGGAACCTGTACGTCGGCGGCAACGGCGGCGCGACCCCGCGCCACGCGGACCTGCTCGCGCAGGACCTGTCGGACGCCGAACTGGTCCGCCTGATCGACCGGTTCCTGATGTTCTACATCCGTACGGCCGACCGCCTGGAGCGGACCTCGACCTGGCTGGAGCGGATCCCGGGCGGCCTCGACCACGTGCGGGACGTCGTCGTGCACGACTCGCTCGGCATCTGCGACGAGCTGGAGCAGCTGATGCGGACGCATGTCGCGCACTACCGCGACGAGTGGGCCGAGACCATCAACGACCCCGAGAAGCTCGCCCGGTTCGTGTCCTTCGTGAACGCCCCGGACACCCCGGACCCGGTCGTCGCCTTCGTGCCCGAGCGCGACCAGATGAAGCCCGACCTGCCGCTGCTGTCCATCGGCATGCGACCCGCCGACGTACTGGAAGGAAGCGCCCAGCGATGACCCTGGCACTGGAGACCACCGACCTCAAGGTCGAACTCGCCCTGGAAGACGACTGGTTCACGGTCTGCGACCTGAGCACGCTGCTCCCGGGCCGCGGGGTGGCCGCACTGCTGCCGGACGGCAGGCAGGCCGCGATCTTCCGCGACCGCTCCGGCGAGCTGTTCGCCATCGACAACCGCGACCCCTTCACCGGTGCGGCGGTCCTCTCCCGCGGCCTGACGGGCACGCACCAGGGCCGCCCGTTCGTCGCCTCGCCCCTGCTGAAGCAGCGCTTCGACCTGGCGTCCGGGCAGTGCCTGGACGACGAGACGGTACGGGTGACGGCTTACAAGGTGCGGACCTCGTAGCAGCGGTTGTCGACCGAATCAACGCGGTCAGCCCCGGCGCCGTGAACACGCCGATGTCGTTGCAGCCGGGCGGGACGGACGCCGACCGCTCGGCCCGCGCCCGGGACACTCTCCCGCTCGGCCGCGTGACCATGACGGAGGAGGTGGCCGCGGCGGTCCTCCACCTGGCCTCCGTCGACGCCGCCTCGACGGTGGGCACGGACCTGGTGGTGGACAGCGGCGCAACGGCCTGAGCGGCCTGGTCGTGTCCGTCCTGTACTGATCACGTCCGTTCCGGTGCCGGGGAGCGGGGGGCGTCGGCCGCGCGTTCGCAGTGGGGCCAGTCGCCGAAGTCGCGGTCCCGGCTCCACAGCTTCCGGGCCGCCTGGATGTTCCACTCCGGGTCCAGTGCCTCGCGCGGCGTGCCGCCCAGTTCGCGCAGCCGGGCGTCGGAGATCTGGAACAGGCCCCAGTTCCGGGTTCCGTTGGTGTTGGGGAGGATGTGCAGCGGGTCGAGGAAGGACTGGCAGTCGGCGATGGCCACCGCCTTGTCAGGCACTTCGGGGAACACCTCCCGGACCCGCTGCCGCACCTTCTGCGGCGACCACACGCCCATCCGGACGGGCGAGGTGTACAGCGCCTTCTTCGTCGGCTCCGCGACGACCCCGTTGGGCTGCAGTCCGGCGAGCACCTGGAAGGCGGTGACCCGGCGCAGGGTCTGCGGGCCGAAGTCCCCGTCGACGCCGATGTCCGCGCCCTTGGCGTGCAGAAGGCGCTGCACCTCCCGCACGCACTCGTCGTGCTCGCCCATCGCGATCACGGGCGGGCAGCCGGCCGAGAACAACGGCCGGACCGCCTCGCCGGTGCTCCGGCCGCCGCCGGCATCTGCGCCGTCGCCTGAGGGCGACCGGCCGCTCGACAGCACCCAGGCCGAGACCGTGACGGCGGCGAGGACCACGGCGACCACGACGGTGGTGCGCAGCCGGTGCCGGCGTGGCCGCGGCGCGGGCGGGGATGCCGCACCGGCGGACCGCTCCGGTGCGCGGTCGCCGTCCGGGGCCGGGGCCGGGGCCGGGCGCTTGGCCAGGGTCGGCTCCGGTTCCTGGGCCGGGGTAGGGGCCTTGGCGGGCGCCTCTGCTTCCGGCTCGGCCTCGGGTTCGGCTTTCGGTGCGGTCTCTTGTGTCGCGTCCCGTGCCGCTCCCGTGCCCCCCGCGGCTTCCGCCACCGCTCCCCGTTCCGCGGGATCGCCCTCCGCACCGGCCGCGGCGGCGCGCGCCGCGTCCGCCAGGGCCCACAGGCGGTGCAAGGTGCGCAGTTCGTCCGGGGTCGCGCCGCAGACCGTGCCCAGCCGGTGCACGCTCCCGTAGTCCTGAGGCACCGACGTGCCCCGGCAGTAGCGGTGCAGGGTCGAGCCGGCCAGTCCGGACTTCCTGGCGAGGGCCTCGTAACTCAGTCCGGACCGGCTCTTCAGCGAACGCAACAACGCGGCGAACCGCTCCGTTTCCGGGCATGCGGACAAGGCCGTTCCCCCCTCGGGAATCCCCACCGGACGCTGGTCGGGCGTCTCGTGCCGACACTGTGCCACCAAAGGCGTCCCATGGCCGTCCCAACGGTTCCGGAACGCGCCAGGTACGCGGCCCCCAGGCGTCCCGGCATCCCAGCGGGCCCCGCCGTCCTTGCCCGGCCCGGTCACGCCTTGCCAGCGTCGGGCCGTCCGCACCACCGTCCCCCGACCTCCGAGGAGACCAGGCTCATGCGCCTTTCCGTACGCCGGAACTCTCGTGCGAACCCGCTGCTCGCCGTGCTCGCCGTCAGCGCCGCCGCCGTCACTGCCCTGGCCGTGCCGAGCTCCGCGTCGGCGGCCCCGGCCGCGCCCGCCGCGGTGGACTGCGCGTCCGGGCACATCTGCTTCTGGACCGGAGCCAACTTCACCGGCAGCAAGTGCTCCTGGGACGTGGCCGACCCCGACTGGCAGAGCGGCGCCGTCCGGTGTTCCTGGGCCGCCACGACCAACGTGAAGTCGGTGTGGAACGCCGGCACCAGCAGCTCCACCGGTGTCGCGTACTACCGGGGAGCCAACTACTCCGACCGGGTCGGCTGCACCCGCCAGCAGCACGGCGGAAACCTCGCCGGCACGTACAAGGTCCGCTCCCACCGGTGGATCTCGGGCAGCTGCGGCTGACCGGCCCCCGGCACGAACACGGTGGCGTGCACGCCCGGCTGTCCGGGCGTGCACGCCACCGCGGCATGTCCGCAGAGGGCCGAGTCAGCCCACCAGGGGCGAACGCGCGTGCTCCTCGGGGAGCGGCCGCGTGTCGAGGTAGAACCACTCGGCGTCCGCGGTGGGCCAGGGCGACGGTTCCGCCGCCTCCTCGCCGGACACCGGGCGCCTGGGCAACGGCGTCGGAGCCGGCGCCGGGCCCGGATCGGCGGCCTGCTTCGCCTCCCCCGGCATCAGCAGCTCCACCCGCAGCCCAAGGCCCCGCTGCTGGGCGGTGAACTCCTCGACCTGGTTGCGGCAGGCATGGTCCAGGTGGGTCACGCCGGTCAGATCGAGACGGATCCTCGGCTTGCCGGACGCGGCGGCCGCCTCCAGCGCGTCGATCACCTTCGGCAGCCGCAGGAACGTGGCGTTGCCCGCCATGACGACCTTGGCCGTGTCCTGCTCGACGTGCTGGCGGATCACGGTCTGCGACATGCGCAGCGCGGCCAGCACGATCCCCGCGGCGAGACCGAACAGCACGCCCTCCAGCAGCGCGGTCGCCACGATGACCAGCATGGTCAGCGTCATCACCGCGAACTCGCCCCGGTCCTGACGCCACATCTTCGGGAACTCGGCGGGCCCGAACAGCTTCCAGCCGCTGTGCACGAGGACGCCGGCGAGCACGGAGATCGGGATCAGCGCGAGCACCTGCGGCAGCAGCAGCGCGAACAGCAGCAGCCACAGGCCGTGCAGGGTGCGGGAGAGCCGGGTCTTGGCCCCGGCCTGGACGTTGGCGGAGCTGCGGGCCACGACCGCGGTGATGGGGAGCGCGCCGAGGATGCCCGCGACGGTGTTGCCGGCGCCCTGGGCGATCAGCTCGGTGTTGTAGCGGGTGCGCGGGCCGTTGTGCATACGGTCCACGGCGGCGGCCGTGAACAGGCTCTCCGCGGACGCGATGACCGTGAAGGTGAGGATCGCGGTGATGATCGTCCCGTCGGCGAGCCCGGCGAACTGCTCGGCGCCCGGCACCTGCACGGAGTTGAGCAGGTTGCCCACCTGGAGCGTCTTCACGTCCACGCCGGGCAGCGCGGCGACGACCATGCCGATGCCCACGGCGACCAGGGCAGCGGGGATCTTCCCGGCCGGGCCGGGCACCTTCTTCCAGACGAAGCTCAGCACGATCGTGACGACGCCGAGGAGTGTGGCGATCATCGCCTGCGGGTTCGTCAGGACGCCGGCCAGCAGCCCGGGGATGCCTGCCATGTTCTCCAGCGCGGTGCCGGGGGCCTTGGCGTCGGCCATCGGGTAGGCCTGGCTGAACATCAGCGGCACGCCGATCCCGGCGAGCATGCCCTGGACGACGGCGACCGAGATGGCCTGGAACATCCGGCCGAGCCGTACCAGCCCCAGGACGATCTGCAGGAGGCCGGCGAACAGCACGATCACGCCGAGCATGGTCACGCCGACCTCGGCGACGGTCTCCGCGACCAGCGCGGCGAGCCCCGCGGCCGGGCCGCTGACCTGGAGCGTGCTGCCCCGGACGGCACCGACGACCAGACCGCCGATCACCCCGGAGATGATCCCGAGTTCGGCGGGGACGCCGGAGGCGACGGCAACGCCGATGCACAGCGGCAGGGCGACGAGGAAGACGACGAGGGAGGCGGTGATGTCGGTGACCAGGTCCCCCTTCGCGCCACCCTTGCCGCCGACGCCCTTCGCGCCACCTTTACCGCCGACACCCTTGCCACCGGCGCCCTTGGCGCCGCTCATCACACCGCGGAGCAGCCCGCCCAGCGCGCCACCGCCCGCGGCGCCGGAGCCCGGGCCGACCTGGCTGTCCGGGCCGACCCGGCCGTCCCGGGCGTGCCCGCCCCGTCCGCGGCCCGGGTGTCCCCCCGCACCGCCCCCGGGCCAATCACCGGACCGTCCTCCGAACCCCTGCGGCGGGCCTTCGGTCGCCCCACCCCTCACGTCGCCATCGACCGACCAGGCTCCCGTGTCCCCCACCGGGCCTCCGGCCGACCAGGCCTCCCCCTCCCCCGCCGGACCTCCGACCGGCCAGCCCCCCGCATCCGCCCCCGGCCGTCCGCCGGACCAGCCCCCCGTGTCCCCCGCCGGACCGACGCCCGACCAGTCCCCGTAACCCCCCGCCGGACCGACGCCCGACCAGCCCCCCGTGTCCTCCTCCGGGCCTCCCGTCGGCCAGCCCCCCGTATCCCCCGCGGCGCCGGCTCCCCACTCGGCGAAACCGTCCGCCGGAGGACCTCCGGTCCGCCAGCCCCCCTCGCCCCCCGACGAGCCATCCGGCCGCCCGCCCCCCGGGCCGCCCCGCGTCCTCCCCCGCGCATGGGCCCCGCTCACGCGGCGTGCACCCGGAAGTCGCCGTCGTCGCCCAGCTCGTAGACGAAGCCCGTGTCGACCTCGTAGTACCAGCCGTGCAGCCGCAGCCGGCCCGAGTCGAGGCGTTGCCGGACCACGGGGTAACTGCGCAGCGCGGTCAGCTGGTTGACGACGTTGCCCTGGGACACCTCCGGCAGGGACGGGTCGTCCGGCGCAGTCTCCAGTACGGAGGTCAGCTCGGGGCGGGCGATGCGGAGCCAGGCGTCCACGCCGGGCAGGGCCGAGAGGTCGTCGCCGGACTTCAGCGCGCCCATCGCACCGCAGTGTGAGTGACCGCACACCACGATGTCCTGAACCCCGAGCACCTCCAGTGCGTACTCGATGGTGGCCGCCTCACCGCAGGCCCCGGGCCGTCCGTAGGGCGGCACGATATTTCCTGCGTTCCGCAGCTCGAATATCTCTCCGGGCCGCGCTCCGGTGATCATCGCGGGTATGACCCGCGAGTCCGAGCAGGTAATGAACAACGCCTCCGGATATTGCCCTTCAGCCAGTTTCCGGTATTCGCCGCTGTTGAAATCGACGCGCGTCCTGAACGTGCGGGCACGGTCCAGCAAATCCTTCATCACACTCTCCTGAGCTGGGGTTCCTTCCTGTGTGCTCCACCGTAGACCGGCGACCTACAGAGGAAGGTTAAGTAAACTCCAGAGCCCGGACAGCAATTGAACATTCTTTGTCCGGATTCCCAGACGCAGCGTCTTCTTGTAGCGTGTGAACTCCGCGGCAGGGAATGCTATTTGACGCTGCCCGGATTCATGCCGGTTTCACGGAGAGACAGGACGTATGGGCCTACGAGTGCTGCTCATCGAAGACGACGAGACGATCGCCGAGCCGCTCGCCGAGGGGCTCGGCCACTTCGGGCTGACGGTCGACCACGTCGCCACCGGGACGGACGGCCTGAGAGGCCCGTACAACGACGTGGTGCTGCTCGACCTGGGCCTGCCGGACATGGACGGCATCGACGTCTGCCGCGGCATCCGGCAGGTCTCGGACGTGCCCATCGTCATCCTCAGCGCGCGCGGCGAGGAGGCCGACCGCGTGCTGGGCCTGGAGCTGGGCGCCGACGACTACCTGGCGAAACCTTTCAGCGTGCGGGAACTGGTCGCCCGGGTCCGTGCGGTGACCCGCCGCACACAGCGCACCCACCAGGCGTTCCCCGAGGCACCGGGCCCTCGGAGCGCCCCCGAGCCGGCACCGGCCGAACCGGCGTACGAACCCGCCCCGGCCCTCTCCTACGACCCCCCGGCGGCGGCCGCGTCCGACCCCGGCCCCGGCCCCGCGCCCGGGCACGACCCGGGCCCGCTCGTCGTGGACCGCCGCACCCGCCAGGTCTGGGTCGGCGACGCCCCCGTCCTGCTCACGCCCAAGGAGTTCGACCTGCTGGCGCTGCTCAGCGAGGACCCCGGCGCGGTCTACTCGCGGCAGCAGATCCTCGACCGCGTCTGGGACCCGCACTACGACGGCCCGACCAAGACGCTCGACGTCCATGTCGCCGCGCTGCGGAAGAAGCTGGGGCACCCGGCGTGGATCCGGACCCTGCGGGGCGTCGGTTTCCGGCTGTCCGTGCACACGGGGCCGCAGGTGGCCTCACCATGACCCGCCGGCTGCTGCTCAGCTACCTCAGCCTCGCCGCGCTGGTGCTACTCTGCCTGGAGATCCCGCTGGGCTTCGTGTACTCGCGCGGGGAGCGGGAGCGGGTGGTCAACGCGGCCAAGGACGAGGCCGAGTCGGTCTCGGCGTACGCGGCGCTGTCCCTGGCGGCGGGGCGCGGCGAGCGGGACCTTCCCGAGCGGGTGGCCCACTGCGCGCAGCGCATCGGGGGCAAGGTGGTGATCGTCGACGCGGCGGGCACACCGCTCGCCACCTCGCACCGGCTGGACGCCGGGATGTCCGGCACCCTGGCCGCCCGGCCGGGCATCGCGGCGGCGCTGCGGGGCACCTCGACCGTGGACGTCCGTACCTCCACCATCGGCGGGGTCGAGTACCTGTCGGTGGCCGCGCCGGTCGGCCAGGAGGCGCGGCCGGTGGGCGCGGTGTGGCTGACGGTGCCGACGCGGACGGTCCACGAGCGGGTGCATGACGTCTGGCTGCTGCTCGCGCTGGGCGGGTTCGCCGTGCTGACGGCGGTCGCCGTGGTCGGTTTCGCCTTCGCCCGCTGGGCGGGCCGCCCCATCCGCGAACTGGAGCAGGCCACCCACGACTTGGCCGACGGCGGCCGGTTCGAGCCGGTGACGATCACGAAGGGGCCACCCGAAGTACGCAGTCTGGCCGCGGCGTTCAACCACACCGCGGCCCGGTTCGCCCATCTGCTGGCCTCTCAGCGGGCGTTCGCGGGCGAGGCCTCGCACCAGCTGAAGACACCCCTGGCGGCGCTGCGGCTGCGCCTGGAGAACCTGGAGCCGGACGTCGCCGCCCGGGCCCGGGGCAGTCTCACCGCGGCCGTCACGGAGACGGACCGGCTCGCCCGGATGGTCGGGCACCTGCTGGCCATGGCGCGGCTGGAGGAGCACGCGGCCATTCCCGCCACGGTCGATCTCGGTGCGGTCTGCGCGGAGCGGCACCGCACCTGGCAGCCGCTGTTCGCGCGGGAGGGCGTCTCGCTGGTGCTCTTCGCGGGGAGCGTGGGCCCGGTGCTCGCGGTGCCGGGGGCCGTGGAGCAGATCATGGACAACCTGCTGTCCAACGCCCTGCGGGCGTCCCCGGCGGGCAGCAGCGTCACGGTCGAACTGCGGCTGCACGCCCCGTCCCGGCGGGCGTTGCGCGACAGCCGCCCCCGCTGGGTCGACCTGCACGTCACCGACGAGGGCCCGGGCATGACGGAGGAGCAGCGGGCCCGCGCCTTCGACCGCTTCTGGCGCGCCCCGGGCGCCCCCAAGGGCGGTACGGGACTCGGCCTCGCCCTGGTGCAGCGCCTCGCCCATGCCAGCGGCGGGGAGGCGACCCTGCGCGCGGCGGCGACCGGCGGCCTGGACGTGGTGATCCGGCTGCCGTCCGCGCGGCCGCCGGGCGAGAGTGACCACGGGCCGGGCGGCGACCGCCCGAGGAGGCCGAGACGGGAGGCACCGGCGTTGCCGGCGTGAGGCCCGTTGCGCGCAGGACGAAGACGGCACACAGCATGCCGCCCCGCGGCCACGAGTTGGCCACGCCTCGTCAACCCTGTTCCCTTAGCGTCCCTTTCGCCTCCCCCCACGCACAACCCTGCCGTCGACCGGCGGCGGGGCGGTACGGCACCTCTTGGAGTGAGAGTGGAACGTCGTAGCCTCCTGCGTGCGGCCGTCCTCGGCGGTACGTCCGCCGCGCTGGGCGGAACCCTGTGGCGCGGTGCCGCGTACGCGGCACCGGCCCAGCCCGGCGCCGGCCCCTACGGGCCGCTGGGCTCCCCGGACGCCAACGGCATCCGACTCCCCAGCGGCTTCACCAGCCGGGTGATCGCCCGGTCCGGCCAGCGGGTCGGCAGCACGTCGTACACCTGGCACAACGCCCCGGACGGCGGCGCCTGTTACGCCGACGGCACGGGCTGGATCTATGTCTCCAACTCCGAGATCAACCCCTCGGGCGGCGCGAGCGCGGTGAAGTTCTCCTCGACGGGCGCGATCACCGGCGCGTACCGGATCCTCTCCAACACCCGCCAGAACTGCGCGGGCGGCAAGACGCCGTGGAACACCTGGCTGTCCTGCGAGGAGGTGTCCCTCGGCTACGTCTACGAGACCGACCCGTGGGGCACCAACGCGGCCGCGCAGCGTGCGGCGATGGGCCGCTTCAAGCACGAGGCGGCGGCCGCCGACCCGGTGCGCAAGGTGATCTACCTGACCGAGGACGAGACCAACGGCCGCTTCTACCGCTTCGTTCCGACCACGTGGGGCAACCTGTCGTCCGGCAAACTCCAGGTGATGGTCGCGGGCAGCGCCACGAGCGGCTCCTTCACCTGGGCCGACATCCCCGACCCGGACGGCTCCCCCACCGCCACCCGCTCCCAGGTCTCCGGCTCCAAGTCCTTCAACGGCGGCGAGGGCTGCCACTACGCGAACGACACGGTCTGGTTCACCACCAAGGGCGACAACCGCGTGTGGCAGCTCAACCTCCTGAACAACACCTACGAACTCGCCTACGACGACTCCCTCGTCAACGGCACGGCCCCCCTCACCGGCGTCGACAACATCACCGGCGCCTCCTCCGGCGACCTCTTCGTCGCCGAGGACGGCGGCAACATGGAGATCTGCGTGATCACCCCGGACGACATCGTCGCCTCGTTCCTGCGCGTCGACGGCCAGTCGAGCTCGGAGATCACGGGCCCGGCCTTCTCCCCCGACGGCACCCGCCTCTACTTCTCCAGCCAGCGCGGCACCAGCGGCAGTTCCTCGGGCGGCATCACGTACGAGGTGACGGGCCCGTTCCGCTCGTAACACGGGGCGCATGCGGCACCTGAGCCGGGCCCGCCGGTGACCATCGGCGGGCCCGGCCGTTCCACCGGTTGGGCAGTTCGCAGCGGGCTGCCCGGCCGACGGAAGGAACACCACCGTGGACACGACCGCGCCCGTCCCGAACGCGCCGGGTGTGCTGCCCCGCGCCGAATGGGTCAAGACCCTGCCGCAGACCGTCGTCGCGTCCTGCGTGCTGCTGCTCGACGCCGAGGACCGGATCCTGCTGCTGCGCTACGCCGGGGGCCTGCCCGCGGCGGGCCTCTGGGGGCTGCCGGGCGGCATGCTCGACCACGGCGAGGACCCCGCCGGTGCCGCGCGCCGGGAGCTGCACGAGGAGACCGGCATCGTCCCGGAAGAGGACCTGCGGTTCGTCGGGTACGACCACCGGGCCGATGTGCTCGGCACCGGGCCGGTGATCGACTTCTACTTCCACGGCGGCCGGATCCCGGCCGGGCAGCCCGTCCGGCGCAGCTCGGAGCACGACGACCACGGCCTCTTCACCCTCGCCGAACTGGAGTCGGTCCCGCTGGCGACCGGGTTGCCCACCCTCACCGCCCTGCTGACGGCGGCCAGGACCGGCACCGTCGTGTGCCTGCGGGAAGGGCTCCCCGGGTAAGCGGGGACGTCGAAGGGGCGGCACCTCCGCACAAGGTGCCGCCCCGCTCCTTCTCCGTGCTCCGGAGCCGCCGCGATCGGTGAGGGTCGGGGACCGCCGACGGCTCCGGGTTCTGTGGGCCCCGGCTAGCGGTGGTCGCTGCCCTGGGACTGGACCGCCGCCCGGCCCGCTTCCAGGCGGGCCACCGGGATGCGGAACGGGGAGCAGGAGACGTAGTCGAGTCCGACCTCGTGGAAGAAGTGGACCGACTCCGGGTCACCGCCGTGCTCGCCGCAGACGCCGAGCTTGAGGTCCGGGCGGGTCTCGCGGCCGGCCTTGGCGGCGAGCTTCACCAGGGAGCCGACGCCGTCCTTGTCGATCGTCTCGAACGGGGAGACACCGAAGATGCCCTTCTCCAGGTACGCCGTGAAGAACGAGGCCTCCACGTCGTCCCGGCTGAAGCCCCACACCGTCTGGGTGAGGTCGTTCGTGCCGAAGGAGAAGAACTGGGCCGCCTCGGCGATCTGACCGGCGGTCAGGGCGGCGCGCGGCAGCTCGATCATCGTGCCGATGGACAGCTTCAGCTGCGCGCCGGAGGCCGCCTCGACCTCGGCGATGACCGTGTCGGCCTCCTCGCGCACGATCTCCAGCTCCTGGACCGTGCCGACGAGCGGGATCATGATCTCGGCGCGCGGGTCGCCCTTGGCGGCCTTGCGCTCGGCCGCGGCCTCGGCGATGGCCCGGACCTGCATGGTGAACAGGCCGGGGATGACCAGTCCGAGACGCACACCGCGCAGACCCAGCATCGGGTTCTGCTCGTGCAGCCGGTGCACGGCCTGGAGCAGGCGCAGCTCGTTCTCGTGCGGCTCCTGACGGGACTCGGCGAGGGCCACGCGGACGGACAGCTCGGTGATGTCCGGGAGGAACTCGTGCAGCGGCGGGTCCAGGAGGCGGATGGTGACGGGCAGGCCGTCCATCGACTCGAAGAGCTGGACGAAGTCCTGCTTCTGGAGCGGCAGCAGCTGCTTGAGTGACTCCTCGCGCTCGGCGTCCGTGTCGGCCAGGATCAGCCGCTCCACCAGCTCGCGCCGGTCGCCGAGGAACATGTGCTCGGTCCGGCACAGGCCGATGCCCTGGGCGCCGAAGCGGCGGGCGCGCAGCGCGTCCTCGGCGTTGTCGGCGTTGGCGCGCACCCGCAGGCGCCGCTTGCGGTCGGCGAAGGCCATCATGCGGTGGACGGCCTCGACCAGCTCGTCGGCGTCGTCCGCGCCCGGGTGCATCCGGCCCTCGAAGTACTCCACGACCGGGGACGGGACGACCGGCACCTCACCGAGGTAGACCTTGCCGGAGGAGCCGTCGATGGAGACGACGTCGCCCTCCTCGACGACGTGCCCGCCCGGCACGGTCATCCGGCGGCGCTTGGTGTCGACCTCCAGCTCCTCGGCGCCGCAGACACAGGTCTTGCCCATGCCGCGCGCGACCACGGCCGCGTGGGAGGTCTTGCCGCCGCGGGAGGTGAGGATGCCCTCGGCGGCGATCATGCCGTCCAGGTCGTCGGGGTTGGTCTCACGGCGGATCAGGATGACCTTCTCGCCGGAACGGGACCACTTGACGGCCGTGTAGGAGTCGAAGACGGCCTTGCCGACGGCCGCGCCGGGGGAGGCGGCGATGCCCCGGCCGACCTGCGAGACCTTCGCGTCCTCGTCGAAGCGCGGGAACATCAGCTGCGCGAGCTGGGCGCCGTTGACGCGGGTGAGCGCCTCGGCCTCGTCGATCAGGCCCTGGTCCACCAGCTGGGTCGCGATCCGGAAGGCCGCGCCCGCGGTGCGCTTGCCGACGCGGGTCTGGAGCATCCACAGCACACCGCGCTCGATGGTGAACTCGATGTCGCAGAGGTCCCTGTAGTGGTTCTCCAGCGTCTCCATGATCTGCATCAGCTGGTCGTACGACTTCTTGTCGATCTGCTCCAGATCGGCGAGCGGCACGGTGTTGCGGATGCCCGCGACGACGTCCTCGCCCTGTGCGTTCTGGAGGTAGTCGCCGTAGACGCCCTGGTGGCCGGAGGCGGGGTCGCGGGTGAAGGCGACGCCGGTGCCGGAGTCCGGGCCGAGGTTGCCGAAGACCATGGAGCAGACGTTGACGGCCGTGCCCAGGTCGTGCGGGATGCGCTCCTGGCGGCGGTAGAGCTTGGCCCGGTCGCCGTTCCAGGAGTCGAAGACGGCCTTGATGGCGAGGTCCATCTGCTCGCGCGGGTCCTGCGGGAAGTCCCGGCCGGCCTCGGTCTTGACGATCTTCTTGAACTTGGTGACGAGCTTCTTGAGGTCGGCGGCCTCCAGCTCGGTGTCGACCGTGACCTTCTTGGCCGCCTTCGCCGCCTCCAGCGCGTCCTCGAAGAGCTCGCCGTCGACGCCGAGGACGGTCTTGCCGAACATCTGGATGAGGCGGCGGTAGGAGTCCCAGGCGAACCGGTCGTCGCCGGCCTGCTTGGCCAGGCCCTGCACGGACTTGTCGGAGAGCCCGATGTTGAGGACGGTGTCCATCATGCCGGGCATGGAGAACTTGGCGCCCGAGCGCACCGACACCAGCAGCGGGTCGTCGGCCTGCCCGAGCTTCTTGCCCATGCGGGCCTCCAGCGCGTCGAGGTGCGCACTCACCTCGTCACGCAGTGCCGCCGGCTCCTCGCCGCTGTCGAGGTAGGTCTTGCAGGCCTCGGTGGTGATCGTGAAGCCGGGCGGGACCGGAAGACCGAGATTCGTCATCTCGGCGAGGTTGGCGCCCTTGCCACCGAGGAGGTCCTTGAGGTCCTTGTTGCCCTCGGTGAAGTCGTAGACGAACTTCACGCCCTCAACGCTCGCGGCCTGCTCGGCTACCGGGAGATCTTTGTTTTCCGACACGGGTCTCGACTCCTCGAGGACGCGGTGGCTGCCCTGACGGGCAGGAACATACCCAGATCAAAGGCGTCTGGGTACGTCCACTTGTGCGTCATGCGCCTGTAACCACTCGTCCGCCAGCGGATCGAAAGTCAAGGCTGGGCAAGCGATCGCAGCCGCATGTTTTCACTTCTTGAACGCAAGAGCCTTCCTGACCCCCTCTAAGCGCTCATGTGAGCGGAGTTTCCGCACACTTGATTTCGCCCGATGAACGATCAAAGGGTGGCACTCAGTGCCACCCTTTGGAGAAGTGCAGTCGCTCAAGATCCGCTCATCTGAGCGCAACCCTTATCAGGGGTGGCGAGAATCACGCTGCCACAGCCGCCGGGATTTCACCATGCGGACGCGTCACGGGACCGGAACGCGGTCGTCACACCCCGAGTGCGCGCAGCCGCTCCTCGACCCGCTCGGGCGCGTAGAGATGCTCCACGACCATCGCACCGGCTCCGACCAGCGCCGCCCGCTCACCCAGCCGTGCGGTCACCACGTCCAGGCGGGCGGTGGAGCGGGGCAGGGCCCGCTGGTACAGCAGTTCGCGCACGCCCGTCAGGAAGGGAGTTCCGGCCAGATCCCCGGCGATCATCAGGACGCCCGGGTTGAGCAGGGTCACGACGGTCGCGAGGACCTCCCCGACCCGGCGCCCGGCCTCGCGGGCGAGTCCGACCGCCTCGGGGTGCCCGGACGCCAGCAGGTCCCGCACGTCCGAGCCGGACGCCGCGGGCACCCCCGTCTCCGCCAGCCGCCGCGCCACCGCGCCGCCGCTCGCGACGGCGGCCAGACAGCCGTACGAACCGCACCGGCACAGCGTCTCGGCTCCCTCCGGCACCCGGATGTGCCCGATGTCGCCCGCGCCGCCGTCCACGCCCCGGAACACCGAGCCGTCCACCACGACCCCGGCGCCGATGCCGGTGGAGACCTTGACCAGCACGAAGGCGGAGCAGTCGGGGTACCCGGCGCGCTGTTCGCCGTACGCCATGAGGTTGGCGTCGTTGTCCACCAGTACGGGCACCCCGGTGGCGCCCGTGTGCTCGGTGAGCGCCCGGGCCAGCCGGCCCCTTATGTCGTAGCCGTCCCAGCCGGGCATGATCGGCGGCTGGACGACCCGGCCGGTCTCGGAGTCGACCGGGCCGGGCACCGCGAGTCCGGCTCCGCAGACCGCATCGGCCCCGCGTCCGGTCTTGACCAGCAACTCGGCGAACCAGCGGCCGAGTTCACCGAGTACGGCGTCCGGCCCGTCCTCGACGACCAGGGTGCCGGAGTGCTCGGTGAGGATCTCGCCGCTCAGCGACAGCACGGCCGCCCGGGCGTGCCGGGTGTCGAGGTCGGCGGCCAGGACCACCGCGTGCTCGTCGTCGAACTCCAGGGTGATGGAGGGCCGCCCGCCGAGCGGGGAGTCCACCGGCCCCCCGGCGCCCTCGCGCAGCCAGCCCGCGCGAAAGAGCCGGTCCAGGCGCTGCCCGACGGTCGCCCGGGACAGTCCGGTCGCCTGCTGCAGCGCACCCCGTGTCACGGCGCGGCGACTGCGCACCAGTTCGAGCAGATCGCCGGCGCTCGCCTGAACGCGTCCCGTCATGCGCACCCCCTTGTGTTTCCCAACCTTGCATTACATATTGGGTTTTGCGTGTTAAATAGACGTAACCCTACGGTAGCCCCTGCCGATCCCGGTCAGGAGTACGTCTTTGGGAGAGCCCCGAGTGGATCGCATCGCCCAGCTCACCACGCGCCCCGCGGGGCGCGAGATCGCATACGATCCGGCCGCCGAGCCACCTTCCCTGCAGGTCAGGGCCGCCCAAGTGCTGGAGGGCAACTGGACGGGCACGTCCACCGTGCCCTCGCGCGGCCTGTATCCGCACCAGTGGTCGTGGGACTCGGCGTTCATCGCGATCGGCCTGCGGCACCTCTCGCCGTTACGGGCCCAGACGGAACTGGAGACGCTGCTGGCGGCCCAGTGGGCGGACGGGCGGATCCCGCACATCGTCTTCAACCCCTCCGTCCCCCTCGACGCCTACTTCCCGAGCCCCGACTTCTGGCGCTCGTCGACCGCCGGGCGCGCGGCGGGCGCCCCGCGCACCGTACAGACCTCCGGGATCGTGCAGCCACCGGTCCACGCGCTGGCCGCGTGGCTGGTGCACCTCGCCGACCCGGGCCTGTCCAGGGCGCGCGGCTTCCTGGCCCGGTCCTACCCCCGGCTGGCCGCCTGGCACGACTACCTCCTGCACCGGCGCGACCTCGGCGGGGGCGGGCTGGTGTCCGTCGTGCACCCCTGGGAACAGGGTATGGACAACAGCCCCTGCTGGGACCGCCCGTTGTCCCGGGTCGCTCCGGCCCCGGCCCGCTCCTTCCGCCGCGCCGACCTCGACCACGGCGCCCCCGAGGACCGGCCGACCGATCTGGACTACGGGCGGTACGTGCGGCTGGCCGCCGACTACCGGGACCGCGGATACGCCGACGGCCCGGGCGACTTCGCCGTGGAGGACCCGGCGTTCAACGCCCTGCTCGTCTCCTCCGAGTACGCCCTGGCGCGGATCGCCCACGAACTGGGCGCGCGGAACCCGGCGCGGGAGACCCGTGCGGAGCGGCTGACGGCGGCCCTGGTGGAGCGGCTGTGGGACCCGGCGGCGGGGATGTTCCTGTGCCGTGACGTGCGCGCCGGGGAGCTGATCCCCGAGCGTGGTGTCTCCGGGCTCGTCCCCCTGCTGCTGCCGGGCCTGCCGGGCGACCTTGCGGCCGTGCTGGTCCGCACGCTCTGCGGCCCGCACTTCGGCCTCGGCGGCACGACCCGCCTGGTCCCGAGCTATGACCTGCTCGGTGACGCCTTCGACCCGCACCGCTACTGGCGCGGCCCGGCCTGGTTCAACACCAGCTGGCTGCTGGAGCGCGGGCTGCGGCTGCACGGCGAGCGCGGCCGGGCCGACGCCCTGCGCAAGGGCATGCTGCACACCGCCGGCGCCTCCGGCTTCGCGGAGTACGTGGACCCGTACACGGCACAGGCCTGCGGTGTCACCGGCTTCGGCTGGAGTGCCGCGCTCACGCTCGACCTGCTGCACGACCGGCCCGCTCGGGGCGGGAACGGCCTCACGGCGATCATGGAAGGGGACCGGTGATGACGGACCGGCATCATCTGCTCGTGCACGGCCGGACGTTCGCCGCCGTCGGCGACCGCGGCGACATCAGCGGCTACCGGGGCGGCAGCGCCCCGGACGGCATGTTCGTACGGGACGCCCGGCATCTGAGCCGGTGGCAGCTCACCGTCGACGGGGCGGTGCCCGACACGCTGACGCCGGTGGCCGACGGGGACACCGCGCGCTGTGTGCTCGTCCCGCGCGGCGGCCGCAACGAGCCGCCCGCGTACACGCTCTTCCGCGAACAGGCCGTCGGGGACTCCTCGTTCGTGGAGTCGCTGCGCGTCACCAGCAACCGCCCGGTGCCCACGACGGTCCACCTCGCGGTCACCGCGGACGCCGACTTCACCGATCAGTTCGAGCTGCGCTCCGACCACCGCACCTACACCAAGGCCGGCGCCGTTCGCTCCCGCCACGCGCTCGAGCACGGCGTGGAGTTCGCCTACCGGCGCGGCGAATGGTGTTCCGTCACGACCGTGACGGCCGACCTCAAGCCCGACGCCGTGGAGGAGACCGGCACCGGCGCCCGGCGCCTCACATGGGCCCTGGACCTCGAACCGCACGGCACCGCCGAGCTGACCCTGCGGGTCATGGCCCGCCCGCACGGCGACCGGCGCGCCCTGCGCGTGCCCCGCTCCCCCGCCGCCGTCCGGCAGCGACTGCGCGCCCGCGAGGGCGAGTTCGTCCGGGGCGTCGACTTCCCCGCCGGCTGGCCCGAGCTGGCCGCGGCCTGCACCCGGGGCCTGGCCGACCTGGCCGCCCTGCAGGTCCCGGCGACCGGCCCGGACGGCGAGGAACTGCGCGTCCCGGCCGCCGGCGCCCCCTGGTTCCTGACGCTGCTGGGCCGGGACGCCCTGCTGACCTCGCTGTTCACCCTGCCCTACCGGCCGGCGCTGGCCGCCGCCACCCTGCCCGCGCTCGCCGCCACCCAGGCCACCGGGACCAGCACCGACGGGATCGCCCAGCCCGGCAAGATCGTGCACGAGGTGCGGCACGGCGAACTGGCCCACTTCGGCCAGGTCCCCTACGGCCGCTACTACGGCTCGGTCGACGCCACCCCGCTGTTCCTCGTGCTGCTCGGCGCGTACACCGAGCACACCGGCGACACCGGCCCGGCCCGCCGCCTCGAACCCCACGCCCGCGCCGCCGTCGGCTGGATGCTCGACCACGGCGGCCTGACCTCCCGCGGCTACCTCGTCTACCGCGCCGACCAGGGCGGCCTCGCCAACCAGAACTGGAAGGACTCCCCCGGCGCCATCTGCTCCGCCGAGGGCACCCGCCCGCACGGGCCGGTGACGGCGGCGGGCGCCCAGGGCTACGCCTACGACGCCCTGCGCCGCACGGCGGGCCTGGCCCGCACGGTGTGGCAGGACACGACCTACGCGCACCTGCTGGAACAGGCGGCCGGCGACCTGCGCGACCGTTTCCAGCAGGACTTCTGGATGCCGGAGCACTCCTTCCCGGCGCTCGCGCTCGACGGCCGCGGCAACCAAGTCGACGCGCTGGCCTCCGACGCCGGGCACCTGTTGTGGTCGGGGCTGCTGGACAAGGAGTACGGCGAACAGGTCGGCCGGCGGCTCCTCGAACCGGACTTCTTCTCCGGCTGGGGCGTGCGCACCCTCGCGGCCGGGCAGCCGGCGTACCACCCGCTCTCCTACCACCGCGGCTCGGTCTGGCCGCACGACAACGCGCTGATCGCACTGGGCCTGGCCCGCTACGGGCTGCACGACGAGGCCCGCGCGATCGCCCGCGGTCTGGTCGACGCGGCGAGCGCGACCGGCCACCGGCTCCCCGAGGTCCTCGCGGGCTACGGCCGTGACACCCACCCGGAGCCGGTGCCGTACCCGCACGCCTGCGTGCGTGAATCCCGTTCGGCGTCGGCCCCGTTGGCGCTGCTCACGGCGGTCGGCGTGGTCTGAGGGCCCTGTTGGGCCGCCGTTTGCCGGGTGTTTGCCGAGCGCTGGCCCGGCGGGCTGAACACACCTGAGGAACGCCCCGTACGGAACGGTGGCGGACCCGCACCCCCACGCGGGTCCGCCACCTCACCGGGCTTTGAACGGGAAGGACCTCCGGGTGCCTGTCTTCACACGCTTCAGCGGGTCGTCGCAGCCGGGTGACGGCGTGCCCGAGGCCGAGGAGGAGCCGGCGGGTGGGGAGAGGGAGGAGGACGAGAGAGAGGCGACGGCCGCGTCCGGTCCGGCCCCGGAGACCTCACGTACCCCCCTCGGGCACCGCCTCACGCGCCTGCGCACCTGGCGCACCCGGCACCCCCGAACCGCCCGCGCGCTCCGCCTGGCCACCACCACCCTCGCCGCCGTCCTGGTCCTCGGCGCGCTGCTGCTGCCCAACACCCTCCCCGCCCTGAAGGCGGTCAGCTTCGCGCGGATCCCGGCCGAGGCGGTCATCGGGGCCGTCGTCGTGCTGGCACTGCCGCGCCGGCCCCGGCTGGTGGCGGCGGTGCTGTACGGGCTCGGCCTGACCGCCCTGACGACGGTGAACCTGCTCGACATGGGGTTCAACGAGTACCTGGGCCGGGGCTTCAACGCCGCGCTCGACTGGGATCTGCTGCCCGACGCGCAGGCGTACGTAGAGGACACGCTGGGCGGGGGCGTCGCGACCGCCGCCGCCGTCGGGGCGGTGGTGCTCGTGCTGCTCGTGGCGGCCGTCATGGTCGCGGCGACGATCCGGCTCGCGACCGTGCTGGCCCGCCACCGGGTCCGGGCGACCAAGGGCGCCTTGATCGCCGGCACCGTCTGGGTCACCTGCTCCGCGCTGGGCCTGACCCTGTTCGGCGGGCCGATCGCCTCCGAGCGCGGGGCCGGGGCCCTCCGGGTGCACGCGCAGCGGACGGTGGAGTCGCTGCGGGACGAGGCGGAGTTCGTGAAGCAGTCGAAGGCGGACACGTTCGGCAACACCCCGCCCGGCCAGCTGCTCCCGGACCTGCGGGGCAAGGACGTGATCTTCACGTTCATCGAGAGCTACGGCCGCAGCGCCGTCGAGGACCCGATCATGGCACCCGGCGTCGGCCGGACCCTCGACACGAGCACCGAGGCCCTGGAGAAGGCCGGCTTCGCCGCCCGCAGCGGCTGGCTGACCTCGGCGACGTACGGGGGCAGCAGCTGGCTCGGCCACTCCACGACCATGTCCGGCCTGTGGATCGACAACCAGCGCCGCTACCGCACGGTCAGCGCGGGCGACCACCTCACCCTCACCAAGGCGTTCCAGAAGACCGGCGCCTGGGACACGGTCGGCGTCATGCCGGGCGTGCAGAAGGGCTGGCCGGAGGAGAAGTGGTACGGCCTCGACAAGCTCTACGACTCCCGTGACCTGGGCTACCGGGGACCGAAGTTCAGCTGGTCGACCATGCCCGACCAGTACGCGCTGGAGGCGTTCCAGCGCCGGGTGCACGGCAAGAAGCGCGACAAGCCGCTGATGTCGTTCGTCATCCTGACCTCCAGCCACCAGCCCTGGGCGCCCATCCCGAAGATGGTCGGCTGGGACGAACTCGGTGACGGCTCGGTCTTCGACGCGATCCAGAAGGCCGGGAACAAGGCCTCGGACGTCCTCACCGACACCACCAAGTCCCGCGAGGAGTACGGCAGGTCCATCCAGTACTCGCTCACCAGCCTCACCCAGTGGCTCCAGCGCTACGGCACCGACGACACCGTCCTGGTCTTCCTCGGCGACCACCAGCCCATCGCCCGGGTCAGCGGGAACGGCGCCAGCCGGGACGTGCCGGTGTCGATCGTCGCGAAGGACCCGAAGGTCCTGGACAAGGTCGCCGGCTGGAACTGGACGGAGGGGCTCAAGCCCGGCCGGGACGCGCCCGTGTGGAAGATGGACGCCTTCCGCGACCGATTCCTGAAGGCGTTCGGCTCCACGCCGCACCCCTCCAAGGGCTGATCAGCCGCCCGAGGTGTCCAGCTCGGCGTCCTCGCCGACCCCGGCGCAGTCGTAGGGGTCCTTCAGCCAGCCGTCCGGCAGCACCACCCGGTTGTTGCCGGACGTACGGCCCCGGGGTCCGTCGGCGCCGACGGGCCAGGGCTGGTCGAGGTCCAGCTCGTCCAGGCCGGAGCGCAGCGCCTCCAGGGACGAGGTGATCGCGAGGCGCTTGCGCATCTCGGAGCCGACCGCGAAGCCCTTCAGGTACCAGGCGACGTGCTTGCGGAAGTCGATGACGCCCCGGGCCTCGTCGCCGATCCACTCGCCGAGCAGGGTGGCGTGCCGGACCATGACGTCGGCGACCTCGCGCAGGGCGGGGCGGGCGATGTCCTCGGTGCGGCCCTCGAAGGCCGCCACCAGGTCGGCGAACAGCCACGGCCGCCCGAGGCAGCCGCGGCCCACGACGACACCGTCGCAGCCGGTCTCGCGCACCATCCGCAGCGCGTCCTCGGCCGACCAGATGTCGCCGTTGCCGAGCACCGGGATCTCCGGCACGTGCTCCTTCAGCCGGGCGATGGCCTCCCAGTCGGCGGTGCCGCCGTAGTGCTGGGCGGCGGTGCGGCCGTGCAGGGCGATGGCGGTGACGCCCTCCTCGACGGCGATGCGGCCCGCGTCGAGGAAGGTGATGTGGTCGTCGTCGATGCCCTTGCGCATCTTCATCGTCACGGGCAGATCGCCGGCGCCGCTGACGGCCTCGCGCAGGATGGCCCGCAGCAGGTTCCGCTTGTACGGCAGCGCGGAGCCGCCGCCCTTGCGGGTGACCTTCGGCACCGGGCAGCCGAAGTTCAGGTCGATGTGGTCGGCGAGGTCCTCCTCCGCGATCATGCGGACGGCCTTGCCGACGGTCGCGGGGTCCACGCCGTACAGCTGGATGGAGCGGGGCCGCTCAGTCGCGTCGAAGTGAATGAGCTGCATGGTCTTCTCGTTGCGCTCGACCAGCGCCCTGGTGGTGATCATCTCGCTGACGAACAGGCCCTTGCCGCCGCTGAACTCCCTGCACAGGGTGCGGAAGGGCGCGTTGGTGATCCCGGCCATGGGGGCCAGGACGACGGGCGGCTGGACGGTGTGCGGGCCGATCTCCAGGGGCGTGGACATGCCTCCATTGTGCCGTGCAATGAAACGGCAAAATTCATTAGTTAGCCACACTATCGACTTCGGCGTACGATGGTCCGCATGCCCGAGCTCAGTCACCGCCGCCGCATGCTGGTGCTCGCGATCTGCTGCATGAGCCTGCTGATCGTGAGCCTCGACAACACGGTCCTGAACGTGGCCCTGCCGTCCATGCAGCAGGACCTGCACGCCAGTACGTCGGGGCTGCAGTGGACCATCGACGCGTACACGCTCGTCCTGGCCTCGCTGTTGATGCTCGCGGGCTCCACGGCCGACCGGATCGGCCGCAAGCGGGTCTTCATGGCGGGCCTGGTCGTCTTCACCGTCGGCTCGGTGCTGTGCTCCCTCGCGCCGAACCTGGAGGCGCTGGTCGCGTTCCGGATGGTCCAGGCGGTGGGCGGCTCGATGCTGAACCCCGTCGCCATGTCGATCATCACCAACACGTTCACGGACCCGCGCGAGCGGGCCCGGGCGATCGGCGCCTGGGGCGCGGTCGTCGGCATCTCCATGGCCGCCGGCCCGCTGGTCGGGGGTCTGCTGGTCGACTCCGTCGGCTGGCGCTCCATCTTCTGGATCAACCTGCCGGTGGGGCTTGCGGCCCTGCTGCTCACCCTGCGCTTCGTCCCCGAGTCCCGGGCGCCGCGCGCCCGGCACCCCGACCCGGTGGGCCAGGTGCTGGTGATCGTGCTGTTCGGCTCCCTGACGTACGCGATCATCGAGGCGCCGAGCACTCCGCTGCGGTCCGTCGCGCCGCTGGCCGTCGTCGCCCTGGCCGCCTTGGCGGCACTGCTCGTCTACGAACCGCGCCGCAAGGAGCCGCTGATCGATCTGCGCTTCTTCCGTTCGGCGCCGTTCAGCGGAGCGACGGTCATCGCGATCAGCGCGTTCGCCGCGCTCGGCGGCTTCCTGTTCCTGTCGACGCTGTACCTGCAGAACGTTCGCGGCCTGAGCGCCCTGGAGGCGGGTCTGTGGATGCTGCCCATGGCGGTCCCGACGTTTCTGTGCGCGCCGCTGTCGGGCCGCCTGGTGGGCACGCGGGGCCCCCGCCTGCCCCTGCTGATCGCGGGCTTCGCGATGACGACGAGCGGGGTCCTGTTCGCCGCGTTCGAGGCGGAGACCTCGAACGTGACGCTCTTCGCCGGCTACGTCCTGTTCGGCATCGGCTTCGGGTTCGTCAACGCGCCCATCACCAACACGGCGGTGTCCGGCATGCCGCGCGCCCAGGCGGGTGTGGCCGCCGCGGTGGCCTCCACGAGCCGGCAGCTGGGCCAGACGCTGGGTGTCGCGGTGGTGGGTGCGGTGCTCGCCTCGGGCGTCGGGGCGTCTTCCTACCGCGAGGCGTTCGTGTCCGCGGCGCGGCCCGGCTGGTGGATCCTCGCGGTGTGCGGCTTCGCGGTGCTGGCGCTGGGGGCGGTGACGAGCGGGCGGTGGGCCCGGGGCACCGCCGAGCGGGCCGCGGAGCGGCTGGAGCCGGCGGAGGTGCGGCAGACCGTCGGGACGAGCGGCTGAGCCCGGAACGGCCCCCGGGCCCGGCGGCCGCCGGTGTCGGCCGTGTCTGCGACTGGGATCCGCTCAGTCGAGACAGAACTCGTTGCCCTCGATGTCCTGCATCACGATGCACGACTCGTCGTACTCGTCGGCGAGCAGCACGCGCACGCGGGTGGCGCCGAGCGCGACCAGGCGTGCGCACTCGGCTTCGAGCGCGGCGAGGCGTTCCTCGCCCACGAGCCCGGTGCCGACGCGCACGTCGAGATGCACCCGGTTCTTGACGACCTTGCCTTCGGGGACGCGCTGGAAGTACAGCCGCGGGCCCACGCCCGAGGGATCACCGCAGACGAACCCCGCGCCCTGGCGCTCGGGCGGCAGGGTGCGCTCGTAGTCGCCCCACGTGGCGAACCCCTCCGGCGGCGGCGGTACGACGTACCCCAGCACCTCGCACCAGAAGCGGGCCACCCGCTCGGGTTCCGCGCAGTCGAACGTGACCTGGACCTGCCTGATCGATGACATCGGCACACCCTAGCCGGGCTCTGCCGCTCATCTCCCGGCATATATCGGCACATTGGCGTGCGGCCCCGCGCGCATCGGGCCCGTCGGCGTCTGAGAACTCGTCCCCGGGGAAACCCCGTTGATGTTGGTCTTGCTGCACACTCCTTGCTGCGAGCAGACCGGAACGCCGGATTTCTCGACACGGGAGGGGCGCCATGACGCAGATCGACACGAGCAAGGTCAGCCGCTGGGACCAGCACGGCCGGGAGCATGTGGTGCGCGTGCACCGGACGGGCGTGCAGCGCACGATCAGATGCGGCACCTGCGGCTGGCGCAGACGTGCCCAGTTCCTGCCCTGGCTGAAGGCGGAGGAGCACTTGGCGGAGGCCCACCAGGCGACGGTGGACCCGACGGCGGCGTGAGCCGGCCCGAACCCTGCTAGTAGAGGATCGAGGGCAGGTACGCGCCGTCGGGCCGGTTGTACAGGCCGATGGTCATCAGGCTCATCAGCTGCACGACCTTGAGGCCGTTGGACAGGCACCACTTGAGCAGCGCGCTGTCTTCCGTGGGGACGAGGATGCCCGGGCCGCCGAACTGCGGGGCCGCCGCGATGAGGGCCTGGAGGTCCGGGGTGGTCTCGCCCACGGCGTGTGCGAAGAAGGCCAGGTCGGTGGCGTACCCGGTGACGCGTCCCTCGCGTTCGACGACCAGGGCGGTGCCCTGTTTGAGCGCGTCGGCGACCTCCCCGCCACGGTCGACGCCGTGGACCTGCCGGCACACGTCGTTGCAGGGGCCGAGGTCCGCGTCCGTGGCCTCCCGCACCGGGTATCCGGGCATCGCACGCCGGATCGGCGGGCCCTGTACGCAGGCCATCGTGGCCCGGTGGACGAAGCCCAGGCCGACGTACAGCGAGAACGACCTGTTGTGGTAGCCGGTCTGCAACAGCCGGATGCCCGGCGCCCCGCGCTCGGCGGCCCGGTCCATCACGTCCCGCATCAGGCGGCGGCCCACTCCCGAGTTCTGCGTGGCGGGGTCGACGGTGACGGGCCCGACCCCGACGACGGCCGAGCGTTCGTCGAGGAAGTTGCTGCCGACGATCCGCCCGTCGAGCTCGGCGACGACACCGTAGAAGCCCGGGTGCGTCAGGGCTCCCTCGATCAGCGCGACACCCACTTCGGGGCTGGGGATGTCGGGTGGGAACGCATGCTCCTCGGCGATGCCGGAGAAGGCCTCGTAGCAGATCCTTCCGCACTCTGCGGCATCGTCCGCAGTGCCCGGGCGCAGTGTGAGAGTCACGATCGCCATCCCTTCTTCGCGCCCCCGCGCGGCGACCCACCCCTCGCTTCCCATCCTGTGCCCGTCCCGGCCGGGACGCACCCGGTACTTGCGTTACACCCCTACGGTGTTCGCCGCAGTCCCTGCACCAGCAGGTCGACGACCGCCGCGAAGTCGGCTTCGGTCCCCGGCTCCTCCCACTCCCTCGCATAGCAGGGGTCGTGGAAGCGGCCCGTGGCCTGGAAGACCGCCCTGGCCGCTGCCTCCGCGTCGGTGGCGGCGAAGTCGCCGGTCTCGACGCCGGCCTGGATGATGCGCGTCAGCTGGGACTCCAGGTCGGTGACGTGCTCGCCCACCGCCGTACCGGCCTCGCCGGTGAGGACCATGTACGTGGCGAACAGCTCCGGGTCCTCGCCCGCCTTGCGGCGTTTCGCGGCGAAGAGCGCGGCGAGCCAGTCCCGCAGCCTGGCCTCCGGGACGCGGTCCGCCTCGGCGATCCCGGACAGCTGGCCGGACGTGCGGTCCAGCCAGCGCTTGGTGACCGCCTCGCGCAGCGCCGCCTTCGTGCGGAAGTGGCGGTAGACACTGCCGTGGCTGACGCCGAGCGCCCGGGCGACGTCCACCACGGTGGCCTTGGCCGGTCCGTGGCGGCGCAGCACCTCCTCGGTGGCTTCGAGGATGCGCTCGGCGGTCAGAGTCTCGCTGGTCGGTGCCATGCCCTGACCGTACCCAACGCCCGGTTCAGCTTTCGAGGTGCGCCATCTGGGCTGCCGGGTAGCGGTCACCGGCGGCGGCACCGGCCGGTACGGCCTCCTCTATCGCGGCCAGGTCGGACGGCTCCAGCGTCACCTCCAGCGCGCCCAGCGCCTCCGTGAGCCGGTCTCGGCGGCGGGCGCCGACCAAGGGCACGATGTCCTCACCGCGGGAGAGCACCCAGGCGATGGCGATCTGGGCGACGCTGACGCCCTTCTGCTCGGCGATCTTCCGCAGCGCTTCGACGAGGCCGAGGTTGTGCCGGAGGTTGTCGCCCTGGAAGCGCGGCGACATCGCCCGGAAGTCGCCCGGGCTCAGCTGCCGGTCGGCGGTGAAGTGGCCGGAGATCAGGCCCCGGGAGAGCACGCCGTACGCCGTGATGCCGATGCCCAGCTCGCGGGTGGTCGGCAGGATCTCCTCCTCGATGCCGCGGGAGATGAGGGAGTACTCGATCTGGAGGTCGGAGACGGGTGCCGTCGCCGCCGCCCGGCGGATCGTCTCGGCACCGACCTCGCTGAGGCCGATGTGCCGGACGTAGCCCTTCTCGACGAGTTCCGCTATCGCGCCGACCGTCTCCTCGATCGGCACGTCCGGGTCGAGGCGGGCGAGGCGGTAGACGTCGATGTGGTCGACACCGAGGCGCTGGAGGGAGTGGGCGGCGAAGTTCTTGACGGCGGCGGGCCGGCCGTCGTAGCCGAGCCAGTTGCCCTCCGGGCTGCGCAGGGCGCCGAACTTCACGCTGATCAGGGCCTGTTCGCGCCGGGCGGCGGGAGCGGCGCGCAGGGCCTCGCCGATCAGCATCTCGTTGTGGCCCATGCCGTAGAAATCGCCGGTGTCGAGCAGGGTGACGCCCGCTTCGAGCGCCGCGTGGAGGGTCGCGATGGACTCGGCCCGGTCGGCCCCGCCGTACAGGGCGGACATGCCCATGCAGCCGAGACCGAGGGCGGAGACCTGGGGGCCGGTGGTTCCGAGGGGGCGGGTTCGCATCGTCATGCCCTCCACCTTGCCATGACGGATGACAGATTTCAATATCTGTCAGTCGATACTTGTCAGCCCCTTTCGGCACTCGGCTGCGTCTCGGTCCCGCCCGCCGTCCGCGGCTACCGCGCCGTGAGCGCCAGCTTCGCCCCCAGCGCCACGAAGGACCCCGCGAAGCCCCGCCGCAGCCAGGCCGTCACCCGCGGCCGGTCCACGACATGCCGGCGCACCGACGCGGCCAGCACCCCGTACGCGGCGAACACGACGAAGGTCGCCAGCATGAAGACCCCGCCGAGCCCCGCCATCCGCAGCACCGCGTGCGGCTCCCCGGGGCCGACGAACTGCGGCAGGAACGCGAAGAAGAAGATCGTCAGCTTCGGGTTCAGGATGTTGATCAGCACCCCGCGCACGATCACCCGCCGCGCCGGCATCTCCCGGGCCGCCTCCCCCTCCTCCACCACGAGAGCCTCCTTGTCCCGCACCGTCGCCCACGCCATGTACAGCAGGTAGGCGACGCCCGCGTACTTCAGCACCTGGAACGCGGTCGCGCTCGCGTGCAGCAGCGCGGCCACGCCGGTGACCGTGGCCAGCAGGTGCGGCACGATCCCGAGCGTGCAGCCGACGGCCGCGACGACGCTCGCGCGCCGCCCCCGGGAGAGCGCGGCAGCGAGGGTGTAGACGACGCCGGTGCCCGGCGTGGCGACGACGACGAGGGTGGTCAGCAGGAACGCGATGCTCATGCCGTCACCCTGGCGCGGTCCCCGCCCCGGCAACAGGACCAATCGGCCCCGCCGCTACAGGACCAATCCGCCGCGCCCCAGAGACCTCAGCGCCCCCACCGGTCGACACCTTTCACACCCGCTCGGACAATGGAAGTGCCGGTGAGCGGTCTCCCCGGCGGCGCCCGCCCACCGGTCGCGCGGAACTCCTGCGCCGCCCGAGGGAGCACGCCATGACGATCCGTATCGCCACCTTCAACACGGAGAACCTCTTCCGCCGCCCCAAGGTCTTCCGCCTCCCGGGCGACAAGCAGCGCCGCGAGATCCTCGGTGACTACGCCGAGCTGGTCTCCCTCCTGGAGCGGGAGACCTACGACGACGACACCAAGACCCGCATCGCCGCGCTCCTCAAGAAGTACCGGGTGCACGACTCGCGCACGGACCGGCCCTTCTTCGTCAACGAGACGCGCGGCCAGGGCACGTTGTTCAAGACGAAGGGCGGCGGCGAGCACGTCAGCTTCGAGATCGTCGCCAAGGGCCGCCAGGGGTGGACGGGCTGGGTGGACCTCGTCCGTGACGACCTCGACTGGGAGGTCGTCCACAACACCGGCCGGGTGGTCGCCGAGGTCGACGCCGACATCCTGCTCACGGTGGAGGTGGAGGACCGCACGACCCTGCGCCGCTTCAACCAACAGGTGCTGGGTGCCGATCTGAAGAAGACGCCGTACCCGTACGACCTGGTGATCGACGGCAACGACCCGCGCGGCATCGACGTGGGGATCCTCAGCCGCCACCCGGTCACGTCCATGCGGTCGCACGTGTTCGACCCCGACCCGGACCGCCCGGGCGCGTACCTCTTCAGCCGGGACTGCCCCGAGTACGAGATCCAGATCGGCAGCACGCCGCTGTGGCTGCTCGGCAATCACCTCAAGAGCCAGAGCGGCGACGACCCGGAGCTGCGCATCGCCCAGGCGCGGCGGGTGGCGTCGATCTACCAGACCGCCCTGGAGCGTTCGCCGTACGTCGTGGTCGCCGGAGACCTCAACGACGAGCCGTCCAGCGAGGCGATCCGGGCCCTGACGGACACGGGGCTGCGGGACGTGATGAGCCACCCGTCCTACCGGGGCGCCCCGGGCACCCACGGCACGGGCAACGACGAGAGCCAGAAGCTCGACTACGTGATGCTGCCGCCGCCGCTGTGGGAGCAGGTGCAGCACGTGGACGTGGAACGCCGGGGCGTCTGGGCGCCGTCCGCCGTCAAGTCCTTCGACACCGTCACCTCGAAGTGGAACCGCGCCTCGGACCACGCGGCGGTCTACGTCGACCTGGACCTGTGAAACGCGGTGGTGCCGGGCCCCTCCGAGGAGGAACCCGGCACCACGACGCTGCCAGAGGCGATCAGCAGCCGATCAGGCGGGCCGCCAGGTAGCCCTCGATCTGGTCGAGGGAGACGCGCTCCTGCTTCATCGAGTCACGCTCGCGGACGGTGACCGCGTTGTCCTCCAGGGTGTCGAAGTCGACCGTCACGCAGAACGGCGTGCCGATCTCGTCCTGGCGGCGGTAGCGGCGGCCGATGGCGCCGGCGTCGTCGAACTCGATGTTCCAGTTCTGGCGGAGCGCCTGGGCGAGGCCCTTGGCCTTCGGGGACAGCTCCGGGTTGCGGGACAGCGGCAGGACCGCGACCTTCACCGGGGCGAGGCGCGGGTCGAGGCGCAGCACCGTGCGCTTCTCCATCTTGCCCTTGGCGTTGGGCGCCTCGTCCTCGATGTAGGCGTCCAGGAGGAACGCCAGCATCGCGCGGCCGACACCGGCCGCGGGCTCGATGACGTACGGCGTCCAGCGCTCGCCGGCTTCCTGGTCGAAGTAGGTGAGGTCCTGGCCGGAGGCCTTGGAGTGGGCGCCGAGGTCGTAGTCGGTGCGGTTGGCGACGCCTTCGAGCTCGCCCCACTCACTGCCGCCGAACTGGAAGCGGTACTCGATGTCGGCGGTGCGCTTGGAGTAGTGGGAGAGCTTCTCCTTCGGGTGCTCGTACCACCGCATGTTCTCCTCGCGCAGGCCCAGGCCGGTGTACCAGTTCCAGCGCTGCTCCATCCAGTACTCCTGCCACTTCTCGTCCTCGCCCGGCTTGACGAAGAACTCCATCTCCATCTGCTCGAACTCGCGGGTGCGGAAGATGAAGTTGCCGGGCGTGATCTCGTTGCGGAAGGACTTGCCCATCTGGGCGATGCCGAACGGCGGCTTGCGGCGCGAGGTGGTCTGCACCTGCGAGAAGTTGGTGAAGATGCCCTGGGCGGTCTCGGGGCGCAGGTAGGCGACGGAGCCGGAGTCCTGCGTGGGGCCGAGGTGGGTGGACAGCAGGCCCGAGAACTGCTTGGGCTCGGTGAACTGGCCCTTGTTGCCGCAGTTGGGGCAGTTGACGTCCGCCAGGCCGTTCTCCGGGGCGCGGCCCTTCTTCTCCTCGTAGGCCTCCTCCAGGTGGTCCGCGCGGAACCGCTTGTGGCAGGAGGTGCACTCGGTCAGCGGGTCCGTGAAGGTGGCGACGTGGCCGGAGGCGACCCAGACCTCGGGGGCCAGGATCACGGACGAGTCGATGCCCACGACGTCCTCGCGCGACGTCACCATGTAGCGCCACCACTGGCGCTTGAGGTTCTCCTTGAGCTCGACACCCAGGGGGCCGTAGTCCCAAGCGGCGCGCTGACCGCCGTAGATCTCACTACAGGGGAATACGAAGCCACGGCGCTTGCTCAGGCTGACGATGGTGTCGATCTTGTCGGCGGCCACGGTGCTCTCTTCATTACGACGACGGGCGACGAAGCGAGTTGCTTCCAGCGAATGCTTCAGGTTACCGGCGGGGGCGCCCCCTCAATCAAATCGCTCCCCCTTCGGCCGCCGCCGGCCCCTCCGGATGCCGCTGGTGGGGACCGTTTATTGACAACGGTTTCCATATTTGCTGAAAATGAGTGTCATGAACGTACGACGACGCCTCATACCCGCCGCCCTGGCCTCCGCTCTCGGCCTCGGCGCCCTGACCGCCTGCTCCAGCGACAGCGCGGCCTCGGGCAACACGGACAAGTTCGACGTCGTCGCGTCGTTCTACCCGATGGCGTTCCTCGCCGAGCAGATCGGCGGCGACCACGCGAACGTCACCAGCCTGACCGAGCCCGGCCAGGAGCCGCACGACCTGGAGATCAGCACCAAGCAACGGGCGCAGCTCGAAGAGGCCGACGCGGCCCTCTACCTCAAGGGTCTCCAGCCCGCGGTCGACGAGGCCGTCGGCCAGACGGGCATCAAGACCAAGATCGACGCGGCCACGCTGACCCACCTGGAGGACCACGGTACCGGCGGCCACGCCCACGAGGGTGAGGAGGGCCACGCCGAGGAGGAGGAGCACGGCCGCGACCCGCACGTCTGGCTCGACCCGGTGAGGTACGCCGAGATCGCCCAGGGTGTCGGCAAGGCCTTCGAGAAGGCCGACCCGGACCACGCCGCCGACTACAAGAAGAACACCGCGGCCCTGGTCACGAAGCTGAAGGGCCTGGACAGCGACTTCGAGAACGGCCTGAAGAACAGCAAGTCCAAGGTCTTCTTCACCAACCACGCCGCCTTCGGCTACCTCGCCGAGCGCTACGGCCTCACCCAGGAGGCCATCTCCGGCATCGACCCCGAGAGCGAGCCCAGCGGCGCCCGGGTCCGGGAGCTCCAGCAGGAGGCCAAGGCCGACGGCGTCACCACCGTCTTCTACGAGACACTGGTATCCGACAAGACCGCGAAGACCCTCGCCCGGGACGCGAACCTGAAGACGGACGTCCTCGATCCGCTGGAGGGCATCACCGGCAAGTCCCGCGGCGACGACTACTTCCAGGTCATGGAAGCCAACCTCAAGGCCCTTCAGGCGGCCCTGGGAGCCAAGTGACACACCCATCGGAGGACGGCATGACCGAGCCCGTCGTATCCCTGCGCGGGGTCCGCGCCGACCTGGGCTCGCGCCCCGTGCTGCGCGGCATCGACCTCACCGTGCGCCACGGCGAGGTCGTCGCCCTGCTCGGCGCGAACGGCTCGGGCAAGTCGACGGCCGTGCGCAGCATCATCGGCCAGGTGCAGACCGGCGCCGGCGAGATCCGGCTGTTCGGCACGGACCGCAGGCGCTTCCGTGACTGGCACCGCGTGGGCTACGTCCCGCAGCGCACCACGGCCGCGGGCGGCGTGCCCGCCACGGTGACCGAGGTGGTCTCCTCCGGCCGCCTGTCCCGGGCCCGCTTCGGCGTGCTGCGCAAGGCCGACCACGCGGCCGTACGACGTGCCCTGGACCTCGTCGGCATGGCCGACCGGGCCAAGGACTCGGTCGACGCCCTCTCCGGCGGCCAGCACCAGCGCGTCCTCATCGCCCGCGCGCTCGCCTCCGAACCCGAGCTGCTGATCATGGACGAGCCGATGGCGGGCGTCGACCTGGCCAGCCAGGAGGTCCTCGCGCACACCCTGCGGGAGCAGGTCGGCCAGGGCACGACCGTGCTGCTCGTGCTGCACGAACTGGGCCCCCTGGAGCCCCTCATCGACCGGGCGGTCGTCCTGCGCGACGGCTGCGTCGTCCACGACGGGCCGCCCCCGAAGGCCGTCGGACAGCACGCCCTGCCCGGCCACGACCACGTACACCCGCACGCGCCGGCGGGCGCCGAACCGATCCGCACGGGACTGCTGAGCTGATGGACTTCCTCGACTACGCCTTCATGCAGCGGGCCCTGCTCGCCGCCGTCCTGGTCGGCATCACCGCCCCCGCCGTCGGCATCTATCTGGTCCAGCGCCGCCAGGCCCTGATGGGCGACGGCATCGGCCACGTGGCGATGACCGGCGTCGGCCTCGGATTCCTGCTGACCTGGTCCCCGGTGTGGACGGCGGCCCTCGTCTCGATCCTCGGCGCGGTCCTCATGGAGCTGATCCGCTGGTACGGCAAGACCCGCGGCGACATCGCCCTCGCGATGCTGTTCTACGGCGGCATGGCCGGCGGTGTGATGTTCATCAACCTCGCGCCCACCGGCTCCAACGCCAACCTGACGTCGTACCTGTTCGGCTCGCTGTCGACGGTGTCCCAGTCGGACGTCACGGCGATCTGCGTCCTCGCCGCCTTCGTCGTGCTGGTCACCCTCGGCCTGCGGCGGCAGCTGTTCGCGGTCAGCCAGGACGAGGAGTTCGCCCGGGTGACGGGCCTGCCGGTGCGCGTGCTGAACCTGCTGACGGCGGTCACCGCGGCCGTCACGGTGACGGTGGCGATGCGCGTGGTCGGGCTGCTGCTGGTCAGCGCACTGATGGTGGTTCCCGTCGCGGCCGCCCAGCAGATCGGCCGCAGCTTCGCGGCCACCTTCGTGATCGCCGTGGCCATCGGCGTGAGCGTGACGCTCGGCGGTACGGTCACCTCGTACTACCAGGACGTCCCGCCCGGCGCGACGATCGTGCTGCTGACCATCGGCGCGTTCATCGTGCTGACGGCGCTCGCGGCCCCGCTGGCGCGCCGCCGCGCCCGCGCCGCGGCGGGCGGGGACACGACGGCCGACCCCGCCGAGTGCGCGATTCCGGGCAGCCGGGCGGCGGCCGACGAAGTCGGCGTCTGACCGCCCCCGCCCCGGGCTGGCACAATGGCCCGGGCAAGGCAGACGTGAGGAGGCAACGGTGACGACCGCTGGACCGTCCGTGAAGGGCCGCGCCACCAAGCAGCGGGCCGCTGTGGCGGCGGCCCTGCAGGAGGTCGACGAGTTCCGCAGCGCGCAGGAACTGCACGACATGCTCAAGCACAAGGGCGACTCGGTCGGGCTCACCACGGTCTACCGCACCCTGCAGTCCCTCGCCGACGCCGGTGAGGTCGACGTCCTGCGGACCGCCGACGGCGAGTCCGTCTACCGCCGCTGCTCCACGGACGACCATCACCATCACCTCGTGTGCCGGAGCTGCGGCAAGGCCGTCGAGGTCGAGGGGCCGGCCGTGGAGAAGTGGGCCGAGTCCATCGCGGCGGAGCACGGGTATGTGAACGTGGCTCATACGGTGGAGATCTTCGGGACCTGCGCGGACTGTGCGGGGGCCTCCGGCGGTTGAGCCGTTGATCGCCGTGGGGGTGGCGCAGTTCGTCGGCTGCGGCTGGATCGTGGCTGGTCGCGCCCCGCGGCGGAGCCGCACATCAACACAGCCCCGCGCCCTTTGGGCAGGCCAGGATCACGGTGCGGCTGACCGCCGCCGCGGCCCGGCTGCCGCCGGAGGCGATGCCGGGCCGCGCACGCGCGTTACGGCTGCTCGCCCTCCATGGCCAGCAGTTCCTCGTTCGGCACGGCCCCGCCGAAGCGCCGGTCCCGTGCGGCGAACTCCAGGCAGGCCCGCCACAGGTCACGCCGGTCGAAGTCCGGCCACAGCACGTCCTGGAAGACCATCTCGGCGTAGGCGCTCTGCCAGATCAGGTAGTTCGAGGTGCGCTGCTCACCGCTGGGCCGCAGGAACAGGTCCACGTCCGGCATGTCCGGGTAGTACAGGTACTTCGCGAAGGTCTTCTCGCTGACCTTGGACGGGTCGAGCTTGCCGCTCCTCACGTCCTCCGCCATGGCCTTGGCGGCGTCGGCGATCTCGGCCCGGCCGCCGTAGTTCATGCAGAAGTACAGGGTCAGCCGGTCGTTGTCCTTGGTCTGCTCCTGGGCGACCTGGAGCTCCTTGGCGACCGAGCGCCACAGCTTGGGCATACGGCCCACCCAGCGCACCCGGATGCCCAGCTCGTCGAGCTGGTCGCGGGTCTTGCGGATGAAGTCCCGGTTGAAGTTCATCAGGAAGCGCACCTCGTCGGGCGAACGCTTCCAGTTCTCGGTGGAGAAGGCGTACAGCGAGATGGCGCCCACGCCCATCTCGATGGCGCCCTGGAGCACGTCCAGCACGCGCTCGGCGCCGACCTTGTGCCCTTCGGTGCGCGGCAGGCCCCGGTCCTTGGCCCAGCGGCCGTTGCCGTCCATGACGATCGCCACATGCTGCGGTACGAACTCCCCGGGAACCTTCGGGGGCCGCGCGCCGGACGGGTGCGGCTCCGGCGTCCTGTACTCCCGGCGCTGGCGCCCCAGGATCCCGCGTACGGCCATGTGTTTCTCGTCTCCTCGTGCTCGCTTGCTCTGTTTTCCGCTGCTCGCGATGTCCGCTGCTCGCGCTACTTCTCGACGTAGCGCAGAGAGCGCAGGCCGCGCTCCATGTGCCAGTGCAGATACGCGGACACCAGCCCGCTGCCCTCGCGGACGTAGCGCGCCTCGCACGCGTCCGCGGTCTCCCAGTCTCCCGTAAGCAGGGCGGCGAGGAGTTCCAGGGCCTGGGGCGAGGGTACGACGCTGCCGGGCACCCGGCAGTCCACACAGACGGAACCGCCCGACGCGACGGAGAAGAACCGGTTGGGCCCGGGCATCCCGCACTTCGCGCAGTCGGTGAAGCTCGGGGCGTATCCGTTGACGGCGAGGGAGCGGAGCAGGAACGCGTCGAGCACGAGGTGCGGCGCGTGCTCCCCGCGGGCGAGGGTCCGCAGGCCTCCGACCAGCAGCAGGTACTGCTGCACGGCCGGCTCGCCCTCATGGTCGGTGAACCGCTCGGCGGTCTCCAGCATGACGGTGCCGGCCGTGTACCGGGCGTAGTCGCTGACGATCCCGCCGCCGTACGGCGCGATGGTCTCGCTCTGCGTGCACAGCGGCAGCCCCCGCCCGACGAGCTCGCTCCCCTTGGCGAAAAACTGCACGTCGACGTGGGAGAACGGTTCGAGGCGCGCACCGAACTTCGACTTCGTCCGGCGCACGCCCCGGGCCACGGCGCGTACCCGTCCGTGACCGCGCGTGAGCAGCGTGATGATCCGGTCCGCCTCACCCAGCTTCTGGGTGCGCAGCACGATGCCGTCGTCGCGGAACAGACTCATGGAGCCATTCTGGCAGGACCGTCACGTCAAGGGACCTCGCCCCTGCTACGGGCGTTGGCGTACGCGGTCGCCGCGCGCAGCCGCTCGGCCGGTGTGGCGTGCCGCACGGCTCCGGGGTCGGCGTCCCACTCCCTGCCGCCCCCGTAGGGCCTCAGCTGCACATAGGGCCCCTCATGCCCCATCACGATGCCGAGGCGGCCGCTGCGGGTGTCCACGACATGAGCGCCGACCGGAGGCTTCATCGCGGCACCGCCGCGAGCCGCTGGCTGGTATCCCATGCACACCGGCCCCCTTCGAAGAGCGGGCAGGGCACTTCTCCCACAAAACTCACCGGGGCAAGTCCCGGTAAGGGCAGGATGATTCCGGCCTTGATGAGTTCTGCCCGCAATTCTTTCACCGCGTCCTCCGCTCCTCCGGCGCACCGCGCCGAGTGTCGTGCCTCCACCGTGCTCCCCCTCCTTTCGCGGTTTCACTCTTCGCATCCCTCTGGTTACGCTCCGCGTCTACACTCGGGAAGGGTCTGTGCCGTACAACTGCGGTGCGGCACAAAGGGGTTCGGCACGAGGGCTGCAAAACGCCCTGACGGGAAACGAGGTGAGGCAGCGCCTGCGGGACGGCTTCTCCGCACAACACACGTCGGTCATCACGACCGGAACTCTTCCGAGCAGGACGGACATGGCCTCGGTCATCCGCACCACCCTGGGGTAATCCCCCTGGAACACCGGGAGTTACCCGGATGTGACCCTCCGCCGAAGTCCGCCAGGCTGCTTGGCATGAAGCAGATCACGAAATGTGTGGCGCTGGTCGCCGCCGCCGGTGCGGTGCTCGGGTTCGCGGGGCCCGGTGGGGGGTCCGCCGCCGCACCCGAGTCCCTCGACTGGACCAGGTGCACCGGCCCCGGCCTCGACCCCAGGCAGCAGTGCGGCACCCTCGAGGTCCCCATGGACTACTCCGATCCCGGCAGCCCGCAGATCAGGATCGCCGTCAGCCGGATCCCCAGTGAGAAGCCGTCCGCGCGGCGGGGCGCGCTGTTACTCATCCCGGGCGGTCCCGGCGGGGACAGTCTGGGCGACCCCTCCGGCAAGGGGCAGAAGCTGCCGCAGAAGGTGCGGGACGCCTACGATCTCGTCGGCTTCGCACCGCGCGGGATGGCGCCCTCCACCTCCGTCGACTGCAAGCTCGACCCCGACGGCATCAGCATGACCAAGCGTCTGCCCTGGCCGGCCCCGGACGGTTCCGTCGAAGGGAACATGGCCACCGCCCGGCGTACGGCGCAGGCCTGTGCCCGAAACGGCGGTGAGCTCATCCGGCACATCAGCACCGCCAACGAGGCCCGCGACCTGGACCGCCTGCGGGCCGCCCTCGGCGAGAAGAGGATCTCGGCGTGGGGCGTCTCGTACGGCACCTACGTCGGCGCCGTCTACGGCCAGTTGTTCCCGCACCGCACCGACCGCATCGTGCTGGACAGCAACAACAACCCCGACCACACCCGCGTGACCCGCAACTGGCTCGCCGCCTTCGAGACCGGTGTCGAGGACAACTTCCCCGAGTTCGCCAGGTGGGCCTCCAGGCCCGGCAATCCGCACCGGGTCGCCCGTACGCCCGCCGAGGTCCGGTCCGGCTTCCTGCGGCTCGCCGCCCGGCTGGACCGCGACCCCCTCCCCTGGCCCGGCGCCGTCCCCCCGCGGCTGGACGGCAACGCGCTCCGCCAGACCATGCTGTCCAGCCTCTACGACCCCGACGACTACCCGACCCTGGCCAAGGCCATCCGCGCCGCCCGCGAGGGCACCGCGCCGCCCGCGCCCGAGGCCCCGCCGGAGCCGGTGCTGCAGAACATCGCCGCGGTCGGCGTCGGCACCATCTGCAACGACGTCGACTGGCCCGGCTCCGCCGCCGATTACCAGAAGGGCGTCGACGAGAGCCGGGCCGCGTACCCGCTGACCGCGGGCATGCCGCGCGGGCCGATGGTGTGCGCCGCGTGGCCGTACAAGCCGAAGGAGCCGGCCGTGCGGGTCACCGACCGCGGCCCCTCCAACACCCTGCTCGTGCAGAACGAGCGGGATGTCGCCACCCCCCTCGCGGGAGCCCGGAAGCTGCGGCGGGCCCTCGGCGACCGGGCGGTCATGGTGACCGTGGACTCCACCGGCCATGACGCCTATCTGGCCAACGGCAACGCCTGCGGCGACGCCACGGTCTCCCGCTTCCTGGCGACGGGCCGGCGCCCGGGCCGGGACCTGTACTGCGACTGACCGGATCAGCGTTCGGTGAGGGGGGCCGGGGCCTCCTGGACCGCCCAGCCGTTGCCGTCGGGGTCCTGGAAGAAGAGGAAGGAGTTCCAGCCGTCCTCGCCCCGGCCCTCCGCCCAGCCGGACGCGCCCACGTGCAGGACCGGCGTCACCTCGACCCCGCGTCCCACCAGCGCCGCCCTGGCCGCCTCGATGTCCGTCACACAGAGCTGGAGGCCCCGCAGCGAACCGGGGGCCATCCGGGGCTGCCCCGGCGACTCGGGCATCCCCGACTCCAGCACGATCGAGCAGCGCGACCCGGGCGGGGTCAGCTGGACGAAGCGGCCGACGCCCTCGAAGAACGAGGCGTCGATCTCGGCGCGGAATCCGCACTGGTCCTGGTAGAAGGCCTTGGCCCGGTCCAGATCGCTGACCGGCACGACGAGCACTTCGAGGGTCCAGTCCATACGCGCACCTCCCCGGCCATCGTCCCCCCGCCCCGCGGGCCTCGCGACGTCAGCCGTGCCGGCCGTACCGGCGGGCCACCGCGCGGAACGCCTCCTTCGGCTCCCAGTGCCAGTCGGAGGCGGGGTCGTCCGGGCGGTCCCTGATCACCTTGGTGAGGGCGTACGACGCCATGTCGAGGTCGAGGCGGGGCGTGTCCGGGCGGTGCGGGGCGTCCGCGCTGACGAACTCGAAGGCCATCGCCCCGTACAGGCCCATCGACTCGAAGACGTCCAGCAACCCGCCCACGTAGTCGGCCTGGACGCGCTCGCTGCGGACCGGGTTCCCCTTGATCTCCGGCGGCTCCTTGTCGTGGTCCACGATGTCCCAGCCCATGCCGCCGGTCTCGGGAGCGCCGACGTACGCGCACGTGCCGAACTCGGTGATGGCGAGCGGCTTGCCCGGGCGGAGGCAGCGCTTCAGCTCCCGGACGTGGTCGGCCCGCTTCTCGAAGTGCGCGTAGTAGTCGATGCCGACGATGTCGAAGAGGTTCCAGTCCGGGTCGTCGATGCTCTGGGCGGCGGCGTAGCTGAGGTTGCCCCTGAAGACGGACCTGCCGGTCTTCGCGGCCTTCGCGGTGAACTCGGCGAGACGCCGCCGCATGCGCGGCCAGTCGACGGTGCCGTTCTGGAGGTGCCTGATCCGGTCCAGGACCGTCTCGCCCGGCAGGATGCCGGGGACGAACAGCCAGAACTCGCAGCCGACGCTGAAGTCGACGCTCGCGCCCTGCCTGCGCAGCCGCTCCGCGAACCGCCCGGTTTCGGCGATGTGCTCCAGGATGTCGCGCTGCGGGGCGTCTCCGAGGGTCGGCTGGAGCCACACGTGCAGTCCGCGCTCGGCTGCCTCGGCGGCGGTCTTCGTGAGGCGTTCGACGCCGTCGCCCGTGACGTCGACGGTGTCGGCGTGCAGGTCGTCCCGGATGGCCCGGATGTCGTGGCGCATCCGCCGGGCACTCCACGCGGTGCCCGGCGTCTCCCCCGCCCCGACCGTGTAGACGACGCCCCGCCGGCGCAGTCCCCGGCCGTGCCGGGCTTGTGCGGCTCGGGCCTGCCCCGCCGGTCCCACCGCCCCGGCGACCCCCACCGCCGCCGCCCCGGCGAGGAACTGTGCCCGGCTGATCCCCTTCGCCTGCCTGGTCCCCTTGGTCTCTTCCATGCCGCCCACTGTGCCGAGCGGGCGCCGGGTCCGCTGTCGGCCGACGGTCTACGGCAGCGCGACCAAGGGATGAGGTGCGGCGCCGAAGGAGACGCCCGTCAGGCTCGCCCCTCGCCGAACCGGCGTACGTACCGCCGCTGCCAGGGCGTCTCCACCGCGTGCCGGTCGTAGTGCCGTCGGACGTACTCCACCGCCTCCTCCCCCGGCACCCCGTCCAGCACCGCCAGGCAGGCCAGGGCCGTGCCCGTACGGCCGCGTCCACCGCCGCAGGCGATCTCCACCCGCTCCCCGACGGCCCGCTCCCACACGTCGGCCAGCACCGCGCGGGCGGCCGCCCGGTCCGCCGGGAGACGGAAGTCGGGCCAGCGGATCCAGGCCGAGTCCCAGGGGACCTCGGGCGGCTGCCGGCCGAGCAGGTAGACGCCGTAGGAGGGCAGGGGCGCGCCGGGGTTCAGGGGATGCCGCAGGCCCCGGCCTCGTACCAGCCGGCCGGAGGGCAGTCGCAGGGCACCGGCGTCGCTCTCGCTCCACAGCTCGCTCACGCCCCTCATCATGCTCCGCGCTCGCCCGCACCGGGGCGGATTCGAACTGGCGCACCGTCAACTCGCGTCCCAGGCAGCGCCGATGGTCCGGCCTCTGATGGATACGCCATTCGTGTGCGATCCCTTGACCACCCCCACGGCCCCTCCTATCGTCGCGCTGACCCCAGGACGTAGGACGTCGTATCTCCCCTGCCAGTCCCTGCCACCGGATCTCGCTGGAGGACCCTTGCGCGACGTGACCCCCGACGTGCCGGCGCCCCACCGCCGGTCGTTCCTGAAGTACACCGGCGCGCTGGGCGCGGCCGCCGCCGTCTCCGCGTCGCTGTCGGCCTGTTCGTCCGGTCCGGAGTCCACCAACGACACCGGCACCGGCGGGGGCCGGGACCGGACCCTCACCGCGGTGATCGGCTACGGCAACGACGGCAGCTGGGACCCCACCCAGACGGCGTCCGCGTTCTGCATGGCCGCCAACCACCACATCTACGAGGGGCTGCTGGACACCGACCCGATCTCCCGCGAGCCGTACGCGGCGCTGGCGACCGAGGTGCCGGAGAACCCGGACGGCACGTCCTGGAAGTTCACCTTGCGGGCGGGTGCGACGTTCCACGACGGGAAGCCCGTCACCGCCGACGACGTGGTCTTCGTGTTCGAGCGGATCCTCGACCCGGACACGCAGACCCTCGCCAAGGGCTTCTTCGCGAGCTGGCTGAAGGAGGTCCGGAAGATCGACGCGCGGAACGTCGAGCTGGTGCTCAAGTTCCCCTTCCCGGAGGGTCTTTCACGGCTGACACTCGCCAAGATCATGCCGAGGCACGTGTTCTCGAAGCCGGGGGCCTGGGACGAGGCGATCAAGGGCAAGGCGATCGGCTCGGGGCCGTACCGGCAGACCGCGCACCACCCGAAGTCGAACACGACCTTCGAGGCGTTCGACGGCTACAACGGCCCCCGCAAGCCCGCCTTCCGCAAGATGAACTGGCTGACGATCGTGGACGCGGCCCCCCGCGTCGCGAAGATCTCGGGATCGAGCGCGGGCGCGCAGATCGCGGACAACATCCCGTACGCCAACATCGGGCAGCTGGAGAACGGCGGCATGACGGTCGCCGGCGGGGCCGGGATGAACAACCTGTTCCTGATGTTCAACACCAGGCACAAGCCCTTCGACGACCCGCGCGTGCGCCAGGCCCTGCACTACGCCATCGACACCGGGAAGATGGTCGAGGTCGCCCTCAAGGGCCACGGCAAGCCCTCCACCTCCTTCCTCGACGAGGCCAACCCGTCCTACCGCCGGGCCAGGACGGTCTACGACTACGACCCCGACAGGGCGAGGGCACTGCTGGAGGGGGCCGGGGTCAGGAGGCTGAGCATCGACATCCTCGCCGTGAACGTCAGCTGGATCGTCGACTGCCTGCCCACCATCAAGGCGTCCTGGGACGCGATCGGTGTCGAGACGACCCTGTCCCCGCAGGAGACCACGGCCGTCTTCACGAAGATGGACCAGAAGCAGGACTACCAGGTCGTGGCCGCCGCCTCGAACCCCAACCAGTTCGGCCTCGACGCCGACCTGATCATGCACTACAACTACGGGCCCGAGAACCTCTGGATGCAGTACACGCGGTGGGCCTCCGACCCCGTCGCCCGGCAGCTCTTCAAGGACATGGACCGGGCCACCCGGGAGCCCGACCCGGCGAAGAAGAAGGCGATGGTCCAGGACTACATCGACGTCGTCGCCGAGCAGGCCGTGCTCTACCCGGTCGTCCACAACGAGCTGATGACCGCCTGGAACCCGGCACAGCTCAGCGGGATAAGGGCACAGCCGTACCCGGGCATCAACCTCCTCCAGGCCAAGTGGGCCTAGCGCGGTGACGGCCGTCCTGCGGATCCTGCTCCGCCGCGTCGCCCTGCTCGTGCCGCTGATGCTCGGCATCGTGCTGTTCGTGTTCCTGGTGATGCGGTTCTCGGACGTCGACCCGGCGTCCGCGTTCTTCCAGGGCGCCAACCCCACCCCGCGGCAACTGCACGACTTCCGCGAGGAGCACGGCCTGCTGGACCCGCTGCCGGTGCGCTACGCCGGGTTCGTCGCCGACCTGCTCCATGGCGACCTGGGCACCAGCGCGCTGACCCGGGCGCCGGTGATCGACCAGGTCACCACCGCGCTGCCGCTCACCCTCCAGCTCACGTTCCTCGGCCTGGGCATCGCGGTCGTGCTGTCCCTCGTGGGCGGGGTGACGGCGGCGATCCACCGGGACCGGCTGCCCGACCAGATCATCCGGGTCGTGTCCCTGACCGGTGTCGCCGCGCCCGGCTTCTGGCTGGCGCTGCTGATGATCCAGTACCTGGCGGTCGACCTGGGCTGGTTCCCGACCGGCGGCTACATCAACCCGGCGGACTCCTTCACCGGCTGGCTGAGGACCATGACCCTGCCGGCCTGCGCGCTGTCGCTGCCGGTGGCGGCCCAGCTGACCCGGATCGTGCGGACGGCCGTGGTGGAGGAGCTGGACAAGGACTACGTGCGGACCGCGATCGGGAGCGGGCTGCCGCCGCGGGTGGTGGTCGGGCGGAACGTCCTCAGGAACGCCCTGATCAATCCCCTCACCGTGCTCGGTCTGCGCGTCGGCTATCTGCTCGGCGGCGCGGTCGTCATCGAGACGATCTTCTCGCTGCCGGGCATGGGCAAGCTGATGATCGACGCCGTGAAGAACGGCGATCCGGCCGTCGTCCAGGGCGTCGTGCTGACGACGGCGGCCGGGTTCGTCGTCGTGAACCTCGTCATCGACGTCCTGTACCTGCTGGTCAACCCACGACTGAGGGACGCAACCCCATGACGACCCGCAAGAGTCTCACCGCGGCGCTGTCCCGGCCCGGCGTCCGGCTGCGCGGCTGGCGCCGGCTGCCCCTGCTGTCGAAGGCCGCCGTCTGCTTCCTGGCGGTCGTCGTCCTGATGGCGCTGCTCGCGCCACTGCTCGCGCCGCACGACCCGCTGGACCAGCAGCCGCCGGCCGACGGCACGGGGCACCCGTCCGCCGGGCACTGGATGGGCCAGGACAGCCTCGGCCGGGACATCCTCAGCCGGCTGATGTACGGGGCCCGCTGGTCGCTCGCGATCGGGCTCGGCGCGACCGGGCTGGCCCTGGTGGCCGGCGCGCTGCTCGGGGCGATCGCGGCGACCTCCCGCAAGGCGGTCGACGAGACGCTGATGCGCTGTCTGGACGTGGTGATGGCGTTCCCGGGCATCGCGCTGGCCGCCGTGCTGGTCGCGGTGTTCGGCGGTGGCATCACGGTGCTGATCTGCGCGATCGCGTTCCTGTTCACGCCGCCGGTGGCGCGGGTCGTGCGGGCGAACGTCCTCGACCAGTACGGCGAGGACTATGTGACGGCGGAACGGGTGATCGGCGCGCGGACCCCGCACATCGTGCTGAAGCACGTGGCGGTCAACTGTGCCGCTCCGGTGCTGGTGTTCTGCACGGTCCAGGTGGCCGAGGCGGTCGTCTTCGAGGCGTCGCTGTCCTTCATCGGGGCGGGCGTGCGGCCGCCCGACCCGTCCTGGGGCAGTGTCATCGCGGACGGCAAGAACATGGTGCTGACCGGCGGCTGGTGGGCGACGGTGTTCCCCGGGCTGCTGATGCTGGTCACGGTGCTGTCGCTGAACATCCTCTCCGAGGGCGTGTCCGACGCCTGGGCGGCCCCGTCCGCCCGCGAGGTGGACGTACCGGAGGACGACGACCGGCTGGAGGCGCCGGAGCCCGGCAGCGGGGACGTCGTGCGGCTGCCCGGACTGGCGGAGGCCGCGCAGCGGTTGCGGGCCCGGGCCCGCCGGCTGCCCGGGGACGGGCAGCCCGTGCTCGCGGTGGAGAACCTCGCCATCGGCTTCGACCGGCGGCACGGCGGCGTCGACGTCGTGGACGGCATCAGCTTCGAGGTGCACCCCGGCGAGGTGCTCGGGCTGGTCGGCGAGTCGGGCTGCGGCAAGTCGCTCACCGCGCTGGCGGTCATGGGCCTCCAGCCGAAGGGGGCGCGCGTCAGGGGCCAAGTCCGTTTCCAGCAGCGGGACCTGCTCGCCGAACCGATGCGGGTGCGCCGCAAGCTGCTCGGCCACGAGATGGCGATGATCTACCAGGACGCGCTGTCGTCGCTGAACCCGGCGATGACGATCCGCGCGCAGCTCAAGCAGCTCGTGCGCCGCGGCGGGCACCGCGGTCCCGCCGAGCTGCTGACGATGGTCGGCCTCGACCCCGGGCGCACCCTGCGCAGCTACCCGCACGAGCTGTCCGGCGGGCAGCGCCAGCGCGTGCTGATCGCGATGGCCCTGTCCCGCGACCCGAAGCTCATCGTCGCGGACGAGCCGACGACGGCCCTCGACGTCACCGTGCAGGCGCAGGTCATGGAGCTGCTGCTGCGGCTGCGCGAGGAGCTGGGCTTCGCGCTGATCCTCGTCTCGCACGACCTGGCGCTGGTCGCGGACGTCACCGACCGGGTGGTGGTGATGTACGGCGGGCAGATCGTGGAGACGGGCGTGACGGCCGACCTGGTCGGGTCTCCGGCGCACCACTACACGCGCGGGCTGCTCGGCAGCGTGCTGTCGCTGGAGTCGGCGCAGGAGCGGATGACGCAGATCAGGGGCGTCGTGCCGTCCCCGGCCGACTTCCCCGCGGGGTGCCGCTTCGCCGGCCGGTGCACGCTCGCCACCGGGATCTGCCGTACGACGCCCCCCGGCCCGCTGGGCACGCCGACGCACACGGCGGCCTGCCACCACCCCGCGATCGACCTGGTCACCTCGGAGGTCGTGACGTGAACGCCCTGGTGGAGCTCTCCGGCACGCACGTCGTGCACAAGGCCCGCAGCGGCGGCCTGTTCACCCGCGACCGCGTGTACGCCCTGACCGGTGCGGACCTGGCCATCGCCCCCGGAGAGACCATCGGCGTGGTCGGCGAGTCCGGCTGCGGGAAGTCGACACTGGCCAGGGTGCTGGTCGGGGTGGAGCGGCCGACTCGGGGGACGGTGTCCTTCCGGGGCAGGGACCTGTGGGCGATGCCGGCCGCCGAGCGCCGCCGGGCCGTCGGCGGCAGCACCGGCATGGTCTTCCAGGACCCGTCGACGGCCCTGAACCGCCGGATGACCGTCCGGCGGATCCTGCGGGACCCGCTGGACGTGCACGACCGGGGCACTCGTGCTCAGCGTGAGGAGAGAGTCAGGGAGTTGATGTCCCTGGTGGGCCTCCCCCGGGCCCTCGCCGACGCCCTGCCGGGGCAGCTGTCGGGCGGGCAGCGCCAGCGCGTGGCGATCGCCCGGGCACTGGCCCTGGACCCGGACCTGGTCGTGGCGGACGAGCCGACGAGCGCCCTGGACGTGTCGGTCCGGGCGCAGATCCTCAACCTCCTCCTCGACCTGAAGGAACGCCTGGGTCTGGCCCTGGTGTTCGTCTCGCACGACATCCAGACGGTACGGCGGATGAGCGACCGGGTGATCACCATGTACCTGGGCCGGATCGTGGAGGAGACCCCGGCCGCCCTGGTCACCGACCGGGCCCGGCACCCGTACACCCGGGCCCTGTTCTCCGCCACGCCCGGCCTGCTCGACCCGGTGGACCCGATCCCGCTGGCGGGCCCGGTCCCGTCGGCGACCCGTCCGCCGAGCGGCTGCCCGTTCCGCACCCGCTGCTGGAAGGCGGACGGGACGTGCGCGGAGCGGATGCCGGACTTCTCCGCCGCGTCGGCGCCCGCACACCGCTTCCGCTGCCACCATCCTGTCCGGGAGGACGAGTCGACCCGTGACCTCGTCCACCGGCGCGATCCGATGGAGGCCCCATGACGCTCACCCCGCTGACCGGTGTCATCCCGCCCGTCTGCACGCCCCTGACACCGGACGGCGAGGTGGACGTCCCCTCGCTGCTCAGGCTCGTCGACCATCTGATGGCCGGCGGGGTGCACGGACTGTTCGTGCTCGGCTCGACCTCGGAGGCCGCGTTCCTGCCGGACCGGCGGCGCCGGCTGGTCGTCGAATCGGTGACGGGGCATGTCGGCGGGCAGCTCCCGGTACTGGCCGGGGCGATCGACATGACGACGCCCCGGGTCCTGGACCATGTGGCGTCGGTGACGGCGGCGGGCGCGGACGCGGTCGTCGTCACCGCCCCGTTCTACGCCCGCACCCACCCGGCGGAGATCGCCCGCCACTACCGCGCGGTCGCCGCGGCGAGCCCGGTCCCGGTGATCGCCTACGACCTGCCCGTCGCCGTCCACACGAAGCTGCCGGCCGACGTGGTCCTGGAACTGGCCGCGGACGGTGTGGTGGCCGGGCTCAAGGACTCCAGCGGCGACCTCGCCGCCTTCCGGCAGGTGGTGACCGGCGTCCGGGAGCGCCGGGGCATCACCGGCTTCAGCGTGCTGACCGGTTCCGAGCTGGTCGTCGACGCGGCCCTCGCGATCGGCGCGGACGGCACGGTGCCGGGCCTCGGCAACGTCGACCCGCACGGGTACGTCCGCCTGGACGGCCTGTGCCGTGCCGGGGACTGGGACGGGGCCCGTGCCGAACAGGAGCGCCTGTGCGCGCTGTTCGGCATGGTGGGCGTCGGCGACCCGGCCCGGATGGGCCCGAACTCCTCGGCGATCGGCGCCTTCAAGGCCGCGCTGCACCTGCGCGGCGTGATCGACTGCCCGGCGACGGCACAACCGCAGATCCCGCTGTCGCCCGACGAGGTGGAGCAGGTCGGCAAGCACCTGACGGCGGCGGGGCTGCTCTGAAGCCCGCCTTCAGACGCTCCCCGGTGTCACCAGGCCCGACTCGTAGGCGACGATGACCAGTTGGGCCCGGTCGCGTGCCGCCAGCTTGCCCATGATGCGGCTGACGTGGGTCTTCGCGGTGAGCGGACTCAGGCCCAGCGCGTTGGCGATCTCCGTGTTGTTGAGGCCGCGTGCGACCAGGGCGAGCACCTCCCGCTCCCGGCCGGACAGGCACTCGGGCCCGCCGGTCGCCGGGGCGGAGGGGCTGCGCAGGAACCGCTCGATGAGCCGTGCCGTGGGCCCGGGCGACAGCAGGGAGTCCCCGGCGGCGACCGTGCGGATGGCGTCGAGGAGTTCGGCGGGCCTGGTGTCCTTGACCAGGAACCCGGAGGCGCCGGCCCGCAGCGCGTCGACGATGTTCTCGTCGGTGTCGTACGTGGTGAGGACGAGCACCCGGACGCCCGCGAGGTCCTCGTCGGCGGCGATGAGCCGGGTCGCCTCGATGCCGTCCAGGTCGGGCATGCGGATGTCCATCACGACGAGGTCGGCGCGTGCGCCGCGGGCCAGTTCCACGGCCTGCCGGCCGGTGGCGGCCTGGCCGACGACCTCCATGTCCCGGGCGGACTCCACGAGCATCGCGAACGCCTCCCGCACCAGGGTCTGATCGTCCGCGAGCAGCACCCGTATGGTCATCCGTCCCTCTCCCCCGTCGTGGTCAGCGGCAGGGCCGCGGTGACCTCGAACCCGCCCCCGGTACGCGGTCCGGCGTCGAGTGTGCCACCGACGCTGCGGGCCCGCTCCCGCATTCCGACGAGCCCGAAGCCCGGGGTGCCGCCCGGGGCCGGGCCGGTGCCGTCGTCGCGGACCGACAGGTGCAGGACGCCCTGCCGCTCCGCCAGTTCGACGTGGACGGCGGGTTCGGGCCCCGCGTGCCGTACCGCGTTCGTCAGGGCCTCCTGCACGATGCGGTAGGCGGCGGCGCCCACGGCGGGCGGTGCCTGCCGTATCCGGACGGTCTGCTCGACCCGGGCACCGGCGAGCCGCGCGGCCTCCGCCAGATCGGGCAGTCCGTCGAGGCCCGGCAGCGGGCCGCGGGCGTCCGGGGAGTCGTGCTCGCGCAGCACCTCCAGCGTGGTGCGGAGTTCGCCGCGGGCGCTGCGGCAGGTCTCGGCGATGTCGTCGAGGGCCTTGGCGACCGTCTCCCGGTCGAGCCGCTCGGGGTCGGCCGACAGGACGTGGGCGGCGACGGAGGTCTGCACGCCGATGAGGGTGATGCTGTGGGCCAGCAGGTCGTGCAGGTCCCTGGCGATCCGCAGCCGCTCCTCGGCGACGCGCCGCCGGGCCTCCTCCTCGCGGGTGCGTTCGGCGCGTTCGGCGCGTTCCACGATGGAGGCGACGTACTGGCGGTAGAAGCGCACGTCGACTCCGCAGAACAGCACGGCGACGACCCAGCCCGATATCCGGAGCACCTCCAGCGCCTCGTGCATGCTGACGGTGAGCATCACGCTGACCGAGAGGCCGATGACACCGACGCCGACCACGACGGTGCGCAGCGGGCGGCCGGTGACGGCGACGGTGTAGAGGGCGATGTACGTCGCCGGGGTCGGCGCCGCATGGGTGTTGTCGAGCGCGTGGTAGGGCGCGACGCACGCCACGACCGCGAGCAGCACGAGCAGCGGGCGCCGGCGCCGCCAGGCGATCGGCACGTTGCAGGCGGCCAGCAGCGTCCAGCCCAGCGCGTCGGGCCGGCGCCCGTCGTCGACGAGCAGGGCCAGGGCGAGGGCGAGAACGCCGGCGGCCACGGCGAGCAGCGCGTCGTTGCGGAGGGCGTTCGGGGCGGTCAGCGGATCGCGGTTGATCGCGGCCATGATCCGCTCCGCGGGACGCGACCAGGCCGCCGTCGTGGTGGGTGCCTGCACAGGCGTCATCCTCGGCGAGGAAGGCGTCCCTCCGGGAGGGGAGGGACGCCTACGGTCGGTCAGGGGGCGTTCGCGGCCACGGGCTCGCGCTCCGGCGGCGTGGCCGTCGGCTCCGGTGTGCTGGAGAGCCTGCCCGGCCACCACATCCGCCGCTTGAGCAGCACGCTCGCCGTGGTCACCAGGTACGTACGCACCAGGAAGGTGTCCAGCAGCACCCCCACGGCGATGACGAACCCGAGTTCCACCAGCCCCACCATGGGCAGCGTCGTCAGGACCGCGAAGGTGGCCGCGAGCACCACCCCGGCCGAGGCGATGACCCCGCCGGTCGTGCGCAGGGCGGTGAGCGCCGCGGCCTCCGGCTCGGCCCCTCGCACGGACTCCTCCCGCATCCGGTGCATCAGGAAGATCCCGTAGTCCACCCCGAGGGCGACCAGGAACACGAAGGACAACAGCCCGAGCCCGGGATCCGTCCCGCCGAACCCGAGGACCGGCTCGAACACCAGCCCTCCGATGCCGAGGGCCGCTCCCCAGACCGCGACCACCGCCGCCAGCAGCAGCAACGGCGCGACGAGGCTGCGCAACAGCCCGACCAGGATGACGAACACGGCGGCCAGTACCAGCGGCACGATCACCTTCCGGTCCCGTGCCTCGCTCTCGGCCAGGTCGATCTGCTGTGCGCTGAGCCCGCCGACGTACGCGCCCTCGGGGTCGATCCCGGCCCGCAGTGCCTCGATGGTGCGGGTCTCGGCCGGGGTCTGAGGAGCCGCCGTGGTGAAGACGGCGATCTCGGTCCACCCCGCCCCGCTCCGCCCGGGAACCACCTCGGCGACCCCCGCGGTGGCCCGGGCCCGTTCGCCCACCGCCTCGGCCCGCTCCCCGGGCGCGATGACGGTCACGGGCCGGCTGCTGCGCTCGGGATACTCCCGTGCCAGCGTCTGCATCGCGGTGATGGACTCGGGCCGTTCGGTGAAGGAGTCCTCCTGCTTGATGGACCCGGACAGGTTCAGCGTGCCGAGCGCGAGCGCCCCGAGCAGGACGCCTCCCGTGACGAGCACGGTGACGGGCCGCCGTGTCGCCGAGGTGCCCATGGCGGCGAACAGCGACCGCCGGGCCTTCGGCTCACTCCCGAACGCCGGGATCAGCGGCCAGAACACCCGCCGTCCCAGCAGGACGAGAACCGCCGGCAGCAGGGTCGTCATGGCGACCAGCGCGGCGAGCACCCCGACCATGCCGACCGGCCCCATGCCGCTGCTGCTGTTGAGGTCCGCGGCGAGCAGACACAGCAGCCCGGCGGCGACGGTCCCCGAGGAGGCGAGGATCGCCGGCCCGCAGCCGCGCAGGGCGGTGCTCATGGCGTCGTACGGCCGCTCGTGGCGCCGCAGTTCCTCGCGGTAGCGGGAGATGAGGAGCAGCGCGTAGTCGGTGCCGGCGCCGAGGACGAGCACGGTCATCACGCCGCCGCTCTGGCCGGTGACGGTGACGTCGAACAGTTCGTGCAGCCCGTACCCGGCGGCCATCGCCACGGCGGCGGCGATCCCCGCCACGGCGAGCGGCACCAGCCACAGGAAGGGGCTGCGGTAGATGAGGACGAGCAGCACGGTGACGACGCCGAGGGTGGCGAGCAGCAGCGTGGCGTCGAGCGTCTCGAACACCTTGTTCATGTCGGTGTTCAGCGCACCGGGCCCGCCGACCTCGGCGCTCAGCCCGCCGCCGCCCCCGGCGATGTCCCGCACCCCGTCGACGAAGGCGTCCCGGGCTTCCTCGTCCTGGCCCGGCTGGGTGCTGCTGACCGGGTACATCAGGGTGGAGCCGTCCTTCGACGGGATGCCCCGCGGCTCTCCCGTCAGGTCGTAGGCGCCGCTCACCTCGGTGATCTGCCGGTCGGCGGTGCGCCGGTCGGCGTCGGTCAGGCCGCCGTCCCGGTGGTAGACGACCACCAGGTCGGTCGACTCACCGCCCGGCAACTCGTCCTGGATGCGCGCCACCTGGGTCGAGTCGGCACTGTCGGGCAGGTAGTCGACCGCGCGGTTCTGCTGGATGTCGGCGAATTTGCCGGCGAGCGGCCCGACCAGCACGAGCGCGGCGAGCCAGAGCCCGACCACCACCCAGGGCACGGCCCGCCTGCGCCCGGTACGCGTCCTTACGGCCCCCATGAGTCCGGCTCCCTCCGGTCGGGTGTCTGGATCGGTCTCCAGACTCCCGCCGGGCGGGTGCCGGTTCGTCGGGCGTGAGGTCGAGTCGGGGCCTACTGCGGGGGGCGGTCCGGGCCGCGCGTTACTCCCCGGGGAGTAACGCCGGGGGCCCTACGAGGGGGTGCGCGCGGCCTCCGCCAGCAGCCGGGTGACGTCGTCGGAGCAGATGGTGAGCGCCGCCCCGACCGTCGCCAGTACGTCCCGCTCGGCCGGGGTGTACGGCCCGTCCGCCAGGGCGATGCGGGCGCCCTGGAGCAGGATCGATTCGCGGCCGACGGTGGCGAGGTGCGGGGCGAGCGGGTCCAGCGCCTCGTGCAGCTCTATGGCCAGCCCCGCACCGCAGGGTTCGCCGGTGATCCGGCCGGTGTCCGCCTCCAGCGCCTCGACGAGCGCGGCCAGCTGCTCCTCCGTGCAGTCGTCGAAGCCGGCCGCGCGCACGGCGAGGACGGCGGCCTCCAGCGCCGTACGGGATCCGGCGCCGCCGGCCGCCAGTACGGCGAGGGCGACGGTGTGCACGGCGTCGCGGAGCATCGCGGAGAAGCGGATGGTGGTCGGATGGTCGAGGACGTCGGCGCCGAAGTGGCGGCGGCAGGCCGCGCACTCCACGACCGGGCCGGTCTCGCCGCGCGGCAGCACGGGCAGGCCGAGCAGGGTGAAGCGGCGCTGTCCGGTCAGCCGCTGGTAGTTGCGGTCGCCGCCGCAACCGGGGCAGAAGAACTCGCCGTCACCCGCGGCCGTCCACGCGGTGCGGGTGCCCAGGATGCGAGAAAGCCTGGCGGCATGGCCGTTTCGTCCCCGTCCTGGCAGCACGTCGCACCTCCGTCACGCAGCACGGCAACGTCGCCGCGCTTGCGTGATGTTAGCCACATCGGAGACGAGGAGTCAGCACCCCGGAGGAGACCTTTCCGTGACCTCCACAGACAATGGCCGGTATGCGACGGGGCTCCGCCCGCCGGACATCGGCGGACGGAGCCCCTGAGGCGTCGGTGAACGGCCGGTGGCCGCGGACCCGTACGGCTGGTCAGCGAGCCGCGCGGTTGACGGCCGAGACGACGGCCTTCAGCGAGGCCCGCGTGGTGTTCGCGTCGATTCCGATCCCCCACAGGACCTTGTCGCCGATCGCGCACTCGATGTAGGAGGCGGCCTGCGCGGAGGCGCCCTCGCTCATCGTGTGCTCCTGGTAGTCCAGCAGGCGTACGTCGATGCCGACGGACTGCAGGGCGTCGAAGAAGGCCGAGATCGGACCGTTGCCGGAACCGGTCAGGACGGTGTCCTGGCCGTCGACCGTGGCCTCCACCTTCAGCGTGTCCACGCCGTCGGTGTCGGTCGTCGACTGGTTGTTCTTGACCTGGATCCGGCCCCACGGGTTCTCGGGGTTGGGCAGGTACTCGTCCCGGAAGACCGACCAGATGTCCTTCGGCGTGACCTCGCCGCCCTCCGCGTCCGTCTTGGCCTGGATGAGCTTGGAGAACTCGATCTGCATCCGGCGCGGCAGTTCCAGCTTGTGGTCGTTCTTCAGGACGTAGGCGATACCGCCCTTGCCGGACTGCGAGTTGACCCGGATGACCGCCTCGTAGGAGCGGCCGACGTCCTTGGGGTCGATGGGCAGGTAGGGGACGGCCCATTCGATGTCGTCGACGGTGACGCCCTTGGCGGCGGCGTCGGCCTCCATGGCGTCGAAGCCCTTCTTGATGGCGTCCTGGTGGGAGCCGGAGAAGGACGTGTAGACCAGGTCGCCCACGTACGGGTGGCGCGGGTGGACGTCCATCTGGTTGCAGTACTCCCACGTACGACGGATCTCGTCGATGTCGGAGAAGTCGATCTGCGGGTCGACGCCCTGCGAGAACAGGTTCATGCCCAGGGTGACCAGGTCGACGTTGCCGGTGCGCTCGCCCTGGCCGAACAGGCAGCCCTCGACGCGGTCGGCGCCGGCCATCAGCGCCAGCTCGGCGGCGGCGACGGCGGTGCCACGGTCGTTGTGCGGGTGGATCGACAGGCAGACGTGCTCGCGGCGGGAGAGGTTGCGGCCCATCCACTCGAAGCGGTCGGCGTGCGTGGAGGGCGTGGAGCGCTCGACGGTCGCCGGCAGGTTCAGGATGATCTCGCGGCCCGGGCCGGGCTGCCAGACGTCCATGACCGCCTCGCAGACCTCCAGCGCGAAGTCCAGCTCGGTGTCGGTGAAGATCTCGGGGCTGTACTGGTAGCCGAACTCGGTCTCGGCGCCCAGCAGCTTCTCCGCGTACCCCATGACCAGGCGCGTGCCGTCGACGGCGATCTGCTTGATGTCGTCCTTGGAGCCGCGGAAGACGACCCGGCGAAAGACGGGCGCCGTGGCGTTGTACAGGTGGACGGTCGCGCGCTTGGCGCCCTTCAGCGACTCCACCGTGCGCTCGATCAGGTCCTCGCGGGCCTGGGTCAGTACGGAGATGGTGACGTCGTCGGGGATCGCCCCGGGCTCCTCGATGATGGAGCGCACGAAGTCGAAGTCGGTCTGGCCGGAGGCCGGGAAGCCGACCTCGATCTCCTTGTAGCCCATCTTGACCAGCAGGTCGAACATGGCGCGCTTGCGGGCCGGCGACATGGGGTCGATCAGGGCCTGGTTGCCGTCACGCAGGTCGGTGGAGAGCCAGCGGGGGGCGGTGGTGACGCGGTTCTGCGGCCAGGTGCGGTCCGGGATGTCGACCTGCTCGTAGCGGCCGTACTTGTGGATCGGCATGGAACTGGGCTGCTGGCGGTTCGCCATGATGCGGGGGCTCCTCAGGGGTGTCCGGAAGGACGGCCGACGACGCAGCACCAAGCTCCGCGGGGAGGGAGTCGGCCTCGACTACAGGCCCTCGCCGCGGCAGCTAAGGAGAAGCAGCCCGAAACGCATGATGCGCAGCATGCTAGCCGAGCCTCTCCCCGGCGCGTGGGGTCGTATCAGTATGCGGGACTCGACACGCAAACGGGACAAAAAGTGCGCTATCCCACTTCGCCATAGCACCCGCCACGGAGCGTGAGGGTCGTTGTCCCGGTATTTCACCAATCATGGTGGCGACTAGTGACAGTTTCGTCACGCAGTGCAAGGGTGCCGGGCATGACGACTCACGGGGGCTTCGAGCCCGTCTTCTGCACCATCGTCCCGCCTCATGTCCTCGACAAGCTCGCCCAGGCCGAGGACCCCGCACTCGCCCGTCCCGCCCGCCGCACCCTGCAGCGCGACGCCTTCGAGCGCACCCAGCGCCGCCTCACCACGGTCATCGGCGCGACCGCCGTCGCCGCCGTCGCCGACGGCAGGCCGCAGCGCACCGTCCACGACGCCCGGCACGGCACCGACCTGCCCGGCCACAAGGTCCGCGGCGAGGGCGACAAGCCCGGCAAGGACGCCACCGTCAACCGCGCCTACGCCGGTCTCGGCGCCACCTTCGAGCTGTTCCTCCAGGCCTACCGGCGCGACTCGATCGACGGGAACGGCCTCCCGCTCAACGCGACCGTGCACTACGACCGGGACTACAACAACGCCTTCTGGAACGGCGAGCAGATGGTCTTCGGCGACGGGGACGGGGAGATCTTCCTCGACTTCACCATCCCGATCGACGTCATCGGCCACGAACTCGCACACGGCGTCACGCAGTACACGGCCAACCTCACCTACTTCGGCCAGCCCGGCGCGCTCAACGAGTCCCTGTCGGACGTCTTCGGCGCCCTGATCAAGCAGTACACCCTCGGCCAGACCGCCGCCGAGGCCGACTGGCTGATCGGCGCGGGCCTGCTCGCCCCGCGGGTGACGGGCACGGCGCTGCGCTCCATGAAGGCGCCGGGCACGGCGTACGACGACGACGTCCTCGGCAAGGACCCGCAGCCCGCGACGATGGACGACTTCGTGCGCACCGGCCGCGACAACGGCGGTGTCCACATCAACTCGGGCATCCCGAACCACGCCTTCTACCTCGCGGCCACGGCCCTCGGCGGCCACGCCTGGGAGCGGGCCGGACAGGTCTGGTACGACGTGCTGACCGGCGGCGAGCTGAGGCAGGACGCGATGTTCGTCGACTTCGCCACGCTCACCGTCAAAGCCGCCCGGGAGCGCTTCGGGGACGGGGAGGAGCTGGACGCCGTGGCGAAGGGCTGGGAGCAGGTCGGGGTGCGGACCCTGTAGTTCCGTACTAGACAGGTGCCATGCGTATTCAGGTGCGGCGCACGGGCGGGTTCGCGGGCATCGAGCGGTATGCCGAGGTGGACACCTCGGGCCGGCCCGATGCCTCCGAGTGGCACGCGCTGGCCGAGGAGGCCCTGGCCGCCGGCCGGAGCACGCCGCCGGTCGGCGTCCCGGACGGGTTCAGCTACCAGCTCACCGTGGACGGCACGACGGTGTACTGCGCGGATCCCCGGCTGACGGACGAGCAGCGGAAGCTGATCTCGCGGGTGCTGAAGGAAGGGGCATGACGGGTCCGCGTCACCGGCCGGGCAACAGCTCCTTGCCGCCCGGCCGTTGACTTCCGTTACCGCCGGTACGGATGATCCACCGCATGGCGACTGACGCAGGCAACCCGATCCCCCGCTTCCCGGCCGGCTTCCTCTGGGGCGTGTCCACCTCCGCGCACCAGATCGAGGGCGGCGCGGACGAGCGCGGGCCGTCCGTGTGGGACGCCTTCACGGCCACGCCGGGACAGGTGAAGGACGGCTCGACGGCGGCGGTGGCCTGCGACCACGTCCACCGTCACCGCGAGGACGTGGCGCTCCTGGCCGAGCTGGGCGTGAACGCCTACCGCTTCTCGGTCTCCTGGCCGCGCGTGCGGTCCGACAAGGGCCTGGACTTCTACGACCGGCTGGTGGACGACCTGTGCGCGGCGGGCGTCCGCCCGGTGCCCACACTGTTCCACTGGGACCTGCCGGCGGACCTGGACTGGCTGGAGCGGGACACGGCCGAGCGCTTCGCCGAGTACGTGTCCCTGGTGGCCGGCCGCCTCGGCGACCGTGTGACGAAGTGGATCACCCTGAACGAGCCCGCCGAGCACACCCTGCTGGGCCATGCCCTGGGCGTGCACGCACCGGGGAAGCGGCTGCTGTTCGACGCGCTGCCGGTCGCCCACCACCAGCTGCTCGCCCACGGCCTGGCCGTCCGGGCCCTGCGCGCCTCGGGCGCCGCGGACATCGGCGTCGCCAACTCGCACGGCCCGACCTGGGCGGCGTCGACCGAGGCGCCGGACCTGGAGGCGGCGGACTTCTACGACCTGCTGCTCAACCGCCTGTTCGCGGACCCGCTGCTGCTGGGGCGGTACCCGGACGGCATCGGCGAGCTGATGCCGGGAGACGTGGAAGCGGACCTGAAGGTGATCGCCGAGCCGCTCGACTGGTACGGGATCAACTACTACGCCCCGACCAGGGTGGGTGCCCCGCAAGGCGCCGAGATCGAGTTCGGCGGGGTCACCATGCCCGCCGAACTGCCCTTCTCCGTCCAGGAGATCGAGGGCCGCCCGGTCACCGATTTCGGCTGGCCGGTCGTCCCCGAGGGCCTCACCGAGCTCCTCACCACCTTCCGCGACCGCTACGGCGACCGGCTCCCGCCCGTCGTCATCACCGAGAACGGCTGCTCCTACCCGGGCGTCGACGACCAGGACCGCATCGCCTACCTGGACGGCCACGTCCGGGCCCTGCACCGGGCCGTGGAGGCGGGCGTCGATGTGCGCGGCTACTTCGTGTGGTCCCTGCTCGACAACTTCGAGTGGGCGGAGGGCTACGCACGCCGGTTCGGCCTGGTCCACGTCGACTTCGGCACCCTGGAGCGGACCCCGAAGGCGTCGTACCACTGGTACCGGGAGCTGCTGCGCGCGCAGGCGCCTACGGCTTGATGCCCACCCCGGTCCACAGGCTGACCTCGGCGTCCGTCGGGGTGTCGCCCTGCACGGCGTCCGGGCGCCAGCGGTGGCCGACCGCGACGCCCGGCTCCAGCAGGTCCAGGCCGAGGATCTTCAGGCCGACCTCGGCCTTCTCCAGGCGGCGGATGGTCAGCGGGGTGGCGCGCAGGGCCTTGGCGGCGTCGTCGAGGGACAGGCCCGCGTGCTGCCGGGCCTCCTGGAGCCGGCGGCCCAGGATCATGCGCAGGACGGTGGGGGCACCGGCGCCGGTTCCTGGTCGCGGGTCGCTCACGCCGTTCCTCCTGAGGGGTCGTCATCGCCGCTGATCTTGCGAGGACTTGAACGATTCAGCGGATCGTTCCCCCGGGCGATACCGCCCTTCTGAAATTATCAGGGAGATGGTTGCAGCTTGAACTGCTCTCCGAGCATAGTTACTTGTGTGACCTGGGTTCCGGAAGCCCCAACCCCCACATCCGGCCGGTCCGTTGTCCGCTCGCCCCTTCCTCGACTTCGCCCACCCCCCACGGAAGGCGATCGCCGTGTCCCCCCACACGACATCCACTCCCCGGTTCCTGGACGCGGTGCGCCCGGACCGCACCGACTGGCTGGAGCTGCCGCCGCAGCGGACCAGTGTCAGAGCCGCCCGTCATGCCATGCGCGCGCGGCTGGCCGCGTGGCAGGTGTCCGAGGAGGCGTGCGCGAACGCCGTGCTGCTCGTGTCCGAGATGGTGACCAACGCCGTGCTGCACACGCTCAGCGAGCGGATCCTGTGCGGCGTCCAGCTGATGACGGACGCGCGCTTCCGGCTGGAGGTGCACGACGGTGACCTCACGGGCCGCGGCATCCCCGACCGCTGCCCCGGCCCCGGCCCCGACGACGAGAACGGCCGCGGCCTGCTGCTCGTACGGGAGATAGCCGACAGCTGGGGCATCACCCGCTCGACCCTCACGGGCGGCAACGCGGTGTGGGCGAGCCTCGGGACGGCTCCATAGCGCGGTGCGGGGCCTCACGAGGCCGGGCCTTGCGCAACCCTGCCCCGCGGGGCCTCAGAACCCCAGCTTGCGCAACTGCCGCGGATCCCGCTGCCAGTCCTTGGCGACCTTCACGTGAAGGTCGAGGAAGACGGGAGTGCCGAGCAGCGCCTCGATCTGCTTGCGGGACTTGATGCCGACTTCCTTCAGGCGCTTGCCCTTGGGGCCGATGATGATGCCCTTCTGGCTGGGGCGCTCGATGTAGACGAAGGCGTGGATGTCGAGGAGGGGCTTGTCGGCGGGCCGGTCCTCGCGCGGGAGCATCTCCTCGACGACGACCGCGATGGAGTGCGGCAGCTCGTCGCGGACGCCCTCCAGCGCGGCCTCGCGGATCAGCTCCGCGATCATGACCTGCTCGGGCTCGTCGGTCAGGTCGCCCTCGGGGTAGAGCGCCGGGCCCTCCGGCAGGAGCGGGACGATCAGGTCGGCCAGCAGGCCCACCTGCTTGTCGCCGACCGCCGACACCGGGACGATCTCCGCCCACTCGAAGCCGAGTTCCTTGCCGAGCTGGTCGATCGCGATGAGCTGCTCGGCGAGCGTCTTGCCGTCCACCAGGTCGGTCTTCGTGACGATCGCGATCTTGGGCGTCTTCTTGATGGACGCCAGTTCCTTGGCGATGAAGCGGTCACCGGGACCGAGCTTCTCGTTCGCCGGCAGACAGAAGCCGATCACGTCGACCTCGGCCCACGTCGTGCGCACGACGTCGTTGAGCCGCTCCCCCAGCAGCGTGCGCGGCTTGTGCAGGCCCGGGGTGTCGACCAGGATCAGCTGGGCGTCCGGGCGGTGCACGATGCCCCGCACGGTGTGCCGCGTCGTCTGCGGCTGGTTCGCCGTGATCGCCACCTTCTGGCCGACCAGAGCGTTCGTGAGGGTGGACTTGCCCGCGTTGGGACGGCCCACGAAGCAGGCGAAGCCAGCCCTGTGGACAGCTCCGGCCGGCTCTTCGGATGACTGGGTACGAACGCTCATGCCGCCCATTCTCCCTGATCCCCGGAGCCGCCCCGTACCGGACGCCCTCCGTGAGCTTCTCGAAACCCTCACGCAACGAAACGTCACGGAAACACACCCGTACGCAACCGGAAACGCAGGCCGGTGAACCTCTGACGAGCCCCCCGGAGCCCCCACCCGCTGGAGACACCGTGACCCTGGCCGCCGCTGGCGCCGACACCGGCGACACCGCCTGGCTGCTCGCCGCCACCGCCCTCGTCCTGCTGATGACCCCGGGCCTGGCCCTGTTCTACGGCGGCATGGTCCGTACGAAGAGCGTGCTCAACATGCTGATGATGAGCTTCGTGTCGATCGCCCTGGTCACGGTGGTGTGGCTGGCGGCCGGCTACTCGCTCGTCTTCGGCGAGGACGCCGCCGGGGGCCTCATCGGCGGGCTCGACCACCTCGGCATGAGCGGCCTCGGCCCGGACAGCGTCCAGGGCACGGTTCCCACCGTCCTCTTCGCCACCTTCCAGCTCACCTTCGCGATCATCACGGCCGCCCTGGTCAGCGGCGCGGTCGCCGACCGGGCGAAATTCGGCGCGTGGCTCGTCTTCGTGCCGGTGTGGGCACTGCTCGTATACGTTCCGGTCGCGCACTGGGTGTGGGGCCCGGGCGGCTGGATCCTGGAGCGGCTGGGCGCGCTGGACTTCGCCGGCGGGCTGCCCGTGGAGATCGTCTCCGGCGCCTCGGGGCTGGCGTTGTGCCTGGTCCTGGGCCCGCGCATGGGCTTCAAGAAGGACGCCATGCGCCCGCACAACCTGCCCATGGTGATGCTGGGCGCCGGTCTGCTCTGGTTCGGCTGGTTCGGCTTCAACGCCGGCTCCGCCCTCGGCGCCAACGGCCTCGCGGCCGCCGCGTTCCTCAACACCCTCGCCGCGGGCTGCACCGGCCTGCTCGGCTGGCTCTTCGTGGAGCAGAAGCGCGACGGCCACCCCACGACCCTGGGCGCCGCGTCCGGCGCGGTCGCCGGTCTGGTCGCGATCACCCCGTCGTGCGGGTCCGTCTCGCTGCTCGGCGCGCTGGTCGTCGGACTCGCCGCCGGTGTCGTCTGCTCGTACGCGGTGAGCTGGAAGTTCAAGCTGAACTACGACGACTCCCTGGACGTCGTCGGCGTCCACCTGGTGGGCGGTGTCATCGGCACGCTCCTCATCGGCGTCTTCGCCGTCGAGTCGATGACGGGCGGCACCGAGGGCCTCCTCTACGGCGGCGGACTCGGCCAGCTCGGCAAGCAACTGGTGGCCGTGGTCGTGGTGGCGGTGTACGCGTTCGGTGTGACGTACGGGATCGCCAAGCTGATCGACGTCACGATGGGCCTGCGCGCGAGCGAGGAGCAGGAGCAGACCGGCCTGGACCTTACGGTGCACGCCGAGACGGCCTACGATCACGGGGTCCTGGGCCACGGCGCCCCGGTCTCCTCCTCCGTCGTCCCCCACGCCCAGAAGGTCACCCCCCAGGCATGAAGCTCATCACCGCGATCGTCAAGCCGTACCGCCTCGACGAGGTCAAGAACGCCCTGCAGGAACTCGGCGTGCACGGCCTGACCGTCAGCGAGGCCAGCGGCTACGGCCGGCAGCGCGGTCACACCGAGGTGTACCGCGGCGCCGAGTACCAGGTCGACCTGGTGCCCAAGGTCCGGATCGAGGTCGTCGTCGAGGACGCGGACGCCGACGCCGTCATCGACGCGGTCGTGAAGGCCGCGCACACCGGCAAGATCGGGGACGGCAAGGTGTGGGCGCTGCCCGTCGACACGGTCGTGCGGGTGCGGACGGGCGAGCGCGGCCCCGACGCGCTCTGAGCACCGGGGCCGCGTCGCTCTCGTTCTCAGTCGAACACGAACGGGCCCGGTGACTGCGGCCCGCTCGCCGTGCACGTGATGGTGATGCCGAAGACGGTCATCCTCAGCGAGCCGCCGAATGCCTCCAGGCTGTCGCCGGAGGCCACGGTGCCGCTGAGGGGGCCGACCTCGACGGGGGCGCCGGCGGCCATCGCCGGGTTCTCCGTGCCGGTGAAGTCGACGGTGCCGCCGCCGGCCTTCACCAGGGTGAGGGTGGACGTGATCGAGTCCTCTCCCAGCGCGATTGGCGCCGTGATCGCGGAGGACTTGACGGTGAGGGTGGCGGCAGTGCCGTCCTGCGTGGCGGTGAGTGTGGCCTCGCCGCTGCCGAAGGCGCCGCAGTCCGCGTTGATCGTCGCCGTCTGGGGGGTGACGGCGAGGGCTGCGGGGGCGAAGGCGAGCCCGGTGACCGCGAGGGCCCCGGCCGCCAGTGCCGCACCTGCTCCGATTCGCTTGCATCTCATGGGATTCCGGCTCCGTTTCCGTGGTGGGGGGACCGCTCGGCAGGTGAGTGCGGGCACGCTGCGCGAGAGCCGAACCTGACGGTCCGTCGGAACTTACGGTTCCATTGATGCGCGTGGGGCAGGGGGCGGCAAGGTTGAAAACTGGCCTAATTACCGGCGGTTACAGCGAAGTTCGGCCAACCCGTCAACCAGCGGTCACGGTGGTCCTGACCGTCCCGTCGGGCCCGGCCACCAGCACCGGCGTCCCCGCGCCACCGAGGTCCCGTACCGCCGCCCGGTCCTCCGCGGACGCGGTCTCCGCCTCCGTCACGACCGCCGCCGCCTCCAAGGACGTCGCGCCCGAGGCGACCGCCATCGCCACCGCCGTCTGCAGGGCACTGAGCTTCAGGGAGTCGAGGGCCACGGTGCCCGCGACATAGGTGCGTCCGGTCTCGTCCCGTACGGCCGCGCCCTCGGGCACGCCGTTGCGGGCCCGCGCGGAACGGGCCAGGGTGACGATCTTGCGGTCCTCGGGGTCGAGCGCGCTGCTGTCGGTCATGATCCGAGCATACGGAAGCGTCAGGGGCGGTCGAGGCGCAGGCGGTCCGCCCGGGGCAGGCCCGCCACGACCAGGTCGTAGGAGTCCTCGATGAGCTCCCGGACCAGTTGGTCCGGGAGGTCGCCGTCGACCGTGACCGTGTTCCAGTGGCGCTTGTTCATGTGCCAGCCGGGGACGATGAGGCCCTCGTGCTCGCGGCGCAGCCGGATCGCCTCCTCCGGGTCGCACTTGAGGTTGGCCTTCAGGGGGCGCGCGTCGAGGTACGACAGGGCGAAGAGCTTGCCGCGCACCTTGAAGACCGAGATCTCCGGGCTGAACGGGAAGTCCTCCACCGCCGCGTTGAAGGACAGGCAGAACGCGCGCAGCTCCTGCGGGGTCACTCGGGGTTCTCCTCCTCGGGCGGGTCCGCGGGGCCGACCGGCTCCGCCAGCACCGTCACGATCTTGTTCCGGCGGCCGGCGGCGGCCTCCGCGGTCAGGCGCAGTTTGCGGCCGTCGGGCAGGTCCACGACGGAGGAGGCTCCGGCGATGGGGACGCGGCCCAGGGCCTTGGCCAGCAGGCCGCCGACGGTCTCGACGTCCTCGTCGTCGTACTCCTCCAGGCCGTACAGCTCGCCGAGGTCGCTGATGTCGAGGCGCGCCGTGACGCGGAAGCGGTCCTCGCCGAGCTCCTCGACCGGGGGCAGTTCGCGGTCGTACTCGTCGGTGATCTCGCCGACGATCTCCTCGAGGATGTCCTCGATGGTGACGATGCCGGCCGTGCCGCCGTACTCGTCGATGACGACGGCGACGTGGTTGCGTTCCTTCTGCATCTCGCGCAGCAGGTCGCCGGCGTTCTTGGTGTCGGGGACGAAGAACGCCGGGCGCATGGCCGTGGACACCTGCTCGGACTCGGCCTCGCGGCTGATGTGCGTCTTGCGGACCAGGTCCTTCAGATACACGATGCCGACGATGTCGTCCTCGCTCTCCCCGGTCACCGGGATGCGCGAGAAGCCGGAGCGCAGGGCGAGGGTGAGGGCCTGGCGGATGGTCTTGAAGCGCTCGATGACCACCAGGTCCGTGCGCGGCACCATGACCTCGCGGACGAGGGTGTCGCCCAGCTCGAAGACGGAGTGCACCATGCGGCGCTCCTCGTCCTCGATGAGGGACTCCTTCTCGGCGAGGTCGACCAGGGCGCGCAGCTCCGCCTCGGAGGCGAACGGGCCCCGGCGGAAGCCCTTGCCGGGGGTGAGCGCGTTGCCGATGAGGATCAGCAGGGACGGAACGGGGCCCATGACCCGGGCCAGCGGCACCAGGACGTACGCCGAGAGCGTCGCGGTGTTCAGCGGGTGCTGGCGGCCGATGGTGCGCGGGGATACGCCGACGGCGACGTACGACACGAGGACCATGACCGCGATGGCGACCAGGAGGGCCTCGGTGGTGCCGTCGAACTCCTTCAGGCAGCCGTAGGTGATCAGCGCGGCGGCGGCCATCTCGCAGGCGACGCGGACCAGCAGCGCCACGTTGAGGTAGCGGGTGGGGTCGGCGGCGACCTGGGAGAGCTTGGCGCTGCCGCGGCGGCCGGAGCGCACGGCCTCCTCGGCGCGGAAGCTGGAGACGCGCGCGAGGCCCGCCTCCGCGCAGGCGGCGAGCCAGGCCACGACGACCAGGGCGATGGCGCCCAGGGCCAGTTGGGGACTCATCGGCGGGCGTTACGAGACCGTCGGCGCCGGGGACGGGCCGGTCAGGCCCCGCTCCGCGCGCCAGCCGTCCACGATGGCCGCCTGGAGGCCGAACATCTCGGCCTTTTCGTCCGGTTCCTCGTGGTCGTAGCCCAGCAGGTGCAGCACTCCGTGGACGGTGAGGAGCTGGAGCTCCTCGTCCATGGAGTGCTGCGTCTCCGCTTCCTTGCCCTGCTTCAGCGCGACCTCGGGGCACAGCACGATGTCGCCGAGCAGCCCCTGCGGCGGCTCGTCGTCGTCCTTGGAGGGCGGGCGCAGCTCGTCCATGGGGAAGGACATGACGTCCGTCGGACCCGGGAGGTCCATCCACTGGATGTGGAGCTGCTCCATGGCGTCGGCGTCCACGACGATGACCGAGAGCTCGGAGAGCGGGTGGATGCGCATCCGAGCGAGCGCGTAGCGGGCGATGTCGAGGATCGCCTGCTCGTCGACCTCGGTGCCGGACTCGTTGTTGACGTCGATCGACATGGTGCTGTGTGTGTCTACTTCCCCTTGTGCCCGGACTTGCCTCGGCTCTTGTGCGCGCCGTTCTGGGTGCCGTGCGTGGTGTCGTACTTCTCGTACGCGTCGACGATACGGCCCACCAGCTTGTGCCGGACGACGTCCTGGGACGAGAGCCGGGAGAAGTGCACGTCGTCCACGCCGTCCAGGATGTCCTGCACCTGCCGCAGACCGCTCTTCGTCCCGTCCGGGAGGTCGACCTGCGTGACGTCACCCGTGATCACGATCTTCGAGTCGAAGCCGAGGCGGGTGAGGAACATCTTCATCTGCTCGGGGCTCGTGTTCTGGGCCTCGTCCAGGATGATGAAGGCGTCGTTGAGCGTGCGGCCGCGCATGTAGGCGAGCGGCGCGACCTCGATGGTGCCCGCCGCCATCAGCCGCGGGATCGAGTCCGGGTCGAGCATGTCGTGCAGCGCGTCGTACAGGGGGCGCAGGTAGGGGTCGATCTTCTCGTAGAGCGTGCCCGGCAGGAAGCCGAGCCGCTCTCCGGCCTCGACGGCGGGGCGGGTCAGGATGATGCGGTTGACCTGCTTGGACTGCAGGGCCTGCACGGCCTTGGCCATCGCCAGATACGTCTTGCCGGTGCCCGCCGGGCCGATGCCGAAGACGACGGTGTGCTTGTCGATGGCGTCGACGTAGCGCTTCTGGTTGAGCGTCTTGGGACGGATCGTGCGGCCGCGCGAGGACAGGATGTTCTGCGTGAGCACCTCGGCCGGGGTCTCCTGGCCGTCGCTCTCGCCGTTGTCGCTCGCCTTCAGCATGGCGATCGAGCGTTCCACTGCGTCCTCCGTCATCGGCTGCCCGGTGCGGAGCACCAGCATCATCTCGTCGAACACGCGCGAAATGAGGGCGACGTCCTTCGGATCGCCGGTCGCGCTGATCTCGTTGCCCCGGACGTGGATGTCGGCCGCCGGGAAGGCCTTCTCGATCACGCGCAGGAGGGAGTCGCCGGACCCCAGAACGGTCACCATGGGGTGCTGGGCGGGGACGGTGAGCTGTGCTCTCGCCTGCTCCTGCGCGGGGGTGTGAGCTGTCGATGATTGAGTCATGGGCCGGCGCTGAAGGCCTGCGGTTCCTCCTCGTCACGGCCGCGCAGCTGAGGGCGGCCTCGCGATTCCCAGGGTACGACGGGGGAGTGACAACGCCGTAGGGGTTTTGGAGGCCCGGTTGTCACCCGGGCGCCACGGGAGCCTCACGCCGAGCGCCGGAAGCCGATCGTCGGCACGGCCCTGCGCAACGGCCAGGGCCTCACCAGTTCCTCCGACACCAGCTCCGCGAGGAACCCGTACCTCTCCAGCGCCACCGGCGACTGCCCCTCGACCGACTGGACCCTGCGCCACCACGCCGCGATCTCCGACCAGCCCGGCGCCGACAGCGACCCGCCGAACTCCTGCACCGACAGCGCCGCGGTCAGCCCGGCGAAGGCCAGCCGGTCCGCCAGCGGCCAGTCCGCCAGTGTCCCGGCCACGAACCCGGCGACGAACACGTCACCGGCCCCGGTCGGATCGAGCGCCTCGACCGCGATGGCCGGCACCTCCGCCGTCTCCCCCGTGCGCCGGTCCACCGCGTAGGCCCCGTCCGCGCCGAGGGTGACCACCGCGAGCGGCACGTACTCGGTCAGGGCGTGCGCGGCGGCCCGGGGGCAGTCCGCGCCCGTGTACCGCATGGCCTCCTCCGCGTTCGGCAGGAACGCCTCGCAGTGCCGCAGGTCGGTCAGCCCGGCCAGATCCCACGCCCCGGTGTCGTCCCAGCCGACGTCACCGAAGACCCGGGTGCCCTTGCTCGCGGCCTGGGCGATCCAGGGCGCGCTCACACCGGGCGCGAGGGAGGCGACGGCAGCACGGGCCCGGGGCGGGCACTCCGGGGCCGGTTCCTCGGGGGGCGGCTCGTGGCCGTGCGAGACCATCGTGCGCTCCCCCTCGTAGGCCATGGAGACGGTCACCGGGGAGTGCCAGCCGGGGACCGTGCGCGACGGGGAGAGGTCGATGCCCTCGCCGTGCTCCAGGGCGTCCCAGCAGTAGTCGCCGTAGTGGTCGTCGCCGAAGGCCGCGGCGAGGGACGTGCGCAGGCCGAGGCGGGCCAGCGCGGTCGCCATGTTGGCGACGCCGCCGGGGCTCGACCCCATCCCGCGCGCCCAGGACTCCGTCCCGCGCACCGGGGCGGAGTCGAGGCCGGTGAAGATGATGTCCAGGAAGACGGTGCCGGTGAGGTAGACGTCCCAAGGGGGGTCGTCCGGTGTGCGCAGCGGGGCGAGGGGATCGACCTGGCTCTGGCGGGGCGATCCCTTTCCGGTGGGGCCCTTTCCGGCCGGGGCGGTGGACGCGGTCACGATGCGCTCCCTGACGTGGTGCGGATCAGGCCAGTCTGCACCACATCACCGACAACGTGACGCCGATCACGCCGGACCCACCCGTCCCGTCAGCTCGTGCCGGCCCTCGCGCGCCACGCCCCGGGCAGGAGCGGGCGCTACCAGCGGGGCATCGCGGGTGTCACCCACGCGGGGTCGGTGATCCGCATCGCCGCCGCGTCGTCGCGGTCCCGCAGGGTGCCGTCGTCGTCCAGCCACCGCCGGTGCAGCTCCGCCAGGCGCTCGCGGTCGAGTTCCACGCCGAGGCCGGGGGCGTCGGACACGGTGACCCGGCCGCCCTCGAAGGTGAGCCGCTCGGTGAGGACGTCCTCGGACTGCCAGGGGTAGTGGGAGTCGCAGGCGTGGTGGAGGTCCGGGACGGTGGCGGCCACGTGGGTCATCGCGGCGAGCGAGATGCCCAGGTGGGTGTTGGAGTGCATCGACACGCCGACGCCGAAGGTACGGCAGACGGCGGCCAGCTGCTGGGTGTTGCGCAGCCCGCCCCAGTAGTGGTGGTCGGAGAGCACGACCTGGACGGCACCCTTCGTGAACGCCTCCTCGATCTCGGCGAAGGTCGTCACGCACATGTTGGTGGCGAGCGGCACGCCGGTCCGCGCGGCGACCTCGGCCATGGCGGGCGTGCCGAGCGCCGGGTCCTCCAGGTACTCCAGGACGTCCCCGAGTTCCCGGGCCACCTTCACGGACGTCTCCACGGACCAGGCGCCGTTCGGGTCGAGCCGCAGCGGATGCCCCGGGAAGGCCTCGGCGAGGGCCCGGACGGCCGCGATCTCCTCGTCGGGCGGGAACACGCCGCCCTTGAGCTTGAAGGAGGTGAAGCCGTAGCGCTCCTTGAACCGGCGGGCCTGCTCCACCACTCCCGCCGGGTCGACGGCGGCGCCCCAGTCGTCCTTCTCGGCCGGTACGCCCTCGGGGTGGTGGGCCCGCTTGTAGAACAGGTAGGCGCTGTACTCGACGGCGTCGCGGACCTTGCCGCCGAGCAGGGTGTGCACGGGCAGTCCGAGCGCCTTGCCGAGGGCGTCGAGGCAGGCGACCTCGAAGCCGGAGACGACGGACAGCCGCAGCTTGCCGGCGGTCTGGACGCCGCGCAGCCCGCCCACGTCGACGGCGTTCTCGACGCGGGAGGCGTCCACCGCGACCTGGTCGGCCACCGTGAACAGCCCGTTCAGATCGCTGACCTGGCGTCCTTTCAGCCGCTCGGCGAAGGGCCGGGCCAGCTCCAGGTACTTGGCGTCGCCGTAGGTCTCCCCCACGCCGGTGACGCCGTCCGCGGTGACGACCTCGACGATCAGCCGGGGCGTGTACGGCTGGTGGACGCCCTGGGTGTTCAGCAGCGGCGGGTCGGCGACCAGGATCGGTGTCAGCCGTACGTCGGCGATGGTCAGGTTCACAGGGCTGCTCCTACGAGGTCGAGTCGGCGGCGAGGAGGGCGGCGAGGGCGGCCGGGTCGGCGGGCGAGGGGTCGGTGAGCGGGGCCCGCACGGGGCCCACGGGGTGGCCGCGGAGCCGGGCCGCCGCCTTCACCAGCGACACGGCGTACCCGGGGACGCGGTCGCGCAGTTCGACGAGGGGGAGTCATCTCCCTGCCATCTCCTTATGTAGATGCCATCTACGTATGAGAATGAGCGTTGGGTATGCGAACGTCAACCGCCCGGGGCGGCCCGATTACCATCGGTGCATGTCAGACACAGGGGGCGTCCGCGAGGTGAAGTCCGCGGCGCGCACGGTCGAGCTGCTGGAACTCCTCGCCGCGCGCGGCGACCGCCCGGCCCGGCTCCAGGAACTGGCCGGCGAACTCGGCGTGCCGCGCAGCTCGATGTACGCGCTGCTGCAGACCCTGATCTCGCGCGGCTGGGTCCGCACCGACGTGACCGGCTCCCTGTACGGCATCGGCATCCACGCCCTGCTCACCGGCACGAGCTACCTCGACTCCGACCCGCGCGTCCGGGCCGTCCGGCCCTGCCTCGACGAGGCGTCCGAGGCGCTCGGCGAGACCATCCACATGGGCCGGCTGGACGGCCGCGACGTGGCGTATCTGGCGACCCGGGAGTCGCACGAATACCTGCGCACGATCAGCCGGGTGGGACGGCGACTGCCCGCCCATGCCGGAGCCCTGGGCAAGGCCCTGCTGGCGGAACGCCCGGACGGGGAGCTGCCCCAGGGGCCGTACGAGGCGCTGACCCCGAACACGCACACGAGCAGGGAGTCCCTGGCGGCCGACCTCGCCCGGATCCGGTCCCGCGGCTGGTCCGTGGACCGCGAGGAGGGCGTGACCGGCATCGTCGGCTTCGGGTTCGCGCTGCGCTACGACACCCCGGCGCAGGACGCGATCAGCTGCTCGGTGCCGGTCGCCCGGCTCACGCCCGCGCACGAGGAGCGGATCGTCGCCGTGATGCGGGAGATCCGGGCGAAGGCCGAGGCGACCGTTCCGGCGGGCCCCGGATCGGTGCACTGGCGTTAGCCGAAGGGCCCACGAGCGCCGGCGAAAGCCCGCTCGACGCCCGACGAAAGGCGCTCGTTTACCCGGGCTTCACCACCCCAAACACAACGTGCTCCAGATCACACGCCCCGGGCTCCCGTGGGTGACTACGTGCTTGATACAAATTGCTCGCGCGTTCCTGTCCGTCGACGGTCGTCGCCCAACCCCCCCTTTCCCCCGCTCCTTTCGCATGCCCTGGGAACGCCCGTGTTCGCCCCCCGCACCACCCCCTGGCCCCTCGTCGCCCTTTTCACGGCCGGGTACCTCGCTCCGTATCTGCTGCCCACCACCGTCGGCCGGCTCGACTCGGACCTTCCGCTGTCCGCCACGCAGGCCGGTGCCGTCGGCAGCGCCCTGCTGCTGAGTTCGGCCGCCGCCGGATTCCTCCTGGCCTCCCGGGTCGAACGGGCCGGAGCCCGCACCCTCGCCCGGCTCGGCCTCGCCCTGGCCCTGCTCGGCTACGGCGGTGCCGCCCTGAGCACCGCCGTCCCCGCGGTCATCGCCGGCGCGGTCGTCGGCGGGTTCGGCTCGGGCACGGCCACCACCGTCGCCGCCACTCTCATCGCCGCGCAGCGTGACCCCCACCGGGCCTCCACGGCCGGGCTGCTCAGCGTCTCCGCCCTCGCGGGCGCCGTGTACCTGACCGTGCCGCACCTCGGCCCGGGACACGGTCTGCCGCTGGCCGCGATCGCCCTGACCGCCCTGGCGGTCTGGCCGCTCACCGGCCGCCTGCCCGTCGGCACGCCCGTCACGCCCACCCGGCACGACAAGGCCCGGCTGCCGCACGCCCGTTCCGGGCTGGTGCTCGCCGCCGCCATGGTGTGCTGGTCGCTCGCCCAGAACTCCCTGTGGGGCGTGAGCGGCCGGATCGGCCTGGAGCAGGTGCACCTGGGCGAGGCGACCGTCGGCGTGGTCTTCGCCCTCGGCCTCGGCGCCGGACTGGCCGGGGTCCTCGCCGCGGGCGCCCTGGGGGCCCGCCTCGGCCGCGCGATACCCATCGGCGGCGGCACGGTCCTCATCGCCGCCTGCATCGCGCTCAGCGCCTCCGCGACCGACCTGGGGAGCTTCGCGGCCGGCGAGATCGCCTGGAACACGCTCTACCCGGTGGTGCTGTCGTACCTCATCGGGCTCGCCGCCTCGCTCGACCCGCGCGGCCGCTGGGCGGTGCTGGTCGGCTCGGCGTCCTCGCTGGGCACCGCCGCCGGGCCGCTCACCGGCAGCGTGCTGTCGGCGCAGGCCGGGTTCCCGGTGATGGGCGCGGTCCTCGGCGCGGGACTGCTGGTGATCGCCCTGCCGATGACCGCCGTAGCGCTGCACACCGGCGGACGCCCGCTGCTGCCCGGCGCGATCCGGCGCCGCGGCGGCCACCCGGCCGCCCTGGTCGCCGCCGCCACGGGCACGCCCACCGGGGCGATCCCCGAGATCGGCGCCCCGGAGCAGCCGGTGGTCGAGATCCCGGTGGAGACCCCGGCCGTCCCCGCCCAGCGTGCTTACGACAAGGCGGGGTCGGAGGTCTTCTGAGGCCCCTACCGGAAGGTGTGCGCCTCCACCTCGGCGAGATACCGCGCCCGCAGCTCCTCGTCGTCCTCCAGGAACGAGGCGAGGAAGGAGTTGCGGGCGAGCTCGCGCAGCCGCTCGTCGGTGAGGCCGAGGGTGGCGCGCACGGCGTCGAAGTTGTCCCCGGCGTAGCCGCCGAAGTAGGCCGGGTCGTCGGAGTTGACCGTGCACATCAGGCCGGCGTCCAGCATGGCGGGCAGCGGATGGTCGGCGAGCGTGTCGACCGTGCGCAGCCGGACGTTCGACAGCGGGCAGAGCGTCAGCGGCACCCGGTCGCGCACCAGCCGCTCCACCAGCGCGGGGTCTTCCACACAGCGCAGCCCGTGGTCGACGCGCTCGACGCCGAGGACGTCCAGCGCCTCGGTGATGTACTCCGGCGGGCCCTCCTCGCCGGCGTGGGCGACCCGCCGCAGCCCGAGGGCGGCGGCGGCCTCGTAGACCGCGCGGAACTTCACCGGCGGGTGCCCGACCTCGGCGGAGTCGAGGCCGACGCCGGTGATCCGGTCCAGGTAGGGCTTGGCGGCGTCCAGCGTGGCCAGGGCCGACTCGGCGGACTCGTCGCGCAGGAAGCACAGGATCAGCCGGGTCGAGACGCCGTGGTTGGCCTCGCTGTTCCCCAGCGCCCGCCACAGCCCCTCGACGACCGTGCCGATGTCCAGGCCGCGGCTCGTGTGGGCCTGCGGGTCGAAGAAGATCTCCGCGTGCCGCACGCCCTGCGCGGCGGCCCGGGCGAGATAGGCGTTCGCCAGGTCCTCGAAGTCCCGCTCGGTGCGCAGGACGGCCATGAGTTCGTAGTACAGGTTCAGGAAGGACTGCAGGTCCTCGAACCGGTAGGCCTCGCGCAGCGCGTCCGTGTCGGCGTACGGCAGCGTGACACCGTTGCGCGCGGCGAGCTCGAAGGCGAGTTCCGGTTCCAGGGTGCCTTCGATATGAAGGTGCAGTTCGGCTTTGGGGAGGAACATCAATTCATCGTACGGCCGTTTCACCGACGCTTCGGAACCGGCACCCTGAGTAGATCGTGGGCCACGGTCAGCTCACCGTCGTACCCGGCGGCCCGGGCCTGCCGCTCGAATTCGTCCGGGTCGGTGTAGCGCTGGCTGAAGTGGGTCAGCACGAGGTGCCGCACCCCGCCCTCCCGGGCCACCCGCGCCGCCTGACCCGCTGTCAGGTGACCGTGGTCAGCGGCGAGTTCCTCGTCCTCGTCGAGGAACGTCGACTCGATGACGAGCATGTCGCAGCCCTCGGCCAGCGCGTACACGCCGTCGCACAGCCGGGTGTCCATGACGAACGCGAACCGCTGCCCGCGCCGCACCTCGCTGACGTCCTCCAGCGAGACACCGCCGAGCGCTCCCTCGCGCTGGATCCGGCCGACGTCCGGCCCCTTGACGCCGTGCGCGGCGAGCCGCTCGGGCAGCATGCGGCGGCCGTCGGGCTCGACGATCCGGTAGCCGTACGACTCCACCGGGTGCGACAGCTTCCGCGCCTCCAGCGTGTAGCTGTTCGCGCGGGCGAGGGACCCGTCGGCGGCGACCGGGGCCTCGGTGATGCCGACGGTCTCGCGGTAGGCCGTGGCGTACCGGAGCCGGTCGAAGAAGCGCTGCCCGGAGCGGGGGTAGTGGGCCGTGATCTGGTGCGGGACCTTGTCGAGGTTGATGCGCTGGATCACGCCGGCGAGACCGAGGGAGTGGTCGCCGTGGAAATGCGTGACGCAGATCCGGTTCAGGTCGTGCGCGGCGACCCCGGCACGCAGCATCTGGCGCTGCGTGCCCTCGCCGGGGTCGAAGAGGATGCCCTCGCCGTCCCAGCGCAGGAGGTAGCCGTTGTGGTTGCGGTGCCGGGTCGGGACCTGGCTGGCGGTGCCGAGGACCACGAGTTCACGTACGGACAAGGCGGATTACCCCGGGGGCCATGCGAGGCCGCGGCCGCCGAGCACGTGGCCGTGCACGTGCCACACCGTCTGGCCGGCGCCGCTGCCCGTGTTGAAGACGAGGCGGTAGCTGTCGAGCTTCTCCTCGTCGGCGACGGCCTGGGCCTCGCGGAGCACGTCCGCGGTGAGGGCCGGGTCGGCGGCGGCGAGGGCGGCGGCGTTCTCGTGGTGCGCCTTGGGGATGATCAGGACGTGGGTGGGGGCCTGGGGGTTGATGTCGCGGAACGCGATGGTGGTGTCTGTCTGGCGGACGATCGTCGCCGGGACGGTGCCTGCGACGATCTTGCAGAACAGGCAGTCTTCCTGGGGCTCCCCTGCCATTTTCCCTCCGGGGGTCAGCCGAAATCGGTCTTGCCGGCCATCGTATCGTCGTCGGGTGCGGGTGCGTCGTGGCTGGTCGCGCCGTTCCCCGCGCCCCTTAAGTCGGCAGGCCCGGGGGCGTTTTCGCAGGTGCTGCCTCCAGGCTCTCCAATGCCAGCCTGATCGCCTCGTCCAGTTGGCTGTCCCTCCCCGCCGCGTGGTCCTGCGGGCGTTGCAGGACCTCCACGTCCGGATCCACGCCGTGGTTCTCCACGCCCCACTCGTAGCCCTCCAGCCAGAAGGCGTACTTGGGCTGGGTGACCAGGGTGCCGTCGACCAGGCGGTAGCGGCTGTCGATGCCGATGACGCCGCCCCAGGTGCGGGTGCCGACGACCGGGCCGAGGCCCAGGGCCTTGACGGCCGCGTTGACGATGTCGCCGTCGGAGCCGGAGAACTCGTTGGCGACGGCCACGACGGGGCCGCGGGGGGCGTCCTCCGGGTAGCTGTAGGGGCGCATGCCGCGCGGGACGGCCCAGCCGACGATGCGGCGCGCCAGCTTCTCGACGACCAGTTGGGAGGTGTGGCCGCCCCGGTTCTCGCGGACGTCGACGACCAAGCCCTCGCGGGCGACCTCGACGCGCAGGTCGCGGTGGATCTGGGCCCAGCCGGGGGCCTGCATGTCGGGAACGTGGAGGTAGCCGAGGCGACCGCCGGACTTCGCGTGGACGTAGGCGCGGCGGTCGGCGACCCAGGCGTGGTAGCGCAGGGGTTCCTCGTCGGCGACCGGGACGACGACGGCGTGCCGGGGGTCGCCGCCGCCGGACGGGGAGATCGTCAGCTCCACCGGCTTGTTCGCCGTGCCGATCAGCAGCGGGCCGGGGCCGAGAACGGGGTCGACGGGCTGTCCCGCGATCGCGACGATGGCGTCGCCGGGGCGTACCGCGACGCCGGGGGCGGCCAGCGGGCTGCGCGCGTCCGGGTCGGAGGTCTCGGAGGGCAGGATGCGGTCGACCCGCCAACTGCCGTCCTCGTGGCGGGAGATGTCGGCGCCGAGCAGGCCCTGGCGGGGGCCGTGGCCGTGGCCGCCGCGCGGGGTGACGTAGGCGTGCGAGGTGCCGAGCTCGCCCTGGACCTCCCAGAGCAGGTCGACCAGGTCGTCGTGGGTGGCCAGCCGCTCCACGACCGGGCGGTAGCGGTCGAGGACGCCGTCCCAGTCGACGCCGCTCATGTCGGGCCGCCAGAAGTGGTCCCGCATGATGCGGCCGTTCTCGTCGAACATCTGGCGCCACTCGGCCGCCGGGTCGACGAACTGGCGTACGCGGCTCAGGTCGACGGTGATGTTGCTGTCGCTGTCGTCGTCGCCGGAGGCGCGCCGGTCGCTGGGCACGACCTTCAGCCGCCCGTCGGTCCACAGCAGCACCCGCTTGCCGTCCCCGCTCACCGCGAAGTGGTCGGCGTCGACGGCGAGGTGCTCGACGCGCTGCTGGGCGAGGTCGTAGCGCTCCAGCTCGGACTTGGGGTCGGGGTCGTCGGGGGTGGCCCGGGACGCGCCGAGCACACCGGTGACCGGGTGGCGCAGCCACAGGACGCCGTCCTTGGCGGCCCGCAGGTTGGTGTAGCGGGCGGCCTCGACCGGGAAGGGCACGATGCGGTCGGCGAGGCCTTCGAGGTCGATACGGGTGGTGGGAGTGCCCTCGCTGTCGGGGGTCTCCTCCCGGTCGGGCGTCTCGAAGGACCGGCCGTGCCGCTGCGGCCCGAACGGGGAGGGCGTGGTGGCCGCGAGGGTGATCAGATGCGGCCGGGCGCCCACCACGAAGGCCAGGTCGAAGACGTGCTCGTCGTAGACCGGGTCGAAGGAGCGGGTCGACAGGAACGCGAGGTGCTTGCCGTCCAGCGTGAACGCGGGCGCGTAGTCCTGGAAGCGCAGCGGGGTGGCCTCGGTGACCGACAGGTCGGTGGTGTTGGCGAGCTTCAGCTGGCACAGGGGCCGGGGGCCGGGGTGGGACCAGGCCAGCCAGGACGAGTCGGGCGAGAAGACGGGCCCGGACACATCGCCGTCCTCGCTGCGGTCCACCTCGCGCACCTCGCCCGTCTCCCGCTCCACGAGCAGCAGGCGGCCGTCGTGGCAGGCGACCGCGGCGCGGCTGCCGTCGGGCGCCATGGCGAGGTCCAGCACCCGGCCGAGCTGCCCGGCGGCGATCCGGCGGGGTGTCGCCCCGGGGGCGAGTCCGGTGGCGGGCGCGAACTCCAGGGCGTCGTCGCCCTCGGCGTCCGTCACCCACACCACCCACTCCTCGCCGTCCGCGCGGAACGTCCGCGGCAGGCGGGCCCGCACGCCGGGCGTGGCGGCCAGTGCGCGGGCCGGGCCGGCGCGGTGGGTGACCCAGTGCACGGAGCCGCGCACGGCGACCGCGCTGCCGCGCGCGGTGTGGTCCGGGGACGCCGAGCCGAACCACCGGGAGGCGTTCACCGGGAACGGCTGGAGGTCGACGCGCTGTCCGCCCAGGCGCACCTCCAGCCGCCGCGGCTCGGCCCCCTCCAGGTCGTCCAGCACCCACAGCTCACCGGCACTGGAGTAGACGACCCGGGTGCCGTCGGTCGCGGCGTGCCGGGCGTAGAAGCCTCCGAGAGGTGTGTGGCGGCGCGGGTCGGATCCGTCGGCGAGGGAGGAGTAGAGCGCTCCGGTGCCCTCGTGGTCGGAGAGGAAGGCGATCCTCCCCCAAGTTCTCGGCTCCGCTCGAACAGGGGGGACCCCCATCCCCACCCACAGCGGGTACTCGATGTTGCCGTCGATGTCCTCGTGCAGCCGCACGAACTCGCCGTCGCCCGCGCGGTCGATCCACAGCTTGCCCGCCGTACCGCCGCGGTACCGCTTCCACCAGGCCGCCTCGCGGCCCATCGGCGCGGACAGCAGCACCGTGTGCGGGCCGTGGGCGACGTCGCCGACGGGCCCGTACGGCAGGGTGGTGGCCGGGCCGCCGTCCAGCGGTACGGCACGCGCCCAGGTGCGGCGCAGGCTCGCCTGTCCCTCGGTGCTGATCGCGAGGACCTCGCCGTCCGGGGTCCAGCCGCGCACCTGCGTCTTGAGACTCCCCCAGTACGTCAGCCGCTTGGCCGGGCCGCCGTCGACCGGGGCGACGAGCACCTCGGGGGCGCCGTCTCGGGTGGAGGTCCAGGCGACCGTGGTGCCGTCGGGCGAGATGCGGGGGTGGGTCACCGGCGTGTTGTCGGCGCTGACCCGCCAGGCCCGGCCGCCGTCGAGCGGGGCGAGCCACACGTCGTCCTCGGCGGTGAAGGCGACCAGGTCGCCGTGCACATGGGGGAACCGGAGGTAAGCAGGCGATGTCACCCGATCACCCTATGCAGGGACGCCGCCGCGCGGACAGGGTTCGGATCACTTGCCCTCGACGGGGCGGCAGTCCGGGTACTGCTCGCACCAGATGGTCTGGGTGACGGTCACCGTGACGGTCGGCCCGGGCTGCCCGCCCGGCGGGCCGCCGACGGGGGGCGGGCTGGTGGAGTTGCAGTCGCCGAGCCCGTCGACCTCGAACCACACCTTGCCGTCCACCTTGGCCGTGATCTTCCCGCGCACACACGCCCCGTCCACCGCGTGGGTGACCTTGCCGTCGACGGTGATGTCCTTGCCGTCGTCGGTCTCGCCCTCGCAGTCGACGGTCGCGACGGTCCGCTCACGCGCCGAGGGTGACGCCTTCCCGCCGCTCTCCCCGTAGGAAGCGGTGCAGGTCAGCCAACGCACGCCCGCCTTCTGCCGGTTGAGCTCTTTGGTCACGGTCTCGTCGGTGGTGTACGCGACGGACGCGGAGCTGATGCTGCCGGGCTCGCAGGCGGCAGCGCCGCCCACCGCCACCGCGGCGAACGTCGCCGCGACCGCCACTCGCCGACCGCGCGGCCCCAGCCGATTCCTCCTCGAAGCCCCCATGGAGGGGAGCCTGCCACTGACGGAGGCCGCGCGGTAGGGCGCAAAGGCGTCAGCCGCGCAGCAGCAGCCACTCCTGGAGCTCCACCAAGTTGCCCTCGGGGTCCTTGAGATGGGCCACCCGCATCCGGTCCGTCATGCGTACCGGACCGTGCAGGACCGTGGCGCCGCGCATCGTGATCTCCTCGCAGTACGCGTCCAGCCCGTCCACCCGCAGGACGACCAGGGAGCGGTGGCCCGCCGCCGCGTCGCCCAGTTCGTCGAGCACCTCGGCCATCATCGACCGGTCCTGCAACGCGATCCCCGCGGAGCCCACCGCGGGGCTGAACTTCTCGTACGGACCGTCCGCCGCCCCCGACTGCGGTTTGAGGCCGAGGACCTCCCCGTAGAAGCGGTAACAAGCGGCGAAGTCGGTCACGAGCAGACGAACCTGTGCGAGCTCCACGGTGCCTCCAAGGGGATCAGGACCAGCGTCCGGTGCGTGCCAGGAGCACGGCCGCGGCGGCCGTCCCGGCAGTCGATGTGCGCAGCACACTGCGCCCGAGGCGGTACGCCTGCGCCCCCGCCTCCTCGAACAGCGCCAGCTCCTCCGGCGCCACGCCCCCCTCGGGTCCCACGACCAGCACGATCTCGCCGGTGGCCGGCAGCTCGGCCGTGGCCAGCGGCGTGTCCCCGCTCTCGTGCAGCACGGCGGCGAATTCCGCCCCCGCCAGCAGCGAGGCGACCTGCTTGGTGGTGGCCGCCTCCGCTACCTCCGGGAAGCGCACCCGGCGCGACTGCTTGCCCGCCTCCCGGGCCGTGGCCCGCCACTTGCCCAGTGCCTTCGCCCCGCGGTCGCCCTTCCACTGCGTGATGCAGCGCGCCGCCGCCCACGGCACGATCGCGTCGACTCCGACCTCGGTCATCGTCTCGACGGCGAGCTCGCCCCGGTCGCCCTTGGGCAGGGCCTGGACGACGGTGACCCGGGGCCGCTCGACGGGCTCCTCGTGCACCGAGTCCAGCCGGAGGATCAGCCGGTCCTTGCCTTCCGTGTCGAGCACGACGCAGTCCGCCCATCGGCCGGCCCCGTCCGTGAGGACGACGTCCTCGCCGGCGCGCAGCCGCTTCACGGAGACGGCGTGCCGCCCCTCCGGCCCGTCGAGGACATACCGGCCGCCGCCGCCCGCGTCGAGGTGCTCGACCACGAACACCGGCGCGGTCACAGCACGCCCCCGCCGGTCAACGAGGCGCGGGCGGTGGCCAGTTCACCGGCCAGCACCTCCACGAGCTGTCCGGCGGGCAGCTCCCGCGCCATCCGGTGCCCCTGCCCGGCCCACAGCGCCATGCCCTGCGCGTCACCGGCCTTGGCGGCGGCCTTGCGCAGCGGCGAGGTGAGGTGGTGGATCTCGGGGTAGGCGGCGGGCGCGTACGGGCCGTGCTCGCGCAGGAACCGGTTGACGAGGCCGCGCGCGGGCCGGCCGGAGAACGCCCGGGTCAACTCCGTGCGGACGAACAGGGGGTTGGTCAGGGCCCGCTTGTGCAGGGCGTTCGCGCCCGACTCGTGCGTGGCGAGGAAGGCGGTGCCCAGCTGGGCGGCGCTCGCGCCCGCCGCGAGCACACCGGCGATCTGGCCGCCGCGCATGATGCCGCCGGCGGCGACGATCGGGATGCTCACGGCCTCGCGGACCTGGGCGATCAGCGACAGCAGCCCGAGGCCGGAACCGTCCGTCTCGGGGATGTCCCGGTGGGTGCCCTGGTGGCCGCCGGCCTCGATACCCTGGGCGATGACCGCGTCCGCGCCGGCCCGTTCGACGGCCCGGGCCTCGTCGGGGGTGGTCGCGGCGGCCAGGACGAAGGTGCCGACGCGGTGCAGGGCGTCGACGACCTCCCGGCTCGGGACGCCGAAGTGGAACGACACCACCGGTACGGGGTTGTCGCGCAGCACCACGAGCTTGGCCTCGAAGCCGTCGTCGCGTCCGCTGTCCGGGTCGCCGAGCTCGGCCTCGTACCAGGTGGCCTCGCCGGCCAGCTGGTGGGCGTAGACGTCGACTGCGGCCGGGTCGGCGTACTCCGGCTGCGGCATGAAGACGTTGACGCCGAAGGGCCTGCCGGTGAGGCTCCGGAGCTGTTTGATCTCCTGGTACATCCCGTCGGCGGTCTTGTACCCGGCGGCGAGGAACCCGAGCCCGCCCGCCTCGCACACGGCCGCGGCGAGCTGCGGTACGGAGACGCCGCCCGCCATGGGGGCCTGCACGATCGGGAGGGGGAAGAGATCGGTCAGTGCGGAGGACATGACCGCATGTTGTCACGTCCTCCGAACAACTCCGAAACCGGCCTGCCGACTGGCATAGACCAGAAGCACGCTCGGTCTCAGCGCCCGTTGAAGGCGTCCTTCAACCGCGAGAACAGCCCCTGCTGCCCCGGCTGGAACTGCCCCGTCGGCCGCTCCTCGCCCCGCAGCTTGGAGAGCTCGCGCAGCAGGCGTTCCTGCTCGGGGTCGAGCTTGGTCGGGGTCTGGACCTCGACGTGGACGATGAGGTCGCCGCGTCCGCCGCCGCGCAGGTGCGTGACGCCCCGGCCGTGCAGCGGGATCGACTGGCCGGACTGGGTGCCCGGGCGGATGTCGACCTCCTCCATGCCGTCGAGCGTCTCCAGCGGCACCTTCGTGCCGAGGGACGCCGCCGTCATGGGGATCGTCACCGTGCAGTGCAGGTCGTCGCCGCGCCGCTGGAACGTGCTGTGCGGCAGCTCGTGGATCTCGACGTAGAGGTCACCGGCCGGACCGCCGCCGGGGCCGACCTCGCCCTCGCCGGCGAGCTGGATCCGCGTGCCGTTGTCGACACCGGCCGGGATCTTGACCGTGAGCGTGCGGCGGGACCGCACGCGGCCGTCGCCCGCGCACTCGGGGCACGGCGTCGGGACGACCGTGCCGAAGCCCTGGCACTGCGGGCACGGGCGCGACGTCATGACCTGGCCCAGGAAGGACCGGGTGACCTGCGAGACCTCACCGCGGCCGCGGCACATGTCACACGTCTGGGCGGAGGTGCCCGGGGCGGCGCCCTCGCCGCTGCAGGTGTTGCAGACGACGGCCGTGTCGACCTGGATGTCCTTCGTCGTGCCGAAGGCCGCCTCGTCGAGCTCGACCTCGATGCGGATCATCGCGTCCTGGCCGCGGCGGGTGCGCGAGCGCGGTCCGCGCTGCGACGCCGTGCCGAAGAACGCGTCCATGATGTCCGAGAAGTTCCCGAAGCCGCCGGCTCCGAAGCCGCCCGCGCCGCCGCCGCCGGCCTGCGAGAGCGGGTCGCCGCCGAGGTCGTAGACCTGCTTCTTCTGCGGGTCCGACAGCACCTCGTAAGCGGCGTTGATCTCCTTGAACCGCTCCTGGGTCTTCGGATCGGGGTTGACGTCCGGGTGCAGCTCGCGGGCGAGCCGCCGGAAGGCCTTCTTGATCTCTTCCTGCGACGCGTCGCGGCGCACGCCGAGTACGGCGTAGTAGTCCGTGGCCACTACGACTCCGCCAGGATCTGTCCGACGTACCGTGCCACTGCGCGTACCGCTCCCATCGTTCCCGGGTAGTCCATGCGGGTCGGTCCGACCACGCCGAGCTTGGCGACTGCCTCGCCGCCCGAACCGTAGCCGACCGACACGACGGACGTGGAGTTGAGTCCTTCGTGGGCGTTCTCGTGACCGATCCGTACGGTCACGCCCGGATCCTTCGCCTCGCCGAGCAGCTTGAGGAGCACGACCTGCTCCTCCAGCGCCTCCAGCACCGGCCGGATCGTGAGGGGGAAGTCATGCCCGAAGCGGGTCAGATTGGCGGTGCCGCCGATCATCAGCCGCTCCTCGTTCTCCTCGACGAGCGTCTCCAGAAGTGTGGAGAGCACCGTAGAGACCGTACCCCGGTCCTCGTGCTCGAACGCCTCCGGGAGATCCTCCACCAGACCCGGCACATCCGCGAAACGGCGGTTCGCCACACGGCTGTTGAGCCGCGCGCGCAGATCCGCCAGCGAAGCCTCGCCGAAGGGCGCCGGGCAGTCGACCACCCGCTGCTCGACCCGCCCGGTGTCCGTGATCAGCACGAGCATCACCCGCGCGGGCGCCAGGGAGAGCAACTCCACGTGCCGCACGGTCGAGCGCGTCAGCGACGGGTACTGCACGACGGCGACCTGACGGGTGAGCTGCGCGAGCAGCCGTACCGTGCGCGCCACGACGTCGTCGAGGTCGACGGCGCCCTCCAGGAAGTTCTGGATCGCGCGCCGCTCGGGCGCGGTCATCGGCTTGACGCCGGCGAGCTTGTCGACGAACAGCCGGTAGCCCTTGTCGGTGGGGATGCGCCCGGCACTGGTGTGCGGCTGGGCGATGAACCCCTCGTCCTCCAGGGCCGCCATGTCGTTGCGGACGGTGGCCGGGGAGACGCCGAGGTTGTGCCGCTCGGTGAGGGCCTTGGAGCCCACCGGCTCCTCGGTGCCGACGTAGTCCTGGACGATGGCGCGCAGCACCTGGAGCCTGCGTTCACTGAGCATCGCGCACACCTCCAGATGTCTCCGCCTGCTTGCCCTGCCGGTCCGGCCTGGCACTCTGCGCGTGCGAGTGCCAGCATTCCCCGGCCCAGTGTACGGCGGTGGGGTACACCCCCGGCAAGGCTGGTCGTGCGGCGCCGTGCCCCGAGCGGGGCGCACCGCTAGCGTCGCCGTATGACGGTGACTTGGGAAGACCTCGGATGGGAGCGCGTGGCCGCCGGGGTGGGGCGGTGCCGGCTGCCGGTGTGGGACTGCACGGCGGGGCTGGTCGCCGGTGAGGGCACGGCCCTCTTGATCGACGCGGGGTCGAGCCTTGCCGAGGGAGCGAAACTGGGCGCGCAGGCACGGGCGCTCACGGGTCACCGTGTGACACATCTCGCGCTGACCCATCCGCACTTCGATCATGTCTTCGGCGCCGCTGCGCTCCCGGACGCGCAGGTCTTCGGTGCGGTGGGCGTGGACGCGGTGCTGACGCGCGTGCGGGACCGGGAGGAGCTGCGGGCGGACGCGGTACGCCACGGCCTGGCGGCGCCGACGGCCGAGGAGGCGGCGGAGCGGCTGGCCGGGCCCGGCCACATGGTCTCCGGCGAGTGGACGCTCGACCTGGGCGGCGGCCGGCAGGTGCTGCTGGCGAACGTCGGCCCGGGGCACACCGCGCACGACCTGGCGGTGCTGGTGCCGGGTGATCCGGAGGTGGTGTTCTGCGGTGACCTGGTCGAGGAGTCCGGCGAGCCGCAGGCGGGCCCCGACGCGGTGCCGTCGCACTGGCCGGCCGCCCTGGACCGGCTGCTCGGCCTGGGCGGCGAGGACGCGCTGTACGTGCCCGGTCACGGAGCGGTGGTGGACGCGGCGTTCGTGCGGGCGCAACGGGACGCGCTGGCGGCGCGTTTCGGCGTGTCGCGGTGATCGCCCTCCGGCTTCTCCTATCGTCATGCGAATGCGCCAGTACTCCGCCGATCTGACCCCGCCGTGGAAGAAGCCGAAGCCGGTGCCCGAGGTCGCGGCGGAGCCGGGTCTGGTGGTGGAGGAGCCGGGGACCGGCTTCTGCGGCGCGGTGATCCGCTGCGAGGCGGGCACGGTGACGCTGGAGGACCGCTTCGGCAAGCACCGGGTGTTCCCGATGGAGCCGCGCGGCTTCCTTCTGGAGGGCAGGGTGGTGACGCTCGTCCGCCCGTCGCCGGGCGGCCCCGCGCGTCCCGCCCGCACTGCCTCCGGTTCGGTCGCCGTCCCCGGCGCACGGGCGCGTGTCGCCCGCGCCGGCCGCATCTACGTCGAGGGCCGGCACGACGCCGAGCTGGTCGAGAAGGTGTGGGGCGACGACCTGCGCATCGAGGGTGTGGTCGTGGAGTACCTGGAGGGCGTCGACGACCTGCCGTCGATCGTCTCCGATTTCGCCCCCGGGCCGGACGCGCGGCTGGGCGTCCTGGTGGACCACCTCGTGCCGGGCTCGAAGGAGTGGCGCATCGCACAGTCGGTGACGAGCGAGCACGCGCTGGTCGTGGGCCACCCCTACATCGACATCTGGGAGGCGGTGAAACCGTCGTCCCTGGGCATCGACGCCTGGCCCCGGGTCCCGCGCGGGCAAGACTGGAAGACGGGTGTCTGCAGGGCGCTGGGCTGGCCGGAGAACACGGGGGCGGCGTGGCAGCGGATCCTGTCGGGGGTCCACTCGTACAAGGACCTGGAGCCGGAGCTGCTGGGCCGGGTGGAGGAACTGATCGACTTCGTGACGGCTCCCTAGCTGCGGGCATGCGTGCCGCTGAGGGCGGCTCCCGTCCCAAGGAGAGCGGCACCCCGCTACGCCGGGCTGCGAAACACCCCGGCCCCGGCACCCACGCCGAGCACCTCAGTCCACGAGATCGCGCACGACCCCGTCCGCCAGCAACCGCCCGCGCAACGTCAGGACAGCCCGCCCACCCTCGTACGGCCCCTCCTGGAGCAACCCGTCGGACAAGGCCCGTCGAGACGCCGCCAACCCCTCCTCCCGCAGCAGCGACAACGGCACCCCCTCCTTGAGCCGCAGCTCCAGCAGGATCCGCTCGACCCGCCGGTCCTCCTCCGACAGCACCTCACGCCCGGCCCCCGGCGACCTCCCCGAAGCCAGCGCGGCCGCATACGCCCCCGGATGCTTCACATTCCACCACCGCACCCCGCCCACGTGGCTGTGCGCGCCGGGCCCGGCCCCCCACCAGTCGGCCCCCCGCCAGTACAGCTCGTTGTGCAGGCACCGCCCGGCCTCCGAGGTCGCCCAGTTCGACACCTCGTACCACTCGAATCCCGCGCCCGAGAGAACCTCGTCCGCGATCAGGTACCGGTCGGCGTGGACGTCGTCGTCGGTCATCGGCACCTCGCCCCGGCGGATCCGGCGCGCCAGCTGCGTCCCTTCCTCGACGATCAGGGCGTAGGCGCTGACGTGGTCCGGCCCGGCCCCCAGCACCGCGTCGAGCGAAGCCCGCCAGTCGTCGTCGGACTCACCCGGCGTGCCGTAGATCAGGTCGAGGTTCACATGGTCGAACCCGGCGTCCCGGGCCTCCGCGACACACGCCTCGGGCCGCCCCGGCGTGTGCGTACGGTCCAGCACCTTCAGCACGTGCCGGCGGGCGCTCTGCATCCCGAAGGAGATCCGGTTGAAGCCTCCCTCGCGCAGGACCTCCAGATACACCGGGTCGACCGACTCCGGGTTGGCCTCCGTCGTGATCTCGGCGTCCTCCGCGAGCCCGAACTCGTCGCGTACGGCCTTCAGCATCCCGACGAGATCACGGGCGTCCAGCAGCGTGGGCGTGCCACCGCCCACGAACACCGTCCGGACCGGCCGCGGGTCGTCGCCCAGCACCTTGCGCGCCAGCCGGATCTCGTCGGCCAGCGTCTCGGCGTAGTTGTCGCGGGAGGCGAGGACCCCGCCGGTGCCGCGCAGCTCGGTCGCGGTGTACGTGTTGAAGTCGCAGTAGCCGCAGCGGGTCGCGCAGTACGGGACGTGCAGGTAGAACCCGAGCGGGCGGTCGGCGGCCCCGGCGAGCGCGGACGCGGGCAGCGTGCCGTCGTCGGGGACGGGCTCGCCGTCGGGAAGTGCGGAAGGCATGCCTTCCATTGTCCAGCACCCGCGGGGTCAGTCCGCCTGGAGCACCAGCAGGGCGAGATCGTCGGCCGGGGGCCGTGCCCCGAACTCGTGCACCAGCCGCTTGATCCGCTCGGCTATCAGCTCCGCGTCCAGCCCGGCGCACCCGGCGAGCGCGGCGGCGAGCCCGTCCCCGTCGTCGAACTGGCGGGAGCCCGAGCGGCGCTCGGTCACGCCGTCGGTGACGCACAGCAGTGTGTCGCCGGAGCGCAGCTCGAAGGTCTCGCTGGTGTAGGTCGCGTCCTCGACGACGCCGAGGAGGGTCTGGGGCTGCGCCGCCGTGTGGACCTCGCCGCCGGCCCCGAGCAGCAGCGGCAGCGGGTGTCCGGCGGAGGCGACGGTGCAGCGGACGCCGCCGTCGAAGGGGACGAGTTCCCCGTACAGCAGGGACAAGAAGCGCGTCTGGGGGCCGTCGCCGGGCGGGGTCGGCCGTGCCCCCGCGGCGACCAGCGCCCTCGCCGCCGCGTCCGCGGCCTCCGTGGCGTCGTCGAGCAGCAGCTGGTTGAGGCGGTCCAGGACGTCGCCGACCCGGTAGCCCTCGCGGGCCAGCAGCCGCAGCCAGGGCCGGGCCAGGCCGATCACGACGGCCGCCTCGGGCCCCTTGCCCTGGACGTCGCCGACGGCGAAGCACCAGCGGCCGTCGCCGGCCGGGAACAGGTCGTAGAAGTCGCCGCTCGGCCCGCCCTTGTCGCACGGCTCGTAGACGAGGGCGCTGCGCATGCCGGGGATCTCGGCCACGGCGCCCGGCAGCAGCCCGCGCTGGAGGACGGCGCTGATGGTGGCCTGGCGGGCGTACTGGCGGGCGGCGCCGATGGCGAGGGCCACCCGGCGGCTGAGGTCCTCGACGAGGCCGGTGATCTCGTCGGGGAAGCCGGCCTTCCCGGAGCGGCCGATGACGAGGGTGCCCAGCGGGCGGCCCCCGGCGACCAGCCGGTACGCGAGGGCCGCGCCGGGCTCGCCGTCACCGAGCGCCTCGCCGGGCCAGGGGTAGTCGACGGGCCCGGACCGGCCGCCCTCCCGGCTGCGCTCGAACGGGGAGGCTCCCGTCGGGTCGAACGGCTGCGGCGGGTCCTTCTCCAGGACGCGGCGCAGCTCCTCGATGCGGTTCTCGCTGCCGTGCCAGACCCGGGCCAGGCGCGGTCCGCCCGCGCCCGCTCCGCCGCTCCAGCCGCCGCCGGTGGCCTCGTCCTCCAGCCACACCGCGCACCAGTCGGCCAGCCGCGGCACGATCAGCTGCCCGGCGAGGGCCGCGACCAGGTCCTCGTCGAGCTGCCCGGCCAGCAGGTCGGAGGCCTCGGCGAGGAAGGAGAGGGCGCCGCGGCCGAGCCAGGCGCCGTCGGGCCCGTTGCGTCCGTCGCGGTTCTCGTGCCGGTCCCGCCAGTCCCGGAGGTCGTTCCAGTCGCGCAGGCCGTGAGCTTCCTGTAAGTCCGGCCAGTCCCGCGCCTCTCCGCCCTCCCGCGAGCCCCATGTCTCTCCTGCCTCACGCAGGTCCCACGGCTCTCCAGCGCCACGCCAGACCCCTACGGCCTCCCCCGCCTCGTCGCCCGGGAGCGGCTCGGGTGCCAGGATCTCGGCGACCCGCAGGCCGCGCGCCAGCGCGTGCTCCCCGGCGTACGCCTCGATCTGCTCGCCGGCCGCGCACCCCGCGGCGGGCAGCCGCGCCCAGACGGTCTTGCGGCCCGTGCGGTACGTGATCCCCCACGCCTCGGAGAGCGCGCCGACGAGCCGCAGGCCCCGCCCGTGCTCGGGGGTGTCGTGCGGCGTCTCCGGCTCGCTGCCGCGCGGCGCGCGCGAGGGGTGGTGGTCGGAGACCTCGACGACGAGCGCGGCCGTGTCCGGCGCGTCGCCTTCCAGCCGGCACTCCATCTCGACGTCGGTGCCGGCGTGCACGACGGCGTTGGTGACGAGTTCGCTGACGACGAGCGTGGCGTCGTCGGCGAGGCGGTCGGTGAGGTGCTCGGCGCCGGGCAGGCCGAGCCCGGTCCAGTCGGCGAGCGCCGCGCGCACCAGGGCGCGGGCGGCGCCCGGCGCGAGCGAACTGCCGGGCAGGGTCGCGCACGCCCGCGCATCCCCCGGCGCGCGTGCCTCCGCGCGAGGTCCGGGCTCCTCGGAAACTGGCCCTTCCTGGACGGGCACGGGCGTCTCCCCAGCGTGTGCAGGCGCCTCTGAGGCACGGGAAGCGGTCTCCCGTTGCGTCGGAATGGCCCCCATGGACAGCTCCCCGGGCAGTTCGTACGAATACGCCACAGTCGATGCCGACAGAGTGACAGACTGACCACGCCCATAAGCGCCGAGTTACCGAAGTGGGCCGCCATGAGTGAGAACCGTGCTACTCCTGTGGTCGAAGACCGGTACGAAGACGGTCAGATTCGTGCATCCGATCTGCGTCCCCTGCTCGCCGCCATGACAGCCGCCCGCGACGGCGACTTCACCAAGGTGCCGGAATCCGGCCACGGGATGGTGGCCGAACTCACCGCGGTCTTCAACCAGATCATGGACCGCAGCGTCCACTTCACCACCGAGGTGCAGCGCGTCAGACGGGAGCTGGTGCGCCACGGCCGGCTCGACGAGCGGCTCTCGGCCAGCCCGGGTCAGGGCCTGTGGACGTCCCGGGTCAACGACGTGAACCAGCTGCTCGACGCCCTGGTCGCCCCGGCGGCGAACGCAACGCGCGTGCTGGACGCGGTGGCCGGAGGCGATCTGACCCAGCGGGTCGATCTGCACGACGGGACGCGGCAGTTGCGCGGTGACCTGCGGCGGCTGGGCCGGGCCGTGAACAAGATGGTGGACCAGCTCTCCCTGTTCACCGGCGAGGTGACGCGGGTCGCCCGTGAGGTCGGCACCGAGGGGCGGCTCGGGGGCCGGGCCAAGGTCCAGGGTCTTTCGGGCAGTTGGCGGGACGTGACGGAGGCCGTCAACACGATGGCGTCCCGGCTGACGGCCCAGGTGCGGGACATCGCGGCGGTGACGACGGCGGTGGCCCGCGGCGATCTGACCCGCACGGTCACGGTCGAGGCGACCGGTGAGCTGCTGGAGCTGAAACTGACCGTCAACACGATGGTCGACCAGCTCTCCGCCTTCGCCGATGAGGTCACCCGCGTGGCCCGCGAGGTCGGCACCGAGGGCCAGTTGGGCGGCCGGGCGCAGGTCCGGGGCGTCTCCGGGGTGTGGAAGGACCTCACCGACAACGTCAACTTCATGGCGTCGAACCTCACCTCCCAGGTCCGCAACATCGCCCAGGTGACGACGGCCGTGGCCAACGGCGACCTGTCCCAGAAGATCACGGTCGCGGCGCAGGGCGAGATCCTGGAGCTGAAGTCGACGATCAACACGATGGTCGACCAGCTCTCGGCCTTCGCCGACGAGGTGACCCGCGTGGCCCGCGAGGTCGGCACGGAAGGCAACCTCGGCGGCCGGGCGCAGGTCAGGGGCGTCTCCGGCGTCTGGAAGGACCTCACCGACAACGTCAACTTCATGGCCGACAACCTGACCTCCCAGGTGCGGAACATCGCCCTCGTCTCCACCGCCGTAGCCCAGGGCGACCTCGGCAAGAAGATCACGGTCGAGGCCAAGGGCGAGATCCTGGAGCTGAAGTCCACGATCAACACGATGGTCGACCAGTTGTCCGCGTTCGCCGACGAGGTGACCAGGGTCGCCCGCGAGGTCGGCACGGAAGGCAACCTCGGCGGACAGGCCCAGGTCCGCGGCGTCTCCGGCGTCTGGAAGGACCTCACCGACAACGTCAACTTCATGGCGCTGAACCTGACGTCCCAGGTCCGCAACATCGCCCAAGTCACCACCGCCGTCGCCAACGGCGACCTGTCGAAGAAGATCACGGTCGACGCGCGCGGCGAGATCCTCGAACTGAAGGACACCGTCAACACGATGGTGGAGCAGCTGCGCGCCTTCGCCGACGAGGTGACCCGCGTGGCCCGCGAGGTCGGCACCGACGGGCGGCTCGGCGGCCGGGCCCAGGTGCTGGGCGTCTCCGGCGTCTGGCGGGACCTGACGGACAACGTCAACTACATGGCCGACAACCTCACCTCCCAGGTCCGCAACATCGCCCAGGTCGCGACGGCCGTGGCGCAGGGCGACCTGTCCCGGAAGATCGACGTGGACGCGCGCGGCGAGATCCTGGAGCTGAAGACGACCATCAACACCATGGTCGACACGCTCTCCTCGTTCTCCTCCGAGGTCACGCGTGTCGCCCGCGAGGTCGGCTCCGAGGGGCAACTGGGCGGCCAGGCGCGGGTGGAGGGCGTCTACGGCACCTGGAAGCGCCTGACGACCAACGTCAACGAACTCGCGTCGAACCTCACGACCCAGGTCCGCGCCATCGCCGAGGTCGCCTCCGCCGTGGCCCAGGGCGACATGTCCCGCTCGATCACGGTGGAGACGCAGGGCGAGGTCGCCGAGCTGAAGGACAACATCAACCTGATGGTGGCCAACCTGCGCGAGACGACCCGCGCGAAGGACTGGCTGGAGTCCAACCTGGCCCGGCTCGCCGCCCTGATGCAGGGCCACCGGGACCTGATGGAGGTCGCCGACCTGATACTCCGCGAGCTGACCCCGCTGGTGAACGCCCAGTACGGGGCGTTCTACCTGGCCGATCCCGAGGAGGACGGCGCCACGGTCCCCACCAAGGGCCTGGCCTTCATCGCCGGCTACGGCGCCGCCCAGGACGCGACCGTCGAGACCGGCGGCCTGCCCGTGCACGGTCTGGTCGCGCAGGCGGCCCGGGAGAAGAAGCGGATCCTCGTCGAGGGTGCCCCGCCCGACTACATCAAGATCAACAGCGGTCTGGGAGAAGCGGCCCCGACCACGATCGTCATCATCCCGATCCTCTTCGAGGACAAGCTCCTCGGGGTCATCGAACTCGCCTCCTTCTCCCGCTTCTCCGACGTGCACCTGGCGTTCTTCGACCAGTTCGTCAACACCATCGGCGTCGCCATCAACACGATCATCGCCAACTCCCGCACGGAGTCCCTGCTCGGCGAGTCCCAGCGCCTGGCCATGCAGCTCCAGGAGCGCTCGGACGAACTCCAAAAGCAGCAAGGCGAACTCCAGCGCTCCAACGCCGAGCTGGAGGAGAAGGCCGCCCTGCTGGCCACGTCCTCCCAGTACAAGTCGGAGTTCCTGGCCAACATGTCGCACGAGCTGCGCACGCCGCTGAACTCCCTGCTGATCCTGGCCCGGCTGCTCTCCGACAACCCGGACGGCCATCTCTCCGACCAGGAGGTGCAGTTCGCGACGACGATCCACCGCTCGGGCTCGGACCTCCTGCAGCTGATCAACGACATCCTCGACCTGTCGAAGATCGAGGCCGGCCGGATGGACGTACGCCCCAAACGGCTCCCCCTCATCAAGCTCCTCGACTACGTCCACGCCACCTTCCGCCCGCTCACCCTCGACCGGGGGCTGGCCTTCGATGTGGCGGTCGGCGAGGAGGTACCGCGCGAGATGTACTCCGACGAGCAGCGCCTCCAGCAGATCCTGCGCAACCTGCTCTCCAACGCGATCAAGTTCACCGCGTCCGGCAAGGTCGAACTGCGGGTGGACCGGGTGCAGGACGCCGAGCACCGCTACGTCCGGGAGACGGACGACGTCATCGCGTTCTCGGTGTCCGACACCGGCATCGGGATCGCGCCCGCGAAACTCCCGGTGATCTTCGAGGCGTTCCAGCAGGCCGACGGCACCACCAACCGCAAGTACGGCGGGACCGGCCTCGGTCTGTCCATCAGCCGGGAGATCGCGGGCCTGCTGGGCGGCCGGATCATCGCCGAGAGCGAGCCCGGCAAGGGCTCCACCTTCACCCTCTACGTCCCGGTCGTCAGCCCAGGCCACACGGCGCCGGTACCGGTCCCCGAGGACCGCGCCGGCCTGCCGCTGCCCCTCCGGCCCGCCGAGCCCTTCCCGGTGGCGCACGACACGGACGACGCCTGGCCGTCCCCGACCAAGCTGGAGGCGTGGACGTCCGGCAGGCCGGGCCGGATCCTGGCCGGGCGGCGGGTGCTGATCGTCGACGACGACATCCGCAACGTCTTCGCCCTCACCCATGTCCTGGGCCGGGTCGGCATGACCGTGCTGTACGCGGAGAACGGCCGCGAGGGCATCGAGACGCTGGAGCGCAGCGGGGACGTGGAACTGGTCCTGATGGACATCATGATGCCGGAGATGGACGGCTACGAGACCATCTCCGCGATCCGCCGCACACCCCGCTGGGCGGGCCTGCCGATCGTGGCCCTGACGGCCAAGGCGATGCCCGGCGACCGGGAGAAGTCCATCGCCCGGGGCGCCAACGACTACGTGCCCAAGCCGGTGGACATCGACGGCCTGCTGACGGTCGTGTGCGAACTGCTGGACCCCGAGGGCACGGAAGAAGAGGCATGAGCGGCACGGCCACCCACCCCGAACGCGCGGGAATCCTCCTCGTCGACGACATGGAGGACAACCTGACCGCCCTGGAGGCCGTCCTAGCCTCCCTCAACGAGCCGCTGGTACGCGCCCGTTCCGGCGAGGAGGCGATGAAGGCCCTGCTGCGGCAGCCGATCGCCCTGGTCCTGCTCGACATCCGCATGCCCGGCATGGACGGCTTCGAGACGGCCGCCCACATCAAACGCCTGGACCAGACCCGCGACGTCCCGATCATCTTCCTCACGGGCGCGGACGACGACTCGGGCTACGCCTTCCGCGGCTACGCGACCGGCGCCGCGGACTACGTGACCAAGCCCTTCGACCCATGGGTGCTCAGGGCCAAGGTCAGCGTCTTCCTGGACCTCTACCGCAAAGGCAGAGAGGTGGAACGCCTGCGCGCGGAGATCCAGGACCTTCGCCGCCGGGTGGAGCAGGCTACCTAGGGGCGCGGGGCTGTATCGATGTGCGGCTCCGCCGCGTGGGCGCGAACACCCCCCACGCACCCGAGGCCGCCACACAGCCCCGCCACCCTCACGCCTCGCGAGAGCCCTCATACATCTCGTCGATCAGATGCTTGTACTCCCGCTCCACCACGGGCCGCTTCAGCTTCAGACTCGGTGTGATCTCACCGTGCTCGATATCGAGGTCACGCGGCAGCAGCCGGAACTTCTTGATCGTCTGCCACCGCTGAAGCCCCTCGTTGAGCTGCTTCACATACCCGTCGACCATCTCCACCGTGACCGGCGAGGAAACGATCTCCGCGTACGACTTGCCCTCCAGCCCGTTGTCCTTGGCCCAGTCGGTGATGGCGACCTCGTCGAGCGCGATGAGCGCCGTGCAGAAGTTCCGGTCGGCCCCGTGCACCAGGATGTTGGACACGTACGGGCACACCGCCTTGAACTGTCCCTCGACCTCCGCCGGGGCGATGTACTTGCCGCCCGAGGTCTTGATGAGGTCCTTCTTGCGGTCGGTGATGCGCAGGTAGCCGTCGGGCGACAGCTCGCCGATGTCCCCGGTGTGGAACCAGCCGTCCGGCTCCAGCACCTCGGCGGTCTTCTCGGGCAGGTTGTGGTAGCCCTCCATGATGCCCGGGCCCCGCAGCAGGATCTCGCCGTCGTCGGCGATCCGCACCTCCGTACCGGGCAGCGGCTTGCCCACCGTGCCGGTGCGGTAGGCCTCGCCCGGGTTCACGAAGGACGCCGCCGAGGACTCGGTCAGGCCGTAGCCCTCCAGGATGTGGATGCCGGCGCCCGAGAAGAAGTAGCCGATCTCCGGCGCGAGGGCGGCGGAGCCGGAGACGCACGCCCGCAGGTTCCCGCCGAAGGCCTCGCGGATCTTGGCGAACACCAGCGCGTCGGCGACCTTGTGCTTCGCGCCCAGGCCGAAGGGCACGGACAGGGTCCCGGTCCGGCGGAAGTTGTCCTGCGAGACCTTGGCGTACTCGCGGGCCACCTCGGCCGCCCACTGGAAGATCTTGTACTTGGCGCCGCCGCCCGCCCGGGCCTTCGCCGCCACGCCGTTGTAGACCTTCTCGAAGATGCGCGGGACGGCGGCCATGTACGTCGGCTGCACCACCGGCAGGTTCTCGATGATCTTGTCGACCCGGCCGTCCACGGCGGTGACGTGCCCGACCTCGATCTGCCCGGAGGTCAGCACCTTGCCGAAGACGTGCGCGAGGGGCAGCCAGAGGTACTGCACGTCCTCGGTGCTGACCAGCCCGGTCGCGGCGATCGCCTTGGCCATGTACGACCAGTTGTCGTGCGGCAGGCGCACCCCCTTGGGGCGGCCGGTGGTGCCCGAGGTGTAGATGAGGGTGGCCAGCTGGTCCTTGGTGATCGCGCCGACCCGCTCCTTGATCAGGTCGGGGTCCTTCTCCAGCCGGGCCGCGCCGCGCTTCTCCAGCTCGTCCAGGGTGAGGATCCAGTCGGCGGTCTCCACCCCGGCCGCGTCGATCACCACGACATGCGTCAGCTCGGGCAGCTCGGCGCGCTTCTCCTTGGCCTTGGCCAGCTGCTCGGCGTTCTCCGCGATCAGCACCCGGCTCTCGGAGTCCGACAGGATGTACGCGGACTCGTCGGCGTTGGTCTGCGGATACACCGTGGTGGTGGCCGCTCCGGCGCACATGATGCCGAGGTCGGCGAGGATCCACTCGATCCGGGTGCCGGCGGCGAGGGCGACGCGCTGCTCCGGCCGCACGCCGAGCTCGATGAGGCCCGCCGCGATGGCGTAGACCCGCTCGGCTGCCTGCGCCCAGCTCAGCGACTTCCAGTCGTCCGGCCCCTGGCCCGACGACGGGACCGGATACCGATAGGCCTCGGCGTCCGGCGTGGCCGTCACGCGCTCCAGGAAGAGGCCCGCCACGGACGGCGGACGGTTCTCGATCAGGGTCTGTGCGTCGCTCACGACATCCTCCGGGGCCCGCGACAATGCGGCTGGCTCAGGTGCGGCTGGGTTCACTCAGGAGCTCTTGTTTAACTCGCGAGTAACTATCGAGCAGGGATCAGAGTAAAGGGCGACCGGCCCCTGCGTAAGGGGCCGCGGCCTGTCACTTCGTACAGAGAGCTACCCCACGCACGCACAGGGCCCACCGCACCTTCGCACGGCAGGCCCCTGTTCAACCCGGATTGCGGTGTAACCCTCGGTAATCCGTGATTACTTCTTGCTCTTGCCCGACCCCGCACTGTCATCACTCGACAGGACGGCGATGAAGGCCTCCTGCGGAACCTCTACGGAACCCACCATCTTCATCCGCTTCTTGCCTTCCTTCTGCTTCTCCAGCAGCTTCCGCTTACGGGAGATGTCACCGCCGTAGCACTTGGCGAGGACGTCCTTGCGGATGGCGCGGATGGTCTCGCGGGCGATGACCCGGGAGCCGATGGCGGCCTGGACCGGCACCTCGAAGGCCTGCCGCGGGATGAGCTCCTTGAGCTTGGCGACGAGCCGCACGCCGTACGCGTACGCCTGGTCCTTGTGGGTGATCGCCGAGAAGGCGTCCACCTTGTCGCCGTGCAGCAGGATGTCGACCTTGACCAGGCTGGAGGTCTGCTCGCCGGTGGGCTCGTAGTCGAGCGAGGCGTAGCCGCGGGTCTTGGACTTCAGCTGGTCGAAGAAGTCGAAGACGATCTCGGCGAGCGGCAGGGTGTAGCGGATCTCCACCCGGTCCTCGGAGAGGTAGTCCATGCCGAGCAGGACACCGCGCCGGGTCTGACACAGCTCCATGATCGAGCCGATGAACTCGCTGGGCGCGAGGATGGTGGCCCGCACGACCGGCTCGTAGACCTCCGAGATCTTGCCCTCGGGGAACTCGCTGGGGTTGGTGACGGTGTGCTCGGTGCCGTCCTCCATGAGGACGCGGTAGACCACGTTCGGCGCGGTGGCGATGAGGTCGAGGCCGAACTCGCGCTCCAGCCGCTCCCGGATCACGTCCAGGTGCAGCAGGCCGAGGAAGCCGACGCGGAAGCCGAAGCCGAGGGCGGCGGAGGTCTCCGGCTCGTAGACCAGCGCGGCGTCGTTGAGCTGGAGCTTGTCCAGGGCCTCGCGCAGCTCCGGGTAGTCCGATCCGTCCAGCGGATAGAGCCCGGAGAAGACCATGGGCTTGGGGTCCTTGTAGCCCCCGAGCGCCTCCGTGGCCCCCTTCTGCTGGCTGGTGACGGTGTCACCGACCTTGGACTGGCGGACGTCCTTCACACCGGTGATGAGGTAGCCCACCTCGCCGACGCCGAGACCGTCGGCCGGCAGCATCTCGGGCGAGTTGGTGCCGATCTCCAGCAGCTCGTGCGTGGCGCCGGTGGACATCATCCGGATCCGCTCGCGCTTGTTGAGCTGGCCGTCGATGACACGGACGTACGTCACGACACCGCGGTAGGAGTCGTAGACCGAGTCGAAGATCATCGCGCGGGCGGGGGCGTCCGCGACACCGACCGGCGGGGGGATCTCCGCGACGACCTTGTCGAGCAGCGCCTCGACGCCCAGGCCCGTCTTGGCGGACACCTTGAGCACGTCCTCCGGGTCGCACCCGACCAGGTTGGCGAGCTCCTCGGAGAACTTCTCGGGCTGCGCGGCCGGCAGGTCGATCTTGTTCAGCACGGGGATGATCGTGAGGTCGTTCTCCATCGCCAGGTAGAGGTTGGCGAGGGTCTGCGCCTCGATGCCCTGGGCGGCGTCGACCAGGAGGACGGTCCCCTCGCACGCGGCGAGCGACCGCGAGACCTCATAGGTGAAGTCGACGTGCCCCGGGGTGTCGATCATGTTGAGGATGTGCGTGTCGTTCTTGTCGTGGGTGGGGGCCCACGGCAGACGCACCGCCTGTGACTTGATCGTGATGCCACGCTCGCGCTCGATGTCCATGCGGTCGAGGTACTGGGCGCGCATCTGCCGCTGCTCGACCACTCCGGTCAGCTGGAGCATCCGGTCGGCGAGCGTGGACTTGCCGTGGTCGATGTGCGCGATGATGCAGAAGTTGCGGATCAGAGCCGGATCGGTACGGCTCGGCTCGGGCACGTGGCTGGGGGTCGCGGGCACGCAGGGTCCTGATTCTTGAGGCGTCCGCAGTGTCTGCGGTCTCGGGTCGGATCGATACGTAGCCTCCATGGTCCCACGGGTGGGGACCACGGACGGGTTTGGGCCGCGGAAGGGGCCGCTGGTAGCCTGGGTGGCTGTGCCTCATGCCCTCTCGCAGGAGGCGCTACCTCAAGAAATCACCCGGTGCGAGAAGCGCGCGGTTGCGTGCGCCCTCGTGCCAGAACCTGAGAAGGCTCATTCGTGGCGAACATCAAGTCCCAGATCAAGCGGATCAAGACCAACGAGAAGGCCCGGCAGCGCAACAAGGCCGTCAAGTCCTCCCTCAAGACCGCGATCCGCAAGGCCCGTGAGGCTGCTGCCGCGGGTGACGTCGAGAAGGCCACCGAGTACCAGCGCGTCGCCGCGCGTCAGCTCGACAAGGCCGTCTCGAAGGGCGTCATCCACAAGAACCAGGCTGCCAACAAGAAGTCGGCGCTGGCTCAGAAGGTCGCCGCGCTCAAGGGCTGACATCTGATGTGACGTCGGAGGGAATCGAGCGGGCCCTCTCTCATCCGCTCCCGTCCGGCACCCCTCGGATCCGCGCGCGGCCTGCGTTCGCCACGCGGGCGCGGATCCAGCAGCTTGAATCGAAGGCCCCGCCTTCCGCTCTTCCCCAGAGCGGCCGGCGGGGCCTTCGGCACGTCTAGGACCAGAACTCGTTGTTCTTGTCGATGTCCTCGACGCATTCGTCGAGGTCGGTGACCTTGTCGCCGACGATCCGGAAGATGATGCAGCCGGTGTCGTCGAGGCTCTTGCCGTTGCGCTCGGCCGTGAAGCGGGTCATGCCGACCGCGTGTCCGCGGCCGTCGACGCCGATGCCGATCAGTTCGGCGCGCATCGTCCCGTTCGTCTCCGCGCCGAGCCGCTCGTACATCTCGATGATCGAGTCCAACCCTTTGAAGTCACCCGACAGCGGGTGATCTCCGGGCACGTGGTGTGTGGCGTCCCCCGCGATCAATCCCCGCAGGGTGTCCATGTCACCTCGCGAGAAGGCCTCGAATCCCTTGCGGACGAGCGCTGCGTGCGGGTGTTCAGCCATGACCTTTCGCCACCTCTCCGTCACTTGGCGACGTACGGCTGACACACCCGATTCTCCTCTTCGGCAGGAGGAGGGCGACTCGATCACGGCACAGTGGAAACATGAACAAAGACGACACCAGTGCGCCGGTCCTGGTCCGCGTGGCGACCAGGCTCCCCGCCCAGGACCTGGAGCGGGCGCGGCGCTTCTACTCGGAGAAGCTCGGACTGGATCCCGTCGACGAACGGCCCGGAGGGCTGCTCTACCGGTGCGGCGGCGCGGAGTTCGTCCTGTTCCGCTCCACGGGGTCCTCGCCCGGCACCTTCACCCAGATGGCGTTGGAGGTCGAGGACATCGAGGCGGCGGTCGCCGAGCTGCGACGGCGCGGCGTCGTGTTCGAGGAGGTCGACGCCCCCGGCTTCCGCACCCGGGGCGGCATCGCCGAGATCGAGGGGAACTACCCGAGCAAGGGCGCCCGGGGCGAACGAGGCGCCTGGTTCCGCGACAGCGAGGGGAACCTGCTGGGGGTGGGGGAGCCGGTTGTGTGAGGTCGGCGCGGTGCCCTGGGGCTTTCGGATGCCGGGGCCGGGGCGGGCTTCCGGGTTTCGAGACCCTGGGGCGGCTTCCGGAGCTGAGGTCGGGACGCTTCTGCAGCGTGCCGCCCGGGCTCATGGGAGCGAGACGTTGGGCGAGGGATCCGGCCGGGCTCCGTCCGGGCTCGGGGAGCGGCTAGCCCCGGCCTCTGGAGCGGGCCGCTCGGGCGATGGTGACCACTGCCTTCTCCAGGGCGTACTCGGGGTCGTCGCCTCCGCCCTTCACCCCCGCGTCCGCCTCGGCCACGGCCCGCAGCGCGATCGACACGCCGTCCGGAGTCCAGCCCCGCATCTGCTGCCGCACACGGTCGATCTTCCACGGCGGCATCCCCAGCTCCCGCGCCAGGTCGGCCGGCCGGCCCCCGCGCGCGGACGACAGCTTCCCGATCGCCCGGACGCCCTGGGCGAGCGCGCTCGTGATCAGCACCGGCGCCACGCCGGTCGCCAGCGACCAGCGCAGCGCCTCCAGGGCCTCCGCCGCCCGCCCCTCGACCGCCCGGTCGGCGACCGTGAAGCTCGACGCCTCGGCCCGCCCGGTGTAGTACCGCCCGACGACCGCCTCGTCGATCGTCCCCTCGACGTCCGCGACCAGCTGCGACGCCGCCGAGGCCAGCTCCCGCAGGTCGCTGCCGATGGCGTCGACCAGCGCCTGGCACGCCTCCGGTGTGGCTGAGCGCCCCATCGCCCTGAACTCGCCCCGCACGAACGCCAGCCGGTCCGCCGGCTTCGTCATCTTGGGGCAGGCCACCTCTCGTGCCCCAGCCTTGCGCGCCGCGTCGAGCAGCCCCTTGCCCTTGGCCCCGCCGGCATGGAGCAGCACGAGGGTGATCTCCTCGGCGGGGGCACCCAGGTACGCCTTCACGTCCTTGATGGTGTCGGCCGACAGGTCCTGCACGTTGCGTACGACCACGACCTTGCGCTCCGCGAAGAGCGACGGGCTCGTCAGCTCGGCGAGCGTGCCGGGCTGCAACTGGTCCGGGGTCAGGTCCCGTACGTCCGTGTCGGCGTCGGCGGCCTTCGCGGCGGCCACCACCTCCTGCACGGCACGGTCGAGGAGCAGGTCCTCCTGGCCCACGGCGAGCGTCACCGGGGCGAGGGGGTCGTCATTCGCAGTCTTCCTGGCCATCGCGACAAGCATCCCACGGGCCACTGACAGCGGGCCCCGGCGGACCAGGACGTGCGACCACACCCCGGGCCGCACGCACGCAGGACCGGGAGCCGCTACGGCTCCTCCCGCCAGCCCTCCCACTCGCCGGCCAGCCCGTCCAGCTCCCCGGGGTTCAGCCGCCCGTCCTCGTCCCGCAGGACGACCAGCCACTGCGCGTCCTCGGCGTCGTCCTCCCCGGCCAGCGCGTCCCGCACCAGCTGCGGCTCCTCGACGACCCCGAACCGCTCCCGCAGCGCCTCCACCACCTCTTCCGCGGCGTCTCGGTCGGGCAGCACCAGCACATGTCGCACATCACTCACGCCGGACATTGTCCGACACCGCCTCGCGGCCCCTCCGCTCAGCCCTTGCGGACGACCTGCACGTCGAGGTCGACCCTGATGCTCGGCCCCACCACCGCGATGCCCCGCGCCAGCATGGTCTGCCAGCTCACCGTGAAGTCGTCCCGGTGCAGCTCGGTCGTGGCCCGGCAGGCCGCCCGCACCTCGCCCTCCATGCCGTTGCCCAGCCCCAGGTACTCCGTGTCCAGCGTGACCGTCCGCGTCACGCCATGCAGCGACAGCGCCCCCGTCACGGCCCACCGGTTCCCGCCCCTGTGCAGGAACCGTTCGCTGTAGAACTCCAGCGTCGGGAACCGCTCGACGTCCAGGAAGTCCGCCGAGCGCAGATGGTCGTCGCGCATCCTCATGTTGGTGTCGATGGACGCCGCGTCGATCACCACGTGCATCGCCGACCGCTCCACCGGGTCGGTGAGCCGTATGACCCCCGCGAACGACTTGAACCGCCCGTGGATCCGGGCCAGTCCGATGTGCCGCGCGGTGAAGCCGATGGAGGAGTGCGCGGACTCGATCTCCCAGTCACCGGCGCCGGGGAGCTCCGGCGGCCGGGCCAGCTGGAGCGTCACGTCCCCGAGGGACGCGAGCGCGTTCTCGGCGACCTGCGTGGTCGCCCGGTAGGGCGTGTACCCCTCCGCCGACACCGCGAGCCGGTACTCCCCCGCGGGCACCGTCGTCACGAACGACCCGTACGGGTCCGCTCCCCCGCTGACCACCGGCCGCCCCACGGCGTCCGTGACCGCGAACTCCGCGTGTCTGACCGGCTCGTTGACCGGGTCCAGCACCCGGCAGGCCAGCACTCCCGCGCTCGGCGGTGTCGGCACCGCCGCCAGGGGACTCGTCCGTTGCACCCGGCTGGTGCGGCTTCCCCGCCAGCGGCCGATCATCCACGACTCCCTGAGTGGCTCGAAATCGCCTGTTGATCACTGTTGATCACACATTGCCGAAGACGCATTCGACCACCGGTGAGGCTTTCGGGGCAACACGGGACCACATCACGGGAATCCAGCAGTTGTGCTGGTACTACGCACGAGTAGCCCCGTGTGGTCGCGTGTGGCCCTGTATAGCCCTGTCTGGGCCCTGCGTGGCCGGAATTGGCTCCTACGCGGGATCTCGCAGGGCCGGCACCTTGTCGAGTCCGATCCCGAACCGCTCCCGGTACACCCCGAGCACCTCCTCGTCCGTCTCCAGCTCCCGGACCTCCCGCGTCCCGTCGGCCGTCGTCACCGTGAAGTTGCGCCCGCTGAGCGTGATCCTGCCCCCGTCCTCCGTCACTCGCGAACAGACCAGCGACCGGGTGAAATGCGACACCGGCGACGTGCTGTGCCACCACGCGCCGGCCACGAAGTCGCCCAGTACCCGCGGCCGCACCTCCAGGCGGTACTGCGGTGTGCCGCCCCGGAACACGTCCAGGTCCGCCGCCTCCACCGTGCCGTGCCCACCGCGCACCCCCGCCGCGTCCGGCTCCGCCTCGACGATCCGGAACGTGCCGCCCGGATCCTCCTGCTCCCCCCGGTCCCCGAACGCCAGCGGAAGGTGGCTGTGCGCCCCGAACCCCACATCGGCCAGCCAGTCACCCCCGTCCACCGTCCGCACCCGCAACGCGAGATGGTCGTAGGGGATCCCAAGCCGCCCCTCGTCCCCGTACACCCGCGCCGCCAGCAGCGCCACGTCGTACCCCAGCGCGGCGAGCAACGCCCCGAAGGAGCCGTTGAGTTCGTAGCAGAACCCGCCCCGCCGCGCGCCCACCACCTTGTCCAGCAGCCGCTTCTCCTCCAGCACGATCTCCTCGCCCAGGTGGATGGACAGGTTCTCGAACGGCACGGTCTGCAGGTGACTCAGGTGCAGCTCACGCAGTGCGTCGACCGTGGGCCACGCCGGGTGCTCGACTCCCAGACGGTGAAGATAGGCATCAACTTCTGCTGAGTTCATGCCCTCAGTCTCGCGCCACGCTCAGCTCTCCGCCCCCTCCCACCACCGCGAGCGCGCCGTCCCGGTCCGTCCGCAGCACCGCCGCGCCCCCGTCGCGCAGCGCCGCGACCGTGCCGGGCGCCGGGTGCCCGTACGAGTTGCCCTCGCCGCAGGAGATGAGGGCCAGCCGCGGAGCGACCCGGCCCATGAGGCCCGGGTCCTGGTAGGCGGAGCCGTGGTGGGCGACCTTCAGCACGTCCACGCCCTTGAGCGCCTCGGCCGCCGGCGACCGGGCCAGTGCCCGTTGCGCCAGGGGCTCCAGGTCCCCGAGGAGCAGCAGGCGCAGTCCGCCGGAGCGGACCAGCATGGCGACACTGGCGTCGTTCGGCCCCTCCGGGACCGGATGAGCCGGAAGCATCCCCGGAACCACCCCTGGGGGCGAATCCGGCGACGGGCTCGGCGGCGGACTCGAGGGCGGCCACACCACCTGCCAGGCCAACTCCCCCGTACGCCGCTGCTCCCCGGCCGCCGCCCGCGTCACGGGGATCCGCCGTGCCGCCGCCAGTCTCCGGACGAACGCGGCCTGGTCCGCGGGCTCTTCGAACCCCGTCGTCTCGATCGCGCCCACCTCCCGGCCGCGCAGCACCCCGGGCAGGCCCGCCACGTGATCGGCGTGGAAGTGGGTGAGCACCACCAGCGGGAGCCTGCTGATGCCCAGTGAGCGCAGGCAGTGGTCGACGAGCTGCGGGTCGGGTCCCGCGTCCACCACCACGCCGCTCCCCTCGCCCGCCGCGAGCACCAGGGCGTCGCCCTGCCCCACGTCACACATCACCAGCCGCCAGCCCGGCGGCGGCCAGCCCGTGACCACCCGGGTCAGCGGCGGCGGCTGCACCACCACCAGCACCAGCAGCACTCCGCAGACCCCGCACCACCACGGATGTCCGAGCAGCCGCCGTCCGACGAACACCACCACGAAGGTCACGGTCAGGAGCAGCGCCGCACCCGTCCATCTGCCCGGCCACTCCACTCCCGCGCCCGGCAGCGCCGCCCCGGTCCGGGCGATCTGCGCGATCCACTCGGCGGGCCAGTGCCCGCACCAGGCCAGGAACTCGGCCACCGGCATCGCCACCGGCGCCGCGGCCAGAGCCGCGAACCCCAGCACGGTCGCCGGAGCGATCGCGAACTCCGCGAGCAGATTGCAGGGCACCGCAACCAGGCTCACCCGCGCCGACAGCACGGCGACGACGGGCGCGCACAGGGCCTGCGCGGCCGCCGCGGCGCCCAGCGCCTCAGCCATCCTCGGCGGCACCCCGCGCCGCCGCAGCCCCGCGCTCCAGCGCGGCGCGAGCGTGAGCAGGGCGCCGGTCGCCACGACGGACAGCAGGAACCCGTAACTCCGCGCGAGCCAGGGGTCGTACAGCACCAGCAGCAGAACCGCCGTCGCCAGCGCGGGGATCATCGATCTGCGGCGGCCGGTCGCCAGGGCGAGCAGCGCCACGGCTCCACAGGCCGCGGCCCGCACCACGCTCGGGTCCGGTCTGCACACGACGACGAACCCGAGCGAGAGCGCACCCCCGAGCACCGCCGTCCCGCGCAGGGAGATGCCGAGCCGGGGCGCGAGCCCCCGCCGCTCGACGTGCTGCGCCAGGCCCGGCGGCCCGAGCAGCAGCGCGAGGAGGATCGTGAAGTTGGCCCCGGATACGGCCAGAGTGTGTGTGAGGTCGGTCTCCTTGAAGGCCTCCTCCAGCTCCGGAGTGATCCGCGAGGTGTCCCCCACGACCAGCCCCGGCAGCAGTGCCCGGGCGTCCGCCGGCAGTCCGTCGGTCGCCTCGCGCAGCCCGGCGCGCAGCCGCCCGGCGAGCCGCTGCGGCCCCGAGGGGCTTCCCACCACGTCCGGTTCGCCCTGGTCCCGCACCCGCAGCACTGCCGCGATCCGGTCGCCGCCCGTCATCGCTGGCGCCAGCCGCGCACTGACCCGCAGCCGCGTCGACGGCAGCAGTCCGAGCCACGCTGACCGCCCTCGTGCACCGATCGCCCGGCCGGGTGGTGCCTTGGACACGTCGACGATCAGCAGCACCGGCGTCCGTGTCGTCGCCGCCGTGCCGCCCGTCTCCTGGACGCGCCGCACGTCGGCGTCGATCAGCACGGCCGTCGGAGCCACGTGATCGCCCCGGACTCTCGGCCGGGTGAGCCGTGGGTCCGACCTGAGCTCGACCTCGGCCGTCACCGACGCGTACTCCCGCGCCAGGCCGGGCACGGGCCCCCGGCGCAGATCCGCCCCGTGCAGCCCGGCCGAGGCGGCGGCCGCGGCCACGCACAGCAGCAGCGCGGCAGCCGAAGCTCGTGGCCAGGACGCCGTCCGGCGCCGCCGGGTCAGCGGCAGCAGTCCGACGGCCACCAGACAGCCGATCACGATGCCGAGCACCCACGTCGGCGACACGTCGAGCACCAGCGCCGCCGTGCCCCAGGCCGCCAGGGCGGGCGGCACGAGCCGCAGGTCCGTCGGGCCCTCCTGGCGCGGGCGGGCAGTGCCGAGGCGTGTGCCGGAGGAAGCGTGCACGGACGACCGGGCCGGCCGGAGCCCGGACGCGGCCCCGTCCTGCCGCGACGGCGAGCCGGTCAGGCTCCTCATGGCCGTACGAGGTTCCGCAGGTCGGCGAAGCGGCGGTCGCCGATGCCGTTGACCTCGCGCAGTTCGTCCACGGAACGGAAGCCGCCGTGCTGCATGCGGTAGTCGATGATGTGCTGGGCCAGCACCGGGCCGACCCCCGGCAGGGTGTCGAGCTGGTCCGCGGTGGCCGTGTTGAGCGGGACGGGAGCCGCTGGGGCGGCCACCCCACCCACCGCGCCGGCCGGTCCACCAGGTGCCGTACCGCCCGCCCCGGGGCCCGTGGCGGGAGCCGGTCCCCCGACGATCACCTGCTCGCCGTCCACGAGGAACCGGGCGCGGTTGAGCCCGTCGGTGTTCGTGCCCGGCTTCACCCCTCCCGCCGCGTGCAGCGCGTCCGCGACCCGCGATCCGGCCGGCAGCCGGTGGATCCCCGGTTCGCGGACCTTGCCGCTGACGTCCACGACGATCGCGGCCGCCCCCGCCTTCACGGATCCGGAGGAAGCTCCCGAGGCGCCACGGGACGGCACCCCGGCAGCGACCGGGCCCCGCTCCCCGCCGGTCTGTCCGCCCTCCTGCCGCTCCCCGAACGGCACCGCCGCCCGCACCACCTCCGGCGGTCGCACGGTCTGCGAGCGGCCTGCCCAGAAGTGCTGCACGGCGAACCCCGCCGCGACGACGAGCACCACCGTCAGGACCAGCACGTTCCGCCGCTCCAGACCGCACCGGTCCTGCAGCCACAGCGGCATCCGCTCCCGCAGCGCGAGCCCGGCCCGCTCCCTCCAGGCTCCCTCCGCCCCGCCGCCGTCCTCGGCCTCCGGCTCGGCGAAAGCGCCTCTGGCAGCCGGCCCTGGCCGGGCCTCATCGACACCGACGGAACCCGACGACCCCGGCGGCCCCTGCCCCGGCGGTCCCTGCCCCGACTCCCGCCGCTCCCCGACACGTTCGACCAACTCGCCCCGCCCCGGAGGCCCGACCGATTCGACCGACCCGACCGACCCAGCAGGTCCGGCGGCCTCGGCCGACCCGGCAAGCTCGACTGACCCGGCAGGCTCGGCAGACCCGGCAGGCTCGCCGAACAACACCCCTGCGCGCCGCCGGAGTTCCTCCGCCGAGGCATGACTCCGGCGGGTCCGCCCGCGTTCGGCAGATCTGTGCCGGCGATGGCGGACGCGCCCGTCGGACGCCGGCCCCCGGCCCGGCCCACTGGTCGCGGTCGCTGTGCGTGAACGTGATCGAAGTGCCATGCGACGAGGATCGGCCACTTCGGCCCACTCACGATGATCTTGGTCGATTCCCGGGGACAATCCCCCGGTTGTGGAAAACTCCGTCCCTCACACGGGCGATCCGAGCTCCACAGCAACGTTCACCGGGGCGAAACCACAACTCCCAGCAGCCCGGGCCCCGTGTGTGCCCCGATCACCGCCCCGACCTCGCTGACATGCAGATCGGCCAGCCCGGACAATCGCGCCCGCAGCCGGTCGGCGAGGGCCGACGCCCGGTCCGGGGCGGCGAGATGATGCACGGCGACATCCACCTGGGCGCTGCCCGCACGGTCGGCCGCGATCTCTTCGAGGCGGGCGATCGCCTTGGACGCGGTCCGCACCTTCTCCAGCGGTTCGATACGGCCGTCGGCCAGCTGCAGCAGCGGCTTCACCGCGAGCGCCGAGCCCAGCAGGGCCTGCGCGGCACCGATACGGCCGCCGCGCCGCAGGTAGTCCAGGGTGTCGACGTAGAAGTAGGCGGAGGTGCCCGCGGCCCTCTTCTCCGCGGCCGCGACGGCTTCGTCCACCGTCCCGCCCGACTCCGCGGCCTCCGCGGCGGCCAGTGCGCAGAACCCGAGCGCCATCGCGATCATGCCGGTGTCCACCACCCGCACCGGCACCGGCGACTGCCGAGCGGCCACGACGGCCGCGTCGTACGTACCGGAGAGTTCGGCGGAGAGGTGGAGGGAGACGATGCCGGTGGCGCCGGACTCGGCGACCTTGCGGTAGGTCTCCTCGAAGACCGCGGGCGCGGGCCGCGAGGTCGTCACGGGGCGCCGCTTCTGCAAAGCCTGGGCGAGGGCGCGGGTCGAGATCTCGGTGCCCTCCTCCAGCGCACGGTCGCCGAGAACCACGGTCAGAGGCACCGCCGTGATGCCGTGACGCTCCATCGTCCGGGCCGGCAGGTAGGCCGTTGAATCGGTGACGATCGCGACATGGCGGGACATGAGCTGGAGGTTACCTGCCGTAGCGCCCGTGCGGCAGTCCGGCCCCCGCGCCCCGCGGCGCGCGTGGCCGGATCAAGTGGTGCTCTCGGGGCGGGGCTTCTTCTGCCAGGGGTAGGTCGGGCGCGCTGCCGGCGGCGTGATGGCGGGCCGCGCCGGCTCCTGCGCGGAGCCGGACTGCGCGGTGTCCGGCCAGGTCTGACCGGCCGTGGTGGCATCGGCGGCGGGCGCCTCGGGCCACGGCGGCGGCGCGGACTGCGGCGGCGAGGCCTGCTGCCGGGTGGACGCGGACTGCGCCGAGGACGAGGACTGCTGCGAGGACGCGGGTTGCGGCTCCGGAGCCGTCCAGTGCCGCAGCGCCCCGGACTCCAGGTCGATCTGGGCGCTGAGCGAGTCCAGGTCGTCGTCCGCGAAGCGGCGGGCCCGGTCGCGGGCCGCCCAGCGCAGTGAGTCGGCCGAGTGCGTGATGCGCTCGGTTCGCTCGCGCAGCCCGGGCAGTCGCTCGCTGAGCGCGGCGCGGTCCGGCTCGGACTCCAGGCGCTTGAGCTCGCCGTCCAGCTCGTGGCCGTGCGCGCTGAGCCGTTCGAAGAGGCCGACGGACTCCTTCAGGGACTCGTCCTCGGCGACGGCCGCGTGCAGCGCCTCCTGCGTGGCGCGCATCGAGGTGCGCAGCTTCAGCCGGAGCTGGGCGAGTTCGCCCGCGGCGCCGGGCTGGGCGAAGGACTTGGCGCGCAGTGTGTGATCCTCGACCGTGCGGCGGGCCTGGGTGATGCCGCGGTCCACGCCGCGCTTGGCGGCGCCGACCGCCTTCACGGTGGCGTACGCCCCGAGCCCGAACAGGAGCACGAAGAGCAGGGCGAAGACGGCGATCACTGCTTCCACAAGGGCTCCTCCTCAGGACGTCACGGCGCTTCGCGTCGCTCTTCAACGGTAAACGCAACGGGCAGGTCCGGAGTTCCAGAAAAACCCCGAACCTGCCCGTAGGGGACCACCCCGAGTCGGGTCATGCCCGCAGGGGACCCCCGAGACGGGGTCCGCGCGCCCCGACGGCTACGCCGGAACGATGTTCACCAGCTTCGGCGCGCGCACGATCACCTTCCGGATGCCGGCGCCGCCCAGCGCGGCGACAACCTTCTCGTCCGCCAGCGCGGCCTTCTCCAGCTCGTCGTCGGAGATCGACGGCGAGACCTCCAGCCGCGCCTTGACCTTGCCCTTGATCTGCACGACGCAGGTCACGGTCTCGTCCACGACGTACGCCGGGTCGGCCACCGGGAAGTCCTGGTGCACCACCGAGTCGGTGTGCCCCAGCCTGCGCCACAGCTCCTCGGCGATGTGCGGGGCCAGCGGCGCGACCATCAGCACCAGGGCCTCGGCGACCGGGCGGGACACGGCTTCGCCCACCTTGGTCAGGTGGTTGTTCAGCTCGGTGACCTTGGCGATGGCGGTGTTGAACCGCATGCCCTCCAGGTCGCCGCTGACGCCGTCGATCGCCTTGTGCAGGGCACGCAGCGTCTCTTCACCGGGCTCGGTGTCGACGACGGTGACCTCGCCGGTCGTCTCGTCCACGATGTTGCGCCACAGCCGCTGCAGCAGCCGGAACTGGCCGACCACCGCGCGCGTGTCCCAGGGCCGGGAGACGTCCAGCGGGCCCATGGCCATCTCGTACAGACGCAGTGTGTCGGCTCCGTACTCGGCGCAGATCTCGTCCGGAGTGACCGCGTTCTTCAGGGACTTGCCCATCTTGCCCAGCAGCCGGGAGACCTTCTCGCCCTGGTACCAGTAGGCGCCGTCGCGCTCCTCCACCTCGGCGGCCGGCACCGCGATGCCGCGGCTGTCGCGGTACACGTAGGCCTGGATCATGCCCTGGTTGAACAGCTTGTGGAACGGCTCGGCGGACGAGACGTGCCCCAGGTCGTACAGGACCTTGGACCAGAAGCGCGCGTACAGCAGGTGCAGCACGGCGTGCTCGGCGCCGCCGACGTACAGGTCGACACCGCCGTGCGGCTGTCCCTCGCGCGGGCCCATCCAGTACTGCTCGATCTCGGGGTCGACCAGCTTCTCGGAGTTGTGCGGGTCCAGGTAGCGCAGCTCGTACCAGCAGGAACCGGCCCAGTTGGGCATGGTGTTGGTCTCGCGCCGGTACGGGCGCGGGCCACGTCCGTCGCCCAGGTCCAGCGTGACGTTGACCCAGTCCTCGTTGCGGGACAGCGGCGTCTCGGGCTGGGTGTCGGCGTCGTCCGGATCGAAGGTGCGCGGCGAGTAGTCCTCGACCTCGGGCAGCTCCAGGGGCAGCATCGACTCGGGCAGCGCGTGGGCGATGCCGTCCTCGTCGTAGACGATCGGGAAAGGCTCGCCCCAGTAGCGCTGGCGGCTGAACAGCCAGTCGCGCAGCCGGAAGTTGACGGTGCCCTGGCCGACGCCGGACCGCTCCAGCCACTCGGTGATGCGCGCCTTGGCCTCGGCGACGCCCAGGCCGTCCAGGCTGACCTCGTCGTTCGAGGAGTTGATGATCTTCGCGTCGTACGAGGCGAAGGCGTTCTCCCAGGTGTCGGTGTCCGTGCCGCGGCCGTCGGTCGGTTCGACGATGCAGTGGATCGGCAGTTCGAAGGCGCGCGCGAACTCGAAGTCGCGCTGGTCGCCGGCCGGCACGGCCATGATCGCGCCGGTGCCGTAGCCCATCAGGACGTAGTCGGCGATGAAGACCGGGACCCGCTCGCCGTTGACCGGGTTGGTGGCGTACGCGCCGATGAAGACGCCGGTCTTGTCCTTGGCCTCGGCCTGGCGCTCCACGTCGGACTTCGAGGCGGCCTGGGCACGGTAGGCGGCGACGGCCTCAGCGGGGGTCGCGTGGCCGCCGGTCCACACCTCGTGGGTGCCCTCCGGCCAGGCGGCCGGGGTGAACTTTTCGACCAGCGGGTGCTCGGGCGCCAGCACCATGTAGGTGGCGCCGAACAGGGTGTCGGGGCGAGTGGTGAAGACGGTGATGCGCTCGCCGTCGATCGGGAAGTCGACGCGGGCGCCCTCGGAACGGCCGATCCAGTTGCGCTGCTGCAGCTTGATGGCCTCGGGCCAGTCCAGCGCGTCCAGGTCCTCCAGCAGCCGGTCGGCGTAGGCCGTGATGCGCATGTTCCACTGCCGCAGCTTGGCCTTGAAGACCGGGAAGTTGCCGCGTTCGGAGCGGCCCTCGGCGGTGACCTCCTCGTTGGCCAGCACGGTGCCCAGCCCGGGGCACCAGTTGACCGGCGCGTCGGAGGCGTAGGCCAGCCGGAACTCGCCCAGGACGTCGGCCTTCTCGGCGACGCTCAGCTCGCTCCACGCGCGCGTGTGCCCCGGCACGGGCCGCTCACCGGACTCGAACGCGGCGACCAGCTCGGCGATCGGACGGGCCCGCCCGGCCTCGTGGTCGTACCAGGAATTGAAGATCTGCAGGAAGATCCACTGGGTCCACTTGTAGTAGTCCGGGTCGATCGTGGCGAACGACCGGCGCTTGTCGTGGCCCAGGCCCAGCCGGCGCAGCTGGGACTTCATGTTCTCCATGTTGGCTTCGGTGGACACGCGCGGGTGCGTGCCGGTCTGCACCGCGTACTGCTCGGCGGGCAGGCCGAAGGCGTCGAAGCCCAGGGTGTGCAGGACGTTGTGGCCGGTCATCCGCTGGAAGCGCGCGAAGACGTCCGTGGCGATGTAACCCAGGGGGTGGCCGACGTGCAGGCCCGCACCCGAGGGGTACGGGAACATGTCCATGATGAACTTCTTGGGGCGGTCGACGGCCTCCCGGTCGCCGGCCAGGTCGCCCTTGGGGTTGGGGGCGGCGTAGGTGCCGTCGGCGTCCCAGAAGTCCTGCCAGCGTGCCTCGATCTCGGCAGCCATGGCGGCCGTGTAGCGGTGCGGCGCCGCCACCTCGGAGGTGGCGGCGGGGTTCGTCTCGCTCATGATCCTCAAAGCTCCATCGATCGTCTCTGCCTGCGGCTGTCTGGTTCGAGAAACGAAAAATCCCCTCGCACAGGAGGGGACGCCGCGCCGATGCCGGCCACTCGACTCGTCCGGTGGCCGGGACTGATCAGCGCGGCCCGCTAAGCAGAAGGCGTACGGCACGCATGGCGCTAGGGTACCGCAGGCCCCCAGCGCGTCGCGACGCGCTTCGCGGGGCCGTCTCGGTGCCCAAAAAGCTGAACCAAGGTCAAGAGTTACTTCGCGTAACAGTCACTAAGGGACATCGCAACAAGCATATTGTCCTTTGATAACAACGCAATAACTCAAACCTCGTACCCATCGGTATGGCTCCGCTTAGAGTTCGGCAGCGGGACCGCTGCTTTCCCGAACCGCTCGGAGTTGCCCCCATGAACCCTCATCGCAGTATCAGCTCGCCACCCCCGCACGCCGGGACGTGGGGAGGCCGGTCGTGAATCCCTACGACTCCACGGCAGACGACTCGTTCGCCGAGTTCCTCAACTTCGGTGCGGGCGTGTTGTCCCTCGTGTGTCTGACGTGCTCCGTGATCTGGGGCCTCGTGGCCCAGGACCGGATCCTTCTCGACGCACGCCGCCGCATCCTGGCGCAGGCCGTGCACCGGACCACGGCCGTCGCCTCGATCGCCTTCCTGCTGGTGCACATCGGGGTGAAGCTGGCGCTGTCCCACACCTCGTGGGTCGCCGCGGTGATCCCCTTCGGGCTGCTGTTCACCGACGACGAACTGGTCGCGGGCAGGTCGTTCCTGATCGGCCTGGGCACCCTGGCGGGCATGCTCATGATCTTCGTGGGCATCACCGGCGTGCTGCGCAACCGCTTCGCGTCCCCCGCGCCGGTCGCCGCCCGCTGGCGGGCCATGCACATGCTGGCCTACCCGGCCTGGTGCGCCGCCCTGGTCCACGGGCTCTACGCGGGTCGCGCGGCCAAGCCGATCTTCCTCATCCTGTACTGCCTGTCCCTGGTCGGCGTGGCCGGAGCGCTCGCCCTGCGCGCCGCTCCGCGCCAGGTCAAGCGCAAGGTCGCCGACAAGGTCGCCTCGGTGATCGGGCCCGGCGAGGGACAGGGCCGCAGGGATCTGGAGGAGAGCCGGGCCCGGGCGGGCGGCGGCTCCGCGCTGCCCGGCTACGACGGCCGGGAGGCATCCGCGCGCCGCGCGGCATCCCCGTCGGGGCCGCTGTACGAGAAGGCGGAACGCCCCGCGGCCAGGGAGCCGGCGAACGGCTTCGCCGCCGCCTACCGGGCCGTCTCGGGCCCGCCCCAGGGCCAGCAGGCCTTCGCGCCGGGGCCGACCACCAGCATGCAGCTGCCGCTGGACATGCAGCCCACCGAGACCATCCCGACCGTCGACGGACCCTCCAGCACTTCGGGCAACTGGCCGATCCCGTCCCCGCCGCCGGTCGGCGAGGCCCCGCCCTCGGCCTACGACCCGCTCCAGGACACGGGCTTCAACATCCCGCCCTACGACCCTCTGCAGGACACCGGACAAAGCATCCCGGCCTATGGCAATCCAGGCGTCTCCGGCTTTGGATCGAGTGACGTGTACGACACGGGTGAGACGAATGCCGTCTACGACACGTACTACCCGAACGACACGTACAACAGCGGTCCCGCCACTGAAACAACGCCCGGTGCGTCCTACGACTTCGACGCTCCGGGATCGGGCGAACCTTGGAACACGCCTTCCGGAGGCTTTAAGTGAACGAGGCCCTGCCCGACGTACCCGAAGTCCGAGTCGTCGGCCTTCCTCAGCTCACGTCGGGCTTCGACCTTGTCGATCGGCTCGATCTGCCCATGCACCTCAAGGTGCACGGGCCGCTCGAACCGATGGGCGGCGAGCAGCTCGCTCAACTCGCCGAACGCATCAACCTGAAGGGCCGCGGCGGCGCGGGATTCCCCTTCCACAAGAAGCTGCGCTCGGTCGCCGAAGCGGCGATCAAGCGCGGCGTCCGGCCGGTCGTCGTCGTGAACGGAAGCGAGGACGAACCGGCCTGCCGCAAGGACACGGTGCTGATCAACCGTGCTCCTCATCTGATCCTGGACGGCGCGCTGCTGTGCGCCGAGGCCCTGGGTGCCCGCACGCTCGTGGTGGGGGTCACCCGTGAGTCGACCCAGCGCTCCATGGAGGCCGCGCTCGCCGAACGCGGCCTCAACAACGGCCGCCGCTCGGCGCTGCGCGCGCGGGTCCAGCGCAACCCGGTCCGCATGGTCACCGGTGCCGCCGCGTCGCTGATCCGCTCGATCGACGGCGGCCCGGCCATCCCGCCCGGCCGGAAGGTCAGCGCCTCGCAGAACGGCGTCGGCGGCGCGCCCACCCTGCTGTCCAACGCCGAGACCTTCGCCCAGCTGGCGATCGCCGCCCGCATCGGCCCGGAGCGCTACGGCAACACCGGCCTGTACGACGAGCCGGGCACCGTCATGCTCACGGTCTCCGGCGCGGTCGCCCGCCCCATGGTGATCGAGGTCCCGACGGGCGTGCCGCTGCGGTACGTCCTGCAGCTCGCCGGCGCACCGCCGGTACCGCAGGGCGTGCTCACCGGCGGCTACCACGGCAAGTGGATCGACGCGGCGACGGTCAACGAGGCGATCGTCTCCCGCAACTCCCTGGACGCGGTGGGCGGCGCTCTCGGCGCCGGGGCGATTCTGCCGATCACTCAGGACACCTGCCCGCTGGGCGAGTCGCTGCGGGTGGCGCAGTGGCTGGCGGAGGAGAGCGCGGGCCAGTGCGGCCCCTGCTACCTCGGTCTGCCGGCCGCCGCGCGCGGCCTGGAGGACATCCTCAACGGTGGCGGACCGGCCGCCCTGGAGGCGCTCAAGCAGGTCGCCAAGAACGTGAAGCGGCGCGGCGCGTGCTCGCACCCGGACGGCTCCGCGATGTTCCTGGAGTCGACCATCAAGGCGTTCACGGACGACCTGGCCGCCCACGTCCTCGGCAATGGCTGCGGACGGCCCGTGGAGGGCGTTCTGCCGCTCTTCGAGGGCGGCAGGGCCCCGACGGGCATCCCGGGCGGCGGCGAGTCCGAGGAGAACGGCCCCAGCCGCCAGAAGATCTACGTCGACTGGACGCTGTGCCGCGGCCACGGACTGTGCGCGGACATCCTCCCCGAGGTGTTCCAGCTGGGGGCCGACGGCTTCCCGACCGTGGCGCAGGCGCAGGTGCCGCGGTACGCCGAGGCCAAGGCTCTACGCGCGGTGCGCCGCTGTCCTGCGCTGGCGCTGCGCATCGAGGAGTCGGGCGCGCCGGGCGCGCCGTCCCGCAACCTCCCGGTCCTCTCCCAGGGCCGCGGCCGCCGCGCTCTCGGCCGCTGAGCACACGTACGGCGGGCTCCCCCGGTGGGGGGCCCGCCGTACTCGTACCCACGACAAGAAGGCGGGCCATCCGATCGGATGGCCCGCCTTCTCAACTTCTGTGGAGCTAAGGAGAATTGAACTCCTGACCTCCTGCATGCCATGCAGGCGCTCTACCAACTGAGCTATAGCCCCTTGCCAGTGCTTCCTCCGGGTTTCCCCGGCGGCGAAGCCAACATTACTGGCCCATCAGGCTCAACACCAAATCGGTTTCGCTTCGCCCGAAATGTCCGTTATGCCGTGACGAACGAGTAGAACCGCTTGAGTGTGCAGTGCTCCTCCAGCAGCCGGCCGTAGATCGGTTCGCCCTCCAACTCGCGGTACGTCTCGATCGGGTCGCCTTTTATGATCAGCGCCCGCGCGCATTCCTCGCACCAGTACTGGTAGTCGGGATTGATCGGTTCCATGTCGCGGACGATGGGAGTCCCGCTGCCGCACCAGTCGCACTTCCGCCTGTGTGCACCCATCGATCAGCTCCAGCTGTGGCCGCAGGCCGTGCACACGTAGGAAATCCCGCCGTTGTCGCCGAGCATCTGGGCCACGTGCGCGGAACCGCAGGAAGGGCAGCTGAGGCGGGTGGACATGTCCCGTGTGAACGCTGCTGCGAAGAGGTGGTCGACCTCCTCGCGGATGCTCGCAGGCATCGCTACTCCTCCCGTCGGGCCGCGCCCCCTTCCGGCCGTTTGATTCTGCCACGGCCGGACCAATACGGTCAGCGACGCCTCAGTACCAGTCCGGACACGGCACCCGGCGGGGCCGTAGAGGTATACGCCTCAGCGAGGCCGAGTGACTCAAGCCGGAGCACGAAAAATCCCGCCCCCTGAGCGGGAACGGGATCTTGACGTGGAGCTAAGGAGAATTGAACTCCTGACCTCCTGCATGCCATGCAGGCGCTCTACCAACTGAGCTATAGCCCCTCTGCTCGTCCCCGCCGGGCGGGGCGAACAAGAAGAACTTTAGCCTGCGACCTGCCGGAAAGTGAAATCCGGGGTCAGTCGTCGTCGCCGAGCACCGGTTCCGGCAGCGTGCCGGCGTTGTGCTCCAGCAGGCGCCAGCCGCGGGCGCCTTCACCGAGCACCGACCAGCAGCAGTTGGAGAGTCCGCCGAGGCTCTCCCAGTGGCGGGGATCGAGACCCAGCAGGCGGCCGATCGTGGTGCGGATCGTGCCGCCGTGGCTGACCACGACGAGCGTGCCGTCCTCGGGAAGCTTCTCGGCGTGCCGGAGCACCACGGGGGCGGCGCGGTCGGCGACCTCGGTCTCCAGTTCGCCGCCACCGCGGCGTACGGGCTCGCCGCGCTTCCACGCGGCGTACTCCTCGCCGTACCGGGCGATGATCTCGTCGTGCGTCAGGCCCTGCCAGACGCCCGCATAGGTCTCGCGCAGCGCCTCGTCGTGGGTGACGTCGAGGCCGGTGAGCGTGGCGAGCTCGGCGGCCGTGGCCGCGGCGCGCCGGAGGTCGGAGGCGACCATCGCGTCGGGCTTCAGGGAGGTGAGCAGCCGGGCGGCGCGGCGGGCCTGGGCGAGACCGGTCTCGGTCAGCTCGACGTCCGTGCTGCCCTGGAAGCGGCGCTCCACGTTCCACGAGGTCTGGCCGTGCCGCCACAGGATGATGCGACGGCCCCGGCCCTTTCCGGCGGACGCCCCACTGACGGAGGTCACCGCCACTCACCGTCCAGCTCCGCCGCCTCCTCGGCCGCGCGCAGCTTGGCGTGCTCCTCGGCCTTGCCGCGGGTGGCCTTGGCCTCCTCGGGCAGTTCGAGCTCGGGGCAGTCCTTCCACAGCCGCTCCAGGGCGTAGAAGACGCGCTCCTCGCTGTGCTGCACGTGGACGACGATGTCGACGTAGTCGAGGAGCACCCAGCGGGCCTCGCGGTCGCCCTCGCGGCGCACCGGCTTCGCGCCGAGTTCCTTCGAGAGACGCTCCTCGATCTCGTCGACGATCGCCTTGACCTGGCGGTCGTTGGGCGCGGAGGCCAGCAGGAAGGCGTCCGTGATGGACAGCACGTCACTGACGTCGTAGGCGACGATGTCGTGGGCCAGCTTGTCGGCAGCCGCCTGGGCGGCGGTGTTGATCAGCTCGTGAGAGCGGTCGGTCACGGTCACTGCAAGGCTTTCGGTCGGCGGACACTTGCCACCAAGGGTCTCACGGACCGCCGTGGGCCCCCCACGCGATAACGGGGATCACGTGGGGGGGCTCCCGCCGTCTAGTCGGACGACGGCTTGTAGTCCTGGCCGAGGACGACGGATACGTCGGCGCTCGAGGAGATCTTCCCCTTGGCGACGGAGCCCGCGGGCAGGCCCAGGGTCTTGGCGACCTCGGCGGCGTTCGCCTTGTCGGCGGCGTCGGCGTAGACGACCTCGGAGGTGGCCCGGGCGGTGCCGGTGCCGCCCTCCAGGAAGGTGAAGCCGCCGTTGAGGAGCACGACGCGGGCCTTCTCGGTGTTGTCCTTGACGCCGGTGGCGTTCTGGACGGAGACACTGACGGCTGCGTCCTTGTCGGGGCTCTTGGCGGTGCCGCCGAGGACGTTCCTGACGATCCCCGCGCCGGTCCGGGCGCTGAGCGTGCCGTCGCTCTGGACGGGCAGCAGGTCCGTCTTGTAGTCGCCGCCCTTGGCGAGGTCGGAGAGCCCGGCGAGGAAGGTGCCGAGGTCCTTGTCGGTCAGGGACGGATCGAGGATCTGCTGCAGCGTCTGGATCGTGGTCGTCGCGGCCTGCGGGTCGGAGGACAGCTTGCGCAGGACGCTCTGCAGGACCTGCCCGAAGCGCTCCAGCTGGGCGTTCTGGGCCTCGCCGGGGGCGCGGTAGGTGGCGTAGGCGACGGCCATCTTGCCGCTGAGGGTCTGGTCCCGGCCCTTGTTGACCAGGGGGGCCGCGCCCTTCTTCTTGGCGGTGGGGTCGGGGACGTCGGTGTCGGTGTCGACGTCGATGTTGCCGACGAGGTCGACGAGGTTCTGCAGGTAGGGGGTGTCCAGGCGCCAGGTGCCCTCGATGTCGGTGCCGAGGACGGTGTCGAGCGCGTCGCGGGTGCCGTCGGAGCCGTCGTCCTCGACCGACTTGGCGAGGGTCGTCGTGGTGCCGTCGTCGCTGGTCAGAGCGAGCGAGTTGGGCAGCAGGACGGTGGTCCCCCGCTCGGTGGTGGTGTTGTCGACCAGGAGGGCCGTGGCGGTGCCGTCGCCCTTGATGTCGTGCAGGTGGACGACGATCACGTCGCGCTTCTGGGCGCCCGCGGCCGTGGCGGTGCCGGTCGCAGAACCGTCGGAGGACAGGCCGGGCAGCTTGCCCGCGTACCAGAGCCAGCCGACGCCGCCGGCCGCGACGAGCGCGAGCACGACCGTCAGGGCGACGATCCGGCTGCGGGCCCGGCGCCGGGCCTCCTCGCGGCGTTCGGTGCGGTTCTCGGTGAACTTCAGCCAGTCGATGACGTCTTCGGAGTTGGCGTCCGGTTCCTCGACGAAGGCGAACTGCTCGGTGTGGTAATCCCGTTGCGGCTCGGCGGGGGTTTCCCGGTCGTGGACCGGGCCGGCCTGCTGCGGGATGTGGGGGGTCTGCTGCGCGGTCTGTTCGGCGGCGCGGGGCTGCCGGCCGGTGGCGCCGGCCGCGCCGGCCTGGCCGTAGGGGTCGTGCGGGGCGCCCTGTGCGGGGCCGCTCTGGTGCGAGCCGGTCGCGTACGGGTCGTAGGCGCCGTAGTCGTAGGCGGGCGGCGGCTGCCCGCCCTGCTGGGCGTACGGGTCGTAGCCGTAGCCCTGTTGGTACTGCTGGGTCTGCTGGGCGTACGGGTCGTACGGGTCGTACGTCTGCTGCTGGGTCTGCTGGGGCCGGACCTGCCGGTAGACAGGCCGGCCGTACTCGTCGTAGCCGACGATCTCGTACTGGTCGGCGCCGTGGTCCGCGGCCCCCGCGTCGTATCGGTCGTTCACCGGTGCCCCTCTCGGCTCACTCGCCGCGGTACAGCTCGCGCTTGTCGATATAGCGCACGACTCCGTCCGGCACCAGGTACCAGATGGGATCGCCCTTGGCGACTCTCGCACGGCAGTCGGTGGAGGAGATGGCCAGGGCGGGGACCTCCACCAGCGAGACACCGCCCTCGGGGAGCCCGGAGTCGTCCAGGTGGTGACCCGGCCGGGTGGCTCCGATGAAGTGCGCCAGGGAGAACAGCTCCTCGCTGTCCCGCCAGGTGAGGATCTGGGCGAGCGCGTCGGCGCCCGTGATGAAGAACAGGTCCGTGTCCGGGTTGAGCGCGCGCAGGTCGCGCAAGGTGTCCACGGTGTAGGTGGGGCCGCCGCGGTCGATGTCGATGCGGCTCACGGAGAACTGCGGGTTCTCGGCGGTCGCGATGACCGTCATCAGGTAGCGGTCCTCGGCCGGGGAGACGCTGCGGTGGCTCTTCTGCCAGGGCTGGCCGGTCGGCACGAAGACCACCTCGTCGAGATGGAACGCCGCGGCGACCTCGCTGGCCGCCACCAGGTGCCCGTGGTGGATCGGGTCGAAGGTGCCGCCCATGACGCCGAGGCGGCGCTTGCCCGTCCGCGACGGGCTCGTGCGGGGACCATGGGTCCCGTGGGCCGCCGCGGAGGCACGGCGGGGCTCCGAGTGTCGCTCGGTTCCACTCGCCGTGTCCTGTGCCGGGTCGTGCGGCGTCTCGTTCGCCGGACCGGTAGGCATGTCCTGCTCTCCCATGCGTGCAGACCCTACCGGCCCTGCCTGAGGGCTCCGGCCGCCCCCGTGGTCCCCCGGGCATCCTCGGCGGGATGCCCCGCCGGTCTCAGCGGTCGCGGTTGAAGCGGGTGGTGATCCACAGCAGGAGCAGCAGGATGAACAGTGCGCCACCGCCGGTGAGGTAGGGGCTGAGGCTCTCGTGGTTTCCGCCGTGCTCCTCGCCCTCGGCGGCGAGGGTGACCAACTGGGCAGCGGTGCTGTGGAAGCTCATCTTCGGCAGGACCTATCGCGTGTGGGCGGGATAAAGACGTCGGCTCATCGTAAGCGGGCGCCCGTTCCGCGATCACCCCGACTCCGCCTGTTCGTGCCGCGGGCGGTCCCTCGTGCCGCCGCCGGCCCGGCCCCGGGGCCCGGCGGGGAACCTTCGCGTGGACTCAGTCGTCCTTCCGTCTGTAGCCACGCAGCAGGAACCACGCGGTCAGCACACAGCCCACGATCATCACGAGCAGGACGTACCGCAGCATCCCCGGCCCCCCTTGCCGCTCTGCGGCGCTCGCGGCCTCGGCGAGCCAGGCGGATGCGGGGTGGTGCTCCATGGCGGTGGTCTCCTTCGCTGTACTGCCCGACCACCGTAACTCCGCCTAGGCTGGGCTCTGCCTCGGGGAAGCAAAAGGCCGCACAAGGGGCCGCAAAGGTCAGATGAGACGCATGGGGGAAGACATGTCCGACGGCCACGAGCACACCGGGCACGAGCACGTGCCGAGCAGGCAGCGCAGGCGCTTCCCCGGGATCTCCTCGCGGACGTACGAGCACCCGGCCGACCGTTCCGCCCTGGTGGCGCTGCGCAAGCTGAGCGGGTTCGACACGGTGTTCAAGGCACTCAGCGGTCTGCTGCCCGAGCGCAGTCTGCGGCTGCTGTTCCTGTCCGACTCCGTGCGGGTCTCGGACCAGCAGTTCGCGCATCTGAACGTGATGCTGCTCGACGCCTGCTACATCCTGGACCTGGAGAAGGTCCCGCCGATGTACGTGAACCAGGACCCGCAGCCGAACGCGATGTGCATCGGCCTGGACGAGCCGATCATCGTCGTCACGACCGGCCTGGTCGAGCTGCTCGACGAGGAGGAGATGCGGGCGGTCGTCGGGCACGAGGTCGGGCACGCGCTGTCCGGGCACTCCGTCTACCGGACGATCCTGCTGTTCCTGACGAGCCTCGCCGTCCGGGTCGCCTGGATCCCGCTGGGCAACCTCGCGATCATGGCGATCGTGACGGGGCTGCGGGAGTGGTTCCGCAAGTCGGAGCTGAGCGCGGACCGGGCCGGGCTGCTGGTCGGGCAGGATCTGCAGGCCTCCATGCGGGGTCTGATGAAGATCGCGGGCGGCAACCACCTGCACGAGATGAACGTGGACGCGTTCCTCGCCCAGGCCGAGGAGTACGAGGCCGGGGGCGACCTGCGCGACTCCGTGCTGAAGATCCTGAACGTGCTGCCCCGCTCCCACCCCTTCACCACCGTGCGGGCGGCCGAGCTGAAAAAGTGGGCCGAGTCGCGGGACTACCAGCGGATCATGGACGGCCACTACCCGCGGCGCGACGAGGACAAGGACACCTCGGTCCGGGACTCCTGGCGGGAGTCGGCGAACCACTACAGCACTCATGTGAAGGGCTCCAAGGACCCGCTGATGAAGCTGGTCACGGACCTCGCGGGCGGCGCCGGTGACCTGGGCGACCGGGTCCGCCGCGGTTTCGGCGGCTTCACGGGCTCCTCACCGAAGCCGCCCCAGGGCCCGGAGACGGGCTCGCCGGACTCCTCGGGGGACGACCGGCCGCCGCGCGACGGGAGCTGAAGCCCCCTCCGGCCCTCCGGGCCCCTCAGACCTTCGGCTGCGCGCTCGTCGCCAGGGAGCCGCACAGGGCCGTCGCGCTGCCCGTGGCGTAGGGGTCGGTGCCCGCGGGGCCGCCCTCCTTGGCCGTCTGGCCGGCGAGGAGGGGCCGGAGGTGGTTCGTGGAGTCCTCCGCGCAGGAGAGCGGGCCGGCCTGGACGTAGGAGACGACGAGCTGGGCCTGGTGCAGTCGCAGGTCGTCCCGGTCGAAGCGGAAGTGCAACTCGCGCCGGAGGGTGAACAGGGACACCTCGTCCTCGCCGGTGGCCCCGGCGGGCCGCAGCGCGTACACGAACGTGTGGTCGGCGGTGACCTCGAGCGTGGACGAGTCGGCCTCGGCGGCCTGCAGCGTGCCCTGGACCCGGACCTTGCGGTCGGCGAGTTCGGCGCGCGAGGGGTCGAAGCGCACGAGCCATCCGGTGGGCGCGTGGCGTCCGTCGGCGGTGGGGCGGGCGAAGCTCTGGTCGAACTGTTCCAGCTGGTCGGGGTCGAGCAGCACGCGGACGGCGCGGACCTCACCGCCCGTGAGCACCTCCGGGTCGAGGGCCGACCGGACGATGTAGTCCTTGGCGGTGGTCAGGGCGCTCACGACCTGGCTGTCCGAGAAGTGCGCGGTGCGCCGCGAGGCGGGCAGCGGCACGCCCTCCGCGCCGGTCCTGAACTGGGCGGCGGGGCTGTGGTCGTACAGGTATTCCAGGTCGGCCGTGCCGGGCACCTTGCCCTCGGGGGCGAGCGGGATGACGGTCATCCGCAGGGGCTCGACGGGCTCCCGGGCGGCAGGGGTCTGGTAGGGGTGCCGTACGCCCATGTAGATCGCGGTGCCGAAGGCGACGGCGATCAGCAGGACCAGGACGAGGGCCTGCCGGGACAGGCCCCGGCGCAGGGGCGGGCGGCGTCGCACGGCGGGCGCGTGGTCGGCGATGCGCTCCTGCGCGGAGAACTCCTGGAGGCGGGCAGCACGGACGAACGACTCGTCGAAGACGACGGATCGGTACTCGTCCTCGCCACCTCCGGGGGCGCCCTCGGGAGTCCCCTCAGGTGGGTTTCCAGGCCCGCCCATATCTTCAGGGTAGGTCGCCGGAAGCTCGGGTAAACGCCGCGCTGCACCACAAGTTCTGACAGGTTCTCACCAAGATGGGCGGGTTCCGGTCAGGGGCTGCGGGGGATCACCGAGACGGCCGGCTGGGAGTAGTCGGCGGAAGCCGACGGGGCTGCTCCGCTGCCCTGTTCCAGCCCGGTCGAGGCGGGCGGCGGCGCGGGCTCGTCCCGGTTGGAGGACGCTCCCCGGTAGACCGCCGTGAACGCCAGCGCGACCATGCCGATGCCCATCACGAGGGCGAGCATCCAGGCGACGGGGCGGTGCCAGCGGACCTGTTTGGAGTAGGGTCCCGAGCCGCCGTAGTGGTCCTCGATGATGTCGGGGTCGTCGAGCTCGTCGAGGTCGGGGTCACGGCCGAAACCGCCGCGGCCGTCCGAACCGTACCCGTCGTCGAACCGCTCGCCTCTGGTGCGGGCGCGGCGCGCCTCCGCCTCGGAGGCCTCGGCCCTCGCCTGGGCCGCGGCCAGGAGGCGCTCCACTGCGGTCGGCTCGTGCACCACGGCCGCGCTTACGAAGGCCTCGTCGAAGACCACGGAGGCGAACTCTTCGTCCGACACCCCGCGGTCGTGGTCGTCGTCGGGCTCCCGGCCGTCCGGAAACGGCGTGCCCCCCACGTCCTCCGGCACGCATCCAGAGTAGACCTGGGGGGTCAATTTGGGCAGACGGTATGGAAATTCATCCACCGTTCGAGACGGCTCCCCCGGGGTCCGTGAGGGCGCACGCCCGCCCGTTCACCCCCACCGCACGCCGACGCGCCGCGCCGCCCGGGCCGGCACAACCATGCGCCGGCCCGCATACCGCCCTACGCCGAACGGGTCAGCGCCGGATGTGCCCGTCGCCGGTGACGATGTACTTCGTGCTGGTCAGCTCCGGCAGGCCCATGGGGCCGCGGGCGTGCAGCTTCTGCGTGGAGATGCCGATCTCCGCGCCGAAGCCGAACTGGCCGCCGTCGGTGAAGCGGGTGGAGGCGTTGACGGCGACCGTGGTCGAGTCGACCAGCTGGGTGAAGCGGCGGGCGGCCTGCTGGGAGGTCGTCACGATGGCCTCCGTGTGGCCGGAGGTCCACAGCCGGATGTGCTCGACGGCCTTGTCCAGCGAGTCCACGACCGCGGCGGCGATGTCGTACGACAGGTACTCGGTCTCCCAGTCCTCGGCCGTCGCCTCGACCACGGTGGCCTTGGAGTCCTTGGCGTGGGCCTGCACGCGCTCGTCGGCGTGCACGGTGACCCCGGCCTCCGCGAGGGCGTCCAGGGCGCGGGGCAGGAACTCGGCGGCGATGTCCTGGTGGACCAGGAGGGTCTCGGCGGCGTTGCAGACGCCGACCCGCTGGGCCTTGGAGTTGATCAGGATCTCGACGGCCATGTCGAGGTCGGCCTGCGCGTCGACGTAGACGTGGCAGTTGCCGGTGCCGGTCTCGATGACCGGGACGACGGACTCCTGGACGACCGTGTTGATCAGGGAGGCGCCGCCGCGCGGGATGAGCACGTCGACCAGGCCGCGGGCGCGCATCAGCTCGCGCACGCTGTCGCGGCTCTCCCCGGGGACGAGCTGGACGGCGTCGGCGGGCAGCCCGGCCCCGCCCACGGCGTCGCGCAGGACACGTACGAGGGCGGTGTTCGACTGGTACGCCGAGGAGGAGCCGCGCAGCAGGACCGCGTTGCCGGACTTCAGGCACAGGGCGGCGGCGTCGACGGTGACGTTGGGCCGGCCCTCGTAGATGATGCCGACGACGCCGAGCGGCACGCGGACCTGGCGCAGGTCGATGCCATTGGGCAGCGTGGAGCCGCGGACGACCTCGCCGACCGGGTCGGGCAGCGCGGCGACGTCGCGGACGTCGGAGGCGATGGCGCGGATCCGCTCGGGGGTGAGCGTGAGCCGGTCGATCATGCCCTCGCTGATGCCGGCCTCGCGGGCCTTGGCGACGTCCTTGGCATTGGCCTCGACGACCTCGCTCGCACGGACCTCCAGCGCGTCCGCGATGGCGAGCAGCGCGTCGTCCTTCTCGGCCCGGGGCAGCGGCGCGAGGGTCGCCGCCGCGGCCTTGGCGCGGTAGGCGGCCTCGGTGACCGGGGACATGGAGTCGTACGGAGAGAGCGTGGTCATGAGGGAAGGGTAGTGCGCCGGGCGGCTGGGTTCATCGTTCGTTCCACTGCGCGAGACACTCCGTGGAACGGGTCAAAACGGGTGAACGCCGACCGGGGACGCCGGCGGCGGTCCGTACCCCTCGGCGATGCGCTGGTGGTACGTCGCGCGGTCGATGACCTCCAGGCCGACGATCTCCCAGGGCGGCAGTCCGGCGGTCTGCCGGTGCTCGCCCCACAGGCGCAGGGCGACGGCGGCCGCGTCGTGCAGGTCGCGGGCCTCCTCCCAGTAGCGGATCTCCGCGTGGTCGACCGCGTACCGGCTGGTCAGGAAGAAGGGGTGGTCGTGGGCGAGCTGTTCCAGGGCGCGCCGGACCTCCGGGAGCGGGGCCTCCTTGCCGGAGACGCTGAGGGTGACGTGCCACAGGCGCGGGGTGTCGCCGGGTTCCTCGCCCTGGAACCGGTCCCCGGCCGCCACGCTCGTCAGGGCGCGCTCCTCACCGGCCGCGCGGGAGCCGGCACCACCGCGGGACGCCTGGGCCCCCGGGCGCACTCGTCTCACGACGGCCTCCTTTTGCACAGTGGCGCTGCTGCGGAATAGGTCCCCGAGACAAAGTTGAGCAGGCCGCAAGGGATCGCGTGGCGGTTTTGCGGAACGTCCACCACCGGGGGCGGATGTTTCGACACATTACGGGTGCAGGACCACCAGGTCGTCCCTGTGTACGACCTCGCGTTCGTACGCGGGCCCGAGTTCGCGGGCCAGTTCCCGGGTCGAGCGGCCGATGAGGCGGGGGATCTCCTTGGCGTCGAAGTTGACGAGCCCGCGGGCCACCGCCTGCCCCGTGCCGTCCCGCAGCTCGACCGGGTCGCCGGCGCTGAACTCGCCCTCGACGGCGGCGATCCCGGCCGGCAGCAGCGACTTGCGGCGGTCCACGACGGCCTGCACGGCGCCGTCGTCCAGGGTCAGCGCGCCCTGCGGGGTGGAGGCGTGCTGGAGCCACAGCAGCCGGTCGGCGGAGCGCTTGCCGGTGGGGTGGAAGTAGGTGCCGGTGTCCTGGCCCGTCAGCGCGTCGGCGGCGTGGATGGCGCTGGTGAGGACGACGGGGACGCCGGCGGCGGCCGCGATCCGGGCGGCCTCGACCTTGGTGACCATGCCGCCGGTGCCGACGCCGGCCTTGCCCGTGCTGCCGATCTCGACGGCCGCGAGGTCGGAGGGGTCGCGCACCTCGCCGATGCGGGAGGTGCCGGGCCTCGCGGGGTCCCCGTCGTAGACGCCGTCCACGTCGGACAGCAGGACCAGCAGGTCGGCGTGGACGAGGTGGGCGACGAGGGCGGCGAGGCGGTCGTTGTCGCCGAAGCGGATCTCGTCCGTGGCGACGGTGTCGTTCTCGTTGACGACCGGGAAGGCGCCCATCGCCAGCAGCTTGTCGAGGGTGCGCGAGGCGTTGCGGTGGTGCGAGCGGCGGCTCATGTCGTCGGAGGTCAGCAGGACCTGCCCGACGCGGACACCATAGCGGGCGAAGGAGGCGGTGTAGCGGGCGACCAGCAGGCCCTGGCCGACGCTGGCGGCGGCCTGCTGCCGGGCGAGGTCCTTGGGGCGGCGGCGCAGGCCCAGCGGGGCGAGGCCGGCGGCGATGGCGCCCGAGGAGACCAGGACGATCTCGCGCTCCCCGCCGCTGCGGACCTTGGCGAGGACGTCGACCAGCGCATCCACGCGGTCCGCGTCCAGGCCGCCCGATGCGGTGGTCAGCGAGGAGGACCCGACCTTGACGACGATCCTGCGGGCCTCGCCCACGGCCTGCCTTGCCCCTGCCACGTCGCCGTCCGTCCCCTCGCGTCGATTCGCTCCCTCACCAGGAAATCTACGGGACGGCCGGACGGGGTGCGGCGCCGGTCCACGCTACGGACGGTGCCGCCCGCGTCACGGGACGGCGGGCGCGTTCCTCCGGTCCGCCGCGCGACGGGCCGCCGATCTTACTTTTTCCGGCCCCGCCCACGACAGGAACACGGTCTTCCGCTACGGTCCGACGACACGCGGCGGCGGCCGCCCCCACGCCCTGACGACACGCGCGTGTCGTCAGGAGGTCGCCGCGCGTTAACCCGGACGGCCGACCTGCGCCGACCCGACGCTCCTGGAGTGACCGCAGTGCCCGTACCTCTCCCCCGCCCGCAGGCCCTTCTCAAGGGGCTGGTCACCGTCGTCCTGGCCGCCGCGTTCGCCGCACAGGCGGTCGCGGCGCTGCTGCCGGACGTTCCGCTGCTGATCGCCGCGACGGTCGTCTCCCTGGCCACCGAGGGCGTCCTGTACCGCTGGCAGCGCGGGGTGCTGTCGCTGTTCGCCAAGTCGCACGCGGACATCAGCGTGCGGCACGTCCTGCGGGACCTGCTGCTGGTCGTGGCCCTGCTGCGGCTGGGCGAGCAGGACCGGGAGACGGTGTACGCCCCGCTGGTGGCCGGGCTGCTCGTCTTCTACGTGCTGCACTGCGCGATCCAGGCGGTCTCCGTACTGGTGCGCCGCACCCGCACCCTGCCGGTGGTCACCCGGAACATCGACGCCTCGGCGCTGCGGCTGTCCCCGGCCCCGTCCGTGCTGCTGTGCCGTCCCGGGCACCGGCTGCTGGTGTTCGGCCTGCCGGCCACGGCCGGGCTGCTGGCCAGCGCACTGGGCGACCGGCCGGTGTACGCGGCGGCGGGCATCGCCCTCTCCCTCGCCCTGGGGCTGACGGGCCTCGGCGCGCTGCTCCTGCGGCTGCTGCCGGGCCGTCGTCCGGCGGACGAGCAGGAGGTGCTCGACTGGTTCGACGCGTGGCTGGCCGACTACCGGCCGACCGTCGGGCTGTACTTCTCCGGCGGTGCCGCCTCGGCCTACCAGGCGAACATGTGGCTGGCGCCGCTCGCCGGACTGGAGGGCAGGCCGGTCATCGTGCTGCGCGAGCGGTTCATGGTGCAGAAGATCGCGGCGACGGACATCCCGATCGTGTGCCTGCCGAAGGTGTCGACGCTGATGCGCCTGGAGCACTCCACCCTGCAGGTCCTCATCCACCCGTCGAACTCCGGCAAGACCTCCCAGGTGCTGCGCATCCCCACGATCAAGCACACCTTCGTCAACCACGGCGAGAGCGACAAACTCTCCTCCTGCAACCCCTACGCGAAGGCGTACGACGAGGTGTGGGTGGCCGGTCCCGCGGCGCGCGAGCGGTACGCGCTGGCCGAGGTCGGGGTCGAGGACAAGGACGTGGTGGAGACGGGCCGCCCGCAGCTGGACGGCGTGCTGCCGTACGCGGGGCCGCCGGCCGGGTCACGCACGACCGTGCTGTACGCGCCGACCTGGGAGGGCTGGGACGGCAACCCCGGCAACACGTCGGTGATCGCGGCCGGCGAGAACCTGGTGCGGGCGCTGCTCGCGGACCCGGGCGTGCGGCTGCTGTACAAGCCGCATCCGCTGACGGGCTCGGTGGACCCGCGCGCGGGCGCTGCCGATCTGCGGATCCGGGAGCTGATCCGGGCGGCCAACCGGGAGCGGCCGGGGGCGCACCCCTCGGACAGCGCGGAACTCGCCCGCTGCGCCGCCGAGCTGGACCGGCTCACGACGTCGGTCTTCCGGACCGGGGCCGACACCGTGGAGCGGATGCTGGTGCAGTCGGCGCCGGAGCCGGGCCGCGCGGAGGCGGTGGCACGCGCGACGGCCGCGTGGGAGGAGGCGTACTGGGCCTCGCTGCCGGAGGGCGAGCACCAGATCATCACGGACGCCCGGCCCGCGCTGTACTCCTGCTTCAACGTGGCCGATCTGCTGATCAGTGATGTGTCGAGCGTGATCAGCGACTTCCTGGCGAGCGAGAAGCCGTACGCGGTGGCCAACACCAGCGGGCTGCCCGAGGACGCCTTCCGTGCGGCGTTCCCGACGGTGGTGGCGGCGACGGTGCTGACGCCCGACGCCGCCGGGGTGCCGGGTCTGCTGGAGGCGGTCCGGCACCCGGAGCGCGACGAACTGGCCGGGGCGCGGGCCGAGCTGAAGCTGCGTCTGCTCGGCCCGGCGGAGCCGTCGTCACAGGAGCGCTTCAACGACGCCGTCCGGGCGCTGTGCGGGGAGGCCCGGGACCACCGGGTCCGGGTGGCGGAGCGGCTGGCCGCGGTGCCCGGTCAGCGCACCGCGACCGAGATCCCGACCGCGCCGCGCTGAGCGGCGGCAGGCCCGGTCACGCCGCGTGCCGCACCTCTCGTGAGGTGATGACCCGCCGCGCCTTGCGCACCGCCCGGCGTACGAAGGTGTCGACGCCGCCCTCGCGGTAGCCCGGGAAGGCCCGGGCCTCCCGGGGCTCGGCGAGGTACACGGAGTCGGGGACGCCCGCGGCGCGGTCCCGGAAGTGCGGGTAGGCCAGGTACACCCGGCGGCCCTTCCTCTCCAGGAGGGCCGCCGCCTGCTTCTTGGCCTTGACGAACTTCACCACGTCCAGGAGCAGTTCCGGGCGCTGCTCGGCGACCAGGTGCAGCCGCAGCCGCTCGTGGACCTTGAGCCGGTGGGCGACGCCCTCGGTCCAGTAGGTGTCCATCAGCGGCTTGGCCAGCTCGAACTTGTGCCGGCGTATCTCCTCGCTGTCCGTCAGGTACTTCGGCCCGAACTGTGGCAGCAGCGTGACCAGGAAGGGCCGGACCATCAGCTGGTCACGCCGGCCGCCCGCGGGAACGAGTTCGGCGATGAGCTCCATCAAGGCCCGCGCGGAGTCGAAGCGCAGCGTGTAACTGCCGCTCTTCGTCACGTGCTTGCCGTCGTCGCGGCCGACCAGGTAGTAGCAGGTGTGGTCGGCTACCACGGAGACGCCGTCCGCCCGGAGATACGCCTCCATGGTGAACAGTGCGTCCTCGCCGGTGAACAGCGACTCGTCGAAGCGCATGCCGTGCCGGTCCAGCAGTTCACGGCGGAACAGCTTCTGCGCGCTGAGCGTGAACTTGATGTTGGAGGAGAAGACGTCCGTCCGCTCCACCGTCTTGCCCCACATGGACTTCGGCGCCGAGCGGTTGACGCCCTCGACCCTGCCGAGCACCACGTCCGTGCCGGCCCGGTCGGCCATGCCGACCATGCGCTCCAGGGCCTCGGGGCCCAGCCGGTCGTCGGCGTCGAGGAAGAAGACGTAGCGCCCCGTGGCCTTGCTCAGGCCGACGTTGCGCGGGCCGCTGGGGCCGCCGGAGTTCTCCTGACGGATCACCAGAACGTGCATGGGAGCCCGCTCGGCGAACTCCTCCAGGTACTCCCCCGTTCCGTCCGTCGAACCGTCGTCCACGGCGATGACCTCGACGCGCGTCGGATCGATGGTCTGTGCCTCGACGGACGAGAGGCACTCGATCAGATACGGCATCGCTTCGTACGCACCGATGATCACACTCACATCAGGCTGCGTCACGGTCACGTTTCCCCCTAGTCAATGGGATATTCCCCCCGTATCGCCTCATTCGCTACCTGATAGACGGGTGATCGAGGCAAGCGGTTGCCTCGCACACGGGTGTTAGTGGGACACGTCACACAATGGACCGGCACGGCCCGGGAAGCAGAAAGAGTTCGGCCCCGAGGAGAAGCTCCTCGGGGCCGAACTCTTCAGTCGGCGGCGGAAGTTCAGGCCGTACCGACCTCGTCCGTGTCACCGGCCGTGGCCACCCGCTGCCCGGGCACGGCGTTCGCCAGCTCGGCCTCGCTCTCCGCGAGGGCGGCCGCGTCCCGCGACTGCTGGCCGCGGTTGCGGGTCTCGGCCTTGAGGGCGAGGTTCGCGACGGCGGTGTTGAACTGCTCCAGCGAGGTCGGCTCGTCCGGGCCCAGCAGGTACTGCTTGAGCTCCTTGCGGTCCTCGGCCAGCGGGTCGGCGTCCGGGGCGCGGACCGCACCGAGCAACTCGCCCAGCTCGGATGCGCTGTTGGACAGGATCACCGCCGCCCGCACAGCGGTGTTGTTCCGCTTGAACTCCTCGACGCCCACCTCGGCGGAGTCCGTGACCGCGTACGGCTTGCCGCTCGCGATGAAGTCGGAGACCACGCTGGAGATGTCGGAGACCATGGCGTCGGAGACGTTGAAGCAGTCGTACAGCCGCGGCTCGGCGCCGGTGATGACGCGGTGCTCCCAGGACGGGAAGGAACGCCAGTAGGCGTCGTTCCACTCGGCGCGCAGCCGGGCGACCTCCTCGTGCCGGGCGACGTCGATCAGCCCGTCACGGGTGGCCACGGCCTCGTCGCCACGGTCGCCGCCGGAGCCGGACAGCTGCGCGAGCCGGGCCTGGATCCGGTCCAGCTCGGCCTTGGCCTGCGCCTGGGCGGCGGTGTCGGGGATGAACCGGCTGTCGATGGCGCGCTCGGCGGCGGCCTTCTGCACCAGGGCGGTGATCCGCCGATGCGCGGCGCCGGCCTCCTTGCTGACGTTGCCGGTGAAGGGGTGCGGCTTGTACAGGACGCGGACCGGCGGGTCGGCCTGCACGAGCTGCTTCACGATGTTCTCGCCGGCCAGCACGACCGAGGTGTTGCCCGGGTTGCCGTCCCAGCCCTCCCAGGTGGGGGCGTACAGCACCGTCGGGATACGGCCCTCGGGCACACCCTGCCAGGTCTGGATCGGGGCGAGCTGCGGGCGGCCGACCTCGACGATGTCGTCGTCGCGGACACCGACGTCGGCGATGGCGTAGCGGTCGCGGCCCGCGCGGCCGGCCGTCCACACCTCGTCGTAGACCTTGCTGTACGGGTTGACGCTGGCGAGCTTGTCGCTGTCGCCGTGGCCGATGAAGACGTGCTTGATGGTGGGCACGCGCAGCATGTGGATGTTCTTGCCGACGTTGGCCGCGTAGAGCGCGACGCGCACCGTGGAGAGGTCCATGTTCATCAGGTGCACCCCTCCGGGCACGCAGATGACGGGGACCGTGGTGGGCGCCAGATTGTTCAGGATGGCCCGCTCACGCAGGATGATCAGCGGCTTGGACTCCAGCTTCTCCATGGTGTCGAGCCACATGTTGACCTGGTAGGCGGAGTCCTTCGAACCGGAGAAGTACAGGACCGTCTCGGGCTTGTACTCGCCCAGCCAGTCGTCGACGGCGGCCAGGACCTTCTCGGCGTTCGGCGGGATCTTCCGGCCGCGCACGTACGGCACCAGCGTCAGGACGTACAGGGTGGCCACGGCCACGGTGACGCCGATGCCGATGAAGCCGATCAGGGCCGACTTGACCTGGGCCGCGACCAGGATGCCGACGACCGCCGCGAGGTCGAGGTGGAGCATCTTCTCGGCGGAGCGGTGCAGCAGCCTGCGGGGCGGGGCGTCCGGGATGCGGATGCGGGAGGCCAGGTCGACGTTGCGGGTGGCGACCGGCATGCGGCGGCGGTTGCGTATCAGCTGGACGAGCGCGCCGTGCGGGGCCTGCAGACCGTAGAAGGCGATGAAGCAGGCGATCGCCCCGTAGTAGATCAGGTTGTCCGCGAGGGACAGCCGGGCCAGCAGCAGGACGAGCAGCAGCTGCCGGATCAGGAAGCGGATCGACAGGCCCGCCCGCACCTTGCCGAGGCGGTTGATCAGGTAGCTGCCCTTGCGGTGCAGATAGTGGTCCGCCAGGTACGTCACGGCGGCCGCTGCCGCGAAGGCGGGAACGCTCGGGACGAGCGCGGCCAGCATGAGGGCGGGGAAGCCCGCCACCATGAGGACCGCCGCGGCCAGCTCGGCCGCGCTGCCCACCCGGGCGACGCGAATAGCGGTGGATATCACGGAGAAACCTGCTCTTGGGAGGGGTGTGCCGGTCTTGGTTCGAGAATGCGGCTGGTCTGTGAATATTCGCGAGACTGTATGGATTCAGGCCCCTGCGAACACTCCTGTCGACGAAAACCCGTTAACAGGAGGGCGCAGAGGCCTGAATTACTGAAGTCTATTTGGCGCCAATTATTACACGCCGTCCTGCCGGTCCAGCACCGTGGCCAGTGCCTGCTCGAAGCCGGAGGCCCGGGCCGCGCCGGCCGTCGGGTCCTGCTGGCGGACGTCGATGACGTGGCCGGTGAGCTCGGAGAGCAGCACGTCGAGCGAGGTGCGGGCCACGGCCTCGGAGGACAGCAGGGAACCCGAGGGCTCCTGGCCGAAGGCCTTGGTGCGCATGGGGGTGGCGGTGCGCTCGGGGTTGATGCAGTTGACGCGGACGCCGTCGCCGGCCCACTCGTCGGACAGCGCCTGGGTGAGGTTCACCATGGCGGCCTTGGTGGAGGAGTACAGGCTGTACTCGGCACGGCCGCGCGTGTAGCTGCTGGAGGTGTAGAGCAGCAACTGGCCCTTGGTCTCGGACAGGTACTTGTACGACGACCGGGCGATCTGCACCGGGGCCAGGTAGTTGACCTTCAGCGCCTCCTCGATGGTGGCGTTGTCGGTCTCGGCGAGCTTGCCTATGCGCAGCACACCGGCGGTGTTCACCACGTAGTCGATGCGGCCCGTCTCGGCGTAGGCCTTGGACAGGGCGTCGTCGACCTCCTCCGGGTTCTCCACGTGGGTGCCGGTGGTGGAGCGGCCCAGGGCGTAGACCTTGGCGCCGTAGGACTCGGCGAGCTCGGCGATGTCCTTGCCGATGCCGTAGCTGCCGCCGAAGACGACCATGGTCTTGCCGGTCAGCAGCTCGCGGTAGGCCTCCTCGGAGACCTGCTCGGGCGCGGCCGTGGAGGCGAGCTGGAAGAGCTTGTCGGCGATGAAGACGTCGACGGGCTGGGTGACCTTCATGTTGTACTCGTCACCCGCGACGACGTGGATCGGCACGTCCGGCAGGTACTTGAGCACGACGGAGCAGTCGTCGGTCGCCTGGAAGTTGGGGTCGCCGGCGGCGACCTCGTAGGCCCGCTTGATCGTGGACAGCTTGAAAGCCTGCGGCGTCTGGCCGCGGCGCAGCCGGGAGCGGTCCGGGATCTCGGTGATGAACTCGCCGTCCTCGCCGTGCGTGCGCGTGACGATGATGGTGTCCGCGGACGGGATGGCCACGTCGACGGCCTGGAAGCGCTCCAGGGCGACGACGCAGTCGTCGATGACGCGCTGCGAGAGCAGGGGGCGCACGGCGTCGTGGAAGAGGACGTTGGCGTCCTCGCCCTCGGCCAGGCCCTCGCCCAGCGCGGCGATGGCGCGCTCGGTGGTCTCGTTCCTCGTGGAGCCGCCCTCGATGACCTTCGAGACCTTCTTGAATCCGGCCTTCGCGACGATCTTCTCGATGTCGGGCACGTAACCCGGCGCCATCAGCACGATGATGTCGTCGATCGAGTCGGCCTTCTCGAAGGTGGCCAGCGTGTGCTCGATGACTGCCTTGCCGGCGATCTTCAGCAGCTGCTTGGGGATCGACAGACCCACGCGCTGACCGGTGCCACCGGCCAGGATCACTGCGGTGGTACGGGGCTTGGCTATGTGCTGGGACACAGGTGACCTACCTTGGGGCGACAGGGAACTTCGAAATGGTCCCACTTGTGGTTACCGCAATGCAAGGTGAGCGACCTCCACCGCATATGTGCGCGCAACCCCTCATTCACCTGGTGACGCCGGTGATTGGCGAGACGGTTCCGCCGGCGCTGCGGCCGCCCCGGGAATTGCTGTGAGTAACTCCACAGAAGCGCAGCGACGCCGAAGCCGCTTGCGCCGGCGGCGACCGAGGACCCGCACGAGTTCCTTGGACGATGTCCGGTGCACGGTACGCGCTTTGCGGGTGTGCCCGGTGTCACGGCCGATTTCCGGATCAAGATTCCGCAGCGTTTTGGTCTCGGCCGGGCCATACGCCGTGAGCCCGGGACTCCGCGGAGGAGTCCCGGGCTCACGCGCCACGCGGGTGCGGTCAGACGACCTCGACGCCCGGGCGGCCCGCCCGGACCCTCAGCCGGGCCAGCGTGCTCGGGGTCGCCGTGGCCTGCCGAACCGTGTCGACCACCCTGACCTGGGCGTCGATGCGGTCGCGGTGGACGTCGAAGAGGTGGTAGCCGCGGTGCGCGTCGAGCAGTTTCCAGTGCGGGTTGTCCGGGCGCCGCGGGTCCCACTCCCTGCGGAAGGCCTCCTGGTCCTGGTCGCCGTTGCTGGAGATGGAGGTGCCGACGAACTCGGCTCCGACGACCCCGGAGTCCGGGTCGGCGTAGTCCTCCTTGAGGTCGCTGATCATCGTCAGGTGCCGGTCGCCGGAGAGCACGACCGGGTTGCGGACCTGCCGGAACTCCTGGAGGAACCGGTTGCGTTCGGCCTGGTAGCCGTCCCAGGCGTCGTAGAACCAGAGCTTGCCCTCGCCGACCTTGAGGTCCGTCTCGGCCATCATGATCTGGGAGGCGATGAGGTTCCAGCGGGCGGGCGAGTCCTGCAGCCCGTTCAGCAGCCACTGCTTCTGCCGCGCGCCGAGCATGGTCAGCGACGGGTCCTGGGCGCCTTCCTGGCTGGTGGCCTGGTCGCTGCGGTACTGGCGGGTGTCCAGGACGTTGAGCCGGGCCAGGCGGCCGAACTCCAGGCGGCGGTACATCCGGATGTGCGGGCCGTCCGGGACGGCGGTGGCACGCACCGGCATGTGCTCGTAGAACGCCTGGTAGGCCGCGGTGAGCCGGGCCACGAACGCGTCGTGCGGCTGCTTGTCGGGGTCCTGCGGGATCTCGCCCGCGAAGTCGTTGTCCACCTCGTGGTCGTCGAAGGTCACCACGAAGGGCGCGTTGGCGTGCATCGCCGCGAGATCGGGGTCCGTCCGGTACTGGGCGTACCGGTTGCGGTACTGGACGAGGCTGAACGGCTCGCCGGTGCCCTCGTGCCGCCGCAGGGCCGTCGCCGAGGGCGTGGACTCGTAGATGTAGTCGCCGACGAACACCACGACGTCCGGGTCCTGGTCGAGCATGTCCGCGTATGGCGTGAAGTAGCCGTGCTGCCAGTTCTGGCAGGAGGCGAGAGCCATGCGCAGGGAGCCACCGGAGCTGTGGGGGTGGGGCGCGGTGCGGGTGCGGCCCACGGGAGAGAGCTGCCCGCTGGTGCGGAAGCGGTACCAGTACGTACGGTCCGCGCGCAGCCCGCGTACGTCCACGTGAACGCTGTGCCCGTACTCGGGCCGGGCCTGGGCGGTGCCCCGTCGGACGGGCTTTCTGAACCGGTGGTCCTCCGCGAGCTGCCATTCCACCGGCACCACCCGGTCGGGCATACCGCCGCCGTTCAGCGGGTCGGGGGCCAGCCTGGTCCACAGCACGACGCCGTCGGGCAGCGGGTCGCCTGAGGAGACGCCGAGGCTGAACACACCGTCGGGCAGCGGCGTCTCGGCCGCGCGGGCGGCGGCCGGAAGCCAGAGCTGGGCGGAGGCGGCGGCGCCGAGCACCGCGGCGCCGGCGGTCAGAAAGCGGCGTCGGTCGGGCGATCCTGCTGTCATCGGCTGACTCCCTTACCTCGCTGGCCACTTGGACACTGGGAAGCTTCACGTTCGCGGGCGGTCCGCCCGCTGAACGCCGGGGTTCACGTACATGACAACTAAGCAGACAAAGAGAGACTCGCCGCCAGCATCGGAACAAGCCGTTGCCGGGGCGAGTCTGACAGGTGATCAGTACCGGGTCAGCGAGCGAAACCCGCGCCGAGTCCGGAGCCGCTCCTGACCGTGCCGAGGGTGCCCGCGCCGAAGCTGACCGAGCCGGTCGCGGTGGGGGTGTTGACCGGGTTGGGGAACGCCCAGACTCCGCCGTCCCGGTTCTCGCCCGGGGCGCCGGCGAACAGCTCGGCCCTGCCGTCACCGTTGACGTCGAGCAGCGTGGTGTCGCTGCCGAAGAAGTCGTTCTGCTCCGCCGTGCCGGGGACGTTCCTGGTGTTCTGGTTCATGCTGTAGGCGCCCTCCCCGGTGAGCCCCTTCTTGCCGCCGCGCAGGACGGTGACCTGGCCGGCCGCGTACACGTCCCCGAGGTCCTCGCTCGCACTGCCCGTGGTGACGTCCGCGTAGCCGTCGGCGTTGACGTCGCCGACGGAGAGGCCGCCGCCGAAACCGTCGGCCCACTCCGAGCTGCCGGGCACCTCGGGGGTGCCCTGCGTGATGATCGTGGTGCGGGAGGTGTCGGGGCCGTCGGCCGAGCCGTGCACGACGCCGATCTGACCGCCCTTCAGCAGCGGGTCGTCGAGATCGACCTCGCCGAAGCCGTCGTTCGGGCGGCCGATGACGAGGTCGGCGTACCCGTCCTTGTCCACGTCGCCTACGCCGAGGCGCTCGCCGCCGCGCATGCGGGTGCCGTCGGGGTTGTTCAGCGGGGCGGGGGCGCTCAGGCCGTCGGGAGTGCCCCGCAGGTAGACCGCGCGGCGGTGCTTGTAGTCCGGGTCGTGCATGTCGTCGTTGTTGCGGTCGTGGATGAGCGCGACCAGGTCCGTGATGCCGTCGTGGTCGATGTCCCCGGCGGCCACGTCGTCCGTGAAGTACTCGGACTCGATGGCGAGGGTCCGGCTCTGCGCGGCGCCGGTGGTGCGGTCGAACGGCCCGTACAGCAGGCGGTTGCCGGTGGCGAGATCCAGATGGCCGTCGCCGTTGAAGTCGCCGAGCGAGGGGGTCTCGGCGTCGACCCGGTCCTCCTCGGTGCCGGTGGCCACGGCCGTACCGCCCGACAGGCCCCGCTTCCCGCCCCACAGCACGGCGAGGGTACCGGCGTAGGTGACCTCCCCGACGCCCTCACCCGGGGCGCCCACGACCAGGTCGGCGTAGCCGTCGCCGTCGAGGTCGCCGGCGGCGAGACCGTCGCCGTAGTCGTCGTTGGTCTCCGCGGCACCGGGTATGCCCGGGGTGTTCTGGCTGATGACCTGCTGGTGCGTCAGGTCGATGCCCTTGGCCGAGCCGTACACGACGGCCACGTACCCGGCCTGGCCCTGCCCGTCGACCTTGCCGTGCGGGGCCGCGACGGCCAGGTCCTGGTAGCCGTCGCCGTTGAAGTCGTCCCGGAGTTTCTTCTCGGCGACGGACGGGGCGGCGGGGGCGGCGTGCGCGGCCACCGGGGTGGTCACGGCCGCGACGACGGCGACGGCCGCCGCGACCGTCCGGCCGACCCTGCGCTTGCTCATGGACTGTGGCACGTCGACTCCGTTGATCCGCTGGGCAGTTGTGGTGCGGCGAGGAACAAGATCCTCACCGCACCGCCCTGTACGACTCACCGGAGAACGGCTTGGTTGCACCCAAGTCCGTTGCGAATTTGCTCTTTGTTAACTCAGAACGGCTCGAAGTCGTCGAACTCCTGCTGCGCTTCGTCCCGTTCGGCCTGCCGGTCCTTGCGGCGCTGCGCGGCCGGCCGCTCCCCCTCGAACCGGTGGTCCTCACCGCGCCGGCCGAGCATTTCGGCCCCGGCCGTCATGGACGGCTCCCAGTCGAAGACGACCGCGTTGTCCTCGGGGCCGATGGCGACGCCGTCGCCACCGCGGGCGCCCGCCTTCATCAGCTGCTCCTCGACACCGAGCCGGTTGAGCCGGTCCGCGAGGTAGCCGACGGCCTCGTCGTTGTTGAAGTCGGTCTGGCGCACCCAGCGCTCGGGCTTCTCGCCGCGCACCCGGAACAGGCCGTCGGCCTCGCGCGTCACGGTGAAGCCGGTGTCGTCCACGGCCTTGGGCCGGATCACGATCCGGGTGGCCTCTTCCTTCGGCTTCGCGGCCCGCGCCTTCGCCACGAACTCCGCGAGCGCGTACGACAGCTCCTTCAGGCCCATGTGCGCCACGGCCGACACCTCGAAGACGCGGTAGCCGCGCGCCTCCAGGTCGGGCCGCACCATCTCGGCCAGGTCCTTGCCGTCCGGTACGTCGATCTTGTTCAGGACGACGATCCGCGGCCGCTTGTCCAGCCCGCCGTACTGCCGCAGCTCCTCCTCGATGATGTCGAGGTCGGAGACCGGGTCGCGGTCCGACTCCAGCGTCGCGGTGTCCAGGACGTGCACGAGCACGCTGCACCGCTCCACGTGCCGCAGGAACTCCAGGCCCAGGCCCTTGCCCTGGCTGGCCCCGGGAATCAGCCCGGGCACGTCCGCGATCGTGTAGACGGTCGAACCGGCCGTGACGACACCGAGGTTGGGCACGAGGGTGGTGAAGGGGTAGTCGGCGATCTTCGGCTTGGCGGCGCTCAGCACCGAGATCAGCGACGACTTGCCGGCGCTCGGGTACCCGACGAGCGCCACGTCGGCGACCGTCTTCAGCTCCAGGACGACGTCCCGCATGTCCCCCGGCTCGCCGAGCAGCGCGAAGCCGGGCGCCTTGCGCCGGGCGGAGGCCAGCGCCGCGTTGCCGAGCCCGCCCCGGCCGCCCTGCGCGGCGACGTACGACGTGCCGTGCCCGACCAGGTCGGCGAGGACGTTGCCCGCCTTGTCCAGCACCACCGTGCCGTCCGGAACCGGCAGGACGAGGTCCTGCCCGTCCTTGCCGAAGCGGTTGCCGCCCTCGCCGGGCTTGCCGTTGGTGGCCTTGCGGTGCGGCGAGTGGTGGTAGTCGAGGAGCGTGGTGATCGACTGGTCGACGGTGAGGATCACGTCCCCGCCACGTCCGCCGTTGCCGCCGTCCGGCCCCCCGAGGGGCTTGAACTTCTCACGGTGGACGGAGGCACAGCCGTGGCCTCCGCTACCCGCGGCGACATGCAGCTCGACGCGGTCCACGAAGGTGGTCATGGGATGTGCCTCCAGTTACTGCGGGAATGTCTAGGGGTAACACGCGAAAGGCGGACCCGCTTCCCGTGAGGGAAGTGAGGTCCGCCTCGCGAAAGTTTCCGATCAGGCGACCGGAACGATGTTCACGACCTTGCGGCCACGGTGGGTGCCGAACTGCACCGCACCCGCCGAGAGCGCGAACAGCGTGTCGTCGCCGCCACGGCCGACGCCGGAGCCCGGGTGGAAGTGGGTGCCACGCTGACGGACCAGGATCTCACCCGCGTTGACGACCTGACCGCCGAAGCGCTTCACGCCGAGCCGCTGGGCATTGGAGTCGCGACCGTTCCGGGTGGACGATGCGCCCTTCTTGTGTGCCATTTCTCCTCAGTCCCTTACTTCGCAGCCGTGGGGATCTCAGTGACCTTGATCGCCGTGTACTGCTGGCGGTGGCCCTGGCGACGGCGGTAACCCGTCTTGTTCTTGTAGCGCAGAATGTCGATCTTCTGGCCCTTGTGGTGGTCCACGACCTCGGCCTGGACCTTGATGCCGGCCAGCACCCACGGGTCGCTGGTCACGGCGTCGCCGTCGACAACGAGCAGGGTCGAGAGCTCGACCGAGTCGCCAACCTTGGCAGTGGAAATCTTGTCAACCTCAACGATGTCGCCGACAGCAACCTTGTGCTGGCGACCACCGCTGCGCACGATGGCGTACACGCGGAACTCACTCTCTAGCTCGGGAAACGGCACCCCCGCAGGCCAGCCGCCCGACTCAGCGAGCGGCCTCTCCTGGCGCCCGGCGCCCGGAGGATGAGGTTTACGGGGATGTGACGTGTCAGTCGACACGCCGACGGTCAAGGTTACGGGGCCGCGGCCGAAGGGGTCAAACCGAGCCGGGCCCGCCACCTGTGCGACCGGTCACGCCGGTCGCACAGGCGGTGGATCTCAGCCCTCGTCGGTGGAGGCCGAGACGGAGGACGCGGACGACGCCGACTGCTCCGCCGCCACGGTCTTCTTCGACGCGGTCTTCTTGGCGGCCGTCTTGGTGGTCTTCGCCGCCTTCTTGGCCGTCGTCTTCTTGGCCGCGGTCTTCTTCGCGGCCGTCTTCTTGGTGGCCGTGGCCTTCTTCGCGGTGGCCTTCTTGGCCGTCTTGCGGGCCGTCTTCTTGGCGGGGGCCGACTCCTCGACGGCCTCCTCCGTGACGGCACCGCCGGAGGCGGGCACCTCCTCGGACGCGGCCGACGGGACGACCACGACGGCCGTCTCCTCGGACGCCGTGGACACCGTGGGCTTGCGCACGGCACGGCGCCGCGGACGGACCGGGGCGGCGCTCTCGGCGGGCGCCTCGGGCTGTCCGGCCGGCTCGGGCGCTTCGGCAGCCTCGGCGGTCTCGGCCTCGGACACCGCCGGTGCGGTCTCGGCGACCGTCACCACGGCCGCCTCGGCCCCCGCCGGAGAACCGGCCGGAGCGGACACCTTGCGGGTGGCCCGCCGCCGGGTACGGCCCTTGGGCGCGGCCTCCTCGACCGGAGCGGCCTGCGCGGCCTCGACCACCGGGTCCTCCACGGCCATCGGCTCGGCCTGCGCCTCGGCGGCCGGCTCCGGCTGCACCGGACGGGCGACCTCCTGCTCGGCGGTCACGTCCTGAGCCGTCGGCACCTCGGCCTCGGCCTGCTCGGCCCGGCCGCGGCCCCGCCGGGCCTTGTCCCTGCCCTGCTCGGCCTTCGGCTCCGCCGTCTCGGCGCGCGGGGCGCCCGCCGGAGCCGACACCCGCCGGCTCGCCCGGCGCCGCGACCGGCCACGGCCGGCCGCTGCCTCCGCCTCGGCGGCACTGCTGTACAGCTCCTCGTCGGGCTCGAAGGACGGCTCGGGCAGCGCGACCGGCTCGGCGACCTCGGCGACGACCTCCGACTCGGTCTCGGCCTCCTGCTCGGCGGTCTCGACGGCCTCGTGCACGTGCGGCTGCTCGGCGGCACCGGCACGCGCGCGCTTCTTGCGCTTGCCGCCGCCTCCGGGGGCCGTCGGCTGCTCCATGTGCACGATGACACCGCGGCCGTTGCAGTGGACACAGGTCTCGGAGAAGGACTCCAGCAGGCCCTGCCCGACCCGCTTGCGGGTCATCTGCACGAGCCCCAGCGAGGTCACTTCCGCGACCTGGTGCTTCGTACGGTCCCGGCCCAGGCACTCCAGCAGGCGCCGCAGCACCAGGTCCCGGTTGGACTCCAGCACCATGTCGATGAAGTCGATGACGATGATGCCGCCGAGGTCGCGCAGCCGCAGCTGGCGCACGATCTCCTCGGCCGCCTCCAGGTTGTTCCTGGTGACGGTCTCTTCCAGGTTGCCGCCCTGGCCGGTGAACTTGCCGGTGTTGACGTCGACGACGACCATCGCCTCGGTCCGGTCGATCACCAGCGAACCGCCACTGGGCAGCCAGACCTTGCGGTCGAGGGCCTTGGCGAGCTGTTCGTCGATCCGGTACGTGGCGAAGACGTCGACCTCGGAGGTCCACCTCGACAGCCGCTCCGCGAGGTCCGGCGCGACGTGCGAGACGTACCCGTGGATGGTCGACCACGCCTCGTCACCGCTGACGACGACCTTGGAGAAGTCCTCGTTGAAGATGTCGCGCACGACCCGGACGGTCATGTCCGGCTCGCCGTACAGCAGCGTCGGCGCGTTGCCGTTCTTGGCCTTCTTCTGGATGTCCTCCCACTGCTGCTGCAGCCGCTCGACGTCCCGGCGCAGCTCGTCCTCGCTCGCGCCCTCGGCGGCGGTGCGCACGATGACGCCCGCGTCCTCGGGGACGATCTTCTTGAGGATGGTCTTCAGCCGGGCCCGCTCGGTGTCGGGCAGCTTGCGGCTGATGCCGGTCATGGAGCCCTCGGGCACGTACACGAGGTAGCGGCCCGGGAGGGAGACCTGGCTGGTCAGACGGGCGCCCTTGTGGCCGATGGGGTCCTTCGTCACCTGGACGAGCACCGACTGGCCGGACTTGAGGGCGGATTCGATGCGCCGCGGCCCGTGAGCCATGCCCAGCGCCTCGAAGTTGACCTCACCGGCGTACAGCACGGCGTTGCGGCCCTTGCCGATGTCGATGAAGGCGGCCTCCATCGACGGCAGCACGTTCTGCACCTTGCCGAGGTAGACGTTGCCGACGTACGAGGTCGACTGCTCCTTGTTGACGTAGTGCTCGACGAGCACGTCGTCCTCGAGGACGCCGATCTGCGTGCGGTCGCCGTGCTGGCGGACGACCATCACGCGCTCGACGGCCTCACGGCGGGCCAGGAACTCGGCCTCGGTGATGATGGGGACGCGGCGGCGGCCCTGCTCGCGGCCTTCGCGGCGGCGCTGCTTCTTGGCCTCCAGACGGGTCGAGCCCTTGATGGACTGCACCTCGTCGGACGGCTCGGCCTTGGGGCGGGGCTCGCGGACCTTGACGACCGTGCGCTCGGGGTCGTCGTCGGAGGGCTCGGCCTCGGTTCCGGAGTCACCGGCACGGCGACGGCGACGACGGCGGCGACGGCTGCTGCTGGAGCCGCTTCCGCCGGACTCGTCGCGGTCGGTGGCGTCCTCGGAGTCCTCGTCGTCCTCCTCGGCGCCGTCCTCGGTGTCCTGCGCGGCGCCCTGCTCGGACTCGGCGTCCTCGCCGCCCTCACCGTCGGACTCGGCAGACTCACCGCGCCTGCGGCGGCGGCCGCCCCGGCGACGGCGGCGGCGCGAGCCGGTGCCCTCGGACTCCTCCTGGTCGTCACCGTCGGCCTGGTCCTCAGCGGCCTCGTCGGCCTCCTCCGCCTCGTCGGCGGTGGTGTCGACGGGGGCGGTCTCGGGGGCCTGGGACTGTGCCTCGGAGTCGTCACCGGCACCCCGGCGCCGACGCCGGCGACGCGAACCGCCGGCCGGCTCCTCGCGCTGGGCCTCGGCGGGCGCGGACTCCTCGGGCTCCTCGGGCTCCACTGCCCCGGCCGCTTCGGCGGCGGCAGCGGCGGCGGCCCGCTCCGGCGTCTGGAACTGGGGCTCGGTGAAGACGGGCGCCTGGAACAGCGCGACGGCGGGCCGCCTCGGACGCGAGGCCGGCTCGTTCTCACTGTCGGCCGCGTCCGCGGATCCCCGGGCGGCCTTCGAGGCGCGCGCGCCCTTTGCGGGCTGGGCGGGCTCGGCGAAACCGCCGGCGGCCCGGCGCACGACCCGGCGGCGGCGCCGCGGACCGCTCTCCTCGGCCGGCTCGGCAGCCTCGGCGGCGGTTTCGGCGGGGGCCTCGGCGGCAGCGGGGGCGGGCTCGGCGGCAGCGGTCCCGGAGGCGGTGGCCTCGGACGCGCGGGCGGGCTCGGCGGCGGGGGTCTCGGTCACAGGTGCCTTCGCCTCCTCGGCGTTCCCCTCCACCGCGTCCGCGGCGGAAGGCGCCCCGGCAGGCGCGGACGCCTTCCGCGAGGCACGCCGGCGAGTCCGACGCGGAGCAGCCTCTTCAACGGCGGCCTCGGCACCTTCGGCTGCGCCGTCGGCCACGACCGCCGGCTCCGGGCCGTCGGCCTCAGCCGGGGCGGCGACCGTCTCGGCGGCCTCCGCCGGGGCGGCGGGCGAGGTCACGGTGCGCGTGGCGCGGCGCCGGGTGCGCTTGGGGGCGGCGTCCTCGGACACCTCAGCGGGGGCGGCGGCCTCGGCCGGCTCGGCGACGGCGGGGGTGCCGGTGGTCACCGGGACCACGGTCGCGGCGGCCTCGGCGGCCTCCGGAGCGCCGGCGGGTGCGGAGGCCCGGCGCACGGCGCGACGCCGCTTGGGCGGAGCGGGCGCGGCGGCCTCGTCGCTCTCCACGGCCTCGGGAGCCGTGTCCGTCCCGGAAGCCTCGACTGCCTCGGCAGTGGCTTCTTCGACCTCGTCGGCCTCTACGGCGTCGGCCGCGAGATCCTCGGCCTCGGCGGCCGGTATGGCCGGCGCGACCGTCTCCACCGGCGCGTCGGAGGAGGCACCGGTGGGCGGACCCGCCGGGCGGGACGCGGCACGCCGCCGCCGGCGGGGCGGCAGGGTGTCGCTGGGAGTGTTCTGTTCGGAACCCTCTGTGGGTTCGGTCGGTTCGAGCATGCGGGCTTATCTCCCGTCAGGCTCCCGGGCGCCGCGCCTGGTCCGGCGATGCCGGTGACGTCCGCGGCGCGCGCTGTGCGCGTTCGCCGCCGTCCGGGGCGCGGGCGCCGCACGGGAGCTCTCTGTGTCCTGTCTCGCCGGTTCCGTACGCCGAATGCGTACGGCCTGGCGAAAGTCTTCTGGTCGGTGCGCTGCCCGACCCAGGTGGCTCCCGAGTCCGAGGGCGGCGCTACGACGTCCGTCCCTACGCGGGACCTTCCTTACGCCGGCGCCGTCGCGGCGGCAGTCGGGTCGGCCGTTGAGTGGGCCTCGGCTGCCTCGCGGTCGGGCGCGAGCGGGTCGGTCACCGTGCCGGTCTCTTCATCGAACAGCCCCTGCGCCAGCCTGGTCACCGCTGCGGGGACCGGCGGCGCCAGGTCGGCCACGGCGCGGAGACCGGACAGGACGTCGTCGGGTCGTACGGCAGGCGTCACGTGCCGAACAACCAGCCGCAGTATCGCACAGGGCTGGTCGGTCGGCCTATCAGCCTGCGAACTGTGCGTTTCCGTGAGGTCGCGGACCTCCAGGCTCGCCACGGCGGAGCGGGCGTCGAACGTACGGACGCCGTTCTTGGCGAGGCGCTGGACCTCGACGGTCTCGGCCGCGTTGAAGGCGTCCGCCGCCCGGCGGGCCTCCTCCGGCGGCACTCCGTCCAGCCGGAGCTCCCAGACGGAAGCCGTCAGCCGGTCGGCGAGCCCCGAGGTGCGGGCCTCGACCGCGTCGGTGATGTCGAGCCCGGTGGGCAGCGACTCGTCGAGGAGGGCCCTGAGCTGCTCCGGGTCGCGGGGCGCGGTGAGGGCGATCTCCAGGTATTCCGCCTCACTGCCCGTGCCGGTGGGTGCGGCATTGGCGTACGACACCTTCGGGTGCGGTGTGAAGCCCGCCGAGTAGGCCATCGGCACCTCGGCACGGCGCAACGCACGCTCGAAGGCGCGCTGGAAGTCACGGTGGCTGGTGAACCGGAGGCGGCCGCGCTTGGTGTAACGCAGTCGGATGCGCTGCACCGCGGGTGCGGGCGGCGGGCCTTCGGGCTGTCGCTTGCCCAGTGTCGTTCAGTCCTTCGTGAGAGCGGTCGTACTGCTACCAAGAGTACGTGGCTCGCGCCCCGAAGGTTCCCTCCGGTCGACGGGCTGCGGCTGTCGCGGCTGACCGAAGAGCATCCGCCGGAAGTCGGCGCGGGCCTGGCGTACGGACTCCCGGGCGGCGGCCAGCGCCTGCCGGGTCGCCCGCCGCACACTGCGGGCGGCCTCGGCGGCGGGCCGCAGCACGGCGTCCCGTACGACGTGCCCGACGGGCGTCAGCACGCTGCGGTACACCCACCGGACCGGTTCGACGAAGATCCACCGGAAGAGGGTGGCGAGCAGGCGCCCGACGGCGAGCGAGATGTGCCCGGCGACGCGCCAGGCGTGGCCGAGTGCGTCCCACACCTCCCGGCCGATGACGGCGAGGACGCGCCCGGCCGGCGTGAGGATCCAGCGCCAGAGGGCGAGCGCGGGCAGGACGAACAGGATGCGGGCGATCCAGTAGAGGGCCGTGCCGACACCGGTGACGATCACGCTCACCAGCCACACGAGCCCCTTGCAGCACCAGGCGACCGCACGGCCGACGGGCGCGAGCACCCAGGTGTACAGCCAGACGGCGGGCACGACGACGAGGTACCTCGCCAGCCACGCCACGGCCGTCCAGACGCCGAGGCCGAGCGCGGCGAGCCCGGTGCCGATCCCCTTCAGAACCCACATCACCGCGTGCCCGACGGGCGTGAGCAGGGTGGCGTACACCCAGCCGAGCGCGGCTCCCACACCTCTGGCGATCCAGCCGGCCCCGGCACCGACACCCCGGGCGGCCCACGCGATCGCGTGCCCCACGGGGGTCAGCACGTACCGGTAGAGCCAGACCAGCGGCACGACGACGAGGACGTTGCCGAGCCATCCGAGGGCCTTGCCCACCGGCACGGCGACGTAGCGCCACAGCCCCACGAACGGCCAGACGAACACCGCCCGCCCGAGCCACAGCAGCGCCCGGCCGAGCGGCCGGAGCAGGACGTCGTTCAGGAACCGTCCGGCCACGACGAGCGCGTCCCACAGCATCCGCACCGGAACGACGAGGACGAGCACGATGATCCGCACGGGAATCCGGATCGCCACGGCGAGACACCCCTCCGGCGTCTCGGGCTCGTGCCGGGCCGCCGGCCCGGCCGGCCGCTCGGCGACGCCCTGCGCCGCGGTGCTCGTTCGCGGATCGACCCGCGCCTCGTAACCCTCGCGGGGTCGCTTCTCCAGATCCATACCGTCGTAGACGCCTTCAGTGCCCCGTCCGGATCCAGCACCGCACAGTCCCGCCCCGTTCTCCCGCAGTTCCCCCGCTCAGCCGCAAGATCATACGGCTCACGCGCGGGTGACCTGCGCCTGGAGCAGCCGGGGTGACCCTTGGAAGCCGCTGCGGGCGTACGCGGGGATCGCCCGGGTAGTGGAGTGGACGGTCACACGCTCCAGCCCGAGCTCGCGTGCTCCGTCCAGGACGGCCTGGATGAGCCGCCCGCCCAGCCCGCCGTCCCGCGCCTCGGGTACGACGTAGACGCACTGCAGATCGCCGGAGGCCCGTCGCGGCGCACGGGGCGTGGGCACCCGCTGCACCACCGCGAGCCAGGCCATGCCGATGACCCGGTCGTCCCGGACGAGGACCATGCAGCGGTGAGATCCGGCGTTCTCCCCCGCCCAGGTGACGAAGTGCCGTACGAAGTCCTCGCGTTCGCCGAGGTCCTCCGAGCCGTTCTCGACGAGCCATTCCCAGCGGAGGGTGGCCACTGCCGCGAGTTCAGCGGGCCGGGCCGGGCGGATGCCGATGTTCTCCATCAGGCCATTGTCGAGTCGGCCGTCGGGTCGGGCGCAGGGCCGGCCGCCCCCTCCGTCTCCCAGCGCAGCAGATCCCCCGGCTGGCACTCCAGCACCTCGCACAGCGCGGCGAGGGTCGAGAAACGGACCGCCTTGGCACGGCCGTTCTTGAGGACCGCCAGGTTGGCGGGGGTGATGCCGACGCGTTCCGCCAGTTCGCCCACGGACATCTTGCGCTTGGCCAGCATCACGTCGATGTCGACGGCGATGGGCATCAGATGACCTCTTCCAGCTCGGCCTGCATCTGGGCCGCCTCCATGTCGCGTGCGACGGCCTGCGCGAGCAGCATCCGCAGCACGAGCACGATCAGCGCGACGCCGAGCACGGCCACGACGACCCCGCACAGCAGCAGGACCACCCCGGGAGCCACGGCCTCGCCCGGTGCGAGCACGACCGCGAGCGCGAAGACCAGCAGGGCGGCCGCCACGAACGCGCCGATGACGATGTGTACGTAGCGGAAGGCGGCGGTGGAGAAGACCGTCCCGCGACGCACCATCGTCACCAGCCGCCACACGCAGACCACGACGACCTGTGCCGTCACGATACCCAGGACCGTGATCACCAGGATCGGGGTGCGCAGATAGGCGTACTCGGGCCTGAGCCCGTCCATGTCGGCGGCCAGCAGCGGCACCATCACCCCCTGCACGAACAACGATCCGGCGAGCAGCACCACGAGCACCCCGCGCAATCCCGCTACGGCCAGCCTCCCCATCACCACTCCTTCGATCGAACCACGATGGAAATCTATCGAAACTCGATAGGTGGTGCAAGGGTCGGTCCGCGGGGAAGACGAACATGGCACGCGGCTGCCGGGGTGTGCAGCGCGTGACACCGTGGCAAGAGACATGCATGGCCAGCACTCGGACCGAGGAGGACGACAGTGGACTGGCGCGTGTTCGCACGGGAGATGGCCGCCATGGCGCGCGACCTGCTCGCCCAGGACTCTGTCGGCGCGACGCTGCAGCACATCACCAGGGCTGCCACGGAACGCGTGCCGGGCTGCGACGCGGCCGGCATTCTCCTCCTCCACGGCAAGAACGTGGAGACGCTGGCGCCCACCCACGACCTGGTCGTCGAGAGCGACCGGTTGCAGGAGCGCCTCGCGGAAGGTCCCTGCTTCGACGCGGCCCGCACCAGCACCGGTCAGCGCGTGTTCCGCATCGCCGACTTCACCACCGAGCAGCCCCGCTGGCCCGCCTACGCCGCGCAGGCCCGTGAACTGGGCGTCGGGAGCATGATGGGCTTCCTGCTTTACACCGAGGACGAGGATCTCGGCGCGCTCGACCTCTACTCGCACCGGCCGGGCGCCTTCACGGACGACAGCGAGACCGCCGGCTGGCTGCTGGCCTCGCACGCGGCGATCGCCTTCTCCAGCGCCCGCAGCCACGCCCAGATGGAGCAGGCCATGGCCACGCGCCACGTCATCGGGGAGGCCATGGGCATCCTCATGGGCAGCCACCGCCTCACCGAGGAGCAGGCCTTCGACGTGCTGCGCCGCTACTCCCAGGAGAAGAACATCAAGCTGCGTGAGGTCGCCCGGCGAGTCTGCGAAGAGGGCCGCCTGATCTGACGGCTCCCCCAGCACACATTCCGAACTGGGGGAACCTGACCGGGTCGGCCCCCCGGGGGAGCGTCGCCAACCGGGCCTAATCAGCGAGTCCCCCTCAGGGCGGGACTCTCACATCCCGGGTTCATCGCGCGTGAGGCGCGACGCGAGCGCCGGGGTCACTGTTGCTCCACTTTCCGTATGAGCAAGGGGAGTGGATCCGGCAATTCCCGGGGGTCGACGAACCAAAGTCACTCAAGCGAGTGAATATATCGATCACACGTCCCGGTGAACCGTATCGATGTTTCATTCTTTCCCACTCATCCCGCGCATCCCTTTCAGAGTTGGCGACCAGAGCGAAGAGCCGTGAGGCATAGTGACACCTAGCAAAAATCCGCGTAGCCTTGCGAAACTGGTCGTCTTGAACACGGTCGAAGTGCCTGGCGGCGGACCGACCCGTGGCACCAGAAGGAGCTTTTCATGCCCGATGCCGACCCGATGGTTCACCGCCACCGTCTGAGCTCACAGCTTCAAGAGGCGCGCAAAAAGGCGGGCTACACACAGCCTGATGTTGCGCGGGAGACGGGATGGTCCCTGTCGAAAGTCATGCGCCTGGAGTCAGGCAGGGTGAAGATCTCCATGACCGACCTGAAAGCATTGATCAGCTTCTACGGACTCTCATCCGACGAATCGGAGAAGTTGCGTCGCGCGGCTGAGGAGGCGCGACGGCAGCCCTGGTGGTACGAGTACCGCTCCCTGCTGTCGGAGGGTTTCCAGTCCTACCTGGGCTATGAGGCGTCCGCGTCCGTGATCCGGAACTTCGAGGCGCTGTTCATCCCCGGCCTGCTGCAGACCGAGGAGTACGCGCACGTCGCCCTCCAGCAGTCCGTGGTCCCGGAGAAGGAGGAACTGCTCGACCTCCGCATGAAACGCCAGGAACGCATGCTGAGCGAATCGTCGAGCACCGAGCTGCGGTTCCTGATCGACGAGGCCGCGCTTCGAAGGGTCGTGGGCAGCAGCGAGTTGATGGAAGCTCAGGTCCGGCATCTGCAGAACGTCAGCGCGCTGGATCATGTGAGCGTCGGGGTGGTGCCTTTCAGCAGCGGACTGTACCCGCTCTTGCGTTCACCGTACGTCATCTTCGAATTCGCCAAAGCCGATCAGGAACGGGTGGTATATCTCGAGAACCCCGACGGGAGCGTCATCCTCAACAACAAGGCGATCGTCGGTGTGCAACGGAGCGTTGAAAACTACCTCGAAGCCTTCTGGGAGATCGAGAACCGTTACGCCCGACCCATCACTGAATGGAGCGCAAATCTTCCTCAGCTCACGGCATAACAGGAAGGCAGGGAATTCAAAAAGGATTTCCAGGCCGCTGAACCGACCGCCAGGCAGGGCCCCTCGGAGACTTTCGAATCCCTGACCCTGACGGGACGAGTCAAAGAGACTTCGACGCAGTTTTCGCCAACACTGGCAGAACTCTTCCGCCACTCCGATGTCGGATCCGGAAAGGTCACGACTCCCCCAATCCCGCACTGCAGTACCACGCACAGTCAGCCTGTGGCCGTCAGTATGACGGCAGGAGGCATGACTGCCAAGGCCGCCGAAATGCCGATGATCTCGACACCGGTTTTCGGCCAAGAACGCGAAGAGTTTTTCACAGCAGGAAGGGGAGCGCTCGGTCAGCCGGCAAGCATCGTCCGAGTACTCCCCCACCGCGAAGCAACCTCGTCCACTCGACTCAACCAGGAAGCCTCATGGCAGATAGTAACGCGAGTTGTGTCACCGGCCAGGCCCCGCGAATAGCGAGCCCGGGCGGAGGCGTGTCATGACCCAGGTACCGCCTCCCCCGGCCGGAGGACTGTCGCAGCGAGCCCTGCTCATCGTCATCGCCTTACTGATCGGCCTGCTCACCGGCCTCGCAGCGGGCGTGCTGGCCGTACTCCTCCACGCGACGATCCTCGGTGCGGCCACCTGGGCAGGGGGCACCTTCATCGCCATCACCATGCTGCTGTTCAAGATCTGCGAACTCTTGCGGTGAGCCGGTGAGCCGGTGAGCCGGTGAGCCGGTGAACAGCCCTCAGTGCCCGTGCCCGCTCGGCGCGGGCGCCGCGTTCTTGACCGTCAGGGGTGTGGGCGTTTCGCCATGGCCCGGTTGGTCGCCCGTTCAGCGACCGGGATGGTCCGGGCGCTGGAACGCCTTCGCATGCCCCGCCCTACGCGGTCTCCCGGGTGCGCTGTCTAGCGCAAGATCAGGAAAGTCACTACCATGCGCACGATCCGGCCACAGTCGGGTCGATCAGGCGATCTTCCCTGAACGTGCGGAAGCACACTCCGCTGCGCGAGCCCCGTTCACCTTTGGGAGGGAATGGTGTCCCAACCCCCTAGGCTCTCAGGTCGCCCCACTGGCTGGTTTTCATCGGCCACGCACTACAGTGCGTGGCCGATCCGGTTGAGCACAGTTGATCCCTCGAAGGGAAGTAGTTCACGCCACGGCAGGGAGATCTAGTGCACGACGTCGGATCGGTACGTACTGCCGCATTCCGGGAAGAGGAGTCCGATCCCAGCGCCTTCCAGGCCAGTGCGAGCATCGTGCAGGCGGGCTTCTTCTGCTGGGAGATCGCCACAGGCGAGGTGAGCTGCGATCCGATCACCCTCGCGCTGCACGGCATGCCCGCGAGTGGCCCGTCGGACATCTCGAGCTTCCTGGCCGCAGTGCACGAGTCCGATCTGGCCGATGTACGCGATGCCTTGGGACTGATAGCGGAATCCTGCGGCAACTACCAGATCGAGTACCGCGTCACTGCCGGCCACGGCCGCCACCGGTCCCTGGAAGCCCGGGGCCGCGTCCTGCCCGGCGCCGACGGGCTGCCGGCCCGCATGGTCGGAGTGGTCATGGATACGACCGCCGTCCATGAACGCCACGAGGCGGAGAGGCGGCGGTTGTACGAGCGCGCCACCCGTGAACGCTGGATGCGGGAGCTGACCGCGGCTCTGGCCGCCGCGGTGACGGTCAAGGACATCATGGCCGCCGCACAGGCAGGACTGCGTACGTTCGGAGCGGACGCGCTGGCGGTGATCACCCCGGAGGGAGACCGGTTGACCGTCGTCGCCTCATGCGCCGACGACGCGCAGGGTGAGGACTCCCTGCGCGTCCTCGACGCGATGGCCCGCACACTCGTGGAGGAGTCACTCGCACGTAGGGCGCCCGTTCTCATCGGCTCCGCGGACGCACTGATCACCGGTTTTCCGCACCTGGCACCACTTGCGCAGCCGGCCCCGCAGGCGTGGGCCGCACTGCCGCTGACGGACTCGCGCGGCCGCATCAGTTCATGCCTCGTCAGTTTCCCCGAGCCGCAGGAGTTTCTGCACGAGGAGCGGGCCCTCCTGGTCGCCGCCATGGGACTGCTCGCCCAGTCACTGGAGCGAGCCGGCATGTACGAGTCGGAACACGCACTCGCCACCGAGCTCCAGCGTGGCATGCTGCCGCGCGGGCCGCTCACGGTGCCGGGTGTGACCATCGCCGCCCGCTACCAGGCCGCCACCTCCGGCATGTGGATCGGTGGCGACTGGTACGACGCCATCAGCCTGCCCGACGGCGGGGTGGCTCTGGTCATAGGAGATGTGCAGGGACACAGCGTTCACGCCGCGTCTCTCATGGGGCGGCTGCGTACCGCCGTGCATGCCTACGCGAACGAAGGGCACCCGCCCGCGGCCGTCCTGGAACGCACCAACCGCCTGCTGACCGAGCTGAACTCGGACCCGGACAGTGCCCTGTTCGCCACATGCTGTTACATGGCGCTCAACCCCTCCGACGGAACGCTCCTGGTGTGCCGGGCAGGCCATCCGTCCCCGGCGCTGATCACGCCCCGCAGGCCACCGCGCCTCCTGGACGTCCCCGGCGGCCTCCCTCTGGGGATCGACCGGGAGCAGCGGTACCCGACGACCCGCCTGCGCATCACTCCGGGCAGCGTGCTCGCACTGACCACCGACGGCCTGCTCGAGGCCGTGAACAAGGACATCGACCAGGGCACCGAGAGGTTTCTCCAGGGGCTGCGAGGCGCTCCCACTGCGGACCTGGAGATCGTTGTCGACGACCTCCTCGCCAGTACGCGGAAGGCTCACGGCCTGGGCGACGACGTCGCTCTGCTGCTCGCTCGTCTGAACCGGCCCGACGGCCGCAGCTGACCCGGTTCTGACCCGGCCTCTTCCCACAGGCATTGCGCATCCAGCACCGCACCCACCTCCCAGACGGCTGACTGGCAGAGACGGTGCTGACCGATGCAGGGGCAGCGAGCGGCGAAGAACCGCGACCTCCGTCGAACGCCACCATCATGCAGGGTAATTTACGTCGGTGGCTGGGACTGCCCGGTCATGCTCCATGCGGCCCTGAGCATGCGCATCGGCAACGCCGCCGGATGTCGCGAATGGCAGAGATTACCGAGAAGCGAGCTGACGTATGGACAATTTCCGGATTCCGGACCTCTTCATACCCGTACCGGCAGCGCTCAATCCGGAACTCCAAGAGGCGACGGCGGCCGCGGAGGCCTGGCTGGACGAGTTCGGTCTGGTGCCCACCGAGGAGGCACGTCGACATGTGCAGCGCACTCGTGTGGACCGGCTCACTGCCTGGTTGTGCCCGAGCGCCTCACGGGAGGCGTTGACGCTGATCACCCAGTGGAACGCATGGCTGTTCCAGTTGGACGACCAGTTCGACGACGACCCGGTGCGCGGTTACCAACCCGAGCGGTGGCGGGAGGCGTTCGGGCCGTTGTTCGCCGTCTTCGACGGAACCGTTTCGGCCGGGCGACTGGCGCGTTCCCTGGCCGATCTGTGGCGCCGCACGAAGGCCGTCCGTTCTTCCGCATGGCAGCGAAGGTTCGTCCCGCACCTGTTGTGGTACTTCGACAGCTACCGGGCCGACATGATTTATCGGGAGGAAGGGCGCGTACCCGGCCTGCAGCAGTATCTCGCCCATCGCCGCGCCTCATTCGCGTTCGACGCCGTCCTCGATCTGATGGAGATCGGTACCGGTGTGGACCTGTCCGACGAACTGCATGCTCACCCGGCCTTCGCGGACATGCGCGAGGCGGTGATCTACGCGAATGCCTGCATCAACGATCTCTACTCGCTGCCCAAAGAACTCGCGCATGACTATGCGTTCAACGCCGTCACGGTGATCTGCCATCATCACCGGTGCAGCCTCCAGGAGGCGGTGGAGCGAGTGGCCGTGATGCAGGCCGGATACGTCCAGCGCATCATCGATCTCGAGCAGGTCCTGCCCGGGCGGCTGACGTGTTCCGGCCTCGCCGACGACCTCGTCGACGACGCGATGCGCTGCGTCAGGGACTTCCACGCGCTCACCGCTGGGAACGTCGCCTGGTCGAAGGAGACCGGGCGCTATGCGGAAGTAGAAGCCGAACCAACCTATCTGACGGATCTTTTCATTCCGTAGAATTCCCGACCCTCGCCCAAGCACACCAATCCGCGGCCGTGCGCACCACAGATCGACGCCACGGCCGGGCGAGATCCTCCGGGAGCCACAGGTGGTGGCGGTTCCCGCTGGTACCGCCTCCCCCGACTGCGCCATGCCCGGCCGAGGCTGGGCCGTCGAGCCTTGTCGACCGCATCCATCCCGGCAGGAACTACGCATCGTGCCGGACGCACCGCTCCGAGGCGTCCGCCCTGGCGCGAAATTCCACGCACGCCTCTTGACCACCTATACCTACCGGTCAGTACGCTCACGCCACCCTAGAGACACCGGTGTCCTCCTGCCCCGTGCGGCCCGGCGAACCGGCCCCTCGGCATGCCCCCGCACGCCTGTACAGCCACAGCTCCCGTGACCCGGGAACCGCCCCAGCGCTGTCCTCCGTCAGAACGCGCGGACACGATCAACCATGACCCTTGCTCGACCAGCCGGAAGGGGCCGCGGCACCATGAGCCGCTCACCGCGGCCCCTTCCGGCACCCAGTCCACAGCACGCCACCAGCAACCCACGTGCGACCAGCCAGGTCGGACGCGAGCCTGGCGGGCTGCTGCTCCAGGCGTCCGGCACCGGCTTCTCTGGCGGCAAGCGCTGATTGCTCTGCGAGCGGTGAGCGGAGCGAGCCGCTTCGATCGAGTAGCGGCACTGGTGGACCAGGACGAGAAGCACCCACCGAAGCCGGCACGGCCGACACCTCGTCCTTGCTCACCCCCGCCAGGCCTCCATCACCCGATCGAGCGCTTCGCCCACCTCAGTGCGAGTGACCGCTCGGCGCGGGCGCCGCGTTCTTGACCGTCAGGGGCAGCAGCTTCTTGCCCGTCGGGCCGATCTGGATGCTCGTGTCCATCTGCGGACACACCCCGCAGTCGAAGCACGGCGTCCAGCGGCAGTCGTCGACCTCGGTCTCGTCGAGGGCGTCCTGCCAGTCCTCCCAGAGCCAGTCCTTGTCCAGGCCGGAGTCGAGGTGGTCCCAGGGGAGGACCTCCTCGTAGGTGCGCTCGCGGGTGGTGTACCAGTCGACGTCGACACCGAACGGGGCGAGGGCCTTGTCCGCGCAGGCCATCCAGCGGTCGTACGAGAAGTGCTCGCGCCAGCCGTCGAAGCGGCCGCCGTCGTCGTAGACCGCGCGGATGACCGCGCCGATGCGGCGGTCGCCCCGGGAGAGGAGGCCCTCGACGATGCCGGGCTTGCCGTCGTGGTAGCGGAAGCCGATCGAGCGGCCGTACTTCTTGTCGCCGCGGATCTTGTCCCGCAGCTTCTGCAGACGGGCGTCCGTCTCCTCGGCGGAGAGCTGCGGGGCCCACTGGAACGGCGTGTGCGGCTTGGGGACGAAGCCGCCGATCGAGACGGTGCAGCGGATGTCGTTGGAACGGGAGACCTCGCGGCCCTTGGCGATGACCTTCGTCGCCATGTCGGCGATCTGCAGGACGTCGTCGTCGGTCTCCGTCGGCAGGCCGCACATGAAGTACAGCTTCACCTGGCGCCAGCCGTTGCCGTACGCCGTCGCGACCGTGCGGATCAGGTCGTCCTCGGAGACCATCTTGTTGATGACCTTGCGGATGCGTTCCGAGCCGCCCTCGGGGGCGAAGGTGAGGCCGGAGCGGCGGCCGTTCCTGGTCAGCTCGTTCGCCAGGTCGATGTTGAAGGCGTCCACGCGGGTGGAGGGGAGCGACAGGCCGATCTTGTCGTCCTCGTAGCGGTCGGCGAGGCCCTTGGCGATGTCGCCGATCTCCGTGTGGTCGGCGGAGGAGAGGGACAGCAGGCCGACCTCCTCGAAGCCGGTGGCCTTCAGGCCCTGCTCGACCATGTCGCCGATGCCCGTGATGGAGCGCTCGCGCACCGGGCGGGTGATCATGCCGGCCTGGCAGAAGCGGCAGCCGCGGGTGCAGCCGCGGAAGATCTCCACCGACATGCGCTCGTGGACCGTCTCGGCCAGCGGCACGAGGGGCTGCTTGGGGTACGGCCACTCGTCGAGGTCCATGACGGTGTGCTTGGACACGCGCCACGGGACCCCGCTGCGCTTGGGCACGACACGGGCGATACGGCCGTCCGGCAGGTACTCGACGTCGTAGAAGCCGGGGACGTACACCCCGCCCGTCTTCGCCAGGCGGAAGAGGAGCTCCTCGCGGCCGCCCGGGCGGCCCTCCGCCTTCCAGGCGCGGACGATCGCGGTGATCTCCAGGACCGCCTGCTCGCCGTCGCCGATCACCGCACAGTCGATGAAGTCGGCAATCGGCTCGGGGTTGAACGCCGCGTGGCCGCCGGCCAGGACGATCGGGTCGTCGACGGTCCGGTCCTTGGACTCCAGCGGGATGCCGGCCAGGTCGAGGGCGGCCAGCATGTTCGTGTAGCCCAGCTCCGTGGAGAAGGACAGGCCGAACACGTCGAAGGCCTTCACCGGCCGGTGGCTGTCGACGGTGAACTGCGGGACCCGGTGCTCCCGCATGAGTTCCTCCAGGTCCGGCCACACGCTGTACGTGCGCTCGGCGAGGACGCCCTGCTGCTCGTTGAGCACCTCGTAGAGGATCATGACGCCCTGGTTGGGCAGACCGACCTCGTAGGCGTCCGGGTACATGAGCGCCCAGCGGACGTCACAGGAGTCCCAGTCCTTGACCGTGGAGTTGAGCTCTCCGCCGACGTACTGGATCGGCTTCTGCACATGCGGGAGCAGAGCTTCGAGCTGCGGGAAGACCGACGCAGCGACTTCGGCAGGCATGTCGCGCACCTTCGTGAGCTGGACTGAACTGACAGGGGTGACCATCCAGACTAACGCGATCGCGGGGCGCCTCCGAACGCCGGAAGGTCAGAGGTCCGTCGCACCGTCCTTGATCCCGTCCCAGAAGCCGGGCAGTTCGGCCTCCACGCGCACCGCCCGCTGCTCCTCGCGCTCGTGGAGCAGGCCGTAGGTGAAGGCGCTCTCCCCCGCCGCGTGGGCGACGGCCGACAGCTCTCGCAGGGCCTGCCGGGCCATCACGCTGTCCTGGTGTTCGCCGAGCAGGTTCTGCAGCGACTTCATGGACTTGACCATGGTCTTGGCCCGCTTGCCGAGGACGGGCCCGGCCGCCTCCGCGGCGTAGCGGGTGCGCTTGGTCTTCTTGCGGGCCTCGTGCAGCGCGACGTCCCGGTCGGTGCCGGGTTCCAGCTCCGCCGCCCGCTGGATCAGCCCGGACACCTTGCGGAAGTCCTTGCGTACGGCCTTGGCGATCGGCTTGCGGGGGGCCTTGCCGGCTGCTTTCAGCAGCGGCGGGTCGGCGATCAGCGCGTCCAGGGTGTCGAGGAGGGTCAGGTAGCGGCGGGAGTCCAGGATGCCGAGGAGCCGGCCGCGGGCCCCGTGGTGCTCGGCGCTGGACCAGGAGTGCAGGCGCTGCGCGACCGGGCCGCGGACCAGGCCGTCGGGCACGTCGTCGAGGGCCGAGGTCAGCCGGTCGGTCAGTACCTCGCGGTCCCGGTCCAGGCCCAGCTCGCCGGCGAGCCACTTCAGCTCGTCGCCGACGGGGTCGGTGACGGTCCGGTCGAGGATCTTGCCGAACGACTTGAAGGTGCTGCGCAGCCGGCGGGTCGCCACGCGCATGCTGTGCACGGAGTCCTCGGCGTCGCGGCGGACGGCGGGGTCGAGCTCGACGATGGCGTCCCGCTGGGTGCGCACGTAGGCGAGCACGTGGTCTGCGGCGGTCACCGGTTCCCGGGCGGGCGCGGCCTTGCGCCGCTTGCCCGGTGCCGTGTCGGCCAGGGCGCGGGCCAGCTTCGAGGACGACGCCGACGGCCGTACGCCCGCCTTGCGCAGCCGCTTCTCCACCTTGTCGAGCAGGGCCGGGTCTCCCCCGTCGGCGAGCTCCACCTCGACCTCGGTCCACTGCGCTTCTCCGCCGCGCCCCGTGAGCCGCTCGGCGTGCACGGTGTCCACGCTCACCTCGGCGAGCAGCCGGCCGTCCGCGTCGAGCAGATGGCGTACGTCACGGTCGGAGCGCAGCCGGACCACCGGCAGCAGCTCGCTGTCGCGGACCCGGGAGCGGACCAGCGCGGCGAGGTCGTCGGGGAGGGTGTCGGAGAGCGGGGCCTGGATCTCGTCGCGGACGTCCGGGGCGATCGGGAACTTCAGGTGCCAGCCCGCGTCGGAACCGCCGGTGCGGCGGCGCAGGGTGACGGACGACGCTGCGAGGCGTTCGTCGCCGGTGTCGTAGTAGGTGGCGTCGAGGTGGGTCACACCCTTGTCGACCACGGCCGCGACCCCGGCGACCCCGGTCAGGTCGGGCAGTCCGCTGTCCGCCGACTCGTACTTCCGCTCGATCTCACGCTTGCTGTCCGCCATGAACCGAATCTAGTCGGCCGGGGCGCGGGGCGGCAGAGGGCCACCCCGCGCGGTGTCAGGCCGACATCGGTCGTTGCACCCGGATCGACTGCAGCAATCCGACCGCTATCCACACGGCGAACATCGACGATCCGCCGTAGGACACGAAGGGCAGGGGCAGGCCGGTGACCGGCATGATGCCGAGTGTCATGCCGACGTTCTCGAACGTCTGGAAGGCGAACCAGGCGACGATGCCCGCGGCCACGATCGTGCCGTACAGATCCGTGGTCTCCCGGGCGATGCGGCAGGCCCGCCACAGGACGATGCCGAGCAGCAGGATGATCAGGCCGCCGCCGAGGAAGCCCAATTCCTCGCCCGCCACGGTGAAGACGAAGTCCGTCTGCTGTTCGGGCACGAACTGGCCGGTGGTCTGCGAGCCGTGGAAGAGGCCGGAGCCGGTCAGGCCGCCCGAGCCGATGGCGATGCGGGCCTGGTTGGTGTTGTAGCCGACGCCGGCCGGGTCGAGCTCGGGGTTGGCGAAGGCGGCGAAGCGGGCGATCTGGTAGTCGTCGAGGATTCCGAGCTGCCAGACGCTGACCGCGCCGAGGGTGCCCGCGCCGAGCAGACCGAACACCCAGCGGTTGGAGGCCCCGGAGGCCAGCAGCACGCCGAGCACGATGATGACCATCACCATGACCGACCCGAGGTCGGGCATCAGCATGACGATCAGCATGGGTACGGCGGCGAGGCCCAGCGCCTGCACGACCGTGCGGTGGTCGGGGTACTGCTTGTCCCCCGCGTCGACCCGGGCCGCCAGCAGCATCGCCATGCCCAGGATGATCGTGACCTTGACGAACTCCGAGGGCTGGAGCGAGAAGCCGCCGGGCAGCTTGATCCAGGAGTGGGCGCCGTTGATGGTGGAGCCGAGCGGGGTCAGCACCAGCAGGATCAGCAGCACCGAGAAGCCGTAGAGGACGGGCACGGCCGTGCGCAGGGCGCGGTGGCCGAGCCAGATCGTGCCGGCCATCAGGGCGAGGCCGATGCCGGTGTTCAGCAGGTGCCGGACGAGGAAGTAGTACGGGTCGCCCTGGTTGAGCTCCGTGCGGTTGCGGGTGGCCGAGTAGACGAGGAGCGTGCCGAGCAGCGACAGGGCCGTCGCCGACAGCAGGATCGGCCAGTCGAGCCGGCGCGCCACCGAGTCGCGGGCCAGCAGCCGCGTCCAGCCGGTGCGCTCGGGCCCGTAGCCGGAGACCTGGAAGCTGTTCACACCGCCGGTCATGCCGGCCACCTCCGGCTTCCCCGGCGGCGCCGCCTTCGGGTGTCACGGTTCTCCGGTGTCGGCGGGGCGGCCGTGGCCGGCTGGAGCGGATCCGGGGCGTTCGGGTCCTTCTTGCCGGCCCGCTGGTCCTTGGCCGGGTCTTTGGAGACCTTCGGGGAGCTGATGGTGCCGTCCGTCTTGACCTTCGGCAGGGCCTTTTGCGGGGTCGGCAGCAGCGCCTTCTTCGCGTCGATGGCGCCGTCCTCGGAGACGCCGTACAGCGCGTTGTAGATGTTGCGGACGGCGGGGCCCGAGGCGCCGGAGCCCGTACCGCCCTGGGAGATCGTCATGACGATCGAGTAGTCCTTGGTGTACGTGGCGAACCAGGAGGTCGTCTGCTTGCCGTAGACCTCCGCCGTACCCGTCTTGGCGTGCATCGGGATCTTGTCCTGCGGCCAGCCGCCGAACCTCCAGGCGGCCGTACCGCGGGTGGCGACTCCCGCGAGGGCATCGCTTATCTCGCTGCGCGTCTTCTGGCTCATCGGGAGCTTGCCGTGCGCCTCGGGCTTGATGGGCGTGACGGTCTTGCCGTCGGCGCTGATGACGGCCTTGCCGACGGAGGGGTTGTAGAGGGTGCCGCCGTTGGAGATGGCCGAGTAGATGGTGGCCATCTGGATGGGTGTGACGAGCGTGTCGCCCTGGCCGATGGAGTAGTTGACGGAGTCACCGGCGCGCATGCGGTTGCCTTCGAGGCAGTTCTCGTAGGCGATCTTCTCTGCGTAGCTGCCGTCGCGCTTGCCGGTGCGGCACCAGGCGTCCTTGTTGGCCTTCCAGTAGTTGAGCTTCCACTGGCGGTCGGGGACGCGGCCGGTGACCTCGTTGGGCAGGTCGATGCCGGTTTCCTTGCCGAGGCCGAACTGGTGGGCGGTCTTGTAGAACCAGTCGTTGGCGTTCTTCTTCGGCTTGGTGCCGCCGTCGCGCTTCCACTCCTCGTGGGAGAGCCGGTAGAAGACCGTGTCGCAGGAGACCTCCAGGGCGCGGCCGAGGCTGATCGGGCCGTATCCCTTGGACTCGAAGTTCTTGAAGACCTGGCCGCCGATCGAGTACGAGCTGGAGCACTCGTAGGGGCCGTTGAAGGAGTAGCCGGCGTTGACCGCGGCGGCCGTCGGGATGACCTTGAAGATGGAGCCGGGCGCCGACTGGCCCTGGATGGCGCGGTTGAGCAGCGGGTAGTTGGAGCTCTTGCCGGTGAGCCGGGCGTAGTCCTTGGCGGAGATGCCGCCCACCCAGGCGTTCGGGTCGTAGGTGGGGTTCGAGGCCATGGCGACGACGCGGCCGGTCTTGGCCTCCATCACCACGACGGCGCCGGAGTCGGCCTTGTAGTTGGTGCCGGTGTTGCGGTCGTGCTGCTTGCGGGCTTCCTTCATCGCCTCGTTCAGCTGGTACTCGGCGATCCGCTGGACCCGGGAGTCGATGCTGGTGACGAGGTTGTCGCCGGGGTGGGCCGGGTCGGCCTCGGCCTGGCCGATGACCCGGCCGAGGTTGTCGACCTCGTAGCGGGTGACGCCGGCCTTGCCGCGCAGCGCCTTGTCGTACTGGCGCTCCAGGCCGGAGCGGCCGACCTGGTCGGAGCGGAGGTACGGCGAGTTGGTGTTCTGCGCCTTCTTGATCTCGTCGTCGGTGACCGGCGAGAGGTAGCCGAGGACCTGGGCGGTGTTGGCCTTGCCGGGGCTCGGGTAGCGGCGCACGGCCTCCGGCTCGGCGGTGATGCCGGGGAAGTCCTCGGCGCGCTCGCGGATCTGGAGGGCCTGCTTGGCGGTGGCCTCGTCGGTGATGGGGATGGGCTGGTAGGGCGAGCCGTTCCAGCAGGGCTGCGGCGTCTCGGCGTCGCACAGCCGGACTTTCTCCTGGACCTCCTTGGGCGTCATGCCCAGGACCTTGGCGAGCTTGACGAGGACTTCCTTGCCGTCGTCCTTCATCTTCAGCAGGTCGGTGCGCGAGGCGGAGACCACCAGCCGCGTCTCGTTGTCCGCGAGGGCCACGCCGCGGGCGTCCAGGATGGAGCCGCGGACGGCCGGCTGCACGACCTGCTGGACGTGGTTGCCCGAGGCCTCCTTGGCGTAGGCGGCGCCCTCGCGGATCTGGAGGTACCACAGGCGCCCGCCGAGGGTGAGCAGGAGGGAGAGGACGAGGACCTGGATGACGACGAGCCGGATCTGGACCCGTGAGCTCCGGCCAGTCTCGGGAATGTTGGTCACTGCGGCTGCCTCCCCCTCTCAGTGCGCGTACGGGTGTGCGGAGCCGACGGTCTGCCGGGGCACGTGCGTGCGGTGTCGAGTGATGAACGCCCGGCCCACGAGCCGGCGTTCCTACTGGACCGACCCGTTCGGGTGAACTTCCCTGCGTTCACAGCCGCTTGACCCCCTTGATGCGCCCGGCGCGTGCCATCCGCGCCCGGGCGGCCTTCACGCGCAGCCCGTTGCGCTGGCTGCCGATCTTCAGGCCGGTGCCGCCGGAGAGCCAGCCGGAGGAGATGTCCGTGGTCCTGGCCGCGGCCGAGGCCGACTCGGCGAGCGGATCGTTCTCGGCGCGCCGTGCCAGGGCCATGATCCCCGGCACGACGAAGGGGGCGAGCAGCAGGTCGTACAGGGCGGCCGTGAACAGCAGGCTGCCGAGGCCCACATGGCGGGCGGCGGTGTCCCCGACGAGGGCGCCGACCCCCGCGTACAGCAGGGTGGAGCCGACCGCGGCGGCGACCACCACGGCCATGGGGCCGGTCGCGGACTTCAGCTGGCCCGTCTCGGGCTTCACCAGGCCCGCGAGGTAGCCGATGACGCACAGCACGAGGGCGTAGCGCCCGGCGGCGTGGTCGGCGGGCGGGGCCAAGTCGGCGAGCAGGCCCGCACCGAAACCGACGAGAGCGCCGCCCACGTGCCCGTACACCAGGGCCAGGCCGAGCACGGTCAGCAGCAGCAGATCGGGCACGGCGCCCGGCAGGTGGAGGCGGGCGAGGACGCTGACCTGGATCACCAGGGCGACGACGACCAGGGCGGAGGAGAGCAGGATCCGGTTGACGCGCATGAGGTGACAGCTCCTACTGCTCTTGCTGGTTCTGGCCGTCCACGGGTGCCTCGGGTGACGGCGTCACGGTCACCGTCACCGTCGGCCTGGGGGTCGGCTTGGGCTTGGGCGGGAGCACCGTGTCACGCGGGTCCTTCTTCGGGGCCTCGACGACGACACCGACGATGTCGAGCTTGGTGAAGGCTGCGTACGGCGTGACGCTGAGCGTGCGGGTCAGCCCGCCGCCGGAGGGGTCCACGCGGGAGACCACGCCGACGGGGACACCGGGCACGAACGGCCGGTCGGCCTGGGAGCCGAAGGTGACCAGGCGGTCGCCCTTCTTCACCTCAGCCTTGCCGTTGAGGAGTTCGACGCGCAGCGGACGGTCGCCCTGCCCGGAGGCGAAGCCGAGCTCGTCGCCGGACTCCATCCGGGTGCCGACCGTGAAGTCGGGGTCGCTGGCCAGCAGGACCGTGGCGGTGTCGGGCCCGACGGTGGTGACGCGGCCGACGAGCCCTTCCCCGTTCAGGACGGTCATGTCGCGCTTGATGCCGTCCTTGGCGCCGACGTCGATGGTGATGGTCCAGGAGAAGCCCTGCGCGGCTCCGATGGCGATGACCTCGGCGCCCTTGATGCCGTACTGGCCCCGGCCGGCGATCTTCAGCATCTTGTCGAGCTGCTTGAGGCGGCTGCGGCTGCGGTCGTCGCTGCCGAGGCGCGCCTTCAGGGCCGCGTTCTCCTCCTCCAGCGCGGCGAGCCGGTCGTGCCGCTCCCCGGAGTCACGGATGGCGGAGACCGCGTTGCCGACCGGGTCGACCGCGGCCGAGACGCCGCTCTCGATCGGGCCGAAGACCGTTGCCGCGCCCCGCCGGGCACCGTCGACGGGCGAGTCCTCCCCACCGCGGATGTCCACCGTGATCAACGCGAACGCGATGGCGATCAGCAGCACCAGGAGCAGCCGGCTCTCTCGTGTGTCCCTCACGTGCGGCGGCCGTGCCCTTCCTCATAAGAATTCGGGAAGCCCCAGGGAAACCCGAGGGGCTGCTTTTGTGGGAGCTTATGCCTCTATATCAACGATCCGCCGTACGAGGGGAGATCGTCCCGTACGGCGGAATCGAAGAGTTATGTCATCTGCGCGGCTGGGCGTCCAGCACCTGCTGCAGCGCCTCGAACTCCTCGACGCACTTTCCGGATCCGAGCGCCACGCTGTCCAGCGGGTCCTCGGCGATGTGGATCGGCATGCCGGTCTCCCGGCGCAGCCGCTCGTCGAGACCCCGCAGCAGCGCCCCGCCGCCGGTCAGAACGATTCCTCGGTCCATGATGTCGCCGGACAGCTCCGGCGGGCACTTGTCGAGGGTCGTCTTGACGGCGTCGACGATGGCGTTGACCGGCTCCTCGATCGCCTTGCGGACTTCGGCGGCGGAGATGACCACGGTCTTCGGCAGCCCGGAGACGAGGTCCCGGCCGCGGATTTCGGTGTGCTCGTCGGAGTCGAGGTCGTACGCCGAACCGATCGTGATCTTGATCTGCTCGGCCGTGCGCTCACCCAGCAGGAGGGAGTACTCCTTCTTGATGTGCTGGATGATCGCGTTGTCCAGTTCGTCGCCCGCGACCCGGATGGACTGGGCGGTGACGATGCCGCCGAGGGAGATGACCGCGACCTCCGTGGTCCCGCCGCCGATGTCGACCACCATGTTGCCCGTGGCCTCGTGGACCGGCAGGCCGGAGCCGATGGCCGCGGCCATGGGCTCCTCGATGATGTGCACCTGACGGGCGCCGGCCTGGGACGACGCCTCGATGACGGCGCGGCGCTCGACGCCCGTGATGCCCGAGGGCACACAGACGACGACCCGCGGACGAGCCAGATACCGCCGCTTGTGGATCTTCAGGATGAAGTAGCGGAGCATCCGCTCGGTGATCTCGAAGTCGGCGATCACGCCGTCCTTCAGCGGACGCACGGCAACGATGTTGCCGGGCGTGCGCCCGATCATCTTCTTCGCTTCGGCGCCGACCGCGAGGATGCCACCGGTGTTGGTGTTGATCGCGACGACGGACGGCTCGTTGAGTACGATCCCGCGACCCCTGACGTACACCAGCGTGTTGGCGGTCCCGAGGTCGACAGCCATGTCACGGCCGATGAACGACATTGAGTTCCCCATCAGGATTCGTCTGGCCTTCCCACTAGCTTTTGAGGGCTTTTCAGGTAGGCAAAGGTGGGTGCTGTGACGTGAAGGCTTCCATCGTAGACGCGCCTTCGCGAACACTGCGGGAGGGTCTCCGCCATTGTCAGCAGATGCCGTCCGCATTCGCTTCTGGAGACGGGCGTTCGGGGACCATCGTTCCCTCGATCGCCACGCATATGCCGCAAAGCCCGGGGGCTACGGCCCCCGGACCTGCCGTATGTGCTGGTGAGGTGCGGACGCTACGCCCGGCCGGGGAAGAAAATCTTCACCTCGCGCTCGGCGGACTCCTCGGAGTCGGAGGCGTGGATCAGGTTCTCCCGGACGATGACGCCGTAGTCGCCGCGGATGGAGCCGGGCGCCGCGGCGATCGGGTCGGTCGGGCCCGCGAGCGCGCGCACGCCCTCGATGACCCGCTCACCCTCGACGATCAGCGCCACGACCGGACCGGAGGCCATGAACTCCACCAGCGGCTCGTAGAAGGGCTTGCCCTTGTGCTCGCCGTAGTGCTGCTCCAGCGTGTCCTGGTCCAGCGTGCGCAGCTCCAGCGCGGTGATCGTCCAGCCCGCCTTGCGCTCGATGCGGCTGATGATCTCGCCGGTCAGACCACGACGGACGGCGTCGGGCTTGAGGAGGACGAGGGTGCGCTGGCTCACGACGGGCTCCTTGTTCGTAAAGGTTTAGCGGTGGGACGAGGTTACCCGGCGTGTCGGGGCGCCTGTTACGCAGCGTCAGGTGTGGAGGAGCCCGCCTGGGCCGCGAATCTCGCCTTCGCCTCGTCCACCTTCCGGCCGTAGTGCACCGACGCCCACCACAGGGCCGCGAAGATCGCCCCCAGGAAGAACATGCTGGGGACGACGAAACCCGACGCGATGAGCGCGATCTGCAGCGCCCAGCCGAGGACGACCCCGCCCGGGCGCGTCACCAGACCGCACAGCACCAGGCACAGGAACATCGCGATGCCGCTGACCGTCCACACGGTCGCCATGGACAGGTCGGGGTCCTTCATGGCGACCAGACCGGCGAACCCGATGACGAAGAACTCGCCGATGAGGGTCGAAGAACAGAGCGTGCGCACGGGACTCAGCCCCTCCCCAGGAGCAGTCGGGCCTCGCCGACGGTGATGACGGAACCGGTGACGAGCACACCGCCGCCGGCGAACTCGCCCTCCTCCTCGGCCAGCGTGATGGCGGCCTCCAGCGCGTCGGGCAGCCGCGGCTCGACCTGGACGCGCTCCTCGCCGAACACCTCCACGGCGATCCCGGCGAGCTCGTCGGCGTCCATCGCGCGGTGGCTGGAGTTCTGCGTGATGACGACCTCGGCGAACACCGGCTCGAAGGCCTCCAGCAGCCCCCGGACGTTCTTCTCGCCGCTCGCGCCGACCACGCCGATGAGGCGGCTGAACTGGAACGCCTCCCCGATCGCCTCGGCCGCCGCACGGGCACCCGCCGGGTTGTGGGCGGCGTCCAGCACGACCGTGGGCGACCTGCGCACGACTTCCAGCCGGCCCGGCGAGGCCACGGCGGCGAAGGCCTTGCGGACCGTGTCCGGATCCAGCGCGTCGGCCCGCTGCGCGCCGACGCCGAAGAACGCCTCGACGGCGGCCAGGGCGACGGCCGCGTTGTGCGCCTGGTGCGCGCCGTGCAGCGGCAGGTACACCTCGGGGTACTCGCCGCCGAGCCCGCGCAGCGTCACCAGCTGCCCGCCGACGGCCACCTGCCGCTCGACGACACCGAACTCCAGCCCCTCCCGGGCCACGGTCGCGTCCACCTCGACGGCCTTCTTCAGCAGCACCTGCGCCGCGTCGACCGGCTGCTGCGCCATGATGACCGTCGCACCCTGCTTGATGATGCCGGCCTTCTCCGTGGCGATCTCGGCGTGCGTGCTGCCGAGCCGGTCCGTGTGGTCGAGGTCTATGGGCGTGACGACGGCGACGTCCCCGTCGATCACGTTCGTGGCGTCCCAGGAGCCGCCCATGCCGACCTCCACGACGGCGACGTCCGCGGGGGCGTCGGCGAACGCCGCGTACGCCATGCCGGTGAGCACCTCGAAGAACGACAGCCGGTACTCCTGCGCGGCGTCGACCATCTCCACGTACGGCTTGATGTCCTGGTACGTCTCGATGAACCGCTCGGGCGAGATGGGGGCGCCGTCGAGACTGATGCGCTCGGTGATCGACTGCACGTGGGGCGAGGTGTAGCGGCCGGTGCGCAGCTCGAAGGCGTTGAGAAGGGCCTCGATCATGCGGGCCGTGGAGGTCTTGCCGTTCGTGCCCGTGATGTGGATCGACGGGTACGACCGCTGCGGCTCCCCCAGCACGTCCATCAGCGCGGCGATACGGCTGACGGAGGGCTCCAGCTTCGTCTCGCCCCAGCGCGTGGCCAGCTCCGCCTCGACCTCGCGCAGGGCCTTGTCGACCTCGGGGTCGGCGGGGCGCGTGGGGACGTCGGCGTCAGGCGGGCCGCCCTGGGTGCGCAGGGTGCGGCTGCCGGCCTCGATGACCGCGAGGTCGGGGTCGCGGGTGGTCTCCTCCGCGATGATCTCGTCGAAGGCGTTGAGGGGGTCGGGCTGGTCGTCGGCGTTGTGGTCTGGAGGGAGCTCGCTCACGGGGCCCAGTCTACGGAGCGGGGGTGACATCGGTCGGGGGTGGCTTGTGTCGTCGCGTGTGTGCGGGTTCGCCGTGGCTTGTCGCGCAGTTCCCCGCGCCCCTGAACTGCGCGAAGGCCCCCGGTGGCGACAAGCACCGGGGGCCTTCACACCGTACGGACGGGCTACGCCTGCGGCAGCCTCTCCAGCTGTGCCTGGATGCGGGCGATGTCCTCCTCCGCCTTGGCCAGGCGGGTGCGGATCTTGTCGACGACGTGGTCGGGAGCCTTCGCCAGGAACGCCTCGTTGCCGAGCTTGGCGTTCGCCTGGGCCTTCTCCTTCTCGGCCGCGGCGAGGTCCTTCGCCAGGCGCTTGCGCTCCGCCGCCACGTCGATCGTGCCGGAGAGGTCGAGGGCGACCTCGGCACCGGCGACCGGGAGGGTCGCCGTGGCCGTGAAGGCGTCGCCCTCCGGCTGGAGGCGGAGCAGCTGGCGGATGGCCGCCTCGTGGGGCGCGAAGGGCGTGCCGTCCAGGGTGAGGCGGGCCGGGACCCGCTGGCCGGGCTGGAGGCCCTGGTCGGCGCGGAAGCGGCGGACCTCGGTGATGACCGATTGGAGGCTCTCGATCTCGCGCTCGGCGTCGGCGTCCCGGAAGCCGCTGTCCTTCGGCCAGTCGGCGATGACGACCGACTCGCCGCCGGTCAGCGTCGTCCACAGGGTCTCGGTGACGAACGGGACCACCGGGTGCAGCAGCTTCAGCGTGACGTCGAGGACCTCGCCCAGGACGCGCTTGCTGACCTCGGCCGCCTCGCCGCCCGCCTGGAACGTCGTCTTGGACAGCTCGACGTACCAGTCGAAGACCTCGTCCCACGCGAAGTGGAACAGGGCGTCGGAGAGCTTGGCGAACTGGTAATCCTCGTAGAACGCGTCGACCTCGGCGACCACCGAGTTGAGGCGGGAGAGGATCCAGCGGTCGGTTGCCGACATCTTCGAGACGTCCGGCAGCGGGCCCTCGATCGTCGCGCCGTTCATCATCGCGAAGCGCGTCGCGTTCCAGATCTTGTTGGCGAAGTTCCGGGAGCCCTGCACCCAGTCCTCGCCGATCGGGACGTCGACGCCCGGGTTGGCGCCGCGGGCGAGGGTGAAGCGGAGGGCGTCGCTGCCGTACTTGTCCATCCAGTCCAGCGGGTTGACCGCGTTGCCGAAGGACTTCGACATCTTCTTGCCGAACTGGTCGCGGACCATGCCGTGCAGGGCGATGGTGTGGAACGGCGGGGTGCCGTCCATCGCGTACAGGCCGAACATCATCATCCGGGCGACCCAGAAGAAGAGGATGTCGTAGCCGGTGACCAGGACGGAGTTCGGGTAGAACTTCGCGAGCGACTCGGTCTGTTCGGGCCAGCCGAGCGTGGAGAACGGCCACAGGCCGGAGGAGAACCAGGTGTCGAGGACGTCGGTGTCCTGACGCCAGCCCTCACCGCTCGGCGGCTCCTCGTCGGGGCCGACGCAGACGATCTCGCCGTTCGGGCCGTACCAGACGGGAATCCGATGCCCCCACCACAACTGCCGCGAGATGCACCAGTCGTGGAGGTTGTCGACCCAGTCGAAGTAGCGCTTCTCCATCTCCTGCGGATGGATCTTGACGCGCCCGTCGCGGACCGCGTCACCGGCCGCCTTGGCGAGCGGGCCGACCTTGACCCACCACTGCATGGACAGGCGCGGCTCGATGGTGGTCTTGCAGCGCGAGCAGTGGCCGACGGAGTGGACGTAGGGCCGCTTCTCGGCGACGATCCGCCCCTCGGCGCGCAGGGCCCCGACGATCGCCGACCGCGCTTCCAGCCGGTCCAGGCCCTGGAAGGGGCCGTGGGCGGTGATCACGGCGTGCTCGTCCATGATCGTCAGGGCCGGGAGGTCGTGGCGCTGGCCGATCTCGAAGTCGTTCGGGTCGTGCGCCGGGGTCACCTTGACGGCGCCCGTGCCGAACTCCGGGTCGACGTGCTCGTCGGCGACGACCGGGATGGAGCGGTCGGTCAGCGGCAGCTTGACCAGCTTGCCGATCAGGTGCTTGTACCGCTCGTCCCCGGGGTGGACCGCGACGGCCGTGTCACCGAGCATCGTCTCGGCACGGGTGGTGGCGACGACGATGGTGTCGTCCCCGTCGCCGTACTTCATGGAGACGAGCTCGCCGTCGTCGTCCTGGTACTCGACCTCGATGTCCGAGATCGCGGTCAGGCACCGGGGGCACCAGTTGATGATGCGCTCGGCGCGGTAGATCAGCTCGTCGTCGTAGAGCCGCTTGAAGATGGTCTGGACGGCCTGGGACAGGCCCTCGTCCATCGTGAAGCGCTCGCGCGACCAGGCGACACCGTCGCCCAACCGGCGCATCTGGCCGCTGATCTGCCCGCCGGACTCGCCCTTCCACTGCCAGACGCGCTCGACGAACGTCTCACGGCCCAGGTCGTGGCGGGACTTGCCCTCCTTGGCGAGCTCCCGCTCGACGACGTTCTGCGTGGCGATGCCGGCGTGGTCCATGCCGGGCTGCCACAGCGTTTCGTACCCCTGCATGCGCTTGCGGCGGGTCAGGGCGTCGATGAGCGTGTGCTCGAAGGCGTGCCCGAGGTGCAGGCTGCCCGTGACGTTCGGCGGCGGGATGACGATGGTGTACGGCGGCTTGTCGCTCTTCTCGTCCGCCTCGAAGTAACCCCGCTCTACCCAGCGCTCGTACAGCGGCCCCTCTACGTCGGCCGGCGCGTACTGGGTCGGCAGGTCGGTGCTGGGCGCTGGTGGCTGCTGCTGAGCGTTCTCGGTCACGGGGGTCAGTTTAGAGGTGTCACGACCCCGTCCCGAAACGCGTTTCCTTTGTAACGGTGGGAGCCCCGATGCCATGCACACGGCGGGTCTGCGCCAGGATGTCCGGAACACATAAGCATCTGGAGGGGAACCCAGAACATGAGCTACAACCAGCCGGGCCCGTACGGCGGGCAGCCCCAGCAGCCCGGTCCGTACGGCCAGCCCGGCCCGTACGGCCAGCCGCCGCAGGCGCCCCAGCCCGGCTACGGCTACCCCCAGCAGGCCCCTCCGCCCCAGCCCGGCTACGGCTACCCGCAGCAGCCCCCGCAGGGCGTCCCGCCCCAGCAGGCGCCTTACGGCCAGCAGCCCCCGTACGGCCAGCAGCCGCCCTACGGCCAGGCCCCGTACAACGTCCCCCAGCCTCCCGCCCCGGGCGGCGGCAAGAAGAAGGCCGGGCTCATCATCGGCGCGGTCGCCGTCGTGGCGGCGATCGGCGTGGGCGCGTACTTCGTGATCGGCGGGGGCGGCGGCGCGGGCGCCCTGGAGGACGACGGGCCGCACAAGCTGGCTACGCCGGCGAAGGTGCTGAGCGAGTACAACCGCATGACGAAGGACGGGCAGACCGCCGGCGACGACTCCGCCAAGGAGCTGGAGAAGAGCGGCATCGAGAACGCCAAGTCCGTGCTGGGCTCCTACTCCACGGTGGACATGAGCAAGTACGACCCCACCGATCCGTCCTCCGCCGCCCAGATGGCAACGGCCAAGGGCGTCACGTTCGTCGGCGTCTACGGCAAGGTCTCCGACCCCGAGGCGGCCCTGGACACGCTCTTCGCCAACTTCAAGAAGTCGGCGGAGAAGGACTCCTCCAGCAGCGGCAAGAGCAAGACCGAGCTGATCGGTGAGCCCGAAGAGGCGGACCTCGACGGCGCGGTCATGAAGTGCCAGGCGGCCAAGGGCCAGGACCTGATGACCAAGAAGGAAAAAACCGACTGGTTCTGCGCGTGGGCCGACTACAGCACGATCGTCATGGTGTCGCCGGGTGAAGCCGCCGGAAGCGTCACCAAGGACACCGCCATCGACATCACCACCAAGGTCCGCCCGGAGATCCGGGTGAAGGCCTGACGACGCCGAAGGCACAAAGGGAAGGGGCCCCGGTCGATGACCGGGGCCCCTTCCCTTTACGTCCGTGTCACGCCGTCTTCTGCTCGCCCGGCCCCCGCCCCCGCGCATCCCGCGGGATCAGCGTCGGGTTGACGTTCGACTGGACGACGTCCGCCGTGATGACGACCCGGGCCACGTCCTTGCGGGACGGGACCTCGTACATCACGCCCTGGAGGACTTCCTCCATGATGGCGCGCAGGCCGCGCGCGCCGGTCTGGCGGAGGATGGCCTGGTCGGCGATGGCTTCGAGGGCCTCGCGCTCGAAGTCCAGCTCCACGCCGTCGAGTTCGAAGAGGCGCTGGTACTGCTTGACGAGCGCGTTGCGCGGCTCGACGAGGATCTGGAGCAGGGCCTCGCGGTCGAGGTTGTGGACCGAGGTGATGACCGGGAGACGGCCGATGAACTCGGGGATCATGCCGAACTTGACCAGGTCCTCCGGCATGACCTCCTGGAACTGGTCCTTGGACTCCATCTCGCGCTTGGAGCGGATCTGCGCGCCGAAGCCGATGCCCTTGGCACCCGCCCGGGCCTCGATGATCTTCTCCAGGCCGGCGAAGGCACCGCCCACGATGAACAGCACGTTCGTCGTGTCGATCTGGATGAACTCCTGGTGGGGGTGCTTGCGGCCGCCCTGCGGCGGGACCGAGGCCGTGGTGCCCTCCAGGATCTTCAGCAGGGCCTGCTGGACACCTTCGCCCGAGACGTCGCGCGTGATCGAGGGGTTCTCACTCTTCCTCGCGACCTTGTCGATCTCGTCGATGTAGATGATCCCGGTCTCGGCCTTCTTGACGTCGTAGTCGGCCGCCTGGATCAGCTTGAGCAGGATGTTCTCGACGTCCTCGCCGACGTATCCGGCCTCCGTGAGTGCCGTGGCGTCGGCGATCGCGAAGGGGACGTTCAGCATGCGCGCGAGGGTCTGCGCGAGGAGGGTCTTGCCGGAGCCCGTGGGGCCGAGGAGCAGGATGTTGGACTTCGCCAACTCGATGGCGTCGTCACGGCCGTTCGCCCCGCCGTTCTCGCCGGCCTGGACGCGCTTGTAGTGGTTGTACACCGCTACGGACAGGGCCTTCTTGGCGGCCTCCTGGCCGACCACGTAGCCCTCGAGGAACTCGTAGATCTCGCGGGGCTTCGGGAGTTCCTCCCAGCGGACCTCGCTGGTCTCGGCCAGCTCCTCCTCGATGATCTCGTTGCAGAGGTCGATGCACTCGTCGCAGATGTACACACCGGGCCCTGCGATGAGCTTCTTGACCTGCTTCTGGCTCTTGCCGCAGAACGAGCACTTGAGCAGATCGCCGCCGTCACCGATGCGTGCCACGGTGTGCTTCCCCTTCGCCTGGGAGACTCCTGGACGTCGACGTCCAGCGGACTCCTGGTGCTGCCTTATGTCCGACGGTACCTTGCCGGGCCCCCCGTTCGGGCCCCCCTTGGCGCGGTTCGCTTTGACGTGAACCGAGCCAAACCGTGCCAAGGGGCGGCAGACGATACAGACTCTCGCCTCAGCGCAGGCTCGAGTTGTCCATCTTCCGGGTGGTGATGATCTGGTCGATCAGGCCGTAGCTCAGCGCGTCCTCGGCCGTGAGGATCTTGTCGCGCTCGATGTCCTCGCGGATCTTCTCGACCGGCGTGGTGGAGTGCTTGGCCAGCATCTCCTCCAGCTGCGAGCGCATCCGCAGGATCTCGTTCGCGGCGATCTCCAGGTCGGAGACCTGACCGCGGCCGGTCTCGCTGTACGGCTGGTGGATCAGCACACGGGCGTTCGGCAGCGCCATCCGCTTGCCGGGCGTACCGGCGGCCAGCAGGACGGCGGCGGCGGAGGCGGCCTGGCCCATGCAGACCGTCTGGATGTCCGGCTTCACGTACTGCATCGTGTCGTAGATCGCCGTGAGCGCCGTGAAGGAGCCGCCGGGGCTGTTGATGTAGACCGAGATGTCACGGTCGGGGTCCATCGACTCCAGGCACAGCAGCTGCGCCATGACGTCGTTGGCGGAGGCGTCGTCGATCTGGACGCCGAGGAAGATCACGCGCTCCTCGAAGAGCTTCGCGTACGGGTCGTACTCGCGGATGCCCTGGGAGGTGCGCTCGACGAAGCGGGGGATGACGTAGCGGGACTCGGCCTGCGGGCCGGTGTAGCGACCCTGCGAGGCGCTCATGTCCTGCACGGCGTGCATACGGTCGTAGATCCCGCTGCCGGGGAACTGGTTCACGGTGTCTCCTGAAAAGGGCTGAGGCGGTCGGCTGGGGCTGTCTGGGGTCGCTGGGGCCCGGGAGGGCTCCGCGGGCCTCACGGGGCGCCACAGGCCCCGTGGGGACCGCTCAGGCCCCGGTGCCGCCGCCGCCCGGCATACCGGCGGCCGTGGGGATGACGTCGTCGATGAGGCCGTACTCCTTGGCCTCGAAGGCGTCGAACCAGCGGTCGCGGTCCGAGTCGCGGGTGATCTGCTCGACCGACTGCCCCGTGTGCTGGGACGTGAGCTCGGCCATGCGCTTCTTGGTGTGCAGCAGCCGCTCGGCGTGGATCTTGATGTCCGAGGCCGAACCGGCGAGGCCCGCGGAGGGCTGGTGGATCAGGATCTCGGCATTCGGCAGCGCGAAGCGCTTGCCGGGGGTGCCGGCGCTGAGCAGGAACTGACCCATCGAGGCCGCGAGGCCCATGGCGATGGTGACCACGTCGTTCTTGATGAACTGCATGGTGTCGTAGATCGCCATGCCGGCCGTGATGGAACCGCCGGGGCTGTTGATGTACAGGTAGATGTCCTTGTCCGGGTCGGCGGCAAGGAGCAGCAGCTGCGCGGTGATCTTGTTGGCGATGTCGTCGTCGACCGGCTGGCCGAGGAAGATGATCCGCTCGTTGAGCAGCCGGTTGTAGACCTGGTCGCCGAGGCCGCCACCGATAGAGGGCTCGCCGGCGGCTGAGGGCATCAGATTCGTCACGTATCCACCTGCTCGTCTTACGACGGCGCCGGGCCGTCTCACGTTTCCCTAGGGGCTAGGAGCCGTTCGGGGACTCCACTGCCCTCGTATTCATGGACCCTAACGCGCGGGTCCCTTCGGGGAATCCCGGAGATGGGAGTGTTCGCCGGGGGCGTAGCGCTGCGCATCAGGCCCGGGGGTGGTTTCGGGCCGTGGGGGGCTTCGGGCTTCGTCGTGGTTGGTCGCGCGTTCCCCGCGCCCCAGGGGTGCGCTACCCCCCCCCGGGCGGCAAGAAGGCCCTGGGGCGTACCCCAGGGCCTTCTCACTGACTCACCGCGACCGGGGCTCAGCCCTCGGTCTTCTCCTCGGCGGAGGCCTCCGTGGCCTCGGCCTCGGAGGACTCGGTCTCGTCCTCTTCGTCGTCGAGGTCGATGACCTCGCCGTTGGTGTCCTTGACCGTGGCCTTCTCGACCACGACGGCCAGGGCCTTGCCGCGGGCGACCTCGCCGACCAGGAGCGGAACCTGGCCGCCCTCGACGACCGCCTGGGCGAACTGGTCCGGGGACATGCCGGAGGAGGCCGCGCGGCGCATGAGGTGCTCGGTGAGCTCCTCCTGGTTGACGTTCAGCTTCTCCTGCTTGACCAGCTCGTCGAGCACGAACTGGGTCTTGATGCCCTTGACCGCGGCTTCCTTGGTCTCGGCGTCGAACTCCTCCTCGCTCTTGCCCTGGATCTCCAGGTACTTCGCGAGGTCGAGGCCCATCTGGCCGAGCTGGTGGTGCTCGAGGTTGTGCTTGCGGGTGTTGATCTCGTCCTCGAGCAGCTTCTCGGGGACCGGGACCTCGACCAGGTCGAGCAGCTTCTCCAGGACGCGCTCCTGGGCCTGCGTGGCCTGGTCGTACTGCTTCATGTTCTCGAGGCGCTTGCGGCTGTCCGCGCGCAGCTCCTCGATGGTGTCGAACTCGGAGGCGAGCTGCGCGAACTCGTCGTCCAGCTCGGGCAGTTCACGCTTGGCGACCTGGGTGACCTTGACGGTGACCTCGGCCTCCTTGCCGGCGGCGGAGCCGCCCTTGAGCTCGGAGGTGAAGGTGGCCTCGCCACCGGCCTCCAGGCCCTTCACGGCGTCGTCGATGCCTTCCAGCAGCTCACCGGAGCCGATGGTGTAGGAGACGCCGTCGGCGACGCCGTCCTCGAGGACCTCGCCGTCGACCTTGGCCTGCAGGTCGATCGTCACGACGTCGCCGTCCTCGGCGGCACGCTCGACCGGGGCGGTGGAGGCGAAGCGCTCGCGCAGCTCCTCTACGGCCTTGTCGACGTCCTCGTCGGTGACCTCGACCGCGTCGACCTCGACCTCGATGCCGGAGAAGTCCGGGATCTCGATGGACGGGCGGATGTCGACCTCGGCGGTGAAGTTCAGCGTCTCGCCGTCCTTCAGCTCCGTGATGTCGACCTCGGGCTGGCCCAGCACGCTGAGCTCGGCCTCGTTGACGGCGTCGGTGTAGAACTTCGGAAGCGCGTCGTTGACCGCCTCCTCCAGAACCGCACCGCGGCCGAACCGCTGGTCGATGACCCGGGCCGGGACCTTGCCCTTGCGGAAGCCCTTCACCGTGACCTGCTGGTTGATCTTCTTGTACGCCGCGTCGAGGCTGTCCTTGAGCTCCTCGAAGGGCACCTCGACAGTGAGCCGAACCCGAGTCGGGTTCAGGGTCTCCACGGCGCTCTTCACGGTTCGGTCTCCTTGTGGCTGACTTCTTGGTTTCTGCCGGGGCCAGAACGGCCCGGCGGATTTCGCCGCCCGGAGACTTCAGACGCTGAGACACACGGGCGTGCAGCTTGCATAGTAACGGCAGCGACTACACCGCCCAAAAGGCGATCACGCGAGTGATCCGATGGGCGATCACGCGAGTGATCGGGTGGCTGGTCGGGGTGGCGGGATTTGAACCCACGGCCTTCCGCTCCCAAAGCGGACGCGCTACCAAGCTGCGCCACACCCCGTCTGGTGCGACACGTAGGGTACATGCCGTCGGGCGGTGCGGCGGCCGGATTTCCACAGGGCCCGGGCCGCGTCGGCTCCGGCGGGAATGCGGTGTGCGACGACAGGGGCCGACCCGCTACGATGCCTTCAGTGCCGCGGTCACCCGACCTGCGGCGCGTGCTGTGCGGGCGTAGCTCAATGGTAGAGCCCTAGTCTTCCAAACTAGCTACGCGGGTTCGATTCCCGTCGCCCGCTCCATATGGCTCAGGGCCAGGCCGGAGGATTCATTCCTCTGCCTGGCCCTGAGTGTTTCCCGAGGTGGGCCCGTCACTGTCCGAGGGTCCGGACGTCCAGGGTGTAGACGGAGCGATCGCCGTACGGGACGTACAGGGCGTCCCCGGCCAGGGTGAGGGGGGCGCCGGAGGCGTTGTCGGCCTCGCCGCTGTCGTCCCGGCCGTCGCGGGTGCCTTCGATCTTGCCGGTGGTGACGTTCAGGGCGGCCACCCGGCCACTGGGGGACGCGAAGTAGACGTGCGTGGCGGAGGCGGCCGGCGGGCCCTGCTGTTCCACGGTGGAATTGCTGTCCCAGCGGGTCCGGCCCGTGCGGGGCGAGACCGCGCTGACGCCGCCGCTGCCCCGGGTGAAGTAGACGGTTCCGCGCAGGAGGTACGCGCCGGAGGCCTCGGACTGCCTGCCGGCGACCCGCACGGCGGTGAGCTCGCGCGAGGAGGTGTCGAGCAGGGTCAGGCCCTTGCCGGGCGAGTCCGCGTCCGCCAGCACCAGGCTGCCGCCGTCCCGGCCGAGCAGGTCCTGGGCGCCCTTCGTCTCGACCGTCCAGCGGGGCTTGCCGTCGGCCGTGCCGATCTCGGACACGGTGGTCCTGGCGGTGTCCTGCTGCCACCTGCCGGTGGTGCAGATCTGGTAGGCCCGGCCGGTCACGGCGCGCAGCAGGCAGTTCTCCGCACCCTGGGGCTCGGGGCGCTTCCAGCGGACCTCGCCCGTGCCGGCGTCGAGCAGGGCGTACTGCTCTCCCTGAGCGCCGTAGGACGTGATGACGCCTTCGGGGACGGCGACCGCGCCGCCCTGTTCGCCGTCGGGGGCGGTAGCCGTCTGGCCGTCGGCCGTCTCGGTCCGCCACAGCACCTTGCCGGTGCCGGCGGCCAGGGCGGAGACCGTATAGGTGAACAGCGGCCCGGCTCCGTCCGCCATCTGCCTCTCGTCCACCTGGTAGGCGAAGACGCGGGCGTCGCCCGTGCCGATGATCGAGCCCTCGTCGCTGGACAGGCTCTCCGGCCCGGTGGGGTCCACCAGGCGGGTCCAGGTGTTGCGGCCGCCGGCCAGGTCGAAGCGGGTCGCCATGACCTGGGCGCCGGCGCAGACCAGGGACGTGTCCACCACCGCGCAGTTCCGGAAGGAGTCGCGGCCCATGCCGCGATCGATGCCCTTGGGGACCTTCGCCCTGGTGGCCCAGGGTTTCCAGCCCTCGGGGAGGTCGGCCGCCCTGGGCTTGGAGGAGGGCGGGCGGTCGTTGTCGCGGATCAGGGTGACGGTGGTCGTGACGATCGCGGCGAATGCGACGGCCACGGCGGCCGCGACCAGCAGCAGCCCGTGTCTGCGGCGGGTGCGGGTGCGCCCCGCCCCGGGCGCGGGTGCGCCGGCCGGGTCGCGGGGCGCGGCGTCGCCGAACCGCCGTTCCGTCGGGGTTCTGCCGGGCCCGGGGCGCCGCGCCTCGTGGCGCTCGGCGTCGTCCGGTCCGCCGTCCGCCTCGTCGGGCAGCGGGTGGGACGTTTCGTCCCGCTCGGCGCGGGCCGCGTCGGGCCATGCCGTGCCGGCCGGCTCGGTCGGCCGGGCGCCCGGCCACGGACGTACGGGGCGCGGTGCGGCGATGCCGGGCACCAGGACCGGGCCGGGGGCGCCGCCCTCGCGGAGCAGCGTGAACAGTTCGTCCGCTGCGGGGCGGTCCTTCGGCTTCTTCTCCAGGCAGAGGCGGATGAAGGGGAGCAGTTCGCCGGGTACGCCGGTGAGTTCCGGTTCGCCTTCGACGACCCGCAGGGCCGTCTCGTACGGGCTCGGGCTGTCGAACGGTCCGCGGCGGGTGGCGGCGTAGGCGAGGACCGAGCCGAGGGAGAACATGTCGGCGGCCGGGCCGACGTCCTGCGGGGAGGCCAACTGCTCCGGGGACATGAAGGGCGGGGTGCCCATGACGCGGCCGGTCTGGGTGAGGACGTCGGAGGCGGCGAACTCGGCGGCGCGGGAGATGCCGAAGTCGATGACGCGCGGGCCGTCCTCGGCGAGCATCACGTTGGCCGGCTTCAGGTCGCGGTGGACGACTCCGGCGCGGTGGATGTCACGCAGGGCCTCGGCGAGGCCGGCGGCCAGGCCGCGCAGGCGGGGCAGCGGGAGCGGGCCGTGCTCGCGGACGTGGGTGCCGAGGTCCGCGCCCGGGATGTAGAGCGTGGCCATCCAGGGGTGCGGGGCGTCGGCGTCTGCGTCCACGACGGGGGCGGTGAAGGCGCCGCTGACCCGGCGGGCGGCGGCCACCTCGCGGCGGAAGCGGGTGCGGAACTCGTTGTCGTCGGCGTACTGGCTGTGCACGACCTTGATGGCGAGGCGCCGGCCGGAGGCCGAGCGGGCCAGGTAGACCACACCCATGCCGCCGGAACCGAGGCGGTCCTCGATGCGGTAGCCGCCCACCTCCGCCGGGTCGGAATCGCGCAGCGCCATCCCCGTACGTTCCCCCCGTCACGCACCGTCCTGTGGTCGGGGCGAGCGTAACCGCCCCTGCGCCGGGCCCTGAGCGCGGGGCGCGGGGCGCGGGAGGAGATGCCGGCGTCCGGTCAGAAACTGATGGAGTTGATGGTCTCCGCTATCGAGTTGAGGAACCGGTTGATGGACGGGGCCATGCCGGTCGAGGCGAGGAAGAAGCCGAAGAGGATCGCCACGATCGCCGGCCCCGCCTTGATGGATCCCCCTCTCAGCAACACCACAAGGATGATCGCCAACAGCAGCACCACAGACAGTGAAATGGCCACAACTGATCACACCCTCGGTCGGTCCGCTCTCCCGGCCCGGGGACGCGACCCCGCGCACCCCCGCCAGAACCATCGTGCCACCAACACGGCCGGGCTATGCGGCCGGTGACGCATCGACCACACACGTGTCGCACCCGGCCGCGCGGCACGTTTGTGTTCAGGGTCTCAACACCGAGGAGTCGCACGGCAATTCGACGAGCCATCCGCACAGGGAATTCGACCGCATCGTTTCCATCTCCACACAACGCGTTCGCAGCTAATTCGAATTGCTGCCACATGCCCATCAACCACCCCGTGAGGCAGGGTCCGAAGAGGGCTGAAGCGGACATTCCGCTGGAGTCGCCTGCTGGTCTTATGCACCGCTTAGTCCGGAAGTATCACGACAAGCAGGGCCCAGGTGGTGCACACAATCCGCCAACGGATGATGTGTCGGCCATCACGCCGACAGTGACGTCAACTACCCGTAATCCGGGGGTACCCGCAGCGAATAGCCAGGAATCACGTCCGGCGTTTTACGAATAGCTGCAGGGAACGCTAGGGTGCCTCAGATGTTCCACGCTGCCTCGTCCCCCGAACGCGCAGCGAGGTCCCGGATCGTCTCCCCGAGCTCCTGGTGGGAGGGTCTGTGACGAACTCGCTGCGACCGAACGGCGACCGCAGGGCGCCACTTCCCCCGGCACAGTCGCCGGCCGACGGAGTGCCGAGCCCGCGCTCGCCGCTGAGCACGCAGAAGAAGCAGAACGGCAAGCAGCGCGACGCGTTCTTCGACAACGCGAAGTACCTCGCGATCGTGCTGGTGGCCATGGGCCACGCCTGGGAGCCGCTCAAGAGCGACAGCCGGATACTGGAGGCGGCGTACCAGGTCGTCTACGCGTTCCACATGCCTGCGTTCATCCTCATCTCCGGGTACTTCTCGCGCAGTTTCGACATGCGGCCCGACCGGCTGAAGCGCCTGATCACCGGCGTGGCCGTGCCGTACATCATCTTCGAGACGGCCTATCCGCTCTTCAAGCGGGTCATCGACAACGACCCGCACCAGGAGATCAGCCTCCTCGACCCCTGGTACCTGACCTGGTTCCTGGTCGCGCTGTTCATCTGGCGTCTGACCACCCCCATCTGGAACCTGGTGCGCTGGCCGCTGCCGCTCGCGCTGGGGCTCGCCATGCTGGCGACCGTCACGCCGGAGATCGGTGACGACCTGGATCTGCAGCGCGTCCTGCAGTTCCTCCCGTTCTTCGTGCTGGGCCTCGTCATGAAGCCCGAGCACTTCCACATGGTGCGCCGCCGTTCCGTGCGGATCGCCTCGGTGCCGGTGTTCGCCGTCGCGCTGGCCTTCAGCTGGTGGGCGGTGCCGCGCATGAACACCGCGTGGTTCTACCACCGTGACGCCGCACAGGAGCTGGGTGCGCCCTGGTGGACCGGCCCGGTCATGGTGCTCGCGATGTTCGGCTGCTCCCTGGTGCTGACCGCCTGCTTCTTCGCCTGGGTGCCGCGCCGCCACATGTGGTTCACGGCCCTCGGCGCCGGCACGCTCTACGGCTACCTGCTGCACGGCTTCCTGGTGAAGGCCGGCGACTACCAGGGCTGGTTCGAGGCGTCCTGGCTGCACCGGCCGGCCGGTGAGATCCTCGTCACCGTCCTCGCGGCCGCCGTCGTGACCGCGCTGTGCACCAAGCCGGTGCAGCGCGGGTTCCGGTTCGCGATGGAGCCGAAGATGGAGTGGGCCTTCAAGAAGGACGCCGCCCAACTCGCCCGCGAACGCCAGAGCGGCGAACGGCGCGAGCGTGAGCGCGAGAAGGTCAACGCCTGACCCGCACAGCGGAGTTCATCCCACGAGACCGAGAAGTGCGCGCATCCGTGCGTACTTCTCGGTCAGTCGTTCACGGGTCGCCTCGTCGAGGACCGCGAGGCGGGCCGGGTCCGCGTTGTGCGCCAGGTCCGACTCCTTCACCAGCAGCGCCCCGGGCGTGGCGAGGATCCGCGCGGCGTACGCCTCCGGCGGCTCCCCCGCCCGTTTGGTGACCGCGAGGACGATGTCCTTCGTACGGCTGCTCAGCGCGGCCTCCCGCAGCCACCGTGCGGAGAGGACGTCGTCCTCGACGGCGTCGTGCAGCCAGGCCGCCGCGATCTGTTCCTCGTCGCCGCCCCGCGCCCGTACGCCCTCCGCCACCGCCCGGAGGTGTTCGGTGTAGGGCCGTCCCGCCTTGTCTCTCTGGCCGGTGTGCGCGGCGCGGGCGGTGGCCTCGACCTGGGCCAGGGTCATGCGCGATGTCTCGGTCACCGCTCCAGTGTCTCCCCGCGCAGCGCCGCCCGGGCCGGCAGGGTGACCGCGGCCAGGCCGAGGACGAGGATCGCGGCGGCGAACGAGCCGTACACGAGCGGGGGTATGTACGGCCCCCGGCCCGTCAGGCCCCTCATCATCGGCACCAGCGTGGCCAGGGCGATCGCCGTTCCCAGCGCGATGCCCGCGACGGCGACCAGGAGCGCTTCCCAGCGGACCATGCGCAGCACCTGGCGGCGGGTGGAACCGAGCAGGCGGAGCGTGCCGAGTTCGCCGCGGCGGTCCAGGACCGTCATCACCAGGGTGTTGACGGCGGCGACGGCCGCGAAGCCGCCGAGGACGGCCGCCATGATCGTGTTGGCCCAGGCGTTGAGCTCGCGGTCGAGGGACTGGGCCGCGGTGTGGTCGGCGCGGTCCAGGACCCGGCCGAGCGGGGCGAGCGCCTTCGCCGTGCCGCCCTTGACCCACAGTTCGGTGTCGAAGGCCGAACTGACGTGGCGGGCCAGGTCGGTCCGGCCGAGGGTGACCTCGGACAGGCCCAGGCCGCGGCCGTACGTCGCCACCACCAGCGGGGTGGCCCTGGTGCCGTCGGGCAGGTGGATGCGGACGCGCTCGCCGACCCGGGCGTTCGCGTTCTCGGCGACGGACGCGTCGAGGGCGATCTCCCCCGGCTTCAGCGACAGCCGTCCCTTCTCGACGTCCAGGTCCTGTACGGCGGCCAGGTCGCGCGCCGATCCCGTGACGCCCTGCGCGGAGACCGGGGTCAGGACGCCCGAGGCACGGACGAGGACGGACGTCTTCAGCAGGCCGACGGCCGCGGCGACTCCCGGGGTGTGCCCGGCCCGTCGCACGGAGTCCGGGGGCAGGGCGCCCCCGTCGGCCGTGACGATGTGGTCGGCGACGATGCCCGCCCGCTGCTGCTCCGCGGTGACCCGCTCCTCGCTGGTGTGCAGGAAGACCAGGACGGAGGAGAACGCCATGGCCAGCACGATCGGGGTGATCGCGGAGGCCAGACGCCGGGCGTTGGTGCGGGAGTTGGCGGCGGCCAGGGCGGCGGGGGCTCCCGCACCCCGCAGCGGGAGTCCGAACAGGGACGCGCAGGCTCGGGCGATCAGCGGGCCCAGCAGGGCGACGGCCAGCATGAACAGCATGACGACGCCGAGGGCGGCGTTGGCCGCGTCCTCGCCCGACTCCGAGGCGGCCAGGCCCGCGCACACGAAGCCGCCGGCCGCCGCCGCCACGCCGAGCGGTGTGCGGATCCAGCCCGGGCGCAGCCGCTCCACGGACGCCTCGCTCAGTGCCTGGCCCGGCTTGATGCGGGAACTGCGGTGCGCGGCGGTGTATCCGGCGAGCAGGGCGGTGACCAGGACGGCCCCGGTCGTGACGGTGAGGGGGATCCAGGAGACGGCGAGCTGGACGGGTTCCGGGACGGCGCCCTTGTCCTTCAGCTGCCCGAACCACCAGGCGGCCAGGGCGATTCCGGGCAGGCAGCCGAGCGCGCCCGCGACCGGCGCGACGAGCAGCGCCTCGGTGGCGATGGTGCGGCGGATCTGGCGCGGGGTGGTGCCGACGGCGCGCAGCAGGGCGAACTCGCGGGCCCGGCGGCCGACCGCGAGGGCGACGGTGCCGGCGGCGGTGAAGACGGCGACCATGGTGGCGACGCCGCCGAAGGAGCCGCCGATTCCGATGAGGACCTCGCGGGCTTCGGCGAGGGCCGGGTTCTCCACGGTGCCCCGCTCGTCGCCGGTGTGGATCTCGGCCCGGCCGCCCAGGGCGCGGGTGAGGCGGGCGTCGAGGGCCGCGGCACCGACTCCGGGGTCGGGAAGGACGGCGATGGCGTCGACGCGGTGGGGATGGCCGGAGACCCGGACGGCTTCGGCGTCGCTGAACCAGACCGTGTCCCGGGCGGCTGCGGTGCCGGCGACGCGGTAGGTGCGGGGGCCGTCCGGGAGGGTGAGGGTGACGGTGTCACCGGCCGGGGCGTGCCGGTCGTGGGCGACGACGACCTCGCCGGGGCCGGGGGCGCGGCCGGTGGTGAGGCGTTCACCGGTGAAGGCGGTGGAGCCCCAGCCGTGGGCGGTGAGCCTGCCCCCGGGCGTGAGTACCGGGAAGGTGACGTCGGGGATCGCCGCGCGCACTCCGGGGACGGCGGCGGCCTTCGCGACCAGGGAGTCGTCGAGGCGGGCCCGGTCGGGCACCGCGTCGCTCTCGTCCGGCTTTCCGGCCCGCTGCTCGGCGGCGGCCACGGCGGGGACACGCGCGTAGCGCTCGGGTGGGACCGTGGCGCGCACGCCCGTCTCCAGCAGGATGCCGCAGGCCGACACGATCGTGGCGGCCAGCACGAGGGCGACGAAGGTGCCCACGAACGCCGCGGGACGGAACCGGAGGGCCGCCCGGGCGAGGCCGTTGGGGGCGAGCATCAGGCGGCCGCCCCGGTGTGGGCGCGCGGGACGGCCAGGGACGTCATCCGGGCGGCGATGCGGTCGGCGTGGGCGCGGCCCGGGTCGTGACCGGTGGCGGCGCCGCGGTCCAGGTGGTCGACGATCTCGCCGTCCGACAGGAACAGGACGCGGTCGGCCCAGGCCGCGGCGGCCGGGTCGTGGGTGACCATGACGACCGTGGCGCCGTGGGTGTCGACGGCCCCGCGCAGGAGGGTGAGGATCTCCGTGGCGGTGGTGGTGTCCAGGGCGCCCGTCGGCTCGTCCGCGAAGACGACGTCGGGGCGTGTGACCAGGGCGCGGGCGATGGCCACCCGCTGCTGCTGGCCGCCGGAGAGCTGGCCCGGGCGGCGGCGGGCCTTGTCCCCGAGGCCGACCTGGTGCAGCACCTCGGCCGCGCGGCGGCGGTCGGGACGGTGCCCGGCCAGACGCATCGGGAGGACGACGTTCTGCTCGACCGTGAGCGAGGGCAGCAGGTTGAAGGCCTGGAAGACGAAACCGATGCGGGTGCGGCGCAGGGCCGTGAGCTTGTTCTCCTTCATCCCGGTGATCTCCGTGCCGCCCAGGCGGACCGTGCCCGCCGTGGGGCGGTCGAGGCCGGCCGCGCACTGGAGGAACGTGGACTTGCCGGACCCCGAAGGGCCCATCACCGCGGTGTAGCTGCCGTGCCGGAGAGAGAGGTCGACGCCGCGCAGGGCGTGCACGGCGGTGCGGCCGCGGCCGTAACGCTTGCGGATGCCGTGCAGTTCCACGGCCCAGTCGCCTGACATGTGTGTCCTTCCGGATCCGAGTCGTCCGCACCGGTGCGCCGGTGTGTCTCGAACGTACGGAACCGGAGGGTGGCCGGACCATGAGGAGGACCGCCCGGCCGGCCTGGGGAAAACCCCACCTCAGCGGGGAGCGGCGGCCGTCGGTCCCTCGCGGCAGATCAGCAGCAGGGCCCGGTCGTCGTTGACGTCCTTGGCGACCGCCTCGATGAGATGCCAGGCGGCACCGTGGAAGCCGCCGGCCACGTAGCGGTCGGCCTCGCCGGTGAGGCGGTCGATGCCCTCGACGATGTCGCGGTCGGCGGTCTCCACCAGGCCGTCCGTGAACAGCATCAGCACGTCGCCCGGCCGCATCGAACCCTTCACCGGGTCGAACTGGGCGCCGTCGTACACCCCGAGGAGCGGGCCCTCGGCCGCCTTCTCCTCCCAGCGGCCGGTGCCGGCGCTGAGCTGGAGGCCCGGCGGGTGGCCGGCGGAGTAGAGCTCGTAGTCGCCGGAGTCCAGGTCGAGGACCAGGTGGATGGAGGTCGCGAAGCCCTCGTCCCAGTCCTGGCGCAGGAGGTAGCCGTTGGCGGCCGGGAGGAAGGCGTGCGGCGGGAGGGAGCCGAGCAGGCCGCCGAACGCGCCGGACAGCAGCAGGGCGCGGGAGCCCGCGTCCATGCCCTTGCCGGAGACGTCGGTGAGGACGACTTCGAGCGTGCGGCCGCCGTTGGTACGGGCCGCCACCACGAAGTCGCCCGAGAACGACTGGCCGCCCGCCGGGCGCAGGGCCATCTCCCGGTGCCAGCCGCCCGGCAGGTCGGGCAGCTTGCTCTGCACCCGGATGCGTTCACGCAGGTCGAAGAGCATGGTGCCGCCGCGCCGCCAGGGCACACCGACCCGGCTGCGGAACTGGGCGAGGAGCAGCCCGAAGAAGCCGCAGGCCGCGACCACGAGGACGACGCCCGGGGTGACCCGCGACGGGCCCTCCGTGTACGGGCCTAGTTGTACCGACTCCACGATCAGCGCGGTGGCCGCGGCCGCGTACAGGCCGAGCAGGCTCGCCGGGCGCAGCAGCAGTCCGCCCACGACGACGGGCAGGACCAGGGCGGCCGGTGAGAACCACACCGAGTTCGCCAGGGTGGCCGCCGCGATCACGGGAACCATCAGGAGCAGGCCGGCCAGGGCGATCCAGTCCGAGCCGTTGCCGCGGAAGTAGTCCACGGCCGCTCGGCGCACGCCGACGCGGACCCGGTGCCACTGCTTCTTCAACCGGGCCGTGAACGTCTCGGCTTCCGCGCGCCGCTCTCGTCCTGATGCCATTAGTTCGGGACCCTATCCATCGGACCAGCCTCTTGGCACGGGAGGTCCTACTTGTCCCCCGTCCGAGGGCCGACTTCACAGTGAACTTCACAGCGCGCCGCTGTGCCGCCCCCCGGGGGAAATTGGCTCGCTGGTCCCGCATTGCCCTGGTAGGCATGGCTCATGGCTACTGACGCGAACGGCCTTTCGCCCGGTCTGCGGGTCCTTCGGCGGGACGATTGGGACAAGTGGTACGACACCCTGATCCGGGGCTTCGGAGGGGTGCCGGAGTCCGCCGAGGAACGGGAGTTGTGGAACTCGCTGACCGAGGCCGACCGTTCACTCGCCGTCTGGGACGGGGACGAGTGCGTGGGGACGGCCGGGGCGTTCAGCTTCCGGCTCACGGTGCCCGGGGGCGCCTCGGTTCCGGCCGCTGGCGTCACCATGGTCAGCGTGGCCGCCACCCATCGCCGGCGCGGGGTGCTGACCTCGATGATGCGGCGGCAGCTGGACGACGTCCGGGCCTCGGGTGAGCCGCTGGCCGTGCTGACGGCTTCCGAACCGGCGATCTACGGCCGGTTCGGATACGGCGCCGCCACCTTCCAGTTGACCGCAGAGATCGACACGACCCGGGTGGGGCTCACGTCCCTGCCCGTGGGCACGGACGACGTGCGCGTGCGTTACGCCGTTCCCGCCGACGCGCTCGATGTCTGTGAGGCGGTGTACGCCCGGGTGGTCCCTTCGCGGCCCGGGATGCTGGCTCGGCAGCCAGGCTGGGAGCGGCTCGAGGTGCTCGATCCGGAGAGCGACCGGGGAGGAGCGTCTCCACTGCAGTGCGTCCTGGCCGAGCGGGACGGCGAGACGGTCGGGTACGCGCGATACCGCGTCAAACCGGACTGGGAGGCCGCCGGGCCCAACGGCTCGGTGATCCTGGAGAACTCGGCCGCGCTGGACCCAGCGGCGGACGCGGCGCTGTGGCGGTTCCTGTTCGGCATCGACCTGACGTCGTCGCTGGTGCTGCGGGGGCGGGGCCGACCGGTGGACGACGCGTGGCGGCACTGGGTGTCCGACATCCGGCGATGCCGGCCGCGCGTGCTGGATGCGCTGTACCTGCGGCCGGTGCATCTGGGGGCCGCGCTGGAGGCGCGGACGTATCAGGCGCCGGTGGACGTGGTGCTCGAAGTGGAGGACGCGTTCTGCCCCTGGAACTCCGGGCGTTGGCGGCTCAGCGGGGATGCGAAGGGGGCGTCCTGCGAGCGTACGGCGGATGCGGCCGATCTCGCGCTGTCCGTACGGGAGTTGGGAGCCGCGTACCTCGGGGGTGTGTCGCTGGCCTCGCTGGGGACGGCGGGGCGTGTCCGGGAGGTGCGGCGGGGGGCGCTGGCGGAGGCCTCACTGGGGTTCGGGACCGGCGTGGCCCCGTGGTTGCCGCACGGCTTCTGAGGTCGGGGGTTCCTCAGGGGCGCTGGCAGGTCGGGCACCAGAAGAGGTTGCGGGCGGCGAGGTCGGCGGTGCGGATCTCGCCGCCGCAGATGTGGCAGGGCAGGTTGGCCCTGCGGTAGACGTACACCTCGCCGCCGTGGTCGTCCACGCGGGGCGGGCGGCCCATCGCCTCCGGGGTGTGCTCCGGGCGGACGGTGTCGATGCGGTTGTTGCGGACGCCCTCGCGCATGAGGCCGACGAGGTCGGTCCAGATCGCGTGCCACTCGGTGGGGGTGATGTCCTTGCCGGCGCGGTACGGGTCGACGCGGTGCCGGAAGAGGACCTCCGCGCGGTAGACGTTCCCCACGCCGGCGATGACCTTCTGGTCCATGAGGAGGGCGGCGATCGTCGTACGGCTGCGGGTGATGCGGCGGTACGCGGTGTCCGGGTCGGCGTCGTCGCGGAGCGGGTCCGGGCCCAGGCGGTCGTGTATCGCCTGCTTGTCCGGGGGCGTGATGAGGGCGCAGGTGGTGGGGCCCCGGAGGTCCACGTAGGTGGTGTCGTCCGCCAGGCGGAGGCGCACGGTGTCGGTGGGGGGCGGTTCGGGGGCCGGGCCGAAGGTGACCTTGCCGAAGAGGCCGAGGTGGATGTGGATCCAGTCGGTGTCGCGGAAGCCGAGGAAGAGGTGTTTGCCGTGGGCTTCCGTGTGGGTGAGTTCCGTGCCGGTGAGGAGGGTGGCGGCGGGGGTGAACTTGCCCTGGGGGCTGGTGGTACGGGGCTTGGTGCCGAGGAAGGCGGTGGCGTAGTCCTGGGCCAGGCGGTGGATGGTGTGGCCTTCCGGCACGGGGTCTCCCTGTGATCGTTGCGGTTGCCCTCCGGGCCGCCGCCCGGTCGAAGCGCCTGGTGGCTCCGCCCCGGGCGGACCTCGCCCACCCGCCTGCCCGACACGGTTGGCCGAGAGGCCAGATCGAAACGCCGCGGGGCTCCGGCGGGGACTTCGTCCCCTGCTAGCCCTCTCGGGGGCTCCGCCCCTGGGCACCCCCGCGGAAAGCCGGCCCCGCCCTCAGCAGGGCTCCGGCCTTGCCGGGACTGAACTCCCGCCCCCACCCGATCGCAAAACCCGGGCACCGGTGACACCGGGCCCGGGAGGTCGCGGACTCAGGGTCGGGCTACTGCTGCGGGTGGTGCGGGGGAATCGGGGGCAGGTCGCCGGTCGTCTCGTAGGCGGACAGCATGTCGATCCGGCGGATGTGACGTTCGTCACCGGAGAACGGCGTTCCGAGGAACGTCTCCACGAACTTCGTCGCCTCGTCCTGCGAGTGCATGCGCGCGCCCACCGCGACGACGTTCGCGTTGTTGTGCTGACGGCCCAGGGACGCCGTCTCCTCGCTCCAGGCGAGGGCCGCACGGACGCCCTTGACCTTGTTCGCGGCGATCTGCTCGCCGTTGCCCGAGCCGCCGATGACGACGCCGAGGGCGTCGGGGTCCGCGGCCGTGCGCTCCGCCGCGCGGAGACAGAAGGGCGGGTAGTCGTCCTGGGCGTCGTAGATGTGCGGGCCGCAGTCGACGGGGTCGTGACCCGCCTCCTTCAGCCACTCGACGAGGTGGTTCTTGAGTTCGTAGCCCGCATGGTCCGAGCCGAGGTACACGCGCATGGGACGAGTGTGACACGGGTGTTTCGGGGAAGGCGCGCGGGGTGGCGCTCATGAAAACCCTGGGCGAATGTGAGCCGCATTACGGAAGCTCAGGAAAACCTCAAGTAACAATCTGGATTCAGAGGTTCTCCTAGCCGTTCGCCTCCGATTCACTGGACCGGCTCGTACACCGCTCGTACGAGTCCCCCGTACACCGGCGTGCCGCGAAACACCCCGTTCGTGCGGCTCGCACGGTTCCGTGCGGAAGTACAGCTCCCCGGCGCAAAGGAAATCCGTTCCATGACCTCGCAGCCGACTCTGAACAAGACCGGAAACGACCCCGGAGGCCCCGGAGAACCCGGAGCCGAGGGCTCCGGGCTGCAGGCCGGGCTCAAGAACCGGCATCTTTCGATGATCGCCATCGGCGGTGTCATCGGCGCTGGGCTCTTCGTGGGCTCCAGCTCCGGTATCGCCACCGCCGGGCCCGGCATCCTCCTGTCGTACGCACTCGTCGGCACGCTCGTGGTGCTGGTGATGCGGATGCTCGGTGAGATGTCGGCCGCCAACCCGACCTCGGGTTCCTTCTCCGCCCACGCCGACCGGGCCCTCGGGTCCTGGGCCGGTTTCTCCATCGGCTGGCTGTACTGGTTCTTCTGGGTCGTCGTGCTGGCCGTCGAGGCGACCGCCGGCGCCGTGATCCTGGAAGGGTGGATCCCGGCCGTGCCCCAGTGGGGCTGGGCTCTGATCGTGATGGTGGTGCTGACCGCCACCAACCTGGTCTCCGTCGGCTCCTACGGCGAGTTCGAGTTCTGGTTCGCGGGCATCAAGGTCGTCGCCATCGCCGCGTTCATCGTCATCGGCGGACTCGCCGTGTTCGGGCTGCTGCCCGGTGTGGACAGTGAGCAGGCCGGGCTGAGCAACCTCACCGAGCACGGCGGCTTCCTGCCCAACGGGGCCGGCGCCATCCTCACCGGTGTGCTGCTCGTCGTCTTCTCCTTCATGGGCAGTGAGATCGCCACCCTGGCCGCCGGTGAGTCCGAGAACCCGCAGCAGGCCGTCACCAAGGCCACCAACAGCATCATCTGGCGTGTCGCCGTCTTCTACCTCGGCTCGATCGCCGTCGTCGTGTCCCTGCTTCCGTGGGACAGCAAGGCCATCAGCAAGGACGGCTCCTACGTCGCCGCGCTCGACTCCCTCGGCATCGCGCACGCCGGTCAGATCATGAACTTCATCGTGCTGACCTCGGTGCTGTCGTGTCTGAACTCGGGTCTCTACACCGCCTCTCGCATGGCCTTCTCCCTCGGCCAGCGCGGTGACGCGCCGAAGGCCTTCGCCCGCACGACGTCCAACGGCGTGCCGCGCACGGCGATCCTCGCCTCCGTCGCCTTCGGCTTCGTCGCGGTGTTCTTCAACTACAAGTTCCCGGACTCCGTCTTCCTGTTCCTGGTGAACTCCAGTGGCGCGGTCGCCCTGTTCGTGTGGCTGGTGATCTGCTTCTCCCAGCTGCGCATGCGGAAGATCATCAAGGCCGAGGCGCCCGAGAAGCTCGTGGTGAAGATGTGGCTGTACCCGTACCTGACCTGGGCGACTGCCGGACTGATCGTGTTCATCCTCGGCTACATGCTCACCGACACCGAGCACGACGGGCGCCAGACCATCCTGCTGTCGCTGCTCGTCGCCGCCGTGGTGCTCGTCATCGCCTTCGTGAAGAAGGGGGTGCGCGGGGGACGGCCGGCCGCCGATGCCCCGCAGGCTCAGGGCGAGGAGCGCAGCGAGGTGTCGGCCGGCTGATCCTCCGGCCGCCGCCTCTCCGTTCGCGGTGAAAGGGGCCTGTGGTGCGTGCTGTCGCGCGCCGCAGGCCCCTTTCGTCTGCCCACGGCCGTCTACAGCACCGTGAAACTGTCCCTGACCTTCTCGTAGGTGGCGAGTGCCTCCTGCTCGATCCCGGCGTCGTACCACGTGTTGACCTGGTACGACTTGCCGGTCACGTTGAAGCCGAGCAGACGGGCGTGCCAGTGGACGCCCTTCAGCGTGAACGTGTACTCCCAGACCACCGCCGGGTGGCCGCGGAACGTCGTCTCCTCCAGGCGGATCTTGCGGTAGTCCTGGCCCTGGTGGGCGTTGCGCTCCGAGGTCTGCCAGGTCTCCAGCAGGTCACCGCGGGCCAGGGAGGACTTGCCGACCAGTTCCTGGGCGCCGTCCGGGGAGGTGTAGTGCACCTCCGCGCCCGTCTTCACGTCCCGCCGCCAGCCGTCCGGCGTCGCCCAGGCGAACCCGCCGGCCTCCCGGTGTGTGCCGGGCGGCAGGGTCTGCGGCCTGGTGGTGCCCTCGACGGTGGGCGAGGGGGTGGTGGTGCCGCCGGTGGTGACCGGCGCGGACGCCGAGGATCCGGCGCGGGGAGTGCCGCCGTCACCCGGTGAGCCTGATGACGTCGCCAGCAGGATGGCGACGACGGTGCCGGCGGTGGCGAGGGTGGCTGCCGCGGCCGTGAGCACGGTACGGCGGCGGCCCGGGCGGGGACGTGGGCCTGGTGCGGCCGGGACGGCCGGCCCGGGGAGCTCGCCCGGCGGCATCGGCGTGGGCGCGGGGTGGGGGCGGTGCTCGGTCTCCGCCTGGGCGCGGGTGAGGGAGACGGGACCCCGGGGCTGTGCGGACGCTTCCGCGGGTGTGGTGTGTGCGGGGTGGGGGTGCGGGCCCGGGACGGGGGCGGGTTGGCGGGGGTCCTGGGGCGCCGGGAGGCAGGCGGGGGTCGGTGATTCCTGCGGGGGTGCGGGCGCAGGTGCCCGCGACTGCTGGTCCAGGGCCGGTTGTGGCCCTCCGAGGGTGGTTTCCAGGTGTGGGGCGGGCTGCGGCGGCAGACCCGGCGCGGACCCCTCCGCCCCGGACTGCGGCTCCGGCTCCGGCTCCCGTACCCGTTCCGGCTCCGCCTCCCCCGGTCCCACCCCGACCGCCACCGTCGGTGTCGGGACCGGGAACGCCACCGGTCGCAGCGCCGTCTCCAGCGCCTCCAGGTCCGGGCGGGCCGACGGCTCCTTGGCCAGCAGGGACGTCAGGATGTCCCGCAACGGGCCTGCTGCGGCGGGGAGTTCCGGTTCCTCGTACAGGACCGCGTGCAGGGTCGCCAGCGTGGTGTCGCGGGAGAACGGGGAGCGGCCGCCCAGGGCCGCGCAGAGGGTCGCGCCCAGGGACCAGATGTCGGACGGCGGGCCCTGGGGGCGGCCGGAGATGCGCTCGGGGGCCATGTAGTCGGGCGAACCCACCAGCATGCCTACCATCGTGAGCGCCTTGGCGTCCTGGATGGCGGCGATCCCGAAGTCCGTGAGGACGACGCGCCCGCCACGGCCGGAACCGGTGCCGTTGCCGCGTCCGGATCCGGCCACCCCGTCCGCGGGTTCCACGAGTACGTTGCCGGGCTTGATGTCGCGGTGCAGTACGCCCCGTTCGTGCACCTGCCGCAGCGCCGCGACCAGACCCAGTCCGATGCGGGCCGTCTCGCCGGGGCTCAGCGGGCCCGTCTCCGCGAGGATCCGTTCGAGGGAGCGGCCCGCGACCAACTCCATGACGATCCAGAGGCGTTCACCCTCGTCGACCACGTCGTAGACCCGTACGACGTTGGGGTGGTCGATCCGGGCCGTGGCCCTGGCCTCGCGCAGGGTGCGTTCGCGGCGGGTCCCGCTGTCCTCCGCGTCGAGACCGTCGATTCGCATTTCCTTGACGGCGACCGGCCGGTCGAGTATTTCGTCGGCGGCTCGCCACACCCGCCCCATTCCCCCCTGGCCGATACTTTCGACCAACCGATAGCGTCCCGTCACCAATATCCCTGGAACACCGCCGCTGTTCGCATTTCCCGGCAATCCGCTGCACCCCCTCCACGACACCGCGACCGACTCCAGTGAAACACAACGGTCACACTTCGTGCCGCACCAGGATAGTGCGGTGAAATCTTGTGGTACCTCTTTCAGTGCTGCGAATTCAGGCGCAGCCCTGGGGGACGCAAGGGGGACGAACATGAGTTCTCGTCGTTCGACAGCGGTCGCGGGATCGCTGGTCATGGCATCTTTTTCGGCGGTGTTGATCCTTTCCGGCACAGCCGGGGCGGAGGACGAAGGGCCGCCGAGCGGCAAGGGGGGAAAGGCGGTTGACGAGGCACCGGCGGGCGTGAAGCTCACCACGCTGCTGCCCGGGAAGATCTCGGTCGACAACGACTCGGAAAAGACGGCGATTACCGCCACGGTGAAGAACGAGGGGAGCAAGGACAGCGGGAAGATCAGGCTGTTGGTCGTCGGATTCGACGGCCTTGCCGTCAAGGGCGTCGAGGGATGTTCGGCGATACCCGAGAACGGACTTCCGGAGGGTTCGAACAGCGGATTCGCATGCCCGATCGACAATCTCGCGGCCGGTGAGTCGAAGTCGTACGCCGTCGATGCGACGTTCGACCTCGGCAAGACCGGGAAGATCTGCCTGCCCGTGCAGACGGGCGACGGGAAGAAGACCTTCTGGCAGCAGGGCCCGGTGCCGTTCGGCACGAGCAACCCGTCGCCGAACGCCCCGGCCACGCCCCTGCTGCTCGGTACCGACAACGAGCCGGCGGGCCCGGGCGGCAAGGAGCTGCCGAAGACCGGTCCGGCCCGTGACCTGCTGCCGCTGGGCGCGGCGGGGGCGTCGCTGCTCGCGGCGGGCGTGGCCGGAATGTGGTGGTCGCAGCGGCGTCGGCCGGGGGTTCAGGAGGGCTGAACCAGCCGCTGTCGCGCCGTGCGGAACGCGGAGAGGCCCGCCGGGGGGTCATCGCCCCCGGCGGGCCTCTCCGCAACGCCTGTGGTGTCAGCGCTTGTTCGCGAACTTCCAGGCCGTCGGCAGGGCGCCCATCGCCAGCGCCGCCTTCAGCGCGTCGCCGATGAGGAACGGCGTGAGGCCGGCCGCGATCGCGGCGGTGGCGGACATGCCGGTGGCGAGGGCCAGGTAGGGCACGCCGATGGCGTAGATGATCGCCTCGCCCACCAGCATCGTGCCGGCCATGCGCAGCACCGAGCGGTCGGCGCCGCGGCGGGCCAGGGCACCGACCACGGTGGTGGCAAGGATCATGCCGAGGATGTAGCCGAAGGAGGGCGCGACACCGGAGGAGGCGCCGGCGAACCACGGCACACCGGCGATGCCCGCGAGGGCGTACAGCGCGAGCGCGAGGAAGCCGCGGCCGGCGCCGAGGGACGTGCCGACGAGCAGCGCGGCGAAGGTCTGGCCCGTCACCGGCACCGGGGAGCCAGGCACGGGCACGGAGATCTGGGCGGCGAGGCCGGTGAGCGCGGCGCCGCCGAGCACGAGGGCCGCGTCCCGGACTCGGGAGGAGGGGAGCAGGTCGGCGAGGACCTGCCCGGCGCGGGCGGGTGTTGCGGCAGCGGTGCTCATGGGGACTCCGCGAGGGTGAGGGCCGGTGGGACATCGTGACGCTATCCCAGCGTGCCCGGCCCGATCACCGTCAGCCGTCCACAAAGGCGTGGACCGGCCGTTGGTCGGCTTCGTACAAAGGGTGCGGGTTACAGCCAGTGCCGCGTGATGCCGGTCACGGTGATGGGGTGCCATGCGCCACGAGAACGGGACAGCACGCGTCTGTAGGTTTCCCCCAAAGACGGATTCCAAGGCTCTGTGCCGCCGTCTCGCCCGTCGGTCGCCGTCTGGGCAGCCCCGGGCCGTTTTGCTAGCGTCGCGAACATGGTTGCCCAGGCCCGGTACTTCTCGTCGCGTCGCTATGTCGACCTGCGACGCCAGGGCACGGCCACCTGTCGCCGCCCGGTGTGAGGCGGGGCGGAGGGATCCGGCTCGCCGAACGAGACGGCGCAGTGTCGGACCGGCCTCCAGGAAGATTCCCATGCCCCCTACCGCGGCTCCCCTTCTGACGTCCCCCATCCCCCGTGTCGCCGACAGCGACCGGCGCCGCACCAGCGCGAGCGTCGTCCTGCGGTCCGTGCTGGAGCACGGGCCGGTCGCGCGCAGCACCATCGCCCGGCTGACCGGCCTGTCGCCCGCGTCGGTCACCGACTACTGCGCCCGGTTCGCCGAGTTGGGCCTCATCCGGGAGTCCGCCGTGCTGCGGCGGTCCAAGGGTGTGGGGCGGCCGCACCTGCCGGTCGACCTGGACGACTCCCGGTTCGTGGTGGGCGGGGTGCACGTGGCGGTGCCGTACACCACGGTCGCGCTGCTGGACCTGCGCGGGCGGGTACTGGCCCACAGCGAGGTGAAGCACGAGGGGCCCGAGCCCGGGCAGGTGCTGGCCCGGGCCGCCGACGCGCTGGCGGCGCTGCTCGCCGGGGTCCCCGGCAGCAGGGCGCTGGGGGTCGGGTTCGCGGCGGGCGGCTGGGTGGACCGGGACTCGGGCACCGTCGTGGAGCATCCGCTGCTGGGCTGGCGCGAGGTGGCGGTGCGGGAGGTGCTCGGGGCGCGCACCGGGCTGCCGGTCCATGTGGACGGGCACGCGCGGGCGTTGGTGAACGCGGAGCGGCTGTTCGGGCGGGTGCGGGGCAGCCGCAGTGTGCTGCACCTGTTCGCGGGCAATGTCGTCGACGCGGCGTTCGCCACCCATGACGAGGTGCACCACGGGCCGCGCTCCCAGGCGGGGGCGATCGCCCATCTGCCGGTGCCGGGCGGCACGGAGACCTGCGACTGCGGCCGGGTGGGCTGCCTCCAGGCCGAGCTGAGCGAGCGGACGCTGTGCCGGCGGGCCCGTGCGGCGGGGGTCGTCGACGGGGTGAACCCGATGCACGTGGTCGATGCCGCGGCGGGCGGCGACCCGGTGGCCGTGCGGCTGCTGCGGGAGCGGTCGCGGCGGGTGGGGCGGGCGGTCGGGCTGCTGCTCGATGTGCTCAATCCCGAGCGGGTGGTCGTGACGGAGATCGGGGTCATGCACCGTGCGGACTGTCTGGCCGCGCTGCGGGAAGAGGTCGGAGCGGATCGTGCCGCGACCGTCTCGCCGATCAGTTTCCCGGATTCCGTCCTTGCCGTGGCGGGTGGTTCGGTGGCGCTCGACGTCCTCTATCGGGATCCGCTGGCCGCGTCACCTGACGCTATTTAATTCAGAAACTCGGAATGTTGACAGGACGGGCCGCTGACCAGGAACATCCTGTTCATGAACCCGCTCACGAGCTGTCGCACTCTCTGTTGCTGACCCGTTGACGCGCCCAGGCGCCCGTTCACGGAGCGCCTTCTTCTTCCCCGTGTGAAATTCACGTGAATTCCCCTGCCCGGCTTTTCCTGTCCGGAATTCCGCGTGCGGTGCCGCCTTCCATACCCAGGGAGTCCTCCCATGCCCTCTCCTCACCTGCCCGGTCTCGACCGGCGTCTTTTCCTCACCTCACTGCTCGGCGTGACGGCCGCGGCGGCCGGACTGAGCGGCTGCGCGGACAGCAGCGCCGCGGCCGGCGAGACGGCGTCCGACGCTCCCCTGGCCTCCAAGGTCCCGGCGGGGACGAGCCTGAAGATCTCCTCGTACCAGAACGCGCAGCAACTCCAGTTCCAGCTGGCCGGGTTCGACGATCTGCCGTTCAAGGTGTCCAACTGGCTGAACATCGGCGCGGGCCCCGATGTCATCAACGCCTTCCGCGCGAAGTCCCTGGACGTCGCCAACAACGCCGGGATTCCGCCGATCCAGGCGCACTACCAGGGTTTCGACGCGAAGATCGTCGCGATCAACATCACCCGCAAGCCGAACTACCTCTTCGCCACCAAGCCCGGCAGCGACATCCGTTCGGTCGCCGGGTTCAAGGGCAGGCGGCTCGCCTTCTCCCAGGGCCAGGCGCAGGGCGTCGTCCTGCTGCGGGCGCTGAAGAAGGCCGGGCTGGCGTACGACGACGTGGAGCTGGTGCCGCTGACCAGCAACCAGTTCCTCACCGCCCTGCAGTCCGGGCAGGTGGACATCGCCCCGCTCGCCAATACCCAGGCGCCCGCTTATCTGACGCAGTACAAGTCCGCCCGCACCATCACCACGGACGTGGTGGACCTGCTGAACCTGTTGTGGGCGCCGGTGTCGGTGCTGAACGACCGGGCGAAGGCCGCCGCCGTCGCCGCCTACGTGCCGTACTGGGCGAAGAGCCAGGTGTGGACGTACGAGCACCCCGACGAGTGGAACGAGCGGTTCTACGTCGGGACGCAGAACCTGACCCTCGCCCAGGCGAAGGCGGTCACCGCACTGGCCAACAAGCCGCTGTTCCCGCCCCGCTGGGACGAGGCGATCCGCTGGGAGCAGGAGACCGCCGATCTGCTCGCGGCGGGCGGCTTCGTGAAGAAGTTCGACGTCTCCGAGCTCTTCGACCACCGCTTCGAGCCGCTGGCGGCGAAGGCCGTGCCCGCGGAGTACCGGAGGTGACCGCCGTGACCACGACGACGCACACGACCGCGACGGCCCCCGCGGCGCTCGCCCCGGTGGAGGGGACGCACCAGGTGCGCCGGCGCCGGCGGCTGGCCCCCGGCAAGCGGCTGCCCGCCACCCGGCTCGTCGGGCCCGCCGTCGTCCTCGCCCTGTGGAGCGTCGCCTCCGCGGCCGGGCTGCTCGATGCGGGCGCGATCCCGGCCCCCTGGACCGTGCTGGAGACGGGCAGCCGGCTGTGGAGCGCGGGCACGCTGCCGAACGACATCCTGACCTCGCTGCAGCGCGCGGCCACCGGCTTCTCGATCGGTCTGACCGTGGGGATCCTGCTGGCGCTGGCGTCCGGGCTGACCCGGACCGGGGAGGCGCTGATCGACGGGACGGTCAACCTCAACCGGGCCATCCCCACCCTGGGTCTGATCCCGCTGTTCATCCTGTGGCTGGGCATCGGCGAGACCTTCAAGATCGCCATCATCGCGATCGTCGTCTACATCCCGATCTACCTCAACACACACGCCGCGCTGTCCGGCATCGACAGCCGTTTCGTCGAACTGGCCGAAGTGCAGGGGCTGTCCAAGCTCCAGTTCATCCGGCAGGTCGTCATCCCCGGCGCGCTGCCCGGCTTCTTCGTGGGACTGCGGCTCGGTGTGACCGGGTCCTGGCTGGGTCTGGTGGTGCTGGAGCAGATCAACGCCACCAGCGGCCTCGGCTACATGATGTTCCAGGCGCAGAACTACGGCCAGACGGACGTCATCCTCGTCGGCCTGGTCGTCTACGGCGTCTTCGGCCTCATCTCCGACAGCGCGGTCCGTATCGTCGAACGGAGGGTGCTGTCATGGCGCCGCACACTGAGCAGCTGACCCGTCCCGCCGTCCGGCTGCGCGGCCTGACCCGGTCGTTCGAGGGGCGCACGGTCCTCGACGGCATCGACCTCGATCTGCCCGCCGGGCAGCTGACGGCCCTGCTCGGGCACAGCGGCTCCGGTAAGAGCACCCTGCTGCGGGCGATCGCCGGACTCGACCACGGCGTCGCGGGAAGCGGGCAGCTCACCGCGCCCGAGCGGGTGTCGGTGGTCTTCCAGGACTCCCGGCTGCTGCCCTGGCGGCGGGTCCTCGACAACGTGCTGCTCGGCGCGGAGGGCAAGGACGCCGGGCGCAAGGGCCGTGAAGCCCTGGAAGAGGTGGGGCTGAAGGGCCGCGAGCGAGCGTGGCCGGGCCAGCTGTCCGGCGGCGAGGCCCAGCGCGCCGCCCTGGCCCGGTCGCTCGTAACGGAGCCGGAACTGCTGCTGGCCGACGAGCCGTTCGGGGCGCTGGACGCGCTGACCCGGATCCGGATGCACGGCCTGCTGCGGGAGCTGTGGGAGCGCCACCGGCCCTCGGTGCTGCTGGTCACCCACGACGTGGACGAGGCGATCGTGCTCGCCGACCGGGTGCTCGTCCTGGAGAAGGGCCGCATCGGCCTCGACCTCACCATCGACCGCGCGCACCCGCGGTCGTACCGCGACCCCCTGCTCGGCGAATACCGGGAGCGGCTGCTGGCCGCGCTCGGTGTCACGGAGGACCACCGATGACCCGCAGACAGCTGCACCTCAACGCGTTCCTGATGAACACCGGCCACCACGAGGCGTCGTGGCGACTGCCGGAGAGCGACCCGTACGCGAGTGTCGACCTGGCCCACTACGTACGGCTCGCCCGGATCGCCGAGCGGGGCACCTTCGACTCGCTGTTCCTCGCCGACGGCCCGCAGCTGTGGAGCAGTGTGGGCCAGCGGCCCGCCGGGGCGCTGGAGCCGATCACGCTGCTGACGGCGCTGGCGACGGCGACGGAGCACATCGGCCTGATCGCCACGGCCTCCACCTCGTACAACTCGCCGTACAACCTGGCCCGCAAGTTCGCCACGCTGGACCACATCAGCGGCGGCCGGGCGGGCTGGAACATCGTCACGACCGCCGGTGCCGAGGCCGCCCGGAACTTCGGTCTGGACGCCGAGCCGGCGCACGCCGAACGGTACGCGCGGGCCGCCGAGTTCCTCGACGTGGCGCTGAAGCTGTGGGACAGCTGGGAGGACGACACGATCGTCGCCGACAAGGCGGCGGGCGTGTGGGGCGACGACGCGAAGATCCACCCGCCCCGGCACCGGGGCCGCTACTTCAGCGTTGAAGGCGCGCTCAACGTGCCCCGCTCGCCCCAGGGTTATCCGCTCCTCGTGCAGGCCGGTTCCTCCGAGGACGGCAAGCGATTCGCCGCACGGTACGCGGAGGCGGTGTTCACCGCCCAGCAGACCGTCGAGGACGCGCGGGCCTTCTACACCGACCTCAAGTCCCGGACGGTCGCGGCGGGCCGGGACGCCGACCACATCAAGGTGCTGCCGGGCATCGTCCCGGTGATCGGCTCCACGGAGGCCGAGGCGCGGGCGCACGAGCGGGTCCTGGAGGAGCACATCGTGCACACGCACGGAGTGAACCACCTGGAGCGGCTGCTGCACCTGGACCCGGGCACCCTGGAGCTGGACGGCCCGCTGCCGGCCGATCTGCCGCCGGAGAGCGCCATCGAGGGCGCCAAGAGCCGCTACACGCTGATCGTCGAGCTGGCCCGGCGCGAGCGGCTCACCGTGCGGCAGCTCATCGGGCGGCTGGGCGGAGGCCGCGGGCACCTCACCTTCGCCGGAACGCCCGAGCAGGTCGCCGACACGATCCAGCTCTGGTTCGAGTCGGGCGCGGCCGACGGCTTCAACATCATGCCCGCCCTGCTGCCGTCCGGCCTGGAGGCCTTCGTCGACCACGTCGTCCCGATCCTGCGCGCCCGCGGCCTGCTCCGCACCGAGTACGGCAGTCCCCGCCGCACCCTGCGGGAGCGGTACGGCCTGCCGCGCCCCGCCAACCAGCACGTCATCGCCCCCGCACTCGTCTGAGAGGAACTCCGCCATGAGCATTCAGATCCACAAGGTCACCGCGAACATCGGCGCCCGCGTCGAGGGCGTCGACATCACCCGGCCCCTCGACGAGGAGACCTCCACCGCCCTGCGTGAGGCGCTCAACGCCCACAAGGCCCTGGTCTTCGACGCGGAGGGCCTGGACGACGCGGGCCAGCAGGCCTTCGTCCGCCACTTCGGCGACATCACCACCGCCCATCCGACGGTGTCGGCCGTCGACGGCGCCCCGAACGTGCTGCCCGTCGACAGCGAGGGCGGCCGGGCCGCCAACCACTGGCACACCGACGTCACCTTCGTCCTCAACCCGCCGCAGGCCACCAGCCTGCGCAGCATCACCGTCCCGCCCTACGGCGGCGAGACGCTGATCGCCAGCTCGGCCGCCGCCTACCGCAACCTGCCCGAGTCGCTGCGCGGCCTCGCCGACACGCTGTGGGCCGAGCACACCAACGACTACGACTACGCCGTCCCGGAGGAGGACGTCGACGAGGAGCAGTCCGCCCGGCGCGCCCAGTTCACCTCGATCAAGTACCGCACGGTCCACCCGGTGGTCCGCGTCCACCCGCTCACCGGGGAGCGAGGCCTGTTCATCGGCGGCTTCGCCCAGCGGATCGTGGGCCTGTCCGCCGGCGAGTCCCGCAAGATCCTCGACCTGCTCCAGGCGTACGTCACCCGGCCGGAGAACGTCCTGCGCCACCGTTGGTCGCCGAACCAGCTCGTCCTGTTCGACAACCGCATCACCCAGCACTACGCCGTCGACAACTACGACGGCCTGCCCCGCCGCCTGCACCGGGTGACGGTGGCCGGGGACATCCCCGTGGGCATCGAGGGCAAGGAGAGCTACGTCATCGAGGGCGACGCCTCGCACTACACGCCGGTCGCCGCGTAGTCACACTGAGCTACGTGACTGTCCGCATGCTGGGATGCCTCTCCGTCACGACGGAGAGGCATCCGAGACTGGCGGCGTTTTTGCCCTCGTACGCCCCTCACGCATTGGACGAGCCGCGCCCATGCCCAGCAGCACCACCCAGACGCCGACCGGCACGGACGGCGTCTCCCTCTCCCACGGCCTGAAGCAGCGCCACCTGTCGATGATCGCGCTCGGCGGGGTGATCGGAGCCGGTCTGTTCGTCGGCTCCGGTGCCGGTATCGCCGCCGCCGGTCCGTCGATCGTGGTCGCCTACGCCCTCTCCGGTGTCCTCGTGATGCTGGTGATGCGGATGCTCGGCGAGATGTCGGCCGCGTATCCGTCGTCGGGGTCGTTCTCGGCGCACGCCGAGCGGGCGATCGGCCCCTGGGCCGGATTCACCGCCGGCTGGTCCTTCTGGGTGCTGCTCTGCACGGCCGTCGGCCTGGAGGGCATCGGCGCCGCGAAGATCGTCAGCGGCTGGCTGCCGGGTACGCCGGAGTGGGCGTGGGTGGCGCTGTTCATGGTCGTCTTCTGCGCCACGAACCTCGCGGCCGTGAAGAACTTCGGCGAGTTCGAGTTCTGGTTCGCGGCGCTGAAGGTCGGCGCGATCACCCTGTTCCTGGTGCTGGGTGTCCTGGCGATCCTCGGGATCCTGCCCGGCACGGACTCGCCGGGCGCGAGTCACCTCACGGACTTCCTGCCGAACGGCAGCGAGGGCCTGGTCATCGGCCTGCTCGCCTCGGTCTTCGCCTACGGCGGCCTGGAGACGGTCACCATCGCGGCGGCCGAGTCGGAGAACCCCGTCCAGGGCGTCGCGAGCGCGGTCCGCACGGCGATGTGGCGCATCGCGCTGTTCTACATCGGCTCGATGGCCGTCATCGTCACGCTCGTCCCCTGGGACTCCAAGGAGGTCGTCGAGAAGGGCCCGTACGTCGCCGCCCTCGACGAGCTCGGCATCCCGGGCGCCGGCCAGCTGATGAACGTGGTCGTGCTGGTCGCCCTGCTGTCGGCGATGAACGCCAACATCTACGGCGCCTCGCGCATCGCGTACTCGCTGGTGGAGCGCGGCCAGGGCCCGAAGGGTCTTGGCCGGGTCTCGGGCGGGGTGCCGCGGATCGCCGTGCTGGCGTCCTCGGTCTTCGGCTTCCTGTGCGTGCTGCTGAGCTACTGGCGGCCCGACGACGTCTTCGCCTGGCTGCTGAACATGATCGGCGCGGTGATCCTGGCCGTCTGGATCTTCATCGCCGTCTCGCAACTGCGGCTGCGCCGCCGCCTGGAGCGTGAGTCCCCGGAGAAGCTGGCCGTGCGTATGTGGGCGTTCCCCTGGCTGACCTGGGTCGCCCTGGCCGGCATGGCCGCGGTCTTCGTCCTGATGGCCCGCGAGCCGGACACGCGGGTGCAGCTGTACTCGACGGGCGGGATGATCCTGGTCCTGGCGGCGGTCGGGTACGCCTGGCAGCGGACGCGGGCCAGGGCCGAGGACTGATCAGCCCCGGGCCTCGGCCTGCCAGGTGGCGACCCAGGCCCGGTCATGGGCGGCGAACGGGTGCTCCTCTCCGAGCACCCGTGCCCGGTGTTCGGACAGCTCCTTCATCATCCTGATGGCCTCGTCGGTCCTGCCCAGGGCATGGGTGATCCGGGCGGTGAGGGAGGTGGCCGACAGGGTGAGGGGATGGTCCGGGCCCTGGAGCCGGAGCCGGTCGGCCAGCACCTGGCGGGCCATGGGTTCGGCCTCCTCGTGGCGGCCGAACTCGAACAGGCCGCCGGCGTAGTCGTGCCGGGCCAGCACCGTCGTGGGATGGTCCGGGCCCAGGGCACGCTCGCAGGCCCCGACGAGCGCCGGCCCCTCCTCCGCGAGCTCCCGCTCCTTGCCGAGCTGGGGCAGGATCTCGATCAGCCCGCACCAGATGAACAACGCCTCCGGGCTGTCCTCCCCCAGCGTCCGCCGGTAGCCGTCCAGCGCCCGCCTGCCCCAGCTCTCGGCCTCCTCGTCCCGGTCGAGCAGATCGAGCGACTGGGACAGCGCTGCGCAACTGTGCAGCGTGTCCACGTCGTCGGCCCCGAGCAGAGCCTCCCGGCGTTCCAGCACCCGACGGTGCAGCTCCTCCGATTCGGCGAACCGCCCCATCCGGAACAACGCCGTGCCCTGGAGGTGCTCGGCCTCCAGGACCAGCCGGTGCTCGGCGCCCAGGACGCCCCGGGCCGCTGCGACGACCGTGGGCGCGAGCACCAGTGCCGCCGCGTAGTCCCCCGACTCGTAGACCTGCCGCAGGACCCGGACCCCGAGGGCCGCGGTCCGTTCGTCAGCGGCCGCCGTGAGCAGCCTCGTCACGTGCGGTGCCAGCAGCGCGAGCCGGCTCCGCGTCGCGGGGGAGTCGGAGCCCTCGCCGGGCAGGGCGGCCTCCAGGAGTGAGGCCGCGGCCCGTGCCACGATCGCCCGCCGGTCCTCGGGCACTCCCCCGGCGACGCTGTCGAGCAGCACCCCGTGGGCCCGTACGCAGCGCACCCCGTCCACGGTGACCAGTTCGGCCAGCGAGTGGTCGATCAGCCCCTTCAGCGCCGGCTCCAACTGCTCGGGGCGAAGGGCGGGTTCGAGCCCGTCGGGGGTCACCTCTCCCCGCGCCACCGGCACCAGCACGCTCAAGGGCACCGGATCCGCGGCCAGGAACGACAGCAACCGCAGCAGTGTCGTCGCCTCGGGAAGCCCCTGCCCCGCCAGGGCGTCCAGCGACAGCTGCCAGGTGCGGCCCACCAGTTGGCGTGACTGGCTGCCGCCGTGCCCGGCCGCTCCCCTGTCGACGATCACCGTCGACTCCTCGCCGAGCTTGCGGTCGTACTCGTCCATGGACCACGACTCCAGGAGTTGGTGGGAAAGATGGGAGCCGGCGAGCGTGAGGGCGAGCGGCAGACGGCCCAGGCGCTCGGCGACCTTCCGTGCCGATGCCAGGTCGCCCGCGTCCGGCGCGAGATCGCACAGCACCTGGGCCGCCTCCTCCAACGGCAGGACGCCCAGGGGGTGCCGGTGGACGCCCGGTCTCCGCCACAGCGGCGACGTGGCGTGGCGGGTCGTGACCAGAACCGTGCCGCGACCGCTGGCCCGGAGCCAGGCACCGCCTTCCAGAACCGTCGGGTCGTCGGCGTTGTCGAGGACGAGGAGCCACGGGGCGCCGGAGTGGTCGAGGTAGTGCCAGACGAGGTCGGCGGCAGCGCGCCGGCCCGCTGCCGCGGCGGCGAGCTCATCCGCCCCCGCACCCCGGTCCCCGGCGACCGCCAGCATCCCGGCGCGCAGGGACATCAGCTCGGACGCGTTGACCCAGAAGCCGACGCGCCCGTGTGCGCGCACCGCCTCGGTGAACAGCCAGTAGGCCAGCGCGGTCTTGCCGCAGCCGCCCATGCCGTGCACGACGTGCACCTCACCGCCGGGTCCGGCGACGGCCGCGCCGAGCCTCTCGCGGAGTTGCTCACGGTCGCGCAGGATGCCCGGCGCCCGGCCGACCAGCGGCATCCGTACGGAGTCGGGAGCGGTCGGCCCGGCACCCGCCAGGGCCGCGGCCTCCCGCCCGAACAGCGGGCCGCCCGCACCGGCCCCGTAGTGATGGTGGTGTTCCTCGATGTACTGGTCGCCGGAGGTCTGGAAGATCCGCCCCTGTCCCGAGGCCCGGGCGCCGAGTTCGCTCATCGCTCGGTGATGTGCTGGTCGCGTCCGGCCTGGTAGACCCGGCCGCTGCCGGAGACCTCGGCGCGCAGCCGGACGTCCACCACGGACTGTGCCTCCGGGGGCTGGGGGTTCAATTCCGCGAGGATCCTGCGCAGTTCGTCGGCCACCTCGGGCCGGGCGACCAGGAGCCGGCGGACCCTCGCCTGCCACTCGGCGGTGAGTTCGGACTCGGTGTCGGCGTCGCCGGTTCGCCGGGCGAGCAGGAGGTCCTCGCGGGTGGCCTCCAGTTCGCCGTCGACGGCCTCCGCGCGGTCGGGCTGGAAGCGCTGCCAGAGGGAGACGAGGCCCTCACGGGCCGACTCCCAGGTCTGGCCGACCATCAGCGTCACCATCGTCGTTCCCGCGGTTCTGGCGAGTTCGGCGATCTCGGGCCCCATGGCCGCCCCCTTTCCCTACGAGGACCGATAGTAGGTCGCGCTCCGCCGGGCGCGCACCGCCGTTCCGCGCGTCCGCCCCGCTCGGCCCTCTTCTTGCTGTTAGCGTGTATCTGCAAGCTTGTTGCAATAAGGTCCGGAGGGGATCCCGCCCATGCCCGTCTACACGTTGCCTGAACTGCCCTACGACTACTCCGCGCTCGCCCCCGTGATCAGCCCCGAGATCATCGAGCTGCATCACGACAAGCACCACGCCGCCTATGTGAAGGGCGCCAACGACACGCTGGAGCAGCTTGCCGAGGCGCGGGACAAGGAGACGTGGGGGTCGATCAACGGGCTGGAGAAGAACCTGGCCTTCCATCTCTCCGGGCACATCCTGCACAGCATCTACTGGCAGAACATGACCGGTCCGAAGGACGGCGGCGGTGGCGAGCCGCTGGCGCAGGACGGGGTGGGTGAGCTCGCGGACGCGATCACCGAGTCCTTCGGGTCCTTCGCGAACTTCAAGGCGCAGCTGTCCAAGGCCTCCGCGACCACGCAGGGCTCCGGCTGGGGCGTGCTCGCGTACGAGCCGCTGAGCGGGCGGCTGATCGTGGAGCAGGTCTACGACCACCAGGGCAACGTCGGCCAGGGCGCCACCCCGATCCTCGTCTTCGACGCCTGGGAGCACGCCTTCTACCTCCAGTACCGCAACCAGAAGGTCGACTTCATCGAGGCGATGTGGCAGGTCGTCAACTGGCAGGACGTGGCCCGCCGTTACCAGGCGGCCAAGTCCCGCGCGGATGTGCTGCTGCTGGCGCCCTGAGTCCGTGAAGCGTCCTGCCTCGTGATCGTCTTCTCACCCTTCACGACCGGCAGGCGGAAAGAAGGAAACCCCCGCGAGGACATGACTCGCGGGGGTTTCCCGTGGTGCGCGCTACGGCTTGCGGCCCACGCCGCCGTGCTGGCCGATCGGCTCGGCCTGCGCGCCCGGCTCGGGGCGCCACAGCGGCACCGAGACCACGCCCGGCTCCACCAGCTCCAGGCCCTCGAAGAACGCCTCGATCTGCTCGACCGGCCGCAGGAAGTACGGGACCGCGCCGGTCTCGTTGTAGGCGTCCTGCGCCTGCTCGTAGGCCGGGTCCGTGCCGCGGGAGCCCTCGTTGAGGGAGAGGTGGCTGCCGGACGGCAGTGGAGCCATGAGGCGGCGGACCAGGTCACGGGCCTGCTCGTAGTCGGCCACGTGCCCCAGGATGCCGCTGAGGATCAGGGCCGTGGGCCGGGTGAGGTCGAGGGTCTTCCCCGCGGCCTCGATGATCCGCTCGGGCTCGTGGAGGTTGATGGGCTCGTACGCCGTGGCGCCCTCGGGGGTGGAGGTGAGCAGGGCGCGGGCGTGGGCGAGGACCAGCGGGTCGTTGTCGACGTAGACGATCCGCGCCTCGGGGGCGAGGCGCTGGGCGACCTCGTGGGTGTTGTCGACGGTCGGCAGGCCGGTGCCGACGTCGAGGAACTGCCGTACGCCGGCCTCCTGGACGAGGTAGCGGATGCTGCGGCCGAGGAAGGCGCGGCTGCTGCGGGCGATGGTGACGATGCCGGGGAAGACGGCGGTGTACGCGTCACCGGCCGCCTCGTCCACCGGGTAGTTGTCCTTGCCGCCCAGCCAGTAGTTCCAGATCCGGGCCGAGTGCGGCACCGACGTGTCGATCTGCGTCATGTGCCCATAGTGCTACGGCACATCGGCCTCGCACGGCACATTGAGTGAGAGGAGTGCGGCGGAACCGTCGGGGTTCACGCGCAGTTCGCTGATGGCCGCGTTCCGCAACCGCGGGAGCACTCTGCGGTACTCGCTCACCGGGATCGACAGCAACGTGCACAGCACCAGCCGCAGCAGGGTGTTGTGGGCGACGACCAGGACGCGTTCGCCGGGGTGGGCGGCGGCGATGCCCCTGAGGGCGCGCACGCCGCGGGCCGCCGCCGCACGCGGGTCCTCGGCGCCCGGGAAGGAGTGCTCCACCGGGTCGGCCCGGTAGGCCGCGGCCCACTCCGGGTCCTCGGCCTCGAACTCGGCGAGCGTCCGGCCCTCCAGCACACCGAAGTCGCATTCGCGCAGGTGGGGTTCGCTCTGGGCGGTGAGGCCGAGGGCGCGGCAGGCGGGCTCGGCGGTGGCGACGGCGCGGGACAGCGGGGACGTCCAGATCGCGTCGACGGGATGGGCGGCTGCCCACCGGCCGAGGGCCTCGGCCTGGACGCGGCCGGTGTCGGTGAGGTCGATGTCGCTGATGCCGGCGTAGCGGTTCTCGGCGTGCCAGACGGTCTGTCCGTGGCGGACCAGCAGAAGGGTCGTACTCATGACGCGGAAGTATCCCGGCTCAGGCGGCTGTGTGCGTGCGCGGCGACCGGGCCGGGCAGCCAGCCGCGGTCCCGCAGGGCGTCGACCAGACGCGCGTACGGCTCGGCGAAGACCGCGGTGCGGCCGGGGCGGGGGTCGACGACGGTCCGGACGCGCACCATGCGTTCGGCGACGTCCGCGAGGGCCCCGGCCTCCGACGCCCCGTAGACGGCCAGTGCCGCCATGCCCAGGGCCGGTTCGGTCTGCCGGGGGACCCGGGCCGGGCGGCCCAGGATGTCGGCGCGCAGCTGGTTCCAGTACGGGCTGCGGGCACCGCCGCCCGTGAAGGTGAGGGGGCCGTCGAGGGGTGCGCCGAGATGGTGCAGGTAGTCCAGGCACAGCCGCTCGGCGTAGCCGACTCCCTGGAGGAGCGCCGCCCACAGGTCGGCGTCCTCCACGGGGTCGCCCAGGACGAACGGGGTCGCCTCCGGTGCCCGGAAGGGGAACCGCTCCCCCGGCGAGACGAGGGGGTAGGCGACCGCGTTGGACGGCTCGTACGCCCTGGCCGGTGCGTCCATCCCGGACGGGTCGGCCCCCGGGAAGTGCGCCGCGAGCGCCCCGGCCCCGACGCTCGACGCCCCGCCGGGCAGCCAGGTGCCGTCCGGGGCACGGTGGTTGTAGACCACTCCGTCGGGGTCGTGGACCGGGTCGCGGGCGGCGCCCTTCAGCACGAGCGTGGTGCCGAGCACGGAGTTCCAGGAGCCGGGCCGCAGTGCGCCCGACGCGATCTGGGCCGCGCAGCCGTCGGTCATCCCGGCGAGCACCGGTGTGCCGGCGGGGATGCCGGTGGCGTCGGCGGCGGCCGGGCAGACCTCGCCGAGGCGCGTCCCCGGGCGGACCACCCCCGGCAACAGACCGTCGGGCAGGCCCAGCCGGGCCAGGGCGGCCTCCGGCCAGCGGTCGCCCGCCAGGTCGTAGCCCGTCTTCAGGGCATGGCTGGAATCGGCGAGCGGCGGCTCGCCCGTGAGCCGGCCGACGACCAGGTCGGGCTGGTGCGTCAGGCGCAGCGAGGTGCCGCCGTACTCCCCCAGCAGCCACAGCGCCTTCGGCAGCGCCCAGGTGTCCTGGACCGCGAGCCCCGCCTCCCGCGCCCGCGCGGCCTGCGCCTTCGCCCGCCCGTCGTCGTACATCAGCGCGGGGCTGACCGGGCGGCCCGAGCCGTCCGTGAGCAGGACCGTGCCGGACGTGCCGCACACCGCGAGTCCGCCGACCGGCAGACCGGGCGGCGCGGAGCCGAGGGCCGCCCGCGACGCCTCGCACAGCGCCGCCCACCACCGCAGCGGGTCCTGCTCGTGCCGCACCCCGTCCCGCCGCCCCGTGAGCGGGGCCGAGCCGCTGCCGAGGACCGTGCCGTCGGCGGTGACGAGCAGCACGCGGACGCTCTGCGTGCCCAGGTCGACGCCCAGCCAGCCCGCACCCTCGCCCGCACCGTCGTTCACCATCCGGAACCTCCCACGCCGTCGCAGCCGGATCTGTGAACTTCTCACTGTGCCCCGATATTTTCCCGTGCGCGAGGGATTGACGCCCAACTTCAGCCGTTCCACCCTCTGTTAACGAGTCGACTCGACGTGTTAACCAGGCTCCACGCGGAGGTACGGATGGACACGCACGTGCACGACCGCCGGCGCTTCCTCGCCCTCGCCGCCGGGGCGGCCGCCGCCCCGCTCCTCACGGCCTGCGGCGCCGGTTTCGGCGGGAACGACGACAAGAGCGACGGCTCCGCCGCGGACGACGTCACCGGTTCCTTCGACTGGAAGCGGGAGAAGGGCACCACCGTCAAGGCGCTCCTCAACAAGCACCCGTACACGGACGCCCTCATCGCCGACCTGAAGTCCTTCACCGCGAAGACCGGCATCAAGGTCGAGTACGACGTCTTCCCCGAGGACAACTACTTCGACAAGCTCACCGTGGACCTGTCCAGCGGACGGGCCTCCTACGACGTCTTCATGCTCGGCGCGTACATGGTGTGGCAGTACGGGCCGCCGGGCTGGCTGGAGGACCTCGGGCCCTGGATGCGCAACTCCTCCGCCACGGGCGCCGAATGGGACCAGGCGGACTTCTTCCCGAACCTGCTCCAGGCCGACCAGTGGTCCCTGAAGGCGGGCGCGCCGCTCGGCCAGGGCGGGCAGTACGCGCTGCCGTGGGGCTGGGAGACCAACGTCGTCGCCTACAACACCGAGGTGTTCCGCAAGCTCGGCGTGAAACCGGCGGAGACGTTCGACGAGCTGACCGAACTCGCCGCGACCATCAAGCGGAAGGCGCCGGGCGCGGGCTTCGACGGCATGTACGGGATCGCCGTACGCGGGTCGCGGAGCTGGGCCACCATCCACCCGGGCTTCATGACCATGTACGCCCGTAACGGGCTGAAGGACTTCACGGTCGACGGCGGGAAGCTCACCCCCGCCATGAACAGCCCGGAGGCCGTCGCCTTCACCGAGGACTGGGCCCGGATGGTCAAGCGGGGCGGACCGCCGTCCTGGACGTCGTACACCTGGTACCAGTGCTCCAGCGACCTGGGAGCGAAGAAAGCCGGGATGCTGTTCGACGCCGACACGGCCGCCTACTTCCAGGCGGTGAAGGGCGCCAGCCCCGCCTCCGGGAAGATCGCCTTCCACCCGGGGCCGAAGGGGCCTGGCGGGTCGCTCGCCACCAACATGTGGATCTGGTCGCTCGGGATGAACGCCAAGAGCAAGAAGAAGAGCGCCAGTTGGCTGTTCCTGCAATGGGCGACGGGCAAGGAGCACCTGCGCAAGAGCGCGATCACGCACAACCACATCGACCCGGTGCGCAAGTCCGTCGCCGACGACGCCTCGTACAAGGACAAGATGCGGCATCTGCCGGGCTTCCTGGAGACCTTCGAGACGGTCGTCGACCAGACGAAGATCCAGTTCACCCCGCAGGCGCAGTTCTTCGACGCGACGACCAGCTGGGCGGCGGCCCTCCAGGAGATCTACGGCGGCCAGGGCGCCAAGTCCGTCCTGGACGGGCTGGCGGACGACCTCGCCGGCAAGGTGGGCTAGCCGATGGGGTGGCGGCTCGCCCTGCGCCCGTACCTCCTGATCGTCCCGGCACTGCTGCTGACCTGCGGGATCCTCTACCCGTTCGGGCTCGGCCTGTACTACACGCTGTTCGACTTCTCGGCGAGCAAACCGCAGCCGGACATGGTGCGGTTCGAGAACTACACCACCGTCTTCACCCAGGAGGCGTTCTGGAACTCGGCGTGGGTGACGGTGCTGTACGCGGTCGGGGCGGCGCTCGCCGAGACCGTGCTCGGCGTGGCCGTCGCCCTGCTGCTGCACCGCTCGTCCCTGCTGGGCCGGGTGCTGGAGAAGATCCTGATCCTGCCGCTGATGATCGCCCCGGTGATCGCGGCGATCATCTGGAAGCTGATGCTCCAGCCGTCGGTCGGGGTGGTCAACCACCTGCTCAAGCCCTTCGGGCTGGGCGGGGTGCAGTGGACCGACACCCCGACGGGCGCGCTGCTGTCGTCGATCGCCGTGGACGTCTGGGTGTACACCCCGTTCGTGGCGATCCTCGCCCTCGCCGGTCTGCGGTCGCTGCCCACCTCCCCGTTCGAGGCGGCGGCCGTGGACGGCGCGGGATGGTGGTACACCTTCCGCCGGCTGACCCTGCCGATGCTGTGGCCGTACGTCCTGGTCGCGGTGATCTTCCGCTTCATGGACTCGCTGAAGGTGTTCGACATCATCTACGCCCTGACGGAAGGGGGGCCGGGCGACTCGACCGTCGTCCTGCAGATCCGGGCCTACCTGGAAGCCATCCGCTTCCAGCGGTACTCCTTCGGGATCAGCTACACGATCGTGCTGTGGGCCGTGGTGTACCTGGCCGCGATGGTGCTGGTGAAGCATCTGGGGAAGATCCAGCGGAAGGCCGCGGAGGTCACCGCATGAGGAAACGCGTCCTGGGGTGGCTGTGCGACACCGCCCTGATCCTCTACTTCGTCTTCGCGCTGTTCCCCATCGCCTGGATGGTGATCCTGTCGCTGAAACCGGCCGACCAGCTCTTCTCCACCTACTTCTCCTTCTCCCCCACGCTCGACGGCTACCGGACGGTCCTCGGCGACAGCGAGGGCATCCCGTTCGTGCGGTTCTTCGTCAACAGCCTGGTGGTGTCGGTGGGCGCGGTCGTGCTGTCGCTGGTGGTCGGACTGCCGGCCGCCTACGCCTCGGCGCGGTGGCGGTTCAAGGGCTCCGAGAACCTGATGTTCACGCTGCTGTCGTTCCGCTTCGCACCCGAACTGACCGTCATCATCCCGCTGTTCGTGCTGTACCAGAAGCTCGGATTGTTCGACACGTACGTCGGCATGGTGTGGGTGCTGCAACTGGTGACGCTGCCGCTGATCGTGTGGATCATGCGGTCCTACTTCGCCGACCTCACACCCGAGCTGGAGCAGGCCGCCCTGCTGGACGGCTACACCCGCAAGCAGGCGTTCTTCAAGGTCGCCCTGCCGCTGGTCAAGCCCGGCATCGCGGCCGTGTCGCTGCTGGCGTTCATCTTCGCCTGGAACAACTTCGTCTTCCCGCTGATCCTCACCTCCAACGAGGCCCAGACGGTGACCGTGGGCGCGTTGTCGTTCCTCGGCGGGGACCGGCCCAAGTACAACCTCACGGCCGCCGCCGCGCTGGTGTCCGTCGTACCGCCGCTGCTGCTGGCGCTGACGATCCAGCGGTACCTGGTGCGGGGCCTGTCGTTCGGGGCGGTGAAGTCATGATCCGGCTGAGCGGGATACGCAAGGCGTACGGGAAGACCCTCGCCCTCGACGAGCTCGAACTGGAGGTGCGGGAGGGCGAGTTCTTCTGTCTGCTCGGACCGTCCGGCGCGGGCAAGACCACCACCCTGAAGACCGTCGCCGGGCTCGAACAGCCCGACTCCGGCACGGTCGTACTCGACGGCGAGGACATGCGGGGGGTCGAACCGTACGACCGGGGCGTGGCGATGTGCTTCGAGAGCTACGCCCTCTATCCGCACCGCTCGGCCTACGACAACCTGGCCTCGCCGCTGCGCTCGCCCCGGCACCGGCTGCCCGCCGCCGAGGCCCGGCAGCGGATCGGCGCGATCGCCGAACTGCTGGGCATCTCGGGGCTGCTGGACCGGCCCGTCGGGCAACTGTCCAACGGGCAGCGGCAGCGCGTCGCCCTCGGCCGGGTCCTGGTCCGGCCCGCCCGGGCCTTCCTGCTCGACGAGCCGCTCTCCCACCTCGACGCCAAGCTCCGCCAGCAGATGCGGGCCGAGCTGAAGGCGATCGGGGCCGTGCAGCACACCACCACCCTCTACGTCACCCACGACTCGGTCGAGGCACTGGCGCTCGGCGACCGGATCGGGGTCATCCGGGAGGGCCGGATCGTGCAGACGGGGACGCGGGAGGAGATCTGGTACGAGCCGTACGACACGGAGGTCGCGCGGGCCTTCGGCCGGCCCCGGATCAATCTGCTGCCGGGGGTGGTGACGGAGAGCGGTGTGCGCTCGGACGGCGGTGTGGAACTGCCGGTCCGTGCCCAGGCCGCACCGGGCACGGAGGTACTGGTGGGCCTGCGCCCCCGGGACATCGCCCTGCACGGCGGCGAGGGCCACGAGCTGACCGGGACGGTGTACGTCACCGAGGTCCTCGGCCGGTCCGTCGAGGTCACCGTCCGGCTCGGGACCGGGGAGCAGCGGGTGTCGCTGGTGGCCCCCCGGGCGGACGCGGCGCGCCTGTGTCCGGACGATCCGGTACGGCTCGACGTCCGGCCTGAGAACCTGCTGCTGTTCGAGGCCGACCGGCCGGAGCGACCGGGACGACGGATAGAGACGCAGTCATGAGCAGCAACAGCAGTGGTGGACAGCAGGGGCCCGCGGCGCGGCAGGCCGCCATGGCCGAGCAGGTGCTGGCGGACGGCTCGGCGACGGCGGCGGAGCTCGCCGAGCGGTTCGGGGTGAGCCTGATGACCATCCACCGGGACCTCGACGAGCTCGAGCGGCAGGGCATCGTACGGAAGTTCCGGGGTGGGGTGACCGCACAGCCGTCGGGGGTCTTCGAGTCGAACGTGCAGTACCGGCTGAAGACCATGCGGGCCGAGAAGGCCGCCGTCGCGGAGCACGCACTGCGGTTCGTGGAACCCGGGATGGCGGTCCTGCTGGACGACTCGACGTCCACGCTGGAGATAGCCAGGCGGCTGCGCACGGCCGAGATCACACCGCTGACGGTCGTCACCAACTTCCTGGAGGCGATCAACCTCCTGTCCGGCCAGCGGGGCATCCACCTGATGGCGCTCGGCGGCGACTACGACCCGCTGCACTCCTCGTTCCTGGGCGTGTCGTGCGTGGAGGCGGTCGAACAGCTCCGGGTGGACGTGTGCTTCGCGTCGACGTCGGCCGTGCACGGGGGTTACGCCTACCACCAGGAGCAGCACATCGTGTCGGTGAAGCGGGCGATGCTCGACGCGGCGGCACGGAACGTCCTGCTGATCGACCACACCAAGCTCGGCCGGGTCGCCCTGCACCGGGTCGTCCCGCTGTCCCGCTTCGACACGCTCCTCGTGGACGACGGGGCGACGCCGGAGGCACTGCGGGATCTGGACGAGCACAAGGTCCGTTACGAGGTTTGCGCGATGAAGGGCGGCCATGACGGGAACGGGACTGGAGCTACGTGAGCTGCGCAAGACCTACCGGTCGCGCGGACGGCCGTCCGTGGACGCCGTACGCGGCATCGACCTGAGCCTCGGGTCCGGGGAACTGCTCGGGCTCCTCGGCCCCTCCGGCTGCGGCAAGTCGACCACCTTACGGATGATCGCCGGTCTGGAGTCCGTCACCGGCGGGGACATCCTGGTCGGTGGGGCGTCGGTCGTCGAACGGCCCGCTCAGCAGCGGAACATCGGGGTCGCGTTCGAGAACTACGCGCTGTATCCGCCGCTGTCGGTCGCGGAGAACCTGGCGTTCGGGCTGAAGGCCCGCAGGAGGGCCGCCCGGGGCGATGTCGAGCGCAAGGTGAAGGAGATCGCCGAGCGGGTCGGCCTGACCGGACTTCTCGACGCCCGCCCGGCCGGCCTCTCCAGCGGCCAGAAGCAGCGCGTCTCCCTGGCCCGGGCCCTGATCCGCGAACCCGACGTGCTGCTCCTCGACGAGCCGCTCTCCCACCTGGACGCGGCCCAGCGTGACTCCACCCGCCGGGAACTCAAGCGCATCCAGAAGGACCTGGGCCACACCACGATCCTGGTCACCCACGACCAGGAGGAGGCCCTCTCCCTGGCCGACCGGATCGCCGTGATGAAGGACGGCGTCATCCAGCAGCTCGGCACCCCCTACGAGATCTACGACAGCCCGGCCAACGTGTTCGTCGCGGACTTCGTCGGCGAGCCCGCGATCACCCTGCTGCCCGGCATCTCCGGCGGCGACGGCCACGCCCGCCTCTCCGACTCGGTGCGGATCGCCCTGCCCGTGCCGGTGGACCGGGGGCGGGAGGTGGTGGTCGGGATCCGCCCCGAGGACGTCCGGCTCACCGCCGAAGGCGGCCTGCCCGCCCGGGTCGTCGCCCATGAACCGCTCCTGGAGTCGGGCCTGGCGACCCTCGCCCTGGACGGGGTCGAGCGGCATCTGGTCGTCCTCACCGACCCCGAGGTGCGGCTCGCCCACGACGACCGGGTCCGGGTCGCCGCCGACCCCCGGCACACCCATGTCTTCGACGCCGAGACAGGAGAGGCCCTGCGATGAGTGACGGAAACAGCGTGCGTGTCGTGGCCGCCGGTGACCACTTCGTCCTGCCGTCGCTGATCACGCGGGCGGTGGAGCACGAGGTGGAGCGGGCCGACGTCAGGGAAGTGCGGCTCGGCTGGCCGCTGGAGCCGTTCGGGCCGGTCGCCGAGGTGCAGGAGGCCAGTGACGCCGAGGACGAGATGATCGAGGCGCTGGCCGGGGCGCAGGTGCTGGTCACGCAGATGGGCCCGGTCACCGAGAAGGTCCTCGCCGCCTGCCCGGACCTGAGGCTGGTCGTGGTCTGCCGGGGCGGGCCGGTCAACGTCAACCTGGACGCCGCGAAGAACCGTGACGTGCGGGTGTGCTTCGCGCCGGGCCGCAACGCCGCCGCCACCGCCGAGTTCACCGTCGGCATGATGCTGTCGGCCCTGCGCCGCATCCCCCAGGCCCACGCCCCGCTGGCCGGGCGGGGCAGCTGGGAGGGGGCGACGTACTACACGTACGAGCGCAGCGGACTGGAGCTGGAGGACCTGCCCGTCGGCCTGGTCGGGTACGGGGCCGTCGGCAGCCGGGTCGCCCGCGTGCTGTGCGCCTTCGGGGCACGGGTGATGGTCTACGACCCGTATGTGCACGGCGAGATCCACGGCCTGCGCGTGACCTCGCTCGACGACCTCCTGCGCCGCTCTCAGGTGATCACCCTGCACGCCCGGCTCACGCCCGAGACGCGGGGGCTGATCGGCGCCCGGGAGCTGGGGCTGCTGCCGTCCGGTGCGGTGGTGGTGAACGTGGCCCGGGGGCCGCTGCTGGACGAGGGGGCGCTGTGCGACGCGCTGGAGAGCGGCCGGGTGTCGGCGGCGGCGCTGGACACCTACGAGCGGGAGCCGCTGCCCGCGGAGTCCCGGCTGCCGGGGCTGGCCGACCGCGTGGTCCTCACCCCCCACTTGGGCGGGGCGTCGCGCGCGGTCGCGGAGAAGGCCGCCCGGATCGCCGCCGAAGAGGTGGGCCGCTGGGTGCGCGGGGAGCCGCTCGCGCACTGCCTGACCTGAGGACCGGGAGGAGAGCCGCATGTACGTGGGGATCGATGTGGGCACGTCCATGGTCAAGGCGGCGGCCTTCGACTCCGCGGGCCGCCAACTGGCCGTGGAATCCCGCCCGGTGGGGCTGACGCTGCGGGGCGGGGTCGTCGAGCAGGACATGGAGGAGGTGTACGGGGAGGTCGTCGCGGTCCTCGAAGCGCTGACCTCCGCCGTGGCGGAGCCCGTCGAGCTGGCCGGGCTCACGGGGCAGGGCGACGGGGTGTGGCTGGTCGACGGCGAGGGCCGGCCGGTGCGTCCCGCCGCCTCCTGGATGGACGGGCGGGCGCACGAACTGGTCGACCGGTGGCTGGCGGACGGCACCTTCGAGACGGTGTTCCGGCGAACGGGCGGTGCGATGTTCCCGGGCTCCCCGGGCCCGCTGCTGGCGTGGCTGGACCGTCACGAACCGAAGGCGCTGGATGCCGCGAAGGCCGCCCTGTACTGCAAGGACATGGTGTTCCAACGGCTGACGGGCGCCGGGTTGACGACGGATGTGTCGGACGCGTCGATGCCGTTCCTGGACCCGCGGACCCGGACCTACGACAACCGGGTCGTCGAACTGCTGGGACTGGCGCACCGCAGGGGCCTGCTGGCCCCGGTCAGCGACCCGGTCGCCACAGCCGGGGCGCGCGGTGAGGGCCTGCCGCCCGGGACACGGATCGCGAACGGGCCCTACGACCTGCCGGCCTGCGCGCTGGGCGCCGGGGTGACGTCGCCGGGGGACGGTCTGCTGATCGTCGGCACCTGTCTGGCCAGTCTGGTCGCCACGACGGAACTCGACCTGACCGGCGAACCGGCCGGTCTGTACATCTCCACCGACCGGCCCGGGCACTGGCTGCGCGCCATGCCCGCCATGGTCGGCACGGCCGCGCTGGACTGGGTGCTGTCGACGACGGGGGTGCGGCACGACGAGGTGGACGGTCTGCTGGCCGGGACGCCGCCGGGCGCGAACGGCGTCCGGGTGCTGCCGTACTTCGCGCCCTCCGGTGAACGCGCCCCCTTCGTCGAACCGCGCCTGCGCGCCGAACTCACGGGCGTCTCCCTGGAGTCGAGCCGGGGCGACCTGGTCCGCGCCACCTGCGAGGGCATCGGGTACGCGGCCCGGCACTGCCTGGAGGCGGCGGGCCTCACCGGGAGCCTGGCCGTCTGCGGCGGCGGCACCCGCAGTTCCGCCTGGATGCGGCTGCTGGCCGACGTGCTCGGGCGGCCGTTGCGGGTCGTCGAGGGCGAGGTGGGCGCCCGGGGCGCGGTCCTGGCGGCGGCCGGGCGGTACGGGGTGCGGCTGGACGCGGAGGCGTGGACGAAACCGACGGCGGTCGTCGAGCCGGACCCGGACCGGGCCGCCTTCTACGCGAGCGGTTACGAGGAACACCTGGACCGGCTGGCCGGGGCACGGGCCCGGGCACGGAAGTGAACCCGCCTTCGACGAAGGGGAGTCGTATGCGACTCGGACGGAGATCCCTCCTGCTCGCGGCTGCCGCGGGAACCGCGACAGCCGCCACGGCGGGCCCGGCGGCGGCCGAGCCCCGCAAGGGCGGCGGCCCGGTCGTCATCGGCCACCGCGGCGCGGCCGGCTGGCGCCCGGAACACACGGCCGCCTCGTACACGTACGCCGTGCAGACGGGCGCCGACTGGATCGAACCGGACCTGGTGCCGACGAGGGACCACGTGCTGGTGGTCCGGCACGAGAACGAGATCTCCCAGACGACCGACGTGGCCCGCCACCCGGAGTTCACCGACCGCCGTACGACGAAGACGGTCGACGGGAGGCAGGTGACCGGCTGGTTCACGGAGGACTTCACGCTGGCCGAGCTGAAGACCTTGCGGGCGGTGGAGCGGCTGCCCGCCGTCCGCAACCGCAATACCGTCTTCGACGGGCGGGCCGAGGTCATGACCTTCCAGGAGGTCGTGGACCTGGCGCGGCGGCTGTCGCGGGAGCACGGCCGGACGATCACGGTCTTCCCGGAGACCAAGCACCCCACGTACTTCCGCTCGATCGGACTGCCGCTGGAGCCGAAGCTGGCGGCCGCGGTCCGCCTGGGCCGGCTCGGTCGGCGCGAGTGCGTCGTGCAGTCCTTCGAACCGACGAGCCTGCGGCGCATGACGGATCTGAACGTGCCGTTGTGGCAGGCGCTGGGGACGACGGGCGGGCCGTACGACCTGCCCTCGACGACCTACCGGGACATGATGACGCCGGCGGGACTGGCCCGGATCGCCGAGTACGCGGACTGGATCGGGCCGGACAAGTCCTCGGTGGCGGAATCGACGCTCGTCGCGGACGCGCACGCGGCGGGGCTGCGGATCGGGCCGTACACCTTCCGCGCGGAGAACCAGTTCCTGCCGGAGCGGTTCCGGCGCGGGAGCGGAGCGAACGATTTCGGGGACGCGTTCGCGGAATACGCGCTGTACTACCGCATGGGGGTCGATGCGGTCGTAACCGACTTCCCGGACTTGGCGGTGATCGCGAGGAGGAGCTGATGACGGTGAGCCGGGCGTGCCGGACCTGCGGCACCATGCAGGAGTTCCGGATGTTCAACGCCGCCGAGCGGGCGGCGGTCCGGGCGGAGAAGGGGCACGGGCACTTCGTGGACGACTACTGGCGCTGCACCGCCGCCGGCTGCCGGTGGTACCAGCGCTACCTCAACCGCGGCGAGGACGGCCTGCTCCCCGAGGAACTCAAGATCCAGGCCGTCCCCGCGGAGTGAGCCCTACAGGTTGGAGAAGTCCGGCCCCTTGGTGCGGGAGCGCTTGATCTCGTAGAAGCCGGGGACCGAGGCCACGGCGAGGGTGCCGTCCCACAGGCGGCCGGCCTCCTCGCCCTGCGGGGCCGGGGTGACGACCGGGCCGAAGAAGGCGATCTGCTCGCCGTCGGAGCCGGGCACGGCGATGACGGGGGTGCCGACGTCCTGGCCGACCTTGTCGATGCCCTCCTTGTGGGAGGCGCGCAGCTCGGCCTCGTACGGGGTGGAGTCCCAGTGCTCCAGGAGGGACTCGGGCAGGCCGACGTCCTTCAGGGCGGCGGCGACCGTCTCCTTGCCGGGGCCCTCGGCCCGGTTGTGGATGCGGGTGCCGAGCGCGGTGTAGAGGTCGCCGAGGACCTCGGGGCCGTGCTCCTGCTGCGCCGCTATGACGACCCGGACGGGGCCCCACGCCTTGGTCTCCAGAAGCTCGCGGTACTCCTCGGGCAGCTCGTCCAGCTTGTTCTCGTTCAGGACGGCGAGGCTCATGAGGTGCCAGCGGACCTCGATGTCCCTGACCTTCTCCACCTCCAGAACCCAGCGGGAGGTCATCCAGGCCCAGGGGCACAGCGGGTCGAACCAGAAGTCGACGGGGGTCTTGTCCGACATGTCTCTCCTCAGCAGGAAACCGTTTCTCCGGCAACGCCGGTGTGAGCTCCCGTCATTCCCGGCTGCCCCGCGTCAGGGGCACGTGGCAGGATCGGTCCTGTTCAGCCGTACCCCACGACATCCGAGGAGTGCCACCCGTGCCCGGTGAGAATCTGTCCCGCGACGAGGCCCGGGAGCGGGCCGCCCTGCTGAGCGTCGACGGGTACGAGGTGTCCCTCGACCTGCGGTCCGCGGTCGGCGAGGGCCCGGGGGACGGGCCCCGCACGTTCCGCTCCGTCACGACGGTCCGCTTCCGCTGCAACGAGCCCGGGGCGAGCAGCTTCGCCGACCTGATCGCGCCGAGTGTGACGGCCGTCTCACTCAACGGCCGTGATCTGGACCCCGGGGAGGTCTTCGACGGCTCCCGGATCACGCTGGAGGACCTGGCCGCGGACAACGAGCTGGTGGTCGACGCCCAGTGCGCCTACTCGCGCACCGGCGAGGGCATGCACCGCTTCGTCGACCCCGAGGACGGCGAGGTGTACCTGTACACGCAGTACGAGCCGGCCGACTCGCGCCGGGTCTTCGCCAACTTCGAGCAGCCCGACCTGAAGGCCCCCTACCGCTTCGAGGTGCGGGCCCCCGAGGGCTGGACGGTGTGGAGCAACGGGGCCGGCGAGCAGACCGACGGGGTGTGGCGGTTCGCCGAGACCAAGCCGATCTCGACGTACATCACCTGCGTGGTGGCGGGCCCGTACCACTACGTGACCGACTCCTACACACGCACCCTCACGGACGGCACGTCGCTGGAGATCCCGCTCGGCGCCCTGTGCCGCAAGGGCCTCGCGCCCTACTTCGACGCCGACGACGTCTTCCTCGTCACCAAGCAGGGCCTGGACTTCTTCCACGACCACTTCGACTACCCGTACCCGTTCGGGAAGTACGACCAGGCCTTCGTGCCCGAGTACAACCTGGGCGCGATGGAGAACCCGGGCCTGGTGACGTTCCGGGAGGAGTTCATCTTCCGCGGGAAGGTGACGCAGGCGTCCTACGAGGGCCGGGCCAACGTCATCCTGCACGAGATGGCGCACATGTGGTTCGGCGACCTGGTCACCATGGAGTGGTGGGACGACCTGTGGCTGAAGGAGTCCTTCGCGGACTTCATGGGCGAGTTCTCACTCGTCGGCGCGACCCGCTTCGTCAACGGCTGGATCACCTTCGCCAACCGCCGCAAGGCCTGGGCCTACCGCGCCGACCAGCTGCCCTCCACCCACCCGATCACCGCGGACATCCGGGACCTCCAGGACGCCAAACTCAACTTCGACGGCATCACGTACGCCAAGGGCGCGTCGGTGCTGAAGCAGCTCGTGGCGTACGTCGGCGAGGAGGCATTCCTGGAGGGCGCCCGGCGCTACTTCAAGCGGCACGCGTACGGCAACACCCGCCTCGGTGACCTGCTGTCGGTGCTGGAGGAGACCAGCGGCCGGGACATGAGCGCCTGGTCGCGGTCCTGGCTGCAGACCGCCGGGGTGAACTCGCTGACGCCGCAGGTACTGCTGGGCGCGGACGGCCGCGTCGAAGAGCTGGCGGTGGTGCAGGAGGCGGCCGAGTCGCACCCCGAACTGCGCCCGCACCGGATCGCGGTGGGCCTGTACCGGGTGACGGACGGCGGGACGCTGGAGCGCTACACGCGCGTGGAGACCGACGTCGACGGCGCGCGGACGGTCGTGGCGGAACTGGCCGGAGCCGGGGCACCGGACCTGGTCCTGGTCAACGACGACGACCTGACCTACTGCAAGACCCGCTTCGACGAGACCTCGCTTGCGACCCTGCGCGAGCACCTGGGAGCGGTCACCGACCCGCTCGCGCGTGCCCTGTGCTGGTCGGCGCTGTGGAACATGACGCGTGACGCGCTGCTCCCGGCGCGGGACTTCGTGGACCTGGTGCTGCGGTTCGGCGGGCGCGAGTCCGAGATCGGCGTGGTGCAGATGCTGCACGCCTGGGCCGAGTCGGCGGTCACCCACTACACGGCGCCCGCCCGGCGCGAGACGGCCGCCCGGCTGCTCGCCGAGGGCGCCCGGCGCGAGTTGTACGCGGCCGGGCCGGGCAGCGAGCACCAGCTCGCCTGGGCCCGCTTCTTCGCCCGGACGGCCACCGCCGAGGCCGACTTCGAGCTGCTGCGGGACCTGCTCGCGGGCACGGCGACCGTCGAGGGCCTGGACCTCGACCAGGAGCTGCGCTGGGCGTTCCTGGAGCCGCTGGCCGCGCACGGGGCCGTGGACGAGAAGGCGCTGACCGAGGAGCTGACCCGGGACGACACGGCCTCCGGCAAGCGCCATCAGGTGCGCTGTCTGGCCGCCCGCCCGTCCGAGGCGGTGAAGGCTCAGGCGTGGGCGCAGGTCGTGGAGTCGGACGCGCTGTCCAACGCCATGGTCGAGGCGACCATCGCGGGCTTCTCCCAGGGCTCGCAGCGGGAGCTGATCGCGCCGTACGCCGAGAAGTACTTCGCGGCGATCGAGCGGGTGTGGGCCGACCGGTCGATCCAGATCGGCATGCACGTGGTGCAGGGCCTGTTCCCCTCCCTCCAGCAGTCCCGGGCGACGCTGGACGCCACGGACGCGTGGCTGGACGCCCACAAGGAGGCGGCCCCCGCGCTGCGCCGGCTGGTGCTGGAGTCCCGGGACGATCTGGCACGGGCGTTGCGTGGACAGGCGTGCGACGAGGCCTCCGACCAGTAGCTTTGGCCTGGGATTTGGGCGTTCCGCCTTCGTTACGAGACGAACGCCCCGCGAGCCGTAACCCCTGGCCCGCACCCGAACGGACCAGGGACTTTCGGCATCCGAACATCCGTCCTTTAGCGCCGGGTTGTCCGTGTATGTCGACGGACTTGTAACAGCGGTTCCAAGCGGGCCGGAGCGCGGGAAATTGCGGGTCATGACCCACAACGCCCCGCTCTCCCCCCGCCCGCTGCACGACCTGTCCGGCGGCGGCCGCCCCCGCGTGACGACCACGGCCCGGCTCCGCTCGCACGGCGTCTCCACCGCCGAGACGAACGAGCAGTGCCGCGCGGGCGGCCCCTGGCAGCAGCTCCTGCCGGGCGTCGTCCTGCTCCACCCGGGTCCGCCGACCAGCGAGGAGCGGCTGCACGCGGTGCTGATGTACGCGGCGCGGGAGCGCGGCACCGGGGTCCCCGCCCAGCCGGGCGGGAGCCGGCCGCACACCCCCGCCTACCCCGAGGCGATGATCACGGGCCTGGCCGCGCTGACCCTGCACGGCTTCTCCTCCACTCCCCCGCTGCCGTCCCTGGACACCATCGACGTCCTGGTCCCGCGGCTGCGCAGGCTGCGCTCCACGGGCTGCGCCCGTATCGTGCGCACGCCCGTCATGCCCGACCCCGAGCAGGTCACGGGGGTCCCGGTGGCACAGGTCGCCCGCGCGCTGGCCGACGCGGTGGCCGAACTCGCGGACGCCGGCACCGTCCGCCGGCTGCTCACGGAGGCGGTCCGCGGCGGCCACTGCGACCCGGCGGCGGTGGTCCGTGAACTGAACCAGGCCCGGCTGCTGAGCCGCCCGCACGTCGTGGACGCGGTGGATTCCCTGCTCGCCGAGGGCCGGGCACGCGCGGAGGACCGCCTGTACCGGATGATCCGCGATTACGGCCTGCCGGACCCGGTCTGGAACGTCGACCTGCGCCTGCCCGGCGGCCCCTACCTCGGCGGCCTCGACGCGTACTGGCCCGACCAGGCGGTGGCGGTGGAACTCGACACCCGGGCGCCCCGGCAGGACGACGACGCCCTGTGGTCCGAGTACGCCCGCAAGCGTGAGCACCTGGAGCGGCTCGGCATCACGGTCGTCCACATCACGCCGCGCAAGCTCCGCGACTCCCCGGAGCAGCAGGCGACGGTGCTCCGCACGGCCCTGATGGCCTCGGTCGACCGCGAACCGGCGGCGTATGTCGTGGCACTGCCCCGGTAGTGACGGACCCGGGGCAGGACCAGGAGGGGAGAGGAGGGGCCGCCGGGACACACCGGCGGCCCCTCCTCGGGCCGTGCGTCGCTATCGGCCGCAGAACTCCGCCTCGATGATCGCGTCGGTGCTCCCCGACCAGTCACCGTTGAAGTTGACGGCGAGGGAGTGCCGGCCGTCCTCGGTGGTCACCGCGTCCGAGTTCGAGCCGTAGATCCCGCCGTCGTGGCCCCAGACGTGGATGCCGCAGCTGAGCTTGCGGTCGACCAGGCCGAGGCCGTAGCGGCTGGTTTCCCGGCTGGACTCGACCGTGGTCCTCATCTCCTTCAGCTGCTCGCGCGGGAGCAGTCTGCCGCCGAGCAGGGCCGAGTAGAAGCGGGTCAGGTCGGCCGAGCTGGAGACCATCTGGCCGGAGCCGTAGGCCAGGCGCGGGTTCAGCTCCGTGACGTCGTACGTCGGACCCGTCGTCTCCCTGGCCAGTTTGGAGTAGGCGCGGCTGCTGGGCCGGGGCAGCGTCACCCGGGTGGGGACGGACGTGGAGGTCAGGTGCAGGGGGGCGATGATCCGGCGGTCGATCTCGTCGCCGTAGTCGTTGCCGGTGGCCTTCTCGATCACCCGCGCGGCCAGGAGGTAGTTGGTGTTGGAGTACGCGAACGACGCGCCGGGCTCGAAGTAGGGGCGGTTCTTCATCGCGATGGCGAGCATGTCCTCAGGGGCCGCCTCGTCGAAGCGGTGCTTCATGAAGCCGTCCGCGGTCATGTAGGTCTGCTGGAAGCCCGGGTCCTCCAGGTAGTCGAAGATGCCGCTGGTGTGGTTCAGGAGCTGCCGGATCGTGATGCGGCCGCCGTCGTGGCCGTTGCCCCGTACCGCGCCCGGCAGCCACTCCTCCACGGTGTCGTCGAGCGACAGCCGCCCTTCCGCCTCCAGTTGGAGGACGACCGTGGCGACGAACGTCTTGGTGATGCTGGCGACGCGGTAGTGGTCCCGGGCCGAACGCGGCTGGCCTGTCTTCACGTTGCCGACGCCGGCCGTGGCGGCCCAGGTGCCGTGGCCCCGCCGTACCGTCACCGTCACGCCCGGGACGCCGTCGGCGACCGCGGCCCGGACGGCCCGCTCGGTCGCGTCGTGGCCGCCGGGTGCAACCGGGCCCGCCGCCACCGCCGGAGCCGCCAGGGCCGCCGACAGTGCCATAGCCGTCGCGGCCGTCAGGGCCGCCGTACGCGCGCGTCTGTTCATGTCCCCGTTTCCCCCTGTCACGTCCTGTCCAGTCGTGTCGGGAGGGGGGACTCCGGCGGCCGTGGCGGGGGTTGACCGGCGCCGGGTGGTTGAGCGGGTTTCAGCTCTTCTTGAGCACCAGTTCGGTGTTGCGGTCCTCCGGGTCGCCGCCGAGCGTGGTGCTCGCGCCGGGCGCGTTGAGGGACAGCTCGCGGTAGAGGGCCGCGAGGCCGGTCTGGGAGAGGTCGGAGAAGTCCGTGCGGTGCGGGGCCGAGGACTCCACCAGCGTCGTGAACAGGGAGATCGTGCCGTCCTTGTTGTCGGTCAGCTCGATGACCCGGGCCAGCTGCGGGAAGTCGACGTGGGAGGCGGTGGAGATCTCCCAGAAGGAGCCGCCGCTCGCCGTGGCGTGCGGAGTGATGACGTTCTTGTGGATGTGGCCGTTCACCCAGGCGAGCACCCTGGGGTGGTTGCCGAGCAGGGCGAGGACCTCCTGGCCGTTGTGGCGGCGCTCGTCGGGGCGGGCCGGGTCGCTGCGCAGGTTCGTCATCGTCTTGCTGGTGTGGTGGCTGAAGATCACGGCGTAGGAGTCCTTGTTGTCCCGCAGCGTCTTGTCGAGCCACTTCAGCTGGGCCGTGCCGACGGACCCCTCGTAGTGGCCGCCGGAGTCGGTGGTGTCCAGGCTGATGCCGATGACGTCGTCGGAGATGCGGAAGGCGTAGTACTGGGTGCCCGCGTCCAGGTTGGCGGAGGAGTAGCCGTGGCCGGCCGGGCCGACGCCGCGGTGGGCCGGGTCCAGGTGCGCCTGGAGGTACTCGGCCGGGGTGAAGGGCGCGCGCCTCTCGTCGGGGGTGACCGACCGCATGCGGCGGGCGTGGGACGTGAGGAAGTCGTGGTAGAGGGAGCCCTGGGGGTCGCGGGCCTTCTTGATCTGCGCCTGGAGCCGCCGCGCATCGGCTGCGGAGACATCCATCAGTTTCCTGCCGCCGACGGCGAGTTCGGTGAGGTACGAGTCGCCGTGCGAGGCGTAGCAGCCCATCGGCAGCGAGTCGTGGTTGCCGACCGTCGAGTACCAGGGCAGGTTGAGGCCGGGGCTGCGCACCTCGCGGATCGCGGCCTTCAGGAAGCCGTCGAGGTGGGGGAAGCCCGCCCGCTTGTCGCTGTCGCGGACCGGGGCGTCCGGCTGCCAGTACTGCTTGAGGCCGCTGTTCTGGACGCCTTCGTAGCGGCGCGGGTCACCGGTGTTGGGCGTGATGCGCCCACCGCTCATGATCTTCAGGAACCAGTCCAGCTCGGACTTGGCGTTGTTGTCCGTGTTGTCGCCGGTGGTCATGGCGAAGTGCAGCGGGGAACCGGTGACGGGGGCGCCGCGCAGCGCGTTGATCCGCTCCACCAGCGCGATGGCGCCCTGCACGGTCAGCGCCTCGTGCGGCCGCCAGGCGTGGATGTCGGCCGAGCGCAGGTACTCCAGGCGCAGCGGGTGCTGGGCGTCGATGATGTGCAGGTCCGTGAGCTGCACGAACGCGGCGAGCGCGGTACGGCGCCCAGCGCGGCCGGGCTTGGGCGCGGCGAGGTCGGAGCGGACGACCCGCTGCCAGCCGGGTCCGTCGTTCAGGCGGCGGTAGCCGGAACTGCCGCGCGGGGCGGCGACGGACGCCACGGTGGTGCCCTTGGTGTACGGGGCCAGCGGCGCGGCAGGTGCCCGGCGCGAGGAGGCCGCCACGGCGGCGTCGGTGCTCTCCTTGACCGTGGCGGCCTGGCTGTCGCTGGGCCGCAGGGCGTAGCCGACGCCCCCGGAGAGGGCGACCGCGCCGGTGGCGGCGAGGACGGAACGACGGTGGATGCCCCGGCCGGAGCCGGCGACTGAGCGTGTGCGCGACATGCGCTTCTCTCCCCGAGTGCGAACGCGTCGGCAGTGGTCGCGGGGTGTTCACGTCGCGAACACCCCGCTCGTACTGGATCGTTGGCACCGGGAATGACCTGCGCGTAAACGAGGCGGCAACGCGCAGCGCCGATCACCGTACGTGGATCTTGGACTACCCGGCGCGTCGTCGCCTGCTCCGGATACGGCCCGGAGCCGGTCACGCGGCGTTCACCTTCCGGGGTACTGCACCTACTCCGGAACGTCGGCCAGCCGTCCGGTGACCGGGCGTTCGCGCCACATCCGCAGGGCGATGTCGACCATCGACACCCGGGCGAGAGCAGGGACCGCGTCCAACTCGTGCCAGGCGGCGAGGTCGGTGGAGCCGTTCACCTCGTAGCGCAGTTCGCCGCCGGTGATCCGGCCCTCATAGACGAACCGGACGCCGTGATGGTCGACAGCGGGTCCGAAGCCGTTGCGGAAGACGCGGTGGGAGGAGTTGACGCCGAGCAGCCCGGTCACCTCGATGTGGTACCCGGTCTCCTCCTCCACCTCCCGCCGGACGGTGTCGTAGGGGTCCTCGCCGTGCTCCATGCCGCCGCCGGGCACGACCCACTCGGGCGTGCCGTCCTGGGCGGGCGAGCGGGCGAGCAGGATCTGTCCGTCCCGGACGCATATGGCGTAGGCCGCCACCCTCAACTTCTGTCGCACTCCGGGACGTTAACCGATTTCTTTGCCACCTTCAGGACTGATGCCCACAAATCGCATCGCGGGTTTTCCCCATACATCCATCTCGTTTGGGTCAACGCTCCCCAAAGGACTTCACCTTGCGTAAGGCTGTGCGATCGTCCGGGCTTGCCGTTCGGACCATCTGCGACCAGGACCGATCGGGCCCCGGTCGCTTCCCGCTCGTTCCTTTACCTACAAGGGATGCCGATGACCCCTCCCACCCCGCGCGATCAGATATCGGGCCCGAGACGCGTGGCACGCATCGCCGTGGCCGCCGGTCTCGTCGCCGCGCTCTCCGCGGCCGGGCCGATCCCCATGGCCTTCTCCGCCGACGGCCCGGGCGCGGACGCGCCGGCCGAGCCGAGCGTCAAGTCCGCGCACGCCAAGCTCGGTTCGGGTGATGCGGACCTGCTCGCGGAGGCCAAGGCCGACGGCGACAAGACGGTCACGATGATGATCGCCACCGCGCCCGGGAAGACCGAGCAGGTCGCCGGGCAGCTGGACGCGGTCAAGGGCGGCTCGGTCGGCCGGGCCGACGACAAGCTCGGCTACGTCCGCGCCACCGTCCCGACGGCCAAGGCCGACTCGGCGATCGCCGCCGCCGCCAAGCTGTCCTCCGTGCACGGCATCGACCTGCGCGAGGAGATCCCGCTGGGCGACCCGACGCCGAGCGCGGACACCGCCAAGGGCGCCAAGGCGACGGGCACGTACCCGGCGCCGGGGAAGAAGACCCCGGCCGAGAACCCGTACAACCCGTCCTTCGAGACGGGCGCGGTCGACTTCGTCGAGGACCACCCGAAGGCGGACGGCCGCGGCGTCACCATCGGCATCCTGGACTCCGGCGTGGACCTCGGCCACCCGGCGCTGCAGAAGACGACGACCGGTGAGCGGAAGATCGTCGACTGGGTGACGGCGACCGACCCGATCATCGACAACGACAACACCTGGCGCCCGATGGTCTCGGCCGTGTCCGGCCCGGCCTTCACCTACCAGGGCCAGTCGTACAAGGCGCCGGCGGGCTCCTACGCCGTCAGCCTCTTCAAGGAGTCGTACACCACCGGCGGCGATGCGGCGGGCGACGCCAACCGGGACGGCGACACCACCGACGTCTGGGGCGTGCTCTACGACGCGGCGGCCGGCACGGTCCGGGTCGACCTGAACAACAACAACGACTTCGCCGACGACGCCCCGATGAAGCCGTACAAGGACGGCCACCAGGTCGGGTACTTCGGCACCGACAACCCGGCCACGGACATCGCCGAGCGGCAGCCGTTCGTCGTGGAGATCCGCAAGGACGTCCCGATGGACCCGCTGGGCGGCACCTGGGTCGGCAAGAAGTCCGACTTCGTCAACATCGGCGTCATCGAGTCCGAGCACGGCACGCACGTCGCCGGCATCACCGCCGCCAACGGCCTGTTCGGCGGGAAGATGGACGGTGCCGCTCCCGGCGCCAAGCTGGTCTCCTCGCGCGCCTGCACCTGGTCCGGCGGCTGCACCAACGTGGCGCTCACCGAAGGCATGATCGACCTCGTCACCAAGCGCGGTGTCGACATCGTCAACATGTCCATCGGCGGCCTCCCGGCGCTGAACGACGGCAACAACGCGCGCGCCGAGCTGTACACGCGGCTCATCGACACCTACGGCGTCCAGCTGGTGATCTCCGCGGGCAACTCCGGCCCCGGCGCCAACACCATCGGCGACCCGGCCCTGGCCGAGAAGGTCATCTCGGTCGGCGCGTCCGTCTCCAAGGAGACCTGGGCCGCCAACTACGGCTCGGTCGTGGAGAAGAAGTACGCGATGATGCCGTTCTCCTCGCGCGGCCCGCGTGAGGACGGCGGCTTCACGCCGACCCTGGTCGCCCCGGGCGCGGCGATCAACACCATCCAGACCTGGATGCCGGGCCAGCCGGTCGCCGAGGCGGGCTACACCCTGCCGGCCGGCTACGGCATGCTCCAGGGCACCTCGATGGCCTCCCCGCAGGCCGCCGGTGCCTCGGCGCTGCTGATCTCGGCCGCCAAGCAGAAGAAGATCGACCTCACGCCGGCGACCCTGCGCACGGCCCTCACCTCCACCGCCGACCACATCAAGGGTGTGCAGGCGTACGAGGAGGGCGCGGGCCTCATGAACATCGAGGACGCCTGGGACGCCATCCGCGACGACGCCACCTCGCACGCGTACACGGTCAAGGCGCCGGTCGACACCGCGATCGACCAGTTCCTGAAGACCCCGGGCTTCGGCACGGGCCTGTACGACCGTGAGGGCGGCCTGAAGGCCGGCCAGAAGAAGACGTACGAGATCACCATCACCCGTACGTCCGGCGCCGACAAGGCGATCCGGCACGAGCTGCACTTCGAGAACAACGCGGGCGGCACGTTCCGCATCGTCGGCTCCGACGAGGTGAAGCTGCCGCTGAACCAGCCGGTGACCGTCAAGGTCCAGGCCGCGCCGAAGTCCGCGGGCATCAAGAGCGCGATCCTGGAGGTCGACGACCCGAAGACCGAGGGCATCGACCGCCAGGTCCTCAGCACGGCCGTGGTCTCCACGCCGCTTAAGTTCACGACCTCCGCGAAGAGCTCGGTGCAGCGCAACAGCTCGCACCACTACTTCGTCACCGTCCCGGAGGGCGCGAAGACCCTCGAGGTCGCGATGAGCGGGCTGAAGGACAAGAGCCAGACCCGGTTCATCTCCATCCACCCGTACGGCGTCCCGTCCGACCCGACGTCGACGATCAACTGCTACCCGAACTACCCCAACCCGGCCAACACCTGCCGCCCCGACCTGCGGTCGTACGCGAACCCGCAGCCGGGCGTGTGGGAGATCGAGGTCGAGTCGCGCCGTACGTCGCCGCTGCTCGACAACCCGTACAAGCTGGATGTCGCCGTCCTCGGCGCGGCCTTCGAGCCGGAGACCGTGACCGTGCCCGAGGCGAAGGTCGGCACCCCGGCCACCGCCTCCTGGAAGGTGACGAACGGCTTCGCCGCGCTCGACGGCAAGCTGGTGGGCGGCCCGCTGGGCTCGGCCAAGGCGACCCGCCCCTCGATCAAGCAGGGTGAGACGCAGACCACCACGGTCGAGGTGCCCGCGGGCGCGAAGTCGCTGGACGTCGCGATCGGCGGGGTCTCGGACAACGCCGCGGACCTGGACCTCGCCGTGTACGACGCGGCCGGCAAGCAGGTCGGCAGCTCCGCCGACGGCGACTCGGACGAGTCGGTGTCCGTGCCGTCCCCGGCGGCCGGGAAGTACACCGTCGAGGTCGTCGGCTACTCGGTACCGGCCGGCACCACCGAGTACGACTACCAGGACGTGTTCTTCTCCCCCTCCCTCGGCACCGTCGGCGTCGACGAGTCGGCGCCGGTGAAGCTCGGCACGGGCGACTCCGCGACGGTCTCGGGCAGCGTCACCGCCGCGGCGGCCGCTCCCGAGGGGCGTGAGTTCTTCGGCCAGGTCCAGCTGGTCAACGCGCGCGGCACGGTCGCGGGCCTGGGCAGCGTGAAGATCGAGAAGGTTCTGCCGTAGTGGTATCGCGGTACTGAGGGCGGGCGTCCGTTGGGGCGCCCGCCCTTGCCGTTGCTACGGGCACGGGAGGGTGCGCGAGGCGGGCAGCGCGTCGGTGATCCACGCCCGTTCGCGGGCGATCTCCTTCTCCCCCGTCGCCCACGTGTCCGGGTGGGCTCGGTCGCCGGAGAAACCGACGAGCATGTGGTCACCGGCTCGGAGCGAGGGCACGGCGCCGGTCTCCAGGGGGAAGGTGATCCGCGCCCGGCCCTTGTCGGGCTTGTAGTAGCGCGTCACGTCCAGGGTGATCCGGTCCTGGCCGCTTCCGGGAAGGGGCTCGACCTCGGCGACGGTGCCCTCGGCGACGATCCGGGCGCAGGCCAGATACCCGGCGTCGCTGAGCTTGGCGTCCCCTTCGGTGTGCGGGCGCCCCGCGGAGCTGTCGGCCGCGGACGACGCGCCCTGGTCGTCCCCGGCGCTCATGCCGCCGCTCTGGACGACGAGCCAGCCCATACCGATCACGACACCGGCAACAGCGGCCGCGAGGACCCCCTTCAGAGCCACGTCCAGGGGCTTGCGCCGGTCACGGCGCGCCGACAGCGAGGTCACGGAGGTAACGGCTGCTGCCCCCGGTCCCGGCCCGGGGTCCTGATCAGGGACCGGTTCGGGGACCCGTTCGGGCCCGGCGAGTGCCTGCCCGATGAGGCCCAGCTGCTCGCGCAGCAACGCCACGTCGGTGGTCGCGGACCGGTACTCGGTCACGAAGGCGTCGTCCGCGAGGGCATCGTCCGGTGGCGCCTCGCCGGTGATCACCGCCATCAGCGCGACCTCGTAGTGCCCGTCCTTGTCATGCTCGGCGGTCACGTCACACCACCTCGTCCTCGTGCAGGCGGGCGCGCAGGACCCGTACCGCCGTGTGCAGCCGGCTCTTGACCGTGCCCTCCGGGACGCCGAGCTGCTCGGCGATGGACCGGACCGGCAGGTCGGCGTAAAAGCGCAGGACGACGACCTGCCGCTGGGCGTCGGGCAACTCGTCCAGGCCCTGGGCGACGGCGACCGACAGCACGCTGCTGTCCTCGCCGGAGGGATGCGCCGGCTGGCGCAGGGCGGCCAGCCGCTCCCCGAGCCGCTCCTGGCGGCGCTTGGCCCGGTGCCAGTCCATGGCCAGGTTGGAGGCGACGACCGCCGCCCACGCCGAGACGTCCCGCGGCGCCTCCCGGCCGCTCGCGGCCCGCTCCAGCAGCCGCAGGCGGACCTGCTGCACCCCGTCCGGCAGGTCCGCCTGCGGCACCCCGCCGAGCGCGAGCACCGCCCGCACCCGGCGCTCCTGCGCCGCGTCCAGCGGATCGGCCGCGGCCGGCGGACCGGCCTCGCTCGGCGTGCCCGACGTACTCGACATACCGGCCCCGCTCGGCGGATCAGCCGCGTCCCGCGGATCGTCGCCGGTCGCGGCGTGCGCCTCCCGGACGCGCCGGGCCCTACCGCGCAGCAGCACAAGCCACCCCCCTCGCCGTGTTTCTCCTACGACGCCGGCACGGCCCGGAACGTTCGGTCGTTTTCCCGGCAGGTGCCGACCGGGCGACAGAGGCATACATCACACTTTCGTGTGGCCGAGACCGACAGGGGCAGGCGAGCTTGCGGCGCACGACCCCTGCCGGACGAATTCCTCCAGCTCAGCGGGGTCGACACCGCAGGTCCGCAACCATGGAGTGGGACACGCCGTCCCACTCTCCGGGCAGACCGGGGAAAGAAGTGGACAGGCGGGCCGTGGTCGGCCGCATGATGGAAAAGCCTCGGCCAAGCAACGAGCACGTGAAGACACGCAGGAGAGGGAGTCACCGTGAGGGTCGGAATCGTCGGAGCCACCGGACAGGTGGGCACGGTCATGCGCAGGATCCTCACGGAGCGGAACTTCCCGGTCACCGAGCTGCGCCTGTTCGCCTCGGCCCGTTCCGCGGGGACGGAGCTGGACGGCGTGACGGTGGAGGACGCGGCGACCGCCGACTACACCGGCCTGGACATCGTGCTGTTCTCCGCGGGCGGCGCGACCTCCAAGGCGCTGGCCGAGAAGGTCGCCTCCCAGGGCGCCGTGGTGATCGACAACTCCTCCGCGTGGCGCAAGCACCCGGAGGTCCCCCTGGTCGTCTCCGAGGTCAACCCGCACGCGATCAAGGACCGCCCCAAGGGCATCATCGCGAACCCGAACTGCACGACGATGGCCGCGATGCCGGTGCTGCGTCCGCTGCACGCCGAGGCGGGCCTGGAGGCCCTGGTCGTCGCCACGTACCAGGCGGTCTCCGGTTCCGGCCTCGCGGGCGTCGCCGAGCTGCACGGCCAGACGCAGAAGGTCGTCGCCGAGGCCGAGAAGCTCACCCACGACGGTGAGGCGGTGGACTTCCCGGAGCCGGGCGTCTACAAGCGCCCCATCGCCTTCAACGTGCTGCCGCTCGCGGGCAGCATCGTCGACGACGGCCTGAACGAGACCGACGAGGAGCAGAAGCTCCGCAACGAGTCCCGCAAGATCCTGGAGATCCCCGGGCTGAAGGTCTCCGGCACCTGCGTGCGCGTCCCGGTCTTCTCCGGCCACTCCCTCCAGATCAACGCCCGTTTCGCCCGCCCGATCTCCCCCGAGCGCGCGACGGAGCTCCTGAAGGACGCCCCGGGTGTGGAGCTGTCCGACATCCCCACGCCCCTCCAGGCCGCCGGCAAGGACCCGTCGTACGTCGGCCGCATCCGCCGGGACGAGACGGCCGACAACGGCCTGGCCCTCTTCGTCTCCAACGACAACCTCCGCAAGGGCGCGGCGCTGAACGCGGTCCAGATCGCGGAGCTGGTGGCGGCGGAGCTGAAGGGCTAGCCCCTGCCGGCCTCGTACCCCCGGCGCACCTCGTAGAGGAAGCAGCCGTACTCGACGGCCCGGACGTGGACCAGTGCCACGGCCGGGTCGTCGAGCGCTTCTGTGAGGGCCTGCCCGAGGGCGTCCGGTTCCTGGACCAGCCGTCCGCCCAGGATGTGACCCCGCCGGGAGTAGCTCCGGACCGTGCGGTGGGCGCCGGTGAAGGGCAGGACGTCTCCGGCCGGGCCCTCGCACGGCCCGGCGTGGATGAAGACGGGGCCCACCTCGTCGTAGGCGCCCGGTGCCGCACCCGTTTCCGCGGCCCAGCGGCGCAGGGGTGCGTAGGAGACCAGGGCGATCCGTTCTCCGGGCTCGCTCCGGCGCAGGCAGCAGCGGAGCGGGGCACCGCCCTCGGTGTCGGTGAACGGGGCCGTGGGGCGGCCCGCGTCGTCCGTCGTGCGCAGTTCCCCCAGGGCGCGCGGAGCGATGGGGCGTGCGGTGTACGGGGTGGTCGTCGTCATGCTCATCAGGCTCGTTCGCGCGCGGCCGCGGCACCGGCGGGATCCGGACGTCGCGTTCCGTCCGCCGGGCGCACAGGCGCACGGGGACCCTGCTGTGCCGTCTCCACGGCCCCGGGCTCTTACCCGCCGAGGGGTATCCCTAGGAGACGCCCGGGTCGTCGCCTGACGCCGATCCGCCGTGGAAAGATGGCGCAACCCACCCATAACGAGGAGATGACCGCGTGCCTGGCACAAACCTGACCCGCGAAGAGGCGCAGCAGCGGGCGCAGCTGCTCGCCGTTGAGTCGTACGGGATCGAGCTCGATCTCTCCGGCGCGCAGGAGGGCGGCACCTACCGGTCCGTGACCACGGTGCGCTTCGACGTGACGGCCGAGAACGGCGCGGAGTCGTTCATCGACCTGGTGGCGCCGGCCGTGCACGAGGTGACCCTGAACGGGGACTCCCTCGACCCGGCCGAGGTCTTCGCGGACTCCAGGATCAAGCTGCCCGGACTGCTGCACGGGCGCAACATCCTCCGGGTCGTCGCCGACTGCGCGTACACCAACACCGGTGAGGGTCTGCACCGGTTCGTCGACCCGGTCGACGACCAGGCGTACCTCTACACCCAGTTCGAGGTGCCGGACGCCCGCCGGGTGTTCGCGAGCTTCGAGCAGCCGGACCTCAAGGCGACCTTCCAGTTCACCGTGAAGGCGCCCGAGGGCTGGACGGTCATCTCCAACTCGCCGACGCCCGAACCGCAGGACAACGTCTGGGAGTTCGAGCCGACGCCGCGCATCTCGTCGTACATCACGGCGCTGATCGTCGGCCCGTACCACTCGGTGCACAGCGTGTACGAGAAGGACGGCCAGTCCGTCCCGCTCGGTATCTACTGCCGTCCCTCGCTCGCCGAGTACCTCGACTCGGACGCGATCTTCGAGGTGACCCGGCAGGGCTTCGAGTGGTTCCAGGAGAAGTTCGACTACGCGTACCCGTTCAAGAAGTACGACCAGCTGTTCGTGCCGGAGTTCAACGCGGGCGCGATGGAGAACGCGGGCGCGGTGACCATCCGCGACCAGTACGTGTTCAGGTCGAAGGTGACGGACGCGGCGTACGAGGTGCGCGCGGAGACCATCCTGCACGAGCTGGCCCACATGTGGTTCGGCGACCTCGTGACGATGGAGTGGTGGAACGACCTGTGGCTGAACGAGTCGTTCGCCACGTACACCTCGATCGCCTGCCAGGCGGCGCACCCGGAGTCGCGCTGGCCGCACTCCTGGACCACGTTCGCCAATTCCATGAAGACGTGGGCGTACCGGCAGGACCAGCTGCCGTCGACGCACCCGATCATGGCCGAGATCAACGACCTGGACGACGTGCTCGTCAACTTCGACGGCATCACGTACGCGAAGGGGGCTTCCGTACTGAAGCAGCTCGTCGCCTACGTCGGTGAGGACGAGTTCTTCCGCGGCGTGCAGGCGTACTTCAAGACGCACGCGTACGGCAACACGCGCCTGTCCGATCTGCTGGGCGCCCTGGAGACGACGTCCGGCCGTGATCTGAAGGCCTGGTCGAAGGCGTGGCTGGAGACGGCGGGCATCAACGTCCTGCGTCCCGAGATCGAGACGGACGGGAACGGCGTCATCACCTCCTTCGCGATCCGCCAGGAGGCCCCGGCCCTGCCCGCCGGCGCCAAGGGCGAGCCGACGCTGCGGCCGCACCGGATCGCCGTCGGCCTGTACGAGCTGGACGACGACAGCGGCAAGCTGGTCCGCGACGTGGGGGTCCCCCCGGCCGAAGGCTGGGGGAGGATCGAGCTGGACGTGGACGGCGAGCTGACCGCCGTGCCGCAGCTGGTGGGCCGGCGCCGCCCGGCCGTGATCCTGCTCAACGACGACGACCTGTCGTACGCGAAGGTCCGCCTGGACGAGCAGTCCCTGGCCTTCGTCACGGAGCACCTCGGCGACTTCGAGTCGTCCCTGCCGCGCGCCCTGTGCTGGGCGTCGGCCTGGGACATGACCCGTGACGCCCAGCTCGCGGCCCGCGACTACCTTTCCCTGGTGCTGTCCGGCATCGGCAAGGAGTCGGACATCGGCGTGGTGCAGTCGCTGCAGCGCCAGGTGAAGCTGGCGATCGACCTGTACGCCGACCCGGCCGCCCGCGAGGCGCTGCTGGCCCGCTGGACCGACGCGACGCTGGCGCACCTGCGGGCGGCGGCGCCGGGCAGCGACCACCAGCTGGCGTGGGCGCGGGCGTTCGCGGCGACGGCCCGCACGCCCGAGCAGCTGGATGTGCTGGACGCGCTGCTGGACGGTTCGCAGACCGTGGAGGGCCTGGTCGTCGACACGGAGCTGCGGTGGGCGTTCGTGCAGCGGCTCGCGGCGGTCGGCCGGTTCGACGAGGCGGAGATCGCGGGCGAGTACGAGCGTGACCGCACGGCCGCCGGTGAGCGGCACGCGGCCACGGCCCGGGCGGCCCGTCCGACCGAGGAGGCCAAGGCGGAGGCGTGGGCGTCGGTCGTCGACTCCGACAAGCTGCCGAACGCCGTGCAGGAGGCGGTCATCGGCGGTTTCGTCCAGACCGACCAGCGTGAGGTGCTCGCCCCGTACGCGGACCGGTACTTCGAGGTGGTCAAGGACATCTGGGAGTCCCGCTCCCACGAGATGGCCCAGCAGATCGCCGTCGGCCTCTACCCGGCGGTCCAGGTCTCCCAGGAGACCCTGGACAAGACGGACGCCTGGCTGGCTTCGGCCGAGCCGAACGCGGCCCTGCGCCGGCTGGTCTCGGAGTCCCGCGCGGGCGTCGAGCGCGCCCTGCGGGCCCAGCGGGCGGACGCGGCGGCCGGGGAGTAACCGGCCCCGCACCAGCGATCGGGGCGCCCGGCTCATGCCGGGCGCCCCGTTCCTTGTGCTGCACGCTCCCCCTCGTACCGGGCGCCCGTTCCCCGCTGTGCGCTCGTCTGAGGCGCGCGCCAGCTCGTTCCCACACAAGATAGGTGCGTTCACCAGTACTTGCCCCGGCAGACAGCAACGGGTTCGCGGCCGGGCCCAGAAGGGCACGCTGCCGTCACGCACCCTCGATGCACGTTTCTTCGATGATTCTCTTCGCAACGGGCCAGAACGCGGGAAAGCGATGAGAGATGTTGCTCGCAGTGAAGGTGAAGATGTAGGCCGCGAAGGCCGTGTAGAACTGAGCCTGGCGATACTGCTGTCCCTGGGCTATGAAGGTGAAATCAATCAGATGCCCGGAGTGCCGCCCGAGAGCGGTTGGCTCGCTATGGCCGACCTCCAGCTGCTGAAAGGTGCTCTTGAGTGCCTCCAAGGACTGCGCGACGAACTCGTCCATGGTCCGTGCCTTCGAGTCCTCACGGACCACCACGATGTTCGGCCTGAATCCGTCCGTTTGCTGCGTCTGCACCACGATGGCCTGAGAACGGTCTTCCCAGCCCTGAAGAAGCGGTACGTTCACACCGCCCGAATGCACGGATCCCATGCTCATCTCCTTGAACAATTCTTCGTAGACGGCTTCGGATCCCTCGGCATCCCCCGCTTTCAACCGCCAGTAGGCGAGTTCCTGGAGCATCGAGAGGGAGTCGGGGGCGTCCGGGTAGCGAGCGAGCAGCTGCTGGAAGGACGCGGCGGCACCAGCCGCATCACCCGCCTGCCCCCGCCAATGGGCGAGCTGGTGGCGTGTGGTCAGGGTGCTGGGGTGATCGTCACCCAGGAGCTGCGTCTGCCAAGCGAGTAGCTGCTGGAAGGACGCGGCGGCACCAGCCGCATCACCCGCCTGCCCCTGCCAGTGGGCAAGGTACTGGCAACTGCTGAGGGTGTCGGGGTTCTCCTCTCCCAGCAGCCGCACCTGACACTCGAGCAACCGCTGGAAGGACGCGGCGGCACCAGCCGCATCACCCGCCTGCCCCCGCCAGTCGGCTAGGGCGCGACGCGTGCCCAGGGTGTCGCGGTGGTCCTCGCCCAACACCCGCACCTGATCGGCCAGCAGCCGTTCGAGATA
>NZ_JACHGV010000002.1:643101-1057982 GCF_014202475.1 Streptomyces paradoxus
ACGCCAGTCGGCTAGGGCGCGACGCGTGCCCAGGGTGTCGCGGTGGTCCTCGCCCAACACCCGCACCTGATCGGCCAGCAGCCGTTCGAGATCGGCAATCGCACCGGCCGCACCGCCCGCCTCCCCCCGCCAGTCGGCTAGGGCGCGACGCGTGCCCAGGGTGTCGCGGTGGTCCTCGCCCAACACCCGCACCTGATCGGCCAGCAGCCGTTCGTACGCGGCGACGACGTCCCCTGCCTGAGCATCGGCCTGTCCCTGCCAGGAGGCGATGGTGTGGCGTGTGGCGAGGGTGTCGCGGTGGTCTGCGCCCAGCACACGCACCTGGTCGGCCAGCAGCCGTTCGAGATCGGCGACCGCACCGGCCACATCATCGGCCTGACCTCGCCAGCCGGCGAGGTTGGCACGGGTGATGAAATTTCCCGGGTGGTCCACGCCCAGAATCCGCACCTCGTCGGCAAGGAGGTGTTCGAGATCGGTGACGGCTGCTGCTCGATCGCCCGCTTCCCACATTGAATAGGCGAGATTGTGGCGGGTGACTAGCGTTTCCGGGTGGTCTCTTCCCAGGACCCGAATCCGGTCGGCCAGGAGCTGTTCGTAGGCAACGACGACATCCCGCGCCGGATCACCTGCCTGCTCCCGCCAGTACAAGAGGCTGTGCCGAGTGGTAAGCGTTTCGGAGTGGTCCCCTCCCAGAACCCGTGTCCGGTCGGCCAGGACCAGTTCGAGCCCGGCGATGGCGTCAGCCGGATCGCCTGCTTCTCCCTGCCAGGACGCGAGGGCGTGGCGGGTGGTGAGCGTGTCTGGGTGATCTCTTCCCAGGACCCGTGTCCGCTCGGCCAGGACCAGTTCGAGCCCGGCGACGGCGTCAGCCGGATCGCCTGCCTCTCCCCGCCAGGAGGCGAGCTCATGGCGGACGGTGAGGGTGTCGGGATGCTCAGGTCCGAGCTGCCGGTGACTGGTGTTCTCCATGCGCTGGAAGTGGGTGGCGGCCGCGCCGCTCTGGCCGCTTTCGCCGAGACTTTTACCGAGACGGAACAGCAACTGGTGGGCACCGGATCGGTACAGGGCCTGCTCTGCGCGGCGGGCAAGGGTCGTGGCGTTTGCCCGAAGGGCCTGGGCGAGTGCGGCGTCGCGTTCGATGTCGGGCCACGCGGCGACGAGGGCGGAGGCGGCCGTGGATGCGACATCTTCCCGCTCCTGTGCGCACAGTGTGTCGCGAGTCGCGCGCTGGGTGAGTTGATGGACGCGTACCGCGTGGTGGGAATTGCCGGGTTCATGGTCGACGAGACTCAGGCGGTGCAAGGCGCGCAGCGCGTCGACTGCGTCCTCGACCGTTACCTGACCGGCTCCGACCGGGCGCTGGTCCTGCATCGCCGTGCGGGTGCGGTGTTCGGCGAGGTGCGTGAGGGCGGGCTCACCAGCCAGCACCGAGGTCGGAATGCCGTTGGGGTCGAGCAAGGCCGCTAAGTGCAGCATGGGGCGGGCCAGTCCCACTGGCCGGAGCTTGTCGGCACGGTCGATGGACAGGGCCCAGGCTGCAGCCACGCTCGTGGCCTGATCGTCCGGCAGACCGGACGGTTCGGGTAGCACCTCGATCAGCGTCCGGGCCCGGTCGGTCAGCCGCTGCCGGTAAGTGGCGCAGTCCAGGCCAGCGTCCAGAATGTAGGCGGCGGCCTGGGACAGGGCCAGCGGCAGATGGCCGAGGTCACCGGCGAGAGCGGTGAGCTGGTCTGCCGGTTCCTGCCGACTGTGAGCCGCCAGAGCCGCAGTCAAGTAGGCAACGGACTCCGTAACGGTGAACAGGCCGACGTTGATCAGGTGACGGCCGGATCCGGACAGGGACGCGTCTCTGCGACGGGTGGTCACCAGGGTTCGGCCGTGCGGGCTCGTGGGCGGCCACAGACCACGCAGATCGACCGGATCGGCAAGATCATCCAACACGACCAGCCAGCGACACGGCTGCTGCCGGCCCGGTTTGGGCTCCAGCCAGGCCAGGAACGCCTCTACGGCCTGTTCGGGTTCGGCCGGATTCGCGCCGAGCACCTCCACAGCGGCCCGGGCGTAGACATCGGTGATCGCCTCGCGTGACGCCGCGGTGGCCCACACGAGCAGATCCACGTGCCCGTCCCGTAACAGTGCCCGTGCATAGTGGGCCGCCAACTGGGTCTTACCGACCCCACCCGTACCGGCCAACACCTGGCACAGCACCGCCGTTCCCCCGCCGGCCATTGCTTGCTCCAGCGCTCCGACCGCCGGGCGGCTCTGGAACCAGTCGGCCTGCCGCGGCAGCACCCCCACCTGATGGGGCCACGAAACGGGGACTCGAGGTGAGCCATAGAACGTGTTGAAGTTGTTGTTCATGATTCCGCCGGGCCCGGCCTGCAGCGCGGCATGGTGACGAAACGTGTTCTCGGACACCCTGACCGCGCCCGGTGTATGCGGCACGGGACCAGTCATGCAGACGACCCCCAATTGTTGGTCTGCTCGTTGTGGTCACCGATCTGGGACACGGCCGGCCCGTAGTAGATGTTGTTGGACACCGTCGTTCCACCGCGTTCTGCCCGCTCATCCACCAGGGCCTGCAATTCCGCCGCGGCCCGCTCCCGCTCCACCCCGTCCAGACTCAGCAGCAGCGTCTCGAAGCGGCTCCGCCACAGGGTCTGCTGGCCGCTCCGCGTCAGCTCAGCCTCCTCGCCACCGACCGCTTCTAAGGCGGCCGCGGTCTGATCGAGCTCGAGCTCGACTCGCTCTTGCTGAGTGTCCCCATGGCCGAACAACCGTGCCACCCGCTGTCGACATCCGCCCCAGACATCGGTGCCCGCAGCCTGTACCACGGCCGTGCCACCTGCCGCCGCAAGAGCCGTCAACGCCTCTGTCAGCATCCAGTCGCCTCCCCCTCGAAGTCCCCACTGTTGCGCGTGACTCTGTGAACGTAGCGCCTTACCGACGGTTAGGAACCGTCTTCGACGGACCAGCCCGGCGCACTCCGGCGACTTCACCGCGGGGCGCGCTCCAAATACTCCAAAAGAGGTGCGAGCTGCGAGCACGTGTGTGCTGATGTCGTGGTATGTGGGGGAAGCCAATGGGGCCGGAAGCCGCCCGCATGCCTGTCGCGACCGGTCGGCACCGCCCCCTGGTCACCGGATGCTGCCCCCGGAACGGTCACCCGGCCCGGTCGCGGCCTCACGCAGGGCCCCGGCACTCTGCCCGCCTCATGCCTCCTCAGGCCCCTTCCTCACCGCCGCTGAGACCTGCCTCGTGGGCGGGACCGCCACGAGCCCCCCTACGTCGCCTCCCTCGAGCAGCATTGCCGCCATCCGCGGTGGCTTTGACACAGAAGCAAACTGCCCCGCCACCGTCGCCCCGAACGCCAGCCCCATGCCGACCAGTTGCACCGCCGTCAGCGCTTGTCCGAGCGCCACCCAGCCGACGACTGCCGCGGTCAGCGGGGAGAGCGGGCCGAGGAAGGTGACCTGGGTGGCGGTCATGCGGCCGATGCCGCGGAACCACAGCCAGTACGCGAGGGCAGTGTTCGCGACGGCGAGGTAGAGGTAGCCGCCGACCGCCGGGCCGTCCAGCGCCGGTGGCGCCCCTTCCACCAGGAAGGCGAGCGGCGCGATGAGCAGGCCTCCCGCGGTCAGCTGCCAGCCGGTCAGCGCCAGCGGCCCGACGCCCTCGGGGCGGCCCCAGCGCTGGGTGAGCACGGTGCCGGTCGACATCGACGCCGTGGACGCGACGGCCGCCAGCAGACCGAGCGTGTCCAGCGACCCGGCCGCCTTCAGCACGACGAGGCTGACGCCGAACGCGGCCACGGCCCCGGTCACCAGCGTGCGCGCCGACGGCCGCTGCCCGAGCAGCAGTACCGAGAGGCCGGCCACGAACAGCGGCCCGGCCGAGCCGACGACCGCCGCCAGGCCGCCGGGCAGCCGGTACGCGGAGAGGAACAGCAGCGGGAAGAAGGCGCCGATGTTCAGCGCGCCGAGCACCGCCGCCTTCCACCACCAGGCGCCGCGCGGCAGCACCCGGGCGAGGGCGAGCAGCAGCAACCCGGCGGGCAGGGCGCGCATCAGGGCGGTGAAGAGAGGGCGGTCGGGCGGGAGGAACTCGGTGGTGACCGCATAGGTCGTGCCCCAGGAGACGGGCGCGAGGGCGGTGAGGGTGATGAGGGCCGGTCGGGACATGGCCATGGGAAGCACCCTTCGAAGTAGGTCAGCAGAAAGTAGCTTACCGCTAAGCAACTTTCAGTCAAGCTACTTTCTTGCGGGTCACCGAGAGGCGGCCGATACTCGTGCCATGAGCGAACGCCCGGAGCAGCGCAAGGACCCCGTCGACGCGATCATCGACCAGTGGGCGACGGTCCGGCCCGACCTCGACACCGCCGCCATGGAGGTCTTCGGCCGGATCAACCGGCTCTCGCACGCGATCGGCGAGCGGGTGGGGCGGACGTACGCGAAGTTCGGCATCTCACGCGGGGAGTTCGACGTCCTGGCGACCCTGCGCCGCTCCGGCGAGCCCTACACGCTCTCGCCCCGGCAGCTCTCCGCGACGCTGATGCTCACCACCGGCGGCATGACGGGACGCCTGGACAAGCTGGAGCGGGCGGGGCTGCTGCGCCGCTCCCCCGACCCGCACGACCGGCGCGGACTGCAGGTCACACTCACCGGCGAGGGCCTCGCACTGGTCGACGAGGCGGTCGGGGCGGGGCTGGCGGTGCAGACGGAGGCCCTGTCCGCCCTGGGCGCGGAGCGGGCCGGGCAGCTGGCCGGTCTGCTGCGGGACCTGCTGGCCGGGACGGACAGGTCCTGACACGACGAGGGCGCCGTCGCGGATGTCGCGACGGCGCCCCCGAAGAGGAACGCGGATCAGGCCTTGACTTCGCTCTTCGCCTCGGCCTTGGTGGCGATGTTGGAGCTGGTCGGGTCCTTCTTCTTGTGCGACTTGTCGCCGATCACCACCAGCGCGTGGATGACCAGGTACAGCGCGATCGGGGCCACGACGAAGAGGCCCAGCGTCTCGATGACGCTCAGGCCCGGGCCGGGGTCGTCACCGTCGTCGCGGGTGAGCGCGCTCGCAGGGGACGACATGAGCAGCATCATCAGCGTCGTACCGGCTGCCAGGGCGCCGGCGCGCAGGGCGTTCTTCTTGTCCACGGTGTCAAAATATCCAACGCCGGCCGGGCCCGCGCGCCCGGGGTGCCGTAAGAGGCCCTCGCCTCATGGCCCCCGCCCCTGACCTCATGCCCCGCCGTCCCTGAGCACCCCCATCAGCGCGTGCAGCCGCGGCGAGGCCGCGAGGTCCTCCAGCGTCACCGGCCGTCCCTGCGCGTCCGCGATCGGCAGGCGCCAGTTCGGGTACTGGTCCCAGGTTCCCGGGAGGTTCTGCGGGCGGCGGTCCCCGACGCCGTCCGGGAGCCAGACGCCGATCATGCGGGCCGGGGTGCGCAGCAGGAAACGGTGGACGGCCTGGATCTCGGCCTCCTCCGACGACGTGTCGCTGCCGCCGCCCGTGCCGTGCAGCAGACCGAGCCGGGAGAGCAGCGACAGCCACTCCCCCGCGTCGGCGGCGGCCTCGGCGCGCTCCTCCTCCAGGGGCCGGGTCAGCAGACCCAGGCTGTCGCGGAGCTCGACGTGCTCGCCGGTGAGGCGGGCGGCCGTGGAGGGCAGGTCGTGGGTGGTGGCGGTGGCCAGGCAGTCGGCGCGCCAGGCGTCGGGGGGCAGGGGGCGGCCGTCGCCGTCCCAGTCGCGCTCGAACCACAGCACCGACGTGCCGAGCACCCCGCGCTCGCGCAGGGCCTCGCGCACCCCGGGCTCGACGGTGCCGAGGTCCTCGCCGATCACCAGGGCCCCGGCCCGGGAGGCCTCCAGGACGAGGACGGCGAGCATGGCCTCGGCGTCGTAGCGGACGTAGGTGCCCTCGGTGGGGGGATGTCCCTGCGGGACCCACCAGAGGCGGAACAGGCCCATGACGTGGTCGATGCGCAGCGCACCGGCGTAGCGGAACAGGGCGCGCAGCAGCTCGCGGAACGGGGCGTAACCGGACTCGGCCAGCCGGTCGGGACGCCAGGGCGGCAGGCCCCAGTCCTGGCCGCGGGCGTTGAAGGCGTCCGGTGGGGCGCCCACCGACATACCGGCGGCGAAGTACTCCTGCTGCGCCCAGGCGTCGGCCCCGCCGGGGTGGACGCCGACCGCGAGGTCGTGCACGATCCCGACCGGCATCCCGGCCTCGCGCCCGGCCCGCTGCGCGGCGGTCAGCTGGGTGTCGGTGAGCCAGGCGAGCCGGGACCAGAAGTCGACCCGGTCCATGAGGCCGTTGCGGGCCTGGGCGGTCTCGGCCGAGCGCGGGTCGCGCAGGCCGGTCGGCCAGCGGTGCCAGTCGGAGCCGTGCACCTCGGCGAGGGCGCACCAGGTGGCGTGGTCCTCCAGGGCCTGGCCCTGCCCGGCGAGGAAGTCGCAGTAGGCGGCGCGCCGGCCGGGGCCGAGGGGGACCTCGGCGAGCAGCTCCAGCGCCTCCCGCTTGAGCTCCCACACGGCGTCCCGGTCGATCAACGCGCCCTGGTGCAGCACCGCTTCGCGCAGCCGGCCGGACCTCTCCAGCAGCGCGCGCAGACGCCCGGGGTCCTCGGCGTACGCGGCTTCCGGGACGTCCTCGACGCGCAGGTGCACGGGGTCGGGGAAGCGGCGCGAGGAGGGGCGGTAGGGAGAGGGGTCGGTGGGAGCTCCGGGCACGGCCGCGTGCAGCGGGTTGACCTGGACGAATCCGGCGCCGAGGGACCGTCCGGCCCAGCCGGCCAGCTCGGCGAGGTCACCGAGGTCGCCCATGCCCCAGGAGCGGCGGGACAGCAGCGAGTAGAGCTGGACGAGGAGTCCGTAGGAGCGTCCGGCGGGAGCGGGCAGGCGGGGCGGGGCGACGATCAGGTGGGCGGTGGCGGTGCGGCCGTCGGGGGTGGTGGCGGTCAGCCGGTGGACGCCGGGCGGGAGGCCGTCCGCCGAGGCGCGGCTCTCGCCCTGCTCGGTGTCGATCCGCAGGCGGGTGCCCCCGGGGAGCGCGGCCAGGGCGGCCGGGGGGCTGCCGCTCCAGCCGACCACGGTCGGCGGCAGCAGCCGTTCGCCGAGTTCCCCCTCGCGGGCCGCGAGCGCGGCGCGGACGGCGCCGGGCGTGCTCGCGTCCACGCCGAGGGCGGCCAGGGTCAGGGTGACCGCGGTGGCCGAGGCCGCGACCGAGCGGTCCGGGGACGGGCTGTAGGAAGTGGCGACGCCGTGCAGTGCGGCGAGGCGGGACAGGTCCTCGGAGGGCGGGTCGGCCGGCCGGGGTGCGGTCATCTACATCCTCGTGAAGTCCGGGACGAAGGCCGGGGGCTCGCTGGTCAGGGGAGCGGCTTCGGCGAGCGGCGGCTCACTGGTGAGGGGCTCGGCGTCGGGCAGCGGGGGCTCGCTGGTCAGCGGCAGTTCGGTGTGGGTGCTCTCGGAGCTGAAGACGCAGTAGCGGGGGTCGGCATGGTGCGGGTCGTCGAGGTCGGCGGACTGGTCCGCCACGGGTTTGGACGGGGCCGGGAGCGGAAGGAAAGTCATCGCAGCCACGGGGGCCTCCTTGTCGGGTACGGCTTTCAACGGGTCATCGCAGCCCTACCCAGTCGGCGCGAAGGCAGACGCCCCAGGCCGAACATCGTGCTCCTGCTCACATTCCACTCCCCTCCACATACTCCAGATTCCGGCATTTCACCCACAACGGCCACCCTCGTTGACACGTTCACCGCACGGGTGGTGGGCTCGTTCTGCCGGTCGAACGCATCTGGAGGGGGCCTGTGGGAGTGCGGCGTGGAAAGCGGACCGCGGCCCTCGCGGTCGCCGTCGTCGCCGGGAGCCTGGTCGCCCCGCCCGCCGCGACGGCGGCTCCGCCCGGCCCCGGTGTGACCGCGACGACGGCCCCCGACACCACCGGAGGGGGCCTCTCCGTCTGGCCGCGCCCGCAGTCGCTGCGCGCGAACGGCGCCCCGGTGGCGGTGCCGGACGAGGTCGCCCTGATCACCGGGCCGGATGCGGACCCCCATGCCGTCGCAGCCCTGCGGGAGCTGCTGCGCCGGGCCGGGGCGCGCCGGATCACGGACACGCCCGGGCCGGGCGCCCTGATCGTGCGTACGCGGACCGAGCCGGTGCGCCCGGGCGACCGGCACGCCCTCCCCGCCGGGGGATACGAGCTGTCCGTGGGCGCGGGCGGCGTCTCCCTCACCGGCACCGGCGAGGACGGCCTCTTCCACGCCGTGCAGACGCTGCGGCAGCTGCTGCGGCCCTGGGAGTCCCCCCTGTTCGAGCGCAGCCGAGAACTTGGGGGACGCACGATCGCGGCGGCGGTGGTCCGCGACTGGCCCGGCACCGCCGTCCGCGGCATCACCGAGGGCTTCTACGGCACCGCCTGGACGCACCGGCAGCGGCTGGCGCAGCTGGACTTCATGGGGCGCACCAAGCAGAACCGCTACCTGTACGCCCCCGGGGACGACCTCTACCGGCAGGCCCGCTGGCGTGAGCCCTACCCGGCGCGGCAGCGGGCCGCGTTCCGGGAGCTGGCCGAGCGGGCGCGCCGCAACCACGTCTCGCTCGGCTGGGCGGTGGCCCCGGGCCAGGCGATGTGCTTCGCGTCGGACGACGACGTGCGGGCGCTGACGCGCAAGCTGGACGCGATGTGGGCGCTGGGCTTCCGGGCGTTCCAGCTCCAGTTCCAGGACGTCAGCTACAGCGAGTGGCACTGCGGGGCGGACGCCGACCGGTTCGGCTCCGGCCCCGAGGCGGCGGCGCGGGCACAGGCCCGGGTGGCCGACGCGGTGGCCCGGCACCTGGCGGACCGGCACCCCGGCGCCGCGCGCCTGTCCCTGATGCCGACCGAGTACTACGAGGACGGCACGACCGACTACCGGCGGGCGCTGGCGAACGAGCTGGCCGAGGGCGTCGAGGTGGCGTGGACGGGGGTCGGGGTGGTGCCGCGCACCATCACGGGCGGCGAACTGGCCGACGCGCGCGAGGCGTTCGGGCACCCGCTGGTCACGATGGACAACTACCCGGTCAACGACTACGCCCCCGGCCGCATCTTCCTCGGCCCCTACCAGGGCCGTGAGCCGGCCGTCGCGACCGGTTCGGCCGCCCTGCTCGCCAACGCGATGCAGCAGCCGGAGGCGTCCCGCATCCCGCTGTTCACCGCCGCCGACTACGCCTGGAACCCGCGCGCGTACCGCCCCGCGGAGTCCTGGCGCGCCGCGATCGCCGACCTGGCGGGCGGGGACCGGAGCCGTGAGCAGGCCCTGGCCGCGCTCGCCGGCAACGACGCGTCGTCGGTCCTGGACGACGAGGAGTCGGCGTATCTGCGGCCGCTGACCGAGGCGTACTGGCGGTCCGGCACGGCGGGCGGCGCGGGCACCGGCGGCGACGCCGAGCGCCGGCTGCGCGAGGCCTTCACCGTGCTGCGCGAGCTGCCCCGGCGGCTGTCCGGCACCGGCCTCGGCCCCGAGGTGGGCCCCTGGTCCGAGCAGCTGGCGGACTACGGCGAGGCGGGCACGGCCGCGCTCGGCATGCTGGAAGCGCAGCGCGCCGGGGACGCGGCGGCGGCCTGGACGGCGTATCGCAGGCTCGGCGCGCTGCGGGCCCGGCTGGAGTCGGCGCCGGTCGAGGTCGGCAAGGACGTCCTGGACCCCTTCCTGCAGCGGGCGCAGAAGTCGTACGCGGCCTGGTCGGGCATCCACCACGAGCCGCCCCGCAACCCCGGCGACGGCCGCACCCTGCGCTTCCCGCGGCCCCGGGCGCTGACCGCCGTGACGGCCCTGACCGAGCCGGGCACCGAGGGCACGGTCGAGGCGCACGTGCCGGGGCGGGGCTGGCGGGAGGCGGGCCGGCTGGACGGGTCCGGGGCGACCGAGGTGCGGCTCGGGGCACGGGCCGACGCCCTGCGGGTCACCGGTCCCGACCCGTCCCGGGTCCACCACCTCATCCCCTGGTTCACCGACGCCCCCGCCGTCTCCCTCGGCCTGCCCCGTGACCGGGCGGACGTCGAGACCGGCCGGACCGAGCGGCTGACCGCCCGGCTCGGGTCGCTGCGCCCCGCCGACGCCCGCGGCCGGCTCACCGCCGAGGCGCCCGAGGGCGTCCGGGTCCGGGTGCCGGAGGGCGAGCTGACCGTACGGCGCGGCACGACGGTGGAGGTCCCGGTCGAGGTGACCGTGGAACGCGGCACCCCGACGCGGTCCTTCGACGTCCGGCTCGGGTTCGCGGGAGCGGACCGCACCCTCACCGTCCGGGCCGTCGCGCCCACCGGCGGCCCCGACCTGGCCCGCACCGGCACCGCCCGTTCCTCGGGTGACGAGACGCCCGACTTCCCCGCGCGGGCGGCGAACGACGGCGATCCGCGGACCCGCTGGTCGTCCCCGGTCGACGACGGCGCCTGGTGGCAGGTCGAGCTGGCCCACCCGGCGCGCCTCGGCCGGGTTGCGCTGCACTGGCAGGACGCCCACCCCTCGGCCTACCGCGTCCAGGTCTCCCCGGATGGCCGCCGCTGGCGCACCGCGGCCACGGTCCGGGACGGCCGGGGCGGCCTGGAGGACGTCCGCATGGACGAGAAGGACGTGCGCTTCGTGCGCGTGCAGGGCGACAAGCGGGCGACGCCGTACGGGTATTCGCTGTGGTCGGCGGAGGCGTACGCCGTCTCGGACTGAGCCCCCCTCAGGCAAGGTGGCGAACTTCTTCCCGGGCAACTATTCACTCAGTACATGTACTCAGTACATAATGATCGGCATGAGCACCCGCCACATCCTGCTGGGCCTGCTCGCGACGGGTCCGAGCCATGGCTACGACCTCAAGCGGCGCCACGACGAACGCTTCCCGCAGGCCCGTCCGCTGGCCTACGGGCAGGTCTACACGACCCTGCAGCGCCTCGTGCGGGACGGCCTCGCGCAGGTCGACGGCACCGACTCGGACGGCGGCCCGGAGCGCACGATGTACCGGGCGACGGACGAGGGGACGCACGAACTGGCCCGGTGGGCCGGGGAGATCGCGCCGCCCGCACCCTTCGTGGCGAACGAGATCTTCGCCAAGGTCGTGGTCGCGATCCTCGCGGGCGGCGACCCGGCCGGCTACCTGAGCGCCCAGCGCGCCGCGCACATGGAGCGGATGCGGGAGCTCACGGCCGTCAAGGCCGCCCAGGGCGCGGACCTCGCGACCGTGCTCTCGGCGGACTACGCCCTCAACCACCTCGACGCCGACCTCCGCTGGATGAACACCACGGCGGCCCGGCTCACCACCCTGACCGCGGAGGTCGACGCAGCATGAGCAGACCCGTGCCCCTCCTCACGGCCGGTGGCCTCGTCAAGGCCCACGGCCGGACACAAGCCCTGCGCGGCGCGTCGGTCGAGCTGCACGCCGGCGAGATCCTCGCGGTGACCGGCGCGAGCGGCAGCGGGAAGTCCACGCTGCTGAACTGCCTGTCCGGCATCGTCCGCCCGGACGCGGGCTCGGTGACGTATGACGGACGGCGGCTTGAGGACCTGCCCGAGAAGCGGCTGAGCGAGCTGCGGCGCACCGAGTTCGGCGTGGTGTTCCAGTTCGGGCAGCTCATCCCCGAGCTGACGGTCCTGGACAACGTCGCCCTGCCCCTGCTGCTGGCCGGCACCGACCGGGCCGCCGCCCGGGTCCGGGCCGGGGAGTGGCTGGAGCGGTTCGGGGTGCGGGGCCAGGAGGACCTGCGGCCGGGTGAGCTGAGCGGCGGCCAGGCGCAACGGGCGGCTCTGGCCCGGGCCCTGGTCACCCGCCCGAGGGTGGTCTTCGCGGACGAGCCGACGGGTGCGCTGGACTCCCTCGCGAGCGAGCAGGTCATGACGGCCCTCGTGCACACCGCCCGCGAGTCGGGCACGGCCGTCCTGCTGATCACGCACGACGCCCAGGTGGCGGCGTACGCGGACCGCGAGGTCCAGCTGCGGGACGGCGCCGTGGCGGCACTGGGGGTGACGGCGTGACGTCACTGCGGGCCGATCTGCGCCTCGCCTGGGAACTGACCCGGGGCTCCGATCGCGGGGAGTGGTGGCGGGTGACCCTCACGGCGACGGGGGCGGCACTGGCGACCGGGTTCGCGCTGGCCGCCGTCGCCCTGGCGTCACTGCGCGGCCGTTACGACGTGCCCGTCGCCGCGGGTCTGCTGGACGAGCCCGGCACGCGATCCGGCGTGATCGTCGGCCTGCTGCTCCTGCTCGTGCCGGTGCTCGGGTTCCTCGGCCAGTGCGCCCGGATCGGCGCGGTGCACCGCGACCGGCGGCTGGCCGGACTGCGGCTGGCCGGGGCGACGCCCTGGCAGGTGCGGCGGATCGCGGCGCTGGAGACCGGGCTGGCCTGTCTGCTGGGCTCGGCGGTCGCCACCGTCTTCTCGGTGCTGCTCCTGCTGCGGCAGTGGGACCGGCCGACCGTCCTGGCCTGGGTGGGGGTCGCCCTGGTGGCCGTCGCCGTACCGGCGCTGGGCGCGGTCGCGGGCGCTCTCGCGCTGCGCCGGGTCGTGGCCTCCCCGCTGGGGTGGGTGCGCCGGGTGGGGCAGCGTCACGGTCGAGGCCCGGGACTGCTGTTCCTGGCGGGGATCCTGCTCGTCGCCGTGATGGCGTTGCTGGCCGTGGCCACCACGTCCACGCCTGCCGCCAACCGGCCGAACGGCGGCGCACAGCTGCAGACGATGGGGGTGATCCTCGCGGTCGGCGCGGGTGCGGTGTGGCTCTCCGGGGCCACCGCGAAGGCCACCGGGCGGATCCTCGCCGTCCGGGCCCGGTCGGCGGCGACGCTGATCGCGGCGGAACGGCTGCGCGACGATCCCTGGTCGGTCGCCCGCACCCACGCGGCGGTGCTGCTGGTGACGGTCGTCGGGACGGGCTTCCTGGGCATCCGGCAGGTCATGGGCGAGGTGGTCCGCACCCGCCGGTTCTCCGCACCCCCGTCCTACTACCTCACCGGCCTCGACCTCACCGGCGCCGCCATCGGCATCGCCTTCGCGATCACCCTGTCCGGCCTCGCCGTCGGCACCGCCGAGTCCCTGGCCACCCGCCGCAGGAGTCTCGCCGCACAGGCCGCCGCCGGAGTGCCGCAGCGGGTGCTCGACCGGTCCCTGCTGCTGGAGACGGCCCTGCCACTGGCCCCGGCGGTGCTGCTCGCGGGTCTGGGCGGGACGGCCATCGGCACCTGGTACGCCCTGGCCGGCAACCGGCCGGTCCCCTGGGAGATCACCCTGGTGCCCGTCGCCGTCTACGCCGCCTGCCTGCTGGCCGCGGCCACAGCACTGCCCCTGCTGCGCCGATCGGTGCGCCCGGGGGAACTGCGATACGCGTAGGCGTCCATGACGGTCCGGCCCGGGGGAACGGGGGTCCCCCGGGCCGGTCGCGCGCGGCATACGAAGGCCCGGATCGTCGTCAGGCGGAAATGCCGTCGATCCGGGCCATGGCGTCCTCCGCGCCGTACGGCTGCAAGTACGGCAGCCAGCGCGGATCCCTGTGGCCGGTCCCGATGATGCGCCAGGCCAGGCCGGACGGCGGGGCGGGTTTGTGGCGCAGCCGCCAGCCGATCTCGAAGAGGTGCCGGTCGGCCTTCACGTGGTTGCAGCGGCGGCAGGACGCCACCACGTTGTCCCAGACGTGCTTGCCCCCGCGGCTGCGCGGGATGACGTGGTCGACGCTGGTTGCGACGCCACCGCAGTACATGCACCGGCCCCCGTCGCGGGCGAAGAGCGCCCGGCGGGTCAGAGGAACGGGCCCCCGATAGGGAACCCGGACGAATCGCTTGAGCCGGACCACGCTGGGTGCGGGGACTGTGACGGTCGCGCTGTGCAGATAGGCGCCGGACTCCTCGAGGCAGACAGCCTTGTTCTCGAGGACGAGGACGAGCGCGCGGCGGAGCGGTACGACACCTAGCGGCTCGTACGACGCGTTGAGGACCAGGACATGCGGCACGGATGCCTCCTTGGACGCCGGCGGCGCGTGGCTCGCGCCGGGACGATTCGTAGCCAGTCTCCCCTCATGCCTGGTGGAAGCGCCACCATGTCCCCGTAACGGGCTGGGAGTGTTTTCGACCACATCTGATTCATCCCCCGGACCATGGCCTGTTCAAGCCCAGGTGAGCACGGTCTCTCCTTCACACATCCTGCCGAAGCACACACAATGCCCCGTTAGTGTGGTGGTTCTGCCCCTTCGGTGACCCAGTCGTGACCTTGACCCCCGTGAACCACCGCACCGGGGCAGACCGCTGCACCTGGAGGTACCTGCCGTGTCCCTGTCCGCCGTCCTGCTCGCCGCCGGTCCGTCGCCGTCGCCGACCCCCTCGGACTCGGAGACTCCGAGAGTGCCCTCGCTCCAGGACGCCCAGGAGAGCGCGACGAACGCCGCCGGCTGGGTCGAGCAGAACTGGTCGACGTGGCTCGCCATCGGCCTCAGGGTCCTGCTCATCGTGGTGATAGCCGCGGTGCTGAGGGTTTTCGTGCGCCGGGCGATCACCAAGCTGATCGACCGCATGAACCGGACCGTGCAGTCCGTGGACGGCGGCGCGCTCGGCGGGCTGCTGGTCAACGTCGAACGCCGCCGGCAGCGCTCGCAGGCCATCGCCTCGGTGCTGCGCTCGGTGGCGTCGTTCCTGATCATCGGCACCGCGGCGCTGATGATCCTGGGCACCTTCCAGATCAACCTCGCCCCGCTGCTGGCCTCGGCCGGTGTCGCCGGCGTGGCGATCGGCTTCGGCGCCCGCAACCTCGTCACGGACTTCCTGTCCGGCGTCTTCATGATCCTGGAGGACCAGTACGGCGTCGGCGACACGATCGACGCGGGCGTCGCCTCCGGCGAGGTGATCGAAGTGGGCCTGCGCGTGACCAAGCTGCGCGGCGACGGCGGCGAGATCTGGTACGTCCGCAACGGCGAGGTCAAGCGCATCGGCAACCTCTCCCAGGGCTGGGCCACCGCCAACGTCGACGTCACCGTGCACGCGGGCGAGGACCTGGACCGGGTGAAGGCCACCCTGGACGAGGTCGCCGAGAAGATGGGCGCCGAGGAGCCCTGGAACGAGCTGCTGTGGGGCCCGATCGAGGTCCTCGGCCTGGACAGTGTGCTGCTGGACTCCATGGTCGTGCGCGTCACGGCCAAGACGATGCCCGGCAAGTCCCTGACCGTGGAGCGCGAGCTGCGCTGGCGCATCAAGCGGGCCTTCGACGCGGCGGGCATCCGGATCGTCGGCGGCGCCACGGCCCCGGTGGAGGAGCAGCCCGTCGACCCGACGGCGGGGATGGCCGCCCCGTCGGTGTACGCGAACGCGACGTCCCCGCAGTCGGCGGCGGCGTCCCCGCTCGCACCGCCCGCGCCGACGAGCACCACGAAGTAGCGGCAACGCCTCACGGAACAGGGCGGCATCCGGTTCTCCGGGTGCCGCCCTGTCGCATGTCCGGACGCCGCCCTCCCGCATGTCCGGATGACGACAGGGCGTCCCCTATTGACGGCCATGCGGCACCGGGCCTACCTTCCTCCCACCGATAGGAAACTTTCCTAACAGTGATCGGGGAACGGCCGTCCGATGGACTTCCCCGCCTGGTCACTGAGAAGCTGAGCAGCCGAAGGGCAGGTGTGGACACGCATGGCAGGAACCGCCGGCACGCCGGGCACCCCGCGCGTCCTGCGCGCCATGAACGACCGGGCCGCCCTGGACCTGCTGCTGGAGCACGGACCGCTGTCGCGCACCCGGATCGGCAAGCTCACCGGCCTGTCCAAGCCGACCGCCTCCCAGCTCCTGTCCCGCCTGGAGGCGGCGGGCCTCGTCCTGGCCACCGGCACCACCGAAGGCCGGCCGGGCCCGAGCGCCCAGCTCTACGAGGTCAACCCGGCGGCCGGTCACGCCGCCGGACTCGACGTCACCCCCCAGCGGATCCTCGCCGCGGTCGCCGACATCACCGGCCGCACGGTCGGCCGCTTCGAACTGCCCACCCCCGGCAGGCGCACCGGCACCCCGGTCGTCCAGCAGGTCACCGACGCCCTGGACGGAGCGGTGAAGGCGGCCGGTCTCGCCCGGGACGACGTCCACCGCCTCGTCATCGGCACCCCCGGCGCCTTCGACCCCACCACCGGCCGGCTGCGCTACGCCTCCCACCTCCCCGGCTGGCACTCCCCCACCCTGCTGGAGGAACTCGCCGCCGCTCTGCCGATGCCGTTCGAGTACGAGAACGACGTCAACCTCGTCGCGCTCGCCGAGCAGCGCCTCGGGGCGGCCCGGGGCCACGCGGACTTCGTGCTGCTGTGGAACGAGGAGGGCCTGGGCGCCGCCCTGGTGCTCGGCGGCCGGCTGCACCGCGGCTGGACCGGCGGCGCCGGCGAGGTCGGCTTCCTGCCGGTGCCGGGCACACCCCTGGTCCGGCAGGTCACCAAGGCCAACAGCGGCGGCTACCAGGAGCTGGCCGGCTCCCAGGCCGTCCCGCGCCTGGCCCGTGAACTCGGCATCGAGGACATTCCGCAGAGCCCGTACGCCGAGGCCGCCGCGGAGCTGATGGCCCGGGCGGCGAAGACCGGCGACGAACCGCACCGCGAACTCCTCCGGGCCTACGCGACCCGCCTGGCCACCGGTCTGGCCTCCCTGGTCTCGGTCCTCGACCCCGAGCTCGTCGTGCTGAGCGGCGCGTCCCTCACCTCGGGCGGCGAGCCGCTGCGCGCCCTCGTCCAGGCCGAACTGGAAGAGCTGGCCGCCTCCCGCCCCCGCCTGGTCGTGGGCGACGTCCGTGAACACCCCGTGCTGCGCGGCGCGCTGGAGAGCGCGCTCGCGACCACCCGCGACGAGGTCTTCGACACCTCTCGTTGATCACCTCTCACTGATCACCCCTCACCGACCCACCCCCCTCCCCCCGGTATTCCCTTCCTTCCCCCGTGCCTCAGGGAGCTCTGCCATGCCCGGAATGTACAGAAACGCGACCCTCGCGCTCGCCGCCTCCGCCTCCCTCGCCCTCCTCGCCACCGCGTGCACCGGCCAGTCCGGGGCGGGCGCGAGCGACGACGCGTCCAAGGAGACGACCATCAACTTCTGGCACGCCTGGAGCGCGCCGTCGGAGGTGAAGGCCGTCCAGGACCTGGTCGCCGGATTCGAGAAGGCGCACCCCAACATCCACGTCGACGTCGTCGGCAACATGACGGACGACAAGATGAACCAGGCGCTGCGCACCGGCGGCGCCAAGGCCCCGGATGTGATCTCGTCGTTCACCACGAACAGCGTCGGGAAGTTCTGCTCCTCGGGCGCCCTGGTGAACCTCAACCCGTTCTTCGAGAAGTCGGGCATCGACCCGCGGAAGACCTTCCCGAAGGCCATGAACGAGTACACCCAGTTCGAGGGCAACCGCTGCGCGGTCCCCCTGCTCGGCGACGCCTACGGCCTCTACTACAACAAGACGGCGTTCAAGAAGGCGGGCATCACCGCACCGCCGAAGACCTGGTCGGAATTCGAGCGGGTCGCCGAGAAGCTGACGATCCCGCAGGGCGGCACGTACAAGCAGCTCGGCTTCATGCCGAACTACCACGGCTGGGAGACCACCACCGAGCACTACCTCGGACAGTTCTCCCCCACGTACTTCGACAAGGACGGCAAGTCGAACGTCGGCACGGACCCGGCGTTCGAGAAGGCGTTCAAGCTGCAGAAGAAGCTGGTCGACGCACTCGGCGGCTACCGCAAGCTGGAGACCTACCGCGCCGGGCTCGGCGACGAGTGGGGCCCCAAGCACCCCTTCCACACCGGCCAGGTCGCCATGCAGCTCGACGGCGAGTGGCGGCTCGGCATGGCCCTGGACACCAAGCCGACGTTCGACATCGGCGTGGCCCCGCTGCCCGTCCCCGACGACCAGGCCGACCAGTACGGCAAGGGCTACATCACCGGCACCATCACCGGTATCGCCGCGACCAGCAAGAAGCAGAACGCGGCCTGGGAACTGGTGAAGTACATGACCACCGACACGGACGCGGTGGTGAACTTCTCCAACGCCATCCACAACGTGCCCTCGACGCTGGCGGCCCTGAAGTCCCCGAAGCTGAAGTACGACCCGCGCTTCAAGACGTTCCTGGAGATCGCGGCGAACCCCGACTCCACGACGGCCCCCGCCTCCGTCAACGGCGGTGTCTACCTCACCACGATCCAGGAGTTCGGCTACGCCTACGAAAGCGGCAAGGCGACCGATCTCAAGGCCGGCCTCAAGAAGACGGCGGCACAGATCGACACGGACATCGCGCAGGCGAAGTAAGCCATGAGCACCTACACCCTGCGGGCGAAACACCGCCGCTCGACCCTGCGCACCCTCGCCTTCCTCTCCCCCTGGCTGATCGGCTTCACGGTCTTCTTCGCCTACCCCCTGGTCTCCACCGTCTACTTCTCCTTCATGCGGTACGACGGCTTCAAGCCGCCGGTGTGGAGCGGGACGAAGAACTGGACGTACGTCTTCGAGCACTACCCCTTGTTCTGGCCCGCCCTGCGCAACACCCTGTGGCTGGTCGTCATCATGGTCACGCTCCGGGTCGCCTTCGGCCTGGGCGTGGGCCTGCTGATCACCAAGATCAAGACGGCGACGGGTGTCTTCCGCACCCTCTTCTACCTGCCCTACCTGGCCCCGCCCGTGGCGGCCACGATGGCCTTCGCCTTCCTCCTCAACCCGGGCACGGGCCCGGTCAACTCGATCCTGCAGAAGACCGGGCTCCCCGCCCCCGGGTGGTTCAACGACCCGGCCTGGTCGAAGCCGGCCCTGACCCTCCTGGCCCTGTGGGGCATCGGCGACCTGATGGTCATCTTCATGGCGGCCCTGCTCGACGTGCCGAAGGAGCAGTACGAGGCGGCGGAACTGGACGGCGCGACGCCCTGGCAGCGCTTCCGCTACGTGACGCTCCCGAACATCTCACCGATCGTCATGTTCGCGGTCGTCACGGGCGTGATCCAGACGATGCAGTACTACACACAACCCCTGATCGCCGGAAAGGTCGCGTCGGGCGTGATCCAGGGGGCAGGCACCCAGTTCGAACCCGGCTACCCCGACAAGTCGACGCTCACCCTGCCTCAGCTCGTCTACAACCTGGGCTTCCAGCGCTTCGACTACGGCTCGGCCTGCGTGGTCGCCCTGGTCCTCTTCGCCCTCTCCATGGCCTTCACGGCACTTCTGATGCGCCGCAGGGGCGGCCTGATCCAGGCAGGTGAACGATGACGCAGGTACTCGAAACGCCCCTGGAGCCGAAGGCGCCCCCCACTCCCGCGGAACGCACGGCCCACCGCAAAGCACTACTGGAATGGATCGGGATCCACTCCCTGGGCATCGCCGCGGCCCTCTTCTTCACCCTCCCCTTCGTCTTCGTCTTCCTCACGTCCCTCATGAGCGACAGCCAGGCGCTCAGCCGCGACCTGATCCCGCACACCTGGGAGTGGGACAACTACCGAAGGGTCTTCGACACGCCGGGCTTCCTCACCTGGTGGCGGAACACCCTGTTCTACGCGTTCCTGGGCACGGCGCTCACGGTGATCTCCTCGATCCCGGTGGCCTACGCCCTGGCCAAGTTCCGCTTCCGCGGCCGCAATCTGGCCCTGATGCTGGTCATCTCGATGATGATGCTGCCGCCGCAGGTGGTCATCATCCCGATGTACCTGTTCTGGGCGAAGCAGCTGGACCTGTCCGGCTCGCTCTGGCCGCTGATCATCCCCATGGCGTTCGGCGACGCGTTCTCCATCTTCCTGCTGCGCCAGTTCCTGACGACGATCCCCGACGAGTACGTGGACGCCGCCAAGGTGGACGGCTGCGGCGACGTGCGCACCCTGCTGAAGGTAGTGCTCCCGATGGCCAGACCGGGCATCGCGGCGGTGGCCCTCTTCCAGTTCTTCTACGCCTGGAACGACTACTTCGGCCCCCAGATCTACGCCTCGGAGAACCCGGGCGCCTGGACGCTCTCCTACGGCCTGGAGTCGTTCAAGGGCGCCCACCACACCGACTGGAACCTCACCATGGCCGCCACGGTGCTGGTCATGGCCCCCGTGATCCTCGTGTTCTTCTTCGCCCAGAAGGCGTTCGTCGAGGGTGTCACGCTCACCGGAGTAAAGGGTTAGTACTGACATGAAACTCACCGTGGTCGGCGGAGGCTCGACCTACACCCCCGAACTCGTGGACGGCTTCGCCCGCCTGAGGGACACCCTGCCCGTCGAGGAACTGGTCCTGATGGACCCCGCCCAGGACCGCCTCGACCTGGTGGGCGGCCTGGCCCGCCGCATCTTCACCCGCCAGGACCACGCGGGCCACATCACCACGACCGGCGACCTCGACGAGGCCGTGGACGGCGCGGACGCGGTCCTCCTGCAACTCCGCGTGGGCGGCCAGGCGGCCCGCGAGCAGGACGAGACCTGGCCCCTGGAGTGCGGCTGCGTGGGCCAGGAGACCACGGGCGCCGGCGGTCTGGCCAAGGCCCTGCGCACCGTCCCGGTCGTCCTGGACATCGCGGACCGGGTCCGCCGCACCAACCCCCACGCCTGGATCATCGACTTCACCAACCCGGTGGGCATCGTGACCCGCGCCCTGCTCCAGGCGGGACACAAGGCGGTGGGCCTGTGCAACGTGGCGATCGGCCTGCAGCGCAAGTTCGCGGCCCTGCTGTCCGTCGCGGCCTCCGAGATCCACCTGGACCACGTGGGCCTCAACCACCTGACCTGGGAGACGGCGGTACGCCTGGGCGGCCCGGAGGGTGAGGACGTCCTACCGAAACTGCTCGGCGAGCACGGCGACCGGATCGCGGCCGACCTCCGCCTGCCCCGCCCCCTGCTCGACACCCTGGGCGTGGTCCCCTCCTACTACCTGCGCTACTTCTACGCGCACGACGAGGTCGTACGGGAACTGCGCACCAAGCCCTCCCGGGCAGCCGAAGTGGCCGACATGGAACGGCGTCTGCTGGCGATGTACGCCGACCCGGCCCTGGACGAGAAGCCGGACCTGCTCGCCAAGCGGGGCGGCGCCTACTACTCCGAGGCGGCGGTGGACCTGGCAGCGGCCCTGCTGGGCGGCGGCGGCACGCCGTACCAGGTGGTGAACACGTACAACCGGGGCACGCTCCCGTTCCTGCCCGACGACGCGGTAATCGAGGTCCAGGCGGCCGTGGGCGCGAAGGGCGCGGCCCCCCTCCCCGTACACCCCGTCGACCCCCTCTACGCGGGTCTGATGGCCGACGTCACCGCCTACGAGCACCTGGCCCTGGAGGCCGCCCTGCACGGCGGCCGCAACCGCGTCTTCCGCGCCCTGCTCTCCCACCCCCTCATCGCCCAGTACGAGTACGCCGAGACGCTCACCGACCGGCTGATCGCGCACAACCGGGAGCACCTCGCGTGGGCCTGACCGTCCTCGCCATCGACGCGGGCAACAGCAAGACCGACGTGGCGATCGTGACAACGGACGGAGAGGTCCTGGCCACTGCACGCGGGGGCGGCTTCCGTCCGCCGGCCGTGGGCGTGGACACGGCGATGGACGACCTGGCCGGGACGGTGACGCGGGCCCTCACCACCGCGGGGCTCACCTCGGTCACCCACGTCTCGGCGTGCCTTGCCAACGCCGACTTCCCCGTCGAGGAGGAGCAACTGGCGGCGGCACTGCACGCGCGCGGGTGGGGCACGACGGTGACGGTCCGCAACGACACCTTCGCGATCCTGCGGGCCGGTGTCACCGAGCCACGGGGCGTGGCGGTCGTCTGCGGTGCGGGCATCAACTGCGTGGGAATGCGCCCCGACGGCCGCACCGCCCGCTTCCCGGCCCTCGGCCGGGTCTCGGGCGACTGGGGCGGCGGCTGGGGCCTGTCCGAGGAGGCCCTCTGGCACGCGTCCCGGGCTGAGGACGGCCGCGGCGCCTCCACCGCCCTGTCCCACACCCTCCCCGCCCACTTCGGCCTGCCCTCCGTGTACGCCCTCGTCGAGGCGCTGCACCTGGAGCACGTCCCGGCACTCCGGCGCCACGAGCTGACCCCGGTCCTGTTCGCCACGGCCTCCGACGGTGACCCGATCGCCCGGACGATCGTGGAACGCCAGGCCGAGGAGGTGGTCGCCATGGCCGTCGTCGCCCTGACCCGCCTGGACCTCCTGTCCGAGGAGACCCCGGTCCTCCTGGGCGGCGGCGTCCTGGCGGCCCGTCACCCTCAACTGAACGACCACATCACCCACTTGCTCACGGACCGCGCCCCCAAGGCGGTCCCCCAGGTGGTGACGGCAAGCCCGGTGCTCGGGGCGGCGCTGCTGGGCCTGGACAGAGTCGGCTCGGGTGAAGGGGCGCAGGGGCGGTTGCGGAGGTACTACGGGGTGTGAATCGCAGGGCTGTTGGCCCTCAGGCCGGGTGGGTGCGCAACTCGGCGCGACGAGGTGCCTCCCCCAAGCTCTCGGCTTCGCTCGAGCAGGGGGGACCCCTGGGGGAGGCACGCATGCCCGCAGCTAGGGCGGCCCCGCACCCCCGACACGTCCCCGACCCACCCCCGGCGCCAGGCGAAGACGCGCACCCCACCCCGGGAACCGAACCACCTCCCCGCACGTGTTCCTGGGCAAGGGGTGGTGCGAGGGGTGCTGCAAGGGGGCGCGAGACACGCTCCACGCTGCGATCCGATCAAGATCGAGGCAAGGCCGGTGCGGATGTCGGCCCCGGCAGCGATACTTGCGGCGACGGATGACCATGGGGGAGGTCACAGTGACGTACACGCCGAAGAGCAGCCCGCCACCACCAGGCCCGGGCCTGCCCGTCCTGCCGCCGGTCCCGGCCCAGGCGGCACCCCCGGCCCGCCCCCCGGAGAACACCCCGGCGCCCCCTGCGCCCCCCGCACCCCCGGCCGCGCCCCGCCGCACCGCCTTCGCCGAGGGCCTCGACCAGCTCCGCTCCGCCGCCACCACCGAGCCCGGCCGCCTGCGCATCATCGGCGCCCTCCTCGCCCTCCTCGTCATCGCCTTCGGCGCCGTCACGGCCTGGCAGATGACCGACCGCGCGGCCGCCGCCGACGACGTCCTCAACCGCAGCCAGCCCCTCAGTTCGGACGCCGCCGACATCTACCGCTCCCTCGCGGACGCCAACACCGCCGCCTCCAGCGGCTTCCTCGCCGGCGGCCAGGAGTCGGCCGCCACCCGCGACCGCTACGAGCGGGACATCCGCACGGCCGCCGAGAAGCTCGTCAACGCCGCCGCCAACGCCGAACCGGGCTCCCCCTCCACGGCGACGATCGCCGAGCTCAACCGGCTCCTCCCGGAGTACAAGGGCCTCGTGGAGCGCGCCCGCACGTACAACCGCCAGGGGTTCCCCGTCGGCGGCGCCTACCTGCGCTACGCCAACGAGAAGATGCAGAAGGAGATGCTCCCGGCGGCGGAGGACCTCTACAAGAAGGAGAACCAGCGCCTCAGCGCGGACTACGCCGGCGCCACGCCCTACCCCTGGGCGGCCATCGCCCTCGGCGTCGCCGCCCTGGCCGCCCTCGCCTGGGCCCAGCACCGCAACTACCAGCGGACGAACCGGGTCCTGAACCACGGCCTGGTGGCCGCCACGGCCACGGCCACGGTCGTCCTCCTCTGGCTGGTCGTGGGCCACACCGTCGCCCGCGCGGGCCTGGACGACTCCTACGACCACGGCGTCCGCTCCCTGAACGTCCTGCACGACGCGCGCATCGCCTCCCTCAAGGCCCGGGGCAACGAGAACCTGACCCTGGTGGCCCGCGGCGCGGAGACGAAGAAGGTCGGCGAAGAGACCTACGACGCCTACGACTACGACTTCGGCAGGGACATCAAGGCCCTCGCCGCGCACCTGGCGGCGGCGGAGAAGCTCGCCGACGACACCTCGGGCGAGCGCCCCGTCACCGCCGCCGTGGGCAACATGACGGAGTGGAAGAAGCGCCACACCGCGGCCCGGGAGCAGGACGAGAACGGCAACTACCAGCAGGCGCTGAACCGGGTCATCGGCACCAAGGGCGCGACGGGCGAGTGCTTCGACAGCGTCGACGAGAACCTCCGCACGGCGCTGGCGCACGAGGAGACGGAGTTCAAGCGCGCCGCCGGCGACGGCCGTGACGCGCTGACGGGCATGCCGGCCGGCGCGGCCGTACTGGCGGTGCTGGGCGCCGCCGGCTCGGTCCTGGGCATAGGCCGCAGGCTGTCGGAGTACCGGTGAACGGGTCGGGGGCGAAGGGAGGAACGACCGTGCGAGACGCGCTCAGGGGCTGGGGCGGAGTGACCGCGATGGCAGTCGTGTGCGCCCTGGTGGCGCTGGTGGCCCTCTGCCTGCCGCTCACCACGGCCACGACGGCCACCCAGAACACCACCGCGACGCAAACCGCCCGGACGAAGGCCGACGAGGAGTGCGAGGCCCCCGAGAAGCAGACGCTGTCCCCCTCCTCGGCCGACGGCGACACCATCCGCGCGATCAAGAACCGTACGGGCGAGAAGCGCAAGCTGATCGTCGGCGTCGACCAGAACAGCTACCGCTGGGGCTACCGCAACCCCAACAACGGCAAGACCGCGGAGCTCGAAGGCTTCGACATCGACCTGGTCCACCGCATCGCCGAGGACATCCTCGGCGACCCGGACGCCGTGCAGTTCAAGGCGATCCCCACCGACCAGCGCATCCCGGCGATCAAGGACGGCCGCGTGGACATGGTCGTCCGCACGATGACGATCAACTGCGCCCGCATCGCCGACGTCGCCTTCTCCGCGCCCTACTTCAAGACAGGCCAGCAGGTCCTGGCCCCGAAGTCCTCCCCCGTCAAGGGCTACGACGGCACGCTCGCGGACCGCAGGATCTGCACGGCGGCCGGCTCCACGGCCTACGCGAAGCTGGAGGCGGACCAGAAGGCGGGCGAACTCCCCGCCAGCACCGACATCTCCACCACCGTGCCGAACCAACTCGACTGCCTGGTGCGGCTCCAGCTCGGCGAGGTCGACGCCGTGGTCACCGACGGCGCCCTCGCGGCGAGCCAGGCGGCCCAGGACCCGACGGTCCAGCTCAAGGGTGACGCCTTCACTGCCGAGTACTACGGCGTGGCGATGAAGAAGGACGCGGACGATCTGGTGCGCCGGGTCAACCAGATCCTGGTGGACTACCGCAAGGACACCGCGAACGGCTGGCAGGCGTCGTACGACCAATGGCTGTCGGCAACACTGGGCAAGGATGCGAAGAAGTCGGAACCTCCGGCACCGCAGTACCTCCGCACGAGCTGATGACCGGTACCCAACCGGACAACGACAAGACCCCCCGACGGGCACTACGCAGCGAGAGGTGATCGATGGGCGTCACGGGACCCACCGGGCCGGTGATGGACCGGGACGAGGTGGACCGTGCGCTGGCGCGGCTCGGCGCGGAGCACGAGGCGATCGAGACCTCGCTCCTCGCCCTGCAGGACCACGCGGGCCGCAGACTCCTGGAGGGCGCCGAGCTCACCGGCGTCACCCGGGAACGCTGGGCGGCGACGGAGGCGTCGATCACGCTGCTGTGGACGTACTTCGACGCGTACACCGATGCGCTGCGCTCCGCCCGCGACATCCGCTCCCGCCGCCGCTGGTCCAGCCGCGAGGACCTGGTGGAGCTGACGGAACTGCTGAACGGCGACTCGGTCACCGTCGCGGGCAGCGCCACGGCGACGGCCAACGCCCCCACCCTGCACGGCAGTCCGACGAAACTCAGCGAGCGCTACTCGCTCAGCACCCTCGTCGACCGCATGAACGAGCTGTACGCGACGAGCCTGGACATGGTGGTCGCCGCGGACGCGGTCTGGTCGGCCCTGCCCGCCCGGATCGACCTGCTCGCGGCGGAACTCCAGCGCACCCGGCGGCTCGCGCACTCGGTCGGCGTGCGCCCCGGCGAGCACCCGGCGGGCGACGACCTGGAGCGCATCACGCGGATACTGACGAAGCTGCGCGAGCAGGTCGTCTCGGACCCGCTGGCGTTCTGGCTGGCCGCGGAGGGCAGTTCGGCGCCGGGCGGCGGCCGGCCGGACACGACGGTGTACGACCGCGAGGCGCGCGCCCTGGACGAGGTACGCCGTGAGATCGACGCCGTGCTGACCGTCCGGCAGGACGCCGAGAAGCGGATCGTGAAGCTGCGGGACCTCCTCAGCCGCGCGGACCGCACGCTCGCCGAGGCGCGCACGGCACGCGGTGAGGTGCTGGCGAAGATCGCGGCGACGGAGGTGCCGGTCGTCAGCGGCCCGCCGACCGTGCTCCAGGAGCAGGTCGCGGCGGCGGCCGAGTACCGCAGGCAGGCGCAGTGGCACCGGCTGTCCCCGCTGCTGGAGTCCCTGGAGCAGAAGGCAGAGGACGAACTGCTGCGCGCCCGCGAGTCGTTGACGGCGGTCACCGCCCCGCTGGCGGTCCGCGCCGAGCTGCGCGGCCGGCTGGACGCGTACAAGGCGAAGGTCGCCCGGCACGGCTTCGCCGAGGACGCGCTGCTGGTGGAGCGCTACGAGAAGGCGCGCCGCATGCTGTGGAGCGCCCCGTGCGACCTGCGCGCCGCCGAGCAGGCGGTGCTGCGGTACCAGCACGCGGCCACGGAGCTGCTGGGCGGCCCGCGGGTGCCGGGGCAGGGCGCGCCGGAGGACGACCGGAGGGGGCCGGGCGCATGAGCGACGAGGGGGAGTCCATGAGTCAGGCACCGCAGGAGCCATCCGGCGCGCCGCCGCGCACCTGCCAGCGCCCCACCTGTGAGGGCACGTACGAGGACGTGGGGGGCGGCGAGCTGTACTGCGACACCTGCGGTATGGCGCCGGTCGTCGCCGCGGACGGCATGGTCGGTTCGCCCCCCACCGGCATCACCGCCGGCGGCAGGGGCGGCTCCCGCGGGTCCGCGGGCAGCGGCAGTTCCCGTTCCAGCGGCGGCAGTTCGCGGACGTCGTCCCAGTCGTCGAAGTCGCGACGCTCGGTGTCGGGGCGCCTGTCGCGGTCGCTGTCGGGCAAGTCGACGGGCCGCTCGGTGTCGGTGCGCAGCTCCGGTTCGACCGCCGGTTCCGGGTCCCGGGGCCGGCTGGGCGCCGGGCTGGTGCAGGTGCCGCCGATCCCGCGGCCGGACCCGCGCGAGATGGTCCTGGACAACCCCGAGGTGCCCGAGCGGAAGCGGTTCTGCTCGCGCTCCGACTGCGGCGCCCCGGTGGGCCGGGCACGCGGCGACCGGTCGGGCCGTACGGAGGGTTTCTGCACGAAGTGCGGCCATCCGTACTCGTTCGTCCCGAAGCTGAGGGGCGGGGAGGTGGTGCACGGCCAGTACGAGGTGGTCGGCTGCCTGGCGCACGGCGGCCTGGGCTGGATCTACCTCGCCGTCGACCGGGCGGTCTCGGACCGCTGGGTGGTCCTCAAGGGCCTGCTGGACACGGGCGACCAGGACGCGATGGCGGCGGCGATCTCCGAGCGGCGCTTCCTCGCGGAGATCGAGCACGCCAACATCGTGCGGATCTACAACTTCGTGGAGCACCTGGACCAGCGCACGGGTTCGCTCGACGGCTACATCGTCATGGAGTACGTCGGCGGCAAGTCCCTCAAGGAGATCGCCAACGCCCGCCGCACCGCGCAGGGCAGGCGCGACCCGCTGCCGGTGGAGCAGGCCTGCGCGTACGGCATCGAGGCGCTGGAGGCGCTCGGGCACCTGCACAGCCGGAACCTGCTGTACTGCGACTTCAAGGTCGACAACGCGATCCAGACCGAGGACCAGCTGAAGCTGATCGACATGGGCGCGGTGCGCAGGATGGACGACGAGGAGTCGGCCATCTACGGCACGGTCGGCTACCAGGCTCCGGAGGTCGCCGAGGTGGGCCCGTCGGTGGCGAGCGACCTCTACACCGTCGCCCGCACCCTCGCGGTCATGACCTTCGACTTCCAGGGCTACACGAACGTCTACGCCGATTCCCTGCCCGACCCGGACCACATCGAGGTGTTCCGGCAGTACGAGTCGTTCTACCGGCTCCTGGTCCGGGCCACCGACCCCGACCCGGCCCGCCGGTTCGCCTCCGCGCAGGAGATGACCGAGCAGCTGACGGGCGTCCTGCGGGAGGTCGTCTCCCTGCAGACGGGTCGCGCCCGCCCGGCCCTGTCGACGCTGTTCGGGCCGGAGCTGCGGGTGACGGACACGGAGTTGTTCCCCAAGCTGGACGGCGAGGTGTCCCGCCTGGGAGCCCGGGCGCCGCGGGGCCGGGCTCGTGCCGGTGCTCCCGCCGCCTTGCCGCACCCGCAGGGGCCCGCGGGCGCGCACGGCCTCGTCAGGCCCGTCGACACCCCCGCCGCCGCCTTCGCCCTGCCCGTCCCCCGCGTCGACCCGACCGACCCCAACGCCGGTTTCCTGGCGGGGCTGATGACCTCGGCGCCCGCGGAACTGCTCGGCGCTCTGGCGGCCGCCCCGGCCCCGTCGATCGAGACGCGGCTGAGGCAGATCCGGGCCTGGCTGGAGACGGGCGATCCGGCCGCCGCGTTGCAGGAGCTGGTCGCGCTGGAGGGTGAGCGGCCCGACGACTGGCGGGTGGTCTGGTACCGGGGCCTGGCCGCGCTGGTCACGGGCGACGACGAGGGCGCCGCGCTGGCCTTCGACGCGATCTACGACGCCTTCCCGGGCGAGATCGCGCCCAAGCTGGCGCTGGGCCTGTGCGCTGAGGTGCTGGGGCAGCTCGACAACGCCGCCGAGTACTACCGGCTGGTGTGGTCGACCGACCCGAGCTATGTGAGCGCCGCGTTCGGCCTGGCCCGCGTCCAGCTGGCGACCGGGGACCGGCTCGGTGCCGTACGGACGCTGGAGTCGGTCCCGGAGTCCTCCATCCACTACACGGCCGCCCGGGTGGCGGCCGTGCGGGCGCGGCTGCGCCGGCGCACGGCGAGCGCCTCCGACGCGGCGTTCCTGGGGGATCTGACGGCGGCCGCCGCGCAGGTCGAGGCGCTGGACGCGTACGGTCTTGATCCGGCGCGGCGGGAGCAGTTGTCTGCCGAAGTCCTCGGTTGCGCGCTGGACTGGGTACTCTCCGGGGGCCAGGGTTCCGCCCCTCCCGCCGCCGGGGGACGGACGCTGCTCGGCAGCGGCCTGGACGAGCGGGGCCTGCGTTTCGGTCTGGAACGCTCGTACCGCACGCTGGCCCGGCTGGCGCGGGGCGGCGAGGAGAGGATCGACCTGGTGGAACGTGCCAATCGTTACCGCCCCCGGACGTGGGTGTAGTTGATGTCGCAGATGCCCCAGTTGTCCGCCTGCCCGAGTTGCGAGGAACCCCTCGAATCGGGTGACCGTTTCTGCGGCGCGTGCGGATATGACCTGTCCGCCGTGCCGGAACGGCCGCAGGACAACCCGACCATCACCATGAACGGCTCGGTGCCCGCCCAGGGCGCTCGAGCCGGCGAGTACCCCGAGCCCCCGTCGGCGCCCCCCGCCGGCGCGGCCTGGCCCGCCCCCGGGCCGGACGGCGCGGGAGGCCCGGAGGCGGCGCACCTGCCGACGGACCTGCCGGGCACGGACTCGGGCGGCTCGGCCCTGCCGCCGGACACCCCTCCGCCACCGAGCGCCCCGCCGGCCGCGGCCGCGGGCGTACGGTTCGACCGGCCGCGGCAGCCCGACGGGGCTGCGGTGTCGCCGGAGATCTACCAGACACAGCCCGACGAGTACCTACTCCAGGCACCGGACCCACGGGTGTCCGCCGAGTCGGCGGCCCAGGCCGCGGGCACCGGCGGCAAGGTCTGCGTCGCCTGCCGGGCCGGCCGCGTGGACGACGACGGCTACTGCGAGAACTGCGGCCACGCCCAGCCGCGCGAACGGGACCACATGGAGCAGGAGTCCGGCCCGGTGGCCGCGGTCAGCGACCGCGGTCTGCGCCACCACCGCAACGAGGACGCGTTCGCCATCGGCACCACCACGCTGCCCGACGGCTCCCCCGCCTCCGTCGCGATCGTCTGCGACGGCGTCTCCTCGGCGACCCGCCCCGACGACGCCTCCGCTGCGGCGTCCAAGGCGGCGGGCGAGACGCTGCTGGCGGCCCTGCCGCGCGGCACGCACCCGCAGCAGGCGATGCACGACGCGATCCTGGCCGCCTCGCGCGCGGTCAACTCGCTCGCCGCGGAGCCCGCCACGGCCCTGGAGCAGGCCCCTCACCAGAACGCCCCCGCCTGCACCATCGTCGGCGCCGTGGTGACGTCGGGCCTGCTGATCGTCGGCTGGGTCGGCGACAGCCGCGCCTACTGGGTGCCGGTCGACCGCAGCGCTCCCCCCGCCCGGCTCACCGAGGACGACTCCTGGGCCGCGCAGATGGTCGCCGCGGGCCTGATGAACGAGGCCGAGGCCTACGCCGACGAACGCGCCCACGCGATCACCGGCTGGCTCGGCGCGGACGCCTACGAACTGGAACCGCACACCGCCGCGTTCAAGCCGGACCGGCCCGGCGTGGTGGTGGTCTGCACGGACGGGCTGTGGAACTACGCGGAGGCGGCCGAGGAGATGGCCCGGGTCGTCCCGCTCGATGCCGCCTCGCAGCCGCTGCACAGCGCCCGCGTGCTCGTCGGCCACGCCCTGGACGGCGGGGGCCACGACAACGTAACAGTGGCGCTCGTGCCGTTCCCGGCCGTGCCCCAGGGGGCAGGATCGGCCTGAGGCCACGTACGGGGACGCCTCGGCGGACCGGAGGGGACCGGTCCGCCTACCGTCATCACCCCGCCGCGGCGGGGGCTTTGGAGGGGGATCGAAGCAGGCATGGCCAATTTCTCGAAGTCGAACGTGCCCCAGTTCTCGGTGGACGTGTACCAGAACGAGTACCTGCCGGAGGGCGCCGGCGAGGTCAACGCCATCGTCACGGTGACGGCGACCGGCGGCGGCACCATCGGCAGCGCGGTCGCGGCGCCCCACCTCTACTCGCCCGGCCAGGGCCCGTCCGCGGCCGTGGCGATCATGGTCGACTGCTCGGGTTCGATGGACTACCCGCCGACCAAGATGCGCAACGCCCGCGACGCCACGGCCGCCGCGATCGACACCCTGCGCGACGGCGTGCACTTCGCGGTGATCGGCGGGACACACGTGGCGAAGGAGGTCTACCCGGGCGGCGGGCGTGTCGCGGTCGCCGACGCCACGACCCGCGAGCAGGCCAAGCAGGCGCTGCGCTCGCTCAGCGCGGGCGGCGGCACGGCCATCGGCACCTGGCTGAAACTGGCCGACCGCCTGCTGTCGTCCGCGGACGTCGCGATCCGGCACGGCATCCTGCTCACCGACGGCCGCAACGAGCACGAGTCGCCCCAGGACCTGAAGGCCGCGCTCGACGCGTGCGCCGGGCGCTTCACGTGTGACGCACGCGGCGTGGGCACCGACTGGGAAGTGAAAGAAGTCACAGGAATCGCCTCCGCCCTGCTCGGCACCGCCGACATCGTCGCCGATCCGGCCGCGCTCGCCGCCGACTTCACACGGATGATGGAAACGGCGATGGGCAAGGAGGTCGCGGACGTCTCGCTGCGGCTGTGGACCCCGGTCGACACGACCGTGAAGTTCGTCAAGCAGGTCGCGCCGACGGTCGAGGACCTGACCGGCCGGCGCACCGAGGCGGGCCCGCGCGCCGGCGACTATCCCCTTGGTTCCTGGGGAGATGAGTCCCGTGACTACCACGTCTGCGTCGAGGTGCCGGTCGCGGGCATCGGGCAGGAGATGCTGGCGGGCCGGATCTCGCTGGTCATTCCGCAGCCCGACGGCAGCGTCCAGAACCTCGGCGCGCAGGGTCTGGTGCGGGCCGTGTGGACGGACGACATGGTCGCCTCGACGTCGATCAACCCTCAGGTCGCCCACTACACCGGGCAGGCCGAACTGGCACAAGTCATCCAGCAAGGGCTGGATCTTCGCAAGTCGGGAGATATGGACGGAGCAACGGCCAAACTGGGCCGGGCCGTTCAGCTCGCGAGTGCCTCCGGGAACGCCGATACTGCGAAACTGCTTGCGAAGGTGGTGGACGTGGTCGATGCCGCGACCGGTACTGTGCGACTGAAGGCGAAGGTCGCGGAGGCTGACGAGATGACGCTCGAAACCCGTTCCACCAAGACCGTTCGCGTCAAGAAGTGACCTAGAAGAGATCGAAGGAGGGACGCGCCGACATGCCGACCTGCCCGAACGGACACCAGTCGGGTTCCGACGACTGGTGCGAGGTCTGCGGTCACCGCATGGCGGGTGCCGTGCCTCCGCCTCCTCCCCCGCCGCCGCCCGGTGGCTACGGCTTCCCGCCCCCCGCCGGCCAGGGTGGCCCGCAGGGTCCCGGCGGCCAGCCCGGTGGGCGCCCGCCGCACCTGTCCGCCGTGCCGAACTCCGAGCCGGAGCTCTGCCCGCAGTGCCGTACGCCACGTGAGGGCGGCGCGCCGTTCTGCGAGGAGTGCCGGTGGAACTTCCTGACGAACACGGCGACGTCGTACACCCCCGCGGCCCCGCCGCCCGGCCCCGGCGCGCGTTTTCAGCCACCGGGCCAGCAGGGCGGCCCGCCCCCCGGCCCGTCGTACGGCGGCGGTGACTCCTACGAGTACCAGGGCTCCCGCCCGTCGCAGGTGAACCGCCCGGCCGAGCCGATCCCGCCGTTCGGCGGTGACCCGTCCGGCCGCCCCGGCCCCGGTGGTCCCGGTGGCCCTCAGGGCGGTGGCTACGGCTACCCGCAGCCCGGCGCCGCCCCGACCCCGCCCGGTCCCGGTGGTCCCGGCGGCTTCGGCGGCCCTCCCGGCCCCGGTGGGCCTGGTGGTCCCGGCGGCTTCGGTGCCGACCCCTCAAGGCCGGTCCCGCCCCCGCCCGGACCCGGTGGCCCCGGTGGCCCGGGTGGCGCTCCGCAGGCCTTCCACCAGTCCGGCCCGCCGGCCCCGCCCGGATTCCCGCAGGAGACCCAGCGGCCTCCGCAGCAGGGCGGTCCGTCCTTCGGCGGCGGTGACGACGACTGGGTGATCTCCCCGCCGTCGTCCGGCCCGGGCAGCCATGGCGGTCCCGGTCCCGGCCAGGGCGGCTACGGCTACCCGCAGCCCGGTGCGACGCAGGCCCCGCCCGGCCCCGGTGGCTTCCCGCAGCAGCCCCAGGCGCCGCAGGGACCGGCGACGTGGACCGCGACCATCGGTCCGGACCGCGACTACTTCATGGCGATGATGCAGCGCTCCGGCCCCGAGGCCGCGGGTCTGAACCTGCCCGCGTACTCGCCCGAGCAGCAGCGCCGGCTCACCGGCAACCAGCTCACGATCGGCCGCCGCCGGCACTCCACCGGCGACACCCCCGACATCGACCTGTCGACGCCGCCGGAGGACCCGGGCGTCTCGCACCAGCACGCGGTGCTGGTCCAGCAGCCGGACGGCAGCTGGGCGGTCGTCGACCAGAACTCGACGAACGGCACGACGGTCAACGGCTCGGACGAACCGATCCAGCCCTTCGTCCCCGTACCGCTGCAGGACGGCGACCGGGTGCACGTGGGCGCCTGGACGACCATCACGATCCGCCGCGGCTGAGCCCGGCCGGCAGCGGCAACGTCACGACGGGAGGGGCCAGGCGTACGGCCCCTCCGGGTCGTCCAGCCAGGCCCACTGCCGCTCACCGCTGACGGTGATGCCGTAGCGCTCGCGCCGCGGTCTGCCCTCCTGCTCCCACAGCGCGTGCGCCTCCTGCGGGTCGAGGCTGCCGCGGGTCAGGGCCAGCAGGAAACGGAACAGGTCGTCCTCCCGGGCCCGGCGCGGCACCCCGCCCAGCTGGACCGGCTCGCCCCCGGGCCGTCCGGCGCCGCGCAGCGGCACGAAGTAGGCGGGCGTGTGCAGGAAGCGTCCCTCGGCGTGCCCGGCGCCCGTCACCGTCAGCATGATCAGGCCGGTGGCCAGCGGCATGAGGATCCGGCCGCCCGGGCGGCTCTGGGCGACCCAGGCGGGCGGGACACCGCCCAGGGCGCAGGTGGCGATGATCCGGTCGAACGGCGCACGCTCCGGCACGCCCCGGGCGCCGTCGCCGGTGACGACGACCGGGTGGTACCCGGCGGCCGCGAGGTGCCGGCGGGCCGACTCGGTGATCTCCGGGTCCAGGTCGACGGTGGTGACCTTGTCGTCGCCCAGCCGATGGGCCAGCAGCGCAGCGTTGTAGCCGGTGCCGGCGCCGATCTCCAGGACCGTGTGGCCCTGCGCGACGCCCAGCGCGGCCAGCATGTCCGCCATCAGGGACGGCTGGCTGCTGGAGGACAGCAGCTCGCCGTCGCGCAGCCGGGTCGCCAGCGGGGTGTCCTCGTAGGCGCCCCGCATCCACCGCTCGCGCGCCCCGGGGTCGGTGCTCTCGCCCCAGCGGCGTTCGTAGCCGCCCGCGACACCCACGTAGTAGTACGGCACGAAGAGATGGCGCGGGACCGCCGCGAACGCCTCCCGCCAGCCCGGATCGGCGTCCAGGGCCCCGCTCGCCTCGATCCGCCGCACCAGCGCCGCCCGCGCGGCGGCGGCGAGATCGTCGAGCTCCCTGCCGGGTGCGTAACCGCCCATGTCTCCACAGTAGGGGCAGGGTCCCGACGGGAGGGGGAGGGTCCTAGGTCTTGAGTCCTATGCCGGGGCGTCTGAGACCATGGAGCGCGTGAATGAGATTCGGCGCGGCACGCTTCAGGAGCAGACCTTCTACGAGCAGGTCGGCGGGGAGGAGACCTTCCGTCGGCTCGTCCACCGCTTCTACGAGGGAGTCGCCGAGGACCCGCTGCTGCGGCCCATGTACCCCGAGGAGGACCTGGGCCCGGCCGAGGAGCGCCTCGTGCTGTTCCTCATCCAGTACTGGGGCGGCCCCACGACGTACAGCGAGAACCGCGGCCATCCTCGTCTGCGGATGCGGCACGCGCCCTTCGCGGTCGACCGCGCGGCGCACGACGCGTGGCTCAAGCACATGCGCGTCGCCGTCGACGAGCTCGGGCTGTCCGAGGAGCACGAGCGCACGCTCTGGAAGTACCTGACGTACGCGGCGGCCTCGATGGTCAACACCGCGGGCTGAGATCCGCGGCGCTTCGCCGGAGGGCGCTGTTCAGCGGACGCTGACGTCCAGCGCCCCGAGCCCGGCACGTCGCACGGCGATGGACCCGTACGGCGTGCGCAGCCTCAGCCACGCGCCCGACGAGAACAGCCCGAGCGGCACCCCGGGCCGCAGGAAGCCGAGGGACTGCGCCGCGTGCACGGCCCGCACGGGCAGCCGGGTGTCCCCGACCGTACGGGACCAGATGTCGCGTCCGATCCGGTCGAGCTCGGCCCTGGTCCGCTGCTCGGCGGGCAACTCCTGTGTACGGGACCGGAACTCGGTGACGACGGCGGCGACCAGCGCCCGCAGGGCGTCCGGCGCCGGCAGCCCCGGCTCGCTGCGCCAGCCGCTCCGGGGCGGCAGCACACCCGCCCACGGCGGCCCGGTCACCGCACCCGGCACGACGACCGTGCCGGCCTGCTCGTCCACCGTCTCCAGGAACTCACCGGCGGACACCGTCACGTCCAGCGTGCCCTCAAGACCCTTCTCGTACGGCTTCGCCAGCCGCACCGCCCGCACGGCCAGCACCTCGAAGGACGGCGGCCGCCCGAAGACGGCCAGGGCGGTGCCCGCCGCCTGCAGACGCACCGCGGCTCCACGGTCGTAGTGGAGCAGCCGGGAGAGGAAGGCCGCGAGATCCGCCGCCTCCCCCTCGTCGGCGAGGTGGAGCACCGTCATGCCGCGACGGCCTCCTCCTCGGCGTCATCCGTGTACTCGCTGAGGAACTCCCGTTCCTCAGCGGTGATCCGGCGCGGGCGCTGGGCCTCGAAGTCGAACGGCACGATCACCGTCGAGGCCCGCACGTAGACCTGGTCGCCGTCCTTCACCTCGTAGGTGAGGGTGAAGGACGCGGCCCTGATCTCGGTGACCCACAGCTCGATGTCCACCGGGTGGTGCCGGTGGACGAGCTGCCGCTTGTAGTCGATCTCATGGCGTGCCACCACGGACCCCTGCTTGAAGTCCTTCTCCGGGCGGAACAGGAAGTCGATACGGGCTTCCTCCAGGTAGCGGAGGAACACCACGTTGTTGACGTGGCCGTATGCGTCCATGTCCGCCCAGCGCAGCGGGCAGCGGTAGATGTGCCGCAAGATCGATCAGCCCCGGGTCAGCTTCTTGTAGGTGGCGCGGTGCGGACGGGCGGCGTCCGGCCCGAGCCGCTCGACCTTGTTCTTCTCGTACGACTCGAAGTTGCCCTCGAACCAGAACCACTTGGACTCGCCCTCGTAGGCGAGGATGTGCGTGGCGACGCGGTCCAGGAACCACCGGTCGTGGGAGACGACCACGGCGCAGCCGGGGAACTCCAGCAGCGCGTTCTCCAGGCTGGAGAGGGTCTCGACGTCGAGGTCGTTGGTCGGCTCGTCGAGGAGCAGCAGGTTGCCGCCCTGCTTGAGGGTGAGTGCGAGGTTCAGACGGTTGCGCTCACCGCCGGAGAGCACGCCCGCCGGCTTCTGCTGGTCCGGCCCCTTGAACCCGAAGGCGGAGACGTAGGCCCGGGACGGCATCTCGACCTGCCCGACATTGATGTAGTCGAGCTCATCGCTGACCACGGCCCACAGCGTCTTCTTCGGGTCGATGTTCTCGCGGCTCTGGTCGACGTAGGAGATCTTGACGGTGTCGCCGACCTTGATGGCGCCGGAGTCCGGCTCCTCGATGCCCTGGATCATCTTGAACAGGGTGGTCTTGCCGGCGCCGTTCGGGCCGATGATCCCGACGATGCCGTTGCGCGGCAGCGTGAAGCTGAGGTCGTCGATGAGCAGCTTCTCGCCGAAGCCCTTGCTGAGGTTGCTGACCTCGACGACGACGTTGCCCAGACGCGGGCCCGGCGGGATCTGGATCTCCTCGAAGTCCAGCTTCCGCATCTTGTCGGCCTCGGCGGCCATCTCCTCGTAGCGGGCCAGACGCGCCTTGGACTTGGCCTGTCGCCCCTTGGCGTTCGACCGCACCCACTCCAGCTCTTCCTTGAGCCGCTTCTGCCGCTTGGCGTCCTTCTGCCCCTCGACCTTCAGACGGGCGGCCTTGGTCTCCAGGTACTTGGAGTAGTTGCCCTCGTAGGGGTAGAGGCGACCGCGGTCGACCTCGCAGATCCACTGGGCGACGTTGTCGAGGAAGTACCGGTCGTGGGTGACCGCGACGACGGTGCCCGGGTACTTGGCCAGGTGCTGCTCCAGCCAGTTCACCGACTCGGCGTCGAGGTGGTTGGTGGGCTCGTCGAGCAGCAGCAGGTCGGGCTGCTCCAGCAGCAGCTTGCACAGCGCGACGCGGCGGCGCTCACCACCGGACAGGTTGGTGACGGGCCAGTCGCCGGGCGGGCAGCCCAGGGCGTCCATGGCCTGCTCCAGCTGGGCGTCCAGGTCCCACGCGTTGGCGTGGTCGAGGTCCTCCTGGAGCTTGCCCATCTCCTCCATGAGCGCGTCGGTGTAGTCGGTCGCCATCTGCTCGGCGATCTCGTTGAACCGGTCGAGCTTGCCCTTGATCCCGGCGACACCCTCCTGGACGTTCTCCAGGACGGTCTTGTCCTCGGTCAGCGGGGGCTCCTGGAGCAGGATGCCGACCGTGTAACCGGGCGTGAGGAAGGCGTCACCGTTGGACGGCTGCTCGATGCCGGCCATGATCTTCAGGATCGTCGACTTGCCGGCGCCGTTCGGGCCGACGACGCCGATCTTCGCCCCCGGCAGGAAGCTGGTCGTCACGTCGTCGAGGATCACCTTGTCGCCGTGCGCTTTGCGCGCCTTGCGCATGGTGTAAATGAACTCAGCCAAGAGAAACCGTCCGGCAGCTTGAAACTGGCAGTGGGCAGATACACCCCATCTTGCCGTACCGCCACCCCTGGGTGGAAACGCGTATGGGTGGGGGCGGCTGACCTGGCCTTTCTCGGATGACGGCTGCCGGGCGACTGTCACTGTCGGTCGCCTTTGGTCGACCTCGGGCAACCTCGCACGGCTCAGGGACGGCCCAGGGGTGATCACTTAGCAGCCTGCATCGGGTTAGGCCGCCACCGCTGCGTGAACCGCAGGGCTGACCGCCAGCACCGCTCGACAGACGCAGACGCGCCCGAAGCGCCGCCGCAGCCCGCTCGCGAAAAGCGTGCTCAACCGTATCCGCCGCGCCGCCTCGCTCACCAGAGCGCGGTACTTCCCCAAGGGCAGGCACCGCCGCCCCTTACGGCCGCCGTCCCGGCCGACGTCCGCCGCCGCTTCCTCTGCATCCACTGACGAACCGACGGTCGTCCTGGGCCAGACCCTCGACAGGGCGAGTCACTGGCAGCTGCTCAGAGGCGAGGACACCGCACTCGTCCGTCCGTACGTACTGGCGCACGAGGAACGCGCACGCGCGGCACCCGCGGGTCGCCATCGCTCCCCAGCTACCGACCGACGTCCGGTCGACTCTGCTGAGGTCCACTGATGCCCTCGCAGCGGCAGACTCTTGGCCCGGACACCTCGACCACGTCGTACCGCTCGACTGCTTGCCAGATCGGCACGCATCACGCCTGCGCGGAGTCCTCTCCGAAATCGGCGCCGGTCGACCTGCCTTTGATCTACGAGGCGTGCGGGCACCGACGACCAAGGCGGTTACGTCTCCCGCCTGGCGGACCACATCGAGGCCTTCCAGCTCGGGATGGCGGCCCAACTGCTGGAGCACTCACATCTGGTACTTGACGACCAGACCGAAGACCTGGAGGAGCTGCACCTTCTCGCCGCCCAGTTGACCAGCGCCTTGCGGGACGTGCTGCGCGTAGCGACCAGCCGCGGACGCGGTCCCGTCGCGCCTGGGCGCCCCTGAGAGACACTGCGCTGCTGCACCGCCCCAACTGACCACCGGCGGCGGTGACCTGCGACCGTCATCCGACTGTGGCCGTCGACTCCTGCGACGGCTGGACAGAGTCACTGACGTATCCCCTCGACGATTTTGTTCTGGTGGTCGTGCGCGCCGGTGGGCTGACCCGCGCCTTGGCCGGGGCGTAAGCCGTATGGCGGCGGACCTCGCGACGCGGACGCGGAGGAGTAGGGAGAATGCGGATCGAGGGTGATTACCGAGGCATATGTGACAGACGCAAGAGCCGCGCGAGACGTGAAAGGCGGAACCCATGCCGAAGTACCTCTTCAAGGTCAAGTTGACCGTGGACGGACTGAAGGGCCTGCTCGAAGAGGGCGGCACCGCGCGCCGTGAGGTCGTCGAGCGGTTGGTCCAGAGCATGGGTGGCCGGCTCGAATCGGCGTACTGGGCACTCGGCGAGGAGGACTTCTACCTCACGGCGGACCTGCCAGGCAACACCTCCGCCGCGGCTCTGGGGCTGGTCACGTCGGCGGCCGGTGGCGTGCGCACCAACACGGTTGCGCTGCTGACGGCCGAGGAGATCGACGAGGCGGTCCGTCAGGAGGTGGATTACCGGGCGCCCGGCGCCTGAGCCGTCACCCGGGAGCGAACGGCCCGCCGGCGCGGGGCACTTCCCCCAGGATCGCGGTAACAGTCCGGGCGACTCCCCGAGACCGGCGGGGTCGACGGCGAACCGGTCCCCGGCCACCCCTCCCCCTCCCGTAGCCAGCCTCTCTTCTCCGGCACAACCGAATCGCCGCAGACGGCAACACTCGCCCCACGTAAACCGCCCACCGTGTCCGTATGCCCTGCTGTCGGAGTCGCGCTTCTCGTGGGCCTGGCTGTGGTCGGTCTGCTCCACACCCTGCTGCGGTGATCGTGTTCAACAACGGCCTTGGGGAACATCGGTACAGCGGTTATCGGTGAGATTGATCTTCCGGTGGTCGGTCAGCGGCGGGCGCGCCAGCGGGTGAAGACGCACTGGTCGTCGCCTGCGCCGAGCCGGAACGGCAGGGCGATGCGGTCCAGGGGGCAGGTCTCGCCGGGTGCCTGGGTGGTGTAGCCGCAGCGGGTGTGGAAGGCGGCGAGGTCGCGGTCGGCCTCGTACGAGCCGTACAGCAGGAAGTAGCCGAGCCCGCCGGGCCACCGGACGAGAACATCAGATCCTCGACGTCCGCGCCGAACTCGGTGGGGGACGAGGACCTCGCTGCTGCACAGTTCGGGCACCCGGCCCGTAGCCGCCCCGCTGTTCGCATGCGCGCGGTACTACCCTGGAACCTAGGTGGCTATTCCTTCGCGCACCCACGCCCTGCGCGTGCGGGGGATAAGTGGTTCGAGGCCGGAACCAGGAGGTGTGCCATGCGAAAGAGGACACTGACCGCCGTAGCCGTCTCGGGAGCGCTGTTCGTCGGCATGTCCGGCCCGACCGTGGCGACGGGCCAGGCGAACCCTGCCGGAGAGGGGGCGACCCGGCCGTCACCGACGCCACCGAAGCCCCCTCCACCGCGCGACGTCATCAAGGACTGCCCGGAGGTCGACACCACCAACTGGGCGGACTGCAGTAATGCCACGTTCCGGCTGCTGCCCGGAGAAAGGATCTCCGTGCGTGTCGCCGCCGCGTCCGAGGTCGTGGACGCCGCCTTCCAGCTCGTGGAGGCGCGTGACGTCGAAGAGGTGATCAGCGAGGTCGAAAGCGTCGGCAAGAAGAAGTGGCGGCCCCTGTTGAACAACGTCAGCAAGTTCACGGAAAGGCGTGTGACGCTGCTGGCCAGCCCCATGGAGACCTTCGACGACGGTGAGACGATCAAGGCGCAGATCCGGGTCGAACACATTCCGCTGAATGCCATGGGCACGACGTACGACATCCCCAAGAACAAGGCCTTCACCGTGAGAGTGGCGGACCAGCTGGTGTGGGGTAAGCACCCCATCACGATCACCCGGGTGTCCAAGCCTGAGCACGGGACGGAGAAGCACCTGAGCCACGTCATTCGGTACACGCCGGCCAAGAACTTCACCGGCGAGGACTCGCTCCGGTACGAAGTGCAGAGCCGTTACGGCGAGCGGGACAGCGCGACGATCACGTTCGTGGTGAAGTAGCGGGAGGAGGGGCGGGATCGCCTCGGTGCGTGCTCGCGCGCACTGTACGTGCCCGCTCTCATCGCTCCTTCGCTCCTTCGGCGGGCGTGCCGTGTCTTCAACTCAGGGAAGCGTATGTCGTCCTGTCGCTGACTCCCAGCAGAGAATCGAGCCTTGCGCCGGAGGCAACGCTCACAAGTCCCGCATTGAAAGATGCCCCCCATAGACAACTGGGTGGCTTCGGCTTCCGACTTCAACCCTGGCACGAGCAGATCCGCCGCACCGGCGGCTGCGCCGGGTCGCCGAGTTCCAGAAGCGTGGCGCCGTGCACTTCCACGCCGTGATCCGCATCGACGGCCCCGACGGACCGGAAACGGCCCCACCGTCCTGGGCCACGGTCGACCTCCTCGCCGACGCGATCCGAGGAGCTGCCGCGCACTCCTACACTTCGGTCTCCGTCCCGGCCACCGAGGACCAACCGGCCCGCACCTTCCCCTGGGGCACCCAGCTCGACGTCCGCCCCGTCAAGGCCTTCGGCGACGGCTCCGACATCACCGAACAGGCCGTCGCCTCCTACGTCGCCAAGTACGCCACCAAGGCCGCCGAGAACACCGGCACCCTGGATCGCCGCATCGGCGAACTCTCCGAACTCGACCGCCACCAAGTCCCCGACCACACCCGCCGCCTCATCGAGGCCTGCAAGCAGCTCGACCCGCTCTACCCCGACCGGCGCCTGTGGGCCTGGGCTCACATGCTCGGCTTCCGCGGCCACTTCTCCTCCAAGTCCCGCCGCTACTCCACCACCCTCGGCACCCTGCGCCAGGCCCGCGCCGACTACCGCGCCGTTCAGGAACACGCCGCCCTCGCCCTGGACGACCGCGAGCCGGACACCGTCCTGGTCCTGGCCGACTGGCAGTACGCCGGACACGGCCACACCCCCGGTGAATCCGTTCTCGCCGCCACCATCGCCCGCGACCTCCAACTCAACCGCGAGAACGCCCGCGAACCTCTACGCGCTCAACTCACCGATGAAAGGGCGTGGTGACATGTCCTCCGAGCTGCCGAACCGCTTCCTCACCCCTGACGACCTGGTCGAGATGTTCGAACTTCCCAGCGTCGAGACCGTCTACCAGTGGCGCCGCAAGCGCACCGGTCCCCGCGGCTTCCGAGTCGGCCGGCATCTCCGCTTCGACCCGGACGACGTACGTGCGTGGGTGGACTCCCTACTCGGGGAGGCTGCCTGATGGCCGGGCACATCAGGTCTTCAACGACCAGGCTTGGAAGCCCGCGCTCGCATCCGCCGGCATCATCCCGACCCCCGAGAAGGGCCAGCGGTACGCCGCCGCCCGCAAACACGGCATGCACGCCCTACGCCACTGCTGCGCCTCGGTCCTCCTGGACGCCGGAGAGAGCATCAAGGCCCTGAGTCTCTACCTCGGCCACAGCGATCCGGGCTTCACACTCCGCGTCTACACCCACCTCATGCCGTCCAGCGAGACCCGGACCCGGAAGCCATCTCCGCGATGTACCGGGCTGCCGGTCACGCCCATGACGGCCCAGGGACGCCCGACGGCCCAGAGACGGCCCAAGCCGCCTGACACGGCCCCTCATCGGCAGGAAAATCGCTGGTGAGAGGCCCTTTTATACCCTCTCGCCGCAAGTAAGACCCCATCTTGCCGTACCGCCACGCCTGGGCGGAAACGCGTATGGACGGTGCGCTGTGACCTGGGCTTTCGTTAGGGGCGGGCGGGCGAGCCGGTGGGAGTCCGTGTTCCCTCGTACCCTGTCCACGTGCCGTCCTCCCGCCTGCATCGCGTCGCCGTCCTCGTGCTCGTGGGTGCGAAGCCGCTCGACGTCGGCATTCCCGCGCAGGTCTTCACGACCCGCGCGAGCATGCCGTACGAAGTGCGTGTGTGCGGGGCGGCACCCGGTCTGGTGACCGGCGGCGACGGCCTGTCGTACTCCGTCGCCCACGGTCTGGACGCGCTCGCGTGGGCCGACATCGTCTTCATCCCCGGCTACCGGTTCCCGGATCGCGACGACCCGCCGCAGGCCGTCGTCGACGCGCTGATCGCGGCCCACGCCCGGGGCGCACGGCTCGCCGCCATCTCGACGGGTGCCTTCGCCCTCGCCGCCACAGGCCTGCTCGACGGCAGACGCGCCACTACGCACTGGCACTACTCACGGGCGCTCGCGGCGAAGCATCCGCTCGTGCGGATCGACGAGGATGTTTTGTTCGTCGACGAGGGCAGCGTGCTGACGTCGGCGGGCGCCGCCTCGGGCATCGACCTGTGCCTGCACATTCTGCGCGGCGACCTCGGAGTGGCCGCGTCGAACCACGCGGCCCGGCGCCTGGTGGCGGCCCCCTACCGAAGCGGCGGTCAAGCGCAGTACGTGCCGCGCAGCGTGCCCGAGCCGCTCGGCGAGCGGTTCGCCGCCACCCGCGAGTGGGCGCTGCACCGGCTCGGCAGGCCCCTCACCCTCGACGTGCTCGCGCGGCATGCGGCGGTCTCGCCGCGTACGTTGTCGCGGCGCTTCGTCGAAGACACGGGTTACACGCCCATGCAGTGGGTCATGCGCGCCCGTATCGACGTGGCCCGTGAGTTGCTGGAGCGTTCGGAGCGGGGCGTGGAGCAGATCGCCGCCGACGTCGGTCTGGGCACCGGGGCGAATCTGCGGCTGCACTTCCAGCGCATCCTCGGCACCACGCCGAGCGAGTACCGGCGCACTTTCGCCCGGGGCGAGTAGCCCGCCGTCCTGTGGCGCCCGTGGCGCGATCCTTTTGAACCGTGGCGATCACGCCGCTGTCCCGGGCGGTTGCCTGCCGCGACGCTGGTGGCGAACCGGAGAGACCCGAAGGGACACCACCACTCATGACGCGCATCGCGATCAACGGATTCGGCCGCATCGGACGCAATGTGCTGCGCGCACTGCTCGAACGCGACAGCGACCTCGACATCGTCGCCGTCAACGACCTCACGGAGCCCGCCACCCTCGCCCGGCTGCTCGCCTACGACACGACGGCCGGCCGGCTCGGCCGCCCGGTGGCCGCCGACGGGGACGCCCTCGTCGTCGACGGCCGTCGCATCAAGGTGCTCGCCGAGCGCGAACCGGCTCAGCTGCCCTGGGCCGAACTCGGCGTCGACATCGTCCTTGAGGCCACCGGCCGCTTCACCTCGGCCAAGGCCGCCCGTGCCCACCTCGACGCCGGAGCGAAGAAGGTACTCGTCAGTGCGCCGTCGGACGGCGCTGATGTCACGCTCGCGTTCGGGGTCAACACCGACGCGTACGACCCGGACGTGCACACGGTCGTCTCGAACGCCTCGTGCACGACCAACGCGCTCGCGCCGCTGGCCGCGGTGCTCGACGAGCTCGCGGGCATCGAGCACGGCTTCATGACGACGGTGCACGCCTACACGCAGGAGCAGAACCTGCAGGACGGTCCGCACCGCGACCCCCGCCGCGCCCGCGCCGCCGCCGTCAACATCGTGCCGACCACGACGGGCGCCGCCAAGGCGATCGGTCTCGTGCTGCCGAACCTCGACGGCAAGCTGTCGGGCGACTCGATCCGCGTGCCGGTTCCGGTGGGCTCGATCGTCGAACTCAACACGACCGTCGCCCGCGACGTGACGCGCGACGAGGTGCTGGCGGCCTACCGCGCCGCGGCGGAGGGCCCGCTCGCCGGTGTCCTCGAGTACTCCGACGACCCGCTCGTGTCCGCCGACATCACGGGCAACCCGGCCTCGTCGATCTTCGACTCGGCCCTCACCCGCGTCGACGGCCGCCACATCAAGGTGGTCGCCTGGTACGACAACGAGTGGGGCTTCTCGAACCGCGTGATCGACACCCTCGAACTGCTCGCGGCCCGCTGACGGGAAGGGTGAGAGCGGCCCGGGCGTCGCCCGGCCGGGTCACTCCCCCGCCGTCGCCTCCCTGCGCCGCAGCACGACCAGCGTCGTCCCGCCGATCAGGACCAGGCCGATGGCGACGCCCACGATCACGGGGGTGATCTCCGAGCTGCCCGTTTCGGCGAGGTTGGTGTCCGTGGCGGCGCCGCCCACCGTCGCCGGGCTCGGTTCGCTGAGGGTCTGGGTGGTGGTGCCGGCGGCGCTGCCGCGCGTCTGGCAGTCCAGCATGCCGGTGAAGCGCTTCTCGAAGCCGCCGGGGCCGTGGATCGTGAAGTCGTAGGCCTGGTCCTCCTGGAGCGGCACCGTCACCGTGCGGGACTCGCCCGCGGCGATGGTGTGCTCCAGACCGGCCAGTTCGAAGGTGAACGGCTCATCGCCCTGGTTGGACGCGATGATGTCGACGCCGCCCTCGGCGCAGTTCTCCGCCGCCGACAGCGCCGGGATCGGGCCCTGCTTGGCCCAGGTCGCCCCGGCCGTCGCGGACACCGTCGACTCGCTGGAGCCGGCCAGGATCTGTGTCTGACTGCGGTTCTCGGAGGCGAAGGCCCGGCCGACCGGCACGGTCGTCGAGGCCTGCACGGTCAGTTCCGCCGTACCGGCTGCCGCGTCCTCGGGCACGTCGAAGAACACCTGCCCGCCGTCGGCCGTGGTCGTGACGGCCTTGCCCTGCTTGTCGACGACCCGCACCCCGCTGGTCGCGGCGTCCGCGGGCGGGGTGACCGTCGCGCTGCCGGCGTTGGTGCGCACCGTCACCGGTCCGATCCGCTCTCCCGGCCGGCCGGAGACGGCGGGCGGCTCCAGGGTGAGCGAGGCCCGGGGCTCGGGCAGATTGCGGGCGCTCCTCTCCAGGTGGTCCGCGAGCTGCTCGGCCTGCGGGTCGAGGGCGTCGACGGCCACGTCGTCCGAGTAGCGCCAGATCGCCACCTGGGTGCCGGCCGCCGCGTCCTGCTCGGTCAGCGTACCGCGCACGCCCGCCTTCCGCGCCAGCGTCGCGAGGTCGTTGACCTGCGGGTAGGAGTTCTGCAGGATCCAGCGGATCTTGCCGGCGTCCTTGTTGGTGCCCAGGGACGTGCCGCTCCAGGGCGTCTCGTGGTACTTGGCGTCCCGCTGCGTGGGGTTGTGGAGGTCGACGCAGTACGTCTGCAGCATGCCGCCGCCGTCGACGGACATCTCGAACAGGCCCGCCGAGATCTCCTGGTCGCCGGTGCCGGCGTGTATCACGGCCGCGCCGTACGTCTTGAGGCCGCCTATCGTCGCGGCCGCTCCGCCCTGTCTCTGCGTCGTCTCGTCGGCGGCCGCCCGGCCGGCACCGGCCAGCCCGCCCGCGGCGACGAGCCCGGACACCACCGTCGCGGTGGCGAGGCGGGCCGCGCCTCGCCTGCGTACGAACAGCTCAGAGAACGAAGCAAACACCAAATTCCCCTTCGAGCAGGACCGTTGACGTGGGGGGACGGTCCCACCAGCAGATTCAGAGGCCTCACAGGGCACGTGAGACCCGAGAGCCATGTCCGGCATCCTAGGGACGTGGGGGGCCCCGCCCGCCGGTCAGACGGTCGGACGAGTGATCCGACTCGGAATCGTTATCGCCAAGATCCCCGGCCAGCAGGGCTTATCGACAAATCCACCCCTTGTCGTTCGGCGTGCACTCGCCGATAAGCCGCAGTTCGGGCAGGTGGCCACGGTTGACGCTACGTCAATACCGCTGGCTCCGCCTGGTCTTGAGCCTGAGCGTCCGCCGACCCCAGGGAACCATCCTGTGGTGTCTCCCAGTTGGGCTCCGGTCGTGTCGGCGCAGTCGCCGTCTCCGCCTTGGCAACGCGCCTGAAGGCCGAGGTGCCCCAGGCCAGGTCATGTCCGATCGACACGGCGTCGATGTCCGCCGACGTCCAGCTCTGCCCCTCGCGTACGTCGGTCCGCACCTTCAGCCTGCCCTGCACGATCACGGGCTCGCCGACCGTCAGCGACGCCGCCGTGTTCGTGGCCAGCTGGCGGTTGGCCCACACCGTGAAGAAGTTGGTGTGCCCGTCCGCCCACGTGTTCTTCTCGCGGTCCCAGTAGCGCGCGGTCACGGCCAGCCGGAACCTCGCCGACGGGCCGGACGCCATCTCCCTGTACACCGGCTGCGTCGCCACCCTGCCGACCGCGCAGACCATCGTCTCGTTCATCGCGAACCCTCCCTCACCCGGAGTGCGGCAACGCACCGGGCCGACACGCGTACGGGCCCGTCCCGTACGGCTGTGTCTGCCAGACTGCCGCCGCCGGGCCGGGCCCGCTGAGAGCTGTGGATCGCCGTCCGCCTGTGGACAACGCCGTCACCCACACGGGTGGCGGCGAGTTGGGCGGGGTGAGGTCGAGCGGGTGCCGGACAGGGCCGGGGGCGGCGCCGGGCAGAGCGGGCAGAGCCGGAGCGGCGCCGGAGCGGCGCCGAAGCGCGGCCCTCGACACCTGCGGCCCGTCACAGCCGCTCCACCCGAAGTCGCCATCCCGCCCTGAAGTCGCCGTCCCGCCCCGAAGTCACCGCCCTGCCCCGCGGTCACCACCCCGCCCCCGGTGTCACCGCCTTGGCGTCAGCGCCCCGTCCCCACCACCCTCCCGTACTGCTCCCGGACCTCCTGGTACCGCAGCAGTTCCGCCGCCACCGGATCCAGTACCCGGCCCCTGCCGCATCCGGCTGCCGCCTCCCGCAACCGGCGTTCCGCCTCGAGGCCGTAGCGCCGGGCCGGGCCGCGGGCCGCCATCCGGCAGCTCCACTCGATGAGCGGTCCGCCGACGATGCCGATCACCATCAGCAGCACCGGCACCCCCAGGTTCGGCGCCATGAACCCGATGATCTGGCCCAGCAGCCACAGCCCGCCCAGGAACTGCAGGATCGTCATGGACGCCTGGGTGAGGACGGCCACCGGCCACCACCCCGGGCGCGGCGGCCGCCCCGTGGGCACACCCGCGCGCACGGTCAGCTCGTCCAGCGCCTCGGGCAGCCCCTGCGAGCCGCGGACGGCCGCCTCGCGCACCGCCTGCGCCCACGGCGTCGGCAGCCCGGCCGACGCCCGGTCGGCCACGGTCCGTACCGCCTGCTCGACCCGCTGACGTGCGGTCGCCTCCTCGTCGGCCTGCGTGCGCGAGGGGAGCCGGCCCGTGGTGGGCTCGCCGCGGTCCTGGTACCACCGCCACAGCCGCAACCAGGGCGTACCGCACGCTCGGTTGGCGTTGCGCAGCCACGCGCGCTCGGCCGCTTCGCCCACCGCCGTGGCGCCCACCGCGTCCGCGAGCCGGTCGGAGAACTCCTCCCGGGCCTGTTCGCTGAGCCCGGTCCGCCGCTGGGTGGCGTAGACGGGCCACAGCCGCGCCGCGGCGATGTCCACGTCCGCCGAGATACGGCGGTTCGGCGCCCCGCGCTCCGAGACGAACTGGCCCAGCGCCTCGCGCAGCTCCCCGACACCGTCCCCGGTGAGCGCGGACAGCGCGAGGACGGTCGTGCCCGGTTCGCCGTACTCCCCGAGGGCGATGCCGTCCTCGTCGAGGAGCCGCCGCAGATCGTCGAGGACCTGTTCGGCGGCTTCTCCGGGCAGCCGGTCGATCTGGTTGAGGACGACGAACATGACCTCGGCGTGGGCTGCCATCGGCCGCAGATAGCGCTCATGGAGGACGGCGTCTGCGTACTTCTCCGGGTCGACGACCCAGATGACCGCGTCGACGAGCCCGAGGATGCGGTCCACGTGCCGGCGGTGCTGTACGGCCGCGGAGTCGTGGTCGGGCAGGTCGACCAGGACGAGTCCGCGCAGCGGCGACTCGCCGTCCCCGGCCGCCAGCGGACGGCGGCGCAGCCGGGGCGGGATCCCGAGCCGTTCGATGAGGCCGGCGGCCCCGTCGCTCCAACTGCACGCGATGGGCGCGGCGGTGGTGGGACGGCGTACGCCCGTCTCCGAGATGGTCACGCCGGCGAGCGCGTTGAACAGCTGCGACTTGCCGCTGCCGGTGGCGCCCGCGATGGCGACGACGGTGTGCTGCCCGGAGAGCCTGCGCCGCGCGGCCGCCTCGTCGAGTACCCGGCCGGCCCCCGCGAGGGTCCGGCTGTCGAGCCGGGTGCGGGAGAGCCCCACGAGTTCGCGCAGGGCCTCGAGCCGCGAGCGCAGGGACTCCTCGTGCGCCAGTGGGGTCACCGTCGGCGAGGCGGCGGAGCGGTTGTCCGTCATGGGGAACCTGTCTCCTTCGGCTGTCTCGGCGACCCGGCGCGCGATGAGTCCGTCGTCCCAGGTCTCGGTGGAGTCGGTACGCGTCGCGCGCTCGCCGCCCGGGGCGCTCCGGTCGCCGCCGCCCTTGTGGGCGTCGTCGTCCGGCTGATCGGCGTGCTCGGTGTGGTCCTGGTCGGTGACGGTCACCGGTCACCTCTCCTTTTGCAGTACGGACAGCGCGGCGATGAGCTCGGCCTGGGGCTCGGGGTGGACGTCGAGCGCGTCGAGCGGGGCGAGCCGGCGCTCACGTTCGGCGTGCACGACCCGGTCCACGTGCTCGGTGAGCAGCCGCCCGGCCCGGTCGCGCAGTCGCAGTGCGCCATGGGCGCCGATCCGCTCGGCGAGGCCCTCACCGGCCATCCGGCCCCGGCGGCCGCCCAGCAGGGAGGTGGCGACCAGGGCGGCGACCAGTTCAGGGTCGGGTGCGAGGTTGCGGTCGAGCTCGCGCACCTCCTCCTCGGCCTGCTCCTCGAGCTCGCGCCGCCATCGCCGTACGGCGAGCCCGATGCGGTGCTCGGCGTTGTCCGCGCCGGAATCACGTGCGGCGAGTTCCGGGGCGCTGGAGGCCGGTTCGCGCCGCCAGGCGTTGTCGACGCGCTCGTCGGCGGCGGTGACGGCGCACAGGAGCAGCGTGCTGAGGCTCTCCACAAGCGCGTCGAGGAGTTCGGCGGCGGTGCAGTCCAGGGGGAAGGCGCGCCATCGCTTGAGCGCGTCCCCGGCGAGGACCGCCCCGTTCTGCAACCGGCCCCGCACACGCGTGTGCTCGCTGTCGTACGCGCCTTCCACGGCGGAGGTGAGCCGCAGTGCGGCGGCGTACTGCGCGGCGGCGGCCCCGGCCAGCTCCGGCATCCGGGACTTGAGGGAGTCGAGGAGGCCGTACGCCGTACGGGCGAGGACGTGCTGCCGGGCCGCGGGGTCCTGGGCCTGGTGCACCAGCCAGGTGCGCAGCTGGGCGACGGCGGACGCCGGCAGGAGCCCGCCGCCCCAGGCGGACTCGGGCAGTTCGGGCACGGTGAAGCGCGGCACCTCGCCGAGCCCGGCCTTGGTGAGCAGGGCCCCGTATTGCCGCGACACCTCGTTCACCACCTGGTGAGGCACCCGGTCCAGCACGGTCACGAGGGTGACGTCGTACTCCTTGGCGGTGCGCAGCATGTGCCAGGGGACGGCGTCGGCGTAGCGGGCGGCCGTGGTGACCATGACCCAGATGTCGGCGGCGCAGATGAGTTCGGCGGCCAGGACCCGGTTGTCGGAGACCAGGGAGTCGATGTCCGGCGCGTCGAGGAGGGCGAGGCCGGGCGGGAGTGTCTCGGCGGTCTCGACGCGCAGCACGCGCGCGGGGTTCTCGCCGGGGAGCAGCAGGTCGTCGGTGGAGTCCTGTTGGGGCACCCACACGCGCGTGAGGTCGGGCAGCACCCGCATCCCGCTGAACCAGTGGTGGTCCTCCGGATGGCAGACCAGCACGGGGGTGCGTGTCGTCGGCCGCAGCACGCCCGCCTCGCTGACCCGCCGTCCCACGAGGGAGTTCACGAGCGTCGATTTCCCGGCTCCGGTCGACCCGCCCACGACGGCCAGAAGAGGCGCTTCGGGGTCTCGCAACCGGGGCACCAAGTAGTCGTCGAGCTGCGCGAGGAGTTCGTCGCGGTTGGCGCGCGCGCGTGGGGCCCCCGCCAGGGGCAGCGGGAAGCGTGCGGCGGCGACACGGTCGCGCAGGGCGGAGAGTGCGTCGAGCAGCTGAGGCCGTACGTCCAAGGTCACCACATGTGAAGAATGCCCAATTTTAGGGGAATTCTGAAGCATATGAGCATGTCTGCGCGCCGACAGAACACAAGGGACGGAAGGGACGACTGGGACACAGGCAGACTCCAGGCATAACGAGTGCACAACACCCGATGCCTCTGACGCCAAAAGCGATGCACGATTCGTACCTGCCTGCGATTATCAGGACCGCTTCACTGAACCTCCACATCGAGCCACGGAGGCGAAGCAACAGGGACAAGGTCGCGGGAGCCCTATCCTTGTCCCCGGCAACGTCACGGATCGGCCCACACCCGGGCACCCAGACAGAGGCCACCACACCCGGCCCCCGTAGCTCAGTGGATAGAGCAGGCGCCTTCTAAGCGCTTGGCCGCAGGTTCGAGTCCTGCCGGGGGCGCCACCTCCTACCAAAAAAGCCCCAGAGGGGATCTCCCCTCGAGGGCGTTTCGCGTCTCTGCTCCACCCCGTCGGAGCAACCAGCGCTGGTCCGCCAGACCAGCGGTGCGCAGACCGGTTACCGGGGCATGCCCTCAGTAGCGGTGGCCGGGCCAGTGCGGATCCGTCCAGCGGTCACCGCCGGTGAGTCCGAGCAGGCGTATCCGGTGCTGCAGATCCGCCGGTGCGTCCGACTCGTGGAGCCGCACCGCAGCGTGGCCGAGAAGCCACGCGACCAGTTCGGCGCGCATCTCCTCCTCGTCATGCTCGTACCAGCAGACTCTCCACGGCAGGCCGCAGCATCCGGATCGGTGAGGCTCTGCTCCCACCAGGCGTGCAGGAACTCGCGTACCGGATCGGCGTGGTCGTCGGGCCACTGCTCCCAGCGGCCGCGGGCGAAGCCGCTGCGACCGACCGATTGGTCGGTTGATGCGAGAGCCTTCCGGCACCAGCGCCACCGGCGCGATCATGGCCCTCTGGAACCGGATCATGGATCGTCCGTGGGTCGCTCCGGCAAATGACCAACTGGCCGTGAAAGGGGCACGACGTGCGGCTGCGCTGCGCTGTACTGGACGACTTTCAGAAGGTGGCGGCCGAGGTCGCCGACTGGTCGCTCGTCGCGGACGACGTGGAGGTCGTCGCCTTCGACCGGCACATCGAGGGCGAGGACGACCTGGCCGCCGCCCTGGCCGCGTTCGACATCGTGGTGACCCTGCGCGAACGTGTGCCGTTCCCCGGATCGCTGATCACCCGGCTGCCCCGGCTGAAACTGATCGTCGCCTCCGGCATGCGGAACTCCGTCATCGACTACGCGGCCGCCGAGGCATGCGGCGTCACGGTGTGCGGCACGGCCAGTTCCTCCACGCCGCCCGTCGAACTGACCTGGGCGCTGTTGCTCGGCCTCGCTCGCGGCATCGTCGAGGAGAGCGGCTCCCTGCGCTCCGGTGGCCCCTGGCAGAGCACCGTCGGTGCCGATCTGCACGGCCGGCGGCTCGGGTTGCTCGGCCTGGGGAAGATCGGCAGCCGGGTCGCCCAGGTCGGGCTCGCCTTCGGCATGCACGTGAGCGCCTGGAGTCAGAACCTCACCCGCGGGCGCACCGCCGAGATCGGCGTCGAGCTCGCCCCCTCCAAGGAGGACCTCCTCGCGAGCAGCGACTTCGTCTCGGTCCACCTCGCGCTGAGCGACCGTACCCGCGGCCTGCTCGGCCCCGCCGAACTCGCCCTCCTGAAGCCGACCGCGTACTTGGTCAACACCTCACGCGCGGCCATCGTCGACCAAGAGGCCCTCCTCGCCGCCCTGCACGACGGCAGGATCGCCGGCGCCGGCGTCGACGTCTTCGACATCGAGCCCTTGCCCGCCGACCACCCGATGCGCACGGCCCCTCGCCTCCTCGCCACCCCGCACCTCGGCTACGTCTCCCGGGCCAACTACGCGACGTACTACGGCCAGGCGGTCGAGAACATCCAGGCCTTTCTGGCCGGTTCGCCGATACGGCTCCTGCCTCGATGAGGTGCGCCGCCTGGTGACCGCCTGGCCCGGCGGTCACGGCGCCTCCGTCGGCGGCGGCTGCAACCCGCAAGGCCCGGCGGTACGCGCCGACAGGTCTCGCCGTGCCCGTTGGCGCGCCGCGCGTACGCAGCCGCAGCCGTACCCGTACCCGGCTCGTTCGGACTACGCGTACCGGTAGATGTGGCTCTGGTCCTCCAACTGGGCCGGTGTGACGTCCCACGGTGGCATCTTTTGGTTCCGCGCGACGACTCGGCCCCGTTGAGCGTCCCCCCGGGCCAGCGGCTTCGCGGGGAGATAGCGGGCGCCCCGGTGCCGCCGCTGCCAGCGCAACCAGAGAAGGTCCACAAAGGCGTGGTGCATCCAGAACACGGGGTCGTTGACGGACGCGCCACCCATCATGTGGCCGCCGACCCAACGGTGGACCCGGTTGTGGGTGCGCCACGAAGCGGGGCCCCGCCCGGGCCCCCACCCTTCGATCTTGTTGCGGAACCCTTTGGTCGACCCGGAGTGCCACGGTGCCGCGTCGTAGACGGGGTCGTTGAGGGCCCCCTCCAGGTCCTTGGCCACCGGCAGCGCGATCGGATCCCGCGGACGGCCCAGCTCACGCGTGAGGAACTTCGTGTCGGTGACCCCCACTCTGATCGTCCACTTGCCGTTGCGGTGGGCGAAGGGGCCGGACATCACCTGCCGGTCGGATCGCCGCCCGGTGCCGCCGAGCAGGTCATCGGTCCACGGTACGGCCGTCCGCGTACGGTTGCGCGTCCAGTCCCAGTACGGCAGGGTCACCGACTCGTCCACGCGGCGCAGCGCGTTCTCCAGGTCCAGCAGGAACTTGCGGTGCCAGGGCAGGAAGGAAGGCGCCATGTGGGCGGCGCGCAGGCCGCCCTCGCCGTCGGGGGTGTAGTACTCGATGTGCATACGCACGAACTCGTCATACTCTCCGCGCCGTTTGAGCTCCAGCAGCGCGTTGACGAGCCGGCGCCGTTCGGACCGGGTGAGTGTGCTGACGTCCTTACGCGTGTACACCACGGCGATGCTCCCCCTCGGCGTGCCCGTTTCCGTTCGCCGTACGGCTGTCCTCCATGCGACTGTCCCCCTCACCCGGCGTGACCAGCCGTGCGTCGGGGCCGAGTTCGTCGACGGCAGCGCGCGCGGCGGCGAGCGGAGTCGCATACGACTGATAGTGGTCGACCATGCTCATCCAGCTGCCGTCGGCCCGGCGCATCAGGTGCAACGGCCGCCCGTCCACGGTTACGTGCCACGCGCTCCGACCGTCCTCCCCGGGCCGCCCGGCGTCGTACCTGACACCTGCGATGCGGCGCCCGCGGTACGTCTCGTCGAAACGCTCCCCGTCGCCGGCCGGTCCCGGCCCGTTCCCCACCGCTCCCGACGCCCTCGGGGACGTCCCCGACGCCACCAGTACCGGTGCGAGAGCCACCGAGAACGCCGATGCGAACAGCCCCCACAGCACCCGGCGTCGCACCGTGGTCCTGGCGGCGTGTGCTGGCGACTGCGCAGAGTGCGCGGAGCCGGCGGCCACGGGGGTGACCGTCGCGGGCGCCGCGGGGCGCGCTGGTTGTGGCCGCAGTGGTTTGCCGGTTCGCAATGCCTGCCTCTTCCTCGCCCTGAACAGGGCGGTCCACATGACACACGCTCGACGGGCCCCTCGCATGCGCGACGCGATCGGCCCGGGATTCCCTCTCAACTTTGCGCCCACGGTCCGGGATGCTTGCTGACCGCGGTCACGTCTCCGGTGAGTACGGCGCCCCCGGCCTTCGGCGCTTCAAGAGCATCAGCAGGAGCGGCGGTGCCGGCCACACCCAAGGACCCGACTACGAGGGCGACCGCCCGCAGAGACTTCATCGTGTTCCTGTCTGAAACTCGGGGCCACCAGCGGGAATTGCTTCACCACTTTCAACGAGCCCTCGAGCGAGCGGAAACCGGGCAGCCAGAAAATTACGACGCCCCACACGGAAGGTCACCCGAATGAAGGGCACGTCTTATCCGGAACCGACTCGGGTGCCGGACGCCAAGCGTCCGGCACCCGGTAGGGAGTGATCGCTACCGACGGGACAGGACCCGTCCCCGCCGGTACAGGATGACGCCACCGGCCAGCAGCAGCGCGGCTGCGCCCGAGGCCGCGATCACCTCCCCGCCCCCGGTGTCGGGGAGGGAGGGCCGATCCGTCGGCGGCTTGGTGTGCGGGGGAGTCGAGGGCCACGACGTGGGCGGCTGCGTCGCCGGTGGAGTGGTGTGAGGCGGCGGCGTGGACGGCGTGTCACCGTACCCGCCGTCGTCGCCGTAACCGGGTTCCTCGTGGCCGTAGCCGTCGTCGCCGTAACCCGGCTTCTCGTGGCCGTAGCCGTCGTCGCCGTAACCCGGCTTCTCGTGGCCGTAACCCTCGTCGCCGTAGCCGGGCTTCTCTTCGCCGTAGCTAGGCTTCTCCTCGCCGTAGCCCGGCTTCTCCTCGCCGTAGCTAGGCTTCTCCTCGCCGTAGCCCGGCTTCTCCTCGCCGTAGCTAGGCTTCTCCTCGCCGTAGCCCGGCTTCTCCTCGCCGTACCCGCCGTCGTCGCCGTAGCCGCTGTCCTGGGACGCCGACGGCTTCACCTCCGCCGGCAGCGTGCTGGGCTGCGTGGACGGCGTCGCACCGGAGCCGTCCGGCTCCTCCGACTCCTCGCTGCCGTAAGACCCCTCGCCCTCACCGCCGTCCTCGTCCCCGCTCGCGGTGGCGACGCTCTCGTCGTCCCGGCTCTCGTCGCCGCTCTCGTCGTCGCCGTAGTCGCTGTCCTGGGACGACGCCGACGGCTTCACCTCCGCCGGCAGCGTGCTGGGCTGCGTGGACGGCGTCGCACCGGAGCCGTCTGCCTCGTCCGACTCCTCGCTGCCGTAAGACTCCTCGCCCTCACCGCCGTCCGCGTCCCGGCTCGCGGTGGCGACGCGGCTGCTGCCATCCGTGTCATCGCCGTCTTCGCCAACGGGTACGGCAGCCGACTGCTTGTCCTTCAGCGTGGCCAGAGCGCGCTTGACCGCCGCGTCGGCGTGGCTCTTGTGCTCGTCCAAGCCGTCGATGCGAGCGGTGTCGGGGGCGTCGTTCGACCCCTGCGCACTGGTGCCGCTGGTGCAGCCGTTCCCGGAGGAGGGCCCGTTCACGGCTGTCTCACCAGAGGAGCTGCCGCACGCGTTCGTGAGAGCCTCGCCATGCGAGTCCGCCAACGCCGGAATGCCGTACAGGGGCAGAATGCTCGTCGCGGCCGCAGCCACAACCAGCCCCTTGCTCAGTTTCTTTCGCATCGTCGTCTTCCTGCTCAAGGAAAGAGGAAAGGGGAACAGCCGACCCTGGCCAGAAGAGGAAAGCGTCAGGGTAGGCCCGTGCCGCAGCCCGTTCAGCCGACGCGTCAACGAACCTCACCGCTGACGGACTGGCAGGTGCTGCGGGGAATCCGGTACAGGTGCACCGAGAGATCGACTAGGGAGTGACTGGTCGAGATCCAGCTCGCCGAGCTGTACGCCACGGCGCGCGGAATTCGTCAGCGTTTCCCACTCTTCTTGCGGCGGGGGCTCGGGGCGACTTCCCTCCTCCCGTAATTTCTCCTCCGCCTGATTTTCTGGCTGGTCCAGTGATGGGATGCGGTGAAGTGCCAGTACCGACAACCCGAGCACCGGTAGATGCGGTCAGGGGTTTTCTCCAACAATGACTGCTTGACCAGCCAGAGCCTCGCCTCGGATTTGGTACGGAACGACGCTTTCCTTGTATCCGGGCATCGCGGCAAGATGATCATACCACTCACACCGCCTCAAATATGCGTTTCACAACCCCCTTCAACTGAAGGGCCGAACCGATGGTGCATCCGCAGGAAAGCTGCATCAAGCGGGTGACACTCTTATGGGCCAGCCGTCTCCAGACTTCGTCCGTTCGGCCCCTATTGGAAAGCTGATGCGAGTGTGCGTTAATCAGATGACACAAGGACGCCTGGCCCGCGGCTCATAAACTCCCCCGGCCGAGTGAAAAGACGGCCATCGGGAAGGATGGTCGCCTCCGGCCTACATATGATTGACGCCATGGAACGAAAGCGCCCCTCCCTCCGTCAATGAGGATGCTCACCTCATCCGCCCGTCAGGGAGAGACGCTTTCAGGTCGGGCCTCCATCCCGGGGAATCGAGATGAGGCCCCTGACCGTCGAACGGTATTCGAACGATCAAAACCCGTCCCCAGTGGACTCAGGCCGTTCAGACAGCCGCGTCGAGGAGGTCCCCGATCACCACCGAGACCGTGGCCGTAGCGGTGTTGGTGTTGGTGTTGGTGTTGGTGTTGTTGTTCTCGTTCTCGTTGACGATGACGATGCCCGGCTCGTCGCTGCCGTTGTCGTCGTTGTCGCAGGCGGCGCTGGCAGCGGAGGCGGAACCCGCGAGGAGGGCCACCGCAGCGAGGGTCGACGCAGCTCCGCGCTTCATGGTCATACGCATTGTTGTCTCCGTTCCTTTTCTTCCCCGTTGGAAGAACGAAATCGATATTGCCGCGACACCGGAGACCGCACAACTTGAAAGGCCCCCTGGTCCGGAACTTCACTCATATGGCCCTGTGCTGCAGGTTATGTCGATGATCGAGCACTCGGGCCGGCCAACGGAAACGGTGCGCTGCAACGGTGCATCACACGAATAAACCAAGAGGACCGACCGCCACAGGCGACCGGTCTCTAAGGACACATCGAATTACAAATTACCCTGGGACCACTCGGGGCGACTGCAAACGAAATGCGCGGCTCGAGGCCGCGCATTCGCCTTAGCTTGCCACCGTTCGAGCGGAGCTCCTCTTCCTCGGCGGATGAGGATGTAACCCCATCCGCCAGTCAGGGAGAAACGCTTGCAGTTCGAGCCACGATCCCGAGAGAATCGAATGACCGTCGAACTGGACTCGAACGATCACCAGCCCACTGCATTGGGCTCAGCCCAGCGTCACAGAACCGCCAGCAGGAAGCCCAGGAGGCTCGGGTCCGAGGCGCTCTGCGCCGCCGGGGCGGCCGCGGGGGCGGCAGCGGGAGCAGCGGCAGCGGCGTCGGCCTCGTCAATGAGGTCGACCTCGACGTCGGCGGTGGCCGTCGCCGTGTTGTCGTTGTCGTTGCTGTTGGTGTTGTTGTTCTCGTTCTCGTTGACGATGACGATGCCCGGCTCGTCGTCGTAGTCGCCGGCGCTGGCAACCGAGGCGGAACCCGCGAGAAGGGCCACCGCCGCGAGGGCCGACGCAGCCCCGCGCTTGACATTCGTGCGCATTGATATCTCCGTTCTGTGTCTTCCAGGCTGGAAGGACGAAACCAGTATTGCCTCAACTCCGGGGCACGCTCCACTTGGAATGCCCGTGGCTCCGGAACTTCATCCACATGGCCCCCTGGGGAAGATGATATGAGTGCGGAATTCCCAGGTCGCGACGGGTCGATCAACCCATCGGAGTAATGACACCCCGGACGCACCGGTTAACCAACAGAGTTGGGTCACACCCTCGTCCCTCGACCGAGTGCGCGGCCGATGAACCTCCTGCATTGATCCTATTTTTGCTCCGGAGGCAACGCCTTCACTGCGATGGGCAGTTGGCCAACACCTGGAAGGCGGTTCGGGCAATCTCCGTCAGACCGGCCTTGTGTGGCGGTCCAGCAGGGACAGACCGCGGTCAAGCAGGTCAGCCGCATGCCCGCTGACCAGCACATCATTCGGGAGTTCGGCCGCCGGACGTATCCGGAACCCCGGCCCGGACACGGCGGATTCGGCCCGCAGCACGTCCACAGCGGCCACGCAGTCCCCGCCAGGGAGGACGCGTGCGCCACGGTGACAGCGCTACCGATACGCCTGACACATACCGGACTTGAGGGCCGGCCGGACCGGTTCTTGTGCCGGTGATGGCTGAGTTGCTTTCAGGGGGTGTGAGGTACCGGGCTGGAAGTCACCGGTGAGGCGCTCCTGCGGATGAACACGCACATCGACCTCTTCGAGCCGACGGGCCGAAGACGCTGCGGCCGCTGCAGGACGGAGGCGTGGAGGGCTCCGGACGTTTCGTCTGGATCACCGGGCGGACCGGAGGGAGACGCCTGAGATGTGGAGTCCGGCCAGGTGGATGGTCGCGGCCTTCTCATAGCGGGTGGCAATGCCTCGCCGCTGCTTCAGGCGGTTGACGCACCGCTCGACGGTGGTGCGCCGCTCGTGAACCTCACGGTCGAATTCCGGTGGCCTGCTGCCCGGCGTCCCCGGCGAAGCCGGTGCCCGGCCGGGTGCGGGACCGTCCGTGGCGCCGGAGAACACACGGACGGCCATCGCGTCGGTCACAGTGGGCGCATCGCCGGCGGTCCGGCGGTGAGGACGAAGACCAAGGGGCGGCGGTTGCCGTCGGCTGCGCAATGGATCTTCGTGGCCGGTCCGCCGCAGGACCGGCTGATGGCGCGGTCGCCGGCTCGTCGGCCGGGGCCCCGTTCTGCGGGCCCCGGCCGCGCATCGGTGAACGCGCGCACGATCGTGGAGACCACCGAGGATGCCCGGTTCAGGTCCTCGTCGGCGTCGGCCTGGGCCTTCACCGTGGTGAGGACCTGCTCGCATCGATCACCTCATGGTGGTCCCGGCACCGGCCACCTGGCATCGGCAGTCCTCGGCGGTGACTGAGTGCCCGCGAGAGCCGTCGCCCACCCAAGCCTTGTGGAATGGGCGGCGACGACGACGTCAGACGACTGCCGAGGGGCTACGTCAGCCGCAGATCTGGAAGCTCTCACCATCGGTCTTCAGCGTTGCGCAGACCGGCGCCTTGGGCGCGGTGACCGTGATGCTCTCCTCAACACCCGCCTTGACGGTCTTGCTTACGTTCGCGAGTTCCGTGTCGCCGGAGGTGATGCGGACACTGACGGTCCGCGCCTGGTCGCAGGTGACGCTGACCGTGAACTGCTTGGTCACGTTGTTGGTGACCGTGTGACTGCCGATGCCGCAGGGGAAGGGCTGCTGAGGAGCGGCCTGCGCGGGCGCGGCAGCGATGAGCGGTGCTGAAGCCAGCAGCGCGGTGGCCGCAGAACGGAGCATGCGATGAGGCATTGGTTCTCCAGGGTGTTCAATTCGGCCGACCGCCGGGCGGCCAGCCGCTCGATCTCGGCGCGAAATGTTCCTTAAGCGCCTTTGGCGGGAAGATGTGACCACGGTCGGCACGAGCTCTGCAACACGGCGAACCATGGAGATCCGCCACTCGGGTGACGGGGCGTTCGGGATCGCCGTGCCTGCATGTGCTGGGGTGTCGGCTTCCGTCATGACGTCGGTGCCGGCGGGTGTTACGGCGTAGGCCTGCGCGCTACGTACAGGCCAAGTCGACTTGTGGGCTCGGGAGTTGGATTCAGCGCTCGATCGTGTGGCGGGTCGGTTCTCGCGTGCGGTCGGAGTCCTCACCGCTTACGGCGCGACCGCACGCGCCCGTCGGCCGCTTCGGCCGATGCCCCCCGAGGGGGGTCGGGAGCCTCCGAAAGTCCGGGCCGGCTCCGGCAGTTCATCCTGGCCATCGTGGGCCATGCGTTCCCGGGAGTGGTCGGAGCCCTGACCACCGAAAGGAGGGCCGCAGAAACGACACCACCAGCACCATCCGCCAGGCGAGATCCGAAGACTCCCGCACTGGCTAGGACACCACGTCCTTACGGGCGAAACCGCGGAAGGCCAGGGCGAACAGCACGAGCGCGTACGTCACGGAGAGAGCCGTGCCCTGGATCATGTCCGTCCATTGGAGCTGGGGCTGGACCGCGTCGAGCCAGGCATACTGCCAGTGCGCGGGCAGGAAGTCCCGCCAGTCGCCGAGGGCTGTCACCTCGTCGAGAACGTTTCCGATGATGGTCAGGAACACCGCGCCGCCGACGGCACCAAGAGGCGCGTCGGTTCTGGTCGACAGCCAGAACGCCAGGCCGGCGGTGACGAGTTGGGAGACGAGGACGTACGCCACGATGATCACCAGGCGCTGCGCGGCGGTGCCGGGGGACAGTGTGCCCCCGGTGGGGAGCTGTAGCGGGCCCCAGCCGTAAGCGGCCGTGCCGACGGCAAGGGCGACGACCGGAAGCAGCACGAGGGCGGCAAGGCTGAGGCCGAGTGCGACGACGAGTTTGGACCACAGCAGGCGTGCTCGGGGCACCGGCGCCGCGAGGAGGTAGCGCAGGGAGGACCAGCTGGCCTCCGCGGCGACCGTGTCCCCGAAGAACAGCGCCACGGGGATGACGAGCAGGAAACCGGCGGAGGCGAAGAGGTTCACGGCGGCGAAGTTGGCGCCGGACGCCGTGGCCGAGTCCATGAGGTTCACCCGGCCGTTGTCCTGGCCCGGCTCACCACCGATCTGGAAGGCCATGAGCAGGACGAACGGCAGGGCGAACATGATCGCCCCCATGACGAGTGTGCGCCGCCGCTTCAACTGCCTGACCAGCTCCACCCGCAGGGGCAGCGTGCGGCCCGCGCGGTAGCCGGACGCGACCTCCGGGGGATCGGCCACGACGCTGCTCATGCTTCAGCTCCGATCAGAGTGAGGAAGGCGTCCTCGAGGCGCCGGTGGGGGCCTACGGACTCCACGGCGACCTGCAGCTGTACCAGCCCGGCGACCAGGCGTGCAGGGGTTCCGCCGGAGTCGAGGCGGACCAGGAGTCCTTCGTCGGTGCGCACTGCCGAGGCGACGCCCGGCAATGCCCCCACCTTCTCGACGAGGGGCTCGTCCATGGGGGTGGTCGTGCCCACCAGCAGTGTGTCCCCAGAGCCGATGATCTCCGTCACCGGGCCCGCCTGGACGAGCCGCCCGTGGTCCATCACCACCAGGTGGGTGCAGGTCTGTTCGACCTCGGCCAGCAGATGGCTGGAGACGATGACCGTGCGGCCGGCCGCCGCGTAACGGATCATGACCTCGCGCATCTCGCGGATCTGAGGGGGGTCCAGGCCGTTGGTCGGCTCGTCGAGAATGAGCAGGTCCGGCAGGCCGAGCATGGCCTGGGCGAGGGCGAGGCGCTGGCGCATGCCCTGCGAGTAGGTGCGCACCGGGCGGGCGAGGGCGTCGCCGAGGCCCGCGATCTGCAGCGCTCCGTCCAGGTGCGCGTCCTCGGGCGGGCGGCCGGTGGCGCGCCAGTACAGTTCGAGGTTCTCGCGGCCGGAGAGATGCGGCAGGAAGCCCGCGCCCTCGACGAAGGCGCCGACCCGCGACAGCACAGGGGTGCCCGGCCGGATCGCGTGGCCGAAAACGCGGATCTCGCCGCCGTCCGGCTTGATCAGGCCCATCAGCATGCGCAGGGTCGTCGTCTTGCCCGCACCGTTGGGGCCGAGGAGCCCCAGTATCTGGCCCTTCTCCACGCGGAAGGACAGGTCCTTGACCGCGTATCGATCCGTCGACTTGGCGTACCGCTTGGACAGATCCGTGATGGTGAGCGGCACTTCGGCCAGCGCGGGGTCGGGGGTGGGCGCTACCGTGCGGCGTCGTCCACTCAGCAGCAGCGCCAGTGCGACGACCGCGCCGGCCGGCGGCATCCACCACACCCAGGCGGGCAGCGGGCCCGCACCGCCGGTCCGGCCGAGGGGCATCGGTACCTTGAGCTCGCTCTTGAGGGAGACGGTGTACGTCGCCGGAGTCGTCGGGGAGGCGTAGCCGAGGTCGGTCGAGGCGAGGACCAGGCGGAGCCGGTGACCGTCGGCCACCTCGTGGTCGATGGCCGGGAGGGTGACGCTCACGTCCTTGCCGGCCTTCGCGCCCTCCACCCTGAGGGGCGTGACGAGTTGCGAGGGCAGCACCGGCCGGGTGCCGTCCCGGCCGACGTCGTACAGCTTCGCGAAGAGCACGGCGTCGTCGCTGGTCGACGTCACGCGGACCGTCACCGTCGGCGAGCCGGTGATCTGCGTGTCCTCCCGGAAGGGCGCCGACTCGAACGCGGCGAACTGGCCCGGGAAGTCGAGGGCCACCCCGATGCCGAGTGAGGACAGCTGGGAGAGGCCGCCCGCGCCGCCGAGGCCGGGCAGGGCGGAAACGCCGGGCGGATTGGCACCCGCCGGGTTGTCGAGGCGCTGCTCGCGCCCGGTCAGGGTGACGGAGTGCTGGTCACTCTTGAGGCCGGGGTAGGTGTCCTCGGTCACGCCGGTCAGCCTTGGCTCGCCGTCGCCGGTGCCGGTGCCGACGGTGCGCGCGACCCGGAAGGCGGGGCCGGTGTCGGCGCCCTTCTCGTCCTTGAGGTAGCGGTCGAACCACGTCCGTACCCGGGCCTGGACGCGGCTGGTCTCCGTGTCGCCGCCGTCGTGACCACCGGCGATCCAGTCGACGTCGACGGGGGCACCGCCCGCGCGGATCGCCTTCGCTGCGGCATCGGCCTGGTCCAGCGGGAAGAGGGAGTCGGTCTGGCCCTGCATCAGGAGGGTGGGCACCTTGATGCGGTCACCGACGGCGGTCGGTGAGCGTTTCTCCAGCAGTTCGCGCGCCTCGGCGTCCGGCTTCCCTGATGCGGCGACGCGTTCGTACATCCGGCACAGCACGGGCTCGAGCCTCCGGCATCCGCCACCGGTGTTGACGAAGATGCCGGCCCACAACTTCTTGAACACGCCGTTCGGGAACAGCGCGTCCGCGAGGTTCCAATACGTGATCGACGGGGCGATGGCGTCCACCCGGTCGTCGTGGCCCGCCGCCAGCAGCGCGATCGCGCCGCCGTAGGAGGCGCCCGCCATGCCCACGCGCGGGTCGCCGGGCTTGTCGAGCTCGACCTGGGGCTGCTCGGCCAGCCAGTCGATGAGCTTCGAGACGTCGGCCACCTCGCCCTGGGGGTCGTTCAGCCCGATCTTCCCCGTGGACCTTCCGAAGCCGCGCGCCGACCAGGTCATCACCGCGTACCCGTCGCGGGCAAGGTCCTCCGCCTGCCGCCGGACATCGTCCTTGCTGCCGCCGAAGCCGTGCCCGAGCAGGACGGCGGGGCGGCGGCCGCCCGAGCCCGCGGTGAAGTACGAGGTGTCGACGCGTACCCCGTCGCCCATGGTCATGAGCTGGTCGGCGTGGTGCACCGGGGGCGGGTCGTCGGAGGCGACGGCCGACGTCACCGTCCATGTACCCGCACCGGCGAGCAGGACGACGGCGGACGCGGCAGCGATGAACCGTCGCCGTCGCCGTGACCACAGGCCCCGCAGTCCGGGCAGTCGAAGATTCATGCGTCAACGGTAAGGGCTCAACCTGTCGGCAAGTTGTCGACCAGAGAGCGAACCCCCACCCCTCCCCGAGGAGTACGGCTTCTCCGTGCGTACTGCAGGCGTGGTAGGAAGCCGCTCTTGAGCGACTGTCAGGCGTGAGTGGGCCCCCTGTTCCGGCCACTGCGACCGGCCCGGGGAGCCGACCGCCACGCTCACGGCCCTTCAGGCCCGGGCCGTCGCCCGATGCCACGAGCGCAATCGACATGGCCAGGAGGACCTGTTGGTGATCTGTAAGCCCTTAGTGGTCATTAAGGATCAAAAGGACTAATACCGCATCGTACTGACCAAGCGCCAGGTCATCCTCGAATTAGCGTCAGCCAACACGTCAGGAAGGCCCTTCAGGATGCGCGAAATCTTCACCGCCCGGCGGCGGATCGTCGCAGCGGTCGCCGCCGTGGCCGCGGCAGCCGCCATCGGGAGCGGTACCGCTCTGCCCGCCCAAGCCACCCCCTCCGCAGGAAGGATTCTGCAAGAGGACTCCGCCAACGCGGTCGAGAACAGCTACATCGTCGTACTGAAAGAGTCCGCGGGGTTCAGGGCGAACTCCACGAAAGGCGAAGATCTGGTGGCCAAGTACGGCGCCACCGTGGACTGGACCTACGACGCCGTACTCAACGGCTACGCCATCCGTATCAGCGCCTCGGGAGCGAGGAGTTTGGCGGAAGACCCGGCCGTCGAGTTCGTCGAGCAGGACCGGATGGTCCACCTCGAGGCCACCCAGTACAACCCTCCGTGGGGCCTGGACCGCATCGACCAGCCCCGGCTCCCGCGCAACCTGATGTACTCGTATCCGGACACAGCGGGCAAATCCGCGACCGTGTACGTGATCGACACGGGAGTGCGCATCACTCACACCGAGTTCGCAGGGCGCGCCAGGCACGGCTACGACTTCGTCGACCGTGACACCAACGCCTCTGACGGCAACGGTCACGGAACACACGTCGCCACCACGGTCGCCGGCAAGACGTACGGCGTGGCGAAGCAGTCCAAGATCGTGTCGGTACGCGTGCTGGACAACAACGGGGCCGGCACCCTCTCCGGTGTCATCGCGGGCGTCGACTGGGTCACGGTGCGTCGCGTCCGGCCCGCGGTCGCCAACATGTCGCTGGGCGCCGGCGTCAGCACGTCGCTGGACACCGCGGTGAGGAACTCCATCGCCTCCGGTGTCACGTACGCGGTGGCCGCCGGCAACTCGAATGCGAACGCCGACACCACCTCACCCGCCCGGGTGGGTTCTGCCCTCACCGTGGGGGCCAGCACCTGGACCGACAGCCGATCCAGTTTCTCGAACTACGGTGCCCGGCTCGACATGTTCGCCCCCGGCTCCCTGATCACCGCCGGCTGGCACACCAGCGACACGGCGACGACCACGCTCTCCGGCACCTCCATGGCGGCCCCCCATGTCGCGGGAGCCGCGGCCGTCTACCTCACCTCGCACCCCAGCGCCGGTCCGGCGACCGTGCACAGCGCCCTCGTGAACGGGGCCACGACCGGAGTCCTCAACAACATCGGGACCGGATCACCCAACAGGCTTCTCAGACTCGTGCCGTAGATGATCGACTCCCGAGACCCGGTGTCGAAGGCGGCCCGCAGTACGGGCCGCGTCCGGTGTGGCCTTTGCGCCTGACTGCTTGACGGGAATTCAGTGGTTGCGCGGGAAGCCCAGGTCGACGCCCGCCGGGGCGTCGGCCGGGTCGGGCCAGCGGGTGGTCACGACCTTGCCGCGGGTGTAGAAGTGCGTGCCGTCGTTGCCGTAGATGTGCAGGTCGCCGAAGAGCGAGTCCTTCCAGCCGCCGAAGGAGTGGTAGCCCACGGGGACCGGGATCGGGACGTTCACGCCGACCATGCCGGCCTCGACCTCCAGCTGGAAGCGGCGGGCCGCGCCGCCGTCCCGGGTGAAGATCGCGGTGCCGTTGCCGAACGGAGAGGCGTTGATCAGGTCCAGCGCCTCCTCGTAGGTCTCGGTGCGCAGCACGGTCAGCACCGGGCCGAAGATCTCGTCCTGGTAGGCCTTCGCGGACGTTGGCACCTTGTCGAGCAGCGAGATGCCGATCCAGTGGCCGTCCTCGAAGCCGTCGACGGTGTAGCCGGTGCCGTCGAGGATCACCTCGCAGCCCTCGGCCGCGGCGCCCTCGACGTAGGAGGCCACCTTGTCGCGGTGGACCTTGGTGATGAGCGGGCCCATCTCGGAGGCCGGGTCGTCGCCGGGGCCGATCTTGATCTTCTCGGCGCGCTCGCGGATCTTCTCCACCAGTTCGTCGCCGATCGAGCCCACCGCGACGACCGCGGAGATGGCCATGCAGCGCTCACCGGCGGAGCCGTAGGCCGCGGAGACGGCGGCGTCGGCGGCCGCGTCGAGGTCGGCGTCGGGCAGAACCAGCATGTGGTTCTTGGCGCCGCCGAGGGCCTGGACGCGCTTGCCGTTGGCGGAGGCGGTGGTGTGGATGTAGCGGGCGATCGGGGTCGAGCCGACGAAGGAGACGGCCTTGACGTCCGGGTGCTCCAGCAGGCGGTCCACGGCCACCTTGTCGCCGTGGACGACGTTGAAGACGCCGTCCGGCAGGCCCGCCTCCGACAGCAGTTCGGCGATCTTCAGCGACGCCGACGGGTCCTTCTCGGACGGCTTCAGCACGAAGGTGTTGCCGCAGGCGATGGCGATGGGGAACATCCACATCGGCACCATGGCCGGGAAGTTGAACGGGGTGATGCCCGCGACGACGCCGAGCGGCTGGCGGATCGAGGCGACGTCGACGCGGCTGGCGACCTGCGTGGACAGCTCGCCCTTCAGCTGCACGCTGATGCCGCAGGCCAGGTCGACGATCTCCAGGCCGCGGGCGACCTCGCCGAGGGCGTCGCTGTGCACCTTGCCGTGCTCGGCGGTGATCAGCTCGGCGATCGCGTCCCGGTTGGCGTCCAGCAGCGCGCGGAACTTGAACAGGATCGAGGTGCGCTGGGCCAGCGAGGACTGGCCCCAGGTCAGGTAGGCCTCCTTGGCTGCGGCGACCGCCGCGTCCACCTCCTCGACCGAGGCGAACGCGACCTTCGTCGTCACCTCGCCGGTCGCCGGGTTGGTCACCGGCCCGTGCGTGCCCGAGGCGCCTTCGACGGTCTTGCCGCCGATCCAGTGGTTGACGATCTTCGTCATGGCCGGGAACTCCTTCACAGATGGCGGCGTCGGGTGGAGACGTGCCGTTCGTACAGCTCACGTGCCTTGACCGCGGACGGCCGTGTCGCGGTCTCGGCCACGGGTACATCCCACCAGGCCTGCGCGGGAGGCGCGCCCGACACTGTGTCTGCCGTTTGGGTCTCGACGTAGACACATGTGGGAGTGTCGGCCGCCCGGGCCTCGGCGAGGGCCTCCCGGAGGTCCCGGACGGTCTTCGCGCGCAGGACGCGCATGCCGAGGCTGGCCGCGTTGGCGGCGAGGTCCACGGGCAGCGGCGGCCCCGTGTGCGAGCCGTCCTCGGAGCGGTAGCGGTAGGCGGTGCCGAACCGCTCCCCGCCCACCGACTCCGACAGCCCGCCGATGGACGCGTAGCCGTGGTTCTGGATGATCACGACCTTGATCGCGATCGCCTCCTGGACGGCGGTCACGAGCTCCGTCGGCATCATCAGATACGTGCCGTCGCCGACCAGCGCCCACACGGGCCGGTCCGGGGCGGCCAGCTTCACGCCGATGGCGGCCGGGATCTCGTAGCCCATGCAGGAGTAGCCGTACTCCAGGTGGTACTGGTCGGGCGAGCGGGTGCGCCACAGTTTGTGCAGGTCGCCGGGGAGGGAGCCGGCTGCGTTGATCAGGATGTCCGACGCGTCGGCGATCTCGTCCAGGGCGCCGAGGACCTGCGGCTGGGTCGGGCGGGTGTCCGGTTCCTCCACCTCGTAGCAGGCGTCGACGCGCTGCTCCCAGCGCTCCTTGTCCTCGGTGTACTCGGTGGCGTAGCTGCCGACGACCCGGTGCGCGTGCAGGCGCAGGGCGTCCGTGAGCTCCTGCAGGCCGCTGCGGGCGTCCGCGACGAGGGGCCGGCCGGCGAGCTTGTGGCCGTCGAAGGGGGCGATGTTGAGGTTGAGGAACCGCACCTCCGGGTTGCTGAACAGCGTGCCGGAGGCGGTGGTGAAGTCGGTGTAGCGGGTGCCGACGCCGATCACCAGGTCGGCGGTGCGGGCGAGTTCGTCCGCGGTGGCCGTGCCCGTGTGGCCGATGCCGCCGACGTCCTGGGGGTGGTCGTGGCGCAGGGAGCCCTTGCCGGCCTGGGTGGAGGCGACCGGGATGCCGGTGGTCCCGGCGAACTCGGCGAGGGCCTCCTCGGCGCGGCTGTGGTGGACGCCGCCGCCCGCGATGACCAGGGGCCTCTTCGCCGCGCGGATCGCCCGCACGGCCTCGGTCAGTTCCGCCGGGTCGGCGCCGGGACGCCGTACGGTCCAGACGCGCTCGGCGAAGAACTCCTCGGGCCAGTCGTACGCCTCCGCCTGCACGTCCTGGGGCAGGGCGAGGGTGACGGCGCCGGTCTCGACGGGGTCGGTGAGGACGCGCATCGCGTTCAGGGCCGAGGGGATGAGGGCTTCGGCCCGGGTGATCCGGTCGAAGTACCTCGACACCGGGCGCAGGCAGTCGTTGACCGACACGTCGCCCGCGTAGGGCACTTCGAGCTGCTGGAGGACCGGGTCGGCGGGGCGGGTGGCGAACACGTCACCGGGCAGGAGCAGCACCGGCAGGTGGTTGATGGTCGCGAGGGCCGCGCCGGTGACGAGGTTGGTGGCGCCCGGGCCGATGGAGGTCGTCACCGCGTGCGTGGACAGGCGGCCGGACTGGCGGGCGTAGCCGACGGCCGCGTGCACCATGGCCTGTTCGTTGCGGCCCTGGTGGTACGGCATCTCCTCGGCGTGCTCCAGAAGCGCCTGGCCGATGCCGGCGACGTTGCCGTGGCCGAAGATGCCCCAGGTGGCGCCGATGAGCCGCTGGCGGACACCGTCGCGTTCGGTGTACTGGGCCGCCAGGAAGCGCACGAGCGCCTGCGCGACCGTCAGCCTTGTCGTCGAGGTCATCGGTGTCCCTCCCTCTGGGTGGTCACGGATACGCGACGGCCATGGCGAACGTTCACGGGGCGAGGCCGCGTACGCCTCGTCGGGGAGACCTCCGGCGCGGGGCCGTAGCGGGCGGGGAGTTGTCGCTCGCACTTCGCTCCTGCCAAAGCAAAGCGGCCTCCCGCGCCGGAGGCGATCTGGGCCCGGGACCTGCCCGGGAGAGGGAACTCGTGGTCTTTCGTGCTGTCGCCCGTGGGGAAGGTGCGGGTGGTCATGAGGCGGCCCTCACAGCAGTCCGACGGCGGTGTCCACGGCGGCGGCCACGTCGCCGTCCGCCGGGTACAGCAGCGAACGTCCCACGACCAGCCCGCACACGGTGGGCAGTTGCAGGGCGCCGCGCCACTTCTCGTACGCCCCGTCCTGGTCGTCGCCCACCTCGCCGCCCAGCAGCACGGCGGGCAGCGTGGAGGTGGCCATGACCTCGGCCATGTCGTCGGGGTTGTCGGTGACCGGGACCTTCAGCCAGGTGTAGGCGGAACTGCCGCCGAGGCCCGAGGCGATGGCGATCGACTTGGTGACGGCCTCGGCGGAGAGGTCGTTGCGCAGCCGGCCCCGCTCGTCGCGGTAGCTGATGAACGGCTCGACGAAGACGGGGAGTTTCCGGGCGGCCATGGCGTCGACGGCCCGGGCGGTGGACTCCATCGTGGTGAGCGAGCCGGGGTCGTCGTAGTCGATGCGCAGGAGCAGCTTGCCCGCGTCGAAGCCGAGGCGCTCGATGTCCTCGGGGCGGTGACCGGTGAAGCGGTCGTCGAGTTCGAAGCTCGCGCCCTGGAGGCCGCCGCGGTTCATCGAGCCCAGGACGACCTTGCCGTCGAGGGCACCGAGCAGGAGCAGGTCGTCGAGGATGTCGGCGGTGGCGAGGACGCCGTCCACGCCCGGGCGGGACAGGGCCAGGCAGAGGCGTTCGAGGAGGTCGGCGCGGTTGGCCATGGCCATGGCGCGGCCACCGACACCGAGGGCGCCGCGGGCCGGGTGGTCGGCGGCGACGATCATCAGGCGGCCGCTCGTGTTCAGCAGCGGCCTCCGGGGGCGGCGGGCCGCTGCTTCGGCGATCGCCTCCGGGCGGTGGCTGCGCAGGCGCACGAGTTCGAGGACGTCGACGGTCACTGGACGGCCCCCGCGGTGACGGCCGCCTCGATCTCGGCCGGGGTGGGCATCGCGGAGGAGCACTCCAGGCGGGAGGCGACGATGGCACCGGCGGCGTTGGCGTGCCGCATGGTCTTCTCCAGGTCCCAGCCGGCCAGCAGGCCGTGGACGAGGGAGCCGCCGAAGGCGTCACCGGCGCCGAGGCCGTTGAGGACGTTCACGGGCAGCGGCGGGACCTCGGCGCTCTCGCCGGCGCTGTTCACCGCGAGGACGCCCTTGGGGCCCTGCTTGACGACGGCGAGTTCGACACCGGCGTCCAGGAGGGCGCGGGCGGCGGCGTGGGGTTCGCGCACGCCGGTGGCGACCTCCACCTCGTCGAGGTTGCCGACGGCGACGGTGGTGTGGCGCAGGGCCTCGGTGTAGAAGGGTCGGGCCGCGTCGGGGTCGGTCCAGAACATGGGGCGCCAGTCGAGGTCGAAGACCGTCGTGCCGGACTTGGCCCGGTGGGCGAGGGCCGCGAGGGTCGCCGTACGGCTCGGTTCCTCGCTCAGGCCCGTGCCCGTGACCCAGAAGACCCGGGCGTCGCGGACGGCGTCGAGGTCGAGCTCGTGGGCGTCGATCTCCAGGTCGGGAGCCTTGGGCTGCCGGTAGAAGTACAGCGGGAAGTCGTCCGGCGGGAAGACCTCGCAGAAGGTGACCGGGGTGGGCAGTCCGGGGACCGGGGTGACCCAGCGGTCGTCCACGCCGAAGCCCTTCAGTGCCTCGTGGAGGTAGGTGCCGAAGGGGTCGTCGCCCGTGCGGGTGATCACTGCCGTTTGCCGCCCCAGGCGGGCCGCGGCGACCGCGACGTTGCTCGCGGAGCCGCCGAGGAACTTGCCGAAGGACGTGACCTGCGGCAGCGGGACGCCGGTCTGGAGCGGATACAGATCCACCCCGATCCGCCCCATGGTGATCAGGTCGTACGCCATCGGTATCCCCTCGGTGCTCGGCTCTCCCCGGTTTTGTAGCCCCCTCTCGACGCCCTGTCAATGTTTTGTCCGGACATTCGGACCAGATCATGACAGCGCTTTCCACATGTGCTGGTCCGAATGTCCTGGTCCGGGTTTCACGGTTCCGAGGTGTTCAGGCCTCGGTGTCGCTCCGCCGCGGGGCCCTGCAGCAGGCCGGGCGTCACGTCAAGGCGCCCCGCCGACCGTCCGGGGCGCGCTTTTGCCCCGGCTGTGTCACAAACGCCCCGGTCTTGTCACGTGCGTGCCGTGTACGCGGGTCTTCCGTCACACCCGGCCCACAGGCCCTGCCCCGTATCACCGGGGATCGTTGACCGGACACAGACTTGTTGATCGCCAGCGCAGCGCCCGGCTCCCCCGGACGGCCGTCCACGGCCGCCGCCGTGGTGCGCGCGGGGAGGTGCACGTCATGACCGACCGAAGGCTGTGGTCCTACAAGGAGATCGCGGCGCACATCCGGGTGCAGCCGGACACCGTGCGGTCCTACCGCAAACATGGGCTGCTGCCCCCGCCCGACCATGTCGAGGGCGGCAAGCCCTACTGGTATGCCGACACCGTCCGGGCGTGGGTCGCCTCCAGGCCCGGCAACCGCGGCCGAAGAGCCGAGTGAGCCCGTCAGCCCGCCTCGACCTCGTGCCCCGCCCTCGCGTGGGGCACGGTCGCCGGCCGGAGGGTCAGCTCCACGGCTCGATGACCGTCGCCCCCGCTCCCGGCGCCGTCCCCATCGCCGCCAGCGCGGCCGGGACCTCGTCCAGCCCGATCGTGGACGTCACCAGCAGGTCGGGGCGCAGGACGCCGCTGCGGACCAGCTCCAGCATCGGCGGGTAGCTGTGCGCGGCCATGCCGTGGCTGCCGAGGAGTTCGAGCTCCAGGGCGATCACGCGGGCCATCGGCACGGGGGTCGTGCCGGCCGGCGAGGGCAGCAGGCCCACCTGGACGTGCCGGCCGCGGCGGCGCAGGCCGTTCACGGAGGCGGCGCACGTGCCGGGTGAGCCCAGGGCGTCGAGGGAGAGGTGGGCGCCGCCGCCGGTCAGCTCGCGGACCGCGGCCGCGGTGTCCGGCACGGCTGTCGCGTCCAGGCACTGTGCCGCGCCGAACTGCCGCGCCAGCTCCAGGGCCCGCTCCGACACGTCGACCGCCACGACCCGGGCTCCCGAAGCGGCCGCGATCATCACGGCGGAGAGCCCGACCCCGCCGCAGCCGTGCACGGCGACCCACTCCCCCGCCGCCACCCGGCCCTGCTGCACCACGGCCCGGTACGCCGTGGCGAAGCGGCAGCCGAGCGAGGCCGCCGTCGCGAAGGACAGCTCCCCGGGCAGCGCCACGAGGTTCACGTCGGCGCGGTCCAGCGCCACGTACTGGGCGAAGGAACCCCAGTGGGTGAAGCCGGGCTGGGTCTGGCGCTCGCACACCTGATGGTCGCCGGCCGCACAGGACGGGCAGGTGCCGCAGGCGCAGATGAACGGCACGGTGACCCGGTCGCCGGGCCGCCATCCGGTCACCCGGGCGCCCACCGCCTCGACGACCCCGGCGAGTTCATGCCCGGGCACGTGCGGCAGTGCGATGTCAGGGTCGTGGCCCTGCCAGCCGTGCCAGTCGCTGCGGCACAGCCCGGTGGCCTCGACCCGCACGACGACTCCGTGCTCCGCGGGCTCCGGATCCGCGACCTCCCGTACCTCGGCCGCCTCCCCGTACCGCTCGAACACCACGGCCCGCATGGACCCACCGCCTTTCGTCGCTGTCGTGCCAGGGTCGCCCCGGGGCGCCGGGTGACTTCACGCCCCCGGGGAACGCTAGCGCCGGGCCGCGGGACGCTGCCGACCCGAGCACCCCTCCCGGCCGGCGCCCTGGTCAGCCGGCCGGGGCCCCGGCCTTGTCCCGGACGGGTTCCGTCTCGGCCGCCGTCCGCTCCGGTTCGGCCTCGCTCAGGCCGAAGCGCTCGTGGAAGCGGCGCAGAGGGCCGGGGGCCCACCATGTGGCGCGGCCGGTGAGGCGCATGACCGCGGGGACCAGGAGGCTGCGGACGACCATCGCGTCCATCAGGACCGCCAGCGCGATGCCCAGGCCGAGCATCTTGGTGTTGGTCACCCGGGAGGTGCCGATCGCGACCATGACCACGGCCAGGATGACCGCCGCCGCCGTGATCAGCCCGCCGGTGCGTGCCAGGCCGTGCCGGACGGCCTGGTCGTGGTCGCCGGTGCGGTCGAACTCCTCCTTGATGCGGGAGAGCAGGAACACGCCGTAGTCCATGGAGAGGCCGAAGGCGACACAGAACATCAGGACCGGGAGGGTCGTCTCGATGGAGCCAGGGCTGGTGAAGGCCAGCAGTCCGGACAGGTGCCCGTCCTGGAAGACCCAGACGACGGCGCCGAACATGGCCGTCAGACTGAGCGCGTTGAGGACGACCGCCTGGACCGGTATGAGCACGCTGCCGGTGAGGAGGAAGACCAGGAACAGGGTGACGATCGTGATGAAGACCGCCGCGAGCGGCAGGCGTTCCCCTATGGCGTGTTTGGAGTCGACCAGGACGGCCGCGGTGCCCGTCACCTTCGTGTCGAAGGGGGCGCGGGTCTCGCGCAGGCCGCCGACCAGACGCTGGGCGGGCTCGTCGACCGCCTCGCCCTCGGGCAGCACCGTGAAGTACGCGGAGTCGCCCTTGACCAGTGGCCCGTCGACCCGGGCCACGTCGGGCAGTGCGGCGACGCGCTCCTTGTAGGCGCCGTACTGCTCCTCGGTCGCGCGGCCCTCGGCGAGCACTTCGAGGCCGCCGCCGGGGCTGCCCGGGAAGCCCTCCCTGATGTGCTGCTGCACGACGTGGGACTCCGACGTCGAGGGCAGCTGGCGGTCGTCGGCGGTGCCGAACTTCACGCCCAGGAAGGGCAGCCCGAGCAGGACGAGGACGGCTGTGGTGCCGAGGGCGAAGAAGGGGGCGCGGCGCATGACGAGCGTCGCCGTGCGGGCCCAGGCCCTGCCCTCCTGCCGGGTGGGATCCGGCCGGTGTCCGCGCCGGAACAGGCGGCGCAGGTCCAGCGCGTTGACCCGGTGGCCCAGCAGGATCAGCGCCGCCGGGAGCAGGATCAGCGCGGCCGCTGCGGCCAGCAGCACCACGGCGATCCCGGCGTAGGCGAAGGAGCGCAGGAAGTACTGCGGGAAGACCAGCATCGCCGCCAGGGAGACCGCGACCGTGAGGGCGGAGAACAGCACGGTGCGGCCGGCTGTGCGCAGGGTCGTGCCGATCGCGGTCAGGGGCTCGGCGCCCGTGGACAGCTCCTCGCGGAAGCGGCGGACGATGAAGAGCGCGTAGTCGATGGCGAGGCCCAGGCCCAGGGCCGTGGTGAGGTTGATCGCGAAGACGGACACGTCGGTGAACTCGGTGAGGCCGCGCAGTACGGCGTTCGTCCCGAGGATGGCGACGATGCCGATGCCGAGCGGCAGCAGGGCCGCGACCGCGCTGCCGAAGACCATCACGAGCAGCACCAGAGTCACGGGAAGGGCGATCAGCTCGGCCCGGAGGAGGTCCTCCTGGATGACCGTCTGCATCTCGTGCCGCACCGCGACCGGGCCGCCCACGTCGACCTGCAGCGGGCCGTGTGTGCCGCGGTAGTGGGGCGCGAGGCGCTCCAGGGTCTCGCCCGCGGTCTTCTCGTCGCCTGTGATGCGGGCCGCTATCAGCGCCTCGTGCCCGTCCTCGGCGCGCAGGGCCGGGGCGCCGGACTGCCAGTAGGACCCGACTCCGGTGACACCCCGCTCACCCGCGAGGCGCTCGGCGAGGCGCTCGGCCTCGGCGGCGACGGCCGGGTCGTCGACCGAGGCCTCGCCCGCGTCGACCAGGAGCAGCAGGTTGGGCTGGGAGCCCGGGAACTCGCGCTCCAGGGCCTTGGTCGCGTACGTGGACTCGGCGGCCGGATCCTCCCAGCCGCCTGCGCCGAGCCGGTCGGCGACGCCGCTGCCGGCCAGCACCGCGAGGGCGGTGAGCACCAGCGCCACCAGCAGCGACAGCCTGGGCCGGGCGGTGACGAAACGGGTCCAGCCGCCGACGCGCGGCGGTGTGTTGACTTCGGTCATCGTGCGGTGTCCCCTTCACCGTGACCCGTGTCCAGGCGCAGCCTGACAGCACGGGGCTGCCATAGACTGGCAAACACGAGAGATCGCTCGCATTTCTGCCGACTCCAGAATGCGAGCGGCCGCTCGCGTTTGTCAATCGCGTTCTGAGACCTGGGGATAACGCGTGCCCGAGAAGACCGAGAAGCCCGCAACGGAGACCGAGGCGGCGACGACCACCGAGGAGCGGCCGCGCCGCCGTCAGGCCCGCGGTGAGCGCCGGATCGTCCAGCTGCTCGAAGCCGCCGCCCGGGTCTTCGCCACGACCGGCTACACGGCCGCCAGCACCAACGCCATCGCCCGCGAGGCGGGCGTCTCCCCCGGGACGCTGTACCAGTTCTTCCCGAACAAGGAAGCGATCGCGATCGAGCTGGGCAGCCGGCTCATGCACGAGATGCGGCAGTCGTACGACGAGGTCCTCACGCCGGTCACCGACGACGCGACCCCGCTGGAGGAGGTGATCGCCGGGACCGTCGACCGCTTCATCGAGTTCAACTGCCGCCACCCGGCCTTCTTCGTGCTGATGCACGGCCCCGACATCCCGGGCCGCATCGCCGAGGAGCACGACGCGCTGCACACGACGCTGGTCGCCCGGGTCGAGACGATCCTCGCCCCGTTCGCACCCGAGGCGCCCCCGGCGGCCGTCACCCGCACCGCCCAGATGTGCGTCGGCATCTACAAGGCCGGCCTGGAGCTGATCCTGGCCCATGAGGGCGACGAGCGGGAGGCGTACGTGCAGGAGCTGAAGGGCGCCCTCGTCCGCTATCTGGAACCCCTCATGGGGACGTCGTGAACTGATACCCCCTAGGGGTACAGTTGGGATGTGCGGGTCCCCCAGCGGACCCCACAGCCCCACATGCCTCGACGAGGAGTAACGACATGACCGCCCAGACCGACACCACGGGCCCCGTCACCACCGTCTTCAAGGTGAGCGGCATGAGCTGCGGACACTGCGAGGGCGCGGTCTCCGGCGAGATCTCCCAGATCTCCGGCGTGAGCTCGGTGACGGCCGTCGCCAAGACCGGCGAGGTCACCGTCGTCTCCGCGGCTCCGCTCGACGACGAGGCCGTGCGCACCGCCGTCGACGAGGCCGGCTTCGAACTGGCCGGCCGGGCCTGAACCCACCCGGCTCCGGCAGACGACCGGGCCTGAGCCACCCGGGTGCGGCCGGCGAGGTCTGAGACGCGCCGGTCCTGGCACTCGTACCCGTGTACGGGCCGTACGCCGCCGCCCCGGCCCGTACGGCCCGTTCCGCTTCCCGGGCGCCCGCATCTCCTGGAGATCAGAGGACATGACCAGCACCACCGCCAAGGCACCGGCCGACCGTGAGCCGGCCCTCGCCGAGGTCGAGCTGCTCATCGGCGGGATGACCTGCGCCTCCTGCGCGGCCCGCGTCGAGAAGAAGCTCAACCGCATGGACGGCGTCTGCGCCACGGTGAACTACGCGACGGAGAAGGCCCGGGTCGCCTACCCCGCGGGCGTCGAGGTCGCCGATCTGATCGCCACCGTGGTGAAGACCGGGTACACCGCCGAGGAGCCCGCGCCCCCGCGGGAGGAGGCCGCCGACGCCGGGACGGAGGACCCCGAGCTGTCGGCGCTCCGCCGGCGCCTCACCGTCTCCGCCGTCCTCGCCCTGCCCGTGATCCTCCTGGCGATGGTCCCGGCGCTCCAGTTCGACAACTGGCAGTGGCTCTCGCTCACCCTCGCCGCACCGGTCGTCGTCTGGGGCGGGCTGCCCTTCCACCGGGCAGCCTGGACGAACGCCCGGCACGGCGCCGCCACCATGGACACGCTGGTCTCCCTCGGCACCCTGGCCGCGTTCGGCTGGTCCCTGTGGGCGCTGTTTCTCGGCGACGCGGGCATGCCGGGCATGCGGCACCCCTTCGAGCTCACGGTCTCGCGCGGTGACGGCGCCTCCTCGATCTACCTGGAGGTCGCTTCCGGCGTCACCGCGTTCATCCTGCTGGGCCGCTGGCTGGAGGCCCGTTCCAAGCGCCGCGCGGGCGCCGCGCTCAGGGCACTGATGGAACTGGGCGCCAAGGACGTGGCCGTGCTGCGGGACGGGCGGGAGGTGCGGATCCCGGCGCAGCGCCTCGCCGTCGGCGACCGGTTCGTCGTACGGCCCGGCGAGAAGATCGCCACCGACGGCACGGTCGTCGAGGGAGCCTCCGCCGTGGACGCCTCGATGCTCACCGGCGAGTCGGTGCCGGTGGACGTGACGGCCGGGGACGCGGTCACCGGCGCGACGGTCAACGCGGGCGGGCGGCTGGTCGTCGAGGCCACCCGGATAGGTGCCGACACCCGGCTCGCGCGGATGGCGAAGCTGGTGGAGGACGCGCAGAACGGCAAGGCCGAGGTACAGCGGCTCGCCGACCGGATCTCCGGGATCTTCGTACCGGTGGTGCTGCTGATCGCCGTCGCCACGGCCGGGGCGTGGCTCGGGCTGACGGGCGACGGCGTCGCCGCGTTCACCGCGGCCGTCGCCGTCCTGATCATCGCCTGCCCGTGCGCGCTGGGCCTTGCCACCCCGACCGCCCTGATGGTCGGCACGGGCCGCGGCGCCCAGCTCGGCATCCTCATCAAGGGCCCGGAGGTGCTGGAGTCCACGCGCCGGGTCGACACCGTCGTCCTGGACAAGACCGGCACCGTCACCACGGGCCGGATGACCCTCCAGGAGGTCCACCTCGCCGAGGGCGCCGACGAGAAGGAGGTGCTGCGGCTGGCGGGCGCCGTCGAGCACGCCTCCGAGCACCCCGTCGGCCGTGCGATCGCGCTGGGCGCCGAGGAGAGCGCCGGGCGGCTCCCGGAGGCCGAAGGGTTCGAGAACGTGCCCGGGCGGGGCGTACGCGGGCGTGTGGAGGGCCGTGACGTCGCCGTGGGGCGGCTCTTCGGCGAGCTGCCGCCGGAGCTGGCCCGCGCGCGGGACGAGGCCGAGCGGGCCGGGCGTACGGCGGTCGTGGCCGGCTGGGACGGGACCGCCCGGGCCGTTCTGGCCGTCGCGGACGCCGTCAAGGAGACCAGCGCCGAGGCCGTGCGCGACCTGCGCGCCCTGGGACTGACGCCGGTGCTGCTGACCGGGGACAACCGTGCCGTGGCCGGAACGGTGGCCGCGGCCGTGGGAATCGAGCAGGTGGTGGCCGAGGTGCTGCCCGAGGACAAGGTCGACGCGGTACGGCGGCTGCAGGCCGAGGGGCGGGTCGTCGCCATGGTGGGGGACGGCGTCAACGACGCGGCCGCGCTCGCCGCCGCCGATCTGGGACTGGCCATGGGCACCGGCACGGACGCGGCGATCGAGGCGGGCGATCTGACGCTGGTCCGCGGCGATCTGCGGGTGGCGGCGGACGCGATCCGGCTGTCCCGCCGGACCCTGGCCACGATCAAGGGCAATCTGGTGTGGGCCTTCGGCTACAACGTGGCCGCGCTGCCGCTGGCCGCCGCGGGCCTGCTGAACCCGATGATCGCGGGGGCAGCGATGGCCTTCTCGTCGGTCTTCGTCGTCACGAACAGTCTGCGACTGCGGACATTTCGGTGAAGTCGCCCGAATTCAGGCTAAGTTCACGGCGAACGTGATTTGAGCCCCTCTGGAGTCCCGGGCCCGGCTCACATAAGCTCTTCACAAGGCTCCCGCATCATCCTTACGCTTGGGCCTCGAACAACATATCCGGGCTCTTGCGCATCTAACGGACATACGCAAGAGACGCAGATCACAGTGATGTGAACGTAACCATCGAAGGGGTTCGAAGGTCTAAGTTGACGATGTCAGGGAGCGTCTTGGGGGGCGCCACCTGACATCTGGAGATGTCTTGGGGGACTTCTCCAGAGATGCGTTGCCGGGGCACGTACACCGGGAAGCTTTGAGCGGCCCTCCCGGGCGTGCGCTGTCCCGGCAGATCGCACCTCACCGAAGTACGACGAGTTCTGCTCGTTCTGCTCAACAGCGATTCAGGCGCTGTCCTCACAGACGCCCGGCCGGATCCCGTGGGGGGAATCCGCACCGGGACTGGGAAGGCGCCCTGGACGTCGGCCCGTGGGGGGACCGACGCCGGGGCGCCTTCTTCATTGCGTAAGAAATCCCGTGAGAGATCACGCGGAGCCCGTACCGCACGCAAGCCCGCCCCGCCCACGCCCAGGCCCGGCCCGCCCACGCGAAAGCCCCCGCACCCGGCAAGCGGATACGGGGGCCGAAGCGGTGCCGCGCCTCAGCGCTCCTCGACGGGAACGAAGTCGCGCTCGACCACGCCCGTGTAGATCTGGCGCGGGCGGCCGATGCGGGAGCCGGGCTCCTTGATCATCTCGTGCCACTGGGCGATCCAGCCCGGCAGCCGGCCGAGGGCGAAGAGGACCGTGAACATCTCGGTCGGGAAGCCCATGGCCCGGTAGATCAGGCCGGTGTAGAAGTCGACGTTCGGGTAGAGGCTGCGCGAGACGAAGTAGTCGTCGGAGAGCGCGTGCTCCTCCAGCTTCAGCGCGATGTCCAGCAGCTCGTCGGACTTGCCGAGCGCGGACAGCACGTCGTGCGCGGCGGCCTTGATGATCTTGGCGCGCGGGTCGAAGTTCTTGTAGACCCGGTGGCCGAAGCCCATCAGGCGGACGCCGTCCTCCTTGTTCTTCACCTTGCGGATGAAGGAGTCGACGTCGCCGCCGGAGTCGCGGATGCCCTCCAGCATCTCCAGCACCGACTGGTTGGCGCCGCCGTGCAGCGGGCCCCACAGGGCGTTGATGCCGGCGGAGATCGAGGCGAACATGTTCGCCTGCGAGGAGCCCACCAGGCGGACCGTGGAGGTCGAACAGTTCTGCTCGTGGTCCGCGTGCAGGATCAGCAGCTTGTCGAGCGCGGAGACCACGGTCGGGTCCAGCTCGTACTCCTGCGCGGGGACCGAGAAGGTCATGCGGAGGAAGTTCTCGACGTAGCCCAGGTCGTTGCGCGGGTAGACGAACGGGTGACCGATCGACTTCTTGTACGCGTACGCGGCGATCGTCGGAAGCTTCGCGAGCAGGCGGATCGTGGAGAGGTTGCGCTGGCGCTCGTCGAACGGGTTGTGGCTGTCCTGGTAGAACGTGGACAGCGCCGAGACGACCGAGGACAGCATGGCCATCGGGTGGGCGTCGCGCGGGAAGCCCTTGTAGAAGTTCTTGACGTCCTCGTGCAGCAGGGTGTGCTGCGTGATGTCGTTCTTGAACACCGAGAGCTCGTCGACGGTCGGCAGCTCGCCGTTGATCAGCAGGTAGGCGACCTCCAGGAAGGTGGAGCGCTCGGCCAGCTGCTCGATCGGGTAGCCGCGGTACCGCAGGATGCCCGCTTCGCCGTCCAGGTACGTGACGGCGGATTTATACGCGGCCGTGTTGCCGTAACCGCTGTCCAGCGTCACCAGACCGGTCTGGGCGCGGAGCTTTCCGATGTCGAAGCCCTTGTCACCGACGGTGCTGTCGATCACCGGGTAGGTGTACTCGCCGTCGCCGTACCGCAGTACTACAGAGTTGTCGCTCACGTCTTCCCTCACCGACGTTGTGCCTCATCTTCGAGGTGCCCTGACTGTCTCTACCATCCCCCACTTGGCTCAGGAGAGTGCACTCGGGGTCGACCATCGGGCCTATCGACGGCACTGAGTGCCGTCAACTTGCTCATCCTGCCCCCTGGGTCCCCCTTCCGGAAGTGCCTTGTGACCTTCACGACTCATTTGATCGATCATTTTTTGCGGAACCGAGCCGGAAGTCGAGTGCCGTGTACCGCCGGCCCGCCGAAATCGTGCGCACCGCCTGGCCGATCGCCTTGCGCGAACCGACGAGGACGACCAGCTGCTTCGCCCGGGTGACCGCCGTGTAGAGCAGGTTCCGCTGGAGCATCATCCAGGCGCCCGTGGTGACCGGGATGACGACCGCCGGGTACTCGCTGCCCTGGGAGCGGTGGATCGTCACGGCGTACGCGTGGGCCAACTCGTCGAGCTCGTCGAACTCGTACGGCACCTCCTCGTCCTCGTCCGTGAGCACCGTCAGGCGCTGGTCGACCGGGTCGAGCGAGGTGACCACGCCGACGGTGCCGTTGAAGACACCGTTCTTGCCCTTCTCGTAATTGTTGCGAATCTGGGTGACCTTGTCGCCGACACGGAACACCCGTCCGCCGAATCTCTTCTCGGGCAGGTCGGGACGGCCCGGGGTGACGGCCTGCTGCAGCAGGCCGTTGAGGGTGCCGGCGCCGGCCGGGCCGCGGTGCATGGGGGCGAGGACCTGGACGTCACGGCGGGGGTCCAGCCCGAACTTGGCCGGAATGCGGCGGGCGGCCACGTCGACGGTGAGCCGGCCGGCGGCCTCGGTGTCGTCCTCGACGAAGAGGAAGAAGTCCTTCATGCCGTCCGTGACCGGGTGTTGGCCGGCGTTGATCCGGTGCGCGTTCGTCACCACGCCGGACTGCTGGGCCTGCCGGAAGACCCGGGTGAGGCGGACCGCCGGGATCGGGCCGCCGTCGGCCAGGAGGTCCCGCAGGACCTCGCCCGCGCCGACGCTGGGCAGCTGGTCCACGTCCCCCACGAAGAGCAGGTGCGCTCCCGGCGGGACGGCCTTGACCAGCTTGTTGGCCAGGAGCAGGTCCAGCATGGACGCCTCGTCGACCACCACCAGGTCGGCGTCCAGCGGGCGGTCCCGGTCGTAGGCCGCGTCGCCGCCGGGCTTGAGCTCCAGCAGGCGGTGGACGGTGGAGGCCTCGGCGCCGGTGAGCTCGGACAGGCGCTTGGCCGCCCGGCCCGTGGGGGCGGCGAGCACGACCTTCGCCTGCCTGGCGCGCGCCAGCTCCACGATCGAGCGGACCGTGAAGGACTTGCCGCAGCCGGGGCCGCCGGTGAGGACGGCGACCTTCTCGGTCAGCGCCAGCTTGACGGCCGCCTCCTGCTCCGGGGCGAGGTCGGTGCCCGTGCGCCCCTTCAGCCAGCTCAGCGCCTTGTCCCAGGCCACGGTCCGGAAGCCCGGCATGCGGTCCTCGCCGGTGCGCAGGAGGCGCAGCAGCTGGGCGGAGAGGGAGAGTTCGGCGCGGTGGAAGGGGACGAGGTAGATCGCGGTGACGGGCTCCCCGCCGTCGGGGCCCGGCACCTTCTCGCGGACGACGCCGGGGTCCTCGCCGTCTTCCTGCGGTTCGGCCAGTTCGGCCAGGCATTCGATGACGAGGCCGGTGTCGACCTGGAGGAGCTTCACCGCGTCCTTGATCAGCTGCTCCTCCGGGAGGAAGCAGTGGCCCTGGTCGGTGGACTGCGACAGCGCGTACTGAAGGCCCGCCTTGACGCGCTCCGGGCTGTCGTGCGGGATGCCGACGGACCGGGCGATCTTGTCGGCGGTGAGGAAGCCGATGCCCCAGACGTCGGAGGCGAGCCGGTACGGCTGGTTCTTGACGACCGCGATGGAGGCGTCGCCGTACTTCTTGTAGATGCGCACGGCGATGGACGTGGAGACCTCGACCGTCTGGAGGAAGAGCATGACCTCCTTGATGGCCTTCTGCTCCTCCCAGGCGTCGGCGATCTTCTTGGTGCGCTTGGGGCCGAGGCCTGGGACCTCGATGAGGCGCTTGGGCTCCTCCTCGATGATCTGGAGGGTGTCCGTGCCGAAGTGCTGGGTGATCCGGTCGGCGAAGACCGGGCCGATGCCCTTGACCAGGCCGGAGCCGAGGTAGCGGCGGATTCCCTGGACCGTGGCCGGCAGGACCGTCGTGTAGTTCTCCACGTGGAACTGCTTTCCGTACTGCGGGTGGGAACCCCAGCGGCCCTCCATGCGCAGGGATTCGCCCACCTGCGCGCCGAGCAGCGCGCCGACGACCGTGAGCAGGTCTCCGGCGCCTCTGCCGGTGTCGACCCGGGCGACCGTGTAGCCGTTCTCCTCATTGGCGTACGTGATGCGTTCGAGTACGCCTTCCAGCGTGGCCATACGCCGCTCGCCCGCCTGGGCGGCCCCCGCCTGATCGGTCATGCGCCGACGGTACCGCCCGGGTACGACAGTGCGGCGGGGCGATACGGCCGACGGCCCGTGCATAAAGCGACCGATCAGTATGCGGCCGAGGGTTCACCTTTCACCGTGAATTCACAGAAGAGCCCGAAGCTTTACAGTTCAAGCATCCGGGCCGCCCCTTTTGTGATCCTTTCCCGTGGAAGAATTCAGGGGTTCGGCGAAGAGGGGGGCGGACTCGATTCCGGAGCGACCGTGATGCCCATCCGTTCCCCAGGCCCGAACGCCCCTGCGCGCGCGTACCGGGCGGGCACGCTTCTCGTCGGGCTGTGCGCCGTCAGCACGTTGACGCTGCTCATGACGGCCCCGGCGATCTCCGGGGAGCACGCGGTCATGGCTCCGGGGCCTTCCGCGCCGAACGGGAACACCCCCGCCTCTCCCCCGCTGAACCGGGCACCCGTGCCGGAATTCCGTCCTTCCCCCAGCCCGGGACCGGGCTGATTCCGACCCGGCTCCTTTCCTTCTCCCCGGCCCCGAATGACGACGAGGAACGATGTCACCCCAGGCCCAGAGCGTCGCCCTGTGGATCATGTCCCTGGCCATCAACATCACGGCGGCGTGCGCGGGGATCGTATGGGGCTGGGAGGCCTTCGCCCAGTTCCTGCTGCCGGCGTTCGGGTCGGTGGTGGGGGCGTCGATGGTGAGCTACAGCCTGCGGCGGTGAGCCCTCAACCGCGCCGGGCTGCCCGAAACTCGGTTACCGCCCCGCGTGCCGCCTGACTAGCGTCCGCCTCCATGCCCCCGGCCCTGCGCACCCCGCGCCTCCTCCTGACCCCCTATACCCCGGACGACGAAGAGGACTTCGTCGCCCTGTTCCAGGACGCCAGGGTCTCCCGGTGGATGGGGGACGGCCCCTCCCCCGAGGCGGACGACCGGGCCCTGTTCGGGCGGATCTTCAGCAAGGTCTACGCGCGGGACCTCTTCGACGTGTGGGCGGTCCGGCGCGACGGGCGGCTGATCGGGCACGCCGAGATCAAGCGGACCGACGAGGTGGGCGGGCACGAGATCGTCTACGCGCTGTCCCCCGCCGTCTGGGGAAGCGGACTCGGGACGGAACTCGCCGAGGCACTCGTGGCGTACGGCTTCGGGACGCTCGGGCTCAGCGAGGTGCACGCCACCGTCGCCGCGGAGAACGAGGCCTCGCTGCGCCTGCTCGGACGGGTCGGGTTCGCGCACGTGCGCGACATCGAGGAGGACGACGGTGGTCTCACCCGGGTGCTCACAGCAGCGGCGGATCGCCGACCCGGGTGACCTCCCGCCCTTCCTCGACGCAGCTCGTCGGGGGCGCAGGGCGGCCCGTCACGGCCCTCGCAGGGGCCCGGCAAGAATCCGGCAAGAATTTCTTACGTTGCCGTGCAACCCTTTCCGCCCTGCGTGGGTCGTACTAGGCGTCAGGACTTCTGGAGGGGGATCCGGGGGGATTGCGGGGGTTCCTGACGGGAGGGGAAAAGCCGAGGGGGCCCGGTCGACGGACCGGGCCCCCTCGAAACCGTTCAGGAGCCTTTCGCCGGCGTCAGAAGAAGACGCCACACCTCAGCAGGACGTTCGCGTACGGCCGTGCCTCGCCCGTGCGGACGATCAGACGCGCCCCCGCCGAGAGCTCCTTGAGCCGCTCGTGCGACACCAGGCGCAGCCCGGGAAAGTGCCCCTCCAGCAGCGACGACGCCTCCGGATTGGCATCCCGCAGCTCCTGCGCCGCCGTCGCCCCCTCGACCACCAGCTCGGCCAGCAGCCCGTCGAGCACCTCGGCGAATGACGGCACCCCGGCCCGGAACGCCAGGTCCACCACCCGGGGGCCGTCGGGAATGGGCATGCCCGCGTCGCACACCAGCACCCCGTCGCCGTGCCCGAGTTCGGCCAGCGCACCGGCGAGGTGGCGGTTCAGTATTCCGCTCTTCTTCACTGCGCGGCGACCTCCGCCGCCGTCGGGAAGGACGCCTGCGCGCCCTCCTTCGTCACGGTCGCGGCCCCCACCCGCACCGCGTACGCCGCCGCCTCGGCCAGGGACTCGCCCGCCCCCAGCCGCCAGGCCAGCGCGGCGGTGAAGGAGTCACCCGCCCCCGTCGTGTCCACCGCGTCCACCTTCACGGCCGGGACGCGCGAGACACCCTCGGCCGACGCCACCAGCGCGCCCTGATCGCCCAGCGTCACCACCACCGACCTCGGGCCCTTGGCGAGGAGGATCCGCGCCCAGTCCTCGGGCGTGTCCCCGACGGCGGAGTCGCCCAGGATCACCTTCGCCTCGTGCTCGTTCACGATCAGCGGGTCGCAGGCGGCCAGCACCTCCTGCGGTAGGGGGCGCGGCGGCGAGGGGTTCAGCACGAAACGGCTCCCCGGCGCCAGGCTCCGCACGGTCTCCACCACCGTCTCCAGCGGGATCTCCAGCTGCGCCGACACCACCCGGGAACCCTGGAAGAGGCACCCGGCCGCGCTGACGTCCTCCGGGGTGAGGCGGCCGTTCGCGCCGGGCGAGACGACGATGCTGTTGTCCCCGGACGGGTCGACCGTGATCAGCGCGACGCCGGTCGGAGCGCCGCCCACCAGGACACCCACCGTGTCGACGCCGGCCTGCCGCTGCGAGTCCAGCAGCAGCCGGCCGTGCGCGTCGTCGCCGACCCGGGCCAGCAGCGCCGTTCGGGCACCGAGCCGGGCGGCGGCCACTGCCTGGTTCGCGCCCTTGCCGCCCGGGTGGACGGCCAGGTCGGAGCCGAGCACGGTCTCGCCGGCACCGGGCCGGCGCTCCACTCCGATCACCAGGTCGGCGTTGGCCGACCCCACGACCAGGAGGTCGTAGTCGTACATGAGTTGCTCCCCACGTGAGTGACATGGCCGGGCGGTCACCCCACGCTGTGGACAACCGCCCGGCCGTTCCCCGATGTCAGCCGCTGAAGCCGGCCACGTTCTCCTTCGTGACCACCTTCACCGGCACCTTCACCGTCTCCTCGACCTTCTCGCCCTTCAGGGCCCGCAGGGCGTTGTCCACGGCGATCTTCCCGAGCTGGGACGGCTGCTGCGCCACCGACGCGTACAGGGTGCCGCCCTCGACCGCCTTCAGTCCGTCCGGCGTGCCGTCGAAGCCCACGACCGAGACCGACTTGCCCGCCTTGGAACCCAGCGCCTTGATCGCGCCGAGGGCCATCTCGTCGTTGGCGGCGATCACGCCCTGGACGTCCGGGTGGGCCTGGAGCAGGTTCGACATGACGTCGAGGCCCTTGGTGCGGTCGAAGTCGGCGGGCTGCTGGGCCACGACCTGGATGCCCGGGAAGGCCTTGAGGCCGTTCGCGAAGCCCTGCGCGCGCTCCCGGGCCGCCGACGTACCGGCCTGGCCCTGGAGGATCACGATCTTGCCCTTGCCGCCCAGCTTGCCGGCGATGGTCTTGGCTGCGAGTTCACCGCCGGCCACGTTGTCGGAGGCGACCAGGGCGTCCACCGACGCCTTGTTGACGCCCCGGTCGACCGCGATGACCGGGATCTTCGCCTGGTCGGCGGCCTTCACGGAGTTGCTCGCGGCGTCCGAGTCCACCGGGTTGACGATGATCGCGCCGAGCCCGGAGCTGGTGAAGTTCTGCAGCTGGTTGGCCTGCTGGGAGGCGTCGTTCTGGGCGTCGGTGACGGTCAGGTCCACGCCCCGCTTCTCCGCCTCGGCCTGGGCGCCCGCCCGGATCTGCACGAAGAAGGGGTTGTTGAGGGTGGACAGCGACAGGCCCATCTTGGGGCTGCTCGCGGCGGAGGAGCCGGTGTGCAGGAAGGACGTGGCACCGACGATCGCGACGGTGACCACGGCCGCGAGCCCGTACGTCGCCGCCTGCTTGCCCTTGCCTCCTCCAGAGGCACCGGCCACCGGGGTCGCCCCCGCCTTGCGCCGCAGCGTGTCGAACAGCACCGCGAGCGCGATGACGACACCGATGACGACCTGCTGCCAGAACGCGGACACGTTCAGCAGGTTGAGCCCGTTGCGCAGCACGGCCAGGATCAGCGCGCCGATGAGCGTGCCGGACGCCTTGCCGGTGCCGCCCGCGAGGGAGGCGCCGCCGATGACGACGGCGGCGATCGCGTCCAGCTCGTAGCCGTCGGCGGCCTGGGGCTGCGCGGAGGATAGGCGGGCGGCGAGGACGACACCGGCGACGGCGGCGAAGACGCCCGAGAAGGCGTAGATGGCGAGCTTCTGCTTCTTGACGCGCAGGCCGGACAGCCGCGCGGCCTCCTCGTTGCCGCCGATCGCGTACATGGAGCGGCCGATGTAGGTCCGGCCGAGCACGAAGGCGGCGATCAGGCCCATGACGACCATCACCAGGACCGGCACCGGCAGCCAGCCGCCGAGGGTGTCGCCGAGGTGGGAGACCGAGTCGGGGAAGGCGATCGGGGAGCCCTCGGAGATGACGAGGGACAGGCCGCGCGCCACGGACAGCATGGCCAGGGTGGCGATGAACGGCGGCAGCTTGCCGTAGGAGATGAGGATGCCGTTGACCAGGCCGCAGACGATGCCCGTCGCTATGGCGAGGAGGACGGCGAGGAAGACCGGGACGCCCGCCGAGGTGGCGCTCCAGGCGAGGACCGTGGCGGACAGCGCCGCGACCGAGCCGACCGACAGGTCGATGCCCGCGGAGACGATCACGAACGTCACGCCGAAGGCGAGGATGGCCGTCACGGCCGCCTGCACGCCGACGTTGAGGAGGTTGTCCGTCGTCAGGAAGTCGCCGGACAGCGCCGACATCGCGATGACGAGGACGATGAGCGCGGTGAGCGCCCCGTTGTCGAGCAGGAGGCGGCGCAGGCCTCCCGAGGCGCCACCCGCGCCCGTCGTGCTCTTGAGCGTGTCAGTGGCCACGGGAGGCCTCCTTGTCCGTGCTGGGGTTGCTTACTGCGAGCGCCATGACGGCGTCCTGGGTCGCCTCATCGGCGGAGAGTTCACCGGCGATCCGGCCCTGGGCCATCACCAGCACCCGGTCGCTCATGCCGAGCACCTCGGGCAGGTCGCTGGAGATCATCAGGACGGCCGCGCCGGCGGCGGTGAGTTCGTTGACGAGCTGGTAGATCTCGACCTTGGCGCCGACGTCGATGCCGCGCGTCGGCTCGTCGAGGATCAGTACCTTGGTGTCGGCGAGCAGCCACTTGCCGATGACGACCTTCTGCTGGTTGCCGCCGGAGAGGGTGCGCACGTGCTGGCCGAGGCCCGCCATCCGCACGCCGAGCTGCCCCGCTATCCGCCCGGCGGCCTCGCGCTGGCCCTTGAGGTCGACGAGCCCGCCGCGCGTGGCCGACCGCAGCGTCACCAGGCCGAGGTTCTCCTCGACCGAGGCGTCCAGCACCAGGCCCTGGCCCTTGCGATCCTCGGGGACGAGCCCGATACCGGCGGTCATCGCCGCGTTGACGTCGTACTTGGCGACCGGGGCGCCGGAGACCTTCACCGTGCCCTTGTCGTACGAGTCGGCCCCGAACACCGCTCGGACGACTTCCGTACGGCCGGCGCCGACCAGTCCGGCGATGCCGACGACCTCACCGGCGTGCACCTCGAAGCTCACGTCGTGGAAGACGCCGTCCCGGGTGAGTTGCTCGACGGTGAGCAACGCGGCGCCCCGGTCGGCGCGTTCACGCGGATACTGCTGCTCGATGGAGCGCCCGACCATGAGCCGTACGAGCTCGTCCTCGGGCGTGGTGGCGGGGACCTGGCCGACGCTCTTGCCGTCCCGGATGACCGTCACCCGATCGCCGAGCGCGGCGATCTCCTCCAGGTGGTGGGTGATGAAGACGATCCCGACGCCGTCCTCGCGCAGCGTGCGCACGATCGCGAAGAGCTTGTCGACCTCCTCGGAGGTGAGCACGGCGGTCGGCTCGTCCATGATCAGCACGCGGGCGTCCAGGCTGAGCGCCTTGGCGATCTCGACCATCTGCAGGCGCGCGATGCCGAGTTCACGGACCCGGGCGCGGGGGGACACGCTCACGCCGACCCGCTTCAGCAGGACCTCGGCGTCGGCCTCCATCTTCTTCCGGTCGATCATTCCGAGCCGGCGGGGCTGGCGCCCCAGGAAGATGTTCTCGGCGACCGTCAGATCCGGTACCAGGTTGAACTCCTGGTAGATGGTGGCGATCCCGAGCCGCTCGGAGTCCTGCGCCCCCTGGATGCGGGTCTCCTCGCCGCCGACCAGGATCCGCCCGGCGTCGGGGGTGTAGGCGCCGGAGAGCATTTTGATGAGGGTGCTCTTGCCGGCACCGTTCTCACCGAGGAGTACGTGCACCTCGCCGCGGCGCAGGTCGAAGTCGACGCCGTCCAGCGCGACCACGCCCGGGAAGGTCTTCCGTATGCCCTCGATGCGCAGCAACTCGTCCGCGTTGCTCACGTCGTGCTCCTTTGCACTGGGGTGGGGTTCTCGCCGCACGAGCGGCGTACGACGAGCCGGGCGGGGAGGGTCACGGACTGACCGGGCCGCCCCTCGATGCGGTCGACCAGGGCCCGTACGGCGGCCCGGCCCAGCTCGCCCGTGGGCTGGGCGATGGCGGTGACCGGCGGATCGGTGTGCACGAACCACCGGATGTCGTCGAACGCGGCCAGCGCGAGGTCGTCCGGTACGCGCAAGCCTCGCGCGCGGACGGCGTCCAGAGCCCCGAGCGCCATCAGGTTGTCGGCGGCGAAGACCACCTCGGGCGGTTCGGCCAGGTCGAGGAAGCCCTCGGTGACCAGCCGGCCGCTTTCGGCCTGGAAGTCGCCCTGCCCTATGTAGGCGTCGGGCAAGTCGAGCCCGTACGCGCCGAGCGCCTCGCGGAAGGCCTCCACACGCTCGCGGCCGGTCGTGGTCGCCGCCGGGCCGGCGATGATGGCGAGCCTGCGGTGCCCGAGCCCGTGCAGATGCGCCACCAGGTCCCGCACGGCGGCCCGCCCGTCGGACCGGACGACCGGCACGTCCACGCCCGGGATCCACCGGTCCACGAAGACCATGGGCGTCCCGGCCCGCGCGGCGTCCAGCATCAGCGGCGAGCCGCCGTCCGTCGGGGAGACGAGCAGCCCGTCGATCCGCCGGTCCAGCAGGGTGCGGACGTGGTGGTCCTGGAGATCCGGCCGCTCGTCGGCGTTGCCGATGATGACGCTGTAGCCGAGCGCGCGGGCCTCCTCCTCGACGGAGCGGGCCAGTTCGGTGAAGTACGGGTTCATCACGTCGCTGATGACCAGGCCGAGGGTGTGGGTCTGGTCGGTGCGCAGGGAGCGGGCGACGGCGTTCGGGCGGTAGCCCAGGGTCTCGACGGCGGCCAGCACGCGGGTGCGTGCGTCGGCGCTGACCGACGGGTGGTCGTTCAGGACGCGCGAGACCGTGGCGACGGAGACGCCGGCCTCGGCAGCGACGTCCTTGATGCTGGCCACCGCCGCTCCACCTCCTTGTGGATCAGTCGGGGAGCACGGGTAAGTGCTCGTGGAATCGATTACATCGACGGGAGCATGGAATCGATTACACGCATTCGAATCAAGCCCCTGGCGGTACCTCTTGACCGGATCGTGATGTCGCGGGGCGCGGCCCGGCGGGCCAGGCTGGAGGTACGGGGGTTGCACGAGGGGCGTAAGAGGCCCTGGCGGGCCGGAGCGGAGGAACCATGACGGCGGCGACCCGGAACGACGTACCCGTCGCCCTCGAAGGCGATGGCGTGGAACTGCGCATGATGCCGATCGGCGGCGGCATGTCGGTGGGCTACATCACCCTCCCTCAGGGCACGGACATGGGCCCGGCCCTCAAGGGCCTGCCCGACGACGCCTGCCAGTGCCCGCACTGGGGCTACCTGCTCAAGGGCCGGATCAGGATGCGCACCGCCGCGGGCGAGGAGGAGTACGAGGCGGGGCAGGCGTACTACTGGGGCCCCGGCCATGTGCCGGTGGCGCTGGAGGACAGCGAGCTGGTGGAGTTCTCGCCGAGCGAGGACTTCCAGCAGGTGATCGACCACGTGGTGGCGCAGGCCGGGTGAGCCGGAGCTTTGCCGCGCCGGGCCGGCGCCGGTGGGTTCGCCGGACCGGTCCGCCGGGTCCGCGCCCGACGGGTTCCGCCGGACCGGTGTTCCATCGGCCTCGCGCCGACCAGTCCCCCGCCCCCGGACCGGTGATCCCGCCGGCCCCACGCCGACCAGCCCCGCCGGACCTGTGATTCACCGGCCCCGCGCCGATGAGTTTCGCCGGTGCGGGCGGTCTCTCTTGTATCGATCACAGGAGGAGCGCCGTGACCCAGCTGCTGCGCGTACAGAACTTCAACGTCTCGAGTGACGGATTCGGTGCCGGTGAGGGCCAGAGCCTGGAGCGGCCGTTCGGCCACGCCGACCCGGGGACGATGTTCTCCTGGGCCGGCGCGACCGCGAGCTGGCCGAACCGCACCGACCCGGGCGGGAGCCGGGGCCTCGACGACTACCTGGTGCGCGACTTCCACAACAACATCGGCGCCGAGATCATGGGCCGCAACAAGTTCAGTCCGCAGCGCGGCCCGTGGCAGGACCACGAGTGGCAGGGCTGGTGGGGCGACGAGCCCCCGTTCCACACACCGGTGTTCGTCATGACCCACCACGAGCGCCCTTCGTTCACCCTCTCCGACACCACGTTCCACTTCGTCGGCGGGGATCCGGCCGAGGTCCTCGCCCAGGCGCGCAAGGCGGCCGGGGGCAAGGACGTCCGGCTCGGCGGCGGGGCGATGACCGTCCGGGAGTTCCTGGACGCCGACCTGGTGGACACGCTGCACGTGGCGGTCTCGCCCGGCGTGGTGCTCGGGTCCGGCTCACGGCTGTGGGAGTCGCCGGAGGAACTGCTCGACCGCTTCCACTGCGATGTGGTGCCGAGCCCGAGCGGGGTCGTGCATCACCTGTTCTGGCGCAAGTGACGGCAGGTCAGGCCCCCTTGCCCCAGTCCAGCCGGTCGGCGAGCCCGGCGGCGGTGAAGGCGGCTTCCAGTGCGTCGCCGCCTTCGGTGAAGTGGGCCCAGCTGTCGTAGTGGACGGGGACGACGCGACGGGCACCGAGGATCCGGGTGGCCTCCGCGGCCATGGCGCTGTCCAGGACGATGACCTGGTTGTCGAAGAGGACGGGGAAGCGGGGCGCGCCGGCGAAGAGCACGGCGGTGTCGACGGGGGCGAAGCGGCCGGCGATCTCACGGACCGCGTCGAGTGAGGCGTTGTCGCCGCTGACGTAGACGGTGGGCAGGTCCTCGCCGGTCAGGACGAAGCCGACGACCTGGCCGGTGAACGGCTCGACCTGCTCGCGGGAGCCGGGGCCGTGCAGGGCGGGGACGCCGGTCACGGTGACCGTGCCGCCGCCGGGCCGGTCCACTTCGACGGACTCCCAGTCGGCCAGGCCCCTGACCTTGTCGCCCAGGCTCTCGCGCAAGCGCTCACCTCCGCCGGGCGTGGTCAGGGTCAGGGGTATGCCGGGGAGCAGGGCCCGGCCGGAGGTGTCGAGGTTGTCGGGGTGCTCGTCGTGGGAGAGCAGGACCACGTCGACGCGGCCGAGGTCGGCGGGGCTGCCGGCGGCGGGCGCGGTCTTGGTCAGGAGCGCACCCCCGGGGCGGCCGTAGTCGCCGGGGGCGTCGAAGGTCGGGTCGGTCAGGAAGCGCAGGCCGCCGTACGCGAAGACGGCGGTCGGGCCGCCGAGGACACGGACGGGGAAGTCGGTCGTCGCAGGCAGGGAAGACATGCAGCACCTCACGGATAGACGCAATCGAACCGTGAGATGACCGTAGCCGCTTCTCACGGATACAGGCAAGCCGTACCATGAGAAGCATGGAGGAGCCCGTGACCGAACAGCCCGCCCCGCCGCCCGCACAGGGCGAGGAGGAGCACCCCTCCCTGGCCCTCGCCAACACCGCGATCGCCCTGCCGGGCGGGCGCACGCTGGACCTCCTGGGCACCCCCGCCCAGACGAACCACTGGCTGACCCAGCGCGGCCTCGCCCCGGTCGACGCCGGCATGCGGGAGATGTGCGCGGCCCAACTGAGGTCGCTGCGCGAACAGATCAGGTCGCTGTTCGCCGCCCGCGCCGACGGCGTGCCCGCCCTGCCCACGGCGGTGACGGCCGTCAACGACGCGATGACCAGGGTTCCGACGGCCCCGCTGCTGCGGTGGGACGACAAGACCGGCCCCTACCGGACCGCCCCCCACCCCACCACCGCGATCGTCGACCTCGCGCTGGCGACCCTCGCCGCCGACGCCGCCGACCTGCTCACCTCCCCCGCGGCCGAGCGCCTCACCGCCTGTGGCTCACCCCCCTGCAACCGCTACCTGCTCCGCCACGGCCGCCGCCACTGGTGCTCCACCCGCTGCGGCGACCGAGCCCGCGCGGCCCGCGCGTACGCCCGCCGCACCGAGCAGCGCTGACTCGGGACGCCGCCGAACCCTCGACGGGCCTGCGCAGCCCAGAACTTCGGCCCCGGTGGCCTACGTGGAGGGCTGCCGGACAGGCAACTTGATGGACCACCGGCTCTGGTGATTGCCTGTCAGATCGCTTACGCGGGGTCAGGCAGGCTGCGTGAGGCCCAGGGGCGGGTAGCTCTCGCCGCCCACGCGTTCGGCCGCCTCGATGTAGTCGGCGAGCGCGTCCCGGGACTGGGCGAGGCTCGCCAGCTGGTCGTCCAGCCGCCGCAGCCGTGACCGCATCGCGGCCAGCAACTCGGGGCATCCGACCAGCGTCGGCGCCTCCCCCGTCGCACAGGGCAGCAGGTACGCGATGTCCTCCGAGGACAGGCCCGCGCCGAGCAGGTGGCGGATCTGCCTCACCCGCAGCAGGGCGCCCTCGTCGTACTCGCGGTAGCCGTTCGCTCCGCGGGCCGGCTCCAGCAGGCCCTGCGACTCGTAGTAACGCAGCTGATGGGCGTTGACGCCCGTCCGCCGGCTCAGTTCCCCGATCCGCATCGACAACCTCGCTTGACCTTCACACCGGTATCAACGTTGACGATGCTGCCATGGACGAAAACACCCCAACACCCGTGACAGTCATCGGACTCGGCCTGATGGGCCAGGCACTCGCCGGGGCGTTCCTGAGGGCCGGGCACCCCACGACCGTGTGGAACCGTACGGCCGGCAAGGCCGGCCGGCTGGTGGCCGAGGGCGCGCGATCGGCCCCGACCGTCGCCGACGCGATCGAGCCCGGCCGTCTGACGGTCGTCTGTGTCACCGACTACCGAGCCGTGCGCGAGGCACTCGGCGCAGCCGATGTCCAGCTGGACGGCACGACGCTGATCAACCTGACCTCGGGCGACTCGGGCCAGGCCCGGGAGACCGCCCGGTGGGCGCAAGCGCGCGGCGCCCGCTACCTGGACGGCGCCATCATGGCCATCCCGTCGACCATCGGTACCTCTGACGCGGTGATCCTGCAGAGCGGGACGCGCTCGGACTTCGACGCGCACGAGCCGGCACTCGGCGCGCTCGGCACCGTCACCTACCTCGGTGCGGACCACGGCCTGGCGTCGCTGTACGACGCGGCCGGACTGGTCATGATGTGGAGCGTGCTCAACGCCTGGCTCCAGGGCACGGCCCTGCTCAGGACGGCGGGGGTCGACGCCGGGACGTACGCGCCGTTCGCGCGGCACATCGCCGCCGGTGTCGCCGACTGGCTGCCGGGGTACGCCGAGCAGATCGACCGGGCTTCGTTCCCGGCCGAGGTGTCGGCGCTGGAGACCGACGCGCGGGCGATGGCGCATCTGATCGAGGAGAGCGAGGCGGTGGGGGTCAACGCCGAGCTGCCGAGGCTGATCAAGGCGATGGCCGATCGTGCGATCGCCGCAGGGCACGGGAAGGAGCAGTACCCGGTGCTGATCGAGGAGTTCGGCAGGCCCGGCGCCCACTGACCCGGGCCTGTGCCTTACGCCGACTCGTTCAGCAGCCTGCTCAAGTGCTCATGCCCCGGCCCCAGAAGGTCGGGCAGGGGCGCGGCCTCCTCGTACCAGCGCTTCTCGTACTCCCAGCAGAGCCAGCCGTCCCAGCCGTGGCGGGAGAGGACCTCGACGCACTCGGCCAGCGGGAGGACGCCCGCGCCGAGGGGCAGGGGGGTCGTGTCGTCGGGGGAGGCGATGTCCTTGACCTGGACGTAGCCGAGGTGGGGGGAGAGCGCCGCGTAGGTCTCGGAGGGCTGCTCGCCGCCCAGCCAGGTGTGCATCACGTCCCAGAGGGCGCCGACCTGGCGGTGGCCGACGAGGCCGAGGATCCGCATCGCGTCGGCGGCGGTGCGGTGCGAGTCGTGGGTTTCGAGGAGGATGCGTACGCCCAGGTCATTGGCGTGCTCGGCGGCCGTGCCCAGGCGGCGGGCGGCCGTCGCGTCGGCCTCTTCGGGGGTCTGCACGTCGAGGTCGCCGCCGGGGAAGACCCGGACATACGGGGCGCCCAGGTCGTGGGCCAGGTCGACGAGGGCGCGGATCTCGGCCAGGACGGGCTCGTCGTCGCCCGGCGCGGCGACCTGTGCGTAGCCCGCCAGGCCCAGGAGCTCTACGCCCGCTCCCTTGAACTGGGCCGCGACGTCCGCCCGTTCGGCGGGGCCGAGGCCGGTGTGGACCGGTTCCTCGGGGTGGGTGCGCAGTTCCACGCCGTGATAGCCGTGGGCGGTCGCGAGCCGCAGGACGTCGGGCAGGGGCAGGCCGGGGACACCGAGGGTGGAGAACGCCAGCTTCATGTTGACGGACCCTACCCGGCACCCCCGCCGGCGACTCTCCTTCGTCACCCGGGTGTTGCGTGAAGATCCAGCCGCCAGTCCTGGCCGGTCAGGTCCTTGCCGAAGGAGTGGTGCGGTTTCTCGGCGACCAGCACGAAACCGTGGCGCCGGTAGATGCGGCGGGCCGCGGCGAGGACGTCGTTCGTCCACAGGACGACCTCGCGGTAACCGGCCTCGCGCGCGAAGCCGACGAGCGTCCCGACCAGGCGGTCGCCGATGCCGAGGCCGCGCGCGTCCGGCTCGACGAGCAGGAGCCGCAGCCGTGCGGCGCCCGGCGTGTCGTCCCGCACGCACATCACGCAGCCCACCGGCCGGCCGTCCAGCTCGGCGATCCAGGTCCGCTCCCGACGCGGGTCGTGGTCCTCGGCGTAGTCGGCGACGATCCTCGCGACCAGCCCCTCGTAGTCGGCGTCGAAGCCGTACTCGGCCGCGTACAGCGCGGCGTTGCGCTGCACGATCCAGCCGAGGTCGCCGGGGGCCGGCTCGCGCAGTTCGACGTCCTCGGGCCGCGGGGTCCGGGCGTCGCCGAGGATCGTGCGGACGGTCCGCAGGGCCTGAGCCAGCCGCGGCCGGTCCTCGGCCCGGACCGTGTCCAGCATGGCCCCGACCGACTGCCGCGCCCGTTCGTCGAGCAGCGCGGCGGCCTCGCGGCCGGGCGTGGTGAGCGTGACGCTGCGGCGGCGCGGGTCCGTCTCGGACGGGCCGCGCTCGATCAGCCCGTCCTCCTCGAACTTGTTCAGGATGCGGGTCAGGTACCCGGCGTCCAGGTGTAGCTGGGCCCGCAGGTCGGCGGCGTCCGTGCGGGGCGCGTGCGCCAGCTCGTAGAGGACGCGGGACTCGGTGAGGGTGTAGGGGGCGTAGAGGCGGCGGCCGTAGTCGAGGGCGCCGATGACGTTCGTGTAGAAGCGGTTGAAGGAGCGGATGTCCTGGACGGTCATGATCCCGACCCCCGATATTTGACTCAGTCAGAGATACCGTTGGGCCGAGCGTATGCCGCCCAGGACCCCGAGGGCTACCCCCGGGGGCTCCGCCGCCCGGTACACGCAGACCTGGGCGCCGGTCTTGCCGGTGACCGCGGAGATCAGCTCCATCGGGCGCTTCACGCCGTCACGGGGGAAGATCGTCTCGCCGACGCCGAGGATGACCGGCGCCGCCCGAACAGCAGCGCGTCGGCTCTGGCCAGCCCCGCGTCGAAGGCGCCGCCCAGCACCTCCTCGTCGAAGGAGCGGGGGCCTGACGCGGGAGACGCGTCCATGGAACGCACTGCCGGAAACCCTTCCGACGACGACGCGTCCTCCGTGCACCCCACCACCCCCGGTGATGGCGCCACTTGCACCAACCGCGCCGGGCCGTCCGCCGGGCCGAGGACCGGGCGGGTGACGGGGTGGTCCCCAGGGTTCAGGAGGCCCGCGGCACCCCGGAGGACCCGCGCACCATCAACTCGCCCCGCACCGAGGCGATCCCTCCGGGCGGTGCCTCCTCGCGGCCCATGGCGATCCGCCCCGCCCGGGCTCCCGCCTCCGCCAGCGGCAGCCGCACCGTGGTCAGCGACGGCACCGCGTCGATGCTGAAGGGCAGGTCGTCGAAGCCCGCAACCGACACGTCCTCCGGAATCCGCTGGCCGGAGTCCCGCAGCGCGGCGCACGCCCCCAGCGCGACGGAGTCGTTCGCCGCGACCACGGCCGTCAGCGACGGGTCACGCCGCAGCAGCTCAAGCGTCGCCTCGTAGCCGGACCGCCGGTCGTAGCGCCCGTGCACCGTCCACCCGGGGTCCTCCTCGATCCCGTGCGCGGCCAGCGCGGCCCGATGCCCTTCCAGCCGGTGCCGCGTGGTCGTCCGCTCCTCCGGGCCCGCGATGTAGCCGAGCCGCCGGTGCCCGAGCCCGATGAGGTGCTCGGTCAGCTCCTGCCCGCCGCCGCGGTTGTCGAAGGTCAGCGCGATGGCCCCGGTGTCCGGCGCCGGCGGGCGCCCGCACAGCACGACCCGCGTCCCGGCCTCGACCAGCTTGCGCACCTTGGCGTCCATCGCCGCCTTGTGCGGCGCGTCCTCGATCGCCCCGCCGGTCAGCACCACGGCCGCGGCCCGCTGCCGCTGCAGCAGCGTGAGGTAGGTCAGCTCCCGCTCGGGTGAGCCGCCCGTGTTGCAGACCACCGCGAGTCTCTCCCCGCCCGCACGGCCGCCCGGCCCGCCGATCTCGGCCTGGATGGCACTCGCCATGATCCCGAAGAACGGGTCGGCGATGTCGTTCACCAGGATCCCGACCAGGTCGGAGGTGGCGGCGGCCAGCGCGCTCGCCGGCCCGTTGAGGACGTAGTCCAGCTCGTCCACGGCCTTCAGCACCCGCTCGCGGGTGGAGGCCGCCACGGGGTAGTTCCCGTTCAGCACGCGCGACACCGTCGCGGGTGAGACCTGTGCGCGGGCCGCCACGTCCGCCAGGGTCACCGTCATCTCGTCGTCCTCCGGTCGCGCATCTCGTGTCGTCTCCGCCCTCGTACACACCCAGACCACCGGACATGGTTCCGCGCGGATCAGCAGGTCGACCGCCCCCGCCCCGGCGAACCAATGGCCAAGGTTCCGAGCAGACCTTAAGCCCCCGACCCCCGGTTGTTCGCCCCCTCGAACAACTCGTCCTGGTCACGGTCTTGTCCGGACCGCCGTTCAGAGGCTAGCTTCTCCGTATATAGAAAGCGCTTGCTGCAACGCTCACCAGTTAACGGACGGCTCACCGGGCCGCCTGTGACGGGTGGGGCGTACGCGGCGCCGCGACCGCGTACGAAGGGAACGACGTTGACACGCAAGACGGTGCGAATCGCCATGAACGGCGTGACCGGGCGCATGGGCTACCGCCAGCACCTGGTCCGCTCCATCCTCGCCCTCCGCGAGCAGGGCGGTCTCGACCTCGGCGACGGCACGGTGCTGTGGCCGGAGCCGATCCTGGTCGGCCGCCGTGAGCACGCGCTGAAGGCGATGGCCGAGCGGCACGGGCTGGAGCACGTCTCCACGGACGTGGACGCGGTCCTCGCCGACGAGACGGTGGACATCTACTTCGACGCGCAGGTCACCTCGGCCCGTGAGGAGGCCCTGAAGAAGGCCATCGCGGCCGGCAAGCACATCTACACCGAGAAGCCGACCGCCACCGGCCTCGACGGCGCCCTGGACCTCGCCCGCCTGGCGAACGAGGCCGGTATCAAGCACGGCGTCGTCCAGGACAAGCTGTTCCTCCCGGGCCTGCTGAAGCTGAAGCGCCTCATCGACGGCGGCTTCTTCGGCCGGATCCTGTCCGTGCGCGGCGAGTTCGGCTACTGGGTCTTCGAGGGCGACTGGCAGACCGCCCAGCGCCCGTCCTGGAACTACCGGGCCGAGGACGGCGGCGGCATCGTCGTCGACATGTTCCCGCACTGGGAGTACGTGCTGCACGAGCTGTTCGGCCGCGTGAAGTCCGTCCAGGCCCTCACCGCCACCCACATCCCGCAGCGCTGGGACGAGAACGACAAGCCCTACGACGCGACGGCCGACGACGCCGCGTACGGCGTCTTCGAGCTGGAGGGCGGCGCGATCGCCCAGATCAACTCCTCCTGGGCCGTCCGCGTCAACCGCGACGAGCTGGTGGAGTTCCAGGTGGACGGCACCGAGGGCTCCGCGGTCGCGGGCCTGCGCAACTGCCGCGTCCAGCACCGCAGCGCCACCCCCAAGCCGGTCTGGAACCCGGACATCCCCGCCACGGAGGTCTTCCGCGACCAGTGGCAGGAGGTCCCGGACAACACCGAGTTCGACAACGGCTTCAAGGCCCAGTGGGAGCTGTTCCTGCGGCACGTCTACGCCGACGCCCCCTACCACTGGGACCTGCTGGCCGGTGCCCGCGGTGTCCAGCTCGCCGAGCTGGGCCTGAGGTCCTCGGCGGAGGGCCGCCGTCTCGACGTACCGGAGATCTCGCTGTGACCATCCGACTTCCCGGCGCCGGCGGGACGTTGCGGACCTACGAGCCCCGCACCGAGCCCCTGGGCGTGACCCCCGGCACGCCCTTCACCTCCCGCACGGTCTTCTCGGCGGCGCACGTCGTAGCCGACCCCTTCGCGGACGTCTCCCCCGACTCGCCCGCCGCGGTCGACTGGGACGCCACCCTCGCCTTCCGCCGCCACCTGTGGTCGCACGGGCTGGGAGTCGCCGAGGCCATGGACACCGCCCAGCGCGGCATGGGCCTGGACTGGGCGGGCGCGGCGGAGCTGATCCGCCGCTCCGCCGCCGAGGCCAAGGCGGTCGGCGGCCGCATCGCCTGCGGCGTCGGCACCGACCAGCTGACCGCCGGCGGCACGCTCGCCGAGGTCCGCGCCGCCTACGAGGAGCAGCTCGCCCTCGTCGAGGAGTCCGGCGCGCAGGCCATCCTGATGGCGTCCCGGGCGCTCGCGGCGGCGGCCTCCGGGCCGGAGGACTACCTGGAGGTCTACGGCCACCTGCTGCGCCAGGCCGCCGAGCCGGTGGTCCTGCACTGGCTGGGCCCGATGTTCGACCCGGCCCTGGAGGGCTACTGGGGGTCGGCCGACCTCGACGCGGCGACGGACACGTTCCTGGACGTGATCGCGGCCCACCCCGACAAGGTCGACGGCATCAAGGTCTCGCTGCTGGACGCCCGGCGCGAGATCGACATCCGCCGCCGGCTCCCGAAGGGCGTGCGCTGCTACACGGGCGACGACTTCAACTACCCCGAGCTGATCGCGGGCGACGAGCAGGGCTTCAGCCACGCGCTGCTCGGCATCTTCGACCCGCTGGGCCCGCTGGCGGCTCAGGCGGTCCGGGTCCTGGACACCGGCGACGTGCGGGGCTTCCGCGATCTGCTCGACCCCACGGTCGGGCTCTCCCGCCACCTGTTCCAGACCCCGACCCGCTTCTACAAGACGGGCGTGGTCTTCCTGGCCTGGCTGGCGGGCCACCAGTCGCACTTCACGATGGTCGGCGGCCTGCAGTCGGCCCGCTCGCTGCCGCACTTCGCGACGGCGTACGAACTGGCCGACGGGCTGGGGCTGTTCCCCGACCCGAAGCTCGCGGAGGAACGCATGAAGACGCTGCTGAGCATGTACGGGGTGAACCAGTGAGCGGGTCGCTGGAGCGCTTCTCCATCAACCAGATGACGGTGAAGCAGCTGTCGCTGCCGGAACTGGCCGACGGCTGCGCCCGGCTGGGCATCGGCAACATGGGGCTCTGGCGCGAGCCGGTGCAGGCGTTCGGCCTGGAGGCCACGGCCAAGCTGGTGCGGGACGCCGGGCTGACGGTGACCACGTTGTGCCGGGGCGGGTTCTTCACTGCGATCGACCCGCAGGAGCGTGCGGAGGCCCTGGCCGACAACCGGCGCGCGATCGACGAGGCGGCGACGCTGGGCACGGACACGCTGGTCCTGGTCTCGGGCGGCCTCCCCGCGGGCTCCAAGGACCTGCACGGCGCCCGCGAGCGCATCGCCGACGCCCTGGCGGAACTGGGCCCGTACGCGGAGCGGCACGGCGTCCGCCTGGCCATCGAGCCGCTGCACCCCATGTACGCCTCGGACCGCTGTGTGGTGTCGACGCTGGCCCAGGCCCTGGACCTCGCCGAGCGCTTCCCGGCGCGGCAGGTCGGCGTCACGGTCGACACGTACCACATCTGGTGGGACGACACCGCCCCCGCGCAGATCGCCCGGGCGGGCGCGGGCGGCCGTATCCACACCTTCCAGCTCGCCGACTGGACGACCCCCCTCCCGGAGGGCGTCCTCACCGGCCGCGGTCAGATCGGCGACGGGGCGATCGACATGCGGGAATGGCAGGGCTACGTGGAGGCGGCCGGCTACACCGGCGCCATCGAGGTGGAGCTGTTCAACGACGGTCTGTGGGCGCGGGACGGCCAGGAGGTCCTGGCCGAGACGGCCGCGAGGTTCACCGAACACACCCGGTGACCCGTCCCGGACCAGGCCCGCCGCCCCGCCCCGCGTATCCGGGGGCGGGGCGGCGGCGTGCCGGGGACGCCCGGGCCGCTCCGGATGCACCCGCACCCCGGGCGTGACACGCTTTTCCCAAGGACTCGGCCGGTCGCAGCTCTCTCTTCCCCTCGCATCCTGATTCGGAGAGCAGCCATGGCTGACTTCCTCGTCAACACCACCAAGACCGGCGATCAGCTCCAGCCTGCCGTCGACGCCCTGTTCGGCACGCAGTTCCTGGAGCTGTGGTCGGACGAGAGCGACTTCGTCATCAAGGGGCAGTTCCTGGGGGACGACGGCGACAAGCTCGGGGACGAGTTCGCGGTCAGTACGCAGCCGGCGGACGGGCCGGGGGTGCGGCCGCTGTGGCCGTCCGTGCTGTCCGCCGGGATCAGCGGCCAGTTCGCCGCATGGCTGGAGACCCCCTTCGGCACGCCCGGACCGAGCCCGTCCGTGAAGCTCCAGCGGTTCTCCGAGGGGCGGAAGGCCGGTCCGGAGACGCTCGTCACGACCGACGCGGATCCGAAGGTCCGGCCCTGCCTCGCGTTCATGATCGACGGTGGTGTGCTGGTCACCTGGGCGAGCCGACGGCCCGACCAGCGCATTCGCGCGCGGCGGTTCCGTTCGGACGGCAGTCCGGCCACACCGGAGTTCACGGTCAGCACCACCGAGGGCTTCCATGAGAAGCCCGCCGCCTCGATCCTCACCAACGGCAACGTGGTCGTCGCCTGGTCGACCGATCCCTCGGCGATCGGCGGGGGCCGGCTCGCCCTGCGGTTCTTCGACTTCGAGGGCAACCCGCTGGGCGGGGAGATCCAGCCCGATGTCGGCGGCTTCACCGGGGTCAACGCGATCACCCTGCTCGACAGCGGACGGTTCGTCGTCGCGCACATCGAGGGCATCCAGCCCAGCGACCTGGGCAAGCCGCAGACCACCGTCGCGGCGAGCATCTTCCAGCCCGACGGCACCGAGACCTTCGACATCACGGCCGGCAATCCCCGGGGCTTCACCCGGAGCTCCCCGGCCCTGTCCCGGCTGCCGGGCGGGCGCTTCCTGATGGCGTGGGTCGAGGAGAGCGCGGACACCCACGACACCGTGCCGACGGTGATGGCCAAGGTCTGCTCGGAGAGCCAGGGTTCACTCGGCGACCCGGTGCGGGTCAGCACGGCCGACCCGGGGAGACGGTCCCACATCTGCACCGCGACGGCCTTCGGCAACGGCCCGGAGAGCGCGATCGTCACCTGGGACGACGACAGCCACCTCGACGGCGACACGGGCTTCGGCGTACGGGCCCGCACGTTCCATGTCAGCCCGCCCGGGATGCTGGTCGAGGCGTCCTAGGAGCGGCCGTCGGGTCCCGGGACCCCGCGGGGTGAGGGAGGCCAGCCCCACCCCGCCCACCAGCAGCGCCGCCGCGCACCACCGCAGCGGGCCCACCGGCTCGCCGAGGAAGAGGAACGCCGACGACATGCCGAAGACCGGCACCAGGAGGGAGAACGGCGCCACCGTGGAGGCGGGGTGGTGGCGCAGGAGGAATCCCCATGCGCCGAAGCCGAAGACCGTGGTGATCCAGGCGACGTAGAGGACCGTGCCCGCGCCTTGCCAGTCCAGGGCGCGCAGGGCCGCCAGGTCGCGCGAGGGGCCCTCCGTGAGGAGGGAGAGGGCCAGCAGGGGCAGGACCGGGACCGTGCTGACCCAGACCATGAAGTTCAGGGCGTCGGGCGGAGCGGCCTTGCGCGTGAGGACGTTCGAGGCGCCCCAGCACGCCGCAGCGCCGACGACCAGGGCGAAGGCGCCGAGCGGGCCCGAGGTGCCCTCGTCCACGGCCGCCACGGCGATGCCGGCCAGGGCGATCAGCATGCCCAGCAGGCGGATGCGGGACGGCCGTTCGCCCAGGGTCAGGGCCGCGATCGCCGCCGTGAACACCGCCTGGATCTGCAGGACCAGGGAGGACAGGCCGGCCGGCATGCCGGCGTCCATGCCGACGAAGAGCAGGCCGAACTTCGCCACGCCCAGGACCAGGCCGACCGCCACGATCCACTTCCACGCCACCTTCGGGCGGCCCACGAGGAACACCGCCGGGAGCGCCGCGGCCAGGAAGCGCAGGGCGGAGAAGAGCAGGGGCGGGAAGTGGTCCAGGCCGATCTCGATGACCGTGAAGTTGACGCCCCAGACGGCGGCGACCAGGACGGCGAGGGCGAGGTGTGACGGGCGCATGCGGTGAGCATCGCGCCCCGCGACCGTGAAGCACCAGCGATGATTGCTGCATGGTTGGATGAAGCATCGCTAAGCAGAATTCTGAGCGGCCCGCTCAGCGGAAAGGAGCGCCCCGTGCTCGATCTCCAGCGGCTGCGCGCCCTGCACGCCGTCTCCGTGCACGGCACCGTCGGCGCCGCCGCGCTCGCGCTCGGGTACACGCCCTCCGCGGTGTCCCAGCAGATCGCCAAGCTGGAGCGGGAGACCCGGACCGTGCTGCTGGAGCGGGAGGGGCGGGGCGTCCGGCTCACCGACGAGGCCCGGCAACTGGTCGTGGCCGCACAGGAGTTGCTGGCCATCGTGGAGCGCGCCGAGACCGAACTGGAGGAGCGGCGGGGCCGGCCGGCGGGGCGGCTGACCGTCGCCGCGTTCGCGTCGGCGGCGCGCGGGCTGATGCCGGGCGTGCTGGCCGAGCTGGCCCGCAGGCATCCGGCCCTGGACGCCCGGCTCTCCGAGGTCGATCCGCACCTGTCGGTCGACCTGGTGGCGAAGGGCGCCGTCGACCTCGCCGTCGCGCACGACTGGGACATCGCGCCGCTGCCCGCCCCGCCGGGCCTGGAGCAGGCGGTCATCGGGGACGACCTGTGCGATCTGCTCGTCCCCGCGGGGCATCCCTTCGCCGGGCGGGCCGCCGTGCGGCGGGAGGAGCTGGGCGGCGAGCGGTGGATCTGCCAGCCGCCGGGGCGGGTCTGCCACGACTGGCTGCTGCGGACGCTGCGCGCGGCCGGGCACGAACCGGACCTCGTCCACCAGGCCGACGAGAACCCCACCCTCGTGGCCCTGGTCGCCGCCGGGCTCGGGGTCGCGCTCATCCCCCGGCTGGGGCGCGGGCCGCTGCCCGCCGGGGTGGTGGCGGTGGCGCTCGATCCGATGCCGGTGCGACGACTGTACGCCCTGTGGCGGACGGGGGCGGCACGGCGGCCGGCCATCGCGGAAACCGTACGGGTGCTCCGTGAGTTGTGGCCGGAAGTGACGGCTCATCCGCCCCGCTGAGCCCCTGGCTCCCTCGCGTCCCGACTTGCGGAAATCCGGGCCGAGGCGGGAACCCGGACCGGACCGTCCCCGTCCAACCGCAGGCCACCGGAGAGTCACCACGGTGCGGTGTCGGCCCTCGCCACTGGCTGCGATCGCTGACCACCCTCTCCGCCGTACCGCGGCCGGCGGCACCCGCCGCCATCGGCGCGTCCCCCTCCAACCGCGCCGGTGGCGGCCCCTTCGCGGTTACCGTGCATTCCCTTGACTGGCAGAAACTTCCCGGATATTGGTGACCTCTTGGAAGTTTCCTTCAGCGGATCCGAGCGGATCACCTCCGGAAGGAGCGCACGTGCACGACACCGGCACGGGAAACACGGCTCAGCCCTCCAGACGTACCCTCCTCGCCGCATCGGCCGGCGTCACCGCCGCCCTCGCGGCCGCCGGGCCCGCGCGCGCCGCCGCCCCGGACGACAGCCGACTGCGCGCCCTCGTCTCCCGCATGACGCTGCCGGAGAAGGTCGGCCAGCTCTTCGTCATGCGGGTCTACGGCCACTCCGCCACCGCCCCCGACCAGGCCGACATCGACGCCAACCTCAAGGAGATCGGGGTCCGTACGGCCGCCGAGCTGGTCGCGAAGTACCGGGTCGGCGGCATCATCTACTTCGCCTGGGCGCACAACACCCGCGAGCCGCACCAGATCGCCGATCTGTCCAACGGCATCCAGAAGGCCTCCCTGGAGCTGCCGCGCGGGCTGCCCGTACTCATCTCCACCGACCAGGAGCACGGGATCGTCGCCCGGGTGGGCGAGCCCGCCACGCTCTTCCCGGGTGCCATGGCCGTGGGCGCGGGCGGGTCGCGGTCCGACGCGCGCACCCTCGGCCGGATCGCGGGCGCCGAGCTGCGGGCGATGGGGATCCGGCAGGACTACTCCCCCGTGGCCGACGTGAACGTCAACCCGGCCAACCCGGTCATCGGCGTACGGTCCTTCGGTGCCGATCCGCGGGCCGTGTCCGCGCTGGTGGCCGCCGAGGTCGCCGGGTACCAGGGCTCCGGGGTCGCCGCGACCGCCAAGCACTTCCCCGGGCACGGCGACACCAACGTCGACAGCCACACCGGCTTCCCCACCATCACGCACAGCCGGGAGCTGTGGGAGAGGCTGGACGCCCCGCCGTTCCGGGCCGCGATCGCCGCGGGCATCGACTCGATCATGACGGCCCATCTGATGGTCCCGGCCCTCGACGACTCCGGCGACCCGGCCACCCTCTCCCGCCCCATCCTCACCGGCATCCTGCGCGAACGCCTCGGCTACGACGGGGTCGTGGTCACCGACTCCCTCGGCATGGAGGGCGTACGCACCAAGTACGGCGACGACCGGGTGCCGGTGCTCGCGCTGAAGGCGGGCGTGGACCAGCTCCTCAACCCGCCCGATCTGGACCTGGCCTGGAACGCCGTCCTGACCGCCGTGCGCGAGGGCGAACTCACCGAGGCCCGGCTCGACGAATCGATCCTGCGGGTGCTGCGGCTGAAGTCCAGGCTGGGGCTGTTCCGTTCCCCGTACGTCAGTCAGGCCGGGGTGGACCGGACCGTGGGCACCCGGGCGCATCTGGCGGCGGCCGGCCGGATCGCCGAGCGGACGACGACGCTGCTCGTCAACGAGGGGCGGCTGCTGCCGCTGTCACGGCGCCGGTATCCCAGGGTGCTGGTGGTCGGGGCGGACCCGGCCTCGCCGTCCGGCACGACGGGACCGCCCACCGGCGTGCTCGCGGGCGCGCTGAACGAGCTGGGCTTCACGGCCACGGCCCTGTCGACCGGCACCGCCCCCTCCGCGGCGACCATCGCGAAGGCGGTCGCGGCGGCGCGGGACGTGGACGCGGTGGTGGCCGCCACGTACAACGTCACGGCGAGCAGCAGCCAGAGGGCGCTGGTCCAGCAGCTCGTGGCGGCCGGGAAACCGGTCGTGGCGGTGGCGGTCCGCAACCCGTACGACGTGGCCCAGCTGCCCTCCGTACCGGCCTGTCTGGCCGCCTACTCCTGGACCGACGTCGAACTGCGGGCCGCCGCACGGGTGATCGCCGGGCGGGTGAAACCGCGCGGGAGGCTGCCGGTGGCGGTGCAGCGGGCGGATGATCCGGAGCAGGTGCTGTACCCGATCGGCTACGGGCTGTCGTACTAGACGTACGCCACAGCCCGGGCGCACCACCCCCAAGGTGCGCAAACCGCCCCATGTGCCTGGCGTGCGCCCGCAACGGCGGGTCACGCTGGGCGAGCACACTCGGGGGGTCGGCGATGCGTGAGAGAAGTTCCGTGGGGGTGGTCTGTGGCCTGGTGGCGCTGCTCGGCACGCTGCTGACCGGCTGCCAGAGCCCGTCGGGCGGCGTGGCGGAGGACGGCCGGCTGGGCGATCCCGCGACCGGCAGGACCGGGAAGACCGCCACGGCGTCACCGGTCCCGACCCGGCCCTCCGGGTACGGGGCGGTGTTCCTCGCGGTCGGCGAGTGCAGTTCGTTCGGTACGACCAGCTTCACCGAGGTGCCGTGCTCCGGGGAGCGGGCGGCGGCCCGGGTGGTGGCACGGCACGACGGCACGGTCCGGGACGGGCCGCGCTGCCCGGCGACCACCGACTTCGTGCTGCACATCAGCGAGCAGCGGCCCGCGTCCGACGAGGACGGCGACGGGGCGGTGCCGCAGGGCTACGCCTGCATGCGCAACCTCCAGCCGCCGCACCCCGGCGACCCGGGCGGCGGGGGCGGGCCGCGCACGATCGTCGGCGACTGCGTCTACGGTTCCGGCAACGGGCAGGTCCGCGAGACCGCCTGCGACGGCGAGGGCGAGCGGAAGCCGCAGTACAAGGTGACCCAGGCGGTCACCGAGCGGTCCGACTGCCCCGGCCCGACCGCCCTGTACGTCCGGCTGGGCGGGAAACGGCCCGTGGGGTGCGCTCGGCCGCTGTGAGCGACGCCCGCCCTCGCCCGCGTCAACGCATCAGCCCCCTGCGTGACAGTCGTCGCCGGGCCTCGGCCATCTGGTCACGCACGTGCTCGGGGGGCAGCTCTGCCGCCAGCCGGGCCAGTTCTTCGAAGGTCGACAGATAGGTTCCGCTGCTGCCCTCGCCCCGCAGCTCCCTCTCCCGCTCCACGAACGGCCGGACGGCCTTCCAGACCGAGACGATCCGGGTGCGCAGGACCGTGACCAGCAGGGTCTGGTCGAGCAGACCGAAGACGGCGAGGTTGGCGAACGACTGGTAGTAGTAAACGACGCTGCAGAAGGCCGTCTTGGCCTCGGCCGGTAACCCGCGCACTCCGTTCTCCGGGTCCTGCTCGGCTCCCAGGCGGTGGCACACGTAGTCGTGCTGCTCGTGGAACTCCGCGGACCGGAACTCCCTGAGCAGGTCGATCAGCACCGATATGTGGTTGGCGTGCTTCGCGGTGCGGGCCTGCCGTGCGCTGAACACGATGGAGGTCACCACTGCGACGACGGCGATGGCCGTGGTCACGACGTTGAAGACGACAGAACTGTCCATCCGGTCACCGTACGGAGCATTCACCGCGAGCGCAGGGACATGCGAACCGCCCCTCGGCCCGGAGGCCGGGGGGCGGTCGAGTGCGCGCCTTCGGTTACGGACGCAGCGTCATCTCACGCTGGGTGTCCCGCTTGTCGAGCTTGGCGTCGAACTTCGCCAGCGGCTTCGCCGCCTGCGGGTCCGCCTGGACCGCGGCGGGGGCGACACCGGCCCAGTCGAGGATGCGGGCGGTGGCGAGGGCCTTCTGCTCGGGCACGAGGCCCGCGACGTTGGCTCCGTGGTTCATGCCGGGGGCGGTCATGACGTAGGAGTCCTTCGCGCCCTTGCCGACGCGGAAGGGCTCCGCGCCCCACGGGTCGTTCTGGCCGTAGACGAACAGCATCTGCCGGGCGTTGTGGCGGACCCAGGTGTCGATGTCCCGCATCGCCTGCGGCTGGAACTTCATGGGGATGTCCCGCGGGACGAAGTTGCGCGGCGGCTGGTAGCCGTAGCGGATGTACTGCTTCTCGATGTGCGGGAAGCCGATCGTCGGCGCGCCGAGCTGGGTGCCGGCCTGGTAGTAGTACGGCGTGTAGTTCGACAGGCCCTGGTCGGCGTAGGCGGAGAAGCCGGAGATCGTGTCGACGGAGTCCCAGATCTGGTCGTCGGTGGCGTTCTTGGCGTCGGCCGGGATCTGGTCGCAGTCGGACAGCAGGCTGTACTGCCAGAAGCCCCACACGTAGTCGAGGACGGTCGCCTCGTAGGCCTTGTCCAGGCTTCCGATGGTGTTGAAGGTGAGGCCGTTGTCCTGGGCGAAGGCCGCGTACTTCTTCTCCAGCGGTTCGCGGCGCACCAGCGCCTCGCGCTGCACGCCGTTCAGCCGGTCGCGGCACTCCTTGGTGCCGACTCCGGCGAAGAAGCGGTCGTAGGCCGAGTCCTCCTTGTTCACCACGTCGTTGGGGGCGACGTAGGCGACGACGCCGTCCATGTCCCGCGGGTAGAAGCGCTCGTAGTAGGTGGCGGTCATGCCGCCCTTGGAGCCGCCCGTGGAGATCCACTTCTTGCCGTAGATGCCCTTGAGGGCCTTGAAGACGCGGTGCTGGTCGCTGGCGGCCTGCCAGATGTCCAGCTTCGACCAGTCGGCCGGGGCGGGCCGGGACGGGGTGAAGAAGCGGTACTCCAGGGACACCTGGTTGCCGTCCACGATCTGGGTCGGCTCGCTGCGGCGGGGCGTGGTGGAGACGTTGTAGCCGCTGGTGAAGAACACCGTCGGGCGCGAGACGTCCTTGTGCAGCACGGTGATGCGCTGCTGGAACGTGCCCTTCGACGGCTTGCGGTGGTCGACCGGCTGCGTGTAGTTCAGGACGAAGAAGCGGTAGCCGGTGTACGGCTTCTCCTCGACCAGGCTCATGCCCGGTATGGAGAGCAGCCTCTCCTTGATGTCGGTGGTGCCGGCGGCGTCGGCGGCGGTGGCCGCTCCCGCCGTGCCCAGTGTGCCTATGAGCACCGTGAGCGCCAGCAGCCATCTGAGCGCCTTGCGCATGCGCACTCCCCTGTGAGACAGATGTGCGCCGGAAGCTAGCGGACCAACTCACCGGAGCACCAGGGGACATAGGGAAAACCCTGTGCGCGGGGGCGTGTTACGGGGGGCGCGGCGTCAGCAGAGGATCCAGCCGGATGTGAACTTCCCCCGGCCTACCTGACCCTTGAGCCAGACGCAGCGGCGCCCGGCGTGCACGGTCACCGGGCCCGCGTGATGGACGTACTTGCCCTCGTCGACGACCGGCCGGTTGCCGCGCGCCTGCACACTCACCGACATCTTGCGCTTCACGCCGGGCTTCTTGGTGAGGGTCACGGCGCAGACGTAACCGCCGCGCTTGTAGACGAGCACGGTCCCGGTGGAGAACGGCAGGGTGCGGACCTTGCGGCCGGAACAGTACGCGGAGGCGGCCTGCGCCTCCCCCGGCGCGGCGACGGCGAGCAGCCCGGAGGCGGTCAGCACGGCCAGTCCGAGCGCGAGCCGCCGGCGTATCGCTCCACTGTGCACTGTCGTCCTCCCGTACCGCGCCGTCCGCGACCATCGGCGTACGCCAGTACGGACGCATGACGTATGTCGGATGGTTGCACGAGCGTTACGAAAACGCCCTCGGGCGGCTCCGTCAGCGGGACGCGCCGACCGGCTCCTCCGGCTCGGCGGCGCCGATGAACGTCCGCCACAGCTGCGCGTACCGGCCGCCGCGGGCGAGCAGCTCCTCGTGCGTGCCGTCCTCGGCGACCCGGCCGTGGTCCATGACGACGACCCGGTCGGCGCGGGCGGCGGTGGTGAGGCGGTGGGCGACGACGAGGGTGGTGCGGCGGCCTGCCAGGCGGTCGGTGGCCTGGTTGACCTGGGCCTCCGTGGCCAGGTCCAGCGCGGCCGTCGCCTCGTCGAGCAGCAGGACGTCCGGGTCGACCAGCTCGGCGCGGGCCAGCGCGATCAGCTGGCGCTGCCCGGCGGACAGGTTGCGGCCCCGCTCGGCGACCTCGTGGAGGTAGCCGCCCTCCAGGGTGGCGATCATGTCGTGCGCGCCGACCGCGCGGGCCGCCGCCTCCACCTCGGCGTCGGTGGCGTCGGGGCGGCCGTAGGCGATGGCGTCGCGGACGGTGCCCTGGAAGAGGTACGCCTCCTGCGGGACGACCCCCAGACGGTGCCGGTACGAGGTGAGGTCCAGGGCCCGCAGATCGGTGCCGTCGACGGTGACCCGGCCGCCGGTCGGGTCGTAGAAGCGGGCCACGAGCTTGACGAGGGTCGACTTGCCCGCGCCGGTCTCGCCGACGAAGGCGACGGTCTGCCCGGCCGGGATGCGCAGGTCGACTCCGCCCAGGGCCTCTTCGCCGTCGCCGTAGGCGAAGTGCACGTCCTCGAAGGCGATGTCGCCGCGCAGCGACAGCACCTCCAGGGGTTCGTCGGCGGACTTCGTCGACGTCGGCTCCCTCAGCAGCTCCTGGATGCGGCCGAGCGACACGGTCGCCTGCTGGTAGCCGTCGAAGACCTGGGAGAGCTGCTGCACGGGCGCGAAGAACAGGTCGATGTAGAGCAGGTACGCCACCAGCGAGCCGATGGCCAGCGTCCCGTCGTCGACCCGGGCCCCGCCCACGATCAGCACGGCCGCCGCGGCCACCGACGACAGGAACTGCACGAACGGGAAGTACACGGAGATCAGCCACTGGCCCCGGATGCGGGCCTCACGGTAGTCGGCGCTGCGTCCGGCGAACCGCCGCTCGCCGTCCCGCTCGCGCCGGAACGCCTGCACGATCCGCAGCCCGGACACCGACTCCTGCAGGTCGGCGTTGACCACCGACACGCGTTCGCGGGCCAGCTCGTAGGCCTTCACGCTCGCGCGGCGGAAGAAGAACGTGGCGATGATCAGCGGCGGCAGCGTGGCGAAGACGACCAGCGCCAGCTCCACGTCGATGACCAGCAGGGCGACCATGATGCCGAAGAAGGTGACGCCCGAGACGAAGGCCGTGACCAGGCCCGTCTGGAGGAACGTCGACAGCGCGTCGACGTCGGTCGTCATCCGGGTCATGATCCGGCCGGTCAGCTCACGCTCGTAGTAGTCGAGCCCGAGGCGCTGGAGCTGGGAGAAGATCTTCAGCCGGAGCGAGTACAGCACCCGCTCGCCGGTCCGCCCGGTCATCCGGATCTCACCGATCTGGGCCGCCCACTGCACGGCCACCGTCAGCAGTCCCAGCAGGGCCGCCGCCCACACGGCGCCGAGCGCGGCCTGGGTGACGCCGGAGTCGATGCCGTGCCGGATCAGCACGGGCAGCAGCAGGCCCATCCCCGCGTCGGTGGCGACCAGGGCGAGGCTGACCAGCAGCGGCAGCCCGAAGCCGCGCAGCAGCCGGCGCAGGCCATAGGAGGACTCGGGCCGGACGGCCTTCGACTCGTCGATGTCCGGGACGTCGGTCGCCGGGGGCAGCGCCTCGACCTGGGCGAGCAGCTCGGGGGTCGCGGGGCTCTCGGCGAGGGCGGTGTCCTTGCGCTCGCGGTCGCCGGTCCACAGCCGGGGGGTGACCCCGCGCTCGGCGTCGAACTCGGCGTCCAGCTCGTCCCGGACGGAGGTGTCCTCCCGGGGACAGGCCGGCTGGGCGTGGCCCGGGGAGACCGCGCCCAGCTCGTCCGGGTCGGTGAGCAGGCGCCGGTAGAGGGCGGACCGCTCCTGGAGCTCGTCGTGGGTGCCGATGTCGGCGAGGCGGCCGCCGTCCAGGACGGCGATGCGGTCGGCGAGGTTCAGGGTGGAGCGGCGGTGGGCGATCAGCAGGGTCGTGCGGCCCCGCATGACCCCCTTCAGCGCCTCGTGGATCTCGTGCTCCACGCGGGCGTCCACGGCGGAGGTGGCGTCGTCCAGGACCAGCAGGCGCGGGTCGCTGAGGATGGCGCGGGCGAGGGCGACGCGCTGGCGCTGGCCGCCGGAGAGGGTGAGGCCGTGCTCGCCGACGGTGGTGTCGTAGCCCTCGGGCAGCTCGGCGATGAACCGGTCCGCCTGGGCGGCGCGGGCGGCCTTCTCGATCTCCTCCTGGGTGGCGTCCGGGCGGCCGTAGGCGATGTTGTTGCGGACGGTGTCGGAGAAGAGGAACGAGTCCTCGGGGACGAGGCCGATCGCGGCGCGCAGCGACTCGGTGGTCAGCTCGCGCACGTCGTGGCCCCCGACCAGGACGGCCCCGCGGGTGACGTCGTAGAAGCGCGGCAGGAGCAGGGAGACGGTGGACTTGCCGGAGCCGGAGGAGCCGACGACGGCGAGGGTCTCGCCGGGGCGGATCTCGAAGGACAGCCCGTCGAGGACGCTGCCGGGCGCGCCGGGGGCGTCGTCGTAGCCGAAGGAGACGTCGTCGAACTCGACCGTCGCGGGGGCGTCGGCGGGCAGGTCCTTGTGGCCGTCCTCGATCGACGGCTCGGTGTCGATCAGCTCCAGGACGCGCTCGGTACCGGCGCGGGCCTGCTGGCCGACGGTGAGCACCACGGCGAGCATGCGGACCGGGCCGACCAGCTGGGCGAGGTAGGTGGAGAAGGCGACGAACGTGCCGAGCGTGATGTGCCCGCGCACCGCCAGCCAGCCGCCGAGGGCCAGCATCGCAACCTGGCCGAGCGCGGGGACGGCCTGCAGGGCCGGGGTGTAGACCGAGTTCAGGCGGATGGTGCGCAGGCGGCCCGCGAACAGCCGCCGGCCGACCGCCCGGAGCTTGCCGGTCTCCTGCTCCTCCTGCCCGAAGCCCTTGACCACGCGCACGCCGCTGACGGCGCCGTCGACCACGCCCGCGACGGCGGCGGCCTGGGCCTGCGCGTACCACGTGGAGGGGTGCAGCCGGGTGCGGCTGCGCTTGGCGATCCACCAGATGGCGGGGGCCACCGCCAGCGCGACCAGGGTCAGCGGCACGGACAGCCAGGCCATGATCACCAGGGAGATCAGGAAGAGCATGAAGTTCCCGATGGTCATCGGGAGCATGAAGAGCAGGCCCTGGATGAGCTGGAGGTCACTGGTGGCGCGGCCCACGACCTGGCCGGTGGACAGCTCGTCCTGACGGCGGCCGTCAAGCCGGGCGATCGTGCCGTACATCTCCGTCCGCAGGTCGTGCTGGACGTCGAGGGCGAGGCGTCCGCCGTAGTAGCGGCGGACGTAGGTGAGGACGTAGACGGCCAGGGCGGCGGCGACGAGGAGGCCGGCCCAGGTGGTCATGTCCCTGGTGTGGTCGGTGATGACGTCGTCGATGATCACCTTGGTGATCAGCGGGACGAGGGCCATGACGGCCATGCCGGCCAGGGAGGAGCCGAGGGCGAGTACGACGTCCTTCGGGTGGCGCCACGCATAGGCCCACAGTCGCCGTGCCCATCCCCGTGTCGGTGTCACACCGGTGCCTTCCATCCGTCCTGAGCTGCCGGAAGGCAACAACGCGCGACCCACCCGATTTCATCCCGCGGCGCGGGCTTCCCGACCGGGGAACGAGGAGCACCCGGCCGAGGACCCAGGACCGGGCTAGGGTCTGCCGTCATGGTGCTCATACTCGCCCAGGTGTCGCGGCGGCCGCGCTTCGCGCGTACCGAGACCGTGGTGGCCCTGGCAGCCGCCCTGTGCTGGCGGCTGCTCGCCTTCGCGATGTACGCCGAGGGCTACGACCTGGACCCGAGCGCGCCGCGCCAGATGTCCGGGGACGCGGAGATCGCGCGCCTGGCCCTGCTCCTCGCGGTCTCGGTCGCGGTGACCTGGTCGCTGCGGCTGCTGCCCTGGCCGCCGCTGCGCACCGCGGTGGACGCACTCGCCGTCGTGCGTCTGGCCGCGGTGCTGATGCTGTCGGCCGTGATGGTGCTGGCCCTGCTCACCGGGGTCCGGGTGCCGCTGCTGGGCTGGGAGATGTGATCACGCCTGGGTGGGGTCAGACCCGTACGCGCAAGGAGTAGAAGCGGGTCGTCTGGGCCGTGTTCTGGTTGTCGTCGCTGACCAGCAGGACCTTCAACGTGCTTTTCGTCCTGCCCGTGATCGTCATGCCCTCGATGTTGTCCAGGAGGGGGTTCGGCTGGGGCTGCTTGGCCGTCGCTCCCAGTGACGGGCAGGTGACCAGGTCGGTGAGCAGGGTCTTCCTCATCGCGTGGCGCGGGTCGGCCAGGTACAGGCGGACCGTGTTGCCCACGCCGGCCGTGAAGCCGCGTTCCAGGACCAGGAGGCGGCCGTCGGGGGTGGCCTGGATCTCGGGGACGCCGAGGCCGGGGTCCGTGCGGTAGGTGTACCGGGCGGCGGGCCGGAAGTGGCTCCCGTGGCGGGTCCAGGTCTGGAAGCGGACGGTGTCGACGGGGTCGCCGGTCAGGGCGTACTCCATGGACGCGACCAGGGTGCGACCGCCGGGCATCAGGGTGAGGCCCTCGAAGGTGCCGTTGGGCTGTCCCCGGCCCGCGGGGCTCACCCGCAGGTCGTCCGGGACGGGGAGGCGGTCGAGGATCCTGCCGGCGCGAGAGTAGCGGCGTACCGACGGCTCGGTCTCGGAGGTGACGAGGTATGTGCCGTCGCCGTCCACGACCAGGCCCTCGGAGTCGAGCGCGGCTCCGGTCTCGTCGGCGAGCGGGACCACGGACCGGGGGTTCAGGGTCCTCGCGTCCAGGCGGAACAGCGACGAGCGGTCCGAGAGGGCGGCCAGGGAGCCGTCCCGGTCCACGGCGAGCGCCGAGAGGTTGCCGACGAAGGTGCCGTCGTACGTCGTCTTGTCGAGCGCGTCGGAGAAGCGGTCGACGGAGACGGACGGCGAGCAGGCGTGGGACGTCGCCTGGGCGGGGCCGGCGGCGGTCAGGCACGTGGCCGCCGCCAGGCCTGCCGTGAGGAGGGCGAGGCGGGTTCTCAGAGGCATGGGCGTCACCGTAGAGCGGGCCGGTGACGCCGGGTGGACGGCAAGGTGAAGGTCGGCCGTTCCGGTGAGCCGGTCACACGGCGAGCCACTTGCCCCGCCTTATGGATGTTTGCCCGGATATGGAGAACGTCCTTCCCCCGCGCTCTGCACCATCCTCGCCATCGTCAAGAGGCTCCTGGACGTCCTCGGCCGGACCGCGTCAACTCGCCGCCAGATCCTTGTGGATGACCTTGGCCACGGCCTGGATGGTGGCGATGCCGTAGTTCATCGTGCTGTTGCCGTGGGTCAGCACGGTCATCACGTAGTCGTGGCCGCCGCCCTTGAACGCGCCGACGCTGTGCACCCGCCACCCGTTCGTGGAGCGCTGCAGCCAGCCGTTCTTGACGGCCACTGTGACGCCCGAGGGCACTCCGTACGGGGTGCCCCAGCGCTGGGACGAGACGACCTGGCCCATCAGCTTCACGATGTAGGCCCGGGAGTTGTCGCTGAGGACCGCGTTCTTGGCGGTGAGGAGCTTCAGCAGCTTCTGCTCGTCGGTGACGGTGATCTGCGTCAGACCCCAGTAGCCGTTCGCGCCGGGCTTGGTCTGCGTCATGCCGGCGGCCGCGAGGAAGTTCTTGATCTTCGTCATGCCGAGCTGCTTCCACAGGGTGGAGGTCGCCGCGTTGTCCGACTTGGTGATCATCGCCTTGGCGAGGGTGTTCTCGCGGTCGGTGAGGTACCGGTTCGTCTTCTTGGCGTCCCACAGCAGCGCGGCGAGGACGGTCACCTTGACGACGCTGGCCGAGTCGTAGGCGGAACTCGCCCGCAGGGTGCAGGTCGTGTCGGTGCTGCGGTCGTAGAGGCCGACGGCCACCGTACCCTTGCGGGTGGCGAGCGCGGCGGTGATGTCCTTCTTCAGCTTGGCGGCGAGCCCCGCCTTGGCGGACGTGCAGATCACGGCCGGAGCGGCGGCGGAGGCGGGCGTGGCGGTGGCGACGAGCGGCACGAGGACGCCCGTACCCACGGCCGCCGCCAGCACTCTCGCGCGGCGGGATATCCCAGAAGTCATGCACCCCATGACTCCCGGACGGGGGCGAATGGTTGTAGGCGTGACGAAGGCTTGTGCGAGTCGTTACCGGAGGCCGCCCGGTTTCACAGGTTGCGGCCAGCTCCGGCACAGCGGCCTCCCACCACGGCCTCCCACCATGGCCGGCCGTCGCCGGCTTCTGATGGGCCGCGGCCGTGTCGCTGGTCCCGCTTCGAGGTGACGGCGTGGGTGCGGCAGCACGGCACGGTGGTGCGGGAGAGCGACTACCGCAACCGTACGAGTACGGACTCCGGCAACGGCTCCGAATCCTCCTCGCGGTCCGGCCAGTCCGCCGTCTACCGCCTGGACGCGTCCGACGTCAGCTGACCCGAACCACCACACACCGCCGAACGGCCCCGACCCCTCGGTCCGGGGCCGTTCCCGCGTCCCCGATCATGGACACCGGTGTCCGGCGATCGGGTGAAGGGAAGCACAACGGTGGGCTACTGCCTGGAGATGAGCACCGGCGACATGAGAACGGTGGTGCGGCTGCTCACGGCGGTGGAGCGGACCGAGCAGCAGGAGCGCACACTGACCCGGGTGCGCACGGAGTGCGAGCGGACCGACGCCCGTTTCCGGGAGCAGGGCATCGACCTGGACGTCTCCATCAGCCGCGCCCTGGACGAGCTGATCGACGGCACCCCGAGTACCGACCTCTGCCCCGCCTACAGCTACGCCTTCTACCAGGCCGTCGCGGCGCACTTCTCCGACCCCACCGACCTCGGCGCCTGGCGCCGCCCGGCGTGGTTCTACGCCATGGACGACGAACTGGCCCGGCACGGCGTACCGTCCGACCTGCTCCCGGGCACGTTCCTGTTCAGCGGTCCGCCGCTGCGGCTGCCCCACCCCGGTGACGCGGTGCCCGCGATCGGCACCCTGCCGGCCCAGCGGGCCTCCGCTCTGGCCGATGCCTACGGGTCCGTGCTCGGCCGCCTGGATCCCGAATTCCGCGACGCGGCCCGCCGGTTCGCCGAGGTCATGCGGTTCGAGGCGGAGGAGTGGGAGAGCGCCCGGAAGCTCGGGGCGAATCCGGACACCCTGCTCTTCTGGTTCCACTGACCGCTGCCGGAACTCTTGACGCCGCCTTTCCCACCGGGATACTTGCGGTCGACAGCGCGCCAACTGCCGTGTCATACAAGGGTTTTGTGTGGACGGCGGCGCCGCTTGTACGAGATCCCGAACGTCGTGCGAAGTTTCGCAAGTTTCGTGACGACCACCCCCACTGGAGGATCCGCACATGAGCCCACGCAAGGCACTCATAGCCGCCCTGACCGCCGCACTGCTGGCCGGACCCGGCGTCGCCCAGGCCGCCACGGTCCAGGCACCGCCCGCCCCCGCCCGGGAACGCGCCGCGGCGGCCACCATCACCTGGTCCCTGGTCCGCGCGAGCAACCCCACCGCGGACCAGCGCTCGGCCTACGACCTCATCACCAAGGCCATGAACGCGGCGGTGGCCCGCTACAACAACCTCAGCGACCTGGGCAAGACCATCACGGTCCGCTACGAGCCGGGGGTCCCCACCGCCGACGGCAACATCAACGGCACCATCCGCTTCGGCAGCAACCGCAGCTACATGAACGAGCGGACGGCGCTGCACGAGATCGCCCACACCATCGGCGTGGGGACCAGCTCGGGCTGGTCCCGCCTGGGCGGCAGCGGCACCTGGACCGGCGGCCAGGCCACCGCCCTCGTCAAGCAGTACGACGGCTCCGGCGCAAAGATCTCCACCGGCGGCGGCCACTTCTGGCCCTACGGCCTGAACTACGACAACGAGTGGTCGGGAACGGCCGCCGACCGCCACGTCCACATCGTCGCCGCGATGGTCCGCGACGGTCTCTGACCGGTCCGGCCGGCGCTCACCCCAGGTGCGTCGGCGCGAACATCCGCAGCACGGCCGGGAGCAGGACCACCGAGGGCCCGGGCGCCCGGAGCGCCTTGGCGAGGTCCTGCTCCAGGTTCTCCGGGGTCGTCCTGACCCCGGGCACACCGAAGGACTCCGCGAGGGCCACGTAGTCGGGCCGGGCCAGTTCCGTCGCGGTCGCCTGGCCGAACGCGTCGCTCATGTACTCGCGCAGGATGCCGTAGCCGCCGTCGTCGACGATCAGCCAGGTGACGTCCAGGTCGTACTGGCGGGCCGTCGCCAGCTCGGCGATCGAGTACAGGGCCCCGCCGTCGCCGGAGACGGCGAGGACCGGCCGGGTCGGGTCGGCCGCCGCGGCGCCGAGTGCCGCCGGGAAGGCGTAGCCGAGGCCGCCCGCGCCCTGCGCCGAGTGCATGTGGTTGGGGCCCTTGGCGTCGAAGGCCGACCAGGCCCAGTAGGCGAGGATCGTCATGTCCCAGAAGGACGGGGAGTCGGCGGGCAGCGCCTTGCGGACGGAGGCCAGCACGTCCTGTTCCAGGGTGAGTTCCTGGGCGGCGATGCGGTCGGCGACCTTGGCGAGCACCTCCCGGACCCGGTCGGCGGCCGTCGCGTCCTCGCGGGCCGGCACCGTCTCCAGCAGCGCCTGCAACGCCAGGCGGGCGTCCGCGTGGATGCCCAGTGCCGGGTGGTTGGACTCCAGCTTGCCGAGGTCGGCCTCGATCTGGACGACCCGGCCCCGGGGCTTGAACGTGTGGTAGTTCGAGGAGAGTTCGCCGAGGCCCGAGCCGACGACCAGGAGGACGTCGGCGTCCTCCAGGAAGTCGGTGGTGTGCCGGTCCTCGATCCACGACTGGAGCGACAGCGGGTGCTTCCAGGGGAACGCGCCCTTGCCGCCGGGGGTGGTGACGACCGGCGCTTGGAGCCGCTCCGCCAGCTGCCGCAGCTTGCCGGAGGCGTCCGCCCGGACCACTCCCCCGCCCGCGATGATCGCCGGACGGGCCGCCTTGGACAGCAGATCGGCGGCCACGGCGGTCAGTTCGGGGCGCGGCGGCAGCTCCTCGGGGAAGGCGTCGCCGCCCGTGACGACCGGTACGGCCGTCTCGGCGAGCAGGACGTCCTGCGGGATCTCCACCCACACCGGGCCGTGCGGGGCCGACAGGGCCGACGTCCAGGCCGCCTCGATCGCGGAGGGGATCTGGGACTGAGTGCGGACGGTGTGGACGGACTTGACCACGCCACGGAACGAGGCGGCCTGGTCCGGGAGTTCGTGGAGGTAGCCGTGCCGGCCGCCGCCGAGGCCCGCCGTCGGCACCTGGCTGCTGATCGCCAGCACGGGCGCCGAGGCCGCCGCCGCCTCCTGGAGCGCGGCGAGCGAGGTCAGCGCACCCGGCCCCGTCGACAGCAGCAGCGGCGCGGCCTCACCGGTGATCCGGCCGAATGCGTCCGCCGCGAACCCGGCGTTGTTCTCCACCCGCAGGCCGATGTACCTGAGGTCAGAGCGGCGCAGCGCGTCGAACATGCCGAGCGCGTGCTGGCCGGGCAGTCCGAACACGGTCGTGGCGCCGAGAGCGGCCAGCGTCTCCACGACCAGGTCTCCGCCGCGTCGGCCGGGAGGAGGGTTCAGGGCGGCCTCCGTCTGGGCGGGCGTGGGGCGGAGCACCAGGTCGTGGTCGTGAGTCACTTCGCTTCCGAGTCCTTCCGGGCCGCGGCGATCTGGCGCGACATGATCGTGGTCAGTTCGTACGCGGTGTGCGACGCCGCCACCGACGTGATCTCCGCGTGGTCGTACGCGGGGGCCACTTCGACGACGTCGGCCGACACCAGGTTGCAGGATGCCAGGCCGCGCAGGATCTCCAGCAACTCGCGCGAGGTCATGCCGCCGGCCTCGGGGGTGCCGGTGCCGGGGGCGTGGGCCGGGTCGAGGCAGTCGATGTCGATGGAGATGTACAGCGGGCGGTCGCCGATGCGCTGGCGGAGCTGGTCGGCGACCTCGTCGGCGCCGCGCCGGTAGACGTCGGCCGAGGTGACGATGCCGAAGCCCATCTTCTCGTCGTCGGTCAGGTCCTGCTTGCCGTAGAGCGGGCCGCGGGTGCCGACGTGGGACAGGGCGGAGGTGTCGAGGATGCCCTCCTCGACCGCGCGGCGGAACGGGGTGCCGTGGGTGTACTCGGCGCCGAAGTAGGTGTCCCAGGTGTCGAGGTGGGCGTCGAAGTGGAGCAGGGCCACCGGGCCGTGCTTCTTCGCCACCGAGCGCAGCAGGGGCAGCGCGATGGTGTGGTCGCCGCCGAGGGTCATCAGGCGGGCGCCGGTGCCGAGCAGGTCGTCCGCGGCGGCCTCGACGGTCTCGACGGCCTCGTTGATGTTGAACGGGTTCACGGCGATGTCGCCGCCGTCCGCCACCTGCGCGAGGGCGAAGGGCGAGGCGTCCTGCGCCGGGTTGTACGGGCGCAGCAGCCGGGACGCCTCGCGGATCGCATTGCCGCCGAAGCGGGCGCCCGGACGGTACGAGACGCCCGAGTCGAACGGCACGCCCACCACCGCGACATCGGCCCGGCCGACCTCGTCCAGCCGGGGCAGGCGGGCGAAAGTCGCCGGTCCCGCGTACCGGGGAACACGGGAGGAGTCGACGGGCCCGCGCGGAGTCTCGTTGCTGCTCATGGAGAAATGCCTTCTTTCCTACGCTTCATCGCGTATGTACTGCTTGCCCTATGACTCTACTGGGAAGCCGGAACCGGTTCGGACGCGAGTTCGGCAGAGCGCCCGGCGAGCCGCTCGCGCCAGGCGGCCAGCACGGCGGCGTCGGTGGCCGGAGTGGCCAGGGAGACGATCAGGTACGCGGCGAGCGAGGCGAGCAGACCGTAGTAGACGGGCTCGTTGGCGAGGATGCCGTAGGTGGCCATCAGCACGACGACCGCGACTCCGCCGGCCACCACGGAGGCCAGGGCGCCGTACACCGTGCCGCGCTTCCACACCAGGCCGCCGAGGATCGGCACGAGCAGTCCGCCGACGAGGAGGTTGTACGCGACGGTCAGGGCCTCCACGACGTTGTCGATCGCGATGGCCGTGGCGATCACCGCCAGGCCCATGAGCAGGATGAAGGCCCGGTTGCCCTTCACCTCGTCGTGCTCGCCGGCCGGCGCGTTCCCGCCGATTCCGCGCAGCCGCGACCAGATGTCGTTGTTGGCGACGGTGGCGCAGGCGATCAGCGCGCCGGACGAGGTCGACATCACGGCGGCCAACGCCGCGGCGAGCACCAACCCGCGGACACCCACGGGAAGTTCGTCCTTCACGATGGTCGCGAAGGCGTCGTCCGCGCTGCCGAGCTTCGGGTACAGCACCTTGGCCGCGGTCCCGATGACGGCACCGGCGAGGGCGTAGGCGAGGCAGTAGGTGCCGGCGACGGTCCCGCCCCACTTGGCGGTCCGGTCGCTGCGGGCGGTGAAGACGCGCTGCCAGATGTCCTGCCCGATGAGCATGCCGAAGGTGTAGATCAGCACGTACGTGAAGATCGTCTCGCCGCCGATGCCCAGCGGGTCGAAGTACTCCGTGGGCAGCTGCGCCTTCATCTCGCTGAACCCGCCGGCCTTCACGACGGCGATGGGCAGCAGCAGGAGCAGCACCCCGACGGTCTTCACGACGAACTGCACCATGTCGGTCAGGGTGATCGACCACATGCCGCCGAGGGTCGAGTACGCCACGACGATCGATCCGCCGAGGACGATCGCGGCCGTGCGGTGCATGTCGAACAGGACGTCGAAGATCGTGGCGTACGCGATGGTCGAGGTGACCGCGAGCATCAGCGTGTACGCCCACATGACGACACCGGAGATGATCCCGGCCCGGCCGCCGCCGTAGCGCAGGTCGAGCATCTCGGAGACGGTGTAGACCTTCAGCCGGGCGATGCGGGCCGAGAAGAAGACGGACAGGGCGAGCAGGCCGAGGCCGATGGTGAAGACCATCCAGGCGCCGGACAGGCCGTACTGGTAGCCCAGGCCCACGCCGCCGATGGTTGAGGCGCCGCCGAGGACGATCGCCGCCATGGTGCCGGAGTACATGGCCGGGCCGAGGCGGCGGCCGGCCACGAGGAACTCGCTCTTGGAGCGGGCGCGGCGCATGCCCCACCAGCCCATCGCCAGCATGCCGGCCAGGTAGACGACGATGACGGAGTAGTCGACGGCCACGGGGCCTCCTTCGATCGGTCTCGCCGAGGGGGACGAGGACTGACCCTAGGTGGCCGGAAAGCGACTGCGAAGTGTACGTTTCATCCATTCGAGCCGGTGCCGGATGGAGGGAACGCACACCATGCCGGATCCGGCGGTCCCGCCCACCCCGCCCGTACCGCTGACCGCGCTGCTGGCCCGTGAGGACCTGGCGCTGCGGCAGCTCGCGGGGCCGCCCGCCGAGGGGGTCGCCGTCCACTGGGTGCACACCTCGGAGATGGCGGACCCGTATCCGTACCTGCTGGGCGGGGAACTGCTGCTGTCGGCCGGCGTGCACATCCCGGAGGCGGCGGGTCCGGGGACCGCGTACTTCGACGACTACGTCGCCCGGATCGTGGCGGCGGGTGGCGCGGCCCTCGGCTTCGGGGTGGCGCCGGTGCACGACAGGGTGCCGGAGGCGCTGGTCGCGGCCTGTGCGGCACACGGCCTGCCGCTGCTGGAGGTGCCGCCCCGGACCACCTTCTCCGGTGTGGCCCGCGCGGTCTGGCAGCTGATGGCCCGGGCCCGCCTGGCCGAGCTCCGCCGTGTCACCGAGGCCCAGCAGAGCCTGGCCACCGCCGCGTCCCGCCCCGACCCGGTCCCGTCGGTGCTGCGCCGGCTCGCGCAGCGGCTGGGCGGGTTCGCGGTGCTGTACGGGCCGGAGGGGGCGGAGATCGCGCGGGCGGGGCGGGAGCCCGGCGACGAGGTGCGCGAGGCACTCACGCGGCTGGCGGAGGTCGTACGGCCGGCCGACGGCCCGGAGGAACGGCCCGCCCCCGCCTCCGCCACCGACACCGTCGCGGGCAGCCACCTCGCCTCCTACGCCCTCGGCGCCGGGCACGGGTTCGTGCTGGCGGTGGCCGAGCCCGAGCGGGCGGCAGGGGACCACACGATCGCCTCCGCCGCCGCCGTGCTGCTGTCGCTGCTCACCGGCGAGCAGCAGAGCGGCACGGGCGCGGCCCGTTCCTCCGCGCTGGTGCGGCTGCTGCTGGGCGCGCCGCCCGAGGAGGTCGCGCCGCTGCTCGGCGACGGGCCGTGGACCGTCGTGCACGCCCGCCCGGACGGTGACGGCACCCCCGAGCCGCTCGCGGCCTCCGCCCTGGGCGCCGCGCTCGGCTCCGCCCTGGTCGACCCGGCGGGTGACGTCGTGCGCGTCCTGGTCCCGGCAGGCCGGGCACCGGCCCCGCTGCCCGGCTGGACCCTGGGCGTCAGCGCCGCCGTCGCCCCGCACGACTGGCCCGCCGCCGACACCCAGGCCGCCCGCGCCCTGGCCCGGGCCCGCGCCACCCGGAGCCCGCTGCTCCGGCACGGTCCGCGTCCCGCTCTGGCCGACCTCGTCCCGTCCGGTGAGGCGGCGGCCCACGCCCAGGCCCTCCTCGCCCCCGTCGCGGCCCACCCGGCGCTCACCGAGACCCTGCACACCTGGCTCTCCCTGCACGGCAGCTGGGACCGCACGGCCGTCGCCCTGTCCGTGCACCGCAACACCGTGCGGCAGCGCATCGCCCGCTGCGCGGCGCTGCTGGAGACGGACCTGGACGACCCGGACGTACGGATGGAACTCTGGTTCGCGCTACGGCACGTCTGAGTACGTGAGCGGGGTCCCTCTGAGTACGTGACGCACATCCCAGCGCTCGATACGCCAGGGACGCCCCCAGTCGGCTGCCTCACAATGGATGCCATGCCGATACCCGGGACACCCAGCCGCGCCGAACTCGTCGAACACCTCGTCAGGACGCGCATCGCGGGCGACGTCGCCACCCCCCGCGAGAACAACCTCTCCCACTACCGCAAGCTCGCGAACAGCGACCGCCACTACTGGCTCGGGCTGGAACTCGGCGACCGCTGGAGCGACGAGCAGGACGTCCTCGCGGTGATGGCGGAGCGGGTCGGCGTGAACGACGACCCCGAGTACCGGTACGGCCAGGACACCATCGACCCGGAGCTGACCGTCGACGGTCTGGAGCGGATGGCCGGGCGGCTGCGCAAGGCGGCGGACGGGCAGCAGCGCGTCCTCTTCGCCACCGGCCACCCCGGCGGCCTCCTCGACGTGCACCGCGCGACCGCGTCGGCGCTGCGCGCGGCCGGCTGCGAGATCGTCGTCATCCCGGACGGGCTGACGACGGAGGAGGGCTACGTCATGCAGTTCGCGGACGTGGCGGTGCTGGAGCACGGCGCCACCCTGTGGCACACCCACTCGGGCGAACCGATGAAGGCGATCCTGAGGGCCCTGGAGCGCGCGGGCCGCCCGCTGCCCGACCTGGTGGTCGCCGACCACGGCTGGGCGGGCTACGCGGGGCAGCACGGCGTGGACTCCGTCGGCTACGCCGACTGCAACGACCCGGCCCTCTTCATCGCCGAGGCCGAGGGCACCGTGCAGGTGACGGTCCCCCTCGACGACCATGTGGTCAGCCCCCGCCACTACGACCCGATGACGGCGTACCTGCTGGCGGCGGCCGGGCTGGACTGACCGACAGGCCCGGCCGGCCAGGCTCCCCGTCCTCTCCCCAAGGGCGGTACGGGGAACGTCGGGCCGGCCTTGCGCATCCCTGTCAGCGGGGAACGCGCACCACGCCCTCCTGGATGACCGACACGGCGAGCCGGCCGTCCTGGGTGTAGATGCGGGCCTGGCCGAGGCCGCGGCCGCCCGACGCCGAGGGGGACTCCTGGTCGTACAGCAGCCATTCGTCGGCCCGGAAGGGCCGGTGGAACCACATGGCGTGGTCCAGGGAAGCCCCGACGACGTCGCCGACCGCCCAGCCGCCGCGGCCGTGCGCGAGCAGGACCGAGTCGAGCAGGGTCATGTCGGAGACATAGGTGGCGAGGACGATGTGCAGCAGGGCACTGTCGACGGGCCCGTCGAGCTTGCCGTTGGTGCGGAACCACACCTGGGAGTGCGGCTCGCGAGGCTGCCCGAACTGCCCGTAGGGCGGCTCCTCGACGTAGCGCAGGTCGATGGCCTCACGGGCGGCGAGGAAGTGCTCGACGACCTTGGGGTCGAGGTGGTCGTAGCCGCGGAAGCGCTCCCGCGAGGTGGGCAGCGCCGCCGGGTCCGGGGCGGGCGGCATGGGCGTCTGGTGGTCCATGCCCTCCTCGTGCTCCTGGAAGGACGCGGACAGCGAGAAGATCGGCCGGCCGTGCTGGACCGCGACCACCCGGCGGGTGGTGAAGGAGCGGCCGTCGCGGATGCGCTCGACGTTGTAGACGATGGGCGCGCCGGGGTCGCCCATGCGCAGGAAGTACGCGTGGAGCGAGTGGGGCGGCCGGTCCGCCGGGACGGTCCGCCCGGCGGCGACCAGCGCCTGGGCCGCGACCTGGCCACCGAAGACCCGGGGGACCACGGCGGACCGGGACTGGCCGCGGAAGATGTTCTCCTCGATCGGCTCGAGGTCGAGCAGATCGAGGAGATCCTGGAGTGCCTGGCTCATGAAGTCAGTTGTATACGCCAGTGATTGCGGGGGCCTTACAGGCCCATGTCCTTGGCGATGATCGACTTCATGATCTCGCTCGTGCCGCCGTAGATGCGGTTGACGCGGTTGTCCGCGTACAGGCGGGCGATGGGGTACTCGTTCATGAAGCCGTAGCCGCCGTGCAGCTGGAGGCAGCGGTCGATGACGCGGTGGGCGACCTCGGTGCAGAACAGCTTCGCGGAGGCGGCCTCGGCGGGGGTGAGTTCGCCGGCGTCCAGGGCCTCGGTCGCGCGGTCGGCGACGGCCTCGGCGGCGTCCACCTCGGCCTGGCAGGCGGCCAGCTCGAACTTGGTGTTCTGGAAGGACGCGACCGTCTTGCCGAAGACGGTGCGGTCCTGGACGTACTGCTTGGCGAACCGGACGGCGGCCTTGGCCTGGGCGTAGGCACCGAAGGCGATGCCCCAGCGCTCGGAGGCCAGGTTGTGGCCGAGGTAGTAGAAGCCCTTGTTCTCCTCGCCGAGGAGGTCCTCGACGGGCACCTTGACGTCGACGAACGCCAGCTCGGCGGTGTCGGAGGTCTTCAGGCCGAGCTTGTCGAGCTTGCGGCCGACCGAGTAGCCCTCGGACTTGGTGTCCACGGCGAAGAGGGAGATGCCGTGGCGGCGGTCCTCGGCGGTCGGGGCGGAGGTGCGGGCGCAGACGATCATCCGGTCGGCGTGCACGCCGCCGGTGATGAAGGTCTTGGCGCCGTTGAGGACGTAGTGGGTGCCGTCCTCGCTCAGCTTGGCGGTGGACTTCATGCCCGCGAGGTCGGAACCGGTGCCCGGCTCGGTCATCGCGATGGCCCACATCTCCTCGCCGGAGACGAACTTGGGCAGGAACCGCTTCTTCTGCTCGTCGGTGGCGAGCATCTTGATGTACGGCAGGGCGAGCAGCACGTGCACGCCGGAACCGCCGAAGGCGACGCCCGCGCGAGCGGTCTCCTCGTAGAGGACGGCCTCGAACTTGTGGCTGTCCAGGCCCGCGCCGCCGAACTCCTCGGGGACGTTGATGCCGAAGATGCCCAGCTCACCGAGCTTGTAGTAGAAGTCGCGGGGCGCCTGGCCCGCCGCGAACCACTCGTCGTACACGGGTACGACCTCGGCCTCGATGAAGGCGCGAAGGGTCTCCCGGAACGCCTCGTGATCCTCGTTGAACACCGTACGGCGCACGCCGCCACCTCCACGACTTCGCATGTCTAAGCGCTTGCTCAGCCAAAGATACCGGCGAGTATCGAGAGGCGTCCAGGGTGCGGGCGGGGTGGACGGCGTAACGCTCGTCACGCCGGGAGGGGGTGGGGGGTGGATGGGGTGAGGCTCGCGGGGTGGAGTCTGGAGGTGCCGGGGGGCGGAGCCGCTCGGGGTGCTGGGGGCAGAGCTACTCGGGGGGGCAGGGGCGGAGCACCTCGGGGGTGCAGGGGGGCGGAGCCCCCGCCGGGGTACGGGGCGGAGCCCCGGGGCAAGGCCGACCTCTTGGCCGACAGTTCCGGGCGGGTGGGTGGGAAAAGGCCCTCAGACCTCCGCCGCGGCGAACGCCCCCCGGGCCATCCGGTGCAGCAGCTCCGCCGTAGCCCCCCGCCCGGGAAGCGACCCACCCCTCCCCAGATGCGGCGTCGAGTTCAGCAACCCGAACACCGAGTGCACCGCAGACCGCGCCGCCGGCTCCCCCAGCCCCGGGTACACCTCCCGCACGACCCCCACCCACAGCTCCACGTACTGCCGCTGCAACTGCCGCACCATCTTCCGGTCGCTGTCCCGGAGGCGATCCAGCTCCCGGTCGTGCAGGGTGATCAGAGGCCGGTCATCGAGCGCGAAGTCGATATGCCCCTCGATCAGCGAGTCGAGCACCCCCTCCGCCCCACCCCCGTCCGCCTCCGCCAGCCTCCGCTTCGCCCCGGTCAGCAACTGCCCGCTGATCCCCACCAGCAGCTCCGCGAGCATCGCGTCCTTGCCCGCGAAGTGCCGGTACAGCCCGGGCCCGCTGATCCCGACCGCGGCGCCTATCTCGTCGACCCCGACCCCATGGAAGCCCCGCTCGGCGAACAGCCGCGCGGCCTCCTTGAGGATCTGCTCGCGGCGGGTGGGGGCGTCGGTTCTGGTGGCCATGAAAACAATTCTAGACAGGGAGGTTAGCGGTCGTTAACCTGAAGGAAATGCGTTAACGCTCATTAACAAGGTGAGGGGACCCGCAGGATGCACGAGGCACCGGAGCTCACGAGCGCGGCAGACCCCGCGTCGGAGGCCTTTCGGGCCAACGAGGAGGCGCACCACGCCCTCGTCGAGGAGCTGCGCACCAAGCTCGCCACCGCCGCACAGGGCGGCGGCGAGAGGGCCCGCGCCCGCCACACCGCGCGCGGCAAGCTGCTCCCCCGCGACCGCGTGGACACCCTCCTCGACCCGGGCTCGCCGTTCCTGGAACTGGCCCCGCTCGCGGCCGACGGGATGTATGACGGCCAGGCCCCGGCCGCGGGCGTCATCGCCGGCATCGGCCGGGTCAGCGGCCGTGAGACGGTGGTCATCGCCAACGACGCCACGGTCAAGGGCGGCACCTACTACCCGATGACGGTGAAGAAGCACCTCCGCGCCCAGGAGGTCGCCCTCGACAACCGCCTCCCCTGCGTCTACCTGGTGGACTCCGGCGGCGCCTTCCTCCCCATGCAGGACGAGGTCTTCCCGGACCGGGACCACTTCGGCCGCATCTTCTACAACCAGGCCCGCATGTCCGGCGCGGGCATCCCCCAGATCGCTGCGGTCCTCGGCTCGTGCACGGCAGGCGGGGCGTACGTCCCGGCGATGAGCGACGAGGCGGTGATCGTCCGCAACCAGGGCACGATCTTCCTGGGCGGCCCGCCCCTGGTGAAGGCGGCCACCGGCGAGGTCGTCACGGCCGAGGAGCTGGGCGGCGGCGAGGTCCACTCCCGCGTCTCGGGCGTCACGGACCACCTCGCGGAGAACGACGCGCACGCCCTGCGCATCGTCCGCACGATCGTCTCCACCCTCCCCACCCGAGGCCCCCTCCCCTGGGAGGTCACCGAGGCGACGGAACCCAAGGTCGACCCGCTCGGCCTCTACGGCGCGGTCCCGGTCGACTCGCGCACCCCGTACGACGTGCGCGAGATCATCGCCCGCGTCGTCGACGGCTCCCGCTTCGCCGAGTTCAAGTCCGAGTTCGGCCAGACCCTGGTCACCGGCTTCGCCCGGATCCACGGCCACCCGGTGGGCATCGTCGCCAACAACGGCATCCTGTTCTCCGAGTCCGCCCAGAAGGGCGCCCACTTCATCGAGCTGTGCGACCAGCGCGGCATCCCCCTGGTCTTCCTGCAGAACATCTCGGGCTTCATGGTCGGCAAGGACTACGAGGCGGGCGGCATCGCCAAGCACGGCGCCAAGATGGTCACGGCGGTGGCCTGCACCCGCGTGCCGAAGCTGACGGTCGTGGTCGGCGGCTCCTACGGCGCGGGCAACTACTCCATGTGCGGCAGGGCGTACTCCCCCCGCTTCCTGTGGATGTGGCCGAACGCCAAGATCTCGGTCATGGGCGGCGAGCAGGCCGCCTCGGTCCTCGCGACCGTCAAGCGGGACCAGCTGGAGGGCCGCGGCGAGTCCTGGCCCGCGGAGGACGAGGACGCCTTCAAGGCCCCGATCCGCGCCCAGTACGAGCGCCAGGGCAACGCCTACTACGCCTCGGCCCGCCTCTGGGACGACGGTGTGATCGACCCGCTGGACACCCGCCAGGTCCTGGGCCTGGCCCTGACCGCGTGCGCCAACGCGCCCCTGGGTGACCCCCAGTTCGGCGTCTTCCGGATGTGAGGGGACGGACGACGATGTTCGAGACAGTTCTGGTGGCCAACCGCGGCGAGATCGCCGTACGGGTGATCCGTACGCTGCGGTCGATGGGCGTGCGCTCGGTGGCCGTCTTCTCCGACGCGGACGCCGACGCCCGGCACGTCCGCGAGGCGGACACGGCGGTGCGGATCGGCCCGGCCCCCGCGTCCGAGAGCTACCTCTCGGTGGAGCGCCTGCTGGAGGCGGCGGCCCGCTCGGGCGCGCAGGCCGTCCACCCGGGCTACGGCTTCCTCGCCGAGAACGCCGCCTTCGCGCGCGCCTGCGCCGAGGCGGGCCTGGTCTTCATCGGCCCCCCGGCGGACGCGATCGCGCTGATGGGCGACAAGATCCGCGCCAAGGAGACGGTCCGGGAGGCCGGGGTGCCGGTCGTCCCGGGCGGCCGCGACCCGGAGCTCGCCGAGGCGGCCCGCGAGCTGGGCGCGCCGGTGCTGCTGAAGCCCAGCGCGGGCGGCGGCGGCAAGGGCATGCGCCTGGTGCGTGACCTCACCCGGCTGGAGGAGGAGATCGCCTCGGCCCGGCGCGAGGCCCGGGCCTCCTTCGGTGACGACACACTCCTCGTGGAGCGCTGGATCGACCGCCCCCGCCACGTCGAGATCCAGATCCTGGCCGACGCCCACGGCCATGTGGTCCACCTAGGCGAGCGTGAGTGCTCCCTCCAGCGCCGCCATCAGAAGATCATCGAGGAGGCGCCGAGCGTCCTCCTCGACGAGGAGACGCGCTCCGCGATGGGCGAGGCGGCGGTCCAGGCGGCCCGCTCCTGCGGTTACCGGGGCGCGGGCACGGTGGAGTTCATCGTCCCCGGCAACGACCCGTCGTCGTACTACTTCATGGAGATGAACACCCGCCTCCAGGTGGAGCACCCGGTCACGGAGCTGATCACCGGCCTGGACCTGGTGGAGTGGCAGCTGCGCGTGGCGGCCGGCGAGCCGCTCGGCTTCACCCAGCAGGACGTACGGCTGACCGGCCACGCGGTGGAGGCCCGCATCTGCGCCGAGGACCCGGCCCGCGGCTTCCTCCCCTCCGGCGGCACGGTGCTGCGGCTGCGCGAGCCGCAGGGCGACGGCGTTCGCACCGACTCGGGCCTCACCGAGGGCACGGAGGTCGGCAGCCTCTACGACCCGATGCTGTCCAAGGTCATCGCGTACGGCCCGGACCGCGCGACGGCCCTGCGCAGACTCCGCGCGGCCCTGGCGGAGACGGTCACGCTCGGCGTGCAGACCAACGCCGGTTTCCTGCGCCGTCTGCTCGCCCACCCGGCGGTGGTGTCGGGCGACATGGACACCGGCCTGGTCGAGCGCGAGGTCGAGGGTCTGGTTCCGACGGACGTGCCCGAGGAGGTGTACGAGGCGGCGGCGGCCGTACGTCTGGAAGCCCTGAAGCCGGAGCCGGGCGGGTGGACGGACCCCTTCTCGGTGCCGAGCGGCTGGCGCCTGGGCGGCGAACCGAAGCCGGCCGCCTTCCCCCTGCGGGTGCAGGAGCCCCTGGAGTACACCCCGCGCGGCACCGCCACGGTCACCGCCGACCGGGTCGCCGTGACCCTCGACGGCGTGCGCCACACCTTCCACCGCGCCGCCGACTGGCTCGGCCGTGACGGCGACGCCTGGCACGTGCGCGACCACGACCCGGTCGCCGCGTCCCTCACCCGCGCCGCCCACGCGGGCGCCGACTCGCTGACCGCGCCGATGCCCGGCACGGTGACAGTGGTGAAGGTCGCCGTCGGCGACGAGGTGAGCGCCGGTCAGAGCCTGCTGGTGGTGGAGGCGATGAAGATGGAGCACGTCATCGCGGCGCCGCACGCGGGCAAGGTCACCGAGCTGGACGTGGCACCCGGCACCACGGTCGCCATGGACCAGGTGCTGGCGGTCATCGCACCGCACGAGGAGGCGGCGGAATGACGGTCCCAGGACTCCCGATGGCCGTCCCGAGCAGGGACCTGCCCACGCGCGTCCGCATCCACGAGGTCGGCGCCCGCGACGGCCTGCAGAACGAGAAGGCGACGGTCCCCACGGAGGTCAAGGCGGAGTTCGTCCGCCGCCTGGCCGGCGCCGGCCTGACCACGATCGAGGCGACGAGCTTCGTCCACCCCAAGTGGGTCCCTCAGCTGGCGGACGCCGAAGCGCTGTTCCCGATGGTCGCGGACCTCCCCGTCGCGCTCCCGGTCCTGGTCCCGAACGAACGCGGCCTGGACCGCGCCCTGGCGCTGGGCGCCCGGCGGGTGGCGGTCTTCGCCAGCGCCACGGAGTCCTTCGCCAAGGCCAACCTCAACCGCACGGTGGACGAGGCCCTGGCCATGTTCGAGCCGGTGGTGAGCCGTGCGAAGGCCGAGTCGGTCCATGTGCGCGGCTACCTCTCGATGTGCTTCGGCGACCCGTGGGAGGGCGCGGTCCCCGTCCCCCAGGTGGTGAAGGTCTGCCGGGCCCTGCTCGACATGGGCTGTGACGAACTGAGCCTGGGCGACACGATCGGCGTGGCAACGCCGGGCCATGTGGTGGCGCTCCTCGCGGCGCTGGACGAGGCGGGCGTCCCGCCCACCGCCCTCGGCGTGCACTTCCACGACACCTACGGCCAGGCCCTCGCCAACACGCTCGCGGCGCTCCAGCAGGGCGTCACCACGGTCGACGCCTCGGCGGGCGGCCTGGGCGGCTGCCCGTACGCGAAGTCGGCCACGGGCAACCTCGCCACCGAAGACCTGGTGTGGATGCTGCGGGGCCTCGGCATCGACACCGGAATCGACCTCGGCCGCCTCGTCGCCACAAGCACGTGGATGGCCGCCCAACTGGGCCGACCGAGCCCGTCCCGCACCGTCCGAGCCCTGTCCCACGAGGACAGCGAGGAGCACTGATCACCATGGACTACCGTCTCTCCCCCGAGCTGGAGGAACTCCGCCGTACGGTCGAGGAGTTCGCGCACGAGGTGGTGGCGCCGAAGATCGGCGACTTCTACGAGCGGCACGAGTTCCCGTACGAGATCGTCCGGGAGATGGGCCGCATGGGCCTGTTCGGGCTGCCGTTCCCCGAGGAGTACGGCGGCATGGGCGGCGACTACCTGGCCCTCGGCGTGGCCCTGGAGGAACTGGCGCGGGTCGACTCCTCGGTGGCGATCACCCTGGAGGCCGGCGTCTCGCTCGGCGCGATGCCGATCCACCTCTACGGCACCGAGGCCCAGAAGCGCGAGTGGCTCCCCCGCCTCTGCTCGGGCGAACTCCTGGGCGCCTTCGGCCTGACGGAGCCGGACGGCGGCAGCGACGCGGGCGCGACACGCACCACGGCGCGACTGGACGAGTCGACGAACGAGTGGGTGATCAACGGCACGAAGTGCTTCATCACCAACTCGGGCACGGACATCACGGGCCTGGTCACGGTCACGGCGGTCACGGGCCGCAAGCCGGACGGCAAGCCGCTGATCTCCTCGATCATCGTCCCGTCCGGCACCCCCGGCTTCACGGTCGCGGCCCCGTACTCCAAGGTCGGCTGGAACGCCTCGGACACCCGCGAGCTGTCCTTCTCGGACGTCCGCGTCCCGGCGGCGAACCTCCTGGGCGAGGAGGGCCGCGGCTACGCCCAGTTCCTGCGCATCCTCGACGAGGGCCGCATCGCGATCGCGGCCCTGGCGACGGGCCTGGCGCAGGGCTGCGTCGACGAATCGGTCAAGTACGCCCTGGAACGCCACGCGTTCGGCAAGCCGATCGCCGCGAACCAGGCCATCCAGTTCAAGATCGCCGACATGGAGATGAAGGCCCACACGGCCCGCCTCGCCTGGCGTGACGCGGCGGCCCGCCTGGTGTCCGGCGCCCCGTTCAAGAAGGAAGCGGCCCTGGCGAAGCTCCACTCGTCGACGGTGGCCGTCGACAACGCCCGCGAGGCCACCCAGATCCACGGCGGCTACGGCTTCATGAACGAGTACCCGGTCGCCCGCATGTGGCGCGACTCCAAGATCCTCGAAATCGGCGAGGGCACGAGCGAGGTCCAGCGGATGCTGATCGCCCGGGAGTTGGGGCTGGCCGGCTGAGCGACGCCGAAGGGCCTGCGCCGGCCACGGCGCGGGCCCTTCGGATGCGGGAGGCCGGCGGGGAGCCGCCCCGGATCACCTGGCCGTCATCGAGGCTGCCTCGGCCCGGGTACCGCGGTGTTCGTCGATCTGTGCGCCACCCACCGCGGCGACCAGTACGGCGATGCCGAGGAGCACCTGCAGGCAGGTGCTGACGATGGCGCGGAGCCGGTACAGCAGGGCTGCGGTCAGCAGCATGACACCCCCGGCGATGCCCACGTACAGCCAGTTGGGGGCGAGGGTGATGTCGGAGTTGTCCGCGCCGGGATCGAACGGCTTCCAGCCGCTGTAGTCGATGCCGAGCAGGAAAGCCGCCACGGCCCCGATGCCGTCCAGGACGAGCAGCCCTGCGGCCAGGGCGATGTCACCGGCGAGGGGCAGCCACCGGCGTCGGCTGTGCGGGGGCGGCACGTTGTCACCACGGAACTGCGGCAGGCCGGGGGACCTCGGAGAGGCGGGGTCGGTCATGGGTACGAGTCTGCCTCGAAGGCCGGGCCGGGCCCTGAGTACCTGTACTCAGGGCCCGGCGGTGTGCGGTGGTCAGCCGTGGATCAGAGGCGAACCGAGGAGCTCCTGGGTGATGGCACCCTTGCCGTCGCCCTCGATGTCGTAGACGATCGTCGCGTCGGTCGACCACCACAGCTCGCCGTCGTACACGGCGGACGGCGCGACGCAGGTGTTCGCGGGCTCGGTCCGGAACCACGAGTAGTTGTCGTTGACGAGCTTGGTCAGGTCACACGTCTTCGACGTGTGGACGTGGTCCTCGCCGGTCTTGGTCAGACGCTCCTCGATCCGCGTCGTGATCTTGAAGCTGGTGAACCGCTTGGAGTTGTCGACGACCTGGTCGTCGATGATCTGCCACCTCATGACCGACTTGCCGGTCAGGCTGCTGGAGAGGGTCGCGGTGTTCTCGACGTAGTACGTGGTCTGCGGCTTGTCGCCGGGGAAGACCACGTCGAAATCCGAGTCGGCCGTGCCGGCCGCGGCCGGCGCCGCGGCCAGGGCGACGAGGGCGAGGGCGGCGGCGCCGCCCGCGACAGCGGTGGACAGGCACTTCTTCATACTGGTGTCCCTTCCAAGGTGAGATCGGGTGGGGCCCCGCCCGTGCGGGGCCCCGGGGACGACGGTGGGCTTACAGGCCCATGCCGGCGAGGGTGCGCTCCAGGGAGTCGGCGTACAGGCGGGCGCCGCCGATCTTCGGGTGGAACGACTGGGCCGACAGGCCGTAGCCGCTGATGATCGGGTAGTCCATGGCCGGCTGGTCGGAGTCCACCAGCGTCTTGACGATGCCGTGGACGGTCTCGGGGTTACCGCAGACGGCCTTGCCCGCGAAGTTCTGCTTCGGGTTGGAGAACCAGGCCTTGATGCCCTTGGCCTTCGCGTCGTCCACAGCCCGCTGCATCGAGGCCGCGAGCGAGTCGGCCACGCTGTTGAGCCAGTCCGTGGACGAGGCGGACAGACCGATCTGGCCGAGGCCCGGGACCGTGACGCTCATGCACGCACCCCTGTCCTCGATCAGTGGCGGGTAGCCCATCAGCACGATCTTGGCGTTGGGCGCCTTCTGGCTGATCTCCGTCAGGACCTTGGTGATGTCCGGCCGGACGACTTCGTTGATCACACCGACCGCGGCCTTCTCCAGCGGCTGCCCGATGAACTTGCGGTCCCGACCGCCGACGGACTGGTCGACGTCACCGTCCTCGAAGGTCTTGTCCTTGCAGTTGCCGCCGTTGAACGCGACCAGGCACTTCTGGATGACGTCGGCGAAGCGTGCGTCGTTGCCGCCGATGGAGATGGTGACCAGAGTGGTGTTCTGGTCCAGGTAACCCTTGTCGATCTGCGTCACCTCACCACCGTTGGACTGCACGATCCCGTTGTGCACCACGTTGTAGGTGCGGGCGCCCGAGCAGGCGATCAGGTGGTAGTCCATGGCGGTGCCGTGGCTGTCGGCCAGGGCGCCGACGGACTGCGAGCGGCCCGGGATCTTCGCCTGGCGCGACCACGCCTGGGTGGAGCGGTGGCAGGCGTTGCGGGTCTTCTTGTTCTGCTCGTCGAGGTAGTTGGTCTCCGGGTAGTAGTCCCGGTTGCCCTCGGACGCGCCTTCACCGGAGGAGTACGAGTCGCCCATGCCGACGACGAAGTCCTTCGGCTTGGCCGACAGCGGCTGGAAGGCCACCGAGTCCCAGGCGATGTCCTCGTCGCCGGTGCCGTCCTCGGTGTCGGAGTCCAGGGTCACGGTCGGCGTGCCGGTGAAGTTGAACACGCCCAGGTCGACCCACTTGTTGGAGCCGATCCGCTGCGGGTGCACCCGGACCGGCGACGTGGAGTCGGTGCCGCCGACCCGGTAGGCGGCCTGCCGGGTGTGGGCGCCGTGGTCCGGCATGTGCACGAAGACGCGCATCCAGCCGCGCTGGGTGCCGCCCAGCGTCCACTTCCCGGCGACGTTCAGCCGCTTTCCGTCCGAGGTCGCGAGCCAGCGGGTGTGCCCCATCCAGAAGTGGTTGTTGTTGCCCGCGCCGATCTGGTGCAGGTCCATCTTCGACGGGTACTTGCCGCCCTCGCCGGCGAAGGTGAACTGGAATGTGCCCTTCGACGCCACGGTGCAGGTACGTCCCGAGGAGCCCGCGGGGATGCTGCCGCTGGGCAGGTCGTCCACGATCAGCGCCCCGGCCGGCAGGCCGGTGTTGCAGCGGGGCGGGTAGGAGTTCTCGTCGGGCTGCTCGGGATAGGTGTCGTCGAACCGGTGGACCGGGTTGCCGCACCGGGCCTCGGTCGTGCAGTTCTTCCAGGCGACGCGTTGGTTCCACCAGCACTTCAGGTAGAGCGGATTGTCGTCGTGGGGGTCACCGGGCAGTGCGCACGGGCCCTTGCCGTCGTCGTTGGAGGCGCCCTCGGTGATCTTCGTGGGCACGCAGTCGTTCTGTGTGCCGCAGAAGGTGAAGACGGGCGGCTTGGCCGAGGTCCGGGCGTCGTTGGAGTTCCACCAGGCGGCGCGGTAACCCGCCTGCATGTCACCCGGCTTGAACATGGCGGCGATCGGACGGGCGGCCCAGCCGATCACCTTCTCCTCGTACGGCCAGTCCTGTGGGTGCGAGGCGTGGCTGTAGTCGTCCTTGCCAGCGGAGTTCTCCAGGAACGGGGTCCGGTTCTCCTTCCACAGCGGGTTGGCCGGGTTGTTCGTCCAGCCCACGCCCCACTTGCCGTTCTGTGGCGAGGACTTCGGGTAGTACCCGGAGTTGTAGGCCCACAGGGCGTAGAACCAGTTCTCGATGTACTTCGGATGGCCGTCGTTGATCTCCAGGCCGTCCTTGCGCGTGGTGTTCCACTTCTCGATGAGGATGTTGACACCCGACGCGATGTTCGCCGCGTAGTCCAGCGCGACGGCCTCCTGCTGCGCCGTCGTCTTGGGCTTCTCGTCCTTCTTCTCCTTTCCGTGCACCCGCATGCCGTCGGTGACCTGCGTGATGCCGTAGCCGCAGTCGGCCTCGGCGAAGTCGATCGCCCACGGGTCCTGCTGCTGCCCGCTGGCCGCGTACTCGACGCCGTAGAAGTTGCCGATCAGGGAGTTGGCCGTGACACCGGGCACCGCCAGGCGAGTGGCCTGCCACATGTTCGACTCCTGCGCCGTGATGCCGAGCATCACCTGCGCGGGCACGTGCCAGTCCTCCCCGGAGCCACCGGCCAGCGGCGTCAGCGGGAAGAGCGTCTGCGGCGCGTAGGCCGCCATGCCGGTGTTCTTCCAGTTCGCCGGGCGGGTGGCGCCCTTGTTGAGCTTGCCGACGACGGCCTGGTCAACGGCCCACTCGACCTGGCGAGGGGTGGGCTGGAAGGCCTGCTTCTTGGGGTCGTTGCGCGGGACCGAGCAGTAACGGTCGGCTTCGACCGTGTCGTTGCCCGCGGCGCGTGCGCCGAACGAGGCCTTCTCGCCCTGGCCCCTCGCGCCCTGTGCGAGCAGGACCGGGCTCGTCCGGGTTCCCTGCGCGATCTCGCGCTGCCCGCCGACGGGCTCGGAACCGGGGGGAGCGTCGAGGACGACGGTCTTGCGGGTGTCCAGGGTCTCCACCGTGGTGCGGACGGTGCGGGCTTCCAGGGCTTCCTGCGGGCGGATCCGGGAGTCCTTGCCGTCCGCCCAGCGGGCGGCGACGACGGCCTGGCCCCGGCTGGAGACACGGGCGTCCTTGTCGAGGCCGCCGGGGTTGTTCAGCGCGCCGGCCTCGGCGCGGGCGGTGGAGGCGGCCTTGCCGGTCACGTACACGCGGCCCGAGGGGGTGGCGGTGAGGTCGAACTCGTCGAGCTTGCCCTGCGCGAGCCCGGCGGCCCTGCTCCGGCCGTCGGCCTTCTTGATCTGCCCGGGGCTGACCCGGGAGACCGTGGCGGTGTTCTGGGCGGCCGCGGCGCTGCGCGCGTTCGACGGCTTGGGAGCCGGGTCGATGAAGGTGACACCGCCGTCGGCGTCGGCCTTGAGCTGGAACGGCCAGGCCTTCGTGGTGGCGACGTCGCGGGCCTTGCCACCCTCGACCCTCACGATGTGGTTTCCGGCGGCGGCGACGATGCCCTGGTCGGTGGGCACGGCCGAGGTGACCTGCCCGGTGACCGTCTGCTTGGCGCCGACGATCCCCGTGCCGGCGTCGACCGTGACCAGCCGGGTCTGGTTCTTCGCGGACCGGTCGTCGGTCAGCGCCGTGAACACCGCCTCCTCGCCCTGGCCGCAGCCCGGCGAGAAGTAGCCCAGCGTGGCCTGGAAGGGCAGCTTGGTGACATGACCGTCGGTCAGGTCGACGACGGCGGTGAACGCTCCGCGCGTCATCAGCTCCGGCTTGTTGGTGAAGGTGCGGGGCGCGTAGGCGACGGCCGCGTGCTTCCCGGACTCGGTCAGGCAGGCGTTGCCGATCCAGGAGTCGGTGTCGAAGCCGGGCTCGGACAGAGTGGCCGCCGTCTTCCAGGCGTACCCCTGCTTCTCGTCCGCTATGAGGACGTGGAAGCCGGTTCCGTCACCGGAGGTGGTGAAGGCCTGGTCGGACGACTTCTTGTAGTCCTCGCCCAGGACCTCCGGGCGTCGGTCGGTCGGGACGGCGGCGGGTTGGTCGCCGGGCTTGGTCCCCGGGTCGTGGGCGGCCGGTGCCGACCAGCCCTTGGCTTCCCCCTGCGGGTGGGCCGCAGCGAATGCCTGCGTCGTGGCGACACCGGCGGACAGAGCCAGGGTGAGGGCTGCCGTCAGCGGTAACCGCGCACGCCTCAGCATGGCGTTGCGTCTCAAGTGGGTCTCTTTCTACGGATGTGCTTTCCGATTGCGATGGAACGCACGGCGCCGTCAGCGAAGGGAGGAGTTGCTGTCACGCAGAGCGAGAGATCACGCAGTCACCGGCCGCGGTGGTCAGGACGCGGCCGCGCCGGGCACATGAGTGCGATGGGCTGCAAGGTGACACGTAAGGCGTCGCGAGACATAGCGCAGCATTCCCCCGTGAAAAGCGCGCATTGGGAACCGATGTTCGGTTCGGTGGTCACCGGGAACGTATCAGTCCGCCACGCTGGGTGTCACTCACAATTTTCACAGCAGGATCACATGTGACTCACATTACGCATTCCCGGAGCCCTCAACGACTACTGGCCGGCCGCGATTTGAGCGACCGTCCATCACCCCTGTGCAACTGCACACGGCGTGGCGGGATTTCACGCTTGCCTGGGTGAAGTCTCCCTGCCCTTGCGCCTCGTGATCCGGATCACCGCCCCTACGGGCATCGCCTCACACACCTCGGGCACGAACAAGGGGGGCCCTGGACACAAATGCAGGTTAGGCTAACCTAAGCTTGTTTCCAGCCAAGCGGCTGACAGCCGTGCCCGCAGTGGCTCCGTACGCACGAAAGCAGACCCCGTCATGTCGAACGCCAGAACCGCCCGTTTCTCCCGTCGCGGCCTGCTCGCCGCCGGTGGCGCTCTCGGGCTCGGCGCCCTCGTGACCGCGTGTGGCAGTGAGGACTCCAAGAGCGGCGGCTCGGACGCGAAGGGCGCCGCCAAGTCCGGCCCCTGGTCCTTCAAGGACGACCGCGGCAAGACCGTGAGCCTGGACCAGGTCCCCACGAAGATCGTCGCGTTCACCGGCGTCGCCGCCGCGCTGTACGACTACGGCATCGAGGTCGAGGGGGTCTTCGGCCCGACCAAGACCAAGGACGGCAAGGCCGACGTCCAGGCCGGCGACATGGACGTCAGCAAGCTGACCGTCTTCGGCAACCGGTTCGACCAGTTCAACGTGGAGCAGTACGCGGCCTTCCAGCCCGAGGTGCTCATCACCACCACGTTCGACGCGGCCGGCACCCTCTGGTACGTCCCGGAGGCGTCCAAGGACAAGATCGCCAAGCTCGCCCCGAGCGTGGCCCTCTCGGTCTTCGACCGTCAGATGCCGAAGCCGCTGCAGCGCATGGCCGAACTCGCCGAGTCCCTCGGCGCCGACCTGAAGGCCGCGAAGGTCGTCGAGGCGAAGAAGCGGTTCGAGGCCGCCTCCGAGCGGCTGCGCAAGGCCGCCAAGTCCCGCCCCGAGATCAAGGTGCTGGCCGGTTCCGCCTCGGACGCCATCTTCTACGTCTCCGGCTCCAACTTCTCCATCGACCTGGAGTACTTCAAGGCCCTCGGCGTGAACCTCGTCGAGCCCCCGAAGAAGGCCATGGAGGCCAACGGCGGCTGGTTCGAGAACCTCAGCTGGGAGAACGTCGACAAGTACCCGGCGGACATCATCATGATGGACGACCGCGCCTCGACCATCCAGCCGGCCGACATCACCGAGGCGACCTGGAAGAAGCTGCCCGCGGTCAAGGCCGGGCAGGTCATCGCGCGTTCGCCCGAGCCGATCCTGTCGTACGACAAGTGCACGCCGCTGGTGGAGAACCTCGCGAAGGCCATCGAGTCGGCCAAGAAGGTCGCCTGAACCCCCCTCACTTCCTGACGCCCAGGAGCCGCACGTGACTACCGCCGTAGCCGCCCCGTTCCGCTTCTTCTCCCTTCAGGTCGTGCGGACGAGGCGGCTCGGCCCGTCCCTGGTCCGTGTCACCTTCGGCGGGCCGGACCTGCACGCCTTCCACTCCGACGGGCACGACCAGTCCCTGTCGCTGTTCCTGCCGCACCCGGGGCAGCCCGAGCCGGTCGTCCCGCTCGAACTGGGGGACGGCTGGTGGCAGGGCTGGCGCGAACTCCCGGAGGACGTACGGGCCGTGATGCGCTCGTACACCCTGCGCGGTCTGCGCCGTGACCCGGACGAGATCGACATCGACTTCGCCCTGCACGGCATCGAGCCGGGCGCCTCGGTCCAGGCCGGTCCGGCCTCCCGCTGGGCCGCCCGGGCCACCGCCGGGGACCGCGTCCTGCTGCTCGGCCCGGCCGTCGCCGACAACCGGGCGATCCGCTTCCGGCCGCCCCAGGACACCGACCTCGTCGTCGTATGGGGCGACGAGACCGCCGTACCCGCCGCCTCGGCCATCATCGAGGCGCTGCCGGCCGGCACCCGCGCCCGGGTCTGGCTGGAGGTCCCGCACGCCGGCGACATCCAGGACCTGGCGACCGAGGCCGACGCCGAGATCACCTGGCTCGTCAGGGAGGAACGGGGCACCGAGGGCGCTCTCATGGCCCTCGACGCTCTCCGCGCCGCCCGTCTCCCGTCCGCCGAGCGGCCGTACGTCTGGATCGCCGGCGAGTCCGGGTGCGTGAAGGAGCTGCGCCGGCACTTCGTGCGCGAGCGCGGGATCGACCGCCGCAGCGTGACCTTCGTCGGCTACTGGCGCCGGGGCGTGAGCGAGGAGCAGCTGCGGGCCGAGGGGTAGCCGCAGCTCCCACCAGGACCGTGGTGACACGAGTGACCACGGTCACGGCAGAGCCCGCCCTCAACTCGATCAAGTCAGGTTAGGCTTACCTAAGTTTCGGACGCCGGAGATCAGCCCATCCCGTCCCACACCGGACTGTCCCCACCGGAGGACCCCCACATGCGCTCGCACCTGCTCAACGACACCACCGCGGAGCAGTACCGCCGCTCCGTGACCGACGGAGTCGAGCGGGTGGCCGCCAAACTCGCCACCACCGACCGGCCGTTCACCGGCATCACCGTCGACGCGCTCTCCCCGCGCATCGACGAGATCGACCTCGACCAGCCGCTGCACGACACCACCGCGGTGCTCGACGAACTGGAGGACGTCTACCTCCGGGACGCGATCTACTTCCACCACCCCCGCTACCTCGCCCACCTCAACTGCCCGGTCGTCATCCCGGCCGTGCTCGGCGAGGCCGTCCTGTCCGCCGTCAACTCCTCCCTCGACACCTGGGACCAGTCGGCCGGCGGCACGCTCATCGAGCGGAAACTCATCGACTGGACGACCGAGCGGATCGGCCTCGGCCCGGCCGCCGACGGCGTGTTCACCTCCGGCGGCACCCAGTCCAACCTCCAGGCACTGCTGCTGGCCCGTGAGGAGGCGAAGACCGACTCCCTGGCCAAACTGCGCATCTTCGCCTCCGAGGTCAGCCACTTCAGCGTGAAGAAGTCCGCGAAGCTGCTCGGCCTCGGCCAGGACGCCGTCATCTCCATACCCGTCGACCACGACAAGCGCATGCAGACCGTCGCGCTCGCCCGCGAGCTGGAGCGCTGCACGAAGGACGGCCTCGTCCCCATGGCCGTCGTCGCCACCGCCGGCACCACCGACTTCGGCTCCATCGACCCGCTGCCCGAGATCGCCGAACTGTGCGAGCAGTTCGGCACCTGGATGCACGTCGACGCCGCGTACGGCTGCGGCCTGCTGGCCTCCCTGAAGCACCGGGACCGCATCAGCGGCATCGAGCGCGCCGACTCGGTCACCGTCGACTACCACAAGTCCTTCTTCCAGCCGGTGAGTTCGTCGGCCGTGCTGGTGCGGGACGCCGCCACGCTGCGCCACGCCACCTACCACGCCGAGTACCTCAACCCGCGCCGCATGGTGGAGGAGCGCATCCCCAACCAGGTGGACAAGTCCCTGCAGACCACCCGCCGCTTCGACGCCCTCAAGCTGTGGATGACCCTGCGGACCATGGGCGCCGACGGCATCGGGCAGCTCTTCGACGAGGTGTGCGATCTGGCCCGGGAGGGCTGGAAGCTGATCGCCGCCGACCCGCGCTTCGACGTCGTCGTCGAGCCGAGCCTGTCGACGCTGGTCTTCCGCTACATCCCGGCGGCCGTCACCGACCCCGCCGAGATCGACCGCGCCAACCTCTACGCCCGCAAGGCCCTGTTCGCCTCCGGTGACGCCATCGTCGCGGGCACCAAGGTCGGCGGCCGTCACTACCTGAAGTTCACCCTGCTCAACCCCGAGACGCAGGCGTCCGACATCGCCGCCGTCCTCGACCTGATCGCCGGCCACGCCGAGCAGTACCTGGGAGAGTCCCTTGACCGCGCGTCCTGACAACCCGACCAGAACCCATGACTTCGTGGGGATCGGGCTCGGCCCCTTCAACCTCGGCCTGGCCTGCCTGACCGAGCCGATCGACGAGCTCGACGGCGTCTTCCTGGAGTCCAAGCCCGACTTCGAGTGGCACGCGGGCATGTTCCTGGACGGTGCCCACCTCCAGACCCCGTTCATGTCGGACCTGGTCACCCTCGCCGACCCGACGTCCCCGTACTCCTTCCTGAACTACCTGAAGGAGAAGGGCCGGCTGTACTCGTTCTACATCCGCGAGAACTTCTACCCGCTGCGCGTCGAGTACGACGACTACTGCCGCTGGGCCGCGGGCAAACTGAGCAGCATCCGCTTCGGCACGACGGTGACCGAGGTGACGTACGAGGACGAGCTGTACGTCGTGCGGACCACGGCCGGCGACACCTACCGGGCCCGTCACCTGGTCCTGGGCACCGGCACCCCGCCCCACATACCCGAGGCCTGCCAGGGCCTGGGCGGCGACTTCATCCACAACTCCCGCTACCTGGACAACAAGGCGGAGCTGCAGAGGAAGGACTCGATCACGCTGGTCGGCTCCGGCCAGTCGGCCGCCGAGATCTACTACGACCTGCTCAGCGAGATCGACGTCCACGGCTACCGGCTGAACTGGGTCACCCGCTCGCCGCGCTTCTTCCCGCTGGAGTACACCAAACTCACGCTGGAGATGACGTCCCCCGAGTACGTCGACTACTTCCGCGAGCTGCCGGAGGCGACCCGCTACCGCCTCACGGCCGAGCAGAAGGGCCTGTTCAAGGGCATCGACGGCGACCTCATCAACGAGATCTTCGACCTGCTCTACCAGAAGAACCTCGGCGGCCCGGTCCCCACCCGGCTCATCACCAACTCCGCCCTGACCAGCGCGCGTCACGAGAACGGCACGTACACGCTCGGCTTCCGCCAGGAGGAGCAGGGCAAGGAGTTCGAGCTGGCCTCGCAGGGCCTGGTCCTGGCCACGGGCTACAAGTACGCCGAGCCGGAGTTCCTGGCCCCGGTCAAGGACCGCCTGGTCTACGACTCCCACGGCAACTTCGATGTCGCCCGCAACTACGCGATCGACGTCACCGGCCGGGGCGTCTTCCTGCAGAACGCCGGCGTGCACACGCACAGCATCACCAGCCCGGACCTGGGCATGGGCCCCTACCGGAACGCGTACATCATCCGCGAGCTGCTCGGCAGCGAGTACTACCCGGTGGAGAAGACCATCGCGTTCCAGGAGTTCGCCGTATGAGCGCCACCACCGGCATCGGAACGCTCACCGTCCGCCCGCTGGACCCCCTGAGGGACGCCGAGCTGCTGCACTCCTGGGTCACCCACCCCAAGGCGGCCTACTGGATGATGCAGGACGCGAAACTCCAGGACGTCGAGCGCGAGTACATGCGGATCGCCGCGCACGAGCACCACGACGCGTTCATCGGCCTGCACGAGGGCCGGCCGGCGTTCCTGATGGAGAAGTACGACCCCCGGTATGTCGAGCTGGAAGGCCTGTACGACCCGGAGCCCGGCGACGTCGGCATGCACTTCCTGGTCGCACCGACCGACCGTCCGATCCACGGTTTCACCAGGGCCGTCATCACCGCCGTGATGGACGAGCTGTTCGCCGACCCGCGCACCCGCCGGGTCGTGGTGGAGCCCGACGTGAGCAACAAGGCAGTCCACGCGCTCAACGAGGCCGTCGGCTTCGTGCCCGAGCGTGAGATCGACAAGCCGGAGAAGCGCGCCCTGCTCAGCTTCTGCACGCGCGCACAGTTCCTGGCCGCCCGAGGAGTAGCCGTATGACCCTGTCCGACGCCGTAGCGCATCTGTCCCCCCACCGCTGGGCGCGGGCCAACCGCCTCCTGATCCGCAAAGCCCTCGCCGAGTTCGCGCACGAGCGGCTGATCACCCCCGAGGAGGACGGGGAGCAGTACGTCGTCCGCAGCGACGACGGCCTGACGAGCTACCGCTTCACGGCCGCCCGCCGGGCCCTGGACCACTGGCAGGTGGACGCCGAGTCGATCACCCGCCACCGGGACGGCTCCGAACTCCCCCTCGCCGCGCTGGACTTCTTCATCGAACTGCAGAAGTCCCTCGGCCTGGGCGACGACATCCTGCCGGTCTACCTGGAGGAGATCTCCTCCACCCTCTCCGGCACCTGCTACAAGCTCACCAAGCCGCACGTCACGGCGGCCGAACTCGCCCGCGGCGACTTCCAGGCCATCGAGACCGGCATGACCGAGGGCCACCCCTGCTTCGTCGCCAACAACGGGCGGCTCGGCTTCGGCATCCACGAGTACCTGTCGTACGCGCCGGAGACGGCGAGCCCGGTGCGGCTGGTGTGGCTGGCCGCGCACCGGTCCCGTGCCGCGTTCACCGCCGGTGTCGGCATCGAGTACGAGTCGTTCCTGCGCGAGGAGCTGGGCGCGGAGACCGTGGAGCGCTTCCACGGCGTCCTGCGCGAGCAGGACCTCGACCCGGCCGACTACCTGCTCATCCCGGTCCACCCCTGGCAGTGGTGGAACAAGCTCAGCGTCACCTTCGCCGCCGAGGTCGCCCGCCGGCACCTGGTGTGCCTGGGAGAGGGCGACGACGAGTACCTGGCCCAGCAGTCCATCCGGACGTTCTTCAACAGGACCAGCCCCGAGAAGCACTACGTCAAAACCGCCCTGTCGGTCATCAACATGGGCTTCATGCGGGGCCTGTCGGCGGCCTACATGGAGGCCACCCCGGCGATCAACGACTGGCTGGCCCAGCTCATCGAGGGCGACCCGGTGCTGCGGTCCACGGGCCTGTCGATCATCCGGGAGCGGGCGGCCGTCGGCTACCGGCACCTGGAGTACGAGCAGGCGACGGACCGCTACTCGCCCTACCGCAAGATGCTCGCCGCGCTGTGGCGGGAGAGCCCGGTGCCGTCCCTCCGGGAGGGCGAGCAGCTGGCCACCATGGCCTCGCTGGTCCACGTCGACCACCAGGGGGCGTCGGTCGCGGGCGCCCTGATCGAGCAGTCGGGTCTCGCCCCCACGGAGTGGCTGCGCCGCTACCTCCAGGCCTACTTCACTCCCCTGCTCCACAGCTTCTACGCCTACGACCTGGTGTTCATGCCGCACGGGGAGAACGTCATCCTCGTGCTGAAGGACGGGGTCGTGCAGCGGGCGATCTACAAGGACATCGCCGAGGAGATCGCGGTCATGGACCCGGACGCGGTGCTGCCGCCGACGGTCGAGCGGCTGCGCGTTGAGGTCCCGGAGGACAAGAAGCTCCTGTCGATCTTCACGGACGTCTTCGACTGCTTCTTCCGCTTCCTCGCGGCGAACCTCGCCACCGAGGGCATCCTGGAGGAGGACGACTTCTGGCGCACGGTCGCGGACGTCACCCGCGCCTACCAGGCGTCGAAGCCCGAACTCGCCGACAAGTTCAAGCAGTACGACATGTTCGCCCCCGAGTTCGCCCTCTCCTGCCTCAACCGCCTCCAGCTCCGCAACAACGAACAGATGGTGGACCTGTCGGACCCGTCCGGCGCCCTCCAGCTGGTGGGCACCCTGAGGAACCCCATAGCGGACCTCTGATCACCCCGAGCAGACGGGCACCCCGGAGTACGGTCCTCCGGGGTGCCCGTCATCTTGCTTGCGGGGGGCGCCCCTTCAGGGGCGCGGGGAACCGCGCATCTTTCAGGGGCGCGGGGAACTGCGCGACCAGCCCCCACGCACCCGCAGCCGAGTCACCGACCGCCGGCCGCAGGCCACGGCACTTGGGGCGACCGGTAATAGTCGATCCCCAGGGCGTCCCACCGCTCAGCCTGCGCGGCAAGCCGAACCTTGTACCGCTCCCAGTCGTGAGAAGCCGCCGACGACCACCCCAGCTCGGCAACACCGGGCAACCGCGGAAACGCCATGTACTCGATGTGCCGGGAATTCTCCAGCGTCTCCGACCACATCGGCGCCTCGACCCCCCGCACCGCATCCCCCGGCACCCCCGGCAGATACGCCCCGGGATCCCAGTCGTACGACCGCCGCACCTCGACATACCCCGCCCAGGACAGCCCCAGCGGCGTCTCCTTCGTGTACTTCATGTCGAGATACACCCGGTCGGCCGGAGACAGGATCAGTCCCGTCCCGTTCCGCGCGGCCTTCGCGACCCGCTCCTTCTCCTCGGCACTGGTGCCGTCGAGCCCCCAGTACTGCGCGAGAGCGCCCGGCGCCGGGGTCGCCCCGGTCAGCTGGTGCCACCCGACCACGGTCTTGCCGTACTGCGCGACGACCGGCTGCACCCGGTCCATGAACGTCACGTAGTCCTCGTGGCTCGTGGAGTGCGCCTCGTCGCCCCCGATGTGGAGGTACCTGCCCGGCGTGAGCGCGGCGAGTTCCCGGATCACGTCGTCCACGAAGTCATACGTGATCTCCTTGCCGACGCACAGCGAGCTGAAGCCGACCTCGGTGCCGGTGTACAGCGGCGGCGCCACGCCGTCGCAGTTCAGGTCGGCGTACGAAGCCAGCGCCGCATTCGTGTGGCCGGGCATGTCGATCTCGGGCACGACCTCCAGATGGCGCGAGCCGGCGTACCGCACGATCTCCTTGTAGTCGGCCTTCGTGTAGAAGCCGCCGGGCCCGCCGCCGACCTGCGTCGAACCGCCGTAGGTCGCGAGCCGCGGCCAGGAGTCGACGGCGATCCGCCAGCCCTGGTCGTCGCTGAGGTGCAGATGCAGCTTGTTGATCTTGTAGAGGGCCAGCTGGTCGATGTAGCGCTTGACCTGGTCGACGGTGAAGAAGTGCCGGGAGACGTCGAGCATGGCGCCGCGCCAGCCGTAGCGGGGGGTGTCCTTGATCGTGCCGCCCGCGACCAGCCACGGGCCGGGCTGGACGGAGTCCCTCTCGACGCCCGCGGGCAGGAGCTGGCGCAGGGTCTGGACGCCGTGGAAAAGCCCGGCGGGCCGGGCGGCGGTGATGGTGACGCCGCCCCGGCCGCTGTCGAGCCGGTACCCCTCGGCGCCGAAGGGACCCTCGGCGATGCGCAGCCGGATGCCGCCCGCGCCCTGGGCGGTGACCGGGAGGCGGTAGCCGGTCGAGGGGCGCAGGATCCTCGCGAGGTACTCGCCGACACCCCGGGTCTCGCGGGAACCGTCGACGCGGATGTGCGTGCCGCGGGTGATCCGGTACGGGGATCCGCCCGGGTCCGCCGACGCGGGCGCGGGGACCACCCGGTCGAGCGGGGTGGGCGATGCCGCCGGTGCGGGAGCGGCCCCGGTCACCGAGGCGGTCATCGCGACCAGCAGCAGGGAGCCGAGAAGGCGGAGCGTTCTGGGGTGCTGTCTCACACGGCCATCTCTCACAAGCGTGTCCCTTCACGAGCCGTTGAGCTCCAGGAGGTCTGGACCACTCTCTCGTGAGACGGGTGGAACAATCCACCCCATGGCGGAAATCATCCAGAAGGACGGCACATGGGCCTTCGACGGGGACGCACTGCGGCTGACTCCGGGACGGGACAAGAACGTCAGCCTGTTACGCAAGGAGCTGGGTGAACTGGTCGTGCCGCTGGGGGCGTTGGCCGGCATCTCGCTGGAGCAGGGCAAGAAGGCCGGGCGGCTCAGGCTGCGGCTTCGTGACGGCGCCGACCCGCTGCTGCACGCCACCGGCGGCCGGCTCACCGAGCCCCACGACCCGTACCAGCTGATCGTGGAGTCCGACCGGTACGGCGTCGCGGAGTACTTCGTGGACGAGGTCCGCAGCGCCCTGCTCCTCGACCAGGTCCCCGCCGGGCCGGTCGACGCGTACCTGCTGCCGGGCCCCTCCGTCCCCCTGTCGGTGTCCGCCGGGGACGGCACCGCCGGTTTCGACGGCGAGCGCATACGCCTGGAGTGGAACTGGAAGACGGAGGACGCCAAGGCCGCCGCCGGCGCCCGCACGCTGGCGCTCGCCGACATCACGGGCGTGGAGTGGCACCCGGCGGCCGGTCTGGAGAACGGCCATCTGCGCTTCACCGTGCGGCACGCGCCCACCAAGACGCCGCCCAAGTACGACCCCAACGCCGTGGAGCTGTGGGGCTTCAAGAAGGACCCGCTGATGGCGCTGGTCGCGGCGGCGGTCCAGGCCAGGCTTCCGCACCCGGCCCGGTCCGCCGACGACGACCCGGTGGACGCGCGGCCGGCACTGCCTTCCGCTCCGGCCGCGTCCGCCGAGGACGATCACGACGCCCTGCTGCGCCGCCTGCGCGAGCTCGGTGATCTGCACCGCTCGGGCGTGCTGACGGACGAGGAGTTCGCCCTGGCCAAGCAGGCGGTCCTCAAGCGGATGTAGGACGCGCGCCTACTTCGCCCGGCGGGCCACCGTGAAGTGGTCGACCTGGTCACCGTTCTCGGCGATGCCGCGCACCGTCAGCGTGGCCAGGCGTCCCGTCGGCGCGGGGGTGACGTCGACGCGCAGGAAGGAGTAGTCGAGGTAGCGCACCCGTGACCAGGCGACGGTCTCGTTCTGCTTGCCGCCCTTGACGTTGACGAACGAGGCCACGGACTCCACGTCGTGCTCGTTGCCCTCGTACGACAGCGGGGCGCTGAAGGCGTAGAGACTGCGCCCGGCCGCACCGGCCGTCACGTAGACCACGCCCTCGGTCTCGGGGTAGGCCGTGCCGCCGATCGGGAGTTTTTTGGCGACCTTGTCGCCCTTGATCACGTCGGTGCGCTCGTACTGGTGGTTGTGGCCGTTGATGACCAGGTCCACGGTGTACTTCTCGAACAGCGGCACCCACTCCTGCCGCACCCCTCCCTCGGAGGCGTGGGAGGTGGAGGTGCAGTAGGCGCAGTGGTGGAAGAACACGACGATGAAGTCGATGTCGTGCGCGGCCCGGTACTTCCTGAGCTGGGCTTCCAGCCACGTGGTCTGGGTGCCGCCGGAGATGCCCAGGTTGGCCGGGATCTCGAAGGAGATGTCGTTGGCGTCGAGCGAGATGACGGCCGTGTTGCCGTGGATGAAGGAGTAGACACCCGGGAGGTTCTTCCTGTCGGGGCCGTTGTCCGGGAGGGTCCAGCGGGCCTCCTCGCCGCCGTAGCCGTTGGGCGAGTACCAGGCCTCCATGTCGTGGTTGCCGAAGGCGGGCATCCACGGCACGGACTTGGCGACGGACTCCGTCTGGGCGAGGAACTGGTCCCAGATCCGCGAGTCGAAGCCGGTGTCGTCGGTCCTGCCCTGGCCGGCCGGGTCGCCGTACGCGATGTCGCCCGCGTGCAGGTGGAACGCCGGGTTCTGGCCGAGCAGCAGGCTGTTGTTGGCGAGCGCGTGGTAGCTGACGCCCTCGTCGCCGAAGGCCGTGAAGGTGAACGGTTTCTTGTGCGCGGGGGCGGTGGTGAAGGTGCCGAGGGTGCCCAGCAGGTGCGGCTCGGCCGGGTCGAAGCCCTGGTGGCCGACGCCGTAGTAGTACGTCCGGCCCGGGCGCAGGTGGGTCAGCCTGGCGTGGACGTAGTACTGGGTGTGGTTGCCGCTCGCGCCGACACCGGCCGGGGTGAAGAGGGTGCGGACCTCGGCGTCGATCCTGCGGGAGAGGTCCGTGGGGTGGGCGCCGATGCGGATGAACGGCTTCTTGACGGCTACCGGGACCTGCCAGGAGACGGTCATCTCCGTGCGCGGGTCGGTGCCGTAGGCGAGGTGGCGGCCGAAGGGGGCGACGAGCGCGCCGTCGACGGTCTCGGTGGCGGGGGCGGTGCGGGCGGTCGGTACGGCCGCCTGTGCGGTGGCGCCCGGCACGAAGGCGCCACCCGCGACGGCGCCGAGTGTGACGGCTCCGCCTCTGATCATCGTGCGCCGGGAGAACCGGGTGCGCAGGTACTCGTGCTGCTCGGCCATGCTCATGCGCTCGGCGAGCCGCTCGGGTACGCCCATACGAGGAGTGTCCATGGCGTCCAAAAATCGACGCCTCGGGCAACGGAATGCCGGACATCCGGTGGACGCCTCACGAACAGGCGCTCATGACACGTTCAACGTTCCCCCAAGGGATCCCAACAGGCGCTTGCCCGAAAACGGGCAGAATTCTTGCGAAAGAGTCGCCGGTACCCCAGGATCTAGCGAGTGCACGACGAACTCGTTGATCATCTGACGCGGTCCACCGCCCTCGGCCGGGGCGAGGCGCTGCGTGTGATCCAGGACGTGCTCGCCTACTTCGACGAGACGACCGAGGAGTACGTCCGTCGCCGCCACCGCGAGCTCCAGGCCCAGGGCCTGGTGAACGCGGCGATCTTCGAGCGGATCGAGGCGGACCTCAAATACCGCGCGGTGGCCCCGCCGGAGCTCTCGCTCCGGCAGCTGCGGCGCATCGTCTACGGCTAGGAATACGTATATATGTGCGGAATCGTCGGTTACATCGGGAAGCGTGACGTCGCGCCCCTCCTCCTGGAGGGCCTCCAGCGGCTGGAGTACCGCGGCTACGACTCCGCGGGCATCGTCGTCACGTCCCCGAAGGCGTCCGGCCTGAAGATGGTCAAGGCCAAGGGCCGCGTCCGTGACCTGGAGGCGAAGGTCCCGGCCCGCTTCAAGGGCACGACCGGCATCGCCCACACCCGCTGGGCGACCCACGGCGCCCCGTCGGATGTCAACGCCCACCCGCACATGTCGGCCGACGACAAGGTCGCCGTCGTGCACAACGGCATCATCGACAACGCCTCCGACCTGCGCCGCAAGCTGGAGGCGGACGGCGTCGAGTTCCTCTCCGAGACCGACACCGAGGTCCTGACCCACCTCATCGCCCGCTCGCAGGCGACCAAGCTGGAGGACAAGGTCCGCGAGACCCTCCGGCTCGTGGAGGGCACGTACGGCATCGCCGTCATGCACGCCGACTTCCCCGACCGGATCGTGGTCGCCCGCAACGGTTCCCCGGTCGTCCTCGGCATCGGCGAGAAGGAGATGTTCGTCGCGTCGGACATCGCCGCGCTGGTCGCTCACACCCGCCAGATCGTCACCCTCGACGACGGCGAGATGGCCACCCTCAAGGCCGACGACTTCCGCACCTACACCACCGAGGGCACCCGCACCACCGCCGAGCCCACCACCGTCGAGTGGGAGGCCGCCTCCTACGACATGGGCGGCCACGACACCTACATGCACAAGGAGATCCACGAGCAGGCCGACGCCGTGGACCGCGTGCTGCGCGGCCGCATCGACGACCGCTTCTCCACCGTGCACCTGGGCGGCCTGAACCTCGACGCCCGCGAGGCCCGGCGGATCCGCCGCGTGAAGATCCTCGGCTGCGGCACCTCGTACCACGCGGGCATGATCGGCGCCCAGATGATCGAGGAGCTGGCCCGCATCCCCGCCGACGCCGAGCCGGCCTCGGAGTTCCGCTACCGCAACGCGGTCGTCGACCCCGACACCCTCTACGTCGCGGTCTCCCAGTCGGGCGAGACCTACGACGTGCTGGCCGCCGTGCAGGAGCTGAAGCGCAAGGGCGCGCGCGTCCTGGGCGTGGTGAACGTGGTCGGCTCGGCGATCGCCCGTGAGGCGGACGGCGGCATCTACGTGCACGCCGGACCCGAGGTCTGCGTCGTCTCCACCAAGTGCTTCACCAACACCACGGTCGCCTTCGCCCTCCTCGCCCTCCACCTCGGCCGCACCCGTGACCTCTCCGTCCGGGACGGCAAGCGGATCATCGAGGGCCTGCGCAAGCTGCCCGCGCAGATCGCCGAGATCATGGAGCAGGAGGAGGACGTCAAGAAGCTGGCCCAGCAGTTCGCCGAGGCCCGCTCGATGCTCTTCATCGGCCGCGTCCGGGGCTATCCGGTGGCCCGTGAGGCCTCCCTGAAGCTCAAGGAGGTCTCCTACATCCACGCCGAGGCCTACCCCGCCTCGGAGCTCAAGCACGGCCCGCTGGCCCTCATCGAGCCGGCCCTCCCGACGGTCGCGATCGTCCCCGACGACGACCTCCTGGAGAAGAACCGCGCCGCCATGGAGGAGATCAAGGCCCGCAGCGGCAGGATCCTCGCGGTGGCCCACCAGCCCCAGGAGAAGGCGGACGAGACGATCGTCGTCCCGAAGAACGAGGACGAGCTGGACCCGATCCTGATGGGCATCCCGCTCCAGCTCCTGGCGTACCACACGGCCCTGGCGCTCGGCCGTGACATCGACAAGCCCCGCAACCTGGCCAAGTCGGTGACGGTGGAGTAGAGGCCTTCTTCTCAGGGGCGCGGGGAACGGCGCGAACAACCCCAACGCACCTGCACAGGCCGAACGATGAGGACGGACCCCCACGTGCTGCCACCAAGCACAGGGGGTCCGTTTTCATCGCCGGGAAGCCGCCCAACTCCCCGGCCCGCGCGGCTAACCGGTGGCCGTCACGCCCCGGCCGGCAGCACGCCGCGGAAGGGCCGTGGGCCAGTGCGCCGGCATCGCGGTCGCCGCATACCAGGCCACCGCCCCCGCGGCCACGGCGAACCACCCGCCCACCTTGGTGAGTCCGTCGTTGCCGGCGAACTCGGCGACCGCCATGAGCAGCAGCGCGACGAAGAACAGCCCGTACATCACCTGACCGAGCTGCTCCCCGCCCGCGAGCGTCAGCGACAGCGCCGCCAGGGCGAACAACAGCAGGAACAGACCTGCCCCGTTGCCGGAGGCACCGTCGGACACGGCCCACGTGAACCACAGCGCCCCGAGCACCGAGAACGCCGTACCACCGACGCCGTCACCCTCCCGCAGGGCCACCAGCCCCGCGACGAAGAGCGCAATACCCCCCACGTACTGGGCGATTGATGAGGCGTCAGCGGCCGATACGCCGTCGATCACAGCGGTGTGCCCCAGCCCGAAGGCCAACAGGGTGATTCCCAGGGCGAGTCGACCGGCCACGGTCGTGATTCCGCTTCCCGCGGAGACGTCTTTGTCCACGGCGGGCTCCCTTCGTGCATGTGCAGTTGTGCGGTGTCCCGTATATGCCCTTCACAAGGGCACAAACACCTTCTACGCACGAGTAGATTCGCGCGTCGCACGAAGGAACCGAGCGTCAGGGAATGACGATGACGGGCCGCTGCGCCCGCTTGGCGAGGCGCCCCGCGACCGAGCCGAAGATGCGCCCCACGATGCCGTGGGTGGAGCCGACGACGATCGCGTCGGCCTCGTACTCCCGGCCGACCTCTTCGAGTTCGTGGCAGATGTCACCGCCGCGCTCGACCAGGATCCAGGGCACCTCGGCGAGGTAGTCCGCACAGGCCAGTTCGAGACCGAGCACCTCGGTGCGGTGGTCCGGCACGTCCACGAACACGGGCGGCTCGCAGCCGGCCCACACCGTGGTCGGCAGGCGGTTGGCGACGTGCACGATGATCAGGCCCGACCCGGAGCGGTGGGCCATGCCGATCGCGTACGCCAGGGCGCGCTCACTGGACGTGGAGCCGTCGAAGCCGACGACGACCCCGTGCTTGAAGGCGGGATCGCAGGAATGGCGTGGCTCTTCCGCCGCCAGGGGCTCGGCCGCCGTGGGATCGGCGACGGGCCGCTTGCGGTCCGCGGGTTCGAAGAATTCGTGACCGGCCATGGCTGTCTCGGCGTTGTGATCCTTATATGGGGGACAACAGTGTGCGGCGGAGCTGTGTCCGGGAATGGTCTTCCCACCCCCATACCCTCAAGGGTACGGCGGCACGCCTCCTTAGCCCAGATCCCGCTCACGGTGCGCGCGGGTTCCAGGGAGCATGCACGAGGCACCGCCCGTAACGCAATGGTTGCTGCCCTGTACAGGCGGTTTGCACAGGATTCACTTACCCGCGGAGGTGATCGGGGCAACCAGTGACCGACGCCCCCGCCGCACGTTGAACCCCGAGAGTCACGCCACAGGGAGCACGCATGTCCGGACCCCGCCCCGCCGCCGAGGCGGACCGCGCGACCCCGCCGCCGCGGGACACCGCGACGGATGTGGTTCGCTGGGCCGTCTTCAGCTGCCTGCTCGTCCCGGTGGTACTCCTCGCCTACGGCGCCTCTCTGGCCGGCGCCGCCGGCACGGCCCTCGGGCTCGCGGCCGTCACGGGCGCCTGCCGGGTCCTGCTGCGCCAGTCCGAGCGCGGCGCGGCCCGGCTCACGGCCGAGGACCGGGCACCCCACCGGGGCCGGCACCACCGCACCGGAACCGGGTCCCACCGTGGCGGACGGCACACCGGAGGAGATACACCGGTCGGCTGACCGGTTTCCGCGCACGCGCACGTCACTTTTCAGCCAACTTCACGCCCCCGTGCATCCCCCGCTCCCCCTACCCCCCAGACCCCGTTCGACCTGCACGGAAAGGGCCTCAGGGGGTCTGCGCACCCTACGTGGATTGGCCACTGCGACAAGGCGCACTTCCCTGCACGCCCCACGAGTGCAACGCTTCGTGATCGAATGCTTCACGCCAAGTTGCCAAGTCGACAATGTGCCGAGTGGTGAACCGGCCACTCCGGCACGACGCGACACAGTAGATTCGATCTTGACTGTCTACGGCGGGGGACTCGTGCAGGACCGAGGGGAAACGTGCAGGAGCGACACAACCGAGGAGCCGCGACCACCGAGGGGGGCTTAGCAGTATGAGCCACGACTCCACTGCCGCGCCGGAAGCCGCGGCCCGGAAACTTTCCGGGCGACGCCGCAAGGAGATCGTCGCGGTGCTGCTGTTCAGCGGCGGCCCCATCTTCGAGAGTTCCATACCGCTGTCGGTGTTCGGGGTTGACCGCCAGGACGCCGGCGTACCGCGCTACCGATTGCTGGTGTGCGGGGGCGAGGACGGTCCGCTACGGACCACCGGGGGACTCGAACTCACCGCACCACATGGCCTGGAAGCGATCTCACGCGCGGGCACGGTCGTCGTACCGGCCTGGCGTTCGATCACTTCTCCGCCACCGGAGGAGGCGCTCGACGCGCTGCGCCGCGCCCACGAGGAGGGCGCCCGCATCGTCGGGCTGTGCACCGGCGCCTTCGTCCTCGCGGCGGCGGGCCTGCTGGACGGCCGCCCCGCGACGACACACTGGATGTACGCACCGACGCTGGCCAAGCGCTATCCGTCGGTGCACGTGGACCCGCGCGAGCTGTTCGTCGACGACGGCGACGTGCTGACGTCGGCGGGCACGGCCGCGGGCATCGACCTGTGCCTGCACATCGTGCGCACGGACCACGGCAACGAGGCGGCCGGGGCCCTGGCCAGGCGCCTCGTCGTGCCACCGCGCCGCAGCGGCGGGCAGGAGCGCTACCTCGACAGGTCTTTACCAGAGGAGATCGGCGCCGACCCGCTCGCCGAGGTCGTCGCCTGGGCGCTGGAGCACCTCCACGAACAGTTCGACGTGGAGACCCTGGCGGCACGCGCGTACATGAGCCGGCGTACGTTCGACCGCCGCTTCCGCTCGCTGACCGGCAGCGCTCCGCTGCAGTGGCTGATCACCCAGCGGGTGCTCCAGGCGCAGCGCCTGCTGGAGACGTCGGACTACTCGGTGGACGAGGTGGCCGGGCGCTGCGGCTTCCGGTCGCCGGTGGCCCTGCGCGGGCACTTCCGCCGCCAGCTGGGCTCGTCCCCGGCCGCCTACCGGGCCGCCTACCGCGCCCGGCGCCCGCAGGGCGAGCGGCCCCAGGAGACCGAGAGCGCTCCGGGCGGCTCCGGCATGCCGAGCCATCCGGGCCACGCCGGGCACCCGGGGCAGCCCGGCCAGGCACCGACCCCGCTCCACCCGGAGCACCCGGTGCCGCTGCAGTCCCGTCGTACGGCGGCGGCGAGCGCGGTCGGCCAGTCCCCCGCCCTGTCGGCGAGCCTGCCCGGGCAGCGCAGCGCACCCTGATCCGGTAGCCGGGGCCCGGGAGGAGCACGTCTCCTCGCGGGCCCTCCGGCTTTCCCGGCACGGGCGGCCCGGCCGGTGGCGGCGGGCCGTAAGGTTAGACACATGAACGATCGCATGGTGTGGATCGACTGCGAGATGACCGGCCTCTCGCTGTCGGACGACGCGCTCATCGAGGTGGCCGCCCTCGTGACCGACTCCGAGCTGAACGTGCTCGGTGAAGGCGTGGACATCGTCATCCGGCCGCCGGAGCAGGCGCTGGAGACGATGCCGGACGTGGTGCGTCAGATGCACACCGCCTCCGGGCTGCTCGAGGAGCTCGCCGCCGGGACCACCCTGAAGGACGCCGAGGACCAGGTCCTGACGTACGTGAGGGAGTTCGTCAAGGAGCCCGGCAAGGCCCCGCTGTGCGGCAACTCCGTCGGCACGGACCGCGGCTTCCTGCTGCGCGACATGCCGACGCTGGAGAACTACCTCCACTACCGGATCGTCGACGTGTCGTCGGTCAAGGAACTGGCCCGCCGCTGGTACCCGCGGGCGTACTTCAACAGCCCGCAGAAGAACGGCAACCACCGCGCGCTCGCCGACATCCGCGAGTCGATCGCGGAACTGCGGTACTACCGCGAGGCCGTGTTCGTCCCCCAGCCCGGGCCCGACTCCGACACCGCGAAGACCATCGCGGCGAAGCACGTTCTGCCTGCTCAGTAGGGCCGGCCGGGGGCTCGTCGAGGGGCGCCGCGAAAGCCGGGCGCGAGCACCCCTTCGGACCCTGTACACTTTTTCTCGGCCGGTCAGGGAAGTCACTGACCTCCAAGCCGGTCATGGTGGGTGTAGCTCAGCTGGTAGAGCACCTGGTTGTGGTCCAGGATGCCGCGGGTTCAAGTCCCGTCACTCACCCTGAGTAATCAGCCGGTGGCTTCGGAAGAAGCCACCGGCTGAAGCTTTTTGCGCGCCTCTCCGGGGCGGCGCGGCGCTCTGGCTACCGTCGGCGGCATGGACGGTCGACGCCCGGGATGGCGCGCGTGTGTGCTCAGCGGGGCGGTGTTCGCCGTCTGCATGGCCGGCACCACACTGCCGACGCCCCTCTACCCCCTCTACCAGGACAAGTTCGGCTTCTCCGAGCTGACGGTCACCGTGGTGTACGCCCTCTACGCCTTCGCCGTGATCGGTGTGCTGCTGCTGGCCGGCAACGCCTCGGACGCCGTGGGCAGGCGCCCGGTGCTGCTGTGCGGCCTGGGCTTCGCGGCGCTGAGCGCCGTCTGCTTCCTGTGCGCCACCGGCCTCGGCTGGCTCTACGCGGGGCGGCTGCTGTCGGGGCTGTCCGCCGGGCTGTTCACCGGCGCCGCCACGGCGTACGTGATGGAGCTGGCCCCCGAGGGCGGCACCTCCCGGGCCACGTTCGTGGCGACGGCCGCCAACATGGGCGGGCTGGGCTGCGGTCCCCTGCTCTCCGGGCTGCTCGCCCAGTACGCCGCATGGCCGCTGTACCTGCCGTTCGTCACCCACCTCGCCTTGGTGGCCGCCTCGGCCGCCGTCCTGCTGCGGCTCGCGGAGACGGTCAGGGAGCGGCAGCCGCTGCGCACCGTACGCCCGCAGCGGCCCGCTCTGCCCCCGCAGGTGCGCGCGGTGTTCGGCCCCGCGGCCACCGCCTCCTTCGTCGGCTTCGCCCTGTTCGGGGTGTTCACCTCGGTCAGCCCGGCCTTCCTCGCCGAGTCCCTGCACGTGGACGACCACGCCGTGAGCGGGCTGATCGTCGCGCTGGCCTTCTTCTCCTCGACGGCCGGGCAGCTGGCGGTCGGCCGGGTCGGCGTACGGCACTCCCTCCCGCTGGGCTGCGCCGGGCTCCTCGCCGGGCTGGCGCTGCTCGCCGGCGCGCTGCGGTGGGACCAGATGTCCCTGCTGATCGCCAGCGCGCTCGTCGGCGGAGTCGCCCAGGGCCTGGCCTTCCGCGGCGCCCTCACCGACGTGGCCGCGGCCAGCCCCGAGCGCCGGCGCGCGGCGGTGATCTCGACCCTGTTCGTGGTCGCCTACACGGGCATCTCCGTACCCGTGATCGGCGTCGGCCTCCTGACCGGCCCGATCGGCCTGGAGGGCGCGGGGCTGGTGTTCATCGCCTGCATGGCCGTCCTGGTCGTGACGGCGGCGGCATACCTACTGCGACGGCCGGAACCGGCGCGGGTCTGAGGGGCTGCGGTTCGAACTCCGCGAGGCGCTCCGGGCGCGGCTGTTCGTGCACGACGGCGTGGAGGCCCTGCGGCGCCACCGCGCCAACCTTCCCACCCCGGGGAACCGTTCCGCCGGGTCGGACCGAACGGCCCGGTCCACCCCGGCCAGTTGCTCCACCGGTCCAGCAGCGGGTGTCACGTCACGACGACGACCGGGACACCAGCTCCGTGGCCAGGACCATCTGCCGGCGCTCCAGGCCGCGGGACGCGAGCGGGCGGCGGTCGGCGACCTCGGTGAGGAGGAGGTCTATCATCCGGCGGCCCATCTCCTCGATCGGCTGGCGGACGCTGGTCAGCGGCGGTTCCATGTGGCGGGCGATGGCGGAGTCGTCGTAGCCGACGAGCGCCACGTCCTCCGGGATGCGGCGGCCCGCGTCGCGCAGCGCCCGGCGGGCGCCGGATGCGGTGACGTCGGAGGCGGCGAAGACCGCGTCGATGTCGGGGTGGCGCTCCAGCAGGGCCACCATGGCCCGGTGCCCGCCCTCCTCGGTGAAGTCCCCCGCCTCGATCATCCCCTCGTCCACCCGGTGGCCGGCGTCGCTCATGGCCTCGCGGTAGCCGTCGACACGGCGCTGGGCGCCGTAGACGTCGAGGCGGCCGGTGATGTGGGCGACCCGGGTCCGGCCCCGGGACAGCAGGTGCTCGACGGCCTGGCGGGCGCCGCCGTAGTTGTCCGAGTCGACCGACGGCAGGGTCTCCGCCGACGAGCGCGGGCCGCTGATCACCGCCGGGATCTCCAGCTGGGCCAGCAGGTCGGGCAGCGGGTCGTCCGCGTGCACCGACACCAGCAGGACACCGTCGACCCGGTGCGCCGCCAGGTACTGCGCGAGGCGGCGGCGTTCGCGGTCGCTGCCCGCGAAGATCAGCAGCAGCTGCATCTCCGTGTCGGACAGCGCCGCCCCGACGCCCTTCAGCATGTCCGAGAAGTACGGCTCCGCGAAGAACCGGGTCTCCGGCTCGGGCACGACCAGCGCGATCGCGTCCGTACGGTTGGCGGCCAGCGCGCGGGCCGCGGTGTTGGGGACGTAGCCGAGCTCCGCGACCGCCGCCTCGACGGCCGCGCGGGTCGCGTCGCTGACCCGGGGCGAGCCGTTGATCACCCGCGAGACGGTGCCGCGGCCGACACCGGCGCGCGCCGCCACCTCTTCGAGGGTGGGCCGGCCACCACTTCGGCCCCGCGCTCCGTGGGTTGCCATGGGCTCCGCCTTCCCGTCCACGCCCGCACTCTGCGACTGGCCTGGAATTTAACAGGCTCGTCAGCCCTGTGATTGCCGCCGAGGGCTTACTGCCCCCGGTCTTCCGCTTCGGCCGGGAAAGCCGGTACGACCGGCGCCCGGATCGGCTTGATATCACTTGCCCGGGCCTCAACCGAGCCCGTTCCGGGTCCAGTTAACAGCCCGATAACTGAACGCATCTCTCCCTGTCCGGTCCCTTGACACCCCCGCCGCGACCGGGGACTCTTCAACACATCACTGGTGGGAGCGCTCCCACACTACCTGACACATACACAACCCGCACGTTCCCCGCCCGAGCCTTAAGCGCGTGAAAACGGTCCGACGATGCAGTTGGCCGGGGGGTCGGCACGTCAGGGCAACAGGAGGACGACATGCGAGCACGCATCCGAACCGCCCGCAAGGCGATGGTCGTCGCGGCCGTCGCGTCGCTGGGCGCCGGGCTGCTGGCCGGCTGTGCCGACGACGGCGGAAACGGCGGCTCCGACTCGTCGGACGGCGACAGCGGCGGCAAGACCACGATCTCGGTGGGCCTCTTCGGCACCATGGGCTTCAAGGAAGCCGGTCTCTACGCCGAGTACGAGAAGCTCAACCCGAAGATCAAGATCGAGCAGAACGTCGTCGAGCGCAACGAGAACTACTACCCGGCGCTGCTGAACCACCTGACCACCAACAGCGGTCTGCTGGACGTCCAGGCCGTCGAAGTCGCCAACATCGCCGAGGTGACGGCCACCCAGGCCGACAAGCTCGAGGACATGTCGAAGGCTCCGGGCGTGGACAAGAGCAAGTGGCTGCCCTGGAAGTGGCAGCAGGCCACCACCAAGGACGGCAAGACGATCGGCCTCGGCACCGACGTCGGCCCGATGGCGATCTGCTACCGCACGGACCTCTTCAAGCAGGCCGGTCTGCCCACCGATCCGGCCGAGGTCGGCCAGCTGTGGGCCGGTGACTGGGCCAAGCTCGTCGACGTCGGCGAGCGGTACAAGGAGAAGGCTCCCAAGGGCACCTTCTTCATGGACTCCCCCGGCGGTCTGATCAACGCGATCCTCGGCAGCGAGAAGGAGAAGTTCTACGACTCCTCCGGCGAGGTCATCTACAAGACGAACCCGGCCGTCAAGGCCGCCTTCGACCTAACCGCGGAGGCCGCCGAGAAGGGCCTCGTCCAGTCGCAGACCCAGTTCCAGCCGTCCTGGAACTCCACGATCGCCAACAACAAGTTCGCCGCGATCGCCTGCCCGCCGTGGATGCTGGGCACGATCAAGGGCAACGCGAAGCCCGACGCCGCCGGCAAGTGGGCCGTGGCCGTCGCGCCCAAGGGCGGCAACTGGGGCGGCACCTTCCTCACCGTGCCGAAGAGCGGCAAGAACGTGAAGGAAGCCCAGAAGTTCGTGACCTGGCTGACCGCGCCGGAGCAGCAGGCGAAGCTGTTCAAGGTGCAGGCCAGCTTCCCGAGCGCCCCGTCCGCCTACACCATGCCCGAAGTGACGGGCGCGACGAACGAGATGACCGGTGACCAGAAGATCGGTCCGATCTTCGCCGAGGCCGCCAAGGCCGCCCCGGTCCAGGTGATCGGCCCGAAGGACCAGATCATCATGCAGGGCCTGTCGGACAACGGCGTGATCCTGGTGACGAAGGGCAAGTCGGCCAAGGACGCCTGGGAGTCCGCGATCAAGACCATCGACAACAAGCTGGACCAGTGACCCGTATGGCCACCCGCAACGACACCGCCGCGCCCCCCGTGAAGGGGGGCGCGGCCCCGGGCCGCCCGCCCGAGGACGCCGCCGCGGAGAAGGAGCGGCGCCGCCGGGACCGGCTGTCCCGGCGCTGGCAGCGGGACATCCGCTGGAGCCCGTACGCGTTCGTGTCCCCGTTCTTCCTGCTGTTCATCGCGTTCGGCCTGTTCCCGCTGATCTACACGGGCTGGGCCTCGCTGCACCAGGTGGAGCTGACCGCGCCGACCGACATGAACTGGGTCGGGCTGCGCAACTACACCCGGATCTTCGACGACGACTTCTTCTGGAACGCGGCGAAGAACACCCTGACCATCGGCATCATCTCCACCGTTCCGCAGCTGCTGATGGCGATGGGCATCGCCCACATCCTCAACTACAAGCTGCGGGCCTCGACGTTCTTCCGGGTCGCGATGCTCGCGCCGTACGCGACCTCGATCGCCGCCGCCTCGCTGGTGTTCGTGCTGCTCTTCGGCCGTGACTACGGCATGATCAACTGGGCGCTGGACACGGTCGGCATCAACCCGGTCGACTGGCAGAACGACAAGTGGCCCTCGCAGATCGCCGTCTCGTCGATCATCATCTGGCGCTGGACCGGCTACAACGCGCTGATCTACCTCGCCGCGATGCAGGCGATCCCGCACGACCTCTACGAGTCGGCCGCCCTGGACGGGGCCAACCGCTGGCAGCAGTTCATCCATGTGACGCTGCCGGCGCTGCGTCCGACGATCCTGTTCACCTGTGTCGTCTCGACGATCGGGGCGAGCCAGGTGTTCGGCGAGCCGCTGCTGTTCGACGCCAACAAGGGCACCTCCGGCGGCGCGGAGCACCAGTTCCAGACGCTGGGCCTGTATCTGTACGAGCAGGGCTGGGTCGCCCAGCACCTGGGCCGTGCCTCGGCGATCGCCTGGACGATGTTCCTGATCCTGATCGTCATCGGCATCGTCAACTACGTCATCTCGCGCCGGCTGCGCGCCAGTAGCTAAGGAGTTGTGGCCGTGACGACGACTGTGACGCCCCCGGAGACCAAGCCCGTCGAGAAGACCAAACGCCCCCGGCTGCCGAAGTCCGCGCGGGCCGGCGGGCAGCTGCACGGTGGCCCGATCGCGTACGCGATCCTCATCGTGTTCACGCTCGTGTCGCTGTTCCCGCTGGTGTGGACGGCGATCGCCGCCTCGCGTGACAACCAGCGGCTCGCGCAGACGCCGCCGCCGTTCTGGTTCGGTTCGGGTCTGTTCGACAAGCTGGAGATCGCCTGGAAGGACGCCAACCTGGGTGAGGCGTTCCTCAACACCACGATCGTGGCGGGCACTTCGGCACTGACCATCGTCTTCATGTCGACGATCGCCGGTTTCGCCTTCGCCAAGCTGCGGTTCAGGGGCCGCGGCGCGCTGATGCTGATCGTGATCGGCACCATGATGGTGCCGCCGCAGCTGAGTGTGATCCCGCTGTACATGATGGTCGCCAAGCTCGACTGGACCGACCAGTTGCAGGCGGTGATCCTTCCGTCGCTGGTGAGCGCGTTCGGCGTGTTCTTCATGCGGCAGTACCTGATCCAGGCGCTGCCGGACGAGATCATCGAGGCGGCTCGTGTGGACGGCGCGAGCAGCTGGCGCGTGGTGTGGCACGTGGTGTTCCCGGCGGCCCGGCCCGCGATGGCCGTGCTCGGGATGCTGACGTTCGTGCAGACCTGGAACGACTTCATGTGGCCGTTCCTCGTGCTGACCCAGATGGGCAACCCGACCGTGCAGGTGGCGGTCGCGGGCCTGGGTCGCGGTTACACCCCCGACCAGTCCCTGATCATGGCCGGCGCGCTGCTGGGCACGCTGCCGCTGCTGCTGGTCTTCGCGATCTTCGGCAAGCAGATCGTGGGCGGCATCATGCAGGGCGCCGTCAAGGGCTGATCTTTCCCGGGGGCCGGGTCAGCGCCGCTCCGGCCCCTTCTCTCCTCCCCTCCCCCTCCGACATCGGTCTCCTCGACCCCCTTTGGGAGCGCTTCCATGCCTGACTCCGAGAACCCGGCCACTGCGGTGACCTTCCCGCCCGCCTTCCTGTGGGGCGCGGCGACGTCCGCGTACCAGATCGAGGGCGCGGTGCGGGAGGACGGCCGTACGCCGTCGATCTGGGACACCTTCAGCCATACGCCGGGCAAGACGGCCGGTGGTGAGACCGGTGACATCGCTGTCGACCACTACCACCGCTACCGCGACGACGTGGCGCTGATGGCGGAGCTGGGCCTGGGCGCCTACCGCTTCTCCATCTCGTGGTCGCGGGTGCAGCCGACCGGCCGGGGCCCGGCGGTGCAGAAGGGCCTGGACTTCTACCGGCGGCTGGTGGACGAGCTGCTGGCCAGGGACATCAAGCCGGCGGTCACGCTCTACCACTGGGACCTGCCGCAGGAGCTGGAGGACGCGGGCGGCTGGCCTGAGCGTGACACGGCGTACCGGTTCGCGGAGTACGCGCAGATCGTCGGCGAGGCGCTGGGCGACCGGGTGGAGCAGTGGATCACGCTCAACGAGCCGTGGTGCAGCGCGTTCCTGGGCTATGCCTCCGGGGTGCACGCCCCGGGCCGTACGGACCCGGCGGCCTCGCTGCGCGCCGCGCACCACCTGAACCTGGCGCACGGGCTGGGCGCGTCCGCGCTGCGGTCGGTGATGCCGGCCCGCAACACGGTCGCGGTCAGCCTCAACTCCTCGGTGGTGCGGCCGCTTTCGCAGGACCCGGCGGATCTGGCGGCGGCCGCGAGGATCGACGACCTGGCCAACGGTGTGTTCCACGGGCCGATGCTGCACGGCGCCTACCCGGAGTCGCTGTACGTGGCGACGGCGGGTCTCACGGACTGGGACTACGTCCTCGACGGCGATCTGGAGCTGATCAACCAGCCGCTGGACGCGCTGGGTCTCAACTACTACACGCCCGCGCTGGTGTCGGCGGCGGACGCGTCGGCGGAGGTGCCGCGCGCCGACGGGCACGGGGCGAGCGACCACTCGCCGTGGCCGGGCGCGGACGACGTCGCCTTCCACCAAACGCCCGGCGACCGCACGGAGATGGGCTGGACGATCGACCCGACCGGCCTGCACGAGCTGATCATGCGCTATACCCGGGAGGCACCGGGTCTGCCGCTGTACATCACGGAGAACGGCGCGGCCTACGACGACAAGATCGACTCCGACGGCCGGGTGCACGACCCGGAGCGGGTGGCCTACCTGCACGGCCACCTGTCGGCGGTCCGCCGGGCGATCGCCGACGGCGCGGACGTCCGCGGCTACTACCTGTGGTCCCTGATGGACAACTTCGAGTGGTCCTACGGCTACGGCAAGCGCTTCGGCGCGGTGTACGTGGACTACGCGACGCTGGAGCGCACGCCGAAGACGAGTGCCCGGTGGTACGGCCGGGCGGCGCGGACCGGGGCGCTGCCCGAGGTCGAGGCGGTCTGACCGACGGGGGAACGGGGCGCGGCACGATTAGGGGAGTGCCGCGCCCCACTCCGTGTCAGTGGCGGGTGCCCGACAGGAGCCGGCGGGTCGTCTCCACGCCCCACTGGTCGAGGGAGAGCAGGCGGTCGCTGGAGGCCATCAGGCCTCCGGTGGACTCCACGTGGGCGGCCCAGCGCTCGCGGGTCTCGACCGCCGGGCGGGCCATCAGGCAGTCCGGGTCGTTGGTCCAGAGGCGGTTGTGCTGCCACTGGCGGGCCGCTCCGGTGAACTCGGCCGGGTCCTGGCCGGGTTGGCTGTGGTCATCGGCCTCGGGGCGGCGGTGGGGGGCCGTGTCCGGGCTGACGCGCATGGCGTCGAACAGGCCGATGGAGGGGAGCATCGGGGCGCCGCAGCCCAGGAGGTAGGCGTCCTCGCCGATCGCCTCGCGGATCAGGGCGATGCCGGCCCGGTAGGCCGTGAGGGCGTCGGTGTCGGCGTGGCGTACGCCGTCCAGGGCGCCCGCGTAGAGGAAGTCGGTCTTGAAGTAGTCGTAGCCCTCGGCGCGCAGGGTCGTGAAGACCTCGGTCAGGTACGCGGCGGCGTCCGGGTGGGTGGTGTCCAGGACGCGCAGGTCGTGGCCCCAGTTGCGGCCGGCGTGCGCGAAGCCGCCGGTGGTGTCGCGGACCAGCCAGCCGGGGTGGGCGGCGGCCAGTTCGCTCGCCGGGTCGACGAGGAACGGGGCCGTCCAGATGCCTGCGCGGCGGCCGCGGGAGCGGATCTTCTCGGCGATACCGGCGCGGGAGCGGAAGCGGCCGGAGAGGGTGAGCCAGTCGCCGAGGGCCCGCTGGTAGCCGTCGTCGATCTGGACGACGTCGACGGGCAGGTCGAGGGTGTCCATCGCGCGGAGGTTCTCGTGGATGTCGTCCTCGGTGACGGCGGTGAAGTACTCGTACCAGGAGCACCAGACGGTCGGTGCCGGGCGGGGGGCGTCGAGGCCGAGGCCGGTGGCCCAGTCGCCCAGGACGGTCTGGACGTCCGGGCCGGTCCACTCCTTCACCGGGCCGTCGGCGCTGATCTCGGCGATCTGCCCGTCCCCGGGGGTCAGCCGGATCGACGGCACGTCGTGCGTCGGCTCGGCCGCGGCCCAGAGGCGGACCGGTGAGCCGTCGCCGGGGTCGAGCGCGAGCAGGCCCTCGCCCTGGAAGGTGCCGGCCGGGACGGTGACGCCGGGGCGGTAGCAGACCGTGGCCCAGTTGGCGTTGGCCGGGCGGTGCGGCGTCGCGTCCAGGGCGTAGGTGCCGCTGGGGCTCCAGGACTGCCAGCCCTCCTCGTGGACGCGGGCCCTGCGCGGGTTTACCGGCACGGAGGCGACCGGGGTGAAGGGGTGGTGCACGGAGGCTCTCTTTCGGGGGTGGGCGTCAGCCCTTGTTGGCGCCGAGGGTGAGGCCGCTGACGAACTGGCGCTGGAGCGCGAAGTACACGATCAGGGTCGGGATCGCGGTGAGCAGGGCGCCGGCGGCGACCAGGTTGGGGTCGGTGAAGTACTGGCCGGAGAGGTTGTTCAGTGCCGAGGTGATCGGCATGTTCTCGCCGGTGGAGATCAGGACGATGGCCCAGAAGAAGTCGTTGTAGATCCAGATGGACAGCAGGGTGGCGAGGGCGGCCATGGCGGGCTTGCACAGCGGCAGGACGATCTGCCAGTACAGCCGCCAGACGGAGGCGCCGTCGACGAGGGCGGCCTCGGTCAGTTCGTGCGGCAGGGAGCGCATGTAGTTGCTGAGCACGAAGGCGCAGAAGCCGGACTGGAACGCCACGTGGATCAGTACCAGGCCGAGGGCTGAGTCGTAGAGCTTGCCGCTCATGGTGATGCCGGGCAGGTCGATCAGCAGGTACAGGCGGTACAGCGGGGTGATGATGACCTGCTGGGGCAGCAGGTTGCCGGCGGTGAACACCAGCAGCAGGAACAGGTTGAGCCGGAAGTCGAAGCGGCTGACGTAGAAGGCGACCATCGACGACAGCAGCAGCGTCAGCAGCACGGCCGGGACAGCGATCAGCAGCGTGTTGCCGAAGTAGTGCAGCATGTCCGACTGCTGGAAGGCGTTGGTGAAGTTGTCGAGGGTGAGTTTGTCGGGCCAGGAGACGTAGCCCTTGGCGCTGGTCTCCGCGTAGGGCCGCATGGCCGCGAGCAGGGCCCACAGCAGGGGCGCGAGCCAGGCCAGTGCCGTGACGACGAGGAAGGTGTGCAGCAGGACCCGGGCCGGGCGGATCGGGGTGCGCTGCCCCCGCGGGCCGCTCAGGGTGCTCATGCGCGCCGCTCCTTCCGGAAGGTGGCGATCAGGTAGGGGATGATCACCGCGAGGGAGATGACCAGCAGGACGACGGCGATCGCGGAGCCGTATCCGATGCGGCTGGACTCGCCGATGATGTTGTTGGTCACCAGGATCGACAGCAGTTCGGTGCCCTGGGCGCCCTTGTTGAAGACGAAGACCAGGTCGAAGGCGCGCAGCGCCTCGATGATCGTGACGACCAGGACGACGGTGTTGGTGGGCCGCAGGGTCGGGAAGACGACGTTCTTGAACGTCTGCCACTCGTTCGCGCCGTCCAGGGCGGAGGCCTCGCGCAGGGCGGGATCGACGCTCTTCAGGCCGGCCAGGTAGAGGATCATCATGTAGCCGGCGTGCCGCCAGGACGCGGCGATGAGGATCGCCCACAGGTTGAGGTCCGGGTCGCCGATCCAGTCGATGTAGTGGCCGGGCTTGTTGGCGCCGATGATGCTGTTGATCAGGCCCGTGTCGGGGTTGTAGATCAGCTGCCAGACGAACCCGATGACCGCCAGCGACATCACGACCGGCAGGAAGAACGCGGTCTGGTAGACGCGGCTGAAGCGGATCTTCTTGTCCAGCTGCACGGCGAGGAACAGGCCGAAGGGCGTGGGCAGCAGGATGAGCACCACGAACCAGATCACGTTGTGCTCGACGGCGGGCCAGAACTGCGGGTTGCTGGTGAACAGTTCCCGGAAGTTCTGCAGGCCGACCCACGTGATGGAGTCGAAGCCGATGCCGTCCCAGGTGGTGAAGGCCAGCGCGATCGAGGCGAGGGCCGTCAGCCACACCAGGGCGACGTGCAGGATCGTGGGCAGGCCCGCCATCAGGCCGAGCGTGAGGCGGTCGCGGCGGGTGAGCAGCCGCCGGTGGCCGTGGGGCGCCTTGGCGGGCGTGGGGGTGGGGGCGGGCCCCGGAGCCGGCTGGGTGGCCGGCTCCGGAGCCTTCGCGGGGGTGGCGGTCATGTCGGATCCGAGTCGTCGAGTCTCCGTTCGGTCAGGAGGAGGCGAAGATCGTCTTCTTCTGGCGTTCGATCGACGAGAGGATGCTGTCGACGTTCTTCGGGTTGCGGATGAAGTTCTGCAGCGCGGGCTGCATCACCGTGGACGTGAAGTCCGGGCGGGAGTCGCGGTCCATGAACTGGGTGAGGCTCTTCCCGCCGGAGATCATCTCGTAGGACTTCTTCTGCAGCGCGGTGTACGAGGAGGTGTCGGCCTTGGTGGAGGCGGCCACCACGCTGGAGTCGGCCTTGAGGTAGATCTGCTCGGCCTCGGGGGTGCCCAGGTACTCCAGGAGCTTGACGGCGCCGTCGCGGTTCTTAGGGGCCTTGGAGAGCATGAAGCCGTCGGTCGGCGCCTCGACGGTGTCCTGCCCGAACTGCGGGTCGATCTCAGGGAAGGCGAAGAAGTCGAGGTCGTCCAGGTCGGCCTTGTCGGTGAACTGCTGGCCGACGAAGGTGCCCAGGAGGTACATGCCGGCCTTCTTGGCCACCAGCGTCTGCGCCGCGTCCTGCCAGGTGCGGCCCACCGCGCCCTCCTGGTGGTAGGGCAGGATCTCCGTCCAGTGGTCGAAGACCTTGCGCACCTTGGGGTCGGTCCAGGAGGCCTTGCCGGCCATCAGCTCGACGTGGAAGTCGTAGCCGTTGGTGCGGAAGTTGATCTGGTCGAAGGTGCCCATCGCGGGCCAGGCGTCCTTGTCGCCGAAGGCGATCGGGACCAGCCCGTCCTTCTGCATCCGCTTGCACAGGGCGACGAAGTCGTCCCAGTTGGCCGGGACCTCGTAGCCGTGCTGCGCGAAGACGCTCTTGCGGTAGAACACCGCCCACGGGTACGTGTACAGCGGCACGAAGTAGTACTTGCCGTCCTCGCCCTTGCTGAGCTTGTGCATCGCCTCGGGGAAGTTGCCGCCGATCTTCTGCCACACGTCGTCGATCGGCGTGGCCAGCTTCTTCGAGGCGAAGAACTGCATGCGGTAGCCGGCGAACCAGGTGAACACGTCGTCGGGCGTGCCCTGCAGGTAGGAGTTGATCTGCTCCTGGAACGTGTTGTGGTCCTTGGTGTTCACGTCGACCTTGATGCCGGACTTCTTGGTGAAGGCGGCGTAGATCTCCGCGAAGGCCTTCTTCGGCACGGCGTCGGACGAGTTGGAGCCGAGACTGACCGTCTTCGGGTCGGCGGACGAGCCGCTGCCGCCGCAGGCGCTCAGCAGGGGTATGCCGGCGCCGAGCAGGGCCGCGCCGCCCATGCCGCGCAGCAGGGTGCGGCGGCTGGGAGCGGGGAGGGAGAAACCGGAGGGCGAGAGGTCGTGCATGAACGGCTCCTGAGGGCAGGGTTCGGCCACAGGGTGTGGCGTGAAATCCAGTCTTAATCGACCAGAAATCAACTTGACCGAACACGGTGGCGCAATGACAGCCGCATGTCCGGTCATGCGTCAAGAGTCGTTTCCTTCATTTGTCGAAACGTGACCGTCCCGTGAAGGCGGCTCGCGGGAGCGCTCAGCGGGACCGGGAGCGGTGCTGGAGGGCCGCGAGCCTGCCGGGGCGGCGGCGCCGCATCTGCCGGTGGCCTCCGCTCGCCGGTGCGCGGCCGTCGAGCTGGATCCAGATACGCACCTCGGTGCCGCCGAGCACCGAGGAGCCGATCCGTACGTCCCCGCCGGTGGACTCCGCCAGCCGGCGCACGATGTCCAGGCCGAGCCCGGTCGAGCCGTCGCTCCCGGAGCCGCGGCCCCGCGCCATCGCGGCCTCGGGGTCGGGTATGCCGGGGCCGGCGTCGGAGACGAGGACGATCACCGCGTCCTCGCCGTTGTGCACGTCGACCGCGAAGGCGGTGCCCTCCGCGGTGTGCCGGAAGACGTTTCCGAGCAGCGCGTCGAGCGCGGCGGCCAGGTCGGCGCGGGCCACGGGTATGCGCACCGGCCGGTCGGCCCCGGCCACCCGCCACTTGCGGCCCTCGTCCTCGGCGAGCGCCGACCAGAACGCCATCCGTTCCCGGACCACCTCGGCCGCGTCGCAACCGGCGCCCGGACCGGCCGCGGCCGTCTGCGGCTTGGCCTCCCGGGCCGTACGGATGATGGTGTCGACCTCGCGCTCCAACTGCTCCACCGCCGTGCGGGTCTGGTCGGCGGCCGGTCCCTCGCCGAGGGAGGCGGTGTTGAGCCGCAGCACCGTCAGGGGCGTCCGCAGCCGGTGGGACAGATCCGCCGCCAGCTCCCGCTCGTTCGCCAGGAGCTGGACGACCTGGTCGGCCATGGAGTTGAACGCGACCGCCGCGAGCCGCAGTTCGGTCGGGCCCTCCTCGGGGACGCGGGCCCCCAGCCGGCCCTCCCCCAGGTCGTGCGCTCCCTCGACCAGGCGCTGCGCGGGCCGGACCATGCGCACGCCCAGCCGGTCGGCGACCGCGACCGAGCCGAGGATCAGCGCCACCCCGACCGCGGCGAGCACCGCCCAGGCCGTGCCCACGCCGTTGGTGACGTCGGACTCCGGCACGTACACCTCGACGACCGCGATCTTGCCGGTGCTGAGGGCGACCGGCTGGAGCAGCGTCGAGCCGCCGGGGACGCCGGTGGTGGAGGCGCGGCCCAGTTTCCGCACGGCCGCGATGTCGGCTTCGGCGGCGCGCCGGCGACCGAGTTCGAGGGCCTCCTGCCCGTCGCCAGCCGGGAGGTGCACGGCCATCCCGGCGTCGGAACCGGCCGAGGCGACGACCCGCTCCAGCTGGTCGCGGTCGGTGGTGATGGACAGGGCGGGGGCGACCGCCGCGGCCTCCCGCTCGGCGCTGGAGAAGGCGCGGTCGCGGGCCATCTCGCGGATGACGAGCCCGAGCGGCACCGCGAAGGCGACCACGACCATGGTGGTCACGGCCAGCGACACCTTGACCAGGGCCCACCTCATCGGGGAGCACCCGCTCCCGGCGGTTCGAGCTTCACTCCGACGCCCCGGAGGGTGTGCAGATAGCGCGGGTTGGCCGCCGTCTCGCCCAGTTTCCTGCGCAGCCAGGACAGATGGACGTCGATGGTCTGGTCGTCGCCGTAGGACTGCTGCCACACCTCGGCGAGCAGTTCCTTGCGGGGGACGACGACGCCGGGCCGGCGGGCCAGGAAGGCGAGCAGGTCGAACTCGCGGCGGGTGAGGTCGAGTCGGGCGCCGTCCAGCTCGGCCTGGCGGCGCAGCGGGTCGACGGTCAGGCCGCCGACCCGGATCACGGGGGACGGCTCCCCTTCCGCGGCGCCGGAGCGGGCGCGGCGCAGCACGGCCGCCATGCGGGCCGAGAGGTGCTCGACCGAGAAGGGCTTGGTCAGGTAGTCGTCCGCTCCGGCGTTCAGCAGCCGGACGACCTCCGTCTCGTCGTCCCGCGCTGTGGCGACGATCACCGGCACGTCGGTGATCCCGCGCAGCATCTTCAGGGCCTCGGACCCGTCGAGATCGGGCAGTCCGAGATCCAGGATCACCACGTCGAAGCGGAGATGGGCGACCTCGCGCAGCGCCTCCAGTGCCGTCCCGACGCTGCGCACGGTGTGCGAGGCGTCGGTCAGGTGCCGGATCAGCGCCGAGCGTACGAACTGGTCGTCCTCGACCACGAGCACACTTGCCATGCGCCGCACCGTACGCCATCTCGAACAGCCGGGTACGGGCCTGTGGACAACTCCCCGGCTGGGGACAACGGACCACCGCACGAGCCGGTTTGCGGACAACGCGTGGGGCGCGTGAGGCAGTATGGCCCGCGATGCGCAGAGGACTCGTACACGTACTGGCTTGGCTGCTCGCCACGGGCGCGGCGGTCACGCTGTCGTGGTGGGGCGTCCACACGGTGATGGCGGGGACGGCCTACGATCCGCCGCGCGCTCTGCCCATCAAGGCCGCAGACGCGGCCACGCGGGAGCCGAAGGCGCCGGCCACACCGCCGGAGCGGACGCCTCCGCCGAAGCGGCGGGCGCCGAGCACGCCCCCGGCGTCCGCGTCCGGGAAACCGAGCCCCGCCCCCACGCCCTCGCCCCGCACCGCCCCCGCCGCCTCGGGCCGGGTGAAGAGCTACGACACCGACGGCGGCCGGGCGGTCTTCGATCTCGGGAAGACGTCCGCGTCGCTCGTTTCGGCGACGCCCGGGGCGGGTTGGTCGATGCAGGTGTGGAAGACGGAGTCGTGGATCCGCGTGGAGTTCTCCTCGGGTGCGGACCGGGTGTCGGTGTTCTGCACGTGGCACGACGGGCCGCCGCGGGTGGAGATCGGCACCTACTGAGTGCCGCGGGCGGCCATCGGCGCCTTGCGGGCGCCGTGGCCGGTCACCTGAACACCGAGGCCGGGGGCGCCGGCGACGCCACCGCCGCGATGTCCGTGACGGGCGCGGCCCCTCCGGTGAAGTCCGTGAGCGTCCTGCCGTGCTCGACCCGGGCGGGATGCGGGTCGGAGGCGGCGAGGCGGGTCAGCTCGGCGGTCGGCAGCGGGTGGTCGGAGGCGACCAGGACGGCGTTTCCGAAGCGCTTGCCGCGCAGCACCGCCGGATCCGCGACCAGCGCGAGCTGCCCGAAGCGGGCGGCGGCGGTGGCGATCTGGCCGCGCAGGTGGGTGAGCGGCGGCCCGTCGGCGAGGTTGGCGGCGTAGACACCGCCGGGCTTGAGGGCCCTGCGCACGTCGTCGAGGAATTCGGTCGAGGTCAGGTGCGCCGGTGTCCGGGCCCCGCTGAACACGTCGGTGATGACGAGGTCGGCCCAGCCGTCCGGCACTTTGGCGAGGCCCTCGCGGGCGTCGGTGGAGCGCACCCTGATGCGCGCGTTCGGATCCAGCGGCAGCTCTCGGCGGACCAGTTGGACGAGGGTGCCGTCCCGTTCGACGACCTGCTGGGTGGAGCGGGGCCGGGTGGCGGCGACGTAGCGGGCGAGGGTGAGGGCGCCGCCGCCGAGGTGCACAGCGTCCAGGGGCCGGCCGGGCGGGGCGACGAGGTCGATCACGTGCCCGAGGCGGCGCTGGTACTCGAAGGACAGGTATGCGGGGTCGTCCAGGTCGACGTGCGACTGCGGGGCTCCGTCGATCACCAGGGTCCAGGCCCGGGCCCGATCGCGGTCGGGTATCAGCTCGGCGAGCCCGCCGTCGACGCTCTCGACGACGGTCTCCGCACCGGCCTGTCTGCGCCGGCCGCCCCTGGACTTTCCCATGGGGTCATTATCGGGGTGGCCTGTTAAGCGGGGCGTACGCTCCCACGACCCGGCGCCCGGGGGCGCTTCAGCGGCAGCTGTCCGCCGCCTTGATCATCCGGGCGGCCTCCCCCAGGGCCTCGCGCAGCACCGCGGGGTCCGTCGCGAGGTCGGCCTCGCCCGGCGGCAGCAGCCAGTCCGGTCCCGCGCCGGGAGGTTCGGGCGCCAGGGGCAGTCCGCGTCCGTCGGTCTCCGTGCAGGTGCTCCCGGGCACGTCCCACGCGGCGGCCGTCCCCGGCGGCACCAGGAAGCCGAGGGTGTCGCCGCCGTCGTCGTGCAGCACGGGGCCCACCGCGTCCCCTGGCCCGCGCCGCAGGATGTCGACCGCCTCCAGCCCTTGCCGTGCCGGCACCGTCACCACATCGCAGCCGGCCGTCGGTGTGCCCGGCGGCGTACGAGGATCGTTGATCCGGCTGGTTCTCATCCCGGCCTCCACCACGAAAACCCCTGCTTGGACGAGCGGTCGGGAGTCGGGGGCCTCCCGGTCCGCACAGTTCAACGCGGAAGTCCGTCAAGGGCTACGCCGGAAGTCAGCCGCAAAGGATGGCACTTCATGGCAGATCACGGATGAGATATCCGGTTTGTAGCCAAACCCAGCGTGGCGACTCCATCACAGCAGGTACGTTCTTGCTCGCCGGACACGGGGTAGACGATACGGATACATCGCATCAAGTCGCCCCATGTTCGGCATGGTTCGACGGTTCGCACGGGAGGACCCGGCCATGGCGTCGTCATCGGTGACCTCGTCCCAACCCCACCGGCCGCCACGGCCGAACCTCGTCTTCCGGCGACTGCGCGGACAGCGCTCACCGGCCGAGTTCGCCGCGGCGATCCGCCGGGCCGGGCTCGAGATCGGCGAGCGGGTCAGCTGTGACGCGCGATACATCGGCCGGGTCGAGGCGGGCGAGATCCGCTGCCCCAACTACGCGTACGAACGGGTGTTCCTGCACATGTTCCCAGGCCGCACGCTCACAGACCTGGGGTTCGCGCCCCGCTCGTCGGTACGCGGACGCCGGGCGCGCGAAACCGAGGGCGCGCCCCTGACGCGCACCGCGAACCCGGCGAACGTCACGAGTGAGACCAGCGGGGCGGGCGAGCCGTATGAAACGCAGAACCCGTACGACCCGCACCACCCGCACGACACCTACGAGGAGAGCGACGTGCTACGTCGCGCGTTCATGACCGGCGGAGGCGCCACGGTGGCCGCCGCCTCACTGGGGCCTGTCGGCCTCGCCCTCGACGCCGCCGCGGCGCAGCGTCCGGTGCACCGCGCCGGGGCGAGCGACGCGGGCGCCCTGGAAGAAGCCGTCCGCCGGATCCGGCTGCTGGACGACCGGCACGGGGCCGACGGCCTCTACCGTCGAGCGGCCGCCCCGCTGCGCGCCGCCTACGCCCTGCTGGACGCCGGCGCGACCCGGCAGACGACGGCGGACCGGCTCTACTCGGGCGCCGGTGAACTGGCCATCTCCGTGGGCTGGCTGGCCCACGACTCCGGGCGCTTCGACGACGCCCGTTCGCACTACGCGGAGGCCCTCGCGACCGCCCGGATGACCGGTGACCCGGGCCTGGAGGCGCACGCCTTCTGCAACACGGCGTTCCTCGCGCGCGATGCGGGCCGGCCGCGCGAGGCGGTCCGGGCGGCCCAGGCCGCGCAGCGCGTCGCCCGGCCGCTGGGCTCGGCCCGGCTGATGTCGCTGCTCGCGCTGCGTGAGGCGGGCGGCTGGGCGGGGCTCGCCGACCGCGTCGGCTGCGAACAGGCACTGGCCCGGGCGCAGGCCTTCTTCGAGCGGGGCCCTTCGGACGCCGACCCCGAGTGGATGAGCTTCTACGGGGAGGCCGAACTCGAAGGCCTGGAGGCGCAGTGCTGGTCCACGCTCGGCGACTGGCCCCGGGCGGCGCGGCACGCGCGCCGGGCCGCCGCTCTGCAGGATCCGCACTTCACGCGGAACATCGCCCTCTACACCGCGGAGCTGGCGGACGACCTCGCGCGCGGGGGGCGGCCGGACGAGGCGGCGGTGGCGGGGATGCGGGTGCTGGATCTGCTGGAGGAGGTCCAGTCGTCCCGCGTGCAGACGATGCTGGCGGCGACGGCCCGGGTGCTGCTGCCGCACCGCAGGGCCTCCGGGGTGTCGGCGTTCCTGGAGAGGCACGCCTCGGCCCCGCGCATGACCTGAGGGGCTGTGGCGAACGTCACGCCTGCCGCGCGACTCCCGGCACGCCCAGGTGCCCCAGGTCGTTCCAGCTCTCGATCGCCGGCTCCCCGTAGGCCCATCCCAGCACCGACAGCGATGTGGGGTTCAGCCGTATCCGGGCCGCGAAGTCGATCGGGAGGCCCAGCCACCGCGCCCCGATGGAGCGCAGGATGTGCCCGTGGGCGAAGACCAGGACGTCGCGGTCCTCGGAGCGGGCCCAGGAGACCACTTCGTCGGCCCGGGCGGTGACCTCGGCGAGCGACTCCCCGCCCGGGACGCCGTCGCGCCATATCAGCCAGCCGGGCCGGATGGCCTGGATGTCCGCGGGGGTCATGCCCTCGTACGTGCCGTAGTCCCACTCCAGCAACGCGTCCCAGGAGCGGGCGCGGTCGCCGAAGCCGGCCAGTTCGCAGGTCTCACGCGCGCGTGCCAGCGGGCTGGTGCGGACCTCGACGCCGGCCAGACCGTCGTACGGCGCCCGGTGCAGGCGTTCGCCGAGCCGCTCGGCGCCGCGCCGGCCTTCCTCCAGGAGCGGCACGTCCGTCCTGCCCGTGTGCTTGCCGGACAGGGACCACTCGGTCTGTCCGTGGCGGGCCAGCAGGATGCGCGCGGCCATGGGGCTCCTTTCCGGAAGAACAACGCGAGAAGTACGACGTAAGGGGAACTCCTCCATCATCGCGCACGCCCCCCGCGGGCAACCCGGGGGGCGATCTCTGCGTCTTTGAGGGCCGAAGGCGCCCCCCGGGGCGCGGGTCCACACCGTAAAGTGGCACGGCCGAACGGGCTACGCGTGATGACGAAGGGGGAGGACGATCGGATGCAGCACACCGAGACACCGGGCACCGAGGCGGCCCCCGCGCCCAGGCTGCGCTGGTGGACCGAGCTGCCGCTGATCCTTCTGGTGTACGGGTTCTACTCGGCCGGCCGGCTCCTCGCCCGCGGTGACGTCTCCGGTGCCGTCGACCACGGTCTGGCGCTCCTGCGCTTCGAGAAGGCGCTGTACCTCAATTTCGAGCACCCGCTCAACCGCCTCTTCACGCGCGAGGCCTGGATAGGCATACCCGCCGACTTCTGGTACGCGTCGCTGCACTACCTGGTCACACCGGCGGTCCTGGTGTGGCTCTTCCGTTCCCGGGCCGTGCGCTACCGCGCCGCGCGCACCTGGCTCATGACGTCCACCCTCATCGGTCTGATCGGCTTCACCCTGCTGCCGACCTGCCCGCCCCGGCTCCTCGACGCGAGCCACGGCTTCGTGGACACGATGGCGCAGTACAGCTCGTACGGCTGGTGGGGCGGCGCCGCGAGCGCGCCGCGCGGCATGGGGGACATGACCAACCAGTACGCGGCGATGCCGAGTCTGCACGTGGGCTGGGCCCTGTGGTGCGGAGTGATGCTGTGGCGCTTCGGCGGTACGCGCATGACGAAGACGGCCGCCGTCGCCTACCCCCTGATCACGACGATCGTGGTCATGGGCACCGCCAACCACTACTTCCTCGACGCGGTGGCGGGCGCGGCCGTCATGGGTGCCGGACTGCTGCTGACCCCCGCCGTGATGCGCACCGCGGACCGCGTCAAGTCACGGTTCGTGCCGCGCGTCGCACCGGTCGCGGCGGACTCTTCCGCCGCGGGTTCCTCGATTGTCAGTGCCGGATGCCAGACTTCCGCGGGTGAGCGAATTCCACGGCAGCGCGAGTCGCGGTTCGAAGACGGAGCCGAGCCGGGTGCCTCTCCCAAGGACGCGGGGGACGGCGCTCCGGCAGCGGCTCGCTGAGCTGCGCGGGCCCGACGTACCCGCGAAGGCACTGGACGCGCGGGCCCTGGCGGCGCTGGCCGCCAACCCCGGTTGTGCGCGGCGCGCGATCCTCGACGGCGCCGGGGTGAACAAGACGGCCCTGGCGAGCGCGCTGGGTTCGCCGTCGGCGTTCGGGCAGTCGCAGTTCGCGCTCACCAGAGGCAACGCCTTCGAGGCGAAGGTCAAGGCCGACGGTGGCGCGGAGCTGCTGCGGCTGGTGCACGAGAAGCTCGACCGGTCCGCCGAGCCGCCCTCCGACGCGCGCGTGCCCGACCTGACGGCGACCGGCCCCCAGGGACGCACGGCCCGTACGGAGCTGGAGCTGCGCGAGGCCGCCGCGCATCCGGGCGCGTGGACGCTGCTCGACCATCCGATGCTCGCGCTGGACGTCGCGGGCTCCCCCGCGTTCCTGGAGCCGGACGCGGTGGTGGTGCATCCGGACGGCGGCTGGACGGTCGTGGAGATCAAGTCCTTCCCCCTGCTGGACGGTTCGGCGGACCCGGCGAAGGTCGGGGCGGCCGCCCGGCAGGCGGCGGTGTACGTGCTGGCCCTGGAGGAGGTCGCGGCACGTCTCGGCGCGGAGCGGGGCGGGGCGCCGGCCCCGCAGGTGCGGCACCGGGTCCTGCTGGTGTGCCCCCGGGACTTCTCCAACCTGCCGGCCGCGTCCGCCGTCGACATCCGCAAGCAGCGGGCGGTCACGGCCCGTCAGCTGGCCCGGCTGACCCGCATCGAGGACATCGCCGACGCGCTCCCCGAGGGCACCTGCTTCTCGCCCGAGCTGCCGGCCGAGGAACTGACGGCGGCCGTGGAGTCGGTCCCGGCGACGTACGCACCCGAGTGCCTGTCCGCGTGCGAACTGGCCTTCCACTGCCGGGCCCGGTCCCGCCAGGAGGGCGCGGTGACCACGCTCGGGCGTCCGGTCCGGGCGGAGCTGGGCGGGCTGACGACCGTGGAGCAGGTCCTCGCGGCCGCGCGCGGCGAGGCGGGCGATCCCGACGACCCGGCCGTGGCGGCCCTGCGGCGGGCGGCCGCCCTGCGCGCCGAGGCACTGGAGGCGGCGTGTCGCTGATCTCCACCCTGGCCCGCCTCGAAGCCGTCAGCACGGGCCGGGCCCAGCCCGCCGCCACCGTCCGGCACCGCCACCTCGGCGACCGCCCGCTGGTGTTCGTGCCGCTGATCACCGCCGGTGAGGCCGGTGCCCCGCTCGGCGCGCTGGTCGGCACCGACCGGGACGCGCCGCGCCTGCTGGCCGTCCCGCAGCCCCGCGACCGCGACCTGAGGTTCGCGTTCCTGGCCGAACTGGCCGACATCGTGCTGCCGTACGTGGACGGGTACGCCGAGACCGTGGAGGCCGCGGAGCGCACCGAGACCGACCCGGAGACCGGCAAGCGCGTCAAGGTCGAGGTCGATCTGTGCGCGGACGCGCCGCAGCTGATCGTGCCGAGCCGTGCCGGCATCGACCTGGTGCGGCTGCTCGGGCGCTCGATGCGGTTCCGGCGGACGGCCGAGCAGGACCCGGAGGCTCCCTATCCGGCGCCGCCCCGGGTACCGCTGCTCGGGCGGTGGCTGACGCACTTCGGGGAGCGGGCCCGGGTGCCCGGCTCCTCGCTGCTGCTGGCGATGACCGACGTGCTGGGCCGGCACTGGGTGACTGGGCAGTCCACCCTGGAGGACCAGCACCTGGGGGCGCTGCTCGCCTGGATCGACCCGCCGGAGGGCGTCACCGGCGCGGAGGCAGCGCTGCGGGCCGAGCTGGAGCGGGACGAGCAGGGCCAGCTGACGTGCCCGCCGGCCGGCCCGGCCACCGACCCGGCGTTCGACAACAAGCTGCTCGCCCCGGCCATCGAGCGCTACGACCGGGCCCGCACCGCCCTCGCCGCCGCGGAGGACGGTCTGGAGGCGGACGACCGGCTCGGTGCGCTGACCGCCGCCGAGCGGGAGATCCGCGACCTGGTGCTCAGCCGCACCCGGCCCACCTGGGACGCGGTCTGGCGGGGCCTGGACCTGCTGCGGGAGCTGCCCGAGGGGGCGCGGGTCGAGGAGCGGTGGACCCGCGACCGCTGGTCGTTCACCGGCCACCGCGACCGGGTGCTGGCCGGTGAGCCCCCGCAGCCGCGCCGCGACGACGCGGTCACCGCGGCGAACAAGCTCGCCACGCGCGAGCGCGAGCAGGCCCGGCTGGAGGCGCAGGAGGCCCTCGACGATCCGCTGGTGATGGCGGGCCGGCGGCTGTCCGGGGAGGCGTTCGCGGGTGAGGTCACCGATGTCGTGATGGCGTACAGCGACGGCAAGCGGCCGAGCCCGCGCCCCCTGGTCACGGTCCGCACGGACGACCGGCCGCAGCTCGGCGAGCGGACGAAGGTGTACCGGTCGCTGGGCGGGAAGCCGCAGTCGGCGGAGTTCGTGGCGGCCGAGGAGGACGGCGCGTGCGTCGTGCTGCGGGTCCTCGACAAGATGGGCCGCGGCAAGGAGCCCGAGCCGGGCTCGGTGCCGGAGAAGGGCGACCGGGTGTGCTTCACGCTCTTCGAGCACGAGCAGCGGGGCGGCGCGAAGCTGCCCGACCCGGAGGAGACGCCGTGGACGCACGGCGGTCCGCCCGGTGAGGCGGCCCTGGAGGCGGCCGACCCGGTGACCGAGGAGGATGTGCTGTGACCACGGTGTTCGACCCCTCGGCCGCCGCGGCGCAGGCCACCGACGCGATCCTGCGCGACACCCTGCACGGCACCGCGCGCGGGGTCGTCGTGGACTCCCCGCCGGGCGCGGGCAAGTCCACGCTGGTGGTCCGCGCGGCTCTGGAACTGGCGGAGGCGGGCCACCCGTTGATGGTGGTCGCGCAGACCAACGCCCAGGTCGACGATCTGGTCCTGCGGCTCGCCGAGAAGAACCCGGAGCTACCGGTGGGCCGGCTGCACAGCAGCGACGCCGACCCGTACGACAAGGCGCTCGACGGCCTGGAGAACGTACGCAAGTCGGCCAAGGCGGCCGACCTCGCCGGGCTGTCCGTGGTGATCTCGACGGCGGCGAAGTGGGCGCACGTCAAGGTCGACGAGCCGTGGCCGTACGCGATCGTCGACGAGGCGTACCAGATGCGCTCGGACGCGCTGCTCGCGGTGGCCGGGCTGTTCGAGCGGGCGCTGTTCGTGGGCGATCCGGGGCAGCTCGATCCGTTCGCGATCGTGGGCAGCGAGCAGTGGGCTGGCCTGGCGTACGATCCGTCGGCCTCGGCGGTGACGACGCTGCTCGCACACAACCCGGAGCTGCCCCAGCACCGCCTGCCGGTCTCCTGGCGGCTCCCGGCGTCGGCGGCGCCCCTGGTCTCGGACGCGTTCTACCCGTACACGCCGTTCCGCAGCGGCACCGGCCCCGGCGACCGGACCCTGGCCTTCGCTGTGCCGTCGGACGGCTCGGGCCCCGACCGGGTGATCGACGAGGCGGCCGCCTCCGGCTGGGGCCTGCTGGAGCTGCCCGCCCGGCACACGCCGCGCACGGACCCGGAGGCGGTGCGGGCGGTGGCGACGGTCGTACGGCGCCTGCTGGACCGGGCGGGTGCGGCGACCTCGGAGCTCCCGGCCCCCTCGCCCCTCACCGCCGACCGGATCGCCGTCGGCACGGCCCACCGGGACCAGGCGGCCGCGGTCCGCGCGGCCCTGGCCGGCCTGGGCGTCACCGACGTGGTCGTGGACACGGCGAACCGGCTGCAGGGCCGGGAGTACGACGTCACGGTGGTCCTCCACCCCCTTTCCGGCCGCCCCGACGCCACGGCCTTCCACCTGGAAACGGGCCGCCTCTGCGTCCTGGCCTCCCGCCACCGGCACGCCTGCATCGTGGTCTGCCGGGCGGGGGTGACCGACCTGCTGGACGACTATCCGTCGACGGAGCCGGTGCAACTGGGGACGGTGGTGAAGTTCCCGGACGGCTGGGAGGCGAACCACGCGGTGCTGGCACACCTGGCGGAACACCGAGTGACCTGGCGACCATGACCGGCACCACAAGCTGCGCCCTCCCCACCGCCGGCCGGAGGCCGGCACGCCGCCGGAGGCGGCCGATGAAAACAGCCCGGACGGCTGGGAGGCGAACCACGCGGTGCTGGCACACCTGGCGGAACACCGAGTGACCTGGCGACCATGACCGGCACCACGGGCTGCCCCCTCCCCACCGTGATCTGGCCGGAACACGGCGCCTCCCCGAAGCCGTGACGAACACCGGGTGGTGGGGCGGCCGTACCCACTACCGCGATGCCCACTTGCGCGCCCGCGAGACAATGGACGGTGGCCCACTCCACCTGGGAGTCCCCCGCCCGCGGGGGAGGGCCAGCGCGACGTACGAGGAGGAGAAGACATGGCGGAGCCCACGCCGCGTCGGAACGAACCGCGGCTACGCCCCGCGCCCCTGCTCTTCGAGCCCGCGGAGGCGGCCTCCGACCCTGAGCACTTCTTCGACCTCGAGTCGATCGACGACCCCCGGGCCCTGCTGGCCCGGGCGACGGAGCTGACGCTGGCGTTCCGGGCCGCGGCGGACCGGGCGGTGGAGTTCCAGGCGATGGCGGCGGCCCAGCTGGCCGACCCGCGGAGGTTCGACCGGCTGACGACGGCGGACATCGCCGAGCGGGCCGAGTGGACCGAGGACTACGCCAAGAAGATGGTCGAGTTCGGGCGGGATCTGATGCGGGGCGGCGCCGAGGGCCGGGGGCCCGGCGAGACCGAGTAGAACAAGCCCTTCCCGATACCCTTCCCGATCACCTGGCATATGCCAGGCGGGCAAGATACTCCCTCCCACCCCCTCCTGTCCCGTTTTCCCGCAACCCTCGGGAACCGGGCGCTCACGGCGGGTAGACCTGGGTGCCATGAGCAGCTCATGGAACGCCTCCGATGTCACCCCGCACGGGGCCGCCTGGCTCGCCTCGGCAGGAACGTATCCGCGAAGCACGCTCGCCCTGTGGGAGGAACGGCCGGACGCACCGGTCGTGCTGCCCTGCGGGGCCGTCTTCGACGTCGTCAGCGCTCCCGCGATGTTCGGCCGGCGGATGCTCGACCGGCTGTGGGACGACGGCCCGGGCTCGGGCCCGGTCGCGGAGTTCCGCGGGCGGATCCTGCTGTTCGCCGCCCCGGGGACGGCTCAGCGGCTCCCCGCGCTGCTGGAATGGGAGGAGTGGGGCGCGCGGGACCGCCGGGAAACCACCCGTACGGACGCGGTGCCGCTGCTGCTCTGCCACGGCACCGGCGACGCCGTGACCGTCCCCGCGCCCTCGGGGAGCGTCTCCCCCGTCCGCCGCTCGGCGTCCCGCTGGCTGGTCGCCCCCGACACCCGTCAGCCCTGGCTCCCCGGCCCCGAGGTACTGCTCTGGGCGGCCGTCCGGGCGGCCCGCTCAGCGGTTCGGATTTCGATTTTTCCTCCCGCCGACCAGGATGCTAAGGTCTACGACGTCAGCAGGCGCCGCTAGCTCAGTTGGTTAGAGCAGCTGACTCTTAATCAGCGGGTCCGGGGTTCGAGTCCCTGGCGGCGCACAGACGGTGAAAGGCCCCTCGCGAAAGCGAGGGGCCTTTCGCGTGCCCGCGGAACTCCGTACCACGGCACTCCGCGCCCCGAAACCCGTCAGCGCCCCACCGCGATCTTCACCGTCCACGCCCCGGAGACCGTGCGCCCCTCCACCTTCACCCGCACGTCCTCCCCCGGCACCGTGAAGCTCTCCCCGATGCCGATCGGTGCGTCCGCCAGGGGCGGGTAGACGGAGTCCTCCCAGCACGCGTCCGTACGCGGATGGGCGTCGATCACTTCGATGGGCCCGCCCCCGGACTGCGCCCCGTTCCGCACCCGGTACACGAGCACCCCCTGCCGGCACGTGGCCACGTCGTTGCCCACCGGCCCGCGCGCCTCCAAGGCGAGCACGCTGTCCGGCCCGGTCCGCACCACGGCGAGCTTGGCGCCCCGCCCGAGGCCGAAGGCCGGCGCCCCCGCGGTCCCCGTCGCCGGCACCCCCGGCCCCGCCGCCAGCGGCTCCAGGGTCAGCCGGGCGCGCCCGGCACCCTGCACGCACCGCACCTGCCGCAGATCCAGCCAGCCCAGCTTCCACTTGTGCCAGGCGAAGAGGTCCGGGGCGAGTCCGAACTGGCTGCCCATCAGGTCCCAGTCGCCGACGTGCGTGTCCCAGTCGCCCTTGCCGTCCGCGGGCCGGTGATACAGGTCGGGCAGGTCGAACACGTGCCCGGTCTCGTGGGCGAGGACGAGCCGGTCCGGCGGGTGCTGCTCGAACACCGTGACGATCCGCCGCAGGTCGGTGCCGTCGGCCCGCAGCGGGCTCGTCAGGTTCACCACTTTGGTCGCGTCGGAGTCCACGCCGGGCGCGTCCGGGTCGGCGACCAAGTACACGACGTCGTAGCGCGAGAAGTCCACCTGCGGGTCGGCCACGGAAAGGGCGTCGCGCAGGTAGGCGGACCGATGCCGGGGGCTCCAGTCGCGCCGTATGTCGTACGCGGTGGACGACTGCGGCATCTGGATCCAGTGCCGCATCGCGTGCGGGCGCAGGGTGAAACGGCCGTAGGAAGCACGTTCGAAGAAGCGGGTGGTGGCCGGGAAGTGGTCGGCGGTCAGCTCCTGCGGCGTGGTCAGCGGATGGGCGTCCGGGAAGGACAGGAAGACCATCACCGCGTCCAGGGTCCGGGCCGGACGCGGATAGGCGGCGTTCCAGGTGTCCAGGCCCTCCGAGTGGTGGGCGTCGGTCCGGGTCAGGGCGCAGGGCGCGGCCGAGTCTTGCTCGGCGGCCGAGAGGCCGGTGCCGAGGGAGGTGGCGGCGAGCGCCGACATGGTGGTGAACACGGCCGCGGTGCTGCGCAGTCGGGCGCGCGGAAACGGATGCGGCACGAGTACCTCCGGGTGAGGATCGCGGGACACCGCACCCAGCCTGTGGCGATTTGTCGTACTGCGCCCTGTTTGCCTGCACCGGTCGGGTGAAGGGGGCGAAAAATCGCGGAAGCCGACACCCCCGAAGCACTCACAGAACGTCACAACTGGTCGGCGGCCTGAAGAAGCCGTCCAGGCGCGTGCAGAAACGATCTGGCAGAAGGGCCGGTTGGCCGGGAAGACTGGACACCGGCTGGAAGGCCCACGGGCCAGCCTCTATGATCGGCACACTTTCCTGACCTTTCCTGCACGGACAGAGATCGAATACATGCGGGAGCGAGCGGTGAGCGGAACCTTCGAAAGGCCGGCGCCCGCGGCAGACCTGGACCGGCCGGTCGTCACAGAGAGTGAGATCGACACGTCTCCCCGTACCGAGCCCCCGTCCCGGCTGCCCTACCGCTCCGTCTTCGCGGCCGCCCCGCTCGCCATGGCCGTCGTGGACCGCGAGGGCACGGTCGTCAGCGCCAACGACTCGCTCGCCACGCTGCTCGGCGGCAGTCCGGACGGGCTCGCCGGGTCGGTCGCCGCCGACCTGGTCGACCTCACCTCCGACGCCCGCACCTGGCACGCCTACCGCGAGGTGCTGCGCGGACGGCAGTCCCGGCTGCGCTGCACGCGCCGGCTCAAGCACCCCGACGGGCGCTCGCTGTGGGTGCAGGTGACGGTCGCCCCGCTGTCGGCCGAGGACGACGGTGTGCTGCTGTCCGTCGCCGACATCAGTGCCCGCCGGGAACTCCAGGCCCGGCTGCGGCACTTGCAGATGCACGACCCGGTGACCCGGCTGCCCAACCGCACGCTGTTCTTCGAACGGCTGTCGGCCGCGCTGGAAGCGGAGTCGTACGAGCAGAGCGGCACGGGCCGGATCGGGCTGTGCTACCTGGACCTGGACGGCTTCAAGGCCATCAACGACACCCTCGGCCACCGCGTCGGCGACCGGCTGCTGGCCGCCGTCGCCGAGCGCCTCATGCGCTGCGCGGACGAGGCCGGCCACTCACGCACGAGCATCCCCCTGGTGGCCCGGCTCGGCGGGGACGAGTTCGCACTGCTCGTCGAGGACTCCACGGGCACCGAACAGCTGGCCGAACTGGCCGAGTCGGCGCTGCGCGCGATCCAGGACCCGTTCGACATCTCCGGCCAGCGGCTGTCGGTCTCGGCGTCGATCGGCGTCGTCGAGCGGCACGCGGCCGGCACCACCCCCACCGCGCTGATGCAGGCGGCGGACACGACGCTGTACTGGGCGAAGACCGACGGCAAGGCCCGCTGGACCCTGTTCGACCCGGAGCGCAACGCGCACCGCATGACCCGCCAGGCCCTCGCCTCCACGCTCCGGCCGGCCATCGAGCGGGGCGAGTTCCAGCTGGAGTACCAGCCGCTGGTCGGCATGGAGGACGACCGGCTGCACGGCGTCGAGGCGCTCGTCCGCTGGAACCATCCGCAGTTCGGCGTCCTGACGCCGAATCGGTTCATCGGACTTGCGGAGGAGGACGGTTCGATCGTCCCGCTGGGCCGCTGGGTGCTGCGCACGGCCTGTGAGCAGGCCCGCCGCTGGCAGCTGGACCACCCCGGCGAGCCGCCGATCTTCGTCAGCGTGAACGTGGCGGTACGTCAGGTCTGGGACTCCGACCTGGTGGCGGACGTCGCGGAAACCCTCGCCGGGACGGGTCTGGAACCGCACCTGCTCCAGCTGGAGCTCACGGAGTCGGCGGTGATGGGCTCGGCGGGCCGCCCGCTGCAGACCCTGAAGGCCCTCAGCGACATGGGCGTCCGCATCGCCATCGACGACTTCGGCACCGGCTACTCGAACCTCGCGTACCTGAGCCGGCTGCCGGTTTCGGTGCTGAAGCTGGACGGATCGTTCGTGCGCGGCTTCCAGTACGACGACCGCGACGCGGCCGCCCGCGCCAACCCGGCCGACGAGGTGGTCGTCGAGGCGATGATCCAGCTCGCGCACCGGCTCGGGCTGACCGTCACGGCCGAGTGCGTCGAGACCTCGGCCCAGGCGACCCGGCTGCGCAGCATCGGCTGCGACACCGGACAGGGCTGGCTTTACTCCCGCCCGGTGCCGCCGGACCGTATCTCCGAGCTGCTGGGCACGCCGGACGTTCAGGCGGAGGCGGGCGTCGGCAAGCCGTAGGCGTCGGCGATGAGTTCGTAGGAGCGCAGGCGGACGTCTCCGCCGTGCGCGTTGGCCGTGATCATCAGCTCGTCGGCGCCGGTGCGCTTGGCGAGGTCGTCCAGGCCGGAGCGGACCTCGTCCGGGGTGCCGTGGATGACGTTGGCGTTCCAGGAGTCGACGAAGTCGCGCTCCATGGGGCTGAACTCGTGGGCCTCCGCCTCCTCCGGGCTGGGCACGAGGCCGGGGCGCCCGGTGCGCAGCCGGACCATGCTGAGGGCGGCGGCCAGCACCTGCCGGCGGGCCTCCTTCTCCTCGTCGGCGGCGAGCGCGGAGACGCCGATGAGGGCGTACGGCTCGTCGAGCACGGCGGACGGCCGGAAGGACTCCCGGTACAGGTCCAGGGCCGGGACGGTGTTCTGCGCGGAGAAGTGGTGGGCGAAGGCGAAGGGCAGCCCCAGGGTCCCGGCCAGCCGGGCGCTGAAGCCGGAGGAGCCGAGCAGCCAGAGGGGCGGGCGGTGCGGGGACTGGACGCCGCCGGGGGACGTGGCCTGGACCGGGCCGGGGACCGCGTGGATGCGGCGGTAGGGGTGCCCGTCGGGGAAGTCGTCGTCGAGGAAGCGGGTCAGCTCGGCGAGCTGGTGGGGGAAGTCGTCGGCGCCTTCGTTCAGCCGTTCCGTTCGGCGCAGGGCGGCGGCGGTGGCGCCGTCCGTGCCCGGGGCGCGTCCGAGGCCGAGGTCGATCCGGCCCGGGGCCATGGCCTCCAGCGTCCCGAACTGCTCGGCGATCACGAGCGGCGCGTGGTTGGGCAGCATCACGCCGCCCGAGCCGAGGCGGATGCGGTCGGTGTGGGCGGCGAGGTGGGCCAGGATCACGGCCGGGGACGAGGAGGCCACGCCCGGCATCGAGTGGTGCTCGGCGACCCAGTAGCGGTGGAACCCGCGGCGCTCCGCGAGGCGGGCCAGGCCGACGCTGGTGCGCAGGGCGTCGGAGGCGGTGCGGCCGGCCCCCACGGTGACCAGGTCCAGTACGGAGAGGGGGACGGGGGCGCTGCCCTGTACTGCGCCGCGTATCTCGTCTGCCGCCACGGGGGGTGCCTCCTGCTGTGGGCCGTGTGCTGTCGTGCTGTCGTTCCGGCTCTAACAGGGGACTGTCTCCGGTTATTCCCCGGGGGCGCGACGAGGGTCAGGCGGCCCGCTCCCAATCGCTGCGCACGCTGTCGTGCGGAGGTGGGCGGTCGGCCTTCTCACGGGCTCGCAGAACGGTCCACGCGAGGGCTGATGCACAGACGAGCCACCAGGGCAGCGGCCACACGGGTCCCCACCAGCGGACCCGGGGATCGAGGAGGGCGTCCACGGCGGCGGAGACCATGGCCGCGGCCATGCTCCAGCACAGCAGGCGCCCGGCCAGCTGGACAGCGCTTGCAGAGAATCTGAACCGGCCCGGTTCGGCCATCGGGAGTCCTTCACGGCACGACTGGCTGCGGACGTGGTCAGTGTGCACGGAATGGACGACGGAGGGGGAACGCGCTTTCGGTCAATCCAAGGGGCGTGCGTGACGGCGGAGTTGAGCATTCCTCAGCTTTGGCCGGGGAGTTGAAGCGCTTTTGTCCCACTCTGCACCGAAGAAGGGGTGGGACCGATTCCGGCCCGCATGGAGGACGCATCCCCGGGCACGGCACCCCTCTCCAGCCGCACCGGGGCACTCGGACTCCATGACGACCGTCTGGGCGGCAGCCCGCCTGGCAGCCACCGCGCTGGGACTTCCTCCTGGCCATGGCCGTCGGGGCCGTCACCGGCGGAGCCGTCGGCTTCGAGTTCCCCTCGGTCCTTCGCCGTGGCCGCCGGGAACGGCCCCCGTCCCGCCGCCGCATCCACCGCCCCCGCCCCCGGAACGGAGGGCGTGAGCCGTGCCGGAAGCAGAGCTCACGCTGATGCCTCCGCGCCTCACACCTGGACGATCGGCTCCCGCGTGAACAGCGCTCCCAGTTCCGGTGCGTTCACCCGGCGGTCCGCCAGGCGCAGGCCCTCCCAGACCGTGACCTGGTTGGCGGTGAGGATGGGCTTGCCGAGTTCCTTCTCCAGGGCCGGGATGTGGGCCGCCGTGTGGAGGGCCGTGTCGGGGAGGAGGAGCGCCTCGGCGTCGGGGTGATCGGAGTTCCGGGCCAGGGCGAGGAGTTCACTCTCACCCCACGTGCCGACCTCGGCGGCCGTGATGATGCCGGAGCTGTTGACCGACACGACCTCCACCCCGGCCGCCCGGAGGAACTCCGCGAACAGCTGCGCCACGTCCTCCGGGTACGTCGCACCGATCGCGACCCTGCGTACCCCCAGCTCCCGCACCGCGTGCGCGAACGCGAAGGACGTGGACGACGCCGGCATGCCGGCCGTCTGCGCCAGGGCGCGGACCTGCTCCTGCGCGCCGTCCCAGCCGTAGACGAAGCTGCCGCTCGTGCAGGCCCACACCACGGCGTCCGCGCCGGCGTGCCGCAGCTCCTGGACTCCCGCCGCGAGCCGGACGGCGGAGCCCATCTCCAACAGCGCGTCCACCCGGTGCGCGTCCTCACCGATGTCGGTGTGCACCAGGTCCACCCGGATGTCGCTGCCCAGCAACTGCTCGATGCGCGGATAGTCGTCCTCGGCGGAGTGGCCCGGGTAGAGAAATCCCAGTGCTGTCATGTCCAGCCTTCCTGCTGCTGCTCTTCTTCCGGCAGTACGGGACCGGGGTCCGCCCCCGGCGCTGCGGGACCGGAACGCGCCGCCGGATTGATCAGCGCTTGGTACGGCCCCACCGCACGGGTACCCAGTCGGCGCAGTGCCGCCCACATCGTCACTTGGTTGGCCGAGATCACCGGGATGCGCAGCTCGGCCTCCAGCTGCGGGATCACGTCGTAGGTGGGCAGGTTGGTACAGCTGATGAACAGCGCGTCGGCGTCGTCGCGGACGGCCTTTCGGGCCATGTCCACGACCTCGCGGTAGGGGACCTTCCAGATGTGCCGGGTCAGCCCCATGAAGGCGCAGCCGGAGATCGTGACGCCGGCCTGGGCGACGTAGGCCTCCAGGGACCGCGTCACCGAGACCGTGTAGGGCGTCACCAGCGCCACCCGGCGTACGTCCAGCTCCACCAGGGCCTCCAGCAGTGCGCCGGAGGTGGTGATCGCCGGTACGGCACCGGCCCGGCTCATCGCCTCGCACATCGCCCGCTCGCCCATCATGCCGCCGACGAAACTGCCGGACGTGCAGGCGTAGGCCACGACCTCGGGGGCGATCGCGTTGAGGGTGCGGACCGCCTCGCTGAGCGTCTCGTGCTCACTGACCAGGCGGGCCAGGTCGAGACTCACCTCGACCGGCACGTAGGGCGTTCGTGTCATGTGCAGGGAGACCTCGTCCGGCACCCAGCGCCACAGCTCGCGGTCGAGTGCGAAGTCGAAGGGGGCGACGACGCCGACCCCGCGCTGCGGGCCGGGCCCGCCGAGAAATGAGACGTCCATGGCAGGCATCGGCCTCACGCTGGGCAACTAGTGTGCAACGGATCGTGGGAACGCCCGTGTTGACGACGGTAGGTTCGGGTGCGAGCGTGGTCAATCCGCCCGGATCACTCCCTGGTCAACACCGGGTTAACTCGTCGTCACCGGCGGCCGCAGCAAGGTCGGCCGGCCCCGCCGAACGGCTGGAGAAACGGCTGCTCATGCCCACCCCCACCCTTCTCGTCCTGGACGCCGAACCCCTCCCCCGCCTCGGCCGCCTCACCGGTCACGCCCGTATCGAACACACCGACGCGGCGGGGCTCGCCGCACGCCTCCCGCGTGCGGATGTACTCCTGGTGTGGGACTTCACCTCGCGCGCCGTGCGGGACGCCTGGCCGGGCGAGGGCCCGCGGCCACGCTGGGTGCACACGGCCAGCGCCGGTGTGGACCACCTGATGTGTCCGGAACTCGCCGCCTCGGACACGGTGGTGACGAACGCGCGCGGCATCTTCGACCAGCCGATCGCCGAGTACGTCGCGGCGCTGGTGCTGGCGATGGCCAAGGATCTGCCGCGGACGCTGCAGCTCCAGCGGGAACGGACCTGGCGGCACCGCGAGTCGCACAAGATCGCCGGGAGCCGGGCCGTGGTGGTCGGCTCCGGGCCGATCGGCCGGGCGATCGCGCACACACTGGGGGCGCTGGACATCACGACCGCGCTCGTGGGCCGTGCCGCGCGCTCCGGTGTGCACGGCCCGGAGGACCTGGACCGGCTGCTGGCCCGCGCCGACTGGGTGATCGCGGCAGCGCCGCTGACGGACGAGACGCGGGGCATGTTCGACGTCCGCCGCTTCGGCTTGATGCAGCCGTCCGCCCGGTTCGTCAACATCGGCCGCGGCCAGCTGGTCGTCGAGGACGCCCTCGCCGAGGCCCTGGCCAAACGCTGGATCGCGGGCGCCGCCCTGGACGTCTTCGAGGCCGAACCCCTGCCCTCCGAGAGCCCCTTGTGGCAGGCACCGGACCTGATCGTGTCCCCGCACATGAGCGGCGACACCATCGGCTGGCGCGACGAACTCGGAGCCCAGTTCGTGGAGCTGTACGAACAGTGGGCGGCCGGGGAGCCGCTGAAGAACGTGGTCGACAAGCAGCGTGGGTACGTACCTGGTCACTGACGTTCCTTGGAGGGGTGGATGACCGAGCTCACCGACCTGACCGCCGTACGGCTTCTCGACGGGTACCGCAAGGGCGAGTGGAGTCCCGTGGAGGCGACGCGGGCGGCGCTGGAGCGGGCCGAGGCGATCCAGCCGGAGGTGAACGCCTTCGTCCGGCTGACCGCCGAGGACGCGCTGGAGCGGGCCCGGGAGTCGGAGGAGCGATGGCGGCGCGGTGAGCCACGCGGGCTGATCGACGGGGTGCCGGTCACCGTCAAGGACATCCTGCTGCAGCGCGGCGCGCCGACCCTGCGCGGCTCGAAGGCGGTGGACCCGGCGGCCGGGCGCTGGGACGAGGACGCCCCCTCCGTGGCCCGGCTGCGGGAGCACGGGGCGGTCTTCCTCGGCAAGACGACGACCCCCGAGTACGGCTGGAAGGGTGTGACGGACTCGCCGCTCAGCGGTGTGACGCGCAACCCGCACGACCCGTCGCGCACCGCGGGCGGGTCGAGCGGCGGCAGCGCGGCTGCCGTGGCGCTCGGCGCGGGGCCGCTGTCGCTGGGCACGGACGGCGGCGGCAGTGTGCGCATCCCGGCGTCGTTCTGCGGGATCTTCGCGCTGAAGCCGACCTACGGGCGGGTGCCGCTCTACCCTGCGAGCGCGTTCGGCACGCTGGCGCACGTGGGTCCGATGACCCGGGACGCGGCGGACGCGGCGCTGCTGATGGATGTCATCGGCCACCCGGACTCGCGTGACTGGTCGGCGCTCGCCCCGCCGCCCGGGTCGTACACCGAGGGTCTGGCCGGCGGGGTGCGCGGGCTGCGGGTGGCGTACTCGCCGTCGCTGGGCGGGCAGGTGGCGGTGCAGCCGGCGGTCGCGCGGGCGGTGCGGCGGGCGGTGGAGCGGCTGGCGGAGCTCGGCGCGTACGTCACGGAGACCGACCCGGACCTGACCGACCCGGTGGAGGCCTTCCACACCCTGTGGTTCAGCGGGGCGGCCCGGGTGACCCAGCACCTCGGCCCGCCCCAGCGGGAGTTGCTCGACCCCGGCCTGCGCGAGATCTGCGCGCGGGGCGCCCGCTACTCGGCGCTGGACTACCTGGCCGCGGTGGACGTCCGGATGGATCTGGGCCGCCGGATGGGCCGGTTCCACGACACCTACGACCTGCTCGTCACGCCGACCCTGCCGCTCACGGCGTTCGAGGCGGGCGCGGAGGTGCCGAAGGGTTCCGGCCATCGGCGGTGGACGGGCTGGACCCCGTTCACCTACCCGTTCAACATGACGCAGCAGCCCGCGGCGAGCGTGCCGGTCGGCGCCGACGGGGACGGCCTGCCGATCGGTCTGCAGCTCGTGGCCGCCCGGCACCGGGACGATCTGGTGCTGCGGGCGGCACACGCGCTGTACGAGGCGGGGGCGGCCTTTGCCGGCCGGCCTACGCCCTCCGGAAGCTGAGCGTCTCCCCCGCCGCTCCCGACCTCCACAGGTCGTTGCACGCCTCGGCCATGGTCTCCAGGCCGTCGACGACCTGGCCCCAGACGATGCCGGGGACCCAGCCGACATCGCCGTTCAGCAGCAGGTTGTTGCGCTCGTAGAACAGGGCCAGGTCGACGAGCGTGGTCCCGGCGCGGACCTCGCGGTCGTAGCCGTAGGCCTTGGTCCCCAACTCCGCCCCGGCGAAGGTGAAATAGCAGAGATCGCCGGGAATCGGGGTGATGGTCGGGTTCTCCAGGGGTGGCTCGGTTGCGGCGAAGGGCGGGAAAAGGGCGTAGATCTCGTTGCGTGCGTACTTCGCGTGGTAGACGTCCCCGGCCAGCGGAAGGGAATCCCAGACGGCCGCGCAGGTGATGGGCGCGCGGTCGTCCAGGAGCCTGGCCGTGCAGGTCACGTCGCGCTTGACCAGCGAGACTTCGATGTAGCGATCAGCCATGCCCTCCATGGGAGTGCCCGCCGCCGCCCGGGTCAAGGGCGCACGGAGCAAGTGGGGGGCTTGAAAAGACCGGAATAACTCGGACGCGGTCGGGTAGCCGCGCGCCCATGGCTCCACCACAGAGAAGCCCACACAGAAGCACACTGCGAAGTCCCGGACTCATATCCCGGCCCGCGTCAGGGCCCACACGCCGGTCGCTGCTCGCGGGGGTGGCGGCGCTCGGCGCGCTGGGCGCCACCGGATGCAGCCGGGTCGCCACCGCCTCGGACGTCAAGGGCGGTGACCTGCTCGCCCGGCTCCGGGCGACGGGCGTCGTCCGCCTCGGCATCGCCGGTGAGATCCCGTTCGGGTTCATCGACACGAACGGCGAACTGACCGGTGAGGCACCGGAACTGGCCAAGGTGATCTTCAAGCGGCTCGGCGTCGACCGGGTGCAGCCCGTCCCGACCGAGTTCGGCTCGCTCATCCCGGGCCTGAACTCCCAGCAGTTCGACGTCGTGGCCGCCGGGATGTACGTCAATCCCGAGCGCTGCGAGCAGGTCATCTTCGCCGACCCCGACTACCAGATGCTCGACGCGTTCATCGTGCGCAAAGGCAACCCCAAGGGGCTGCACAGCTACAAGGACGTCGTCGGGAAGAAGGCGAAGTTCGCCACCGGGACCGGTTACGCCGAGATCCAGTACGCCGTCGAGGCGGGGTACAAGGAGAGCGAGATCCTGATCGTCCCGGACCAGGTGGCGGGCCTGAACGCCGTCGAGGCGGGCCGCGTTGACGTGTTCGCCGGTACGGCGCTCACCGTTCGCGAGGTGGTGAAGAAGTCCGCGAAGGCGGAGGCCACCGATCCGTTCAAGCCGATCGTCGGCGGCAAGCCGCACGTCGACGGGGGCGCCTTCGCCTTCCGGCCGACCGAGACCAATCTGCGCGACGCCTTCAACGTGGAGCTGCGCAAGCTCAAGAAGAGCGGCGAACTGTTCCGCATCCTCAAGCCGTTCGGTTTCACCGAGGCCGAGATGACGGATCTGACCGCGAAGGAGCTCTGCGGCGGATGACCTCGGGACTCTGGGAACTCGTACTCAAGGGCGTCTGGGTCACGGTCCAGCTGCTCGTCTGCAGCGCCCTGCTGGGCGCCGCGGTGTCCTTCGTCGTCGGCGTGGCGCGCACCCACCGGCTGTGGATCGTCCGCTTCCTCGCGGGCGTCTACACCGAGGTGTTCCGCGGCACGTCGGCGCTGGTGATGATCTTCTGGGTGTACTTCGTGCTGCCCGTCGCCTTCGGCTGGCAGCTGGTGCCGCTGTGGGCGGGCACCCTCGCGCTCGGCCTGACCTACGGGGCGTACGGCTCCGAGATCGTGCGCGGCGCGCTGAACGCGGTCGACCCGGCCCAGAAGGAGGGCGGAATCGCCCTCAGCTTCACCCCCTGGCAGCGGCTGCGGCTGATCCTGCTGCCGCAGGCGGTGCCGGAGATGATCCCGCCGTTCTCCAACCTGCTGGTCGAACTGCTCAAGGGCACCGCCCTGGTGTCGATCATGGGCATGGGTGACCTGGCGTTCAGCGGCAACCTGGTACGCCTCGCGCTCCAGGAGAGCGCGGAGATCTACACGATCGTGCTGCTGATCTACTTCGTGATCGCCTTCGTCCTGACGCGCGGCATGCGCGGCCTGGAGCACAAGCTCAAGGCCGGTACGGGCAAGCCGGTCGGCAGCACGCCCGACCAGGAGCTCGACCGTCCGCAGACCACCGGTGTGGGAGGTGCTGTCGCATGAAGTGGGACTGGAGCGCTGTCAGCGGCTTCATGCCGGACCTCTGGGCCGGTCTGCTGGTCACTCTGCAGATCCTCGTCCTCGGCTCGCTGATCTCGTTCGCGCTGGGCCTGGTGTGGGCGCTGCTGATGCGGGTGCCCTCGCGGTGGGTGACCTGGCCGGTCGGCGCGGTCACGGAGTTCGTCCGCAACACCCCGCTGCTGGTGCAGCTGTTCTTCCTCTTCTACGTGCTGCCCGAATGGGGCGTGACGTTCTCGGCGCTGACCACCGGTGTCTTCGCGATCGGGCTGCACTACTCGACGTACACGATGCAGGTCTACCGGGCCGGTATCGAGGCCGTGCCGGTCGGCCAGTGGGAGGCGGCGACGGCACTGAACCTGCCGCTGCGCCGGACGTGGATCGCGGTGATCCTGCCGCAGGCCGTGCGCCGGGTCGTCCCGGCTCTCGGCAACTACGTCATCTCGATGCTCAAGGACACGCCGCTGGTCATGGCGATCACCGTGCTGGAGATGCTCGGCCGGGCGCGCCTGTACTCGCAGGAGCACTTCCAGTTCACCGAGCCGCTGACGGTGATCGGCGTGGCCTTCATCGTCATTTCCTACCTGGCCTCCCTTGCCCTGCGAGCCCTGGAGCGACGCCTTGCCCACTGACACTCTCCCCAATCCCGGCACCGACCCCGAGAAGACCCCCGCCGGGAGCACCGGCGAGCTGATCCGGCTGGAGCAGGTCACCAAGCGGTTCGGGAGCAACACCGTCCTGGACCACCTGGACTTCTCGGTCGACGCCGGCAAGCACGTCACCCTGATCGGGCCGTCGGGATCGGGCAAGACCACGATCCTGCGGCTGCTGATGACCCTGCTCAAGCCCGACGAGGGCACGATCACGGTCGACGGGCAGCAGCTGTTCCCGGCCTCCGACAAGCAGGTCCGCGAGGTCCGCAAGAAGATCGGGATGGTGTTCCAGCAGTTCAACCTGTTCCCGAACATGACGGTGCTGCGGAACATCACCGAGGCGCCGGTCACCGTCCTCGGCTTGTCGAAGGACGAGGCGGTGGAACGGGCCAAGGGCCTGCTGGACATGGTGGGCCTGGCCGACAAGTGCGACGCGCACCCGGCCCAGCTCTCCGGCGGCCAGCAGCAGCGGGTGGCGATCGCCCGGGCGCTGGCGATGCGCCCGCAGGTGCTGCTCCTGGACGAGGTGACCTCCGCGCTCGACCCCGAGCTGGTCGCGGGAGTCCTCGACGTCCTCAGGGACATCGCCCGCTCCACCGACATCACGATGCTCTGTGTGACCCACGAGATGAATTTCGCCCGGGACATCTCCGACCAGGTCCTGATGTTCGATTCGGGCCGGATCATCGAGTCGGGCCCGCCGGAGAAAATCTTCAGCGACCCGGAGCTGGACCGGACACGGGAGTTCCTCAGCGCAGTCCTCTGACTACGGCCGGTGAACAGGCGGAACGCCCGTCCCCTCGCCCTGGGTGGGACTGGGGCATGCTTCTGGCATATGCCAGAGTGTCATTGCCCCAGTCCGGGGCCCCGGGAATCTTGTCAACCCCCGCTCCCCGCAAGCCCTTTGCCGGTTAACCTGGAAGAGGTTCACTGACCGGATTACGGCCCAACAGCAAGCGCAGGGGGAGACCACCGTGGCGCTGAAGCACGAGCCGACCACCCCGTACCACTCGGCCCAGGAAGCCCTGCGCGTCCTGGAGACGGTGGCGCGCGGTTCCAGCGGTGTCGCCGACGCCGAGATAGCCCGCCACACCGGCATCGCACCGGAGCGGCTGACCGCGCTCCTGCGCATGCTGCGCCGCGAAGGATACGTCGAGCAGATCACCGACGGCGCGTACGTCACGGGCGAGACCCTGGCCCGCCTCGGGTCCGCCCACCACCGCGAGCAGGCCCTGCGCGACAAGCTCCAGCGCACCCTCGACCGGCTGCGCGACTCGGTCGGCGCCGCCGTCTACATGAGCCGGTACGTCGACGGCGAGATCAGCATCACCCAGTACGCCGACAGCCCGGCCGCGCCCAAGGTCAACGAGTGGGTCGACTTCCGCTCCTCGGCCCACGCCACCGCCATCGGCAAGAGCCTGCTCACCCAGCTCGACCACGCCGGCCGCCGCGACCACCTCGCCCGGCACAAGATGGCCCGCCTCACCTCGCGCACCATCACCAGCGACCGGCTCCTGCTCTCCCGCCTGGAGGCCCAGCCGCCGACCGTGCCCGTCCTGGACCTCCAGGAGTACGCGGTCGGCACGGTCTGCGCGGCCGTCCCGATCACGGCAGGCTCCTCCGTCGGCTGCCTGGCCCTGTCCCTCCCGGTCGAACACGCGCACCGCCTGCGCCAGGCCGCGGACGCCCTCAACCGCAACGCGGCACCGGTGCTGCTCTCCATGGCGATCTAGGACGTGGCCCCCCGTGCCGGGTGGTCCGGAGCACCCCCCGGCATTGGGTATTATTTTCTCCGTCGCCCGCCGCGGAACATGATTCCGGCGGCAGGCGGGAGTCATGCGCCGCTAGCTCAGTTGGTTAGAGCAGCTGACTCTTAATCAGCGGGTCCGGGGTTCGAGTCCCTGGCGGCGCACGGATGAGGGGCCTCTCGTGGGAGCGAGGGGCCCCTCAGCGCGTTCCGGATATCCCCGGTGGCCAGCCTGCGGTAGGCGCACGCCCCCCGCGGCTGCCACCACACCGGATCCCCGCAGCTCAGGCCCTCTCTCCGCAGCTTCGCTCGCTGGATCTTGTTCGTCGCCGTCACCGGCATCCGCTCCACCACCCGGACGAACCGGGGCGCCATCTTCGTCCCGAGATCGGGCTGGGCGGCGAGGAACTCCGCGAAGGTCTCCGGATCGAACGAGCCGGCGATGGCCGCCATCACCTGGTCGCCGGTGACCGGGTCCGGTACGGCGTACACACAGACCGCCTCCGCCCCCTCGTAGCGGGCCAGGATGTTCTCGATCATCGCGGCGGCCAGGTTCTCGCCGTCGACGCGGAGGCGGTCGTCGGTGCGGCCGGCGAAGTAGAGGTAGCCGTCGGGGTCGCGGTAGAAGAGGTCGCCCGTCCAGTACCAGCCGGCCCTGCGGCGTTCCGCCTCCGCCCGGGGGTTGCGCCAGTAGCCCTCGAAGGGGCTGGGGCCCCGGTTCACGAGTTCGCCGATCGCCTCGTCCCCGTTGAGCAGGCGCCCCGCCCCGTCGAAGACGGCCGCCGGGCACTCCTCGCGGGTCTCCCGGTCGAGGACGACGAGCCCGGGTGCCGCCCTGCCGACGGCGCCCGGCGGTGTGCCAGGTGACCACGCGATCGCCGCCCCGCCTTCCGACGAGCCGTAGCCCTCCACCAGCCGCACCCCGAACCGCCGCTCGAAGGCAGCCGCGTCCACCGCGCCCGCCTCCGTGCCGAAGCCCAGGCGCAGGGGGTTGTCACGGTCGTCCGGCCGGGGACCGGTCGCCAGGACGTACTGGATCGCCCGGCCCACGTACGTGAAGTACGTCGCCCCGTACCGGCGTGCGTCCGCCAGGAACCCGGACGCCGAGAAGCGGCGGCGCAGCGCCACCGTCGCACCGGTCACCAGCGCGGGCGCCCAGTCGGCGATCACGGCGTTGCCGTGGAACAGCGGCATGCAGACGTAGTGGACGTCGTCCGCGGACAGGGCGAACTGGTCCGCCAGGGAGCGGCCGGCGGCCGCCAGACGGCCTTGGGAGCAGAGCGCGGCCTTGGGGGCGCCCGTCGAGCCGGAGGTGAAGTAGAGCAGGAAGCGGTCGCGCGGGGTGGCGCGGGAGGGGTCCGGGCGGGCGTCGGCGTAGGGGGTCAGGAGCTCGTGGTACTCCGCCGTGTCCGTCACCAGCAGGCGGACTCCCGGCAGGTCCAGGCCCGCCAGCAGCGGCAGGTGGGCCCGCTCGGTGATCAGGACGCGGCACTCGGTGTGGAGGATGTCGCGGGCGAGTTCGCCGCCGCGGCGGGTGGGGTTGACCCCGGCGACCGCCGCCCCGGCCAGGGCGGCCGCGCCCAGCCACAGCGGGAACTCGGGGGTGTTGTCGAGCAGCACCCCGAGGTGGGGTTCGCCGGCCGGCGCGAGGAGGTCCGTGAGCAGTGCCGCCCGGGCCGCGGCGCCCGCCGCCACCTCGTGGTGCGTCAGGGTCCGGTCCCCCCAGCGCAGGCCCGGGCGGTCGTCGCCCCACCGGGCGGTGATGAGTTCCGCGACCGTGTTCACCCTGGAGTCCATGGGCGCGCACGGTAGTTGACGTGCCGTCAGATGTGGAGCGCTACGGCTGCGGGAAGTCGCCCACGGCGGAGAACATCGCGTACGTCACCGCCATGAACCCGATGGCGAAGAGGATGAACGTGCCGAGGAAGGCGAGCAGGCACCCCGTGCCCGCGACGAGCTTTCCCCGCGCCGGGGGCCTGGCCGTGGCGTGCTCCGGGCGGTCAGCCGGGTAGTGCACGGTGACGATGTCGCCCTCGAGCGTCGTCCCCGGCCCGCCGTGCTCCTCGAAGCGGACGCCGCGGCCGTCGCGCGTGGTGAACTCGTACACGTGGTGCAGAGTGGTGCGCACCGAGCTGTCGCCGCCCCCACTCGTCGTGGTGTACGTCCGCAGACACCGGGCCTCGGCGGTCAGGCCGCTGCTCCAGGCGCGGCTGACCCGCACGGAGCGGCGGATCACCACGACCACGGCACAGGAAGCGACCGCGATCATGAGCGCGGGCACGATGTAGAACAAGGTTTCCATGAGCTCCCCCGAGGCCCTGGGCGGCCTTCGAGCGGCCAGCATGGGAGGAACCTACCCACGCCGGCCGCACCGGTGACTCAAGAGAACCTCAGAGGTACGTAAGGCTCAGAAGGTCACGTCCGAGCAGGCGTAGAACGCGTTGGCCGTGTCGGCGATCGTCCACACGGCCACGATGACGTGACGGCCGCTCAGCCCCGAGGGCAGCCTGCCGCTGTGGGAGAGGGTGGACGGCGGGCGCTGCCCGTTGTACGGCACGGTGAAGAACGGGGTGAGGTTGAGGTCGGACCGGGCCAGGTTGTGGTTCTGGTTCCAGCCCGGCTTGGTGATGTAGTACTTGAAGTCGGTCGTGGCGTGCATCGCGGTGAACTGCCAGCGGAACGTGTAGTTCTGGCCGCCCGTCACCCGGGTGGCGGGCCAGGCGCCGCCGGACGGTGTACGCGGAGCGCTGAGCTGGCCGAAGTGGCCGAGGCCGGCGTTGCAGATCTGCCCGTCGGCCGGGCCGGAGGCCGGGAAGCCCTTCGGGCCCTCGACGCTCTGCGGCTCCCACTGGATCGAGCCGCAGTTGGTCACGGTGCCGTTCTGGCAGAGCTTCTGCCGGCTGATGGGGAGGTCGGTGTAGCCGTGGCCGCTGGCGCCGCCGGAGGAGAGTACGAGGGCTCCGGTCGTGGCCAGTCCCACCGCGGCTGCGGACAACTTGGTCCTTGTACGCATGCTGCCGCTCCTGGAGAACGTGGGGGAAGTTCGGTGAGCCGTGCGTGTAGGTCTAGACCAAGTCTGAGATTATGGCCACTAGTTGAACATGTCCATACCAATCACGGAGCTGATTCTCCGCGGCCCGCGCAGAACGCCACCGTCAGGTCCTTCACCAGCGCCTTCCGCTCGTAGTCGTCGAGTTCGACCAGCCCCCGCACGGTCAGCCGGGTCACCGTGTCCTCCACCGAGTCCACGACCGAGGTGAGCAGGGTCGCCCGCTGCTGGGCGTCCAGCGCGGCCATCCGGCGGCGGTGCATCGCGGCGGCGACCTCGGGGGCGTACTCCACACGGACCGGCTGCACGGAGAACACCTCCAGGCCGACCGGGGCCGCGTCCGCCGCCACCAGCCGGGTCAGCGTCTCGGCCGCCGCGTCCCCGGCTCCCGTCGGCCCGCCCGGCCCGTCCACCGGCACCCGGGCCAGAGCCGCCTCGACGCACTCGCGCAGATACGTCTCGTGGTCCTCGACACCGAGCACGGCCCGGGCGGTGTCCCGCACCCGCCACACCACCAGGACCACCACCCGCAGCGCGACCCCGCCCCCGTCGGCCGCGGGCACGGGCTCGCTGCGCCAGTGCCGCAGCCGTACGTCCACCCGGCGGCGCAGCAGCAGCGGGTTGACCCACAGCAGGCCGGAGCGCCGGACGGTCCCCCGGTAGCGGCCGAACAGGTCCAGCACCCAGGCCCGCCCGGTCCGGCCCCGGGCCAGCCCGCCGAGCCCGAACAGCCCGAGCGCCCCGGCGCCCGCGTACGCCGCCCACTGCGTTAGACCGAGCCCGGCTCCGGCGATCGCGGGCAGCCGCAGCGCCTCGACCGCGAGCGGCGGCAGCACCCCGGCCCACCAGGAGGTGGCCACACACCCGGCCGCACCGCAGGCCCCGGCCAGGACACCGGCCGCGCCGGGCAGCACCCGCGCGGGCCGCTCCGCCAGGTCGGGATCGACCTGCGGCACCGGGCGTTTCGGGGTGACGGCCGGGCGCCCCAGGCGCGGCTGCTCCCCCGTGCCCTGCCTGCGGGCGACGACCGCCGGTTTCAGCGGCACCGTCACCGGGGCGGGGTCGTCGCGGAACAGCAGGTGGACGGGGATCTCGGTGGTGGCCTCGTTCTGGATCAGCCGGGCGGGCCGGGCGGGTCCGTCGGCCGGTCCGTCGGCCGGCCCGTCGGGCTCGGACGTGTGGGAAGTGGTCGTACTCATGCTTGCCTCCAGCCTCCGCGCCAGATGCGTCACAACAGTGGTCGGGTGAGGGACCGCCCGGAGAGGCCCGGGGGCTACCGAGGTCCTTACGAGAAGAGGCGCCGCCAGGTCTCCGGCCCCGGGTAGCCGTCCGCCGCGCCGCCCCGCCAGCCCTGGGTGCGCTGGAATGCCTCGACGGCACGCCGGTCCGCCTCCGTCCAGCGCGGTCCCGGGCCGACCCGGTAGAACCTGCCGAACCCCTTCCGCACGAGCTGCCTGCCCAGCTGGGTCACATAGGCGTTGTCCGCGCCGGGGCGGAACAGCGCCCGCCCCGGGTAGCCGGGGACGCCGTGCGAGGCGGGCGGCGGGCCGACCGCCCCGTCCCTCACGTCCTTGCCCGTGCCGTTGACCAGCAGCTCCCAGGTGTGCGGGCCGGGCAGGCCGTCGGCCTCCGCGCCCGTCCAGCCCTGGGCCTGCTGGAACGCCCGGGTCGCCCGGCGGTCGGCGTCGGTCCAGCGCGGCCCGGGGCCCGACGCGTACGAGCCGCCGGCCCCGCGCGCGACGAGCATCCGGCCGAGCTGTGTGACGTACTTGTTGTTCGCGCCGGGGCCGAAATACGCCGCTCCCGGGTACGGCGTGACGGCCGGGGCGCCCGGCTGGCCGCCGTCCTTCCCGGGGACCGGCTCCTGTGGGGTGACGCCCTTGTAGCGGTAGGGCACGTACCGGTCGGATTCGTTCCAGTAGGCGTACGGGGTGGACTGGCGGCGGGTGTGCGGGCGGGTCAGCTCGTAGGCGGTGTAGTGGGTGTGCGAGGCGTCCGTCCAGCCGCCGAAAATGGTGACGTGCGAACCGTTCGCGGGGTCGGACGCATTGTGGAACAGCAGAATGTCGCCCGGCTGGAGTTCTTCCTTGGAAATCCGCTCCCCGTACTGCGCGAGGCTGCCCGTCCATTCGTTTCCGGGAAGCCGCCAGGCCATCGAGACATAGCCGGAGCAGTCCTGCCGGTAACCGTCGGACCAGTAGGCGTTCATGCTGTACGGCACCTTCGCGGTGACCCAGGTCATGGCCCGGTTGATGATCTCCGTGCGGGTGATGGCGGTGGGCTTGGGGGCGACGGACGGCTTCACGGGCCCGCCGCCGAGGCCGTGCAGCGGGGCCGATCCGCCCTGGGGGTTCCCGGGCTCGTCACCTGTGGAAACGCCCGGCCGGTGGGGAGCGTGCTGGGCGGCCGCGGCCGGTACGGTGTGACCCGCTCCGAGTACGGCGGAGGCCACTGCGGCCAAGCCGACGGCCCGGTGCGCGGCCGGATGGGCGCTGGTCCGGCCGGACCAGGAATACGGCAGAGCACGGCGCCAGTGGACACATCCGGGGCAGTCGCAATCGCTCGCGGGGTCGATTTCCTCGAATACCGGAGACTCCATGCGATTCCCCTCACACTTCCGGCGGAAAATGCGGCGCCCGTGCACCGGAGGGCGCACGTCGTCAGTTTCGCAACTGTCATCCGCACGCGCATGCTGACGGTCCGAATGATGTACGCGGGCGCCTTGCCGGCCCTCTCCCGGCCCCGGGCCGGGTGGTCCGGAGCACCTCCGCACGTCCTGTAGAGTTACGACGTCAGCAGGCGCCGCTAGCTCAGTTGGTTAGAGCAGCTGACTCTTAATCAGCGGGTCCGGGGTTCGAGTCCCTGGCGGCGCACCGACCGGAAGGCCCTTCGCGGAAGCGGGGGGCCTTTTGTATGCCTGTGCACAGCCTGCCGCGGTCTGGCCGGATACCCTCTGGCCATGGCAGCGCGTGACCTACAGGAGCGGATCAAGAAGCTCATCATCGACCGCCGGCTGGCCTCCGGGGCCCCGCTGCCGACCGAGCCCGAGCTGATGGAGTACCTCGGCGCGAGCCGGAACTCGGTGCGGGAGGCACTGAAGGCGCTCCAGGCGATGGGCATCGTGGAGATCCGGCACGGCTTCGGCACCTACGTCGGCCCGATGTCCCTGGCCCCGATGATCGAGGGCCTCGCCTTCCGCACGGTCGCCGGGCACTACCGGGGCGAGGACTCCCTGCTGCAGCTGCTGGAGCTGAGGGAGGCGGTGGAGACGGGCCTGGTGTCCCGGCTCGCCGGCCGGATGCCGGAAGCGGACCTCGTTGAACTGGACGCGCTCGTCGACCGTATGGAAGAGCAGGCCGCGCAGGGAGCCGGCCTCGCCGAGACCGACCGGGCCTTCCACGCCACCCTCTACCGGGGGCTGGACAACGTGCTGCTGTGCGAGGTCCTGGAGGCGTTCTGGGACGCCTTCCACCGGGTCCGCACGGACCTCGGGGGCGAGCCGCAGGACCCGAAGGTGACCTGCCGGCAGCACCGGGAGATCCTCGACGCGGTGCGGTCCGGCGACTCGATGCGGGCGGAGGGGACCATAAGAGAACACTTCGGCAACATCCGCGCCCGCTTGTCCACAACGGCCCCACAGGGTCCCCACACACGTCACAATGAACGCGTTTGACCGGTAACCGCCGTGTTTCGCATCTTGCGATCATGATGAACGCCGTAGAACCCTGGTCATCTGGTTTTACAAGATGCTGCGGGTTCGCGGCAGTTGGGGGGCTTAAGGGCCGGTTGCAGGCTGAGCGGGGGTAGGGGCCCGCGTTCAGGAACCGATGCCGAGGGGGGCATCATGCAACCGGAAGGTCGCGTTGCCGTGTCTATAGGGTGTGGATGACGTGGTGACCGCGATCCACCACTGATACGTCTGTGAAGGTCGAGGGGGACCTGGAGCAGACGGTAAGAAGCTACGAAACACGCGGCTGTCCGCGTGTGGGGGGATGACTCATGACGTCGAGGCCCACGGGTGCCCGGCAGGACCACGACCCGTCCCAGACCACCCAGCTCAGGGTGCCAGGACACCGGATGAGCACAACGGGAACGTTCCGGCGGATCAAGAAGACCCTGCCGAGGTACGACTACGAGCACTACAGCCGGCTCGCGGGTCCCCTCACCCAGCCGGATCCGGGCAAGCCGTACAAGGTGCAGTACCGCTCGCTCATCTCGCAGGAACCGCACCGCATCCGCGTCGCCCTGATGCTGGCCGCCGCCCCGGTGCTGTCCCTGGTGCTGCTGTTCTGGCTCCTCCAGCCCGAGCACTGGACCGAGCGCGACTACCCGGCCTTCGACTGGCTGCCCGCGCTCGACATGGTCATGCTCGTCTCGATCGGCCTGATCGAGTTCTTCCGCTGCATGAACGTGCTGTCGAACGCGCACGCCACCCTGGTGGCCCGCGACCCGATCCCGGTGGTGCCGGAGACCGGCACCAGAGTGGCCTTCCTCACCTCCTTCGTGCCCGGCAAGGAGCCGCTGGAGATGGTGACGAAGACCCTGGAGGCGGCCGTCAAGATCCGCCACCGGGGCCTGATGCACGTGTGGCTGCTCGACGAGGGCGACGACCCGGACGTGAAGGCGGTCTGCGAGCGCCTCGGTGTGCACCACTTCTCCCGCAAGGGCGTCGCGAAGTGGAACCAGCCCAAGGGCCCGCACCGCGCCAAGACCAAGCACGGCAACTACAACGCCTGGCTCGAGGCGCACGGCGACGACTACGACTTCTTCGCCTCGGTCGACACCGACCACATTCCGCTGCCCAACTACCTGGAGCGGATGCTCGGCTTCTTCCGCGACCCGGACGTCGGTTTCGTCATCGGCCCGCAGGTCTACGGCAATTACGACAACCCCATCACCAAGGCCGCCGAGTCGCAGCAGTTCCTCTTCCACGCGCTGATCCAGCGCGCCGGCAACCGCTACGGCTCCCCCATGTTCGTCGGCACCTCCAACGCCGTGCGCATCAAGGCGCTGAAGCAGATCGGCGGTCTGTACGACTCGATCACCGAGGACATGGCGACCGGCTTCGAGATGCACCGCCACAAGAACCCGGCGACGGGGAAGAAGTGGCGCTCGGTGTACACGCCGGACGTGCTCGCGGTCGGTGAGGGCCCCAGCGCCTGGACGGACTTCTTCACCCAGCAGATGCGCTGGTCGCGAGGGACGTACGAGACGATCATCGGGCAGTACTGGAAGGGCTGGTACTCGCTGCCGCCGAGCAAGCTCTTCAACTACACGATGATGATCATCTTCTACCCGATGTCGGCCCTCAACTGGATCCTGGCGGCGCTGAGCTGCTGCCTGTTCCTGGGCCTGGGCGCCTCGGGTGTGAACATCGACCCGGCCGTGTGGCTGATGCTCTACGGCAACGCCTCCGCGCTGCAGATCGGTCTCTACGTCTGGAACCGCCGCCACAACGTCTCGCCGCACGAGCCGGAGGGCTCCGGTGGTGTGGCCGGCATGGTGATGTCCGCGCTGTCGGCGCCGCTGTACGCGAAGGCGCTGATCGACTCCGTGCTGCGGCGCAAGAGCAAGTTCGTGGTCACCCCCAAGGGCGACTCGGCGAGCCCGGACCGCTGGTTCGGCACGTTCCGCTACCACTGGTACTTCATCGCGATCTTCGGTGGCTCGATCGCCGCCGGCTTCGTCTACGGCCACTCCCACCCCGCGATGATCATCTGGGCCACGTTCGCGCTGCTGATCACCGCCTCGCCGATGTTCGCCTGGCGCTGGCAGCTGCGGCAGGACGCGAAGAAGCCCGCCGCCCATGCCGCGGGACAGCCGCAGGACCCTGCCGGGCCGAACCGGACGCAGCCGCTGCCCATCCCGCAGCAGCCGTCGGGTCACACCCCGCAGCAGAAGCCCACGTGGGCCGCAACCCCGGGCGCACACGGGGAGGTCGGGGGAACCGACCAGACCATGCAGATCGCCCTTGGTGGACTTGGGGGACGTAAGGAATGAACGACCGTGCAGGCCGCCGCCGGGCCCGTCGACTCGCGATCGGCACGGCGGTGGTACTCGCGCTGGCCGGGATGAACGGGCCGTGGCTCTACCGCTTCAGCACCGAGAAATACCACCAGTACAAAATCAACAAGCCGGAGTACAAGGCCGCCAACGGCAAGTGGGAGATCATCGATTTCCCCGAGGAGTACCGGCAGAACACCATCCACGCGGCGCTGCTGCGCACCGGCAAGGTGCTGCTCGTCGCGGGGTCGGGCAACGACCAGGACAACTTCGACGCGAAGAAGTTCGACACCCGGATCTGGGACCCGGTCAAGGGCACCATCAAGAAGGTCCCCACACCGGCCGACCTGTTCTGCACCGGCCACACCCAGCTCGCCAACGGCAACCTGCTGATCGCGGGCGGTACCAAGCGCTACGAGAAGCTCAAGGGTGACGTCACCAAGGCCGGCGGCCTGATGATCGTCCACAACGAGAACCCGGACGAGCCGATCACGCTGCCCGCCGGCACGAGGTTCACGGGCAAGCAGAACGGCAAGACCTTCATATCGAAGGACCCGGTGCTGGTGCCGCGCGCGAAGAAGGTCTTCGACAAGGCGACCGGCAAGTTCCTGCGCAACGACCCCGGTCTCGGCCGGATCTACGTCGAGGCGCAGAAGCGGGGCAAGAAGCACGAGACGGGCACGCAGGACAACTACCGCGTGCACGGCCTGAAGGGCGCCGACGCCAAGAACACCTACGGCATCGCGCAGAAGCTCGCCCTCGACAAGAAGGACTTCCAGGGCATCCGGGACGCCTTCGAGTTCGATCCCGTGGCCGAGAAGTACATCAAGGTCGACCCGATGAAGGAGGCCCGCTGGTACCCGACGCTCACCACCCTGAGCGACGGGAAGATCCTCAGCGTCTCCGGCCTCGACGACATAGGCCAGCTGGTCCCGGGCAAGAACGAGATCTTCGACCCGAAGACCAAGAAGTGGACCTACACCGACAAGGTCCGGCAGTTCCCGACCTACCCGGCGCTGTTCCTCATGCAGAACGGCAAGGTCTTCTACTCGGGGTCCAACGCGGGCTACGGGCCGGACGACGTGGGCCGCGAGCCGGGCGTGTGGGACGTGGACACCAACAAGTTCACGAAGATCCCGGGTCTGAGCGACCCCACGCTGATGGAGACGTCGGGCACGGTGCTGCTGCCGCCGGCGCAGGACGAGAAGTACATGGTGGTCGGCGGCGGTGGCGTCGGCGAATCCGAGGAGTCCAGCGAGAAGACGCGGATCGTCGACCTGAAGAAGGCGAACCCGCGCTTCGAGGACGGCCCGTCCATGGACAAGGGCACGCGCTACCCGAACGCCTCGGTGCTGCCCGACGACAGCGTGCTGATCTCCGGCGGTTCGGAGGACTACCGCGGCCGCGGTGACTCCAACATCTTCGAGGCGCGGCTCTACGACACGGAGAAGAACGAGCTCAAGCGGGTCGCCGACCCGCTCGTGGGCCGCAACTACCACTCCGGGTCGATCCTGCTGCCCGACGGGCGCGTGATGTTCTTCGGCTCCGACTCGCTCTACGCCGACGCGGCCAACACCAAGCCGGGCGAGTTCGAGCAGCGCATCGAGATCTACACGCCGCCGTACCTCTACGGGGACGGGGACCGGCCCTCGCTGTCGGGCGGCCCGCAGACCATCGAGCGCGGCGGGACGGGGACGTTCACCTCGTCGGACGCCTCCAGGGTCAAGAAGGTCCGGCTGATCCGGCCGAGCGCCGCCACGCACGTCACCGACGTCGACCAGCGGTCGATCGCCCTGGACTTCAAGGCGTCCGGCGGCAAGCTGACCGTGACCGTGCCGGAGAACCGGAACCTGGTCCAGGCGGGCTGGTACATGATGTTCGTGACGGACGCCGACGGGACCCCGAGCAAGGCGCAGTGGGTCAAGGTGCCCTGACAGGCAACCGGAAAGGGGCGCTCTCCGCGAGGAGAGCGCCCCTTTCCCATGGGCCGGTGAGGACCGGTCGTCAGCCGGTGGCCTTCGCCAGCTTCAGGGCGTAGTCCGCCCACCACTGGCCCGCCTTGGGTCCGCCCTTGCACTCACCGTCCGACTCGCCCGGCCGCTTCACCCACAGGTACGCGTCGACCAACGGGTCCGCCGTCTTCGTCGTCGGGGTCTCCCCCAGGGAGCGGCCCGGCGGGTTGCACCAGCGCTCGTCGGGCTTGCCGTCGGTGTAGGGGCCCTTGCCGTTGCGGCTGGTGTCGATGACGAAGTGCTTGCCGCCGACCTTGGCGGAGAGCCGCTTGCCGTAGGCGATGGAGTCCTCGGTGGAGTAGAAGTTGGAGACGTTGACCGAGAAGCCGTCGGCCTGTGCGATGCCCGCGCGGTTCAGCGGTTCGAAGATCTGGTCGGGGTTCTGCCAGCCGGCGTTGCCCGCGTCGAGGTAGACCTTCGTGTTCTTCAGGGACTTCAGCTTGGTGACGGCGCCCTTGAGGAGGTCGTAGCGCTCCTCGTGGAACTGCTCGGGCGTGCAGCCGTCGACGAGGTGGAGCAGCGCGTCCGGTTCCAGGACGACGGTGGCGGGCCGGTCTCCGATGCCGGCGGCCACGCCGTCGACCCAGTCGCGGTAGGCGTCGCCGTCGGCGGCACCGCCCTGCGAGTACTGGCCGCAGTCGCGGTGCGGGATGTTGTAGAGGACCAGCAGGGCCGTGCGGCCGGCCTTGTCTGCGGCTTCGGTGAAGCCCCGGGTCTGCTGCTGCGGATCGTCCGGGCCGACCCATTCGGCGACCGGCTGCTCGGCGATCTTGCGGATCTGCTCGGCTTCCTGCTTCTTGCCCGACTTCTCCAGGTCGGCGACCTGCTGGGCCGCGGTCCCGTCCGGATTTACCCAGAACGGGGCTTTTTCCTTGGGCTGTTGGGTGATCCCGGCGCCCGCGTCGGCGGGCTCGTCCGTTCCGTCTCCTCCGTCGGAGGAGGAACACCCCGTCATCAGCAGTGCCGCCCCCAGCACCACTGCGGACATCCGCCTCCCGGCGGACACCCCGGCCCCCCTGCTGCCGTACATCCAACTCCCCCTTGGGTGCAGCGTGACAAGTCTCAATCCTGACATACGTCCCGTGGCACCCACGAGGCGAACCCCACCTGCGCGGATGACGCAGCGCCACCGTGCCGGGACTTGGCGTTATCCGACCCCTAGGCCGGGACGGCCCTTTGGTTCTAGAGTCTTCTCAGCACGTGCCCGGCCTTCGGCCAGAGATTCACCCACCGTGGCTCCCGTGGCCTCCCGCGCAGCTCGCCGGGTTACTCCCGCAGCCCGTGCGCGCGCGGTCGAGGACCGGCCCGGTCGGCGGCTTCAGGGGGAGCGGGTCGTCGACCGGGTTGGGTGGCCGCAGCGGGCCCCGCCGCGGCCGTCAGAGTCCGGTTCCCGTCAGATACGCCGAGACGACCACGTTCGCCGTGTAGCTGCGGGTCGTACGGTCGAAGCTGCCGCCGCAGGTGACCAGCCGGAGTTCGGCCCGCCCCGACTCGCGGGGCCCGTAGGCCTGGTGGGCGTCGAAGCGGTCGCGGGTGAGGACCTGGACGGACTCGACGGTGAACTCCGCCACCTTGGCGTCGGCCCGCAGCACCCGGATCGTCTGGCCGGGCCGCATGGCACTGACCTTGTAGAAGACGGCGGGCCGGGCGTCGGTGTCGACATGCCCGACCATCAGCGCGGTGCCGGGCGCCCCGGGCGCGACCCCGCCGGCGTACCAGCCGACCACGCCCGGCTGGTCGTACGGCGGCGGGTCGAGCGCCCCTTGGGCGTCGAGGCCGCGTGCCACCACGGGGGCCTGGACGCCGAGCCCGGGGATGTCGACGCGCTGCGGCAGCGCGTCCCCCAGCGGGCGGTGCTCCGGCGGCAGCTTGATGTCCGGGGGCCGGCCGGCCGCCGCCATGTCGCCCGTGGCGGGGGCGGAGATGCCGTGCCGCATCTCGGTGACCTCGCGGCCCCACAGCCACAGCCCGAGCAGCAGCACGACCCAGGCCATACCGGTCAGCAGGCGGCCGGTGCCGGAGAAGCGTCCCTCCATGTGATCGCGATCCCGCATGGTCAGTCCGTCCCGCGGCCCCGGCGGACACCGCGCCGCAGCACGACGATCACCGCGGCGGCCACACCCGCGAGCACCAGTCCGGTCATCCCCTGCGCGGCACCGGGACCGGCGCCGCGCTCCTCGGCGGCGATGAGCTCGGCGGCACCGCCACCGCCCGCCCGGACGGGGGCGACGGGCGAGGCCGGCGCACCGGGCCGGTGAGAGGGGAACGCCTCCGGGTCACCGCCGGGAGCGGAGGGCTGCCCGCCCCCTTCCGGCGCGGGCTGCTGTCCGCCCTTGTCGGGCGCGGGCTGATGTCCGACGTCACCGTGTGCGGGCTGCTGCCCACCGGCCGGCACGGGGAGCGATGCGGCCCCGGGCCGCGCCGCCTCGCCGTCCCGGACGGTGAGGGTGCCGGTCCGCGTCGTGGTCCCGCAGGTGACCCGCACGGCGTACGAACCCGCCTCGATCGTGGAGCGGACGCGGCTCTCACCGGCGAGCTCGCCCGCTCCGGTGACGGTGAGCCGGGCGTTCGCGACGAACGCGGCCGAGGCGGCCGTGGCCGTTCGCTGGGCGCAGCCGGTCACGTGGAGTGTGACGTCACTGCCGGGGGCGGGGATCGCCGGGGTCGCCGAGACGCTCCCCTCGTCCGCCGCGTACGCCGCCGGGGCGAGGGCGACGGCGGCCAAGACGCTCGTACAGACAGTGACTCTCAGGGAACCCATCGTGAACCTCCAGATGCCTGGAGCCTCCCCCGCGCGGTGGGCCGCCGCATCCTCAGGGACGCGGCGGCTGCTCCGTACGGGTGACGACGGGTTTGAGCCCCCGGGTGCCTCCGCCCGGGCTCAGACCCGGTCGACGAGGTCCGCGATCGAGTCCACGACCTGTGACGGCCGGTACGGGAAGTCCTCGACCTGCTCGGGCCGGGTCAGCCCGGTGAGCACCAGGAACGTCTGCATCCCGGCCTCCATGCCGGCCAGCACGTCGGTGTCCATGCGGTCGCCGATCATCGCGCTGGTCTCGGAATGCGCCCCGATGGCGTTCAGCCCGGTCCGCATCATCAGCGGGTTCGGCTTGCCCGCGAAATACGGCTTCTTGCCGGTCGCCTGGGTGATCAGGGCGGCCACCGCGCCGGTCGCGGGCAGCGGCCCCTCGGTGGAGGGGCCCGTCTCGTCCGGGTTGGTGCAGATGAACCGGGCGCCGCCGAGGATGAGCCGCACCGCCTTGGTCATGGCCTCGAAGGAGTACGTGCGGGTCTCTCCGAGGACGACGTAGTCCGGCTCGTGGTCGGTGAGGATGTAGCCGATGTCGTGCAGCGCGGTGGTCAGGCCGGCTTCGCCGATGACGTACGCCGAGCCGCCCGGCCGCTGGTCGTCCAGGAACTGGGCGGTGGCCAGGGCCGAGGTCCAGATGCTCTCGATCGGCACCTCCAGGCCCATGCGGCGCAGCCGGGCGTGCAGGTCGCGCGGGGTGTACATCGAGTTGTTGGTGAGGACCAGGAAGGGCCTCCCGGACTCGCGCAGCTTCTTCAGGAAGGCGTCGGCGCCGGGGATCGGTACGCCCTCGTGGATGAGCACACCGTCCATGTCGGTGAGCCACGACTCGATGGGCTTGCGGTCTGCCATGTGCGGGATCTCCTGCCGTACGCGGTCCAGCCTGCGACCCAGCCTAGACAGTGGCGGGATCTTGCGGAATGGCCCGCGTGCGGCGTCCCGACTGGCGGGACGTCCTGATCAGCGACGGCGGCGGGCGATGAGCAGTACGCCACCGCCGGTCAGCAGCAGGGCCGCCACGGCGGCGACCTGCGTGCCGGTGCCCGTCCGGGCCAGTTCCTCCGCGAAGGGGAACCGGTCCTCGCGGGGCGGTACGGAGGCATCGGGGTCGGGGTCGGGGTCGGTCCGGGGTTCCTTACCCGGGTCGGTGCCGGTCCCCCCGTCACCGCCGTCGATCGCGAACCGGTAGTCGTTCGACTGCCCGACCCAGTCGCCGTCGTCGTCGTGCCGCTGCACCACCGCGGCGTTGGCCGTGACGCCGTTGGGCACGGCGTCCGAGGTGAGGGAGAGCCGCACCTTCACGGTGACGGTGTCGCCCGGTGCGACGGTGAACCCGGCGAAGCCGCCCTCCGCGTCGGCGAACGCCCCGACGAGCTCGTCCTCGCCGGTCTTCTCGAAGCGCACGGGGTGGGCGTTCTCCCCCTCGAAGAACTCCAGGCGGGGCTGGGACGGCTCCAGCGCCCGCTTGTCGTCGACGAGTACGACGACGGGGTGGATGCCGGAGCAGGTCCGGTCGGTCGTGTTGGTCAGGTCGACGGACCAGGTTCCGAACCCGCCGCCGGCCGTGTAGGAGTCCGGTCCGCCGTGGATGCGGGTGGTGAGCGGGAAGGTGTGGTCGTCGGGCGCGGCGCAGGCGGGCGCCGGGGCGTCCGCGTGCGCCGGATGAGCACCGGGGAGCAGGGCGGCGGCCGCCGCTGCCGCCGCCAGGCAGAGGTGAGCGGGCGTGCAGAGTCGCATGATGATGTGACATTCCGACGGGCGAGGGCCGTGAGACGGCGCGGGCGCTAACCATCCCCGAACGGCGGCGCGAATCCGCCCGGTCGGCGGACACCCTCTACCGGCGCCCGAGGGCTTTCGCGCGGGTGTGGGCCCAGCCCGCGAGGAGGACGCCGACGGCGGTGAGGCCCGCGTAGGTCACCAGCAGCGGGACGAAATCTGCCCGGCCGGGACCGCCGGGCATCGATCGTCGGCGTCCGGACATCAGCCGAGCACCGCGACCTGAGACCGGCACCGGCTCCTGCTCAGCCAGCGCATCCTGCCCGAGCCGCTCCCCACCCCGCGTTTCAGACGCCCCCACGCCCGAACACCGGTCCCAGCACCAGCTCGGCCGCCCCCACTGCCACGGCCCCGCCGCCTCCGGCCGCGACGCGCACCGGTACGGCGTCCTGGCCCGTGCGCCGGGCCCAGGCCGCCAGCACCGCGCCGACCCCGTCCGTGAAGGCCTCCGGTGCCGCCGCCACCGTCCGGCCGCCGAGCAGGAGGACGTCGATGTCGAGCAGCCCCACGAGGTTCGCCGCCCCGGCCCCCAGGACCCGTGCCGCCTCCCGCAGATCACCGCGGGCGACCGCACCGAGGCACAGGGCCTCGACACAGCCCCGGTTCCCGCAGGTGCAGGGCGGGCCGTCGAGCTGGATCACCTGGTGGCCGAACTCCCCGGCCCCGGTCCTGGCACCCCGGTGCAGGCTGCCGCCGATGACCAGTCCGGCCCCCAGTCCCGTGCCGAGGTGCAGGTAGGCGAAGGAGCCGCCCTCGCCCCCAGCGGCCAGGCCCACCGCGGCCGCGTTGGTGTCCTTGTCGACCACGACCGGCACGCCGAGCCGCTCCGCCAGCGCCTCCCGCAGCGGAAAGCCGTCCCACTCGGGAAACCCGGTCACCCGGTGCAGCACCCCCCGGGCGTGATCGAGCGGGCCGGGCAGCGCGACCCCGACACCCAGCAGGGCGGGACCGAGCCGCGCCGGGCCCGGCAGGGAACCGCCCCCGACCGCCCCCGGTCGGGAGTCCCGATCCGCCCCGGCCGCCGTCACCCCCGTCACCGTCTCCCGCACCGCTCCCAGCACAGCCCCCGCCCCCGCCCCCAGGTCCAGCGCGGCCCGCCGCTCCCCCACCACCGTGCCCCGCAGGTCCACGAGCACGGCCCGGACCTCGTCCCGGTCCAGGTGGACGCCGACCGCGTGCCCGGCTTCCGGCACCAGGCGGAGCACCGTACGCGGCTTGCCCCCGGTCGACGCCCGGCGTCCCGCCTCCGCCGCGAGGCCGTCCTCCCGCAGGCGTGCCGTGATCTTGCTGACCGCCTGGGGGGTGAGCCCGGTGCGCTCGGCGAGTTCGAGCCGGCTGATGCCCTCGTCCCCGGCCGTCCGCAGCAGGTCGAGCACCAGCGCGGCGTTGTGGCTGCGCAGGGCGAGCAGGTTCACCCCGCCACCACCCGGCCCGACCGGACCCGCCGTGCCCGCGCCTCCGGCCCCGCGCATGCCGCCCACTCCGCCCGTACGGTCGTCCGCCCTGTTCACGCCCCCCATTGTCCCCGGCGCTTGCACTTTGGCAACAGCGTTGCGAAAGTGGGTGCCATGACTGGCACACCCCTCCGCGTCGGCCTCGTCGGCTACGGCCTCGCCGGCTCCGTCTTCCACGCACCGCTGATCGCCGCCACGGAGGGCCTCGCCCTCGACACGGTGGTCACCTCGAACCCGGAACGGCGGCAGCAGGCCCGCGCCGAGTTCCCGGACGTACGCCTCGCCGCCACACCGGACGAGCTGTTCGCCCGGGCCGCCGAGCTGGACCTGATCGTCGTGGCGTCCCCGAACAAGACGCACGTGCCGCTCGCGACGACCGCGCTGAAGGCCGGCCTGCCGGTCGTCGTCGACAAGCCCGTCGCCGGCACCGCGGCCGAGGCCCGCGAGCTGGCCGCCCTGGCCGAGGAGCGCGAGCTGCTCCTCTCCGTCTTCCAGAACCGCCGCTGGGACAACGACTTCCTCACCCTGCGCAAGCTGCTGTCCGAGGGCGAGCTGGGCGACGTCTGGCGGTTCGAGTCCCGCTTCGAGCGCTGGCGTCCGAAGCCGAAGGGCGGCTGGCGCGAGTCCGGCGACCCCGCAGAGATCGGAGGTCTGCTCTACGACCTCGGCAGCCATGTCGTGGACCAGGCCCTGGTCCTCTTCGGCCCGGCGGCCTCCGTCTACGCGGAGACGGACATCCGCCGCCCGGGCGCCGAGACGGACGACGACACGTTCATCGCCATCACGCACACCGGCGGCGTCCGCTCCCACCTCTACGTCTCCGCGACGACCGCCCAGCTCGGCCCCCGCTTCCGCGTCCTGGGCTCCACCGCCGGTTACGTCAAGTACGGCCTCGACCCGCAGGAGGCGGCGCTCCGGGACGGCCTGCGTCCCGGCCCCGGCTGGGGTGCGGAGCCCGAGTCGCTGTGGGGCCGCGTCGGCTCCGGCGAGTCCCCGGTCACCGGTGGCGGCCGCTGCGAACCCACCCTCCCGGGCGACTACCCGGCTTACTATGCGGCCGTGGCGAAGGCCCTGCTGGAGGGCGCGCCGAACCCGGTGACCGCGCGGGAGGCGGCCGCCGCCCTGGACGTACTGGAGGCCGCCCGTCGTTCGGCCCGCGAGAAGGTGACGGTGACGCTGTGACCCACAAGAGCAACCCCTCCCACAGCCAGGGGCTCACCCCGAAGTTCCACCCCGAGCTCACCCCGAGCCTGGAGGAGCTGGAGAAGCAGGAACGCCACCTGGTGTTCCGCCAGTTCACGCACGACGACGCCTGGGCGCTCGGCTCGCTCCTCGTGGAGCTGGCCCGGGAGCGGCAGGCCCCGGTCGCCATCGACATCCACCGCACCGGCCAGCAGCTCTTCCACGCGGCCCTGCCGGGCTCCACCCCGGACAACGACGCCTGGATCGCCCGCAAGCGCCGAGTCGTCGAGCGTTACGGCTCCGCCTCCTACCTGGTGGGCGCCCGCTTCCGCGCCAAGGGCAGCACGTTCGAGGAGTCCTCGCGCCTCGACCCCGACACCTACGCGGCCCATGGCGGCTCGTTCCCGATCACCGTCGAGGGCGTGGGCGTCATCGGCGCGGTGACGGTGTCCGGGCTGCCGCAACTCCAGGACCACCGGCTGGTGGTGGAGGCCCTGGAGCGGTTCCTGGACCGCTGACTCCGATCCCGGAATGAGCGGGGACCCCCTCCGGTTGGCACCTGCGTAAGCGTGATCGAACGCGCCGCCCACCGGAGGGACCCCACCCCATGACCACCCCCCTGAAGGAGACCGTCGGCCGGTACGGCATCTGGAGCGTAGGCCTGCGCTCGGAGGACCCGGACCGGCGCGGCGAACTCGCCGAGGCCGCCGCCGAACTGGAGGAACTCGGCTACGGCGCCGTCTGGCTGGGCGGCAACAGCTCCGCCGCCAACGCCGCCCCGCTGATCGAGGCGACCTCGACGCTCACGGTCGGCACCAGCATCCAGAGCATCTGGCAGCACGAGCCGGACGCCGCCGCCACGGCCTTCGCGGAACTGGAGAAGGCCCATCCCGGGCGTTTCCTGCTGGGTCTCGGGGTGAGCCACGCCAAGCGGGTGGAGCAGTACGCCCGGCCCTACTCGGCGCTGGTCGGCCACCTCGACGGCCTGGACGCCGCCGGAGTTCCGGCGGACCGCCGTCTCCTGGCCGCCCTGGGCCCGAAGTCGCTGCGGCTGGCCCGCGACCGGGCGGCGGGCTCGATCCCGTACCTGGTCACTCCGGAACACACGGCGCACGCCCGCGAGATCCTGGGCGAAGCCCCGCTGCTCGCGCCGGAGCTGGGTGTCGTCCCGGAGACGGACCCGGCCCGCGCCCGCGCCCTGGCCCGCGAGTTCCTGGAGATCTACCTCCCCCTGCCGAACTACACCAACAACTTCCTCCGGCACGGCTTCACCGAGGACGACCTGAAGGACGGCGGCAGCGACCGCCTGGTCGACGCGCTGTTCGCCTGGGGCGACGACACGGCGATCCGCACGAAGATCGACGCCTTCTTCGAGGCGGGCGCGGACCACATCGCCCTCCAGGTCCTGACCGGCGAGCCCCGCGACGCCCTCCCGAGGAAGGCGTGGCGCGACCTGGCGGCCCTGCTCGCCTGAGCCGTCTTCCCTCAAGGGCACTCCGGCAGGGCTCGGTTCAGATCAGGGCCCTGGCGGTCAGAACGGCCGAGCACACCGCGGCGCCGGCCGGCCACAGCAGCCACCTGCGGCGGCCGTCGGCGACAGCGGCGGCGACCAGGACCTCCGCGATGGCGGCCATGGCGGCCGCCGCGCCCAGATACACGCCGCGGCTGCTGGCCAGCTCAGCGAAGGACACCTGGCGCTTCTGCTCCTTCCGAAGGTCCGACAGGTGTCCGGGATCCTCGGCCAGCATCGTCGCCGTCGCGGCGTCGACGCGGTCGGCGCGCCTGGGAGGACGCCCCATGTACTCGGCGATCTCACGCACCCGCTCCGCGGCCCGGGTCTCGACCGCGGCCACCACGCGCTCGTGCCGTGCCTGACCGGGTGTGATCCCGGTTTCCAGCGAGGCGCGTTCGCGGGCCATCGCCCGCAGCTCGGTGAGCTCTGCCGTTCGCCGGCCCTCTGCGAGGAATGCCGTGCGCTGACCGAGGGCCAGAGCAGCGGTACCCAGCTGGGTGGCCTTGCGGGCCGCCTCCGCCTGGGCCCGCTGTTCGCCGCCGGCCGCGTAGACGGCGCTGAGAGGGAGCACCATCAGCAGGACGACGACGAACAGCTGGAGCAGCGGGGCGAGGCGGCTCTCCCCGGAGCGCGTGAGGGCCGGCTGAGGGAGGAGCTGCACATTCCTGATCACACGCCGGCGGTCCGGCCCCGGTGGTCTGCGCAGGGCGCGCGGCCGCAGCACGTTCGCGGCGGCCACCCCGGCGATGACGGCCGCGACGGCGAGCACGGCGAAGCCGAGTCCCCAGATGACCCATGTGTCCCCGGACCGCATCGTCGCCTCCGGCGCGAGGCCGTAGCGCCCTGGCTTGTCCCTTTGCAGGTCGGCGAGTCGGCGGGGCAGGTCGTAGCCGAGTTCCCGGTGCCGGTAGGCGTCGTGCAGGGGGCTCCCTGAACGGGCGGTGCTGCGCAGGGCGAACGCGGTCTGGGCGGCGATCTCGTACTCCGACGCGGCGGTCCTTCCCTCGTGGCGGACCGGTCTGAGCGCGTCGGCGCGCGCCGAGGCCGCGGCCACCTCGAACGCCAGGCGCGCGTCCTCCGCGTAGACCGTGCGCACATCGTCCAGCAGGGTCTCCTGACGCGTGATCTCCTGACGCACCGCGTCCTGGTACGTCCCGGAGGCCTCGCTGAACGCCAACGCGGACAGGAGGGTCGCCACGGTGATGACGGCGAGCAGGACGATCTGGACCCGGACGCGGAGGGCGAACCGCGAGGTCGACGGGTTCACGGCGACCGCCGCTCGTACGTGACCCTCAGCCCCTTCCGGTCGGTGAGAGCGAGGGCGTCGCCCGTCACCTCCCACGTGTGACGCTGAGGGGTGCGCGCGGCGGGCCTGGCCGAGTAGTCGCCTTCCGGATCGCCCGGGTCCCGGCGGGACGTCTCGGCTCTCCCGGGCGTCAGGACGAGCAGCGCCCCTCGGACCCGTGCCGTGCCTTCCGAGGTGTGAGTGACCTGGACGACGCCGTCCGGGGAGTCGTACGCGAGGACGCCCGTGAAGGTGTAGCCGCCGTCGGCCCGGAAGCGGTACGTGAGGCCGGCATCACTGTCCTTGGAGTCGCTCCGCCACGTCCCGACGAGGGCCTGGGGAAGCACCTGTTCAGGCGGATCGGCATGCGAGGTGCTCGGCGCCCGAGTGGGTGAGGCCGTACGGGGCGTGGGCCCTGGGCCGGGCGGTTCGCCTGGTGAGGCGCAGGCCGTGACGCCCATGAGCAGGGTGACGAGGAGCAGTGAGCGGAGGGCGCCGGTGGCAGCCATCTCAGCCACCGGCGATCTGGCGCACGTAGCTGATCCCGTCCAGCCTCAGGTTCTCGAACGTGTACCCGTAGCCGGCGTCGAATTCCTCGATCGACCAGTACTCGTACGGGATGGGGCCGCCTGGCACGTACAGGGTCATGGAGGTGCCTTCGACCACCGCTGAACCCTCCAGCACGAGGCCGTTGTTGTAGATGAGGCTCACATCGCCACCGCTGGAGAAGCGGATCTTGTCGAACCGGGCGGCGGTGCCGTCCCCGTCCCATTCGCCGACCAGTTCACCGGGCACGGAGCCCTCCGGCGCGACGAACGCCGATGACGGAGGGGGCTCCGGCGTGGTGGGAGAGGGCGGCGGCTCGGTGATGTCGTCGGTCGGTGGGGCGGAGGGCGACTCGGAGATGGTGCGACTCGGTTCGGTGGGGGGTGGGGGGCCGGGTGGAGTCGTCTCCCCGGAACCGGCGGAACCCCCCGTACTCCCTGAACTCCCCGAGTCCCCGCACCCCGCGGCGACGGCCACCACCAGTACTGCTCCTGCGATTGCGCGCATGCCGCGCGCACGTAAGAACGTCATGAGCTGAGCCCTGTCTCTCGGGAGAGGGCGGGGACACTGCCCGCCCGGCGATGTGCGGGCCGTCTCTACTCGGCGACGACGAACCGGAGACGGCGCCGGGTCCTGGGCTGCCGCGGGCCCGGCCCTCGCCGGCGGCCGCGCAACTCCTGGACGACAGCCACGAGTACGGCCAGGCCCCAGACGACGGAGAACACGGACAGCTGGTCCTCCGCTCCGAAAGCCAGCCAGCTGACTCCCAGTCCGGCCAGCGTGATCCCGCAGGCCGCCAGGAGAGCCGAGTGCCGTCGGGTGCACAGCGTCCTGACCAGGCACAGGACGGCGAGGACGAGAACCGGAACGGCGAGGAAGGACATCGGCTCGTGCCCCGTGTAGTCCAGGGAGACCATGGCCGACGCGGGCTCGTACCCTCCGTCGTACCCCTCCTCGAACAGCCTGTGGCCGGAAGGGTCCTCGGGCAGTTCGTAGTAGTCCTTGTAGTAGGGGCCGTAGAAGTGGAGGGTGCCGTCGAAGTCGTCCTCGGAGGCGAAGGCGTAGTCGCTCTCCTCCACCGGCGCCCCGGCGGTGACACCGGCGGTGACCAGGGCACCGGCGCCCCACCACAGCAGGGTGGACGTCAGGGGAAGCCAGCGGAATGCGGCCAGTCCGAGAACCGCGATCAGGGCCGACGGCACGAGGTAGTCGCTCGACGGATCGAGGTCCTGGTGGCCGAGGACGACCACGGCCGAGACCACGAGCCCGAGCAGGGCCGTCGCGCGGTTCCCGGCGGGCAGTCGTCGGCGCCATCTGCGCGCGGACGGCTCAGCGGCGTCGGCCGGTTCGGGGCCGACGGCAGTCGCCGCGGAGGAGGCGGCGGTTGCCTGATCGCCGCGGCCGGCCGCCGCCTCGCCGGGCGCGGTGATGGGCGGCGGAGGCGTGGCAGCGGCCTGCTTCGGCACCGAGGCGGCCTGGGTCGGCTGTTCGGCCAGCATCGTCCGCCCCGGTCCCGCTTCCGACGGCGGCCGGGCGGGAGGCACCGGAGGCACCGTCGGGAGGGGGACTCTGATTCCCGAACGGGCCAGGGCCTGCTGCATCTCGGCCATGCCCGCGAAGCGCTGCTCCCGGTCCTTCGACAGCGCCCGTAGGACGACCTCGTCGACCGCCGCCGGGATCTGCGGCCGCAGCATGGACGGGGTGACGGGCTCCTTGCTGATGTGCTGGTGCATCACGGCGAACGGGGAGTCGCCGAGGAAGGGCGGGCGCCCCGTGAGCAGTTCGTACAGCAGGCAGCCCACGGAGTACTGATCGGAGCGGCCGTCGACCGCTCCTCCGGTCAGTTGCTCCGGTGACAGGTAGGCGGGGGTCCCGACCGTCATTCCGGTCGCGGTCAGGCGGGTGGTGGTCTCCGCCACCACCTTGGAGATCCCGAAGTCCAGGACCTTGACCCCGCCCTCGGAGGTGAGCATGACGTTGGAGGGCTTGATGTCCCGGTGCACCAGGCCCTGTCCGTGGCTGTGGGCCAGGGCCTCCGCGATTCCCCGGCCGACATCGAGAGCACGGTCGACCGTGAACGGCCCCTCGGCCAGCGCGTCCGCCACGGTGCGGCCGTCGATGAACTCCATGACGAGGAAGGGGGTCGTCTCGCCGTCCCGTACGTCCTCGCCCACGTCGTGCAGCACGGCGATGTTGCGGTGGCTGAGCGAGGCGATGGTGCGGGCCTCCCTGCGGAACCGGACCCGGAACTCCTCGTGCCTGGTCAGCTCCGGCGGCAGGACCTTCACGGCGACGACCCGGCCGAGTTCCCGGTCGGTGGCGCGCCAGACCTGGCCCATGCCGCCACGTCCTGCTTCTTCGATCAGCTCGTACCGCTCCGCAAGTACCCGCACGGTGCCCCCCGTTCAGCGTCAGGGTGCGAGACCGGCGCAACAGCCCTCTTCCGGAGCGCGCCTTGCTTCCGTTCACCCGACCGCCAACCGTACTGGCTGATTTCCGCACATCGAGCGGTATGAGAGTCCGAATAGGAGCGCGCGTTTCCCACGCGCTCCTATCGCGCTCAACTGCGCTGGGGGCGCACTTCACCCTGCTGTGCACGCGCCGTGCGCCGTCCGGAAAGGGCCGGAGAGGGACCCGCCGGCCGGACCGGAAAAAGGGGGGCGAGCCGAGCTGTCCGAAGTCGCCGGTGAAAGGGGCGACGCCCCTCGCGCAGGACCGGCCGCTCAGGCGTCCTTGAACTCCTGCCGCTGCCGCCCGAGCCCCTCGATCTCCAGCTCCACGACATCCCCGGCCCGCAGGAACGGCTTCGGCTCGGGCGCGCCCAGTGCCACCCCGGCCGGCGTCCCGGTGTTGATCACATCGCCCGGGTACAGCGTCATGAACTGGCTGAGGTACCGCACGACCTCTCCCACCGGGAAGATCTGCTCGGCCGTCGTCCCGTCCTGCTTGAGCTCCCCGTTGACCCAGAGTTTCAGGGACAGGTCCTGCGGATCGCGCACCTCGTCCGCCGTCACGAGCCACGGCCCCAGCGGATTGAACGTCTCGCAGTTCTTGCCCTTGTCCCAGGTCCCGCCGCGCTCGATCTGGAACTCCCGCTCGGACACGTCGTGCGCCACGGCGTACCCGGCGACATGGGCCAGCGCCTCCTCCGTGGACCCGAGGTACCTGGCCGTACGTCCGATGACGACGGCCAGTTCGACCTCCCAGTCGGTCTTGAGGGACCGGCGCGGCACGAGGACGGTGTCGTCGGGCCCGACGACGGTGTCCGGTGCCTTCATGAAGAGGACCGGCTCCGCGGGCGGCTCGGCGCCGGTCTCGCGCGCGTGGTCGTGGTAGTTCAGCCCGATGCAGACGATCTTGCCGATCCGCGCCAGCGGCGGCCCGATCCGCAGCCCGGTGGCATCCAGAGCGGGCAGGTCACCGGCGTCCGCGGCGGCCCGGACCCGGCCGAGTGCCTCCTCGTCGGCGAGCAGCGCGCCGTCGATGTCCGCGACGACGCCCGACAGGTCCCGCAGGGTCCCCTCGGCGTCGAGCAGCGCGGGCCGCTCCGCCCCCGCCGTACCGACTCGCAGCAGCTTCATGATCAGTCTCCCTCGATCGCGGGCGCCCGGCCGATGCGCGCGACCCGGATGCGGCGGGACAGCCATCGGAGGACTGGTCGATCCTCCAAGCTGGGCGTGCACTCCGCAATACCCCGTTCACGTGCTGGACCGGCCGCCGGGTCACCGGTACAGCACGGCCCGCTCGACGGCGCTCCATGTCGTACTGGTCACGATGTACAGCGCTGCGGCCAGCGGTACGACGGCCACGGTGACCAGCGTGAAGAACGACATGAACGGCATCACCTTCGTCACCGCCCCCAGTCCCGGCAGTTGCTCCCCGCCGCCGGCCTGGGCAACCGGGTTGGCGGCCATCATGCGCTTGCTGAGCCGGTAGCTGAACGCGGCGACGCAGGCCACGACCACGAACAGCCCGGCGTAGACGAGCCCCGCCCCGCTGAGGACACCCCCGTGGAGCGCGTCCGCCCACCGCTCCCCGAGCGGCGCCGCGAACAGCTGGTGGCCGAGCAGCCCGTTGGCCTCGCCGCCGATCGTCTCGCTGGAGAACAGGTGGTAGAGCAGGAAGAACGCGGGGATCTGGAGCATCCCGGGCAGGCAGCCGGCCAGCGGCGACACCTTCTCCTCGGCGTGCAGCTCCAGCACGGCCTTCTGGAGCTTCTCGGGGTTCTTGCCGTGCCTCTTCCGCAGCTCGGCGATCTTCGGCTGGAGCGCGGTCCTCGCCTTCTGGCCGCGCGCGGCGGCCCGGGACAGGGGGTGGACGAGGAGTCGTACGAGCGCGGTGAACAGGACGATCGCCGCGGCGGCGGCCGAGGCGCCGAACAGCGGCTGGAGCAGGTCGGCAAGGTGCTCGACCAGGCTGGCGAAGACGGACATGGGTGAGCCCTCCGGGGGTCTCGTCGTGCCGGAAATGGGTCATGGCGGCATGACGACCCGCGCGGGGTCACTCAGGTGTGGATGCGCCCCTACGCGACGGTCGCCCGGAGGGCGTGACCGGGTGCCCGGGGCCGGGTGCGCCCCCGGGCGTCGGGGTCGCGCTGGGGCAGGAAGGCCGTACGCCGGTCCCGGTCGCGGATGGCCGTACGCACCCGCGTGCGCGGCACGGTGGGCGCGCAGCGGGAGGCGGCGACGGCGCAGAGCGCGAGGGCGGCCGAGGCCGCGGTGGTCGCGGCGAGGGCGACGGTGGCGGAGAGGCTGCCGGTGTCGAGCAGCGCCACTTCGACGAGCAGGAAGAGCAGCGCGAGGGCGGGACGCAGCGTCGCCCAGCTCCGGTTCATCGCCGCCCCCTCTCTCGTCAACTCGTACGTGTGTATGCCCTGTCGTCCGTTATACAGGATCATCCTCCCGCCCGGATCCTCCACTTCGTACACGGGTTTGAGAAAGGTTCGTCAGAACTCTCGACAACCCACCCGTCACACCCGATGCTTCTCGTCACCAACCACGGGGACACCCCTGTGACGCCGGGCCGGGGACCGGCGTCTGCCCCCATCTCCCTTACGGAGGAGCCGTGATCCGACGCAGAAGTCTGCTGGCCGCAGCAGGCGGAACGTTCCTCGGCAGCGCCCTGGCGACGGGCACCGCGCACGCGGACGCCACCATCGCCGTCAACCCGTCGACGACGTACGGCACCTGGGAGGGCTGGGGCACCTCCCTCGCCTGGTGGGCCAACGTCTTCGGCGCCCGGGACGACTTCGCCGACCTGTTCTTCACCACCAAGTCCGTCACGTACAACGGCCGCTCCCTCCCCGGCCTGGGGCTCAACATCGCCCGCTACAACCTCGGCGCGTGCAGCTGGAACAGCGTCGGCGGCGAGACGATGGTGAAGTCGCCCAACATCCCCGCCTTCAAGCAGATCGAGGGCTTCTGGCAGGACTGGAACAACGAGGACCCGACCTCCTCGGCGTGGAAGTGGACGGCGGACGCCAACCAGCGCGCGATGCTGGTGAAGGCGACGCAGCGCGGCGCGATCACCGAGCTCTTCGCCAACTCCCCGATGTGGTGGATGTGCAGCAACCACAACCCCTCGGGCGCGGCGGGCGGCGGCAACAACCTCCAGACCTGGAACTACCGTCAGCACGCCTCGCACTTGGCGGCGACGGCGTTGTACGCGAAGTCGAACTGGGGCGTGAACTTCGCGACGGTCGACCCCTTCAACGAGCCGGCCTCCACCTGGTGGACCGCGACCGGCACCCAGGAGGGCTGCCACATGGACCCCGCGGTCCAGGCGGCGGTCCTCCCCTACATGCGCAGCGAGCTGGACAAGCGCGGTCTCACTGGGCTGCGCATAGCCGCCTCGGACGAGACGAACTACGACACGGCCCGCTCCACCTGGTCGTCCTTCAACTCGACGACCAAGGGCCTGGTCTCCCAGGTCAACGTGCACGGCTACCAGGGCTCGGGCGGCCGCCGCGACCTCCTCTACACGGACGTGGTGACCACCTCCCGCAAGAAGCTGTGGAACTCCGAGACGGGCGACAGCGACGGCACGGGCCTGACCATGGCCTCGAACCTCTGCCTCGACTTCCGCTGGCTGCACCCCACGGCCTGGTGCTACTGGCAGGTCATGGACCCGTCGTCGGGCTGGGCGATGATCGCCTACGACGCGAACACCCTGCAGCCCACCACCGTCCAGACCAAGCACTATGTGATGGCCCAGTTCAGCCGCCACATCCGCCCCGGCATGACGATCCTGGACACGGGCGTCGACTACGCGGTGGCGGCGTACGACGCGGCGGCCCGCCGCCTGGTGATCGTCGCGGTGAACACCTCCACCTCCGCCCAGACCCTCACCTTCGACCTCTCCCGCTTCTCGACGGTCACGGGCGGCTCCGGAGGCCTCGTCCCCCGCTGGAACACGGTCACGACGGGCGGCGGAGACCTCTACACCCCCCGCTCCGACATCCGCCTGTCCGGCAAATCCGTAAGCGTCCCCTTCGCTGCCAAATCAGTCCAAACCCTCCAGATAGACGGTGTGACGCTGTAAGTCCGCGGCGGCGGTTCGGGGCGAACCGTGAAGCCTGGGTGGCGGGCATGGGAAGTCGGGAGGCCGGGTGGTCTGGCCTGCGCATCTCTCACGCTCGTCACCTCCCGGCAGTACGGTGTCCCCCATGCGCCCCGACACGCCTGCCGAAAACGTCGACCACACCGCCGAGGCGGCACGCCTGGAGCGAACCGCCGGCCTGTATCCCGAGGACGCCGAGGCCCTGCTGCTGCGGGCAGCGGCCCATCTGGAACTCTCCGGCGACCGCCCCACCGCGACCACGCTGTACGACCGCCTGCTGTCCTCCCCCGACGGCCTGGAGAACCCCCACCTGGTACGGGCGCTCAAGGCCTCCAACCTCTGGGAGTACGGCCACGAGGCCGAGGCCCGCGCGATCATCGAGGGCGTCCGGATGGCGTCCCCCGGGGACCCGGCGCCCTGGGTGATCGTGGCGGAGTCCCTGGAATCCCACGACGAACTGGAAGCGGCCCACGACACCTTCACCGAGGCCGTACGCCGCCTCCTGACGGACGTAGCCGAGCCCCCCTACGCCACCCACCCCCTCCTCTTCGGCCGCCACCGCGTACGGCGCATGCTCGGAAAGTCCCACGACGAGTGGGACGCCCTCGCGGACACCGTCCACTCCCTCCCGATCACCCTGGACGAACTTCACGACCCCAAGCGCGTGTGGTCCCTGGGCTCGGAGAACCCGGCGGAACTGGAGGCGGAGATCCTCCGCCTCCGAGCGGAACTGGGCGCCTACCGGGAGGCCCTCTCCCGCCCCTTCCCGGTAGCGGTCCTGCACTGGCCGGCGACGGAACTCACGGAACTCCTGGAGGCGTACCCGACCCTCGCGTCGGAGTACCCGACCCACGAGGAACACCTCGCGACCATAGAGACGGCCCTGCGCGAACTGTCCTCCTCCGGCACCCCGAACCTGGGCATCGTCACCGGCACGGTCCCCTCCTACGAGGCCTTCGCCGCCTCGGAACTCTCCTCCCCCGGCGACACGACCCTCCTCCCCCAGTACGCGACGACACTGGCGGCGAGGGGGAGAGCGGTGGCTTGGCCGCCGCAACAGGGGGCGGCTTGCTGGTGCGGGTCGGGGACGGCGTATGGGCAGTGCCACGGCAGCACTGCCTGATCCCCGACTCCACGACCCCCGGTAGCTCGCCGCTGAGCCAACCCGGCGTGCGCGGACCCGCTGACGCGCCCGTCACGCCGGGCACCTGCGCAGCACGCTGCGGCGCTCCCCACCCTGGCCCCCGCTTACCCGGGCTGCCCGCTCGCTTCACTCCTGGGCTGGAGCGCCCTTGAGGTGGGGCGTGGAGGCACGACAATGACAAGAAGCGGGCGGCCCGACAGCGCGAAAACGATCAGCTTGCGTCGAAGGCCCTTCGTATGTCAGCGGCTACTGCTAGAACTGACCGCATCGCCATGAGTGATCGGTGCGGATCAGCTCATGCGTGGAAGCATCGATCATCGACCGTGACGACATGCATGCGTGAGGCTCGACAGTGAACAGCATGACGCCCTCGTCTCCTGGCGTCTCGGCCCGCATGAGCAGGCAGGCGAGCAAGGACACGGCCGTCGAGCTGGCCGTGCGGCGGCTGCTGCACGCGGCAGGGCTGCGGTACCGCGTGGAGTACCCCGTGCCGGGCCTGCCGAGACGGCGTATCGACGTGGCGTTCCCCAGGGCCAAGGTCGCGGTCCTCATCGACGGCTGCTTCTGGCACGGCTGTCCTCAGCACGCCACTCGCCCGAAGGCCAACGCGGAGTGGTGGCGCACGAAGCTGGAACGGAACATGGCCCGTGACCGAGAGACGACGGAACGTTTGCTTGCAGCGGGGTGGACAGTGCTGCGGTTCTGGGAGCACGAAGCTCCCGAAGGAGTGGCTGTACAGGTGGCGGCAGCCGTGCAGCGACGTCGGCCGGAACGGACAAGAGGGAAAAACAAGTGAGCGGACTCACCTTTGTGGATGTGTGCTCCGGGGCGGGGGGACTTGCTCTCGGTCTGGAGCGAGCGGGGTTCATGCCGCGCCTTCTGCTGGACGACGACACTTCTGCCGTCACGACCCTGAGGACCAATCGGCCTCGCTGGAACGTTTTGCACACCGACCTGCTGGACTTCGACCCGGCTGAGCACCCGGTGAGCTACGACGTGGATCTACTCGCGGCGGGCCTGCCACGGGTGAAGTCGAGTGCGACCGCCGCTCGGGAGGATTCGGGTGTGGAGGAGCGGCTGTTGGAAGCCGCTGTGTACCTCGTACATGCGATCAGACCTCGGGCTGTGCTCATCGAGAACGTTCCTGGGCTCGCTGACGCGGACGAGTATCAGCCGTTCCGTGACTTCGCCCGGGCCGAACTGGCGCACTTAGGGTACGAATTCAGCTGGTTCGTCTTGAACGCTGCCGATTTCGGCGTTCCGCAAAGCCGCAAGCAGGGTGTCCTCGTGGCCGTCGAACGGAATCGTGCCCAAGCGTTCCGACCGCCCACGCCGACCGTGCTGGAGCCGACAACGGTCGGCGCCACTCTGGGGCCGTCCATGGCCTCGCGCGGTTGGCAGGACGCCACGCGTTGGGCCGCCCAAGCCGATCAACCGGCTCCGACACTGGTCGGAGGGTCGAAGAACCGGGGCGGCGCCGATCTGGGACCGACCGGAGCCAAGCGTAAGTGGGCGACCATGGGCGTCAACGCTCACACGCTGGGCGACATGGTTCCCGGCCCTGAGTTCGTATGGGATCCCGAACTCGGCAGGGAAAACATGGTGAAGATCACGGTTGAACAGGCGGCGCTACTGCAGGGGTTTCCCGATTCCTGGGAAATCGCCGGGCTAAAGACCGCCCGCTACCGCCAGATAGGGCACGCGACCCCGCCGCCCGTCGGAGAGGCGCTGGGACGGGCCTTTGCCGAAGCGCTGGACGGCGAGCAGGCAGTGTCCGCGGCCGGCTAGACTTCCGCCACATGACCAGCGCGGCGCCACACCAGTCCATCCTCGACAAGCCCTTTGTCCTTGATCTCTTCGCGGGGCCCGGAGGGCTGGATGTCGCCGGGCAGGCGCTCGACATCCCGAGTCTCGGCATCGAGTGGGACAAGAGTGCCTGTCTGACGCGGTACGCTGCCGGGCTGGACACCCTCCACGCCGATGTGAGCGCGGTACGCCGGGAAGCGTTCGAATCCTTGCCGCCGGAGATCAACGTGCTTGCCGGTGGCCCACCGTGTCAGACGTACTCAGTGGCCGGGGGCGGCGCCGGTCGCAAGGCCCTGGAGGAAGTCAAGCGCTACATCGAGCGACTCATGGCGGGCGACTCCGACGAGGAGATCGACAAGGAGCTGAAGAAGCTCAGCGATCCACGCACCGCGTTGGTCCTCGAACCCCTCCGGTACGCGATCCAGGCGACCAGGAGCCCGAACCGCGGCAACCGACCGTACGACGTCATCGTTCTGGAACAGGTCCCCGCGGTCGAGGCGCTCTGGCATCACTATGCCTTGGTGCTGGAAAACACCGGCCTCCCCAACGGCACCAAGTACAAGGTCGTCGTCGACGTCCTCGACACCGAAACCTACGGAGTGCCGCAGACACGGTCCCGAGCCGTGCTGATAGCTCGTCGTGAGGAACTTGGTGAGCCCGAGCTGCCCGCACCGACCCACCGCGCCTACGAGGCGAAGGAGTGGAATCGCGCGAACGCCAAAATCTCAGCTCAGGTCCATCAGCCGACCCTTGACGAGGAGAGCGCCCCGGAACCTCAGGAAGGCCGAGGGGAGGACGATGAACTGGAGCACTGGATGTCGATGGGCAAGGCATTGACCGGCCGCAAAACCCCCTTTCTCGTCCGCTCGAACTACGGCAGCTCCGGACACCCGGGGCGCCGCGGCGTACGAACCGACCGACAGCCCGCCGCCACCGTCACCGGCCGCATCTCTCGCTTCGTGGTCTTCGAACACCTCGATGAGGACATCGTCTACGAGGGCCCCCGCTTCAGCATGAACGAGGCGGGGATGCTGCAGAGTTTTCCGCCGGACTACCCCTGGTCCGGTACGGCACAGGCCCAGCAAGTGGGCAATGCCGTACCACCCCTGTTCGGTGCACACCTGCTGAGCGCCGCGCTCGGTCTTCCCGCGCCGGCCCCTGACGCAATGAGGACACCGTGGACGCCGGCCACGGAGGAGCAGCGCGCAAAGCTACGGAGCCAGGGTTGCGGGGCAGCCGACGACTGCACCGCCCGCTGCCCGCGCCCCGAGGGCCAGACACCGCCCCGCTCGACCTCACGCACGCGCAAGAAGAAGGCGGCTCCTCAGTAGCTCAGGGGCCCCCGGATCAGTCCTCGCTCTTCCTGCCCCGGACCGGCGCGGTCTCGAACAGGTCGGCGAAGTAGGCGGTGAGCGCGGTCACGGACTCCTCCGGGACGGGGTCCTCGTCCGGCCCCTCCGGGAGTACATGTCGTGCGACCGGGGGCGCCGTTTCCGCCTCTGCGATCCATTTCCGCAGAGGGACAGGATCGCGAGGCTGGTCCGCTGCGAGGGCGTCATAAGTCAGGGTCGCTCCCGCCGTATTGATCGCCACGCTGAGGCCGTTGATCTCGCGACCGGTGGTGACCCGCCCGTTCTTCAGAAGACGGACAAGTGCCTGGGCCGTGGGACGATGATCGATCAGCTCCATACGCAGAACGGTGTGGATGAGGTCCTGGTTTCCGCAGGCGACCTCGACGGGCTCGTAGTCCGGCCCGTTTCGGAAGAGTTCAGCCGCCCACCACAGACGGGAGAAGCACTGGCGGTCCGCCGGGCCCCGGAAGCGGTCCGCGGCGACGCGCCTTTCGGGCCTGTTCGCCGTCGCCTCCGGCAGGTGACGCCAAACGACGTAGTCCGGGGCCACCGCCAGGGCGATGTGATTCCACAGACGCTTGTCCGCCGCTTCTCGCCGCGTCAGGCGCAGCGTGGCATGAAGCCGTGGCGCGAGCCACGCGTCGGCACGGGTACGGTCCGCACAGAACTCGAACATGGCATCGTCCACCAGACTTCGGATCGGCTCGACCGACCACCTGGCGTCGTCCTCGGGGAGCGGCTCGACGACCTTGGCGAGTTCGATGCCGCCATGCACCTGTTCGCCCTTGAGCAGCTCCTCGCTGAGGAACGGATCGACGGCCGAAGTGGCGAGAAGCGCCAAGCGCTCCGGTACGTGGTTCGGCTGCGTGATCACTTCTCACTCTCTCGGTTCATCTGTTCCAGACTGCGGATGGCATAGGCAAGCGCCTTGGTGGCGTCGGCACGACGGGCCGCCGCATAGTGGATGCGGGTCTGCAGCTCCACCCAGCCCGAGTCGCCGGTGCGCCGGCGATGGACCTGTCGCAGGGCCTCCTCGACGTGGACACCGGGAATCACGTCCGGGAGCATCTCCCGAAGAACATCGCCCTGCCAGTCGGTCGGGAAGACCGGGCCGCCCCCGGGTTCCACCTCCAGATCGCCGATGGCACCGTGGAACACCGCCGTCCAGACATCGGTGGCCATCTGAGCGACCAAAAGGTCACGCACCTTGCTGTCCAGTCCTGAGCCGCTGCTGTCCAACAACCCGAGGACCCCCTCGACGTCGGTGTTCACGAACACCGTGGGAACCCGGGCCGAAGTGTCCACGATCCAGGGGACGTCGGCGTAGGCGTGCAGCCACTCCCTGGCGCTCCTGCTGAACGAGGCCTTCTGCACGTCCAGTTGGAGTCCACGGACCGGATCCTCGGACACCGTGTCGATGATCCAGTTCCGGTCGGTCTCGGCAATCGATCGTCCCCGCACTCCGTCGACCGTCCCGACGGCGTGCACGGCGAGGGAGGCCCGACCCAAGTGGTTGTCACGGAGGACCTCCAGGGAGCCCGACCAGTCGCGACCGTCCGCCGTTTCACGTGTGAGGTCGGTGGAAGTGCGGACGTTGGTCTCGCCGTCCGTCAGCACGGCGAGAACGCGCAGGTCGGACCAGGCCGCGTCCGGCGCGTCCGCCCCGGGCGGCAGCGTGGCCGATAGGCCGATCGTGGCGCTCACCCAGTCGCTGTGCCCCGCGATGCCGAGTGCAACAGCCTGCTGTTGGGTGGAGTACGCGGTTGTCTCCAGCTGGTCGCGGGTTCCGTCCGAGAGCTTGAGGGAGACCGAGGTCACCCTGAGCGTGACCGGCCGGTTGAGCCTCTTGTACGGGTAGATCTTCACCGTCACTCCCCCTTGCCGGCACGGAGTTCCAGGACGAGGCGGGTGAGCGTGGTCCTGACGGGGTGGCTGGTGACATCGGTGGATCCTCGGAACTTCGCGCGACGTGTGCCCGGCGCGAAGCGAAGGGTGCCGTCCTCCACCTCGCAGCCCTCGACGGCCGCGAGTTCTGCCCAGTCCAGCTTCGGGCGGCCCCCGGAGCGCACATCCAGCTGGGCGACCGGCACCATCGGGACGACCTCGTCGCCGCGCGGAATGCTCACTTCCGCAGTGATCTGCCACTCCCCACTGTCGCCGATCGTCGCGTCGAGCCCGTCCAGTACCGGAACCACCGGCCCGGAGGGCGCCTTGGCCTTGGGCCTCGTCTTCACGGTCAACGCCTTGCGCAGGGCCTCACCGCCTTCGCGGCTGCCGCGCTTGGGCCGTGCCACGAGTTCCCTGACCGCATTGTTGACCTCGGTGGTCAGCATGTTGATCCGCCGGTAGGCGGAGGGCGACCAGCGCAGGGTGAGCTCCTCCGTCTGCCCCCAGCGGTCGTGCTCAGGCGGTTCCGCCGCACGCAGGAATTCCTCGACCTCCTCGGCGAAGGGCGCCGATTCCCCGGCAGCCTCCCCCACCAGTAGCACAGCCTGGAACGGGTTGATCCCGAGCGGCAGGTTCGCAACCCCGGCCCTTTTGACGGTCATGCGGTTGCCACGCAGCGAGTGCACCTGGTTCTTCGGTGTGTCCTTGTCATTGTCGGCTTCGGTGACCAACAGGACCGCTTGGTGTATTCCGAGCGTCCCCCTCGCGCCCCCGGACAGCGGCAGCTTCAGCGGCACGCTCCGCGCCGCCACCTGCCCGGCCTCGGTGAGTCGATCCACGGTGGTGCCTTCGTAGTGCGCCCGTAGGGCACGCGTCCGGGAGGGCTGCTCGGCAGACGGGTCCACCTGCTCCTCCGGTACAACCACGTCACCGTTACGCAGCGTACGAACAGAGACCTCGAGAAGGGGAAGCCTGCTTCCACCACCGGTCATGGCGGCCCAGAAGTCACGCCCCAGCGCCTCGACCAGGCGGCGGTGCATCTTGCGGATGTCGCGCGTGTCCTCGCCGCCCTCCTCATCCACGGTCTCGTCGTCGGCATCGGACGACTTGTCCTCGAGGCTGGCCACGTCGTGCGCGCCGACGATGAGGAAGGAAGTGCCGGGTTCGTCACTTTCACGGGTCAGGTGCAGGCGAGCCACTGTCTCTTCGTCCGCCCACCAGGAGCGCGCAACGCTGGCGCCGGGCGAATCAGGGTCGGGGCGCCCGAACCAGGCGGGGCCCGCGTACGGCTCGCCGTCGACTTCGCGCCAAGGCAGTTCGAGACGGCCGATGACTCGTCGCTCTGTACGCCCCTCGTGGGGCTCGGACAGCGTGGAGTTGATGAGCACGAGGCCGAGAGCGCTGGTGGCCCACAGCGTCGCCTTGCCCAAGCCGTACGACCCGCCCGCGCCGTGCCCGGACTTGAGGCTTTCCAGCTGACGCCTGACCACGGCGGCGAACTTGCCGTCCGCGTAGTCGTCACCGATGAGCCCGGAAGCGTTGTAGTCGTCGACCCGCAGCAGGACCAAGCGGCCCTTCTCATACATGTCGCGCACCCCGGCGTCCACGACACGACCGACCTTCTGGTTGCCTGCGATCTCCGAGACGGCGGAGTAGTGCGGGAAGAGATCGTTCCAGAGGATCGCCTCGCGGAAGGCGTCCAGGTCCTGGCCGGTCAGCTCATGCAGGGTGTATCGGACTCGGACCGGGCGGCCGTTCTCCGTCAGTCGCTCGTCGAGGCTGTTCTGGCAGGTCTCGCGCGCGAGGACCTGCACATCCGCGTCGAAGGCGAATGCCGCGGCATTGCCGAGGTCACGACCACCGTCGGGGTAGCCGGGACGGTGATACCAGGTGACCGGCAGGCCGGCCTGGGTGTCGGTGGTGCGGGTGTGCACCGTACCGAGGTCCGTGCCGAGTGCCCTGGCGATGTTCGCCATGACCGTCGGGCGAGGAGTCGACCTTCCGGTGATCCACGCGGAGACGGCGGCTCGAGTGACCTCGACCTCCTTGGCCAGTTCGGCCTGCGTCTTCCCCGCGAGTTTGAGCTGACGGGCCAACCAGGGCCCGAACTCCTCACCTGTCTCCACGTGCCACCTGCTCTTCCCCTAGGAGCCGCTTGCGACTCGCAGGCGACTGACCGGAGGTTAATTTGACACGCTGGACACTGTCAACCAAAAGTTAATCGGCCTCGGACACCTGGACGACTGACACCGACGGGTCGAGTTGCCCGGTTTAGACCTCATTTGTGCCAATTCCGCAAGAGGAGCGAGCAACTCCCCACCTGCGAGGGGGAGTTGGGGTTGACCCCACCATCGACATTCGATTAATATGAGCATTGGCGAAAAGTTTCGCCCCGCTTGCGAACCCGATTGAAGTTCGGGGGTCGGGCGGCAGGTCACACCTCTGCCCAAAACCAATATCGGGGTGAAGTCCACAGGCGTAGCCCAACCTCACACAAGCAGCTTCTCGTCGAAAACAAGGCACTGGCCACCCAGACCGGTAGCCTGCTAGCCTAATTTCAGGGAAACGTTTTACCCAAGATAAATTTTCCACGAGGGGTCAATTGTGCCTTTATACACCCCTGTGCGACACGACAGGGGGACCTGACATGGACGAGTACTACGGCTACGACTTGGATTCTTTCCGTGGCCTGAGCACGCTCAACTCCGACATCGCACAGGGGTTTATTGAACCCAAGGCAGCAGCGGACCTCTTGAGGGGCCACCCGTGCGAAGATGAATTCTTGGAAAGATTCCCTGAGCTGAGGCACTGCATTCAGGAACCTCCTGACGACGACACTTCTTCAACCTGACCTGACCTCCGCAAGGCCGCCCCGAGAGGTCGGAGACCCTTCGACGCATGCTCTTGACGCCTACGAGCGGAAGCATGTAGAGGCGTCGACGCTGTGTACACCTCCGGCAGCACTCGAAAAACCATGGGCCGGCTGCATGAAGTCAGCAGCCGGCCCATCACGCACACTTTCACCAGAATCTTTGACACCTCAGGAGTGCAGGACCAGTGTCGTCGTCTTCGTTCTCTCCGGTAATTCAAACCGTCATCGAGCAGTCTTCGCGCGTCCTGCAAACGTATGCCGTGGATCCCGGCCTCGTGGCCGAACACGCTAATGGAGAGCGCCGCATCACCCAGGGCGGATATGGTGATCGCCAGCTCTTCGAACTCGTCCAGAACGCGGCCGACGAAATCGCCGACGAGCCTGGCGGGAGAGTGCACGTCGTCCTCACAGAAACCCATCTGTACTGCGCGAACGAAGGAAATCCAGTCACCCCTGAGGGCGCGGAAACCATTCTTCGGATGAGCATGTCGAAGAAGCGCGGAGGACAGATCGGAAGGTTCGGTGTCGGCGTGAAATCCGTCCTCGTCGTGACAGACACGCCTGCATTCTTCAGCAGCACCGGAAGTTTCGGATTCGACCGCGTCTGGTCGTACGAGCAGATCAAGTCCGTTTCGGGTGTGACTGCGCGCTACGGCTCGGAGTTCGACGCTCCCGTCCTGCGCATGGCCCGCCCGCTCGACATGCAGGTCGAACGGGCTTCTGATGACGTCCTTGACGAGCTGCTGACCTGGGCGACCACGGTCGTTCGCCTGCCCCTGCTCCCCAAGGCCGATGACCGGCTGGGCCGGGACATGCACGGCGGTCGTGCCAAGGACCACGGCGAGCCCCGTGACGAGTTCCCGGTCGGCTTCCAGCTCTTCTCGCCGCATGTCGCGAAGGTCGTGCTGGAGGACCGCCGGCCCCGACCTGTGGCCCGCCGCGTACTGACCGCTCAGCAGGACGGAGATCTGCACACCGTTGTCGAGGAGCGGACCGGGAAGGCCGTTGCCACCGAACGGTGGCGGGTGTTCACCACCAGCCACGAGCCCGGCCCCGCGGCCCGCGCGGACGCCGGTGAGCTGCATGACCGGCTCTCGCTCGAACTCGCCTGGGGTGTGCCCGCGTTGGAGAAGGACGCGGAGAGCGGCCTGTACATCAGCCCGCGGTCTCGCGGTCGCGGCAAGTTCTGGTCCTTTTTCCCGACCAAGTATGAGATGTCGCTGAGCGGCATCCTCAACGGGGCCTGGAAGACCAACGAGGACAGGCAGAACCTGCTCGACTCCTCGCCCTTCAACCAGGAGATGATCAGGGTGTCGGCCAGGCTGGTCGTCGGCTCTCTCCCCGCCCTCACCCCCGCCGAGGACCCGGCCGCCTATCTCCCCCTGCTGCCCGGCCGTGTGAAGGAGGCGATCAGCTGGGCCGACGAGTTCCTGACTCGGGAGATCTGGGACCGCGTTGCGGACAGTCCGTCGTTGCCCGACCAGGACGGCGTCCTGCGCGTCCCGACCGAGCTGCGGGTCCACCCTCGGCTCGACAGGGACCTGAAGAAGCTGTCCACTTGGCTCGGGATGTGGCATGAGTGCCCCGGGCGCCCCTCGAACTGGCTGCACCCGAGCGTCGAGGCGGACTCCCTGCGTTCCGGGAAGGTCGAGCACATCCTTGCGGCGGCCGGGCACGGGCGAACCGACGTCCGCGAATGGCTGGAGGCGCTGGTCGGGAGCGGCACCGCGGAAGCGTCGGCCGTAGCCATCCGCATCCTCGCGGACATGATCAAGGTCCGCTCCCCTTACGCCGATGAGGCGCGCAAGGCCCGCATCGTACTGACCGAGGAGCACGGTCTCGTCGCCCCCGTGCACGGCAAGGTGTTCCGCCGCGTCGATCAGGGCGGACTGCGCGAGTCCCTGGTGTACGTGGTCGACCAACTCGCCCAGGATCCGTCGCTGATGCACGCACTCAGCGTCCTGGGCATTCGGGAGGCCGATGTCGAGGGCCGGTTCTTCAGCGTTCTCGACCAGGGCTTCGACCACTACAGCCAGTCGGACTGGGAGCGGTTCTGGGAGTTGTTCCGCCAGGCCGGGGCCCATCGAGTGGCTCACAAAGTCCTGGAACGGGTGCCCACGCCGCGCTCGACGCTTTGCGTGCGGACTGCCGACGGCCGGTTCCGACCGATAGAGAACTGCATGCTGCCGGGTGTCGTGGTGGACGCGATGCGCGATCCGAGCATCGCCGTCGACATGGCATTCCACTCCGACGACACTCACTTCTTCTCACAGGTCGGCCTGCGGGAGCGACCGTCCGGTGGCGTGCAGCCCAAGGCGGACGAGGCCTGGTTCGAGGAGTACCGCGCAGCCGTCCACTCCGCCTACCTGCGCAGTCTGGACACCCGCGCCCCCCGTCCGGCACTGAACCGGATGAAGGTCGAGGGCGCCGCGATCGGTGGCCCGCTCCACCTCTTCCGTGGCCTCTCGGAGGAGTCGCGCGCGGCCTTCCTGAAGGTGGTGCCCGATGACGCGGTGGTGGACAACTGGACGCGCCAGTTCGGCGCGCAGACCAGCACCCGGCAGGCGGTGGCCTCGCCGATCCGGTGGATGCTGAGGAAGTACGGCACGGTCGCCACCTCGCAGGGGATCAAGCGGCTGGCGGAGGCCGTCGGCCCTCAGCTCGCTGCTTACCGTGACGTCCTGCCGGTCGCCGACATCTCCCCGGAGAAGGCCCGCAAGCTTCGGCTCCCGACCACAGTCGACGAGGTGCCCGCAGACCGCTGGGACGCGCTCCTCGACGAGGTGTCCCGTAGCGAGGACGACTCCTTCGTCGGCGCCACCTACGTGATGCTGACTCGCTTCGGTGCTGACTTTCCCGAGGACTCCCTGACCCGTTGTCGGATCGGCGACACCTGGGACACCCGCCCCGACGACGAAATCACCCTCGCCGTCAACGCCGCCGAGTACCGGGCACTCCGTGCCGAGCACCTTCCGGCGCTGCTCGTGCCGAGCGCCGAGGACGCCGAGCTGATGGTCGAGAAGTGGGGCATGCTCCGCTACGCCGATGTGATCAGCCGGGAGACCCGCGAGGTGGCCGAAGGGGATCCTGTGCCGCTCGTCGAGCTGTACCCGGCCCTCCGCCAGCGTCTGAACAGCGGGAACCGCTACAGCCTGGTGCAGCGCTGCACCGAGCTGGAGGAGATCACTCGCACGCCCAATGGCACCCACGCCACCCCCCTCAAGGCGGTCAGTCAGAACGGCCTCGTCAAGGTCCGGGTCCCGCTGAACCCCGAGCCGATGCTGATCCTGATCGACCACGAACTCGGGCTCGGTCTCGGAGCGGCCGGGTGCCGGGCCGTCCTGGAACACCAGGACCGCATGGCGCGGGACAGCGCAATGAAGGCCGCGCAGAAGGCCGTACGCGACGCCGAGGACGTAGTCGCCAAGATCGAGCTGCTGATCGGAGCGGAGGCACTGCGCGCCGGGCTCCCTGAGGGATTGATGGAGGCCGAGCTGCAGGCGAACGACGGCGCGGAGCCGTCCGGGCGCCGGATCGCGCAGATGGCCTTCAACGCGCACGGCGACGGGGTACTCCAGCAGCACGCCCGGGACATCCAGGCGCGCTTCCCCAACGCTCCGGTCGGCTACACGGGTTCGTCGGCCGCCATCGCCTTCGTCTCGGAGCTGAAGCTGCCTGTCGCGTTCGCCGGTTCCAGGACCCCGTCCCCGCCTGCATTCGAGACGGTCGAGGGCCCTCGGGACTTCCCGAGCCTTCACGACTACCAGGAGGACCTGGTCCGGAACATCTCCACCATGCTCGACCGGCTGGCTCCGCAACGCGGCATGCTGTCCCTGCCCACGGGCGCCGGCAAGACCCGTGTCACCGCCGAGGCCGTGATCCGCTGGGTCAAGCGCTTCGGCGACCTCAAAGGTCCCCTGCTCTGGATCGCGCAGACCGAGGAATTGTGCGAACAGGCCGTCCAGAGCTGGAAGTTCGTCTGGAGCAAGGTCGGCGCGGAGCGACCGCTCACCATCAGCCGGCTGTGGAGCACCAACGAGGTCGGAAACGTCGTCGACCACCCCCACTTGGTGGTCGCGACCGATGCCAAGCTGGAGCGGTGCCTTGGCAACGACCAGTACGCCTGGCTGCGACAGGCCGCGCTGGTGATCGTGGACGAGGCTCATACCGCCATCTCCAAGCGGTACACCGAGGTCCTGGGCCAGTTGGGACTCACCCAGTACGAGACCGGGCGCCATCTGCTCGGTCTGACGGCGACCCCGTTCCGCAACACCAACGAGGAGGAGACCCGCCGGCTGGTCAACCGCTTCGGCAACCGGCGTCTCGACGAGGGTGTCTTCCCGTCCGGCGATCCGTACCGGGACCTGCAGGAGTGGGGAATGCTCGCCCAGGTGGAGCACCGCACCCTGAAGGGCGGCCAGATCGAGCTGACCCGGGACGAGAAGACCCACGCCGACCGCATGGCGATGCTTTCTCGCTCCGCCGAGCAGCGGCTCGCCGACGACCACCAGCGAAGCCGCCGCATCGTCGACGAGGTGGCCGCTCTGCCTGAGGACTGGCCGACGCTGCTCTTCGCCACCTCGGTGGACCACGCCAAGTACCTGGCAGCCATGCTCAACGACCGCGGTATTCGATCCGCCGCCGTCGACTCGACAACCAGCGCCCAGGACCGTCGCACCCGCATCGAGAATTTCCGAACCGGCCGCATCCGTGTGCTCACCAACTACGGTGTTCTCACCCAGGGCTTCGACGCGCCGGCCACTCGTGCCGTCGTCGTGGCCAGGCCGGTCTACAGCACCAACGTGTACCAGCAGATGATCGGTCGCGGCCTGCGCGGACCCCGGAACGGCGGCAAGGACAGCTGCCTGATCCTCAACGTCAGCGACAACATCGAGAACTTCGACACCCAGCTCGCCTTCACCCAGTTCGAGCACCTCTGGAGCCGTTCGTGATCGACGCCTACCTCGACAGCCCTCCGCTCACCGAGGAGCAGCGGGCCGTGGTCGAGCAGCGCTGGGACGCCCGCGTCCTGGTGACCGCCGGCGCGGGGGCCGGCAAGACCCACACGCTGGTGCGCCGGCTCGACGCGCTGTGCGCGAACGAGGACCCCGAGGAGGCACTGGAGGCCTCCGAGATTCTGGTACTCACCTTCTCCCGGGCGGCAGCCCGGGAGCTGCGGGAGCGAATCACCCGGCATGGTGAGCGCGCCCGTCGGGTGCGGGCACAGACCTTCGACGCCTGGGCCTATGGGTTGCTGCGGCAGTCGTATCCGGACAAGGATTGGAGTGCGGTCTCCTTCCTGGAACGGATCGAGGCCGCTGCCGGTGCGGTCGAGAAGGGGGCGCTGGAGGCGGGTGACGCCGTGCCCCCCGCGCACGTGGTCATCGACGAGGTGCAGGACCTGCTGGGCGACCGCCGAGAGCTCGTGGAGACGCTGCTCGATCGCTATCAGGAGAGCTGCGGCTTCACCGTGGTCGGTGACGCCGCACAGTCCGTCTACGGCTTTCAGATCGTTGACCTGACCGAACGCGCCGATGAGACAGGCCGGTTCTTCGACTGGCTCCGCGCTTCCTACCCGGACGACCTCGTCGAACTCCGCCTCACCAAGAACTTCCGGGCGGTCACCCCGGAGGCCCGGATCGCACTGGCCCACGGGCAGCGCCTCCAAAACGTCTCGGATGCCGACGAGGCTGCCGCCCTCTACGAAGAGATGCGCGAGTTGCTCCTCGATCCGGCGAACGGGATGGGGGCCTTCACCGACCCGTTCGTCCTCGACGGACTGCGCGACTTCCCTGACACCTGCGCGATTCTCACCCGTGACAACCAGCAGGCCCTCGTCGTCTCGGAGCTGCTTCACGAGCACGGCGTGGAACATCGGCTGCGGCGCCCGCTGGAGGACCATCCGGTCCCGTACTGGGTAGCCGAGCTGTTGCGCCGCACCGAGTCCGCGACGCTCTCCGAGGACCGGTTCCGGTCGCTGCTCGCGGAGATACCCCTGCCGTACGAGCCGAACCCGGATGCGGTGTGGGCCGTGTTGCGTCGGGCCGCGCGAGGCCCGGGGCGAGGCGTTCTCGACCTGGATCGGCTGCGTCGCCTGGTTGCCGACGGCCGTTTCCCGGACGAGCTGGCCGATCCGGAGACGGCACGCATCGTGGTCTCCACGGTGCACCGGGCCAAGGGGCTGGAGTTCGACCGGGTGATCGTCCTCGCCCCGCCGACCGTCGCGGAGTTGCGGCAGCAGTTCAAGGAGGAACTGGACCTGCCGGCCGAGGCCCGCGCCCTGTATGTGGCCCTGACACGTGCCCGTCACGACCTGTATCACGCGGATCGGCCCGATCTGCCGATCTTCAAGCGAGCCGGTGGCAGGAAGAACGGCCGCAGGTTCCTGGGCGGCTGGAGACAGTACGACCGCTATGGGATCGTCGGCGAGTCCGGTGACGTATGCGCGGACAGCCCTCCCGGCCACGAGCCCGACGCCTTGGCGACCCAGACCTACCTTCTGGAACACGTCGCCCCCAGCCACGAGGTCGTGTTGCGCAGGCGGCACGACCTGCCGCTCGGCGAGTGGCAGAGCCCGCCGTACGCCCTGCTGCACAACGGTCGGGAGATCGGCGAAGTCTCGGAGCGGTTCCGGCAGGAGCTGTTCCAGGTGCAGAAGGTGAACCGCGGGTGGGACCCCTGGTGGCCCGACGAGATCCACGGGCTCCGGGTCGACATCGTGGAGTCCGTCGCGGGCAGCACTGCCGCCGGCGCCAACGCCGGCCTCGGTGACCGAGGTGTATGGATAGCGCCCCGCATCACCGGAATCGGAAGGTACCGACGGGCGGACGACGAGGAGCAGCGCGCATGAGCGACACGGAGAACCGGCACGCCGAGCACTACCGGGTTCGGGACGAGGAGCTGCTGGTCGGCCTACGCCGCGAGCTTTTCGGCCCTGCGCGGGAAGCCGCTCCGGAGGACCGACAGGAGGTCCTTGCCCAGGACGCCCCGATCGACCGCTACCTGACCGGTGTCATCTACCCGAGGTCGGCGGACGACCAAGCCGAGCAGAGAATGCTCGAGGACGAGGCGGAGCACGAGGGTCTGGACACGACCCCGCTGCGGACACGCGACAACATGGAGGAGTCCGGGACCGCGCAGGAGGTCGGGGCCGCCGGTTCCCGCCGGCCCTCCTCCATGGGGCTCACCTTCGCGATCGACCCGGACATAAGCGATTCCGTCGTGATCAGTGCCCGGGCCGCCGCCTACCGGCCCACGGACGCGGACGGCAACCCGGTCCCCGCGCGTCGGGCCGAGGCCCGCACGACCTCCGACCAGCAGGAGCACTGGCGCCGTGAAGAACTCACGCTGCCGGACACCACTGTGGACGTGACCACGCCTGCACCCGACCTGCGATTCGAGTTGGCCGACGGAGTGGCGCTGCGCGTCAACGTCCGACGGCCCGACGCGAGGCTGGGCACGGTGACCGTCACGGTGACCCTGGTCAACACACACAAGGTCGGCGAGCGGGAGCTGCAGGACGCATTTTCCCTGTTCCAGTGCGGGCTCGTCGTCCGCGCGTCCGACGGATCCAGCGCCTTCGTCGAGCGTCCCGCTCCTGACCTCGCGCACGACCCAGAGGTGGCCACCAGCCGTCTGCTGCACCGCCACGCCCCGACCTTTGCCGTCGGGCACGGCTGCGCCGCCGAGTGGGATTGGACGCCTCCGCCGATCGGTATGACGGACTCCCGGAGGGCCGGCGTGTCCGAGGTGCGAAGCGAGTTCGTGCCGACCGTGGAGGTGCTGCTCACCGACTCCAACCCGGATATCGACAGCTCCGCTCTGTCCATGCTCAGTCTGGCGGAGCGCCCGGACACGGAGGTCGTCGTCGCGCTGGAAGCGCTCGCCATCGGCTACGAGCGGTGGATCGACCGCAAGCAGGCCGAGGCCGACGCCCTGATCGGTGGCGCGTACGAGAAGGCCGCCCGCGACCAGGTCGAGGCCTGCCGCGAAGCGCTGGGCCGGATCCACGAGGGCATCGCCCTTCTTCGTACCAAGCCCGACCTGATGCGGGCCTTCCGACTGGCCAACCGGGCCATGGCCGACCAGCGGGCCCGCAGCGTCTGGGTGAAGAGCGACCGCCATGGCTCCCCCGAGCCGGACAAGGGCCGCTGGCGGCCGTTCCAGATCGCATTCGTCCTGCTCTGCCTGGCCGGCATCGACGACCCCGAGCACCGCGACCGGGAGGTCTCGGACCTCCTGTGGTTCCCCACCGGCGGTGGCAAGACCGAGGCGTATCTCGGGCTGATCGCGCTCACCTCCTTCCTGCGCCGGATCCGGCTCCGTGAGGACGGCGGCGGTGTCACCGTCCTGATGCGGTACACGCTGCGCCTGCTGACCCTCCAGCAGTTCGAGCGCGCCACGATCCTGCTCTGCGCGATGGAACGGATTCGTCTCGGCAACCCGTCGGAGCTGGGCTGCGAACCGTTCTCCCTCGGCATGTGGGTCGGTGAATCCGCCACCCCTAACAAGCTGAAGGACGCGAACGAGCAACTGGCAGAACTCCACAAGGACCTCGACAAGCGCCTGGCGACCAAGAACCCGGTTCAGCTGCATGCCTGCCCCTGGTGCGGCACCCGCCTGGACGCCCGCGCGTACGAGGTCGACGAGGATGCCAAGCGCATGTACGTTCGCTGCCCGGGCGCAGGCTGCGACTTCGCGGACGGTCTGCCTGTCCACCTGATCGACGAGGCGGTGTACGACGCCCGGCCGACGCTGGTCATCGCCACCGTCGACAAATTTGCGTCCATGCCGTGGCGTCCGGCCACCGCCGCCCTGTTCAACCGGGACGACCCGAGCGACCGCACGCCGCCGCCGGAGCTGATCGTCCAGGACGAACTCCACCTCATCTCCGGGCCGCTGGGGACGCTCACCGGTCTCTACGAGACGGCCGTCGACGAGCTCGCCGGTCGCCCGAAAGTGATCGCTTCGACGGCGACCATCCGTCGCGCCGCCGACCAGGGCCGCAGTCTCTTCGACCGCGAGGTCCGCCAGTTCCCGCCCGCGGGCCTGGATTCCCGGGACTCCTGGTTCGCCGTGGAGACCCCGCCCGAGGAGAAGGCGAGCCGACGTTACGTGGGCCTCCTCGCCCCCGGCACCAGCCAGTCCACGCTGCTCATCCGCACCTACGCGACTCTGCTGCACCGGGCGAAGCAGGCGAAGACCTCGGACGACGTTCGGGACGCCTACTGGAGCCTCGTCGGCTATTTCAACAGCCTCCGGCTGCTCTCCGCGGCCGAACTCCAGGTCCATGACGACGTCGTGGCGTATCTGGAACTGCTCGCCGCACGCGAGGAAACCACCGTGCGTTCCATCGCCAACTATTCGGAGCTGACCAGTCGCATCGACGCCAGCGAGATCCCGGCCCGCCTCAAGGGCATCGAGCGGGCATTGCCCGACCCGGATGTCGTGGACGTCCTCCTGGCCACCAACATGATCGCCGTCGGCGTCGATGTGGACCGGCTCGGCCTGATGGCCGTGATGGGCCAGCCGCAGACCACCGCCGAGTACATCCAGGCCACCAGCCGCGTCGGCCGCGCCCACCCAGGTCTGGTCTCCGTGATGCTCAACGCGACCCGCTCGCGCGACCGCTCCCACTACGAGAACTTCCTGCACTTCCACTCGGCGCTCTACCGCGAGGTCGAGTCGACATCCGTCACACCCTTCTCCGCCCGCGCCCGCGAGCGAGGACTGCACGCGGTGATCGTCGCGTTGACCCGGATCATGTTCCCGGAGGCTCGACCCAACGAAGCCGCGGGCATGGTGGAGTCGTACGCGCACCGCATCCGCGACGAGATCAAGCCCGTCCTCCTCGACCGTGTCCGCGCTGTCACCCCAGAGGAGGCCGACGCCGTCTCCCGGGCCTTCGACGAGTTCCTTGAGTGGTGGTGCGACGAAGCCGACATCCACAACGGTCTGCTCTTCGAACCGAAGAAAGGAAGGCGCATCCCTTCGCTTCTTCAGCCGTACGGCGACGAGGCCGAGAACGCCGAGGCCTGGCCCACTCTGTGGAGCCTGCGCGACGTCGATGCCGAGTCCGCCCTGTTCATGGAGGCCACCCGATGACCCCGCCCCCCGCGCGCCGTCGCCGTTCCGGTGTGAACGGATCGGTGCCCGCCCACAACCTCCCGCGTCGCGGTGCGGTCCGTCGCGCCCAGGCCATCACTACGTATGGCGTAGGTTCGCTGATCGCGGTGGACCATGAGTCCTTCGTCGTCTCCGGCCTGAACAAAGCCGATGAGCACTGGAGCACGGACGAGGCGCCGCGCATCTACGAACGTCGCCTCGCTCGCATCCTGAAGGTCGAGCACTTCCGGCTGCCGCCTGCGTCCGACGAGTACAGCAAGGATGGCATCCGAGTCCGCCGCTTCCCCCTCATGCATTCCTGCCCCGAGTGCAACGAGTTGCGCCGCCACCGCGAGTTCAACCCTCCGTCCGGCAGAAGCATCTGCGGCACCTGCGAGGCGGACCTGGTCCCCTCCCGCTTCGTGATCGCCTGCGAGGTCGGCCACCTCGACGAGTTCCCGTACTGGCATTGGGTCCACCGCGCCGCAGGACGCGGCACGACAACCGCCGGCCAGTGTGGCGGCACGCTCAGGCTGCGCACGTCCGGCCGTAGTTCCTCGCTGCGCTCGATCCTCGTGTCGTGCAGCTGCGGAGTGCCAGAAGTGTCGATGGAGGGTTCCTTCCGCAAGAGCGCGCTCAAGGACCTCGGTCTGCGTTGCCGGGGCACCCGGCCGTGGCTCGGTACCTCCGTCCCGGCGGAGTCCTGCAGCCGCACTCCACGCACCCTCCAGCGTGGTTCCTCCGCCGTCTGGCAGCCGGTGCTGAAGTCTGCGCTGTCCATCCCGCCGTGGAGTGACGGACGGGCGGACTTGCTTGCTCCGTACTGGGATCGGCTTCGTGAACTGGACAGTCGAGCAGAGGTTGAGGATCGCCTCAAATTTGTCTTCGGTGACGACATCCCGGTGCCCATCGACGAGGTGATGGCGCTCCTCGCCGCGGAACGCGAGGAGGACCCCGCAGGCGACGAGGTTCGCTCTTTCGACCACCGCTACCGTGCCTTGCGGAGCAAGGAGTACGAGCGCCTCCGCGCCGGCAACGACGAGCGCGAGCGCTCCCGCAACGAGCAGTTCATCTGCGAGACTCCGCTCACCTCCCCAGCCGCGCTCGACGGCACCGGCGTCACAGGGCCCATGCTGGTCAAGAAGCTCCGCGAGGTCCGCGCACTCAAGGCGTTCACCCGACTCGCCGACCCCAACTCGGCCACCGAGTCTTACGAAAGCGCCCTTTCCGAGACTCGCCTCAACTGGCTACCCGCCATGGAGGTACGCGGCGAAGGCGTCTTCCTCCGCCTTGCGGAGGATCGGCTCACCGCATGGGAGAAGCTCACCGCTGTGATCGACCGCGCCGAGCGTGTTCGTGGCGCCCACCGGCGCCTGATGGAGCAGTGGGCCTCCGATCCCACCCAGGTCCAGCCCTCCCCCGCTACCCCCCGCATGATGCTGCTGCACACCCTGGCCCACGTGCTGATCAACGAGTGGAGCCTGGACGCCGGCTACCCAGCCGCCGCCCTCCGCGAACGCCTCTACGCCGACGAGGAAATGGCGGGGTTGCTCGTCTACACCGCCACGAGCGACTCCGCGGGAAGTCTCGGCGGCCTGGTTGCCCAGGGAGAGCCCGAGAAGCTGGCACCCGCGATCCGGTCGGCGGTCCGCAGGGCCTCCTGGTGCTCTGCCGACCCTTTGTGCATCGAAACCGAAGCCTCCGGCACCGGTGGGACGAACCTCGCCGCCTGCCATGCCTGCGTGATGCTCCCGGAGACGAGTTGTGAGCACAACAACATCCTGCTCGACCGCGCCCTGCTGGTCGGAACCCCGGAGGACCCGAGTATGGGCTTCTTCGCGGAGGTACTGCAGCACTGACAACTGACCGAAGGAAGCTTCACTCGCCTTGACGCAAGGCGGCGTACTCGGCCCCGAAACGCATCTGCGCCCGGTCGAGCACGTCGTCTGCGTCTCGGCCGTGGGCTCGGAACCAGTGGAGAAGGTCAGTGATCGCTGCGATCACCGTCTCTTCCGCCACGGTCGAGGTCAATCTGCTTGCCCCCGCTCTGTGCCCTGGCTCCGCAGCGGCGACGTAGTGACGTAGAAGGGCCTCGGCCCGCATCAAGCTGAGGGGTTCCACATGGCCGTCGGCGGTGGTGAGCCGTGTCGTCAGCTCGCACCACGTGACCTTGCGATCCGGGCATAGCAACACACCCCAGCGGTCGGCGACGGCGTCCACGAGAGCCATCCCTCGCCCCTCCTCGGACTCCATGCTCGCGTCGCGGAGGGTGGGCAGGGCGTGGGTGTCCGTGTCGTGCACCTCAATGCGCAGGTGCCTGCCCCTCATCGAGACAGCCAGCGTGGCAGGGGTGCCGGGTCCCACGTGAGTGATGACGTTGGACACCAGCTCGCTGACGCACAGTTGGGCTTCGTCGACCACGTGTTGCAATCCCCAGGCCCCCAGGTGCAGCCGCAAGATCCGGCGCAGGGCCGCCACTTCCGCGGGTTCGGCTGTGAAGGCGATGTCCCATGGTTTGCGTCGCACGCAAGCTTCCTGACTCACGCGGACCCCTTTCGTTGCAGTTGGCACCGCATCGGCAGCGCAACGTCACGGATGTTCACGGTGAGTTGCGTTGGTGACCAGAGTGCTGGGTACACATCCCGTTCTGCAATGTGCAGGAAGGGATTCCCACTTCCGAGTGATTGGCAAGCCCACCCCTTGGCGCGAGACTGAACGCTCGCTATTGGAAAGAGGGTTGAGATGGCCGGATCACCCACGGCACGCCGACGGCGCCTCTCGATCGAGCTGAAGAAACTCCGCGAGAAGAGCTCCCTCACCTGCGCCCAGGTCGGCGAGGCCCTCGATTGGGGCGGCTCCAAGGTCAACCGGATGGAGACCGGCAGCGGACGCGTCCAGCCCTCGGACATCGACGCCCTGTGCCGCTTCTACGACACGAGTAACGAGCTGCGTGAGTTCCTCAAGTCACTCGCCCGGCAGGCGAAAGTGCGTGGTTGGTGGCAGGTCCACGGCGCCGGTGTGCCCGAGTGGTTCAACATCTACATCGGCCTTGAGCAGGACGCCTCAACCTTCCGCCAGTACCAATGCGAGGTCGTACCCGGGCTCATGCAGACCGAGGTGTACGCCTCCGAGCTGCACAAGGTTGGGGCCCATATGTCCGTGGAGGACATCGCGAAGGCGGTACGCGTGCGCATGGAGCGCCAAGCCATGTTGCGACAGGCCGATGCTCCGGACGCCTGGTTCATCGTGAACGAGGGCGCGCTGCGTCACGTCATCGGTGATCGTGCCTTGATGCGGGAGCAGTTGGAGCGCGTTCGAGAGACAGCCGATCTGCCGACCGTGACCGTACAGGTCCTTCCCTTCGACTCAGGGACCTGTCCGTCCACCGGGTCATTCACCATGCTGGGCTTTCCGGCCCCGGAGGATCCGAACATCGTGTACAGGGACGGCATTACTGATGCCGTGTACCTAGAGGGCGAGCATCATGTACGTGAGTACACGAGGGCATTCGACGGGCTGCGAGCGGCAGCCCTGAGTCCTCAGCGCTCGGCCGTGTTGATCGAGTCGATCTTGAAGGATTACGCGTAGTGATATCGCCTGAGTCCGACGCCAGCAGCCGTCTCGTGTGGTTCCGGTCGTCCTACAGCAACGGTGCCGGAGGCGAGTGCCTGGAGTGCGCGCTCACGAGTCATGGCGCTCTTGTTCGGGACTCGAAGAGAGTGGAGGCGAATGTGGTCGCTGTCAGCGGCGATGCATGGCGCTTCTTCATCCAGCCCATGAAGTGCGTCAGCGTGAAGCCCTGACCGGGACGGGACCTAGCGCAGCCCCTTCTCGAACCGATACTGCTGCACCAGTTCCTCCCACTCCCCGGCCTCGCCCTCGCTCACAGCGACGGTCCGCGTCCCGCCCACCAGCGTGCACACCTGGTCCGCTGCCTGCGTGGCCCGGCCACTGGACGCATACACGCCCAGGACCAGGGCGGTGGAGGCGTCGTCGTCCCCGTCGGTGAGGGTGAAGCTCCAGGGGATCTCGCACGGTGGGGCGTGGTCGGGGTCCAGGCACAGGAGGCGTTCGATCGGGAGCTGGAGTGCGAGGGCCTCTTGTGAGGTCGGGTAGCCGTGGATGCGGATCTCGTACACCGTTGGTTCGTCTTCCACCATTGGCACTCGCCCTTGCTGGTTCAAAGCTCAGCCGCGCCTCCAGTCAGCCCAGCTCCCCCGGTTCGATACAGAACTCGTTGCCCTCCGGGTCCGTCATCACGACCCAGCCGCGGCCGTTCGGGAGGGTGCGGTCCATGTGGACCCGGGCGCCCAGGGACACGGCTCGTTCGACCTCCTCGGCGCGGGTGCGGCCGGTGGGGCCCAAGTCGAAGTGGATGCGGTTCTTCGCCGTCTTGGCCTCCTCGACTCTGACGAAGAGGAGACCGGGCACTCCGTCCGGGAGTTCGACCAGGACCTCGTCGTCGCCGGGCTTGTCGATGTCGGAGATCGGGTGGCCCAGGAACTCGGACCAGAAGCGGGCCAGTTCGTAGGGCTCGCCCGTGCAGTCGAAGGTGATGTGGCGGATGGTCGGGTTCAACGGCCGTCTCCCTCAGGGGTGTTCTGCGAGGTGCGCTTCGCAGCATGCGTGGGGAGGCCGGGGCCTGTCGAACTATTTGGGGTTCTCGGGGAGGTTCCCGTTGCCGCCCAGGTTGGCGACCATGCGGCGCAGGACGTTGATCGTCGTGATGAAGTCGGCCTGGCTGATGCCGTCGTGGGTGCGGTGGTGGACGCGGATGTTGCGCTCCCGGGCCCGGAGGCGGCCGGCCTCGCCCTCCTCGGTGAGGGTCATGGCGCCCGTCGCGTCCTGGGTGAGCCAGCCTCGGGCGATGAGGTCGTCGTAGACCGCGTCGAAGTCGGTGTTCTGGTCGTCGTAGGGGGTCAGGCGGTCGGTGAGGGTCGCGCGGGTCCAGTGGCCGCGGGCGCCGGAGGCGTGGTTCAGGGTCCACCAGTGGGGCTGGGTGAGGTTCTCCACAGCCAGTTGGCCGCGGATCGCCCCCACCACCCTGCGGCAGGCCTCGCCGGTCCAGGCGCCGATCGGCTGGGCGGCCAGTTCCTCCGGGGAGTAGTCCTTGAGGTTCTCGGCCTGTGCGCTCATGCGGTCGACGTAGGACCTCAAGCGAACTTGAGGTCAAGGAATGGCCACCCCTGCGCCACTAAGGGTGGCCGCCTTGCGCGCTGCGCTGCGCGGGCCTACGACGCCGGCGTCAGGTCCGCCCTGCCGAACAGGAGGGCGTAACCCGCGGGGAGCTGGGCCAGGATGCGGGTGACCAGGTCGTCGCCGACGAGGGGCGGCAGGGTGCCGAGGACCGAGCTGACGTCCCAGCGGGCCGTGGCGGACGTGGCTCCGGGGGTGCGTGAGGCGACCTCGTCGACGAATCGCGCGGCCGTGAGCCGGTGCGTGGCCGGGATCTGGGCGGCGATCAGCCGGGCGGCCTCGGCGGGCAGGGCACGGGCGAGGTCGACCCGTTCGTCGCCGGTGACGTGGGTGCCGAGGGCGGCCAGCACGGTACGGGTGACCTGTTCCGCCTTCGCCCGGGTGGGGTAGAGGCCCGTTTCGCGGACCGCTTCGATCAGCTGGGGCCAGCCGTTGTCGTCGGCGGCGTGAGGGGCGCGGCTGGTCGTCACACGGGGCACCGTCGTCGTGCTCATGTGTGGGGTTTTCCTCCGAGTGCGTGAGTGAGCGTGAGAGTGAGGGGGGCCGTGTCGCGCCGCCGGGATCGTGCCGGCGGCGCGACGTACCTCTGGGCGGTGCGGTGGGTCAGCCGCTGAGCTGCCTGCGGGTGTCGCCGCCCGAGATCTGGATGCGGCGGGGCTTGGCCTGCTCGGCCACCGGGATGCGCAGGGTCAGGACGCCGGCCTCGTAGGAGGCGTCGATGCGCTCCGTGTCGAGTGTGTCGCCGAGGAAGAGCTGGCGCGTGAAGGTGCCGGTGGGACGTTCGGCGACGAGCGGTTCCGCGCCCTCGGGGGCGGGGGACCTGCGCTCGGCTCGTACGTTGAGGACGTTGCGCTCGACGTCCAGTTCGATCGTCTCGGGGTCGATGCCGGGGAGGTCGAAGTGGACGAAGAAGTCGTCCCCGGAGCGGTAGGCGTCCATCGCCATGGCCGACGGGCGGGTGGCGGCGGGGCCGAAGACCTGCTGGGTGAGCCGGTCGAGTTCACGGAAGGGGTCCGTGCGCATGAGCATCACGGGTCACTCCTCTCTTCAGGTGCTGGCTGCGATGCCCTACGGGTCCTGCGTCTTCTTATATAGCTCGGAGGAGGAAACTTGACAAGCCTGGGCTCAGGTTCGGGTTCCCGGGAGCCTCCGGGCTAGCCTCAAGATCCCCAGCAGGACGCAGGAGGCAGGTATGGCGAAGGTTTCGAGTGCGGTGGTCGCCGCGAGCGGGCTCGTGGGCGGGTACGGCGTGGCCCGCTGGACCAGGCAGCGGCCGCTCGGCGGGGTCGTGCTGGCCGCGGCCGGGGTGGCGGCGGCGCGGCAGTGGCGGCAGCAGGCCGGTGGGGTGGCCGCCGGGGCGTTGTCGGCCGCGTATGTCGCCGCCTTCGCCGGGTCTCATCCGCTGGCGAAGAAGGTGGGCGCCTGGCCTGCCGTGTTCGGGGTGGCGGGGGCCGTGGGGCTGGCGTCGTGGGCGGTCGCGGACCGGCGGCGCCGCAGCGAGTAGGCGAGAGCGGCGCGTAGGCGACAGCAAAGAACCCGGCCCTGAATCCCAGGGCCGGGTTCTTGTCGGAGCGCCGGGCAGGCCTTGCACCTGCATTTCCCCACAGGAAGTGGGGCGTCTTTCCTTGGACCACCAACGCACTGTCCGCCGACCGGAGTTCCGGCGACTGGACGCAGATCAACTATAGCGCAGTTTCTGTTATCGCCTGCACCGTCAGGCCGTCCCCTCACCGTCCCCCGCAAGTACGCGACTTACGACGCTGAGGTACGACGACGTGACACGACAGATCAGCCGCCGGAGCATGGTGAAGGCAGCGGGCATCGGTATCGGCATCGGTGCGACCGCGACTGCGTTCGCCACACCGGCCGGCGCCGCCGACGCCCCCCTCACTCACCCCGGGCTGCTGCATACCCGTGCCGATCTGGGCCGTATGGCGGCCAAGGTGAAGGCGGGTGCCAGACCGTACGCCGCCGGGTTCGCCAAGCTCACCGCCAACCGGCATGCGCAGAGCGGGTGGCGGCCGAATCCGCAGGCGATCGTGTACCGGGGGTCGGGTACGCCCGAGAACTACCGGATCCTCTACAACGACATCCACGCCGCGTACCAGAACGCCCTGCGCTTTCACGTGAGCGGCGAGGAGGCGCACGCCGACACCGCCGTGGCGATCCTCAACGCCTGGTCGGGGAAGCTGACCAGGCTGGAGGGCAGTGCCGACCGGTTCCTGGCGGCGGGGTTGTACGGCTACCAGTTCGCGAATGCCGCCGAACTCGTGCGGGGGCACGGGGACTTCGACCTGGGCCGGGCGCAGGAGCTGATGCGGAACGTCTTCCATCCGCTGAGCGACGACTTCCTGACCAGGCACAACAACGCCGTCGTCACCAACTACTGGCCCAACTGGGACCTGACGGCCATCGCGTGTGTGCTCGCGACCGGGATCTTCTGCGACGAACGGGCCGTGGTCGAGCGGGCCGTGGAGTACTTCAAGCACGGGGACGGCATGGGGTCGGTACGGCACGCCATTCCCGTCGTCCACGAGGGCGGACTCGGCGAGTGGGTCGAGGCGGGGCGGGACCAAGGGCACGCGCTGCTCGGGGTCGGGCTGATGGGCACGGTGTGCGAGATGGCGTGGAACCAGGGGATCGATCTGTACGGGTACGACGACAGCCGGTTCCTGAAGGGCGCACAGTACGTGGCCAAGTGGAGCCTGGGCGGGGATGTTCCGTATACGGCCAACACGCGGAGGAAGGGGGCGATCGGGGGATGGTCGGGGAGCGAGACCGCGTCCGATGTCGCGGGCGTGGATCCGACGATGACCCGGCCCATCTGGGCGATGATCGCCAACCACTACACCAAGCGGCGGGGGCTGCCGGCGTCCTACCTCACGCGGGCGGCCGCCAAGGCCGCGCCCGAGGGCGGGGGCGGGGACTACGGGCCCAACAGCGGGGGGTTCGACCAGCTGGGGTTCGGGACGCTGGCGTTCACCCGGGACCGGGTGGAGGAGCCGGTCGGGGGCCCTTCGCCGTCGTCCGGTGGGTCACGGGATGCCGGGGGTGTCCGGCCGCATGCTTCGGCGTCTCCGGCCGTCGGGGGTGATCTCGCCGCGACCGGGTCCGGGGATGCGGCGGGATGGGCCGCGGCGGCGGGGATCGGCGCGGTGGCGGGCGGTCTGCTGTTGCTGCGGAAGCGTGACCGGGGGCGTCGGGGGGCGGCCGAGTAGCGCGGTCGGAGCATGTGGGCCGGCCCTGCCTTTGTTTCTCCTTCCGTTCGCGGCCCGCATGCTCCGATCGCGCCCCGGCCACCAGACCTACGCCGTCGTCGTCCGAGCCCCCTCCGCCCCGAGGCCGCCCTTGGACGCGCTGTCCGTGCCCCCGCTGTCCGCCGCCGTCAGCGGCTTCGCGATGTCCTCCAGGGAGCGGCGTTCCGCCTTCACCGCGAGGAGGGCCGCGACCAGGCCCGCCAGGCACATCAGCGTCGCGCCGATCGAGAAGGCGAGGACCGTGTCGCCGACGACGCCGGATTCCGTGAGCTTGGCGAAGAGGAGCGGGCCGCTGATGCCGCCCGCTGCCGTGCCGATGGCGTAGAAGAACGCGATCGACATGGCGCGGGTCTCCATGGGGAAGACCTCGGAGACGGTCAGGTAGGCACTGGACGCGCCGGCCGAGGCGAAGAACAGGACCGCGCACCAGCACGCCGTCATCGTGGCCGCGCTCAGGGAGCCCTGGTCGAAGAGCCAGGCCGTGCCGAAGAGGAGCAGGCCGGACAGGATGTACGTGCCGGAGATCATGATGCGGCGGCCGACCGTGTCGAAGAGCTTGCCGAGCAGCAGCGGGCCGAAGAAGTTGCCGAGTGCGATGACCGCGAAGTAGTAGCCGGTGTTGCCGCTCGGGACGTCGAAGAACGTCGTCAGGATCGCGCCGAAGCCGAAGGTGATCGCGTTGTAGAGGAACGCCTGGCCGATGAAGAGGGAGAAGCCCAGGATGGCGCGGCGGCGGTAGGCGGAGAAGACTGTGCGGCCGATCTCGATGAATGAGACGCTGCGGCGCTGGTGGATGGTGATCTCGCCCTCGGGGCGCGGCAGCGGCTCACCCCTCTCCTCCTCGATCTTGCGTTCGATGGAGGAGACGATGCGTTCCGCTTCGCCGTCGCGGCCGTGGATCAGCAGCCAGCGCGGGCTTTCGGGGACGTGCCGGCGCACGAGGAGGATCACCAGGGCGAGGACCGCGCCGAGGGCGAAGGTGAGGCGCCAGCCGACGTTCGCCGCGAAGATGTCGGTGTCCAGCGCGACGATCGACAGCAGCGAGCCGAAGACGGCGCCCAGCCAGAAGCTGCCGTTGATCATCAGGTCGGTACGGCCTCGGTACTCCTTGGGGATCAGCTCGTCGATCGCGGAGTTGATCGCCGCGTACTCGCCGCCGATGCCGAAGCCGGTGAGGAACCGGAAGAGGAAGAACCACCAGGTGTCGAAGGAGATCGCGGTGAGGGCCGTCGCTCCCAGGTAGACCGCCAGGGTGATCATGAAGAGTTTTTTGCGGCCCCACTTGTCCGTCAGGCGGCCCCAGAACAGCGCGCCCAGGCAGGCGCCCGCCACGTACAGGGCGGCCGCCATGCCGGTGACCTCGCCGGAGGTGATGGGCAGACCGCTGCCCGGTTCCGACAGGCGGCTGGCGATGTTGCCGACGACGGTGACTTCGAGTCCGTCGAGGATCCACACGGTGCCGAGACCGATGACGATCGTCCAGTGCCAGCGCGACCACGGGAGGCGGTCGAGGCGGGCGGGGATGTCGGTCGTCACGGTTCGGCCGGTCTCGGCCTGCGCGGTGGTCATGGGCTCCCTCCACATTCGAGCGAACCCGGGTCGAGTGCCCTGAGCGCCTTTTCTCACGCCCCGGCTTTACGCCCCCAGCGCGCGGGAGACCGTGTAGATCAGCAGGCCGGCCAGGGAGCCGACGACCGTGCCGTTGATGCGGATGAACTGCAGGTCGCGGCCGATGTTGGCCTCGATCTTCTTCGTGGTGTGCTCGGCGTCCCAGCTCGCCACCGTGTCCGTGATCAGGGAGGTGATCTCCTTGCGGTAGGTGGTGACGACGTAGACGGCCGCGTCCTCCACCCACTGGTCGACCTTGTCCTGCACTTTGCGCTCGGCCGCCATCCGGGAGCCCAGCGACAGCAGGGACGCCCGCACGCGCAGCCGCAGTTCGCTGCGCTCGTCCTCGGCGGCGGCGACGATCATGGATCGTACGGCCGTCCAGGCGCTGGCGATGAGGTCCTGGACCTCGCCGCGGCCCAGCACCTCGCCCTTGAGCCGCTCGATGCGGGCGCGGGTGTCGGTGTCGGACTGGAGGTCGGAGGCGAAGTCGGTGAGGAACCGGTCGAGGGCGCCGCGGGCGGGGTGGCCGGGCATGTCGCGCATCTCGGTGGCGAAGCGCAGCAGCTCCCGGTAGACCCGCTCGCCGACCTTGCGGTCGACGAACTTGGGCGTCCAGCCGGGGGCGCCGCCCTCCACGGCGTCCATCACCTCGTCGCGGTGCAGCACCAGCCAGTCGTGGGCGCGGGTGACGACGAGGTCGACGACCCGTTTGTGGCCGCCGTCGGCGACGACCTTCTCCAGCATCTTGCCGATGCCGGGCCCGATCTCCTGGGCGTTGGCCCGGCGCGTGATGGCCTCGCCGACCACGGCCTGGACGTCGGAGTCGCGCAGGACCGTCAGCGCGCCGCGCAGGGCGGTGGACAGCTCGGCGGTGACCCGGTCGGCGTGTTCGGGGACCGCGAGCCAGGCGCCGAGGCGGCTGCCGATGCCGACGGCGCGCAGCCGCTGCCGTACGACGTCCTCGGAGAGGAAGTTCTCGCCGACGAACTCGCCCAGGGAGACGCCGAGCTGGTCCTTCTTGGTGGGGATGATCGCGGTGTGCGGGATGGGGATGCCGAGGGGGTGCCGGAAGAGGGCCGTGACGGCGAACCAGTCGGCCAGCGCGCCGACCATGCCCGCCTCGGCGGCCGCGGCGACATAGCCCGCCCAGGGGCCGGCGCCGGAGTTCTGCGCCCACTTGGCGAGGACGTAGACCAGGGCGACGAACAACAGGAGACCGGTGGCGGTGAGCTTCATCTGCCGCACGCCGCGCTGTTTCTCCTCGTCCGCCGGGCTGAAGGTCGTCATCGTACGGTTCACCGCGCCACCGGGGCGGGCATGCTGCCCTCCGGTACCGGCGCCCTTTTCTGCCGTTTTAATCCGTTCCATCCGCTCCACCCGCTTGGTGATCCCGCACACATTGTCCCTTCCTGACCGACTCCTGGAACGGAACTGAAGTTCCCGGCGTCTGTCGGGAGGGGGTATTGCCACGGGGTCCTGTGAGCTCCCCCCGGCCCATGCCGCATCATGGGCACATCAGATCGGAGCCTTGGGCTCCCATCGCCCGAGGAGAACTGAAGAGCATGACCCGAGGACGTGGCTACGCCCTCCTGGCCCTGGTCGTCGCAGCGATCGTGGCCCTTTCCACCGCCATATACGTCGGCGTGGCGTCCGACGACGGCCCGCGCAACCGGGACGCCCTCGGCGACGGCCGCTCCCCCAACTCCGCCGCCCCCGCCTCCACCGGCACCTGGGTCGGCACCTGGTCCACGTCCCCCTCCGCCGCCGAACCCGGCACCGAGACGACCGGCATGGCCGACCGTTCGGTACGCAACGTCGTCCACACCAGCGTCGGCGGTACGGGTGCCCGCGTGACGCTGTCCAATCTCTACGGCCAGTCGCCGCTGAACATCACGCGGGCGACGATCGCCGTGTCCGCGGGCAGCGGTACGGCGTCGGCCCTCGCGGACACCATGCGGCAGCTGACCTTCGGCGGCGGGCCCACGGTCGTCATCCCGCCCGGCCGGCAGGTCATGAGCGACGCGGTGCGGGTCGTCGTCCCGCACGACTCCGACGTCCTGATCACCACCTACACCCCGACCAGCTCCGGCCCGGTGACCTACCACCGGCACGCCCGGCAGACCTCCTACGTCGCCCAGGGCGACCAGACCCAGGACGCGACCGGCACGCCGTACACCGAGCGGACCGGCTCGTGGCGGTACCTGACCGCGCTGGACGTGCTGAGCAACGAGTCCGACGGCACGATCGTCGCCCTCGGCGACTCGCTGACCGACGGCATCACCTCCACGCCGGACACCAACAGCCGGTGGACCGACGTGCTCGCCGACCGGCTGCGCGCGGAGATCGCGGCCGGGCGGGACCTGCCCCGCTACAGCGTGGTCAACCAGGGCATCAGCGGCAACCAGGTCCTCGCCGACGGGCTGGGCCGCCCCGCGGACAACCCCAGCGGGCTGAACCGCTTCGGGCGGGACGTCATGGAGCGGACGAACGTCAAGGTCGTCGTCATCGACCTCGGCGTCAACGACATCCTGCGCAACCCGCGGCTCGCCGACCCGAACGCGATCCTGAACGGCCTGCGCACGATGGTCGGACAGGCCCACGCGCGCGGGGTGAAGGTCGTCGGCGCGACCCTGATGCCGTTCTACGGGCACCGCGGGTACACGGAGGCCCGCGAGGCGGTGCGCCAGACGATCAACGCGGAGATCCGCGCCGGGCGGGTGTACGACGCCGTGGCCGACTTCGACCAGGCGCTGCGCGACCCGTACGACCCGCGGCGGCTGCGGGCCGACTACGACTCCGGGGATCACCTGCACCCCAGCGACAAGGGGTACGCGCGGATGGCGGAGTCCTTCGACCTGGAGACGCTGAAGGGGTCGGCTCCGGCGGAGCTGTAGTCCCGTCTCCACCCCTCCCGTGCCCGCTGCCTGCCCGCAGGCGGCGGGCACCCGGCTGCCGGGGCTCAGGGCCCGGGCCCGGCTCAGTGCTCCCAGTGGGAGTCCCGCCGGCGGGGCTCGTCCAGCTCCCGCCGCCCCGCCTTGCGCTCCAGCTTCTCCTGGCGGCGCTCCTCGCGGATCCGCAGCTTCTCCGCCCGGGTCAGCTTCCGCTGGACCCCGACGCCGCCCCAGAACGCGAAGCCCGTGACGACGACCCGCGGCGCGCCCGGCTCACCCGGCACCCCCTCCTCGCGGTGGTCGAAACCGCCCATGACGCCGATGCCGCGCACGACGACCTCGACCCCGGGCGGCACGATCACGTCCACCCCGCCCATGATCGCGATCGCGTTGACCTCGACCTCGCGGTCCGCGAAGTTCGCCTCGCGCAGGTCGATCTCCCCGCCGCCCCAGAAGGCGAGGCAGGTGAACCGCCGGGGCATCGTCCAGCGCCCCTTGCGCTGGAAGCCGGACATCACGGCGACGGCCCACGTGGAGGACCCCTCGCCGCCCACGATCCGCCCGGACCAGTCCGGGCCGGCCGCCGGGTCCTTCGTCAGGGACACCGCCGGGACCGGCGCGCCCGCGGCCGGCAGGTCCCGGGTGATCGGCGCCAGTTCCCCGTAGGTGCGTGCCTTGTACGTCGCGTCGAGCCGCTCCTCGAACTCCTCCATGTCGAGGCGCCCCTCCGCGAGGGCGTCCCGCAGGATCTCGGCGACCCGTTCACGGTCGGCGTCGGAGGCACGGAGGTCCGGGACGGCGTCGTCGGTCATACACAGCAGCCTACGAGTTCACCCCGCCGGGGGCTACGAGATCGCCCGCTCGGCCTGGTCCGCGTACATCTTCGCGATCACCGCCTCGATGTCCGGCTCCCGCACCGACAGGTCCACCAGCGGGTAGTCGGCCGCGATCCGCGCCACGAGCGGCGCCGCCGACTCCCCCGCCGGGAACGCCAGCCACTGCCGCGGACCGTCCACCCGGACGACCCGCGCCGGCGCCGGCGCCTCGATCGGCGGCAGCTCCCGCTCCAGGTCCACCACAAGGGTCCGTTCGCTCTCCCCTGCCTCGTGCAGCCCGGTGAGCGAGCCGTCGTACAACAGGCGCCCGTGGTCGATGACCATCACCCGCTTGCACAACTGCTCGATGTCCTGCAGATCGTGCGTGGTCAGCAGCACCGTCGTGCCGCGCTCGGCGTTCAACTCCCGCAGGAACTCCCGCACCCTGGACTTCGACACGATGTCCAGCCCGATGGTCGGCTCGTCGAGGTACAGCACCTCCGGATCGTGCAGCAGCGCCGCCACGATGTCACCGCGCATCCGCTGCCCGAGGGAGAGCTGACGCACCGGCACGTCCAGCAGGTCGCCGAGATCGAGGAGTTCGACCAGACGGCCGAGGTTCTCCCGGTAACGGGCGTCCGGGATCCGGTACATGCGGTGCATCAGCCGGTAGGAGGCGAGCAGCGGCAGGTCCCACCACAGGGTCGTGCGCTGCCCGAACACCACGCCGATGCGGTGCGCGAGCCGCGTCCGCTGACGGGAGGGATCGATACCGGCCACCCTGAGCCGGCCCGCGCTGGGCGTGAGGATGCCCGTCAGCATCTTGATCGTGGTGGACTTTCCGGCGCCGTTGGGCCCGATGTAGCCGACCATCTCGCCGCGCTCCACCCGGAAGGAGATCGAGTCGACGGCCCGCACCTGCCGCCGCTCCCGCTTCATGAAACCGGTCTTCTTGCGTACGTCGAAGACCTTCTCGACGCCGTCGAGTTCGATGAACCCGCCGTCCGAGAACCCGCTTTCCGACCCGGTCAACTCAACTCCCTGTACTCCGGTACGAACGAAGCCCCGTCCGCCACGCCATCCCGGCCAGCCCGCAGCAGACGACCGCCACCAGCGGCGAGGCGAACGCCGTCCACCCGGGCAGCCCGACCGGATACGGCCGCCCCAGCACGTGGGCGGCGGGCACCCAGTTGACGAAGGCCAGCGGCAGCATGAAGGTCACGCCCCGCACCAGGTCCTTGCCGAACACCGTCGGCGGATACTGCAACAGCGTCGTCCCGCCGTAGGTGAACGCGTTCTGCACCTCGGCGGCGTCCTGGGCATAGATCTGGAAGGCCGCTCCCGCCACGAACACCGCCGAGAAGATCGCCGCGCCGCTGACCACCATCACCGGCACCAGCAGCACCTTGGGCGCACTCCAGTCGACGTCCACCGACACCAGCGCCCAGCCCAGCGCCACCACGCCCTGCGTGACCCGGCCCAGCCGCCGCAGCGCGAACCGGTCGGCCCCGACCTGGGCGAGCACCGGTGCCGGACGCACCAGCAGCGTGTCGAACGAGCCGTCACGCATCCGGGCGCCCAGGACGTCCATCGAGCCGAGCGCCAGGTCGGCGATCCCGAACGACGTCACGGACAGCCCGTACAGGAAGGCGACCTCGGGCAGCGACCAGCCGCCCAGCGAGTCCACCTGCGAGAACATCAGCAGGATCCCCACGAAGTCCAGGCCGGTCACCGTCAGGTTCCCGAACACCGTGACGACGAAGGAGGTCCGGTAGGTCATGCTCGACCGGATCCACATCCCGGCGATCAGCCGGTAGGCCCGCAGCCCCTCGGCCAGGGCACCGCGCTCAGCCACCCTGCACCACCACCCGCCGCGTCGCGGCCGACTGCAGCAGCCGCCCCGCCGCCAGCAGCGCCACCGCCCACGCCGCCTGGAAGGCGAACGCCCTGAGCGGGTCGGTCTCCCCCATCAGCACGTCCGCCGGCATCTGGATCTGCGCCGCCCACGGCAGCACCCGCACCACCTCGCCGAGCACGCCCGGGAAGGCGTTGAGCGGCAGCACCATGCCGGAGAAGAAGACGCCCGTGACCATCAGGACCTGGCTGACGCCCATGCCGTCCATCAGCCAGAACACACTCAGCGCCGCCAGGTAGCGGATCGCGAAACTCACGACCGTGGCCAGCAGCAGCGTCACCACGAAAGCCGCCCACGGGGCCACGTCCGTCGGCAGCGCCATCGGGAAGAAGACCGCGCCGAACACGAACGGGACCACCCCCCGCCCCAGCATCTGGAACAGTGCCCGCCCCACGTCCCCCGCCAGCCACCACAGCTGGAGATCGGCCGGGCGGTACAGATCGACGGCGATCTCACCGGTGCGGATGCGCTCCATCAGGTCCTTCTCGGCGCCGCCGCCCTGGATCGCGAGCGTCGCGTAGAGGCACTGCCCCAGCCAGACGTAGGTCACGGCCTGCGCCTGGTCGTACCCCCCGAGGTGCGGTTTCTCGTGCCACAGCGCCAGATACGTGTAGACGAGGATGACGCCGAAGACGGTGTTGGTGAACACCCCGGCCACGGTGGCCGCCCGGTATGTCGCGTACCGCCGGAAGCCCCCCGCCGCGACGGCCGCGTACAACCGTCCCGAGCCCACATCCACAGCCCTCCTCGCCGCCCGGCACCGAAGCGCAGGAGCCTAGTGCTCCGACGAACGGGCGTGCCACGCAATTTCGGGGAGCGGCGGGGGTGCCGCGGGGCGGGTGCGCACCGGCCCAGACGGTACGATCCGTTGCGTCCGCGTGGGCCGAGGCGCCCGTGGCCAGGGCGAGCGGCGTGGCGGCGGTGCCGGCCGGGCGGAGCGTACGAGCCGTCGCGATCCACGGCCGTGTCCCCCTTCGGGCGAATGTCGCGCAGGCGAGATCACGATTCGGGCAGGCGTGCGGCGCAGCATGTTTCGCCCCGTGCCCGCCCGCGCACCCGCCCGCACGCGGCCCGCCTCACCACACGGCACACGACACGGCCCTCGATCAGGGAACTGATCAACGGATGGGACAGTCTTCATCACAGGGGCGCAAGAGCGAGCAGAGACGTACGGGAACGACGTACGACGCGAAACAGGAGTCCGTGCACGACATGAGTGACGAGCCTCAGCCGCAGCAGCCGAATCCGGGCTGGGCAGCGAGCCAGCCGCAGGCGCACGCCGACGGCGACCCGGGCACGCCCGCGGCCACGGCGGCCGGGAAACCGAAGCGGACCGGCTGGCGCCGGGCCATCCCGACCTGGCGCATGACGCTCGGCGGCTTCGTCATCGTCGTCCTGCTGCTGGTCGGCGGATTCTTCCTGGGCTACTCCCTCGTGAAGATCCCTCCGGCCAACGCGCTCGCCACCAAGCAGGCCAACGTCTACCTCTACGCGGACGGCTCCGTGATCGCCCGCGACGGCGAGGTCAACCGGGAGAACGTCACCCTCCCGCAGATCTCCAAGGACGCCCGGTACGCGATCCTGGCCGCCGAGGACCGCGACTTCTACACCGAGTCCGCCGTCGACCCCAAGGCCATGGTCCGCGCCGCCTGGAACACCGCCCTCGGCAAGGGCAAGCAGTCCGGCTCCACGATCACCCAGCAGTACGTGAAGAACTACTACCTGCGCCAGGAACAGACCGTCACGCGCAAGGCCAAGGAGTTCTTCATCGCGATCAAGCTGGACCGCGAGGTCAGCAAGGACCACATCCTGGAGGGCTACCTCAACACCAGCTACTTCGGCCGCAACGCCTACGGCATCCAGGCCGCCGCCCAGGCCTACTACGGCATGGACGCCAAGGACCTCGACCCGGCCCGCTCCGCCTACCTCGCCGCGCTCGTCAACGCCCCCAGCCAGTACGACGTGGTCGCCCACCCGGAGAACCGCAAGGCCGCCGAGTCCCGCTGGAACTACGTCCTGGACGGCATGGTCAAGAAAGGCTGGCTCAGCGAGTCGAAGCGCGCCGGCATGAAGTTCCCCATGCCGAAGGAGTCCACCCTCTCCACCGGCATGTCCGGGCAGCGCGGCTACATCGTCCGGATCGTCAAGGACTACCTCACCCAGAACAAGATCATCGACGAGGGCAAGCTCGACGCCGGCGGCTACCGCATCACGACCACCCTGCAGAAGGGCAAGCAGGACGCGTTCGTGAAGGCCGTCAACGACAAGCTCATGTCCAAGCTCGACAAGAAGAACAACAAGGTCGACACCTACGTCCGCGCCGGCGGCGCCTCCGTCGACCCCAAGACCGGCAAGGTCGTGGCGATGTACAACGGCATCGACTACGTCAAGCAGTACACCCCGAACGCCACCCGCAGGGACTTCCAGGTCGGCTCCACCTTCAAGCCCTTCGTGTTCACCTCGGCCGTCGAGAACCACTCGGAGACCCAGGACGGCCGCGTCATCACCCCGAACACCATCTACGACGGCACCAACAAGCGCTCCGTCCAGGGCTGGACCGGCGACCCCTACGCCCCCGAGAACGAGGACCAGCGCTCCTACGGCGACATCACCGTCACCGAGGCCACCGACAGCTCCGTGAACTCGGTGTACGCGCAGATGGCCGCCGACGTCGGCCCCGCGAAGGTCAAGCAGACCGCGATCGACCTGGGCGTCCCCGAGACCACCCCCGACCTCGCCGACGGCCCCGCCATCGCGCTCGGCACCGCCACCGCCAGCGTCCTCGACATGGCGGAGGCCTACGCCACGCTCGCCAACCACGGGCGGCACGGCACCTACACGATCGTCGAGAAGGTCACCAAGGGGGGCACGCCCATCGACCTGCCCGAGCGGCGCACCCGGCAGGCCGTGAGCCGCGAGGCCGCCGACACCACCACCTCCATGCTGCGCAGCGTCGTCCAGAACGGCACGGCCTCCGCCGCGCAGGCCGCGGGCCGCCCCGTCGCCGGCAAGACCGGCACCGCCGAGGAGGACACGGCGGCCTGGTTCGCGGGCTACACCCCCGACCTCGCCACCGTCGTCTCCGTCATGGGCCAGGACCCGGTCACCGCCGCCCACAAGTCGCTCTACGGCGCCATGGGCCTGCCGCGCGTCAACGGCGGCGGGGCGCCCGCGGAGATCTGGACGCAGTTCACCCAGGACGCCCTCAAGGGCAAGCCCGTCAAGGAGTTCGACCTCAGGCTCCAGCCCGGCTCCGACGTCTCGCAGGCCCCCAGCAGCGAGGCCCCGGCCGACCCGACCACCGGCGGCACCACCGACGGCGGCACGACCACCGGCGCCGAGGAAACCGGCACCCAGACCCCCGAGCAGAGCCCCAGCGCCCCCGAGGGGCAGACCGAGGGCCAGACCGACGGCGGCACCACCGACGGCACCACCGGCGGCGAGTCCCCCACCGGCGGCGGCACAGCGGACGGCGGCACGAGCGACGGCGGTACGACGGACGGCGGTACGGCCGACGGCGGCACCACGGAGGGCGGTGGCGGCGGCGACGCGAGCGACGGCGGCCAGACGGGCGGCCCGACCGGCCCCGGCTGGGGCGTGGTCCCGCAGGGCGCCCGCCGCGAGTAGCACGACGACGGCTCAGTGACCGCTGGTCGCCTTCAGCCCCACCACGGCGACCAGCAGCAGGCACACGAAGAAGATCCGGGCGGCGGTCGCCGGCTCACCCAGCACCGCCATTCCGAACACCGCCGCCCCGGCCGCACCGATCCCCACCCACACGCCGTAGGCGGTACCGATGGGAAGGGTCTTGGCGGCCTGCGACAGCAGCAGCATGCTGGCGACGATGCCGGCGCCGGTGAGCACGCTGGGCAGCGGACGCGTGAAGCCGTCGGTGTACTTCATGCCGACGGACCACCCCACCTCCAGCAGACCGGCGACGACGAGCAGAACCCAGGCCATGACGGGCACCTCCGGGACACGGGCTGACGGTGTCGGTGCGTCGTCTTTGCCTTGATCCCGGTACGGCGCGTCTCGTCGGGGGTCCCTCCAACGTAGCAAAGCGGCACGACACGGCGAAGGGGCCGGTGACGGTGGTCAGCGGCCCCTTCGTCATGGGTCCTAGAGGTACAGGCCCGTCGAGTCCTCGGCGCCCTCGAACCGGTCCGCGGCCACGGCGTGCAGATCACGCTCGCGCATCAGCACGTACGCGATCCCCCGCACCTCGACCTCGGCGCGGTCCTCCGGGTCGAACAGCACCCGGTCGCCCGCCTCCACCGTCCGCACGTTCTGCCCCACCGCGACGACCTCGGCCCACGCCAGCCGCCGGCCCACCGCCGCCGTGGCGGGGATCAGGATGCCGCCGCCGGAACGCCGCTCGCCCTCGCTGGTGTCCTGCCGCACGAGTACGCGGTCGTGCAGCATCCGGATCGGCAGCTTGTCCGGATGGGTACTGTGCTCGTTTCTCTTGGCGCTCACGCCCTGAAACCTACCTGTCTTCCCCGCAAACGTACGCAGTCGGGTCAGCCCTTGCGCCGCCGCGTGCTGAACGCGAGCAGCCCGACCACGCCCACGACGACGAGCGCGACGGGCACGACACGCTCCAGCCGGGGCGCCCCGTCCTCGTCCACGAACCGGGCGCGCACATCGGTGACGGCCCGGTTCACCCCCACGTATGCCCGTCCGAGGGTGTGATCAATGTTGGAAGCGACCTTGGCCTTGGCATCCCCGACGATCGTCTTGGGGTGCACGCGCACCCCGATCTCGTCGAGGGTCTCGGCCAAGGTCGCGCGGCGGCGCCTGATGTCCGCCTCGATCTGCGCCGGGGTCCTGGAGTCCGCCGTGTCCGCCACCGTGTCGCCTCCGAAGTCGGTGTGAAGCCTGTACAGGACAGTCTGTCAGCTCCACGGGTCATCACACTGTCAGCACCCCCGGTTACGCTGGCCAGATGAGCGAGCGACTCCAGCCGGGGGACGTGGCCCCCGCCTTCACCCTGCCCGACGCCGACGGCACCGAGGTGTCCCTGTCGGACCACAAGGGCCGCAAGGTCATCGTGTACTTCTACCCGGCCGCCCTCACGCCCGGCTGCACGAAGCAGGCCTGCGACTTCACGGACAACCTGGAGCTGCTGGCGGGCGCGGGCTACGACGTCATCGGCATCTCCCCCGACAAGCCGGAGAAGCTGGCCAAGTTCCGCGACAAGGAGTCCCTGAGGGTCACCCTGCTGGCCGACCCGGACAAGCAGGTCCTGGAGTCCTACGGCGCCTTCGGCGAGAAGAAGCTCTACGGCAAGACGGTCGTCGGCGTCATCCGCTCCACGATCGTCGTGGACGAGGAGGGCAAGGTCGAACGCGCCCTGTACAACGTCAAGGCCACGGGCCACGTCGCCAAGATCATCAAGGATCTGGGGGTCTGAGGGCCCGCTGATCGTCCGAGAGCGGCTCGTACCGGAGAGGCCCGGTACGAGCCGTTTCGCATTCCGCCCGCATTCCGGGCGTGACCGTCCGATAAACGGTTCGTTACTCCGTGCGAGGTCACGAACGGGTGGTCGGGGACGGAGGGGCGGTTCGGTGGGGGCCAGTGCATACACCAGGGAGCGGCTGGAAGAGGCGGCTCGGGGGGCCGGGTCGTTGCCGGAGGCGTTGGAGAGGCTGGGGGTGGATCCGCGGAGTTCTACGCGGCGGTACGTGTCCCAGCGGATGAGGAAGCTCGGCGTGGACGTGGCGCACTTCGAACGTGAGGGGGTGCGGTGGACGAGGGATGTCCTTGAGCGGGCGGTCGCGGCGTCGACGAACATGTGCGAGGTGCTGCGGCATCTCGGGCTCGAAGTGGTGGGCGGACATCACACGCACATCAGCCGCCGCATCACGGCGTACGGCATCGACACATCGCACTTCAAGGTGCCGACTCGGCGTGGGAAACCCTGGCGTCCGCGAACCCCGGAGGCCTTCCTCGTCGAGCAACCGGCCGATGGCGCCCGGCGCGTTCCGGGCGACCGCCTCAAGTGGGCGATGGCGTCCTCAGGAATAGCGGAGCGATGCGCCCTGTGCGGCACGGAGGCGGTATGGCGGGGCCGCCCGCTCCCCCTGGAGGTCGATCACGTCGACGGCAACTGGAGGAACAACCGCATCGAGAACCTTCGACTCCTCTGCCCCAACTACCATTCGACCACGGACAGTTACCGAGGGCGCGGCAAGAGGCATGCCTCATGAGCAGCGGGCGGGCCCGGCCCACGCCTGGGCAACTGCGCGCCGCGGTCGCCGAGTCCGTCTCCCTCGCCGAGGTACTCCGTCGCCTGAAGCGCCCGGACAGCGGCACGCAACGCGCGCACCTGCGTCACTGGATCGCCGAGGACCAGCTCACCACGGAGCACTTCCTGGGCCAGGCCCACCAGCGGGGAAAACGCCGGCCGGCATCGGCCAGACGCCCGGAGGACGTCCTGGTCAAGCATGACGGCGGGCGCCGCACACGGACCGTTGTGCTACGCCGGGCGCTCCGTGAGATGGGCGTGCCCGAGGCGTGCGCCGACTGCGGCGTCGGCCCCGAGTGGCTCGGCAAGCCCATGACGCTTGAGGTGGATCACATCAACGGGGACTGGAGCGACGACCGGCTGGAGAACCTGCGGCTGCTGTGTCCCAACTGCCATGCGGTGACGAGCACCTGGTGCAGAGGCGGCAGACGTTCCTCGCAGCCGCGCAGCACCTGACCGGTACGATGTCCTGGATGCGGCCGTGGCGGAATTGGCCTACGCGCAACACTTAGGATGTTGTGGGAGAAATCCCTTGAGGGTTCGAGTCCCTCCGGCCGCACGCCTTTGAATCGATGGCCCACCCGGTGTACCGGGTGGGCCTCGTCGTCAGCCCAACAGCTCCCGCACCACCGGCACCAGCGCCCGGAACGCCTTCCCCCGGTGGCTGATCGCGTTCTTCTCCTGGGGGGTCAGTTCCGCGCAGGTCCGGTGCTCGCCGTCCGGCTGGAGGATCGGGTCGTAGCCGAAGCCGCCCGTGCCCGTCGGCTCGTGGCGCAGGACGCCCCTCAGCTGCCCTTCGACCACACGCTCCGTGCCGTCGGGCAGGGCCAGGGCCGCCGCGCAGGCGAAGTGGGCGCCGCGGTGCTCGTCGGCGATGTCCGAGAGTTGGGCGAGGAGGAGGTCCAGGTTGGCCTTGTCGTCGCCGTGGCTGCCGGCCCAGCGGGCGGAGAAGATGCCGGGGGCGCCGTTGAGGACGTCGACGCAGAGGCCCGAATCGTCGGCGATGGCCGGGAGGCCCGTCGCCCGGGCCAGGGCGTGGGCCTTGAGGAGGGCGTTCTCGGCGAACGTCACCCCGGTTTCCTTGACGTCCGGGATGTCCGGGTAGGCGTCGGCGCCGACGAGTTCGTGGGGCAGCCCGGCTTCGGCGAGGATCGCGCGAAGTTCGGTGATCTTCCCGGCGTTACGGGTGGCGAGGATCAGGCGACTCATGCCCCCAGTATTGCCGGGGCAGGATCGTGCCCCGGCAGGGGCGCGGGGAACTGCGCGATCAGCCCCCACGCGCCCGCACGCGCCCACCGGCAGAAACCCGGCACACGAGAAGCCCGGCCCAGCCGGCGCAGCGCTATGGCGTGCAGACCTTCGTCAGTTCGCCCGCCGCGTCCGTGACCGGGCTGATGTCGGGCGTCTCGTCGCCGTTCTTGATCGACGTGCGGACGTTGTCGACCGCCTTGTTGAGGTCGTCGACGGCCTTGCTGACATCCGCGTTGTCGGTCTTGTCGCCGATCTTGCCGAGGTTCTCGTCGATGGAGTCCAGGGACTCGTCGAGTTGCGTCGGGTCGTTCGCCGCGCTGTCGACCGCCTGCTGGAGTTCCGTGACGCTGTCGGCGATGGCGTCGGCGGTCTGGACGCAGTCCAGCGCCTTGTCGACGGCGGCGCAGCCGGTGGTGAGTCCGGCGGTCAGCGCGACGGCCGCCAGGGTGGCGGCGACGGCTGCGGTGCGGCGTCGGCGGCTCGCGGCCATGGAGCGGTCCCTCTCGTTCGGCGGGGCCGGTCGGGCCCGCGTGGCTGGCCGGGCGCACAGGGATGAGCCGTACGCCCGTACTCCTTCAGACGCGAGTGTGCTCGGCTCGGTTGCCCGTGCCGAGCACCCGTCTTGGTGTGCCCTTTACTTTTCGAGGACGGCGTCGAGTGCGGTGCGCTGGTGGGCGGCGAGTTCGGCGCAGCCGGCGACGGCGAGGTCGAGGAGGGCGTTCAGTTCGTCGCGGGCGAAGGGTTCGGCTTCGGCGGTGCCCTGGACCTCGACGAAGCGGCCGTCGCCGGTGCAGACGACGTTCATGTCGGTGTCGGCCTTGACGTCTTCCTCGTAGCGCAGGTCGAGGAGGGGGACGCCGCCGACGATGCCGACGGAGACGGCGGAGACGGTGCCGGTGAGGGGCTTGCGGCCGGCCTTGATGAGCTTCTTGCCCTGGGCCCAGGCGATGGCGTCGGCGAGTGCGACGTAGGCGCCGGTGATGGCCGCGGTGCGGGTGCCGCCGTCGGCCTGGAGGACGTCGCAGTCGAGGACGATGGTGTTCTCGCCGAGGGCCTTGTAGTCGATGACGGCGCGCAGGGAGCGGCCGATGAGGCGGCTGATCTCGTGGGTGCGGCCGCCGATGCGGCCCTTGACGGACTCGCGGTCGCCGCGGGTGTTGGTGGCGCGGGGCAGCATGGAGTACTCGGCGGTGACCCAGCCTTCGCCGCTGCCCTTGCGCCAGCGCGGGACGCCTTCGGTGACGGAGGCGGTGCAGAGGACTTTGGTGTCGCCGAAGGAGACGAGGACGGAGCCTTCGGCGTGCTTGCTCCAGCCGCGCTCGATGGTGATGGGGCGGAGCTGCTGGGGGGTGCGGCCGTCGATTCGAGACATGCGGCTGAGCCTATCCGTACGTGCGGAAGGGGCCCTTCCCGCGGTGGGAGGGGCCCCGGTGGTGCGCTGGGGGTGTCAGAGGGCGAAGCCCGGGACGGACGATCCCCGGTCTTCACATCATGTCTTCGATCTCCGCTGCGACGGGGTCGGCGTCGGTGCCGATGACGACCTGGATCGCGGTGCCCATCTTGACGACGCCGTGGGCGCCGGCGGCCTTCAGGGCGGTTTCGTCGACCTTGGAGGGGTCCACGACCTCGGTGCGCAGGCGGGTGATGCAGCCTTCGACCTCTTCGATGTTGTCGATGCCGCCGAGCCCGGCAACGATCTTCTCAGCCTTGCTGGCCATGTTCGTTCTCCCTGATCCGAACCGCTTTGTCGCAGTAACCCACAGTTGGCCCATCTTCGCGAGCGGCCCTGTCGTGTGTGCCCAAGGATGGCGTCACGTTGGCGCAACCGTCGAACGACTGGTCTACACCACAAACCCGCCTCTCGACAAAGGGGACCGGAATGAGTGCCGACAGTCCTGGCGGTGCCGGGGCCGCCGTGAGCCCTGCCCGTGTTCGCTGGAACCGGCTGTTCCAGGGGTTGCAGAAGATGGGCCGCAGTCTGCAGTTGCCGATCGCGGTGCTGCCGGCGGCGGGGATCCTCAACCGACTGGGGCAGCCGGATGTGTTCGGGGACGACGGGCTTGGCTGGACGAACGTCTCGAAGGTGATGGTCGGGGCGGGCAGTGCGCTGCTGGACGGTTCGCTGGGACTGCCTCTGCTGTTCTGTGTGGGCGTTGCGATCGGGATGGCGAAGAAGTCGGACGGTTCGACGGCGCTGGCGGCGGTGGCCGGGTTCCTCGTGTACTGGACGGTGCTGCGGCAGTTTCCGGAGGACTGTCCGGAGGGGTCGGTGGCGGTGCCGAACGTCGGGTGTCAGGTGACCGACGGGGACCAGGAGGTGACGGCGTTCGCGTTCCAGAATCCGGGGGTGTTCGGCGGGATCGTGATGGGGCTGCTGGCGGCGTTCTTCTGGGCGCGGTTCCACCGGACGCGGCTGGTGGACTGGCTGGGGTTCTTCAACGGGCGGCGGCTGGTGCCGATCATCATGGCGTTCGTGGCGATCGCGTTCGCGGCGCTGTGTCTGTGGGTGTGGCCGCCGGTCGGTGACGCGCTGGAGAGTTTCAGCGACTGGATGGACGGGCTGGACGCGTGGGGTGCGGGCGTGTTCGGGGTGGCGAACCGGGCGTTGCTGGTGGTGGGGCTGCACCAGTTCCTGAACGTGCCCATCTGGTTCCAGTTCGGCTCGTTCACGAAGCCGGACGGGACGGTGGTGCACGGTGACATCAACATGTTCCTGGCGGGGGATCCGGATGCCGGCCAGTTCACCTCGGGGTTCTTCCCGATCATGATGTTCGCGCTGCCGGCGGCGGCGCTGGCGATCACGCACTGTGCGCGGCCGGACCGGCGCAAGGAGGTCGGTGGCCTGATGCTGTCGGTGGCGCTGACGTCGTTCGTCACGGGCATCACGGAGCCGATCGAGTACTCGTTCCTGTTCGTCGCGCCGGCGCTGTACGTGGTGCACGCGCTGCTGACGGGGGTGTCGATGGCGGTGACGTGGGGGCTGGGCGTGCACGACGGGTTCAGCTTCTCGGCGGGGCTGATCGACTACGTCATCAACTGGAATCTGGCGACGAGGCCGTGGCTGATCATTCCGATCGGGCTGGGTTTCGCGTTCCTCTACTACGTGATCTTCCGGTTCGCGATCACGAAGTTCGACCTGAGGACTCCGGGGCGCGAGCCCGCGGAGGAGGTCGAGGACAGCGCCAAGGCGTGATCGTCGCAGTGGGTGGAATTGGCGGGTTCCACTCGTTCGGCCTACCGTGCTACAACTGGTCTACACCACTCACTGGTGGAGGTCGCGCGGTGATGACCGCGTTCCCCTTTCTTTGAGACGCCGCCGTCCCCCGTGCGCATTCTTCCTGGGCGGCGCCGTGCCCCCTGGAGGAAGTTCATGTCCACAGACACCGCCGCGCCCGCGAGCCCGAAGAAGGGCTCGGCCGTGATGGCCGTCATGCAGCGGATCGGCCGCAGCCTGATGCTGCCCGTCGCGGTACTGCCCGCCGCCGCCCTGCTGGTCCGGCTGGGCAACACCGACATGCTCGGGCGTGAGTCGTTCCCCGAGTTCATCACCAAGATCGCGGGCTTCATGGCGGCCGGCGGCAACGCGATCCTCGACAACATGGCGCTGCTGTTCGCCGTGGGCATCGCGATCGGCTTCGCCAAGAAGTCGGACGGCTCCACCGCCCTGGCGGCCGTCGTCGGCTACCTGGTCTTCAAGAACGTGCTGGCCACGTTCACCGACAAGAACCTGCCCCAGGTGGCGAAGGTCGTCGACGGCAAGATCGTCATGACCGACGCGCCGGTGGACGCAAAGGTGCTCGGCGGTGTCGTCATGGGTCTCGTGGTGGCCCTGCTCTACCAGCGGTTCTACCGCACCAAGCTGCCCGACTGGGCGGGCTTCTTCGGCGGGCGGCGCCTGGTTCCGATCCTGTCGGCCTTCGCGGGCCTGGTGATCGGCATCGTCTTCGGTTACATCTGGCCGGTCCTCGGCACGGCGCTGCACAACTTCGGTGAGTGGCTGGTCGGTTCCGGTGCGGTCGGCGCGGGCATCTTCGGTGTCGCCAACCGCGCGCTGATCCCGATCGGCATGCACCACCTGCTGAACTCCTTCCCCTGGTTCCAGGCCGGCACCTACGAGGGCAAGAGCGGCGACATCGCCCGGTTCCTGGCGGGTGACCCGAGCGCCGGGCAGTTCATGACCGGCTTCTTCCCGATCATGATGTTCGCCCTGCCGGCCGCGTGCCTGGCGATCGTGCACTGCGCACGGCCCGAGCGCCGCAAGATCGTCGGCGGCATGATGCTGTCGCTCGCGCTGACCTCGTTCGTCACGGGCGTCACCGAACCGATCGAGTTCACCTTCATGTTCATCGCCCCGGTGCTCTACGCGATCCACGCCGTGCTCACCGGTGTCTCGATGGCGCTGACCTGGGCCCTGGGCATGAAGGACGGCTTCGGCTTCTCGGCCGGCGCGGTGGACTTCTTCCTCAACCTGGGCATCGCGACCAACCCGTGGGGCCTGGCCCTGGTCGGTCTGTGCTTCGCGGCGGTCTACTACGTGGTGTTCCGCTTCGCGATCACCAAGTTCAACCTGCCGACGCCGGGCCGTGAGTCCGACGAGGAACTCGCCGAGTTGCAGAAGGCCGAGGCCAAGTAGGCCCGCGCCACGCAGAAGGCCCCGGAACCCGAGCGGGTTCCGGGGCCTTCGCGCGTGCCGACGCTAGATCTCGTACGTCTGCCGGGGCGCGGCGAGGTCCACCGGACCGTCGTACACCTCGCGGGCGTCGGCGAGGTTGACCTGCGGGTCCGTCCACGGCGGTACGTGGGTGAGGACCAGGCGGCGGGCTCCGGCCCGGGCCGCCGTCTCACCCGCCTCGCGGCCGTTGAGGTGCAGGTCGGGGATGTTCTCCTTGCCGTGCGTGAAGGCCGCCTCGCACAGGAACAGGTCGGCGTCCCGGGCGAGTTCGTCCAGCGCCGGGCTCACGCCGGTGTCGCCGGAGTACGTCAGGACCTTGCCGCCGTGCTCGATCCGGATGCCGTAGGCCTCCACGGGGTGGGCCACCCGCTCGGTGTGCACCGTGAACGGGCCGATCTCGAAGGTGGACGGCTTGACCGTGTGGAAGTCGAAGACCTCGCTCATGGAAGAGGCGGAGGGGGTGTCCGCGTAGGCGGTGGTCAGCCGGTGTTCCGTGCCTTCGGGGCCGAAGACGGGGAGTGGATCGCAGCGGCCGCCGTCGTGGCGGTAGTAGCGCGCGACGAAGTACGCGCACATGTCGATGCAGTGGTCGGCGTGCAGATGGCTGAGGAAGATCGCGTCGAGGTCGTAGAGACCGCAGTGGCGCTGCAGCTCGCCCAGGGCACCGTTGCCCATGTCGAGAAGCAGCCGGAAGCCGTCGGCCTCGACGAGGTAGCTCGAGCAGGCCGATTCCGCGGACGGGAACGACCCCGAGCAGCCGACGACGGTGAGCTTCATGAAGCAGAAACCTCCGCTGGCGGGATAAGTCTGAGAGGGGCGTCGGGGGTCGTGCGGTCCGTCGAGCGTAAGGCGCAAAACCTCCGTTAGCTCCTCCACAAAGGCCTGTTGTGGGCGAACTCACCTGTGGTGTCACCGGTTCGGCTGGCACGGCCGGCAGGTGATCCTCATGAGGGGGGCGCGCGGCAGGGGCGGCGCCGGTAACGTCTCAGTATGGACACGTCCTGGTGGCTGGCGCTCGCCGCGGTGGTACTGCTCGCGCTCGTCGCCACGCTCGTCGACGGCTGGGGCCGGGGGCGGCGGCCGTCTGCCCGGCGGGTCCGTACGGCGGCACCGGCCGCCGCGCCGGGAGGCCGGCCGCAGCCGGCGGAGATCTGGTGGGCGGACGTGCCCTACGAGGACGAGACCCGCACCAAGGACCGTCCCTGCCTGGTGCTGGCGGTGCGCGGGGAGCGGGCGACGGTCGCGAAGATCACCACCCGCTTCCGGGGCGAGCACACCGGGGTGATCCCGCTGCCCCCGGGCTCGGTGGGTGACGTGCGGGCCCGTGCGAGTTTCCTGGAGACGGACGAGCTGCGGGAGGTCCCGGTGTGGGGCTTCCGGCGGCGGGTCGGTGTGGTGGATCCGGCACTGTGGGACCGGGTGCGGTACCTGGCGGGCTGAGCAACCGGAAAGGGCTGGAGTCATGGACTCCAGCCCTCTGTGTGTGGGTTCTCGCCGTCGGCTATGCCCAGAGCTGGCCCTGGAGCGTGTCGATGGCCTCCTCCGTGGTGGCCGCCGTGTAGACGCCGGTCGAGAGGTACTTCCAGCCGCCGTCGGCGACGACGAAGACGATGTCGGCGGGCTCCCCAGCCTTGACGGCCTTCTTGCCGACGCCGATCGCGGCGTGCAGCGCGGCGCCCGTGGAAACGCCGGCGAAGATGCCCTCCTGCTGGAGCAGCTCGCGGGTGCGGGTGACCGCGTCCGCTGAGCCGACGGAGAAGCGGCTGGTGAGGACGGAGGCGTCGTACAGCTCGGGGACGAAGCCCTCGTCGAGGTTGCGCAGGCCGTAGACCAGGTCGTCGTAGCGCGGTTCGGCCGCGACGATCTGGACGTCCGGCTTGTGCTCGCGCAGGAAGCGGCCGACGCCCATGAGGGTGCCGGTGGTGCCGAGGCCGGCCACGAAGTGCGTGACGGACGGCAGGTCGGCGAGGATCTCGGGGCCGGTCGTGGCGTAGTGGGCGCCCGCGTTGTCCGGGTTGCCGTACTGGTAGAGCATCACCCAGTCCGGGTGCTCGGCCGAGAGCTCCTTGGCGACGCGCACGGCGGTGTTGGAGCCGCCCGCCGCCGGGGAGGAGATGATCTCCGCGCCCCACATGCCCAGCAGGTCCCGGCGTTCCTGCGAGGTGTTCTCCGGCATCACGCAGACGATGCGGTAGCCCTTGAGCTTCGCCGCCATGGCCAGGGAGATGCCGGTGTTGCCCGACGTCGGCTCCAGGATGGTGCAGCCCGGCGTCAGGCGGCCGTCCTTCTCCGCCTGCTCGATCATGTGCAGGGCCGGACGGTCCTTGACCGACCCCGTCGGGTTGCGGTCCTCCAGCTTCGCCCAGATGCGGACGTCGGCCGACGGCGACAGCCGCGGCAGGCGCACCAGGGGGGTGTTGCCGACCGCGGCCAGGGGGGAGTCGTAGCGCATCGGTGATCAGACCATGCCGCCGGCCACGGCCGGCAGGATCGTGACGTTGTCGCCGTCCGACAGCTTGGTGTTGATGCCGTCGAGGAAGCGGACGTCCTCGTCGTTCAGGTAGACGTTGACGAAGCGGCGCAGCTGGTCGCCTTCCACGATGCGGGCGCGGATCCCGGCGTGCCGGGTCTCGAGGTCGGTGAACAGGTCGGCGAGGGTGTCACCGCTGCCCTCCACCGCCTTCTGACCGTCGGTGTACGTGCGGAGGATGGTCGGGATGCGGACCTCGATGGCCATGGCTTCAGGGCTCCTGTCGGGAGTAGTCGGTCGGGGCGCGCGGCAGCGCAGGAACGGCGGGGTGGTGCGTGTGTGCGGCGCCGCGGCTCACGGCCGTACGGCGGCAGGGACCTGCGTCAACAGATGGCGCTGGCGAGCCTGCACAGGTCGACGTGCAGCCGCGCCACGAGCAGCTCGCCCGGCGTCTTGTCGCTCACGTCGTGGAAAACCATGGGCTCATCGTATCGATTCCCGGTCCGGGTACTGGAATGTGATCCCACATGGCGGACGTTTTCGGGCCGGGGAGTGAGACCGTGCTGCTCAGGCGTCCTCAGTATGCCTCGACGACCTGGACCTCCTCCTCCGTGACCTCGCCCTCGACGATCCGGAAGGAGCGGAACTGGAACTCGCCGGCGCCGTCGGTGTCGGCGGTGGAGACGAGGACGTAGTGGGCGCCGGGCTCGTTGGCGTAGGAGATGTCGGTGCGCGAGGGGTAGGCCTCGGTCGCGGTGTGGGAGTGGTAGATGACCACCGGCTCCTCGTCGCGGTCGTCCATCTCGCGGTAGAGCTTGAGCAGGTCGCCGGAGTCGAACTCGTAGAACGTGGGCGACATGGCCGCGTTCAGCATGGGGATGAAGCGCTCGGGGCGGTCCGAGCCCGCCGGGCCGGCGACGACGCCGCACGCCTCGTCGGGGTGGTCCTTGCGCGCGTGGGCGACGATCTGGTCGACGAGGGCCTGGGTGATGGTCAGCATGCTCGTCAGGATAAGCAGAAGGGCCGTTCCGTACCGAGGGTTGGTACGGAACGGCCCATATGCCGGACGCCCTGAGCGGCAGCCGCAGGGGGTGCCACGAGTACTCCCTGCGGCTGGACGTCCTGGTTGGTCAGCCGACCTTCTCGAACTCCGCGTCGCCGCGGCGCTCGGTGAGCTGCGGGTTGCGGCGCTTGAGGACCGCCCAGCCGACGCCGAGGGCGACGGCCCAGCCGGCCGCGACGTACAGGCAGACCCGCGCGTCCTTGTCGTACGCGATCATGCAGGTCACGCCGATGAGGAAGAGCAGCGCGACCCAGCTGAAGAGCGCACCGCCGGGAGCGGGGAAGGACGAGGCGCGCAGCCGGCCCGCGTCGACCGCGGAGCGGTAGCGGATGTGGCTGACGAGGATCATCATCCAGGTCCAGATGCCGGCCGCGGTGGCGACGGAGGTGACGTAGAGGAACGCCTTCTCCGGGACGACGTAGTTCAGGACGACGCCGATGCCCATGAGCGCGACGGAGACGGTGATGCCGACGGCGGGCGTCTTGCGGGCGTTGAGCTTGCCGAACGCCTGCGGCGCCTCGCTGTTGGAGGCCAGGTCGCGCAGCATCCGGCCGGTGGAGTACATGCCCGAGTTGCAGGACGACAGGGCCGCGGTGAGCACCACGAAGTTCACGATGCCCGCAGCGAGCGGGATGCCGATCTTGCCGAAGGCGTGCACGAACGGGCTCTCGCCGGCGGAGAACTCGGTCCACTTGACCACGGAGAGGATCACCAGCAGGGCGCCGACGTAGAAGACGATGATGCGCCAGGGCAGGGTGTTGATGGCCTTGGGCAGGGTCTTCTCGGGGTTCTCGGACTCGCCCGCGGTGACGCCGACGAGCTCGACGGCGAGGTAGGCGAACATGACGCCCTGGAGCGTCATCAGGCTGGAGCCGATGCCGTTCGGGAAGAAGCCGTCGTGCGCCCAGAGGTTGGAGACGGTGGCGGTGTCACCGGCGTCGGAGAAGCCGAGGGTGAGCACGCCGAGGCCGATGACGATCATGCCGATGATGGCCGTGACCTTGATCATCGAGAACCAGAACTCGACCTCGCCGAAGATCTTGACGGAGATCAGGTTGACGCCGAAGAGCACCACCAGGAAGACCAGCGCGCTGACCCACTGGGGGATCTCCGGGAACCAGAAGTGGATGTAGATCGCGGCGGCCGTGAGTTCGGCCATGCCGGTGACCACCCACATGAGCCAGTACGTCCAGCCCGTGACGAAGCCGAAGAACGGGCCGAGGAACTCACGGGCGTACTCGGCGAAGGAGCCGGAGACGGGCCGGTAGAGGAGCAGCTCGCCCAGGGCCCGCATGATGAAGAAGATCACGACACCCGCGAGGGCGTACATGAGGATGATGCTGGGGCCGGCCTTGGCGATGTTCGCTCCGGCGCCCATGAACAGGCCGACGCCGATGGCGCCGCCGATCGCGATCATCTGGACTTGACGGCTGCCGAGGCCGCGCTCGTACCCCTCTTCGGGCACGTTTTCCGTGTCGACCTGCGCAGAGGTCATGTGTGGTGCGCCTTTCTCCATGCCGACCCGGGCCCTCGTCGGCCTCGGATCGGGTTTCGATCCCCCCGGAATGATGGAGCTGAGCGGGCCCGCGAGCCCGCTCGTGCCTGGCCGGCGGTTGCCGGCTCGGTGGCGCACCCGGCCGAACATTCGGGTGGTGTTCTGCCGGGCGGTCGTGAAGATTTATCACGGCCGCAACATTGATCACAGGGGTGGGATGTGGCGCACCGCACAGGGAAAAGCGGACAAAACGCTTTCGAGGGGGCCATAGAAGGCGGGTGCGGTGACGGGATCGTTATCCGGATTTGAGTGTCCTCTGAGCGAACACCCTTCGGTCACCCGACGGTCACAAAACCTGCACTGATCAGGCCATAAGGGTTCCGACCAGCGTCTCCTGGAGTCCACCCAGCCACAGGTAGGCCATCACCATCGGCTTGCGCGGGTCCTCGTCCGGGAGGCGGTAGAGGAGGTCGGTGTCCTCGTCGTCGGTGATCTCCAGCCGCGAGCCGATCGCGAGCCGCAGGTCGTTCAGGGCGCCCAGCCACTGCTGGGACTCCGCTGGCGACAGCTTCAGCACCGCGCCGCCCTCGCCGGCCGAGGCCGAGGCCGAGGCGAGCGCGTCGAGGGAGCGGATGATCGCGAGCGCGTTGTCCCGCTTCCCGGCCCGCAGGTCGTTCTCGGTGTAGCGCCGGAACTCCGCGGAGTACGCCTTCTGCTCCTCGGCGTCCCGCGGCGAGGCCGGCTGCTCGGGGTCGCTGTAGGCGTCGGGGAAGAGCCGCCTCAGGACCGGGTCGGTGGGCGGCTCGCTGGGTCCTTCGGCGAACAGATCGGCGAGCGGGTCGCCGCTGTCCTCGGCGGGGCCGGGGCCGATGAGCTCCAGGAGCTGGACGGCCAGCGACCGGATGATGGAGATCTCGACGTCGTCGAGGGCGACGGCCGCGCCGCCGCCGGGGAGCGGTTCGAAGGTTCCGGGCATGAACGCCTTTTCGCTGCTGGGCGGGGTGCTGGCTACTTGCGGTCCTGCTGGAGGGTGGCCCACAGGCCGTAGCCGTGCATGGCCTGCACGTCGCGTTCCATCTCCTCGCGGCTGCCGCTGGAGACGACCGCCCGGCCCTTGTGGTGGACGTCGAGCATGAGCTTGGTGGCCTTGTGCTTGGAGTAGCCGAAGTACGACTGGAAGACGTACGTCACGTAGCTCATGAGGTTGACCGGGTCGTTGTGGACGATGGTGACCCACGGGACGTCCGGCTCGGGTACGGCGAAGACCTCCTCCGCCGACTCGGTGCGTTCGATCTCCAGGGGCGCGGGTGACGTCACACTGCCCATGCTGCCACCCGAGGGGGGTGGTCGCACAAACGGGCCTGGCCGCAAGGCGATCGCATCTCCCGGGACTGCAATCGTCAGATTGACGAAATGGGGGTACGCTCGCCACCATGAACACAGCGGACCTTGGGCTGCCGGTGGATGTTCCCTCGACGGCGCTCTTCACGGACCAGTACGAGCTGACGATGCTGCGGGCCGCCCTCACGGCGGGCACGGCCGAGCGGCGAAGCGTGTTCGAGGTCTTCACCCGGCGGCTGCCGAACGGGCGCCGCTACGGCGTCGTGGGCGGCACCGGCCGGGTGCTGGACGCGGTGGAGAACTTCCGCTTCGACACGGCCGTGCTGAACTTCCTGCGGGAGCGGGAGATCGTCGACGAGGAGACCCTGGACTGGCTCGCCGGCTACCGGTTCCGCGGCGACATCTGGGGCTACCCCGAGGGCGAGGTGTACTTCCCGGGCTCGCCGATCATGCGGGTCGAGGGCACCTTCGCCGAGTGCGTGCTGCTGGAGACCGTGATCCTGTCGATCCTCAACCACGACTCGGCGATCGCCGCCGCGGCCTCGCGGATGTCGGCGGCCGCGGGAGACCGGCCGCTGATCGAGATGGGCGCCCGGCGCACGCACGAGCTGGCGGCGGTGGCGGCCTCCCGGGCCGCGTACGTCGGCGGCTTCGCGACCACCTCCGACCTGGCCGCCGGGTTCCGCTACGGGATCCCCACGGTCGGCACCTCCGCGCACGCCTTCACCCTGCTGCACGACAGCGAGCGGGACGCCTTCCAGGCCCAGGTGAACACGCTGGGCCGGGGCACCACCCTGCTGGTGGACACCTACGACGTCGCCGAGGCGGTCCGCACGGCCGTCGAGGTCGCCGGGACCGAGCTGGGCGCGGTCCGCATCGACTCCGGCGACCTGCTGCTGGTGGCGCACCGGGTGCGGCAGCAGCTCGACGAGCTGGGCGCGACCGGTACGAAGATCGTGGTGACGTCGGACCTGGACGAGTACGCGATCGCCTCCCTGGCGGCGGCCCCGGTGGACGCCTACGGCGTCGGGACGCAGCTGGTGACCGGCTCCGGCCACCCCACCTCCTCGATGGTCTACAAGCTGGTCGCGCGGGCCGAGTCCGCGGGCCCGAAGGCGCCGCTGGTGCCGGTGGCGAAGAAGTCCAGCAGCGGCAAGACGTCGATCGGGGGACGCAAGTGGGCCGCGCGGCGGCTGGACTCCTACGGGGTCGCCGAGGCCGAGGTGATCGGCACCGGGCCGGTGCCGGCCGGGCTCGCGGACCGGCAGTTGCTGGTGGAGCTGGTCAAGGGCGGCGAGGTGGTGGCGCGCGAGCCGCTGGACGCGGCGCGCGAGCGGCACACGAGGGCGCGCGCGGCTCTCCCGATGTCGGCCACGCAGCTCTCGCGCGGGGAGCCCGTCCTGCCCACGGAGTACCTGCACGAGACCTCGGGTAGCTAGGGGGTGTGCCGTGACGCCGACCCGTACCCCCTCCCGTCCGCTCCCGTCTGTCAATAGGCTCGGTGGTTCACCGGCCGGGCTTGCCGACCTCATAGCCGAAGGACACCGACCATGCGCCGCGCCTTGATCGTCGTCGATGTGCAGAACGACTTCTGTGAGGGGGGCAGCCTCGCGGTGGCCGGCGGGGCCGATGTGGCCGCCGCCGTCACGGAGCTGATCGGGCAGGCGGCCGGGTCCGGCTACCAGCACGTCGTGGCCACCCGCGACCACCACATCGCCCCCGGCGGCCACTTCTCCGCGAACCCGGACTACGCCCGCTCCTGGCCCGCGCACTGCGTCGCCGGTACCGAGGGGGTCGGCTTCCACCCGAACTTCGCCCCCGCCGTCGCCTCCGGCTCGATCGACGCGGTGTTCGACAAGGGGGCGTATTCGGCGGCGTACAGCGGTTTCGAGGGCACGGACGAGAACGGCACGCCCCTGGCCGACTGGCTGCGCTCGCGCGAGGTCACCGAGGTCGACGTGGTCGGCATCGCCACCGACCACTGCGTTCGCGCCACGGCCCTCGACGCCGCCCGGGAGGGTTTCCGTACGCAGGTCCTGCTGGACCTGACGGCCGGGGTGGCCCAGGAGAGCACCGAGCGGGCCCTGGAGGAGCTGCGCCAGGCGGGCGTGGAGCTGTCGGGCAAGCCGGTCGTGCAGTAGCCCCGCGGCTCCGGCGGGCTCCCGGGCTCAGGTCTGGGCCGTCGGGCGCCTCAGGAGCGCTCTGATCGGACGCCACAGTTCCTGGACCAGGTCCGGGCTCGACGCGACACCGTTGTCGGGGGCCGTGCGCCATATCAGCCCGTCGGGGTGGTGCAGGACCGCCGTGATCTCGTCAGGGGTCGGCGGGGCGGCGTTGCCGCGCAGGTAGACCGACCGCAGACCGAGGTTGCGGAGCCTGGTCAGGGCCCGCGCACGGTTCACGGAGTGGACGAGGACACGGACGGCGCCGGGGCCGTCGACGGCGGGGCTGGGCAGATTCAGTGCCACCACCACCGTTCCGTTCGGCAGCTTGCAGAAGCCTCCTGCGGCCATGCGCTCATCCCCCCGTGTCGGTCGGTGTCAATAAGAGAGCCACAGGACGCACCTAAACACGGATCGGCGGTGACCCGCCAGGGGGTCACCGCCGATCATGCTCTGACCTGCAAGGATGCGGATTACCTACCCGCGGCGCCGACCTCCAGCTCGATCGTCGAGCCGTCCTTGGCTTCCTTGAGGATCTTGATCTTCGTGTTGGTGTCAGTGATCTTGACACCCGCGGTCGGGTTCGACTCGTCGTAGTAGTCGTTCTTCCGGTCGTTGAAGACCGAGACGCCCTTCGAGCCCGGGATGTACTTCGCCACGTCCGCCTTGTGCAGCGTCATGCCGTCGGTGCGGTAGAGGCTGAACGGCGAGTCGTAGGCCTGGATGCGGTTGCGCATCAGCATGCCGTCGGCCCACTTCAGCGCGTCCGGGTGCGAGTCGATCGGCAGGACCAGACCGGTGCCCTTGTGCTGGCTGGTGTTGTTGTCCGCCTGGGAGGTGTCCCACTTCCAGATCAGCAGGCCGTTCTGGTACGCGTAGTGCTCCACCCAGTCCGGGCGCGCCGTGAAGCCGAAGTTGTACGGGCCGACCTTGAGGGTCTTGTCGTACGACACGTACTGCCGGTTCTCGGCGATGTAGTACTGCGCGTAGTCCTTGGTGAAGGACGCGCCGATGCGGGAGAAGCCGGTGGCCTTCCACGCGGCGTCCGCGCTCTCGGCGTTGTCGGAGAAGACGGGGGCGCCGTCGGCGGTCACCGTGATCGCGTCGGCCGCGAAGCCCTTCTGGGCCACGCCGCCGTCGGTCTGGTAGCGGAAGCGCAGGTCGATCTTCTTGCCGGCGTAGGCGTCCAGCGAGAAGGCGAGCTTCTTGTAGCCGTCGATGGTGCCGGTCAGAGCCGGCTTGTCGCTGCCGTCGCGCGGGATCGGCTGGCCGTCCACCGTGCCGTCGAGGGCGGTCCAGTTGGCGCCGCCGTCGGTCGAGACCTCGGTGTAGAGGTAGTCGTAGTTGGCCTCGATCTCGTACCAGCCGTCGAGGCCGAGCTGGGCCTTGGACTTGCCGGTGAGGTCGACCGACCGCGTCAGGGTGTTCTTGAGGTTGTCACCGCTGCCGCTCCACCACTGGGTCTTGCCCTCGGCGGGGGTGACGATCTCGGTGGTGACCGCCTTCTTGGGCAGGTCGACGACCAGGGCCTGCTTGTGCTTGGTGTTGTACTCCGCCACGCCCAGCTTGTGCCAGGAGTTGACGCCGGCCTTGGCCTTGTCGTAGTTCAGCCAGCCGAGCTGCATCTTGTCCCAGGCGGTCATGTCGCCGGGCAGGTCACCGATCTCGTTCTTGCCCTTGCCGAGCCAGGAACCGGACGACATCAGCGTCCAGAAGCCGGTGGAGTTCTCGCCGCCCGCGGTGTCGTAGTGGTCGGGCAGGCCGAGGTCGTGGCCGTACTCGTGGGCGTAGACGCCGAGTCCGCCGTTCTCCGGCTGGACGGTGTAGTCGCCGACCCAGATGCCGGTGTCGCCGATCTTCGCGCCGCCGAGCTTGTTGTTCTCGGGGCCGGTGGCGCCGGCGTCGGTGCCGAAGGCGTACCAGCGGTGCGCCCAGATCGCGTCGGTGCCCTGGGCGCCGCCGCCCGCGGACTCGTCCTCGCCCGCGTGCACGATCTGGAAGTGGTCGATGTAGCCGTCGGGCTCGTTGAAGTCGCCGTCGCCGTCGAAGTCGTAGCGGTCCCACTCGTCGAAGCGCGCGACGTCCGCCTTGATCTGCGCGTCGGTCCTCCCCGCTGCCTTCTGCTGGGAGACCCAGGCGTTCAGACCGTCGCTGACGACGTTCCACACACTCGGGCAGTTGGTGTCGCCGCAGGCGTTGTTGCCGTAGCGCGCCTCGTTGTAGGGGACCTTGACCCAGTCGGAGACCTCGCCCTCGACCGAGTAGCGGCCCGAGGACTGCTTCTCGTAGTACGTCTTGACGGAGTCGACGCCCTTGCCGGAACCGAAGTACAGGTCCTGGAAGTAGTCCCGGTCGTAGTCGGCCCGCCAGGCCGTGGAGTTGTCCTTCTTGCGGTCGGGCTTGGGTATCGCGTTGTGCAGCGGGCCCGGGGTGCCGCCGTAGCGGCTGTCGACCTGGTCGCCGAACTCGACCAGGATCGTGAAGATCTTGTCGGTCTTCTCGCGGCCGAGCTCGACGTACTTGGCGTCGCCCTTCTTGCTCTTGAGCTGGACGACCTTCGAGCCCTCGCGGTTCTTGACCTTGCTCTTGCCCGAGAGGACCTGGTTCAGGGCCTCCTGGCGCTGGGCGTCCTGCGTCTTGCTCAGCGGGCCTTCGAGGTCGTGCTCGTCGTGGTGGCGTTCCGCCGGGTCGTGCCGGTCCACGGTGGTGGGCCGGGGAGCCGGGGCGTCGTCGGCCACCGCGTAGGTCGAGGCGGTGGCGGTGGCCGCCGCGAGCGCCACGCTTATGGCGGCCGCTCTGAACGTCCAGGGTCTACTGGTCACTTGAGATCCTCCCCCGCGTCCGGGCGCGCGGCAGGCAGGGTCCCGGTCATGGAAATCCGCGCGCGCGTGATCAACGCGTGTAGTCAAGTGACGACATTTGACTAGAGGTTTAGAAGAAAAGACAGACCTTGACTTGCACAAGTCAAGTGCACTATGCGGAGGTGAGGTTCGTTTTACGGACAACCAAACGGTTGCCCCGAGCGGCTCCCCTGGGCCTCCCCTCCGGCCGGGCGGGCGCGTGCATATGTCCACTAGGTGGACGTCATGACTCCGTGCGCCCCCTGTGCACCGCCCTTGTTGATTAGGTCACGCTTACCGCCGGTTCCGGTCGGGCACCCTGCCGGTGAGAATGTCGGATGGCAGAACGCCCGGAAACCGGCGCAATGCCAGGCCGACAACGCCGTGGACCCCCACTCTCGAGGACATGATGGCCATGCCCCGTCCGACTGCCGCACAGCTCGCCTACGGTTCGTGCACCGTGATCTTCTCGACCTTCGCCATGCTGCTGCTGTCTGGGACGAGTTCGGGTGCGGGGATCGCGGTCATCGCCGTCGCGGCGCTCGTCCTCGGGCTGCTGGTCGCCATGACGGTGCCGGCGTCCGGGAAGCGCCCTGCCGCGGTGCACCAGCCCTCGCCCCGGGAACCGGTACGGGCCTCGGTCCCGGCACCCGCCCCGGAACCGGTACGCGAACGGGCGGCCTCCTGACCGCCCGCTGCACCCCGTTGATGGTTCTGCGCCTCAATCGGTGCTGACCACGACCGTTTTGGCCGCCTTGTCGTGCAGGCCCTGCTTGTAGGGCCGGTCGAAGAAGCTCCAGCCGCCGCAGATCGCGGTCCAGACGCACGCGCAGCAGAAGGCGAACGGGATCCACAGCACCGCGGCGCGCGCCAGCGCGTTCTGCACGGAGGGCGTCGCACCGTTGTCCAGGTTGGCCACGCGCATGTTCAGCAGCTTCTTGCCGAGGGTCTGGCCGGTCCTCGCGGTCAGGACGGTGTCGTAGGCGATGTAGAGGACAGCGGCGATCCCCGACTGCCAGAACGACTTGCCGACCTCGATGCGGTCGCTGTCCACGTCGTACTCGTTGACGTCGAAGCCCCACGTGAGCAACCAGACGACGGCGCCCACCAGGATCATGTCGAGGATGCGCGCGAGCGTGCGCTTGCCGCTGTCGGCGAGCGGGGGCATGCCGGCGAGGGGGTCGGTGGGGTAGGAACCGCCGCCGTACGGATCGCCCCCGTAGGGGCCGCCTCCGAAGCCGTCACCCGGACCGCCGGGACCGCCCGGGCCGCCGCCCCCGTACGGCGGTGGTTCGCTGCCGTAGGGCGGGCCAGTGCCCTCCCCGGGCGGCTCGTTCGGGGGGCGCTTCCGGAACGGGTCGTCTTCCGGGGGTTGCTGACCGGAGCCGGGGGGCGGTTCGCTGCTCATGGCCCGAGTCGACCGCGAACCCCCGGGCTCCGCATCCGGCGGACGGCCGTCCGAGGGAGGTCAGCCCGCCACGAACGTGTGCGCGGCCTTGTCGTGCCAGCACTGTCGCCAGGGCCGGTCGAAGAGGCACCAGGCGACGCCGACGATCCCGACGGCGAGGAGCCCGGGCACGCTGTAGACCAGCCAGCGGCGCAGGGCCGCGCCGAAGCCGGGCGAGTCGTGGCCCTCGATGTCGCGGACTTCGAGGCCCATCAGCTTCTTGCCGAGGGTGCGGCCCCACTTGGCGGTGGGCAGCACCTCCGAGAGCACGCCGGCGAGCAGCAGTACGGCCAGGATGATGCCGAGGTAGATCGAGGTGGTGCCGTCGAGCAGCCAGACCGTGACGGTCTCGCCGGAGAGCTTGGCCGCGTCGATCTTCTCGTTGACGTGGTCGATCGCCTTGGTGCCGAGCGGGACGGCGGCCGCGGCGGTGAGCGCGGCGAGCACGACGGTGTCCAGCAGCCGGGCCACCAGCCGCTTGCCGAGTCCGGCCGGGCGGGCCTCTGCCTGGCGCCGGGCGGCCGCCTGGAACACGTCCTCGACCGGCGGCTTCCAGGGCGTGACGGGCTGTTCGTCACCGCCGCCGGCTCCGGCGAGCCGGTGCACCTGCTGCGCCCAGGAGGACTGGCCGCCGCCGGGGCCCGCGCTGAGGGGCGTACCGGAGGAGGCCGCGGCGCCGGGTTGGGCGCTGCCGGGCCCGCCGGACTGCGCGGGGACGGTGGGCGCCGCCTGGGGTCCGGACAGCGCCGTCGGGGCGGCCGCGGAAGCCTGGGCCGCCGCGCTGCCGGCCCCGGCCTGCGCCGCGGAGGCACGGGCGGCGGCCGCCTTGCCCGCGCCGAAGCCGGGCCCCGCGGAATCGTTCCCGGGACCGGTCGGCCCGGACTGCCCGGCGAACGCGGGTCCCGACGGGCCCATGCCTGAGGCCGCCGCAGCACTGCCCTGGCCGGCCGGCCCCAAGCCGGAACCGGACGCACCGCCTTGGCCCGCGGAGCCGGAAGCGGCCGAGTCGCCACCCGGCCCCGCCGGCCCGAAGCCGGAGCCCGCGGCCCCACCCTGACCTCCGAAGGCGGGCGCCGCCGCGCCGCCGCCCGATCCCGGCGGTCCGAAGCCGGGGCCGCCGGAGTTACCGGAGCTGTTACCGGAACCCCCCGGACCCCCGGCCGGTTTCGAAGCGCCGCCGGCCGGGCCCGTGCGCGGGGACACCGCGCGGAACGTCATCGTGCCGTCGTCGGGGGCATCGGCCCGGGCCCCTCCCCCGGGCTGCCCCGTCGGGCGGCGGAACACGAACGTGCCGTCTCCCGCCGCCGCGTTCGCCTCCTGGTCGGCCGGCGGGACGTTCGCCGTGCCGTCGGTGCGGGCGGCCTCCCCGTCGGGCCGCGGGCCTGCGGGCGACACCCTCGGGTCGGCGCCCTGCGCCCCCTGCGGAGCGCCCCACGAGACACGGCGGTCCTGGTCCCCGCCGAAGCCGGACTGACGCGAGCGGTCGGCGCCCCAGGCCGAGGCGGGTTCGGGACGGCTGCCGTGCTGGGCGTCGGCGGCGGACGGCGACTCGGACGGCTCCTCGACCGGGTCCTCGTCGAAGAAGTGCGGGCCGGTCTCCTCGACCGAGGCGGGCTGTGCCGCCCCCGCTCCGGGCGGCGGCGCGAGCGACTCGCCGTCCCGGGGCGCCGGACGGCTGGTGCCCGGCACCCAGGAAGCGCCGTTCCAGTACCGGACATATCCAGGAATGGACGGGTCCGGGTAATACCCTTCGCGGGGCCTGTCGTCACCGGGGGCCGGGGTTGGGGCGCTCATGTCCGTCGTCCCGTATCTGCTCGGGGGCCAAATGGGGGCCTCCACATCTATCAGACGTGCGCAAGCCCCACCGCCGCTCCCACCGGACCCACCCCTTTCGAGCACCGATGTGCTACGCACCGCGCCGCACCGGCGGATGCCCCTGCGAAAAAAACTTCCGGCAAGGCGCGTAATGCCACGGCCCCCGCCCGCTCTCTCCTCCCGACCGGCCCTCGCGGGCAGCCGTCAGGAGAAGGGAGACCGCCGTGCACACCGTGGTGGAGCGGGAACTGGAGCTGAAACTCGTCCTGTCGCCGGAGCGCAGGATCCCCGTGCCGGCCCGGCTCGGGTACCTCACGGACGACCCCTACGCCGTCCACGTCACCTTTCACATCGACACCGAGCATCCGGTGTACTGGACGTTCGCCCGGGATCTGCTGGTCGAGGGCGTGTTCCGGCCGTGCGGGCAGGGGGACGTGCGGGTGTGGCCGACGAAGACCGCGGGGCGCAGCGTCATGCTGATGGCGCTGAGTTCACCCGGCGGGGACGCCCTGCTGGAGGCTCCGGCGGCGGCGGTGTCGGCCTGGCTGGAGCGCACGCTGCGGGTGGTGCCGCCGGGAACGGAGGGCGAACAGCTCGGTCTTGACGACGAACTGGCCCAGTTGCTCGCCCAGTGAGGGGCCGGGGCTCAGAAGAGCTTGCCCGGGTTCAGGATGCCCAGCGGGTCGAAGGCCTGCTTCACGGCCCGCTGCATCTCCATGCCCACGGGGCCGATCTCGCGCGCCAGCCACTCCTTCTTCAGGACGCCGACGCCGTGTTCGCCGGTGATGGTGCCGCCGAGCTCCAGGCCGAGGGCCATGATCTCGTCGAAGGACTCGCGGGCGCGCCGGGACTCGTCGGGGTCCGCCGGGTCGAAGCAGACCGTCGGATGGGTGTTGCCGTCGCCCGCATGGGCGACGACACCGATGGTGAGCTGGTACTTCTCGGCGATCCGGTCCACCCCTTCGAGCATCTCGGCGAGCCGGGAGCGCGGCACGCACACGTCGTCGATCATCGTCACGCCCTTGACCGCCTCCAGCGCGGTGAGCGACAGACGCCGCGCCTGGAGCAGCAGTTCGGACTCGGCCTCGTCGTCGGCGGGGACGACCTGGGTGGCACCGGCCGCCTCGCACAGCGCGCCGACGGCGGCGAGGTCGGCGGCCGGGGCGGTGGTGTCGAACGCGGCCAGGAGCAGGGCCTCGGTGCTCTCGGGGAGGCCCATCTGGGCCATGTCGTTGACGGCCTTGACCGTCGTACGGTCCATGAGTTCGAGGAGTGACGGGACGTGGCCGCCCTCCATGATGCGGCACACGGCGTCGCAGGCCGCGGCGGCGGAGGCGAACTCGGCGGCCAGCACCAGCTGCTGGGGCGGCTTGGGGCGCAGCCCGAGGACGGCCCGGACGACGATGCCGAGGGAGCCCTCGGAGCCGACGAACAGGCGGGTCAGGTCGTAGCCGGCGACGCCCTTGGCGGTGCGGCGGCCGGTGGACATGAGCCGCCCGTCGGCGAGCACCACGTCCAGTCCGAGGACGTATTCGGCGGTGACGCCGTACTTCACGCAGCACAGGCCGCCGGAGGCGGTGCCGATGTTGCCGCCGATGGTGCACATCTCCCAGCTGGAGGGGTCCGGCGGGTAGTACAGGCCGTGTTCGCCGACGGCCCGGGACAGGGCGGCGTTGACCACGCCCGGTTCGCACACGGTGATGCGGTCGACCGGGTTGATCTCCAGGATCCGGTCCATCTTCGTCAGGGAGAGCACGATGCAGCCGTCGGAGGCGTTGGCGGCGCCGGACAGCCCTGTGCGGGCGCCCTGCGGTACGACGGGGACGCGCAGGGCACTGGCGGTGCGCATCACGTGCTGGACCTGTTCGGTCGTGCGCGGCAGCACGACCACGGCCGGGGTGCCGGCCGGGCAGAAGCTCGCCATGTCGTTGGCGTAGGAGGCCGTGACATCGGGGTCGGTGAGGACCGCTTCGGCCGGGAGGCCGCCGAGGAGCAGGTCCACGAGGTCGCCGGTCGCTGCGGTGTCGTCGGAGCGGGGCGCTTCGATACGGCTCATGATCACAGGTTCGCACCCGGGGCCATCGGTGTGAACCCCGTCGGCGGGACCCTTCGGCTGCCCGGGTGTGGTCGTCGTACTGACGCACAGTGAGCGCCATGGAGAACGAGCAGGAGGGACCGGAGCGGCGGGACAGAAGCGTCCGACGCCGCCGGGTGCTGGTCGCCTCCGCGGCGGGGTGTGCCGTGCTGGGCGGGGTGCTGGTGCTGCTGCCGAGGGAGCCCGCCCGGCCCGCTCCCCCGTCGCCGGGGGCGCTGGCCATGGCGGCGGTCGGCGGCGGGGTGCCGGCCGCGCTGCCCGGCCTGGCGGAGCTGATCCGCGAGCGGGAGAAGGCCGTACGGGCCCGGCCCGGGGACGCGGCGTCCTGGGCGGTGCTCGGGGTGGCGTACGCGGAGCGGGGGCGGCGCCTGGCCGACCCGGCTCACTACCCGCGTGCGGAGAAGGCGCTGCGGACGTCGCTGACGGTGCGGCCGCAGCGCAACACCCGGGCCGTGGCAGGGCTTGCCGCGCTGGCGAACGCCCGCCGGGACTTCCGCGCCGCGCGCCGGTGGGGCGAGGCGGCGCTGAAGCTGGAGCCGCGACGGTGGACGACGTATCCGCTGCTCATCGACGCCTACACCGGGCTCGGCGAGCACCAGGCGGCCAAGCGGATGCTGGACCGGCTCACGGAGTTGCGCTCCGGCCCCGCCGTGCTCGCGCGGGCCGCGGCGGTGTACCGGGACCGGGGGTGGCTGGAGGACGCGGCGGCCTCGCTGGCGGACGCGGCGGCGGGTGCGCGGGCTCCGGTGGAGCGGGCGGCCTATCTGGAGCAGGCCGGGCGGCTGGCCTTCGAACGCGGGGACCCCGACGTCGCGCTGCGGCTCTTCCGGGAGGCGGTCCGCCTCGACCCCGAGCAGCGGGCCGGGCAGGCCGGGCAGGGCCGGGCGCTGGCGGCCCTCGGCCGGACGACGGAGGCGCTGAAGGCCTACCGGGTGGCTCTCGCCGGGCAGCCGTGCCCGCGGTACGCCCTGGAGCTGGGCGAGTTGTACGAGTCACTGGGGATGCCGGACGCGGCCCGGGCGCAGTACGGCCTGCTGCGGGAGCGGGTACGGGGCGCTGCCGCGGGCGGGGCCCGAGGGGCTGGTGCTGGGGCGTCTGGAGGCCGATCACGGCGATCCGGCGGCGGCGGTACGGCGGTTGCGGGTGGAGTGGCAGCGCCGGCCCGCCGCGGAGGTCGCCGACGCGCTGGGGTGGGCGCTGTACCGAGCCGGGGAGCCCGCGCAGGCCTTGCTGTTCGCGCTGCGGGCGACGGCCCCCGAGCCCGGGGGCGGGCTGCGCGACGCGGTGTACATGTACCACCGGGGCATGATCGAGCGGGAGCTGCAGCGCCACGGCGCCGCCCGCCGGCACCTCACGGAGGCTCTGCGGATCAACCCGCACTTCTCGCCCCTGCACGTGCCTGCGGCCCGGGCGGCGATCGAGGAGCTGGGCCAGCCGCCGGATGCGGGGGTGCCGGAGATGGACGACGGGGTGGGGTAGGCGGGGCACCACCGGTGCGCGCCGCCGTAGCCGCACCCCGTTGCCCGCCCGTCGCGGCGCACGCCGGCGTGGACGCACGCGGTCGTGGCCACACGCCGTTGCGGTGGACACGAAGGCTGCCGCCCCTCGATCCCGCCGCGCCGGCGATCGACGACGACGCGACCCGGCGGTCCCGGAATCGGCAGCGGGCGCGCCCGGCGCAGGCGGACAGGTGCGCGGCGGTGCCGAACCCGGCAGGGCCGCCGCCGGGTTGCTCCAGCGGGTCCGCCTCGGCACGCCCGGCGTGGCGAACGCCGACAGGTGCGCGGCAGTGCCGCATCCGGCAGGCACGGGTCGTGCGGGTGCCCCGTGACACCCGCACGACCCGGGGCATCTGCGGCTACAGGTTGCCGCGGCGGTCCTGCTCGCGTTCGATCGCCTCGAACAGGGCCTTGAAGTTGCCCTTGCCGAAGCCCATCGAGCCGTGGCGCTCGATGATCTCGAAGAAGACGGTCGGACGGTCCTGGACCGGCTTGGTGAAGATCTGCAGCAGGTAGCCGTCCTCGTCGCGGTCGGCGAGGATCTTCAGTTCGCGCAGGGTGTCGATCGGGACCCGGGTCTCGCCGACCCACTCCCCCAGCGTGTCGTAGTAGGAGTCGGGCGTGTTGAGGAACTCGACGCCGGCCGCCCGCATCGTACGGACCGTCTGCACGATGTCGCCCGTGTTGAGGGCGATGTGCTGCACGCCCGCGCCGCCGTAGAACTCCAGGTACTCGTCGATCTGGGACTTCTTCTTGGCGATCGCCGGCTCGTTGATCGGGAACTTGACCTTGAGCGTGCCGTCGGCGACGACCTTCGACATCAGCGCGCTGTACTCGGTGGCGATGTCGTCGCCCACGAACTCCTTCATGTTCGTGAAGCCCATCACCTTGTTGTAGAAGCCGACCCACTCGTTCATCTTGCCGAGCTCGACGTTGCCGACGCAGTGGTCGATCGCCTGGAAGGTGCGCTGCGCGGGCGGCTCGACCATCGGCTGGGCCGCGACGAAGCCGGGCAGGTACGGGCCGTCGTAGCCGGAGCGCTCGACGAGGGTGTGGCGCGTCTCGCCGTACGTGGCGATCGCGGCCAGGACGACCGTGCCGTGCTCGTCCTTCAGCTCGTACGGCTCGGCGACCGAGCGGGCGCCGTGCTCCAGGGCGTAGGCGTAGGCGGCGCGGGCGTCCGGGACCTCGATGGCGAGGTCGACGACGCCGTCGCCGTGCTCGGCCACGTGCTGGGCGAGGAAGTGGCCCCAGTCGGTGGCGGGCTTGATGACCGAGGTGAAGACGAACCGGGCCGAGCCGTTCTCCAGGACGTACGCAGCGGTCTCGCGGCTGCCGTTCTCCGGTCCGGAGTAGGCGACCAGCTTCATGCCGAAGGCCGTGGAGTAGTAGTGCGCGGCCTGCTTGGCGTTGCCCACGGCGAAGACGACCGCGTCCATTCCCTTGACCGGGAAGGGGTCGGCCTGCCGGGCGGTGTCGGGAGTGTGGTGTGTGGTCTGCGTCATAGCCGCAGGGTCTCCCCGCTCGGCAAGGTGCGCAATAGTTTGTATTTCGACTGGGCAATCTGTTCAGCAATACGGCCGTATCGGCCGCCTTTCTGTACAGGATGACCATGCCGGGAGGCTGCTGTGGCGATCGATCATCTGGACGGCCGGATCATCCTGCTGCTCGCCCGCGAGCCGCGGATCGGGGTGCTGGAGATGTCCCGGCGGCTCGGGGTGGCCCGCGGCACCGCGCAGGCGCGGCTGGACCGGCTTCAGTCGAACGGAGTCATCCGCGGATTCGGCCCGCAGGTGGACCCGGCCGCGCTCGGCTACCCCGTCACGGCGTTCGCCACGCTGCAGATCCGGCAGGGACAAGGGCCGGACGTACGGGCCCACTTGGCGACCGTTCCGGAGGTGCTGGAGCTGCACACGACCACCGGCACCGGAGACATGATGTGCCGCCTCGTGGCCCGCTCCAACGCCGATCTCCAGCGTGTGATCGACCGGGTCGTCGGTTTTGATGGCATCGTCCGGGCCTCCACGGCGATCGTCATGGAGAACCCCGTTCCGCTGCGGATCATCCCGCTCGTGGAGCAGGCCGCGGAGGAGACCTGAGTCGTGGGGTGAGCGCGCGTGAACTTCTGGGAGTACCTGGTGAACCGGCACCAGCAGCTGCTCACCGACGCCTACCAGCACGCGAGCGCCGTCTTCCAGTGCATGGTCGTGGCGACCCTGCTCGGGGTGCTGATCGGTGTCGCCACCTACCGCAGCGAGTGGGCCGGGAACCTCGCGACCACGACCACCGCCACCATCCTGACCGTCCCGGCGCTCGCCCTGATCGGTCTGCTCATCCCCCTCGTGGGGCTGGGCGTGCCGCCCACGGTGATCGCGCTGACGCTGTACGGGCTGCTGCCGGTCGTGCGCAACGCGATCGTCGGACTGCGCGGGGTCGACCCGACGCTGGTGGACGCGGCCACGGGCATCGGGATGTCGCGGCCCGCCCGGCTGCTGCGGATCGAGCTGCCGCTGGCCTGGCCGCCGATCCTGACCGGGATCCGGGTCTCCACCCAGATGCTGATGGGCATCGCCGCCATCGCGGCGTACGCCTCCGGTCCCGGTCTCGGCAACGTCATCTTCCGCGGCCTCGCCTCGCTGGGCAGCGCCAACGCGCTCAACCAGGTGCTGGCGGGCACGCTCGGCATCATCGTCCTGGCCCTGCTGTTCGACGCCGCGTACGTCCTGATCGGACGGCTGACCATTCCCAGGGGGATCCGTGCCTGAGACCGGCGACCACGGCGCGTCCATCGAGCTGGAGAGCCTGACCAAGCGCTACCCCGGCAGTCCGCAGCCGGCCGTGGACAACGTGAGCATGGAGATCAAGGCGGGCGAGGTCGTCGTCTTCGTCGGTCCCTCGGGGTGCGGGAAGTCGACCACCCTCAAGATGATCAACCGGCTGATCGAGCCCACCGGCGGCCGCATCCGCATCGGCGGCGAGGACGTCACCGACATGGACCCGGTCAAGCTGCGCCGCAAGGTCGGCTACGCCATCCAGTCCGCCGGGCTCTTCCCGCACATGACGGTCGCGCAGAACATCGGCATCGTCCCGAAGATGATCGGCTGGCCGAAGACCCGGATCAAGGAGCGGACGGAAGAGCTGCTCGACCTCGTGGGTCTGGACGCCGGGGAGTTCCACGGCCGCTACCCGCGCCAGCTGTCCGGCGGTCAGCAGCAGCGCGTGGGGGTGGCCCGGGCGCTGGCCGCCGATCCCCCGGTGCTGCTGATGGACGAGCCGTTCGGCGCGGTGGACCCCATCACCCGGGACCACCTCCAGGACGAGCTGATCCGCCTGCAGCACGAGCTGCACAAGACGATCGTCTTCGTCACCCACGACTTCGACGAGGCGATCAAGATCGGCGACCGGATCGCCGTGCTGCGCGAGCGGTCGCACATCGCGCAGTTCGACACGCCCGAGGCGATCCTGACCAACCCGGCCGACGACTTCGTGTCCGGGTTCGTGGGCGCCGGTGCGGCGCTGAAGCGGCTGAACCTGACCCGCGTACGGGACGTGGAGATCACCGGGTATCCGACGGTCACGGTCGACGACCCGTTGCAGCAGATCTTCAACCGGCTGCGCACCAGCGGCAGCAACGAGATCCTGCTGCTCGACCGGCGCGGCCGCCCCTACAAGTGGCTGCGGCGCGGCGACCTGATGCGGGCCCGGGGCTCGCTGGCCCGCGCCGGGACGCTGGTGCACGACACGGTCACCCGCGACGCGACGCTGCGGGACGCGCTGGAGGCGGTGCTCACGGACAACGCCGGGCGGGTGGCGGTGACCGGGCGGCGCGGCGAGTACACGGGCGTCGTCGACATGGAGACCCTCATGAACTCCGTGCACGAGATGCTGGAGGCCGACCGCCTCGACGCGATGGAGCACCAGCACGAACTGGAGTCGCTGCGGGCCTCGCAGACGCACGCGGAGCAGGAGGGGGCCTCGGGTCCGGCGGCCGTGAACGTCCCGGGAGGGGAACGGTGACCGCCACGGAGGCCGAGGAGACCTCCGAACCCCTCGACGAGCCCGAGGCGCCACCGCCCGAGCGCCGGCCGTCCCGTCTCACCTGGCAGAAGCTGACGTTCCTGCCGGTCGCCCTGATCGCCGTGCTGCTCGCCACCTGGCTGTGGTTCCAGCAGGCCGACCTGGACGCGCTGACCCGCAACGCCCTGTCGGGCGGCCAGGTGACCAAGGCGCTGTGGCAGCACATCCAGCTGACCGTGATCTCCACCTTCTTCGTGCTGATCATCGCGATCCCGCTGGGCATCCTGCTGACCCGCGGGGCGGTGAGCAGGGCCACCCCGGTGGCGATGGCGTTCGCCAACATGGGCCAGGCGACCCCGGCGATCGGTCTGCTGGCCCTCCTGGTGATCTGGCTGGGCATCGGCCGCAGGGCCGCCCTGATCGGCATCATCGTCTACGCCATCCTGCCCGTGCTCGCCAACACGATCGCGGGCCTGAAGGCGAACGACCCGACCCTGCTGGAGGCGGCCCGCGGCATCGGCATGTCGCCCACGGGAGTGCTGACCCGGGTCGAACTCCCCCTGGCGGTCCCACTGATCCTGGCGGGCGTGCGCACGGCCCTCGTCCTGAACGTCGGTACGGCGACCCTGGCGGTCTTCGGCGGGGGCGGCGGCCTCGGCGTGCTGATCACGACCGGGATCACCAACCAGCGGATGCCGGTGCTGGTGCTGGGCTCGGTCCTCACGGTGGTGCTGGCGCTGCTGGTGGACTGGCTGGCGTCGATCGCCGAACTGCTGCTGCGGCCGCGGGGGTTGCAGTCATGAGGCGGCGTTTCTGCCTGCCGGCGGCCGGCCTGCTGCTGGCGGTCGCCGGGTGCGGCCTGACCAGCGGCTCTCCGCTGACGGACGACGTGGAGCCGGGTTCGATCGGCCGGGGCGAGCCGCTGAAGGGCGCGCAACTGACCGTGACGTCGAAGTCGTTCACCGAGCAGCTGATCCTCGGCTCGATCATGGGCATCGCGTTCGAGGCGGCCGGGGCGGACGTGATCGACCGCACCGGCATCCAGGGTTCCATCGGCAGCCGCGAGGCGGTCCGCAAGGGCGACGCGGACGCCGGGTACGAGTACACGGGCACGGCCTGGATCACCTACCTCGGGCACAGCAAGCCGATCACCGATCCCCAGGAGCAGTGGGAGGCGGTGAAGAAGGAGGACGCGGGGAACGGCCTGGTCTGGCTGCCGCCGTCGAAGCTCGACAACACCTACGCGCTGGCGATGAACCAGGAGAACGCGCAGCAGTACGGCACGAAGACGATGTCGGACGTGGCGAAGCTGGCGAAGTCCGATCCGGGGGCCGTGCAACTGTGTGTGGAGGTCGAGTTCGCGAACCGTGCGGACGGGCTGCCGGGCATGCAGAAGGCCTACGGCATGGACGTCCCGGCGCGGAACATCACGCAGATGGACACCGGGATCATCTACACCCAGACGGACAAGGGCAGTTGCACGTTCGGTGAGGTGTTCACCACCGACGGGCGCATCAAGTCCATGAACCTGGCGGTGATGGACGACGACCGGAAGTTCTTCCCCAACTACAACGCCGCGCCGATGATCAACGCGAAGTCCCTGAAGGAGTGGCCGGCGATCGCGGACGTCCTGAACCCGGTGACGGCGCGGCTGGACAACTCCGTGGCGCAGACGCTGAACGCGAAGGTGGACGTGGACGGGGAGGACCCGCACCAGGTGGCGCTGGACTGGATGGTGGAGGAGGGGTTCGTCAAGGAGTGAGTTACAAAGAAGGCGTTGCAAAGAGACCTTTGCAACGCTACCTTTGCACTGTGAGCGAGCCCGAGAACACACCTGTACGGCAACTCGATGCCCGATCCCTGCGAGGACTGGCGCACCCCCTGCGCATGCAGCTACTGGACGCCCTGCGTTTCGGGGGTCCGGCGACGGCCTCGCAACTGGCCCAGAAGCTGGGTGAGTCCAGCGGGGCTACCAGCTACCACCTCCGCCAGCTGGCGGAGTACGGCTTCGTCGAGGACGCGCCCGAGCGCGGCAAGGGTCGCGAGCGCTGGTGGAAGGCAGCCCACCACGGCATCCGCTTCGACGACTCCCTGCTCACCGACTCGGACCCGGTCGTACGTGGAGCGGCGGACCTGTACCTGCACGAGGTCGCCACCACGCAGACCCGGGACTTGTCCACATGGCTGGGCAACCGCGACTCATGGCCCGAGGAGTGGAGCACCGCCTGGGACATGAGCAGCGCGACGCTGCATCTGACACCCGAACTGACGCGGGAACTCATCGAAAAGATGCACACGCTGGTCGAGACCTACCGCGACCGGGCTGCCGCCGAACACGCACCCGGTACCGAGCAGGTCCGCATCCAGACCCACGCCTTCCCGATCCGAACCGACTGAAAGGTTCGCCAATGCACCCGGACATCCACCTCGCCCTGCACCACGCCCGCGCCACCGAACTCCGCGCCGAGACCGAACCCCGTCCGGCGCCCCGGCCCGACCTCCGTGCGCGGCTGGGCTGGACCCTCATAGAAGTCGGACTGAAGCTCGCCACGCGGCCCGGGCCGGTCCCCGCCCACTAACAACTCGGCACGGAACCCTTGCCGGTCTCCAGGGCCACCAGGGAACTCACCGTGCTCTTCAGCGTGGTCACCGGAATCAGCCGCAGGCCCTTCGGCAGATTCGCACGGGCGTCCCCGCACTCCGCCTTGGGCACCAGGAACACCGTCGCCCCGTCCCGCTTCGCGGCCTGGGTCTTCAGGGCGACGCCCCCCACCGCACCGACCCGGCCGGTCTCGTCGATCGTGCCCGTACCGGCGATGACCCGGCCGCCGGTGAGATCCCCGCCGGTGCCGTCGCCGTCGAGCTTGTCGATGATCCCCAGGGAGAAGAGCAGCCCCGCACTGGGCCCGCCCACGTCCGCGAGCTTCAGGCTGACCTCGATGTCCTTGTCGTCGAGGCCGAGGTACCCCAGCGCGGCCTGCGTCGCCGCGTCCTGGGACTCCCTCATCTGCTTCTCGTTGTGCCGCTCGATCTCCTTGACGCTGTCCCCGCTCGGGTAGACCGAGTCGCGCGGCATGACCGCCTGGTCGGTGCGGAACCAGCTGTCGATGACCTGAGGGAGCGAGACCCGGGTGTCCGGGGACGTCGCCTCGATGGTGGTCATCCGCAGCTGGCCCTTGGTGTCCCGGGCCGGCGCACCCGAGATGGTGATCACCTGCGTGCCCTTGTTCTCGCCCAGCACGTTCGCCGTCAGCCCCGGCTGCGCCACCGAGAACGGCAGCGGCGCCAGCGCCGCCGTCGCGAGCAGGGCCACGACGGGCAGGGCGCAGACGGCGACGGTCTGGGGGCGCGTGAGGCGAGAGAACACGGGATCAATCTAACGCGGGAGCCGGACACCGCCGGGACCAGGGCGTCCGGGGGCCCTCTCCCGCTACCCGGCGTGCGTCAGCGCAGCGCCTCCGCGACCTCCCGGGCCGCCTCGACGACCCGTGGCCCCACCCGCTCCGGCACGGCCTCCGCCAGCATCACCACACCCACACTGCCCTCGACGCCCGTCACGCCCAGCAGCGGCGCGGCCGCCCCGCAGGCGCCCGCCTCCAGCTCGCCGTGGGTCAGCATGTAGCCGGGCTCGCTCATCGGGTGCTGGCGGGCCGCGAGGATCGCCTTGCCGGCGGCGCCGCGGCCCAGGGGGTGCCGGAATCCGGCCCGGTAGGCGACGTGGTAGTCCGTCCAGGTCGGCTCCACCACGGCCACGGCCAGCGCGTCCGCCCCGTCGACCAGGGTCAGGTGCGCCGTCGCGCCGATGTCCTCGGCCAGTGATCGCAGCGCCGGCATCGCGGCCTCCCGCACCAGCGGGTGGACCTGCCGTCCCAGACGCAGCACCCCAAGCCCGACCCTGGCACGTCCGCCGAGGTCACGGCGTATGAGCGCATGCTGCTCCAGGGTGGCGAGCAACCGGTACACGACGGTCCGGTTCACACCGAGCCGGACGGAGAGCTCGGTCACGGTCAGCCCGTGGTCCGTGTCGGCGAGCAGTTTGAGGACACGCAGTCCCCGGTCGAGCGTCTGGGAGGTCTCCGCGGTCACGACGCCCACTCCTTAGTGGTGAGGTCGGCGGCCCCCCGGTCGGCGGATGCGTCACCGAGTCCCGTCGGTAACGCGCTTCAGAGGCCGCCGATCGGCCGGCGGCCCGGCCTGTCCGGGCCGCGTCGCTTCACGGCTGCGCTCCGCGGCGGCGCTGCCACGGGGCGTGTGCGTAGCGGGACAGTAGCGAAGCAGGTTCGCTGAGCGGAAGGCTCCGTCCAGAATCCGGGCACTGACAGGTGCGTCGTATTGCCCTTTGCGGTGGTATGCGCCCCGTCAGGGGCGCGGGGCTGTGCCGATGTGCGGCTCTGCCGCGTGGGCGCGACCAGCCACATGCAACCCGCAGGCAACGAATGACAACGTCACTTCATCCGCGTAGCCCACTCCTGCACCTTGGTGATCCGCTGCTTCAGCTGCCCCGCAGTCGCCTCAGCCGCCGGAGGCCCCCCGCACACGCGCCGCAGCTCCGTGTGGATCACCCCGTGCGGCTTGCCGCTCTGGTGGACGTAAGCGCCGACCATCGTGTTGAGCTGCCGCCGCAGCTCCATCATCTCCTTGTGGGAGACCACCGGCCGCCGCTCCGCTGGCACTTCGAGCAGGTCGGCTTCCTCGTCCGGCTTCTTGCGGCTGTGCGCGATCTGCCGGGCCTGCCGCTTCTGCAGCAGCAGCTGCACCTGGTCGGGCTCCAGCAGGCCCGGGATGCCGAGGTAGTCCTGCTCCTCCTCGCTGCCCGGGTGGGCCTGCATGCCGAACTCGGCACCGTTGTACATGACCCGGTCGAAGACGGCCTCGGACTCCAGCGCCTCGAAGGAGAACTGCTCCTGCTCACCGGTGTCCTCGTCCTGCTCCCGGTTCGCCTCGTCCATCTCCTTCTCGGACTCGGCGTACGGGTCCTCCTCGCCCGCCTTCTTCGGCTTGTCGAGGACGTGGTCGCGCTCGCGCTCCATCTCGTTGGCGAAGGAGAGCAGGTCGGGCACGGTCGGCAGGAACACCGAGGCGGTCTCGCCGCGCCGCCGGGACCGCACGAAACGGCCGACGGCCTGGGCGAAGAAGAGCGGGGTGGAGATGGTGGTGGCGTAGACGCCCACCGCCAGCCGCGGCACGTCGACGCCCTCGGACACCATCCGCACGGCGACCATCCACCGGTCGTTGTTCGCGCTGAACTCGTCGATCCGCTCGGAGGCGCCGGAGTCGTCGGACAGCACGAGGGTCGCCTTGCTGCCGGTGATCTCCCGGATGAGCTTGGCGTACGCGCGCGCCGAGTCCTGGTCGGAGGCGATGACCAGGGCGCCCGCGTCCGGGATGGCCTTCCGGACCTCGGTCAGCCGCTGGTCGGCCGCCCGCAGCACGGACGGCATCCACTCACCGCGCGGATCCAGCGCGGTCCGCCAGGCCTGGCTGATGGCGTCCTTGGTCATGGGCTCGCCGAGCCGGGCGGCGATCTCGTCACCGGCCTTGGTCCGCCAGCGCATGTTGCCGCTGTAGGAGAGGAAGATGACGGGCCGGACGACGTTGTCGGCGAGGGCGTTGCCGTAGCCGTAGGTGTAGTCGGCCGCCGACCGCCGGATGCCGTCGTTGCCCTCCTCGTACGTCACGAAGGGGATGGGGTTGGTGTCGGACCGGAAGGGCGTACCGGTCAGGGCGAGCCGCCGGGTCGCGGGCTCGAAGGCCTCCAGGCAGGCCTCGCCCCAGGACTTGCTGTCACCGGCGTGGTGGATCTCGTCGAGGATGACGAGCGTCTTGCGCTGCTCCACGCGGTTGCGGTGCAGCATGGGCCGGACGCCGACACCGGCGTACGTCACGGCGACGCCGTGGTACTCCCGGCCGAGCGGCCCGGCGCTGTACTCCGGGTCGAGCTTGATCCCTATGCGGGCCGCGGCCTCGGCCCACTGCTTCTTCAGGTGCTCGGTCGGGGCGACGACGGTCACCTGCTGCACGACATGGTGGTGCAGCATCCAGGAGGCCAGCGTCAGCGCGAAGGTCGTCTTGCCGGCGCCGGGGGTGGCGACCGCGAGGAAGTCCCGCGGCTGTTCCTGGATGTACTTCTCCATCGCGCCCTGCTGCCAGGCTCGCAGCTTGCTGGCGGTACCCCAGGGGGCGCGGCCGGGGAACGCCGGGGACAGGTGGTGCGAGGCGGAACTGGTGCCGGCGGTGGTAGTCACGGTCTCCGTTGGGGGTCGGGCGGCTCGTGCGAGGGAGCCTGACGGCTCGGCTACGTATGACAACCGGGCCACCCTACCGGCGCCCCGAGCCGGTCAACGCGCGGACCGGGCCGGGTCACCTGTGGGTGGGACCGACGTCACAGCTCCCTCAGTCGTCCCGCGATCCCTTCGACCTCCGCCTCGGCCCCGGAGGCGACGTCGACGACCAGCGCGTAGGCCGTGTCCTTGTCCGCCCCGGCCAGGTCGACGCCGTTGAGGGCGAGGAAGGCGGCGGTGGCCAGCCAGGCGGTGCGCTTGTTGCCGTCGACGAGGGGGTGGTTGGCGGCGAGGGCGTGCAGGAGGGCGGCGGCCTGCTCGTACAGGTCGTCGTAGGCGGCCGTGCCGAACATGCGGGCGCGGGGGCGGTGCACGGCGGAGGCGAGCAGCCCGGGGGCGCGCGCCTCGGGCGGCCGCCCGCCGAAGGCGACCTCGGCGATGGCGGTGACCTCGTCGACGGTCAGGTAGCGGGTGTCCCTGGTCATTCGCCGAGCCTCCTCAGCAGGTCGGCGTGGTGGCGCGCGAGCCTCTCCGCGACGGCGCGCACGAAGGCGCCTTCCTGGCCCAGGTATGCGCGTACTGCGTGCAGCGCCACCTCCTCGGGCGTGCGGCCCTGGGCGTCCGCGAGGTCGTCGAGGGCGGTCCGCAGTGCGGGGTCGAGGGGCAGGTCGAGGCGGGACATGCGCAGAGGCTACGGCCGGGGCATGGCGAGGGCGACCGCTTTACGGCGACGTCTGCGGCCGTCGTTCCCGCAGGCGCGTCGACACCCAGGCCCCGGCCAGCGCCACCCCTGCCATCGGCAGGAACACCGCGGTGAAGGCGGCCGGGTGGGAGCCGGACGTGTGGGTGGCCGAGTGGGTCACGGTGCCGCCGCCCAGCGCGGCGAAGGCGGCGCCGCCGGCGGACAGCAGGACGACGTTGGAGAGGCCGTCGGAGATCTGGAGGGCGGCGGAGTTGGTGCCGGCCTCCTCGGGGGCGGAGAGCTTGAGCAGGAGGACGCTCGTGGAGGAGATCACGAGCCCCATCCCGAAGCACCCGAAGGCCCAGGCGACGGCGACGGTCCAGACGGGCACGGAGTCGATCAGCACACTGGGTGCCGTGGCGATGGCCGCCGCCACCAGCAGCATCCCGACGGTGGTCAGCCGCTCCCGGTACGGCTCCACCCGCGACCGCGACTGCACCCACGAGCCCAGCGCCCACGTCCCCCCGCCCGCGGCGAGCGAGAAGCCGGCCAGCGTCGGACTGAGCCCGCGCTGCGTGACCAGCATCAGCGGCACGAACGACTCGGCGGCGATGAAGGACCCGGCGGCGACGCCCCGCAACAGCACGACGGACGGCAGGCCGCGCACGGCCCGGTACGTGCCGCGCGGGAGCAGCCCGAGCACGGCCGGCACGAGCAGGGCCATACCCACGGCACCGGGCAGGAGCGAGAACGGGCGCAGGTCCTGGGCGGCGTACTGGAGCAGCCCGGCACCCAGGGAGATGGCCAGGGCGAGCCGGATGCGCCGGCGGTCGAACGAGGCGGGCGGGTCGTGCGGCGGGGTGGGCCGGTCGGTCGTCCGCGTCGGCTCCGACGTGACGGGCCGGTCGGTCGTCCGCACCGGATCAGGGGTGACGGGCCGGTCGGCGAGGGCGGTCCGTTCCGCCGGGACGGGCACATCGGGACCTTCCACCGCGGCGGACTCGGCGGCGGTGTGCCCCGCCGGGCCGGACGCCCGGCGCCTTATCTGCGGCAGCGCGAGCGCGAGCGGGAAGACGACGAGCAGGGGTATCCCCACGAACACCCATCGCCACCCCAGCTGTTCGGTCACCGTGCCGGCGGCGAGCGGGCCGACGATCGACGGCAGGACCCAGCTCGCGGCGAACGCGGCCATGATGGCCGGCCGCAGCCGCTCGGGATAAGCCCGCCCGACGACGACGTACAGGGCGACGATCACCAGCCCACCGCCGAGCCCCTGCACGGCCCGGCCCAGGATGAACACCCACATCGCCCCGGCGGTGCCGGACAGCAGCAGCCCGGCGCCGAAGGAGGCGATGCCCGTCGTCAACGGCCCGAGGGGCCCACGCCGGTCGGACCACTGTCCCGAGAGCACCATCCCGAACAGGCTGGTCGTGAAGTACCCGGAGAAGGCGAACGCGTACAGCGACACCCCGTCCAGCTCCCGGGCCGCGACCGGCATCGCCGTCCCCACGGCGGTCGCCTCGAAGGCGATGAGCAGCACGACGGAGACGATCCCGACACTCAACGCCCGGTACGCCGCCCCGAGCACACCTTCTTCCCGCTCGGCCACGGAGGGCGGACCAACGGCTTCCTCGACATCGGCATCACGCGGCTTCGGGACGGTCATGCCCGCCAGCGTAAGGTCCACACCGCACGGTGACCCCTGTCCCTGGACGGTCCCGGCCTCAGACCTTGGTCGTACGCCCCGCCTCTCGGCCACGCCCTTCATGAACTGCGTATGGCAGTCACATTGCAGCCCACGCAACCCCCTTGAGCCGGGCTTCACCCAGCTCTACGGTCACTACACCGAGTTCAAACACGGCCGTGTGCCCGAGTGGTTCAGGGGCTCGCCTGCAAAGCGAGTTACGTGGGTTCGAATCCCGCCACGGCCTCCATTGCCTGAGCGGCACAGCTACCGCACGGTCCGCCTGGCTGCTCCAGGAAGACCCGGCGTGTGCTCCAGTGTCGGGGTGTGTTCCGTCGGGGTGACGGGGGGCTCTTCGGGCGTCTGCGTGCCGGGCGTTTGCTCCTCGGGCGTTTGCTCCTCGGGCGTCTCCTCCTCGGGTGTCTCCTCCTCGGGTGTCTCCTCCTCGGGCCGCTCCGGTGTCTCGCCGGGCGTCTCGGGTGTGGTTTCGGTGGTCTGCTGGGTGTCGGGAGTCGTTTCACCGCGCGGCGGCTCTGCGCACTCCGGCTCCTGTCCGGGCTGGCGCTTCAGGCCGCCCACGGCAGGCGACTTGCAGATGTAGCTGGTGACGCCGTTGTGGCCGTCGATGATCTGCTGGCGGGTTTTCGATCCCTTCTGCAGGTAATTGTTGATGAAGTGGATGGCCAGGGGGTTCAACTCAGGCTGCGGTGGCGTCGCTTCGGCAGTGGGGTCAAGTGAGTCGTTGTTGATGCTGTTGATGATGTCGTTGGGGAGCAGGACGTAGCGGCTGTCGTCGGTGTTCAGAGTGGTGGGGTCCTCATCCTTGAAGGGCGGTGCGATGTAGATCGCTCCGATGGGAGAAGGGCCGGGGCGTTTGGCCGACACATCCGCATCCAGATCTCGCTTGACCTGCCGAACGATGAAACAACCGTCGCTGTGGGCGACCAGAACGACTCGGTTGCCGGCGTTCAGTTCGCCGCGCACCTGCTTCGTCAGCTCGCCGTACGCGGGGCTCTTCCTGGCGGCTTCCGGCGAGGCCCACCTGTTCACCAGCCCTGGCATGGAATTCGTCAGAGCATCTCCGGCGGCCGTCACCGTGACCATCAGGTCTGGCACTGCGAGGGGATGGGTCAGGGAGTCGATCAGGTCGACCACCGCTTGAGGCTTGTCCTTCTTGACGGCCGGATTCTGGGCCCCGGCCATACCGGCTCGCACGCTTCCGATGGGGTCCACGGCGCTGCGGTTGTACACGGTGGTGATCTGCTGTACCAGGGCGTCGCCCAGCGCGGTCCCGGCCTGTGGCAGATCCAGGACGCTGTTGTTGAGGACGCCGTTGGTGAAGAATGTCTTCACCATGGGCTGAGCCTGGGCCGGGGCATTCGGGGCGGCCCTCGGAGCTGCTCCGACTGTCTGTCGCCCGCCGGCACCCTGGTTCCCCTTCCTCGGGGGAGCCGGCACCGTCACCGAGTGACCGTTCAACTCGGCATTGTTCTCGAGGAATGCGTCCATGCCGCCACGCCTTTTCCACTGGCGGGCGTGTGAGGCGAGCACCTCTCCGAGCATTTCCTGCGGATCCATTCCCGCATCCCGGGCGGCGGCCATGGCATCGGCGACGTCCTGGAAGGCGCGCTGTGCCCCTTGGCCCCGCAGTGGGTCTTCCGTGGCGGCCAGACGATCCCGGAGTTCTTCGGGTGCGTCTTCTTGCCTCGATGCCCCTGTCGCCGTCGGACCGCATGCTGTCGTCAAGGTCGCGGCCACGCCGAGCACCAAGGCGGTCCATGCCGCGGCAAGGGCTCTTCTCCAATCGCCCTCCGGCCGGCACGGGTGCCTGTTTCGGGCTTCTACGCGGGTGTGCGTCGTGTTCCTCATCCCGACTCCGTTCCGCGAGGAATTCCCCGGCGCGGAATCCGGGGCGGGTTCAGTTTTGCAATCACCGTGACACGCCCGACGCGGCGGCGCTCGACGCTGTCCGCTGAACGGGGGGGACCCGCAGTGACGTACCGACGGCTGCCGCACGGCCCCGTCGCGGGCCGGCTCGCCCGGGTCGAACCGAGACTGCTGGCCGGGCGGCCTGCGAGGCCGATGCCGTCCGTGACGATGTCCGGTGAGTACGTCGTCGAACATCTCCACGGTGAGGGCGCGGTACTGGTCGTGGACGAGACCGGCGACGTGAAGCAGGGCACCCGCAGCGTCGGGGTCCAGCGCCAGTGCACCGGCACCGCCGGGCGGAGCGAGAACGCCCAGGTCGCCGTCTCCCTCGTCCACGCCGGCGCACGCGGGACGAGACAGTGGAACGCGGGACGGTCTGGCCCTCCCCTGCGAGGTCGTCACGTTCCTCGACCGGCTGCGGGCGCTCGGCGTCGACGAACGGATCGTCCAGGCCGAACAGGAGGGCTGATCCCGCTTGCGGCGCGCTCACCCGGGCGAGTGGCGGAGCCCCCCAATTCCCACCACACCCCGCCCGCCTCGTCCCGAAACACCCGCGTCCCATGCTGCCGACTGGACCTGCCCTCTCTGACACTCCGTCGGCCCCAGCGAACTCGTGCACAACCCCGAGCACCCTTCAGGCGTCCAGAACATGACCGGTAGCCGATGCTCCGGTCGTTCGCCCGCTGTTTCGACGAGGAGAACCACCGTGCACCTCCGCCCCCCGGCAGCCGTTCTGGCCGCTGCCGTGATCGCCGTCACCGGTCCCGCTGTCGCCGCGCCCCTGGCACACGCCGAGGACGGTGCGCCCGAGCTGGTCGTGTCGGCCCTGCCGTCCGCGGCTCCCAAGCCGGGTGAGGTGTACGACAAGTCCGTCACCCTCACCAACAAGGGCACGGCCGCCGTGGACGGGGTCACCTTCCGGGTGCGTCTGACGCGCGGGCTGGACTTCCCCGAGCAGGTGAAGGGCTGCACCTACTCGACCGTCAAGGAGCAGGTCAGGCAGGCGGTTTGTGAACTCGACACGGTCGTCGAGCCCGGTGCCTCCGTCACCACGCCCGTCCGGTTCAAGGCGCTGGACAACGCCCTGATGGAGTCCGTCGAGTACGGCACGAGCGCGAGCGGTGAGGCGCCGGGCGAGGGGTTCGACGACAGTTACCGGCGGCTCACCCTGACCGCGGACAACACCGCCGACCTCGTCGCGGTCGGTGAGGACACCGAGGCGCTGGCGGGCGAGGAACAGTCGGTGACGGCGACCCTGCGCAACGACGGCCCGGGCTGGGTGCAGAACCAGGAGAGCGACGACCTTCCGGGCCTGCTGGTGCAGATCCCGCCGGGCACCGTCGCCGTCAAGGTGCCGAAGGACTGCGCGCCGTTCGGGATCGACGGGCCGAGCGGGCCGCAGGGGACCACGGGCAAGCCCAAGTACGTGTGCTGGCCGCAGGACGGGACCCTCGACGTCGGTCAGTCCCTGGCCTACACCTTCACGCTGAAGATCAAGGAGTCCGCGCAGGACACCGAGGGCGAGGTCAAGGCGTCGTCCGTCTACGACATCGCCCCGAAGTACGACACGAACCGCGCCAACAACACGGCCGTGATCAGCATCGACCTGCCGAGCGACTACGAGCCGGAGCCGAGCCCCTCGGACGGCGCGGACGGTGGTACCGGCGACGGCGGGGTCGGCAACGCCCCCGAGGGGCAGGCCGCCGGCGGCACGGGCGCCACGGCCTCACCCTCGGCCACGGCCTCCGACGGCACCTCGACCGGTGGCTCCACGGGCAGCACCACCGGCAGCACCACCGGCGGCAATCTCGCCACCACCGGCTCCGACGGCACCCCGCTCCTCGCCGGTGCCGCTGCCGCCGCCGCGGTGATCGGCGGCGGCCTGGTGTTCGCCGTACGCCGCCGCAACGCCGCCAGGTCCGCCTGACGGCAGGGCCGTCAGAGCACCCCGCCCGCCTCGTCCTGGAACGCGTCCGTCCAGTAGTGACGGACCGTTCCGCCCGCGGTCACGCCCGTCGGGTCCACCGTCGACAGGACCTGGAGCATCGTCATGGCCAGTTGGTCGTAGGTGTCGGTCGTCAGCTCGTGGGACGACTGGGCGTCTATCGCGCGCTCGCGGTGCAGCAGCCAGAGCGTGAAGGCGAGGGTCGACACGTCCGTGTTGAGCGGGTACAGCGTCGCCTCGGGTTCGCTCCAGTTCAGGACCGCGCCCGTCGCGCCGTCGACGACCAGGCTGTTGTCCTCGACGAGGTGGCCGAGGCGGATCAGGCGGTGGGCCCCGGCGGGGAGTTCGGCCGGGGCGCCGGTGTCGGCGTAGTACTCGGCGAGCGTCGCCAGGGGGACGTCCGTGTCCAGGGAGAAGACGTGGGCGTCCTCCGGCAGGCCCACCTCGCGCAGGAAGCGGCGGGTCGGTTCGTGCGTGAGAGTCGCGGGGAAGTCGACGTCCTCGAAGCGCGCGACCTTGCCGGGGCCGAACTCCTGGTCCAGGAGGCGGTGCGGGAGGTCCAGGGAGAGGCCGGACGCACCGCCGCGGCCCGCCACCAGGGACAGGGGGCGGATCAGTGCCGCCATCTTCCAGAACGGGGCCGGTTCGCCGTCCGCGCCGTCGCGGAAGACCGCCAGCAGGTGCCGGGACGCCTCCGCCACCGCCTTGGGGCCGTAGCGGCCCGCGTAGGAGGCGAACTGGCCGCGCAGGCCCGCCAGTTCGTCCGTGGCCTCCGCGAAGCGCACCAGAGTCCGCAGGGAGGGGGCCAGGGGGCGGCGGTCCATCAGGTCGGGGCGGTCGTGCAGGACGTACGTCGTCGAGATCTCGCCCGTCGCGCCGTCGAGCAGGACCGACTCCGTCTCCAGGCCGGCGGGGCCCAGCAGTCCGCCTATCACCAGCTGTTCGCGCAGTTCCGCCGAGAGGCGGTCGCCAGGGTCGCCCGTCGAGTCGGCGACCGTGCGCAGGCCCTCGCGGCTCAGCTCCGCGAAGCTCAGCACGCCGCTGTCGCCGGGCAGTCCGGGGCCGGTCAGCCAGTGGCGCGTGGACGCGTGCGTCACCCACGGGTCCAGCTCGGACTCGGTCAGGGTGATCACCGCGGAACCGGCGTCGGTCGTACTCATGGGCTCCCCCGCATGTGCTTGCTCACCGTCCCCTGGCGGAGCACGGCAGACCGCCCGGGCCCAGCCCGGCAGCCGCTCCCCACTGCCCAGAACAGTACGCCCCACCACTGACAACGCCCCGGAACAGCGACGCGCGCCCGGCGACCACGCCACGTCACCTCACAAGACGCTCAGAGCACCCTGGCGCGTTCCCTTTCCGCCGAAATCGCTTTCATCCTGTGGCACGGCGTCAGTTTCACGAGGGTGGAGTGGAGTCCGATGCGCGGGGTCCGGGCGGGCCCGCGGGGAGGCATCGGCCTCAGCCCCGTTCCGTCACCACCGCGGCCTGGGGGCGGATCGGGAGGCGGTTCACGGGGCGGCCCGTCGCGGCCCGGACGGCGGACGCGACGGCCGCCGGGGACGTCACCACCGGCACCGCGCTGACGGACTTGGCCCCGAACGGCGCGACGACGTCCCGTTCCTCCACCAGCCGGACGATGCGGATGTCGGGCGCGTCGAGGGCGGTCGGGAGGGCGTAGCCGGTCAGATCGGGGTGGCGGACGATGCCGCGCGGTGTGCGGAGGTTCTCCGTGAGGGCGATGCCCACGCCCTGCGTCACCCCGGCCTCGATCCTGGCCGTCAGCTGGGCGGGGTTCAGAACCCGGCCCACGTCCTGGGCGACGGCCAGTTCCACGACCCGTACGGAACCGAGCTCGATGTCGACGTCCACCACCGCGCGGATCGCGCAGAAGGCCATGCCCACGAAGGCGTCGCCCTGCCCGGCCTCGTTCAGCGGCTCGGTCGGGTGCGGACGGCACTGGGCGGTGGCCCACAGTTCCTTGCCGTCCAGCGCCTCGGTGACGGTCGTCGAGAGGACCCCGTCGTACGAGGTGATCTTGCCGTCGGTGATCTGGAGCAGCTCCGTCGACATACCGAACTTGTGGGCGAGCGGCTGGAGGAGCTGGGTGCGGACCATCTTGGCCGCGCGCTCCACCGCCCCACCCGACACCCAGGTGTGCCGGCCGCGGCAGCCCGCGCCCGCCGGGGGCTGGTCGGTGTCGACCGGCGCCACGTGCACCTCGTCGACGCCGAGCGTCTCCTGGACGATCTGCCGGGCCAGGGTCGTGAAGCCCTGGCCGGTCTCGACGGCCGCGCACAGGACCGTCGCGACGCCGTCGTGGACCTTCACGGTCGCCGTGGAGACCTCGTCCGCGCCCTCCGCGCCGAGCATGTGCACCATGCCCACGCCGTAGCCGACGCCCCGGCGCACCGCGCCCGGTTCGCCCGCACCCTCGGGGCCGCCGGGCAGCAGCCACTCGTCCTCGGGGGTGTCCTTGGGCAGCGGCGGCAGCGGGAAGTCCCGTACGGCCTGGAGGAGTTCGGCGACCGGGGCCGGGCAGGTCACGGTCTGGCCGGTCGGCAGCACGTCGCCGGTGGCCAGGGCGTTGCGCAGCCGCACTTCCGCAGGGTCGAGGCCGAGCTTCTTGGCGATCTTGTCCATCTGCGCCTCGTAGGCGGCGCAGACCTGCATGGCGCCTTCGCCGCGTACGTGCCCGGACGGGGGGTTGTTGGTGCGGACGGCCCAGCCCTCGATGAAGGCGTTCGGGACGACGTAGGGGCCGCAGGCGAACGCGACGGCGGCGGCCAGGGCCTGGGAGGAGGTGTCGGCGTAGGCCCCCGCGTCGAGCAGGATCTGCGCCTCGACCTTGACGAGTCTGCCCTCGGCGTCGGCGTGGTGCCGGTAGCGCAGCAGGGTGGGGTGCCGGTGGACGTGGCCGAGGAAGGACTCCTCACGGGTGGCGGTGAGTTTCACCGGGCAGCCGGTGCGCAGCGCGAGCAGGCCGAGCGGGAGCTGGAAGCCCTGGTCCTCACGGTCGGCCGTGGCGCCGGGGACTCCGGTCACGACGACCTTGACGCGCTCGGGTTCCAGGCCGAACGCGGCGGCGGCCGCGTCGCGGTCGGCGTGCGGGTCGGTGGAGGCGAGGTACAGCTCCACCCCGCCGTCCGGGCGCGGTACGGCCAGGCCCGCCTCGGCGCCGATGGGCGCGGGGTCCTGACGGCCGATGCGGTACAGGCCCTCGACGACGATCTCGCCGGCCGCCTCCGGGTCGCCGTGGTGCAGCGGGATGTGCCGGATCAGGTTGCCGTCGGGGTGCAGCGGCTCGGCCTCGAAGGCCTGCTCCGGGTCGGTCACCGGGTCGAGCACCTCGTACTCGACGATGACCGCGGCGGCGGCCATGCGCGCGGTGTCCGGGTGGTCGGCGGCGACGGCGGCGATGGGTTCGCCGTGGTGGCGCACGACCTCGGAGGCGAAGACCGGCCGGTCGGCCTTGCCGCGGCCGTGCAGCGGGCTGCCGGGGACGTCCTCGTGGGTGACGACGGCGCGGACGCCGGGCATCTCGCGCGCGTGGGTGGTGTCGACGGACAGGATGCGCGCGTGCGGGTGCGGTGAGCGCAGCACGGCCGCCCACAGCAGGCCCTCGGCCCACAGGTCGGCGGCGTACGGGAAGGTGCCCTCCGTCTTGGCGCGGGCGTCGGCGGGCGGGAGCGAGGCGCCGATGCCGTGCGGAAGCGGGTCGGGGGCGGGGGCGGCCTCCGCGGCCTGTGCGGCCTGGGCGGTGGCTGCTTCGTTGCTCACGCGGGGCCTCCGTCCTGGCCGTAGGGCTGCTCATGCGGTTCTGGGGAGTGCGGTTCGGGGGTGCGCGGTTCCGGGGGCGCCCCGAAGGCCGACGCGTTCACGCCACCGGCGCCCGGGCCCGCCTGGTGCGGGATGCGGGCCTCGTCGGTGTCGCCGTCGGCGGGCGCGGAGTGGGTCTCGCGTTCGGCGACGACCTCCTTGACGGCGTCCACCACGCCCCGGTAGCCGGAGCAGCGGCACAGGTTGCCGCACAGCGCCTGGCGGGTCTCCAGCTCGGTGGGGGCCGGATTGCCCTCCAGGAGGTCGTGCACGGTCATCGCCATGCCGGGGACGCAGAAGCCGCACTGCACGGCGCCGCAGCGCGCGAGCGCCCGCTGCACGTCCGACGGCTGTCCGTCCTCGGCCAGGCCCTCGACGGTGCGGACCTCGCTGCCGGCGGCGGTCACGGCCGGGACCAGGCAGGACGCCACGAGCCGTCCGTCGACCTGGACGTTGCACGCGCCGCACTCGCCCTGCGAGCAGCCGTCCTTGGCGCCCGCGAGTCCGAGCCGCTCGCGCAGCACATACAGCAGGGACTCGCCGATCCACGCGTCGCCGACGGGGCGTTCGGTGCCGTTGACGCGCAGGACGTAGGAGGCGAGGGGGTGTTCCTCCTGGGGGGCGGCGGGGGGCACATCGTGCGGGGCGGCGGCCAGGGCGTCCGGGGTTTCCGCGGTCTCGGCCGCCGGGGCCTCGTCCGGGGCCGGGTCGTCCTGGTTCTCGCCGCCGGCGGTCTCCGGGGCGGTGTCGCCGTCGGCGTCCGCGGAGGCGGGGAGGTGCCCGGCAGCGGGCTCGGAGGGGCCCTCGGCGGCCTCTGCGGCCCCGGAGGCGTCCTCGGCGTCCTCGGAGGGCTCACCGTGGCCGGGAGCGGACTGTGAGGCCTCCTGGGCGTCCTGCGGGGGCGCGGCGGCTTCCGGGTGCGCCTCGGGCACGGGCTCCCCGGGGAACTCGCGAGGGGCCTCGGCGTACGGCTGCCCGGGCGCGTGGCCGTCGGGGGCGGACGCCTCCGGGCCGTGGCCGGGGAAGTCGGCGGGCTCGAACCCGTGGTCGGCCCCGGGGTCGGTTCCGTGGTCGGTTCCGTGGTCGGCGAAACGGGACGGCCCCGCCGGGTGGTGACCGGCCGCCCCGGTCTCCTCCGGCGCGTACTCGGACGGCTGAGGCGCGTGCTCCGTGCCGGGCGCCTCCGGCGCGTGGCCGAACTCCACCGGCCGGTGCGCGGTACCGGTGTCCTCGTGGGCTCCCGGCGCGTGGGCGTCCCGGGGATGTCCGGGTCCGGCCTCAGGGCCCGCCTCCCGCGGCAGCGGCCCGGCGGCCTGCTGCTCCGATGCGTATCCGGGGGCCGGTCCGGTGTCGCCCTGCCGCCCGTGGTCCTGCTCGTGACCGTGCTCGTGGGGGTAGCCCCGGCGGGCCTCCTCCTGCCCGGCCGTGTCCTGCCCGTCCTGCCCCCACGGCCGGCCCGCGGCCTGGGTCGCCCAGGGTGCGGGCGCGCCGCCGGGCAGCGTGGCCGGCGGGGTGCCGCCCCACTGCTCGACCAGCGAGGACGTGGTGAACTCGCCCGACTCGTCCGGAAGGTCGCCCCCGGCGACGGGGATGGACCACTGCCCGGTCACGTCATGGCCGGGCGCGGCCCCGGCCGCCGCGGTCTCCTCGAAGTTCCACTGCCCGGTCGCCCCGGGGTTGTACGTGAACCGGTCGTCGCCGCCGTGCTGCGGCGCCGTCGCGTCGGAGGCGTAGGGCGTCCCGGGGTCGTACGGCGCTTCGGAGCCGCCGTACGGCTGCTCGGGCACGTCGTGGCCCTGCTGCTGGTGCGCGCCGTGCTCGTGTCCGTGCTGCGGGTGCCCGGCGTTCGGGTCGTGCCACTGCGCGCCGTCGACCGGCGCTCCCGGTACCGGCCACGCGCCCGTGGCCGCCGGGTCGGTCCCGGCCGTCGAGGCGGGGTTGACCGTTATCTGCGGCGGTACGTAGCCGTGGCCGGGCGCGGCCAGGGGGCTGTCGGCGGCCAGCAGGGCGTCGACGCCCCCCTCGGGGAGTTCGACGAAGGCCGTGGCGCCGTCGTCGTACTCGCCCTGGGGCAGCGGGTCCCAGCGGCTGCCGCCCCGGGGCGTGCCCTCTCCGTGCTGGTCGTCGGTCACGACAGCGCCCTCCCCAGTGCTCGTCGGGCCAGCGCGGCGACGGTGCGCCGCAGGTGCAGTACGGCGGGCGGAAGCTGCGCGACCGAGCCGTCCTCGGCCGGCGCCGCGTCGGGGATGCAGGCCGCGGCGACGTACTCCCCGAAGGCGTTCAGCGCCTCCGGGACGAGCGCCCGGTTGTTGTCCCAGTCGATGAGGCTGCCGACCCACTGCTCGGCCTCCAGGGGCCGCAGCGGCATCGGCGCTATGGCGCCCACCGCGCAGCGCACACCCCGGCGCGCGGGATCCAGGACCAGGGCCACGGACGCCACCGCCCGCCCCGGGCCGGTCCGGCCGGTCGCCTTCAGGAAGACCTGCGGGGCGTGCAGCAGCGGCACGCGCACGTAGCCGATGAGTTCGCCGGCGCGCAGCATGTCCATCCCGGCCAGCAGGTGCGAGACCGGGATCTCCCGGCGGGCCCCGCCCGGGCCCGCGACGATCAGGGTGGCCTCCAGGGCGGCCAGCACCGGCAGCGCGTCCCCGGTGGGGGCGGCGGAGGCGATGTTGCCGCCCAGGGTGCCCGCGTTGCGGATGTGCGGCGGGCCCGCGGCGCGCGCGGCGGCGGCGAGCGCCGGGATCAGGGCCGCGAAGTCGGGGCGGCCCATGCGCGCGTGCGTGAGGCCCGCGCCGAGCAGCGCGTGACCGTCCAGGTACTGCCAGCCGCGGATCTCGCTGATCCGGCCGAGCCCGACCAGCGCGGCTGGCCTGAGCTGCCCGGAGTTGACGGCGGCCATCAGGTCGGTGCCGCCCGCGACGGGCACGGCGGCGGGCATGGCGGTGAGCGCCGCGACGGCCTCGTCCAGCGTCGTGGGCAGCGTGACGGCCTGCCCCGCCTGCGGTGCGTGCGTGGTCAAACCGGCTGCCCCTTCCCGCTGCCCCACCTGGTCCCACCTGTGCTGCCGTACGGTACGTGCTGACAGGGCGGACGTGGCAACTCTGGCACATCTTGGCAAGAGCCGAAGACACGGGTCCGCTAGGAGGCATTCGCCCACCTCACCGGCGAGATGGTCCGTTTTCGCACAGGTTCACCAGTGCATGCCGATTGGCACTTTCGGTGACCCTTGTGCGCTTTTTCCGTGGCCTGTTCGAGCTGTTCGGTCGCGACGGGCGGCAGAACCGGTCGCCGGGCGTCGCGACCGCCGGCCCTACCGGACGGGCGGCGGACCGTCGATCGGGCGGCCCAGCACCCCCGGGCGCTGCTGCCAGGGCAGCGGGCCGGTGGGAGGCCGGTAGGCGACGCCCAGGGCGTCCAGCCGCCGGTAGTGGGCGGCCATACGGCGCTCGAAGCCGGCGAAGTCCCGTTCCGCCGGGGCCGGCAGGGCGCTCCAGGCGACCTCCGCGAAGGCCACGAGCCGGGGGAAGGCCTGGTAGTCCACGCGCGCGTGGTCCTCCATCACCTCCGTCCACAGGTTGGCCTGCGTGCCCAGCACGTGCCGGGCCTCCTCGGGCGTCAACTCCGGTGGAACGGGCTCGAACCGGTAGACGTCCTCCAAGGTGCGCACCCACCCGATCGGTACCGGCTCGTCGGGGCCCGGGTCCTGACGATGGTCCAGGTACACCTGCTGCTCGGGGCACATGACGACGTCGTGGCCGGCCCGGGCGGCGGCGATGCCCCCGGCGTAGCCCCGCCAGGAGGACACGGCGGCACCCTCGGCCAGCCCGCCCTCCAGGATCTCGTCCCAGCCGATCAGCCGGCGGCCGCGCTCGGCGAGCCAGGTGTCGAAGTGCCCGATGAACCAGGACTGGAGCGCGTCCTCGTCCGCGAGCCCGAGTTCCCTGATGCGCGCCTGGGCGGTCTCGGAGCTCCGCCACTGGTCCTTGGGGCATTCGTCGCCGCCGACGTGGACGAACTCCGAGGGGAACAGCCCGAGTACTTCCTCGAAGACGCCCTCGTAGAAGCGCAGGGTGTTGTCAGTGGGGGCGAGTACGTTCGGGTTGATTCCCCAGGTGTCCCAGACGGAGAGGGCGGTGGTGTCGATGACGTCGGTGTTGCCGAGTTCCGGGTACGCGGCGATGGCGGCCTGCGAGTGGCCCGGTACGTCGATTTCGGGGACGACGGTGATATGCCGCTCGGCGGCGTAGGCGACGATCTCCCGGATGTCGTCCTGGGTGTAGTAGCCGCCGTGCGGCTTGTCCTCCCACAACGGCGAGGCCCGGTGGCCGGTTTTGGTGCGGGCGCGCCAGGAGCCGGTTCCGGTCAGCCGCGGGTGCCGCTTGATCTCGATGCGCCAGCCCTGGTCGTCCGTCAGATGGAAGTGGAACACGTTGAGTTTGTGCGCCGCCATCAGATCGAGGTAACGCAGCACGCCTTCCTTGGGCATGAAGTGCCGGGCGACATCGAGCATCAGACCGCGCCAGCGGAATCGGGGGGCGTCCTCGACCGTGAGGTACGGCACGGTCCAGGCGCGGTCGCGGTCCAGCGGGGCCCTGCGGTACGCGTCGGGGCCGAGGAGCTGGCGCAGCGTCTGGGCGCCCCAGAAGACGCCGGCGGCGCCGCCGCCCTCGATGAGGACGCCGTTCCCGTCGCTGACGAGGCGGTACTCCTCGGGGCCGAGTGCGGGACCGAGCCGGAGCCCGATGCCGTCGCCGGCGGCGTCGTCGCGGTCCCGGGCCTCACGGAGCGGCAGGCCGGTGGCCTGCCGGAGGGCGGTGCTCAGCCAGTGGCCGACGCTCTCCGTCCCGGTGCCGGCGTGGAGCCGGGAGTGCGCCGTCAGCCGCACCTCGCCTGTGGCGGCGGCGACGCTGCGGGGCTCGGGAACCAGTTCGGTCACGTCAGTCCTTCACCGCCCCGCCCAGTCCGGAGACCAGACGGCGCTGTACGAGTACGAAGAAGACCAGGACCGGGATCGTCATCACCGTGGAGGCGGCCATGACCCCGCCCCAGTCCGGGTCGTCGGGCTTGTAGAAGACGAGCAGCGCCATCGGCAGCGTCGACTGCGAGGTGTCGCTGATGATGAACGACTTGGCGAACAGGAAGTCGTTCCAGGCGGAGATGAACGAAAAGACGCTGGTGGCCACGAGACCGGGCAGGACGAGCGGGAAAAGGATCTGCCAGAGGAATCGCGCCCGGCTCGCCCCGTCGATGTACGCGGCCTCCTCCAGCGCCTCCGGAACGGCTTTCACGAACCCCCGCAGCATCCAGATCGCGAAGGGCAGCGAGAAGGCGATGTGGGGAAGGACCAGCGAGCCCAGCGTGTTCAGCTGACCGGCGTCCCGCATGAGGAAGAACAAGGGGATCGTGAGGGCTTCCACGGGCACCATCTGGGCCACCAGAAACATGATCAGAAGGGTGGTCCGGAGGCGGAAGCGGAATCGTGTGACGGCGGTCGCGGCGAGAAACGCGATGAGCGCGGAGGCGATCACGACACAGCCCGCGACGAGAAGGCTGTTGAGGAAGTAGCGGCCGAATTCCTGCTGCCCGAAGACGCGCCGGAAGGAATCGAGGGAGGGCGCGAGCGTCCACGGCCTGGGCTCGCTCGACTCGATCTCCCCGGCCGGTTTGAAGGCGCTGAGCACCATCCAGTAGAGGGGGAAGGCGACGACGGCCGCGATCAGCAGGGCGGAGGCCTCGGCGGCCGGCCGGCCCCGGCGGCGCACACGGGCGCGGAGCGGATTCACAGTTCCTCCCCCTGCCGGCGCAGCAGCCGCAGGTACACCGACGTGACGGCGAGCAGGATCAGCAGCATCACGACGCCGATCGCGGAGCCGAGGCCGTACTGCGAGGACGCGAAGGCCTGCTGGTAGGCGTAGACGTTCAGGACCAGGTTCTGGCCGGCGATGCCGCCGCCGTTCGTCATGACGTAGATCTGGGTGAAGACCTTGAAGTCCCAGATGACCGACTGGATGGTGACGACGACCAGGATCGGCCGGAGCATCGGGGCGAGTACGGAGCGCCAGATGCGCCACTGCGAGGCGCCGTCGAGGGAGGCGGCCTCCAGTACTTCGCCGGGTACGGCGCGGATCCCGGCGTACACGGTCACCATCACGAACGGGAAGGAGCACCAGACCACTTCGAGCAGGACGAGGAAGAAGGCGCTGAGACGGCCGTAGGTCCACGAGTGGTCGCCCAGGCCCAGCATCCGGTTGACCGGGCCGAAGTCCGGGTCGAAGAGGAACAGCCACACCGTGGAGCCGGTCACGGCCGGGGTGGCCCACGCGCCGAGCGCGGCCAGCATCAGCGCGAGGCGCGGTACGGCTCTGACGCGCGTGAGCAGCACGGCGAGGGCGCAGCCGACCGCGAGCGTGGAGACGACACAGGCCGCCGCGAACAGCACGGTGGCGAGCAGCACCTGCCAGAACTGCGGGTCCCCGAACAGCTCGGCGTAGTTCCCGAACCCCTCGAAGGTGGCGGGCTCGCCGCCGCTGACCTGTGCCTGCGTGTACTGGAAGAAGGAGATCAGCCCGAGCTGGTAGATCGGGTAGACGAGCAGCCCCCCGAGCACGACGAGCGCGGGCGCGAGATACAGCCACGGCGTCCAGCCGCCGGACACGAGCGGGGACGTGCCGGACGCGGCCCGGCGCGAGCCCGTCCGGCCGCTCCGGTTCCCCCGGTCGCCCTTGCCCGGGGTCCGGCCGGGCGAGCCACCGCCCTGCCGGGCACGGACCGCGACGGAGCCCTCCGGGACCACTCCCGCCGACGCACCCGCGGCCCCGCCCCCGTCGGTGTCCGTCGTTTCCGTGTGGTGGTCGTTCACCCGGCTCACCCCGCGGAGCCGAACGCGGTGTTCATCTTCTTCGCGGCGTCCTCAGAGGCCTGTGCGACGTCCTTCTTGCCGCTGATGACCTCCTGGAACATCGTCGGCAGGACGAGGGAGGAGTCGATCTGGGCCCAGGCGGGCGACGCGGGGACGAACTTGGTCCCGGCGGAGAGGGTCCGCACGAAGGGCTTCACGAACGGCTCCTGCCGCGCGACCTGCTGGCGGACGTCCGTGAAGGTCGGCAGGAAGCCCATCGCCTCGAAGAGTTCGCCCTGCGTCTTCTTGGAGGCGAGCTGCTCCATCAGCTGTACGGCGAGCGTGCGGTGCGAGGTGCTCTTCAGGACGCCGATGTTGTTGCCGCCCGCGAAGGCTGGTGCGATCGAGCCGGACTTGACTCCGGGCAGCGGGACGACGGCGTACTTGCCCTTGACCTTCCCGGCCTCGACGGCGGTGTGGCTGAAGTCGCCGCCGATGGCCATGCCGGCCTTGCCCGCGGCGAACGCGGAGACCGTGTCGTTGCCGCCCATGCCCGCGCACTTGGCGGCCGGGCAGTTGTCGTCGCCGAACAGGGACGTGTACGCCTTGATGCCCTTGCGGGCCTGAGGGCTGTCGATGCCGGACGCGTACGAGCCGCCCTTGCCGCTCGCGATCTCACCGCCGTTGGCCCACACGAACGGCATCGCGCCGTAGGTGTAGGCACCGCCGACCACCAGCCCGTACAGCTCGGGCTTCGCGGCGCGTATCGCGCGGGCGGTGGAGGCGAGTTCGTCCATCGTCTCCGGGACGGACAGGCCGAGCTCCCTGAACACGTCCGTGCGGTAGTACAGGGCGCGGACACCGACGTAGAAGGGGGCGCCGTAGAGCTTGCCGTCCACCGTCACCGACTGCCTGGCCGTCGGGTCGGTGTCCTTCGCCTCGCTCCAGTCGCCGAACTCCTCCGTGACGTCCAGGAGTCCGCCGTCCTTCACATAGCCGGCCGTGTCGGTGTTGCCGTACTCCATCACGTCGGGCGCGGAGGCGGGGTCGTTGAAGGCGGCCTTGACGCGCTGGGCGCGGGTGTCGATCGGGATGTACTCGACCTCGACCTTCGTGCCCTTGTGGGCCTTCTCGAAGCCGGCGACGACGGAGTCGACGACCTTCTGCTTGGGTGCGTTGCCGACCTCCTGGAAGAGCCACACGCGCAGCGTGCCGGTCTTCTCGTCCTTGTCGGGGGAGGAGTTCGAGGAGGTCTGGGGCGCGCACCCGGTGGCCACGAGAGCGGCGAGCGCGGTGAGCCCGGCAAAACGGACGGACAGCTTCATGGAGTGCTCCTCCGAAGGTGTGTTGCAACATGCGCAATGAAGGTTTCGCTGTGCACAACACATCGGAGGCTAGGGACTGCATGAACACGCCCACAAGAGGTCTCAACCACTCTGTGACCGGCAGACGCACCCCGTGCAACGCCCGGACAGCACAAAAGCCCCCAGGGCGCGCAAAACGCGCCCTGGGGGCCTCACGCCCCGCGGGTCGGGCCTACTTGCCGCCCTTGCCCTTGTCGTCGTCGCCGGAGCTCATGGACTCGTAGATCTCCTTGCACATGGGACACACGGGGTACTTCTTCGGGTCGCGGCCCGGCACCCAGACCTTCCCGCACAGCGCCACGACGGGGGTGCCGTCGAGGGCGCTCGCCATGATCTTGTCCTTCTGGACGTAATGGGCGAAGCGCTCGTGGTCACCGTCACCGTGGGAGGTCTGCGGCGTCGGCTCAACGAGGGTCCCCGTACCAGTCCCGCGCTCGGGCTCGAGAGTGCTCATAGGGCCAAGGGTACTGAAGCTCACACGCATCAGTTGAGCGAAGGGTCGTCCGGGTACGTCGCGACCATCGCCAGCTCGCTGCGCTGGCGGCGCAGCACCTCGCGCCAGAGCCGCTCGGGAGACGGGGACGAGACGTCGCCCGGCTCCGACTCGACGACGTACCACGCGCCGTCCACCAGCTCGTCCTCCAGCTGGCCCGGGCCCCAGCCGGCGTACCCGGCGAAGATGCGCAGGGAGCCGAGGGCCGAGGCCAGCAGCTCCGGCGGGGCCTCCAGGTCGACCAGGCCGATCGCGCCGTGCACCCGGCGCCAGCCCAGCGGAGTGGCCTCGCCGGACGCGCCGCCGGGAACGACCGCGACCCCGAGGGCCGAGTCCAGCGACACCGGGCCGCCCTGGAACACCACACCCGGTTCCACGGCGAGGTCCCCCCAGCCCTCCAGGATGTCGCCGACGTCCACCGGAGTGGGGCGGTTCAGGACGACACCGAGGGAGCCCTCCTCGTCGTGGTCGAGGAGCAGCACCACCGCACGGTCGAAGTTGGGGTCCGCCAGGGCGGGGGTGGCCACGAGCAACCGCCCTGTGAGCGAGGACACCTCGGTCATGGCAGAAATGATCCCGCATTCTCCCTTCGCGTGGGGAGGCAATGCGGCACAGGGAGGGAACGCAGCTCAGGGCGCACTGATGCGTCCCACGCGCACGAAACCGGCCGTGACCCCACGTGCCCGGCCCGGAACGGTTCGTGTTGTGACAGAGCTATGACGTGGCTGGGTCTTACTCAGGCTTACAGAAGGGGGGTGGTGGGCGATTACCCTTTCCCTCCTGGCCCCTGCCCGACTCCACGGAACGCGAGATTCATGACCGTCAACGACGATGTCCTGCTTGTCCACGGCGGAACCCCGCTGGAGGGCGAGATCCGTGTCCGCGGTGCGAAGAACCTCGTACCGAAGGCCATGGTCGCAGCGCTGCTGGGCAGCGCTCCGAGCCGGCTGCGCAATGTTCCGGACATCCGCGACGTTCGGGTCGTACGGGGTCTGCTGCAGCTGCACGGTGTGACGGTCCGTCCGGGTGACGAACCCGGCGAACTGGTGATGGACCCGACGCGCGTGGAGAGCGCCAACGTCGCTGACATCGATGCCCACGCCGGTTCCAGCCGTATCCCGATCCTGTTCTGCGGCCCGCTGCTGCATCGCCTCGGCCACGCGTTCATCCCCGGGCTCGGCGGCTGCGACATAGGCGGCCGGCCCATCGACTTCCACTTCGACGTGCTGCGCCAGTTCGGCGCGCGCATCGAGAAGCGGGACGACGGCCAGTACCTGGAGGCGCCGCAGCGGCTGCGCGGCACGAAGATCCGGCTGCCGTACCCGTCCGTCGGCGCGACCGAGCAGGTGCTGCTGACGGCCGTCCTCGCGGAGGGCGTCACGGAGCTGTCCAACGCGGCCGTCGAGCCGGAGATCGAGGACCTCATCTGCGTGCTGCAGAAGATGGGCGCGATCATCGCGATGGACACCGACCGGACGATCCGCATCACCGGTGTCGACAAACTCGGCGGCTACACCCACCACGCCCTGTCGGACCGGCTGGAGGCCGCGTCCTGGGCGTCGGCGGCGCTGGCGACCGAGGGCAACATCTACGTCCGCGGCGCGCAGCAGCGCTCGATGATGACGTTCCTGAACACCTACCGGAAGGTGGGCGGGGCCTTCGAGATCGACGACGAGGGCATCCGCTTCTGGCACCCGGGCGGACAGCTGAAGTCCATCGCCCTGGAGACGGACGTCCACCCCGGCTTCCAGACCGACTGGCAGCAGCCGCTGGTGGTGGCCCTGACGCAGGCCACGGGCCTGTCCATCGTCCACGAGACGGTCTACGAGTCCCGCCTCGGCTTCACGTCCGCGCTGAACCAGATGGGCGCGCACATACAGCTGTACCGCGAGTGCCTGGGCGGCTCCGACTGCCGCTTCGGCCAGCGCAACTTCCTCCACTCCGCGGTCGTCTCGGGCCCCACCAGGCTCCAGGGCGCGGATCTGGTCATCCCCGACCTGCGTGGCGGCTTCTCGTACCTCATCGCGGCGCTGGCGGCCCAGGGCACGTCCCGGGTCCACGGCATCGGCCTCATCAACCGCGGCTACGAGAACTTCATGGAGAAGCTCGTGGAGCTGGGCGCGAAGGTGGAGCTGCCGGGCAAGGCGCTCGGGTAGCTCGCGTCAAGACGCCAAAGGGGCGGCCACCCGGTTCGGGTGGCCGCCCCTTTGATGTCACTCACTGTGGTTCGCACACCGCCGGCGTGCGAACGGCAGGGTTACTTGCCCTTGGCCGCTTCCTTGAGCTTCGAGCCCGCGGAGACCTTCACGCTGTAGCCGGCGGGGATCTGGATGGGCTCGCCGGTCTGCGGGTTGCGGGCGGTGCGAGCGGCACGGTGGGTGCGCTCGAAGGTCAGGAAGCCGGGGATGGTGACCTTCTCGTCGCCCTTGGAGACGATGTCGCCGACGACGTCGGCGAAAGCGGCCAGCACGGCGTCGGCGTCCTTGCGAGTCACCTCGGCGCGGTCGGCCAGCGCGGCCACCAGCTCACTGCGGTTCATGTTGTTACTCCCGTGTTCATCTTGCCGTTGAGGCGTCAGATCGAAGCCGATGCTGCCAGGGTCCTCGATGAGTCCCCGGACCCGGGTCCGTCGTCAGACCCTCGCGCCCAGGGACGCATCCTGCCCCTACCTGCGGCGGGAAAGCCAATCCGGCACCCGCAGGAGTCGTGAGAACACCCTTGGGGAGTCACACGAAAAGAGGGCCTGAGCCTTTCGCCACGATAGCTGCGCTGCTGACAGGGTTCTTGCGACGCGCCGGGTTCCGGGCCGCCGTGGGGTTACTCACAGTCCCGGGGCCGGGCCCCGTGGGGGCCCGGTCCGGCCTCGGCCTCAGACTCCGGACGGGCTGCCGGCCATCGCGCCGACCGCCTTGGCGGCCTCCCGGACGGCGCCGGCGACGGCGCCCGCGACCTTGTCGTTGAAGACGCTCGGGATGATGTAGTTCGGGTTCAGCTCGTCCTCGGTCACCACGTCGGCCAGGGCCTTCGCGGCGGCCAGCATCATCTCGGTGTTGACCGTCCGCGACTGCGCGTCCAGCAGACCGCGGAAGACACCCGGGAAGACCAGCACGTTGTTGATCTGGTTAGGGAAGTCCGAACGGCCGGTGGCGACAACGGCCGCGGTCTGGCGGGCGATTGCCGGGTCGACCTCGGGGTCCGGGTTCGCGAGCGCGAACACGATCGCGTCGTCGGCCATGGCGGCCACGTCGTCGCCGTCGAGGACGTTCGGGGCCGAGACGCCGATGAAGACGTCGGCGCCGCGCACGGCCTCCTTGAGGGTGCCCGTGAGGCCCTCGGGGTTGGTGTTGTCGGCGATCCAGCGCAGCGCCGAGTCCGGGGCGGCGTCCACGAGGTCCTCGCGGCCGGCGTGCACGACGCCGTGGATGTCGGCGACGACGGCGTTCTTGACGCCCGCGGCGAGCAGCAGTTTGAGGATGGCCGTACCGGCGGCGCCGGCGCCGGACATGACGACGCGGATGTTCTCCATGGCCTTGGCCGCGACGCGCAGGGCGTTGGTGAGCGCGGCGAGGACGACGATCGCGGTGCCGTGCTGGTCGTCGTGGAAGACGGGGATGTCCAGGGCCTCGCGCAGCCGGGCCTCGATCTCGAAGCAGCGCGGGGCGGAGATGTCCTCCAGGTTGATGCCCGCGAAGCCCGGGGCGATCGCCTTGACGATCTCGACGATCGCGTCGGTGTCCTGGGTGTCGAGGCAGATCGGCCAGGCGTCGATGCCGGCGAACCGCTTGAAGAGGGCCGCCTTGCCCTCCATGACGGGCAGCGCGGCCTTCGGGCCGATGTTGCCCAGGCCCAGCACGGCGGAGCCGTCCGTCACGACCGCAACGGAGTTGCGCTTGATGGTGAGGCGACGGGCGTCCTCGGGGTTCTCGGCGATGGCCATGCAGACGCGGGCCACGCCCGGCGTGTAGACCATGGACAGGTCGTCACGGTTGCGGATGGGGTGCTTGGACGCCATCTCGATCTTGCCGCCGAGGTGCATGAGGAAGGTCCGGTCCGAGACCTTGCCCAGGGTGACTCCCTCGATGCCGCGGAGTTCCTCCACGATCTCGTCCGCGTGCGCGGTCGACGTGGCCGCGATGGTGACGTCGATACGGAGCTTCTCGTGACCGGATGCGGTGACGTCGAGGCCGGTCACCGAGCCTCCGGAGGACTCCACGGCGGTGGTGAGCTGCGAGACGGCGGTTCCGCTCGCGGGCACCTCCAGCCGGACCGTCATCGAGTAGGAGACGCTGGGCGCCGTTGCCATGGCCGACTTCCTCTGCTTTCACCTGACGCTGAGTTGTGCCGTCCGATCGTCGCACCTACCGCTGAGTAGCAGGTAGCCGCCCTCGATTGCGAACGTTTTGTTCGCGGAATGCGCCGGCAAAAAGAGACCCACGTCACGTGGACGTGGGTCTCTTCGCAGTTGAGTGGCACCGACCCGCCATGCTCGCCTCGCGGCAAGTGGTCGCTCGTAGCGACGAAGGTTGGGCCCGGGGGCTTGGATCGAGCCGGTGCCACATCCAGGCTAACAAACAGATCCCGTAAGGCCATTCCCGTACCGGGAGTTCATTTCGCCGGCAAGTGGGTAACCCGGCTCAGTCCCTGAGCAGGTCCGGGATTCCCGCCGCGTCGGGCTCGTCCCGGTCGGCCGAGACGACCGTGAGCTGCTGGGTGGCACGGGTCAGCGCGACGTAGAGGACGCGCAGTCCGGCCGGGGACTCGTCGGCGATCTCCGCCGGGGAGACCACGACCGTCGCGTCGTACTCCAGGCCCTTCGCCTCCAGGCTGCCGAGGGCCACGACCCGGTCGCCGAGACCGGCGAGCCAGCGGCGGGCCTCCTCGCGGCGCTGCATGGCGACGACCACGCCGACCGTGCCGTCGACGCGCTCCAGCAGCCGGGCCGCCTCGTCGCGGACGGTCGCGCCCAGCGTGTCCTCCACGACGGTGAAGCGGGGCTCGACGCCGGTGGAGCGGACCGCCTTCGGTGACACGGAGCCGGGCATGGCGAGGGCGAGGACCTTCGAGGCCAGGTCGGCGATCTCGGCCGGGTTGCGGTAGTTCACCGTCAGCTCGAAGCGGCGGCGGGGGCGGGTGCCGAGGGCCTCGTCGCGGGCCTCGGCTGCCTCGTCCGGGTCGGACCAGGAGGACTGCGCCGGGTCGCCGACGACCGTCCAGGTGGCGTGCCGGCCGCGGCGGCCGACCATGCGCCACTGCATCGGGGTGAGGTCCTGCGCCTCGTCGACGATGACGTGCGCGTACTCGACGCGTTCCTGCGCGAGGCGCTCGGCGCGCTCGCGCTGCGACTCCTCGCGCACCGGCATCAGCTCCTCCAGGCCGGTGAGCTGGTCGAGCGGGTCGAGTTCGCGCTTCCTGCGCGGGCGGGCCGGGGCGCCGAGGACGGCCTGGAGCTCGTCGAGCAGGGCGATGTCGTGCACCGAGCGGCCCTCGCGCCTGAGCGAGCGGGCGACCTTGCGGACCTCGCCGGGGTTGAGGATCCGGCGGGCCCAGCGGCCGAGGCGCCGTTCGTCGGCCATGGCGTCCAGGACGGCCGCCGGGGTCAGCTCCGGCCACCAGGCGTCGAGGAAGGCGATGAAGGCGTCCTCGGAGGTGATGTCCTCGTCGAAGGAGGAGCGCAGCTCGGCCGCGAGCTCCGGGTCGCTGTGCCGGCCGGCCGCGCCGGACCGCTCCCACAGGGCGTCCAGGAGGAGCTTGCGGGCGCGCGGGCGCAGCAGGTTCACGGGGGCGGTGCCGCCGAGGGCGGAGCGGCGGATGCCGTCGAGCTCCCCGGCTTCCAGCTCCAGGCGGCGGCCGAAGGCGACCACGCGCAGCCGGGCCGGCGGATCGTTCAGCTCGAGGGCGCCGCGCGCTGCCTTGCGCAGCACTTTGAGCATGCGGGAGGAGCCCTTGGCGCGGGCCACGGACGGGGAGTCGTAGAGGGTGGCCTCGCTGCCCTCGACCAGGGAGCCGATGGCGCGGATGGCGACCTGGCCCTCCTCGCCGAGGGAGGGCAGCACGCCCTCGGTGTAGGCGACGAGCAGCGGGGTCGGCGAGACGATCAGGATGCCGCCCGCGTACCGGCGCCGGTCCTGGTAGAGGAGATAGGCGGCGCGGTGCAGGGCCACGGCGGTCTTGCCGGTGCCCGGGCCGCCCTCGACGTACGTCACCGAGGCGGCGGGGGCGCGGATGACCAGGTCCTGCTCGGCCTGGATGGAGGCGACGATGTCGCGCATGGTGTGGCTGCGGGCCTGGCCGAGCGCGGCCATCAGGGCGCCGTCGCCGATGACGGGCAGCTCGCCGCCGTCGAGGTACGCCGTCAGCTCGGGGCGCATGAGGTCGTCCTCGACGCCCAGCACCCGGCGGCCCTTGGAGCGGATGACGCGGCGGCGGACGACCCGGCCGGGGTCGACCGGGGTGGAGCGGTAGAAGGGGGCGGCGGCCGGGGCCCGCCAGTCGATGACCAGCGGCGCGTAGTCCTGGTCGAGGACTCCGATGCGGCCGATGTGCAGGGTTTCGGCGATGTCGGCGGTGTTGTCGAGGCGTACGGCGCCCTCCGCCGGCTCGATGGCGGTGTACGCCCCGTCGGGGCCCTTCTTGCCGTCCTTGCCGGTCAGCAGGTCGATCCGGCCGAAGAGGAAGTCCTCGAACTCGTTGTTCAGCCGGCTGAGGTGGATGCCCGCGCGGAAGACCTGCGCGTCCCGTTCGGCGAGTGCGCCGGGGGTGCCGACCTGCCCGCGCCGGGCCGCGTCCTGCATCAGGAACTCCGCCTCGTGGATCTTCTCCTCGAGGCGCCGGTACACCCGGTCGAGGTGTTCCTGTTCGACGCGGATCTCCCGGTCACGAACCGAATCGTGCACCGAACCGACCGCGCCTTGTCTGTGAGCCTGAGCGGCCACCGGGCCCCCTTCTGACGTGCTGGGCAGCCGTCAACCGTACGCGAAGGGGACCCCTGGAAGCTACGGGCCGGCAGGCAGGCGCGGGGTCTTTTGCCCCATTGGCGCCCGCCAGGCCGCCGAACGGCCCTACGCGTCGACCTCGACCAGCCGCTTGCCGTCGAAGGTGACGACCTCGAAGTGGTCGATCTCGTTCGGCTCGAAGGCGGCGCCGCCCTGCACGTACAGGGGCTCCTTGGCCTTGTCGGACTTGGCGTCCGGCAGGCCGTAGCCCCACTCCGGGACGGACCAGGAGGAGAGGGTCTCGCGCTCGCCGTTCTTGCCGACCGCGACGAGGGCGCACTTCAGCGGGCCCTTGACGTTCTTCAGCTCCAGGACCATGCCCGTGCCCCAGTCCTTCTTCTGGAGGGCGACGGTGGCGGAGACCTTGGTGTTCGGGTCGGTGGCGGTGATCTTGTCGGAGATGCCGTCGAAGGCGGCCTTGGCGGGGCTGGCCGCGAGCGGGCGGTTCTCCGCACCGCCGCCGCTGTCGCCGCCATTGGTCGCGACCGCGACGAACGGGCCGCCGATGATCAGCGCACCGGCCGCGGCCACCATGTAGAAGCTGCGGCGGCGCTTCTGGGCGCGGCGGTCGGCGACCTCGTCGACCAGCTTCTCCACCAGGCGCGGCCGGGGCTTCGCGGACAGGGAATCGCCGATCGCGGGTGTGCTGCCGGATCCGGGGAGGTCGGCGAGGGCGGCGAGCATCGGCTCCATGCCGGCCAGTTCGTCGAGCTGCTGGGCGCACCATTCGCAGGTGGCGAGGTGGGCCTCGAAAGCGGTTGCTTCGGCGTCGTCGAGGATGCCGAGGGCGTAGGCGCCGACGGTCTCGTGCTCGTTCGGCACCGGAGATTCCTGCATGGGGCCAGACATACCCATGCCTCCCGTACCGAACCCTTGGTTACCCCCGTAAACACTCATCACGCCGTCACCCCCCGCTCCTCCAGTGCGAGCTTCATCGAACGCAGGGCGTAGAAGACCCTGGAGCGGACGGTGCCGCTGGGTATGCCCAGGGTCTCGGCCGCCTCATTGACGGTACGCCCCTTGAAATACGTCTCGACGAGCACCTCCCGGTGGGCGGGCGTCAGGTCGTCGAGTGCGTCCGAGAGAGTCATCAGCCACAGCGCCTTGTCGATCTCGTCCTCCGCGGGGATGACCTCCAGCGGCGACGGGTCGACCTCCTGCGGCCGGGCCTGCCGGCTGCGGTGGCCGTCGATGACGATGCGCCGGGCGACCGTCACCAGCCAGGGGCGTACCGATCCGGTCGCTCTGTTGAGCTGACCGGCGTTCTTCCAGGCACGGATGAGCGTCTCCTGCACGACGTCCTCGGCGCGCTGCCGGTCTCCGGCGACCAGGCGCAGGACGTATGCCAGCAGGGGTCCGGCGTGTTCGCGATAGAGCGCACGCATCAGCTCCTCATCGGGTTCCGAGGGCTGGGACATGCGATGTCGGGCCCTCGGTGCACGTTCATTGGCCACGACGGAATCCTTGCGCACGCCCACCTCCGGTGTCCGGGGGTTCCCCCAGTCGGTCGCTCCACAAGCCGTACGGACGCGAGCCGTTGGGTGTTCAAAGAGACGTGACAGATTTCTTCGAGGTGACGTGACGAGCTGGACATGGGGTCACATTCCCACCCCGCGTTCTTTACATTTCCGCCACATCGGCAACTTCAAGCCAGCCCTTCCCTACGGTGGCGTAGGTAAACGACATGTAATCGAAATCACTTCGACAGTGCGGTCGCAGAAGTCGCATTTAGGACAGGGAAATTGAGTGCACGGACCACTCAATTCCGTTTTACGCGCGGGCGAGTGCCGCGCGGCGACGATGCCGGGCGACCCTTTCGCGGTTCCCGCAGACCTCACTGGAGCACCAGCGCCTCCTGCGTCCCCGGGAGGTGTCGAGGTACACGATGGGGCAGTTGTCGCCTTCGCACTGGCGCAGGGCCGCGCGCGCGACGGGGTCGGTCAGCAGGTCCACGGCGTCCCGGGCGACGACCGCGAGCAGGGCGGCGCAGCCGGGCGGGCCGTCCAACCGCCGCAGGAGCTGGCCGTCTTCGCCGCGCACCGCGCGCGGGGCCGGGGGCGCGGTGCGGGCCAGGTCGTTGACGCGGGCGAGCGCGAGGTCGTACGTCGCGACGCCGGGTCTCGGGCGGCAGCGCACCAACCGGTCGATCTGGGCGCGCAGTTCACGGAAGGCGAGCAGCCAGCCGGTGTCCGCGTGGGGCAGGGCGGTGTCCGCCGGGACGAGTCCGGAGCCGGTGATCCAGGCGCGCAGCACGTCCACGGAGTCCAGCCGCTCCTCCGGGTGCGTGGTGGAGAGCAGGTCCAGGCAGGCCCGCCCGGCGTCGAAGCGCAGCTCGTAGGGGGCCGTGGCCGTACCCAGTGCCATGTGCCTGTCACCGCCTAGGGGTTCACCCCGGTCGCGAGGGCTTGGGTGAGACGCCAGTGAGAGGGCCGGTAAACCGCTCCCTCTTACAGTGCCTGCCCGCTACGGCGCCGGAAACCCCTCGCACACACCTCGACGTGACGGCCGCCCGGAGGGGACACGCGTTCAGGCCACGCGGATCCGGCCCCGTGCCGGACCGCGCCCCGCGGCCGGTTTCCGCCGCGGTCCCGCGTATGGCGTGTTCCGGCTCAACCCCCGGACGGGCTCACGCGTCCGCGTACTTCGTCTCCGCGCTCGGGTCCAGGGCCAGGCGGTAGCCCCGCTTGACCACCGTCTGGATCAGCTTCGGGGTGCCGAGGGCCGTGCGGAGGCGGGCCATGGCCGTTTCGACCGCGTGCTCGTCGCGGCCGGAGCCGGGGAGGGCACGCAGGAGGTCCGCGCGGGCCACGACCCAACCGGGGCGCCGGGAGAGGGCGCGCAGGAGGGACATGCCGGCGGGCGGGACCGGTTTGAGATGGCCGTCGACCAGGACGGCGTGGCCCCGGATCTCCACGCGGTGCCCGGCGACGGGGAAGGAGCGGGCCCGCGCGGGGAGTTCCTGGCAGAGGAGCTGCACCAGGGGGCCGAGCCGGAAGCGCTCCGGCTGGATCGTGTCGATGCCGCGGGACTGCAGGGGCAGGGCGGTGACCGGGCCCACACAGGCCGGCAGGACGTCGTGGGCCAGCGCCGCCAGGACCTCGTCGAGCAGGCCGCGCTCCTCCGCGCGGGAGAGGAGGGAGGCAGCTGCGGGCGCGCTGGTGAAGGTGACCGCGTCCAGGGCCCGGCCGACCGTCGCGTCCAGCAGGCGGTCGACCGGGGTGATGTCCTCCGGCGGCATCCAGCGGTAGACGGGCACCCCGACCACCTCGGCCCCGCCCTCCCGCAGCGCCTCCACGAACCCGGGCAGGGGCTCACCGTGCAGCTGGATGGCGATCCGCAGACCGTCGACGCCCTCCTCCAGCAGCCGGTCCAGCACCTCCGCCATGGACTCCGACGACGGCGACCACTCCTCCGTCAGCCCGGCGGCCCGGACCGCGCCCTTGACCTTCGGCCCGCGCGCCATGATCCGTACGCCGCCCAGCCGCGCCAGCAGCTCCTCCCCCAGCCCCCAGCCGTCGGCGGCCTCGACCCAGCCCCGGAAGCCGATCGCGGTCGTGGCCACGACGATGTCCGGCACCTGCTCGATGATCTCCTTCGTCGCGGCCAGCAGCTCGCTGTCGTCGGCGAGCGGCACGATCCGCAGGGCAGGGGCGTGCAGGACGGCGGCACCGCGTCGCTGCAGCAGCACCCCGAGCTCATCGGCCCGGCGCGCGGCCGTCACACCCACGGTGAAACCCGCCAGGGGCCCGTGGTCCGGTCGCTGTTCTTCCTCGTACATGGCTCTCGTCCCGCATCCAGTCGTCGTACTTCGTGGGTACGGCGTACCTACATGCCGATCGAGCCTGTCAACGGCTCGTGACAGGCCCGGATCGGCTTGATGTCGCTGGTGTTACGTCACACCTCGGCGTAACTGAGCTGCGGCTTCGCCTCCGAGCTCGCCGTGGTGACGGGTACCCGGGGTGCCGTACGGCGAAGGTATACGGCCCAGGTGACCACGAAGCAGACCGCGTAGAAGGCGAGGAAGGCGACGAACGCCCCGGTGCCCGAGCCGTAGGAGAGGAAGGACTGGCGGAAGGCGAGGTTGATGCCGACACCGCCGAGCGCGCCCACCGCTCCGATCAGCCCCATGGAGGCCCCGGAGAGCCGCCGCCCGTACGCCGCGGCCTCCTCGCCTTCCAGTCCCTTGGCCAGGGCCTTGTTCTGGAAGATGCCCGGGATCATCTTGAACGTCGAGCCGTTGCCGAGCCCGCTGAGCACGAACAGCACCACGAACGCCGCGGTGAACAGCGCCAGCGACTTCTCCATGGAGGCGCCGATCAGGACCGCCGTGGCTGCACCCATGGCGACGTAGTTCCACAGGCTGATCTTCGCGCCGCCGTACTTGTCGGCCATCCAGCCGCCCAGGGGCCGGATCAGCGAGCCGAGGAGCGGACCGATGAAGGTGACGTACGCCGCCTCCAGGGGGGTGCGTCCGAACTGGTTCTGGAGGACCTGCCCGAAGGCGAAGCTGTAGCCGATGAACGACCCGAACGTGCCGATGTAGAGGAAGGACATGATCCACGTGTGGGCGTCCCGCGCGGCGTCCTTGGCGGCACCGGTGTCGTTCTTGACGTTCTCCAGGTTGTCCATGAACAGCGCGGCCATGACGGCGGCTACGACGATCAGCGGGATGTACATCCCGAGCAGCACTCGCGGCCCGCCGCCGGCGCCGATGATCCCGAGCGCGGCCAGCTGGATCACCGGTACGCCGATGTTGCCGCCGCCCGCGTTGAGGCCAAGGGCCCAGCCCTTCTTCCGCAGCGGGAAGAAGGCGTTGATGTTGGTCATGGAGGAGGCGAAGTTGCCGCCGCCGATACCGGCCAGCAGGCCCACGAGCAGGAACGTGGAGAAGGAGGTACCCGGCTCCATCACGGCGAACGCGGCGCAGGTCGGGATCAGCAGGAGGGCCGCGGAGATGATCGTCCAGTTCCGTCCGCCGAAGATCGCCACGGCGAAGGTGTAGGGGACGCGGACGACGGCGCCGACGAGCGTGACCATCGAGGTCAGCATGAACTTGTCGGCCGGGGTGAGCCCGTACTCCGGGCCCATGAAGAGCACCAGCACGGACCACAGGGTCCAGATCGAGAATCCGATGTGCTCGGACAGGACGGAGAAGTAGAGGTTCCGGCGGGCGACCTTCTCTCCGGTCTCCTTCCAGAACGTCTCGTTCTCCGGATCCCAGTGCTGGATCCAGCGTCCGCCCTTGCTCGGGGGTGCGGGTGCCGTGCCAGGGCCTGTCATGACGCCTCCACTGTGCTCCGGGGCTCGGTCGTGCTTCGAGTGACTGACCCCGAAGGTAGGGAGGGCGCGTTTCCTTCCTGTGGCACCGCGGGTGTCCGCGAGGGAACTTTGCTCTCACCCCGGGCCGGGGCGGGATGAGAGGTTCCGGGCGGTTTCCGCGTCAGCGCTGCGGGGGCTGCCAGTGCGGCGGCTGCTGGGGGTAGGGCTGGTTGTACGGGCCCGGGTGCTGCGCCCCGTAGGGGCCGGGGGCGGGCAGGCCGGGGTACGGGGCCGGGGCGGGCTGCCCCTGGGAGGGACCCGGAGCGGGCTGGCCGCCGTACGGCGCCTGTGCCGGTGCCGGTGCCGGCTGGGCATACGGGCCCGGGGTCGGCTGGGCGTACGGGCCCGGGGCGTGCTGGGCGTACGGGCCCGGGGCGTGCTGGGCATTCGGGCCCGGGGCGTGCTGCGCGTACGGGCCGGGGGCCTGCTGCGCGTACGGGCCGGGCGCGAACGGATTGCCCTGCCCGGGCGGCTGCGCCCCCGGCGGCAGATACCGCGTCCGGCCGTTCTCGTCCGTCACCGGCAGGAAGCCGGCCGCCTGCAACCGGGCAGCGAACTTGGCGTTGCGCTTGCGCGTCACCACGAGGCCGATGCCGAAGACCGCCATGAGCAGCACCCACACCACACCGGCCGCGACGAAGTCATCGGACTGGCCGCCGAAACGGAAGCCGAGGATCGCGCAGCCGATGGTGACGCCCAGGGCCCCGTACCCCATGCGCTTCTCGGCGTTCTTGCCGGTGAGGTCGAAGTTGATGCGGGCCTTGAGGAGTTCGAAGGCGTCCGGCACGACGGGCGGCACGGAGACCCCGTCGGCCGCGTCGGGGTACCGCGCCCAGTTCTGCCCGGCCCGGGCCCGGGCCTGCGGGCTCGGGTCGGGCAGGAGCAGCATGGTGAGCGCGCCGTTGCGGCCGCTGCTCTGGCGGACGTCGGCGTACTCGTAGCCGAACTGCTGGGCGACGAAGGCCAGCCGGGCGAGCTTCTTCACGGACGCCATCGGGCTGGTGAGTTCGACCGGTTCCCCGCTCGCCATCAGCCGCAGCATCTTCTGCATCTGCCGCTTACTCATCCCACCGCTCCCCCGGATCACCCTGTTCACAAGCGCAACTCGGGCAGTTTTCCACACGCGCGGGCCGGCTCAGCTGCCGGGTACCGTCCGCCTCCGCCCCCCGCGAGCCCTCAGCCCCGGCTCCTTCGTCGGCCACAACCGTGGCCTCTGCTTGGCCGCCAGATCCTCCGCCCAGCCGAACACCAGGACGCAGCACCCGATCAGTACCCAGACCAGGGCCAGCACCGGCCACACACTCTCCAGCAGCCCGGGGACGTTCTGTTCCAGCAGGGGGAAGCCCCACAGCCGGTCCCACAGGGTCGCGGCGATCAGGATGCAGGTGTTGTGCCACAGGTAGATGGTCACGGCACGGGAGTTGAGCAGGGTGATCGTCCCCGCGAAGGGGCGCAGCCGGCGCGGCCACTCCGTCCAGGACGGGCTGAGGTGCAGCAGCAGGAACACCGTGCCGAACGACCACAGGGCCTGGGCCAGCGGCATGCTGTCCAGGTCGTTGCCGGTGCCGAAGTCGTGGTGCAGGGCGTACCAGAGACCGGCCAGGGCGATGACGGGTGCGACGGACGGCACGATGTAGCGCGGCAGCCGCCGCAGGATGCCCTCCTGGTGGGCCATGCCGAGGATCCAGCAGGCGCCGAAGGTGGAGAAGTCCGTGAGCGCCGAGGGGATCCGCTCGCCGGGCAGTGCGAGCCACTCCTGCTCGAAGGCGACGGCCAGGGCGATGGGCGCGAGGATCGTGAGGGCCGGCAGGGCGCGCAGGGCCTTCAGCAGCACCGGGGACAGCAGGACGAACCAGAGGTAGGCGCGGATGTACCAGAGCGGGCCCGCGAGGTCGGCGGCCCAGTTCTCGCCGATGAAGCCGTGGATGCCGGGCAGGCCCTCCGCGTACGGCGGGTCGCTGAGCGGGACGATCCAGAAGGTGAGGTGGAGCAGCCACCAGCCGGGGTGCCCGTCCGCGTCGGGGCCCCAGCCCTGGAGGACCATGCCGGTGACGCCGACGACGCCCAGCAGCCACAGCGGGGGCAGCAGCCGGCGCATCCGGCCGCGGATCACCTGCAGGGCCGGGCGGTTCAGCGAGCGGGTCATGAGGCTCCCGGCGAGCGCGAACATCACGCCCATGGACGGGAACAGCAGCGGCAGCCAGGCCCAGCCCGTGAGGTGGTAGAGGACCACGCGGAAGAGGGCGAGGGCGCGCAGCAGGTCGAAGTACCGGTCGCGGCCGGGCTTCCGGCCGGCGGCCGACTCCTGCCGGGGAGCCTCGGTGACAGGGGCCGTGGTCATCCGACCGGCCTCCCGTCCATCGCCTGGGGCGCGGCTGTGCCGCCCCCGGGCAGGCCCACCGCGCCCGTGCGCCGCAGCTTCTGCCAGCGCAGCCGGCCGCCGGTGAGGGCGGTGATCCAGGACTGGAGCAGCACGACGTACATGAGCTGGCGGTAGAGGAGCTGCTGGAGCGGGAGGGAGATCAGGTGGGTCATGCGTTCCTTGTCCAGGTGGAACGCGTAGGCCGCGCACACGCCCTGCACCGCGAGGACGCCCAGCCAGGCGCCGATGGTCTTCTCGGTGGGGCCGAACACCAGCCCGTACAGCAGGAACACGTCGATCAGCGGGGCCAGCAGCGGCGCCACGACCATGAACATCGACACCAGCGGCATGCCCACCCGGCCGAAGCGGCCCGAGGGCCCCCGTTCGAAGACGGACCGGCGGTGCTTCCAGATGGCCTGCATGGTGCCGTACGACCAGCGGTAGCGCTGGGACCACAGCTGCTGGACGGACTCCGGGGCCTCGGTCCAGGCCACGGCCTTCTCGGCGTACACCACGTGCCAGCCGTCGCGGTGCATGGCCATGGTGATGTCGGTGTCCTCGGCGAGCGTGTCGTCGCTCATGCCGCCGACGCGTTCCAGTGCGCTGCGCCGGAACGCGCCGACCGCGCCGGGGATGGTGGGCATGCAGCGCAGCACGTCGTACATGCGGCGGTCGAGGTTGAAGCCCATCACGTACTCGATGTGCTGCCACGCGCCGATGAGCGAGTCACGGTTGCCGACCTTGGCGTTGCCCGCGACGGCGCCGACGCGCGGGTCGCCGAAGGGCTGGACGAGTTCGCGGACGGTGGTCGGCTCGAAGACGGTGTCGCCGTCCATCATCACGATCAGGTCGTACTTGGCGTTGGCGATGCCCCGGTTGAGGGCGGCGGGCTTGCCGGCGTTGAGCTGGCGGACGACGCGTACGCCGGGCAGGCCCAGGTTCTCGACGATGCGGGCGGTGCCGTCGCTGGAGCCGTCGTCGATGACCAGCACCTCGATGGGGTGGTCGCTGGCGACCAGCGAGCGGACCGTCTGCTCGATGCACTTGGCCTCGTTGTAGGCGGGCACGAGGACGGACACCGGTTCCGTGACGGGTTCGCCCCAGCGGAAATCGCGGCGCCGGACCCGTCGGGCGTGCGCCACGGAGAGGATCAGCATCAGCCCGAGACGCCCGAAGACCAGCACACCGACGACGGCGAGGCCGGCGACGAGGACTCCGGTCACCTTCTCGGACGCCTGCACCAGGAAGACCCACGCCTCGCCCTTCAGCGACTCCAGCCCGGCGACGCGGGTGTGGGCGCTCGGCGCGTCCAGGGCGCCGGTGAGGGTGTGGAAGCGGTAGCCCTTGTCCTGCAGCCCCGAGATGTAGGTGTCGAGCGCGGCCACGGTCTGGGAACGGTCACCACCGGAGTCGTGCATCAGCACGATGGCGCCCTTGCCGCCCCGCGGCGTGGCGTTGCTGATGATCTTCTGGACCCCGGGCCGTCGCCAGTCCTCGCTGTCGGTGTTGTTGACGATGGTGATGTAGCCCTTGCTGCCGATGTACTCGGTGACCGGCCACGTGTTGTTGTCCATGTTGTGGGCGAACGACGAGTAGGGCGGGCGGAACAGCGAGGTGCGGATACCGGCGGCCCCGGCCAGCGCGAGCTGGTTCTGGGACAGCTCCCAGTCGACGCGGCTCTTGGTCTGCAGCGACAGGTCCGGATGGTTGAAGGTGTGCAGGCCGATCTCGTGGCCCTCGTCGACCATGCGCTGGACGAGGTCGGGGTGGCGGGAGGCCATGGTGCCGGTGATGAAGAAGACGGCCCGGGCGTCGTGCTTCTTCAGGACGTCGAGGACCTTGGGCGTCCACATCGGGTCGGGGCCGTCGTCGAAGGTCAGGACCAGTTCGCCGTCCGGGAGTTCCAGAGCGGTGGACTTCCCGTTGCGGGTGTCGATGACGGGCCCGCCCTTCAGGATGTCCTTCGGGACGCGGTCGTTCGCCGCGGGCGGGCCGACGCGGTGGTCGGCGAGGATCTCGCTGTGCACGTAGCCGCGCAGCATGAGCATCGCGCCGAGTGCGACGAGTACGAGCAGGGGCAGCAGCAGACGCATGGGCAGGCGCCGGCGCCTGAAGCTGCCACGGGCTCGCGACGCGGGTCCGAAACGGCGGGTACGGGATGCCATGGGTGGTGGTACTCCGGGTGGTGCGGGATGGGGTGGTGCGGGGACGGAGGCGGGCGGACGGTGTGGTCGGGCGCACTCCGCGATGTCTTGTGGTCCCGTTTCCGCTTCGGGAGCGGGGCAGGTCGCCGGAGCGGGTGATCGCGAGCTGGACCCGCTCCCCTCCGGAGAGCTCGGGCCCAGGCCGGCTCGGACCGAACCGGCCGGCTCGGACCGGTGCCGCACAGGCGCCCGGCCGGAAGGACGGTGCAGCGGCGCCCGGAGCGGTGGGCGCCGCTTTCGCGGACGGGGCTAAGCCGCGACGGGCGTCTCCGCGACGGGCTGAGGCTCGGCCGGGCCTTCGGCGACGGGCTGCGGTTCGGCCGGGCCCTCGGCGACCGTGCCGCCGTCGCCGCCGGTGCCCGTCGTCTCGGTGGGCGTGGCCGTGGGCTCCGCCGTCGGGGTCGGGTCGGTGGCCGGCGTGCTCGGCGGGTCCGCCGGTTTGGTGGGAGCCGGGGCGGTGGCCTTGCCGCCCGGTGCCGGGACGGTTCGGGTCGCATTCGGCGAGGGCTTGGCGGACGTGCCGGAAGGGCCGGTGCCGGCGGTGGCATCGGGTGCGGCTGCGCTGGGGCCGGGCGCGGGTGCCGTGGCCTGGCCGGTCGCCGGCGTGCTGCCCGGCGCGGTGGCGCCGGTGCCGGTGGTCGGTGCCGACTCGGCGGGCAGCGACGGGGTGTCGACCTGCCCGGCCGGCGGGTTGTCCTCCTTGGTCGGCACGGGCAGCCAGGGCGCGTTGGAGTTGCCCGACATCAGCGTGGCGGCGATGACGACGGCGTAGGCCCCGCAGGCCAGGGCGACGGCCATGCCGATCCGGCGGTAGCGGCGGCTGCGGCGGCCGGACTCGTCGACGAAGACGGGCCGGTCGGCCGCGGCCTCGGCGCCCGGGCCCTCCTTGACCTGGCGCAGGAAGCCTTCCCCGAGCTGCACGGCGTCGAGCTGGACGGTGACCTCGTGCGGATCGTGGGTCTGGCCGTCGGTGTCGGGGGTGTCCGCCGACGGTTCGGCTCCGGCTTCCTCCTGCTCCTGCCAGGGGTCGCGGACAGCGGTCCGGTTCCCCGGCTGCGGGGCGAGCGAGTCGGCCTCGCCCTCGCTCTGGCGGGGAATGCCGCGCAGTATCTCCGTCCCGGCGGGCAGGCGGTGGCCGGTCGTCCGGACGTCACGGTCGGGGAAGACCTGAGTGGCTCTCCCGTCCCGGGCTCCGCTGTCCGACGGGACTTCTCCGGTAGCCGTAGCGGCCTCGGGCCACTCGGGTTGGGCGTCTTCTCGCCACTGTTTCACGCGCACGCACTTCCCCCCACGGGATGGTTCAGGTGCGCTTGCCGACCTGAGCACCCGCCGTCGGATCGGGCCCCCACCCGTCCGAGCGCCCCCTCGTACCACACCGTGCTCAGGCGTCGAATGTAGCGCACGCGCAGGTTCTGTGTGGGCGCCGTGTCGAATCGTGTCAACCGTGAGACGCCATGAGGACATCGTCTCCGGCCGGCAACCAGGCACCCGCGGGCCTGCGCAACCAGCCCGTTTCCGCAGCCAGCCGGGCCGCCGCCCGGCGCAGCGCGTCGAACGCGGGGTGGGTCAGGCCCTTGCGCCACACCAGCGAGACGGGGGACAGCGGAACGGGGTCGACCAGGGGCCGCACCACCATCGACGGGAGCGCCGGGAACTCCACGACGGCCAGGACGGGGTTGCGCGTTCTGGCCATGAGCCGCTGGAACTCCTCTTCCCCGACGGCCAGTGGTGCGGGTGGCGCTATTTCGATGCCCCTGCCCTCGAACAGCAGCCGTGCGAGTCGCGTCCACTCCGGTGTGCGCGGATTGCCGGCGCCCGCGTAGACGCTCTCGCCGGCCAGTTCGGCGAGCGGCACGGTGTCCCACGAGGCCAGCCGGTGATCGTCCGGCAGCACGACCGCCATCGGCTCCAGCCGCACGGGCTGGTGGTCGAGCCCGGACCGCAGCGCCGGGTCCAGCCCGGCGAACCGCCCGAACGACGCGTCCAGCCGGCCGGCGAGCAGTTCTCCGGCGGCTCCCGTCAGGCCGCTCTCGTAGCGGGCCATCAACTCGTGGCGGGGGGCGAGTTCGCGTGCCTCGTGCAGCACCCGGCGCGGTGTGACCAGGCCCGGGGAGTTGAGGTCGACCAGCAACGGCCGGGCCTGGCCGAAGGCGGCGAGCAGTTCGTCCTGCGCCTGGAGCACCCGGCGGGCGTACGGCAGCAGCCGCTCCCCGTCGGGGGTGAGCGTCACCTGCCGGGTGGTCCGCACGAACAACTCGGCGCCCAGCTCCCGCTCCAGCCTCCGCACGTCCCGGCTGAGCGCCTGCTGAGCCACGTGCAACCGCACCGCGGCGCGCGTGAAGTGCAACTCCTCGGCGACGGCGACGAAGCCACGCAGCAGGCGGGGATCGAGGTGCACGGACATGCGGTGAACCTACAGCGGCCGGCCGCGGGGGTCCGCGGCCCTCCCGGGCTCAGGGACTGATGTCCTGCGGGGGCGTCCCGGCCCCGCCCCGTCGAGCGTCGGGGTCCCTCAGGCCCTCCGCGTTCTTCTGTCCCTCCGCGCCCGCGGCCGGCGGAGCCTGTCCCATCCGGTGCCGGGGTACCGAGCGCATCGGCGGCCTGGTCAGGGTGATCTGGCGGACGACCTGCTGGAAGCAGGCCAGGGCGGCGAGGCCGGGCAGGGCGGCCGCGGCGGTGCCGAGGATCGTCCGCGGCGCCTGGACGACGCACAGCAGCACGGCGATGCAGGAGAAGACCAGGACCACGCACCAGGAGTGCACGGCACGGCGCTGGTGCAGCGCGGCCCGCAGGACGGACAAGGAGCCCACCAGCCAGGGCCCGTACACCAGCAGCGGCCACCAGGTGCGCAGGCCCCTCGCCGCCGGGGACACGGCGACCAGCCGCAGGGGGTCGTAGGTGACGATGCCGCTCAGGAGGCTCACCGCGGAGGCGATGACGGCCGCCAGGGCGGCGATGAGGAAGCTGGTGGCGCGGAGGACGCCCGGGGCTTTGCGGGCCCGGACCTTGCGGTGCCGCCGGGGGACCTCCCGTACGGGCGGCAGTTCCTCGGTGATGTCCTGGAGCCGCCGCATATGGGTGTCCGGCGCGGCGGCCGGTGCCGGATCCGCGGCGGTGACCGGGTCCTCGTCCCGGGGGGCGGGAACCCTCGCCGCCTGCTCCCCGAGGGCCTCCTCCAGGATGAACGCCAGCTCCTCGGCGGGGTCCCACGTCGGGTCCGGAGGTGTGAGCGGAGTGATGAAGTCCCGGGCCGGAGCCCGGTGCCGGCCGGTGCCCTCTACTTTGTCGTACATGGCGTGACCCGACTATTCCGCAAGCGCGAAAGCGGGCCAATCCGTGGCACTGATCCACCGTCGGGCGAGATCCTTTTCCAGGGCGCTCATGCGGTCGATGAAATCGCGCAGAACCGGCTCGGTCACCTGCAGTGCGACCGGGCAACCCCCCTTGGTGAGCGTCCCGTTGACGGTCGCCGACGAGTGCGCTGGAGCGGGAATGTAGGTGTACGGGCCGAGCGTTACCGCCCAGCCGTCTTTCCTGGTCGCCTCGGTCATGTACCGACTAACCGTCGGCCCACTTCGGCGGATGCGCGGCAAACGAGTGAACGAATTTCCCGGATGAGCATCTTTTCCATGCGTCATGAGGAGCATCAGGAATCTCCATATCCATGTATGAAGAACAGAGAGCGAACGTTTCCCGCCACGCCTCTCCGGCCCGCCCGTCATGGATTCACAACCCAGGTGCGTGACTGCGCACGAAACAGGTGTTGGACCGCTTGATCGTCCCCGGGCGACGGTGGACGCATGCCGCAACTCTCCCCGTACCGTCGCCTGTTCCGCCTGCCGGGCGCCCGCGCGTTCACCGCCGGGAACCTCATCGCCCGGCTGCCGATGGGCATGTTCAGCGTCAGCGCGGTCGTGATGATCGCCGGGAGCCGGGGCTCGTACGCCCTCGCTGGTGCCGTCACGGCCACGGGGCTCGCGGCGGCCGCCCTGGTCGCTCCGTGGATCGCCCGGCTCGTCGACCGGCAGGGCCAGGCCCGGGTGGCCCTGCCCGCCACGGTGATCGCCGTCCTCGGCTCCCTCTCCCTGCTGCTGTGCGTGCGCCACGACGCCCCCGACTGGACCCTGTTCGCCTCCTACGCCGCCACCGCCACCACCCCCAATACCGGGGGCATGTCCCGGGCCCGCTGGGCGCATCTGCTGGCCGGCGACGCGAAGGCGCTGCACACCGCCAACTCCTTCGAGCAGGCGGCGGACGAACTGTGTTTCATGCTGGGCCCGGTGCTCGCGGCCTTCCTGTGCGGGACGCTCTTCCCCGAGGCGGGCACCCTGGTGGGCGCGGTGCTGTTGCTGGCCGGCATGGTCCTGTTCACGACCCGGCGTGCGACGGAGCCCCCGGTCCGCGCGCACATACCCGGCAAGGCGCCGCTGCGCGCCCCCGGCATCCCCCCGCTGCTCGCGGTCTGCCTGGCGATGGGCGCCGTCTTCGGCGCGACGGAGGTCGTCACGCTGGCGTTCGCCGACGCACAGGGGCGGCAGTCGGCGGCCGGTGTCGTGCTCGCCCTCCAGGCCGCGGGTTCCTGCGGGGCGGGCCTGTTGTACGGCGCCGTGAAGCCCGCCGGTCCGGCCGCGGCGCGGCTGCCCTGGTGCTTGGCGGCGATGGCCGCGCTGCTGGCCCTGCCGCTGCTGGCCGCGACCCTCACCGGTTCGCTCCTCGCCCTGGCGGCCGCGCTGCTGATCGCCGGGATGGCGACGGCCCCGACGATGGTCACCACCATGACCCTGGTCCAGGAGCGCACCCCCGAAGGCCGGCTGAACGAGGGCATGACCCTCGCGGTGACCGGACTGCTCGGCGGCATCGCCTGCGGCAGCGCGATCGGCGGCTGGACCGTGGAGCACCTCTCGCCGACGGCGGGCTACGTGATCCCGGTGACGGCGGCGGCCGCGGCCCTGGCGTTGTCCCTGCCCCTCGCTTCGAATCGCTTCACCGTTATCCCCACGCCCCATTGACGCCCTGAAGCCCCCCGCTTACGTTCGATCGTCGAAGCGCTTCGACGTCATGCGCCGGGAGAGTAGGGACCCCCACATGAAGTTCACCGACGGCTACTGGCTCCTGCGCGAGGGCGTCACCGCGGCCCACCCGGCCCAGGTCCTCGACGTGACCGAGGCGGACGGCGCCCTGGAGATCCACGCGCCGACCCGGCCCGTCCGCTCACGCGGCGACCTGATGACCGGCCCGGTCCTCACGGTCAGGGCGCACACCCCCATGCCCGGCGTCATCGGCCTGACCCTGACGCACTTCACCGGCGGTGAGCCGCGCGGCCCCGAGTTCGAGCTCACCGCGTCGGACACCACCGCGGAGATCTCGTACGACGACGAGCACGCGACCCTGACCTCCGGTGACCTGTCGGTCCGGCTGGCCCGCGGCGGACCGTGGCACGTCGAGTTCCGCGCGCACGGCCGGACGCTCACCAGCAGCGGCCACAAGAACGCGGGCATCATGCGGGACGCCTCGGGCGCCCACCACCTGCGCGAGCAGCTGGTCCTGAACGTCGGCACGTCCGTCTACGGCCTCGGTGAGCGCTTCGGCCCGCTGGTGAAGAACGGGCAGGTCGTCGACATCTGGCAGGCCGACGGCGGCACGTGCAGCGAACAGGCCTACAAGAACGTGCCGTTCTACCTCACGGATGCGGGCTACGGCGTCTTCGTCGACCACCCGGGCCGGGTGTCCTTCGAGGTCGCCTCGGAGGTGGTCTCCCGGGTGCAGTTCAGCGCGGAGACGCAGGAGCTGACGTACTACGTCATCCACGGCCCCACCCCGAAGGAGATCCTTCGCAGGTACACGGCGCTGACCGGCCGCCCGGCGCTGCCGCCCGCCTGGTCGTTCGGCCTGTGGCTGTCGACGTCCTTCACCACCTCGTACGACGAGGAGACGGTGACGTCCTTCATCGACGGCATGCGGGAGCGCGAACTGCCGCTGTCCGTCTTCCACTTCGACTGCTTCTGGATGCGCGAGCACAACTGGTGCGACTTCCGGTGGGATCCCCGCGTCTTCCCCGACCCGGAAGGCATGCTGGCCCGGCTGAAGGACCGTGACCTGCGCGTCTCCGTCTGGATCAATCCGTACATCGCTCAGCGCTCCCCGCTGTTCGCCGAGGGCAGGGCACTCGGGCATCTGCTGAGGCGGCGGGACGGCAGCGTCTGGCAGTGGGACATGTGGCAGCCGGGCATGGCCCTGGTCGACTTCACCTCCCCGGCTGCCCGCGACTGGTACGCCGCCAAGCTGGAGGCGCTGCTCGCGCAGGGCGTCGACTGCTTCAAGACCGACTTCGGCGAACGGGTGCCGCTCGACGTGGTCTGGTCCGACGGCTCGGACCCGGAGCGGATGCACAACTACTACACGTACCTGTACAACCGCACGGTCTTCGAGGTGCTGCGCAAGCACCGCGGCGAGCAGGAGGCCGTCCTCTTCGCACGGTCGGCCACGACGGGGAGCCAGCAGTTCCCCGTGCACTGGGGCGGCGACTGCGAGGCGACGTACGAGTCGATGGCGGAGTCGCTGCGCGGCGGCCTGTCCCTCGGCCTGTCGGGCTTCGGCTTCTGGAGCCATGACATCGGCGGCTTCGAGGGCACTCCCACCCCGGCGCTGTTCAAGCGCTGGCTGGCCTTCGGCCTGCTCTCCTCGCACAGCCGCCTGCACGGCAGCGACTCCTACCGCGTCCCCTGGCAGTTCGACGAGGAGTCGGTCGGCGTGGCCCGGCACTTCACCCGGCTGAAGCTCCGCCTCATGCCCTACCTGTACGAGACGGCCCGCGCGGCCCACGCCGAGGGCCTGCCCGTGATGCGGGCCATGGTGCTGGAGTTCCCGGACGACCCGGGGTGCGCACACCTGGAACGGCAGTACATGCTCGGCCCGGACCTGCTGGTCGCGCCGGTGTTCAGCGACGAGGGGGACGCCACGTACTACGTGCCCGAGGGCACCTGGACCCACTTCCTGACCGGCGAGACGGTGACCGGCCCGCGCTGGGTGCGCGAGCGCCACGGCTTCCTGAGCGCGCCGCTGCTGGTGCGGCCCGGCGCGGTGATCCCGGTCGGCGCGCGGGACGACCGCCCGGACTACGACCACGCCGACGGGGTGACGCTGCGGGCGTACGGCCTGCGGCCCGGCGACGGGGTGACGGTGCCGGTCGGGGACGTGACCTTCACGGTCGTCCGCGAGGGGAACACCCTGCGGGCGACGTGCGGCACCCCGGAGGCCGCCTGGAGCCTGGCGGCCGGCGGCCGCGAGGTCCAGGCCCCGCCCGGCACGGGGCGTGTCACGCTGGAGCTCGGCTGATGGTCAAGATCACGGACGTGGCACGCCGGGCCGGGGGCTCCCCCAGCACCGTCTCCTACGCGCTGAGCGGCAAGCGCCCGATCTCCGACGCGACCCGGCGGCGCGTCGAGGAGGCCGCCCGCGAGCTGGGATTCCGCGCCCGCACGGGCACCCCGGCCGGCAGGCCGAACGTCCTGGCCCTGGCGGCACCGCTCCGCCCCGGCGTGCACGTCCCGGTGGTGATGCGGCTGGCGGTGTCGGTGGTGACGACCGCCGCCCGGCACGGCCCTACCACGTCCGTCCAACCGGGTGACCCGGACCCCGCCGCGGCCCAGCGGCTCGCCGAGCGGCTGCTCCGCGAGCACCCCGCCCTCACCGCCGTGGTGATCCACAACGAACCCCTGCCGGCGCCCCTGATCGCCGCCTTCGAGCACCTCGGCCGGCACGTCCCCGCCGTCCTCTCCGTCACGGCCCTCTGCCCCGACGACCTGGCACAGACGCCGAGCGTCCCGGTCACGTCCGTGTCCCTCCCGCCCGACGAACCGGGCACCCGCGCGGTGGAACTCCTGTTCCAGAAACGGCACGGCGTCCCCGTACCGGAAACGACCCTCCTGCCACCACGACTGACGGAACGGTCGAGTACACGCCACGCATGACAAAGGCCCCGCCGCTAGGAAGCGGCGGGGCCTTTGCCCACATGGGATGAGTGGAGATGGCGGGAATCGAACCCGCGTCCAACGGTGCAGAACCAGGGCTTCTCCGTGTGCAGTTCGCTGCGATTTTCTCGGCCCCGGCGATCACGCGAACAAGTCGCCGACGGGCCCAGTCACTGTTTGATTTCCCATCGAACCCCGTGACCGGGCTCGATGGTTTAGTTCCCTAGCTTATGCCAGGATCCGGGTCGGGAACACTCCCGGGCTGACACCCATTTAGGGTCCTTCAGTCACTGCTTATCAGGCAGCGAGGGCGAAGGACTGGGAATCGCGCTTGGTATTGGCGATTATTTTTTGCGACATGTGGTTTACGAGATCATTGCCGCTTCCTCGACACGCTTCCCCTGCTTCGACAGCCGCTGTCGAAACCGATCATCCCCATGTTGTGTTGACAACCCCCTCCGAAGAGGGGCACGCACCCGCTGTGGGGTGCAGGCACCATCGTACGTGACCAACGCAGGTCGGTGCCAGCGTATTCCCTACGCCCCGCGCTGCCTCCGCTTCACCGCCGCGATCGCGCGGTCGGTCTCGCGGCGGTCCTGCTTCTCCCGCAGCGCCTGACGCTTGTCGTACTCCTTCTTGCCCTTCGCCAGCGCGATCTCGACCTTGGCCCGGCCGTCCTTGAAGTACAGCGCGAGCGGCACGATGGTGTGGCCCGTCTCCCCCGACTTCGACTCCAGCTTGTCGATCTCGGCGCGGTGCAGCAGCAGCTTCCGCTTGCGCCGGGCGCTGTGGTTGGTCCACGTGCCCTGGCTGTACTCCGGCACGTGCACGTTGTGCAGCCACGCCTCCTGCCCGTCGAGCTGCACGAAGCCGTCGACCAGCGACGCCCGTCCCTGGCGCAGGGACTTCACCTCGGTCCCGGTGAGGACCAGGCCGGCCTCGTAGGTGTCGATGATGAGGTAGTCGTGCCGCGCCTTCTTGTTCTGCGCGATCAGCTTGCGCCCTTTTTCCTTAGCCATAGTGCCGACCATTTTCGCACTACGGAGGGGCCCTGCGGAAAGTCGATTACGAGGGGCTCGCGAGGCCGCGCAGTACGGTCCCGGCCCGCTGGAGGGCGTCCTCGCCGGTCTCCAGGTCGGGCGTGATGCCCCGGCCGTCGACTCCGCGGCCGGAGGGGGTGCGGTAGTGCCCGACGGTCAGCTCCGCGACGGAGCCGTCGGGCAGCCGGCTCGGCATCTGGACCGAGCCCTTGCCGAAGGTGCGGGAGCCCACCACGAGCGCCCGTCCGCGGTCCTGCACGGCGCCGGTGAGGAGCTCGGCCGCGCTCATCGTCCCGCCGTCGACGAGCGCGACCAGGGGTCTGGTGGTGTCGCCGCCGGGCTCGGCGTGCAGGGCGCGCTGCTCGCCGTCGACGTCGTAGGTGGCGACCAGGCCGCCGTCGAGGAAGGCGGAGGCGGCGGTCACGGCCTCGCCGACCAGGCCCCCGGAGTTGCCGCGCAGGTCGAGGACGATTCCGCCGCCGGGCGGGGACTGCCGGACGGCTTCGCGGACCTGGTGGCCGGAGTCCTTGGTGAAGGTGGCGACCCTGATCACGGTCACCCGGCCGTCGAGCTCCCGGACGGTCACCGGGTCCGTGGACAGCCGGGCCCGGCGCAGGGTCTCGGTCCACGCGCGCGTGCCGCGCTCCAGGCCGAGGCGGACGGCGGTGCCGGCGGGGGCGTCGGTGGCGTCCCCGCGCAGTAAGGAGACGACCTCGGTGACGGGCCGGCCGTCGGTCTTCTCGCCGTCGACGCTGCGCAGCAGGTCACCGGGGCGGATCCCGGCGGTGGCGGCGGGCGAGCCGGCGCGCACCTTCGTCACCTCGACACGGCCGTCCCGGTCGCTGCGGGCCCACAGGCCGACGCCGGTGTACTGGCCGTCGAGGGACTCCTCGAACTCCTCGTACTCGCCCCGGGAGTACACGGCGCCCCAGCGGTCCCCGCTGCGGCTGACGGCGCGCTTCGCGGCCTGGACCGGGGACTCGCCGTCGGCCATGGCCTCCTCGGCGGCCCGGGCGACCTCGGCGAGCGACCCGGCCCGGCGGGCCGAACGGGCCTCGTCCTGGGCGGACTTCCCCTGGCTCTGCGGCAACGCCCCGGTGGCCGCTCCGGCGACGAGCACGCTCGCGAACACCAACGTCAGGGCGGCCCCGCGACGAATGCGGCGGGGCTGACAGAACGGGTCACGACCTGACATGCCGGTGAGTCTAGGACAAGCGGAAGGGCCGTACGGCCGGTTGACCGCACGGCCCCTCTTGGCATGCGTCACACCTTCAAGTACTTGCGCAGCGCGAAGAACGCGGCCAACGCGGGCATCAGAAGGCTCGTCGCGAGGATGAGCGGCAGGTACTTCAACACCGCGCCCCATCCGATGAAATTGATCAGTGTCAGCTGATCGGCCAGGGCGAGTCCGTGGTCGATGAGGAAGTACCGGGCGAGCACCAGGAAGCCGCACGCGAGGGTGCCGCCGATGAGTCCGGCGACCGCGGCCTCCATGATGAACGGCGCCTGGATGTAGAACCCGGAGGCACCGACCAGCCGCATGATGCCGGTCTCACGCCGGCGGCTGAACGCCGAGACGCGCACGGTGTTGACGATCAGCATCAGCGCGACGACCAGCATCAGCGCCATCACCGCGCGGGCGGCCCAGTTCATGCCGTTCAGCAGCTTGAAGAGGTTGTCCAGGATGCCCTTCTGGTCCTGGACGGACTGCACGCCGTCCCGGCCGTTGAAGGCGGTGGCGATGACCTGGTACTTCTCCGGGTCCTTCAGCTTGATGCGGTACGACTCCTGCATCTGGTCCGGCGTGAGGGAGCTGGCGAGCGGGGAGTCGCCGAACTGCTCCTTGTAGTGCTTGTACGCCTGGTCCTGCGTCTCGTAGGTGACCGTCTGGACGACGTCCATCTTGTCGAGGTCGGCCTTGATCTGCTTCTTCTGGTCGTCGGTCACCGCGCCCTTGGCGCAGTTGGGGTCGGACTCGGCGTCGCTCTTGTTGCAGAGGAAGATCGAGACGTTGACCTTGTCGTACCAGTAGCCCTTCATCGTGCTGACCTGGTCGCTCATCAGGAGCGACCCGCCGAACAGGGCGAGCGACAGGGCGACGGAGACGACGACGGCGAAGGTCATCGTCAGGTTGCGGCGGAGACCGACACCGATCTCCGACAGGACGAACTGGGCGCGCATGGCGACTGGTTATGCCTTTCCGTGGATCTCGGGTGCGGTATCAGTGCTGGTAGCCGTAGACACCGCGGGCCTGGTCGCGGACGAGGCGGCCCTTCTCCAGTTCGATGACGCGCTTGCGCATCTGGTCCACGATGTTCTGGTCGTGCGTGGCCATCACCACGGTCGTGCCCGTCCGGTTGATGCGGTCGAGCAGCTTCATGATGCCGACGGAGGTCTGCGGGTCGAGGTTGCCGGTGGGCTCGTCGGCGATGAGCAGCTTGGGCCGGTTGACGAAGGCCCGCGCGATGGCGACGCGCTGCTGCTCACCACCGGACAGCTCACCGGGCATCCGGTCCTCCTTGCCGCCGAGCCCGACGAGGTCGAGCACCTGGGGCACGGACTTGCGGATCTCGCCGCGTGACTTGCCGATGACTTCCTGCGCGAAGGCGACGTTCTCGCCGACCGTCTTGTTCGGCAGCAGGCGGAAGTCCTGGAACACCGTCCCCAGCTGGCGCCGCATCTGCGGCACCTTCCAGTTGGAGAGGCGGGCGAGGTCCTTGCCCAGAACGTGCACCTGTCCGTGGCTGCACCGCTCCTCGCGGAGGATCAGCCGCAGGAAGGTGGACTTTCCGGAGCCGGAGGACCCCACGAGGAAGACGAACTCGCCCTTCTCGACCTCCAGGGATACATCCCTGAGGGCGGGGCGGGTCTGCTTGGGGTAGACCTTGGAGACATTGTCGAATCGGATCACGGATGCACCACGGGTCGCCGGGGGTAGATGAGCGTGACCATACGCGAACCGGGTAGGGCGCCGCAGTCACCGACAGTGGTTGCGCCGTGGATGTGCCGTTTTATGCCGGGCCCCTGGGGCGCGGGGAGACTGTGCGGGCAACCACAGAAAGTGCGCAGCCGCGCGACGGCCGACGGAACCTGGCAAAGTGGAGGGGGGGAACATTCCCACTCCCCCGGACGTTGAACACGTGGAACCGGCGCAAGGAGGGCAAGCGCATGACGTACGACCGGCTGGTGTGCGCTAACTGCGCGTCCCCCGTCAACGAGGGCCGATGCCCCGTGTGCCGCGCGAATCGTGAGCGGCTGCAGCAGGAGAACTTCCTCGCGGGTATGAACCCGATGGCTCTGATCGCACTGCTGACGGTGCTGATCGCCGCGGTGGCCCTGCTGGCGCACCAGACCGCGTAAAGCGGCAGGCAGCCCCCTCCCCCCAGACATGGCCGAGGGCCCGGAGCGTTTCGCTCCGGGCCCTCGGTCGTGCGCTGTGCGTACGGTCCGTACGGACGCGGCTACCGTCAGGCGGCAGCCCCGCCGCGGCCGCTCACCAGGCGCGGCAGCAGGCGGAAGCCGACACCGCCGGCGATCATCGTGGCGGCGCCGATCACCAGGAAGGTGGTCTGCGCGGCACCCGTCTCGGCGAGCTCCTGGCCGTTGCCCTGGGCCTGGGCCTGCGAGGCCGGGGTGGAGTCCGAGCCGATCTCGGTGAGGGAGGAGGAGCCCTCCTCCTGCGGCGAGGTGCCACCGTCGGGGTCGGCGTTGTTGCCGTCGCCGATGCTGCCACCGTTGCCGTTGCCATTGCCGTTGCCGCCGCCGTTCCCGTTACCCGGGTCGGACGGGACGTCGGTCGGGTCCTCGGTGGGCTCGGTGGGCTCGTCGGTGGGCTCGGTCGGCTCGTCGGTGGGCTCCTCGGTCGACGGCGGGTCCGTCGGGAGGTCCGTGGGCGGGTCCGTCGGGAGGTCCGTGGGCGGGTCCGTCGGGAGCTCGGTCGGCGGGTCCGTCGGAGCGTCGTCGCCGGCGCTCACGCCGACACCGACGCCGGTGTCGCCGAGGCCGACGCTCACGCCCAGGTCGAGAGCGGATGCCGCACCGGCGGCGGTCAGCGAGGCACCGGCGGCGATCACGGCACCGGCCGCTATCCGCGCGACACGGATCCGCGTCTTCTTCGTCATGTGGTTGCTACCCCCAGTAGCTCATCGTCATTAGGCAGCGCTCGGGGCTGTGCTCGACGGGGACAACTGCGGTGAAAGGCGCCCCGGTTCACATGCGCCCCAGAGACACGCATGCCGCGCTTTACCCTTCCCATTTTTCAAGAACACGTCAAGGCCGTTTGCGGCCGCCATGTCCAACTACGGGGGCTATGCCGGGAGTCTGAGGGCGTGAGTGTGATGTAAAACCCGGACATGGGGCACGGAAAAGGCAACTGCCGCTCTGATGGCGGCAGTTGCCTTATCGACAAACTTACTTCTCCTGCTGCTTGCGCCAGCGAATTCCGGCCTCGATGAAACCGTCGATCTCGCCGTTGAACACCGCCTCGGGGTTGCCGACCTCGAACTCGGTGCGCAGGTCCTTGACCATCTGGTACGGGTGCAGGACATAGGAACGCATCTGGTTGCCCCAGGAACTGCCGCCGTCCTTGAGGGCGTCCATCTTGGCCCGCTCCTCCTGGCGCTGCCTCTCCAGCAGCTTCGCCTGGAGCACGTTCATGGCCGTCGCCTTGTTCTGGATCTGCGAGCGCTCGTTCTGGCAGGAGACGACGATGCCGGTGGGGAGGTGCGTGAGGCGCACCGCGGAGTCGGTGGTGTTGACGCCCTGGCCGCCGGGGCCGGACGAGCGGTACACGTCCACGCGCAGTTCGGACTCGTCGATCTCGATGTGGTCGGTCTGCTCGACCACGGGCAGGATCTCGACGCCCGCGAAGGACGTCTGCCGCCGGCCCTGGTTGTCGAAGGGCGAGATGCGCACGAGCCGGTGCGTGCCCTGCTCGACGGAGAGCGTGCCGTACGCGTAGGGCGCCTGGACGGCGAAGGTGGTCGACTTGATGCCGGCCTCTTCCGCGTACGAGGTCTCGTAGATCTCGGTCTTGTAGCCGCGCTGCTCGGCCCAGCGCAGGTACATGCGCTGGAGCTTCTCGGCGAAGTCGGCGGCGTCGACGCCACCGGCCTCGGCGCGGATGTTCACCAGGGCCTCACGGGAGTCGTACTCGCCGGAGAGGAGGGTGCGGACCTCCATCTCGTCGAGCGCCTTCTTCACGGCGGTGAGCTCGGACTCGGCCTCGGCGCGGGTGTCCGGGTCGTCCTCCTCCTCGGCCATCTCGAAGAGGACGCCCAGGTCGTCGATGCGACCGCGCAGGGCCTCGGCCTTGCGCACCTCGGCCTGGAGGTGGGACAGCTTGCTGGTGATCTTCTGCGCCTCATCGGGGTTGTCCCAGAGGGACGGCGCGGCCGCCTGCTCCTCGAGCACGGCGATGTCTGCCCTCATCTTGTCGAGGTCCAGAACGGCCTCGATCGACTCCATGGTCGAGGAGAGGGACTTGAGCTCTTCGGATACGTCGACGACTGCCACGCCCTCCAGCGTAACGGCTCCGCCCGGCGGCCATCGCCGGGCGGCCGGAGCCGGCGGCTCAGGGGGTCTGCGGGGCGGAGTTCTTCGTGTCCTGGGGAGGTGCGCCGCCGTCGTCGTCCGAGGTGGTCAGCCAGGCGCCGACGCCGATCGCCGCCGCGAGGGCGACCGCGCCCGCTCCCAGGGCCACCCGGCGGCGCCGGGCCGCGGCGCGGTTGCGGGCCGAGCCGGGGCGGGGGGTGCCCGCGGTGCGCGGGGCCCTGGCCGTGCCGTGGGCGCCCCCGGCCAGCTCGTCGGGGGCGGGGACGCGCATCGAGGTGTGGGTGTCACGGTTGGAGTCGGCCGGCTTCGCGCCCGGCACCAGGGGCACCGCACCCCGCCGCCGGACCCGCTCCCCGGCCGGTGCCGGTCCCGCGGGCTGCTCCTCGCGGTCGGTCTCCTCCGCGGACTCGGTGTCCGGCTCGTCCACCTCCAGCGGGGGCATGCCCGCCAGCATCGGCAGCAGCTCGCGCAGCCGGGCTCCGAGCTCCGAGGCCCGCAGCCGCGAGGCCGGGGCCTTGGCCAGACACTGCACCAGCAGCTGCCACAGCTCGTCCGGGATGCCGGGCAGCGGGACGACCGTCTCCGTGACGTGCCGGCGCAGGACCGCGCCGGGGTGACCGCCGCCGAAGGGGGTGAAGCCCGCCAGCAGCTCGTAGAGGACCGTGGCGAGCGCGTAGATGTCGACGGACGCGCGCGGGGGCAGGCCCTCGACGATCTCCGGGGCGAGGTAGTCCGGAGTGCCGATGATCTTCGTGGCCTTGGTCCGGCGCGGGGTGTCGATGAGTTTGGCCACGCCGAAGTCGGTCAGCAGCGCGCGGTGCGAGCCGCCGGGGCCGAGCGGGCCCTGCATGTCCAGGAGGACGTTCTCCGGCTTGACGTCCCGGTGCACCACGCCCGCGGCGTGCGCGGCCGCCAGCCCGTCGGCGATGTCGGCCGCGATCGCGACGGCCGCCTCGGGGGCCAGGCGCCGGTCCCGGTCGAGCCGGGTGCGCAGGTCCGTGCCGCGCACGAGGTCCATGACGAGCGCCAGGTCGTTGCCGTCGACGACCAGGTCGCGCACCGAGACGACGTGCGGGTGCTCCAGGCCGAGCAGCGCGGTGCGCTCCTGGACGAAGCGCCCGACGAGTTCCTGGTCGGACGCCAGGTCCTCGCGCAGCAGCTTGATGGCGACGGGGCCTTCCGGCCCCTCACCCAGCCACACCGTGCCGGCGCTGCCCCGCCCCAGGATCTGGTGGGCGGTGTACCGGCTGCCGATCTTCCGTGCCAAGGCTGCTCCTACCGACGCGTGTTGTCGCTAAAACTACGCGTCCGGAGAGCCAACCTTCACCGTGGAAGCCGAAATCACCCGCCGGGTGTCGACAAATCACCAACCCCGCGGGGCGGTTCCGGTCAGTTCGTGCCGGAACTGCTCCCGCCGAGCTTCTCGAACCAGCCGGTCACGGTGCTGAACCAGTCGGTGAGCTGGTCCCAGTAGCCCTTGCCGGTGCCGATCCACTCCTGGAGCGGGCTCAGTTCCCAGATCAGCCAGCCCGCGACGAACAGGATGACGATCGTGAAGAGACAGCCCTTCAGGCAGCCGAGCCCGGGGATCCGCATCGGGTTGGCGCTGCGCTGCCGCGGCTGCCGGGGCTCGCGCTGCGGCTGCTGGGGCTGCTGCGGCTGGGGCGGCGGCGCGGGCGGGGCGTAGCGCTGCGGCGGCTGGGGCCGCTGGGGCTGCGGGGCGTACTGCTGGGGCTGCTGCTGTTGCGGGTGGCCGTAGCCGGGCCCGGGCGGGGGTGCCTGGCGGCGCGGGGGCTGCTGGGGCCGGGCCACCTGGCGCTGGGGCCGGCGGCGCAGCGGGTCCTGGCCGGGGTCGAGGTACTGGACCTGCGTCTGCTCGTTGCGGTCACGAGCCGCCCGCAGCTGGTTCTGCCACGGGTGCGGGTCCTCGGGGCCGCCCTGCTGCCCCTGCTGACCGGGGTGGCCGGGCGAGCCCGGCGGGACCGGCGGCATGACGGCGGTCGGGTCCGCCGCGCCCCGGTGGGGCATGACGGCCGTGGGGTCGGCGGCGCCGGCCGGGCCGCCGGTGTGCGGCATGACGCTGGTCGCGGCGTTCGGGTCGTACGAGCCGGCGCCCTGCGGGAGGACCTGGGTGGGGTCGGCGTCGCCGGACATGTCCGGCACCGGCGCGGGGGCCGGGTCGGGCACGAGGAGCATGCCGACGCCCTCGGCGGCGGCGATCTGCGCGGAGTTCGCGTGCACCCCGATGCCCTCGGCGACGACGCGCAGGCCGCGGGCGAGGTTCTCGGCGCTGGGCCGCTCGTCGGGGTTCTTGCGCAGGCAGCGCTCGATGACCGTCCACAGCGGGTCGGGGACGGTGGAGGGGCGGCGCGGCTCGGCGCTCAGGTGCTGGTGCAGCACTTCCAGGGCGGAGCCGCCGGAGAACGGCGGGCGGCCCGTGACCAGCTCGTACAGCAGGATGCCCGCGCCGTAGATGTCGACGGCGGAGGTCTGCGGACGGCCCTCGGCGGACTCCGGGGCGACGTACGCGGGCGTGCCGACGAACTCCTGGGTCCGGGTCAGCCCCGGGGAGTCGGCCAGCCGGGCGATGCCGAAGTCGGTCAGCAGCGGGTGCATCCGCCCGTCGTACTGCTGGAGCAGGACGTTGGCCGGCTTGAGGTCGCGATGGACGACGCCGTCGGCGTGGCTGGCGGCGAGCGCGTCGGCGATCTGGGCGGTGAGCAGGGCCGCGGCGACCGGGGTGAAGGGCCCGTTCTCGCGCAGGTAGCGGTGCAGGTCGGGGCCCTCGACGAGGTCCATGACCAGCGCCAGCAGCTCGCCCTCGACCACCAGGTCGCGGACCCGGACGATATTCGGGTGGGTCAGCCGGAGCAGGACGGAGCGCTCGCGGAGGAACCGCATGACGATGTCCGGATCGCCGGCCAGCTCCTCCTTGAGGACCTTGATCGCGACGGTCTCGCCGGGCTGCCCCGGCACGGCCGCCTCGGCGCCCGCGGTCTCGCGCTGGCGGGCTCGCCAGACGGTGCCCGTGGCGCCGCGTCCGAGCGGCTCCTCGAGCAAGTACTTGCTGCCTACCGGCCGCACGTCATGCGCTCCCTGGTGCTTGCCTTGCCTGCTGGCCTGTCCGACCCACTGTAGTGCCGGGCGGCCGAGGACCGGAGTGTCGTCTTTCTGTGGGTCTTACGTAGCGCCCCTCACACGCGTTCGAAGGAAAGACGCTCACCTCGGTCTTGTGGTTGCCGGTAACGAACGTGACTGATCTCAAGAGGTCGCCTGTGGGTCATCTCTCAGGCACTTTTGCGGGCAGAGCCGACCAATCAAGATCACCTTTTCCGGAGCGAGGGGCGCACTGTCAGTGGCAGGTGCGAGGATGCTGGCAGTACTGGCCGACGTGCTGGGGCGGGGTGGGGGACTCCGCGCCCGGGCAGAAGGGACCGCTGACGGCGATGCAGATCCGGCTGACCGTCGTAGATCCGCTGGGCCCGTCGGCGCCGGCGCGGGACCGCGCCCCGCGCAGCGACGTACTGGTCACGGCCCCCGCCGGTACGGCGCTCGCCGCGGTGGCGTCGGCGCTCGTCCAGGCGGTCTCCGGAGGTGACGGCTCGGGCACGCCCGTGCTGTACGCCGGGGAGCAGCGGCTGGACGCGCAGCGCTGCACGCTCGGCGAGCCCCCGCTGACCGACGGTGCGGTGCTGTCGGTGGGCGCGCCGGGCGAGCCGGAGCCGCATCCCGAGCTGGACGACGCCCCGGCCCAGCTCCAGGTCGTGGCCGGCCCCGACGCCGGCGGTGTCCATCTGCTGCACGGCGGCGAGATCCGCATCGGCCGTTCCGCCGACGCCGACGTGCCCCTCGACGACCCGGACGTCTCCCGGCTGCACTGCGCGGTGACGGTGAGCGCGGACGGCCGCGTCGCGGTCGCCGACCTGAACTCCACGAACGGCACGACGGTGAACGGCACGCGGGTCGGCGCCCGGGTGGTCCCCTTCGCGCCGGGTGCGCTGCTGCGGATCGGCGAGTCGGCCCTGCGGCTGGCCCCGGCCGGGGGGCCGGGGGGCCGGGTGGAGACGACGCCGGACGGGGAGGGGCACGTACGGGTGGCCGGCCCCGCCGGGCCCGAGGTGCTGCCCCCTTCTCCCGCGCGCGTGGGGGATCCGGGACCGGCCGGTTCTTCGGGCCCCACGCATCACGCGTACGGCTCGGCGGCCTGGGGCACGCCGGGTGCAGCGGGTCCCGGCTCCGCCGATCCGGCCGTGGTGCCGGGGCAGGGCGGGGCACCGCGGATCGAGAGCGAGGGTGCCGGGGCGGGGTCTCAGGCACCGCGGACCGGCGGCGGGGGCGAAGCCCTCTCGGGTGACCGCCGGAGCGGGGCGCCCACCTCGGGCGGCCTGGGAGAAGCACCCTCCGGCAGCCGCCGCAGTGACCTGCCGCCGTCAGGAGCGGGGGGCGCTGCCCACGCCGGGGACCGCCGAAGCGACGTGCCCACGCAGGGCAGCCGGGGCGAAGCACCCGCCGGGAGCCGCCGAAACGACGCGCCCGCCCCCGACGACCAGGGCGAAGCACCCTCCGGCAGCCGCCGGGACGACGTGCCCACGCGGGGCGACCAGGCCGAAATACCCTTCGCGAGCCGCCGGAGTACCGTGCCGCACCCGGCCGGCCGGGGCGAAGCACCCTCCGGCAGCCGCCGGAGCGAGGTGCCCCACCCTGGCCCGGGGGGCGCTGCCCATGCGGGGGACGGCTGGAGTGAGGTGCCGCCCGGCGGTACCGGGGGTGGGGCGCGTCGGCAGACGGTCGGCGGTGCATCGGGGCCCGGGGCCCGGCAGACCTCCTCCGGGACGCACGAAACGCGCACCCGGCAGCAGGCGCCGCCCCCGGCCTCTCCCGGAGCCCCGGCCGACGCCGTACGGCAACGCGATGCGGGAAGGCCCGCGAGCGGCGCCGGGGACACGCACGCGGGTCGTTCCGGGATCACGGCGGACGGGTACGACACCGGTACCGCGGACGAGACCGGACCGCACCGCTGGGTCCAGGACGGGCCGGCCGCTACCGACGACCCGGCCCTCGCGGACCAGCGTGCCGGGCGCGGTCGCAAAGGCACTCCCCTGCGCGGCACCGACGTGCCCCCGGGGAGCCGCAGGCGTGGGGGGCTCGGGGCGTGGGCCCGGCGGCTGGCCGGAGGGCGTGGCGAGCAGGTGGCGGAGCCGTCTGAGGCGTACGAGGACGAACCGGCCGCGGTGGTGGCGGAGCAGCACCCCCTCGTCGTACCGGCCGCGCCGGAGACCTGGCCGGACCCGGCCACGCTGCTGCTGACGGCCCTGGGGCCCGGGCCGCGGCTGTGGGAGCGCGGCCCGGGCCATCCTGAGGCGCTCGCCGTGCGCCTCGGTACGGCCGACCGGGCGGCGCCGGACGGCTCGGGCCTGCTGCCCGCCGTCCCCGTGACCGCCGGGCTGCGCGAGGTCGGCGCGCTCGGCCTGGCGGGGCCGCGGGCGCGGCTGGCCGGGCTGGCGCGGGCCGTGCTGGCCCAGCTCACCGCGCTGCACTCCCCGGACACGCTGGAGATCGTCCTGATCGCCGCGGACCGCTCCCGCCCGCTCGAGGAGCGCACCGCCGAGTGGTCCTGGCTGGGCTGGCTGCCGCACGTGCGCCCGGGGCACGGGCAGGACTGCCGGCTGTTGCTGGCCCTCGACCGCGAGCAGGCCGCGGCCCGCACCGACGAACTGACCCGCCGCCTGGAGGATCAGCTGGCGGACGCGGCCGCGGGGACCGGCGCACAGCCCACCGGTGCCGGCCCCTCCCCCGCCCGGACCGCCCCGGCCCCCCGCCGCCCCTCCTGGGCACGGGACGACGACTCCGGCTCCGGCACCGGTTTCCCCGGCCCGTACACGGTCGTGGTCGTCGACGGCGACCCCGGCGGCGCCGACCTGCGCGAAGCGGTCGGGCGGCTCGCGCTGGAGGGCCCCCGGGCGGGGATCCACGTCGTCTGCCTGGCCGAGACGGCCGCCGCCTCCCCGGCCTCGCCGGTGACGGAGACGTACGAGGCGGCCTGCTCGGTGGCGCCGACGTTCCGGCAGTGCGGCGCGGTCGCGCTGCTCAGCGGGGACGTGGCGACGGCCCTGCGGCTGATGCGGGTGGCCCGGGTCGGCGGTGACGGCGCACCGGCCGGGCCGGTCGGGCACGGCACCGTCGCCACCGTCGACGCCGTCTCCGCGGCCTGGGCCGAGCGGTTCGCGCGGGCGCTGGCGCCGCTGCGGACGGACGGCCCGGCGGGCGAGAGCCAGCCGCGCGTCTCCGCACCACTGCCGCAGGCCGCCCGCCTGCTGGACGAGCTGGGACTGGCCCGGGCCACCCCGGCGTCGCTGATGGCGCGCTGGGCGGACGCAGCCGATGACGCCGACGCGCTGGGCGGACGCGTGCGCGCGGTGCTGGGCGCCGGTCCGCGCGGGCCGGTCTGCGCGGACCTCGCGGTCCACGGCCCGCATCTGCTGATCGAGGGCCCGCCGGGCAGCGGCCGTACGGAGCTGCTGCGGGCGATCGTCGCGTCGCTGGCCGCGGCCGAGCGGCCGGACCGGCTCGGCATCGTGCTGGTCGACGGCCGGGGCGGCCCGGGCGCGGGCGGCGGGCACGGCGAGGGACTGCGGGTCTGTACGGACGTACCGCATGTCACCACGCTGCTCATGGCCCACGACCCGGTCCGGATGCGGGAGTTCGCGCAGTCCCTGAGCGCCGAGCTGAAGCGGCGTGCGGAGCTGCTCGGACGGTCCGACTTCGCCGAGTGGCACACCGGGCGCGAGCTGTCGGGCCGTATGGTCACGCAGCGCACGGCGACGGGCCGGGGCGGTGCCCAGGCCGAGGCGGGAGGGTCCGGCGACCTCGACTCCCCGTCCAGTTCCACCATTCGGCTGCGGCCAGGAGCGGCCCGGCGGCAGACGGAGGCCGCCGCGCCCCCGCTCCCCCGGCTCGTCGTGGTCGTCGACGACCTGGACGCGCTGGTCTCCCCGGCGCTCGGATCGACCGGCCGGCCCGCGGCGGGGTCGGTGATGCGCGCGCTGGAGGCCGTGGCCAAGGAGGGCGAGCGGCTCGGCGTCCATCTGGTGGCGGCCACCGGCCCGTGCCCCCGTACGGCGGAGACGGAACCGGCGCGCCGGGCCACCCTGCGTGTCGCGCTCGACGCCCCGGCCTCCGGCCCGGACGAGCCCGCTCCCGGGCGGGGCAGGCTGACCGGTGCGGACGGGCGGGTCACCCCGTTCCAGGGCGGTCGGGTCACCGGCCGGATCCCCCGGACGGCGACACTGCGCCCCACGGTCGTACCCCTGGAATGGCACCGCATGGGTGACCCTCCGGCCCGGCGTCCGGTGCGGGAACTCGGAAACGGCCCGACCGACCTGGCACTGTTGGCCAGCGCGCTGGAAAGGGCGGCGCGGGAGGTCGCGGCGGCGAAGGTGCCGTCGCTGCTGTAGCCGGTGAGGGCCGCCGGGCCCACCCGGCGGCCAGGGCCCGCGGCCCTGGTCACGAGGGAGTCACGATCCCCCGCTTGACAGCCGACGCCATCTTGCCGCCCCCGCACACCCGGGCGTAGACCAGATCGCACGGGAGCGCGCTCGACGTTCGACGAGAAACGAAGAACGGGGCAGTCATGCGCATGACGAGCAGCACCATCCGGACACGCTGGTCGCCCAAGCGGGACACGGCGACCCCCCAGCACCGCAGAGCCGCCAAGACGGCGGCCGCCGTCGCCGCGGGAGCCCTCGCGCTCTCGCTGTCCGCCTGCGGAAGCAGCGACGACGGCAGCGGTGGAAGCACGGGCGACACCGACGAAACCACCAACAACGTCACCCTTCCGAAGCTGGACGGGACGAGCCTCGAGGTCGCCGCCGTGTGGAGCGGCACCGAACAGGCCAACTTCAAGAAGGTCCTGCAGGAGTTCGAGAAGCGCACGGGCGCCAAGGTCACGTTCGTGCCCGCGCAGGACCCGATCATCAACTTCATCGGTTCCAAGGTGGCCGGCGGGCAGCCGCCGGACATCGCGATGCTGCCGCAGCCCGGCGCCATCAAGCAGGCCGTCGACAAGGGCTGGGCCAAGCCGCTGGGCTCCGAGGCCGCCAAGGAGCTCGGCGAGAACTACTCGCAGGGCTGGCAGGACATCGGCAAGGTGGGCGGCAAGCAGTACGGCGTCTACTACAAGGCCGCCAACAAGTCCCTGATCTGGTACAACAACCAGGTCTTCGAGAACGCCGGGGCGAGTGAGCCCGAGACCTGGCCGGATCTGCTCAACACCGCGCAGACGGTCTTCGACTCCGGCGTCACCCCGTTCTCCGTCGGCGGCGCCGAGGGCTGGACGCTGACCGACTGGTTCGAGAACGTGTACCTCTCCCAGGCCGGCCCGGAGAAGTACGACCAGCTGGCCAAGCACGAGATCAAGTGGACCGACCCGTCCGTGAAGGACGCGCTGACCACGCTCGCGCAGGTCTGGGGCAAGCCCGACTGGATCGCGGGCGGGGCGAACGGGGCGTTGCAGACCGACTTCCCGGCGTCCGTCACCCAGGTCTTCACCGGCGGGGACCAGCCCAAGGCAGCCATGGTCGCCGCGGGCGACTTCGCGCAGGTCAACATCCCCTCCACCATGAAGATCGGCACGGACGCGAAGGTCTTCCCCTTCCCGGCGGTCGGTGACAACGGACCGGTGGTCTCGGGCGGCGACGCGGCCGTGATCCTGGAGGACTCGAAGGGGTCGCAGGCCCTGGCCACCTGGCTGGCCTCGCCCGACGCGGCAGAGATCCAGGCCAAGCTGGGCGGCTACCTCTCACCGAACAAGAACGTGCCGAACTCCGCGTACCCCAACGCGGTGCAGCAGAAGATCGCCAAGGCGCTCATCGACGCCGGTGACGACTTCCGCTTCGACATGTCCGACCAGGCCCCGCAGGCCTTCGGCGGTACGCCCGGCAAGGGCGAGTGGAAGATCCTCCAGGACTTCCTGAAGAACCCGAAGGACATCGCGGGGACGCAGGCGAAGCTGGAGGCCGAAGCAGCCGCGGCGTACGGGAACTGACGTCATGACGTCGGTTCCGGCGGCAGGGGGCACCAAGCCCCCTGCCGCTCCCAAGTCGCGCAAGAGTGTGACCGGCACCCGCAGGACCGTCGCGGCGCTGTTCCTGCTGCCCGCGCTCGTCCTGCTCGGCGCGCTCGTGGTGTACCCGATCGGGTACTCGGTCGTGCGCAGTTTCTACGACCAGTCCGGTGACGGCTTCGCCGGCATAGACAACTACAAGGCCCTCTTCACCGACGAGGGCATCCGCACCGCGCTGAAGAACAACATCATCTGGGTGGTGTTCGCGCCGACGATCGCGACGGCGCTCGGCCTGATCTTCGCGGTGCTGACCGAACGGGTGCGCTGGGGCACGGCGTTCAAGCTGGTCGTCTTCATGCCGATGGCGATCTCGATGCTGGCGGCGGGCATCATCTTCCGCCTGGTGTACGACCAGGACCCGGACAAGGGCGTCGCGAACGCGGTGTGGGTGGGCGTGCACGACACGTTCTCCCAGGCCTCGGCGTTCCCGAAGGCCCACCCGGGACGGGAATCACCGCTGGAGCCGGCCGGCGGCGGCGCGTTCATCACCACGTCGCCCGTCCGCACGGGCGAGGCGGTCTCGCTGCCCCTGGTGGGTGTGGCGCCCGATCTGATGCCCGACGGCGCGAAGGCCGCGGCGGCGCCGGAGCCGGAGCCGGACAAGGTCACGGGCACGACCTGGCAGGACTTCACCCGCGGCAAGGGCGTCGGCAAGCTCAACAGCGTCGACCCGGCCGAACTGGGCTATGCCGGGATGAAGGTCGAGGCCGTGAAGGACGGGAAGGTGGTGGCGTCGGCGACGGCCGCCGACGACGGCACCTTCACGCTTCCGGCCTCGGCCGACGGGGCCCAACTCCGGCTCCCCGCGAGCAACTTCAAGGAACCGTACAACGGCCTGGACTGGCTCGGCCCGTCCCTGGTCACCCCGGCCATCATCGGCTCGTACATCTGGATGTGGGCGGGCTTCGCGATGGTGCTGATCGCGGCCGGGCTCGCGAGCGTGCCCCGGGAACTGCTGGAGGCTGCGCGGGTCGACGGCGCGAGCGAGTGGCAGGTGTTCAGACGGGTCACGGTGCCGCTGCTGGCGCCGGTCCTGGCGGTCGTCGCCGTCACCCTGATGATCAACGTGCTGAAGATCTTCGACCTGGTCTTCATCATCGCCCCCGGCTCCTCCCAGGACGACGCGAACGTCCTGGCGCTGGAGCTGTACCGCAAGGGCTTCTCCGAGGACCAGCCGGGCATCGCCAGCGCCATCTCGGTGTTCCTGCTGCTGCTCGTGATCCCGGTGATGTGGTTCAACGTACGCAGACTGCGGCGGGAGGTGCGGCGATGAAGGCCAAGCAGTCGCTGGGATCGCGGCTCGTCGAGGCGGTCGGCGGCGGGGTGCTGCGGGTGTTCCTCATCGTCGTCGGACTGTTCTGGCTGGTGCCGACGATCGGGCTGCTGCTGTCGAGTCTCCGTGCGCCGGAGGACATCGCGGCGAGCGGCTGGTGGAACGTGTTCACCGAGCCCTCGCAGATCACCTTCGACAGCTACGCGAAGCTGCTGGAGAACGAAGACATCACCAGCTCCCTGCTGAACACGGTCTGGATCACCGTGCCGGCGACCCTGCTGGTGGTGATCATCGGCTCGCTGGCCGGCTACGCCTTCGCCTGGATGGAGTTCCCGGGCCGGGACTGGTGGTTCCTGGGCGTGGTCGGTCTGTTGGTCGTGCCCGTGCAGGTCGCGCTGATCCCGATCGCCGAACTCTTCGGCAAAATCGGCATCTTCGGCTCGGTGCTCGGCGTGGTGCTCTTCCACGTCGGTTTCGGTCTGCCGTTCGCGGTGTTCCTGCTGCGGAACTTCTTCGCGGAGATCCCGAGAGAGCTGCTGGAGGCGGCGCGCCTGGACGGGGCGGGCGAACTGCGCCTGTTCTTCCGTGTCGTGATGCCGCTGGGAGGTCCGGCGATCGCGGCGCTCGGCATCTTCCAGTTCCTGTGGGTGTGGAACGACATGCTGGTCGCGCTGATCTTCTCGGACTCCGGGAGCCAGCCGATCACGGTCGCGCTCCAGACGCAGGTACGGCAGTTCGGCAACAACATCGACGTGCTGGCACCCGGCGCGTTCATCTCGATGGTGGTCCCGCTGGCCGTCTTCTTCGCGTTCCAGCGGCAGTTCGTGTCCGGCGTGATGGCGGGCGCGGTCAAGTAGCAAGCGCAGCAAGGTAGTTGGAGGGGCGGGCCGGGGGTGGTCCGCCCCTTCGGCGTTCCCCCGGATGCCGTAGCCACCGTAACCAAGTCGGCCCACCGGCCGTTCCCGGGCCGAACGCCCGCGCCGACCGATGGATGGCCTCTTGCCCAGGTTCAGTGTCATTGTCCCCGCGTACCAGGTTCAGGCGTACCTGCACGAGTGCCTCGAATCGGTGCTCTCCCAGTCCTGTCCCGATCTGGAACTGATCGTCGTCGACGACTGCTCGCCGGACGCGTGCGGCGCGATCATCGACGAGTTCGCCGCCCGTGACACGCGCGTACGCCCCGTACACCTGCCGGAGAACGTGGGCCTGGGCCGCGCGAGAAACGCCGGGGTGGCACACGCGAGCGGGGACTACCTGCTGTTCCTCGACGGTGACGACACCCTCACGCCCGACGCGCTGCGGTCGGTCGCCGACCGGCTGAAGGAGACCGGCGAGCCGGACGTGCTGGTCTTCGACTACGCCCGCACCTACTGGACGGGGGAGGCGATCCGCAACCAGGCGGCCCTGCAGCTCACCGAGCAGGGCCCGGCGCCGTTCCGCCTGGAGGACCGCCCGGGGCTGCTGCGGCTGCTGATGGTCGCCTGGAACAAGGCCTACCGGCGGGAGTTCGTCGAGCGGGAGGGCTTCCTCTTCCCGCCCGGCGTCTACGAGGACACGCCGTGGACGTACCCGGTGCTGATGACCGCCGAGTCGATCGCGACCCTCGACCGGGTCTGCGTGCACTACCGGCAGCGGCGCCAGGGCAGCATCCTGCGCACCACCAGCGAGCGGCACTTCGACGTCTTCGAGCAGTACGACCGGGTCTTCGCGTTCCTCGACGAGCGTCCGCACCTGGCCCAGTGGCGGCCGGTGCTGTTCCGCCGCATGGTGCACCACCTGGCGATCGTGTACTCCCGGCGGGACCGGCTGCCCCGGGGCTCGCGCGCCGACTTCCTGCGCCGGGCCCGCGCCCACTACCGCCGCTACCGCACCCCTGGCGTCCCCGTCACCCTGCGCTGCCGGATCCACCACGTCCTGATCCGCTTCGGCCTGCACCGCACCTACCGCACCCTCCAGCTGGCCTCCGCCCTGCACCGCGCGGTGGCCGGAACCACCGGGACGCTGCTGCGGGGCCTGCGGTCGGCCGCCCTCCGGACCCACTACCGCGTGCAGCGCTGTCTGCCGCTGCGCGCCGACCGCGCCGTCTTCGCCGCCTACGACGGCCGCGGCCACGGCTGCAACCCGGGCGCGCTGGAGTCCGCGTTCCGCGAGCTCGCGCCGCACATCCGCACGGCGTGGATCGCCCGCCGCGAGCACCACCACACGATCCCGCCCGGCCCGCGCCGCCTCGTCCCCGGGACGGCCGCCTACTGGACGGCCCTCGCCCGCTCCCGCTACCTGGTCAGCAACACCGGCTTCGACGACCGCCTGGCCAAGCGCCGGGGCCAGGTCCTGATCCAGACCGGGCACGGCACCCCGCTGGGCCACATCGGCCTCGACCTCCAGGAGCGCCCCGCCGCGGCCCGCGGCCGGGACTTCGCGCGGCTGCTGAAAGACGTCGACCGGTGGGACTACGTGCTGTCCGCCAACCGCCACACCACGCTGACCCACGAGCGGGTCCACCCCGGCCGCTACACCATGCTGGAGTACGGCTACCCGCGCAACGACGTGTTCCGGACGGCCACCCCGGCGGACGTGGCCCGGCTGCGCGCCTCGCTCGGCATCCCGCGGGGCTCGGTGGCGATCCTGTACGCGCCGACCCACCGCGACTACCGCCACTCCCAGCGCCACACCCTCGACCTCCAGCGGATCGTGCGCCGTCTCGGCCCGCGCTTCATCCTCCTGGCCCGCGCCCACCACGTCTACGACGCCCCGCTGACCAGCACCTGCGGCCGGGTCGTCGACGTCTCCGGCCACCCGAGCGTCGAGTCGCTCTGTCTGGCGTCGGACGCCCTGGTCACGGACTACTCGTCGCTGATGTTCGACTACGCCAATCTGGACCGGCCGATCGTGGTCCACGCCGACGACTGGGAGGCGTACGACGCGGCCCGCGGCACCTACTTCGACCTGCGCGGCTTTCCGCCGGGCGCGGTGGCCCGCGGTGAGGACGAGCTGATCGACATCTTCGCCACCGGCCACTGGCGCGGCTCCCGCTCGGCCCAGCTGCGGGCGGCGTTCCGCGAGCGGTTCTGCACCTACGACGACGGCCGGGCCGCCGAGCGGGTGGTGCGCCGGGTCGTCCTCGGCGAGTCGGAGCTGCCGCCGGTCGTGCCGCTCGGCGAGCGCCGCCCGGTGCCCTCGGCGGCGGCCTCGCTGACGCGCGAGCCGCTCACCACGGTGCCGCTGCCGGCCTCCCCGCACGCCGTCACCGACAGCCTCTGACCACGGTTCTCACCCCGGGGAGTCCGCATGCCCTCCAGCCCGTCGCGGCCGACACCCAGCCGGCCGTCCTCCTGGCGCCCGTCCGGGCGGCCGGGACGCCCGCGCGCCGTGTGAGCCGGCCCGCCTCCACCACCTCGTGCAGACCGCCCTCGACAGAAAGAGCAGAATGCCCCGCTTCAGCATCGTCGTCCCGTCCCATGGGGTCGCGGGCCGGCTGTCCCAGGCGCTGGACTCCGTCCTCGCCCAGTCGTTCGGCGACTTCGAGCTGATCCCGGTGTGCGACGCGCCCGACGCGCCGGCGGCGGACGTCGTCACCGGGTACGCCGAGCGGGACTCCCGGGTGACGCCGGTGTACTCGCCGCCGTCGGACGGACTGGCCGGGGCGCGCAACACCGGGCTGCGGGCGGCGGTCGGCGGCCATGTGCTGTTCCTCGACGGCGACGACGTCCTGGTCCCGGGCGCGCTGGCGGCGCTGGACGCCCGGCTGGGCGAGACCGGCGACGTGGACGTCCTGTACTTCGAGCACGAGCGCACCCCCTGGTGGGAGGGCGATCCGACCAACCTGGCCGCCCCCCTGCTGGCCAGGACGCCGGAGGGGGCCTTCGCCCCCGGCCGGGCCCCGCGGCTGACGGGCGTGGCGCTCCCGGCGTGGAGCGCGGCCTACCGCCGTCTCTTCCTCACCGAACAGGGCCTCGCCTTCCCCGGTGACCACTACACCGATGTCGGTTTCGGCGGGCTGGTCACCCTGCGGGCGGAGCGGGTGGCGGCCCTGCGGGCGGTCGTCGTGCGGCATCTGCTGCGCCGGCAGGGCAACCTGCTGGGCCTGCCCGGCGAGCACCACGCCGAGCTGCTGGACCAGGCCGAGCTGGTGCTGACGCGGGCCGTGGAGCAGGGGCTTCCGGCGGACCGCCGGTCGCCGCTGTTCGAGCAGCTCTTCGCCGCCGTACTGAAGACGGCCGCCCATCCACGGCGGCTGACGTCCGGACGCCGGGCCTTCTTCCGGCGGGCGAGCGCGCTTTACCGGCGGCACCGCCCCGACGGTTACCGGACGCCCGGCGGCAGCCTCGGCGTCCAGCACCGGCTGCTCGCCTGCGGGTCGTACCCGGCGTTCCGCACCCTGCGCGCCGTCAACCGGGGAGTGCTGCGGGCCGCCGCGCTGCTCCCCCGCCCGCGGGGGCTGCGCACCCGGCTGCGGTACGCGGCGGCCCTGCGCCTGCCGCTGGACCGGAACCTCGTCGTGTACTGCGCGTACTGGGGCCGCGGCTACGCCTGCAACCCGGCCGCGATCCACGCCAAGGCCCGCGAACTCGCGCCGCACCTCCGCTCGGTGTTCCTGGTCGAGCCGGACGCGGTGGGAAGCGTGCCGCCGGGCGTCGAGTACGCGGTGATCGGCAGCCCGACGTACTGGCGGGTGCTGGCCCGCGCCAAGTACCTCGTCAACAACGCCAACTTCGCGGACGCCGTGGTCAAGCGCCCCGGCAGCGTCCACCTCCAGACCCAGCACGGCACCCCGCTGAAGACGATGGGCGCCGACCAGGCGACCTACCCCGTGGTGGCCGCGGCGACCGGCAGCATCGCCAGGCTGCTGGCCCGGGTGGACCGCTGGGACTACAACCTCACCTCCAACCGGCACTCCACCGAGATGTGGGAACGGGCGTTCCCCAGCACGCACGAGACCCTGGAGTACGGCTATCCGCGCAACGACGTCTACTGCACGGCGTCCGCCGAGGACGTCGCCCGCGTCCGCAAGGAACTGGGCATCCCCGACGGCAAGATGGCCCTGCTCTACGCGCCCACGCACCGCGACTACGCCACCGGCTTCGAGACGGGCCTGGACCTGGCGGAGTTCTGCGAGACGATCGGCGACGACTACGTGGTGCTGCTGCGCGCCCACTACTTCTACGACCAGGGCTCGTCCAGGGGCGGCGGCCGGATCATCGACGTCACCGGGCACCGCTCCTCGGAGGACGTGTGCCTGGCCGCGGACGCGCTGATCACGGACTACTCGTCGATCATGTTCGACTACGCCAACCTGGACCGGCCGATCGTCGTGTACGCGGACGACTGGGACGTCTACCGGGAGACGCGGGGCGTCTACTTCGACCTGATGGAGCTGCCGCCGGGCCGGGTCGCCCGGACTCCCGGGGAGCTGGCGGCCGTCTTCCGCGACGGCTCCTGGGCGGACGAGTCCGCCGCCGCCCTGCGGGCCGCTTTCCGGGAGCGCTTCTGCCAGTTCGACGACGGGCGTGCCGCCGAGCGGGTCGTGCGCCGGGTGCTGCTCGGGGAGCCGCCCGAGTCGATCCCGCCCGTGGTCCCGCTCGCGGAGCGTGTCCCGGCCCCCGCCGCCACCCTCGTGAGGAGCTGACCGAAGAAGTGCCCCGCTTCAGCATCATCGTCCCCGTCTACAAGGTGCAGGGCTTCCTGCGCGAGTGTCTCGACTCGGTGCTCGGCCAGTCCCACCGCGACTTCGAGGTGATCGCCGTGGACGACCGCTCGCCCGACGGCAGCGGCGCGATCCTCGACGAGTACGCCGCCCGCGACGCCCGGGTGCGGGTGCTGCACCTGCCGGAGAACGTCGGTCTGGGCCGGGCCCGCAACGCCGGTCTCGCGCAGGCGGCCGGCGACTACGTCCTGTTCCTGGACAGCGACGACCACTACACACCGGGCCTGCTGGCCGCCGTCGCCGCACGCCTGGCGGCGACCGGTGACCCCGACATCCTGGTCTTCGACCATGTGCGCACCCACTGGTGGGGCCGCGGCGGACGCAGCGAGGCGGCGGACCTGCTGGCCGCGGCGGGCCTGGAGACCTTCGGCATCCGGGAGAGCCCCCAGTACCTGAACCTGTTCCTGGTCGCCTGGAACAAGGCCTACCGGCGCTCCTTCTTCCAGGAGCACGGGCTCCAGTACGCGCCGGGGCTGTACGAGGACGCGCCGGTCACCTACCGGTCGATGGTGCTGGCCGAGCGCATCGCCTGCCTGGACCGGATCGGCGTGGAGTACCGGCAGCGCCGGCAGGGCGCGATCACCAAGACGCCCGGGCGCCGGCATTTCGAGATCTTCCCGCAGTACGAGGGCCTGTTCGCGTTCCTGGAGCAGCGCCCCGACCTGGACTGGGCGCGGCCGCTGCTGCTGGAGCGGGCACTGGACCACATGCTGTTCGTGCTGGCCCGCGAGGACCGGGTCCGGCCGGCCGACCGGGGCGACTTCTACCGCGAGATCCGCTCCTTCCACCGCCGTCACCTCCCCGAGGGCGGCTTCCCGCGGCCGGACGGCTGGCGCGGGGCCGAGATGCGGCTGCTCGCCTCGGCGCCCTACGCGACGTACGCGACCGCACGGGGGCTGCGTGACCTGCGCGCGGCCGCCCTGGGCGGGCGGCGGCGGGTGGCGAAGAAGGCGTCGGAGACCGCCCTGCGGGGCTGGTACGGGGCCCAGTCGAAGCGCCCGCTGGATCCGCGTCTCGCCGTCTACGCGGCGACCCACCACCGGGGTGTGACCGGTGACCCGGCCGCGATCTACGAGAAGGCGCGCGAGATCGCCCCGCACATCCGGGGCGTGTGGGTCGTCCGGGAGGACGCGGTGGACGCGCTGCCGCCCGGCATCGACCATGTGACGCCGGGTTCACGGCGCTACCACGAGGTCATGGCGCGGGCCACGTACTGGGTGAACAACGTCAACTGGCCGGGCACCCTGGCCAAGCGGCCCGGCAGCGTGCACCTCCACACCCACCAGGGCACCCCGCTCAAGTACATGGGCGCCGACCTGCTGACCAAGCCGGGTGCCCGGCACGGTTTCGACGTGCCGCAGATGCTGCGCCGCGCCGACCGCTGGGACTACAGCCTGGTCGCGGGAAGGCACGCGGAACGGGCCTGGGAGCGGGCGTACCCGTGCCACTTCACCTCGCTGCGGACCGGCAGCCCGCGCAACGACGTACTGGTCAAAGCCGGTCCGGAGCGGGGCCGGGCGGTGCGCGAACGGCTCGGGATCCCGGCCGGTGACACGGTCGTGCTGTACGCGCCGACCCGCCGCGACTACCGGCGGGGCGGCCATGTCGACCGGTTCGACCTGGCCCGGTTCGCCGCGGACCTGGGCCCCGGCCACACGCTGGTCGTCCGGCTGCACCCGTCGCTGGCCGCGGGTGTGGCGCGGGGCCTCGGCCTGGCCGACCTGCACCGGCGGGGCGTGCTGGTGGACGCGACCGACGAGCCGCATGTCGAGGACGTGATGCTCGCCTCTGACGTGCTGGTCACCGACTACTCGGCCCTGATGTTCGACTACGCCCTGCTGGACCGGCCGATCGTCGTGCACGCCGACGACTGGGGGGCGTTCGCGGCGAGCCGGGGCGCCTACTTCGACATCACGGCCGACGCGCCGGGCCATGTGTCGCGCTCGTACCGGGAGCTGGCCCGGCTGTTCGCGTCCGGCACCTGGCAGGACGCGGAGGCGGCGCGACTGCGCTCCGGTTTCCGGGAGCGGTACTGCGAGTTCGAGGACGGGCGGGCCGCCGAGCGGGTCGTCCGGCTGCTGATGCTCGGCGAGCGGGGCGGGGCGCTGCTGCCCGCGGCGCGCCGGACCGACGGGGCCCGCACACGACCCGAGGCGCTGATCGAGAGATGACAACCCCCGCGACCCCCGAGGCCGTCCCGTCCCTGCCCGGCCAGCGGGCCTCCTCGGCCCGGCCGGCCGCCGTCGCCGAGCGGCTGCGGCCGGTGCACGGGTGGCACGCCGCCCTGGTCGCCGTGCCCACCGCGGCCCTGTTCGTGCTGGGCTACCGGCGCCGCTGGATCTGCGACGACGGGCTCATCTACCTGCGCCCGGTCCGGCAGATCCTGGCGGGCAACGGGCCCGTGTTCAACGTCGGGGAGCGGGCGGAGAGTTCGACCGGCACCCTCTGGCAGTGGCTGCTCGCCCTCGCCACCTGGGTCACCGGCGAGGACCCGGCGTTCCTCGCGGTCGGGCTCGGCCTGGTGCTGAGCACCGCCGGGTTCGCGTTCGCCCTGCTCGCCACGTGCCGGCTGCACCGGGGCGCGGGGCTGCTGCTCCCGGCCGGTGTGTTCGTGCTGCTGGCCGTACCGCCGTTCTGGTCGTACATGACCTCGGGTCTGGAAAGCGGCCTCGGCGCGTTCTGGACCGGCCTGTCGTGGTGGCTGCTGACGCGGACCCGGCACGGTCAGGAGGCCCGGCCGGCGTACACGGCCGCCTTCGTGTTCGGGCTGGGTGCGCTGGTCCGGCCCGACCTCGCGGTCGTCACGGCCTGCTTCCTGGCCGCGCAGTGGTGGGTGCTGCGTCCCTCCCTGCGGGGCACGGCGGCGGTGCTGGCCTCGGCCGGGGCGGTGCCACTGGCGTACGAGGTCTTCCGGGCGGGGTACTACGGGGTCCTGGTGCCGCTGCCCGCCATCGCCAAGGAGGCGAGCGCCAGCGACTGGAGCCGGGGCGCCGGGTACGTGCAGGAGACGCTCGGGCCGTACTGGCTGTGGCCGGTCGTCCCGGTGCTGGGGGCGCTGGCCGTCCTGCTGGTGCGGCGCACCCGCCGGGAGCAGCGGGACCGCGTCCCGGGGCGGGCCCCGCTCGCGGTGCTGCTGGCGCCGCCGGCGGCGGGTCTGCTGCTCGCCGGGTACGTCGTCCGCGTCGGCGGCGACTACATGCACGCCCGCATGATCCTGCCCGCCCTTCTGCTGCTGCTCCTGCCGGTGCTGGTCGTGCCGGCGACCAGGGTGACGGGCGTGGCGAGCGTGCTGCTGGTCGTCTGGCTGTGCGCGGCGGTCAGTCCGCTGCGGGCGCCGTTCGACGTCCGCAGCACGCCCGGGTCGTTCAACGTGCGCAGCTCCGACGTGGAGAGCCTCGGCGACCACAACCCGGTGCGCACCGCCACCTGGGTGGACAACTGGCCCGCCCTGCCGGAGGGGCGCGCCATGCTGGCCCGGGCGGAGCGGGCACCCGGGCCGACGCTGCTCTACTTCGACGCCGGGCGGCGGCTGCACGCGACGCCGATGCGTGCGGACTCGCCGTACCAGGTGGTGATCGTGGGCCGCCACCTCGGCGTGACGGGGGCGGCGGCGCCGCTGGACGCCTACGTCAACGACGCCTGGGGACTGGCCAGCCCGATCGGCGCGCACCTGGCGCTGGAGCGGTGGAGCTGGCCCGGGCACGAGAAGTTCCTGCGCAACCACTGGGTCTTCGCCGAGTGGGCGGTGAAGCATCCGCCGCCGCGTGACCTGCTGCGGGCCGGGGCGCCGCGGGAGGCGGTGGAGGCGGCCCGGGCCGCGCTGGGCTGCGGCGATCTCGCCGAGCTGAGGGAGTCGGTGCGCGCACCGCTCACCGCCGAGCGGTTCTGGCGGAACCTCACCGGAGCGGTCGAGCGGACGCGGTTCCGCTTCGCGCGCTGGCCCGCGGCGGCGCAGCAGGCGCTGTGCGACCGACCTGCAGGTGGGCGCAGCGGCCTCACCCGATGAAGTGATCCGGGGTCAGGGCATGCGGGGGGCGGGAACATTCGGCGCATGCCCCAGACCCCTTCCACCCTCCTGTGAGCGCCCCGGTCCTGGTCCGGCGGGCCGTGCGCGGTGCGACGGCGCTGCGCGGCGGCCGTGCCGGGAGGCTCACCCCGTACCAGTTCTACGGCGCCCTGTTCTGGCTGGTGATGACGCTGGCGTACTGGCGGGTTCCGCTGTGCTGTGACGCCGGACAGCACGCGGCGGTCGTCGAGCGCCTCAAGGCCGACCTGCTCCATCCGGCCCACACCATGGCGGACCTGCCGGGCGAGGGCAGCCCGTACTACGGGCCGTACGCCGTCGCCCAGGGCGTTCTGGCGCGGCTGACGGGGCTGTCGGGCTGGGAGGTCGTGAAGCTCGCCGGGCCGGTGCATCTGCTGGTGCTGCTGACGGGGCTGGGCCGTTTCGTCAGGACCCTCACCTCCCGCCCGTGGGCGCCGGTGTGGGCCCTGCTGTTCATGACGCTGCTGTGGGGGACCGCGCGGATCCTGTGGAGCGGCTACCTCGGTCTGATGCCGATGACGACGAACCTGGGCTACCCGTCCGCGCTCGCCATCGGGCTGACGTTCTGGGCGTGGGCCTGGACGGGCACCCGCGCGCGGGACGACGCCCCGGCCGTGCGGTTCGTCGGCCCGAGCGGGCTCGGCGGCTGGTGGGGGTACGCGGGGATCGGCGTGCTGTACGGGCTGGTCCTGCTCACCCATCCCGTCACGGCGGCCTCGGCGCTCACCGGGGCGGTGGCGATCGTGGCGGCCCGGCAGCGCGGCTGGCGCCGGCCGGTCGCGGCACGCTGGGCGCTGTGCGGTGGGGTTTGCGCGACGGTCGCCCTGACCTGGCCGTACTACGACGTCCTGACGCTGGTGGGCGACACCGGCATGGACGCGATGCACCGGCAGCTGTACGAGAGGATGCTCGCCAACTCCTGGCTGGCGCTGCTCGGGCTGCCCGCGCTGTGGGTGCGGGCGCGCCGGTCGGTGCGTGATCCGCTGGTGCTGATGTTCCTGCTGGAGTGCCTGCTGGTGGCGTACGGCTGGGTGAGCGGGCACTACACGTACGCCCGCGCGCTGTGGGCGGTGCTGGTGCCGCTGCAGTTCGCCCTGGCGGTGGAGCTGGCGGCGCCCCGGCCCTGGCACCGGGCCAGGCGGGTGCTGGGCGGGGCGGCGGTGGCCGGGGTGTGCGCCGGGTTCGCCGTCGTGCACGCGGGGGCGGTGGTGCCGCGCTCGGTCGACCCGGTGGGGTTCGCGCAGCCGACACGCTGGCCGTCGTACGACTGGGCGGCGCGGCACATCGGGCTCGGGGAGGTGGTGATCACCGACGGGTACTTCGCCAGTCACGCCATCGCCGGGTACGGGCCGAACCTCGCCGCGCCCATCTGGCCCGACCCCGCCCTGGACGAGCGGGAACGGAAGCGCCGGGCGGCCGATGTCCGCGCCTACCTCGCCCCCGGTTCGACCCGCGCCGAGCGGTCCGCCGTCGTCCGCCGCTACCACGTGCGCTGGCTGCTGCTGACGCGCTGGCACCCGGTGCCCGAGGAGGCCGTGGTGGTGGCGTGGAGCAGAAGGACGGGTGAGGTGCTGGCGCGGGTCGGGGGTGACGTGCGGATGGCTACTCGATGACGATGTCGACCTCGATGTTGCCGCGGGTGGCGTTGGAGTAGGGGCAGACCTGGTGGGCCTGCTCGACCAGCTTGCGGCCGGTCGCCTCGTCCACGCTGTCGGGCAGCTCCACGCGGAGGGAGACGGCGAGCCCGAAGCCCTCGCCCTGCTTGCCTATGGAGACCTCGGCGGTCACGGCGGCGTCGCTGACGTCGACCTTGGCGGCGCGGCCGACGAGGCCGAGGGCGCTGCCGAAGCAGGCGGCGTAACCGGCGGCGAAGAGCTGCTCGGGGTTGGTGCCCTGGCCGTTGCCGCCCAGTGCCTGCGGCATGCCCAGGGCGAGGTCCAGCACGCCGTCGGAGCTGACGGCCCGGCCCTCGCGGCCGTGGGTGGCGGTGGCGACAGCGGTGTAGAGCGCGTCCATGGAAAACCTTCCCTCTCACGTCATCGTTCGGCGGCCCGCTTCCGGGCCGCCTGACACCCAGAATTAGAGCACACAATTGAGTTGTGTGCAATTGAATGGTGGGCGCGAGCTATCCTGGAGGCATGAACACGCCCGACGACGACTGGCTCCGCCTGGACCAGCAGATCTGCTTCTCCCTGCACGCGGCCTCCCGCGCCTTCAACGGGGTCTACCGCGGGATCCTCAAGGACCTCGGGCTCACCTACCCGCAGTACCTGGTGATGCTGGTGCTGTGGGAGCACGACGAGCTGCCCGTGAAGAAGCTCGGCGAGCACCTGCGTCTCGACTCCGGCACGCTGTCGCCGCTGCTGAAGCGGCTGGAGGCGGCCGGTCTGGTCCGGCGGGAGCGCAGCGCCCGCGACGAGCGGTCGGTGGAGGTGCGGCTGACCGAGGAGGGCGTCGCGCTGCGCGGGCGAGCCCTTCAGGTGCCGCGCCGGATCGCCTCCTCGACCGGTTTCGGCCCCGAGGAGATCCGCGCCCTGCGCGCCCGCCTCGACGACCTCACCACCGCACTGGACGCGGCCGCACTCGCGGATCCGCCGGGCGGCTCGCCCGCCGACGAGCGGCCGTAACAGCACCGGGCCCTATGTCACTGGCCAGGACGGGGCGAAGATGCCGGGGGCGCAACGAGAGCAAGGGCGCGAGGGGGCGCGCTGGGCGGCGCTCCGGGGACTAGGGCGCGACCCTGGGCGTCGGCGGACGCGCCGGGCGGACGGCCCTCGGCCGGTTCGCGGGGCGGGGTGTCTCCGGGCCGACGCCGGACGTAGAGGCGCAGGAGCACGTCGTCGCGGACGCGTTCCTCGCGGACGTGCTCCTCACGGACGGTGAACCCCTCGGCCAGGACGGCGAGCTTGGTGCGCTCGACCGGGTCGGGCGGGCTCCGGCGCGGGTCCAGGGCGGACCGCTCGGCGACGACCCAGACGCGGTCCACCGAGGCGAGCCGCCGCCGCAGCTCCGTGGGGGCCGCCTCCCGTCCCCACAGGGTCGCGGAGCGGGGCGCGGACTCCCGCAGTGCGATGTCCCGCGAGCGCCGGAACCCCTTGGGGTAGGCCAGCGCGGCGAGCCTGCCGACCGACGGCACGAACAGCACCGGGTCGCCGGGACGCATCCGGCTGACGGCGAGCGCCGAGACCACGGCGAGGTTGTCCGGGCGGTGGGCGGCGGACCGGTCCTGGCGGTGCACGGGGAGCTGGCTGAGGAAGGTGACGGTGAGGGCGAGAACGCCGGTGACGCCCACGGCCGACCGCACCCGGCGGCTCCCGGCCCGCATCCGCCGCCCCTCGAACCGCACCCGCCCCAGCGCTCCGGCCACCCGTCCGGCCCCGGCCGCGACCAGCAGGGACGCGCCCGCCAGCGCATAGAGCACGTAACGGTCGTGATAGAGCGGCCGGACCTGCGACACGGTCATCAGGATCCCCGGCGGCACCAGCAGCAGCGGAAGCGCGACCGCAGCCGTGCGCCGCTCGCGCAGTCCCGCGGCCATCAGCAGCAGCGACCCCCAGAACACCGGCCCCGCAGGACCGGGAGAGAAGTTGCGGGCCAGCCTCTCCACCCGGTCCCACCCCGGCGACACCAGCCACGCCACCTGCCCGGACTGCCCCTGCGAGACCCACACCAGCGGCAGCAGAAGCAGCGCCACCGCGCCCGCCGCACGCCCCCATCCGGACCAGACCCTGCCCGGCACCCGCAGCAGGGCCAGCGTCAGTGCGTGCGCGCCCAGCACCGGCACCGCCAGCTCGTGCAGCACACAGGTCAGGGCGAGGACCGTCCCGTACGGCCACCAGACCCGGCCGCCCGTCCCGTCCACCGCCCTCAGCAGCAGCAGCGTCGCCCCCGCCACACCCGCGGCGACGAGCGCGTACGACCGGCCCTCCTGGGCGTAGTGGCCGGTCATCGGCGTGATCGCGTACAGGACCCCGGCCCACAGGCCGACGCGGGGCCCGGCCAGCCGGACGCCGAGGGCGGCGACCAGGCCGGCGGTGGCCGTCGCCGCGCACACCGACGGCAGGCGCAGCACGACCTCGCCCGGGTGGACGGCGAGGACGACGTGCATGAACAGGTAGTACAGGCCGTGCACCGCGTCCACGTCGTGCAGCAGCCGCCAGATCTGCGGAACCGTGCGCTGCGCCACCTGGAAGGTGACGCTCTCGTCGCCCCACATGCCGCCGCGGTCCAGGCCCCACAGCGCGGTCGCGAGCATCACCGCCATGGGCACCGACACCGGCGCCGGCCCACCGCCGAACCGGCCGCTCCCCCTCGACTGTCCGCTCTTCACGGCCCGATTTTGTGCGTAATAAGAGCCTTCATGAGTGTTTGATGGTGTGTTATCACTTTCATGTCATTCGCCCGGCTTACCATCCGCCGTGATGAATGCCGAGAGTGAGACCGAGAGGGACACCCGGACGCCGTCCGCCGGAGTCGCCGTCGTGGTGATCGGTTACGACGACGCCGCGCATGTGACGGACGCCGTGCGGTCGGCGCTCGCCCAGGGACCGGCCGTGCGCGAGGTGGTGGCCGTCGACGACTGCTCGACGGACGGCAGCGCCGGCCTGCTCGACCGGCTCGCCGTGTCGGAGCCCCGCCTGAGGGTGATCCGCCGCCGGGCCAACAGCGGCGGCTGCGGCACCCCGCGCAACACCGGGCTCGACGCGGTGACTTCGCCGTACGTGATGTTCCTGGACAGCGACGACGTCCTGCCGCCCGGCGCGGCCGGGGCGTTGCTCACAGCGGCCGAGGGTGCGCACGCCGAGGTCGCGGGCGGCCTGTGCGTACGCCGCGAGCTGCCGTCGGGGCGCGAGATCCCCTGGCAGGCGCCCCTCTACGCATCGCACGCCGTGGTGCCGCACCCCGCCCGGCGACCGCGCCTGGTCCACGACACGCTCTGCGTCAACAAGCTCTACCGCACCGGCTTCCTGCGGGCGCACGGCATCCGCTTCCCCGAGGGCCGTTTCCCGTACGAGGACGTCGTCTTCACCGCGCGCGTCCTGGCCGCGGCTCCGCGCATCGCCCTGGTCCCGGACCGGGTGTACGTCTGGCACGTGCGCAGGTCGGCCGGGCGGCTGTCGATCTCCCTGGACCGGTCCGGCGTCGAGAACTGGAGGGCCCGTACGGAGGCCTGCCGACAGGCGTACGAGGTGCTGCTGGGCGCCGGGCAGAAGGAACTCGCGCGGGCCGTGCGCGCCAAGTTCCTCGACCACGACCTGCGGATGTACCTGCGCGAACTGGGGTTGCGCGACGCCGCCTACCGGCGGGCATGGTGGGAGCTCACGCGGGCGTACCTCGCGGAGTACGACGCCGACGACTGGGCGCGCAACCCGGCCGCTCCCGGCCGGCTGGCCGGGCAGGTCGTGCTGGCCTCCCCGGAGCCGCGCGACCTGTCCCGGCTGCGGGAGCTCGCGGCCCGCCCGGCCCGCCTGTGCCCGCCGTACGCCCGCGCCGCGGACGGCACGCCGGTCTGGTCGGACGCCGTCCCGGTCTCCCTGGAGCCGCTGCGGGCCCGGCCGGTGCGTGCGCTGCCCCTGGCCGTCGACGCGGAGCTGCGGCCGGGCGTGCGCGGCACCCGGCTGCGGCTGCGCCTGCACGAGCTGTACGGGCGGGTGGCGCAGGCCGGGCCGGAGACGGTGGAGGTGGAGTGGCTGCACCGGGACGACGGGGACGTGGTGGCCGGGGACACGGCCATGCCACTCACACCGTGCGAGAGCGGCTCCGAGCCCGCCGGGACCACCGGCCCCGTCCGCGACGGCGCCTGGTCGGCGGAGGCGGCTGTCGACCTCGCCGCGCTGGCCGCGCTCGGCGTGGGCACCTGGGACCTGCGCCTTCGTGTCCGCTTTCGCGACGGCGTGAGCCGTGACGTCTCGGCGCACGCGCTCATGGGCCCCGGCCTGCTGCGCCGCAGCGCCGTCCCGAGCGCCCGGCACGGCGTGGTACTCGTACAGCCGTACGTCACGCACTCCGGCGCGCTGGCGCTGCGGGTGGCCCCCGGCGTACGCGGTGTGCTGTCGGTCGCCCGCGCACGGCTGCGCCGCCTGGTTCACTGAGGGGTCCTTTCACCATGAGCGTCCGACCCGGACGGGCATAGTGGAAGGACCCCTGAGAGCACCGGACCACGACGGAGCAGCGCACCGCACCACCACCACGGGCCAACAGACGAGGGGACGGCCGCACATGACCTGGTTGATCACCGGCGGCGCCGGCTACATCGGCGCGCACGTCGTACGGGCGATGACCGCGGCGGGCGAACAGGCGGTCGTGTACGACGACCTGTCCACCGGCATCGCCGAGCGGGTGCCGGACGGGGTGCCGCTGGTGGTGGGCTCGACCCTGGACGCCGAGCGGCTCGCCCGCAGCCTCGCGGACCACGAGGTCACCGGCGTCGTGCACCTGGCGGCGAAGAAGCAGGTGGCCGAGTCGGTGGAACGGCCGCTGCACTACTACCGGGAGAACGTCGAGGGCCTGCGGGTCCTGCTGGACGCGGTGACGGCGGCGAAGGTGCCGTCCTTCGTCTTCTCCTCGTCGGCGGCGGTGTACGGCATGCCGGACGTGGACCTGGTCACGGAGGAGACGCCGTGCCTGCCCATGTCGCCGTACGGCGAGACCAAGCTGGCCGGTGAGTGGCTGGTGCGCGCGACCGGCCGGGCGACCGGGCTGTCGACCGCGTGCCTGCGCTACTTCAACGTGGCGGGGGCGGCGGGCCCGGAGCTCGCGGACACCGGGGTGTTCAACCTCGTGCCGATGGTCTTCGAGAAGCTCACCGAGGACGCGCCGCCGCGCGTCTTCGGTGACGACTATCCGACCCCGGACGGTACCTGCGTGCGCGACTACATCCACGTGGTCGACCTGGCCGAGGCCCATGTCGCGGCGGCCCGGGCCCTGCGCTCCTCCCCCGGCCGCGACCTCACGCTCAACATCGGCCGCGGCGAGGGCGTCTCCGTCCGGGAGATGATCGACCGCATCAACGCGGTCACCGGCTATGACCGCCCGCCCGCCGTCACCCCCCGCCGCCCGGGCGACCCGGCCCGGGTCGTGGCCTCCGCCGACCGCGCCGCCGCGGAACTGGGCTGGAAGGCCCGGCTCGACGTGCGGGACATGATCACGTCGGCATGGGAGGGGTGGCTGCGGCTGCATCCGGAGGCGGGACGGGGCTGATCCGCCCCGGCACCAGGACGAGCCCCGGCGCGTGTGCCGGGGCTCACTGCTGCTGGACGGGCCGGCCTACATCGCCTTGAGCCCCTCCGACGTGGCCCGGGCCAGCGCGCCGAGGTACCCCTTCGGCAGCTTCGGGCTGCGGATGACCACCGAGCGCCAGTAGAGCGGGCCGGAGATCAGGTCGAGCGCGAGGTCGTGGTCGATCCCCTCGCGCAGTTCGCCGCGGCGTTCCGCCGCCGTCACGATGCCGGTGGCGACGCCGTCCTGCCCCTCGCGCAGGGCTTTCTGCAGGGCCTCGGCGATGTCGGGGTTGCGGGCCGCCTCGGCCTGGAGGTCGGGGATGATCTGCGACGCGACCGGGTGGCGCAGGGCGCGGGACGTCACCTCGTAGAGGAGCCGCAGGTCGCCCTCCAGGGAGCCGGTGTCCGGCGCGGGCAGGCCTTGCACGGCGAGCGCCGAGACGATGTCGAGGACCAGGTGCAGTTTCGAGCGCCAGCGGCGGTACACCGCCGTCTTCCCGACCCCGGCCCGACGCGCGATGCCCTCGATGGACATCCGCGCGTAGCCGACGGTGGCGAGCTCCTCGAAGACGGCCGCCCGGATCGCTTCCGTCACGTCTTCCCGCAGTACGGCCGCCCCCGCGGGGGCCCGGCGGCGCGGGGGCTGCTGGGGCTCGTCGGGCTTCGTCGTCATGCCGACAGCATAGGGCGTCACGACGAAACGGTTGCGTTCCGACGCATGACCGTCGTACGCTCCCGTTACGACGATACGGTCCCGTCCCGACGTAAGAAGTCGTGAAGAGTCCGGTAAGAACCAGCTCCTCCTCGCTCTTCACCCCAGGTCCCACACCCCCCGAGCGAAAGCAGCGGATGTGAGTACGGTCCTCCACACACCGCCCCAGACCCCGGCCCCGGCCGACGACGACCTCGCGGCCCTCGCCGCCCGCCACGGCCTCTCGGTCAGCGGCGCCCGGCCCTCGCTGCCCGAGTACGTCCGGCAGCTGTGGGCCCGCCGCCACTTCATCACGGCGTTCGCCACCGCCAAGCTCACCGCCCAGTACAGCCAGGCGAAGCTCGGCCAGGTCTGGCAGGTGATGACCCCGCTGCTGAACGCGGCGGTCTACTACTTCATCTTCGGCGTGCTGCTCGGCACCAAGCACGGCGTGCCCGACTACATCCCGTTCCTGGTCACGGGCGTGTTCATCTGGACGTTCACGCAGAGCTCGATCATGGCGGGCACCCGCGCCATCTCCGGCAACCTCGGCCTGGTGCGCGCCCTGCACTTCCCGCGCGCCGCGCTGCCGATCTCCTTCTGCCTCCAGCAGCTCCAGCAGCTGATGTTCTCGATGGGCGCCCTGGTCGTCATCCTGCTCTGCTTCGGCGTGCCGGTCGGCGTGTCCTGGCTGCTGGCGCTCCCGGCGCTGTTCCTGCAGTTCACGTTCAACGCGGGCGTCTCCATGGTCATGGCCCGGATGGGTGCCAAGACCCCCGACATCGCCCAGCTGATGCCGTTCGTGCTGCGCACCTGGATGTACGTCTCGGGCGTCATGTGGAGCATCGACAAGCTGGCGCAGAACGACAGCCTGCCCCACGCGGTGAAGATCGCGCTGGCGGCCAACCCGGCCGCCGTCTACATCGACCTGATGCGCTTCGCCCTGATCGACAGCTTCCACGCGAGCCAGCTGCCCGCCCACGTGTGGGCGATCGCCGCCGGCTGGGCCCTGCTCGCAGGCGTCGGCGGCTTCATCTACTTCTGGAAGGCTGAGGAGACGTACGGCCGTGGCTGAGCACCCGAACGAGAAGATCCCCACCGTCGTCGCCGACGGCGTCGACATCGTCTACCGCGTCAACGGCACCGGCGCCGGACGCGGCTCAGCGACCGCCGCCCTCAACCGCATCGTGCGCCGCAAGCAGGCCGAGAAGGCCTCGGGCGTGCGCCGGGTGCACGCCGTGAAGAACGTGTCCTTCGTCGCCTACCGGGGCGAGGCGATCGGCCTGATCGGCACCAACGGCTCCGGCAAGTCGACCCTGCTGAAGGCCGTCGCCGGGCTCCTGCCCGTGGAGAACGGCCGTATCTACACCGACGGCCAGCCCTCCCTGCTCGGCGTCAACGCCGCCCTGATGAACGACCTGACCGGCGAGCGCAACGTGCACCTCGGCGGCCTGGCCATGGGCATGTCCCGCGAGCAGGTCAAGGACCGTTACCAGGAGATCGTCGACTTCTCGGGCATCAACGAGAAGGGCGACTTCATCACGCTGCCGATGCGGACGTACTCCTCCGGCATGGCCGCGCGGCTGCGGTTCTCCATCGCCGCCGCCAAGGACCACGACGTCCTGCTGATCGACGAGGCGCTGGCCACCGGCGACCGGTCCTTCCAGAAGCGCTCCGAGGAGCGCATCCGCGAGCTGCGCAAGCACGCGGGCACGGTGTTCCTGGTCAGCCACAACAACAAGTCGATCCGTGACACCTGCGACCGGGTGCTGTGGCTGGAGCGCGGGGAGCTGCGCATGGACGGGCCGACGGAGGACGTCCTCAAGGAGTACGAGGCGTTCACCGGAGACAAGGCGGACAAGCCCAAGGCGAAGGCCGCCGTTCCCTCGTGAGGCGCACTCGGTCGGCCCTTTTGTCTCATTGATGGCAGCATGACCGCATACCGTGCAGCTGCGAGAGGGGGTCCCCGTGATGGCCGAGCTCAGCGTCGTCGTCCACGGGCCGAACGTTCAGGACCATCTGACGGAACTCCTCGACTCCCTCGCCGCCCACCCGCTGCCGGACGCCGAGGTGATCGTGGCCGCGGTGGGCGACTGGGCCCGGGAGACCGCCGAGCGGCACGCACCGGAGGTCCAGGTCGTGCCGCTGCCGGACGGCACGGGAGACGCGGCGGCCCGGGCGGCGGGCGCGGCCCGGGCCTCCGGCCGCTGGCTGCACTTCGTCCACGCCAAGGACGGCCTGCCCGCCGGCACCCCGCGCACGGTCGCCGAGCGGGTGGCCGAGCTCCCCGGCGAGGTCGACGTCCTGCTGCTGGACCACGTCCGCAGCACCTGGCACACCTCCGGCCTGCCCTCCCCGGACGGCCCGCTCCTCGCCCGGGCGGGCCGCGCCGACGTCCCCCTCGACGACTGCTCGCCCCTGCTGCGGCTGACCCCGCTGCTCGGCACCCGCGTCCTGCGCGCGGACTTCTGGCGGGCGCACGAGCACCGGCTGACCACCGACGACGAGCCGTACGCCGCCCTGGCCGCCCTGCTGCTCGCCGACCGCGTCGCCTGCCTGCCGCACGTCGCCTACGAGGACCGCCGGCTGCGCCCCGCGAGCCTGCCCCCGGTCACGCCCGAGCAGCGCTACGGCCTCGTCGAGCGCTACGAGTCCCTCCTCGACCTCACCCGCGACCGGCGCGCCGCGCACACCGTGCTCTACGACCTCATGGTCCGCGACTGCCTGCGCACCTTCGCGCGCGGCGGCATGGAGGAGGAGGTCGCTCGGGAGTTCTTCCGCCGGGCGTCCCTGGCCGCCCTGCGCCGCCGCCCCGAGGGCCACCGCCGCCCGGCCGGGCTCGAAGGCGTCCGCCGCTCCCTGCTGGAGGAGGGTGCCTACGCCAAGTACCGGGCGTTCCAGGCCGTCAACCGCACCCGCCGCAGCGCCAAGGCGGTCGTACGGGCCCGTAAGCGCCTGGTGGGCGCCAAACTCCGCGACCACCAGTACCGCAGGGCGCTCGGCCGTCCCGTCAATCCGCACCTCGCGGTGTTCGCGGCGTACTGGAACCGCGGCGTCGCCTGCAACCCCGCCGCGATCGCCGCCAAGCTCGCCGAACTGGCCCCGCAGATCCACGCGGTGTGGGTGGTCACCGAGGAGAACGCGGCCCTGCTGCCGCCCGGCACCGACCACGTCGTGCCCGGCAGCCGCCGCTACTGGGAGGTGCTGGCAAGTGCCAAGTACCTCGTCAACAACGTCAACTTCGCGAACGCGGTGGTCAAACGCCCGGACGCGATCCACGTCCAGACCCACCACGGCACACCCCTGAAGCGCATGGGCCTCGACCAGATGGCGTACCCGGCCGCCGCCCAGGGCCTGGACTTCAAGGCGCTGCTGGAGCGCATCGACAAGTGGGACTTCAGCGTCTCGGCCAACAGCCACACCACCCGTATGTGGGAACGGGCCTACCCCTCGCGCTACGTCTCCCTGGACCACGGCTATCCGCGCAACGACGTCTACTACACGGCCGGCGCCGACGACATCCGCGCGGTCCGCGACCGCCTCGGCATCGCCCCGGGCCGCCGTGCCGTCCTCTATGCGCCCACCCACCGCGACTACGAGGCCGGCTGGACCCCGCGCCTGGACCTCGCCACCCTCGCCGACCGCCTGGGCGAGGACACGGTCCTGCTCGTGCGCGGCCACTACTTCTACGGCGGCGCCGCCTCCCCGCTCACCAACCTGCGCCGCACCGGCCGGATCATCGACGTCTCCTCCTACGACCCGGTCGAGGAGCTGTGCCTGGCCGCGGACGCCCTGGTCACGGACTACTCCTCGATCATGTTCGACTACGCCAACCTCGACCGGCCGATCGTGATCCACGCCGACGACTGGGAGACGTACCGCACCACCCGGGGCGTCTACTTCGACCTGATGGCGGAGGCCCCGGGCCCGGTCGCCCGCACCCAGCAGGAGCTGACCGAGATCCTCACCACCGACGCGTGGCGCGACGAGAGCGCCGCGAAGACCAGGGCCGTCTTCCGGCGCCGGTTCTGCGAGTACGACGACGGGCGCGCCGCCGAACGCGTCGTCCGCCGGGTCTTCCTCGGCCAGGACGAACGGGACCTGCCGCCCGTGCTGCCGATCGAGGAACGCACGCCGGCCCCGACCCCGCAGGAGGCGACCGCATGAGCACCCCCGACGTCACCGTGACGGTCATCGTCTACAACGACGCCGAACGTCTCCCCCGCGCGGTCGAATCGGTCCGCCGCCAGACCCACGCGAACCTCGAGATCATCATCAGCGACGACCACTCCACCGATGCGACGCCGGCGGTGGCCCAGCGGCTCGCGGCCGAGGACCCCCGCATCCGTCACCTCCGCCTGGAGCGGAACAGCGGCGGTTGCAGCGTCCCGCGCAACCGGGCGCTGGAGATCGCGCGGGCGCCATTCCTGATGTTCCTCGACAGCGACGACGAACTCCCCGGCAACGCCGTCGAACTGCTGCTCGCCGCGCACCGCGAACGCGAGATCGACTTCGCGATGGGCGCGGTGCAGCGGGTCCGGGTGGACAACGGGCGCCGCTCCACGTGGATGCCGCACCTGGTCGCCGAGCGCCGGGCCCTCGACGGAATCGAGGCCGACCCGCGCCTGCTCTTCGAGCACCTGGCCACCAGCAAGATGTACGCCCGCGCCTTCCTCGACCGGCACGACCTGCGCTTCCCCGAGGGCATCCACTACGAGGACCAGCTGTTCTCTGCGCAGGCCTACTGCCTGGCCAAGAGCTTCACGATCATCCCGGAGCCGGTCTACCGCTGGTACGTGGCGCCCTTCGCGGCCTCCGAGGCCGCCTCGATATCCAACCAGCGGCACAAGCTCGCCAACGTCCGGGACCGGGTCCATGTCCAGCACCTGATCGACGCGTTCCTGGCCGAGAGCGGGCACGAGTCGCTGCGCGAGGACAAGGACCACAAGTTCCTCAAGCACGACTTCCGGATGTACGCAGGTGACCTGCCCTACCGGGACGACGCCTGGCTGACGTCCTTCGCCGACCTCGTCACCCCCTACCTGGACACGCTCACGCCGGGCGCGTTCGCCCGGCTCCCGCGCGCCGAACGGGTCGTCATCCAGCTGATTCGCGACCGGCGTCTGCCGGAGGCCCGGCTGGCGGCCCGGGGCCTGGGGCACGGGGTGGCGCCGAGGCGAGTGGCAGCCGACGCGGGCGGCCGCACCTACTGGGGGGACCGGGTCCCCGAGTCGGAGTGGTCCCGCCGCGAACTGGACATCTCCGACCTGGAGCTGGAGACGCGCCCCTTCCCGAGCGCCCAGTTCCGCCACGAGATCAAGGAGATCACCCGAGGCCCGGGCGCTTCGGTCGACCTCACGATCCGCACGTACGACCCGGCGCTGCGCCTCCCCGTCGGCCCTCAGCGCGCGACGCTCCTCATCGCCCCGGGCGGCCGCCGGCTCCATGTCCACTTCCGCCTCTCCCCCGTCCGCCCCGGCATCTTCGAGGGCAACGCCCACCTCGACCTCGGGGCGGCGTCGCTCCCCCTCCAGGGCTTCGCGGGAATCCGCCACCCGTTGCTGCGCCTCCAGCACCAGGGCCTGTCCCACACGGGCCTGCTGCTGGCACCCCTGGCCTTCCCGACGCTGACGACGCGCATCCCGTCCCACCACTTGACGGTGGAACCGGAGGGCCACGGCCCGGGCCGCCTCCAGGTCCGCTGGGAACCGGTGGGAGTCACGGCGAAGCTGATCCGCCCCACGGTCCGCAGGATGGCCCGCCCGAGGGTGAAGTCAGCGGCCCGGCTGGTGGCGAGCGCGCTGAAGTAGGACCCGCGCCCCGTCGCCGCCCTGGGCGCGGCGCGCACCGTACGGGAACACCCAGGTCCGGTAGACGAGGAAGCGGAAGGCCGAGGCCAGCACGATGGACAGCGCCTTGACCGCGTTGGATTCCAGCGGCCCGTCCAGGCCGAGGCCGCGATACCCCGCGTAGAACAGCCCGCTCTCCAGGGCGACGCCGATGGCGCTGAAGACGAAGAACAGCGCGATCTGACGCCGGGTTCGGGACGCGCGGTCGCGATAGGCGACGTACCGGAAACCGAGATAGTTGGTCCCCATGGCGACCAGGCTGGCCAGGACGGTCGCCACCATGGCGTCCCGGTGCAGTGCGTGCAGCAGCACGTTGAACACCAGGAAGTTCACGGCGACGCCGCTGCCGCCGACCAGCGCGAAGTTCACCGCTTCGAGGACGACGCGCTTGACCGGGAGGGCGGGGGCGGCCACTCGCTTCCCGGTTACGTTCACAGTCACGCCCCCAAGCCTTAGCCGGGTTCGGTAAGCCCTCGCCTCGAATCGCCCTAAGGCACCCCAAGAAGAGGCGCCCCGGGCCGGATCGGCCCGGGGCGCCTGTCACGCCGTACGCCCTACGAGTGCGTGCGCAGCAGCGTCCTCATCGTGCGCATCGCCACCGACAGGTTGGCGAGGTCGAACGCGTCGGAGCTCTGGATGTCCTCCAGTGTGGTGCGGGCCCGGCCGAGGATCGCCGCGTTCTTCTGCTCCCACGCCTTGAAGCGCTGCTCGGGCGTCGAGGTGCCGTTGCCCACCGCCAGGACGTCGGCGGTCAGCGCAGCGTGCGCCGCGTACAGGTCCTCGCGGATCGCAGCGCGGGCCATGGACTGCCAGCGGTCGGCGCGGGGCAGCTCGATGATGCGGTCCATGAGCTGGGTGATGCGCAGCCGGTCGGCGAGGTCGTAGTACACCTCGGCGACGTCCAGCGGCTCCCGGCCCATGCGGTCGGCGATCGAGACGATGTCCAGGGTCGGGAAGGCCGAGGAGAAGCCCGCCACCCGCGTGGCGAGTTCGTCCGGCACACCGGCGCCCGTCAGCTCGTCGTAGATCTTCTGGTACCACTCCAGGTCGGCGCCGCGCAGCAGCTTCGGCAGCTGTCCCCAGACCTGCTCGACCCGGTCGGCGAAGAAGTCGACCGTGCCGGCGAGCTCCAGCGGCTGCGGCCGGTTGTTGAGCAGCCAGCGCGTGCCGCGCTCCACCAGGCGGCGGGCGTGCAGCCGGATGCGGGTCTGGACCTCGGCCTCGACCTTGTTGTCGAGCGCCTCGACCCCGTCCCAGACCGGGGACTGGCGGAAGATCGCCCGGGCCGCGGTCTGGGCCCGCACGATCTCCTCCAGCGACGCGCCGGTCTCCTCGCGCAGGCGGTGCAGGTACGTCGTACCGCCCGTGTTGACCGTGTCGTTGACCAGGACGGTCGTGGTGATCTCGCGGCGCAGCGGGTGGCCGTCGAGCCGCTCGGGGAACTGCTCGCGCAGCTCGGTCGGGAAGTACGCGTGCAGCAGACCCTTCAGATACGGGTCGTCCGGCAGCGAGGTGTGCAGCAGCTCCTCGGCGACCGTGATCTTCGTGTACGCCAGCAGTACGGCCGTCTCCGGACCCGTCAGGCCCTGGCCCTGGGCGAGCCGCTCGCGGATCTGCCGGTCGGTGGGCAGGAACTCCAGCGCCCGGTTGAGGTGGCCCTCCCTGACCAGGTGCTTCATGAAGCGCTGCTGGGCGTGGAGCATGGCGCTGGACTGGGCGAGGGCGTTGCCGATCGCCGTGTTCTGCGCGTAGTTGTTGCGCAGCACCAGGCGGCCGACCTCGTCGGTCATCTCGGCGAGCAGCTTGTTGCGCTGCTTGACGGTCATGTCGCCGTCCCGGACCAGGCCGTTGAGCAGGATCTTGATGTTCACCTCGTGGTCGGAGGTGTCCACGCCCGCACTGTTGTCGATGGCGTCGGTGTTGATCCGGCCGCCGTGCAGCGCGAACTCGATCCGGCCGAGCTGAGTCAGGCCGAGGTTGCCGCCCTCGCCGACGACCGCGACGCGCAGGTCCTTGCCGTCGACGCGGATGGCGTCGTTGGCCTTGTCGCCGACGTCCGCGTTGGACTCGGTGGAGGACTTCACGTACGTGCCGATGCCGCCGTTCCACAGCAGGTCCACCGGCGCGTGCAGGATCGCCTTCATCAGGTCGGCCGGGGTCAGCTTGGTGACCTTGGCCTCGATGCCGAGGGCCTCGCGGATGTGCGCGTTGACCGGGATCGCCTTGGCCGTGCGCGGGAAGATGCCGCCACCGGCCGACAGCAGCTCGGTGTTGTAGTCCTCCCAGCTGGAGCGGGGCAGCTCGAACAGGCGGCGGCGCTCGGCGTAGGAGGTGGCGGCGTCCGGGTTCGGGTCGATGAAGATGTGCCGGTGGTCGAAGGCCGCGACCAGGCGGATGTGCTCGGAGAGCAGCATGCCGTTGCCGAACACGTCACCGGACATGTCGCCGATGCCGACGACCGTGAAGTCCTCGGTCTGGGTGTCGACGCCCATGTCGCGGAAGTGCCGCTTGACCGACTCCCAGGCGCCGCGGGCGGTGATGCCCATGCCCTTGTGGTCGTAGCCGGCGGAGCCGCCGGAGGCGAAGGCGTCACCGAGCCAGAAGTTGTAGTTCTCGGCGACCCCGTTGGCGATGTCGGAGAAGGTCGCGGTGCCCTTGTCGGCGGCGACGACGAGGTAGGTGTCGTCCTCGTCGTGCCGGACGACGTCCGCCGGGGGCACGACCTCGCCCGCGACCATGTTGTCGGTGATGTCGAGCAGCGCCGAGATGAACGTCTTGTAGCTGGCCACGCCCTCGGCGAGCCACGCGTCCCGGTCCACGGACGGGTCCGGCAGCTGCTTGGCGACGAAGCCGCCCTTGGCGCCGACCGGCACGATGACGGTGTTCTTCACCATCTGCGCCTTGACCAGGCCGAGGATCTCCGTGCGGAAGTCCTCACGCCGGTCGGACCAGCGCAGACCACCGCGTGCGACCTTGCCGAAGCGCAGGTGCACGCCCTCGACGCGCGGCGAGTACACCCAGATCTCGAACGCCGGGCGCGGCGCCGGCAGGTCCGGGATGGCCTGCGGGTCGAACTTCATGGAGACGTAGTCGTGCGACGTGCCGCCCGCCGCCTCCTGGAAGAAGTTCGTCCGCAGCGTCGCCTTGATGACGGTGAGGAAGGACCGCAGGATCCGGTCCTCGTCGAGCGAGGCCACCTGGTCGAGGGCCGCGTCGACCTCCTCCAGCAGCGCGTCCACGATCTCGTACCCCGCGCGCTGCCGGTCCGGCGACATCCGCGCCTCGAACAGGGAGACGAGCAAACGGGTGGTGTGGACGTTGTTGCGGAGGGTGTCCTCCATGTAGTCCTGGCTGAACGTCGACGCCGCCTGGCGCAGGTACTTGGCGTACGCCCGCAGGACCACCGCCTGGCGCCAGGTCAGCCCGGCGCTCAGCACGAGGGCGTTGAAGCCGTCGTTCTCCGCCTTGCCGGTCCAGGTGGCGGCGAAGGCGTCCTGGAAGCGCTCGCGGGCGTCGTCGCCGAAGTAGTCCGCGCCGCCGTTCGCGCGGGGCATGCGCAGGCCGAAGTCGTAGATCCAGGCCACGCTGCGGTCCGAGCAGCGCAGCTCGTACGGCCGCTCGTCGACGACCTCGACGCCGAGCCGGTTGAGGACCGGCAGGACGGCCGAGAGGGAGATCGCGTCGCCCGTGCGGTAGATCTTGAAGCGGCGCTCCTCGGGGGCGGCGCCCACCGGCTCGTACAGGCTGAGCGCGAAGTCCTTGTCCGCCTCGGCGTTCAGCTGCTCCAGGTGGACGAGGTCGGCGACCGCGGCGCGCGGGTTGTGGTCGGCCTTGTACCCCTCGGGGAAAGCGTGCGCGTAGCGACGCAGCGCCTCGGCCGCGTGCTCCTCGCCGAGCTCGGCGTTGAGCGCCTCGGCGAAGGCGTCCTCCCAGGAGCGGGCGGCCTCCACCAGCCGGGCCTCGATGCGCTCCTTGTCCAAGTCGGACAGCTCCGGCAGCTCGGTGCCCTGCGGGACCCGTACCACGAAGTGCAGCCGGGACAGGATCGACTCGGTGTTCCAGGCCGTGAAGTCGACGCTGATGCCGCCGAGCTCCTCCTTCAGGATCTCGATGATCCTCAGGCGTACGGCCGTGGTGTAGCGGTCGCGCGGGAGGTAGACGAGGGCGGAGTAGTAGCGCCCGTACTCGTCCTGGCGCAGGTAGAGCCTGAGGCGCCTGCGCTCCTGGAGGTAGAGCACGGAGGTGACGATCGACCGCAGCTCGTCGACCGGGGTCTGGAACAGCTCGTCGCGCGGGTACGTCTCCAGGATCTGCAGCAGGTCGCGCCCGTCGTGGCTGTTGGGGGAGAACCCGGCTCGCTTCAGGACTTCCTCGACCTTGCGCCGGATGACCGGCACCCGGCGCACGGACTCGGTGTAGGCGGCGGAGGAGAACAGCCCGAGGAAGCGCCGCTCGCCGATGACGTTGCCGTCCGCGTCGAACTTCTTGACGCCGATGTAGTCCAGGTACGACGGCCGGTGCACCGTCGCCCGGCTGTTCGCCTTGGTCAGCACGAGCAGCTTGTGCTCGCGCGCCTTGGCCCGGGCGTCGGCGGGCAGCCGCTCGAACGACGGACTGACCGGGTGGCTCTCCTCGGCCGCGTGGTGCGGGTCCGCGCGCAGTATGCCGAGCCCGGTGCCGGGCACGGCGGCCAGGGAGTCGTCGTCGCGCAGCTGGTACTCGCGGTAGCCGAGGAAGGTGAAGTGGTCGTCGGCCAGCCAGCGCAGCAGCTCGCGGGCCTCCTCGACCTGGGGTCCGGGCAGGTCGCCGGGGATGGGCTCGTCCGGCAGCCCCTCCGCCAGCCGGATCGCCGCGTCCCGCATCTTGCCCCAGTCCTCGACGGCCTCACGGGCGTCGGACAGCACGCGCAGCAGGTCGGCGGTGATCTGCTTCAGATCGGCCCGGTCGGTCTCACGGTCGATCTCTACGTGGATCCAGGACTCGACGTGCGCGTCGTGCGGAAGGTCGCCGGTCGCCGGGGTCGACAGGACCTCGATGAGCTTGCCCGTGACGTCGCGCCGCACGACGAACTGGGGGTGGATGACGACGTGGATGCCGCGCCCCTGACGCGTCAGCTCATTGGTGACGGAGTCCACGAGGAAGGGCATGTCGTCGGTGACGACCTCGACCACGGAGTGGCTGCAGGTCCACCCGTTCTCTTCCACCGAGGGGGTGTGCACCCGCACGTTCGCCGTGCCCTGGGGGCGGTTCTCGGCCAGCCGGTAGTGCGACACGGCGGCTCCGAAGACGTCGACCGGGTCGCGGTCGGTGAGGTCTTCCGGGGCCGTGTGCAGGTAGTAACGCTGGAGGAACCTGAGGAGGGTCTCGCGGTCCGGGGCCTTCTGGGCGTCTGGGGTCTCCTCGCCCGTCGACCCGGTCGGTAGGTGCCCCCCGACCGGGCTGTTCTCAGCTACCCGGGCGGCCCTCTCGAGCAACTCGGCCTTGGCTTCGTCCAGCTTGGTCTGCATTGTCCTCTGGCTCCTGTCGCGCGCCGTTGCGTGACGTAGAAGGAAGTACGGCCTCTGCGCTTACGACCTCACGTCGTGACACGGGGTATCCGGTCTGATCCGACGCTATGCCGCAAGGTGAGATGAGCGGGGGTGTCTGAGCCATTCTTGAGCTGCGCCACCGGTGTGACGCTGCTCTCTGCGACGCCCGGGTCCTGGTGATGTTCGGCGTCCCGGGAGCCCTCGATGCCACGTCCCGCCCGCGAAGACCAGCGACTGCCGCCCGGTCACGGATGTCGTCCGTGCTCTCCGGGCGCAAGGCAGGGACGACGACGTCCCCGCGAACTATCGCGCTGATCACGCCACCAAGGCTATCGCTCCTCACAGGGGCTCCGTCATGAGCCGTATGTGTACAAAACCAGCCCTGGAAGTTTGACGTTCTGCACAGTGCCGCTACGCGGTCCGGTCTGAGGGGCCGGTCAGGCAGCGAGCCGCTCCGCCTCTTCGACGGCTTCTTCCAGCGTGTCCACGACAGGAACGCCGACCGCCTCCAGACTCACCCGGCTGTGCGACCCGCCGGTGTACAGCACGGCCCTGGCCCCCACGTGCAGCGCGGCCGCGGCGTCGTCCGCCGCGTCGCCGATCACCACGGTGCGCTCCGGGGCCACCCCTCTCAGCGACGCCAGGTGCCGCACCATGTGCTCGGCCTTGCTGCCCCCCGACGGCCCGGTCCGCCCGTCCACCCGTATGAAGTGCGGCTCGATGCCGAACCCGCGCACCAGCGGGACGAGCTCCTCGTGCACGTACATGCTCAGGATCGACTGGCTGCGGCCCGACGAACGCCACCCGGCCAGCAGCTCGACGGCCCCCGCCGTCAGCCCGCACGCCGTCCGGTGCTCGGCGTAGTACCGGTGGAAGATGTCGTCCATGGCCTCCCACTCGGCCTCGGTCGGCAGCCGCCCCATCAGCCGCTCGTAGAACTTCGGCACCGGCACGCAGTACAGCTCCCGGTACTTCTCCAGCGTCAGCGGCTCCAGCCCCAGCTCGGCGAAGGCCGCGTTCGTCGCCCCGATGATCGCGTCGATGTCGTGGAACAGGGTCCCGTTCCAGTCCCAGACAATGTGCGCGCCCGTCTTCGTCCCCATGCCCGAAAACGTACCCGCACCCACTGACAATCAAGAGGGCGGCGCCTCAACGCGCCCCCCGGGGCCGGTTCAGTCCCCGCGTCCGACCAGGTTCGCGATCTCCTGCGTGGCGAACCACAGCAGCTCGTGGTCCTCCGCCCCGTCCACGACGGACTGCGCGTCGTCGTCCCCGACGTCCGCCGCCGGCAGGGCCTCGGCGGCCGCCGTCACATCGGCCTGGGCGTCCGCCGCGTCGACGTGCACCGACGCCGCCTTGCCCAGCGGCACGGCGCCCGCGACCCGCACCTCGCCCGGCGCCACCGGGTCGGGCCCCCGGCCGGCCTCCTCGCTCACGGCCCGGTCGGCCACGTCGACGGCGACCACGACCCGGCGCCGCGGCGCCTCGGGCTCGGCCGCCAGCAGGCGCAGCGAGGCCAGCGCGGCCCGGCCGAGCGCCGCGTACTCCAGTTCCTCGGAGTCGTCGGAGACGTACCACTCGCGCAGCCCCGGCGTCACGGCGTAGGCGACGAACGGCCCGGCTCCCAGCTCGCCCGTTTTGTACGCCTCGGCGAGACCGGGGAGGGTCAGGGGCACGTAGACACGCATGGGCTGGCCGCTTTCGTGGTCGTGGTCGGGGGCTCGGGAGGCTCCGGAAGGCCTTCAGGATACGTGCGGGGTGTCCCCTTTCGAGTCCCGCCCCGTGACGCCCTACGCGTCCACCCCCGGCCCGGAATTCACCCGGCGCACCCCCGTACTCATGGGCTCGACGCCTCTGAAATCACCCTGATAGGTGAACATTCCGGCGCCCGCGACCCGCATCGCGCTTCCTTGCCGCCGCCCCCATCGGCCCCGTACAAGATCACCACCCGAAGTTACTCACCGGTACCCACCGGGCCCACGAAACGGGGACCCCCATGCACAAGGTCATGACCAGGACCCGGCGCCGCCCGACCAGCTACCCGCCCGCGAGCACCACGCCTCACGCCCCGGGCGGCACTGCGCCGCGTCCGACTGCCGACACCACGCCCGGCGCCCCTGGCGGCGCTGCCCCACGCACGCCTACCGACACCACACCCGGCGGCGCCGTGCCTCGTACACCCGCCGAGACCACACCCCGCGGCCCCGGCAGCACTGCGTCGCACACACCGGCCACCACCCCACCCCACGCCCCGGGCCGCGCTGCCCCACGCACACCTGCCGACACCACACCCGGCGACGCCGTGCCGCATACGCCCGCCGACACCCCACCCCGCATCCCCGCATCGCACACACCGGCCGACACCACACCCCACGCCCCGGGCCCCGCTGCCCCACGCACACCTACCGACACCACGCCCGGCGGCGCCACGCCGCATACACCCGCCCACACCCCACCCGGCACCCCAGGAAGCACCGCATCACGTACCCCGGGCAGCACCGCCACACCCCGCTTCCCCGCCCGCCCCGCAACCGCACCGGCCGCCCCCGCCGGCGCAGCGCCTCCGCGTTCTCCGGGGAGCGGCCGGACCCGGCCCCCGGCAGCGGGCGGCCGTCCGCCGGCCTCGACCCGCGCCAGGGCCTCCCGCAGCCGCCCTGCGGACACGCGCCCTCCGACCCCTTCCGCGACCCGCACGGTGCCCCGCAGGACCACGGGAACACCCACCACCCCGGCGCACACGGACGCCACCGCTTCGGCCTCCGCCGAGGCCGAGACGGCCCCACGCGTCCCGCCCCAGGGACTCCGCCCCACGGCGATCCCCCAGCCCCTCCCCACCGACGTCTTCGCCGACCTCCTCGTCGCCGTGCTGAGCGGCCACCGCCCCGTGCACTCGATGCTCCGCCACACCCGCGGCCGCGCCTACGACGAACTGGCCTGGCTGGCCGAACGCGGCCCGCTGCGTACGCGCGGCGCCCGTCCCGTCGTCCGCGACATCGGGTACTTCGAACCCCGCCCGGGCGCCATCGAGGCCTTCGCTCGTGTCGGTGCCGGCGACCGGCTGCGCGCCATGGCCTTCCGCCTGGAACTCGGACAGGACCGCCGGTGGCGCTGCACGGCGGTCGAACTCGGCGGCCCCCGCCCGCCTCGCCCGGAAACCGACTGAGGCCGTCGAAGCCGAAGGGCCGGACACCCCCGGGTGTCCGGCCCTTTCAAACCGCTACGGCGCCTCGGCGACCGTCACTTCTTGCGGCGGCCACGCCCCCGCGCCTGCTTGCGCCGCTCCGCGCGCGTCAGGCCGTCGGCCTCGGAGCGCACCGGCTCGCCGTCCTCGGTGAAGTCGCCCTCGATGGTGCCGCCCTCGCCGTCGACCGTCGGCGCGGAGAAGTGGAGGTTGCGCCGCTGCGGGACGTCGAGCCCCTTGGCGCGGATCTCCGGCCGGGAGCCCCCCTGCGCCGGCACCGCGTCCTGCTTCTCCAGGTCGGCCACCGGCTTGGTGTCCTCGACCGGGACCTCCTCGACCTGCTGCTCGACCTGGACCTCCAGGTTGAACAGGTAGCCGACGGACTCCTCCTTGATGCCCTCCATCATGGCGGTGAACATGTCGAAGCCCTCGCGCTGGTACTCGACCAGCGGGTCCTTCTGCGCCATGGCGCGCAGGCCGATGCCCTCCTGGAGGTAGTCCATCTCGTAGAGGTGCTCGCGCCACTTGCGGTCCAGGACCGACAGCACGACCCGGCGCTCCAGCTCGCGCATGATCTCGGAGCCGAGCTGCGCCTCACGCGCCGCGTACTGGTCGTGGATGTCGTCCTTGATGGAGTCGCCGATGAACTCGGCGGTCAGCCCGGCACGGTCGCCGGCCGCCTCCTCCAGCTCCTCGACGGTGACGTTGCACGGGTAGAGCTGCTTGAAGGCGCCCCACAGCCGGTCGAGGTCCCAGTCCTCGGGGAAGCCCTCGGCGGTCTCGGCCTGGACGTAGGCGTCGATGGTGTCGTCCATGAAGTGCTGCACCTGCTCGTGCAGGTCCTCGCCCTCCAGGACGCGGCGCCGCTCGCCGTAGATGACCTCGCGCTGGCGGTTGAGGACCTCGTCGTACTTCAGGACGTTCTTACGCGTCTCGAAGTTCTGCTGCTCGACCTGCGACTGGGCGGAGGCGATCGCGCGGGTGACCATCTTGTTCTCGATCGGCACGTCGTCCGGGACGTTCGCCATCGACATCACGCGCTCGACCATCTGGGCCTTGAACAGGCGCATCAGGTCGTCACCGAGGGAGAGGTAGAAGCGGGACTCGCCCGGGTCGCCCTGACGGCCGGAACGACCGCGCAGCTGGTTGTCGATGCGCCGCGACTCGTGCCGCTCGGTGCCCAGCACGTAGAGCCCGCCGAGCTTCTCGACCTCGTCCTTCTCGTTCTTGACGGCCTTCTCGGCCCGCTGGAGCGCCTCGGGCAGGGCGTGCGCCCACTCCTCGATGTGCTCCTCCGGGTCGAGGCCGCGCTGGCGCAGCTCCGCCTCGGCGAGGTCCTCGGGGTTGCCGCCGAGCTTGATGTCCGTACCACGGCCGGCCATGTTCGTGGCCACCGTGACGGCGCCCTTGCGGCCGGCCTGGGCGACGATGGTCGCCTCCCGGTCGTGCTGCTTGGCGTTCAGCACCTCGTGCTGGATGCCGCGCTTGCTGAGCTGCTGCGAGAGGTACTCGGACTTCTCGACGGAGGTCGTGCCGACGAGGATCGGCTGCCCCTTGCGGTGCTTCTCCTCGATGTCGTCGACGACAGCCTCGAACTTGGCGACCTCGGTCCGGTAGATCAGGTCCGACTGGTCCTTGCGGACCATCGGCCGGTTGGTCGGGATGGGCACCACGCCGAGCTTGTAGATCTGGTGGAACTCGGCGGCCTCGGTCATGGCCGTACCGGTCATGCCGCACAGACCGGGCTGCTCCTTGCCGTTGTGGTCGTGGCGCTTGTAGAGGCGGAAGAAGTTCTGGAGGGTGATCGTGGCGAGCGTCTGGTTCTCGTCCTTGATCGGCACCGCTTCCTTCGCCTCGATCGCCTGGTGCATGCCCTCGTTGTAACGGCGGCCGGCGAGGATACGTCCGGTGTGCTCGTCGACGATCATGACCTCGTCGTCGATGATGACGTAGTCCTTGTCCTTCTTGAACAGCTCCTTGGCCTTGATGGCGTTGTTCAGGTAGCCCACCAGCGGGGTGTTCACCGACTCGTAGAGGTTGTCGATGCCCAGCCAGTCCTCGACCTTGGCGACACCGGACTCGTGGATGGCGACCGTGCGCTTCTTCTCGTCGACGTCGTAGTCGCCGGTCTCCTCGATGCCCTTGAGGGGCTGGCCGGCCTCGCCGCGCTTGAGGCGCTTCACCAGCTTGGCGAAGTCCCCGTACCACTTGGTGGCCTGGTCGGCCGGACCGGAGATGATCAGCGGCGTACGGGCCTCGTCGATGAGGATGGAGTCGACCTCGTCGACGATGGCGAAGTTGTGGCCGCGCTGGACGAGCTCGTCCTGGGACCACGCCATGTTGTCGCGCAGGTAGTCGAAGCCGAACTCGTTGTTCGTGCCGTACGTGATGTCGCAGGCGTACTGCTCGCGGCGCTGAGCCGGCGTCATGTTCGCGAGGATGCAGCCGACCTCGAGCCCGAGGAACCGGTGGACGCGGCCCATCATCTCGGAGTCGCGCTCGGCCAGGTAGTCGTTGACCGTGATGATGTGGACGCCCTTGCCGGACAGGGCGTTCAGATAAGCCGGCAGGGTGCCGACGAGGGTCTTGCCCTCACCGGTCTTCATCTCGGCCACGTAACCCATGTGCAGGGCCGCGCCACCCATCATCTGCACGTCGTAGTGACGCTGGCCGAGGACGCGCTTGGCGGCCTCGCGGACGGTGGCGAAGGCCTCGGGCAGCAGGTCGTCCAGGGTCTCGCCGTCCGCGTAGCGCTGCTTGTACTCATCGGTGAGGGCGCGCAGCTCGGCGTCGGAGAGGTCGACGAAGTCCTCTTCGATGGAGTTGACCTGGTCCGCGATGCGGTGCAGCTTGCGCAGGATCTTGCCTTCGCCTGCACGCATGATCTTCGAGAGGACGGACACGGGGGTTGGTCTCCTTGCCGGTCGGGCCTGGGACGGTCGGTTACCACTTGACTTACTGAGCAACGGCCATCGTATGCGAGGACCCCACCGCGCCGGGAGGGCCTGCCGTGACGGCGACCGTCCGCTGCTTCGTTTCTGATTCACGTCTGCTTCAAAGGGGACAACGTGCGGCCCCCTCGGATAGTGCCGCACCCCTCCACCGAATTGCACAACCCGTGATCACTCCTTCACGGAGGGCAAACACGAGACATCGCGGCCCGCCGCCGAGCAGAATCGCCCGATGGAACCCGTCACCCTCACCACGGACCGTCTCCTGCTGCGCACGGTCGGCTCCCAGGACACCGACGCGGTGTACGAGGCCTGCCAGGACCCCGGCATCCAGCGCTGGACCACGATCCCCTCGCCCTACCTGCGCGAGCACGCCGAGAGCTTCACGGAACAACTGGTCCCGGACGGCTGGCGGGACGGCTCCATGTTCACCTTCGGCGTCTTCCTGCACACCGGGGAACTGGCGGGCATGCTCGGCATCACGATGCGCGCCCTGGGCATGGGCGAGATCGGCTTCTGGGCCGCCAAGCAGCACCGCGCCAACGGCTACGTCACCGAGGCCGCCCTCACCGTCTGCCGCTGGTCCTTCACCCGCGCCGCGCTCGACCGTGTCGAATGGCGCGCCGAGGTGGGCAACCGGGCCTCCCGCGCGGTGGCGGAACGGGCGGGCTTCACGATCGAGGGCACGCTGCGCTCCGCGACGAACAACAAGGGAGTACGGCGGGACACCTGGGTGGGCTCGCTGCTCCCCTCGGACATGGGCCTCCCGTCGACGGCCCCGTACCTGCCGGCACGCTGACCGGCTCGGCCGCCCCGGCGAACCCGCAGGCCAGACCCCGTTGTCAGTCCCACCCCCTACGCTGCGACCATGACCACCCCGCGCCCCATCGCAGACCTCTCCGCGGACGAGGCCCGCAGAATCGCGCTCCGCGCCCAGGGCTTCCTCGGCGCGCCCGACCGCCGCTCCGGTGTCCGCGGCGTCCTCCGCCACCTGGGCGCGATACAGCTCGACACCATCTCGGTCCTGGCCCGCTCCCACGAACTCGTCCCGTACGCCCGGCTGGGCGCGGTCGGACGCAGAGCGGTCGAGGACGCCTACTGGCAGGACACGCACTCCTTCGAGTACTGGTCCCACGCCGCCTGCATCCTCCCCATCGAGGAGTGGCCCCACTTCGCCTTCCGCCGCCGCGCCTACCGCAACCGCCCGCACTGGAACCACGACCTGCCCGACGGCGTTTACGACCAGGTCATCAAGCAGCTCCGCTCCGAAGGCCCCCTCACGGCGACGGAGTTGGGCGGCGCGAAGAAGACGAACGACTGGTGGGACTGGTCCGGTTCCAAGGTCGCGGTGGAACGCGCCCTGATGTACGGCGAGGTGGTCTGCGTGGAGCGCCGTGGCTGGAAGCGCATATACGACCTCGCCGAGCGCGCCGTGCCCGACGATCTGCTGCACGACGAGCTGGACGACACCGAGTGCCTGCGCCGCCTGGTCGGCCTGGCGGGCCGGTCCCTGGGCGTGGGCACCCGCGCGGACATCGCCGACTACCACCGCCTCAAGGGCGAGCAGGTCGACGCGGTGATCGCCGAGTCGGGCCTGGTACCGGTCTCGGTCGAGGGCTGGGGCAAGCCGGCCTGGGCCGATCCCGCGGCTCTGGAGACACCTCCGCGCGGCCGCCACCGCACGACGCTCCTGTCGCCCTTCGACTCCCTGATCTGGGAGCGGGCGCGCACCGAGCGGATCTTCGGCTTCACGCACCGCCTGGAGGCCTACGTCCCCAAACAGAAGCGGGTCCACGGCTACTTCGCGATGCCGGTCCTGGCCGGCGGCCGTCTGGTCGGTCGTGTGGACCCGGCCCGCGAGGGCCGCACCCTGGTGGCCAAGCAGGTCACCCTGGACGGCCCGAAGGCCGTCCCTGCCGTCGCCCAGGCCCTGGCCGAGGCGGCGACCTGGGTGGACTGCACGGACGCCCGCGTGGAACGGGTCGGCACACCGGAGCTGCGCGAGCCCCTGGCGCAGGAGCTCGCCCGCCTTCTCGGCTGAGACCGCGTCCTAGCGGATCTCGAGGATCTTCTCCCGCATCGCGTACACCACCGCTTCCATCCTGGAGTGCAGTTGCAGCTTCTCCAGGATGTTGCGGACGTGGTTCTTCACGGTGTTCTCGGAGATGAACAACTCCTTGGCGATGTCACGGTTGTTCATTCCCGTCGCGACGAGCTTGAGGACTTCCAGTTCCCGGTCGGTCAGGCGCGGCGCGGGCACCAGCCGGCGTTCGTCCGTGCGCTGGATCATCGACTTGAACTCGGTGAGGAGTTTCGACGCCATGGACGGGCTGATCTGTGACTGTCCGTCGGCCACCGCGCGAATGGCGGTGGCCACCTCGTCCGTGGAGATCTCCTTGAGGAGATAGCCGGTCGCTCCCGCCTTGATGGCGTCGTAGAGATCGGCTTCCTCGTCGCTGATCGTCAGCATGATGATCTTCGCGCTGGGCGCCACCTCCTTGATGGAGGTGCACGCCTCGATACCGCCCCGCTTCGGCATCCGCACGTCCATCAGGACGATGTCGGGCAGCAGGTCGGCGGCCTTCTCGACGGCCTCGGCGCCGTCGCCCGCCTCCCCGATGACCTGGATGTCCTCCTCGGCCGCGAGCACGATCTCCAGGCCCCGGCGGAACAAGGCGTGGTCGTCCACCACAAGGACTCTGATCGGTTCCTTGCGTGGAGTCCCCGAGTCCGGGCCCATGCCGACGACGCCGTCGTCGGCATCCTCGTCACGCATCGGTCCGAAGCTGTCCGCCATCGTTCCTCCCCCTGAAGGCTGTGGCCTGAGGTCCTGAGCCATCGCCAACCCAGAGCAACGACCCACCGGTTGGGCCGTGGCCACCATGATTTCATGCCCGGACGGCACCGGGGTGCCGGAGCGGGGCGCGAAGTGGTCGCACGGGGGTGCCCCTGGGGGCGCACACGCGCTCCAGGGGCACCTGTTCCGCTGTCACCCGGCACGGTCAGCCGCCGAGCGCACCACCCGCGTCGGGCGAGTGCGCCTGGGTGATCATCGTGTCCGTGCTGAGGTGGATCACGCCGTAGTCGTAGGCGTGCCGTCGGTAGACGACACTCGGTTCCTTGGTCTCGGAGTCGACGAACAGGTAGAAGTCGTGCCCGACCAGCTCCATCTCGTAGAGAGCCTGGTCGAGGGTCATGGGGGCTGCGACGTGGGTCTTCTCACGGACGACGATGGGGCCGTCACCCTGCACTTCCAGCGAGCCGATCTTCTTCGTGGGTACGGCCTCGGGCTCCTCCTCGGGAGCCGGCACCAGGCCGTTTCCGTTGAGCGTCGCCACACCCGGGACGTGGTCGGCGACCTCCGCGGCCGGGATCCGGCGCGCGCCGCGGCGCGAGTACCGCTTGTCGTGCTGCCTGCGCAGCCGGGCTTCCAGCTTTTCCGCCGCCAGGTCGAGCGCCGCGTACGGATCGCTCGCCGCTGCCTCCGCCCGGATCACCGGTCCGCGGGAGCGGAGCGTGATCTCCACTCGGTCACAGCGGTCGGCCTGCCGGGGGTTGGGCTCCTTGGACACCTCGACGTCGAGGCTGATCACCTTGCCATCGAGCTTCTGGATCTTCTCCAGCTTCAGCTTCTCGGCCACGTGCTTCCGGAACCGCTCGGGCACCTCGGTCTTGCGGCCCTTGACGACGATGTCCACGCAGAACTCCGTTCCCGGATCGCTCCGCTGCGGTGCGGAGCGTCTCCCTTTTGCACCAGGCTCCGGTGAGTCCCGGAACCTCGGACTCGGTGACTTCCACCTCCTCCCCCGCGAGCGAGATCTCCACTCCACCGGCGCGAGTGATGAACAAAAACTCGCAGCACGGCATTCGGATTCGAGAGGTGTGGCCTGCGGCTTTCCCTCTCAACCGAACATATCTCGCCCGGACGGATGTCGTCACCCTCTACTGCGGCGTACCTCCGTTCAGGTGAATAGGCCCTCTCGTTACCTGCAACGACACAAGATCTCAGTCAGTTCCGGTTTATTTCGAAAGAGTCCGGTGTTGCCGCGACCACTGCCGCGCACACCACCTCGACGACTCCACCGACGTCGTCCGCGCCCGCCTTCACCTGCCGGGCGGGCCGCCGGCCCGTCCTCTCTCGCCTTGATCCGACGTTCTGTTCCTCTCTGCTTTCCCACGTCTCTCCCGCATACACGGCCGAAGTCCATGAGGCGTTCGGAATCGGCCCCGTCACCCCGAAAGGGGTCCGCCGCCCGCCCGAGACCGCCCGCACGGCACGCGCGGCCTCCGCCAGGGAAGCCCCGGTGGTCATCACGTCGTCGACGAGGACGACCGGTCCCGCGGAGAGCAGCCGGGCGCCGCCGGGAGCCACCGCCAGCGCGCCCGCGAGGTTGTCCAGACGCTGCCGGGAGTTGAGCCCCGACTGGTCGGCCACCGCCCGGCGCTGCCGCAGCACACCGGCCACCCGGGCCGGAAGCCCCCTCCGCCGCAACTCACCCGCAGCCGCGAGCGCGATCCGCCGCGCCGGATCATGCCCCCGGGCCCGCACGGCCCGCCGCCCGGACGGCACCGGCACGAGCAGCACCGGAGCCCTGCCGCCCCCGGGCCGGGCCACTCCGAGTCGCGCCGGAGCCCTGGCGTCCCGGAGCCCCGCCCGTACGGCTTCCGCCAGCGCCACTCCGAGCGGCACGGCGAGCGCCAGGGCGCCCCGTTCCTTGTGGGCCAGCAGCGTCGCCCGGGCCTCGTCCGCGTACCGGGCAGCCGCGTGCACCACCGGCAGCCCGGGCGGCTCCGGCACCGGCCGCACCCGCCGCGCCGCACCTCCGCTCAGCACCGCACGGCACCGCGCGCACAGCACCGTCCGAGGCACCCCGCAGCCCCCGCACTCGCCCGGCAGCACCAGTTCGGTCAAGTCCTGCCACCAGCCCCGCATGGCCACCACTGTGCCCCTGCGGGCCGGGTCCGGCCACCCCTGTGGACAGCGGCCTGTGGACAACCGATCGCCCCGCCATCTGCTCGTCACCCACACGAGTGACGCCCGCGGAAGCCAGGTCAGAAGGAGACGAGCACCGGCCCCGCGCCGCACGCCCCTGGACGCCGGCGGCGCGGCCACCCACGCCCAGCACACCCCGGCCGCACCTGCCACCGGGGGCCCTCCCAGCTCACCCGGGATAGACCGGCGCCGTCCCCTCGGTCACCTTCTGCCACTGCTCGCCCGACGGCAGGCGGACGATGCCGTCCACCGAGTTCGCCACCAGCGGCAGCTGGTCGTCCTCGGCGGCGGTGACCTCCTTGACGCCGGTCAGGGCCGCGGGCGCCGGCACGTCCGGCGTGGAGCCGTCGACCTGGACGTACCGCATCTGCTCGACGCCCCCGTGCTCGCGCCCGACCACCACGAGCCGGCTGTCCCCGGCCCACGACATGGTGGTGACTTCCTCCAACTCCGGCGTCGCGGAGCGCAGTTCCACCACCCTGACGGCCGGCTTCTCACCCGGTTTCCCGTCCCGCTCGATCAGCCCGATGAGCAGGGTCTTCTTGCCGCCCTTCTCCACGACCAGCGAGATCCGTACCCCGTCGGCGGCGACCCGCACGGACTGGACCCGTCCGTCCAGGTGCGGCATGCGCACCTCCACGGGATCGCCCTTTCCCTCCTCGAAGAGGAGCAGCCGGGGACGGTCGGGGTCGCGGTCGGCCACCCACAGGCCGTCGTCGGCGTCCCAGCTGGGGGTCGTCAGGCGGTCCTTCTCGGACGGGCCCCGGCTGCGCAGCACCGGCTCGCCCAGCGAACCGCCCGACACCAGCGACCCCACGTACAGCGACCGGCCGTCGAGGCTGACGCCGGCCGCGGTGTGCTCGTCACGCGACACCGCCACCGACCGCAGCGCCGTGTCGCCCTCGCCGAGTGCCCCCGGCGCCGGGTCCGGCTTGGTGCTGCTGTTGCCGGCGGGTATCCGTACGAGCCGGTGCTTGTCGTCGACGAAGTACAGGTAGTCGGGGTGCCGCGCCGCGCTCCGGGAGGCCACCGTGTCGGCGGTCCCCTGGGTGAGCGAGCACAGCTCCGCGCCACCGGCCCGCAGCTCGACCTCGTCCACGGCCGGGCTGAGATTGCGCAGCGTGAACAGGATCTGGGCGGCCATCTCCTCGCACCGGTTGGTGCCGATGCCCGCGGCCTTGTGGTTGAGCGGGACCGTCAGCCTGTTGCGGTCGTCGGGCGTCAGCGCGCCGGAGTCCTTCGCCAGTGCCGTACCGGTGGGGAAGCTCGACCTGACCACGGGTCCCAGCCACCGCGTGGGCCCGTGGAGCAGAGAGCTGACCATCTGCGTCATGGGTTCGACACGCCGGCGCACGTAGACGGGGTCGGCGACCGCCGTGGGCTGTGCGTCCGACCCGGCCGCCTCGGTGTTCGAAGCGAAGTAGTACTTGCTGACGGACATGTAGTTGCGCTGGAAGTCCGACTCGCCCATGACGACGCCCTGCGGCAGGGCGTCGATCCGCCACTGCCGCTTGTCGTCCTGTGTCAGGTGCACGCTCCGGCCGTACACCCCGGTGGCCGGCGCGTACGCCTGCTGGGCGTCGACGGTGGCGACCTTGGTGCCGGTCAGCACGTACGAGATCTCGCCGGTGTCCTCCCCGCCGCCGCCCGGCTCGGGCTTGGCGCCCGGCCCGTCCGTCAGGACCGTGGCGGACGCCTCGGGCCGCCAGGTCTTGGCGGCCTCGCCCGTCAGGTACTGGCGTGCGGTCTTGTAGTGCGGATCGTCGCTGGTGAGCGCCTCCAGGAAGCCCTGCATGATCTCCGAGGGCGGCGCGTCCTCCCCCGGCGGCACGGCGAACACCCGCACCTGGGTCTCCTGGCGGGGTGTGGACTCCACGCCCCGCAGGTCCCCGCTGTCCGGCATCGAGGCGCACCCCGCCAGCACCAGGACACCACCGGCGGCGTACGCCATCACGCGCGCGGGCCTGCGCCGGCCGCGCCCCTCGCGGTCAGCGCCCACGAGATGCCTCCCCTTGCCTGTCCACGTCCCCCTGCTCGGCCTCCCGGCCGCCCGGGCCGACGGAGCCGTCGTCCTCGTCCCGCGGCCCGTTCACGACCGGATCCCGTCCGGACCGGCCGTCGGCCTCCTCGTCGCGCCCTGTTTCCTCCGGGCCGCTCACGCCCCCGGGAGCGGGCTGCTCCGCACCCGCCGGTCCGCCCTTTCCCCGCGAGCCCGAAGCGGGCCGGGGCACCACGCGTGAACCATTGCCGGGCAGCGCCGTCGGATCCGCCGTCGGCGTGGCACGCGGCGGTATCGGGTCCCGCTTCGCCCCCTGCGGCGCCGGCCCGCTCACCGGCTGCGCCGGCACGGTCGCCCGCTTCTCGCCGTCCCCGCCGCCGCACGGCAGACCGGCGTCGTCGAGCCCCCGGTTCCGCCGGGAGTCCTTGGGCTCCAGCGGTATCGGGGAGCCCCGCAGCGGCTCGTCGGCGGTCCGGGGCAGCGTCAGCCGGAACTGCGAACCACCGCCCGGCTCGCCCCAGGCCTGCAGCCAGCCGCCGTGCAGCCGCGCGTCCTCCAGGGCGATGGACAGCCCCAGCCCCGTACCACCGGTGGTGCGCGCGCGTGCCGGGTCGGCCCGCCAGAAGCGGCTGAACACCCGGGTCGCCTCGCCCGGCTTGAGCCCGACGCCGTAGTCCCGCACCGCCACGGCGACCGCACCGCCCGCAGCGGCGAGCTTCACGACGACGTCCTTGCCCTCGCCGTGCTCGACGGCGTTGACCACGAGGTTGCGCAGCACCCGCTCCACGCGCCGGGCGTCGGCCTCGGCGACGACGGGCTGCTGGTCGCCGAGGATCCGGATCCGGGTGCCCTTGCGCTCCGCGAGCGGCTCGGCCCCGCTGACCACCCTCCGTACGACGTCCCTGAGGTCTATCGGCTCCGCCTCCAGGGCCGCGGCGCCCGCGTCGAACCGGCTGATCTCCAGCAGGTCGGCGAGCAGCGACTCGAACCGGTCCAGCTGGTCGGCGAGCAGTTCCGCCGACCGGGCGGTGATCGGGTCGAAGTCCACACGCGCCTCGTGGATGACGTCCGCGGCCATCCGTACGGTCGTCAGCGGCGTCCGCAGCTCGTGCGACACGTCCGACACGAACCGGCGCTGCATCCGCGACAGGTCCTCCAGCTGGCTGATCTTCAGCTGGAGGTTCTGCGCCATCTTGTTGAAGGCCTCACCGAGCCGCGCGATGTCGTCCTCGCCGGTGACCTTCATACGCTCCTGGAGCCGCCCGGCCGACAGCCGCTCGGCGATGCCCGCCGCCATCCGCACCGGCGTGACGACCTGCCGCACGACGAGCCACGCGATGGCCCCGAGCAGGACGACGACGAACAGCCCGGCCGTCGCCAGCGTGCCCTTGACCAGGCTCAGCGACTTCTCCTCCTGGGTGAGCGGGAAGAGGTAGTACAGCTGGTACGGGTTGCCGTTGGGGTCGTTGACCTGCTTGCCGATGACCAGGCCCGGCTGGGAGTCCCGGGTCTTGTTGTTGTAGACGATGCGCGCGTAGCTCTGCGCGGCCGTCGTACTGCTGCCGATCCGCTCCCGCAGGTCGGCGGGCACGCTCTTGCTCCAGTTGACCTCGCCGGAGGCACGCGGTCCGCGCCCGCCGGTGCCGTCCGCCTCGGAGGCCGGGAGCGTGACCACGTCGAAGGCGCCCTGACCTCCGCTGGACAGGGAGGAGACGAGGTCGCTCATCCACTGGATGACGTTCTGCGCGGGACGGCCGTCCGCCGTGGCGACATCGTCGCCGGTGCCGCTCGCCGCCTCGTCGGCCCGCTGCTTGGCCACCGCGAACCCGCCCGTGGCCTGGCTCTGGGACGCCTTCACCTTGGCGTCCAGCAGGCCGTTGCGCACCTGCCCGATGACGACGAAACCCAGCAGCAGCACCACGCCCAGCGACATCAGCAGCGTCGTGACGACGACCTTGAGCTGGATGTTGCGCCGCCACAGCCGCATGACGGGCAGCAACGGCCGGCGCACCCACCGCATGAACAGGCGGATGACCGGGCTGCCCTGGACGCCGCCCTGGAGCAGCAGCCCGCTCTCCAGGAACCGCCCCCAACGGGAGCCGGACCTCTTCCGCCCGACAGGCCGCTCCGGGCGGGCCCCGGACCGGCCGGGCGCCGAAGCGGCACTGTCGCCGGACATGTCAGCTCGGCCCTGCCTTGTATCCGACGCCACGGACGGTCACCACGATCTCCGGCTTCTCCGGGTCCTTCTCGACCTTGGAGCGCAGCCGCTGCACATGGACGTTGACCAGCCGCGTGTCCGCCGCGTGCCGGTAGCCCCAGACCTGCTCCAGCAGCACCTCGCGCGTGAACACCTGCCACGGCTTGCGCGCGAGCGCGACCAGCAGGTCGAACTCCAGCGGCGTCAGCGCGATCGACTGCCCGTCCCGCTTCACGGAGTGCCCCGCCACATCGATGACCAGGTCACCGATGGCGAGCTGCTCCGGAGCGGGCTCCTCCGACCTCCGCAGCCTGGCCCGGATCCGGGCCACCAGCTCCTTCGGCTTGAACGGCTTCACGATGTAGTCGTCGGCACCCGACTCCAGACCCACGACGACGTCGACCGTGTCGCTCTTCGCGGTCAGCATCACGATCGGCACGCCCGACTCCGCCCTGATCAGGCGGCACACCTCGATGCCGTCGCGGCCGGGCAGCATCAGATCGAGCAGCACCAGGTCGGGCTTGGCCTCACGGAACGCGGCCAGCGCCTTGTCCCCGTCGGCCACGAACGACGGCTCGAAACCCTCACCACGCAGCACGATGCCGAGCATCTCGGCCAGTGCGGTGTCGTCGTCGACGACAAGGACTCGTCCCTTCATAAACGACATCATCCCATTCTCATAACAGCGGCGAAGGCAGTGGTGAGGTAGGTCACCGGCCAGTGACCATAGTCGCAGCAAGCGCTACTGTCTGCCCTCGCCCGCCCGCGGATGATCTCCGGCAGGGACGGGAGGCGAGGGTGCCGAAGCCCGCCCCCGCCCCGCGCACCCCGCGCAGCGCCCGGCTCAGCCCGCCGTCACCCGGCGCGACCGCGCACACACCTCGGCGAGTGCCTCAGCGGTCACGGGCGAAACAACGCCCTCCTCCGTGACGATCGCCGTCACCAGCTCGGCCGGAGTCACGTCGAACGCCGGGTTGTACGCCTGCGTCCCCAGCGGCGCCACCGGAATACCGCCGCCCGCCTCCGCACCGACCACCGGCACCTGCGGCGCCGTCACCTCGGTCACCTCGTGCCCGGGCCGCTGCTCCACCTCGACGGACGCCCCGTCCGCCGTGTCGAGGTCCACCGTCGTCACCGGCGCCACCACGATGAACGGCACATGGTGGTACCGCGCCAGCACCGCCAGCGGATAGCTCCCGATCTTGTTCGCCACCGAGCCGTCCGCCGTGATGCGGTCCGCGCCGATCAGCACCGCGTCCACCTCCCCCGCGGCGAACAGCGACCCCGCCGCGTTGTCGGTGAGCAGCGTGTACGCCATCCCGCTGCGAGCCGCCTCGTACGCCGTCAGGCGAGCGCCCTGCAGCAGCGGCCGCGTCTCGTCCACCCACAGCCGCCGCAGCCGCCCCGTCCGGTGCGCCGCGAGGGCCACCGCGAACGCCGTCCCCTCCCCGCCCGACACCAGCGAACCGGTGTTGCAGTGGGTGAGAATCCGGTGCCCGCCGCCGGGCAGCAGCTCGTCCAGCAGCGTCAGCCCGTGCTCGGCCATCCGCCGACTGGCCTCGGCGTCCTCCCGGTGCAGCTGCCGCGCCGCGGCCAGCGCCGCAGCGGCCGCCTGCCGGACGTCGCCGCCCTTGGCGAGCGCCGCCTCGTGAGCTGCCCGGGCCCGGCGCACACCCACGGCCAGATTCACCGCGGTCGGCCGGGCCCCCGCCAGCGCGGCCGCCGCCTCGTCCACGTCGAAGCCCCGCATGGCGGCGAGCGCGACGCCGTACGCCCCCGCGATGCCGAGCAGCGGCGCCCCGCGCACCGCCAGCGAGCGGATCGCCTCCACGAGTGCGGACGCGTCCGTACAGACCAGTTCGACCTCCTCGGCCGGCAGCCTCGTCTGGTCCAGCAGGACCAGAACCGGGCCTTCCGGTGGCTCTTCCCAGCGGATCGCCGGGATCTCGGTCGGCCGCTTGTCATCGCCGCTGTGCGCGTACTGATCAGCCATGCCGTCAGTCTGCCCCCTATCGAGCGGACAATTGAAGGTACGCAGCCCATACCGCGGCCGGTCACTCCAAGACCACCCCATGGCACGATGGCTGCCAACCTGCCGCCGCGACCGCGGACGGGCACCGTGAAGGAGCGACGATGAACGACACTCCGGGCTGGGCCTCGCCCGGATCCGCCCCGTCCGACGGGCAGAAGCCGGACCCGTCCGGCCCTGCCGAGCCCACCGACCGCCCCGCGCAGCCCGCGGACCAGCCCGGCCAGGCCCCGCAGGGCCCCGGCCCGCAGTGGTCCAAGGAGCAGCCGCCACCGGCCCAGTGGTCCGCCCCCAGCGGCCCGGCCGCCCCCGGCCAGGCTCCCCCGCCCCCACCCCCCGGCCCGGGCTGGGGCAACCAGCCCCCCGGCGGCTACGGCCCCGGAGGCCAGGGCGGGTACGGCGGCCAGGGCGGATACGGCGCCCCCGGAGCTCACGGCGGCTGGGGAAGCGGCTGGGGCGGCCCCCCGCCCGCCGCCAAGCCCGGCATCATCCCGCTCCGCCCGCTCGGCGTGGGCGAGATCCTCGACGGCGCGGTCTCCACCATGCGCACCTACTGGCGCACGGTCCTGGGCATCTCCCTGACCGTCGCCGTCCTCACCGAGGTCATCGTCGTCCTGTTCCAGGGCCTCGTCCTGGACGACTCCAGCACCGAAGCCCTCAACGACCCCAGCGCCAGCCTCAGCGAGCTGAGCCGCGCCATGGGCGACGCCATGCTCAACTCCAGCGTCGTCTTCGTGATCTCCCTGGTCGGCACCGTCATCGCGACCGCGCTGCTCACCACCGTCACCAGCCGCGCCGTACTCGGCAAGTCGGTGACCATCGGCGAGGCCTGGCGGGACGCCCGCCCGCAGATCCTCAAACTGTTCGGCCTCATCTGCGTATTGCTGCTGATCACCGTCGGCGTCGTCACCGTCGGAGCCCTGCCCGGCCTCCTCGTGACCGTCGCCGGGAACAACGGCGCGGGTGTCGCCCTCACCGTCCTCGGCATCATCGGCGCCGGCATCGTCGCCCTGTGGCTGGCGATCCGCTTTTCCCTCGCCTCTCCCGCCCTCATGCTGGAGAAGCAGGGCATCAAGAAGGCCATGAGCCGCTCCGCGAAGCTCGTTCAGGGCACCTGGTGGCGGATCTTCGGCATCCAGCTGCTCGCCACGCTCATCGCGAACGTCGTCGCCTCGATCATCGTCATCCCCTTCACCCTCCTCGCCGCCGCTCTCAGCGGCGACGGCCTCACCGGCTGGCTCAACACCGGTGTGGGCAGCCTCGGCTGGACGTTCCTCATCATCAGCGGCATCGGCTCGGTGATCGGCTCCATGATCACGTTCCCGATCACGGCAGGCGTCACGGTGCTCCTCTACATCGACCAGCGCATCCGCCGCGAGGCCCTCGACCTCGAACTGGCCCGCGCCGCCGGCGTCCAGGGCTACGGAGCCACCGCCCCCGGCGCCACCCCGGGGAGCTGATGCGGTGAGCTGGGCGGGGGAACTTCTCACAACGGCGCTGCCACGCGCCGCCATACGGACGCTGCTGAGCGCCGGCGACACCTCCCTGCTGTCGTCGGCCCGCTCCGCCGACGAGCCGCCCCTCACCACCCCGCGCGACCCGGCGCGCGAGGCCGCCCGGCGCGAGCTGTCCAAGCGGATGTACCACGAGGACGACCCCAGCCTGTTCCAGCGAGCCCTCGACGCCTTCTGGGACTGGCTCGGCAAACTCCTCAACGCCGCCTCGACCGCCACCCCCGGCGGCACACTCGGCCTGATCGTCATCATCCTGGCCGTCATCGCCGTCCTGGCCGCCCTGTGGTGGCGCCTGGGCACTCCGCGCCGCCAACCCACCTCGTCCGCAACCCTGTTCGACGACCGTCCCCGCAGCGCCGCCGACCACCGCGCCACCGCCGAGGCACACGCTGCGCAGGGCCACTGGAACCAGGCCGTCCAGGAACGCATGCGCGCCCTCGTCCGAGCCCTGGAGGAACGCGCCCTCCTCGACGCCCGCCCCGGCCGCACCGCCGACGAGGCCGCAGCCGAAGCCGGCCGGGCCCTGCCCGCCCACACCGACCGACTGCGCACCGCCGCCCGCGACTTCGACGACGTCACATACGGCGGCCGCTCGGCGACCGAACAGTCGTACCACCGCATCGCGGAACTCGACCGCAACCTGGAACGCACCAAGCCCCAGCTCGCGACGAGCAGCGCCGCCACGGCCCCCAACACCCGCCAGGGAGCCGCCGAATGACCACCGAGGCCACCCTCACGTCCACCTCGGCCTCGCCCACCGCCCGCCAGGTGTGGACCCGCGCGCGCGGTATCGCACTCGCTCTCGTGGTACTCCTCGCGGGAGCCGTGGCCATCGCCGTCATCCGCTCCGATGCCCGCCACGGCGAACTCGACCCGCGCTCCGCCGACCCGGGCGGCAGCCGCGCCATCGCCGAACTCCTCGCCGACCGGGGCGTGGACACCCGCGTGGTCACCACCCTGGATGAGGCAGCGACCGCGGCCGGCCCGGACACGACCCTCCTGGTCGCCGCCCCCGACCTGCTGACCCCCACTCAGCAGACCCGGCTGCACAAGGCGTTCGCAGACTCCCGCGGCCGCACCGTCCTGGTCGCCTCCGGCAGCGCCTCCATCGAACGGCTCGCCCCCGGCGTCACCGCCGACCCCGCCACCAGCCTCGACTCGACGCTCTCCCCCGACTGCGCCCTGCCCGCCGCCCGGCGCGCCGGCACCGCCGACACGGGCGGCGTCCGCTACACCACCACCCACCTCGGCGCCGACGCCTGCTACCCCAGCGAACGCCTGGCCACCCTGCTGCGCATCCCGGACGGCACCGGGGACGGCGACACCATCGCCCTCGGCGCGCCCGACATCCTCGTCAACGACCGCCTCGACGAGCAGGGCAACGCCTCGCTCGCCCTCCAACTCCTCGGCTCGCGCCCCCATCTGGTCTGGTACCTCCCCTCGCTCTCCGACACGTCGGCCACCGACCCCGACGACGAACGCAGCTTCTTCGACCTGCTCCCCTCGGGCTGGCTCTGGGGCACCCTGCAGCTCTTCATCGCCGCGGCCCTGGCCGCCCTCTGGCGGGCACGCCGACTGGGCCCCCTCGTGCCCGAAAGACTCCCCGTCGCGATCCGCGCCTCCGAAACCGCCGAAGGCCGCGCCCGCCTCTACCGCAAGACCGACGCCCGCGACCGCGCGGCCGACGCTCTTCGCTCCACCACCCGCACCCGCCTCGCCCCCCTCGTAGGCGTCCCTGTCGCCCAGGCGCACACGCCCGAGGCCCTGCTCCCCGCCCTGTCCGCCCACCTCCACGGCGACGGCCAGGACCAGCACGCCCTCCTCTTCGGACCACCGCCCAGCGACGACGCAGCACTCATCGCACTCGCCGACCGACTCGACGCCCTCGAAAGAGAGGTACGCCGTCCATGATGGACCCGACCACTGACAACGCCGGGCAGACCGGGGACCCGGGCACCGCCCGAGACGCCCTGGAGGCCCTGCGCGCCGAGATCGCCAAGGCCGTGGTCGGCCAGGACCCCGCCGTCACCGGCCTCGTCGTCGCCCTGCTCTGCCGCGGCCACGTCCTCCTCGAAGGCGTCCCCGGCGTCGCCAAGACCCTCCTGGTCCGCGCCCTCGCCTCCGCCCTCGAACTCGACACCAAGCGCGTCCAGTTCACCCCCGACCTCATGCCGAGCGACGTGACCGGCTCCCTGGTCTACGACACCCGCAGCGCCGAGTTCTCCTTCCAGCCCGGCCCCGTCTTCACCAACCTCCTCCTCGCCGACGAGATCAACCGCACGCCCCCCAAGACCCAGTCGTCCCTCCTCGAAGCCATGGAGGAACGCCAGGTCACCGTCGACGGCACCCCCCGCCCCCTCCCCGACCCGTTCCTGGTCGCGGCGACCCAGAACCCGGTCGAGTACGAGGGCACCTACCCCCTCCCGGAAGCCCAGCTGGACCGCTTCCTCCTCAAACTCACCATCCCCCTCCCCTCCCGCCAGGACGAGATCGACGTCCTCACCCGCCACGCCGAGGGCTTCAACCCACGCGACCTCCACGCCGCCGGCGTACGCCCCGTAGCGGGCCCGGCCGACCTGGAGGCAGCCCGCGCGGCGGTCGCCCAGACGACCATCTCCCCGGAGATCACCGCCTACGTCGTCGACATCTGCCGCGCCACCCGCGAGTCGCCCTCCCTCACCCTGGGCGTCTCCCCCCGTGGCGCCACGGCCCTCATGGCCACAGCCCGCGCCTGGGCCTGGCTGACCGGCCGCGACTACGTCATCCCCGACGACGTGAAGGCACTCGCCCTCCCCACCCTCCGCCACCGCGTGCAACTCCGCCCGGAGGCCGAGATGGAAGGCGTGACGGCCGACTCCGTCATCAACGCGATCCTCGCCCACGTCCCCGTCCCCCGCTGATGGCACTCACCGGACGCGCCGCCCTCCTCGCGGCCCTGGGCTCCCTCCCCGTCGGCATCTGGGAGCCCAGCTGGACGGGCATCCTGGCGGTCAACGCTCCCCTGGCCGCGGCCTGCGCCTGCGACTTCGCCCTCGCCGCCCCCGTGCGCCGCCTGGGCCTGACCCGCTCCGGCGACACCTCCGTACGCCTCGGTGACACGGCGGACGTCACCCTGACCATCACCAACCCGTCCCGCCGCCCCCTCCGCGCACGCCTCCGCGACGCCTGGCCCCCCAGCAGCTGGCAGCCCGGCACGGAGACCACGGCCTCCCGCCACCGCCTCACGGTCCCCCCGGGCGAACGCCGCCGCGTGACCACCCGCCTGCGCCCCACCCGCCGGGGCGACCGCCGGGCCGACCTCATCACGATCCGCTCGTACGGCCCCCTCGGCCTCTTCTCCCGCCAGGGCACCCACCAGGCCCCCTGGACGGTACGCGTCCTGCCCCCGTTCACCAGCCGCAAGCACCTCCCCTCCAAACTGGCCCGCCTCCGAGAACTGGACGGCCGCACCAGCGTCCTCACCCGGGGCGAGGGCACGGAGTTCGACAGCCTGCGCGAGTACGTCCCCGGCGACGACACCCGCTCCATCGACTGGCGCGCCACGGCCCGCCAGACCACCGTGGCCGTACGCACCTGGCGCCCCGAGCGCGACCGCCACATCCTGCTGGTCCTGGACACCGGCCGCACATCAGCCGGACGCGTGGGCGACGCACCCCGCCTCGACGCCTCGATGGACGCGGCCCTCCTCCTCGCAGCCCTCGCCTCCCGCGCCGGCGACCGCGTGGATCTCCTCGCGTACGACCGCAAGGTCCGCGCCCTCGTCCAGGGCCGAACGGCAGGCGATGTCCTTCCCGCCCTGGTCAACGCCATGGCCACACTCGAGCCGGAGCTCGTCGAAACGGACGCCCGAGGCCTCACAGCGACCGCTCTGCGTACGTCCCCCCGACGCTCCCTGATCGTCCTGCTCACCACGCTGGACACGGCCCCCATCGAAGAGGGCCTGCTCCCGGTCCTGCCTCAGCTCACCCAGCGCCACACGGTCCTGCTGGCGTCAGTAGCAGACCCGTACATCACGGAAATGGCCGCAGCGCGCGGCAATGCCGACGCCGTCTACGAGGCCGCCGCAGCCGCCCAGGCCCAGTCAGAACGTCACCGCACAGCAGAACAACTCCGCCGCCACGGCGTCACGGTCGTCGACGCCACCCCGGACGACTTGGCGCCGGCACTGGCGGACGCATACCTGGCTTTGAAAGCAGCCGGACGCCTGTAGAACGTAGAGCATGGTGTGGCCATCTCGTAGGCCACAGGATGCCTCACGGAGCGAGCCTAAACGCAGAAAACCCCCGTATCCGAAGATACGGGGGTTTTCCCAAAAATTGTTCGGCGGCGTCCTACTCTCCCACAGGGTCCCCCCTGCAGT
>NZ_JACHGV010000003.1:0-100140 GCF_014202475.1 Streptomyces paradoxus
CGCCCGGTTACATTCCGAACCCGGAAGCTAAGCCTTACAGCGCCGATGGTACTGCAGGGGGGACCCTGTGGGAGAGTAGGACGCCGCCGAACAATTTTTGGGAAAACCCCCGTATCTTCGGATACGGGGGTTTTCTGCGTTTAGGGTCGATGTCATGCGCTATGACCTGGTGATCTTCGACAATGACGGTGTGCTCGTCGACAGCGAGCCCATCTCGAACCGTTTGCTCGCGGCGTACCTCACCGAACTGGGGCATCCCACCTCCTACGAGGAGTCCATTCGGGACTACATGGGATCGGCGATGCACCGGATTCATGAGCTGGTGCTGGAGCGGACGGGGCAGCGGTTGCCCGAAGACTTCGACGACGTCTTCCACGCGCGGGTGTTCGCGGCGTTCGAGCAGGACCTGGTGGCCGTGGCGGGGGCATCCGGAGTCCTGGAGAAGCTGGCCGCGGACGGGGTGCCGTACTGCGTGGCCTCCTCCGGGAGCCATGAGCGGATCCGGGTGGGGCACCGGACGACCGGGCTCGACCGGTGGTTCGACGAGAAGCGGATCTTCAGTTCGCAGGACGTAGGGCGAGGCAAGCCGGCCCCTGATCTCTTCCTGTACGCGGCCGAGCGGATGGGGGTCGCGCCGGAGCGGTGTGTCGTCGTCGAGGACAGTCCGCTGGGAGTACAGGCGGCTGTCGCAGCCGGCATGGACGTGTACGGGTTCACCGCCATGACGCCGGCGGACAAGCTGGCCGGTGCTACCCGGCTCTTCTCCGACATGGGGGAGCTGGCCGACCTGCTGGTGTGAGCCGTTCCCGGGAGACCAGCGGAAGTTGAGGCAAATTCATCTTTGGCTGGATCTACCCACGGGTAGGCCGGGGCCCTACGCTCGCCGCCATGACTCATGTGCTGCGGCGCGGCAGGGCCTCGTTGGCGTTCAGCTTCCTGGTGCAGGGTGTCGCCTTCGCTCTGCTCGTGACGAGGATCCCGGCCATCCAGGACCGGTACGGGGTCTCCGACGCGCTGCTGCCGGCGTTCCTGGCCGCCGTGCCGATCCTCGCCGGGGTCGGGAGCGTGACCACCGAGCGGCTGGTGAAGCGGGTGCGGCCGAGCCGGCTGCTGCGGTGGTCCCAGCCCGTAGTGCTGCTGGCGCTGCTCGGGGTCGGGGCCGGGGAGCGGATGGTGGAACTCGGGGTCGCGCTGGCGGCGTTCGGGCTGGCCGTCGGTGTGCTGGACGCGTCGATGAACATGCTCGGGGTGAGCCTGCAGCGGTCGTACGGGCGCAGCATCATGCTCAGTTTCCACGCGGCCTACAGCCTGGGCGGGATCGTCGGGGCCTCGTTGGCGTGGGTGGGTGCGCACTGGCAGCTGGCGCTGTGGGTGTCGTATCTGCCGGTCGTGCTGGTGCTGTTGCCGGCCGTGCTGGTGGGGAGCCGGTGGTACGTCGACGACCGGGATGCGGGACCCGTGGCCGAGGAGGAGGCCGGGGAGGGGCAGGCGGTCGTCTTCAAGTGGCTGCTGCCGTTGTGCCTGGTGATGACGGTCGCGTACATCGGGGACTCGACGGTCTCCAACTGGAGCGCCAAGTACCTGCAGGACGTGCTCGGCAGCTCCGAGCAGATGGCCACGGTGCCGTACAACGTGTACATGGTCACCACGCTGCTGGGGCGGGCGATCGGGGACCTCGGGGTGCGGCGCTTCGGGGCGGTCGCGGTGGTGCGGGGCGGGGCGCTGGTGGCGGCGGGCGGGTTCGCCGTGGTCGCCGCCGCGCCGGGGGCGTGGGTCGGGATGCTGGGGTTCACGCTGCTGGGGCTGGGACTGTGCGTGCTGGTGCCGCAGACGTTCGCGGCGGCCGGCCGGCTGTTCCCGGGGGCCTCGGACGCGGCCGTCGCACGGCTGAACGTCTTCAACTATGTGGGGTTCTTGATCGGTTCTCCGTTGGTCGGGGCGCTCGGGGATCTGTGGAGCTATCGCGGGGCCATGCTGGTGCCGATGGTGTTGGTGCTGGTGACGCTCGTGTACGCCCGGTCGTTCGCGCCTCAACCGGACCGATACGGTGGCGGTCATGAGCGGCCGCGCACAGCTGATGTGGGACGAGGCAGTAACGGGCTATGACTTCGGTCCGGGGCATCCGATGGACCCCGTCCGGCTCGCCCTGACCCGGAGACTGGTCGACGCCTTCGGGCTGGACCGTGAGGTGGAGGTCGTCGCCGCGAAGGCGGCCGGGGAGTCGACGCTGCGGCTCGTCCACCGGGAGGACTACATCCGGGCGGTGAAGGCCGCTTCGGCTGATCCGGCGGGGGCGGACCAGTCGTACGGACTGGGGACGGTGGACGATCCGGCGTTCGCCGGGATGCACGAGGTGTCGTCGCTGATCGCCGGCCAGTCGGTCGGGGCGGCGGAGGCGGTCTGGCGGGGTGAGGCGCTGCACGCGGTGAACTTCGCGGGCGGGCTGCACCACGCGATGCCGGGCGGTGCCTCCGGGTTCTGCATCTACAACGACGCCTCGCTGGCCATCGCGCGGCTGCTGGAGCTCGGGGCGGAGCGGGTCGTGTACGTCGACGTCGACGTGCACCACGGGGACGGGGTGCAGGCGGCGTTCTGGGAGGACCCGCGGGTGCTGACGATCTCGCTGCACGAGCATCCCCGGACGCTGTTCCCGCAGACCGGGTGGCCGGAGGAGACCGGGGCGGACTCCGCGGAGGGCTCGGCGGTGAACGTGGCGCTGCCGGCCGGGACGGGGGACGCCGGGTGGCTGCGGGCGTTCCACGCGGTGGTGCCGGAGCTGATCGCGGACTTCCGTCCGCAGGTGCTGGTGACGCAGCACGGGGCCGACACGCACTTCGAGGATCCGCTGGCGCACCTGGCGGTGTCGCTGGACGCGCAGCGGGCGGTGCAGGTGGCCTGTCACGACCTGGCGCACGAGTACGCCGACGGGCGGTGGGTCGCCCTGGGCGGGGGCGGCTACGCGGTGGTGGACGTGGTGCCGCGCTCGTGGACGCATCTGGTCGCGATCGCGGCCGGCCGGGCCGTGGAGCCCGAGGCGATGATCCCCGAGGGCTGGCGGCAGGAAGTGTTCGCGAAGACGCGGCAGTTGGCCCCGGCGCGGATGACGGACGGGCGCTGGCCGGTGGACTGGTCCGGCTGGGAGGCGGGGTACGACCCGGCTGACCGGCTCGACCAGGCGGTGCTGGCGGCCCGGCGGGCGGTGTTCCCGCTGCGGGGGCTGCTGGCGTGAGGGGGTGACGCCGGGCGTAGGCCGAGCGTGCGGTGTTCGCGGATTTTCAGGACAGGTGGGGTTCCGGTCACGCACGATCTTCGTGTGCTGACCACCGATGCCCTGCGTGCGCACCTGGTGGGCGCGCGGCTCGCCGGGACCGTGGCGACGTCGCGGGAGGAGAGCCTGCGCCGTTACCGGCTCTTCGCCGCCCGGGACCCCCGGGTGCTGCTCGGCATCGATCCCGAAGGTGCCTGGGGGCAGCGGGAGTTGATCGAGCTGATGGCGGACCGGTGTGGGGTTTCGGCCGATTGCCGGCATGTTTCCGGCCAGGACGTGATCGATCCGGAGCGGACCCTCGTGGCGCTGGACGCCTTCGCGGAGCGCCTCGCCGAGGCCGCCCGGCGGAAGGCCCCCGTGCTCCTCGGCACCGGGCACCCGCACCGGCTGCTCGGTTTCTACGGCGCTCTGGCAGACGCGCTGTCGGCGGCGGGATGTGCCGTTCTCACTCCCGCGCAGGGTCGCCGTGTCGACATAACGACCCGGTTCGGCCTACGTACGTACAACCTCGACTACGTACGAGGAGTCGCGCTGGTGCGGACCCCCGGCACGGAACGCCCCGGTTGTGAGCCCGGCGCACATACGCACTCACCTCTCCCGGTTCGTACCGTACTGGCCGCTTGTGCGGAGGCCGGCGGGCCCCTTCCCGAGCTGGTGATCGGAGACCACGGGTGGGCCTGCGGGGCAGGTCAGCTGGGGTTCGAGGCGATCGGGCCGGCCGATACGGACGACCCGGCGCTGTTCGTGGGGGAGGCCGAGGGGTCCGTGTCCGTCGTCGTTCCACTTGATGACGGCGTGCGGTCCGATTACTACCTGCCGCTTACCCGCTACGTACTCAATCGGGCGTGTCTGTCACAGTAGGCCGCCGATGGGTGCACCTCTTCCCCACTCGCATCACTGGCCCCTACATTGGGGAGTGAGCACGCAGCGACGAAGAGTCACCGGAAGGGGAAGCCGGTGGCCGTCGAGTGCGGAAGGTTCAGGTGTGTCATGGCTGCAGCTGGCGAGAGGCCTCTGAACGAGGTTCAGTTCCTTACCGTGGCGGAAGTCGCCTCGGTGATGCGAGTGTCGAAGATGACCGTGTACCGACTGGTGCACAGCGGTCATCTGCCCGCGATCCGTGTGGGGCGGTCCTTCCGCGTCCCGGAGCAAGCGGTTCACGAGTACCTCCGCGAGAGTTATGTGGGGGTGGAAACCGTCTGACGGCTGGGTCGGGGCGATCCCCACAGGGCACTTCGGATCTCCCCGGCCTCCTCGATTACGACCTCAGCGCTCGGACGGGTAGGCTGGCCCCTCGTAGGTCGTATGGGCCCATGGCGCCCAAACACCGAGTGATGAGAAGTGAGCGAGGGTAGTCGTGGGCTCTGTTATCAAGAAGCGGCGCAAGCGGATGGCGAAGAAGAAGCACCGCAAGCTGCTCAAGCGCACGCGCGTTCAGCGTCGCAACAAGAAGTAAGTTCGCGACGCGGACGCCGCGAGAGCGTTGCTGTGGCCCCCCACCACCGGTGGGGGGCCACACGCATATCCGTTCCGGCGTCCGGCGGTTCCGGTCACTTCGCGCATCGGGCGGTCATCACAGCGCGACAACAACCCGCTAAGTTGGCCCCACGGGGGAACGCGTCGGGGGGCGAGAGGTTCTGGAAGGAAGGCGCTGATCTTGGGCAAGGTCGTGCTCGTGACCGGAGTGGCCCGCCAGCTGGGGGGCCGGTTCGTCCGGCGGATCCAGCGGGACCCCGAGGTGGAACGGGTCGTCGCCGTGGACGCGGTGCCCCCCGAGCACCATCTGGGCGGTGCCGACTTCATCCAGGCCGACATCCGGCAGCCCGGGATCGCGCGGGTGCTCGCCGAGACGGGAGCCGACACGATCGTCCACCTGGACGTGACGGGCACGCCGCTGGGCAGCGGCAACCGGGCCTCCCTGAAGGAGACCAACGTCATCGGCACCATGCAGCTGCTCGGTGCCTGCCAGAAGTCCCCGTCCGTGCAGCGGCTGGTCGTGAAGTCCAGTACGAACGTCTACGGCTCCGCGCCCCGCGATCCGGCCGTGTTCACCGAGACGACCCCGCCCAAGTCCCTGCCCAGCGGCGGCTTCGCCAAGGACACCGTCGAGGTCGAGGGCTACGTCCGCGGCTTCGCGCGCCGCCGGCCCGACGTGGCCGTGTGCGTCCTGCGGTTCGCCAACATCCTGGGCCCGACCGCGGACACCCCGCTCGCCTCGTACTTCGCGCTGCCGGTCCTGCCGACCGTGTTCGGCTACGACCCCAGGCTGCAGTTCGTGCACGAGGACGATGTGATCGAGGTGCTGCGGATCGGCTCGCACGAGCCCCGGCGCGGCACGCTCAACAGCGGCACCTTCAACATCGCCGGCGACGGCGTGCTGCTGCTCTCCCAGTGCTCCCGGCGCCTCGGGCGTCCCACCGTGCCCCTGCTGCTCCCGGCGGTCACCTGGGCGGGCTCGCTGGTGCGTACCCTGGGGATGACGGACTTCTCGCCCGAGCAGATCCGGCTGCTCACGCACGGCCGGGTGGTGGCCACGGGCCAGATGCGCGAGACGCTGGGATTCCAGCCCAAGTACACGACCGCGGAGACGTTCGCGGACTTCGCCCGCAGCCAGGGGCCCGGACTCCTGCCACCGGAGGCCCTCGCGGGGGCCGTCGACCGGATCGCCGACCTGCCCCTCGCGGGCGGCGGACACCTCCCGACGCAGAGCGCCAACTGAGGAGCGCATCAACGATGGCGGACGCCAAGGTCATTCCGTTCGACGACGACCGGTCCCGGGGGAGCGCCGCGCAGCGTCCCCAGCGGCGCCGGAGCGCCGGGAACCGTCGCCCGGGCGCGGAGTCCGTGCCGGTACGTGAGGTGCAGCCCCTGCCCACCAGGGCTGTTCCGCAGGATGATGTTCCTGTGACTTCCGAGGAACAGCCGACGGAGCCTTCCCGGGGCGGCGAGGGCGGGCTGGAACGGCGCATCGCGGGCGGCCTGGCCTTCCTGCGCCGCCGCCTCACCGGGGACTACGAGGTCGACGACTTCGGCTACGACGAGGAGCTCACCGACCAGGTCCTGATGTCCCTGCTGCGCCCGCTGTACGACACGTACTTCCGGGTCGAGGTGAAGGGCGTCGAGAACATCCCGTCCGAGGGCGGGGCCCTGATCGTCGCCAACCATTCCGGCACGCTGCCGATGGACGGCCTGATGATGCAGGTCGCGGTGCACGACAACCATCCGGCGGGCCGGCATCTGCGCCTGCTCGCCGCCGACCTGGTGTTCATGCTCCCGGTGGTCAACGAGCTGGCCCGCAAGCTCGGTCACACCCTGGCGTGCGCCGAGGACGCGTCCCGGCTGCTGGAGCAGGGCGAACTGGTCGGGGTGATGCCGGAGGGCTTCAAGGGCCTCGGCAAGCCCTTCGCGGACCGCTACAAGCTGCAGCGCTTCGGCCGCGGCGGTTTCGTCTCGACGGCTCTGCGCGCGGGGACGCCGATCGTGCCCTGCTCGATCGTCGGGGCGGAGGAGATCTACCCGATGATCGGCAACGCCAAGACGGTCGCCCGGCTGCTCGGGTTCCCGTACTTCCCGATCACGCCGACCTTCCCGTGGCTCGGGCCGCTCGGGGCGATCCCGCTGCCGACCAAGTGGACGATCCAGTTCGGCGAGCCGATCCCCACGGACGGTTATCCGCCGGAGGCGGCCGAGGACCCGATGCTGATGTTCAACCTGACCGACCAGGTCAGGGAGCAGATCCAGCACACGCTGTACAAGCTGTTGGTGCAGCGGCGGTCGGTGTTCTTCTGAGACGCGGGGGCGCCCCCTGTCGAAGGGGCGCCCCCACCGTCGCCGTCTAGTCCGCGTCCTCGCTGTCGATGCCCAGGCCGGGCAGCAGGCCGGGCAGGAGCGGCGGGAGCGTCACGTCCGGCTCGGGGACGGGTGTGTCGCCCTCCGCCGACGGGGAGGTGCTCGCCTCGTTGTCCTTGGGCGGGTCGAGGAGGCCGCCGGTGTTGCCGCCGAGCAGGCCGTCGCTGTCGCCGCCGGAGCCGGCCGAGCGGCTGGGGCTGCCGCCGTTGCCGGTGCCGCCCTCGTCGCTGTGCCTGCTGCCGCCGCCGTCGCTGGGCCGGGCCGAGCGGTCGGTGCCGGAGGAGCCGCTGGGGGCCGCCTCGGTGGCGCCCTGCCGCTTGCCGTCGCCGCCGCTCGTGGCCGGGGGCTCGGGCAGCAGGGAGCGCAGCGGGGCGACATCCTCGTCTATGGCGTCGAACACCGACGACACCTGCTCGCTGACGTCCCCGAGTTGGACGGGCAGTCGCTCACGCAGTTCGCCCCAGGTCTCGCGGTGGGAGCGCGAGAACGCGGACAGGGCCTGCATGGGGCCCAGGGAGTCCGGGTCGCGCTCGTACGCCTCGCTCAGCAGCCGGTGGCCCTCGGACGCGTCGTGCCGCATGCCCGACAGGGCGCGGCGGATCTCGCCGAGGGACTCGTGGTCCAGGGGGCCGCTGCGGCCGCGCTCCATCAGGCGGCGGGCCTCGCTGAGCCGGGTGGAGGCGTGGTCGAGGTAGACCCGGCCGCGTTCGTCCGCCCCGTCGGCGAGGCCGAGCTTGACGTCCTCGATGCCGCGCTTGAGGCCGTAGAGCGAGTCGCCGGGCAGGGCGTCCGAGCTGGCGGCGGAGACTCCGCCGAAGGCGCTCGCGGCCACCCCGACGCTGAGTCCGCCCGCGGTGAGGCCCTTGGCGAGCCGGGAACGCGGCCGGAACTTCTTCAGGGAACCCGCGCGGTGCGCGCCGCGGGCCCGGGATCGCTGCTCGGGGACCGCGCTGTCCGTCGCCCCGCCGCCCGCGGTGCCCTCCTGGAGCATCGCCTCGAAGGCGGCCACCAGCTGGGCCCGCTGGACGACCTTGACCTCCGGGTCGAGCTCCGGCTTGGGCAACGCGCCGAGACCCGAGGCGAGCGCCAGATGGCGGGCCTGTTCACTCGGTTCCGCGACTGCCGGGGCCGGTGCCGATCCTTCGGGCTGCCCGGCCGCCGGGCCCTGCTCGGACTGCTCCTCCAAGGCCTGGGCGAAGGCGTTCGCCCGCCGGTGCGCCGATACGTTCGCGATCACTGGCGGCACCTCCTCTCGTCATGACGGTCGACTCCCCAGGGGGTCCTGAGGGTTGCACGCCCTGACCACGACCACACGATCGAGTGATCGGAGTCGGCCAGGGGGTGACCACAGGGAGCCTGCATCCCGCACAACGAGCGGCGCGGCACTTGGGTTACGGACGCCGGATGATCGGATGCCGAAGTCAACGGACTTTCACGGAACGTGAGTTGATGGTCGCCGAGCGTGCGGGGCGGTCAGCGGGCGTCTTCCGGGAGGAGCCGGGCGAGGGTGCGGACGGCCCGGTACTGGAGGGTCTTGATGGCGCCCTCGTTCTTGCCCATCACCCGGGCGGTCTCGGCGACGGAGAGGCCCTGGAGGAAGCGGAGCGTCACGCACTCCTGCTGCTGGGGGTTGAGCCGCCGCACGGCGTCGAGCAGGGCGGCGTTGGAGAGGGACTCCAGGACGGAGTCCTCGGGGGAGCGCTCGACCTCGTTGGCGTCGAGCATCTCGCCGGTGGTGACCTCCAGCCGGAAGCGGCTGGACTTGAAGTGGTCCGCGACCAGGTTGCGGGCGATGGTGACCAGCCAGGCGCCGAAGTCGCGGCCCTGCCAGGTGAAGGTGCCGATGCGGCGCAGGGCGCGCAGGAAGGTCTCGCTGGTGAGGTCCTCGGCCGTCGCCTTTCCCCCGACCCGGTAGTAGATGTACCGGTAGACGGTGTCGCTGTACTGGTCGTAGAGGCGGCCGAAGGCGTCGGACTCGCCGGCCTGGGCGCGCTCCACGAGGTCCATCATCCGGGCGCTGTCGCTGTCCGCCGCCGGGCGGCGGGCGGTGGCCGCCCCGGACGGGCGGCCTCGTCTGCCGACCGCGGCGCTGCCGTCGGCCAGTGCGTAGCACGGGCCGACGGGCGCGGCGGTGGCGAATGCGGGGACGGCGTACGCGGTGGGGACGAAGCCGCGCAACAGGTCTTGGACCCTTGCGCGCAGCGTAGCCAGGCCCGAGGCGTCAACCCCGACGTGTGGGTACACGGGACTCCCAGAGGCAGAGCTTCCATCACGTGCAGTGCGGGACCTTTCACCCGTCGTAGCGACGGAGGGGTACCGGTTTGCGTCTGAGGAGAATAACGCTTCGTGTAGGCACTGCTACACCGAGTTGCTCAAATCACCGATTACGTCGCTTCCGTAACCGATTGACGCCGGATCAAGTGCGGGAGGGTGAACGGTTGTTGATCGGAAAGCTTCGGATTGCAGCTGAGTCCAGGGCGTGTTGTGGCCGTGTGCAGCCAAGAGGACTGGACACGAGGTTGTGGGGGTACGCCTGTTGGATTTACGGCGATTGTCAGGCCGCAAACATCCGTGTCCCGGTTTGATCAGGTGGTCAGCGGCGGCGGCGGTGCAGGGCGATGGCGGCCGCCGTACCGCCGGCCACCGCGCCGACGCCCGCCGCGGCGGGGATGCCGACCTTGGCCGCCTTGCGGCCCGTGCGGTAGTCGCGCAGGCGCCAGTCCAGCTCGCGGGCGTGCTTGCGCAGCTTGCTGTCCGGGTTGATGGCGTAGGGGTGGCCGACCAGCGAGAGCATCGGGATGTCGTTGTGCGAGTCGCTGTAGGCGGCGCAGCGGCCGAGGTCCAGGCCCTCGGCGGCGGCCAGGGCGCGGACGGCCTCGGCCTTCGCGGGGCCGTGCAGCGGTTCGCCGACGAGCTTGCCGGTGTAGACGCCGTCGACGGACTCGGCGACCGTGCCGAGGGCGCCGGTCAGGCCGAGGCGGCGGGCGATGACCGTGGCGATCTCGACGGGCGCGGCCGTCACCAGCCAGACCTTCTGGCCCGCGTCCAGGTGGGCCTGGGCGAGGGCGCGGGTGCCGGGCCAGATGCGCTCGGCCATGTACTCGTCGTAGATCTCCTCGCCGATCGACTGGAGTTCGGCGACGCGGTGGCCCTGGACGATCGACAGGGCCGAGTCGCGGGCCTCCTGCATGTGTTCGGGGTCCTCGACCCCGGCGAGCCGGAACCACGCCTGCTGCCAGGCGAACTTCGCGAGCTCGCGCGTCTCGAAGAACTTCCGCTTGTACAGGCCCCGCCCGAAGTGGAAGAGGGCGGCGCCCTGCATGACGGTGTTGTCCAGGTCGAAGAAGGCGGCGGCCCGGTCGTCGCCGTGCACCGGGAACTGCGGTTCCTCGGTCGTGCCGGCGGCTTCCTGTGTGGACTTGCGGGCTGCCTCCGCCGAGGCCTCGCCTGCCAAAACGCTCCGCGCCGTGGCGGAGCGCCTACGGGGAGTGAGCCATCCGAGAGCGGCCATGGCGTGAGCATAGCCAGTTAGTTCGGGGGTTCCGGAGTCGGAAGGTTGGAAGCCTGTGAACTCTCGGCAAGCGTGTCGTTAAAGATGCCGCGCGGGGCGGACGCGGCCGGCGCGTCCTCTGGCGCTTTCGCGAGGGTTCCGCTTGCCCCCGGGCGCGCGACAATGGCCGACATGAGTCCCCTCTTCCGTCGCACGCCCCCTCGGGACCGGCTCGTCACCCTGATCCGCAAGCCCGGCTGTCATCTGTGTGATGACGCACAGGTCGTTGTGGAGAAGGTGTGCGGTGATCTCGGAGTCCCCTGGGAGCAGAAGGACATCACCGAGGATCGGGAACTGCACGACCAGTACTGGGAGCAGATCCCCGTCGTGCTGGTGGACGGCAGGCAGCACACGTTCTGGCGCGTGAACGAGGGCCGCCTGCGCAAGGCGCTGACCGACTGATCCCGCCCGGTGAGCGACTGACCGATCAGTCCAAAGTGGCCGCCGGGTCGCTTAGGATCGATGGCGGCTTGGTCTCGGGGGCGGGATTCACTGAGGAGAGTGTGCGGTTTTGCCCCCGAAAGACAAGGAACGGTGGTGCGTATGCGCCGGTTCCCTGCGCGTGCGCCGGGGGCGCGTGACCCCGGTCACGTTGGCCGGGCAAATCGGACACCATCTTTGTGCACGCGTTCACAAAGACATAGCCTGCTTTCGACGGGGCGGTCATGTAGGGACGTATGACCGCCTACAGCCCCGCTCTACCCGCAGGAGCACCGTGGCAACTGGCCGAACTCACCGACCGGCGACCCGCAGCCGAGGGATTCCCGAGGCCACCGTCGCCCGGCTTCCGCTGTACCTCCGCGCTCTGACCGCGTTGTCGGAGCGCTCGGTTCCCACGGTCTCCTCCGAGGAGCTCGCGGCCGCGGCGGGGGTCAACTCCGCGAAGCTGCGCAAGGACTTCTCCTACCTCGGCTCCTACGGGACCAGGGGTGTCGGCTACGACGTCGAGTATCTCGTCTACCAGATCTCCCGCGAACTGGGGCTCACCCAGGACTGGCCGGTTGTGATCGTCGGTATCGGTAACCTCGGCGCGGCCCTCGCCAACTACGGCGGTTTCGCCTCCCGCGGTTTCCGGGTCGCCGCGCTGATCGACGCCGACCCGGCCATGGCCGGCAAGCCCGTCGCCGGGATCCCGGTGCAGCACTCCGACGACCTGGAGAAGATCATCCAGGACAACGGCGTGTCGATCGGTGTCATCGCCACCCCCGCCGGTGCCGCCCAGGCGGTCTGCGAGCGGCTCGTGGCCGCAGGTGTCACCTCCATCCTGAACTTCGCGCCGACCGTGCTGTCCGTCCCCGACGGCGTCGACGTGCGCAAGGTCGACCTCTCCATCGAGCTGCAGATCCTCGCCTTCCACGAGCAGCGCAAGGCCGGGGAGGAGGCCGCCGCCTCCGACGGGGGCGCCCCCACCGCCGCCGCCCGCAGCGACTCCGCCGACCAGGGACCTGACGGGGACATGCCCGCCGTGATGCCGGCATGAGCCTCCTCGTCGTCGGACTCAGCCACCGCAGCGCCCCGGTCAGCGTCCTGGAACGGGCCGCGCTGAACGCGGACGCCCAGGTCAAGCTGCTCCAGGACACGGTCGCCGCCGAACCGGCCACCGAGGCCGCGGTGCTCGCCACCTGCAACCGCATCGAGCTCTACGCCGACGTGGACAAGTTCCACGCCGGTGTCGCCGAGCTGTCCACGCTGCTCGCCCAGCACAGCGGGGTCGGCCTGGAGGAGCTCACTCCCTATCTCTACGTGCACTACGAGGACCGGGCCGTCCACCACCTGTTCTCGGTGGCCTGCGGCCTGGACTCGATGGTCGTCGGCGAGGGGCAGATCCTCGGCCAGATCAAGGACTCCCTGGCCCGGGCGCAGGAGCTGCACTCCGCAGGCCGCCTCCTGAACGACCTGTTCCAGCAGGCCCTCCGGGTCGGCAAGCGCGCCCACTCCGAGACCGGCATCGACCGCGCCGGCCAGTCCCTGGTCACCTTCGGCCTGGAGCAGCTGGCCCGGGGCGGCGACGTGCAGCAGTGGGCCCGGGGCAAGAAGGCCCTGGTCATCGGGGCCGGTTCGATGTCCTCCCTGGCCGCGGCCACGCTCGCGCGGGCCGGGGTCGCCGAGATCGTCGTCGCCAACCGCACCTTCGACCGCGCCGAGCGCCTCGCCCAGATCCTCATGGAGGGCGACGACACGGACGTGGCGGCCCGCGCGGTACCGATGGAGTCGGTGCCGGCCGAGCTGACACGTGCCGACGTCACCGTCTCCTGCACCGGCGCGACCGGTCTGGTCCTGACGGCCGAGTCGGTCGCCGAGGCGATCGAGGGCCGCACGCCCGCGACGTCGGCCGTGCCCGGCGAGGACGGTCCGGGCGAGCCGGGCGGCGAGTCCGGCCCCGCGGCCGGCCAGGCCGCGCAGCGCGGCGGAGCGTCCGGCACCAGCCTCGGCACCGAGGACGGCTGTCCGCTGGAGCTGTCCGCGGTGCAGGGCACCGCCGGATTCTCCGTGCTGGGCGAGGCCGCCGTGGCCGGAATGGCCGCCGCCGATCTGGAGCAGCACGCGGCGTGGGTGGACAACGGCACGGCGGGCGGCGACCGGCGCGCCGCGGGCGGCCCGGCCCGGCCGGGCCCGGCCGGCACGCTCGACCCGGCCGCGGACACCGACGCCATCGCGGCGCTCGCCGCGACCGTCGCCGCCGTCGGCCGGATCCCCGAGCGCCGCAGGCCCGAGCCGGTCGAGGAGCCGCAGCGGCCCGAGCCCGTGCTCTTCCTGCTGGACCTCGCGATGCCGCGCGACATCGACGCGGCCGTGCACCGGCTGGCCGGGGTGCGGCTGGTGGACATCGAATCGCTGGCGGAGGCCTCCGCGGGCGCTCCGATGGCTGCCGATGTGGACCAGGTCCGGCGTATCGTCTCCGACGAGGTCGCGGCCTTCGGGGCAGCACTGCGGGCCGCGCACATCACCCCGACCGTGGTCGCCCTGCGCACCATGGCCGCCGATGTCGTGGCCGGCGAGATCGCCCGGCTGGACGGACGGCTGCCCGGTCTCGACGACAAACACCGAGCGGAGATCACCCAGACCGTGCGGCGCGTGGTCGACAAACTGCTCCACGCGCCGACCGTGCGGGTCAAGCAACTCGCGGCCGAACCCGGCGGCGCCGGGTACGCGGACGCGCTGCGGACCCTGTTCGACCTCGACCCCGAGACGGTGGCCGCCGTCTCCCGGGCCGAGGACAGCACCACCGAGAAAGACCGAGGGCCGGCATGAGTGACAAGGCGCTGAGGCTCGGCACCAGGCGCAGCAGGCTCGCCATGGCCCAGTCCGGGCAGGTGGCGGAAGCCGTGAGCCGCGTGACCGGGCGGCCCGTCGAACTCGTCGAGATCACCACGTACGGCGATGTCTCGCGCGAGGCGCTCGCCCAGATCGGCGGCACCGGCGTGTTCGTCACCGCCCTGCGTGACGCGCTCCTCAAGGGCGAGGTCGACTTCGCGGTGCACTCGCTGAAGGACCTGCCGACCACGCAGCCCGACGAGCTGGTCGTGGCCGCCGTGCCGGTGCGCGAGGACCCGCGGGACGTGATCGTCGCCCGGGACGCGCTGAAGTTCACCGACCTGCCCTCCGGGGCCCGCATCGGTACGGGCTCGCCGCGCCGCATGGCGCAGCTCAACGCGTACGCCCGCAGCCACGGCCTGGACATAGCGACGGTTCCGATCCGCGGCAACGTCGACACCCGCATCGGGTTCGTGCGCAGCGGAGAGCTCGACGCCGTCGTGCTGGCCGCCGCCGGACTGAACCGGATCGGCCGCGGTGACGAAGTGACCGACTTCCTGTCGGTCGACACGGTTTTGCCCGCCCCCGGCCAGGGGGCCCTGGCGATCGAGTGCACCGCGGGCAACGCGGACCTCATCGCCGCGCTCGCCGAACTCGACGACCCGTTCGCGCGGATCGCCGTGACGGCCGAGCGATCACTGCTCGCCGCCCTGGAGGCCGGCTGCAGCGCCCCCGTGGGCGCTTTGGCCGACTTGCCCCCACTCTCGGATCCGCTCGAGCGGGGGGACCCCCAGGCCGACGGGCAGATTGTCAAGGAAATGCGCCTGCGCGGCGTCGTCGGGACCACCGACGGCACGCGCATGGTGCAGCTGTCCACCACCGGTCCCGCGCCCGAGACGCACGACGGGGCAATGGCGCTCGGTCGCGAACTCGCGGCCGAGATGCTCGCCCAGGGCGCGGCCGGTCTGATGGGGGAGCGAGCACAGTGAGCCCCACCGCCCTTTCCGCCGGTCCTGAACACGGGCACGTCACCTTCCTGGGTGCCGGACCCGGAGATCCGGGACTACTGACTCTGCGCGCCGTGGAGGCGCTGGCGAACGCGGACGTCCTCGTCGCCGAGCACGAGGTGCTCGACGTCGTACGTCAGCACGCCAGGCAGGGCGTGTCCGAAGTGCACACGGACCCGGATCCTTCCCAGGATCCTGCTCCGGGCACAGGAGCGCCCCAGCTGACGGTAGTTGACGGCACGTCAACCACCGCGGCCGTCCCCGTGGTGCGGGATGCCGCACATCTTGTCATGGAGGCCGCGCGGGGCGGCAGGCGGGTCGTGCGTGCGGTGTCCGGGGACCCGGGCCTCGACACGTACGCCGCCGAGGAGATGCTGGCGTGCGCCGCCGCCGGGGTGCCCTTCGAGGTCGTCCCCGGCATCGCGAGCGCCGTCGGCGTGCCCGCCTACGCCGGTGTCCCGTTGCGGGACGCGCAGGGCGCGGACGTGCGGTTCGTGGACGCGCGGACGGCGTCGGACCGGTGCTGGACGGAGGTCGGGGCGTCGGACGGCACGGTCGTCGTGTCCACGACGCTGGACTCCGTCGCCGCGGCGGCCGGCGAGCTCGTCTCCGCCGGGCGCAAGCCGGACACCCCGATGACGGTCACCGTCGCCGGTACGACCACCCGGCAGCGCACCTGGTCCGCCACGCTGGGCACGATCGCGCAGACGCTGAAGCAGGCCAAGGTGCTGCCCTCGCCCGACGGCGGCCGGCCGGTGATAGCCGTGGTCGGTGAGCGTTCCGCCGCCGCCCAGCGCGACCAGCTCGCGTGGTTCGAGTCCAAGCCGCTGTTCGGCTGGAAGGTGCTCGTGCCGCGGACGAAGGAGCAGGCGGCGTCGCTCTCCGACCAGCTGCGGTCGTACGGGGCCGTGCCGCACGAGGTGCCGACGATCGCCGTCGAGCCGCCGCGCACGCCCCAGCAGATGGAGCGCGCGGTCAAGGGGCTCGTCACGGGCCGCTACGAGTGGATCGCCTTCACCTCGGTGAACGCGGTCAAGGCCGTGCGGGAGAAGTTCGAGGAGTACGGGCTCGACGCGCGGGCCTTCGCGGGCATCAAGGTCGCGGCCGTGGGCGAGCAGACGGCGAAGGCGCTGATCGCGTTCGGCGTGAAGCCGGACCTGGTGCCGAGCGGTGAGCAGTCGGCCGCCGGTCTGCTGGAGGACTGGCCGCCCTACGACCCGGTCTTCGACCCGATCGACAGAGTGTTCCTGCCGCGTGCCGACATCGCCACCGAGACGCTGGTGGCCGGGCTGATCGAGCTCGGCTGGGAGGTCGACGACGTCACGGCCTACCGGACCGTGCGGGCCTCGCCGCCGCCGGCGGAGACCCGTGAGGCGATCAAGGGCGGTGGCTTCGACGCCGTTCTCTTCACCTCGTCCTCGACCGTGCGGAACCTGGTCGGCATCGCCGGCAAGCCGCACAACGTCACGGTGATCGCCTGTATCGGCCCGGCCACGGCGAAGACCGCCGAGGAGCACGGGCTCCGGGTGGACGTCATGGCTCCGGAGCCGTCCGTCCACAAGCTGGCGGAAGCCCTGGCCGACTTCGGCGCGAAGCGCCGGGTGGCGGCCGTGGAGGCCGGCGACCCGGTGACGCGGCCGAGCGAGCGGCGGCCGGGGGCCCGGCGCAGGCGGTCGACGACGTAAGTAACTCCGGCTACGGCTACGCGGGAGTCACCGCGTGGCCGTAGCGCAGCAGGTTCTCCGGGTCGTAGACGGCCTTGTCGTGGCGCAGGCGTTCGTACACCTCGGGGGTCCAGGCCCGGGCGCGGTCCTGTTCGTCGCCCGGGGTGCCGTGGATGTTGACCATGGTGCGGCCCGTGCCGTACGGGGTCATGGCGGTGTAGAGGCCGCGCGTGGCCCGTTCGACGGCCTCGGCCACGGGTGGGGCGGGCATGATCCCGACCGACTCCATGAAGTAGCGGGCGTCGCGGGCGCAGACGGCGTCCTCGACGGCGGACGGGCGGGACAGCGCGCCGCCCATGTGCCGCAGTGAGGCGACGAGCAGCGGGTGGTCGGCGCCGGCGCCTGGGCCGACCTGCTCCAGGAACGTGTCGATGGCGTCGGGGGGCAGGTCCCGCAGGAGCATGCAGCACTCCCGTGCCGGGAGCGGGTCCTGGGGTTCCATGTGGATGCGGTCCAGGGCCGCGTAGTCCATCTCCTCGACCGTGTCGACGGCCACGGGGGCGGCCGCCCGCAGCGGCGCGATCATGGCTTCGGCTTCGGCGGCCTCGCCCGGCCAGGCGATCGCCACCCGGGCCCAGAAGCCACCGCGCAGGGGTTCCGGGATCTGCGGGATCGGCGGCAGGCGCAGGACCGAGAACATGCTGCACATCTCGTCCGGGACCGTGCGGGTCCAGTCCGTCCAGGTGTGCAGCAGGGTCTCCGCGTGCTCGGCGTGGCAGTGGATGCCGCCGCCGTAGAGCCGGGGCAGGGGCAGCAGTTCGGTGACGAGCGAGGTGACGACGCCTACGTTGCCCTTGCCGCCGCGCAGGGCCCAGAACAGTTCCGGTTCGTGCCGGGGGTCCGACTCGCGCAGGCGCCCGTCCGGGGTGACGACCTGGAAGGAGCGGACCAGGTCGGCGGCGAAGCCGTAGGCCCGGCCGAGGACCGGGAGTCCGCCGCCGAGGGTGTAGCCGACGACGCCCGCGTCGGTGGAGGTTCCGCAGAGCCCTGCCAGGCCGTGGGGGGCGGCCGCGGCCATGACGTGGCTCCACTTCGCGCCCGCGGCGATGGTGGCGGTGCGGGTGGTGGGGTCGACGTGGACGTCCGTCATGCGGGACGTGTTGATCAGCAGGCCGTGCTCGATCGGGAAGTTCGCGCCGTGGCCGGTGGCCTGGACGGCGACGGGGGTGTGGGTGGCGTGTGCCCAGCGCATCGCGGTGACGACGTCGTCGGAGCCGGTGGCGCCTATGACCACGTCCGGGGTGTGGAGGGAGGCCAGGTTGAAGCCGGTTACCTCGTCGGCGTAGGCGCGTTCGCCGGGGCGTAGGACCGGGCCGTGGATCTCTGAGAGGGCGAAGAGATCGGGGATTTGGTGGGGGGCGGTCATCGCGTCCTCCGTGGGGGCGGGTACGGAGGGACGGCGGCGGTGGGTGTGGGCCGGCCGTCGGGGTCCTTGTCCTTGCTGTTTCAGGATGGACCTGGGGGTGTGGGGGCGCATGCGGGGGCTGTGGGTTTCGGGGGTGCTCGAGGTTGTCGCTCGGGCCGGGTGGGTCCGCAGCCCGGCGTAGCGGGGTGCCTCCGCAGCGGGGGCGGGCCGACAAGGCGTCGGTATCGGGGGGTTTGGGGCGGGCGTAGCGTAGGGGCATGACGACGTACGGATCTTTTCCCGGTACTCGGCCGCGGCGGCTGCGGAGCAACCCCGTGATGCGTCGGATGGTCGCCGAGACCCGGCTGCACCCTGCCGATCTCATTCTTCCGGCCTTCGTGCGGGAGGGCATCGGCGAGCCCGTGCCGATCACCGCCATGCCCGGGGTCGTGCAGCACACCCGGGACAGCCTGAAGAAGGCCGCCGCGGAGGCGGTCGCCGCGGGGATCTCCGGGATCATGCTGTTCGGCGTGCCGGAGGAGTCGAAGAAGGACGCGCTCGGGACGCCGGGGACCGACCCGGACGGCATCCTCCAGGTCGCCCTGCGGGACGTGCGGGCCGAGGTGGGTGACGACCTGCTCGTCATGTCCGACCTCTGCCTCGACGAGACCACCGACCACGGGCACTGCGGCGTGCTCGACGAGCAGGGGCGGGTCGACAACGACGCGACCCTGGAGCGGTACGCCGAGATGGCCCAGGTGCAGGCCGACGCCGGAGCCCATGTCGTCGGGCCCAGCGGGATGATGGACGGCCAGATCGGGGTCGTCCGTGACGCCCTCGACCAGATCGGGCGGGAGGACGTCGCCATCCTCGCCTACACCGCCAAGTACGCCTCGGCCTTCTACGGGCCCTTCCGGGAGGCCGTCGGCTCGTCCCTGCGGGGGGACCGGAAGACCTACCAGCAGGATCCGGCGAACGTCCGGGAGTCGCTGCGCGAACTCGCCCTCGACCTGGAGGAGGGCGCCGACATGGTGATGGTCAAGCCGGCCGGGCCCTACCTGGACATCCTCGCCCGGGTCTCGGACGCCGTGGACGTGCCCGTCGCCGCCTATCAGATCTCCGGCGAGTACTCGATGATCGAGGCCGCCGCCGAGAAGGGCTGGATCGACAGGGACCGGGCGATCCTGGAGGCGCTGACCGGCATCCGGCGGGCCGGGGCGCGCAGCATCCTCACCTACTGGGCCACCGAGGTGGCCCAGAAGCTCAAGGACCAGTAGGTCTCAGGCTTCAGTAGGACAGCGCGTCGTCCATGTCGCGCAGCCAGTAGGTGACCTTCAGCGTGCTGTCGTAGTACACGCCCTTGGCCGGCAGGGCGGGGAGCGCCGAGGGGCCGCCGTCGCTGTTCGGCGTGCGGCCCTGGAAGCCGACCGTGAGCTTGCGGCCGGTCGTGCCCCATTCGCCGCTGCCGTCGGCCGCCGACAGTGAGACGCCCGCGTAGCCGGACTCGCCGGGGGCCAGGGTCGTCACCGCCTGCGGCTTGGAGTCCTTGATCGGCTGCGGGACCCACTGCATCTCGTCGAAGCGCAGCACCGGGTAGTAGGTGAGGTCGCACGGCTTCGATCCGGTGTTCTTCACCGTGAGCAGCATGTGGTTGAGGGGGCGGGGGACCGGCTTCGCGGTGACGGTGGTGTTGGAGCCGTTGCAGGAGACGCGGGTCTCCGTGGGGCTCTTCACGGCCTTCTTGGCCTTCGCCGCCTTCGTTGCCTTCGTGTCCTTCGTGGTCCGGGTACCGGTCGTGCCGCCCGCGCCCCCGCCGCTGTTCGCGCCCTCGGCCGGGTCCGTCGCCGTGACTGCCTCCGAGGCCGGCTCGGGCCGCGCGGCGCTCTCGTCCTTGGTGCCCGTGCCGTCCTGGCACGCCGTGAGGGCGAGGGCGGCCAGGAGGGCGACGGGGAGGGCGTGGTACTTGCGCATGACTGCGTTTCCTTTCGGACAAAGGCGGTTGGGAAGCAGGCCCGGGCGGGTCGCGCTGCCGGTGTGCCGGGAGCGGCGTGCTTGGATGACCAGAGCTTGTGCGGTGCTCCGTCCCGGCCGCCAGACCCGGCGGACGACCCGGGACGCTGGAACGCCCGCACACGCTCTGACCAGGGAGAACAGTCATTCCCTGGAACGGGGGAACGGGACACGGGGGATGGAGGATCGGTGTCGGAAGGCACGGCCGCGGCTGATTTCGCCGCGCAGTTGGGGGAGTTGAAGGAGCGCTCGGGGCTGAGCTACGGGGTGCTCGCCAAGAGGCTTCACATGAGTACGTCCACGCTGCACCGGTACTGCAACGGGGATGCCGTGCCGACCGACTACGCGCCGGTGGAGCGGTTCGCCCGGCTCTGCAAGGCGTCACCGGGGGAACTCGTCGAGCTGCACCGGCGGTGGGTGCTGGCGGATGCGGGGCGGGTGCGGAAGGGGAGTGGTGGTACGGGGGGTGAGGGTACGGCGGGGAGCGGTTCTTCGGGGGTGGCCTCTCCGGAATTGACCTCTCCGGAGACGACTTCTCCCGAGGCCGACGTTCTCGCGTCGGACAGCGGCTCTCCGGGTGAAGGCGAGTCGGAGGGGCCCGCGCGGCGGCGACACCGTCGCGCCCTGCTCGCCGGTGTCGCCGCGGCCGTGGTTCTCGGCGGGGTCGGTCTCGCCGTGGCCGTTCCCTCGGGCGGGTCCAAGGACGAGGGGCGGCGCGGCGCGGCGGTCTCCGGCGCTGGTGGCGGGCAGGAGGGGAAGGGAACAGCGGCTTCCGGGTCTCCGCCGGCCGGTTCATCGTCCGCGGGCGGCAAGGACAAGGGTACGGGGCAGGACAAGGACGGGAAGGGCAAGGGGGAGGGACCGGCCTCCGCGGCACCCACCTCGGCCTCCTCCGGCAGCGGCGGCGGCAAAGACACGGGCAACGGCGCCGGCCGCCCCGGGCGTGACACCGCCCCCGCCTCCGCTCCCCTCACCGTGAACACGGAACCGCACGCCTGGGAGGCCCCCTGCTCCCAGCGTTACTTGATCAATCTGCCGCCGGAACGGGTCGGGCCGCCGCCGCCGGAGCAGGACGCGCCCGGCTGGGTGGCGGCGACGGGGGCCGTGCCGTCGGGAGAGCAGTTCCTGAAGCTGACCGTGCAGGGGACGGGCGAGGAGACCGTGGTCGTCAAGGGGCTGACGGTCCGTATGGCCGGGAAGCGGGCGCCACTCGCCTGGAACGACTACGCCATGGGGTACCCGGGCGTCGGCTGCGGCGGTGGCGTGCCGACCCGGTTCTTCACGGTCGCCCTCGACGCCGCGCGCCCCGGTGTCGTGCCCGAGGCGGGGCACGCGAACTTCCCGTTCAAGGTGAGTGAGTCCGATCCGGAGGCGTTCTACATCCGGGCCGACGCCTCCGCGTACGACGTCAGCTGGTACCTGGAGCTGCGCTGGTCCAGCGGCGACCGGTCGGGCACGTTGACCGTGGACGACCACGGCCGGCCTTTCCGTACGAGCGGCAACAACGGGCGCCCGGCGTACGAGTTTCCGCTGGGCGGCGAGAAGTGGGTCGACGAGGGGACGACGGAGTAGCCCCGGGGGGTGCTCCGTGCGGTCGTGCTGCGCGGGCACCGTCAAATCGGTTGAACCGTTAGGTTGTTGACCGTCGTAGTGGTTGTTGATTGAACCACCTACTTTCAGGGAGACGTCGATGTCCGGAGCCCTCAGCCAGGATCCCGCCGAGCTGCAGAGGAGGATCGACAGCAGCAAGGCGCACCCGGCCCGGGTCTACGACGTGTTCCTCGGCGGCAAGGACCACTACCCCGCCGACCGGGACGCGGCCGCCGCCGCGCTGGCCGCCAACCCGCGCGGGTACCTCGACGTACGGCACAACCGCGACTTCCTCCGGCGCGCGGTGACCACGCTCGTGGAGCAGGACGGCATCCGGCAGTTCCTCGACATCGGGACCGGGCTGCCCACCGCCGAGAACGTGCACCAGATCGCGCAGCGCGTCGCGCCGGAGTCGCGGGTCGTGTACGTCGACAACGACCCGGTGGTGCTCGCGCACGCGCGCGCCCTGCTCACCACCGGTCCCGAGGGGCGCACGGACTACATCGACGCCGATCTGCGGGACCCGGCCCGCATCCTCGAACAGGCCGCCAAGACCCTGGACTTCGAGCGGCCGGTCGCGCTCTGCCTGGTCGCGATCCTGCACTTCGTCGCGGACGAGGAGGCGTACCCGCTGGTGAGCGGGCTGCTCGACGAGCTGCCCGGTGGCAGCCGGCTGGTGCTGAGTCATCTCACCGAGGACCTCAACCCCGAGAACATCCGCGCGGTCCAGCGGACGTACACCGAGCGCGGGTTCACCTTCGTGCTGCGTTCCCGGGCCGACGTCGAGCGGTTCTTCTCGGAGAACCGGCTGGAGATCACCGAGCCGGGGGTCGTCCCCGCGCACCGCTGGCGGCCCGACCATGCCGCCCCCGTCCCCGAGCAGCCGGACGCGTCCTTCCTCGCCGGACTGGAGGAGATCGAGAAGGTGCGGTACCACGACATCAACGACGTCACGGACGCGGACATCAACGTGTACGCGGCGATCGGCGCGAAGGGCTGAGACCAGGGGCTGAGCCTGGTCCCTTCCCGGACGGCCTCCGTGCGGTCCGGGCGTCCGGATCCCGGAAAGCTGCTTGTAGACGGCACGTATCTCTCTAGGCTGCGGGCAACAAGGCGTCACCGCAGCCGAAGGAGCCGTGTCATGACCGTCGCCGAGCCCCCTCCCACCCGCTCCTCCGTGCCTCCGCTCGCCGCACGGGCCCGGGCCGTCGGCGGCTCGCCCGTACGGGACATCCTCGCCGTCACCGCCCGCCCCGAGGTGATCAACTTCGCGGGCGGGCTCCCGGCACCGGAGCTGTTCGACACCAAGGGCATCGCCGCCGCGTACGAGGCGGTGCTCGCCGAGGCACCCGCACGGGCGCTGCAGTACTCCACGACCGAGGGCGAACCCGCCCTGCGGGACGCGCTCGCCGCCCGCACCACCGCACGCGGCCTGCCGACCGGGCCCGACGACCTGCTCGTCACCACCGGCAGTCAGCAGGCCCTCTCCCTCCTGGCCACCGCTCTCGTCGAACCCGTGGACACCGTCCTCGTCGAGAACCCCTGCTATCTCGCGGCACTTCAGGCCTTCGGCTTCGCCGGGGCGCGGGTCCTGGCCGTGCCCGGGGACGAGCACGGCCTCGACCCCGGGGCACTGGAGGAACTCGTCGTGCGTGAGCGGCCCAAGCTGCTCTACACCGTGCCCACCTTCCAGAACCCCACCGGCCGGACCCTGCCCGCCGGGCGGCGCGCCGCAGTGGCCGCCGTCGCCGCCCGGCACGGACTGTGGATCGTCGAGGACGACCCCTACGGTGAGCTGCGCTACGACGGTGAACGCCTGCCGTGGATCGCCGCCCACCCGGGCGCCGAGGACCGGACGGTGCTGCTCGGCAGCTTCTCCAAGGTCATGGCACCCGGGCTGCGCCTGGGCTGGCTGCGGGCACCCGGCGAGCTGCGGCGCGCCTGTGCCGTCGCCAAGCAGGCCGCCGACCTGCACACCCCGACCGTCAACCAGTTCGCCGCGGCCCGCTACCTCGCCGACAACGACCTGGACGCCCATGTCGCCCGTGTCGCCGGCGTGTACCGCGAACGCCGCGACGCGATGCTCTCCGGGCTCGCCGCGGCGCTGCCCGCGGGGTCGGTCTGGAACCGGCCCGAGGGCGGCATGTTCCTCTGGGCACGCCTGCCGGAGCCGTACGACACCACGGCCCTGCTGCCGCGGGTGGTCCGGCAGAACGTGGCCTACGTCCCCGGCGCGCCCTTCTACGCGGGCACGCCCGACCGGACGACGCTGAGGCTCTGCTTCGTGACGCAGACGCCGGCGGAGATCGAGGAGGGCCTGCGCAGGCTGGGGGAGGGGCTCAGTCCCACCAGAAGTGCCACACCGGCTGATTGAGGACCTGGTGCTCGGCGTAGGCGCGCAGGGTCGGGTCCGTGCCCTGGTGGATGTTGTCCGGGCAGAACGCGAAGTGCTCGGCGGCCACGGCTTCCGCCGCGGCCGGGGTGGCGGGCGGCGTGGCCACGGACAGCAGCAGGTGGTCGAAGCCGAGGGCGACGAGGCGTATGCCGAAGCGGTCCTCCCAGGAGCGGAGCACCGCGCTGAGGCGGGCGATGTCGCCCTCGTGGTTCGCCGGGCCCGTCCAGCCGATCGCCGTCGGGATGTCCGCGCTGCGGCGGGCCGGGACGAGGGCGAGGCGGGGCTCCTTGAGGGGGCCGCCGTCGACCAGCAGGGTGTCCGCGATGTCACCGGCCACGGTGTCCGGGTCCCGGTCCTGCCCGGGAGGCTCGGCCGGGCCGGGCCAGGGGGCGCCCTGCGCGGCATGCTCCTCCCAGTACTCCGCCAGGACCTCCCCGGCGTCGTGGTCCCCGGGGTAGGACACCTCGCCGGGCATCAACTGCCAGTGGTCCGGGCCGCCGTGGCCGTCGCCCGTCTCCAGGACGACCGGCAGGAGCCCCGCACGGCGGGCCGGCTCCAGTGCCGCCCAGCCGCCCGGGAGGGCCCGGCCGTCCGCGCACCACAGCAGCGGCTCGTGCCAGAGGCCCTCGTCGGTGGTGTCGACGAGCGCGCCGGCCGGGAGCCGGAGACCGAGGGAGCGGCCGCTCGGGTCTGACGCCAGCTGCGGCAGGGGATTGGGAAGAGTCGCCATGGTGGTGACTGTAGAGCCGGCCACTGACAATCAGCCCGGCCCGGCTGCCCGCCCCGACGGACTCACCGAGGCGCGGCACTCCACGGGGGAGTACCGCGCCTCGCGGCCTGCCTCAAGGGGCCGGGTATCAGAGCCGCTCGGGCGTCCGGATGCCCAGCAGGGCCATGCCCTGGTGCAGCGTGCGGGCCGTGACGTCGCACAGGAACAGGCGGTTCTCGATCTGCTCCCGCGTCTCGGCCTTCAGGACCGGACACTTGTCGTAGAACGTCGTGTACAGCGAAGCCAGCTGGTACAGGTACGCCGCCAGCTTGTGCGGGGCGTACTCCGTCGCCGCCTCCGCGACCGTCGCCGCGAACGCGTCCGCGTGCAGGCCCAGCGCGCGCTCCGCCTCGTGCAGTTCCAGCTCGGGGTGCGCGACGGGGCGGGAGGCGCCGGCCTTGCGCAGGATCGACTGGATACGGGCGTAGGCGTACTGGAGGTAGACGGACGTGTCGCCGTTGAGCGAGACCATCTGGTCCAGGTCGAACTTGTAGTCGCGGTTCGCCGACGTCGACAGGTCGGCGTACTTCACCGCGCCGACGCCCACCTGGGTGCCGCGCTCGGCGATCTCCTCCTCGGAGAGGTCCTGGGCCTTCTCCCGGACGACCGCCGAGGCGCGGTCGATCGCCTCGTCGAGGAGGTCGACCAGGCGGACCGTCTCGCCCTCACGGGTCTTGAACGGCTTGCCGTCCTTGCCGAGGACCGTGCCGAAGGCCAGCTGGTAGGCCTTCACGCCATCGCCCAGCCAGCCCGCCTTCCGGGCCGTCTCGAAGACCATCTTGAAGTGGAGCGACTGGCGGGCGTCCACCACGTAGATGATGTTGTTCGCCTTGAGGTTGAAGACACGGTCGCGGATCGCGGAGAGGTCCGTCGCCGCGTAGCCGTAGCCGCCGTCCGACTTCTGCACGATCAGCGGGACCGGGTTGCCGTCCGGGCCCTTGATGTCGTCGAAGAAGACACAGAGGGCGCCCTCGGAGCGGACCGCGACGCCCGACTCCTCCAGGAGGCGGCAGGTCTCGGCGAGCATGTCGTTGTAACCCGACTCGCCGACGATGTCCTCGTCGCGGATCTCCATGTCCAGCTTCTCGAAGACGGAGAAGAAGTAGATCTTCGACTCGTCGACGAACTTCTGCCACATGGCTAGGGTCTGCGGGTCGCCCGCCTGGAGGTCCACCACCCGGCGCCGGGCGCGGGTCTTGAACTCCTCGTCGGCGTCGAAGAGCTTGCGGGCGGCCTTGTAGAGGCGGTCGAGGTTCGACATGGCCTCCTCGCCGGAGACCTCGTCGGCCTTGTGGTCCAGCTCGTGCGGGTGCTCCTCCAGATACTGGATGAGCATGCCGAACTGGGTGCCCCAGTCGCCGATGTGGTGACGCCGCACCACGTTCTCGCCGGTGAACTCCAGCAGCCGCATGACCGAGTCGCCGATCACCGCGGAGCGCAGGTGACCGACGTGCATCTCCTTCGCCACGTTCGGCTGGGCGTAGTCGATGACCGTGGTGCCCGGCTGCCGCGCCTGCGGCACGCCGAGGCGGCCGGTGTCGTCGGCGTAGCGCGCGGCGAGCGTCTCGGTGATCGCGCGGTCGGTGATCGTGATGTTCAGGAAGCCGGGGCCGGAGACCTCGACGTCCTTGATCAGTTCACCCGACTCGACCCGGGACACGACCTGCGTCGCCAGCTCCCGCGGGTTCGCCTTCTCCTTCTTGGCGAGGGCCAGGATCCCGTTGGCCTGGAAGTCGGCCCGGTCGCTTCGTCGCAGCAGCGGGTCCGCGGAGCCGGCCTGCGGCAGAGCCGCCGACAGGGCCGCCGTGAGGCGCTGGTGGACGGAGTCGCTGAGGGACGTGACCGAGGCCATAGGTAAGGGTGCCGTTCTCCTCGAGGGGATCGATAGACACGGCCAGTATCCCATGCGGGTAAAGCCGTTTTTCTGGGCGCAAGGGGGTCTGGGACAATGGTGCGGTCAGCCGTGCGACCGTACCGGCTGCCCGATGCAGAAAGAAGGACGTGCCGATCGTGGCTCAGAGCACCGAGACCACCGACTGGGTCTCCCGTTTCGCGGATGAGGTCATCGAGGAGTCGGAGCGCCGGGCCCCGGGCAAACCCGTCGTCGTCGCGTCCGGTCTCTCCCCGTCCGGGCCCATCCACCTCGGGAACCTGCGCGAGGTCATGACCCCGCACCTCGTCGCCGACGAGATCCGCCGCCGGGGCCACCAGGTGCGCCACCTGATCTCCTGGGACGACTACGACCGGTACCGCAAGGTCCCGGCCGGGATCGCGGGCGTCGACGAGTCGTGGGCCGAGCACATCGGCAAGCCTCTGACGTCCGTCCCGGCGCCCAAGGGCTCCTCGCACCCGAACTGGGCCGAGCACTTCAAGGCCGCGATGATCGAGTCGCTGGCCGAGCTGGGCGTGGAGTTCGACGGGATCAGCCAGACCGAGCAGTACACCTCCGGCGTGTACCGCGAGCAGATCCTGCACGCCATCAAGCACCGCGGCGACATCGACGCGATCCTCGCCCAGTACCGCACGAAGAAGGCCCCGGCCAAGAAGCAGCAGGGCCAGAAGCCGGTCGACGAGGCCGAGCTGGAGGCCGCCGAGGGCTCCGGCGCGGCCGGCGAGGACGACGGCAGCTCCACCGCCGCCGGCTACTTCCCGTACAAGCCGTTCTGCGGCAACTGCGAGAAGGACCTCACCACCGTCACCTCCTACTCCGACGACTCCACCGAGCTGACGTACGCCTGCACCGCGTGCGGCTTCTCCGAGACGGTCCGGCTGAACGAGTTCAACCGCGGCAAGCTCGTCTGGAAGGTCGACTGGCCCATGCGCTGGGCGTACGAGGGCGTCGTCTTCGAGCCCTCCGGTGTCGACCACTCCTCGCCGGGATCGTCGTTCCAGGTGGGCGGGCAGATCGTCGGCATCTTCGGCGGCAAGCAGCCCATCGGGCCGATGTACGCCTTCGTGGGCATCAGCGGGATGGCGAAGATGTCGTCCTCGCGGGGTGGCGTGCCGACCCCGGCGGACGCCCTGAAGATCATGGAGCCGCAGCTGCTGCGCTGGCTGTACGCGCGGCGCCGGCCCAACCAGTCCTTCAAGGTCGCCTTCGACCAGGAGATCCAGCGGCTCTACGACGAGTGGGACCGGCTGGACGCCAAGGTCGCCGACGGCAGCGCCCTGCCGGCCGACGTCGCCGCGCACTCCCGCGCGGTGCGGACGGCCGCCGGTGAGCTGCCCCGCACGCCCCGGCCGCTGCCGTACCGGACGCTGGCGTCCGTCGCGGACATCACCGCCGGGCACGAGGACCAGGCGCTGCGCATCCTCAGCGAGCTCGACCCGGAGCAGCCGCTGACCTCGCTCGACGAGGCGCGGCCGCGCTACGACAGGGCCGAGGCCTGGATCAACGCGCACGTCCCCGCCGACCAGCGGACCATCGTGCGCGACGAGCCGGACGCCGAGCTGCTGAAGTCGCTCGACGAGCAGGGCCGCGAGTCGCTGCGACTGCTGCTCGACGGGCTGGCGGACCACTGGTCGCTCGACGGTCTGACGCACCTCGTCTACGGCGTGCCGAAGGTCCAGGCCGGGTTCTCCGCCGACGCCACGCCGAAGGAGCTGCCGCCGGAGATCAAGACCGCCCAGCGGTCCTTCTTCGCGCTGCTGTACCACCTGCTGGTGGGCCGGGACACCGGGCCCCGGCTGCCCACGCTGCTGCTGGCGGTGGGGCAGGACCGGGTGCGGGCCCTGCTCGGGGAGTAGGAGCAGGGGCGTACCGGCGCGGTCACGCCGCACGAAGAAGGGGGCCCTCACCCGAGGGCCCCCTTCTTCGTGCCGGTGTGCCGGTCAGGCGATGTGCTCGTCCGTCAGCTCCGCGTTGAGACGGTTGGAGAAGCGCTTCATCATGCGCTTCACCTCGGCCTCGTCCAGGGCGACGCCGTACGTCGCCTCGACGTCGGAGATGAACCCGCGCGGGGTGGGCGCTCCGTTCCCGCCCTTGGTCGACTCACGGAAGACCTGGTAGTAGTCCTCCTCGGTCGGCTCCGGCGGGCCGCCGCCGTCACCCAGCTCACGCGTGCGGCCCGGGCCCACCGGGATCGGGAAACTGCCGGTGTCCTCCGGGGACGGGGCCGGGGCGTCGTGCGGCCGGTCTTCCAGGTACTGCTCGGCCTGCTGCTGCTCCGCGAACCACTGGGCGTACTGCTCCGGGTCGTAGGCCGGGTCGTAGCCGCCCTGGTACTCGACCTCGCGCGGAGTGTTGAACCACGGGCTCTGGTCGGGTCCCGGCTCTGCCTCCGCGTACTCGGCGACCGGGACGCCGTCCAGCTCCGGACGCTGCTCGCCGGGAGGAACCGTCCCCTGGGGGACGGGCGCCGCCCCGACGGCACGACCGCCCGCGGTCCGGTCGGGTGCGGCCGCCGCGTCCAGCGCCTGCCGGGGAGCCGGTGGGATCAGCGCGGGCTCGATGCCCGCCGCCGCCAGCCCCGCCGGAGCCGTCTCCGCCAGCGGCACCCCGTACTTCGCCAGCCGCAGCGGCATCAGGGACTCCACCGGCGCCTTCCTGCGCCACGCCCGCCCGAACCGGGACCGCAGCCGCGCCTGGTAGACCAGCCGCTCCTGCTCCAGCTTGATCACCTGGTCGTAGGAGCGGAGCTCCCAGAGCTTCATGCGGCGCCAGAGGAGGAACGTGGGGACGGGGGAGAGGAGCCAGCGGGTGAGGCGGACGCCCTCCATGTGCTTGTCGGCCGTGATGTCGGCGATACGGCCGATCGCGTGCCGGGCCGCCTCGACCGCGACCACGAACAGGATCGGGATCACCGCGTGCATGCCCACACCGAGCGGATCCGGCCACGCGGCGGCGCCGTTGAAGGCGATCGTCGCCGCCGTCAGCAGCCACGCCGTCTGGCGCAGGAGGGGGAACGGGATCCTGATCCAGGTGAGCAGCAGATCCAGAGCCAGCAGGACACAGATGCCCGCGTCGATGCCGATCGGGAAGACGTAGGAGAAGTTCCCGAAGCCCTTCTTGAGGGCCAACTCGCGGACTGCGGCGTACGAACCGGCGAAGCCGATGCCGGCGATGATCACGGCACCGGCCACGACCACGCCGATGAGAACGCGGTGCATCCGAGTCAGTTGTGGCGCGGCCACCCGTTACTCCCCTCCCCTTGCCTGTTGTTGCGCGCAACAGGGTGGCACACATGTGCGGAGGACGGGTGGCCGGATCCCGTCGGGACTGTTCAGCTCTTCGACGCGGGCTTCTTGGACGGCGAGGCCGAGGCGCCCTTCGAGGGCCCGTCCGACGCCCCCTTGGAAGGCGACTTCGACGCCGGCTTCGACGCCGAGGCGGACGGGGCGCCGCCCGCCTTGCCGCCCTCGCCGTTCGCCTCGGACACCGCGCCCACCGCCTCCTTGGCGGCCTTCTCCGCGTCCTTCAGCATGTCCTTGCCGCTCGGCGTCTTGTCGCCGGCCAGACCAGCGCCGTAGTAGTCCAGCGTGACCACGACGTTCTCGACGCGCGCCACGACCGTCTGCTGCTTGAAGGTGCCTTCCTTCTTCTTCAGGTCGTAGTGCACGGCCGTCGCCTGGTCACCCGTGCCGGTCACCGGCTCCGTCTTGACGCTCTTGGCGCCCTCGACGGCCTGGGCCTCCTGGACCTGCTTCTCGAAGTGCTCCTGGGCGAGCTTGTCCGCCGGGCCACGGGTGACGTCCGACTCGAAGCGCAGCATCGACACGTTCAGCCAGCGGAACTGCGAACCCTTCACGCCGTTGTTGTCGAGGCTGTTCCAGGAGCAGCTGCCCCGGGTCGAGATGTCGTCCGACTTGCCCTCCTTGCCGGACTTGCCCTTCGGAACGAGGTCCTCCAGCGTCTTCTTCGAGAGCACCTTGCACGGCTCCGGAAGCTTGCCGTAGGCCGCCGCCTGCACCGTCGGTGACGGACTCGCCGACGCCGACGCCGCGGCCTTCGCGGCCTTGTCCGTGCTGTCGCCAGAGCCGGAGTCCGAGGAGCAGCCGGCGGCGACCAGCATCACGGGGACGGCGGCCGCGCAGACAAGGGCGCGGTTGCGGCGCTTCGCTCGCTGGTCTCGCTCTACTCGCTGTGCTCGTCGCTGCATGGTTCCTTCACTCATGACGCTCGTGATTCCCTGCGGTCGGAACGGGTCCGAGTGGTCACCGTACGCGGTGAGGCAACCGTGTGTTCTTCCTTCGCGTGCTTTGCGGGCAGGGGTGAAGGGGCCGTGAAGGGGCCTCAGTCCCCCAGTGAATCCGCCAGCTGCGAGGCCAGTTTCTGCGCCCTGTCCTGCATTTCCTTGCTGTCCGGCACGACGCCGACCGTCGTCGGCTGCTCCGCGTACTCGATGGTCACGATGACGTTGGACGTGCGGAACGCCACAGTCACCGTCCGCTGCTTGGCCGTCGAACCGGAACTGCTCAGCCCGTCGTCGAGGAACGCCTCGTCGCCGAGATCCTCCAGCACCCGGGGCTGCAGTTCGGTCGGCGTCGCCGAGGGCGCCACCGAAGGCGACGAGGAACCGGACGGCGAGGGGGAGCCGGCCGGGGAGGCGGCGGAACCGCCCGGCGGGGTGCTGCCGGCGGCCGCCGTCTCGGTGGCCGTCGGGTGGGGCAGGTGGGCCGACGCCTCCTGCTCCGCGAAGAGTTGCTCGGCCTGGCTGTCGTCGCTGACGGCGTTGTCGTAGGAGACGACCCGCTCGAAGTCGATCAGCAGATGGTCGGTGGCCGCCGCGGAGTCCACCTTCCAGCGGCAGCCGACCTTGCGGTCGGTGTCGAAGGTGGTCGTCGGCTCGCCCTCGTAGGCCGTCTCGCGCTGCTCCTCGTCGCTGATCTGCCGGATGCCGGGGAGCAGTTCGTCGAGCGTGCTCTCGCCGACCTCGACGCAGGGGTCGGGCAGGGTGCGGTAGCGGCCGGGCTCGGCGGCGGGCGATGCCGTGCCGGTGTCACCGGGGTTGGAGCCGTCCGTCGGGCCGTCGTCGGCCGAGCCGCCGGTGCAGCCGGCCAGTACCGCCGCGAGGAGCACGGCGATACCGGGTACGCACGCCTTTCGTTGCACGTGGTGGCTCCTCTCGACACGGATATTGGCTTGCCGCCGTACGGCGGGCGATGGACACAATGTGTATCGCACGCACTGCCGTGGACGCCGGTCCGATTTCCCTTTCGTCGACCTTGGCTCCGGTATTTGCTGTTGAAGACTTCTGTTCGGTTACGGGGGATTGAGGGCGTTATGTCGTACGTAGAGATACCGGGTGCGAAGGTACCGATCCGGATGTGGACCGACCCGGCCTCGGTCGAGGGCTCGGCGCTCCAGCAGCTCCAGAACGTCGCCACGCTGCCGTGGATCAAGGGCCTGGCGGTCATGCCCGACGTGCACTACGGCAAGGGCGCGACGGTCGGCTCGGTCATCGCCATGCAGGGTGCGGTGTGCCCGGCGGCGGTGGGCGTCGACATCGGCTGCGGAATGTCGGCGGTGAAGACGTCCCTGACGGCGAACGACCTGCCCGGCGACCTGTCCCGGCTGCGGTCGAGGATCGAGCAGGTGATTCCGGTGGGCCGGGGGATGCATGACGAGCCGGTGGACCCGGGGCGCTTCCACGGGCTGGCCACGGCCGGGTGGGACGGGTTCTGGGGGCGGTTCGACGGGGTCGCCGAAGCGGTCAAGTTCCGTCAGGAACGTGCCACCAAGCAGATGGGAACGCTCGGCGGCGGAAACCACTTTGTCGAAGTTTGCACAGATACGGACGGTTCCGTCTGGCTGATGCTGCACTCCGGTTCCCGGAACATCGGCAAGGAGCTGGCCGAGCATCACATCGGCGTGGCCCAGCAGCTCCCGCACAACCAGGGTCTGGTCGACCGCGACCTCGCGGTCTTCGTCGCGGACACCCCACAGATGGCTGCCTACCGCAACGACCTGTTCTGGGCCCAGGAGTACGCGAAGCACAACCGCTCGATCATGATGGCCCTCCTGAAGGACGTGGTCCGCAAGGAGTTCAAGAAGGCCAAGCCCACCTTCGAACCGGAGATCAGCGCGCATCACAACTACGTGGCCGAGGAGCGCTACGACGGCATGGACCTGCTCGTGACCCGCAAGGGCGCGATCCGGGCCGGCTCCGGCGAGTACGGGATCATCCCCGGCTCCATGGGCACGGGTTCTTACATCGTGAAGGGCCTCGGCAACGCCAAGTCCTTCAACTCCGCGTCGCACGGCGCGGGCCGGCGCATGAGCCGCAACGCGGCCAAGCGCCGGTTCACCACGAAGGACCTGGAGCAGCAGACGCAGGGTGTGGAGTGCCGCAAGGACTCCGGGGTCGTCGACGAGATCCCCGGCGCGTACAAGCCGATCGAGCAGGTCATCGACCAGCAGCGGGACCTCGTGGAGGTCGTGGCGAAGCTGAAGCAGGTCGTCTGCGTGAAGGGCTGACCGGCTCTACGACTCCCGGTGCACCTTCGTGTTCGACGCCTGGGCCCGGGGGCGCAGGACCAGGAGGTCGACGTTGACGTGGGCGGGGCGGGTGACCGCCCACGTGATCGTTTCGGCGACGTCGTCGGCCGTGAGGGGCTCGGCGACGCCCTGGTAGACCTTCGCCGCCTTGGCCTCGTCGCCGCCGAAGCGGGTCAGGGCGAACTCGTCGGTCTTGACCATGCCGGGGGCGATCTCGATGACGCGGACCGGCTGTCCGACGATCTCCAGGCGGAGGGTCTCGGCGAGGACGTGGGCGCCGTGCTTGGCGGCGACATAGCCCCCGCCGCCCTCATAGGTGCCGTGGCCCGCGGTGGAGGAGACGACCACGACCGTGCCGTCGCCGCTCGCGATCAGCTTGGGCAGCAGGGCCTGGGTGAGGTTGAGGGTGCCGATGACGTTCGTCTCGTACATCCGGCGCCAGTCGGCCGGGTCGCCGGTCGCGACCGGGTCGGCGCCGAGCGCGCCGCCCGCGTTGTTCACCAGCACGCCGATCGTCTTGAACGCCGTGGCGAACTCGTCGACCGCGGCGCGGTCGGTGACGTCGAGGGCGTACGCCGTGGCCTGGTGGCCGGCCTTGGTGATCTCCTCGGCCAGGGCCTCGATGCGGTCCTTGCGGCGCGCGGTGAGGACGACGCGGTAGCCCGCCGCCGCGAGCTGCCGGGCCGTGGCGGCGCCGATTCCGCTGCTCGCACCCGTGACGACGGCGATGCGGGAGGCTGCGGGCGGGGCTGCGGTGGCCATGGGTGCTCCTCGGGTCCTCGGGCGTGCGGCGGCCCGGCGTGCGCGCCGGGCTCGCGGCCAGGATAGGCAGGCCCCATGGTGGGAGAATGAGGCTGGGGGGTCCCCTGTTCTCCCGGAGGCGATCATGGGCGAAGCGCGTGAGGTCATGGACCGGCTCACGGACGCGGTCACCAAGCACACGGATCTGAAGGCCGTCGGCGAGCTCTACGCCGAGGACGCGGTCGCCTTCACGCCCGACGAGGGCGAGCTGCGCGGGCGCGACACCATCGTCGAGTACTGGCGGACGATGACGGAGGCGGTTCCCGGGGCGACGTTCGAGGTGCTGCACTCCTACGAGGCCGGTGACACGGCCATCGACGAGGGGATCTACCGCGGCCGCAACACCGGGCCGCTGGAGCTGCCCAACGGTGAGACGCTGCCGCCGACGCAGAAGGAGGTCCGGATCCGCGGGGTGGACATCGCCACGGTGAAGGACGGGCGGATCGTCGACTACCGGCTGTACTTCGACGAGATGGACTTCCTCGGGCAGCTGGGGCTGCTGCCCGACGAGCCGTTCTGAGGCTCCCAAGAGGGGTCCGGTCAGTTTCCCCGCGGGGCGTACATGATCACGGCCATGCCCGCGAGGCAGACCAGCGCGCCCGTGATGTCCCAGCGGTCCGGGCGGTAGCCGTCCGCGACCACGCCCCACAGGATCGAACCGGCGACGAAGATCCCGCCGTACGCGGCGAGGACGCGGCCGAAGTGGGCGTCCGGCTGGAACGTGGCGACGAAGCCGTAGGCGCCGAGCGCGAGGACGCCGCCGGCTGCCCAGAGCCAGCCCTTGTGCTCGCGCACGCCCTGCCAGACGAGCCAGGCACCGCCGATTTCGAGGAGGGCGGCGAGGGAGAAGAGGGCGGCGGAGCGGAGCACGGACATGGCGGTCAGCTTCGCATGCGCGCCCGGTGACGCCGGTGTCAGTCGCCGGGGTTGCCGGCGTCGTAGCGCTCGCGGGCGTCCTTGACCTCGTCGAAGTGGTTCTCCGCCCAGTCCTTCACGGCGGTCAGCAGCAGGGCCAGATTGTGGCCCAGGGGCGTGAGTTCGTAGTCGACGCGGACCGGGACGGACGGGGTGACGGTGCGGGTGAGGAGGCCGTCGCGTTCCAGTGATCGCAGGGTCTGGGTGAGCATCTTGGGGCTGACGCCGGCGATCCTGCGGCCGAGGTCGCTGTAGCGCAGGGGGCCCGGGGCGAGGGCGGACACGACGAGGCTGACCCACTTGTCGCTGATGCGGTCCAGGAGCTGGTTGGTGGGGCAGCTCTTCAGGAACGCGTCGTACTCGATGCGGGCCTGCTCGCGCCGCTGGGCCGCCGTCATCGTGGCCATGGCTCACCTCCGGGGTACGTACGCACTCGCAGGTAACTACTTACCGATGGATAGTAACTCTTCCTAGGGTTGTGCGCAGTGGCCGGGAGAACGTCCCGGCTACCGACGATCCAGGGAGCTTTGCTGTGCGTGCTGTAGTGGTGAACTCGTTCGGTGGACCGGAGGCCGTGGAGGTCGTGGAGACCGAGGTGCCTGAGCCGGGTGCCCGTCAGGTCCGGATCAAGGTCGCGGCGGCCTCCCTGAATCCCGTGGACGCGGGGGTGCGGACCGGTGTCTTCGGGGGTGCGGGCCGGCGGATCGGGCTCGGCTGGGACGTCGCGGGGACGGTGGACGCGGTGGGCGCGGACGGTTCGTGGAGCGTCGGGGACGAGGTGGTGGCGCTCGACTACGGCATGGACAAGCCGCTGGGCACGCATGCCGAGTACGTCGTCGTGGACGCGGACGCGGTGGCCCCGGCGCCCGCCACGGTGGACGCCGTTCACGCGGCGACCCTGCCGCTGAACGCACTGACCGCCGCGCAGGCCCTGGACCGGCTGGAGTTGACGCCGGGCCGGTCGTCGCTGCTGGTGACGGGGGCGGCCGGTGCGGTCGGCGGGTACGCGGTCCGGCTGGCCGCGCACCGGGGGATACCGGTGACCGGGCTGGCACGGGAGGGGGACGAGGCGTTCGTACGGTCCCTGGGGGCCCGGCACGTCACGGGTGACGCCATCGCGGACCGGGACTTCGACGCGGTGCTGGACGCCGCCGTCCTCGGTGAGCCGGCCCTGGCGTGGGTGCGGGACGGGGGCCGGTACATCGGCGTCATCCCGCACGCCGAGCCCGCCTCCGTGCGGGGTGTGCGGACCGGTGCGGTCGAGGTGAGCGCCGACGGGGCCCGGCTGGCGGAGCTGGTGCGGCTGCTGGACGAGGGGGTGCTGACGACGCGGGTGGCCGAGACGTACGCCCTGGACGACGCCATGAAGGCGCACGCCCGGCTGGACGAGGGCGGGGTGCGGGGGCGGCTGGTGCTCGTGCCCTGACGGTGCGCGGCCCGCCCGGGCCTCGACGCCCGGGCCTTGTGGGCACCGGCGCGGGCGAGGGGCAGGGCTTCCCGGGGCCGAGGGGGCCCACCGGGGACCGGCCGACGGGGCCGGCGGGCGTGGTGGGGCCGGTCCGGGCCCCCTTTCGGGAATACCCCCACGTGGGCAGCCGTTCCCCAGGTATAGTTGAACCGTAAACAACCTGGAGGGTGAGCGACCATGCAGTTCGGGATCTTCAGCGTCGGCGACGTCACGCCCGACCCCACCACCGGCCGGACGCCCACGGAGCGCGAGCGGATCAAGGCCATGGTCGCCATCGCGCAGAAGGCCGAGGAGGTGGGGCTCGACGTCTTCGCGACCGGCGAGCACCACAACCCGCCCTTCGTGCCCTCGTCCCCGACCACGATGCTCGGCTACGTCGCGGCCCGCACCGAGCGGCTGATCCTCTCCACGGCCACGACCCTGATCACCACCAACGATCCGGTGAAGATCGCCGAGGACTTCGCGATGCTCCAGCACCTGGCCGACGGCCGGGTGGATCTGATGCTGGGGCGCGGGAACACCGGCCCGGTCTACCCCTGGTTCGGGCAGGACATCCGGCAGGGCATCAACCTCGCCGTCGAGAACTACGCCCTGCTCCACCGCCTGTGGCGCGAGGACGTCGTCGACTGGGAGGGCAAGTTCCGCACGCCTCTCCAGGGCTTCACCGCCACGCCCCGCCCGCTGGACGGCGTCCCGCCGTTCGTCTGGCACGGCTCCATCCGCTCCCCGGAGATCGCCGAGCAGGCCGCGTTCTACGGCGACGGCTTCTTCCACAACAACATCTTCTGGCCGGCCGACCACACCAAGCGCATGGTCGAGCTGTACCGCGAGCGGTACGCCCACTACGGGCACGGCACGCCCGAACAGGCGATCGTCGGGCTCGGCGGGCACGTCTTCATGCGGAAGAACGCGCAGGACGCCGTGCGCGAGTTCCGGCCCTACTTCGACGTCGCCCCGGTCTACGGGCACGGGCCGTCGCTGGAGGACTTCATGGACCAGACGCCGCTGACGGTGGGCTCCCCCCAGCAGGTCATCGAGAAGACGCTGGCCTTCCGGGAGTACGCGGGCGACTACCAGCGCCAGCTGTTCCTGATCGACCACGCCGGGCTGCCGCTGAAGACCGTGCTGGAGCAGATCGACCTGCTGGGCGAGGAGGTCGTGCCGGTGCTGCGCAAGGAGTTCGCCGTGGACCGCCCGGCGGACGTGCCCGACGCCCCCACGCACGCGGCCCGGCTCGCCCGGAGCCGAGGGTGAGGGGACGGTAGGGCCGGCCTCCGCGGTTGCCCGATCCCTGGTGAGAGGGCAGTAAGAAGGACGCTCCGGCGCAGCGCATACGGTTCCGGGAACCCCCGGGCTTGGCACACTGGACGCGTGCCCCAAACAGTGCTGCTCGCCGAAGACGACCGCGCCATCCGCAATGCCCTGGAGCGGGCCCTGACCCTGGAGGGCTACCAGGTCATGGCGGTCGCCGACGGGGTCGAGGCGCTGGCGCAGGCCCACCGCAACCGTCCGGACGTGCTCGTCCTGGACGTGATGATGCCCGGCATCGACGGGCTCCAGGTCTGCCGGGTGCTGCGCGCCGAGGGCGACCGGACGCCCGTGCTGATGCTGACGGCCCTCGTGGAGACCGCCGACCGGATCGCCGGCCTGGACGCGGGCGCCGACGACTACGTCGTCAAGCCCTTCGACGTGGAGGAGGTCTTCGCCCGGCTGCGCGCCCTGCTGCGCCGCACCAGCCCGGTGGGCGCCGGGAGCGCACCGGCGGCCGAGGCGCCCCGGCCCCTGCCGGAGCGGTTCATCGACGCCGCCGGCATCCGCATGGACCCGCAGGCGCGCCGGGTCTGGCGCGGCGCGCGCGAGCTGGAGCTGACCCGCACCGAGTTCGAGCTGCTGGAACTGCTGGTGCGCAACGCGGGCATCGTCCTCGACCACTCGACGATCTACGACCGCATCTGGGGCTACGACTTCGGGCCCGGCTCGAAGAACCTCGCCGTCTACGTCGGCTACCTGCGCCGCAAGCTCGACGAGCCGGACGCGCCGCAGCTGATCCACACGGTCCGGGGCGTGGGTTACGTGCTGCGGGAGGACTGAGTGGGCCGCCTGCGCCGGCTGCTGGTCGGGCGGCGGCCGGGGCTGGTCTCGCTGCGCACCACCTTCGCGGTGTCCTTCGCGGCGGTGACCGCGGCCGTGACGATCCTGGTCGGCATCCTGTCGTACAGCGCCGCCGCGCGGCTGGTGCGGGTGGACCAGCAGACCGTGTTCGACGAGGTCGTGCAGGATCTCCGCGACGAGGTGCGGGAGAACCACATGACGCCCGGCGACTTCTCGTCCGCCGCGCCGGGCCACGACCTGGTGCGGCCGGCCCGGACGGACGTGCAGGTGCTCGGCCCGGACGGGCACGTCGTCGACCGGGGCAGCCCGGGGCTGCCGGTCACCGGCGCCGACGTGCGGATCGCCGCCGCGGCCTCCTCCGGGGAGGTGGCCGAGCACAAGGACGTCGACGTGGGCGACGACGTCTACCGCGTCGCCACCGTCTCCCTCGGCGACGGCCGGGGTGCGGTGCAGGTCGCCCAGGAGTTCAGCGACGTCGAGGACCTGCTGCGGGTGCTCCAGCAGCGGACGCTGCTGCTCGTGGCCGCCGTGGTGGTCGGCGCCGGGCTGTTCGGCTGGTGGCTGGCCCGGCGGATCACGCGCCGCCTGGTCGTGCTGACCGACGCCGCCGAGGACGTCGCCCGCACCCGCCGCCTGGGCATCCAAGTGCCCGTGGCCGGACACGACGAGGTGGGCCGCCTCGGCCGGGCCTTCGACCGCATGCTGGGCCGGCTCGCCCAGTCCGAGGAGGACCAGCGCCGCCTGGTCCAGGACGCGGGCCACGAGCTGCGCACGCCGCTCACCTCGCTGCGCACGAACATCTCCCTGCTGCGCCGGATCGGCGAACTCCCTCCGGAGGCCCGCGAGGAACTGGTCGCCGACCTGGGCCAGGAGGCCCGTGAACTGACCGACCTGGTCAACGAACTGGTGGATCTCGCGGCCGGGCAGTCCGACACCGAGCCGCCGCGGCGGGTGGACGTCGCGGACATCGCCGAGGAGGTGGCGGGGGTGGCCCGGCGGCGCAGCGGCCGGGAGATCCTGCTGCGCGCGAGCGGCGACACCACGACCGACGGCCGGCCCGGGATGCTGACCCGGGCGCTGTCCAACCTCGTCGAGAACGCGGTGAAGTTCGACCAGGGCGGCCGGGCCCCCGTCGAGATCGTCGTCTCGGGGCCCGCCCGCCCCGGCACGATCCGGGTCGAGGTCCTCGACCGCGGCCCGGGCATCGCCGACAGCGACCTCACCCGTGTGTTCGACCGCTTCTACCGGGCCGCCGACGCCCGCTCCCTGCCGGGCTCCGGCCTGGGGCTGTCCATCGTCCGCGAGGTGGCACTGGCGCACGGGGGAGCGCCGTTCGCCTTCCGGCGGGACGGGGGCGGGACGGTCACCGGGTTCACCGTGGGCGGGCGGCCGGCGGCGAACGGCGACGGGTGAGAAGCGGGCGTGCAGCCGGGCCGCCACCGCCGTCGCGAGGCGGTCCGTCAGTCCCCGAGGGAGTAGAACCGCACCGGGGAGTTGGGCCGGAACCCGATCCGCGGGTAGACGGGTGCTCCGGCGGCGGTCGCGTGCAGCGTGGCCCGGGTCAGGCCGGTCGCCCGGGCCCCCTCGTGCAGCGCCTTGCGGGTCACGGCCTCCCCGTACCCTCGCCGCTCCCACGCCGGATTGGTGGCGACGAGCACGACGAAGAGCCGCCCGTCCGCCTCGACGGTGGCGGCGCAGGTCACGGGGACCCCGTCCCGCAGCCCCAGGTACGCGAACACCCCGCTCTTCCACAGCGAGGACCCGGCGAGCCCGTCCCGCCCGTCCTCCAGGGGGAATCCGTAGGCGCGCGAGTTGATGTCCGCGTAGGAGTGCAGGAGTTCGTCGTCACGTACGCGCACGAAGGTCAGCTCGGGGTGGACGGGGTCGGGAACCGGCAGCAGGTCTCCCGCCGTGCCGGTGCCCGGGAAGGCGTACCGCAGCCCCGCCCGCCCGGCGGATTCGTCCAGCGCGGCGCGTGCCGGGCCGTCGAGCAGATCCTCGAAGACCCACAGGAACCCGGAGTGGGATTTCGACCGCATGATCCCGGCGGCCTCGTCCAGCCGCTGCTTCAGCAGTCCGGGGTCCGCGCCGACGTCGGTCAGGGTCACGCAGTTCCAGAAGGCGAACCGGCAGTCGGCCCACCGCACGGCGATGCCCGGCAGGTCGCGCACGTCGGCATCCGGATCCCGGTCGAGCACCATGGCCCGCCAGACCGTTGCGAGCTGCTCCACCGATTCGACCGACTCCGCGAGATCACGCACCAGGGCCCCCTCAGGTCACCGACTTCCGCCGCACTCCTACTGCCCGTCAGACGCCCGGCTCATCCACCGGCCCGGCGAGGGCACGTCGTCCGGGGGAGAAGCGCGGCGTGCGCCCGGCCGGTCCCTGTTTCGCGACCACCCGAGGCGCCCGGCCGGACCGTTGCATAAAATCCACTCCCATGGCGAAGCCCGACGAGCTGATCGTTGACATCGCTGCCCGTGTGGAGTCCGGGCAGAGCACTCAGATGTCCCTGACCGTGGTCACCGGTGGTGCTGTCATCACCGGCAGGCTGGCTCCAGAAGCCGTGTGGAGGCAGAGAGTCTCGGAGGTGCTGACCAACTCCGCCCGGCTGGGCGAGTTCTCCGCGGTCTTCGACACCCCGGTGGAGAAGGGCGGGCCACCGACACATCTGCACTTCCACGTCGCCCGCATCCTCCAGGGCACCGTGGGGATCCCGGAGACGGGCGGGATGTACCGCGTCGCGATCGAGGACGTCAGTGCCTGGACCGTGGGGGACTTCAGCTACTCGGATCACTGACCCGGCACCCTCGGTCTCCGCGCCCGCCCGTGGCGGATCCGTCATGGGGCCGTGGCAGGGCGCGGGGCACCGTGGAAGACCTGGCTGGTGTGCCAGGCACGGTGGGCGGCCGCGACGGGGCGCGTGCCCGGCTGCGGGCCGACCAGCGGGCGGCCCGCGAGCGCTGTGACGTGCTCGTGGGCGGCGGTGCTGTGCCCGATGAAACGCTGCGAGACCAGGATGCGGTGGCCGTCGCCGACTCCGAGGACACCCTTGTCGAAGAGCTTGTGGTGCAGCGAGCACAGGCACAGCCCGTTGTCGACGTCGTCGGGTCCGCCGAACGCCCACCAGCGCACGTGCGCGGCCTCCAGCCCGACCGGGACCGTGCCGATCCGGCCGTCGTAGCCGCAGAAGGCGCACCGGTACTCGTAAGCGGTCAGCACCAGATCGCGCATCCGCCGGCTGCGCTGCCGGCGTACCTCCGGGCGCCGCCCGGTCTCCGGTTCTTCCAGCTCCAGGCCGACGGCCTCGCAGAGGTCGCCGTGCAGGGAGGGCGGGAAGTGCAGGTCGAGCAGGACCCGCGCGATGCGGCCGAGCAGCGCCGGTTCACGCCGCAGGGCCGCCCTCAGGTCGGGCGCGAGCCGCCCCGCCGCACCCGTCTCCCTCAGCTCCCGCACGCCGCTGCCGGGGCTGCCCGGCCCGCGCTCGGTCCGCACCTCCCACACCCCGTCGCTGACGAGGTGGTGGAACGGATACGCAGGGCTCGTCCTGTTGGGCGGGCCGTACTCGGCCAGCAGCCGGGCCAGGTCCTCCTCCACCGCGCCGTAGCGCAGCTCGCCGTCGGCGTTCTCCTGGAACCGGCCGAGGGCGTAGAGGAACAGCAGGGGCTTGTGCGGCGCCCTCGTCCCGCCCCTGCTCCACTGCCGTAACGTCGCGCTGCGCTCCAGCCAGTCCATGGCCGCTGATCGTATGCCGGTGCCTTACGCGGACGTCACGCTTCCCGCTGGGCGTCGATCTCGGCGATCAGTGCCTCGATGCGCTGCCTGATCTCGTCGCGGATGGGGCGGACGGCTTCGACGCCCTTGCCGGCCGGGTCTTCCAGGGCCCAGTCGAGGTACTTCTTGCCGGGGAAGACCGGGCAGGCGTCGCCGCAGCCCATGGTGATGACGTAGTCGGACGCCCGGACGGCCTCGGTGGTGAGGATCTTCGGTTCGGCGCCGGCGATGTCGACGCCGACTTCCTTCATCGCCTCGACGGCGGAGGGGTTGACCCGGTCGCCGGGGATGGAGCCGGCGGAGCGGACCTCGATCCGGTCGCCTGCGAGGTGGGAGAGGAATCCGGCAGCCATCTGCGAGCGTCCGGCGTTGTGGACGCAGACGAACAGCACGGAGGTGAGCGGGCTGGAGGACATCGGTTCTTCCTTCGATCGGGGCGCCCTCGGGCGGAGGGATACGTATCCCGGACATCAGCCCCGGCTGGTATCAGCTCGGAGTGATGTGACAGTATCAGCCCATGCTGACGTCAGTCGACACTGATCTGATCCGGGTCCTGGCCGATCCGCTCAGGCTTCGCATCGTGACCTTGCTGGCCAGGGAGACGCTGTGCACCACCCACCTGGTGGAGGAGACCGGTGCCCGGCAGACCAACCTCTCCAATCACTTGAGAGTGCTGCGCGAGGCCGGGGTCGTCGAGACGGAGCCGTGCGGCCGGTACACGTACTACAGGCTCTGCCCGGACGTCATCGCCCAGCTCGCCGGCCGGTTCAACGACCTGGCCGAGTCCGCTCGCCATGCCGCCGACAACAAGAGGGCCTGCCCGTGACCCGCACCGAAGCATCCGCGACCGCCGAGGAGTCCTCGGTCGTCGCGAAGCTCTCGACGCTCGACCGCTTCCTCGCCGGGTGGATCCTGCTCGCCATGGCCGTCGGCCTCGGCCTGGGCCGTGCCGTCCCCGGCCTCGACGACGCCCTCGCCAAGGTCGAGATCGGCGGCATCTCGCTGCCGATCGCCCTCGGTCTGCTGATCATGATGTACCCGGTGCTGGCCAAGGTCCGCTACGACAGGCTCGACGCCGTCACCGGCGACAAGCGGCTCATGGCCTCGTCGCTGGTCGTCAACTGGATCGTCGGCCCCGCGGTCATGTTCGCGCTGGCCTGGATCTTCCTGCCGGACCTGCCCGAGTACCGCACGGGCCTGATCATCGTCGGCCTCGCCCGCTGCATCGCCATGGTCATCATCTGGAACGACCTCGCCTGCGGCGACCGCGAAGCCGCTGCCGTCCTCGTGGCGCTGAACTCGGTCTTCCAGGTCCTGGCGTTCGGCCTGCTCGGCTGGTTCTACCTCGACCTGCTGCCCGGCCTGCTGGGCCTGGGCAACGGCGAGCACCTCGACATCTCCATGGGGAAGATCGTCCTGAACGTCGTCATCTTCCTCGGCGTCCCGCTGCTGGCCGGCTTCCTCACCCGCCGCATCGGCGAACAGAAGCTGGGCAGGGAGAACTACGAGTCGGGCTTCCTCCCGAAGATCGGCCCGTGGGCGCTGTACGGCCTGCTCTTCACGATCGTCATCCTCTTCGCCCTGCAGGGGAAGACGATCACCTCGCAGCCGCTCGACGTCGCCCGTATCGCGCTTCCGCTGCTGGTGTACTTCGCCGTGATGTGGTTCGGCACCTTCGCCCTCGGCAAGGTCATCGGCCTGGCCTACGACCGCACCGCCACGCTCGCCTTCACGGCGGCCGGCAACAACTTCGAGCTGGCCATCGCGGTCGCCATCGCCACCTTCGGCGTCACCTCCGGCCAGGCCCTGTCCGGTGTGGTCGGCCCGCTCATCGAGGTGCCCGTCCTGGTCGCGCTGGTCTACGTCTCCCTGGCATGGCGGCGTACGTTCGGCCCCGGTCGGCAGTTGACGGCGGCACCGCGGGAGGGCTGATGCACCGCCTGGGCCGCACCGGCACCGCAGCGCAGACCGCGACGGCCCGCTCCTGCGCGTGGACACGGACTCGGGCCCCCGGCACTCCCGGGCGGTGATCCTCCCGCCCGTACGCGAAGCCCGCGACCGTGGCCTGCTCAAGGCCGGCCCGATGTTCTCCCGCCTCACCCCCGGCGGGGCCGAGTGGGCCGACGGCACCCGCACCGAGGCCGACGCGATCATCCGTTGCACCGGCATCCGGCCCGCGCTGTCCCACCTCACGGCGCTCGCCCTCCCGGCGCAGGACGGTCAGGCGGCGGACGGCGCGACGGTCAGCAGCTTGCCCATCGCGGCCAGCACGGACGGCTCGACCCGGTAGTACACCCAGGTGCCGCGCCGCTCGGAGGTCAGCAGCCCGGCGTCCTTCAGCTTCTTCAGGTGGTGGCTCACCGTCGGCTGGGAGACGCCGACATCGGAGATGTCGCACACGCACGCCTCGCCGCCCTCGTGCGAGGCCACCGCGGAGAACAGCCGCAGCCGCACCGGGTCGCCCAGGGCCTTGAACATCCGTGCGGCGGTTTCGGCCTCCTCGGCGGTGAACGGGCGCTCGGTGAGGGGCGGACAGCACGGCACCACGGTCTCGGGAACCTCGGGTTCCAGCAGCGGCAGCACCTTCGTCGTATTCGACATACGTCTATGTTGACATACGTCGAACCAAGTCGGCGAGGGTGAGCTGCCTCCGGTGAATCATCCCCTCTCGAATTCGATGAATGTCTATGTTGACGGTCATCGAAGCAAGTGCCATGCTGGCAACGCAAGCCATCGACGAATGTCGAAGCAAAAGGGGAACCTCGTGGCCGTGTCCATCAACAGCGTGCTCGACACTGATCAGCTGCCCGTCGTGGTCATCGGAGCAGGTCCGGTCGGGCTGGCCGCGGCGGCCCACCTCGTCGGGCGCGGCATCGAACCGCTGGTCCTGGAAGCCGGACCGTCGGCCGGTACCGCCGTACGCGACTGGGCGCACGTGCGGCTGTTCTCGCCCTGGTCCGAGCTCACCGACCCGGCCGCCGAAAAGCTGCTCGCCCCGGCCGGCTGGACCCGCCCCGACGGCTCCGCGTACCCGACCGGCGGTGACTGGGCCGAGCAGTACCTGCAGCCCCTCGCCGACGTCCTCGACGGCAAGATCCGTTACGGGGCAACCGTGACCGGCGTCGCCCGCGCCGGGCGCGACCGCATCGTCGACTCCGGCCGCGACGAGCAGCCCTTCACCGTGCACATCCAGCACGCCGACGGCCGCGAGGAACGGATCAGCGCACGCGCGGTCATCGACGCCTCCGGCACCTGGTCCACCCCCAGCCCCATGGGCGCCGACGGTCTGCCCGCGCTCGGTGAGAGGTCCGCCGCCGACCGCATCTCCTACCGGGTGCCCGACCTGGGCGATCCGGCCGTGCGCGCCCGATACGCGGGCAAGCGCACCGCCGTGATCGGCTCCGGCGCCTCCGCCTTCACCGCCCTCGCCCGTCTCGCGGACCTGGCCGAGGACGAGCCGGGCACCCACGCGGTGTGGATCCTGCGCCGCGGTATCACCGGCTCCACCTTCGGCGGCGGCGAGGCCGACCAACTGCCCGCCCGCGGTGCCCTGGGCCTGCGCGCCAAGGCCGCCGTCGAAGCCGGTCACGCCGGCGCGGCGACCGGATTCCGTACACAGGCTGTGGAGCGCGACGGCGATCGGCTCGTCCTCGTCGCGGAGGACGGCCGCCGCCTGGATCCGGTCGACGAGGTCATCGTCCTGACCGGCTTCCGCCCCGACCTGTCCTTCCTCTCCGAGGTCCGCCTCGGCCTCGACGAACGCCTCCAGGCCCCGACCGCACTCGCCCCGCTGATCGACCCCAACGTCCACTCCTGCGGCACCGTCTACCCGCACGGCGTCAACGAACTGTCCCACCCCGAGCAGGGCATCTACCTGGCCGGCATGAAGTCCTACGGCCGCGCCCCCACGTTCCTCGCCATGACCGGCTACGAGCAGGTCCGCTCCATCACCGCAGCGATCGCCGGCGACCGTGAGGCCGCCGAGCGGGTCGAGCTGACCCTGCCGGAGACCGGCGTGTGCGGCGGCGCGGGCCTGTTCGACGAGCCGGAGAACTCCGAGCAGGCCGGCGACGGATGCTGCTCCGCGCCGAGCTCCCTCCAGATCGGCAGCGGCACCCCGGCCACCGGTCCCGGTGGCTGCTGAACACCCGCATACGAGAGAGGTTCGCCATGTCCCGCGTACAGCTGGCCCTTCGCGTCCCGGACCTGGACGCGTCCGTCGCCTTCTACAGCAAGCTGTTCGGCACCGAGCCCGCCAAACTCCGAGACGGCTACGCCAACTTCGCCATCGCCGAGCCCCCGCTCAAGCTCGTCCTCATCGAGGGCACGGCGGGGGAGGTCACCCGTATGGACCACCTCGGTGTCGAGGTCGAGAGTGCCGAGCAGGTCCACGCCGCGACCACCCGTCTCAGCGAGGCCGGTCTCGCCACGACCGAGGAGAACGACACCACGTGCTGCTACGCCCTCCAGGACAAGGTCTGGGTCCACGCACCGGGGCAGGAGCCCTGGGAGGTGTACGTCGTCAAGGCCGACGCCGGCACTCTGGACAGGCAGCGGGGCAGCACCTGCTGCGCAGACTCGGCCACGGCCGGCAGCGGCGCGAAAGAAGCGGCCACCGCGAGCAGTTGCTGCTGACCTCCTGAGGGCTCACCTTCACCCACCAGGCCGCGACCGGAACGGGAGACCGGTCGCGGCCGCGCGTCGTCCGGTCCGGGGCGGACGCCACACCGCCGCACCCTGCCTGCCCACCACGAAAGCGCAGTTCAGGGCCACACAAGGCAGTACGGCTGATGCCCCGCCTCGTGCAGCCGGTGCGAGAAGTCCTGCCACTCGTGCAGCAGCTGGTAGACGTTGAACGCGTCCCGGGGGCCGCCGCGGTCCGGGACCGTCGACCAGATGAACGCCGCCGCGCCCACGGCCTCCTCGCCGATGCCGCGCAGCGGGTCGACGACCGTCATGGGGAGCTTGACCACCGCGTAGTCGGGGTGCAGGACGACCAGTTCCAGGGGCGGGACCTTGTGCAGGGGGACGCCCTCGATGCCCGTGAGGACCATGGCCGCCATGGTCTCGGGCTTGATCTTCGTGAACATGCCGTTCATGCCGAGCTCGTCGCCGCCGAGCTCCTCGGGGCGCATCGAGATCGGGACGCGGGCCGCGGTCGCGCCGTCGGGCGCACCGAAGTACTTGTACGTCACCCCCACCCGACCACCATTCCCGCTGCTCCCGGCCCGAAGATCGTCGACCTGCCGTTCAGTACGTCCGGCGGCCCGCTCCGGTTCACTCGGTACACCCTGTGTCTGACGCGGTTCCTGAGCGTCCTCCGCCTCGCGCCGGTGCCTTCCCCGCCGGGCACGTCGAGGACCCAGGTCATCAGTCCCCTCGCCCAGTCCGCCACCGCGATGCATATCTCCACCCGACTGCTTTTCTAGGACGCGTCGCCCCCGCCGCGCAACCCGATCATCGTGTCAGTGACCTCCCCCACGGCCGCCCGGCGAAACGTACGCCGAAACATCTGACCGCAGGATCTCCGCAGCTTCCGACCACACCGGGCCGTTTGAGCTGTGGGTATCAGGGTCCAGTCTCGCAGACGACGGGGACCGGGGGGCCGGTTGTCCCACGCCCCGCCCGCCCACGCCCCTGGCCTACCCTGAACAGGTCACTGGCACCCGGAGCCCGACAGCGTCGGAGAAGGTCGGAGAAGTCGCAGGTCATGAGTGAACTGGCATATCCGTATGAAGCACCGGCCTCGCAGGCTCTTTTCGACCGCGCGGCGGCCGTCACGCCCGGCGGTGTGAACTCCCCGGTCCGGGCCTTCCGGGCCGTCGGCGGCACCCCGCGGTTCATGGTGTCCGGGACGGGCCCGTACCTGACGGACGCGGACGGCCGGGAGTATGTGGACCTGGTGTGCTCCTGGGGTCCCATGATCCTCGGGCACTCCCACCCCGAGGTCATCGCCGCCGTGCAGGACGCGGTCTCCCGCGGCACGTCCTTCGGCACGCCCGGTGAGGGGGAGGTCGCGCTCGCCGAGGAGATGACCGCCCGGGTCGCGCCGCTGGAGCAGGTGCGGCTCGTGTCCAGCGGGACCGAGGCGACCATGTCCGCGATCCGGCTGGCGCGCGGGTTCACGCAGCGCACCAAGGTGATCAAGTTCGCCGGGTGCTACCACGGGCACGTCGACTCGCTGCTCGCCGCGGCCGGCAGCGGGGTCGCCACCTTCGCGCTGCCCGACACCCCGGGCGTCACCGGTGCCCAGGCCGGCGACACCATCGTCCTGCCGTACAACGACCTCGACGCCGTGCGCGAGGCCTTCCGGGCGCACCCCGGCGAGGTCGCCTGCGTGATCACCGAGGCCTCCCCGGGCAACATGGGCGTCGTACCGCCCGCCGAGGGCTTCAACCAGGGCCTCAAGGACATCTGCGCCGAGAACGGCGCCCTCTACGTCTCCGACGAGGTCATGACCGGCTTCCGGACCAGCCGCGCCGGTTGGTTCGGCGTCGACGGCGTGGTCCCCGACCTGATGACCTTCGGCAAGGTCATGGGCGGTGGTTTCCCCGCGGCGGCCTTCGGCGGACGCGCGGACGTCATGGCCCACCTCGCCCCGGCCGGGCCGGTCTACCAGGCCGGCACCCTCTCCGGTAACCCCGTCGCGACCGCCGCCGGCCTCGCCCAGCTGCGGCTGCTCGACGACGCGGCGTACGCGAAGGTCGACGCCGTGTCGAAGGAGATCCAGGGCCTGGTCACCGAGGCCCTGACCAAGGAGGGCGTCGCGCACCGGCTGCAGACCGCCTCCAACATGTTCTCGGTGTTCTTCACCGACCGGCCCGTGCGCAATTACGAGGACGCCAAGACGCAGGAGTCCTTCCGCTTCACCGCGTTCTTCCACTCGCTGCTCGCGAACGGCGTGTACCTGCCGCCGTCCTCCTTCGAGTCCTGGTTCGTGTCCACCGCGCACGACGAGCGGGCCGTGCAGAAGATCGCCGACGCCCTCCCGGCGGCGGCCCGCGCGGCCGCGGAGGCGACGGCATGAGCGACGCGACGAGCCCCCGGAGCGACGAGGACATCACCGTCGTCCACCTGATGCGGCACGGCGAGGTGGCCAACCCGGACGGCATCCTCTACGGCCGTCTCCCCGGCTACCACCTGTCCGACCTGGGCCGCCGGATGGCCGACCGGGTCGCGGAGCATCTGTCCGGCCGTGATGTGACGCACGTGGTCGCCTCGCCGCTGGAGCGGGCGCAGGAGACCGCCGAGCCGATCGCGAAGGCGCACGGGCTCGGTCTCGCCACGGACGAGCGGCTGATCGAGGCCGACAACATCTTCCAGGGCAAGACGTTCGGCGTCGGGGACGGGGCGCTGCGCAAGCCCGGCAACTGGAAGCACCTGGTCAACCCGTTCCGGCCGTCCTGGGGCGAGCCGTACGTCGACCAGGTCGTCCGCATGATGAGCGCGCTGAGCGCGGCGAAGGACAAGGCCCGCGGGCACGAGGCGGTCGTGGTCAGCCACCAGTTGCCCATCTGGATCGTCCGGTCCTACGTCGAACGCCGCCGCCTCTGGCACGACCCGCGCAGGCGCCAGTGCACACTCGCCTCGCTGACGACCTTCACGTACCAGGGCGACCGCATCGTCTCCGTCGGCTACACCGAGCCGGCCCGCGACCTGGTCCCACCCCACCTCCTCGCCGGCGCAAAGCCGGTGAAGGGCCAGGACAAGGCGTTCGGAGCGTAGGCGCGACCGGTCGCGCGATCGGTCGGTCACTTGGCCCGGGCCAGGTGACCGACCGGGCCGGCCACCCCGGAGCCTTCGGGAAGCGGTGGCGGTTCTCGCTTCGCCCCTTCTGATCGCTTACGACCTCTTCGTTACGAAATCTGCAAACTTCACCGGAACCTCCCCGTTCGCCACGTCCTCTGACTGGGTGACCAGCACGACGTCACGAATCGGGGATGCCATGCGCGCTCTCTCCCGCAGGGGAATGCTCGGACTCGGCGCGGGAGCCGCCGCCGCTGTCTCGCTCGCCGGATGCGGCGGGCTCACGGGCTCGGACGACTCCGGCCATGCCGACGGTTCCGGCGGCGACTCCGTACAGGGCGGATCGAAGCCGAAGCCCACCGCCCGGCCCATCGGCGACGGCTCCACCGCCCACACCGGCAGGCAGCCCCACCAGCCCGGCAAGCCCGAGCCGCTGGAGCCGGGGCAGACCCCGCCGCAGTTCGTCGTGTTCTCCTGGGACGGCGCCGGCGAGGTCGGCAACGGCCTCTTCCCGCGCTTCCTGGACCTCGCCAAGGAGCACGGCGCGAGCATGACCTTCTTCCTGTCCGGGCTGTACCTGCTGCCCGAGTCGAAGAAGCGCCTCTACAACCCGCCGAACAACCCGCGCGGCGCCTCCGACATCGGCTACCTCACCGACGAGCACGTCAAGGACACGCTGAAGAACGTCCGCCGGGCGTGGCTGGAGGGCCACGAGATCGGCACCCACTTCAACGGGCACTTCTGCGGAGAGTCCTACGGCTCGGTCAAGAACTGGACGCCCCGGCAGTGGCGCAGTGAGATCGACCAGGCGAAGTCCTTCGTGAAGGAGTGGCGCACCAACACCGGCTGGACCGACCTGCCGCCGCTGCCGTTCGATTACGACAAGGAGCTCGTCGGCGGCCGTACGCCCTGCCTGCTCGGGCAGGACAACCTGCTGCCCACCGCGCGCGAGCTCGGCTGGCGTTACGACGCCTCCTCGCCCGGCGGCCTCCAGGTCTGGCCCACCAAGCGCCAGGGCATCTGGGACCTGCCCCTCCAGCAGATACCTTTCCCCGGCCGCGGCTTCGAGGTCCTGTCCATGGACTACAACATGCTGGCCAACCAGTCCCTCAACACCACGAAGGCCCCGGCCCACAACTACCCGGGCTGGCGGAAGCAGTCGGCGCAGGCGTACATCCAGGGTTTCAAGCGGGCATACGAGACAAACCGGGCACCGCTCTTCATCGGCAACCACTTCGAGCAGTGGAACGGCGGCATCTACATGGACGCCGTCGAGGAGGCCTTCAAGTACATCGCCCGGGAGAAGGAGAAGGGCGCGGATGTGCGTCTCGTCTCCTTCCGGCAGTTCGCCGACTGGCTGGACGTGCAGAAGCCCGAGGTGCTCGACAAGCTCCGCACCCTCGGCGTCGGGCAGCAGCCGGCCGGTGGCTGGCGGGAGTTCACCGGCAAGGCCTCCACACCCAGCGAAGACGCCTCGCAGAACGCCGCCTGAAATGCGGTTTTCCACCCGCAAGGGGGGTGGGCGAGACCCCCAGAACGGGCATGCGAAACTTTTCACATGAGTGCCGACAGCGCCCCCCAGCGTTCGAACCGCACGACCCGTGCCGCCGAGCGCACCCGCCGTGTCCGCCGTAGCGCCGCCTTGACCGCCGGTCTCGCCGCGACCGCGCTGCTCGTCACCGCGTGCGGCTCCGGCGGCACCTCCGGCGGGGGCGGCAACACCAACTTCGTCACCGGCACCGACGGCATCGCCACGGCCGCCAAGGGCGAGCGCACCCCGGCGCCCGACCTCTCCGGCAAGACCATCGCCGGCAAGACCCTCGACGTCGCCGACTACAAGGGCAAGGTCGTCGTCCTCAACGTCTGGGGTTCCTGGTGCAACCCCTGCCGCGCCGAGGCCAAGTACTTCGCGAAGGTCTCCAAGGAGTACGCCGGCAAGGGCGTGCAGTTCGTCGGCATCAACACCCGCGACACCTCCACCGGCGCCGCCCTCGCGTTCGAGAAGGACTGGGGCATCACCTACCCCAGCCTCTACGACCCGACCGGCAAGCTGCTGCTGCGCTTCAAGAAGGGCACGCTCAACCCGCAGGCGATCCCCTCCACGCTCATCCTCGACCGCAACGGCAAGATCGCGGCCCGTTCGCTGTCCGCGCTCAGCGAGGAACGGCTGCTGAAGATGCTCAAGCCTGTCGTCGCCGAGAAGTGAGCGGAGTAGTGACGTGAGCGCAGTCACCACGCTCGCCGCGGTCGCGGACCCCAACGGCACGGTGCTCAACGGCGCCCTGCTCGTGGCCCTGCCGATCGCGCTGCTCGGCGGACTCGTCTCCTTCTTCTCCCCGTGCGTCCTGCCGCTCGTGCCCGGTTATCTGTCCTATGTGACGGGGGTCGCCGGAACCGACCTCGCCGAGGCGCGGCGCGGCCGGATGGTGGCGGGCGCCTCCCTGTTCGTGGTCGGCTTCACCGCCGTGTTCGTCTCCGGCGGGGCCCTGTTCGGCTACTTCGGGCAGACGCTCCAGGAGCAGCAGGGCGTCCTGTCCAAGGTGCTCGGCGTCCTCATGATCCTCATGGGCGTCTTCTTCATGGGCCTGATGCCCTGGCTCACCCAGCGGGAGTTCCGCTTCCACCGGCGGCCCGTCGCCGGGCTGGCCGGCGCGCCCCTGCTCGGGGCGCTGTTCGGCATCGGCTGGACGCCCTGCATCGGCCCCACCCTCGCCTCCGTGCAGGCGCTCGCCATCGACCAGGCCAGCGCCGGGCGCGGAGCCGTCCTGACCATCGCGTACTGTCTGGGCCTGGGCGTGCCCTTCGTGCTCGCCGCGGTCGCCTTCCGCAAGGCCCTCGGAGCCTTCGGCTGGATCAAGCGCCACTACGTCTGGGTGATGCGGATCGGCGGCATCATGATGATCGTGACCGGTCTGCTCCTGCTGACCGGCGCGTGGGACCGCATCGTGCAGGAGATGCAGGTCTGGTCCGACGGCTTCACTGTGGGGATCTGATCGATGAGCAAGACCACCGCCTCCGACCCGGCCCCCTCCGCCGCCGAGGACCAGGAGCTGGGCGACGCCGGCTCCCAGCTGTCCACCGCCCCCAAGGAGGACGCGCCCAACCTCCCCGCCCTGGGCGTCATCGGCTGGGCCCGCTGGTTCTGGCGGCAGCTGACCTCCATGCGGGTCGCGCTCCTGCTGCTCCTGCTGCTGTCCCTCGGCGCGATTCCCGGCTCGCTCATCCCGCAGTCCGGCCAGGACGAGACGAAGGTCGCCGACTTCCGCAAGGGCAACCCGACCCTCGGCGACATCTACGACAAGCTCGGCCTGTTCCACGTCTACAGCTCGGTGTGGTTCTCCGCGATCTACATCCTGCTGTTCGTCTCCCTCATCGGCTGCATCGTGCCCCGCACCTGGCAGTTCGTCGGCCAGCTGCGGGGCCTGCCGCCCGGCGCGCCCCGGCGGCTGAACCGGCTGCCCGCGCACACCACCTGGCGCACCACGGCCGAACCGGAGCAGGTCCACCAGGCCGCCCTGGCCCTGCTGAAGAAGCGCCGCTTCCGCGCCCACCTCACCGGGGACGCCGTCGCCGCCGAGAAGGGCTACCTGCGCGAGCTGGGCAACCTCGTCTTCCACATCGCCCTCATCGTGATGCTGATCGCCTTCGCCTGGGGCCAGCTCTTCAAGTCCGAGGGCAACAAGCTCGTCGTCGAGGGTGACGGCTTCTCCAACACCCTCACCCAGTACGACGACTTCAAGTCCGGCAACCTCTTCACCTCCGACGACCTGGTGCCGTTCAGCTTCAACCTGAAGAAGTTCACCGGCACCTACGAGCGCACCGGCCCCAACAAGGGCACCCCCCGCGTCTACAAGGCCGACCTCACGTACAGCGCGGGCCCCTACGGCAAGGACGAGAAGACCACCGTCGAGGTCAACCACCCGCTGGAGATCGGCGACTCCAAGGTCTACCTCGTCAGCCACGGCTACGCCCCGGTCATCACCGTCCGCGACGCCCAGGGCAAGGTCGTCTTCGACGACGCCGTACCGCTGCTGCCGCTGGACGCCAACGTCACCTCCTCCGGCGTCGTCAAGGTCCTCGACGGCTACCGCAACGCCCAGGGCAAGAAGGAGCAGCTGGGCTTCAACGCCTTCTTCGTGCCGACGTTCGGCGGCTCCGCCAGCGGCACGATGCTGTCGCAGTTCCCCGCGCTGGACAATCCGCTGCTCGCGCTGTCCGCCTACCACGGCGACCTCGGGGCCGACTCGGGCATCCCGCAGAGCGTGTACCAGATGGACCGGACGAACATGAAGGAGTTCAAGGACTCCCAGGGCAAGCTGTTCAAGAAGCTGCTGAAGCCCGGCGAGACCATGAAGCTCCCGAACGGCGCCGGTTCGGTCACCTTCGGCAAGGACATCAAGGAGTGGGCCGGCTTCCAGGTCGTCCAGCAGCCCGGCAGCGGCTGGGCCCTCGCCGGTGCCCTCGCCGCGATCGGCGGCCTCGCCGCCTCCCTGTTCATCCAGCGCCGCCGCGTCTGGGTGCGCGCGGTCAAGGGCGCCGACGGCGTCACCGTCGTCGAGATGGCCGGCCTCGGCCGCAGCGAGTCCGCGAAGGTCCCCGAGGAACTGGGCGACCTCGCCGGGACTCTCTACGAGCAGGCTCCGGGCGCGCCCGCCCCCGACGACCCCGCAGATTCCCCCGACCCCGCCCAGGAGCCGGGTACCGAAACCCCCGTACCTGCCGAAGGGGCTGAGAAGTGACTCTCGCCGCCGCCACGAACGAAAACCTCGCGCAGATCAGCAACGTGCTGATCTACTCCGCGATGGCCGTCTACACCCTGGCCTTTTTCGCGTACATCGCCGAATGGCTCTTCGGCAGCCGCAGCAAGGTCGCCCGGACCGCCGCCGCGCTCACCACCAAGGCGGACGCCAAGAAGGCGGCCCCGGCCGTCACCGTGAACCAGGCCGGCGGCACCGCCGTGCTGGAGCGGCCGAAGGTCACCGTGCGGGCCGCGGCCGGCCGGCGTGACGTGCCGGACGGGCCCGGGGCGCACGGTGGGGACGAGCAGGGCGACCTGTACGGCCGGATCGCCATCTCCCTCACGGTGCTCGCCTTCCTGGTCGAGTTCGGCGGTGTCCTCACCCGCGCCCTGTCGGTGGAGCGGGCGCCGTGGGGCAACATGTACGAGTTCAACATCACGTTCTCCACGGTCGCGGTCGGCGTGTACCTCGGGCTGCTGGCGCTGAAGAAGAACGTGCGCTGGCTGGGCCTGTTCCTGATCACCTCGGTCCTGCTCGACCTGGGCCTCGCGGTCACGGTCCTCTACACCGCAAGCGACCAGCTGGTCCCGGCGCTGCACTCGTACTGGCTGTACATCCACGTCTCGACGGCCATCTTCTGCGGCGCGGTCTTCTACGTCGGCGCGGTCGGCACCATCCTGTACCTGTTCAAGGACTCCTACGAGAGCAAGCTCGCGAGCGGCGGCACGCCCGGCACCTTCGCGACCTCCGTCCTGGAGCGGCTGCCCTCCTCCGCCTCCCTCGACAAGTTCTCCTACCGCGTCAACGCGGCCGTGTTCCCGCTGTGGACGTTCACGATCATCGCGGGCGCCATCTGGGCGGGCGACGCCTGGGGCCGCTACTGGGGCTGGGACCCGAAGGAGACCTGGTCCTTCATCACCTGGGTCGCCTACGCCTGCTACCTGCACGCCCGCGCGACCGCCGGCTGGAAGGGCCGCAAGGCCGCCTACCTGGCCCTCATCGCCTTCGGCTGCTGGCTGTTCAACTACTACGGCGTGAACATCTTCGTCTCCGGCAAGCACTCGTACGCGGGCGTGTGACGCGCCTCCTGAGCAGCGGTGGTCAGCCCTGCCGGGCGACGCTCGTGATCACCTCCCGCAGTCGGGTCGCGTACCGGGACACGTTCTTGTGCGCGATCTCGGTGTCCGGATAGCGGCAGGCGAACCACAGACCCTCGTGGAGTCTGTTGACCCAGACGCAGACCCGGTCGCCGTACGAGACCCTGACCAGTCCGTAGACCTTCTGCTCGGCCCACCGCTCGGAGCCGGGGATGTCGCGGGCGTCGAGGTAGGACACCAGGGAGTACAGGTCGGGAGACGTGGGGCGGAAGTCCGTTCCGATCAGCCGGAGCACCCGTTCGAGGGGTGTGCGGGCCAGCCGCCGGTTGGCGCGCAGCTCGGCGCGTGCGTTCTCCAGGGCTCCGTGGAAGTCATGGACCTCCGCCAGCGGGATCTCGACCGGTGCCCCGCCGACGTACCAGCCCACGGAGTCCGACAACCGTGACGTCACCCGGGTGTGGAACGGCACGATGGTGCGGAAGACGGGCTCCCCGTCGATCTCGTGGAGGATGAGCGCAGTGGCCGCCAGTACGCCGACCACGCTGCCGCCGTAGGGCCGGCAGTGCGCCTCGAACGCGTCGGCGTCGTCGGCGTCCACCAGTGGCTCGCACAGCGCCTTCTGCCGGGGCAGCCCGCCGTCGGGATCCAGCCCGAGATCGACGGGGAAGTTCGGCAGCTGCCCCTCGCAGTTCTTGATGAACTCCCGCCAGCGGACCACGATGTCATGGTCCTCGCTGAGCTTGTCCGCGTCCGCCCGTTCGGCCTGGCAGAAGTCGACGTAGCTGGCGACGGGTTCCTGCCCCGGGGAGCGGCCCGCCCCGACCGCCGCATAGAGCTCATGCAGGGCGGCGGGGATGTTCTGGAGTGAGTAGGCGTCGACGTTGCTGTGGTCGAAGGCCATGTACACGCTGGTGCTGTCGTCCCGGACGACCGCCGCGTAGATGAAGTTGGGCCACCGGAGTGCGTCCGCCGCGGTGTCGAACCGCTTCTGGAGATGCTCGGCCAGCGCTGTCTCGTCCGTGAAGTCGCCGATCTCCTCCCGGTGCAGCCGCACGTCCTCGCTGCCGAGGGTGAACCGGGCGATCTCGTCGCCGGGCGGCCCGGACCAGGCGAAGCCGCTGCGCAGCGTCTCGTGCCGCAGCGTCCAGGCGTGCAGCGCGCCCTGGAGGACGTCCAGTTCCGCCCGGCCGGGGAGATCGAAACACACGCCGATCCAGGTCGGTACGAACAACCCGTCCTCACGTACGGACCGGGAGGTTCTGATGTGCGACTCCTGGATGTAGGCCGGGGGTCTGCGGTCCTCGGGCAAGCCCTTCACCGTCGCGGCGGCCGCTGGATCGAGTGTCCACTCCACGAGCCGTCCCGGTCGTACCTCACAGTGTCGGATGTCCGTCAAGCGCACGAGGTGTCTCCGTTCGCGGATGGGATGCCCCGATCTGGATGTGCCGTGGCGGTGAACAGCCCACACCGGATTCCCCGAAGGGTCAGTCGAACGGATGGCACCCCACGGCGACAGGGTGGTCACCACCGTCGGGCCTTGGTACGCACGCCCGTCGCCCCGGACCAGCTGACCTGGACCATGGTGGTGTGCGATGTGGCGTCAAGTGCCGCGCCGATGGCCGGAGCCGGCTACCGCGCAGCCGAGCCGGGTCCCGGCGCATCTGCTGTCGATCCTGTCGTCGTCCCGGCTGCGGTGAGCCCGTCGGAGCAGGCGTCCAGGTACGTGTGCAGGGCGGCCGCGCCCTCGATCATGAGCCTGGTGCGGGCCGTCAGCGCCTCCCCGCGGGACGCCACGGCTGCCCGCAGCGCCGCACTGCCGCCCTCCCGCCGCAGCCCTTCCAGCACCGGCCTGATCTGGTCGAACAGGTAGTGGCTGCGGCGCAGGGTGTGCACGAGCCGGGCGTCGCGCACATCGGCCGGCGTGTAGCTCCGGTAGTCCGTCCCGCGCTCGCGCCCCGGCGTGAGCAGCCCGGCCCCCTCCCACACCCGCAGCGCGGAGGTCCGTACGCCCAGCAGCACCGCCACCTCGCCGATGCGCAGCGCGCCCGGGCGCGGCAGCGGGGCGGGTGGTTCGGCCGCGAGCAGTTCCAGGGCCTCGCTCGCCGCCCGCAGGGACACCCGCTCCTCGTGCAGGGCGGCATGCGCGGCGTCGACCAGCGCGAGCGCGCCCGGGACGTCCCCCGTGTGCAGGGTCCGCATGATGTCCGCCGCCGTCACCGGGCCGTACCCCCGCATCAGCGTCCGGTAGGCCAGCAGCGCACCGCGGTGGACCTCCCCGAAGACGCGGTAGCCGGACGCGGTCCGCGCGGCCGGCGGGAGCACACCGGCGTCCTCGTAGTTGCGGATCTGCTGCGGCGAGACACCGGCCAGCCGGGCCAGGTCGACGGGGCGGAGGCGGCGGTCGTTCGTCATCGATTTGAAGGTTACGGCAGGAAAAGGGGCCGTGGAAGCCTCTCAAGTCTCAACAGAGCACTTAAATGGAAGACTTGAAGGAATGGACGACTGCATCCGCGTCACCGGCGCACGCCTCCACAACCTCAAGAACGTCTCCCTCTCCCTGCCGAAGAACAAGCTGGTCGTGCTGACCGGCCTGTCCGGCTCCGGCAAGTCCACCCTCGCCTTCGACACCCTCCACCGGGAGGGCCAGCGGCAGTACCTGGAGTCGCTGGGCATGGTCACCGGCTTCGTCAGCAAGCCCGCCGTCGACTCCATCACCGGCCTGTCCCCGTCCATCAGCGTCGACCAGCACCACACCAACCGCAGCCCCCGCTCCACGGTCGGCACGGTCACCGAGGTCTACACCTACCTGCGCCTGCTGTGGTCGCGCATCGGCATCCGCCCCTGCCCCGGCTGCGGCAAGGACATCCCGCCGTCCTACGCCGACGGCACCGAGGCCGACGAGGACGCCGAGGCGGAGCAGCGGCCCTGCCCGCACTGCTCCACCCCCGTGCCCGAACTGGTCATGGGCTCCTTCTCCTTCAACAAGCCCGCCGGGGCCTGCCCGGCCTGCACCGGCCTGGGCGAGGTGATCCGCCCTGACGTACGGCGCTTGGTCGACGACGGGAAGCCGGTCGCGCGGGGGGCGGTGAAGGGCTGGAGCGCGAAGTACACCGACTGGAGCCTGCCCGTGCTGCGGGCCGCCGCCGCCCACTACGGCTTCACCCTCGACACCGGCACACCCTTCGGTGAACTCGGCGAACCGCAGAAGGACTTGCTCCTGCACGGCGTCGCGAGCCCCGAGTTCCGGCGGCACTTCCCCGACACCGAGCCTCCGGCGACCGTGACGGCGGGCCGTTTCGAAGGCGTCGCCACGGCGCTGCTGCGGCGCTACAGCGACCGCGCCGAGGACCCCGACTACCGCGAACGGGCCGAGCGGCAGGGCCTGGTGAAGCAGCCCTGCGGGGAGTGCGGCGGGACCCGGCTGCGCGCCGAGGCCCGGACGGTGACCGTGCACGGCCTGACCGTCGTCGACGCCGCCCGGCTTCCGCTGACCGGCCTCGGCGCCTGGCTGACCGGCCTGCGCGAGCGGTCGGACGGTGACGAGTGGCTGCTCGTGGAGCCGGTCGTCGCCGACCTGGAGGAGCGGGTCCGGCGCCTGCTGGACGTCGGAGTCGGCTACCTCACCCTGGGCCAGGCCACGCCCAGCCTCTCCGCCGGCGAGACCCAGCGGCTGCGCCTGGCCGCCCTGCTGGGGTCCGGCCTGACCGGCGTCCTCTACGTCCTGGACGAGCCGACCATCGGCCTGCACCCCTCGGACACCGCCCGCCTGGTCGACGTCCTGCGCCGCCTGCGCGACCTGGGCAACACGGTGCTGGTCATCGAGCACGACCTGGAGGTGCTGAAGGCCGCCGACCATGTGGTGGACGTGGGGCCGGGGGCGGGCCGGGACGGCGGGCGGATCGTCGCCGAGGGCACGCCGCAGGAGGTGGCCCGGACCGAGGGCTCGGTCACCGGCGCGTACCTGTCCGGCCTGCTGTCCGCGTCGCCGTCACGGGGGCGCGGAGACGGCGAGGCGGCCGTCGTGATCCGCGGGGCCCGGGCCCACAACCTCCGGGACCTGACCGTACGGATCCCGCTGCGTCGCCTGGTCACTGTCACGGGCCCGTCCGGCTCCGGCAAGTCGACGCTGCTGCTGGACATCCTCGGCCGGGCCGCCCGCCGCCACTTCCACGGGGCGGGGGAACTGCCCGCCGAGCACGACGGCATCGACGGCTGGGAGCACCTGTCCAAGGCCGTCCTCATCGACCAGCAGCCGGTCGGCCGCGTGCCCCGTTCCAACGCGGCGACGTACTCGGACGTCTTCACCCCGATCCGCGAGGTCTTCGCCGCCCGCAGCCGAGGCCGCCTGACGGCCGGTCACTTCTCTTTCAACATGCCCGGCGGACGCTGCGAACGCTGCGAGGGCGCGGGCGTCCTCACCGTCCACATGCACTTCCTGCCGGCGGTGGAGGTGCGCTGCCCGACGTGCAAGGGCCGCCGCTTCCGGCCGGAGGTGCTGACGGTCCGGCACGAGGGCCATGACATCGCCGAGGTACTCGGGGCGACGGTGGAGGAGGCCCTGACGGTGTTCGGGGACGTCCCGCCGGTCGCCACCCGGCTCCGGCGCATGGCCGACGTCGGCCTCGGCTACCTCCCCCTCGGCCAGCCCGCCACAACCCTCTCCGGCGGCGAGGCCCAGCGTCTGAAGCTCGCCAAGGAACTGGGACGGCGGACGACCGGACGCGCCCTGTACCTGCTGGACGAACCGACGACGGGCCTGCACTCCGCCGACACCGCCCGCCTCCTCGACGTCCTGCAACGCCTCGTCGACGCCGGGCACTCGGTCGTCACCATCGAGCACAACCTCGACGTCGTCCGCGCCTCGGACTGGCTGATCGACCTGGGGCCGGAAGGCGGCGCGGGCGGGGGTCGGCTGGTGGCGCAGGGGGCACCCGGGGTCCGCATGGCGGAGTGACGCCGTGCTGCATGGTTTTCGGTCAGCATGACCGCCAGAAATGGTGACGGAATGGATAATTCCCCCCATCGGCGATGGCGGTTTACGTCGTAGTGTCCGCATTCGCCCCGTCGAAGGGGTGCGTCTGATTCCGGCCCGTATGAGCCGGGTGTTGCGGGGCACGACCCGTGGGTTTGTGTGCTTCTTATGACAGCTTGTGTGGCCGAGGTGACCGTATGGGCCACCGGTTCTGACTGTCTGTCTGACTTCCTGTGGGGGGAAGCTGATGCACTTACGTGCTGGAAGCACGCCGTTTCGGCGTGCCCGGAGATTCTCGCGTCACGGACTCGTAGCGGCCCTTGCGACCCTGTCCCTGATCGCCCCGGCCGTACCGGCGTTGGCCGCGCCGACGCCGGCGCCGGCCGATCCGGGGCCGACGTCGGTGTGGGGCAAGAAGACCGACTTCGAGGTGCCGCCGGTCAAGGTCGGCACGACCAAGCCCGTGCCCGGCGAGGCGGAGGCCGCACCGACGAACGAGCAGGCCGCTTGGCGGGCCGAGCAGAGGGAACGTGCCCGCACCGGTGAAATCCCCAAGTCGGCGGCGACATCGGCGCGTTCGGCGGAGGCCGACGCCGCCGCGGCGGTGTACGTGCCCGAAGATCAGGGCGCGGTGCCCTGGCACCAGATCTCCGACTTCCGGATCACCGACGCACTGGTGGCCCGGATCAACCTCTCGACCGGCAACCTGATGCTCGCCGCGACCGACTTCGAGATCGCCGGCGTCGGGCAGAAGCTGCGCCTGGCACGGACGTACAACTCCTTCGACGCGCCTTGGGGGAAGGTGTCCCAGCGGTGGTGGCAGGAGTACGAGCGTGGGCGGCCAGTGGCCGCCCACGGCCTCCGGCGAAAGGACAAAGGAATGGACATCACCACCCTCGCCGCGGACGGCAAGGAGCCGGTCACCGGGCCTCTGCTCTATTTCCTCATCGGTGTCGCGGTCCTCTTCGCTGTGATCATCGCTGTACGGCTCCTGCGGAAGAGGTGAGTCGCTGATTTGGCGACCGGGAAGCAAGCGCGATGGGAGGAACTGATGGATGAGCGCACCCTGGTGGGCATTGGCGCGATAGTCATCGGAATCATGTTGGTGTTCGGAAGTCAGGCTCTCGCCAGGCGATCGATGCGAAATCAGAACGTGTTCGGCAGGGCCAACCGTGAACAGCCCGCCATGGCCAGAGCCATGCCCGTGGTGATCGGATCCGGCTTGGCGTTGTGCGGAGTGCTCGTCCTCACGGGTGTTCTGGGAGTTCAGTAGGCGCGCCTGTCCAGCACCGCGTAGTCGGCGAAGCTGCGGCGGTAGCGCAGGTGCCTCGTCTCCTGGGTGTGCCTGCGCTGCCACTCCTCCACCTCGCCGGGTGCCTGGCACGGGCCCGAGCCCGCCCCACAGTCCTCCTCCTCGCCCGAGACGCAGTACGCCTCGTACTCGGGCTGCGCCGACGCGTCCTGCACGATCGTGTAGGGCACGTACCGGAAGATCCTGCGGCCGGTGGATTCCCCGCCGTGCTCGTCGCGTTGGTGCTGGCGCAGCAGCACGTTCGCGTCCGTCACGGCACTGCCGTCGAAGCCGCGCGTGCCCGGTCCCGCCGGAGCGCCAGCTCCTCACAGGTCGCGCACCCGGGCACGGGGGACGGGGGCCGGGTCGGATCGGCCGACAGTCCTTCCCTGGAACGCTCGTTGAGCGCCCGTACGCCCGCGCTGAGCCGCTCGTCCAGGGTGGCCTCCCGGATCCTCGCCGGGTCCGCCTGCCATTCCCGGCCGCCGCCGACCGGGCGCAGCACCACGTACGGGCCGGTTCTGTCCTGGTACTCGCCGACCTTGCGCGTGTGCGGGTCGTAGACGAGCGTTCCCGGTTCCATTTCGCGTACCTCCGTCACTCTGGGTGTATCGAGCGTTGCGCACGGGAACAGTCCGGTTCAATGCTTGGCGTGTGACCCCGGTGCACTGTCACGGAGGGGGAGCCGTGAGCCGACGGAATGGCGGAGCGGAGTCGGGGGCGAGTACGGCGGCCGTGTTCGGGGAGGTGCTCCGGCATTTCCGCGAGGCCGCGCTGCTCACGCAGGAGGGCCTGGCGAGGCAGATCCCCTGCGACCGTTCGCACGTGGCGCGAGTGGAGGCCGGTACGAGGGTTCCGCAGGACACGTTCGCCAAGACCTGTGACGAACTTCTGGGTACGGGTGGGGTGCTGCTTCGTCTTTGGGCCCGGATCGACTGGTATCCGCAGGTGGAGCATCCGGATTGGTTCCGGCGGCGGGCGGAGATGGACGAGGTGGCAGTCTCCCTCCGGGAGTACCAGGAGCGTGTGATTCCGGGCTTGTTGCAGACGGCGGATTACGCCCGGGCGCTGTCCTGTCGTTACGTGAGCGGGGTGGAGCTTGAGGAGCGAGTACGAGCTCGACTGAGTCGACAGCAGCGCTTCCTCGCCGATGGCGGTCCGCTGTATGTCGTCGTCCTCGACGAGAGCTGCCTGCGCAATGTGGTCGGCGGCCCGGCTGTCATGCGAGACCAGTGCGCTCACTTGCTGAACCTGGCACAGCGCCCCAACATCCGCGTCCAGGTCGCGCCAGCGGGCCCCTTCGAGATCGTTCGTCCCAGCGGCTCCATGTCGATTATCACGCTGCCGGAAGGGCGCCATTGGCTGTACTCGGAATCCCTGAACCGCGGCCACTTCACGAACGATCCGGCCCTCTACGAGCGCTATAACCAGTTCTATGATGTGCTCAGGGCGGACGCCCTGTCAGCTCCCCAGTCCGCCGATCTGATCCACGAGACGATGGAGAGGTACGGGCGCCATGGACAGGAACCCGCTGACCTGGGTCAAGAGCAGCTACAGCGACGGCAACGGCGGCAACTGCATAGAAATAGCCCCCGGTTACCCCGAAACCGTCCCCGTCCGCGACAGCAAGAACCCTGACGGACCGGTCCTGGTCGTCACCCGGTCCGCCTGGTCCGCGTTCGTCGGATCCCTGCGCTGACCTACTGCCCGCTCACCATCTGCAGGATCCGGTTGGCCGCCTCCGCGACCGGCTGCCCCACCGCCCCGACGGCCGCGGCGATCGCGGCGACAGCCATCAGCGCCCGGTGCCGCTCCTGCGCGGGCGCGGCGTCCGCGGCCAGCACCGGCAACGACTCGTCGATGAGCTGCGCGCTCGGCTGCGGCAGCTGATCGCGCAACTCCCGGACCTCGCGGATCAGTTCGGCGAGGGCCAGCCGCAGGGCGGGGTCCGTGTCGCCCGAGGCCCCGTTCTTCACGATGCCCGTGTTGCCGCTGCCGCCGTGCATGGTGACGTTGTCGCCGTAGTAATAGTTGTTGCCGCTCATGCCGCGATCCCCGTGTTCCCGCTGCCGCCGTACATGTTCACGCTGTCACCGAAGTGGTAGTTCGTGGGTGAGTTGATCGTCAAGCGCTCCACCGTCACCTGGAACTCGGTGTCGGGGTTCTCCAGCGCGCCCGCGACGTAGCCCACGAGCTGGTCGAGGTGCTGGGGGTTCGGGCTGGTCACCATCGCCGTGGACGGGCCGGCCGTCTCGACGGCGAGGACGTAGTGCGACTGGGCCGTGACGACGGAGAGCATGTCCACGAAGAAGTAGATCAGCGCCGCGCCCGTACCGAGCCACACAATGGTGAGGACGCCGGTGCCCGTGGACCTGCCGTCGATGAAGGTCAGACTGCCGATGATCGACAGGCCGATCCCCACGGCCAGGGTGATCAGGGCGCGGGTCAGGAAGCGGAAGGCCGCCTCCTTGCGCTTGGGGTGCAGGGTGAACGTGTACACCCGGGCGATGTTGCGCAGGGGGTACGCGGCCGTGCCGACCCATAACAGGCTTTTGTGGACGCGCAGTTGGACGTCCGTCATGGTGCGCGGCGGCTTGGCGGGCGGAGGCGGCACGTCCCACTGCCCCGGTGGCTGCTGTGTCTCCATGGACACCATTGGCGACCATGTGCTTACCGAGGGCAAGTGGTTTCACGCGGCCGGTGAGGCCGGTGCCCTCAGGACTCGTCGCGCCTCGGGTCGTCGTCCTTGTTCTTGTCCTCGTCGAGGGACTTCAGGAAGTCCGGATTGTCGTCCGGCGCCACCCACTTCCGGGGACGCTCCGCCGCGGGCACCCGCTTCTTGCCGGCGATGAGCCAGGAGATCGACCCGACGAGCGGGAACAGCAGCACGAGGATCGCCCACAGCGGCTTGGGCATGTGGCGGATCTCGTCGTCCTTGGTGCTGATGCAGTCGATGAACGCGTACACGCTCAGCGCCAGCGGCACGAGGAACATCAGTACCCGGAGCATGCGGCCTCTCAGCGAAAGCGGGTGGGTGGTTCCAGGCCAGGGTAGCGGCTCGGGGATACTTGACCCCATGGCTTACGACGATCTTCGCTCCCTGCTCAGGGCGCTGGAGCGCGAGGGCGACCTCAGGCGCATCAAGGCCGAGGTGGACCCGTACCTGGAGGTCGGGGAGATCGTCGACCGGGTGCAGAAGTCCGGCGGCCCCGCCCTGCTCTTCGAGAACGTGCGCGGGTCGAGCATGCCGCTCGCGATGAACGTGTTCGGCACGGACCGGCGGCTGCTGAAGGCCCTGGGCCTCAAGTCGTACGCCGAGATCTCCGAGCGGATCGGCGGGCTGCTGAAGCCCGAGCTGCCGCACGGCTTCGTCGGTGTCCGGGAGGCCTTCGGCAAGCTCGGCGCGATGACGCACGTGCCGCCGAAGAAGGTGAAGGACGGCCCGGTCCAGGAGGTCGTCCTGACCGGGGACGACGTCGACCTCGACCAGCTGCCCGCCCTGTTCACCTGGCCGAAGGACGGCGGGTCGTTCTTCAACCTGGGGCTGACCCACACCAAGGACCCGGAGAGCGGCGTCCGCAACCTCGGGCTGTACCGGCTCCAGCGGCACGACAAGCGCACCATCGGCATGCACTGGCAGATCCACAAGGACAGCCGGAACCACTACCAGGTGGCCGCGCGCCGGGGCGAGCGGCTGCCCGTTGCGATCGCCTTCGGGTGCCCGCCCGCCGTGACGTACGCCTCCACCGCCCCGCTGCCCGGCGACATCGACGAGTACCTGTTCGCCGGGTTCCTCGCGGGCAAGCGGATCGAGATGGTCGACTGCAAGACCGTGCCGCTCCAGGTGCCGGCGCAGGCAGAGGTCGTGATCGAGGGCTGGCTGGAGCCGGGCGAGATGCTGCCCGAGGGCCCCTTCGGCGACCACACCGGCTTCTACACGCCGCAGGAGCCCTTCCCGGCGCTGAAGATCGACTGCGTCACGATGCGGAAGCGGCCGCTGCTCCAGTCGATCGTCGTGGGCCGCCCGCCGACGGAGGACGGGCCGCTCGGCCGGGCGACGGAGCGCTTCTTCCTGCCGCTGCTGAAGATCATCGTGCCGGACATCGTGGACTACCACCTGCCCGAGGCGGGCGGCTTCCACAACTGCGCGATCGTCTCGATCGACAAGAAGTACCCCAAGCACGCGCAGAAGGTCATGCACGCGATCTGGGGCGCGCACATGATGTCGCTGACCAAGCTGATCGTGGTCGTCGACTCCGACTGCGACGTGCACGACCTGCACGAGGTCGCCTGGCGGGCGCTGGGCAACACGGACTACGCCCGGGATCTGAGCATCGTCGAGGGCCCCGTCGACCACCTCGACCACGCCTCCTACCAGCAGTTCTGGGGCGGCAAGGCCGGCATCGACGCGACGAAGAAGTGGCCCGAGGAGGGCTACACCCGCGACGGCGGCTGGCCGGACATGGTCGAGTCGGATCCGGAGACGGCGGCGAAGGTGGACCGCCGCTGGAAGGAGTACGGGCTGTGAGTTCCGCTTCCGCCGCCATCCCCCAGCCGGGACGCACCAAGGCGTTCCTGCGGCTGGTGATGATCGAGCACTCGGTCTTCGCGCTGCCCTTCGCCTACATCGCCGCGCTCACGGCGATGTTCCAGTGGGACAAGAACATCCACTGGGGCAAGCTGCTGCTGGTCACCGTCTGCATGGTGGGCCTGCGCACGTTCGCCATGGCGGTCAACCGGATCATCGACCGGGAGATCGACGCCCGCAACCCGCGCACGGCGCAGCGCGAGCTGGTGACGGGCGCCATGTCGGTGAAGCACGCCTGGACGGGTGCGCTCATCGCCCTGGCCGTGTTCCTCGGCGCGGCGGCCCTGCTCAACCCGCTGTGCCTGGCGCTGGCCCCCATCGCGGTGATCCCGATGGTGGTCTACCCGTACGGCAAGCGGTTCACGAACTTCCCGCAGGCCATCCTCGGCCTCGCCCAGGCCATGGGCCCGGTCGGCGGCTGGCTGGCGATCACGGGCTCCTGGTCCTGGGACGCGGTGATCCTCGGTCTCGCCGTCGGGATCTGGATCGGCGGCTTCGACCTGATCTATGCCTGCCAGGACGTGGAGACCGACCGGGAGATCGGCGTCATGTCCGTCCCCGCGCGGTTCGGCATCCCGTCGGCGATCTGGGGAGCCCGCGTCTGCCACGCCCTCACGACGGCCCTGTTCGTCTGGTACGCCCTCGCCACCGGCGCCGGTGCCTTCTTCTGGCTGGGCCTGCTGATCGTGGCCGGCGCGTTCCTCTACGAGCACTCGATCGTGCGCCCCCACGACCTCTCCCGGGTGAACCGGGCCTTCTTCAGCGTCAACGGCTTCATCGGCATCGCCCTGTTCGTGTGCGCGCTGCTGGACCTGCTGGTGCGTGGCCTCACCGTGTGAGCGCGGGCGGTGCCGCCGGGTCGCGGCGGAACACGAACGCCGCCGCCACCCCCGCCAGCAGGCCCAGCAGATGGCCCTGCCAGCTGACGCCCGACTGGGTCGGGGCCAGGCCCGCCAGGATCGAGCCGCCCCAGACCGCGGCGACCAGGACGCCCGCCAGGACGCCCCAGGGGCGGCGCTCGACGAAGCCGCTGACCAGGAGGAAGCCGAAGAGCCCGAAGATCACGCCGGAGGCGCCCGCGGTGTTGGTGTGGTCCGGGGCTATGAGCCAGACGCCCAGGCCGTCGACGACGATGATCAGCGCGCAGACGAGCAGGAACCGGCGCAGGCCGGCGAGCGCGGCGAGGAAGCCGAGGACCAGCAGCGGCACGGTGTTCGCCGCCAGATGGGCGAAGCCGAAGTGGATGAAGGACGAGGGGACGACATCGACCAGCTCGGACGCGTCGCGCGGGGTGACGCCGAAGCCGTCCAGCGCGTGGCCCGTCGCCACGTCGACCACTTCCAGCAGCCACAGCAGCGCGACCCAGGCGAGCATCAGCTTGCCCGCGGCCAGCGCACGGTCGCCCTGTGACCACCCGGCGCGCGGATTCGACATGGCGACCCCCAGTGCTCGCTCGTCCCCTCCGTGCAACGGCCCGCACCCCTTGGCCGGTTCCCACCCTGCGGCGCCGGATAGGCTCGGTGTTGTGAACCCAGTCAAGCCAGGCGAGACGCCGCGTACGCCTTGGATCGTAGGGGTGTCCGGGGCCTCCGGCACTCCGTATGCCGCTGCCGTGCTGCGGGCTCTGCTCGACGCCGGCGAGAGCGTCGATCTCGTGGTGTCCCGGGCCTCCAGGCTCACCCTGCTGGACGAGACCGGGATCTCCTTCCGGGACGCCCACTGGCAGGCCGACCTGCGGGAATGGCTGTCCCGGGGCGCCGACGGCAAGCCGGACACCTTCTCCGTCGACATCGGCGCCGTACGGCACTGGAGCGCCGGCGACCTGGCCGCCGGGCCCTCCTCGGGGTCGTACCCCACCAAGGGCATGCTCATCGTGCCCGCCTCGACGGCGAGCGTGGCCGGGGTCGCGCTCGGCCTGTCGAAGGACCTGCTCCAGCGGTCGGCGAGCGTGACCCTCAAGGAGGGCCGCAAGCTGATCGTGGCCGTGCGCGAGACCCCGCTGAACGGCCAGACCCTGCGGCACCTGGTCACCCTCGACGACGCGGGCGCGACGGTCGTGCCCGCCTCACCCGCCTTCTACGCGGGCGCGACGCACATCCAGGACCTGGTGGACTTCGTCGCCGGACGCGTACTCGACGCGGCGGGCGTGCCGCACCGGCTCTACCGGCGTTGGCAAGGTGAACTCGGCGGCGGTGCGCACCGCGACGGCTGAGCGGTACCCGAACCTCATCGGACACAACGACAACTTCAGCGGAAGGCTTCGATCGCAATGGACGCGGTGGACAGGCAGCTCATCCAGGCCCTGAGGGAGAACGGCCGGGCCTCCTACGCGGAGCTGGGACGCCTCGTCGGACTGTCGGGACCCAGTGTCACCGACCGCATCAACCGGCTGGAGGCGGCCGGGGTCATCACCGGCTACCGGGCCACCGTCGACGCCGCGTCGCTCGGCCTCGGCGTCACCGCCCTGATCGGCATCTCTCTCTCCGACGCCACCGACCACGAGGACGTGGCGCAGCGGCTGAAGGACCTCTCGGAGATCGAGGACTGCTGGTTCATCGCGGGCGACGACTCGTACATGCTCAAGGTGCGGGCGGCGGACGTCGACGGTCTGGAGAAGATGATCCGGCGGCTCAGCGGGATCGAGGGCGTCTCCCGCACGCGTACGACGATCGTGCTCTCCACGAAGTGGGAGAACCGGGTCGGGGAGCTGCCCGAAGAGGAGTAGAGCGGTAGCCGTACGGTTGGGATGTTGTCGTAGAAAGGTGTGGGCATGGATCTCGGGCTCAAGCGCGAGCTGGAGGAGAAGGTCAGGGCGGGTGTCCGCCTGACCCGTGAGGACGGCATCGCGCTGTACGAGTCGGACGACCTGGCCTGGCTCGGCGGCCTCGCGCACGAGGTGCGGACGCGCAAGAACGGCGACGTCGTGCACTTCAACGTCAACCGGCACCTCAACATGACCAACGTGTGCACGGCCTCCTGCGCGTACTGCTCCTTCCAGCGCAAGCCGGGGGAGAAGGACGCCTACACGATGCGCATCGAGGAGGCCGTGAAACTCGCGAAGGCGATGGAGTCGGAGAACCTCACCGAGCTGCACATCGTCAACGGGCTGCACCCGAACCTGCCGTGGCGGTACTACCCGCGGTCGCTGCGTGAGCTGAAGGCGGCGCTGCCGGACGTCTCGCTGAAGGCGTTCACGGCCACGGAGATCCACCACTTCGAGACCATCTCCGGGATGTCGGCGTCGGAGATCCTCGACGAGCTCATCGACGCCGGTCTCGAGTCCCTCACCGGCGGTGGCGCCGAGATCTTCGACTGGGAGGTCCGGCAGCACATCGTGGACCACCGGACCCACTGGGAGGACTGGTCCCGGATCCACCGCCTCGCGCACGAGAAGGGTCTGAAGACCCCGTGCACGATGCTGTACGGGCACATCGAGGAGCCGCGGCACCGGGTGGACCACGTGCTGCGGCTGCGTGAGCTGCAGGACGAGACCGGCGGTTTCCAGGTCTTCATTCCGCTGCGGTACCAGCACGACTTCGTCGACATGCAGGACGGCAAGGTGCGCAATCGCCTGCAGGCGCGGACGCAGATGGCGACGGGGGCCGAGGCGCTGAAGACCTTCGCCGTGTCGCGGCTGCTGTTCGACAACGTGCCGCACGTCAAGGTGTTCTGGGTGATGCACGGGGTGCAGACGGCGCAGCTGGCGTTGCAGCACGGTGCGGATGACATGGACGGGTCGGTCGTCGAGTACAAGATCACTCATGACGCGGACAACTACGGGACGCCGAACAAGCTGACGCGTGAGGATCTGCTGGACCTGATTCGTGATGCCGGGTTCCGGCCGGTGGAGCGGAACACTCGGTACGAGATCATTCGGGAGTATGAGGGGCCCGACGCTTCGCGTCGCGAATCGCCGCAGCCGATGCGGGTGTGATTGCGGCTACAGGTGTGTGGGGGCTGGTCGCGCAGTTCCCCGCGCCCCTGGGGTGGGTACCCGGAGGGCATGGTTGCCACCAAGGCGCCTGAGGACGCCTACAGCGCCGAACCGTTCGTTCCCAGTCGGGGCGGGCTTGTTGCCCTGCGGAAGGCCGCTGCCGAATGCCGGGGGTGTCCGCTGCATCGGGACGCCACCCAGACCGTGTTCGGGGCCGGTGACACGGACGCCCGGGTCATGCTCGTGGGGGAGCAGCCCGGGGATCAGGAGGACCGGCAGGGGAAGCCGTTCGTCGGGCCGGCCGGGAAGCTGCTGGACCGGGCCTTGGAGGAGGCCGGCATCGATCCCTCCGAGGCCTATGTCACCAACGCCGTGAAGCACTTCAAGTTCACGCAGGCCGAGCCCCGCAAGCGGCGGATCCACAAGGCTCCGAACCTGCGGGAGATGACCGCGTGCGGGCCCTGGCTGGCCGCGGAGCTCGCGGTCGTGGAGCCGGAGCTGATCGTCGTGCTGGGGGCCACCGCCGGGAAGGCGCTGCTCGGGTCCTCGTTCCGGGTCACGCAGGTGCGCGGGACGGTGCTGGAGGAGGAGATCCACGGGCGCCCCGAGCGGCTGGTGCCGACCGTGCATCCGTCCTCGGTGCTGCGGTCCGACGACCGGGACGCGGCGTACCGGGGGCTGGTGTCGGACCTGCGCGTGGCGGCGGACGCCTTGTCGTAATAGCTACAATCCATCCATGCCCCTTACCTTCACGCTCGGTCCCGCCGTCACCCCCGAGCTGCGGGACGGCTTGCTCGACCTGTGGACCGATGTCTCCAACGCCGGCGGGGCCGTCGGGTACGTGCCGCCGGTGACGCGGGAGGAGATCCGCCCCGCGCTGGTGCAGCACTTCGCGTCGATGGCGGACGGCCGGGCCAAGCTGCTCGTCGGGCACGACGGGGAGGGGCGGGTCGCGGCGACCGCGTTCCTGACCTTCAACACACACCATCTGATGACGCACTGGCTGTGGCTCTACACGGTGATGGTGCACCCGCGCCACCAGGGCAAGGGTTATGGCCGCGAGCTGCTCGCCGCCGCCGCGGGCGTGGCCAGGGACATGGACGGGATCGAGGCGATCCGGCTGACCTGCCGGGGCGGCCTCGGTCTTGAGCGGTTCTACGAGTCCTGCGGCTACAAGGAGGTCGGGCGGATCCCGGGGGCGATCCGGGTGGCCCCGGGGGACGACCGGGAGGACGTCATCATGCTGCTGCCGCTGGATTGACCCCCGTGCAAGATCGGCCGTACGGCGTGCTTCACTGGACGGTGCCCCTTTGGGTGCGTTCTGGCCGTTCGAAACCGGAAGAGTGGATTGAGATGCTCCGCTACACGCTGATGCGCCTCGGAATCTTCGTGGGCTGCCTCGTGGTCGTCTGGGGCGCTGTCTACTCCGGGATCGCCCCGCGCGGGCTCGGCAACAGCAACGGGCTGTGGATCGTGGCTCTCGCCCTGCTCATCTCCGCGCCGATCAGCCTGGTCGTGCTGCGCAAGGAGCGGGACCGGGCGTCGGTCCAGGTCGCGCGGCGGGTCGACCGGATGAAGGCCAACCTGGACGCCAACCGCAGCCAGGAGGACGTGGCCGACGACACCACCCGGGCCCAGGGGCAGGCCTCGTAGGGTCCCTCACTCGCGTTCCGGTGCCCCGTTTCCGTACATGCTCGGAAACGGGGCGCTTTGCGTTGTATGGGTGTGTGTGCGTCGTCACCTGTCAAAGCCAGGCTTTGGGGTCCTCAAAGCTCAGGTGTTAAGGTCGTTGTATGAAGTCAGCAGTCGCGCCCCACTCGCCTCTGAGCGCTCCGCTCGTGGCGCGGCTGCACGTGGATCTCTGTCGGTGCGCGTCCGCTTTCTGTCGTCCCTGACGTAACGCAACCCCCCGTCGTCTCCCACGTCAGTTCCCCCCTCGCGTCCCCCAACGGAGTCAGTCCGTGTCCTCACACACGAAGTCCTTCAAGGTGCCCTTCTGGGCCCAGATACTCGCCGGCCTCGTTCTGGGTGTGCTGCTCGGCTGGCTCGCCCGCGACCAGGACGTGTCCTGGCTGGTCACGACCCTGGAGAAGGTCGGCGACACCTTCATCGGGCTGCTGAAGCTCGCGGTCGCCCCGCTCGTCTTCTTCGCGATCCTGGTCTCGATCACCAACCTGCGGAAGGTCAACAACGCGGCCCGCCTGGCCTCGCGCACCCTCCTCTGGTTCATGATCACGTCGCTGATCGCGGTGAGCATCGGCCTGATCATCGGCCTGGTCACCAACCCGGGCGCCGGCACCGGCCTCACGCCCAAGGACGGCGCGAAGCCCGAGAGCACCGGTTCCTGGATCGACTTCCTGACCGGCATCGTCCCGACCGACGTCATCACGCCGTTCACCGACCTGAACGTGCTCCAGATCGTCTTCATGGCCGCCGTCGCCGGTATCGCCGCGCTCCAGCTCGGTGAGAAGGCCCAGCCGATCCTCACCCTGAGCGAGTCGGTTCTCAGCCTGCTCCAGAAGGCGCTGTGGTGGGTCATCCGGCTCGCCCCGATCGGCACGATCGGCCTCATCGGCTACGCCATCGCCACCTACGGCTGGGACCTGATCGGCAAGTACGCGACGTTCACCGCCGACATCTACGTCGGCTGCCTCATCGTGCTGTTCGGCGTCTACCCGACGCTGCTCGCGACCGTCGCCAAGGTCAACCCGATCCAGTTCTTCAAGGGCGCCTGGCCCGCGATCCAGCTGGCCTTCGTCTCCCGCTCCTCGGTCGGCACCATGCCGCTGACGCAGAAGGTCACCGAGCGGCTCGGCGTGCCGAAGGAGTACGCCTCCTTCGCCGTGCCGTTCGGCGCGACGACCAAGATGGACGGCTGCGCCGCGATCTACCCGGCCATCGCCGCGATCTTCGTCGCCCAGATCTTCGACATCCAGCTGGGCGTCGGCGACTACCTGCTGATCGCGTTCGTCTCGGTGGTCGGCTCCGCCGCCACGGCCGGCCTCACCGGCGCGACGGTCATGCTGACCCTGACCCTGTCCACCCTCGGCCTGCCGATGGAGGGCGTGGGCCTGCTCCTCGCGATCGACCCGATCCTGGACATGATCCGCACCGCGACCAACGTGGCCGGGCAGGCGCTGATCCCGGTTCTGGTCTCCGCCCGCGAGAACCTGCTCGACCGCGACGCGTACGCCACGGCCGACGGTTCCTCCCTGGACGAGCCGCTCGACGAGCCGCGCGACAAGGCCGAGCCGGTCCCCGCGACCGCCTGACGGCCGGCCGGCATCGAGAACTGACGGGCCCCCTGGGCGGTCCTTCCCCGGTTCACCGGGCGAGGGCCCTCCAGGGGGCCCGTACGCTAAGCGGTATGGGTGCCGTGAAGACCAAGCGGATGCCGCGCGCGGTCCGTGAACAGCAGATGCTGGACGCCGCCGTGCAGATCTTCGGCCAACGGGGCTACATGGCCGCGTCGATGGACGAGATCGCCGAACTGGCCGGTGTGTCCAAGCCGTTGGTGTACCTGTACCTCAACTCGAAGGAAGACCTCTTCACCGCCTGCATCCGCCGGGAGGCGGGGGCCCTCGTCGAGGCGGTACGGGCCGGGGTCCGCCGCGACCTGCCGGCCGACCGGCAACTCTGGGAGGGCCTCGGCGCCTTCTTCGCGCACACCGGCGAGAACCCGGACGCGTGGTCGGTCCTGCACCTCCAGGCCCGTACCCACGGCGAGCCGTTCGCCGCCGAGGTCACCGCGATGCGCGAGGAGATCGTCGCGTTCGTGACCCAGCTGATCCTCGCCGGGGCCCGCGAGGCCCACCGCGATCCCGACCTGCCGGAGCGCGAGGTCGCCGGCCTCGCCGAGGCCCTGGTCGGCGCCGCCGAGTCGCTGGCCGCCTGGGCCAACGCCACCCCGGGCGTCACCGCCCGGCAGGCCGCGGCCACGCTGATGAACTTCGCCTGGGCGGGGCTCGGCGACCTCATGGCCGGGCGGCCCTGGGCACCTCCGGAGGAGCCGCCGGGCCCTCACGTCGGATAGACGTCCCCCGTCACGTGGATCCGGTCCTCCGGGCCGCGCAGTTCGAACCGGCCGTCCCGCGCCGCGTACGTCACCGTCCCGGGCAGCAGGACCGGTGCCCGGAACTCCGCGCGCAGATGGCAGTGCTGGGGGACGCCGTGCTCGGCGAGGCAGCGGGCCACGGTCCACATGCCGTGGGCGATGGCCCGGGGGAAGCCGAACAGTCGGGCCGTGAGCGGGTGCAGGTGGATCGGGTTGCGGTCCCCGGAGGCGGCCCCGTAGCGGCGCCCGACATCCCCGGCGAGCCGCCACTCGTCGACCGGTGGCAGCGGTGTGCGCGCCTCCGGCTCCCGGGGCACCGCGGTCGGCCGGTCCGTGCGGTGCCGGGCCAGGTACGTGCTCCTCGACTCCCAGACGACGGCACCGCCGCGGCGCACCTCGGTGACGACCGTGGCCTCCGTGCCGCGCCGGTGTGGGAGCAACCCCTCGACGTGCACGGAGAGTTCGTACCTGCCGCCGGGTGACATCCGCTCGTGCCGGGTGACCGTGATCGACGTGTGGACGAGGCCGAGCAGCGGCAGCGGGAAGTCCCGGCCGCTCATCAGCCGCATGGCCAGGGGGAAGCCGAGCACATGCGGATACGTCACCGGCAGCGCGTCCTCTCCGACGGGGAACCCGCAGACCCGCTCGTACGCCGCGAGCCGCGCGAGGTCGACGCGCAGGTCCGGCACGACGAGTCGGGTGCGGGGGAACTCCGCGTCGGAACGGGGGCGTTTGAAGGGGGAGAGCAGAGCGCCGCGGGCCAGGAGCGGGGCGAGGGCGGGAGGCCCGGTGAGCACGAGGGCGTCGGGGCCGGTCATCACGCCCCCAGCAGGCTCTGGCCGCAGACGCGGACGACCTGGCCGTTGACCGCGCCCGAAGCCGGGTGGGCCAGCCAGGCGGTGGTCTCGGCGACATCGACCGGGAGACCGCCCTGGGCGAGGGAGTTCATCCGGCGGCCCGCCTCGCGGATGAACAGCGGGACGGCGGCCGTCATCCTCGTCTCGATGAACCCGGGCGCGACCGCGTTGATAGTCACGCCGTGCTCTGCGAGCGCGCGCGGCGCGAGGGAGCGGACCAGGCCGACGACGCCCGCCTTGCTCGCCCCGTAGTTGGTCTGGCCGGCGTTGCCCGCGATCCCCGCGATCGAGGCGGTGGCGACGATCCGGCCGCCGCGCTTCAGCGTCCCCTCCTTGAGCAGGGCGTCCGTGGTGCGCAGCACGCTCGCCAGGTTCACTTCGAGGACGGAGATCCAGCGTTCGGACGGCATGTTCACCAGGCGCCGGTCGCGGGTGATGCCCGCGTTGTGGATCAGCAGGTCGAGGCCGTCGGGCAGGGCCTCGGCGATCCGGGCGCCCGCGTCGGCGGACGTCATGTCGAGCAGCAGCGCGGTGCCGCCGAGCCGCTCGGCGACCCGCCGGGCGTCCTGTTCGGCCTGCGGCACGTCGAGGACGACGACCCGGGCACCGTCCCGGGCGAGGGTCTCGGCGACCGCCTCACCGATGCCCCGGGCGGCGCCGGTGACCAGGGCGGTGCGGCCGGCCAGGGGGCGGTCCCAGTCGGGCGGAGGGGCCTCCTGGGGCGCCCCCACCTCGATCACCTGCCCGCTGACGTAGGCCGACTTGGGCGACAGCAGGAAACGGAGCGTGGACTCCGCGGCGGCCGCGTCCGTGAGCCGGACCAGGTTCACCGTCCTGCCCCGGCCGGTCTCCTTGCCGAGGGAGCGGGTGAAACCCTCCAGGGCCTGCTGGGCCGCGGCCTGGTGGTGGTCGGCGGGGTCGAGGGGCGCGCCGAGCAGGACCACGCGCCCGCTCGCCGCCACCGACCGCAGGGCAGGGTGCAGGGCGGCGTGCACCTCCGCCAGGTCCTCGACGGTCCGCACCCCGGTCGCGTCCAGGACGACGGCCGCCGCACGGCCGGAGCCGGCCGGGCCGATCCCCGTGCGGGCCAGGACCGGTGCCAGGCCCAGGGCGGACCGGCCCGCGGTGAGGTGCAGCAGACCGCCGTCCAGGGCGGGCCGCTCCGGGGACCAGCGGATCAGCGGCGCGGGCTGCGGCAGGCCCAGCCTGCGGGTGAGGAAGCGGCCGGGCGCGGTGCCGGTGAAGCGCAGATAGCGGTCGGCCATGACGACTCCCAGTTCCCGACGACGGGCTCGCTGAAGGGGCTCACTGAAGCCCCACTGTGCTTACTCTGGAGTAAGGTTACCGGAGGTAAGGCTATGTCACGGACGAGGAGCGGGTCGAGATGAGGTGGTCGAGATGAGCCCCCAGCGGTTGTCGACGTCGGTGCGGCGCGTGGCGGTCGTCGGCGGAGCGCGCATCCCCTTCGCCCGCTCCGACGGCCCCTACGCCACCGCCTCCAACCAGCAGATGCTCACCGCCGCCCTCGACGGCCTGGTCGAGCGGTACGGGCTCCGGGAGCCCGGCGCGGTCGGCGAGTTCGTCGCCGGGGCCGTGCTCAAGCACGCCCGCGACTTCAACCTCGCCCGCGAGACCGTCCTCGGCTCGCACCTCCACCCGAGCACCCCCGCCTACGACATCCAGCAAGCCTGCGGCACCGGCCTCCAGGCCGTCATCGCCGCCGCCAACAAGATCGCCCTCGGCCAGACGGAATCGGCCGTCGCGGGCGGCGCCGACACGGCCAGCGACGCACCGCTCGGCGTCAACGACTCCCTGCGCCGCATCCTCCTGGAGGCCCGCCGGGCCAAGTCGCCCGGCGCCCGCCTGAAGGCCCTGGCGAAGGTGCGCCCGGGCCACCTCGTCCCCGACATCCCGCGCAACGGCGAGCCGCGCACCGGCCTGTCCATGGGCGAACACGCCGCCGTCACCGCCCGCTCCCGGGGCATCCCCCGCGCGGCGCAGGACGAACTCGCGGCCACCAGTCACCAGCGGCTGGCGGCGGCGTACGAACGCGGCTTCTTCCAGGACCTGGTGGTCCCCTTCCGGGGCCTGGCCCGCGACCAGAACCTGCGCCCCGGCTCGACCGTGGAGCAACTCGCCTCCCTGAAACCGGTGTTCGGGCTCGGCCATCCCGACCCGACCATGACGGCAGGGAACTCCACCCCGCTGACGGACGGCGCGGCCACCGTCCTGCTGGCGAGCGAGGAGTGGACCCGGGAGCGGGGGCTGGAGCCGCTCGCGTACCTCACCGCGTACGAGACGGCCGCCGTCGACTTCGTGGGCGGCGACGTGGCCGGCGGCGAGGACGGACTGCTCATGGCGCCCGCCCACGCCGTCCCGCGCATGCTGGAGCGGGCCGGCCTCGGCCTGGACGACTTCGGCCTCGTCGAGATCCACGAGGCGTTCGCCTCCCAGGTGCTCGCGACGCTCGCCGCCTGGGAGAAGCGGGGCCTGGGCACGGTGGACCGCGCCCGGCTGAACGTCGCCGGCTCCTCCCTCGCGACCGGCCACCCCTTCGCCGCCACCGGGGCCCGGATCGTCGCCACCCTGGCCAAGCTCCTCGCCGAACGGGACGCCCCCGCCCGCGGCCTGATCTCCGTCTGCGCGGCGGGCGGGCAGGGGGTGACCGCGATCCTGGAACGGGCCTGACCATCACGGGCCGCAGAACCTGAAGGGTCCTCACGTAACCCCCGAGATTGCACAGGCCTGGCTCCGGACCATCCCCGAATTCGCACAAACCCGCCACGTGAGCGCCGTACGATCCCGTTCCTACCGTCAGTAACCCCTTTCTGGGGTTTCAGCCGGTTGAGCGCCTCGGCGTGCGAGGCACGTACGTCATGCAGCAAGCAGTCCTTCGCTGCACGCCCCAGGAGCCGCCCGTGTCCACTGCGTATCCCTCCTCCGCCTACGGCGACGCGTACGGCGGACCGGTCCTGGTCGAGCCCGAGGTGCGGCGGATGGACGGGGCGGTACGGGAGGCCTCCGTACCGCCGCTGGCCCCGCCGTGGACGCACGGCTCGCTCGCCGACCTGCCCTTCGACAACGCGAACGCCCATCCGGACGCCGTGGTGCTCAGCCGCAAGGACGCCGACGGCCGCTGGAACGACGTCACGGCGACACAGTTCGCCGACCAGGTACGGGCCGTGGCGAAGGGCCTGATCGCCGAGGGCCTGATGCCGGGTGACCGGGTCGCCGTGATGGCCCGCACGATCTACGAGTGGACGGTCCTGGACTTCGCCGCCTGGGCGGCCGGACTGGTCACCGTCCCCGTCTACCCCACGTCCTCCGTCTTCCAGGCCCGCTGGATCCTCCAGGACTCCGGCGCGGTCGCCCTGGTCACCGAGACCGCCGCGCAGGCCGCCGCCCTCGGCCCCGAGCGCGAACGCCTGCCCGACCTCAAGCACCTGTGGGTCGTCGAGAAGGGCCACGTGGACCGGCTTGCGGAAACCGGTGCCCACCTGCCCGACCAGGAGGTCGAGGTGCGGCGCGGCATGCTCGGCCCCGACACCATCGCCACCCTCGTCTACACCTCGGGCACCACCGGCCGCCCCAAGGGCTGCGCGCTCACCCACGGCAACTTCTTCGCCGAGGTCGACAACGCCATCGAGCTGCTCTACCCCGTCTTCCGGGCGAGGACCAGCGAAGAGGCCTCGGTCCTGCTGTTCCTGCCGATGTCCCACGTCTTCGGCCGCATGGTGGCGATCGCCTGCATCCGGGCCCGCGTCCGGCTGGGCCACGCCCCCAGCATCAAGGCCGACCGGCTCCTCCCGGACCTGGCCAGCTTCCGGCCGACCTGCCTGCTCGCCATTCCGTACATGCTGGAGAAGGTCTTCAACTCGGCCCGCGCCAAGGCCGAGGCGGGCGGCCGGGTCTCCTCGTTCGACCGCGCGGCGGCGGTGGCGCAGCGCTACGGCGAGGCCCTGGAGGCCCAGCAGACGGGCACCGGCCCCGGCCCCTCCCGCGCCCTCAAGACCGCCCGCGCCTTCTACGACCCCCTGGTCTACCGCCGCATCCGCAACGCCATGGGCGGCAGGGTCCGTTACGCCATCTGCGGCGGCTCCCCTCTCGGCAGCCGCCTGGCCGCGTTCTACGCCGGCGCCGGCATCGAGATCTTCGAGGGCTACGGCCTGACCGAGACCACCGGCGCGAGCACCGTCACCCCGCCCCTCAAGCCCCGGCTGGGCACCGTCGGCTGGCCGTTGCCCGGCACCCGCGTCCGTATCGCCGCCGACGGCGAGATCCTCGTCGGCGGCGACCACGTGCTGCGCGGCTACTGGGACCCGCAGGCCGGCGGCGTCGTCCCCGCCGCCCCCGACGGCTGGCTCGCCACCGGCGACCTCGGCGAACTGGACGACGAGGGCTATCTGACGATCACCGGCCGCAAGAAGGAGATGCTCATCACCGCGGGCGGCAAGTCCGTCGCCCCGGCCCCGCTGGAGAACTGGCTGCGCTCACACCCGCTGATCTCCCAGTGCCTCGTCCTGGGCGACGGCCGCCCCTTCGTCTCGGCGCTGATCACCCTCGACCCGGACGGCATCACCCACTGGCGCCAGATGAACGGCAAACACCCCGTCCCCGCCACGCTCCTCGTCGACGACGAGGAACTGCGCGCCGTCCTCCAGCGAGCCGTCGACGAGGCCAACAAGATGGTCTCCCGCCCGGAGTCCATCCGCCGCTTCGCCATCCTCCCCGAGGACTTCACCGAGGAGGCGGGCCATCTGACCCCGTCGATGAAGCTCCGCCGGGAGGCCGTGCTGCGTGCTTTCGCCACGGAAGTGGAGGGTCTGTACACGCGGTGAGGCACCTTTGCGATCTCTTCACACGTGCTTATTGACGACGCACGGCGTCTGCCCGTTGGCTTTCGACCACCTCGTCACGATGCTCCCCCCATCGGAAGGCACCACCAGTGATAGCGCGCAACACCCGTCAGGCCGCCGTGCGGCGTATCTCCATGGCCCTGGCGGTCTCCGTATCGGCCGTGTCCCTCGCCGCCTGCGGCGACGGCGGGAGTGACGACACCGCCGCGAAGAAGGGCAACGACATCACGGTGGGCCTGCTGCTGCCCGACCGGGACACGGCACGCTTCGAGAAGTTCGACTACCCGCTGATCAAGCAGGAGGTCGCGTCCCTCACGGAGAACAAGGGCAAGGTCCGCTACGCCAACGCCGAGGCCAGCGTCACCAGACAGAGCAGCCAGTTCCAGAAGATGATCGCCGACAAGGTGGACGTCATCCTCGTCGACGCCCTGAACTCCAAGAGCATCGCCCCCGACGTGCAGAAGGCCAAGGACGCCGGCATCCCCGTCATCGCCTACGACCGGCTCGCCGAGGGCCCGATCGACGCCTACGTCTCCCACGACAACGAGCTCGTCGGCCAGGTCCAGGGCCGCGCCATCATCGGGGAACTCGGCGACAAGGCCCAGAAGAGCAAGGTCGTCATGATGAACGGCGACCCCGGCGACCCGAACACGGCACGGTTCAAGGACGGCGCGCTCAGCGAGCTCCGGGGCCAGGTGAACATCGTCAAGGAGTACGACACCAAGGAGTGGAAGCCCGCGATCGCCAAGGAGCACATGAAGGAGGCGATCCAGGCCGTCGGGCTGAACGACATCGCCGCCGTCTACTCCGCCAACGACGGCATGGCGGGCGCCGTCATCGAGGCGCTCCAGGAGGCCGGAGCCACGAAGATGCCGCCGGTGACCGGGCAGGACGCCAACCTCGACGCGGTGCAGCGGGTCGTCTCCGGCGAGCAGTACATGACCGTGTACAAGTCCTTCCTGCTGGAGGCGACCAACGCCGCGAAGATCGCGGTCGCCAAGGTCCAGGGCCGCTCCATCGAGTTCGCCGCGCTGACCCGGGAGACGGTCGACAGCCCGGCGCAGAAGAACATCCCGGCGATGCTGGTGCCGGTGGTCGCCCTCACCAAGGACAACATCAAGGAGACGGTGATCACGGACGGCGTGTACACCGTCAAGGACATCTGCACCGCCAAGTACCGGGCGGACTGCGCGGCCATCGGCCTCGAGTAGCGTCCGTGCCTCCCGCTCCTCCGGACGGGCGCGGCCGCGAGGTCGCGGGGGCCCCGAACGGGCCCGCCGGGCGTGGGCGGCGCGATCGCCTCGCCCGCCTTTCCGGCGCCGCGGCCGCAAGGTCGCGCAGGGCCCCCGAACGGCCCGCCACGCGGTCGCGAGGTCGCGCAGGAGGGGCCAGGTCGCGCAGGAGGGGCCTTCGCGGGGCCGCCCGCGCCGCCGGCAACGCGCGGCGGGTGCCGCACGGGTCTTGACTTCGCAAGACCCCCGCGCGACATTCCCCACCCCTTTCGCGTTCTCGTCGGGCTGGAGCGTCCATGACCACTCGCACGGACACCGCAGGAACCGCCGAAGGCCCGTCCCGGAGACGACTGCTGGCCGGGGCCGCCGGTGCCGGCGTCGCGGTCGCCGCGGGGGTCCAACAGGGCGCCCGGGCGGCCGACTTACCCCCGCTCGGCACGTACGACGTCGTCGTCATCGGCTCCGGCGCCGCCGGCATGACCGCCGCGCTGACCGCCGCGCGCCAGGGCCTGAGCTGTGTGGTCGTGGAGAAGGCGCCGACCTTCGGCGGCTCGGCCGCCCGCTCCGGTGCCGGGATCTGGATCCCCAACAACTCCGTGATCCTCGCCGCCGGGGTCCCCGACACCCCCGCGAAGGCCGCCTCCTACCTCGCCGCGGTCGTCGGCCCGGAGGTCCCCGCCGGCCGGCAGCGGGCCTTCCTCACCCACGGCCCGCCGATGATCTCCTTCGTCATGGCGAACAGCCCACTCCGGTTCCGCTGGATGGAGGGCTACAGCGACTACTACCCCGAGCTGCCCGGCGGCCTCCCGAACGGCCGCTCCATCGAGCCGGACCAGCTCGACGGCAACCTCCTGGGTGCCGAGCTGGCGCACCTGAACCCGCCGTACATGGACGTCCCCGCCGGCATGGTCGTCTTCAGCGCCGACTACAAGTGGGTCGCCCTGGCCGCCGTGAACGCCCGGGGCGCGGCCGTCGCCGCCCAGTGCCTCGCCCGCGGCGCGAAGGCGGCGACACTCGGCCAGAAGCCCCTGACGATGGGCCAGGCGCTGGCGGCGGGCCTGCGGGCCGGCCTGCGATCGGCCGGGGTCCCCGTCTGGCTCGGCACCCCCCTGACGGACCTGCACGTCGAGAACGGCAGGGTCACGGGAGCCGTCGTCACCCGCGACGGCACTCCCGGCCTGGTCCGCGCCCGTCGGGGCGTGATCGTCGGCTCTGGCGGCTTCGAGCACAACGCGGCGATGCGGCAACGCTTCCAGCGGCAGCCCATCGGCACGGAGTGGACCGTCGGGGCGAAGGAGAACACCGGCGACGGCATCCGGGCGGGGGAGCGGCTGGGCGCGGCACTCGACCTGATGGAGGACGCGTGGTGGGGCCCGGCGATCCCGATCCCCGGCCGGCCCTACTTCTGCCTCGCCGAACGCACCCTGCCCGGGGGGCTGCTGGTGAACGGCTCGGGCCGGCGCTTCGTCAACGAGGCCGCGCCCTACAGCGACGTGGTGCACACCATGTACGAGGTCCACGACACCGACCCGGCCATCCCGTGCTGGCTGATCACCGACCAGAACTACCGCAACCGGTACCTCTTCAAGGACGTCCTGCCGACGCTGCCCTTCCCCGACTCTTGGTACGCGTCCGGGGCGGCGCACAAGGAGTGGACCCTCGACGCGCTGGCGGCCTCCATCGGCGTCCCCGCGGCGGCCCTGCGCACCAGCGTGAACCGCTTCAACGCCCAGGCGCGGGAGGGCGAGGACCCCGACTTCCACCGCGGCGACAGCGCCTACGACCACTACTACACGGACCCGTCGGTCCTCCCCAACTCCTGCCTGGCCCCCCTCTGGCTGCCGCCGTACCACGCCTTCCGCATCGTCCCCGGCGACCTCGGCACGAAGGGCGGCCTCCGCACGGACGCCCGGGCCAGGGTCCTGCGCGAGGACGACTCGGTCATCCCCGGCCTCTACGCGGCGGGAAACGCCAGCGCGGCGGTGATGGGCCACAGCTACGCGGGCGCGGGCTCGACGATCGGCCCGGCGATGACGTTCGGGTACATCGCGGCGAGGGATGTGGCGGGGGTGTTGTAAGGCGGGGCTGGGAGCTGGGAGCTGGGAGCTGGGAGCCGGGGGCCGGAGGCCGGGGGTACGGGGGCCTGCGGCTCGGGTGTGCGTGGCCGGCAGCGGGGCCGCTCCGGGGAGCGGGCCACCCGCTGCGGAGGCCGCTCAAGGGCGGGGTGCCGGGGTGGTGCCCAGGGGTGTCCGCAGAGCGTCGGCTGCTCCGTCCTCCCCGGCGCGACGCGTCCTCGGGGACGCTCAGACCGCTGTCTCCGGGGGCTTGCGGGCCACGATGGACGCCTGGGCGACCGGCTCGCCGCCTGCCGCGTCCGGCTCGCGCAGCGTCTGCGCGCGAAGGGTGAAACCGGCCTCTCGCAGCAGGGCGGCGACATGCTCGGGCCGGCGCCGGAGGAAGGTCAGGGAGACGGTGTGGCCGAAGGCCTCCTCGTAGCGGCGGGGCTCGTCTCCGAACTGGAAGCCGAGGAGCAGATGCCCGCCGGGGCGCAGGACGCGGTGGAAGCCGGCGAAGAGGGCCGGCAGGTGCTCCTCGGGGGTGTGGATGATCGAGTACCAGGACACGACACCGTCGAGTGAGGAGTCCGGCACATCCAGCTCCAGCATGGAGCCCCGCACGAACCGCAGGCCCGGGTTCTCACGGCGGGCGATCGCGAGCATCGACTCCGACAGGTCCAGCCCGAACACCGACAGCCCCTGCGACGCCAGGTACGCCGTCACCCGCCCGGGGCCGCACCCCAGGTCGGCGACCTCGCCCCCCTCGCCCACGAGCCCAGCGAAACCGTGGAGCACGCCCCGGTCCAGGGGCGTCCCCGGTCGCAGATCACCGAAGTGATCGGCGTACTCCTCGGCCACGGTGTCGTAGAAAACGCGGGTCTCGGTCACGAAGTCAGCGGCGTCGGTCATGGCCGCGGACCCTAGCGCGACGCCGTCTTTCAGGAGCGGCCCCGCCCGGCGCCGATACCCACCCCCGCCCCGATCGCCGTGCCGAAACCAAGGCCCAGGGCAAGACCCAGGGCAAGGTTGTCGAAGACGGTCATGCCGAGCGCGATCCCTATCGCCGTGCCGAGGGACAGGCCGGCCGACAGGCCCGTGGCCATGGCCTTCTCGGCGGGCGTGCCGCCGGCCTCTCCGCTGTTCTCCTGATCTTTCCGCATCCGCCCATCGTCCCACGGCCGGAATTCGCCGGGAATTCACCGGCGGGCCGGGCCCGGAAAGGGCAGGAGCCCCGTCGCCTTGCGGCGCGGGGCTCCTTGGGTACTACAGATCAGACCGGCGTGACGTTCTCAGCCTGCGGGCCCTTCGGGCCCTGCGTGACGTCGAAAGACACCTGCTGGTTCTCCTCGAGAGAGCGGAAGCCGCTCGCGTTGATCGCGGAGTAGTGGACGAAGACGTCGGGGCCGCCGCCCTCCTGGGCGATGAAACCAAAGCCCTTTTCGGCGTTGAACCACTTCACGGTTCCGGTAGCCATAAGCCCTCCTTGGGCTTCAAAAGGGTTGCCCTGCTCCAGAACCAGCAAGTGTGAAGATGAATTCCGCACAAGTGCATATGTCTGTGAATGACGAGAGCCCGCGGTCACATGCTCCGCAGGCTCTGTACTGCAAGGGAAACCAAACTGCAACTTGCGACGAGCCTAGCACGCAGCCCCCGGAATGCAATAGGGGTCAAGATCACGTCACCCGAATGTTTGAACAACCCGCGGCCGACTGGCGGAGGGGGGCGTCCACAGGACGCCGCACCCCGGCGGCGGGGTCGCGCGCCGGTCCGTACGCCGTGAGGGCTAGCCTCACGATGTGGACAATCCTCGCACCCGGCCGCGCGTCGGCCACATCCAGTTCCTGAACTGCCTGCCCCTGTACTGGGGGCTCGCGAGAACAGGCACGCTCCTCGACTTCGAGCTCTCCAAGGACACCCCGGAGAAGCTCAGCGAGAAGCTGGTGCAGGGCGATCTCGACATCGGTCCGATCACCCTCGTCGAGTTCCTCCGGCACGCCGACGACCTGGTCGCCTTCCCCGACATCGCCGTCGGCTGCGACGGCCCGGTCATGTCCTGCGTGATCGTCTCGCAGGTCCCCCTGGACCGGCTCGACGGCGCCCGCGTCGCCCTCGGGTCGACCTCCCGCACCTCCGTCCGCCTCGCCCAGCTGCTCCTCGCCGAGCGCTTCGGCGTCCAGCCGGACTACTACACCTGCCCGCCCGACCTCAGCCTGATGATGCAGGAGGCCGACGCCGCCGTCCTCATCGGCGACGCGGCGCTGCGCGCGAACATGCTCGACGGGCCGCGCTTCGGCCTTCAGGTGCACGACCTGGGCGCGCTGTGGAAGGAGTGGACGGGCCTGCCGTTCGTCTTCGCGGTCTGGGCGGCCCGCCGCGACTACCTGGAGCGCGAGCCGGTCATCACCCGCCGGGTGCACGAGGCCTTCCTCGACTCCCGCAACCTCTCCCTGGAGGAGGTCGGCAAGGTCGCCGAGCAGGCCGCCCGCTGGGAGGCCTTCGACGAGGAGACCCTCGCCCGCTACTTCACGACCCTCGACTTCCGCTTCGGCGGCCCGCAGCTGGCGGCGGTCGCCGAGTTCGCCCGCCGGGTCGGCCCGACGACCGGCTTCCCGGCCGATGTGAAGGTGGACCTGCTCCAGCCGTGAGCCGGGCGGTGCTCCCGCACTACTCTGCTGGGGGTGCAGGCGTACCGGGACCGGAGCCGTCCCCGCCTGCCCGCGGGGGAGGGGTGACGCCCATGCGGCCGCTCGACGTCGACGAACCCACCGTCGTGGGGCCCTACCGGCTGCTCGGCCGGCTGGGCTCCGGCGGCATGGGCCGGGTCTACCTCGGCCGCAGCGCCGGCGGCCGTACGGTCGCCGTGAAGATCGTGCATCCGCACTTCGCCCTGGACGAGGAGTTCCGGTCGCGTTTCCGGCGCGAGGTCGAGGCCGCCCGCCGGGTGGGCGGAGCCTGGACGGCGCCCGTCCTGGACGCGGACCCGGGGGCGCGGGTGCCGTGGGTGGCGACGGCGTACGCCGCCGGTCCGTCGCTGTCGGCCGCGGTCGCCGACGGCGGGCCCCTGCCGGCCCACACCGTACGGGCGCTGGGCGCGGGGCTGGCCGAGGCGCTGGCGGCGGTGCACGAACTGGGGCTGGTGCACCGGGACGTCAAGCCGTCGAACGTCCTGCTGACCCTCGACGGCCCGCTGCTGATCGACTTCGGCATCGCCCGGGCCACGGACGGCACGGCGTCCCTCACCTCCACCGGCGTGTCCATCGGCTCGCCCGGCTACATGTCACCCGAGCAGATCCTGGGCAGCGGCGTCACGGGCGCGGCCGACGTCTTCTCCCTGGGCGCGGTCCTCGCCTACGCGGCGACCGGCCTGCCGCCCTTCCCCGGGGACTCCTCCGCCGCCCTGCTCTACAAGGTCGTCCACGAGGAACCGGAACTCGGCCTGCTGGAAGGGGAGCTGCGGGGCCTGACGGCGGAGTGCCTCGCGAAGGACCCGGACAAGCGGCCCGCCCCCGAGCAGCTGGCCCGCCGCCTGGCCCCCGAGGGCGCGGCCCGGCTGGTGGCGGGCGGGTGGCTGCCGGGGGCACTGGTGGAGCAGGTGAGCCGGAGTGCTGTGCGGCTGCTGAACCTGGAGGTGACAGGGGCCGGGGCGGGGGCTGTGGCGCCTTCGGGTCCGGTCGGTTTCAGCAGCCCCTCGGTGGGCGTGCCGGACGCGGCCGGGGGCGACGCGGCCGGGAGCGACGGGACCGGGGTGTTCGGTCCGCCGCCGGTGATGCCACCGCCCGGGGTGACGCCGTCAGCGGTGACCACCTCCGGGGTGACCCCGCCCCCGGTGACGCCACCCGCTCCCCACGTCGCCGCCGTACCCGAACCCCGGGACCCCGACCACCCGCAGGACACCGCCCCGGCCTCCGGCCGGCGGCCCGGCAGGGTCACCGTCTCCGTCGCGGCTACGTCCACGCCGGAGGGCGAGAGCGGCGGGCGCGTGCGGAGACTGAGCTGCTCCGTCGCGCTGGCGGTCGCGGGGGCGATGGCGGCCGTCACGATCGGGTCGGTGTTCGTGTTCGACCTGCTGCCGGGGCGCGGCGGCCAGGACGACGCGGACGCGGGCAGCGGGTCCGACTCGCCTCCGGCGGCGAACGCGAGCTCCGCCCCTTCCGGTACGGTGCCCGCCGCGTACCTCGGAACCTGGGAGGGCCAGGGCGTCGCGCTCGACGGCAGACTGCCCCTCGGCACCTTCCGCATCACCGTCGGACAGGTCACTGCCGGAGGGGAGTTGGGCAAGCTCCGCCAGACCGACCCGCTCGGCGGCGTCTGTGTCGACGTACTCACCCTGAAGCAGGTGACGAAGACGGAGCTCGTCGCCACGTCGGTCGGCGCGAAGACCAATCACAGCGGCTGCAACCCGGCGAAGACGACCGTCCACCTCAAGCCGGTGGGCGACGACCTCCAGTACCGCTCGCAGAGCGCGGAGTCGGGCCGGCCTCAGGCCCGGATGTCGAAGGTCCGGTAGGGGGCGTCTTGCGGCTGAGCTTGACGAGCAAGGTGATCAGCAGCGCGGCCGCCGCGAAGGTGGAGGCCAGACCGACGACCCACAGCCATGGGTAGTGCACGTGCACCCAGCAGGGGCCGCCCTCGCTATAACAGTCGGAGTCCCAGTTGCGGCGCCGTTTGGGCCGCACGGTTGTGCTGATCACCCCGGCGACCAGGTACCCGGCGGCCAGCCCGGGCAGGGACGCGGCCGCCCAGGCGAGCGAACGCGCCTTGCTCTTCTTCCAGTTCATCCGCGTCAGCGGCGCCACCCAGGCGAGGAGGACCATCGGCACCAGGGCGCCGACGGTCCCGGCGAAGAAGTAACCACCGCCGGGCCACGCGGGAGCGAAGCCGCCCCAGAGCTCATGGCCCCAGTACATGTCGAAGAAGACCAACGGCATGAGCAGGGCGACGAAGCCGGGCAGCACCATGCAGCCGAACAGGCGCTCCCCGACACTGGTCTTCACCCTGCGAAGGGACGGCGGACGCCCTTGCCTGTGCTCGTACCGCAAGGCAGGACCAGCCGCTTTCCTCCGCTTCGGCTTTGCCGAACTTCCGCTCATGGCCCCTAACCCTCACCCTGATCCGGGCGCTCACTACTGTGTCTGCGATAGCGAACACCATTAGATACGACTGACGCGTGCCGCATCGCGCAATGCCTGGAAGGCCCCCCATGGAGACACTGCAGCCGGACGATCCAGCGGAGTTGGGTCCTTACCGGCTCTTGCGAAGACTCGGCGCCGGCGGCATGGGCCGCGTCTACCTGGCCCGTTCGCCCGGTGGCCGTACCGTCGCGGTGAAGGTCGTACGTCCGGATCTTGCCGCGGACGGTGACTTCCGCGACCGCTTCCGCCACGAAGTCGAGATTGCCAAGGCAGTCTCCGGCCGCTTCACCGCCCCGGTCGTGGACGCCGACCCGGACGCGCCGCTGCCATGGTTGGCGACGTCGTACGTGCTCGGCCCGGACCTCACGGACGTCGTCGCCGCGCACGGTGCACTGCCGGAACGTACCGTCCGCGCACTGGCCGCAGGCCTCGCTGCCGCCCTCCAGGAGGTACACGCAGCGGGGTTGATCCACCGCGATCTGAAGCCGTCGAACGTGCTGCTGGCGGCCGACGGTCCGCGCGTCATCGACTTCGGGATCGCGCGGGCGGTGGACGGAAACCGTATGACGCAGACGGGAGTCGTGGTCGGCTCACCCGGCTACATGTCACCGGAGCAGGCGCTCGGCAAGGGCATCGGCACGGCGAGTGATGTCTTCTCGCTGGGCGCAGTGCTCGCGTTCGCGGCGACCGGCCGGGGCGCCTTCGGCCATGGCACCGTCTCGCACGCCTCGTTGCTGTATCAGGTCGTGCACGGGGAGCCCGACGTCGAGGGCGTACCGCAGCAACTGCTGGGCCTCGTCCGCGCATGCCTTGCGAAGGACCCGGCGCATCGGCCAGTGCCGTCGGAGATTGTGGCGGCGCTCGCCCCGCAGGGCGTCGAGGGTGTCCTCAGCGACTGGCTGCCGTCGGCGGTGGCCTCGACGATCGCCACACATGCAGCCGGCATCCTGGACCTGGAGGCACCGCAGCAGCCTCAGCCGGCGGCCGCCGCGTCCTTCGGGCCCGCACCGGCGATGACAGACGGGACACCAAAGCCATCGGGGACACCGACCCCCGGCTACGGGTTTCCACGGGCTCCGGGGCACGGCGGCTCCCCCGCGGCTACCGCCCAGGGAACCCCGGTCCCCGGCTACGCCCCACCTCCGGGCGGCGTTCCCGCCCCTGGATATGGGACGACCCCGCCGGGCCACGGCGCTCTCGGACAGCCCGGCGCCTTGGGACCGGCCTCCACCGTCGCCACCAATTCCACCGCTCCCTCCCGCCGCCGCGTCCTCGGTCTCGCGCTCGGAGGTGCTGCCGCCGTCGCGGCGGCGGGCGGGGGCGCCGCTTCGTGGCTCGGCTCGGACGGCGACACCACCGACGGGGCGACCGGCACGAACGGCGCCGGTTCCGCTCAGCCCGGCGATGAGAACTTCACCACCCCGCCGGCCGGAGTCGCCCCCCAACCCCTGTGGCACGAGACAGCGGCCGAAGACAGCACCACCACGGACGTACCGCTCCTCATCCACGACGGCCTGCTCTTGATCAGCGGCGACCCTCTGGTGGCGTACGACGTGAAGACCGGCGAGGCCCGCTGGTCGAAGCCTGACGTTTGTGCCCCCGGTTCCCAGCTTCTGTTCCACGACGGCAAGGTGTTCCTCACCGACAGCGGCGTCGAGGGGGTCCTCGTCGCGCGGGACGTAAAGACCGGCGAGGAGGTGTGGCGCAGCCGCCTCGGCAAGAAACTCGGCATCGAGAGTACGATCGCCATCGACGACAAGAACGTGTACGTCACGGCGACCGACTACACACAGGCCACGAGCGCCACCGAATATCGCACCGCTATGGCCGCGATCAGCCACAGCACCGGGAGGAAGGTGTGGCTGCAGCACCGCGACTGGGGCACGAGGGACTACGACGTCCAGGGCACCGTCGCCGGCAAGTACCTCGTCTACGCGGACTCCAACCACAACCTCACCGTGCGCGACACCGCGACCGGCGACCAGTTGTGGACGCAGAAGATCGGCGACGACTGGGCCTTGCAGCCCACGGTCGCGAACGGCCTCGTCTTCCTGCCCGGCGAGAAGCTGACAGCGGTCGACGCGGAGACCGGCCGCACCCGCTGGACGCTCGCCCCCATGGGCCGTCGCGGCTTCAACAACCCGGCCGTCATTGACGGCGTGCTCTACGTCAGCGACTACGACCGCGGCATCTGGGCCGTCGACGTCAAGACGCAACAGCGGCTCTGGCTCTGCGAGGACCAGGACCGTGGCGGGGCAGAGTCGTTCGTGAGGGTCGGCACGACGCTCTACTGCGCTGCCGGACCGCTGTCCGGGGGCGTCATCGCCCTTGAGGCCAAGACCGGGGACGTGCGCTGGACATGGACCGATGACAAAGACTCCGGGGCTCCGTGGCAGACAGCTCACGTGGGAAACCGACTGTTGGTGACGAACGGGCCGGAGATATACGCGATGCCAGCGGTGTGACGCCGGGGCGCTAGGGCGCGATGCAGGGGACTGCCATAGTCTCCGTTAGCTGAAGTTAACGAACGTGGCCACAGGGGCCGACGGGGAGGACGACCATCATGCGGATGCTGGTCACGGTCGTACGCGAAGGCGGTGAGCCGGAGGACGTCGTCGTCGTCGCCGACGACACCGCCACGGCTGGCGATGTCGCGGAGGTGTTGGCGCAGACTGTCGGAGGAACCGGCGCTGCGCGTGACGGTGGGCCGGGGAACGTCGTGGCCATGCCCGGCACCTCACTGGCTTCGCTGCCCGGCTACGGGACGGCGGTGGCAGGAGCGCCGGCGCTGTGGGCGGACGGGGTGCTGTGTGATCCGGCGGCACCCGCAGCCAGCGTCCTGCGGGACGGCATGCGCGTCTCCGTCGACCGCTTCATTGGCCCGCTGCTGCGCAAGGGTGAGCCCGTCGGACAATACGAGTTGCGGGTGGCCGGCGGCCCCGGCTCCGGGCGGGTGGTCAGACTGGGTGTCGGCGCGGCCACCGCAGGATCGGCGCCGACCTGTTCGCTCCCCCTGCCGGACGCCTCATTGCCACCGATCGCCCTCCGGCTGACGATCGACCTTCAGGGCAACGTCACCCTCACTCCGGAGGCAGGGGCCAGCGTCCAACTGAACGATGACGCGGTGACGGCCGGGACGCCCTGGCCGCTCGGTGGTGTCGTACGGGTCGGCGATTCGCTGCTGGTGCTCGACAAGGTGGCCGAGCCGGACGCCCACCTGTCTCCGATGAGCGAGGGCGGCCTCGCCTACAACCGCCCCCCTCGGCTGTCGCCGCTGCGGCCTCGGCGTCGGCTGGCCGTGCCCGTGCCACCTTCCAAGGGGGAACGGGCACGCTTCCAGTTCATCATGGCCTTCATGCCCATGCTGTTCGGGCTGTCGATGTACTTCATCACCAAGCAGATCTACATGCTGCTGTTCTGCCTAATGAGCCCGCTCATGATGCTGGGCCAGTGGATCAGTGAGAACCACGAGGGCAAGAAGAAGCACAAGACGTCCCTCAAGCAGTACAAGAAGGATCTCGCGGCGCACGAGGCCGAACTCGTCACTCTCGGCAAGGAGGAGCAGCGCGCCCGCCGCGAGGACAACCCCGACCCGGCCGAGACCCTCCTTTTCGCGACCGGCCCCCGCCGTCGCCTGTGGGAGCGCCGGCTCACCGACCCGGACGCCATGCAACTGCGCATTGGGCTCGGCGCCCTGCCCTCCGACGTGGAACTCGTTTTCGCGCGCGGCAGCTCGCACGACGAGGAACCCCCGGAGCCCCCGACCCTTCCGGACGTCCCCGTCACCCTGCCCTTCGCCCGGCTCGGCGTGGTCGGCATCGCGGGTGACCGGGCCCGCGCCCTCGCCACCGCGCGCTGGCTGAGCGTGCAGGCCGCTGTGCTGCACAGTCCCCGGGACCTGTCACTGGTATCCCTGGCGGCGACGCCCTCAGCGGGCGCCGAGTGGCACTGGGCCCGCTGGCTGCCGCACACCAACCCCGACGAGGGACAGGACTGCGTCGCCCTGGTCGGTCTCGACTCGGAGGGCATCAGCCGCAGGGTCAACGAACTCCTCAACGAGCTGGCTCGCCGCAAGGCGGCCCGCGAACAGCACAACATGACGGGCCAGTTGTATCCGGACGCCAACGTGCTCCTGATCCTCGATGGAGCGCGCCTGCTGCGCCGCGTACCAGGCGTCCCGCAACTCCTAACCGAGGGCCCGCAGTACGGCATCTTCGCCCTCTGCATCGACGAGGACGAGCGGCTGCTGCCCGAGGAGTGCAAGGCCGTCGTGGCCTGGTCACTGGACGCCTCCCATCACGTCCGGGTGCGCGGCTACGGCCTGGAGGCCGTCGGCGACGTCCTCGCCGACCAGGTCCCCTACGAGTGGTGCGAACTCCTGGCCCGCTCCCTGGCCCCCATCCGCGACGTCAGTCGCGACGACGCCGATTCCGCTCTGCCCACCTCGGCCCGGCTGCTTAACCTGCTGAACATGCCCAACCCAGTGGGTGCCGACGTGGAGCGCATCTGGAAGGCAGGCGGTGCGACGACTTCCGCACCCGTCGGTCTGGCCGCCGACGGCGCGTTCGTCCTGGACATCCGTCGTGACGGCCCGCACGCACTGGTTGCCGGTACAACGGGTGCCGGTAAGTCAGAACTCCTCCAGACGATCATCGCCTCGCTGGCGGTCGCGAACCGCCCCGATGCCCTGAACTACGTCCTCATCGACTACAAGGGCGGCAGCGCCTTCATGGACTGCGCCCGCCTGCCGCACACGGTCGGTATGGTCAGCGACCTCGACGCCCACCTGACCGAGCGGGCCCTCGCCTCGCTCGCGGCCGAGCTGCATCGCCGGGAGCGGATCCTCCTGGAAGCCGCAGCCAAGGACATCGAGGACTACAACGACACTCGCAAGCTTCGACCCGAACTGGAGCCGATGCCCCGGCTCGTCCTGGTGATCGACGAGTTCGCGTCCCTGGTCGCCGAACTGCCCGACTTCATCGCTGGCCTGGTCGACATCGCACGCCGAGGCCGCTCCCTGGGCGTGCACCTGATCCTCGCGACACAGCGTCCTGCGGGTGTGGTGAGCGCCGACATCCGGGCCAACACCAACCTCCGCATCGCCCTGCGAGTCACGGACGCCTCCGAGTCCATGGATGTCATCGACGCCCCGGACTCAGGTGCCATTGCGAAGTCCACCCCGGGCCGTATGTACGTCCGTTCCGGCGCTCAGTCCCTGGTCGGTGTGCAGTCGGCCCGTATCGGTGGCCGCCGCCCCGCCACTGGCCAGACGGGCCCGAAGGCCACGCTCATCCCCCTGGCCTGGAACGCCTACGCCCGCCCGCTGCCCAAGCGCGAGGAGGCCGAGGACGACGGCACGATGGTCACCGACCTGGCAGTCCTCGTGGACGCGGTACGCGAGGGCGCGCAGCGCATGGGCTTCGGCGAGCAGCGCAGCCCGTGGCTGCCGCCGCTGGCGGAGTCCGTCACGCTGGACGAACTGATCACGTACGGCGGCGCGCCTGCCGCAACGGGCGACGACGTGGCTCCCATCCCATACGGCCTGGTCGACCTTCCGGCCCGTCAGACCCGTGTGCCGGTGTCCCTGGACCTCGTCCATGGCGAGCACACCCTGCTGCTCGGTGGCGCGCGCTCCGGCCGCTCGACCGCGCTGCGCACTCTGGCTGGTTCCCTGGCCCGCAGCACCTCCCCCCTCGACGTGCACGTCTACGGCATCGACTGCGGCTCCAACGCCCTGCTGCCGCTGGTGCGTCTGCCGCATGCGGGCGCTGTGGTGACCCGCGACGAGCCGGACCGGGTCCGCCGGCTGATTCAGCGCCTTCAGGTGGAGGTCGCCCGTCGTCAGCAACTCCTGGCGATGGAGGGCGCGTCGAGCGCGGCGGAACAGCGTGCGGGGGCGTCTCCGGAGGACCGTCTGCCCTGGATGGTGCTGCTCCTGGACAGTTGGGAAGGCTTCGCGTCCACCTTCGAGAACTACAACTACGGTCAGTTGCTCGAAGCGGCCCAGAGGCTCTTCCGCGAGGGTTCGGCAGCGGGACTGAAGGTCGTCATGACGGCCGACCGCAGTGGCCTCAGCGGTCACGTCTCCTCGGCCTTCGCCGACCGTCTCGTCATGCGCTTCGCCGACCCGAACGACTACTCCACGGCCGGTCTTCATGCTCGTGAAGTACCGAAGAACATGCCGTCCGGGCGGGCCCTGCGTATCACGGACACGGGCGTGGACGAGACGCAGATCGGGCTGCTGGCGCAGGACCCTGCCGGTCAGGTCCAGGTCCGTGCGCTACGCGAGATCGCGGAAGAAGCACGAACCCGCTATGGTCGCGTTCCGGCGGGCCGACGTCCGCTGCGAGTCGACGCCCTTCCGACGCGCATCACAGCGTCGGAAGCGCTGGCCTTGGACCCCGACTTCGCTCCGCCGTCGCCCCTGTGGGCTCTCCTCGCCGTGGGTGGCGATGAACTTCACCCCATCGGTATCGACCTGGAGGAGAACGGACCGGGCTTCGTCATCGCGGGCCCGCCGAAGTCCGGCCGTTCGACGGCACTGTTGTGCGCCGCCGAGTCGCTTCTGCACGCAGGTACGCCTCTGGTGGTCGTCACACCTCGCCGGTCTCCGCTGCGGGACCTCGAGGGACGAGAGGGTGTGCTCGGCATGCTCAACGCGGACAGCTCGGGCGACGAACTGGAGGAGATCCAGGACCAGTTCGACGGACGACCGTACGTTGTCGTGGTCGACGACGCCGAACTCCTCTACGACGCACCGCTCGACGAACCGCTGGAAGGTGTCATCCGCAAGGGAGCAGACGGCGGTGTGGGCCTGCTCGCCGCCGGCACGACGGACTCACTGTCCGGCCAGTACCGGGGCTTCGCGGTCGAGGCACGGAAATCCCGCAACGGCCTGCTGCTGACGCCGCAGAGCTCCTCGGACGGTGAACTGTTCGGCATCCGGCTGCCCGCGAACAGCGGGGGTGGTGCGGCAGGTAGCGGGTTGTTCGTGGCCGGTGGGGCGTTCGTGCCGGTGCAGGCCGTGATGAACGCGTGAAACGCGATGGGCTCCCACTCACCGAGTGGGAGCCCATCGCGCTGAATGCCAGGCAGTGAAACTAGGGATTCATCTTGGGAACGCCCTCGTCACTCGGCTTATTGTCTGCCGTCGACAAGGCGACCGGTTCATCCGGGCCAAAGGTGCGAAGAATCCAGAGACGACGCCAGATCACTGCCGTGGCGAGCCCGAAGCAGATAATGGCCAGGGCCGAAGTGCCGTATGCCGGCAGGTTCGCTGGCGGGTCCTCCACCCAAGCGCGGGCGAGAATTCGCGATGGGTTGTCGCGGTCGTATGTGACGACCAGTGAGGCATCGGCGTGCGTGTCGGGGTACATCCCCGCGTAGTCCGACATCCTTACCTCGTCACCTGCCCTGGGGCCGCTCACGAGGCGAACTTTGACGAACTTCGGCTTCGAGTCGACATCAACGACCGTGGCAGCGGAATCGACGCCACGGGAGCGCAGGTCCCGTACCAAGTAATACGAAGGCAACCAGAGAGCCAGGGCTATGCCGATGCACAGTAGGGATATCCCCGACATCGCCAGGATTACGCGACGTTGCGGGAGCTTCGGCCGAGGCTTCCAGGCAGCCGCTTCGGCAACCGCTTTGCGTGCCTCTTTCACGTGAGGTGGAAGTTGATGCTGGCCCGTACGGGGCTTTCTCTTCTTCTTAGCCATTACCGGGAAACCTCATGAGAACCATCCGCTCACTGTATTCTTCACGCCTGATGCAGCGTCACCGATCGCCTTGCCTGCGCTCTTGGCCGCTCCCGTGACAGCGTTAACTGCCTTCCTGCCCGCTTCCGTCTTGATGGCGTACGACACGGCGTAACCGACGCCGAAGCCCACCACGACACCTGCGGCGATTCCCCAGCCGACCGGCCCGCCCACAGCAGCAACCGTCGCCGTAGCGGCCCAGGTTCCTGCCATACCAGCTGCCATGCCGCCGACATTTGCGGCAACAGCTACGTCCTTCTCCTCACCGTTACTTATATCCCAACCGATGGCACCAACGGTGAGAAGACTCCCGACGAGTGGTAGCTTTCCCCCGGTCCGGAGGGCACGACCCCACAGTGAGGTGGTGCTTGGCGGCTTGATTCCGGGAACCTTGTTGATCAGCCAACTTCCACCGTCAGCGATGGATGCTTCCATCAGACGGGAGAACGATCCCATTCCGAATTTGGAAAGAATTCGTTCGGCCTCGCGTGCAGACTTTCCAGAGGCCTTGGCGGCGCGACTGGTTGCGTTCTTGAAGGCTCGCTTCTCCGCCTTAGTCATGGCGTTGAGGCGTTGCTGCTTCAACTGAGCCGCTTCATCGCTGAATTTTTGTGCGCTAGTCCAGAAGTTGTTTGCGTACTTTGCTTGCACGCCGAGGACGCTGGCCAGTAGTCCAGCACTGTCAGACCATGTGTCAGCTGGGTCGAGCAGCTTCTTCGCGGCAATCTGAGTGTGTTTCCAAGCGATGTCCCAGAGTTCCGGGTCGTCTCCCTGCATGAGTGCCCGGTTGAACACCGCGGTCGGCTCATCCTTAGTGAACTGCCCATGAAAAAGAGCAGCCTTCTTGTCGAAGCCGGGAGCAGGGCTTTCAGCGTTGACCGCCGTGGTGAATGCGGCCCCGAAGGCCTTCACATCGTCCTTGGCCGTTGGAGCGTTGGCAGCGGCGACTACCATTGGCAGATTCTTGACGAGGTCTGGATCCATCTTGGCGTAGAACGCCGAGGTGAAGTCGGCGTCACCCTTGTGCTTCGCGAGCTCCTCGGCGATCCGGTGGAATTCAGCACCCGCTTTGCTCGGATCAAGCTTAGCCGCCTTGTTTGCATCCTCAGCAAGCTTCTTTCCAGCGCCTCGAGCCTCGCCTATCGTCGCGACGGGCTCGCGAAGCTGTACCATGGCACCGGGTTTCTGAATTCCCTTCTGGTCAAGCTCCATTGCTGCTGCGAGTGCCTGGCGGCGGCGAAGCATGGGCAACTCGTCATCGACCCAGCTGGCGATTTTTCCGACTTCTGTCAGGTTGCTCGTTTCTAGCCCAAACTTCTGAAACCTGCCCATATATGAGGACTTTGCCCCGTGCAGCTTCTTGCCGCTGGACTCAAGGTCCTTGATCGTCCTCAAGAGGTTGTCTGGATTGATTCCGGAGAAGTTGGGATCAACCACCGGTGTGTTTCCCTTCCGCGCTGTCGGCCAGTTGAGGGTCAATCAATACCGCGGTAGCGCCCGACCCGCTGAGCGCCTCCCCTACTTCTTCGGTGGGAATGATGACCCAGGGCTGCCCTTCTCCCATGGCTTCGACCAACAGGGGGATGGATGTGAAAGCTAGTGCGACGAGCCGCTCCTCGCCACCTGCGTCGGCCATGGGTACGAGGATGACGTCGACGGTGCCGTCGACGAGGGGGGAGCCGTCAGGTCCCTGAGGCACCTCGGTCATGGTGGGTAGTACGAGGGCTTTGGGGGCGTCCTGGGCCGTTTCGCTTGAGCTCATTGCTTCAGATTATGAGGTGATGGAGTGGCAAGCAATGTGATCTCCGGACGACTTATGGGAGGGGGAGTTGACGCTCGCCGGCTCACTGCATCCACGGGGGCCTCATCGGCGCACGGAGGTCGCTGGTACGGTGGGTATAACAGCCGGAACTGTGATGATTGAGGGGTGGGATTGTGGCAGATTCGGAGGCCAAGGTGCCTAATCCGCGGAAGGCGGACCTTGAGCGGCTGCGGAGCGACCTGGCTAAGGAGGTGGAGAGCATCAGAAAGGCACTCAAGGGTCCGGCCGAACAAATCGGCGGTGACAAGGTTTGGGTCGGGAAGAACGCTCGAGCCTGGCACCAGGAACTGGAAGGGCGGAACAAAAAGTTGGGTGAACAGGTCAACAAGCTGCTTCCCATCCTCGACGCTGCCATTCGGAGTGAACCCGAGAAGGTGTCACAGAGTGAAGCGCGTATGTACAATAAGGACGCCTGAGTCAGCGCGCGTGAGTTTTTGGCGCGGGGGCAAGGCGCACACTCGCTTATGTCACCACTGTCATTCCTGAAAGTGTTGGTGACACGCACGGGCACCGTACATCCCGGTTGAAACGCCGCCGGGGGCATCCCGTCCGAGGCTTGATGACCCCGAAGGAATGCCCCGGCAGCTGCGACATCCGCGCGTTACGCGTCAGCTCAGGTCGCGCGCTCGATGTTGTCGGCGCTGGTATTGGCCGACTTGCTGGCGTCGTTCAGCGTGTCGACCCACTTGTCGAACGTCGGCTTCACGTCGTGCCAGTCGTTGCGGAAGCGGTCGGCCTTGGGGCCCTTCCAGTAGCCCGAGCTCTTGGTGGTGGCCGTCTCCAGAGCCTTGATGAGGCCCTGGAGGTCGGTCGCCTTCTTGCTGAAGAGCTTGGACAGCTCCCGAAGCTGAGTGAGATCTGCACCGCGATCCATGGCGATCCTCCCCGTGTCACATGAGTAAACGGACTATCCGTTTGCACCAGGGGACGCTACCGCACCAGACGTAGTTGCAGTCCAGCGCCTTCGAGGATCGGAGTTTTATGTGAACAAGTGGTGTTCACACCGGTGAGGAGCCCCAGGAAGGTCTGCACGGAGCGCCAGTATGCTGGGGGCTCTGGGGCAGCGAGGGAGGCTGCTATGGCAAATCGAGACATTCAGGAACTCAACCAGCGGACCAGTCGACTGTGGTCGCTTGACGGACATCGACTCTCTTGTCGATGCCGCCGAGAAGCACAGCAGCACCGGGACGAAGACGTGGTCGGGGCCGAACGCGGACAACGTCCGTCGGCGGCTCAAGAGCTGGCAGACGACGTGCGGCGCGGTCGCCAAGGCACTGCGCGACCAAGCGCACTCAGGACGCCAAGGAACTGAAAGACGAGAAGAAGTAGCAGGCACCGCGCCCGCTACGGCGAGACTAACCCGTACCAGTGACCTCGTACGACAGCTCCCTCGCCCGCTTGCGACTGGCGGCCCGTCACATGACGGTTCTCGCACACCCTCTTGGACGGGGGAGGCGCCGCCGCAGGAGCTGTGAGCTTCGTTGGTCGAGCTCCAGCGCGTCGGACTGGTCGGTGAGGAGGGAGAGCTGGCCCCGCTTCTCCGCGCGTCGATCGGTGCCCTGGCCGACCCGTTGATCGTGATCCAGGTGGAGATCATATGACGGCTGGCCGGGTGAAGAGGAGTCGCGGTGCCAATGTCGTTCAACGTGCGCTGTCTTCGCTGGAGTCTGGCGGTGCACTCGTCGGCGAAAGGGCTCTCCCAGATCGCGCCCTCGTCGCCTCCGGTGTGGAAGGCGA
>NZ_JACHGV010000003.1:100238-404354 GCF_014202475.1 Streptomyces paradoxus
TTCAACGTGCGCTGTCTTCGCTGGAGTCTGGCGGTGCACTCGTCGGCGAAAGGGCTCTCCCAGATCGCGCCCTCGTCGCCTCCGGTGTGGAAGGCGGCCGCGCGTGGGGTGGCCCTTCTTCACGGCGTTGTCGGGGTACGGCCCCAACTTACGGGCAAGCGCCCGCGCTTCCCGCGCACAATCCCGCAGCTGTTCTGCCCGCTTCCTCAACTTGGCGTCGTCGCCCGGCGTGGACCCCATGTTCGCTTCCGCCCCGTTGACTGGTGGTGCCTGCTATTTCTCGGAAGTTGATTTACGGCATCGCCGGGGAAGCATACGGGGGCGGTGTCGACCATCCGATGCTCGCGCTGGACGTCGCGGGCCCCCCGCGTTCCTGGAGCCGGACGCGTGGTGGTCCATCCGGACGGCGGCTGGACGGTCGTGGAGATCAAGTTCTTCCCCCTGCTGACGGTTCGGCGGACCCGGCGAAGGTCGGGGCTGCGGCCCGGCAGGCGGCTGTGTACGTGCTGGCCCTGGAGGAGGTCGCGGCCCGTCTCGCCCCGGAAGGGGCCTCTGCCCCGCAGGTGCGGCACCGGGTCCTGCTGCCTGGACCGCCTTCAGGGTCTGACGGCCGAGGAGGGCACCGACCTGGTGGCAGAAGCGCTGAAAGGTGCCGGCCTCACCCGGAAGTCTCAACTCAGTATCCTTGCGCGCTTGATCGCCGGGATGCGTTCCAGCTGGCGAATGTCCGCTGCGTGGCAGGGGCACGACGAAGGGGCCCCTGCCCGGCAGGTGCGCGGATTCGCGGTGTGGGTCTGCGGCCCCCTCGGCTACTGGCACCGTGAACTACCGGCAGAGCCGATACTGCCCGGCCAGGTGGATGAAAACACGCCGCTCAGGCTGGTCCGGGTCGATGCCAAGAAGGTCTGGCAGCTGATCACCGATCTGCTCCCGGCCGCGGAGGAGTTCGCGACGGCGCCGCACTCAGGGTGAGTGGGGCCTGCCCGGAATGATGCCGGGCCGTGCCGCGCAGCGGAAAAATTGTCCGCCGCGCGGCACGGCTTGGCCCGGTCTGTGAGAGCCCCGGCCTACCGGTTGACGGCCTGGATCTCCTGGACGGTGACCGCTTGTTCGTTGCCGAAGGTGCCGTTCGGGAGGTCTCCGCCCGCACCGCCGCTGCCGGTCCAGTTGATGTCCCACGTGATGGTGGCCCGGAGCTTGTACGTGCCGTCGCCGGAGGAGCGGAGGTACCTGATTCCGCACGGCGGCGTCTCGTCGGCCTTCCCCTTGGCGTAGGGCTCGCCGATGGAGTCGTCGGCGTTGAGGACGCACTCGCCCGAGGCCGGGTACGTCACGGCGTCCTCGGTGCCCGGCTCCAGCTTGAGGGACACCGGCCTGGCGGTGGTGGTGGCCTGGATGTTGAAGCCGGGGACGTTGAGCGCCGCCGTCGCCTGGACCTCGTCGAAGACGGCCTTGTCGAGCCAGGCCCAGGTCGGCAGGTTCACCTTGGTGTTGGCCTCGGGGGCGAGGGTGACCTTGGTATCGGGCAGCTGCATGTGCTGGTATGCGAGAGCGGCGAGTATCTCCGGTGAGATGGCCTCTTCGTACTGGGGCGGCGGTGCATCGCCGTTCTCCACCCAGAAGGGGAGATCGGTGCACGAGGTCCGCTTGAGGTAGTCCGGCTCGTCGGGGTTCTCGACGCCGGCCCAGAACATGCCCTTGCCGTCGTTCTCGACGTTGTAGTCCTTGTAGCCGGGAGTGTCGGTCCAGCCGTACTCGTCCTCGTAGTGGCGCTTCGTCTCGCCGATTGCCGAACCCGCGGTCCCGCCCATGCCGGGTGCCTTCAGCTGGCTGTCAATGTGCTTCGACATCTCCTTCTTGAATTCCTTGGCGCCGAGGTACGGGGCATACCAGCAGGGCGGGGGCGTCCAGTTGACGTCTGAGGATGTCACGTTTCCGGTGCCGCCGCCCTTGGCTACGGATCCGGAGTACTGGATGCGGGCGGCAGCGAAGATACCGCTCTTGTCGCCGCCGCCGGCCTGTTCGGTGCTTGCACCCTGGTTGTTGCCCGTCGGTTCCACTCCGTAGGCCGGTTGCGTAAGTACGAGAGCCCCGAGAATCAGCGATAGAGCAACCGTGCTCGTGCGGATGGGGCTTCTCCAGACCCTATTCACTGGCACTTTGCCGCCTTGGCCTCGACGAACACCTTGGACGCCTGCCATAGGCCCTGGTCAGTGGGGAACTTGACCATCACGATCTTGAAGTAGTCGAAGTCAGCGATGCTAGGCTCACTCTTCAGGATTTTCTTGGTCTTGACTTCTTTTCCGTAGAACTTGCTCGAGTCTACGCAGAACGCCACTTCCACCGATTTGCCGTTCGGGGCAGACCGCGTGGTGGCCTGGTAGTGGCGCCGAGTGCCAGTGGCAGTCCAGCCGCCGTCGACCCTGCTGTCGATCTGGGTCTTTGCGTAATGCAGCCCCTCGCCCGTGGAATAGGCGGTCACGGCCGCTCCATCGGACGTACGCTTGTACACGCCGTGGTAGATGGCACGGACGAAATTGGCGGCATCATCCATCGCGGCCGCCTCGTTCTTGTCCTTCGGCTTGTCCCAGTCGAAGACCAGGTCCATGTCGCTGGGCAGGGACAGGTCCACGCCGTCCGGCTTGTCCCCTGCCGGTGCTTGCGAGGCGGACGCCGACTCCTTCGGCGTCTCGGCCGCCTGGCCGGCGCCTGCGATCTTGTCGTTGTCGCCGGACTTGTCGTCCCCGCTACCGCAGGCCGTCAACAGCAGTGCTGCCGTTGCCGTCAACGCGGCAGCAACGGGCAATGAGCGGCGCTTCACAGTGACTCCCCGTGAGAGACAGAAGTTCAGTAGGTGCACTGACGGTACCGGTGAGCTTTCCGCTTTCACCAGCGCGAACTTCTGCGAGAACAGGGATAATGCTGGACGTACAGGGCTCTCTGTGAGCCGGTCGTGTGTCCTGTTCGTGCCCGACTGCTTGACAGCCCCGGGCTCCGTCGAAGTCCGGCATGCGCGGTCGGGCAGGCTCCGATTCGCTAGTGCGTGCAGTGCCCGTCCACCTGCAAAGCTCGCCGTTCCGGCCCTACCGCCCGCCCCCCGAAACTACACTCCCGCCCCATGCGTAACTCCCGCAGCACCAAAGCGCATTCGAAGCCCGCGGCATCCACGACGTCCCACCACAGCGCTGGAAGAAGACACCCCGCGGAGGACACCGGGCCCGGACGATGGCCGGAGCCCGGAGGCGGTGACGCCCCCTGACCCCCGCCGCGTCCAAAGCCAAAGCCAATGCCAAAGCCAGAACCCGGGCCCGGCACAAACAGTCCCGCGACCCCCGAGCCCACTGGCTCCTGCTCGCCCTCACCCTCCCCCTCGTCTTCGCGCTGCTGATCTTCGAAGGCTGGACCCAGCACGAGGTCGACGCCGCCAAGGCGCGGTCGCCCTGTACGGCTCCCGTGCCCGACGCAGTCGCCCGCGGCGGGCCCGTGATCGGGATCAACCGGGACGGGATACGGACCGGGGCGATGCCCGCCCGGACCGTCGCGCTCACCTTCGACGGCGGGCCCGACCCCGTCTGGACACCCCGGCTCCTCGACCTGCTGCGGCAGCACAACGCGCGGGCGACCTTCTTCGTGCACGGGGCCCAGGCCGCCCGGCATCCGGAGCTCATACGGCGGATCCGGGCCGAGGGGCATGAGATCGGCTCCAATACCTATACCGGGGCCGTGCTGGGGGAGTCCTCCGCGCCCCGTTTCCGGGCCGAGCTGGAGCTGACCCAGAGCGCCCTCGCCGGGGCCACCGGACGGCGGACGAACCTGCTGCGGATGCCCCGCACCACCAGCCCCGACACCCTGTGCGGACGCGAGTGGCAGGCCGCCCGGCGGGCCGCCGGGTACGGGTACGTGCTCGTCGCCGCCGACAAGGGGTCGCGCCGGCCCGCCCAGGGGATCGTCCGGCAGCTCAGCCAGACGGAGAGCGCCTATCAGGAGGCGCGCAGTCTTCTGAAGAACCGGGCCGTCGAGCGGTTCACCACCGTGTCCGACGGGCTCGGGCTCGTGCCGTACGCCTCCCCCTCCCTCCTGGAGCGGTGGCTCGGGCGGGGGCTGATCCACGTCACCGGTCTCGGGCAGGTCTTCTCGACCGCCATGATCTGGATCCTCGGCGTCGCCGGTGGTCTCGGCGTGCTGCGGCTGCTGCTGCTCGCACTCTTCGCCCGCGCCCATGTGCGGCGCCTGGAGCGGTTCCGGACCGGAGCGCCCTGGATGCGGGAGACGTCGGCGCCGGTGACCGTGCTGGTCCCGGCGTACAACGAGGAGGCCGGGATCGGGTCGACCCTGCGGTCGCTGCTCGACTCCACCCACCGGCAGCTCCAGGTCGTCGTGATCGACGACGGGTCCGGCGACCGGACCGCCGACATCGCCGAGACCATGGGGGACGCGCGGGTGGAGGTCCTACGGCAGGCCAACGCCGGCAAGGCCGCCGCCCTCAACACCGGGCTCGCGCACGCCCGTTACGACATCGTCGTGATGGTCGACGCCGACACCGTCTTCGAGCCCGACGCCATCGAGCGGATCGTCCAGCCGCTCGCGCACCCCGCCGTGGGTGCCGTCAGCGGCAACACCAAGGTCGGCAACCGGCGCAGTCTGCTGGCGAGATGGCAGCACCTGGAGTACGTCTTCGGCTTCAACCTCGACCGGCGCATGTTCGAGGTGCTGGAGTGCATGCCGACCGTGCCGGGTGCCATCGGGGCGTTCCGGCGGGACGCCGTGATCGGTGTCGGCGGGGTCAGCGAGGACACCCTCGCCGAGGACACCGACCTCACGATGGCCCTGTGGCGGTCCGGCTGGCGCGTGCTGTACGAGGAGTCCGCCGTCGCCTGGACCGAAGTGCCCACCAGCCTGAGGCAGTTGTGGCGGCAGCGGTACCGGTGGTGCTACGGCACGCTGCAGGCCATGTGGAAGCATCGCGGGGCCGTGTTCGGCACCGGGCCGGCCGGGCGGTTCGGGCGGCGCGGGCTGACGTATCTCGCGCTGTTCCAGGTCGCCTTGCCGCTGCTCGCGCCCGTCATCGACGTCTACGCCCTCTACGGGGTGCTGTTCCGCGACCCGTGGGAGTCCGCCGCGGTCTGGTTCGCGTTCCTCGGCGTGCAGATCCTCTGCTCCGGCTACGCCCTGAGACTCGACGGCGAGCCGGTGCGCGCCCTGTGGTCGATGCCGTTCCAGATCGTCGTCTACCGGCAGTTGATGTATCTCGTCGTCATCCAGTCGCTGGTGGCGCTGCTGCTCGGCAGCCGGCTGCGCTGGCAGCGGATGAAGCGGTCCGGGACGGCCGCTGAACAGATCGGCGGGCCCGTCCCGTATAGGAGTGTGCCGATGCGCTGACCCGAGAGCCCCCCACAGCACCTTCGAGGCGTCGATGAGCGACTGGACCGACCGTCCGGGAGACTACCGAACGGGGCAGGACCCGACAGGGGCCCCGCCGCTGTCCTTCCGGGTACCCCCACCCTCGACCCGCACCGCCCCGCTGCCCGGCATGCCCTCGCCCGCCGCCCCCGGCCGCTACGACAGCGGCCCGGGCCCCCGCGGCGGACGAGGCAGCAGGAACCCGCGGCGGCGGGCGGGCAGGGGCCGGAGGTACCTGCGTAACGCGGTCGTCCTGTCGTCCGTGCTGGTGCTCGGCGGGGCCGGTACGTACGTCTGGGCCGACACCCGGCTCAACCAGGAGGTCGACCTCGGCGCGCTCGGCGCTCGCGTGCCGGCCGGCGAGGGCACCAACTACCTGGTCGTCGGCTCCGACAGCCGCGAGGGACTGTCGGAGCAGGACCGGAAGGACCTCAACACCGGTTCGGCCGAGGGCCGCCGCACCGACTCGGTGATCCTGCTGCACACCGGCGCCAACGGCACCACCATGCTCAGCCTGCCGCGCGACTCCTGGGTGACCCTCCCGCCCTACGTCGACCCCGACACCGGCCGCAGCTACCGGGCCGCGCCGGACAAGCTGAACGCCGCGTTCTCGCTGGGCGGCCCCGACCTGCTGGTGCGGACCGTGGAACGCAACACCGGTGTGCGCATCGACCACTACGCGGAGATCGGCTTCGCCGGTTTCGTGGGGGTGGTGGACGCCGTCGGCGGCGTCGACCTGTGCCTGGACCGGCCCGTGCGGGACAAGGACTCCGGAGCGAACCTGCCCGCGGGCTGCCAGACCCTCGACGGCGCCGAGGCGCTGGCCTTCGTACGGCAGCGCAAACAGGAGGCCCGGGGGGATCTGGGCCGCACCCGCAACCAGCAGAGATTCCTCGCCGCCCTCGCCCGCAAGGCGGCCACACCTTCCACCCTCGCCGACCCGTCCAAGTCCCTTCCGACCCTGCGGGCCGGACTCGACACGCTCATCGTCGACGACGGCACGGAACTGCCCGACCTCATGGCGCTGTTCGAGGCCATGCGGAAGGCGACCGGCGGCGGAGGAAGACAGCTCAACGTGCCCGTGGCCGACCCGGACCTGCGCACCCCCAAGGGCAGCGCGGTGAAGTGGGACGAGCGGCGGGCGCGCGCCCTCTTCGCGGCCCTGCGGGAGGACCGGTCGCCGCGCTGATCAGCGCGGCGGGGCGGCACCGGGCCCGCGTGCGACCCCGGTTCACCGCTCCGGTGACCCGGATTCGCTTCACCTCGCGAGTTTGGAGTTCTGCGCCCTCACCACGGTCGCGGACATCTTGGCGTCGCTGGGCCGCCTGCTGTCGGCGACGGCGAAGCCGTTCACCGAGAAGTAGACGGCGAGCACGTCGCCGTCGCGGACGGCTTCGGTGTGCAGGGTGTGGGTGACACCCCGGAACGTCATCGTCGACCGGAAGGCGACGGCACCGGGCGCCGTGCCCTTCTCGGCGGTGACCGAGTCGTAGGCCGTGGTGTTCTCGCCCGCCTTCGCGGTGAACCCGTCCCCGCACCCCGGCACGGCCTTCGCCAGCCCGGCCAGCACCGACTCGGCCTCGGCCGCCGGCTCGTACACGGCGAGAGTGATGTACGTGCTCGCCTTGCCGAAACCCGTCCCGGCACTGCGCGTGATGTCGGCCTGCGGTTCACCGAGCGGGAGTTGATTCATCGCATGGGCCAGCGGGGCACAGCCGGGCCTGTCGACCGTGACCTCGTCCGGGGACTTGGCGAAGGCGTACTCGGCTTCCGGTGCGGACACGTTGTGGCCGGGCAGGTCGTCCTTCGTCACGATGACCTTCGCCAGCCGCTGTGCCGGAGTGATCTGCCTGGCTTTCGGCGCCGACGGCGAACCAGTGGGCGTGTCCTCGCCGCCCGAGCAGGCGGTCAGTGCGGAGGTCAGGGCCAGGACGGAGACGACGGCCAGGGCGGCGCGCTTCAAAGGAGGGCTCCTCGGTGCTGATTCGAGCGGACATCATGGCGTGGCTGCTCGGGGGGGCTCATGGGGGGTGTGCGGGTGCGATGGCAAGGGTGTGACGACGCGGGGACCGCCTGCCCGGTTGATCAACGGCCCTGCTGAGACCGGCCGGCGCGGGACGCAGGGAGCCGTGCTCGTTTCAACGGGCCCTGCCGAGCCCCGCCGACGGGGGCATCAGCGAGCCGTACCCCGTCGCCGCCCACGCGCTCCGCGCGGCCGGGAGCTCGAAGTAGGGGACCGTACGGCCGTTCGCGTCGGTGTCGGGGAGGACCTCGGGGGCGCGGCGGTCCCGCAGCGCGTCCGCACACTCCTTGCACACCGCCACGTCGAGCCGGTCCCGGCGGCCGAGCGGACGCCAGCCGGTGCGCAGGACCGCGCGGCCGTGCAGGGGGTTGAAGAAGCAGAGGGGAAGGCCGGGGGAGCCGGCCAGGGCATCACGGCCCTCCTGCGCCAGGGCCAGGGCGCCCGCGAGGTCAGGCAGGCCCCGGGCCCCGTCGAGGACCGTGCCGGCCGCGGCGTACACGTCGAGGGCCTGCTGGAGGCCGGGGGTCGCGGCGACGTCGGCGGCCTGGGTCGCCTCGCCCAGCGCCAGTACCTCCGCCTCCGCCCGGCGCCGCACCCGCGCCTCGTCGGCCGCGCGGGCGGTGGCGAACACCAGCTGGGGGACGGCCGGGGACGTGCGGGAACGGAGCAGGGCCGCGCGGGTCGCGAGCGCGGTCAGGGCCAGGGCCGGTACGGCGATGAGCAGCCACCAGCCGGTCCAGCCGGACCCGCTCGTGGAGCCGGACCCCGACCGCGCGGGCGGGGCCGATCCGTCCAGGTCGCTCACCGCCTCCTCGTAGCGCTGCTCGCCCTTGCCCTCCGCCACCAGGTCCACGGCCTTCGCGGTCAGGTCCGCCAGTCCCGCGTCCCGCATCTCGTCCAGGAATCCGGCGGCCGCCACGGCCCTGCTCGCCTGGTGGGCGTCGCCGGGCCACTCGTAGCCCCGCAGGGAGTCGGGGAAGTCGCCGTCCGACGTGATGAGGACGAGGTCGCGCCGTGCCGGGAGCCGGTCGCGGACCGTCCCGGCCAGGAGGTCGGATTCGCCGTCGAAGGCGTCGCCCTTGGTGAGGGGGGTGAGCACGACCTTGATGGGCAGGCCCGTGCGGCGGATGCGGTCCGCCAGTTGCCGCTGCCGGGACGGCGGTACGGCTTCGGCGTAGGCCTCGTCGACGTAGACGGGGGAGGTGCGCAGGGCGTTCGCGATGCGCTGCCCGGCGCTCGGGCCGTCGCCGTCCGCCGCGACGGCGCCGCCCGTCGTGGTGAGCACCGTCAGCAGCAGTGCCGCGAGGGTGGTGATCACGCGCTTCGCGTCAGTGGACACCTGCGGTCTCCCTCACCTTGTCGATGAGCCGGGCGATTCCGTGGGGTACGGCGGTCAGGGGGCCGTCGGTCACGTCGTAGTAGGGGAGGCGGGTGTTGCCGAGGGAGGGGTCGGGCAGCTTCAGCAGCCGGCCCGGGATGTCGCCCGGTGCGGCGACGGCCGCATCGCCGCAGAGCGGGCAGACAGGCAGCAGGCGGCGGCTGTTGGCCTCGGCCGAGACGCGGACGTGGTGCCGGCGGGCGGCGGGGCCGTGCAGCGGATTGACGCCGCAGCACAGGTCGGCCGGTTCGCCGGCGAGTGCGGCACGGCCGGCTCGCGCGAGCACGATGACGGCGACCAAGGTCGCGGCGTCCGTCCCCGGCTGCCGCACGCGCCCCGGGTCGCCGTCGACCAGGAGCAGCGCGGCGTCGAGGTGGTCCCAGGCGCGGTCGCGGTCCTCCGGGTCGGTGAACCCGGCTGACAGCGCGGTGAGTTCGGCGTAGGCGGTGCGCCGGAGGTAGGAGGCGGACGGTTCGGTCGGGGCGGTGAGCGGCAGGCTGCCGGACGGCTCGGGCTCGGGGGAGCGCCGCCGCCGCAGGGCCCGGACGATCCATGTCGCCCCGGCCACGAGGCTCGACAGCAGGAGGGCCGCGAAGGCGCCCACGAGCAGGCCCGGCCAGAAGTCCGTCGAGAACAAGGGCGGGAGGGCGGTCTCGTCGGCGGCGCTCGGCGCCGCGGGGGGCGCGGGCTCGGACCAGGGCCGGTCGGTGCGCGGGGTGTCGTCGAGGAAGGTCATCAGCGCGTCGAGGCGCTCGCCGAGGAGGTGGTCGCCGGCCTCGTCCGCCCTGCTGTCGCCCAGCGTGATGGCGTCCGGTACGTCGAAGGAGAGGCTGTTGCCGTCCAGGCGCAGGCCGTGGTTGTGGACGTCGATCGTGCCGTCGTCCGGGTCGGCGACCACGTACACCCCGTCCCCGCCCACCTTGGCGTGCACGGCCGCGGCGAACAGCCCCGAGTCGCCGGCCGACTCGCTCTCCGGTGTCTGCGGCACGAGGGAGACGTACACCGGGCCGCCGCCGTCGGAACGCCGGAAGTCCCGGATCCGCTCGTGCAGCCGGTCCAGTTGCCGGGCGTCGAGGACGCGCAGGCTCTCCGGATCGGCGTACACCGGGTCCTGCTTCAGCCCCGCCGCGACCCGCTCCACACGGGCGGACAGGTCGGCGGGGGTGGGAGGCTTCGCCGCGCTCGACCGGGTCTGGTCGAAGACGACGGTGGCGGTGAGGGCGACGGCGGCGGCGGAGAGGAGGGCCGCGCCCAGGACGAACCGGCGCCGGACGGGCTTCTTCGGCCGTCCGCGCCCTGCGTAGGCCGCGAGCAGCAGGATCGTCAGGGGTACGCCGGTGAGCAGGATGCCCGTGAGGAACGACTGGTTCTGGCGGTCGGACGGGCCGATGTACAGGTCGGCGGGTTCGTCCTCCCGGTGCTGCTCGCGAGCGGCCTCGGCGCGGGCGCCGGCCTTCTGGCCGCCCTGCGCGATGACATCGGCGAAGCGCTCGAAGCTGCGCAACACCCCTGCGTCGTAGGGGAGTTCGTACTGGGTGACGGTGATGGCCGCATCGGTGGGAGCGTCGACGCCGAAGGCCCTGGCCTCCGCGATGTCCGGCCCCTCGAAGAGGACGTACAGCCCGTCCCGTCCGAGCCGGTCGTGCACGGCGCCGAGCAGCTGCCTGCCGTCCGTGCCGCCCTGCAGGGGCAGGACCAGGACGTAGGTCGGGACGCCGGTCTTCTTCGCGATCCGGGCGAGGCCGGGGGCGGTGGAGCGGGGGACCTCGCGGGGGAGCTGGTCGGTGACGTGGACCGGGTTCTCGCGCAGGCGGTCGGCGAGGTAGGCGGCCCGGGTGGGGGAGTCCGCGGCGACGGCGGGGGTGGCGGTTGCGAAGAGGGCCGTCAGCGCGCACAACGCGAGGAGCCGACCCAGAACGCGGGCGCCGCTGTATCTCGTCCCCCATATCCGCTTTGTGCAGGCGTTGTTGGTCGTGACTGCTCTCACCGGTGAGTCCCCCGCGGTCCGTTCGATGTCCGCGCGGCACTCTACTCGGCCGTTCGCGAGTGCTACAGGTCGCCCGGTTGCGGCTCGGCCGGTTCTCCGGAGGGGCCCATGAGCTCGCGGCCCTCACCCTCACGGGCAGGATCACGCGACGCCTCAGCGCGACTTCGTGAGTGAATCGTGCAGGCCTGATGGCCAGTAGGTGACGAACTTGTCTGTCGGCAGGGGCTGTTGGAGTCCCTGGCGATTCGCTCGCGCACAGGTGCTGACGTCATGTGGGGCTGGTCCCGGCCGGGTTGGGCGGGTGGGACGTTGCAGATGGGTAACAGGCCGCAGCCTGCGGCCCGTGGGGCCGGACGCGCCTTGAGGGGCTTATGTGCGGCTGATACGGTGCGATGGCTTGACACTCACCCCCAGTGCTGGCTATTCGCCCAGGTCGGGCGGGTACGTCCGGCCCGTCCCGCACTTCTGCGTGCGGGGCGACGCGGGTGAAGTGTCCGAATTTGAAGGCACATGACAGACATCTTCTTGGGTGTACGGGGAGCGGTTGCGTGAAGATCCAAGAGCGTACGGGGGCGGGCGCAGGTCGTTCTGCCGCTCCGGCTCAGCCGTCGGTCGGCGACCGGCTTCCCACCCCGCCTCGCGAGCGCAAACCGGCACTGGCCGCGCTCGCGGTGCTGCTGATCCTGGTGGGTGCGCTGGGGGCGACCATGCTCGTGCTCCAGGCCGGTGACCGGATCGAGGTCGTCAAGGTCACCGAGGCGATTCCCGCGGGCGGCTCCGTCAACACGTCGAACACGGCCTCCGTCATGGTCGCCAAGGACGACAGCATCCACTACGTCGAGTGGGCTCAGCTGGACCAGCTGAAGAAGCTGAAGGCCGTCAACGCCATCCCCGCCGGAGTCGTCGCCGTCGGCGAGATGTTCGGCGACGAGGCGGGTGTCGCCGCCGGCAAGGCCACGGTGGGCCTGTCCCTCAAGGCCGGCCAGTACCCGACCGGCATCAAGCAGGGCGACACCGTCGCGGCCTACCGCGTCAGCTCCGCCACCGGCTCGTCCAACAGCAACAGCAACTCCTCGTCGTCGTCGGCGTCCAGCAACTCCGTCATCGTCGACAACGCCCGCGTCACCTACGTCCCGGGCGCAAAGGACAGCGGCGACGAACTCGTCAGCAGCACCAACCTGGCGGTCACCCTGACCGTCGACAGCGACAAGGCCGCCGACCTGGCCCAGGCCGCCTCCAACGGCGAGGTCGCTCTCGTCCAGGTCCCCGGTAACTCCGGCAACTAGAAGGCGGCACCCAACCCATGGCGCTCATCGCTCTCGCCGCCGACAAGGGTTCCCCCGGCGTCACCACCGCGGCCGTCGCCCTCGCGGCGGTCTGGCCGCGGCGTGTCCTGCTCGCCGAGGCGGACCCGGCGGGCGGTGACCTCGTCTACCGCAGTGCCGCCGCGCACGGCGGACCGCTCAACCCCAACACCGGCATGCTCTCCATCGCCGCCACCGCCCGCCGCGGCCTCGTGCCCGACCAGCTCTGGGACCACGTCCAGCCCCTGAGCGGCGGTCTCGAGGTCCTCGTCGGGCTCGGCATCGCCGAACAGGCCGCCGGACTCGCGGGGTTGTGGCCGACGCTCGGGCACGCCTTCAACTCCCTCGCCGACTCCCCGCACGCCGCCGCCGACGTCATCGCCGACTGCGGACGCATCAGCGGGGACACCCCGGCCCTCGAACTGTTCCCGCACGCCGCGCTCGTGCTGCTCATCTCGCGCACCGAGCCGGAGGCCCTCGCCCGCGTCCGGGACCGCGCCGCCGCCCTCGCGGGCAAGCTGCACGGCGGACCGCGTGGCGCCGCGAGCCTCGGCACCCCGATGATCGGCGTCGTCCTGATCGCCGACACCGGCACGGCAGGCAAGCTCGCCTCGCAGGTCAACGACATGCTCGTGCATGCCCAGACCGGCGCCCGCGTGGTCGGCACCATCGCCGACGACCCGGCCGGAGCCGACCAGCTGGCCGGCCGCAGGCGCGGCCGCCTCGACAAGTCGCTGCTGATCCGCTCGGCCCGCAAGGTCGCCGCCGACCTCTACCAGCAGTACGGCGCCGCCTGGGCCGCCTCCGCGCAGGCCAACCAGGCACCGCAGGCCCACCACGCCCCGCACGCCCCGGGCCAGATGCAGGGCCACGCGGGGGCCGGCGCATGACCGCTGTCGACCACCAGTTGGTCAAGCGGTTCCGCCAGGACGCCGGCGACCGCATCGCCGAGCAGCGCCGGCAGGACCAGGCCGCGGGCGTCACTCCGATGTCCACGGAGGACGAACGGCAGTACGCCCGTGCCGTCATAGCCCAGATCCTGGAGGAGTACGCCCGCGCCGAGATCAACGCGGGCCGTACGCCGCTGGACGCCGAGACCGAGGAGCAGTACGCGGCCGCCGTGCACGCCGCGCTGTTCGGCGTCGGCCGGCTCCAGCCGCTGCTGGACAACCCCGAGGTCGAGAACATCGACATCAACGGCTGCGACCAGGTGTTCATCGGGTACGCCGACGGCCGTGAGGTGCAGGGCGACCCCGTCGCCGAGACCGACGAGGAGCTCATCGAGCTCATCCAGGTGCTGGGTGCCTACTCGGGTCTGTCTTCCCGGCCCTTCGACTCGGCCAACCCGCAGCTCGACCTGCGCCTGCCCGACGGTTCGCGACTGTCGGCCGTCATGGACGTCACCCGGCGGCCCGCGCTGTCCATCCGCCGGGCGCGCATGGGCAAGGTGTTCATCTCCGACCTCGTCGGCAACGGCACCCTGTCGCCCGAGGTCGCCCACTTCATGGCCTGCGCGGTCCGCGCCCGCAAGAACATCATGATCGCCGGTGCCACCAACGCCGGTAAGACCACGCTGCTTCGGGCCCTCGCCAACGAGATCCCGCCGCACGAGCGCCTCATCACGGTCGAGCGGGCCCTGGAGCTCGGCCTCGACACCTTCCCCGACCTGCACCCCAACGTCGTCGCCTTCGAGGAGCGCCTGCCCAACTCCGAGGGCCAGGGCACCATTTCGATGGCGGAGCTGGTGCGACGCTCGCTGCGTATGAACCCCTCCAGGGTCATCGTCGGTGAGGTCCTCGGCGACGAGATCGTCACCATGCTCAACGCGATGTCGCAGGGCAACGACGGCTCGCTGTCCACGATCCACGCCAACAGCTCGCACGAGGTGTTCAACCGTATTTCCACCTACGCGCTCCAGGCGACGGAGCGGCTGCCCATCGAGGCCAGCCAGATGCTGATCGCGGGCGCGGTCAACTTCGTCGTCTTCATCCAGCGGCGCAACAACTTCGGCAACGGCGGCCGTCTCCAGCGCATGGTCACCTCCGTCCGCGAGGTCAACGGCGTCGACGGACGGGTGCTGTCCAGCGAGGTGTTCGCGGAGGCCCCCGACGGCCGGATCGTGCCGCACGCCCCCATTGCCTGCCTGGAGGAACTGATGGCACACGGCTACCAGCCGTCCGGGACCTGGGGGTGAGCCGGGAATGAACACGACCAACGCGGCGATCGGCTCGCTCGGCTCCATGGGCGGCCTGTTCTCCACCACCGTCCTGTACTCGATAGGGAGCGGCGTCGCCGTCGGCGGCGGACTCGCCCTCCTGCTCATCGCCATCCGCGGGCTGCCCGCCAAGCCCGACCACGAGAAGCAGAAGGCCGCCGAGCGGGCGAGCGAACTGATCCGCTTCGCCGGGCAGCGCGGCTCGCTGGCCGCCATCGTCGGCCTGGTCGTCCTCGTCCTCACCCGCTGGGCGGTCGCGGGCATCGCGGCCGGCGTCCTCGTCTTCTTCTGGGACCGCCTGTTCGGCGGAGCCGGTGAGGAACGGGCCGCCATGCGCCGCGTCGAGGCCCTCGCCTCCTGGACGGAGTCCCTGCGCGACACCATCGCCGGTGCGGTGGGCCTGGAGCAGGCCATCCCGGCCTCCGCCCGCGCCGCGGCCCCCGTCCTGCGGCCCCACCTCGACGCCCTCGTCGACCGGCTGCGCGCCCGCACCCCGCTGCCCGAGGCGCTCCAGCAACTCGCCGACGAGATCGACGACGCCTCCGCCGACATCATCGTCGCGGCCCTCATCCTCAACGCCCGGCTGCGCGGCCCGGGTCTGCGCCAAGTCCTCGGCGCCCTGGCCAAGTCGGCCCGCGAGGAGGTCGACATGCGCCAGCGGGTCATGGCCCAGCGCGCGTCGACCCGCAGGTCGGTGCAGATCGTCGTCGCGGTCTCCATCGCCTTCGTCCTCGGCCTGTCCATCTTCAACCGCGACTTCGTGGAGCCGTACGGAACGGCCGTCGGCCAGCTCGTCCTGGCCTGTGTCTGCGGCCTGTTCGCGCTCGGCTTCTGGTGGCTGCGCAAGCTGTCCACCATCGAGACGCCCGAGCGCTTCCTGGTCCGTGACGAGGCCTCCGTCCAGTTCGTCCGCCCGAGGACGCCGTCGGGGGCGCAGTCCCAGCAGCGGCTGCCGCAGGAAGAAGGGGCACGCTGATGGACCTCACGATGCCGCTCGTCGTCGGCGCCGTCATCGGCCTGGGCATCTACGCCCTCGTGCGCGCCCTCATGCCCAGCAAGCGCAGCGCGATCTCACAGGTCGCGCGGATCGACGCGATGCGGGCCCGCGGCTCGGCCTACGAGTCGGTCCGCGTCGAGCGGGAGAAGGGCCGCCTGGGCGCCTTGCGGGCCGAAGTGGGCCTGCGCGTCTCGGAGTTCTACCTCCAGCAGGGCTGGGAACAGCGCTCGCTGCGCGCGGACCTGGCGGTGCTGGACCGCAGCTGGGAGAAGTTCCTGGCGACGAAGGTGCTGCTCGGCGTGGCCGGCCTGTTCTTCGGCCCGTTCCTGTTCGCCATCGTCTACACCCTGGGCTTCGGCAGGAGCCCGATCATCCCGGTCTGGCTGGCCCTGCTCTTCGCGGTCGTCTTCTTCTTCCTGCCCGACCTGGAGGTACGGCGGGACGCGGCGGAGAAGCGGCGCGACCTGCGGCGTGTGATCGGCGCGTACCTCGACCTGGTGTCGATGAGCCTCGCCGGCGGACGCGGTCTGCCCGAGGCCCTGATGGCGGCTGCCGAGGTGTCCGACGGCTGGGCCAACCAGCGCATCCGCAACGCCCTGTCCGACGCCCGCATCACCGGCGTCAGCCAGTGGCAGGCACTCGGCGCGCTCGGCGAGGAGATCGGCGTCGAGGAGCTCAAGGACCTCTCCGCCTCCCTGGCCCTGGTCGCGGACGACGGTGCCAAGGTCCGCGAGTCCCTCGCCTCCCGCGCCGAGACCATGCGCCACCGCGAGCTCGCCGAGATCGAGGGCAGCGCGGGCGAGAAGTCCCAGTCGATGCTCGTGGCGCAGCTGCTGCTGTGCGCCGGGTTCCTGGTGTTCCTGATCTTTCCGGCGGCGATGCGGGTGTTCCAGGTGCAGTGAGCCGTGCATGAGCCTTGCAGCGACCTTCACAACTGCAGAACTCCGTGAACCGATTTCGAAAGGACAAGACGTCATGAACGGACGCAACTTCCACACCGGCATCCCCGCCGTGGACTTCCTGGTCACCTTCCTCCAGGCCCGCACCGAGCGGGCCCGCTCCGGCGAGCTGGACCGCGGTGCCTCCGCGGTCGAGTGGGTCATCATCTCCGCGGTCGTCGTGGCGATCGTCGGTGTCGTGGCCGCCATCATCAACGCCGCGCTGAGCGAGGGCGCCAACAAGGTCGGCGACTGCATCAAGGGCGCGGACGCGGGCAAGACCTGCTGATCGCCTCGACCATCAGGAGCATCAGAGCAACGGGGTTCACGGGGATGCCGGCAGACGTCAGCAGACGGGTACGCCGCTGGGTGCGGGCCGCACGGGAACGGGCGGCCACCCGCGGCGACTCAGGCATGACCGCGATCGAGTTCGTGCTGCTCACCCCGGTCCTGTTCTTCATGATCTTCGCGACGGTGCAGTTCGCCCTGTACTTCTTCGCGGACCACGTGGCCCAGGCGGCGGCCCAGGCCGGAGCCCGCAAGGCCCGCGCCACGGCCGACGAACAGCCGGGCGCGTGGCGGGGCGAGGCGCGGGACGTGGTGGACAGCTACATCCGCCAGCTCGGCCCCCAACTGGTCCTGTCCCCGGACGTGACGATGGTGCAGCCGGAGCAGAACACGGTGGGCGTGGAGATCGCGGCGAGGGTCCCGACGGTGTTCCCCGGGCTGGACCTGACGGTGCACGCGCAGTCGGTGGGGCCGGTGGAGCGGTTCGTACAGGAAGAGGGCAACTGAATGTCCGTCCCTTCCCTCCCCGAGGGCCGCCGGTCCGCGGACGACCGTGGCCTGTCCACCGTCGAAGTCGTGATCCTCGCACCGGTGATGATCCTGTTCATCCTGGTCCTGGTGGCATTCGGCCAACTCGTGGACGGCCGCGGGGCGCTCGACGGCGCGGCCCGGGACGCGGCCCGCGCGGGGTCGATCCAGAAGGACCACGCGACCGCCATGGCCGAGGCGAGGAAGGCCGCGGAGGCGAACCTGGCGGACGTCTGCTCGGGCCCGGTGAACGTCACGCAGACCAGCCAGGGCTTCGAACCGGACACCATCTTCACCGTCGAGGTGAGCTGTCAGGTGCGGGGCCTCGCCATGCTCGGCCTCGACGTCCCGACGACCCTGTCGTCGAGCTTCAGCTCGCCCCTCGACCCGTTCCGGAGGTCGGCATGAGACGGCTTCGGTCCTTCGGGCCGTCCTGGTGGGCGGCCCGTGGCGCGCGCCTGGACGACCGTGGCTCCGGCGCGGGAGCGGTCATCATCTTCACGCTCGTCTTCCTCTCCCTCTCCGCGTTCGTCATCGACGGCGGCCTGTCCATCTCCAAGCGGGAACGCGCCGCCGACATCGCCGAACAGGCCGCCCGCTACGCCGCCCAGGACATCGACCGCGACGCCCTCTACGAGAACGAGGGCGGCCCCGCACCGATCAACTTCGAGAACTGCAACGCCCGCGTGAAGGCCTTCGCCCGCGAGATGGACATGACGGGCGCGGACATCGGCGCGACCCACTGCGTGGCGGCGAACGCCGAGCAGGTCGAGGTCGAGGTACAGCTCACGTACTCCCCGGTGTTCACGGGCATGTTCTACGGCGGTGACGTGGTGGTCCACGGCCAGGCGGTGGCGCAGAACGAGGTCGGCTGAGCCGATCCGGAACATTCGGCGAATCTGCACACCGTTCACTGTGAGGTCGTGAGGGGGGCGGGCGGAAGGCGAGCCCGGCCCGATTCCCGCACCGTGGGCCACATTCCCGTATCGCGAAGTGGCAGAAGATGTGAAGACCGTGGGGTTCTCGGTGACCAAAAGGCCACACCCGTGAATTCGCCCCTCGAATTCCAACTCCCTCCCGTAGCCACTGACTGGCCGCCCCTTCTTCCGACGTGCTTTGATCAGTCGCGCTCGAGCACTTCGAATTATTGAACGAAGGGAACCGCCCTCCATGGCCTTCACCCCGCAGATCCAGACCGCCCAGATGTCCGACGCCGAGCTGGACACCATCGCCGGCGGCCAGGTGAGCGGTGCTGCCGCGGGTGCCGGCGCCGCAGCCGGTCTCTACGTCGAGACCACGGCCGCCGGCCTCACCGCCGGCGTCGGCGGCGGCGTGGGCCTCGCCGTCTCGCCGCAGGGCATCGCGGCGGACCTGCACCTCAACGCGGCCGTCGCTCACTGACGCACGCATGAAGAAGGCCCCGGGGCTTGGGCCCCGGGGCCTTTTCGCATCTCTCGGACAGGGGGTCTACTTTCCCCCGCCGTCTCCCTTACTGCCCCTACCGCCCCGCTTGTCCTCGGTCTTCATGGCGTCGTTCACCTTCTTGGCGAGTTCGTCGTCCAGCTTCTTGAACTCGCGCACGACGGCATCGGACATACTCGCCAGCGCATCCAACTGCTGCGTGATGTCCTCGCGCCCGTCTTCCCAGTTGGACTCGAAATCGTCGAGCGCGTCATTGACGCTGCCGTCGCCTATGTCGTCCTTGTACGACTCGAAGAGCTTCTTGGTGTGATTCAGACGGGTCTTGATGGACCGCAGCCGGCGCCCGTAGCTCTCCAGCTCGGTCAGCGGAAGCGCGAGGTCGCTCTTGCTCTTGCCCATGCGGATTCCCCCAGCAGGTCGGACGGTCAGACGAAGCGGAAGGTACTCGTCACAGCGTCGAAGATGTCATGGAACGCCTCGGCCAGATCCAGCACGGGGCTGGCCCCTGAGATGAGCACAACCTGGTCGGCGGTTCCCGGTACGGTACGTAGGTCTGGGTCAGCGCCATACGCAGCGTACGGCTGTCCCCCTCGGCGACGGGAAGGTCCTCGACGCCGTACGTACGGGCCGCTGGACCCACGTCCGGGAGGTCGACCGTCGTGACCTTGCGCCAGGCGTCGCCCTCACGGCGGGGCGTGATGGAGCGCAGGCTCTCGGCGATGGCACGGGGGTCTGTGGACAGCGCCACACCCTGCTTGTTCTTCGCTCCCAGCACGGAGACTGTGACGGTCGCGGACAGCGGGATGCCGTCGAAGTTCTCCGCCATGCAGCCCATGTAGAGGGCGCCGGAGTCGTGTGCGTCCTTGGCCATCTTGCGCAGCATGCTGGTCACTTCAGCGCGATAGGGCGCCAGCTCGGGCGTCTCCCGCACCCGTTCGTCGACAAGGGTCCGGACGGTCGCCTCACGGCCTTCTGGGCGGATGCCGAACTCCCACCAGGACTCAGGAACCGCCAGTGAGAAACTGGGCATCAGTTCAACCAATCTTGTCCTGGTCTGAGTGTTTGTCACATGTCGATCCCGAGGCCCTGGGTTGCGATATCGACCAGTCTGGGTTCTGGTACTGACGGGGATTACTTGCGGCTGAGCAGCTCCGGAATGGCAGGTGAGCATCCTGATGGGTTCGCCATTGTTTGTCTTCCCCTGCCGAGACTTTGCAGTCCGACTCGGCCACGCTGAGCCGCTGGATCTCCGCCCCGGCGATCTCGCTGCGAGGCGGCGCCCGTCCTGACGCCGCCGTAACTGCCCCAGCCGCCGGGGGCCATGGCAGGCGCGGGCGCGAGGAGGGCGACGGTCGGCTAGACGACAGTGACCGGCCGGGAGGCGCGTGGGGACCTCACTTCGCGCATCCACCCCTCTGCGAACGGGCCGACACCGCCTGCCACACCCCCTGGGCGTTCCTGCCCATGGAAATCACGTAGAGGACCTCGGGGTCCGTGCCCGCCGGGTTGCCCTTGACCTCACCGGTCCTGCGGTTCCTCGTCGAGGCCTTGCTCTCGTCGGTGCAGTAGGAGAGGGACGCCGCCGCCTTGTCCTTGGCGAGGATGACCTTGGGGTCGAACACGGGCAGCTTGCCGATGACAGTGAGGTTCTTGTCCGTGTATGTCCTGATCCACTGCTGGCTCTGCAGGAATCCGTTTTTCGTGTCGTAGAAGGCGCGGTCCTTGCTGTCGGGGTCGTTCTCGATGATCGCCGCGTACCCGGCCCGCAGCTGTTCCTTGCCGTCGTTCAGCACCGCCTGCTCAACCGGATCGCTGCTCGTCCAGTTCTCGAAGGTCAGCCGGAAGCTGTTCGGGAGCTTGATCACCGGGCGCTTGTCGTCGGCCCCTGCGGAGGGCGAAGCCGATGCCGGGCTGCTGAGTTGTTGCCCGCACCCTTGGTGTCGTCCGATGACGCATCGTCGCCCCCGCCACAGGCGGTCAGAAGCAATGCCGCCGTCGTGGCGAACGCTGCGGCAGTGGTGGTCAGTGCGCGGCGGGCCACAGTTGATCTCCCCCGTAATTTCGGTGTAGGCGACAGGGAACGACGCTAACAGGGGTGGGGCAGGGTGCCATGAGAAGCAGTGGTGGATCGTGTGGGGAAGGTGAGGAGTGTGACGTGGTCGGTTGCGAAGGGTGCTGCTCATGCTGGGTGACAACCTTCAGGGACCCCTTGCCCCAGCAGAGCGACGATCCTCCGGGCACCGTGCGGCGAACTCGTCAGCCGTGCCCACGAGCCGTCCCGGAACGAGACCGTGAAGTCGGACTCGGCCATGCTGAACCGCTTGATCTCCGCGCTGGTGATCTCGCTGCGCGGCATCGACCAGAGGACGGCCTCGGATCCCGGGACCTTCTCACCACCACCCCAGGAAAGGTGCCGGCTGCCCCGCCCGGTGTCCTCGTACGACCAGATGCGCACCAGCCCGTCCTGCTCCGCCAGTTCGATCTCGGTCACCGTGCGCCAGGACCGTCGGGAGGGATCGAGCTGCCAGGGCAGCGTGCGGGCCGTTTCACCCTCGCCCGCCCACATGACGGGGAAGTCGTCGATCTCGTTCTCACGCTCCTCCAGCTCCCCCCGCTTCTCCGGCGAGGCGGGACTGCCGAGGGCTTCGGCGAGGATGTAGAGGGGCAGCATCAGGAGCCCGGTGGTGGCGGACAGCACGTGTACGCCCAGCTTGCCGAAGAACCCCCGCACCTTGAAGGGCGGTTGGGCCGGCCAGCCGGGCAGGTCCCGCTCGATGTCGTTGCGTTCGAGGTCCCGGAAGGAGCGTCGCTTCGCCACAGAGGCGGCTGTGCCACTCGCGAACTCGACCCGGTAGCGCTCGGGTTCCTCGCCCATGCCTTCCTTCACCGTCATGCCGCGTGAGTCACTCACCGGTTGATCGACTGGATCTCCTGGACGTTCATGTCCTGGGTCGTCTCGAACGTGCCGTCGGGCAGGTCGCCACGCGTGCCGTCGGAGCCCTCCCAGGTGATCTTCCAGGTGACGCTGGCCGAGAGCTGGTAGGGGGTGCCGTCGGTGGCGCGGAGGTAGCGGATGCCGCACGGCGGGTTCTTGTCGGCGGCGCCCTTGGTGTACGGGGTGCCGATGGAGCCGTCGTCGTTGATCGCGCAGTCGCCGGAGGCGGGGAAGACCTCGGCGTCCTCGGTGCCCGGGTCGAGGTGGAGGGCGACCGGCTTGGCGGTGGTCTCCGCCCACAGGCCCGTGTTCGGCAGTGCGGCGCGGACCGTGACGTCCTTGAAGGTGCCCTTGTCGAGCCAGACCCACGTGGGCAGGTTGACCGTGGACTTGGCCTCCGGCTTCAGTTCGACCTTGGTCTCCGGGACCTTGACCTTGTTGTAGGCGTACTCGGCGAGTGTCTTCGGGGTGGGCGCGTTCGGATCGTCCGGGACCTCGCCGGCGTCGACCCAGAACATGATGCGGCCGCAGTCCCACGACTCCGAAGCGTTCGGATCAGGGGCGACACCCCGCCAGAAGTAGCCGTCCTTGCCGAGGTTGTAGTCCTTGTAACCCTCGGCGGTGCTGTTTGTCGGGGCCTTCAGGTCGAAGTTGTCCGCCGGCTTGCCGTCCCGGTAGTGGTCGGTCCACAGGCCCTTGCCGAACCAGGATTCGTGGATTCCGACGTCACCGCCACCGTCCGAGTCCACGAACCTCTTCAACTGCTCCGGGCTGAAGGCGGGCTCGTACCAGCAGGCCGGGGGCTTCCAGTTGGGATCGACCGTGCCGAGGTTGCCTTCTTCGCCGCCGCCACCCCCGCCACTCGGGTACGTGACCTTGATGTTGGAGACCGAGGCCGACAGACCTCCCTTGCCGTCGCTTCCGCCTTGCGGAGGCGGGGCCGCTTCTCCGCCGACCGGTTTGTCGGCATGAGCCGTACCAGCGGTCCAGAGGACGCAACCAGCCGCAAGCCCCACGATCAACTTCGTTCGCCGGGGCGCGGTCACCCTCGGCATGCCTCTGCCTTCCCCTCGACAGTGACCTGCTGAGCACGCCACACCGGGTTGTCCTTCACGGACGTCATGAGAAGGGTGAACTTCTGGTAGCTGGCCAGACTTTCCTTCGTGCGGTGGACCTTCTCACTCTTGACTTCCTTGCCGAAGACCTTGGACTGGTCCTCACAGAAGGTGACGTTGACCGTCTTGACCTTCTCGGACTCGTCGCCAGGGCTGACTTCGGCGTCGTAGTACCGGTCCCTGCCCGTCAGCGTCCAGCCGCCGTCCACGTACTCCTTGATCTGCGAGTGCGCGTACTGGGAAGCCTGGCCCGACGAGTAGAACTGGAAGGCGGGATCATTCGGGTCCTGCTTCGTGATGCCGTGGTTCAGCGCGCGAATGTAGTTCGCGGCGTCCTCGAGGGCTGCCGCGCTGTCCTGGTCCGACGGCTTCTCGAAGTCGAAGACCAGGTCCAGGTCCTTCGGGACACTCACGTCAGGCCGCTCGACATCGGTCGACGTCGAGCCCGAGGCCGAAGCGGAAGGGGTGCCGGCACCCTTGCCCGCTCCCTCGATGTCGTCCGACGCGTCGTTGCCACCCCCGCCGCAGGCAGTGAGCAGCAGGGCCGCTGTCGCAGTGAGCGCGGCGGCTGTTGTCTTCAGGGCGCGGCGAGCCACTGGTGGATCTCCCCCGTTGTTACGAACGTTGTTCTGCGTGTGCGGTAGAGAACGAAGCTATCAGGGGATGGTTAAGGGGCCTTGATAGGCAGTGGTGGATTGCGTGGGGATCGTGAAGGGCATGCGTGGCACATGCGAAGATGACGTTCCCGGTTGCCCGGCCCCGGAGTGAACTCCCGTGACGTCAGGGGCAAATCGGACTTCGGTGGGGATCCTGCTGTCCGCCCTTCGACGCCCTCCGTAAGAGTCCATAAGATCTCTGTAGGCTCAGCACACCCCTCACCCACAGCTCGGCCTCACCCCACTCCGCACACGACCCCAGGACACCCGCCATGCCGCGACGCCGCACCTCAAGCTCGTCAAGCTCGACGGGAAGTACGACGGGAGCGACGGGAACCACGGCCGCCCCCAGGAACCGGACCCCGCAGCCGGTGAGGATCCGGCGGCGGTCGTTCGGGGACTTCGTCAAGGCGTTCTTCGCCCTCGTCGCCCTGGCCGTGCTGCTCGTGGGCGTGCCGGGAGCGCTGGCCACGCAGATCGGGTGGCCGCTGCCCGACGGGGTGCCGAGTCTGGACTGGCTGCAGCAAGAGATCACCGTCCACACCTTCCTGAACATCCTCACCGTCATCGTGTGGCTGGCGTGGGCGCAGTTCACGGCATGCGTGCTCGTGGAGATGAAGGCCGCGCTGTCGGGTGTCGGCGTGCCGGGGCGGGTGCCCGGCGCCGGGCCGAGCCAGTTGCTCGCACGCCAGCTCGTCGCCGCGCTGCTCCTCGTCGGCGCCACCGCCGCCAGCTTCACGCCCGGGCTGTCGCAGCTCGGGAACGGCTACGACGCCAACCAGAAGCCGACCGTCGCCGCCGCCCAGGCCACCCCGGGCCTCTTCGCCCAGCAGCAGGAGCAGGCCTCCGGCGCCGCGGCCGCGCTCGCCGAGCAGGCCTCGCACGCCGCCGCCCACGCCGACGCCGGCGGCAGCACCGCCCAGCAGGGCGACACGAAGTACTACCGGATCCAGCCGCCCGAGGGGCGTCACCACGACTCCCTGTGGGAGATAGCCCAACGGCACCTCGGTGACGGGCGCCGCTACAAGGAGATCTTCGAGCTCAACAAGGACCGCGTGCAGCCGGACGGGTCCAAGCTCTCCGAGGCCAGTCTCATCCGGCCCGGCTGGATCATGGAGATGCCGGGCGACGCCCGCGGCGGCGAGCTCGTCGAGATGCCCGACGAGGCGCCCAACGTGTCGCCCGACGTACAGCAGCAGATCAGCGACTACGCCCAGACCGGCGACCACGCACAAGGCGCAGGCGGCGCCCAGGGCGGCAGCGGCCATGCCCAAGGCGGCGGCGCCACCCAGGTGTCCGTCCCCGACCAGCAGCGGCCCGCCCACGACGGGACCGGACATCAGCAGGCCACCGCCGTCGGCGCGGAGTCCGACAGCTCCTTCGGTCTCCCTGAAGCCCTCCTCACCGCGCCCCTCCTCGCCGCCGGTCTCCTCGGCGCCCTGGGACGGCGGCGCCGGCAGGCGCTGTGGCAGTCGGCGTTCGGGTCCGTCGGCGGGCGGCGCGGCATGGAGCCGCCCACGCCGACCGGTGACGCGCAGGACGTCCAGGACGCGCTGCTCGTCGGTGCCGACCCCGAGGGCGTACGGATGCTCGACCGGAGCCTGCGCGGGCTCGCCGCCTCCCTCGCCGAGGAGTCGCGCGCGCTGCCGGTCGTGTACGCGGCCTGGCTCAGCAACGGCGACCTGCACCTCCAGCTCGCACAGCCCGCCGGGAAGCCCCCGGCCCCCTGGCAGCAGGGCCAGGACCAGACGTTCTGGATGCTGGCCCGCACCGATGCCGAGCGCTACGAGGACGTCGACACGGCCGCGCCCTACCCGGGCCTGGTCAGCCTCGGCACCATGGACGACTCGCGGCTGCTGCTCAACCTGGAGGCCGTGCCCGGCATCGTCTCGCTCAGCGGCCGGGAGGCCGACCGGGCCGCCGTGTTCGCCTCCGTCGCCGCCGAGCTGGCGACCAACGGCTGGTCCGACCGCATGACCATCACCCTCGTCGGCTTCGGCGAGGACCTCACCGCGCTCGCCCCGAACCGCATCCGGCACCTGGAGGACGTCGAGGCGCTCGTCGAGACGATGGAGGCCGAGACCCGGCAGCGGCGGGGGGCGCTCGGTGCCGCCGGGCACGATTCCGTCCTCACGGGCCGCACCGGGCCCGCGCAGCACACCCGTTGGGCCCCGCACCTGGTTCTGCTCGCCGCCCAGCCGTCCGCCGAGGACGCCGTCAAGCTCGCCGAGCTCGCCGCCGACGCCAGCCGTCTCGGCATCGGCTACCTCGTCGGCACCGAGACCGGCGATCTGCCGGGCGCCGCCTGGGAGATGGAGATCACCGGCCAGGGCAAGCTGCTCGCGCCGCTCCTCGGGCTCGAACTCGACGCGCAGTTGCTGCCGGCCGCCCAGCAGCGGGCCGTGGTCGAGCTGTTCGTCGAGGCCGACCCCGAGCGCGAGAGCGACGGGCCCGCGACCACGCCGCCGTTCCTCGTCGACATCAGCGAGCAGGGCCGGCCGGCCGTGTACGCCCGGCTCGTCGGGCCGTACGAGATCATCGGCCTGGACAACCCGGACGGGGAGCGCAGCGCGCTGCTGCACGAGGCGCTCGCCCTGCTGCTCCTGCACCGCGAGGGCGTGCACCCGCGTGTGCTGTCCTCCGCGCTGTGGCCGCGCGGCGTCACCGACGACGTGCGCGGCGCGCTGCTCGACCGGCTGCACGACTGGCTCGGCGCCGACCCCGACGGCACCCCCCGCCTCACCACCGACGGCTCCGGCCGGCTCACGCTCGCCAAGTCGGTCGTCTCCGACCTGGACGTGCTGCGGTCCCTGTACCACGAGGCCACGCAGGGCAGGGGCGTCGACAGCCGGGCCGTGCGCGGGCGGCTGCTCACCGACGCGCTGGTGCTGGTGCGCGGGCCGCTGCTCGCCGACCGGCCCGAGGGGCGCTACCGGTGGCTCACCCACGAGATCGTGGACGCCCAACTGCCGCTGCTCGTCGCGGACACGGGGCTCGCGCTGTGCGAGTTCCACATGGAGAAGAACCGCGCGGAGAAGGCCATCGAGGCGCTGCAGGCTGCCCTGCGCACCGCTCCGGCCGACGAGCGGCTGTGGCACGAGCTGCTGCGCGCCACCCACGCCACCGGCGACCCGGACCGGCTGACCGCCCTCGCCACCGACCTCATCGGCCGCAGCGGGGCCCGTGGCCTGCCGCCGCGCACCGAGGCACTGCTCGACGAGCTGCTGCCGGCGTGGCGTGACGCGATCGCCGCGGTGGGATGAGCACCGGGCTGCTGGCCCTCGCCGCCGCGCTGTGGGGCGCGGCGGCCGGAGCACTGCTGCCGCGCGCGGCCTACCGGTTCTCGGCGCCGTCGGGGGAGGCGTGGCGGCAGGAGTGCCCCGGCGGGCACACCGTCAAGGGCTGGCTGGGTCGGGCGGCGTGCCCCGAGTGTGCGGAGCCCGCGTACGGGCCGCGTACGACGCCCCTGGTGATCGCCACCGCCCTGGTCTGCGCCGTCCTCGCCGCCGCGACCGGCACCCGCCCCGAGCTCGGGGTCTGGCTGCTGCTCGCCCCGGCCGGGGTGCTGCTCACGGTCGTCGACTTCCGCGTACGGCGCCTGCCCGACCCGCTCACCCTCCCCTTCGCCGGTGCGGCCCTGGTCCTGCTGGGCCTCACCGCCCTCGTCCCCGAACACGCGGGCCACTGGACGACCGCCCTGCTCGGCTCCCTCGCCCTGGGCGGCGGTTACTTCGTCCTGTTCCTCATCAACCCCGCGGGCATGGGCTTCGGCGACGTCAAACTCGCCCTCGGCACGGGCGCCGCCCTCGGCTGGTACGGCTGGCCGACGGTCATGCTCGGCACCTTCGCAGGCTTCCTCCTGGGCGCCCTGTACGGCGCGGCCCTCGTCATCACCCGCCGGGCCACCCGCAAAACAGCCATCCCGTTCGGCCCGTTCCTGATCACGGGGGCGTTCCTGGGGCTTCTGGTGGGCGCGTTCACGGCCTGACACGGGGCGTGGAAACGCGCTGAACTCCTGTGATCCGCGCGACCGGCGCTGTCATGATGCTGATCATGACAAACCCACCCTCTTACCCCACCGGCCCGACCCCGTACCCCACCGGCGCGCCCCCGTACCCCAGCGCCCCCGCCCCCGACGCCACCGGCCACCCCTACCACCGCCTGGACCGCGCCACAGGGCGTCATCGCTGGTGGCGGCCATGGGCCGGCACCCTGTTGCTGGCCGTCGCCTACTTCGCCGCTCTCCTGGTGCTGCTGGCGTTCAGCTTCGGCCTCGGCACGGCGCTCGGCGCCCCCGAACTGCCCGACGGCGGCGCCGACTTGGGGCCGGTCGGGAACACGGCGATGGACCTCGTGTCCATCGCGATAGCCCTGCCCCTGGTGCTGCTGGCCACGCTGTGGCCGGCGAGACGGCCCGTCGGCACCGTCACCTCGGTCACCGGTCGGCTGCGGATCGGCTGGCTCGGGCGGTGTCTGCTGGCCGGGCTGCCGCCCATCCTCCTGCTCACGGTGACGGCCTTCCTCCTGCCGGGTGACTCGGGCGAGTCCGACACGTGGGTGGGCTGGCGCTCCTTCCTCACGGCCCTGGCCGTGCTGGTCGTCCTCGTCCCGCTGCAGGCCGGGGCCGAGGAGTACGTCTTCCGCGGCTGGCTGCTCCAGGCGGCCGGGGCGTTCGTGCGCTCCCCGTGGTTCGCCGTGATCCCGCAGGCCGTGCTGTTCGCCGCGGCCCACGGCTGGGGCACCCGGTGGGGCTTCCTCGGTCTGCTGGTGAACGGCCTGGTGGCGGGACTGCTCACGATCCGCACCGGCGGGCTGGAAGCGGCCATCGCCCTGCACGTCCTGAACAACCTGCTGGCCTTCGGCGCCTCCGCCGCGGTCGTCGACGGGCTGTCGTCGGACGAGACCGCGGCCGACGCGCCCTGGCCGCTGGCCCTCACCGCCATCGTCACCGACCTGCTCTACGCCGCGATCGTGCTGTGGTTCGCCCGGCGCCATAAGCCGCAGCGTCTCTCGGCCCCGAGCACCCCGCCCGCCCCCTGCGCCCATCCCGCCCGCACGGCCTGACGTCCGGCCCGGCGAACCCCTGGCGTACGCTGGGCTGGTCCGTCCACAACCCTTACGAAAGGGACGCCCGGTGACCGAGAAGGCCGACCTTCAGCCCATCCTCGACCGTGCAGCCGCCGGTGGGCGGATCACCCCGGACGAGGCGCTCGTGCTGTACCGGGACGCCCCGCTGCACGCGCTGGGCGCCGCCGCCGACGCCGTACGCCGCCGCCGGTACGCCGGTACCGAGCACATCGCGACGTACATCATCGAGCGCAACATCAACTACACGAACGTGTGCGTCACGGCGTGCAAGTTCTGCGCGTTCTACGCCCCGCCGAAGGCCAAGGACAAGGGCTGGACGCGCGACCTGGACGACATCCTGCGCCGGTGCGCGGAGACCGTCGAGCTGGGCGGCACGCAGATCATGTTCCAGGGCGGGCACCACCCGGACTACGGCGTCGAGTACTACGAGAAGCACTTCGCCGCGATCAAGAAGGAATTCCCGCAGCTGGTCATCCACAGCCTGGGGGCGTCCGAGGTCGAGCACATGGCCCGGATCTCCAAGGTGAGTGTGGAAGAGGCCATCCGGCGCATCCACGCCGCCGGCCTCGACTCCTTCGCCGGTGCCGGTGCCGAGCTGCTGCCCGAGCGGCCCCGCAAGGCCATCGCCCCGCTGAAGGAGTCCGGCGAGCGCTGGCTGGAGATCATGGAGATCGCGCACAACCTGGGTGTGGAATCCACCTCCACCATGCTCATGGGCACCGGCGAGACCAATGCCGAGCGCATCGAGCACCTGCGGATGATCCGCGAGGTCCAGGACCGTACGGGCGGCTTCCGCGCCTTCATCCCGTACACCTACCAGCCCGAGAACAACCACCTGAAGGGCCGCACACAGGCGACGCTCTTCGAGTACCTGCGGATGATCGCCATCGCGCGGCTGTTCATGGACAACATCGCCCACATCCAGGGCTCCTGGCTGACCACGGGCAAGGAGGTCGGGCAGCTCTCCCTGCACTACGGCGCCGACGACCTCGGCTCGATCATGCTGGAGGAGAACGTGGTGTCGTCGGCCGGTGCCAAGCACCGGTCGAACCGGATGGAGATCATCGACCTGATCCGGAAGGCGGGCCGGGTGCCCGCCCAGCGCGCGACCACGTACGAGCACCTCGTCGTCCACGACGACCCCGCGAACGACCCGGTCGACGACCGCGTCGTCTCGCACATCTCCTCCACGGCCATCGAGGGCGGCACGGCTCACCCCGAGCTGAAGCTGCTCGCCCCCAACTGACCCGACCGTGCTGACGATCCACGCCGCACCGCTGGTCCTCCCGGCGGGCGCGGACCCCGTCGTGGACGGCGCCGTCGTGGTGGACGGCGACCGGGTCACGGCCGTGGGGCCCTACGACGAGGTCGCCGAAGACGCGCCCGGTGCGCGGGTGCGGCGCTGGCCCGGTGTGCTCACCCCGGGCCTGCGCCAGTGGCATCCGCTGTGGCTGCTGCGCCACTGCTACCACCCCGACCCGCGCGAAGCCGGCGAGCTGGGCGAACAGCCCCTGTGGGGCGAGCGGCTGGCCGCCCTGGGCGACCTCACCGAGACCCGCTGGTCGGGCAGCGTACGCCGCGGTGTGCAGCGGATGCTGCGCTACGGCACGACGGCGGTCGCCTCGCCCGGCGCCCGCTTCCGCGATCCCCTGGTGGCCACGGCCGTCGTCCGCTCCGGGCTGACCGTCGTGGGGACCACGGGGGCTCCCGGCACGCTGCTGGGCGAGCGGCCCGACCTCGACCCGTTCGCGGAGGGGTACGACCTCGCGGGTACCGTGCACGGGCCGCTGACCGTCGGTGCACGGGCCGACCTGGCCGTGTTCGACGTGCCCGACGAGTCGGCCCTGCGCGAGCGCGGCGCTGTGACCTGCGTGGCGACCGTGCTGGCCGGCCGGCTGGTGTACCGGGCCCGCTGACCCCGGGCCGGCTCAGCCCGCGAAGGCCTTCCCGAACGCCCCCGGCCCCTGTGCCACCCCGCTGCAATCGGGCGCCGCCTTGCGCGACGTGGAGCCGTCCGCGCACTGCCGGTCCCGGGCCGTCGACCACATCGACACCCAGGCGATGCCCTTCTCCTCGGCGAACGCGCGGACCTCGGCGGCGTCCGCGAGCGTGAAGGTCTCTCCGGCGACGTCGTTGACGCCGATCATCGAGGTGAGCGCCATGCCCTGCCAGGCGGCCGGGTCCGAGGTGCCGAAGACCTTCTTCAGCTGGGTGTGCGCGGCCTTCGCGGCCGTGCGGGCGTAGCCGCCCATGTCACCGTCGTACGACGAGCCGTAGTTCATCGTCATGAGGTTGACGGTGGAGACCTGGACGCCGTTGTCGTTGGCGGAGGCGAGGAGCGCCAGGCCGTCCTTGCCGAGGCCCGAGGGCATCACCGGCAGGGTGAACGAGACCTTCAGGCCGGTCCGTTCCTTCTGCAACCGCGCGATCGCCTTCGAACGCAGGGCGATGGAGGCGGAGTCGGAGAGTTCGTCGCCCTCGATGTCGAAGTCGGCGAGGGTGCTGCCGGCCGCGTCGAGGGCCTTGCCGTAGGCCGCCGCCAGTTCCGGGACCGTGTCGCAGTTCGCCGCGAGTTCCGTGCCGGAGGCGCCGCCGAAGGAGACCCGGACCTGGCCGCCGTCCCTCTTGAGCTTCGCGATACGGGCCTTGACGGCCGCGTCGCCGATGGCGTGCCTGCCGTCCCAGCGCGGGACGCAGTCGTCGCCGCCGGCCAGGACGAACGCCAGGTTGTACGTGGCGGGGGAGCCGGCGGCGTCGGTGCCGGCGGCCTCGGTGGCGCTGACGTAGGGGGCGTACGCGGTGCCGGTCCCGGCGGGAGGCGGGGCACCCGCTCCGGCGGAGGACGAGGTGCTGGGACCGGCCGTCACCGTGGGGGCCGCGGGGGCCGCGTCGCCCTGCCCGGAGCATGCGGCGGTGGCGAGGGCGAACAGACAGCCCAGCCCGGCCGCCGCCGGTTTCCGGAAACTCCTCATGACGTGCGCTCCCGTTCTCGTGCGATCTGGGGGTCGGACAGAAAGTACGTTTCCCGGCAGCGAACGTCTCACGGAGGCGGTGGCGCGCAGGCGGCCGCGGCTCCTGCCCGGAGGGGGTGCTGCAAGAATGGGCCCGTGACCCGCGCATCCCTGGACAAGCAGCCGCACGAAGTCGCCTCGATGTTCGACGACGTGGCGGAACGGTACGACCTGACCAACGACGTGCTGTCCCTCGGCCAGGACCGGCGATGGCGCAAGGAGGTCGCCAAGGCGGTCGACGCCCGCCCCGCGCAGAAGGTCCTCGACCTGGCGGCGGGCACGGGAACGTCCTCGCTGCCCTTCGCGCAGACCGGTGCCTACGTCGTTCCCTGCGACTTCTCCCAGGGCATGCTCCAGGTCGGCAAGGAGCGCCGGCCCTGGCTGCCGTACACCGCCGGCGACGCGACGCGGCTCCCCTTCAAGGACGACACCTTCGACGCCGTCACCATCTCGTTCGGGCTGCGCAACGTGCAGGACACCGACGCCGCCCTGCGCGAGATGCTCCGGGTGACCCGGCCCGGCGGGCGGATCGTGATCTGCGAGTTCTCACACCCGACGTGGGCGCCGTTCCGCACGGTCTACACCGAGTACCTGATGCGCGCCCTGCCGCCGGTCGCCCGGGCCGTCTCCTCCAGCCCCGACGCCTACGTATACCTCGCCGAGTCCATCCGCGCCTGGCCCGACCAGCCCGCGCTGGCCGGGCGGCTGGGCAAGGCCGGCTGGTCGCGAGTGGCCTGGCGCAACCTGAGCGGCGGGATCGTCGCCCTGCACCGGGGCTTCAAGGAGAGCTGAGGGTCAGGTTCGGGTCGCCCGGCTCGTCGAGCTCGCGCCGGAGACCGCCCCGGGGCGGTCGCGGGACCCGCGGTTCGTGCACGCCCCCGCCGCCCTCACCGGGACCGAAGTCGAACCACACGTAGACCATCGAGTCCCGCGGCACCTCGGCACCGGGCTGCGGGTACTGGCGTACGACGTAGTCGACGACGGGGGGAGCCGGCCCGGGCCGGTCCGGCGCGGTGAGCAGGAGCCCCTGCGCCCGGGCCGTCTCGCGCGCGTCCACGGCCATCAGGCCGACCAGACGCGGTACGCGCACTTCGGGTGTCTTGCGGGATATGTGCACAGATGTCACCCCCAGCGGTACGGGAAGGGTAACTCCCGCCCCGTACCGACCGGAAGCGACAGATGTCTTTCTGTGACAGTCGACTACGCTGCGTCAGCGCTCTGCAGGTCGAGCCGGTAGCAGTGCCCCGCCCGTTGCGAGGCCGGAGTCGTGAACGTCTCGGCGAGGCGCATCCCGAGGCGCCGCGTCACCGCGATGGACCGGCTGTTGCGGGCGTCGACCATCGCGACGACGCCCGGGACACCGGCCGCCCGCATCCGCTCCAGCGTCTGCCGCGCGGCCGCGGTGACATAGCCCTTGCCCCAGTGCTCCCGGCCCAGCCGCCAGCCGATCTCGATCTCCCCGGCCGGGCCCCAGTCCCGCTCCCACGGCTGGGCGCCGGTGAAGCCGATGACCCGCCCCGCGTCGTCCAGCACGGTCCACAGGCAGAAGCCGAGTTCGGCGTCATGCCGGCGCTGGCGGGCGGTGAGCTCCTCGTAGACCGAGAGCTCCGCGGCCCTGCCGCCCTGGAACTCCATGACGTCCGGGTCGTCGAAGATCCGGTGCCAGACGACCGCGTCCTCGTGGGTGGGGACGCGAAGCCGCACGGCGGGGAGAACTCGATTCACGGAGGCAGCCCTTCAGCCGGGTGATGAATGCTGCTGCATAGACTGCCCATGTCCAGTGCCGGTCGGCACGCAAGATTCCGAACTTGGGGAGATCCCGCCGTGACCGTCGTGACCGAGCCCCTCTCCGAGAACACCGCCGATGTGATCGTCGTGGGCGCGGGGCCGGCCGGCTCCACCACCGCCTACCACCTCGCCAAGGCCGGACTCGACGTCCTCCTGCTGGAGAAGACCGAGTTCCCCCGCGAGAAGGTCTGCGGCGACGGCCTCACCCCGCGTGCCGTCAAACAGCTCGTGGCGATGGGCATCGACATCTCGGAGGAGGCCGGCTGGCTGCGCAACAAGGGCCTGCGCATCATCGGCGGCGGGGTACGGCTCCAGCTCGACTGGCCGGATCTCGCCTCCTTCCCCGACTATGGCCTCGTCCGCAAGCGGGACGACTTCGACGAGCAGCTCGCCCGGCAGGCGCAGAAGGCCGGTGCCCGGCTCTTCGAGCGGTGCAACGTGGGCGCGCCGATCCTCGACGAGCGCACGGGCCGCATCACCGGTGTGCACGCCAAGCTCGGTGAGGAGAAGCGCGAGGTCACCTTCCGCGCGCCGCTCGTCGTGGCCGCCGACGGCAACTCCACCCGGCTGTCCCTGGCGATGGGCCTGCACCGCCGCGAGGACCGTCCGATGGGCGTGGCGGTGCGCACGTACTTCACCAGCCCGCGCCACGAGGACGACTACCTGGAGTCGTGGCTGGAGCTGTGGGACCGACGCGGCACCGAGGACCGCCTCCTGCCGGGCTACGGCTGGATCTTCGGCATGGGCGACGGCACCTCCAACGTCGGTCTGGGCGTGCTCAACACCTCCGACTCCTTCAAGGAGCTGGACTGGCGCGAGGTGCTGAAGGCCTGGTGCGCCTCCATGCCGGAGGACTGGGGCTACACCCCGGACAACATGACCGGCCCGATCCGCGGCGCCGCCCTGCCGATGGCCTTCAACCGCCAGCCGCACTACACCAAGGGCCTGCTGCTCGTCGGTGACGCCGGCGGCCTGGTGAACCCCTTCAACGGCGAGGGCATCGCCTACGCCATGGAGTCCGGCCAGATCGCCGCCGACGTCATCGTCCAGGCCCACGCCCGGCCGACCCCGGCGAGCCGCGAACTGGCCCTCCAGCGCTACCCGCGCGTCCTGAAGGACACCTACGGCGGCTACTACACGCTCGGCCGTGCCTTCGTGAAGCTCATCGGCAATCCCAAGGTGATGCAGATCGCCGCCCAGCGCGGTCTCACGCACCCGATGCTGATGAAGTTCACCCTGAAGCTCCTCGCGAACCTCACCGACCCGACGGGCGGCGACGCGATGGACCGCATCATCAACGGCCTGAGCAGGGTGGCACCCAAGGCCTGAGCCGCGCGGCGGCGCCGGCGGCCTGAGCGGGGCCGGCACCGGGGCGGGCGGAGACGGTGAAGGCCCCTCGCGAGAGCGGGGGGCCTTTCGCATGCTTCACGGGCCGTCGTGCACGAACACCCGCGGACCGGCCCCGGCCTGGTTCGCCTCGCCGTCACCACCACGCCAATCCGGGAAAATTCGGGCGCATGGTGGGGGAGTGGCGGGTGCGCATGGGCCGCCCGCAGCGCCGGGTGGGCCCTGGAAGGGCTCTGAGGGGGCCTGGAGCGGTTCGGGGACGGGTCAAGGGGAATCGGGGCCGGGCGGCTCCGGACAGGCCGGGAGGGCCGTTGCCTCGCGGTGGCAACGGCCCTCGAGCCCGTGTGAGCGGATGGGTCGGACGGCGTGTGACGTCAGAGGACGCGCACCGCGCCCGACGCCGGGTAGCCCGACAGGTCCTGGATGACGACGCCCTTGGACGGGTTGGCCGCGTCGAGGTACTGGCCGTTCCCGATGTAGACACCCACGTGGTACGCGGAACCCTTGCCGCCCCAGTACAGGATGTCGCCGACCTGGACGCTGGACAGCGGGACGTCCGTGCCGGCCATCGACTGGTCCTGCGAGACACGCGGCAGGTCCACACCAACCTGCTTGTACGCGGCCTGCACGAGGGAGGAGCAGTCCCAGGCGTTGGGACCGGTGGCGCCCATGACGTAGGCGTCGCCCACCTGGGCCTTGAGGAACGCGATGACCGTGGCGACGCTGCCGCTGGCGGGCGCCGACACCGACGTGGAGGTGGACGCGGACGCGGAGAGGGTGGCGCGCTCGGTGCTGCGGTTGGCGCGCTCGGCGGCGGCCTTGCGGGCGGCCTCCGCGGCCTTCTTCTTGGCCTCCGCCTTCTTCTTCGCCTCGGCGAGGTCCTTCTTGGCCTCCGTCGCGGCCTTGGCGGCGGCGGCGTCACGCTCGGCGCGCAGTTCGTAGTTCGCGGCGGCCTGCTGGGTGGCGGCCGCGGACTGGGCGACCTGAGCGGACAGGTCGGCCGTCAGGGTGGGCAGTTCGATGGTCTGCGTCACCGGCTCGGCGGCGCTCGCCGAGGCCGACGCACCAGCCGCTGCCATGCTGAGAACGCCACCGGCAACTCCGGCGCGCAGGGCGATCGAAGAGGTCGCGCTGCGGCGGGGCTTCCGGTGGCTGCGTATGTGAGCGGTGTGGGACATGGGAATAACCGGTACCAGGGGCTCCTTCATATCTTCAAGAAACGTGTGCTGCGCCACAGTTACTCAATCGGGCTCCCAAAACCCCCGAACGAGACCCTTTATTGACGCCGTAACGGACATTGCGGACGCACCGTGATCGGCCTGTGATCACGGTGTTTGATCAATACGCCCGAATTGCCCAGCGCCTACCATCGGGTGGGTTGATTGGCCAAGCCCCGTTCTCATGGATCTCTCACCCATGTGACGGGGATCACGGAACGGTTGGCCCGAAGGTCGCGTCCCGGCGTGCGGATCACGGCCGGGTCACGGGCTCGCGAAGATCGTGAACGCGTGCACGCGTCCACACCTCGCCCCACATGCCCTCTGATGTGTGAACGCGCCTCTATCAAGAGATCAAGTCCATCGCCAATTTGCATGCAAGAGAACCCTCTTGATATTGAGACGCCCCCTCCGGCCTGCGCTGACGAGCCAAAATGTCACCTCTCGTGATCACACGGACGCTTCGCGTGTGAAGATCACCGCTCATCCGACTTCATGATCGATCGTCAGGTGGTGGAGATCACAAAGCTTGTGCAATACCCCGTGTCGCAGATCACAGAGCGTCGGGCATAAGATGCACGCGGTTGGGCTTGTGACCTGCTTCACATGTTCCCGATCTTCGCCGGGGCGGGCGGGGTTCGAGGGACCGGTGGGGCGGATGTGAGCCCGATGCAATCCGCCAGCAGTCAGTGCCGACTGAGAGGAGCGAGGAGCGGTGAACGCTTATGCGCCCATCCTCGTACTGGGAGCCCTCGGGGCAGGCTTTGCGATCTTCTCCGTGGTCATGGCCACGTTGATCGGGCCCAAGCGGTACAACCGGGCCAAGCTCGAGGCCTACGAGTGCGGCATCGAGCCGACCCCCACGCCGGCCGGCGGCGGGCGCTTCCCGATCAAGTACTACCTGACGGCGATGCTCTTCATCATCTTCGATATCGAGATCGTCTTCCTCTACCCCTGGGCCGTCACCTTCGACGCCCTGGGGATCTTCGGGCTCGTGGAGATGCTGCTCTTCGTGCTCACCGTCTTCGTCGCGTACGCGTACGTATGGCGGCGCGGCGGCCTGGAATGGGACTGAGGGGCCACACGTCATGGGACTCGAAGAAAAGCTGCCGAGCGGCTTCCTGCTGACCACCGTCGAGCAGGCCGCGGGCTGGGTGCGCAAGGCGTCGGTCTTCCCCGCCACGTTCGGCCTCGCCTGTTGTGCCATCGAGATGATGACCACCGGAGCCGGCCGCTACGACCTGGCGCGCTTCGGCATGGAGGTCTTCCGGGGCTCGCCGCGCCAGGCGGACCTGATGATCGTCGCCGGCCGGGTGAGCCAGAAGATGGCGCCGGTGCTCCGGCAGGTCTACGACCAGATGCCGAACCCCAAGTGGGTGATCTCCATGGGGGTCTGCGCCTCCTCGGGCGGCATGTTCAACAACTACGCCATCGTCCAGGGCGTCGACCACATCGTGCCGGTCGACATCTACCTCCCCGGCTGTCCGCCCCGGCCGGAGATGCTGCTGGACGCGATCCTCAAGCTCCACCAGAAGATCCAGTCCTCCAAGCTCGGCGTGAACGCCGAGGAGGCGGCCCGCGAGGCGGAGGAGGCGGCGCTCAAGGCCCTGCCCACGATCGAGATGAAGGGGCTGCTGCGATGAGCGACGCGAGCGGCGCGAACCCGGAGAAGGACCTCAGCGCGTCGAATCTCCCGGGCCAGCGCGGTGAGGGCGGCGAGGAGATCCGCGTCCAGCGCGGCATGTTCGGCGCGAACAACGGCGGCGACACCTCCGGCTACGGCGGCCTGGTCCGCTCGGTCCGGCTCCCGGGACCGGCGACCCGCCCCTACGGCGGCTGGTTCGACGAGGTCGCCGACGAACTCGAAGGCGCGCTGGAGGAGCAGGGCCTGCTCCCCGACAACGCCATCGAGAAGACGGTCGTCGACCGCGACGAGCTGACCTTCCACATCGAGCGCGAGCACCTCGTCCGCGTCGCCCGCACCCTGCGCGACGACCCGGCCCTGCGCTTCGAGCTGTGCACCGGCGTCAGCGGCGTGCACTACCCGAACGACAAGGGCCGCGAGCTGCACGCCGTCTACCACCTGCGCTCGATCACCCACAACCGGGTGATCCGCCTGGAGGTCAGCGCCCCCGACAGCGACCCGCACATCCCGTCGCTGTTCGCGGTCTACCCGACGAACGACTGGCACGAGCGCGAGACGTACGACTTCTTCGGAATCGTCTTCGACGGCCACCCCGCCCTGACGCGGATCATGATGCCGGACGACTGGCAGGGCTTTCCGCAGCGCAAGGACTACCCCCTCGGCGGCATCCCCGTCGAGTACAAGGGCGCCCAGATCCCGGCTCCGGACCAGCGGAGGTCGTACTCATGAGCACATCGCACGCGTCCCCCCGGGAGACCACGGAAGGCACCGTATACACGGTCACGGGCGGCGACTGGGACGAGGTCGTCGAGTCGGCGGCCCGCGCCGACGACGAGCGCATCGTCGTCAACATGGGCCCGCAGCACCCGTCCACCCACGGCGTGCTCCGCCTGATCCTGGAGATCGAGGGCGAGACCGTCACCGAGGCCCGCTGCGGAATCGGTTACCTGCACACCGGCATCGAGAAGAACCTCGAATACCGGACGTGGACGCAGGGCACCACGTTCGTGACGCGCATGGACTACCTCACGCCGTTCTTCAACGAGACGGCGTACTGCCTCGGCGTCGAGAAGCTCCTCGGCATCGAGGACCAGATCCCGGACCGGGCCTCGATCATCCGCGTGCTCCTGATGGAGCTGAACCGGCTCTCCTCGCACCTGGTGTGCATCGCCACCGGCGGCATGGAGCTGGGCGCGACCACGATCATGATCTACGGCTTTCGTGATCGTGAACTCATTCTCGATATCTACGAGCTGATCACCGGCCTGCGGATGAACCACGCGTACATCCGCCCCGGCGGCCTCGCCCAGGACCTGCCGCCCGGCGCGGTGGACCAGATCCGCGAGTTCGTGAAGAAGATGAAGAAGAACCTCCCGGAGTACGACAAGCTCGCCACCGGGAACCCCATCTTCAAGGCCCGCATGCAGGACGTCGGCTACCTCGACCTGGCCGGCTGCATGGCCCTCGGCGCGACGGGCCCGATCCTGCGCTCCACCGGCCTGCCGCACGACCTGCGCAAGGCCCAGCCGTACTGCGGCTACGAGACCTACGACTTCGAGATCCCGACCGCCGACACCTGCGACTCCTACGGCCGCTTCCTCATCCGGCTGGAGGAGATGCGCCAGTCCCTCCGGATCGTCGAACAGTGCCTGGACCGGCTCCAGCCCGGCCCGGTCATGGTCGCCGACAAGAAGATCGCCTGGCCCGCGCAGCTCGCCCTGGGCCCCGACGGCCTCGGCAACTCCCTCGATCACATCAAGAAGATCATGGGCACCTCCATGGAGGCCCTGATCCACCACTTCAAGCTGGTCACCGAGGGCTTCCGCGTCCCGCCCGGGCAGGCGTACGCGGCGGTCGAGTCGCCCAAGGGCGAACTCGGGGTGCACGTCGTCTCCGACGGCGGCACCCGCCCCTACCGGGTCCACTTCCGCGACCCGTCCTTCACCAACCTGCAGGCCATGGCGGCGATGTGCGAGGGCGGCCAGGTCGCCGACGTCATCGTCGCGGTGGCGTCCATCGACCCCGTGATGGGAGGCGTCGACCGGTGACCACATCGTCTTCCGAGCGGGGCGTCAGCCTGGGCATGCCCGAACTGCCCGCACCCGCCTACCCGGACGACGTCCGGGCCCGTCTGGAGACCGACGCGCGCGAGGTCATCGCCCGCTACCCGGACTCCCGGTCCGCCCTGCTGCCGCTGCTGCACCTCGTGCAGGCGGAGGAAGGGCACGTGACCCGCACCGGCATGCGGTTCTGCGCGGACGTCCTCGGCCTGACCACGGCCGAGGTCACCGCGGTCGCCACCTTCTACACCATGTACCGCCGCCGCCCGAGCGGCGACTACCAGGTGGGGGTGTGCACCAACACCCTGTGCGCCGTGATGGGCGGGGACGCGATCTTCGAGGAGCTCCAGGAGCACCTCGGCGTCGGCAACGGCGAGACCACCGGCGACGGCAAGGTCACCCTGGAGCACATCGAGTGCAACGCGGCCTGCGACTTCGCGCCGGTCGTGATGGTCAACTGGGAGTTCTTCGACAACCAGACCCCGGCCAGCGCCAAGAGCCTCGTCGACGACCTGCGCGCGGGACGGCCGGTCACGCCCACCCGCGGGGCGCGCATGTGCACCTTCAAGGAGACCGCCCGGGTCCTGGCCGGCTTCCCCGACGAGCGGGAGGGGGCCGTGGAGTCCGGGGGAAGCGCGGGACCCGCCTCCCTGGTCGGCCTGAAGCTCGCCAAGGGCGAGGCGTCCTCCGCGCGCGTGGTGCATCCGCGCGGCGAGGCCGCCCGCACCGGGGCGCCGCACGAGCCGTCACCGACGGAGCACCTGAGCTCGCACGACGCGCCGCAGGACACATCGGCCTCCGACCCCTCCCACCCGTCGCCCCCCACCACCTCTGATGGAGGGGCTCCGCCCCGCCCCGCTGATTCGGCCGGGCCCACCGCCGAGGAGGGGGAGTGATGACCTTGGCACCCGAGCTGAAAGACACGAGCCCCGAGAAGCTGCTCGCACCGGTGCTGTCGGCCTTCTGGGACGAGGACAGGTCCTGGACGCTGGACGTCTACCGGCGGCACGACGGGTACGAAGGGCTGCGCAAGGCGCTCGCCATGACGCCGGACGACCTGATCGCCTACGTCAAGGACTCCGGTCTGCGCGGACGCGGCGGCGCGGGATTCCCCACCGGGATGAAGTGGCAGTTCATTCCCCAGGGGGACGGCAAGCCGCACTATCTTGTTGTCAACGCCGACGAGTCGGAGCCGGGGACGTGCAAGGACATCCCGCTCCTCTTCGCGAACCCGCACAGCCTCATCGAGGGCATGATCATCGCGTGTTACGCGATCAGGTCGTCACACGCCTTCATCTATCTGCGGGGTGAAGTCGTCCCGGTGCTGCGGCGGTTGCACTCGGCCGTGCGCGAGGCGTACGAGGCCGGCTTCCTCGGCGAGAACATCCTGGACAGCGGACTCGACCTCGACATCACCGTGCACGCGGGCGCGGGCGCGTACATCTGCGGTGAGGAGACCGCACTGCTCGACTCGCTCGAAGGCCGCCGGGGCCAGCCGCGGCTTCGTCCCCCCTTCCCTGCCGTCGCGGGCCTCTATGCGTGCCCGACTGTGGTGAACAACGTCGAATCGATCGCGTCGGTTCCCGCGATCCTGCAGCGGGGCAAGGAATGGTTCCGGTCGATGGGGAGTGAGAAGTCGCCCGGCTTCACGCTCTACTCCCTCAGCGGCCATGTCGCCAGCCCCGGCCAGTACGAGGCGCCGCTCGGGATCACGCTCCGCCAGCTCCTCGACATGAGCGGCGGGATGCGCCCCGGGCACCGCCTGAAGTTCTGGACGCCGGGCGGCTCCTCGACCCCGATGTTCACCGACGAGCACCTCGACGTCCCCCTTGATTACGAAGGAGTGGGCGCCGCGGGTTCCATGCTCGGCACCAAAGCCCTCCAGTGCTTCGACGAGACGACCTGCGTGGTCCGTGCCGTCACCCGCTGGACGGAGTTCTACGCCCACGAGTCCTGCGGCAAGTGCACGCCCTGCCGCGAAGGGACCTACTGGCTGGTGCAGTTGCTGCGCGACATCGAGGCCGGCAAGGGACAGATGTCCGACCTCGACAAGCTGAACGACATCGCCGACAACATCAACGGCAAGTCCTTCTGCGCCCTCGGCGACGGCGCCGCCTCGCCGATCTTCTCCTCGCTCAAGTACTTCCGCGAGGAGTACGAGCAGCACATCACGGGCCGGGGCTGCCCCTTCGACCCGGCCAAGTCGACGGCCTGGGCCGACCGCACGGAGGTGAACGCATGACCGTGACCACCAGCTCTCCCTCCGGCGGGGGAGAAGCGGCGGTCCCGCCGGAGGACCTCGTGTCGCTGACGATCGACGGCGCCGAGATCAGCGTGCCCAAGGGCACCCTGGTCATCCGGGCCGCCGAACAGCTCGGCATCGAGATCCCCCGGTTCTGCGACCACCCCCTCCTGGACCCGGCCGGCGCCTGCCGCCAGTGCATCGTCGAGGTCGAGGGCCAGCGCAAGCCGATGGCGTCCTGCACCATCACCTGCACCGACGGCATGGTGGTCAAGACCCACCTCACCTCCCCGGTCGCCGAGAAGGCCCAGAAGGGTGTGATGGAGCTCCTGCTCATCAACCACCCGCTGGACTGCCCGGTCTGCGACAAGGGCGGTGAGTGCCCGCTGCAGAACCAGGCCATGTCGCACGGCGACGCCGACTCCCGCTTCGAGGGCCGCAAGCGGACCTACGAGAAGCCCGTACCGATCTCCACGCAGGTGCTGCTCGACCGCGAACGGTGCGTGCTGTGCGCCCGCTGCACCCGGTTCTCCAACCAGGTCGCGGGCGACCCGATGATCGAGCTGATCGAGCGGGGCGCGCTCCAGCAGGTGGGCACCGGCGAGGGCGACCCGTTCGAGTCGTACTTCTCCGGCAACACCATCCAGATCTGCCCGGTCGGCGCGCTGACCTCGGCGGCGTACCGATTCCGCTCCCGCCCCTTCGACCTGGTCTCCTCCCCGTCGGTGTGCGAGCACTGCTCCGGCGGCTGCGCCACGCGCACCGACCACCGGCGCGGCAAGGTCATGCGGCGGCTCGCGGCGAACGACCCCGACGTCAACGAGGAGTGGATCTGCGACAAGGGGCGGTTCGCCTTCCGGTACGCGCAGCAGCGCGACCGGCTTCAGACGCCGCTGGTGCGCAACGCCGAGGGCGAGCTGGAGCCCGCCTCCTGGCCCGAGGCGCTCCAGATCGCGGCCCAGGGGCTGCTGGCCTCCCGGGGCCGCACCGGCGTCCTGACCGGCGGCCGCCTCACCGTCGAGGACGCCTACGCGTACAGCAAGTTCGCGCGCGTGGCCCTCGACACCAACGACATCGACTTCCGCGCGCGGGTGCACAGCAGCGAGGAGGCCGACTTCCTGGCCGCGCAGATCGCCGGGCGCGGCCGGGACCTCGACGGCACGGGCGTCACGTACACCGCGCTGGAGAAGGCACCGGCCGTCCTGCTGGTCGGGTTCGAGGCGGAGGAGGAGGCGCCCGGCGTCTTCCTGCGACTGCGCAAGGCCTGGCGCCGGCACGGGCAGAGGGTCTACTCCCTGGCCACGCACGCCACCCGCGGTCTGGAGAAGGCGGGCGGCACGCTGCTGCCGGCCGCTCCCGGCACCGAGACCGAGTGGCTGGACGCGCTCGCGAGCGGCGCCGGCCTGGAGGACGACGGCGCGCTCGCCGCCGAGGCGCTGCGCGCCGAGGGCGCGGTGATCGTCGTCGGCGAGCGGCTGGCCGCCGTGGCCGGCGGGCTCACCGCCGCCGCACGCACGGCCTCCGCGACCGGCGCCCGGCTGGTGTGGATCCCGCGCCGGGCCGGGGAACGCGGTGCGATCGAGGCGGGCGCGCTGCCGTCGCTGCTGCCGGGCGGACGCCCGGCCACCGACCCGCGCGCGCGGGACGAGGTCGCCGCCGTCTGGGGCGTCGCCGGTCTCCCGCACCGCTACGGCCGTGACACCGGCCAGATCGTGGAGGCCGCGGCGACCGGAGAGCTCCAGGCCCTGCTGGTGGCGGGCGTGGAGGTCGCCGATCTGCCCGACCCGGCACGCGCGCGTGCGGCGCTGGACGAGGTGGGCTTCCTGGTCTCGCTGGAACTGCGGCCGAGCGAGATCAGCCGCAAGGCCGATGTCGTCCTGCCCGTGGCCGCGGTAGCCGAGAAAGCCGGCACCTTCCTCAACTGGGAAGGCCGCATCCGCTTCTTCGAGGCCGCGCTCAAGCCGGACCAGATGACCCGCAGCTCGGCGCCCACCGACGCGCGCGTGCTGCAGATGCTGGCCGATGCCATGGACGTCCACCTCGGACTGCCCGATCTGCGCACGGTGCGCGGCGAGATCGACCGGCTCGGCGCCTGGGACGGCCCGCGGGCGGGCGAACCCCTGGAGACCGCGGCTGCGCTGCCGCGGCCGGCCGCCGGGGAAGCCGTCCTCGCGGGGCACCGGCTGCTGCTCGACCAGGGCGTCCTCCAGCAGGGCGACGAGGCACTCGCCGGAACCCGGCACGCCGCACGCGCGCGGGTGTCGGCCCCGACGGCCGCCGAGGCGGGCGTCAAGGACGGCGATCTGCTCGCCGTGACCGGCCCGCAGGGGGTCGTGGAACTCCCGCTCCAGATCAGTGACATGCCCGACCGGGTGGTGTGGCTGCCGCTCAACTCCACCGGCGGCGGCGTCGCCTCCGACACCGGGGCGCGGCCCGGCTCCCTCGTCCGCATCGGCCCGGCGACGCTCGTCGGCGAGGCCCCCAAGGAGGTGGAGGCATGAGCCCGTACCTCGCCGCTGAAGACCTCTCGATGTTCGGCACCGACCCCTGGTGGCTGGTCGTCATCAAGGCGGTGTTCTGCTTCGCCTTCCTGATGGTGACCGTGCTGGTCTCCATCGTCATGGAGCGCAAGGTCGTCGCCTGGATGCAGCTGCGCATCGGCCCCAACCGGCACGGCCCGTGGGGCATGCTCCAGTCGCTCGCCGACGGCATCAAGCTGATGCTCAAGGAAGACGTCATCGTCAAACGCGCGGACAAGGTCGTCTACGTCCTCGCGCCGGTCGTCGCGGCGATCCCGGCCTTCATGGCGATCGCGGTGATCCCCTTCGGCCCGGCCGGCAACGAGATCTCGATCTTCGGCCAGCGCACCACGATGCAGCTCACCGACCTGCCGATCGCGATGCTCTACATCCTCGCGGTCGCCTCGGTCGGCATCTACGGCATCGTGCTGGCGGGCTGGAGCTCCGGTTCGACGTACCCGCTGCTGGGCGGCCTGCGCTCGTGCGCCCAGATGATCTCCTACGAGATCGCGATGGGCGCCGCCTTCGCCTCCGTCTTCCTGTACTCGGGGTCGATGTCGACGTCGACGATCGTCGAGCAGCAGGCCGACCGCTGGTACATCGTGCTGCTGCCGGTCTCCTTCATCATCTACATCGTCACGATGGTCGGCGAGACCAACCGCGCCCCCTTCGACATGCCGGAGTCCGAGGGTGACCTGGTCGGCGGCTTCAACACCGAGTACTCGTCGATCAAGTTCGCGATGTTCATGCTCGCCGAGTACGTCAACATGGTGACCGTCTCGGCCGTCGCCACCACGCTGTTCCTCGGCGGCTGGCGGGCCCCCTGGCCCATCAGCACCTTCTGGGAGGGCGCCAACCACGGCTGGTGGCCGCTGCTGTGGTTCACGGTCAAGGTCCAGCTGCTGCTGTTCATGTTCATCTGGATCCGCGGCACCCTCCCGCGCGTCCGCTACGACCAGCTGATGAAGCTCGGCTGGAAGGTCCTCATCCCGGTCTCGCTGGTGTGGCTGATGCTCGTCGCCAGCGTCCGGGCCTTCAGGAACGAGGGCTACGACTTCGCCGACATCGCCCTCTACGTGGGCGGCGGCGTGCTCGCCCTGCTGCTGCTCTCCTTCGTCGCCGACATGTTCCGCGAGAAGGCCAAGAAGGCCGAACAGCCGGCCGAGACCCCGGCCGCCTTCGACCCGATGGCGGGCGGATTCCCCGTACCGCCGCTGCCCGGACAGGAACTACCGCCGGTCCCGCGCCGCCGCTCGCGCCGTGAGCGGGAGCTGATTGTCAGTGGTGGGCCGGATACTCAGGGTGACGAAACTCTGGGCGGATCTACGGATGGAAAGGAGGCGTCCGATGGCTGAGGAACTCGAGCGTTCGAAGGCCGAGGAACCCAAGGACACCAAGCCCGGTTTCCAGAACCCCGTGGCCGGCTTCGGCGTGACCTTCAAGGCCATGTTCAAGAAGCGGCTGACCGAGCAGTACCCGGAGCAGCAGAAGACCACGGCTCCGCGCTTCCACGGACGGCACCAGCTCAACCGCCATCCGGACGGCCTGGAGAAGTGCGTCGGCTGTGAACTGTGCGCCTGGGCCTGCCCCGCCGACGCCATCTACGTGGAGGGCGCGGACAACACCGACGAGGAGCGCTACTCGCCGGGCGAGCGGTACGGCCGCGTCTACCAGATCAACTACGCCCGCTGCATCCTGTGCGGCCTGTGCATCGAGGCCTGCCCCACCCGGGCGCTCACGATGACCAACGAGTTCGAGCTGGCCGACTCCAGCCGGGCCAACCTCATCTACACCAAGGAGCAGTTGCTCGCCGGTCTCGAGGAGGGCATGGTCGACTCGCCCCACGCCATCTACCCCGGCACGGACGAACAGGACTACTACCGGGGCCTGGTGACGGAGGCGGCGCCCGGCACCGAGCAGCAAGTCGCCCACTCCAAGGGCGAGGTCGTCCAGGAGGCCGACTCGACCTTCGGCGGGACGGAACCGGCCTCGGGGAAGGTGGCCGGCCGATGACCACCCAGCTCGCCGCCTACTCCACCTCCACCGCAGAGGCCGTCCAGTTCTGGATCCTCGGCACCGTCGCGGTGATCGGCGCCCTGGGCACCATCCTCATGAAGAGGGCCGTGCACAGCGCGCTCTGCCTCGCCGGGACCATGATCATCCTGGCGGTGTTCTACCTCGCCAACGGCGCCTACTTCCTGGGCGTCGTCCAGATCATCGTATACACCGGCGCGATCATGATGCTGTTCCTGTTCGTGGTGATGCTCGTCGGTGTCACGGCGGCGGACTCCCTGAAGGAGACCATCAAGGGCCAGCGCTGGCTGGCCGCGCTGTGCGGGCTCGGCTTCGGCGTCCTGCTGTTCGCCGGGATCGGCAACGCGTCCCTGACGGAGTTCAACGGCATCGGCCAGGCGAACGCCGGCGGCAACGTGGAGGGCCTCGCCGCCCTCCTCTTCACCAAGTACGTCTTCGCGTTCGAGATCACCGGCGCCCTGCTCATCACGGCCGCCGTCGGCGCCATGGTGCTCACCCACCGCGAGCGCACCGAGCGGGCCAAGACGCAGCGGGAGCTCGCCGAGCAGCGCGTGCGCGAGGGCAAGCAGCTGCCGCCGCTGCCGGCGCCCGGTGTGTACGCCCGGCACAACGCGGTCGACATCGCGGGACTGCTGCCCGACGGCACCCCGTCCGACCTCACCGTCAGCAAGACCCTGCGCGAGCGCGGCCAGATCCGCGACGTGTCGCAGGAGGCGCTCAACGACCTCAAGGCCCTGGAGCAGCGGTCCGAGGAGCGTCTTGAGCGCAGGGCGGTCGGGCCGGCGAAGTTCCAGCGGTCCGAGGAGGCGTCGAAGTGAACCCCGTCAACTACCTGTACCTCGCGGCCCTGTTGTTCACGATCGGCGCCATCGGCGTGCTGATCAGGCGCAACGCGATCGTCGTGTTCATGTGCATCGAGCTCATGCTCAACGCCTGCAACCTCGCGTTCGTCGCCTTCTCCCGGATGCACGGCAACCTCGACGGCCAGATCATCGCCTTCTTCACGATGGTCGTCGCCGCCGCCGAGGTCGTGGTCGGGCTCGCGATCATCGTGTCCCTGTTCCGTGCCCGCCACTCGGCCTCGGTCGACGACGCCAGCCTGATGAAGCTGTAAGGGGTCGGAAGAATCGTGGAGAACCTCATTGCGCTGCTGGTGGCGGCGCCCCTGCTCGGAGCGGCGGTCCTGCTGTGCGGCGGGCGGCGGCTGGACGCCGTCGGCCACTGGCTCGGCACCCTGCTCGCGGCCGTCTCCTTCGTGCTCGGCCTGGTGCTGTTCACCGACATGCTGGGCCGGGACGCCGAGAGCCGCGTCCTGAGCCAGCACCTGTTCAGCTGGATCCCGGTCGAGGGCTTCCAGGCGGACGTCGCCTTCCAGCTCGACCAGCTGTCCATGACGTTCGTGCTGCTGATCACGGGCGTCGGATCGCTGATCCACCTGTACTCCGTCGGGTACATGGAGCACGACGAGCGGCGCCGCCGCTTCTTCGGCTATCTGAACCTGTTCCTGGCGGCGATGCTGATCCTCGTCCTCGCCGACAACTACCTGCTGCTGTACGTCGGCTGGGAGGGCGTCGGTCTCGCCTCCTACCTGCTGATCGGCTTCTGGCAGCACAAGCCCAGCGCCGCCACGGCCGCGAAGAAGGCCTTCCTGGTCAACCGCGTGGGCGACATGGGCCTGTCCATCGCGATCATGCTGATGTTCCTGTGGTTCGGCACCTTCGCCTTCGGGCCGGTGCTCGGCAGCCACGGGGAGGCAGGTCTCGCCGGTGCCGCCGGTGAGGACAAGCTGACCGCGATCGCGCTGATGCTGCTCCTCGCCGCCTGCGGCAAGTCCGCCCAGGTGCCGCTGCAGTCCTGGCTCGGGGACGCGATGGAGGGCCCGACCCCGGTCTCGGCCCTCATCCACGCCGCGACCATGGTGACCGCGGGCGTCTACCTGATCGTCCGCTCCGCGGCCGTCTTCAACGGCGCCCCGGACGCCCAGCTCGTCGTCACCATCGTCGGCGCGGTCACGCTGCTGTTCGGTGCGATCGTCGGTTGCGCGAAGGACGACATCAAGAAGGCCCTGGCCGGCTCGACCATGTCGCAGATCGGCTACATGATCCTCGCCGCCGGCCTCGGCCCCATCGGCTACGTCTTCGCGATCATGCACCTGGTGACGCACGGCTTCTTCAAGGCCGGGCTGTTCCTCGGCGCCGGTTCCGTCATGCACGGCATGAACGACGAGGTCGACATGCGCCGCTACGGCGGACTGCGCAAGTACATGCCGGTCACGTTCGTCACCTTCGGCCTCGGCTACCTGGCGATCATCGGCTTCCCGGGCCTGTCCGGGTTCTTCTCCAAGGACAAGATCATCGAGGCGGCGTTCGCCAAGGGCGGCACCGAGGGCTGGATCCTCGGCGCCTGCGCCCTGCTCGGCGCGGCCATCACCGCGTTCTACATGACGCGCGTGATGCTGATGACGTTCTTCGGCGAGGAGCGCTGGCGCAACGCCCCGACGCCGTCACCGGCCGCGCCGAGCGCGGAGCCCGCCGCCGAGACGCGCGGCGAGTACACCCCGCCGCATCCGCACGAGTCGCCCAAGGTCATGACGATCCCGATGATCGTCCTGGCCGTCGGGTCGGTGGCCGGCGGCGCGTTCTTCAGCATCGGCGACCGGTTCATGCACTGGCTGGAGCCGGTCACGGGGCACAGCCACGGCAACCCGCCGATCAGCGCGGGCGTGGTCACCGGCGCGACCGTCGCCTGCATGGTCATCGGCGTCGCCATCGCCTGGGCCCAGTACGGCCGCCGCCCGGTCCCGGCCGTCGCCCCGCGCGGCTCGCTGCTCACCCGGGCCGCCCGGCGCGACCTGCTGCAGGACGACTTCAACCACGTCGTCCTGGTCCGCGGCGGCGAGCACCTCACGCGGTCCCTGGTCTACGTCGACCACACCCTGGTCGACGGCGTCGTCAACGGCACGGCGGCCTCGGTCGGCGGCCTCTCCGGGCGGATGCGCAGGCTGCAGAACGGCTTCGCCCGCTCCTACGCGGTCTCGATGTTCGGGGGTGCGGCGGTCATCGTCGCCGCGACCCTGCTGATGAGGGCGGTCTGATACCGATGTCCTTTCCTCTGCTGACAGTGACAGCGGCGCTCCCGGCCGTCGGGGCGATCGCCACCGCCGCCGTACCGGCCGCGAAGCGCACCACGGCCAAGTGGCTGGCGCTGCTCTTCTCGCTCGCCACGCTCGTCCTGGCGATCACCGTCCTGGTGCGCTTCGACCCGGGCGGCGACCGCTACCAGCTCACCGAGTCCCACGCCTGGATCGCCGACTTCGGCGTCCGTTACGAACTGGGTGTGGACGGCATCGGAGTGGCGCTGATCGCGCTGACCGCCCTGCTGATCCCGTTCATCATCCTCGCGGGCTGGCACGACGCCGACCCCCTGGAGACCGGCAGCAGCCGGTGGCGGCCGACGCAGGGCTTCTTCGCCCTGATCCTCGCCGTCGAGGCGATGGTGATCCTCTCCTTCGAGGCCACCGACGTCTTCCTCTTCTACATCTTCTTCGAAGCCATGCTGATCCCGATGTACTTCCTCATCGGCGGCTTCGGGGACCGTGCCCACGAGCACGGCGAGAAGGCGGCGGCGACCCAGCGTTCGTACGCCGCGGTGAAGTTCCTCCTCTACAACCTGGTCGGCGGTCTGATCATGCTGGCCGCGGTGATCGGCCTGTACGTGGTCGCCGGGAACTTCTCGCTCCAGGAGATCGCCGAGGCCCGCGCCAACGGCACCCTCGACATGGCGACCAGCACCGAACGCTGGCTCTTCCTCGGCTTCTTCTTCGCCTTCGCGGTGAAGGCGCCGCTGTGGCCGCTGCACACCTGGCTGCCCAACGCCATGCAGGAGTCCACCGCCCCGGTCGCCGTGCTCATCACGGCGGTCGTCGACAAGGTGGGCACCTTCGCGATGCTCCGCTTCTGCCTCCAGCTCTTCCCGGAGGCCAGCAAGTGGGCCACGCCCGCCATCCTCGTCCTGGCCCTGATCAGCATCATCTACGGGGCGCTGCTCGCGGTCGGCCAGCGGGACATCAAGCGGCTGGTGGCGTACGCGTCGATCTCCCACTTCGGCTTCATCATCATGGGCATCTTCGCGATGACCAGCCAGGGCCAGTCCGGGGCGACGCTCTACATGATCAACCACGGCATCTCGACGGCCGCGCTGATGCTGGTGGCGGGCTTCCTGATCTCCCGGCGCGGCTCGCGGCTCATCGCCGACTACGGCGGAGTGCAGAAGGTCGCCCCGGTGCTCGCCGGCACGTTCCTGGTCGGCAGCCTCGCGACGCTGTCGCTGCCGGGGCTCGCGCCGTTCGTCAGTGAGTTCCTGGTCCTGGTCGGCACGTTCACGCGCTATCCGGTGATCGGCATCATCGCCACCTTCGGCATCGTCCTCGCCGCGCTCTACACCCTCGTCCTCTACCAGCGGACGATGACGGGCCCGGTGAAACCGGAGGTCTCCGCGATGCCGGACCTCCGGGTCCGTGAGCTCGTGGTCGTCGCCCCGCTGGTCGTCCTGCTGATCTTCCTGGGCGTCTACCCGAAGCCCGTCACGGAGATCATCGACCCAGCGGTCAAACAGACCATGTCCGACGTACAGAAGAAGGACCCCCAGCCCGAGGTGGAGGCGGCCAAGTGAGCGCAACAGCCGTCCACAGCCTGTGGACAACCGCGGCCGATCCGATCACCAAGATCGACGCACCGAAGTTCGAGTACGGCCAGCTGTCGCCGACCCTGATCGTCGTAGGTGCGGCGATCATCGGGATCCTCATCGAGGCGTTCGTCCCGCGGAAATCGCGCTACTACGCCCAGATGTTCGTGTCCGTCGTCGCCCTCGCGGCCGCCTTCGCCGCGGTCGTGGCGCTCGCGGCCGACGGGTACGGCACGACGAAGGCACGCATCGCGGCCATGGGCGCGATCGCCGTCGACGGGCCCGCCCTGTTCCTGCAGGGCACGATCCTGCTGGCGGCGCTGGTGGGCCTGTTCACCTTCGCCGAGCGGCGCCTCGACCCGGTGGTGCACGGCAACCGCGTCGACTCCTTCGCCGCGCAGGCCGCGTCCGTGCCGGGCAGCGAGAGCGAGAAGGCCGCGGTCAAGGCCGGGTTCACCACCACCGAGGTGTTCCCGCTGCTGATGTTCGCCGTCGCCGGCATGCTGATCTTCCCGGCGGCCAACGACCTGCTGACGCTGTTCGTGGCGCTGGAGGTCCTCTCCCTCCCGCTGTACCTGCTGTGCGCGCTGGCCCGCCGCAAGCGGCTCATGTCGCAGGAGGCGGCGGTCAAGTACTTCCTGCTCGGCGCCTTCGCCTCCGCGTTCACCCTGTTCGGCATCGCGCTGCTCTACGGCTACGCGGGCTCGATGTCGTACGCGACGATCGCGCAGGTCGTCGACGGCACCGTGCAGGACGTCAACCCGGCGCTCGCCGACACCATGGGTAACGACGCGCTGCTGCTCATCGGCGCCGCGCTGCTGGTGATGGGGCTGCTGTTCAAGGTGGGCGCGGTGCCGTTCCACATGTGGACGCCGGACGTGTACCAGGGCGCTCCGACCCCGGTGACCGGGTTCATGGCGGCCGCGACGAAGGTCGCCGCGTTCGGCGCGCTGCTGCGGCTGCTCTACGTCGTGCTGCCGGGCCTGCGCTGGGACTGGCGGCCGGTCATGTGGGCCGTGGCCATCGTCACGATGCTGGGCGGTGCGATCGTCGCGATCACGCAGACCGACATCAAGCGGCTGCTGGCGTACTCGTCGATCGCGCACGCCGGGTTCATCCTCGCGGGTGTCATCGCGACCACGCCCGACGGTGTCTCGTCGGTGCTGTTCTACCTGGCGGCGTACTCGTTCGTGACGATCGGCGCCTTCGCGGTGGTGACCCTGGTCCGCGACGCGGGCGGTGAGGCGACGCACCTGTCCAAGTGGGCGGGGCTCGGACGCAGGTCCCCGCTGGTGGCGGCGGTGTTCGCGGTGTTCCTGCTGGCCTTCGCGGGCATTCCGCTGACGTCCGGCTTCGCAGGCAAGTTCGCCGTTTTCAAGGCCGCGGCGGAGGGCGGGGCCGCCCCGCTCGTCGTCATCGGTGTGATCTCGTCGGCGATCGCGGCGTTCTTCTACATCCGCGTCATCGTGCTGATGTTCTTCAGCGAGCCGCGGCCGGAGGGCCCGACGGTGGCGGTGCCGTCGCCGCTGACGATGACGGCGATCGGGGTGGGCGTGGCGGTCACGCTGGTGCTCGGTGTGGCGCCGCAGTACTTCCTGGATCTGGCGGGACAGGCGGGCGTGTTCGTGCGCTGAGCTGCGCCGCCCGAGCGGCAGCGGCCCGGTTCCCCACTCGGGGGCCGGGCCGCTGTGCTTGGCGGCGTGGCGGCTACTCGCCGCCCTTGCGGCGCGGCTTGATGCCGGTCAGATCCAGGTCCACGGGGAACGGGGCGCTGACCTTCATCCGCTCCCGGAAGATTCCGACGCTCGTGTACGCACCGGTGGTGGGCTCCAGCTCGAAGGCGTGCACCGCGGCGAGTCCCTTCTCGTTCTCCACACGCCAGTAGTGCGGGATCCCGGCCCGGGCGTACTTCAGAGGCTTGGTCTCGCGGTCCCGTGAAACGGAGTCCGCGGAGACGACCTCGATGGCGAGCAGGACGGACTCCGCCGGATACCGGGTTTGCCCGGGGTCCTCTACAACGTCTCCGTGTACCACGATCACATCCGGCTCCGGCCGGTTCTGGCGGTCGATGTCGATGGTGAACTCGCGAATGACCTCGTACTCCGCGGGTGCGAGGGACTGCAGCTGCCAATTGAAGAAGTCGACAGCGCGTGAGTGGAACAGGGTTTGCGGACTCACGAAGACGAGACTCCCGTCGATCAGCTCCGTGTGCGGAGGAAGATTCGGGAGGCGGTCCAGGTCGTCGGCGGTCCAGCCGCCTTCCGGCGGGGTCGGCCAGGTGGGCTTGGACGCCTTCGGTGCGACGCTCATCAGGGCTCCCATGGGACGGAGTCTCGCGGGTGCATTCAGACTATCCGCCGGAAACGGGCAGGTCTCCGGCGAACGCGTGAACGACGATCGTGTCCTTGACGCAGCCCTACGGGGCGGACCTGTGGATAACTCCGGGGCTGTCGGTGCCGGCGCCTATGGTGGACGCAGTGGTCGAGGCGCGACGCACGGGGGACGCAACGATGGGCGCTACGGGCGGGACGGGTGTGATGACGGAACTGGACGCGGTGACCGGGGCCGGGAGGACCGGGGCCGGGATCGGCGCGGGCAGCGGTCCCGCCGGGCCCCTCGGCGCCGACGCGAGTGAGACGCTGGCCGCGCTGCACCGGGTCTTCGGCTACGACGCCTTCCGCGGCGAGCAGGAAGCCGTCATCGACCATGTGGTGGCGGGCGGCGACGCCGTCGTGCTGATGCCGACCGGTGGCGGCAAGTCGCTGTGCTACCAGATCCCGTCCCTGGTCAGGCCGGGCACGGGCGTGGTCGTCTCCCCGCTCATCGCCCTCATGCAGGACCAGGTGGACGCGTTGCGGGCGCTGGGCGTGCGGGCCGGTTTCATGAATTCCACGCAGGACTTCGACGAGCGGCGGATGGTGGAGGCCGAGTTCCTCGCCGGCGAGCTCGACCTGCTGTACCTGGCGCCGGAGCGGCTGCGGCTGGAGAGCTCGCTCGATCTGCTCTCCCGCGGCAAGATCTCCCTCTTCGCGATCGACGAGGCGCACTGCGTCTCCCAGTGGGGCCACGACTTCCGGCCCGACTACCTGGCGCTGTCCCTCCTCGGCGAGCGCTGGCCGGACGTGCCGCGGATCGCGCTGACGGCGACGGCCACCCGCGCGACGCACCAGGAGATCACCGAGCGGCTGAACATGCCGACGGCCCGCCACTTCGTGGCGAGCTTCGACCGGCCCAACATCCAGTACCGGATCGTGCCCAAGGCCGATCCGAAGAAGCAGCTGCTGAACTTCCTGCGCGAGGAGCACGCGGGCGACGCCGGCATCGTCTACTGCCTGTCGCGCAACTCGGTGGAGAAGACCGCCGAGTTCCTCAGCCGCAACGGCATCGAGGCGGTGCCGTACCACGCGGGCCTGGACGCGGGCACGCGCGCCGCCCACCAGTCCCGCTTCCTGCGCGAGGACGGCCTGGTCGTGGTGGCGACCATCGCCTTCGGCATGGGCATCGACAAGCCGGACGTCCGCTTCGTCGCCCACCTCGACCTGCCCAAGTCGGTCGAGGGGTACTACCAGGAGACGGGCCGGGCCGGCCGCGACGGACTGCCGTCGACGGCCTGGATGGCCTACGGGCTGAACGACGTCATACAGCAGCGCAAGCTGATCCAGTCCAGCGAGGGCGACGAGGCCTTCCGGCGCCGCGCCCAGGCCCACCTGGACTCGATGCTCGCGCTGTGCGAGACGGCCCAGTGCCGCCGCGGCCAGCTCCTCGCCTACTTCGGCCAGGACCCGGATCCGTCCGGCTGCGGCAACTGCGACACGTGCCTGACCCCGCCGGAGACCTGGGACGGCACGATCGCGGCGCAGAAGGCGCTGTCCACGGTGGTCCGGCTGCAGCGGGAGCGCGGGCAGAAGTTCGGCGCGGTGCAGATCGTCGACATCCTGCTGGGCAAGCGCACCGGCAAGGTCATCCAGTTCGACCACGACCAGCTGTCCGTGTTCGGCATCGGCGAGGAGCTCACCGAGGGCGAATGGCGGGGTGTCATCCGCCAGTTGCTCGCCCAGGGGCTGCTCGCGGTGGAGGGCGAGTACGGCACGCTGGTGCTGACCGAGGCGAGCGGGGCGGTGCTGCGACGGGAGCGGGACGTGCCGCTGCGCAAGGAGCCGAAGAAGCCCGTGACCTCCCGGTCGGGGTCCTCGTCCTCCGGCTCCGGCCGGGGCGAGCGCAAGGGCAAGGCGGTCGCCGCCGAGCTGCCCGAGGAACTGCTGCCGGCCTTCGAGGCACTGCGCGCCTGGCGCGCCGAGCAGGCTCGTGAGCAGGGCGTCCCGGCGTATGTGATCTTCCACGACGCCACACTGCGGGAGATCGCCACGGTGTGGCCGACGTCGGTGGGGGAGCTCGGCGGGATCAGCGGGGTCGGCGAGAAGAAGCTCGCCACGTACGGGGAGGGCGTGCTCGGGGTTCTGGCGGCCCTGGGCGGGCCGGCTCCGGCAGCGGGCCCGGCCCAGGCCCAGGAGCCCGGCCCCGCTCACGCCCCCGGCCGGGACGCGGGCGAGCCGGACGACTGGCCGGAGATGGACGCGGAGCCGGAACCCGACGACTGGATATAGAGCAGGTTCAGACGGGGCACGGGGCCGGACCGGTCACAACGCCCGTCCCGCGTACGCCCTGACATCCGCGTCGGAGTCCGTCGTCGCCGTGGCGAGGGCCGCCCGGGCCTCCTCGGTCGCGCGGTGCCGGGTCAGGGCCAGGACGGCGGCCTTGCGGACGTCGGCGTTGGAGTCCGCCAGAGCCTTGGCGAGGGCTGCGACGGCCACGTCGGGGTCGGCGACGGACAGGGCCGTGGCGGCTCCGGCCCGGACCTGCCAGGCCGGCTCGGACAGGGCGGCCACGGCGCGCGCGGTGAGGGGCGCCGGGCAGCCGGTCGTCCCCAGTGCCCCGTAGGCCGCTGCGCGCACCAGGGCGTCGGGGTCGTCGAGGAGGCCGGTGAGGGCGGCTTCGATCGCGTCGGCGGCGGGATCGGCGGCCGGCGCGCGATCGGCCGGGCGCTCGGCACCCACCGTGGCCAGGCCCTTGGCGATCGCGACGCGGACCTCGCGGGACGGGTCGCCGACCGCGGCACGGGCCAGTTCGCCTGCCGCGTCGACCGACACCAGGGCGCGGACGGCCTCGATGCGGACGGCGATGTCGGAGTCGGCTAGGGAGTCCGCGAAGAGGGCGGCGTCTCCGAGACGCAGGGCGCGCAGGACGTCCAGGGCGGCGGCGCGGACCACCGGGTCCGGCTCGGCGAGGGCGGCGGCGAGGCCGTCGCGCAGGTCGGGCTCGGCCGGGAGTGTCTCGACGAGCTCGCGCAGTGACGCGGCCGCGGTGGCCCGCACCTCGGCGGTGCTGTCGCGCAGGGCGGCGGCGAGGGCGGTGCCCGTCCCGGGCGGCAGCGTCTCGGTGAGCACGGCGACGGCCTCGCGGCGCACGGCGGGCGTGGGGTCCGTCAAGTACGGCTGAAGAGCACCGAGTTCGGGCTGCTCCTCGGCGAGGGCGACGAGTTCGAGCAGGCGGGCGGAGGACTCCTCACCGGACGGGGCGGTGACCGAAGTCTGCGGCGCCGCAGTGGGCTCCGGGTCCGCAGCTCCCACCAGTGCCGCGACCGGCGCCACGTCCCGCGAGCCGGCCGTGGCCACATCCTCGGCGTGGACCTCGCCGAGAACACGGGACGGGCCACCGACGGGATCGAAGCCGTCGACCGGAACGAGATAGGGAGCCACGGGGCGGGCCGTGAACTCCATCGCACCAGAGGGGGACTTGTGCAGATCGAGATGGTGGAACCAGGACGCGTCGTCACGCTGGGGATGGTCGAGGCGGTCGTGGTAGAGGCCCCAGCGGGACTCCGTACGGGCCAGGGAGGAGCGCGCGGCCATCTCCGCGCAGTCGCGGATGAAGGTGACCTCGGCGCAGCGCATCAGTTCGTGTGCGGTGCGGGCGCCCATCGCGGCGATGTCGTCCCGCATCCGCTCGAACGCCTCCAGGGCCAGCGACAGCCGGGCGCCGGACTTGGGCGGGGCCACGTAGTCGTTCACGAAGCGGCGCAGCTTGTACTCGACCTGGGGCTGCGGAGGGCCGTCGGGGTTGCGCAGCGGGCGGTAGATCAGCTCGTGCGCCTCGCGCAGCTGGTCCCCCGGCAATTCCCCGTCGTAGGCCGAGTACTGGGCGGCGTCCGCGCCCGCGAGGTCGCCGAAGACGAACGCGCCGATCATGTAGTTGTGCGGGACGCAGGCCAGGTCGCCGGCCGCGTACAGCCGGGGCACGGTCGTGCGGGCGTGGTCGTCCACGCGGACGCCGGAGGCGGAGTGGCCGCCGCACAGGCCGATCTCGGAGATGTGCATCTCGATGTCGTGGGTGCGGTAGTCGTGGCCGCGGCCGGAGTGGAAGGTGCCGCGGGTGGGGCGCTCGGTGGAGTGCAGGATCGTCTCCAGGGCCGAGACCGACTCCTCGGGGAGATGGCTCAGCTTCAGGTAGACCGGGCCCCGGTCGGAGGCGACCTCCGCCGCGAACTCGGCCATCATCTGGCCCGACCAGTAGTCGGAGTCGACGAAGCGCTCGCCGTGCCGGTTGACTTGGTAGCCGCCGAAGGGGTTGGCGACGTAGGCGCAGGCCGGGCCGTTGTAGTCCTTGATCAGCGGGTTGATCTGGAAGCACTCGATGCCGGTGAGCTCGGCGCCCGCGTGATAGGCCATGGCGTAGCCGTCGCCCGCGTTGGTGGGGTTCTCGTAGGTGCCGTACAGGTAGCCGGAGGCGGGCAGGCCGAGGCGGCCGCAGGCGCCCGTCGCGAGGATCACCGCGCCCGCGCGGACCTGGACGAACCGCCCGGTGCGGGTGTTGAAGCCGGCCGCCCCCACGGCCCGCCCCCCGGCGGTGAGGACACGCACCGGCATGACCCGGTTCTCGATGCGGATCCTCTCCCGCATCTCGCGCCGCCGCAGCTGCCGGTACAGGACCTTCTTGACGTCCTTGCCCTCCGGCATCGGCAGGACGTAGGAGCCGGAGCGGTGCACCTGGCGGACGGAGTAGTCGCCGTGCTCGTCCTTCTCGAACTTCACGCCGTAGGACTCCAGCCGCTGCACCATGCCGAAGCCGCGGGTGGCGGTCTGGCGGACGGTGGACTGGTCGACGATGCCGTCGTTGGCGCGGGTGATCTCGGCGACGTAGTCGTCGGGTTCGGCGCGGCCCGGGATGACCGCGTTGTTGACGCCGTCCATGCCCATGGCGAGCGCGCCGGAGTGACGGACGTGGGCCTTCTCCAGCAGCAGCACGTTCGCGCCGTGCTCGGCGGCCGTCAGGGCGGCCATGGTGCCGGCAGTGCCGCCGCCGATGACGAGTACGTCACAGGCCAGTTCCTCGGCGTCGGCGAGGGGCGGGACGGCCAGGGGGGTGTCCGCTGGGGGGTTCACGGAGGTGGTCACCGGGGTGCCTTTCACGTACCGAGCGAGGTGAGGACGTCGCGCCGCAGGGCCACGCGCGCCGGGTCGTCGTGTGCGCCGCGCTCGCGCGGGCGGGGGATGTCCCGGACGGCGAGGAGGCCGCCCGCGCCGAGCAGGGCCACGCGGTCGCCGAGGAACAGTGCCTCGTCCACGTCGTGGGTGACGAAGACGACGGTGGCGCCCGTGCCCTGGAGCACCTCCACCAGCAGGTCCTGCATTCCCGCGCGGGTCTGCGCGTCGAGCGCGCCGAACGGCTCGTCCATGAGGACGGCGCGCGGGCGTCCGGCCAGGGCGCGGGCCAGCTGGACGCGCTGGCGCTGCCCGCCGGAGACCCGGTGCGGCAACTGCCGTTCCTGCGAGCCGAGCCCGACCCGCTCCAGCCAGGTCTGGGCCTGCTTCCGGCGCTCGGCGCGGGGCACGCCGCGGATCGCGAGGGGGAGTTCGACGTTGGCGCGCAGGGTGCGCCAGGGGAGCAGGGCGTCCTCCTGGAAGACCAGGGCGCGGTCGGCGGAGGGGCCGGTCAGCGGCTTTCCGTCCTGGGTGATCTCGCCGGCGAGCGGCGACAGCAGACCGGCCAGGGTGCGCAGCAGGGTCGACTTGCCGCAGCCGGAGGGGCCGACGACGGTGAGGATCTCGCCAGGGGCGATGTCCAGGCCGACCTCGTCCAGGGCGGGCGCGCCGGGGCGGCCGAGGGAGGCACCGGCGAGGGTGAGCCGGGTCCCGCGTACGGGGGCGGCGGGGGCGGCGGCCTCGGACGAGGAGTCCCGGGCAGCCCCGGGCGGGGTGTTCGAGATGGTCTCAGACGAGGTGCTCATCGCGTGCCTCCTCGGATCGGGCCCCTCCGGGGACGGCGGCGGGGGCGGCCGGTGCCGGTGTCACGGGCCGGTCGGGCCGGGGTGGCCGGGCACCGGGCACGTACGCGGTGCGCGGCAGCCAGCGGGTGAGGCGGCGGCCCAGCAGTTCCACGGCCGTGGAGGTGAGCCAGCCGAGGACGCCGATGGTGACCATGCCGACGAACACGCCGGGGTAGTCGACGACGGTGTAGTCCTGCCAGGTGCGGTAACCGACGCCGTACTGGCCGGAGATCATCTCGGCGGAGATCACGCAGATCCACGAGACGCCGATGCCGACGGACAGGCCGCCGAACACGCCGGGCAGCGCCCCCGGCAGGACGACCGAGCCGAGGATCCGCCACCGGCCGCCGCCCATGGTGCGCACGGCCTCCTCCCACACGGGCGTCAGGGCGCGCACCGCGTGCCGGGTGGAGACCAGCACCGGGAAGAAGGCGGCGGTGCAGGTGATGAAGACGATGCCCTGCTCGTTGGAGGGGAAGAGCAGGATCGCGACGGGGACCAGGGCGATGGCCGGGACCGGCCGGATCACCTCCAGCACCGGTCCGAGCAGGTCCTCGGCGAGACGCGAGCGCGCCACGAGCACGCCCGTGGCCACACCGAGGACGGCGGCCAGCAGGAAACCGGTGAGGATCCTGGCGAGGCTGTCGGTGAGGTCCGTCCAGTAGTCCGGACCGGACACCCGGGCGGCGAAGGTCCGGGCCACGTCGGTGACCGTGGGGAACTGCGAGAAGCGCAGCCACAGGTCGACGTTCCAGCTGGTCAGCGCCTGCCACAGGCCGAGGGCGGCGGCCAGCGACACCACGCGGAGCGCGTACCGCCTCACGAGGCCCGCTCCAGGGCGTCGGCGTACGAGACGACCCGCGCTCCGCCGTGTGCGGCGATGTACGCCTGCGCGGTGTCGGGGGTGACGAAGGGCAGCAGCTTGTCGCCGTCGGCCACCCACACGGCCTTGTCGGCGAACCAGAGCGTGCCGGTGGTGGTGTCGGGGACGTAGGCGGCGCGCAGGTCGTCACGGTGCCCGGCCACGTAACGCAGCAGCAGGGAGGGGGAGTCGAACGTGACGGTCTTCGAGGCGCCCTTGGGCCACGCCTCGCTCGTGGCCGGTGCGGGCTTCGTGGCGAGATGCTTCGCGTACGCATCCGGTCCGAGGGCCTTCTTCACGTACCGGTCGTCGACGAAGGAGTCGACGTCCACGTCGCCGGTGAGTTTCGCCGACTTGAGGATCGACACGTCCTGCTTCAGCGCGGAGACGAGCTGGGGCTTGATGGCCGGGTCGAAGGTGGCGATGCCGTGATCACCGTTGTAGAGGTAGACGACCTCCGCGGGCAGGCCGGTCGCCTCGGCGACCTTCTCGGCGGCCTCCACCGGGTGCTCGTTCAGGTAGTCGGTCGCCTCCGCCTGGGCCTTCAGGAAGGCCTCCAGTACGGCGGGGCGCTGCTTCGCGAAGTCCTCGCGGGCGGTGACGCCGTGGAAGGTGGGCAGGTTCAGCCGGGCCCCGTCGTAGATCGCCTTCGCCTTGCCCTGGAAGGCGAGCAGGCCCGGCCAGGCGACGAACTGGGACAGCGCGTCCGCGCTGCCCGCCGCGAGGGCGGAGGCGCCGACGGAGGGCTGCTGGTTGAGCTTCTCGATGCCGCTGTTCGGGTCGATGCCGGCGCGCTGCAGGGCCCGTACGAGGGTGCCGTCGGCGGCCGAGCCGACACTCGTGGAGACCTTCTTGCCCTTCAGGTCCTTCAGGGAGGTCAGCTTCGAACCGGGTGCGGTGACGATGGTGTTGAGGCCGCCGCGGAGGTTGTAGCCGGTGACCGAGACCAGGCGGGTGGGGCTGTTCAGCTGTTTGCCGCGGGCCGCGTTGATGAGGAGGGGGAAGTCGCCCATCGAGCCGATGTCGATCTTCCCCGCGGTCATCTGCGCGGTGATGGGGGCTCCGGTGGCGTAGTCCTGCCAGTTCACCTTGTAGTTGACGCCGTCGTGCAGGGAGTTGAGCTGCTTCTCGAAGGAGCCGAGGGAGCGGAGCAGGGTGCCCGCCGTGACGGTGTTGATCGTCCTGGACTGGTAGCCGACGGTGACGGTCACCGTGGAGCCGCCGCCGGCCTCGGCGTCACCGCCGCAGGCGCTGAGCGGGAGCAGGAGGGCGCCGGCGGAGATCGCGACTGCTGTGCGTTGCATGGTGGTTCGGGACATGACGGTTTCGGCCTCTCACCGGAGCAGATAGGGCATGTTGACCGTGACGGCCCCGGTGGGGCAGCGGGCCGCGCACGGGCCGCAGTACCAGCACTCGTCGACATGCATGTAGGCCTTGCCGTTGCGCTCGTCGATGGCGAGGGAGTCCAGCGGGCACATGTCCACGCAGAGCGTGCAGCCGTCGATGCACTTCGACTCGTCGATGGTCACGGGCACGTCGGCCCGCTGGGGCGCCAAGGGCATGGCTGTCTCCAGGGATGTGCGCGAGCGGATTGGTTACCGGGTCCGGTGCAGCAGGCCGCTCATGGTGATGCGGTCGCCGCGGAAACGGATGAACTCCAGGTCGACCGGGCGGCCGTCCGCGAGGTGGGTGAGGCGTTCCAGCATGAGGACGGCGGCGCCGCGCGGGGCTTCGAGCACGGCGGCCGAATGGGTGTCCGCGCTGACCGCTTCCAGGGTGATCTCGGCATGGCCGAGGCGCTGGCCGGTGACTGCTTCCAGGAGGCGGAAGACGTCGGTGTTCTCCAGGTCGGCGCCGAGCAGTCCGGTGCCGATGTCCAGGGGGATGTAGGTGAGGTCGAGGGACAGGGGCAGACCGCCCAGCCTGCGCAGGCGTTCGATGTAGAGGACGTCGGTGCCGGGGGCGAGTCCGAGGCGGTCGGCGACCGGCGCGGGTGCCGGGGCGGGGCCCATGGTGCGGACCTCGTTGGTGACCTGCCCGTGTTCGCGGAGGGTTTCCGCGAGGCCCATCAGGCGGTCGAGGCCGTGGGGGTACTTGTGGGCCACGACCACGGTGCCGACGCCGGGCTGGCGCTCCACGAGGCCCTCGGCCCGCAGCAGGTCGAGCGCCTCGCGGACCGTGTTGCGGCTGGCGCCGTACTCGGTCGCGAGGGTCGACTCGTGGGGCAGGACACCGTCGGGGAAGGCGCCGGTGAGCAGCAATCGGCGGAGCGGGTCGGCCAGTTGCCGGGCCCGGTCGGCGCGCAGCCGTCGCCGCGCGCGGTGGGCGGCGACGGTGGTCGCGGCTCCCTGTCCGGCGTGGTCTCGGATGCGGTCACTGGGCATGGTTCGGACCATACCTATCCGATAGGAAAAGTGGTGTTGCGGGAATGTTGCGCCACCGGGAGTGTGACCGACCCGACGGATGACCTGGCGCTTCGGCCACCCCGCGAGGAGATCCGCCACCGGCCGCCGGGACGGCCCGCCCGCGAGAGCCGACGGCCGCCGGCCCGGCGCGCCCGCGAGCGCCGCGAACCGCCGGGCCGGGTGTGCCTCGGGAGCCACCGACCGCAGGGGCCGGGTACGCCCGCGGACACCGAGGGCCGCCGGGACGGCACGCCCCGCAAGAGGCGACGGCCGCCGGGTCGGCACGCCACGCGGGAGGCTACGGCCGCCGGGCCGGTACGCCCGCGAGCGCCGCGAACCGCCGGACCGGTGCACCCGCGAGACCCCCCCAGCCGCCGGGCCCGGCCCGGCCCGGCCCGGCTACGACAGTGCCGTCAGGCCCGGGGCGAACGCGATCAGCAGGGGCAGCAGCGGTACGAGTGCCGCCGTCGTGGTGGTCAGGGCCCGGTGCCGGCGGCCCAGCCGGGGCGGCGGTTCCAGGAGCCGGTCGACCCGCTCGCCCAGCAGGCGGTGGCTGGAGGCGCAGGACAGGACGCCGCGGTGCTGGTTGAGCTCGATCAGGGCCAGGGCCGTGGTGAGGTGGCCGCAGCGGCGGGAGGCCGTGTCGTCGGCGGCCAGTTCGACCAGGCGGTGGGTCTGGTCGCAGAAGTGGGCGAACAGCGGGATGCGCGGGAAGCCGGTGGCCAGGGCCGTGGACAGGTGCAGCAACCAGTCGTGGCGGGCCCGGGCGTGACCCCGCTCGTGGGTGAGGACCGCGTCGATCTGGCGGCCGGTGAGGCGGTGCAGGGCACCCGTGGTGACGATCAGCTGGGGCGGGCTGCCGGGCATCCACCAGGCTTCCGGGTACTCGTCCTCCAGGACCAGCAGCGGTCCCCGCGCCGCGGGCAGGCCGGCCGGCAGGTCGGGGGCGCGCTCGCGCAGGTGGGCGCGGGCCTGGGCGCGGCGCCGGCGGGCCTCGACGAGCTCCCGCGCGAGCATCGCCGTCGTCCAGGCGGCACCGCAGGCCAGCAGCAGGGTGAGGGCGGCGGCCCAGGGCGGGGCGGTGGACAGGTCGTACGCCGCGGTCACCGCGGGGGGCGCCGGGGCGAAGAGCTGGGCGCGGACGGTACCGAAGACGGCCGCGGCGCCCAGCGAGAGTGCCGTCACGCAGCACAGCAGAACCGTGGCCACCAGGCACTGCCAGACCCACAGCGCGACCACCGGTTCCCGCTCGGGCCACGCGGCCCGGGTGAGCGCACGGGGAGCGGGGACGGCGGCCGTCACGGCGACGACGCTCAGCAGGAGCAGGCAGACGGTCATGGCCACGGGCTCCGGTTCCTCGTCGGAAGAGGGGCGGCTACGGGTCGTGCGGGGGAGGGCGGTCGCTGTGCGCACCGGTGGCCACGCCGAGCGTGGCGTACGTGCGGGCACACCGCCCCGCGCCCAGTATGACGGGCCGGGCGGTGTGCGTCAGGGGCTGAACGACAACGGAAGAGACGGGAGGGGCGACCGTCGGACGCCCCGGAGAGCCGGCTCCCGGCGGGTCGGCGTCAGCCCTGGACCACCCGCCCCGTCACCTCGCCCAGCCCCACCCGCACGCCGTTCGGCCCCGGAGCCCAGGCAGAGAGGGTCACCTCGTCGCCGTCCTCCAGGAACGTCCGCTTGCCGTCGGGGAGTTCGAGCGGATCGCGGCCGTTCCAGGTCAGCTCCAGCAGGGAGCCGCGCTCCCCTGCCGCCGGGCCGCTCACGGTGCCGGAGCCGTACAGGTCGCCGGTGCGCAGGGAGGCGCCGTTGACGGTCATGTGCGCCAGCTGCTGGGCGGCCGTCCAGTACATCGTGGAGAAGGGGGGCTCGGAGACGACGTGGCCGTTGACGGCGACGCTGATCCGCAGGTCGTAGCCGCCGGGTTCCTCGTCGCTGTCGTCCAGGTAGGGCAGCAGCTCGTGCGTCCGGGCCGGAGGCGCCACGAGCGCCTCCTCCAGGGCGTCCAGCGGGGTGATCCAGGCCGACACCGACGTGGCGAAGGACTTGCCGAGGAACGGGCCGAGGGGCACGTACTCCCACGCCTGGATGTCGCGCGCGGACCAGTCGTTGAGGAGGCACAGCCCGAACACGTGCTCGCGGAAGTCGCCGAGGGCCACCGGCGCGCCCATCCGGGAGGGCACGCCGACGACGAACCCGACCTCGGCCTCGATGTCGAGGCGGACGGACGGGCCGAAGACGGGAGCGGCGTCCGTGGGCGCCTTGCGCTGGCCGGACGGGCGGGCGACCTCCGTGCCGGAGACGACGACCGTGCCGGAGCGGCCGTGGTAGCCGATCGGCAGGTGCTTCCAGTTGGGGGTGAGGGAGTCCTCGGCGTCGGGGCGGAACATCTGCCCGACGTTGCGGGCGTGGTTCTCGGAGGCGTAGAAGTCGACGTAGTCCGCGACCTCGAACGGCAGGTGCAGGGTCACCGACGCCAGGGGGTGGAGCAGCGGTGCGACGGTCTCGCGGTGGGACGGCACGGTCACCCAGGCGGTCAGCGCCCGGCGCACGTCCGACCAGGCCGTGCGGCCGGCGGCCAGCAGCGGGTTGAGGGTCGGCCGCGCGAGCAGGGAGGCGTATGGCGAGCCGAGCGCGTGGGCCGCCGCGCCCGCGTCCAGCACGTGGTCGCCGAGCCGGACGCCCACGGTCCGGTGGGACGAGCCGGGCAGGGAGAACACGCCGTACGGCAGGTTGTGCGGGCCGAAGGGGTCGCCCTCGGGGACATCGAAGGGGGGCATCGGGTGCTGCCTCGCTTTCGGGTGTGCCATGTCGTCGCCACGTGTTCGTGGTCGTGCCACACGTTACGGGTGACACGCCGGTCCTGGGCAGAGTCCGAGGAGGCGGAGAGGGACGAACGGGGCAGGTGGGCCCGGGTGGGACCGGACGGGGCGACTCCGGCGCGCCGGACGGGACGCCACATTCGTACGTGCCGGAAGTTATCCACAGGACGCGACGCAATCTTGACGGAGCGGTGCGAACGGGGCGACTCTGGGCGGGTGCCGGAAGGCCTCGGGGAGGGGGCTTTCCCACGGCACATCTGGGGGGCGGATGGCCATAGGGGAGGCCGGTCCGGGTTCGGTGCGGCATGGTGCACAGCCGAAGCGGCTGGAAGAGACCATGCGCGCCCGGCTCGGCCGGGAATGTGTGTACGTACCGTCGTGCCGTTTCGGGCTGTACGTGGCGCTGCGCCACTGGTGCCCGCCCGGCGGGCGGGTGCTGATGTCGCCGGTCAACGACGACGTGATCTTCTTCGTCGTGCTCGCGGCCGGACTGCGGCCGGTGCAGGCGCCGTTGAACCCGCTCGACGCGTCCATCGACGTCGACGCCGTGCCGGACGAGGTGTGGGGCTCGGTGTCGGCCGTGCTCACGACGAACCTGTACGGGAACCCGGACCCGGCGCCGCGCCTGCGGCAGAAGTGCGACACGCTGGGCATCCCGCTGTTCGAGGACGGGGCGCACGCGATCGGCAGCCGGGTGGGGGACAGACCGGTCGGGGCGTGGGGCGAGGCCTCCGTGTTCAGCCTGTCCAAGCACGTCGGGGCCAAGGCCGGAGGCATGCTCTCGCTCGCCGACCCGGGACTGCGGGAGGCGGTGGAGAAGACTTGCGCCGGACTGCTCGCGCCGCGCCGGACCAGTGCCGAACTGGCCTATCTGGTCCGGCCGTACGCGGAGGCGGCGGTGCGCGGGCTGCGGCTGCGGCGCGCCGCATGGGCCGCGATCCGGCTGCTGGGGCTGGCGGACCGCGAGGAGATCCGGATGCCGCTGCGCCCGGACGAACTCGCCCTCGCCGCCCGTGAGACGCCCGGGCTCGACGCCCACCACCCATGGGTGCGCGTCGACATGCACGACTACCGCCTGGAGGCGGGCCGGCTGCGGCTGCGGCGCATCGGCCGGGGGCTCGACCGGCTGGACGACGTCCTGGACGCCTGCCGGGCGGGCACGGAGCTGCTGCTCGCCACGCCCTGGGCCAAGCCGCGTGACACCTACGGCACGCAGCCGTTGTTCCGTGTGCCGCTGTTCGTGGCCGACCGGGACGCGGTGGTGGCGGCTCTGGCACGACAGGGCATCGTCGTCGGCTACCTCTACGACCCGCCCTTGGACGACTACGCCGGTGCGGAGTTCACCGACCCCTCGCCGGCGCCCGAGGCGGCCCGCTGGTTCGCCCGGCACGCGCTGCCCGTGGATCCGCTGCGGGCGCGGGCGGCGGCCGAGGTGCTGGAGCGGTCCGGGGCGCGGCCGGTGCGGGCGCCGGGAGAGGAAGAGCTGCCTCGGAGCAGGCCGACACCGGGAGGGCTGGAACAGTCCCGTGACTGAGATCCAGGTGCACGAGCCCGCCGCCGCGCGCACCGGCGGCGGCGGACCGAAGCCTGCCGGTGGCGACCACACCCACGACTCGCTCTTCAAGAACGCCTACTTCCTCATGCTCAGCACCGGCGTCTCCGCCGTACTGGGCCTGGGATTCTGGATGGTGGCCGCCCGCTACTACACGGAGGAGGCCGTCGGCCAGGGCTCGGCCGCGATCGCCGCGATGCGGCTGCTCGCCAGCATCACCGCCACCACGATGATCGGCGCCGTCGTCCGCTTCGTCCCGCGCGCGGGACGCCAGACCGGGCGCCTGGTGTGGGGCACGTACGTGGCCAGTTCGCTGGTCGTGGCGCTCGCGGCCGCCGTCTTCCTGCTCACGCTCGACGCGTGGGGGGCCTCCTACGCGCCCCTGGGCACGCCCGTGGCGGGAGCGGTGTTCGTCGCGGCCTGCGTGGCGTGGGCATTGCTCACCCTCCAGGACGGAGTGCTCACCGGACTGCGCAAGGCGGAGTGGGTGCCCGCCGGGAACGCGGTGTTCTCGGTCGGGAAGCTGGTCCTCCTGGCCGTCTTCGCCGGCATGCTGCCCGTGCTCGGCATCTTCGTCTCCTGGGCGGTGGCGATCGCCTTCTCCACCCTGCCGCTGGGCTGGCTGATCTTCCGCCGGCTCATCCCGCGCCAGGCGGAGGCCGACCGGGACAAGGAAGTCCCGAAGATCAAGGACATGGGCCGCTTCCTGGCCGGGGACTCGCTGGGCGCCCTGTTCAGCCTGGCGATGATCAACCTGCTGCCGGTGATGGTCGCGGTCCGCTTCAGCGCCGCCGAGAACGGCTACTTCTACGTGGCCTACACCGTCGGCGGCACGATGGAGTTCATGGCCATCAACATGGCCTCGTCGCTCACCGCGCACGCCTCGCACGACCCCCGCCAGCTCGCCGACGGCGTCCGGGGTGCCCTGCGGCGCATGACGCTGCTGCTGGTCCCGGTCGTGGCCGTGCTGGTCGTCTTCGCCCCGTACATCCTCACGCCCTTCAGCCCCGACTACGCCGAGCACGGCTCGACCGTGCTGAGGCTGCTCGCCCTGGGCGCCCTGCCGCGGGTGGTGGTGGAGCTCTACATCGGCGTGCTGCGCGTCCAGGGGCGCACGGGTGTGCTCGCCGCGCTCCAAGGGGCCATGTGCGCCCTGGTGCTGGGCAGCGCGGCCGTGCTGTTCACCCCGTCCGGTATCGCGGGCGCGGGCTGGGCGGTGCTGCTGAGCATGACGCTGATCGCCGTCGTCTCCGTGGCCGGGCTGCGCGCGGCCCTGCGCCACGACGACGGCCCACCCGCCGTCCGCACGCCCACCGAACCCGCCTACGGCACCCACTGGGCGAAACTCAACGCCACCGCCGGATACGGCACGACGTGGGCCCGCCGGGCCGCCTACGAGTCCAAGGAGGGCGACCAGGAGACGGTCACGCTCTTCATAGGGCGCCCCGGCTACGAGCGCGAGGCGCTGCAGGCGGACACGCTGGCCCTGATCGTGCGGCCGGAAGGGCCGGCCGGGCAGCCACCGCCCCACGACCCGGGGGAACCGGACCAGGAGCCGCGGGAACGGCGGCTGAGAGGCGCCCTGTGGAGCCTGCTCGGTGTCGCCGTCGTGTTCTTCTGGGCCCCGCTGCGGGACCTGCCGTGGCTCGACCGGGCCACCGAAGCGACCCTGACCGGCCGTCAGCTGCTGGAGGGCCTGCCCCTGCCGTCGCTCACCGCGGGCGGCCTGCTGCTCGTGGTGTTCGTCGCCGCCGTCACGCTGAGCACCCGGCGCGACGCGTGGCTGCCCGGCACGGCGCTGGGCGCCGCCCTCATCGCCCTGTACACCGCACCGGCCGCCCTCGGACGGGAACCGCCGCCGGTGGACGGGGCGTTGTATGAGAAGACGGCCGGCTTCCTGGCGGACGCGGTGGGGCTCGGCGGACCCGAGCCGCTGCTGCGCTGGGCATCGCCGGTCTGCCAGTTGCTGTGTCTCGTACCACTGGGGCTGCTGCTCGCGAGCGCGGGCGGGCGGCTGCCGTGGCCGGGGCGCTGGGGGGTTCTGTATCTCGTCGCGGTCGGCGGCTGGGTGTGGCGTGACGCGCTCGCACCCCTCGCGCCGCCCCTGCTCGTCGCCCTCACGCTGCTCCTGCTGCTCCACCGCGCCGTGACGGCGTGGGCGCGCTCCCGCACGACAGTCACAACGAGCCCCATAGCCGACCGAACGGCCGACGCACCACCGAGCGGCCCACCCCGCGACTGATCCAACGGGAAGCCGAGACCGATCCGGGCCCCGGACCGACAGAGGCCGAACAGAGGCCGCGCAGAGCCGAACAGAGCCGAAGAGAGCAACCGCCAGGGGGGAACCACCGTGCGTCCGCCAGTCACACCGAGGGAGAGATCCACGCCAGAACCCACACCCGCACGGGACGGCGCGAACACCCCCGGCAGCGGCCCCGAGACGGCCAGCCAGTCCTCCAGCCCCTCCTCCTCGGAGTCGTCGAGCCCCGCCCATGAGCCCGTGACGGATCTGTCCGACCTGCCCCCCGCCTGGTCCGGGCGCCGCGCTCTCGCCTGGCCGGGGCTGCCGCTGCTCGTCGCGCTCGCACTCTGGGCGTACGCCATGCGGCACACCGATGTCTCTCGGCTCGACGACTACGGGCTGGTCAGCGCGCTGCACCCCACCTTCTGGGCGGGGCTCGCGGTGCTCACCACCGGCTTCTGGTTCACGGTCCGCGACCCGCGCCGGCCGGGCGCCTGGCCGGCGGCGTACGTGCTGGGCCTGCTGGTGATGGAGCGGGCCACGCAGGCCGTGCTCTACCCGACGCCGCTGTACGCCTGGGCGTGGAAGCACGAGGCGGTCATCGACCATCTGCTGACGGCCGGCGGCCTGCAGACGGCCGATCAGGTCGGCGACATGGCGGTGTACGACCAGTGGCCGGGCTTCTTCGCCGCCCAGGCCGCCCTGCAGCGGCTGCTGGGCGTGGACTCGGCGGCGATGTTCATGGCCTGGTGGCCCCTGGCCTCCAGCCTGATGCTGCTGCTCCCGCTGCTGCTGATCTACCGCACCTTCACCGAGGACCGGCGGCTGATCTGGACCGCGGTCTGGCTCTTCTGCGTCGCCAACTGGGTCGGGCAGGACTACTTCTCCCCGCAGTCCGTGGCGTACGCGCTGCACGTGGGCGTGCTCGCGGTCGTCCTGCGCCGCTTCGGCCGGTCCGCCGTGCGGCGCGGCCGGCCGCGGCAGGCGGTGTGGACGGTGGTGATCACCGTCATGATCGTGGCGATCGTCATCTCCCACCAGCTCACCCCGGGCATGCTGGCCGTCTGCCTGCTCGCCCTGTGCCTGAGCCGCCGCTACCGCGACTGGGTCCCGCTGGTCACGACCGTGGTGATCTTCCTGGCCTGGTGCCTCACGGCCGCGCTGCCCTTCCTGTCCGCGGCGATGCCGGACATGATCCGCTCCATCGGCGACGTCGGCGCCAACGTCGAGACGGGCTACGGCGCCACCCCGACCGGCACCGGAGCGATCGCGACCTCCTGGGCGGCCCGGCTGCTGTCCGGCTCCGTGCTGCTGCTCGCGGCCGTCGGCGTGCTGCGCCAGCGGGTGCTGCGCCACCGAGCCCGGCCCCTGCTGCTGGTCGCGGCGGCCCCGCTGCCGATGTTCGCGGCGAGCAGCTACGGCAGCGAGATGATCTTCCGGGTGCTGCTGTTCATGCTGCCCGGCGCCGCCTTCTTCGCCGCAGCCGCTCTGCTGCCCAAGGTCCGCACCCTGGCCGCCGGCGCCGCCGCGCAGGAGACCGGCGACCGGCAGGCCACCGGCACCGCCCGGTCCCGCCGCTGGGGCATCGGCACCTGGGTGCCGCTGGCCGCGCTGCTCGGCGGGACCCTGGCGTTCGTCCCCGCCTACTCCGGCAAGGACCGGATCAACTACTTCCCACCGCAGGAAGTGGCCCTCGTACGGCAGCTCTTCGACCAGGCGCCCGACGGCTCGCTGGTCGTCGCCGCCAACCGCAACTACCCGGACGCGTACGCCTCCTACTGGAGCATCGACCACTACTGGTTCCTCGACGACGCCCGCAGCCACGTCGACAAGATCGTCCGGGAACCGGCCGCCACCCTCGCCGATGACATGGCCGGGGTGGAGCGGCCGGCCCGCGCCTACTTCCTGCTCACCCAGGGGCAGCTGGCCAACTCCGAGATGAACGGGCAGCTCGACAAGGCGCAGCTGGACCGCATCCGGAAGTCCCTCGCGGCCTCGCCGCGCTTCCGGCTGGTGGCGGAGAACGGCGCCGGATGGCTCTACGCACTGAAGCAGTCAGGGGGAGCGGAGCGATGACACCGCAGGAACTCGTGATCCGGATGCTGCCGCCGTTCGGCGGCTGGCTGGCGCTGGCCGCGCTCGCCCTGCCGGGCGGATCACCGCTGCGGGGCGCCGCGGTCGTGCTCTTCCTGGCGGCGGGCCCGGGCGCGGCCGTGGTCAGAGTCTGCGCCCCCGCGATGGGGGCGCGGCCCGCCGAGGGGCCCGTGGAGCGCCGGGACCCGGACTTCGCCCGCCACTCCGACCTGCTGGAGCGGCTGATGCTGACGCTGTTCCTGAGCATCGGCGCCGTGATGCTCGTCGCCACCGTGCTGATCGCCACGCACACCTTCAGCGCGCAGCGGGTGCTGCTGACGCTGACGCTGCTGACCACACTCGTCGCGTTCTGTCCGCCGCTGCGCGCCTCCCCGCCGCCGGCGACGACGCCGAGGACACCGAAGGGTTCCGCTCAGTGAGGTTCAACCGTCCCCGCCGTCCCTTTCGCCGCGACCCCGACACCGTCGGACAGCACCGCAAACCATCCGCAGGGCAGTCGGCCTCCGGACCGTTCGCGTCGAGCCGGCGCCGTCTGCTGATCACGTCGGCCACGGTCGTCAGCGCGGTCCTGGTCGCCGTACTCGCCCTGCGGAACGCGTCCGGGCCCGACCCGGGAGCCGCCGGTTCCAAGGCGGACTGCCGCCCGACGGCCCTCCTGGAACCGCCCTGCGGCGCCTGGTTCGGGGCGTTCGTGCCGCACGAGCGGGACGACCTGCCGGAGAAGGTGCGCGCCTACGAGAAGCGCGTGGGCCGCGAGCTCGACATCGTGTACACGTACCACGACATGTCCCTGCCCGAGGGCACCCGGCGCGAGGGCCAGCTGCTCACCCCGGAGGAGCGGCGCGTCGGCGAGGACCACCTGCTGCTGCTGTCCTGGGAGAGCAAGTGGTGGGGCGGCACGAAGCGGCAGCAGCCGACCTGGAAGCAGATCGCCGCCGGCAAGCTGGACGACGAGGTCATCGACGTCCAGGCCCGGCGCATCAAGGACTACGGCAAGAAGGTGTTCCTCTCCTTCGACCTGGAGATGGACACCCGCACCCCGGACAACGGCACGCCCGCCGAGTACGTGAAGGCCTACCGGCACATCCACGACCGGTTCCGCGAACTGGGCGTCGACAACGTGGTGTGGACGTGGATCACCACCGGGTACCTCGACCACGCCGACGAGATCAAGAAGATGTACCCGGGCGACGACTACGTCGACTGGGTCGGCTACAACCAGTACAACTACTACCGCTGCCACGAAGCGGGCTGGCTGACCTTCGCGCAGACCCAGAACGCCACGCACGACTGGATCCGCGCGAACATCTCCGACGACAAGCCGCTGATGCTCTCCGAGTTCGGCACCGCCGCGGACCCGGCGCGCCCGCAGCGGCAGGCCGAGTGGTACGGGCAGGTGCCCGGCGTGCTCAGGGGCCTGGAGGGCGTCAAGGCCGCCCTCCAGTGGAACTACCGCGACCCTGGGCCGCACTGCAACCTGGCGCTGGCCAACGACGCGGCCTGGGACAGCCTGCGCAAGGCGGTCTCCGACCCGTACCTCAACCAGCCGCTCAAGTAGCCCCGGCAGGGTCAGCCCGCGAACTCGGGCCCGTGCACCACCGCACGGGCCCGCCGGTACCAGCGCCACGCGATCGTCTTCGGCCCGTCGCGGTACGGCGCGATCCGTGCGCCGGCCCCCGCCAGCCAGCCCTCGACGTCGGCGACGGTGTGGGTCCGCCGGACGATGAGCCGGGCGATGCGGTACCGCTCGTCGCGGTCGGAGCTGAGCGCGTGCCGCACGGCGGTCGCCGTCTCGTAGCCGGCCCGGGCCGACATCGCCCGTACCCGGGGGCTGTTGTAGCCGTGCGGGTAGGCGAGGTGCCGGATCTCGTGCCCCAGGGCGTCCTCCAGTACGGCCTTGGAGGTACGCAGTTCGTACGCCAGGGCCTTGGCGGACAGGGTGTCGAGCTGCGCGTGCGTGACGGTGTGGCTGCCGATCTCCATGCCGGAACGTTCCAGCTCCGCCGCCCGTGCCAGGGCCATCATCGGGGCGGGCGGCAGCAGGCTGCGGCCGCCCGGGGCGATGGCGCCGGTGGTGAGGTAGGCGGTGGCGGGCAGCGCGCGTTCGGCCAGCGCCGCGGCGGTGGGGCCGGGCAGGTCGGCGAACCCGTCGTCGAAGGTGAGCAGCACGGGCCGGGGCGGCAGCGGCGCCCGCCTGGCCAGGTGATCGGCGATCGCGCTGATGGTCACGGGTGTGCGCCCGCTGCGGACCACGGCGTCGAGGTGCGCGCCGAACTGCTTCGGCGTGACCGTGAACTCGGCGATCCAGTCCGGTGGATCGTCCATCACGGAGTGGTACAGGAAGACGGGGATGGCGGGAGTGCCGTGGGCACGGGGCGGGACCGTCGGCCCCTCACCCTCCTGCGCACCCCGCTCCGCCCGGCCTCTGCCGTCCGTCTTCATCTCGCCCCCCGGGCCGTCTCGTCGCGAGCGGTCGCGCGCAGCGCGCGCCGCGCCTTCAGATAGCCGGCCGGGCCGTACAGCATCCCCCTGCGCTGCAACCGCGACAGCCGCCGCGGCCAGGGATGCGTCCGCACGTCGTGATCACCCGGCGTCCCTCCGCCCTCCGCCTCGCGTACGGCGGTCAGCGCGCGGGCATGGGCCAGACCCCGCGGCAGCCGGGTGAGGAACGCCGGCAGCAGCGCGGGCCGGTTCACGAGCACCGCGGTGAGGTACGCGGTGAGCCCGGCTCCGTAGCCGTACGCCTGGGTCTCCAGGTCCCGCCAGGTCTCCCGGTGGTGGTGCCACACCAGGGCGTACGGCGTGTAGCGCAGCCGGTGGCCCTGGGCCAGGACGCGGACGAAGCCGTAGAGGTCGTCGCCGCCCCGGGCGGCCGTCCCGGCGCCGGTGGCCGGGTCGAAGCCGCCGACGGAACGCAGGACCGCCGTCCGGAACGCCATGTTCGCGCCCGAGCCGAACCGCCCGGCCGTGAACGGGAACAGCGGTTCGTCGCCCGGCGGACACGCGGGGTCGTACGTCCTTGGAGTGAAGCCCTTCGCGAAGCCGCCGTGGCTCTCCAGCAGCACCTGGGCCGGGGTGGTCAGCCGCGCGGGCAGGATCAGCCCGGTGCAGCACCCGAGCCCGGCGTCGGCGGCGAAGGGCGCGCTCAGCTCGGTCAGCCAGCGCGGGTCGGCGACCACGTCGTCGTCGGTGAAGGCGACCACCTCGCCGCGCACGGCGTCCAGCCCCGCGTTGTGCGCGCCCGCGAGTCCCGGAACAGGCTCACGGACGTACCGCACGCGCTCGGCGTACTTCCGCTCGATCAGCTCCCGCGTCTCGCTCGTGACGGGCGCGTTGTCGACGACGACGATCTCGAACCGCGGATGGTCCTGCGCCAGCAGCGAGTCCAGCGCCCGGGCCAGCTGCCCGGCGCGCTCCCGGGTGGCGACGACGACACTCGTGAACGGCGGCTCCCCGGGGTCGCCGAAGACGGCCGGACCGAACTCCGCCCGCGCCCGCTCCGCCAGCACGGCTCTGGGATCCGCCCCCTCCGGAACCCGCCCGAGCAACGTGCCCACGGGTCGGCCGCCCCTCCTGACCAGTACGAACACCTCGCCGTGCGTCACGGGCGGGCTTCCCGGGCCGGGTCTGAGCACCGCCTCGTCACCGTCGAGGTCCAGCTCTGCGACCTGCACCGCCCCGATGTCCAGGAACCGCCGGATCTCCTCCTGCGCACGCGCCGAACGGGCCATGCGCCCACCCCCCTTGTGTGTCAGGTACGGCGCAGCCGAGCCGCGCCCTTCAGCGTCCGCGCGGCCAGCGACGCGAGCCGCGGCCTGCTGCGGACGAAGCTGTGCGCGCGGCGCGTGGGCTCGCGGCTCAGCCAGTGCAGTGCCGCCCCGGCCCCCGGCCGGGTCACCGCACCCTCGTACACGGGCAGTTCGCCCGTCTTCAGCGCGTCCTTGTACTCGGCCGCGCCCCGCCCCAGGTCGAGCATGCCGATGCCGTCGGCGGCCGCCGCCTCGGCCATGCGCAGGTGCAGCACGAGACCGGGCGAGAACTTCGCGAACTCCGGGTCGTAGGCCGGGAACCAGCAGGCCAGCACCGAGGACGAACGCAGCCCGAAGTGCGCGGCGACGGGCCGCTCACCGGCGTAGAGCACCGACAGCGTGCCGCTGCACTCCGGTGCCCGGGTCCGGGCCAGCTGCCCGACGAGCCGGGTGATCCACTCCTGGGCGAACCGGTCCCGGCGGCCGGTCCTGCGGTACTGGGCGGACTTCCACTCCATGAGCGTGCGCAGCGCGGCCGGTTCGCGTTCGTCGAAGACGAACCGCAGCTCGCCGCCCTGCCGGCCCAGCCTGCGCTCCTTGGCCAGGGTGGTCTTCAGGAATTTCGGCGACTGCGAGCGCAGCACCGACTCGTACGTCTCGTAGCCCTTCTCCACGTCGATGACGTAGGTGGCGTGCTCCTCGGCCGCGTACCGGGCGAACAGCCGCTGCTCGGCCTCCAGATTGTCGAAGGCGAAGCTCGACACCGAGCAGGCCCTCAGCAGCCGGTCCGTCTCCAGGTCCAGACCCGGCCGCAGGATCGCGCCCTGCGCATCCGAGACACCGAGCCCGATCGCCCGGCCCTGCCCCAACGGGCCGCGCTCGTAGGGCAGGAACCCGGCCGGGTCCAGCCCCTCGTACACCACAGCCACCCGGGCCCCCGGCCTGACCCGGCCGACGGCTTCGGTGAACTCCGGCTCCATGAAGGGGTTGCGCGGTGCCTCGGAAGCGGCGCGCAGCGCACGCCAGCGCTCCCTCTCCCCTTCGCCGAGCTCCCCGGGCCCGGCCACGCGAATGCGCCCACTGCTCAACCCGACCCCCCGATCAAGTCCCCCCTGGACACTTGGAAGGTACCGCTCGATGCGGCCCCTCGGGTAGGTAGCGGAGCATGTTGTTGCCAACCGGTGCAGAGGCCTTCAACCGGGCAATCGGCGTCGGTCGTACGATGAAACGAAGGGGCGCGCTGTCCGTATTCTCTGATCATGGCCGCACCCATCGCATATTCACTCATCGCCACCGATCTGGACGGGACGCTGCTGCGCGGCGACGACACCCTCTCCGACCGGACCCTCGCCGTGCTCGCGCGGGTGGCGGACGCCGGTGCCCAGCACCTCGTGGTGACCGGCCGGCCGGCGCCGAGAGTGCGGCCGCTCCTGGACGACCTCGGCGCGACGGGGCTCGCGGTGTGCGGGCAGGGCGCGCAGGTGTACGACGCCGGCGCGGACCGGCTGCTGTGGTCCATCACGCTGGACCGGGAACTGGCCGAGACCGCCCTGGGCAAGATCGAGGCCGAGGTGGGGCAGGTGTACGCGGCGGTCGACCAGGACGGGGTCGACGGGCTCACGCTGATCGAGCCGGGCTACCTGATGCCGCACCCGACCCTGCCCGCCGTGCGGGTCGAGCGGCGCGACGAGCTGTGGGGCGAGCCCATCAGCAAGGTGCTGCTGCGCCATCCCCATCTGTCCGACGACGAGTTGGCCGCGACGGCCCGCTCGGTGGTCGGCTCACTGGCGACGGTGACGATGTCGGGGCCCGGCACGGTAGAACTCCAGCCGTGCGGGATCACCAAGGCGACGGGCCTGGCGCTGGCCGCCGAGCATCTGGGGCTGCGCCCGGCGGACACCATCGCCTTCGGCGACATGCCCAACGACATCCCGATGTTCGACTGGGCCGCGCACGGGGTTGCGATGGCCAACGCCCATCCCGAACTCAAGGCCGTGGCCGACGAGGTCACCCTGTCGAACGAGGACGACGGCATCGCTGTCGTCCTCGAACGACTGCTGGGCGGGGCGGATCAGTACGGGCCGTTGACGTTGTCGATCGAGCCGTAGCGGTCGGCCGCGTAGTTGCAGGCCGCGGTGATGTTGGCGACCGGGTCGTACGGGTCCCACGACGTGCCGTCCACGTGGTAGGCCTGGAAGGTCGGGTCGATGGTCTGGAGCAGACCCTTGGACGGGGTGCCCTTGGCGGCGTTGGAGTCCCAGTTGTTGATCGCCAGGGGGTTGCCGGACGACTCGCGCATGACGTTGCGGTAGATGCCGTCGTAGGACCCGGGGATCCCCTTCTGCGCCATGATGTCCAGCGCCTCGCGGATCCACCCGTCGAGGTTGTTCGCGTAGGTCTTCGCGGACGCCTGGGTGGCCTGGGCGACGCCGCCGGCCGGCTTGGCGGGGGCGGACGACTTGGTCGCCGTCTTCTTCTTCGCGTCCGTCTTGGTGGTCTTCACCGTCAGCTTCAGACCCGGGTGGATCAGCTTCGGGTTGTCGCCGACGGCGGCGCGGTTGTCCTTGTAGAGCTGCTTCCAGCCGCCCGAGACGTCGTACTTGTCCGCGATGCGGGCCAGCGAGTCGCCCTTGACCACGGTGTACGCGAGGGACTTGGCGGGCTGGGCCGCCTGCGGCACGGACTGTGCGGCGGCGGGTGCGCTCTGGGGCGCGGCGGCGCTCGCGTGCGTGGCGCCGAGGAGCGGCAGGGTGAGTGCCGCTCCGCCGGTGCCGGCGGCGATGAAGCCTCGGGTCAGCGGGTTGGTTCTGGGGCGACGGTGCTTGCCTCGTCCGGCCATGGCGAAATTCCTCTCCGGCGCCTGCGAGGTGAGCTGTCGGGTTCGGGCCGGGAGGTGCCCGGCCGCGTACGGCGCTGTGTGCCGTGCGCGGCTTCACCCCGAGCCGTGCCGCTGTGCGGACCGGCGACTTACCTGGGTCCCCCGCTCCTGCCCTGCGTGAGTGAGTCGGTTCCTGTGGGGAGTCCGGGCGGCGGCAGGATTGGGCGTCCGCCGGACAGGCCGGGAACGTATGCGAGAGCACATGTCGGGAACAAGCACCTCAGTCACATATCGCGCGGTTGACCTTGGTCGGGGCTTTTTGGGCCGCTTGATCCTTTGCGGGAGCCAAGGCTCAACTGGCGTTCCGGGGAAGGCGGTACGGGCCGATGTCGAGGTGGGGCGAAGAAGGGGAACAAGTGATTCAACTCACTGATCGCGAGCCCGCAGGGCAATTTCCGCCAAGGGGAATTCATCGACTCATCACGGCAAATCGTGCATAGTTCCCTACCTATGGGTAAGTCGTTTTATATCTGTTCTTATAGGTTGATCGAAAACATAACGGTCGTGATCGGATACCGCCCGGCCTGTAACCCTGGGTGCTGGCGGTGATCGAAACGTGACCGGATACGCTGGCCGGAGTGAGGGCAGCGACGTATCGACAATCCGCGTAAACACCGGCAGACACAGCAGACAGGAGACCCCTCGTGACCGACGTCGGGCCGTTCGGGCTGAGCGTGCGGGACCAGGCTCTGGAAGCCGATGTCCAGGCCGGACTGGCGGCTGTCGAGGAAGGCTTGCTCGAAGCCACCAAGAGTGAGGTGCCCTTCATCACGGAGGCCGCCCAGCACCTGGTGCGGGCCGGAGGCAAGCGCTTCCGCCCGCTGCTGGTGATGCTCTCCGCCCAGTTCGGCGACCGGTACGCACCCGGGATCGTGCCGTCGGCCGTCGTCGTGGAGCTGACCCACCTCGCCACGCTGTACCACGACGACGTGATGGACGAGGCCTCCGTGCGCCGCGGTGTCGCGAGCGCGAACACCCGCTGGGGCAACTCCGTCGCGGTCCTCACCGGCGACTTCCTCTTCGCCCGCGCCTCGCACATCCTGGCCGACCTCGGCCCGGAGGCCGTGCGGGTGCAGGCCGAGGCGTTCGAGCGGCTGGTGACCGGCCAGATCCTGGAGACGGCCGGGCCGCAGGACGGCCGGGACCCCGTCGAGCACTACCTGGACGTGCTGGGCGGCAAGACCGGCTCGCTGGTCGCGGTGTCGTGCCGGTTCGGCGCGATGATGTCCGGCGCCGACGACACGGTCGTGGACGTCCTGACCCAGTACGGCGAGCGGCTCGGCGTCGCGTTCCAGCTCGCGGACGACGTCCTGGACATCGCCTCCGACTCCCACGAGTCCGGCAAGACGCCCGGCACCGACCTGCGCGAGGGCATCCCCACGCTGCCGGTGCTGCGGCTGCGCGAGCGGGCGGCCCGGCTCGGGCTCGCCGAGGACATCGCCCTGTGCGAGCTGCTCGACTCCGACCTCACCGACGACGCCCGGCACGCCGAGGCCCTGCGCCTGCTGCGGGCCCACCCGGCGCTGGAGCAGGCCCGGCGGGACACCGTCCGCTACACCCAGGACGCCCGTTCGGCGCTCGCGCCCCTGCCGGAGTGCACCGCGAAGACGGCGCTCCTGGAACTGTGCGACGCGGTGGTGCACCGGGCCGGCTAGCCCGCCCTCTCCGCACGACCCCTACGGGTCGGGGGAGGAACCGCCCTTCCGTGTCATACCCCAGCAGTACACGGAGTTGAGTCCGGGGTCTGACGTATCTCCCTGGCCGATTTGGTCAGATGGACACCACGGAAGAACACCACTCCTCACCTGTTCGGGTGAGAATGGCGGCTCAGGGACGAGTGCGTGGACGACACGGACAGCCGCCGCCGACCACGGAGGTAGGGCACACATGGCACCGTACGCATCCGACGACAGCACGACCGCCGGAGAGGTCGACGAGCAGCGCTCCGGGCGGCGCAAAGCCGCGCGGTACATCGTCCCGGTCACCGTGGTGGGGGTGGCCGCCGCGACGATCGGGCTGGTCCCCGCGCTCGCCGACTCCGGGGACCCCGACCTCCCGAAGATCACCGCACAGCAACTCATCGAGAAGATCGCCGAGTCGGACGTCCAGCAGCTGTCCGGCACGGTGAAGATCAGCACGGACCTCGGCCTGCCGGACCTCGGCGGCCTGGAGTCGGGCCTGCTGTCCGGCGCCGCGGGCAAGGGCGGGGGCGAGGGCGGCTCCTCCGCCGACCCGACGGCCAAGCTCACCGAACTGGCCTCCGGCACGCACACCCTGCGCGTCGCCGCCGACGGCCCGGACAAGCAGAAGCTGTCGCTGCTGGAGAACGCCGCCGAGTACAGCGTCATCCACAACGGCAAGGACGTCTGGGGCTACGACAGCAAGTCCAACGAGGTCTACCACGGCACCTCCTCGAAGAGCCCGGAGCACGGCAAGGACCAGCAGCCGCCGGCCACGCCCAAGGACTTCGCCGAGGAGGCCCTGAAGGCGGTCGACGACACCACGTCCGTGACCGTGGACGGCACTGCCCAGGTCGCCGGCCGGGACGCCTACAGGCTGGTCGTCAAGCCGAAGCAGTCCGGCTCCACGGTCGGCGCGATCACCGTCGCCGTGGACGCGAAGACCGGCATGCCGCTGAAGTTCACGCTGACCCCGGCGAGCGGCGGCGCGGCCGTCGTCGACGCGGGCTTCACGAAGGTGAGCTTCGCCAAGCCGGCCGCCTCCACCTTCGACTTCACCCCGCCCAAGGGCGCGAAGGTCACCGAGGAGAAGGACTCCGGCAAGGCCTCGGGCGAGACTCCGCGCAAGGCCCCCGGCAAGCCCTTCGACCTCGGTGAGGCGCCGGGCCACAAGGCCGGGAAGGGCTTCGGCGGCCACGACGGCATGAAGACCATCGGCGAGGGCTGGACCGCCATAGCCACCTTCGACACCGGCGGCGAGGGCGTGCCCTCGGGCAAGGCCGGCGGCGAGTTCGGCGGCTTCATCGACTCGCTCGGCGACAAGGTCCACGGCACGTTCGGCTCGGGCACGGTCTTCTCGACCCGCCTGGTCAACGCACTCGTCACCGACGACGGCAAGGTCTACGCGGGCCTGGTCACCAAGGACGCCCTCGTGAAGGCGGCCGACGCCGGCAAGTAGGTCCCGGAGCCGCACGGGACGTCGAGAGAACGAGGAAGCCGATGGGCGAGGTGTCCGCCGAGGAACCGGAGCAGCGTGAGACGCGGGCCGAGCCCGGGGAACCGGTCATCGCCACCCACGCGCTCACCAAGCGCTACCGCGGCGGACAGCTCGCCGTCGACGGTCTCGACCTCACCGTCCCGGCGGGCAGCGTCTTCGGCTTCCTCGGCCCCAACGGCTCCGGCAAGACCACCACCATCCGCATGCTGATGGGCCTCATCGAGCCCACCTCCGGCACGGCCCGGGTGCTCGGGCAGCCCATGCCCCGGGCCACCCGCGCCGTGCTGCCGCACGTCGGCGCCCTCATCGAGGGCCCGGCCCTCTACGGCTTCCTCTCCGGCCGCGACAACCTGATCCGCTACGACAGCGCCGACCCGGCCGCCGACCCGCGCACCCGGCGCGTCCGGGTCGCCTCGGCCCTGGACCGGGTGGGCCTGACCGCGGCCGCGGGCAAGAAGGCCAAGGCGTACTCCCTGGGCATGAAGCAGCGCCTGGGCCTCGCGGCCGCGCTGCTCCAGCCGCGCCGGCTGCTCGTGCTGGACGAGCCCACCAATGGCCTCGACCCGCAGGGCATGCGCGAGATCCGCGCCCTCGTCAGGGAGCTGGCCTCGGACGGCACGACCGTCTTCCTCTCCTCCCACCTCCTCGACGAGATCGCGCAGGTCTGCACGCACGCGGCCGTGATGGCACAGGGCCGGCTCATCACGCAGGGCCCGGTCGCCGAGCTGTCCGCCGGGGCGCGCGGCCGGCTGGTCGTGACCACGCCGGACCCGGCGGAGGCGGCCCGGATCCTGAAGGAGCAGGGTGTCGCCGATGTCGTCGTCACCGACGACCGGGTGATGGGCGAACCGCCGGACCGCGACCTCGCCGAGGTGAACGCCGCGCTGGTGACGGCCGGGGTCCGCGTGCGCGGCTTCATGGTGGAACGGGCCTCGCTGGAGGACGCGTTCGTGGCGCTGACGGGGGAGGGCTTCGATGTCGCGGGCTGAAGTCGTGGAGAGCGTACGGCCGGTGAGCCCGTTGTGGACCTTCGGGCTGCTGCGCAACGAGCTCGTCACCACGTTCCGGCGGTGGCGCACGCTCGCACTGCTGGCCGTGCTGGCGGGTGTGCCGGTCCTCGTCGGCATCGCCGTCAAGATCGAGACGGGCGACGGCTCGTCGCCCGGCGGCGGAGGCGGGGGAGGACCGGCCTTCATCTCCCAGATCACCAACAACGGCCTGTTCCTCGTCTTCACCGCCCTGGCCGCCACGCTCCCGTTCTTCCTGCCGATGGCGGTCGGTGTCGTCGCGGGTGACGCGATCGCCGGCGAGGCGGCCTCCGGAACGCTCCGCTATCTGCTGGTCGCCCCGGCCGGCCGCAGCCGCCTGCTGCTCACCAAGTACGCGACGGTGGTCGTCTTCTGCCTCGCCGCCACGCTCGTGGTCGCCGTCTCGGCGCTGACGGTCGGGGCGCTGCTCTTCCCGCTCGGTGACCTGACGACCATCTCCGGTACACAGATCAGCTTCGCCGAGGGTCTGGGCAGAGCCCTGCTGATCGCCCTGGCCGTCGCCGCGTCACTGATCGGCGTCGCCGCGCTCGGCCTGTTCGTCTCGACCCTGACGGGCAGCGGCATCGCGGCGATGGCGACGACGGTCGGCCTGCTGATCACGGTCCAGATCCTCGACCAGATCCCGCAACTGCACGCCCTGCACCCGTACTTCTTCTCCCACTACTGGCTCTCCTTCGCCGACCTCATGCGCGAGCCGGTCTACTGGGACGAACTGGCGAAGAACCTCGGCCTCCAGGCCCTGTACGCGGCGGTTTTCGGGTCGGCGGCGTGGGCGCGCTTCACGGCGAAGGACATCACCGCGTAGCGCTCAGTCCTCGTACAGGAACCTGGCCGGGGGCGCCTCCTGCTCGAAGAAGGTCTTGGCGCGGGTCAGCGCCGCGTCGTCCCTCAGCACGTCACCGGGCTTGCTGCCGTTGCCGAGCAGCACGCCGCCGAAGCGCATCCCCATGTACGCGGCGGAGTTGTGGAGCGTCCCGACGAGCGGGTCGGCGACCACCTCCTGGGTGTGCGCGAGGGCCGTGACGCCCCACAGGGTGCGGCCGGCCAGGGTCGCCTTGAAGTCGAGGCCGGGCGTGCGCAGCCAGCCCGACCAGTAGTCGAGGTAGCGCTTGGTCTGCGCGGAGACCGAGTACCAGTACAGCGGCGAGACGATCACGATGTCCGTCGCCGCGAGCGTGGCGTCCAGCAGCCGGGCGACGTTGCCCTCGGTGGGGCGGACGTGGTCGCTGTCGTGCCGCAGGTCCTCGAAGTCCGGCACCGGAAGCTCGGTGAGGTCGATCCACTCCTGCTCGACGTCCGGGGGCAGTTGCTCGGCGGCCCGGCGGGCCAGCAGCTCGGAGTTGCCCTCGGCGCGAGCGCTGCCCAAGACGAAAAGGAAACGGCGGGTCATGGGTGCCCCTCTGGAGAACTCGGCATCGGCAGTTGCATGCATGTGCATCGTATGTGCATGCAACTAAAAGTGCCAGGGGGTGCCCGTCACGCCTCCCGCGCCACCGCCAGCAGCAGTGCCTCCCGCCCCGGCGGCGCCACCAGCTGGAGACCGGCCGGGCAGCCGTCGCCGCCGAAGCCCGTGGGCAGGCTCAGCGCGGGGTGACCGCTGAGGTTGAACCCCCAGGTGAGAGAGGTGGAGTAGCGGTCCCCTGGCCCCTCGTGGCCGTGCGGGGCGGTCGGTGCCGTCGGGGTCAGCAGCAGCTCGGCGTCGGCGAACAGCCCGGCCAGCCGCCGGTCGTTCTCCGCCCGGACGCGCTCGGCCCCGGCCGGGTCGGAACCAGGGGTGCGCAGGGCGAGCCAGGCCGGGCCGGGATCCGCCAGCCGCAACGGCACCCGCGGCCGTACGAGCCGTACGACCCCTGCCGCCACGAGCCGCTCCACCGCGGCCCGGGCGAGCGCGACGGGCTCCGGGTCGGGGTCGGCGAACCCCAGGTCGGGGGACCAGACCGCGGGGACGGGAAGGGCCGCCTCGGCCGGCCGCCGCTCACCGGACACCACCGCCCACCACAGCCCGGCGTCCGACGCCGAGCGGGCGAGCACCCCGGGAACCGCGAGTCCCGTACGGTCGCCCGACGGCAGCCGTCCGTTCGTCGTCTTCAGGCCGGTCACCCCGCACCACGCCGCCGGGATGCGCACCGACCCGGCCCCGTCGCCGCCCGTCGCCAGCGGCACCAGCCCGGCCGCCACGGCCGCGGCGGCCCCGGCCGACGAGCCGCCCGGCGTACGGTCGGCCCGCCACGGATTGACGGTCCGGCCCCGCGCCCCGAGCCCCCACGTCTGCCAGGGCGTTCCCGGCCCGGGCACGGAGGTCGCACCCACGGGCACGCACCCGGCCGCGAGCAGCGGACCCGCCCCGCGCAGCCCGTGCCGCCCCTTCACGGCGACCGGCACGCCGGCCAGCGGCAGGGACGCCTCCGCGCCCCGCCGGCCGAGTCGCGTGTCCACCTCACGCGCCCGCCGCAGCGCCTCCTCGCCCCACACCTCGGCGAACGCGCACAGGTGCGGATCGGCCCGCTCGATCCGGTCCAGGGCCGCCGCGACGACGTCCGTCGCGCGCAGCTCCCGGGCCCGTACACCCGCCGCGATCTCCCTGGCCGACAGGGGCACGGCCGACGGAGGCAGAGCCGTCAGCGTGCCGCTCCCGTCAGCCGGGCCAGGGCCTCCGTCTCGCGCGGCGGGCGGCCCAGTTCACCGAGCCGCCAGGACGGCACCCACGGCACGCGGTACACGTCGATGACCGACTCCAGCGATCTGACCCGCTGGGCGAGCGGGCGCGGCAGCCGGCCCGGGGCGTCCGCCACGAGGACGATCGCGTCCAGGTCGAGCCCCGGCGGAGCCTGGCCGCGCCGGAAGATCTCCACCGCTCCGGCGGCCGTGTCCAGCCCGGCCGCGTGCGTCCGCGCGACCAGCAGCACCGACGGGGGATCGCCGGGCCCGGGCCAGGACCGGCCGCTGTCGTGGCCGCCGTAGACCGCGGCGAGTGTGGAGACGCCCGCGCCGCCGTGTAGGCCGACCCAGGAGAATCGCCGTGCCGCGGCATGGGCGTGCGCGGGCTCCGGCGGCCCCGGCTCCCGGGTGGTCACCGGGCCGCGCAGCCAGATCTCCGGTCCCTGTCGCCTGCCTGTGTGCATGCCCCTCTCCTCCCTCGTACGCCAGGTCTTCATGCCCTCGGTAACGACCGTGCCGGGGCCGGCGTCCCTTGGGACGAGGCTGTGACACCGTGGTGACGTGAGAAACGGGGGCGAGCGGACACACTCGACAGTAGGTGTACGACGCCCAGTGAGGGGACGATGTCGCGACTCAGCCGCGAGAAGAAGCGGGAACAGAAGCAGGCCGCACACGCGGCGACCCCGGCGGCGCCGATCGACGTCCATGTCCCCGGGCCCGGCACGGACGTGGGAGGGGGAACCGGCGGCGTGTCCGACGGTGCCTCCGTCGGTGGCGTCCCGGTCTTCGCGGCTCCCGGTGAGGAGATCCAGCGGGCCGTCCTGAACCGCCTTCACCACATCGCCCTCGCCACCGGCCACCCCGTCCTCGCCACGATCCGCGACGAGCGCATCGGCTACGTCGTCCCGCTCCGGGTCGACCCGGACGGCTCCAGTCACTTCACGGCAGAGCCGGTCGTCACGACCCCGCCGGAGCGGCAGCCCGCCCGGGACGACACCGCCGCCGCGCCGCCGCAGCCCGCCCGGAGCGAGGCCACGGCCCCGCCCGAGCCGCAGCGCCCGCGCGGCGACAGTGCCACGCACGTGCTGCGTCCCGTGCCGGAGTCCGGCCGCGGCGCGGCCCCGACGTTCCCGCTGCGGGCCGTGCCCGAGTCGCAGCCGGCCGACGAACCCGTACCGACGTTCGAGCTGCGCGCCGTGCCGGAGCGGGCCGAGCCCGCCCCGGAAGACGCGCAGCCGCGTACGGCGATGCCGCCCGGCACCGTCGCCCCGCCCACCGGCGAGTTCGGCCCGCCCCCGCCGATGGACGCGAGGCCGCTCCCGGTTCCCGAAGCCCAGCCGGCTCCGCGACCCGCGCCGGTTCCCGAAGACGTCCTGATCGCCGCCGACCCCGACCCCAAGCCCACGCCCCCGCGCGGCTTCGACGCCGTCGCGGAGGCCGTGCTCGGGGACGAACCCCTCACCGCCCCGGGCGATCCCGCCGCCCCCGCGCTCCTCGCGGAGCCGATCGCGCGGATCAACGAGGCGGTGAAGGAGGGCAGGATCGAAGCGGCGTCCGCCCTGGCGGAGCAGACCGTCGTGCAGGCGTCGGCGACGCTCGGGCCGGAGCACCCCGAGGTGCTCCGGCTGTGCGAACTCACCGCGTACATCGCCTACTTGGCGGGCGATCCGCTCCGCGCCTTCCGGCTGTCGCTCGACCTGGCCGGTGCCCGCCGCCGGTCCGGCGACGCGGAGGCCGCCTACGGCAACGTGGAGAGCGCGGCCACCGCCTGGCGCGCGGTGCGCGACCCCGCGCTGGGGCTGGAGCTGGGCCGCGACCTGATCGGCCTGTGGACGGAGCTCGCCGCCGAGGACGGCCCGGCCGCCGAGGAGGTCGAGCAACTGGAGTCGGCCCGCGCCCGCATGGGCCGCCTCACCGAACGCGCCGCCCGCAACCAGTAGGCGCCGTCCGGGGGTTACTCCGACAGCTCCCAGACCGCGTGCGCGAGGGCGTCGCTGTTGCGGTTCAGGGCGGTGTCGTTGATGTTGGCGGTGGTGTCGCAGGAGGAGTGGTAGCAGCGGTCGAAGGCCCGCCCGGCCGTACCGCCCCACTTGGCCGCCTGTGCCGCCGTCATCGTCCGGCTCGCCCCGGTGAACAGACCGCCCACCGGCACGCCCGCGCTCTTGAAGGGCGCGTGGTCGGAGCGGCCGTCACCCTCGGTCTCGATCTCGGTCGGGACGCCGATGCCGGTGAAGTAGTCCTTGAAGGTCTTCTCGATCGCCGGGTCGTCGTCGTAGACGAAGTAGCCGGGGTTCGGGGAGCCGATCATGTCGAAGTTCAGGTAGGCGCTGATCCTCGAACGGTCGCCGGTGGTCAGCCGGTTGACGTGGTAGCGGGAGCCGACCAGGCCGAGCTCCTCCGCGCCCCACCAGGCGAACCGCAGGTGCTTGGTGGGCTTGTACTGCGCCCGCGACACGGCGAGGGCGGCCTCCAGGACGGCGGCCGAGCCGGAGCCGTTGTCGTTGATACCGGCCCCGGAGGAGACACTGTCGAGGTGCGAGCCGGCCATCACGACCTGGTTCGCGTCGCCGCCCGGCCAGTCGGCGATCAGGTTGTAGCCGGTGCGGCCGGAGGCGGTGAACTGCTGGATCGTGGTGGTGTATCCGGCCGCGTCCAGCTTGGCCTTCACGTAGTCGAGCGAGGCCTTGTAGCCGGCCCGGCCGTGCGCCCGGTTGCCGCCGTTGGCGGTGGCTATGGACTGCAGCTGGGACAGGTGGGCCTTGACGTTCGCCACGGGTATGTCCGGCGCGGCGGCCGCTCTGGACGGAGCGGAGGACGCGGCGTCGGCCACGGCACCGCCGACCAGGAGCATGGCGGTTGCCATGCCGCCCGCGGCGACGGCGCGCGCGGAAACGGAGAGCTTCATGTGGGGGCTCCGGATTCCGTGGGGAAGCCCGTGGGATGTCCACGGGCCGCCCACAGTGAATGGGGTGCCTGGATGGTGAAGCTGGTACTGACTCTCCGTCAAGGTACTGATTCGGCCAGGGGGTTACGGAGTGCAGGCCTCCGGAGTCTCCGTCACTGGACGCAGAACTCGTTCCCCTCCGGGTCCGCCATCACGACCCACTCGCCGCCCTGCTCCTTCACCCGCCGCAGCGCGCTCGCCCCGAGCCCTTCCAGCCGGGCGACCTCCTCGTCGCGCCGCCCCTCGCCCGGGTGCAGATCGAGGTGCAGCCGGTTCTTGACCGTCTTCGCCTCCGGCACCCGCTGGAACAGCAGCCGACGCCCCAGCCCCGTCCCGCTCTCCTCCTCGTAGGGGTCCTCGGGATGCCGTACGGCGATCAGGTCCCGGAAGGCGCGGCGGCCGTGGAAGTCGACCGTGGCCTCCTCCGGCAGGGCGCCGAAGCCGAGCAGCTTCCCGATGAGGGCGCTGTTGTCCTCGACCTCGTAGTGCAGGGCCGCGGCCCAGAAGTCGGCCTGGGCGTGCGGGTCGTTCGCGTCGATGACGAGTTTCCAGTGCACGGGGGCGGGCGATGCGGGTGTCTGCGTCATGTAACCACTTATACTGGTTAGGTGAGTGGACGCGCAGGGGAAACGCCGGACCGGACACCCGGCCTGACGCTGGTCTCGGGCGAGGGCAAGCCCTACCGCTTCGACCCCGGCACCCTGTGCCTGGAGCTGACGACGACGGGCGGCCCCGGGTTCTTCGCCCGCTGGGAAGTGCTGCACGAACCGTCCGACCTGGTCACCTGGGCCGGGCTCAGCCGGCTGCCGGACGGGCTGGACCTCACCGTCTCCGCCGGGGAACTGGAGCGGGCGCGCACCCTGCGCGACGCCGTGCTCCTCCTTGCGGCCGACCGCGCCCACGGCCGCCCCCTGCACACCCCCCACCTGGACGTCGTCAACGCCGCCGCGGCCGCGCCGCCGCTGGTCGCCCGTATCGAGGCCGACGGCACCCGCTCCTGGGCCCCGGGCGCCACCGGCACCCACCTGCTCGCGACCGTCGCCCGCGACGCGATCGACCTCTTCACCGGGCCCTGTGCCGACCGGATCCGCGAGTGCGGCGCCCACAACTGCTACCTGCTCTTCGTCGACACCTCCCGCCCGGGCCGCCGCCGTTGGTGCGCGATGGAGCACTGCGGGAACCGCGAGAAGGTCCGGGCGCACCGCGCCCGCCACGCCCCTACGAAGCCGTAGTCTCCGCGGCCTCGGCCGCGCGGGTGTCGTAGGCGGTCCGGGCGTGCGCGATCTCCGCCTGGTGCTCCTCCGTCCAGGTCACCAGGGACTGGATCGTGGTGTGCAGCGTCCTGCCGAGCGAGGTCAGCTCGTACTCGACGCGCGGCGGCACCACCGGGTGCACCGTCCGCTTCACCAGGCCGTCCCGCTCCAGCGAGCGCAGGGTCACCGTCAGCATCCGCTGGCTGACCCCGTCGATCTCCCGGCGCAGCTCCGTGAAGCGCAGCCGCCGGTTCTCCAGCAGCGCGATGACCAGCAGCGACCACTTGTCGGCGATCCGGTCGAGGATCTGCCGGACCTGGCAGTCCTCGCGGGTGTCCCACTGGAAGGGGTCGGCGTCGCCGTAGTCCACGGTGCTCGCGCAGTTACTCGGTGACTTCGAAGTGCCTTCTTCCATGTCCATCGATGCTGCCGCAGGGTGGGGCGTGGTTACAAGAGGGAACCGACCCTCAGTTGCGTAACCGTCCCCGACCGGAGGAGTGTTGACTCATGGGCACCCGTGCCTGGGCGCTACTGCTCGTTCTGTGCGGAACGATCTTCCTCGAAGGCATCGACGTCGCGATGATGGCGGTGGCGATCCCGGCCGTCCGTGCCGACCTCGGACTGACCACCGGCACCGCGGCCTGGGTGATGAGCGCCTATGTGCTCGGCTACGCGGGTTTCACGCTGCTGGGCGGCCGGGCCGCCGACCTGCTCGGGCGGCGGCGGATGTTCCTGCTCTGGCTGACCGTGTTCCTCGCGTTCTCGGGGCTCGGCGGCTTCGCGACGGGCGGCTGGATGCTGATCGTCGCCCGGTTCGTCACGGGCGTCGCCGCCGCGTTCATGACCCCGGCCGCGCTCTCCCTGATCACCACCTCGTACGAGGTGGGCCCGCGGCGCGACAAGGCCGTGCTGGTCTTCGCCGGGACGGGCGCGGCCGGGTTCTCCCTCGGCCTGGTGATCGGCGGTCTGCTCACCGAGATCGGCTGGCGCTGGGTGTTCTTCGCGCCCGTGCTGCCGGCCGCCGCCCTGCTCGTCGCAGCCGTACGCCTGATCCCCCGGCGCGACGCCCCTGCGAAGCGCCGACGCACCTTCGACCTGCCCGGTGCGATCAGCGCCGCCGGCGCCATGCTGCTGGCCGCATACACCGTCGTACGCCTGGAACACGGCCTGCACCAGTGGCCGGTCACCCTGGCCTCGGGCCTCGCGGCCTTGCTGCTGGCCGGTGCCTTCGTCGCGGTCGAACGCCGCTGCCCCGACCCGCTCGTCCGGCTCGGCCTGCTGCGCCAGGGCCCGGTCGTGCGCGCCGACCTGGGGGCGCTGCTCTTCCTCGGCGCCTTCTTCGGTTTCCAGTTCGTCGTCACGCTCTACCTGCAGGAACTGCGCGGCTGGTCCTCCCTGCAGACGGCGGTGGCCCTGGTCGTCACGGGTATCGACGCCGTCCTCGCACCGACGCTCACGCCCCGGCTGGTCATCCGCTTCGGCTACGCCCGGGTGATCGTCGGCGGATTCCTCCTGGCCGTGGCCTCGTACGCACTGTTCCTGCCGGTCGGCATGGACTGGTCCTACGCCATGATGTTCCCGACCCTGCTCCTGAGCGGTCTCGCGTTCGCCCTGGTCTTCGGGCCACTGACGATCGCGGCGACGGACGGGGTGGCCGAGTCGGAGCAGGGACTGGCCGGCGGGCTGCTGACCACCGCCATTCAGTTCGGCTCCGCGATCGGCATCTCGGCGGTGACCGCGGTCTACGGCTTGGCTTCGACCGGGTCCGGCCCGGAGGCCACGCTCTCGGCGTTCCGCGCGGCACTGACCGTGCCGCTCGCCCTGGTGGTGCTGGGCACGCTGATCTCGCTGGTGAGCGTCCGGGAGGCCCGGCGGGCCGTGCGCAACGCGTCCCAGGTGAGCAGCGTCAACGCCAGCCAGACCAGTGAGAATCCGGCCCAGCGCTCCGGCGGCATCTCCTCGTGGAAGTAGAGGACGCCGAGCAGGAACTGGAAGACCGGCGTCAGGTACTGCAGCAGGCCGATGGTGGACAGGGGTACGCGGATGGCGGCGGCGCCGAAGCAGACGAGGGGGAGCGCGGTGACGATGCCGGCCGAGGCGAGCAGCGCCGCGTGCCCCGCGCCCTCGGTCGCGAAGGTGGAGTCGCCCCGCGCGGAGAGCCACACCAGGAAGCCGAGCGCGGGCAGGAACTGGATCGCCGTCTCCGCGGCCAGCGACTCGATGCCGCCGAGGCCCACCTTCTTCTTCACCAGCCCGTACGTGGCGAAGGAGAACGCCAGACAGAGCGAGATCCACGGCGGCTGCCCGTAGCCGATGGTCAGCACGACGACCGCCACGCCGCCGGTCCCTACCGCCGCCCACTGCACCGGCCGCAGCCGCTCCTTCAGCAGCAGCACGCCCATCGCGATGGTGACCAGCGGGTTGATGAAGTACCCGAGCGAGGCCTCGACCACGTGCCCGGCGTTCACGGACCAGATGTACAGGCCCCAGTTGACGGTGATGACCGCCGCGGCGACCGTGATCAGCGCCAGTTTGCGAGGCCGGCGCAGCAGCTCACCGGCCCAGGCCCAGCGGCGCAGCACGAGCAGCGCGGCGCCCACGAAGACCAGCGACCAGACCATCCGGTGGGCCAGGATCTCCATCGCGCCGGCCGGCTTCAGCAGGGGCCAGAACAGGGGGACCAGCCCCCACATCCCGTAGGCCGCGAAGCCGTTCAGCAGTCCTATGTGCCGCTCACCCCTCGGCTTGCCGGTCACGGGCCCCTCCTTCGCGCCTTGCGTGTGTCCGCGTGCACGACGGTAACGCCGGGTACCCCCGGCTGTCATGCCCGTATCGGCATACGGTCATGACAGTCCGGGGGTGGCGCGGTGAAGCGGGGGTCAGCCCTTGAGGGCTGCGGCGATGGCGTCGGCGAGCGGGGTGGTCGGGCGGCCGGCCAGGCGGGACAGGTCGCCGGTGGAGACGACCAGTTCGCCCTTCTCGATGGAGGCGTCGACGCCCGCGAGGATCTGCGCGAACGGCTCGGGCAGGCCCGCGCCGGTCAGGATGCCGACGAGGGCTTCGGGGGAGACGGCGTTGTAGGCGATCTCCTTGCCGGTCTGCCGGCTCAGCTCGGCCGCGTACTCGGCGAAGCTCCAGGGGGTGTCGCCGCCCAGCTCGTACGTCTTGTTCTCGTGCCCCTCACCGGTCAGCACGGCGACGGCGGCGGCGGCGTAGTCGGCGCGCGAGGCGGAGGAGACCTTGCCCTCACCGGCGGCGGCGACGACCGCGTCGTGCTCCAGTACGGGAGCGAGGTTCTCGGTGTAGTTCTCGTGGTACCAGCCGTTGCGCAGCAGCGCGTAGGGCACGCCGGAGTCCAGCAGGATCTCCTCGGTGCCGCGGTGGTCGTCGGCCAGCGCGGCGGTCAGGGAGCCGGGGGCGCTGGTGTAGGCGAGCAGGGCGACACCGGCCGCCGCGGCGGCGTCGATGACGACCTTGTGCTGCTGCACGCGGCCCTTGTCGAACTCGTTGCCGGAGACGAGCAGCACCTTGTCACCGGCGGAGAACAGGCCGTCGAAGGAGGCCGGGGCGTTGTAGTCGGCGAGGGCGATCCGCACCCCCCGGTCGGCGAAGTCGGCGGCCTTCTCCGCGCTGCGCACGACCGCGGTGATCTGCTCGGCGGGGACCTTCTCCAGCAGCTGCTCCACGACGTGACGGCCGAGGTGTCCGGTGGCTCCGGTGACGACGATGCTCATGGTGAGGACTCTCCTTGTGGGGTACGTTGGCACTAACCCTAGGAGATGCGCTAACTTCTGGAAAGTACACACTTTGAAGTAAGGTACTGGCATGGCGGTAAGTGAGAACGAAGCCCTGTGCCCGTACCGGCTGGTCCTGGAGCATGTGACCAGCCGCTGGGGCGTGCTCGTCCTGATCGAGCTCCTGGACCGCCCGTACCGGTTCAGCGAGCTGCGCCGGGCGATCGGCGCATACGGCGGCCGGGGCGTCAGCGAGAAGATGCTGACGCAGACCCTCCAGACCCTGGAGCGGGACGGACTCGTCCACCGCGACGCCAAGCCCGTCATCCCGCCGCGCGTCGACTACTCCCTCACCGGCCTGGGCCGCGAGGCCGCCGAGCAGGTGCGGGCCCTGTCGCAGTGGACGCGCGACCGCATGGACGACGTGGAGAAGGCGCGGCGGACGTACGACGAGGCCCGGGCCGCTTCCTAGCGCCCCGGGCCCCGGTGGGTGGCCGGCAGGTCAGCCCACGACCGTCCAGGTGTCGCCGCCCGCCAGCAGCGCGCCCAGGTCGCCCTTGCCGTACTGCTCGATCGCGGTGTCCAGCTGGTCGGCCATCTGCGTGTCGTAGACGGGCCGCTCGACGGAACGCAGGACACCGATCGGCGTGTGGTGCAGGGTGTCCGGGTCGGCGAGGCGCGACAGCGCGAACGCCGTGGTCGGGGACGGGGAGTGCGCGTCGTGGACGAGCACCTGGTCCTCGTTGTCGGGCGTCACCGCGACCACCTTCAGATCACCGGTCAGCGGATCCCGGACCACACCCTTGGCCAGATCGCTGCCGAAGCGGATCGGCCGGCCGTGCTCCAGCCGGATCACGGCGTCCTCGGCCTGCTGCTTGTCCTTCAGGGCGTCGAAGGCGCCGTCGTTGAAGATGTTGCAGTTCTGGTAGATCTCGATCAGCGCCGTCCCCTGGTGGGCGGAGGCCTGGCGCAGCACCTCCGTCAGGTGCTTGCGGTCGGAGTCGACCGTGCGCGCCACGAACGACGCCTCCGCGCCGAGCGCCAGCGACACCGGGTTGAACGGCGCGTCCAGCGAGCCCATCGGCGTCGACTTCGTGATCTTCCCGACCTCGGAGGTCGGCGAGTACTGGCCCTTGGTCAGGCCGTAGATCCGGTTGTTGAACAGCAGGATCTTGAGGTTGACGTTGCGGCGCAGTGCGTGGATCAGGTGGTTGCCGCCGATGGACAGCGCGTCGCCGTCACCGGTGACGACCCACACCGACAGGTCGCGGCGGGAGCTGGCCAGCCCCGTGGCGATGGCCGGGGCGCGGCCGTGGATGGAGTGCATCCCGTACGTGTTCATGTAGTACGGGAAGCGGGAGGAGCAGCCGATGCCCGAGACGAAGACGATGTTCTCCTTCGCCAGCCCCAGTTCCGGCATGAAGCCCTGGACCGCGGCGAGGATGGCGTAGTCGCCGCAGCCGGGGCACCAGCGCACTTCCTGATCGGACTTGAAGTCCTTCATCGACTGCCTGCCCTCGGCCTTGGGGACGAGGGAGAGCGCTTCGACGGTGCCCGTGCCGTGCGTGGACGTCTCAGCCATCGATGGCCTCCTTCAGAGCCGCGGCGAGCTGCTCCGCCTTGAACGGCATGCCGTTGACCTGGGTGTACGAGCGGGCGTCGACCAGGTACTTCGCCCGGATGAGCGTGGCGAGCTGCCCGAGGTTCATCTCGGGGATCACCACCTTGTCGTAACGCTCCAGCACGGAACCCAGATTCCGCGGGAAGGGGTTCAGATGGCGCAGATGCGCCTGGGCAACCGACTCCCCGGCTCTGCGCAGCCGCCGCACCGCCGCCGTGATCGGCCCGTACGTCGAGCCCCAGCCCAGGACCAGCGTCCCGGCTTCCTGCGGGTCGTCCACCTCGACGTCCGGGACGTCGATGCCGTCGATCTTCGCCTGCCGGGTGCGCACCATGAAGTCGTGGTTGGCCGGGTCGTAGGAGATGTTGCCCGTGCCGTCCTGCTTCTCGATGCCGCCGATGCGGTGCTCCAGACCCGGCGTGCCCGGGATCGCCCACGGGCGGGCCAGCGTCTGCGGGTCCCGCTTGTACGGCCAGAACACCTCGGAGCCGTCGTCGAGCGTGTGGTTCGGGCCCTGCGCGAACTGCACCCGCAGGTCGGGCAGCTCCTCGATGTCCGGGATCCGCCAGGGCTCGGAGCCGTTGGCCAGGTAGCCGTCCGACAGCAGGAACACCGGCGTGCGGTACGTCAGCGCGATCCGCGCCGCCTCCAGCGCCGCGTCGAAGCAGTCCGCCGGGGTGCGCGGCGCGACCACCGGCACCGGAGCCTCGCCGTTGCGCCCGTACATCGCCTGCAGCAGGTCCGCCTGCTCCGTCTTGGTGGGCAGACCCGTCGACGGGCCGCCGCGCTGGATGTCCACGATCAGCAGCGGCAACTCCAGCGAGACCGCGAGGCCGATCGTCTCCGACTTCAGCGCCACACCGGGACCGCTCGTCGTGGTCACGGCCAGCGAACCACCGAAGGCCGCGCCCAGCGCGGCCCCGATCCCGGCGATCTCGTCCTCGGCCTGGAAGGTCCGCACGCCGAAGTTCTTGTGTTTGCTCAGCTCGTGCAAGATGTCCGAGGCCGGAGTGATCGGGTACGACCCCAGGTACAGCGGCAGATCCGCCTGCCGGCTCGCCGCGACCAGCCCGTACGACAGGGCGAGGTTGCCGGAGATGTTGCGGTAGACGCCCGGCGGAAACGCCGCGGCCGCCGGGGCGACCTCATAGGAGACGGCGAAGTCCTCCGTCGTCTCGCCGAAGTTCCAGCCCGCCCGGAACGCGGCGATGTTGGCCGCCGCGATGTCAGGCTTCTTCGCGAACTTCGACTTCAGGAACTTCTCGGTGCCCTCGGTGGGCCGGTGGTACATCCAGCTCAGCAGGCCCAGCGCGAACATGTTCTTGCTGCGCTCGGCCTCCTTGCGGCTGAGGTCGAACTCCTTCAGCGCCTCGACCGTGAGCGTCGTCAGCGGCACGGGGTGCACGTGGTAGCCGTCCAGCGAGCCGTCCTCCAGCGGAGACGTCTCGTAGCCGACCTTCTGCATCGCCCGCTTGGTGAACTCGTCCGTGTTGGCGATCACCTCGGCGCCGCGCGGCAGGTCGCCGATGTTCGCCTTCAGCGCCGCCGGGTTCATCGCCACCAGCACGTTCGGCGCGTCACCGGGCGTCAGGATGTCGTGGTCGGCGAAGTGCAACTGGAAGGACGACACACCCGGCAGCGTCCCGGCGGGCGCCCTGATCTCGGCCGGGAAGTTCGGCAGCGTCGACAGGTCGTTGCCGAACGACGCGGTCTCCGAGGTGAAACGGTCACCGGTGAGCTGCATACCGTCACCCGAGTCCCCCGCGAACCTGATGATCACCCGGTCGAGGCGACGAACGTCCTTCGCGCCCGCCGCTTTGCGCTGCTCTCCTGCGACTGCTCCGTCGGCCTGCTCCGCTGGGCTACTGACCTGGCTGGTCACTGAACTGGACCTCCCTCGAGGACGCTGTCCGGGACAGGCCTTCCCGCAGGCCCTCCCAGGATCAACACTACGACCGCGGAGGTCGCCTTCTTTGTGTCATTCGCATCTTGGACACGACTTTGGGATGATCATGCGTCCGGAGTTGTCCGGGTATCCGGCGTCAGGGTATGAAACGTCAGGACTTCAGGTACGTCAGCACGGCCAGCACCCTGCGGTGGTCCCCCTCGCTGGGGGACAGCCCCAGCTTCAGGAAGATATTGCTGACGTGCTTCTCGACCGCCCCGTCGCTGACCACGAGCTGCCGCGCGACCGCCGAGTTCGTCCGCCCCTCGGCCATCAGCCCCAGCACCTCACGCTCCCGCGGGGTGAGCCCCGCCAGCACGTCCTGCTTACGGCTGCGGCCCAGCAACTGCGCGACCACCTCCGGGTCGAGCGCCGTACCGCCCCCGGCCACCCGCACCACCGCGTCCACGAACTCCCGCACCTCGGCCACCCGGTCCTTGAGCAGGTAGCCGACACCCCGGCTGGACCCCGCGAGGAGCTCCGTGGCGTAGCGCTCCTCCACGTACTGCGACAGCACCAGCACCCCGAGCCCCGGGTGGGCCTTGCGCAGCTGCACCGCCGCCCGCACCCCCTCGTCGGTGTGCGTCGGCGGCATCCGCACGTCCGCCACGACCACGTCCGGCAGTTCGCCCTGCGCGTCCAGCTCCGTGATGGTCTTGATCAGCGCCTCACCGTCACCCACACCGGCGACAACCTCGTGCCCGCGGTCCGTCAGCAACCGGGTCAGGCCCTCCCTGAGCAGCACTGAATCCTCGGCGATGACCACCCGCACCCTGTCCTCCACGATGTCCGGCCCCCCACAGCCCGATGCCGCCCGTCCGCAGCCCACAACGGCTCCGCGCCCACCCGTGCGACGGGTCCAGCATTCCAGGGCCGGAGGGCGGATGGGGACGGGAGCGGCTTCTTGCCTGGCCGATCGGGTGGCGATCGGGTCGTGGAGGGAAGCTCTTGAGGCCAGAGGTGCACACCCCTGGCCCCGTCACAGCCCGCGGGGGCCGAGCGCCCCCGCGAACCTCACCGCACGTGCTCCCCACGCCACGGCAGCTCCGCGGTCACCCGGGTCGGCCCGCCCGCCGGGGAGTCCACCACCAGAATCCCGTCCACCGCGTCGAGCCGGTCCGCCAGCCCCGCGAGACCGGACCCCTCGGAGACGTCGGCCCCGCCCACGCCGTTGTCCAGGACCTGCAGCATCAGCCGGTTCTCCGTCCGCCACACCTCGACGCCCGCCCACGTGGCCCGCGCGTGCTTGCTGACGTTCTGCAGCAGCTCCGACACCGTGAAGTACGCGATCCCCTCGATGGCCGGCGCCGGCCGCTCCGCCAGGTCGACCTCGACCCGCACCGGCACCGTGCACCGCGACGCCACCGCCGACAGCGCCGCGTCCAGCCCCCGGTCCGTCAGCACCGCCGGATGGATCCCCCGGGCCAGGTCCCGCAGCTCCTGCAGCGCCGTCTTCACCTCGCCGTGCGCCTCGTCGACCATCCGCGCGGCGGCCTGCGGATCCACCTGCAGCTTCTCCTTCGCCAGCCCCAGATCCATCGCCAGCGCCACCAGCCGGGCCTGCGCCCCGTCGTGCAGATCCCGCTCGATGCGCCGCAGGTCGGCGGCGGCCGTGTCCACCACGACCCCCCGGTCCGACTCCAGCTCCACCACCCGCGACGCCAGCCGCGACGGCCCGAGCAGCCCCTGCACCAGCAGCCGGTCCACCATCGTCAGCGCCCGCACGATCCACGGCGAGGTGATCGTGAACAGCAGCCCCACCAGCGCGGTCACCGTGATCTCGAAGGGGTTGTCGAGGTAGATCCGGTGCGTCCCGTCGCCGGACAGCTGGATCCCGTCCTCACCGGCGTACACCGGGAACACCCAGAACCACAGCGGGTACGTCAGCAGCGCCCAGCCCAGCACCCACACGTTCACCGCGACGACGAACGAGAACACCGCCCAGGGCAGGTGCAGCACTGCGTACAGCAGGGCCCGCCACGAGGCGCCGCTCTTGAGGACGGCCCCCATCCACGCCATCGCGCCCGCCCTGTTCCTCCGCAGCGGCTCCGGCTCGGCCACCTCCAGGCCCAGCAGCCCCCGCGCCCGCATCCGCTCCAGCGCCCCGAGGCCGCGGCACCCGGCGAGCCCCGCCGCCAGCACCGGTATGCCGAGGAACGTGACCAGCAGGCCCGCCCCCAGCGACACCATCGTGACCGCGTAGGTGAACAGCAGGACGCTGATCGGCAGGCTGAGCAGCACATGGGTGAGCTCCAGCCAGGTGCGCGGCTCGACCGGCGCCCGCAGCGCGGCCGGCAGCCGGTGCCGCCGTTCGGTGCTCCCCGGGAACCCGGGCCCGCTGTCGAGCCCGTACCCCTGTCCGTACTCCGTGGCCATCGGCGCCGTCCTTCTCCTCGTCCCGCGGCTGTGCTCTCGTACCTCCACACTGCTCCGCCGCAGGTCGGCGGACCATGGAGTCCGTCGGCGTCTTGGACGGGGGGTTTTCCCTACCCCCGGGCCCCGGGCCGGTCACGCCACGGCAGTTCCGCCGTGACCGTCGTCGGGCCGCCCACGGGCGACTCCAGGACGAACAGCCCGTCGACGGCGTCCAGCCGCTCCGCCAGGCCCTTCATCCCCGTACCACCGTCGAGGCTCGCGCCCCCGACCCCGTCGTCCCGCACCTGGATGAGCAGCCGGCTCTTCGTCCGCCACACGTCCACCGAGGCCGACCTCGCCCCGCTGTGCTTGCTGACGTTCTGCAGCAGCTCCGAGACGGTGAAGTAGGCGATGCCCTCGATGGCCGCGGCCGGCCGCTCCGGCAGATCGGCCGTCACCTTCACCGGGACCGTGCAGCGCGAGGCGACCGAGGACAGCGCCGCGTCCAGGCCACGGTCGGTCAGGACCGCCGGATGGATGCCCCGCGCCAGATCCCGCAGCTCCTGGAGCGCCAGCTTCACCTCGCCGTGCGCCTCCTCGACCATCGCCGCCGCCGCGTCCGGGTCCTCCAGCACCTTCTCCTTGGCCAGGCCCAGCCCCATGGCCAGGTTGACCAGCCGGGCCTGCGCCCCGTCGTGCAGATCCCGCTCGATGCGCCGCAGGTCGGCGGCGGCCGTGTCCACCACGACCCCCCGGTCCGACTCCAGCTCGGCGATCCGCCGCTCCAGCTCGTCGGAGGGCGACAGCAGCGCCCGCACCATGGCCCGGTCGGCGTTGGCCAGCCCCCGCGCGAGGAACGGCAGCACCGGCCACAGCACGAACAGCGAGGCCAGCGTGACAGTGAAGGTGAGCACGCCCCACGGCAACCGGATGAACTCGTAGAGCACCGTGCGCCAGCCCACCGGGTCCTTCAGCTGCATCCACAACCGCTGGAAGAAGCCGCCCCCGCCGCGCAGCCGCAGCCGGCTCGGCTCCTCGATCCGCACCCCGAGCAGCGCCCTGGCCCGTGCCCGCTCCATCCTGCCCAACTGCCGCGCACCCATGAGGCCGACCGCGAGCAGCGGGAACCCGACCACCGTGACGGTCAGCCCGAAACCGATGGACATCATCGTCACGACATAGGTGAAACCGAGCAGCGAGACCGGCAGGTTGGCCAGCAGGTGCGCGATCTCTTTCCAGGTGTGCCGGTCATAGGCGAGCCGAGCGGGCGGCGGACGGTCGTCCGGCCCTGCGGCCCCCCGGGCCGTGGTCGTGCCCGGGGACGGGATGCGTTGGGTCATATGCGTTAGCGTGCCCGGCTGCGGGCGACGGCGCCATGAGGTGGACCGCCAGGATCGACTGAGGAAAACCCCACCCCCGCATGCCAGGCGGTGACGGGCTGCTTACCCTGCCTTTATCAGGGCCTAGACTCCCGTGCGTACAGATCGTCGAACGGCGGCATCCGAGTGAGCCGCAGCGTCGTCGCAGGATCCAGGCCCGAATTCTGAGGGAGCGAGGGACGGACGTGCCGGAACCGACCGTCGTCACCACGACCGTCGTCGCGGCGGACTACTTCCAGTCCTATTCGGTCGTCGGACTGCTCGCCGTCGTCGGCGTGCTGTTCGTCGCCGTCGCGTTCGGGGCCGGCCGCCTGCTGCGGCCCGTGGTCCCCACCCCCGAGAAGCTCCTGACGTACGAGTGCGGCGTCGACCCCGTCGGCGAGGGCTGGGCCCACACCCAGGTCCGCTACTACGTGTACGCCTTCCTCTACGTGATCTTCGCCGTCGACTCGATCTTCCTGTTCCCCTGGGCGACCGTCTTCGCCGCCCCCGGCTACGGCGCGACGACCCTGGTCGAGATGTTCATCTTCCTGGGCTTCCTGGCCGTCGGCCTGCTCTACGCATACAAGAAGGGCGTCCTGACATGGACGTGAACCCCTCGGCGCCCGAGCCGGTGCTGCTGCCCGAGCCGAAGCGGCTGGGCGCCCTGGCCCGCCTCGCCCCCGAGCCGATGAAGGTCGTCCTCAACTGGGGGCGCCGCTACTCGCTCTGGGTCTTCAACTTCGGCCTCGCCTGCTGCGCGATCGAGTTCATCGCCGCGTCGATGGCCCGCCACGACTTCATCCGCCTCGGCGTCATCCCGTTCGCCCCGGGCCCCCGCCAGGCCGACCTGATGGTGGTGTCCGGCACGGTCACGGACAAGATGGCCCCGGCCGTCAAGCGCCTCTACGAGCAGATGCCCGAGCCGAAGTACGTCATCTCCTTCGGCGCGTGCAGCAACTGCGGCGGCCCCTACTGGGACTCGTACTCCGTCACCAAGGGCGTCGACCAGATCATCCCGGTGGACGTGTATGTGCCGGGCTGCCCGCCGCGCCCGGAGGCGCTGCTCCAGGGCATCCTCAAGCTCCAGGAGAAGATCGCCCGCGAGTCGCTGGGAGAGCGGTACGGCAGCGGCGCGGGCCGCCCCTCGGCTGCGGCGCTGCAGAGCGGACTGGTGCGGCCGCCCGCACCCGAGCCGACCTCGGGGGAGGGGCGATGACCGCCGTCGGCTGGCTGCCCGCCACCGCCGAGGAGCTCTTCGGCCCGGACGCCACGGCCGAGGAGTCCTACGAGGTCCTGACCGTCGACGTACCTCCGGCCGCCTGGATCACCGCCCTGGAGACGGCCCGCGACCGCCTCGGCTGCACCTACTTCGACTGGCTGAGCGCGGTCGACGAACCGGGCACGGGCTTCCGCGTCACCGCCCACGTGGCGGCCCTGTCCCCGCTGCGACGCCTCCTCCTCCGCACGACGGTCCCGCACGAGGCTCCGGCCCTGCCCTCCGCTGTCGGTGTCTACGCGGGTGCCGCCTGGCACGAACGTGAGACCTACGAGATGTTCGGCATCACCTTCGAGGGTCACCCGGCGCTGGACCACCTCCTCCTGCCCGAGAACTTCGAAGGCCACCCCCTGCGCAAGGACTTCGTCCTGGCCGCCCGCGTCGCCAAGGCCTGGCCCGGCGCGAAGGAACCGGGCGAGTCGGAACACGGCGGCCCCAAGCGCCGCCAGATGCTCCCGCCCGGCGTCCCCGACCCCAACGAGTGGGGCCCCCTCAAGGGCCAGCTCCCCCCGGCCCCCGCCCGCCCGGCCCGCGGCGCGGCACGCCCCGCGGGGGAACGCCCGGTACGACGGACCCGGTCCGCATCGGGGGGCTCGGCGAGCCAGACGGCTGCGGGTACGGAGGCTTCGGCCGCCGGGTCGGCGACTTCGGCCGCCGGTGCGGAGACGCCAGCCGCCGGTGCGGGGACTTCGGCTGCCGGAGGCGAGGCTTCAGCCGCCGGTGCGGAGACTCCGGCCGCGGTGCGGCGTTCGCGTTCGGCGGCGGAGGGTTCCGCGAGTCAGTCCGCCGCTGGTGCGGAGGCTCCGGCTGCCGCGCGGCGTTCGCGCTCCGCGGCGGAGGGGTCGGCGAGCCAGTCCCAGCCCGACGAGCCGACCGCTCCGGCCCCGACGGGACCGCGGCGCAACCGCTCGGTGTCGCAGGGCTCGGTGTCGCAGGGGGCGGTGTCGCAAGGGGCGGCGAAGCAGCAGCCCAGCGGCGACCAGACCTCCTCGACGCCGGACTCCGAGTCCGCGACGCCGGGCTCCGGGTCCGAGGCGCCGGCCTCCGAGCCCCCGACGTCCGGGTCATCGGCTCCGTCGGCGGGACCGCGCCGGGCGCGCAGCGCGTCCGAGGGCAGCGCGACTCAGCGGGCCGGGTCCGACCGCGGCGACAGCCGTCCGGGCAGGGCCTCGACCACTGCCCGCGGCTCGGACGCCCCCTGGCACCACGCCCGTCCGGCCTTCGACGAACCGGCTCCCGAACCGTCGCCGGAGGCAGCGCAGTTGCCGGATCCAGAACCGTCGAACGGGTCACAGACCTCCGAGCCCGCGGACCCCCCGGAGCCCTCGGGCGACCCCAAGGCGGCCTTGGACGCTCCCGACAGCCCGGACACGGACACCTCCGAGAACCCGGACACCCCCGAGGACCCCACAGGAGGCCCGCGGTGAACGACGTGCTCGACGTCGCCCTGCGACTTCTCGTCGTCTTCGTCGTCTTCCTCACCTTCCCCCTGGTCATCGGCCAGACCGAGCACAAGGTGATGGCCCACATGCAGGGCCGCCTCGGCCCCATGTACGCCGGCGGCTTCCACGGCTGGGCCCAGCTGATCGCCGACGGCGTGAAGTTCGCGCAGAAGGAGGACGTCGTCCCCGCGGGCGCCGACCGCCGCATCTTCCAACTGGCCCCCGCCGTCGCCCTCCTGCCCTACCTCCTCGTCCTGCTCGCCATCCCCATCGGCCCCGGCGAGGGAGCCGTGGGCCAGCTCATCGACGCGGGTGTCTTCTTCGTCCTGGCCGTCATGGGCGTCGGCGTCCTCGGCTCGCTCATGGCCGGCTGGGCGTCCGCGAACAAGTTCTCCCTGCTCGGAGGCCTGCGCACCGCCGCCCAGCTCCTCGCCTACGAACTCCCGATGCTGCTGACCGCGGCCTCCGTGGCGATGGCGGCCGGCACCGTCTCCCTCCCCGGCATCCTCGACGCCTTCGAGTGGTGGTGGCTGCCCTGGCAGATCGTCGGCGCGATCGTCTTCTTCGTAGCCGGACTGGCCGAGCTCCAACGCCCGCCCTTCGACATGCCCGTCGCCGACTCGGAGATCATCTTCGGTGCCTACACCGAGTACACCGGCCTCCGTTTCGCTCTCTTCCTCCTCGCCGAGTACGCCGGAATCGTCGTCCTGTGCGGACTGACCACCGTCCTCTTCCTGGGCGGCTGGCACGGCCCCTGGGGCGCCGACGGCCTCGGCTGGGTCTGGACCCTGCTCAAGACCGCGGTCCTCGCCTTCCTCGTGATCTGGCTGCGCGTCACCTACCCCCGTCTGCGCGAGGACCAGCTCCAGAAGCTCTCCTGGACCCTCCTCGTCCCCCTCTCCCTCGCCCAGATCGCCCTCACCGGCGTCGTCAAGGTGGTGATCCGGTAACCATGGCCCCCATCCCCGGCTCTGGGCTCGCCAAAGGCCTGGCCGTCACCCTCCGCACGATGACGAAGAAGTCCGTCACCGCGCAGTACCCGGACACCCAGCCCGACCTCCCGCCCCGCACCCGCGGTGTGATCGGCCTGTTCGAGGAGAACTGCACGGTCTGCATGCTGTGCGCCCGCGAGTGCCCCGACTGGTGCATCTACATCGACTCCCACAAGGAGACGGTCCCGGCGGCGACCCCCGGCGGCCGTGAGCGCAGCCGCAACGTCCTCGACCGCTTCGCCATCGACTTCTCCCTGTGCATGTACTGCGGTATCTGCATCGAGGTCTGTCCTTTCGACGCGCTGTTCTGGTCCCCCGAGTTCGAGTACGCCGAGACCGACATCCGCGAGCTCACCCACGAGCGCGACAAGCTCCGCGAATGGATGTGGACCGTCCCGGCCCCGCCGGCCCTCGACCCCGGCGCGGAGGAACCGAAGGAACTGGCCACCGCCCGCAAGACCGCCGACAAGCTGGCCGCCCAGCAGGCCCCGCCGGTCACCGAACCGCACGCCGACGAGCAGGCCCGCGCCGCCGAACAGCCCACCCGCCCTCAGGGCGACTCCAAGCAGCAGACGGACCAGCCGCAGCCGGGGCAGGAGGGCCAGGGATGACCCTCGCCGCAAGCGCCGGCCTCCTCGCAGCAGGCCCGACCACCCGTGCCGCCGCGGAGACCCACGGCTTTCTTTCCCCGACCGGCGTCGAGATCGCCTTCCTCCTCGTCGGCCTGGTCACCTTCGGCGCCGCGCTCGTCACCGTCACCACCCGGCAGCTGGTGCACGCCGCCCTGTGGCTGGTGGTCACCCTCGGCGGCCTCGCCGTCGAGTACCTCCTGCTCACCGCCGAGTTCATCGCCTGGGTGCAGGTCCTCATCTACGTCGGATCCGTCGTCGTCCTCCTCCTGTTCGGACTGATGCTCACCAGGGCTCCCATCGGCCGCTCGCCGGACGCCGACTCGGGCAACTGCTGGGCCGCCCTCACCGTCGCCGTCGCCGCCGCGGCCGCCCTGGTCTGGGTCGTCGTGGACGCGTTCCGCACCACCTGGATCGACCTGGACGGCCCCGCCGCCGGCTCCACCGAGGCCACCGGCGCGAGCCTCTTCCAGAACTGGGTCCTCCCCTTCGAGGCCCTCTCCGTCCTCCTCCTCGCCGCCCTGGTCGGCGCGATCGTCCTGTCCCGCAAGGCGAAGGCCGACGCCGCCACCCCGGCCGGCCAGGACACCGGCCGCGACACGGAAGGGGCCCGCTGATGCACCTCGCCTATCCCGCCGTGCTCTCCGCCCTCCTCTTCTGCACGGGCCTGTACGGCGTCCTCGCCCGCCGCAACGCGATCCTGGTCCTGATGTCGGTCGAGCTGATGCTCAACGCCGTCAACCTCAACCTGGTCGCCTTCGACGTCTGGCTCAGCAGGGCCGCCGAGGAGACCCTGCACTCCGGCCAGGCCCTGACCCTGTTCACCATCGCCATCGCCGCCGCCGAGATCGGCATCGGCCTGGCGATCGTCCTCGCCGTCCACCGCAACCGCGGCACGGCGGACATCGACCGGCTCCGCGACACCTCCGAACGGCACGACCCCGACGGCACCGACCACGACGCCCGCACGGCCGAGCGGTCCGACGAGGCCCAGAAGGCTGAGGCCACCGCGTGACCACGACCACCCTCGCCGTCCTCGTCCCCCTCCTTCCGTTCCTCGGCGCCGTCGCCGGGCTGCTCCTGGGCCGCACGGCACCCGGGTTCGTCCGCCCGCTCGCCGTCCTGCCGACGCTCACCTCCCTGGTCCTCGCCGCGCTCGTCGCCGTACGCCAGGGCGGCGACGCGGCCGTCGACTCGGCCACGGAACTCACCCCCACCGGCTCGGTGCCGATCGAGCTCGCCCTGCACATCGACGGCTTCGCCGCCCTCGTCGCCGTCCTGGTCGGCCTGGTCGCCTCCTGCGTGCAGATCTACTCGACGGGCTATCTGCGCGACGACCCGCGCTACCCCTCCTACGCCGCCCTCGTCTCCCTGTTCACCTCCGCGATGTTCCTGGTCGTCTACTCCGGCGACCTGATCGTGCTGCTGGTCGGCTGGGAAGTCATGGGCATCTGCTCCTACTTCCTCGTCGGCCACTACTGGGAGACCCCGGAGGCCCGCGCCGCCTCCCTCAAGGCCTTCCTGGTCACCAAGCTCGGCGACGTCCCCTTCCTCATCGGCCTGTTCGCCCTGGCCACCGACGCCGGTTCGTTCCGCATCACCCGGATCCTCGGCACCGTCGCGAGCGGCGGGCTCGACCATCCGACGCTGATCGCCCTGCTGCTCCTCGCGGGCGTGGCGGGCAAGTCGGCGCAGTTCCCGCTGCACACCTGGCTCCCCGACGCGATGGCGGGCCCGACCCCCGTCTCCGCGCTGATCCACGCCGCGACGATGGTCGCCGCCGGTGTCTACTTCATCGCCCGCCTCCTCCCGGTCTTCGAGGCCTCCCAGGCCGCGATGGTCGTCCTCGCCGTCATGGCCGCCGTCACCATGGCGGGCTCGGCGCTCGCCGCACTCGCCCAGGACGACATCAAGCGCGTCCTCGCCTACTCGACGATCGGCCAGCTCGGCTACATGACCGGCGCCCTCGCCGTGGGCGACCGCGGGGCCGCCGTCTTCCACCTCCTGTCCCACGGCGCCTTCAAGGCGCTGCTGTTCCTCGCCGCGGGCGTGATCATCCACGCCGCCGGCACCAACTCGCTCGCCGCCATGTCCCGCATGCGGAACCTGCGCGACCGCGTCCCCGACGCCTACTGGACGATGACCGTGGCGCTGCTCGCGCTCGCCGCGATCCCACCGTTCAGCGGCTTCTTCTCCAAGGAGGCCGTCCTCGGCGTCGCCGAGCACGTGGTCACCGGCCATACCGAGCACGCGCCCGCCGCGGCGGGCTGGATCGTCCTCGTCGCAGGCCTCCTCACGGCCGTGCTCACCGCCGCCTACGCGATGCGCCTGTGGCTGCTGGCCTTCCGGGGCCGGGGCACCGAAGCCCCCGACCACGGCAGGCAGCCGCTGACGATGACCGTCGTGCTGTGGGTGCTGGCCGTGCCGTCCCTGGCCTTCGGCGGGTTCGCGTTCCGCCTGCTGCCCGAGTGGTTCGACGGCCGCGACCTCAGCCCGACCCTCACCACCTCCGTGCTCGGCACAGGCGTGGCCCTGGTCGGCGGCATCGTCACCTACGCCGCCTGGCGGCACACCACCGCGCTCACCGCCCGCGTCCCGCTCGGCGCGGTCGCGGCCCACCCCGAGGGTGACGCCGCCCAGGTCGAGGCCGAGGCCATCGCCAGCCACGAGCCCGCCTACGGCGACATCGCCTACGCGCCGGACCCCGCCGATCCCGGACGGCTGCTGCTCGGCCCCCTGCACCGGCACGCGGCCGCGGGCTTCCACCTGGACGCCGTGTACACGACCCTCTTCGTGCGCCCGGTCCAGGCCGGGGCGAGCCTCGTCCGGTTCCTCGACCGGGAGGTCGTGGAGACCTACGTGCGCGGCGCGGGTGCGCTGCCCCGCTGGCTCGGCACCGCCGTACGGCGCGCCCAGACCGGCAACGTCCAGACCTATGTGAGCGCGCTGCTCGCCGGCACCGTCGTCCTCGCGGTCGCCGTCGTCCTCGTCGCCACGGGAGCGTGAGCAGGCGTGATCGATATCAACGAGTCCGTGATGCAGGTCCTTCTGGCGTTCATCGTCGTCGGCCCGCTCCTCGGCGCCGCCGCGGCTCTCCTGCCCGCCCCGCCCGGGCTGAAGGGGAAGTCACCCGAGCAGGCCGTGCTCCGGCACGGGGTCACCGTGACCGGCGCGGTCCTCATCGCGGCGATCGTCCTCGCGCTCGGCTTCGACCACGACCAGCCGTCGAAGATGCAGGCCAGCACGGACATCAGCTGGATCCCCGCACTCGACGTACGCATCCACCTCGGCATCGACGGCATCTCCCTCCCCCTTCTGGTCCTGACCGCGCTGCTGACCTTCCTGTGCGCGCTCTACTCGTACTTCAAGATGCCCGCGGGGCCGACCCCGAAGGCTTTCGTCGCCCTGCTGCTCGTGCTCGAGTCCGGCACGCTCGCCACCTTCGCCGTCCTCGACCTGCTGCTGTTCTTCCTGGCCTTCGAGATGGTCCTCATCCCGATGTACTTCCTCATCGCCCGCTGGGGCGGCGAGGGCCGGAGCCAGGCCGCCTGGCGATTCATCCTCTACACGCTGCTCGGCTCCGTGGTCATGCTGCTCGGCCTGCTCCTGATCGGGATCAAGGCGGGCACGTTCGACATGATGGCACTCGCCACTGACAACGCCCGGCCGCTGACCACATCCGTGCAGGTCATCGCCGTTCTGGCGATCGGGATCGGGCTCGCGGTGAAGACGCCGATGTGGCCGCTGCACAGCTGGCTGCCCGACGCCCACACCGCCGCGCCGACCGTCGGCTCGGTCCTCCTGGCCGGCGTCCTGCTGAAGATGGGTACGTACGGGTTCGTCCGGATTCTGCTTCCCATCGCGCCGGACGGGTTCCGCACCTTCGCGCCCTACCTCGCCGCCCTCGCCGTCGTGGGCATCATCTACGGATCCCTGGCCTGCCTGGCCCTCGCCAAACAGGGCGCGAAGGGCGACCTCAAGCGCCTCATCGCCTACTCCTCCGTCGGCCACATGGGCTTCGTTCTGCTCGGCATCTCGACGATGACCCCGACCGGCGTGAACGGCGCCCTGTTCGCCAACATCGCCCACGGCCTCATCACCGGCCTGTTGTTCTTCCTGGTCGGCGCCCTGAAGGACCGCACCGGCACCACCGACCTCGACACCCTCGCCGAGGAGACCGGAGCCGCCCTCTACGGCAAGGCCCCGCGTCTCGGCGGCCTGCTCGCCTTCGCCGCCGTCGCCTCGCTCGGCCTGCCGGGCCTGGCCGGATTCTGGGGCGAGATGCTCGCCCTGTTCGGCGCGTTCCAGCCCGCCGAGGGCCTCAACCGCGCGGCCTTCCTCACCTTCATGGCGATCGGCGCGTTCGGCACGCTGCTGACGGCCGCGTACCTGCTGATCGTGGTCCGCCGCGTCTGCATGGGCGCCCTGCCCCACGACGCACCCAGGCTCACCGACGTCCGCTCCTACGAGTTCGCGGCGTGGACACCGCTCGTCGTCCTCACCGTCGTCGCGGGCCTGTGGCCCAAGGCCCTCCTCGGCCTGAGCGACCCGGCCGTCCAGCAGCTCCTCGCAGGAGGCACCCGATGAGCTCCTCGGCCCAGCCCATGGCCGCCTCGCTGGTCCAGTCCGTCGACTGGCTGGCGATCGCGCCACCCACCATCGCGGCGGTCGCCGGACTCGTCGTCCTGGTCGCCGACCTGTTCCTCGCCGAGCACCGCAAGGCGCTGCTCGGCTGGATGTCGGTGGCAGGCCTGGCCGCCGCGACGGCGATGCTGCTGCCCCTGCTGGACGGCGACCGCAGCACCTTCTGCCTGACCGGCGACGCAGCCGTCTGCAGCTACACGGCCGACCGCTTCACCCTGGTCATCCAGTTCCTGGTCCTCGGCGGCGCCCTGCTCTCCGCCCTCCTGTCGGTCACCGCCCTGAAGGACGCCCGCAAGGAGCTGCCCGAGGGCGAGTACTGGTTCCTGCTGCTGTCCTCCGCGGCCGGAGCCGCCCTCCTGCCCGCCTCCCGCGACCTCGCGACCCTGATCGTCGCCCTGGAGGTCGCCTCCCTGCCCGCCTTCGCGCTGGTCGGCCTGCGGTACGGCGACCGGAAGTCCTCCGAAGCGGCCCTGAAGTTCTTCCTGTCCTCGGTCACCGCGACCGCGGTCAGCCTCATGGGCATCAGCTTCGTGTACGCCACCACGGGCACCCTCTACCTCACCCAGATCGCCGACCGTATCCAGAACGTCGACGGACAGTTCCACACGCTCGCCCAGACCGGCGTCGTGCTCACCCTCATCGGCTTCGCCTTCAAGACCGCCGCCGTGCCCTTCCACTTCTGGGTGCCCGACACCTACGTGGGAGCGCCCCTGCCGATCGCGGCGTACCTGTCGGTCATCGGCAAGGCGGTCGGCTTCAGCGGCCTGATCCTGGTCACGGTCGTGGCCCTGCCGTCCTACGCCGACGTCTGGGGTCCCGCCCTGGCAGCCCTGGCCGCGCTGACCATGACCGTGGGCAACCTCGGAGCCCTCCGCCAGCAGGCCACGCGCGCGTACAGCGCGGTACGCCTGCTCGCCTGGTCCTCCGTCGGCCAGGCCGGCTACCTCCTGGTGCCGATCGCCGCTGCCGCGTACTCCGGGGACGCCGAGAAGTCGATCGGCTCCACCGTCGCCTACGCCCTGATGTACGGCGCCGTGAACCTCGGCGCCTTCGCCGTGGCCGCCCTCGTCGGCCGGACGAAGTCCCTCAACCGCGTCGCCGACTACCGCGGCCTGTACGCCTCCAGCCCCCTGTCCGCGCTGCTCCTGGCGTTCTTCCTGCTCTGCCTCGCCGGGCTGCCGCCGGGCATCATCGGCCTCTTCGCCAAGGTCACCGTCTTCTCGGCGGCCGTCGACGCCGGCCTCGGCTGGCTGGCCGTGGTCATGGCCGTCAACGTCGTCATCGCGCTGTTCTACTACCTCCAGTGGACGGCCCTGCTCTTCCGCGCCCCCGAGGGTGAACCCGAGAAGCACCGCGTCCCCGGCCCGGTCACCGCCGCGATCGCCCTGACCGGCGTCCTCGGCATCGTCCTGTCCGGCGCGCCCCAGCTGGTCCTGCGCTTCACCGGCACCGGGCTCTTCTGACGCTTCACCGGCACCGGGCTCTTCCGAACGGACCCGGTTCCCCGGAAAACCCGCCGCTTACACCGCGCGCGCGTGGGGCACTCGCTCCCACGCGCGCGTGCCGCGTCCCGTGGCCGTCACCCGGACGGTCCACACCCGCCCCCGCACGTACCAGGGAACTTGAGCCTCCCGCCTGGCGTTGACCAGTACGGGAAGGTCCACTGGACGTGAGACGCGGCACCAGTGGCACCGCAGATACAGCAAGCAAGGGTCCCCCTGCCGCACCACTTGGAGGGCGCACCGTGCACCGCCGGCACAACGGGCTCAGGACAGCGATCCTCCTGGGAGGACTGTCCGCACTCATCATCGTCATCGGCAGCTTCTTCGGCCGCATGGGGCTCGTCATCGCCGTTCTGGTCGCGCTGGCCACCAACGCGTACGCGTACTGGAACAGCGACAAACTGGCACTGCGCGCGATGCGTGCCCGCCCGGTGAGCGAGTTCGAGGCGCCGGCGCTCTACCGCATGGTCCGCGAGCTCTCCACCCAGGCCCGCCAGCCCATGCCACGCCTGTACATCTCCCCTACGGAGGCACCCAACGCCTTCGCCACGGGGCGCAACCCACGCAACGCCGCCGTGTGCTGCACCGACGGCATCCTTCGCCTGCTGGACGAACGCGAGCTGCGCGGCGTCATCGGACATGAACTGAGCCACGTCTACAACCGCGACATCCTCATCTCGTCGGTCGCGGGCGCCCTCGCCTCCGTCATCATGTTCCTGGTCAACTTCGCCTGGCTGATCCCCATCGGGCGCTCGGACGACGATGACGGCCCCGGGCTGCTCGGCATGCTGCTGATCATGATCCTGGGTCCGCTCGCCGCCTCGCTCATCCAACTGGCCGTCAGCCGCTCCCGGGAGTACCAGGCGGACGCCTCCGGCGCCCAGCTCACCGGCGACCCGCTCGCCCTGGCCAGCGCCCTGCGCAAGCTCGAACTCGGCACGAAGCAGCTCCCGCTGCCCCCCGAGCCGCGCATCGAGACCGCCAGCCACATGATGATCGCGAACCCGTTCCGGCCCGGCCAGGGCCTCTCGAAGATGTTCTCCACACACCCGCCGATGGCGGAACGCATCGCCCGGCTCGAGAAGATGGCAGGTGGGAACCAGTGAGGACCATACTCAACGTCATATGGCTCGTCCTGAGCGGCTTCTGGCTGTTCCTCGCCTACATGCTGGCGGGCCTGCTCCTCTGCATCACCATCATCGGCATCCCGTTCGGCATCGCGGCCTTCCGCATCGGCGTCTACGCCCTGTGGCCCTTCGGGTACACGACGGTCGAGCGCCATGACGCGGGCGCACCGTCCTGCGTGGGCAACGTGCTCTGGCTGGTCCTCGCGGGCTGGTGGCTCACCCTCGGCCACATCGCCACCGGCATCGCCCTCTGCGTGACGATCATCGGCATCCCGCTGGGCATCGCCAACTTCAAGCTCATCCCGGTCTCGTTGCTCCCGCTCGGCCGCGACATCGTGCGGACCGACGAGCCGTTCGCGGTGCGCTGACCCAGGGGAGCCTCCCCTCTGTTTCCACAGGCCCGTGGTTGTCCACAGGCCTGCCCGGCTGTCAGCGACGGCCTGCAAGATGAACCCATGACCGCGATCGAGCAGTTGCCGCCCCGAGCGATGACCGAGCCCCACAACTCCCGTCCGAGGGCCGGACCGACGCGCCCGAGTTTCCGGCCCCCTTGAGATGGGACGGACGAACCGGGCCGAGGGGCCCTGACAGACCCGGGCCGAGCGGCTTCGGCAGGGCAAGGCTCTAGTGGACGGCGTGGACGGCGTGGACGGCGTGGACGGCGTGGAGGGCAGTGGCCAGTAAAGAGGGGCCCTACTTCTTCCCGGCCCCGGCCTTCACCCGCCGCCGCACCGCGTACGCAACCGCCCCCACCACCAGCACCCCCGCGCCCACGACCACCGACACCCCGGGCAGCGAGAACGCCAGCACCACACACCCGACCAGCCCCACCACCGGCACCACCCGAGCCGCCGGCGCCGAAGACAGCGTCCACGCCGATGCGTTGGCCACGGCGTAGTACGCCAGCACACCGAAGGAGGAGAACCCGATCGCGCCACGGACATCCACCGTGGCGGCCAGAACCGCGACCACCGCACCCACGGCCAGCTCCGCCCGGTGCGGCACCTGGAAACGCGGATGCACGGCGGCCAGCACCCCCGGCAGATGACGGTCCCGGGCCATGGCCAGCGTCGTCCGTGACACCCCCAGGATCAGCGCCAGCAGCGAGCCCATCGCGGCCACCGCCGCACCGATCCGCACCACCGGCACGAGCCAGGCCGCCCCGGCCGCCCGCACCGCGTCGGTCAGCGGAGCCGCCGCGTCCCCGAGGCCGCCCGCCCCGAGCACCGAAAGGACAGCCACCGCCACACCCGCGTACACCACCAGCGTGATGCCCAGCGCCAGCGGGATCGCGCGCGGGATGGTGCGCGCCGGATCCCGCACCTCCTCGCCGAGGGTGGCGATCCGAGCGTACCCGGCGAACGCGAAGAACAGCAGGCCGGCCGCCTGCAGCACACCGTCCGCACCACCCGAGGCCCCGATGTCCAGCCGCCCGGCATCGGCCTCACCGGAGACCAGACACACGACCACCACGGAAGCGAGGACCCCCAGGACCAGCGCCACGATCACCCGCGTCAGCCACGCGGACTTCTGGACACCGCCGTAGTTCACCGCGGTCAGCGCCACCACGGCCCCGACCGCCACCGCGTGCGCCTGCCCCGGCCAGACGTACGTGCCCACGGTGAGCGCCATCGCCGCACAGGAGGCCGTCTTCCCGACCACGAACGACCAGCCCGCGAGATACCCCCAGAACTCCCCGAGCCGCTCCCTCCCGTACACATACGTGCCACCCGAGGCCGGGTACAGGGCGGCGAGGCGAGCCGACGACATGGCATTGCAGTACGCGACCACGGCGGCGACGGCGAGCCCGACGAGCAGCCCGGTTCCGGCCGCGTGCGCGGCCGGCGCGAGGGCGGCGAAGATCCCGGCCCCCACCATGGCGCCGAGCCCGATGACGACCGCGTCGCCCACGCCGAGGGTGCGGCGCAGTCCGGGAGCGGAGGCTGACATGCGTCGCACCCTACCGATCAGCGCAACCGGTGGGTGTGGCCAGGGCGTCCTCTCCACCGACACGGCGCGAACGTGCGCGGCGAAGAGGCCGTGCGCGTGGCGCCCGACGTACGGCGCACGGGCTCGGCCTCCCGGGAGCAAGATCACAGGGCCGGGACCGTGCGGGCACAGCGTGAAAGGGCAGGTTCACGGCATGACCATCATCAGCTGGATCATCCTGGGACTGTTGGCCGGAGCCATCGCGAAGTTCCTGCTGCCAGGGCGTGACCCGGGCGGCCTCATCGGCACGACCCTGATCGGCATAGCGGGCGCGTTCATCGGCGGCTGGATATCGGCCCGCTGGATGGACCACCCGATCACCAAGGACTTCTACGACGGCACGACCTGGGCAGCGGCGATCGGCGGATCGCTCGTCCTGCTGATCGCCTACCGCCTGCTGTTCGGCAACTCGCGCGACTGACCGGGCCCACGATGGGGCCGGCGGGCGGGCCAATGACGGCCGGCAGAAGAGCCGATGACGGCTGGCGGGCGGGCCGATGGCGGCCGACAGATGAGCCGATGGCGGCCGGCAGATGAGCCGACGACGGCCGGCGGGCGAGACCAGGGGCGGCAGGTGGGAGAGAAGGGTGGGCACCGGTGGTACCCACCCCTCCGCTTGTCCGTGAGGACGGGGGCCGGGGGACCGGACCTACCGGTAGTTCACGAACTGCATCGCGAAGTCGAAGTCCTTGCCCTTCAGCAGGGTGATGACGGCCTGCAGATCGTCACGGCTCTTGGAGCTGACCCGCAGCTCCTCGCCCTGCACCTGCGCCTTCACGCCCTTGGGGCCCTCGTCGCGGATGGTCTTCGCCACCTTCTTGGCGTTCTCCTGGGAGATCCCCTCCTTGATCGAAGAGAAGATCTTGTACTCCTTGCCGGAGAGCTGGGGCTCGCCCGCGTCCAGGGCCTTGAGCGAGATGCCCCGCTTGATCAGCTTGGACTGGAAGACGTCGAGGATGGCCTTCACCCGGTCCTCGGAGTTCGCCTCCATGAGGATCTGCTCACCGGACCACGAGATCGAGGCACCCACGCCCTTGAAGTCGTAGCGCTGCGAGATCTCCTTGGCGGCCTGGTTGAGTGCGTTGTCGACCTCCTGCCGCTCGACCTTCGAGACGATGTCGAAACTGGAGTCGGCCATGTCCTGTGGCTCCTTGTATCGGGGTGCGTATCGTGCGTACCGGCGTATGCGGGCGGTCGCGGGGCCCGTTCAGGTCCCGGGCCGCATCCGGACAAGCCTAGCCACCCCCGGCCCTCCGGGCGCCGATCAATCGGGTGGCGGAGCACCCCTCCACATCAGGTATTGTTTACGTCGTTGCCACGGAGCGCCGCGGGAAAGCGGCTCGCCAGGCAGCAACCCCGGCGGTGTGCCCGAGCGGCCAAAGGGAGCAGACTGTAAATCTGCCGGCTCAGCCTTCCCAGGTTCGAATCCTGGCGCCGCCACAAGACCGAAAGGGTCTGTGACCAGCAGCAATGCTGATCGCAGACCCTTTCGGCGTTCACCGGTGTGCACTGGTTGCTATGGGGGCTTTTTCCCGGTGTGTCTCACCCTGATTCGGGTGCTGACCAGTCCGTGTGGGGCAGGCGTGGGGCAGCTTCCGGCCCTCCTAGCTGCCGTTCTTCAACGCCTGCTCGATTCGGGCGTTCGCCGTGGCCGTGCCGCCGTCCAGGCACTTCGCGTACACCCGGAACAACACGGCCACACTGTGGCCGGCGCGTGCGGCCACCTCCTGTGGTTCCACCCCGGAGCTGAGCCACGTGGACACGGCGGCGTGGCGAAGATCATATGGACGCTTCGCCAGCAGCGACGCGCACTGAGCGGGCGTGAGCGCACGCGTGCGGGCTTCGGCCCACACCTCGCCGTATCCGGTGTCCTGGATGAGTCCGCCGCGTTGCGTCCGAAACAGCCGCCCGTCGGGGGCAACACCGTACGCCGTGACGTGCCACCGGAGCAGGTTCACGAGATCGGGCGGGATCGGCACGGTGCGGACTGCTTTCCGGGGCCGGTGCTTGAGCCCTCGCCGGTCGTGAGCCTCACCGCTGTCAGTCCAGGCCGACCCGGAACGCGGGCGGGTCTCTCGGAGTCGCAGAGTGCCCCACCCTCGGCGGGGCAGGTCGCAGTCCTGGAGCCGGAGACCGATGACTTCCGCTGGCCGTGCCGCCGCGTAGTACATGCAGCCGAAGAATGCGACCATGCGCCGCCCGCGGGGGCTCTGCGTGCGCACGGCATCGAGCAGCGCGAGGGCCTGCCGGGGGTCTGGCACTGAGGCGGGGTCCAGTTCCTCCGCTACCTGCTCCGGAGCTTTCCACTGCACCTGTGGCAAAGGGTTGTCCGTCAGACGGCCGGCATCGACGGCATAGCCGAGTGCGTTGTGGAAGATGGCTCGCTTCCGGCGAATGGTAGATGCCGCCGCCGTGGTGCCGTCCAGCTTCTTGGTCAGGGCGTCCAAGGCGGCGCGTACCTGCATGCGGTCGGCCAGGGCGGACGTGGGCAGGGACTTCCGTTCGAACCACGTCAGCACCGCGGTCACCTCGTCGGGCGGGTCCTGGTCGCGTCGGCTCACGTTGAATGCCCAGCTATAGAGAGCCGTCCGAACCGTAGCGGCGTCGGCCATGCCCTTGCTGTCCTTGACGAGAGCCGGTGTCACGGTTGCCATGGCTTCCGCGAGCGTCCGGCGAGTCGAGCCGGGGGAGTGCTGCCACTTCATCTCGATGTACTCGCGGGCGTGCTGGTACCAACTCACATCATTGCGCTGTCGAAGCTCAGAGAGCGGTACCCCGGTGGACTCGTCGAACGGCTCGCCGGCGTGTGCCGCCTGCAGCAGTTCAGCGCGGCGGCCATCGGCCAGCGTCTTGGTGCGGAACGTCTGAGAGTGCGGAGTCTCGCCCGTCTTCCAGCGCAGTTCCGCGGAGGTCTGTCCGCGGTCCTTCCGCTGCCGGACGGACCAGATTCGAACGTCGTACGTCTTCCCCATCGGGGGCCTTCCTAAGAACGGGACCCGGTATAGGCCGGGCCCCGTGGGTGAGTTGGTCGGTCGGTGCGATCAGTAGGCGGGGGAGTCCAGGTTGCTGAGCCAGTCGTCCAGGTCGTTGCGGCGGACCCGCAGATGACCGTTGGGCAGCTTCACGAGTCGCGGCGCCTGCCCACGGGCGCGCATGCGATAGAAGGCGGCGCGGCTCATGCCGATCTCTTCGAGGACTTCGGGGAGTTTGAGCATCTGGGGGCGGGCCAAGGTGCGACTCCTTGTCTCTGTCTCTCTTCTGGGGAATCCGCCACGTCCGCCACGCCGCCACATCGCAGGTCAGAGCCTTGATCGTGTGGCGGATAGCGGCTTTGTGGCGGATAGGTGCCGCCACATCCGGCGGGGTGTGGCGGCGTTGACGGTTGCCGGGTGAGTCAGCCGGCGAGGGTGGGCTGTGTGGCGGTTTCCGCGAGCGTGTGGCGGATGGCTGTGGCGGTATCCGCCACGGATTCACCCCTGCTGACCTGCGGTGTGGCGGACGTGGCGGACGTGGCGGACTTTCCGGGGGGTGGGGGGCAATACCGCGTCCAGGCGTCCGTGAGGTCTTCCGCGTAGTAGCCCTTGGGGAAGCCCGAGGGGGTGCGGATGCCGCGGGGCTTGATGGGCTTGTTGGTGGGGGTGACGTACTGGCCGAGCAGCTTGGACAGCATCCGGGAGCTGAGCGGCTTGTCGTCCACATCGCCCCAGGGGGCGTCGTCCAGGGCCAGCAGCATTTCCAGGATGACGGCGGTGGGTACGCGGTCGGCGCCGCAGAACACCTTGTCGCGCAGGTCGGTGAGCAGCCGTACTCCGAGGGATGCTTCGTCGTTGTCGTGGGCTGCGTTGACCAGTTCCAGGCAGGCGGCCCGTGCACGGGTGGGCCATTCGCCGCCGGCCGCGTCCGCGACGGCAAGGAGGGGTTCCCATACGTCGGCGGGCCGATCGGTGACGCCTTCGGGCAGGTCGGGCCAGGCACCGGAAACCTGCTCGCGGACGCTGTCGGCCCACTTTGCGAGTCGGTCTCGGAGGGCGTGGCCCTGGTGTTCGTTGAGCCGCTGGCGGTAGGGCTCGATCCTCTCGTTGGGGGCGCGCTTGCGCATGCGGATGATGACGGAGCGGGTCAGGATCGTGTCGGGCAGGGAGCCGAGCCCGGCCATGGCGACGGCGCAGAACGAGGAGAAGCGCTGCACGCTCTGGTTGGCGCCGTCTCCGACGCAGCGCAGCATGGTGCCGATGCGCCGGTATCCGGAGTTGAGGAAGCCCCGGACGGGTTCATTGTCTCCGGCCTTGGGGCCGAAGACGGTATCGATCTCGTCGAACAGCAGCGTCGGCCGTCCCTCTGCCGCGTCTACCAGCCGGAACAGGGCATTGGGAGACGCGTTCACGGTGGCCTCGGCTCGCGGGGTGAGAGTCTCCACGATCTCCAGCGCCCGCGACTTGCCCGACCCCGGCTCGGGGCTCAGGAAGGCGAGTCGGGGGGTGGAGTCGAAGCAGTCGAGCAGGTGCGCGTGCGCGTCCCACAAAGTGACCGCGACGTAGGCGGCCTCGGTCGGAAAGACGTTGAACCTGCGGTGGAAGGCTTCCACCTCGTCGAGCAGCGCAGCGCCGTCAATGGCGGTCATGCGGCGTTCCTCCCTTCGGCGGGCGCGGCGGGCGCCCCGGTGCAGGCGGACGTGTGTGCCTCGTACTCGGCGACTAGCGCGGCCACGGCGTCCGGGCCGGTGGCAGTGCCGATCAGTCCGCAGGCGCAGACGTAGGCGGCGGTGGGCAGGGCGCCGGGCCGGGTGGACCAGCGGGCCCCGTCGTAGTGGTGGCGGTAGACCGGTGGGGCGAAGATCCGGATGCCAGGCTGGTCCGGCGTCGGGTCGGCTCCCGGCCGGGCCGGGGAGCGGTTCGAGCGGGGAAGAGCAGTGACGACGCCCTTGCGGGCGGCGCCTTTCGGCTCGCCCACGGCCGCCACGTCCACACGTTGTGGAGCGACGTGCGGCCGGTCGGGCGTGCCGGTGTGGCAATCCAGGCGGGGGGAGTCGGGGGCGGTCATGAGGCTGCCTGCCGTGGTGTGGCGTGGGCGATGACCCAGTCCATGGCGCTGCGGATGGTGGTGCGGCACTCGGCCGGCGGCAGTCCGCTGGCCTCCCCCGCCGCCTGGATTGCCTGCTCCGCGACATCCCCGGGGAGGTCGCCCCACGCGACGAACCGGGCCACCTTGCAGGCGCTCTTGTGGAGGGTGTTGTTGCGTCCGTTCGGCCCGCCCTCGCTCGTCGCGGCGACGATCGCGCACTCCCGTTCCAGAGCCGCGCGGGCGGCCTTGGTGCCGTCCCGCAGCGGGGCCAGGTCCACGACGGTGGGCTTGCGGGGCTTGGTGAGCAGCGCGGCAAGCCACTCCGGGAGTGGCGCGAGCGGCGCATCGTCGCTCACCTCGTAGGCCCCGTCGGGGGTGGTGCTACCGGGGGCGACGACGTAGCCGCCCCAGGCGCGGGTGTCGATGTGCGGCCCGAGACGGTTCGCGCTGCACTTCAACCGCACTCCAGATGGGGCGGTGAAGTACAGGTGCTCCCCGCCGCGCGCGGTCCGCACCCGGTAGGTGGCGGGGACGGTCTGGCCGGTGCGCTCGCAGAGCGCCGCAAGGGAAGTTGCGCCGTCAGGCGCTCCTTTCGGCTCCTCGGGCTTGCACACGTCCAGGTCGACCACGAGCAGCCCGGCCGGGCCGGTCGCGATACCCACGTTGTACGGGCGCGTCGCCCAGGCGGCATGGATGAGTGCCGGATCGGTGGTGGCGCGCTGCTCGGGCGTGCGGTGTCCTCCCGCGCAGCGCCCGGTGCCGGGGCAGTCCCGTTCGGCATGCCCCGCCGGGCGCTTGGCCGACGGGATCAGCGGGATGACCGGCCAACCGCGCTCCGCGGCGGTGAGCGCGGATGCGAGGCGGGGCAGGCAGGCCAAATCGGCGGTCAAGATGCCGCTCACGCCGCCACCCCCAAGGTGGGGGCGAGGGTGGCGAGGTAGGCGCGGCCAATCCACTCGGTGTAGGCGGGCGGGAGCGCTTCCCGCAGCTTCAGATGGTCGGTGGACCAGTCGATGCCCTTGGCGGCGCGGATCTCCTCCACGGTGGCCTTGCCGCCGCCCTCGCCGTACGCGGCCACATAGGGGCCGTCGTGCCACTCCCCGTGTCGGTACCCGCGCACCCTGCCCCGGTGCTTGGGGTGGGCCGGCTGCGGGGTCGTCCAGCCGCCCAGCTCGAAGTAGCGGTGCATGATGACGGCGAGTTCGAACTGTTCCCCGCACAGGCGGATGTCCTTGCGGACCGCGGAGCCGGCCACGTTCTCGATCACGTACGGCCGGCCGGTGGCCTCCAGTGCTTCGCGGGCGGGGTCGATGAGGTGGGGGTAGGTGCGGCCGATCGCGGCGTTGCGGGCCTTGTTGGTGCCCTTGGCGGGTGCGCCCTCGCCCTGGCAGGGCGGGGAGATGTGGATGAAGTCGAATTCGTGGCCGTGGGCGCGGATGAACTCGATCGCGTCGCCCTGGTGGAAGTCGTCACCGCAGTAGTCCGGCTGGGCTTCCTTGTCGATGCCGGTGATGCGGCAGTCGGGGCCGAACGCGCGCCGGTAGCCCTCGGTGCCGCCGCCGATGCAGCAGCAGCCGTCCAGCACCCGGAAGGGCCGGGCCGGGGTGAGTAAAGCGAGGGCTCGCCGGATGTTGGTGGGTTGGGTCATGCTGGATGTCTCCAGTTCGGTGCTAGCGGGCTGGATGGTCAGGGCGGCCCCGTGTTCTTGGCGGAATTGGGGGGCCGCCCTTGGCGTAGCTAGGTCTTGTTGCGGGCCAGGCGCAGGGTGATGCCGCCGATGCCGATCGGTCCGGCGACGCTGGCGATGACGGTGGCGGTGTGGGCCGCGGCGTCGAGCAGGAAGCACAGGGCCACGACCAGTCCCCAACCGCCGGCGACAGCGGCCCCGGCGATCGCGAACGGGACCAGGATCCGGCGCCACGGGATGCCGACCGGAGCGGGGTTGTGGACGACGATGACGACGGGCTGTCCGGTGGCTTGTGCGCGCTGCCAGTCGTCGGCGGGTATGTGCGGGGCGATGTTCCCCTGCGGGGTGCGGTGATCCATTGCGGGCTCCTTGGGTGAGCCGCGGGCCCGCACCATCAGGTGGTGCGGGCCCGCTCGGATGGGTGGCTGTGCTTGTCGCGTTGCTTGTCGTCTCCCTTGTCGTGTGGCTTGTCGCCTGTCTTGTCTTGTCGCTTGTCGCCTTGCAGGTCACAAGCCGATTCCGCGCTCCCAGACCCTCAGAGCGGCATGTGTTCGGGGTGAGCCGACAAGCGACAAGTGATCAGCCCTCGGGGGGCTGTTCGGGGGCGTGCTGGCGGTGGACGTAGCGGGCTTTGGTGCCCTCTCCGACGCGTACGGCGGTGCCGTCCTTCACCCAATCCCGCAGCCAGCCGACGACCGTCTGACGGGACGTGCCGTGCTCGTCGGCGAGCGCGCGGGCGATCGCAGAGGCCCCGGTGCCCTCCCGGCCAGCGGCGAGCAGCAGCGCCAGGGCAGCCTGTTGCGCGGGACTCTCCTGCTCGCCCCGCAGCGCCGACAGGTTCAGCCCACCCGCGGCCGGCGGCCTGTCACCTCCCGCGGGGGTCTGCGGCTCGGGTGCGGTGCCGAACTGGGCGTCGATCTGCTCGCGGAAGCGGCGCAGCATCTCGTCTTCCGGCGAGCCCTGCGCCTGCTCCGAGCTGTTCAGGGCGGACAGCCTCAGCCCCGTCCCCGCCGAACTGGTGGCGTTGGCGTCGTTGCTGGAGGCTTGGTCACGCATCCAGGCGGTGCGGTCGCTGTCCCAGCGCCGGACGTAGGCGGGCCCGGCTGCCTTGGCGGACACGGCATCGAGGGTGGGGTGGCGGTCGGAGGTGGCGGCGATGATCTCCCGGATCTGGTTCGGGAGGATGCGCCAGGCCTTGAACAGCGCGGCCGGCGACTCGGGGGTGCCCATGAACCCGGCGCCCTTGTGGGGTGCCTGGTCGACGCGCAGTCCGCGGGAGCCGGGGAACATCTTGGACAGGTCCATGCCCTCGGTCTCACCACCGGTCAGGGCAACCCTGACCTTGGCCTCTCGCCGGATCATGAGGTTGCTCAGCACGCTGCCGGTCGCTCCGAGGGCGGTGAGGACGGTGCGGATGCCCATGGCGCGGGCGATCCGGATCACTTCCAGGATCTTCTCTCCGAGCTTGCGCACCTGCCGGTCCGGGCTGGACAGGATCTCGGCGCCCTCATCGATGACCAGCATGATCTGCGGAATCTTCGCGCTGATGGGCAGCAGGTCCGTGTTCGCGCGGGCGAGTACGTCCTGGTAGCCCATCTTGCGGTGCTTGGCCACGCGCACGGCGGTGTCCAGCATGGTCATGGCTTCGTCGTAGGTGCCAGCGAGCCAGTCGATGCCGGGCCGGACCAGTTTGCCGTCCGGGGTGCTGATCTCGCCGTTGAGCGCCGGGAGCACCCAGGGCAGGCCCGCAGAACCGGCGTTGAGGTCGATCACCCAGGTGAGGATGTCGTCGGCGCGGGCGAACCCGGCGAGGATCGAGTGGACCATGTTGGTCTTGCCCGATCCGGTCGGGCCGACGATGAGGGCGCACTGCTCGCGCAGGTAGGTGAGGATCTGTTCGGCGTTGGTCCGGTATCCCCACGGGATACCGGTGTGGACCGAGAGCGGCCCGTAGTCGCTGGGATAGGTGCGTTCCTGCTCCAGCACGTTGACGGTGGTCACGTCGATGATGACGCGGCCCTGGTGGATGCCGGGGGAGGCGGTGGCGGTGCAGCCGTGCGGCAACCGAGCATCCGCAGACAGGCGGGGGGACTCGGCGGCGATCCTGTTCCAGGTGGCGCCGCCGGGCGGGAGTTCGGCGTCGATGGAGTACCCGGCGCCGGTCTCCCACGTCTCGACTCCGACCACGCGCACGGTGATCGAGCAGACCCGCTGGATACGGTCCACCCACTGCGCAGCGATAGCCCGGCGCTCCGCGGACAGCTCGGCGGCGATCTGCCGCTGTTCGGCGGCGATGGCCTCTTCCTCCCGGGCCTCTTCGAACAGGGCGGTGGAGCGGGCGGCGGCACCGATGCCGACGCCGATGGTGGCGAGGGAGCCGAGGGCGGCCCAGGTCAGGGGGCCGTGGGTCATGGCCCAGGTGGTCCATCCGGCGCCGACGAGCCAGGAGGCGGCGCGGGTGGCGAGCGTGCGGCCGGCGTCGCGGACGCGCAGGCCGACCACGGTGTGTCCGAGGGCGCCGGCCGCGCCGACGGCCAGGGCCCAACCCGGGGGCATGGATGTGGCGGCGCCGGTGGTGGCGACGGCGAAGGCTCCGGTGGTGGCGGACAGGGCGCCGGTCACGGGTCCGTGACCGGCCGTCCAGTCCAGCACCGGGCCACTGGGCTGCTGCTTTGTGGCGGTGGTGGCCATGATCAGACGTTCCAGCCCTTCTCGGCCTCGTGTCCGTTGCGGGGGTCCTCGTGTCGGGCGATGTCCTGGGCGTGGACCTGGCGGAACACCGGGCCCATGTCCTCGGCCACGGCGACGGCGCTCATCAGGGCGCCGTAGATGTCGTTGAAGTTGTCGGCGATCTGCTTCTCCAGCGGGAACTCGCTGTCGGAGCGCTCGGCGAGGATCTTCATCACGTTCGCCACGCTGGTCAGCGCGGCGGGCAGGCTCTCGACCATCGCCAGGATCTCCATGCAGCCGTCGGGCTCGTAGGAGTTGGCGGCCTCCTCCATCTCGGAAGCGGCCTCTTCGAACCGGAAACCGGTCATGTGCTCTCCCTCGATCGACGGGGTGTTCGTGCTGGTGGGAACGGTGGATGCGGGTCGCTCGACGCCGTCGGCGATGCCGTCGGTGGCGTCCTTGGCTGCCTCCGCGTCCGCGGCGGCTTCCTGCTGGGCCTGCTCCTGGCGGATCGCCTCATCCCGCGCGGCCCGCTGCTCGGCAGCGACACCGGCCAGCCGCCGGTACAGGCGCCGTCCCGGGTGGATGAGGGCGGGGATGCCGAGCTTGCGGCCGATCGGGCTGGTGATCAGCCCCAGCAGTCCGGCCGGGAGGGCGAGCAGCGCGGCGAGCAGGCGCCGGCCGTGGAAGCGGGCCGCGGACCGGCGCAAAGCCTGCCGGGCCGCCCTGCGAGCCGGAGCCTTACGGACCGCGGCGCGCTTGGCAGCGACCGTGCCCGCCGCCTGGGCATCCCGCCTGGCACGACTCTTGGCGACCGCTGCATCTCGCGCGGTGCGGGCCTTGCGGGCGGCGCTGCTGAGCATCCGGCCTGCCAGGCCGCCCCGGCGCCCTGCCCGGGAGGTGATCCCGCTGCCGCCGGGGGTGCGGGTCTCGGCGTGGCGGCGGGCGTCGGCGACCGCGCGGCGGGCAGCGGTGGTCTGTGCCCGCTGCCCGGCCCGGGATCCGGCGGCGGCCTGCTGCGCCGACCGCAGAGCCTTGACCTGCCCAACCCGGCCCGCAGCCTTCCCAAGTGCGCTGGCCGCGCGCTTGGACGCGCCCTGACCGGCCTTGCTGCGGGTCTTCCCGGCTCCGGCGGTGCTGCCGTTACGGGCAGATGAGCCGGACCCGCGGCGGTGCTGTCCGGGCGCGCTGCCCGACCGGCCGCCGGAGCGACCGCCACGAGTAGCGGACGAACGCCCCCCGGCGCGGCTGCCGGGAGTTCCCGCACCACCGCGGCGCAGGCCTGCGCTGTGGGCAGCGGATCGGCCGGCGGCACAGGCGGCGGCCCGGCGGGCTTCCTTGCGGGGGTTGGCCTGGCGGCTGCGGGTGGCAGCGACCGTGCCGAGGACGACGGCGCCGGTCGCGGCCACCATGGCGGTGACCGGGCCGCCGGCCAGGGCCGCGGTGGCGACTAGGCCCACGGTGCTGTTCGCCCCGGACAGGGCGAGGGGGACGACCGGCCAGCCGCCGGGCGTGTGCTCCACCTCGGCCACAACCGGGGTCGAAGCCTGCTCGGTCGGTGGCGCAGGTGGGGGCAGGGGTGGTGCGGGTGCGGGCGCCTCGATGGCTACCGGTTCGGTGCTGAGTTCCGTCATGCTGTGAGCACTCCTTTGGGAGTAGGGCCCGGCCGGGGCTGTAGGAGGCGTTTGGCCGGGCCTGCCAACAGGGCTTATGCGGCGTGCTGTTCGTCGGGGTAGGCGCACGGGGTGCACATGCCGAGTGAGGGCGGGACGACGTATCCGGCATCCCGCCGGCACTCCGGGCAGATACGGCGAGCGGCGTTCGCCTTGGCCAGCGCCGCCCACTTCGCGGGCGTCATCGGCCGTACGGGCTTGGCCTGCTCGATCGAGTAGAGGTAGGCGACCAGCGGGCCTCGGCGGCGCCGCGGACGCTCAACCTGCGCGGCCACATCCTGACCACCGGGCCGCAACCCGAGAGCCCGGAGCTGGCGGCGCGTGGCCAACCCGTCGGGGGCGAGCCGCCACTGGTAGACCGGGACAGCGGGCATCAGACGCTAACCGTGTCGACTGCCCGCAGGACCGGCCGGGCCGGTTGCTCGTCGTCGCGGACGGCGAGGATCTGCTTGCGTCCCCAGGACTCGCTCATGCCGAATGCCTCACCCAGCGCACGGGCGCTGAGCGGGCGGCCCGCCTGTGCGGACTCGGCATACGCACGGCGTGCGTCCTGCCGCATCCGCTCCAATTCCGCCTCCTCGAACTGCGCCTGCCGCAGCGCGTCATCAGCGCTCTCGGCCTCAGGCGTGCGGGCGGTGTGCGGGCTGTGCGGATCGGTTGCCCGTCCGGCATCCGCACGGGCCGTGACCAGCACAGACGCCTCGCGATCCGGAGCAGCGGCCAGCGGGGCCGGGGCGCTCTGGCCGACGGGTGCAGGGGCGTGCGGGACGGGTGCGGATTCCTCCCCGTCCGGCCCGTACACCTGCTCCGGTGTGGCAGTGCCGCGCTGGTGCAGAACCTTGGCCACGAGGTCGGAACCGAAGTAGATGGAACCGACCGGCAAGGACGTGGCGAGCAGGACGAGCACCCAGTGCGCCACATCCCACTCGGCCAGCCGCACTCGGCCGGCGCCGCCGCCGTGCGCAGCGGGGACGAGGCCGTGCACGTAATTCAACACCAGCGACGCGAGGGTGTAGGTGGCCAGCACCCGCAGCGCGAACCGCTTGTCCGTCCGTGTCGGTCAGCACCAACGTGGCGATGAGGGCCAGCGCCATCAGTCCGTCGACCACGAACGGGTACAACAGCGCCGCGGTCGCGTCCGCGCCGATGGACTGCGCAACATCCCGCAGGGCGTTCCAGGAGACGCGGAAGGCCATGGCGACCACCGCAACCAGCGCGAGAACGAGCAGGACCCTTCCCTTGCGGTTCACCGCGCACCCCTCTCGTTGGTCCACGGGGTGTAGGTGACCGGCTCACGGTCCACCCAGGCACGCAGCGACAGCGCGGCCCGTCCCGCCTCGTGTCCGTCATCGAGGATCCCGGCGAGGATGACCTGCGCATCCCTCGCCCGGTGCACCAGAAGACGGGCGTAGGCGCGTTCGTCTGCGTCGGTCAAGCCCGGCAGCGGAAGATCCAGCGCGTCATGGACAGCGCGGAGCAGCGCCATCACCGGGTCCGGGAGCGAGTCGACGCGGTGGGAGTCGGTGCGCCCGCTCATGCGGCGCCCCTCTCGGCCGCGGCCTGGTTGGTCAGAGCGCAACGGGCAGCCAGGGCCTTGCGGCGGGCCCGGCGGATCCGACGGGCGTCCAGCTCGGTCGGCCGGTTGTCCAGCGCGGCAATCTCCGCGTCGACCAAGTCGACGTCCGCGAGGATCGCGGGCATCTCCAGCTCGATCGCGTCCAGCTCCGCGTCCGTCGGCTCCTTCCAATCGGCGAACGCGGTAACAGCTTCCTGAACAGTGACGATGTGGCTCATTGGGTCGGGTGTCCTCTCACAGGTGAACGGCCCGAACAGCGGCTCCCGGGAGGCACCCCGGGAGCCGCGCGCCGTTTAAGAAGTAGGTCCGAACTCAGCGGCGAAAGGCCCAGGAGATGAGGCCACTGACAGCGTCGGTGCAGTCGGTAACCCGGCCGGACTCCAGTTCTTCGGCCCGGTCCTCCATCTGCTTCGCGGCAGCGTCCTTGCCCCGACTACGCAGCACCTTCGCTGCCTCGCGGTTCTTCGAGGCCTGCGCCTTCAGGCGGTCCATGAACAGTCCTCTCGATGGGTGAAGGGTGAAGCCCACGCGGCTCCCCACGCCCCGCCCGTACGGCACGCGCACCAGGTGCGGAGCCGGACGGGCGGGGGAGGCAACCGGCCCCAGCCGCTCAGGGCTGCGGAGAGGTCGAATAGCGCTGTACCTCACGCGGGAGCTCCCGCGTGACCGCCTACTTGGCCGAGGAGAGGCGGTGTGATCCCCATGCAGTTGTCAATGAACGCCCAGCTCAGGGACTTACGGCGAACCGCAGTAGCCCTGCCTGGCATAAAGACTGACTCAACGGTGTTGGTGGTGTTGTACCAACAACTGATGCCCTGAGTGTTGCCTCAAGTCGCTACGACCGTCAAGGCAAAAGGCGTATGTTGTTGGCACAAGTCAGCCAACTAGCAGGGAGGCACCGTGCGGGAGCAGCGCCCCAGGTACCACCGAATCGCGGATGACCTGCGAGGACAGATCGAGCGGGGCGAGCTGGAACCGGGTCAACAGCTCCCAACGGAGTTCGAGTTGGTCGAGCGATACGAAGCGAGTCGCAACACAGTCCGCCTGGCCCTACGGCGCTTGACCGAGGAAGGGCTCATCATCGCTGGTCAGGGGCGGGGTAGCTTCGTTCGCCGCAGTCTGACACCGGCCGTCTGGGACTGGTCAGTATTGGAGTCTCGGACCCGGCACCAGTCGAACGAGCGCGGTGACCAGTGGGCCAGCATCGTGGCTGAAAGTGGGCGCCAACCTCGGCAGGAAGTTCGCGTCTCCATCCGGCGTCCACCGGCTGAAGTCGCGGAACGCCTGGAACTGGATCCCGAGACCGCACTGACTGTCGTCCGGGAACGGGTGCGCATAGTGGACCACGATCCGTACGCCCTGGCTGACTCCTACTTCCCTGAAGAGCTAGTTCGGGGCACGCCGTTGATGCTGCCCGAAGATGTGTCAGCGCCGGGTGGCGTGCTGGCCAGCGTTGGCCTTGTCCAGGCTCGCTACAGGGACGAGATCACTGTGCGGATGCCGACCCGCGCCGAGGTCGAAAAGCTGTCGCTTCCCTCCGCTACCCCTGTCGCTGTGCACATGCGCACGGGCTACGACGAGAACAACCGGCCCCTACGAGTAATGATCACGATCCTTCCGGGAGACCGTCATGTCATCAGGTACGACGTTTCGGCAGACTGAGCGCGTCTCTCAGGAGCAGGCAAGAGTGAAGGCCCTACACAGCATTGATCCGACGTTGCCGACCAACCACTACCCGGAACGGGTCTGGTACACGTCCTACGGCTCGAACATGCACCTCGATCGACTCGCCGCGTACATCCAGGGCGGTCGCCCACCCGGCGCGGCACGGGAATACCCAGGGTGCCGAAACCCGACGATGCCCGCCAGGTCGATCCCCGTTGAACTGACCGGCGCCCTGTACTTCGCGACCGAGTCACCCGTGTGGGGAGGGGGAAGGGCCTTTTACGATCCGCAAGTGAGTGGACGAGTGCTGGCTAGGGCTCACCTGGTGACTACCGATCAGTTCTCCGATATTGCCGCCCAAGAGATGTACAGGGAACCGGGTGCGGGTCTTGAACTGGTGGATGTGCTGGCACAGGGCCGAGCGGTGCTAGGTGAGGGCCGCTACGAAACACTCGTGTGTGCCGGTCAGGTCGATGGGTTGCCAGTCCTGACCTTCACCGCCCCGTGGGGCGTGCGGGACGTCCAATGGGTCCCGCCCTCCGGCGCGTACGTGCGCTTCTTGGCTTCGGGACTACTGACCGCCGGCGCATGGGATGTAGAGGCAGTGGCCTCATACGTAGCAGCATGCCCCGGCGCCGCCGGTCACTGGTCGGAGCAGGCCATCTGCGATCTCTTGAGCGAGGACCTTTGAACCGCGGTGCTGCCAGCGCGGTACAACTTTCTCCACTGCATCAAGCACCCGTCGTCGCTCCGCTCCGCCGGGCGGGCGCGGGCGGCCGGCGGCGCCCGCGCTCATGTCTCCGCCCCGCTCGGCACCGCCGGCCGCAAGAGGCAGACACACAGTGCATGAGGTCAGAACACGTCGTGGCTGGGGCGGTCGGCTCCGCGACTTTAGCCAGCCACTTTGGGGCGAGCCTCGAAGATCATGGCACAAAATCGGGCACTATCGGGCAGGACCACAAGCCTGCCCGATTCGCGGGCCAGCGTAATGGCCCATGATCGCTCGCGCCAAAGCAGCTCCCGGCCAAAGTCGCTACGCCAACCGCGCGTCAGACAACCTGCCGTATTCCCACTGCGAGACTGCGTATGGCAAGGTCTTAAATCCGGATTAAGCCACGTAGTGGCTGGCATGGGGATCGCAACTGCAACAAGCTCCCCGCATGGCCAAACAGGGAAGAACTCGACCGCAGGGGTAGTGCTCGACCGTTTGCGGTTTGGTGGCACTGAGAGGGCGTACTCGACGGTGGGATGGAATCTCTGAGGCCGTTACGCGGTCACCACTTGCCATTTACTATTCTGGCTTCTTCTTCGCCATCTGCTGGCCACGGCGGCATGGTAACTCCAATTATTCGAAGCGGCTCCGGGCTTTCGCATCGAAACTGAAAGGTAGTGCCGATCGGAATAGTCAAGCAAGTCCCCGGTGTGATCTCTTCGGTGCACTCCTGGTCGTTCTGTCGGCGCCACATCTTTCCTGCACCGTTTATGACGTACCAGATCTCTTGCACCGTGCTGTGCTGCACAGCCTTGGAAACTTCGCCGGGGTCAAGGTAGAAATGCGCAACGCCGCCACTTGCGGATAGCTCGCAGAGCGGCTTGACGATCGACCCATCTGGTGCGCGGTGTTCAGGGGCATCCCATAGCGAGCGGGTCTCGAATGCGTCCATCGAGTTTCCTTCGGGCAGGGTTCCATCTAAGGGTTGTCCCGTGACCAGCGGTTACGGGACAACCCTTAGAGGGCATGAGCCCGACCTTCAAGTTCCGCCACCGTTCCACTACGGTCCAAGAACTCGGTGGGAACATCCGATCCCTGATCTGAATCTCTGAACGGGCGCTGCGTCAGCCAATTACGGTGATATCGATCTTGACATCACCGCGATCCGGCATGCTGAAGACGAGCTGGCCGCCCGCATCGCGTGGAATACCGAAGGGGTTCATCGGTCTCCACCTGTTGACCTTGATGGTCTTATCCCGATGGTAGATCACTTCCTCTTCGTGGGTTCTTGCTTGCCCCCTCGGAAAGTGTCCGGAAGTCCAGATCCTCTGGTGATCCGGATAGATGGAGTCCATGACGACGTCGATCCAATTGCCCGTCCCGTTGTTGACGGTGATCGTCAGCTTGCCGGGCTGCGGATCATCAGGGTCGTGAGACCACTCGGCGAGGTTGATCCCCCAGATCTCCCCCTCGACCAGGATGTCGAGGTTGTCTACTCTTGGCGCCATGGCATCTCCATCTCTGAGTCCGCACGACTTGGGAAATTCGCCCCTGTCCCCAAACGTCCTCTGACTGCGAGTTGGCTCAACAATTGTTCGTCTGAAGGGGTGACGCCGGGTGTCGTACGAGCCTGCATATGTCATCCCCGCAACTACCTGGCCTTACTCGAACTCGCCGCCGCGCTGTGCTACTACAAGCGACTCGTCCGCCTCACCACATAGGAAACGGTCTAAGCCTTCGACCTATCTAAGCTCGAATAGCTTGTTGCTCGGCAAGGCAAGGACCTCGGCTTTGGATATTTTAGGATTCGGCCTAAAGCTCAGGCTTTCCCAATTCTGCCCTCTCGGGTCATCACCATAGAGGTCTTTCCGCAGAGATGGCGCGACTCGCCAGACTCGGTCGAATACAGGTGTATTGCCTTCCCTAAACTTGTACCCTCGGACGCTTCCAGAACCGAAGCTGAAGGTCACCCCAGCATTAGCCAAGTTACCCCAGGTAGGGTCTCCCCCCGCGAGCGCAGCGGCGTTTACTTGCAGGGTAGCTTGCGCATTGCGACCGCCCATCAGCATGGCGAAACCACTCTTTACCTTAAGTCGCTTCGCCACGATGAGCCACCCCAGTCGGAATCCTCCATCCGCAAGGCGCTGCTTAGCTTCATCTAGCACATCTGATTCGTTTCGGATCATTTCTTCTTCGCCCGAACCGATGTAGAGGGTGAAGCCCATGCCTCGCTTGAGCCTCACGTTAGCCACCCCCACAGGCGCTCCCGCCTTCGCCTCCATGAAAGCGAACCTACCCGTTTGGTAGATGGTCTTGCTGAACTTAGCTCCGGTCCTCGCGTTGGGTGATATATCGAGGATCTTTTCTGCGCTGCCAATTGCGACGAACTTGCCGCATTCGTCGAAGTGGCCAATGCTGCCGAGGGGTATCTTGTTGGATGGCTGCCAGGCGCCAATGTCACCCGTCGCTTGCCTAATCCACCGCAGGTATTCCTTGGTGAGCGCGTCGCACATGTTTCTCACCGCCGGTCACATAGACCTCAGTTATATCTAGGGTCACTCTGCTTCAAGTCCATGTCAAACGCGGGAACGTGCTAGAGCGCTCCAGGTCATCGGCTTCAGGTAGCCGTCTGGCCAGCTTCAGCAGACCCCAGCAGCCGTTGCACTCGTAGTTCGCATCGACACCGTGCCGACCGCAGATGACTGAGCAGACCGTTGGTGGCGCTGCGACCAGTTCCCCGCCCCGCGCATAGTTCGGTCAAGGCACTACCCCGGGTTGTGCCACTCTCGTGCCAGAACGGACGGGGACTCACGGAGAACGGGGGTACCCATGCTGACTTCGGCCGGACTCTGCCTAGGCCAAGGAGCGAGCAGGTCGCGCCCGTGATCGCCCAACCTCGCTTCTTTAGCGGTGCTCACAGGAACGTGCCTCCGACGGCAGTGACGGCAGTGCTGACGGCAACGACGGCGGACCGTAGCGGCGCTCAGCAGCCCGGCACGGCAGCGGCACAGGACGGACGGTTCGACCGGCGCAATGGGGCCTGCCCGCATCTTCTAAACGCTTGTCGGATGTGTCTTCCGAAGCGGTGCTCACTAGCCCGCCGCGCAGGGCTTCCCCCAGGTGTCCCCGGCAGCGGGCGAACTACACAAAATCGCAGGTCATCGCGCGCGAAGTGAGCCCGCTGTAAATCTGCTGCCGAGCCGAGCCAGGGCGACGGGTGCCATGTTCACTCGCGATCACGAGGAACGCCCTCCTCCCGCCTCGTGGTGCGTCAGGAGCGGGGGTTGGGATAGGCGCCGAGGAGGTTGGGTACGCCGCAGGCGGTGGCGAGGAGGTCGGCGTACGCAGCAAGGATGCGACGGGTGTCGTCCAAGGCAGTTCGCAGCTGAGCTGACTGGGGCCAGGCACGCTCATGGTCGCGGCGGGAGCGGTCCGCAGGGCGGCGGCTCTCCCAATCCTCCAACGCAGGGTGCCAGGCGGCTAGGAGCGGGCGTACACCGTAGTTGAGCGTAGCCACCGCCAGGTACCCGAAGTTGTACTCGCCGTTCCGTTTCGGTTCGGCGACTTGCGGCCCGTGACGGCGCAGGATTTCGCGACTGGTGCCGAACAGCGAGTGCAAGCTCGTCAGCGCCTCTCGCAGCAGACCCTCGTCCTCCCGCAGTGGCACCACAGACACTCGGGTGATCAGCTCTACATACAGCTCCCAGGCAGCTCGCCGCTCCGCGTCGTTCGGCTCCCAGCTGCCGGCGATCTCGAGCATCGGCAGCTTCAACCTGACTTCAACGTTCCTTGGCGCCTGGGCCACTTCACTCCCTCTTCCTATCACCGATCTCGGTGTTCTTCGCCTGCTACCAGGCTATACGCGAGATCATGGCTGTCGGTTAACGTGACAATTATCAGAGGATGGGGGGTCAATGGTGACCGACACCGCGCAGCGGTTCTTCGTCAGCTATGCGGGCCCGGACCGTGTCTGGGCGGAGTGGGTGGGCTGGCAGCTCAAGCGGGCGGGGCATGAGGTTGAGCTGGACAGGTGGGACTGGCGCACTGGGGACGACTTCGTCCAGAAGATGAACGTTGCTCTTGTCAGGGCCGACGCGATGGTGGCCCTGTTCTCCAAGAACTACTTCGCCGCCGGACGGTGGACCCAAGAAGAGTGGTCGGCCACCGTGGCCAAGCGGGGGCGGCTCGTTCCGGTGGTGATCGAGCCTCTGGCCGACGACGACATCCCAGCCCTCCTGGCTGGGAGGCTGCGTACGGACCTCCACGGGCTGGACGAATCTGCCGCTACTGCTTCCCTGCTCGAAGCGGTTCATGGACCGGTTCCCCCTGCTGGTCCGGTCGCCTTTCCTGGCGCTGCCTTGGCTGACTCAGATACAGAATCCGACCCACAGCGCCCCCGGCTACCTAGCAGTGTCGGTCTGCCCAAGGTATGGAACGTCCGCCGCCGTAATCCAGACTTCTTCGGTCGCGAGGCTGAAATGATTCAGCTTCGTGCCGGATTGCTCAGCGGACGCCAGGCAGTGGTCCAGGCACTGCACGGCATGGGCGGCATTGGTAAGACCCAGATTGCTTTGGAGTACGCCCACCGCTTCGCCAGCCAGTACGACCTCGTGTGGTGGGTTGATGCCGAACAAGCCGACCAGTTACCCGTCCGCTACACCGAACTCGCCGAACGCCTCGGCATCGCCAAATCCGACGCCGGTACCGAAGCGAATGCACGTGCTCTTCTCCAGTATCTGCGGGCGCGGCACCGATGGCTTCTCATCCTAGACAACGCTGAAAAGCCTGATCAGATCGAGCCTTGGCTCCCAGAGGGGACCGGCCACGTTCTGATCACCTCACGCGACCCAGACTGGCATGGGATTGCTCACCAGAGTGACCTGGGTGTGTTTACCCGCGCCGACTCCCTGGCCTACGTTCAGGCTCGTATCCCGACAATCGCCACGGAACAGGCCGACCTCCTCGCGCAGGACCTCGGCGACCTGCCCCTTGCGCTCGCCCAAGCTGCGGGAGTTCTGCGCAGCGGCATGACCGTGGACCGCTATCGTCAACTCCTGACCACCAACACCGCCCGCCTCCTTCAGGAGAGCGATGTTCGCGACTACCCCGCGCCGCTGGCTGCGACAGTTAACATCGCCGTCACCCGCCTCATGGACGACGGCCACCCCGATGCCACTGCTCTGCTCCGCCTCGGAGCGTTCCTCGGCCCCGAACCCATTCCCACCGCCTGGCTGGAGACAGCCCGCTCCCGACTGACCAGCATTCCCGGTGATCCAGACGACCCGATGTGGCTACGCAGCGCCCTTCAGCCCCTCAGCCGCTTTGGACTGGCCCGCACTGACGTCAACGCCTGCCAAATCCATCGACTGACTCAGGCCATCGTCCGCACGGAGACCAGCTCTGATCTGGCTGTAGCGATTGGCGACGACGTCATTGCCGTCCTCATGGCAGCAAACCCGGGCGACCCACAATCCCCAGCTGAATGGTCGGTGTGGGCATCCCTTACTGCCCACCTCACCATTCCCCACGTTTCCACTGCGGTTATCGACCGACCCGAAATGCGTCCAACGCTTTCCAAGGCTGTCCATTTTCTCCTCAGCAGCGGTCAACCACGCGTCGCCTATGACCTTAGTGCGACGCTGCATCAGGTGTGGATTAACGCATTGGGGCCAGATCACCCTGACGTGCTCACCTGCGCACAGCGTGTGGGACATGCCAGCGCTGACCTTGGCGACTACGCCAAAGCCCGCTCAGTCATTGAGGACCTTGTTACTCGTCGTCGCCGTATTTTGGGGGAGGACCATCCTGACACCCTTCAATCCGCCAACAACCTTGCCAACACCTTGCATGCCATGGGGGATTACGCGGAGGCTCGGCGGATGCAGGAGGAGGTCCTTGCTCGTCGTCGCCATGTTTTGGGGGAGGACCACCCCGGCACCCTCGAATCCGCCATGAACCTCGCCAACATGTTGGACGATTTGGGAGAGTACGCGGAGGCTCGGGCGATGCAGGACGACGCCCTCGCACGTTGTCGCCGGGTCTTGGGTGAGGACCATCCTGACACCCTCCAATCCGCCAGCAACCTCACCACCACCCTGAGCGCATTGGAGGAGTACGCGGAGGCTCGGCGGATGCAGGAGGACGTTCTCGCTCGTCGTCGCCGTATTTTGGGGGAGGACCACCCCAGCACTCTCACCTCCGCCAACAATCTCGGCAACTCCCTGCGCGAATTGGGGAAATGCGCGGAGGCTCGGGCGATGCAGGAAGATGTCGTTTTTCGTCGTCGTCGTGTTTTGGGGGAGGACCACCCTCACACCCTCGCCTCTGTCAGCAACCTCGCCACCACCTTGAACGCCATGGGGGAGCACGTGGAGGCTCGGCGGATGCAGGAGGACGTTCTCGCTCGTTGCCGTCGTGTTTTGGGGGAGGACCACCCCAACACCCTCTCCTCCGTCAGCAACCTCGCCACCACCTTGAACGCCATGGGGGAGCACGTGGAGGCTCGGCGGATGCAGGAGGACGTTCTCGCTCGTCGTCGCCGTATTTTGGGGGAGGACCACCCCAATACCCTCCTCTCTGCCAGTAACCTCGCCAAAACCCTGCGCGATCTCCGTCGTAACTCGGAGGCCGTTGAGCTCCTGAAGGACGTACATGCTCGCTGCCCTCGCGTCCTCGGCGAGAAGCACCCCGGCACTGCGCGTGTCACCCGGAGTCTCGCTGCTGCGCTGACGGCGATGGGCAGGACATATGAGGCCCAACAACTGACGGGCCGAAAGCTCGGCAAAAGCAGGCGCCGTTTCGGCCGCAAGCGGCGGTGACCTCGCGGGTGCCGGCGCTTACCGTGTGCAATGCAAGACCGCGCTCACACTGTGACCAGTTGCTAGAGCAGATACGACACGAAAGCGGATGTTCCCTGATGGTCTCAGCTCTCTGTGGGGCAGGCCTGGGGCAATGCACTCTGTGGCAGTTCAATCTGCTGGTCATGAGCAGGGGCGCGCGCAGACTGTAAATCTGCCGGCTCAGCCTTCCCAGGTTCGAATCCTGGCGCCGCCACACTGGGGAAGACCCCCTCTCCTCTACGGAAACGTAGGCGAGAGGGGGTTTTTCGTTGTCTCAGTGGTCCTCTGGGGCGCCCCTGGGGTGAGCATGATCACGCCGCTTCGCGGCAGCCACCTGCACATTGCACGCCAACGGCGGCCCAACAGCAGGTGGTTCACGACGTCTGCCAGGAGCCCGTCGGCGGGCATGAACTCGTCAGATACGCTGCCGCCTCCTATCACGGCATTCTCCTGAAGAGGTGTGCATGAAAACAGGCAGACGAACCGTCGCGGTGGCCACGCTCGTGGGGGCGCTGGGGCTTTCGGTGCTGAACGCGCCGGCGGCCCAGGCGGCGGACACCGGCATCACCGTGTCAGACATCGTCATCAACAACGGCAAGCCGATCGTCGTCGGCACGTCGAAGGAGGTGGAGCCGCCCATCAGCTTCAACATCGCGCTGCCTTCCGGGTACAGCACCTCCGACCCCTCCCGCTACGACGCGTACCCCTTCCTCTACCGCGGCACCATCAAGACGGCGGCCGACACGGGAGAGAACTTCATCCAGCCGGGCAGCTACACCTGCTACGAGACCGACTCCAAGCACGCTCGCTGCGAGGGCAACCTCTACATCGACCCGCACCCGAGCCAGGAGCACGTCGACTCCAACAGCGACGCCACGACCTGGAAGGTCGGCGTCTCGCTGCGGCTGTGGAAGGCCGACGGCGGCCTCAAGACCGGGGAACTGGAGACGCGGTCAGCGACCGCCCAGCTCAAGCGCGCGGCCAAGGCGACCACCAACGCCACGCCGGAGCCGGTCACCAAGGGCAAGCCGATCTCCGTCACGGGCAAGCTGACCCGGGCGAACTGGAGCACCAAGAGGTACGACGCCTACAGCGGCCGCACGGTCAGCCTCCAGTTCCGCGCCAAGGGCACCGACACCTTCAAGACGGTCAAGAAGGCGACCACCAGCAGCACCGGAGGACTGAAGACCACGGTCACCGCCTCGGTCGACGGCTACTACCGCTGGGTGTACTACGGCAACTCCACGACCGGCGTCGCCACCAGCGCGGCCGACTACGTCGACGTGCGCTGACGCCGATCCGCCGGCGCGGCTTCTCCCGGGATGACGGTGGGCGGGCGGGGGCGCGTCGCGGCGACGCACGCCCCTCCGCCCGGCTACCCGGCCACCCCGCTATCCGACTGTGTCCTGCTCCCCGGCGTGGGCGAGTTCGATGTCGTGGTCGTCCACGCCGGTGCCCGGGACCGTCAGCGGCGCCGTCCGGGGCGGGTAGCCGGTCGCGATGACCGTGTACGCGCCGGTGTCCAGGTCGGGGAAGGCGTAGGCCCCGTCGAGACCGGTTCGCGTCGTGGCGACCACGTTGCCCGCCGCGTCCACCAGCGTCACCCGCGCGTCGCTCAGCGGCACGCCCCCTCCGCGCACCGTGCCGCGTACCTGCGCGCCGGGCCGCAGTTCGAGCTCGACCCGGGTCGTCCCGGCTCCGCCGATCTCGACGACCTGGGCCAGCGGCCGGTGCTTGGGGGAGCTGACGGCCAGCGTCACCGGCCCCGGCACCAGGTCGGTGACCGTGAACTCGCCCAGTACGTCCGTCCGTGTGGTGGCCAGCACCTCCCCGCGCACGTCCGTCATGATGACCACCGCCCCGGCGACCGGTGTCCCGCCCTCCGCGGAGCGAACCACCCCGGCGAGGCCGCTGGTGCCGCTCAGCAGCACGTCGTACGCCACCGGCTCACCGGCCACGACGATCGTGGACGCCTGCGGCTGGTAGCCCTCCGACGCGGCGATCAGGACGTACGATCCGGCGCCCGGAGCGTCCACGCCGTACGACCCGTCACTCCGCGAGACCGACCGCCCGATCTGCTGGCCGCCGAGCGAGATCAACGTCACAGCGGCCCCGCCGACGGCGGCCCGGTCGGCCCCCAGCACCCGGCCCCGCACGGCGATCCCGGCCCGTTCGGCAGTGGCCACCCCCGCCTCGGCCGGTGCTCCGGCGGCCGGTGCTCCGACGACCGGCTCCCCACCCGCGGAAGCCTTTGCCACCGGCGCTTCCGCCGCCACCTCCGCAACCGGCGCCGCAGCCCGCTGCCGCGGAATGAACGAGGCGACCGCGAAGGCCAGCAGCGCGGCCCCCGCCCCGACCGCCAGGACGACCTTGAATCCGTCCTGGGACGGCAGCGGTGTCCGCCCGAAGTCCGTCGTCATCCGGGCCAGGATCACCCCGGCCACCGCGCTGGCGGTCGACGTACCGATGGACCGCATGAGCGTGTTGAGGCTGTTCGCCGCGCCCGTCTCCGAGGCCGGGACGGCGCTCATGATGAGTGCGGGCATCGAGCCGTAGGTGAAGCCGATACCGGCGCCGATGACACAGGTGACGAGCACGAAGTGCCAGAGCTCCGACATCAGCGCGATGTTCAGCCCGTACCCGGCGGCCACGATGAAAGCGCCGGTCATCAGGGTGATCTTCGGGCCCTTGGCCTTGGACAGGGCGGCGGAGACGGGAGCCGTGGCCATCATGACCAGGCCGGACGGAGCCATGGTCAGCCCGGCGACGAGCAGTGACTTGCCGAGACCGTATCCGGTCGCCTCAGGCAACTGCAGGAGCTGCGGAATGACCAGGGACATCGCGAACATCGCGAACCCGACGGCGATCGAGGCGAGGTTGGTGACGAGCACCTGGCGACGAGCGGTGGTCCGCAGGTCGACCAGTGGCTCGCCGACCCGCAGCTCCCACCGGCCCCACACCAGCAGCACGACGACGGCCGCCGCGAACAGGCCGAGGGTGGTGCCGCTGCTCCAACCCCAGTCGCCGCCCTTGGAGATGGCCAGCAGCAGTGACACCAGACCCACCGCCATACCGATGCCGCCGACCAGGTCGAAGCGCCCGCCGGTACGCACTGTCGACTCCGGCACGATGGCCGGCACCAGCGCGAGGGCGACGACACCAAGACCGGCGGAGGCCCAGAACAGGGCGTGCCAGTCGAAGTTGTCCGCGATGAGCGCGGCGGCGGGCAGTCCGAGGGCGCCGCCCACGCCGAGTGAGGCGCTCATCAGCGCGGTCGCCGACCCGAGCCGTTCGGCGGGCAGTTCGTCCCGCATGATGCTGATGCCGAGCGGGATCACGCCGGAGGCGAGGCCCTGTAGTGCCCGTCCGGCGATCATCGGGGCGAGTGAGTCGCTGAGCGCGGCGGTCACCGAGCCGGCCACCAGCATCACAAGGCTGATCAGCAGCAGCCGCCGCTTGCAGTACATGTCGCCGAGCCGGCCCGTCATCGGCGTGGCGACGGCGGCGCCGAGCAGGGTGGCGGTGACGGCCCAGGCGGTGTCCGAGGCGGGGGCGCTCAGCAGCCGGGGGAGCTCCGGGACGATCGGGATGACCAGGGTCTGCATCAGCGAGACCACGATCCCGCCGAAGGCCAGGACCGCGACGACGGCGCTCGCCCGGGGCGCGGGGGGCTCCCCGGTGTCGGCGGGTCGGGGAAGGGCGTGGGACGTGGCCGGGCCTCCGTAGGGGCGTCAAGGGGCAGCGCGACCCGACCAAGCTAAGCCAATTGATTGACTTAAGCAACTGGATCGAGCTGCGCGACCACCGGGCTCCACGACGAACCGGGCTCCACGACGAACCGGGCTCCACGACGAACCGGGCTCCACGACGAACCGGGCTCCACGACGAACCGGTCTCCACTACAGCCGAAGTCCACGGCATTGAGGTCCGCGAAAGGCGCAGCCACCGCAGGGGAGCGGCCCGGCCGGTCCGCCCGCGCGGCACACTGGCCCCATGTCCTCCCGTCGCAGAGTCTGCCCCGAGTGCCGTCGCGAGATCGCCGTCGTCGCCGGGCGGTACGCGCGCCACGACCCGCCAGGCGCCCGTGAGCACGGCGAACTCACCTCGTGCCCGGGCTCCCGCCGCCAGGCCCGCCCGGGCCCCGAGCAACCGTCCCTGGACGGCTACACGGTCCCGGACTTCCCCGGCCAACTGCCCCTGTTCTAGGCCCCGCCCGCGCGGCGGGCCGCCAACCTCAGTTCCCCGCCACCGACTTCACCGCCACCGAGACCGGCGCCGACCCGCTGATGAGCTCCAGGGTGAGCCCGGCCGTCGCGGAGGTGTCCACCAGCTCCGCCAGCACGGCGGCCACGTCGTCGCGCGGGATCGGGCCGCGGCCGGTGCGGGCCTCCAGACGTACGAGACCGGTACCGGCGTCGTCGGTGAGCCGGCCGGGGCGCAGGATCGTCCATTCCAGGGCGTCCAGCCCGCGCACGTACGCGTCCGCCTCGCCCTTGGCGCGCAGGTAGACGTCGAAGATCTCGTCGCCCTGGTGGCGCGGGTCGGCGCCCATGGACGACACGACCACGAAGCGCCGTACTCCTGCCTTCACCGCCGCGTCCGCGAAGAGGATCGCCGCGGCCTTGTCCACCGTGTCCTTGCGGGTCGCCCCGCTGCCCGGGCCAGCGCCCGCCGCGAAGACCGCGGCGTCAGCGCCCCTCAGCCGCTCCGCGACCTCGTCCACGGACGCCGACTCCAGGTCGAGCACGACCGGTTCGGCACCGGCCTGCCGCAGATCGTCCGCCTGCTCGGCCTTCCGGATGATTCCCGCTACCTCGTCCCCGCGCGCGGCGAGCAGCCGCTCCAGCCGCAACGCGATCTGACCATGACCACCAGCGATGACAATGCGCATGTCTTCGACCGTACGCCTCGACAGCACCGTCCGCCGCACGCCTTCGCCGCACCCGCCGCAGGCCTTTCGGCTTCGCCCGCACCCGCCGCACGCCCAACGGCCCCGACCGCACCCGCCGCAGGCCTCACGGCCCCTCACCCCGGCCCTGCCGCGGCAGCCCCAGCTCCACCGAGGACGCCGAACTGCAGTACTCCCGCACCGCGCTGGTCCGCGCCACCACGCGCCCCTGGTGCACGACGATCCGGCTGTACGCCAGGGACAGCACCCCGGCGAGCCGGTCCCCGCGCACCGCGAGCAACTCGGCGGGGAAACCGGCCTCGACCCGCACCTCGGGCAGCCCCAGTACCGCGCGCGCCGACGAGCTCACCGCGTCGTACGCCTCCTCGGGCGCCAGCCCGTAACGCGAGGCCAGCAGGAAGGCCGCCTCCAGTGGGTCGCCACGCCCCACCGGGTTGGACACGTCCCGCAGCGCCCCGCTCCCGGCGGTCACCCGAACCCCGGCCGCGCGCAGCAGCCGGACGGGCGCCGCCCCGCGCCGGTCGACGCCGCCGCAGCCGCCCTGGGGCAGGCACACCACCGCCACCCCGGCCGCCGCGAGCTGGTCGGCCGTCCGCGAGGCCACCTCGGAGGGCAGCCGGCCGAGATCGCCGCAGGGGCTGAGGGACACCCCGGGGCGCAGCCCGCCCGCCATCGCCGCGAGCCGGGCCAGCCGGGCCGGGTCCCCGGCGTCCGTGTGCAGGTCGACGGGGCAGCCGTGCTCGGAGGCCAGCTCCAGGACCGCCTCCACGTACCCCGTCGGGTCGGGGTCGAGGTCCGGCCGGCCGCCCACCGCCGAGGCGCCCATCTTCATCGCGTCCCGCAGCACCGCGAGCCCGTCCGCACCGGCCACGCCGGTCAGCACCCGGGGCATCGCCACCGTCGTCAGCTCCGCCAGCCCGCGCAGCGCGCGCCGCGCCTGCAGTACGGCCGCGAGCGCGCCCAGCCCCTGGACGTCCCCCACGCGGACATGCGCCCGCAGCGCCGTCGCCCCGTGCCCGAGCTGGAGCAGCGCGGCCTCCGTCGCCCGGCGCTGCACGTCGTGCGGCTCGTGAGAGGCAGGCCCCTCGGTATCGGCCGACAGGGCCGTGTCGGCGTGGGCGTGCGGCTCGGCGGGAGCCGGCAGCAGCAGGTAGCCCTTGAGGTCCACGCGCGTCCCGCACGCGCGCGTGCCGCCCGCGCCCAGACTGCCGGCCGTGCCGACCGCCTCGATACGCCCGCCGCCCAGCCGTACGTCCACGGTCCGGCCGTCGGTGAGCCGCGCCCCGCACAGCAGCAGCGACGACGGGTCGGCCGGACCCGGCGAGGACGACGGGGGCGGTGGTGGCTGCGGCCGGCTGTCGGGCATCGCACTCCAGGGGCTCGGGCTGGCACGGGAGGACGCATGATCACGCAGAGTGAGACGAGCCTAGGACGGCCCCCTGCCCGCGGCGGGGAGGAGCGCAATAGTCGTACCGGCGTGGTCCGCTCACGGAACGGGAGGGGCCCGGGAGGCCGCCGGGAGGACGGTCCGGGCGCCCGGAGCGGGTGCCTCGAAACGGATTTGGGTGAACGGCGGCGGAGCGTGTAATGTCTTCATCGCTCGCCCCAATAGCTCAGTCGGCAGAGCGTCTCCATGGTAAGGAGAAGGTCAACGGTTCGATTCCGTTTTGGGGCTCTGGTGTGACTGGCTCCCGTCGCAAGACGGGGTCCGGACCACATCAAAGCGGTGTAGCTCAGTCGGTAGAGCAAGCGGCTCATAATCGCTGTGTCACCGGTTCAAGTCCGGTCACCGCTACTGACAGTAGCCGATTGCGGGGTCGGTCCTTCGATCGGCTACTCTTCTTGCGTTAAACAGTCCATCCGTTCGTCTTAGGAGCACTCACGTGGCTGCCACCGACGTCCGCCCGAAGATCACGCTGGCCTGCGTGGAGTGCAAGGAGCGGAACTACATCACCAAGAAGAACCGGCGTAACAACCCGGATCGTCTGGAGATGAAGAAGCACTGCCCGCGTTGCAACGCGCACACCGCGCACCGCGAAACGCGATAAATCAGGCTCGTACGCGAGGCCGTTCCCGAGTGATCGGGGGCGGCCTCGCGTCGTTGAAGGACCCGTACCGGTCAGTAGAGCTACCAGGAGGTGCCGAGCCATGGCGCTCGACCAGTCCTTCGTGGGGCGGACGTACCCGCCCACCGCGCCATACGAGGTGGGCCGGGAGAAGATCCGTGAGTTCGCCGAGGCGGTCGGCGACGCCAACCCGGCGTACACGGACGCTGAGGCCGCCAAGGCACTGGGGTACCCCGATGTGATCGCGCCGCCGACCTTCGTGTTCGCGATCACCTTCAAGGCGGCGGGCGAGGTCGTCCAGGACCCGCAGCTCGGCCTGGACTACAGCCGCGTGGTGCACGGCGACCAGAAGTTCGCCTACCGGCGCCCCGTCCGCGCCGGCGACCGTCTCACGGTCACCTCGACCATCGAGGCGATCAAGTCCCTCGCGGGCAACGACATCGTGGACATCCGCGGCGAGGTGCACGACGAGGCCGGCGAGCACGTCGTGACCGCCTGGACCAAGCTCGTGGCCCGCGCGGCCGAGGAGGCGTGAGCGACCCCATGACCGCGAAGATCTCCTACTCCGACGTCGAGGTCGGCACCGAACTGCCCGCCCAGACCTTCCCCGTGAGCCGAGCGACCCTCGTGCGCTACGCGGGCGCCTCCGGCGACTTCAACCCGATCCACTGGAACGAGAAGTTCGCCAAGGAGGTCGGCCTGCCGGACGTCATCGCGCACGGCATGTTCACCATGGCCGAGGCGATCCGCGTGGTCACCGACTGGGCCGGAGACCCGGGCGCGGTCGTCGAGTACGGCGTCCGCTTCACCAAGCCGGTCGTCGTCCCGAACGACGACCAGGGCGCCGTGATCGAGGTCGCGGGCAAGGTCGCCGCCAAGCTCGACGACAACACGGTCCGCGTGGACCTGACTGCGACCAGCGCCGGGCAGAAGGTGCTGGGCATGTCCCGGGCGGTCGTGCGACTGGCCTGAGGCGGCCACGGCATCGCGTAAGGGGCGCTCTCCATTGGGGGGCGCCCCTTACGCATGGCGCGTGCCGGGTATCGCTTGACAGAGTTAGTGATTGAGCACTAACTTCGAATGCATGGCAAGGATGAGTGCGGAAGAGCGGCGCGAGAGCGTCATCCGGGCCGCGATGACCGAGTTCGCTCGCGGTGGTTACCACGGCACCTCGACCGAGGCGATCGCTCGCCGGGTCGGCGTGTCGCAGCCGTACCTCTTCCGGCTCTTCCCCGGCAAGAAGGCCATCTTCCTGGCGGCGGCGGAGCGGTGTGTCGAGGACACCATCCGGATGTTCGCGGAGGCGGCCGAGGGGCTGGAGGGTGAAGAGGCCCGCCACGCGATGGGTGCCGCGTACGTCGAGACCATCTCCGAGCAGCCCGAGCGGCTGATGATGCAGATGCAGATGTACCTCGCCGTCGCGTCCGCCGAGGAGGAGGGGGACCGTGAGTTCGGCGAAGCCGTACGCGCGGGCTGGATGCGGCTGTGGGACACCATCCACCTGCCGCTGGGCGCCGACGCCCACGAGACGACGACCTTCCTCGCCCAGGGCATGCTCATCAACTGCCTGGTGGCCATGGGTTTCCCGGCCGATCACCGAGTCTGGGCAGGGCTGGGTGCACCGGAGTCCGACGACTGACGCAGCGGAGTGAGAAGGGCCGCCCTTTTCATGACCTCGAAAGTTAGTAATCAATAACTAATCGATCACGGCACACACTCCATGGGGGAGCGATGTCACAGCAGACCACACGTCGCGGGGGAGCCGCCTGGGCCCTCGTCATCACCAGCGTCGCCGGATTCATGGCGGCCCTCGACAACCTCGTCGTCACCACCGCCCTGCCCTCCATCCGGGAGGACCTCGGCGGAGGACTGCACGATCTGGAATGGACCGTGAGCGCCTACACGCTCACCTTCGCCGTCCTGCTGATGTTCGGTGCCGCCCTCGGCGACCGCTTCGGCCGCCGCCGGCTCTTCATCGCCGGGCTCGCCGTCTTCACCGGAGCCTCCGCCGCCGCGGCCATGGCGCCCGGCATCGACTCCCTCATCGCCGCCCGCGCGGTCCAAGGCGCCGGCGCCGCGGTGATGATGCCGCTGACGCTCACCCTGCTGACCGCCGCCGTGCCCGTCGCCAAGCGCGGCATGGCGTACGGCATCTGGGGCGCCGTCAACGGACTCGCCGTCGCCTCCGGACCGCTCGTCGGCGGCACCCTCACCGAGCACATCTCCTGGCAGTGGATCTTCTGGCTGAACGTCCCGCTGGGCCTGGCCCTGATCCCGGTCGCCCGACTCCGCCTCGCCGAGTCCCACGGCACCGGGGCCCCGCTCGACGTCCCCGGCACCCTGCTCGCCAGTGGCGGCCTCTTCGGCATCGTCTACGGCCTGGTCCGCGGCCCGGCCGACGGCTGGACCTCCTCCCTCGTCCTGACCGGCCTGTTCGCGGGCGGAGCGCTGCTCGTCGGCTTCATCCTCTACAGCACGCGAGCCAAGAACCCCATGCTTCCGATGCGGCTGTTCCGCTCCCGGGCGTTCTCCGGCATCAACGCGGCGAGCCTGCTGATGTTCCTCGGCATGTTCGGCTCGATCTTCCTGCTCAGCCAGTACATGCAGGGCGTCCTCGGCTACTCGCCCACCGAGGCGGGCCTCAGGATGCTGCCGTGGACCGGCATGCCGATGCTGGTCGCCCCGATCGCCGGCATCCTGGCCGACCGCATCGGCGGCCGCCCGGTCGTCGCCGCAGGCCTCTTCCTGCAGGCGCTGGGCCTCGGCTACATGGCGGTCGTGGCCACGGCCGACGCCTCCTACGTGTCCCAGCTGCCCGCCCTGATCGTCAGCGGCGTCGGCATGGCACTGTTCTTCGCCCCCGCCTCGCACCTGGTCATGTCCAGCGTGCGGCCGTCGGAGCAGGGCATCGCCTCCGGCGCCAACAACGCCCTGCGCGAGGTGGGCGGGGCGCTCGGCATCGCCGTCATGGGGTCGATCTTCGCGGCCCAGGGCGGCTACGAGACCGGCCAGACCTTCGTCGACGGCATGCGGCCCGCCCTGGTGACGGGTTCCGCGGTGGTCGCCCTCGCCGGCGTCGCGGCCCTGCTGATACCGACCCGGCGGCGCACCGAGCGGCAGGCCGGGCCGGCCGAACCGGCACCGGTGCTGGAGACGGCCGCCCACTGACCCCGAAGGACCCGAACAAGGAGAAGCGGCCATGCCCACTCTTCCCTGGACCGTCCCGAACACCCCGCCCCGCGACACCGAGGTGTACGTCTTCGCCTCCCGCTTCGAGACCCGCACGCTGTGGGGAGCCCTGAGGTTCCTCGCCGGGACGCCCGCCGTCTGGCGGCAGGTCCGCCGGAGCCCCGGCGCCTACGGAGCGACCCTCAAGGCGAAGCCCCTGCAGCGGACCTTCTGGACCCTGTCGGCCTGGGAGTCCAAGGACGCGCTGCACGCCTTCGTCCGCGCCGGTGCCCACGGCCCGGCCTCCCGGGGCCTCGCCCCGCAGATGAGGGACTCGGCCTTCACCACATGGCAGGTGAGCAGCGACGACCTCCCGCTCTCCTGGTCCGAGGCGCTCCGCCGACTGTCCTGAGAGCCACCACGCGCGCGTGCGGCCCCCTTGCCCCGGCGAAAGGGGGCCGCACCCACACGTGCCCGGCGCCGTCAGTGCCGTCTCGTACTCTTGAGCCCGTGCAGGAACTCCACGACGCCCCTCTCGCCCCGCTGACGACCTTCCGGCTGGGCGGCCCCGCGACCCGGCTGGTCACCGCGACGACGGACGACGAGGTGATCGCCGCCGTCCGCGAAGCCGACGAGGCGGGCACCCCGCTGCTGCTCATCGGCGGCGGCTCGAACCTGGTCATCGGCGACAAGGGCTTCGAAGGCACCGCCCTCGTCATCGCCACGAAGGGCTTCGCCCTCGACGGCACGAGCCTGGAGCTCGCGGCCGGCGAGATCTGGACCGACGCGGTCGCCCGTACGGCCGAGGCGGGTCTGGCCGGCATCGAGTGCCTGGCCGGCATCCCCGGCTCCGCGGGCGCGACCCCCATCCAGAACGTCGGGGCGTACGGCCAGGAGGTCTCCTCCACGATCACCGAGGTCGTCGCCTACGACCGCCGCGCCGGCGACACGGTCACCCTGGCCAACGAGGACTGCGCCTTCTCCTACCGCCACAGCCGCTTCAAGTCCGACCCCGAGCGCTACGTGGTCCTGCGGGTCCGCTTCTCCCTGGAGGACGCCGGGGGCCTCTCCGCCCCCCTCCGGTACGCCGAGACGGCCCGCGCCCTCGGTGTGGAGGCGGGCGACCGCGTCCCGCTCGCGCAGGCCCGCGAGACGGTGCTCAAGCTGCGCGCAGGCAAGGGCATGGTCCTGGACCCCGAGGACCACGACACCTGGTCGGCGGGCTCCTTCTTCACCAACCCGATCCTCACGGACACGGACTTCGCGACGTTCCGCGCACGCGTGCGAGAGCGGCTCGGCGACGGGGTGGAGCCCCCCGCGTACCCGGCCGGCGACGGCCACACCAAGACCTCCGCGGCCTGGCTGATCGACAAGGCGGGCTTCACCAAGGGCTACGGCGACGGTCCGGCCCGCATCTCCACGAAGCACACGCTGGCGCTCACGAACCGGGGGAGTGCGACCACTGAGGACCTCCTCGCCCTGGCCCGCGAGGTCGTGGCCGGAGTCCGCGAGGCCTTCGGAATCACCCTGGTCAACGAGCCGGTGACGGTCGGAGTCAGCCTGTAGGCACCCGGCGCCACCGCTGAGGCCGGGTGGGTCCGCAGCTTGGCGTAGCGGGGTGCCGGTACGTTGGCGCTGAGGCCGGGTGGGTCCGCAACCCGGCGCAGCGGGGTGCCGCTGCGCCCACCCGTGCCGCCCCCAGCGGCACGCATGCCCGCAGCTGGGGCGGTCCGCACCCGCGTACGGCGAGCAGGGGTCGTGTCGGGGGGTGTCCGCCCGCAGCGGTTGGCGCGTCAACGGACAGTCAGTCGGCGTCCGACCCCATCGCGCCGTTCCGAGGACGGACACCCCCCGGCGCGGCCCCGACCCACCACCCGGCGCCAGGCGAAGCGGACGCGCACCCGCGCTACGACGCCAGCCAGTCATCCACCCCCGCCAGCAGCTTCGCTTTCACGTCCTCCGGCGCCGCCGACCCCCGCACCGACTGCCGGGCCACCTCCGCCAGCTCCGCGTCCGTGAACCCGTGATGCCGTCGCGCGATCTCGTACTGCGCGGCAAGACGCGACCCGAACAGCAGCGGGTCGTCCGCGCCCAGCGCCAACGGAACACCCGCCTCGAACAGCGTCCGCAGCGGCACGTCCTCCGGCTTCTCGTACACGCCCAGCGCCACGTTCGACGCCGGGCACACCTCGCACGTCACCTGCCGGTCCGCCAGCCGCTTCATCAGCCGGGGATCCTCCGCCGCCCGCACGCCGTGCCCCACCCGGTTCGCCCCGAGGTCGTCCAGACAGTCCCGTACCGACGAAGGCCCCGCCAGCTCACCCCCGTGCGGCGCCGACAGCAACCCGGCCTCGCGCGCGATCCCGAAGGCCCGGTCAAAGTCCCGCGCCATCCCCCGCCGCTCGTCGTTCGACAGCCCGAACCCGACCACGCCCCGCTCCGCGTACCGCACCGCCAGCCGCGCCAGCGTCCGCGCGTCCAGCGGGTGCTTCATCCGGTTCGCCGCGACCAGCACCCGCATCCCGAGCCCGGTCTCCCGCGACGTGGTCTCCACCGCGTCCAGGATGATCTCCAGCGCCGGGATCAGCCCGCCCAGCCGCGGCGCGTACGACGTCGGGTCGACCTGGATCTCCAGCCACCCCGACCCGTCCCGCACGTCCTCCTCCGCGGCCTCCCGCACCAGCCGCTGGATGTCCTCCGGCTCCCGCAGGCACGAGCGCGCCGCGTCGTACAGCCGCTGGAAGCGGAACCAGCCCCGCTCGTCCGTCGCCCGCAGGCTCGGCGGTTCCCCGCTGATCAGCGCCTCACTCAGCGCGTCGGGCAACCGCACGCCGTACTTGTCGGCCAGTTCCAGCACGGTCGAGGGCCGCATCGACCCGGTGAAGTGCAGGTGCAGATGGGCTTTCGGCAGCTCAGAGACATCACGTACACGCTCCATCCAAAGATCCTGCCGCATGCCTCAGCAGTCCCGACAGCGTTTTCCCCGAACGTGGTCTTGCTCGCACGCGCACACGACGAAGCGGGCCGCTCCCCGCAAGGGGAACGGCCCGCCCATCACCTCACGTGAGGTGCAGGTCAGTCCCGCGCCTCCGCCAGCAGCTTCTGGATCCGGCTCACACCCTCGACCAGGTCCTCGTCACCCAGCGCGTACGACAGCCGCAGGTACCCGGGCGTGCCGAACGCCTCGCCCGGCACCACCGCGACCTCGGACTCCTCCAGGATCAGCGCGGCCAGCTCGACCGTGTTCTGCGGCCGCCTGCCCCGGATCTCCTTGCCGACCAGCGCCTTCACCGACGGGTACGCGTAGAACGCGCCCTCCGGCTCCGGGCACACCACGCCGTCGATCTCGTTCAGCATCCGCACGATGGTCTTGCGGCGCCGGTCGAAGGCCTCACGCATGGTCGCCACGGCGTCCAGGTCACCGGAGACGGCGGCCAGCGCGGCGGCCTGGGCGACGTTGGACACGTTCGACGTGGCGTGCGACTGCAGGTTGGTCGCGGCCTTGACGACGTCCTTCGGGCCGATGATCCACCCGACGCGCCAGCCGGTCATCGCGTACGTCTTCGCGACGCCGTTGACCACGACGCACTTGTCGCGCAGCTCCGGCAGCACCGCCGGCAGCGACACGGCGGAGGCGTCGCCGTAGACGAGGTGCTCGTAGATCTCGTCGGTCATCACCCACAGGCCGTGCTCGACGGCCCAGCGGCCGATCGCCTCGGTCTCCTGCTCGCTGTAGACCGCGCCGGTCGGGTTGGACGGCGAGACGAAGAGGACGACCTTCGTCTTCTCCGTACGGGCCGCCTCCAGCTGCTCGACGGTCACCCGGTAGCCGGTCGTCTCGTCGGCGACGACCTCCACCGGGACACCCCCGGCCAGCCGGATCGACTCCGGGTACGTCGTCCAGTACGGCGCGGGCACGATGACCTCGTCGCCCGGGTCGAGGATCGCGGCGAAGGCCTCGTAGATGGCCTGCTTGCCACCGTTGGTGACCAGGATCTCCGAGACGTCCGGCTCGTAGCCCGAGTCGCGCAGCGTCTTCGCGGCGATCGCGGCCTTCAGCTCGGGGAGGCCGCCGGCCGGCGTGTAGCGGTGGTACTTCGGGTTCGAGCAGGCCTCGATGGCCGCCTGGACGATGTAGTCCGGAGTCGGGAAGTCGGGCTCACCGGCGCCGAAGCCGATCACCGGCCGCCCGGCGGCCTTGAGGGCCTTGGCCTTGGCGTCCACGGCGAGGGTGGCGGACTCGGAGATCGCGCCGACTCGGGCGGAGACCCGGCGCTCGGTGGGAGGGGTTGCAGCGCTCATGGGGCCCATCGTTTCAGACCGGAAACGCGCGCGGCACGGGGGTTTCACAGACTGAACAACGTCGGGCAAACCCCTGAACAACAGTGCGGATCGCCTGCACGGCCTGCGCGATCTTCAGCGGATTCTCGTCAGTCCGCCCGCCGTTTGGGAGGCGATCTTCCGCCAACGAGCCCTGCCGCGGGCCCTTTCTGTTCGACGACCGGCCGCGGAGCACGTACACTCTCACCTCGTTGGCCTCTCGCAGGCCGCGCCCGTTCGGTGCACACCAAGCATCCGGATGGATGCGGTACGTTGGGTGGCACACAAAGGGTCGTAGCTCAATTGGTAGAGCACTGGTCTCCAAAACCAGCGGTTGGGGGTTCAAGTCCCTCCGGCCCTGCTACACACACCTTCGCCAGGATGTGTGCGCATGTACGTACAGCAATGCACCGCCGTGCGGCTCAGACCGGGCGCGGCACGGCCACGACCCGGAATCAGGTGAGGACGAGTGACGGACGCCGTGGGCTCCATCGACATGCCTGATGCCCAGGACGAGGCGCCGGAGTCGAAGAAGACCCGCAAGGGTGGTAAGCGTGGCAAGAAAGGCCCGCTGAAGCGCCTTGCCCTCTTCTACCGCCAGATCGTCGCGGAACTGCGCAAGGTCGTCTGGCCGAGCCGTAACCAGCTGACGACCTACACGACCGTGGTGATCATCTTCGTCGTCATCATGATCGGCCTGGTCACCGTGATTGACTATGGGCTCAGCAACGCCGCCAAGTACGTGTTCGGCTGAGCAGTCCGCGAAGAGCGCCGAGGTACCCGGCGCTCCTTTCGCATGTTCCACCCCCATGTATCCAGGAAGAAGCAGCCACCGTGTCTGACCCGAACGTGAACGACGCCATCGAGCCGGTCGAGTCCGTCGAGGACGAGCTCGACATCGTCGAGGGCGCGGACAACGAGGACACCGAGGCCTCCGCCGAGGTCGAGGCTGCCGCCGTCGAGGACGACGCCGCTGAGGCGGAGACCGAGGACGGCGAAGAGGCCGCGGAAGAACTCGTCGAGGAAGAGCCCGAGGACGACCGCGACCCGATCGAGAAGCTCCGCGAGGAACTGCGGGTCCTGCCCGGCGAGTGGTACGTCATCCACACCTACGCCGGCTACGAGAACCGCGTGAAGACCAACCTGGAGCAGCGCGCCGTCTCGCTGAACGTCGAGGACTACATCTTCCAGGCCGAGGTGCCGCAGGAAGAGGTCGTCCAGATCAAGAACGGCGACCGCAAGACGATCAAGCAGAACAAGCTCCCGGGCTATGTCCTGGTCCGCATGGACCTGACGAACGAGTCCTGGGGCGTCGTCCGCAACACCCCCGGCGTGACCGGCTTCGTGGGCAACGCCTACGACCCGTACCCGCTGACCCTGGACGAGATCGTCAAGATGCTCGCCCCCGAGGCCGAGGAGAAGGCCGCCCGCGAGGCCGCCGAGGCCGAGGGCAAGCCGGCTCCGCAGCGCAAGGTCGAGGTCCAGGTGCTGGACTTCGAGGTCGGCGACTCGGTCACCGTCACCGACGGCCCGTTCGCCACGCTGCAGGCGACCATCAACGAGATCAACCCGGACTCGAAGAAGGTCAAGGGCCTGGTCGAGATCTTCGGCCGCGAGACGCCGGTCGAGCTCTCCTTCGACCAGATCCAGAAGAACTAACTTCCGGACTCACCGCTTCCGCGCAGGTCAGGCGATCGCTCCGGCGCTTGCCTGACCTGCTCGGTTTTTGGCCGCGCATCTATACCCGTTATCGTTGTGCGGTATGCCTGCATCCGGGTGGTCCCCGGGCGCAGGCAGGACCCGAATCGAAAGGACCCGGAGAGCTATGCCTCCCAAGAAGAAGAAGGTCACGGGGCTCATCAAGCTCCAGATCCAGGCCGGTGCCGCCAACCCGGCCCCGCCGGTCGGCCCCGCGCTGGGTCAGCACGGCGTGAACATCATGGAGTTCTGCAAGGCCTACAACGCCGCGACCGAGTCGCAGCGTGGCTGGGTGATCCCGGTGGAGATCACGGTCTACGAGGACCGTTCCTTCACCTTCATCACCAAGACGCCGCCGGCCGCGAAGATGATCCTGAAGGCCGCGGGCATCGAGAAGGGCTCCGGCGAGCCGCACAAGACCAAGGTCGCGAAGATCACGCGTGACCAGGTCCGTGAGATCGCCACGACCAAGATGCCCGACCTCAACGCCAACGACCTGGACGCCGCCGAGAAGATCATCGCCGGCACCGCCCGTTCCATGGGCGTCACGGTCGAGGGCTGAGCCCCAACCTCCATCAGCAGAAGTGGCAGGGCCTGCTCGGCCCGGACCACGACTCCTAAGAATCCACAGGAGCAGTAGTGAGCAAGCGCAGCAAGTCCCTTCGCGCTGCGGACGCCAAGGTCGACCGGGAGAAGCTCTACGCCCCGCTCGAGGCCGTCCGTCTCGCCAAGGACACCTCCACGACCAAGTTCGACGGCACCGTCGAGGTCGCCTTCCGCCTGGGTGTCGACCCGCGCAAGGCCGACCAGATGGTCCGTGGCACCGTGAACCTTCCGCACGGCACCGGCAAGACCGCCCGGGTCCTGGTCTTCGCGACCGGTGACCGTGCTGCGGCCGCGGAGGCCGCGGGCGCCGACATCGTCGGCTCCGACGAACTGATCGACGAGGTGTCGAAGGGCCGTCTGGACTTCGACGCCGTCGTCGCCACCCCGGACCTCATGGGCAAGGTCGGCCGCCTCGGCCGCGTGCTCGGTCCGCGTGGTCTGATGCCGAACCCGAAGACCGGCACCGTCACCCCCGACGTGGCCAAGGCCGTCACCGAGATCAAGGGCGGCAAGATCGAGTTCCGCGTCGACAAGCACTCGAACCTGCACTTCATCATCGGCAAGTCGTCCTTCGACGACACCAAGCTGGTGGAGAACTACGGCGCCGCGCTGGAGGAGATCCTCCGTCTGAAGCCGTCCGCCGCCAAGGGTCGCTACATCAAGAAGGCCGCCATCAGCACCACGATGGGCCCCGGCATTCCGGTCGACCCGAACCGCACCCGCAACCTCCTCGTCGAGGAGGACCCGGCCGCGGTCTGAGCCTGAGGCTCACCCAACCGGTCACGGGCCCCGCACCTCTTACAGGTGCGGGGCCCGTTCCCTTTTCCGGTACGTACGCCGGTGGCCTGGGTTAACGTGCGGGAACCGGATACGAACGGGGGGACGTATGCAGGGCACTACCGTGCGCCGCGTGGGCCTGGTGCTCGCGGCGACCGCGCTGACGGGGGTGGCCGCCTGCACTTCCCAGGACTCCTCCGACAGCCCCGGCCCGGACGACCGCGCCGCACGCGGGCGGTCCCTGGCGGCCCTGCGCTCCGCCGAGCGCGCCACCGAGCACGCCGCGTCCGCCCGGGTCGAGTCCACGACGACCATGGGCTCGCTGATGTCCATGACCGCCGACGGCACCCTCGGCTGGAGCGACGGCATCACCGGCACCCTCACCATCACGTACACCGGCGGCACCATGGCCGACACCATGCGCCGGCTCGGCACCACCTCGATGGAGGCCCGCTACCTGCCCGACGCGTACTACGCGCGCATGGGAGCGAAGTTCGCCGAGCAGACCGGCGGCAAGCACTGGATCCGGTACGCCTACAAGGACCTCGGAGCCCTCACCGGAGGCTCCGGCTCCCACCTCGGCGACCAGATGCGCAGCACCACCCCCAACCAGTCGGTGAAGCTCCTGCTGTCCTCCGGCGACGTCAGGAAGGTCGGCGAGGAGACCGTCCGCGGCCGGTCCGCCACGCACTGGTCCGGCACCGTGGCGGCGGCCGACGTAGCCGACGCCACGGTGAGGAAGCAGCTCACCGAGGCCGGAGTCACCACCGAGACCGTCGACATCTGGATCGACAAGCGGAACCTTCTTGTCAAGAAGGTCGAGAAGGCGCGGATGGCCACGGGCGTGATGACCCAGACCGCGCACTACGCCGACTACGGCGTCCGGGTCCGGGCCGAGCGGCCCCCGGTGTCCGACACCGGGGACTTCGAGGACCTGATGCGGAAGCGGACCGGTAAGCCCTGAGACCCGCCAATTCGCATAGATCACTTGTGCCCCTCTGGGATAGGCTCACGGCCTTGCTGTGAAGCAAGCACGTATTCCTTGGGGGGAATCAATGAGGACATCCATACCTGCCGCCGGGCTGGGCGCTCTCCTGCTCGCCGCCGGCGCTGTCGGCTGCGGCTCCGAGGAGTCGCCGGAGATGACGCCCGCGGCGGCCGTCGCCAAGGCGGCGAAGAACACGGAGGACATCACGTCCCTCCAGTACCGCATGAAGGGCACGGTCCCGGAGTCGGGCCGCGTCGAGGGTGAGGCGTCCATGCGCCTGAAGCCCACGATCGCCATGAGCATGAAGATGAAGGCGCCCGATCAGGCCGCCGGTGAAACCGTGGAGATCCGTCTCGTCGACAAGGCCATGTATCTCGGTGGGGGAGCCGAGATGGCCAAGGAGATGGACGGCAAGCGCTGGCTGAAGTTCGACCTCTCCGGCTCCGACGCGGCCAAGGACCTGGACAAGATGGGGTCCACGAGCCAGGCCGAGCAGAACCCGGCGGCGGAGTCCACCTTCCTCACGGGCGCCAAGGACGTGAAGAAGGTCGGCAGCGAGAAGGTCGACGGCGTCGAGACCACCCACTACACGGGCACGGTCACCCTCGCCGACCTGCGTGCTTCGCTGAAGGACAGCAAGGCGGAGAACCGCGAGCAGCGCGAGAAGAGCATCAAGCAGTACGAGAAGCTCGGCGTCGACAAGTTCACGATGGACATGTGGGTCGACGGCGAGGACCACACCAAGCAGTTCCGCATGAAGGGCCAGGCCGACAAGGGCCCGATGGACATGACCATCACCTTCCTCGACTACAACAAGCCGGTCACAGTCGAGGCCCCGCCCACGAAGGAAGTCGCGGACCTGGGCGAGATGTTCAAGGAGCTGGAGCAGGGCTGAACCGCCCCGCGCTGATCAGCCGTACGGGCGGATTTGCTTGACGGCGATCCGTTCCCGTACTCTCCTACAGAAGCCAAAGACCGCTGGTCGTTACCGCGCGCTCATCAGAGGGCGCGGTGGCCGAAGGATCCGCTGAACGGCGGACGACCCGCGCAGGTGACACTGGAGAAGCTCCCGGAGTCCGCCGCCTCGTGCGTGTGTGAACCCGGTTGAGCTACGCCCCGTGCGCTTGCGCCGGGGCGTTTCGTTTTCCCCAGTCCTCCTTCGGGTCCGCGCGGTCCGACACACCCGGAAGGAGGCCGAGGCTCATGGCGAGGCCTGACAAGGTCGATGCCGTCGAGGAGATGCGGGACAAGTTCCGCAACTCCAACGCTGCCGTCGTTACCGCGTACACCGGTCTCACCGTCGCGCAGCTCCAGCAGCTGCGTCGTTCACTCGGTGAGAACGCTCAGTACCGTGTGGCGAAGAACACGCTGACCAAGATTGCGGCCAACGAGGCCGGGATCACGACGCTGGACGACCTCTTTGCGGGTTCGTCGGCCGTCGCCTTCGTGACCGGTGACCCGGTCGAGGCGGCGAAGGGTCTCCGTGACTTCGCCAAGGACAACCCCAACCTCGTCATCAAGGGCGGCGTCCTTGACGGCAAGGCGTTGTCCGCCGATGAGATCAAGAAGCTTGCGGACCTCGAGTCCCGCGAGGTTCTGCTCTCCAAGCTGGCCGGTGCCATGAAGGGCAAGCAGTCCCAGGCTGCCTCTGTCTTCCAGGCGCTGCCGTCGAAGCTCGTCCGCACCGTGGACGCTCTTCGCGCCAAGCAGGACGAGCAGGGCGGTGCCGAGTAACTCGGCTCGCATCCCGGCCGCCGCTGCCTGAACGCGGCGACCGTCGCGGGCCAGTAGTACGCCCGCCTCACATGTACATCCGGCACCTGCCGAATTAGTGGAAGGACCGCCAATCATGGCGAAGCTCAGCCAGGAAGACCTGCTCGCGCAGTTCGAGGAGATGACCCTCATCGAGCTCTCCGAGTTCGTGAAGGCGTTCGAGGAGAAGTTCGACGTCACCGCCGCCGCTGCCGCGCCGGTCGTCGTCGCCGGTGGTGCCGCTGGTGGCGCCGCCGCCGAGGCCGCTGAGGAGCAGGACGAGTTCGACGTCATCCTCACCGGTGCCGGCGACAAGAAGATCCAGGTCATCAAGGTCGTGCGTGAGCTGACCTCCCTGGGTCTGAAGGAGGCCAAGGACCTCGTGGACGGCGCCCCGAAGCCCGTTCTCGAGAAGGTCGCCAAGGACGCCGCCGAGAAGGCCGCCGAGTCCCTCAAGGGCGCCGGCGCCTCCGTCGAGGTCAAGTAAGACCCTCGGATCCGACAGGATCCACAACACGTCCCGCTGGACGTGTAACGCGTAAGCGCGGAAGAGCGATCATCCATCCGGGTGGTCGCTCTTCGGCGTTCTCGGGGGTGGGCCACGGTTGCCTTGAAGCCCCGGTGACGGGGGGTATGGTGATCTTCGTCGTGTCTCCGGGCGGCCCCGGATCGGGCAGAGGGGCCTTGACGAACCGCACGCAGCGCGCAATTCTCAGGACGCGTCGTCACAGGATCCGAATCCGAGGCATGGATCGGCGACGAAGAGGGCAGTACTAACGTGCGTTGAGGGCAGCGCCTTGTCGCAGGAGTGGAACAACGAGGGTGAACACGGGTTCCAGGACCCGCACTGGACATCAGTGTGCCAAGTGGCTACACTGACCCTTTGCGCTGCCTGTTAGCTGTCCCCTGCCCGTCACCAGGGGTCTGCCCTCGCCCGAGCATCGATGACAAGACATGCCTGACCTGGCCTTTCGGCCCTCAAGGCACAGCTTGTCTCCGTGTACGGGAGAGGGGCCGGTACGCGCGTAGTGAGTCCGAGCCCTCGGAAGGACCCCCTCTTGGCCGCCTCGCGCAACGCCTCGACCGCGAATACGAACAACGCCGCCAGCACTGCCCCGCTGCGCATCTCTTTTGCAAAGATCAAGGAGCCTCTCGAGGTTCCCAACCTGCTCGCGCTGCAGACCGAGAGCTTCGACTGGCTGCTCGGCAACACCGCCTGGCAGAGTCGGGTCGAGGAGGCTCTCGAGAACGGTCAGGACGTCCCCACCAAGTCCGGGCTCGAGGAGATCTTCGAGGAGATCTCCCCGATCGAGGACTTCAGCGGGTCGATGTCGCTGACCTTCCGCGACCACCGCTTCGAGCCGCCGAAGAACTCGATCGACGAGTGCAAGGAGCGCGACTTCACGTACGCGGCCCCGCTCTTCGTCACCGCTGAGTTCACGAACAACGAGACCGGCGAGATCAAGTCCCAGACGGTCTTCATGGGCGACTTCCCGCTCATGACGAACAAGGGCACCTTCGTCATCAACGGCACCGAGCGTGTCGTGGTGTCGCAGCTCGTCCGTTCGCCCGGTGTCTACTTCGACTCCTCCATCGACAAGACGTCCGACAAGGACATCTTCTCCGCGAAGATCATCCCGTCCCGGGGTGCCTGGCTGGAGATGGAGATCGACAAGCGCGACATGGTCGGTGTCCGCATCGACCGCAAGCGCAAGCAGTCCGTCACCGTCCTGCTCAAGGCGCTCGGCTGGACCACCGAGCAGATCCTCGAGGAGTTCGGCGAGTACGAGTCCATGCGCGCCACCCTGGAGAAGGACCACACCCAGGGCCAGGACGACGCGCTGCTCGACATCTACCGCAAGCTGCGTCCGGGCGAGCCCCCCACGCGTGAGGCCGCGCAGACGCTGCTGGAGAACCTGTACTTCAACCCCAAGCGCTACGACCTGGCCAAGGTCGGCCGCTACAAGGTCAACAAGAAGCTGGGCGCGGACGCTCCGCTGGACGCGGGCATCCTGACCGTCGAGGACATCATCTCGACGATCAAGTACCTGGTGAAGCTGCACGCGGGCGAGACCGAGACGGTCGGCGACAGTGGCACCTCGATCGTCGTCGAGACCGACGACATCGACCACTTCGGCAACCGCCGCCTGCGCAGCGTCGGCGAGCTCATCCAGAACCAGGTCCGTACGGGCCTGGCGCGTATGGAGCGTGTCGTCCGCGAGCGGATGACGACCCAGGACGTCGAGGCGATCACGCCGCAGACCCTGATCAACATCCGGCCGGTCGTCGCCTCCATCAAGGAGTTCTTCGGCACCAGCCAGCTGTCGCAGTTCATGGACCAGAACAACCCGCTGTCGGGTCTCACCCACAAGCGCCGTCTGTCGGCGCTTGGCCCGGGTGGTCTCTCCCGTGAGCGGGCCGGCTTCGAGGTCCGTGACGTGCACCCCTCGCACTACGGCCGCATGTGCCCGATCGAGACGCCCGAAGGCCCGAACATCGGTCTGATCGGCTCGCTCGCCTCCTACGGCCGGGTCAACGCGTTCGGTTTCGTCGAGACCCCGTACCGCAAGGTGTTCGAGGGCCAGGTCACCGACGAGGTCGACTACCTGACCGCCGACGAGGAGGACCGCTTCGTCATCGCGCAGGCCAACGCGCAGCTGACGGACGACCTCCGCTTCGCCGAGGCCCGGGTGCTGGTCCGCCGTAAGGGCGGCGAGGTCGACTACGTCGGTGGCGAGGACGTGGACTACATGGACGTCTCGCCGCGCCAGATGGTGTCGGTCGCGACCGCCATGATCCCCTTCCTGGAGCACGACGACGCCAACCGTGCCCTCATGGGCGCGAACATGATGCGTCAGGCCGTGCCGCTGATTAAGTCCGAGTCCCCGCTCGTCGGCACCGGCATGGAGTACCGCTCCGCAGTCGACGCCGGCGACGTGGTCAAGGCCGAGAAGCCCGGTGTGGTCCAGGAGGTCTCCGCGGACTACATCACCACCGCCAACGACGACGGCACGTACATCACGTACCGCCTGGCCAAGTTCGCCCGCTCCAACCAGGGCACCTCGGTCAACCAGAAGGTCATCGTCAACGAGGGCGACCGGATCATCGAGGGCCAGGTCCTGGCCGACGGTCCGGCCACCCAGAACGGCGAGATGGCGCTGGGCAAGAACCTGCTCGTGGCGTTCATGCCGTGGGAGGGTCACAACTACGAGGACGCGATCATCCTGTCGCAGCGCCTCGTGCAGGACGACGTCCTCTCCTCGATCCACATCGAGGAGCACGAGGTCGACGCCCGTGACACCAAGCTCGGCCCCGAGGAGATCACCCGGGACATCCCGAACGTCTCCGAGGAGGTCCTCGCCGACCTCGACGAGCGCGGCATCATCCGTATCGGTGCCGAGGTCATCGCCGGTGACATCCTCGTCGGCAAGGTCACGCCCAAGGGTGAGACCGAGCTGACGCCGGAAGAGCGCCTGCTGCGCGCGATCTTCGGTGAGAAGGCCCGTGAGGTCCGTGACACCTCGCTGAAGGTGCCGCACGGCGAGACCGGCAAGGTCATCGGCGTCCGCGTCTTCGACCGCGAGGAGGGCGACGAGCTTCCCCCCGGTGTGAACCAGCTGGTGCGCGTGTACGTCGCGCAGAAGCGCAAGATCACCGACGGTGACAAGCTCGCCGGCCGTCACGGCAACAAGGGCGTCATCTCGAAGATCCTGCCGATCGAGGACATGCCGTTCCTGGAGGACGGCACCCCGGTCGACATCATCCTCAACCCGCTCGGTGTGCCGTCCCGAATGAACCCGGGTCAGGTCCTGGAGATCCACCTCGGCTGGCTCGCCAGCCGCGGCTGGGACGTCTCCGGCCTCGCGGACGACTGGGCGCAGCGCCTGCAGGCCATCGAGGCCGACCAGGTCGCGCCGGGCACCAACGTCGCCACCCCCGTCTTCGACGGTGCGCGTGAGGACGAGTTGGCCGGTCTGCTGAACCACACCATCCCGAACCGCGACGGCGAGCGCATGGTGCTCCCGACCGGTAAGGCGCCGCTGTTCGACGGCCGTTCCGGCGAGCCGTTCCCGGAGCCGATCTCCGTCGGCTACATGTACATCCTCAAGCTGCACCACCTGGTCGACGACAAGCTGCACGCCCGGTCGACCGGTCCGTACTCGATGATCACCCAGCAGCCGCTGGGTGGTAAGGCCCAGTTCGGTGGCCAGCGCTTCGGTGAGATGGAGGTGTGGGCGCTGGAGGCTTACGGCGCCGCGTACGCCCTCCAGGAGCTGCTGACCATCAAGTCCGACGACGTGACCGGCCGCGTGAAGGTCTACGAGGCCATCGTCAAGGGCGAGAACATCCCCGAGCCCGGCATCCCCGAGTCCTTCAAGGTGCTCATCAAGGAGATGCAGTCCCTGTGCCTCAACGTGGAGGTGCTGTCCTCGGACGGCATGTCCATCGAGATGCGCGACACCGACGAGGACGTCTTCCGCGCTGCGGAGGAGCTTGGCATCGACCTGTCCCGGCGTGAGCCGAGCAGCGTCGAAGAGGTCTGACGGGAGTCCGGCGGCCTTCGTCATGAAGGCCGCCGGCCCCAGGACCCCCGTATCAGACCCCATGACTTACAACCCTGAGAGGGATTGACGCATAGTGCTCGACGTCAACTTCTTCGACGAGCTCCGGATCGGTCTGGCCACCGCTGACGACATCCGTCAGTGGAGCCACGGCGAGGTCAAGAAGCCCGAGACGATCAACTACCGCACGCTCAAGCCCGAAAAGGACGGACTCTTCTGCGAGAAGATCTTCGGTCCGACCCGGGACTGGGAGTGCTACTGCGGCAAGTACAAGCGTGTCCGCTTCAAGGGCATCATCTGTGAGCGGTGTGGCGTCGAGGTCACCCGCGCCAAGGTGCGCCGTGAGCGGATGGGCCACATCGAGCTGGCCGCCCCGGTCACGCACATCTGGTACTTCAAGGGCGTCCCGAGCCGTCTGGGCTACCTGCTCGACCTGGCTCCCAAGGACCTCGAGAAGGTCATCTACTTCGCGGCGTACATGATCACGTACGTCGACGAGGAGCGCCGTACGCGCGACCTGCCCTCGCTGGAGGCCCACGTCTCCGTCGAGCGCCAGCAGATCGAGCAGCGCCGCGACGCCGACCTGGAGGCCCGCGCCAAGAAGCTCGAGACCGACCTGGCCGAGCTGGAGGCCGAGGGCGCCAAGGCCGACGTGCGCCGCAAGGTGCGTGAGGGTGCCGAGCGTGAGATGAAGCAGCTGCGCGACCGTGCGCAGCGCGAGATCGACCGCCTCGACGAGGTGTGGAACCGCTTCAAGAACCTCAAGGTCCAGGACCTGGAGGGCGACGAGCTGCTCTACCGCGAGCTGCGTGACCGTTTCGGCACGTACTTCGACGGCTCGATGGGTGCCGCGGCGCTGCAGAAGCGCCTGGAGTCCTTCGACCTCGACGAGGAGGCCGAGCGTCTCCGCGAGATCATCCGCACCGGCAAGGGCCAGAAGAAGACCCGTGCGCTCAAGCGCCTGAAGGTCGTCTCCGCTTTCCTGCAGACCAGCAACAGCCCCAAGGGCATGGTGCTCGACTGCGTGCCGGTCATCCCGCCGGACCTCCGCCCGATGGTGCAGCTGGACGGTGGCCGCTTCGCGACCTCCGACCTGAACGACCTGTACCGCCGTGTGATCAACCGGAACAACCGCCTGAAGCGCCTTCTCGACCTCGGTGCGCCCGAGATCATCGTGAACAACGAGAAGCGCATGCTCCAGGAGGCCGTGGACGCGCTGTTCGACAACGGCCGTCGTGGCCGTCCGGTCACCGGTCCCGGTAACCGCCCGCTGAAGTCCCTCAGCGACATGCTGAAGGGCAAGCAGGGTCGCTTCCGTCAGAACCTGCTCGGTAAGCGTGTGGACTACTCCGCGCGTTCCGTGATCGTCGTCGGTCCGCAGCTGAAGCTGCACCAGTGCGGTCTGCCCAAGGCGATGGCGCTGGAGCTCTTCAAGCCGTTCGTGATGAAGCGCCTGGTCGACCTGAACCACGCGCAGAACATCAAGTCGGCGAAGCGCATGGTCGAGCGCGGCCGCACGGTCGTGTACGACGTGCTGGAAGAGGTCATCGCGGAGCACCCGGTTCTGCTGAACCGTGCGCCCACGCTGCACCGCCTCGGCATCCAGGCCTTCGAGCCGCAGCTGGTCGAGGGCAAGGCCATCCAGATCCACCCGCTCGTCTGCACCGCGTTCAACGCGGACTTCGACGGTGACCAGATGGCCGTGCACCTGCCGCTGTCCGCGGAGGCGCAGGCCGAGGCCCGCATCCTGATGCTGTCCTCGAACAACATCCTCAAGCCGGCCGACGGCCGCCCGGTGACGATGCCGACCCAGGACATGGTCCTCGGTCTGTTCTTCCTCACCACCGACGGCGAGATGCGCGACCTCAAGGGCGAGGGCCGTTCCTTCGCCTCGGTCGCCGAGGCGATCATGGCCTTCGACGCGGGCGAGCTGTCGCTCCAGTCGAAGATCGACGTCCGCTTCCCGGTCGGCACCATCCCGCCGCGTGGCTGGACCCCGCCGGCGCGCGAGGAGGGCGAGCCCGAGTGGCAGCAGGGTGACAGCTTCCGGCTGAACACCACCCTGGGCCGTGCGCTCTTCAACGAACTGCTGCCCGAGGACTACCCGTTCGTCGACTACGAGGTCGGCAAGAAGCAGCTCTCCGAGATCGTCAACGACCTCGCCGAGCGCTACCCGAAGGTCATCGTGGCGGCGACGCTCGACAACCTGAAGGCGGCCGGCTTCTTCTGGGCGACCCGCTCCGGCGTGACCGTGGCCATCTCCGACGTCGTCGTTCCCGAGGCGAAGAAGGAGATCGTCCGCGGCTACGAGGCGCAGGACGAGAAGGTCCAGAAGCAGTACGAGCGCGGTCTGATCACCAAGGACGAGCGCACGCAGGAGCTCATCGCGATCTGGACCAAGGCGACCAACGAGGTCGCCGAGGCGATGAACGACAACTTCCCGAAGACCAACCCGATCTTCATGATGGTGAACTCGGGTGCACGAGGCAACATGATGCAGATGCGTCAGATCGCCGGTATGCGTGGTCTGGTGTCGAACGCGAAGAACGAGACGATCCCGCGTCCCATCAAGGCGTCCTTCCGTGAGGGCCTGTCCGTGCTGGAGTACTTCATCTCCACGCACGGTGCCCGTAAGGGTCTGGCGGACACCGCTCTGCGTACCGCCGACTCGGGTTACCTCACCCGTCGTCTGGTCGACGTCTCCCAGGACGTCATCATTCGCGAGGAGGACTGCGGCACCGAGCGCGGTCTGCGCCTCAAGATCGCGGACCGGAACGCCGAGGGCGGCCTGGTCAAGACCGAGGACGTCGAGACGTCCGTGTACGCGCGCTGCCTCGCCGAGGACATCGTGGTCGACGGACAGGTGCTGGCCCCGGCCGGTACCGACCTCGGCGACGTCCTCATCGAGGAGCTCGTGCAGCGCGGCGTCGAGGAGGTCAAGACCCGCTCGGTCCTGACCTGCGAGTCCGCCGTCGGTACCTGCGCGATGTGCTACGGCCGTTCGCTGGCCACCGGCAAGCTGGTCGACATCGGTGAGGCGGTCGGCATCATCGCCGCCCAGTCCATCGGTGAGCCCGGTACCCAGCTGACGATGCGTACCTTCCACACCGGTGGTGTGGCCGGTGACGACATCACCCAGGGTCTGCCGCGTGTCGTCGAGCTCTTCGAGGCCCGTACCCCGAAGGGTGTCGCCCCGATCTCCGAGGCCCAGGGCCGCGTGCGGATCGAGGAGACCGAGAAGACCAAGAAGATCGTCGTCACCCCGGACGACGGCAGCGACGAGACGGCGTTCCCGATCTCGAAGCGTGCCCGTCTCCTGGTCAGCGAGGGCGAGCACGTCGAGGTGGGCCAGAAGCTCACCGTGGGTGCCACCAACCCGCACGACGTGCTGCGCATCCTGGGCCAGCGTGCCGTCCAGGTCCACCTGGTCGGCGAGGTCCAGAAGGTCTACAACTCGCAGGGTGTGTCGATCCACGACAAGCACATCGAGATCATCATCCGGCAGATGCTGCGCCGCGTGACGATCATCGAGTCCGGCGACGCCGAGCTGCTGCCCGGCGAGCTGGTCGAGCGCTCGAAGTTCGAGCACGAGAACCGTCGTGTGGTCCAGGAGGGCGGTCACCCGGCTTCGGGTCGTCCGCAGCTCATGGGTATCACCAAGGCCTCGCTGGCGACGGAATCCTGGCTGTCGGCCGCCTCCTTCCAGGAGACGACGCGAGTGCTGACGGACGCGGCGATCAACGCCAAGTCCGACAGCCTCATCGGCCTCAAGGAGAACGTCATCATCGGTAAGCTCATCCCGGCCGGTACGGGTCTGTCCCGCTACCGCAACATCCGGGTCGAGCCGACCGAGGAGGCCAAGGCCGCGATGTACTCGGCCGTCGGCTACGACGACATCGACTACTCGCCGTTCGGCACGGGCTCCGGCCAGGCCGTTCCGCTGGAGGACTACGACTACGGTCCGTACAACCAGTAAGCGAGTCGCTTGAGTCGAAGGGCGGTCACCCCGCGGGGTGACCGCCCTTCGGCGTGTCCGCCGTCCGGCCGACACGCGGTGCCCTCTCGTGGACGCCATCTGTGCCGGAACCCGCGCTTCGGCGCATGATGGAAGGACTCCGGCCCCGGGGAGGTGCTCCGTGTCGCAGCCCTATCCGTCCTGGCAGCCCTGGCAGGGCCCTGGCGCCCCGTCGATGCTCGCGTCGCACGCCGACCGGGAGCGGGCCGTGGACGTGCTCAGAGCCGGGTACGGCGAGGGGCGCCTGGAGCACGGCGAATTCGAGAAGCGGGTCGGGCGGGCGTACGCGGCGCGGACCGTGGGGGAGCTGGCGCTGCTCGTCGCGGATCTGCCGCAGGGGCCGCTGACGCAGCCGGCCCCGGTCGCGCCGGTGCCGACGACGTTCCTGCCCGTGCCGCGGCCCCGGACCAACGGCAAGGCCGTCGCGGCCGGGGTGTGCGGGCTGCTGTGCGTGCCGACCATGGGGCTGACCGGGATCCCGGCCGTCGTGCTGGGGCATGTGGCCCGGGCCGAGATCCGCAGCCGGGGAGAGCTGGGGGACGGGCTCGCGCTGACCGGTCTCGTGCTCGGATGGTTGTCCACGGCAGGTTGGGCACTCGTTCTGGTGTTGCTGACGGTGGTGTCCGTCGTAGCATCCTGAACATATGCATTTCGGACACTCGCCGCCGAATTGAAGATCGACAACGGCCGAGGGGCTTGACATGTCCCGCCTGGCGATGCGGGCGGTGCCCATTTGTTTTGACCGCAGCGAATGCGGTAGGTACGCTCAGACCTTGTGCCTGGGGTGTGCCCTGGCTCGCGTGTGTGCCATGAACCGCACGGCGAGCTGATACACCGGCCACCGTAATCTGCGTTATTTCTGCCTGGCGGCGGAAGTCCGCGGGATTCGACACACCCGACCGCGTGGGTCGGCGACGTTCCAGGTTAGCTTCACCATTCGGCACACAGAAACCGGAGAAGTAGTGCCTACGATCCAGCAGCTGGTCCGCAAGGGCCGGCAGGACAAGGTCGAGAAGAACAAGACGCCCGCCCTCGAGGGTTCTCCCCAGCGCCGGGGCGTCTGCACGCGTGTGTTCACGACCACCCCGAAGAAGCCGAACTCGGCCCTGCGTAAGGTCGCGCGTGTGCGTCTGACCAGCGGGATCGAGGTCACCGCTTACATTCCGGGTGAGGGACACAACCTGCAGGAGCACTCCATCGTGCTCGTGCGCGGCGGCCGTGTGAAGGACCTGCCGGGTGTTCGCTACAAGATCATCCGTGGCTCCCTCGACACCCAGGGTGTCAAGAACCGCAAGCAGGCCCGTTCCCGCTACGGCGCCAAGAAGGAGAAGTAAGAATGCCTCGTAAGGGCCCCGCCCCGAAGCGCCCGGTCATCATCGACCCGGTCTACGGTTCTCCTCTGGTCACGTCGCTCATCAACAAGGTGCTGCTGAACGGCAAGCGCTCCACCGCCGAGCGCATCGTCTACGGCGCCATGGAGGGCCTGCGCGAGAAGACCGGCAATGACCCGGTCATCACGCTGAAGCGCGCTCTCGAGAACATCAAGCCGACCCTCGAGGTCAAGTCCCGCCGTGTCGGTGGCGCCACCTACCAGGTGCCGGTCGAGGTCAAGCCCGGCCGCGCCAACACCCTGGCGCTGCGCTGGCTGGTCGGTTACTCCCGCGCCCGTCGCGAGAAGACCATGACCGAGCGTCTCCTCAACGAGCTCCTCGACGCCTCCAACGGCCTCGGTGCGGCCGTGAAGAAGCGCGAGGACACCCACAAGATGGCCGAGTCCAACAAGGCCTTCGCGCACTACCGCTGGTAGTCGCTACCCACATCGAGACCGAGAGAAGACTGAAGCCTTATGGCTACCACTTCACTTGACCTGGCCAAGGTCCGCAACATCGGGATCATGGCCCACATCGACGCGGGCAAGACGACCACCACCGAGCGGATCCTGTTCTACACCGGCGTGTCGTACAAGATCGGTGAGGTCCACGACGGCGCCGCCACCATGGACTGGATGGAGCAGGAGCAGGAGCGTGGCATCACGATCACGTCTGCTGCGACCACCTGTCACTGGCCGCTCGAGGACAACGACTACACCATCAACATCATCGACACCCCGGGGCACGTCGACTTCACCGTCGAGGTGGAGCGCTCCCTGCGTGTGCTCGACGGTGCCGTGACGGTGTTCGACGGTGTCGCCGGTGTCGAGCCGCAGTCCGAGACGGTGTGGCGTCAGGCCGACCGCTACGGCGTGCCGCGTATCTGCTTCGTCAACAAGCTGGACCGTACCGGCGCCGAGTTCCACCGTTGCGTGGACATGATCTCGGACCGCCTGGGCGCGCAGCCGCTGGTCATGCAGCTGCCGATCGGTGCGGAGGCGGACTTCAAGGGCGTCATCGACCTCGTGACGATGAAGGCCCTGGTCTGGTCGGCCGAGGCGACCAAGGGCGAGATGTACGACACCGTCGACATCCCGGACACCCACGCCGAGGCTGCCGAGGAGTACCGCGGCAAGCTGCTCGAGGCCGTCGCCGAGAACGACGAAGAGCTGATGGAGCTGTACCTGGAGGGCACCGAGCCCACCGTGGAGCAGCTCTACGCCGCGATCCGCCGTATCACGATCGCGTCCGGCAAGGGCGGCGGCACCACCGTCACCCCCGTGTTCTGCGGCACCGCGTTCAAGAACAAGGGCGTTCAGCCCCTGCTCGACGCGGTCGTGCGCTACCTGCCCACCCCGCTCGACGTCGAGGCCATCGAGGGTCACGACGTCAAGGACCCGGAGCAGGTCATCGCGCGCAAGCCGTCCGAGGACGAGCCCCTCGCCGCGCTCGCGTTCAAGATCATGAGCGACCCGCACCTCGGCAAGCTCACCTTCGTCCGGGTCTACTCGGGCCGCCTGGAGTCCGGCACCGCCGTGCTGAACTCCGTCAAGGGCAAGAAGGAGCGCATCGGCAAGATCTACCGCATGCACGCGAACAAGCGTGAGGAGATCGAGTCGGTGGGCGCCGGCGACATCGTCGCCGTCATGGGCCTGAAGCAGACCACCACCGGTGAGACGCTGTCCGACGACAAGAACCCGGTGATCCTGGAGTCCATGGACTTCCCGGCGCCGGTCATCCAGGTCGCCATCGAGCCCAAGTCCAAGGGCGACCAGGAGAAGCTGGGTGTCGCCATCCAGCGCCTGGCCGAGGAGGACCCGTCCTTCCAGGTCCACTCGGACGAGGAGACCGGCCAGACCATCATCGGTGGTATGGGCGAGCTGCACCTCGAGGTGCTGGTCGACCGTATGCGCCGTGAGTTCAAGGTCGAGGCCAACGTCGGCAAGCCGCAGGTCGCCTACCGCGAGACGATCCGCAAGGCCGTCGAGCGCGTCGACTACACGCACAAGAAGCAGACTGGTGGTACCGGCCAGTTCGCCAAGGTGCAGATCGCGATCGAGCCGATCGAGGGCGGCGACGCCTCGTACGAGTTCGTGAACAAGGTCACCGGTGGCCGTATCCCGAAGGAGTACATCCCTTCGGTGGACGCCGGTGCGCAGGAGGCCATGCAGTTCGGCATCCTCGCGGGCTACGAGATGACGGGCGTCCGCGTCACGCTCATCGACGGTGGCTACCACGAGGTCGACTCCTCCGAGCTCGCGTTCAAGATCGCCGGTTCGCAGGCCTTCAAGGAGGCCGCGCGCAAGGCGTCCCCCGTGCTCCTTGAGCCGATGATGGCCGTCGAGGTCACCACGCCCGAGGACTACATGGGTGAGGTCATCGGCGACATCAACTCCCGCCGTGGTCAGATTCAGGCCATGGAGGAGCGGGCCGGTGCCCGCGTCGTGAAGGGCCTCGTGCCCCTCTCGGAGATGTTCGGTTACGTCGGCGACCTGCGCAGCAAGACGTCCGGCCGTGCGAGCTACTCCATGCAGTTCGACTCCTACGCCGAGGTTCCGCGGAACGTCGCCGAGGAGATCATCGCGAAGGCCAAGGGCGAGTAACGCACCGCGTCTACACGCCGTAGGCTTGACTCCGGAGCCTTGAGGGGCATTCCGCCGCAATCATGGTGAGAATGCCCCGAGGCCCGGGCTTTCCAGCAAAGATCACCTGGCGCCGATGAGTAAGGCGTACCAGAACCACTCCACAGGAGGACCCCAGTGGCGAAGGCGAAGTTCGAGCGGACTAAGCCGCACGTCAACATCGGCACCATCGGTCACATCGACCACGGTAAGACGACCCTCACGGCCGCCATTACCAAGGTGCTGCACGACGCGTACCCGGACCTGAACGAGGCCTCGGCCTTCGACCAGATCGACAAGGCTCCTGAGGAGCGCCAGCGCGGTATCACCATCTCCATCGCGCACGTCGAGTACCAGACCGAGACGCGTCACTACGCCCACGTCGACTGCCCCGGTCACGCGGACTACATCAAGAACATGATCACGGGTGCGGCGCAGATGGACGGCGCCATCCTCGTGGTCGCCGCCACCGACGGCCCGATGCCGCAGACCAAGGAGCACGTGCTCCTGGCCCGCCAGGTCGGCGTTCCGTACATCGTCGTCGCCCTGAACAAGGCCGACATGGTGGACGACGAGGAGATCCTGGAGCTCGTCGAGCTCGAGGTCCGTGAGCTCCTCTCCGAGTACGAGTTCCCGGGCGACGACGTTCCCGTCGTCAAGGTCTCCGCTCTGAAGGCCCTTGAGGGCGACAAGGAGTGGGGCAACTCGGTTCTCGAGCTCATGAACGCCGTCGACACGGCGATCCCGGAGCCCGAGCGTGACGTCGACAAGCCGTTCCTCATGCCGATCGAGGACGTCTTCACGATCACCGGTCGCGGTACGGTCGTCACCGGCCGTATCGAGCGTGGTGTCCTGAAGGTCAACGAGACCGTCGACATCATCGGCATCAAGACCGAGAAGACCACCACCACGGTCACCGGCATCGAGATGTTCCGGAAGCTCCTCGACGAGGGCCAGGCCGGTGAGAACGTCGGTCTGCTCCTCCGTGGCATCAAGCGCGAGGACGTCGAGCGCGGCCAGGTCATCATCAAGCCGGGCTCGGTCACCCCGCACACCGAGTTCGAGGCGCAGGCCTACATCCTGTCCAAGGACGAGGGTGGCCGCCACACGCCGTTCTTCAACAACTACCGCCCGCAGTTCTACTTCCGTACGACGGACGTGACCGGCGTGGTGACCCTCCCCGAGGGCACCGAGATGGTCATGCCGGGTGACAACACCGAGATGAAGGTGGAGCTCATCCAGCCCGTCGCCATGGAGGAGGGCCTGAAGTTCGCCATCCGTGAGGGTGGCCGGACCGTGGGCGCCGGCCAGGTCACCAAGATCAACAAGTGAGTCTTCGGACTGGCTTGAGGGTCTACTGACCTGAGTGGCTCGAAGGGGCCCGTACGACTTCGGTCGTGCGGGTCCCTTTGCCGTGTCCGGCCCTGCTCAGGCGGTTGCCGGCAGCTTGGCCGAGTGGGGGTGCCGCCGGTTCGGGTGCTTCTTTGCGGCAACCCGGGTGTGGGCGTGCGGGGGCACGTTAGGGGTCTGCGTATCCATCAGGAAGTTGGAGCCCTCCTCGGTGGTCAGGCCCTCGCACTGGGATTGCCGTCCCGGCGGGGGCCGTCGCATGTCTGCGGTTGTGTCGTGACGTGTTGCGCTGAGCGTGAGGTCTGCTTCACTTCACTCAGCGTGGCTGCCCGCATTTACCGTGAGGGCATGACTTCCGAACCCGCCTGCGACGACCTCGACCTGGATGCCATCGAGGAGGCATGCACGGCGCCGGACCCCGCCTTCCTCGCCATGGCGAGAGAGGCGGTGCCGCGTCTCGTGGCGGAGGTCAGGCGCCTGCGGTGGCTCGTCGAGTACGGGGCGTGCCCCACGGCCGGCACCACGGGCACGGAGTTCGTGCTGCCGCTCGACGAGGAGAGGCTCGCGTACTTCCGCGAGATGGCGGACGTACTGGTGGAGCGGATCGGTGTCTCCCGCGCGGAGGCGGTCGCCAGGATCAACGCGATGTACGGAACGCGGGAGTCGGCCGCCTGGGGCGTGGAGCTGATGGGCCACGAGCTGCCGGAGTACTGGGCGTACGGGACGTACTACATCCCGGATCACCGGAAGCGCCTCCCGGTCGGAGATCCGTACGCGGACGCGGACATCGACTTCAGCACGCATCCCGTACGACCGGCACCCCCGAGAGACTCACCGTTCTGGACGCTGGACGAGTAGTGGCACGATGTGCGCACGTGTGATCGAGCGAACGGGGAGACCGGCGTCATGGCCCGCTACATGGAGACACTGACCGTCGAGCGAGGCGGTTTCCGGATCAAGGTGCCGGAGTCGTGGTGGGAGTTCGACGTACGGCCGGAGTCGCGGGACGACTCGATCCGGCGGATGGTGAACGAACGGGTGCAGCAGCGCCCGGAGTTGGAGCAGTACCGCGGCACCTATGTCGACTTCCTCCGGAAGGCCGCTGCCGATGCCTGGAAGTCGGGCGCGATGTACTGCGGCTGCATGGCGGAGAACTTCGGCGGGGATACGCCGATCACGGGTTCGGTGACCGTCTCCCTGGTCGGCGGCCGCAACGAGCGCGGCGAGCCGCTGTCGAACGACCCGTCGGTCATCGCGAGCCAGCTCGCGGTCAAGGAGGCCAAGCGGGAGGGCGACTCCTGGCGCAAGGTCACGACGGTCGACATCCCCGGTGTGGGCCCGGCCGCGCGCACACACGGCATTGAGGACATCGCCGTACCGGGCGACGCGCTCAACCGCACGATCAGGGCCGTGCTGATGCAGACGTACATCCCGGTGCCGGGACAGGAGGGCAAGGTGGCCCTGGTCGCCGGCAGCAGCCAGGTCCTCGACCTCGCGGACTCCTTCTTCGACATCTTCGACGCGATCACGTCGACGTTCCGGTTCACAGGCTGACGGTGTCTTACAGCTGGGACTGGGAGAGCGGTGAGGGCCTGCTGGGGCTGGACGACCCGGGGGAGTGGGACTCGGCCTTCGAGCGTGGCGAGGCGCATCTCGGGACGGCGGTGATCGGCCTGGCTTTCCACTGCTCGCCGGAGGAAGCATCCCCGCGGGTCGCCCGGGCCACGCGGCTGCCGGACGCCGCCCAGCGGGGGTTCGCCTTCACGGCGGCGGGTCACGTGGCCCGCCTGAACGGGGAGTTGACGCCCGAGCTGTACGCGGCCCTGCGCGCGGAGGGGCCCGGCGGAGTCGCCGAGCACCCCATCAGGGACACCTTGACCTTCGTACCGTTCCGGAAGCTGCCGCCGTGGCTCAAGCGGCGGTGGGTGTACGTGGCGGTGCGGGACAGGCTGGAGGCCTGGTGGCTGCGGTGCGTGTACGCCGTCGAGTATGCCCGGCGGGCGGTACGCGGACACAGCTCCTGACGCCGGTCTCCGCAGTCTCCGTCGGCAGTACCGCCTTTCCGTCGAACGACTGTGCCTTGTAAGTTCACGTGTGCATACGGTTGTTGATATAGATGCACGCGTGACGGGGGTTGCGGTATGGCGGGGCACAGGCCTGCGGACTGGCATGTCCTGGATCTTGACAAGGATCCGACGCCTGGTGATCCGCAGCGGGTGCGCACACTCGCGAAGACCCTGCACGACTTCGCCGACGACGTCTCCGACGCGCTGCGTCTGGTCAAGGGCATGGCGGGGGAGGGCACGCTTCTGGAGTGGGCGGGCAAGTCGGCGGATGTCTTCAAGGAGGACTTCGCGGATGTGCCGAAGAACCTCAAGAAGCTGAAGAAGTCCTATGAGATGTGCGGGGATGCGCTGGCGGACTTCTGGCCGAAGCTGGAGCGTGCGCAGTCGCTGGCGGACAAGGCCCTGCGCAAGGGGCGTGAGGCGCGCGACAGTCTCTCCTCGGCCCAGTCGCGTCTCACCTCGGCCGACTCGTGGGTGACGCGGGCCGGCAAGGAGGCGGACAAGTACAAGGACGACCCGACCGGCAGCAAAGGCGCCGAGAAGCCTGATGAGGCCAAGGTGCGGGCGGCGACCCGGGATGTCCAGCACGCCAAGTCGGCGCAGTCCAAGGCGCAGTCGGACGTCTCCGACGCGCAGGACGCGCTCGCCGCGGCGAAGAAGATGGCCGAGGACGCGCGCAAGATGCGTGACGATGCGGCCCGTGAGGCGAAGTCGAAGATCGACGAGGCCTCGGATGCCGGGATCCAGAACCGGTCGTGGTGGGAGGAGGTCGGCGACTGGTTCACCGACAACTGGGACACCATCGTCGCGGTGTGCAAGGTCGTCGTGGCGGTGGTCGGGATCGTCGCGATGATCATCGGCGGGCCGATCCTGGGCGTGATCGTGCTGATCGCCGCCGCGGTGGTTCTCGCCGACACGCTCTACAAATACTCCAAGGGGCAGGCGTCCCTATGGGATGTGGGATTCGCGGCCCTGGACTGCATCCCGGGTATGAAGGGCCTGACCACCCTTGGCGGGCTGGCCAAGGGCCTGAAGACCTTCGGGAAGACCGGCCTCAAAGGCATGGCGCTGGCAGTCAAGGGGCTCGGCAAGGGCGCAGGCGCCCTGAGCCGCCAGATGAAGAAGCTCTTCTGCCGCACCGACCCGGTGGACATGGCGACTGGCGAGGTCGTCATGTCTGCGACCGACGTGAGCCTGCCCGGCGTGCTCCCGCTGGTCCTGGAGCGCCACCATCGCAGCAGTGTGCAAACCGGCCGGCTGTTCGGGACGACCTGGATGTCCACACTCGACCAACGCCTGGAACTCGACTCGACCGGAATACGGTTCGACGCCGCCGACGGCATGGTCCTGCACTACCCGGTACCGGACCCGGACGCTGCCGTCTTGCCTGTGGCGGGGCCCCGTTGGCCGCTGACCTGGGACGGATCAACCGGCGGTGAGCTTGTGGTGCGCGACACAGAGGCTGAACGGATGCTCCACTTCCGTCCCCTGCCCGGTTGCCGCGCCGACGAGCTGCTCCTCTCGGCGATCAGCGACCACAACGGCAACACCATGACCCTGGGTTACGGGCCCGACGGTGACCTTCGCGAGGTGGTGCACAGTGGTGGCTACCGCCTGGGAGTGACTTGCGAGAGCGGCCGTGTCACCGAGCTGACACTGCTCAGCCATCCCGAGCGGCCCACGCTCATGCGATACGGCTATGACGAGCAGGGAAACCTGGTCGATATCCGCAACGCCTCCGCGCGGCGCTTGCGCTTCGCCTACGACAGTCGACGTCGGATCACCGGCTGGCAGGACAGGAACGGCGTCAGGTACCGCTACGTCTACGACGACCAGGGCCGGTGTGTCCGTACCCGAGGTGCTGAAGGTGTGCTCAATAGCGACATCGCCTATGACAGCGACGGCTCCCGCACACTCTTCACCGACTCGCTGGGGCACACCACGGTCTACGACTTCAACGACTGGTACCAGCTCGTCAGCGAGACCGACCCCCTGGGCGGGCGCATCCGCCGAACCTGGGACGAGCACGACAACCTCCTGACGATCGCGGACGCACTCGGCCGCACCACCGCCTACGCCTATGACCCGCTGGGCCGGGTCACCTCGGTGACGCGTGCGGACGGCCGGACGCTGAGCGTGGACTACCACGAGCTGGGCATGCCGGAACGCATCACCCACGCCGACGGCGGCCGGTGGGAGCAGACCTTCGACGCGGCCGGCAACCGCACCGCCGTCGTCGACCCCGCCGGTGGCATCGTCCGGTACACCTACGACCGTCATGGCGGGCTTGCGTCCGCCACTGACCAGACGGGAAACACGACGGAGTTCGTGTGCGACGCCGCGGGGCTGCCCGTCCGGGTGGTGAGCCCGCTCGGTGAGACCACCACCTATCGCCGCGACGCCTTCGGCCGCCCTGACGAGATCACCGCTCCGGGCGGTGCGGTCACTCGTCTGGAGTGGACGGTCGAGGGGAGGCCCGCGCGCCACGTCGACCCACTCGGCTCGCAGTGGTCCTGGACCTGGGACGGAGAGGGCAACTGCCTGACCCGCACTGACGCGGCAGGCGCTGTCCACCGGTATGAGTACGGCCCGTTAGACGCTCTTCGGGCACAGACGAATCCCGACGGGTCACGCTTCGAGTTCGAGCGGGACACGGAACTCCGACTCACCGCGGTCACCAACCCGCTCGGCGTCAGCTGGAGGTACGTCTACGACGCCGCCGGGCGGCTCGTTCAGGAGACCGACTTCGATGGCCGCACGGTCAGTTATGTGCACGACGCAGCCGGCCAGTTGACAGCCAGGGTGAACTCCTTGGGCCAGCAGATCCGCTACGGCCGCGACGTACTCGGGAGGATCCGCGAGAAAGACGCCGCTGGGGCGCGGACCACCTTCGCGTACGACCCGTCGGGCCGGCTCGTCCAAGCGGTCGGTCCGGACGCGGAGCTGTCCTTCGAGAGGGACCCCCTGGGCAGGATCCTCACGGAAATCAGTGACGGGCTCGTCTCCCGATACGCGTACGACTCCATGGGCCGCATGGTGTGGCGCAGGACGCCCAGCGGAGCCGAGAGCCGCTACGACTACGACCAAGTGGGGCGTCCCGTCAGTCTGCTCGTGGACGACCACCGCCTCGATCTCACCTACGACGCCACCGGCAGGGAGGTCTCTCGGACCCTTGTGGCCGGCGTCGTCCTCGGCCACTCCTGGGACGCGGCCGGCAACCTGCGGAGCCAGGCGGCTCACGCCCAGGACCGCACGTTGTGGCAGCGCACCTTCTCCTACCGCGACGATCACCATCTGACCTCGATCGCGGACGGCCGGCTCGGTACGACGACATTCGATCTCGACCAGCTGGGCCGGGTGACGGAAGTGAACCGTCCGACCGGACGGGAGACCTACGCCTACGACCCCATCGGTAACCAGCTCGCTGCCCACTGGCCGGAGCGCCATGAGGCTCTGGGCGAGCGGGAGTACCAGGGCACGCGGGTGGTACGTGCGGGCAGGGTTCGCTACGAGTACGACGAGGCGGGCCGGACCGTCCTGCGGCGGACCAGAACTCTGTCGGGTTCCACGTCCGCCTGGGCGTACGCATGGGATGCGGAGGACCGTCTCGTCGCCGTGACCACGCCTGACGGCACCCGCTGGAGGTACTGGTACGACCCGCTGGGCCGACGCGTGGCCAAGCAGCGCCTGACCGCCGACGGGAAGGTCGACGAGGAGGTCCGTTTCACCTGGCAGGACGCGACGCTGGTCGAACAGACCAGCCTCGGACATGATGACGGTCTGGAGCGGGAAGTCCTGACGTGGGATTACCGTGACCAGCATGCCTTGACGCAGCGCCGACGGCTGTCCCGGCGCGAGGTGGACTCCCGCTTCTACGCCATCGTCACCGACCTGGTCGGGACACCGACCGAACTCGTCGACGAAGCCGGCTCCATCGCTTGGCAGGCCAGCTCCACGCTGTGGGGCGTGTCCGAGGAGCGCGGGGACAGCCCAGTCGACATGCCGTTGCGGTTTCCCGGCCAGTACCACGACCCCGAAACCGGCTGGGACTACAACTACCAGCGTCATTACGACCCGGCGATCGGCCGGTACACCACCCCCGACCCACTGGGGCTGGAGCCGGCCCCGAACCACTACGGCTATGTGGACAATCCGCACAGCTGGATCGATCCACTGGGATTGCTGTCCTGCACGGGGCGCCTGGAGAAATTGAATCCGGGTGAGATGTATCTCTACCGTGCCGTGATGGACGGAGAGCTCGGTCAAATCATGCGCACACGAACGTTCCAGAACCCTCTGGGTATCGAAACCAAATACTTTTCCACGACTGCCGAAGCCGCAGCCTCCTACGCAAGGGAGATGTACAGTAGGTTCCCGCACGAAGGGGCATATACGCTGGTGCGGTCAACCGTCCGCAGAGATGCCATTCCAGATATCAGCCGCGTCGACCTGGTGGAGGCGGGCGGAATCGAGGCACTCGCGTTGCCCACCGAGGTCCTCGAACAAATGGGCAGGATTCGGATCCTCCCCGGCATGCCGATCCCCTGAGCAGGAGAGCTGCTGTGCGCCTAGTGATCACCTCGCAGAAGACCAAAACGCTGGACAGGTGGCAGCGCGTCTTCGACGGGTGCGAAGACGTGGTCTGCCAACAGGGCCTGCGGGCCGAGACTCCGGTCGACGCGGTCCTCATGGCCGGCCTCTTCGCCCTTGAACGGTACGGCGGCCGTGCCGGGGCCGAGGAGGCTCAGATCCTGGAGAACCGGCGGGGCGACGGCTGGCACGACCTCATCATCGTGCCCCCCGGCAGGCCCATGACCAGAGATGCCCAGGGGGAATGGACCGTCCAAACCGGGTATGCCCATATTCAGCCCGCCTATTTCGCGGCATCGAGGTCTTTTCGCGGCATCGAGGAATGGAATTCTCACCACGCCGAGCGTCAGATTTCCGCGGTGGAGATAAACCTTCCTCTGATGAACATGGACAACCCGGTGGACGACTCGAGCCCGCTCGCCTTCAGGGAAGCGTTCGAGGAATATCGCGAGGGGCGCTTGAACGATGTATGACGGGTTGAGTGAATGATCGATGTAGGCGGAGAGCTGAGCCGGCTGTCCGACTGCGACAGGCTCACTGGTCAGGCCCCGGTGGGGGTGGAGTTCACGCTCTTGCACCGGGAGCTCGAGGACGAGTGGCCACACCGAGGCGCCAGTTCAGCTGGTGCTCATGGTGCGCGAGTACGGCGTGGATGAGCAGGGCGACGAGGGGGGAGTGGCCCTGACGCCGCGGACGGAGGTGATCGACGCGGCGCGAGCCGAGCCGTCGGTGCGGGCGATCTTCGCGGCCCTCGGTGGTCTCGTCGAGATCGGCGCTGTCCGGGCCTCTGGGGGCTGGAGGCTCGCCGACATCTCGGTGGGGCACTTCCTCGCCCCCCGGCAAGACGACCTGCGGTGCCTCATGGAGGACGTCCGCTCGGTCTGCCGGTTCAGTGACGAGGTCATGGCCATCGCCGACGAGCTCGGATACTTCCGGGACCACGAGGTGTCCGGCGCGTCCCTGCTGCTCTGGTCCGAGGGAATCACCGGCGTTCCCCGGCCTCCGGAGCGACTGGAAGAGCCCGCCCTGGTGCGGCGCATGTGCCGGATCGGGGCCGATCTTCAGCTGACCCGGCTGCTCCAGGCCCTCGTCACCGCCGCCCTCGCGGCCGGTACCGGGGCGGGGGAGGGGGTGGAGGGGATCGCCCGGATCCTCCGGGGTGCGGCCCGCCTCGCCGACCCGGTGGAGGGCGGGATCACGCCCGCCGACATCCACCGCATGTGGCGCGTCGCCCACCTGCCCGCCATCCTGCGGCCGGCGTCCGAGGCACCCGAGTGGGGCAAGGCCGGCTACCGGACCTACGACGCAGAGCTGGAGCGGCTCGTCGAGGGGGAGGGGGCCAGGCCCGTCCGGCCTTGTGTTTGACCTACGTCACGCCCGGGGTATTCTCCTCGGCTCGATTGGCGTCGCCCCTGCCCCATATGGCAGACTGTCCGAGTTGCTCGGTCGAGTGTTGATGCTGCGCGCCTCCCGCCGGGAGGACCGGAAGCGAGTCCCACAGTACTCGTCGCCCTAACTGCCACCACGGCAGCGCTGGGGCGGACGTACGGGAATCTTTCGGGAAGTGTCAGTGCGGCACCGGCCAGGCACCCGGTGGGCTTTTCGCCCCCGGCTCGCGGTTCCGGCAGGGCCGTGCGCAATCCCGCAGGGATGTTCGAACAAGGGGCATCTGTGTCAGCGAGAGTGCGACACGCCCGACCGCGTGGGTCGGAGGAGCAAAGGCAGCAACAGGGATCCACCGGGTTCCAGAGCGTTAGAGAGACAGGACTACTGAGTAGCCATGGCGGGACAGAAGATCCGCATCCGGCTCAAGGCCTACGACCACGAGGTCATCGACTCTTCGGCGAAGAAGATCGTCGAGACGGTGACTCGCACTGGTGCGTCGGTCGCGGGCCCGGTGCCGCTGCCCACTGAGAAGAACGTGTACTGCGTCATCAAGTCGCCGCACAAGTACAAGGACTCGCGCGAGCACTTCGAGATGCGCACGCACAAGCGCCTGATCGACATCCTCGACCCGACCCCCAAGACCGTTGACTCTCTGATGCGACTCGACCTCCCGGCCGGTGTCGACATCGAGATCAAGCTCTGAGGCCGGTGATCTGAACGATGGCTAAGCAGATCAAGGGCATCCTGGGCGAGAAGCTCGGCATGACGCAGGTGTGGGACGCGAACAACCGCGTCGTCCCGGTCACCGTCGTCAAGGCCGGCCCCAACATCGTCACCCAGGTCCGTACGAACGACGTCGACGGCTACGAGTCCGTCCAGATCGCGTTCGGCGAGATCGACCCGCGCAAGGTGAACAAGCCCCTCAAGGGCCACTTCGCCAAGGCCGACGTCACTCCCCGCCGCCACCTCGTCGAGATCCGTACCGCTGACGCCAGCGAGTACACCCTCGGCCAGGAGATCACCGCAGAGGTGTTCGAGGCCGGCATCAAGGTCGACGTGACCGGCAAGAGCAAGGGCAAGGGCTTCGCCGGTGTCATGAAGCGTCACAACTTCAAGGGCCTCGGCGCCGGACACGGCACCCAGCGCAAGCACCGCTCCCCCGGTTCCATCGGTGGCTGCGCCACCCCGGGCCGTGTGTTCAAGGGCCTCCGCATGGCGGGTCGCATGGGCAACGAGCGGGTCACCACCCAGAACCTGACCGTCCACGCCGTTGACGCGGAGAAGGGTCTGCTGCTCATCAAGGGCGCGGTTCCCGGTCCGAACGGCGGCCTCGTCCTGGTCCGCACCGCGGCCAAGGGGGCCTGAGGTACCGATGAGCACTGTTGACATCCTTTCGCCTGCAGGCGAGAAGACCGGTAGCGTCGAGCTCCCCGCGGAGATCTTCGGCGTGGAGAAGATCAGCATCCCGCTGATCCACCAGGTCGTCGTCGCGCAGAACGCCGCTGCCCGTCAGGGCACGCACAAGACCAAGACCCGCGGCGAGGTTCGCGGTGGCGGCAAGAAGCCGTACCGCCAGAAGGGCACCGGCCGCGCCCGCCAGGGTTCGACCCGTGCGCCGCAGTTCGCCGGCGGTGGCGTCGTCCACGGCCCGCAGCCGCGTGACTACTCGCAGCGGACCCCGAAGAAGATGAAGGCCGCGGCCCTGCGCCACGCCCTCACCGACCGGGCCCGCCACAACCGCATCCACGTCGTCTCCGGCGTGGTCGAGGGCGAGACCCCCTCCACGAAGGCCGCCAAGACGCTGTTCGGCAAGATCTCGGAGCGCAAGAACCTGCTCCTGGTCGTCGACCGCGCCGACGAGGCCGCGTGGCTGTCCGCCCGCAACCTGCCCCAGATCCACATCCTGGAGCCGGGCCAGCTGAACACGTACGACGTTCTCGTCTCGGACGACGTGGTCTTCACCCAGGCCGCCTTCGAGTCCTTCGTGTCCGGCCCGAAGGCCAATGACACCGAAGGGAGCGAGGTCTGATGGCTATCCGTCACCCCGCTATCGCCTCCAAGGCGGCGAAGAAGGCCAAGGCCGCGCGCGTCGCCAAGGCGCGCCGCCACGCCGCCGAGGGCAAGAACACCGTCGAGACCCCGCTGAGCAAGTCCTTCACGGACCCCCGTGACGTGCTGCTCAAGCCGGTCGTCTCCGAGAAGAGCTACGCGCTCCTCGACGAGGGCAAGTACACGTTCATCGTGGACCCGAGCGCCAACAAGACCCAGATCAAGCAGGCCGTGCAGTCGGTCTTCTCGGTCAAGGTCACCGGGGTCAACACGATCAACCGCCAGGGCAAGCGCAAGCGGACCCGCACCGGCTTCGGCCAGCGCGCGTCCACCAAGCGCGCGATCGTGACCCTCGCTGAGGGCGACCGTATCGACATCTTCGGCGGTCCGACCGCCTAAGGGCGGTCCGGATCGTCCGATATCGGACGAGGACTGAGAAATGGGAATCCGCAAGTACAAGCCGACTACGCCGGGCCGTCGTGGCTCCAGCGTCGCCGACTTCGTCGAGGTCACGCGGTCCACGCCGGAGAAGTCGTTGGTCCGCCCCCTGCACAGCAAGGGTGGCCGTAACAACTCCGGTCGTGTGACCGTCCGCCACCAGGGCGGTGGCCACAAGCGCGCCTACCGCGTGATCGACTTCCGTCGTCACGACAAGGACGGCGTGCCGGCGAAGGTCGCGCACATCGAGTACGACCCCAACCGCACCGCGCGCATCGCGCTCCTGCACTACGCGGACGGCGAGAAGCGCTACATCCTCGCGCCGCGTGGCTTGAGCCAGGGCGACCGCGTCGAGAACGGTCCCGGGGCCGACATCAAGCCGGGCAACAACCTTGCCCTGCGCAACATCCCGGTCGGTACCACGCTGCACGCCATCGAGCTGCGTCCGGGCGGCGGTGCGAAGTTCGCCCGCTCCGCCGGCGCCTCGGTGCAGCTGCTCGCGAAGGAGGGCTCGATGGCCCACCTCCGCATGCCGTCCGGTGAGATCCGCCTGGTCGACCAGCGCTGCCGCGCCACGGTCGGCGAGGTGGGCAACGCCGAGCAGAGCAACATCAACTGGGGTAAGGCGGGCCGTAAGCGCTGGCTGGGCGTCCGCCCGACCGTGCGTGGTGTGGTCATGAACCCGGTGGACCACCCGCACGGTGGTGGCGAAGGCCGTACCTCGGGTGGTCGCCACCCGGTGTCCCCCTGGGGCAAGAAGGAAGGCCGTACTCGTTCGCCCAAGAAGGCGTCGAACAAGTACATCGTCCGCCGCCGCAAGACGAACAAGAAGCGCTAAGGACGGGTTGAGATGCCTCGTAGCTTGAAGAAGGGGCCCTTCGTCGACGACCACCTGATCAAGAAGGTGGACGCCCAGAACGAAGCCGGCACCAAGAACGTCATCAAGACCTGGTCCCGTCGCTCCATGATCGTGCCGGCCATGCTCGGCCACACGCTCGCGGTGCACAACGGCAAGACCCACATTCCGGTGTTCGTCACCGAGTCGATGGTCGGCCACAAGCTCGGCGAGTTCTCGCCGACGCGCACCTTCCGGGGTCACGTCAAGGACGACCGGAAGTCGAAGCGCCGCTAAGCGCGGGGTGGAATGACCATGACAGACACTGGAAGGACAACCATGGAAGCCAGGGCCCAGGCGCGGTACATCCGCGTCACGCCCATGAAGGCCCGCCGCGTGGTGGACCTCATCCGTGGCATGAGCGCCACGGAGGCTCAGGCGGTCCTGCGTTTCGCCCCGCAGGCCGCGAGCCAGCCGGTCGGCAAGGTGCTGGACAGCGCCATCGCCAACGCCGCGCACAACTACGACCACACCGATGTCGACAGCCTCTTCGTCTCCGAGGCCTACGTCGACGAGGGCCCGACCCTGAAGCGGTTCCGTCCGCGCGCCCAGGGCCGTGCCTACCGGATCCGCAAGCGGACCAGCCACATCACCGTGGTCGTCAGCAGCAAGGAAGGAACCCGGTAATGGGCCAGAAGGTAAACCCGCACGGGTTCCGGCTCGGTGTCACGACCGACTTCAAGTCGCGTTGGTACGCCGACAAGCTGTACAAGGACTACGTCAAGGAAGACGTCGCCATCCGTCGGATGATGACGTCCGGCATGGAGCGCGCCGGCATCTCCAAGGTCGAGATCGAGCGCACCCGTGACCGCGTGCGTGTGGACATCCACACCGCTCGTCCGGGCATCGTCATCGGCCGCCGTGGCGCCGAGGCCGACCGCATCCGCGGTGACCTCGAGAAGCTCACGGGCAAGCAGGTCCAGCTGAACATCCTCGAGGTCAAGAACCCCGAGACCGACGCTCAGCTGGTTGCCCAGGCCGTCGCCGAGCAGCTCTCCTCCCGCGTCTCCTTCCGCCGCGCCATGCGTAAGAGCATGCAGTCGGCGATGAAGGCCGGCGCCAAGGGCATCAAGATCCAGTGCGGTGGCCGCCTCGGTGGCGCCGAGATGTCCCGCTCGGAGTTCTACCGCGAGGGCCGCGTGCCCCTGCACACGCTCCGCGCGAACGTGGACTACGGCTTCTTCGAGGCCAAGACGACCTTCGGCCGTATCGGCGTGAAGGTCTGGATCTACAAGGGCGACGTCAAGAACATCGCCGAGGTCCGCGCCGAGAACGCCGCTGCCCGTGCGGGTAACCGCCCGGCCCGCGGTGGTGCCGACCGCCCGGCCCGTGGTGGCCGCGGTGGCGAGCGGCGCGGGCGCAAGCCGCAGCAGGCTGCCGGCGCCGAGGCCCCCAAGGCCGAGGCTCCCGCGTCCGCCGCTCCGGCTGAGAGCACCGGAACGGAGGCCTGACCGTCATGCTGATCCCCCGTAGGGTCAAGCACCGCAAGCAGCACCACCCCAAGCGCAACGGCATGTCCAAGGGTGGCACGCAGGTCGCGTTCGGCGAGTACGGCATCCAGGCGCTGACCCCGGCGTACGTGACGAACCGTCAGATCGAGGCCGCTCGTATCGCCATGACCCGCCACATCAAGCGTGGCGGCAAGGTCTGGATCAACATCTACCCGGACCGCCCCCTCACCAAGAAGCCCGCTGAGACCCGCATGGGTTCCGGTAAGGGTTCTCCTGAGTGGTGGATCGCCAACGTCAAGCCCGGACGCGTGATGTTCGAGCTGTCGTACCCCAACGAGAAGATCGCGCGCGAGGCCCTGACCCGTGCGGCTCACAAGCTGCCGATGAAGTGCAAGATCGTCAAGCGCGAGGCAGGTGAAGCGTGATGTCGGCCGGTACCAAGGCGTCCGAGCTGCGCGAGCTGGGCAACGAGGAGCTCCTCAACAAGCTCCGCGAGGCCAAGGAAGAGCTGTTCAACCTCCGCTTCCAGGCGGCGACGGGCCAGCTCGAGAACCACGGCCGGCTCAAGGCCGTCCGTAAGGACATCGCGCGGATCTACACCCTGATGCGTGAGCGCGAGCTGGGCATCGAGACGGTGGAGAGCGCCTGATGAGCGAGAGCAACGTGACTGAAGAGACCAAGACGGACCGCGGTTTCCGCAAGACCCGTGAGGGTCTGGTCGTCAGCGACAAGATGGACAAGACCGTCGTCGTCGCCGTCGAGGACCGCGTCAAGCACGCGCTGTACGGCAAGGTCATCCGCCGTACGAGCAAGCTCAAGGCCCACGACGAGCAGAACGCCGCGGGTGTCGGCGACCGCGTCCTCCTCATGGAGACCCGGCCGCTGTCCGCGACCAAGCGCTGGCGCGTCGTCGAGATCCTCGAGAAGGCCAAGTAATCCCTCCTAGGGGGACCCCCTAGGAATCGTTCCGCCAGGCTCGGGGCGGGTGTGCAAGTGTCGCAGCCCGCCCCGGGAACCGGCAGACAATCAGGAGATAGACGTGATCCAGCAGGAGTCGCGACTGCGTGTCGCCGACAACACTGGTGCGAAGGAGATCCTTTGCATCCGTGTGCTCGGTGGCTCCGGTCGCCGCTACGCGGGTATCGGTGACGTCATCGTCGCCACCGTCAAGGACGCGATCCCCGGCGGCAACGTGAAGAAGGGTGACGTCATCAAGGCGGTCATCGTTCGCACCGTCAAGGAGCGCCGCCGTCCGGACGGCTCGTACATCCGCTTCGACGAGAACGCCGCCGTCATTCTGAAGAACGACGGCGACCCTCGTGGCACCCGTATCTTCGGCCCGGTCGGCCGAGAGCTGCGCGAGAAGAAGTTCATGAAGATCATCTCCCTCGCGCCGGAGGTGCTGTGAGCATGAAGATCAAGAAGGGCGACCTGGTCCAGGTCATCACCGGTAAGGACAAGGGCAAGCAGGGCAAGGTCATCGCGGCCTTCCCCCGCGAGGACCGCGTCCTGGTCGAGGGTGTCAACCGGGTCAAGAAGCACACCAAGGCCGGTCCGACGGCTCGCGGTTCGCAGGCCGGCGGCATCGTCACCACCGAGGCGCCGATCCACGTCTCCAACGTCCAGCTGGTCGTGGAGAAGGACGGCAACAAGGTCGTGACCCGCGTCGGTTACCGCTTCGACGACGAAGGCAACAAGATCCGCGTTGCCAAGCGGACGGGTGAGGACATCTGATGACGACCACCACCAGCCCGCGTCTGAAGCAGAAGTACCGTGAGGAGATCACGGGCAAGCTGCGTGACGAGTTCAAGTACGAGAACGTCATGCAGATCCCCGGTCTCGTCAAGATCGTGGTCAACATGGGTGTGGGCGACGCCGCCCGCGACTCCAAGCTGATCGAGGGCGCCATCCGCGACCTCACCACGATCACCGGTCAGAAGCCGGCCGTCACCAAGGCCCGCAAGTCCATCGCGCAGTTCAAGCTGCGTGAGGGCCAGCCGATCGGTGCCCACGTCACGCTCCGTGGCGACCGCATGTGGGAGTTCCTGGACCGCACCCTGTCGCTCGCGCTGCCGCGCATCCGCGACTTCCGCGGCCTGTCCCCCAAGCAGTTCGACGGCCGTGGCAACTACACCTTCGGTCTCACGGAGCAGGTCATGTTCCACGAGATCGACCAGGACAAGATCGACCGCACCCGGGGTATGGACATCACCGTGGTGACCACGGCGACCAACGACGCTGAGGGCCGCGCGCTCCTTCGTCACCTCGGCTTCCCCTTCAAGGAGGCGTGAGCGAGATGGCGAAGAAGGCTCTGATCGCTAAGGCTGCTCGCAAGCCCAAGTTCGGTGTGCGTGGCTACACCCGCTGCCAGCGCTGCGGCCGCCCGCACTCCGTGTACCGCAAGTTCGGCCTGTGCCGCGTGTGCCTTCGTGAGATGGCTCACCGTGGCGAGCTGCCGGGCGTGACCAAGAGCTCCTGGTAATTCCCTTAACAGGGGATTCAGGGCTCTCGGTAAGCACGTAGGGGTGGCAGGGCGCCCGGCCCACATGGCTTAGGCTTGTGGGGTTGGGCGTCTGCCGCCGCCCTTACGCACGCGGACATCTGTCCGCTCATTGAATGCTTACTACGCCGTAGGTCCACCGCGCCGCACCCGTCCCGTCTCGGATCGGGGAGAGGGATGGCGCACCAGGAAACCCCGGCGAGAGAGGCCGAAGGCCAATTCATGACCATGACTGATCCGATCGCAGACATGCTGACGCGTCTGCGGAACGCGAACTCGGCGTACCACGACTCTGTGACGATGCCGGCGTCCAAGATCAAGTCGCACATCGCGGAGATCCTCCAGCAGGAGGGCTTCATCACGGGCTGGAAGGTCGAGGACGCCGAGGTCGGCAAGAACCTCGTCCTGGAGCTGAAGTTCGGCCCCAACCGTGAGCGCTCCATCGCGGGCATCAAGCGGATCTCCAAGCCCGGTCTCCGGGTGTACGCGAAGTCCACCAACCTGCCGAAGGTTCTGGGCGGCCTGGGCGTGGCCATCATCTCCACGTCGCACGGGCTCCTGACCGACAAGCAGGCGCAGAAGAAGGGCGTGGGTGGGGAAGTCCTCGCCTACGTCTGGTAATTCGGGAACGGAGGAGAGACAGCAATGTCGCGTATCGGCAAGCTCCCCATCCCGGTTCCCGCCGGCGTGGACGTCACCATCGACGGCCGTACGGTCGCGGTCAAGGGCCCCAAGGGCGAACTGACCCACACCGTCATCGCGCCGATCGACATCGCGAAGGCCGAGGACGGCACCCTTCAGGTGCTGCGGCCGAACGACGAGCGGCAGAGCAAGGCCCTGCACGGCCTGTCCCGCACGCTGGTGGCGAACATGATCACCGGTGTGACCCAGGGATACGTCAAGAAGCTCGAAATCAGCGGTGTCGGTTACCGTGTCGTGGCCAAGGGCTCCAACCTGGAGTTCTCCCTGGGCTACAGCCACCCGATCCTGGTCGAGGCCCCCGCGGGCATCACCTTCAAGGTGGAGTCCCCGACCCGTTTCTCGGTCGAGGGCATCGACAAGCAGAAGGTCGGCGAGGTTGCGGCCAACATCCGCAAGCTGCGCAAGCCCGACCCGTACAAGGCCAAGGGCGTCAAGTACGAGGGCGAAGTCATCCGCCGCAAGGTCGGAAAGGCGGGTAAGTAAGCCATGGCATACGGACAGAAGATCCTTAAGGGCGACGCCTACAAGCGCGCCGCGATCAAGCGCCGCCACATCCGGATCCGTAAGCACATCAACGGTACGGCGGAGCGTCCGCGTCTGGTCGTTACCCGCTCGAACCGCCACATCGTGGCCCAGGTGATCGACGACATCAAGGGTCACACCCTGGCGTCGGCGTCCACCCTGGACACCTCGATCCGCGGTGGCGAGGGCGACAAGTCCGCGCAGGCCAAGCAGGTCGGCGCCCTGGTCGCCGAGCGCGCCAAGGCCGCCGGTGTCGAGGCCGTCGTGTTCGACCGTGGTGGTAACCAGTACGCGGGGCGCATCGCCGCCCTGGCGGACGCCGCCCGCGAGGCCGGACTCAAGTTCTGAGTCGGTTCCGTAGCTAGCGGAAACAGAGAGAGGTAATTCCAATGGCTGGACCCCAGCGCCGCGGTGGCGGTGCCGGTGGCGGCGAGCGGCGGGACCGGAAGGGCCGTGACGGCGGCGCTGCTGCCGCCGAGAAGACCGCGTACGTTGAGCGCGTAGTCGCGATCAACCGCGTCGCCAAGGTTGTGAAGGGTGGTCGTCGCTTCAGCTTCACCGCGCTGGTCGTGGTGGGCGATGGTGACGGCACCGTGGGTGTCGGATACGGCAAGGCCAAGGAGGTGCCGGCCGCCATCGCCAAGGGCGTTGAGGAGGCCAAGAAGCACTTCTTCAAGGTCCCCCGCATCCAGGGCACCATCCCGCACCCGATCACGGGTGAGAAGGCTGCCGGCGTCGTGCTCCTGAAGCCCGCGTCGCCCGGTACCGGTGTTATCGCCGGTGGTCCGGTGCGTGCCGTGCTCGAGTGCGCCGGTATCCACGACGTGCTGTCGAAGTCGCTCGGTTCGTCGAACGCGATCAACATCGTGCACGCGACCGTGGAGGCCCTGAAGGGTCTGCAGCGTCCCGAGGAGATCGCGGCCCGCCGTGGTCTGCCCCTCGAGGACGTCGCTCCCGCGGCTCTGCTGCGTGCGCGTGCCGGGGCTGGTGCTGCGTAATGGCTCAGCTCAAGATCACGCAGACGAAGTCGTACATCGGCAGCAAGCAGAACCACCGTGACACCCTGCGTTCCCTTGGTCTCAAGGGCATCAACACGCAGGTCGTCAAGGAGGACCGCCCCGAGTTCCGCGGCATGGTGCACACCGTCCGCCACCTCGTGACGGTCGAGGAGGTCGACTGATCATGGCGGAGCAGAACCCGCTCAAGATCCACAACCTCCGTCCCGCCCCGGGCGCCAAGACCGCCAAGACCCGTGTCGGTCGTGGTGAGGCGTCGAAGGGTAAGACGGCCGGTCGTGGTACCAAGGGCACGAAGGCCCGTTACCAGGTTCCGGAGCGCTTCGAGGGTGGCCAGATGCCCCTCCACATGCGTCTCCCGAAGCTGAAGGGCTTCAAGAACCCGTTCAAGACCGAGTTCCAGGTCGTGAACCTCGACAAGCTGGCCGCGCTCTACCCCGAGGGTGGCCAGGTCACCGTCGAGGGTCTGGTGGCCAAGGGGGCCGTTCGCAAGAACAGCCTCGTCAAGGTCCTCGGCCAGGGCGAGATCTCCGTGGCGCTGCAGGTGACGGTCGATGCCGTCTCCGGCTCCGCCAAGGAGAAGATCACCGCCGCCGGCGGTTCCGTCACCGAGCTCGTCTGAACACCACAGGCGTCTCGATGACCTGAGCGATCCCGACCGGGGATACCCCACAAATGGGGTATCCCCGGTTGGTCGTTCCTAGGGCGGCAGTCTCGCCGGTAAGGTGGCCTGCACTGCCCACTTTTCACTGGGTGCTTCACTTCGGGCACTCTCAGCGGCAGTTGACCGTTACCTATTCGTCGAACCTCAAGACCGTCACCCTTGACGCAGTTGCGCGGGGGTCGCAGGAGGCACCGTGCTCACCGCGTTCGCCCGGGCGTTCAAGACGCCCGACCTGCGCAAGAAGCTGCTCTTCACGCTCGGCATCATCGTGGTCTACCGGGTCGGTACGCACGTACCGATCCCAGGCGTCGACTACCGGAACGTCCAGACCTGTATCGACAACGCACAGGCCAACCAGGGAATCTTCGGCCTGGTGAACATGTTCAGCGGCGGCGCGCTGCTGCAGATCACGATCTTCGCCCTGGGCATCATGCCGTACATCACGGCGAGCATCATTCTGCAGCTGCTGACCGTGGTGATCCCGCGCCTGGAAGCCCTGAAGAAGGAGGGCCAGGCCGGTACGGCGAAGATCACGCAGTACACCCGTTACCTGACGATCGCCCTCGCCATCCTCCAGGGCACCGGCCTCGTCGCCACCGCCCGCAGCGGCGCGCTGTTCCAGGGCTGCCCGGTGGCCAGCCAGATCGTCCCCGACCAGTCGATCTTCGTCACCATCACCATGGTCATCACCATGACCGCCGGTACGGCCGCCGTGATGTGGCTCGGTGAGCTCATCACCGACCGCGGCATCGGCAACGGCATGTCGATCCTGATGTTCATCTCGATCGCCGCCACCTTCCCGTCCGCCCTGTGGGCCATCAAGCAGGAGGGCTCCCTGGCCGGCGGCTGGATCGAGTTCGGCACGGTCATCCTGGTCGGCTTCGCCATGGTCGGCCTGGTGGTCTTCGTCGAGCAGGCCCAGCGCCGCATCCCGGTGCAGTACGCCAAGCGCATGATCGGCCGTCGTTCCTACGGCGGTACGTCCACCTACATCCCGCTCAAGGTGAACCAGGCGGGTGTGATTCCCGTCATCTTCGCCTCGTCGCTGCTCTACATCCCGGCGCTGATCGCTCAGTTCGCGGGAGGCACGTCGGGCTGGAAGACCTGGATCGAGCAACACTTCGTCAAGGGCGACCACCCGTACTACATCATTACGTACTTCCTGCTGATCGTTTTCTTCGCGTTCTTCTACGTGGCCATCTCGTTCAACCCCGAGGAAGTCGCCGACAACATGAAGAAGTATGGTGGCTTCATCCCGGGCATCCGGGCTGGCCGACCGACCGCTGAGTACCTGAGCTACGTACTCAACCGGATCACCTGGCCGGGTTCGCTGTACTTGGGGCTGATCGCTCTCGTGCCGACGATGGCGTTGGCTGGTTTCGGGGCAAACCAGAACTTCCCGTTCGGCGGGACCAGCATCCTGATCATCGTGGGTGTCGGTCTCGAGACGGTGAAGCAGATCGAGAGCCAGCTCCAGCAGCGCAATTACGAAGGGTTCCTCCGCTGATGCGTATCGTCCTCGTCGGGCCGCCGGGCGCCGGTAAGGGAACGCAGGCCGCGTTCCTGGCCAGAAACCTGTCGATCCCGCACATCTCCACGGGCGACCTGTTCCGGGCCAACATCAGCCAGCAGACGGAACTCGGCAAACTGGCGAAGTCCTACATGGACGCGGGCAATCTCGTGCCCGACGAGGTCACCATCGCCATGGCGAAGGACCGCATGGAGCAGCCGGACGCCGAGAACGGCTTCCTGCTGGACGGCTTCCCCCGCAATGTGTCGCAGGCCGAGGCGCTCGACGAGCTCCTCGAGACCGAGAACATGCAGCTCGACGCGGTGCTGGACCTGGAGGTCCCCGAGGACGAGGTGGTCAAGCGGATCGCCGGCCGCCGCATCTGCCGCAACGACTCCTCGCACGTCTTCCACGTGACGTACAAGCAGCCGGCCAAGGACGGCGTCTGCGACGTGTGCGGCGGTGAGCTGTACCAGCGCAACGACGACTCCGAGGAGACGGTCCGGACGCGCCTGGAGGTCTACCACACCCAGACCGAGCCGATCATCGACTACTACAAGGCCCAGGGCCTGGTGGTCACGATCTCGGCGCTCGGCAAGGTGGAGGACGTCACGGCCCGCGCCATGGAGGCGCTGAAGCGTGGCGAGGGCGACAAGTAGTCGTCCGTACGCAGCTACGGCCGCGGTTCCCCTCGGGGAGCCGCGGCTGCTGTGTGGACGGGGCCGGTCGCGCGGCCCCGTATCGTTGAAGGCGTTCGTTGTCGCCGAAGGTCCAGAAAGGCCGTAGCTCCCATGGTGCAGATCAAAAGCCCCGAGCAGATCGCCAAGATGCGTGAGGCGGGGCTGGTCGTCGCCGCCATTCACGCGGCGACCCGTGAGGCCGCCGTGCCCGGGGCCACGACGAAGGATCTGGATCAGGTCGCCCGCAAGGTGCTCGCCGAGCACAACGCCAAGCCGAACTTCCTCGGCTACGGCGGCTTCCCGGCGACGATCTGCACCTCGGTGAACGAGGTCGTCGTCCACGGCATCCCGTCCGACGACGTCGTCCTCAAGGACGGGGACGTCATCTCCATCGACTGCGGCGCGATCATCGACGGCTGGCACGGCGACGCGGCCTTCACGGCCTTCGTGGGGTCCGGTCACTCCCCGGAGCTGGTCGAGCTCTCCAGGGTGACCGAGGAGTCGATGTGGGCCGGCATCGCTGCCATGAAGCAGGGCAACCGGCTGGTCGACGTCTCCCGGGCCATCGAGACGTACATCCGCCGCCAGCCCAAGCCGGGCGGCGGCAAGTACGGGATCATCGAGGACTACGGCGGGCACGGCATCGGCACCGAGATGCACATGGACCCGCACCTGCTCAACTACGTCGACCGGCGGCGCGGCAAGGGTCCGAAGCTGGTGCCCGGATTCTGCCTCGCGATCGAGCCGATGGTGTCGCTGGGGACGCCGAAGACGGAAGTCCTCCAGGACGACTGGACCGTCATCACGACGGACGGTACGTGGTCGTCGCACTGGGAGCACTCCGTCGCTCTGACGGAGGACGGGCCGTTGGTGCTGACGTCTCCCGACGGGGGGAAGGCTAAGCTCGCCGAGCTGGGGATCGTGGCCGCGCCGGATCCGCTGGGCTGAGTGTCGTCTGCGGCTGCGGGCCGGTGGGGGTTGTCCGCGCAGTTCTCCGCGCCCCTGCAGGGGGCGCTTAAAGCGCTGCCCGGTGGGGCAGACTCTCTCGATTCGTGTTTCCGAGAGCCCTGACGTAGACTGACTCGTCGGCTCTTGTGTACCCGCATGTCTGCATGCGCCCGCACAGAGTCGATCAAGGTAGTCGATTCGAAGGGCGAAGCGTGGCCAAGAAGCAAGGTGCCATCGAGATCGAGGGCACTGTCGTCGAGTCTCTTCCGAACGCCATGTTCAAGGTCGAGCTCCAGAACGGCCACCAGGTCCTGGCACACATCAGCGGCAAGATGCGCATGCACTACATCCGCATCCTCCCTGACGACCGGGTCGTGGTGGAGCTGTCTCCGTACGACCTGACCCGTGGCCGGATCGTCTACCGCTACAAGTAGATCTTGCCCGCATCCCGCTTCCGGCGGGGTGGTGGCACTGACCCGGAGAACCTCACCTAATGAAGGTCAAGCCGAGCGTCAAGAAGATCTGCGACAAGTGCAGGGTGATCCGCCGTCACGGCCGGGTCATGGTCATCTGCGACAACCCGCGCCACAAGCAGCGCCAGGGCTGACGCACGACCGATCCCTCTGCATCCATCGCAGAGATTCGCGCGACGCAAGCTGAATATGTTCATACGCAGGACCCAGGGGAACGAGCGTTCGCCTGACACCCCCGGTTCGGAGGCTGGGGACCCAGTTCGTACCTGGTACGGCGACTGGGAGTCGGTTCTGTGGAAGACCTCCGACAAGTAACTGGAGCCATTGAATGGCACGCGTTTCCGGTGTTGACATCCCGCGCGAAAAGCGCGTGGAGATCGCCCTCACCTACGTGTTCGGCATCGGCCGGACCCTCTCCCAGCAGACGCTGGCCGCCACCGGCGTGGACCCGAACACCCGTGTTCGTGACCTCTCCGAGGAGCAGCTGGTCGCGATCCGCGAGTACGTCGACAACAACATCAAGACCGAGGGTGACCTCCGTCGCGAGATCCAGGCCGACATCCGCCGCAAGGTCGAGATCGGTACCTACCAGGGTCTCCGTCACCGTCGTGGTCTGCCCGTCCGCGGTCAGCGCACCAGCACCAACGCTCGTACCCGCAAGGGTCCGCGTCGCGCCATCGCCGGTAAGAAGAAGCCGGGCAAGAAGTAGTCCACAGCGGACGCCTGTCCACGGTCTTCGCTGTAGGACCGACCACCTCCCGTAGGAGTAATAGATGCCCCCCAAGGGTCGTCAGGGCGCTGCCAAGAAGGTGCGCCGCAAGGAAAAGAAGAACGTCGCTCACGGTCACGCGCACATCAAGAGCACGTTCAACAACACGATCGTCTCGATCACGGACCCGTCCGGCAACGTGATCTCCTGGGCCTCCGCCGGCCACGTCGGCTTCAAGGGCTCCCGCAAGTCCACGCCGTTCGCCGCGCAGATGGCCGCCGAGTCGGCCGCCCGCCGCGCCCAGGAGCACGGCATGCGCAAGGTCGACGTCTTCGTCAAGGGCCCGGGCTCCGGTCGTGAGACCGCGATCCGCTCCCTGCAGGCCACCGGCCTCGAGGTCGGCTCGATCCAGGACGTCACGCCGACCCCGCACAACGGCTGCCGTCCGCCCAAGCGCCGCCGCGTCTGACCCCTCGGGGACGACGTACGGCCGCTTGGCGGTCTGAGGTTTTCGGGCGATATGGCTCTTCGGAGCCATATCGCCCGTACCCTTGTAACTGCAACACATATCGGGCTGCCGCCCGGTGGCAAGGGCATCAAATAGTGGGTGCCCCTGACTGAAGGACTCACCACATGCTGATCGCTCAGCGTCCCTCGTTGACCGAAGAGGTCGTCGACGAATTCCGCTCCCGGTTCGTGATCGAGCCGCTGGAGCCGGGCTTCGGTTACACCCTCGGTAACTCTCTGCGCCGGACCCTCCTGTCCTCGATCCCGGGTGCGGCGGTCACGTCCATCCGCATCGACGGCGTGCTGCACGAGTTCACCACCGTGCCGGGCGTCAAGGAGGACGTCACCGACCTGATCCTCAACATCAAGCAGCTGGTCGTCTCCTCGGAGCACGACGAGCCGGTCGTGATGTACCTGCGCAAGCAGGGCCCGGGTCTGGTCACCGCCGCCGACATCGCGCCCCCGGCCGGTGTCGAGGTGCACAACCCCGACCTCGTCCTCGCCACGCTCAACGGCAAGGGCAAGCTGGAGATGGAGCTGACGGTCGAGCGTGGCCGCGGTTACGTCTCCGCCGTGCAGAACAAGCAGGTCGGCCAGGAGATCGGCCGGATCCCGGTCGACTCGATCTACTCGCCGGTGCTCAAGGTCACGTACAAGGTCGAGGCCACGCGTGTCGAGCAGCGGACCGACTTCGACAAGCTGATCGTCGACGTCGAGACCAAGCAGGCCATGCGCCCGCGTGACGCCATGGCGTCCGCCGGTAAGACCCTGGTCGAGCTGTTCGGTCTGGCCCGCGAGCTCAACATCGACGCCGAGGGCATCGACATGGGCCCGTCGCCGACGGACGCCGCCCTGGCCGCCGATCTGGCGCTGCCGATCGAGGAGCTGGAGCTCACCGTTCGGTCGTACAACTGCCTCAAGCGCGAGGGCATCCACTCCGTGGGTGAGCTCGTCGCCCGTTCCGAGGCGGACCTGCTCGACATTCGGAACTTCGGTGCGAAGTCGATCGACGAGGTCAAGGCGAAGCTGGCCGGCATGGGCCTGGCCCTGAAGGACAGCCCGCCCGGATTCGACCCGACCGCCGCCGCGGACGCCTTCGGTGCCGACGACGACGCGGACGCCGGTTTCGTGGAGACCGAGCAGTACTAAGAGCTCGGGCCTTTCGGTCCGTACTCGGCCGCGGGTGCGCTGTGCTTGATCGCGCAGTTCCCCGCGCCCCTTCCAGCCCCCTTCGGGGGGCTGGATCTCCGACGGGCAACCGCTCGCTCGGATACTGACCCCGGTACCTGATACGGCCGGGGCAGACACCTAGGAGAAGCACCATGCCGAAGCCCACCAAGGGTGCCCGTATGGGCGGCAGCGCCGCGCACGAGAAGCTGATGCTCGCGAACCTCGCGAAGTCGCTCTTCGAGCACGGTCGCATCACCACCACCGAGGCGAAGGCCCGCAAGCTGCGGCCGTACGCCGAGCGTCTGGTCACCAAGGCGAAGAAGGGCGACCTTCACAACCGCCGTCAGGTGCTCCAGGTCATCACGGACAAGAGCATCGTGCACACGCTCTTCACCGAGATCGGCCCGCGCTACGAGAACCGTCCGGGTGGCTACACCCGCATCACCAAGATCGGTAACCGCCGTGGCGACAACGCGCCCATGGCCGTCATCGAGCTGGTCGAGGCGCTGACGGTGGCGCAGGAGGCGACGGGCGAGGCCGAGGCCGCGACCAAGCGCGCGGTCAAGGAAGACGCCCTCAAGAAGGACGAGGCCGCCGAGGCCAAGTCCGACGAGGCCGCCGAGGCTCCCGCCGAGGAGTCGAAGGACGCGTAAGCGTTCTGCCGGGGGCTGTGCGTTTGCGGCCGCGGGTTCGTGGTGGCTTGTCGCGCAGTTCCCCGCGCCCCTTCAAGGGCGTTGGCGGGTCCGTTCCTTCACGGGAACGGGCCCGCTTTTGTGTTCTGAGAGGATCTGTACGTGAGTGACGAAGTAGAGGCCGGCCACGTCCGGGTCCGGCTTGATCTGTCGTACGACGGGAGTGAGTTCTCCGGATGGGCCAAGCAGGCCGGGGGGCGGCGGACCGTGCAGGGGGAGATCGAGGACGCCCTGCGGACCGTGACGCGGTCGCGGGAGACCTACGAGCTGACCGTCGCTGGGCGTACCGATGCGGGCGTGCACGCGCGCGGGCAGGTCGCTCACGTCGACCTGCCGCGTGAGGTCTGGGCCGAGCACCATCAGAAGCTGCTGAAGCGGCTCGCCGGGCGGCTGCCGCGGGACGTCCGGGTCTGGGCGCTCAGGGAGGCGCCCAGTGGCTTCAACGCCCGTTTCTCGGCGGTCTGGAGGCGGTACGCGTACCGGGTCACCGACAACCCCGGGGGCGTCGACCCGCTGCTGCGGGGCCATGTGCTGTGGCACGACTGGCCCCTCGACGTGGACGCCATGAACGAGGCGGCCCGGGGTCTGCTGGGCGAGCACGACTTCGCCGCCTACTGCAAGAAGCGGGAAGGCGCGACCACGATCCGTACGCTCCAGGAGCTGAGTCTGGTGCGGGGGGACGACGGGATCATCACCGCCACCGTGCGGGCCGACGCCTTCTGCCACAACATGGTGCGCTCGCTCATCGGGGCGCTGCTGTTCGTCGGGGACGGGCACCGGCCCGCCGACTGGCCGGGGAAGGTGCTGGCGGCCGGCGTACGGGACTCGGCCGTGCACGTCGTACGGCCGCACGGGCTGACGCTGGAGGAGGTCGGCTACCCGGCCGACGACCTGCTCGCCGCGCGCAACAAGGAGGCGCGGAACAAGCGGTCGCTGCCGTCGGCGGGCTGCTGCTGACGTCCGGTTATTCGTTGGCCGCGGCCGAGGCCTGGACCTCGCCGCGGCGGCGGATCTGGTCGAACGTGAACTGGGCCAGGTCGTCCCCGGTCTTGTAGACGGGGTTGTCCTTGGGCGTCACGTCCTTGCCGTTGGTGAAGCCGGCGTTGGTGAAGTAGGCGTAGCGGCCGTAGGAGTTGGTGGTCGTGCGGCAGAACCCGGATTCGCAGAAGGGCTTCACGCCGCCGCCGGAGAGCGACTTCACGAAGCTCTTCTTGGTGCTCTGGCCCTTGGCCTTCACGGCCTGCGCCTCGTTGTCGAAGACGGCCACGCCGACCGTCACCGCGATGCCGTCCTTGACGTAGGTGGCGCGTATCAGGCGCGTGCAGTCGTTCGCCGTGAGGATCTTGGGGAGCGTGCCGCCGGCCGCCGAGGCGCAGTTGCGGGTGTCGGCGGTGGGGCCCTTCTTGTACAGCGTCCCGGCCTGGGTCAGCTGGGTGCCCGGGAAGAGGGTGTCCGGGCTGAGCGGGGCCTTGTCCTTCTTCGCGCTGGCGATGAAGTCCTTCGGGTCCAGCGGGGGAGGGGCGCTGGTCGGGGCGAAGGACGGGGCCGAGGCGGTCTGGCTCGGGATGTCGGCCGACGGCAGGGAGGTCGGGTTCCCCCGGTTGTCGCCGCCCGCCGAGACGACGGCCACCGCGACGGCGGTGCCGATCGCGACGGTGGCGAACGCGCCGCCGCCGATCAGCAGCAGCCGGCGTCGCTTGTTGCGGGCCTCGGAGGCTTCAGCGAGCGCTGCCCAGTCCGGAGACTGGCCGCCCCCGCTGTTCCAGGGCTGCTGCGACTGCGGTTTCCAGGGATCCCACTGGGACTGAGGTCCCCCCTGCTGCCCAAAGCTCATGGGCCGCATCTTAGACGGGACATGGGGTGTGCTGGTCCGTCCGGACGGGCTCTCCAGCCCCTAGCGTTCCTCCCATGCGCACGGGCAAAGACGACATCTCCGGGTGGTTGGGACGAGTACTGCCGGCGGTGGTGCTGCTGGGGTGTCTGCTGTCGTGGCCGGCCCTCGCGGCCGGGGTGTGGCCGTCGGTCGTGGTGGGAGCGCTGGTCGCGTGCCGCCGTCCGCGCGCCGGCGGATCCATGGTGCGGTGGTGTGCCGCGGTCGCCGTGGACGTCGCCGTCTCGGCGGTGTTCCCGTACGGGCGGCCGCTGCGGCGGCGGACGCTGCGGAGGGCCGTCACGTTCTGTGCCGCGCTGTGCGTCTCCGTGACCGAGCGGCTTCGGTGACCCCGCGTTTTGACCCTTGTGGTGTACCCCGGTATTCTGCTTGTTCGTTGTGTATTGGCTTGCTCATTCTCACGGGACGGGCCCTTACACCGGTCCACCGGGCCGATGACCAGCGACCCCACGTACGCGGTATGCGTCGCCGCAGTGCGGTCCAGGCTGTCGTGATCGTTTCGGTGACCAGTTATGGACCATTCACTCGAAGCGAAGGCTACGAACCGTGCGTACGTACAGCCCCAAGCCCGGCGATGTGACGCGCCAGTGGCACGTCATCGACGCTCAGGACGTTGTCCTGGGCCGTCTCGCCACCACTGCCGCGACGCTCCTCCGGGGCAAGCACAAGCCGATCTACGCGCCGCACGTCGACGCTGGTGACTTCGTCATCATCATCAACGCCGACAAGGTGCACCTCTCCGGCAACAAGCGGACCCAGAAGATGGCGTACCGCCACTCCGGCTACCCGGGTGGTCTGCGTTCCGTCCGCTACGACGAGCTGCTGGACAAGAACCCCGAGAAGGCCATCGAGAAGGCCGTCAAGGGCATGCTCCCCAAGAACACGCTGGGCCGTCAGATGCTCTCGAAGCTGAAGGTCTACAAGGGTGACCAGCACCCGCACGGCGCGCAGCAGCCGCAGCCGTTCGAGATCACCCAGGTCGCGCAGTAAGTCCGGCCACCCCCTAAGACTGAAGAGAATCTGAGGAGCATCGTGGCCGAGACCACTGCCGAGCAGCCGCTCGAAGAGCTTGACATCGACAGCTACACCACCGAGTCCGAGGTCCCCGTCGAGGGCGAGTACACCTCGGAGTCCATGGCGTCCCGCTTCGGCGAGCCCCAGCCGGCCGCCGGCCTGGGCCGTCGCAAGAACGCCATCGCCCGCGTCCGGATCGTCCCGGGCACCGGCAAGTGGAAGATCAACGGTCGCACCCTCGAGGACTACTTCCCGAACAAGGTGCACCAGCAGGAAGTCAACGAGCCGTTCAAGGTTCTCGAGCTCGAGGGCCGCTACGACGTCATCGCCCGCATCTCCGGTGGCGGTGTCTCCGGCCAGGCCGGTGCGCTCCGTCTCGGTGTCGCCCGTGCGCTGAACGAGGCGGACGTCGACAACAACCGCGGCCCGCTGAAGAAGGCCGGCTTCCTCAAGCGCGACGACCGTGCGGTCGAGCGCAAGAAGGCCGGTCTGAAGAAGGCCCGCAAGGCTCCGCAGTACAGCAAGCGCTAATCGCGTCGCCCGTCCTTGCGACTGGCTTCGCAACGATCGCCCCGGCGGCACGGTTGTGCTGCCGGGGCGGTTTCGTTTACACAACCCCTACAGCCCCCGGACAGTCTCAGGGGGTGCACTCGGGGATGTGAGCCGCATTCTCATCAGTAATTCGGAGGACACCACTGTGGGACGACTCTTCGGCACGGACGGCGTGCGCGGTGTCGCCAATGCGGATCTGACGGCGGAGATGGCCCTGGGCCTCTCCGTGGCCGCGGCACACGTACTGGCCGAGGCGGGCACGTTCGAGGGACACCGGCCGACCGCCGTGGTCGGGCGTGACCCCCGTGCGTCCGGGGAGTTCCTGGAAGCCGCCGTGGTCGCGGGTCTCGCCAGCGCCGGCGTGGACGTCCTGCGGGTCGGCGTGCTGCCGACGCCCGCCGTGGCGTACCTGACCGGGGAGCTGGGGGCCGACCTCGGTGTGATGCTCTCCGCGAGCCACAACGCCATGCCCGACAACGGCATCAAGTTCTTCGCCCGCGGCGGGCACAAGCTCGCCGACGAGCTGGAGGACCGGATCGAGTCCGTCTACGAGGAGCACCGCACCGGCGCCCCGTGGGACCGGCCGACCGGGGCCGGGGTGGGCCGCGTACGCGCGTACGAGGAGGGCTCCGAGCGGTACGTCGCGCATCTGCTGGGCGTCCTGCCGAACCGCCTCGACGGGCTCAAGGTCGTCCTCGACGAGGCGCACGGCGCCGCCGCCCAGGTCTCGCCCGAGGCGTTCCAGCGGGCCGGCGCCGAGGTCGTCACGATCGGGGCCGAGCCGGACGGGCTCAACATCAACGACGGGTGCGGTTCGACGCACCTGGACAAGATCAAGGCCGCCGTCGTCGAGCACGGCGCCGACCTCGGCATCGCGCACGACGGCGACGCCGACCGGTGCCTCGCCGTCGACCACACCGGCGCGGAGGTGGACGGGGACCAGATCCTCGCCGTGCTCGCGCTGGCGATGCGGGAGCGTTCCGTGCTGCGGTCCGAGACGGTCGTGGCCACGGTGATGTCGAACCTCGGGTTCAAGCTCGCCATGGAGCGCGAGGGCATCCGGCTCGTGCAGACCGCCGTCGGTGACCGGTACGTGCTGGAGGAGATGAAGGAGCACGGGTTCGCTCTCGGGGGCGAGCAGTCCGGGCACGTGATCATCCTCGACCACGCGACCACCGGGGACGGCACGCTGACCGGGCTGCTGCTGGCGGCTCGGGTCGCTCAGAGCGGGCGCACGCTGGCGGATCTCGCCGGTGTCATGGAGCGGCTGCCGCAGGTGCTGATCAATGTGCCGGATGTCGACAGGACGCGGGTGGGGACGTCCGAGGAGCTGTCGGCGGCCGTCGCGGACGCGGAGCGGGAGCTCGGCGAGACCGGGCGGGTGCTGCTGCGGCCCTCCGGGACCGAGCCGTTGGTCCGCGTGATGGTCGAGGCGGCCGATATCGAGCAGGCGCGGTCTGTCGCGGGGCGGCTGGCCGATGCGGTGAAGTCCGCGCTCGGGTAGTGAACCGGGTCGGGGGTGGGGCTGCGGGTGACTGCGGGCCGCGGGTCGTTCGTGGCTTGTCGCGCCCACGCGGCGGAGCCGCACATGGACACAGCCCCGCGCCCCTAGAGCTTGCCGACCCCCTGGCGCTGTCTCGACCAGAGCCACTTCTGGAGCAGCAGGGTGGCTGTGCCCGCGACGATGATGCCCAAGAGGTTCAGCAGGAGCTGTTCCGTGGAGCCCCACGTCTGTTTCGTGTCGCCGTAGCTCAGGGCCACGGCCGCGTTCGCGGCGGCCGGGATCGTGGTGACCGAGATGGCCACGCCGACCAGGGCGCCCGACTTGGCCGAGGTCAGGGAGAGCGTGCCGGCGATGCCGGCCAGGACCGCCACGACGAAGGAGAACCAGTCCGGGGCGTAGATGAAGCCCGTGTTCGGGCGGTCCGCCCTGAGCTGCTGCTCGCTGAACAGGTCGACGGCGTCCATGAAGAGGCTGAAGGCGACCGTCACCGCCATCGCCGCCGCGAAGCCCACCAGCAGGGCGATCAGTGCGCGCAGGGCGAGCCGGGGGCGGCGCCGGACGATCGCGGTGCTGAGGCCGGCGAGCGGGCCGAACTCCGGGCCCACGGCCATGGCGCCGACGATCAGGATCGCGTTGTCCAGGACCACGCCGCAGGCCGCGATCATCGTGGCGAGCGTGATGAACGCCAGGTAGGTGACGGAGAGGGTGGACTCCTCGTGCGTCGCGTCGGTCAGCTGCTCCCAGAGGACCGCGTCCGCTCCCTCGCCGGGCGCGTCGGCCTCCGCCTGGTCGGCCCGCTCGGACAGGGACAGGTCTATGGACTCGACGGCGATGGAGCCGGTGGTGTCGATGCCCAGTTCCCGCAGCCGGCCGAGCAGTTCGTCGCCCGCCTCACGCGCCACGTCGCACATCACCACGTCCCCGGCCGGGTCGCGGGCGGCGCCCGGCAGCACGACGAGGTGGGTGGTGCCGACCGTCTTCTCGATCAGCAGGACCACTTCGTCGGTCCGGTCGGACGGTGTGATCACGCGCAGATGGAGCATGGCGCCCATCTAACCCGCCTTTCCCCTGCCGTCACAGCTTGCGCAGGCTGAGCCGCTGCACCTTGTGGTCCGGGCCCTTGCGCAGGACGAGGGCGGCACGGCCGCGGGTGGGGGCGATGTTCTCCACCAGGTTGGGCCGGTTGATGGTGCGCCACATCGTCCGGGCGTAGTCGAGGGCCTCTTCCTCTGAGACCTGCGTGTACTTGCGGAAGTACGAGGACGGGTTCTGGAAGGCGGTCGCGCGCAGCTTGCGGAAGCGGTTGAGGTACCAGGTCTCGATGTCCTCGACGCGGGCGTCGACGTACACGCTGAAGTCGAAGTAGTCGGCGAGACCGACGCGGGTGCGGCCGTCCTTGCCGGGCAGGGCCGGCTGGAGGACGTTCAGGCCCTCGACGATCAGGATGTCGGGGCGGCGGACCGTGAGCCTCTTGTCGGGGACGATGTCGTAGATGAGGTGGGAGTAGACGGGGGCCGTGACCTCGTCCTTGCCGGCCTTGATGTCGGCGACGAAGCGAGTCAGGGCGCGGCGGTCGTACGACTCCGGGAAGCCCTTGCGGGACATCAGGCCACGGGCCTGGAGTTCCTTGGTGGGCAGCAGGAAGCCGTCGGTGGTGACCAGCTCGACGCGCGGGTGCTCGGGCCAGCGCGAGAGCAGGGCCTGGAGGAGGCGGGCGACCGTCGACTTGCCCACGGCGACCGAACCGGCCACGCCTATGACGAACGGGGTGCCCGACTGGGAGCCCTGTTCGCCGAGGAACGTGTTCAGCGCGCCTCTGAGTCCGTCGGTGGCACCGACGTAGAGGTTGAGGAGACGGGACAGCGGGAGGTAGATGTCCCGCACCTCGTCGAGGTCGATCACGTCGCCGAGACCGCGCAGCTTCTCGACCTCCTCGGCCGTCAGCGGAAGCGGCGTCTTGTCGCGCAGCGCGCTCCACTCGGTTCGGGTGAGGTCGACGTAGGGAGTCGCCTCCGGGCGGGGCCGGTGGGCGCTCCGGGGCATCGAGGAGACCGGAGAGATCACAGTCCATTGTTACGGGCGTACGAACGGATGGTGAGGTGGGATCCGTCACGCGAGGTTTTCGCCCCTTTTCCTCCTGAGAAAAACTGGTGCGGGAGGAATGTCAGTGGTGTGCGTCACAGTTGTGGGAGAGGTGGGCCCGGTCCGGGGTCCACGGACGCCTGGGGGTACCCATGACGTACGCGATAGAGGCGGAAGGTCTGGTCAAGCGGTTCAAGGAGACCGAGGCGCTGGCCGGCGTCGACCTGGCCGCCCGCAAGGGCACGGTGCTCGGGCTGCTGGGCCCCAACGGTGCGGGGAAGACGACGGCGGTGCGGATCTTCGCGACACTGCTGCGCCCGGACCGGGGCAGGGCCCGGGTGGCCGGCCACGACGTGGTCCGGGAGGCCGGGGTCGTACGGTCCCTGGTCGGGCTGACCGGGCAGTACGCGGCGGTCGACGAGAACCTGACCGGGACGGAGAACCTGCTGCTCATCGGCCGGCTGCTGGGTCTGCCGCGGCGGGAGGCGAAGGCGCGGGCCGGTGAGCTGCTGGAGCGGTTCCAGCTGACCCACGCGGCCGGGCGGGCCGCGAAGACCTTCTCGGGCGGCATGCGCAGGCGCTTGGACCTCGCGGCCAGCCTCGTCGGCCGGCCCAGCATCCTCTTCCTCGACGAGCCGACCACCGGCCTCGACCCGCACAGCCGCGGTGAGCTGTGGGACCTGCTGCGCGGCCTGGTCGCGGACGGCGCGACCGCCCTGCTGACCACGCAGTACCTGAACGAGGCCGATGTCCTCGCGGACGACATCGTGGTGATCGACAAGGGCCGTGTGATCGCCGGGGGCACGCCGGACCAGCTGAAGGCGCAGGTCGGCGGCCAGGTGCTGGAGCTCAGGCCGATCGCCGGGCAGGATCTCGCGCGGGCGCACGCGCTGGTGGCCGGGGCCGCCGGGCCGCAGGCCCGGATCGAGGGCGAGACGGTCACCGCCCCGGTGAAGGACCCCGAGCTGATGCCGGCCGTGGTGCGCGCGCTGGACCGGGAGGGTATCGCGGTCGGGGAGCTGGCCCTGCGCCGTTCCTCGCTCGACGAGGTCTTCCTCTCCCTGACCGGCCACCGCGCCGAGCCGGGCGAGGCCGAGGAGGACGGCGGTGCGGCCGTCCGGGAGGACGAGGAGCTGGAGAAGGCGGTGAGCCGGTCATGACCGCCACCACTCTCACCGTGCCGGTCACCGGGTCCGGCCGGGTGCCCGCCCTCGCCGGGGTGCGGCAGACCTTTACGATGGCCTGGCGGAGCCTGGTCGCCGTCAAGCACAACCCGCTCGAACTGGTCGACTACAGCATCACGCCGATCATGTTCGTGTTCCTGTTCACCTACGTTCTGGGCGGGCAGATGGCCGGCTCGCCCGACGCGTATCTGAAGTACGCGCTGCCCGGGATCATCGTGCAGAACACCCTGTTCATGACGATGTACACGGCGATGGCCCTCAACACCGATCTCACCAAGGGCGTCTTCGACCGGTTGCGCAGCCTGCCCATCGCCCGCTCCGCCCCGCTCATCGGCCGGATCACCGCGGACCTCGCGAAGCACGTGTGGGCGCTGCTGCTGATGATCGGCCTCGGCCTGGCACTCGGCTTCCGCATCACCGGCGGATTCGGTGGATTCCTGCTCGGCACACTGCTGGTGGTGGTGTTCGCCGCGGCCGTGTCCTGGAGCGCGGTGCTGATCGGGATGCTGGCCGGTGACGCCGAGAAGGTCCAGGCGTTCGCGTTCACGCTCATCTTCCCGATCACCTTCACCAGCAGCGCGTTCGTCGTCGTCGACACGATGCCCGGCTGGCTCCAGGCGTGGAGCGACGTCAATCCGGTGACCCACCTGTCGGATGCGTTCCGGGGGCTGCTGCTCGGCGGGGCGGTGGCGGAGCCGGTGCTGTGGTCGCTGGTGTGGGCGGCGGGTATCGCCCTGGTGTTCTATCCGCTGGCCATGCGGGCCTATCGGGCGAAGGTCTGACTCAGGGCCTCCTGCCCCCGGTGGGAATTTCCGATTTCGGGCACACAACGGCCGGTTCGGCACTCGAATCGACCCTAAGCTGCCGCCCATGTGTGGAATCGTGGGATACGTGGGGCCGCAGTCGGCGCTCGATGTGGTGATGGCCGGGCTGAAGCGGCTGGAGTACCGGGGATACGACTCGGCGGGCGTCGCCGTCCTGGCCGACGGTGGGCTGGCGGCGGCGAAGAAGGCCGGCAAGCTCCTCAACCTGGAGAAGGAGCTGGACGGCAGGCCGCTGCCGACCGGCGCGACGGGCATCGGGCACACCCGTTGGGCCACGCACGGCGGGCCGACGGACACCAACGCCCACCCGCACATCGACAACGCGGGACGGGTCGCGGTGGTGCACAACGGCATCATCGAGAACTTCGCCCTGCTGCGGGCCGAACTGGCGGAGCGAGGCCACGAGCTGACCTCCGAGACGGACACCGAGGTCGTCGCGCATCTGCTCGCCGAAGAGTTCTCCTCCTGCAACGACCTCGCCGAGGCGATGCGGCTGGTGTGCCGGCGGCTGGAGGGCGCGTTCACGCTGGTCGCGGTGCACGCCGACGAGCCGGACGTGGTGGTGGGAGCGCGGCGGAACTCACCGCTGGTCGTCGGAGTCGGGGAGGGCGAGTCCTTCCTCGCCTCGGACGTCGCCGCGTTCATCGCCCACACCCGCTCGGCGATCGAGCTCGGCCAGGACCAGGTGGTCGAGCTGCGCCGGGACGGCGTGACGGTGACCGGCTTCGACGGCCGCCCGGCCGACATCCGCTCGTACCACGTCGACTGGGACGCGTCGGCCGCCGAGAAGGGCGGCTACGACTACTTCATGCTCAAGGAGATCGCCGAGCAGCCCAAGGCGGTCGCCGACACACTCCTGGGCCGGATCGACGGTTCCGGTTCGCTGACCCTGGACGAGGTGCGGATCCCTCCGCGGGTGCTGCGGGAGATCGACAAGGTCGTCATCGTCGCGTGCGGCACGGCCTTCCACGCCGGGATGATCGCCAAGTACGCCATCGAGCACTGGACGCGGCTCCCCTGCGAGGTGGAGCTGGCGAGCGAGTTCCGCTACCGGGACCCGATCCTGGACGCGCAGACGCTGGTCATCGCCATCTCCCAGTCCGGCGAGACCATGGACACGCTGATGGCGCTGCGGCACGCCCGCGAGCAGGGCTCCAAGGTGCTGGCGATCTGCAACACCAACGGCTCGACGATCCCGCGCGAGTCGGACGCGGTGCTGTACACGCACGCCGGGCCGGAGGTGGCCGTCGCCTCGACCAAGGCGTTCCTGACGCAGCTCGTGGCCTGCTACCTGGTCGCGCTGTACCTGGGTCAGGTGCGGGGCACCAAGTGGGGCGACGAGATCCGGGCGGTGATCCGCGACCTGTCCTCGATCTCCGGTGCGGTGGAGCGGGTGCTGGGCACGATGGAGCCGGTGCGGGAGCTGGCACGCACGCTGGCCTCCAAGAAGACGGTGCTGTTCCTCGGGCGGCACGTGGGGTATCCGGTGGCGCTCGAAGGCGCCCTGAAGCTCAAGGAACTCGCCTACATGCACGCGGAGGGATTCGCCGCCGGGGAGCTGAAGCATGGGCCGATCGCCCTGATCGAGGAGGACCTGCCGGTGGTCGTGGTGGTGCCGTCGCCGCGTGGGCGCTCGGTGCTGCACGACAAGATCGTGTCCAACATCCAGGAGATCCGGGCGCGCGGTGCCCGGACGATCGTGATCGCGGAGGAGGGCGACGAGGCGGTCGTGCCGTACGCGGACCATCTGGTCCGGATTCCCGCGACGCCGACCCTGTTGCAGCCGTTCGTCGCGACGGTGCCGCTTCAGGTGTTCGCGTGTGAGCTGGCGACGGCCCGGGGCAACGAGGTGGACCAGCCGCGGAACCTGGCCAAGTCGGTGACGGTGGAGTGAGCGGGAAGCCGGAGTGAGCGGAAGGGGCGAACAGGCGGATGCCCTTCGCCCCCTCGATCAGCCGGTCAGGCCGTCAGCTGCTCAGATGGGCAGGCAGGTCGCCGGGACCCAGCCTTCCTTGCTGGTGCTGTTGGGGCCGCCGAAGTACCACTTGTTGCTCGTCTTGCCGCAGGCCGTGTAGCTGCCGCCCTTGACGGGCTTGCTGCCGCCGAAGCAGATGCCGCCCTTCTTGCCCTTGCCCCAGGTGCCGAGAGCGGTCGAGCTCGTCTTGGGCTGGCTGCGGAGGTTGACGGTCGCCTTGGGCTTCACGTTCGTCAGCGCGCTGCTGCAGTCGGGCTTCGTCGCCGCTGCGGCGGTGCCGGCGGTGGCGACAGTGCCGGTGAGGGCCGTGGCGAAGAGGGCTACGGCGGTGGCCGCGGTCCCCAGCGACTTCAACTTCATGATGTCCTCCCGTTTGCGTGCGATGCCGTTTGCTCATCGCGGTCAGCGCGAACTCTATAGCGGGCAGGTGAAGTTGAGGATCACGGGGTCGCCCGGGCGGTGCGTCGGAGGCCGTCCGCGCCGGATCCCGCCCGTCACCGTAGGGTGCTGCCCATGAGCATCATCGGGGTCGGCATCGACGTTGCCGAGATCGAGCGGTTCGCGGCTTCACTGGAGCGTACGCCCGCACTGGCCGGGCGGCTGTTCGTGGAGCGGGAGTTGCTGCTGCCCAGCGGGGAGCGGCGGGGGGTCGCCTCGCTCGCCGCGCGGTTCGCGGCCAAGGAGGCGCTGGCCAAGGCGCTCGGTGCTCCGCCCGGGCTGCTCTGGACCGACGCCGAGGTGTGTGTCGAGGACAGTGGGCAGCCCCGGCTGCGGGTGACCGGGACGGTGGCCGCGCGGGCCGCCGAACTCGGCGTGCGGACCTGGCACGTGTCGCTGAGTCACGACGCGGGCGTCGCCTCGGCCGTGGTCATCGCCGAGGCGTGAGACCCACGTCCTAGGCCAGGCTCCAGAGCAGCGTGATGGTGCCGATGAGGCCGATCGCGCCCAGGGTCGTACCGGCCGCCGCCGGCCACAGCCGGCCCGTTCCCCTGCGGGCGTAGTGGAGGCCCATCGCTCCGAAGGTCACCGCGAGCGCTCCGGCCAGTACCGTCCACGGGAACAGGAACGCCCAGGTTCCCACGGCCGAGAAGACGCCGAGGACCAGGGCCGTGGGGCCCAGGGCGGTGGCGGGGCTGTCCTTGTCCCTGGATGCTGTCGAGCTGGTCATGTCTCGTCGATCCCCCTTTTTGAACGAGTTCAAAACACAGCTCGATCATACGCCTGGACAGGGGTCCGGGGGAAAGGGCCCCGAAGCCCCCGCCGAGTGGGGTGGCGAGGGCTTCGGGAGCGGGGGTCAAGCGGGGTCAGGCGGGGTCAGCAGACCGACTGGCTGCTGTTCACGCGCGTGATGTTGCGGAACGTCGTGTTCTCGCCGCACGGGCTCTCCCTGATGGCCGAGTTGGTGACCGTCAGGTTCTGGACGGTGATGTCCTTGTTGTTGGGGAACTCCGAGCGCGCGGCCAGGCGCAGTTCGCCGCCGCCCGTGATCGTGCCGCTCTGCGCCGCGAGGCTGACGTTGTAGCAGTTCTCGATCAGGACCGAGTTGTTGCCGGTGTTGGAGAGCGTCACCTTGTCGATGACGGCTCCGCCGCTCTCCGAGACGCAGAACACGCCGCGTCCGCCGCCGCGGGCGACGACCTCGCCGACGCGGATGTTGGTGGGGTAGCCGCTGCCGACCCGGCCGTTGCGGTTGGCCATGCGGAAGGCGGCGTAGCCGGTGCCCGTGCCGGCGTTCTCCGCGTCCACCTTGGTGACCCTGGCGTTGATGGTCTGGTTGAGCAGCAGGCCCGACTCGCCGACGTTGCGGGCCGTCACCGTGCCGATGGTGATGCCGTCGACGCCGTAGGTCTCGACGGCGTGGCTGGACGCGCCGGAGACGTAGACGTGGTCGATGCGGACGTTGCGCGTCCACTGGCTGGTGTCGCCGCGGTTGTCGATGCGGACGCCCAGGCCGCGGGAGAGGCGCATGTCGATCTGGCGGAGCACCACGTTCTGGACGTTGCGCAGGAAGATCCCGTACAGCGGGGTGCCGGTGAGCTTGAGGTTCTGGACCTCGACGTCACGGGTGCCGCGCGAGTAGACCGGCGCCTGGTCGCCCGAGCCGCTGCCGGTGACGTCGATGGTGCCGCAGACGTCGAGGACGGTGTAACTCGGCAGGGAGATGCGGGAGCCCGCCGGGATCGAGCCCGAGCCGCGGACCACGACCCGTTCCTTCGCCGTGCGCCCGGCGGTGAGGCTGTTGACGGCCGCCTGGACGGCCGCGCGCATGTCGGTGCCGGTGTAGACCGTGCTGCCGCCGCGCCGGGCGGTCCAGGTGCCGCCGCTCTGCACGGCCTCGGCCTGGAAGGAGCCGTCTCCGCAGGCCAGCGCTCGCGTGGGGGCGGCTGTGGCGGGGGCGGTCAGGGTGCCGGCGGCGGTGAGGAGGGCGGTGGCACCGGCGGCGGCCAGTAATGCGGCTCTGCGTCCCATGGGGGCCTCGGTTTCGTCGAACGTGGGGGGTGTGCAAGCGCTTTCTGTGCGGCCGGGAGTCTGGCAAAGGGGCGGCAGAGCGTCAATGGATGCGACACGGTTCGCAGAGAGGAAGACGCGGGAGGTGCGTTTGAGGGGGAGTGGCCCCGGGGGCGTACGGGAAACTCGACCGCATGCGTACTGCGTACAGCGTGGAGACGGTCCGGAACGCCGAACGGGAGCTGATGACGCGGCTGCCGGAGGGGGCGCTGATGCAACGCGCCGCCGCCGGACTCGCCGCGGCCTGCGCCGACCTGCTGGGGCGGGTGTACGGGAGCCGGGTGGTGCTGCTCGTCGGCAGCGGCGACAACGGGGGTGACGCCCTGTACGCCGGGGCCCGGCTGGCTCGTCGGGGGGCCGGGGTCACGGCGGTGCTGCTCGCGCCGGAGCGGACGCACGCGGCGGGGCTCGCGGCGTTGCGGCGGGCCGGGGGGCGGGTCGCGGGGGCCGGTCGGGGCGAGGCGCTCGTCGAGGACGCGGACCTCGTCCTCGACGGGATCGTCGGGATCGGCGGGAAGGGCGGGCTGCGGCCGGACGCCGTGCCGCTGGCCGCAGCCGCCGGGCGGTCGCGGGGCGCCGTCGTCGCCGTCGATCTGCCGAGCGGCGTCGACGCCGACACAGGCGAGGTGCACGGGGTCGCCGTGCGGGCCGGCCTGACCGTGACGTTCGGGACCCACAAGCCGGGGCTCCTCATCGATCCCGCTCGGGAGTACGCGGGCTCGGTACGGCTGGTGGACATCGGGCTGGAACTGCCCGCCGAGGCGGAACTGGAGGCGTTGCAGCACCTCGATGTGGCCCGGCTGCTTCCGGTGCCGCGGGCGGAGAGCGACAAGTACCGGCGGGGCGTGGTCGGGATCGCCGCCGGGTCGGCGCGGTATCCGGGAGCCGCTGTGCTGGCCGTGTCGGGCGCGCTGCGGGGCGGGGCCGGGGCCGTGCGGTACGTGGGGCCGGCCGGGGACGCCGTCATCGCGCGGTACCCCGAGACGCTCGTGTCGGACCGGGGGCCGAAGCATGCGGGCCGGGTGCAGGCGTGGGTCGTCGGGCCGGGGGCCGGGGACGACGCGGCGACGGTCGCGGAGGTGCTGGCGGCGGACGTGCCGGTGCTGATCGACGCGGACGGGCTGCGGCTGGCGGACGCGGAGGTCGTACGGGGACGGCGGGCGCCGACCCTGATGACGCCCCATGCGGGGGAGGCGGCGGCGCTGCTGGGTGTCGAGCGGGGGGAGGTTGAGGGCGGTCGGCTGGCGGCGGTGCGGGAGCTTGCGCGGCGGTACGGGGCGACCGTGCTGCTGAAGGGGTCCACGACGCTGGTGGCCGACTCGGGGGGCGGGGCGGTGCGGGTGAATCCGACCGGGACGGGGTGGCTGGCCACGGCGGGGAGCGGGGACGTGCTGTCCGGGCTGGGCGGGTCGTTGCTGGCGGCGGGACTGTCCGCGGTGGATGCGGGGAGTGTGGGGGCGTATCTGCACGGGCTGGCCGGGCGGCTGGCGGCGGAGGGGGCGCCGGTGGGGGCGCATGACGTGGCCGACGCGGTGCCGGAGGCTTGGCGGAATGTTCTGGGGTGAGGGGTGAGGGTTGAGGGGTGCTTGCGGGTGCGGGGCGGTGGGGGTCGCTGTGGGAGTGGGTCGCCCCCTCCGCCCCTTCCCGTCCCGACCCGGGGGCTGCGCCCCCGCACCCCCGCTTCGGCCTGAACGGCCTCGTCCTCAAGCGCCGGACGGGCTGGTGGGTGCGGCTCGTGCGTCCGGGTGACTCCTGCCATGCGGCGGCCCCGGCCCGGGGCGTGTGCCGCGTTTGTCTGGGCGCATGATCCGCAGACGTACCGGGCCGGTCACATCGTCGCGGATGCATTGAGTACCTGTCGGCCCGACGGAACCCGAACGCCGCCGGGAGCTGCCCGGTGCGGTCCCACCCCGTGGCGTGCGTGGATCTCAGCCGCCAGCGGTCGACGCTGTACAACACGCCCATGCCGTACTCCCAGTTCTTCAGCGGCGGGCAGGCCTTCCACGGGGCGTGCTGAAGAAGGGCGACAGGGTGTTCGTGTGGGGGCGGCGGCCCGGGACGTAGCGGACCTGCTGCCGGAGCCCTCTGAGACACTGGGCGCGATGAGCGAGAGAACAGCCCCGACCGCGCCCCTGCGGGCCCGTGCCGAGATCGACCTGGCCGCCCTGCGGGCCAATGTGCGGGCCTTGCGCGCCCATGCGCCGGGCGCGGCCGTGATGGCCGTGGTCAAGTCCGAGGCGTACGGCCACGGGGCCGTGCCGTGCGCCCGCGCGGCCGTCGCCGCGGGGGCGAGCTGGCTGGGCACGGCCACGCCCGAGGAGGCCCTCGCCCTGCGGGCCGCCGGGCTGCCGGGCCGCATCATGTGCTGGCTGTGGACGCCGGGCGGGCCGTGGCGCGAGGCGATCGAGGCCGAGCTGGACGTGTCCGTCAGCGGGATGTGGGCCCTGGCGGAGGTCGTCGAAGCGGCCAGGGGAGCCGGCCGGCCCGCCCGTGTGCAGCTCAAGGCCGACACCGGCCTCGGGCGTGGCGGCTGCCAGCCCGGGGAGGCCTGGGCCGACCTGGTCCGGGAGGCGCTGCGGGCCGAGGCCGAGGGGCTGCTGCGCGTCACGGGACTGTGGTCGCACTTCGCCTGCGCCGACGAGCCCGGGCACCCCTCCATCGCCGGCCAGCTCGGCGTGTTCCGGGAGATGGTCGCGTACGCCGAGGGGCAGGGCGTGCGGCCCGAGGTCCGGCACATCGCCAACTCGCCGGCCACGCTCACGCTCCCCGAGAGCCACTTCGACCTGGTCCGCACCGGCATCGCCACCTACGGCATCTCGCCCAGCCCCGAACTGGGCACCCCGGCCGACTTCGGGCTGCGCCCGGTGATGACGCTGTCCGCCTCGTTGGCCCTGGTCAAGCAGGTGCCGGGCGGGCACGGCGTCAGCTACGGCCACCGGTACGTGACACCCGGCGCGACCACGCTCGGCCTGGTGCCGCTGGGCTACGCCGACGGCATCCCGCGGCACGCCTCCTCGGCCGGGCCGGTCCTGGTCGAGGGCAAGTGGCGCACGATCGCCGGGCGGGTCGCCATGGACCAGTTCGTGGTGGATCTGGGCGGCGACGAGCCCGCGGCGGGAGCCGAGGCGGTCCTGTTCGGACCCGGCGACCGCGGAGAGCCCACGGCGGAGGACTGGGCCCAGGCGGCCGGAACCATCGCCTACGAGATCGTGACCCGGATCGGAACGCGTGTTCCTCGCGTCTATGTGAATGAGGAACGGGACGGGTAACTCGCACAGGGAACCCGTCACGAGGAACGCCAGACACCGTGGCAACAGCAGCACCATCCGGCCCACCGGTTCACTCGACCGGGTGAGCCACCCGACCCACACCCGGCGAAGAGGAGCGGTACGTGAGCGAGAGCAGTGCGGAGGTCGTCGCGGATGTCGCCTCCGCGGCCGTCGCGGCCTCCGCCGCGGGGGCCGCGGGAGGCTGGCGCCGGGCGACCGGCATCGCCGGCGTGGCGATAGGCGTGGTGGCCGCGGGCGCGGCCGCCGGTGTCGCCCTGGAGCGGATGACGGTCGGCCGCGGCATGCGGCAGAAGGCCCGGCTCGCCCTGGACTCCGCGGGGCCGTACGGCTCGCTGCGCGGCATGCCCGGCAAGGCGTTCGCCGACGACGGCACCGAGCTGTACTACGAGGTCGACGACCTCGACCCGGAGGCCGCCCCCGCCACCATCGGCCCGCGCCGGCGACGGCTCTTCGGCCGCAAGTCCCCCGCCCCCGTCACCGTCGTCTTCAGCCACGGCTACTGCCTCAGCCAGGACTCCTGGCACTTCCAGCGAGCGGCCCTGCGGGGTGTCGTACGGACCGTGCACTGGGACCAGCGCAGCCACGGCCGGTCCGGGCGGGGCGTCGCCCAGACGCGGGACGACGAGCCGGTCACCATCGAGCAGCTGGGCCGGGACCTGAAGGCCGTCATAGACGCGGCCGCCCCCGAAGGGCCGCTCGTGCTCGTCGGGCACTCCATGGGCGGCATGACGGTGATGGCGCTGGCCGACCAGTACCCCGAGCTGATCCGCGAGCGGGTCGTCGGGGTCGCCTTCGTGGGGACGTCCTCGGGGCGGCTCGGCGAGGTCAACTACGGCCTGCCCGTCGCCGGGGTCAATGCGGTGCGGCGGGTGCTGCCCGGGGTGCTGAAGGTGCTGGGGCAGCGGGCCGAGCTGGTGGAGAAGGGGCGCCGGGCCACCGCGGACCTGTTCGCCGGGATCATCAAGCGGTACTCGTTCGCGTCCCGGGACGTCGACCCGGCCGTCGCCCGGTTCGCCGAGCGCATGATCGAGAGCACCCCGATCGACGTGGTCGCCGAGTACTACCCGGCGTTCAACGACCACGACAAGACCGAGGCGCTCGCCCAGTTCGCCGACCTGCCGGTGCTCGTGCTGGCCGGAGTGCAGGACCTGGTCACGCCGAGCGAGCACAGCGAGGCCATCGCCGATCTGCTGCCGGACGCCGAGCTGGTGCTGGTGCCGGACGCCGGGCACCTGGTGATGCTGGAACACCCGGAAGTGGTCACCGACCGCCTCGCCGACCTGCTCACCCGCACGGGTGCCGTGCCCGCAGGGGCTACCGTGAAGGGCTATGGAAGCACCAGCACCGCACAGCCCGGCTGAGCCCGGCTCCGTCCAGATCGTCGTCACGTCCCCCGAGCAGATGCGGGAGCTGGGCCGCCGGCTCGCGAAACTGCTGCGCGCCGGTGACCTGGTGATGCTCAGCGGAGAGCTCGGCGCGGGCAAGACGACGCTGACCCGCGGCCTGGGCGAAGGGCTCGGCGTGCGCGGGGCCGTCACCTCGCCGACGTTCGTGATCGCCCGGGTGCACCCCTCGCTGGGCGACGGGCCGCCGCTGGTCCACGTCGACGCCTACCGGCTCTCCGGCGGGCTCGACGAGATGGAGGACCTCGACCTCGACGTCTCGCTGCCCGACTCCGTGGTCGTCGTGGAGTGGGGTGAGGGCAAGGTCGAGGAGCTGACGGAGGACCGGCTCCAGGTCGTGATCCACCGGGCGGTGGGCGACACGACCGACGAGGTCCGCCAGATGACCGTCACCGGTCTGGGGGAACGCTGGGCCACGGCGGACCTGAGCGTCCTCGCCGCGTGAGTCCTGGTCTCCCGGCGCCCCTGGTGTGCGGTCATTCGATGAACGTTCCGACAAGACGTCGGCAAGATGTTGCGTCGGGCGTCTCGTGCGTGGTCACATGGTATCCAGTTCGTAGTTAGGTGTACCTAACTTCGTCGGCCCCGGTCCTTCGGGAGGCGTCCATGTCGGCTACAGAGAGCAAGGGGCAGCCGCAGCGGTTCGCGGTCGCCGGGGTGTCCATGCGCGACCTGCTGGCGGCCGGCGAGGCAGCGGCGCTGATCTCCACGCCCCCGCGCGCTCCCGACCCGGAATACGCCGAGCGGACCCCCGCACACCGCGAAGCGGCCTAGTCCTCATCCGGTCGAGGCTGTCCTAGCGGACGACCACGACCTTGCGGCCGATCGTCGCGAACGTCCACATCGCGTCGCCGTCCGCGCGGGTCTCGCGGATGCCGCCCGTGCGGACCTTCGGGTCGGGGGCGGGGGCGGTCGGGCCGCCCACGGCCGCGCTGAAGCCGATGACCACGCCGTCCACGTCGGCGAAGCGCACCACGTGCTCGACCGGGACGCCGTCGGAGCCGGTGACCGCGTTCGAGCGGGACGTCACCGAGTAGCTGCCCGGAGCCGGGTCCACCGCACTCGGCTCCACCTCGAACGTACGGCTGACCGCCTCGTCCCCGGCGACCAGCCACACCCGGTCGCCGCGCAGCGAATAGACGACCCGGGCGCCCTTGCCGGATTCGGGGGGCAGTGCGGTGAGGTCCCTCTTGACCTGGGGCGCCTTCGACGTACCGGCCGCCGGTGCGGCGCCCGTCTGCGCCGCCCTGCCCATGCCGGCCGGGAGGGTCTGCGCCGCCTGGTGGGCGAGGTAGCCGACCGTCGCGAGGGCCGCGGCGGTGAGCCCGGCCACGATTCCCGAGCTGCTAGCTGCCACCGGCGTCCACCTCACGTCGTACATCCCTGTCGTGACGGTAGGTGACGGTAGCAGCAGGTGACGACCCGACAGGCGCGACCGACACGGGCCCCGGGGAGCCGTAGGCTGTTTGCGTGCTCTTGCTCGCTCTGGATACCGCCACGCCCGCTGTCACCGTCGCGCTGCACGACGGACGCGATGTCATCGCCTCGTCGAGTCAGGTGGACGCGCGGCGGCACGGGGAACTGCTGCTGCCGGCGATCGACCGGGTGCTCGCCGAGGCCGGACTGCGGCTCGACGCCGTCACCGGGATCGTCGCCGGGATCGGTCCCGGACCGTACACCGGGCTGCGCGTCGGCCTGATGACCGCCGACACCTTCGGGCTCGCGCTCGGTGTCCCCGTGCACGGGGTGTGCACGCTGGACGGCCTCGCCTACGCCGCCGACCTGGAGGGCCCCTTCGTCGTCGCGACCGACGCCCGCCGCAAGGAGGTGTACTGGGCCCGCTACGCCGACTCCCGCACCCGGGTCACCGACCCCGCCGTGGACCGGCCCGCCGACATCGCCGGGCAGGTCGAGGGACTGCCCGCGGTCGGCGCCGGCGCGCTGCTGTACCCGGACACCTTCCCCAAGGCGCACGAGCCGGAGCACGTGTCCGCCGCCGCCCTCGCCCGGCTCGCCGCGGAGAAACTGGCGGCCGGAGAGGAACTCCCCGCCCCCCGGCCGCTGTACCTGCGCCGGCCCGACGCCCAGGTCCCCAAGAACTACAAGGTGGTCACCCCCAAGTGACCGAGCCCATGACGTGCGCGCTGCGCGAGATGCGCTGGTGGGACATCGACGCCGTGCTGGAGCTGGAGCGGGACCTGTTCCCCGAGGACGCCTGGTCCCGGGGCATGTTCTGGTCCGAGCTGGCCCATGCCCGGGGGCCCGGGGCCAACCGGCGGTACGTGGTCGCCGAGGCCGGCTCCCGGATCGTCGGGTACGCCGGTCTGGTCGCCACCGGTGAGCAGGCCGACGTCCAGACCATCGCCGTCTCCCGCGACCTGTGGGGCACCGGCCTCGGCGGACGGCTGCTGGCCGAACTGCTGCGGGCGGCCACCACCTTCGAGTGCGCCGAGGTGATGCTGGAGTGCCGGGTCGACAACGTCCGCGCACAGAAGCTGTACGAGCGCTTCGGCTTCGAGCCCATCGGTTTCCGGCGCGGCTACTACCAGCCCGGGAACGTGGACGCCCTGGTGATGCGCCTGACCGCCCCCGAGAACTCCGTACAAGGAACCGAGATCAATGGCTGACGAACCCCTCGTACTGGGAATCGAGACGTCCTGCGACGAGACCGGCGTCGGCATCGTCCGGGGCACCACCCTGCTGGCCGACGCCGTCGCCTCCAGCGTCGACGAGCACGCCCGCTTCGGCGGTGTCGTCCCGGAGGTCGCGAGCCGCGCCCACCTGGAGGCGATAGTCCCCACCATCGACCGCGCGCTGAAGGAGGCGGGCGTCACCGCCCGCGACCTCGACGGCATCGCCGTCACCGCCGGTCCCGGTCTCGCCGGCGCCCTGCTGGTCGGCGTCTCCGCGGCGAAGGCCTACGCGTACGCGCTCGGCAAGCCCCTCTACGGCGTGAACCACCTCGCCTCGCACATCTGTGTGGACCAGCTGGAGCACGGCGCGCTGCCCGAGCCGACCATGGCCCTGCTGGTCTCCGGCGGCCACTCCTCGCTGCTGCTGTCCTCCGACATCACCTCCGACGTCCGGCCGATGGGCGCGACCATCGACGACGCGGCCGGTGAGGCCTTCGACAAGATCGCCCGCGTGCTGAACCTCGGCTTCCCGGGCGGCCCGGTCATCGACCGGTACGCGAAGGAGGGCGACCCGGCCGCGATCGCCTTCCCCCGGGGCCTGACCGGCCCGCGCGACCCGGTCTACGACTTCTCCTTCTCGGGGCTGAAGACCGCCGTGGCGCGCTGGATCGAGGCCAAGCGGGCGGCGGGGGAGGACGTGCCGGTGCGGGACGTGGCGGCGTCCTTCCAGGAGGCGGTCGTCGACGTGCTGACCCGCAAGGCCGTTCGTGCCTGCAAGGACGAGGGCGTCCACCACCTGATGATCGGCGGCGGCGTGGCGGCCAACTCGCGGCTGCGCGTCCTCGCCCAGGAGCGCTGCGAGGCCGCCGGGATCCGGCTGCGCGTGCCGCGCCCCAAGCTGTGCACGGACAACGGCGCGATGGTCGCCGCCCTCGGCGCCGAGATGGTCGCCCGGGGACGGGCGGCGTCGAGCTGGGACCTGTCGGCCGACTCCTCGCTGCCGGTGACGGAACCGCACGTCCCGGGCGGCCACGACCATGTGCACGAGGTCAGCAAGGAGAACCTGTACTCGTGACGGTCGCCTTGATGTGGGAGGCCCGGGCCGTGCCAGGGCGCGGGGAGGACCTGCTCGCCTGGGCCCGCGCCCAGGAACTGCCCCACGCGCCGCTGCGCCGGGAGACCCTGCGCGCTCCCCAGGACCGGGTCCTCGTCCTCACCTGGTGGGACGCCCCCTACGATGCCGAGCTGCCCGAACTGCCCGAGCCCGACCCCGAGTTGATCACGCGGGCGGTACACCGCTGGCGGTTCGAGTCGGTGGCGGTCGGCTGACCGGCCCCCTCACCCGAGGACCGGGGAGACCTCCGTCTCACAGCGCAGCCGCCGGTCCGTTCCGGTCTCGCGGACCGGGCCCGTGAGCGTGAGGTGCGCCGTGTGCCGTACGTCGGTGCTGGACGCCGCCAGCCGCAGTTCCAGGGCGCCCGGTTCGACCACCCTGCGGCCCGAGCGGTCCGTGAAGGACGACAGGTCCGTGTGGAAGCGGAACGTCACCCGGGCCGCCTCGCCCGGGGCCAGTTCCACCCGCCGGTAGCCGATCAGCCGTACGTCGGGCCGGGTCACCGAGGCCACCGGGTCGTGCAGGTACAGCTGCACGACCTCCGCGCCCGCGCGCCGGCCCGTGTTGCGGACGGTCACCGACACGTCGTACGTCCCGTCCGTGCCGAGCTCCGCCGGCTCCGCGCCGCCCGTGCAGTCCTGCCACGCGAACGCCGTGTACGAGCGGCCGTGTCCGAAGGCGTACAGCGGGGTCGGGTCGAGGTTGCTGACCTCGCCCGCCAGACCCAGGGGCGGCTGGAGGTAGGTCCAGGGCTGGCCGCCGGGGACCTGCGGGACGCTGACGGGCAGGCGGCCCGAGGGGTTCACACGGCCCGAGAGGACGCCCGCGACCGCCGGGCCGCCCTCCTCGCCCGGGAAGAACGCCTGGACGACCGCGCCGAGGCGGCCGTGCCAGCGGCCCAGGGCGTAGGGGCGGCCGGTCAGCAGCACCAGCACCACGGGGACGCCGGTGGCGACCAGCGCGTCCAGCAGCTCGCCCTGGACGCCCGGCAGGCCGAGGTCGCTCGCGTCGCAGCCCTCGCCCGAGGTGCCGCGGCCGAACAGTCCCGCCCGGTCGCCGAGCACCGCCACGCACACGTCCGCCTCGGCGGTGCGGGCGATGGCCTCCTCGAAGCCCCCGGTGTCCGGGTCCGTCACGTCGCAGCCCTCGGCGAACGTCACCTTGGCGTCGGGGAGTTCGGTGCGCAGGGCGTCCAGGACGGTCGGGATCTCGATGCCGGCCGGCACCTCGGGGTGGTGGGTGAGGACGTGGGACGGGAAGGAGTAGCAGCCCAGCATCGCCAGGGCGTCGGCCGCCCGGGGCCCGACCACCGCGATCCGGGTGTCGGGGGCCAGCGGGAGCAGACCGTCGGGGTTGTCGAGCAGGACCACCGACTCCTCGGCCAGGCGGCGGGCCAGGATGCGGTTGCCCGTCGAGTCGAGGTTGATCCCGGAGGCCGGTTCGGGGGTCCAGTCCTCGTCCAGCAGGCCCAGTTCGCACTTCTGGAGCAGCACGCGGCGGGCCGCCCGGTCCACGAGCTCCTCGGGGACCTCGCCCGACCGGACCGCCTCCAGCAGCGGCCGGCCGTAGCAGTTGACGGTGGGCAGTTCGACGTCGATGCCGGCGGTGAGGGCCGCGTGGGCCGCCCCGGCCTGGGTGCCGGCGACGCGGTGGAGGGTCTGGAGGAACGCGATGCCGAAGTAGTCGGCGACGACCGTGCCGGTGAAGTCCCACTCCTCGCGCAGGAGACGGGTCAGCAGCCCCGGGTCCGCGGAGGCCGGGACGCCGTCCGTCTCGGTGTAGGCGGCCATCACGGAGCGGGCGCCGCCCTCGCGCAGGGCCATCTCGAAGGGCGGCAGGGTGACGTCGGCGAACTCGCGGACGCCGGCCCGCACCGGGGCGAGGTTGCGGGCGCCCGCCGAGGAGGCGTACCCGGCGAAGTGCTTGAGCGTGGCGACGACCCCCGCCGACTCCAGGCCCCGCACGTAGGCCGCACCGACCGTGCCGACCAGGTACGGGTCCTCGCCGATCGTCTCCTCCACACGGCCCCAGCGCGGATCGCGTACGACGTCCAGCACGGGCGCGAGCCCTTGGTGCACGCCGGCCGAGCGCAGGTCGTCGCCGATGCGGCGGGCCATCTCCTGGACCAGCGGCGGATCCCAGGTCGCGCCCCAGGCCAGCGGGACCGGATAGGCCGTGGCCTGCCAGGCGGTGAAGCCGGCCAGGCACTCCTCGTGCGCGATCGCCGGGATGCCGAAACGCCCGGCCTCGGCGATACGGCGCTGGGCGCGGGCCAGGGCCTGCGCGCCGAGTGCCGGGTCGACGGGGGCGGTGCCGAAGGAGCGCGTGAGCTGGCCCAGCCCGTGGGTGATCAGCTCGTCCCAGTCGTACTCGACGGTCATGTCGTGCTGGTGCGGAGCGACTCCGTCGCCGTCCGTCGCGGCGCCCACCCACACGCCGTACAACTGGGCGGTCTTCTCCTCCAGGGTCATCCGGGAGAGCAGGTCGTCGACGCGGGCGGCGGCGGGCAGCGCGGGGTCACGCCAGGGCGCGGTGGTCATGAAGCTCCTGTCGGGTGGACGGACGGCCCTCTCACGAACGTTCCTACGAATGTTTCGTTATGAACTTCGAATGTTCCGGGAACCTATGGCGGTGCGAGGACTTCGTCAAGGGGGCCGACAGGGTTACGATCGCCGCCATGACATCCCCGGAGCCGGTTGAAAGCCGGACGCAGAACCGGACGCAGGGGCGCAGCGCGCAGACGGCGACGCTCGCCGAGATCGCCCGTGAGGCGGGCGTCTCGGCGCCGACTGTTTCGAAGGTCCTCAACGGCCGGGCCGACGTCGCCCCCACCACCCGGTCCCGCGTGGAGGACCTGCTGCGCGCCCACGGCTACCGGCGCCGCCGTGCCGAGGCGACCCGTTCGCCCCTGCTCGACCTGGTCTTCCACGAGTTGGAGAGCGCCTGGGCGATGGAGGTCATCCGGGGCGTGGAGAACGTGGCCCGGGACGCCGGCCTCAGTGTCGTGCTGTCCGAGAGCGCGGGGCGGCTCACCCCCGGGCGGACCTGGGCCGACCAGGTCGCCGCGCGCCGGCCGCACGGCGTGATCCTCGTCCTGTCCGGGCTCGACGAGTCGCAGCGGGCGCTGCTCACCAGCCGCTCCATCCCGTTCGTGGTGATGGACCCGGCCGGTGACCCGGGCGCCGACGTACCGTCGATCGGCGCGACCAACTGGCAGGGCGGTCTGGCCGCCACCCGGCATCTGGTCGAGCTGGGGCACCGCAGGATCGGCGCGATCAGCGGGCCCTCGCAGATGATGTGCAGCCGGGCCCGGATCGACGGCTACCGGGCCGCTCTGGAGACGGCCGGGCTGCCGGTGGACCCGGCCCTGATCGCGACCGGCGACTTCCACCACGAGGCCGGCTACCGGCGGGGCCTGGAACTGCTGCGCGGCCCGGACCGGCCGACCGCCGTCTTCGCCGGGAACGACCTGCAGGCGCTCGGGCTGTACGAGGCGGCGCGCGAGCTGGGGCTGCGCATCCCCGAGGACCTGAGCGTGGTCGGCTTCGACGACCTGCCGGTGGCGCCCTGGGTCGGGCCGCCGCTGACGACGGTGCGGCAGCCGCTGACCGAGATGGCCGAGGCGGCGGCGAAACTGGTCCTCGACCTCGGGCGGGACGAGGGGACCGAGGCGGCGACCCGGGTGGAGCTGGCGACGAGTCTGGTGGTGCGCAGCAGCACGGCGGGGCCGGCGCGGGCGTAGGTGCTGCAGGGGCGGGTGTTCCGGACGCCTCCACACGTCGCCGAAGCCAATCGGTTGCACTACCGAAACTTTCGGCGGTGCCCGCAATGAGATCTGCCGGCTCACGCCGGGACCTGAAATCTGAGAATTTCCGAAGAAAGGGCGCCCTGAACTCCCGGCCCGTAATAATTCGGACTTACGTTCCTGCCCGTGACGGGACACCACGGGGACGAGGGCAGGGAAGCGGACCGGCGGTCGAGAGCGCTGAAGATCGCCGCTCTGGCCCTGGCGGGGACGCTGGTGCTGGGCGCCGGAGCGGCGGGCTGGGCCTACTGGCACCTCAACGACAACATCACCGGCGTCGACATCGACAACGCGCTGGGCGACGACCGGCCGCCGAAGCCGGTGACCACCCCGGCGCCCTCGGCCCCGGCCCTGCCGAGCGAGGCCCTCAACATCCTGGTCCTCGGCTCGGACTCGCGCAGCGGCGAGGAGAACGCCAGGCTCGGCGGCGGCGACAGCTCCGGTGCCCGGTCCGACACGGCGATGGTCGTCCACCTCGACCCCGGGCGGACCAGCGCGACGGTGGTGAGCATCCCCCGCGACACCCTGGTCACCCGCCCGTCCTGCCCGCGTCCGTCCGGCGGGTCGACGGCGGTGGCCCGCCACTCCATGTTCAACAGCGCCTACGAGGTGGGCGGTCCGGTCTGCGCGGTCAAGACGGTCGAGGAGATGACGGACGTCCGCATGGACCACTACCTCGAAATCGACTTCGCCGGCTTCGCCCGGCTGGTCGACGCGCTCGGCGGGGTCACCGTCACCACGGACGAGGACATCGCCGACGAGGACAGCCATCTGCGGCTGAAGGCGGGCACCCACCACCTGGACGGCACCCAGGCCCTCGGCCTCGCCCGCACCCGGCACGGCATAGGCGACGGCAGCGACCTGGGCCGCATAGGCCTCCAGCAGAAGCTGGTGAAGGCCCTGCTGGAGCAGATCGCCTCCCAGGACCTGCTCACCGACCCGGCCAGGCTGTACCGCGTCGCGGACGCGGTGACGGCAGGCCTCACCACGGACACCGGCCTGGACTCCCTCGCCGAACTGACCAGGCTCGGACAGAGCCTGCAGGGCCTCTCGGCGAGCCAGGTGCGGACGGTGATGATGCCCGTGGTGCGGGCGCCGTCGGATCCCAACCGGGTGGTGGCGGAGGAGCCGGAGGCGCGGAAGCTGTGGGAGTCGCTGCGCTGACCTGCGCAAACGACGGTCTGAAAAATCTTCGCAGAAAATCCGGCGAGCGTGTCGATCCGGCGGCCCCCCGATCGACGCAGGGGTGAGAGCGGGGAAGGGCCCCGCTCCGAGGACCCCGAGGAGTCACGATGCCGCGCTTTCTCACCTTGATCCGCGTCGACGAGAAGAACGCGCCCGCCGAGGGCCCGAGCCCCGAGCTCATGGAGCGGATGGGCAAGCTGCTGGAGGAGATCACCAAGGCCGGGGTCATGCTCGACACGGCCGGGCTCACGCCGACCTCGGACGGCAGCCGGGTGACCTGGGAGGGTGGGCAGCTCTCCGTCACCGACGGGCCGTTCACCGAGTCCAAGGAGGTCATCGGCGGCTACTCGATCAGCCAGTGCAAGGACAAGGCCGAGGCGATCGAGTGGACCAAGCGGTTCCTCTCGCTGCACGAGGACTACTGGACGATCACCGCGGAGGTCCGGCAGATCGCCGAGGACTGACCGGTCCCGCTTGGCCGGGCGGCACCACGGGTGTCTGATGGTGGGCTGTGACGTCGCAGCCCACCCCGGACTCGCAGCCATCCCCGGCCTCGCAGCCGGCCCCGGACCCGGTGCCCCGGGCCGAGCGCGCCGCCGGAGCCATCGAGACCGTCTTCCGCATGGAGTCGCCCCGGATCATCGCCGGTGTCACCCGCATCGTCCGGGACGTCGGCATCGCCGAGGAACTCGCGCAGGACGCGCTGGTCGCGGCACTGGAGCAGTGGCCGCGGGACGGGGTGCCCGACAACCCGGGCGCCTGGCTCATGACCACCGCCCGCCACCGCGCCGTCGACCTGGTCCGGCGCCGGGAGAACTACGGCCGCAAGCTGGCGGAGATCGGCCGGGACCTGTCGAACACGACTCCCGCCGAGGAGGCCGCCGACCCCGACGACATCGACGACGACCTGCTCCGCCTGGTCTTCACCGCCTGCCACCCGGTCCTGTCCACCGAGGCCCGCACCGCCCTGACCCTGCGCCTGCTGGGAGGGCTCACCACGGCCGAGATCGCCCGCGCCTTCCTGGTCCCGGAGCCGACGATCGCGCAGCGCATCGTCCGCGCCAAACGCACCCTCGCGACGAGGAACATCGCCTTCGAGGTGCCCCACGGCCCCGACCGCGAGGCCCGCCTCGGCTCGGTCCTCGACGTCATCTACCTGATCTTCAACGAGGGGTACGCCGCCACGGCCGGCGACGACTGGCTCCGGCCGTCCCTGTGCGAGGACGCCCTGCGCCTGGCCCGGGTGCTCACGGCCCTCATGCCGAAGGAACCCGAAGTGCACGGCCTCACCGCGCTCCTGGAGTTCCAGGCATCCCGTACGGCGGCCCGCACCGGTCCCTCCGGCGAGCCGGTCCTGCTGAAGGACCAGAACCGCTCCCGCTGGAACCGCTTGCTCATCGCCCGCGGCATCGCCGCACTGGGCCGGGCCGAGGCCACCTCCAGCGGTGCGCCGAACCCGTACCTCCTCCAGGCGGCGATCGCCGCCTGCCACGCGCACGCGTACACCTACGAGGAGACCGACTGGTCCCGCATCGCCACCCTCTACGGCCTCCTGGCCGCCCGCTCCCCGTCCCCGGTCGTGGAGCTGAACCGCGCGGTGGCCGTCTCGATGTCCGAGGGCCCGGCCGAGGCCCTCGCCCTCGTCGACGCCTTGGCCGGCGACCCCGCCCTGCGGGACTACCACCTGCTGCCCAGCGTCCGCGGCGACCTCCTCGCCCGCCTGGGCCGTACGGCCGAGGCCCGTGCCGAGTTCGAACGGGCGGCGTCCCTGACCCGCAACGAACGGGAGCGGGAGCTGCTGCTCAGGCGGGCGGCGGAGCAGTCCTAGCTACGCCCGGACCGGGTGCCCGATGAGCATCGCGGGCGCCCCCGCGACCCGGGTCAGGAACACCGTGGCCGCGTGCGGACCCTGCGGCTTGACCTTCCTGCGGAGTTCCTCCGGCTCGACCGCCGAGCCCCGCTTCTTCACGGTCAGCGTGCCGACCCGCCGCTCCCGCAGCAGCGCCTTCAGCTTCTTGACGTTGAACGGCAGGTGGTCGGTGATCTCGTAGGCCGTGGCGTACGGGGTCGGGTGCAGCGCGTCGGCCGTGACGTACGCGATGGTCGCGTCGAGCAGCCCGCCGCCGACCCGGTCGGCCACCTCGGCGACCAGGTGGGCGCGGATGACGGCGCCGTCGGGCTCGTAGAGGTAGCGGCCGGGCGGGCGGACCCCGGGGTCGGGCAGGCCGCGGGAGAGCAGGGTGCGGGGACCCGGCAGCAGGGTCGCCCGGACCGCCCCCGGCTCGGTGCCGAACCACAGCACCGCCTCCTTGACGTCCCCGCCGTCGGAGATCCACTCGGCCTCGGCGTCCTCGGGGACCGCCTCGTGCGGGATGCCGGGGGCGATCTTCAGGGCGGCGCGAGGGGCCCGGCGGGCGGCGGACACGGCCCAGGACAGGGGCGGTGAGTAGGCCTCGGGGTCGAAGATCCGGCCGCGGCCGCCGCGCCGGGCGGGGTCGACGAACACGGCGTCGAAACCGGCCGTGTCCACGTCCGTGACGTCCGCCTCGCGGACCTCGACGAGGCCGGTCAGGCCCAGCGCGTCGGCGTTCGCCCGGGCCGCCGCGGCCGTCTGCGGGTCCCGGTCCACGGCCAGCACCCGGATCCCGGCGCGGGCCAGCGCGATCGCGTCGCCGCCGATGCCGCAGCACAGGTCGGCGACCGAGGTGATGCCCAGGTCGGCCATGCGCCGGGCCCGGTAGGCCGCCACGCTCGCCCGGGTCGACTGCTCGACCCCGTTCGGGGTGAAGAACATCCGGCCCGCGTCCTCGGCCCCGAACTTCACCGCCGCCCGCTGCCGCAGCCGGGCCTGGCCCAGCGCCGCCGAGACCAGCTCGGCGGGGTGCTCGCGGCGCAGCCGGGTCGCGACGGCCAGCTCCTGCGCCGGGTCGGTGTCTCGCACCTCGTCGAGGAGGGCGCGGCCTTCGGGGGTGAGGAGGAGGGCGAGGTCGTTCACCGGATCATTGTCGGCCACGGCGGCGGGCGGACGGTGTGTGGGCCAGTCGGTGGATGGTGGGGCACCGGCCGCGGTGTCGGGCCGGGATCGGCGGGAGGGGCTGCGAGGATCCGGCACCATGCGAGCAGTCGTACAAAATGACAAAAGTCGGGCAGGGGGGCGTGCGTCCGCGCGCGTGCGGATCGGCCTCGCCGTGCTCGTGCTCGCCGCCATCGCCTCCGGCTGCGCGCAGGACGGCGGCGACCAGGTCCCCCCGGCCGGCGGCCAGCAGCCCCTCGACGCGCCCCCGGCCCGCGCACTCGACTCCTACGCCGCCAAGCTGCGCGCCGCGCACGCCGCCCGGGCCGCCGCCGCGCACCGCTGGGACCTGCGCAGGACCCCGCTCGCCGCCCCGCCGCCCCCGGCCGAGAAGCCGAGGATCAGGACCCGCAAGGGCTTCGAGGTGAACGGCCACCGGACCTCGAACCTCCCGCCCGTCTTCACCACGGTCCCCACCCGGGACAAGGTCGTCTTCCTCACCATCGACGACGGCGCCGAGAAGGACCGGGCGTTCCTTCGGATGATGAGCGACCTGGACGTCCCCTACAGCGCCTTCCTCAGCGGTTACCTGGTCAAGGACGACACCCGCTACTTCCGGAGGATGCAGTCCAAGGGCGTGGTCCTGAACAACCACACCCTCCACCACCCCAACCTGCGGGGCCTGTCGTACCGGGCGCAGAAGCGCGAGATCTGCGGCATGCAGCGCTACCTGGAGAAGCGGTTCGGCAAACGCCCCGCCCTCTTCCGCCCGCCCTTCGGCAGCTACGACCGGGCGACCCTGCGCGCCGCCAAGGCCTGCGGCATCGCGTACGTGCCCCTGTGGAACCAGGAGGTCTTCGCCGATCACTGGGAGTACCGCGAGGGCGACCGCAAGCTGCGCCCGGGGGACATCGTCCTCACGCACTTCCGGGGCCGTGACCAGTGGAAGGGCACGATGGCCGACATGGTCCGCCGCTTCCTGGACAAGGTCACGGCCCAGGGGTACGCGGTGGGGCGGCTGGAGGACTACCTGTGAGGCGGCCGGCCGCCGCCGTGCTGTGCGCGGCCCTGCTGGCCGGCTGCGCCGGGCCCGCGGGGGAGCGGCCGCGCCCCGCCGACGGCCGCGCGCAGGACCCGGCACGCGCGGCGAGCGACAGCCGCCGGCTGCCCCCCGTCGTGGACCACGTCCCCACCCGCGACCCGGTCGTCTTCCTCACCTACGACGACGGCGCCGAACGCGACCCCCGCTTCGTCGGCCTCGTCCGCGAACGGCGGCTCCCGGTCAGCATGTTCCTCACGGACAGCGTCGTGGGGCCCGGCTACGGCCACTTCGCCCGGCTGCGCGCGGTCGGCGCGTCCATCCAGAACCACACCCTCGACCACCCCGCCCTGCGCGGCCTGCCCTACGCCGGGCAGCGCGCCGAGATCTGCGGCCAGCAGCACAAGCTCCGCTCCCGCTTCGGCATCAGCCCCCGCCTCTTCCGCCCGCCCTACGGCACCTACGACACGACGACCCTGCGCGCCGCAGCCGACTGCGGCATCACGGCGGTCGTCCTGTGGCGCGTGTCCCTGGACGCCCACGGCGAACTGGCCTACACCCGGGGCGAGCCCGGCCTGCGCGCCGGAGACATCGTCTCGGTGCCGTCCGGCGAGACCGGGTCACTGACCCTCACGGAACGGACCGAGCGGCTGCTGCGGGAGATCGGGGAGCGGGGGCTGCGGGTGGGGCGGCTGGAGGACCACCTTTAGGACCACCTGGGGAGAGCATCCGGCCGACGCGCCGCGGGGCAATTAGCAGTCCGCTTGACCGAGTGCTAATCGCAGTCATAGTCTCGGCTCTGGCACTCCCCCTAGGAGAGTGCCAACACAGCGACGGGCAGGTCCGGCACCCGCGACGACGGATCCACCTGGTCGCCACCTCAGACAGTTAACCCCGTGAGATCTCCGAAGGGGGAGGTCGGATCGTGACGACCACCAGCTCCAAGGTTGCCATCAAGCCGCTCGAGGACCGCATCGTGGTCCAGCCGCTCGACGCCGAGCAGACCACCGCCTCTGGCCTGGTCATCCCGGACACCGCCAAGGAGAAGCCCCAGGAGGGCGTCGTCCTGGCCGTGGGCCCGGGCCGCTTCGAGGACGGCAACCGTCTTCCGCTCGACGTCTCCGTCGGCGACGTCGTGCTCTACAGCAAGTACGGCGGCACCGAGGTGAAGTACAACGGCGAGGAGTACCTCGTCCTCTCGGCCCGCGACGTGCTCGCGATCGTCGAGAAGTAATTCACCCCAAGCACATTGCTTTGAACTGCGCCCCTGGCCCCCGCGATCACTGAGAAGCCGGGCGCCCGGGGCGCAGTGCCGTATATCCCAGATTCCGGAAGAGGGCTCACGCTCCCATGGCGAAGATCCTGAAGTTCGACGAGGACGCCCGTCGCGCCCTCGAGCGCGGCGTCAACAAGCTTGCCGACACGGTCAAGGTGACGATCGGCCCCAAGGGCCGCAACGTCGTCATCGACAAGAAGTTCGGCGCTCCCACCATCACCAACGACGGTGTGACCATCGCCCGCGAGGTCGAGGTCGAGGACCCGTACGAGAACCTCGGTGCCCAGCTGGTCAAGGAGGTGGCGACCAAGACCAACGACATCGCGGGTGACGGTACGACCACCGCGACCGTGCTCGCCCAGGCGCTCGTGCGCGAGGGCCTGAAGAACGTCGCCGCCGGCGCCTCCCCGGCCGCCCTGAAGAAGGGCATCGACGCGGCCGTCGCCGCGGTCTCCGAGGAGCTCCTCGCGACCGCCCGGCCGATCGACGAGAAGTCCGACATCGCCGCCGTCGCCGGTCTGTCCGCCCAGGACCAGCAGGTCGGCGAGCTCATCGCCGAGGCGATGGACAAGGTCGGCAAGGACGGTGTCATCACCGTCGAGGAGTCCAACACCTTCGGTCTGGAGCTGGACTTCACCGAGGGCATGGCCTTCGACAAGGGCTACCTGTCGCCGTACTTCGTGACGGACCAGGAGCGCATGGAAGCCGTCCTGGACGACCCGTACATCCTCATCACGCAGGGCAAGATCTCCGCCATCGCGGACCTCCTGCCGCTGCTGGAGAAGGTCATCCAGTCGAACGCCTCCAAGCCGCTGCTGATCATCGCCGAGGACGTCGAGGGCGAAGCCCTGTCGACCCTCGTCGTGAACAAGATCCGCGGCACGTTCAACGCCGTCGCCGTGAAGGCCCCCGGCTTCGGCGACCGCCGCAAGGCGATGCTGCAGGACCTGGCGATCCTCACCGGCGCCACGGTCGTCTCCGAGGAGGTCGGCCTCAAGCTCGACCAGGTCGGCCTGGACGTGCTCGGCTCCGCCCGCCGCGTCACCGTCACCAAGGACGACACCACGGTCGTCGACGGCGCCGGCAACAAGGACGACGTGCAGGGCCGCGTCGCCCAGATCAAGGCCGAGATCGAGTCCACCGACTCCGACTGGGACCGCGAGAAGCTCCAGGAGCGCCTCGCGAAGCTGGCCGGCGGCGTGTGCGTCATCCGCGTCGGTGCCGCCACCGAGGTCGAGCTCAAGGAGCGCAAGCACCGTCTGGAGGACGCCATCTCCGCGACCCGCGCCGCGGTCGAGGAGGGCATCGTCTCCGGTGGTGGCTCCGCGCTGGTCCACGCCGTGAAGGTCCTGGAGGGCAACCTCGGCAAGACCGGCGACGAGGCCACGGGTGTCGCGGTCGTCCGCAAGGCCGCCGTCGAGCCGCTGCGCTGGATCGCCGAGAACGCCGGCCTGGAGGGCTACGTCATCACCTCCAAGGTCGCCGAGCTCGACAAGGGCCAGGGCTTCAACGCCGCCACCGGCGAGTACGGCGACCTGGTCAAGGCCGGCGTCATCGACCCGGTGAAGGTCACCCGCTCCGCCCTGGAGAACGCCGCCTCCATCGCCTCCCTCCTCCTCACGACCGAGACCCTGGTCGTCGAGAAGAAGGAAGAGGAGGAGCCGGCCGCCGGTGGCCACGGCCACGGTCACTCCCACTGACGCATGAGGCATGACGCATGACGGCTGAGGGCTGACGACGTCGGCCCGCCCGAGCCCGAGCGAAGGCCCGGCACCCCGGAGACGGGGCTGCCGGGCCTTCGCCGTGTGCCCTCCTCCGCCGGTCTGGGAACCGCGCCGGGGTCGGCGACGGTCTACCCGCAGAGCAGGCGGATCATAAAGGGGGTAGGGATGAACCAGGTGCTCTACGGGGAACGGTCCCGCAACCCGCTGGCGCGGACGGTGCGGCTCACCGAGGACGGACTGCGCAGGGGCGGCAGGACGACCCCACTGGACGAGCTGAATCTCGCCGCCATGGCAGAAGCGTTCCTGCGGGGCTGCTGGCTCGGCGGCGGGGGCACCGAACGCCCCCTGGGGATGCTGCCCCAGGGCCCCGGCGTCGTCCCGGTCACCCGCGTGACCGGCACCACCACCCCCCTGAAGGTCCGTCAGGCCGCCGACTTCGCCCGCGCGCTGGGCGAACTGGCGGTGCGCAGGTGCGGCGGGCCGGACCACGTGGCCGACCTCGTCGCACGGGCGCAGGCGGAGGGCGTACCGCTGTGGATCGCGCGCCGCCACGCGCCCGGCCCCGCCGGACGGGTGACCGTTGCCGTGGACCGGCGCTCGGTACGCGTGGACGTCTGGGGCCCGCACGCCCCCGCCGTGCGCCTGTGGGCGCCGTACGGCTACCGTCCCGACGGTGCCGACCGGGCCAACGGCTTGGTCATGTACGTCGGCGACCTCACCGCCCGGCTCGAACTGCGCAAGAAGGCGCGCAAGTCCAAGAGCAAAGTCGAGATCCGCCTGCCGGACCGGCTCTGGACCCTGCGCCGCGAGGACGCCGAGAGTTCGTGGCTGCTGCGCGACGACCAGCGGGTCGCGCTGCTGACCCGCCCCTCACGGTGGCCAGGCCCCCCGCCCGGCTCGGTGCTGCTGCCGCTTGCCGACGTGCACCACGAGAGCCCCGACCCCCTGGACGCCGTCATGGCCCACGCGGTCGCGGTGTCCTTCGGCCTCGGCGACACGACGGGCCTGGCCAGATTCCGCGCCGTGAAACGCCGCCGGGCCACGGACGAGGACACCTGGGACCACCCCTGGTTCAGCAACCTCGGCAGGGACCGCGTCGACAACGAACCCGGCGGCGGCGACGGCTGGGGCAGCGACGGCGGGGACGGGGGCGACGGGAGCGGGGGCGGCAGTGACGGCGGCGGTGGGGACGGCGGCGGTGGGGACGGAGGGGGCGGTGGCGGAGGCGACTAGCCGTCCGGCGGCCGTACCCCTTCCGCGTCCTGTGACCTCCGCCCGGCGGCTCACCAGGACTTGCTGCGATCGAACTCCGTGATGTTGATCTTCACGCCCGAAGTCTTGAGCGTGGTGGGGGACTCACCCGTCGCCGTCTGGGTCGGCTGGTCACCGTGCTCAGCGGGCGGACGGAGATCGGCCGCACCGACCCGGCCCTGCGCGCGCATCCGCCTCCGCTGCCGCCGTGTCCGACGAAGGCCGGGATTCCGTGCGCCCCATCGGACTCTGCGGTCGACCACTAGGAACCACGGCCGGTGCCCGGGAGCCGGCTCGTCGGCGGACCCGAGCGGCATGGACCTATGCCGGGCACTGACCGGAGAACGGGCGGCCGACTACTGGGGCGCAACGCCCAGGTCGCACACGTAGATGTCCCAGTAGGGCGGTGTGACGCCGGCCAGTGGGCCCTTTCTGCCGACGTTCGTCCACCCCCAGTGCTGGCACCGCCTTCCCGGGCAGCCGGGTCCTGACCTGTTGGCCCGCACGTCGGCGACCGTCTACACCGGGACTACGCCGCCGAGCCCTCGTGCCACCCGGAGGAACCGCGACTGGTCGGCGGTCATGTACGCCGCAGGAGGGCCGTCGGCCCGGCGTGACGCGCACGACACCGGCCCGCCCGACCGGACGGACCTGGGGTGAGGCCGGGGCGTCGGCGGCCGTGTGGCACTCAGGAGACGATGGGCAGGGGGAGGGCGAGCAGGGTGGCCACTGCTTCCGGTTGACCTCGTGCGCCCTCGGCATCGCGGAGGTCGGCAAGGTGCGCAGGACCAAGGCGGTCGTCCGTCGGCGCCGACTTTGCGCAGGGGGCACCACGACCCGGAGGTGGACACCACACCCCGAGTCCCTGGCGTGCGCGCACCATCGCCAGCCGTACCGGCGGACCGAAGGAGTGCCGCGAGGTCAGAGCTCCGTAGGCTCCAGCGCCCCGAGCTGCTGCATCAGCCCCAGCCGGTCGTACTGCCACCAGCCCTCGGCGATCTTCCCGTCCGGTGTGCAGCGGTGCACGGTCGTCCCCGTCATGGTGACGTCCTGCCCGGTCGGCGGGATCCCGAGGAAGTCGCCCGTGTGACGCCCGTGGAAGGTCCACCGGGTGCACACCCGGTCGCCCTGCGCCATCTGGTCGTCGATCGTGAACGAGAAGTCGAACCCGCCCCGCCACACCTCCACCTCGCGCCGGAGCGCGTCCAGCCCGATGACGTCCTGCACATTGGCGGGATCGTGGTCGTGGTAGTCCTCGATGAACACGTCGTTGAACGGCGGCGCGTCCCCCTGCCCGGGCGCGAGCTCGAAGAACCTGCGGGCGGTGGCCGCGTACAGCTGCTCGTCCCGCACCACGTCCAGGTCCGTGAAGGTCGGCGTCTCGTCACAGAGCGCCACCATGTCCTGGAAGATCCGGTCGGTCTCCGGCAGCCCGGAGTTCCGCATCGCCTCCTCGTACGACGGGAACTCCACGATCTCCACGATGTGCGACGCGTCGGCCCGGTCCTTCGCCACCACACTGTGCGACGCGGTCCGCTTCCCCTTGGTCTGCTCGACCCACCGGTCCATCAGCCGGTTCATCTCGTCGAGCCGGCTGGTCCTGCATTCGATGAGCTGTACGAAGGTCATGGCCTCGCCTCCGGCCCCCCTGGGTCCGGCTGAACAGCTTCATTGTCCCAAGAGGCCGGCCCGGATGCCTCCCGGCCCGGGAGGAGGAGCCGGCCGGGCCGGCCGCGAGCGCCTACTGCGGCCCGTACTTCCGGCCCGTCCTGGAGGAAACGGCCCCGAGCATCCCCCGCGGCACCAGCTTCGCCGCCCCCATCAGCGCCTTGTAGCGCGGGTCCGGAATGGACAGCGTCTTGCCGCGCGCCAGATCGTGCAGCGCCGCCGCCACCAGCTTGTCCGCGTCGAGCCACATCCAGCCGGGGATGTTGTCGGTGCCCATCCCGGCCCGGTCGTGGAACTCGGTGCGCACGAAGCCCGGGCAGAGCGCCATCAGCCGTACGCCGCTGCCGGCCAGGTCGCGCGCCGCGCCCTGGGTGAACTGCACGACCCAGGCCTTGGAGGCGCCGTAGGTGCCGCGGGGCACGAAGGCGGCCACCGACGCGACGTTGACGACGCCGCCGCGGCCGCGCTCGCGCATGGCCTCGGCCGCCGCCGAGGTCAGCCGCAGCACCGCCTCGCAGTGCACCTTGAGCATCCGCAGCTCGTCGGCCATGGAGACGTCGAGATAACGGCCCTTGTTGCCGAACCCGGCGTTGTTGATCAGCAGGTCGACGGGGTTCTTGCGGTTGCCGAGGCGCCCGGCCACCGCCTCGATCCCCTTGTCCTCGGCCAGGTCGGCCGTCAGCACCTCCGCCTCGATGCCGTGCCGGTCGTGCAGCTCGGTCGCCTGCTCGCGAAGCCGCTTGGTGTCGCGGGCCACCAGCACCAGGTTGTGCCCGTCCGCCGCCAGTCGCCGCGCGAACGCGGCCCCGATGCCTGCCGTCGATCCCGTAATCAGAGCCGTTGTCATGGCAGAAGGTTAGTGACCCGGACTGGGTGCATCCGCTTGCCCGGGGGGCCGTCCGTGGTGAAGGGTCCGTGGAGACAGGCGTGGTGAGCGGCCATCAGGCTCCGTACTTCTCCTCGTACTCCCGCGCCATCCTCAGCACCTCCGGGTGCAGCGCCTCGCCCGCGGCCAGCAGCCGGGGCAGCAGCGTCCGCTCGGTCGTGACCGCCCGGAACTGCAGGGCCACCGTCACGTCGTGGCCGGGCCGGTGCACGACCTCGACGGCATCGCCCGCGCGGACCTCCCCGGGCACGATCACCCGCAGATACGCCCCGGGCGCACCCCGCTGCGTGAACCGCTTCACCCAGCCCTTCTCGTCCATATGGCCCTGGAACGTACGGCACGGGATCCGCCCGGAGGTGACCTCCAGCACCACCTCGGGCCCCACCCGCCAGCGCTCGCCGATCAGGGCACCGGACACGTCCAGACCGCGGGTCGTGAGGTTCTCGCCGAACGCGCCGTCGGCCAGCGTCCGGCCCAGCTCGCGCTCCCATTCGTCCAGGTCCTCGCGGGCCATGGCGTACACCGCCTGGTCGTCGCCGCCGTGGTGCTCCAGCTTGCACACCGCGTCCCCGGCCAGCCCGCTCCCTCCGACGCCCTTGGGCCCGGGCGCGGACACCCGCACCGGCCCGTCGACCGGCCGCTTGTCGATCCCGGTCACGCCCTCAGCGTTGTCGGTGTACGGCACGGCCTCGGCGCGGCCCAGATTCACTGACAGAAGCTTCATGCCCGAAAGGTAGGCGACCGCTCCCCAAAGCGTCGACGCATTATTCGCAGCTACATCAAAGGGTGACTTATTCTCGAAGGGTGATCGAAGCACGTCATCTCCGCGTCCTGCGCGCCGTCGCGACCACCGGCTCCTTCTCCGCCGCCGGCCGCGAGCTGGGCTGCACCCAGCCCGCCGTGAGCCAGCAGATGAAGGCCCTGGAGACCTCCGTCGGCACGCCTCTGCTGATCCGCACCGGACGGGAGATGCGCCTGACCCAGGCCGGCGAGGCCCTGGTGCGGCACGCCGCCGGCATCCTCGCCGGGCTCACGGCCGCCGAGGAGGAGGTCGCCGCCATCGCCGGGCTGCGCGCGGGCCGGGTCCGGCTCGTCTCCTTCCCCAGCGGCAGCTCCACCCTCGTCCCCACGGCCCTCGCCGCGCTGCGCGAGGCGCACCCGGGCACCCGCGTCTCCCTGGAGGAGGCCGAGCCGCCCGCCTCCGTCGGACTGCTGCGCGAGGGCGACTGCGACGTGGCGCTCGCCTTCCGCTACGAGGGGGCGGCGGGCGCGGAGGAGTGGGACGACCTCGTCGTACGGCCGTTGCTGTCGGACCGGCTCGTCGCACTCGTGCCGGAGCGGCACCGGCTCGCGGGCGCGGAGTCCGTCGACATCGGCGAGCTGACCGAGGAGCCGTGGATCGCGGGCTGCCCGCGCTGCCGCGGACAGCTGGTCGAGGTGTGCGCGGCGGCCGGCTTCACCCCGCGCATCGACTTCGCGACCGACGACTACCCGGCCGTCGTCGGCCTCGTCGGCGCCGGTCTGGGCGTGGCCGTGCTGCCCCAGCTGGCCGTCGAATCGGTACGGCCCCGGGGTGTGCGCACCGTTCGCCTCGAACCGGCGGTGCGCCGGGAGATCGTCGCGCTCACCCTGCCCGACCTCGCACAGGTCCCGGCCGTGGCGGCGACGCTCGATCAGCTGGCCCGGGCCGCCCGCCGCTAGCGCGGCCGGCGCGTCCAAAAACCAACGGCACGCGTGCGCGTGCCCATTCGCAGAAACGTTACTTCAGTTGTTCGAGGCGGTGTGCCCGCCCGATGCCGTCGCCGACACCAGCCGGTTGCGCGCCCGCCCCATCAGCTCTTCGCGCTCGTCCTCGGTCAGCCCGCCCCACACGCCGTACGGCTCACGCACCGCCAGGGCGTGGGCAGCGCACTCGGCGCGCACCGGGCACCTCATGCAGACCTCCTTGGCCGAGTTCTCACGAGCGCTCCTCGCCGCACCGCGCTCACCCTCCGGATGGAAGAAGAGCGAGCTGTCCACGCCACGACAGGCAGCCAGCAACTGCCAGTCCCACAGGTCCGCGTTCGGTCCGGGAAGGCGGGAGAAATCTGCCATTACGTGACCCCTTGTAGCCGTTCTGGGCGGATCCGGTGTCTACGACCGTACAACTACGATCTAAGGAGATGAAAATATGACTCATTGCGAATCTAGCTCCAGACACTGGCAAAGCGGAAGAAATGGGTCTAAATGGGGCATAGGTTGTGATGAAAGTTCGAGGGTCTGCTGCGCATATCTGCACCGTGTCCGCCCCCTCACGTAGAGTGCCGAAGATGGCAGCCGCCCCCGTAACTCTTTCGAGTGACCGTCGTTGAGAGTGCGAGGCGGTTGAAGGAACAAGCGCTCGGGCGGGCGTCCGAGACGGTCGACCGCACAGGTGACGATTTCGTACCAGCCTGGAGGCTCAAGGTGACGCGCATCAGCTGCGGAGGGCGGTCATGACATCCGTCCTCGTCTGCGACGACTCCCCGCTTGCCCGAGAGGCGCTCCGTCGTGCGGTCGCGACCGTGCCCGGCGTAGAGCGCGTGACGACGGCGGCCAACGGCGAGGAAGTCCTCCGCCGCTGGGGGGCCGACCGCTCGGACCTGATTCTGATGGACGTACGCATGCCCGGACTGGGCGGCGTCGAGACGGTCCGGCGGCTGTTGTCCGCCGACCCCGGTGCGCGCATCATCATGCTCACCGTCGCCGAGGACCTGGACGGCGTGGCCCTCGCGGTCGCCGCCGGTGCCCGCGGTTATCTGCACAAGGACGCCTCCCGCGCGGAACTGCGCGCGACGGTGACCCAGGCCCTGGCCGACCCGACCTGGCGGCTCGCCCCGCGTCGGCTGCGCTCGGCCGAGATGGGCGCGGCGCCCACGCTCACCGCGCGTGAGATCCAGGTCCTCGAAGGCATGAGCCACGGCCGCTCCAACGCGGAGATCGGCCGCGAGCTGTTCCTCTCCGAGGACACCGTCAAGACGCACGCCCGGCGCCTGTTCAAGAAGCTCGGCGCCTCGGACCGGGCCCACGCCGTGGCGCTCGGTTTCCGGTGGGGTCTGGTGCGCTAGGGCCTGTCGTTCGGATCACGTCCGTCCTTCGGATCGGGCCGGTTTCGACGCGCGGCCTCCGGCCAGGACCGGAGGGCGGGGGCACCCGGATGCCCCCGCGCGAGCCGCACCGGCGTGGACGGACGCCGGCGGCCGGCGACAGCGCCGTCAGGGATCTGCCCCGGCCCGGGGGAGGCCGAGAGCCCGGGAGGGTGCAGGCGAGGCCCCACCTCCCCGGGATGATTCGAACGGCAGGCCCCAGCGGTCCTGCTGAGGGCACGGAATGCCAGGTGGGCGCGGGTGAACCGGGGGTTCGCCGGATGCCCGCTGCTCGTTTCGCCGCGGATGCCGCATCCTTGAGGGTGTGGAGTTCCTCGGGGACGAGTCGGTCGAGCGGAAGGGGAGGGCGCAGCGGATGAGTGCCGGCGCACCTGCTCATAACGCTTCGGTGCACAACAACGGGAGCGGTGCCGCGCAGCCGGCGGCCGCAAGGCACCATGGACCGATGCGCGACGACGAGGCGGCCCATGCCCAGGGCGCGATCGGTGCGCTCGTCCACCGCGCCGTCGACGGGGACGAGCAGGCGACGCACGACCTGCTCGCCCATGTCCACCCCCTGGCCCTGCGCTACTGCCGCACCCGTCTGTCCCGTCTCCCGGGCGACGCCCGGCACTTCGTGGAGGACCTCGCGCAGGAGGTCTGCGTCGCGGTGCTCCTCGCACTGCCGCGCTACCGGGACACCGGGCGTCCCTTCGAGGCGTTCGTCTTCGCCATCGCCGCGCACAAGGTCGCCGACCTCCAGCGCGCGGCGATGCGCCACCCCGGCTCGACGGCGGTGCCCTCCGACGAGATGCCCGAGCGCCCGGACGACTCCCTCGGCCCGGAGGAGCGCGCCCTGCTCAGCAGCGACGCGGAATGGGCCAAGAAACTCCTGGCCAACCTCCCCGAGAACCAGCGGGAGCTGCTGCTGCTGCGGATCGCGGTGGGGCTGACGGCCGAGGAGACCGGTCAGATGTTGGGAATGTCACCCGGTGCGGTCCGGGTGGCGCAGCACAGGGCGCTGAGCCGGCTGCGGGCGCTGGCCGAGCAGTAGCCCTGCTTGAAGAACCCCTCAGTTGAACAGGCGGTGCGCCGCTTCCGTACGAACATACGAAGCCCGGAGCCAGGCGGAACCGTGGAATGAGACAGCCTCGCTTCCCGTTAGCATGGACATCCGCACCGATCAAGGCCATTTGGGGAAGGTGTCATGACTGCCAACGTCGACGGAGTGCCCGGTAAATTCGCGACACTCGGGCTGACCTACGACGACGTGCTGCTGCTGCCGGGTGCATCCGAAGTGCTCCCCAACGCGGTCGACACCTCGTCCCGCATCTCCCGCAACGTACGGGTCAACATCCCGCTCTTGTCCGCCGCCATGGACAAGGTCACCGAGTCGCGCATGGCGATCGCGATGGCCCGCCAGGGCGGTGTCGGCGTGCTGCACCGCAACCTCTCCATCGAGGACCAGGTCAACCAGGTCGACCTGGTGAAGCGCTCCGAGTCCGGCATGGTCACCGACCCGATCACGGTGCACCCCGACGCCACGCTGGGCGAGGCCGACGCCCTGTGCGCCAAGTTCCGCATCAGCGGCGTCCCGGTCACCGACGGCAACAAGAAGCTGCTCGGCATCGTCACCAACCGCGACATGGCCTTCGAGACCGACCGCACGCGTCAGGTGCGCGAGGTCATGACGCCGATGCCGCTGGTCACCGGCAAGGTCGGCATCTCCGGCGCCGACGCCATGGAGCTGCTGCGCCGCCACAAGATCGAGAAGCTTCCCCTGGTCGACGACGCGGGTGTCCTCAAGGGCCTCATCACGGTCAAGGACTTCGTCAAGGCCGAGCAGTACCCCAACGCGGCCAAGGACTCCGAGGGCCGGCTGCTCGTCGGTGCGGCCGTGGGAGCCAGCCCCGAGGCCCTGGAGCGTGCCCAGGCGCTCGCCGGTGCCGGTGTGGACTTCCTGGTCGTCGACACCTCGCACGGCCACAACAGCAACGCCCTCAGCTGGATGGCGAAGATCAAGTCGAGCGTCGGCGTCGACGTGATCGGCGGCAACGTCGCCACGCGTGACGGCGCCCAGGCGCTGATCGACGCCGGTGTCGACGGCATCAAGGTGGGCGTGGGCCCCGGCTCGATCTGCACCACGCGTGTGGTCGCCGGTATCGGTGTCCCGCAGGTCACCGCCATCTACGAGGCGTCCCTCGCGGCCCGTCCGGCGGGCATCCCGCTGATCGGCGACGGCGGCCTGCAGTACTCCGGCGACATCGGCAAGGCCCTGGCCGCCGGCGCCGACACCGTGATGCTGGGCAGCCTCCTCGCCGGCTGTGAGGAGTCCCCGGGCGAGCTGCAGTTCATCAACGGCAAGCAGTTCAAGTCGTACCGCGGCATGGGCTCGCTCGGTGCGATGCAGTCCCGCGGCCAGGCCAAGTCGTACTCCAAGGACCGCTACTTCCAGGCCGAGGTCGGCTCCGACGACAAGCTCGTCCCCGAGGGCATCGAGGGCCAGGTGCCCTACCGCGGCCCGCTGGCCAACGTCCTGCACCAGCTCGTCGGCGGTCTGCGCCAGACGATGGGCTACGTGGGCGCCGCCTCCATCGACGAGATGGAGACCAAGGGCCGCTTCGTCCGGATCACGTCGGCCGGCCTCAAGGAGAGCCACCCGCACGACATCCAGATGACGGTCGAGGCACCGAACTACAGCCGCAGCAAGTAGCGGCCGGCCTCCCAGGGCGGCTCCGGAGCATCCGGGGCCGCCCTCGCCGTGCCCGTCGGCGATACTGGAAGACGCTGCAACGCATCAGGGAAAGGCCACAGACGTGACTGAGATCGAGATCGGGCGCGGCAAGCGCGGCCGCCGGGCGTACGCCTTCGACGACATCGCCGTCGTCCCCAGCCGCCGTACGCGGGACCCGAAGGAGGTCTCGATCGCCTGGCAGATCGACGCCTACCGCTTCGAGCTGCCCTTCCTGGCCGCCCCCATGGACTCGGTCGTCTCCCCGGCCACCGCGATCCGCATCGGCGAGCTCGGCGGCCTCGGTGTACTGAACCTCGAAGGCCTGTGGACGCGCTACGAGGACCCGCAGCCGCTGCTCGACGAGATCACCGGTCTGGACGCGGAGACCGCGACCCGCCGTCTGCAGGAGATCTACGCGGCCCCCATCAAGGAGGAGCTGATCGGGCAGCGCATCAAGGAGGTGCGCGACTCCGGCGTCGTCACCGCCGCCGCGCTCTCCCCGCAGCGCACCGCCCAGTTCTCCAAGGCCGTCGTGGACGCGGGCGTGGACATCTTCGTCATCCGCGGTACGACGGTCTCCGCGGAGCACGTCTCCGGCGCGCACGAGCCGCTCAACCTGAAGCAGTTCATCTACGAGCTGGACGTCCCGGTGATCGTCGGCGGCTGCGCCACGTACACGGCGGCCCTGCACCTGATGCGTACCGGCGCGGCCGGTGTGCTCGTCGGCTTCGGCGGCGGCGCCGCGCACACCACGCGCAACGTGCTCGGCATCCAGGTCCCCATGGCGACGGCGGTCGCCGACGTGGCCGCGGCGCGCCGTGACTACATGGACGAGTCGGGCGGCCGGTACGTGCACGTGATCGCGGACGGCGGTGTCGGCTGGTCAGGCGACCTGCCCAAGGCGATCGCCTGCGGCGCGGACTCGGTGATGATGGGCTCCCCGCTGGCCCGCGCGACCGACGGCCCGGGCAAGGGCCACCACTGGGGCATGGAGGCCGTGAACGAGGAGCTGCCGCGCGGCAAGAAGGTCGCCCTCGGCACGGTCGGCACCCTGGAGGAGATCCTCACAGGTCCGTCCCACACCCCCGACGGCTCGATGAACCTCTTCGGCGCCCTGCGCCGCGCCATGTCCACGACCGGCTACAGCGAGCTCAAGGAGTTCCAGCGCGTCGAGGTGACGGTGGCGGACTCGCAGCACCGCCGGTAGTCCGTTCCGGCTGAGAAGGGCCTGGTCGCTCGGGGGAGTGGCCGGGCCCTTCTGCGTGCCCAAGTGGCTCTGGCGGGGCGCGTGTTGCCGTTGGGGGGCGCACGGGTGCCTTCGGGCCGTTCGGCCCCGTGGGGGGCGGTTTCGAGACGCTAGTGTCCTTGATCGGCGCCCAGGTTCTTCTGGGAGCCCCCTTCCAAGGACACGGTCCGGACCCCGGCCCTCGGGGCCCGGCCCGAAATCCGACGTGCCGCCTACCGGGTCAATGGGCGGCGTCGTGGAAGGGGGCGCCCATGGGACGTCACCGCAAGCCCACCCGCTGGGACCGGCTCCGTTTCGGACGGTGCAGTGCCGGAGGAGGTGGATCTTGCGGATTTTCGGATGGTGAGCGGCCGCCCCCAGGAAGACTAGGGGCGGACACTCCGTGATCCATCCAGGAGCCTGCCGCAGTGACCGCTGCGGTGGGCTCCACCTGTGTCCGTAAGGTACCCGCGCCGCGTACCTCATGCCACCAGTCGCCTGGGCTCACGCACCCCGCGTGCCCCCCTTCACAACCGATGCGCCGCCCCCGTCGGCGCCGCCCCGCGCGTGTCCAGCAGCAGCTGGGCCTTCACCGACAGGCCCTGGAGGTCGTACGTGCGGTGCTGCTGGAGGAGGATGGTCAGGTCCGCGTCGGCTGCTGCCTCGTAGAGGGAGTCAGCGCGGGGGACCGGGTGGTCGTAGACGCTCCAGGACGGGACGTACGGGTCGTGGTAGCTGACCGTCGCGCCCAGTTCCCTCAGACGCAGGGCGATCTCCCGGGCCGGAGTGCCCTGGAGGTCGGCGAGGTCGGGCTTGTAGGTGACGCCGAGGAGGAGCACGCGGGCGCCCCGGGCCGACTTGCCGTGTTCGTTGAGGAGTGTGGCGGCACGCTGGACGACGTAGCCCGGCATGCGGTTGTTGACCTCCTGGGCCAGCTCCACCATGCGCAGGCCGCGGCCGCCGCCTGCGGTCATGTCCTGGGGGACGGAGTGGCCGCCGACGCCGGGGCCGGGGCGGAAGGCCTGGAAGCCGAACGGCTTGGTCTCCGCGCAGCGGATGACGTCCCAGAGGTCGACGCCCAGGTCGTTGCAGAGGACGGCCATCTCGTTGACGAGGGCGATGTTCACGTGCCGGTAGTTGGTCTCCAGCAACTGCACGGTCTCCGCTTCGCGGGGTCCACGCGCGCGTACCACCTTGTCGGTCAGCCGTGCATGGAACGCGGCGGCCGACTCGGTGCAGGCCGGGGTGAGACCGCCGATGACCTTGGGGGTGGTCGCGGGTGTGACGTCGCGGTTGCCGGGGTCGACGCGGCTGGGGGAGTACGCGAGGTGGAAATCGCGGCCGGCGCGCAGACCGGAGCCCTCCTCCAGGAGCGGACGCAGGAATTCCTCCGTCGTCCCCGGGTACACGGGGGACTCCAGGATCACTGTGGTGTGCGGGCGCAGCTGGGCGGCCAGGGTGCGGGCGGCCGCCTCCAGCTGGCTCAGGTCGAGTCCGCCGTCCGCGCCCCGCGGGGTCGGCGCGCAGATGACTGCGGTGCGCACCCGGCCGAGCTCGGCCGGGTCGGTGGTCGGCCGGAAGCCCCCCGAGAGCATCCGGCGCAGTTCGGCGGGGCTGAGCGAGCCCGCCTCGGGTCCGGTCCGGTAGCCGATGGTGGGGATGCCGGCGGCGACGGCGGCCTGGGCCAGGGGCAGGCCGTACGGGCCGAGTCCGATGACGGCGAGATCTGCGGGCATGGCGGCCGTCCTTCCCGATAGCCGAAGTGGGACAGGTGCGCAAGCCCTGTGGACAGGACGGGCGAGCGCAATGTCAGACTAGGAGTAAATATGACCGATATGCGGGATTGCCCGGCCGAGTTTCGGTGAGTGTTCCGTGAGCGTTGTCCACAGGCTGCGGGCCCGTGGTGGCTGAAGCCGGGCAACCCGGTCAGAATCTGGGCAGGGGGATACGGACGGGGCCTCGCCCGACGGGTGCGGCCCGCACGACCGATGAGCGGGAGGCAGCGGTGAGGACAGCGACACTCGGACCGGCGCAACGCGCCGAGTCACTCGCATCCATGGCCGAGCGCGAGCTGGACGTGCTGGTCGTGGGTGCAGGCGTGGTCGGTGCGGGCACCGCGCTCGACGCCGTGACGCGGGGCTTGTCCACCGGTCTGGTCGAGGCGCGCGACTGGGCGTCCGGCACCTCCAGCCGGTCCAGCAAGCTCATCCACGGCGGCCTGCGCTATCTGGAGATGCTCGACTTCGCACTCGTCCGCGAGGCCCTGAAGGAACGCGGCCTGCTGCTGGAGCGGCTCGCCCCGCACCTGGTGAAGCCCGTGCCGTTCCTGTACCCGTTGCAGCACAAGGGCTGGGAGCGGCTGTACGCCGGGTCGGGCGTCGCCATGTACGACGCCATGTCCATGGCGCGCGGGCACGGCCGGGGCCTGCCGGTGCACCGTCATCTGACGCGCTCTCACGCCCTGCGTGTGGCCCCCTGCTTGAAGAAGGACGCCCTGGTCGGGGCGTTGCAGTACTACGACGCGCAGATGGACGACGCCCGGTACGTGACGAACCTGGTGCGCACGGCGGTGGCCTACGGCGCCAAGGCCGCCAACCGCGCCCGCGTGACGGGTTTCCTGCGCGAGGGCGAGCGGGTCGTCGGCGCGAAGGTGCAGGACGTCGAGGGGGGCGGCGAGTACGAGATCCGCGCCAAGCAGGTCGTCAACGCCACCGGCGTGTGGACGGACGACACCCAGGCCATGGTCGGGGAGCGCGGCCAGTTCCACGTCCGGGCGTCCAAGGGCATCCACCTGGTCGTACCGCGCGACCGGATCCACTCCACGACCGGCCTGATCCTGCGCACGGAGAAGTCGGTGCTGTTCGTCATCCCCTGGGGCAGGCACTGGATCGTCGGCACCACGGACACCGACTGGGACCTCGACAAGGCCCACCCGGCCGCGTCCAGCGCGGACATCGACTACCTGCTGGACCACGTGAACTCGGTGCTCTCCGTGCCGCTCACGAGGGACGACGTCCAGGGCGTGTACGCGGGCCTGCGGCCGCTGCTCGCCGGCGAGTCGGACGCCACCAGCAAGCTGTCGCGCGAGCACACCGTGGCGCATCCGGTGCCCGGGCTGGTCGTCGTGGCGGGCGGCAAGTACACGACGTACCGGGTCATGGCCAAGGACGCGGTGGACGCGGCGGTGCACGGGCTCGACATGCGCGTCGCCGAGTGCGTCACCGAGGACGTGCCGCTGTTGGGCGCCGAGGGCTACCGGGCGCTGTGGAACGCGCGGGCGCGGATCGCCGCCCGGACCGGACTCCACGTGGTGCGGGTCGAGCACATGCTGAACCGCTACGGGACGATGACCGAGGAACTCCTCGCGCTCATCGCGGAGGACCCGTCACTGGGCGAGCCCCTGGCGGCGGCCGACGACTATCTGCGCGCCGAGATCGTGTACGCGGCCTCCCACGAGGGGGCGCGGCACCTGGACGACGTGCTGACACGGCGCACGCGCATCTCGATCGAGACCTTCGACCGGGGCGCCCGCAGCGCACGCGACGCCGCCGAGCTGATGGCGCCCGTCCTCGGCTGGGACAAGGACCAGATCGAGCGCGAGGTCGAGCACTACCAGAAGCGGGTGGAGGCCGAGCGGGAGTCGCAGCGGCAGCCCGACGACCTGACGGCGGACGCGGCGCGGCTGGGGGCGCCGGACATCGTGCCGTTGTAGGCACCTGTCCCGGGAGGACGCTCCCGGTATCACCCGAACGAGTGTCGGGAAACGGGATCTCCGTTCGGAACCGGGACGTTCTACGAGGTGCGGGGGCAGAACTCGGCGGCGAGTAAGGCGGGTTCAAGGCCGTGATCTGCTATCGCGTCCGTGTTCACGCGGAAGGTGAGGACACGCCGGCCGTCGGCGGTGGCTGCGGTGCGCACGTAGCTGCCGGATATGTGCCCGTTGTGCCCCCACACCGTCGTGCCGCACGGAAGTTTCTCGGGAAACAGCCCCATGCCGTACGCGCCGTGTGCGGCGCGGGTGTCGAGCATCTCGCGCAGCCAGTGCGGGGGCAGCAGCCGGCCGCCGAGCAGGGCCGAGTAGAAGCGGTCCAGGTCGGCGAGTGTGGTCACCAGCTCACCCGCGGCTCCGGCCGCCCGCGGGTCGAGTTCGGTGACGTCGGTTCCGTCGGCGGCGTAGGCCCGGCCGTGCGGAGAGGGCAGCGTGGTGCGGGATCCGGGGAAGGAGGTGCCTGTCAGACGCAGGGGAGTGATGATGCGGCGCTTAGCCTCGGTGGCGTACGAGTGGCCGGTGGTCTGCTGGATGACCATGCCGAGCAGGACGTAGTTGGTGTTCGAGTAGGCGAAGCGGCCGCGTTCGGACGGGGGGTGGGTGAGAGCGATGTTCAGGGCCTGACGAGGTGTGACGGGCGCGGTTCCGTCGGTGTCCGTGGTGAAGTCGTGCAGTCCGCTGGTGTGGGTGAGCAGGGAGCGCAGGGTCAGCCCGCGGCCGTCGTTGCCCGCTCCTCGCACCAGACCCGGCAGGTGCTGCTCCACCGTGTCGGACAGCGACAGCCGGTGCTCGGCGGCCAGTTGCAGCACGACCGTCGCGATGAACGTCTTCGTGATGCTCCCGGCGCGGAAGTGGTCCGGCCGGGCGATGCCCGGCTCGGTGCCGGCATAGCGGGTCGTGGTCCCCTCCTGGGCCAGCAGTGCCGCGGCCGGGACCCTGCCCTGGGTCACCAGCAGCGGCAGCACCGCGTCGGCGGGCGGCATCGAGAGGGCGGACGAGTCGGCCGGCGGCAGACCGAACAGGGCGGCTGCCACCGGCAGTGCCAGCAATGTCCGAAACGGCGGCATGCGGGCTCCTCCCTGATCAGGGCCCATCATGCAAGGCCGCGCGGGGCGGGACGCACCCGGGTTCCCGCGGGGCGGGCCCGCGGGTGCCCGCCAGGGGGCCCCTGGGCGCCGGGCACTTGTCGGGTGAGAGACAATGGAGGCTCTGTCAGGGCGGGTTGTATGAGGGGACGCATGTCGGAGGCGGAGCGGGCGGGCACATCTCGTCAGGACACTCGTCAGGACAACAGGGAGCGTCTCCTCGCGGGGCGTTACCGGCTGGGCAAGGTGCTCGGCCGGGGAGGCATGGGCACGGTGTGGCGGGCCCAGGACGAGACCCTCGGGCGGACGGTCGCCGTAAAGGAGCTGCGGTTCCCGTCGAACATCGACGAGGAGGAGAAGCGGCGGCTGATCACGCGGACGCTGCGCGAGGCCAAGGCGATCGCGCGGATCCGCAACAACAGCGCCGTGACGGTCTTCGACGTCGTCCAGGAGGACGACCGGCCCTGGATCGTGATGGAGCTCGTCGAGGGCAAGTCGCTCGCCGAGGTCATCCGGGAGGACGGCCTCCTCGAACCGAGGCGCGCCGCCGAGGTCGGGCTCGCCGTGCTCGACGTGCTGCGGTCCGCCCACCGCGAGGGCATCCTGCACCGCGACGTGAAGCCGTCGAACGTGCTGATCGCCGAGGACGGCCGGGTCGTGCTCACCGACTTCGGCATCGCCCAGGTCGAGGGCGACCCGTCCATCACCTCGACGGGCATGCTCGTCGGCGCGCCCTCCTACATCTCCCCGGAGCGGGCGCGCGGGCACAAGCCGGGCCCGGCGGCCGACCTGTGGTCCCTCGGCGGGCTGCTGTACGCGGCGGTGGAGGGCGCGCCGCCGTACGACAAGGGGTCGGCCATAGCGACCCTCACGGCCGTGATGACCGAGCCGCTGGAGGAGCCGAAGAACGCGGGTCCGCTGAAGGACGTCATCCACGGGCTGCTCACGAAGGACCCCGCGCAGCGGCTGGACGACGCGGGCGCCCGGGCGATGCTGAACTCGGTCCTGCGCGCGCCCGAGAAGGCCGAGGCGGAGCCGTTGGACGCGACGAAGGTCGTGCCGCTGCCGGCGCAGCCGGACCGGTCCTCGGGCAAGGGCGGTTCCTCGGGCTCCGGGGGCAAGCGGGGCGAGGAGGCCGGGGAGCGGCTGCGCGGGGCGCTGCGTTCCGTGCGCAAGGCTGCCGTGGGGACGGCTGCCGCTGGATCGGCCGCCGGTGCCACGTCGGGGGGCAAGTCCGGGGCCGGCAAGGGTTCTTCCCCGGCGGCGGGTACGGCCTCCACCGAGTCGGACAGCGGGGCGGGCCGGGGCGGTGCCGCGGATGCGTCCGGGGCTCAGCCGGGCCCGGCGGCGGCCGCCGGTTCCGCTGAGCGGAGCGGGCCGGAAGCGAAGACGGCGTCCGGTGGGCGGAGTTCGGGGTGGCCCGTCGTGCCGCCGCCGGACCTGCCGCCGCGGCCCGTGCCCCGGGCGCCGCTGACCGACGTGGTGCCGCGGCGGACCCTGATGATCATCGCGGTGGTCGTGGTGCTCGCCGTGATCGGCACCGTGCTCGCGATCGTGCTCAACGGTGACGGCAAGGACTCGGAGGGCGCCTCCGGTGCGGGCGGCGGGAAGACCGTCGCGACGGCGTCGAGCAGCACCAAGGGCGACGACGAAGGCGGTACGCGCACGGACAGCGGGGAGACCCAGCCCGCCCCGTCCGGGCCCGCCTCGGACGGCAAGCCGGGCGGCGGGGCGAACGGTTCCTCGGGCGAGGGCGGCACCGGCGGCGGGAAGGGCACCGCGGTGAAGTCGACTCACCAGGGTGACCAGGGGTACTCGATCGGTCTGCCGAAGGGGTGGAAGTACCAGTCCACGGGTGCGGCGGGCGACCGCTTCACCGGGCCCGACGGGCAGAAGCTGCTCATCGCCTGGACGTCCACGCCCAAGGGCGACCCGGTGGCGGACTGGAAGAACCAGGAGCGCTACATGGTGCGCGCGCAGTACAAGCAGATCCGCATAGAGAAGGTGGAGTACCGCGGCTGGAACACGGCCGACTGGGAGTTCACCTACACGGACGGCGGCACCAAGTACCGCACGATCGACCGGGGTTTCGTGGTCGACGACCGGCAGGGGTACGCGCTGATGTACACGGCGAAGGCGGCCGGCTGGGACGGCGCGTTGCGCAAGGAGACCTGGCGGACGCTGACGAAGACCTTCGAACCCAAGTCCTGAGCATGAGGCGCCCCGGGTTTGGGGAGTGAGATCTGGCATCACCGCATTGCGGGTTGCCTGCGGCACGTATCGTAAATGTTTGCGGACCGTGCGCAGCCGGAACGGACCGCGGGGCGAACGGATGTGACCGAACGGGCTGCCGGGGGAGGCAACGTGGACGACTACGCGGGCCGGGTGCTCGCCGACCGCTACCGCCTGCCCCTGCCGCCGTCCGACGAGTACGAACTCACCGAGACCCGGGCCTTCGACACCTACAGCGGACAGGAAGTCCTGGTCCGTCAGGTGCCGTTGCCCGAGGTGGTCGAGGCCGAGGTCCTCGACGCGGAAGGACTGCCCGACGGTTTCACGGCGCGTGACGGTGGTGCGCGGCGCTCCGGTGCCCGCGCGGGCACCCGGCGGCCCACGGACCCGGTGGTGCGGCGCGCCGTCGAGGCCGCGCAGGCCGCGGCGGCCATTCCCGACCACCCCCGACTCGACCAGGTCTTCGACGTGTTCGCCGAGGGCGGTTCGCTGTGGATCGTCAGCGAGCTGGTGGCCGCGCGTCCGCTGGCGGCGCTGCTTGCCGAGAAGCCGCTGACGCCCTACCGGGCGGCCGAAGTGGCCTCCGACGTCCTGATGGCCCTTCGGGTGCTGCACGCGCACGGCTGGGTGCACCGGAACATCACCGCGCGCACGGTGCTCGTCTGCGACGACGGCCGGGTGATGCTGACCGGGCTGGCGGTGGGCGCGGCGGAGGAGGCCCTGTGCGGATATGACCCGGTTCCCGAACCGCCCTTCGAGGAATCCGGCCACGAGGGCGGCGCAGGGCCGGTCAACGGCGCGGGCGGTCCGGGCCCCGGGCCCGCCGGTGGCATCGGTGGCGCGGGTGATCCCGAGGCCGCGCGGCGCGCCGCCATAGAGGCCCGCGAGGCCAGGGGGCTGCCCTCGGCGGGGGGCGGGACCACGGGTGGCGGCCGGGTCGTACCGGCGCGCGGTCCGGTGGAGGAGAGCGGAGACCCCCGGGCGGCGCGTGCCGGGGCGATCGCGGCCTACCGGGCCGGTGCCCGGGCCGCCGCACGGGTGCAGGAGGCGCAGCAGGGCGGGCGGGCGGCCCTGCCCGGAGCCCGCCCCGCGCCGGACGGCGGGGCAGCGCCCTACGGCAACGAGCCGGCGCAGTCCCCGTACATTCCCGGGCAGGGCACCGCCCCCGGGGCCGTACCGCCCGGGCGGATCGCGGACCCCTACGGCGTGGGCGGCAGTCCCCGGACCACGGCATGGCACGGCGCCACGCCCCGCGGCACGACCGGCGGGGCGCCGGTTCCGCAGGGCCGGGAGCAGGCGGCGCTCCCCCCGGCCGCGGACACCGCGGCCCACGGCGAGTCCGCCCGCTGGGACGACCTGGTCGCCGGCACCCCCGCCCCCCGGCGCGGTCCGGCCACGGCGCTGGCCGCCGAGCGGGCGCGGCAGGCGCGGATGGCCGTGGTCGGGCCCGTCACGGAACGCTGGGCGCCGGAGCAGGCCGGCCCCGTGCACGAGAACTGGCAGCTGGCCGCGCCGATCGGACCCGCGACCGACCTGTGGGCGCTGGGCGCCCTGCTCTTCAGGGCCGTGCAGGGGCACGCGCCCTACCCGGAGGAGTCCACGGCCGAGCTGGTGCAGATGGTGTGCGCGGAACCGCCCGCGTACGCCGAGGAGTGCGGCCCGCTGCGGCCGGTCGTGGAGTCGCTGCTGCGGCAGGACCCCACCGAGCGCCTCGACTTCGAGGAAGTGCGCGGCTGGCTGCGCTCGCTGGTGCGCTCGGCGCCCGAGCCGGAGGCCGGGGTGCACGTCGTCCCTGCGCCGCCCGTGGACGCCCGGCGGCTGCCCGTCGTACGGCGCCGGGGCGAGCTCGTGCGCAGGCGGAAGGCCGGGCTGCCCGCCCATCACGGGCGGCACAAACGGGCCCGGAAGGAGTCCGGTTCGCCGCACCGCCTCGGCCGCACCCTGCTCCTGCTGGTCCTGCTCGCGATGGCCGCGGCGATCGCCTACGCCATGCTCTTCATGCCCAAGTCGGGGACCGGCGGCGCGGACGGCGCCGACCGTACCGGTGCCGCCGGTGAGGTCAGCCAGGCGCCCGAGCCGGACGCCAGCAGCGAGCCCCGGCCCGACCAGACGTCTCCCGAGCCGGAGAAGAGCCCCTCGTCGTCGGCCGGTACCACGGAGACGCAGACCACCGGCCCGGACGTCGCCGACGGCTTCACCCTGCGCAAGGACGCGGCGGGCTTCCAGGTCGCCGTCGCCAAGGGCTGGGACCGCAGCGCGCGGGGCGGCAGCGGCCAGGTCGTCTACTCCAAGGGCGACTTCGAACTCATCGTCGTGGCGGGCCGGGACAGCGCGTCGGAGTACGGCGACGACCCGATGGCCTACCAGCGGGAGCGGGAGCGCGAGCTGCAGCCGTACCGCGACTCCAGCTGGGCCACCTCCACCGGGCTGAAGACGATCGAGGTGGGCGGACGGACCATGGCCGAGGGCCAGTTCACCTGGACCGGCGGCGACGGGGGCGAACTGTACGTCCGCAACCTCGCGATGCTGGTCGAGGGGCGCTACCACGTGGTCCAGGTGCGCGGCCCGGAGTCCGAACGCGACGAGGTGACGCGGCTGTACGAGCAGGCGGCCGCCACATACAAGGTGACGAAGTGAGCGTGAACCGCGCCGCCTGTACGCCGCGGTTCACGCTCTGGTTGCCTCCCGTCCCGGCAGTCGACAACCGTCACAGTGCGGTCACCGTGGTACCCCGCTTGTTCCCAGGGTGAGGGCGGGTCCTTACGCTGACCCTGTCAAGACCATTGCGGGGCAACGTGAATCAGATGCAGGGCCTGCTCGTCGCGGGCCGCTACCGGCTGGCCGAATCCATCGGCAGTGGCGGCATGGGCCGAGTCTGGCGTGCACATGATGAGGTGCTGCACCGGTCCGTCGCCATCAAGGAGTTGACGGCCGCCCTCTACGTCTCCGAGAGCGAGCAGGCGATCCTGCTGGCACGCACCCGGGCGGAGGCCAGGGCGGCAGCGCGCATCAACCACTCCGCCGTCGTCACCGTGCACGACGTACTGGAGCACGACGGCCGCCCGTGGATCGTGATGGAGCTGGTCGAGGGCCGCTCCCTGGCCGACGCGGTCAAGGAGGAGGGGCGCGTCGAGCCGCGCGAGGCCGCCCGCATCGGCCTCTGGGTGCTGCGGGCCCTGCGCGCCGCGCACACCGCCGGGGTCCTGCACCGCGACATCAAGCCGGGCAACGTCCTCCTCGCCCGCGACGGACGCGTGCTGCTCACGGACTTCGGCATCGCGCAGATCGAGGGCGACACGACCATCACACGCACCGGTGAGGTCGTCGGCTCGGTCGACTACCTGGCACCCGAGCGGGTGCGCGGCCACGACCCGGGCCCGTCCTCCGACCTGTGGGCGCTCGGCGCGACGCTCTACACGGCGGTGGAGGGCCGGTCGCCGTTCCGCCGCACCACGCCCCTGACCACCATGCAGGCCGTGGTCGAGGAGGAGGCCGCCGAGCTCCGGCACGCGGGCCCACTCGCGCCCGTCATCACCGCCCTGCTGCGCAAGGACCCGGGCACCCGGCCCGACGCGCCCGAGGCCGAGCAGCTGCTCGCCGAGGCCGCGGAGGGGCGGCGGCCGAACGGGGCGCAGGCGTACGTGCCGACGCAGTACGGCGGGCCGTCGCCGTACCGGGACGCCCACAGCGGTACCGCCCCGGGGACGGGCACCACGGGGACCACCGGCACCGGCCACACCGGGACCGGCTTCAGCACCGGCTCGGGTTCGCACACCGGGACACCGCTCCCGCCGCTGGCCGGCACTCCGGCCACCGGGACGTCCCCGGCCGGTACTCCGCCCTACGGCCCGACCGGTCCGGCCGGTTCCATGGGCCCCGCCGGCCCGACCGTCGTCGGCTCCGCGGCACCCGGACCGCAGCCGGCCCGTTCGGGCAGGCGCCGCCGGCTGCGCACCCTCGCCCTGGTCGTCGTGCTCGCGGCCATCATCGGCGGAGGCACGGCCGTGATGCTCCAGCGGTGGAACGAGAGCCGGCCGTCACAGAGCGCCGGTCCCGATGCGCAGAAGCCCACGGAACGGCCCGGCAGTTCGGTTCCGGCCAGCTGGACCCGCTACGACGACCCCGCCGGGTTCAGCCTCTACCTGCCCAAGGGCTGGAAGCGCAAGCCCTTCGGCCCGCAGGGCGAGCTCAAGCAGATCGACTACTCGCCGGACGGCGGCCGGCACTTCGTCCGCATCGCCATCGACAGGTCACCGGACTTCGCCGACCCCTACGCGCACCAGCTCGACCTGGAGCAGCAGCTTCAGCGACTGGTCGACTACAAGCGGGTCACGCTGGAGCGCAACGTCTACCGTGACCGGGAGGGCGCCCGGTGGGAGTACACCTGGACCGCCCAGCCCAAGGACATCAAGTTCCCCGGCCCGCGCCGGGCCATCGAGGAGACGTACGTCGCCCGCGACGGCACCGAGTACGCGCTCTACATGTCGGCCCCCGCCGCGGACTGGCCGACGGCACGCAAGCAGTTCACCTCCCTGCTGCAGGGCTGGCAGGAGAAGACCTCCTGAGGCAGCGGCACTTCTGACAAGGGGGTCGTCTGTTTCGGCCACCCGCACCTCGCCGCCCCGGAGTGGTTCCGTCCGTTGGGGCATGATGGCCGCATGGGGACCGAGGGGCACAACAGGCGTGTCATCGCGGGCCGTTACCGGCTCGAGGAGAAACTCGGGCGCGGCGGCATGGGCGTGGTCTGGCGGGCGACCGACCGGCTGCTCGGCCGGAGCGTGGCCGTCAAGGAGCTCCCCTACGGCGAGACGCTCTCCGCGGCCCAGGCGCGCCGGCGGCGGGACCGCACGCTCCGTGAGGCCCGGGCCGTCGCCCAGCTGAGCCACCCGCACATCATCGTCGTCCACGATGTCGTCGAGGACGGCGAACGTCCCTACATCGTCATGGAGTTGATCGAGGGCGGTTCACTCGCCGACCGGCTCGCCCAGCGAGGCCCGGTCGACGCCGCCGAAGCGGCCCGCATCGGCATCGCCCTGCTCGGCGCGCTGGGCGCCGCGCACGCGGCCGGGGTGCTGCACCGTGACCTCAAGCCGGACAACGTGCTGCTGGAGGCCGGCACCGACCGGATCGTCCTCACCGACTTCGGTATCGCCCAGGTCGCGGGCGCACCCACGCTCACCGAGAACGGGGCCTTCGTCGGCTCGCCCGAATACACCGCGCCCGAGCGGATGTCCGGGGTGCGGACCGGGCCCGAGTCCGACCTGTGGTCGCTCGGCGCGCTGCTGTGCGCCGCCCTCAGCGGGGAGTCGCCGTTCCACCGTGACTCGCTGGGCGGCATCCTGCACGCCGTCGTCGTGGGCGACATCCAGCCCCCCGCGCAGGCGGAACCGCTCCTGCCCGTCGTACGCGGCCTGCTGGAACGCGATCCGGACCGGCGGCTGGACGCGGACCGGGCCGAGCGGATGCTCCGGGCCTTCCGCGACACGGGCCGCACACCGCCGGTGCCGCCGCCCGGGTACGGGCCGTCACCCGGACACGCGCGGGCGGTGGGGGACGCACCGCTGCGGCGATCGCAGGATCCCGTCGGCCGGCAGCCGCTCGGGCCGCCGGCGGACCTGCCCGGTCCGGGCCGGGCGGACGAGCCCTTCCTGCGCCAGCCCACGCGGCGGGTGCTCATCGCGGCGCTGCTGGTCGCCGCGATGGCGGGGGCGGGGGTGTCCGCGGTGGCGCTGCTGAGGGAGGAGGGCACCGGGGACGGCGGCCCCACGCCGACGAGTTCCGCGACGACGACACCGAGGACGACCAAGCCGAGGACGACGGCACCGAGGACGACGACACCGCGGGCGCCGGCGACCCGGCCGGTTTCCCCGGACATGCCCGCGCCCACCCCGTGATCGCCGGTGCCCCCGAATCAACATAAAGAGGTAGAACAACCCCATGGTGACGTCACGGGTCTGTGACCGGCTCGCGTCCTTTGTGGATACGCGGGCGGTTGGCGCGATATGGATACACCCATGAGCAGCAACGGGGGAGCCCGATCCGGGGCCGACGAGCCGACGAGTTTTGTACTGCAACCGCCGAACCAGCAGGCGCCGGTGCCGGGCAATCCCTATGCGACACCGGCCGGGTCGCCCACCCAGGTCGTGCCGTCCCAGTCGGCCCAGGCGCCCGAGGATGCCGGTGCCGGGCGGCTCATCGCAGGGCGCTACCGGCTGCTGGCCAAGCTCGGGCACGGCGGCATGGGCACGGTCTGGCGGGCCAAGGACGAGACGGTGGACCGGGAGGTCGCCGTCAAGGAACCCCGAGTTCCGGAGCATCTTCCCGAACGCGAACGCGCCAACGCCTTCGAGCGGATGCGTCGCGAGGCCCGTGCGGCGGCGCGGCTCGACCACCCGGCGGTGGTCGACGTGCACGACGTCGCGGTCGTGGAGGACCAGCCCTGGATCGTGATGGAGCTGGTGCGGGGCCGCTCGCTGGGCGCCGCCCTCCAGGAGGGCACCCTGTCCGCGCGCGAGGCCGCCCGGATCGGCCTGGAGGTGCTCGGCGCGCTGGAGGCCGCGCACGCGGCGGGCATCCTGCACCGTGACGTGAAGCCGGACAACGTGCTGCTCGGCCGCTACGACCGGGTCGTCCTCACGGACTTCGGGATCGCCCAGATCGAGGGCGAGACCAATCTGACCGACACGGGCGGCTTCGTCGGCTCGCCCGAGTACATCGCGCCCGAGCGCGTGCTGGGGCAGCGCCCGGGACCGGCCAGCGACCTGTGGTCCCTCGGCGTGGTGCTGTACGCGGCGACGGAGGGCGTCTCGCCGTTCCGCCGCAGCAACACCCCGGCCACGCTCCAGTCCGTCCTCAACGCCACGCCCGCGCCCCCGGCCTCCGCCCGGGGCGCGCTCGCCGAGGCCATCAACGGCCTGCTGGACAAGGACCCGGCCCGCCGTCCGAACGCCGCGCAGGTGCGGGCCCTGCTGGAGGCGGCCGCGAACCCGCCCGTCGCCCAGCCCACACAGGCCGTGCGGGTCATCACGGGCCCGGGCGGCGTCCGGTTCGGCCGCAAGGCGTGGCTCGGTCTGGGTGCCGCGGCCGTCGCGGCGGCGGTGACGGCGTACCTGGTGATCGCGGACCCGTTCGCCGGGCCGCTGCCCGAGGGCTGGGAGATCAAGCAGGAGAAGGACCTCGCAGCGTCGCTCGCCGTCCCCGCCGGGTACCAGCGGACCGTGCCCGACCGGAAGTCCGACCAGGGGCACTGGGTCACGTACGCCGACTGGAGCGGCAGCGTCTGGATCAACCTGAGCCTGGAGAAGAAGGCCGAGGACACCGGCGGCAACATCGCGAACTCCGCGGCCGCCGAGATGTACGACGACGACACCCGGTTCAAGGAGAGCGGAAGCTACGAGCTGGACATGGACGAGGGGCCGAAGAAGACCGACCCCGGGACGACCACGTACCGGGACAAGAAGGCCGCCCGGAACACCGTCCCCTTCACGACCGACGACAGCGAGAATCCACGCCCCCGGGAGTGCCAGATCTTCTACTACCGGACCCCCGGCGGCGACATGTACAAACTCACCGTCAGCTACCCGGACAAGAGCGACTTCACCGCCCGTGGACGCGAGGTGGCGAGCACGGCGATCGCGAATCTGGACATCGACAAGACCTGATTCCGCCCCTTCAACCCGGTCGGAAACGACCCGCGTCGACAAGGACGCGCCCCGCGGGGTACTGATGGGGCATGAGTAACGACGGGGGCGGGACCGACGACGCCCAGGGCCGGCTGGTCGGTGGGCGCTACCGGCTGGTCGAGCGCATCGGCTCCGGCGGCACGGGCACCGTCTGGCGGGCCCTCGACGAACTCGAACAGCGTGAAGTCGCCGTCAGACAGCCGCGGTTGCCGGGCGCCCCGGAGGACGAGAGCCACCGGCGGGCGGCCCACCGGCTGCACCGCGAGGCCCGGGCCGCCGCCCGCGTCGACCATCCCGCCGCCGTCACCATCCACGACGTGGTCGTCGAGGCGGAGCAGCGGGGCGAACACCCGGGACCCGTCGGCCCCGACGAACTCGACGCGGCGGAGGCGCTCGACGGACTGCCGTGGATCGTCATGGAGCTGGTGCCCGGCGAGTCCCTCGCCGACAGGCTCCGGCGCGGCCCGGTCGACGTGCCCGAAGCCGCCCGGATCGGCCTCGCCGTGCTCGGTGCCCTGCGCGCCGCGCACTCGGTCGGCATCGTGCACCGGGACGTGAAGCCCGCCCATGTGCTGCTCGGCCCGCACGGGCGCGTCGTCGTCACCGACTTCGGCATCGCCCATGTGCAGGGCGAGGACCCGCTCACCGGGAACGGGGAGGCCGCCGCGGATTCGCCGGAGTTCGTCGCCCCCGAGCGGATGTCCGCCGGCCGTATCGCCGGGCCCGCCTCCGACCTGTGGTCCCTGGGTGCGCTGCTGTACGCGGCCGTCGAGGGCTCGTCCCCGTTCCTCCGGACCACACCGGAGGCCACGCTCGCCGCGATCCTCGCCGCCGAGCCGCCCGAACCGACCCGGGCCGGACCCCTCGGGCCGCTGATAGCACGGCTGCTGGTGCCGGACCCCGAACAGCGGCCGGACGCGGAGGAGGTCGCGAAGGAACTGGAGGCGGTGGCGGGACCCGCACCGGCCGAACCGCGGACGGCCGGGCACCCGCGGCAGCCGGACGACCGGACCGCATCCCGTCCCGGCCTGGTGCCCGCCGCCGTGTCCACCGCCGCGCCGGCCGTCGCCCCCGCCGAGGTCCGGCCCGCCCCCGCCTCCGCCGCCCCTCCCACCCCCCACACGCAGCAGGACCCCATACCCGCCAAGCGCCAAAGCCTCCTCCGCCCAGGTCCCCTCGCCCTCCTCTCCGCCCTGCTCGCCGGCGGCATAGGGGCCGTCACGCAGCTCGCCGAGACCAGCAGCGCGGAGAGCGCCGGGCAGGCCGCCGACGCGACCGACGTCTGGAGCCCGCACCCCGAGCCGGACATGGCGGCCGTTCTCCATCTGCCGCGCCACTACCGCCCCCTCGACCGGACCGGCAGCGCGACCGACCAGCCCCGCACCGTGCTCTACGGCGACGAGCGCACCGGCACGATCCAGGTCCGTCTCCTCTTCTGGGACAAGGCACCGGCCTCCCCGGCGGACCAGGCCCGGACGGCGCAGGAGACCGGGGGAGAAACCCGGTACGCCCGCACCGGCGTCCAGGGCCACGAAGCCGCCCTCGCCGACACCACGTACCGCCGGGGCGAGACCCCAAGGCGCCTCATGCGGCTGATCGTCCGCACCGATGACGACCGCATGTACGAACTGCGCGTCGACATGCCCAAGGGCACCCCGGAGGAGGAAGAGGGCACCTCGGTGTTCGAGGGGGCCCGGGACCGGCTCGGGATCGTAAAAGGCTGAATCACACCCGCCGGTCACGCACAACGTCCTGATCAGCGCGTTTGTTGCCAGCAGTCACTGGCGTCGTGTGTGCAGTCGGTGAAGCCGTATTACCGACGGGTACCCAAAGCCTCCGTCCCGGCATACCCTGCGCCTCATGACGGACGCGCAGGCCGCCGAGAAGACGGCAGAGACCGGCACGGCACAGACCGGCACGAACCCCCTCGCCCCCGCCCCGGAGGGCGCCCGCACCGCCGCGGACGTGGTCACGCCGGAGCTGGTCGCCCAGCTCACCAAGGGTGTGGCCGGCTCCGGCCGGACCGCCAACCACACGCCGTTCACCGGCGAGAAGCTGGCGGACCTCCCGGAGGCGACGCCCGAGGACGTGGCGGAGGCCTTCCAACTGGCCCGCGCCGCCCAGGCCGTGTGGGCACAGACCCCCGTACGGCAGCGCGCCGCCGTCCTGCTCCGTTTCCACGACCTGGTGCTGGAGCGCCAGGCCGAGGTGCTCGACCTCATACAGCTGGAGACCGGCAAGGCCCGGCTGCACGCCCACGAGGAGGTGCAGGCCGTCGCGGTCGCCGCCCGCCACTACGGCCGCAAGGCGTCCGCCTACCTCCGGCCCAAGCGGCACGCCGGCGCCATGCCGACCCTCACGAAGGTCACCGAACTGCGCCACGCGCGCGGGGTCGTGGGCCAGATCGCCCCCTGGAACTACCCCCTGGAACTGTCGGTCGGCGACGCGCTCCCGGCCTTCGTCGCCGGCAACGCCGTCGTCATGAAGCCGGACACGGAGACCTGCCTGACCGCCCTGTGGGCCCGTGACCTGCTCATCGAGGCCGGGCTGCCCGCCGACGTCTTCCAGGTCGTCCTCGGCGACGGCCCGGTCGTCGGCCCGGAGGTCGTCCGGCACGCCGACTACGTCTCCTTCACCGGCTCCACCCGCACCGGCCGCGAGGTCGCCCAGGGGGCCGCCGCCCGGCTGGTCGGCGTCTCCCTCGAACTCGGCGGCAAGAACGCCATGCTGGTGCTGGAGGACGCCGACATCGAGAAGGCCGCGGCCGGAGCGGTACGCGCCTGCTTCTCCTCCGCCGGGCAGCTCTGCATCTCCATCGAGCGGCTCTTCGTCCACGAGTCGATCGCGGACGCCTTCCTGGAGCGCTTCGCCGCCCGGACGAAGGCCATGCGCCTCGGCACGTCCCTGGCGTACGGCGCCGACATGGGGTCCCTGGTCGGGGAACGCCAGCTCGAAACCGTCACGCGGCACGTCGAGGAGGCCGTCGCCAAGGGTGCGAAGGTCGTCGCGGGCGGTGTGGCGCGCCCGGACATCGGCCCGTACTTCTTCGAGCCCACGATCCTCGACGGGGTCGCCACGGACATGTCCGTCTGCGGCGAGGAGACCTTCGGCCCGGTCGTGTCGGTCTACCGCTTCACCGACGAGGACGAGGCCATCGAGCGCGCGAACGCCACGGCGTACGGCCTCAACTCCTCGGTCTGGACGAAGAACGGCCGCCGCGGCCAGGAGGTCGCCGCCCGCCTGCGCACCGGCACGGTCAACATCAACGAGGGTTACGCCCCCGCCTACGGCAGCGTCCAGTCGCCCATGGGCGGCATGAAGGACTCGGGCCTCGGCCGCCGCCACGGCTCCGAGGGCATCCTCAAGTACACCGAGGCCCAGACGGTCGCCCACCAGCGCGTGCTCCCCATGGCCCCCTCGCTCGGCATGGACGACGAGAAGTACGCCCAGTTCATGAGCCGCAGCCTCCGCCTGATGAAGGCGTTCAGGTTCCGGTAGACCACCCGCACTGCACACTCGAAGGGGAGACGGCACGTGCCTCAGGACGCTTACGACTACGACGTCATCGTCGTGGGTTCCGGATTCGGCGGCTCGGTGACCGCCCTGCGCCTCACCGAGAAGGGCTACCGCGTAGGCGTCCTGGAGGCCGGCCGGCGCTTCACCCGCGAGACCCTCCCCAAGAACTCCTGGGACCTCAAGAACTACCTCTGGGCGCCGAAGCTCGGCATGTACGGCATCCAGCGCATCCACCTCCTCGGCAACGTCATGGTCCTGGCGGGCGCGGGTGTCGGCGGCGGTTCCCTCAACTACGCCAACACCCTCTACGTCCCGCCGAAGCCGTTCTTCGAGGACCCCCAGTGGCGTGACATCACGGACTGGCAGGAGGAGCTGAAGCCGTACTACGACCAGGCCCGCCGCATGCTGGGCGTACGGCTCAACCCGACCATGACGCCCTCGGACGTCCACCTGAAGGCCGCCGCGGAGCGGATGGGCTGCGGCGACTCCTTCCACATGGCTCCGGTCGGCGTCTTCTTCGGCGACGGCGAGGACGCCGACGGCGCGGTGAAGGCCAAGCCCGGCCAGGAGGTGCCCGACCCGTACTTCGGCGGCGCGGGCCCCTCCCGCAAGGCCTGCGCGGAGTGCGGCGAGTGCATGACCGGCTGCCGCCACGGCGCGAAGAACACCCTCAACGAGAACTACCTGCACCTCGCCGAGAAGGCCGGTGCGGTGGTCCACCCCATGACGACGGTCGTGTCGCTGACCGACGACTCGCGCGGCGGCTTCGCCGTCGCCACCCTGCCCACCGACGACCGCGGCAAGAAGAAGGGCCGTACCTTCACGGCCCGCCGGGTCGTCCTCGCCGCCGGCACCTACGGCACCCAGACCCTGCTGCACCGCATGAAGGCGGGCGGCCAGCTGCCGCACCTCTCCGACAAACTGGGGGAGCTGACCCGCACCAACTCCGAGGCCCTGGTCGGCGCCCAGACCGACGACCGGCGCTACCGCAAGGCGCATGGCGTGCCCAAGGCCGACTTCACGCGGGGCGTGGCCATCACGTCCTCCATCCACCCGGACGCGAACACCCACATCGAGCCGGTCCGCTACGGCAAGGGCTCCAACTCGATGGGCGGTCTGTCCATCCTCCAGGTGCCGTACGCGGGGACGAACTCGGGCAGCTCGCGGGTCCTGGGCTTCCTCGCCAACGCCGCGAAGCACCCGCTGCTGGTGCTGCGCTCCCTGTCGAACCGCCGCTGGTCGGAGCGGACCATCATCGGCCTGGTGATGCAGTCGCTGGACAACTCCCTGACGACGTACGTGAAACCGTCGGGTCCCGGCCGCGGCCTGCTCACCGCCCGCCAGGGTCACGGCGCCCCCAACCCCAAGCAGATCAAGGCCGCGACGGAGGGCGCGTCGGCACTCGCCGCCGAGATCAACGGCTTCGCGGGCTCCAACGTCGGCGAACTGATGGGCACCCCGCTGACGGCCCACTTCCTGGGCGGCTGCCCCATCGGCGACTCCCGCGAGTCCGGTGTGATCGACCCGTACCACCGCCTCTACGGCCACCCCGGCATCTCCGTCGTGGACGGCGCCGCGGTCTCCGCCAACCTGGGCGTCAACCCGTCCCTCACCATCACCGCCCAGGCCGAGCGGGCCATGTCGTACTGGCCCAACAAGGGTGAGCTCGACCCCCGCCCGCGGCAGGGCTCGGCCTACGAGCGGCTCCAGCCGGTCGAGCCGAAGTCCCCGGCGGTCCCGGCGGAGGCGTTCGGCGCGCTGCGGCTGCCGTTCCTCGGCATGCCGGCCGTACCGCCGAAGAAGTAACCGAAGTCGGAAAACAGAAGAGGGACCTGCGCCCCCCTCCGAGCGCAGGTCCCTCTTCTGCTTGGTGCCGCGGCCTGTGCCGGCCGCTCCGGCTTACGCCTGCGCGCCGGCCTTGCGGCGACGGACCACGAAGATCGCACCGGCACCGGCGACGACCGCGGCACCGCCGACCAGGCTGATCATCGGCAGGGCGGAGCTGGAGCCGGTCTCGGCGAGGCTGCCGGTGACCTCCGGCGTGTTGCCGCTCGGCTTCTCGTCGGTGACGGGCGCCTTGCCGCCTTCCTGCGGCTTGGTGCCGCCGGTGTCCGTGCCGGCGGAGACGATCTGGAACTTGTACGACACGTCACCGAAGCCGGTGCACTCGGCGTCGTTGTCGCCGTAGATCGTCGCGCCGAGCGAGAAGCCGGCGCCGACCGGGGCGGACTTGCTGACGTTGAGGCGCAGCGGGATGTCGACCTCGTACTCGGGCTTCAGCTCGTCGGTGTAACCGACGTAACCGACCGCGTAGCCGCCCTCGTTGAGGTCGACCCAGATCTTGTCCTGGGGGTCCCAGGCCTGCAGCCGGACCTGCTTGCTGGAGAACAGCTCCTCGCCGTTCTTGTCGGGGGAGGCCCCGGCGAAGAAGTCGAGGTCGTTCAGCGTCGAGTCGGAGTTGTTCAGCACGTTCAGCGAGAACTTGTGCCAGCCGCTGCCCGCCGCGATCTTGCCGGGCAGGCCGGAGATGCTGACGTCGACCTTGGTGTCCTCACAGATCGAGGGCTCGGGGTCCGGGGACTCCGACTCCTCGGGCTCCGACGCCGAGGGCGACGGGGAGGACTCGGTGGCGGACGCGCTCGGCGAGCTCGACGTCTCGGGAGCGGACTCGCTCACGGACACGCTCGGCGACGGCGACGTCTCGGGCGTCGTCTCGGTCGCCGACGGCGAGGGGGACGTCTCGGGAGCGGACTCGCTCACCGACGCGCTCGGCGTGGGCGTGGTTTCGTCGGTCGCGTACGCGGCCGGTGCCGCGAGCAGTGCCACCGGGGCTATGACCGCCGTAGCGGCCGCTGCTGCCATGGCGCGGCGAAGCTTCATGAAGACCTCGGAAAGTCCGGCGTACCGCGGGATGCGGCACGAACGTTGGGGGAGGCCTCCGCGTGTGGGGCGCGGGAGTGGCCCTTGGTTCGGCAGGTTTGATCCGTGAAACCTGTGAATGGTTGTGCTGGCATTCACAGAATTCTTATGTGGGCTGAGTCACACGCGAGACCTTCCGGTGAAGGCTTGTGAAGGCGCTTTCCGCCCGCTTAGATCTTGACTTCGTGTCAGAAAAGCCGTCCGACGAGCAGCCGTCGGCCTCGGAGATCCCCGACGACGTCTGGGAACAGTTCACCCGCGACACCGAGCGGGACATCCGTTCCTCCGCTCCCAAGGAGCCGTCCGCGCGGGCCCGCATGGTGACCGAGCGGCTGCGTGAGCAGGACGCCCGGGGCGAGTCGCCTCCCGGATGGCGCACCGGCCCCGGGCCGGAGACGAACGGCCGCGCCGCCCGGCGCCGCAGGCTGTGGGCCGTGCTCGGTGTGCCCGTCGCCGTGGCCGTGGCGCTGGTGGCGCTGAAGCCCTCGCTGCTCCCCGGCGACCCCTTCGGTACGGGGGAGCCCCAGGCCGCCGAGGCCTCGCCGCTGCCCGCCGAGTCGACGGCGCCCACCGCCGCGCCCGGCGCGTCCGGCCCCGAGAGGCCCACACTGGACCAGCCGTTCGCCGGTTCCCCCGCCCTGCGCTGGGCCGACGGCGAGGCCGGCATCGTCCTGCCCGAGGCGAAGGCCGTCGGCGCGGTCTCCGAGGACCGGGTGGAACAAGCGCTGAAGCTGACGAAGAAGCTGCTGGTCGGCGCCAACCTCGACCCGAGGACCGTGCGCGGCGCCCGCCCCACGGCCGCGCTCTCCGTGCTCGACCCCAAGCAGCCCGAGCTCCTCGACGATCTCGACACCGGCTTGCGCTCCCCCAGCGAGAAGCACGACCCGGTGACGCTGTTCAGCCGTTTCGACCCCGACGAGGTACGGCCGGTCGGCGACGTGATCAAGACCCGCGGGCGCATGACGTTCGAGAAGGGCACGCAGGGAGGCGTGGCGGTGCGGGCCGACTACACCTTCGTCTACCCCGTCGTCCGGGCCGACGGCCCCACCGAGGTCACCCGCACCATCGTCCGCCGGGTCCTCGACGTCGAACTCGCCGACCCCGCCCGCTACGAGGTCACCCCCGGCCGCCTGCTCCTCATGAACTACGACCAGGAGATAGGCAACTCCTCCTGCTTCGTCAACGACGGCTACCTGCACCCGGAGTTCTCGTCGAGCAGGTCCGCGGGCCCGGACCCGAGCGGCCCGGCGACGGACCCGTACGACCGGAGCAGGGAGCTCGAACGCGGCGACGGCGGCGACTGCGGGACGGTGACCCGCACCTGAGCAGAGCGAAGGGCCCCGCGGGGTGGAGCCGCGGGGCCCTTCTTCTCGTCAGCACCGACGTCAGGGCAGCGCCGGTGCCTGGAAGCGGCGCCGGGGGGTTGCGCCGCTGGTCTGTACCTCTGGCAGTGGGGCAATGCGGGTACCCGCTGGGGGACTTGGACTGTGTACGCATCGTGCTGGATGAACGCGGCGCCCGCAACCGTTTGACCCAGACTTGTGCATTTATGCAAGGTCCGCCGGTCGGCCCCGGGCGTCCCCGGAGCCGACCGTTCTCTTGGGTGACCGGGCTGCTGTCCCCTGCCGTCCGGCCACTTTCCTGGAGCGAGGTCCCACGACGCACGGCACGATCCGTGCGTCTCATCGCCCCAGTGAGCCACGCGTGGTTCATTCGTGCCCGCGCCTGGCTGGCACGGACACCGGGACCAACGAGATGCCTCGGGAGCGGTCACGCGCCGTACGGGTGAGGAGGGGCCGTACGTCTGTCCCACGAACGTGGTTTCAGATCTTGCCCCGGCACAGCTCCAGCAGGGTCATGGCCAGGGCCGTGCCCGGCCTGCCCAGCGCCTCCCTGTAGTGGCCGAGCACGTCCATCTCGCGGGACAGGTTCACGCGCCGGCCGCCGGAGGCGATGCGCGCCTCCTGGATGACGGCCGAGACGGCCACCCGTTCCTGGATCAGGCCGATGATCCGGTCGTCGAGCGCGTCGATCCGCTCGCGGGCTCCGGTGATCACGCCGGCGGCCTCGGGGGTACGGGCGCCGGTCACGTCGATGGCGGTCATAAGGGGCTCCTCGTCGTCGGGGGCTGCCCCGGGGCGGCACGGCCCGGACGACGACAGGCGCCCCGGGCCTTGTCGGCCCGGGGCGCCTGGGAAGTCGCTTGTCAGTTGCTCAAGCAGCACGACCATGGCGTCCGGCGGGCCGGATGCCATAGGTAAAGACGAACGTCTGCTGCTTGAACATGGGTGCCAGTATGCACCCCCTCCGGAGGCCGTCCAAGCCGGTTCGCATCCTGAGACGGGGTTCCCTCCCGGCACACGGAAGGAGCCCGGCGGCCCCCCGGTAGAATCGGGTGGCACAAGACCCCCGCCCCACCGCCGGAAGGCACCCCGTGTCATCAGCGACTCCCGCTGCCAACGCCGCCGACACCGTCCTGGTCGTCGACTTCGGCGCGCAGTACGCCCAGCTCATCGCCCGTCGTGTCCGCGAGGCGCGGGTCTACAGCGAGATCGTGCCGAGCACCATGCCGGTCGAGGAGATGCTCGCCAAGAACCCCGCGGCGATCATCCTGTCCGGCGGCCCCTCGTCGGTCTACGAGGAGGGCGCGCCCAGCCTGGACCGCGCGATCTTCGAGGCCGGCATCCCCGTCTTCGGCATGTGCTACGGCTTCCAGCTGATGGCGCGCACCCTCGGCGGCACCGTCGACAACACCGGCGCCCGCGAGTACGGCCGTACCGACCTGCACGTCTCCAAGGTGTCCTCCACCCTCTTCGAGGGCACCCCCGCCGAGCAGCCCGTCTGGATGTCGCACGGCGACGCCTGCTCCGCCGCCCCCGAGGGCTTCTCCGTCACCGCCTCCACGGACGTCGTACCGGTCGCCGCCTTCGAGAACGACGAGAAGAAGCTCTACGGCGTCCAGTACCACCCCGAGGTGATGCACTCCACGCACGGGCAGCAGGTGCTGGAGCACTTCCTCTACCGGGGCGCGGGCCTGACGCCGTCCTGGACCACCGGCAACGTGATCGAGGAGCAGGTCGCCGCCATCCGCGAGCAGGTGGGCGACAAGCGCGCCATCTGCGGCCTGTCCGGCGGCGTGGACTCCGCGGTCGCCGCGGCCCTCGTGCAGAAGGCCATCGGCTCCCAGCTGACCTGCGTGTACGTCGACCACGGCCTGATGCGCAAGGGCGAGACCGAGCAGGTCGAGAAGGACTTCGTGGCCGCGACCGGCGTGCAGCTGAAGGTCGTGGACGCCGAGGAGCGGTTCCTCAAGGCGCTCGCCGGGGTCTCCGACCCCGAGGAGAAGCGGAAGATCATCGGCCGCGAGTTCATCCGGGTCTTCGAGCAGGCCCAGGCCGAGATCATCGCCGACCAGGGCCCGGCCGTGGAGTTCCTCGTGCAGGGCACCCTCTACCCGGACGTCGTCGAGTCCGGCGGCGGCACCGGCACGGCCAACATCAAGTCCCACCACAACGTGGGCGGCCTCCCCGAGGACCTGGAGTTCAAGCTCATCGAGCCGCTCCGCAAGCTCTTCAAGGACGAGGTCCGCATGGTCGGCCAGGAGCTCGGCCTGCCGGAGGAGATCGTCCAGCGCCAGCCCTTCCCCGGCCCCGGCCTCGGCATCCGCATCGTCGGCGACGTCACCAAGGAGCGCCTGGACCTGCTGCGCGAGGCCGACGCCATCGCGCGCGAGGAGCTGACGGCGGCCGGTCTCGACCGGGACATCTGGCAGTGCCCGGTGGTCCTGCTCGCGGACGTCCGCAGCGTCGGCGTCCAGGGCGACGGCCGCACGTACGGCCACCCCATCGTGCTGCGCCCCGTCTCGTCCGAGGACGCCATGACGGCCGACTGGTCGCGCCTGCCGTACGAGGTCCTGGCGAAGATCTCGACCCGGATCACCAACGAGGTGCGCGACGTCAACCGTGTCGTCCTCGACGTGACCTCGAAGCCGCCGGGGACGATCGAGTGGGAGTGACCCCTAGGTGCGCTTGATCGTGCGCAGGGGCTCGCCGGGCGTCCAGACCTGGACGACGAGATAGGTGTCGTCCTCGACGTAGGTCCGTACGACCTCCGTCAGCTCGGTGCGGAAGAGGTGGAACTGCTCCGGCGGCTCCACCTCTTCGACGTATCCGGCCCTGGCCGCCTCCTCGTCGACCTCGATCGCCCGGCCGCTGATCCGGACGTCGCCGCCGCCCATGCCCGTGCCCTCACCGGGGTTCGCCTGGAGCGCGAAGCGCGGGTCGCGGCGCAGGTCGAGGGCCTTGAGCGAGTCCGGCATCATGCCGAGCCACAGTTCGCCGTTCAGGAACCGCACCTCCAGGCCGCTGGTGCGGGGCGAACCGTCCTTACGGAGGGTGGCGAGGATGTGGTGCGTGTAGGCGCCGAAGCGCTTCTCGACGGTGTCGGCCAGATCCGGTTCGGCGGTGGCGAAAGCCGCCCAGTTCGCTGTCATGAGAAGAGTGTCGCGCCGAAATCCGACATCTTCTGTCGGCTGTTCGTGGGGTTGGGGAGCCCGGGGGCACACGGGTGGGCACGGGGTGCTCACAGGGGCGCTCGTGGCATCTTCACGAATCGCTTCTGTTCTTCCCGGCCTCACCGACGGTAATTTCCGCCCGTACGCAGAACCAGTGCTGGAGGACCTATGCACGGGCCCACGCCGCCCCTGCCCCTGCCCACCGACCGGCTGCGGTTCGCCATGCCGCCGATGCACGAGTCGGTCGAGGACGAGCGCCGGCACCGCAAGGAACGGCTCGCGGGCGCCCTGAGGATCTTCGGGCGGCTCGGCTTCGAGGACGGCGTCTCCGGGCACATCACCGCCCGCGACCCGGAGTACACCGACTGCTTCTGGGTCAACCCGTTCGGGATGCCCTTCCGGCACGTCACCGTGAGCGACCTCGTGCTCGCCAACCAGGACGGCCAGGTCGTCGAGGGCGGCTACCACGTCAACCAGGCGGCCTTCACCGTGCACGCCCAGGTCCATGCCGCCCGGCCCGACGTGGTCGCCGTCGCCCACTGCCACTCGGTGCACGGCCGGGCACTCGCGGCCCTCGGCGAACTGCTGGAGCCGATCACCCAGGAGAGCTGCGCCTTCTACGAGGATCACGCCCTCTACGACACGTACACCGGCGTCTCCGTCGACGCCGAGGAGGGGCGGCGTATCGCCGCTGTGCTCGGCTCCCGCAAGGCGCTCGTGCTGCGCAACCACGGGCTGCTGACCGTCGGCGACTCGGTGGACGCGGCGGCCTGGTGGTTCGTGTCGATGGAGCGCTCCTGCCAGGTGCAGCTGACGGCCCAGGCGGCCGGGCGGCCGGTCCGGATCGACCACCGGATGGCGGTGGCCACGCGGGAGCAACTGGGCGGCGATCTGGTGGCGTGGATCAACTACCAGCCCATGTGGGAGGACGTCAGCCGGAGCGAGCCGGGTCTGCTGGAGTAGGCGGAGCCTCAGAAGCCCCGCAGTACGGCCGCCTTCGTCCTCGCGAACTCCTCGTCGGTGAGGACGCCGTCGCGGTGGAGCCGGCCCAGCTCGCGCAGCCGTCGCAGGAGTACGTCGTGGTGGTCGGAGGCGGGCGGTGGCACCGGGGTGCGGGCGGGGGGATCGCCGTTCCCGGCTGCGGCGCGCGTGGACGGGTGCGGCAGCCGGGCGGTGACGGCCGCCGCGACGAGCGCGGTGAGCAGGTCCCGGCGGGCGCTGCCCCACAGGTCCAGGGCGTACGGGTCCTTGTCCGGCGGCAGTTTCGAGAACACCGTCTCGCGGGTCACGAAGCGCAGCGACCCGTCCTCGTGGCGGGTGTTCGGCAACCACTCGACCCGCACGAGGTCGCCCATGCTGATGATCCGCGGGCCGGTGGCGCGTTTGACCCGTTCGGAGGTGTCGGCCCAGTCGATCCGTATCCGTGTGCCGTCGAAGGAGACCGTCCCGTCCGAGCTCCGCACCGAGACCGGAACCGGCGGGCCGGGCAGCAGATAGGCCGTCGCCGGTTCCTTCGGTACCCGGTCGAGGAGCAGCGCGCGGCGGATCTCCTCGGCGACGTACTCGGCTGCCCCCGTCCGGTCGGCGGCCACCGCCAGCCGGTAGGGGTCCGCCGTGTCCGGCAGCCGCCCGCCGGTCGCCTGGAGCAGGGGGTCGGCGCCCTCGCGCAGCCGTAACCGCAGCCGCCCGTGCCCGCGTGCGGCTTCCAGGGCGACGCCGGATACCGCCGCGAGCGGTACGGAGATCTCCCCGTACGTCCGGCGGAGCAGCGGCACGGAGCGGTGCAGGCCGGGCGTGATCCTGAGCGTGTCGCCGTCGAAGGCCCAGGTGCCGTCACGCTGGATGATCTCGGCCATAGGGGAATTCTCCCAGTGGGGTCAACACGGCACGCCGAACTTCACCCGTGTTGACCAGTCCGGGCGGACGCGAGCCGGGTGGTGTACGGCACAATTCGCTGTCGTCGCACGGGAGTTGCACAGCGGTGTTTCCGGGGTCCGGAAGGCCGGCGGTGGTTGGGTCGCGGGAAGGCGGGCGTCGGGCGTGGCGGTGCGGGAGGCGGGACAGGGCGGCGCGGGCGGGTACGCGGGTACGCGTGCGGGTGCCGGTGCCGGGGGGTACGCCGGCGGTTACCCCGGTGGTCAACCGGGCGGAACCGGAGGCGCTCACGGGGGCGGGTGCGCCTGCGGGGACTGTCCGCACGGGGCGCGCGAGGGGCATAGGCGGGCCGTGGCCGCGTTCCTGCGCCGGCGGGACGAATTCGCGGCCGGGCAGGGGCTGCCGGCCGCGGTGGCCCACTCCGCGTCGGCCTCCCGCCAGTGGGTCTCCGAAGAACTGGCGCAGTCCGCCGAGCACGTCGCCGAGCGGGGGCGGGCCGAGGGGCAGGCCTGGCTGTCGGGCCTGTGGCGGCGCACGGCGGGTGCCGTGTGGGCCGCCGTGGTGCTGTTGCTGCTCGGGCAGGCCCTCACGGCGGTCGGTACCGGCTGGACGGCGGCGCGTACGGCCGGGCTGGCCGCGGCGCTGGTGCTGGCCTCGGCGCTGACCGCCGCGTCCTGGTTCCACCGGTCGAAGGGCGGGGTGCTGGCGCCGGTGATCGGTGAGGACAACCGGCTGTCCACGTCCCGCACGGTCGCCGCGGCGTGGGTGCTCTTCGTGGCCTACTCGGTGCTCGTCCTCGCGGGGCGGCTGGCCGCCGCCTCCCGGCACCGGGAGCGGGACGCGTTGATCTCCGGGCTGGATCTCGCGCGGGGCGCCGGGGTCGTGACCGTGCTCGCCGTGCTGTGCGGGATCGCCGTGCTCGTGCGGCGGGTGGTCGGGCTGCGGGTGCTGGGGCAACGGCTGCAGAAGGTGCGGGCCGACCGGCCCCGCGCCGCCGACCTGCTGACCGACGACGCGGGGCGCGGCACCTTCGCCGACATCCAGTACGTCGTGATCAGCGGGGTCGCGCTGGTCTTCGCGGCGGTACGGCTGGCCAGGCGGCCGGAGCAGCTGCCGGATCTGCCGTGGGGGCTGGCGGTGGTGGTGCTGGTGTCGGCGGCGACGTATCTCGCCGGGAAGTACGCGGAGGGCGGCCGGCCGGTCATCCTCTCCGTGGTCCGGGCCCGTGAGGCCGGCGACCTGGACGGGCCGATCCGCACCGGGGACGACATCGAGATCCGGGGTGCGGGATTCGTGCCCCCGGGTGCGCAAGGTGCCGACCGGCTGGCCCGGATGGTCGTGCGCGTCGGTGCGGTGCACGTCCACGTGCCGTTGATCCCGGTTCCCGGAGGGTTCCGCAATCCCACGGACACCCTGCTGACGGTGCCGGTGCCGGCGGATGTCGAACCGGGGAGGGTGGAGGTGCAGGTCGTCACGGCGGCCGGAGTGGAGACCAACCGGTACGCGGTCGACGTGACGGAGTGACGGACGGGGACTCCCGGGCACTCCGCACCACCGGCACGAAGACATCAGCCCGATGCCACAGGATTGAGCGCGGTTCGTTTGTCGTACGTATGGTCTGTGAGGGGGTCTCGGCACCGGCGGCGAGAGGCGGCTAGCAGCGATGACTCACGGTATGCGAACGGACACGCACTCCCCCCATTTCGGCAACGGGGGAGGCTGGCGGGACAACGCCACCCGCTACGCCCTGCTGCCTCTTCGCATCTTCCTCGGCGTCACCTTCATCTACGCCGGCCTGGACAAGCTCACCGACAGCGCCTTCATGAAGGACTCCGGTGCCGGGTCGATCGGCGACATGATGCGCGCCGTGCGCGACTCCTCCGCCATTCCCGCCCTGGTCGACCTCTCCCTCAAGAGCCCTGTCGGGTTCGGCTACGCCATCGCCTTCGGTGAACTGGCCGTCGGCATCGGCACGCTGCTCGGCCTCCTCGCCCGTCTGGCCGCACTCGGCGGCGCGCTGATCTCCCTCAGCCTGTGGCTGACCGTGAGCTGGGCCTCCGACCCGTACTACTACGGCAACGACCTCGCCTACCTCATGGCCTGGACCCCTCTGATCCTGGCGGGCGCGCCCCTGCTGTCCCTCGACGCCGCGCTACGGTCACGGCGACGGCAGCGGACCGGCGGGTACCAGTAACCGAGCCGGTCAGGTCAGGTCCGCGCCCGTACGGCCCCGCAGGCGGCGGCGCCGTAGGCGGCCCGTCAGGGCCGCCACCGCGCCGGCCAGGCACAGCCCGCCCGTGACGAGGGGGATCACCACGAACCACGGGATCTCCCAGGCGCCGCCCGCATCACCGGCGTAGAGGACGCCCGCCGCTACGAGGACGATGCCGGCGATCAGCTTTCCGGGCTGGAACTCATGACGCAGCACGGGTCACCTCCACCTGCCCCATGCCGACCTGGAGGTCCAGGTCGATGGTGCCGGACTTCACGGCGCCTTCGGCGGGGGAGAGGGTGATCTCCCTGTGCTGGTCCGGCTGCACGTCCACGTCCTTCGGGTCGTCCCCCGGCAGCTGGAGGTCGCCTATGCCCACCTCGACGTTCAGCCGCACCGTCACCTCCTCGGGCACGAGCACCTTGATCCGGCCCATGCCGACCTCCGCCCGAGTCGTGACCGTCTGCTTCCCGGACACGTCCAGCTTGCTCAGATCCAGGGTGCCGACGCCGGTGCCCAGGTCGTACCCCGGCCGGACGTCCGCCACCGTGGCGGGCTGCCAGGTGGTGCGCGCCCAGTGGGTGTCGATGTCCTTGGGCAGGGCCGCCGCGCCGGCGAGCAGGCCGGCCGTGATGACCGCCAGGAAGACCGAGCCGGCGCCGGTCCGGCCCAGGAAGGCGCTGACGGCTATGCCCAGGCCCAGGACGGCGAGAGCACAGGCCAGGCCCGTCTGCAGGCTGGTCCCGAGCGGGTGGCCGTCCCACGTGCGGCTCGTGCCCAGGGCTCCCGCGAGCAGGGCCAGCAGGAAGACCGCGCCGCCGATCGAGCGGGGCCCGCGCGGCTGGGGCGGCCCGGGGCGCGGGACGGGTATGTCCTCGCGGGTATGTGGCTGCGTGCCGAGGCCGATGTTGAGGGCTGCGGCGATGTCCAGGTCGTGGGGGTCGCGGGGGCCCCACAGATAGCCCGTGCCGCCGATGTGGGTGCCGTCCTTGACGATCGGGTCGCGCCACCAGGAGGGGGTGGTGAGGAACACCGGCGGCGCCTTGGGCTCCGGCGGGGCGTCGGCGACGGCCTGCGCCGCCAGCGGATCGGGGCTGGGGGCGCCGCGCTGGCGGGACCAGTAGCCGGCGCCCGCGAGGAGGAGGGAGAGGACGACGGCGAAGGTCAGCACCCCGCCGTTGTTCAGCATCGTCAGGAACACGCCGCAGCCGACCAGCGCGAACAGCACGGCCGCCAGGGCCTGGCCGTCGACGCGGCCGGTGAGCAGTTTGCGGACCTCGTTCTTCTCCTCGTCGTCGTAGGGGACGAAGAGCCAGGCGAAGCCGTAGAAGAGCAGGCCGATGCCGCCGGTGGCGGAGAGCACGGCGAGGGTGATGCGGAAGATCACCGGGTCCATGTCGCACTGCCGCCCGAGCCCCGCGCAGACGCCGGCCAGGGTCTTGTGGCGGCGGTCGCGGCGGAACGCGTGGGGCGGCCCCGGTGGGACACCGTCTTCGGCGGGGGCGGCCGAGCCGGGTGCTCCTCCCTGCCCTCCGGCGTCCGCGCGCCCGTGCGCGGGACCCGCGGCGGGCGCGGCATCCTGCGGCCCGGCGCCCGGGGCGGGGCGCGGGCCGGAGCCGGGTCCCGGACCCGTCGCGGCCTGCTCGTGATCGGTCATGGGTCCATGGTGACGGGCGCGACGCCCCGGCGGGAGTCGGAACGACCCTGGCCGGACCCTGATATCGGCCCTGAGAGGCGGCTCGGGAAGCGTTCGAGGAGCGGCCCGCGGAGATCAGGGGAGCCTCAGGGGCCGACCCTGATGCTCCGGCCTCCCGCACGTGTGACCATCAATGGCATGTCGGAAGCCGCAGCAGCGCCACTCGCCGAACCGCGGCCGCCGCGCAAGCTCTACCGCAGCAGTGACGGACGCTGGCTCGGGGGCGCGGCGCGGGGCCTCGCCGGGCACCTCGGGCTGCCCGTGATCTGGGTACGGCTCGTCTTCGTCGGCCTGTTCATGGCCGACGGCCTCGGTGCGCTGCTGTACGCCGCGTTCTGGTTCTTCGTCCCCCTCGGCGTCGGCGGTGTCGAGGCGCAGAAGCCGCCGTCGCCGCCGGCCGCGGAGGCCTCACCCGACGGCCGCCGCAGACGCGTGGCGCGCAGGCCCGACAAGGGCCAGATCGTGGCCCTGCTCCTCATGGTCGTGGTGGCCATGGTCTTCGTGGGCAACGTGAACCTCAGCGGGGGAGCGAGGGCGTACCTCTGGCCGACGGTGCTCGTCGGCGCGGGCGTCGCCCTGGTCTGGCGGCAGGCGGACAACGCCCGCCGGGCCCGCTGGGTCGAGGTCGGCCGCCGCCGGCGCACGGTCACGCTGCTGCGCTCGGTGGGCGGGGTGCTGCTGGTGACGGCCGGCGTCTCCGGCATCTTCGTCCTGCAGGGGTCCGCGGCCCACCTCGGCTCCGTCCTCCAGGCGGCTCTCGCCGTCCTCGTCGGCATCACGCTCCTCGCCGGGCCGTATCTGGTGCGCATGACGCAGGACCTCTCCGAGGAGCGCCTGATGCGCATCCGTGCCCAGGAGCGCGCGGAGGTCGCCGCCCATGTCCACGACTCGGTGCTGCACACCCTCACGCTGATCCAGCGCAACGCGGAGAACGCGAACGAGGTCCGCCGCCTGGCCCGTGCCCAGGAGCGCGACCTGCGCACCTGGCTCTACAAGCCCGAGGGCACCGGCAAGGACGAGGCCGACGAACCCACCACCCTCGCCGACGCCGTGCGGCGCAACGCGGCCGAGGTGGAGGACAAGCACGGCGTGCCCATCGAGGTCGTGGTCGTCGGCGACTGCCCGCTCGACGAGAGGATCGCCGCACAGATGCAGGCCGCGCGGGAAGCAATGGTGAACGCCGCCAAGTACGGTGGCGAGGGCGGCGCCGTCCAGGTCTTCGCCGAGGTCGAGGGGAAGACGGTCTTCGTGTCCGTCCGGGACCGCGGCCCCGGCTTCGACCTCGACTCGATACCCGCCGACCGGATGGGTGTCAGAGAATCGATCATCGGCCGCATGGAGCGCAACGGCGGCACGGCGCGGCTGCGCGCGGTGCCGGACGGCGGCACGGAGGTCGAGCTGGAGATGGAGAGGGCGGAGAAGACGTCATGAGCGACCCGACCGAGGCGAACGGTACGGCGGGACCGGCGGAGGCGGCCGGGCCCGCGGAGTCGGGCGGCGGCCCGGGGCGTCGCGTGCGCGTGGTCCTCGTGGACGACCACCGCATGTTCCGTACGGGGGTCCAGGCCGAGATCGGGCAGACCGAGCAGACCGGTGTCGAGGTCGTCGGCGAGGCCGCGGACGTCGACCAGGCGGTCACGGTGATCACCGCGACCCGGCCCGAGGTGGTTCTCCTCGACGTGCATCTGCCGGGCGGTGGCGGCGTCGAAGTGCTGCGCCGCTGCGCCCCGTTGATGGCCGACACCGAGCAGCCGGTCCGCTTCCTGGCGCTGTCCGTGTCCGACGCCGCGGAGGACGTGATCGGCGTCATCCGCGGCGGCGCCCGCGGGTACGTCACCAAGACGATCACCGGCACGGACCTCGTGAACTCCGTCTTCCGTGTCCAGGAGGGCGACGCGGTCTTCTCGCCCCGGCTGGCAGGGTTCGTCCTGGACGCCTTCGCCTCCACGGACGCACCGCCGGTCGACGAGGACCTGGACCGCCTGACCCAGCGCGAGCGCGAGGTGCTCCGGCTCATCGCGCGGGGCTACGCGTACAAGGAGATCGCCAAGCAGCTGTACATCTCCGTGAAGACCGTCGAGTCACACGTCTCGGCGGTCCTGCGCAAGCTCCAGCTCTCCAACCGGCACGAGCTGACGCGCTGGGCGACGGCTCGCCGGCTCGTCTGACACCGGCGCTCACACGACCCGCGTCGCCCCCGCGTACGGCATCTCGTCGAGCGGGGCGACGCGGACCGGCGCCGAGGGGTTCGGGGCGTGGATCATGCGGCCGTTGCCCACGTAGATGCCGACATGGCTGATCCCGGCATAGAAGAAGACCAGGTCGCCGGGGAGGAGTTCGGAGCGGGAGACGCGGCGGCCCGCGGCGATCTGCGAGTACGTCGTGCGGGGCAGGGAGACGCCCGCGGCGCGGTACGCGGCCTGGACGAGGCCCGAGCAGTCGAAGGCGTTCGGGCCGGTGGCGCCCCAGACGTAGGGGCTGCCGAGCTTCTGGTAGGCGTAGGAGACAGCGGTGGCCGCGCGGGAGTCGGGGGCGTGAGACGCGGCGGAGCCGGGCGCCGCGAGGGGGTCCCGTGCACCCGTCGAGCGCGAGGCGCGGTCCTGCGACGCGCCGGGCAGGGAACGTTCCTGCGGGCCGAGCCGGGACAGCAGCTGCCGTGCCGAGCCGAGCTTGCCGGTGATCGTCTGCTTGTGCTGCTTCAGCTCCGACCGGCGTGACTTCAGGGACGTCAGCTCGATGTGGGCGGCCCCGCGCAGCTGCTCGATCTCCCGGAGCTGCTTGCGCACCCCCGCTACGGCGGCGTTCTGCCGGCTGCCGGCCCGCTCGACGAACTCGGCGTTCTTCAGGTACCGGTCGGGATCGTCGGACAGGGCGAGCTGCACGGCGGCGTCGAGGCCGCCGGCGCGGTACTGCGCGGCGGCGACCGAACCCAGGGCGTCTCGGGCGGAGTTGAGCCGCTCCTCCTTGCGCGCCGCCTGGTCCTGGAGGTTCCTCAGCCGCTGCCCGGCCGCTTCGGCCTTCTCCTTCACGCCGTTGTACTTCTCGGTGGCGACCTCCGCCTCCTGGTACAGCTTGTCCACCTTGGTCTTGACCTGGCCGGGGGTGAGCTGTGGTTCGGCGTGTCCGGTTCCGTCGAAGCCCGTCGCCGTCGCCGCGCCCGCGAGGGCGATCGTGGCGGCCGTACGGGCCTTGCCGCCACCCATCGAGCGCTGTCGGGGCTTGCGGTGCGCTGCCAACTGGAGGCCACGTCCTTTCCTCGACCGCCGACGAGTGCGTGCGGCCGCCGCGGGAGCGGAACGGGCGGCCTGCGCGTCCGGCGACGGCCCGCACAGGGGGAGCGGATCGCCGCCGGACTTTCTCGGCGGTGGTGTCCGACTGCCGCCCCTGGCCCGGGCGGCGGTGGGGAGCCGGGCACCTGGTGAAGGACGCTAAACGTCCCTGCGACGGGCCGGTGGCAGGTGTGCGGAAGTGTCTTGAGAGGACCGGCGGTGACCGTATGCGACCGTGGTCCCGCCTCGACGCCATCGACTTAACTCAGCGTGATGACCGATGCGCCGAATCATGCGCGAGTGACCGTGATCGGGTGCTATGGGGTGCATTTATGCACGGCTGGGCCGGTGTCGGGCGGTCTCGGGGGCCTGATTAGGCTCCGGCCTCATGGACGTACTCATCCACCTCTTCGTCGGCCTCCACATCATCGGCATCGCCTCGCTCCTGGGCGGCTTCCTCACGCAGATGAAGGCGATGGGCGAGGGTACCGCCCGCTACACCCCGGCGATGCTGCACGGCGCCCTCACGATGCTGGTCACCGGTGTGATCCTGGTCGGCCTCAACCAGGCCGACGACCAGTCCGTGAACAACATCAAGATCGGCGTGAAGCTGGCCCTGCTGATCGTGATCCTCGGCCTGGTCTACGTGAAGCGGGACGACGAGAAGGTGGACAAGGGCCTGTTCGGCCTGGTCGGTCTGCTCACCACGGCGAACATCTTCATCGCCGTGCTCTGGACCTGACCCGGGAGCGCGGGGTGCCGGCCCGGGCCGAGGTGATCGCCCAGGCGGTGCACCCGAGCCAGGCGGCCACCGCGATCCACAGCAGCACCTCTCCGGCGGTGTCGAGCCAGGGGACGTCCAGGGCGGCGGCGACCGCCAGGGCGGCCGTGGCCGTCACGACCGCGGCGAACACGGTCGCCCAGCGCCGCACGTCGTAGTGGTGGCGGGGCCAGAAGAGCTCGGCGAGGAGCAGGGCGACGCAGGCGATCAGCGCGAGCACGAGCAGCGTGACGGTCGTCGTGCGCAGGACGTCGGCGTTCTCCTCGTTCCACAGGTACAGGCGCGCGCTGTCGGCGCTGAGGAGCTCTGCCCCGGCCAGTGCGGACACGGCGAGGGCGCCGGCCGCGAGCCAGTGGTCCCCGCGCCCCTCCTCCACCTGCCGGGGCTGGAAGCGGAACAGGGCGAAGCCGTAGAGCGCGAGGCCCAGCCAGAACAGCACGAGAGCCGCGTGGGCGAGCCAGGCCGCCGTGTCGGCCGCGGCGAGCGTGGCGCCGAGCACCGCGAGCCCCTGGGTGGCCACGCAGCGCAGGAACACCGTGCCGCGCCGGCCCTCGGCCTCCGCGGTGAGCAGCAGCGCCCAGAGCAGCATGGCGAGCGCCAGCAGCGCCTCGGCCAGGGGCTGCCGGCCGGCCACGGAGAAGCCGGTGCCGAGGACGGCGGTCGCCGTCACGGCCGTGAGCGCGGCGGGCGTCTCCGTCCGCCACCCGCCGCGTGCCCGCTGGACGAGGCCCGCGGCCGCCGCCAGCCAGGCGGCGCAGGCCGGAACGAGGGCGGTGCGGGAGAGGACGTCGTACCCCGCCGAGTCGAGACCGACCGACACGACGCCGGTCGCCAGCGCGTACGTCGACCACCAGGTGGCAAACGGGGAGGGACCGGACATAGCGCCGATGCTAGAGAGCGCCGCCCGCGTTACGGGAGGGGCACGCGCGTGTGCCCCTCAAAAAGCGACGGGACTGTGGGTTCTCGGCGCTTCTGTCCGGTCGAGTTCTCGTGGTGGTACCGGCGGAGATAGGCGCTGGTCGGGGCGTGGCGAAATTGATGGCCGAAAATCAGCCCACATGCGAGGTAAGGAATCTGATGACCTACGAGGCGAGCAGAGGGAGGGTGACGTTCCGTATTCCGCAAAAGCTCAAAACCAGCTCAACAGCCTATTGCGGGACATCTGATGCGGATAAAGTCTCACCCGTTTCCCAATCGAGGACATGACAAGGGAGCCTCTATGTTCACGCGTTCCGTCATACGTAACACCGTCGTCGCCGCAGCCGTGGCCATGACCGCCGTCACCGCTACGAGCGCCAGCGCCGCCGCCGACTTAGGCGCCAAGGAACCGAAGATCATCGCACTCGGAGGCAGTACGGGCCTCGAGATGATCGAAGGCGCCGAGGGCAAGGCCCTTCTGCAGGCCGACACCACCATGACTGCGGCTGCCGCCAATGTCTGCGGCTCCGGCTACACCATCTCCGCCGGCGCCGCGCGCTACGGCTCCAACGCCAGCCTTTACCTGTGGTGGAACGGCAAGTACAGCGGCTCCAACAAGCTGTACGACAAGTACATCTGCGGTGTCCTCTTCAACGACACCGGCTCCGCGCGCTACATGGGCATCCGGCTGAAGGACAACTTCACCGACACGCCTCACGCCGAGGACTTCGGCACGTTCAGCACCTACGCCGGGCCCGTCTACCAGAAGCGCGGCGGCTGCGGCGAGGCGTATTCCTATATGAAGTCCGGGAGCAATGTCGTCGTCGACAACACCTTCACGATGCCCGGATGCAACTGATCTCCATTCGTGACCGGCTGCGTCCCCTCGCGTAGGGCGCAGCCGTCACCGCCACCATCCTCGGCACCGCCGGGAATCCGGCAGATCCGAAGCGGCCCTGCAGAGACCTCTCAGGCCGGCCGCACCACGCTGTGGATGGCCGACTCGCCGTCGTAGTAGATCGACTCCTCGCGCACGTACGTGCCGGGCTTCGGGGCGTGGATCATCATGCCGTTGCCGATGTAGATCCCGACGTGGGTGACGTCGTCGTAGAAGAAGACCAGGTCACCTGGCTGGGCCTGGGAGAGCGGGACCGTGGTGCCGGCGTTGACCTGGTCGTAGGTGGTGCGCGGCAGGGTGACGCCCGCGGCCTTCCAGGCGGCCTGGGTGAGGCCGGAGCAGTCGTAGGAGCCGGGGCCGACGGCGCCCCACACGTACGGCTTGCCGATCTGGGCGCGGGCGAAGGCCAGCGCCTTGTCGGCCTTGGTGGCGTACGAGGAGTCGGCCGGGGCCGTGGAGGTGGACGAGCCGGAGTCCGCCGAACCCGACGACGAGGATCCGCTGTCCTGCTGCTGAGCGGCCTCCTCCCGCGCCTGCTGCTGAGCGGCCTGCTGCCGGGCCAGCTCGGCGGCCTTGCGGGCGGCCTCCTCCTGCTTCTCCTTCTCGATCGCCGCGAGCCGGGCCTTCTCCTCGGCGGTCAGCTTCGACATCAGCTCGCGCGCGTCGGCGAGCTTGCGCTGGACGGTCGCCTTGGCGGTCTTCAGGTCGCTCTGCGACTCGGTCAGCGCCTCCAGGCTCTCGGTGGCCTCCTGGCGCTTCTGCATCGTCTCGGACTGCTGCGTGACGTAGTCGTCGACCGCGGCCTTCTGACGGCCCGTCATCCGGTCCATCAGCTGGGTCTGGTCGAAGTAGTCCTGCGGGGTGTCCGCGAGCAGGAACGTCGCCGTGTCCGGGGCGGCGGCGCCGGTGCGGTACTGGGCGGAGGCGAAGGACCCCAGCTCCTCGCGCGCCTCGTTGAGCTTCTGGGTGCGCTTCGCGACGTCGTCGATGAGGGCGTCGGCGCGCTTGCGCTGCTTCGCCGTCTTCTCCTTGGCCGCGTTGTACTTCTCGGTCGCCGACCCCGCCTGGCGGTAGAGGTCGTCGACCTTCTTCTCGACTTCTTCCAGGCTGGGCTTGTCGTCGGCCTCGGGGGCGGCATTGGCCGACTGGGACAGCAGGGCCACGGATGTGAGGGCCGCCGTTGCGAGGGCGGGGGTCCGTATGCCTGCCACGCGCGTACCCGTAGGACGCGACTTGCGGTGCGACGCCAAGGGAGGCGACTCCTTCCACGTTCCGCCTACCGGGTTAGCTGTCGGGTTCGGGCGGGTGGTTCGGAAGGTTTGCCCTACGGCCTGCTCCGCACAGGGAGTCGGGCCGATTCACCCCAGGTTCACGGTTGGGTCCCCGGCTCCGGCTGCCGCTGCGGCACACCGGACTCGGCGGAGGCCGCGCGGCCCGGCGACGTTCGCCGGTGGGGGTCATGCGGCCTGGTCGCACGGTAGCCAACTCGTGTGGCCCCTGTGAAGGTTGATGGGTGATATGCCCGATACATTTTCGTGACCTCGTTCATGAGCGTTGCAGGGAGTGAGAAATCGCGGGGGTCTGGTCCCGTTTTCTCCATGATTGCGGGGGGTGTAGCAGGGCGTGATCATGCGGTCATGGAGGGCGACAACGCGCCGCCGGCCGGTCGGCGCGGGCCCGGGCGCGCGGCGATGTTCTCAGGGCGGCGGCGGGCTGTCAGTGGGGCGCCCTAGACTCGGAGAGCGATGAGCAGCCTCTTTGACGACAGCTTCCTGGCGAACCTCCAGGCCCAGCGGGGCCCCGCGGACGAGCCCCCGCCGCCGCCCGAGGACGATCACGTACCGGAGCCGATTCCGGACGATCTGTTCGGCGGGAAGTTCGACGCGCCCCCGGACCGGGACGCCTACTACCGGGACGGCGCTCCCCGCCCGGTGGTGGACACCGCCGCGCTCCTGGAGGGGCTGAACGACAACCAGCGCGCCGCCGTCGTCCACTCCGGCTCCCCGCTGCTCATCGTGGCCGGTGCCGGCTCCGGCAAGACCCGTGTGCTCACGCACCGCATCGCCCACCTGCTCGCCGAGCGCGGCGTGCACCCGGGCCAGATCCTCGCGATCACCTTCACCAACAAGGCCGCCGGCGAGATGAAGGAGCGCGTCGAGCGGCTCGTCGGCCCGCGCGCCAACGCCATGTGGGTCATGACGTTCCACAGCGCGTGCGTGCGCATCCTCCGCCGCGAGAGCAAGAAACTCGGCTTCACATCGAGTTTCTCGATCTACGATGCCGCCGACTCCAAGCGCCTCATGGCCCTGGTCTGCCGCGACCTGGACCTCGACCCCAAGCGCTTCCCGCCGAAGTCCTTCAGCGCCAAGATCAGCAACCTGAAGAACGAGCTGATCGACGAGGAGGACTTCGCCGCCCAGGCCACCGACGGCTTCGAGAAGACCCTCGCCCAGGCCTACGCCATGTACCAGTCGCGGCTGCGCGAGGCGAACGCCCTCGACTTCGACGACCTGATCATGACGACGGTCAATCTCCTGCGCGCCTTCCCGGACGTGGCCGAGCACTACCGCCGCCGCTTCCGGCACGTGCTGGTCGACGAGTACCAGGACACCAACCACGCCCAGTACGCCCTGGTCCGGGAGCTGGTCGGCACCTCCGAGCACCCGGTCGACGTACCGCCCGAGGCCGAGGTCCCGCCCGCCGAGCTGTGCGTCGTGGGCGACGCCGACCAGTCGATCTACGCCTTCCGCGGCGCGACGATCCGCAACATCCTCCAGTTCGAGGAGGACTACCCGGAGGCGACGACGATCCTGCTGGAGCAGAACTACCGCTCCACACAGACGATCCTCAGCGCCGCCAACGCGGTCATCGAGCGCAATGAGTCCCGCCGCCCCAAGAACCTGTGGACCAACGCCGGCTCCGGCGCCCGCATCACCGGCTACGTCGCCGACACCGAGCACGACGAGGCGCAGTTCGTCGCCGACGAGATAGACCGCCTCACGGACGCCGGCGAGGCCAAGGCCGGCGACGTCGCCGTCTTCTACCGCACCAACGCCCAGTCCCGTGTCTTCGAAGAGGTCTTCATCCGCGTCGGCCTGCCCTACAAAGTCGTCGGCGGCGTCCGCTTCTACGAGCGCAAGGAGGTCCGGGACGTCCTGGCCTACCTGCGCGTCCTGGCCAACCCCGAGGACTCGGTACCGCTGCGCCGGATCCTCAACGTCCCCAAGCGGGGCATCGGCGACCGCGCCGAGGCGATGATCGACGCCCTGTCCCAGCGGGAGAAGATCAGCTTCCCGCAGGCGCTCAGGCGTGTCGACGAGGCGTACGGCATGGCCGCGCGCTCCACCAACGCCGTCAAGCGGTTCAACACGCTGATGGAGGACCTCCGCACCATCGTCGAATCCGGCGCCGGACCGGCCACGGTTCTGGAAGCCGTGCTGGAGCGCACGGGATACCTCGCCGAGCTGCAGGCCTCCACCGACCCGCAGGACGAGACCCGGATCGAGAACCTCCAGGAACTGGCCGCCGTCGCCATGGAGTTCGAGCAGGAGCGCGGCGAGGACGAGCAGACCACACTGTCCGACTTCCTGGAGCAGGTCGCGCTGGTCGCCGACTCCGACCAGATCCCCGACGAGGAGGACGGCGACGGCGTCATCACCCTGATGACCCTGCACACCGCCAAGGGCCTGGAGTTCCCGGTCGTCTTCCTGACCGGCATGGAGGACGGCGTCTTCCCGCACATGCGCGCCCTCGGGCAGACCAAGGAGCTGGAGGAGGAGCGGCGCCTGGCCTACGTCGGCATCACGCGCGCTCGGGAGCGGCTGTATCTGACGCGGTCCACCCTGCGCAGCGCCTGGGGTCAGCCGTCGTACAACCCGCCCTCCCGGTTCCTGGAGGAGATCCCGCCGGCCCACGTGGAGTGGAAGCGCACGGGAGCGACCGCGCCCGCCTCCTCCGGGCCGGTCTCGGCGGTGGCCGCCTCGCTGTCCTCGTCCCGCTCCCGCTCGTCGGCCTCGGGCGCCTCCGGTTTCGCCACGCGCCGCACCGCCGAGAAGCCGGTCGTGGCCCTGGCGGTCGGGGACCGCGTCACACACGACCAGTTCGGGCTCGGGACCGTCGTCGCGGTCAAGGGCACCGGCGGGAACGCCGAGGCCACGATCGACTTCGGGGACACCAAGCCGAAGCGGCTGCTGCTGCGGTACGCGCCGGTGGAGAAGCTGTAGTCCCGTGAGGTGAGCCCCGTCGGCCGGACCGGCGGGGCTGCCGGGACGTTACGTCGGGTCGATGCCGTGGCTGCGCAGCCACGGGAGCGGGTCGATCGCCGAGCCGCCGGCCGGGCGCACCTCGAAGTGCAGGTGCGGACCGGTGGAGTTGCCGGAGTTGCCGGAGCGCGCGATCGCATCGCCCGCCTTCACGGTCGTACCCGAGGGGACCGTGTAGGTGGAGAGGTGGCAGTACCACGTCTCCGTGCCGTCCTTGGCGGTCACGATCATCATGTTGCCGTACGCGCTGTTCCACTGGGTGCGCACGGTGCCGTCGGTCGCGGCCATCACGGTCGTGCCGTACGAGACGGGGAAGTCGATGCCGGTGTGCAGGGACATCCAGTTGATGCCGGACTGGCCGTAGTAGGCGCTGAGTCCGTGCCGCGCGACCGGCAGGGCGAACTTGGGGCGCAGCCGCTCCTTGCGGGCCGCTTCCTCCGCCGCCCGCTTCTTCTCCGCCGCCTGCTGGGCCTTGAGGTCGATGCGCTCCTGCGTACGGCTGGCCCGGTCGGCGAAGTCGTCGGCGCCGGCGGAGAGGCTCTGCAGCTGGGTGTCCAGCTTGTTGTTGGCGGCGGCCGGCTTGACCGGCTGCGCGTCCGCCGCGGTCGTCCGCGCCTCGGCGGCACTGTCGTCGGCGAAGCCGCCGACCGAGGCGGCGGCGATCCCGGCGACACCCATCACACAGGCCGAGGGCACCGCGATGGTCATCAGCGCCGAGCGCTTGGGGGGTGTACGCCGGCGGGAACGGGAAGCGGCGCGCGAGGCCACCCGCGACGACGGGGCGGCGGGGGCGACATCTTCCTGACCGTCCAGGAGCGGGGTGACGACGGGCAGTTCACCGGTGGCGGCCGGCTCATCGCCGTCCGCGGCGGTGTCGTGGAAACCGGCCCCGGCGGACTCGTCGTGGGCGACCTGCTCGAACGTCGCGGTCTCGTGCTGGTCGAAGGTTTCGGCGGGGTGCTCGTAAGCGTCGGCTTCCGAAGCCGCGGTGCCGTCGGAGTTCCACTGTGTGGCGTCGTAGGCGCCCGTGTCGAAGGTCTGCGTGCCCCACTCCCACTGCTGGGTGTGGTCGGCGGGGTTGCCGGCCTGGTCCGGCTGGAGCCAGGCGCCGGACTCCCACTGCCCGGTGGCGTCGGGGGAAGGGGCCTGGGACGGGATGGCCGACATCGGCTGCTGCTCGGCCGTCCAGGAGGTCGTGTCGTAGACGCCCGTGTCGTAGGCGGCGTGGTGCTGGGCCGCGTAGGCGTCGTAGTGCACGTTCTCGTGCGTGCCGGTGGGCCAGTGGCCGGTGTCGTAGCTGCCCGTGTCCTGGCCGCTGCCCGGCATGTCGCCGAAGAGGGGGTCGGTCGCGAAGCTCGCGGTGACGTGCCCGGTGGCGTCGAAACCGGCGCCGTGGGTACCGGTGGGGTCAAATCCAGTGGCGGCGTAGTCGCCGTACGTGGTGAAGTCGCCGTACTGGGCTTCCTGGGTGCCGTACGACGCGTAGTGCGCGGAGGCGGCGTCGGAAGCCGGAGCCGGGGTCATGGTCCCCGACGGGTGACGGTCGTTCACCAACTTCTCTTTCGCCTCGACAACAGGGGCTGCCAGAGCAGTGCGGCGACTGTACCCGGCGGTACGCGGGCACGACAATCTTCGGCAGGTTTCGCGCGCGCAGGAAACGGGCATTCGGCCGTGTTTTGGCGGACGGCGGGCACGGGTTTGGCCCTGTGTTCGAAGTTTGTTCGAGGTTGATCGGTGCTTCGACGCCGAGTGATCGCTGTATGACGATTCTCAGGCGACCGTCAGACCGCCGGTGTGTTCGGCGGACGGTTCACCCGCGTGTGCCGTGTCCAGAACCTGCCGTATGCCGTTGGCGACCGCGGGGTGCACGGGCAGGGCGAGATGGCCGATGCCGGTCACGCGCACGTTCTGCGCCGTCAGATCGGGATGGTCGATGCAGGCCGTCTCCAGCGGGTCCATCACATGGTCCAGGTCGCTCCAGAAGCTGACGAAGTGCGTACGGCAGTCAGGGGCGGGCAGAGCGAGCTCCTCGAGCACCGGTGAGCCGGGGCGCATCTGGCGCACGATGGGGTGCGCGTCGGCGAAGGGCGCCACCCGGGTTCCGGAATGCGGCGTGCCGAGCGTGACCAGGGTCCGTACGCGCGTGTCGCCGCCGAGCCGCTGCACGTAATAACGCGCTATCAGTCCGCCGAGGCTGTGCCCGACGACGTCGACCCGGTCGGCCCCCGTGCGCTCGCAGATCTCCTCGATGTGCCGGCCGAGCCGTTCGGCGGCGACCCGTATGTCACAGGTCAGCGGCGAGTAGTTGAGGGACTCGATCTGCTGCCTGCCGTGCTGGGCGAGGCTGCGGCGCAGCAGGACGAAGACCGAGCGGTTGTCGATGAATCCGTGCAGCAGCAGGACCGGCGGCTTGGCCTCCGTGGGCAGTTGGGCGGCGCCGTCCGCGGGCAGCGCGGGGACGGGGGCGCGGCGCTCCTGGGTGATGCCCGACGGATAGAGGAGGAGGTGCCCGGCCAGGATCGCGATCTCCAGGGCGGTGGCCTTCAGGAGAGCCAGGGAGAGTCCCGCCAGTCTGCCCGGCAGCAGGCGCTCGCAGAACGGAAGAAAGGGCAGAGCAGCCCACGTGACCTTCATGGCCGACCTCCTGTCGGCACGCGGGAGGGCGCCTCCGCCCCCCGTGTGCCCTCGTGGAAAGCAGCTGCGAAGACGGCCGGCGATGACCGCGAGAGCGGCGTGAGCCGCGTGAGCTGCGGGGGCAGAGCGCGGCGTGTGGCGTATGTGACGCCGGTGGTGCGACGGAGGTCCCCGATAAGTGGGGTGACGAGGCTCCCCGCTGGTGCGCCGTGTCTGCCCTGCGTGCTGTGCGTGCGGTGCTTGCCCTGCGTGCTTTCGCCGAAGTGCCGTGCTGCCGCGGTCCGTGATGGGTGGTGCGGCGGAACGGCAACCCCGGTGCGGCTCCCCTTGCGCTTGTCCCATCGTGTGATTTCCCCCTCTGTATCCACCGCGAAACTGCCGGTTGCGGGATGCTGGAGATAACGTTCGTTCACTTGCCCGGACGGTTCGGGGTGAGGTGTTTGTGCGGTGCGGCGTGTACGTCTTGCCCGATGTGTGCGGTACTTGTCGGTACCGATGGATGTAGGCGCTTCATGGAGGCAGTGATGGGTGTGGCAGCCGGTCCGATCCGCGTGGTGGTGGCCAAGCCGGGGCTCGACGGCCACGATCGCGGGGCCAAGGTGATCGCGCGTGCCCTGCGCGACGCCGGTATGGAAGTCATCTACACCGGGCTCCACCAGACCCCCGAGCAGATCGTCGACACGGCGCTCCAGGAGGACGCCGACGCGATCGGGCTGTCCATCCTCTCCGGGGCGCACAACACGCTCTTCGCGGCCGTCATCGATCTGCTCAGGGAGCGGGACGCGGAGGACATCCTGGTCTTCGGCGGCGGGATCATCCCCGAGGCGGACATCCCCCTGCTGAAGGAGAAGGGCGTCGCGGAGATCTTCACGCCGGGCGCGACGACGGCCTCGATCGTGGACTGGGTCCGGACGAACGCCCGCCAGGCCGCGGAGGCGTAGGCCACCGGCGGACCGGCCCGGATGCCGTGGTCCGGCCCCGGCCGGTGCGCCCTCGGTTCGGCGGAGCCGATCGGCCGGGTGGCCGGTCGCGACTGCCTCCGGCGTCCGCCCCGGTCGTCGGCACGCCGCGCGGCAGTCGGCCACCGCAGGGCACCCGCCTCCGAATGCGCCGGCGAGGGTCAGGCCGCTCCCAGCTCCTCGGCCATCGCCGCACGCAGACGCAGGGTCGTGACCAGGCGCTGGAAGGCCTCCGCCCAGTAGCCCCCGGCTCCCGGCGACGCGTTCTCCGGTTCGTCGGGTACGGCCAGCAGCGCGTCCAGCCGGGATGCCTCGGACGGGTCGAGGCAGCGCTCGGCCAGGCCCATGACCCCGCTGAAACTCCATGGATAGCTCCCTGCGTCCCGAGCGATGTTGAGCGCGTCCACCACCGCCCGGCCGAGCGGGGCCGCCCAGGGCACCGCACACACCCCGAGCAGTTGGAAGGCCTCGGACAGGCCGTGCGCGGCGATGAACCCGGCCACCCACTCGGCCCGTTCGGCGGCGCCCAGCGTGCCGAGCAGCTTGGCGCGTTCGGCCAGGGACACCGCACCCGGCCCGCCCGCCTCCGGCGCCGACGGATCGCCGAGCAGCGCGCGTGACCACGCCGGGTCCCGCTGGCGCACCGCCGCCCGGCACCACGCCGCGTGCAACTCGCCCTGCCAGCCGTCCGCCACCGGCAGCGCCACGATCTCCCGGGGCGTGCGCCCGCCGAGCCGCCGCGACCACGTCCCGAGCGGCGCCGCCTCCACCAGCTGACCGAGCCACCAGGACCGCTCGCCGCGCCCCGCGGGCGCCTTCGCCACGACGCCGTCGCGTTCCATGCCCGGATCGCACTCGTGCGGCGCCTCGACGGCGATCACCGGAGTGGTCGCCGGGGTCTCTGCGGGTCCTTTCTCCCCGCCGGTCCCTCGGGGCGGGGAGGAGCGCATGTGGTCGATGGCGACGCACGCCTCCGCCCTGACCGCCATCCGGGCGGCGAGCGCCGAACCGGGCAGGGCCGACAGCAGTTCCGCGGCCGTCGCCCGGACATTGCGGCTGCGATCCGCCAAGGCCTGTTCCAGGAACGGCTCGTCGTCCGGGCCGAGGCCTTCGCGCAGCGAGTCGAGGAACATCAGCCGGTCCTCGGCCCGCTCCGTCGCCCAGGTCGTCGCGAGCAGGTCGCGCGCGGCAGCCGGGTCGCGAGAGCGCAGGGCGGACAGCAGGGCGACGCGTTCGGCGAACAGGCCCTCCTGCCACAACTGCCGGATCCTGTCGGCGTCCTCCAGGTGCGGCGGGGCCGCTCCGCCGCCCGGGGTCGCACGCAGGGCGAACCGCCAGTCCGGGTTCAGCCGGGCCAGCCACAGGGCTCGCGGCCCCGCGAACTCCAGCGCCGCCGGACGCAGGTCGGTACGCCCCCGGGCCGCGTCCAGCAACGCCGGGAGCACCTGCGGGGGCGGAGCGAAACCACGGGCGTTCGCCACCGCGAGCCACTGCGGCAGCAGCTCCGTCAGATCGGGCGCGGCGCCCCGCCGTCCGCCACCGGACGGGCCGGGGCGGTCGGCCAGCAGCATCGCCAGCCTGCGGGCGGCCGCCGGCGGCAACGCCGGACGGGCGTCCTCCGGAGCCGCCTGCGGACGCTCGGCCGCCCGCGCCGGACGCAGACCGGCCCGTCGCCGTACGGCCGCCACGGCCGCCGCGTCCAGCAGAGCCAGGGGTGCGTCCGGGCCCGGCGCGGTGCCCGGTGGGGTGCGCCGGTCGGTGCCCAGCAGCGCGGTGGTGACGAGCCCCTCCCAGGCGTCCGCGCCGGGCGCGTCCACAGGAGCGGAGGTCCTGGTCATGAGCTTCCTTTCCGCGGGGCGCCCGGTAGTTGAAGGCTCGCCCTTACCGGTTGTCCCGTGATGCCTGAAAAATGCGTCGGCCGATGGGATGGGTGAGGCCGGCCGAAGTGCGGCGGGCGGAGCCGCTGCCGCAGCCTCAGCACAGCGCGACCGCGTCGCCCGGACCCTCGGGCCAGGCCGTCAGCGGAGTGAAGCCCTGGTGGCCGCACTCGCCGAAGACCCTGACCGGAGCCCCGCCCGACAGGGCGACGAGCCGCCACAGGCCGGGCCGCGAACGCGCGGCGGGAGTGAGCGGCAGCGCCGTGTCCCCGTCGGCGTCCGCCAGCTGCCAGGAGTCGCCGTCCGGTGTGGGAACGACCCGGTCCAGCGTCACCGGGACGGACTCCAGCCACGGGTCGTCGCGCAGGGCGTCGCCGTAACGGGCCACCGCCTGGGACGTGGTCATCCCCGGCGGACGTATCGCCGCGGGCGCGGGCGGGGTGAACTGTTCGCCCAGGGCCACCCGCGGTTGGCCGGCGCCCGGGTACGCGGACACCTCCGCCTCCAGGCTCAGGCCCACCGGCAGCGTCAGCTCCGGGGCGCGGCCGGCGGCGCCGTAGGAAAGGAGCAGCACGGTGCGATGCGAGTCGGCGCCGTGCAGCCAGATCCGGCGGGTCGTCAGGCGCGGGTCCGTCGTGTCGTACTGGGCCAGGACCTGCCAGCGGTCGCGCAGCGGCGGGCCGTCCGCGGAGGCCGGGAGGCCGATGCGGGAGCGGACCGTGGCGGCGAGACCGGCCGGGAGCCGGTCGCGGCGCAGCCAGCCCCGCCCCAGGAGATGCAGCAGCGCGCACTCCTCCAGCAGCCGCACCGGCCAGCCCGGGCCGGTCGACGGGATCGCCCCCAATTCCCGCACCCGGCCCGCCAGTCCCTGGGCCTGGGCGTCGACCATGCGGGCCGCCGTCTCCTCCCAGAGGCCGTACCCCGACTGCTCCGCGGTCGCCAGACCACCGCGCAGCAGGTCGACCAGACGCTGCTCCAGCTCCACCGCGCCCGCCGAGACCCGCTCGGCCCGGCGCTCCGCACGCCGTCGCGCCGCCTCGGGATCAGCGGACCCGGACGGCGCAGCGGAGCCGGCCCCGGTCCTCTTCGCCTCCGCGCGCTCGCGCCGCCCCGCCGCCCACCGCGCGGCCCACTCCGGCGCCTGCCCCGGGGGCACCGCCGCGTCGTCGGCGGCCCAGAGCAGCAACAGCCCCAGCGCGTGCTTGCACGGGAACTTGCGGCTCGGGCAACTGCACTTGTACGCGGGCCCGGCGGCGTCCGCGATGTCCACGACCGTCTGATACGGCTTGCTCCCGCTGCCCTTGCACAGCCCCCACACCGTCCCCTCGTCGGAACTCCCCGCCTCGGACCACGGCCCCGCCGCGCCGAGTTTGCTTCCCGCTTTGCGTGATGCGGCGTCAGGCGCCAGTGCCAGCACCTGGTCCGCGGTCCAGCGCACCCCCTGCTGAGTCATGCCACCGAAGGTAGATCCCACCACTGACAATCGGGTCCGCCGACGGCTCCCGCAGGGCATTTCCGCAGGTCGGAACGCATTGTCAGTGGTGTGGTGCAACGTTGGCGACAGATCCGAACCGGCCGAGCTGGAGGGGGACTTTGCCATGACCGTGTCCGTGGAGCCGACGTCCGTCGAAGCGGGGGAGACGGGGCCGACCCAGGCGTTGCGACCGCACGCCGAGGACGCCTTCGCCCATGAACTCGCCGCGCTGGCCGCTCAGGACGACCGGCCGCGCCCGGCCCGCTGGAAGCTGTCGCCCTGGGCCGTCGCGACGTACCTGCTCGGCGGCACCCTGCCGGACGGCACGGTGATCAGTCCCAAGTACGTCGGCCCGCGCCGCCTCGTCGAGGTCGCCGTCACGACGCTCGCCACCGACCGCGCCCTGCTCCTGCTCGGCGTCCCGGGCACGGCGAAGACCTGGGTGTCCGAGCACCTGGCCGCCGCGGTCAGCGGTGACTCAACGCTGCTGGTGCAGGGCACCGCCGGCACCCCCGAGGAGGCCATCCGCTACGGCTGGAACTACGCGCAGCTGCTCGCCCACGGCCCGAGCCGCGACGCCCTCGTGCCCAGCCCCGTCATGCGGGCCATGGCCGACGGCATGACGGCCCGGGTCGAGGAACTGACGCGTATCCCGGCCGACGTGCAGGACACGCTCATCACGATCCTGTCGGAGAAGACGCTGCCGATACCGGAACTGGGCCAGGAGGTGCAGGCGGTCCGCGGATTCAACCTGATCGCCACGGCCAACGACCGCGACCGCGGCGTCAACGACCTGTCCAGCGCCCTGCGCCGCCGCTTCAACACGGTGGTGCTGCCCCTGCCGGAGAGCCCCGAGGCGGAGGTCGACATCGTCTCCCGGCGCGTCGACCAGATCGGCCGCTCCCTCGACCTGCCGGCCGCGCCCGACGGGCTCGACGAGATCCGCCGGGTCGTCACGGTCTTCCGCGAGCTGCGTGACGGGGTCACCACCGACGGGCGGACGAAGCTGAAGTCGCCCAGCGGCACGCTGTCCACCGCCGAAGCGATCTCCGTCGTCACCAACGGGCTCGCCCTGGCGGCCCACTTCGGCGACGGCGTGCTGCGGCCGGGCGACGTCGCCGCGGGCATCCTCGGCGCGGTGGTCCGCGACCCGGCGGCGGACCGCGTCATCTGGCAGGAGTACCTGGAGACGGTGGTCCGCGAGCGGGACGGCTGGAAGGACTTCTACCGGGCCTGCCGCGAGGTGAGCGTGTGAGCGACGCGGGGCGGTGGCCCCGGTCGACGGGACGGCGGACGCCCGCGGGACCGGGCGGGAACGTGCGGGACGGGAGGGGGATGAAGTGACCGGTGTGGAACAGGCCGCGGGCCGGGGGACCGGGGCGGGGCCGGTGCTGCTCGGGGTGCGGCACCACGGGCCGGGTTCGGCGCGGGCGGTGCGGGCGGCGCTGGAGGAGGTCCGGCCGCGGATCGTGCTGATCGAGGGGCCGCCCGAGGCAGACGCCCTGATCCCGCTCGCCGCCGACGAGGAGATGCGGCCGCCGGTCGCCCTGCTCGCCCACGCCGTGGAAGAGCCCGGCCGCTCGGCGTTCTGGCCGCTGGCCGGCTTCTCCCCGGAGTGGATCGCCCTGCGCTGGGCCCTGGAACACGACGTCCCGGCCCGCTTCATCGACCTGCCGGCCACACACACGCTGGCCTGGGGGAGGCAGGAGGACGCGGCGGGAACAGAGGGCGAACGTCCGCCGGCGGCCGAGGTGCCGCCGGCGGGGGACACCGGCCCCACCTCCACCGAGCTCCGGATCGATCCGCTCGGAGTGCTCGCCGACGCCGCGGGTTACGACGACCCGGAGCGGTGGTGGGAGGACGTCGTGGAGCACCGGGGTGCGGAGGAGGACGACGCACTCGCGCCTTTCACCGCGCTGGAGGAGGCCATGGGCGCGCTGCGGGAGACCTTCGGCAGCGGGGGCCACGGCCGGGATCTGGTGCGGGAGGCGTACATGCGGCTCCAGATGCGGGCCGCACAGCGGGAGTTCGAGGGTGGTGTGGCGGTGGTCTGCGGGGCCTGGCACGTGCCCGCACTGCGGCAGAAGACCACCGTCGCCGCCGACAGGGCGCTGCTGAAGGGGCTGCCCAAGGTCAAGGCGGACATGACCTGGGTGCCGTGGACGCACCGCCGGCTCGCCCGGACCAGCGGGTACGGGGCCGGCATCGACTCACCGGGCTGGTACGGGCACCTGTTCAGCGCCCCGGACCGGCCGGTGGAGCGGTGGCTGACCAAGGTCGCGGGGCTGCTGCGCGCCGAGGACCGGATCGTCTCCTCCGCGCACGTCATCGAGGCGGTGCGGCTGGCCGAGACGCTCGCCGCGATGCGCGGCCGTCCGCTGCCCGGCCTGAGCGAGACGACCGACGCCGTGCGGGCGGTGATGTGCGAGGGCTCGGACGTGCCGCTGGCACTCGTCCGGGACCGGCTGGTCGTGGGGGACGAACTGGGGGAGGTGCCGCCGTCGGCACCGGCGGTGCCGTTGCAGCGGGACCTCACACGGCTGCAACGCCGCCTGCGGCTGAAGCCGGAGGCGCTGGAGCGGGAGCTGGAGCTCGACCTGCGCAAGGAGAACGACGCCGCCCGCAGCAGACTGCTGCACCGGCTGCGCCTGCTCGGTATCGCGTGGGGCGAACCGGCCGCGTCGCGGGGCAGCACGGGCACGTTCCGGGAGACCTGGCGGCTGCGCTGGGAGCCCGAGCTGTCCGTGCGGGTCGCCGAGGCCGGAGTGTGGGGGACGACCGTCCTGTCCGCCGCGACCGCCAAGGCCGAGGCGGACGCCGTCAGCGCGGAGGGCCTCGCCGGCGTCACCGGTCTCGCCGAGCGCTGCCTGCTGGCCGAACTGCCCGACGCCCTGCCCACGGTGATGCGGGTCCTCGCCGACCGGGCGGCCCTCGACACGGACGTCGGTCATCTCGCCCAGGCGCTCCCGGCCCTGGTCCGCTCCCTGCGCTACGGAGACGTACGCGGCACGGACACCGGAGCCCTGGCGGAGGTCGCTGCGGGACTGGCCGAGCGGGTCTTCGTCGGTCTTCCCCCGGCCTGCGCCGCGCTCGACGCGGACGCCGCCGAGGAGATGCGGGGCCATGTGGACGCGGTGCACGGGGCCGTGGCCTTGCTGGGCGACGCCCCGGCGGCGGGGCACGCCCGGCTGAGAGGCCGTTGGCAGTCGGTACTGCGGGTGCTGTCCGGGCGGGACACCGTGCCCGGGGTCATCCGGGGGCGGGCCGTCCGGCTGCTGCTCGACGACGGGCAGCTGGCCCAGGACGAGGCGGCACTGCTGATGGGACTCGTCCTCTCGCCGGGCACACCGCCGGCGGACGCGGCCGCGTGGATCGAGGGCTTCGTCGGAGGGGGCTCCGGGGGCGGGATGCTCCTGGTGCACGACGAGCGGCTGCTCGGACTGGTCGACGCGTGGCTGACCGGGGTGCCGGCCGAGGCCTTCACGGACGTACTGCCCCTGCTGCGGCGGACGTTCTCCGCGTACGAGCCCGGAGTGCGCCGGACTCTCGGCGAACTGGTCCGACGCGGACCGGGAACCGGTGGCGGCGCGACAGCCGCCGGAAGCGGGGCACCCGGCTTCGCGGCCGATTTCGACACCGTGCGCGCGGACGCGGTGCTGCCGGTCGTGCGGCTGCTGCTCGGGCTGGACGAAATGGACGAGAACGCCGGCAACAACACCGGCAACAACCTGGCGGGGGTGACGGGATGACGACCGAGGCACTGAGGGAGCGGACGGCGGCACCGGAGGTGGGAGCCACCGTGGCGGGCGGGTTCCGGGCGGAGATGCGGCCGTCGACGACCGTGCCGGTGATCCCGCTGTGGGAGCGGCCTCAGAAGGGAGGGCGGGCATGACGTCCGAGGTCACGGACCGGGCGCAGGAGCGGCTGCGTCGCTGGCGGCTCGTCCTCGGGGGCGACGCGGCGGACGGCACCGGCTGCGCGCTGGCGGGGCAGGACGCGGCGATGGACGGAGCGCTCACCGCGCTCTACGGCAGGAAGGACGGCAGGTCACAAGGGGGCCGGGACCGTTCGGCGGGGCTCGGGGCGTCGGCGCCGTCCGTGGCGCGCTGGCTCGGGGACATCCGGACGTACTTCCCCTCCTCCGTCGTGCAGGTCATGCAGCGCGACGCCATCGACCGGCTGGGTCTCGCCACGCTGCTGCTGGAGCCGGAGATGCTGGAGGCGGTCGAGGCCGACGTGCACCTCGTCGGCACGCTGCTGTCGCTCAACAAGGCGATGCCGGAGACGACGAAGGAGACGGCCCGGGCCGTCGTGCGCAAGGTCGTCGAGGACCTGGAGAAGCGGCTCGCCACCCGCACCAGGGCCACCCTGACCGGCGCCCTCGACCGCAGCGCCAGGATCAACCGGCCCCGTCACCACGACATCGACTGGAACCGCACCATCGCGGCCAACCTCAAGCACTACCTGCCCGAGTACCGAACGATCGTGCCGGAGCGGCTCATCGGGTACGGGCGGGCAGCCCAGTCCACGAAGAAGGAGGTCATCCTCTGTATCGACCAGTCGGGATCCATGGCGGCATCGGTTGTCTACGCATCGGTGTTCGGGGCGGTGCTCGCCTCGATGCGGACGATCTCCACGCGACTCGTCGTCTTCGACACGGCGGTCGTCGACCTCACGGACCAGCTGGACGACCCGGTCGACGTGCTGTTCGGCACGCAGCTCGGCGGTGGCACGGACATCAACCGGGCGCTCGCGTACTGCCAGTCGCAGATCACCCGTCCCGCGGAGACGGTGGTCGTGCTGATCAGCGACCTCTACGAAGGCGGCATCCGCAACGAGATGCTCAAGCGGGTGTCCGCGATGACGGCGTCGGGCGTGCAGTTCGTGACGCTGCTGGCGCTCTCGGACGAAGGGGCGCCGGCGTACGACCGGGAGCACGCGGCCGCGCTCGCGGCGCTGGGGGCACCGGCGTTCGCCTGCACGCCCGATCTGTTCCCGGAGGTGATGGCGGCGGCGATCGAGAAGCGGCCGTTGCCGATACCGGACGCGGCGTGAGGGACGCTGTGTGAAGTGCCCTGGAGGAGGGGGCAGATGACGATTTGTCGATGGGTCGTCGTCCGACTTGGTGCAGCAAAACGGACATGATGGTCCATCGGTAAGCAAGGGCTTGCGCAACCTCCGCACTCCCGTGCGAGGATCGGCGCCTGCTCGGCCGTGCGGGGTGCCGGCCGGGCGGTACCGCTTCCGTCGCACGGGAGGAAGCTTCCCCTCTTGAGCTGGTCACCAGCCCTGTCCGGAGCCGCGTTGCGCACGCTGCGCACGGCGGCCGGACGGCGTGCGCTCGAAGTGGCGCTGCTGGTCGGCGGGTTGCTGGTCATGGGGCTGCTGTGGGGGGAGCAGGCCCATGCGGAGAGCGATGTCGGCGGTGTGGGGGCGCGGCCGGAGGGCAGGGCCTGGGGAGTCGTCAGCGGTCAGCGGCTCGTTCGGGGTGCCGGTGAGGTGGGGCGACTCGGGCGCCACGGGCCGGCAGACACGCTGGTGAAGGTGTCGCCGCCGTCATCGTCGTCCTCGCGGAGTCATCCGTCCGAGCGGCCGTCGCACGTGGGGCGGCCGGTGCTCGAGCGGCCGTCCAACGTGGAGCGCCCGGCGCCGGAGCGCCCGTCGCACATGGAGCGCCCGTCCCACGTGGAGCCTCCGGAGCTGTCCGGGTTGTCGTCGCACCCGCTGCTGCCGGACCTTCCGACCGTCTCGGGCCTCCCGGTTCCAGCCGACTTCCCGGCGTTGCCGTCCTCGCCTGGGCTGCCGCATCCCCCGGCGTTGCCTGAGCTGCCGCATCCCCCGGCGTTGCCTGAGCTGCCGCATCCCCCGGCATTGCCTTGGCTGCCGGACTCACCGGTGCCGCCCACCACGCCCGGGCTGCCCGACTCACCCGCGCTGCCGGACCTGCCGGACGGGCTGGACCCGTCGGTCCCGCCTACACCACCCGGCGACCCCGCCGTAGCGCTCCCGGAAACACCCGCTCCACCCACTCCTCCCGCCTTCCCCGCCCCTGTAACGGCCGACCCGCAGCCGGGCGGGCCGTCGGCGACGGCGGCGACGCCCGCTGACGAAGCCGGTCCCTCGCCGCAGGCCGGTAAACCGGGCACCGCGGCCACCGGCCACGAGCCCCACCCCGCTCACGCGGGCCCGGCGGGCTCAGGCATCCACGCCCGCCACCTCAGATCCGCCCACCCCCTCGGCCGCCCCAGTCACCCCAGCCGCCCCGGAACCTCCCCGCACGCGGGACGTACCCCGGCCGCCGGCCACTCGCCCGGCGGCTGTCCCGGCGGCGTGCTCGGCAACCGGTGCATGGCCGACAGCGGCTCGTCGCGGCACGGGGATGCCCAGGCCGTCATCCCGAGCCCCGGGGCGCCGCTCACGCTCGTGTCGGGTGCGGAGGCCCGCACCTCCGGGGCCGGCACCCGGTGCGGTCACCGGGGCATCCCCCTTTTCCCCGGTTAGCACGGACGGCCGTCGAGGTCTCCCCGCCGCAGGCCCGCCCCCGGGGGGTGGAGAGCTCCTCGCCCGGCCGGCCCCGGCCCGGGGTGCCCCGCGGCACCCCTCCCGCTCCCAGTGCTTCACGAGGCGTCACGCCCGGACTGCCGAAAGCCGTCGGTGGTCCGAGGCCGCAACCTCGTGGATGGGTCGGGCGGCCCCCATTGGGGTGGGGACCGCCCGGCCAGGCGCCCCGGAGAGCCGGGCCCTGAACAGGGCCTTCGTGCTCCCTCCGGGGTGTCCGGCGGGCCTCACCGGGTCAACCCCATCCCGGTGAGGCCCCTCACCACCGGCACGCCGTGCCAGTGCGCGCGGCATCATGTGACAGGTATCACCGCTCAGGTGTGACCCTCGATTTAGAGGCCCCCCGGAAGCAGCGATAACCTGCGAGACGGACATGCCGCGCGCTCGGACACCGTGTGCGCCTCCCTTGTGACAGACAGCGGACGTCACGTTGCCCTCGCGGCACGCCCACGCAGACAACGAACCGCGAGATCACTGATAGGGACGGAAGCGCGTGGACCTGTTCGAGTACCAGGCGAGGGACCTCTTCGCCAAGCACGATGTACCGGTGCTGGCCGGTGAAGTCATCGACACGCCTGAGGCGGCCCGCGCAGCCACCGAGCGCCTCGGTGGCAAGTCCGTCGTCAAGGCCCAGGTGAAGGTCGGCGGCCGTGGCAAGGCGGGCGGCGTCAAGCTCGCCGGCACCGCCGACGAGGCGGTCGAGCACGCGACCAACATCCTCGGCATGGACATCAAGGGCCACACGGTCCACAAGGTGATGATCGCCGAGACGGCCCCGGAGATCGTGGAGGAGTACTACGTCTCCTTCCTCCTGGACCGTGCCAACCGCACCTTCCTCTCCATCGCCTCCGTCGAGGGCGGCATGGAGATCGAGGAGGTGGCGGCCACCCGCCCGGAGGCCGTCGCCAAGACGCCGATCGACGCCAACGAGGGTGTCACCGAGGCCAAGGCCCGCGAGATCGTCGCGGCCGCCAAGTTCCCGGCCGAGGTCGCCGACAAGGTCGTGAACGTCCTGGTCAAGCTGTGGGACACCTTCATCAAGGAGGACGCCCTCCTGGTCGAGGTCAACCCGCTGGCCAAGGTCGCCTCCGGTGAGGTCATCGCCCTGGACGGCAAGGTCTCCCTGGACGAGAACGCCGAGTTCCGTCAGCCGGAGCACGAGGCCCTCCAGGACAAGGCCGCGGCCAACCCGCTCGAGGCCGCCGCCAAGGAGAAGAACCTCAACTACGTCAAGCTCGACGGCGAGGTCGGCATCATCGGCAACGGCGCGGGTCTCGTCATGAGCACCCTGGACGTCGTCGCGTACGCCGGTGAGGCGCACGGTGGCGTCAAGCCCGCCAACTTCCTCGACATCGGTGGTGGCGCCTCCGCCGCCGTCATGGCGAACGGCCTGGAGATCATCCTCGGCGACCCGGACGTCAAGTCCGTCTTCGTCAACGTCTTCGGTGGCATCACCGCCTGTGACGAGGTCGCCAACGGCATCGTCCAGGCGCTGCAGCTGCTCGCCGACAAGGGCGAGGAAGTCACCAAGCCCCTCGTCGTCCGTCTGGACGGCAACAACGCCGAGCTGGGTCGCAAGATCCTCTCCGACGCCAACCACCCGCTGGTCCAGCGCGTGGACACCATGGACGGCGCGGCCGACAAGGCCGCCGAGCTCGCGGCTGCGAAGTAAGGGACGAGGGACTAAACAGCCATGGCTATCTTCCTCAACAAGGACAGCAAGGTCATCGTCCAGGGCATGACCGGTGCCACGGGCATGAAGCACACCAAGCTCATGCTGGCCGACGGCACGAACATCGTCGGTGGCGTGAACCCCCGCAAGGCGGGCACGTCCGTCGACATCGACGGCAACGACATCCCGGTCTTCGGCACGGTCGCCGAGGCGATCGAGAAGACGGGCGCCAACGTGTCCGTCCTCTTCGTCCCGCCGGCCTTCGCCAAGGCGGCCGTCGTCGAGGCCATCGACGCCGAGATCCCGCTCGCGGTCGTCATCACCGAGGGCATCGCCGTCCACGACTCGGCCGCGTTCTACGCCTACGCCGTGTCCAAGGGCAACAAGACCCGGATCATCGGCCCGAACTGCCCCGGTCTCATCACCCCGGGCCAGTCCAACGCCGGCATCATCCCGGGCGACATCACCAAGCCGGGCCGCATCGGCCTGGTGTCGAAGTCCGGCACGCTGACGTACCAGATGATGTACGAGCTGCGCGACATCGGCTTCTCCTCCGCCGTCGGCATCGGTGGCGACCCGGTCATCGGGACGACCCACATCGACGCCCTCGCCGCGTTCGAGGCCGACCCCGACACCGACCTGATCGTCATGATCGGTGAGATCGGCGGCGACGCCGAGGAGCGGGCCGCGGCCTTCATCAAGGAGAACGTGAAGAAGCCGGTCGTCGGCTACGTCGCGGGCTTCACCGCGCCCGAGGGCAAGACCATGGGCCACGCCGGCGCCATCGTCTCCGGCTCCTCCGGCACGGCCGCCGCGAAGAAGGAGGCCCTGGAGGCCGCCGGCGTCAAGGTCGGCAAGACGCCGACCGAGACGGCCAAGCTGGCCCGCGCCATCCTCGCCGGCTGAGCAGCGCCGCACGGCTCACAGACGGGCCCGCTCCCCGCAGGGGGGCGGGCCCGTCGCCGTTTCCACCCATGGTTTCCACGGCTCTTTCCCGAAGGCCGGCGTCACCACGGCTGGGGCAGCAGCCGGTCCGGCCCTCGCTGCTCCTCCTTGCGCAGCTTCGCCCGCAGCTTCCGCTCCGACTCCGACAGCGGCCCGGGCGCCATCCGCGGCGGTACGCCCTGGACCGTCTCCCCCTCGGGCACCGGCGGCTCGTAGTGGGTCGGGGCGGTGCGCACGGTGAGGGCCGTCGTGCCGATCAGGGCGATCGTGAAGGCGATGGCGGCCCGGGTCCAGAAACGGGCCCGGCGTTCCCCGGCCTTGCGCACGACCGACGGTTTGGCCGCCCGCAGCCGCTCGACGGAGGCCAGTTCGACCAGCCGCCAGTGCAGCGTCTCGGGGTCCGCCAGTTCCGGCAGCCGCTCGGCGACCGCCTCGCGCGCGTGCGCCAGCCGGTTCACGGCCGCACGGGTGCTCGCCTCCGTCTCCGCCGCCGTCTCGGGCAGGCCGAGCCCGACCCCGTCGTAGAGCACCAGGGTGCGGCGGTAGCACGGCGGGAGGTTCAGCAGGGAATCCATCAGCGTGCGGTCGAACGCGTCGGGCGGCGGCGGCTCGGGATGCCGGTAGCGCGGCCGGAAGCGGTGCCACGGGGAGAGCGCGCACTCGTACGCCATCGCCCGCACCCAGCCCGCCGGGTCGCGGTCCCGGGCCACCTCGGGCCAGTGCTGCCAGGCGATCTGGAAGGCCCGCTCCACCGACTCCCGGGCCAGTTCGCGGCGGCCGGTCAGCAGATAGGTCTGCCGGACGAGGGCGGGGGCGCAGAAGGCGTACAGCGCGTCGAAGGCCTGATCGGGGGTCAGGGCGGCGATGGCGTCGTCCGGTCGGCGCGGGGGTGCCGTCCGCGGGCGTTCGGCGAGGATGACGCGGTGCCCGTGCGGGACGGAGGTGTGGCTCCGGTCGGGGACGGTGACGGGGCCGCGGCCCCGGTCCTTCGCTGCGGGTCGTTTCCGGTCGGGGGCGGCGGTCTTGCGCCGGGTGCGTGCGGCTCTGCGCGAGAGGACCGCACCGGGCTCCGGTTCCGGGTCGCCGGAGTCGGCGGCGCCCTCCTGAGCGGGCGTCATTCCCGCCTCGTCGCCGTGCGATTCGAGCGATCCGAGCAGCTTCGCGTACTTCTCTGCCTTGCGGCCGCGCGGCGTGGAGCGGCCGGTCTCCCACCCGCGCACCGTCTCGCTGGTGACACCCACCCGGGAGGCCAGCTGAGCCCGCGTCAGCGAGGCGGCCTCGCGCAGGCGCCGGCGCTCCTTGGGCGGCGGGAGCTGGATGGCAGGGCTCTGTGTCACAGGGCACGCCTCCGTCCGGAAAAGAACATAAGCGTATTTTTAGCGACACAGCGAAGGTTCGCCTGTTACGGCGGTAAAGCGTGTGTCGTTGGGACCATGGCGGTCGTGATCGAGATGACCGCCCGCCGACGTTCGCCGGCACCCCTGCTCACCCGGCTGCGCGACCGTTCGCCCGGGCTGGTCGGCGGCCTCACGGAGGGTGCGCTCGCGGCCGGCCTCGGGCTCGCGTCGTTCGCCGTGCTCGTGATGCTGCTGTGGATCAGCTCGCCCTACCCGGACAGCGGGCCCGGTGGCGCCATGCACGTGGCGGCGGCGCTGTGGCTGCTGGCGCACGGCGCCGAGCTGGTCCGCACCGACACGCTCTCCGGCGTCCCCGCCCCCCTCGGCGTACCGCCCCTGTTGCTGCTCGCGCTGCCGGTGTGGCTGCTGCGCCGGGCGGCGCGGGACGCCACGGACCGCGGGAGAGGAGACGAGGACGACGACTTCGAGGAGTACCCCGAGGCGCTCGCGGACCCGCCCCTGGTCTCCCCTCGCGTCGCGTGGACGGGCGTCGTCCTCGGCTACCTCGCCGTCGCCGCGCCCGCCGCCCTGTACGCCGCGGGCGGGGTGCTGCGGCCGTCGTGGGTGTGGACGGGCCTGTCCGTCCCGCTGGTCGCCGTCGTGGCGGCGGGGGCGGGCGTGTGGTCGGCGTACGGCCGCCCGGGCCGGCCGCTGCGGCGGCTGCTGGACCTGCTGCCGAAAGGAGCGCGCCCGCTGGTGCTCGGCCCGGACGGGCGCCCCGGTGTCGCGGCCCGGGCCGCGGCGTCCGGGGCGGTGGTGCTCCTCGGGGGCGGTGCGCTGCTGGTGGTGGCGTCGATGGTGGGCCATGGTGCGGCGACCCAGGCGTCGTTCTTCCGGCTGACCGAGGGGTGGTCGGGGCGCTTCGCCGTACTGCTGCTGTGCGCGGCCCTGGTGCCGAACGCGGCGGTGTGGGGCGCCGCCTATGCCCTCGGCCCGGGCTTCGCGCTCGGCGCCGGCCACACCGTCGGCCCGCTGGCCTCGGCGCCGGCTCCGTTCCTGCCGCCCTTTCCGCTGCTGGCGGCGGTGCCGGAGGCGGGGAAGGGGGCGCCGGTGCACTGGGCGGCCGGGGCGGTGCCGGTGGTCGCCGCGCTGGTCGTGGGCTGGACGGTGGCTGAGGGCGCGGCCCCCGCGGAGGGCGGCGGGACGAAGCCTGGCGGCGAGCGGGCCGCGGTCTGGTCGGCCGGCCGCACCGCCCGTGCCGCCGCGCTGGCTTCGCTGCTCTGCGCGGCTGTGCTCGCAGGGCTGGCCGCGCTGTCGGGCGGCCCCATCGGTTCTGCCGTGCTGTCCCGCTTCGGCCCGGTGTGGTGGCAGGTCGCCGCGGCGACGCTGGCCTGGCTGGGACTGCTGGCGATCCCGACGGCGGTCGGGGTACGGGCCTGGCGGTGCCGCTCGTCCCGGGCCGAGGAGCCGAAGACCGGCAAGCAGAGCGACGAAGCGGCCGAAGGCGCCCGGGGACCACGGCGGCTCCGGAGGCACGCCCGCGGCTGGTTCACGCGCACCGGCGTCGCAGGGGTGGCCGGAGCCGCCGAGGGCGCCCGGGACGCCGGAGGGGCGGGGCGGGACGAGGTCGGCGGAGACGTCTGGGGTTTCGGAGATCCCGGGGTCGCCCGGGGAACCGAAGACGGGGGCCGCACCGGGCCCGACGCCTCACCGGTCGGCGGCACCCCGTCGCCCCATCCCCTCGACCCCACCCCGCAGGCGCCCCGCGTCCCCCACGGGCCGGGCCCGCGCGACCAGGAGTACGAGACGGACTTCGGGCTCTACGACTTCCTGACGTCCGACCCGGCCCCCGAGCCGTACGACGCCCCGGCCCCGCCCGGCCGGCCCCGCCCGCCGGAAACGCCCTGAAGCGTCAGCCGTCCGTCCCCAGCAGCCCGCGGAGCTGCTCCGGCAGCAGCTCGGAGCAGGACTGCTTCGCCTCGTTCGTGAGGGCGTCGTTGGTGCACGTGTAGTAGTCGCGGTAGACCAGCTGGGCCGTGAAGGACGCGGCGACCAGGGCGATCGCCAGCGACGCCGTGACCAGGCCGCTCACCGCCGCCGTCGTCTGGGGGCGGCCGCCGCCCTGCTGCCCGGGGGCGGGGGAGGACGGGTCGGGCCTGCGGGGCTTGGCGCGCAGCGAGCTGATGGCCCAGTACAGGGCGAGCGCGCCGAGCAGCAGGGCCACGTACGGCCAGCTGAAGAGGGCGAAGAAGAAGGCCCACATGCCCGACAGCAGGGCGTAGCGCGCCCGGCGCTGCGCGGGGTCGGTCGGGTCCCAGCGCACGTTCGGGCCGCCGCCCTGGGGGCCGCCCTGGCCCTCGGGCCCGCTGCGGGGGCGATCACCGAAGCCGCCGGAGGAGCGGCCGGGCTGCTGGTCGCTCCACTGGCTGCCCCAGGGCGAGCGGTCTCCACGGCCGCCCTGGGAGTCCTGGGAGTCGTCACCCGAGGGGCGCCGCGGCTGCCAGGGCCGGTCCGGCGTGCCCTCGGGCGGCGGGGCGAAGGGGTTGTCCTCCTGGGACCCGCGGCCCCGCTCCTCCCCGCCGTCGCCGCCCGAAGGCGCGTCGGGCGGTGAGCTGGGGCGCTCCCGCAGCAGCACGGCGCCGCGCTCCCCTCCCTGTGGGGACAGCTGGGGGAACGTGAGGAGTCGCAGGCTGCGGTCCGGCATCAGGTGAGCGTCTTCCCGTTGGTGAGGAGGAATGAGTGGACAGGACGGAACGGCGTCGGACCCGGGTCCGTCACCTCCTGAACGCACCACGTCCGGACGTCGTTCCCGAACCGGCTCCGTCCAGACGCTACCTCCCGGCCCTGCCCCCGTCCCGTGGGGGCCGCCCGGTGTGCCGGTATCGTTGCTGACGGTCGGCCGGTTCGTAGGCTTCCCCGTATCCGGGGACGCAAAGCATTCGTATGAATGTACAAAACGTCGGATGCCGGCCGCCTTGGACAGACGCTCCCCCGAGAAAGGCCCACCACCGTGGCCGCCAAGCCCGTGGCCCCGCGCGCCAAGCGCCTCGTCGTGCTGGTCTCCGGATCCGGCACCAACCTGCAGGCGCTGCTCGACGAGATCGCCGCCACCGGTGCGCAGGCGTACGGGGCCGAGGTCGTGGCCGTCGGCGCGGACCGCGAGGGCATCGAGGGGCTGGCGCGTGCCGAGCGGGCGGGGCTGCCCACCTTCGTGTGCAAGGTCAAGGACCACGGCAGCCGCGAGGAGTGGGACGCCGCCCTCGCCGAGGCCGTCGCCGCCCACGAGCCCGACCTCGTCGTCTCCGCCGGGTTCATGAAGATCGTGGGCAAGGAGTTCCTCGCGCGGTTCGGGGGGCGGTTCGTCAACACGCACCCCGCCCTGCTGCCCAGTTTCCCGGGAGCGCACGGCGTGCGGGACGCGCTCGCGTACGGCGCCAAGGTCACCGGCTGCACCGTCCACTTCGTCGACGACGGCGTCGACACCGGGCCGATCATCGCGCAGGGCGTGGTGGAGATCCGGGACGAGGACGACGAAGGCGCTCTCCACGAGCGCATCAAGGAAGTCGAGCGAAGGCTGCTCGTCGAGGTCGTGGGGCGGCTCGCCCGCAACGGCTATCGCATTGAGGGACGAAAGGTAGTTATCCAGTGACCGCCGAGAGCAACAAGCGGCCCCTTCGCCGGGCGCTCGTCAGCGTCTACGACAAGACCGGTCTGGAGGACCTCGCGCGCGGGCTCCACGAGGCCGGGGTCGAGCTGGTCTCCACCGGCTCCACCGCCGCGAAGATCGCCGCTGCCGGCGTCCCCGTCACCAAGGTCGAGGAGCTCACCGGCTTCCCCGAGTGCCTGGACGGCCGGGTGAAGACGCTGCACCCGCGCGTGCACGCCGGCATCCTCGCCGACCTGCGCCTGGACAGCCACCGCGAGCAGCTCGCCGAGCTGGGTGTCGAGCCGTTCGACCTCGTCGTCGTCAACCTCTACCCGTTCCGCGAGACCGTCGCCTCCGGTGCCTCGCCCGACGAGTGCGTCGAGCAGATCGACATCGGCGGGCCCTCGATGGTCCGGGCCGCCGCCAAGAACCACCCCTCGGTCGCGGTCGTCACCAGCCCGGCCCGCTACGCCGACGTGCTCAAGGCCGTCCAGGGCGGGGGCTTCGACCTCAGCACCCGCAAGCGGCTCGCCGCCGAGGCCTTCCAGCACACGGCCGCCTACGACGTGGCCGTCGCCTCCTGGTTCGCCTCCTCCTACGCGCCCGTCGACGAGTCGCGGTTCCCCGACTTCCTCGGCGCCACCTGGGAGCGCGAGCACACCCTGCGCTACGGCGAGAACCCGCACCAGCCCGCCGCGCTCTACGTCTCCCCGGAGGGCGGCGGCCTCGCCCGGGCCGAGCAGCTGCACGGCAAGGAGATGTCGTACAACAACTACACGGACACGGACGCCGCCCGCCGTGCCGCGTACGACCACGCCGAGCCGTGTGTCGCGATCATCAAGCACGCCAACCCCTGCGGCATCGCCGTCGGCGCGGACGTCGCCGAGGCGCACCGCAAGGCGCACGCCTGTGACCCGCTGTCGGCGTTCGGCGGCGTGATCGCGGTCAACCGCCCGGTCAGCAAGGAGATGGCGGAGCAGGTCGCGGAGATCTTCACCGAGGTCATCGTCGCGCCCGGCTATGAGGACGGGGCCCTGGAGGCCCTCACCAAGAAGAAGAACATCCGCGTGCTGCGCTGCGCAGAAGGGCCCACCGCCCCGGTCGAGGTCAAGCCCATCGACGGCGGCGCGCTGCTCCAGGTGACCGACCGCCTCCAGGCCGACGGCGACGACCCGGCCGACTGGACGCTGGCGACCGGCGACGCGCTGAGCGCCGACGAGCTGGCCGAGCTGGCCTTCGCGTGGAAGGCCTGCCGCGCGGTGAAGTCCAACGCGATCCTGCTCGCCAAGGACGGCGCTTCGGTGGGCGTCGGCATGGGGCAGGTCAACCGCGTCGACTCCGCGAAGCTGGCCGTCGAGCGGGCCGGTGCCGAGCGCGCGGCCGGTTCGTACGCCGCGTCCGACGCGTTCTTCCCCTTCCCGGACGGCCTGGAGATCCTCACCGAGGCCGGGGTCAAGGCTGTGGTGCAGCCCGGCGGTTCCGTCCGCGACGAGCTGGTCGTCGAGGCCGCGCAGAAGGCCGGCGTCACGATGTACTTCACCGGCACGCGGCACTTCTTCCACTGAGACCGGTGACGGACGGAGCGGGCCGGCTGCACCGCCGGCCCGCTCCGGCGTGTCAGCCGTCCACCTCGTAACGTCCGACCTCCAGGAAGTACCGCAGCTCCTCCGGGGTGCCGTCGATGGCGTCCTCGGCGGCCGCGCGGAGCGCCGCGCTGATGCCCGGGTCGGCCAGGATGCGGGCGACGGCGACGCGGTCGTCCTCGGCCCGGGCGAGGCGGTAGCCGGTTTCGAGGAAGGCGCGCAGGGCTTCGGGGGTGTTGGTGTCGAGGGCCTTGGTGGCTTCGCGTTTGACGCCGCGGCCGGAGTCGGGGGCGGAGAGGATGCGGACGATGGCGACGCGGTCGTCTTCGGCCCGGGCGAGGCGGTAGCCGGTTTCGAGGAAGGCGCGCAGGGCTTCGGGGGTGTTGGTGTCGAGGGCCTTGGTGGCTTCGCGTTTGACGCCG
>NZ_JACHGV010000003.1:404453-1022378 GCF_014202475.1 Streptomyces paradoxus
GCGGCCGGAGTCGGGGGCGGAGAGGATGCGGACGATGGCGACGCGGTCGTCTTCGGCCTGGGCGAGGCGGTAGCCGGTCTTCAGGAACTCCCGCATGTCCTCCACGGTGCCGTCGAGCGCCTCGTTGGCCTCGCGGGTGACTCCGCGGCCGCTGTCCTCGTCGGCCAGGATGCGCAGGATCGCGATCCGCAGCTCCTCCGCCGACATCTGGTCCACCGGGGTGCCGTCCGCCGGTGAGGCCGCCACCACCGCGTCGGGAGCCGTGCCGGTGGCGGAGGCCGGCGTGGCGAACAGGAGGGCGGGGGCGAGGGCGCCGGCGGCGACGAGCAGGGCACCGCGGGTGAGTCTCATGCGTGAACCTCTCTCCATCTGTTGGGAATCGAGAGCATGTTCGCATGTCCCGCGCGGCCGGACCGGTCATTTATGACGGTGGCTCAACAACCCGTGTACGAGGGTCACTTCCGGCCCTCGGGTGCGTACTCCTGCAGGAAGTGGGCGACGCGGTCGGCGTAGTCGCGGACGTCCGGGGGCACGCCGCCCGCCGTGTTCACCGTGCGGTACGACCTGCGGTACGCGGCGGCGACGAGGACCCGCCGGTCGCCCGGCAGGTCCGCCTGCAGGCGCGGGGCGATCCAGCACAGGTAACGGCCCATCGCCGGGATGGACTCGGCGGGCGGGAAAGGCGGCTGGGGGACCGTCTCGCCGGGGGTGCCGTCCTCGTTCATCCACCAGCGCAGGACGCGCGGGGTCCAGCGGGCGATGCCGTACTCGTCGTTCGCGGGGTCGGACAGGTCCGGGTCGAAGTCGCTCTCCACCTTCAGCATGGCGGCGATCAGGGCCGGACTGACCTCCTCCTGGTCGCAGTCGTGCGCGGTCTCGACGATCAGCAGGCGATAGGCGGGCGGCACGCCCCGGTCGGTGCGCAGCTCGGAGGCGCCGTACGCGGCGGCCGAGACGTTCGCGGTCGCGCCGGCACCGCTGCCTCCGGCGCCGCCGCCCCCGGCCGGGACGCCGATGCCGTAGGCCAGGGCGGCCAGGGCCGCGGCGGCTCCGGCCAGGACGGCTGCGACGGATCTGCGGCGGAAGCGGTGACGGGCGGGGCGTAGCGGAGGCAGGCGGAAGGCGCGCCGGCCCGGGCCCGCGGCCGCCGTCACGCGGCGCAGCAGCGCCGCGCCGCCGACGCGCTGCCGGTGCGTCCGCGTCAGACAGGCCCGCACGATCTCCCGCCAGTCGTCGGACAGCTCCGGCGACAGCCGCAGCTGGTCGGCGCCGCGGGCGTAGGCCGCCGCCGCGTCCCGACGGGCTGCCGGGGTGGCGCCGGGCAGGGGGAAGGCGCCGGTGAGCACGAGGTGGGCGAGGACACCGAAGGCCCAGATGTCGGCGGAGGGGCGGATGCGGCGGCCGCGTTCGCCGATCTCGGTCCACAGGAGTTCCGGCGGGGTGTAGTCGGGGGTGGAGAAGGCCGGCGTGTAGGCGTGGGTGCCCTCCAGCTCGGCGGCCAGGTTGAAGTCGGCGAGACGGACCGAACCGTCCGCCATCAGCAGCACGTTGGCCGGCTTCAGGTCGCCGTGCAGCCAGCCGGCGCCGTGCAACTGGGCGAGACCCTCGGCGATCTGCGCGAGGAGTGCCGGACCGGCCGCGGGGCGGGGCGTGGCGGCGAGCAGGGCCGACAGGGAGCCCTCGGCCTTCTCCAGGACGAGGACCGTGGCGCCGTCCAGCTCCGGGCGGCCCGGGTCGTCGACCGTCAGCGTCTGGTACATCCGCAGCAACCGCGGGTGTCTCAGCCGCCGGTACAGCTCGACCTCCCGCTCGATCAGTTCGCGCAGGTGGGCCAGCCGGCGGGGCGTGGCCGTCCCGGTGGGCAGGAACTTCAGGGCGGCCGTCGGCGGCAGCCCGGTGCCGGCACCGACGCGCCGGGCGGCGTACACACTGCCGAAGGCGCCCGTCGCGATGGGCTCGCGCACCTCCCAGTCGCCGACCCGGTAGCCCTTGGGCACGGGTACGGCGTAGGCCTCGGTCACCGGGTCGCCCCGGCCCGGTCAGGACGGCCGGGGACCCGGAAGGCGCCGTGCGCGAACGCGCCGTACGCGCGGGTGATGGGGGTGCGGTTTCGCTCGTCCTCCGTGGTCGGCGGAGGTACCACGATGATGCTGAACAAGGTGCTCTCCCCGTGCCTGAACAGCTACCACCGTCAGACTAGGGCGACGCACCAGGGCCGTGCCCCCCTCGTACGGGTGAGACACGGCCCTTGGAAGTGAATGGCGTGAACTGGTCCGGCCGACCCGGTCCGTTCAGTGGCGGGGCCGGTTGAACCAGGCCTTGCCATTGGCGTTGCCGACGAAGACGGCCACCAGGATGGCGAGGACCGTGTGCACCAGGCCCACGATGACGAACGGGTAGATGCCGAGGACCGCCGTGATGATGGCGAAGACCAGGATGGTGATCCGGGCGCCGTTGCCGCCGTTCTTGAACTTCGTCGCCAGGACGGCGGCGAACACCAGCCAGGCCAGGCCGAACACCACGTAGCCCCAGATCACGCCGGTCGAGTCACCGACCAGGTCCTGGAAGGCGGTGTTGTCCTTCAGGGACTCGTCGTCCTTCGCGGCGTTCAGGGCCGCGGCGGCGAAGGCGAAGATGGCGATGCCGACGACCTGCAGACCGACGATGACCCACATCATCACGCGGGCCGCGCCCACCGAACCGGGCATCGTGGTCGGCGCGGCGGGGCCGCCGTAGGGGGAGACCGGAGGGGCCTGCGGGTAGCCGTAGCCGGGAGCCTGACCCTGGTTCTGCGGGTAGCCGTAGCCCGGCTGCTGCGGCTGCCCCTGGGGAGCGCCGTAGGGGTTGTTCGGGTCGCCGTAGCTCATGGGGGACGTTCCTCCGTTGGTCCTGGTGCGGGGACGACGCGTGACATCCGCACGGAGGAAAATCTTCAGTATTGCGACCGTCCCCCCGTTGAGCTGCCCGCGGCACTTGTCGGGTCATCGTTCTTCACCACTGACCGGCTTGTCCAGCCGCATTCCCGATGTGTTGTGCAAGTGCAACATCGCTGATCATGGGCGGATACGGGAGGAGGGGCCCCGCGGTGCCCGGATTGCGGCCGGATTGGAACCGCGGCGGGGTCATCCGCGAGGATGGGGCCATGACCGCCCAGATTCTCGATGGCAAGGCCACCGCAGCCGCGATCAAGTCCGATCTGACCGCCCGCGTGGCGGCGCTGAAGGAGAAGGGCGTCACGCCCGGCCTCGGCACGATCCTGGTCGGGGACGACCCCGGCAGCCAGAAGTACGTCGCCGGCAAGCACCGCGACTGCGCGCAGGTGGGCATCGCCTCCATCCAGCGCGAACTGCCCGCCACGGCGACCCAGGAGGAGATCGAGGCGGCCGTCCGCGAGCTGAACGAGGACCCGGCCTGCACCGGGTACATCGTGCAACTGCCGCTGCCCAAGGGCATCGACGAGAACCGCATCCTGGAACTGATGGACCCGGACAAGGACGCGGACGGGCTGCACCCGATGAACCTCGGGCGTCTCGTCCTCAACGAGCCCGCCCCGCTGCCCTGCACCCCGAACGGCGTGCTGACGCTGCTCCGCCGCTACGGCGTGGAGATCAAGGGCGCCGAGGTCGTCGTCGTCGGACGCGGCGTGACGATCGGCCGGCCGATGCCGCTGCTGCTCACCCGCCGCAGCGAGAACGCCACCGTGACCCAGTGCCACACCGGCACCCGCGATCTGTCGGCGCACCTCAAGCGTGCGGACATCATCGTGGCCGCCGCCGGCTCGGCCCACCTGATCCGCGCCGAGGACGTGAAGCCCGGTGCGGCCGTGCTCGACGTGGGCGTCTCCCGCAGCGCCGAGGGCAAGATCGTGGGCGACGTCCACCCCGACGTCGCCGAGGTCGCCGGCTTCATCTCCCCGAACCCCGGCGGAGTCGGCCCGATGACCCGCGCCCAGCTGCTCGTGAACGTGGTCGAGGCGGCGGAGCGCAGTGTCGGCTGAGCACCGGGCCCCGAACGGGCAGGAGACGCCGGGCGGGCTTGAGCCGCCGGGCGGGCACGAGGCGCCGGAGGACCTCAGCGTCCGGGACCCCATCAGCGCGCCCGACGCCGAAGGGCGGCCGCGCCGGGTCACCCGGCGTTTCCCGCTGTTCACCAAGGACACCGCGCGGCCCGAGGGCGGTGGCCGGGCCGCGCCCGGGGACGCTCCCGCGCCGGTGCGGCAGTGGCCCGTGCTCGCCGTGCTGGGGCTGGCCGGGCTCGGACTGCTGGTGACGGCGTTCGGCCAGTTCCGGCTCGGGACGCTGCTCATCGGTGCCGCCCTGCTGGGCGGCGGCGCGCTGCGCTGGCTGCTGCCGGACGTCGGTATGCTCGCCGTCCGCTCCCGCTTCACGGACATCGTCACCTACGGCCTGCTGGGCACCGTGATCGTCCTGCTGGCGCTGATGGCCCAGCCCGAACCGTGGCTGCAGATCCCGTTCCTGAAGGACACCCTGCACTTCACGGTCACCAACGAATGACGGGACGGCGGCCCGTCCTCTCCCCCGAGGAAGGACGGGCCGCCGTCACGCACCACCCTCCTGCACGGCGAACGGCCTGTTCAACGGCTGTCAGTGCGCTGTGGCACGGAAGTGACAGTTCCGGTACGTCTCGCTTCCGATACCGCACAAAGTGGTGCGACGCGGGGGTTGGCAGGGACAATCAGGACGGTCCAGGGTGTACCGCGCGCGGTCACCATGCTCCTGTGCGCCCCCCGTCAGGGAACTGAGATCCTGACTGGGCGCATCCCTGTGGGTATCCAGAACGGGGACTCGGCCAAGGCCGCCACGCGCGGGGCGAAGAAGCGCGAGAAATATCAGCACGTACGGGGGGAAGAGGGGGAGCAATGCCTCGTTGGAAGGCCTTGCCGGATGAGCTCGATCCGCAGATCAGGGAGTTCACCAGTCAGCTGCGCCGGCTCGTGGACCGCAGCGGTCTGAGCATCGCGTCGGTTGCGGACCGCACGGGCTACAGCAAGACGTCGTGGGAGCGTTACCTGAACGGCCGGCTGCTCGCGCCGAAGGGCGCGATCGTGGCCCTGGCCGAGGTCACCGGCACCAATCCGGTGCACCTGACCACGATGTGGGAGCTCGCCGAGCGCGCCTGGAGCCGCTCGGAGATGCGGCACGACATGACGATGGAGGCCATCCGGATATCCCAGGCGCGCGCCGCGCTCGGGGAGTTCGGCGGGCAGGACTTCACCGACCCCTCGGCCGGTGGCAAGGCGGCCTCGGCGGGGGAGGGCAGAGCGGCCTCAGCGGGCGGCGGCAAGCCCGCCCGCAGAAGCGGCGGCACCACGGTCACGCCGGGCATCGCGGGACCGGCCGGTGTGGCCCCGGCCGTGCCGCCGCAGCCGACGGCGCCCGAGGTCCAGGACTCCAGCGGTGCGGATGTGCGGGAAGGGAGCGACCGGGCTGCCGCGCCCGAGGTCAACTCGTGGGGACTGGCCGGGTACCAGGGCCCGTCGCCGGCGGGCGGCCGTTCCGCCGGGCCCGGTGCGGACCGGGGATCCCGGCCCGGCTCGGGTTCCGGAACCTCCGCGGGCTCGCCCGGCGGCCGGACTCCCGGCGCCGGGGCCGGCTCGTACGGCGAACCGCAGGACGCCGTCCCGGCCCGGGCCGGTGGCGCGGGCGGCAGTGGTGCCGGCGGGACCCGCCGCGCCCCCTCCGCCCCCGCGGGCAAGAAGCGGACGGCGACCTTCGTCGCGGGTGTCGTGGGCGTCCTGGTGGTGATCGCCGGCGCGTTCTACCTCACCGGCGGCGGTGGCGACGACGAGGCCAAGGGCGGCGCCAAGTCGCCCTCGCCGACCGTCAGCACCGACCCGAAGCTGCCGCCCGGCGTGAAGTGCAGCGGCGCCGACTGCACCGGCAAGGACGCGGAGGCCATGGGGTGCAGCGGTGACCTGGTGACCACGGCCCAGACCGCGACCGTCGGCACGACCGTCGTCGAGGTCCGCTACAGCGAGACCTGCAAGGCGGCCTGGGGGCGCATCACCCAGGCCGCACAGGGCGACGAGGTCCAGATCAGCTCGGGCAAGGCGAAGCAGACCGGCAGCATCACCGCGGCCGGGGACACCGTCGCCTACACCCCGATGGTCGCCGTGAAGGGCGCCGCCGACGCCAAGGCCTGCGCGATCCTGACGGCCGGCGGGAAGGGCTGCACCGACTAGACGCGAAGCGGTGCCGCCGGCCCGGGTGAGGAATTTCCGAAGGGGAGGAATGCCCGCCCGGATCGGGGGCACGCGAACCGTACCCCCACGGGAGTCCGGCATGGTCGGTATCCCCCCAGGCGGCCGCCTTCGTCCTCCTCTCCCGGACGGGCGGCCGCCTCTTGCGTGGGGGCGGGGCGTGACCGCGGGCGGGGCGGAGTTGTGGGCCGGGCCACACCGACCCGGACGTCCGAGATCCCGGATGCGCGGTAGCCTGACGGCTGGATGGATCTCTTGATGCCAAGAGATCGATCAAACGTCCGGGGCAGGGACCGCCCCACCGCCAGCTGTCATACGGAGAACGCCATGACCCGCACTCCCGTGAACGTCACCGTCACCGGCGCGGCCGGCCAGATCGGTTACGCCCTGCTCTTCCGCATCGCCTCCGGTCAGCTGCTCGGCGCGGACGTGCCGGTGAAGCTGCGCCTGCTGGAGATCACGCCCGCCCTGAAGGCGGCCGAGGGCACGGCCATGGAGCTGGACGACTGCGCGTTCCCGCTCCTGCAGGGCATCGACATCACCGACGACCCGAACGTCGCCTTCGACGGCGCCAACGTCGGTCTGCTCGTCGGTGCCCGTCCCCGCACCAAGGGCATGGAGCGCGGCGACCTGCTGGAGGCCAACGGCGGCATCTTCAAGCCGCAGGGCCAGGCCATCAACGCCCACGCCGCGGACGACATCAAGGTCCTGGTCGTCGGCAACCCGGCCAACACCAACGCCCTGATCGCCCAGGCCGCCGCGCCGGACGTACCCGCGGAGCGCTTCACCGCGATGACCCGCCTGGACCACAACCGCGCGCTGACCCAGCTCGCGAAGAAGACGGGCTCGACGGTCGCCGACATCAAGCGCCTGACCATCTGGGGCAACCACTCCGCCACCCAGTACCCCGACATCTTCCACGCCACGGTCGCCGGCAAGAACGCCGCCGAGGTCGTGAACGACGAGAAGTGGCTGGCCGAGGACTTCATCCCGACCGTCGCCAAGCGCGGCGCCGCCATCATCGAGGCCCGTGGCGCCTCGTCGGCCGCCTCCGCCGCCAACGCCGCCATCGACCACGTCTACTCGTGGGTCAACGGCACCGCCGACGGCGACTGGGTCTCCATGGGCATCCCGTCCGACGGTTCCTACGGCGTGCCGGAGGGGCTCATCTCCTCCTTCCCCGTCACCGCCAAGGACGGCAAGTACGAGATCGTCCAGGGCCTGGAGATCAACGAGTTCTCCCGCGCCCGGATCGACGCCTCCGTCAAGGAGCTCGAGGAGGAGCGCGAGGCGGTCCGCGCCCTCGGCCTCATCTGACCTGAGCCGCCCGTAACTCCGTACGCAGGCCCCGCACCGGTTGTCCGGTGCGGGGCCTGCGGGCTTTCCACGGGTCGGCGAGGTGATTCTCCGCACCTTTTGTTCCTGTTTGTCCACATCTCCCGTGACACAGCGCACTTTCGGCCATCGACGCGCATGCATCCGAGGGAGTCGGGCAGGCGAACTCGGTCTCTTAGTGACACGAATGTGACACAGGGGCGCTGATCAGGAACGGAAGGCGAAGAGCGATCATGGCGGTAAGTACCGAACTTCAGGCGCGTGAAACCATCCATGCGGGAGGAGAGTGGCGGGCGGCCACCTCCGGGGCCACCCGCGAGATCCTCGACCCCGCGGACGCGCTGCCCTTCGCCGTGGTCGCGGAGGGCGACGAGAAGGACACCGATCTGGCGATCGCCGCCGCCCGGCGCGCCTTCGACGAAGGCCCGTGGCCGCACACCCCCGTCGCCGAGCGGGCCGCGCTGCTGAGGCGCGTCGCCGACCTGCTCGTACGGGACCGCGAGAAGCTCGGCCGGCTGGAGGCCCAGGACGCGGGCAAGACCGTCGAGGAGGGCCGCGTCGACATCGACTGTGTCGCCGACGCCTTCCGCTACTTCGCCGACCTGGTCGCCGGCGAGGCCCCCGGCCGGGTCGTGGACGCCGGCTCGACCGACATCCACAGCGTCGTCGTGCACGAGCCGATCGGCGTCTGCGCGATGATCACGCCCTGGAACTACCCGCTGCTCCAGGCCAGCTGGAAGATCGCCCCCGCCCTCGCCGCCGGCAACACCTTCGTCGTCAAGCCCAGCGAGATCACGCCGATGACGACCATCGCGCTCATCGACCTGCTCGTCGAGGCCGGGCTCCCCGAGGGCGTCGCCAACATCGTCACCGGCCCGGGCCACTCCGTCGGCGCGCGCCTGTCCGAGCACCCCGACGTCGACCTGGTCTCCTTCACCGGCGGCCTGGTCAGCGGCACCAAGGTCGCCGAGGCCGCCGCCCCGACCGTCAAGAAGGTCGCCCTCGAACTCGGCGGCAAGAACCCCAACGTCGTCTTCGCCGACGCCTGCGCCACCGAGGAGGGCTTCGACACCGCCGTCGACCAGGCCCTCAACGCCGCCTTCATCCACAGCGGCCAGGTCTGCTCGGCCGGCGCCCGCCTGATCATCGAGGAGTCCGTCCGGGACCGCTTCGTCACCGAACTCGCCCGGCGCGCCGAGAAGATCCGCCTCGGCCGCGGCACCGAGGACGGCGTCGAGTGCGGCCCGCTCGTCTCCGAGCAGCAGCGCGCCAAGGTCGAGATGTACGTCGAGTCCGCCCTCAAGGAGGGCGCGGTGCTGCGCTCCGGCGGCAAGCGCCCCGAGCCGTCCCCGCAGCGGCCCGAGAACGGCTACTTCTACGAGCCGACCGTCCTCGACCACTGCCACCGCGAGATGCGCGTCATCCGGGAGGAGGTCTTCGGGCCGGTCCTCACCGTCGAGACCTTCCGGACCGAGGACGAGGCCGTGGCCCTCGCCAACGACACCGAGTACGGACTCGCGGGCGGCGTCTGGACCGCCGACGCGGGCCGTGCCCGCCGGGTGGCCGGCCGGCTGCGCCACGGCACGATCTGGATCAACGACTTCCACCCCTACCTGCCGCAGGCGGAGTGGGGCGGTTTCGGCAAGAGCGGAGTGGGGCGCGAACTCGGCCCCGCCGGACTCGCCGAGTACCGGGAGACCAAGCACGTCTACCAGAACCTCGCTCCCAAGCCGGTGCGCTGGTTCGCGGGCTGACCCCCGCCCCGCCGGGCCGCCGACCCCTCATCCCGGGCTGACCCCCACACCCCGGGCTGAACGTCCCCGTCCCCCGAGCCCGTTCACTTCATCCCCACTGGAGCAAGTACGCCATGTCCCACACCAGCCATGAGTACGACTATGTCGTGATAGGCGGCGGAACCGCAGGTTCCGTGATCGCCTCCCGCCTGACCGAGAACCCGGACGTCACCGTCGCCGTCATCGAGGGCGGCCCCAGTGACGTCGGCCGTGACGACGTACTGACCCTGCGCCGCTGGATGGGCCTGCTCGGCGGCGAACTCGACTACGACTACCCCACCACCGAACAGCCACGCGGAAACTCGCACATCCGGCACAGCCGGGCCCGCGTCCTGGGCGGCTGCTCCTCGCACAACACCCTGATCGCCTTCAAGCCGCTGCCCGCCGACTGGGACGAGTGGGAGGAGGCCGGCGCCAAGGGCTGGGGCGCGGTGCAGATGGAGGCGTACTTCGCGCGGCTCAACAACAACATCGTCCCGGTCGACGAGAAGGACCGGAACGCCATCGCCCGCGACTTCGTCGACGCGGCCCAGGAGGCGCTGGGCGTGCCGCGCGTGGAGGGCTTCAACAAGAAGCCGTTCACCGAGGGCGTCGGCTTCTTCGACCTCGCCTACCACCCCGAGAACAACAAGCGGTCCTCGGCGTCGGTGGCGTACCTGCACCCGGTGATGGACGAGCGGCCCAACCTGACGATCCTGCTGGAGACCTGGGCGTACAAGCTTCAGCTGGACGGCAACCGCGCCGAGGGCGTGCACGTGCGCACCAAGGACGGCGAGGAGATCCTCGTCAAGGCCCGCAACGAGGTCCTGCTCTGCGCCGGCGCCGTCGACTCGCCGCGGCTGCTGATGCACTCCGGCATCGGCCCCAAGGCCGACCTGGAGAAGCTCGGCATCCCCGTCACGCACGACCTGCCGGGCGTCGGCGAGAACCTGCTCGACCACCCCGAGTCCGTCATCGTCTGGGAGACCAACGGCCCCATCCCGGAGAACTCCGCGATGGACTCCGACGCGGGCCTGTTCGTGCGCCGCGACCCCGAACTGGCGCACCCCGACCTGATGTTCCACTTCTACCAGATCCCCTTCACGGACAACCCGGAGCGACTGGGCTACCAGCGGCCGGAGTTCGGCGTCTCCATGACCCCGAACATCCCCAAGCCGAAGAGCCGCGGCCGGCTGTACCTGACCAGCGCCGACCCCGAGGCCAAGCCCGCCCTGGACTTCCGCTACTTCACCGACGAGGACGACTACGACGGCAGGACCCTCGTCGACGGCATCAAGATCGCCCGCGAGATCGCCAAGACCCAGCCGCTGGCCGGCTGGCTCAAGCGCGAGGTGGCCCCCGGCCCGGACGTCACCGGCGACGAGGAGCTCAGCGAGTACGCCCGCAAGGTCGCGCACACCGTCTACCACCCGGCCGGCACCTGCAAGATGGGCGCCGCCGACGACCAACTGGCCGTCGTCGACCCCGAGCTGCGCATCCGCGGCCTGGAGGGCATCCGCATCGCCGACGCCTCCGTGTTCCCCACGATGACCACCGTCAACCCGATGATCGGAGTGCTCATGGTCGGTGAGAAGGCCGCCGAGCTGATCGGTGGTGGTGTCAAGTGACCGCGACCCTCGAACCCCCGACGGAGCAGACCATGGACACCACCGCCCCCGTCTTCTCGGTGGAGGGCCTGTGGAAGGTGTTCGGCCCCAAGGCCGACCGCGTTCCCGGCGACCCCGAGCTCACCGCCCTCGACCCCGCCGAGCTGCGCTCCCGCACCGGCTGCACGGCCGCCGTCCGCGACGTCAGCTTCGACGTGCGCAAGGGCGAGGTCTTCGTCGTCATGGGCCTGTCCGGCTCCGGCAAGTCCACGCTGGTGCGCTGTCTGACCCGGCTGATCGAGCCGACGGCCGGCACCATCGCCATCGACGGCGAGGACGTCCGCGCCATGGACCGCTCCCGGCTGCGCGAACTGCGCCGCCACCGCGCCGCCATGGTCTTCCAGCACTTCGGCCTGCTGCCGCACCGCACGGTCCTCGACAACGTCGCCTACGGCCTGGAGATCCAGGGCATGGGCAAGGCCGAGCGGCGCGAGCGGGCCGCCGAGGTCGTCGCCAAGGTCGGCCTCGAAGGCATGGAGCACCGCCGCCCCGGCCAGCTCTCCGGTGGCCAGCAGCAGCGCGTCGGCCTGGCCCGCGCGCTCGCCGTCGACCCCGAGGTCCTGCTCTTCGACGAGCCGTTCAGCGCACTCGACCCGCTGATCCGGCGGGACATGCAGGAGGAGGTCGTCCGGCTGCACCACGAGGAGGGCCGCACGATGGTCTTCATCACGCACGACCTCCAGGAGGCCCTCAAGCTGGGCGACCGCATCGCCCTGATGCGCGACGGCCGGGTCGTGCAGCTCGGCACGCCCGAGGAGATCGTGGGCGCGCCCGCCGACGACTACGTCCGCGAGTTCGTCCGGGACGTCCCGCGCGAGCAGGTCCTCACCGTCCGTTCGGCCATGCGCCGCCCCTCGGCCGACCAGGACGGCAGTGGACCGGCCGTGCGGCCCGACGCGACGGTCTCCGAGGCGATCGAGGCGGTCGCCCGCGCCGGCGCACCGGCCCGTGTCGTGGACAAGGGCCGCTGCGTCGGCGTGGTCGACTCCGACACGCTCCTCGGCGTCGTCGCCGGGACGGAGCAGCCCGCTCCGCCCGGGACGGAGCAGCCCAAGGAGGCGGTGTGATGGCGACCATCACCGCGTCCCCGCCGCGTGTCGGTCTGCCCGCCCTCCTCAAGCACCGGGCCGTCCACAAGCTGCTCCTGCTCGCACTCGCCGCCGCGATCCTCGTGCCCCTGGCCAACGCCCGCTGGGCGAGCGGCACCTGGCCGGGCGCGCTGACCGTCGACTTCTCCGAGCCGCTCGCCAAGGCCAGCGACTGGATCATCGACAACCGCGACAGCCACCCGCTGTTCCTCTACTTCTTCGGCCACGTCAGCAACGTCGTCGTCATCGCCGTACGGGCCGTGTACCTCACCCTCCTGGCCATCGGCTGGGCGGGCGTCACGGCGCTGGGCGCCCTGGTCGCCTGGCGCGTGGCGGGTGTGAAGCTGGCGCTCGGAACGGCCGCCGCGTTCCTCGCCTGCGGCCTGCTCGGCATGTGGGTGCCGACCATGCAGACGCTCGCCCTGATGGTCGTCGCGGTCCTCGCGTCGGTCGCGGTGGGCGCGCTGCTCGGGCTCGCCGCCGGGCTGTCCGACCGGATGGACCGCGTGCTGCGGCCGGTCCTGGACACCATGCAGGTGCTGCCCGCCTTCGCCTATCTGCTGCCGGTCGTGCTGGTCTTCGGCATCGGCGTCCCGGCGGCCGTCCTGGCCACCGTCATCTACGCCGCCCCGCCCATGGCCCGTCTGACCTCCCTCGGGCTGCGCGGCGCCGACAAGGAGGTGCTGGAGGCGGTCGAGTCGCTCGGCTCCACCGCGCGCCAGCGCCTGCTGACCGCCCGGATTCCGCTGGCCCGCAAGGAACTCCTCCTCGGCGTCAACCAGACGATCATGATGGCGCTGTCCATGGCCGTCATCGCGGCCGTCATCGGCGCCGGTGGTCTCGGTGACCGCGTCTACCAGGCCCTGGCCTCGGTCGACGTCGGTGCCGCGCTCGCCGCCGGTATCCCGATCGTGCTGCTGGCCGTCGTCCTGGACCGTGTCACCGGCGCGGCGGGGGAGCGGCTCGGCGCCGAACCGGAGCCCCGCAGCGGGCGCGGCTGGCTCTACGCCCTCGCCGGCGTCGTCGCCGTGGCGGTCGCCGGGCGGCTCGCGGGCCGCCTCGACTGGCCCGACTCCTGGGTCGTCGCCATCGCCGAGCCCGTCAACCGCGCCGTCGACTGGATGACCGCGCACCTGTACTCGGGCGTCCCCGTCGTCGGCGGCACCGCCGACTGGGCGGGCCACTTCACCACCTGGGTGCTCGACCCGATGCGTGACGGTCTGCAGGCGCTGCCCTGGTGGTCGGTCCTGCTGATCGTCGCCGCCCTGGCCTGGGTCATCGGCACCTGGCGCACCGCGCTCACCGCCGTCCTCGCCATGGCCGCGATCGGCGTCCTCGGCGTCTGGAAGCCGTCCCTGGACACCCTCTCCCAGGTGCTGGCGGCCGTCGCCGTCACCCTGGTCGTCGGCTTCGCCGTCGGTATCGCCGCGGCCCGCAGCGACCGTCTGGAGCGGGCGCTGCGCCCGGTCCTCGACGTGTTCCAGACGATGCCGCAGTTCGTGTACCTGATCCCGGTCGTCGCGCTGTTCGGCGTCGGCCGCGCCCCGGCCGTCGCCGCCGCGATCGTCTACGCGCTGCCGGCCGTCGTCCGGATCACCACCCAGGGCCTGCGCCAGGTCGACCCGGCCGCGCTGGAGTCCTCCAGTTCGCTCGGCGCGACCAGCTGGCAGCAGCTGAGGCAGGTGCAGCTCCCGCTGGCCCGCCCGGCGCTGCTGCTCGCCGTCAACCAGGGCCTCGTCCTGGTCCTCGCCGTCGTCGTCATCGGCGGCCTCGTCGGCGGAGGCGCCCTCGGCTACGACGTCGTCTTCGGCCTCGCCCAGGGCGACCTGGCGACCGGTCTGGTGGCCGGCGCGGCGATCGTCTGCCTCGGCCTGATGCTGGACCGGGTGACCCAGCCCACCGAACGCCGTGCGAAGAAGGGAGCCTGACATGCGGATCCGTACGACCGCCGCGGTCGCCGCGGTGAGCTCCCTGGCGCTGCTCACCGGCTGCGGCGCGGCCGACATGACCAAGCAGGCCTCGCCCTTCGCCAACGCGCAGGGCTCGAAGACCGTGACCTTGTCCGTGCAGTCCTGGGTGGGCGCCCAGTCCAACGTGGCCGTCGCCCAGTACCTCCTGGAGCACGAGCTGGGCTACCGCGTCGACACCGTCCAGGTCGACGAGGTGCCCGCCTGGGACGCCCTCAGCCAGGGCCGCGTCGACGCGCTCCTGGAGGACTGGGGCCACCCCGAGCAGGAGCAGCGGTACGTCAAGGACAAGAAGACGATCGCGCCCGGCGGCGAACTCGGCGTCACCGGCCACATCGGCTGGTTCGTCCCGACGTACTTCGCCAAGAAGCACCCGGACGTCACCGACTGGAAGAACCTCAACAAGTACGCCGATCAGTTCCGCACCCCGGAGAGCGGCAGCAAGGGCCAGCTGATGGACGGCTCGCCGTCCTACGTCACCAACGACAAGGCGCTGGTGAAGAACCTGAAGCTGGACTACCAGGTGGTGTTCGCCGGCTCCGAGGCCGCGCAGATCACGCAGATGAAGCAGTTCGCCAAGGAGAAGAAGCCCTTCCTCACCTACTGGTACTCCCCGCAGTGGCTCTTCAAGAAGGTCCCGATGACCGAGGTGAAGCTGCCGCCGTACAAGGAGGGCTGCGACGCCGACCCGGAGAAGGTCGCCTGCGCCTATCCGCACACCCCGCTGCAGAAGTACCTCAACGCGGACTTCGCGAAGAGCGGCGGCAAGGCGGCGGCCTTCCTGAAGAAGTTCAAGTGGACGACCGAGGACCAGAACGAGGTCTCTCTGATGATCGCCGACAAGAAGATGACGCCGGAGGCGGCGGCGAAGAAGTGGGTGGACAGCCACGAGTCCACGTGGAAGAAGTGGCTGTCCTGAGCGTCCCTACCGTCGCAGCCCCGCGGCGATCTCCCGCAGTGCGCGGGTGGCCCGCCGCTGGAGCCCCGGACCGAAGGTGATCCGGGTGGCCCCTCGTTCGCCGAGTTCGGCGGGCGAGGGGCCCTCGTCCGTCAGGGCCCCGACGTTGATCGGGCCCTGGATGCCGGCCCGCAGCAGCGGCAGCACCTCCGGCGGGGCGCCGATCGGGTACACGCAGTCGGCCCCCGCGGCGACGTACAGCGCGGCCCGCTCGATGGCCTGTGCGGGATCGTCGAAGCCGCAGGCGAAGGTGTCGATGCGCGCGTTGACGAACAGCCGGTCACCGGCCGCCTCCCGCACCTCGGCCAGCCAGGAGGCGTGCGCGCGGGGGTCCTTCAGCACCCCGTCCTCGGAGTCCTCCAGGTTGCAGCCGACCGCGCCCACCTCCAGCAGCCGCTCCACGAGGTCCTTCGGCGCGAGCCCGTAGCCGCCCTCCACGTCCGCCGACACGGGCACGTCGACGGCCCGGGCGATCCGGGCGACCGCCGCGAACATCTCGTCGGCCGGGACCTGCCCGTCCTCGTAGCCGAGCGACGCGGCGACCCCGGCGCTGGGCGTGGCGAGGGCGGGGAACCCGGCTTCGGCGAACACCCGCGCGGCGGCCGCGTCCCACGGCCCGGGCAGGACCAGCGGGTCGCCGGGCGCCCGGCGGTGGTGCAGGGCGCGGAACTCGTCGATCTTGCTCATGGTGTGTATCCCCCTGGCGGAATCCGGCGGCCGACCATCACCCGGTTCCAGTTGTTGATGGCGACGACCAGGCCGATCAGATGGGCCAGCCCGGCCTCGCCGAAGTGCCCGGCGGCCCGCTCGTACACCTCGTCCGGCACGAAGCCCCCGGTCAGCACGGTCACCGCCTCCGTCAGTGCCAGCGCGGCCCGCTCCCGTTCGTCGAAGACGCCCTCCGCCTCCTCCCAAGCGGCCAGCAGATCGAGCTGCCGCTCGCCCACCCCGTGCTCACGGGCGATCGCGAGGTGCATGTCGAGGCAGAACGCGCAGTGGTTGAGCTGCGAGGCGCGGATGACGACGAGTTCGGCGAGGGCCGGGTCGCCCAGGCCCTTCTTCGCGGCGGCGCTGAGAGCCGACATGGCCCGGCCGACCGCGGGGTCCAGCAGCCGGGTCCGGGTCGTCACTTGTACTGGCCCGGCTCGTAGTGCCCCGGTGCCATCCGGCAGGTCACCCCGAACCGGTTCCAGGCGTTGATCACCGTGATGGCCGCGATGACCTGCGCGAGCTCCGCCTCCTCGAAGTGCTTGGCGGCGTTGTCGTAGACCTCGTCCGGCACGAACCCGTCCGTCAGGACCGTCACCGCCTCCGTCAGCTCCAGCGCGGCGATCTCTTTCGCGGTGTAGAAGTGCCGCGACTCGTCCCAGGCGCTGAGCTGCACGATCCGCTCGACGCTCTCGCCCGCCGCCAGGGCGTCCTTGGTGTGCATGTCGATGCAGAACGCGCAGTGGTTGATCTGGGAGGCGCGGATCTTCACCAGCTCGTACAGCGTGTGGTCGAGGCCCTTCCGGGCGGCGGTCTCCAGCCGGACCATCGCCTTGTAGACCTCGGGCGCGTGCTTGGCCCACTCCAGGCGGGCGGGCTGCTCGGGAACGTACTCCACGGTCGTCGGGGTGTCGGTGTGCGTCGTCATGCCCTCGACCCTAGGAGGGAAGCAGCCCAGGGGTATGGTCCATTTCCATGGCGGAACCCTGGGCCACTCTGGGCATCGACCTGCATGTGGAGCCGGCCGGGCCGGGCCTGCGGCGGGGGCTGACCGACGCCCTGCGCGAGGCGGTGCGCTCCGGCCGGCTGGCCCCGGGCACCCGGCTGCCCTCCTCCCGCGCGCTCGCCGCCGACCTGGGCATCGCCCGCAACACGGTCGCCGACGCCTACGCCGACCTGGTCGCCGAGGGCTGGCTCACCGCCCGGCAGGGGTCGGGCACCCGGGTCGCCGCGCGCGAGGTCGTCCCGCCGTCCGGTACGGCACCCCACCCCCGGGCACCCGCGCGCCCGGCCTACGACCTGCGCCCCGGCAACCCCGACCTCGCGTCCTTCCCGCGTGCGGCATGGCTCAAGGCCGCCCGCCGCGCCCTCAACGCCGCCCCGCACCACGCGCTCGACTACGGCGACCCGCGGGGCCGTCCCGAGCTGCGGGCCGCGCTCGCCGGGTACCTCTCCCGGGCCCGGGGCGTGCGCACCGGCCCCGAACGGATCGTGGTGTGCGCCGGGTTCGCGCACGGCCTGAAGCTGCTCGGCACGGTCCTGCGGGCCCGCGGCGCACGGACGGTCGCGGTCGAGTCGTACGGCCTCGACGCGCACTGGCGGATCCTGGCCGCCTCCGGACTGGACACCGCCCCGCTGCCCTTCGACCATCTGGGCACCGACCCGGGCGCCCTGTCCGGGGCCGACGCGCTGCTGCTCACCCCCGCCCACCAGTTCCCCATGGGCGTACCCCTGCACCGCGACCGCCGTACGGCCGTCGTGGACTGGGCGCGGCGCACCGGCGGGCTGGTGCTGGAGGACGACTACGACGGGGAGTTCCGCTACGACCGGCAGCCCGTCGGCGCGCTCCAGGGCCTGGACCCCGACCGGGTCGTCCACCTGGGCACCGCGAGCAAGTCCCTCGCGCCCGGGCTGCGGCTGGCCTGGATGGTGCTGCCGCCGAGCCTCGCCGAGGAGGTCGCCGCGGCGAAGGGCGGCGTCGACACCTGCGGGGTGCTGGACCAGCTGACCCTGGCCGAGTTCCTCACCTCCGGCGCCTACGACCGGCACGTACGCGCGTCCCGCCTGCGCTACCGGCGCCGCCGGGACGCCCTCGTCGAGGCTGTCACGGCCCGGGCCCCTCAGGCCCGCGTCACCGGCATCGCGGCCGGTCTGCACGTTCTGCTGCGCCTGCCCGCGGGCACCGAGCAGTCGGTGGTCCAGGCGGCGCACTGGCGGGGCCTCGCGCTCCACGGACTCGCCCGCTACACCCACCCAGCCGCGCGGGCCGACCCCGTCGACGCCCTGGTCGTCGGCTACGGAACGCCGCCGGACCACGCCTGGTCGGGGGCGCTGGACGCGCTGTCCGCGGTACTGCCCGGATAATCGCTTGAATTCACCCTCGGAAATGCCGTCCGGCGGATATGGTCACCCCATGAGTGAAAGCCTTTCCCCATCTCGCGTGGCCCTGAAGAAAATCACCCCCGACGTCTCCGCGGCCATGGGCTCCCTGCATGCCGCCGCCGTTTGTGCGGCCCAGGAAGCGAAGCTCGAACCAGAACTGCTGGAACTGGTCAGGATCCGCGCCTCGCAGATCAACGGCTGCGCGTTCTGCCTCGACATGCACACCAGGGACGCCCGCGGACGGGGCGAGACCGAGCAGCGCATCTACACCCTGAACGCCTGGCGGGAGACGCCCTTCTTCACCGAACGCGAGCGCGCCGCCCTGGCGTTGACCGAGGCGGTGACGCTCGTCCACGACGGCCGCGTCCCGGACGCCGTCTACGCCGAGGCGGCCGGGGTCTTCGACGAGAACCAGATCGCGGCCCTCATCTGGGCGGCCACCGTCATCAACGCCTACAACCGGATCGCGATAGCGACGCGCATGGTCCCGAAAAGCTGAAAAGGCAGCGGAAAAGGCGCCGCGTCGAATTCAGCCCGGCGCCGCTCTCTTTCCTCCGATTCGGTCGGTCTTTTCCTCCGATTCAGCCGGCCGGAAGCGGCTCCATGACGCTGTCCAGCCAGGTTCGCCATTCCCCGGCCCGGTCCGCCGGAGGCACCCGCATCGGCCGTCCGACCCAGCCCGTCACGGGCCGGATCCCGTGCAGCGCGTTCACCAGCCACACCTCACGGCCCTCCAGCTCCGCCACGGTCCGCTCGCGGTGCGCGATCCGCAGCCCCGAGCACAGCGCCCGCTCCTGCACCAGCCCGGACGTCACACTCGGCAGGACGGGCAGCCGCGGCGGGGGCAGGCACAGGGTGTCGTCCTCCCACCACAGGACACCGGCGGTGGCCGACTCCAGGACCGTGCCCGAACGGGCGATCAGCACCGCCTCCTCCGCGCCCTCGCCCGTGGCCCGGCGGCGCACCCGGGCCAGCGTGTCGAGGTCAGGGCCCTTGCGCCGGGGCACCGTCCGCGGATCGGACTGGCCCGCCGCCCACAGGCGCACCCCCGTCCCCAGCGGCGGAGCGGGCCGCAGCAGCAGCCGCAGCTCCAGGGAGCCCGCCGCGAGTTCCACCCGGGGGAACCACTCGCCGGTTCTCGGCAGGGCGGCGGTCACGTCCTGCCAGAACGCCGTGAGCCGGCGCGGCTCCGGCCCGCCGCAGTCACCGCAGGACCGCGAGAACCGCTCCTGGTGCCGGGCGTAGGCCCGCACCCGGCCATCGCGCAGCAGCCAGGAGTCCGCGACGAGCAGCCGCCCCCCGGCCGTCCGCTCCGGAGCCGGGGCCAGGCCACGGCCGGGCGTCCAGGCCCACAGGCCCTCCGCCACCGCCGGTCTTGTCACCATGGGGTCCTCTCCTCAGTACCTGCGGCCCGCGACGGCGGGCGCCCCGTGCCGGGGCCCGTACGGCGCGTGCTCCAGCCAGGATCCACACCACGGCAGCACCGGCGCCAGGGCCGCCGCGGCCCGCTGCCTGACCCGGACGATCCGGCGGCGCGGCCGCAGATGGTCCAGGGCCGTACCGGCGGCGGCCATGTTGAACAGGCCCGCCGCGCGCCGCACCTCCGCGAAGTCCGCGACCGCCTCCGCGGTCCCGGCGGCGATCGCCCCGGCGGCGGCCGCCGCGTCCGCGATCCCGCTGTTCATCCCGCGCGCCCCGAACGGAGGAAAGAGATGCGCCGCCTCACCGGCCAGCAGCACCCGCCGGTGCGGATCGGTGAACGAGGCGGCCACCTTGCGCAGGAAGCGGTACGTCGACACCCACAGGATCCGGTCGCCGTAGTCCTCCCCGACGATCGCCGGCAGCCAGCGGCGGACGGCCTCCTCGGTACCGAACTCCTCCGGCCGGTCGTCGTCGCGGCACTGGAGGTCGATCTGGAAGCCCCCGGTGAACGGCACCCGCATCACACTGCGCCCGCCCGCCCCGGGATGCTCGTAGTGGAAGACCCGCTCCAACGGCAGCTCGCCGCCCGGCACGTCGGCGACGTCCACGACGACGTGGAAGCCCTCGCCGCGGGTGCCCTCCAGCTCGATGCCCAGCCCGCGCCGGACCGCGGAGCGGGCCCCGTCGGCGGCGACGACGTGGGAAGCGCTCCACTGCCGCCCGTCCGCACACGTCAGCCGGACCCCGCTTCCCGTGCTGCGCACGCCCGTCACCCGGGCGCCCCACTCGAAGTCGACCCCGGCCCTACCGCAGGCCGCGCGCAGAAAGCGTTCGGTGTCCGTCTGGCGCAGGCTGGTGAAGGGCGGCGGGCCGGACGGGGGCGGGAAGGTTCGGGCATAGACCTCACGTCCCCGGTAGAGGGTGCGCCCGGTGTGCCAGGTCCGCCCGTACGCCGTGATCTCGGCGGCGAGGCCGGGCAGCATCGCGTCCAGCAGGCCGAGGGTCTCCCGGTGCACGAACAGGGCCCGGCTGCCGGGCCGTTCACGGTCCTGCGGGTCGGCCTCCAGCAGCGTGACGGACAGGCCGTGGGAGCGCAGTGCGAGGGCCGCCGACAGGCCCACCGGGCCGGCCCCCACGACCACGACCGGGGTCACGCCCTGACGCCTTCGCCGAGCATCCGGGCGATCTCCACCCGCTTCACCTTCCACGTCGCCGTCATCGGCAGCTCCTCGAACCGCCACTGCCGCGGCTCGGCCATCGCCGGCAGCCCGGCCGTGGCCCGCCGCCAGCGCTCCGGGTCCAGGGGCCGCTCGCCGCGCACGCACACCACCGGCACCGGCTCACGGTCCGCCCCCGGCACGATCACGACCTCCCGCAGCTCCTCCAGCCGGGACATCAGCACGTCCTCGACCTCCAGGTTGCTGTGCACGGCGTCGATCCGGTCGATCTCCCGGTCTATCAGGTACAGCGCGCCGAGGCGGTCGCGGTAGCCCAGGTCGCCCATCTCCCACCAGCCGTCGGTGAGCTGACGGTCGTAGCGCTCCGGCATGCCGAGGTAGGTGAGGATGCGGCCGCGGGTGCGCGCCTCGATACGGCCCGGTGTGCCGGGCGCGACCCGCCGGCCCTCGGCGTCGGTCACCCGGACCCGGGTGAAGCCGGGTATCCCGAACCCGACCCGGCGGCCGTCCGCCCGGGCCGCACTGCGCCGGGTCACCACCTGGAACGCCACCGGGCCCGTCTCGCTCTGCCCGTACAGCTGGACCAGCCAGGGCGTACGGCGCCGCGACGCGTCCAGCAGCCGCCGCACGGTCCGCGGATGGATCGCGTCGAACGTCGAGCCGTACGACCGGACCCGGGACAGCGGCGCCCCGGGCGCACCGGCCAGTTCCTCCCACAGCACGAAGGTGTTGGGATGCGTCTCCACGATGCCGGGCCGGTGCCGGACCAGCAGCGGGCCGACCGCGGCCGGGTCCGGGTCGGTGATCAGCACGAGCGGGCTGCCGAAGTGCAGCAGCACACCGAGCAGGTGGTAGAAGCGCGAGTGCACGAACGACATGTGCAGCGCGGCGGTCTCGCCCCGGGTGGGCCAGCCCATCGCCTGCTGCGGCACGAGCCGGTTCCACATGGTCCGCGCGCAGTGCACGGCCAGTTTGGGGACGCCGGTGGTGCCCGAGCTGTGGGTGATCAGGGCGGGTTCGCGGGGGTGGAGCCGGACCGCCGGGGGCGCTTCGGCGCCGGTGTACTTCGCCAGGGGCTCGGCACGGGGCGCGTCGTCCACGGACAGCGTCCGCCGCACGAGCCCGGACAGGGCGACGTCCTTCAGGCCGTCCAGCGTGGCACGGTCGGTGACCAGCCAGGGCCGCCGCAGCCGTTGAAGGAGCTGCCCGGCGACCGCCGGGGCCAGCGCGGGCGACAGCAGTACGGGCACGGCCCCGATACGGGAGACGGCACAGGTCAGCAGCATGATGTCGACGTTGTCCGCCTTGTGCACGACGACCTGCTCCGAGGGCCGCACCCCGGCCTCCCACAGCCGGCCCGACAACTCCTCGACCAGCTCGGCCAGCACGGTGTAGCTCAGGTCGGTCCCGAGGGAGGGGGCGACGTCGAGCGGCCGGTCGAGGGTGACGAAGACCGCCCCGTGCCGGTCGGCCGCACGCCGGAAGACCGGTCCCAGGTAGAAGCCGCGGTCCGCGAGCAGGGACTGTCGCATGGGGTCGTTCCTCTCCGTGGTGTTCACCAGGCGCCCTTGCGCACCAGATGGCGGCGCAGCTTCCCGGTCGGTGTGCGGGGCAGCGACGGGACGAAGCTGACGCTGCGGGGGACCTTGAACGCGGCGAGGCTCTCGCGCGCCAGGCCGGTCAGCTCGTCCGCCAGACCGTCCCGGACGGGCGGGACGGGAACCACGAAGGCCCGCAGCCGGCTCGCGCCGCGCCCGTCGGGGACGGCGGCGACCGCCACCTCCCGCACCGCGGGATGGCCGCGCAGCACGGCCTCCACCTCCAGCGGGGAGACGGTGATGCCGCCGACCATCTCCATGTCGTCGGCGCGGCCCAGGTGCCGGTAGGTGCCGTCCGGTTCGCGGCAGGCCCGGTCCCGCGTGGCCAGCCAGCCGCCCACGAGGGTCCGGGCCGTCTCCTCGGGCCGGTTGAGGTAGCCGGGCGTCACCGTCGGCCCGCGCACCCACATCTCGCCCTCCTCGCCGTCCGGCACCCGGTGGCCGTCACGGTCGCGCAGCTCCACCTCGAAGCCGGGGACGGGCCGGCCGACCGTGCCCGGGTGGTTGTGGGCGAAGCCGTTGGCGCAGAACGCGTGACCGGCCTCGGTGGAGCCGATCTGCTCCAGCACCGGGGCGCCCAGCAGCGCGGTCACCTGCGTGGCCAGCCCCTCCGGCAGCCCCTCACCGGCCGACACCGCGGCCCGCACCGAGGCGAAGCAGCCCTCGTGCCCGTGGCCCCGCTCGGCGACCAGCGCGGCGTACGCGGACGGCACGGAGTACAGCAGCGTCACCCGGTGCCGGGCGACCAGCTCGTCGATGGTGGCCGGGCCGGGGCGCCGGTCCACCAGCACGGCGGACGAGCCGGAGAACAGCGGGAAGACGAACGCGTTGCCGAAGCCGTAGGCGAAGAACAGCTTGGACACCGACAGGGTGACGTCCTGCGCGGTGATCCGCAGCACCCGCCGCCCGATCAGGTCGTGGTACGTCCGTGGATCGCCGTGCGTGTGCACGACGCCCTTGGGACGGCCCGTGGTGCCGGAGGTGTACTGCACGTACAGCGGGGTGCGCGCGTCGACCTGTTGGGCGGGGGCGGGCGCGGCGGTGGGGGCGAGGGCCATCAGCTGGTCGGCACCGAGCCCCGTCCGGCCGGCGAACCGCTTCTCCAGGCCCGGCCCGGTCACGCACAGCACGGCGGCGGTGTCCTCGGCGAGGAACGCGTGGTCGGCCGCGGGGAGTTCGGGGTTGACCGGCACCGCGACGGCCCCGAGGCGGGCGGTGGCGAGGAACGCCGTCACCCAGGCCAGGGAGTCCGGCAGCGCGAGCAGCACCCGGTCGCCGGGGCGCACCCCGTGGCCGGCCAGCACGGTGGCGGCGCGGGCGGCCAGGTCGTGCACCTCGCCGTGGGTCCAGGCCCGGTGCCCCTGGTGGAAGGCGGCCCGTGCGGTCCACCCGCGGCGCTCGGCGAGTTCCGCGAGGTGGGCCGCGAGGTTCCCGGGCGTCTCGGTCTCCGGCGGGCTCAGCATGACCTGCGGACTGGTCATCGCCGGGCCTCCCCGGCCGCCCCGGCTCTCTGCCCCGGCGGGCTCTGCCGCCGCGACCGGCCGGCCGTGTGCTGCTGGAGGGCGCGCATCGGGGCCGCCGTCTTCAGCAGCATCTCCTCGTACTCGGCGTCCGGATCGGAGCCCAGCACGATGGCGCCGCCCGCTCCCAGGTGCGTCAGGCCGTCGGCGAAGACGGCCGTCCGGATCACGATGCTCAGGTCCGCGCCGCCACCGCAGCCGAAGTAACCGAGGGCGCCGGAGTAGACGCCACGGGCCTCGGTCTCCAGCGTGTCGATGATCTCCAGCGTGCGCAGCTTCGGCGCGCCGGTCATCGATCCGCCCGGGAAACAGGCCCGCACGCAGTCCACCGCGTCCGTGCCCTCCCGCAACCTGCCCTGCACGGTGGACACCAGCTGGTGCACGGTGGCGTAGGTCTCCGTGGCCATCAGCTTGGAGACCCGCACGGTGCCGGTCCGGCAGACCTGCCCCAGGTCGTTGCGCAGCAGGTCCACGATCATCAGGTTCTCGGCCCGGGTCTTGGCGTCCGAGGCGAGCGCGTCCCGCAGCCGGGCGTCCTCCTGCGGCCCGTCACCCCGGGGCGCGGTGCCCTTGATGGGCCGGGCCTCGGCGGTGCCGTCCCGGTCGATCCGCAGGAACCGCTCGGGCGAGGAACCGGCCACCTCCAGCTCACCGAACCTCAGGAACGCCGCGTACGGGGCCGGGTTGTCGCGGCGCAGCGTCCGGTAGAACTCCAGCGGGTCGGGCGGAGCGGGCAGCCGGGCGGCGTTCGTCAGGCACACCTCGTAGCTGGTGCCGGACCGCAGCGCCTGCCGGCACGCCTCGATGTCCGCGAGGTACGTCGCCCGGTCGCGCACCAGCCAGGGCTCGGCGGCACCGGGGTCGGCCGGGGCGGGCGGTCCGGGCAGCGGCGGGCGTTCCGTCGCCACGCAGGACAGGCCGGCCAGCACGCCCTCCAGCCAGTCGGCGGCCTCCCGCGCGGCCTGCGGGGTGTCCTCCGCCAGGCACACGGCGTAGGTGAAGCCCTCCTCGTGGTCCACCGCGATCACCCGGTCGGCGAACAGCCACGCGGCGTCCGGGGTGGGGGAGCGGTGGCGGTTGGCCGACCCGCAGTCGGCCTTCATCTCGTAGCCGAAGTAGCCGACATAGCCGCCGGTGAAGTCGAACGGCAGTCCGGTCGCGTCCACCCGGAGGTTGCTCAACTGCCGCTTCAGGTAGTCGAAGACACTCGCCCTGACCCGCCGCACGGGCCGTCCCGCCCGCTCGATCTCACACCGCCCGGCACCGACGTCGTACCGCACGAACTCGGCCAGCGGCCCCTGGTCGTCCCCGAGGAACGAGAACCGCGAGCGCCCCGGCTCGACCAGCGAACTGTCCAGCCAGAAGCTCCGCGGCGAACCCGCGAACATCCGGCTGAAGACCGCCTCGGTGTCGACGGCCCCGCTGACCCTCCGGGTGTGCAGCCGGTACCCGACCCGGTCGGGCCGCCGGGGCCGGGGGATGGCCACGGCGGCCGGCACGACCTCGCCGCGCGCCTTCCGCCCCCGGGCGGCCAGTAGCGCGGCCGCGTCCGAGGGCCCGGCACCGGGGGCAGCCGGGACGGCGTCGGCGGGCGCCCCTTGCCCGGGGACCGACGCGCCCTTGCCGGGCGCTCCCGGCTCTGCGGCCGGGAGGGTCCTGCCGGGCGGTCGGGGGGCCGAGCCGGATGCGGCTGCCTCGGCGTCCGGACCGGCCCCCGCAGCCGGGACACCGACGGCCTCGGCGTTCGTGCCCGGTGCCGCGGTTGGGACGCCCCCGCCGGGAGATGGAGCAGCATGGGCGGATGCCGCCGCCTCGGGGCGGGGCCCCGGGCCCGGCGGTGAAGTCGTCTTGGTGGACTCGCGGAGCGCGTTCGCCCCCGGGCCGCCGGACGGGTTCGCTGCCGCCTGTGTGACGGCGGCGACCTGGAAGACGGCCGCGGCCACCGGACGACGCAGGCCGCCGAGGCCGATAAGGCTCCCGGGGAGTCGCCGGGCCCCCGCCTCGCCCTCCGGGACGACCCGCCGCCGGACCTCCTCGTGGGAGGGCACGGCCGTGTTCTTCGTGCGCAGCTTGCCCGCCCGCTCGGCGGTGAGGTTGCGGAAGTTCACGAGCATGCGGTGCCCGTACTCCGTGAGGACCGACTCCGGATGGAACTGCACTCCCCACAGCGGCCGGCTGCGGTGCCGGAGCCCCATCAGGACGCCGTCCTCCGCCCAGGCCGTGGCCTGAAGCGTCTCCGGCAACGGCTCGCGCACGGTCAGCGAGTGGTAGCGGACGGCGGTGAAGTGCTGCGGCAGACCGTGGAACAGGTCCCGGCCGTCATGCCGGACCGTGGACAGGTGCCCGTGCCGCGGCTCCGGGGCGGGCCCCACCAGCCCGGCCTCCCCGAGCGCGATGCCCTGATGCCCCAGACAGACGCCGAGTACGGGGACCGGAGAGGTCGCGAGCAGCCTGCTCCCGATACCGAAATCACGCGCCTCGCCCGGATGCCCGGGCCCGGGGGACACCACGAGGTTGTCGAACGCCCGGAGATCGGGAAGACCGTCGACGGGAGCGTCGTTCCGGACGACCACCGGTTCCTCGCCGTTGACCTCGGCGATCAGCTGGAACAGGTTGTACGTGTACGAGTCGTAATTGTCGATGAGCAGGGTCTTCACCCGCCCACCTCCCTCTGTTCGTTCGCGGGCCTATATGGCCCGGCGTTTGTGCCGCCCGCGCAGTGCCTGGAGCGACGGGTACAGCCATTTCCGGAAGAAACGCTGGAGCCGCGGCATGAGAATCCAGGTGACAAGGGCCGTTACACACAGACACAACAACAGCGTGCGAAACAGTGCATTGAGGTCACCGAGATAGGGAAGCACCGTCAGATTGAACAGGAGCACCGGCGGGAAAACCGCGCTCATATTCACGAACCACAGTTTCCATTTCGACGGCGGAGCAGGTGGCGGGGGCGTCAGCGTCTGCGCGTCGAACCAGGCCCGGGCGCCCGGCACCCGCCTGCGCTCCGCCTCCTGGGCGACGCCCGCCAGCCGGGCGTCCCATTGTTCCCGGGAGGGTGATTTCTCCCAGGCCAGGGCCAGTCCCTCGCTGGCGAAGCGATAGACGACATGCCACTCCGCCCCTCCGTCGACAAGTACCCCACCCCCCATGAATCCCGGCTGCCGCGCGGTCGCGCCCAGCATCGCCCACCCCCAGGAGTGGAAGTCGGCTGCACGGCCCGGCGTCACGCGATAGGCCACGGTGACCGTGACGGGATTACTGGTCACGCCGTCCCATACGGAAAGCGCTCACCGCGCGTTCAAGATTCAACAAACGATTTTCCGGTTGCCCGGAAGGTCACCCCGAAGATGAAGGCTCTCCGCAGGCGGGAAAGCGCATCCGCTCAGGTCGGGGCGACGGCGCTCTCCTCCGCCTCCACCGGCGCCTCCCCGAACCGCGACAACGCCAGCGCCCCCGCGACCGCCACCGCGAAACCGAGGATCGCCAGCCACCCCAGCCCCGGCCGCGTACGGTCCCCGAGCCACACCACCCCGATCAGCGCGGGCGCGACGGTCTCCCCGAGCACCAGACCGGCCGTCGCCGTGGTCACCGACCCGCGCTGCAACGCCGAGGTCAGCAGCAGGAACGCCGCCCCACCGCCGAGCAGCAGCGCGTACGTCGCCGGATTCGGGAACAGCTCCCCGGGTGAGAACCCGTCGATGAGCCGCACCGACACCTCCACCACCCCGAACCCGAGCCCCGCCCCCAGCCCGAGCGTCAGCGCCCGCCCCCGCTCCGGCAGCCGCCCGGCCACCACCCCGAGCAGCAGCACCCCGGCCGCCGCCCCTAGCATCGCCCACTTCAGCCAGGCCGGCCCCTCCTCGTCGCCCTCCGCCCCGGAGGCCAGCCCCAGCAGTGCCAGCCCGGCGCACACCACCGCCACCGCCGCCCACTCGACGCGGCTGAGCCGCACCTTGAGCAGCCGGGCCGCGACCACGGCCGTCACCGCGAGGCTCGCCGCCAGCGCCGCCCCCACGGCGTAGATCGGCACCGACCGCAGCGCGAGGATCTGGAGCACGAAACCGAGCCCGTCCAGCGCGAGCCCGGCCAGATACCGCCACTGCCGCAGCGCCCGCCACAGCAGCGCCACGTCCCCGCCCGGGCCGGTCGCCGCCGCCGAACGCGCGGCGATCGCCTGCAGCACGGTCGCCGTGCCGAAGCAGACCGCCGCACCGAGGGCACACACCATTCCAAAGATCACAAATCGACAGTAGGGGAGTGCTCGGGGACGGGGGGCCATGCGCGGCCGTTCACACCGATCTCTAGGCTGACCGTCTGTCAGTGCACACGGGGAGATGCGGGGAGACACGCACATGGCTGAAACACGGCGGCGGTTGCGTTCGAGCACGGTGGTGCTGGGCGGCATGGGCGTCCTCGCGGCGGCGCTGTCCGCGTGCGGCTCCGACCCCGACCGCCGCTGTGTGGACCGGGACAGCTACGACTACATCAACGGCTACAAGATCGTCGCCGACAAGAACTGCTCGTCCGGCTCGTCCTCCGCCGGCAAGGGCCGCAAGAAGACCGGCTCGTCCAGGGCCGACGCCGACTGGTACTACGACGCCGACGTCAGCGGCGGCTACGCCGACCACGGCACCTTCAGCCGCGACGAAGCCGTCGACCGGGGCGGCTTCGGCTGCTCCGGCAGCGGCAGCGGCGGCGGCTGACCGGGCGGAGACAGCAGATGGAACGCCGGACCACCGAGCCCCGCCCCGGCTGGCAGCAGACCGTCGAGGAACAGGGCCTGATCTACCCCCTGACCCGCTACCCCGACGACTCCCTGCGCCCCTACTGGGACGAAAGCGCGTACTACGTCTTCTCCCTGGAGGAGATCGAGGCCCTCGAAGAGGTGGTCGAGGACCTGCACCGCATGTGCCTGGCCGCCGCCGGCCACATCGTCGCCGAGGACCGCTTCGCCGACCTCGGCATCACCGACCCCCGCGTCGCCCGCGCGGTCGCCGAGGCCTGGCACCGCCGGGCCGAACTCCCCTCCGTCTACGGCCGCTTCGACCTCCGCTACGACGGCACCGGCCCGGCCAAGCTCCTGGAGTACAACGCCGACACCCCCACCTCACTGGTCGAGGCCGCGTCCCCCCAGTGGTTCTGGATGGAGGACCGTTTCCCCGGCGCCGACCAGTGGAACTCCCTGCACGAGCGCCTCATCGACGCCTGGAAGAAGCAGGCCGCCCTCCTCCCGCCGGGCAGCCCCCTCTACTTCGCGTACTCCTCCGCCGACGAACTCGGCGAGGACATGATGACGGTCGCCTACCTGAAGGAGACCGCCGAGCAGGCCGGCCTGGCCACCGACTGGATCTCCATGGAGGAGATCGGCTGGGACCGCCTCTCCGGCCGCTTCGTCGACCAGCGCCTGCGCTTCATCCGCAGCGTCTTCAAGCTCTACCCCTGGGAATGGCTCACCACCGATCGCTTCGCCGACCACGTCCTGGACACCCTCGACAACGGCGGCGGCACCGGCTCCACCCTGTGGATCGAGCCGGCCTGGAAGATGCTCCTCAGCAACAAGGCCCTCCTGGCGATCCTCTGGGAGCTGTATCCGGACCACCCGAACCTCCTCCCCGCGTACCTGGACGGCCCCCGGGACCTGCCCGCGAAGGGCTGGGTCGCCAAGCCCCTCCTGGGCCGCGAGGGAGCGGGCGTCACGATCCACGACCCCGGATCCGCCCCCGCCACCCGCGACGAACCCTGCTGCTACCAGCAGCTCGCCCCCCTCCCCGACTTCGACGGCAACCGGGTCGTGCTGGGCGCGTGGGTGGTGGAGAACGAGTCGGCGGGCCTGGGCATCCGGGAGTCCTCGGGCCTGATAACGGACGAGTATGCGAGGTTCCTGCCCCACGTGATCCTTTAGACGGGGGCTGGGCCACGTCCCTCGGGGGCGCGGGGAACTGCGCGATCAACCACAGACGACCCGCACCCGGCAACGAAGAGCAACCCGGCAGACGCTCCGCGCCCACCCCACCCGGTAGGCTGACCGAGGGCCGTGACTGGCGCGCTGGGATGGATCAACCATCGGGGAGCGGCCCGAGCAGAGAGAGCCGTGCGCCTGGGCCGTACCGTGAACGCTGAACGCAACGTCCGGAGGTCCACACATGTCAGCCGAGCCCCTCTCCACCGCTTCCACCGCCTACCGCGCCGCCCTCGACGTGATCCGCGCCGTCGAGCCCCGCGTGGCGGACGCCATCGGCCAGGAGGTCGCCGACCAGCGCGAGATGCTCAAGCTGATCGCCTCCGAGAACTACGCCTCCCCGGCGACGCTCCTGGCGATGGGCAACTGGTTCAGCGACAAGTACGCCGAGGGCACCATCGGCCGCCGCTTCTACGCCGGCTGCCGCAACGTCGACACCGTCGAGTCCCTCGCCGCCGAGCACGCCAAGGAACTCTTCGGCGCCCGCCACGCCTACGTCCAGCCGCACTCCGGCATCGACGCCAACCTCGTCGCCTTCTGGTCGGTCCTCGCCCAGCGCGTCGAGGTCCCCGCCCTGGAGAAGGCCGGCGCCCGCCAGGTCAACGACCTCTCCGAGGCCGACTGGGCCGAGCTGCGCCGCGCCTTCGGCAACCAGCGCATGCTCGGCATGTCCCTGGACGCCGGCGGCCACCTCACCCATGGCTTCCGCCCGAACATCTCCGGCAAGATGTTCGACCAGCGCTCCTACGGCACCGACCCGGCCACGGGCCTCATCGACTACGAGGCGCTGCGCACCTCCGCCCGTGAGTTCAAGCCGCTGATCATCGTCGCGGGCTACTCGGCCTACCCCCGTCTGGTGAACTTCCGGATCATGCGCGAGATCGCCGACGAGGTCGGGGCGACGCTCATGGTCGACATGGCGCACTTCGCCGGCCTGGTCGCGGGCAAGGTCCTCACCGGCGACTTCGACCCGGTCCCGCACGCCCAGATCGTGACGACGACCACCCACAAGTCGCTGCGCGGCCCCCGCGGCGGCATGGTCCTGTGCGACGACTCCCTGAAGGACCAGGTCGACCGCGGCTGCCCGATGGTCCTCGGCGGCCCGCTCCCGCACGTCATGGCCGCCAAGGCGGTCGCTTTCGCGGAGGCCCGCCAGGAGTCCTTCCGCGACTACGCCCAGCGCATCGTCGACAACTCCCGCGCCCTCGCCGAAGGCCTGATGCGCCGCGGCGCCACCCTCGTGACCGGCGGCACGGACAACCACCTGAACCTGATCGACGTCGCCTCCTCCTACGGCCTCACCGGCCGCCAGGCCGAGGCCGCCCTGCTGGAGTCGGGCATCGTCACCAACCGCAACGCCATCCCCGCCGACCCCAACGGCGCCTGGTACACCTCCGGCATCCGCATCGGCACCCCCGCCCTGACCACCCGCGGCCTGGGCACCGCCGAGATGGACGAGGTCGCCGGCCTCATCGACCGCGTCCTCACCACCGCGGAGGCGGGCACGACCAAGTCGGGCGCCCCCTCCAAGGCGTCCCACGTGCTCGACGCCAAGATCGCCGACGAGATCTCCCGCCGCGCCACCGACCTCGTGGCCGGTTTCCCGCTGTACCCGGAGATCGACCTGGGCTGACGCCCCGGACCCGTCACTCGTCCAGGTCGATGAGCACCTGACGCGGCTCCTCCCGCGGCGGTCCGGCTTCGCGCCGGGCCGCCGCGCGGCGTATCAGCAGCGTTCCGCCCACACCGGCCGCTAGCCCCAGCACCCCTCCCGCCACCGCCCACCGGGCCTGGCCCCGCACCGGGCCGGGCAGGCCCACGGCGGCCGTGCTCCCGGCGGGCGCGCCGTCCCCGCCACCGAGCAGCCGCGCCCCGTCCAGCCGCTCGAAGACCGACCGCGGGGCCCGGTGCCGGCGGATGTCGTCGTCCTCCACGGCGGGCGTCGGATCCGACCGCACCCACGGAACGCCGTCGTCGGTCACCACCAGCTGGTCCTGCCGCTCGACGGCCACGTCCCCGCCCGGCGGCCGGTCGGTGGTGGGCCGGCCGCCGACCCCGGACAATCCCCGGACCACCGTCAGCCGCACCCGCGGAAAGTTCCCCTCCGCCCAGTCCTCCGGTACCCGCTCCGTCCCCGTGTGCGTGGGCTGCACAAGGGATCCCCCTCCACGTCCGCAGCGCCCCGAGCGCGGCCGGGGGCAGCCCCCTTCCCGCGCCTCACCCCCTTGTCACACCCCGGGGCCGACGGGGATCCCGTCTGTTTCCAGCCCCTTCCGGATCGGCCCCCGGGACCTGAGAGAATGGTGAGCATGGCCTCTGACCGACCTCGCGTGCTCTCCGGGATCCAGCCCACCGCCGGCTCGTTCCACCTCGGCAACTACCTCGGCGCCGTCCGCCAGTGGGTGGCCCTCCAGGAGACCCACGACGCGTTCTACATGGTCGTCGACCTGCACGCGATCACCATCCCGCAGGACCCGAAGGACCTGCGCGCGAACACGCGCCTGGCCGCCGCCCAGCTCCTCGCGGCGGGTCTCGACCCGGACCGCTGCACGCTCTTCGTGCAGAGCCACGTCCCCGAGCACGCCCAGCTCGCCTGGATCATGAACTGCCTCACCGGCTTCGGCGAGGCCGGCCGGATGACCCAGTTCAAGGACAAGTCCGCCAAGCAGGGCGCCGAGCGCGCCTCGGTCGGCCTGTTCACCTACCCGATCCTCCAGGTCGCGGACATCCTGCTCTACCAGGCCAACGAGGTCCCGGTCGGCGAGGACCAGCGCCAGCACATCGAGCTCACCCGCGACCTCGCCACGCGCTTCAACGGCCGCTTCGGCGAGACCTTCACCCTCCCGAAGCCGTACATCCTCAAGGAGACGGCGAAGATCTACGACCTTCAGGACCCGTCGATCAAGATGAGCAAGTCGGCGTCCACGCCGAAGGGCCTCATCAACCTCCTCGACGAGCCGAAGGCCACGGCCAAGAAGGTCAAGAGCGCCGTCACCGACACCGACACGGTGATCCGCTACGACGCCGAGAACAAGCCCGGCATCAGCAACCTCCTCACGATCTACTCGACCCTCACCGGCGAGAGCATCGGCGAGCTGGAGGAGAAGTACACCGGCAAGATGTACGGCGCGCTCAAGACGGACCTCGCCGAGATCATGGTCGAGTTCGTGACGCCGTTCCGGGAGCGCACCCAGCAGTACCTGGACGACCCCGAGACGCTCGACTCGGTCCTCGCCAAGGGCGCCGAGAAGGCCCGCGCGGTCGCCGCGGAGACCCTCGCCCAGGCGTACGACAAGGTCGGCTTCCTGCCCGCCAAGCACTGAACCCGCCCCCGCGCACAGCCGTACGACCGAACAGCGCTGTACATCACTCCGGTTGCGCCTGCCCGTAACCCGGTCGTGGCCGTACAGTCGATAACCGGGTGGTCGTATCAGCGGCCACACTGACATGACAGGAGACGACGTGGGGACCGTAACGATCGGTGTTTCGATCGCGGTCCCGGAGCCTCACGGCAGCGAGCTCCAGCAGCTGCGCGCGGGCTTCGGCGACGCCGCTGCTCACGGCATCCCCACGCACGTCACCCTGCTGCCGCCGACAGAGATCGACGAGGCCTCGCTGCCGGCCGTCGAGGCGCATCTGGCCGAGGTCGCCGCCGCCGGCCGCGCGTTCCCCATGCGGCTGTCCGGCACCGGCACCTTCCGGCCCCTGTCGCCGGTGGTGTTCGTCCAGGTCGTCGCGGGCGCGGAGGCCTGCACGCTGCTCCAGCAGCAGGTCCGCGACCCCGCCGGGCCGGCCGCACGCGAACTGCAGTTCCCGTACCACCCGCACGTCACCGTGGCGCACGGCATCGACGAGGCGGCCATGGACCGCGCCTTCGAGGAACTCGCCGGCTACGAGGCCGAGTGGCCCTGCACGGGCTTCGCCCTCTACGAGCAGGGCGCCGACGGCGTCTGGCGCAAGCTCCGCGATTTCCCCTTCGGCGGCTCGGCCGTCCCCCCGCAGGCCGGGCGGGTGGAGCGCGGCTCCGTTCCCACCCGCTGACCCGGCCGCGGGATCAGACCGGCAGCCGCCGGAACACCCCGCGCGGCAGGTGCCGCAGCGCCGCCATCACCACGCGCAGCGTCCCGGGCACCCACACCGTCTCCGAGCGGCGCCGCAGCCCCAGCTCCACGGCCGCCGCGACCGCCTCGGGCGTGGTCGCCAGCGGCGCCTCGGGCAGCCCGGCGGTCATGCGCGTCCGGACGAAGCCGGGGCGTACGACCATGACGTGCACGCCCGTGCCGTGCAGCGCGTCGCCCAGGCCCTGCGCGAAGGCGTCGAGGCCGGCCTTGCTGGAGCCGTAGATGAAGTTCGCCCGGCGGGCCCGCTCGCCCGCGACGGAGGACATCACGACGAGCGAGCCGTGCCCCTGGGACTGGAGCGAGCGGGCGCACACCAGGCCCGCCGAGACCGCGCCGGTGTAGTTGGTCTGCGCGACCCGCACCGCCGCCTCCGGCTCCCGCTCGTCCCGGGCCTGGTCGCCGAGCAGCCCGAAGGCGAGCAGCACCATGTCGACGTCGCCCTCGGCGAACACCTTGCCGAGCACGGCCTCGTGCGAGGCGGGGTCGAGCGCGTCGAAGGTGACGGTGTGCACGTCGGCGCCGAGCCCGCGCAGCTGCCCGGCGGCCTCCTCCAGGGCGGGGGAGGGGCGGCCGGCCAGCCAGACCGTACGGGTGCGGCGGGCGATCAGCCGGCGGGCGGTCGCCAGCGCGATCTCCGACGTGCCGCCGAGGACGAGCAGGGACTGGGGGAGGCCGAAGGCGTCCTTCATGACAGCTCCTAGAGGTTGCTCACAGACTGAGGCGGCGGGCCAGGTCGGACACGAACACTCCGTGCGGGTCCAGTCGGGCGCGCAGTTCGCGGAAGTCGTCGAGGCGCGGGTACATGGCCGCGAGCAGCTCCGGGCGCAGCCGGGCGTCCTTGGCGAGGTAGACCCGCCCGCCCGCGGCGGCGACCTCCTCGTCGAGTTCGTCGAGGAACGCGCCCAGGCCCGGCAGGCCCGCCGGGATGTCCAGCGCGAGCGTCCAGCCCGGCACGGGGAAGGACAGCCAGCCCGGGTCGGACTCGCCGAAGCGCTTGAGGACGGCCAGGAAGGACGGGCAGCGGCGTTCGGAGATGCGGCGCACGATGCGGCGCAGGGCGTCCTCCCGGCCGTAGCCGACGACGAACTGGTACTGCACGAAGCCGCCCCGGCCGTAGACGCGGTTCCAGTGGGGGACGCCGTCCAGCGGGTGGAAGAAGGCCGAGATCCGCTGGAGTCGGCCGGTCCGGGTGCGGGGGGCCTTGCGGTACCACAGCTCGTTGAAGAGGCCCACGGTCGTCCGGCTGAGCAGGCCCTCGGGGAGGATCGCCGGGGTGGCCGGGAGGCGGGAGGTGCGGAAGGCCAGCGGGTCCCGGCGCGGACGGGCGGGGAGCGCGTCCAGCGGCGCGTGGTCGCCGCGGGTGAGGACCGCGCGGCCGGTGGCGGCGCCCCGGGCCAGCAGGTCGATCCAGGCGACTGAGTAGCGGTAGCGGTGGTCGGTGGCCGCCAGCCGGGCCATCAGGTCGTCGAGGTCCGTCGCCCGCTCGGTGTCGACCGACATCAGCGAGGTCTCGACCGGCTGGAGCCGGATCGTCGCGGTGAGGATCACGCCGGTCAGGCCCATGCCGCCGGCCGTGGCGTCGAAGAGGGGCGTGCCGGGGATCACCGTGCGGATCTCGCCGTCCGCGGTGAGCAGTTCGAGGGCGAGCACGTGCCGTGCGAAGGAGCCCGAGACGTGGTGGTTCTTGCCGTGGATGTCGGCGCCGATGGCCCCGCCCACGGTGACGTAACGGGTGCCGGGGGTGACCGGCACGAACCAGCCGAGCGGCAGCAGCACCTCCATCAGCCGGTGCAGGGAGACGCCCGCGTCGCACAGCACGGTCCCGCCGTCGGCGTCGATCGCGTGGACACGGTCCAGCGCCGTCATGTCGAGCACGGAGCCGCCCGCGTTCTGCGCCGCGTCCCCGTACGCCCGCCCCAGGCCCCGGGGGATCCCGCCGCGCGCCCCGCAGTCCCGGACGGCGGCCGCGGCCTCCTCGTACGTGCGCGGGCGGATCAGCCAGGCGGCGGTGGGGGCGGTGCGGCCCCAGCCCGTCACGGTGGTGTGGTCCATGCCCATGACGTCCGGGTCGAAATCGGTCTCGGCAGACATGTCCGTGACCGTATCGCCCAAGTGTGAGCGATTAGTTCGCGAACATGGCATCCCTCCCCGAAATGGGTGATTAATGGGATGTCGCTCAATATTGCCGGAGTTCATGCCTGATGGGCGTGAACAGTGAGTCCACATGGACGACCTCGACGACCTGCACGACATCGACCACCGGATCGTCTCGGCGCTCAGGGAGTGCGGCACCGACCCCCGCGTGGCCGGCGCCGCGCGTGCCCTGTCCTGGGCGGGGGAGCACGCGGCGCTGTGGCTGGCGGCGGGACTCGCCGGAGCCGCCGTCGACGGCAGGAGACGCGGAGCCTGGCTGCGCGGCACGGCCCTCACCGCCGGGGCGCACCTCGTCAGCGTGGGAGTGAAACGGGTCGTGCGCCGGCCGCGCCCCGCCCACGTGGAGCCCCTGGTGCGCACCGCCGGCCGGCACTCCTTCCCCAGCTCGCACGCCACCTCCGCGGCGGCCGCCGCCGTCGCCTTCGGCGCCCTGGGAGCACACGCGGTCCCGCCGCTCGCCGGACTGGTGTGCGTCTCACGGCTGGTGGCCGGCGTCCACTTCCCCACGGACGTCGCCGCCGGCGCGGCCCTGGGCGCCCTCACGGCCCGGCTCGGCGCCCGCTGGATGAGAGGAGGCGCCCACCATGACTGAGACGGCCGTCCTGCGGCAGCGCACCCACCAGGAGCGGCCCGCGCCACCGCGCAGGGGCGGTCTCCTGGCCGGTCTCCTCAGGACCGCGCGCCCCAAGCAGTGGGTCAAGAACGTCCTCGTGGTCGCCGCCCCGGCCGCCGCCGGCGAGCTCTTCTCCCGGCACGCCCTGACCCAACTCGCCCTGGTCTTCGCCCTCTTCACCGCCTGCGCCGCCGCCGTCTACCTCGTCAACGATGCCCGCGACGCCGACGCCGACCGCGCCCACCCCGTCAAGCGGCACCGCCCCGTCGCCGCCGGGCAGGTCCCGGTCCCCGTCGCCTACGCCGTCGGCGGCTGCCTCGGCACCCTCGCGCCCGTCGCCGCGGCCTGGCTGTGCGGCCCGGCCGTCGCCGCGCTGCTGACCGCCTACCTCGCCATGCAACTGGCCTACTGCATCAGCCTCAAGCACGTCCTCGTCGTCGACCTCGCCGTCGTCACCACCGGCTTCCTGATGCGCGCGATGATCGGCGGACTCGCCCTCGGCATCCCGCTGTCCCGCTGGTTCCTGATCACCACCGGCTTCGGCGCCCTGTTCATGGTGTCGGCCAAGCGCTACTCGGAGGCCGTCCAGATGGCCGGGAAGGCGGGCGCCACCCGCGCGTTGCTCACCGAGTACACCACCGGCTACCTCCGCTTCGTCTGGCAGCTCGCGGCCGGCGTCGCCGTCCTCGGCTACTGCCTGTGGGCCATGGAGGAGGGCGGCGTCCCGCACACCAGCGTGCTGCCCTGGCGCCAACTGTCCATGGTCGCCTTCATCCTGGCGATCCTCCGGTACGCCGTCTTCGCCGACCGCGGCACGGCCGGCGAACCCGAGGACGTCGTCCTGCGCGACCGCGCGCTCGCGCTCATCGGCGTGGCCTGGGTGGCGATGTACGGCCTGGCCGTGGCGAACTGGTGACCCCGCGCGCGTGGCGGAGCCCCACGCCCCCGGGCCGCCGGGAACTGATCGGCTTCGCCGTCGTCGGCCTCCTCGCCTACGCCGTCGACGTGGCCCTGTTCACGTACCTGCGCGGCCCCGCCGGACTCGCCCCGCTCACCGCCAAGTCCCTGTCGTTCCTGGCCGCCTGCACGGTGGCCTACGCGGGCAACGCCCTCGGCACCTACCGGAGCGCGTGCGCGCCGGGCCTGCGGGCGTACGCGGTGTTCTTCGCCGTGAACCTCGCCGGGGCCGCCGTCCAGCTGCTCTGCCTGGCCGTCAGCCACTACGGCCTCGGGCTCACCTCGCAGCGCGCGGACACCGTCTCCGGCGCGGTCGTCGGTATGGCGCTGGCCACAGTCCTGCGGTTCTGGGGTACCCGTACATGGGTGTTCCGGGCGGAGGGCAGAGTCGGATCATGGACTGGCTGAAAAAGCTACCGGTGATCGGGCCGTGGGCGGAGCGGCTGATGATCACGCACGCGTGGCGGTCGTACGAGCGGCTGGACCGCGTGAAGTGGACGCGGCTGGCCGCGGCGATGACCTTCACGAGTTTCGTCGCGCTGTTCCCGCTGCTGACGGTGTCCGCCACCATCGCCGCCGCCACGCTCAGCACGGGGCAGCAGGAGCAGCTCCAGGACAAGCTCGCCGAGCAGGTCCCCGGCATCTCCGACCAGCTGGACATCGCCGGCCTGGTGGACAACGCCGGCACGATCGGCCTCATCGCGGGCGCCCTGCTGTTCTTCACGGGCGTCAGCTGGGCCGGCTCGATGCGTGAGTGCCTGCGGGCGGTGTGGGACCTCGACGACGACGAGGAGAACCCCGCCGTGCGCTACGGCAAGGACGCGGGGGTCCTGCTCGGTCTCGGCGGCGCGCTCCTCGTCACCATCGCCGCCTCCGCCGTCGCCTCCGCGATGATCGGCTGGATCACCCGGGAGCTCGGCATCGACGAGGGCGGCTGGGGAGGGGTCCTGCTGCACATCGTCGCGTTCCTGATCGCCGTCCTCGCGAACTTCCTGCTCCTGCTCTACGTCCTGACCCTGCTCCCTGGCGTCGAGCCGACGCGCCACCGCCTGCTCGTGGCGGCGCTCACCGGCGCGATCGGCTTCGAACTGCTGAAACTGCTGCTCAGCGGCTATCTGCAGGGCGTGGCCGCGAAGAGCATGTACGGCGCGTTCGGGGTGCCCGTCGCGCTGCTGCTGTGGATCAACTTCACCTCGAAGCTGGTGCTGTTCTGCGCCTCCTGGACGGCGACGCAGAGCAAGGAGGACGAAGTCCCCGAGATCACGGGCGAGTCCGGCGGCGCACCAGATCCGGCAGCGGCCAGCGGCGGTTGACCAGGAACGCACCGCCCGCGAGCAGCACCAGCACCCCGCCCGTGATGCCGAGCGCGGTCCCGATCCCGCTGGAGCCGTCCGCGGCCGGGGCGCCGGCCACCGGCTTCGAACCGGTCCCGGCCGTGCCGCCGGCACCGTCCCCGGAGCCGCCGGCCTCGCCGGAGGGGTTCGCGCCGGGCTGGGCACTGGCCTGCGCGGCACCCTTGGGCGGCACCAGCTCGCCCACCGGCTGCACCTTCCCGGCCGCCTTGAAGCCCCAGTCGAACAGCCGGGCCGTCTCCTTGTAGACCTCGTTGTGTTCGGGCTTCTCCGGGTTCATCACCGTCACCAGCAGCACCTTGCCGCCGCGCTCGGCGACCCCGGTGAACGTGGCGCCCGCGTTGGTGGTGTTGCCGTTCTTGACGCCCGCGATGCCCTGGTAGACGGGCACGTCCGCGTCACCGGCCAGCAGCCGGTTGGTGTTCCGGATCTCGAAGGGCTTACGAACCTTCTTGCCCTTCTTGTCCTTCTTCGTCTCGCCCGGGAACTTCGCGGTGACCGTCGAGGCGTACTCCCGGAAGTCCTTCTTCTGCATCCCGGAGCGGGCGATCAGCGTCAGGTCGTAGGCCGACGACACCTGCCCCTCGGCGTCATAGCCGTCCGGGCTGACCACGTGCGTGTCGAGGGCCTGGAGTTCCTCGGCGTGCTCGTTCATGTCCTGGACGGTGTTCTCGACGCCCTTGTTCATCGCGGACAGCACGTGCACGGCGTCGTTGCCGGACTGCAGGAACACTCCCAGCCACAAGTCGTGGACGGTGTACGTCTCGTCCTCCTTTATCCCGACCATGCTGGAGCCCGGGCCGATACCGGCCAGGTCGGAGGGGACGACCTTGTGCTTGGTGTCCCTCGGAAACCTCGGCAGCAGCGTGTCCGCGAACAGCATCTTCAGCGTGCTCGCCGGGGCGAGGCGCCAGTGCGCGTTGTGCGCGGCCAGCACGTCACCGGACTCGGCGTCCGCGACGATCCAGGAGCGGGCGCTCAGGTCCTTCGGCAGCACCGGCACGCCGCTCGCCAGGTTCACCTGCGTGCCCGGCTTGCCGAGCCGGGCGCCGCCCACGGTAGACATCGACGCCGGGGGCGTGGCCGAGGGGCTCGCCGACGGGCTGCCCGAGGGCTTCGGGGCGGCGAGGGCGGCGGGCGCGGCCAGGGCGAGGGAGGTCAGGACGGCGGAGGTGACCAGCAGGGATCGCCTGGTGGTCTTCTTCGGAGCGGGCACGGTCGGAAACGTACATGCCGTACGGGGGGAAGTCCCGCCTCCGGCCCCACCCCGCGAACGGAACCGGACACGGCTTGGCGATACTGGGTGCATGAAGCTCAGCCGCCCCGTCTCCTGGTTCCTGCTCGCCTTCGGGGTGTGGAGCTGGGTCATCTGGATCACTTTCGTCAAGAACCTGGTCAAGGACAGCAGCGGGCTCGCGTTCGACGACGGTCATCCAACGGCGTACTTCTGGGTGCACCTGGTGCTCGCCGTCGTCTCCTTCGTATTGGGGACGGCCGTCGGGGCCATCGGGTTGCGTGGTCTGCGCGCACTGCGCCGGACGTCATAGGGCGATCGGGAGACACGACACCGTGGTCATCGTTTTCGTACTCGTCGCCCTGCTGGTCATGGCCGTCATCGTGACGGCCAACTGGTACGTGTGGCGCCGCCTGTTCCGCGACACGACCCGCGGCCCGGGCCTCACGCGCCGCGCGGGCGCGGTCCTGATCGCCGGCGGCTGGGTCCTCGCGATCACGGCGCTGGTCGCCGAGCGCTCGGGCGCCCCGTTCTGGCTCCAGCAGGTCCTCGCCTGGCCGGGCTTCCTGTGGCTGGCCCTGTCGATATACCTGCTGCTGGCGGTGCTGGCGGGCGAGTTCGTACGGCCCCTCGTGCGCCGCTTCCTGGAACACCGGGCGAGACGCACGACCACCCCGGCCACGCCCTCCGGGGACCCGGCCCGGCCCGACCACGGCGGCAGCGCGGCTCCCACGCGGCCCGGCACCGTCGGCAGGGCGACCGCCACCGCGGCATCAGCAGGCTCGCAGCCGGGCGCCGGCACCACCCGCGCCTCCGGGACGGCCCCCGCAGCCGTCTCCGAGCCGGGCCACGGCGCCGGGGCGCCCGCGACCGCGCCGCAGGCCAGCGGCAGCGGTGCGGCCTCCGCTGCGGCGGCACCGACACAGCCGGGCGTCGGCGCCACCCACGCTCCCGCGCCCGGGACGGCCCCGGCAGCCCTCTCCGAGCCGGAGCAGGTCGCCGGTGGAACGGCGCCTCCGGCCGACCCCGCCCCCCAGCTGCTCCCCGCCGGTCCCTCGCGGCGCCTCTTCGTGTCCCGGGTCGTCGCCGGGGCCGCCGCGGCCGCGGCCGTCGGGACCGTGGGGTACGGGACGTACGGCGTACTGCGCGGGCCGAAGGTCAAGCGGGTCACCGTGCCGCTGGCCAAGCTGCCGCGCGCCGCGCACGGGTACCGGATCGCCGTGGTCAGTGACGTGCATCTCGGCCCCGTCCTCGGACGCGGCTTCGCGCAGAAGGTCGTCGACACGATCAACGCGACCCAGCCCGACCTGATCGCGGTCGTCGGCGACCTGGTCGACGGCAGCGTGAAGGACCTGGGCCCGGCGGCCGCCCCGCTCGCGCAGCTGAGGGCCCGTCACGGCTCCTACTTCGTCACCGGCAACCACGAGTACTTCTCCGGCGCCGGGCAGTGGGTCGAGGAGGTCCGCCGCCTCGGCCTGGACCCCCTGGAGAACGCCCGCAGGGAGATGCCGTACTTCGACCTGGCCGGTGTCAACGACGTGGCCGGCGAGGAGGAGGGCCAGGGCCCCGACTTCGCGAAGGCGCTCGGCGACCGGGACACCGCACGCGCGTGCGTCCTGCTCGCCCACCAGCCCGTCCAGATCCACGACGCCGTCGAGCACGGCGTCGACCTCCAGCTCTCCGGCCACACCCACGGCGGCCAGCTCTGGCCCGGCAACCTCATCGCCTCCGGCGCCAACCCCACCCTCGCGGGCCTGGAGCGCTACGGCGACACCCAGCTCTACGTCTCGCGCGGCGCCGGCGCCTGGGGCCCGCCCACCCGCGTGGGCGCGCCGTCGGACATCACCCTGATCGAGCTGGCGTCGAAGCAGGCCTGAGCACGGCGACTCTGTGAGAACGCTGTGAAAACGGACGGAAACGTCCATTGGTAAGTTCTTTCCCAACTCGTCAGATCTCCCTTCCCCCTGCTCAAAATCCTGTGATTGGGTGAGCCCGCCACGAAGGGGTGTGGCATACGCACAAGGCCTCTGAGGCCGCGAAGGGCCTGGGGAGGGCACAGCCGATGCGATCGGTTCGCATACGGATACTCGCGGGGCTGCTCGTCCTGGCCGCCGTGGGCGTGGGCGCCTGGCAGTTCCTGCCGTCGAAGGGTGACCCGAAGACCATCACGGTCGGCACGACGGACGGCGTCACCTCGCTCGACCCCGCCGGGGCCTACGACGCGGGCTCCTGGGCGCTGTTCAGCAACGTCTTCCAGTCGCTGCTGACCTTCGCGCCGGGCGGCACCGCCCCCGTGCCGGACGCGGCGAAGAGCTGCGCGTTCGTCCGCGGCGACCTCACCACCTACCGCTGTGAGCTGCGCGGTGGCCTCACCTTCCCGAGCGGCCGGACGATGAACGCCGAGGACGTGAAGTACTCCTTCGACCGGATCCTGAATATCAAGGCCCCGGTCGGCCCGGCGTCCCTGCTCGGCACGCTCGGTTCCGTGGACGCCGACGGCATGACCGTCACCTTCCACCTGACCTCGCCGGACGCGACGTTCCCGTTCAAGGTGGCCACCGGCGCCGGCTCGATCGTCGACCACACCGCGTACCCGGCCGGCAAGCTGCGCACCGGCGACCGCGTCGACGGCACGGGCCCGTACACCCTCACCTCGTACGCGAAGGACCATGACGCGGTCCTCGCGCCCAACCAGCACTACCGGGGCGCCGTCAGCGGCACCGGCCGGCCGGTCGAACTGCGCTACTACGCGACCCCCGAGGCCCTGGACACCGCATGGAAGGACAAGCGGGTCGAGGTCGCAACCGACCAGCTGCCGCCCGGCGTCCTCGCCGGCCTCAACCCGAGCGACCCCACCCAGCGCGTCTACGAGGCGGACGGATCCGAGACCCGCAACCTGTACTTCAACACCCGCTCGGGCAAGCCGCTGCACGGGGCGAAGGTCCGCCGGGCCATCGCCTGGCTGACCGACCGCGAGCGGCTGGCCGCCACCGTCTACGACGGCACCGTCGACCCGCTGTACTCCCTGATCCCGGCCGGCCTCACCGGGCACACCGCCTCGTTCTTCGACGACTACCCGAAGCCGGACCCCGGCAAGGCCCGGCAGCTGCTCACCCAGGCCGGTGTGAGCCTGCCGGTGCACTTCACCTACGGCTACGCCAAGGGCCGCGGCGCCGGTGAGCAGGAGGGCGCCGAGATCAAGAAGGAGCTGGAGGCGAGCGGCCTGTTCAAGGTCACCCTCAAGGGCTACGAGTGGACGGCCTTCCAGAAGCAGTGGGCGAGCGGCGAGCTCGACGCGTACGCCGTCGGCTGGGTCGCCGACTTCCCCGACCCGGACACCTTCGGCGCCGCGCTCGTCGGCACCGGCAGCGCCATGAACACCGGCTACAGCAGCAAGACCGTCGACCGGCTCATCAAGGACAGCCGGCGCTTCGCGGAGCGGACCGAGGCCGACCAGGACTTCCGGTCGGTGCAGGAGACCGTCGCCCAGGACGTCCCGGTGCTGCCGCTGTGGCAGGCCAAGGAGTACGTCGTCACCACCGAGGACGTCGGCGGCGGCCAGTACCTGTCGGACGGCACGGGCGTGTTCCGGCTGTGGAGCCTCACCACGCTCTGACGCCCCCGCCCGGCCGCGGTTCAGGGGTCGGCGCGCCGCCGGGCCGCCGGATCGGGGATGGCGTTCGTCATCCCCGGCAGGAACTCCGTGAACAGCTCGTGCACCTCGCGCACGAGCGGCCGCAGCACCCGGAAGCGGGCCAGGGCGACGCCCCGCGCGGTGAGCCGGGCGCCGCGCTCGGCGAGCCGGTAGCTGCGCTCGCGCCCCTCGGTACGGTCGAAGATCCAGTACAGGACGAGCCCCATCTGGGACAGCCACATCAACTCGGGCAGGATGTCCCGCAGTTCATCGGGCACCTTGGTCTTGGTGGCCCCGGCGAGCACCTCCCGGTGAACGCTGATGGCCTCCTCGCGCGCGTGCTCCGACTCGGGGGAGAAGGGGCTGAGCGGGCTGTCCGGGTCGGCGGCGTTCTTGAAGAACTGCACCGCGAACTCGTGGTACGGCGCCGCGATGTCCAGCCAGGCCCGCAGCACACCCGCCAGCCGGGCCTCCAGGTCGCGCTCCCGGTCCAGGATCTCCCGGACCGCCACCTGGTGCTCGGCGGCGATCCGGTCGTAGAAGCCCTGGATCAGGTGCTCCTTGCCCGCGAAGTAGTAGTACGCGTTGCCGACGGAGACCCCTGCCTCCTTGGCGATGGCCCGCATCGTCGTCTTGTCGTAGCCGCGCTCCTGGAACAGCCGCATGGCCGTCTCCAGGATCAGGGCGCGGGTCTGCTCGGACTTGGTCGGGGTGGCGCCGTCGTCGGGGCCGTCGTTCATCGCGGGCACGGGAAGAGAGCCTAACGTCAGTACCGGTGCGGTCACCGGGGGGCGCAGGTGCCGTCGGCGCAGCCCGGCGCCGTGTGGCTCCATCCGCTGCCGGGGTCGTACGACCAGCCGTCCGCCCGCCGGTACACCTGACCGCCCCACGGGGCCGCGGCGCGCTGCCCCCGGTGCCACTGGGCCCCGCGCCACTTGGCGGCGGCGAGCACCGCGCCCCTGGCCAGCCGGGCACCGGCCGGGGTGCTCAGCCGGTGGGCGAGCGGCCGGTGCTCGCGCAGCGCCCACAGGGTGACCACCCAGGCGGCGGGGCCCCGGTAGACCTGCCCGGCGTCGCCGACGACGGTGATCTCGTCGAGGGTGGCGCCGTGGTCGAGGCCGGGGAAGCGCCGCCGGGCCTCCTCGGAGGCGGCCGGGACCAGCTCCAGCGGCACCAGCTTCGGCTGCCGCAGGAGCCAGTCGCGCAGGAACGCGCACAGGGAGCACTCGGCGTCGTAGAGGACGGTGAGCCGGCGGACCGGTGCGGTGGCGTTCACGAGGCTCTCCGCTCAGGCCTGGGCCTGCGGGGCGACCCAGCCCTGCGGCGGCACCGGCGGGACCTGCTCGCGCTCCATGGCGCCCCGGCGCCGGATCCGGTTGAGCACGTAGACGTTGCCCAGGTGCATCACGCCCAGCACCAGCAGCACGACACCGAGCTTGGTCGACAGGGCCTCGAAGATGCCGCGTGCGTCGGTGATGGTCTCGTCGTCGCTCAGGTACAGCGCGACGAACCCGAGGTTGACGAGGTAGAAGCCGACCACCAGGAGGTGGTTGACGGCGTCGGCGAGCTTCTCGTTGCCGTGCAGCACGTCGGCGAGGAAGACCCTCCCGTTGTGGCTGAGCGTGCGGGCCACCCAGATGGTCAGACCGATGCTGACCAGCAGGTAGATGACGTAGGCGATGACCGTGCGGTCCATAGCCCCACCCTTCTTGAACACGTTCAAAACGCTGTCGGGGATGACTGTAGACCTACTTTTGAACATGTTCAACACGATGGCGCGGGGTGATTGTCAGTGGTGGCTCGTACGGTCCTCGGCATGGGAATCGTGACGTTCGTCGACGAGACGACGGCGGGGGAGCGGCGCACGGCCTGGGGGCTGGAGATCGCCGAAGAACGGCTGACCGTACGGGAACTGATCCGGCGCCGGGTGTTCCAGGAGGTCGCGGAGTACAACGCCCGTACCCCGGAGGTGTTCCAGGGGCTCGTGCAGCCCGAGGAGACCGAGCGCGTGCTGAACGGCTACGCGGTGCGCACCCGTCGCCGGATCGACCCCGAGACGCAGACGGCCCTGGCCGAGCGGGCCTGAACCCCGAACGACCAGTACCTCTGCATCGTCCCGAAGTCCGCCCCGGCGGCCCCGGCACGGGCTACCTCCCCTACGAGGGCGACCGCATGCTCGCGGTGATCCTGAGCAAGGCGATGATGCTCGCGGCGGACACGAAGATCACGGACCCTTCGATCCTGAGCCAGTTGTGAGAGTCAGTCGCTCGTTCGCGCCTGGCCGGCCTTGAGAATCTCCGCCACGTCGAGGGTCACCTTGGCGCCGATGGAGTCGGGGAGGGTGACGAGCTCGCCGGGGGCATGCGGACGGTGGTTCTCGTAGCCGCTTCCCACCGGGTCGGTCAGGACGTGGAGGCGTTGGTGCTTGCGGTCCACGATGACGTAGACCGGGACCTTCGCCTCGGCGTAGGCGGCGACCTTCGTCTTCAGGTCGTTCTTCCAGTTTGTGGAGGTGACTTCCAGCACGAGGCGGAAGCAGACCGGGTCGTAGGCGTTGTTCTCGACGTGGTGATCCTCGAAGTCGGCGTCCACGACCGCGAGGTCGGGGACGGCGTAGTCCTCCGGCTCCATGGGCAGCCAAAGACCGACGCCCTGAAGGACCTCGGTTTCGCCTCCATCCAGGTCGGCCGCCATGAAGGGACGCATGAGCTTGGTCAGCGCGCGAGCATGGGCGCCGTCAGGGGACGGGGTCACGAGGAGATGGCCTCCGATGATCTCGACGCGGTAGCCCGGATGGCGCTCCATGATCTCGTCGGCGATGGTCGTGAGGGTGACCGGCTCTTCGTCGTGGAAGGGCTGCTCGACGGAAGCTGCGGACATCAGGTGCCTCCTGGGAACTGGTGTCGAGAGCATCATCGTAGGCCGGACGACCTCCGGGCGGCCCGTCCCGCTGCGTTCACCCGAGGGTGTGGCATATGCCAGAGGGCCCCGTCTCCAGCGGAAACAGGGCCCTCAAGCGCAAGCGGTCGATCTCAGAAGCGGCGCGTGATCAGCGCTCGCTTCACCTCGGCGATCGCCTTCGTGACCTCGATGCCGCGCGGGCAGGCGTCCGTGCAGTTGAAGGTCGTGCGGCAGCGCCAGACGCCGTCGCGGTCGTTCAGGATCTCCAGGCGCTGCTCGCCGGCCTCGTCACGCGAGTCGAAGATGAAGCGGTGCGCGTTGACGATGGCGGCCGGGCCGAAGTACTGGCCGTCGTTCCAGAAGACCGGGCACGACGTGGTGCAGGCCGCGCAGAGGATGCACTTCGTCGTGTCGTCGAAGCGCTCGCGGTCCTCGGCCGTCTGGAAACGCTCACGCGTCGGCTCGTTCGTGTCCTTCGTGATCAGGAAGGGCATGACGTCGCGGTACGCCTGGAAGAACGGCTCCATGTCGACCACGAGGTCCTTCAGGACCGTGAGGCCCTTGATGGCCTCGACCGTGATCGGCTTCTCGGGGTTGATGTCCTTGATCAGCGTCTTGCAGGCAAGGCGGTTCTTGCCGTTGATCCGCATCGCGTCCGAGCCGCAGATGCCGTGCGCGCAGGAACGGCGGAACGTCAGCGTGCCGTCCAGGTCCCACTTGATCTTGTGGAGGGCGTCGAGGACACGCTCCTTGGGGTCGATCTCCACCTGGAAGTCTTCCCACACCGCCTCCGCCGCGACCTCCGGGTTGAACCGGCGGATGCGGAAGGTGACCGTGATGTAGGGGGAGTCGGCGAAACCGGGCTCGGGCTTGCCGGCCGCGTCTTCCTTGTCCAGAACAGGGGTAGCCATCAGTACTTACGCTCCATCGGCTGGTAGCGGGTCTGGACGACCGGCTTGTAGTCGAGACGGACGGTTTCGGAGCCGTCGGCGCCGACCTCGCGGTACGCCATGGTGTGCCGCATGAAGTTGACGTCGTCGCGGTTCGGGTAGTCCTCGCGGTAGTGACCGCCGCGGGACTCCTTGCGGGCCAGCGCGGAGACGGCCATGACCTCGGCGAGGTCGAGCAGGTTGCCCAGCTCGATGGCCTCCAGCAGGTCCGTGTTGAACCGCTTGCCCTTGTCCTGGATCGCCACGTTCTTGTAGCGCTCGCGCAGCTCCGCGATCTTCTCGACCGCCGTCTTGATCGTCTGCTCGGTGCGGAACACCATGACGTTGGCGTCCATGGTCTCCTGCAGCTCACGCCGCAGCTCCGCCACCCGCTCGTTGCCGGTGGCGTCGCGCAGCCGCTCAACCTGCGCGACCACGAGCTCCGCCGGGTTCTCCGGCAGCTCGACGAACTCCGCCTTCTGCGCGTACTCGGCGGCGGCGATGCCCGCGCGCTTGCCGAAGACGTTGATGTCCAGCAGCGAGTTCGTGCCGAGGCGGTTGGCGCCGTGCACGGATACACAGGCGACCTCGCCGGCCGCGTACAGACCGGGAACGACCGTGGTGTTGTCCGCCAGGACCTCACCCTCGACGTTGGTCGGGATGCCGCCCATGGCGTAGTGCGCGGTCGGCTGGATCGGGATCGGGTCCGTGTAGGGCTCGATACCGAGGTAGGTGCGCGCGAACTCCGTGATGTCGGGCAGCTTCGCGTCCAGCTGCTCCGGCGGGAGGTGGGTGAGGTCGAGGTAGACGTGGTCGCCCTCGGGACCGCAGCCGCGGCCCTCACGGATCTCCGTGTAGATGGAGCGGGACACGACGTCACGGGACGCGAGGTCCTTCATGACCGGCGCGTACTTCTCCATGAAGCGCTCGCCGTCCTTGTTGCGGAGAATGCCGCCCTCACCGCGGGCGCCCTCCGTCAGAAGGATGCCCATGCGCCAGATGCCGGTCGGGTGGAACTGGAAGAACTCCATGTCCTCCAGCGGCAGGCCACGGCGGTAGACCGCCGCCTGGCCGTCGCCCGTCAGCGTGTGCGCGTTGGACGTCACCTTGAAGAACTTGCCGCAGCCGCCGGACGCGTAGACCACGGACTTCGCCTGGAAGACGTGGATCTCACCGGTCGCCAGCTCGTACGCGACGACACCGGCCGACTTCTTGACGCCGTCGACCTCGGTGATCAGCTGGTCCAGGACGTAGAACTCGTTGTAGAACTCCACGCCCTCCTTGACGCAGTTCTGGTACAGCGTCTGAAGGATCATGTGGCCGGTGCGGTCGGCCGCGTAGCAGGAGCGGCGGACCGGGGCCTCGCCGTGGTTGCGGCTGTGACCGCCGAAGCGGCGCTGGTCGATGGTGCCGTTCGGGGTCCGGTTGAACGGCAGGCCCATCTTCTCCAGGTCGAGGACGGAGTCGATGGCCTCCTTCGCCAGGATCTCGGCGGCGTCCTGGTCGACCAGGTAGTCACCGCCCTTGACCGTGTCGAAGGTGTGCCACTCCCAGTTGTCCTCCTCCACGTTGGCGAGCGCGGCGGCCATGCCGCCCTGCGCGGCGCCCGTGTGGGAGCGGGTGGGGTACAGCTTGGTCAGCACGGCGGTGCGGCTGCGCTTCGTGGACTCGATGGCCGCGCGCATGCCCGCGCCACCGGCGCCGACGATGACGGTGTCGTACTTGTGGATCTTCATGATTCTCGCAGCCCCGTGCCTAGCGGATGTTCGGGTCGAAGGTGAAGATCACCAGCGTGCCCAGCAGGATGGTGAACACCGTGGCCGTGTAGAGCAGGCCCTTGAGCCACAGCCGGGTGTTCGCGCGCTCCGCGTAGTCGTTGATGACCGTGCGCAGGCCGTTGGCGCCGTGCAGCATGGCGAGCCACAGCATCAGCAGGTCCCAGACCTGCCAGAACGGGGACGCCCAGCGGCCCGCCACGAAGGCGAAACCGATCTTGGACACGCCGCCGTCCAGCACGAGCTGGATCAGCAGGTGGCCGAGGACCAGGACGACCAGCACGACGCCCGACAGGCGCATGAAGAGCCAGGCGGCCAGCTCGAAGTTGCCCCGGGTGGTCTTCGGGGTCTTCTTGGTGCGCTGGCGCGGGGCCTCGATGAAGGGCGCCGGGTTGTCGACGGTGTAGACGGCGCCGCCCTCGACGGGGCCGACGCCGGCGGCGGTCTTCTCAGACGTGGACATTGGCGTCAGCTCCCGAAGAGTTCACGAGCGGCGTGGCCGAGGACGGGGTAGATGGCCCCGAGCATCAGCACGACCCACAGGGCGACGACGGTCCAGAGCATCTGCTTCTGGTAGCGGGCGCCCTTGATCCAGAAGTCGACAGCGATGACGCGCAGGCCGTTGAGCGCGTGAAAGAGGATGGCGGCGACGAGGCCGTACTCCAGCAGCGCGACGATCGGCGTCTTGTACGTGGCCACGACGGTGTCGTAGGCCTCCGGGGACACACGGACGAGGGCGGTGTCCAGCACGTGAACGAACAGGAAGAAGAAGATGAGGACGCCGGTGACTCGGTGAGCCACCCAGGACCACATTCCTTCCCGGCCGCGGTACAGCGTTCCAGCCGGCACGGAAGTTTCCTCCGGGAGCGGGGATTGGGGCCGCGCCGGCTTGGTGTGTCGGTCGGGCCCGGCCGGGTACGGTCCACCGGCCCCCAGCATCGTAGCGATGCGCTGCCGCTGGGCTGAGCCGGGGTCCCTGGGTGTGATCAAACTGGCACGCAAAGAGGTACTGGTGGGCTAGTGCGGCCCAGGGGGCAGGGGGTGTTCTTGGGGCGCCGGGTGCGAGTCGTCAGTGGTTGCTCGCGCAGTTCCCCGCGCCCCTGAGGGCGCTGACCAGCCGCACGCTCGCCAGGCGGCGGAGCTCGTCGGCCACGACCGCGCGCTCCTCCTCGGGATCGTTGGTCAATCGTGACCGGATGGCGGCGAGGAGGCGGTCCAGGGTCTCCGACGGGGACAGGCCGTCCAGGCAGATGACGAACACGTGTCCGAAGCGGGCCTCGTAGGCGGCGTGGGCCGCGCTCAGGGCGGTGTGGGCCGCGGAGTAGCTGTCCGGCGGGAGCGTGGCAAGGGGCTCGGCCGCCAGCGCTTCCGTGAAGTCGGGCCAGGCCAGGTCGTAGGCCGCCTCGTCCGCGGCGGCCAGCAGGGAGTCCAGGTCCGGGTAGGGGCGGTGGTCCGCGACGCGCCTGGCCCAGCGGAGGCTGCGCAGGCAGGAGAGCAGGGCCTGCTCCAGCTCTTGTGCGGAGGCTGCGTTGAAGTGCTCCACCGGTATGGCGAGCCGGCCGGGGAGGTCTGGGAGACGGTGCGCAGGCAGCGTGGGTCCTCGTGGGCGTCACGTGTGTCAGCAGGGCGAGCTGTGAGAGATGTGACGCCACGCTATCGAGTACGACCATGACGTGTCCGAAGGATGCCTGAATTTCACCCGGGAGAGAGAGATTCGGCACGCGTGGTGGACGCGCGCCATCCGGGCCCGGGTTTTAGGTTGGCCGTGTGAGTCAGCACAGGCGCCGGACTTCGGCGAAGCAGGAGAAACAGCGGCAGGTGCTGGTCGTGGCCATGGCTGTAGCCCTGGTCGTGGTCGCGGCCGGGGTGAGTCTCGGGCTCTGGGCGGCCTCGGGCGGCGACGGATCCACCGGTTCGGAGGCCGGATCCTCGCGGGGAGCCACCGCGGCCGCGCCCCCGGACCAGGCGCCGGAGGCGGCGCAGACCCCCAGCCCGACCCGCTCCTACCCCCTGTCCGAGGCGCCCCGCACCATCCCCGCCGTGCGCGACCACGAGCCGGCGCGCGGCCCGGGCTGGCAGCCCGGGAAGGGCAACCGGGTGGTCGTGGACGACCCGGCGCTGGCCGACGAGGGGCGGCTGGTCGCCGGCGAGCTCGGGATGGCCTACGCGGGCGAGAAGAACGACCGGCGGGCCGGGGACCTGCGGCTGGCGCTGAACGGCGACGAGGGCGCGAACCCGGAGTCGTACGTGATGACCGTGCGCGACGGGAGGGTGGAGATCAACGGGCCTTCCGACGCCGGGGTCTTCTACGGAACCCGCACGCTCAAGCAGGAGACGCACGACGGCGGCACGGCCCCCGAGGGGGTCGTGAAGGACGAGCCGGCCAAGCCGCAGCGCGGGTTCATGCTGGACATCGCGCGCAAGAACTTCACGGCCGGCTGGATCGAGGACCGCGTCCGGGAACTGGGCGACCTGAAGTTCAACCAGCTGGGGCTGCACTTCTCCGACGACCAGGGCTTCCGGATCGAGTCCTCCTCCCACCCCGAGATCGTCTCGCAGCAGCATCTGACCAAGGCACAGGTGCGGAAGATCATCGACCTCGCGCGGAGCCGGCACATCACGATCGTGCCCGAGATCGACTCGCCCGGGCACCTCGGCGCCGTTCTCGACGCCCACCCCGACCTGCAGCTGCGCACCGTGCAGGGGTCGGCGGTGCAGGGCGCCATCGACATCTCCAAGGCCGAGAGCGCCGAGATCGTCGACGACCTGCTCAACGAGTACGCGGACCTCTTCCCCGGCGGGCCGTGGCACCTCGGCGGTGACGAGTACCAGGCGCTGACCCGGTCGAACCCGGAGGCGTCGTTCCCGCAGCTGGCCGCCGCGGCCCGGGAGAGGTACGGCTCCGACGCGACGGTCGCCGACCTCACGACCGGCTGGCTCAACGACCGGGCCGACACTGTCCGGGGGCATCAGCGCGTCCCGCGCGCCTGGAACGACGGCTTCTTCCGCGGCACCTCCGTCCAGGCCGCCAAGGACATCCAGGTCGCCTACTGGACGGGCAAGGAGATCGGCGCCCGGGCTCCCCTGGAGTACCTGGAGGCGGGCCGCAAGGTGATCAACTACAACGACGAGTTCCTGTACTACGTGCTCGGCGAGCCGCAGACCTTCGTCTACCCGACGGGCCAGCGGATCTACGAGCAGTGGACACCGCGGGTGCTGCGCGGCACCGCGGCCGTGCCGGCGCGCTACGACGGCCAGATCCTCGGCGGGTCCTTCGCCGTGTGGTGCGACCTCGCGGACTCCCAGACGGAAGACCAGGTGGCGGCCGGGATCCGGATGCCGCTGCGGGCGACCGTCCAGAAGCTCTGGGACCCGGACAGGCCCGAGCTGTCCTGGGCGGAGTTCCGGGCGCTGGCGAACAGGCTCGGCTGACCGGCACGAATTGGCGCAAACGGCTGCGAACTTCCGTACGACTGTGGTGGTCTTCTGGCGCGAGTGAAACCGAATATGCCGGGGGGAACCGGGACATGGGCTACTGGGGATATTTCGTCGTGGGCCGGGGGGAGCGGCCACTGCCGGAGCTGGACGCGCTGGCGGGGGCCGGGGAGGGGCCCACGCAGCGCGCCTCGGCACCGGGCGGATGGCAGGTGTGGGAGTACCCGAGCAGCGACGGCGACATCGGGAACATGAACGCCCTGGCCCGGGAGACCGGGGCGCCCGCGCTCTTCGGGTACGTCATGAACAGCGAGTGCGTGGTGCTGGAGGCCGCGGCTCCCGAGAGCGGGGCGTGGACGACCTGCCTCGCGCGCTCCGCGATGGCCGGGTACCTGGGGGCGGGCCGCGAGGGCCCCGCTCTGGAGGACTACTTCCTCGAACCCGGTGACGCCGCCGAGCGCGCCGTGCGCTGGGCCGCCGAGGCCGGGTGCGAAGTGAACGCCGGAGCGTTGGTGGACGTACTGACTTCAGACCCCGATCCCCTGGCCGAAAACCTGTTGTTCCGTTTCCTCGACAGACTGGGCGTGGTGCCCCTGTGACACTCCGGGGCCGTCGCACGCAGTAAGGGGAAGTGCGGGTTCCGTGAGGGGTGAGGGCTGGTAGCGGCCTGATCGGGCCCCGGAGAAGGCCCGCGGAGGGAGGCGTGGATGAGCCTGGTGGAGTTGATCGCACAGGCCGACGAACGCGGGCTGGCCGCGAGCGGACTGGCTTGTCTCGATCGGTGCGTGCCCCTGCTGGGCGGTGACGACGAGACCCTGCGGCCGGTGTGGGCGAGCCTCGGCGACGACGCCGGCGACGGCGAGTGGGGCGAGCGGCTGGAGCAGGCGCGCTGCAAGCTGGACGCGGCCGGCGCCGGGGACGAGGCCGTCACACTCGCCCACCGGATGCTCGAGGCCGCTCCCGCCGAGCGCTCCGCGACGGGGCTCCGGGTGTGGGCCGACGCCTGCTCCGTCGCCTCCCTCCAGATCCACCGGCTCCTGGACACCGCCCAGGACGAGGCCTCGTCCGTCGACTCCCGCCGCGAGGGCCGTACGGACGGCATGTCACCCCTCGTCGCCGCGGAACTGCGCCGCCAGGTCATCGTCCTGGAAGTCCTGGCCGGACACGGCCCGGCCGGGCTGCGCCGGGCGCTGGAGGTGTCGACCGAGGGGCGGCGGGTGCTGCGCGCGGTGGTCTCCCGCCGGAGCCGGCAACAGGGCTGAGGGAGGCCGCCGATCGCTAAACCCGCTTCCTGGGAGGGTCCTGTGACTGTCCCTTGGGTGCGGTGGGGTGGTCCTGCGCCGCTTCGGGGAAGTCGCCGAATCCGGGTGACGAAACGCTTCGCCGCACCGCTTTCACGGATGTGACGACTCAAGCGGAGACCAGGCCATCGGCGGCTGCCAAGCCGCTGCGATGGGCGGCGGACACAGTGGCGACGATGCGCGAGGGAGCACGGCTGCGCCTCGACTACTCGGCACAGAGTCTGTGGAGCATCGACCGGATGATCGAGGAGATACGGCGGGAGGGAGCGCCCGAAGCAGCCGTCCGCCAGGTACTGCGCGGCTTCGGCGCCTACACCGGTGAGGTGATCGTGCGTCAGACCGGCGCCGAGTGGTGGGCGACCGGCGGCGACCACTGGATACGCACGCCCGACGGACGCCTGTGGGACCCCATCGACGAGGCCCGCCGCTGCTACGCCGGCCAGGGGTCGCTGCGGCTGTTGTGCCGGGACGCGGTGAGCGCCGGGCCCCGGCGGTAGCGTCAGCGCGCGAGCACGCCCTCGTCCTCGGCCCAGAGGTCCAAGGATTCCGGAGCGGGCTCGGCCTGCTGGCCGGCGTTCGCGGCCAGGGTGCGGATCTCGGGCAGGTTGTTGTAGAGGTTCTGGCCGGGGCAGGCGGTCGGGTAGCCGTCGCGGTGCCCGGAGATCCGATGGAACGTCACCTTCTGCCCCAGCTTGTACTTGCCGTTGTCGGCACCGGAGGTCAGCACGACCGTCCCGGTCGGGTCGATGCCGTAGAGGCCGAGCTTCCACGCCGCGACCTTCGCGACCGACTTGCGCACCGCGGCGCCGGCGACCGCCGTGGAGTAGTCGCCGAGCACCGAGATGCTGCTGGTGGCGGTGTTGAACCCGTAGGTGTGCGCGCCGAGGACGGGCTTGTCGATGCCGCCCGCACGGCCCTCGAAGACGGTGCCGCACTTGTCGACGAGGAAGTGGTAGCCGATGTCGTTCCAGCCGTTGCTCTTCACGTGGTAGAGGAACACGCCGCGCACGATCGACGCCGACTGGGAGCAGGTGTAGGCGTTGGTACCCGCCGTGTGGTGGACGAACATCGCCTTGGTGCCGCCGGTGAACGTGGGCGGGTCCTTCACCAGGGACTCGTCGGCGCCCCAGGCGGAGCGGGACGTCACGGCGGGACGCTCGGCGGCCAGCGGGCCGGCGGCCGGCCCGGCGACGTCCGGCGCGACGTCGTCCGGTTCGACGACCTCGGTGTGCACGGCGCCCGACCCGGCCTCGGGGTCGACCAGTTCGACACGCAGCCCCGCCGGCAGGCGGGCGCCCGAGACGCGCACCTGGAAGCCGTCCGAGGGCCCGGTCCACAGCGGCTGGGTGCCGCCCCGCACACCGGGCCGGTCGCGGTCGGGACCCGTCTCGGGCGCACGGACGTCGGTCTCCAGGAGGCGCCACGCGCTCCACGCGCCGCTCTCCCGGGAGCGGGTGCGCACGTGGGCGGTGCCCTCCAGGACCGCGTCCGGGTCGTCCCAGGTGATACCGATCAGGCTGAACGGCTCGACGGTGCGCGGGGCGAGGGACCGTTCGTGGGGGTCGCCGTCCGGCACCCGGACGGTGTGCACCCCGTCCGAGGAGGTGGCCCGGGCGGGCTGGGTCAGGCCGAGGGCGCCGAGGGCCAGGGCGGTGGCGACGGCGGTGCGCAGGAGGCGGGGTGTCATACGGCGCTCGCCTTTCGTGAGCGGTTGCATCGCGAGCAGAGCTCCCCGGTGCGTCACTCGGCCGAAACCTCCGCGGGGCCGGGCTCCCGAGGACGGCGGGCGGGGTTGACCCGAACGGTCGCCGACGCCCGCAGCCTGACGCGCTGTGACACTTCCGCGCGGACCGGCGCTGATGACCGTGGGAGGGCGCGCGCACTTGGCACGGACGAGGACGGTACTTGGGTCAGGGAACGGAACCCCGGCGCGGACAGGCGTACGACGGGGAACTCGGCGCGGCCGTTGCGCGGGCCCAGCAGGGTGACGAGGCGGCCTTCGCTGTCGCCTACCGGTTCGTGCAGCCCGGACTGCTCGGGTATCTGCGCGGCCTGGTCGGGGACGACGCGGAGGACGTGGCGTCCGACGCCTGGCTGGAGATAGCCCGGGACCTCGGGCGGTTCCGGGGCGACGGGGCCGGCTTCCGCGGCTGGACGGCGACCATCGCGCGGCACCGGGCGCTGGACCATCTGCGCCGGCAGCGGGTACGGCCCCGGTCGTCCGCACTGGAGCAGGACGTGCTGGAACTGCCCGGACCGCAGAGCACGCACGACCAGGCACTGGAGGCCCTTTCCACCGAGCACGCCCTGGAGCTGGTCCGGGGGCTGCCGCGCGACCAGGCCGAGGCGGTGCTGCTGCGGGTGGTGGTCGGCCTCGACGGGCCGGCCGCCGCACGGGTGCTGGGCAAGCGGCCGGGCGCGGTCCGCACGGCCGCCCACCGGGGCCTGAAACGCCTCGCCCGGCAGCTGGGCGCGGAGAGTGTGACGGATGACGGTCCCCGGACGCTGGGTGAGTCGACGTGAGCGGAACCGGAGATTTTGCGGACGGACCGGCCGGGTCGCGCGGCCCCGGCGCCCTGAACAGGGCGGACCGGCGGGACGTACTGGGGCCCGGCGGGCCGTACGGCACTACCGGAACATACGGATCGGTCGGAACGAGCAGGAACGGAAACGGACATGGGTGAACGGCAGAGCGACGGCGGGCTGCCCGGCCGTGGTTCCCGGCACGCCCTCCTCGACTCCGACGTGGAGGCGCTGATCGTCGCCTCCCTCATCCGGGAGGGCGTCGACGCGGGGGCCGAACAGCGGGCCGTGGCCGCCTTCCGGGCCGCCCGGGACGCCGGAGCCCTGCGGACGGGCACCCGCCGCCGGGACGACTGGCGTGCCCGGGAGCGGCGCTACCTGGGGCGCTCCCTGAGGACGACGCTCTCCGTGCTGCTCGCCAGCCTCACGCTGGGCGGTGTCGCCGTGGCGGCGATCGGCGTGGCCGGATCGCCCGACGAGGGCACGAAGGACGCCCCCGAGCGCTCGCCCGCCCCGAGCAGCGCCCCGCGCGACCCGGCGCAGAAGCCTCCCCGCGCAAGCCACGGCCCCGGTACCGGCGCCGGCTCCTCGCCGGCTCACCCGGACCGGCCGGACCCCGCCCAGGACACCGAGGCCCACTGCAACGCCTACGAGCGGGCCGGGGGACGCGGCAGGGCCCTGGAGGCGACGGCCTGGCAGCGGCTCGTGGCCGCCGCGGGGGGTGAGAGGAACGTCACTGCGTACTGCGCCGAGCGGCTGGAGGAGCCGAAGGCCGGGAGCGGCGGTTCCGGGAACGACGGCCCCGCCGACGGCGACGGTGCACCCGAAGCGAACGACGGCGCGGGCAACGCGCCGGGCAACGGCGCGGCCGACGGGCCGGACAACGGGGCGGGCAGGAGCGGGAGCGAGGGCAAGCGCTCGCAGTCCGACGGCCGGCCCAACGGCCGTCCCGAGTAAGGGATTCCACGAAGCGCCGACCGGCACCGCCGGGCGGGAGAGCGCGTCCGCCGGCACCTGCCTTGGCAACGGCCGAGGCCGCCACCCCCCACAGGAGAGGCCCCGGCCGTCGCGCGGCACGGGCCGCGCGGCGGCCCGTACTTCCTACAGCGCCCGGTGTGCGTTTTCTGTCACACCCCGCCGCGTCACGGCTTAGTTGCATCTCGGACGGACATGGACGGGGAGTGGTTTCAGGTCGTAACGTGCCATTCGCGCCAACGCGAAGGCGGTACGACCACCGCAACCACCTGCGGGCTTGTGACCGCAACCACCAATTGAGCAACCACGACGGCGAGAACCCGGTCCGCGAGAGCGGCGCCGGTAGAGGCGCAGAAGGGCGCGCGGTGCTGGGGGACGACGCGGAGCTGACCGCCGCGGTGCGCGCGGCACAGGACGGAGACGAGGACGCGTTCCGGACTGTGTACCGCACCGTTCACCCGCGGCTGCTCGGGTACGTACGCACGCTGGTCGGCGACCCCGACGCCGAGGACGTGACGTCCGAGGCGTGGCTCCAGATAGCCCGCGATCTGGAGCGGTTCACCGGCGACGCGGACCGGTTCCGCGGCTGGGCCGCCCGGATCGCCCGCAACCGAGCCCTGGACCACATACGCATGCGCGGGCGTCGGCCCGCGATCGGTGGTGACGAGACCGAGCTGACCGGCCGGGCCGCCGAGTCGGACACCGCCGGCGAGGCCATCGAGGCGCTCGCCACCGACGGCGCGTTCTCCCTGATCTCCCGGCTGCCTCAGGACCAGGCCGAGGCGGTCGTCCTGCGCGTGGTGGTGGGGCTGGACGCGAAGAGCGCCGCCGAGACGCTCGGCAAGCGCCCGGGCGCGGTCCGCACGGCGGCGCACCGGGGTCTGAAGCGGCTCGCCGAACTGCTCGGCGACGACCCGCAGGCCGATCCGGAATCGGCAGGGGTGCTCGACGCCCTGCCGCCCCAGCGAGAACCGCGCGGCGGTGCCGTGACGTCCGCAGCTGTGACGCGTAGCGTTGCGCGGACGCAGAAGGATGTGTGATGGCCGACGAGCAGTACAGGTGGCTGGACCGCGAAACGGCGGAGCGTTTGCTGAGCGGAGAGCCACCCGGAGCTGTCGACGGCGTCGGCCGTGAGCAGGCCGAACACCTCGCCAGGGCCCTCCGCGCACTGTCCGCCGAACCCCCGCTGACCAGCGATGAACTCCCCGGCGAGGCCGCCGCGGTGGCCGCTTTCCGCAAGGCCCGCGCCGAGCGCGCGGACGCGACCGCGGCCCGTGCGGCCACCGGCGGACAGGACGCGGCCGGGATCACCGAAGCAGGTCTGGTCCGTATCGGGACCCCCGGCGGCAGCGGCGGCGGGACCGCACGCCGGCCCCGCTGGGCCCGTCCTGCGCGCTTCGCCCTGGCCGCCGTGCTGGCCGTCGGCATGGCCGGCGGGGTCGCCCTCGCGGCCGGAACCGGAGCCCTGAGGGCACCGTTCGGCGACGAGCCGGACCCCGGCGCCTCCGTCTCGGCCACCGTCACGCACCCGGAACGCCCGCTGGTGTCGCCCTCGCCCAGCGACGCCGTACAGGGCGGCTCCACCCCCGACGACGCTCCGAGTGGCCCGCCGACGGGTGGGTCCGGTACCCGGGACCGGGACGAGCGGCGAGACGACGCGGCCCCGAAGCCGGACGGCCGTGAAGGCCGCCAGGGCGGCCACCGGGAGGAGATCACCTCCGCGTGCCGCGACCTCCGCGACGGCAGGCCGCTCGACCCCGACCGCAGGCGCGCCCTGCGGGACGCCGCGGACGGTCTGCGGGTGTGGAAGTACTGCAAGGGCGTCCTGTCCTCGGCCGCCCCCCGCTCGGAGGAGCACCGGCACGACGGCCGCGCCGACCAGGGCCGGCACCACGGCAAGGGCACGGATCGCGGCCGCGGCCAGGACCACAACCGGGACCACAACCGGGACCGGAAGCAGGACAAGGCCGAGGGGAAGAGCGACCGGAAGGCCGACCGGAAGGCCGATCAGGGCTCGGGGAAGAAGAACTGACGGAAGCGCCTCGCACCGCGGTGACCTGCGGTTTCGCGCTCCCTGAAAAAACTCCGGCCGAGGGTGTGACGTTTTCGGCCGCCAGGGCGCAGTAATGAGTGAGCCGACTGGTCATCGGCCGTCGCACAGAGCCGGGGTTCCCCCCGTACCTACGGCTCGTGCACCTGAGCGCGGGCGGGACACGTTCCCCCGGTCCCGCCCGCGCCCCAACTCCCTCTCCCCGCTGTCACCAGGACACGACGACCTTGTCGCCGTTGCGGACCTGCGCGTACAGCTCCGCGATCGCCGCCTCGTCCCGCACGTTGACGCAGCCGTGCGAGGCGCCCGCGTAGCCCCGGGCGGCGAAGTCCGCCGAGAAGTGCACGGCCTGGCCGCCGCTGAAGAACATCGCGTAGGGCATGGGCGAGTCGTACAGCGTCGAGACGTGGTCGCGGGACTTCCAGTAGACGGCGAAGACGCCCTCCCGGGTCGGTGTGTACTGCGAGCCGAAGCGGACCGCCATCGTCGACACGGTCCGCCCGTCGACCATCCAGCGCAGCGTCCTGCTGGTCTTGTCGATGCAGAGCACCCGGCCGGTCCGGCAGCGCGCGTCCGGCGGGTCGGCCCGCTGGCCGCCCATCAGATACAGGTCCCACCGGCCCGGCTCGCGCGTCATGCGCAGCAGCCGCCGCCAGGTGACGGCGTCGGTCTTCCCGGTGCGCGGCAGCCCGCGCTTGCCCTGGAAGCCGCTCACCGCCCGCTCCGTCGGCTCGTCGTACGTGCCCGTCGGCCCCTCGAACAGCCAGGCGACCTGCCGCAGCCGGGCCTGGAGCTCCCGCACGTCCCGGCCGGTGTCGCCGCGGGACCACAGCACGCGGGGCGGGGCGGCAGCGGTATGGGGCTTGTCGTCGCCCGAAGGCGGAGCCGGCTCCGGCCCGCCGTCGTCACCGGCGGGCGTGCGGCCCGGGGACGGGGTGCCGCTGGGCAGCTCGATGTGCACCGGCGATCGGCGTTTGCCCTGGCCGTCGGGGGTCTGCACCGTGCAGCCGGTCAGCGCGGCCAGCACGGCGAGTCCCGCTGCGAACGCTCTCCCCATGCCCGTACTACGCACACGGCCCCCCGCTCGTCTCACCGGTGTGCCCGGATGTCACCTGAGATGTTCCCCGGGCGTGACCCGCCGCGAACCAGGAGGCATGGTGGTGAGCGAGGTCACTGCTCGGGGTCACTGCTCAGCGGGAGGCAATCCACCATGGCGCGTGAGTCGGAGTCCGGACTGCCCATCGAGCCGGTCTACGGGCCGCGGGCCCTCGAGGGCTGGGATCCCGCGGAGAAGCTGGGGGAGCCGGGGGCGTACCCGTACACCCGCGGTGTGTACCCGTCGATGTACACGGGCCGTCCCTGGACGATGCGCCAGTACGCGGGTTTCGGCACGGCCGCGGAGTCCAACGCCCGTTACCGGCAACTGATCGCGCACGGGACGACGGGTCTGTCGGTCGCCTTCGACCTGCCCACCCAGATGGGCCACGACTCCGACGCCCCGATCGCGCACGGCGAGGTCGGCAAGGTGGGTGTGGCCATCGACTCGATCGAGGACATGCGGGTGCTGTTCGGCGGGATCCCGCTGGACCAGGTCTCGACGTCGATGACGATCAACGCCCCGGCGGCCCTGCTGCTGCTCCTGTACCAGCTGGTCGCGGAGGAGCAGGGCGTCGGCGCGGATCGGCTGACGGGCACGATCCAGAACGACGTGCTGAAGGAGTACATCGCCCGGGGCACCTACATCTTCCCTCCGAAGCCGTCGCTGCGGCTGATCGCGGACATCTTCCGGTACTGCCGGGCCGAGATCCCGAAGTGGAACACCATCTCGATCTCCGGCTACCACATGGCCGAGGCGGGGGCCTCGCCCGCGCAGGAGATCGCCTTCACCCTGGCCGACGGCGTCGAGTACGTGCGCACCGCCGTGGCCGCCGGCATGGACGTGGACGATTTCGCCCCGCGGCTGTCGTTCTTCTTCGTGGCACGGACCACGATCCTGGAGGAGGTCGCGAAGTTCCGTGCCGCGCGGCGGATCTGGGCGCGGGTGATGCGTGAGGAGTTCGGGGCGCGGGACCCGAAGTCGCTGATGCTGCGTTTCCACACGCAGACGGCCGGGGTGCAGCTGACGGCCCAGCAGCCCGAGGTGAACCTGGTCCGGGTCGCCGTGCAGGGCCTGGCCGCGGTGCTGGGCGGGACACAGTCGCTGCACACCAACTCCTTCGACGAGGCCATCGCCCTGCCCACCGACAAGTCGGCCCGCCTGGCCCTGCGCACCCAGCAGGTCCTCGCCCACGAAACCGACGTGACCGCGACCGTCGACCCCTTCGCCGGGTCCTACGTCATCGAGAAGATGACCGACGACCTCGAAGCCGCGGCCCTTGCGCTGATGGCCAGGGTCGAGGACCTCGGCGGCGCCGTCGACGCCATCGAGCACGGCTTCCAGAAGAACGAGATCGAACGCAACGCCTACCGCATCGCCCAGGAAACCGACTCCGGAGAACGGGTCGTCGTCGGCGTCAACCGCTTCCAGCTCGATGAGGAAGAGCCCTACGAGCCGCTGCGCGTCGACCCCGCCATCGAGGCCCGGCAGGCCGAACGCCTGGCCAGGCTGCGCGCGGAGCGCGACCAGCCGGCCGTGGACGCGGCCCTGGCGGCGCTGAAGAAGGCCGCCGAGGGCGACGACAACGTCCTCTACCCCATGAAGGAGGCCCTGCGGGCCCGCGCCACCGTCGGCGAGGTCTGCAACGCCCTGCGCGAGGTGTGGGGGGCCTACGTCCCGTCGGACGCCTTCTGACCGACAGTCGGGGCAGGGATGTCGGACCCGCGTGCGACACTCTTGCGCATGTTCGGCGTCATTGATCTGCCCACCTACCTGGCGGGCCTCGCCCTGATCGTCCTGCTGCCCGGTCCCAACTCGCTGTACGTGCTGTCCGTGGCCGCCCGCCGTGGCGTGCGTGCCGGGTACAGCGGCGCTGCCGGAGTCTGGTGCGGGGACACGGTGCTGATGACGCTGTCCGCGGCCGGGGTCGCCTCGCTGCTCCAGGCGAACGCCGTGTTGTTCGCCGTCGTCAAGTACGCGGGGGCCGGATATCTGACCTGGCTGGCCGTCGGCATGCTGCGGGCCGCGTGGGGCATGTGGCGGGAGCGCGGGGAGCGGACCGCCGGTGCCGAGGCGCCCGTGCCCGCCGGGGAGCGGCCCTTCCGCCGCGCCTTCGTCGTCAGCCTGTTCAATCCCAAGGCGATCCTCTTCTTCGTCGCCTTCTTCGTGCAGTTCGTGGATCTGGCCTACGCCTATCCCGCCCTGTCCTTCGTCGTCCTCGGCGTCCTCGCGCAGCTCGCCAGCGTGCTCTACCTCAGCGCGCTGATATTCGGCGGCACCAGGCTGGCCGCCGCCTTCCGCCGCCGCAGGCGCCTGTCGGCGGGGGCGACTTCGGCGGCGGGCGCGCTGTTCCTGGGGTTCGCGGTGAAGCTGTCGCTGGCGGGTCCGTAGGCCAAGCCCGGTCAGGCCCCGTCGCACCGGCCGAAGCGGGCCCGGGCCGCTTCGGGCCTCGTGGGTGAGGGACGACGAACGCGCCCGCCCGATGGCCGACTTCGTCCTGTCGGCCCCAGGCGGGCGCGCGTCAGGACCGTTTCGCGCGGGCCCGGCGCACGGCGCGGGTGATCACGGGCGGGAGCAGGTCCTTGGCGAGCCGGCGGGCCCGGGAGGGAGCGGGCCGGGCCGGGCGCGCCGCGGCCGACTCGGCGACCCGGGGAGCGGGGGCCGGCGCGGCCACGGGCTCCACGTAGTGCCGTGAGGGCGGGAAGGGCGGCGGCTTCATGCCCCGTGAGCGGGTCCGGATCAGCCGGTGCCCGGCCGCCTCCTGCACGCTCAGCCCGACGTCCGGGCGCTGCCGCAGCATCTCCAGCAGTTCCTCCTGGAGCGGCTCCGGATCGCCCCAGGTGGCGTACATCTTCTGCGTGCTGAGACAGATCGGGCGCAGACCGCGGTTGAGGACGGCCTCCCAGGCGGCGACCGAGACACCCGGGGTGTGCTCGGACCGGAAGTCGTCCAGGACCACCACACCCTCGGGCAGCAGGATGTCGTGGGCCGCGCCGATGTCGCCGTGCACGTGCTCGTACAGGTGCGAGGCGTCGATGTGGATGAAGCGGCAGGTGTCCGGGGCCACCTTCTCGTCCACCAGGGAGCTGGGGCCGGTGATCACCGTCGGCAGGGTGTCGTGGAAGGCGAGGTAGTTCCGCTCGAACGCCTGCTGGGTGAGCGAGGCGTACGACTGCGAGGACTCCGCCTTGTTGGCCTCGTCCGGGGCGTCGCCCTCGAACAGGTCGCAGACGGTGAACACTTCGCCGTCCTGGAGGTGATGTCCGAGGAGGATCGCGCTCTTGCCCATGTAGACGCCGAGTTCCAGCAGGTCGCCCTTTATGCCGGCCTTCTTCTGCTGGTCCAGGAACCAGGTGAACAGCATCTGGTCCAGCGGCGGGAACCAGCCCGGGACGTCGGCGAGTTCGCCGGGGTGCGTGTCGGTCGCTTGTGCTTGGGTCATGAGGCGAGCCTTCTCTTCGAGCATTGCCCCGATCGACGGCCGGTTGAACGTCCCGTGAACAGGGTCAGCGGGTCTTCGTCAGGGCCGCCCGCAGCCGGGGTGTCAGCGGCTTCTCCACATACTTGTGCAGCAACCACGCCAGCAGCAGCATTGACGCCACCGTCAGCGCGAAGGTCACCCCTGAGGGCAGTCCCAGGCCGCGGTGCAGGGCGTGGATCACGACCCAGCCGAGGTGCTCGTGGACCAGGTAGAAGGGGTACGTCAGCGCGCCCGCGACCGTCAGCCACCGCCAGTTCACGCGGCCCAGCAGGCCCAGCGCGATCGCGGCGACCGCCACGAAGCCGAACGTCACGACGGCGACGATCCCGAACGAGGAGCGGTAGGAGAAGGCCTCCGGGTCGGGCGCGTGCCACAGCCCCTGCACCGCGTAGTGCTGGCCGATCAGCCAGCTGACGGCGACGATGGCCCAGCCGTGGACGTCCCGCCGGTCGCGGTGCACGAGGTAGAGGCCGACACCGCCGATGAAGAAGGGCGCGTACTCGGGCATCAGGACGATGTCGAGCAGCGGCATGTTCGCGTTCTCGGCGATCACCGCCGCCAGCGTCCAGCCCGCGCAGAACATGATCACCCGGCGGCGGTTCGCTCCGGGCAGCACGACGCACAGGGCGAACAGGGCGTAGAAGCGGACCTCCGCCCACAGGGTCCAGCACACCCCGAGCACCCGGTCCACGCCCAGCGGCATCTGCAGCATGGTCAGGTTGACCAGGGCGTCGCTGGGCGAGACGGCCTGGTAGGCCACCACCGGCAGCGCGAACACCGCCGTGACGACGAGCACCGCCACCCAGTAGGCCGGCAGCAGCCGGGAGGCGCGGGAGGCGAAGAACGACTTCAGGGGACGGCCCCAGCCGCTCATGCAGATCACGAAGCCGCTGATCACGAAGAAGACCTGGACACCGAGGCAGCCGTAGGCGAAGAGCGAGTGCAGGGTGGGGAACTGGTCCCTGGGCGAGGTGCCCCAGGCCTGGGCGACCTCACCGCCGCGTCCGCCGTAGTGGTACAGCGCCACCATCAGGGCGGCCACCAGCCGCAGTCCGTCGAGGGCGCGCAGCCGGCCGCCGGAGTCCCTTCTGCGCCGTGGGACGGTCGTGGCGCCCGGCTGGTCGACCAGCACGGCGACACCGGGCTGGGGCTTGCGGGTGCTGACGACCGTCTCGGTCACGCTGGAAACCTCTGTGTGGCTCGTATGTCCTTTGCCTGAGCCGCCTGTGGGCGGGCGCCTGTCACCCTAGGACGAGAGTTGACGCAATTACGTTCGATGGCGACAGGCTTCGCCCGCCCGTCTCCATGGGTTCATCTGGATGTCGCCGGGGGCGGGCGGGACCGGCTTCAGCGGCGTACCGCCTTGCGCAGGGCCCGGGCCCGCCGGACCACCCGGCGTGCCGTGGAGTTGCGCGGCAGGAACGCCAGCCGCTGCGGGATGCCGCCGGGCAGTCCGAGCGCGGTGAGGCGGCGCTTCTTGAAGTAGCGCCGGGTGCGCGGCCCGAGGTGCCGGGCGAGGAACTGCTCGGCCTGCGGGCGCAGATCCGGGTAGATCTGCGGCTGCATCGTGAACCCGAGGGCCGTGACGAGGGCGGACAGCCGCTCGGCCGGCAGCAGGTCCCCGTCCGTGCCGCTCTCCAGGCCGGGCAGCAGCGCGTCCGCCAGGGTGGCCGGGACCCGGTTGCTGTTCTGGTACGGCGTCAGCCGCTCCAGCAGCAGCTCGGTCCCGATGCGCGCGGCCGGCAGGTCGTAGAACGCGGAGGCCGTGAACAGCGCGGTCGAGAAGCAGCCGACGACCAGCGCGGGCCGGGCCCGGTCGAACAGCACCTCGGCGAGCACGGGCGTGTCCAGGACCGTGAGGTCCACGCCGAGCTTCTCGGCCTCGGTCTCCAGGGCACGGCTGTAGCGGGCCGGTGCGGTCGGGTGGGGCTTGAAGACGACCGTGCGGTGGCCGCGGGCGACCGCGCCCCGCATCATCCGCACGTGCAGGTCCTCTTCCTCCTCGGGGGAGAGGATGTTCAGCGCGGACAGGTACTGGCCGAGCAGCAGCGCCGAGTCGCCGGGGACGTCCGGCAGCTCGGGCACCGTCTCGGTGACCTCGCCGAGCACCTTCAGGAACGCGGGCGTCGGCACCAGGTGCGCCGGCACGCCGAACTCCGTGAGCAGCACCGGCGTGAGCCCCGGCACCAGATCGAGGTGCAGCAGCCGCCGCACGCGGGTGCCGACCAGCGGGTCGAGCTTGTTGCGCGTGGGGCCGTAGCTCATCAGCCCGTCGGCGTAGACGTCGATGGGGGCGTCGGTGAACAGCTGGGCCACACTCAGGGCGGGCGCGACCTGGATCGACTCCAGCACCAGGCTCACCCGGTCGTCGCCGAGGCCCCACAACAGCCGCAGGTAGCGCTCGAACAGCGGGATGTCGTCGGCGCGTGGCGTCCAGGCCCCGGGGTGGAAGGGGCGGATGGCCTCGTTCCAGGACAGCACCTCGTCGAAGTGCTCGCGCAGCGGGGCGAATCCCGGCATCTCGTCGAGGGCCGGCGTGGTCTCCGGGGTCGTGGAGTTGTTGAACACCAGGAGCACCCGGCGGTCCGGCTCCTCGAACAGGCCGGAGTCGATCGCGGCGGCCAGGGTGGCGACGCCGTACAGCGTCGAGGCGCAGAAGATCTGAGTCGTCCCGGGCATCAGGCGGCCGCTCCCGTCGTGGTGACCCGGCGCCGCAGCCGCCGCAGCTTGGACGAGCGGTCCATGTCCATGGCCTCCAGTGCGTCACCGAGTGCGTCCTGCGGCATGCGCTTGATGGCCGCCGCGCTCATCGACCGCAGCTGCCTGGCCACGGCCGGTTCGAACCTGTCTTCGTTGGAGAGGTGGTGGGCGATGATCGCGCAGTAGGTCCGCACCGCCTTGGGCAGCAGCCGGCCGGCATCGCGGTCCGCGGCCGTCTCCTCGATCACCTGGTCGAAGGCGCGGATGAAGTCGAGCTGGCGGACGTCGCCGATCTGGGTCAGGGACGAGGCCACCCCGCGCCGGTAGAACACGCCCAGCAGGCTCACCACGGCGAACGACTCCGCCTCGCGGTGCAGCTTCCAGATCCACGGCCGGTCCTCGGCCGTGCGCAGCCCGTCGGTGAAGTGGAGCAGGCCCCTGTCGAGGAGGCGGCGGTGGTACGCGCCGGCCCACGCGTAGGCGTAGTCCACGGAGGTGGAGCGGTGGGCGGGGAGGATCGCGTCCCGGGGGCTGAACGTCTCCCAGCGCCTGCCGACCGGTACCCGGCTCACGGAGCGGGCCCGGGCGGTCGCCTGCACATGGTCGGTGCGGACGAAGTCGCAGCCCAACTCGTCCATCGCGGACACCAGTTCGGTGAGATAGCCGGGGGCCAGCCAGTCGTCGCCGTCCAGGAACGTCAGGTACTCGCCCTGCGCCGCGTCCAGGCCGGTGTTGCGGGCGGTGGCGAGCCCACCGTTTTGCTCGTGGCGGATGTACCGCACCTGGGCGACATCCGAAAGGTCCTCGGCCGCTCGTTCGAGAATGGCCGGAGTTTCGTCCCTCGAATGGTCGTCGACCAGGATGAACTCGAAATCGCGGTCGGCGTTCAACCGAAGGCTTCTGAGGGTGTCCGGGGCATATTGCTGCACGTTGTAGAACGGCACGATCACGGAAAGCTTAGGCACCCGCAAAACGTTAGGAGGCCGCCCGGCAGCGGAACTTTCCGATGAAGGTACACCGGGTGAACTCAATGTGTCAGAACGGTGCACCCCGTGTACTTCCCGCCTCCCAGCAGGCCAGTTCGGCTCTCGGTGGGCTGTTGTTAACTTTTCGTTGAGTCGCGGTTCCGCCATACCTCGGATTCGCTTCCTAGCGTCATCGACGTGCCAGTAAGTACACCGAAGCGCCCGCGAATCGCGGTCCTTGCGGACTCCGACACCCGATGGAAATGGGGTGCGCTGACCGCGGACCGCATCGCCCCGGGACCGTCCATGGAAACCGCACCGCGGGAGGGCGCGCAAGCCCGCCCCCTCCTCGACGGATTCCTGCTGCGCGGCCGGGCGACGCCCACTGCGCGCCAGCTGGAGGAGGTGGGCGTGCGCGCCGACTCGCTGCGGGAGGTCACCGCCGCCGAGTTCCTGCGTGCCATGGCCGAGGAGTCCTACGACCTTCTGGTCCTCTCCCTCGTGGGCGGCGGTGTGCAGGCGATGCTGCACGGCCTGAAGCACGTCTGGGGCAACCGCACCGAGCGGCCCGTCGTCGTCACCGGCTACGTCGGCGTCGTCTACGAGAAGCTCGCCGACGGCCTGCTGCTGCGGCACGGCGCGGACCTCGTCCTCGCCAATTCCCGCCAGGACGCGGACCGATTCCGGGCCGTGTACGAAGGGGTCGGCGCGGACGCCTCGGCGGTGACCGAGGTGGCGCTGCCCTTCCTCGGCGGCGCGCCCTACGAGGGGCAGCACGACCCCTGCACCGTGGTGTTCGCCGCCCAGCCCTCCGTCCCGGAGAGCCGCAAGGACCGCACGTACCTGCTGAACCGGCTGGTGCAGCACGCCCGCAGGCACCCCGAGCGCGAGGTGCTGCTGAAGCTGCGCTCCAAGCCGGGCGAACACACCACCCACATCGAGGAGCTGCCGTACCAGAAGCTGGTGCAGCGCCTCGATCCACCGGCCAACTTCCGCCTGGTGTACGGGAACATGGGCGAGGTCCTCGACCGGACCGACCTGCTGGTGACGGTCAGCTCCACGGCCGCCCTGGAGTCGCTGCACCGGCGGATCCCCACGGTGGTACTGACCGACCTCGGCATCCGCGAGTCGCTCGGCAACCACCACTTCGTGGGGTCCGGCTGCCTCGCCTCCTGGGACCAGCTCGACGCCGGGCACCGGCCCGTGCCCGACGAGGAGTGGGTGTCCCGCCAGGGCGTCGCGGCCGACGGCTCCTACGCCTCCGCCTTCGACGCGGCCCGCGAACGCATCGCCAAGCTGCTCGACCGGCCCGGCGGCCTGCCCCCGCTGGTCCCGTACTACACCCCCGTCACCGCGCCCGGCTATCTGCCCGGCATCCTCGCCCGCCACCACCTCGGCCCGGACGGCGCCCCGCTGCCCGGCGCGCCCGCCGCCGACAAGGACCCCGGACCGGTCCGGCAGATCGTGCGCCGGGCGGCGCGCGGCGCCTACCGGCACGGCGTGCAGCGCGTGGCGCCCGTCATCCGGCGGATGGGCGAGCTGTGAGCCGCCCCGAGACCCCTGCCCAAGGAGTAGACCCCATGTCCCATCCGCAAACGGGCCAAGGCGCCTCCGTGCGCCGCGTGCTCGCGGTGATCCCCGCACGCGGCGGCTCCAAGGGCGTGCCCGCGAAGAACCTCCTCCCCGTCGGCGGCGTCCCGCTGGTGGCGCGGACGGTGCGCGAGTGCCGCACGGCCCGGCTGGTGACCGACGTCGTGGTCTCCACCGACGACCAGGCCATCGCGGCCGCCGCCCGTGAGGCAGGCGCCGAGGTCGTGCTGCGGCCCGCCGCCATCGCCGGCGACACGGCCACCTCCGAGGCCGCCGTCCTGCACGCCATGGACGCCCACGAGGCCCTGCACGGGGCGCCGGTGGACGTGGTCCTGCTCGTGCAGTGCACCAGCCCGTTCATCGTCCGCGAGGACATCGACGGGGTGGCGGGCGCGATCACCGAGAACGGCGCCGACACCGCGGTGACCGTGGCGCCCTTCCACGGGTTCGTCTGGCGGGACGCCGACGACGAGGCAGCGGCCGGCTCCGTCGCGGAGGCCGACGCCGCGGTCGGCGGCGGCTACGGCGTCAACCACGACAAGTCCTTCCGGCCCCGCCGCCAGGACCGCCCCCAGGACCTGCTGGAGACCGGCGCCGCCTACGCCATGGAGGCGACCGGCTTCCGCAAGCACCAGCACCGCTTCTTCGGCCGCACCGAACTGGTCCGCACGGACCCCGCGCGCGTGCTGGAGATCGACGACCCGCACGACCTCGCCCGCGCCCGGGCCCTCGCCCCGCTCTTCGACGCGGACCGGCCCGGCGCCCTCCCGACCGCCGACGACATCGACGCGGTCGTCCTCGACTTCGACGGCACCCAGACCGACGACCGGGTGCTCGTCGACTCCGACGGACGGGAGTTCGTCTCCGTGCACCGCGGGGACGGACTCGGCATCGCGGCCCTGCGCAACAGCGGCCTGAAGATGCTGATCCTGTCCACGGAACAGAACCCTGTGGTCGCCGCCCGGGCCCGGAAGCTCAAGCTCCCGGTCCTGCACGGCATAGACCGCAAGGACCTCGCACTGAAGCAGTGGTGCGAGGAGCAGGGCATCGCGCCGGAGCGCGTGCTCTACGTCGGCAACGACGTCAATGACCTCCCGTGCTTCGCCCTCGTGGGCTGGCCCGTGGCGGTCGCGAGCGCCCACGACGTCGTGCGCGGCGCCGCACGCGCGGTCACCACCGTCCCCGGTGGCGACGGCGCGATCCGAGAGATCGCCAGCTGGATCCTCGGCCCCTCTCTCGATTCCCTCACCAAGTAAGGACATCTCTGCCATGAGCACCAACTCCCGTATCCGCCGGTTCGGTTCGCGCGAGGTCGGCCCGGGCCGCCCGGTCTACGTCTGCGGCGAGATCGGCATCAACCACAACGGCGAGCTGGAGAACGCCTTCAAGCTGATCGACGCCGCCGCCGAGGCCGGCTGCGACGCCGTCAAGTTCCAGAAGCGCACCCCGGAGATCTGCACCCCGCGCGACCAGTGGGACATCGAGCGCGACACGCCCTGGGGCCGGATGACCTACATCGACTACCGCCACCGCGTGGAGTTCGGCGAGGACGAGTACCGCGCCATCGACGACTACTGCAAGTCGAAGAACATCGACTGGTTCGCCTCCCCGTGGGACACCGAGGCCGTCGCCTTCCTGGAGAAGTTCGACGTCCCCGCCCACAAGGTCGCCTCCGCCTCCCTCACGGACGACGAACTGCTGCAGGCCCTGCGCTCCACCGGCCGCGCGGTGATCCTCTCCACCGGCATGTCGACGCCGAAGCAGATCCGCCACGCGGTCGAGGTCCTCGGCTCCGACAACATCCTGATGTGCCACGCCACGTCGACCTACCCGGCGAAGGCCGAAGAGCTCAACCTGCGGGTCATCAACACCCTCCAGCAGGAGTTCCCGAACGTCCCGATCGGCTACTCCGGCCACGAGACCGGCCTGCAGACCACCCTCGCCGCGGTCGCCCTGGGCGCCACCTTCGTCGAGCGCCACATCACCCTCGACCGCGCCATGTGGGGCTCGGACCAGGCCGCGTCCGTGGAGCCGCAGGGCCTGACCCGCCTCGTCCGCGACATCCGCACCATCGAGGCCTCCCTCGGCGACGGCGTCAAGAAGGTCTACGAGTCCGAGCTGGGCCCGATGAAGAAGCTGCGCCGCGTCACCGGCGTGGTCGCCGAGGCGGAGATCGCCACGGCCGCGGGCGAGCCGGTCGGCGTCTGAACGCACCACCCCCACAACCCCCCTTACGACGGGACGGTCGTACGTCGATGAGCCCCCGCGCCGGGAACGCCGGCCCCCACACCCTCGCCTTCGTCGAGAGTCCGGTACAGCTGCTGAACGTGCTGGAGTGGGCGCACGCGCACGCGCCCGGCGTGGGGCTCACCCTCGTGGTGCTGTCGCCCCTCGACCCGATGACGCGCGGCCAGCTGCGGCGGATGTCCGACCTGGCCCGCGACGAGGGGCACCAGGTCCGCTGGGAGGAAGCGCGCGGCGGACCCCTGGCGCCCTTCCAGACCATCGGCGGCCTGACCGGCCTGCTCCGCAGGGCGCACCGGGTCGTGCTGGGGGATCCCTTCTCCCGCTACGTCCAGCTGCTGCTGACGATCACCCACGCCCGTGACCTGGTCGTCGTCGACGACGGCACGGCGACCATGGAGTTCGTCGGGCAGCTGGCCCGGGGCGAGCGGCTGGTGCGCTGGCACCGCAAGGGCGGCCGCCCCGGACCCCGAGACGTCATCTTCGCGCCGGTGTCGGCCTCGGCCCGCCGCCGCCTGACCCCCTCCGGCAGCCGCCGCATCGAGATCTTCTCCTCCATGCCGATGGCGGACACACCGGCGGGCGTCACGGTCGGCGCCAACACCTTCGCCTGGACCCGGGCCCGCTTCGGCCCGCCCCGCATCACCAAGGGCGCCGACATGGTGGGCACGTCCCTGGTCGAGACCGGCGTGGTGGACGACGGCCGCTACCTGGAGGCCGTCCGCGTCCTGGCGAAGACCCACGGCGCCACGCGCTACTTCGCCCACCGCCGCGAGAGCACCGACAAGCTCCACCGCCTCGCGGTCGACACGGGCCTGGAGATCGTCCGGCCCGAGCTCCCCCTGGAACTGATCGCCCGCCGCGGCCCCATCGGCCGCATGATCCTCAGCTTCCCCTCCACGGTCGTCCACACCCTCCCCCTCGCCCTGTCCGGCACGGAGGTCCGCGTGGCGGTCTGCGACATCGACCCGGCCTGGCTGACCGAGAACGCCTCCCCACGAGCCCAGGGCTTCCTGTCCGGGGTCACGGGCACGGCCCGGGACGTGCACCGCCTGTCAGCGGTGCAGGCGGTCTGAGGTTCCGGGCGCCGGTCCGGGGCACCATGCCGTGGCTTGCTACCCTCTGACCTGGGAAGACGCCGGGGGAGAGGGCGGGCTGTGGCAGCGGCCGGACACGAGGAACACGACGCTCCGAGCCGAGCCGAGACCCTCCGCAGACAGGCCGAACGCGCCTTCCTCTCGGGCCGGGCCGACGAGGCACACCGGATCGCGGTCCGGGCGCTGGCCGAGGCCGGGCGCACGGCGGCCCACTCCGGTGCCCTCCTCCTGGAGCACCTCGGCCGCTATCTCGACGCCGGAAGCACCAGCTGGGAGCACGACTACTTCGAGCAGTCCCTCGCCGAGCTCACCCCCGACGCGCCGCCGCGGGACCGGATCCGTGTGCTGTGCTCCGGCGGCCTCGCCCGGCTGCGGCGCGGCCGGACCGAGGAGGGCGTACGGGCCCTGGCCGAAGCCGCCGAGCTGGCCCGCGCGACCGGTGACGGCGCACTGGAGACGTTCGTGAGCACGATCGTCGCGGAAGCCGCCCTCACCCTCGGCAACCTGGACGAGTCCCTGCGGCACACCCGGCGCGCCCGGCGCCTGGGCATCGAGTCCGGCCGCCACCACCTGGTCGTGCGCTCCTACTTCAACGAGGCCCGCGCCACCTACCTGCGCACCGGGAACGTCGCCGACGCCGCCCGCATCCGCGGCGCGGGCATGACCTACGCGGCCGACCACGGGGAGCTGACCACCGAGGAGGGCAACACCCTGCGGCTGGCGCTCATCGAGGACCTGATCGAGGCCGGACGCTGGACCGAGGCCGACGAACTGCTCGGCGCTCCCGCACCGGGCGAGCGGCACGGTTCCCTCAACGAGGTCGAGGAGACCCTCGTACGCTCCTGGCTGCTGACCTGGCGCGGCCGGGAACCGGACCCGGCCCCGCCGTTCGTCCGCCTGGTGGCGTCCAGCAGCCCCCTGCACGAGGCCTACCTGCTCAGCCTCGCCCTCGCCGCCGCCGCCCGGCTCGGTGACCACGCCGCCGTCGAGGAACTGACCGGCCGCGCGCTCGAACTGGCCCGCGGCCACCTGGCACCGCCCAGCAGCGGCCTGTACGTCGTCGACGCGCTCGCCTCCGCGATCCGGGTCCAGACGACCGGGGCCAAACCGCCCATGCTCCACCCCGAGTGCGCGCCGCACCGGCTGCTGGAGACCCTGGAGGCCGTCCTCGCCCGGGTGCGGCATCACGTCGCCGCCCCGTACGAGCTGACCGACGGAGTGGCGGCGGTGGCGAGGGCGGAGGTGGCCCGGGCGGCCGGCGGAACGGGATCGTCCGGGCCGGACACCGACGAGGCGGGGCACTGGGAGACCGCGATCTGGGTGTTCCGCCGTACCCACGCCCGTGCCCGGCTGGTCCACGCCCTGCTGGGCCGCGCGGCCTGCCACCGGCCGGGCGACGAGCACGCAGCCCTCCTGCTCGACGAGGCCGAGCGGATCGCCAGGCCGATGCGGGCGCGGCCCTGCCTGGACGAGATCGCGCGCCTGCGCGCGGCCCACAGCCCCGAGCGGCACCCGGAGGCGGAACCGCGCCCGTTACCGGCGCTCGCGCTGACCCCCCGGCAGCGCGAGGTGATCGCCCGTCTCGCCCAGGGCCGCACGGACCGGGAGATCGCCACGGAACTGCGCCTCAGCGTCCGCACGGTGAACGCCCACGTGGCCCAGCTGCTGACCCGCCTCAGCGTGCGCAACCGCGCGGAGGCCGTGGCCTGGTACGTCCGCTCCGCCCAGGAGGGCGGGGGAGGAGGCGGCCGGGGAACGGGCGACGGGTGACCGAGGGGGACGGCGGCCGGGCTTCCTCAGCGCTCCGGGCACGGGGGGAGCGGGGCGGCGGCGGGCTGATCCGCGGTCGGCAGCGGGGGTGCGTCGCGCGTACCGCTGCGGCAGGCGGCCGTTCCCGCCACACAGACCAGGGCCACGCCGGCCGCCTGCAGCGCGTCGGGCCTCTGGGACAGCACCACGAAACCGATGCCGGTCGCGACCGCGGGCTCCAGGCTCATCAGCGTGCCGAACGCCCCCGCCGTCAGCCGGCGCAGGGCGAACAGCTCCAGCAGGTGCGGGAGGATCGGCAGCAGCACGGCGGCCAGGGCCGTGACCGCCAGTACGCCCGGATCGAACCAGTCCGCCTGCGCCCCGCCGGCTGCCACCACGCCGGTGCACAGGGCCGCGGCGGCGGTGGCCAGCGCGACCCCCTGCTGCCCCGGCAGCCGGTCGCCGACGCGCTGGGTCAGGAGGATGTAGCCCGCCAGCCCCACCGCGGCACCGAGCGCGAACCCGATCCCCGGCCAGTCCGCGGACGCCTCCCAGGGCCGGGTGAGCAGCAGCACCCCCGCCAGCGCGAGCAGCGGCCAGCACAGGTCGGCGCGCCGCCGTGAACCCGCTACCGCGACGAGCAGCGGTCCCGCGAACTCCACCGCGCTGACCGTCCCCAGCGGCAGCCGGTCGATCGCCTGGAACGAGCACAGGGTCATCACCGCGCTCGCCCCGCCCAGCGCCGCCGCCGCACCGAGGTCCCTGCGCGGCAGACGCCTGATCCGCGGCCGGGTCCACAAGAGCAGCAGCACGGCCGCGCAGCTCAGCCGCAGCCAGGCGGTCCCGGCGGGCGACACCCGGTCGAAGAGCAGCACGGCGAGGGAGGCCCCGGTCTGCACGCTGACCATGGCGCAGACGGTGGCCGCCAGCGCGGGTGCGGCGGCGCGGGCCGCGGGCACGTGCGGCGATGCGGGCGCTACGGCGGTCATGCCCCGACGGCTCCGGCACTCGTCACGGCGGGGGCGGGAGCGGGGTCGTGCTCGAGGGTCGCCCGGACGAGGAAGGCCGTCTCCGCGTAGAAGAACTCCCCGTCCCGGGCGGCCCGTTCCACGGCACCCGTCCACGCGTCGATCTCGGCGGCCGGCAGCGGGCCCGTCCCGCGCAGCGCGCGCTCCCGCAGGGCCGCGGCGATCTGGTCGACGCGGTGCCGGGCGAACCCGGCCAGTTCGGTGCACACCGTCACGTGCGTGTCGACCCGTTCCAGCCGCAGCAGACTCTTGCGCACCAGTGATGCGGCCTTGCGTCCCATCCAGGCGTCGCTGAACCGCATCCACTCCTCCGGGAACTCCGCCCACCCGTGGCAGACGGCCCGGGTCAGCTCCGGGTCGCCGGCGCGTATCACCAGCGCGTCGTAGTCGGTGTGCGAGATCACCGCCGTCCCACCCGGCCGCAGCAGCCGGGCCACCTCGTCGATCAGCGCCCCCGGGTCGCGCAGGAACTCCAGGACGTCGTGGCAGACCACCGCGTCCATGCTCCCGGCCGGGTACCGGGTGGGCTTGTCCAGGTCGTGCACCTCGATCTCGGCGGCCTGCCCCAGCAGGGCCCGCGCGGCCGCCACCGCACCGGGGTCGACGTCACAGCCGTACAGCACCGCACCGGGGGCTCTCGACGCCACCGCCTGGAGTGTCCCGCCGGTCCCGCACCCGAGGTCGAGCACCCGCTGTCCGGGGACCGCGTCCAGGCTGGTGGCCAGCGCACTGTGAACCGAATGACCAGGCAGGGGCATGCGAACGTCCTTCCACCACTCCGCGACCGACGAGGCTCGTTTCTACCGGCGCGCCGGGCGTGGGGGCTTCGGTAGTTCTACCTAGCCGCGACCGCTTGGCCGAAAAACGCCTGACGGCGCGGGCGCCGGTCTGCGGGCCAGGAGGAAGGCGCGCGGCATCTTCTCCTCGCCCTGGGGCGCGCGCAGCACCCGGGCGTACATCTCCAGGCCCGCCTCTTCGAGGTGCCCGGCGACCGTCTCCGGAGTGCGCCAGTGGTAGTCGAGCGAGATCTCCTTCCCGTAGCGCTCTCTCAGGCGCTGATGCCCGTCCTCGTCCCCGGACTGGAAACCGAGCAGCACCGGCGCCCCCGGCAGCAGGACGCGGCGGAACCCGGCGAAGACGGACGGCAGGTGATCGTCCGGCACATGGATGATCGAGTAGAGCGCGACGATGCCGCCCAGCGTCTCCTCGGGCAGGTCCAGCGCCGTCATCGAACCGACGTGGAAGCGCAGCTCCGGGTGCGCCCGGCGGGCCAGGGCCACCATGCGGGGCGACGCGTCGATCCCGAACACCGGCAGCCCGGCCTCGTGCAGCCGCGCCGTGACGTACCCCGGACCGCTGCCGATGTCCGCGACCGGCGGCCGCCCGGCCGTCCCGGCCGCCCGGGCCAGCTCCACGAAGGCCGTCAGCAGGGCCAGCTCCAGCGGTCTCCCGGCCAGACTGTCGGGGTGCTCGGCGGCATAGGCCTCGGCGATCGCGTCGTACGAGGCCTGCGTGGACTGTAAGAAATCGGGGGCGCGCACGGGGCGCAGATTAGCGGGGCGCTCGTCCGGCAGATGAACAAGCCCGTGTTCGCCGCGCAGAGCGTGGTATCCGTGGAGAGGATGGATGGATACCGGAGTCGTGACGCTGGTGTGGTCGAAGTCACACTCCGGGAGATGGATGGCCCGTCCCGTCCCAAAAGGCAGGCGAGCATACCCATCTCACTTGATAGCTATGCGTCCGGCGGTCATATTTTCTTCCCCTTTCGGGTTGAAGTTTTGTTGATCCAGGGTCGGTCGACCGCCTCGGCGCCCTACCCTTCAAAGGGTGAAGCCACTGATGTCACTGGAGTCCGAGGTCGATCTTCCCGGCGGAGCCGTACTTCCCGGTGCACTGCCCGACGCTCTGCGGGCCGAGCTCATCGCGTTCCGACGCGACATGCACATGCACCCGGAGCTCGGCAACCAGGAGTTCCGCACGACCGCCGCGATCAAGGAGCGGCTCGAGCGGGCCGGCCTCAAGCCGCGCGTCCTCGCCGTGGGGACCGGACTCGTCTGTGACATCGGCGTGGAGGGCGACCAGTGGGACGGAGGCCCCAGCATGCTCGCCCTGCGGGCCGACATCGACGGCCTGCCCATCCCGGACACCAAGACGGAGTGCCCGTACCGCTCGACCGTGCCCGACCGCGCGCACGCCTGCGGCCACGACGTGCACACCACCGTCGTCCTGGGCGCAGGCCTGGTCCTCGCCGCATTGCACCGGCAGGGCGCGCTGCCCCGCCCCGTCCGGCTGATCTTCCAGCCGGCCGAGGAGGTGCTGCCCGGCGGCGCGGCCGACGCCATCAAGAGCGGGGCGCTGGAAGGGGTCGGCGCGATCATCGCCGTGCACTGCGACCCTCGTGTGGACGCCGGAAGGATCGGGCTCCGCGAGGGCCCCATCACCTCCGCCTGCGACCGGCTGGAGATCGGCCTCGACGGCCCGGGCGGCCACACCGCCCGCCCCCACCTCACGACCGACCTGGTCACCGCCGCGGCCCGCGTCGTCACGGACGTGCCCGCGCTGGTCGGCCGCCGCTTCGACAGCCGCAGCGGGCTCGCCATCACCTGGGGCCGCGTCGAGTCGGGCCACGCGCCCAACGTGATCCCGCAGCACGCTGAGCTCTCCGGCACGGTGCGCTGCCTCGACCTCGAGGCGTGGCGGCAGGCCCCCGACGTCGTGGTCGCGGCCATCGACGAGGTCGCCAACCTCCACCGCGCCAAGTCGGAGATCAACTACGTGCGCGGCGTCCCGCCGGTCGTCAACGAGCCCGGCGTCACCGAGCTGCTGCGCGACGCCATGATCGCCCGGCGCGGCGTCGAGTCCGTCGAGGGCACCGAGCAGAGCCTCGGCGGCGAGGACTTCTCCTGGTACCTGGAGCACGTCCCCGGCGCCATGGCCCGCCTGGGCGTCCGCACCCCCGGCGAACGCCACGTACGCGACCTCCATCAGGGCGACTTCGACGTCGACGAGTCCGCCATCACGGTGGGAGTGGAACTCTTCACAGCCGCAGCCCTGGTCAACGGCCTCCGCTAGGCCCCTTCTCGGGGCACGGAAACCCGACCTTCTTGGGGGCGGGTGGAAACCTCGCCTTCTCGAAGGGCGGGGGCGGGCCCGCCCTTCCTGGGGGCGCGGGGAACTGCGCGACCAGCCACCACGCCGCCGCAGCCGACCGGCGACCTCACACGGCCCGGCCCAACCCGACGGGCCCCGGTTGCGAGCGGCGCAGCCTCACGGCAGCCTGGTGCGCGTGGCGAGGTAGACACGCGCCGTGTCGCCGAGTACACCTTTCGACCCCGTTCGATCCCGTGGTTCACAAGGGCGTAACCGGCCATCGGCACGAATGGATAACGGCCCCGCGGCGAACCGTTCCCAGGAGTGTCTACGCGCGTTAATGTGCGCCGAACCGAGCACCCACTGCGGGGCTTTGGAGAATGGGGAACTTCAGATGCGTCGGATTTCCAAACTGACCCGCGTCGCGGTGGGGGTCGCGTCGCTCGGGCTCGTCGCCACGGCCTGCGGCGGCACCAGCAGCGACAGCGGTGACAGCGACAGCAGCGAGCGCGGCGTCGCGATCGCGTACGACGTCGGCGGCAAGGGCGACCAGTCCTTCAACGACGCCGCCTACGCCGGCCTGACGAAGGCCAAGGACGAGTTCGGCTACAAGACGGCCGACATCGAGCCCACCGAGGGCGAGACGGACGCCGACAAGGAGCAGCGCCTGGCGTCGCTCGCCAAGCAGGGCTACAACCCGGTCATCGGCGTCGGGTTCGCCTACGCCCCGGCGATGAAGGCCGTGGCCTCCAAGTACCCGGACACCACCTTCGGCATCGTGGACTCCGTGGTCGAGGGCAAGAACGTCGCCTCCCTCGTCTTCGCCGAGGAGCAGGCCTCGTACCTCGCCGGTGTCGCCGCCGCCAAGGCCACGAAGAGCGACGTCGTCGGCTTCGTGGGCGGCGTGGACATCCCGCTGATCCACAAGTTCGAGGCCGGCTACACGCAGGGTGTCAAGGACACCAAGCCCGGGGTGGAGGTCCTGTCGCAGTACCTCACCCAGACGGCCGAAGAGGGCGGATTCGCCAGCCCGGACAAGGGCAAGGCCGCCGCCGAGGGCCAGATCGAGAAGAAGGCCGATGTGCTCTACGCGGCCGCCGGCCTGTCCGGACAGGGCGTGATCGAGGCCGCCGCCAAGGCGAAGGTCTGGGCGATCGGCGTCGACTCCGACCAGTACAAGCAGGCCGCTCTGGCCCCGTACAAGAACTACATCCTCACGTCCGCGCTCAAGGACATCGGCGGAGCGGTCTACGACCTGTCCAAGTCGGTCCAGGACGGCAAGCCGCTGACCGGCACGAAGACCTTCGACCTGAAGGTCGACGGCGTGGGCCTGTCCGAGTCGAACCCCGAGTTCGCGAAGGTCGCGGGCCTCAAGGAGGCCGTGGACAAGGCGAAGCAGGGCATCGTCGACGGCTCCATCAAGGTGAAGACCGAGTAGCAGCCGAGCAGTACCGCAGCAGAGCGGGCGGACACCCCAGGGTGTCCGCCCGCTCCGTGCTTCCCGGCCCGGGCGCCCCGGTTGCCGGAAGTTGCCGGACGAACGCGCCCGGGCCACCCCGGAGTCGCCGACGGTCCGCGGGGCGGCCGCGGCCGCCGACGCGCCGGGCGGACGCAGCGCGCGTGCCCGCGCCGACCCGGGCGGTCCGGCGCAGACCGGCCCGCGCAACCGTGTGGTCCGGCGGGGACCGGCCCGCGCAGCCCGGGCCGCTTCCGGGTCGCCGACGCCGCGCTGGGCGGCGGTGGCAGACGACGCCGACGCGTCGGGCGGACGCGGGCGCGCGGTGCCGGGCGCCGACCCGGACGGACCGGCCCGCGCAGACCTCCCGGTTAAGCCGCCCAACCCGCCGATCGAGGCCCCGCGGAAGCAGCCGCCGCAGCGGATCACCCAGCGCCACCCCCCGTTTGCGGTCGGCAACGCCCCGGCCAAGGACCGGTGATGGCTTGGCCACGGGCGCATAACAAGGTGGACAGAAGGGGTTTTCAGGCAGGTCTACGCGCGTTAATCTGCGGCGAAGCCAGCGCTGAAGCTGAACCGTCCCGGCGCTGTGCGACCTCGTTGTACGACAGGAGCACCCACACATGCGCCGGATTTCCCGGATCACGGTCGCAGGCGCAGCGACCGCCTCCCTGGCCCTCGCGCTCTCCGCCTGCGGCGGCACCTCGACCTCCGCCGGGTCGTCGGACTCGAAGGGCGACAAGGGTCTCGCCATCGCCTACGACGTCGGCGGCAAGGGCGACCAGTCCTTCAACGACGCCGCGTACGCGGGCCTGGAGCAGGCGAAGAAGGAGTTCGGGTACCAGACGGCCGACGTGGAGCCCACCGAGGGCGAGACGGACGCCGACAAGGAGCAGCGCCTGGCGTCCCTCGCCAAGCAGGGCTACAACCCGGTCATCGGCGTCGGCTACGCGTACGCCTCGGCCGTGAAGGGTGCCGCCGCGAAGTTCCCGGACACCACCTTCGGCATCGTCGACGACTCCACGATCAACACCAAGAACGTGGCCGACCTGGTCTTCAACGAGGAGCAGGCCTCCTACCTGGCCGGCGTCGCCGCCGCCAAGACCAGCAAGACGAAGGTCGTCGGCTTCGTCGGCGGTGTGGACATCCCGCTGATCCACAAGTTCCAGGCGGGCTTCGCGCAGGGCGTGAAGGACACCGACCCGAAGGTCAAGGTGCTCTCCCAGTACCTCACCCAGACGGCCGAGGAGGGCGGTTTCGCCAGCCCCGACAAGGGCAAGACGGCCGCCGAGGGCCAGATCGAGAAGAAGGCCGACGTCGTCTACGCGGCCGCCGGCCTGTCCGGCCAGGGTGTCATCGAGGCCGCCGCCGCCAACAAGGTGTGGGCCATCGGTGTCGACTCCGACCAGTACCAGCAGGAAGCCCTCGCCAAGTACAAGGACTCCATCCTGACCTCGGCGATGAAGGATGTCGCCAAGGCGGTGTACAACCTGGCGAAGTCGGTCGAGGACGGTAAGCCCGAGACCGGTATCGTTCGTGGCGATCTGAAGACCGGCGAAGTGAGCCTGTCGAACTCCAACCCGAAGTTCGCGGACGACGCCGAGCTCCAGGCAGCCATCAAGACGGCCAAGGAGAAGATCATCAGCGGCGAGATCAAGGTCAAGAGCAGCTGACGAGCGACTGCCTCGAAGCAGGCGGTAACCCCCGGGGTTACGTCCGCCCGACGGGGTACGGGGAGCTGCTCCTCGTGCCCCGTTGTCGCGGGGCGTCGGCCCCTTTGTATGCCGTAGGGGCGCTACGCGCGTAGACGGCCCCCGTCCCCAGGAGAGTGCGCCATCAACGCGTCCAGCAGCCCTCCGGCCGGAGCGGCGGTCAACGAATCGGTGACCGCCGTCGAACTCGCCGGGATCACCAAGCGTTTCCCCGGTGTCGTGGCCAACCACGACATCCACCTCACCGTCCGCAAGGGCACCGTGCACGCCCTCGTCGGCGAGAACGGCGCCGGCAAGTCGACGCTGATGAAGATCCTCTACGGCATGCAGAAGCCGGACGAGGGCACCATCGCCGTGAGCGGCGAGCAGGTCAGCTTCGCGTCGCCGGCCGACGCCATCGTCCGCGGCATCGGCATGGTCCACCAGCACTTCATGCTCGCCGACAACCTCACGGTCCTCGAGAACGTGGTCCTCGGCAGCGAGAACCTCTACGGCATCGGCGCCAAGGCCCGCCGCAAGATCAGGGAGCTTTCCGAGCGCTACGGCCTCGGCGTGGAACCCGACCTCCTCGTCGAGGAGCTCGGCGTCGCCGCCCGCCAGCGCGTGGAGATCCTCAAGGTCCTCTACCGCGGCGCCACCACCCTCATCCTCGACGAGCCGACCGCCGTGCTCGTGCCGCAGGAGGTCGACGCCCTCTTCGCCAACCTGCGCGAACTGCGCTCCGAGGGCTTGTCGGTCATCTTCATCTCGCACAAGCTCGGCGAGGTGCTCTCCGTCGCCGACGAGATCACCGTCATCCGCCGCGGCACCACCGTCGGCACGGCCGTCCCCGCCGAGACGACGCCCCGTCAGCTCGCCGAGATGATGGTCGGCAGCGAGCTGCCCACGCCCGAGACGGCCGAGTCCACGGTCACCGACCGCCCGGTCATCAGCGTCGACAAGCTGCGCCTGGCGGCCCCGGGCGGCAAGGCCCTCCTGGACGACATCAGCTTCACCATCCACGCGGGCGAGGTCCTCGGCATCGCCGGCGTCGAGGGCAACGGCCAGACCGAGCTCGTCGACGCCCTCATCGGCCTCCGCTCCGCCGACACCGGCACCATCCGGCTCGCCGACGAGGAGATCACCGCCTGGCCCACCCGCCGCCGCCGCGAGCAGGGCATCGGCTACATCCCCGAGGACCGGCACCGCCACGGCCTCCTCCTGGAGGCTCCCCTCTGGGAGAACCGCATCCTCGGCCACGTCACCGAGAAGCCCCTCGCCAAGGGCGTCTGGCTGGACCCGAAGGCGGCCCAGGAGGACACCCGGCGGATCGTCACGGAGTACGACGTCCGCACCCCCGGCATCGACGTCACCGCCGCCTCCCTGTCCGGCGGCAACCAGCAGAAGCTGATCGTCGGCCGCGAGATGAGCCACAAGCCGCGCTTCCTCATCGCCGCACACCCCACCCGGGGCGTGGACGTCGGTGCCCAGGCCGCCATCTGGGACCACATCCGCGAGGCGCGCCGCGAGGGCCTGGCCGTGCTGCTGATCTCCGCCGACCTCGACGAGCTGATCGGCCTGTCCGACACGCTGCGCGTGATCTACAACGGCAAGCTGGTCGCGGACGCCGACCCGGCCACCATCACCCCCGAGGAGCTCGGCTCGGCCATGACCGGTGCCGCCACCGGGCACCTGGAGCACGACGACACCCCCGAGATCTCGAAGGCCGACGCCCCCGAGTCTCCGGAAGACGAGGCCCGCTGATGAAGAAGTTCGACAAGGAGCGCGTGCTCCTCGCGGTGGCCGGACCGGTCATCGCGCTGGCCGTGGCCTTCGTCCTGAGCGCGATCGTGCTGCTCGCGTCGGGCAAGAGCCCCTTCGAGCCGTTCGCCCTGATGTTCGAGCAGCTGAGCTTCTCCGACATCCAGGTCCTGATCATCAACCAGGCCTCGATGTACTACATCGCGGCCCTCGCGGTGGCCATCGGCTTCCGGATGAACCTGTTCAACATCGGCGTCGACGGCCAGTACCAGCTCGGCGCCATGATGGCCGCCATCGTCGGCGCCCATGTGAACACGCCCGCCGCGATCCAGGTGCCGCTGCTGCTCCTGACGGCCGTCCTCACCGGCGCCTTCTGGTCCGGCATCGCCGGTGTCCTCAAGGTCACCCGCGGCGTCAGCGAGGTCGTCGCCACGATCATGCTCAACGCGATCGCCACCTCCGTGATCGCCTACCTGTGGCTGCCGGACGTCTTCGGCGTGAAGGTCGGCAACAACAACACCACCGGCGAGATGTACGAGTCCGGCTGGATCCCCGGCATCCCGATGGGCGCGGCCGGCGAGATCTACGGCCTGGTGCTCCTCGCCGTGCTGCTCGGCATCGGCTACTGGGTCGTCCTCAACCGCACCCGCTTCGGCTTCGACCTGCGCGCCTCCGGCGCCTCGCAGACCGCCGCCGCGGCCAGCGGCGTCGACCCCAAGCGCATGGTGCTCAGCGCCATGCTGATCTCCGGCGGCATCGCGGGCCTCGCCGGCCTGCCGATCCTGCTCGGCGACACCCACACCTACAGCCTGAACTTCCCCACCGGCATCGGCTTCCTCGGCATCGGCATCGCCCTGCTGGGCCGCAACAGCCCCGTCGGCATCGCCTTCGCCGCCCTGCTGTGGGCCTGGCTCGACAAGGCCTCGCCCGAGCTCGACTTCCACGGCTACGACAAGGAGATCGCGGTCATCATGCAGGGCCTGATCGTGCTCTCGGTCGTCGTCTCCTACGAGGCCGTCCGCGAATGGGGCCTGCGCCGCCAGCAGCGCCGCGTAGGTGCCGAACTCGCCGCCGGTCACGTCCTCGGCGCCCAGAACACGAAGGAGGTGGCTGGCCGATGACCACCGCGACCGACGTCAACCAGCCCTCGCTGCAGCCCACGGCGCCGACCGGCCGACGCCTGTCGTGGCCCGTCCTGCTGCTCATCATCGCCGGAGGCCTGGCGCTCACCTCGATCGTCCGCATCATCACGGGCGCCGACGGCATCACCAACGTCAGCCAGATGTCCACCGCGCTCCAGCTCGCCGTGCCGATCGGCCTCGCCGGTCTCGGCGGTCTGTGGGCCGAGCGCGCGGGCGTGGTCAACATCGGCCTCGAAGGCATGATGATCCTCGGCACCTGGTTCGGCGCCTGGGCCGGCTTCCAGTGGGGCCCGTGGACCGGTGTCCTGGTGGGCATCGCCGGCGGCGCGATCGGCGGTCTGCTGCACGCCTTCGTGACCGTCACCTTCAACGTCAACCACATCGTCTCCGGTGTGGCCATCAACATCCTCGCCCTCGGCGCCACCCGCTACCTCGCGCCCCTCGCCTTCGAAGGCCACACCGGCGGCTCCGCCAAGCAGTCCCCGGCGGTGGAATCCCTCGGGAACTTCACGGTGCCGGGACTGTCCGACGCGCTGCGCGACCTGAACAACCAGGGCTGGTTCTTCGTCTCCGACATCGCGGGCCTGCTCGGCGGCCTGGTCACCAACGTGTCCTGGCTGACCCTGATCGCCATCGCGCTGATCCCCGCCACCTGGTGGATCCTGTGGCGCACGGCCTTCGGCCTGCGGCTGCGCTCCTGCGGCGAGAACCCGGTCGCCGCCGAGTCCCTCGGCGTCAACGTCTACAAGTACAAGTACATCGCTGTCGTCGTCTCCGGCGGTCTGGCCGGCCTCGGCGGTGTGTTCCTGTCCATCGTGGCCAACCCCTTCTACCTGGAGGGCCAGGTCAGCGGACGCGGCTTCATCGGCCTCGCGGCGATGATCTTCGGCAACTGGATGCCGGGCGGCCTCGCCCTCGGCGCGGGCCTGTTCGGCTACACCGACAGCCTCAACCTGCGCGGCGGCTCCGCCAACGTGCACGCCCTGCTGCTGCTCGGCGCCCTGCTGCTGATCATCGGTGCGATCTTCCTGGTGGTCCGCAAGAAGTACGCCCCGTCGATGATCACCGCGGTCGTCGCCGCCCTGGTGTTCGCCTGGTACGCGACCACCGACGAGGTCCCGAACCAGGTCGTCTCCGCCACGCCGTACGTCATCACCCTGGTGGTCCTCGCCCTGTCCGCGCAGCGGCTGCGGATGCCGAGGGCGAACGGCATGCCGTACCGGAAGGGGCAGGGCAAGTGACCGACGCCGGCCCGGCCGTCGACTGGGAGAAGCTGCGCGCGGTGGCCCGGGACGCCATGTCCCGGGCGTACGCCCCCTACTCCGGCTACCCGGTCGGTGCGGCGGCCCTGGTCGACGACGGGCGGATCATCTCCGGCTGCAACGTCGAGAACGCCTCGTACGGGCTCGGCCTGTGCGCCGAGTGCGGTCTGGTGTCGGAGCTGCACAACACCGGCGGTGGCCGTCTGACGCACTTCACCTGCGTCGACCGCAACGGCGACACGCTCGTCCCGTGCGGGCGCTGCCGCCAGCTGCTCCACGAGTTCGGCGGCCCGGACCTCCTGCTGGAGACCCCCGCGGGGATCCTGCCGCTCTCCCGGATGCTGCCCCAGGCCTTCGGCCCGGAACACCTCAGCAAGTAACTCCCGTGCGGCCCCTCTGAGTTGCTCACGCGACCGGCTCAGAGGGGCCGTGCGGCTTCTGGAACCCTCGGAAGGAAGCCAAGCCATGGCCATGGACGTCATCTCCGTCATCCGCACCAAGCGGGACCGCGGTGAACTCAGCGACGCGCAGATCGACTGGGTCATCGACGCGTACACCCGCGGGGAGGTCGCCGACGAGCAGATGTCCGCCCTCGCCATGGCGATCCTGCTGAACGGCATGAACCGCCGCGAGATCGCCCGCTGGACGGCCGCGATGATCGCCTCCGGCGAGCGCATGGACTTCTCGTCCCTGTCCCGCCCCACCGCCGACAAGCACTCCACGGGCGGCGTCGGCGACAAGATCACCCTGCCGCTGGCCCCCCTGGTCGCCGCCTGCGGCGCGGCCGTGCCGCAGCTGTCCGGCCGCGGCCTCGGCCACACCGGCGGCACGCTCGACAAGCTCGAAGCGATCCCCGGCTGGCGTGCGCTGCTCTCCAACGAGGAGATGCTGAACGTCCTCGACACCACCGGCGCGGTGATCTGCGCCGCGGGCGACGGCCTGGCCCCAGCCGACAAGAAGCTCTACGCCCTCCGGGACGTCACCGGCACGGTCGAGGCCATCCCGCTCATCGCCTCCTCGATCATGTCCAAGAAGATCGCCGAGGGCACGGGCTCGCTGGTCCTCGACGTGAAGGTCGGCACCGGCGCCTTCATGAAGACCATCGAGGACGCCCGCGAACTGGCCTCCACGATGGTCGGCCTGGGCACCGACCACGGCGTGAAGACGGTCGCGCTCCTCACGGACATGGCCACGCCCCTCGGCCTCACCGCCGGCAACGCCCTGGAGGTCCGCGAGTCGGTGGAGGTCCTGGCGGGCGGCGGCCCCGCGGACGTGGTCGAGCTGACGATCGCCCTGGCCCGCGAGATGCTGGACGCGGCCGGAGTGAAGGACGCCGACCCGGCGAAGGCCCTGGCCGACGGCTCCGCGATGGACGTCTGGCGCCGGATGATCGCGGCCCAGGGCGGCGACCCGGACGCGGCGCTCCCGGTGGCCCGCGAACAGCATGTGATCAAGGCCCCTGCCTCGGGCGTGCTGACCCGCCTCGACGCCTACGGCATCGGCGTCGCCGCCTGGCGCCTCGGCGCGGGCCGTGCCCGCAAGGAGGACCCGGTGCAGGCGGGCGCCGGCGTCGAGATGCACGCCAAGCCGGGCGACACGGTGACCGAGGGCCAGCCCCTGCTGACCCTCCACACCGACACCCCGGAGCGCTTCGAGTACGCCCTCCAGGCGGTCGAGGGCTCCTACGACGTGGCGGCCCCGGGAACGGCCTTCACGGCGTCGCCGGTGGTGCTGGAGCGCATCGCCTGACCTGGGGTTTTCTCGTTCGGGTGAACGGGACTGGTGGACCCGCACCAGTCCCGTTCGGCATGCTGGGATCGGTGACGCACTGATTGGAGTACCGCCATGAGCGCACTCACCGTCGACCACTCGCCGACCAACGGGCACGAGTGGGACGACCTCGTCCGGATCTGGCAGGAGACGGACGCGCCAGAGGGCTGCAAGGTGGAGATCATCGAGGGGATCGTCACCGTGGCGCCACCGCCGTCCAACGCCCACAACGACATCGCTGACTTGGTTCAGCGAGCTCTGTACGAGGTCATCCCCAGGCACTGGGGCATCTACCAGACTCTGGGGACGGCGGTCCCGTCCCGTGACGGGCTCTACATTCCTGATCTCGCAGTAGCCCCCAGGCAGGTACTGCGTGACGAGGGTGGCAACTTCATCCCAGCGGCTGCCGCCGAACTCATCGTCGAGATCACGTCCAAGTCGAACGCGGCGCACGACCGGATCAAGAAGGCCGCAGGCTACGCCCAGGCGGGTGTGCCGTTGTACTTGCTCATCGACGGCTGGGCCCCCGGCGGTCCCACCATCACCCTCTACGGCGAACCGCAACGGGATGTCTACCGGGTTCTCGACGCCGGCAAGTTCGGAGAACATATCGCGCTGCCCGAGCCCTTCGGCCTCGAACTCGACACCGGCGAGTTCGCCGAGAACTGAGTCACCCCAGCACCGCCGCCACCACCACCAGCACCGGCACCGCCAGCACCGTCGACAGCAGGATCGACTCCCTCGCCAGCACCTCGCCCACGCGGTAGCTGCTCGCGTAGGTGAACAGGTTCTGGGCGGCCGGTAGCGCCGACGTCACCACCACGTCGAGCAGGGACGCCCCGTGGAGGCCGAAGACGCCCGCTGCGAGGGCCCAGGCGGCCAGGGGCTGGATGATCGTTGGGGCATACAGCCAACCCTCCGGGGAAGGCACCGCCCAGGTCAATGTGATCCTTACGGCGCCGGCAGGACGGACAGCCGCGATGAGTTACCGCCGCCCGCCCGGTCTACCGATCGTGGACGCCATGACACCGCCCGTGCTCGTACTGCCCGGCCCCGTCACCCGGGACGAGGTGAGAGGGCTCAGCGACGATGTCCGGGCACTGCTGCACGGCAGCGGTGCCCGGGTCGTGGTGTGCGATGTCGCGGGCCTGGGGCCGCCCGGGCTCGCCGCCGTCGACCTGCTGGCGAGGCTCCAGCTGGCCGCCCGCCGGGCCGGGGGACGGATCCGGCTGCGCGACCCCGACCCGGCCCTACGCGCCCTGCTCGACCTGGTCGGTCTCCGCTTCGAGGTGGAGGGGGAGGTCGAAGAGCGGGAACCAGCGCTGGGTGTCGAGGAAGCAGTGGAACCCGGTGATGCGGCCGTCTGAGATCTCCAGCACCTGGACCGCCCACGGCGTGAAGCCGCCCTTGTCCGGGTCCGGCTTGTACTGGGCGAACCCCGGCAGGCCGTTGACCTGGACGGGCACCAGCCGGGAGCCCGCGCAGGGCGCGCCGAGGGTGGTCATGAAGCCGGTGATGTCGCGCGCGCCGGTCAGCCACAGGTCGAACGGCGGCATCGTCATGACCGCGTCCTCGTGCAGCAGCGCCGTCAGCGCCGTCATGTCGTAGCCCTCGAAGGCCGCCACGTAGCGGTCCAGCAGCTTCTGCTGGTCCTCGTCCAGCGGGTCGGAGACGGCTGCCTCGGCGCCCGGCTCCTGCCGCTCGGCCAGGGTGGCGCGGGCCCGCTGGAGGGCGCTGTTCACCGACGCCACCGAGGTGTCCAGCAGCTCGGCGACCTCACTGGCCTTCCAGGCCAGGACCTCGCGCAGGATCAGCACGGCCCGCTGCTTGGCCGGGAGCTGCTGCAGGGCGGCCATGAACGCGAGCCGCACGGACTCCTTGGCGATCGCCGCCTCCGCCGGGTCACCGGTGGTGGGCAGCACACGGGCGTCCGGCATGGGCTCCAGCCAGGTGTTGTCCGGTCGGGGGGAGAGGGCGGCCTGGGCGAGCGGGGTGGACTCGGTCAGGTCCATGGGACGGGCGCGCTTGTTGCCCGCGGTCAGCATGTCCAGGCACACGTTGGTCGCGATGCGGTAGAGCCAGGAGCGCAGGCTGGAGCGGCCCTCGAACTTGTCGTAGCTGCGCCAGGCGCGGACCATCGTGTCCTGCACCGCGTCCTCCGCCTCGAAGGAGGAGCCGAGCATCCGGTAGCAGTACCCCGTCAGCTCGGTCCGGTGTGCCTCCAGCCTGGTGTCCAGATCCGTCGGTGCCGCCGTGCCGTTCGCCATCTCCACCCACCCCTGTGGACGTTCTGTTCACGCGCCTTTGCGCTCCAGCACTTCGGAAGCTACCGCAGCCCACTGACAACGGCCCCCCGAGCGCACGAAGGCGCAGGTGGAGGCCGGTGATCCAGACCTGCCACGGCAGGCGTGCGGGCCTTCACATCAGCTCCTTGACCGACATGAGCAGATGCCGGTGCTCCCTGGCCGCCGCGGCAGAATCCGCCTCCCCGTCGCCCGGCACGGCGTGCAGCAGCGCCCGCTGCCCCGCCCCGAGCAGTTCCAGCCGCACCCGCCGGCTCTCGAAGGACGTCAGGGCGTCCAGCAGGTAGGCCGGGTTGAACGCCACCGGCATCTCGTCGGCGCCGCTCAGCGAGGCGGGCAGCCGCTGGGCCGCCACGTCGTCGCCGTAGCCGGCACGCAGCCGTACGGATCCGCCGGCCGAGAAGTCCAGCCGCACCGGGCTGTTCGCCTCCGCCACCACCGCGACCCGCCGCACCGCCTGAGCGAGGTCCTCGCGCTCCACCTCGGCGACCGCGGCCCCCGCCATGTCGAACAGCGACGTGTACGCCGGCAGCCGCCCGTCCAGCAGCCGCAGCGCGGTCCGCGTCCGCCCGCCCTCGAAGCCGACCAGCCCGCCGCCCCCGCCCGGCTCCCACCCGATCCGCACGTCCCCGGCCCGCCCCAGCGACCGCGCCACGTCCAGCAGCCGCCGCGCGGGCAGCAGCGTCTCCACGGCCCCGTCATCGGAGGCGGCCTCCGGCTTCCACTCCAGCCGCCGCACCGCGTACCGGTAGCGGTCCGAGGCCGACAAGGTCATCTCCCCGCCGTCCAGGCGCAGTTGTATGCCCGTCAGCAGGGGCAGCGTGTCGTCGCGTCCGGCGGCGACCGCGACCTGGGCGACGGCGGTCGCGAAGGCGGCGGCGCCGACGGTGCCGTAGGGCGCGGGCGGCCCGGGCGGGGACGGGTACTCCGCGAGCGGCAGCGTCGACAGGCCGAAGCGCGTGCCGTCCGCCTCCACCGTGAACCGCGAGCCCTCCAGCACACAGCCCACCGGCCCGTCCGGCAGCACCCGGCAGACGTCCAGCAGCCGCCGCCCCGGGACCAGCACCCGCCCGGGCGCCGCGACCTCCGCGTCGGCCTCCACCCGGACCGCGGCCTCGAAGTCGAACCCCGTCACGGCCAGCCGCCCCGCGTCCGCCTCCAGCAGCAGCCCGCCCAGCACCGGCACAGGTGTCCGCCCGGGCAGTGCGCGTGCCGCCCGGCCCACGGCGTCGGCGAACTCCGTGCGGTCGACCCGCAACTCCATGTGAAATCCCCCCTGCTCGAAACCGGTGATCAGTCGGCGCGGACGTTATCCGCACGCACTGACAACCGGCCCCGACCAGAGGGGACGCCGCCGGGACTCAGGCGGCCGTGGTCAGTTCCCGGCGCTGCAGCCGGGCCGCACGGGTGCCGAAGACCGTGATCGTCACGACGCCCAGGACCGCCAGGAGGCCGACACCGACCGTCCCGGCCCAGCCGCCCGCGTGGAAGGCGATCGCGCCGACCGTGCTGCCCGCGCTGGAGCCGATGTAGTACGCGGACTGGTACAGCGCCGAGGCCTGGGCGCGGCCGTGCGCGGCCGTCTTGCTGACCGTGGAGGAGGCGACCGCGTGGCCCGCGAAGAAGCCCGCCGTGATGAGGACCAGGCCCGCCAGGACCAGCGGGAGCGAGCCCGCCAGGGACAGCAGCAGACCCGCCGTCGTCGTACCGCCCGCCGCGTACAGCGCGCCCCGGCGGCCGAGCCGCCCGACCAGCCGGCCCGCCGTCGACGCCGACACCGTGCCGACCAGGTACACCAGGAAGATCGAGCCGATGATGCCCTGCGGCAGCGAGAACGGGGCCTCGGTCAGCCGGTAGCCGATGACCGTGTACACGCCGCCGAACACCGTCATGAACAGCGCGCCGATCGCGTACAGCCGGCACAGCAGCGGGTTGGACAGGTGGTCGCGGACGGTCCGGGCCAGGACGCGCGGCCGCAGCGAACCGGCCCTGAAGTGCTTCGGGGCGGGGAGCAGCAGCCGGAAGGCCACCGCACACGCCACCGCGATCACACCGATGACACCGACGGCGATCCGCCAGCCCCATTCCTGTGCGACCCAGCCGGTGATGACCCGGCCGCTCATCCCGCCGACGCTGTTGCCGGCGACGAACAGTCCGATTGCGGTGATCAGCGCCTTCGGGCTGACCTCCTCCGCCAGATACGCGGTCGCCGACGCCGGCAGCCCGGCCAGGGCGGCGCCCTGCAGCGCCCGCAGCGCGATCAGCACCCCGAGGGAGGGGGCGAACGGCACCAGCAGCCCGAGCGTGACGGCCACGGCCAGCGACACGGTCATGACCGCCCGGCGTCCGAAGCGCTCCGACAGGGCGCTCATCGGCAGCACGAACAGCGCCAGCCCGCCCGTCGCGGCGGCCACCGTCCAGCTCGCGTCGCTCGCCGCCACCCCGAACTCGCCGGAGATCAGCGGGAGCAGCGCCTGGGTGGAGTACAGCAGCGCGAAGGTCGCGACACCCGCGAGGAAGAGGGCGAAGCTCATCCGGCGGTAGCCGGGGCCGCCCGGGGAGACACGTGAATCGGAGGTGGGAACAGAGGCATCGGCGCCCACGATCGTGGACGCCCCGGTACTGGCGGGAGACATGCCTCGAACCTACGGACGCCGCACTCATCCGTCCAATGCATGGAACGGTCATAATCGTTCCCATGGTGCATCAACCGAGCTCACAGGCCCGCCTGTCACCAAGCAGTGACACAGAAGACATGGCGGAGATGTCGAAGGTGCTGGCGCCGCGCCTCGCCTACTTCGCGGGCGTCGCCCGCACCGAGCACGTCACCCGCGCCGCCCAGGAGATGAACGTCCCCCAGTCGACCCTGTCCCGGTCCATGGCCCGCCTGGAGCGGGACCTGGGCGTCGACCTGTTCGCCCGGCGCGGCCGCACGGTCTCCCTCACCCCGGCCGGCCGCACCTTCCTCACCTCCGTCGAACGCGCCCTGGCCGAGGTGGAACGTGCCGCCGAGGAGGTGCGCGCCGACGCCGACCCGACCACCGGAAAGGTCGCCTTCGGCTTCCTGCACACCATGGGCGCCGAGACCGTCCCGGGCCTCCTGCACGCCTTCCGCGCCGATCACCCGCGCGTCCGCTTCAGCCTCGTCCAGAACTACGGCGAGGCCATGCTGGAACGCCTGCGCGCCGGCGAGCTCGACCTGTGCCTGACGTCCCCGGTGCCGGACGCCCCCGACCTGGTGGCCCGCCGCCTGGACGAGCAGAAGCTGCGCCTGGTCGTCCCCGCCGACCACGCCCTCGCCGGCCGCCGCCGCATCCGCCTCGCCGAGGCGTCCGACGAAATGTTCGTCACCCTGGAACCCGGCTACGGCCTGCGCCGCATCACCGACGACCTCTGCAAGGAGGCCGGCTTCAAGCCCCGCATCGCCTTCGAGGGAGAGGAGGCGGAAACCCTGAGGGGCCTGGTGGCGGCCGGTCTCGGAGTCGCCCTCCTGCCCCCACCGGCCGTCCCCCGCCCAGGAGTGGTGGAACTGACGGTCACGGCCCCGAGGGCCGCCCGCGAAATCGGGGTCGCCTGGCTGGCAGGCCACCCGGACACACCCCCGGTAGCGGCCTTCAAAAGGTTCCTGCTCTCAAGAAGAGGCGGCTTGTTGCCCACCTGAGGGGCGCGGGGCTGTATCGATCTGCGGCTCCGCCGCGTGGGCGCGACAAGCCACGTGCGACCCGCACAGGCCGGTGAACAGGCACCCCAGCGGCGCTACCGCCTCGAAGGGCTGAAACCCGCTGCCAACGGCATCCGCAACCCCAACGGCGGCGGCGCGGCGAACGCGTCCCGCACGGGCCGCGACACCACCCGCCCGAACAACGCCCCCATCACGAAGTCCTCGGCCAGCGCCAGGACTTCGTCCCGGTACTGACGCAACCCGTGCCCGTCCGCGTGCACTTCGAACCGGCACACGTCCCGGTTCGCCTTCTTCGCCCGCGCCGCCAGCCGGAACGACAGCTCGGGATCCGTCCGCCCGTCGTTCGTGCCGTGCACGATCAGCACCTGGCGTCCGACCAACTGCTTCACCGGTTCGGGTGGCGCCGCGACGTCCTCCTCCGGCAGCCAGGGGGCGAGCGCCAGCACGGAGTTGACGGCCTCGTGGCCACCCGCCCGCAGCCCGGCCCGGCCGCCCATCCCGAGACCGACGAGGCAGACCGGGACGTCCCCGTAGCGCCGTACGACCTCGTCGGCCGCCCAGGTGGCGTCCTGCGCGAGATGGGCCTCGCCGCCGTTCCATCCGCGGTAGCGGTAGTGCACCACGTGCGCGGCGAGACCTTCGTCCCGGCCCGCGCGGGCCAGTCGGCGCCCGACGGCGCGCATGGAGGCGGTCGCCAGCATGGGCGACGGCCTGCGGTCGGAGATCTCGTCACCGCCGGGGAGCAGCAGCACCGCCCCGCTCACCGCCGTCGGCTGCGGACCGAGTGCCCTGCCCAGCCGGGCCCTGCGAACCGGCGTCGCTTGGTGTGCCATGACAGAACAGTGTCAGAAGCGCGGGTGTACTCGACCCGTCCTCGGGGTCACCGTTACGTATCGACGAAAACGTAAAGCATCCGGGACCGCGCCCTCTACGCGCGTAGGAGTTAGAGTGCGGAAATGACGAGCCAGACCACCGCGAACACCCCGACACCGGACCAGATCCGCCGGGCGCCCAAGGTTCTGCTGCACGACCACCTCGACGGCGGTCTGCGCCCCGGCACGATCGTCGAACTCGCCCGCGAGAACGGCTACTCCCAGCTCCCCGACACCGACCCCGAGAAACTCGGCGTGTGGTTCCGCGAGGCCGCCGACTCCGGCTCCCTGGAGCGGTACCTGGAGACCTTCTCCCACACCGTCGGCGTCATGCAGACCCGCGACGCACTGGTCCGGGTCGCCGCCGAGTGCGCCGAGGACCTGGCCGCCGACGGCGTCGTCTACGCCGAGGTGCGCTACGCCCCCGAGCAGCACCTGGAGGGCGGCCTCGGCCTCGAAGAGGTCGTCGAGGCCGTCAACGAGGGCTTCCGGGAAGGGGAACGGCGCGCCCGGGAGAACGGATCGCGCATCCGCGTGGGCGCGCTGCTCACCGCCATGCGGCACGCCGCCCGTGCCCTGGAGATCGCCGAACTCGCCAACCGCTACCGCGACATGGGGGTCGTCGGCTTCGACATCGCCGGTGCCGAGGCCGGCTACCCGCCCACCCGGCACCTCGACGCCTTCGAGTACCTGAAGCGCGAGAACAACCACTTCACCATCCACGCCGGGGAGGCCTTCGGGCTGCCCTCCATCTGGCAGGCCCTGCAGTGGTGCGGCGCCGACCGGCTCGGGCACGGCGTGCGGATCATCGACGACATCCAGGTCCACGAGGACGGCCGGGTCGAACTCGGGCGGCTCGCCTCCTACGTCCGCGACAAGCGCATCCCGCTGGAGCTGTGCCCGAGCTCCAACCTCCAGACCGGGGCGGCCGCCTCGTACGCCGAGCACCCCATCGGGCTGCTGCGCCGGCTGCACTTCCGCGCCACGGTCAACACGGACAACCGCCTGATGTCCCACACCAGCATGAGCCGGGAATTCGAGCACCTCGTCGAGGCATTCGGATACACGCTCGACGACATGCAGTGGTTCTCCGTCAATGCGATGAAATCATCGTTCATTCCTTTCGATGAACGGCTGGCCATGATCAATGACGTCATCAAGCCCGGATATGCCGAGCTGAAATCCGAATGGCTGTTCCGTCAGACGGCTTCCACCAGCGGTTCTGCCGATCCGGAAGGCTGACCCTGGGATATTCGGCGCACCACGGATGCGGACGGCGTCCACGATCCGTCCGCATTTCGATGTTTGCGGCGGGTGGCGCCGGGTGTTTACGGTCGCTGGACCGCTCACCCACCCCGTCATCCCGTTACGAGGACGCATTTCATGAAGCAGTCTGCTGCCAAGTCCCTCGGTGTCGCCGCTCTCGGTGCCGCCTTCGCCGCCGCCGGTGCGGGCGCCGCCAACGCCGCCCCGGCCCTCCCGGACACCGCCCAGACGCTGGAGACCGTCACCGCGGCGCTCCCGGCGGAGCAGCTCTCCCAGACGCTGCCGGGCTCGGGTGAGGCGCTGGGCCAGGGGCAGACGGCGGCCGGTGCCGGAACCGCCGCCGCGCAGCCGGTCGCCGAGCAGGTCCTCGCCAAGGGCCCGACGGGCCCGGCCGCCGACCTGCTGGGCGGACTCCCGGTGCAGGGCCTGCCCACGCACGGCCTGCCGGTGAACGGCGTGCCGGTCGTCTGACCCACCGCCGAGGCGGACACACGCCGATGGGGCGCACCTGCACGGGGTGCGCCCCATCGGCGTTCTCGCGACGGGCGGTTACCAGGCCGTCTGGGTCTTGCCGTGCACCTTGTCCTCGGACGGCAGCACGATCCACAGCGCGATGTACAGCAGGAACTGCGGGCCGGGCAGCAGGCAGGAGACGAGAAAGATCACGCGCATGGTCGTCGCGGAGGTGCCGAAGCGCCGTGCCAGCGCGGCGCACACTCCGCCGATCATGCGGCCATGGGTGGGGCGGGCGAGGCGGGACATGTGCGACTCCTTCGTGAGGGTGTGTGAGGCCTCTCGTCCGAGTACCCCATCTGCACTCCACGCTACGGAGACGAAGGGGGCAAAGCGTCGCTCCACGGGGCGATCCCGACCCTGGGAATCGTCGGGGTCCGACCCTGAGCCGGCTCCTCCGGGGGGAGGGGCGCACGGAGCACGCGGGCGGCGGTACGGCGGCGCAGCCAGGAGCGCCCCGCCGGGACCAGCGCGAGATGCGCGAGGGCCACGCCCGCGGTGTTCAGGAACAGCGAGTCGACGTCGACGACCTGACCGGGCACGCCGGTCTGCAGCAGTTCGATGCCCCACGACAGCAGGGCGCCGGCCGCGACGGTGCGCAGCAGGGACGCCAGCGGCGAGACGACCAGCCTGCCGCTCACCAACGGCAGCAGCACACCCAGCGGGGCGAGCAGGGCCAGCCCCTCCCCGATCCGGCGGGCCGCCGCCGGCCAGCCCAGGGCGAGATCGGCCCGGATACCGGCGAACGGCCGCAGATTGGCGGGCATCACCCAGGGCACGTCCAGCGGCCGCAGCGTGAACCAGGCGACGAACGCGAGGTGGGCGACGAGGAGGACACCTCCTGTCACACGGATGCGGAACGCGGCGCTGCCGCCGATGGAGCCTTGACGCTGCACGCCCCCCAAGACGCGGCGTCCGGCAGGATCGGTTCCGGGATGGGCCCGGACAGGCCTGTGAGGCATGCGCCACAACCCGGCCGGGTCACTCCCCGGCCACGTCCTTCGACGGCGGTTCCGTACTGCCCGGCCGGGCCCGCACCTCGTCGGTGCACTCGTAGCGGCGCGGCGGCTCGGCGCCGGGCCCGGCCAGGACCACCGAGCCGTCCCCCTCGGCCGCCGCCGAATCGGAGAAGGTGCAGACGATCTGGGCCAGCGCGTACGAGGTCAGTCCGGCCGGTGCCGTACTCAGCCGCAGCGTGTCCTCCGGGTCGCCGGGGCGCGGACCGCCGACGGTGATGCCGTCGCGGACGTCCGTGCTGTAGCCGGCTTCCTTCTCGGCGGCCGACGGCGGTGTGGCGAGCTGGTCCAGCAGGCCCTGCGCGACGAGCATGCGCCGCTCGGAGTCGGCCGCGCCGTCCGGGACCCGCACCGTCCGGTCGACGGTCACCAGCGCGGACCCGCACAGCAGGAACACCTGCACCGGCAGCCCCCGGGCCGCCTGCGTCGAGACGTCCGGCTCGGACAGCGAGCACTGCACCCGCGAGGGCGCCGGCCCGAAGTTCGTCGGCACCTCCGTGGCCCGGATCCCGCAGCCGGCCAGCAGCACGGCGAGCGCCGGAACGGCCAGCAGACGGGGCACGGCCGCGAGACGTGCGGTCATCATGCGTCCCCCTTCACGTCGCCCTGGGGCCGGTCGGTGTCGCCGCCGGGCTTCAGCTCGTCCTCGGCGGGCTGCTCCTCCGCGGGGGACGTGCCGCGCGGGAGCCGCAGGGTGAACACCGCGCCCGAGTCGGGCGAGTTGGCCGCGGTGATCTCGCCGCCGTGGATGTGGGCGTTCTCCAGCGCGATGGACAGACCCAGGCCGCTGCCCTCGGAACGCGGCCGGGAGGCGCTGGCCTTGTAGAAGCGGTCGAAGACGTGCGGCAGGACGTCCTCCGGGATGCCGGGCCCGTGGTCCTGCACCTCGATGACGATCGAGTCGTCCGCCTCCCGCACCGACACCCGCACCGGGGAGCCGCCGTGCTTGAGTGCGTTGCCGATCAGGTTGGCCAGGATGACGTCCAGGCGGCGCGGATCCAGGCGGGCGTGCAGGCCGCGCTCGGCGTCCAGTTCGACCGCGTCCAGCCAGGCACGGGCGTCGATGCAGGCGGTGATCTGGTCGGCGAGGTCGACGTCGTCCAGGACGAGCCGTGCGGTGCCCGCGTCGAAGCGGGTGACCTCCATCAGGTTCTCGACCAGGTCGTTCAGCCGCCGCGTCTCGCTCACCACCAGCCGGACGGCGGGCTCGATCATCGGGTCCATGCTCCCGGTCTCCGCCTCCAGCTCCTCCTCCAGCACCTCCGTGACGGCGGTGATGGCGGTGAGCGGCGTGCGCAGCTCGTGGCTCATGTCCGCCACGAACCGCCGGGACGCCTCGTCCCGGGCGGCCATGTCGGCGACCCGCTTCTCCAGCGCCTCGGCCGCGTTGTTGAACGTCCGGGACAGATCGGCGAGTTCATCGGTCCCCGACACCCGCAGCCGGGTGTCCAGCTTGCCCTCGCCGAGCCGCCGCGCGGCCGCCCCGAGCCGCTGCACCGGCTTCAGCACCGTCGTAGCGGCGGCCTGCGCGAGCAGCGCCGAGCCGATCAGCGCGAGGCCCGTGGCGATGCCCAGCGACCAGGCCAGCGAGTTGAGGTCCTTCGCCTCCGGCTCCAGCGACTTGAGCATGTAACCGGTCGGACCGCCGCCGATCACGCGCGTGCCGGCCACCAGGTACGGCGTGTCATGATCGACTATTCGCTGCCAGTACAGGTGGTACGGCTGCTTGTTGCTCCCGTCGACCTTCTGCGCCTTGTTCACCGCCGTGCGCAGCGAGACCGGCACGTCGCGCAGCGAGAAGCCGCTCAGCCCGCCGGAGCTGCCGTAGACGGTCCGGCCCGCGGGGTCGCGGCCGACGAGCAGCACACTGAAGCGCTGGTCGCTGCCCGCCATCTGGCCCGCGGTGTGCTGCAGCTCGTCCTGTGTGGGGCGCTCGGGCAGCGCGGCCGCGCGGTTCTGCATCTCCTGCTCGAAGTCGCGCAGCACGGCGTCCTGGGTGCGGGTGAGCACGGCCTCGCGGTTGAGCCAGTACGCGATCGCGGACGCGGACACGGCGGCCGTCAGGGCCACCAGGCCGAAGACGACGACCAGTCGCAGCCGCAGGCTGGTGAAGCGCAGCCGCGACGAAACTCCCTTGCGCGCCCCGGTCCAGCCGCGGGCCCCCCCTTGGTGCGCCTGGGTCACTGAGGCGCGTCCAGCCGGTAGCCGACACCCCGCACGGTACGGATCAGCGTCGGGGACGACGGCACGTCCTCGACCTTGGCGCGCAGCCGCTGGACACACGCGTCCACGAGCCGCGAGTCGCCCAGGTAGTCGTGCTCCCACACCAGCCGCAGCAGCTGCTGCCGGGACAGCGCCTGGCCCGGCCGCCGGCTCAGCTCCAGCAGCAGCCGCAGCTCGGTCGGCGTGAGCTGGAGGTCCTCGCCGTTCTTCGTCACGGTCATCGCCGAGCGGTCGATGACGAGGCTGCCGAAGCTCGCCGCGTCGTTCGACTCCCGCTCGCCGCGCCGCAGCACGGCCCGGATCCGGGCGTCCAGCACCCGGCCCTGCACCGGCTTGACGACATAGTCGTCGGCGCCGGACTCCAGCCCGACCACCACGTCGATGTCGTCGCTGCGCGCGGTCAGCAGGATGATCGGCAACTGGTCCGTGCGCCGGATGCGCCGGCACACCTCGAACCCGTCGATGCCGGGCAGCATCACGTCCAGCACGATCAGATCCGGCCGCTGCTCACGGAGCAGCTTCAGACCGTCCTCACCGCTGGCAGCGGTCGCCACGCGGTGACCCTGGCGCGTCAGTGAGAGCTCCAGGGCCGTCCGGATGGCGTCGTCGTCCTCGATCAGCAACAGGGAAGGCACGCGCTCATTCTGGCCCATGGAGGGGTCGGGGTTCGACCGGTGGGGCCCACTCGGTGCGGCCGGTACCGCCGACGCGTGTGTACGGCCTGTCGCCGGCCTGTGGCCGACCCCTGTGACAGGTCTGTGACAGTCGGCGGACACGGCCATGAAAGTGCCGCGGCAAGCTTTTCGGCACAGGCAAGGAAGCCCGCCCCAACCGGCGGGCCGCACAACGGAAGTCCACGACGGGGGGCGCGAGATGAACACGCTGCACGGCATCAGCACCAGCGCAGTTGTCACGCGTCTGCACGACGTGCACAGGGTTTCCGAGAAGTCCGGTGCCGTGAGCGGGCGGGGGTGCGCTCGCGGCACCGGGCGTCAGCACACCGCGTTCATGACGGTGGTTGACGCACCCACGGGGGAGAGCAAGGGGACGGGGGCGGCTCACGGGGGAGCCGCGTACGGGGAGGGCTCGGGGGAGCGCCGTTCGCTGACGGAGGCGGAGTTCACCGCCTACGTCCAGGAGCGCCGTGCCTCCCTGTACGCAACCGCCTACCACCTCACCGGTGACCGTTTCGAGGCCGAGGACCTGCTGCAGAGCGCACTGTTCTCGACCTACCGGGCGTGGGAGCGGATCAGCGACAAGGCGGCGGTGGGCGGATACCTGCGCCGCACCATGACGAACCTGCACATCAGCGCCTGGCGGCGCCGCAAGCTCAACGAGTACCCGACCGAGGAACTGCCGGAGACGCCCGGCGACACGGACGCGATGCGCGGCACCGAGCTGCGCGCCGTTCTGTGGCAGGCGCTGGCCCGGCTGCCCGAACTCCAGCGCACCATGCTGGTCCTGCGCTACTACGAGGGCCGCACGGACCCGGAGATCGCGGAGATCCTCGACATCAGTGTCGGCACGGTGAAGTCCAGCATCTGGCGGTCGCTCCGCCGGCTGCGCGAGGACGAGGTCCTCAGCTTCGGCCGTGACGAGGAGGACGCCTTCGGCGAGCTCGTCGCCTGAAGGTCGGGGGGGGAGCACCACAAGGGGGGCCCACGGGGGAACCGTACGGACGCTGGGGGGCGTCCTCGCGGGAGAGTGGGGACTCGGGGGAGGACAACGGGGGAGCACAGGAGCGGGACTGGAGGGCCGGGGGGTCCGTTCAGTCCCGCTTTCCTTTGTGCTCCGGCTCCCCGGACCCGGGCCGCCGGGCTAGGCCGCTGTACGCAGGCCCGCGCACCGGCCGGCCGCCGCTGCGGCCAGCCGGCCCATCGCCTCGTCGCGGTCGCAGGCGTACGCGCCCAGTGCCGTCTGGCGGGCGACGATCGTGCGCTCCTCCCGCATCAGGCGCCAGCCGCGGCGCAGCAGGAACGGCACCGACTTGCGGCCCTCCTTCAGATCCCGCAGGAAGCGGCGGCGGAAGGTCCTCACGGGGCCGCGGCTCAGGCACAGCGCGTCGGCGAGGACGCCGAGTTCACGGCAGCGCGTGACGATCTCCGCGGCGAAGATGCCCTCCGCGATGAACAGCGGGGTCCGGCCGATGTCGACCGTCTCGTCGCCGGTGCGGGCACTGAGGGAGATGTCGTAGACGGGAACCTCCGTACGGCCCGTGCGGCACAGCCGGGTGATCGCGGCGACGGCCGTGTCCGCGTCCCACGAGTCCGGATGGTCCCAGTCGATGTCGGAGCTCTCGGCCACCAGGGGCAGGGTCGGGTCGTCGCCCTCCTTGTAGAAGTCGTCGAGCCGCAGCACCGGGAGGCCGGAGCGGGCCGCGAGGAGGGACTTGCCGGAGCCGGAAGGGCCGCAGAGCAGCACGACTCGCGTCGATATGGGCGATGGAGAACTCACGGGACACCAGTGTGAGGCATCAACAGGGGGCCGTACGACCCTGCGGGTCGGCTTTGATGCGCGCGTCACACCTTGACTACCCTCCGTGCCTATCCGATCACCCAGTGCAGCACGACTCTCCTGAGAAGGTCCCAGGCGCTGACCGGGCCGGTGGCGGGGCTGCTGTCGCAGCAGTAGGTGCGCACGCGGAGAAGCCCCGGCCCTCCTGGACGGAGGAGGGCCGGGGCTTCGGCTGTGCGGGGCGGCTAGTACGAGGAACCCGACGCGCCCAGTGAACCCGTGGGGTGCCAGACCGTCTTGGTCTCCAAGAACGCCGTCATGCGGTCGATGCCGGGGGTCTCCGTGTAATCCACAGGCTGTGGACGGAGGACGCGCTTGAGGTTGTCGGCCGCGGCGATCTCCAGTTCCTTCGCCAGGGCCTCGTCGGCGCCCGCGAGGTCGATCGCGTTGACGTCCTGGTGCGCGGCGAGCGGGGTGGCGATCTCCGCCGTGCGGCCCGACAGGACGTTGACCACGCCGCCGGGGACGTCCGAGGTGGCCAGGACCTCGGCGAGGGAGAGGGCGGGGAGCGGGGACTTCTCGCTCGCCACCACGACCGCCGTGTTGCCCGTCGCGATCACCGGGGCGAGCACCGACACCAGGCCCAGGAAGGACGACTCCTGGGGGGCCAGGACGGCGACCACGCCCGTCGGCTCGGGGGAGGACAGGTTGAAGAACGGGCCCGCGACCGGGTTGCCGCCGCCGACCACCTGGGCGATCTTGTCGGTCCAGCCCGCGTACCAGACCCAGCGGTCGATCGTCGCGTCCACGACCGCGGCGGACTTGGACTTCGACAGCCCTTCCGCCTCGGCCACCTCGCGCACGAACTGGTCGCGGCGGCCCTCCAGCATCTCGGCCACGCGGTAGAGCACCTGACCGCGGTTGTACGCCGTCGCCCCGGACCAGGCGCCGAACGCCTTGCGGGCGGCGACCACCGCGTCCCGGGCGTCCTTGCGGGAGGACAGGGGCGCGTTGGCCAGCCACTTGCCCTTGGAGTCGCTCACCTCGTACACCCGGCCGCTCTCGGAACGCGGGAACTTCCCGCCCACGTACAGCTTGTAGGTCTTCAGGACGTTGAGCCGATCAGACATCGAGGTACGCCTCCAGGCCGTGGCGACCGCCCTCGCGGCCGAAGCCCGACTCCTTGTAGCCGCCGAACGGCGACGTCGGGTCGAACTTGTTGAACGTGTTGGACCAGACGACACCCGCGCGGAGCTTGTTCGCGACCGCCAGGATGCGCGAGCCCTTCTCCGTCCAGATGCCGGCGGACAGGCCGTACGGCGTGTTGTTGGCCTTGGCGACCGCCTCGTCCGGGGTGCGGAACGTCAGCACCGACAGCACCGGGCCGAAGATCTCGTCCCGGGCCACGGTGTGCGCCTGGGTGACGTTCGTGAACAGCGTCGGGGCGAACCAGTAGCCGCTCTCCGGCAGTTCGCACGCCGGGGACCAGCGCTCGGCGCCCTCCGCCTCACCCTGCTCGACGAGCGAGGTGATGCGCGTGAGCTGCTCCTCGGAGTTGATCGCGCCGATGTCCGTGTTCTTGTCCAGCGGGTCGCCGAGGCGGAGCGTCGACAGACGGCGCTTGAGGGAGTCGAGCAGCTCCTCCTGGATGGACTCCTGCACCAGCAGACGGCTGCCCGCGCAGCAGACCTGGCCCTGGTTGAAGAAGATGCCGTTGACGATGCCCTCGACGGCCTGGTCGATGGGGGCGTCGTCGAAGACGATGTTGGCGCCCTTGCCGCCCAGCTCCAGCGTGACCTTCTTGCGCGTCCCGGCGACCGTGCGGGCGATCTCCTTGCCGACGGCCGTGGAGCCGGTGAAGGCGACCTTGTTCACGTCCGGGTGGGACACCAGCGCCGCGCCGGCGTCGCCGTAGCCCGGGAGGATGTTGACGACGCCCTTGGGCAGGCCCGCCTGGCGGCAGATGTCCGCGAAGAACAGCGCCGAGAGGGGGGTGGTCTCGGCCGGCTTCAGGACGACCGTGTTGCCCGTCGCGAGCGCCGGGGCGATCTTCCACGCCAGCATCAGGAGCGGGAAGTTCCAGGGGATGACCTGGCCCGCCACGCCCAGCGGCCTCGGGTTCGCGCCGTAGCCGGCGTGGTCGAGCTTGTCGGCCCAGCCCGCGTAGTAGAAGAAGTGCGCGGCGACCAGCGGCAGGTCGGCGTCGCGCGTCTCCTTGATCGGCTTGCCGTTGTCGAGGGTTTCGAGGACGGCGAGCTCGCGGGAGCGCTCCTGGATGATGCGGGCGATCCGGAAGAGGTACTTGGCGCGCTCCGAGCCCGGGAGCGCCGACCACTTCTCGAACGCCCTGCGCGCGGCCTTCACCGCACGGTCGACGTCCTCGGAACCGGCCCGCGCGATCTCGGAGAGAACCTCCTCGGTGGACGGGGAGACGGTCTTGAAGACCTTGCCGTCCGCCGCTTCGACGAACTCGCCGTCGATGTACAGGCCGTACGAGGGCGCGATGTCGGCGATCGCGCGCGACTCGGGGGCCGGGGCGTATTCGAATACCGATGCCATGGTGATCAGTCCACCGTCACGTAGTCGGGACCGGAGTAGCGGCCGGTGGCCAGCTTCTGGCGCTGCATCAGCAGGTCGTTCAGCAGCGAGGACGCGCCGAAGCGGAACCAGTGGCTGTCCAGCCAGTCCTCGCCCGCCGTCTCGTTGACCAGCACCAGGAACTTGATGGCGTCCTTGGAGGTGCGGATGCCGCCGGCCGGCTTCACGCCGATCTGGATGCCGGTCTGCGCCTTGAAGTCACGCACCGCCTCCAGCATCAGCAGCGTGTTCGCCGGGGTCGCGTTGACGGCGACCTTTCCGGTGGAGGTCTTGATGAAGTCCGCGCCCGCCAGCATCCCGAGCCAGCTCGCGCGGCGGATGTTGTCGTACGTCGAGAGCTCGCCCGTCTCGAAGATGACCTTCAGACGCGCGGAGGTCCCGCAGGCCTCCTTCACGGCGGTGATCTCGTCGTACACCTTCAAGTATCGGCCCGAGAGGAACGCCCCGCGGTCGATGACCATGTCGATCTCGTCGGCGCCCGCGGCCACGGCGTCGCGCACGTCGGCCAGCTTGACCTCCAGCGCGGCGCGGCCGGCCGGGAACGCCGTGGCGACCGAGGCGACCTTCACGCCGGAGCCGGCGACGGCCTCCTTGGCCACGGCCACCATGTCGGGGTAGACGCAGACCGCGGCCGTGGACGGCGTCGTACGGTCCGTCGGGTCGGGCCTGACCGCCTTCGCGCCGAGCGCCCGGACCTTGCCCGGGGTGTCCGCGCCTTCCAGCGTCGTCAGGTCGACCATCGAGATGGCGAGGTCGATGGCGTACGCCTTGGCGGTCGTCTTGATCGAACGGGTGCCGAGCGAGGCCGCACGGCCTTCGAGCCCGACCGCGTCGACGCCGGGGAGCCCGTGGAGGAAGCGGCGCAGCGCGCTGTCGGACGAGGCGACGTCCTTGAGGGGGTGAGCTGCGGTGAGTGCAGAACTGGGCATGGTCACCAGACGAGCATATCTACGCGCGTAGCGGCTGTACAGCCCCCCGTTTTCTCCCGGGGCGGATCCGGTCGTTCTTCGGCGTGGAGGCCGTGGGGGACGTGGATGAGGGACGTGGATGAGGGGCGCCTGGTCGGGTCCGGCAGAATCGAGACATGACGAGCCCCGAATCCCAGTCGCCGACGCCGCAGCCCGCGGAGCCCGAGTCCAAGGACCGGGTGTACCGGTCGGCCCCGGCCATCGCCGGTGGCGTGATGCTGCTCGGCATCGCCGGATGGCTCGGCGTCGACGCGGTGATCTCCGGGGAGGGACGCACGCCGTGGCTCGCGCTCGCCCTGCTGCTCCTCGTCGTGCCGCTGGTGGTCGCCTTCACCCTGCGCCCGGCCGTGTACGCCGGCGACGACCGGCTGCGGATCCGCAATCCCTTCCGCATCGTCGTCGTGCCCTGGGGGCAGGTCGCCTCGCTGCGCTCCGCCTACTCGAACGAGGTCCTCACCGAATCCGGTGCGAAGTACCAGCTGTGGGCCGTGCCGGTCTCGCTGCGCGCGCGCAAGAAGGCCGCGCGGCGCGAGATGCGGGCGACGGCGCAGGCGCGGCGGCAGATGGGGCGGGACGAGGGCCGCGGCAGCGCGCTCGGCACGACGGAGGGGCTGCGGCAGGGCTTCAGCCGGGAGCCGCTGTCGGACGGGCCCGTGCGGGCGGAGACCGACCGGATCATGGACGACCTGCGCGCGCTGCACGAGGCGCGGCGCGAGGCGGAGTCGGCGCGGGGCGAGGTGACCGTGCGGTGGGCCTACGAGGTGCTGGCGCCGGCGGTCGCGGGGGCCGTGCTGGTGCTGGTTCTGGTGGCGATGGGCTGACCGCCTGACTGGTCCTGGTGGGGTGACCGCCCGACGGGGGGCGATGGTCCGGGCGTCCTGGTGGTGCTCGGGTGACGGCCCTGGTGGTTCTGGTGGTGCTGGTCTGGTCGCCCGACTGGCTGATGTGGGCTGGGGCCGGGCTGGGCGGATGGGCCGAGTGGTTCTGGTGGCGATGGGCTGACCGCTCGACTGGTTGCTGTGGGCCGGGCGACCGCCCGATCGGTTGTGGTGGGCTGGGCCGGCCGCCCGGGCTGTTCTGCCGGCGTTGGGGCGGCCAGGGTTCCGGCTGCACGTCCCGGGGCGGAAAAGTGGTGGAGCCGCTGCGCTCCTCGGGCCTAGGTTCCGGGCATGAGCACCCGTACCTTCCGTGTCACCGTCCGAGGCGTCTTCGACGGGCTGAGTGCCGACCAGCGGGCCGGGCTCCTGGAGCGGGCCGCGGAGCACGACGTGCTGCGCGCGGCCTTCACGCCCGAGGGGAGCCTCACGTACGACGTGGCCGTGCGGCCCGCCTTCACCTTCCGCTTCCTCGACTCCGGGGAGGCCGAGGAGGACATCCTGGAGGCGACCGAGCGGGCCGAGGAGTCGGCGCGGGCCTGGCTGGAGCAGCGCGGGTACGGCTACAAGAACCTGAGGTCCAGCGCCGAGGACCTCTCCCGGGCGCCTCTCGGCAAGCGGCAGCGGCGGGAGGCAGCCCGGAAGAGTTCCTGAGTCATCGGCCCGGGGCGGTGGCGCCGGGCACCGGCCTCAGATGCCCGCCGCCGTCGACAGGTCGCGCTTGATCGACTCCAGCACGTCCGTCGCCCTCGCGCGGGCCGCCCGGAGGTCCTGGTGGGACCCGACCGGGATCACGACCTCCAGGTAGCACTTCAGCTTGGGCTCCGTGCCGCTCGGGCGGACGATCACCCGGGCGCCGTCGAGGGTGTAGCGCAGCCCGTCCGTGGGCGGGAGTTCGGCCGTGCCCTTGGTGAGGTCGTCCGTGCGGGTGATCGGCAGGCCGGCCAGCTCCGTCGGGGGCTGCTCGCGCAGGCGGCGCATCGCGGCCGCGATGAGGGAGAGGTCCTCGACGCGGACCGAGAGCTGGTCCGTCGCGTGCAGGCCGTGCTCCACCGCCAGGTCGTCCAGCAGGTCCAGGAGCGTACGCCCCTCCTCCTTGAGCTGTGAGGCCAGTTCCGTGATCAGCAGCGCGGCCGTGATGCCGTCCTTGTCGCGTACGCCGTCCGGGTCCACGCAGTAGCCGAGGGCCTCCTCGTAGCCGTAGCGCAGGCCCTCGGCGCGGGCGATCCACTTGAAGCCGGTGAGGGTCTCGACGTGGGTGAGGCCCGCCTTCTCGGCGATGCGGCCGAGGAGGGACGACGAGACGATCGACTCCGCGAAGGTGCCGGTCGCCCCGCGGCGGACCAGGTGGGCGGCGAGCAGGGCGCCGACCTCGTCACCGCGGAGCATGCGCCAGTCGGTGCCGTCCTGGACGGCGACGGCACAGCGGTCCGCGTCGGGGTCGTTGGCGAGGATCAGGTCCGGGGCGGTCGCGCAGGCGCGCGCCGTCGCGAAGGCCAGGTCCATCGCGCCGGGTTCCTCCGGGTTGGGGAACGCGACGGTCGGGAACTCCGGATCGGGTTCGGCCTGCTCCGCGACGAGGACCGGCTCTGGGAAGCCGGCGCGGGCGAACGCGGCCAGGAGGACGTCCTTTCCGACGCCGTGCATAGCCGTGTACACCGTGCGGGCGGTGCGGGGGGAGCCCTCGGACAGGACGGCGTCCGTGCGGGCGAGGTAGGCGTCGAGGACGCTGTCGTCGAGGGTGTCCCAGCCTTCGGTGGGGCGCCGGACGGTGGTGAGGGACGGGACGGCGGCGATCTCGGCCGCGATGTCGATGTCCGCCGGGGGGACGATCTGGGAGCCGTCGCCGAGGTAGACCTTGTAGCCGTTGTCGCGGGGCGGGTTGTGGCTGGCGGTGACCTCCACGCCCGCGACCGCGCCGAGGTGCCTTATCGCGAAGGCGAGTACGGGGGTCGGCAGAGGGCGGGGGAGGACGGCCGCGCGCAGGCCGGCGCCGATCATGACGGCGGCGGTGTCCTGGGCGAAGTCGTGGGACTTGTGGCGGGCGTCGTAGCCGATGACGACGAGGCCGGCCTCCCCTTCCCTCTCGGGGGGACCCTGCTTCTTGAGGTACGCGGCGAGGCCGGCGGCGGCGCGGATGACGACCGAGCGGTTCATGCGCATGGGACCGGCGCCGAGTTCGCCGCGGAGGCCGGCGGTGCCGAACTGGAGAGTGCCGCTGAATCGGGCGGCGAGTTCGGCGTGGTCCTCGGCGTCGATGAGGCGGGCGAGCTCGGTGCGGGTGTCCGGGTCGGGGTCCTCGGTGAGCCACGCCTGGGCCTGTGCGATGAGTTCTTCGTGCACGGTGTGGTGTCAGCCTCTCCGGTGTGGTGGCGTGCGGTGCGGTGTGGTCTGCCTGCGGCGTGGTGGGGGTGCGCGTCTTCGCCTGCCGCCGGGGGTGGGTCGGGCCGCGTCGGGGGGTGTCCGTCCTCGGAACGGCGCGATGGGGTCGCGTACCGACTGACCGTTCGCTGACGCGCCAACCGCTGCGGGCGCCCCCGACACGTCCCCTTCTCGCCGTCCGCGGGTGCGGAAGCGCACCACGGCGGCTGCTTTCCCGCGCAGGCGCCCGCAACCCCCTAGGGGCGCGGGGAACCGCGCGACCAGCCACTACGGGCCCGCAGCCGCCGGACGACCTGCCGAAGCGTCCCTCAGAGGCGGTCCAGGACCTGCGCGAGCAGGGAGCCCATGCGGGTGGCGCTGTCGCGGCCCGCCTGGAGGACCTCCTCGTGGTTCAGGGGCTCGCCCGTCATGCCCGCGGCGAGGTTGGTGACGAGGGAGATACCCAGGACCTCCGCGCCGGCCTCGCGGGCGGCGATCGCCTCCAGGACCGTCGACATGCCCACCAGGTCCGCACCGATGACCCGGGCCATGCGGATCTCGGCCGGCGTCTCGTAGTGCGGGCCGGGGAACTGGGCGTAGACGCCCTCCTCCAGCGTGGCGTCGACCTCCTTGCACAGGGCCCGCAGACGCGGGGAGTACAGGTCGGTGAGGTCGACGAAGTTCGCGCCGATGATGGGGGAGGTGGCGGTGAGGTTGATGTGGTCACTGATGAGGACCGGCTGGCCGGGGCGCATGCCCTCGCGCAGGCCGCCGCAGCCGTTGGTGAGGACGACCGTCTTGCAGCCGGCCGACACCGCGGTGCGGACACCGTGGGCGACCGCGGCCACCCCGCGGCCCTCGTAATAGTGCGTACGGCCCAGGAAGACCAGGGCGCGCTTGTTGCCGATCCGGTACGAGCGGATCTTGCCTCCGTGGCCCTCCACCGCCGGCGGCGGGAAACCGGGGAGCTCGGTGACCTGGAACTCGGCCTCGGGGGCGCCCAGGGCGTCCACGGCCGGGGCCCAGCCGGAGCCCATCACGAGGGCGACGTCGTGGGTCTCGGCACCGGTGAGTTCGCGCAGGCGGGCCGCGGCGGCGTCGGCGGCCGCGTGGGGGTCGCCCTGGATGTCGTCCGGAAGAAGAGATGCGTTCACGCCGACGAGGGTAGCCGGTGAATGCCTACGCGCGTAGATGGCAGAGCCAACGGGGTGGCGATCGTTGTCTTGTCGTTTCCGACGAGGACGGCCGCCGGCCGTCAGCAGGGACGCTTGCGGAGCTCCATCACGTAGTCGTGGGGAGCGCCGGCCGACTCGGCCGCGTCGGCGATCTCGCCCAGGTAGCGGGCGGAGGGCAGGCCGCCCTCGTACGCGTTCAGGGCGAAGGCCCAGGCGGATTCCTCACCGTCCAGGGTGTGGACCCGGACGCGCGTACGACGGTAGATCTCCAGGCCCACGCCCTCCCAGCGGTCGAGCGACTCCTCGTCCATCGGGGCGATGTCGTACAGGGACACGAAGACCTGGGAGAGCGGGTCCTCCACGATCGTCGGCAGTGCGCCCTCCCAGCCCATGTGCTCGCCGCCGAAGGTCAGTCGCCATCCGTTCAGCCAGCCGGTGGCGCGCAGCGGCGAGTGCGGGGCGCGGCGGGACATCAGCCGCGCGTCGAGGTTGCCGGCGTACGCGGCGTAGAGCGACATGGGGAGAGGGTACGGCAGGCCGCCCGGCGTCACTGTCGTAACAACAGGCGCATCGGCGGGGCCCCGGGGCGGTGGCATGTTGAGCGGTGCGGGACAATGGAGTACGTGACTCGGATCGTGATCATCGGTGGCGGACCCGGCGGATATGAAGCGGCGCTGGTGGCCGCCCAACTCGGCGCGGAGGTGACCGTCGTCGACTGCGACGGTCTGGGCGGGGCGTCGGTGCTCACCGACTGCGTGCCGTCGAAGACCCTGATCGCCACGGCCGAGGTGATGACCACCTTCGACTCCTCGTACGAGGAGCTGGGGATCATCGTCGCCGACGACACCCCGCACATCGAGCAGGCCGCCCGGGTGGTGGGCGTCGACCTGGGCAAGGTCAACCGGCGTGTGAAGCGGCTCGCGCTCGCCCAGTCGCACGACATCACCGCCTCCGTGACGCGCGCCGGGGCGCGTGTCATGCGCGGGCGCGGGCGGCTGGAGGGCATGCAGGCGCTCGACGGGTCGCGCAAGGTCGTGGTGCGCACCGCCGACGGCAGCGAGGAGACGCTCACGGCTGACGCCGTCCTCATCGCGACCGGCGGGCACCCCCGTGAGCTGCCCGACGCCCAGCCCGACGGTGAGCGGATCCTGAACTGGACCCAGGTGTACGACCTCGACGAACTCCCCGAGGAGCTCATCGTGGTCGGGTCCGGTGTGACCGGTGCCGAGTTCGCCGGTGCCTACCAGGCGCTGGGTTCGAGGGTGACGCTCGTGTCGTCGCGGGACCGCGTGCTGCCGGGTGAGGACCCGGACGCGGCCGCCGTGCTGGAGGACGTCTTCCGGCGGCGCGGCATGAACGTCATGGGGCGTTCCCGGGCGCAGTCCGCCAAACGGGTGGGGGACCGGGTCGAGGTGACCCTCTCCGACGGGCGGGTCATCACCGGCTCGCACTGCCTCATGGCCGTCGGTGCCGTGCCCAACAGTGCGGGCATGGGGCTGGAGGACGCCGGTGTCCGGCTGCGCGAGTCCGGCCACATCTGGACCGACAGGGTCTCGCGTACGACCGCTCCGGGCGTGTACGCGGCCGGTGACGTGACCGGTGTGTTCGCCCTCGCGTCCGTGGCCGCCATGCAGGGCCGCATCGCCATGTACCACTTCCTGGGCGACGCGGTGGCCCCGCTGAACCTGAAGACGGTCTCGTCGAACGTCTTCACCGACCCGGAGATCGCCACCGTCGGCTACACGCAGGCCGACGTCGACGGCGGGAAGATCGACGCCCGGGTCGTGAAGCTGCCGCTGCTGCGCAACCCGCGCGCCAAGATGCAGGGCATCCGGGACGGCTTCGTCAAGATCTTCTGCCGGCCGGGCACGGGCATCGTGGTGGGCGGTGTGGTCGTGTCACCGCGCGCCTCGGAACTGATCCACCCGATCTCGATCGCGGTCGACAACAATCTGACCGTCGAACAGATCGCGAACGCCTTCACCGTCTACCCGTCGCTGTCGGGCTCGATCGCCGAGGTGGCACGGCAGCTGCACACCCGCAAGGAGAACGGCGACGGCTGAGGCCGAAACCGGCTCCTCGCTGGTCACGGGGAGTGTTCGACCATGCGTACGGCATAGGCGGCAGGACTAGGCCTTATACCACTTCCCGCTGCTCGGTGCGAACATCTTCTGCTATTCAGCGCAAACTGCTGAAAGCAGACGGTCGCTGGCGTTACTGTCAGTTTCGTGTTCGCTGCAGAACGTCGCCAATTGATCCTCGAAATGGTGCGAGCCAACGGGGCCGTGTCGCTCCGTGAGCTTGCCCGCGTCGTCCAGACCTCCGAAGTGACCGTACGGCGGGACGTGCGCGCGCTGGAGGCAGAAGGACTCCTCGACCGCCGGCACGGCGGTGCGGTACTGCCGGGCGGTTTCACGCGGGAGTCCGGCTTTCCGCAGAAGTCTCATCTCGCGACCGCCGAGAAGACCGCCATCGCCGACCTCGCCGCGAACTTCGTGGAAGAGGGGGAGGCGATCGTGGTCGGGGCGGGTACGACGACCCAGGAGCTGGCGCGCCGGCTCGCCCGGGTGCCCGGGCTGACCGTCGTCACCAACTCCCTCCTCGTCGCCCAGGCGTTGGCCCATGCCAACCGGGTCGAGGTGGTGATGACCGGCGGTACGCTCCGCGGTTCGAACTACGCCCTGGTCGGCAGCGGTGCCGAGCAGTCCCTGCACGGGCTGCGGGTGTCGCGGGCGTTCCTGTCCGGGGCGGGGCTGACCGCCGAGCGGGGGCTGTCCACGTCCAACATGCTGTCGGCGTCCGTGGACCGGGCGCTGGTGCAGGCCGCGGCGGAGGTGGTCGTCCTCGCCGACCACACGAAGCTCGGCACCGACACCATGTTCCAGACCGTGCCCACGGATCTCATCACGCGCCTCGTCACGGACGAGCCGCCCGCCCACGACGACCGTGCGGCCACGGAGCTCCAGGCGCTCGCCGACCAGGGCGTGCAGATCGCCGTGGCCGGGGGGCAGGGGGGTTCGGCCGGGTCGGGTGCGGGGGGCCCGGGGGGTGATGCCGTCCCGGCGCGTCAGCAGCGCCGGGACGTGCCGGTGCCCGGGCCTCGGCGGCAGGCGCCGGGGGCTGGGGGGCCGTTGCGGTCTGCCTCTGCCTCGATGCTGGGTGAGCCGGGGCCCGGGGCGGAGCGGGCGCGGGTGGCGGACATGCGGCGGCGGTAGACGGCGCCGGCTGTTTGCCTTTCAGGTGCCCGGCGTTGTTGCTGATGCCGGGTGGGTCCGCAGCCCGGCGTGACGGGGTGCCTCCCCCCCAAGCGGGGGACCCCCACGCGCACCCGTGCCGCCCTGGGGGCACCTCCCGGGCCCTAGAGGCACTGGGGGAGGCACGATTGCCCGCAGCTGAGGCGCCTACGGCGCGACCCCAGTTCGGGTCGCGCCGTAGGCGTTGGTCTGTTTTCCGGTCAGTCCTTGATCTCGCAGATGGCCGCGCCCGACGTCACCGACGCGCCGATCTCCGCGCTCAGGCCCTTGATCGTGCCCGAGCGGTGCGCGTTCAGGGGCTGCTCCATCTTCATGGCCTCCAGGACGACGACGAGGTCGCCCTCCTTGACCTCCTGGCCCTCCTCGACGGCGACCTTGACGATGGTGCCCTGCATCGGGGAGGCCAGGGTGTCGCCCGAGGCCACCGGACCCGACTTCTTCGCCGCGCGGCGCTTCGGCTTGGCGCCCGCCGCGAGACCCGTACGGGCCAGGGACATGCCCAGCGACGACGGCAGGGAGACCTCCAGGCGCTTGCCGCCGACCTCGACGACGACCGTCTCGCGGCCCGGCTCCTCGTCGGCATCGGCGTCGGCCGGCGCGGCGAACGGCTTGATCTCGTTGACGAACTCGGTCTCGATCCAGCGGGTGTGGACCGTGAACGGGTCGGACGAGTCCGTCAGCTCGGGCGCGAACGCCGGGTCCTTGACCACCGCGCGGTGGAACGGGATGGCGGTGGCCATGCCCTCGACCTGGAACTCCTCCAGCGCGCGGGCGGCCCGCTGCAGGGCCTCCTTGCGGGTGCGGCCGGTGACGATCAGCTTGGCCAGCAGGGAGTCCCAGGCGGGGCCGATGACCGAGCCGGACTCCACGCCCGCGTCCAGCCGGACACCCGGGCCGGACGGCGGGTCGAACGTCGTGACCGTGCCCGGAGCGGGGAGGAAGTTGCGGCCCGGGTCCTCGCCGTTGATGCGGAACTCGAAGGAGTGGCCGCGCAGCTCCGGGTCGCCGTAGCCGAGCTCCTCGCCGTCGGCGATGCGGAACATCTCGCGCACCAGGTCGATGCCGGCGACCTCCTCGGTGACCGGGTGCTCCACCTGGAGGCGGGTGTTGACCTCCAGGAAGGAGATCGTGCCGTCGAGGCCGACGAGGAACTCGACCGTGCCGGCGCCGACGTAGCCGGCCTCCTTCAGGATCGCCTTGGAGGCGGAGTACAGCTCCTCCACCTGCGCGTCGGACAGGAAGGGGGCGGGGGCCTCCTCCACCAGCTTCTGGTGACGGCGCTGCAGGGAGCAGTCACGGGTGGAGACGACGACCACGTTGCCGTGCTGGTCGGCCAGGCACTGGGTCTCCACGTGCCGCGGCTTGTCCAGGTACCGCTCGACGAAGCACTCGCCCCGGCCGAAGGCGGCGACGGCCTCACGGACCGCCGAGTCGTACAGCTCCGGCACCTCTTCGAGGGTGCGGGCGACCTTCAGACCGCGACCGCCACCACCGAAGGCGGCCTTGATCGCGATCGGCAGGCCGTGCTGCTCGGCGAACGCGACGACCTCGTCCGCACCGGAGACCGGGTCGGGCGTGCCGGCCACCAGCGGGGCACCGGCGCGCTGCGCGATGTGCCGGGCGGCGACCTTGTCACCCAGGTCGCGGATGGCCTGCGGCGGCGGGCCGATCCAGATCAGGCCCGCGTCCAGGACCGCCTGCGCGAACTCGGCGTTCTCGGAGAGGAAGCCGTAGCCGGGGTGGATCGCGTCCGCACCCGACTCGCGGGCGGCGTTGAGCACCTTTTCGATGTCGAGGTAGCTGGTGCCCGGCGTGTCACCGCCCAGGGCGAACGCCTCATCCGCGGCGCGGACATGCAGAGCGTCCCGGTCCGGGTCGGCGTAGACGGCCACGCTCGCGATACCGGCATCCCGGCAGGCCCGGGCCACGCGGACAGCGATTTCGCCACGGTTGGCGATGAGCACCTTGCGCACGATTGAGGCTCCCTCCTTGAAACAAGCCGAGTTTAGGGACAGCCGACACGACACTTCGACCCGTCCCCAGTGGTGAGCTTGCCCACACGGAGCGTGATGCGTGGCTCGCTCGACCCGCGAAATCCCTTGTCGCACCGCGGTACGCAGTACTCCTGCGGGAAACCCTAGCCGTCTCCTGTGGTCAAGGTCTCTGTCATCACGTGCTGCGGGCCACTCGGTTTCTTTGTCGAGTCCCTACGAATGGCCCAATGATTCTTTGCCCGCCGCCGGACCCTTGTCCCCCGGTTTACCGGTTAGTAGCGTTCGCGATGTCTTCAAGGGAAGAGGGTGGGCCCGGTGATACGCAGGCCGGTGGCGTGGGTCGTGGCGGTGGTGCTGTTCGCGGAGGCGTTCGGCGTCGCGGCGCTGAACTGGTTCCTGGGGATGGTCGTCGACCGGCAGGACATGTCGCTGGCAGGGCTGGACCCGCACATGATGTCGGTGTCGTCGAAGATCGGCGGGATCGCCTTCGGCCTCTACTTCGCGCTGTGCGGCCTGGTCGCCCTGCTCGTGGCGCTGCGGGACCGGCCCCCGGCCGGCTTCGGGCGCGTACTGCTGATCAGCGCGGCCGTCGTGCACGCCCTGCTGGGCGCGTTCACCTGGGGCCTCGTCGGCTGGACCGCGTTCCTGTTCATGGTGCTGGTCCTCGCCCTGATCGTGCTGCTGCTGATGACGTACGACCGTCCGGCCGAGCCCGCCGACGCCGCTCCCGGAAGCGGGAAGAGCGGCGACGGGTCCCCGGTCACTTCTCCGCCGGCGCCCACAACTCCGTGATGCCGACGCCCAGTTCCGCCAGCAGCCGCCGCACCAGGGGCAGGCTGATGCCGATGACGTTGCCGTGGTCGCCGTCGATGCCGTCGATGAACGGGGCGGAACGGCCGTCCAGGGTGAACGCCCCGGCGACGTAGAGCGGTTCGCCGGAGGCGACGTAGGCGGCGATCTCCTCGTCCGTGGGGTCGCCGAAGTGGACGACCGTGGACGCGGTGGCGGAGACGTAGCGGCCGGTGAGCGTGTCGTAGACGCAGTGGCCGGTCTGGAGGGTGCCGGCGCGGCCGCGCATCGACTTCCAGCGGGCGGTGGCCTCCTCGGCGTCCGCGGGCTTGCCGAGGGCCTGGCCGTCCAGGTCGAGCACCGAGTCGCAGCCGATCACGAGCGCGCCCTTGACGTCCGGCCGGGCCGCCACGACGGACGCCTTCGCCTCGGCCAGGGCGAGTGCCAGCTCGGCGGGGGTGGGGGCGGTGACGGCGTCCTCGTCGACGCCGCTCACGATCACCTCGGGGGCGAGGCCGGCCTGGCGGAGCAGCCCGAGCCGGGCGGGGGACTGGGAGGCGAGGACGAGTCGCCTGCGGCGCTGAGCGGTCATGCAGTCAGGTTAGTCACACGGGTGAGGCCGACTCACCTCATGCCGATCACCAGCATGGCCACGAACGTGGCCAACGCCATGAGAACGCCCAGCCGCCGGAGCATGTCCTGCATGTCGCGGAGTTCTTTCGGCGGTTCGTTCTCGGGGTCGGACCACAGCATGAGTCCAGCGTGCGGCTTGGCAGAGCGGGGCGCCTGAGTAGGGGTACTCAAATCGGCGCCCCGCGTTGTTCCGCCGTGCGCGGTTCCCCGCGCCCTTGGGGCGAGAGCTCTAGCCCGGCCAGTAGGTACGGCCCCACGCCGCCGGCCCCGGCTGGGGCAGGCGGTGGGCCGCGATGCGGGACGGGTCGGACCAGGAATCGCGGGACGTCGGCGCGCCGGGCGGGGCGGCTGCCGCCGCCGCGGCGCGGGCCCTGACCACCGCCAGGGCGGCGGCCAGCTCCTCCGGGGTCGGGTTGCCCCGTACGACCTTGATCGTCATGTGGGCCTCCTGGGCTCGCTGCGGGCTAGAGGGGGATGTTGCCGTGCTTCTTCGGAGGCAGGGATTCCCGCTTGGTACGCAGTTGACGCAGGCCGCGTACGACGTGGCGGCGGGTGTCGGAGGGCAGGATCACGGCGTCGATGTAGCCGCGCTCGGCCGCGACGTAGGGGTTGAGGAGGGCGTCCTCGTACTCCTGGATCAGCCGGGCGCGGACCGCCTCCAGGTCCTCCCCGCCCGCCTCCGCCTCGGCGATGGTGCGGCGGTGCAGGATGTTGACCGCGCCCTGGGCGCCCATGACGGCGATCTGGGCGGTGGGCCAGGCGAGGTTGAGGTCGGCGCCCAGGTGCTTGGAGCCCATGACGTCGTAGGCGCCGCCGAACGCCTTGCGCGTGATGATCGTGATCAGCGGGACGGTCGCCTCGGCGTAGGCGTAGATCAGCTTGGCGCCGCGGCGGATGATGCCGTCGTGCTCCTGGTCGACGCCGGGCAGGAAGCCGGGGACGTCGACGAAGGTGATGACCGGGACGTTGAAGGCGTCGCAGGTGCGCACGAAGCGGGCGGCCTTCTCGCTGGCCTTGATGTCCAGGCACCCGGCGAGCTGCGTCGGCTGGTTGGCGATGATGCCGACCGGGTGGCCCTCGACCCGGCCGAAGCCGGTGACGATGTTCGGCGCGTACAGCGGCTGCGTCTCGAAGAACTCGGCGTCGTCCAGGACGTGCTCGATCACCGTGTGCATGTCGTAAGGCTGGTTCGCGCTGTCCGGGACGATCGCGTCCAGCTCGCGGTCCTCGTCGCTGACCTCCAGGTCGGCCTCCTCGGGGAAGGCCGGTGGCTCGGAGAGGTTGTTGGACGGCAGGTACGACAGCAGCTGCTTGATGTACTCGATGGCGTCCTTCTCGTCGCCCGCCATGTGGTGGGCGACTCCGGAGGTCGCGTTGTGGGTGCGGGCGCCGCCGAGCTCCTCGAAGCCGACGTCCTCTCCGGTGACGGTCTTGATGACGTCGGGGCCGGTGATGAACATGTGCGAGGTCTGGTCGACCATGACCGTGAAGTCGGTGATGGCCGGGGAGTAGACCGCGCCGCCCGCGCACGGCCCGACGACCAGGCTGATCTGCGGGATGACGCCGGAGGCGTGCGTGTTGCGGCGGAAGATCTCGCCGTAGGCGCCGAGCGAGGCGACGCCCTCCTGGATGCGGGCACCACCGGAGTCGTTGATCCCGATGACGGGGCACCCGGTCTTCAGGGCGAAGTCCATGACCTTGACGATCTTCTGCCCGTAGACCTCGCCGAGGGCACCGCCGAAGACGGTGAAGTCCTGCGAGAACACGGCGACCGGACGGCCGTCGACGGTTCCGTACCCGGTGACGACGCCGTCGCCGTAGGGGCGGTTCTTGTCGAGGCCGAAGTTGGTGGAGCGGTGCCGGGCGAACTCGTCGAGCTCGACGAAGGAGCCCTCGTCGAGCAGGAGCTCGACCCGCTCACGGGCCGTCAGTTTGCCCTTGGCGTGCTGCTTTTCGACGGCACGAGCGGAGCCGGCGTGTGTCGCTTCCTCGATGCGTCGCTTCAGATCCGCGAGCTTGCCCGCGGTCGTGTGAATGTCGGGCTGCTGCTGCTCTTCCGGCTCGGACATCGGGATGCGGCTCCCTGCCTGCTCAAAAGGGGGGACGGTTACTCATCCGTAGAGTAGTGGGGGGCCTCCACATCGGCAGTGCGGCGTTTACCACACCTAGGGTGGCTTGCATGACGCCGCGAGATGCATCAGAGCCGAACCGGAGCCGTTGGTCCGACCTGGACCGCCCGCCCCTCAACGTCACCGCCCTGCGCCGGGGTCTGGTGCGGCAGGGAGGGCTGTGGTCGGAGGTGGACGTGGTGCCGCGCACCGGCTCCACGAACTCCGACCTGGTCGCCCGTGCCGCGAAGGGCGAGGTGACCGAGGGCGCGGTGCTGGTCGCCGAGGAGCAGACGGCGGGCCGCGGCCGCCTCGACCGCCAGTGGACGGCGCCGCCCCGCTCCGGCCTCTTCTTCTCCGTACTGCTCACGCCGAGCGAGGTGCCGGTCGCACGATGGGGGTGGCTGCCGCTGCTCACGGGGGTCGCGGTGGCGACGGGGCTGTCGCGGGCGGCCGGCGTGGACACGGCCCTGAAGTGGCCGAACGACCTGCTGGTCACGGTGGGGGGCGCGGAGCGCAAGGCCGGCGGAATCCTGGCCGAGCGGGCCGGCGACGGCGGGGTCGTGATCGGGGTGGGCGTCAATGTGTCACTGAAGGCCGACGAACTGCCGGTGCCGACGGCGGGGTCGCTGGGTCTGGCCGGAGCGGTGAGCACGGACCGGGACCCGCTGCTGCGGGGGATGCTGCGCTCGCTGGAGGACTGGTACGGGAAGTGGCGTGACGCCCGGGGTGACGCGGGGGCGTGCGGGTTGCAGGAGGCGTACGTGGCGGGGTGCGCGACGCTCGGCCGGGAGGTGCGGGCGGAGTTGCCGGGGGATCGGGCCGTGGTGGGGGAAGCGGTGGCTGTGGACGGAGACGGGCGGCTGGTACTGGCGACGGAGGAGGGGGTGCAGGAACCTGTCGGCGCGGGGGACATCGTGCACCTGAGGCCGGCGTGAGCGCCTGAGGCAGGGCGCGGGCCAGGTGCTTCCAGCCCGTCCGGCGATCGAGGACGAGGCCGTTCAGGCCGAAGCGGGGGTCCAGGGGGCGGAGCTCCCTGGGGGCAGCGGCAGAGACGCCGGGTTCCTGTACAACCCCGGGCACCTCACCCGACGGCTGAACCTAACGGAGTGAGCTGGCGCACACCTGCCGTAGAGTTGAGGCCGGTCGATACATGACCGTGACAGATCGGAAGGGCAACACGCGTGACCGTCGACGACTCGGGTTCCGGCGAGGACGCGCAGGGCGCCGACTCCGGCGAGGATCCGCTCGCCCTGCGCCTCGAAGGGCTCATCCTGGGCGCCGAGCGCCGCTACACCCCGTTTCAGGCGGCCCGCAGCGCCGGTGTCTCCATGGAACTGGCCTCCCGCTTCTGGCGGGCCATGGGCTTCGCCGACATCGGCCAGGCCAAGGCCCTCACCGAGGCCGACGTCCTCGCCCTGCGGCGCCTCGCCGGTCTCGTCGAGGCGGGGCTGCTGAGCGAGGCGATGGCTGTACAGGTGGCCCGGTCCACCGGGCAGACCACCGCGCGGCTCGCCGAGTGGCAGATCGACTCCTTCCTGGAGGGGCTGACCGAGCCGCCCGAGCCGGGCATGACACGCACCGAGGTGACGTACCCGATCGTCGAGCTGCTCCTGCCCGAGCTGGAGGAGTTCCTGGTCTACGTCTGGCGCCGGCAGCTCGCCGCCTCGGCCGGACGGGTCGTGCAGGCGGCCGACGACGAGGAGATGGTCGACCGGCGCCTCGCCGTCGGCTTCGCCGACCTGGTCGGGTTCACGCGGCTGACCCGCCGCATGGAGGAGGAGGAGCTCGGCGAGCTGGTCGAGGCCTTCGAGACCACGGCCGCCGACCTGGTGGCCGCGAACGGCGGGCGGCTGATCAAGACCCTCGGCGACGAGGTGCTCTACGCCGCCGACGACGCGGGCACGGCCGCCGAGATCGCCCTGCGGCTGATCGAGACGATGGCGCACGACGAGACGATGCCGGAGCTGCGCGTCGGCATGGCGTTCGGCACGGTGACCACCCGTATGGGCGATGTGTTCGGTACGACCGTGAACCTGGCCTCCCGGCTCACCTCGATAGCTCCGAAGGACGCCGTCCTCGTCGACACGGCCTTCGCCGAGGAGCTGATCCGCACCAGGGACGCCCCGGCCTCGGAGGCGGAGGCGGCCGACGAGGCCGCGGCCGCGGAGAAGGAGGGCGAGGAGCCCCCGGCGTACCGGTTCGGGCTGCAGCCGATGTGGCAGCGGCCGGTCCGTGGCCTGGGCGTCGTGGAGCCGTGGCTGCTCACGCGCCGGGACAGCGCGCCGTAGCAGCCGTCGCGTCGGTCGGACGTCAGCGGCGGTCGACCGGCGAATCCACGCACAGCCCTATGACCGGCACGCACAGGCCCGGGTCGTGCGGCTTCTTCGACTCCTCGGGCTTGGGCGCCGGGGCCGGTGTGGTCCGGCGCGGCGGTGCGGGCGGGGCCGGGTCCGGGGCCGGGCGCGTGGCGTCGCCGCCCGGGGGCGTCGGGGCGGGGGCGTTCGGCGGGTTCGGTGTGTCGGGGAGGGTCGTGGGTGCCGGGGCGGCCGCCGTCGCGGCCGCGGGCGTGCCGGTCGTGGTGGACGGGGACGGTCGCGCGCCCTTGGCGGCCGGTGACGGGGTGAGGCCGCCCAGGGCCGTGGGCGAGGAGGGGCTCGCGTCGGGGGCCGCCGGGAAGGTCGCGGCCGTGCCGGCGGCGCCGTCCGTGGCGGTGGTGACGGGCTCGGGGCGGGGCCCGGCCTCGACGGTGCGGGCGTCGGGGCCCGGGCCGGAGGTCAGACGCAGGAGGATCAGGGCGCCCGCGGCGAGGGCGAGGCCACCGGCGGCGAGCAGGACCTTGCGGGAGCGGGGCTTGCGGTGACGGCCCCGGGCGCGGGGGGTTTCGGCCGGTGCCGGCTCGTGGGGCGCGGGCGGCTCCCGTCGGCGGGGTGCCGTCACGGTCCTGGTGGCCTGGTGCGGTTTCGTCGGCGTGTTCGTCGTCATCACGGTCCCTCCCCGATGCACATGCGCCCCCTGTGCGCCGTGGGGGTCGCACGCTATGCGCTCCCATGGGCGTTTGGGCCGGAGTTGCGGTGATGTCACTCGAACGGGTGGGCGGGGGTGGTGGGGGCCGAGGTGTCCGCCCTTCCGCGGGTGGGGTGCGGCTGCGATGATCGGAGCGTCGACCTTGTTAACCCGCGTTAACCGGAGGGTGTCATGAGTGAGGAACGGTTCGGGGAGTTCGTGCTGGTGCGGCGACATGAGCAGGGGCACGTCGCGGAGCTCGTCCTCGACCGGCCCAAGGCCATGAACGCGGTGTCGACGGAGATGGCACGCTCCATCGCCGGGGCGTGCGCGGCGCTCGGGGAGGACCGGGAGGTACGGGCCGTCGTCCTGACCTCGACGCACGAGCGGGCGTTCTGCGTCGGGGCGGATCTGAAGGAGCGGAACTCGTTCAGCGACGCGGATCTGCTGCGGCAGCGGCCGGTGACGCGCGGGGCGTACACCGGGGTGCTGGAGCTGCCGGTGCCGACGGTGGCGGCGGTGCACGGGTTCGCGCTCGGCGGCGGGTTCGAGCTGGCGCTGGCGTGCGACGTGATCGTGGCGGACCGCACGGCGGTGGTGGGGCTGCCGGAGGTGTCGGTCGGGGTGATCCCCGGGGGCGGCGGGACGCAGTTGCTGCCGCGGCGGGTCGGGGCGGCCCGGGCGGCCGAGCTGATCTTCTCCGCGCGGCGGGTGGAGGCCGCGGAGGCGGGCGAGTTGGGGCTGGTCGACCAGCTGGTGGAGGAGGGACGGGACCGGGAGGCGGCGCTGGCGCTGGCGGCCCGGATCGCCGGGAACTCCCCGGTGGGGCTGCGGGCGGCGAAGCGGGCGTTGCGGCTCGGGCAGGGACTGGATCTGCGGGCCGGGCTGGAGGTCGAGGACGCGGCGTGGCGGGCCACGGCCTTCTCGGGGGACCGGGCGGAGGGCGTCGCGGCGTTCAACGAGCGGCGCAAGCCGCAGTGGCCGGGGGAGTAGGGGCCGGAGCGCTCCGGGCGATATCGGCCGTCCCCGTTCGCGTCGTAAACAGGTCAGTCTGGCTGGAAACTCCCTAGCCTGGAGTGATGGGTGAGGACAGACGGCTGGCGGCCGTCGTCGCGTTGGCTCAGGGGATGGCGGCCGCACACGGGTCGCGTGAGGCGTGGCGTGCCGCGGCCGCCGGGGCGTGCCGGGCGCTGGGTGGGAGTTTCGCCGCGCTGTCGGTGTGGGAGCGGGATCTCGGGCGGCTGCGGGTCCTCGTGAACGTCGGCGAGCTGGCCGAGGGCGAAGAGGAGTTCCCGGAGGACGAGGCCTACCCGGTGCACCAGTTCGCGGAGATCACCGAGTTCCTGCACGAGCAGTGGGCCGGCGGCGGGGAGCCCGACGCCTGGGTGGAGACCGCCGAGGGGCCCGCCGCCGGGCGGCGGTCCGGGTACTGCCATCAGCGGGTCGCCGCCCTGCGCCGCCGGGGCCGCGGCTGCTGCGTGGTCGCGCCCATCGTGCTGGACGGCCGGGCCTGGGGGGAGCTGTATGTGGCCCGCCCGGCCGGTGAGGCCGTCTTCGGGCGGGCCGACGCCGACTTCGCCACGGTCCTGGCCTCCGTCGTGGCCGCCGGCCTCGCCCAGACCGAGCGGCTGGAGGAGGCCCGGCGGCTGGCCTTCACCGACTCCCTCACCGGGCTCGCCAACCGCCGCGCCGTGGACGTACGCCTGGAGCGGGCGATCGAGGCGCACCGCAGGGACGGGGCCGTCGTCAGTCTCGTCGTCTGCGATCTGAACGGGCTCAAACGGGTCAACGACACCCATGGGCACGCCGCCGGTGACCGCCTCCTGGAGCGGTTCGGCTCGGTGCTGTCGCTGTGCGGGGCCATGCTGCCGGGGGCGCTGGCCGCGCGGCTCGGCGGGGACGAGTTCTGTCTGCTCGCGGTGGGCCCGTCCGCCGACCAGGTCGTGAAGGCGGCCGGCGAACTGTGCCGCAGGGCCGCCGAGTTGGAGATCGGGGACGGGGTGGCCTGCGGGGTCGCCTCCACCGAGGACCCGATCGGGCCGGTGCGCTCGGCCCGGCGGCTCTTCCGCCTCGCCGACGCCGCCCAGTACCGAGCCAAGGCCGAGCGGGCGAGCAGGCCGGTCGTGGCAGGGCGGGCCGGGCCCGACGACCCCGTCGTACGGCTGGCGGACGAGCCGTCCCAGGAGGCCGACGGCGAGCGCCGGCGGTTCCGGGGCCGGCACGCGCCCTGACCCAGGCCCGGGGTGTGACGTATTCGGTAAGGGGTGAACGCCGCCCCCAGTGGTGACATCATCGAATTCACTGCGTACGCTCCTGAATATGGATATGCACACTGTGGTGGTGGGGACGTCCGGGGTGACCGCGTCCGACGTGCTCGCCGTGGCGCGCGGCGGCGCCCGCGTCGAGCTCTCCGAGGAGGCCGTGGCCGCCCTCGCCGCGGCCCGCGAGATCGTGGACGCGCTGGCGGCCAAGCCGGATCCCGTGTACGGCGTGAGCACCGGCTTCGGGGCGCTGGCGACCCGGCACATCAGCCCCGAGCTGCGCGCCCAGCTCCAGCGCAACATCGTCCGCTCGCACGCCGCCGGGATGGGCCCGGCCGTCGAGCGGGAAGTCGTGCGCGCCCTGATGTTCCTGCGGCTGAAGACCGTCTGCTCCGGGCACACCGGCGTCCGCCCCGAGGTCGCGCAGACCATGGCCGACCTCCTCAACGCCGGGATCACCCCGGTCGTGCACGAGTACGGCTCCCTCGGCTGCTCCGGCGACCTCGCGCCGCTGTCCCACTGCGCGCTGGCGCTCATGGGCGAGGGCGACGCCGAAGGCCCCGACGGTGTCGTACGCCCGGCCGCCGAACTCCTCGCCGCGCACGGCATCCAGCCGGTCGAACTGCGCGAGAAGGAGGGCCTCGCCCTCCTCAACGGCACCGACGGCATGCTCGGCATGCTGGTGATGGCCCTGGCCGACCTGGACACCCTCTACCGGTCCGCCGACGTCACCGCCGCCCTGTCCCTGGAGGCCCTGCTCGGCACCGACAAGGTCCTCGCCCCCGAACTGCACGCCATCCGGCCGCACCCGGGCCAGGCCGCCAGTGCCGCCAACATGCTGGCCGTGCTGAAGGGCTCCGGCCTGACCGGCCATCACCAGGACGACGCACCGCGCGTCCAGGACGCCTACTCGGTGCGCTGCGCCCCGCAGGTCGCCGGCGCCGGGCGGGACACCATGACCCACGCCCGGCTGGTCGCCGACCGTGAGCTGGCGTCCGCGGTGGACAACCCGGTCGTGCTGCCCGACGGACGGGTGGAGTCCAACGGCAACTTCCACGGGGCGCCGGTCGCCTACGTCCTGGACTTCCTCGCCATCGCCGCCGCCGACCTCGGATCCATCGCCGAGCGGCGCACCGACCGGCTGCTCGACAAGAACCGCAGCCACGGCCTGCCGCCGTTCCTCGCCGACGACGCCGGTGTGGACTCGGGCCTGATGATCGCTCAGTACACGCAGGCAGCGCTGGTGAGCGAGCTGAAGCGGCTCGCCGTACCGGCGTCCGCCGACTCGATCCCGTCCTCCGCCATGCAGGAGGACCACGTCTCGATGGGCTGGTCGGCGGCGCGCAAGCTGCGCACGGCCGTCGACAACCTCACCCGTGTGATCGCCATCGAGCTCTACGCCGCCACGCGCGCGGTGGAGTTGCGCGAGGGGCTGACCCCGGCGCCCGCGTCGCGGGCGGTCATCGACGCCGTACGGGAGGCGGGAGTCCAGGGGGCCGGGCCGGACCGGTTCCTCGCGCCCGACCTCGCCGCGGCGGACGCGTTCGTGCGCGACGGGCGGCTCCTGGCGGCGGTCGAGAAGGTCACCGGGCCGCTCCAGTAGGGCCGGAGGGGCCCTGTCGTCAGGGTGGGCGGGGTCCTGCCGGCCGGCGGGACCCCGCCTCAACCGCTGTCAGAAACCGAGACGTTCCCGGCGCACCGAGTACACGACGAACCCGGCGCCCAGCGTGAGGCAGAAGGTCCCGCCGATCACGTACGGCGTGCTGTCGAAGCTGCCGGTGTCGGCGAGGCGGGTGCCCGTGACGGAGGCGTCCGCGGTCGTGGCGGCGATCCGCGCCTGCTCTGTGACCTGCGGCGACGGACTGGCTGAGACCGCGTCTCTCACCGGGGAGTTCGACGTCGCGTTCGCGGACGGAACGAACCACAGGGCGCCCAGCAGGGACGCCGCGGCGGTGGCGGTCAGCAACGGTCGGCGAGCGGATGACACGGAATATCGATCCCCTTGTGGCGCTGGCGAATTGGCCGTGTGGGGCGATGTTAGTGAAAGTCGCGGGTCACGGGAAAGTCACGGGAGGACCTGGACGTACGCTCGCGCCATGAGCACTCCAGAGACATCACGTTTTGTACGGCTTCGGGTGGAAGTCGTTCTCGAGGTCGACGACGCGGACGCGGTCACCAAGTCCGCGCTGCGCCGGATCGCCGACGACGCGGAGATGCCGGCGGCGGAGCGGGCCCACGCCGAGAGCGCCGTGACGGAAGACACCGCGGAGGCCCTCGCCTACCTCGTGGACCCGTTCGACCTGGTCAGCCAGGTGCCGGGGGTGGAACTCCAGCAGGCCTCCTGGAGCAGCGAGCGGGTCGACTACGACCCCGATTCGCCCGACTGGGACCTCGACGAGGATGATGGCGACGACAGCGACGGCTGAACGTCCGGGAAATTCGTGACCCCGGGCGGCAACCGCCGCCCGGGGTCTTCGCGTCTCAAACGGCGCACCGACCACACCCGTATCGCCCGCACCGTCCGTCACGGACGTGGTGATCCCCACACCTGCGTGACATGGGGAACCCGACGAACCGGTCGTAGCGTTGAAAGTTCGGGACGAGGACTCACGAGTGGCGGCGGGGGCACTCAGTCGTGACGGGGACACTCGGGGTTCTGGGGAAATCGGCAACGATGGAGAAGCGTGTGATGACGGTCAGTAAGCGGCGCAAGGGCCTGACGGTCGCGTCCGCACTGCTCGGCGGGGTCCTGATGCTCTCGGCGTGTTCCGGAGGCGACGACAGTGCCTCCGGGGGCGACGGCGGCGACAGCTCCCAGTCGAAGGTCGACGAGGCAGCGGCGAAGAAGACCTCCGAGGCCCAGATCAAGATCACACCCGATGACGGCTCCGACAACGCCTCCATCAACAACTCCGCCGCCGTGACCGTGAGCAAGGGCACGCTCACCGACGTGAAGATGACGACGTCGGAGGGCACGGAGGTCAGCGGCCAGATATCCGCCGACAAGACCAGCTGGAAGCCGACCGCCCAGCTGGAGCGGTCCACGACCTACAAGCTGTCGGCCGAGGCGAAGGACTCCGACGGACGCGTCGCCCACGAGAACGCCTCGTTCACGACGGTCTCCCCGGCCAACAGCTTCATCGGCAACTTCACCCCGGACGACGGCACCACCGTGGGCGTCGGCATGCCGGTCTCGATCAACTTCGACAAGGCGATCACCAACAAGGCCGCCGTCCAGAAGGGCATCAAGGTCAGCACGACCGGCGGCCAGGAGGTCGCCTGCCACTGGTTCAACGCGAACCGCATGGACTGCCGGCCCGAGGACTACTGGAAGGAAGGCTCCACCGTCACGCTGAAGCTCGCGCTGGACGGTGTCGAGGGAGCCAAGGGCGTCTTCGGCGTCCAGCAGAAGACGGTCACCTTCAAGGTCGGCCGCAACCAGGTCTCGTACGTCGACGCGAAGACCAAGCAGATGAAGATCACGCAGGACGGCAAGGTCGTCCGCACGATCCCGATCTCCGCCGGCTCGCCCGAGAACAAGACCTACGAGGGCATCATGGTGATGTCCGAGAAGTTCAAGGAGACGCGCATGAACGGCGCGACCGTGGGCTTCACGGACGACGACGGCAAGGGCGAGTACGACATCAAGGACGTGCCGCACGCCATCCGCCTCTCCAGCTCCGGCACGTTCATCCACGGCAACTACTGGGGCGCGAAGTCCATCTTCGGCAGCGTGAACACCAGCCACGGCTGCGTCGGCCTGCAGGACGCCAAGGGCGCCAACAACCCGAACACCCCGGGTGCGTGGTTCTTCAAGAACTCGATGCTCGGTGACGTGGTGGTCGTCGAGAACACCGGCGACAAGACCATCGCGCCGGACAACGGCCTCAACGGCTGGAACATGAGCTGGGCCGACTGGAAGGCCGGTTCGGCGGTCTGACGGTTCGTCGGCCGCATAGACGAAGTGGCTGCACTGACGAAGCGGCCGCACTGACGAAAGGCCGCCGCCCACCCCTCCGCGGGGGTGGGCGGCGGCCTTTCGTCTCGCGACGCGAACGGGCCGCCGAGGCACTGGAGTCGGCTGGCCTCGGCGAGCGCCGCGCGCATCTGCGCGGCGAGATGTCCGGCGGTCAGCAGCAACGCGTGGCCATCTCCCGGGCCCTCGTGAAACAGCCGAAGGTGCTCCTCGCCGACGAACCCACGGCAAATCTCGACGAATCGATGCGCGACGAGATCATGGACGTACTCGAAAGCATGGGGGAGGAACTCGGCCTCACCTTCGTCATGGTCACCCACGACTCGGCCATCGCCATGAAGGCCCGCGTCTGGTGACGGTCCGGAAGGGCCGGATCACCGTCAAGGAGAACACGCGTGCGTAACCCCGCGGCCCTGTAACGGAGTTCCGACGGCTGTGTAACAGTCGGCCGACGGATTTCTTACCTCCTTCTCATCTATTGAGCACCTGATCACCCCTCGGCATACTGCCTATTCCGGGGGGTGTACGGGCATGCGTACGAGACCACCCCCGGCCGGGTGAACGGGGAATTCACCCGGTTCTTCTGCAAGGGGGAAACTTGCGCAGACAAGTGAAAAGGGCGTGCGCGGCCACGGTCGCCACTGCGGCGGCCGTGGCCCTGGCGGCGGGTATGACCAGCCCGGCGTCGGCCAACGGCGAGCAGGCGACAGCGGCCGCCAAGCCGGCGTCCCTGACCGCCAAGCACCGCGTCACACTGATCACCGGTGACCGCGTCGTCCTGGACGCCAAGGGCCGTGTCATCGGCCTGGAGCACGCCAAGGGCCGTGAGAACGTACCCGTCCAGGTCCGCAAGGTCGACGGCCACACCCTCGTCATCCCGGCCGACGCGGCCCGCCTGGTCGCCACCGGCAAGCTCGACCAGCGGCTCTTCGACGTCACCGAGCTCAACAAGTCCACGACCCGGAAGGCCCAGAAGAAGGGCCTGAAGGTCATCGTCGGCTACCAGGGCAGTGCCGCGGCCACCAAGGCCGACGTCCGCGAGGCCGGCACCCTGCGCCACACGCTGAAGTCCGTGAACGCGGACGCGGTGCAGACGCCGCAGAAGGACACCCCCGAACTCTGGGACGCGGTCACCAACGGCGAGAAGACCGCCTCCGGTATCGCGCACGTCTGGCTCGACGGCGTCCGCAAGGCCAGCCTCGACAAGTCCGTCCCGCAGATCGGCACCCCCAAGGCGTGGGCGGCCGGCTACGACGGCAAGGGCACGAAGATCGCCGTCCTGGACACCGGTGTGGACGCCACCCACGACGACCTCAAGGGTCAGGTGGCAGGCGCCAAGAACTTCACCACCTCGCCCGACGCCACCGACAAGGTCGGCCACGGCACGCACGTCGCCTCCATCGCGGCCGGCACCGGCAAGAAGTCCGGCGGCAAGTACAAGGGTGTCGCACCCGGCGCGAAGATCCTCAACGGCAAGGTCCTCGACGACGGCGGATTCGGCAGTGACTCCGAGATCCTCGCCGGCATGGAGTGGGCCGTCGCCGAGGGCGCCGACGTCATCAACATGAGCCTGGGCGGCGGCGACACGCCCGCGATCGACCCGCTGGAAGCGGCGGTGAACAAGCTGTCCGACGAGAAGGGCGTCCTGTTCGCCATCGCGGCCGGCAACGAGGGCGACTTCGGCGAGCAGACCATCGGCTCCCCGGGCAGCGCCGCCGCGGCCCTGACCGTCGGCGCGGTCGACGACAAGGACAAGCTCGCCGACTTCTCCAGCCGCGGCCCCGGCATGGACGGCGCCCTCAAGCCCGACGTGACCGCGCCCGGCGTGGACATCACCGCGGCCTCCGCCCCGGGCAACCAGATAGCCCAGGAGGTCGGCGAGAAGCCGGCCGGCTACATGACGATCTCCGGTACGTCGATGGCGACCCCGCACGTGGCGGGCGCGGCGGCGATCCTCAAGCAGCAGCACCCGGAGTGGAAGTACGCCGAGCTGAAGGGTGCCCTCACCGGCTCCACCAAGGGCGGCAAGTACACCCCGTTCCAGCAGGGCTCGGGCCGGATCCAGGTCGACAAGGCCATCAAGCAGACCGTGATCGCCGAGCCGGCCTCGGTGAGCTTCGGTGTGCAGCAGTGGCCGCACACCGACGACAAGCCGGTCACCAAGGAGCTGACGTACCGCAACCTCGGTACGAAGGACGTCACGCTGAAGCTGGCGTCGACGGCCACCAACCCGAAGGGCCAGGCCGCCCCGGCCGGCTTCTTCAAGCTCGGCGCCACCTCGGTGACGGTCCCGGCCGGCGGCAAGGCCTCCGTGCCGTTCACCGTCAACACCAAGCTGGGCGGCACGGTCGACGGCGCGTACTCGGCGTACGTGACGGCGACGGGCGACGGCCAGACGGTCCGCACGGCGGCGGCGGTGCAGCGCGAGGTCGAGTCGTACGACGTGACGCTGAAGTTCCTCGACCGCGACGGCAAGGCGGCGAAGAACTACAGCGCCGACCTGACCGGCATCGCGGGCCTGGGCAAGGGCAAGGGGGCCATGCCGTACGACGCGGACGGCACGGTCACCGCGCGTGTGCCCAAGGGCACCTACGTCCTGAACACGAACATCTTCGTGGGCGACGACCCGGAGAAGTTCGAGGGCGTCGACTGGCTGGCCCAGCCCAAGCTGAACGTCACCAAGAACACGACGGTCACGCTGGACGCCCGCAAGGCCAAGCCGGTGGACATCACCGTCCCGGCCACGGGCGTCAAGTCGGAGTTCGCCTCGGCCCACTACACGGTGGAGGCCGGTGACGGCAGCTACGGCTTCGGCTGGTGGCTGGACACCTTCGCCGACATCCGCACCGCCCACGTCGGCTCGCAGATCACCGACGGTTCGGTGACCCAGCAGTGGGACGGCCACTGGTCCAAGGGCGGCAAGGAGGAGTACAACGTCATCGCCGGCGGCCCGGTCAAGCAGCTCGCCACCGGTTTCACCAAGCACTACAAGGCGGGCGAGCTCGCCACGGTGAAGGCGGGGCTCGGCGCCTCGGCGAGCGGCAAGAAGGGCTCCGTCAACGCGGTGGGCTGGATGCCGTGGAGCTCCAGCGCCTCCTCGATCGGCATCCTGCAGACCCTGCCCGGCACCCGCACCCTGCACCTGTCCGCGCAGGGCGGTGTGAAGTGGCAGCTCGAGTTCGCCCAGTCCGGCGGTGTGGACGCGGACGGGTTCCCGGTCGACGAGGCCGCCTACGCGATGGGCACGCACAAGTTCGCGGCCGGCAAGAGCTACTCGAAGACCGTCAACACGGCAGTCTTCGGACCGCGCCTGACGACCGACTTCGGTGTCTTCCGTGAGGGCAACGAGATCTACGGTTCCCTGCCGCTGTTCGCCGACGGCAAGGGCAACGTGGGCTACTCGAAGTTCTCCGCGGTCGACACGACCCTGTACCGCAACGGCGCCAAGGTCGGCAGCAACGACGACCCGCTGTTCGGCGACAAGCAGTTCAAGGTCCCGGCCGGTGACGCGGCGTACAAGCTGACGACGTCGGTCAAGCGCAGCGTCAAGGTCGCGGCGGCCTCCACCCGGGTCGACGCCAGCTGGACGTTCCGCTCGAAGAAGACCAGCGACATCACCAAGCTGCCCGTCTCCACGGCCCGCTTCCACGCGGCCACCGGTCTGGACAGCAAGGCCCCGGCCGACAGGACCGTCAAGATCCCGGTCACCGTCGAGGGCGCGGCCAAGGGCAGCAACCTGAAGTCGCTGTCGGTGTACGCCTCGTACGACTACGGCAAGACCTGGAAGAAGCTCACCGTCAAGGACGGCAAGGTGAGCGTCAAGAACCCGGCGAAGGGGAAGGGCATCTCCTTCCACGCCAAGATCGCCGACAAGAAGGGCAACAAGTCGACGATCTCGATCTACAACGCGTACTACGGCAAGTAAGCGGTAGCACAAGCGCGTTGACGACCCGCCGGGAGCCCTGCTCCCGGCGGGTCTGCCGTATGGTCCTCGCATGACCGCCGCAGTGACCGCCATGATCACCGCCGTCGTGGGCGTCCTCGGAACGCTCTTCGCGCCGGTACTCGGCCAGCGGCTCTCCGCGCGGCAGCGGGACGAGGAGACCCGGGCCGACGAGCGGCGACGGCGCTTCGAGGAGCGCAGAGACGCGTACACGGCGATGAACAGGGCCTCGCGCCAGTTCCACACCCTCCTGAAGGACGCCCTGCACCGCATCCGCGACGGGGTCTACGGCGACGCCGAGCGCGTTCAGCTCGAAGAGACCCGGCGCGACTACCGGGACCGGTACGCCGAGGCCCAGATGATCGTGCCGGAGCGCATCCTGGAGGCCTCACGGTCCGTGAACGAGGTCCTCGCCGGCATCGACGCGGTGGTCAAGCGGCTCGACCGCGGGGTGGCCGGGGACGGCGAGAGCGCCGAGGGCGCTCTCCTCGACCTGAAGGAGGCCGAACCGCGGCTGTCCGCGATGCGCCGGCTGATGCGGGAGGACCTCGGCGTCGTCGACTGAGGCGAAGGTGACCTCCGAGGGGGACCCTCCTACTCCGAGGGTGACCCTCTTACTCCGAGGGTGCCGACGCCCTGGTGCCCGAGCGGGTCGCGTCCGCCCCCCAGCTCGCCAGCAGGCGCAGCGCCTCCGCCGACGGGGTGCCCGGCTCCGCGTGGTACGTCATCAGGGACTGCTCGCCGTCGTCGACCAGGCGGAACGTCTCGAACGACAGGGTCAGGTCGCCCACCAGGGGGTGGCGCAGGCGCTTGACGCCGTAGCTCTTCTCCTTGACGTCGTGGGCGGCCCAGAGGCGGCGGAACTCCTCGCTCTTCACCGACAGCTCACCGACCAGCGCCGACAGCTGCGGATCGTCCGGGTGGCAGCCCGCGTCCATGCGCAGATAGCCGACGATGTCGGCCGCCTTCTGGTCCCACTCGACGAACAGCTCGCGGTACTCGGGCCGCAGGAACACCATCCGCGCCCAGTTCCGCTCCTGGGCCGGCTGCTCCGCCCAGTCGCCGAAGAGAGCCGCGGCCATCCGGTTCCACGCCAGGATGTCCGAGCGCCGCCCGACGATGTACGCCGGGACGTTGTCGATCGAGTCCAGCAGGTGCCGCAGCGCCGGCCGCACCTGCCGGCTGCGCGCCACCGGCTTCTTCTTGTGCTGCTTCGGCTTCGCCAGATGCGTCAGATGCGCGTGCTCGGCATCGTTCAGCCGCAGGGCGCGCGCGATCGCGTCCAGCACCTCCGCCGAGACGTTGCGCCCGTTGCCCTGCTCCAGCCGCGTGTAATACGCCACGGACACCCCGGCCAGCTGCGCCAGCTCCTCGCGGCGCAGCCCGGGTACCCGGCGCCGCCCGAAGTCGGGCAGCCCCACGTCCTCGGGCTTCAGCCGGGCCCGCCGGGTGCGCAGGAACTCACAGAGCTCGGCGCGCCGGTCCAGGCCTCCTCCGGCCGTCTGTGCGGGTTCGGGCTGTTCGTCCATGCGGTCCAGTATTCACGGTCGTACGCACGCGAGCCTGACCCCACCAGTGGTACGCACCGTGTGCGTACGCAAAAGCGTGGTCTGGGTGAGCTTCCGAGGATCGTGCACGCTGGTGATCGTGCCCGGTCAGAAGATCCAGAAGGCAGCCGGGCACACAACCCCCGCTAGGAGAACCCCCGGCATGACCACTGTTGCTGCGTACGCCGCTCCCGCCCCCAAGGCTCCGCTGGAGCGCACCACCATCGAGCGCCGCGAGGTCCGCGAGTTCGACGTCCTGATCGACATCAAGTTCGCTGGCATCTGCCACTCGGACATCCACCAGGCCCAGGAGGGCTGGGGCGAGGCGATCTTCCCGATGGTCCCCGGCCACGAGATAGCCGGTGTCGTCACCGAGGTAGGCCCGGGCGTCACGAAGTTCGCCGTCGGCGACCGCGTGGGCGTCGGATGCATGGTCGACTCCTGCCGCGAGTGCGAGAACTGCAAGGCCGGCCGCGAGCAGTACTGCGTCAAGGGCAACGTCCCCACGTACAACGGCATCGGCAAGGACGGCGAGCCCACCTACGGCGGCTACTCGCAGAACGTCGTCGTCGACGAGAACTTTGTCGTCCGCATCCCCGACGGTCTCGCCCTCGACGTCGCGGCCCCGCTGCTGTGCGCCGGCATCACCCTGTACTCCCCGCTCAGGCGCTTCGGTGCCGGCCCCGGCAAGAAGGTCGCGATCGTCGGCCTGGGCGGCCTCGGCCACATGGGCGTCAAGATCGCCAACGCCCTCGGTGCCGAGGTGACCGTGCTGTCGCAGTCCCTGCGCAAGCAGGAGGACGGCCTGCGCCTGGGTGCGGCCCACTACTACGCCACCAGCGACCCGAAGACCTTCGAGGAGCTGGCCGGCACGTTCGACCTGATCGTGTCCACGGTGTCCGCCCCGCTGGACTTCAACGCCTACCTGTCGCTGCTGAAGACCGAGGGCACGCTGGCGAACGTCGGCGCCCCCGAGGAGCCCGTCTCCCTCAACCTCTTCTCGGTGATCGGCGGCGGCAAGACCCTCGCCGGTTCCATGATCGGCGGCATCGCGGAGACCCAGGAGATGCTGGACTTCTGCGCCGAGCACGGCCTCGGCGCCGAGATCGAGCTGATCCGCGGTGACCAGATCAACGAGGCGTACGAGCGGGTCCAGGCCAGCGACGTGCGCTACCGGTTCGTGATCGACACGGCGACGATCTGACCCCCGGCCTGCTGGAAAGCACCCCCTGAGGGCCCCCGCACGCGTGCCGGGGCCCTCAGGGCATTCCTGATGCACGACGGGGCGCACGCGGGGTACACGTCAGGGAGTGCGCTGGGTACACGTGGGGGGAGTGCACCAGGGGGTCCGCCAGGTACGTCAGGGGAGGCCAGCCATGACCGTGCAGCTGAACCACACCATCGTCGCCGCCCACGACAAGCGCGCCTCGGCCCGGTTCCTCGCCGACCTCCTGGGGCTCGACGTGAGTCCGCCCTACGGCCCGTTCCTCCCGGTCGAGATCTCCAACGGCGTGACCCTCGACTTCATGGACAGCCCCGGCGCCATCACGCCGCAGCACTACGCCTTCCTCGTCTCGGAGGACGAGTTCGACGAGATCTTCGGCCGCATCCGGGAAGCCGGCCTGACGTACTGGGCGGACCCGTTCCACAGCCGTCCCGGCGAGATCAACCACAACGACGGCGGCCGCGGGGCCTACTTCGACGACCCCGACGGCCACCGTCTGGAGATCATCACCAGGCCCTACGGCAGCGGCGGCTGAGCGACCCGCACCCCCACGCGTCACATCGTCGTGCCGTCGCACGTCATACCGGCGAAGGCGACATCACACGGCGAAAGAGCTGGGGAGCAGTCATGACATCACCGATCCTGGTCACCGGCGGCACGGGCACCCTGGGCGGCCACGTCGTCCCGCTGCTGCGCGCCTCCGGCCACGACGTGCGCATCCTCACCCGGCACGCCCGCCCCGCCACGGACGGCATCGCGTACGTCACCGGCGACCTGCTGAAGGGCGAGGGCGTCGAGGCCGCCGTCGACGGAGTGGGGACCGTGCTGCACCTGGCGGGCGGCCCCAAGGGCGACGACAAGGCGACCCGCACCCTGGTGCGCGCCGCGTCCCGGGCCGGTGTGCGGCACCTGCTCTACATCTCCGTCATCGGCGCCGACCGGGTCCCACTGGCCTGGATGCGGACGAAGCTGGAGTCGGAGCGGGCCGTCGCCGGCTCGGGCATCCCCTGGACGACCCTGCGCGCGGCCCAGTTCCACGACCTGGCGTTCACCATGGTCGAGAAGATGGCGAAGCTGCCGGTCTTCCCGGTCCCCGGCGGCCTCCGGCTCCAGCCGGTGGACTCGCGCGAGGTCGCCGCCCGCCTCGCGGAACTGGCCCTCGGCGCCCCGTCCGGCCTGGTCCCGGATCTGACCGGGCCGGACGTCCACGACCTCGCCGCCCTCGCCCGCCCCTACCTCGGCCTGCGCGGCAGCCGCCGCCCGATGCTGCCGGTGCGCATCCCCGGCAAGGCGGGGCGGGCGTACCGGGCGGGCGCGAACCTGACGCTGGACGGAGCCGAGACGGGGAAGCGGACGTGGGAGGAGTTCCTCGGGGAGAGGCTGGGCTAAAGGGTGTTGCAGAACAGCAGCTGCAGCCCGGTCGCCGTCCCGTCCTCCTCGGCCCGCGCCGTGCCCGCTCCGCCCTGGACCGCCCCCGCGAGGGCCAGAGCGATGACCATGATCAGCTGTAACGCTCGTCTCATAACCATGCGAGGGCGCGTAGGGCGGGAGGAAACGCTTCCGCTGTGAATTGGGCCCTTCGCGGGGTCAGGCCTTGGTCAGCGGGGAGGCTGGTGGCGAAGCCGGTGGTGACGCCGGTCGGGGCTCCTGCCCGCCCATGTCGAGCCGGAACGGCGGGTACTGGTCCGTCAGCAGCGCGGCGTAGGCCGCCACCCGCGCCGTCCAGCGGGCCAGGCCGATCAGGAAGTCGAAGAGGTGCCGCGGGTAGCGGGCGGTGAACAGCAGGACGACCACGGCCACCAGGGAGAGGTACGGCATCAGCCCGCCGCCCCGCCAGCCCTCCCCGTCGCCCCAGCCCCAGCCGCCACCGGCGATGATCCCGACGGCGATGTACTGCGGGATCGCCAGCAGCCACCACTTCACCAGCACCAGTCCGCGCGACAGCCGCTCGGGGTAGGCGACGTCGAAGCGCGCCGGGTAGTCGGGCACGTCGGCGAGGGTGAACGGCGGGTACCGGTCGGTGCCGAGCGCGGTGTGCGCGTAGTAGCCGACCCGCCAGTTCCAGCGCAGCACGCCGACGCTGAAGTCGAAGAGGGCACGGGGGTAGCGCGCGGTGAACAGGACGGCGAAGAAGGCGATCACGGTCACGACGGCGAACGCGATCCACAGGAAGAACAGCACGATGTAGTGCGGGATGGCGAGCAGCCACTTCACCAGCCACAGCCATCGGGACAACCGGGGATCGACGGACGCTTCCAGACGTACGGGTGACGCGGCGGCAGGAACCATAAGGCGGCACTCCTCTCGCCTGCAGACTCGCAAGCGAGGAGCGGCCCCGCGACCTGGGCGGGGCCGTTCGCGCGCCCGGCTTCCGGCCGCCGTCTCCGCTACCGGTTCCGGCCAATGTCTCCGGCTGCCGGCTGCTCAGGACGGGACGACCGCGCCGGCGTCCGGCTCGCCGGTGCTCGCGTCGTCCGCCGGATCGACGAGTTGCTCCCGTATGTAGTTCCAGACCACCGCGATCAGCGCCGCGATCGGAACGGCGAGCAGGCTGCCGACGATGCCGGCCAGGCTGCCGCCCAGGGTCACCGCCAGCAGCACGACGGCCGCGTGCAGGCCCAGGCCGCGGCTCTGGATCATGGGCTGGAAGACGTTGCCCTCCAGCTGCTGCACCACGACGATGATCGCCAGCACGATCAGCGCGTCCGTCAGTCCGTTGGAGACCAGCGCGATGAGCACCGCGACGAACCCGGCGAACAGGGCGCCGATGATCGGCACGAACGCGGAGACGAAGGTCAGCACAGCCAGCGGAAGCACCAGCGGAACGCCCAGGACCCACAGGCCCAGGCCGATCAGCACGGCGTCGAGCAGGCCTACGGCCGCCTGGGACCGCACGAAGGAGCCCAGGGTGGCCCAGCCGCGCGTGAACACGGCCGGGACGTCGGTGGCGAGCCGGCCGGGCAGCTGACGGGACAGCCACGGCAGGAACCGCGGGCCGTCCTTGAGGAAGAAGAACATCAGGAACAGCGCGAGGACGGCGGTGACGACACCGTTGACCACGGTGCTCACGCCCGTGACGACAGCGCCCACCATGCTGCCGACGCCCTCCTGGGCGCGCGAGACCGCACTGTCGAAGGCCTGGTTGATCTGTGCGTCCCCGATGTTCAGCGGCGGCCCGGCGGCCCACTCGCGCAGCCGCTGGATACCCTCCACGACACCGTCGGTCAGCTCTCCCGACTGGGACGCCACCGGCACGGCGATCAGTGCGACCACACCGGATGCGACCAGCAGGAACAGCACGGTCACGACCGAGGCGGCCAGCGCCGGCGGCCACCCCCGACGGCGCAGGAACCGGGCCACGGGCCAGGTCAGCGTGGTCAGCAACAGCCCGACCACGAGCGGCCACACCACCGACCACATCCGGCCCAGCAGCCACAGGGTCACGGCCAGCCCGGCCAACACCAGCAGGAACTCACCGGACACCCGCGCGGATATCCGCAGCGCGGCACGGGATCTGTCGGAACTCAGAGGCGCAGTCACGCAGGCACCTTATTGGCTGCGCGCGCGCCCGCAGCAGCCCCGTCCCTCGAAAGGCGGGCCGTCAGCGCATGGTGTACCTGCTGAAGATGTGCACCGCCGCCTCGATCCGGGCCCGCGTACGGTCGTCCGGCTCCCCGGTGAGCCGGACGAAGACGACGGACGAGCCCGGGTCGGCCGCGACCAGCAGGGTCATGGGGGTACGGCCCGACAGCGGGTAGTCGTACCAGCCGCCGGGCTCTTCCACGTCGGTGCCGGGGAGGGCGTTCTCGACGGCCTGCCAGTCCGAGTCGTCGAAGTCGTAGCCGCAGAACTCCGCGACCGACTCGCAGAACGGCCGCAGACTCTCCTCGAAGATCCAGCCCCCGCCGAGGCTCGCGGCGGAGCCCGAAGGGTCACCCACCGGCCTTGGCCACGCCGATCGGGCAGGACACCCCCGTGCCGCCGATGCCGCAGTAGCCCGCGGGGTTCTTGTCCAGGTACTGCTGGTGGTAGTCCTCCGCCGGATAGAAGGGGCGGCCTTCGGTCGGGACGATCTCCGTGGTGATGTCGCCGTAGCCGGAGGACGTGAGGACCTTCTGGTACGCCTCGCGGGAGGACTTGGCGGTGGCCGCCTGCTCGGGGGTGTGGGTGTAGATCGCCGAGCGGTACTGCGTGCCCACGTCGTTGCCCTGGCGGAAGCCCTGCGTGGGGTCGTGCGACTCCCAGAACGTCTTGAGGAGACGCTCGTACGAGATCAGTGCCGGGTCGAAGACCACGCGCACGACCTCCGTGTGGCCGGTCAGCCCCGAGCAGACCTCCTCGTACGTGGGGTGCTCGGTGTGACCGCCCTGGTAGCCGACGAGCGTCGTCCACACACCGGCCGGGAGCTGCCAGAACTTGCGCTCCGCGCCCCAGAAGCAGCCCAGGCCGAGGTCGGCGGTCTCCAGGCCCTCGGGGTAGGGGCCGAGCAGCGGGTTGCCGAGGACGGTGTGGCGGTCGGGGACCGTGAACACCGGCTCCGGGCGGCCGGGCAGCGCCTGCTCGGGAGTCGGCAGGAGGGGCGTGCGGTTGTCCAGGAACATGCGGTCTCCAATCGGGGCGACGCCCTCTGCAACGTGCCGGGACCTCCCGGAATTCCGGTGGGGACCCGGCCCGGGCGGGCGTCAGTGCGGCAGGCTCGCCGGGCTGCCGCCGTTCGCCTCGTAGCCCGCCACCGCCAGCGCCCGGTACACCGCGAACTCCGCCGCCGGGTCGGCGGACAGCGTCCAGGGCAGGGCGCCCACATGGCCGTCGATGTGGATCAGCTGGTTCATGGCCTCGGACCAGCGCTCGCTGCGGACCAGGAAGAACACCAGCATGTGCCGCACGTGCGCCAGCATCGGGTCGTCCGGGCGGGCCGAGTGCACCGCGTGCAGCGCGCCGTGTACCGCCTTCGTGACGACCTCGCTCTGCCAGAAGCTCGCGACGAGGGTCACCTCGGGGAGGTGCTCGAACACCGCGAAGAGGGGCATCGCCGAGAGGAGGGAGCCCTGGGGCGCCCGGGCCGCCGCGGCCTCGGCGAACGAGTAGGCCTCCGCACGGGAGCCGTGCCACTTCTCGCACCAGTAGTGCAGCGCGGCCAGGTGCGCTCCCATGTGGGCCGGGGCGCGGTCCAGGATCTTCAGCCAGACCTGCTCGAAGTCCTTCTGGGAGTAGCCGAGACCGCGGGCCACGGACAGCTCGACGATGTAGGGGATCGGGTCGCCGGGGGCGAGCAGCGCCGCCTCGCCGCACGCCGTCCTCGCCTCCTCCATGATGATCCGGAACTCGTCCGTCCCGGGTGTGGCCGTACGCCAGGCCTGCTGCACCAGGAACTCGGCGTGCACCGCCGCGCCGCCCGCGTCCTTGGGTGCCTCGGACCGCCACACGCGCAGCCACTGCCCGCCCGGCGTCTCGCTCACCCCGCCGGGCCGCCGCGAGAGCTCCAGCGAGGCGGCGCCCGCGAAGGCCTGCACGCGCTGCCAGCGCCGCTCGCCCTCCGTTTCCGTGCCCGCCAGGAGCTGCTGCGCGGCGCGGTAGTCCTGCGTGCGCTGCACCACGTCCAGGACGTCCAGCAGGTCCTGGTCGGGGCCGGGCATGCGGATGTCGAGCTCCTCCTCCAGGACGAAGCCGTAGTTCGCCGGGTCGGCCGCGTCCGGGTGGTCGGGCGAGACCAGTCCTATCGCCGCGCCGCGCCTGCGCCGCAGGAAGGGGAGCAGCACGAAGCCCAGCATGACCAGCGCGATCAGGACCCAGAGAATCTCCATGCAACAAGCGAACCAGACCGCGCCGACAATTGGCCAACCTGCTCCCCGAACCTGTGGAAAACCCCCGCGTCACGCGGACCCCCGGCACTCTTCGCCCCGGCGCACTACCCTCGGTGTTCATGAGCGACAGGCACATCAGTCAGCACTTCGAGACGCTCGCGATCCACGCGGGCAACACCGCCGACCCCCTGACGGGCGCGGTCGTCCCGCCGATCTACCAGGTCTCGACCTACAAGCAGGACGGCGTCGGCGGCCTGCGCGGCGGCTACGAGTACAGCCGCAGCGCCAATCCCACCAGGACCGCGCTGGAGGAGAACCTCGCCGCCCTGGAGGGCGGCCGCCGCGGTCTCGCGTTCGCGTCCGGGCTGGCGGCCGAGGACTGCCTGCTGCGTACGCTGCTCAGCCCGGGCGACCACGTGGTCATCCCGAACGACGCGTACGGCGGCACGTTCCGTCTGTTCGCCAAGGTCGTCGCCCGCTGGGGCGTGGAGTGGTCGGTCGCCGACACGAGCGACCCGGCCGCCGTGCGGGCCGCCGTCACCCCGAAGACCAAGGTCGTCTGGGTGGAGACCCCCTCCAACCCGCTCCTGGGCATCACCGACATCGCCGCCGTCGCCCAGGTCGCCCGGGACGCGGGCGCCCGCCTCGTCGTCGACAACACCTTCGCCACGCCCTACCTCCAACAGCCGCTGGCGCTGGGCGCGGACATCGTCGTGCACTCGCTGACCAAGTACATGGGCGGTCACTCCGACGTCGTGGGCGGCGCCCTGATCACCGCCGACGCCGGCCTCGGCGAGGAACTGGCCTTCCACCAGAACGCGATGGGCGCGGTCGCCGGGCCCTTCGACTCCTGGCTGGTGCTGCGCGGCACCAAGACCCTGTCCGTGCGCATGGACCGGCACAGCGAGAACGCGGCCAGGATCGCCGACATGCTCACCCGGCACGCGCGCGTGAGCAGCGTGCTGTACCCGGGGCTGCCGGAGCACCCGGGTCACGAGGTTGCCGCCAAGCAGATGAAGTCGTTCGGCGGCATGGTCTCCTTCCGGGTCGAGGGCGGTGAGGAGGCGGCCGTCGAGGTCTGCAACCGCGCCAGGATCTTCACGCTGGGCGAGTCCCTGGGCGGCGTCGAGTCGCTGATCGAGCACCCCGGCCGCATGACGCACGCGTCCGTGGCCGGTTCGGCCCTGGAGGTCCCCGGCGACCTGGTGCGCCTGTCCGTGGGCATCGAGAACGTCGAGGACCTGCTGGAGGACCTGCAGCAGGCGCTCGGCTAGAGGGGCCCCCTCACGGGGTCACCAGCCGCTGAGGGGTGGAGTCGTCTCGGACGGCGGCTCCACCCACGGGCGGGCCGTCAGCGCCCACACGGTGAACGCCAGGCTCGCCGCGAGCAGCAGCAGCCACAGGACGCGGCGGGCGAGCGTCCGGCGCCGCAGCATGCGGCCGCCGCGGCGCACCGCCTCCGTGTGGATCTCGGGCGGCACGGGGCGCGGCGCCTGCTCCAGGAGCCGTCGTACGGCCGCCTCGCGGTTGTTCCCGCTCATGCCGCCCTCCGTTCGCGGGCCGGGCTCATGACGGCACCGCCTTCGTGGCCGTCACCGCGGGCGCCGGGCCCCGTGGCCGGTGCAGCAGGGCCGACGTGGCCCGGTGGCAGATCGCCCGTACGCGCTCCGGGGACAGCCCGAGCAGGGCGGCCGTCTGCTCCTCGGCGACGCCCTCGTAGAGCCGGAGGACCAGGACCAGCCGTTCCTGCGGGGTCAGCGGGGCCAGGGGGCTCGCGGGATCCGGGCGGGAGCGGCCGAGCCCGCCGTGGTGCCACGCCCCGCGAGCGAAGCGGACGGCGAGGTGCGAGCGGGTGCGGTCGTAGGGGTCCTCGCCGCGCAGCCGGTCCCAGCTCGCGTAGGTGTGGGCCAGTGACCGCGTCAGCAGGCGCCGCGCGCGGGGGTTGTCGTCCGGGGCCTCCGCGGTGAGCAGCGTGGCGGCGTGCAGCAGCCGCCCGGCGGCGCCCGCGACGAACGCCTCGAACTCCCGGGCGCGTCGGGTTGCCCGGGACGCATGCCGCTCCAGCACCGCGCCTCCCGCCTGACGGCGACCCTGAGGATGCGGGCACCCGGCCGCGCGCGGCGGGGCCCGGTCTCATATCAGGCCAGGGAGGGCCCCGAGGTCAAGAGCCGCGCACGGCTCGGACGGTGCCGTGCACGCGTGGGTCTTCGCCGTCGTACGCGCTGCCCCCGCGCGGCGGGGCGTTCAGGACGCCGGTTCCGCCTCCGGCCCCGGCACCCCCTGCGCCGCCATCCGGGAGGACAGGGCGCTGTTGAAGCGCGTGAGGAGGTCGCAGAACGCCTCGCGCTCGCCGGGCTCCCAGTCGTGGGTTAGCTCGGCCATCAACTGCCGTCGGGAGGAGCGCACTTCCTCCAGGCGGGCCTGGCCGCGCGGGGACAGCTGCAGCACCACCGCGCGCCCGTCCTCGGGGTGCGAGGTGCGCTTGACCAGGCCGGTGTCGACGAGCGGTGCCACCTGCCGGGTGACCGTCGACGAGTCGATCCCCATGCTCGCGGCGAGCGCCTTGACGCCCATCGGGCCTTCCTTGTCGAGGCGGTTGAGCAGCAGGTACGCGGCGCGGTCCATGGAGTTGCGCACCTGACCGACCCCGCCGAGCCGGGTCTGTTCGGCACGGCGGGCGAACAGCGCCACCTCGTGCTGCAGCGTGTCGAGAAGACCGGTGTCACCGACGGTCGTCATGTCCATCGACATTTCAGGTGTTGTGGGCATGGCCGGGGGCTCACTTCGTGGAGGGCTGGCAGATTGGGGGACAGGGTACGCGGCCGGAAGGCGGGCCGTACCGGCGCTGCGCAAAGCGGGTCTCGGAGGTTGGTCACAACGGTCGTTCCCGCCTGTGAACTGCGATGCTGGAGTCATGAGCTACAGCACGGCTGACTCCTTTCGGCCCGTCACCCTCGACGACGTGCGCGGTGCGCAGAAGATGCTGTCGGGTGTGGCGCGGGTGACCGCGATGGAGGGCAGCAGGCACCTGTCCCAGATGGTCGGTGCGCCGGTCCACCTCAAGTGCGAGAACCTGCAGCGGACGGGCTCGTTCAAGCTGCGCGGCGCGTACGTGCGGATCGCCGGTCTGCTGCCGGAGGAGCGCGCCGCCGGTGTCGTCGCCGCGAGCGCCGGCAACCACGCGCAGGGCGTCGCCCTCGCCTCCGCCCTGCTCGGCGTGCGCTCCACGGTGTTCATGCCGAAGGGCGCCCCGCTGCCCAAGGTCAGTGCCACCCGTGACTACGGGGCCGAGGTACGTCTGCACGGCCAGGTCGTCGACGAGACGCTGGCCGCGGCGCAGGAGTACGCGGCCGAGACGGGCGCGGTGTTCATCCACCCCTTCGACCACCCCGACATCATCGCGGGCCAGGGCACGGTGGGCCTGGAGATCCTGGAGCAGTGCCCGGAGGCGCGCACGATCCTGGTCGGCATCGGCGGGGGCGGGCTGGCCGCCGGGATCGCGGTGGCGGTGAAGTCCCTGCGGCCGGACGTGCGGGTCGTGGGTGTGCAGGCGGCGGGCGCGGCGGCCTACCCGCCCTCGCTGGCGGCGGGCCGGCCGGTGTCGGTCGAGAACCCGGCGACGATGGCCGACGGCATCAAGGTCGGGCGGCCCGGCGACGTGCCGTTCGGGATCGTCGGCGAGCTGGTCGACGAGGTGCGCACGGTCAGCGAGGACGAGCTGTCCGCCGCGCTGCTGCTGTGCCTGGAGCGGGCCAAGCTGGTCGTGGAGCCGGCCGGGGCGAGCCCGGTCGCGGCGCTGCTGAGCGAGCCCGGCGCCTTCGAGGGCCCGGTCGTCGCGGTGCTGTCCGGCGGCAACGTCGACCCGGTGCTGATGGAGCGGGTGCTGCGGCACGGCATGGCCGCGCAGGGCCGCTACCTCGCGGTGCGGCTGCGGCTGACGGACCGGCCCGGAGCTCTCGCCACTCTTCTGGGCGCGTTGTCAGTGGTCGACGCTAACGTCCTCGATGTGAGCCATGTCCGGACCGACCCGCGGCTCGGGCTCACGGAGGCGGAGGTCGAGCTGCACCTGGAGACGAAGGGCCCGGCGCACTGCGCCGAGGTGGGTCAGGCGCTGCGCGAGGCGGGCTACACGGTCATCGGCTGACCCGGCTCCCGGGCCGGCCCAAGATCCTTTCGTCACACGAAGAGTAACCAGGAAAAGCGCATTGTGAGACGCGATACATCGCGTTATGGTGTGTTGGTGCCAAGCTTTGCCGGACGTCTGTCCGGCCATCCCCGAAGACGTGGAGACTCATATGCCAGGCGCCATCTACGCCGAAGGTCTGGTCAAGACCTTCGGTGACGTAAAGGCCTTGGACGGCGTCGACCTCGACGTGCCCGAGGGCACGGTCCTCGGCCTGCTCGGGCCGAACGGCGCGGGCAAGACCACGACCGTCCGCTGCCTGACCACCCTGCTGCGCCCCGACAGCGGCCGGGCGGTCGTCGCGGGAATCGACGTGCTCAAACAGCCTGACGCGGTCCGCCGCTCCATCGGCCTGTCCGGCCAGTTCGCGGCCGTCGACGAATACCTCACCGGCCGGGAGAACCTCCAGATGGTCGGCCAGCTCTACCAGATGCGGGCCAAGGCGGCGAAGGAGCGCGCGGCCGAACTGCTGGAGCAGTTCCATCTCGCGGACGCCGCCGACCGCCCCGCCAAGACCTACTCGGGAGGCATGCGCCGCCGCCTCGACCTCGCGGCCGCCCTGGTCGTCTCGCCGCCCGTGATGTTCATGGACGAGCCGACGACGGGCCTCGACCCCCGCAACCGCCAGCAGCTGTGGGAGGTCATCAAGCAACTGGTCTCCGGAGGCACGACGCTGCTGCTCACCACGCAGTACCTGGAGGAGGCCGACCACCTGGCGCACGACATCGCGGTGGTCGACCACGGCAAGGTCATCGCCCAGGGCACCTCCGACCAGCTCAAGGCCCGCACCGGCGGCGAGCGCGTCGAGGTCGTGGTGCACGAACGCGAGCACATCCAGGGCGCCGCCGAGGTCCTCGCCGGCTTCGGCAAGGGCGAGACCACCGTCGAGGAGCACATGCGCAAGCTCACCGCCCCCGTGACCGGCGGCGCCAAGCTCCTCGCCGAGGTCATCCGCGAGCTGGACACCCGCGGCATCGAGATCGACGACATCGGCCTGCGCCGGCCGACCCTCGACGACGTCTTCCTGTCCCTCACGGGACACGTGGCCGAGGCCAAGGACCAGGAGAACGACAAGGAGGCCGTCCAGTGAGCGCCGCAACCGACACCGTGCGCGTCGCGCCGGCCGCGAACCCGGTCAGCCAGTCGATCCGGGACTCCCTGGTCGTCGCCAAGCGGAACCTGATCCGCATGTCCCGGATCCCCGAGATGATCATCTACGGGCTGATCCAGCCGATCATGTTCGTGGTGCTGTTCACCTACGTCTTCGGCGGCTCCATGCAGATCGGCAACAGCACCAGTGCCGCCGACTACAAGAACTTCCTGATGGCGGGCATCTTCGCGCAGACCGTCACGTTCGCCACCGCCAGCTCCGGCGCCGGCATCGCCGACGACATGCACAAGGGCCTCATCGACCGCTTCCGCTCCCTGCCCATGGCACGCGGCGCGGTGCTCACCGGGCGCACCCTCGCCGACTCCGTGCAGACGGCCCTGACCCTGGTGGTCCTCGCCGTGGTCGCCCTCCTGGTCGGCTGGCGCGTCGGCTCGGACGGCAGCACCAACGCCGCCAAGGTCCTCGCGGCCTTCGGCCTGCTGCTCCTGCTCGGCTACGCGTTCACCTGGATCGGCGCCCTGATCGGCATGTCCGTGCGGACCCCCGAGGCGGCCACGTCCAGCGGCCTGATCTGGCTCTTTCCGGTCACGTTCATCTCGAACGCGTTCGTGGACACCAGTCACATGACCCCGTGGCTGCGCCACATCGCCGAGTGGAACCCGTTCAGTGCCACGGTCCAGGCCTGCCGGGTCCTCTTCGCCAACCCGGGCCAGTCGACGTCGGACGCCTGGCCCATGCAGCACCCGGTGTGGGCCTCACTGATCTACTCGGTCCTCATCCTGGTGGTCTTCCGGACCCTGGCGGTGCGCAAGTACCGCTCGGCGACGGCATGACAAACGCCCCCGGGGCCTGTGGGCGCCGGGGGCAGATCAGGGCTCGGACGGCGGCGGGTCAGCCCTCGTACGGCTCGGCCTTGAGGATCTTCACCAGGGCCTTCTTGCCGTTCGGCAGCTCGTACTCCGCGTCCTCGCCGACCTTGTGGCCGATCACGCCGGTGCCCAGCGGGGACTGCGGCGAGTAGGTCTCGATGTCGGAGCTCGCGTACTCGCGGGAGGCGAGCAGGAACGTCAGCGTGTCGTCCTCGTCACCGTCGAACGCGATCGTGACGACCATGCCGGGCGCCACCGCGCCGTCCGCCGCGGGCGCCTCACCGACCTTGGCGCTCTCCAGGAGCTGGGTGAGCTGGCGCACACGGAGCTCCTGCTTGCCCTGTTCCTCCTTGGCCGCGTGGTACCCGCCGTTCTCACGCAGGTCGCCCTCCTCGCGCGCGGCGGCGATCTTCGCGGAGATCTCCGCCCGCGCGGGACCAGTAAGGTGCTCAAGCTCAGCCTTGAGCTTGTTGTACGCCTCCTGGGTCAGCCAGGTGACGTTCTCGCTGGTCTGGGTCACAGGTGCTCCTCGTAGGTACTGGGAATACAAAGCATCGCCCTACCCAGAAGAATGTTCCTTCACGGAAGGGCGAAACCACGAGCCTAACAATTCAGGGGCCCGAGGGGGAGGACATAAGCCACCAGATTCACGTCAATGCAGGTCAGGCACTACGTATTCCAGGTGATGCCGGTCGGCGTCAGCCGGTGTGGCAGCCCAGCAGCTCGGCCGTGGTCCCCGGGGAGGTCGTACGGAGCGTGACGACCTTGTCGATGCGGGTCCCGTCCCCGTCGAAGCGGAAGTCGGCCCGGCCCACCTCGGCCCCGTCCTCGGCCTGCGAGCGCACCGTGCAGTAGCCCTTGGCGCCGGCGTCCTTGCGGACCTCCAGATGCACCTGCACGGACTTCTGGCCCGGCTCGAAGCTGATCACCTCGGCGCTGATCTCGCTCTTGGCGACGTAGTGGTAGCCGAACCAGCCGAGGAGCCCCAGCAGCGCCACCGCGAGGACGGTGCCCACGACCTTGAGCGTACGGTCGGCGCGCTCGTCCGAGGAACGGCCGTATCGGCCCTCGGGCAGCCGCGTGCTCGCCGTACTCATGATCGTCCTCCTGGCAGGGCCGGGACGAAGGTCCCGGAAGGGGCTCCAGGACCGGGTCCCGGAATTATTCGCCCCCCGATTCGGTCACTATAGAAGCCGCTGATTGCGCCGACGCACACAGGGCGCCGACTTACTGAGGATTGAGTCTTGACTGACCAGTTGCGACTGATGGCCGTTCACGCCCACCCCGACGACGAGTCGAGCAAGGGCGCTGCGACCATGGCGAAGTACGTGTCCGAGGGGGTGGACGTGCTGGTCGTGACCTGCACGGGCGGGGAACGCGGCTCCATCCTCAATCCCAAGCTCCAGGGCGACGCGTACATCGAGGAGCACATCCACGAGGTACGCAAGAAGGAGATGGACGAGGCCCGGGAGATCCTGGGCGTCAAGCAGGAATGGCTCGGCTTCGTCGACTCGGGCCTGCCCGAGGGCGACCCGCTGCCGCCGCTGCCGGAGGGCTGCTTCGCCCTGGAGGACGTGGACCACGCGGCCGGGGAGCTGGTGCGCAAGATCCGCGCCTTCCGCCCCCAGGTGATCACCACGTACGACGAGAACGGCGGCTACCCGCACCCCGACCACATCATGACCCACAAGATCTCCATGGTGGCGTTCGAGTCGGCCGCGGACACCGAGAAGTACCCGGAGGCGGAGTACGGCCCCGCCTACCAGCCGCAGAAGCTCTACTACAACCAGGGCTTCAACCGCCCGCGCACCGAGGCCCTGCACCAGGCGATGCTCGACCGCGGCCTGGAGTCCCCCTACGGGGACTGGCTCAAGCGCTGGGAGGAGTTCGGCATGAAGCAGCGCACGCTCACCACGCACATCCCGTGCGCCGACTTCTACGAGATCCGCGACAAGGCGCTGATCGCCCATGCCACGCAGATCGACCCGGACGGCGGCTGGTTCAAGGTGCCGATGGAGATCCAGAAGGAGGTCTGGCCGACGGAGGAGTACGAGCTGGCGAAGGCCCTCGTCGATACCTCCCTCCCCGAGGACGACCTCTTCGCGGGCATCCGCGACAATGCCTGACATGAGCGCAAGCGCAAGCCTGGCAATGACGCACCTCGTCTCCTTCGCCAAGGAGGTCGACGAGGACAAGGTCACCCCCGGCGTCCTCGGCTTCATCGTCTTCGCGGCGATGGCCCTGGCGGTGTGGGCCCTGATGAAGTCGATGAGCCGGCACATGAACCGGGTCGACTTCACGCAGGTGCCGGACCCGAAGGCGGAGCAGGCGGAGCAGGCGGAGCAGCCGGCGGCGGAGCCGGCCCGGACGGAATCCGCGGAAGCGGAGCCCTCCGGCCAGGGCGGCAAGAAGCAAGGCTGACGCCCCCCGAGGGGGCGCCACCCGTCGGTGGCCGGCGACAAGCGCCGCCGACGGGTGCGCCGCGCGCGTCGGGAGTGCCACCGTCAGGCACCACGCCCGTGGGAGGGCGGCGCCTGGAGCCAGGAGAACCCCGACGCGCACCCGGCGTCCCCCCAAGGAGTCTGGCCTAGGCCCCCGTCTCCACCGCCACCCCCATCACCTCACGCGCATGCCGGTCCGGGACCATGCCCAGGCGCCAGGCCTGCCAGCCCGCCTCCAGGGTCACGCCCCGCTCCAGCAGCAGCTGGAACGCGTCGAGGTTGTCGTCCAGCTTGCGGTCGCGCAGCCCGTGGCTCGCGCGGGACAGTTGCGCCAGCTCCTCCTGGGCCACCGCCGTACCCACCTCCATGCCGCCCGGTGCGGCGTACGGCAGGAGGGTGCAGCGCAGGAAGCGGGCCCAGTCCTCGCCCCGGCGGTCGCCGTAGGACGTGAAGAGGTCCACCGCCTCGTCGCACAGGGCCAGAGCCTGCTGGGTGCGGGCGTTGCCCGCGTCCACGACCGCCAGTTCCAGGCACGTCCAGGCCTCGCCGTGGGCGACGCCGATGCGCTGGAAGTCGGCCCGGGCGTCGACCAGGAGCTGGCGGGCGAAGCCCGAGTTGCGCAGCGAGCCCGTCTGGGCCGCCCGCTGGTTGCGGGTGACGCGGGCCGAGTGGTGGCGGGCGCAGGCCAGACCGTAGACGTCACGCATGCGGGAGAACATCGTGCGGGCGCGCTCCAGTTCGCGGACCGCCTGGTCGAGATCGCCCGTCTCCTCCAGTGCCTGGCCCAGGTAGTACAGGGTCCATGCCTCACCGCGCGCGTCCTCGTTGTCGCGGTGCCGGGCGGCAGCCCCGCGCAGTTCCTCCACCGCCGGGGACGCGTCCCCGGCGACCAGCAGCGCACGGGCCAGCTGCGTCAGGGCCCAGGCCTCGCCGCGGGCGTCCCGGGTACGGCCGTACAGGTCGAGGGCCGCGCGCAGCTCGGACTCGGCGCGCGGGACGTCGCCCATGCGCAGCCCCAGCTGACCGAGCTGGAAGTGCGCCCACGCCTGGCCGTGCACGGACTCGCCCGCCCGGTGCAGCACCAGGGACTCGGTCAGCAGAGCCAGCGCCTCCGCCACCCGGGCCCGGTCCCGCTCGACCGCCGCCAAGGCGTGCATCGTCCACGCCCGGTCCGTGGCCAGCTCAGGGGAGGACTGCAGGGCGAGGGCCTCACGGAGCTTCTCCGACGCCTCCGTCAGATTGCCCTGGTGGTGCAGCGTGATGCCGAGGGAGCACAGCGCGCGGGCGGCACCCGCGTCGTGGTGGGCCTCCCGGTAGAGGTCCACGACCGAGGCGAGGGTGGTGCGGGCCTTGTCGAGCTCGCCGAGCTGCCGGGCCGCGATACCCGTACGCCACTGCACCGAGCGGACCAGCAGGCCCTGGTCCACCGCCTGCGCCAGCTCGCTGATCTCGCCCAGGCGGTACAGGTCGCCCCGCAGCAGGCAGTAGTCGCACAGCGCGCCCAGCAGGTTCAGCACCGCCGCCTGGTCCACCCCCTCGGCATGCCGCAGCGCCGCCGTGATGAAGCTCGACTCGTCGTCCAGCCAGCGCAGCGCCTCGTCGAGGGAGGTGAAGCCGTAGGGGCTGAAGCGGTTCGTCCGGGTCGACATGTTGCCGTCGACCATCCGCAGCACCGAGTCGGCCAGCTCGGCGTAGTTCACGATCAGCCGCTCCTGCGCCGCCGTGCGCTCCGCCGGCTCCTCCTCGTCGAGCAGGCGGGCCTGCGCGAAGGAACGCACCAGGTCGTGCAGCCGGTAGCGGTCGCCCCGGACGTGGTCGATCAGACCGGCCCGGGTCAGGACCTGCAGATGGCGCTTGGCCTCCGCCTCGTCCGTCGCCAGCAGCGCGGCGGCCGCGGCGGCACCCAGCGAGGCCCGCCCGGCCAGGGCCAGCCGGCGCAGCAACCGCCGCACGGTCTCCGACTGGTCGGTGTAACGCAGCCACAGGGCGCGTTCGACCGGCTCGACCGGCCCGTACGCGTCGAGGTCCGTGGCCAGCGCGCGCGGCGAGCGCGGGCCGAGGCACGACCCCGCGATGCGCAGCGCCAGCGGCAGCCCGCCGCACAGCTCCCGGACCCGGTCCGCGGACTCCGCGTCGTACGGACCGGAACGGTCCTGCGCCGCCGCGCCCAGCAGCTCCTCCGCACCCGCCGCGTCCAGCGGCGTCACCGCCAGCTGGTGCACCCGCGCGGGCAGATCCCCGAGCTCCAGCGGGCCCCGCGCGGTCACCAGCACCAGGCTGTCGGACCGCTCCGGGACCAGGGCGCGGACCTGCTGCACGTCCGCGGCGTCGTCGAGGACGACCGTGACCGGCAGGCCCGTCAGATGCTGGTGATACAGCTCGCCCAGCCGCTTGACCTGCTGGTCGGGCGAGGAACGCTCACGGAACAGCAGCTGCTCGCGGGGCGCGCCGAGCCGGTTCAGCAGATGCAGCAGCGCGTCACGGGTGGACAGCGGGGACTCACCCGGCCCGTCCCCGCGCAGGTCGACGACACAGGCACCGCGGAAGTAGTCCCTCAGATCGTGCGTCGCGTGCACCGCGAGCGTCGTACGGCCGCTGCCGGGCGTGCCGTGCAGCACCACCACCGTCGGCTGCGTCTGAGTGCTCGCCCGGGCCGACTGCACCCACTGCCGGATCTGCGCCAGCTCGTGCCGCCGCCCCGCGAAGGGCTCCGACGGTTCGGGGAGCTGCCCGAAGGACTGCTCCAGCACGTTGCGCCCGCGCGCCGCCGCGCTCTTGTCCGCACCCCGCAGCCGCGGCCCCGGCTTCTTCGGCCCCGTCGAGGCCGCGAGCACCCGCTGCTGGTCCAGGAACGGCCGGATGCCCCGCACCTCCAGCGCCGTCAGCCACTGGAGCCGCAACTGTTCGGGCCCGCCGGGCTGGCTCACGGCCCCTGCGCGACGACTCGCGGCCGGCAGATGCGACCCGACCACCTTCACCACCGTCGCCGCGGCCCCCACGACACCCACCGTCACACCCGCCCCGAGAGCCGTCCCGGTCCCCGTGCCCAGCGCCATGTCGGCGACGACGGCCGCGACCGCGGCGACCGCGGCCACCAGCAGCGGCGTCCCGGCGCCCTCCCGGGCGTACCGCTGCCCGAAGGTCAGCTGACCGACCGCCGCCTCGTCGAGGGCGCGCGTGTAGGCCTCGTACTCCTCGCCCGCGCTCCGCGCCATGGTGTCGAGCGCCCCGCGCGCCCGCGCGAGCAGCACCTTCCCGTCGCTGCGCCCGCCCGAGCGGCGCACCTCCTCCTCCACGGCCCGCACCAGCAGCCGCTCGGCCTCCGCCCGATGAGCGTCCCGCATGTCACGTCCCCCTCCGGCGGCAACTCCTGTGTGTACGAGTGTCCTTGGTGGGAGGCGTGAGCGCGAGGGGGCGACGATCAACGGATGCGGTCCGGTGACCTAGGGGCCGCTCGCTCGCGCGAGGGGCTGCGTTCCACGGCCGGGCCGCCGTCCTGAGGCAGGATGGAAGCATGCCGAACCGACTGGCTCATGAGACGTCCCCTTACCTGCTCCAGCACGCCGACAACCCCGTCGACTGGCGGCCCTGGTCGGGAGAGGCTTTCGACGAGGCCCGGAAACGGAACGTGCCCGTCCTGCTCAGCATCGGATACAGCAGCTGTCACTGGTGTCACGTCATGGCTCACGAGTCCTTCGAGGACCAGGAGACCGCCGAGTACCTCAACGCACACTACGTGAGCGTCAAGGTCGACCGGGAAGAACGCCCCGACGTGGACGCCGTCTACATGGAGGCCGTGCAGGCGGCCACCGGGCAGGGCGGCTGGCCCATGACCGTCTTCCTCACTCCGGACGCCGAGCCGTTCTACTTCGGTACGTACTTCCCGCCCGCTCCCCGGCAGGGCATGCCGTCCTTCCGGCAGGTGCTCCAGGGTGTGCACCAGGCGTGGGACGAGCGGCGGGACGAGGTGACCGAGGTCGCCGGGAAGATCGTCCGGGATCTGGCCGGGCGGGAGATCTCCTACGGCGACGCGCAGACCCCCGGTGAGGAGGAGCTCGCGCAGGCGCTGCTCGGGCTGACCCGGGAGTACGACCCGCAGCGCGGCGGATTCGGCGGGGCGCCGAAGTTCCCGCCGTCCATGGTGCTGGAGTTCCTGCTGAGGCACCATGCGCGAACCGGCGCCGAGGGCGCGCTCCAGATGGCGAGCGACACCTGCGAGCGGATGGCCCGGGGCGGGATCTACGACCAGCTCGGGGGCGGCTTCGCCCGCTACTCCGTCGACCGCGACTGGGTCGTGCCGCACTTCGAGAAGATGCTGTACGACAACGCCCTGCTGTGCCGGGTGTACGCCCATCTCTGGCGCGCCACCGGCTCGGAGCTCGCGCGGCGCGTCGCCCTGGAGACCGCCGACTTCATGGTGCGCGAACTGCGCACGAACGAGGGCGGGTTCGCCTCCGCGCTGGACGCCGACAGTGACGACGGCACCGGGAAGCACGTCGAGGGCGCGTACTACGTGTGGACGCCGGAGCAGTTGCGGGATGTTCTCGGCGAGCAGGACGCCGAGTCGGCGGCCCAGCACTTCGGGGTGACCGAGGAGGGGACCTTCGAGGAGGGCGCGTCCGTCCTCCAACTGCCCGTGCGGGACGGCTTCGTCGACGCGGGGAAGGTCGCCTCCATCCGGGAGCGGCTGCTGGCGGCGCGGTCGGAGCGGCCCGCGCCCGGCCGGGACGACAAGGTCGTCGCCGCCTGGAACGGTCTCGCGATCGCCGCGCTGGCCGAGACGGGCGCCTACTTCGACCGGCCCGATCTGGTCGAGGCCGCCGTCGCCGCGGCCGACCTCCTCGTCCGGCTGCACCTGGACGAGCAGGCCCGGCTCACCCGCACCAGCAAGGACGGCCACGCCGGCGCCAACGCCGGTGTCCTGGAGGACTACGCGGATGTGGCGGAGGGCTTCCTCGCGCTCGCGTCCGTCACCGGGGAGGGGGTGTGGCTGGAGTTCGCCGGGTTCCTGCTGGACCACGTCCTGGCCCGTTTCACCGACCCCGAGTCGGGCGCGATGTTCGACACCGCGGCCGATGCCGAGCGGCTGATCCGCCGTCCGCAGGACCCGACCGACAACGCCGCCCCCTCCGGCTGGACCGCCGCGGCCGGTGCCCTGCTGAGCTATGCCGCGCACACCGGCTCCGAGCCGCACCGCACGGCCGCGGAGCGGGCGCTCGGTGTCGTCAAGGCACTCGGGCCGCGGGTGCCGCGCTTCATCGGCTGGGGGCTCGCCGTCGCGGAGGCCGTGCTGGACGGTCCGCGGGAAGTCGCGGTCGTGGGGCCGTCGCTCGGCGACGAGGGCACGAGGGTCTTGCACCGCACGGCACTTCTGGGGACCGCGCCGGGTGCCGTCGTCGCCGTCGGCGTCCCGGAGAGCGAGGAGTTCCCGCTGCTCAGCGACCGTCCGCTGGTCGGCGGTGAACCGGCGGCCTATGTCTGCCGTAACTTCACATGTGACGCGCCGACAACGGAAGTTGAACGGCTGCGTGCGGTGCTGAGCGACTGAAGTCGGGAATCAACGGAAACACGCTCTTTATCTGAACAGCCCCCAGGCTTCACAGTTCCCCCCTAATCTCTGCACAGTGACGTGACGGGAGGGGCCGCACCGGCACACCGTCACGACCGGGGGCTCTGGGATCTGGGGGGATCTGTTTGCTGACGTCTGTCTTCATCGCTGCCGTTTCACTGGCCCTGTTCTGGATGGCGGCGTTCACACTGTGGTGGCAGATGCACGCCTGGCGCACGCCGGAAGTGCTCGCCTCCACCCGGTTCAGCAGTCCGGACGGGGACGAGCACGTCTCCTTCTCGCTGCTGCTGCCCGCCCGGCACGAACAGGCGGTGCTGGACCACACGATCCAGCGGCTGCTGGAGTCGAGCCACACCGACTTCGAGATCATCGTGATCGTCGGGCACGACGACCCGGAGACCACCGCGGTGGCCGAGCATGCCGCCGCGCGTGACCCACGGGTCCGGGTCGTCGTCGACACCCACGAGAAGAAGAACAAGCCGAAGGCCATGAACACGGCCCTGCCGCACTGCCGCGGCGACGTCGTCGGCGTGTTCGACGCCGAGGACCAGGTCCACCCCGAACTCCTCGCGCACGTCGACCACGCCTTCCGCACCACCGGCGCGGACGTCGTGCAGGGCGGGGTGCAGCTGATCAACTTCCACTCCAGCTGGTACAGCCTGCGCAACTGCCTGGAGTACTTCTTCTGGTTCCGCTCGCGGCTCCACCTGCACGCGCAGAAAGGTTTCATTCCGCTCGGCGGCAACACCGTCTTCGTCCGCACGGACGTCCTCAGGGCAGCCGACGGCTGGGACCCGGACTGCCTCGCCGAGGACTGCGACCTCGGAGTGCGCCTGTCCAGCGTCGGCAAGAAGGTCGTCGTCGCCTACGACTCCGACATGGTGACCCGCGAGGAGACCCCCGGCTCGCTGATGTCCCTGCTGAAGCAGCGCACCCGCTGGAACCAGGGATTCCTTCAGGTCTACCGGAAGAAGGACTGGAAGCAACTGCCCACCCTCGGGCAGCGGCTGCTCGCCCGCTACACCCTGATGACTCCGTTCATGCAGGCCTTCACCGGCCTGATCATCCCGCTGAACGTGGCGATCGCCCTGTTCCTGGACGTGCCCGTCGGCATCGCCTTCATCACCTTCCTGCCGGCCGTCACCGCCCTGGTCACCTTCGTCTTCGAGATCGTCGGACTGCACGACTTCGGCAAGCAGTACGGGCTGCGCGTCCGCTTCGCGCACTATCTGAAGCTGATCGTCGGCGGCCCCTTCTACCAGGTCCTGCTCGCCGGAGCGGCCGTGCGGGCCGTCTGGCGCGAGCAGCGCGGCCGCAACGACTGGGAGCTGACCAGCCATGTCGGGGCCCACCTCGACGAGACGGCCGGGACCCGGCAGGCCGTGACCCGAGAGGACGTTCCCGCGTGACCTCCACCCTTCCCGCGGTGACCACTCCGAAGGTCCCCGCGCAGCGCCGTCCTGCGCCCCGCACCGGTACGCACCGCAGACCGGAGCCGCCGAGCCGGCTGCGCTCCTCCCGGCCCGACCTGCTCTTGTGCGGTGTCCTCCTCGCGGCGATCCTCGTCGTGCAGGGCTGGAACATCGGCGACTACCCCGCCCTCAGCGACGACGAGGGCACCTATCTCGCCCAGGCCTGGTCGGTCCAGCAGGGCAACGGCCTGGCCCACTACACCTACTGGTACGACCATCCGCCGCTCGGCTGGATCCAGATCGCCCTGCTGACCTGGATTCCCGCGCTGATCAGCCCCGAGTCGATGACGGTGGGCACCATGCGCGCCGCGATGCTGGTGATCAGCGGCATCAGCGCGGTCCTCGTCTACGTGCTGGGCCGGCGCCTCGCGCTGCCCCGCTGGGCCGCCGGGCTCGGCATGGTGTTCTTCGGGCTGTCGCCGCTGTCGGTCGTCCTCCAGCGGGAGATCTTCCTCGACAACCTCGCGGTGATGTGGACGCTGCTGGCCTTCACCCTGGCCGCCTCCCCGAGCCGCCACCTCTGGCACCACTTCGGCGCGGGCATCGCGGCCGCCACGGGCGTGCTCACCAAGGAGACGATGCTCGTCGTCCTGCCCGCCCTGTTCCTCACCATGTGGCGCCACAGCCACCGGGACACCCGCAAGTTCGCCATCACCGGCGCCGTCACGGCCTGCGCCCTGATCGGCTTCTCGTACCCGCTGTTCGCCCTGCTCAAGGGCGAGTTGCTGCCCGGCGCCGGACACGTGTCCCTCTGGGACGGCGTCAAGTACCAGATGACCAGACCCGGTTCGGGCTTCATCCTGGACCAGGGCTCCGGCTCCTGGGGCGTGCTCCGGTCGTGGCTGTACTACGACAAGATCCTGCCCCTCGGCGGCCTCGCGGGCGCCCTGCTGCTGCTCCTCACCTGGCGCTGGTCGGTCACCGCCCGGGCCCTGGCCGGACCGGCCCTGGCCGTGGCGGTCTTCGCCGCGCTCGCCCTGCGCCCGAACGGCTACCTGCCCGCGATGTACGTCATCCAGGCCCTGCCGTTCCTCGCGCTGGTCCTCGCCGGAGGTACCGCCTCCGTCGCCCACGCCGTGCTGAGCCGCTGGCGCTCCGAGGCGGAGAAACGGTACGTCAGTGTGAGCCGGTACGCGCTCGCCGCCGTCCTCGCCCTGGCCGCAGGCGCCTACGTCGTGCCCCGCTGGTACGACGGCGCGCACACGGCCGTCACCACCGACGCCAACGCCCCCTACAAGGCCGCCTCCAAGTGGCTGGCCACGGAGGTCGAGGACCCGGAGCGCACCCGGGTGCTGGTGGACGACGCCCTCTGGCTGGACCTGGTGCACCAGGGCTACCGGCCCGGGCTCGGCGTCATCTGGTTCTACAAGGCCGACCTCGACCCGGCGGTGACCAAGACGATGCCGCGCGGCTGGAAGGACCTCGACTACGTCGTCGCCTCGCCGACGGTGCGGCGGGACGCGGCCGACCTGCCCAACGTCAAGGCCGCCATGGAGCACTCGGACCCGGTCGCCACCTTCGGCACCGGCGAGGACCGCATCGAGATCCGCCAGATCCAGACGTCCGCCGGAGGCGCGCGATGAGCCAGGAGTCCACCGTCCCCGGCGAGGTCGTCGAGACCACCGAGATCCCCGAACCGGGCGCCGTCACCATCGTCGTACCGACGTTCAACGAGTCCGCGAACGTACGGCAGTTGCTGCGCCAGATCACCGAGGCCGTCCCGGCCCGGCTGCCCTGCGAGGTCGTCTTCGTGGACGACTCCACCGACGACACGCCCGAGGTCATCGAGAAGGCGGCGCAGGACTGCCCGTTCCCGGTGACCGTGCTGCACCGCGAGGAGCCGGTGGGCGGGCTCGGCGGCGCGGTCGTCGAGGGGCTGAAGGCGGCCACGTCGGACTGGATCGTCGTCATGGACGGCGACTGCCAGCACCCGCCGGCCCTCGTGCCCGACCTGGTCGCCACCGGCGAGCGGGCGAACGCCGGGCTGGTCGTGGCCTCCCGGTACATCAAGGGCGGCAGCCGGGCCGGGCTCGCGGGCAGCTACCGGGTGGCCGTCTCGCGCGGGGCGACCTGGCTGACCAAGGCGCTGTTCCCGCGGCGGCTGCACGGCATCAGCGACCCGATGAGCGGCTTCTTCGCGATCCGCCGCAGCGCGGTCACCGCCGAGGTCCTCCAGCCGCTCGGCTACAAGATCCTCCTCGAACTCGCCGTCCGCAGCCGCCCGCGCACGGTCACCGAGGTGCCGTTCGTCTTCCAGGACCGGTTCGCCGGGGAGTCCAAGTCCACCGCGCAGGAGGGCCTGCGCTTCCTGCGCCACCTGGCCGGGCTGCGCGCCGCCTCGCCGGTCGCGCGGATGATCGGGTTCGGCCTGATCGGGCTGACCGGCTTCGTGCCGAACCTGCTGGGCCTGTGGGCGCTGACCGCCGCCGGCATGCACTACGTACCGGCGGAGATCCTCGCCAACCAGCTCGGCGTCGCCTGGAACTTCGTGCTCATCGAGCACCTGCTGTTCCGCGAGCGGCGCCGGCACCGGCGCTGGTGGGACCGGGCCGGACGGTTCGCGCTGCTCGCCAACGCCGATCTGGTGCTGCGCATCCCGCTGATCGCCCTGTTCGTGCACCAGCTGCACCTGGGCGTGCTGTCGGCCACCGCGCTCGCGCTGGTGACGACGTTCGTCCTGCGCTTCGCCGCGACCGAAGCGCTGGTCTACCTGCCGCGCCGGGGACGTGAGAAGCCCGGGCGCGACAGCCGCACCGCAAGGAGAGCCGCGTGAACCTACGTCGCAGAACGACCGCACTCCTGTCCGTGGCGGGCCTCACCTCGGGCCTGCTCCTGACCGCACCCCAGCCCGCCTCCGCCGCCAACCTCATCAAGAACCCCGGCTTCGAGACCGCCGGAGCCGGCGACATGCCGTACTGCTGGGAGAAGTCCGGCTGGGGCGACAACGACTTCACCTTCACCACCACGGCCGACGCGCACACCGGCTCCAAGGCCATGAAGGTGGAGCTGACCCGCCGGGTCGACGGCGACCGCAAGGCGCTGATCACCGAGTCCGCCGCGTGCGCGCCGGTGGTGACGCCGGGCAAGCAGTACGACCTCGGCCTCTGGTACAAGACGACGACCCCGGACGCGGCGATCACCCTGTTCCGGCACGACACCACGGCCGGCTGGCAGTACTGGACCGACCTCAAGACCCTGGACCTCGCCGGGGACTGGACCGAGGCCACGGTCCGCACCCCCGAGGTCCCGGCAGGCACCGACCGCATCTCCTGGGGCGTCTCGGTCTACGGCACCGGCTCCGCCACCACCGACGACTACACCATGGACCAGGTCCCCGACCCGGTCCTGCCACCGGAGTGCACCGGCACGGCCGAGCAGTGCGCGAACGGCAAGTGGGACGTGCTGCCCACGCAGAACCCGGTCCGCTCGATGCACTCCGTCGTCCTGCCGGGCGGCAAGGTGCTGCTGATCGCCGGCTCCGGCAACGACGAGTCGATGTTCGAGGCCGGCACCTTCACCTCCGCCGTCTACGACCCGGCGAACGGCTCCTACAAGATCATCCCCACGCCGAAGGACATGTTCTGCGCCGGGCACGTCCAGCTCCAGGACGGCCGGGTGCTGGTGATGAGCGGCAACAAGGGCTACCCGACGGCGGACGGCCGGATCGGCTACCAGGGCTACAAGGACTCGTACATCTTCGACCCGGAGACCGAGACCTACACCAAGACCAACGACATGAACGACGGCCACTGGTACCCGTCGGCCACGATCCTCGGCAACGGTGACGTCATCTCCTTCGGAGGTCTGCGCGAGGACTCCACCGGCTCGGTCGCCGCCGAGCTGTTCTCCGAGGCCGAGCAGCAGTGGCAGCCGCTGTGGAAGGTCAACCAGACCTGGTCGTACTGGGGTCTGTACCCGTCGATGATCCTTATGCAGGACGGCCGCCTCTTCTACTCGGGCAGCCACGTCTTCGGCAACAACATCCCGGGCACGGGCTCGGCGATCTACGACTACGGCGCCAACACCACCACCCAGGTGCCCGGCCTGCGTAACAAGGACGAGCGCGACCAGTCGGCCAGCGTGCTGCTGCCCCCGGCCCAGGACCAGAAGGTCCTCACCCTCGGCGGCGGCAACATCGACTCCAACCCGGAGGCGAACCGCCTGACCGACATCATCGACCTCAAGCAGCCGAACCCCTCGTACGTGGCCGGGCCGCCGATCCCGCAGGGCACGGTCGACATGGGCAACGGGCCCGTCCCGCAGACCGGGAACCAGGGCAAGATGTACGTCTCCGCCGTGCTCCTGCCCGACGGCAAGGTGCTGGAGACGGGCGGCGCGCTGCACAACCGGGCCAACCCGGTCTACGAGACGTCGATCTTCGACCCGGCGTCGGAGACCTTCGACCCGGTGGCCGTCGACCCCGAGGCGCGCGGCTACCACTCCTCGGCGTTCCTGCTGCCCGACGGCCGCGTGATGACCACCGGCGACAACCCGGGCAACGGCACGTGGAACCACGACGTGTCGGTCTACAGCCCGCCCTATCTGTTCAAGGGCCCGCGCCCGCAGATCACGTCCGTCATCGACACCGAGTGGAACTACGGCGACACCCAGCGGATCACCGTCGACCGGCCCATCGCCAAGGCCGAGCTGATCCGCCCGGCCGCCGTCACGCACTCCTCCGACCCGAACCAGCGGTTCGTGGACCTGCCGCTGTCGGTCGACGGCAACAACGTCGACCTCAACGTGACGAGCAACCCCAACCTGGCCCCGCCCGGCTGGTACATGCTCTTCGCGGTCGACGCGAACGGGGTGCCGTCGGTGGCGAAGTGGGTGCACCTCCAGGGCCCGCAGGCCCTGAAGGCGACGGACGCCTCGGCCCACGTCCACGACTTCGCCGACGCACCGAAGGGCAAGGTCGCGGGGCCCGGCAAGAAGCGGGTGTCGCAGAAGGTCAGCCCGACGGTCTCCGGCTGCGACCGCCACTACGGCTCGATCAACGTCTGCGTGCCGACGGACTTCCCGGCGGAGGTGAAGAAGACGACCGCCGCCCGCTGCGAGTGGCTCAAGGCGAACGACTACGGCCGCCTGAAGGTCAACGGCAAGGACGACCCGCTGAACCTGGACCGCAACAGGGACGGCATCGCCTGCGGCAAGGGTGATGTGAAACGCGGTTAGCCGCGGCTGCGGGACTCCGCCAGGGCGCGCTCCACGATGGCTTCCAGCTGCTCGTGGTGCGCGCCCTTCCAGTACGCCCGGCCGCAGGCCGCGCACCGTGCGAACACGTCGTACGACCGGTGCGTGCCCTGCTGCAACTGGTCCGCCACCTCCTCCTTGGAGGCCTTGTGGAGCATCCCGTTGCAGGCGGTGCACCGTGTCCAGGGGAGCAACTCGGGCTCGAACCGGTCCAGTACGTCCCGCAGCTGCTCTTCCGGCCGGGTGCTGTACACGAACGCCCCCGCCCACAGCTCGCGGCGCCGCAGCAGCCCCCGGTCGCGGCTCAGCATGACCCGCCGCTCCGCCGCCGAGCGAGCGGCCAGCGCCGGGTCGCCGATGTCGGTCGACTCGTAGGCCGTGTCCACGCCGAGCAGGCGCAGCCGGCGGGCCAGCGTGCCGAGGTGCACGTCGAGCAGGAAGCGCAGGGGAGCGCCCGGGACCCGCTGGGGGCGCGTGACGGTCCGTACGGTCACCGACTCCCCGGCCGCCGGGACGTGCGAGACGGGCACCTCGCGGCCGTCCACGAGCAGCGCGCCGACCTCGGTCAGCGGCACGCCCAGCGACTCGATGACATGGCCGAGGCCGGCGGCGCCGTCGGTGGCGGCCCGCACGGTGCCGTCACGGCGGGCCCGGGGGACGAACACGTGCAGCTCGGGGGCGAACTCGACGTGGATCTCAGGACCGTTCACCAGGTCAGGATGTCACGGCGACGGGCACCGGCCTCAGGGTTTTCCGCCCGGCAGGCCGTGCTCCATGACGTCCAGGGCGCGGTCGACGAGGTCCCGGATGTCGTCCCGGTGGCCGGTCTCCGCCCAGTACTGGGAGACCTCCATCAGCCCGCCCATCACCGACATGGCGAAAACCCGTAGCTCCAGGCTGCCGGGATCGCGCCCGGAGCGTTCGGCGAGGGCCTCGCGGAGCAGCCGGCCGGTCGACGCCATGCTCTCCATCATGCGGGCGCGCACGGCCGGGACCTCGACCCCGAGCCGGGTCCGCAGCCGCGTCACCTCGGGCTCCTCGGCGAGGCTCAGGTCGAGCGCCGTGCGCATCACGTGCCGCAGGACGTCCGCCCACGACTCGTCCCGCGGCCGGGCCCGCAGCTCCGCCATCATCACCGGGTCCCACTCGTCGGTGATGACGATGTCCTCCTTGGTCGGGAAGTACCGGAAGACGGTCGACGGCGACACCTCGGCGCGGTCCGCGATCTGCTCGATCGTCGTGGCGTCGTAACCCTGCTCCTCGATCAGCGCGTACGTGGCGGTGCGGATCGCCTGGCGGGTCTTGATCTTCTTCCGCTCCCGGAGTCCCAGCGGGGGCCGGTCGGCGGGGGTGGTGCGCGGGGCCGTCATGAAGGTCATTGTCGGGCATCGGCCTCGGGCCCGGCCATGGCCGGGCTGTCGACAGCGGCCATTGAATGAAAGTGACTGTCACATGGTCGTCACTGTCAATCGAGAGGGCTACCCGTGCTGGTACGCCACCAGCGAGATCCCCACGTAGTGCGCGATGAAGGCGGCCAGGGTGAAGGAGTGGAACACCTCGTGGAAGCCGAACCAGCGGGGTGACGGGTTCGGCCGCTTGATGCCGTAGACCACGCCGCCTGCGCTGTAGAGCAGGCCGCCGACGATGACCAGGACGAGGACGGCGATGCCGCCGGTCCGCATGAAGTCCGGCAGGTAGAAGACGGCCGCCCAGCCCATCGCGATGTAACACGGCGTGTAGAGCCAGCGCGGGGCGCCGACCCAGAAGACCCGGAAGAGGATGCCGGCCACGGCCGCGGCCCAGATGCCCCACAGCAGCCACTGACCCTTCGCGCCGGGCAGGAGCAGCATGGTCAGCGGCGTGTACGTGCCCGCGATGATCAGGAAGATGTTGGCGTGGTCCAGCCGGCGCAGGACGCCGTCCATGCGCGGACTCCAGTCGCCCCGGTGGTACAGCGCGCTCACGCCGAACAGCAGGCATGCCGTCAGGGCGAAGATGCCACAGGCGATGCGTCCTCTGGTGGAGTCGGCGAGCGCGGTCAGCACCAGGCCCGCGACCAGAACGGCCGGAAACATGCCCAGGTGCAGCCAGCCGCGCAGCTTCGGCTTGACCGGATGCGGCAGGGAGAGCGCCTGCGGACCGTGGCCGTCGGCCGCCGAGTCCGTGGGCGCGTCGGGGACGAACGCAGTCATGGCCGAATGGTAGCTACGGAACCGTAAGTGGCGCGTCGGTGCCGTCGATTGACCGGTGAAGAGTGGCCATCCTCTCACCCCGGCCCGGGGGTGGTCACGCAAACGAACGGTCAGGTGAACGCAACGTGCACGCAAAGCGGGCGCGAGAAACCGTGGCGAGCCTCACGTTGCTCACCTGTGCGCTCCTCTGGACAGATGGGCGCGTACGTCGGATGATCAAATGAGTGCGGTCGGCACCGGATGAGCGCCAAGATCCACCGAAGCATCCGGGTCGCAGCCCCCACGGGGCCTCCACATCACAAAAAATCCCTCATTTAGGAGCAATCGTGGCGCGCGATATCGCGGCTCCCACCGTCCCCACCACCCATCAGGGGCTGATCTCGTGGGTCAACGAGATCGCTGAACTGACGCAGCCGGACAACGTGGTCTGGTGTGACGGATCCGAGGCCGAGTACGAGCGACTGTGCGAGGAGCTCGTCGAGAAGGGCACCTTCCGCAAACTCGACCCGATCAAGCGCCCCCACTCCTACTACGCGGCCTCCGACCCCACCGACGTCGCCCGGGTGGAGGACCGGACGTTCATCTGCTCCGAGAAGGAGGCGGACGCCGGTCCGACCAACCACTGGAAGGCCCCCGCCGAGATGCGGGAGATCTTCCAGGGCTCCGGAGGCCGGGGCGGTCTGTTCCGCGGCTCGATGCGCGGCCGGACCATGTACGTCGTGCCCTTCTGCATGGGCCCGCTCGGCTCGCCGCTGTCCGCGCTCGGTGTGGAGATCACGGACTCGGCCTACGTCGCCGTCTCGATGCGCACGATGACGCGCATGGGCCAGGCGGTCCTGGACGAGCTCGGCTCCGACGGCTTCTTCGTCAAGGCCGTGCACACCCTGGGCGCCCCGCTGGAGCCCGGCCAGGCGGACGTCCCCTGGCCCTGCAACCAGACCAAGTACATCTCGCACTTCCCCGAGGACCGCGAGATCTGGTCCTACGGCTCGGGCTACGGCGGCAACGCCCTGCTCGGCAAGAAGTGCTACGCCCTGCGCATCGCCTCCGTCATGGCCCGTGACGAGGGCTGGCTGGCCGAGCACATGCTCGTCCTCAAGCTGACCCCGCCGCGCGGCGAGGCCAAGTACGTCGCCGCGGCCTTCCCGAGCGCCTGCGGCAAGACCAACCTCGCCATGCTGGAGCCGACCATCCCCGGCTGGACGGTCGAGACCATCGGCGACGACATCGCCTGGATGCGCTTCGGCGAGGACGGCCGGCTCTACGCCATCAACCCCGAGGCGGGCTTCTTCGGCGTCGCGCCCGGCACTGGCGAGCACACCAACGCCAACGCGATGAAGACGCTGTGGGGCAACTCCGTCTTCACCAACGTCGCCCTCACCGACGACAACGACATCTGGTGGGAGGGCATGACGGAGGAGACTCCGGCCCACCTGACGGACTGGAAGGGCAACGACTGGACGCCCGAGTCCGGCGTCCCGGCCGCCCACCCCAACGCCCGCTTCACCGTCCCGGCCTCGCAGTGCCCGATCATCGCGCCCGAGTGGGAGGACCCCAAGGGCGTGCCGATCTCGGCGATCCTCTTCGGCGGCCGCCGCGCCACCGCCGTACCGCTGGTGACGGAGTCCTTCGACTGGAACCACGGCGTCTTCCTCGGCGCCAACGTGGCCTCCGAGAAGACCGCCGCCGCCGAGGGCAAGGTCGGCGAGCTGCGCCGCGACCCCTTCGCGATGCTGCCGTTCTGCGGCTACAACATGGGCGACTACATGGCCCACTGGGTCGACGTGGCCAAGGACAAGGACCAGTCCAAGCTGCCGAAGATCTACTACGTCAACTGGTTCCGCAAGGACGACGAGGGCAAGTTCGTCTGGCCCGGCTTCGGTGAGAACTCCCGGGTCCTGAAGTGGATCGTGGAGCGCCTGGACGGCACGGCCGAGGGCGTCGAGACGCCGATCGGCATCCTGCCGACCAAGGACGCCCTCGACACCGACGGCCTGGAACTGGCCGACTCCGACCTGGAGTTCCTGCTCACGGTCGACAAGGAGGTCTGGCGCGAGGAGGCCGCCCTGGTCCCCGAGCACCTCAACACCTTCGGCGACCACACGCCGAAGGAGCTGTGGGACCAGTACCGCGAGCTGGTGCGGCGCCTGGGCTGACCAGCCCCCAAGACTCCGCGGCCGGCTGGAACCGACAGTGCCCTGACCAGCAACATCGTCACGGCCGGCCGCGGTGACAGCACCACCGAAGGGCAGGGGTTCGCACAACGGCGTGCGGGCCCCTGCCTTTTCGGCGTTTCGCGTCGCGCCGCCTTGCCCACAGAATCTTCACACCTGTTTCATGCTCCCTGCAGGCGCCTCACCGGTCCCGGTGAGGCCCTCGATCCAGCCTGTGGGGGGCACAGTTGAACACCGCACACCGTTCCAGACGTCTCGCGGCCACACTCTCCGCCGCCTTACTCGCGGGGACCGGCCTGACCGTCGCCGCCGCGCCCGCGGCCCACGCGGCCTCCGACGCCGTGGTGAAGCTGCCGATCTCGTCGTACTCGGCGCTGGCCGTGGACAACGTCCACCAGCGGATCTTCGTGGCGGACAGCAACGTCGGCTACTACCTCAACTCCGGCACCATCGCCGTCTACACCTTCGAGGGTGAGCGCCTCACCACCCTCACCACCAACCAGGCCCATGTCTCCGGCCTCGCGGTCAGCGCCGACGGCAGCAAGCTGTACGCGGGCCTGCGCGACCGCATCGAGGCCTACGACACCACCACCTTCCAGCGCACCACCGTCTCCGCCGCCAACACCGACACGTGCGGCCGGGAGGTCGCCCAGTCCGGCGGCCAGACCTGGTTCACGACGCCGTACGCGTCCTCGACCTCCCAGTGCGCCACCGCCGAGACCCAGCTCGACGGGATCGTGAACGGCGTGCACACCCGCACCGGCTGGAACGACTACGGCGATCTGCTGCTGGAGGCCGGGGCCGGGGACCGCATGCTCATGGGCCAGCCGCTCAACGCCAAGGCGGCCGACCCCTTCCTCGCCGTGTACGACACCGGCAGCGGGACCCCCGTGCGGGGCGCGGCGCGGCGCTTCGCCGACGGCCAGGGCAACGGCGCCCTGAACCTCAAGGACCTGGCCTTCTCCGCCGACGGCGGCAAGGTCGCCGTCGCCGACGCCACCGCGGGCACCCGGCTGCTGAACACCGACGACCTGTCCGACGCGGCGACCGGCTACCGGGCCCTGCCCGAGGGGGCCACCGCCAGCGCGGTCGCCTTCGGCGGCGACGGCAAGTACATCGCGCGCGGAGCCGCCGCCACCGGTGCCGTCCCCGACCTGCTGGTGCAGCCGGCCGACCCGGACGATTCCACCACTCCGCTGGAGTTCGTCTTCGAGGGCAGCCTCGACGGGGACCGGGTCGTGCCGCGCGGCATGGAGTGGTCGTCCGACGGGTCCCGGCTGTTCGCGGTCACCACCAACGCGGCGGGCGGCCAGTACTGGCTGCACATCATCAAGCCGCCCGCCGTCCAGTACGACACCCGCTTCACCGGCGGGCTGACCCACAGCCCCGGCGGGGCCGTCGCCGGGGAGCCGCTGGCCGTGCGCGGCAAGCTGGAGCTCGACGGCCCCGCCCCGACCGAGCCGCTCAAGGTCAAGGCCACCCGCACCGATGCCGACGGCACCCACGACCTGGGTACCGCGACCGTGAAGGCGGACGGCACCTTCACCGTCCTCGACGAGCCCGGCCTGGTCGGCGAGGCCACGTACACGGTGTCGTACCTCGGTGACCTGACCCACCGCCCGGCCACGGACGTCACCCACACCGTGTCCGTCGGCAAGGCGCCCACCGCGATCGCGCTCACCGCCCCGGAGGAGGCGAGCATGTCCGGCGGCATCGAGATCACCGGAACGTTCACCGCCCAGGGCAAGGCGCTGCCCGAGCGGGCCGTGCTGAAGGTCGTGCGCGAGGACCGGCTCGGCACGGGCACCCTGTCGTCGGTCACCGTCGGGGCCGACGGCACGTTCACGATCAACGACGTGCCGCGCACCCGCCGCGAGGTGACCTACACGGTCAGCTGGCCGGGTGACGACCTGCACGAGGGGTCGACGGCGTCGGCGGAGGTGTACGTCAGGCGCTGAGGTCCGCTCCGACCCGGTTTCCGGCAGGCATGGCGGAGGCCGGGCGGGGGTACCTGAAGGCCCTCACGGAGGGGTGATGGCGCCCGGTCCGCGCGTCGCTGCGGGTGCGCGCGGACCGGGGCCGCAAAGGGAGCCCGAAGGGCTCAGCGGGACGCGAGTTCGCGCGGCTCCAGAGCCGCCGTGTGGGCGTCCATCCGCTCGGCGGCCAGGATCGCGGCCGCCGTGTCGGCGCGGGAGGCGGCGACGACCAGCGCGCGTCCGGCCAGGGCGTGCGCCCGCCGGTGCAGGGCCGCGGCGCTCCGCTCGCGCCGGGTGCCCGCCACCCGGGCCGGGGCGTGGCCACCCCTCAGCCGGCCCACCTGCTCGGCGAGCCGCTCCGCCGCCGTGTCCAGGTCGGCCGAGGTCTGCGTCGCGCGCAGCTCGTCCGTGACGGCGAGCAGGGCGGCGAGGTGGCCCGCGAGCTGGATGTCCAGCTCTTCCTCGCGGGAACGGTGGGGGAAGTCGGGGTTGGGGCCGTCCACCGTGCTGTGGACCGACTTGGTGCGGATCGGTTCGTACATGGGAGGGCCTCCTGAGTGCTTACAGGAAACCATCCTAGCTTAGATTTCGTCTAAAGTTGAGTTGTTCACAAAACAGGACTGCCCGCGCACATAGCGTGAGCGGGCAGTCGGGTCAGGCGGGGCCGGGCGGGATCAGGCCTGGCTGTAGCCGTCCAGGAAGTGACCGATCCGCCCTATGGCATCGGTCAGGTCCCCGACCGTCGGCAGGGTCACCACCCGGAAGTGGTCCGGCTCCGGCCAGTTGAAGCCCGTGCCCTGGACGACCATGATCTTCTCGCGCCGGAGCAGGTCCAGGACCATGCGGCGGTCGTCCTTGATCTTGAAGACCTTGGGGTCGAGGCGAGGGAAGAGGTAGAGCGCGCCCTTGGGCTTCACGCAGCTCACGCCGGGGATCTGGGTCAGCAGCTCGTACGCCGTGTCCCGCTGCTCGCGCAGCCGCCCGCCCGGAAGTACCAGGTCGTTGATCGTCTGGCGCCCGCTGAGCGCCGCGACGACTCCGTGCTGCCCGGGCATGTTCGCGCACAGGCGCATGTTCGCCAGGATCGTCAGGCCCTCGATGTAGGAGTCGGCGTGGGCGCGCGGGCCGGAGATCGACATCCAGCCGACCCGGTAGCCGGCCACCCGGTAGGCCTTCGACATGCCGTTGAAGGTGAGGGTGAGCAGGTCCGGGGCGACGGAGGCGGTCGGGGTGTGCGTGACCCCGTCGTAGAGGATCTTGTCGTATATCTCGTCGGAGCAGACGAGCAGGTTGTGCCGGCGGGCGATGTCGGTCAGGCCCTTGATCATCGCCTCGTCGTAGACGGCCCCGGTCGGGTTGTTGGGGTTGATGATCACGAGCGCCTTGGTGCGGTCGGTGACCTTGCGCTCGATGTCGGCGAGGTCCGGCATCCAGTCGGCCTGCTCGTCGCAGCGGTAGTGCACGGCGGTGCCGCCGGACAGGGAGACGGCGGCGGTCCACAGCGGGTAGTCGGGCGCGGGCACGAGGACCTCGTCGCCGTCGTCCAGCAGGCCCTGCATCGCCATCACGATCAGCTCGGAGACCCCGTTGCCGATGAAGACGTGCTCGACGTCCGTCTCGATGCCGAGGGTCTGGTTGTGCATGACGACCGCCCGGCGCGCGGCCAGCAGGCCCTTGGCGTCGCCGTAGCCGTGTGCCGACGACACGTTCCGGAGGATGTCCTCCAGGATCTCCGGCGGGCACTCGAAGCCGAACGCGGCCGGATTGCCGGTGTTCAGCTTGAGGATCCGATGCCCGGCAGCTTCCAGTCGCATCGCCTCCTCGAGCACCGGGCCCCGGATCTCGTAACAGACGTTGGCGAGCTTGGTCGACTGGATCACCTGCATGTGTGGGAGCTTACGGCCCGGTAATGGCTCCCGGGTCGTGTTTTCCGCCACGTGAGACGCGGCGATTTGGGTCGATATCGCCGTCCGCTGTCCCACCAGCACCTTCGGTCCCTAGAATTCGCCGCCATGTCCAAGCCATTCGATTACGCCGATGGAGCGACGGGCGGCGAGCCGCAGAGGCCGCCGAACGTGTACCTGCCGCAGGGTGCCTCCCCTCCGGCGTACGACGCGTACGCGGATCCGGCGGCGGCGCACGGCTGGCAGGACGTGTACGACCGGATGGACCCGGCGGCCGCGCCGCGTCCGGGCGCCGGCGCGACGGGCGCGGACGGCGCGGACCACACCGGCGCCCACGCGTACCCCGGCGATGCCGCGGACGGCTCCCGGGCCGGGCAGGTGTACCCCGGCGGCGGTGGGGAGGGTTCCGGCAGGGGTCACGCGTACCCCGGCGATGCGGTGGACGGTTCCGGAACCGGCCATGCGTACCCCGGCGACGGTATGGACGGCTCCCACAGCGCGTCCGCGCACCCCGGCGACGCACTCGCCCGCCCGTACCCCGGTGGCTCGGACGGCGTCGGTGAGACCCGTGAGCTGCCCGTGGTGCCGGGGCCGGGAGGGCGGGTCGGTGCCGGGCATCGTGCCCGGCGCAAGCCCCCCGCTTGGTGGTCGCGCCGCGTGGCGGTCGCCGCCGGCGCCGTGGGTGTCGTGTCGGCGGCCGTCCTCGTCGCCGGGTTCTCCTTCTCCGGTGCGTCTTCCGGCGGGACGCGCGGCGGCGAGGGCGGCCGCTCGGATCCGGCGGGGGAGCAACCGGCGGTGTCGCCCACGGACACCGGTCCGGCGGCGAGCCCCGACGCCCCGCTCGCGGGGCGGCCGGAGCGGTCTGACGGGTCGTCGGGCGCCACCTCCGCGAGCCCGTCGCCCTCGGTCAGCCTGACCCCGTCCGCGTCCGGTACGGACGGTGCCCGGCCCCCGGCCGGCGACGCCACCACCACCGCCCCGGCGGAATCCGCCCCCAGCCCGACCGCCACGGCCTCGGCCCCCGGCAGGCCCGACGGGAAACCCGGGCGCGGCCCCGGCGGCACCAAGGGACCCAAGTGACCGACCCGTAAGGGCGGTTGAGTAGGGTCGGGCAGGACGCCGGGATTCCGGTTGTGGAACAGGTTCTTGTGCCACCCCCTCGCGACGATCACAATGCACATGACAACAGTGCAGGCGGCCGGAGGATTTCCGGTCGCCTCCGTCGCAAGAGGGGACCCCCCATGAGAAAACCTCTCGCCGCCGCGTTCTGCGCCCTGGCGATAGCCGGGGCCGGCGCGGCCCCCGCGACCGCTGCCGATGCCGCCCCCACGGGCGTCGGCAAGGCCGCGGACACGGGCTCGGCCACGTCCGCCGTCTCCGGCGTGGTCACGTCCGTGGAGCAGACGCTGTCCGGCCTCCGCGGTCCGCAGACCAAGGCCGTGAACTTCGCCGGCACCGTCGCGCTCAGCAACTGCTCCGGCTCCGTCGTCCGCATGCCGGACGCCGAGGACAACGACCCGGCGCTCGTGATGACCAACGGCCACTGTCTGGAGTCCGGATTCCCCGGCCCCGGGCAGGTCCTCGTCGACAAGGCCTCCAGCCGTACCTTCAGTCTGCTCAACGCCTCCGGCTCGCGCGTCGCAACCCTGCGCGCCGCCAAGCTCTCCTACGGCACGATGACCGACACGGACGTCGCGCTGTACCAGCTCACCACCACCTACGGGCAGATCAAGAGCTCGTACAACATCAACGCGCTGACGCTGAGCGACAGTCACCCGGTCGCCGGCACCGCCATCGGCATCCCCTCCGGCTACTGGAAGCGGATCTACAGCTGCAACATCGACGGGTTCGTGCCCACCCTGAAGGAGGGCGACTGGACCTGGAAGGACTCGGTCCGCTACACCTCCGCCTGCAACACCATCGGCGGCACGTCCGGCTCGCCCGTCGTCGACCAGGCCACCAACAAGGTCGTCGCCGTCAACAACACCGGCAACGAGGACGGTGAGCGCTGCACGGTGAACAACCCCTGCGAGGTCGACGCCAACGGCACCGTGACCGTGCGCAAGGGCATCAACTACGCCCAGCAGACCTACGGGATCCCGGCCTGCTTCGGGATCGACAGCAAGCTCGACCTGAGCGCGAGCGGCTGCACGCTGCCCAAGCCGTAGGGCCTGTCGTTTGGATCAGGTCGGCCGAGAGGGACAGCGCCTCTCGGCCGACCTGAGCGAGGCGTGGTGCGTGCAGATGCAAGGCGGAGGAGGGCGTCAACGCGGAGCGTTGACAACCGACGACAACGCGGCAGATGTGCGTGCCACGCCCCGCGACGCCGGCATGATCCAAACGACAGGCCCTGGGGCAGGGTGCCGGCCGGGCGGTCACGCGGGAGGAGTCCTGCGGACCGCCCGGCCCGCCAGCACGTCCGTGCGCCGGCCGTCCTCGATCACGAACCGGCCGTCGACCAGGACATGGGGGATGCCCGTCGGGAGCGTGCGCGGCTGCGCGAAGGTGGAGCCCGCCGCGACCGTCGCCGGGTCGAACAGCACCAGGTCGGCCTTGTAGCCCTCGCGGACCAGGCCCCGGTCGGGCAGCCGGAGCCGCGCCGCCGGGCGGGACGTGAGGTGCGCGACGCACTCCTCCAGCGACAGCACCCCCAACTCCCTGACGTAGTGCCCGAGGTAGTGCGGGAAGGTGCCATAGGCGCGCGGGTGCGGCTTCGCGCCCTGGAGGATGCCGTCCGAGCCGCCGGTGTGCACCCGGTGGCGCATGATCTCCCGGACGTTCTCCTCGTGGCCCACGTGCTGGAGGATCGTCGGGGCCAGCCGGTCGGCCAGCAGCAGCCCGCGCGCGGTCTCCCAGGGAGCCTCGCCCCGCCGGTCCGCCGACTCCTGGACCGTCCGGCCGACGAAATCGGCCAGGGCCGGGTCGTTCACACCCGAGATCTCGATCGTGTCCCACTCGACGGGCACACCGTGGCAGCCGTCCGAGCCGGTGACCTCCAGGTCGTGGCGGATGCGCTCCGCCGTGCCGTTCTCCGCCAGCCGCCGCAGGATCTCCTCCGGGCCGCCCTCGCTCGCCCAGCTCGGCAGCACGGCCGCCAGCGTCGTACAGCCCGGTGTGTACGGGTACGTGTCGAGGCTGATGTCGGACCCGGCCGCGAGCGCCTCGTCCAGCAGGGCCAGCAGTTCGGGCGCCCGGCCCTTGTTCACGCCGAAGTTCATGGTGGCGTGCGCGAGATGGAGGGAGCAGCCGGCCTCCCGGGTCAGCGCGACCATCTCCTCGTACGCCTCAAGGGCTCCGGCCCCGTAGGAGCGGTGGTGCGGGCAGTAGTAGCCGCCGTACGACGCCACCACCCGGCACAGCTCCGTCAGTTCGGCGTCCTGCGCGTACATGCCGGGCGTGTACGTCAGTCCCGACGACATGCCGACGGCGCCCTGCTCCATGCCTTCCGCGACCAGCTGCCGCATCCGGTCGAGCTCCTGGTCGGTGGCCTCGCGGTCCTCCCAGCCGACGGCGAGCGCCCGGACGGTGCCCTGCGGGATGAGGTAGGCCGCGTTCACGGCGATCCCCCGGTCCAGCCGGTCCAGGTACTCGCCGACCGACCGCCAGTCGAAGTCGATGTCGTCACCCGGGCCGTTCCACCCGGCGATCGCCCGCCGTACCTCGCCGAGCGTGCGGTCGTCGACCGGCGCGTACGACAGGCCGTCCTGGCCGATGACCTCCAGGGTGACGCCCTGCGCGGCCTTGGCGCTGTGGTCGGCATCGCGCAGCAGCGCCAGGTCGCTGTGGGCGTGCATGTCCACGAAGCCGGGGGAGAGGACCAGCCCTTCGGCGTCCAGCTCCCGGCGCGCCTTCGGCCGCTGGCAGCCGGCCGCGGCGGCCTCCTTGACGATCGACACGATCCGGCCGCCGTCGACGACGACATCGGCCCGGTAGGAGTCCGAGCCGGAGCCGTCGACGACGTCGGCGTCCCGGATGACGAGCTCTTCCATCGCTGACGGCCCTTCTAGAAGAACGTGCGGACGTAGTCGACGACCGTGCCGTCCGCCTCGGCGACGGGGATCAGCTGCCACTTGTCGAACGAGGTGCACGGGTGGGACAGCCCGAGCCCGACCCAGTCGCCGACCTCCAGATCCGCCTCCGGCGTGGTGGCGAGCCAGGCGTGCTGGTCGGACAGGGCCGTCACGGACACCCCGGTGGCCGGGCGCTCGACGCCGTCCCGGCGGATCACCTGGGCGAAGGGCAGGTCGAGGTCGTAGGCCGCGTCCCGCTTGCCCGCGTTGACGAAGGCCTGCTCGGCCGATGGCCGCGACACGACCTGGGTCCACAGCCGGAACGCCGGCTCCAGCGCGCCCTCCTCGGGCACCCGGTTGAACGGGGTCAGCTTGCGGTAGTGGCCGTCGTCGTGCGAGACGTACGCGCCCGAACGCAGCAACTTCAGTACGGGAAGCGACAATTCGGGGATCTCCGCGAAGACCTCGGCGACCGCGTCGAACCAGGCGCTGCCGCCCGCGCTGATCACGATCCCGTCCAGCCCGGTGAAGCGCCCGGCCTTGTCGAAGTCGGCCGCGAGGGCGACCAGCCGCCGCAGCCACGCCGTCACCCGCTCGGTGTCGGCCGTCGGCACCTCACCCTCGTAACCCGCGACACCGACGAGCCGCAGGGTGCGGGTGCCCGCCACCGCGTCCGCGACCGCCGCGCACTCCGCCTCCGTACGCACACCGGTCCGGGCGCCCTCCCCGGCGGCGAGCTCGACCACCACGTCCACGGGGCGGGTGGCGTCCCGGAGCGCGGCGTCCATCAGCTCGACGCCCCGCACGGAGTCGACGTAGCAGATCAGCTCGAAGTCCGGGTCGGCGTCCAGCTCGGCCGCGATCCAGCGCAGGGCCGCCGCGTCGACCAGCTCGTTGGCCAGGAACACACGCCGTGTCCCGAACGCGCGCGCCACCCGCACCTGGTGCGGCACGGCCAGCGTGATGCCCCACGCCCCGTGCTCGATCTGCCGCTGGAACAGCTGCGGGGCCATCGATGTCTTGCCGTGGGGCGCGAAGGCCAGCTCGTGCCGGGCGGCGTACGTCTCCATGAGCTTCAGGTTGTGCTCCAGGCGCTCGGCGGACAGCGCGAGCACGGGGGTGGCGAAGCCGCCGGTGAACAGGTTGCGGCGTTGCGCGGCCAGCTCGCCGACCGTCAGTGCGTCGGCGTCCGGCGGGAGGCCCTTGAAGCGGTGGTCGACGCGCTCTGCGGCGAGCCGGGCGAGGGACTCGGCTGCGGTGTCGCCTGTCATGGAGAACTCCTGATCAGCGGTGTTGCATTTCTTGCAACATTCATTGCGTATATCGCTCAACGCTGTCTAACATCTCGGCCACCCCCGGTCAATGGAACCGGCACCCACCGAAGCCGCCGAGGAGCTACGAGCATCGTGACCCCCACCGGACCCTGCAACGCCCCCGACGTCGTGGACGTCGTCGCGCTCGGCGAGTCCATGGTCACGTTCCTGCCTTCCCGGCCGGGGCGCCTCGCCGATGTGCCGTCGTTCGAGCGGGGGATCGGCGGGGCGGAGTCGAACGTGGCGTGCGCACTGGCGGCGGCGGGGCACTCCGTGCGGTGGATCAGCGCCGTGGGCGCGGACGGCTTCGGCGACCATCTCCTGGAGGAGATCGGGTCCTACGGCGTCGACGTCGCGTCCGTACGGCGCGATCCGGCGCGTCCGACCGGGATCTACTTCCGCACGGCGGGGGACCGGGCCGGTGACGCGCACGAGGTGGCCTACTACCGGGCCGGATCGGCGGCCTCGGCGATGTCCGCCGACACGGTGGACCTGGCCGCGGTGCGCGCCGGGCGCGTGCTGCACCTCTCGGGGATCACCGCCGCGCTCTCCCCCGCCTGCCTCGGCCTGATGCGCGAGCTGACCGCCCGCCGCCCCGGCCGGCCCCTGGTCTCCTTCGACGTCAACCACCGTCCCGGGCTGTGGAGCGCCCCGGACGCCCCGATGGTGCTGCGCGACCTCGCCCGGGGCGCGGACCTCGTGTTCGTCGGCCAGGACGAGGCCTGGGGGCTGCACAGCGCCGAGGCCGTCCGCGCCGCCCTCCCCGAACCCGGCGTGCTGGTCGTCAAGCAGGGCGCCGCGGGAGCCACCGTCTTCGAGGAGCGGGACGTCACCTTCGTGCCCGCCCCACGGGTCGACGTCGTCGCCGCCGTCGGTGCCGGCGACGCCTTCGCCGCCGGTTTCCTCTCCGCCACCCTGCGCGGTCTGCCCGTCCGGGACCGGCTGCGGCACGGGCACCTCACGGCCGCCGCCGCGCTCACCGCGCCGGGCGACCTCGCCGTCCCGCCCGCCCGGGAGCACGCCGACCGGCTCGCCGCCCTGGACGACGCGGCATGGGGGAGACTGCGACTCGGCCCGGGCTGGACCGAGGACACCCAGCGGGCCGACGAGGAGGTACGTACGCCATGAGCCAGACCGTCGACCGCGCGCTCAGCATCCTGCCGCTGCTCGCCGAGGGCCCCGCCGACCTGGGGCAGGTCGCCGACCGCCTCGGCGTCCACAAGTCCACCGCCCTGCGCCTGCTGCGCACCCTGCACGAGCACGGGCTCGTCTACCGCCAGTCCGACCAGCGCTACCGCCTCGGCGCCCGGCTCTTCGCGCTCGCCCAGGAGGCGATGGAGAACCTCGACGTCCGCGAGATCGCCCATCCCCACCTGGTCCGCCTCAACGAGAGCTGCGGGCACACCGTGCACCTCGCCGTGTACGAGGAGAACGAGGTCCTCTACATCGACAAGGTCGAGAGCCGCTACCCCGTGCGGATGTACTCCCGCATCGGCAAGCCCGTCGCCATCACCGTCGCCGCGGTCGCCAAGCTGCTCCTGGCCGACCTGCCCGAGCACGAGCGGCGGGCCATCGCGGAGAAGCTCGACTACCCCACGTACACGTCCCGTTCGACACCCAACGCCGGCGCGTTCCTGCGCGAGCTGGAGAAGGTGCGCGAGCAGGGCTGGGCCACCGACCTCGGCGGCCACGAGGAGTCCATCAACTGCGTCGCGGCGCCCGTCCGCGGCGCCGACGGCCGGGTCGTCGCCGCGATGTCGGTCTCCGCGCCGAACGTCGTCGTCACCGCCGACGAACTCCTCACCCTCCTGCCGCTGGTGCGCCGTACGGCGGACGCCATCAGCGGCGAGTACTCCGGCAGGACACCAGTGAAGGGCACCGAATGACGGACAAGACGGCACTCACCCCGAAGACCCACACCACCCCGCCGGCGAAGTTCTCGCACGGTGTGAAGAAGGGCAACATCCTCCAGGTCGCCGGCCAGGTCGGCTTCCTGCCCGCCGAGGAGGGCAAGGCGCCCACGCCCGCCGGGCCGACCCTGCGCGAGCAGACCCTCCAGACCCTGGCCAACGTCAAGGCCATCCTGGAGGAGGGCGGCGCCTCCTGGGACGACGTGATGATGATCCGCGTCTACCTCACGGACGTCGACCACTTCGCCGAGATGAACGCCCTCTACAACGCGTACTTCGAGGAGCAGGGCCTGACCCAGCCGCCCGCCGCGCGCACGACGGTCTACGTCGGCCTTCCCGCGGATCTCCTCATCGAGATCGACGCGCTGGCCGTCCTCGGCTGACCCACCTCCACCCCGCCTTTCCCGGGCGCGGCGCCGTTCGATGCGCCGCGCCGCGCTCCCCCCTACCCCGAAACCGCATGCATTTACCCAGAGGACCCCCGAATGTCCCCTTCGCTCGCCGCGTCCGCCCCCGTCGAGACCCCACCCCACACGGGAGGGCTGCTCCTCCTCGTCGACGGCACGGCCGGACTCCTGCTCACCGCGGCGCTCGGCATCGTGCTGTTGCTCTTCCTCATCATCAGGACGAGACTCCAGCCGTTCGTCGCCCTGCTCGCGGTCTCCATAGCCGTCGGCCTCGCCGCCGGACTGTCGGTCACCGAACTCTTCGGCACGGTCCAGAAGTCGGACGCCGTCTCCACCATCGAGTCCGGCATGGGCGGCATCCTCGGCCACGTCGCGATCATCATCGGCCTGGGCACCATGCTCGGCGCGATCCTCGAAGTCAGCGGCGGCGCCGAGGTGCTGGCGAGGCGTCTGCTCGGCCTGTTCGGCGAGAAGCGCGCCCCGCTCGCCATGGGCCTCACCGGCCTGATCTTCGGCATCCCCGTCTTCTTCGACGTCGGCATCTTCGTCCTGGCCCCGATCGTCTACGCCGCCGCCAAACGCCCCCAAGGGCCTCCGACAAGCTCCGGTCCAGGGGGGACCCCCACCGGCAAGTCGATCCTGCTCTACTGCCTGCCGCTGCTCGCTGGCCTGTCCGTGACGCACGCCTTCCTGCCGCCGCACCCGGGCCCGGTCGCCGCGGCCGGTCTCCTCCACGTCGACCTCGGCTGGGTCATCCTCATGGGCATCGTCTGCGGTCTGCCGGCCGTGGTGGCCGCGTGGGCCTACTCGGCGTGGATCGGCCGCCGCATCTTCGTCCCCGTGCCGCAGGACATGGTCGAGGCGGCCGAGGAGGCCAGGCAGGCCGTCGTCGACGAGCAGCGGGCCGCCGGGGTCGCGCCCAGCGAGCAGCCGGTGTCCCTCGGCACGGTCCTCGCCATCATCGGCACGCCCCTGGTGCTCATCCTCGCCGCCACCTTCTCCTCGATCGCCCTCGACCCCTCCACGCTGCGCTCGGTGATCGAGTTCTTCGGCAACCCCTTCGTGGCGCTGACGATCGCCCTGTTCCTCGCGTACTACCTGCTGGGCATCCGCCGCGGCTGGTCCCGCAAGTCCCTGGAGACGGTGTCCACGGCGTCCCTCAAGCCGGTCGGCAACATCCTGCTCGTGGTCGGCGCGGGCGGCGTCTTCGGCGCCGTCCTCAAGGCCAGCGGCGTCGCCCAGGCCCTCTCGGACACCTTCCACGACGTCGGCCTGCCGGTGCTCGTGCTCTCCTACCTGATCTCGGTGGTCCTGCGCGTGGCCCAGGGCTCGGCGACGGTCGCCATCGTCACGACGGCCGGCATCGTCGCCCCCCTGCTCGCCGAGGGCGACCACTCCCAGGCCTTCGTCGCCCTGGTCATCATGGCCATCTCCGCGGGCTCCATCTTCGCCTCGCACGTCAACGACGGAGGCTTCTGGATGGTCGCCAAGTACTTCGGCATCAGCGAGCGGGACACCCTCAAGACCTGGACGGTGCTGGAAAGCGTGCTGTCGGTGGCGGGGTTCGCGGTGGCGGCCGTGCTGAGCCTGTTCGTGTAGGCGTCTGATAACGAAGTCGGGGTCGACTGTGTGCCGCACAGGTTTCTCGACCATACTTCTGCGCTGTGGAGCAGCGCATAGGTTCGAGCAGCCAGCCCCTGGAAGGCGCCGGATTCGACCCGGCCTTCATCCCCGGGCTCACGTCACCCGCGTCCGGACGGACGGAGGGGGACGGGCCGGAGAAGGAGCCTGAGGCCGCGGACGCCGAGGAGGCCGAAGAGGCCCCCGCCGAGTCGGAGGAGACGGCAAAGGCGTCCCCCTCCGAACCGGAGGAGGACACCGAAGCCGACCCCGACGGACCCGTCTTCGAGGCGTCCGACCGCCGCGCCAGGATGGTCGCCGACCGCAGAGGCGTCCGCATGTCCCTGGACGACCAGGAGTGCGAGTTCCGCTGGGACGAGATCGGCGCGGTCGAGACGGAGACGGCCCGCTTCGGCAAGCGGTACACCGTCACCGTCCACACCCCTGACCGGCGCTGGTACCCGATCGAGATCGAGGCACCGGCCAGGAGCCACTTCAAGGAGTGGGACGCGCGGTTGGACGCGGTGCTGGACGCCTACTTCGAGGAAGAGGAAGAGGAAGTCGCGGGCTAACCGCAGTACTGCGCTTCCTTTCCGATCGACCGGTACATGCAGTCCGCGTTCTCCAGCAGTTGCAGCACCGCGTCGCGGTTACGGGAGGTCTCCCGCTCGATCACCTCGTCGGGCGGGTAGAACCCACCCCCGCCGGAGCGCGGGTACATCTCGAAGGTGTAGCCGAAGATCTTGTGCGCACCCCAGAGGTAGTCGTCGATCGACCCGTCCGTGATGTACAGGTCGCTGGACTGCTCCGCCGTGTACCCGTTGCTCGCGGCCATCTTCTGGCCCACGGTCTTGAACGCCGCGTGGTCGTCCGCGGTCATCCCGGTCGTCGTGTCGGAGTACGTGTAGCCGAACGGCCACAGCACCAGCTCGCTGTAAGTGTGGAAGTCCACGCCGGCCCTGATCTGCTGCTTGCCGCCCACGACCCGGCTGCGCACGAAGTCGGCCACGACCTTCACCTCGGGCGCGGACTCCGCCGAGGTCCCCCGGTAGGTGTCCGAGGACGTCGACCCGGAGGAGCCGCCGCAGCAGCCCCAGCGGTAGTTCCAGTTGCGGTTCAGGTCCGTACCGACGTACGACGAACCGGAGTTGGGCTGCCGGTTCTTGCGCCAGGAGCGGTACGAGCCGGTGGCGATGTCGTACTCGCCGCCGTCCGGGTTGATGTCCGGGACGATCCAGATCTCGCGGTTGTTCACCATGTTCGTGACGCGTGAGTCGGAGCCGTAGTCGGAGGTCAGCTCGCGCAGCAGGTAGAGCGCCATCTCGACGGTCAGATGCTCGCGGGCGTGCTGGTGGTGCGTGAACAGCACCTCCGGCTCGGACTCGTCGGCGCCGACGTTGTCGCTGATCTTGATGGCGACGATGTTCCGGCCCTGGTACGACTTGCCGATCACGCGCTGGCTCGCGATGGACGGGTTGGCCGAGACGATCGAGTTGATCTCGCTCGTCATCTCCGCGTAGTTGTGGTACTTCGAGTCGGCCGACGGGAAGTCGAGGAGCCGGACGTCGTCCTCGCCGGCGGACCGGTCGGGCACCGCGCCGAGCGGTGCTACCTCGTAGCCCAGCGTGCGCAGCTTCTTGATCTGGTCCGCGCGGCCGGAGACCACGACGCCGTGTCCGTGGACCTCGTCCACGGTCACGCCCGCGCGCTGAAGTGCCGTACGGTCCTTTGCCGTCGAATGCAGATGGATCTCGTACTGCCGGACGTCGTCGGCCGAAGCGGCCGGCTTGCGGGCGCTGTCGGCGGTGGCGTCGCCCGTCGTCGCGGACAGGGGCGCCGCGAGGGCGAGGGCGAGGAGGCCGGCGAGGGCGGCGGTGCGTCTGCCGGTGCGGGCACCGGAGCCTCGTATGCGAAGTCGCATGAAATCTCCTTGTGGGAGGTGGGGTTGTTCAGTGCGACGTACGTGGTGCGGGTGGCGCATATCGTTCTGCCAATGGCATGAGCAGGTCAAGACCGAAAGTGGCCGCGCAGTGTACGCGTGCGGCACCACGGCCGAGGTGTCCCGGCGGAAGTACACCCACAGGTGTGGCCCCGGCGTGCCTGGATGTACGCACCGGGGGAGAGTGAGGGTCCGCGCAACGGGAGCCGGAGTGCCGGATCCCCGGACCCCCCGAAGGACTGGCTGATCATGGGCGGATCAGCGCCACGACGGGACCACCACCTGCCGGCCGAGACGACCAGCTTCGTCGACCGGCGTGGCGAACTGACCCAGGGCCGCGAACTGCTGGCCCGCGCACGGCTGGTGACGCTGACCGGACCGGGCGGCGTGGGCAAGACCCGGCTCGCCGCACGCATCGCGGCCCGGGTGCGGCGTGCCTTCCCGGACGGCGTGCGGTTCGTGCACCTGTCCGGACTGCACGACCCGGCACTCGTCCCGCTCGCCGCCGCCGACGCCCTGGGCCTCCACGACCGCTCCGCCCAACCGCCCCTGGACGCCCTCGTCGAACAGGTGCGGGACCGGCGGCTGCTCCTCGTCGTCGACAACTGCGAGCACCTGGCCGGTGCCTGCGTCCGGCTCGCCGCGGCCCTGCTGCACGGCACCGAGGGCGTCCGGATCCTCGCCACCAGCCGGCACCGGCTCGGCCTCACCGAGGAACACCTCCTGGAGGTACGGCCGCTGCCGGTGCCCGACCCGGACGGCGACCTGTCCGCCGCCGAGGGCTACCCGGCCCTCACCCTCTTCGCCGACCGGGCCGCCGCCGTCGTCCCCGGCTTCCGCCTCACCCCCGCCAACCGTGCCTCCGTCGCCCGGCTGTGCCACCGCCTGGACGGTCTGCCCCTCGCCATCGAACTCGCCGCCGTCCGCATGCGCGTTCTCGACGTCGACCAGCTCCTGGACCGCCTCGACGACCGCTACCGCTTCCTCACCACCGGCAGTCCCGCCGCCCTGCCCCGCCACCAGACCCTGCGGGCGGCGGTCGCCTGGAGCCACGACCTGTGCACCCTCCCCGAGCAGACGGTGTGGGCCCGGCTGTCGGTCCTGGCGGGCAGCTTCGACCTGGAGACGGCGGAAGCGGTCTGCGCGGACACCGGCCCGGGCGGCGACGCCCGGATCCCGGAGGGCGCGGCGCGACTCCTAGCGCTCCCGCACGCCGCCCCGCCCGCGCTGCCGGCCCGGCCCACGGCCGGGTCCGGTGCACACGCCCCGCCCGCGGCGGCCCCCACCGGCACCCTCACCCTGCTCCCGCCCGCCGGCCTGCGCAGGGACGACGTCCTGGAAGCCGTCGCCGGACTCGTGGACAAGTCCGTGCTCTGCCGTGAGACCGGGCCCGGCGGCGTGCGGTACCGGCTGCTCGACACCCTGCGGCAGTACGGTCTCGAACAGTTACGCCGGGGCACCGGGCAGGAGGAGGCCGCACGGCGGCGGCAGCGGGACTGGATGGCGCTGCGGGCCGAGGAGTGCGAGCGCGGCTGGTTCGGCCCCGGGCAGCCGGAGACCGCCGCCCTGCTGCGCGCCGACCAGGACAATCTGCGCGCCGCCCTCGACTTCAGCCTCACCGCCCCCGGAGAGGCCCTCGCCGGGCTGCGCCTCGCCGGCACGCTCTGGTTCCACTGGCACGCCTGCGGCGCCTCCCGCGAGGGCCTGTACTGGCTCGACCGGGCCCTGGCCGCCGCCCCCGAACCGACCCGGGAGCGGGCCCGCGGCCTCTGGGTCGCCGGCCTGCTGGCCGCCGCCACCCGGGACTTCCCCCGGGGCCGCCGCCACGCCACCGACGCCCTCGCCCTCGCCCGCGCCCTCGGCGACACCGCCGAGGCCGCGCACGCCGAGTACGTCATCGGCGTCATCCGGCTGTTCGGCGACGACCTGCCCGGAGCGCTGCGGCACTTCGAGGCCACCGTCGCCCGCGGCCCCGTGCCCGGCCAGCACCTCAGTCTCGTCGGCCTCGACCAGGTCGAACTCGCCTGCGCGCTCGGCTTCCTGGGAGAGGCCGAGCGGGCCGTCGAGGTCTGCGAGCAGGCCCTGCGGCTGTGCGAGCGGCACGGCGAGCAGTGGGTCCGCTCCTACGTGCTGCGCATGCTCGCCCTCGCCCACACCGTGCGCGGCGACCTGCCCCGGGCGCAGCGGCACGCCCGTGAGGCGCTGCGGCTGAAACTCGCCGTCCACGACGTCATCGGCATCGCCCTCACCCTCGACCTGCTCGCGTCGATCGCGGCCCAGCGCGGCGCCGCCGAGCACGCCGCGGTGCTGCTGGGCGGCGCCGACCGCGTCTGGGCCGACATCGACACCGGCCGCTGGGGCTCCCACACCCTCAACTCCGTACGCCGGGACAGCGAGGAGCTGGCGGGCCGGGTCCTCGGCCGCGAGGCGTTCGAACGGGCCCACCGGCGGGGCGGGGCACTCGGACTGCGGGAGCTGGCCGGCCACGCGCTCCAGGAGCCGGGCCGCCCGCCCGGCGCGGAGGCCGCCGACCCGCCGCCGTACGGGGACACCACGGCCCGGCTGACCCGCCGCGAGACCGAAGTGGCCCGGCTCGTCGCCGAAGGGCTCGCCAACCAGCAGATCGCCGACCGCCTGGTGATCTCCCGCCGCACCGCCGAAGGCCATGTGGAACGCATCCTCGGCAAGCTCGGCTTCAGCAACCGCAGCCAGATCGCGGCCTGGATGACGGCACAGCGCTGACCGCCCCACCCGCACCCACCCACCCGAGGGGATCACGTGACCACCGGACAACTCACCCCGTTCGACCACCGCATGGCCGTCTTCGACTCCGACGACGGCTTCGTGGCCGCCGCCCTGCCCTTCCTCGGCGAAGGCCTCGGCGCCTCCGGCGAACCGCCACCGGTGGCCATCGCCGCCCCGCGCAACCTGGACCTCCTGCGGGACGCCCTCGGCTCCGGCGCGAAGGACGTCACCTGCATCCCGCACACCGACTGGTACACCGGCTCCGCCGCCAACGCCGTCGCCCAGGCCGCCGCGTACCTGGGGGCGCACGCCGGACCCGGCGGCCGCATGCACCTCGTCATGGAGCCCGTCTGGAGCGGCCGGGCCGGCCGCTCGGCCCGCGAGACCACCGAGTGGATCCGCTACGAGGCCCTCGCCAACGTCCTCTTCGCTCCCATGGCCACGACCGCTCTGTGCGCGTACGACACCCGCACCGCCGGGCCCGCCGTCATCGCCGCGGCCCGCCGTACCCACCCCGACACCGAGGTCTACCAGGATCCGCTGCGGCTCGCGGCCGAACTCGACGCCGTGCCGCTGCCGTTGCCCCCGGCCGGGGCGCGGCCCCTCGCCGAGCCGCACGCCGCGGCCGTGCAGAGCTGGGCGGTGGGCCGGGGACTGCCCGCCGCCGACGCCGAGCTGTTCGCCGCCGCCGTGGCGGAGACCGCGGCGGCCCTCGCACCCCTCGGCGGTGCGGCCCTGCTGTGGGGCGAGGCCCCGGCCTGCGTCTGCGAACTGCGCTCGGCCCGGCGCCTCGACGACCCGCTCGCCGGCTTCGTCCCACCGGCCGCCGGCCCGGAACCGGGCCCGGGGCTGTGGTACGCGCGTCAGGTCTGCGCCTACGTGGACATCCGCGACGACGCCGACGGAGCGACGGTCCGACTCCAGTACGCATAGCCCTCCCACCTGCACAAGCAGGTAGGGGATCAGGTAGTCCTCCCCCTGCGCCGGGCCGCTCCCGGGGACCACCCTGGACCCCATGCTGCAACTCTCCGGGCGGCACCTCCCCGATCCCGACGCCCGCTACGGCCCGTTCCCGCAACCGCCCCTGGGAGCAGGCCATCTGCGTGTCGAGTACGCACCCCGGCCCTCCGCCGTGCGCGAGGCACGCGCGGAGGTCCGCAGGCAGCTGGAGGGATGGGGGCTCGCCGAGCGCGGTGAGGTCGCGGACGTGGCCGAACTGCTCGTCGGTGAACTGGCCACCAACGCCCTGGTGCACGCCGGGAGCCGCTTCCGGCTCACGCTCTTCGCCGCACACGGCGTACTGCGCTGCGAGGTCGCCGACGGCGAGCGTCGCGTGCCACGGGTCCTGGACGCGGGCGCCGGGGAGAGCGGCCGTGGAATGTTCCTGGTGGACGCGCTCGCCCAGCGCTGGGGCTGCCACCGGGACGGGCCGGGCAAGACCGTGTGGTTCGAGCTCGGCACGTGCGGGGCGGACGGCTGTGGTCGGCGACGGCCGTAGTGCTCCGCCGGGCCTGACCGGGCAGGGTGCCCTACGGGCATCGCGTGAAGATCCGGTCAGGCCCTCTTGTCCCGCGGGCGCCTTTGGGCTTTCTTGACCTGCATGGCGGACACCACGGGAAACACCACGGACCAGGCTCCCCAACAACCCCCGATGCGCAAGGCGAGCTGGAAGTACATCGGCCCGGGCATCGTCGTCGCGGCGACCGGTGTCGGCGCCGGTGACCTGGTCGCCACGCTCATCGCGGGCAGCAACTTCGGCTACACGCTGCTGTGGGCCGCGATCATCGGCTGCCTGGTGAAGATCTCCCTGGCCGAGGCGGCCGGCCGCTGGCACCTGTCCACGGGCCGCACCCTGTTCGACGGCTGGGCCAGCCTCGGCCGCTGGACGACGTGGTTCTTCGCGGTCTACGTCGTGGTCTGGGGCTTCGTCTACGGCGCCGCGGCGATGTCGTCGAGCGCGCTGCCGCTGCAGGCGCTGTTCCCCGACGTGATGGACCTCAAGTGGTGGGGCATCGCCTGCGGTCTGGTCGGTCTGGTCTTCGTCTGGTTCAACAAGTACGCGGTGTTCGAGAAGGTCATGACGGTCCTGGTGGGCGTCATGTTCGTGGTGACGGTGTACCTGGCGATCCGGGTCACGCCGAACATCCCCGACGCCTTCGCCGGGCTGCTGCCGGTCCTCCCGGACGAGAAGGACTCGATCCTCAACACGCTGGGTCTCATCGGCGGCGTGGGCGGCACGATCACGCTCGCGGCGTACGGCTACTGGGTCAACGCCAAGGGCTGGACCGACACCGGCTGGATGAAGGTCATGCGGCTGGACAACCGCGTCGCCTACGCCACGACCGGCATCTTCGTCATCGCCATGCTGTTCGTCGGCGCGGAGCTGCTCCACTCGGCGAACGTCGCCATCGCGAGCGGCGACAAGGGCCTGATCCAGCTGGGCGACATCCTGGAGGAGGAGTACGGCTCGGCCACGGCGAAGTTCTTCCTGATCGGCTTCTTCGCCACGTCCTTCACCTCGCTGATCGGGGTCTGGCACGGCGTGAGCCTGATGTTCGCCGACTTCGTGGCCCGTTTGTCGGGCCGGGGCCAGGCCAAGGGCGAGGAGGTCGCCTCGGGCACACGCGAGCGTTCCTGGCCGTTCCGCGCCTACCTGCTCTGGCTGACCTTCCCGCCGATGATCCTGCTCTTCGAGGGCCAGCCCTTCCGCCTGATCATCATCTACGGCGTCCTCGGCGCGGCCTTCCTGCCCTTCCTCGCCGGCACGCTCATCTGGCTCCTGAACTCCCCCCGCACGCCCCGCGAGTGGCGCAACGGCCCGGTGAGCAACGTGATGCTCGCCGTTGCGGGGCTGCTCTTCCTGATCCTGTGTGTGAAGCAGATCTGGGACCAGCCGTGGGGGGAGTTCTTCTAGGAGGCGCCGGGACACCGGTTACGGCAGCGCGTCCACGTGCGGTCCCACGGCGTTGGACCACGCGTTGCCGGACGTGGCGTCCCAGTTGGTCGACCAGGTCATCGCGCCCCGCAGGGCCGGGTAGGTCCGCGGCGGCTTGAAGCTGCCGCAGTTGGTGGCCTTGGTGAGGCAGTCCAGGGCGTTGTTGACCACGGTCGGCGACACGTAGCCGCCCCCTGCCGCGCGGGTGGAGGCGGGCAGGCCGAGCCCGACCTGGGACGGGGCGAGGCCGTTCTCCAGCTGGATGCAGGCCAGGGCCGTCAGGAAGTCGACCGTGCCCTGGCTGTAGACCTTGCCGTCGCAGCCGAGCATGGAACCGCTGTTGTAGTACTGCATGTTGACGACGGTGAGGATGTCCTTGATGTTCAGCGCGGTCTGGAAGTAGGAGTTCGACGTCGACTGCATGTCGATGGTCTGCGGCGCCATCGTGATGATCAGGGACGGGCCCGCCTTCGCGGACAGGGCGCGCAGCGCCTGCGTCATGTAGGTGGCGTTGAGGCCGTTCTCCAGGTCGATGTCGACGCCGTCGAAGCCGTACTCCTGCATCACGGACCAGAGGCTGTTGGCGAAGTTCGTCGCCGATGCCGCATCGTTGACGGTGACCGTGCCGCGCTCGCCGCCGACCGAGATGACGACCTTCTTGCCGGCCGCCTGCTTGGCCTTCACGTCGGCCTTGAACTGGTCGACGGTGTAACCGTTCAGCCCGGCCGAGTCGAGGGTGAACGACACCGCGCCCGGCGTGCCCGTGGCGTCCGCGAAGGCCACCGCGATGATGTCGTAGTGGGCCGGCACCTCCGAGATCTTCTGGACGGCCGCGCCGTTGTCGAAGTTCTGCCAGTAGCCGGTCACCGCGTGCTTGGGGAGGGCGGGGCCGGGGCCGGACGTGTTGTTCGTGGTCCCCGTGACCGCCGCCGACTTCGGCGACTCACCGGCCGCGTTCGTCGCCGTGACCTGGAAGGAGTACGACGTCGAGGCGGCGAGTCCCGTCACTGTCGCCGAGGTGCCGGAGACCGCCGTGACCTTCGTGCCGTCGCGATGGACGGTGTAACCCGTGGCGCCGGAGACGGTGTTCCAGGCGAGCGACACCGACGAGGACGTCGTGCCGGAGACGCGCAGGCCGCTCGGCGCGGCCGGAACCGTGGGGCCCGGGTCGGTGCCGCCGCCCCCGTCGGGGCCGAACACCGACACGTCGTCGGCGTAGTAGGCGGCCTGGCCGTACCAGCCGTGCGTGTACACCGTCACCGAGGTCGTCGACGCGCCCGTGGTGAAGGTCGTCGACAGCTGCTTCCAGGAGGCGGAGTCCGGGGTCCAGGTGGACACGTCGGTCGTGCCGGTGCCCGTCACGCCCAGGTAGGCGTAACCGCCCCGCACCCAGGCGCCCAGGCTGTACGTCGCGTTGGGCTTCACCCGCACGGTCTGGGTACACCGGGCGTTGTCCTGACCGGCGGGGGTCGCCCGCAGCGCGGACGTGCCGCTGCGCACCGGGGAGGAGACCGTCGCACCGCTGCCCGCCGAGCAGGTCCAGTCGCTCAGGCCCGACTCGAAGCCGGCGTTCCTGGCGTTGTTGACGTCGGCGGCGTTCGCCTGGCCGACGGTCGTGACAGTGAGGGCCAGGGCAGCCGTGACGGCGCCCGACCACAGCCGCAGGGATCGTCTGTGTCTGGACATGACAAGAAAATGGTCCAGACCAGAGGCGGTGTCAAGAGGTCCAGACCAACCTGTCGAGCAGCAGCCCCACGGCGCATCCCGCCAGCAGCACGCCCGTGGACATCCAGAACGCCGCACCCGCCAGGTCCAGCACGTCCGGCCGCAAGGCCAGCAGCAGCACCTGCGCCGCCGCCGGAACCGCGCACGCCGCCGCCAGGTGCCGCACCGGCATCTCCCGCCACGGCTCCGGATGCACCCGCGCCGCCGCCCAGGTCGCCAGCACGACACACACCAGGTTCGGCAGGTGCACCAGCGCCAGCGCGGCACCGAAGGAGCCGACCCCGTCCGGGCCGGCCAACGGGTCGTGGATCAACGTCATCTGGACGTACTCGGTGAGGACCAGCACCACGATGCCGACGGCCCAGCAGCGGACGAGAGTCATCGATTGCCCCCGGTGATCTCGAAGAAGAGCAGGATCGCGAAACCGGCCGTGGCCATGCCGCAGCCCGCGGCCAGGGCCAGCGACTGGAGCACCGGGGACCAGCTGCCCCGGCCCGCAACCGTCGCCGTGCCCTCGGGATCGCGAGGGTCGTAGGTGACGGTGACCGCGCTGCCCTCCGTCGTCGGCCGGCCGGCCAGGTCCTCGAACTCGACCCGGGCGCCGTCGGCCGTGCGGAAGGCGAAGAAGTGCCGCCGGGCGTCGGAGCGGTCGTACGGCTCGGTCTCCACCCGGACGCACTCGCCCTCCGCCCGGACACCGCGCCGCAGCACCCGCGCCACCGTCACCAGCCGCCGGGCGTACGTCCACGACAGCGCGCCGAACAGCGCGACGAGCAGCGCGAGGACGACGTATCCGGCGCCCGGCACCTCCACGGCTAGTGCACCTCGACCGAGTCGATGATCCGGTCCAGGTCCCCGTCCGGCAGGGCCCCCCGCTGTGCGTCGATCCGGATCGCGAAGGCCGTGTCGGCGGAGTCCAGGCCCGCCAGGATCACACCCTCGACCGGGGTGCCCTTGGCCGGTCCGCCGTCCTCGCCGGTCGCCTCGAAGGAGAAGTCGATCCGCTTCGCCTCGTCGGTGCCGGTCAGTTCCACGTCCTTCTGGCCCTCGACCTTCGCGCCCATCTGGATGCCCGCCTCCGCCGCGATCGCGGCCTGCTCGGCCGAATTCGCCTCGGTGAACCCGAGTTGCACCGTGATGACCGAGACCTTCTTCCCGCCCTCCGTGCGCACCGCCGCCGCGGCGTTGTGCTTGCCGCGTTCGGCGGCGCTCTGCTCCTCGTAGCCCTTGGGGTACGAGACGTCGACGCCCTTGGTCTTCAGCGTCCCCCAGCCGTCCGGCACGGAGCCCCCGCCGGAGTCTGTGCCCCCACAGCCGGTCAGGGCCACGGCGGTCGTCAGCAGGGCGGCGGCCAGGCAGGCACGGCGGGTCTTCATCGGCAGGGGCTCCCGTCTCGTCAGTTCGCACAGTAGCTGTAGGGAAGATAGGAGCGACCGTCCCCGCGGGGCGCCCCCAGGAACCGGGCGTCGGTCAGGGTCTCCGACTTCTTCTCCGTGGTGATCGTCATGCCCAGACTGAGCCCCAGATTCAACTCGAAGCCGTACTCGGCCGCGTTCACATCGCCCGTGTATGTCATCCGGCTCGACTTGCCCTGGTCGAACATCAGCTGCCCGAAGGGGTCGTCGGCGCCCGGCCGGGAGGTCGGCGCGTGGTCGGAGAACATGTACTGGAAGGGCGTGGCGACCTGCTCGTTGCTGCTGTCCAGCCACCGCTCGGCGACCGCCCGGTCCCGGTCACCGGCCGGGCCGGGGTCGAAGGTGAGCGTGTTCGTGACGATCTCGATGCCGGTCTGCGAGTCGGTGCCCTTCACCCCGGCGTTCCCGCCCCGCTTCTCGTCGTCCTTCTTGCCGTTGTCGCCGCCCGCCTTGGCGCCGTCCTTCTGGCCGCCCTCCTCGACGGTGCGGGTCATGTCGACGCGGACCAGCTTGCCGGTCTTCTTGTCGTAGGTGACCGTGATGGTGCCGGTCTGCGTCGTGTTCGCCGCGTACTCGCCGCTGAGCGGGCCCGCCTCGTAGCCCACCTTGGAGCCGTACTCGATCGACGAGGAGTACGTGTACGACTTGGTGTTCTTGTAGGAGTTGTCGGTCCAGGTGACCTCGGGGGAGTACTTGAAGGTGCCGCCGAGGGCGGCGCTCAGCTTCTTCTCGTCGCCCGCCGAGATCTTCAGGCCCGCCGACGCCGAGGCCTCAAGGCCCACCTTGCCGTAGGTGATCTTCCGGTTGTCGCCGAGGTTCGCCTTGATCCGGTTCTGGGTGTCCTCCTCGTCCTTGAGGGGGCCCGTGCCGAAGAGGTAGAGGATGCTGTCGCCGACGCTCGCCTCCGCGCCGCCCGGCATGGTACGCCGCATCTCGTACATCTGGAGCTTCTCCACGTCGTCCCGGAACCGCTGGGCCTCCTCCGGGCTCTGGAACACCCAGGTGTCGCCGTTGGTGACCTTGATGCCGAGTCCGAGCTCCACCTTGTCGGCGCCGAACCGGCCCACCTTCATGCCCGGTTTGAAGTCCTTCTTCGCTGCGACGGACGCGGCGTCCGTGAAGGTCAGATAGACCAGCTGGTCGCTGTCGTCGACCTTGCCGTCCCCGTTGACGTCCGTCTTCGCCTTCAGGTGCTGCTCCTGGAAGCCGTACTCCTTGCCGATCTCCCAGAAGAAGACCTTCGCCTTGGAACCCGCCTTGTCGGTGACGGACGAGACCTGGCACAGCGCCGGCTCGAAGTCCGCGTCGGTGAGCGGCTCGCCCTGACCGGTGCCGCCCGTCCCGCAGTCGCCGCCGCCGGCGACCCGGCAGACCTGCGCGGCGATCTTGTCGTAGACCAGCTGCCCGACTCCGGTCGCCGAGACGGCCAGGACGATCGCCGCGCTGACGACGACCATCCCCAGGTATTCGGTGCCGGTCGCACCCCGGTCGTCGAAGACCCGTCTGTGCCCGTACGCCCGTATGCCGCCCCCGACCGCCATACGGCATCCCTCCTCGCCCGGTCCACGTGCCTGTGGGACGGCGAGCGTAGGAAGGCGACGCCGCGTCAGGCGTGGGCCTCAGGGCCCAAACGAAGGCCCACCGTCAACACTGGGCCCGCTGGGCCCACCGCCCAGGACCTCCCCAGGCCGCCCCCGCGACCGGCAAGATGCTCAACCTGCCCCGTTTTGACGCATCTTGTGCAACGGCAGTTGCTCCCCAGGTACACAAACGCTGTTCTCCGGTCACAGAGCCGTGGTTACAGTGCTGAGGTAGTCACGCAGTGAAGTCGACACGGTGCGCCGGAGTGACACCCGGCGTTCCGACGGGCATGGGGAAACGGGGAGCTGCGCGTGCCAACTGCCATTGCCGTGACCAGCGCCGACATGGCGCTGCCACCGAACGACGACCGCACCCTGCCCGCCGTCGTGCTGCGGGACGTCGAACGACGCCCGCTGGAGCAGGTCCTGGCCGAGATGCAGGCCCTGGTCGAGCACCACGGCCATGTGATCGTGGTCTGCTCACAGGCCGCGCCCACCGCGGTGCAGCGACGGCTGCACACCCTGCGCTCCCTCATGGAGAGCGACCGGATCGCCCTGTTCCGGCCGGATCTCCCGCCCCTCGGACTGGCCGTCCTGGCCCGCCAGTTACGGCAGCTCGCCTCCTGCGACATCAGCCCCGGCGTGCTCGCCTCGGCCGGCCGGCTGCTCGTCCACTACATTCACGCCGGCGCGCTGCTCGGCTCCGTCGCCCGCCTCGACCGCGTCCCCGTCGGCCTGAAGTCACACGCCAAGTCCTGGGTGCCCGGCAGCCAGTTCGGCGTCCTGGCCCACCCCGAACCGCACCTCGTCCGGATCACTCCCGAAGCCGGGCTCCCCGGCCCCGAGTTCGGCACCTGGATGCTTCTCGCCAAGGGCCAGCTCCAGTCCGACTGGGTCACCGCCACCCTCGCCCCCTCCTGGAAGGTGCAGGGGCTGCGCGAGACCCAGCTGCCGGCCGAGTCGCCCGGCTGGTGGGGCACCGGCAAGCTCGTCGAGTTCTGCAGCTACCTGCCCGACCTGTCCGTCCTCTACCAGCTGGTCACCTCCGTGCGGCGCAGCCGGTGCCACTGGTGCGGCATCGACGTCATCGGCGACCGCTGCGTGTTCTGCTCGGCCACGCCACCCGACCACGACAGCCCGCCCCGCAAGCAGCTGGAGAACCGAACGGCCGTCGGGTGAGGCCTGACACCGCTCATCAGCACTGTCCCGATCCCGCCCGACCGATATCCCCAACGAGGTTGTCCGGTTCATGAACTCCCGTCAGCGCCGCGGCGTGATTCTCCTGCTCCTGTCGATCGTCTGCGCCCTCGGCGCCTTCGCCGGCGTGCTCTCCGTCATCAGTGACGTGAAGTCGAAGGTCGGCCCCGAGGTCACCGCCTACCGGCTCACCTCCGACGTGCCGCCCTACACCACCCTCAGCACGGGCCAGTTCGAGAAGATCAAGATGCCCGAACGGTGGCTGTCCGACAACGCGGTCACCGATCTGCGGGAGATCCAGGGCAAGATCGCCGTGACCACGCTGCGCGCGGGCTCCCTGCTCCAGTCCGACATGATCGTCCGCCAGCCGGCCCTCCAGCCCGGCCAGCAGGAGGTCGCCATCATGATCGACTCGGCGACCGGCGTGGCCGGCAAGATCACGCCCGGCGCCTCGGTCAACGTCTACGCCACCTTCGAGGGCGCGCGGGAGGGCGACCCCGACCAGTCGAAGATCATCGTCACCAACGCCAAGGTCCTCGACGTCGGCGAACTGACCGCGCTCAAGCCCGACGAGGGCAACCGCACCCAGCAGCCCACCGACGCCGTCCCCATCACGTTCGCGCTGTCCGCCCTCGACGCCCAGCGCATCACCTACGCCGAGTCGTTCGCCAAGCGGGTCCGGCTCGCCCTCGTCGCGCCCGGCAGCGACACCACCGTTCCCGAGCGGGACCGGACGTACGAACTCGCGAAGGACAAGTGAGAGGCTGCCATGCCCACGAGGATCCTCCCGGCAGTCGGTGACACGGACGCGGTCCGGTCCGTCACGACCCTGCTCAGCCAGCTCCCGGACGCCGAGCCCGTCGCGCCCGTGGTCGACTCCACCCAGCTCATCGACACCCTCGCGCGGCTGGCCACCGAGTCGGTCGACGAGCTGCCGGAGGTCGTGATCGTCCACGAGCGGATCGGCCCCGTCCCCGCGCTGGAACTGATCCGCGAAGTCGCCCTGCGCTTCCCGGCCGTCGGCGTCATCCTCGTCACCTCCGACGCGAGCCCCGGCCTCTTTCAGGCCGCCATGGACTACGGCGCCCGCGGCCTGGTCGCCCTCCCGCTCAGCTACGAGGAACTCGCCAGCCGCGTCCAGGCGGTCGCCCAGTGGTCCGTCGGCGTACGACGCCATCTGGGCGCCGGCGGTGACGTGTTCACCGGCGTCGGCGGCACCGTCGTCACGGTCAGCGGCGCGAAGGGCGGCGCGGGCACCACCCTGACCGCCATCCAGCTGGCCCTGGCCGCCCAGGCCTCCGGCCGCAGCACCGCCTTGGTCGACATGGACCTCCAGACCGGCGACATCGCCTCCTACCTGGACGTCCAGTTCCGCCGCTCGGTCGTCGACCTGGCCGCCATCACCGACATCTCCCCGCGCGTCCTGGCCGACGCGGTCTTCCGGCACGACACCGGCCTCGCCCTGCTGCTCGCCCCCGCCGAAGGGGAACGCGGCGAGGACGTCACCGACCGCGCCGCCCGGCAGATCGTCAGCGCCCTGCGCTCCCGCTACGAGGTCGTCGTCATCGACTGCGGCGCCCAGCTCGGCGGCGCCGGCGCGGCGGCCGTGGAGATGGCCGACCGGGCCCTGCTGGTCACCACCCCGGACGTGGTCGCCGTACGGGGCGCCAAACGGGCCGTGCGGATGTGGGACCGGCTGCAGATCCGCAAGGCCGAGGAGACGACCGTCGTCGTCAACCGGCACAGCCGCGCCACGGAGATCCAGCCGCCCCTGATCCAGAAGATCACCGGCACGGCGGTCGCGGCCACCGTCGTCCCCGCCAACTTCAAGGAGCTCCAGAGCGTCGTGGACGCGGGCCGGATTCACGAACTGGAGAACAAGAGCTCGGTGAAACAGGCGCTGTGGGGACTGGCGGGGGAGCTGGGACTGGTCAAGGCGGCGGACGGCGGCCACAAGGCGGGCCGCGGGCCGGTGAGCTTCCGGCGCAGGAGGGAGTCATGAGCATGCGCTCCGCTCTCGCGCCGTCGGCCTTACGGGACCGGGGCCAGGTCACCATCGAGTTCCTCGGCATGACCCCGACGATCATCGTGACGCTGATCGCGCTGTGGCAGATCGTCCTCGTCGGCTACACCTTCACGCTCGCCGGCAACGCCGCGGACGAGGCCGTACGGCAGGCGACGGCGGCGGAGCCCGGGGCGCGGCAGGGCGCGTGCGAGGCGGCCGGGCTCAAGCACCTGTCGGAGGCGTGGCGGTCCGGCGCAAGTGTGACCTGCGGGGGCTCGGGCTCCGGCTTCATCACGGCCGATGTCCGCCTGGAGGTCCCGATCCTCTTCCCGGGCACGCTGTCCTTCCCGTTCCCGGTCCGGGGCCACGCCGGGGCCGTCGAGGAGGCGGACTGAGATGACCCGTATCCGCAGGGGCCGTGACCGCGGCCAGGTCGCCATCGAGTACATCGGCTTCCTGCCGATCCTGCTGATCGTCGCCCTGGGGGCGGTGCAGCTCGGCCTGATCGCCTACACGGCCCAGCAGGCGGGCACGGCGGCCCGGGCGGGGGCACGCAGTGCGTCGCTGGAGAGGCCGCACGAGGCGGACTGCCGGGCCGCGGTCAGCAGTTGGCTGGCCGACGGCACCAGCTGCCCGGCGTCGACCGGCGCGGACGAGGTCACGGTCACGGCCACCGTGCAGATCCCGTCCCTCGTGCCGGGCTGGAAGTTCGACCCGGCCGTCAAGACCGCGACGATGCCGCTCGACCACTGAGCGACGAGCTAGGAGCCCCCCACTCATGAGCCTGCGAGCACGTATCAACACCCCCGAGGAGAACGGCAACCGGGGCGAGGACGGCCACATGGTCGCCTCCTACCGGGCCAAGCTCCTGGAGGAGATCGACCTCGCGGAGATGAGTTCGCTGGCCGCCGCCGAGCGCCGGGCACGGCTAGAGCGCGTGCTCGGGCACATCATCAGCCGTGAGGGCCCGGTCCTGTCGACGGTGGAGCGCGCGCAGCTGATCCGCAGGGTGGTCGACGAGGCGCTGGGCCTCGGCATCCTGGAGCCGCTGCTGGAGGACGCGTCCATCACCGAGATCATGGTCAACGGCCCGGACGCGATCTTCGTGGAGCGCGGGGGACGGGTCGAGCAGCTGCCGTTGCGCTTCGCCTCCAACGACCAGCTGATGCAGACCATCGAGCGGATCGTCTCGACGGTCAACCGCCGCGTCGACGAGTCGAACCCGATGGTGGACGCCCGCCTCCCCTCCGGGGAGCGCGTCAACGTCATCATCCCGCCGCTGTCCCTGACCGGCGCCACCCTCACCATCCGCCGCTTCCCGCGCTCCTTCACGCTCCAGGAGCTGATCGGACTCGGCTCGCTCGACGAGCACATGCTGTACCTGCTGGCGGGCCTGGTGCAGGCGAAGTTCAACGTCATCGTCTCGGGCGCGACGGGCACGGGAAAGACGACCCTGCTCAACGCGCTCTCCGGGCTCATCCCCGACGGCGAACGCATCATCACCATCGAGGACTCCGCCGAACTCCAGCTCCAACAGGCCCACGTCATCCGCCTGGAGTCGCGCCCGGCGAACGTCGAAGGCAAGGGCCAGATCAGCATCCGCGACCTCGTCCGCAACTCCCTGCGCATGCGCCCCGACCGGATCGTCGTCGGTGAGGTCCGTGGCGGCGAGTCCCTCGACATGCTCCAGGCGATGTCGACGGGCCACGACGGCTCGCTGGCCACCGTCCACGCCAACAGCGCCGAGGACGCGCTGATGCGGCTGCAGACCCTGGCCTCCATGTCGGACGTGGAGATCCCCTTCGTGGCGCTGCACGACCAGATCAACAGCGCGGTCGACGTCATCGTGCAGCTGACCCGGTTCGCGGACGGCGCCCGCCGCATCACCGAGATCGCGCTGATGGACAGCCACGGCAGCGACCCCTACCGGCTGGTCACGGTCGCCCGCTTCAACGCACAGCCGATGAGCTCCGACGGCCGTATCCACGGCGCCTTCGAGTACTACCCCCTCCCACGCCGTACCGCCGACCGCCTCTACATGGCGAACCAACCCCTCCCGCAGGCGTTCGGCATCGCCCGGTCCGCGGACCAGCTAGCCACCCGAGAAGCCAGGTAGGACCGACCGATGGAACTGCAATCGCTCATCACGCTCACCACCGGCGTCACGCTGCTGACCTGCGTCCTGGTGGTCGTCGGCCTGCACTCCTACGCCACGGGCAAGGCACAGCGGCAGGCCCTGGTCGACCGCCTGTCCGCCACCGGCCAGGTCCCGGAGGGCGGCCGGCGCCGCAACTTCCGCGGGATCGACCGCCGTCTGCGGCGCACCAGGCTCGGCAAGAAGCTGGAACTGCGGCTCGCGGCGACCGGCCTGGACATCACCCCGGGTGAGTTCTTCGTCTACATGCTCGCCACGGTCGCGAGCCTGTGGCTGATCGGCCAGGCGGCCCTGGCCCCGTTCTTCGGGCCGTTGGCGGGCCTCCTGGGCATCGGGGTGGCGGTCCAGTTCCTCAACTGGCAACGCCAGAAGCGCATCGAGAAGTTCATCAACCAGCTCCCCGAGATGGCCCGGATCCTGGCCAACGCGACCCAGGCGGGTCTGGCCCTGCGTACGGCGATCGGGATGGCGGCGGAGGAGATGGAGGCCCCGGCGGGCGAGGAGCTCGGCAAGGTCTCCGCCCAGCTGGCCGTCGGCGCCTCGATGGACGACGCGCTGGGCGAGATGGCCGACCGCCTCCCCTCCCGCGAACTGGTCGTCCTCGTCACCACCCTGGTCCTGTCGAACCGGGCCGGCGGCCAGGTCGTCAGCGCGCTGCGCAACCTGACGGAGACGCTGGAGGAACGCAAGGAGACCCGGCGCGAGGTCCGCACCCAGCTCTCCCAGGTCACCATGACGTCGTACGCCGTCCCGGTCCTGGGCGTCGGTTCCCTGTTCCTGATGAACGGGGTGAAGGACGGCGCCCTGGACCGCATGACCGGCTCCCCCTTCGGCCAGGCGGCGGTCATCATCGCCTTCGCTCTCTACGCCGTCGGCTTCGTCCTCATCCGCCGCCTGTCCCGCATCGACGTCTGAGAGCCAGGAGGCAACCATGGGACTGCTTCTCGCCCTGCTGATGGGCCTAAGCGTCTGGGGCGTCTTCGCCGGCATCCGCATGTACCGCGCGGAGGCCAAACTGCCCGGCGACCTCGCACTGGCCCTGGAGGTCGGCTCCACCCGCACCGGCGCGGTCGACTCGCTCATCGACCGCATGGGCATGCGCTACGCGCCCGCCGTGCTGCGCCTGATGGGCCCGAAACAGGTGGCGAAATACCGCCGCAAGATCGACCTCGCGGGCAACCCCGGCGGCCTGACGATCGACAGGTACGCCGCGCGCCGGGCGGTCTACGGCTTCCTGGGAGCCGTGGGCTTCCTGGTCTTCCTCATGCGGGGCCAGCTGCTGGTCGCCCTGCTCCTGCTGGCCTTCGGCGCGTTCTGGACGGAGGTCGGCATCTGGTCGGCGATCCGCATCCGCAAGGACGTCATCGAACGGACCCTCCCGGACTTCCTCGACGTCCTCGCGGTCGTGGTGAGCGCGGGCCTCGGATTCCGCCAGGCGCTGGACCGGGTCTCGTCCCGGTACGAGGGCCCCTGGGCGGACGAACTGCGCATCACCCTGCGCCAGATGGACCTCGGCATGAGCCGCCGCCAGGCCTTCGCGGAACTGCGCCGCCGCAACGACTCCGAGCAGGTGGCGATGTTCGTGACGGCGCTGCAGCAGGGTGAGGAACTGGGCGCGCCGATCGTCGACACGCTGGTGTCCCTCGCCAAGGACATGCGCCGTACGGACGCGCAGAACGCCCGCCGCAAGGCGGCCCGGGCCGTCCCCAAGGCCACGATGATGATCACGACCTTCATGGTCCCCGCCACGATGCTCCTGCTCGGCGCGGGCCTGATCCTCGGCTCGGGCACGGACTTCGGCTCGGTGACGGGCAAGTAGGGGAGGGGGCGACGTCATGTCGATGACAGGGGAACGGACCGGGGAGCGGACCGGGCTGCGGACCGGGCTGCTGGGGCGTCGCCGTCGCCGCGCCGAGCGGACACCGGAGATCACGACACCTCCCGCGGGGACGGTGCTGCCGGCACACGTCCGCACGGGCGCGCCGGACGTACCGGTGACGTCCGTGACGCCCGCGCTGCCACCCGGGTGGGAGGCCGCGATCGGCGGTGAGCCGACGCTGCGGATCAAGGGGGGCGGACGTCGGGAAGGGGCGTTGCCCCGGGTGGCGGCGGTGGATGCCCCTGCCCAGGGGGCGATGCCGACGGCACACGGTCCACAGGGACATGCACAGGCACATGCGCACGGTCGCTCTGCCTCCCCCGACGCCGCGCTCCCACAGGAGCCGGCCGCGCCCGAAGACGACGGCCGCACGAGCGGTCCGTTCGAAGCCCCGATCCCCGCCGCAGGCCCGGCCGTCGCCGCGAACCCCGCGATCGACATCCAGGTCAACGCCCTGCAGGCCATGTGCCGACAGGTCTTCGGCTTTCGCCTGGCCATGATCGCCCTCGCCACCCCCACCGCCCTCGTCAACGCCAACGACGGCCTCCCCACCCGGCTCGTCGGCGCGGCCGTGGTCGTCACGTTCATGACCTCCTACGTCCTCTTCAGGGACTGGGAGCGCTTCGGTCCCCTCCTCCTGCGCCACCCCTCCCTCCTCGCTGCGGACACCCTCTTCGGCGCCCTGCTCCTCATCGCGGCCGGCCCCGACAGCACCCTCGCCTACGTCAGCGTCTGCACCCCCCTCCTGGCAGGCCTGGTCTACGGCTGGCGCGGGGCAGCGGTCTTCGCATCGCTCCAGGCGCTCCTCCTGCTCCTCATCCACGCGGCACAGGAGGACCCGGCCCCCGGCATCACCGAGTCCGCCATCCTGCCCGGCCTGTGCGTCATCGCCGGTGCCGTCGGCTCCAGCCTCCGCAGCCTCATGCTCCGCTTCGGCGCGGCCACCCAGGCCCTCACCACCGTCCAGGCCCGTCTCGCCGTGACGGAGGCGGTCAGCGCCGAACGCGCCCGGCTGGCCCGCGAGATGCACGATTCCGTCGCCAAGACCCTGCACGGCGTGGCCCTGGCCGCGGACGGCCTGACCACCTCGGCGAACGCCGACCGGATGGACCCGGCCCTGGTGCGACAGCAGGCGGCACTGGTCGCCCGCTCGGCCCGCCGCGCCGCCGCCGAATCCCGCGAGCTCCTGGCCGACCTGCGCCGCGAATCGGACCCCGACCAGGCCACGGACGTCCTGGTGGAACTCGCCGCCCGCACCCGCGACTTCAGCTCCCGCACCGGCCTGACGGCGGTCTACCGCCCCACCGGCGCCCACGCCGTGCCCCCCGTCCCACCGGCGGTGGCGCGCCAGCTTCTCACGATCGCCTCGGAAGCCATGGAGAACGCCCACCGCCACGCCCACCCCACCCGCGTCGATGTCAGCGCGGGGGTCCACGGCGACCTGCTCCGCATCAGCGTCCACGACGACGGCCGCGGCCTCCCGCCCGGCACCACCCTCGAACAACTGCGCCGCGCGGGCCACTTCGGCCTGGTCGGCATGGTCGAACGCGCCGCCTCGGTGGGCGCCCGCATCCGCATCGGCCGCGGCGGCCACCCCCAGGGCACGGAGGTCCGCCTGGAACTCCCCCTGGCCGCCCTGACGACACCCACCGCCTGACCCCCACGACCCGAGAGGAGGCCCCCATGCCGGACCCCACCACTCCACACCCCGGCGCAACCCAGCCGCCGCCCCCACAGAACCCCTTCGCCGCACCACCGACCCACCGCCTCCGGGTCGTCGTGGCGGACGACAACCCGGTGGTCCGCGCCGGCCTCACCGCACTGCTCTCAGGCCGCCCGGACATCGAGGTCGTGGCGGAGGCCGCCGACGGCCGCCAGGCCTACGAGGCCGCCCACCAGCACCGCCCGGACGTCGTCCTCCTCGACGTCCGCATGCCCGGAGTGGACGGCATCTCGGCGCTCCCGTACCTGGTGCAGATCGCTCCCGTGGTGATGCTGACCTACAGCAGGGAGTCGGAGATCGTCCAGGAGGCCCTGCGCCGGGGAGCGGGCGGTTACCTGGTCCACGGCGAGTTCACGGCCGACCAGTTGGTCGACGCCGTACGGGACATCAAGGAGGGCAGGGCCCACTTCACCCCCACGGCGGCGGGTGCCCTGCTGGCCCAACTCCGCCAGGACCGGGCATCGACGCCGCCCCTGCCGGAGGGTCTGGGCCGGACGTCAAGTGCGACTGCATACGGAATTCCCACTTCCGTCCAGTCGTATACACAAAGTCAACCTGCCGTGCCATCAGCGCCGTTCAGTCCATCGACTGCTTCACCCGCACCCACTTCTCCGGAAAACCTTTCGCAAGTGCAACCGCATGTGGGACAGTCTTCGTCTGGGTGGACGAGTGGCCGTCCGGCCGCTCCCGACAGGTCGCGGTTCCAACTGAGCACGAGGGAGGCGGAGATCATGGACCTCATCGCGTCCGGCATGAACAACCAGCAGATCGCCGCCACGTGCTTCATCAGCGAGAAGACCGTCAAGAACCACATCAACCGCATCTTCGCCAAGCTCCACAGCACGAGCCGCTCCGAGGCCGCCGCGAAATGGATCGGCACGGCACCGGACACACACCGAGGGCTGGGGTGACGTCCGGTGACGGTATGGGGGGAGAACCGGTTGGGCCCGTGCGATTGGGTCCGGGATTGGGCCCACGGGCCCTCTGACGGACAGCCCGTCGCGCCGTACGTTCCTCGTGTCGAAGGCGACACAGCCGCAATCGGAGGGGAACACCATGAGCGACCTGATGCTGAAGACCGCCGTCGCGACCAAGGTCCGCGTGAACGGCTGGAAGAACACGACGGCCGAGGCGATGCGCCGCCGCGCCGGCGACAAGGGGCAGACGGCGGTCGAGTACCTGGGCATCATCGCGGTGGTGGTGGCGATTGTGCTGGCGATCACCGGGACGAACATCGGTCAGACGATCCTCACCAAGATTCAGGCGCAGATCGCCAAGGTCGCTCCTTGACGCGACCCAGCCGGTACGGCGACGCAGGGCAGGCTTTCCCCATCTACATCACCGTGGTGGGGGGCCTGCTCTTTCTCGCGTTCGCGTACTTCGCGGTCGGCCAGGCCGCGGCGAACAGGAACGGCGCCCAGACGGCTGCCGACGCGGCGGCTCTCGCGGCCGCGCAGGACAGGCGGGACCAACTCGCCGACGCTTGGGTGAAAGACGTGTTGAACCCTGCCAAATGGCGGGCCATCTTCGAAGGCGTCGCCGAGGGCGTTACCCCTTCGTGCTGGCGCGCATATGAACTCGCCGCGCAGAACGACGCCCAGGTGAAAGAGTGCGGATCGCCCGGGGGTCCCCTGAGCTTCGAAGTCGTCGTCGAGACGAACAAGTCCGTCGGCGAGTCCATCGTGCCCGGCAGTGAGAAGCACAAGTCCGACGCGTCCGCCACGGCCGTTATCGAGCCGCGCTGCGACTTCGATCCGCCGGCCGAGGATGCCGGTCCCGACATACTGCCCAAGCTCGTCTGCGACGACGGCGTCAACTGGGAGCTGGACCCGGACGATCTCGATGTGCTGCCGGAACCCGAGGACCTCTTCGACGTCCACCTGGCCGACCCACTAGCGAACGACGAGTGATGAAGGAAGCAGAGAGATGAGCATCAGGTTCACTGCGAAGGCTGGCAGGGGAATGGTCGCGCTGACCGTTGCGGCCGGACTGGCCCTCGGTGTGGCCGGCTGTGGCGGCGGTAGCGGTGGCGATGACAAGTCGTCCCCGTCGGCATCCGCGCCCAAGGACAGTGGATCCCAACCGAGTGCTCAGGAAGGTCAGGCGGATACGCCGCTGGCCGAGCTCAAGGGGACTGATGGACTTCTCCTGCGAGTCACTTCCGCCCAGCGCGACGCCGGAGGCTTCGTCACGGTGAGCGGCAGCCTGAAGAACGACGGAGCGGAGTCGGTGGCCATCCCAGCTCAGACGAGCGGCGACGAGACCGAGGTCATCAAGCACGGTCAGTCGCTGGGCGGTGCCACTCTCGTGGACTCCAAGGGGAAGAAGCGCTACTACGTACTGCGCGACACCGACGGGCGTCCTCTGACCACTACGGGTCTCACCACCCTTGAGGGCGGGCAGGAGCTCCCCGTGTTCATGCAGTTCCCCGCTCCGCCGGCCGGCACCGCTGACGTCGCCCTGCAACTCCCGACGTTCTCCAGCGGCACCATCAAGATCTCCGGGTGAGGCAGGCCATGACGACCCGCACACGCACCCGAACCCGACCGGCGACTCCACGCCTCGCCCTCGTCCTCACCGCCGCAGGCCTCATGGTCGCCACGAACATCTACGGCGCCGTCTCGGCCCACGCCGACGAAACCCCCGGCGTCCCGCCCGGTACCGAGGCCTCCGCCTCCGCCCCCGTCGAAGTCGATGCCAACGACCCCGACCTGAAGCTCCCCGAAGGCGGCACCCTCGCCGAACCCAAGGTCCTCGACATCAAACAGGTCGTCGAAGACCAGAGCGGCGACGAACGACGCGAAGACACCAACGCCGACGTCAAGTTCGCCCTCCAGGCCGAGGTCCTCTTCGGCAAGGACAGCGCGAAACTCGGCGCCGAGGCGAAGGCCCGGATCTCCGCCATCGCCGAGGAGATCAAGACGCAGAACGCGACGAAGATCCGCGTCTTCGGCTTCACGGACAACCTCGGCTCCTCCGCCCACGGAGATGTCCTGTCCAGGAAACGGGCAGACGCCGTCCAGAACGTCCTGGACCAGGAACTGACCGACTCCAACGTCACCTACGAGGTCCGCGGCTACGGCGAGCAGTACCCGATCGCCGACAACTCCTCGGAAACGGGCCGCAAGAAGAACCGCCGGGTCGAGGTTTCCTTCCCGCGCACAGAAAGTTGAGCCACCGAAGGTGGGCCCAGGTTTGGGGCCACGGGCCCATGCCTGAGTGATCGACGTTCCTTAGCCTCGGCTCGGTATCCGTTTTGAACGGCCGCATATCGAGCTGAGCTGAGGTCGCGCATGCCCCCTGCCGGTGACCGGATACCCCCGCTCGGGATGGGGGGTGCACAGAACAGTCCGTCCTGGGACCGGCATTCACCGTTGCCGAGAGAACTGGGCTGGGCGCAGGTACTGCTGTGGGTGCAGTTCGCGCTGACAGTGCTCTACGTGGTCACCGTGCTGTCGGTGGCGACGTACCACTCCGGGGAGATCTTCGGGATCCTGGCGTACGACTCGCTGCCCAGCGTGGCCGGGATCTACCTGGCCCGGCGCCTGTGGCGGGGCGGGGTGTGGACGAGCCGCGCACTGATCGCCGTACAGGCGTGGATCGTGTGGCTGTCGTTCGGCACGCTGTTGCACGGTGACCTGCGGGGCATCACGCAGGCGGCGATGCCGGTGGCGGTCATCGTGCTGTTGCGCCGGGCCCGGTCGCGTGAGTGGTTCGAGAGCGCTCCCCAGGACAGGGAGGAGCGGCGGGCATTCAGCCTGGGGAGAATGATCCGCTGGCGACGCGACGAGGGCCAGACCGCGGTGGAGTACGCGGGGCTCATCGCGGTGGTCGCGGCGATCATCGTCGCGCTGTCGTTGGGCGGCCTCGGCGGGCGTATCGCCGACGGCATCCAGTCGGCGGTCTGCTCGGTGACGGGCACGGCCTGCCCCCCTCCGCAGGGCGATGGTACGGAGACGGGTGCGGCCGGGGACAACGACGGTGCGCGGCATGATGATTCATCCGCCGGCACCGACGGCGGCAATGGCGCGGACCCGGACGGCGGCGCAAGGGCAGACGGTGGTCCGGGCGCGGATGGCGAGGCGGGTGCCGAAGGTGACTCGGGCACTCAGAGTGGTGCAGGTGGCCAGGGGGACACCGGTGCCGGCGACGGTACGGGCGGCAGCGGCGGTGGTCCCGCGTGGTCGACTCGGATCATCACCTATGAGGGCGCCGGGACGAACGACACGGTTCCCCTCGCTCCGGGGCCCTTCGACGAAAGGTCGCTCTGGGACGACGTACATGACCAGGAGCGCCACGACAGGACGTTCATGGACCATGTCCGGGGCTTCTTCGTGGCCCCGGCCAAGAGCTTCCTGGCCGACACCATGGACGTCGTCAGCGACCCGGTCGGCTCGATCAAGGACACCTGGAACGGCCTGAAGGGCTACACCACGAACTGGTGGGGTGAAAAGGCCGACGAGCTGGGCGAGGAGTGGGACAAGGGAAACTACGTCTCCTCCGTATGGGGCTGGGTCAACTCGCCCGAGGACTTCGTGTCCGACCTGGCGATCGACACGTTCGTCGACAAGGAGAACTGGGAGAAGGGCAACTACGGCGCCTCCATCGGCAACACCGTGGTCAACGTCGTCGGCATCTTCAGCCCGAAGACCATCACGAAATTCACCAAGTTCAACGAGCTGGCCGAGGTCGGTGAATCCCTCGACAAGGCGGCGGACGCGGCGGGGAAGGCCCGCAAGGCCGCCGAGGCGGGCGATGCCGAGGGCGCTCGGAAGGCGGCGAAGGATGCCGACGAGGCGGCGGACGCGGCAGAGAAGCAGGCCCGCGAGTCGGGCTGCACCATCGCCGCGCCGGCTCGCCGGATCCCGTACGGCGACAGCCCAGCCGAAACCGCCCCTGGTCTCCTCACCGGATCCTCCGGCACAGGCACCACGATCCTCGCCGCCGGCCCGTCCGGCTCCCCGTACGTCATCCTCGCCGAGGGCGGCTGCGACGAGGAGGCCAAGGAGGGGGCCCAGGATGCCCGGGAGAAGGCGGACGAGGCACAGCAACTGGCGCTGGAAGCCCAGGCGGAGGCGGCGAAGGCAGCCATCAGGCTGGGCAAGCTCAGTATTGACGAGCGCAACATTGACGACTTCGTCAGGAACGCCAAGAAGAACCCTGGCAAGAAGGAGATCGGCAAGGACCAGGCGGCGGCCGCGCTCGACGAGCTCACTGATCTCGCACGACGCACAAACGTCGACCGGGCGGGCGCGAGCAAGCTCGGCTCCGAAGTGACCAACGCGCGTACCGCCAGCAGGCTCGAGGAGATGCTTGCCGAGGTGCGGGGTGTGCGGCGCGCCTCGGAGGACGCGGCACCCGACAGCACCGTGCACACCGCGGTCGGCTCGGAACACAACCGACGCCAGGTCGAGGTCGCGCCCGGAGAATCCGTGGATGTGTCGAACGTGCCGGACGCCGATGTGCTGTACAAGGGGCGGGACGGCAGGGTGCACCTCGTCGAAGTGAAGAACACGGTGAACCCGACGCGTCAGCCGGAATTCGTCGGGAAGATCAACACACTCTCCGAGTGGAAGAAGGCGAACCCTGGCAGGACGACTCGAGTTGAGATCGAGAAGCCCGACAAGTGGACTGAGGTTTTCCGGCCCATCAAGGGTCAGAAGATCTCTCCTGCCCAGCTCATGAACGAGAAGGGAGTCGACGCTCGTATCGGTGATGCGAGCTTCACGGCCGAGCAGCTGGGAGACATGCAGCGGGCCCTGGAGGCGAAGTACAGCCGCGGTGAGGAAATCGACTGGAATCGGTTGAACGACAACCCCAAGGGGGCGTTGGAGTACCTGGGTCTGGAATGACAGCAGGCCGGGGGGAAGACGAGAAGGAGGGTGACGGCTCAGAATCCGTCACCCCGTGATGCACGACTGATGCCCCCAGGTTTCCGTTCAGCCGCCGAACCAGACGACGAGGCGGACGTTGTCCTCACCATGGAGTTCGGCCAGCGTGCCCATCACGTTCCACACGGGTTGCCATGGTCCGTCGGCCGGTACCAGGTCGCGATAGGCAGGGACGACAGGCCGGTACACCTCGTTGCCGAGTTGGAGCTCTCCGTCGGCGGGCCACCGGGAGGGAGCGATGTTGCCTTCTCCGAACTTGGCGGCGGCCGAGTCGTACAGCTCATCCGGGAGTGCGGCCAATCCGTCGGGCGCGAGGGATCCTTCATGGGCACGGGACCAGCGGCGGACCCAGTGCCGAGACGGGCCGTCGGTGCAGGATGCGTTCCAGTCGACAGCCGACAGTTCACGCCACGAGAACCACGAATGACTGTGGCCCTCGAATTCGTCCGCATCCCTTCGTGCGGCGTCCGACATGTCTACGGGGGCTCCGCGGTCAGGGAAGAGCGCTCTGACAGGCTCCACACTCCGGACGTCAAAGAGCGCTGACCACGACATGTAATCACGGGCCCAATGAAGGTGCCGGAGTTCGGAGAAGGGCTCCCACAGAGCGTGTTCAGTGCCAAAGCGCCCAGGCCTGGGCCTGCATTCCAGCCATCCAGACAAGTCGGTACTCATATATGTGACTCTATCCAATGCGGCACAAGCACGCTCTTCACCCTTTGAAGCGAAGGAACGAGCCACTGACAGCACCACTCGGGCCCGAGAACGGCGGAACTGACCGATGAACTACGACCTGCTGCTGGTCGGGCCGCCGGTTCCGCCCGCATCACTCGCCGAGGCTCTGCTGAAGGCGGTGCGGACAGAAGGCGCCGACGTGGACGTGGCCGACCAGGACGACGACCAGAGCCGTCGCGACTGGAGCGCACCCGTGCTGTGCGGCTACATCAGGCTGCGCGGCGACCTGTCGATGTCCCTGGAGATCTACGTGGCGGACGCCCTGGTCAACGAGGCGCCCACGGAACCGGAACTCGCGCGCCGCCTGGCCAGGTCACTGGGCATTCCCGTCCTGTTCCCTGCCGAGGCGGAACTGCCTCCCTCGGACCGTACGTGCGGGTGAGCGACCTGCCGTGAAGCTCCCTGAAGTGAGGCCCTAACCTCCCTCCGTGGGCACGACCACCTCCACTCGAACCCCTACCCGCACCCCCCACCCACCCATGACCCCGGCCTCCGCCTCCACCACATGCCGGGCCCGCAGCCGGGGCATTCCCAGCCGCCCCGGTCGCATGGTCCGCACGGCGATGACCCGCAGGTGCCGGTCCAGATAGGCGACGTCGATCGGAATGCGCATCCGGAAGGTGTGCACGCTGTTGGCGGGGGAGAGCAGGATCGCCCCGTCGACGGAGTCCCGCCCCAACAGCCCCTTCGTACGGGCCCGATAGGAGGTTGCGATCTCCAGCGGCACCGAGACGGACGGCCCCCCGCCACCCCCGAGCACGACCAGATCCCCACGCCCGTCCCGCCAACGCCGCCCCATCCGGACCACCTCCGACCCCGAACGTATCCGCAGAGAACAGCCCTCCACATGGGCCCACGGACCCAAGCTCTTTGCTCGTTCCTGACTGAAACGCCCCCGAACGCACCGGCGTTGGCCCCCGGCATTGGCGCGTTACGCAACCGTTACGGCCCGAAGGTGACGGCGAATCACCGATTTCTCCCCATACGCCGCGCGAGTTGACAACCTTCACCCTGGTGCCGCCGCACCCCGCTGTATAGCTTTGGTTCGCTCAAGAGAAGCCTCGCCACCTCCCAGGAGCCGACCGTGAACCGCCGCCCCACCCTCCTCGCAGCGCTCACGCTGACCGCCGCTGCGGCCTTGACGCTGTCCGCGTGCGGGAGCGACGACAGCTCCGCGGGCAAGGGCAACGACAAGATCGCGGGCGCGGACACCGGTGACAAGGCGTCGCCCTCGGCCGGCCCGAGCGAGCCAGGTGCGAGCGGACGGCCGAAGATCGAGCTGCCGTCGGACGTGACCTACGAGTTCGAATGGAAGAAGACCGGCGACGCCCAGAAGGACGCCGTGTTCCACGATGCCGAGCAGCGCATCAGGGCCGTCGACATGGCGATCGCCAAGCAGGACCCTCTCGACAAGGCCTACCGCTTCTACTCGGAGGGCACGGCCGCCGCCGAAAGCCAGAAGTACATCCAGGAGTTCGTCGACCACAAAGCACGTACGACTGGTCTGACCCGGTACTACAACGAGAGCCTGACCATCAAGGACGACGGCACGGCCGCACTCGTGTACTGCGAGGACCAGAGCAAGGCGTTCAACAAGTTCCTGAAGACCGGAAAGACCGATGTCACGCCGGTGACGAAGGACAGTTACGTCGTCTACGCCGGCACCCTGCGCAAGAACGACAAGGGCGTATGGGTGACCGAGCGACTGATCTCGCAGCGGGGGAGCGCGAAGTGTCAGCCTTGATCCGTACCGGACGCCTGCTCTTCACGTCGGGCCTCGTAGTGGTAGCCCTGGCCATGTCGGGCCCTGCCTATGCCGAGAAGGGGTTCGGCGGCACGGACGGCGAGACACAGAAAGCCGATGCAGGCAAAGACGGCACCGTCTCCGTAACCGTAGGCGGCGTCGTCTTCGACCGCTCCAAGAACGGCAGCGGCAACTCCGCCGGCGCGCTCACCTCCGCCACGTCCTGGACCCCGCCCCCCTGCTGGTACGCCCCGAAGTACACCCCGGAGCAGCTCCAGAAGACCATGGAGCCGGTCTGGGAGGCCGGTTCGACGGGCTACGAGTGGGACGCGAAGCAGCGCGACCGCTACGTCAACGGGAAGCCGTACAAGGACTTCAACAAGGACAAGACCGGCAAGGGCTACTTCTGGGACTCGTTCGTCGACGAGGACTTCCCCCCGGGCTGGGACGCCTGCACGGAAGAGCCCTTCTGGGTGGACCAGGGCGACCCGCCGCCCGCCGACATCCAGAACGCCGTCACGCCCGAGATCCTCGCCGAACTCGCCTACGCCGAGATCCGCGTCCCCAGCACCAAGGTCACCCTGGCACCCGCCGCGGCGACCAAGGTCAACCTCCCGACCTGGGCCTGGCTGGACGTCGCAGACTTCAAGCCGGTGTCCGTCACCGCGTCCGTACCCGTCATCGGCATCACGGCGACCGCGACCGCGAGACCGAAGTCGCTCAGGATCGAACCCGGCACCAAGGACGCCGTGACCTACCCGGCCTCCGGCGTCTGCCAAGCAGAGGGCGACCGCATCGGCGAGCCCTACGCCAAGGGCAAGGCCGACCGGACGCCGCCCTGCGGAGTGAGGTACCTGCGCTCCTCGGGCGACGGCACCTACCCCCTCCAGGCCACCGTCACCTGGGAGATCGACTGGACCGGCTCCGGCGGCGCGGGCGGCGACCTCCCCGACGGCACGTTCGGCGCCACCCAGGACGTGGTCGTGCAGGAGATCCAGGCCGTCAACCGCTGAGCGGGCACCGGTTCCGGCCGGGCGGGACGACCACCGTGAGGGGGATGGCCCGCCCGGCCGACGCGAATTGCGTTGTCCGTCGCGCCTCGGCCCGGGTAAGAACGGCAGCATGACCCCACTAGGCGCCGTATTCCGCCCCCAACTCGCCCCCGAGCGGCTCCGGGCCGTCGCCCGGCTGGCCGATGACGCCGGCCTCGAAGAACTCTGGCTCTGGGAGGACTGTTTCAGAGAAGGCGGAATCTCCACCGCCGCAGCCGCCCTCGCGTGGACCGAGCGTGTGCGGGTCGGGGTCGGGCTGTTGCCCGTGCCGTTGCGGAATGTCGCCATCACGGCCATGGAGGCCGCCTCGCTGCACCGGATGTTCCCGGGGCGGGCGATCCTCGGTGTGGGGCACGGCGTGCAGGACTGGATGGGGCAGGTCGGTGCTCGCGTGGAGTCACCGGTCACCCTGCTGCGCGAGCACCTCCTCGCGCTCAGGGCCTTGCTGCGCGGCGAGCGGGTCACCGTCGACGGGCGGTACGTCACGCTCGACGACGTCGCCCTGGACTGGCCGCCCGAGGGCCCCTACGGCGGGGTGCTCGCCGGGGCCACCGGGCCGCGGTCCCTGCGGCTCACCGGAGAGGCCGCCGACGGGACCATCCTCACCGCCTCCACGAACGCCGACGGCGTGCGCAAGGCCCGGCAGCTCGTCGAGGAGGGGCGCGCCGCGGCCGGCCGGGGGACAGGGCCCCACCCCCTCGTCGTCTATCTCCTCACCGCCACCGGGCCCGACGCCGCCGCCAGGCTGCGTGCGGAGCTCACGGCCGAGGGGGACGAAGCCGTTCCGGACCTCGGGGTCGCCGGGGACGCCCGGGCCGTCGCCGAAGCCGTCGCGCGACTGGTCGAGGCCGGGGCCGACAGCGTCGTCCTGCAGCCGACGGCGGACGAGCCCGACCCGGAGGGGTTCGTGCGCTTCGCCGCCGAGGAAGTGCGGCCCCTGGTTCCCTGAGGGCCCGATGTCAGTGGCGGCTGCCACACTCCGGGCATGAGCGATGACAGCGAGGACGTGCGTCTGCGGGATGTCGTGGAGGACGACCTGGAGTTCCTCCTGGCGTACGAGCACGACCCGGAAGCCGTTCGCCGGTCGAGGTTCACGCCTCGGCCGCGCGAGGCGTTCCTGCGGCACTGGACGACCAAGGTCCTCGGTGACGGCACCGTCTTCGTGCAGGCCGTGACCGTCGACGGTGAGGTCGCCGGCAGCGTCGTCGCCTGGTGGGAGGGGGACCGCCGCTTCCTCGGCTACTGGCTCGGACGCCCGTACTGGGGCCGCGGCATCGGCAGCCGGGCCCTCGCCCTCTTCCTGGAGCGGGAGCGGAACCGGCCCCTGCACGCGGACCCCGTCATCGACAACACCGGCTCCGTACGCCTCCTCGAGAAGCACGGCTTCCAGCGGACCGGCACCGTCCGGCACGGCGACAACGAGCACGTCATGCTCGTCCTCGCGGGAGCAGAAAGCGCGTGACGTCCCCGTCCTCCCCCTGCCACCATCCCTCCATGGCAGAGCACCCGAACCCGCACCCCGCCACCTTCGAAGACCTCCTCGCCGAAGCGGCCTCCGTCCCCACCGAGGGATGGGATTTCTCCTGGTTCGAAGGGCGGGCGACGGAAGCCCGTCCCTCCTGGGGATACGCCGTGTCGATGTCCGAGCGTCTCGGCCGGGCGAGTGCGGTGCTCGACGTGCAGACCGGGGGAGGAGAGGTGCTGGACTTCGCCCTCGCCAGGGTCGCCGCCCCGAACCCGCCCCTCCTCACCATCGCCACCGAAGGCTGGCCGCCCAACGTCGCCAAGGCCACCGCCCTGCTCCGTCCGCGCGGCGTCGCGGTCGTCGCCGCTGCCGAGGACGACCCGCTGCCCTTCGCCGACGGTGCCTTCGACCTGGTCGTCAGCCGTCATCCCGTCCGCCCGCACTGGGAGGAGATCGCCCGCGTCCTCCAGCCCGGCGGGACGTACTTCGCCCAGCACGTCGGCCCGAGCAGCGTCTTCGAACTCGTCGAGTACTTCCTCGGGCCCCAGCCGGACGCCGTGCGCGGTGCCCGTCATCCCGACCGTGAGCGTGCGGACGCCGAGGCCGCCGGGCTCGACGTCGTCGATCTGCGGGCGGAGCGGCTGCGCATGGAGTTCCATGACATCGGCGCGGTCGTGCACTTCCTGCGCAAGGTGGTCTGGATGGTCCCCGGCTTCACCGTCGAGGCGTACGAGCCGAAGCTGCGGGAGCTGCACGAGCGCATCCGCGCCGAGGGCCCCTTCGTCGCCCACAGCACCCGTCACCTCTTCGACGCGCGCAAGCCGGGCTGACCCGCCCCGGGCCCGTGCTCACGCGTGCGGGCCCACCGTCACCTCTCCCACCACCAGCTCGGGTGCCGCCTCCAGCACCTCGCCCACCCGCTCCACCTGCTCGCCCAGCTCCCGTTCCTGCCGTGCCGTCAGCGGGACGAGCGGCTCGACCGTGACGGTCGTACGACGGCCCCGGCGCCGCTGGTGCCACACCCCCGCCACGACACCGTCGACGAGCAGCACCGGGTAGTTGCCCGCCTGGCCGCCCCCGAGGGCGCGCTGGTAGGCCGTCCCGGGGAACAGCCGCTCGCGGGGCTGTCCGGCGACGACGTACGCGTCGAAGTAGGGGAGCAGGCGGACACCCCGCGCGGGGCCGTCCGGGAAGTCGGTGTCGCCCGCCACCACCCACGCCGGTGCTCCCTCGAAGCGGACCTCCTCGATACGACCCGCGGCGGCCAGTTCGCCGAACAGGGCCGTGGCCCAGCCGGGCGGCGCCGCCAGCCACCGCGCGAACTGCGCCGGGGTCGCCGGGCCGTACGCGCGCAGATAGCGGTCGACGAACGCGGGCACCGCGCCGCCCTCCCCGTGGCCCGCCTCCTGGCCCCTCCAGGCGGGGCGCGTGTACGTCGCCTTGCGGCCGCGGTCGGGGCCGAAGCACAGCGTGCCCGCCCAGCCGGCCCGGTGCATCACCTGGCGCCAGCGCGGCCACAGGTCCTGGAACGCCGGCATCACACGGTCACCGGCCCAGGGCCCCGTGCGGGCGACGACCTCCTCGGACAGCTCGTCGAGGGTCAGGAACCTGCCGTCGAGCGCTTCGCCGATCGCCGTCACGACCTGGGCGGCCTGCTCCTCGGTAAGGCGCACATCGGGAGGGAACGGACTCGGCCCGGTCGGCACCGCCGTCAATGCTGCGCAGAAGAGGGGGAGTTCACGGGCCGGGAGGAGATGGGCCGTGCCGCGCGGACCGTACGTCTTGACGAGGGACCGGTCTTCCCGGAGCGCGGACCGGACGTCCGCCCGGGTCGCGCCGTCCATCCGCATCCCCACCGACAGCTCGGCCGCGGAGAGCACCTGCGCGTGCACGCCCCGCATCGCGCCGGCCACCTCGGCGACCGGCGTGCCGGTCCCGGCCGGCCTGGCCAGGAACTGCCGCTCCGCCCGGCGCGCGCTCGCCGCGTCCCACGTGATGCTCACCATCGTCGTCATGATGCGACGCTAGACGGCAATGAGGTCAGTTCCTGTCCTCTACGCCGCCCGAGGCGTGCCGGACGTGGGTCACCCCTTTCGCTCACTGCACTTGCGCATCATCCGCCGAGGGTTTTCACATCGTTATCGCCCGCAGCTCGCCTCCGCGACGCCACTCGCGTAGATTCGACCCAGGCAATTCGCGTGAGCAAAGCTGCGCGGGCGGTACCGCGCAGTGGAGGGGGCTGCGCGGTGCCAGGCCTCTCGCCGGCCCTCGCGCGGTGGCGATGTCGAGGCGGCAAAGCGGCGAATCGGCGACGGTCCGTGGATGCCTCCGGGTCAAGCGGACGTTCGCCGCCGGGTCACCCGTCGGGGGGATGCCGGGACATGTCACCCATGCGGGCCCCAAGGTGCGGCAAATCCTCCGGATCCTGCCCCAGGGCGCCCGATTCCCCTGCGTATGCGCCATGTTTCGGCCAGAAGCGAGCCCTGAACGAGAGGCTCCGCGGTCATCGCCGCGTCGCCGGGCGGCTCCGGAGAGTAGTTGTGGCACGCCGATGCGCGCAGCATCACTTACGAAGGGTTATGGTGGAAACCCCCCCTCGGGCCGGTCCGTCTCCCCCCCACGGACCGGCCCGTTTTTCGTGGGTCCGCCGGGCGGCTCGAACCACCGGCCGGAACCATTCGTTCCGCCCCGGTTGGCGGCCCACCGGCGCAGCGGGGGTAGGCTTCGCCTCCGGGGACTGCCACACGGGCAGGGACCGCCCGCGGCCACGACCGGGCCGCACATCGCGGCCTGTCCGATCCTTACGGAGGGGCTGACGATCACGTGAACCTGCGCGACAAGCTGCGCGGCCTGCTGGTCAGGCTGTACGCACGCCGGGTGGAAGGTCACCTGGACCACGCTCAGGTGCCCAAGCACATCGGCGTCATCATGGACGGCAACCGGCGCTGGGCGAAGGCCGCCGGTTCCAGCACCGTCGACGGCCACCGGGCCGGTGCCGGGAAGATCGAGGAGTTCCTCGGCTGGTGCACCGAGACCGATGTCGAGGTCGTCACGCTCTGGCTGCTCTCCACGGACAACTTCGACCGGCCGCAGGAGGAGCTCGTCCCCCTGCTCGGCATCATCGAGGACGTCGTGCGCACCCTGGCCGCCGACGGCCGCTGGCGCGTGCACCACGTGGGCACGCCCGACCTGCTGCCCGCGGGGATGCAGACGGTCCTCAAGGAGGCCGAGGAGACCACCGCGCACGTCGACGGCATAGTGGTCAACGTCGCCATCGGGTACGGCGGCCGGCAGGAGATCGCCGACGCCGTGCGTTCGATGCTGCTCGACGCCAAGGACCGGGGCACCTCGATGGAGGAGCTCGCCGAGGCCGTCGACACCGACATGATCGGGCGTCACCTCTACACCAGCGACCAGCCCGACCCCGACCTGGTGATCCGCACCAGCGGCGAGCAGCGGCTGTCCGGATTCATGCTCTGGCAGACCGCTCACTCCGAGTACTACTTCTGTGACGTGTTCTGGCCGGCGTTCCGCAAGGTCGACTTCCTGCGCGCCATGCGCGACTACGCCATCCGGCACCGGCGCTACGGCGGCTGACGTACCGCCGCCGGGCACCGCGGACGCAGGACGTCCCACGTCACGGCACCTCCCGGTACCCCCTTGAGGACGCGCGTAACACGGAGTTCACCGGCTCGCCGTCATATGCCGTGGCATGGCGACGCTCGTTCGAGGGCATAACCCAGACAGGTCGACGCCCGAACCACGGGTGTCGTATCTCAGCGGGCGGCACGGGGCCGTCCGCCCGGGAGGCCCTTTGCACCAGCCCGATCGTGCGGTCACAGCACGGACGAAGAGGCGGAGGGCCGGTTTTCGGCCCGCGCAGGGCGGCCGACGACCGGTCCAGCTCCATACCGTCGCTCCCCGACCTCATCCGAGGGGGTACGTCCTTCCGTGGTGACCAGCACAAAGCGCCACAAGCCCGACCGGCGCACCTATGTTCTCGACACCAGCGTCCTGCTGGCCGACCCGAACGCCCTGAACCGCTTCGACGAGCACGAGGTCGTGCTCCCCATCGTCGTGGTCACGGAGCTGGAGGCCAAGCGGCACCATCCCGAACTCGGCTACTTCGCCCGGCAGGCCCTGCGCCTGCTCGACGAGTTCCGGGTCCGGCACGGTCGCCTCGACGCCCCCATCCCGATCGGGGATCTGGGCGGGACCGTCCGTGTCGAGCTCAACCACTCGGACCCCAGCGTGCTGCCCAGCGGCTACCGCCTGGGGGACAACGACTCCCGCATCCTCGCGGTCGCCCGCAACCTGCAGGCCGAGGGGTTCGACGTCACCGTCGTGTCCAAGGACCTCCCGCTCAGGATCAAGGCGTCCTCCGTCGGACTCCTCGCCGAGGAGTACCGCGCGGAGCTCGCCATCACGGACTCCTCCGGCTGGACCGGAATGTCCGAACTGACCCTGCCCGGCGAGCAGGTGGACATCCTCTTCGAGGAGGGGCACGTCTACGTCCCCGAGGCCGCCGAACTGCCGGTGCACACGGGCCTGATGATCCAGTCGGAGCGCGGCAAGGCACTCGGGCGGGTCACGCCCGAGGGCAACATCCGTGTCGTGCGCGGGGATCGTGAGGCGTTCGGCATCAAGGGCCGCAGTGCCGAGCAGCGGATCGCGCTCGACCTGCTGCTCGACCCGGACGTGGGAATCGTGTCGATGGGCGGCCGGGCCGGCACCGGCAAGTCGGCGCTGGCGCTGTGCGCGGGGTTGGAGGCGGTCCTGGAGCGCCGTCAGCACCAGAAGGTGATGGTCTTCCGTCCGCTGTACGCGGTGGGCGGGCAGGAGCTGGGCTATCTGCCGGGTTCCGAGGCCGAGAAGATGAGCCCCTGGGCGCAGGCGGTGTTCGACACGCTGTCGGCGGTCACGTCCCGCGAGGTCATCGAGGAGGTCACCGCGCGCGGGATGCTGGAGGTCCTGCCGCTCACCCACATCCGCGGCCGCTCGCTGCACGACGCGTTCGTGATCGTGGACGAGGCCCAGTCGCTGGAACGGAACGTACTTCTTACCGTTCTGTCCCGGATCGGGGCCAATTCACGGGTGGTTCTCACCCATGACGTGGCCCAGCGGGACAACCTCAGGGTCGGCCGCTACGACGGTGTCGTCGCCGTCGTGGAGAAGCTGAAGGGGCATCCGCTCTTCGCGCACGTGACCCTGACGCGGTCCGAGAGGTCCCAGATCGCGGCCCTTGTGACCGAAATGCTCGAAGACGGGCACATCTGACCGCACCGAGCCAAATAGTGGCGCTTATGCGATAGTTGGCGCCGTCCGGAAAAGGTCAAGAGCCTAGCCGGGCGGCGCCTTCGCGTGTGGCCGTTCCGTGGAATTTCCTACGTCAAACGGGATGTGAGCTTTCACACGCAACTCGGAATTGCCTTGCCCCGTCGGGTTACGGCAGAGTCTCACTCCTGTCAGGCCCCGCATACGACACACCTGTACCCCCAGCGGTACGGCACCACAAAAGCATCAGCATCAACTGCATAGCGATGTCGTATGCCGCCCGAGCAACACGCGGCGCTCCCCTCCGGGGAGTTGCCCACCGGGCCCGCGCCTCCCGTGACCCCGCAGTTGGGGAGGCCAGTGCCAGGGGCACGATTGCGTCCGCGAGGGTCACCGAAGCGGGCGATGCTGGAAGGAAACCGTGTGAGCCGGATCTCGGTCCGGGGATTCGCAGTGGCTTCGGCCACGGCGGTCACCGCTGTCGGAAGCGTCGTCGGCGTTGCCTCGGGCAGCACCGCGCAGAACAACGACGCGGAGGCGACGGCAACCGGCGCCACGCTGCTCGCGGACATCCCCGCGGGCCAGCAGGCCCAGGTACAGACCGCGTCGCTGACGCAGCAGGCCGACGCACAGGCCATTCAGGCGGACGCGAGCGCGAAGAAGGACGCCGAGGAGGCCGCCCGCAAGGCCGCCGCCGAGACGGCCATCGCGAAGAAGGAAGCCGCCGAGAAGGCGGCCAAGGAGGCCAAGGAGCGCGCGGAGGCCAAGGAAGCCGCCGCCAGCCGCTCCAAGGACATCTCCGACTTCCCCGTCGCGACTTCCTACAGCATCGCGCAGCTCCAGGCGATGGCACGGCAGATCGTGCCGGCTGGTCAGTTCCAGTGCTTCAGCAACATCGTGGACCACGAGTCCGACTGGAACTACAAGGCGGTCAACCCCTCCTCGGGGGCCTACGGCATGTTCCAGGCGCTGCCCGGTTCCAAGATGTCGTCCGTGGGCGCCGACTGGCGGACCAACCCGGCCACGCAGATCAAGTGGGGCCTGAACTACATGAACGACCGCTACGGCAGCCCCTGTGAGGCCTGGTCGTTCTGGCAGGCCAACAACTGGTACTGAGCCGGCCGGCCCACGGCCGAACCCGTCCTTCGCGCGAGCCCCGCACCGTCGTCCGGTGCGGGGCTCGCGCCATGTACGGTCGGACGGACGGCTCCCCGGGGGAGTGGTGCGCCAAGACGGGGGAAAAGGACGGATCATGTCGCGAGTGCCAGGGTGGCTCGGCCGGCTCGGTGCCGGGCTGACCGAGATCAGCGAGCGGTACAACGAACGCCGCGCCGAGGCCGAACGGGAGCAGGACGACCCCGAGCCCGGGACGCTCGCCGGTGACCAGGTGCCGCCGCCCCCGGACTACGCCCCCGATGTCGCCGCCCGCCCCGACCCCGCGCTGGCCGTGCCGTGGGGGGTGAGGGTCGCGGCCGAGGCCGGCTGGCGGCTCCTCGTCCTCGCGGGCACCCTCTGGGTGCTGATGCGGGTCATCAGCGCCGTCCAGCTCGTGGTGCTCTCGTTCGTCATCGCGCTGCTCATCACGGCGATGCTGCAGCCGACGGTGGCGCGGCTGCGGCGCCACGGTGTGCCGCGCGGGCCGGCGACCGCGCTGACGGCGATGTTCGGCTTCGTCGTCATCGGCCTCATCGGCTGGTTCGTGACCTGGCAGGTCATGGAGAACATCGACGACCTCTCGGGCCAGATCCAGGACGGCATCGACGAGTTGCGGAACTGGCTGCTGAACAGCCCCTTCCACGTCACGGACAAGCAGATCAACGAGATCGCCACGAACCTGCGCGAGGCGGTCGGGGCGAACACCGACCAGATCACCTCCGCGGGTCTGGAGGGCGTGACGGTCGTCGTCGAGGCGCTCACCGGGATCCTGCTGTCGGTCTTCTCGACGCTGTTCCTGCTCTACGACGGCAAGCGCATCTGGGAGTGGACGCTGAAGCTGGTGCCGGCGGCGGCGCGGCCCGGGGTGGCCGGGGCCGGGCCGGCGGCGTGGCGGACGCTGACGGCGTATGTGCGGGGCACGGTGATCGTGGCGCTGATCGACGCCATCTTCATCGGGCTGGGCATCTACTTCCTCGATGTGCCGATGGCCGTGCCGCTGGCGGTGTTCATCTTCCTGTTCGCGTTCATCCCGCTGGTGGGTGCGGTGGTGTCCGGGGCGCTGGCGGTGGTCGTCGCGCTGGTCACCCAGGGGGTGTTCACGGCCGTCATGACGCTGGTGGTGGTGCTGGCGGTGCAGCAGATCGAGGGCCACATCCTGCAGCCGTTCATCCTGGGGCGTGCCGTGCGGGTGCACCCGCTGGCGGTGGTGCTGTCGGTGGCGTGCGGGGGAATGGTGGCCGGGATCGGCGGTGCGGTGGTCGCCGTGCCGCTGGTGGCGGTGACGAACACGGTCGCCGGGTATCTGCGGTCGTACTCGCAGAAGTCGGCGCTCCGGCACTCGGTGCGGCCGCGCGGGGCCACGGCGGTGAGCGCGGAGCCGGCCCCGCAGACGCCCCCCGCCGCGGAGTAGGCGAGGAGCCCGGCACACCGGAAGGGCCCCGTCCACCGGTCAGGTGGACGGGGCCCTGCGCTGTGAGGCGTGCGGCCGGGGGTTACCCGGCCAGGACCGCCTCGGCGTCGAGCGTGACGCCGACCGCCTGGATCACGGAGGCGATCTTGAACGCCTCCTGGACGACCTCGCGGTCGAGACCGGCCTTGCGCAGCACCTGCTCGTGGGAGTCCAGGCACATGCCGCAGCCGTTGATGGCCGAGACGGCGAAGGACCACAGCTCGAAGTCGACCTTGTCGACGCCCGGGTTGCCGATGACGTTCATCCGCAGGCCCGCGCGCAGGGTGCCGTACTCGTGGTCCGACAGGAGGTGACGGGTGCGGTAGAAGACGTTGTTCATCGCCATCACCGCGGCGGCGGCCTTGGCGGCCGTGTACGCCTCCGGCGACAGGTTCGCCTTCGCCTCCGGCTCCAGCTCGCGCAGCACGATCGGGGAGCGCGAGGCGATCGCCGTCGCGAGGACCGTGCCCCACAGCTGCTGGGCCGGCAGGTCGGAGTTGCCGATGACCGAGCCCAGGTTGAGCTTCAGGTCCTTGGCGTAGTCCGGTATGGCGGACTTCAGGGCATCCAGCGACATGTCAGATCACTCCCCGGAGAGCAGCGCGACCGGGTCGAGGGTCTCGTCGCCCTTCGACCAGTTGCAGGGGCACAGCTCGTCCGTCTGGAGCGCGTCCAGGACCCGGAGGACCTCCTTCGGGTTACGGCCGACCGAGCCCGCGGTCACCATCGAGAACTGGATCTCGTTGTTCTGGTCCACGATGAACACGGCGCGCTTGGCGAAGCCGTCCTCGCCCTCGATGCCGAGGTCGCGCATCAGCTCGTGCTTGGAGTCGGCCATCATCGGGAACGGCAGGTCGCGCAGGTCGTCGTGGTCCTTGCGCCAGGCGTGGTGGACGAACTCGGAGTCACCGGAGAAGCCGAGGACCTGAGCGTCGCGGTCGGCGAACTCCTCGTTCAGCTTGCCGAAGGCGGCGATCTCGGTCGGGCACACGAAGGTGAAGTCCTTGGGCCACGCGAAGATGACCTTCCACTGACCCTCGTAGGTCTTGTGGTTGATCTGCTGGAACTCCTTGCCCTTCTCCAGCGAGACGCAGGCGGTCAGGTCGAACTCGGGGAACTTGTCACCGACGGTGAGCACACACTCTCCTTGCAGCGAAGAAACTCCCGGATCGCGGGGGTTTCCCATGGGTTGGACTGTGTTGATGTTGGCACAGGCTCGATTGATTACGGAAATAGCTACACTCGGTCGAGTTGATCGGAGGTAGTTATCAGTGACTGTCGGTAATAAGCGCAGGCAGCCCAGTCTCGCCCAGCTCCGTGCCTTCGCGGCGGTCGCCGAGCACCTTCATTTCCGGGACGCGGCCGCGGCGATCGGCATGAGCCAGCCCGCCCTCTCGGGCGCCGTGTCGGCCCTGGAGGAAACACTCGGAGTGACGCTCCTCGAGCGTACGACGCGCAAGGTGCTGCTCTCACCGGAGGGCGAGCGGATCGCCGTACGGGCCAAGGCGGTTCTGGGGGAGGTGGGCGCGCTCATGGAGGAGGCCGAGGCGGCCCGGGCGCCCTTCACCGGGGTGCTGCGGCTCGGGGTGATCCCGACGGTCGCGCCCTATCTGCTGCCGACGGTCCTGCGGCTCGTCCACGAGCGGTACCCGCACCTCGACCTCCAGGTGCACGAGGAGCAGACCGCCACCCTCCTCGACGGCCTGGCCGGCGGCCGGCTCGACCTCCTGCTGCTCGCCGTGCCCCTGGGCGTACCGGGCGTCACCGAACTGCCGCTGTTCGACGAGGACTTCGTACTCGTCACCCCGCTCGACCACTGGCTCGGCGGCCGGGAGGGCATCCCGCGTCAGGCGCTGCGCGAGCTGAACCTGCTCCTGCTGGACGAGGGCCACTGCCTGCGCGACCAGGCCCTCGACATCTGCCGGGAGGCCGGCCGCGACGACGTGCCGGTCACCACGACCGCCGCCGGGCTGTCCACGCTGGTCCAGCTCGTCGCGGGCGGGCTCGGCGTCACCCTGCTGCCGCGCACCGCCCTCAAGGTCGAGACCTCCCGCAGCAACCAGCTCCTCACCGGGTACTTCGCCGACCCGGCCCCCACCCGCCGGATCGCGCTGGCGATGCGTGCGGGGGCCGCGCGCGGCGGGGAGTACGAGGAGCTGGCGGCCGCCCTGCGCCAGGCGCTGCGGCCGCTGCCCGTACGGGTCGTCGACCGCGACGCCTGACGCCCCGTACGAGCACCTACTCGGTCCGCAGTCCGTCCGGCCGCATCAGTTTCAGCAGCGGCGGCAGGCTCAGCAGCGTCACCACGAGGACGATGCCCGCGCCGATGCCGGTCATCGACAGCACGCTCGGCCAGTCCACCCGGACCGACGTGTTGGTCATCCGCAGCAGGACCGCGCCCAGGGCCATGCCCACCGTCGCGGCGAGCAGCAGGCCGAGACCGATCGGGATCGCCGTCTGCCACAGCACCGACAGGCCCAGGGTGCGGCGCCTGGTGCCGAAGGCGACCAGGGACGACAGCAGCTTGCGGCGTTCGCGCAACTGCTCCAGCTGCGAGACCAGCAGGCTCGCCCCGATCAGGGCCAGCACACACGCGGCTCCGACGGACAGGCCGGTGCGGATGGCGGCGTAGCGGTCGTTGCTCTCGATGCTGTGCCAGGTCATCGGCTGGGACGTCGGGTCGAGCCGCGCGGCCGTGTTGCGCACGTGGTCGTAGGCGTCCGGCACCGAGGGGTCCACGCTCAGGAAGAGCCGCGTGGAGATGAGCGCTGCGAGCTTCTCGGGCAGCGCGCCGGGGGTGATCAGGATGCCGCCGCGCATGTACCCGGTGGGGTCCTCGCGGGACTCGGCCTCCCGGATGTCCCGCGGTACCGTCCAGGAGACCGCGCGGTCGCCGGAGTCGTCCGACGCGGCCCACAGGGTGGTGCCGGGCTTGGCCAGGCGCTCGCTGTCGCTGTCGTACTCCGAGCCCTTCGCCACGAAGATGTCACCGTCGCGGCAGGAGGGGAACGTGGCCACCTCGCGCAGCGAAGCGCAGTCGGCCACGGTGATCTGGATGATGGACCCCGCCTCGCCGCGCCGGTCGCCCAGATGCATGTCCGACAGGACGGTCACCTTGCGCATGCCCTCGGTGTCGCGGTACTTCGCGACGGTGGCCGCGGTGTCGCTGCCGTCCGGCACGTCCACGCTCATCTGGGCCCGGGAGATGTCGTACTGCGACGCCCTGGTGTAGTTGCCCTCCACTCCGGCGAACAGCATCTGCAGCGCGATCGCCCCGGCCACCGCCACGGCGATGCCGTTGACCATGCGAGCTGCCACACCGCTGCTCAACTGGAGCCTGCGCACGGCCAGTTGCCAGGCGACCCCGCCCGAGCCGAGCCGGGCGACGACCGTCTCCACGACCCAGGGCAGCAACGCCGTGACACCGATCAGGAGCAGCATCACGCCGCCGACGACCAGGTACTGGTTGAAGTTCCCGCCGTCGTCGCCCTGCCCGATCATCGGGTAGAGCAGCGCCAGTCCGCCCAGCGGCAGCAGCAGCCGCCACCACAGCCTGCGCCGCGTGGGCCTGGCCGTGCGCACCACGCCGAGGGGCTCGATGACCACGCCCCGCAGGGCGAGGATGGTCACCAGGACCGCGGCCGCCGGCACCGCCAGTGCGACCAGCACGGCCAGCAGGGGGGAGGGGTTCAGGTAGCTCGGGAACACGCTGACGCGGAACACCTCGACGGACGCCGCCAGTTGCCGGCCGAGCAGGAAGAACACGGTGCCGAGGACGAGTCCGAGCACGGAACCGGCGAGTGCCTCCCCGGCGGCGATCCGCCGGGTCATCCGGCTGTCGGAGCCGACCAGCCGCAGCGCCGCGAGCCTGCGGTCGCGCCGCTCGCCGCCGAATCGCACGGCCGCGGCGATGAACACGGCGACCGGCATCAGCAGCACCACGAAGACGACCAGGACCAGCAGGAGCAGCACCGGGTCCCACGGGTCGGACGACCCCAGGTCCGGGTTGCCGAAGCTGTCGATCCGGGCTCCGCTGGCGGAGCCCTTCAGCCGTTCCGCGAGCCCTGTGCCGCCCGCGAAGTAGGCGAGTTCCTGCGAGCCGACCAGCCCCTGCTCGCCGATCGTTCCCGTGATCCGGTAGTCCAAGCGCTCCCGCAGCAGCTTGCCGTCGCCGGAGGCGAGCAGCTCCTTCAGCGCGGGGGAGACGACCATCTCGCCGTCCGCGGGGAACGCCGACACCCCCGGGGGCAGCGGAGCCTTCGGACCTTCGGCCTCCAGCATGCGCCCGCGCACGTCCTGGTCCCGGAAAATGGTGTCCGAGTCCACGACGATCAGGGTGTTGTCGGCCTTCGGTATCTCCTGCTGGCCGAAGGTGTGGTCGCTGCGTGCCTCCTCGCGCCGGTCCCGTTCCGCCAGCGCGCCCGGGATGGCGGTGGTGAGCAGCAGCAGCGCCACTCCGAGCCCGACGCCGACGGCCGTGAGCAGCGCCCGGGTCCACCCCTCGCGTCCGCCGGCGAGGGCGAACCGGGCCCCCATGCCCAGGTCCCGGCTCCACTGCCTGACGCTCATACGACGCGCTCCATGTCACGGGACTTGCCGTCCCGGACGACGATCTCGCGGTCGGAGTACGCGGCCACCCGTGCCTCGTGGGTGACGAGCACCACGGCCGTGTTGGCCGACCGGGCGGCGTCCGTGAGCAGCTCCATCACGCGCTCGCCGTTGAACGAGTCGAGCGCGCCGGTCGGCTCGTCGGCGAAGACCACCCGCGGGTTCGTCACCAGCGAGCGGGCGACGGCGACCCGCTGCCCCTGACCGCCGGAGACCTCGCCCGGCCGCTTCTTGCGGAGGTCGTCGACCTCCAGCCGTTCCATCCACGCCAGCGCGGTCCGCTCGGCCTCCTTGCGGGAGGAGCCGTTCAGCCGCAGCGGCAGCGCGACGTTCTCCACGCAGGTGAGTTCCGGTACGAGCTGCCCGAACTGGAACACGAACCCGAACTCCGAGCGCCGCAGCGCACTGCGCTCGGCGTCGCTCATCGCGGTCACCTCGCGCCCGTTGTACGTGATCGAGCCCGAGTCGGGCATGACGATCCCGGCCAGGCAGTGCAGCAGGGTCGACTTGCCCGACCCGGACGGGCCCATCACGGCGACGACCTCGCCCGGGTGGATGGAGAACCCGGCGCCGTCGAGCGCGGTCGTCGGCCCGTACACCTTGCGCAGGTCCTGGGCGGTGAGGAGCGAACCAGCGGGAATCGTCACCGGGTCACCGCCTCACGGAGCTTGTCCAGACGGGCCGCGGCCAGCTCCAGCCAGCGCAGGTCCGCCTCCAGGTGGAACAGCGCGTGGTCGCAGATGAGCTGGTCGGCCAGATCGCCCTTGCGCTTGCGGTCGGTCAGGATCCGCATGCTGCGCAGGTGCTCCGAGCGCTGGGTGTCGAGGATGTCACCGGCGTCGCGGTGGGTGAGCAGCGCGAGGACGACCTTCGTGTAGAGGGTCGACTGGAGGTACGGCTCCGGCTTCTCGGGCGTGGCGAGCCAGCGCGCGACGTCCGTGACCCCGGCCTCGGTGATCGCGTACCGCTTGCGCTCGGGCCCGCCGCCCGCCTCGATGCCGTCGACCTCGACGAGCCCGTTCTTCAGCAGGCGGGACATCGTCGAGTAGACCTGGCCGTAGTGGAGCGGCCGGTCGTGACCGAACTTCTCGTCGAAGGCCCGTTTCAGGTCGTAACCGTGACGCGGGCCGGACTCCAGGAGTCCCAGGAGAGTGTGACCGATGGACATGGTCAGGACTGTACACGGGGTGTATACGCGGCATGTATACGCCGAGTGTGCAGTTCCTGGCGTGGGGTGCGGCCGTGCAGGTCGGAGTGTGTTGTCACGCTTTCGTAACAGCCGCGGGCGGTCCGGGTGTTCAGGCCGGCGGGGGGCCGGAAGGGGACCCCCCTGGCGGACGCCCCCGGCGGGGCAGCGGCCCGGTCTCCCGCGGCAGCCGCCCCGCCTCGGCCAGCGCCTTCCGCAGCAGGAACTCGATCTGCGCGTTGGCCGACCGCAGCTCGTCCCCGGCCCACCGCGCGAGCGCCTCGTACACCGCCGGGTCCAGCCGCAGCAGCACCTGCTTGCGCTGCTGCTGCGGCCGGCGCTGCGGGCCCTGGCCTTCGGGAGGGACCGTCACTGGTAGAGGGACCCGGTGTTGAGGACCGGCTGCGCGGCCCGGTCGCCGCACAGCACCACCATCAGGTTGGAGACCATCGCCGCCTTCCGTTCGGAGTCCAGCTCCACGATGTCGCGCTCGGTGATCCGGGCGATCGCAGCCTCCACCATGCCCACCGCGCCGTCCACGATCTGCCGCCGCGCCGCGACCACCGCCCCGGCCTGCTGCCGCTGGAGCATCGCCGAGGCGATCTCGGGGGCGTACGCGAGGTGCGTGAAGCGGGACTCGATGATCTGCACGCCGGCCGCCTCCACGCGCGCGTGCAGCTCGACCGCGAGCTTCTCGGTGATCTCCTCGGCGTTGCCGCGCAGTGAGAGGCCGTCCTCCTCGTGGGCGTCGTAGGGGTACTCGATGGCGATGTGCCGGACGGCCGCCTCGGTCTGGGTGGAGACGAACTCGATGTAGTCGTCGACCTCGAAGGTGGCCTGGGCGGTGTCCTCGACGCGCCACACCACGACCGCGGCGAGTTCGATGGGGTTGCCGTAGGCGTCGTTGACCTTGAGGACGGCGGTCTCGTGGTTGCGCACACGCGTCGAGATCTTCGTGCGGGAGGTGAAGGGGTTCACCCAGCGCAGGCCGTCCTGCCGGATCGTGCCGCGGTAGCGGCCGAAGAGCTGGACGACCCGGGCCTCGCCCGGCGCCACCATGTTCAGCCCGCACATCGCGAGGAACGCCGCGAGCGCGACCAGGATGCCGCCGATGATCAGCCCGGCCTTGGCGCCGCTCGAGTCCACCGAGGGGGCGAGCGCGATCAGCCCCGCGCCGGCCAGCAGCCCGAGCAGACCGAGCAGCAGGGCCAGCCCGCCGCCGATGCTGTGCGCGGTGAACTCCCGCACCCGTGGCGCCGGCATCTCGGGCACGTCTGCGGTGACCTGCGTGTCGTGTGTGGACATGGGTGGTCCCCCGTTCTTCTGTCGAAGCCACTCCTGCATAGCTTCTGTCTAGCTAAGTGATATCACTTTATCGCGTCCTGGCAACCCTTCGCGTGTCTCGTACGTCGGTTCCGTTGGGATGGGTGCTGATTGTCACGTCCGCAAAGGGCCGGATCGGCAGCCCTATCTCTTATCTCCCGGTGTTAGCTTTCTGAGCTGACCTGAGCGGCGAACCTGTGTGACGCGTGAGCACACATGAACGAAGCGGAGCGGATCGGACCCATGGGACGAGCGGAAGAGAGACGCGCCAGACAGCGCGGTGGGCGCCGGGCGGCACCCAAGCGCCGTTCGTCGGGGGCGGCCGGGAAGAGCGGCATACGCAGGCTCTTCACCTGGAAGAAGATCCTCGGAACCTTCCTCGGCCTGTGCCTGCTGGGTATGGGCGCCTTCATCGTGCTGTACATGGTGATCGACATCCCCGAGGGGAACGCCGACGCCAAGCGCCAGAGCAACATCTACAAGTACAGCGACGGCTCGGTCATGGCCCGCGACGGCAAGGTCAACCGCGAGGTCGTCGACCTGTCCAGGGTCCCCAAGGGCGTGCGGCTCACCTTCGTCGCGGCGGAGAACAAGACCTTCTACAAGGACGCCGGCGTCGACCTCAAGGGCACCGCCCGCGGCCTGCTCAACACGCTGTCCGGCCGGGGCGCGCAGGGCGGTTCGACGATCACCCAGCAGTACGTCAAGAACTACTACCTGACGCAGGAACAGACCGTCTCGCGCAAGCTGAAGGAAATGGTCATCTCGCTGAAGCTGGACCGGGAGAAGTCCAAGGACTACATCCTCGCCGGCTACATCAACACCAGCTACTACGGCCGCAACGCCTACGGCATCCAGGCCGCCGCCCAGGCCTACTACCGCGAGGACGCCGAGGACCTCGACGTCGCGCAGGGCGCCTACCTCGCCGCGCTCCTCCAGGCCCCGAGCCAGTACGACTGGGCCGTCGCCTCGGAGGACGGTAAGAAGCTGGTGAAGGCGCGCTGGAACTACGTCCTGGACAACATGGTCGACGAGGGCTGGCTGAGCGCGTCCGAGCGGGCCGGCATGAAGTTCCCGGTGCCGAAGGAGCCCAAGCCCGCCCCCGGCATGGAGGGCCAGAAGGGCTATCTGGTCAACGCGGCCAACGCGGCTCTGGAGAAGCGGCTCGTCGCCGAGGGCACCGCCGACAGCGCCAAGGAAGCCGAGGCGCTGGTCAACGCCGGCGGCTGGACCCTCACGCTCAACATCGACAAGAAGAAGCAGGCCGCGCTGGAGAAGTCCGTCCGGCAGCAGCTGACCAGCAAGCTCGACCCCGACAAGCGCAAGGTCGACGCGGACGTCCAGGCCGGAGCCGCGTCCGTGAACCCCAAGACCGGCGCGGTGGTCGCGATGTACGGCGGCGAGGACTACTTCAAGCACTACACGAACAACGCCACCCGCTCCGACTACCAGCCGGCCTCCACCTTCAAGCCCGTCATCCTGGCCGCGGCCCTGGAGGAGCAGGCGAAGACGCAGAGCGGCAAGCCGATCACGGCCGACACGATCTACGACGGCACCAGCAAGCGCCAGGTCGTGGAGGACGGCACCAAGGTCGGTTTCGCCCCCGAGAACGAGGACGACCGGAGCTACGGGCCGATCTCCGTCCAGACGGCGATGAACAAGTCCGTCAACTCCGTCTTCGCGCAGATGGGCGTCGACGTGGGCATGTCCGAGGTGGTGAAGGTCGCCGGCGAACTCGGCATGGACACCGAGAACATGGAGGCCGTCCCCGCGCAGACCCTGGGCAGCATGGGCGCCAGCCCCCTGCAGATGGCCGGTGTCTACGCGACCCTCGACAACCACGGCAGGAAGGTCACCCCGGCCCTCCTGAAGTCGGCGGAGCACCTCAACCAGAACGTCACCATGCCCGACCCGGTCGGCGCCCAGGTCATCAGCCGCGAGGCCGCCGACTCGGTCACCTCGGTGCTGACCGGCGTGGTGGACGACGGAACCGCCCAGGAAGCCGTGGCCAACAACCCCCGCCGCGACGGCCAGCCGGTCGCGGGCAAGACGGGTACCTCCGACAACAACAAGTCGGCCTGGTTCACCGGCTACACGCCGAACCTGGTCACCTCGGTGGGCCTGTTCGGCGAGGACGCCAAGACCCACGCCCAGGTCCCGATGTACAAGGCGGGCGGCGAACCCCGGGTCAACGGCGGTGGCTTCCCGGCGCAGATCTGGGCGGCGTACACCTTCGGTGTGACGGGCGACGTCAGCAAGTTCGACCTGGAGACCCAGCAGGGCGCGGCCGTCCAGCCGACCTGGACGCCGACACCCACGCAGGAGCCGACCAAGGAGCCCACGCAGGAGCCGACGACCGAGGCGCCGTCGTCGTCCCCGCCGCCGACGACGGAGCAGCCCTCGTCGTCCCCGCCGCCGAGTCCGTCGACGGCACCGCCCACCCTCACCCCGCCCACGTCCCCGCAGACGACACCGCCGGGCGACGGCCGTGACCCGTTCGACCCGGTCAAGCCGGGCGAAGACGAGTAGGAGACGCCGAAGGGCGCCCGGTGAACACCGGGCGCCCTTCGCTCGTCCCCGCGGGCTCAGCCGCGGTTGAGCTCGAACCAGACCACCTTGCCGGTGCTGAGCCGGGTCGCGCCCCAGCGCCGGGCCATCCGGTTCACCAGGTACAGCCCGCGGCCGCCCTCGTCGGTGGCCCGGGCCTGGCGCAGCCGCGGCAGTTGCGGCACGTCGTCGCCGACCTCGCAGCGCAGCACGTCCGTACGCAGCAGGCGCAGCGTCACCGGCCGCGTGGCGTACCGCACGGCGTTGGTGACGACCTCGCTGACGAGCAGCTCCACGGAGTCGCTGAGCTCCTCCAGGCCCCAGCGCGACAGTGCGCGCCGGGCCAGCCGGCGGGCCCGCCCGGGGGCGGCGTCCTCCGGCTCCAGGAACCAGTAGGCCACGTCGCTGGGGGCGATCCCGTCGAAGCGGGCGGCGAGCAGCGCGATGTCGTCGTCCCGGTCGCCCGGGCCGAGCATGTCGAGCACCTCGTCGCACAGCGCTTCCAGGGGCGGCGGGTGATCCGGCCCGGTGAGCTGCGCGACCGCGGCGAGCTTCTCCCGCAGCTGCTCGATGCCCGTCCACACATCGCGCAGGCGCGACTCGACCAAGCCGTCGGTGTAGAGCAGCAGGGTCGCCCCGGCGGGCGCGTCCAGCTCCACGGCCTCGAAGTCCACGCCGCCGACGCCGATCGGGGCACCGGCCGGCACCCGCAGCACCTCGGCGCGGCCGCCCAGGTGGAGCAGGACGGGCGGCGGATGGCCGGCGTTGGCGATGGTGATGCGGTGCGATACCGGGTCGTACACGGCGTAGAGGCAGGTCGCCATGCGGTCCACGCCGAGGCGCTGGGCCTGTTCGTCGAGATGGTGCAGGACCTCCTGCGGCGGCAGGTCCAGTCCGGCGAGGGTCTGCGCCGTGGTGCGCAGCTGGCCCATGATGGCCGCCGAGGTCATGGAGTGGCCCATGACATCACCGACGACCAGGGCGACCCGGCTGCCGGGCAGCGGGATCGCGTCGTACCAGTCGCCGCCCACCCGGGCCGTCTCCGCCGCCGGCAGGTAGCGGGAGGCCAGCCGCACACCCGTCGGACGGGGCAGCGTCTCGGGCAGCATGGTGCGCTGCAGCTCGTCCGCGATGTACGCCTCGCGGCCGTACAGCACCGCCTTGTCGATGCCGAGGGCGCTGTGCGTGGCGAGCTGGGCGGCCACCAGGAGGTCGTCCGGCTCGAACGCCATGCGCTCGGGCCGGCGCAGGAACAGCGCCGCACCGATGACCCGGCGCCGGCCGCGCAGCGGGGCGAGGATCGCGCGCTGCCCGTCCGGCACACCGAACTCGCCGCCTTCACCGAGCAGTTCGGGCAGGGCGGCCTGGGCCGCCGGGGCGTCCGTGAACACCGGGCGCACACCCCGCAGGACCTCGGCGAGCGCGCTGCCGGGCCGCACCTCGCACAGCTCGGCGCCGACCGTGTCCAGCTCGTTCGGCTCGGGCTGCGCGGCCGGCAGGAAGCCGTTCTCCGTGTCGCGCTCCGCCGGTATCCGGTCGGTGCGGCGCAGCCGCAGCACCAGCGGGCCGGTGGGCCGCTCGTCGCCGACCGGCAGCGGATCACGCAGATAGACCAGGATCGCGTCGGAGAAGGTGGGCACGGTCGCCCGGCACAGCCCCATCACGATCTCGTCCAGGTCGATGCCGCGGGCGATCCGCCGGGTGGCGGCCCCCACGAACCTGAGCCGGTCGCCGTCCCGCCGCATGGGCGTGGGGCGGCCCGGCGGCAGGCTCTGGCCGCTGCGCCGGTCCTGCCCGTCGGTGGTCACCGGCGGCCGGTCCTGTTCGTCGGCCGGCTGGACCGGAATGCCCTCGGGGGCGGGACGCGGCCGGGGCGTCTCGCGCTCGGCGGTCTGCTCGGCACCCGGCTGGGAGTGCTCGGAGGCGGGGTCGCTCACAGTGTCCTTGCCCTTGCCGAACGGCGTGGAAGTGCCCGGCGTGCTGTGTGCCGTCGTGACCGGAACGGCGACGTCGCCGCCGGGGCGGCCCTGTACCGGTAAGGCGCCCGCGGCGGGCGCACGCGCCGGTGTCGGGGTATGCACGAACGCCCCGCGGGGATCCGCGGGGTCGACGCCCGTCTGGGGGCGTTCGAACGAGGTCGGCTGCTCCGTCACGCGTGTCGAATCCATCCGTCCGGGGCTGCGCACCGCGCGCGCAGATGGTCCCGCCGAAACTCCGATACCCGGAATACGTGCCCCAGGAACGGAATTCCCGCGTGGTCAGAGGTTGTTTCTGTGCCACCGGCGGACCGTCTGCGGCCCGCAGGGGCCGTCCGACGGCCCCTGGGGCCCGTGGCGCAGGCCCTTCCGGTGTTGCCCTCGTACCCCTCGCTCACGTCCTGCCGCCCCTCGGTGACGATCGGTCAAGCCCAGCGCGTGCTCCGGTAGTTGCCGCCGCGCGCCCTTGCGGAGGACGATCCTACGTTTCTTGCCCGGGGGCGCATCAAGGGTCTCATGTGGACACATGCGCGGGCGTACGATCCCAGTCCTCCGGCAGTGACGGTACCGTCCAGGACGGATCCGGGCGCCAGTGCTGCCAGCCTTCCGAGAACGGCGGCCCCCAGGCGCGGATCACCTCCACCGCGTCCCGCCCCGCCTCGCGTACCTTTTCCGCCTGTTGGTCGTCCATCAGCCCGTCTCGCAGGGCCTGGGCGAACTCGTCCTCGTCCCGCCAGTGCCAACTGCGGTCGGGATGGACGGAGATGTCCAGGAAATGGTCGACGGAGTCGACGCCGCCCGCCCAACGGGCCAGCGGCTCCTCCAGGTTCACGTACCAGTTCTTGAACTGCCAGCCCGGCTCCCAGAACAGCCACACCGACCAGGGTTCGCCGGGCCGGGCCAGCTTCAGCACACCCGTGCCGAACCACCGGTCGCGCTGCACGGTGCGCGGCTTGGTGTAGCGCGACTCCAGCGGTTCCAGGTGCACGGGCGTGCCGTCGGCGAGCACGGGCTTCACACATTCGGTGCCGGGCGCCAGCCACACGGCGAGCAGGTCCGCGTCGTCCCGGACGACGGTGACGGGACGCGCGATGTGCACGTGCGTGCCGCCGTTCTCCCGGTACCGCCACAGGATCCGGCTCCCGGGCGCCCAGAAGCCTGCCGCACCACCCGTTTCCACGCGTCTCATCGCTCCACCGTCCGCCATGAACAGATATTAGGTGCCGTAGGCATACGACGCTGCGGCGCGTGTCACGGTTCACGCGCCGGGCACACGTCTGCGTCCCGTCGTCACGGGCGGGTCATCCGCAGGACATCCAGTGCCTCGTCGAGCTGCTCCGCGGTCAGGTCACCGCGCTCCACGTACCCGCCGTCCAGCACGACCTGACGGATCGTCTTCCGTTCGGCCAGCGCCTTCTTGGCGACCTTGGCGGCCTCCTCGTAGCCGATGTACTTGTTGAGCGGTGTGACGACCGAGGGGGAGGACTCGGCGTACTCCCGCGCCCGCTCGCGGTTCGCGGTGATCCCGTCCACGGTGCGGTCGGCCAGCAGCCGCGTCACGTTGGCGAGCAGCCGGACCGACTCCAGCACGTTCTTCGCGATGACCGGCAGCATCACGTTCAGCTCGAAGTTGCCGGCGGCGCCGGCCGTCGCGACGGTGGCGTCGTTGCCGGCGACCTGCGCGGCGACCATCAGCACGGCCTCGGGAATGACCGGATTCACCTTGCCCGGCATGATCGAGGAGCCGGGCTGGAGGTCGGGCAGGGCGATCTCGGCGAGGCCGGTGCGCGGCCCGGAGGACATCCAGCGCAGATCGTTGGCGATCTTCGTCAGCCCGACCGCGATGGTCCGCAGCTGCCCGCTGGTCTCGACGATGCCGTCCCGGGCGCCCTGCGCCTCGAAGTGGTTCCGGGCCTCGGTGAGGGGCAGCCCGGTGGCGCGGGCGACCTCCTCGATGACGGCCGCGGAGAAGCCGGGCGGGGTATTGATGCCGGTGCCGACGGCCGTGCCGCCGAGGGGCAGCTCGGCGAGCCGGGGCAGGGAGGCCTGAAGCCGCTCGACGCCGTACCGCACCTGGGCCGCGTACCCGCCGAATTCCTGGCCCAGCGTCACGGGCGTGGCGTCCATCAGGTGCGTACGACCGGACTTCACGACGTCGGCGAACTCCTCGGCCTTGCGCTCAAGGGAGGCCGCCAGGTGCTCCAGGGCGGGGACCAGATCGCGCGTCACCGCGGCGGTGGCGGCGATGTGGATCGAGGAGGGGAAGACGTCGTTGGACGACTGGGAGGCGTTGACGTGGTCGTTCGGGTGCACGGCGCTGCCCAGCCGCTCGCTCGCGAGGGTGGCGATGACCTCGTTGGTGTTCATGTTGGACGAGGTCCCGGACCCGGTCTGGAACACGTCGACCGGGAAGTGCGCGTCCCACTTCCCCTCGGCGACCTCATCGGCCGCCTCCTGGATCGCCCCGGCGATGTCCTTGTCCAGGACCCCCAGCTCGGCGTTGACCTTGGCCGCCGCCCCCTTGATGCGGGCCAGCGCCTCGATGTGCGCGCGCTCGATGCGCTGCCCGGAAACCGGGAAGTTCTCGACCGCCCGCTGGGTCTGCGCCCGCCACTTTGCGTGGGCGGGCACCCGCACCTCGCCCATGGAGTCGTGCTCGGTGCGGTACTCGGTCCTGTCCTGCTCGTCGGTCATCGACGATCACCTCCACGTGTCACAGCGTCAGCGCCGCGACCACTGTTCCCCGTGGAGGCGAATCGTCACCGCCCTTCTCAGGCGAGTCCGGGACCGCGTACCGGAATGGAGGTGAACGTCGGCGCCGGTGCCGGGTCCTGGAAGAAGTCGTTGCCCTTGTCGTCGACGACGATGAACGCCGGGAAGTCCTCGACCTCGATCTTCCAGACGGCCTCCATGCCGAGCTCCTCGTACTCGACGACCTCGACCTTCTTGATGCAGTCCTGGGCCAGGCGCGCGGCCGGGCCGCCGATGGAGCCGAGGTAGAAGCCGCCGTGCGTGCCGCACGCGTCCGTGACCTGCTTGCTGCGGTTGCCCTTGGCCAGCATCACCTTGGAGCCGCCCGCCGCCTGGAACTGCTCCACGTAGGAGTCCATCCGGCCGGCCGTCGTCGGGCCGAAGGAGCCGGACGCGTAGCCCTCGGGGGTCTTGGCCGGACCGGCGTAGTACACCGGGTGGTCCTTGAGGTACTGCGGCATCTCCTCGCCCGCGTCCAGCCGCTCCTTGATCTTGGCGTGCGCGATGTCGCGGGCCACGACCAGCGGGCCGGTCAGGGACAGGCGGGTCTTCACCGGGTACTTGGTGAGCTCCGCGAGGATCGTCTCCATCGGCTGGTTCAGGTCGATCCTGACGACGTCGCTCTCGTCGAGGTGCTCGTCCGTCGTCTCCGGCAGGAACCGGGCCGGGTCCGTCTCCAGCTGCTCCAGGAAGACGCCCTCGGCGGTGATCTTCGCGACGGCCTGGCGGTCGGCGGAGCAGGACACCGCGATGGCGACCGGGCAGGAGGCGCCGTGCCGCGGCAGGCGCACCACGCGCACGTCGTGGCAGAAGTACTTGCCGCCGAACTGCGCGCCGATGCCGATCTTCTGCGTCAGCTCGAAGACCTTCTGCTCCAGCTCCTTGTCCCGGAAGCCGTGCCCGAGCTCCGAGCCCTCCGCCGGGATCTCGTCCAGGTAGTGCGCGGAGGCGTACTTCGCCGTCTTCAGCGCGTACTCGGCGGACGTGCCGCCGACCACGATCGCCAGGTGGTACGGCGGGCAGGCAGCGGTGCCCAGCGAGCGGATCTTCTCCTCCAGGAACTTCATCATGGAGGACTCGTTCAGGACGGCCTTCGTCTCCTGGTACAGGAACGACTTGTTGGCCGAGCCGCCGCCCTTCGCCATGAAGAGGAACTTGTAGGCGCCGCCGTCGGCCGCGTACAGCTCGATCTGCGCGGGCAGGTTGGAGCCGGTGTTCTTCTCCTCCCACATGGTGAGCGGAGCCATCTGCGAGTAGCGCAGGTTCAGGTTCTTGTACGCGTCGTAGATGCCGCGGCTCAGGGCCTCCTCGTCGCGGCCGGCCGTCAGCACGTTCTGCCCGCGCTTGCCCATCACGATCGCCGTGCCCGTGTCCTGGCACATCGGCAGCACACCGGCCGCCGCGATGTTCGCGTTCTTCAGCAGGTCCAGCGCGACGAACTTGTCGTTGCCGGAGGCCTCGGGGTCGTCGATGATGCGGCGCAACTGCGCGAGGTGGGCCGGGCGCAGGTAGTGCTGGATGTCGTGGATGGCCTCCTCGGCGAGCTTGCGCAGCGCCTCCGGCTCCACCTGGAGGAAGGTCCGCCCGTCCGGCCCCTCGACCGTGGAGACACCCTCGGAGGTCACCAGCCGGTACGGGGTGGTGTCCTCTCCCTGGGGGAGCAGATCGGTGTACGCGAACTCAGGCATCTCGCCCATTCCTCACTCGACAGACGCGGCCCGCCTCCTTTGGCGGGCGCCAACCAGCGTAGAACCTGCCGCTGACGGCGAGCTTGTGAGGTAAGGCTCAGTTCGTCACATCCGGCCGCGACCCAAGGGGCGCCGCCGAGGGGTGTCGCGATCTATCGTGTTTCGGTACGCTGCTGCCGTGGACCTTCAGAAGCAGGACCTCCAGCAGCAGAGCGCGCCCGCCGTCTCCGAGCTCCGCGCCTCCGACGCCGAGCGCGACCGCATCGCCGACATCCTGCACGACGCCCTGGCCGAAGGCCGTCTCACCGCGGACGAGCATGCCGAGCGCGTCGAGGGGGTGCTGCGCGCCAAGACCGTCGGCGAGCTGGAGGTCTTCATACAGGACCTGCCCGCCGCCCACCGCCAGGGCCCCGGCTCCTCCCCGGCTCCCGCCCCGCACCGCCCCACCGCCGGCGCCCTCCCGATCGACCCGGACGACAACGTCGTCGCGGTCTTCAGCGGCGCCGTCCGCAAGGGCCGCTGGCGCGCGGGCCGCCGTATCCACGCGTACGCGGTCTTCGGCAGTGTCGAGATAGACCTCAGCGAGGCCCTCTTCGACCATCAGCAGGTCGTCGTCAAGTCGTTCGCGATCTTCGGCAGCGTCGACATCCGCGTCCCGGAGAACGTGTCGCTGCGCGGCACGGGCAGCGGCGTCCTCGGCAGCTTCGAGGTGGACACCCTCGACTCGGGTGACCCGCAGGCCCCCATCGTGTACGTCGACGGCTGGGCCGTCCTGGGCAGCGTCGAGGCGCGGCCCAAGCGGGGCAAGATCGTCGCGGACATCCTGGACCGGGTGCAGCGCAAGGTCGACCGGAGTTTGCGCAAACACCTGGGGCATTGACAGGCGCGAATCCCCCGAATCCGGCGGTTCGGAACTCAGTGCATAGGCGCGCGTACAGCGGGTAGGCCTTGCTGCATCGTCTCTCGCTCGCGAAGCCGTCGTCAGGAGTAGACCGTGCTGCAACCGCCGCATTCGTCTCTGCAGGTAGCTGCCGTTCCGGCCCCGCGGGTGCCAGCGCGAGACAGGGACCAGGACGCCCCGTGGCACACCGAGGCGGTGTGCCGGCGTGACGAAGCGGGGCTGTTCTTCGCCCCCTCCAAGGAGCCGACCGCCGCGAGACTGTCCCGGGAGGAAGCGGCGAAGCGGGTCTGCGCCCGGTGTCCGGTGATGGTCGAGTGCCGCGAACACGCCCTGCTCCAGCCCGAGCCGTACGGCGTGTGGGGCGGCCTCACCGCCGCGGAGCGCCGCGTGGTCCTGGCCCGGCGCCGCCGCCGTGACATGGAGCTGAAGAAGGCGGCCCGCCCGGCGAACCAGATAGCGGCGGCGGGCTGACGGCCGAGGGCGCGAACAGCGTGCACTAACAGGGCGTACGAAACGGGCGTCCCCACCGCACCGGGGACGCCCTTTCGCTGCGCCGGTCTTCTTCTCGGGGCTACTTCCCCTTGTCGAAGTCGATCGCGCTGTAGGCCCGCAGCTTGCTCAGCCGGTGCTCGGAGGAGATCCGGCGGACCGTGCCCGACCGCGACCGCATCACGATCGAGTCGGTCGTGGCGTTCTCCGCCCGGTAGCGAACCCCCCGCAGCAGCTCCCCGTCGGTGATGCCCGTGGCCACGAAGAACACGTTCTCGCCGGTGACGAGGTCCTCGGTCGTCAGTACCCGGTCGAGGTCGTGCCCCGCGTCGATCGCCCGCTGCCGCTCCTCGTCGTCCTTGGGCCACAGCTTGCCCTGGATCGTGCCGCCGAGGCACTTCACCGCGCAGGCCGAGATGATCCCCTCCGGCGTACCGCCGATGCCGAGCAGCAGATCGACGCCCGTGCCCTCGCGCAGCGCCAGGATCGAGCCGGCCACGTCGCCGTCGGAGATCAGCTTGATGCGGGCCCCGGTCTCCCGGATCTCCTTGATGATGCCCTCGTGCCGCGGGCGGTCCAGGATCACCACGGTCACGTCCTCCGGCGCGGACCGCTTCGCCTTGGCGACGCGCCGGATGTTCACCGACACCGGGGCGTTGATGTCGACGAAGTCGGCCGCCTCCGGCCCGGTGACGAGCTTGTCCATGTAGAAGACGGCGGACGGGTCGAACATGGACCCGCGCTCGGCGGCGGCAAGCACCGCGATCGCGTTGGTCATGCCCTTCGCGGTCAGCGTGGTGCCGTCGATCGGGTCGACGGCGATGTCGCACTCGGGTCCGGTCCCGTCGCCCACGCGCTCCCCGTTGAACAGCATGGGGGCTTCGTCCTTCTCGCCCTCGCCGATGACGACGACGCCGTTCATCGACACGGTGGAGACGAGGGTGCGCATGGCGCGCACCGCAGCGCCGTCGGCGCCGTTCTTGTCACCGCGGCCGACCCAGCGGCCCGCGGCCATCGCCGCTGCCTCGGTGACCCGGACCAGTTCCAGGGCGAGGTTGCGGTCGGGGGCCTCGGAGGGCACATCAAGTTCGGACGGCAAGTGATGATGCTCGGTCATCGGAGCGCACCTTTCTGTACGACGACGGCCGGATGAGGGCTTTGTCGCCCGACTCTATCGCCGAGGCCCCAAAATGAGCAGGGGCCCCCACGGATGAGCGCGGCAGGGACCTGCGACGATAGGGGGCGTGGCAGGCAAGAACGGCAAGCAGAAGACGGCACGGGACATGATCCTCTCCATGGGAGTCATCGTCCTCGTGGCGGGCTTCGTGTACCTCTTCATCCCGCACGACGACAGCGCGCCCGACGTCAAGGCCGTCGACTACCGGGTCGAACTGCTCACGGCACGCCGTGCCGCCTCCTACCCGGTGGCCGCGCCCCAGGGCCTGCCCGACACATGGAAGGCCACCTCCGTCCGCTTCCAGGGCGACGAGTTCGACGCCTGGCACCTCGGCTTCCACGATCCCGAGGGGGAGTACGTGGCGGTCGAGCAGTCCACTCAGCGGCGCCCCGTCTTCCTCGACGAGGCGACCCAGGGCGCCCGGGAGACCGGGAAGACCGAGAAGATCGCCGGCGAGACCTGGACCCGGTACGAGGGCGGCCGGTACGACGCGCTGGTCCTGGAAGGCACCAAGGGTTCGACGACGGTCGTGACCGGCACCGCCTCGTTCGCGCAGCTGACGAAGATGGCCGAGGCGCTGCATACGAAGTGAACGCGCACGAGGAAGGCCCCCGGCGGATGCCGGGGGCCTTCCTCGTGCGCGTCGCTCAGACGGTCGTGACGACCTGGTCGAAGTCCAGGCGCGGGGAGCGCGGGTGCCAGGCGTCCGGCCCCGGGCGGCCGATGTTGACGACCATCAGCGGGGTGTGGTCGTCGTCCAGGAACTCCTTGCGCACACCCTCGAAGTCGAAGCCGGTCATCGGTCCGGCGGCAAGGCCGGCGGCGCGGACGCCGACGATGAAGTACGCGGCCTGGAGGGCGGCGTTCAGCGCGGCGGCGTTCTCGCGGACCGGGCGCTCGGTGAAGAAGACGTCCTTGATCTGAGGGGCGGCCGGGAACAGGTGCGGCAGCTCCTCGTGGAACTCGTTGTCCGCGGAGAGGATCGCCACCAGCGGTGCGCTCGCGGTCTTGGGCCGGTTGCCCTCGGCCATGTGCGCCACCAGACGCTCGCGGGCCTCGGGGGAGCGGACCAGGGTGATGCGCAGCGGGGTCTGGTTGAAGGCGGTCGGACCGTACTTGACCAGGTCGTAGATCGCCTGCACCTGCTCATCGGTCACCGGTTCGTCGGTGAAGGTGTTGGCGCTGCGGGCCTCACGGAACAGAAGGTCCTGGGCTGCGGGGTCAAGAACGAGGGACATGGATGCACTTTCTCGCGACTGTCGATCCGGATGACCGGCTGACGTCTCGACCGTACGCGAATGAAGTTCAACGTTCAATCAATGTGGGGGTGTCGCGTATCACGAACCGAACGCCCCAGGTCACTCCGCGTCCTCGTCCTCCGCGGTCTCCTCCGCCAGCGCCGCGTCCAGCCGCGCCCGGGCCCCCTCCAGCCACTGCCGGCACACCTTGGCCAGCTCCTCGCCCCGCTCCCAGAGCGCGAGGGACTCCTCCAGCGTCGTACCGCCCGCCTCCAGGCGCCGGACGACCTCGATCAGCTCGTCCCGCGCCTGCTCGTACCCGAGCGCCTCGCCGGTGCCCGGTGTCTCGTCAACCTCGCTGGTCATCCACCCACCCTATGTGTCCACTCGTACGGAGAACTCACCCTCGGAGACCCGCGCGCGCAGGGTCTCCCCGGCCGTCACCTCGCCCGGGTCGCGGACCGCGTGCCCGTCCGCCTTCTGCAGCACCGCGTACCCGCGCTTCAGGGTCGCGGCGGGGGAGAGGGCCACCACGCGCGCGTGCGTGTGCGACAGCTCCGACTCGGCGCGGTCGAGCTGGTGCCGCAGACAGCGCCGGGCCCGGTCCAGCAGGTCCGCCACCTGGTCGGCGCGCACCTCGATCATCCGGTGCGGGTCCTGTATCGACGGCCGCGCCAGCGCGTGCGCCAGCCCCCGCTCCTCCCGGTCCACCAGCGCCGCCACGCACCGCCGCGCCCGGTCCCGCAGCAGCCGCACCCGCTCGTACTCCTCGCCGACGTCCGGCACGACCTTCTTGGCCGCGTCGGTCGGGGTCGAGGCGCGCAGATCGGCGACGTGGTCCAGCAGCGGGTTGTCCGGCTCGTGCCCGATGGCGGACACCACGGGCGTACGGCACTGCGCGACCGTGCGGATCAGCTGCTCGTCGGAGAACGGCAGCAGGTCCTCCACGCTGCCGCCGCCCCGGGCGACGATGATCACGTCCACATCGTCGATCGCGTCGAGCTCCTTCACGGCCTGCACGACCTGCGGCACGGCGTGCACGCCCTGCACGGCGACGTTGCGCACCTCGAAGCGGACGGCGGGCCAGCGGTGCCGGGCGTTCTCCAGGACGTCCCGCTCGGCGGCCGAGGCCCGCCCGCAGACCAGCCCGACCAGCTGCGGCAGGAACGGCAGCGGCTTCTTGCGCTCCGGCGCGAACAGCCCCTCCCGGGCCAGGGCCTTCTTCAGCTGCTCCAGGCGCGCGAGCAGCTCACCGACCCCGACGGGCCGTATCTCGGCGGCCCGCAGCGACAGCTGCCCCCGCGGGGCGTACCACTCGGGCTTGGCGAGGACGACGACCCGGGCGCCCTCGCTCACCACGTCCGCGACGGCGTCGAACACCTGCCGGTAGCAGGTGACGCTCACCGAGATGTCGTACGACGGGTCCCGCAGCGTCAGGAACACCACACCCGCGCCCGGCCGCCGCGACAGCTGGGTGATCTGCCCCTCTACCCACACCGCCCCGAGCCGGTCGATCCAGCCCCCGATGAGCCGCGACACCTCGCCGACGGGCAGCGGGGCTTCCGGAGTCGTGTTCACAGCCATGTCCGCGAGGGTAGTGGTCACCGCCGACAACACCGCCCACCCGCGGGCGCGGCCGGACGTGCGCCACGTCAGTCTCCCCAGTCTTCGCGGGGACTCCACCAGCGTGCGATCTTCGACCCGCCGAACGCGGCCTTACGATGGGACGCATGTCTGCTTCGCCTGGCCGCCGTGTCCTGCTCGCCGCCCCCCGTGGCTACTGCGCGGGTGTGGACCGCGCCGTGATCGCCGTCGAGAAAGCCCTGGAGCAGTACGGCGCTCCGGTGTACGTCCGGCACGAGATCGTCCACAACAAGTACGTCGTGCAGACCCTGGAGAAGAAGGGCGCGATCTTCGTCGAGCAGACGGAGGAAGTGCCCCCGGGGAACATCGTCATGTTCTCCGCGCACGGCGTGGCCCCCGTCGTCCACGAGGAGGCCGAGCGCGGCAAGCTCGCCACCATCGACGCCACCTGCCCCCTGGTCACCAAGGTCCACAAGGAAGCCGTCCGCTTCGCGAACGAGGACTACGACATCCTCCTGATCGGCCACGAGGGCCACGAAGAGGTCATCGGCACCTCCGGCGAGGCCCCCGACCACATCCAGCTCGTCGACGGGCCGGGCGACGTGGCGAAGGTCGAGGTCCGTGACCCGTCCAAAGTCGTCTGGCTCTCCCAGACCACGCTGTCCGTCGACGAGACCATGGAGACCGTCGACGCCCTGAAGGACAAGTTCCCGCAGCTCATCTCCCCGCCCAGCGACGACATCTGCTACGCCACGCAGAACCGCCAGCTGGCCGTGAAGCAGATGGGCGCCGAGTCGGACCTGGTCATCGTGGTCGGCTCGCGCAACTCCTCCAACTCCAAGCGGCTCGTCGAGGTCGCCAAGATCGCGGGCGCCCGTGAGGCGTACCTGGTGGACTTCGCCGACGAGATCGACGAGGCCTGGCTGGAGGGCGTGACCACGGTCGGCGTCACCTCGGGCGCCTCCGTCCCGGAGATCCTGGTCGAGCAGGTCCTGGAGTACCTCTCCCAGCGCGGCTTCGAGGACGTGGAGATCGTCAAGGCGGCCGAGGAGTCCATCACGTTCTCCCTGCCCAAGGAGCTGCGGCGCAACCTGCGCGAGGAGGCCGCGACCCTGGTCGCCGAGCGCGGTGGCGCCGGCACCTCGACGACAGCCGGTGAAAATTCCGGGGAGTGATCGGGGACAGGCCGGGCAGCCCCGCTGCCCGGCCTGTGACCGTCAGTCGTTCGTCGTAACGTAGGGCCATGCAGATCTTCGGAGTGGACATCGGCGGATCCGGGATCAAGGGCGCGCCGGTGGACCTGGACCAGGGCGACCTGGCGCAGGAGCGCCACAAGGTCCTCACCCCCCACCCGGCCACGCCCGAGGCGGTGGCCGACGGCGTCAGGCAGGTGGTCGGCCACTTCGGCTGGACGGGCCCCGTCGGGGTCACGTTCCCGGGCGTGGTCACCGACGGAGCCACGATCCGCACGGCGGCGAACGTCGACGACAGCTGGATCGACACCGACGCCCGCGCGTTGCTCGGCGAGCGGCTGGGCGGACTGCCGGTGACGGTGGTCAACGACGCGGACGCGGCGGGTGTCGCCGAGATGCACTTCGGCGCCGGCCGCGACCGCCGGGGCACGGTGATCCTTCTGACCCTCGGCACGGGCATCGGCAGCGCGGTCTTCGTCGACGGCGTCCTTGTCCCGAACACCGAGCTGGGCCACCTGGAGCTCGACGGGCACGACGCGGAGAAGCGGGCCTCCAGCAAGGCCCGTGAGGACCACGACATGACGTGGGAGCACTGGGCGGTGCACCGCGTGAGCAAGTACCTCGCCCACGTCGAGATGCTGTTCTCGCCGGAGCTGTTCATCATCGGCGGCGGTGTCAGCCGCAAATCCCACAAGTTCCTGCCCCACATCGAGGGCATCAAGGCCGAGATCGTGCCGGCGCAGCTGCAGAACAACGCGGGGATCGTGGGCGCGGCGATGCGGGCGGCCGGTCGCTGAGGCCTGATCCGCCGCGTGTCACACCGGCGGCCGGGCCCCGGCCGTCCGCCGCCGGTGCACCAGCCTGATCCGCCGGACGATCACGATCAGCCCGGCGATCAGCGTCCCTCCGTACAGCCAGCCGGCCTGCGTGGCGAGCGCCGTCAGCAGGCCCATCAGCATGCTGCCGGTCCCTTCCTCGCCGTCGGCCAGCGGCAGCAGTCCCACGGCGAACGCGATCGGCACGACGACGGGCGGGGTCATCAGGTCCACCCGGCGCACCCAGAGGGCGGTCAGCGCGCACACGGGCAGGAACAGCACGCCGTACGCCGTCAGGGACGCCCCGAAAAGCGCCGAGCAGAGCGCGCCCAGCAGGAACATCACCACCGCGCAGAACAGCCCGCTGCCCAGGCCGGTCAGCCGGGGGTTCGGCAGGCCGCCCGCGGTGGGGACCGGTGCGGGCGCGGGCCGTCGTACCGGCGCGGGGCGGCGCTGCGGCCCGGGCGGCCGGGCCGCGCGCACCGGCTCGCCCCCCGCTCCCCGTCCCGCCTGGGACGGCACGGGCTGCCGGGGCGGCCTGGGAGGCCTGGGCCGGTCCCGTCGCGGTCCGTGCTGTCGCGTTCCGTACTGAGGAGATCGCGTCCTGTATTGCTCCACAACACCAACTTAGGTCGTTCTATATGCCGAATAGCCCCTCAGACACGCCGTCAGCCGCGGCTTGGCCAAGCGTTCGACTGTCCGCCCGGGCGGTTCCGGACACGCCGTAGACTGGTGGATCGGCCGGTCCCCTGGCCTCCTGGCCCTCCACTCACGGGAAGTCGCAACGTGTCGCTCACGATCGGAATCGTCGGTCTGCCGAATGTCGGCAAATCGACCCTGTTCAACGCCCTGACCAAGAACGACGTGCTGGCGGCCAACTACCCGTTCGCCACGATCGAGCCCAACGTCGGCGTCGTCGGCGTGCCCGACCCCCGCCTGACGAAGCTGGCGGAGATCTTCTCCTCGCAGCGGGTCCTTCCGGCCACCGTCGACTTCGTCGACATCGCCGGCATCGTCCGCGGCGCCTCCGAGGGGGAGGGCCTGGGCAACAAGTTCCTCGCGAACATCCGAGAGTCGGACGCGATCTGCCAGGTCATCCGTGCCTTCAAGGACGAGAACGTCGTGCACGTGGACGGCAAGGTCTCGCCGAAGGACGACATCGAGACGATCAACACCGAGCTGATCCTCGCGGACCTGCAGACCATCGAGAAGGTCCTGCCGCGCCTCCAGAAGGAGTCGCGCATCAAGAAGGACATCGCGCCGAAGGTCAAGGCCGTCGAGGAGGCCAAGGAGATCCTGGAGAAGGGCGACACGCTGTTCTCCGCGGGCATCGTCCAGGGCTCCGGGAACGAGGAGCTCCTGCACGACCTGCATTTGCTCACCACCAAGCCGTTCCTCTACGTCTTCAACGTCGACGAGGACGAGCTGACCGACGAGGACTTCAAGAACGAGCAGCGGGCCCTGGTCGCCCCCGCCGAGGCGATCTTCCTCAACGCCAAGCTGGAGGCGGACCTCGCCGAGCTCGACGAGGACGAGGCGCTGGAACTCCTCCAGTCCGTCGGCCAGGAGGAGCCGGGCCTGGCGACCCTGGCCCACGTCGGCTTCCGCACGCTGGGTCTCCAGACGTACCTGACCGCCGGCCCCAAGGAATCCCGCGCCTGGACCATCAAGAAGGGCGCGACGGCCCCCGAGGCGGCCGGCGTCATCCACACCGACTTCCAGAAGGGCTTCATCAAGGCGGAGGTCATCTCCTTCGACGACCTGGTGGAGACGGGCTCGGTGGCGGAGGCCCGTGCGAAGGGGAAGGCGCGGATGGAGGGCAAGGAGTATGTGATGCAGGACGGGGATGTGGTGGAGTTTCGGTTCAACGTCTGATCTCGACGTCGACAAACGGCCTGACCTGCGAGAAAGCAGGTCAGGCCGTTGTGCTGTCCGCAACGGTTCGCAGAACCTGGAGCAGCTACGTGTCGTAGACCGCGGAGCGATGCCCGACGTGCACGACCCACACCACCAGCTCACCGTTGTCGAGCGTGTAGATCACGCGGTAGTCGCCTACCCGTAGGCGGCGCCGGTCGGGCTGGGAGACCAGGGCCGTGGTGTTGAACCCCAGCGGGTCGCTCTCCAGCTCGGTCAGCTTGGCCAGAATGCGGAGGGCCATGTCCCGTGGGACCTTGCGGAGCTCAGCCTGAGCCTCCGGTCGGAAGACGGTGCGGTACTCACTCACTGCGCGCCAGCGTCTCCCGCATGATGTCCTCGATCGGGATGCCGTGTGCCGGGTTGGCCATGCGCTCGTCGATGATGCGGTTGATCTCGCGCTCTTCCCACTCCTGGTACTTCCGGAGCACTTCGATGGACACCACGGCGGCCACCTGCTTGCCTCGGCGCGTGATCACCGTGGGCACGTCGTCGCGGTCAGCCCGCTCCACGACCTCGGCCAGGTGTGCCCGGACATCGCGGATGGACTCAATGGGCAGCGGCTGTGTCATGCGCTCAAGCGTACCGAGTGTCGCAGGTGTACACAACGACGAAAGGCTCGTAGGGTTCGAAGTCGACACATGCAGGCCTGGTTGCACACGGAGTCTGTGGCGCGGTCCGATCAGAGGTCGGGCGGATCCGGCTGTCCAGCGGCTCCTTGCCGCAGGTACCGGTGGGCGAAGGCGATGCCGGCGGCGGCTGCGAGGGCCAGTAGGGCCAGGAGTACTCGTTTTCCGGGGTCCGGGGCGGGGGCGGGCGGCCGGGGTGGGGCCGGGGGGCCGGAGACGTCTCGGCTGATCCGTTGCCAGACGCGTTCCGGGGGCGCCGTCGGCAGGTCCACGAGTTGCGCGGTGCGGGCCGCCGCGACCACGCGGGTCAGCATGCGGAACTCGTCACGGCAGCGGGCGCACTGTTCGACGTGACGCAGTGCCTCGGCGTCGGCGTCGGTCGGGGTGGCGTTGCGCAGCGCCAGTTCCACCAGGTGCGCGGGCTCTACGTGGGCCACTTCGCCCTCCCGTTCCCCGCTGGGCGGGACTCGACGGGCTCCGCCGTGACGACGAGGTTGGACACGTAGCCCCCTCGCTCGGGGTCGTACGGAGGCGCACAGGTGATGAGGGTGAGGACGGGGGCGCCGCTGCGCCGGAACGCCGAGGGCGGCAGGTCGTCCTTCGGCACGGTGACCCGTGAGACGACCCGATAGCGCACCGGCTCGGCGCCCGCCCGCCGCACCTCGACACGGTCTCCGCGCCGCACGTCGTACAGCGCCAGGAACTCGCCGAGGTCACCGGTTTCGGTGTCGACGTGCCCGACGAGCACGGCCGAGCCCCGGGCACTGCCCGGCGCGGGGCCGTAGCGGTACCAGCCCGCCCCGGAAGGGTCGTCGGGGACGGCCATGTCCCCCCGGTCCGTCACGCCCACCGGACCGACCCGGGCGTCGAGACCGGCGCTGGGTACGAGCACCCGCCGGGGCGGTGGATCCTGCGCCGTGCCGGGCGCCGCCTCGGGCGCCGCCGCGCTCCTGGGTTCCGACGGTGCTGCCGCCACGCCGGGCGGCGGCGCGGCCGGCTGCGACGGCGTGGCCGGAAAACCGAGGACGGCTGCCAGAGCGGCAGCCGTCGCAATCGGTCCCGTCAGCCGCCGCGTGCCGTCAGCCACGCCGGCGGGCGACCCGGCGGGCCACCAGCAGGCCCGCCACCGCGACCGCTCCGGCCCCGGCGGCCCAGGCCGGCCCCAGGTCGGAGGAGTTCGGCGTGACGGCGGCACCGCTGCCGCCCGCGGGGACGCCCTTGGGCGAGGACTCCATGCCGCTGAACGTCTGGGTCGCCAGGGCCAGGTTCTTGTCCTCGGCGCTGCCCCAGGCGTAGACGACGTTGCTGGTGCCCTCGCCGAGCTTCAGGTCGGCCGGGCCTATGGCCACGGTGTCCGTACCGGCGAGCACCACGTCCGCGTTGACCGTGCCGGCGTCGACCTCGGCGGTGTCCTCCTTCGGGTTGGTCAGGTTGCTGAAGACCGGCTGTCCGCCGGCCCGGACGTCGACGGCGGGCGCGGCCGCGACATGGCGGACCGTCAGACGCGACTTGCCGGCGTCGACCTGGGAGACGTCGTTGGTGAAGGCCGTCAGCTCGGGATCGCCGTCGGCGGTGAGGTGGGCGGCGACCGTGGCGTTCGCGCCCTCCGGCACCTCGATCTTCTTCTCCAGGGCCGGAGTTCCGCCGGGATCCTTGCCCGCTTCGAAGATCTGGATGTCGTAACTCCCGGCGTCGAGGGACAGGGGGTCCGTCACGGTGCCGGGCTTGAAGTCGCCGATCAGTTCATCGCCGTTGGCGTACACGTCCACGGTCATACCGGGGATGCCGTGGAAGACGGACACCATGGCCTTGTCCTGCTGCTCGGCGGCCAGGGCCGGCGCGGAGACGCCGAGGGCCAGGGCGCAGGCACCGGTCGAGGCGGCGATGGCGAGGCGGGTGCGTGAAATCATGGGAATCATCCCTTCGAACGGAGGCTCCGTACGGTGCGGAGTCTCGGTCCTGTTTCGGGTGTGGGGGCCGCCGCGGATGCGCGTACGACAGGCCCTAGAGGTCCGTGCCGGGGGCCGGGGGCTGTTCGATCGCCTGGCGGAGCCGGTGCAGGCCGCGGCGGGCATGGCTCTTGACGGTTCCCAGCGGCATGCCGGTCCGTTCCGCGATCTGCGCCTGGGTCAGGTCCTCGTAGAAGGCCATGCACAGCACTTCCCTTTGCGGGCGCGGCAGTTGGGCCAGGGCGTCGATGAGCAGCACCCGGTCCAGGACCCGGTCCGGTGCCGCCTGGGCGGGCCCGGTGGTGTCTGCGTCGCGGCCGGCCGAGTCGATGAGCGTCAGGCGCCTCGTCCTGGCCGCCAGCGCGTCGACGATCTTGCGGCGTGTGATGCCGACCAGCCATGCGCCGAGCGGACCCCGTTCGGGGCGGAACCCCGCCCGGCCGTGCCAGGCGCCGAGGAAGACCTGCTGGGTCACGTCCTCCGCCTCGTAGGTGTCGCCGAGCAGTCGGGTGGCCATGGTGTGGACGAGCGAGCCCCATCGCCGGTAGATCGCGGCGAACGCCTCCTCGTCGGCGGCGACGAGGCCACGGGCCAGTTCCTCCTCGTACCGCGTTTCCTCCGCGGGTGCGGTGGGGGCGGTGAGTCGCGTGTTCGTGATCATGGCCTGGTTCCTCCTGCAGTGCGTCGTGCGGGGACGGAAGGCCGTCTGCCGACCGCACCGGTCGCGCTGTGCCGAGCCGCGACCATGCGCTGGAAGCCAGTGTTCGGCGCACAAACGACGCATCTCAACGTGCGTCGTTTGTGCGTCGTACAGTCGGGGGTATGGGTGTACACGAACGGGACAGCCGCGACCGCGGACCCGGGAGCGCGCCGGCCGGTGTCGGACTGACCACCGGGGAGGTGGCCAGGCGGCTGGGGGTCGCTCCCACCACGGTCCGCACGTGGGACCGGCGCTACGGCCTCGGGCCCGACGCGCACACGGGGGGCCGGCACCGGCGGTGGACCCCGGTGGACGTGGCCCGGCTGGAGCGGATGTGCGCCCTGACGGCGACCGGGATACCGCCCGCCGAGGCCGCGCGCACGGTCCTCGGCGAAGCGACGCAGGAACCGGCCCCGGCCCCGCAGGCCGCCCCGGCACCCCCGGGGGCGGCCGGGGAAGCGACGCAGGAACCGGCGGGGGAGGCGGCCCCGGGCCGCGGGCACGCCGACGTGCCACCGCGGCCGTCCGTCCGCACCCGCAGCCGGGCGGGCAGCGGGCTGCGCCTCGGTGACGTGCGTCAGGAGTGCAAGGGCATCGCCCGCGCCGCGCTGCGCCTCGACGCCTCCGCACTCGACGAGCTCCTGGAGACCGCGATCGCCGAGCACGGGCTGGTCGCCGCCTGGACCGAGGTGATCATGCCGACCCTCCAGGCCGTCGGCCGCAAGTGGGAGAGCTCCGGCGAGAAGTACGTCGAGGTCGAGCACTTCCTGTCCTGGCACGTCTCCGGCGCGCTGCGGCGCGGCGCCCCGCCCACGGCCGCCGACCGCCCGGGCGCGACCGTCGTGCTCGCCTGCGTACCGGGGGAGAACCACACGCTGCCCCTGGAGGTGCTGGCCGCCGCGCTGGCCGAACGGGGCCTGCCGGTGCGCATGTTCGGCGGCGCCCTGCCCGTGGAGTCCCTCGTGACGGCCGTCCGCCGAACCGGGCCGGCGGCGGTGGCACTGTGGGCGCAGTCCCGGACGACCGCCAGCCGCCCGCTGGCCCAGCACGTGGCCGCGATGGAGTGGGGCGTGCGGGGCGCCCGCCGCAAGCCGGTCGTCCTGACGATCGGGCCCGGCTGGTCCGGCCGGACCGTCCCGGGCCTGCCGCGTCCCACGGGGCTGGCCGAGGCCGTCGCGGTTCTGGAGACGGTCGTGTCGCGATAGCCCCGGCTGACTGCATCCGAACAGGGGCACCCGCCCGAAGCGGTGAACGGACAGAACACGACGGACACACCACGGCGGACGGGCACAGCCGACCGGGTGGCCGGGAGCGGAGTGCGGACATGAGCGGCGCGTGGTGGGCCCGGTGAGCCAGGGACCCGTCGGCACGTCGGACGTGGTGGTCGTCGGGGGCGGAGCCGCCGGCCTCAGCCTCGCGTACCGGCTGGTCGAGACCGGCGTAGCGACCGTGACCGTGGTGGAACCGCCGGACGGTCCCGCACGTCCGGCGGAGCGGACCTGGTGCTACTGGGACCAGGGCGACGACGACTTCGGCGAAGCGGTCACCGCCACCTGGCCCCTGCTGCGGGTGCACGGCCCCGACGGCAGCCCGCTCACCGTCGATCCGGCCCCCTCGCGCTACCGCATGGTGCGCTCCTCGGCCTTCGAACGACTCGTGCACGCACGGCTTGCGCGTGCGCCCGGCGGGCGGCTGCTGCGCGCCACGGCCGACACCGTGCGCGACGTACCCGGCGGCGCGGAGGTCCGCTGCACGGCACCCGACGGCCGGACCCTGACGCTGCGCTCCCGCCACGTGTTCGACTCGCGGCCCCTGCGCGCCCTGCCCCCCGCCCGGACGCAGCTGCTGCAGCACTTCCGCGGCTGGTTCGTGCGCACCCGCGGCGACCGCTTCGACCCGGCGGTCGCCGACCTCATGGACTTCCGGGTGCCCCAGCCGCGGCACGGACTCGCCTTCGGGTACGTCCTGCCGCTGGCCCCGGACCGTGCGCTCGTCGAGTACACCGAGTTCTCGCGGGCCTCGCTGACCACCGAGGCCTACGAGGCGGCGCTCGGCCACTACGCCCGCGAGGTGCTGCGCCTGGGCGAGTTCGGCGTGGAGACGGCCGAGCAGGGCGTCATCCCCATGACCGACGCCCGCTTCCCCCGGCGGGCCGGGGCGGCCGTCTTCCGCATCGGGACGGCGGGCGGCGCGACCCGCCCCGCCACCGGCTACACCTTCGCGGCGGTACAGCGGCACAGCCGGGCCATCGCCGCCGCTCTGCAACGCGGCCGCGTCACCGTGCCCGCACCGCACGGGAGGCGGGCGCTCGCCATGGACGCGGTGCTGCTGCGGGCCCTGGACACCGGGCGGATCGACGGCCCCGAGTTCTTCACCGGCCTGTTCCGCCGGACGCCGGCACAGCGCCTGCTGCGCTTCCTCGACGGCGCCACCTCGCTCCGGGAGGAGTGGGGCATCGGACTGCGCACCCCGGTGGGCCCGATGCTCCGCACCGCGCTCGAAGTGCCCTTCCTTCCCCGCCGCACCCACCCCGCCCCAGGAACCGGAGAGAGCCACCCATGACCCTGCTGCGCGACCACGACCTGGCACGCGCCTTCGACCACGCGTCCCGCACCTACGACCGCCTCACCGGCCTCAACCCGGGATACCGCGCCGATCTGCTGCGCTCGGCCCGCCGGCTGAAGCTCCCCGGGGACGGGGCCGGCCTGCACCTGCTCGATCTCGGCTGCGGCACCGGCGCCTCCACCCGGGCCCTGCTGCGGGCCGCGCCCCGGGCGCGGATCACCGCGGTGGACGCCTCCGCGGGCATGCTGCGCCGGGCGCTGGCCAAGCCGTGGCCCGACGGCGTGCGCTTCCTGCACCTGAGCGCCGAGGAACTCGACGCGGCCGGTGAAGGGCCCTTCGACGCGGTCTTCGCCGCCTACCTGTTCCGCAACGTCTCCGACCCGGACGCCGTCCTCGGCACGGTGCGCCGACTGCTGCGGCCGGGCGGGAGGCTCGCCGTCCACGAGTACAGCCTCGGCGGCTCGCCCGCGCACCGGGCGCTGTGGACGGCCGTGTGCCAGGGGGTGATCATCCCGGCGGGCACGCTCACCGGTGACCGGGCCCTGTACCGGCACCTGTGGCACAGCGTCCTCGACTTCGACACCGCCTCCGGCTTCACCGGGCGGCTGACGCGCGCCGGATTCACGGGCGCCCGGGCCCTGCCCCTCGCCGGATGGCAGACCGGCATCACGCACACCTTCGTCGCCGCGGCGGGGCAGGCCAACCGATGAGCCGCCCGACGAGCACCCGTCCGGCCGCCCGCCGCGGCCGGGACCGCAAGGCCGAGGTCCTCATGCCGGTGCCCGGCCGGGACCGGTTCGCGCGCGAGGACGCGCCGTCCGTCGCCGTCGTGGGCGGCGGGATCGCCGGTCTCGCCGCCGCCACCGGACTGGCCGAACGCGGCGCCCGCGTGACCCTCTACGAACGCGAGGACTCGCTGGGCGGCCGCCTGGCCGGCCACCGCACCCGGCTGGCCGACGGCTCCGAGGTGACCATGAGCCGCGGCTTCCACGCCTTCTTCCGCCAGTACTACAACCTGCGCGGCCTGCTGCGGCGCACCGACCCGGCCCTCGCCCGCCTCACCCCGCTGCCCGACTACCCCCTGCGGCACAGCGGCGGGCTGACCGACAGCTTCGCCCGCGTCCCGCGCACCCCGCCCCTCAGCGCCCTCGGGTTCGTCGCCCTCAGCCCCACCTTCGGCCTGCGCGACCTCGCCGCCCTGGACGCCCGGGCGGCGCTGCCGCTGATGGACGTGCGGGTGCCCGACGTGTACGCACGCTTCGACCGGGTCGGCGCGACCGCCTTCCTGGAACGCGTCCGCTTCCCGGAGGCCGCGCACCACCTGGCGTTCGAGGTGTTCTCCCGCAGCTTCTTCGCCGACCCGCGCGAACTCTCCGCCGCCGAGCTGATGCTGATGTTCCACATCTACTTCCTCGGCTCCTCGGAGGGGCTGCTCTTCGACGTGCCCGACGAGCCCTTCCCGCAGGCCCTGTGGGAGCCGCTCGCCGACTACCTCCAGCGCCTCGGCACGACCGTCCGCACCGGCACCCCCGTGCACCGCGTGGAGCCCGCCGGCAGCGGGGGAGCCGAGCTGCGCACCGGCACCGGCACCGAGCGGCACGACGCGGTGGTGCTCGCCCTCGACACCGCGGGGCTGCGCCAGGTCGTCGCCGACTCGCCCCGCCTCGGCACCGCCCCCTGGCGCGAGGACATCGCCGCCCTGCGCACCGCCCCGCCGTTCCTCGTCTCGCGGCTCTGGCTCGACCGCCCGGTCCGCGCCGACCGCCCCGGCTTCCTCGGCACCAGCGGCTACGACGGCCTCGACAACATCAGCGTCCTGGAACGCTACGAGGGCGAGGCCGCCCGCCGGGCCGCGAAACACGGGGGTTCCGTGGTCGAACTGCACGCCTACGCCGTCGACCCCGGCGCGGACCGGGAGACCGTGCAGGACGCGCTGCTCGGGCAGCTGCGGCGGGTGTACCCGGAGACCCGTCAGGCGCGTGTCGTGGACGTCCGGCACGAGTGGCGTTCGGACTGCCCGCTCTTCCCGGCCGGCACCCACCACCGGCGCCCCACCGTACGGACCCCGCACCCGTGGCTGACGCTGGCCGGCGACGGGCTGCGCTGCGACCTGCCCGTGGCCCTGATGGAACGCGCCGCCACCACCGGCTTCCTGGCGTCCAACGCCCTGCTCGCCGGGTGGGGCGTCCGCGGCCAGGTGCTGTGGACCGTGCCACGGGCGGGCCGCTCGCCGGTGCTGCGGGCGCTCGGCGCGCTCGCGGAACGTCCGGCGCGCCGGTGACGCCCGGCCGCCGGACGGGCCCGGGACGACCCGCACAGGCCCGTCCGGCGGGGTCACCTCACCCGGGGAACCGCCCGGTGCTGCGCAGCTCCCAGCGCCTCTCGGCGTAGGCGAGGTCATCGCGCCACAGGCGCCCGGCCGTACTGCGCATCAGGGGGCGCAGCACGGGGGCGGCGGCCCGGGCCAGGGCGAAGCCGCGCCGGTCCGAGGCTGCGACGACCGCCTCGATCACGGCCGTCCGCGGCCGGTCCGCGTCCGCGGCGGTCAGCGGCGTGGCATGGGTCTCCACCACGGACGTGGCGCCCTCGCCCTCGGTGATGCGCATGACGACGGTGCGCGGCTCCGGCGCGGTGAACTCGGCCCGCACGGGCACCACCAGACGGCCCGCCACCCGGAAGGCGACGTCGACCACGAAGGCGTCGTCCTCGTCGGCCCCCTCGTCGCCGGGCGGTTCCCTCACGACCGTCAGGTCGACGAAGGAGTACGGGTGGAACCAGGACCCGTGCCACGGGTCGAGCCGGTTGGCCACCACGTCCTGCGGCTCGCAGCGCCCGACCCCGGTGAACACCGCGTCCACCCCGGCGCCCGGTGCGGGACGGGCCGGAACCACGGGCCGCTCCGACGGCTCCTCGCCCCCGACCGCGTCCAGCCGCACCCACACCAGCACCCCGTCGTCGTGGACGGGGTACGGCTGCCAGCCGGCGAACGCGGCACCGTCCAGGGCCAGCCCGTGCCAGTGGCACACCAGCGTGCCGCACACCACCCGGCTGTCCCGCAGCGGAGCACCGAGGTGCGGGCAGGCGCCGTGGCCCGCCCGCAGGTCGCCCGACTCCGACCGCCACAGCACCACCTCGACGCCGCCGACGGTCCTGCCGTAGGGGCGGCCGGGGCGCACGTCACGGGAGGCACCGGCCACGAACCAGTTGCCGGAGGGCCGGGCGGACGCGCGTTTGAGAGTGTCCGCGATCAGGGCGGGGCGGGCCGCGCGCCAGGTCGGCGTCTGCTCCGCCCAGCCGGGACCGCGGCGCCGCCGCAGCGGTGAGGTCCAGCGTGCCTTGTCCGCTCGGTCGGTCACGACCCGGTCCTTTCCGTTCCAGCGCGGCGCTCCGCCGCGGGCGCCGCGTGCCACCGCGCGCCGGCCACCTTCAGGACACCGGCCGCGGCGGTGGCCGCCCGCCGGCGGCGGGACACCACCGCCCGGCGGTGCAGCACGGTGTAGTCGTGGCGCGCGATCGCGTCGAGGATGCCGCCGTACAGCGTGAAAGCGGTGCGGATGCACGGGCGTACCCGCGGGTCGAGCATCGCGATGCCCGGTTCCGCCGTCCGGTACACGTCCCTGGTCAGGGCCTCGGCCGCGACGAGCGCCGCCCGGATGCGCGGGTCGCGGCGGCCGCTGCGCCGGCTCCACTCCAGCAGCGGCCGGTCCACGCCGTGGGCGGCGAGCAGGTCCGCCGGCAGGTAGACGCGACCGCGGTCCAGGTCCTCGCCCACGTCCCGCAGGAAGTTGGTCAGCTGGAACGCCACCCCGAGGGCCGCCGCGTGCGGTGCCGCCTCCTCGCGCGGGACGACCGTGCCGAGCACGGGCAGCATCTGCAGGCCGATCACCGCGGCCGAGCCGTGCATGTAGGCCCGCAGATCGGCGTAGGTCGGGTAGTCGGTGACCTTCAGGTCGGCGCGCATCGAGACGAGGAAGTCGGCGAACAGCGTCACGTCGATGCCGTACCGGTCGGCGGTGTCGGCCACGGCCCGGACCACCGGTTCGGTCCCGCCGCCGGTACGCAGCGCGTGGGCGAGCTCGCCCTCCAGCCGCGTCAGCAGCAGGCCGGGCTCGTCGGGGGTCCGGTGCCGGTCCAGGTCGTCGACGATGTCGTCGGCCCAGCGGGCGAAGCCGTACAGCGCGTGCACCGCGGACCGGCGTTCCAGCGGCAGCAGGCGGGTGGCCAGGAAGTAGGTCCGGCCGTGGCGCGCGTTGAGCTGCCGGCATCGGGTGTATGCGGCACGCAGGCCGGGGTCGGTGATCCCGGCGGCGTCCAGTTCACGACGGGTCATGGGCACCTGCTCCGGTCGGGGCGGACGGGCGGCGGTCGGGCAACCGGCCCGCCCGGGTCGCCCGGGTGCGGCCCCCGGTGACGCGGGCGGCGGCGAGTTTGCCGCTGATGAGCACGGTCGGTACGCCGACCCCGGGCGTGGTCCCGCAACCGGCGAGCACCACGTTGTCCAGCCCGCGGACGAGGTTGCGCGGCCGGAAGGGCCCGGTCTGGGCGAAGGTGTGGGAGACGGAGAAGGGACTGCCCGCCGCGTGGCCCTGGGCCGCCCAGTCGAGCGGCGTCACCAGCAGTTCCTCCTCCACGCTGTCCGCGAACCCGTCCAGGCCGCGGCGTTCCAGCTCGGCGACCAGGCTGTCGCGGTACCGCGGGCCCAGGTCCCGCCAGGCGGCGGCGGAGGGGCCGACGGCGGTGTTGGGGCAGGGCGCCAGGACGTAGTGCAGGTGGTGGCCCGGCGGTGCCAGGGAGGCGTCGTGCGTGGTCGGACGGGTGATCAGCAGCGACGGGTCGCTCATCAGCGTGCCCGAGCGGGTCAGTTCGTCGAAGGTGCGCTCCCAGGCGGCGCCGAAGGACAGCGTGTGGTGGGCGAGATGGGACCAGGTGCGGTCGGTCCCCGCGTGCAGGACCACCGCGGACGGCGAGTGCCGCAGCGGCACCGGGCGCCGGGGCGTCCGGCCCAGCAGCCGGTGCGCGGCGGGAAGTTCGCAGGTCAGCACCACCGCGTCGCACGGGATGCGCTCACCCGAGGCGAGCCGGACCGCCCGCACCCGGCCGGCGGAGCGTTCCAGCGCGCTCACCTCGGCCGACCACCGCAGTTCGGCACCGGCACCGGCCGCCACGTCCGCCATCGCGCGGGGCAGCGCGTGCATGCCGCCCTTGGGGAACCAGACACCGGCCACCGTGTCCATGTAGGCGATCACCGCGTAGGCCGCGAGTGCCCGGGCCGGTGCCACCCCGGCGTACAGGGCCTGGAAGGAGAAGACCCGGCGCAGGCGGGCGTCGGAGAGGAAGCGGCCGATCCGGCCGTCGAGACGCCCGAAGCCGCCGAGCGCCGCCAGCCGGGCCAGATCCGGGTGCGCGAGCTGGAACGGCGAGTCGAAGTTGGTGTCGATGAAACGGCGCATCTGCGCCCGGTACAGCCGCTCCAGCCACGCCCGCAGCCTGCGGTAGCCGGCCGCCTCCGCCGGTCCGGCGAAGCGCCGCACCTCCGCCTCCATGGCCTCGGCGTCGGTGTGCACGTCGAGCGAGGTCCCGTCCGCGAATCCGGCCCGGTAGGCGGGGTGCAGGGGCATCAGCTCGACGTGCCGGGCGAGGCTCTCGCCGACCGCCGCGAACGCCTCGTCGGCCAGGTGCGGCATCGTCAGCACCGTCGGCCCTGTGTCCACCAGGTAGTCGCCGAGCCGGGCCCGCCCGGCCCTCCCGCCCGGGCCGGCGTCCCGTTCGACGAGCGTCACGCGGCGGCCGGCGCCCAGCAGATGCAGCGCGCACGCCAGCCCGGACAGGCCGGCGCCCACCACGACGACATGGTCCGTCGGTCCCGTCACCGTTCTCATACGAGTTCCTCCGCGGGGCGCGGGGCGAGGCCGGAGGCCCGCTCGACCAGGGCGGCGAACTCCCGCCGCACTCCGGGGGCGGCGCCGGTCGCTTCGAAGTGCCGCAGACCCGTGGCCGCCAGGTCCGCGATCCTCGCCTCCACCTCGGCCCGGGCGCCCGTCCGCTCCAGTGCCGCCCGCATCCGGTCGACGGTGTGCCCCGGCCGGGCGTCCGCGCCCGGCGCGAGCACGGCGGCGGCGTCCCGGTCGCCGGTGGCCTCCGCGAGCCGGACGGCGGCGGCGAGGAGAGGCGTGAGCTTGCGGGAGCGCAGATCCTCGTCGGCCGGTTTGCCGGTCAGCGCCGGATCGCCGAACGCCCCGAGGAGGTCGTCGCGCAGCTGGAAGGCCAGCCCCGCGCACCGGCCCGCGGCCCGCAGGGCGCCCACGGTGCGGGCGTCCGCGCCGGCCAGGGCCGCGCCCAGCGCCAGGGGCCGCGCGACCGTGTACCGGGCGCTCTTCAGGACCGCGATGGTCAGGGCCTCCTCCGCGCCGGACGAGCCGCTCGCCTGCGCGCGCAGGTCGCGGTACTGCCCGGCGACCATCTCGGTGCGCATGGCCCGCCACTCCTCGTGCAGCCGCGCGCCGTACGGCGAGGTGAGGGCCGTCTCCGTCAGCAGGTCGTCCGCCCACGCCAGCGCCAGGTCGCCCGCGAGCACGGCGGCCGACGTCCCGAACGACTCGGTGGACCCGCCGGTCCGGCCGGCCGGGTGGTCCCGGGCGAAGTCCACGTGCAGGGCGGGGGCGCCCCGGCGCAGCGGTGACCCGTCCATCACGTCGTCGTGGATGAGGGCGCATGCCTGGAGCAGTTCGAGGGCCGCACCCGTGCGCAGGACCGCGCCGGTGTCTCCCGAGCCGCCCGCGGCCCGCCAGCCGCACCACACGAACGCCGTCCGCAGCCGCTTGCCGCCCCGCCGGACGAACGCGGCGAGGCGATCGGCCGTCTCGCGGGCGAACACCGCGTCGGTCTCGCGGGCCTGCCGCAGCCGGTCCTCCAGCACCCGCTCCAGAACCGCCTCCATGGCGCGCGTGGCCCCCGGAGCGGTGAGCGGGGAGTGATTCGTCTCCGCCGGTCCGGCCACCGTCGGCCGCGGTCCAAGCATGCCCAACCCCTTCTCGCTTCCGGTCGTTCGCACTTCTGTGCTTCCGCCGGGAGTGGTGTTCCGGATGCGTCGGGTGCCCGATTCTCAGCCGCGCCCACGGGCCTGCCGGAAGCGGGCCAGGCCCTCGCCGAGATCGAGGAGCGGCGCCGGATAGCGCAGCCGGGCCCGTTCGTCCGCCGGCAGCCGCCAGGGCTCGTGCACCGCGGCGCCGCCGACGTCCGCCAGTTCGGGCACCCAACGGCGTACGTACGTGCCGTCCGGGTCGTAGCGCCTGCCCTGGAGGACGGGGTTGAGGACGCGGTGGGGGCGGGTGTCGGTGCCGGTGCCGGCGACCCACTGCCAGTTCAGCTGGTTGTTGACGAGATCGCCGTCCACCAGGAACCGGAGGAAGTGCCGGGCGCCGATCCGCCAGTCCACGTACAGCGTCTTGGTCAGGAAGCTCGCCACCAGCAGCCGGGCCCGATTGTGCATCCAGCCCTCGTGACGCAGCTGGCGCATGCCCGCGTCGACCACCGGGTAGCCGGTGCGGCCCTCCCGCCAGGCGGCGATGTCCTCGGCGGCCTCCTCCTCGCCGCGCCACCGGTCGCCCCGGGTGCGGTAGTCCCGGACGGACGCCTCGGGCCGGGCGGCGAGGACCTGGTGGTGGAAGTCGCGCCAGCACAGCTGACGGACGAAAGCGTCCGCCCCGGCGCCGCCCTTCTCGCGGGCCCGCCGGACGACCTCCACCGGCGAGAGCGCCCCGAAGTGGAGGTACGGCGACAGGCGTGAGGTCGCGTCACCGGCCAGGTCGTCGTGCCGGTCCTCGTAGCGGGACAGGCCGGCATCGGCCCACCTGGCGAACCGGTCGCGCCCCGCGCTCTCCCCGCCGGCCGGAAGATCCGGCGACAGCTCCGCCACCTTCGCGCGGGTGGGCGGCTCCTCGCCGCGCACCGCGTCGGGGACCCGCACCGCGCGCGGCGCGGGCAGCAGGTCGCGCAGCGGCTCCTTGGACCAGCGGCGCAGGTACGGGGTGAACACGGCGAAGTGGTCCGAGCCGGCCGGTGTCACCGCCCCTGGCGCGAGGGCGGTGACCACGCTGTCGTGCACCCGCAGCGCGACCCCGCCGGCGCCGAGTTCCGCGCGCAGCCGCTCCTCGCGGCGGTGGGCGTAGCCGGTGACCCCCGCGGCCATGTGCACCTCCGTGGCGCCGCACTCGGCGGCGACCGCCCGGACCTCCCGGGTGACCGGGCCGGAGCGCACCACCAGCCGTCCGCCGCGCCGCCGCAGCGAGGAGTCGAGGTCGCCCAGGCAGTCGGCGAGGAAGGCGGCGCGGTTGGGCACGTCGAATCCGGCGGCGCGGACGGCCGGGTCGCGGACGAACAGGGGCACGACCTCGTCCGCCGAGTTCAGCGCCGCGCGCAGGGGCGGATGGTCGTGCAGGCGCAGGTCCGAGGTGAACAGGACGACCGCCACGGTCATGGTGTCACTCCTGGTGCGGTGGTGCGGGTTCCGGGCGTTGCTCCCGAACACTTCGCCGCTCGCGGGCCCGCCGGATGCGCGCGGCGCTCCGGCGCCCGCCGGTGCCCTCGGACGCGGCCCGCGCGATGTTGCGCGCCATGCCGCCGAACACGACGGAGTGGAACGGGGCGACGCTCCACCAGTAGGCGTGGCCCAGCAGGCCACGGGGATGGAACAGGGCCCGCTGCCGGTAGCGGGTGCGGCCCTGATCGTCGGTCTCGGCGTACATCTCCAGCCAGGCGAGCCCGGGCAGCCGCATCTCGGCCCGCAGCCGCAGCAGATGACCGGGTTCGATCTCCTCGACCCGCCAGAAGTCCAGCGAGTCGCCGACCCTCAGCCGCTCGGTGTCCCGCCGTCCGCGGCGCAGCCCGACCCCGCCCGCGAACCGGTCCAGCCAGCCCCGCACCGCCCAGGCCAGCGGCGAGGAGTACCAGCCGTTGTCGCCGCCGATGCCCTCGATCACCCGCCACAGCGCCGCCCGGGACGCCTCGACGGGCCGCTGCCGTTCGTCCTGGTAGAGGCTGCCGCCCGCCCAGTCCGGGTCGGTGGGCAGCGGGTCGCTGGGCGCCCCGGGCACCGACGCCGAGGACCAGCGCGTGGAGACCTGCGCCTCTCGCACCCTGCGCAGCGCCAGGGTCAGTGCCTCGTCGAACGGCAGCGGCCGGCCCGGGGCGTCCGGCACGTACCGGGCGATGTCGTGTTCGCCGCAGACGACCTCGTGCCGCAGCGACTCGGTCAGCGGCCGGGCGAGGGAGGCGGGCACGGGGGTGACGAGGCCCACCCAGTGGCTGGACAGCCGCGGGGTGAGGACCGGGACCGGCACGATGAACCGCCGCGGCAGGCCGGCGACGGCGGCGTAGCGCAGCATCATGTCCCGGTAGGTGAGGACGTCCGGCCCGCCGATGTCGAAGGCCCGGTCGACGTCGTCAGGCATGGTGGCCGACCCGACGAGGTAGCGCAGCACGTCCCGCACCCCGATGGGCTGGGTGCGGGTGTGCACCCAGCTTGGGGTGACCATGACGGGCAGGCGTTCGGTGAGGTAGCGCAGCATCTCGAACGACGCGGAGCCCGAGCCGATGACGATGGCGGCCCGCAGCACCGTCGCGGGCACGGGCGAGTCGAGGAAGATCTCCCCCACCTCGGCCCGGGACCGCAGATGCGGGGAGAGCGACCTTTGGGGGACGCCGCGTGGCGTGAGCCCGCCGAGGTAGACGATCCGCCGCACACCGGCGGCCCGGGCCTGCTCGGCGAAGATCCGGGCGGCGGCGCGGTCGGTGTCCTCGAACCGGGAGCCGGAGGCGAGGGCGTGCACCAGGTAGTAGGCGACGTCGATGCCGCGCATCGCGGACGCCAGCGAATCCGGGTCGGTGACGTCCCCCCGGACGGTCTCGGCGTGCGCCGCCCAGGGGTGGTCGCGGAGCTTGCCGGGGGAGCGGGCGAGGCACCGGACGCGGTGGCCTTCCTGCAGCAGTTCCGGCACCAGGCGCCCGCCGATGTAGCCGGACGCCCCGGTGACCAGGCAGTGCAGCCGCCGCCCGTCCGTCGTCATGGTGTGCCTCCGTCCTCTGGAACCCGTAGCCGCGCTGCCGGAGCGCGCCCGGCCCCGACGCGAACCTTTCCCGCTCGGGGCGCCCGGCGGATGCACGACACGGGTGACGCGGACGGTTCAGCCGGAGGGAGTACCGTCGCCGGCCTCCACCGGCTTCCGGCGGGCGAGGGCGCTCGGCCACCACGCCCGGGGCCCGATGTCGATCACCAGCGCGGTGACCAGCAGCGAGCGCACCACGAGCGTGTCGAGCAGCACCCCGAAGGCGACGATGAACGCGATCTGCACCAGGAACGCCAGGGGGATCACCATCAGCGCCGCGAACGTCGCCGCCAGCACCACACCCGCCGAGGTGATCACCCCGCCGGTGGTGGTCAGGCCGCGCAGCACCCCCTGCCGGTTGCCGTGTTCGAGCGCCTCCTCCCGGACCCGGGACATCAGGAAGATGTTGTAGTCGACGCCGAGCGCCACCAGGAACACGAAGCCGTACAGCGGCACCGAGGCGTCCGTGCCGCTGAACCCGAGGAGGTGCTGGAAGACCAGCGCCGAAACGCCCAGCGTCGCCAGGAAGTTGAGCCCCACGGTCGCGACCAGCAGCACCGGCACGAGCAGCGAGCGCAGCAGCAGCATCAGGATCAGCAGGATGACGGCGAGCACGATCGGCACGATGACCGTCCGGTCCCGGGCGGCGGTCCGCTGGGTGTCGTACTGCTGCGCCGTGTACCCGCCGACCAGTGCGTCGGCCCCCGGGACCGCGTGCACCCGCGCGCGCAGCCGCTCGACGGTCTCCTTGGCCGCGTCGCTGTCCGCGGCGGCCTCCAGGGTGGCGTCGATGCGCACCCGCCCGTCGACGGCGAGCGGCTCGCCCGCCCCGGGCCGTCCGGAGGCGGAGACGGCGCCGGCGGAGGCCACGCCCTCGGTGCTCCGCGCGGCGGCCGTCACCTCTGCGGCCCGGCCGGCGTCGGCGATGATGACGGCCGGGTTGCCGGACCCGCCGGGGAAATGCTCGCCGAGCGTCTCCTGCGCGGCCACCGAGGGCGCGTCGTTCACGAAGATCTCGTCGAGCGGCACGCCCTTGGAGGACAGGGACGGCGAGAAGGCCGCGAAGACGGCGAGGACGAGCGCCGTCACCACCCAGGTCCGCCGCGGCCGGGCGTCCACCGCCGTGGCGACCCGGCGCCACACGCCGCTGCCCTGCGCGGACTGCTGCGGTGGCTTGGGCCGGGACGGCCAGTAGGCGGCGCGGCCCAGCAGCGCCAGCGCGGCCGGCAGGAAGGTGAGCGTGGCCAGCACGGCGCAGCCGATGCCGATGGCGCCGACCGGCCCGAGGGCGCGGTTGTTGGTGAGGTCGCTCGCGAGCAGGGCCAGCAGCCCGAGGGCCACGGTGGCGGCGCTGGCGGTGATGGCGCCGAAGGAACGGCGTACGGCTGCCGTCGCGGCCCCGAAGCGGTCGGCGCGCAGGGCGAGTTCCTCCCGGAACCGTGCGGCGAGCAGCAGGGCGTAGTCGGTGGCGGCGCCGATCACCAGGATCGACAGGATGCCCTGCACCTGCCCGTCGACCCGGACGCCGTCCCGCTCCGCCAGCACGTAGACCACCGCGCAGGCCAGGCCCAGGGCGAAGACCGACCCCAGGATGATCAGGAACGGCAGCAGGACGCTCCGGTAGACCAGCAGCAGGATCAGCAGTACGGCGCCCAGGGCCACGGCGAGCAGCAGCCCGTCGATGCCGGCGAACGCGTCCGACAGATCGGCCTGGCCGGCCGCAGGCCCGGCGATCCGGGCCGTGGTGCCCGGCACGGACCCGGCCGCCTCACGCACCGCGTCGAGGACCGTCGGCAGTTCATCGCCCAGGTCGGGCTTGAGCGGGACGACGGCCTGTATCGCCTCCCGGTCGCCGGAGAGCAGGGCGGGCGACGGGCGGCCGGCGACGCCGGGCTTCCCGGCGAGCGCGGCGACGGCGCGGCCCGCCTCGGCCTGCCGCTCCTTGGTGAACCGCTCCCCGTCCGCCGTCCAGACCACGATGGCCGGCACGGTCTCGGACCGGTCGAAGGCCGCGCGGGCTTCGAGCACCCGGGTGGACTCGGCGCTTCGCGGCAGGAAGGCGGCCTGGTCGTTGGTGGCCACCTCGCCGAGCTTGCCCGCGTAGGGACCGAGCGTGCCGCCCACCCCCAGCCAGACGAGCAGCAGAACGAGCGGTACGAGCCGCCGGGCCCGACGCTGTGCGGTACTCATGCGCATCCCAAGCCGTAGGAAGTGAGTCGTGGAAAGAAGTAACTCACTCATAAAGTATCTCAATCATTGAGAGATACTAGGCTGGGGGGATGAGCGGCTCCGGTGTACCCACGGCATCTCTTCCGGCGGACGACCCCACGGGGTTGCAGGCCTTCGCCGTTTTGCTGCGCCGGATGAACAGCGAGTTCAACCGCATCGCCCAGGAGTTCGCCCAGGCGCAGGGGCTGCACCTCACCGACATGCAGGCCCTGATCGCGATCCTGGACGCCGACTCCGACCCGGAGGAGGGGGGCGAGCCCATGACGCCGGGCCGTCTGCGGGGGCAGCTCAACCTCACGTCCGGCGCGGTGACCGCGTGCCTCGACCGGCTGGAGCGGGCCGGACACATCCGCCGCGTCCGGGACGCCGGCGACCGCCGCGTGGTGCACCTGCACTACGCCGACGCGGCCAGGGGCCTGGCCCGGGACTACTTCCGCCCCCTGGCGCGGAGCACCGACGCGGCCCGGGGGCGTTTCAGCCCCGAGGAGCTGGAGGTGGTCGTGCGGTTCCTCGCCGAGATGAACGCGGAACTGGTCTCGCTGCGCCGGGACCACGGCTGAGGGCTCGTCACGTACCGGTCGGGGCCGGGCTCGCGAGAGCCCGGCCCCTGTGCTCAGGTCATTCGGGTCAGAACTGGAGCGCCCAGGCGTCGATCCGCCCGGTGTCGTAGCGGGCGTTGTCGCTCACCCGCAGCTTCCACGTGCCGTTCGCGGCCTCCGAGGAGGCGTTCACGGTGTACGTGGTGTCGATGTTGTCCGCACTGCCGCCGGTGCCGTACGACTTCAGCGTGTACGCCGTGCCGTCGGGGGCGACCAGCTGGACCTGGAGGTCACCGATGTAGGTGTGGACGATGTGCACCTCGACGGCCAGGGCCGAGGGGGCGTTGCCGGAGACGCCGGAGACCGTCACCGGGGACTCGGCGGTGGCGTTGTCGGCGATGGCCTGGTCGGCGGTGTTCTCGAAGCGCGGGCCGGGCGGGGTGGTCGTACCGCCGCCGACGTACAGGAGCCGGTTGGGTGATCCGGTGCCGGGGCTGGTGACGACGCCGGTGGTCGCGGCGGACGTCAGCGCGGCGGAGACCTGCGCGGGCGTGGCCGTGGGGTTGGCGGCCAGGTGCAGGGCGGCGGCGCCGGCGACGTGCGGGCTCGCCATCGACGTGCCGGAGATGGTGTTGGTCGCCGAGTCGCTCGTGCTCCAGGCCGAGGTGATGGACGAGCCCGGTGCGAACAGGTCGAGGACGGTGCCGTAGTTGGAGTAGCTCGCCTTGGCGTCGCTCGATGTCGTCGCGCCGACCGTGACGGCCTCGGTGACGCGCGCGGGGGACCGGGTGGAGGCGTTGGTGGACTCGTTGCCGGCCGCGACCACGAAGGTGACGCCGGAGGTGATGGCGTTGCGGACGGCCGTGTCGATGGCCGTGTCGCCGGGGCCGCCGAGGGACATGTTGGCGACGGCGGGCTTGACCGCGTTGCGGGCGACCCAGTCGATGCCGGCGACGACCTGGGCGGTGGTGCCCTGGCCGGAGTTGTTCAGCACCCGGACGCCGACGACCTTGGCCTTCTTGGCGACGCCGTAGGCGTTTCCGGCGACCGTGCCGGCGACATGCGTGCCGTGGCCGTGGCCGTCCTGGGCGGTGTTGTCGTTGTCGACGGCGTCGTAGCCGTAGGAGGCGCGGCCGCCGAAGTCGCCGTGCGTGATGCGGACGCCGGTGTCGATGACGTACGCGGTGACGCCCTCGCCCGCCGAATCCGGGTAGCTGTACGAGCTGTTCAGCGGCAGGCTCTTCTGGTCGATGCGGTCCAGGCCCCAGGAGGGCGGGCTGGGCTGTGTCCCGGTGATGGAGAACGTCCGGTTCTGCACGACGGAGGCGACGGCCGGGTCGGCGGCGAGACGTTTCGCCTCGGACTCGGACGCCTCGACCTCGTAGCCGTTCAGGGCCTTGGTGTACGTCCGCTCGATGTCGGCGCCGTACTTGCGGGCGAGCGCGCGGCCCTCGGCGGACGCGGCCTTCCCGGTCTTCAGGGTGACGACGTAGCTGCCGGCGACGGCGTTCGCGGCGCCCTCGTACTGGATGCGCCCTTCGGCCGCGGCCGGGGCCGCGCCGGCGGGGAGGGTGGAGACGAGGCTCGCGACGAGCGCCGCGGTGGCCGTCGCGCCGAGCGCGGCCAGTCTTCGCCGGGAGGATCTGCGGGGAGTACGCATCACTGCCATCTGAGGGGTCCTCCTCAATCGGTGGTGCGCGGTGGGGTGTTGGTGCACGCCCGTCGGTCGCCGCCGATGAGGCCAGTGGGTCATGACCATGTCAAGCCAGCGGCTACTCCTGTGCGTCAGCGAAAGATTGAGGCCTCCACAGGAATTGCACAAGGGCCCTGCACGGACCGGCAGGACCCTCGTGACACCCCATCAGCCACCGGGACCGCTCCGCGAGAGGCGGTCCGAGGCGTCGCCCCGGACCGCCGGTGGCATCTCGGGCCGGGCTACCGGCCCGGCGCCCCCGCGCCTCAGCCCGTGGCGGACTGCTCCAGTACCTCCGCCGGCAGCGCGCCGCCCGCACCGATCACCTCGATGCCGAGCAGCCGCCCCGACGCGTCCACGTCGAGGAACACCTCGGCGTCCGCCCCCACCCCGTCGACGGGGATCTGCCGGACGGCCGCGCCGTCCGCGATGTGCTCGACGAGAGAGACATACGCGGTGTCGTTCTCGCGGTCGTACTCGATGTGCATGCTTCGCCTCTCGGGAACGGGCTCAGTTGCGGCCGACGGACACGACGTTGCCGGCCTTGTTGATCACGACCCAGACCTTGCCGGTGGTGTACTTCCACGTGCCCGGCGACTTGCCCTTGGTCTTCTTGCCGGTCTTCACCGTACGCGCGACCATCTCCTGGCTGATGCCGCGCTGGGCCATGCGCTGGGCCGCGTGCTTGGAGATGCTCTTGACGCCCTGGGAGAGCAACAGCCGCCCGGCGACGATCGCGAGCGGGATGAACCACGCCGGGTCCGCCACCACCGGGAAGGCCGTGCCCGGCCCCGGCCGCACGGTCTGCACGAGGGCGCCGCCCTCGACGCGGTACTCGGTGGGCACGGCCTCGCCGCGGGCGTCCTTCGCCCAGGGCGCGTCGAACGTACCGAGGTACTCCTCACCGCGGGTGACCAGGACGGAACCGTCCTCCAGGGTCTCGGTGGCCGCGTCCGCCGGCAGGCCGAGCGGGAAGCGGAACTCGGTCGGGGCGTCCGCGTCCTTGAGCGTGATCAGGGCGCGTACACCGTCCCGGTTGGGCTGCACCGCCAGGTCGACGTCCTCGCCCGCGCCCGGGTAGACGACCGTGCCGTTGGCACTGGTCGTGGCCTGCGCGTCGGCGCTGCCCGGCAGGGTCAGGCGCAGCACGTCGGAGCCGTAGGCGAACTCCACGGCGCCGTCGGCGGTGGCCGGGGCGGTGATGCGGGCGGCGGACGTCTCGTCGCCGACCTCCGCGTGGGTGGCCCCGCCGGCGACGGGCGTGCCGGGGACGAGGTCGGACGTCCCGGTCACGCGCTCGACCGTCTCGGCCGCCTGGACCGCCAGGGACGAGCGGGAGCCGGCGTCGCCGGTCCCGGCGTGCGCGCCCGCGGCGGTCAGCAGCACCGCTCCTGCGGTGCAGCACGCCACCAGGATGCGGGCGTGGGTGCGTCGGCGGCGGGCGGGGCGGTCCTGGGTGTGGTGCATGTGCGTCCTCGCGTTGTGCTGACGGCCCGTTCGACGGGCCGGTCGTGATCGGCGTCCCGACGGATCGTGGCAGCGCGGAAGGGGCCGGCGGCATCCGCCCGGGGGCGGGAACCGACCCCGCCGACCGGCGGGGTCCGGGCCGCCGTGTGGCAGGTGGCACACGGCTGCGGTGCAACGCCGTACGGGGGAGGACCGTCGTAACGAACGGTGATCGCGCTGCGTGGGGGGACGGAAGTGATACGAGTCGCGGTGGTGGACGACGAGCCACTGGTGCGCACCGGACTGCGCGTGATCCTCGGTTCGGCACCGGACATCACCGTCGTCGCCGACTGCGCCGGCGTGGGCGCGGCGGAGGCCGTGCGGGACGGGCGGGTGGACGTCCTGCTGCTCGACATCCGGATGCCGGTCGTAGACGGTCCGACCGTGCTGCGGCAGGTCGCCGCCCTCCCGCGCCCCCCGGCGGTGGCGATGCTGACCACCTTCGACGCCCGTGAGCATCTGGACGAGGCGCTGCGCCTGGGCGCGGCCGGGTTCCTGATGAAGAACACCGCACCGGAGCAACTGATCGACGCCGTACGGGCACTGGCCGCCGGACGCCGGGTGCTGGCGCCCGAGGCGGTGGGGCAGGTGATCGACGGCTACCTGCTCTCCGGCCGCGACGAGGACGCCGTACGGCGGGTGCGGGCGCTCACCGACCGCGAGCGGCAGGTGCTCGCCCTGGTGGGGGCCGGGCTCAGCAACCGGGCCATCGCGAGCCGGCTGCACCTGGCGCACGGCACGGTCAAGGACCACGTGAGCGCCGTGCTGGCGAAGCTGGGCGGGCTCAACCGGGTGCAGGCGGCGGTCGTGGCGGACCGGGCGAACCTGGTCGGCACGGGTCCGGGGCGGCGATGAGCGGGACGCCGGCACCCGGTGCCGTACGGCGGATCGCCTCCGGCGCGCTTCCGGTGCTGGTCGCGCTGGTCGACGGACTGGTGGTCAACGGCCTCACCTCCGGGCACGGGACGTGGCTCGCGCTGGTCGCCGCCGGCGCGCTGCTGCTGCGGCGCCGGGCCCCCGAGGCGGCCGTGCTCGCCGGCCTGCCGGGGCTGTACCTCGGGCACATCGCCTTCGCCCCGCTGATCGCGCTCTACTGCGTCGCCGTCCGGCGCGGGCCTGTCCTCGTCGGCGTGGCGGGCGCGGCGGCGGTCGCGGTGGCGTGGTTCCTGCCCCACCCGGCGGCCGGTACCTCCTCCCTCGCCCTCGACCGGGAGACGGCGCTGCTGGCCCTGGACTGCTGTGGGGTGGCGGCGGGCGTCGTCGTCCTCGGCCGGTCCGTCCGCTCACGCCAGGAGCGCCTGCGGGCGGCCACGGCCCGGCGGGCCTGGGAGAACCAGGTCCTGACCGAGCGGGTCCTGGCCACCGAACGCAACCGGCTGGCCCGCGAGATGCACGACGTCGTCGCCCACAAGGTGAGCCTCATCAGCCTCCAGGCCGGGGCGCTGCAGGTGGGCAGGCCCGGGGACACGGACGTGCGGGCGACGGCCCGCACGATCCACGAAATGTCGGCCCAGACCCTCACCGAACTGCGCCACCTCGTGGGGGTGTTGCGCACGGCGGGAGACCCCGACGCGCAGGACACCCCGGGAGCCGGACTGGCCGACCTCACGGCCCTGGTCCGCGACAGCGGCCTCACGGTGGACCTCGACGTGTCGGTCCCCCCGGTCCCGGTGCCCGAGCCGGTCGAACGCGCCGCGTACCGCACGGTGCAGGAGGCGCTGACCAACATCAGCAAGCACGCCCCGGGTGCGCGGGCGCGGGTACGGGTGCGCTGCGCGGCCGGCCTGCACGTCGAGGTGCACAACACCGCCCCCGGCCGCGCCGCCGCCCGGCCGCCGATCCCCGGCGGCGGCCACGGCCTGGTCGGCCTGCGCGAACGGGCCCACCTGCTGGGCGGCGACTTCCACGCGGCCCCGGCGCCCGACGGCGGCTTCACGGTGAGGGCGGTCTTCCCGGTGGGGTGGACGGGCACGCGTCAGCCCTAGGGGGCTTCGTCCTCCGCCGGCAGCGGCCAGACCCCCGCCGCCGAGAACACCGTCCCCGCACTGACTCCCGACGCCCAGCGGGCCGTCAACCGGTTCGCCGTCCGTACCGCCGTGTCCGTCGACCGCGTTCCGCCCCCGTCACCCCGCCGCCTACGATGCGCCCAGCCGTACGACGGACCCGCCCACCGCCTCAGCCAGGAGCACCGTACCCGTGTCGACACCCCCGCCCCCCGGGAGCCCGTACGGCCCGCCCTCCGCCAACCGGCCGCAGGCATACGGCCCGTACGGCCCCGCCGGGCGTCCGTACGGCACCCCGGTCTCCGTCAACGCCCTCGCCGTCGCCGCCCTCGTGCTCGGCGTGCTCTGCTTCCTGCCCGCCGCCGGTCTCGTGCTGGGGCTGATCGCGCTGTGGCAGATCCGGCGGTCCGGGCAGAGCGGACGGGGCCTGGCCATCGCCGGGTCGGTGCTGTCGTCCGCCGGGATCGTGCTGTGGGCGCTCGTGCTGTCCACGGGAGCCGCGTCCGAGGTCTGGGAGGGCGTCAAGGACGGCGCGCCGGGCAACGAGATCCTCTCGCTTGCCAAGGGCGACTGCTTCGACGCGCCCGGCGGGCTGGACGGCGACACCTTCGACGTCGACCGCGTGCCGTGCGAGGGCCGGCACGACGGCGAGGTGTTCGCGGTCGTCACGCTGCCGGGCGGCGCCTTCCCGGGCGACACGAAGATCACCGGCATCGCCGACGAGAAGTGCTACGCCCTCCAGGACCAGTACGCGATGGACACCTGGGCCGTGCCGGCCGATGTCGACGTGTACTACCTGCTGCCGTCCCGGGTGAGCTGGCGCCTCGGCGACCGCGCCATCACCTGCCTCTTCGGCAACACCGAGGCCGGGATCAAGCTGACCGGCTCCCTGCGCGGCGACCCCACCACCCTCGGCACCGACCAGGTCGTCTTCCTGTCGACGGCCAACGCCCTCGACACGGCGCTCTACGAGGAGCCCGAGAAGACCCCCGACGACGACCTCACCGCCCACCGGGCCTGGGCGGCCCGGGTCCACGACGTGCTCGGCGAGCAGATCGAGGCCCTGCGCGGGCACCCCTGGCCGGCCGGTGCCCGCAAGCCCGTCGCCGGCCTGGTCGAGGACCTGGAGGACGCCCGGGAGGAGTGGCGGAAGGCGAGCACCGCCGGTGACGCCGGCACGTACTACACGCACTACGACAAGGCGTACGGGTTCGTGGACGGCCCGGCGACCGTCACGGCGCGCAAGGCCCTCGGGCTGGCGGCGACCCCGCCGGGTCCCGGGGAGGACGAGAGCCGGGACTCCGAAGCGGAGGTGTGACGGCTGCCATAGCGGGGAGAAACCGCCTGCGTAAAGCCCTCAGGGCCACCATGTCATCACATCGAGTGATTCTCTGGCCTTTGCTTGCACCGCGGAACCTACGGTTGCCACGCTGTTGCTGTCTGTACAACCTGATGGGAGCGGCCAGTGACATTCGGTGAGCAGCCGGCGTACCTGCGCGTCGCGGGTGATCTCCGCCAGAAGATCGTCGACGGTCAGCTGCCACCGCACACCCGCCTGCCCTCCCAGGCCAGAATCCGCCAGGAGTACGGGGTCTCGGACACCGTCGCGCTGGAGGCCCGCAAGGTGCTCATGGCGGAAGGCCTGGTCGAGGGCCGCTCCGGCTCGGGGACGTATGTGCGCGAGCGGCCCGTGCCCCGGCGCATCTCTCGCTCCGGCTACCGCCCGACGGGCGGGGCCACCCCGTTCCGTCAGGAGCAGGCCGACGGTGAGGGCCGCGGCACCTGGGAGTCCAGCAGCGAGCAGTCCGAGGCGAGTGTCGCGGTCGCCGAGCGGCTGGACATCGAGCCGGGTGAGCGGGTCATGTGCACGCGGTACCTCTACCGCGAGGGCGGTGAGGCGATGATGCTCTCCACGTCCTGGGAGCCCCTCGCCGTGACGGGCAGGACACCCGTGATGCTGCCGGAGGAGGGGCCGGTCGGCGGCATGGGCGTCGTCGAGCGCATGCGCGCCATCGACGTGATCGTGGACAACGTCACGGAGGAGGTCGGCGCCCGGCCCGGCCTGGCCGAGGAACTGCTCGTCCTGGGCGGCGTCCCGGGGCATGTGGTCCTGGTCGTCCAGCGCACGTTCTACGCCTCCGGCCGCCCGGTCGAGACGGCCGACGTGGTCATCCCGGCCGATCGGTACCGGGTCGCCTATCACCTTCCGGTCAAGTAGCCGGCGCCCACATCCGCCCCGCGGTGCGCTCCCCGCGCGCCCCGCTCACACCGTCGCCGTGCGGACCGTCGCAGGGCGGGGTGGTGCCTGTCCCGGGGCGGTTCGTCATGTACGCAGGTCGACGGGCGTGGATGCGGTATGCCTCCGGCTGGATGCGCCGAGGTGCGCGGACGGCGCGTTCGTCGCTGTGCGCCCCTGGGTTCTGGCTGGTTGCGTACCTCTTTGTGAAAAGCCGTATTCGCTCCGTGAAGGTTAGGCGTAGGGTCGGGCATATGCGCATTGCGGTTTCCTTAGCGGGTGGGGTACGGCACAGGCCGCGGGTGGGAAGTGGAGGGGAGCGATGAACGACAGCACGGTCACTCTTCCCTGGCTCGTGATACGAGAGGACGACAACGGCAACCGCTACCGGGTGGGCCGGTACGCGACCCGGGCCGAGGCCCAGAAGATCGCGGACAGCCTCGACGGTCGCGGCCACAAGCAGCTGTACTGGGTCGAGCGGCTCGGCCAGAACGGATCGGCCGTGGCGCACGACTGACCACCGGGGGAGCGCCCGGGGAGTGCCCCGGAGACCGGCGGGGCTCCCGTAGGCTCCCCGCATGAGTGAGCGGATCGTCGTAGGGGCCGCACTGGTCGAGGACGGGCGGCTGCTGGCCGCCCGGCGCAGCGCGCCCGCCGAGCTGGCCGGACGCTGGGAGCTGCCCGGCGGCAAGGTCGAGCCCGGGGAGACGGCCGACGCGGCGCTCGCGCGGGAGCTGCGCGAGGAACTCGGCGTCGACGCCGAGGTGGACGGCCGCGTCCCGGGGGAGTGGCCCCTCAGGGCGCCGTACGTCCTTCAGGTGTGGACCGCCCGGCTGCGACCCGGCTCCGCATCCCCCGAGCCCCTCCAGGACCACGACGAACTGCGCTGGCTCGGCCCCGGCGAGATCTGGGACGTGCCCTGGCTCGACCAGGACGTCCCGGCCGTCCGGCAGACGCTCGCCCACCTGGGAACCGTCGAAGGCCTCGTCTCCCGCGGCCCTGGCCCGGGTGGGCCGGAAGGGGCCGGCACCTGAAGCCCGCCGGGGGCGTACGGACCCATCGCACGGTCAAGGGGGCGCCCCCATGCCTTTCGTGTCACTGTGCGCCGCCCCGCGCGGTACTCCGCCCCGGATATCGGGTATGTGCCCATTAACCCCATGAATTCGGACATGGGCGGGGTTCCTGCCTGGGAAGTGATCGGCGTGATCGACACCGAAGGTGACTGCGCCGAGTGGGCTTTTCCCGCCGAACCGGGCGCGGTGCGCACTGCCCGTCAGGCCGTGCGCGGCCAGCTCCGCCGCTGGGGACTCGACAACCTCGCGGACCTCGCGGCACTGCTGGTCAGCGAGTTGGTCACCAACGCCCTGCGGCACGCCACGGGCCCCATCGGGGTCCGCCTGGTCCGGCCCTCCGGTCTGGGCGCCGTCCTCCTGGTCGAGGTCTCCGACCCGCTGCCGGACCCACCCCGTGAGCGGGCCGCCCGGCTTGAGGACGAGAGCGGCCGCGGACTGCATCTGGTGGCCTCCTCCTCCCGTCGGTGGGGAACCCGGCCCGGCGTCTCGGGCAAGACGGTGTGGTTCGAACTCGCGGTGCCGGAGTGAAAATCCGGTGTACGTGCGTCTTACCGCTGTAGAGCGATTGGTTCAGGCCAGTGGCGGTTGCCGGCGGACGGGGTTCGACGGCGTGTCCCCTGGTTAGAAGACTGGAAGTGTTGTCACGGTCCGGACCGAAAACCATCGGGACCGTGCTGTGATCGTGAACACCGTGTTGTGCGGCACCGTAGTGCTGGATACTGCGGGCAGCCGCCCCCGGTGACCGGTGCCGGACGCGGTGAGCTGGAGGGGACGGTTCGCGTGAGCGAGATACCAGCGAAGGCCACGGAGTCCGAGGACCCGTCGGAGGGCGCGAGGGCGAGGGCTGCCGACGGCCTGGCCTCCGCGGTGGGAGGTGCGCTCGCGGCCGACGGGGTCCCGCAGGGGGACGCCATGTGGCAGAGCAGTCCCCCGGGATCCATCTACGACTACATCAAGGTCGCGTCCTTCTCCATCGGCCCCGACGGGCTGGTCGAGCAGTGGAGCCTGCGCGCCGAGCACCTCTTCGGCATCCCCGCCGACCGCGCCGTCGGCATGGACCCCATCGAGGCGTTCATCGATCCGCGCCACCGCGAGCGCGGCATGCGCAAGATGGCCGAGATCCTCGACGGCCGCGAGTGGACCGGCGTGGTGCCCTTCCGGATGCCGAGGGGCGTCGAGGGGGAGTGCGGCAACGAGGGGCTGGCCGAGGTGTACGTCATGCCGACGCGCACCGAGGAGGGCGACAAGGCGGCCGTCTGCATCGTCGTCGACGTGCGCACGCTGCGCAGCATCGAGACCGACCTCGCCGCCTCGCAGGCCATTTTCAGTCAATCCCCGTTCGGTTTCCTGCTGATCGACCCCGATCTGCGGGTCCGCCGCGTCAACCAGCGGTTCGCGTCCATCTTCGGCGGCGCGCCCGACGACCACCGCGGCAAGGGCGTCCACGACTACCTCCAGCGCGGCGAGGCCGACCGGGTCGCCGCCACGCTGCGCCGGGTGTTGGAGACCGGCAGCTCCATCACCGACATGCACGTCACGGGCTTCGTACCGGGTTCCGACGAGCGCCGTCACTGGTCCGTCAACCTCTACCGGGTGCACAGCGGTTCGGGCCGTCCCATCGGGATCGCCTGGCTCGGCATCGACATCACCGCCCGTCGCGCCGCCGCCCGCGAGGCCGCCGCCGCCCGGCGCAACCTCGCCCTGCTGAACGAGGCGGGCGCCCGCATCGGCAACTCCCTCGACCTGGAGACCACGGCCCGGGAACTCCTCGACGTCGTCGTCCCCGGCTTCTGCGACCTGGCCACGGTCGACCTCTACCAGGGCCTGCTGGCCGGCGACGAGACCCCGCCCGGGCTCGCCGACGGCAGCGCCGAACTGCGCCGGGTCGCCTTCGCCAGCGCCGTCTCCGACGCGCCCTTCGCCGGCACCGGCGTGCCCGTCGCCGTGGGCGCCGTCCACCACTACCCGTTCAACTCGCCCTGCGCGGACGCCCTGCGCACGGCCCGCCCGCAGACCGTCCCGGGCGAGGACGGCGGGCTGGTGCAGTCCACGCTCGCGGTGCCGATGGTCGCCCACGACACCGTCGTCGGGCTCGTGCAGTTCGCCCGGACGAAGGGCAGCGAACCGTTCGGTGACCGGGACCGCGACCTCGCCGTGGAACTGGCCGCGAGGGCCGCCGTCTGCATCGACAACGCCCGCCTCTACCGCCGCGAGCACGAACGCGCGTTGATACTCCAGCGGTCCCTGCTCCCGCCCGGCGACCCGGAGGCCTCCGGCCTCGACATCGCCTGCCGCTATCTGCCCGGCAACGTCAACACCGGCCGGCCCAGCGAGGTCGGCGGCGACTGGTTCGACGTCATCGAACTGCCCGGGCACCGCACCGCGCTGGTCGTGGGCGACGTCATGGGCCGCGGCCTGCGCGCCGCCGTCGCCATGGGCGAACTCCGTACGGCGGTCCGGACCCTGGCCCAGCTCGACCTCGAACCGGCCGAGGTGCTCTCCCAGTTGGACGAGATCGCCCGCGGCCTCGGCGCCCCCGGGGGTGTCACGCAGGCGACCCGGGCGGCCCGCCGCCCCCGCGAGGCGGACCTGTCCGAGGTGTACCTCGCCACCTGCGTCTACGCCGTCTACGACTCCGTCACCCGGCGCTGCACGTTCGCCAACGCGGGCCATCTGCCGCCGGTGCTGGTCGAGCCGGGCGAGGCGGCGCTGATGCTGGACGTGCCGCCGGGCATGCCGCTCGGTGTCGGCGGGGAGCCCTTCGAGGAGGTCGAGGTCGAACTGCCCGAAGGCGCCCTGCTCGCGCTCTACACGGATGGACTGGTCGAAAGCCGCGACCATCCCCTGGACGAGGGCCTCCAGGCCTTCGTCAGCGCCCTCTCCGACCCCGCCCACCCGTCGCCCGGCCGCCACCCCTCGACGACGGCGCTGCGCGCCGACTCCTCTCAGTACCTGGAGGACGTCTGCGACCACGTCCTCAACACCCTCGACACCCATCACGGCGAGGACGACATCGCCCTGCTGATGGCACGTGTACAGGGACTGCCCACGGAATCCGTCGGCGACTGGACCCTGCCGCGGGAGCCGCGCAGCGTGGGCCGGGCCCGCGAGTACGCCCGGGCCCAGCTGCTCGCCTGGGACATGGAACCCCTCGTCGACACCACGGAGCTGCTGGTCAGCGAACTGGTCACCAACGCCCTGCGCTACGGCGAGGGCGAGATCCGCCTGCGCCTGCTGCTCGACCGCACCCTGGTCTGCGAGGTCTGGGACTCCGGTCTGGTCCAGCCCCGCCGGCGCCGCGCCCGTGACACCGACGAGGGCGGCCGTGGCCTCCAGCTCGTCGGCCTCCTCAGCGCCGCGTGGGGCTCACGGCGCACACCCCGGGGCAAGACGGTGTGGTTCGAACTGCCCCTGCCCGGAGGCGATACCAGCCTGACGGATCCGGCGGAGGCCCTGCTGAGCCTGTTCTGACGGCAACCGAACGTCCGTACTGATCGTCATCCCCGGCAACACCATCCGCATCACCGGGGAGACGGCATGGACCGCACGGAAGGCACCACCCGGACCGAGGCGGCCGCCGATGACGCCGCGCAGGACGCTCCCGCACCCAGGGGAGAGGGCAAGCGGCGCCGACGCTGGATCAGACGCACGGCGCTCGCCGTGGTCCTGCTCCTGCTGGTGCCCCTCCTCTCCGTTCTCACAGCCCTCCGCATCAACTACACGGGCGACCCGGCGGACGGCACCCAGACCCGCGACCGCGACGCCCTCTGGCTCGGCCACGCCTGGGTCGACGGCCGTAAGAAGGACGCCGACGTCGATGCCCTGGCCCGGCGACTGAAGGACACCGGCATCCGGGACCTGTACGTCCACTCGGGCCCGCTGGAGCACGACGGGTCACTCCCGAAGTCGGTGTATCCGAAGGCCCGTTGGTTCATCGAGGCCGTCCACGACAAGATCCCCGGCGTCCGCGTCCAGGCCTTCCTGGGCGACGTCCTGGCCGATGAGAACTCCGAGGGCATGCTCCTGGCGGACCCGGGCACCCGCTCCGCCGTCGTCCGCTCCGCCCGTCAGGTCCTGGACACCGGCTACGAGGGCATCCACCTCGACCTGGAGCCGATGCCGTCCGGTGACCGCGACTTCCTCGCCCTCCTCGACGCCCTGCGCCGCGAGACCCGCTCCCGGGACGCGCAACTCTCCGTCGCCGCCCACCAGATCGACCCGCTCCCGGCCCTGCACACCGTGTTCGGCCTGTTCACCGAACACCCCAAGTGGTGGTCGCAGGAGTTCTTCGGCCAGGTCGCCCGCCGCGTCGACCAGATCGCCGTGATGTCGTACGACACCGCGCAGCCGCTGGAGAGCACCTACGGCGGCTACGTCGCCCAGCAGACCTCCCTCGCCCTGGAGGTCACCCCGCCCTCCACCGACCTGCTGATGGGCCTGCCCTTCTACTACGAGAGCAACTTCGACCACTGGGGCCACGCCGAAACCGTGCCGGCAGCCGTCCGGGGCGTCCGGCTCGGGCTGTCCCGCACCGACGCCGACCGGGCCAACTTCGGCGTCGCGCTGTACATCGACTTCGCCGCGACCGAGGCGGACTGGCGTGCGTACAAGGAAGACTGGGTGCGGTGACCACGACCCGACGCCCCCTCACCACGACCGACCTGGCCCCCCTGGCCCGCGCCGCCCTCGGCCCGAGCCGCACCCTCACCGGCGTGGAACGCCTGCGCGGCGGCACCAAGAAGGGCGTCTACCGGCTGATCCTCGACGACGACTCCACCGCCGTCGCCTACGTCTGGTCCGCCGACGAGGACTACTGGGACCAGCCCGACGCCGACCCCCGGGACGTCTTCTCCCACGGCACCGGCCTCGGCCTCTTCACGGCGGCACACGACCGGCTGGCCGCCGCCGGAGTCCGCACGCCCCGGCTCCGGTACGCCGACGCCACGCACACCCACCTCCCGGCGGACGCGGCCGTCGTCGAGGACCTGACCGGCGGCAGCCTGGAAGACGCCCTGGCCCGCGACCCGGAGCAGGCCCCGCAGGCCATGGAGCGGATGGCCGAGCTGCTCGCCACCCTGCACAGCCACACCGGCCCCCGGTTCGGGAAGGTCGCCGTCGTCGACAAGGGCGGTTCCCCGTACGGCGTATCCTCCGAGCAGCGCGTCACCGAGGGCGCCCTGCGGTGCCTCGCGGAAGCGACCCGGCGCGATCCCCGGGCCGCCGCCGTACGCCGCGAGCTGGAGGAGGAGATCCACGCTCTGGCCGCAGGCATCCGGCTCCGCGACCGCCACACCCTCATCCACGGCGAACTCGGTGCGGACCACGTCCTGCTCACGCCCGGCGGGCAGCCCGCGCTCATCGACATCGAAGGCCTGATGTACTTCGACGTGGAGCACGAGCACGTCTTCCTCCGGCTCCGCTTCGGCCCCCACTACGGCGCCCTGCGCGCCCCGGGCCTGGACGAGGCACGCCTGCGCCTGTACCGGATGGCGATGCACATCGGCCTGGTCTCGGGTCCGCTGACCCTCATCGAGGGCGACTTCCCGGACCCGGGACGCATGCGGGAGATAGCGGAGCACAACCTCCACGAGGCGCTCAGTCTGCTGAAGAGCGCCTCCTGATCTTCGAGCCGAGCCACACCAGCGGGTCGTACTTGCGGTCCACCGCCCGCTCCTTCAGCGGGATCAGCGCATTGTCCGTGATCTTGATGCCCTCGGGGCAGACCTCCGTGCAGCACTTGGTGATGTTGCAGTAGCCCAGGCCGTGTTCGTCCTGGGCGGTGGTCTTGCGGTCCAGGCCCGACTCCGCCGCAGCGTCCAGCGGGTGCATGTCCAGCTCCGCCACCCGCATCAGGAAACGGGGACCCGCGAACGCCTGCTTGTTCTCCTCGTGGTCACGGACCACATGGCAGGTGTCCTGGCACAGGAAGCACTCGATGCACTTGCGGAACTCCTGGGAGCGGTCCACGTCCTCCTGCATCATCCGGTACTCGCCCGGGGCGACACCGGCCGGCGGCACGAAGGCCGGGACCTCCCTGGCCTTGGTGTAGTTGAATCCGACGTCGGTGACCAGGTCACGGACGACCGGGAACGCCCGCAGCGGCGTCACCGTGATCGTCTCCTCCCGGTCGAACACCGACATACGCGTCATGCACATCAGCCGCGGCCGGCCGTTGATCTCCGCCGAGCAGGAACCGCACTTGCCCGCCTTGCAGTTCCAGCGCACGGCGAGGTCGGGCGTCTGGGTGGCCTGGAGGCGGTGGATGATGTCGAGCACCACCTCGCCCTCGTTGACCTCGACCTTGAAGTCCTCCAGGCCGCCGCCGCTCACGTCCCCGCGCCACACCTTGAAGTGGGCCGTATAGCCGCTCATTCGTAGAGCTCCTCTTCGGCGAGGTACTTGACCAGCTCCTCCTTGTCGAACAGGGCGAGCAGGTCGGCACGGACGGGTTCGGTGGTCTCCCGGGTGAGCTCGATCTGGCCGCGGACCGGATCCGTGGCCGCCAGACCGCCCGTCGGGTCGGTGAGCGCGCACAGCAGGTTGATTCGCCGCCACGCCCGGTCCATCCCCGGATGGTCCTCGCGCGTGTGTCCGCCGCGCGACTCGGTACGCTCCAGCGCGGCCCGCGCCACGCACTCGCTGACCAGCAGCATGTTCCTGAGGTCCAGGGCGAGGTGCCAGCCCGGGTTGAACTGGCGGTGTCCCTCGACCCCGGCCCGGCGCGCCCGGACCCGCAGTTCGACGAGCTTCTCCAGGGCCTGCTCCATCTCCGGCTCCCGGCGGATGATGCCCACCAGGTCGTTCATCGTCTGCTGGAGTTCCTGGTGCAGGGTGTACGGGTTCTCCGGCGGGCCCCCGGCCGGCTCCTCGGTCTCCGCCTCGGCCGAGAAGGGCCGCAGGGCCTCGGCGGCGGCCGCGTCGATCTGGACGTCGTCCACGACGGGCCGCGCCCCGGACAGCCCCGCCGCGTACTCGGCCGCGTGCCGGCCCGCCCGGCGGCCGAACACGAGCAGGTCGGACAGCGAGTTGCCGCCGAGCCGGTTGGAGCCGTGCATGCCGCCGGCCACCTCACCGGCCGCGTACAGCCCGGGCACCCCGCGCGCCGCCGCCGTGTCGGACTCGACCGCGACCCCGCCCATCACGTAGTGGCAGGTGGGCCCGACCTCCATCGCCTCCGCGGTGATGTCGACGTCCGCCAGCTCCTTGAACTGGTGGTACATCGACGGCAGCCGGCGCCTGATGACCTCGGCGGGCATCCGCGTCGACACGTCGAGGAACACGCCCCCGTGCGGCGAGCCGCGCCCCTCCTTCACCTCGGCGTTGATCGCCCGCGCCACCTCGTCGCGGGGGAGCAGCTCGGGCGGGCGCCGGTTGTGGTCCGGGTCGTCGTACCAGCGGTCGCCCTCCTCCTCCGTCTCGGCGTACTTGTCCTTGAAGACATCGGGGATGTAGTCGAACATGAACCGCTTGCCGTCGGAGTTGCGCAGCACACCGCCGTCGCCGCGCACCGACTCGGTGACGAGGATGCCCTTCACCGACGGCGGCCAGACCATGCCGGTCGGGTGGAACTGCACGAACTCCATGTTCAGCAGGGGAGCGCCCGCGAGGAGGGCCAGCGCGTGGCCGTCGCCGGTGTACTCCCACGAGTTCGACGTCACCTTGAAGGACTTGCCGATGCCGCCGGTGGCGATCACCACGGCCGGTGCCTCCAGCACGAAGAAGCGGCCCGACTCGCGCTCGTAGGCGAACACCCCGCAGACCCGGCCGTCCTCTTTCAGCACGCGCGTGACGGTGCACTCCTGGAAGACCTTCAGCCGCGACTCGTAGTCGCCGGTCTCCTTGAAGTCCTCCTGCTGCAGGGAGACGATCTTCTGCTGGAGGGTGCGGATCAGCTCCAGGCCCGTGCGGTCACCGACGTGGGCCAGGCGCGGGTACTCGTGGCCGCCGAAGTTGCGCTGGGAGATCCGGCCGTCCTTGGTGCGGTCGAACAGCGCCCCCCAGGTCTCCAGCTCCCACACCCGCTGCGGCGCCTCCTGGGCGTGCAGCTCGGCCATCCGCCACTGGTTGAGGAACTTGCCGCCGCGCATGGTGTCGCGGAAGTGCACCTGCCAGGTGTCGTTCTCGTTGGCGTTGGCCATCGCCGCGGCGATGCCGCCCTCGGCCATCACCGTGTGCGCCTTGCCGAACAGCGACTTGCAGATCACGGCCGTACGGGCGCCCCGCTCACGGGCCTCGATGGCGGCGCGCAGGCCCGCGCCGCCCGCGCCCACCACGACGACGTCCCACTCCTGCCGGTCGACCACGGACATCAGTAAGGCCTCATCCCTCTAGAAGAAAGGCGGATCGTCGAAGGCACCCGAGGCGACCAGGTAGACGTAGAAGTCGGCGAGTGCCACGCTCACCAGCGACGCCCAGGCGAGCTGCATGTGCCGGGCGTTGAGCTTTCCGGCCCACTGCCACATCCGGTAGCGCACGGGATGCTTGGAGAAATGCTTGAGCTTGCCGCCGACGATGTGCCGGCAGGAGTGGCAGGAGATCGTGTACGCCCAGATCAGCACGATGTTGACCAGGAACACGAGGGTCCCGAGACCCATGTGGCCCCAGGCGTAGGTCTCGTCGCGGAAGGCGAGCACGGTGTCGTAGGTCAGGATTCCGGCGACCACGATCGCGGCGTAGAAGAAGTACCGGTGGATGTTCTGCAGGACCAGTGGGAAGCGGGTCTCACCGCTGTACTTCTTGTGCGGCTCGGCCACCGCGCAGGCCGGCGGGGACGCCCAGAAGCCGCGGTAGTAGGCCTTGCGGTAGTAGTAGCAGGTCAGGCGGAAGCCCAGCGGGAAGATCAGGATGATGATCGCGGGCGAGATGCCCCACCAGCTCCCGAAGATCTCCCAGTTCGGGCCGGCCTTCATCGGCTCGCAGTTCTCCGCCAGGCACGGGGAGTAGAAGGGCGAGACGTACGGCGCCGCGTAGTAGTCGGCGTTCGCGAAGGCCCGCCAGGTCGAGTACACGATGAACGCGAGCAGACCGGCCGCGGTGCCGGCCGGGGCCAGCCACCAGCGGTCGGTCCGAAGATGCGGGGCGGCGATCGCGGCGCGCGTACCGCCCCGCACACCGCCGCTCTCAGGTCTGGGTTCGGTGGCGGGGGGTTCCGTACCAGTGGCCACGTGACGACTCCGGTCGGGTTCGGGGGAGGTGCCGGTCGCGCTCGACTCCGCCCCGGGTCAGGGAGCGCGCCGGTCCCGGGCGCCGAGCCCCTCGTCGTCCGAGTCGCTCCACAGGGCGGAGTCGTACGGCGTGTCCGAGATGGTGACCAGCTCGGGGCGCTTCGGTGCGGCCGGTGACGCGGCGGCGTCGCGCAGCAGGGCGACGCTCTCGCGCAGGTGGTTGGCGTCGGCACGGACGCGGCGCATCTCCAGGCCGCCGGTGCCGAGCTGCTTCTCCAGGCGTCCCAGCGAACGGAACACTTCGTCGAGACTGCGCTGGACTGACGTCAGTTCGTCGTGAACGGACATGACTTGCCCTCACTTCCACGGGTCCTTCGCGGCCCAAGGCGGCAACGTTCATGCGCCTGCGAGTGTTGCGCGTCACACCTTGTGCTGTGAAGGGATGTGCATCGATTGGCCGAGGCGCGTGGGTGCACTGTGCGGCGCGTTGCGCCGCACGGGTGGCTTCCCGCCCGTGACCGCCGTGTCGCCCTGTGTTGCCGAACCCTTTCCTCTTCAGTGGCCGCATACATCAGATGAACTCCAAATACCGCCAAAAGTGATCATAACGCCCGCGGCTTCCCGGAGGTAGCACAGATGTCCCAGCACGGCGTCGGCCCGCGCGCGGTCACGCGTTCGGTCGCCTTCCTCACCGCGGGAGTGCTCGCGGTGCCCGCGCTCGCCGGATGCGGCTCCGAGGACCCGTCCGGCAAGCCGCTCGCCGGGCAGGACATCCGGCCCGCCCCACGCGACCGGATCGCCGACGGCGGCACCCTGCGCTGGGCCGTCGACTCCGTGCCCGACACGCTGAACACCTTCCAGTCGGACGCCGACGCCACCACCACCCGCGTCGCCCAGGCCGTCCTGCCGTCGATGTTCCGCATGGACGCCTCCGGCCGCCCGGAGCGCAACCCCGCCTACCTGGAGTCCGCCGAGGTCGTCGAGACCGAGCCCAAGCAGGTCGTCCTGTACAAGCTCAACCAGGAGGCCGTCTGGAGCGACGGCCGGGAGATCGGCGCCGCCGACTTCGCCGCCCAGTGGCGCGCCCTGTCCGGCAAGGACACCGCCTACTGGACCGCCCGCAACGCCGGCTACGACCGCATCCAGAAGATCGAGCGCGGCGACAGCGCCCTGGAGGTCCGGGTCACCTTCAGCCGTCCCTACGCCGACTGGCGCTCGCTGTTCTCGCCGCTGTACCCGAAGGACGTCATGGGCACCCCGGACTCCTTCAACGACGGGGCCCGCAAGAAGCTCAAGGTCACCGCCGGTCCCTTCACGGTGAAGAAGGTCGACACGGAGGACGAGAAGATCACCCTGGCCCGCAACCCGCGCTGGTGGGGCGAGCCGGCGAAGCTGTCCGAGATCGAGCTGCGCACCGTCCCGCGCGACAAGCGGGCCTCCGAGCTGGCCGCCGGCACCCTCGACCTGGCCGACATCGACCCCGCCGCGGCCCGCCGCATCACCCTGGCCGCCCGCCCCCACAGCTCCAGCAGCCCCCTGATGGGGCCGGGCGCCGACCGGTCCGCCGCGGACTCCCTGCGCTCCGGGGCCGTGGCCGACGGCTCCGACGAGGACGCCGACGACGAGGAGACCGTCGCCCGCAAGAAGCTGCGCAAGGCGGCCGTCAAGTACGCCCGGCAGCAGCGGGCCCTCAGCGGCTTCGAGGTCCGCAAATCCCTGGAGCCCGCCTACACCCAGCTCGCTCTGCACGGCGCCGAGGGCCCGCTCGCCGACGAACGCGTCCGCAGGGCCGTCGCCCGCGCCCTGGACCGCGAGGAACTCGCCCAGGCCGTCCTCAAGCCCCTCGGCCTGCCCGCCGTCCCGGTCGGCAGCCACCTCGCGCTGTCCGGGCAGGCCCACTACGCCGACAACAGCGGCGCCCTCGGCGGCCAGGACACCAAGGAGGCCCAGGCGCTGCTCGCGGACGCCGGGTGGGTACGCGGCGGCCCGGTCAAGGAGCAGGACAAGGAGAAGGCGGCCGGCCCCGAGGGCGAGAAGGCCGACGACACCGGCGGGGACGACAAGGCCCAGCACGGGCCGGACCCGGCCGGCCACCTCGCCCAGGACGGCAAGCGGCACCAGCACCCGCACCAGGGCGGCGCCCCCGGCGCGTACGCCCCCCGGGGCACCGCCGCCCCGGCGAACCAGGAGGCCGCGCGGCTCGCCAAGAACGGCAAGCCCCTCACGCTCCGCTTCGTGCTCCCCTCCGGGCCGGGCTCGCAGACGCTGCGCACGGTCGCGGACCGCATCTCCCGCATGCTGGAGCGCGTAGGCATCGGCACGGAGATCTCCAAGGTCTCCGACGAGTCCTACTTCAAGGACCACATCGCCTCCGGTCAGTACGACCTCGCCCTGTACTCCTGGCCCGCCACGGCGTACCCCGCCACCGACGCCCGCCCCGTCTTCGCCAAGCCGGTCCCGGCCGCCGACGGCTCGCTGAACGTCGAGCAGAACTACACCCGCGTCGGCACCGACCAGGTCGACCAGCTCTTCGACGAGGCCGCGGCCACGCTCGACGAGGGCGAGTCCCGCTCCCTGATCCGCAAGGCCGACTCCCGTATCTGGGCGGCGGCCGGCTCGATCCCCCTCTTCCAGCGCCCCCAGCTCCTCGCGGCCCGCAAGAACCTCGTCAACACCGGCGCCTTCGGCTTCGGCACGCCGGTCTACGAGGACATGGGCTTCCTGAAGAAGGGCGCGAAGCCGGCGTCCGGCCCCTCGGCGAAGGCCTCGGCCGCCCGGTAGCTCTGGGAACGCTCAAACGCCTTGCCGTCCCCGCCCGGCGTCCGCACCATGAGGAGCAGTGATCATGGTGCGGACGCCGGGCGTCCGTACTCGGGGGGACGGGAGCCGGCGGATGCGCGGCAGGGTGGGACGGGCCTGCACGGCCGGGCTGGTCATCGGGGTGCTGGTGACGGGGCTGACGGGCTGCACGGGGGACGCGGGTGACGACGGGGACGGCAAGGCCGGGGCCTGCGCGGACGGGACGTACACCTGGTCGGATGTCCGGCGGGAGCAGCGGCTGACCGCGCTGTCCGACCCGATCAGGTTCAAGAAGAAGACCGGCGCCTACACCTCCCGTCTCAAGCCCCTCGGCGACACGGTGTACCGGCCCTCGGTGACCGGTGCGCCCGAGGGCGTCGGCGCGACCGGCGTGATCAAGGCCCTGGGCAGGCACCTGAAGGTCGAGGAACCGCTGGCGGGCCCGTCCGAGACGGAGAGGCCGGAGGACGACCACTTCTTCGAGTCGGCGACCGGCGCCCATGAGGGCGCGTACTACGCGTGGGCGGCGATCGACCTGGTCGACGCCGACTTCACCCACACCTGCGGTGACGGGAAGCCCGTCAAGGGACATGTGCGTACCTGGGAAGGCGCCGGCGCCGGCTTCCTGCCGTGTTCCGTGCCCTCGGGCGAGACGGCCGGCCGTCTCGCCGCCCAACGGACCTGCCCCGCCGGATCCGAGGCCGCGAAGGGCTCCTGACCTGCACCGACGTAGCCCGGCTAACCCCTGCGGCCGCAGCCCCGTACCATGGGGTGTGGCCGTGGCATGTTGAGCCCGGCAGGGCCCGCGCACCGCAGACGTCCGCGCAGGGCATTCCTCACACTCCGGGAGAACGCCGCAATATGGCCACGCGCCACGACATCCGCAACGTCGCTATCGTCGCCCACGTCGACCACGGCAAGACCACCATCGTCGACGGCATGCTGAAGCAGGCCGGCGCCTTCGCCGCGCACCAGCTCGAAGGCGTCGACGACCGCATGATGGACTCGAACGACCTGGAGCGTGAGAAGGGCATCACGATCCTGGCCAAGAACACGGCGGTGAAGTACCACCCGAAGGACGGGGGGGACGTCATCACCATCAACATCATCGACACCCCCGGTCACGCCGACTTCGGCGGCGAGGTCGAGCGCGGTCTGTCGATGGTCGACGGTGTCGTCCTGCTCGTGGACGCCTCCGAGGGCCCCCTCCCGCAGACCCGCTTCGTGCTGCGCAAGGCGCTCCAGCAGCGGCTGCCCGTCATCCTCTGCATCAACAAGACGGACCGCCCGGACTCCCGGATCGACGAGGTTGTCAACGAGACGTACGACCTCTTCCTCGACCTGGACGCCGACGAGGAGCAGATCGAGTTCCCGATCGTCTACGCCTGCGGCCGCGACGGCATCGCCTCGCTGACCAAGCCGGACAACGGCACGGTCCCCGCCGACTCCACCAGCCTGGAGCCGTTCTTCTCCACGATCCTGGAGCACATCCCGGCCCCGACCTACGACGAGGCCGCCCCGCTCCAGGCCCACGTCACCAACCTGGACGCCGACAACTTCCTCGGCCGTATCGCGCTGCTCCGTGTCGAGCAGGGCGAGCTCCGCAAGGGCCAGACGGTCGCGTGGATGAAGCGCGACGGGTCCGTCAGCAACGTCCGCATCTCCGAGCTGATGATGACCGAGGCGCTCACCCGCAAGCCTGCGGAGATGGCCGGCCCCGGTGACATCTGCGCGGTCGCCGGTATCCCGGACATCATGATCGGCGAGACGCTGGCCGACCCGGAGAACCCGGTCGCGCTGCCGCTGATCACGGTCGACGAGCCCGCGATCTCCATGGTCATCGGTACCAACACCTCCCCGCTGGTCGGCCGAGGCGCCACCGGCAAGGGCGCCGACAACAAGGCGGCCGTCAAGGACCGCAAGGTCACCGCCCGCCAGGTCAAGGACCGCCTCGACCGCGAGCTGATCGGTAACGTCAGCCTCCGCGTGCTCGACACCGAGCGCCCCGACGCCTGGGAGGTGCAGGGCCGTGGTGAGCTGGCGCTGGCCATCCTGGTCGAGCAGATGCGCCGCGAGGGCTTCGAGCTGACCATCGGCAAGCCGCAGGTCGTCACCAAGGAGGTCGACGGCAAGACGTACGAGCCGGTCGAGCGCATGACGATCGACGTGCCCGAGGAGCACATGGGCGCGGTCACGCAGCTCATGGGCGTCCGCAAGGGCCGTATGGACAACATGTCGAACCACGGTTCCGGCTGGGTCCGCATGGAGTTCGTGGTGCCGTCCCGCGGTCTCATCGGGTTCCGGACCGAGTTCCTGACCCAGACCCGCGGCACCGGCATCGGCCACTCCATCCACGAGGGCTTCGAGCCCTGGTTCGGCACCCTGCAGACCCGTAACAACGGTTCGCTGGTCGCCGACCGCTCCGGTGCCGTCACCGCCTTCGCGATGACGAACCTCCAGGAGCGCGGTGTGCTGTTCGTGGACCCGGGCACCGAGGTGTACGAGGGCATGATCGTCGGCGAGAACTCGCGCTCCGACGACATGGACGTGAACATCACCAAGGAGAAGAAGCTCACGAACATGCGGTCGTCCTCGGCCGACTCGTTCGAGGCGATCGTCCCGCCGCGCAAGCTGTCGCTGGAGCAGTCCCTGGAGTTCTGCCGGGACGACGAGTGCGTCGAGGTCACCCCGGAGGCCGTGCGCATCCGCAAGGTGAACCTGGACGCCCGCGAGCGCGCCCGCGCCGCGAGCCGCGCCAAGCACGGCTGACGCCTGCCGCAGTACGACAGCACCGGGCACTCCGCGTGAGCGGGGTGCCCGGTGCCGTTGTCTGAAGGGGAGGTAACGCGAAAGCAAGGGGTAGGGAAAACCCTCGACTTGCCGGTGACAGCCGTCAGGGGCGGTTTTCTCCCACTACCCTGCTGCGGAAGTGCCCTGCCTCCCCGGCCTCGGGGAACGCACAACGGCCTTGCCGCACAAGCCTCTTGAGCGCGCGACAGACTCCCGCGGCACCCTGCACGGGACCCACGGTATGTCGCAAGCGGTTTTTTTCACTCTCGCGTCCGGAATGCGGACAGTCTTTACCGATAGATGTGTAACAAGTCCGTTTCGCAGGGATCTCTCACCAAACCCTTTGTCCGGATTTTGGAAGATGTATACGCGAGCTGTGATCGAACCGAGACCTCGTGGGTGTGGTTCGGCCCTGGCGTTTGGCAGATAGTTAGGCGCGTAGAGCTCGGATGAAGGGTCACCCGCTGGCAGCGGCGCCGACTCACGAGCGCGGGGGCACCTGACGATTTCCGGCACCGGCGACGGGCGGTGGCGGTGGTCTGTCTGTGCTCCCTTCGCGGTGAACCAATGACTTCTTTAGGAGGAACCCATGCGCGGTGCCAAGAGCGCCAAGTGGGTCGCGGGGGCGATAGTCGTCGCCCTGGCCGCCACCGCCTGCGGCGGCAACGGTGATGGTGAGGGTAAGAGCAAGGGTTCCGGACCTGCCGGCTACGTCTCGATCGACGTCGGCGAGCCCCAGAAGCCCCTGATCCCGGCTGACACCAACGAGTCCAACGGCTCGTACGTCATCCAGTCCATCTTCACCCAGCTGCTGGACTTCGACTCCAAGGGCGACATCGTCTACACGAACGCGGAGTCGGTCACCACCGACGACTCCAAGACGTGGACGGTCAAGCTCAAGAAGGGCTGGAAGTTCCACAACGGCGAAGAAGTCACCTCCAAGTCGTACATCGACGCTTGGAACTGGTACGCCAACATCAAGAACAACCAGCAGAACTCCTTCTGGTTCCAGGACATCAAGGGCTACGACGATGTCCACCCGGAGAAGGGTGACCCGAAGGCCGAGACCATGTCCGGTCTGAAGGCCGTGGACGACCACACCTTCACCATCGAGCTGAAGTACACGATGCCGTACTTCAACTACAAGCTCGGCTACACCACGTGGGCCCCGCTGCCCAAGGTCTTCTACGACGACCCGAAGGCCTTCGGCCAGAAGCCGGTCGGCAACGGTCCCTACACCTTCGAGAAGTGGGACCACAAGAAGCTCATCCAGGTCAAGGCCTGGGATGACTACCAGGGCCCGAACAAGGCGAAGAACAAGGGCGTCCAGTTCAAGGCCTACACGACGCTCGAGGCCGCCTACAAGGACGTCGTCTCCGGCAACCTGGACATGATCCGCCAGGTCGGCCCGACGGACCTGCCGAAGTACAAGCAGGACCTCGGCGACGGCGCCATCGAGCAGCCGTACGCGGCCATCCAGACGCTGACCCCGGCGTTCTACTCCAAGACCTTCAAGGACATCGACCCGAAGGTCCTGCAGGGTCTGTCGATGGCGATCGACCGTGACACGATCACCAAGACGGTTCTGAACAACACCCGTACGCCGGCGAAGTCCTTCACGCCGCCCGGTGTCAAGGGCAACCAGAACCTGGACACCGACGTGTTCACGTACAACCCGGAGAAGGCCAAGAAGCTCGTCCAGGAGGGCGGCGGCGTCCCGGGCAACAAGTTCACCGTTCAGTACAACACCGACGGTGGGCACAAGGAGTGGGTGACCGCGGTCTGCGAGTCCATCCGCAAGGCCACCGGTGTCGACTGCGTCGGCGACCCCAAGCCGGACTTCGCCACGGACCTCGAGGCCCGTGACAACGACCAGGTGAAGGGCATGTACCGCGGTGGCTGGGTCGCCGACTACCCGGTCAACGCCAACTTCATGAAGGAGCTGTACCACACCACCGCCGAGGCCAACAACGGTCGCTTCTCCAACAAGGAGATCGACGGGCTGATGAACAAGGCCGACAAGGCCAAGTCGCTCGACGAGTCGGTGAAGGCCTTCCAGGAGGTCGAGAAGAAGCTGGTCGACCACATGCCGGCCATCCCGCTCTGGTACTACCGCATCAACGGCGGCCACGGTAAGAACGTCGACAACGTCAACGTCGACTTCCACGGTGACCTCGAAGTGTGGGCCGTCACCACCAAGTAAGAGGAGCCCTCCGGGCTTTTCCCACTCGGCCGTAAGCCCACCGCCGATTCAGGCGGCGGTGGGAGGTGCGTGGGGCCGTCTCGTCACAGGAGACGGCCCCCGCACCTGCGTTAACCCCTCACGGAGGCACCTATGGGGCGCTATGTCGCACGACGACTGCTCCAGATGATCCCGGTGTTCATCGGGTCAACCCTGCTCATCTTCTGCATGATGTACGCCCTGCCCGGCGACCCCGTCCGGGCGATGATGGGGGATCAGGCGTACGACCCGACGGTGGTCGCGAGCATCAAGAAGGAGCTCGGCCTCGACCAGCCGCTCCTTCAGCAGTACGTGAACTACATGGCCGGGCTGTTCCAGGGCGACTTCGGTACCCAGATCGCCAGCCAGCGGCCCATCGCGGACGTCATCGCCGACGCGTTCCCGGTGACGATCAGACTGACGCTCTTCGCCTTCACCTTCGTCACGCTCGTGGGTATCGGCCTCGGTGTGGTCGCCGGTCTGCGCCCCGACACGCTGCGGGACCGCGGCCTGCTGACGCTGACGCTGATCCTCGTCTCGATGCCGTCCTTCGTGCTGGGCTTCCTGCTGCAGTACCTGCTCGCCTTCCAGTGGTCGGTCACCACGCCCACCGTGACGGACTCGACCGACTTCTCCCAGCTCATGCTTCCCGCCATCGTGCTGGCGTCCCTCTCACTCGCCTACGTCGCCCGGCTGACCCGCACGTCGATCGCGGAGAACCTGCGGTCCGACTACATGCGCACCGCCGTGGCCAAGGGGCTGCCGCGCCGCCGTGTCATCGGTGTCCACCTGATGCGCAACTCGCTGATCCCCGTGGTCACCTTCCTCGGTATCGAGCTCGGCAACCTGATGACCGGCGCCATCGTGACCGAGGGCATCTTCAACGTACGGGGCATTGGCATCGAGATCTACGATGCGCTCAGCCGCCGCGAAGGCGCCACGGTCGTGGGAATCGCCTCGCTGATGGTGCTCATCTACCTCGCCGCCAGCCTGATCGTCGACCTGCTTTACGCGGTCCTGGACCCGAGGATCCGGTATGCCTGACAAGACCGTCGAGAAGGTCGAAGCCCTTCCCGGTGACACCGCGAGCACCGCGGGCGTCATCGTGACCGACGCCGGCCCGGCTCCCGAGAAGGCCCGCAGCCTGTGGTCCGACGCGTGGCACGACCTGCGGCGCAACCCGCTGTTCCTGATATCGGCCGTGCTGATCGTGTTCCTGCTCGTGATGTCGCTCTGGCCGGGCCTGTTCACCAGCGCCTCGCCGCGCGACGCCGACCTGGCCAAGCACTACCTGGGCAAGCCGAACTGGAGCCACTTCTTCGCCCCGGACTGGCTCGGCTACGACGTCCAGGGCCGCTCGATCTACGCCCGTGTCGTCTACGGCGCCCGCGCCTCGATCACCGTCGGTGTGGGTGTCACCGTCGCCGTCACCGTGCTCGGCACGGTCATCGGCATGATCGCCGGCTACTTCGGCGGCTGGACCGACACCCTGCTCTCGCGGCTGACCGACATCTTCCTCGGCATCCCGTTCCTGCTCGGCGCCCTGGTGGTCCTCAACTCCTTCGACGACCGCACCGTCTGGGTCGTCATCATGGCCCTCGCGTTCCTCGGCTGGACCCAGATCGCCCGAGTCGCCCGCGGTGCCGTGATCACCATCAAGCAGGCGGACTACGTGGTGGCCGCCAAGGCGCTCGGCGCCTCGACGTCCCGGATCCTGTTCCGGCACATCCTGCCCAACGCTCTCGCGCCGATCATCGTCGTGGCGACCATCGCACTCGGCGGTTACATCGCGGCCGAAGCCACCCTGTCCTTCCTGGGCGTGGGTCTCGGTGACACGGCCGTGTCCTGGGGCGGCGACGTGGCACGAGGACGTGAGCAGCTCCGTATCGCCCCCCACACCCTGATCATCCCCTCGGTGATGGTCTCGATCACGGTGCTCTCGTTCCTGATGTTCGGCGATGCGGTACGCAACGCCCTCGACCCCAAGCTGCGCTGAGGGAGGCGTACGTGACCATCATCGATGAAACGGCCGAGAGCCCCTCGGCCGACGGCTCACAGGGCGCGGGCCGCCCGCTGCTCGAAGTCCGCGACCTGCACGTGGAGTTCCGCACCCGCGACGGTGTCGCCAAGGCCGTCAACGGCGTCAACTACTCCGTCGCCGCGGGCGAGACGCTCGCCGTGCTCGGCGAGTCCGGCTCCGGCAAGTCCGTCACCGCCCAGGCCATCATGGGCATCCTCGACATGCCGCCCGGCCGCATCCCCAAGGGAGAGATCCTCTTCCGCGGCCAGGACATGCTGACGATGTCCGCCGAAGAGCGCCGGAAGATCCGCGGCAACAAGATCGCGATGATCTTCCAGGACGCGCTCTCCTCGCTGAACCCGGTGCTCTCGGTGGGCTACCAGCTCGGCGAGATGTTCCGCGTGCACCAGGGCATGTCCAAGAAGGACGCCAAGGCCAAGGCGATCGAGCTGATGGACCGGGTGAAGATCCCGGCCGCCAAGGAGCGCGTCGGGGACTACCCGCACCAGTTCTCCGGCGGTATGCGCCAGCGCATCATGATCGCCATGGCGCTCGCGCTGGAGCCGGACCTGATCATCGCCGACGAGCCGACCACGGCCCTCGACGTGACGGTCCAGGCCCAGGTGATGGACCTGCTCGCGGAGCTGCAGCGCGAGTACAACATGGGCCTGATCCTGATCACCCACGACCTCGGCGTGGTCGCCGACGTCGCGGACAAGATCGCGGTGATGTACGCCGGCCGGATCGTGGAGACCGCCCCGGTGCACGAGCTGTACAAGCGGCCCGCGCACCCCTACACCAAGGGTCTGCTGGAGTCGATCCCGCGCCTGGACCAGAAGGGCCAGGACCTGTACGCGATCAAGGGCCTGCCGCCCAACCTGACGCGTATTCCGTCCGGCTGCGCCTTCAACCCGCGGTGTCCGCAGGCGCAGGACATCTGCCGTACGGACATCCCGCCGCTGCATCCCGTCACCGAGCGGGACGGCGGCGAGCTGACCGGCCGCGGCAGCGCGTGCCACTTCTGGAAGGAGACGATCCATGGCTGAGCTGGGCAAGAAGGACGAGTCCATGGACGCCACCCCCAACGTCACCGAGGTCGAGACGGTCGACGCCGCGACCGAGGAGGCGGCGGTGGCCGCGCTCGACGCGCCGGTGGAGCGCGGAGAGCCGATCCTCCAGGTGCGCAACCTGGTCAAGCACTTCCCGCTGACCCAGGGCATCCTGTTCAAGCGTCAGGTCGGCGCGGTCAAGGCCGTGGACGGGATCTCCTTCGACCTCTACCAGGGTGAGACGCTCGGCATCGTGGGCGAGTCCGGCTGTGGCAAGTCCACGGTCGCCAAGCTGCTGATGATGCTGGAGAAGGCGACCGCGGGCGAGATCTTCTACAAGGGCCAGGACATCACCAAGCTGTCCGGGCGTGCGCTGAAGGCGGTCCGCCGGAACATCCAGATGGTGTTCCAGGACCCGTACACCTCGCTCAACCCCCGTATGACGGTGGGCGACATCATCGGGGAGACCTTCGAGATCCACCCCGAGGTGGCGCCGAAGGGCGACCGCCGCCGCAAGGTCCAGGACCTCCTGGACGTCGTCGGCCTCAATCCCGAGTACATCAACCGCTACCCGCACCAGTTCTCGGGCGGTCAGCGCCAGCGCATCGGCATCGCCCGCGGCCTGGCCCTGAACCCCGAGATCATCGTCTGCGACGAGCCGGTCTCCGCGCTGGACGTGTCCGTCCAGGCGCAGGTCATCAACCTGATGGAGAAGCTGCAGAACGAGTTCAACCTCTCGTACCTCTTCATCGCGCACGACCTGTCGATCGTCCGGCACATCTCGGACCGCGTGGGTGTGATGTACCTCGGCAAGATGGCCGAGATCGGCACGGACACGGAGATCTACGACCACCCGACGCACCCCTACACCCAGGCGCTGCTGTCGGCCGTCCCGGTCCCCGACCCGGAGTCCCGTGAGGGCCGCGAGCGGATCATCCTCACCGGCGACGTCCCGTCCCCGGCCAACCCGCCTTCGGGCTGCCGCTTCCGCACCCGCTGCTGGAAGGCCGAGGACAAGTGCGCCCAGGAGGTCCCGCTCCTGGCGGTCCCCGAGCGCTTCAAGGGCGTGGACACCCCGGCGGCGCACGAGTCCGCCTGCCACTTCGCGGAGGAGAAGGACGTGGTCCACGCGGCCTGACCGGCCGCAGGGCGCCCCACCGTTTCCCGGCATCTCACAGAGGCGCCGGGAATCGGTGTCTCCGGTCCATTGGGGCGGCCCCGGAACCCCCGCCAACTGCGTTAACACACAGGCAACTTCGCTGACCCGGTTCCGATATACGGACACGTCAGGCTGGTCAGCGTACGGCCGTGCGGGTGCCGTAGACGGGCCGGGCGCCGGCAGGCGTCCCGGCCCGTTGCCGTGTTCAGGCGGTCGTCATGCCCAGGGAGCGCTTCAGGAAGTCGACCTGGAGGAGCAGCAGGTTCTCGGCGACCTGTTCCTGGGGGGTGATGTGGGTGACGCCGGACAGCGGCAGCACCTCGTGGGGGCGGCCGGCGGCCAGCAGCGCCGAGGACAGGCGCAGGGCGTGGGCGACCACCACGTTGTCGTCGGCGAGACCGTGCACGATCATCAGCGGGCGGTGCGGCCCGGCGGGGGAGGACAGCCCGTCGGCGGTGACCAGGGAGCTCTTCGCGTACGACTCCGGGTGCTCCGCCGGCATGCCCAGGTAGCGCTCCGTGTAGTGGGTGTCGTACAGGGCCCAGTCCGTCACCGGCGCACCCGCGATGCCCGCGTGGAAGACGTCCGGGCGGCGCAGCACCGCCAGACCCGCCAGCCAGCCGCCGTACGACCAGCCGCGGATCGCCACCCGGGACAGGTCCAGGGGGTGCCGCTTCGCGAGGTCCTCCAGCGCCTCCACCTGGTCGTCCAGGGACAGCGTGAAGTCGTGGTGGACCGCCTTCTCCCAGGCGGGGGAGCGGCCCGGCGTGCCGCGGCCGTCCGCGACCACCACCGCGAAGCCCTGGTCCGCGAACCACTGCGACGTGAGGTGGGCGTTGTGGGCGGCGACCACCCGCTGCCCGTGCGGCCCTCCGTACGGGTCCATGAGCACCGGCAGGGGGGTGTCACCGTCGTAGTCCCGAGGCATAAGTACGGCGCACGGGACGCGGCGTGCGCCCCCCTCGGTGAGTGTCACGCGGGGGGACATACCAGGATCTTCCGCGTATGAAGGGACAGTCCTGGTCGGTTTTCCGTCGCGCAGGACCTGTGCGAGTGAACCTGGCCGGTTCAGTGTCGCCGAGACCAGAACCGTCACCTCCCCGGCCCGCACCGCCGCGTGCACGCCCGGCTCCTGCGACACCCGCTCCACGCCCAGCTCGTTCACCCGGTACACGTGCACCTGGCCCGTCTCCGGCTCACCGGCGGCCTCCGCACCCGCCGACGCCGAGATCAGCACGTCGTGTTCGGAGACGTCCAGCACGGCCCGGACGTGCAGCTGCGCGCCCGTGAGCGGCCGGTCCCCGACCGCCAGCACCCGCGCACCGCCCTCGTCGGCGATCCGCACCAGCTGCCCGGACGGGCTCCAGCAGGGCACCCCGGGGAAAAGATCAAGCCATGTTCGATCTTCGTCGGCGTGCACCATCCGCGTCGCGCCGGAATCCGGATCCACGGCCAGGATCAGCTGACTGCGCTGGTCGCGCGCCTGTACGAGCAGCAGGGGCGCGCCCGCCGCTGACCAGTGGACATGTGCCAGGTACGGATAGCGCGCCCGGTCCCAGGCGACCTCCGTGCGCAGCCCGTCCAGGCCGATCACGAACAGCCGCACCTCCGCGTTGCCGGTGCCCGCCGCCGGGTACGGCACCCGCTGCGGCTCCCGCTCCGGATGCGCCGGGTCGGCGATCCACCACCGCTCCACCGGCGTGTCGTCCACCCGCGCCATGAGCAGCCGGTCCGACTCCGGAGCCCACCAGTAGCCCCGCGAACGCCCCATCTCCTCGGCCGCGATGAACTCGGCCAGCCCGTACGAGACGTTCTCCGCCTCCGGCTCGGCGAGCGCCCGGTCGCCCTCCCCCTCGGCGCCCACCACCCGCAGGGCGCCTTGCGCGACATAGGCGACATGCCGCCCGTCGGGCGACGGACGCGGGTCGATCACGGGCCCCGGCGCGGGCAGCTCACGTGCCGTCCCGGCCCGCAGCTCGGCCGCGAAAAGCCGCCCTGACAAGGCGAAAGAGGCCAACTCGACGGCCGAGTCGGTGGCGTACCCGACGATGCCGGCACCGCCCTCGCGGCTGCGTTCGCGCCGGGCCCGCTCCTCCGGCGAGAGGTTCTCCGAAGCACCGCCCAGCAGGGCGCGCGGGTCGGCGGCCACGCGCTCCCCGCCCTCCTCGACGTCGAGGACCCAGAGCGAATTCGCCCGGTCCGTACCGGAACCGGAGCGCAGGAACACGACACGCGAACCGTCGGGCGCCACGGTGAACGAACGCGGCGCGCCGAGCGTGAAGCGCTGGGTACGGGCGTGCCGTCGGGGGAAGGAGTGAGGCTCGGTCGTCATGCCCTGACCATATTGGCCATGCGCCCCCTTGTGCGGCCGTGCGCCGATCGATGCGCGCAGACGGATAGTTATGATCAATGTCGCATAGTGGGTATGAACCTGCTGGCTGCTGTACGGATTTGATGCCCCCATAGTCCGACCCCCCGCGTCCTCGTGGATCTTTGGAGGTGAGCCGCCGTGGCACTCTCGATTTCGGCGGTGGTGCTGCTGGCGATCATCGTCTTCCTGCTCGTCAAGAAGTCGGGGCTGAAGGCGGGGCATGCGATCGTCTGCATGCTGCTCGGCTTCTACCTCGCCTCCTCGACCGTCGCTCCCACGATCAACGAGCTGACGACGAACATCGCGGGCATGATCGGCAGCATCAAGTTCTGACCGTCCGGGGACCTCGTAGGCTGGCCCCATGACGGAACTGCCCTCCCCCAAGCTCTCCGAGCAGGGGGGACCCCCACCTCGCTCCGCGAGGCGTCTGCTGCTGGTGCACGCGCACCCGGACGACGAGTCGATCAACAACGGGGCGACCATGGCCAGGTACGCGGCCGAGGGTGCCCACGTCACCCTGGTCACGTGCACCCTCGGCGAACGCGGCGAGGTCATCCCGCCCGGGCTCGCGCACCTGACGGGCGCCGCCCTGGGCCAGCACCGCCGCAGTGAGCTCACCGCCGCCATGGCCGAGCTCGGCGTCCGGGACGTCCGCCTGCTCGGCGGCGCCGGCCGCTACAGCGACTCCGGGATGATGGGCCTGCCCGACAACGAGGACCCCGCCTGTTTCTGGCAGGCCGACGTCGACGAGGCCGCCGCGCACCTCGTCGAGGTGATCCGCGAGGTACGCCCCCAGGTCCTCGTGACCTACGACGACAACGGCGGCTACGGCCACCCCGACCACATCCAGGCCCACCGCGTCGCGATGCGCGCCGTGGACCTGTGCGCCGATGCCGGCCTGCCGGTCCCCAAGGTCTACTGGAACCGGGTCCCCCGGCCGGTTGTGGAGGAGGCCTTCGCGCGGCTCCGCAAGGACCTGCCCGGCACGCCCTTCACCAAGGCCGCCGACGTCGACGACGTCCCGGGCGTCGTGCCGGGGGAGCGGATCACCACCGTGATCGACGGCACCGCCCACGCCGGAGCCAAGGCCGCCGCCATGCGTGCCCACGCCACCCAGATCACCGTGTCCGGACCGTACTTCGTGCTCTCCAACGAACTCGCCCAGCCGATCCTCACCACCGAGTACTACGAGCTGGTGCGAGGCGAGCGGGGCCCGGGCGAGCGGGAGACGGACCTGTTCGCCGGTGTCGGGGAGGCCTCATGAGCGACCGCACGCCGATGCTCGCCCAGCCGATGCGGCCGCCCACCGCCGGACGCGCCGCCGCCTGCCTCGGGTTCTTCGTGCTCGGCGCCGTGGTCGGCGTGGCCGGGGCGCTGGTGCAGCCCGGGTGGTTCCCGGGCGGGCTGCTGCTCGCCCTGGCCGGTGAGGCCGGAGCCGTCCTGGGCGCCACCCGCGTCCTCGGCGGCCGGGCCGGGGGCGTCGCGGTAGCCGCGGGCTGGATGCTCGCCGTCGTCCTGCTCACCGCCAGCCGCACCGAGGGCGACTTCCTCTTCGCCGCCGGGAGCGGCTCCTATCTCTTCCTGCTCGGGGGCATCGCCGTGGCTGTGATCTGCGCCACCCTCGCCCCGGGGCGGCAACCGGACGGCGATCCCGTCCGACTTGCCAAGTGACGTACCACTTCGCCAGGACGTGGCCGTGGGGGTCCGGTGTGGGTTTCCAAGGCGGTCACGGGATACGGGCGAGAAGTGGCCAGTATGGTGGTGCGCGCCGCCGAGCTGCCCGCGTGAGGTCGTGTCGGGCGGCGGAGCCAACCGGGAGAACCTGCCTTGAGTCGTGAAACTGACACTCCGTCCTCCGGGCCCAACGGGCGCGGCGGAGCCGCCTACCCGTCGGGTACGCCGCCGTACGGGACCCCGACGGTCTCCGACGCCGGTACGGACGCTGGCCGTTCCGCCACGCGGCCGGAGGAACGCAAGACCGAGACCACGCTGACGACCCGGATCCGGATCAACATCCCCGGGTCGCGGCCGATTCCGCCCGTGGTGGTGCGCAAGCCCGTCGCCGAGGCGGAGAGTCCGGCCGACACCGACACGCGCGGTGAGGAGCCGACGGCGCCGGGCGCCGCCCCGTCCGCGGGCACGGTCGAGTCTCCCGCCGATCCCGCGCAGCCGGGCGACGACAAGCCGGCCAGCGACTGGTTCGCGCCGCGCAAGTCCGGCGGAGGCAAGGGCGGTCCGGGCAGCGGCTCCACCAACGGGGCCGGGCTGCCGGGCGGTTCGGGCCCCGCGGCGGGCGGCTCCGGCGCGGGCGGTCCCGCCGCCGGTGCGTCCGGTGGTGCCCGGCCGGGTGCCGGGCGGCCCGGAGGCGTGGTCGGGTCCATGGGCGCGCCGGGCGGCTCCCGCTCCGGCGGCACGAACGGTGCCGGGCTCCCGGGCGGCGCGACCGGCGGCCCCGTCGCGCCCGGGCACGGCGGCGGCACCGGCTCCTTCGACGTCACCGAGGCCCTGGCGGCGGGCCCGCTGGGCAACGGCTCGCGTCCCGCCCCCGGCGGCGGCGAACCGCGCCGCGACGACCTGCCGTACTTCTCCGAGAACGGTCAGGGCGGTTACGACGGCCAGAACGGCGGCCCGGGCGCTGCCAACGGCTTCGGCGAGACGGGCACGCCCGGAGCGCAGGGCCCGGCCGGCCCGACCGGCGGACCGGTCACCGGCGACGGCCCGATGGCGTCCCCCGGCGTCAACGCACCCGGCGGCCCGGGCGGCCCCGGCGGCTTCGGCAACGAGCCGGGCGGCCCCGGCGGCCAGGCCGGCCCGGGTGCCTTCGACGCCCCCGGCGGTCCTGGTGCCCCCGGCGGGCCCGGCGGCTTCGGCGACCCGGCCCGGCCCGGCGCCCCCGAGGCCTTCAACGATCCCGGCCGCTCCGGCGCTCCTGGCGGCCCCGGTGCCCCCGGCGGCTTCGGTGACCCGGGCCGGCCCGGCGCCCGCGAGGCTTTCAACAACCCCGGCCGCCCGGGAGGCCCCGGCGCGCCCGCCGGGCCGGGAGCCATAGGCGGCGGCCCCGGCGGCCCGGGAGGTCCCGCCGGTGCGGGCGTAGCCGGCGCCCCTGGCGGCCCCGGTGGGCCGGGCGCCCAGGGCGGCACCCCCGTTCCCGGCGCCGCGGGCCCCGGCCCCGGCGGGGGCATGAGCGACGACACCGCCATCCTCACCCCGCAGAAGCCGGCCCCCGAACCCGCGGACGGCCCGGGCTACGGCCCCCGGCACGACAACGTCTCCGGGCACACGGTCACCAGCGGCATCCCCGTCGTGCCGTCCGGCGCGGCCTCGCCGTTCGGCCCGGGCGCACCCGGTGACGGCCCGGCGCCCCACACGGCCCCGAAGCTGCCCGAGCCGGTCTCCCCGCCCCCGGCGAGCTCCTCCAAGGCGCCGAAGAAGAAGGGCCGCAACAAGCTCGTACTGCTCGCGGTCGGCGTGGTCGTGGCCGCCGGTGGCGTCTACGGCGCCGGGCTGCTGATGAACCGCACCGACGTGCCCAAGGGCACCACCGTGCTCGGCGTCGACATCGGCGGCACCACCCGCGACGGCGCGGTCAGGAAGCTCGACGAGGCCTTCGACGACCGCGTCGGCAAGGAGCTGAAGCTGTCGGTGGGCGGCAAGACCGTCGCCCTCGACCCGGACAACGCGGGCCTGCAGTTCGACATGGACGCCACGGCCGACGCGGCGGCCAAGAGCGACTACAACCCGGTCTCCGTGATCGCCTCGCTCTTCGGCAGCCACCGCGTCGTCACGCCGGTCATGCCCGTCGACGAAGAGAAGCTGCACGCCTCCCTGGAGGACGCCGCCGGCGGCTCCGGCGCGTCGGCCGACGGCACGATCGAGTTCAAGGGCGGCAAGGCCGTCCCTGTGTACGGCAAGGTGGGCAAGGGCATCGACCTCGCCAAGGCGACGACGACGGTGGAGGAGGCGTACCGCACCCAGGTGGAGACCGGCTCGGGCGGCACGGTGAACCTCCCGACCACCACCCGGCAGCCGACGGTCTCGAACGCCGAGGTCGACCGGATGCTGAAGGAGTTCGCGCGGCCCGCGATGTCCGACCTCGTCACCATCCGCACCGACGCGGCCCACAGCATCGACTTCGGCAAGGTCTCGCTGCCGAAGATCCTGAGCTTCAAGGCCGTCGACGGCAAGCTCGTGGACACGTACAACCTCAAGGCGCTCCAGGAGGCGTACGGCACGACCTTCGAGGGCGTGCAGATCGAGGGCGCGAGCGGCAAGCGGGACGTCCTCCCGCAGGACGTCGTCACGGCGCTGCGCAAGGCCCTGCGCGGCAAGACGCCCGCGGAGCGCGTCGGAGTCATCGACACCAAGCCGAACTGACCTCCGGCCATCCGCCGCACGAGAGCCCCCGCCCCGTGAGGGCGGGGGCTCTCGTCGTCACCCCGGGCGCATGACACCTGTCATGCGGCACTCCGGACGCCCGGCACTGCCCCCGTCCGCACCCCCGGCGCCACGATGGCCGGATGACAACGACAGCCCCGGTGGTCGAGTTCGACCAGGTGAGCAAGGCATACGACGCCGTCCGGGCCGTGGACGGACTGACTCTCGGTCTCAGCCCCGGCCGGACCGTGGCGCTGCTCGGCCCCAACGGTGCCGGCAAGTCCACCACCCTCGATCTGCTGCTCGGCCACAAGAGGCCCGACAGCGGCACGGTCCGTCTCTTCGGCACCAGCCCCCGGGCCGCCATCGTCGCCGGGCGCGTGGGCGCCATGCTGCAGAGCAGCGGCCTCATGGACGAGGTCACCGTCGCCGAACTCGTACGGCTCGCCTGCGATTTGCACCCGAAGCCGTACCGGCCCTCCGAGGTCCTGGCGCGCGCGGGCGTCGCGCAGATCGCCGTCCGCAAGGTCGACAAGCTCTCCGGCGGCCAGGCCCAGCGTGTCCGCTTCGCCCTGGCCACCGCGGGCGACAGCGACCTCATCGTCCTGGACGAGCCCACCACCGGCATGGACGCCACCACCCGCCAGGCCTTCTGGGCCAAGAGGCCGACGCCGTCGCCCGCGACCACGGAACACCTATGGCGAGAAGGCGTCAGTTGAGCATCGCCCTGGCCGCCAAAGCCTCCCCCCGCACCCGCTCCGCGGCCCCCTCGTCCACCGCCGAGACGACCTCCGCATAGGCCTCCAACTCCAGGGCCCCGCCCACGAACTCCCCCCGCTGCACGAGCAACTGCGCCCGCTCGTACCGCAACCGAGCCGGATGCGACGGCAGCAGCAACGACAACTCCACCGCCCACAACGCCACGTCCGACCGCTCGGGACGGGCCGCGGCCCACGCCCGCACGTTGTTCAGGATCCGCAGCACCACATCCAGCGGATCGGCCGGCCGCAGCATCGACGGATCGACCCCCGCCCCCGTGGCCCCGACGACCAGCAACTCGGCGTCCGCCCCCGTGAGCACCCGCCCGCCGTCGAACGGATCCGCCAGCACCTGCCCCTCGTCGGGCCCGAACCCGACCACGAAATGCCCCGGCAGGGCCACTCCGTACACCGGCGCCCCGGCCCGCCGGGCCACCTCCATCCACACCACGGACAGCAGGATCGGCAGCCCCCTGCGCCGCACCAGCACCTCGTGCAGCAGTGAGGACTCCAGGCGCTGGTAGTCGCCGGGGGTGCCGTGGAACCCCATCCGCTCACCGAGCAGCTCGCGCAGGGCCACCGCCCACGCCCGCGGCCCCCCGGGCCGGAACGGCAGCAGCCCGGCCAGCCGGTCCAGCTCGACCTGCGCGGCATCCAGGCCCGCCTCGTCCAGCTCCCCGTCCGCCGCCGCGCCCACCAGCAGGCACAGCGCCGACAGATCGGGACGCTCGGACCGGGCCTCTTCGGCGAACCGCCGCCGCAGCTCGGCGGACCGTTCGGGGGGCGGGGGGTACGGGGGACGCATATCTGGCTCGTGCCCTCTCACGACGATCGGTTACCGGCCGTGCCGCGGTCTTCCGGCGACCGGTAGTGGTGGTAGGCGTGGTGCGCGGTGAAGCCCATTCCGGCGTAGAGCGCCCGCGCTCCCGCGTTGTCGGCCTCGACCTGGAGCCACGCGGCCGACGCGCCCTCGTCGAGCGCCTGCCGGGCGAGCGCGGCCATCACGGCCGTGCCGAGCCCCTGCCGCCGCAGCGCCGGATCGACCTCGACGGCGGCGAACCCGGCCCACCGACCGTCGACGACACACCGCCCGATGGCGGCCGGAGGCGCCCCCTCGGCCGCCCCGGGAACGGTCGCGAACCACACCGACGGCCCGCTCCGGAGCACCCGCAGCGCCACCTCGCTCACGCCCTTGCGCTGATACCGGGCCAGCCAGCCCTCGCCGGCCTCCCGGGACAGCGCGACCCCCGCCGGGTCACCCCGGTCGGCGATCGGCGCCAGCGGCCCGATCCACAGTTCGGCGGTCACCTCCCGCACCCAGCCCCGCCGCTCCAGCTCGGCGCAGAGCAGCTCCTGCGTGCCCTCGGCGCCGGTCGCGGTCTGGACGTAGGCGGGCAGTCCGCGCTCGCCGTACCAGCGCCGCACGGCGTCCAGGGCCTCGTCGAGCGGCAGGTCCGGCGCGCCCAGCGGCAGCACCGAGTTGGCCCGCCGCGTGAACCCGGACGCGGCCCGCAGCTCCCACCCGCCGAGCCGCTCGCTCTCCACGGGCCGCCAGGCCCGCGCGGCGACCCGGGCCAGCTCCTCGTAGGAGGCGGCCGGACCGCGGCGACGCGCCGGAGCGGCGGGCACGATCTTGCCCGCGACCAGCGCGGATTCCGCGATGCGGACGCTCTCGCCGCTCTTCCGTGTGATCAGCAGCACACCGTTGTCCCATGATGTGAGAACACCGACCGTGTCGGTGAACTTCTCACCCGGAGCCTCATGTTCGATCAAGCTCCGTACGGAGACCCGTTTGCCCACGTCAGCAGCGGTGATACGGACCTCGAGTCGCCCGGCGGCAGAGATTTCCACAGGTCAGTTCACCCCTCCTGTTCGGATCATGCCCAGGAACGGAGATACTAGGGGCGGGCATCGACGACGCCGCGCTCCCGCGCGCCAGGCGGCGGAGCCTGAGGAGGCCCGCCAGCGCCCTATCGAGGAGGAACGACAGCGTGACCTACGTCATCGCGCAGCCTTGTGTCGACGTCAAGGACAAGGCGTGCATCGAGGAGTGCCCGGTCGACTGCATCTACGAGGGCCAGCGGTCCTTGTACATCCACCCGGACGAATGCGTCGACTGTGGTGCCTGTGAGCCGGTCTGCCCGGTCGAGGCGATCTTCTACGAGGACGACACTCCAGAGGAGTGGAAGGACTACTACAAGGCGAACGTCGAGTTCTTCGACGAGCTCGGTTCGCCCGGCGGAGCCAGCAAGCTGGGGCTGATCGAGCGCGACCACCCCTTCGTCGCCGCGCTGCCGCCGCAGAACCAGTAAGAGCGGCCCGCATTCCGTGCCGCCTCGGTCCCGTACGGCCCGATCAGCCCGCTGATCGCCGTACGGGGCCGAGGCGTTTGCCGTGACCGGCTCGTACGTACCAGAAAGTGAGCCAGAACCCGTGTCCGCAGTCTCCGACCGCCTCCCCACCTTCCCCTGGGACAAGCTGACTCCGTACAAGGCCACGGCCGCCGCCCATCCGGACGGCATCGTCGACCTGTCCGTCGGCACCCCGGTCGACCCGGTGCCCGAGCTGATCCAGAAAGCGCTGGTGGCCGCGGCCGACTCGCCGGGCTATCCGACCGTCTGGGGCACGCCCGAACTGCGCGACGCGATCACCGGCTGGGTCGAGCGCCGCCTCGGCGCCCGGGACGTCACCCACCGCCACGTGCTGCCGATCGTCGGCTCCAAGGAGCTCGTCGCCTGGCTCCCGACCCAGCTGGGCCTCGGCCCCGGCGACCGGGTGGCCTACCCGCGCCTGGCCTACCCGACGTACGAGGTCGGCGCCCGGCTGGCGCGTGCCGAGTACGAGGCCTACGACGACCCGACGGAGCTGGACCCCGACGGCCTGAAGCTCCTCTGGCTGAACTCCCCGTCGAACCCCACGGGCAAGGTCCTCTCCAAGGAGGAGCTGACCCGGATCGTCGCCTGGGCCCGCTCGCACGGCATCCTGCTCTTCTCCGACGAGTGCTACCTGGAGCTGGGCTGGGAGGCCGACCCGGTCTCCGTCCTGCACCCGGACGTCAACGGCGGCTCGTACGACGGCATCGTCTGCGTGCACTCCCTCTCCAAGCGCTCGAACCTCGCCGGCTACCGCGCGGCCTTCCTGGCCGGCGACCCGGCGGTCCTCGGGCCGCTGCTGGAGATCCGCAAGCACGGCGGCATGATGACGTCGGCTCCGACGCAGGCGGCGGTGGTCGCGGCCCTCGGCGACGACGACCACGTCCGAGTCCAGCGCGAGCGCTACGCGTCCCGCCGTGAGCTGCTGCGCGAGGCCCTCGTCACCCACGGCTTCCGGATCGAGCACAGCGAGGCCAGCCTCTACCTGTGGGCCACCAGGGGCGAATCCTGCTGGGACACGGTCGACCACCTCGCCAAGCGCGGCATCCTCGTGGCGCCCGGAGACTTCTACGGCCCCGCGGGCGCGGAGTTCGTCCGCGTGGCGCTGACGGCGACGGACGAACGGGTCGCGGCGGCCGTACAGCGTCTGTGACCGCCGCCGGGCACACGGCGAAGGGGTCCGGGGGAGTTCCCCGGACCCCTTCGCGGTCACGACGCCGACGCGTCAGCCGACCGGCAGGCTCTTCCCCGGCAGGGTGTCCGCGGACGGCACGCCACCCTTGGTCAGGGAGTCCGTGGGCCGGCCGCCCTTGGCCGAACCGGCCGTGTCGCCGACGAGCTGCCCGGCGGAGCCCGCCGCGTCACCGGCCGCCTTCTGCGCCACGGGGGTGGTCTCCTTGACAGTCTTGCCACCGGTCTTGCCCGCGGCCGGCACCGCCTTCTTGAGGGTCTTGCCGCCGGTGTCACCCGCGGACTCGGTGACGTTCTGAGCCGCACCGTCGGCGGTGTTGCCGGCGTTGGCCCCGTCCACGGCGGTCAGGCCCCCGAGGTTCGGGGTGGCGGGCAGCTCGGGGGCCGCGCTGGCGGAGCCGGCCGCGCCGACCCCGGCAGCCGCTCCCGCAGCGACGATCAGCGCGGCACGGGCGATCCGGCGGGTCAGGGGGAGGGACATGGTGCTCCTTCGACGGGAGAGAACAGTGACCTTCGTGAACTGTCCGACCGGGTCCGGCAGTTGATCGACTGGCTGTGGATCACCCCGGCTCGGACGCAGTGACTACCGCTCGAAGCCCGCGAAGGTTGCGGCGGCGCAACGTAAAGAGTTGGTAATGCGTCGCATTATCGGCTGCGGACGAAAACGGTCAAAGAGGCCTTCGCGAGAACCCCGCCGAATCCTTCCAGCCCTGTGCTCCCAAGGGTTCTCCCGGTGGCCCGGGTGAGGGTGCGAAAACCTGCGCACTCCGTCGCCGCCGGGCCGCGCGGGTAACCCCCCGGGGTGAGTCCCCGCACCCCTGCGCGATCTAGCGCATCGTGACGATTCGGACCGCGTCGGCGTTCCGTTCCGCACCCGCGGTGCCCTCCGCCGAGGGCTCCCGCCACTGGCTCGCGGTGTTCCCGGCGACCCACTCCCGCCCCGCGTAGGTGACCCGGGCGATGTGCAGCTCGGAGGCGTTGGCGACGGCCCAGTGCGCCAGCTGCCAGCCGCGCTGGTCCAGGCTCCGCCCGCCGCCGGAGGGCGTGTCGGCGTCCACCGGAAGCGTGACGGTGCGCCCGCCGGAACCGTCCGCCGCGCTCGCGGAGGGGGTCGGCGTGGCCGCCGAGGAGCCGTTGACCGCGGCACCGGCCGGCTCCAGCACATCCCGCCCGAAGTCCCGCACGAGCGCGGCACGCACCCCGTCCGGGCCCGAGGCCCGCGTCGCGGCCGGGCGGCCCTCGCAGGTCAGCGTGGCCGCGGACTGTCCGGTGAGGGCGGCGGCGAGCAACGCGGCGTCCGGCTCGTGCTTGGCGTAGGCCTGCGGGAAGCCGCTGCGCTGCACGCGCTGCGCGGCGACGGTGAGCGGCAGCCGGGTGTAGCCGGGCACCTTGACCAGGTGGTCGTAGAACTCACCGGCCGAGTACGACGGGTCCATGATCTCCTTCGGCGTGCCCCAGCCCTGCGAGGGCCGCTGCTGGAACAGGCCGAGGGAGTCCCGGTCGCCGTGGCTGATGTTGCGCAGGGCGGACTCCTGGAGCGCGGTCGCCAGCGCGATGGTCACGGCCCGCTCGGGCAGACCGCGCGCGGTCCCCACGGCGGTGATGGTGGCCGCGTTGACCGCCTGCTCGGGCGTGAACTCGTACGACGCCCCGTCGCCCTTGCCGGAGACGACCTTGCAGCCCGGTCCGCCCGAGCCCCCGGTGACGTACTGCACGACGAGGTACCCGGCGACCGCGAGCAGGGCCACGAGGGCGGCTCCGCATCGGAAGAGGCGGCCACGGCGCTTGGGAGAGGACTGCTCTGGCACGCGGTACAAGGTACTGGAGAGTACGGAGTGGCATGTGCCGGGTGTGGAGAGTGAGGCCGGGGCCTGGCGCGTTAGGGTCGACGGCATGGCCGACACCTCGCTTGACCTCACGCTGGACGCCGCGGAGCTCACCGCCCGGCTCGTCGACTTCCGTTCCGAGAGCGGCACCGAGAAGCCCCTCGCCGACGCGATCGAGACCGCGCTGCGCGCCCTGCCCCACCTGACGGTCGACCGGTACGGCAACAACGTCGTCGCCCGCACGAACCTCGGGCGCTCCGAGCGGGTGATCCTGGCCGGGCACATCGACACCGTCCCGATCGCGGACAACGTCCCCTCCCGCCTCGACGAGGACGGCGTCCTGTGGGGCTGCGGCACCTGCGACATGAAGTCGGGCGTCGCGGTCCAGCTGCGCATCGCGGCCACGGTCCCGGCCCCCAACCGCGACCTGACCTTCGTCTTCTACGACAACGAGGAGGTCGCCGCGGAGCTGAACGGCCTCAAGCACGTCTCCGAGACGCACCCCGAGTGGCTGGAGGGCGACTTCGCGGTGCTGCTGGAGCCGTCGGACGGCCAGGTCGAGGGCGGCTGCCAGGGCACGCTGCGGGTGCTGCTGAAGACCACCGGAGAGCGGGCCCACTCGGCGCGCGGCTGGATGGGCTCCAACGCCATCCACGCGGCCGCCCCGATCCTCGCCCGCCTGGCCTCCTACGAACCCCGCTGGCCGGTCATCGACGGCCTGGAGTACCGCGAGGGCCTGAACGCGGTCGGCATCGCCGGGGGAGTGGCCGGCAACGTCATCCCCGACGAGTGCGTCGTCACCGTCAACTTCCGCTACGCGCCCGACCGCACCCCCGAGGAGGCCGTCGCCCACGTCCGGGAGGTCTTCGCGGACTGCGGGGTCACCGGGTTCGAGGTCGTCGACCACAGCGGCGCGGCGATGCCCGGTCTGTCCCACCCGGCGGCGAAGGCGTTCATCGAGGCGGTCGGCGGCACCCCGATGCCGAAGTACGGCTGGACGGACGTCTCCCGCTTCTCGGCGCTCGGCGTCCCGGCGGTCAACTACGGCCCCGGCAACCCCCACCTGGCGCACAAGCGGGACGAGCGCGTGGAGATCGCCAAGATCCTCGCGGGCGAGGAGCGCCTGCGGAACTGGCTGACCGCCTGACCCCACCGGGGCGCCGTCGTGTTTACGGCGCTTCATCGCGGACATGCTCACGTCCCTCGTTCGTAACCCGCGTAGATCTACGCTGAGGTGGAAAGACAGGCACGACGGAGGGAGCGCACATGGCGACCGGCAACCCCGAGGGGAAGAAGCAGCCGCCGGAGGAAAAGCGCCTGGGGCCGGTCCTCCAGAGGCGGGACCAGGTGCAGGCCAGCACCACCGACCAGCGGCTGCTGGACGAGCGGGCCCCCTCCGACTGGGTCCACACCGACCCCTGGCGCGTGCTGCGCATCCAGTCGGAGTTCATCGAGGGCTTCGGCACGCTCGCCGAACTGCCGCCCGCGATCAGCGTGTTCGGATCGGCCCGGACGCCTGCCGACTCACCCGAGTACGAGGCGGGGGTCCGGCTGGGGCGGGGCCTGGTGGACGCCGGCTTCGCGGTCATCACGGGCGGCGGCCCGGGCGCGATGGAGGCGGCCAACAAGGGCGCTCTGGAGGCGAAGGGCGTCTCGGTCGGCCTCGGCATCGAGCTGCCGTTCGAGCAGGGGCTGAACCCGTACGTCGACATCGGCCTGAACTTCCGCTACTTCTTCGTCCGGAAGATGATGTTCGTCAAGTACGCCCAGGGCTTCGTCGTCCTGCCCGGCGGCCTCGGAACCCTCGACGAACTCTTCGAGGCCCTCACCCTCGTCCAGACCCAGAAGGTCACGCGCTTCCCGATCGTCCTGTTCGGCAGCGACTACTGGGGCGGCCTGGTCGACTGGCTCCGCAACACGGTGATCGCCCAGGGCAAGGCGGCGGAGAAGGACCTGCTGCTGTTCCACGTGACGGACGACGTGGACGAGGCGGTGGCGTTGGTGTCGAAGGAGGCGGGCAGGTAGGGGTCTTTTCGAGCCCGGCCTCCTGTCCGACCGTGTCGGGCGGCGGGTGGGCATAGATCCGGGGGGCCAGGGGGCGGAGCCCCCTGGTACCTCGGTCAGGCCAACCCGCGCCGGGCAACGGCAGGGGCCCGATGCCCCGCGATCGTCGCCACCATCTCCAGCACCTGCCGCGTCTCGGCGACCTCGTGCACCCGGTACACCTGCGCCCCCAGCCACGCGGACACCGCCGTCGTGGCCAGCGTCCCCACGACCCGTTCCTTCACGGGCCGGTCCAGCGTCTCGCCCACGAAGTCCTTGTTGGACAGCGACACCAGCACCGGCCACCCCGTGGCGACCATCTCGTCCAGCCGCCGCGTCGCCTCCAGGCTGTGCCGGGTGTTCTTCCCGAAGTCATGGCCGGGATCGATCATGATCGACTCCCGCGGCACCCCCAGCGCGAGCGCCCGCTCGGCCAGCCCGACCGTCACGTCCAGGATGTCCGCCATGACGTCGTCGTACTCGATCCGGTGCGGCCGGGTCCGCGGCTCGGCCCCGCCCGCGTGCGTGCACACCAGGCCCACCCGGTACCGCGCGGCGACCTCCGCCAGCCCCGGATCGACCCCGCCCCACGCGTCGTTCAGCAGATCGGCGCCGGCCTCGCAGACGGCCTCGCCGACCTCGGCCCGCCAGGTGTCCACGCTGATGATCACGTCCGGGAACCGCCGCCGCACCTCCGCGACGAACCCGACCGTCCGGCGGGCCTCCTCCTCGGCCGTGACCTCCTCGCCCGGCCCGGCCTTGACCCCGCCGATGTCGATGATCGCGGCGCCCTCGGCGACGGCCTGCTCCACGCGCGCGAGGGCCGGCTCGTCACGGAAGGTGGCGCCCTGGTCGTAGAAGGAGTCAGGGGTGCGGTTCACGATCGCCATGATCACCGGCTCGTGCGTCCCGAATTCCCGCCTGCCCAGCCTGAGCATCCGCTGTGACCTTTCCTGGTACGTCCCGTCTTCCGCCGCCTGCGACCCTAACTGTCGGACTCGCATGGCACGATCGGAGCCTGACAACATCCGACTCGGCGGACTCCCGGGGAGTCCGATCCATCCGACCGTGGGGGCCCCGCGATGGTTATGTTCCTGTTCCTGGTCGTCGCGCTCGCCGTCGTGGTCGGCGCGGTGACGCTCGCCGTGGTGGGCGGCGGCGAGAACGGCCCGCTGCCCGAGGCCGCCCCCGAGCGGCTGCGGGACCCGCTGCCCCCGGACCGCCCCGTCGACCGCGCGGACGTGGAGGGCCTGCGCTTCCCGCTCGCCGCCCGCGGCTACCGCATGGCGGACGTGGACGACGCCCTCAGCCGCCTGGGCGCCGAGCTCGCCGAGCGCGACGCCCGCATCGCCGACCTGGAGTCGGCCCTGGCCGGAGCCCGGTCGGGCCCCGCCCACGGGCCGGTGCACCCGTCCGGGGAGAACCACGTGTCCATGGACAAGCCCGCCCCCGGGAAGGAGGACCGGCCGTGAGCGACGGCGCCGCCCTGGCCGGCCCGGACGGCGGGCTGCGCTGCCCCTGGGCCCTGTCCGCCCCGGAGTACGTGGCGTACCACGACGAGGAGTGGGGCCGCCCGGTCCACGGCGACGACGCGCTCTTCGAGCGCCTCAGCCTGGAGGCCTTCCAGTCCGGCCTGTCCTGGATCACGATCCTGCGCCGCCGTCCCGGCTTCCGCGCCGCCTTCGCCGACTTCAAGATCGCCTCGGTCGCCGCCTTCACCGACGACGACCGCGAGCGCCTCCTGGCCGACGCCGGCATCATCCGCAACCGCGCCAAGATCGACGCGACCCTCGCCAACGCGCGTGCGCTGACGGAGTGGTCCCCGGGCGAACTGGACGCGCTCATCTGGTCCCACGCCCCCGACCCGGCCGGCCGTCCGGCCCCGAGGACCCTCTCCGACGTCCCGCCCGTCACCCCCGAGTCGACGGCCCTGTCCAAGGCCCTGAAGAAGCGGGGCCTGCGCTTCGTGGGCCCGACGACGGCGTACGCCCTGATGCAGGCGTGCGGCCTGGTCGACGATCACCTGGAGACCTGCGTCGCCAGAAGCGCCACATAGGGGGCGCGGGGAACTGCGCGACGAGCCCCCCACGCGCCCGCTGCCGGCAGCGGCGCTGCCGCCCCGGGCTCACCGGCCCAGATACTTCGGCTTCTCCTTGTTGACGAAGGCCTGCACCGCGATCGCATGGTCCTCGGAGGAGCCGGCCCGGGTCTGGAGCTCGTCCTCCTTCTCCAGGGCCTCCTCCAGGGAGTGCGTCAGCCCGAACGCCACCGACTCCTTCAGCGCCGCGTACGCCACCGTGGGGCCCTCGGCCAGCGCCCGCGCCACCTTCTCGGCCTCCGCCCGCAGGTCACCGGCCGGCACCAGCCGGTTGGCGATGCCCAGCTCGTACGCCTCCTGCGCGCTGATGCTCCGCGGGAAGAGCAGCAGGTCGGCGGCCCGGCCCGGGCCGATCACCCGCGGCAGCGTCCAGGAGATCCCCGAGTCGGCGGTCAGCGCCACCCCGGCGAAGGAGGTGTTGAACGCCGCCGTGTCCGCCACGATCCGGTAGTCAGCGGCGAGGGCGAAGCCGAAGCCCGCTCCGGCCGCCACCCCGTTCACCGCGGCGACGACCGGCTTGGCCGCCCCGGCCAGCGCCCGCACGATCGGGTTGTAGTGGTCCCGGACCGTGTTCATGGTCTGCCGGGAGCCCGTCTCCCGGTCCTTGACCAGCAGCCCGATGTGCTCCTTGAGGTCCTGCCCGACGCAGAACGCCCGGTCACCGGCGGCGGTCAGCAGCACCGCCCGTACGGCGCCGTCGCCCGCCGCCGACTCGACCGCCTCCCGCAGGGCGACCTTGGCCGCCACGTTCAGCGCGTTCATCGCCTCCGGGCGGTTCAGCGTGATCGTCGCGAGTCCGTCGCTCACCTCGTAGAGCACGGTGTCGGTCATGCGTATCCCCTCCGGGTCGCGGATCGGGGACGTACCGGCCGGTACGTCCCGGGTCTGCAGGACAGCATGACGGAGATCGCGGGCGGGGAACCGGACCGGACGTGTGACCTGCGTCAAAGAAATGTCGTCCGGATCGGTTCACCGGAGGTGTGAACGGTGGCGGAGTATCGCAGTCTCATCGCCGAATTGAGTGGTTTTGCTCGCGTGCGTTGCCCAAGCGATGCCTACTGATGTTGGTCATCGGGTCCTGGGATGCGGGATAATGGCTTGGAAGCAATGTGTTCGATGCCGGTGTCGCGTGTCCTGCCACAAGGAACCGCACGTGTGCCCTTCTCAGGGGCCGTCGGCTTTGACGATGAGCTGGGTTTCAGGAAGGGGAACGAGCATGGCGGCCATGAAGCCGCGGACGGGTGATGGCCCGCTCGAGGTGACCAAGGAGGGGCGGGGCATCGTCATGCGCGTTCCGCTCGAAGGCGGCGGTCGGCTCGTCGTCGAGCTGACCCCGGACGAGGCCGACGCGCTCGGCGACGCCCTCAAGAAGGTCGTCGGCTGACGCGCAAGCGACCATACCCTTTCAGTTGCCCCGGCATCACCTGTGATGCCGGGGCGGCTGTTTTCTCACCGATGGCACTCGCCTGCCCCGGCTTCGGCTCCGCTAACGTGCCGCCCGGTTCAGCGTTTCACCGCGCACAGCAGCCCGTCGCCCACCGGCAGCAGGGACGGCACCAGCTCCTGGCTCTCGCGCACCGCGCGCAGCAGCTCGCGCAGCCGCAGCACCTCCGTGGGCTGCGGACCCGAGTCCACGGTCCGGCCGTTCGCGAAGGCGCCCTCGAAGACGACCAGCCCGCCGGTGCGCAGCAGCCGCAACGATTCAGCGAGGTACTCCATGACCTCCAGGCGGTCACCGTCGCAGAAGACCAGGTCGTAACCGGCGTCCGCGAGGCGGGGCAGCACGTCCAGGGCCCGGCCCGGGATGAAGCGGGCCCGGTTGCTGGCGAAGCCGCAGGCGCGGAAGGCCTGGCGGGCGAACTGCTGGTGCTCCGGCTCCGGGTCCACGGTCGTCAGAACACCGTCCGGCCGCATACCGTGCAGGAGGTGGATCCCGGAGACACCGCAACCGGTCCCGATCTCCGCGACGGCCTTCGCGTCGACGGACGCGGCCAGCAACCGCAGCGCGGCGCCCGTGCCGGGCGTCACCGAGCGCAGCCCTGCCTCACGGGCCCGGTCCCGGGCCCAGTGCAGCGCTTCGTCCTCGGCGACATAGGCGTCGGCGAACGCCCAGCTCGTCTGCCGGTTGCCGGTAATGACCCTCTCCTGTCCCCGTGAATGCCTGGGCGTGACTGTATCCGTTGGGCACGGGAACCCGCAGATGGGACCGGTCGTTTAAAGGGATGAGCAAGTGGCGCGGGCCGGGACGGGGGGCGAGCGGTGGACCAGGACACCGAGCAAGTGCCGACGCAGCAGTACGAGGCGTATCAGCCCAGATCAAATTCTCGTAAAACCGCTTATCCGGTCCTAACGGGCGAGGTGGCTATGGTAGGGGCTCCACTGGACACCACCAGAGCTGACAGGGGAGGTGCGGCTGCGCCTGTGGATCGCGGAGGAGTGCTCCGGCGCTTCCTCGGATCGGCGGGCAGGCCGACATCCGTGAACGACACCGCTGCTGACCACAGTCACGCCGCTGACTTCGCCCAGACCGCGACCTTCACCACCGACGCGGACGGGCAGGCGTGGACTCCGCCCACGTGGGAGGAGATCGTCAGCACGCACAGCGGCCGGGTCTACCGGCTCGCCTACCGCCTCACCGGCAACCAGCACGACGCGGAGGACCTCACGCAGGAGGTCTTCGTCCGCGTCTTCCGCTCCCTGTCGACCTACACGCCCGGCACCTTCGAGGGCTGGCTGCACCGCATCACCACCAACCTGTTCCTGGACATGGTCCGCCGCAAGCAGCGCATCCGCTTCGACGCCCTCGGCGAGGACGCGGCCGAGCGGCTGCCCAGCAAGGAACCCACGCCGCAGCAGGTCTTCAACGACGCGCACTTCGACGCGGACGTCCAGCAGGCCCTCGACACCCTCGCCCCCGAGTTCCGCGCCGCGGTGGTCCTGTGCGACATCGAAGGACTGTCGTACGAGGAGATCGCTGCGACCCTCGGCGTGAAGCTCGGCACGGTCCGCTCGCGGATCCACCGGGGCCGCTCCCAGCTGCGCAAGGCCCTCGCGCACCGCTCTCCGGAGGCGCGTGCCGAGCGCCGCTCCTTCGTGCCCCGTGTACCGGCCCTGGGAGGAGGGGGCGCGAGCGCGTGAGCGGATCTCGGCCGAAAGCTTCCGAGGGTCACCTCGCAGAGCAGCATCTGGGAGACCGACTCTCCGCCCTGGTGGACGGAGAGCTCGGTCATGACGCGCGTGAGCGCGTACTGGCGCACGTGGCCACCTGCCCGAAGTGCAAGGCGGAGGTGGACGCCCAGCGCCGGCTGAAGAACGTGTTCGCGGAGGCGGCCCCGCCGCCCCCCTCCGAGAGTTTCCTGGCCCGCCTGCAGGGACTACCCGCGGGCGGCGGCCCGGACGGTGACCTCACACCGCCGGGCGGAGGAGGGCTGCCCGGAGGACTGTCCGGACGGTTCGGATCGTCCGGGGCGTTCGGGGTGAAGCGCGGCGAGCGGTTCGAGTTCGGGTACGCCCCGGCCCGGCCGCACCTGCCCGTGCTGCCCGTCCCCCCGGGAAGCCCGAGCCTGCCCTCCGACACCGGCGCCCTGCCCTCGGACCACCGGGGCCTGCCGTCGGGGAGGGGCTTCCGTATCCACGACGTAGGCCGGCCCGACACCGACCGGTCCTCATCGCGGCTGCGGTTCGCGTTCGTGGCCGCCGGTGCCGTGTCCCTGGCCGCGATCGCGCTGGGCGGGGTCACCACCGTCACCCCGGCCGACACGGAGGCCCGCGGCGGCCAGGGCTCGGGGAGCAACGTGACCCCGGTGCGCACCCAGGGCACCGGTCCCGCGGCACCGCCCGAATCCCAGCGCCGCCGGACGGCGCCGCTGCTCGGGCAGGTGCACGGCCAGAACACGCTCGGCCACGGCCCGGTCGCCCCGACCGAGGTGTCCGCGCCGCTGCTGCCCGGGGTGCCCTCCGCCGCCCGGCATCACGCGCTGCACGCGCTGACCGCCCCGGTGGTGGCCGGTGCGGCCGTCATGTCCCCGTTGATACGTCCGCTCGAAGCGGCCACGCCGGCTGCCCTGACCTCGTGGTCCACGGTCCCCGAGATCACGGCCCCCTTGTTCGCCGAGCCCCTCCCGGGCCCGGCCTCGTCCCCCTCTTCCCGCGCCTCCTCCCGTACGGCTCGCTGACCGGGCTCTGCGCACCGGCCCGCGAACCTGATTGAATCCGGGGGTTGTCGCCCGCTGCCGAGGTGTGGCCGGGCGCCGATTCGACGAACCGCGGCCACCGCGACGAGCCGTGCCGCGGCTGTGGGGAGAGCATGAACGAGGGGAAGCCCACGAAAGCGAAGTGGTGGAGCCGTCCACGGCTGCAGGACCTTGCGGAAGAGCCGGAGGGTACGGACGGCGCCGTGGCGGGGGACCAGGGCGCGCACGAGCCGGTGACGACCCCCGCGGAGCCGGCCGGCACCGACGGGGACTTCGAGCTGGCGCGTCCGGCGGCCCGGCCTGCCGAAGACGGCGACTACGAGTTGAGGCGTCCCGAGGTGGTTGCGTCCGGGGGGCCGAGCGGGGCCTCGGAGGAGCCCGTTGCATCGGCACCCGGCGGGGTGGGGGAGGCTGACCCCGGCCAGGCCGCCGCCGAGGTCGTTGCCGCGATCCCCGCGGCCCGCGAGCCCGGCGGCCAGGACGCCCCTGCCGGTCCGGCCGAGGGCGCTCCCAAGCCGCTGCACGACCCCGACCCCTACAGCACCCCGCCCTACGGCGAACCCGGCCCCTGGGCGCCCGCGCCGCCCGTGCAGCACCCGGCGACGACACCCGCGCAGGGCGTGGCGATACCGGGGCAGCAGCCCACCGTGCCGGGTGCCCCCGCCGCACCGCCGGGGCACGGCACCACCCCGCCCGCCCCGGCCTCCGGCGTTCACGGGCCTACGCCTCACGCGCCGGCCGAGATGCCGACGGCTTCCGGCGTCTCCGCGCCCGGCGCGCACGTGCCCGCTCCTGCGGCCCCGGCCGAGATGCCGGCGCCCGGCGCCCCTGTGCCCATGCCGGCCGTACCGGTCCCCGCCGATGCGTCGGCACCGGCGCCGGGACCTGCTCCCGCCCCCGGCCCCTGGCAGCGCTACGACCCCTGGGCGGCTCCCTCGGGCGCCTGGGGAGACGGGCCTCTCCAGCAGAACGGCGCCGCCGTGCTCAGCACGGAGCAGCGGCGCAGGCGGGGCAAGAAGTCCCTGGTCCTCGGTGCGGTGCTGCTCGCGCTCGTGTCCGGAGGCATCGGCGGCGCCGTGGGGACGTATCTGGAGCGGAACGGGGGTGTCGGGACCGTCGAGCTGCCGCAGGCCGGGGAAGAGGCCACCGCGCGGGACGCCGGCAGTGTGGCCGGGATCGCCGGGCGGGCCCTGCCCAGCGTGGTCACGCTGCATGTCAGCGGCGCGGGCGAGCAGGGCACGGGCACCGGCTTCGTGCTCGACACCCGCGGGCACATCCTCACCAACAACCACGTCGTGCAGCCCGCCGGGTCGGGCGGCGAGATCACCGTGACCTTCAACGGCGGGCAGACCGCCCAGGCCGAGGTCGTCGGCCGGGACAGCGGCTACGACCTCGCCGTCGTGAAGGTGAAGGGCGTCAGCGGACTCATCCCGCTGCCCCTCGGCAACTCGGACAACGTGCAGGTCGGCGACCCGGTCGTGGCCATCGGCGCCCCCTTCGACCTGGCCGGCACGGTCACCTCCGGCATCATCAGCGCCAAGCAGCGGCCCATCACGGCCGGGGGCGAGAAGGGCGACGGCAGCGACGTGTCGTACGTCGACGCGCTGCAGACCGACGCGCCCATCAACCCCGGCAACTCCGGCGGGCCCCTGCTCGACGCGCGGGCCCGGGTCATTGGCATCAACTCGGCCATCCGCTCGGCCGACAGCGGCTCCACGCAGGACAGTGGCCGGTCCGGTTCCATAGGCCTCGGCTTCGCCATACCCATCAACCAGGGCAAACGCGTCGCCGAAGAGCTGATCAACACCGGGAAGGCGACCCACCCGGTCATCGGCATCACCCTGGACATGGACTACACGGGCGACGGCGCCCGCGTCGCCACCGAGGGCAGCGAGGGCGGAGCACCGGTCACCGCGGGCGGCCCGGGCGCCAAGGCCGGGATCAAGTCGGGTGACGTCATCACGGAGGTCGACGGCCAGCGAGTGCACTCCGGCGAGGAACTGATCGTGAAGACCAGGGCGCACCGCCCCGGCGACCGCCTGGAGCTGACCGTCGAACGCGGCGGCAAGGAGCGGAAGGTCTCGCTCGTCCTCGGATCGTCAGGTGGCTGAGGCATGAGATCCGGGATCCGCAGAGACGCCACAACAGGCCCCATGAGGGACCAAGCGGACAAACAATCGGGAAAGCGCTCCCACCTCCCGCACTCGGAGGTCCCGGGACAGTACCGGTCGGACAGGATCGCCGGGTACCGTGGATCCGGCCCGGACCACGGCAAGACCCGCACTGACCACGAGGGCCGAGGACCGAGGACATCGCTAGGAGCTTCAGGTGTTCAATGACATAGGACCACTCGAGCTGGTGACGCTCATCGTCCTCGCCGTGCTCGTCTTCGGTCCGGACAAGCTCCCCAAGGTCATCCAGGACGTGACACGCACGATCCGGAAGATCCGTGAGTTCTCGGAGAGCGCCAAGAACGACATCCGGGAGGAACTGGGCCCGGAGTTCAAGGACTTCGAGTTCGAGGACCTCAACCCCAAGACGTTCATCCGCAAGCAGCTGGACAACGAGGACCTGGGGCTCAAGGAGATCCGCAACGGCTTCGACCTGAAGAAGGAGATGGCCGAGGTCACCGACGCCGTCCACAGCCGTGAGTCCGACACCTCCTCCGCGTCGTCCGCCGGCGCCGCCGGTTCGTCCGGTGGCCGCATCGACATGACGAAGAAGCCGGAGACGCCCGGCCCGGACGACCGGCCGCCCTTCGACGCGGACGCCACCTGAGCGATACGCCCGCACGCCCCTGGGCACGTGACGTGTTTCATACTCCGGTCGGGCTGTCTGCGGCCTGAACCGGGCGCCCGTGCGGCCCACGCGCCGGGCGGTTTCCCTGCTGCTCGCAGCGGTGTGGCTATGCTGCCGAGTTGTTGTGCGGACCATGCGAGTACGCCCGAAGGGGGGCGGGCCGTTCCGGTCCGACTAGAACGAGGAGGCGTCCGGGCACATGGAGACGACGAGTCGGGCAGGCGCGCAGCCGCCGGCCGCGGAGGGTGGGCAACAGTTCCCCTCCGCCCGGCGTACGGTCGACGGCTTCCTGCGTGCGCCCTTCCCGTGGTACGGCCTCGACGAGGCCTTCACGGGACCGCGCTGGCTGATGCAGGTCGGTACGACGGCCGACGGGGCCGTGGAACACGGGTCGATCGGGCACGGGGACGAACCCACGGTGCGCAACGAGCATGCCGCCGGGGGCGATCAGGATCCCAAGGAGAAGTTCGCGGTCGTCGTGACCGTGGCGGCGCATCCCTCACGGCCCACGGCGGACGGCACGGGGCTGCTGGAGGCCACGTCGGTTTCCTCCGCGGCGTGGCTCGCGGGCGTGGGGCTGCTGTCGTTCACCTGGCCCGGGCAGATGGACCACGCGCTGCGGGACGACTGGCTGGAGCAGCAGACGGAAACGGCGTGGGTGCTGGCGGACGACCTCGACGGGGACGACTGGTCGACGCTGTCGTTGCCCGTGGACGGGGTGCCGACGGCGTTCCACTACCGGGAGTCGGAGTTCGGCTGGGTGCTGGCCGGGTCCACGTCGGCCGGGGTGCATGTCGGGGCGTACGGCAGGGGTATGAGCGCGTACGGGCTTGGCTTCGCCGTGGTGAAGGACATCGCCGCGTACGCGTGAGTTCCCTGGGGCGCCGGGTTTTCGGCGCCCCTTCGCCGTGATGACTCGGTCCTCTGGGCGACTGCGGGTACGTCGTGGCTTGTTTTGCGCAGTTCCCCGCGCCCCTGAGGGGGCTGCCCCAAGGGCGTTTCGATCTAGAACTTGTTCCTCGGGGTGATCCCCAGCGACAGGCCCGACAGGCCGCGCTGACGTCCTCCCAGCTTGCCTGCGATCGCGCGCAGGGCCGAGCCCGCCGGGGAGTCCGGGTCCGTGAGGACGACCGGCTTGCCGTCGTCGCCGCCCTCGCGGAGGCGGACGTCGATGGGGATGCTGCCGAGGACCGGGACGTTCGCGCCGGTCGTGCGGGTCAGGCCGTCGGCGACCACCTGGCCGCCGCCCGTGCCGAAGACGTCGACCATCTCGTCGCAGTGCGGGCACGGCAGGCCCGACATGTTCTCGACCACGCCGACGATCTTCTGGTGGGTCTGCACGGCGATGGAGCCCGCGCGCTCGGCGACCTCGGCCGCCGCCTGCTGCGGGGTCGTCACGACCAGGATCTCGGCGTTCGGGACCAGCTGTGCCACGGAGATCGCGATGTCGCCGGTGCCGGGCGGCAGGTCCAGGAGCAGGACGTCCAGGTCGCCCCAGTACACGTCCGCCAGGAACTGCTGGAGGGCGCGGTGGAGCATCGGGCCGCGCCAGACGACCGGGGCGTTGCCCGGCGTGAACATGCCGATGGAGATGACCTTCACGCCGTTCGCCGACGGCGGCATGATCATGTTCTCGACCTGGGTGGGACGGCCGTCGGCGCCCAGCATGCGCGGCACGGAGTGGCCGTAGATGTCGGCGTCGACGACACCGACCTTGAGACCGTCGGCCGCCATCGCCGCGGCCAGGTTGACCGTCACCGAGGACTTGCCGACGCCGCCCTTGCCGGAGGCGACCGCGTAGACGCGGGTGAGGCTGCCGGGCTTGGCGAAGGGGACCTCGCGCTCGGTCTGGCCGCCGCGCAGGGCGGACGCCAGCTCCTTGCGCTGCTCGTCGCTCATCACGTCGAGCGTGACGTCGACGCGGGTGACGCCCTCGACCGCGGAGACCGCGTCGGTCACGCGCTGCGTGATCGTGTCCCGCATCGGGCAGCCCGAGACCGTGAGGTACACGGTGACCGCGACCGCCCCGTCCGCGCCGATCTCCACCGACTTGACCATCCCGAGTTCGGTGATGGGCTTGTGGATCTCGGGGTCGTTCACCGTCGCCAGTGCCTCGCGCACCGCGTCTTCCATAGCCATAGGACGATGGTACGGCGCTGTACCGGTGCGTAGGAAAGCGTCTCAGCGGTCGTCTGCGTCACGTCCCCGTGACCGTTCCGCCGGGAATACGACGGGGTCGTGACGGTGGCCGTTCTGCCGTTCCTCCATCTCCTTGACCATGTCCTGCAGCTCCGAGCGGATCCAGTCCCGGGTGGCGACCTCGCCCAGGCCGATGCGCAGGGCGGCGATCTCGCGGGTCAGGTACTCGGTGTCCGCGATCGACCGCTCGTTCTGCTTGCGGTCCTGCTCCAGGTTGACCCGGTCGCGGTCGTCCTGCCGGTTCTGCGCGAGCAGGATCAGCGGGGCGGCGTAGGAGGCCTGGAGGGACAGCATCAGGGTCAGGAAGATGAACGGGTACTCGTCGAAGCGCAGGCCGCTCGGCGCGAAGACGTTCCACACGACCCACAGGATGATGGCGACCGTCATCCAGACGATGAACCGCCCGGTGCCCAGGAAGCGCGCGATGCGCTCCGACAGCCGCCCGAAGGCCTCCGGGTCGTACTCGGGCAGGAACCGGCGCCGGCGCGGGAGCGGCTGGTCGAGACGGGTGGTGCGCGGCCGGGAGGCGGCCGTGGCGCCCGCAGGGGTGCGCTCGCGCAGGCTCTCGCGCTCAGGAACCATCGGTGGCCACCTCCTCGTCCAGGTGGAACTCCGTCTCCCGCCAGTCCTCCGGCAGCATGTGGTCGAGCACGTCGTCCACGGTCACCGCGCCCAGCAGCGATCCGGCCTCGTCGACGACGGGCGCCGCGACCATGTCGTACGTGGCGAAGAAGCCCGCGATGGCTGGCAGATCCGCCTCCGGGTCGAGCGGCTGGAGGTCGTTGTCCAGGATGGAGCTGACCAGGGACGGCGGTGGTTCGCGCAGCAGGCGCTGGAAGTGGACCGTGCCCAGGTACTTGCCGGTCGGCGTATCGTCCGGGGGCCGGCAGACGTAGACCTGGGCGGCCAGGGCGGGGGAGAGGTCGGCGTTGCGGACGCGGGCCAGGGCGTCGGCGACGGTGGCGTCCGGGCGCAGCACGATCGGCTCGGTGGTCATCAGACCGCCCGCCGTGCGGTCCTCGTACGACATCAGGCGGCGCATGTCGGCCGCGTCGCCGGGCTGCATCAGGCTCAGCAGCCGCTCCTGATCGTCCGTGGGCAGCTCGCCCAGCAGGTCGGCAGCGTCGTCCGGGTCCATGGCTTCCAGGACGTCGGCGGCGCGCTCCTCCTTCAGCTTGCCGAGGATCTCGATCTGGTCGTCCTCCGGCAGCTCCTCCAGGACGTCGGCGAGCCGGTCGTCGTCGAGGGCGGCGGCGACCTCGGCCCGGCGCTTGGGGGAGAGGTGGTGCAGGACGTTGGCCAGGTCGGCCGGGCGCAGCTGCTCGAAGGTGGCGAGGAGGCTCTCCGCGCCCTGCCCCTGCTCCTCCAGGGAGAAGCCGGTCACGGCGGTCCACTCGACGGTCAGCGCCTCGCCCTTGGCCCGCCGGAACGCCCCGCCCTTCCTGCCCTTGCGGACGAAGACCCGGTCGATCTCCCACTCCCGGCGGGCCGGCAGCTGATGCACCGACAGGTCGAGGACGGTGACCTCCTCGCCGGTCTCGGTGAGCGTCACGCGCCGGTCCAGCAGCTCCCCGAAGACCAGCCGCTCGGTGGGCCGCTGCTCGAAGCGCCTCACGTTGAGCACGCCGGTGGTGATGATCTGGCCGGACTGGATGGCGGTGACCCGGGTCATCGGCAGGAAGATACGGCGGCGGGTGGCGAGTTCGACGACGAGGCCGAGCAGCCTCGGGGGTCGCTGCCCCACCCGCAGCATGACGACCAGATCGCGCACCCGCCCCACCTGGTCACCGGCTGGGTCGAAGACGGCGACACCTTGGAGGTGCGATACGAAGATCCGGGGGGCGCCCGCTGCCATGGCCGCGGCTCCTTTTCGTGCGGGGTGGTTCGTGGTGGCTGTGTGGATGGCTTTCTTTGTGCCTGTGTCTTCCGAATTGCCCGCTCGGGTGGGCTTCAGGCTAGCCCGTCCCGATCGGTGACGCGTCGGCGGGCGGTCCGGACGGACTGGCTCCGATCCGCCCACACGACCCCGGTACCCTGCGGTACGCCGTTCAGGTCTCCCGTCAGAGAGGCAGCCCCACCTGTGACTCCGATTCGCCAGAGCCGCGGCCGACGTGCCGCACTCACGAGTGCGACGTGCGCCCTGCTCGTGACGGGCACGGTGCTCACCGGCTGCGCGGAGGATCCGAACGAGGGCACCAACGGGGTCGGCAGACTCCCCGCCGCCAAGATCCAGGGCAAGACCCGGTCGGCCGCCGAGTCCGCCGGTGCGGTCCGGGTGCACGGCAACGTCGTCAGCGGCGGACGGACGTACGCGCTCGACATGCGGCTGAACGACGACGGCGGTGACGGCTCGGTCACCTCCAAGGGCGCGACGTTCAAGCTGCTGCGCATCGGCGAGCAGCTCTACGTCAAGGCGGACGCCGAGTTCTGGACTCACGGCAGTGGCCAGGGCGGGGGCGGCAAGGCGGACGCGGCGGCGGCCTCCAAGCTCGACGGCAAGTTCGTGAAGGTGCCGCAGGGCGACCCCTCGTACAAGAAGTTCAGCGGTTTCACGGACAAGGGTCTCCTCCTCGACGGTCTGCTGACCCTGCACGGGACGCTCGCGACGGACGGCCACGACGAGGAGGCGGGCGTCCGCACCATCCGCGTCACCGGTGACAAGGGCTCCGGCGGCACCCTGGAGGTGTCCCTGGAGGGCAAGCCGTACCCGCTGCGCCTGGAGCGGGCCGGCGGGGCGGGCACCCTCACGTTCTCCGGCTGGGGTGAGGACTTCTCCCTCAGGGAGCCGGAGAAGAACGAGACGGTGGACTACGGCCGGCAGCTGCCGACGTCGTAGGTCACCCCCGTTTGCGCTTCCTCAGCAGCAGGCGGGGCAGGCCCGCCGGGACGGGACGGCGGGTGAGCGCCGGGGACGGCAGGGGCGGCTCGGACAGGGACCCGTCGGGCAGCGGCGCCGTCGCCCCGGTCGGCTCCAGGCGCAGCACCCGGCACTCGCGGGCCCAGCGCTCGGGCACGGCCTCGCCGTCGGGCGCGTTCAGCCGTTTGCCCTTCAGCTCGGCGACCGCCGCGTCCCACGCCTCGGAGCCCGGCGCGAGCTGGGTGATCCGCGCCGTCCAGGTGACCAGCCGGCCGCCCTTGTCCTTGCTGCGGACCGTCACCCGCGCCTCGGCGCCGTCGGCCAGCCCCGGCAGCGGCTGCTCGCCGGGCCCGTCGCCGACCAGGCACGCGGCGCCCTCGTGCCACACGTGCCACAGCGCGCGCGCCGGGCCGTCGGGACCCTGGACCCAGACGAGGCCGGACTTCTTCGTGGCCTCCTCGACGAGGGCCTGGTCGAGCAGCTCGCTTGTCATGGTGCCCAGCCTAACCAGGCTGCTCACAGCCATCCGTTCCGCTTCAGCGTGCGGTGGATTCCGAGACAGATGACCACCGTGATGCCCATGATCACCGGGTAGCCGTAGCGCCAGTGCAGCTCCGGCATGTGGTCGAAGTTCATGCCGTACACGCCGCACACCATCGTCGGCACGGCGATGATCGCGGCCCAGGAGGTGATCTTGCGCATGTCCTCGTTCTGGGCGACGGACGCCTGCGCGAGGTTGGCCTGGAGGATGGAGTTGAGCAGTTCGTCGAAGCCGAGGACCTGCTCCTGGACCCGGGCCAGGTGGTCGGCGACGTCCCGGAAGTACTTCTGGATGTCGGGGTCGATCAGCCGCATCGGCCGCTCGCTCAGCAGCTGCATCGGCCGCAGCAGCGGCGACACGGCCCGCTTGAACTCCAGCACCTCGCGCTTGAGTTGGTAGATCCGGCCGGCGTCCGAACCGCGCGGTGAGCCCTTGCGGCCCGGGGAGAACACCTCGGTCTCGACCTCGTCGATGTCGTCCTGCACCGCGTCGGCGACGGCGATGTACCCGTCGACGACGTGGTCGGCGATGGCGTGCAGCACGGCCGAGGGGCCCTTGGCGAGCAGCTCGGGGTCGTCCTGGAGGCGGTGCCGCAGAGCCCGCAGGGAGCCCTGCCCGCCGTGCCGGACGGTGATGAAGAAGTCCCGTCCGGTGAAGCACATGACCTCGCCGGACTCGACGACCTCGCTGTTGGCGTCGAGCTGGTCGTGCTCGACGTAGTGGATGGTCTTGAAGACCGTGAAGAGCGAGTCGTCGTAGCGCTCCAGCTTGGGCCGCTGGTGGGCCTGGACGGCGTCCTCCACGGCGAGCGGGTGCAGCCCGAACTCGCCGGCGATGCCGGAGAATTCGGCCTCCGTCGGCTCGTGCAGGCCGATCCACACGAAGCCCCCGTCGCGGCGCACCAGGCGCACCGCCTCGTGCGGGGTCAGGGCGGTCTCGGTCTCGATGCGGCGGCCGTCGCGGTAGACGGCGCAGTCGACGACGGCCGTGGCCGCGCCGGGGCTGCGGGTGGCGTCGTACGTCCCGCCGTCCTTGCGCAGCGACACACGGGACGGACGGACGACTGCTGCGCGCAGGTCGCGGATCATCGACATGGCGGGCTCCTTCGCGGGCGGGCAACGAAACGCCGGCCGGCAACGGGTGGAACTACCCGGAATGGGGACGTAGGGACTACGGATGTTTGGCACGTCCACAAAGCGGGGAGCACCGCACCGTCGCGGTGGTCGGTTTCGTCACTGATTCAGCTACTGAGGCAGATCAGGCAAAGCGAAACGAAGCGCTCTTCCGCGGTGAAGCGAGTGCGAGAGGTGGCAGCCGGAGACAGAAGCAGCTACATCGGCGGCGCGAAGAGCGTGGTGCTACTGCACGGTCGACTTCGATCCATTGCAGCCCCACCTCCTCCGGCCGGTCCCTCGTAAGGGAGTTCCTTCGGCGTCGGGGCTTGATCGCGACGCTTCTGCGTGCTGCCCCGAACCACCGGGCCAGAGTAGCAGCCGACACAACTGTCAAGGTGCTGCTTTGCCCGCTACTGGCGAGTTCTATGCTCGCCGCATGGCAGATGTTCTTCCTCTGGTCGAGGCCCGGTTGCGCAGCGCGCTGGGCGAACCGGACGCGCGCGCGGCGGTCACCTTCCTGGGCACGGACCGCATCGAGGTGCTCCGCTTCCAGGAGGCCGGCATCGTCCGCTACGCCTCGCTCGGCATGTCCGCGCACCCCATGACGGACCCCACGGCGGTGGTCGCCGACCCGGTCAAGGGACCGCGCGCCGAGCTGGTCCTCTCCGTCCGCGCCGGGCTCGCCGAGACCGACAAGGTGCTCCGGCCGCTCGCCGTGCTCGCTGCGTCTCCGCAGGTGGAGGGCTTGGTCGTGGCTCCCGGCGCGTCCCTGGACGTCGGTGAGCCGCTGTGGCCCGGCGCCCCGTTCACCTCGGTCCTGGTCGCCGAGCCGGGCGGTCTGGTGGAGGACCTGGAGCTCGACGAGCCACTGGACCCGGTGCGGTTCCTGCCGCTGCTGCCGATGACCCCGAACGAGGCCGCCTGGAAGCGCGTGCACGGCGCACAGGCGCTCCAGGAGAAGTGGCTCAACTCGGGGACGGACCTCCGGGATCCGTCCCGGAAGTCCGTCCCGCTGGAGTGAGGAAGCTCACCAACCCCAGGCTGTACGGCGTCAGTTGGCGAACACGGTGACACTGTCCTCGGTCGCGTGCTTCGGCTCCGGCTCCTCGGCTTCGTGCATGAGGGCCTTGCGCCGTACGGCGACCACGACCGCGCCCGCGACCGCGGTGAGCGCCGCCACCACGAACGGGATGTGGACGTCGGTCCACTCCTCGATCTTCGGGGCGAAGAACGGGGCGGCAGCCGCCGCGAACCAGCGCACGAAGTTGTAGCCCGCGCTCGCCACCGGCCGGGGCGCGTCCGAGACGCCGAGGGCCAGCTCGGTGTAGACGGTGTTGTTCACGCCGATGAAGGCGCCGGACAGGATCGTGCAGACGACGGCGGTGGTGTGGGAGCCGTAGCCGAGCACGAGCACGTCGGCCGCGAGCAGCACCAGCGAACCGCCGAGCACCTTCAGCGAACCGAACCGCTTCTGGAGCCGGGGCGCCACGATCACCGAGAAGACGGCGAGCAGCACGCCCCAGGCGAAGAACACCGCACCCGACCGGTACGGGCTCATGTTCAGCACGAACGGCGTGAAGGCCAGCACGGTGAAGAACGTGTAGTTGTAGAAGAACGCCGAGACGGCCGCGGAGGCCAGGCCGCCGTGGCCGAGGGCCTTGAGCGGGTCCAGCAGCGAGGTCCTGCGGGCCGGCCTGGGCTGTTCCTTCAGGAACACCGTGATGCACAGGAAGCCGACGGCCATCAGGAACGCCGTGCCGAAGAAGGGGTAGCGCCAGCTGGCGTCGCCGAGCAGGGCGCCCAGCAGCGGGCCGCAGGCCATACCGAGGCCGAGGGCCGACTCGTACAGCAGGATCGCCGCGGCGCTGCCGCCGGCCGCCGCGCCGACGATGACCGCGAGGGCGGTCGAGACGAACAGCGCGTTGCCGAGGCCCCATCCGGCCCGGAACCCGACCAGTTCGCCGACGGATCCGGAGGTGCCCGCGAGCCCGGCGAACACCACGACGAACGCGAGGCCGAGCAGCAGTGTCTTCTTCCCGCCGATCCGGCTGGAGACGAAGCCGGTCACCAGCATCGCTACGGCGGTGATGAGGAAGTACGAGGTGAAGAGCAGGGAGACCTGGCTCGCCGTGGCGTCGAGGCCCTGGGCGATGGACGGCAGGATCGGGTCGACGAGCCCGATGCCCATGAAGGCGACGACCGACGCCCCGGCGGTCGCCCACACGGACTTGGGCTGCTTCAGCAGGCCGCCCGCTCCGGAGTCGAAGGCATCCATGGCGTGCTCCCTTTCCGAGACGGAGGTAGTTGGTATATACACACACTAAGTTAGAGAGGCTAATTAATGCAAGATGCATCTAGTGCGGCTGGTGAAGGGTTCCGTCCGGATGGGTGATCGTCCTTGACGCGGCGGGGCGGGGGTAGGACCGTGGGGCCCTATGAGGGGCGAACCCAGTTGCCCGAAGTGCGGTGGCCGGGTCAGGGCTCCCGGCCTCTTCTCCGACTCGTGGCAGTGCGATGTGCACGGCACCGTCCATCCGGTGCAGCCTGTGATACCGCCCAGCGTCGAGGCCCTCAACGTCGTGGTGCACCGCACCCAGGTGCCGCTGTGGATGCCGTGGCCCTTGCCGGTGGGGTGGCTGTTCACGGGAGTGGCCTGCGCGGGGGACGACCGGACGGGCGGCCGGGCGACCGCCGTCGCCTGCACGGGGCCCGGCCCGCTCGGCGGGATGGGCGAGCTGATCCTGGTGGCCGAGGAACTCGGCGTCGGACTCGGCGCGCGGTACGCCGGCATGGACGGGCCCGACCCCGGTCCGCACATGAACGTCGAGAAGCCGCCTCAGGCGAAGGTGCTGGCCGCCGGGCGCCCGACGCCGTTGTGGCACGTGGCCGGGGCGCCGGACGACCGGGCGGTGTTCGCGGGGGAGGCGCTCGGGATGTGGCTGTGGGCGGTGGTGTGGCCCGAGCAGTCCGGACTGCTGATGTACGACGAGCTGGTGCTGACGGATCTGCGGGATGCCGGCGCCGAGGTCGAGCTGGTGCCGTGCGGTGCCTTGTCGCCGCGCTTGCTGGGGCCCTGAGGTATGGGTGCCGGGGTGTAGGGGGCGCTTGCCGGGTTCGGGTGTGACATGGGGCGTTGAAAAGCTGGTTATCCTTGAGCGGTCCCGTCGTCCCACCCGTGTCTGGAGTCCGTGTCGTGCGTGTCGACCTGCACACCCACTCCACCGCTTCCGACGGGACCGACTCGCCCGCCGAGCTGGTGCGGAAGGCCGCTGTCGCCGGGCTGGACGTCGTCGCGCTCACCGATCACGACACCACCCGCGGGCATGCCGAGGCGATCGCCGCGCTGCCCGAGGGAGTCACGCTGGTCACCGGGGCCGAGCTCTCCTGCCGGATCGACGGGATCAGCATGCACATGCTTGCCTATCTCTTCGACGCCGAGGAGCCGGCACTGCTCGCCGAGCGGGAGCTCGTCCGGGACGACCGGGTGCCGCGCGCCCAGGGCATGATCACCAAGCTTCAGGAACTGGGCGTCCCCGTGACGTGGGAGCAGGTGGCACGGATCGCCGGTGACGGGTCCGTCGGGCGCCCGCATGTGGCGAGCGCGCTCGTCGAGCTCGGTGTCGTCCCGACCGTGAACGACGCCTTCACGCCGGACTGGCTGGCCGACGGCGGCCGGGTGTTCGTGGAGAAGCACGAGACCGACCCCTTCGAGGCGATCCGGCTGATCAAGGGCGCGGGCGGGGTCGCGGTGTTCGCGCATCCCGGCGCGAGCAAGCGGGGGCTCACGGTGCCCGAGGCCGCCATCGTCGAGATGGCCGCGGCCGGGCTGGACGGCGTCGAGGTGGACCACATGGACCACGACGCGGACACCCGGGCGCGGCTGCGGGGTCTGGCCAAGGAGCTCGGTCTTCTCGTGACCGGGTCGTCGGACTACCACGGCAGCCGGAAGACCTGCGTGCTCGGGGAGTACACGACGGACCCCGAGGTGTACGGGGAGATCACGCGGCGGGCCTTCGGCGCGTTTCCCGTGCCGGGGGCCGGCGGAGCCGTCTGAGGTCTCTCTCCCGTAGGTCCGTCCCTTTTTCTTTTCGCCCTTCTTTCTCCCCCGGCGCTGCCCGCTGCGCTCAGGCGTTCCGCCCCGCGCACCGCCTGTCCGCGGCGGCTGCCCCCTGCACGAGGCTCACTCATGTTCGACGTCGCCGTCTTCGGCTCCCTGTTCCTCACCCTCTTCGTCATCATGGATCCCCCGGGGATCACACCGATATTCCTCGCGCTCACCGCCGGCCGGCCCGGCAAGGTGCAGAAGCGGATGGCCTTCCAGGCCGTCTGCGTCGCCGGCGGTGTGATCACCGTGTTCGGTCTCCTCGGGCACCAGATCCTGAACTACCTGCACGTCTCCGTCCCCGCGCTGATGATCGCCGGCGGGCTGCTGCTCCTGCTGATCGCGCTGGACCTGCTCACCGGTAAGACCGACGAGCCGAAGCAGACCAAGGACGTCAACGTCGCCCTCGTACCGCTGGGCATGCCGCTGCTGGCCGGGCCCGGTGCGATCGTGTCGGTCATCCTCGCCGTGCAGAAGGCCCACAGCGTCGCCACCCAGGTGTCGGTCTGGGCGGCGATCCTCGCCATCCACGTGGTGCTGTGGCTGGTGATGCGCTACTCCCTGGTGATCATCCGGATCATCAAGGACGGCGGTGTGGTCCTGGTGACCCGCCTCGCCGGCATGATGCTCTCCGCGATCGCCGTGCAGCAGATCATCAACGGCGTCACACAGGTGATCCAGGGGAGCTGACGATTCCCGTCAGGCCCGGAGGGCGCCGCGGATCTCCTGGGCCGCCTTGGGGTGGCCGAGGTACTCCTCCATCTTGTGCGCGCGGTCGCGGCCGTTGGAGACGGCCAGCTGGGTGAGCTTCCCCCACCGTTCGTCCTCCAGGGGGCAGCCGATGGCCACCGCGTCGGTGGGGCACCAGACGTTCACCCAGCCGCGCACCCTGGGCGGCTGGTGCGGGCCTCGGGTGAGGAGCCGTTCGTTGACGCCGTCCAGGCCGAGCGGACTGCCCGCGGTGACCAGCAGGACGGGGTCGAGGCCCTCCGGGAGCCGGGTCAGAAGGTCCATGCCCACGACCGTGCCCAGGCTGTGCGTGACCAGCACCAGCTCGCCGCTGGTCGGCATCGTCTCCATGACGCTGTCCAGCACCGCCTGCCGCACGGCGCTGTCGCCGAGGTACAGGTCGACGTCCCGCAGGAACGTGGCGATGGTCCATTCGTCCAGGTCGGACCGGGCGGCCAGCCAGCTCAGCGGCCGGTGCAGCACCCCGACCAGGCCCGAACCGAACCCCTCCGTGGTCGCCGGCCCGTTCTGGGGCATGCCGGCCCGGACGGCCGCCTCGTGGAGCAGCTGCTCGTAGGATCCGGTGGGCGACTGTGCGGCGAACACCTCGGCGGCAGCGGCGGCGCTCAGCTGGTCGAGGCCGATGGGCGCCGCCGTGCTCTCCCTGCCGCTCAGGGCGTGCAGTCTCGTGCCGTAGAACGGGAACCAGACGTCCTCGGGGTCGAGCGTGGGCAGGGACGCGAGGGTGAGGCCGTGGTTCAGGCCGGCCGTCCAGCTGCGGCGGAGGACGTCGGGGAAGTTGTCCTGCTGGTCCCTGCCGTGCAGGAAGACCAGGTGCTGACGGCCGCCGAAGGCGTTACCGCGGGCCCGAAGTCCGACCTGGGGTCCGCGTGCCGCCGTCCCGCTCTCGGCCGGGGAAACCGTCACGGGGGGCGACGGGGCCGTGACGCCCGGTACCGTCGCCCTCTCGGGCTGGGCCACGGGGGCCGGCGTGGGAAGGGCCGGCGCGGTGGTCATGGCCTGGCCCAGGCCGGTGTCCGGGCCCATCTCGGCCAGCAGGGCACGCCGCCCCGGGTCGAGGTCCAGCCCGGCCAGGTGCTTGAGGACCGAGCTGATCCGGACGCCCTCGTTGGCGACCCAGTCGATGGCGTCATCGCCGTCGCCCTGCTGCCAGGGCCGGCCGTCCTTGCGCAGGACGCGGCCCTGGGCGTCCTTCTTGGGCACGCCGCTGTGGTGCAGCGCCACGACCTCCCACTGGTCGTTGAAGACGGGGGAGCCGGAGTTCCCCGGCTCGGTGTCGGTCGTGTAGTGCACGAAGTCGTCGAGGCGGACCAGCACCGCGTTGTCGCGCAGGGCGATCTCCTTCAGCCGCCCCGAGGGATGGCCGATGATGTTCACCTTCTCGCCGAGCACCAGCTTGCCGATCTGCACGCTCAGCCGGTTCCAGCCGAAGATCTCGCCCGGGGGCGGGCCGCCCGGAGCGGGCGCGACCGCCACGAGGGCGAAGTCGAGCCGCCGGTCCGCCGCGAAGAAGGTCCCGGGGTCGAGCTCCATCCGGACGACGGTGTCGGGCAGGTTGTCCGCCGTGACCTGGGCGTTGAACTCCGCGAAGCAGCGGCGCGCGAAGCTCTCGTCGGGCAGGACGTGGTGGTTGGTCATCATCAGCCGCGGCGAGACCAGGAAGCCGGTGCCGTGCGGCAGCTCGCGGCCGTCGCGCCGCAGCGTGATCCGGGCGACCGTGGCCCCGGCCCTGACCCCGCGCGGCAGGAAGCTCCAGGCCTGGAGCTCGTTGGACAGGTTGATGATCCGCTCGTTGGCGTCGGGCAGGTCCATGGCCTCGCGGTGGATGTCCGCCACCACCGCCGAGGGCGACAGGCCGCCCCGGTCGAGGATCCGGTCGGCGCGCACCGCGAGCGCGTCCGGGGAGTCGGGGAACCGCACACCGGCCGCCAGCCGGCCCTCCACGCGCTCGCGCTCCGCGGTGGAGTCCTCGTAGCGCCGCGCGGCCTCGGCGGCAGCCTGCTCGTGCAGTTCCTGGTGCGACCGGTCCGTCACCGACATGCTCCACCGTCCTGTTCTGGTTCGCGCTGGCCCCTCAGCCAGTACGCCCCCGACCAGGGAGGTCCGCAACAGCGGAAGCCCCCGCACGGCCGATGCCGGGCGGGGGCTTCCGAAGTGTGGGAGAGCTGCGCGCGTTATGAGGCCGTGGTCTCGGCCGGGCGGATCCAGAGGCGCTGCCCTATGGCGGCCGCCTGCTGAACGATGCGGTTGACGGAGGCGGCGTCCACAACGGTCGAGTCCACAGCTGTGCCGTCGACGTCGTCGAGTCGCATGATTTCGAAGCGCAAGGGCTTCTCCCTTCGTCTGGTCATCCTCCTGAGGAGAACTACTCGGTGTGCGGCCCACCGGGCCTTGGTGCCCGGTGTTCCGTATGGGTCAACAGGGATGTACGGGTCAAACATTCCCTACGCTAAGGAAATTTTTCGAACGGCTAATTACTGAGCCGTAAGAGTGTCGTTACGGGACCGACCGGGACCGGTTGTGTTCACAGCGTGACCGCCGGGACAATGGGGGTGATGAACGACGACCTCGCGGCCCTCAGCGCCCGCATCGACCACACCAACGAGCTGCTCCAGCGCATGCTGGCCGAGGTGGCGAAGACGCCCTCGACCCACGCGATCTTCGTCGATGCCGGGTACCTGTACGCGGCCGCGGGGCGGCTCGTCGCCGGCACGGAGGACCGCCGCGCCTTCGACCTGGACGCCGAGGGCCTGATCGACGCGCTCATCGACCGGGCCCGCACGATCTTCGCGGACAGCCGGCTGCTGCGGGTCTACTGGTACGACGGCGCCCGGCGCCGCATCCACACGGCCGAGCAGCAGACCGTCGCGGAACTGCCGGACGTCAAGGTGCGCCTCGGCAACCTCAACGCCAACAACCAGCAGAAGGGCGTCGATTCGCTCATCCGCTCCGACCTGGAGTCCCTCGCCCGGCACCGAGCCATCAGCGACGCGGCCCTGCTCGGCGGCGACGAGGACCTGGTGTCGGCGGTGGAGGCGGCCCAGGGGTACGGCGCCCGGGTGCACCTGTGGGGCATCGAGGCCCCGGAGGGCCGCAACCAGGCGGAGCCCCTCCTGTGGGAGGTTGACAGCCAGCGCACCTTCGACCTCGACTTCTTCAAGCCGTACGTCTCCCGCCGCACGGCCCCCGTCCACGACACGGCCGCCGGCCGGCCCACTCGCGAGGACGTGCGGTTCGTGGGCGCGCAGATCGCGGCGAAGTGGCTGGCGGCACGCGGCCGGGACACCCTGGTCGAGCTGCTGCCGGGCCACCCGTACCTGCCCGGTTCGGTGGACCAGGACCTGCTCGTCGAGGCGGAGGGTCTCCTGCAGTACTCACTGCGCGGCCAGGCGGACCTGCGGCGGGCGCTGCGGGACGGCTTCTGGGATCACCTGCGGACGCAGTACTAGGCCGTCCCGGAAGCCGCCGGGGACCGGCCCGGCCCGATGCCGTCCCAGAAGTCGGCGAGGGCGTGGGCCGTCGGGAGCGGGCGGTCGGCGTTGGGGGAGTGCTCCGCGCCCGCGATGACAGTGCGGCGCGCGTCCAGCCGCAGGGCCATGTCGTCGAGGATCGCCACCGGCCAGGTGTCGTCGTGCGCGCCCGACAGGACGTGGAACGGCAGCGGGAGCGCGGCCAGTTCGGCCACGCGGTCCGGCTCGGTGCACAACTGACGTCCCGTCGCGAGCAGTTGGGCGGGACTGTGGCCGAGCCAGCGGCGCCGCAACTGGTCCTGGTCACCGAGACCGCGGGCGGGCCCGCCGACTTCCTCCGGCGGCCCCATGGCCTGGATGGCCTCCCACACCTCCTCCATCGACAGTACGGCGAGGGCGTCCCGCAGCAGCTTCACGCGCTGCTGCTGGGAGACGGAGATCTCCGCCGGCCCGGACGAGACCAGGGTGAAGGAGACGAAGGGGGAATGGTCGAGCAGCACGGCCGCACGGGCGATCTGCCCGCCGAGCGAGTGCCCGACGAGGTGGACGGGCCCGCCCAGCGCCTCGGCCTGCGCGAGCACGTCCCGCGCCAGTTCCCGCTGGGCGTAGGCGGATTCGTCGTCCCGAGGGCCGTCCGACTCGTGCTGGCCCCGCCCGTCCACGGCGACGACCCGGTACCCCCGCTGTGCGAGCGGCTCGTGGAGCAACCGGAAGTCCTCCTTGCTCCCGGTGAACCCGGGCAGCATCAGGACGACTCCCCTGCCCTCCTCACCCGCCTCCGGCGACGAGTCGACGACGGCGAACTCACCGCGCGCGGTGCGCAGCGGGTAGGCGCGGGCGCCCGGGGGCGTGGGGAAGGCGGGGTGGCTGGTCACGGGGCGAGGGTAGCGGGCGGGAGCCGCTCCCGAGTCCCGGGCGAATGCCGACGGCCCGGCTCCCCGTGAGGGGGCCGGGCCGTCAAAGAGGGGTGCGTCAGCCCTCCGTGGACTCCGCGGCGGCCGTGGCCTTGCGGGTGCGGCGGGCCCTGGGCTTCGCCTCCGCCGCGTCCTCCGGAGCGGCGGCCGTGGCGGCCGTCGTCGCCTTGCGCGCACGGCGCGGCTTGGCGGCCTCCGGCTCCTGATCCGCCTGTGCGGGGATCTCGGTGGGCTCGGCGGCCTTACGGGTCCGGCGGCGCGGCTTGGCCTCCGTGCCCTCGGCCGTGTCGACGGCGGCCTCGGCCGCGGCGGCGGTCTTCCGCGTCCGGCGCGGCTTGGCCTCGGCGGCCTCCCCGTCCGGGGCGGCGGCGGCCGTCTTCCGCGTGCGGCGCGGCTTGGCCTCGGCGGTCTCCGGCTCCTGAGCCGTCTGGGCCGGGATCTCGGCGACGGCCGCGACGGGCTCGGCGGCCTTACGGGTCCGGCGGCGCGGCTTGGCCTCCACGCCCTCGGCCGTGTCGACGGCGTCCTCCGCCGGGGCGGCGGCCTTGCGGGTGCGGCGCGGCTTGCTCTCCACGGCCTCGGGAGCCGTGGCCGCGGTCTCGGCGGCTTCGGCGGTCTTGCGGGTGCGGCGGCGCGGCTTGGCCTCCACGCCCTCGGCCGTGTCGACGGCGGCCTCGGCCGCCGCTGCCGTCGCCTTGCGCGTACGCCTGGGCTTCGCCTCAGCCGTCTCGGCGGTGTCCTCCGCCGCTGCGGCCGTCTTGCGGGTGCGGCGCGGCTTGGCCTCGGTCGCCTCGGCCGTGTCGACGCTCGCCTCGGCCTTCGCGGCCGTCTTGCGGGTACGACGCGGCTTCGTCTCCACCGGCTCCGTAGCGGACTCGGTGGTCCCCTCGGCCGTGTCGACCGCCGACTCGGCCGCGGACGCCGCCGTGGCCTTGCGGGTGCGGCGGCGCGGCGCAGCGGCGGCAGCCTCGGGCAGCGCGGCCTCCGCGGCGGCCGGGGCCTCGGCGACGATCGCCGGCTCCGGGGCCGACGGCGTCACCGCGGCCTCGGTCTCCACCGCGGGCGTCTCCGACCGGCGCGTACGGCGCCGGCGCGGCTTCGCGGCCGCCTCCGGGGCATCGGCAGCCGTGCCCTCCGCCGTCGCGACGGCGGTCTCCGCCTGCTCGGACGCGGGGGACTCGACCGCCGTGACCGGGGCCGCCTCGGACTGCGCCCCGCGGGTGCGGCGACGGCGGCGCGGGGTGCGCGGCGCCGTGACGGCATCCGCCTCGGCGGCGCCGCCGATGGCCGTGATGTCCGGCGTGGTGGTGCCGGCGGACTCGGGCGCCCCGTCCACCGCGGCCCCGCCGCGGGTACGGCGGCGGCGACGCGGCGTACGCGACGAGCGCTCGCGGTCGGCCGAACGGGACTCGTCCCGGTCGCCGCGGCCACCCCGGCCGCCGCGACCGCGCGGCCCCCGGCCGCCGGTCTCGCCCAGATCCTCCAGCTCCTCCGCGTCCAGCCCGGCGCGCTTGCGCTCCGAGCGCGGCAGGACGCCCTTCGTGCCCTCGGGGATGCCGAGGTCGGTGAAGAGGTGCGGGGAGGTGGAGTACGTCTCCGGCGGGTCGTTGAAGCCCAGGTCCAGCGCCTTGTTGATCAGCTGCCAGCGCGGGATGTCGTCCCAGTCGACGAGCGTGATCGCGATGCCCTTGGCGCCCGCGCGGCCCGTACGGCCGATGCGGTGCAGGTACGTCTTCTCCTCTTCCGGCGACTGGTAGTTGATGACGTGCGTGACGCCCTCGACGTCGATGCCGCGCGCGGCGACGTCGGTGCAGACGAGCACGTCCACCTTGCCGTTGCGGAAGGCGCGCAGGGCCTGCTCGCGGGCGCCCTGGCCCAGGTCGCCGTGGACCGCGCCGGAGGCGAAGCCGCGCTGCTTGAGCTGGTCGGCGAGGTCGGCCGCTGTGCGTTTGGTGCGGCAGAAGACCATGACCAGCCCGCGGCCCTCGGCCTGAAGGATGCGCGCGACCATCTCGGGCTTGTCCATGTTGTGCGCGCGGTAGATGAACTGCTTGGTGTTCGCGACCGTCTTGCCCGCGTCGTCCGGCGCCGTGGCGCTGATGTGCGTGGGCTGCGACATGTAGCGGCGGGCGAGGCCGATGACCGCGCCCGGCATGGTCGCCGAGAACAGCATCGTCTGGCGCCGCACGGGCAGCATGTTGATGATCTTCTCGACGTCGGGCAGGAAGCCCAGGTCGAGCATCTCGTCGGCCTCGTCGAGAACCAGGCACTTGACGTGCTTCAGGTTCAGCTTCTTCTGCCCGGCGAGGTCGAGGAGCCGGCCCGGGGTGCCGACGACCACGTCGACGCCCTTCTTCAGGGCCTCGACCTGGGGCTCGTAGGCACGGCCGCCGTAGATGGCGAGGACGCGCACGTTGCGCACCTTGCCCGCGGTCAGCAGGTCGTTGGTGACCTGCGTGCACAGCTCGCGCGTGGGGACGACGACGAGCGCCTGCGGGGCCTCGGTGAGGGCTTCGGGCTCGGCGCGTCCGGCCTCGACGTCGGCGGGGACGGTGACGCGCTCCACGAGCGGGAGGCCGAAGCCGAGCGTCTTGCCGGTGCCGGTCTTGGCCTGGCCGATGACGTCCGTGCCCGAGAGGGCGACGGGGAGCGTCATCTCCTGGATGGGGAAGGGGGTGATGATGCCGACGGCTTCAAGGGCCTCGGCGGTCTCGGGGAGGATTCCGAGCTCTCGGAACGTAGTCAGGGTGCTGCCTCTTCTGTGTGGGCGGCGCGAGGCGAGCGCGGGGTCGTGTCAGACCGTGCCGGGGACGTCGGCTGCCTACGGGCGGGCCGTAGAGCACGGGACCGCGCCGACGCTCTAGCGCTCGTGCCGCTGAGGGTGTCCCCCTCCGGGACTCGTACGCACTGGGGCGGACGGCCGGGGAGGGCTGTCGGGTCGGAGCCGATCGGGCCACCGACCGGGCATCCTCATACGTGCGGCCTGTCGAGGTACGTCGACGTACCAGCAGGCGCATTACCACCATACCCCGGAATCCCGCACATGCGATGGCCGATTCGGTCACGTAGTCGTCGTCACAGTGATTGACCAGGGCCTTACGACCCCCGGCGGGCGGGCTATTGTGCGCTTCATGACGAGCTCTGACAAGCCTGAGAACGCCTCGGACACCGCCGCCGCCGAACCGACCTCGGTCGCCGCCCGGGACTGGGCGACGGCCTCCGCCGACCCGCAGTACCGCGCCGCGGTCGTGGACCTGCTCGGTGCGCTCGCGTACGGGGAGCTGGCGGCGTTCGAGCGGCTCGCGGAGGACGCCAAGCTGGCGCCGACACTGGAGGACAAGGCGGAGCTGGCGAAGATGGCGTCGGCGGAGTTCCACCACTTCGAGAGGCTGCGCGACCGGCTCGCCGAGATCGGGGAGGAGCCGACGCGGGCGATGGAGCCGTTCGTCGCCGCGTACGACGGGTTCCACAAGCAGACGGCCCCCTCGGACTGGCTGGAGGGCCTCGTCAAGGCCTACGTCGGCGACTCCATCGCCAGCGACTTCTACCGGGAGGTCGCCGCCCGGCTGGACTCCGACTCCCGCAACCTGGTGCTGGCCGTCCTCGACGACACGGGGCACGGCGGCTTCGCCGTGGAGAAGGTGCGGGCCGCGATCGAAGCCGACCCGCGCGTGGGCGGGCGGCTCGCGCTGTGGGCGCGGCGGCTGATGGGCGAGGCCCTGTCGCAGTCCCAGCGGGTGGTCGCCGACCGGGACGCCCTGTCGACCATGCTGGTGGGCGGGGTCGCGGACGGCTTCGACCTCGCCGAGGTCGGCAAGATGTTCTCCCGGATCACCGAGGCCCACACCAAGCGGATGGCCGCGCTGGGGCTGGCCGCCTAGTCCATCGCCGAGCGGCCGGGCCACGTCGTCAGCGCCGCCTCTGTCGGCGACTGCTCAGGCGGTCGCCGACCGGCGGCGCAGTCTTCCCGCGGGGCGCAGCAGGAGCGACAGCGAGGCGACGGAGACGATCACCGCGCCGAGCAGGACGAGCAGCACGTGCCCGGCGTCCAGCGCGCTGTGCATGACGAAGGCCCCGAAGAGGGCACCGGCGACACCGGTCGACAGCACCATGGGGCGGGCCGGGAGACGGTGCGACAGGCGGTGCGCGGCCGCCCATGCCAGAGCCAGGCCGAGGATCGCGGAGCTCAGCACTTCCAGGAGCATGTCGGGGTCCCTCCCACACGGCCGGCTGCCCACATCGGTCGTAGCCCGTCTTACCCCTGACCTGCGGAATCCAATCCACCCCTGTGGGCGACTTGTGCTCCATCCGTGGCGGAAGCGGTGTGCCGCAAGGGGAAAGTGTGGGCCACGCGGAAGGGGTGTCCGAGGGAGGGCGACGTAAACGGGGGGCGGCTACGCAAACGGGGGGCAGATACGCGAGCGGGGGGCGGATACGCGAGCGGGGCGGGCCGGCCGTAGCCGTCCCGCCCCGCTCGCTCATGCGCCTACAGCGCGCCGAAGCCCACCTTGCGCGGGGCCGGCTCACCGATCTCGACGTACGCGAGACGGTCGGCCGGGACGAGGAGCTTGCGGCCGTGCTCGTCCACGAGGCTCAGCAGCTGCGACTTGCCGGCCAGTGCCTCGGCGACCACGCGCTCGACCTCCTCGGCAGTCTGACCGCTCTCCAGAACGATCTCGCGGGGCGCGTGCTGCACGCCGATCTTGACCTCCACGGCTATGTCCCTCCGACGGTCAGTGATGTGCGCGACCTTCCGCGCCGTACGCAGCACACATTAGCCCGGTGAGGGGACGTACATGCTCCGCCCGAGAACGCCACGAGCGAACACCGGGCGGGAACAAAGCGCCCGTCAGTGGTGCGGCTGGTCCATGCCGTGCAGCGGGAAGCCCGCGATACCGCGCCACGCCAGCGAGGTGAGCAGCTGTACGGCCTGGTCGCGCGGCACGCTGCGGTCGCTGTGCAGCCAGGACCGCGCGACCACCTGGGCCAGGCCGCCCATGCCCGAGGCGAGCAGCATGGACTCCGCGCGCGACAGGCCGGTGTCTTCGGCGATGACGTCGCAGATCGCCTCCGCGCACTCGTTCGTGACCTTGTCGACGCGCTCGCGCACGGCGGGCTCGTTCGTCAGGTCCGACTCGAAGACCAGGCGGAAGGCGCCGCCGTCGTCCTCGACGTAGGCGAAGTAGGCGTCCATCGTCGCCCGGACGCGCTGCTTGTTGTCGGTCGTCGACGCGAGCGCGTTGCGCACGGCCTGGATGAGCGACTCGCAGTGCTGGTCCAGCAGCGCGAGATAGAGGTCGAGCTTGCCCGGGAAGTGCTGGTAGAGCACCGGCTTGCTGACGCCCGCACGCTCCGCGATGTCGTCCATCGCGGCCGCGTGGTAGCCCTGGGCCACGAAGACCTCCTGGGCGGCGCCCAGGAGCTGGTTGCGTCGGGCACGGCGCGGCAGGCGTGTGCCCCGCGGGCGAACCGCCTCTGTCTGCTCTATGGCTGTCACGCCGCCTCCCATGTTCGTCCATGTGCGGATCTGGCCGCGTCGCCATCGTACTTTTCGGTAACCGTGGTGTGCGCGGTGAGAACGCAGAATTTCACGGACCGGACGGATGCGAAAGCGGTTGCGAAGGTTTCAAACAGGGTCAGAGCGGGCAAAATCCTGCCCCTTTCCTGTCCGTAGGAGCTGCTCGGCGCCCGTCAGCGGCGAGCGTCACCGGTAGTCGTCCTCGTCGAGCGAGACGATCCGGGCCTGCTCCACCAAATCGGCCTCGTTGGCCCGGCCGGGGTCGACACCGGTCAGCGGGTCGTCGCGGTCCGGCGCGATGTCCGCCTGCTGCTCGGCCGCGTCGACCTCGGGGGCCTCGACATCGAACTCCTGCGCCTCCGGTGCGTCCTCGGCCTCGAACGTCTCGGGGTCGGTGGGGTCTACGGCCATGCTGGGCTCCCTTCCTACGAACGTCCCTGGGGATGCAGGGGCCACACGCGGGTGCCCTCTGTACGAGCCTAGGAGACACCCGATCCGGACGCTATGCGATCCGCGTCCGGGACGTGACACAGTGCGCATCCCGTTGACTGCTACCCCCGTGTGCCCGGGTGCCTCCTCTTCCGCCCGCGCAACGGGCCGAATCCTGTGACGGCGAACACAGGCGAACACATGAGTCACTGCGTGATCGTCTCGTAACATTGCCGCATGTCTTCGACCGAGCTGCCGTTCGTGCCGCCCGCCAATGTGCTGCCGAAGGTGGGGACCGTCCGGGTCGCGGAGGGTGAGCGCCTGCGGTCGGTCGAGCTGCCGGGCGTCACGCTGACGATCCGGTCGAGGCCTCCCGCGCGCGAAGGGCTGCCGCCCGCGCTGTTCGTGCACGGGCTCGGCGGTTCCTCGCAGAACTGGTCGGCGCTGATGGCGCTGCTGGACGGCGTCGTCGACGGCGAGGCCCTTGACCTGCCCGGCTTCGGCGACTCCCCGCCACCGGACGACGGCGACTACTCCGTCACGGGCCACGCGCGCGCGGTCATCCGCCACCTCGACGCCTCCGGGCGGGGCCCCGTGCACCTGTTCGGGAACTCGCTCGGCGGCGCCATCACCACACGTGTCGCCGCGGTCCGGCCCGATCTGGTCCGTACGCTCACGCTCGTGTCGCCCGCTCTGCCGGAAATCCGAGTGCAGCGCTCCGCCGTGCCCACGGGGCTGCTGGCGGTGCCCGGTGTCGCCCTGCTCTTCACCCGGCTCACCCGGGAGTGGACCGCGGAGCAGCGGGTCCGTGGCGTGATGGCGCTGTGTTACGGGGACCCCGGGCGGGTGACGCCGGAAGGATTCCGCAACGCCGTGCAGGAGATGGAACGGCGGCTGCGGCTGCCGTACTTCTGGGACGCGATGGCGCGTTCCGCGCGCGGGATCGTCAACGCGTACACGCTGGGCGGCCAGCAGGGGCTGTGGCGCCAGGCCGAACGGGTGCTCGCCCCCACCCTCCTCGTCTACGGCGGCCGCGACCAGCTCGTCGGCTTCCGCATGGCCCAGAAGGCGGCCCGGGCCTTCCGTGACTCCCGGCTGGTGACGTTGCCCGACGCGGGACATGTGGCGATGATGGAGTACCCGGAGACAGTGGCTCTGTCGGTTCGTGAACTCCTGGAAGAAGCAGGAGAGTTGGGCACGCAGCGAGCGAGACGGGCCGACCGGGCGGATGCCGGGGGCGACGCCGCCGACGAAGAAGGCACCGACGAGAGCATGGGGGGCTGAGGCGCGACGTGGGACGCCACAGCCGCCGCGGACCGGTCGTCAAGGGCGACAGCGCGGACACCACCGCAGTACGGGACGGCCGGGCCGGGGCCGCGCAGGGGCAGAGGCCGGGCCAGGGCCCGGGTCAGGCACCGGACGGCGGCCGTGGGGCCCGGAGCGCACCGCCCGGTGCCCCGCAGGGCGGCTGGCCGACGCAGGGCCCGCGCAGGGTGCCCGGGCCGAGGCCCGCACCGGCTGAGGGGACGCCGCCGCACGGCATGCCGCGCCTCCCCGACGGCTGGCACCCGGAGGGCACACCGCCCCAGGGCCTCCCGCGCCTGCCGGACGGCACCCCGGTGCGAGGGGTGCCGCGCCTTGCCGACGGGACTCCGGCGCGCGGTGTTCCGCGGATGCCCGACGGGACTCCTGCGCATGGTGTTCCGCGGTTGGCTGACGGGGCTCCGGGGCCGGGTGCGCCGAGGATGCAGGGCGGGACTCCGGCGCGGTTGCCCGATGGGACGCCTGCGCGTGGTGTGCCGAGGCCCGCTGACGGGGCCCCCGTGCAGGGTTCTTCGCGGCAGCCCGACGGCACTCCCGCTCACGGGATGCCCCGGGTTCCCGGTGGCACGCCGCCGCGCGGGGTGCCGCGGCTGCCCGACGGAACTCCCGCGCACGGCTTTCCGCAGGCCCGTGGCGGGCATCCCGAGCAGCGTGAAGCCGGGGGCGGCTGGGGTGAGTCGAGAGGGAGTGGCGGGGCACCCGCCGGAGTCGGTGCTCCCATACCGCGGCAGCGCCGGGCATCCGTGCCCGGGCCGCGGCAGGACTATCTCGATGCCTTCGTCGACGAGGAGGACGACGTCTTCGCGCCCCGTACGCCCGCCTCCGCGCACGCCGCGGACGCCTATGCCTCCGTCACGGACTGGAACGTCGGCACCGCTGCCGACTCCGGGTCCGGCGAGCATGACGACGCGAGGCCCACCGGCGCGCCCGCGCCGGGCAAGGGCGGCAAGGGCCGTGCCTTCACCGGCATCGCGGCGGCGGCCGTCACCACCGTGCTGGCCGTGGTCGTCGCCGGCCAGGTCGCCGACGACAACGGCGGCGCCGGCGTGCAGTCGCAGTCCGCCCCCGACCGGGCCCGCGACGTCCGGGACTCCGCGTCCCGCGCGGACGGCCGGGCACCCGCCCCCGAGGCCAAGCCGCTGTCGTACGACGAGAAGATGGGCCGGACGTACCCGCTCGGTGCCGAACTCAAGGGCTCCGGCAGGTTCGACGCCGTTCCCGGCATCGCCGAGGCGCCGGGCACCGGGCAGAAGTTCACCTACCGCGTCGACGTGGAGCAGGGGCTCGGGCTGGACGGCGCGCTGTTCGCCGAGGCCGTGCAGCAGACGCTCAACGACCAGCGCAGCTGGGCCCACAACGGCGCGCGCACCTTCGAGCGCATCTACTCCGGCAAGCCCGACTTCGTGATCACCCTCGCCAGCCCCGGCACGACCGCCGACTGGTGCGCCAAGTCGGGCCTGGACACCACTCAGGACAACGTCTCCTGCGACTCGGCCGCGACCGAGCGCGTGATGATCAACGCCTACCGGTGGGCCCAGGGTTCACCGACCTACGGTGACAGCAGGATCCACGCCTACCGGCAGATGCTGATCAACCACGAGGTCGGCCACCGCCTCGGCTACAACCACGTCACCTGCGACAAGGACGGCGACCTCGCGCCGGTCATGCAGCAGCAGACCAAGTTCCTCGACCACGACGGCATCCGCTGCCGCGCCAATCCCTGGGCCTACCCCGGGAATTGACAGGCGTCACAGGCGGTGTGGCGCGGCTCGCGTTGACATGCTCGGAAAGTTCGTTCATATTTCTGGGCATGTCGCCCCGTCACGTCTCCGCTCGCGCCGCCATCGAGCTGGCGCTCATCGGCGTGACCTCGCTCTGCGTGGCCGACATTCACTGTTGCTGACGCCCGCCCCAGGCGCGCGTCGCTCATCCTCTCCGTGACCCTGTCACGGCTTTCTCGACGACCCGGCGCCGGGCAGACGTCTGTCTCTTTTCGTCTCACCCTTCGTCTTTTCGTCTCGCGATCCGAGATTCCGTGATGCGAGGCGCCTTCTGAGAGGTCGTCATCGTGATGCGCCATCCGTCCGTCACAGCGCGCCGCGTGGCCGCGGCATCCGTCAGCCTGGTCCTGGCAGCGGGTGCCGCCGCCTGCGGGCCGAAGGACAACGATGCCAAGGGCGCAGGCGGCGACTCCACGCCCCACAAGGGCGGCACGCTCACCGTGCTGAACGCCAACCCGCAGCAGGACTTCGACCCGGCCCGCCTCTACACCTCCGGCGGCGGCAACGTCCCGTCCCTGGTCTTCCGTACGCTCACCACCCGCAACCGCGAGAACGGCGCCGCCGGAGCGAAGGTCGTCCCCGACCTCGCCACCGACACCGGGCGTCCCAACAAGGACGCGACCGTGTGGACGTACACCCTGAAGAAGGGCCTGAAGTACGAGGACGGCACGCCCGTCACCTCGGCCGACATCAAGTACGGCATCGAGCGCTCCTTCGCCCCCGAACTGTCCGGCGGCGCCCCCTACCTGCGGGACTGGCTCGTCGGAGCCGCCGGCTACCAGGGGCCGTACAAGGACAAGAAGGGCCTCGACGCGATCGAGACGCCGGACGAGCGGACCATCGTCTTCCATCTGAACAAGCCCGAGGGCGAGTTCCCCTACCTCGCCACGCAGACGCAGTTCGCGCCCGTCCCCAAGAGCAAGGACACGGGCACCAAGTACGAGGAGCACCCGGTCTCCTCCGGGCCGTACAAGGTCGTTCGCAACGAGAACGACGGCGAGCGGCTGGTGCTGGAGCGCAACCCGCAGTGGTCCGCCGCGACCGACGCCGAGCGCAAGGCCTACCCGGACAGGATCGACGTACGGTCCGGGCTCGACTCGTCCGTGATCAACCAGCGGCTGTCCGCGTCGCAGGGAGCGGACGCCGCCGCGGTCACCACGGACACCAACCTCGGCCCGGCCGAACTGGCCAGGGTCACCGGGGACAAGGACCTCGCCTCGCGGGTCGGCACCGGGCACTTCGGCTACACCAACTACATCGCGTTCAACCCGTCCATCAAGCCGTTCGACAACGCCAAGGTGCGGCAGGCGATCTCGTACGCCATCGACAGGTCTTCCGTGGTCAACGCCGCGGGCGGGTCCGCGCTGGCCGAGCCCGCCACCACCTTCCTGCCGGACCAGAAGTCCTTCGGGTACACGCCCTACGACCACTTCCCGGCGAGCAAGGCCGGCGACCCGGCCAAGGCAAGGGAGCTGCTGAAGGAGGCCGGATACGCGAAGGGCCTCACCGTCACGCTGACGCACTCCAACGCCAAGGACTTCGAGACCAGCCCCGAGATCGCCACCGCCATCCAGGACGCCCTCAAGAAGGCCGGTATCACCGTCAAGCTCCAGGGCCTGGAGGAGAACGACTACTCCGACAAGATCCACGACGTGAAGACCGAGCCCGGCTTCTTCCTCGCCCACTGGGGTGCCGACTGGCCCTCCGGAGGGCCGTTCCTCGCGCCCATCTTCGACGGCCGTCAGATCGTCAAGGACGGCGCGAACTTCAACACGGGCCTGCTGAACGACAAGTCGGTCAATGCCGAGATCGACGCGATCAACACGTTGACGGATCTTGACCAGGCCGCCAAGAGGTGGGGTGCACTGGACAAGAAGATCGGCGAGAAGGCCCTGACCGTCCCGCTGTTCCACCCCGTCTACAAGCGCCTGTACGGCGAGGACGTCAAGAACGTCGTGATCAGCGACTGGACCGGCGTGCTGGACATCTCGCAGGTCGCGGTGAAGTGACGCCGTGAGTGAGGCACTTCTCGCCGCCCGGGCGGCCGGGACGGACACCACCGTCCCGGCCGGGTCGGGGGCCCGTCAGTTCTGGCGGCGGCTGCGCACGCAGCACGCCGCCCTCGTCGCGGCCGCAGTCGTCGCGCTGCTCGTCCTGGTCGCGCTCGCCGCGCCGCTGCTCACCGCCCTGGAGGGCCAGGACCCGACCACCTACCACCCGTCCCTCGTGGACTCCGCGCGCGGCGGCGTGCCCGTCGGGCCGCTCGGCGGAGCGAGCGCCGACCACTGGCTCGGCGTCGAACCGCAGACCGGCCGGGACCTGTTCGCGCGGCTGGTGTACGGCGCGCGCGTGTCACTGGGTGTCGCGCTGGCCGCGACCGTCGTACAGGTCGCCATCGGGATCACTCTTGGCGTCGCGGCCGCGCTCGGGAAGCGATGGGTTGATCAACTGTTGAGCCGGTTCACGGACATCATCGTCGCCATGCCGCTCATGATCATGTCGCTGGCGCTGCTCGCGATCGTGCCGTCCAGCTTCCCGCGGCCGGTGCTCGTCGCGCTCGTCATCGGTCTGATCGGCTGGGGCAACATCGCCCGGATCGTGCGGGCCCAGACGCTCACCCTCAAGGAGCTCGACCACGTCTCCGCGGCCCGGCTCAGCGGCTGGGGCACCTGGAGCATCGCCCGCCGCGAACTGCTGCCCGGGATCGCCGCCCCCGTCATCACCTACGCCGCCCTGCTCGTCCCGTCGAACATCACCGTCGAGGCCGCGCTGTCCTTCCTCGGCGTGGGCGTGAAACCGCCGACGCCCTCCTGGGGACAGATGCTCACGGCCGCCGACGTCTGGTACCAGGCCGCCCCGCAGTACCTGCTGCTGCCCGCGGGCGCCCTGTTCATCACGGTGCTCGCCCTCACGGTCCTCGGCGACGGCGTCCGCACCGCCCTCGACCCGCGCGCGGCCTCCCGGCTGCGCGTCGGGACCGGACGCAGGCGGGAGTCGAAGGCGGCCGGGGGAGGCACGGCATGAACGGGTTCACCGGATTCGTCCTGCGCCGCGCCGTCGGCGCCGCCGTCACCCTGCTCGCCATCTCGGTGATCGTCTACATCGTCTTCTACGCCACCCCCGGCAACGTCGCCCAGATCACCTGCGGCCCGCGCTGCTCACCGGAACAGGTGCACCAGGTGGCCCGGCAACTGAACCTGGACGACCCGCTGTTCGTCCGGTACGGGCACTTCCTCCAGGGCCTCGTAGCCGGCCAGGACTACTCCACCGGCACGTCCGTGCAGCACTGCTCCGCGCCCTGCCTCGGCCTGTCGTACCAGAGCGACCAGCAGGTCACGCAGCTGATCTGGGCGAAGCTGCCCGTCAGCCTGTCGCTGGTGGCCGGCGCGATGGTGCTCTGGCTGATCCTCGGGGTCGGCACCGGCGTGCTCTCCGCCTGGCGGCGCGGCCGGTTCTCCGAGCGGGTGCTGACCGGCATCACCCTCGCCGGCACGGCCACGCCGGTCTTCGTGATCGGCCTGGTCCTGATGATCGTCGTCTGCGGGGAGCTGCGGCTGCTGCCCTTCCCGCAGTACGTCGCCCTCACCGACGACCCCGAACAGTGGGCGTGGAACCTGCTGCTGCCCTGGCTGTCGCTCGCCCTCATCGAGGCCGCCGCGTTCGCCCGGCTCACCCGGGCCTCGATGCTGGAGACGCTGGCCGAGGACCACATCCGCACCTTCCGCGCGTACGGCGTCGGCGAACGGTCGGTCGTCGGGCGGCACGCCCTGCGCGGTGCGTTCGCGCCGGTCATCGCGCTGAACGCCAACAACGTCGGGTCGGCCGTCGGGGGTGCCGTCCTCACCGAGACGCTGTTCGGCCTGCCCGGCATCGGACAGGAACTCGTCCATGCCGTCAACGTCGTCGACCTGCCGGTCGTGGTCGGCATGGTCCTGGTCATCGGATTCTTCGTGGTCCTCGCCAACGCCGTCGCGGACGTCCTGTACGCGGTGGCCGACCGACGGGTGGTGCTGACATGAGCCTGGTCGACGTGACCGGTCTGCGGGTGGACTTCGGCGCGCTGCGGGCCGTCGACGGACTCTCCTTCCGCCTGGAGGAGGGTGCCGCCCTGGCCCTGGTCGGCGAGTCCGGCTCCGGCAAGTCGACCGTGGCGTCCGCGCTGCTCGGCCTGCACCGCGGCACGGGCGCACGGGTCGAGGGCTCGATCGAGGTGGCCGGCACCGATGTGCAGCGCGCCTCCGAGGAGGAACTGCGGCGGCTGCGCGGCGGGCCGGCCGCCATGGTCTTCCAGGATCCGCTGTCCTCCCTCGACCCGTACTACGCGATCGGCGACCAGATCGCCGAGGTGTACCGCGTGCACGCGCGCGTGTCCCGGCGGGCGGCACGCACGCGTGCCGTCGAGGTCCTCGACCGGGTGGGCATCCCGGACGCGGCCCGGCGGTCCCGGTCCCGGCCGCACGAGTTCAGCGGTGGCATGCGCCAGCGCGCCCTGATCGCCATGGCGCTGTCGTGCGAACCCCGGCTGCTCATCGCCGACGAGCCGACGACCGCCCTCGATGTGACGGTCCAGGCGCAGGTCCTGGACCTGCTGCACACGCTGCGCGAGGAGACCGGCATGGGCCTGCTGCTGGTCACGCACGACGTGGGCGTCGCCGCCGAGAGCGTCGACGAGGTGCTGGTGATGCGGCACGGCAAGGCGGTCGAGCACGGCCCGGTCGCCGGCGTGCTGGGCGCACCGGCCCAGCCCTACACCAGGGAACTGCTGGCCGCGGTCCCCCGGCTGGACGCGCCGCGCAAGACCTCGACGGCACCCGAGGAGGTCGTCCTGGAGGCGGCCGGCCTCAGGCGGGAGTTCGGGCGCGGGAAGCGGGCGTTCACCGCCGTGGACGACGTGTCCCTGACCCTGCGCCGCGGAGAGACCCTCGGGATCGTCGGCGAGAGCGGCAGCGGCAAGACGACCCTCGGGCGCATGCTCGTCGGGCTGCTGGAGCCGACGGCGGGAACGCTGACCTTCGAGGGCCGCGCGCACACCGGGGTGAACCCGGCCGTGCAGATGGTCTTCCAGGACCCCGTCTCGTCCCTCAACCCGCGCCGCAGCGTGGGCGAGTCCATCGCCGACCCGCTGCGGGCCCGGGGTGAGCGGCAGGAAGGGCGCATCCGGGAGCGCGTGGGCGAACTGCTGGAGCGCGTGGGACTCGAAGCGGCTCACTACGACCGCTACCCCCATGAGTTCAGCGGCGGGCAGCGCCAGCGCGTCGGCATCGCCCGGGCGCTCGCGGCCGGCCCGCGCGTCATCGTCTGCGACGAGCCGGTCTCGGCCCTCGACGTCACCACCCAGGCGCATGTGGTCGGCCTGCTCGGGGAGTTGCAGCGCGAACTCGGGCTCGCGCTGGTCTTCGTCGCGCACGACCTGGCCGTCGTGCGCCAGGTCAGCGACCGGGTCGCGGTGATGCGGCGGGGCAGGGTCGTCGAGGAAGGGCCCGTCGAGGAGGTGTACGAGTCGCCGCGCGACCCGTACACCCGGCAACTCCTGGCCGCCGTGCCGGCACTGGACCCGGAGGCCGCCGCGCGACGGCGGGCGCAGCGACGGGAGTTGGCCGCGGCGTGACCGGGGCGCGGGACGGCAGTCGGCCGCTGCGTGGCGGGGGCGCGGCGACGGCAGTGGGTCGCGACATGACGATCCGTGTCCGCTTGATCTCCTAGCGCGACAGAACGCGACCTGCACGGGAAAGTTACGACCGTTCACCCCTTTTGGTGGTGGGACGGACAACCGTCCGTCGCACCACCGCCTTGTCCGCATACGTTCGTCCCGCTGCGAGCCGCCGGGCAACGGCGGCTCCTCATACGGGAGATCGGGGGTGCACTCGTGCGCATCGGACTGCTTACGGAAGGTGGCTATCCGTATGTGAGCGGTGACGCCAGGCTCTGGTGCGACCGGCTGGTCCACGGACTCGCCCAGCACGAGTTCGACGTCTACGCGCTCAGCCGCAGCCAGCACCAGGAGGACGAGGGCTGGATCCCGCTGCCCCGGAACGTCCGCAGGGTGCGCACCGCACCGCTGTGGATGGCCGAGGACGACGAGGTGGTGCTCGGGCGCCGCGCACGCCGGCGGTTCACCGAGTGCTTCGGGGAGTTGGCTGCGGTGCTGTGCGGGGCGCCGGGGGCTGCCACCGGAGGTGCGCCGACCTCGGAGGCGGACCGTTTCGCCAACGCTCTGTACGGGCTGGCCGAACTCGCCCGCGAGGAGGGCGGGCTGACGGGGGCTCTCCGGTCGGAGGCCGCCGTGCGCTCCCTGGAGCGCGCCTGTCGCGCGCCCGGCGCCCATCGCACGGCGCGTGAGGCGCGCGTACCGGATCTGCTCACCGTCGCCGCGCACCTGGAGCGCGCCCTGCGCCCCCTCTCGCTCGACTGGTACGAGGACGACGGGCTCGGTGCGGTCGACCTCTGCCACGCCGCGTCCGGCGGCACGGCCGCCCTGCCCGGACTGCTGGCCCGGCACTTCACCGGCGTGCCCTTGGTGGTGACCGAGTACGGCGTGCGTCTGCGGACGCACTACCTCACCGCCCCGGACGCCCCACCCGCCGTACGGCACCTGCTGGCGGCCTTCCAGGGCCGACTCGCCGCCGAGGCCTACGGGCGGGCCGAGGTCGTCACCGCCGGCAACACACACGCCCGCCGCTGGCAGGAGCGCTGCGGCGCCGGGCGCGAGAAGCTCCGCACGGTCTACCCCGGCATGGACGCCCGCCCCTTTGCCGAGGTGGGTGAGTCCCCGGACTGCGCGGACCCGGACACACTCGTCTGGGTCGGCCGCATCGAGCCCGCCAAGGACCTGGTCTCGCTGCTGCACGCCTTTACGGAGGTCCGCAAGCAGTCACCGAGGACCCGCCTGCGCATCGTCGGCGCCCCCGCCGGCCCCGAGGGCGCGGCCTACCTCGGCCACTGCAGGACGCTGGCCGCCCAGCTCTTCCCCGACGAGGCCGAGGGCCCGCACGCCGCCGGAGACAATCCGGTGTCCTTCGAGGAGACCGGCGGCCCCGAACTCCCGGCCGCCGCCGACGCCTACGCCTCGGGCGCCGTGACCGTCCTCTCCAGCGTCGTCGAGGGTTTCCCCGTCGGCCTCGTGGAGGCCATGCTCTGCGGGCGCGCGACGGTGTCGACGGACGTCGGAGCGGTCGTGGAGATCATCGGTGGCACGGGGCTCGTCGTACCGCCGCGCAATCCGCGGGCGCTCGCCGAGGCGTGCGTGGCACTGCTGCGCGACCCCGAGCGGCGTGCGCGCCTGGGAGCCGCCGCTCGCGCCCGGGCCCTCGAACTGTTCACGGTCGAGCAGAACATCGAGGCATTTCACGGCATTTACCTGGAGATCGTCTCGCGGGCTCCCGTACGCCGGGTCCTCGACGGGGAGCCGTTGCCGTTCGCGGTTCCCGCCGAAGCCCATGTGCCCGTCCGCTGGACGGCAGCGTCCCCCAGCCTCGCCGCCCGCAGCGGCCCCGGCTGGGTTGCGGGCAGGCCCGTGCGCGCGACCACTCCCCTCCCCGCTCCGGAGGGCGCGCGATGAGCGACTTGGGCGAACTGGACCGTCCGGGAACCCCGGTCGGCCCCGGGGCGGGGGATATCCGCCCGGAGAAGGAACCGGACGCTACGGCGACTGACCCGGCCGCTCCGGAGCCGGCCGTCGACCTCAAGGTGTCCGGGGCCCGGGAGCCGGTTGCCGACGGCAAGGCGCCCGGAAGCCAGGAGCCGGCCGCCGACTCCGAGGCGCCTGAGAACCGGGAGCAGGTAGCCGACGGCAAGTCGCCCGGGAGCCGGGAGCAGGCGGCCGATCGCACGGCGCCAGAGAACCGGGAGCAGGCCGCCGCCCTCAAGGTGCCCGGGGCCCGGGAGCCGGCCGCCGAGCGCCAGGCGTCCGCCCCGCGCCGGGGCGCTGCCGACCCGGTGAAGGCGCTGATGCACCGTCACCAGGAGCTCTGCGAGCGCTCGGTGGATCCCCTCGAGATCGCCGCCGGACTGGAGGCGCACGGCATCACCGACCGGACCGCCGCCCGCTTCCGGCACCGGGACGTCTTCTCCCTCGCCGAGGAGATGTACGCGCGCGTCTCCCGTGACGGAGACACACCCCTGCCCGCTCCACCGGTCACTCCCCGGGTGCGCGCCGGCTGGGCCCTTCTGACCCTGCTGCCCGGTGCGCTGTGCGCCGCCGCCGTGACCGCCGTGCACCTCACCCATGGCCAGTCACGTCTGCTCGCGGCCGTAGCCGGAGCCCTCGCCGTGGCCCTGGCCCTCCGCGCGGCCCTGCGCCGAGGCCCGCTCAGCAGGACCGATACGGACCGGCCCGGACCACGGCCCGGCGCGGCGTCCGGCAGGACCACCCCCTGGACCGTGTGGCTCGTCGCCTACTCCCTCCTGGGCAACGGCCTGCTCGACAGCACCCTCGCCGGAGGCCCCGACGCCCTGCCCACCGGCACGGCCGACGGCCCCTGGCCCCTCACCGCCGCCCCGGTCCTGGCCCTCGCCCTGGCCTGCGCGCCCGCCGCCTGGACCGCGCATTTGTTCACCGTGCGCACCCGTCGCCGACTCGGTTCCAGCCGCGGCCTGGAGGACTTCGCCGCCGCCGTACGCCCCCTCCTGCTCGGCACGTTCGTCCTGTTCCTGGGCGCCCTGGCGAGCCTGCTTTCCCTCTGCGCGGCAGTCCTCGACGAGCCCGCGGCCCTCGCGCAGGTCCTGGCCCTGGGCTCCCTCCTGTTCCTGGCCCGCCTCCTCACCACGCACGGCTTCACCTACGCCCCCGCCGTGGTCCTCACCGCGGCGGCCATGGTCGAGGCGGCCGCCCTCGCCATGGTCTTCGCCTCCCGCCTCCCCGGCCTGGGCTTCATCGCCACCCCCGTCGAAACCCTCGTCATCACCTGGGGTGCCGGCAGCGTTCCCGCGCTCGCCTGCGGAGCGGCGGCCCTGACCCTCCTGGTCCACGCGACCCGCAAGCTGACCCGGGCCTCGGCCCACGCAGCACCGGAGCCCGCGCCGTGACCGCCCCGGACACCGGCCCCGCCGCCGCGTGCGGCACCCGCCCCGTCCTTTCCTTTCCGCTCCCTTCCTTTCCGCCCCGAGGAGAAACCGCATGATCACCCACCCAGGAACCCCGGCGACTCGGGGAGCCGCGCGATGAGAGTCCTGCTGATCGGAGCCAACGGCTACATCGGGCGCTTCGTCGCCGACCGTCTGCTCGCCGACCCGGCCGTGCAACTCACCGCCCTCGGCCGCGGTGACGACGCCGACGTCCGCTTCGACCTCGCCTCCGGCAGTCCCGGCGCCCTCACCCGCTTCCTCGACGCGGTCCACCCCGGTGTCGTCGTCAACTGCGCCGGCGCCACCCGCGGCGGGGCCCGTGAGCTGACCCGCCACAACACCGTCGCCGTCGCCACCGTCTGCGAGGCCCTGCGCCGCAGCGGCTGCGGTGCCCGGCTGGTGCAGATCGGCTGCAGCGCGGAGTACGGCCCGAGCCAGCCCGGCTCCTCCACCGCCGAGGACGCCGTGCCCCGGCCCGGCGGCCCGTACGGGGTCAGCAAACTCGCCGCCACCGAACTGGTCCTCGGCTCCGGTCTGGACGCCGTCGTCCTGCGCGTCTTCTCACCGGCCGGACCAGGCACTCCCGCCGGCTCCCCGCTGGGCCGTCTCGCCGAGGCCATGCGCCGCGCCATGCAGTCCGGCGACGGCGAGCTGAAACTCGGCGGCCTCGGCGCGCAGCGCGACTTCGTCGACGTACGCGATGTGGCCCGTGCCGTCCACGCCGCCTCGCTCTCCGCCGCGCAGGGCGTCATCAACATCGGCTCCGGCCGCGCCGTGCGCCTGCGGGACGCAGCCGCGGTCCTCGCCCGGGTCGCCGGATACGGCGGAGCCCTCCACGAACTCGACGGCCCGCCCGGCGCCCTGCGCACGGCCATCGGCCACCCCCGCCCCGACCCGGACCACGCGCCTCCCGTCGCGTACCCGTACCCCGACGGCTGCGGCAGCTGGCAGCAGGCCGACGTGCGCACCGCTCGCGACCGGCTCGGCTGGCGCCCCCGGATCGGCCTGGAGGAGTCCCTCGCCGACATCTGGATGGAGGCGGCATGCCGCATCTGACCAGATCCCGGTCGCACACTTCGGGCACGGAACTGCGCCCCGGCGTCGGCGTCCCCGGGTACGCGCATCCCCTCCTCGCCCCTACCGAGTGGGGCGAGCTGACCCGTCCCGGCACCCCGCTGCACTGGGTCGTCCTCAACGTGTCCGACGGCCCCGGTGCCCGCCCCGACCCGCACTGCCTGGAGGCGGCCGGCCGCCTGCGCAACGCGGGCATCCGCGTCCTCGGCCACCTCGACACCCGGTACGGCACCCGCAACTTCGGCGAGCTGGTCTCGGACGCCCACCGGTTCGTCGACTGGTACCAGGTCGACGGCTTCCTCCTGGAGCGCTGCCCGGCGGACCACGCCGGGCTGCCCGAGGTCCGGCGCACGGTCGCCACGCTCCGCGTGATCCGTGACGCTGCCCACATCGTCCTCGGCCACGGCATCCACCCGCACCCCGGCTACGTCGAGCTCGCCGACCAGCTGGTCACCTTCTCCGGACCCTGGAGCGACTACCGCTGGTCGCAGGTGGCCGAGTGGACCGCCGGCCATTCGCCGGAGCGCTTCTGCCACTTCGTCCACGGCGTGCCCCGCCCCCACCTGACCGAGGCGCTGCGCATCGCCCGCTGGCAGGGAGCCGCGACGGTCTGGATCACGGACCACACGGACGGCGGCGGGGGCGCCGACCCCTGGGAGGCCATGCCCGGCTACTGGGACGAATTCGTCTCGCGTATCGGAACAGGTGTCTCGGAATGAAAAAGGGCATGGCACTGTTACGGGGAGAACAACCGTAGTGATTGACCGACCAACGGAGTCCCCGTGTCGCTGCCACCCCTGGTCGAGCCGGCTTCCGAGCTCACCGTAGACGAGGTCCGCAGGTACTCCCGCCACCTGATCATCCCCGACGTCGGGATGGACGGGCAGAAGCGGCTGAAGAACGCCAAGGTGCTGTGTGTGGGCGCCGGCGGCCTGGGCTCGCCGGCGCTGATGTACCTGGCCGCCGCGGGCGTCGGCACCCTCGGCATCGTGGAGTTCGACGAGGTCGACGAGTCGAACCTGCAGCGCCAGATCATCCACAGCCAGGCCGACATCGGCCGCCCCAAGGCCGAGTCCGCCCGCGACAGCGTCAAGGGCATCAACCCGTACGTGAACGTGATCCTTCACGAGGAGCGGCTCGAGGCCGACAACGTGATGGAGATCTTCAGCCAGTACGACCTGATCGTCGACGGCACGGACAACTTCGCGACCCGCTACCTGGTCAACGACGCCTGCGTGCTGCTGAACAAGCCGTACGTCTGGGGCTCGATCTACCGCTTCGACGGACAGGCGTCCGTCTTCTGGTCCGAGCACGGCCCCTGCTACCGCTGCCTGTACCCGGAGCCCCCGCCCCCCGGCATGGTCCCCTCCTGCGCCGAGGGCGGCGTCCTGGGCGTGCTGTGCGCGTCCATCGGCTCCATCCAGGTCAACGAGGCCATCAAGCTGCTCGCCGGCATCGGCGACCCGCTGGTCGGCCGACTGATGATCTACGACGCCCTGGAGATGCAGTACCGCCAGGTCAAGGTCCGCAAGGACCCGAACTGCGCGGTCTGCGGTGAGAACCCGACCGTCACCGAGCTCATCGACTACGAGGCCTTCTGCGGCGTCGTCTCCGAGGAGGCCCAGGCGGCGGCCGCCGACTCCACGATCACTCCCAAGCAGCTCAAGGAGTGGATCGACGACGGCGAGAGCATCGACATCATCGACGTCCGCGAGCCGAACGAGTACGAGATCGTCTCCATCCCGGGCGCCCGGCTGATCCCGAAGAACGAGTTCCTCATGGGCACCGCCCTGGAGAGCCTCCCGCAGGACAAGAAGATCGTCCTGCATTGCAAGACGGGTGTCCGCAGTGCGGAAGTCCTCGCGGTCCTCAAGTCCGCGGGCTTCTCGGACGCGGTGCACGTCGGCGGCGGCGTGATCGGCTGGGTCAACCAGATCGAGCCGGCCAAGCCGGTGTACTGAGCCGCACCGGTCCTCCCTCTCCGAGCGGCGGGGGCTTCGCGCACCACGGGTGCGGGGAGCCCCCGCCGTCGTCATGAGCAGACCTTGCCGTCCTTCGGCACCGCGCCGTCCAGGAGGTACGCGTCCACCGTGGAGTCGACGCAGTCGCTCCCGCTGCCATAGGCGCCATGTCCCTCGCCCCGCCAGGTGAGCATCACCCCGACACCCTTGCCCAATTCGTCGGCCATCCTCCGCGCGCCCTCGTACGGGGTGGCAGGGTCGCCGGTGTTGCCGACCACCAGGACCGGTGCCGCGCCGGGGGCGCTCACCTCCGGAGTGTCGTGCTGCCCGGGCACCGGCCAGTCGTGGCACCAGCCGGCCGTGTCCCAGCCGAGGAAGGCGCCGAAGACGGGGGAGATCTTCTCGAACCGGGGCAGCAGCCGCTTCGTCTCGGCCATCGTCGGCCGCTGCCTGTCGTCCAGGCACGATATGACCCGCTGGGAGTGGGTCGTCGTGCCGTAGCGTCCCGACGGATCACGTTCGTTGTAGCGGTCGGCGAGGGCCAGCAGCTCCGAGCCGTCGCCCTGCTCGGCCGCTTCGAGGGCGCTGGTCAGCGTCGGCCAGCTGTCCTTGCTGTACAGCGGAAGGATGATGCCCGTGACCGCCAGGGTCTGGGTCAGCTTCCGCCCGGGCGTGCCCGCAGCCAGGGGCCGGGCGTCGATCCGCCGCAGCAGGTCCGCGATCTTGCGTGTGCCCTCCTCGGGGTCCTGGCCCGTGGACTCGAGGTAGCCGTTCAGTGCCCGCTGGAAGCCCCTGGCCTGGTTCTCCGCGTGGCCCACGGTGTCGGCGCCGGGGTCGACGACCGCGTCCAGCGTCATGCGGCCCACCTTCTTCGGGAAGAGGTGGGCATAGGTGCCGCCCAGTTCGGTGCCGTAGGAGATGCCGAAGTAGTTCATCCTGGCGTCGCCGAGGGCTTCCCGGATGCGGTCCATGTCGCGGGCCGAGTCGGCGGTCGAGACGTGCGCCATCAGCTTCCCGGCGTCCTTCCGGCAGCCCTGGCCGAAGTCGGCGGCGTCCTCGAAGTACGCCTTCTCCTCGGCGGGGGTGTCCGGGGAGACGTCCACCGACTCGGCGGCCTGGATCTCCTTGTCGCCCCGGCACCGCACGCCCTCGCTGGCGCCCACGCCGCGCGGGTCCCAGCTGACCAGGTCGTACCGCTCGCGGAGCGAGGAGACGGCCGGGGCGTACGACGGCATCATGGACAGGCCCGAGGCGCCCGGGCCGCCGAAGTTGAACAGCAGCGACCCGACGCGGTCTTCGCCGCGCGCCTTGGCTCGGATCAGTCCCAGGCCGATCGTCTCGCCGTCCGGCTCCGACCAGTCCAGCGGCACCTTCAGCGTCGCGCACTGCCAGTCGCTGCTCGGCGCGGGGCCTTCGGCGGTGGCCTTGCAACGGCCCCACGAGAGCCCGCCCTTGTCGTCGTCGGACGAACCGGCGCTGCAGCCCGCGGCCAGCAGGGCCGAGGCGGCCGCCAGAGCGGTCCACCGAACGAAGCGCGTCATTGTCCATCCCCCCTCGCAGGCCGTCCGCTCTGTGCCGCGGATGGCGGTCAGGCCATGGTAGGCAGATCCCGCGCCGACCGTTTCAGCCTGTGGATAACTCTCTGACCTGCAAGTATTCGGATCGCTGGGGTGTCAGGTGCAGACGGTGCCCGCCGGCGGCACCTTCCCGTCCAGCAGATAGCCGTTCACCGCGCTCTGCACGCACTTGTTCTTGCTGTCGTACGCGCCGTGCCCCTGCCCCCGGTAGGTCAGCTCGACCCCGACGCCCTTGCCCAGCGCGTTCACCATGGCCCGGGCGCCCTCGTACGGTGTGGCCGGGTCACCCGTGTTGCCGACGACCAGAATGGGCGCCGCGCCCGGGGCGCTCACGTCCGGGTGGTCGGCGGCGCCCGCCACGGCCCAGTCGGTGCAGCCGATCATGCCCCAGGCCAGGGAGTCGCCGAACAGGGGTGAGGCGGCCCGGAACTCCGGCAGCCGCCGCTCGACGTAGGCGGCGTCGTAGCGAGGTTTGGAGTCGGCGCAGCTGATGGCGGTGAAGGCGGCGGTCGAGTTGTCGTACTCGCCGTTCTCGCTGCGCCCGTTCATCGAGTCGGAGAGCAGCATCAGGGTGCTGCCGTTGCCGTCGTAGGCCTCCTCCAGGCCGTCGGTGAGGAACTCCCAGAGGTCCTTCGAGTACAGGGCCTGCAGAATGCCGCTGGTCGCGGCGGTCTGGGTCAGCTGGCGCGGGAAGATGCCCTCGATCGGCCGGCGGTCGAGGTCGTCCAGCAGTCTGGCGATGCGGTCCTTCACGTCCTGCGCGCTGTCGCCGATCGGGCACTCCTCGGTCTTCGACACGCAGTCCTCGGCGAAGTTGTCGAGTGCGAGCTGGAAACCCTTGGCCTGCCCCAACGACCCCTGTTCGGGGTTCAGGGTGGGGTCGACGACGGCGTCGAACACGGCACGGCCGACCCGCTCGGGGAACAGGTGGGCGTAGACGCCGCCCAGCTCGGTGCCGTAGGAGATGCCGAAGTAGTGCAGCTTGTCGTCGCCGAGGACCTGGCGCATCAGGTCCAGGTCGCGGGCCGCGTCGGTGGTGCGCACGTGCGGCAGGATCTTCTCCGAGTTCTGCTCGCAGGCGTCGTTGAACTCCGTGGTGCTGTCCAGCAGCTGAGTGCGTTCGGCGGCGTCGTCGGGGGTGCCGTCCTGCTGGAAGTAGGCGTCGAGCTGCTGGTCGTTCTCGCAGATCACGGGGTCGCTGCGGCCGACCCCGCGGGGGTCGAAACTGACCAGGTCGTAGCGGGTGCGCAAGGTCTCGTAGCCCTCCGCGAAGGCGGGCAGAGAGGTGACGCCCGAGCCGCCGGGGCCGCCGAAGTTGAAGATGAGCGAACCGATGCGCTCGTTCGTGGCGCCGGTCGTTCTGACCCGGATCAGTTCGAGGCCGATCGTGTCGCCCTTCGGGTCGCCCCAGTCGAGCGGGGCCTTCATCGTGGCGCACTGCCACTCACCGTCGTCCGGCAGGGGAGAGGGCGAGGCGCCTCCGCCCTGCGCCTCGTCCGGGGCCGGGCAGGCCTTCCAGCTCAGTTCCTGCCGCGTCACGTCCTCGTTGTTCTGGGCGTCGTCGCCGCAGGCCGCCAGCACGGTGGACAGCAGCAGGGCGGAGACGGTCAGGACGGCGGCCCGCGGCCGGAGGAGGGATGGCATGGTTCCATCCTGCGGCGGTAGCGGACGGGGCGCGCGGGACGCGTGCCGTACGAGGTAAGAGGGGCAAGAGGGTCAGGTGAGGCCGGAGGGCCTGCTCAACGGGGTGGCGGGCTTCGGCCCGGTCGGGTCAGAGGGCCTGCTTGCGCGTGAGGTGGTTGAAGGCCAGCCAGCCCGGCAGCACGGGCAGCCACAGCGTCAGCAGGCGGAACAGCAGGACCGCCGGTGCCGCGACCTCCTTCGGGAGCCCGACGGCGATCAGACCCACAGTCAGCGTCGCCTCGACCGCGCCGACACCGCCCGGTGTCGGCGCCGCCGAGCCCAGGGCGTTGCCCGCCAGGAAGACGACGGCGACGCTGGCGAGGCTGATCGACGTGGACTCGTCGCCGAACGCGCGGATCGACGCGTCCAGGCACATCACGAAGCAGGCGGTCAGCAGCAGCATGCCGCCGATGCCGGTGACCAGCTTCTGCGGCCGCTGCAGCACGTCCAGCATGCGCGGCACGACGCCCGCGAACAGCGACCGCACGCGCGTGGACACGAACTTGCGCAGGAACGGCACCGACGTCACCACGAGCACGAGCACCGCGACCGTCAGCAGACCCGCGATGACCGTCCGGGACGGCGACAGCGACGGCGTCTTCTCGGTGCCGGTCAGATAGCCGAAGGACAGCAGCATCAGGATGTGGCAGCCGAGCCCGAACAACTGCGACGCGCCGACACTCGCCACCGCGAGCCCCGGCCGCACGCCCGCGCGCTGGAGGAAACGGGTGTTCAGGGCGACACCGCCCACCGCCGCCGGGGCGACGATCTTCACGAACGATCCGGCGACCTGCGCCGCCACAGTCCGCACGAACGGCACCCGCTCGGGCACGAATCCCAGCAGCGCCATCGCCGCCGCCACGTAGCTGCACATCGAGAACAGCACGGCCGCGGCGACCCAGCCCCACTCGGCGTTCGCGATGAGCGGCCCGAACTCGATGTGCGTGAGCTGCGTCAGCAGGAAGTACGCGCCGATCGCGCCGGCCATGAAGCTGATCAGCGTGCGTGGCCGCACCCGCTCCAGCCGGGCCGGCTCGACGGGTGCCTGTGGCCTGATCCGCAGCACCGCGTGCCGGATCTGCGTGAGCAGGTCCTCCTCGCGCGCCTCCTCCACGGCCTCGTCGATCGCCCGCTTCTCGGCCCGCTGCTCCGCCCGTACGGCCTTCTTGTCGGGCTTCTCCAGGGCGGGCCCGGACTCGTCCGCGTCTCCCTCAAGACGGGCCTGCTTGGCCTGCCGTGACGCTTCCAGGACCGCGTCGCGTTCGCGCTGTGCCCGTTCCCGGGCCAGTCTGCGCAGCGTCGCGCGCGTGGAGCGGCTGAGCGCGATGGGCTGGAGCATCGGCAGGCAGTCCGCCACCGCGTCCGGGCCGAGCACGCCCACCGCCGAGGCGACCGCCCGCTCGGCGCCGACCCGGAGGCCGAGCGTCACCAGCAGCTGGGAGGTGTCCATGCGCAGCAGCAGGTCACCGGCCGCGATCTCGCCGACGCGCAGGTCGGTGAGGATCACCGTGCCGGAACGATCCACCAGGATCGCGTCGCCCACCAGCCTGCGATGCGCGATGCGCCGCGACTGCAGCGCCTTCACCTGGTGCCAGGTGTCGCGCAGCAGGTCGTCGGTGATCTCCTCGTCCGACAGCGAGTCGAGGGTGCGTCCGCCGCTGTGCTCGTAGACGAGCATCACCGCGTCGGGCCCCAGCTCGGAGGTGGCGATCAGCTTGGGCGCGTTGGCGCCGGCCGCGATCGCCGCGTACGCCAGCAGGGCCTCCTGCTCCAGGGCCTGCCGCAGCGACTGCAGGCTGCTGCGGGTGGCGAAGCCGCGCAGGGTGAGGTTGCGCCAGGCGCGGTAGAAGAAGCCCTGGGCCTGCTGCTCCCGGTCGACCACCGTTACGTCCAGGGGCCGGCCGTCCTCGAGCGTGACGAAGTAGCGGCGACCCCGGTCCCCGGTGTCCGGGTTGTCCGAGGTGTCCTCGCGGGACGCGCTGACGGGGCGGAAACCGACGGTCCGCAGACCCGCCATCAGCGTCTGCCCGGTGGGCCGGACGTTGGGGGAGCCGACCGCGTACAGCGTGCCGTAGGCCACGGTCCAGCCGATCAGCACGGTCAGGATGATCGAGAACGGGGTCGTGTACCCGGTGACGAGCATCGAGAAGGCGTCGAGGAGCAGCACGACCCACAGCACCGCGCGCCACCGCGGTCTGCGCGACATGCCGACGGCCGTCATGTAGGCGATGACCGGGGCCAGATAGCCGTGTACGGGATCGGTCAGCGCGTGGATGTCGCCGGGGGAGGGCTGGGTGAGCGCCTCCTGGATCGAGTCGGGGGCGGCCCGGGCGACCCACAGGTCGGTGGCGAGGGTCACACCGTGTGCGAGGACCGCCGCGAGCACGCCGTCGGCGATGCGCAGTCCGTCCCGTTTGATCAGCCGCTCGATGGCGAAGGCGACCGGTACCAGCAGGATCGCGATGCTGGAGGCCAGCCCGGCGATCTTGATGAGCAGGTCGGGCGCCTGCCCGGTGCCCTTGTTGATGTCCTGTTCGAGGCCCGAGGTGGTGCCGTGCGCGAACGCGGCGATCCCGATCAGGATCGCGACGGCGAGCACGCCCACCAGCAGGCGCATCAGGTCGGACGGACGGTGCACGCGCGCGGGGAGCAGCGGTTCGTCGCCCTCCACCTCGTCGATGTGGGCGAACTCGGGCTCCTCGGCGGAGGCCCGGTTCTTCTTCGCGGCCCCCTTCGTACCGTCGTCCGCAGTGCCCGGGCGCGACGAAGCGTCAGTGGTGCCTTCCGTGTCCTCGGGGTGCGCACCCTGCTGCTTCATCGTCTCTTCTTGGTCTCGTATCACCGGTCACCGCCCGCACGATGGTGGCATGCCGCACCGGCACACGGGGCAATCAGGGTGCACATGCGGGGGCGGACAGTCTGCCCGACGCGCTCCTGCCGGGCGAGGAAGACGCCCGGGAGCACGCCCGGCCCGTTGTCGGTGGGGTGGGGCAGGATGGGGCGGATGAGTGAGCAGAGCCCTGAGGGGGGCCGGTACGAGGAGGGGCCCGCGCAAGCGCTGCCCGAGTACGCCGAGCGGGTCCTCGACGTGGCCGAACTGATTCCGCCCGGTCGTGTCATGACCTACGGGGACGTCGCCGAGTGGCTGGAGCAGGGCGGTCCGCGGCAGGTCGGCCGGGTGATGGCGCTCTACGGGGGAGCCGTCCCGTGGTGGCGGGTCGTCCGCGCGGACGGCGTCCTGCTGCCGGGGCACGAACAGCGGGCGCTCGGCCACTACCGAACGGAGGGCACGCCCCTGAAGGAGGCGAGCCGCGCCGCCGAGGGCCACCTGCCGCGTATCGACATGAGACGGGCGCGGTGGGACGGCGGTGATCGCGCGGGGGGTCACACCTGACAGCTTCCGCCATCGGACGGCCTCCCGTGTGACCCGTGATCCGTACGGGGGAATCGGGGCACACCGGCGGCATGACGTACGTTCGTGAGTCGAGGGGCATGAGTGCCGCGAGTGTCGCGAGTGGCCGGTGGGAAGAAGGGGAAGCCCTGCTTCCGCCTCACTCGTCGGCGTAGCGTCGGCTGCGCGCGCCCCCGTCACCCCGCGGTCACCGCCCGCCACCCGCGGTGGCCCGCCAACCAGCACTTCCACCAGAACCGGCGAACCACGTGAGCTCCTCTTCCTCCACCAGCGGCCTGTCGCACCCCCGGGTGCGGCGGGGGAATCGTGGCGCTTACCGACTGGTACGTACCCCCCCTGTCCGCATGGACCCCCCTCTTTTGGACGCCTCGCAGCGCTCCGTGGTTGACCACACGGCGGGCCCGCTCCTCGTCCTCGCAGGTCCGGGCACCGGCAAGACCACCACCCTCGTCGAGTCCGTGGCCGAGCGGGTCGCCCGGGGCGGGGACCCCGAGCGCGTCCTGGTGCTCACCTTCAGCCGCCGGGCGGCCGTCGAGCTGCGCGACCGCATGGCCCAGCGGGCCGGGACCGCCCGCGCTCCCCAGGCGACCACCTTCCACTCGTTCTGCTACGCCCTGGTCCGGGCTCACCAGGACAGCGCCCTGTTCGTGGAGCCGCTGCGGCTGCTGTCCGGTCCCGAGCAGGACGTCTCGGTGCGCGAGCTGCTCGCGGGCCAGGTGGATCTGGAACGGCTCGGGCTCGCGCACGTGCGCTGGCCCGACGAACTGCGCGCCTGCCTGACCACCCGCGGTTTCGCCGACGAGGTCCGCGCGGTCCTCGCCCGCAGCCGTGAACTGGGCCTCGGGCCCGACGCCCTGGACGCCTTCGCCCGCCGCACGGGACGGCCCGACTGGCGAGCCGCGGCCGCCTTCCTCGCCGAGTACCTCGACGTGCTCGACCTGCAGGGCGTGATCGACTACGCGGAACTCGTCCACCGCGCGGTCCTCCTCGCCCGCCGCCCCGAGGTCGCGGCCTGGCTCGCCGCCCGGTACGACGCCGTCTACGTCGACGAGTACCAGGACACGGACCCCGCTCAGGTACGGCTGCTGGACGCCCTGGCAGGCGGCGGCCGCACGCTCGTGGCCTTCGGCGATCCCGACCAGTCGATCTACGCGTTCCGCGGGGCCGACGTGAACAACATCCTGGACTTCCCGCACGCCTTCCCGCGCGCGGACGGCCGCCCGGCCCCCGTCACCGTGCTGCGCACGTCCCGCCGCTCCGGGGCCGGCCTGCTGGCCGCCACCCGGCTGCTCACCCAGCGCATGCCACTGACCAGACTCCCCGCCGAGAAGGTGCGCGCCCATCGCGAGCTCGCCGCCGTACGGGACGGCGGCCGCGTCGAGGCATACACCTACCCGACGTCCGGGACGGAGCTGGACAACATCGCCGACATCCTCCGCAGGGCCCACCTGGAGGACGGCGTCCCGTGGAGTGACATGGCCGTCCTGGTTCGCGCCGGCTCCCGCACCATCCCCACGGTCCGCCGTGCCCTCACGGCGGCGGGCGTCCCCGTCGACGGGGACGGGGACGACGTGCCGCTGCGGCACGAACCGGCCGTGGCACCGCTGCTGACGGCGTTGCGGGCGGTGGCCCTGGCAGAGGCCGCCGGGGCCGCCGAGAGGGACCCTGCGTCCGACGGCGCTCCCGACGCGGAGCCGACCGCCCCCTGGCTCGACACCGAGACCGCCCTCACCCTCCTGACCTCCCCCCTCGCGAGCATGGACGCGGCCGACCTGCGCCGCCTCGGCCGCGCCCTGCGCGACGAGGAACGGGCCGCCGGCAACCCCCTGCCGCCCCCCTCCGACGAACTGCTCGCACAGGCGCTCGCCGAGCCCGAGCGTCTGGCCGTGCACGACCCCGCGTACGCGCGCGGCGCCCAGCGCCTCGGCGCACTGCTGCGCAAGGCCCGCGAGCGCCTCGCCGGCGGCGGTACGGCCGAGGAGGCGCTGTGGGACCTCTGGGCGGGCACACCGTGGCCCACACGGCTGGAGCGGGCCGCCCGCCGGGGCGGCGCCGCCGGGCGCAACGCGGACCGCGACCTGGACGCCGTCTGCGCCCTGTTCGCCACCGCGGCCCGCGCCGAGGAACGCACCGGCGGCCGGGGCACCCTGAACTTCCTGGAGGAGATCGACGCCGAGGACATCGCCGCCGACACCCTCGCGCGGCGCACCGTGCGCCCCGAAGCCGTCCGCCTGATGACCGCGCACCGCTCCAAGGGCCTCCAGTGGCGCCTCGTGGTCGTGGCAGGGGTCCAGGAGGGCCTGTGGCCGGACCTGCGCCGGCGCGGTTCACTCCTGGAGGCGGACCGCATCGGCCGTGACGGCCTCGCCGAACCCCTCACCCCCGGCGCGCTGCTCGCCGAGGAGCGCCGCCTGTTCTACGTGGCCGCCACGCGCGCGAAGGAGCGTCTCGTCGTCACCGCGGTCAAGGCCCCCGCGGACGACGGTGACCAGCCCTCCCGCTTCCTGACCGAACTCGGCGTCGAACCCAAGGACGTCACCGGGCGCCCGCGCCGTCCCCTGTCCGTCGCGGCGCTCGTCGCCGAACTGCGGGCCACCACGGTCGACCCGCGCGTCTCCGACGCCCTCCGGGAGGCCGCCGCCCGTCGCCTGGCCCGGCTCGCCGCCCTCGCCGACGAGGACGGCCGCCCCCTGGTGCCGTCCGCGCATCCCTACCGCTGGTGGGGGATGTTCGAGCCGACCGAGTCCAAGATGCCGCTGCGCGACCGCGACCAGCCGGTCGTGCTCTCCGGCAGCGCCCTCGACCAGCTCGCCAACACCTGCGCCCTGCAGTGGTTCCTGGGCCGCGAGGTGAAGGCCGGCGCACCCGCCACGGCCGCCCAGGGCTTCGGCAACGTGGTGCACGTCCTCGCCGACGAGGTCGCCTCCGGGCACACCCCGGCCGACCTCGGCGTCCTCATGGAACGCCTCGACTCCGTGTGGAACGCGCTGGCCTTCGACGCGCCGTGGAAGTCGGCCCAGGAGAAGGACAACGCGCGCGTGGCGCTCGAACGGTTCCTGCAGTGGCACGTCATGAACCGCACCGGGCGCACCCCGGTGGCCAGCGAGCACGACTTCGACGTCACCCTCGAAGCGGGCGACTACCAGGTGCGCATCCGCGGCCAGATGGACCGGGTCGAGGCGGACGGCGACGGCCGCGCCTACGTGGTCGACTTCAAGACCGGCAAGCAGGCGCCCGGTTCCAAGGAAGTGGAGCGTCACCCGCAGCTCGCCGTCTACCAGCTGGCCGTCCGCGAGGGTGCCGTCGACGAGGCCTTCAACGGCGTGCGTCCCGAGCCGGGCGGCGCCGAACTCGTCCACCTCCGGCAGGGAGCGGCCAAACGCGACGGCGGCGAGACCCTGCCCAAGGTGCAGGCCCAGGAGCCGCTGGAGGGGGAGTGGGTCGGCGATCTGCTGGCCACCGCAGCCGGGAAGGTCCTCGACGAACGGTTCACCCCGACCGCCGGGCAGCACTGCACGCACTGCGCGTTCCGGACCTCGTGCAGCGCCCGGCAGGAGGGCCGTCACGTCGTCGAGTGAGCTATCGCACCACACGTGCTGACCTGCGCTTCCTCTGCCCCGGGGGCCCGTTCGGTCACCACTGTCAGTGGCCGCCGCTAGCCTTTCGATGTGCCCGCCCGACTCACCGATCCCGAACAGCTCAAGGAGCTCCTCGGCATCCCGTTCACCCCGGAGCAGACGGCCTGCATCACCGCGCCGCCCGCCCCGCAGGTGATCGTCGCCGGAGCCGGCTCGGGCAAGACGACGGTGATGGCGGCCCGCGTGGTCTGGCTGGTCGGCACCGGCCAGGTCGCCCCCGAGCAGGTGCTCGGCCTCACCTTCACCAACAAGGCCGCCGCCGAACTCGCCGAGCGCGTGCGCAAGGCGCTCGTGAGGGCCGGCGTCACCGACCCGGACGCCATCGACCCGGACAACCCGCCCGGCGAGCCGGTGATCTCCACGTATCACGCCTTCGCGGGCCGCCTGCTGACCGACCACGGCCTGCGCATCGGTCTGGAGCCCACCTCCCGGCTGCTCGCCGACGCCACCCGTTTCCAGCTCGCCGCACGCGTCCTGCGCGAGGCCCCCGGGCCCTACCCGGCCCTGACCCGTTCCTTCCCGGACCTGGTCGGCGACCTCCTCGCCCTCGACTCCGAACTCGCCGAGCACCTCGTACGCCCGGAGGCACTGCGCGCGTACGACGCCGAACTGCTGCTGACCCTGCGGGGCGCCAAGCTCAGCAACGCCGACCTGCGCAAGGTCCCCGACGCGGCCGCCGCCCGGCGTGAACTCGCCGAGCTGGTCACCCGCTACCGCGCCGCCAAACGCGAGCGGGACTTGCTCGACTTCGGCGACCAGATCGCGCTGTCGGCCCGCCTCGCCGGCATCCCCGAGGTGGGCCGCGCCCTGCGCGACGAGTTCCGGGTGGTCCTGCTCGACGAGTACCAGGACACGTCGGTCGCCCAACGCGTCCTCCTGGCGGGCCTGTTCGGCGAGGGCACCGGACATCCCGTCACCGCCGTCGGCGACCCCTGCCAGGCGATCTACGGCTGGCGCGGTGCCTCCGTCGCCAACCTCGACGACTTCCCCGAGCACTTCGCCCACGCCGACGGCCGCCCCGCGACCCGCCAGGCCCTCAGCGAGAACCGCCGCAGCGGCGGCCGTCTCCTCGACCTCGCCAACGGCCTCGCGGAGCCCCTGCGTGCCCTGCACGCGGGCGTGGAGGCACTCCGCCCGGCCCCCGGTGCCGAACGCGACGGCATGGTCCGCTGCGCCCTGCTGCGCACCCACGCCGAGGAGATCGACTGGGCCGCCGACTCCGTCGCCCACCTCGTCCGGACCGGCACGGCACCGGGCGAGATCGCCGTCCTGTGCCGCACCGCGACCGACTTCGCCGAGATCCAGGGCGCCCTGGTCGCCCGGGACATCCCCGTCGAGGTCGTCGGCCTGTCCGGGCTGCTGCACCTGCCCGAGATCGCCGACCTCGTCGCCGTCTGCGAGGTCCTCCAGGACCCCGGCGCCAACGCCTCCCTGGTACGCCTGCTCACCGGCCCGCGCTGGCGCATCGGCCCGCGCGACCTCGCCCTCCTGGGGCGGCGCGCCCGGCTCCTCGTGGCCCACGCGCGCGTGGCGGACGACGACGACCAGGACCGCCGTCTCGCCGAGGCCGTCGAGGGGATCGACCCGTCCGAGGTGATCTCCCTCGCGGACGCCCTCGACACGTTCCTGGAGACCCCGCTGGACGGCCGCGGTGACGACGACGGACTGCCGTTCTCGCCCGACGCGCGCGTGCGCTTCGCCCGGCTGGCCACCGAACTGCGCGAGCTGCGCCGCTCCCTGGCCGACCCGTTGATGGACGTCCTGCACCGCGTCCTCGCCGTCACCGGCCTGGAGGTCGAGCTCTCGGCGTCCCCGCACGCCCTTGCGGCGCGCCGCCGCGAGACCCTGTCCAACTTCCTGGACGTCGCCGCCTCCTTCGCCGCCGGTGACAACGAGGCGACCCTGCTCGCCTTCCTCGGCTTCCTGCGCACCGCCGCCCAGTACGAGAAGGGGCTCGACAACGCCCTTCCGGGCGGCGAGAACACCGTCAAGGTGCTCACCGCCCACAAGTCCAAGGGCCTGGAGTGGGACGTCGTGGTCGTCCCCGGCCTGGTCACCGGCACCTTCCCCAGCAGCCAGGGCCGCGAGAAGTGGACCTCCCAGGGCAAGGTCCTGCCGCACGAGCTGCGCGGCGACGCCGACACCCTGCCCGATGTCACGTCCTGGGACGCCAGGGGCCTGAAGGCCTTCCACGAGGCGATGAAGGAGCACCAGCACACCGAGGAACTCCGTCTCGGCTACGTCACCTTCACCCGCCCCCGCTCCCTCCTCCTGGGCTCCGGCCACTGGTGGGGGCCCACCCAGAAGAAGCGCCGCGGGCCGTCCGCGTTCCTCCAGGCCCTGTACGAGCACTGCGAGGCCGGGCACGGCGAGATCGAGGCCTGGGCGGACGAACCCGCCGACGACGAGGAGAACCCGGCCCTGCACCAGGCGACGGCCGACCAGGTGTGGCCCCTGCCCCTGGACGCGGCCGCCCTGGCCCGCCGCCGCGCGGCAGCCGAGACCGTCCTGGCCCACCTGGAGAACCTCGCGTCCCACGGGGACGGGCACCCCGCGGCCACGCACGACCCGGACGCCCTCGACGACCCGGAGTGGCCGCCGCCGCCCGAGGACGACGAGCCCCCGTTCGACGAGCCGGACCCGTTCGACGAGCCCGACCTGTACGCCGAACCCGACCCGTTCGACGAGGCACCGTTCGATGATGCCCCCTTCGGCGAGAAGCCCTTCGAGGAGGCCGTCGGCGAAGACCCGTCGGACGGGGACGCCCCGCCCGCGATCCGCCCCACCGTCCCCCACCAGGCGGCCCCGCCCGAGCCCCCGGCCGCCCGCCCTCACCCCGGCTCCCCAGGCCGGGAACTTCCGCGCCTCACCCCGGAGGAGGCCCGCGCCGTCGCCTCCTGGGATCGCGACCTCGACGCCCTGGCCGGCGAGCTCCTGCGCGCCCGCGACAGCGTCACCGAGGTGCCCCTGCCGGCGTCCCTCACGGCCTCCCAGCTGATGCACCTGGCCGCCGACCCGGACGGCTTCGCCCAGGAGCTGGCCCGCCCCATGCCGCGCCCGCCCCAGCCCGCCGCGCGCCGCGGCACCCGCTTCCACGCCTGGGTCGAGGCCCGCTTCGAGGAACTCACGCTGCCCATGCTGGAGCCGGAGGAACTGCCCGGCAGTGACGCCGAGATCGCCGACGAGCGGGACCTGGAGGCGCTCAAGGAGGCCTTCGAGCGGACCGAGTACGCACGCCGCACGCCCCACCGGGTGGAGGCACCCTTCCAGCTCGAGATCGGCGGCCGGATCGTCCGGGGCCGCATCGACGCCGTCTACAAGGAGGGCGACGGGGAGGACGCGACGTACGAGATCGTCGACTGGAAGACCAGCCGTTCCCGCACCGCCGACCCTCTCCAGCTGGCCGTCTACCGGCTGGCCTGGGCCGAGCAGCAGGGCGTGCCCCCGGAGTCGGTCACAGCCGCGTTCCTGTACGTGCGCAGCGGGGAGGTCGTACGCCCGCGGGACCTGCCCGGCCGGGCCGCACTGGAGCGGCTGCTCCTGGACGAGCCGCCGGAAGGGGAGCTCGGTGAGGAACCGCACTCCGAGGACGTCCGTGCGGGCCGATAGGCTCGTGACCATGAGCCAGACCCCGGACAGCGTCGTCCGTACGTACATCCAGCAGCACCGCGCCGCCTTCCTCGACGACCTCGCCGAGTGGCTGCGCATCCCGTCGGTGTCCGCCCAGCCGGACCACGCGCCCGACGTACGACGCAGCGCCGACTGGCTCGCCGCCAAGCTGAAGGAGACCGGCTTCCCCACGGCCGAGGTCTGGCAGACCCCCGGTGCGCCCGCAGTCTTCGCCGAGTGGCCCTGTGAGGACCCGCAGGCCCCCACCGTGCTGGTCTACGGCCACCACGACGTGCAGCCCGCCGCCCGGGAGGACGGCTGGGACAGCGAGCCCTTCGAGCCGGTCGTGCGCGACAACCGCCTCTACGCGCGCGGGGCGGCCGACGACAAGGGCCAGGTGTTCTTCCACACCCTCGGCGTCCGCGCCCACCTCGCAGCCACCGGCCGCAGCACCCCGGCCGTGCACCTCAAGCTGATCGTCGAGGGCGAGGAGGAGTCCGGCTCGCCGCACTTCCGCGCCCTGGTCGAGCAGCACGCCCAGCGGCTCGCCGCCGACGCCGTGATCGTCTCCGACACCGGCATGTGGTCCGAGGACACCCCCACGGTGTGCACCGGCATGCGCGGCCTCGCCGAGTGCGAGATACGCCTGCACGGCCCCGACCAGGACATCCACTCCGGCTCCTTCGGCGGAGCCGTGCCCAACCCGGCGACTGCCGCCGCCCGCCTGGTCGCCGCCCTGCACGACGAACACGCGCGCGTGGCGATCCCGGGCTTCTACGACGGCGTGGTCGAACTCACCGACCGCGAGCGTGAACTCCTCGCCGAGCTGCCCTTCGACGAGCAGCAGTGGCTCCGCACGGCCAAGTCCTACGCCACCGAGGGGGAGGCCGGCTACACCACCCTGGAGCGGATCTGGGCCCGCCCCACCGCGGAGGTCAACGGCATCGGCGGTGGCTACCAGGGCCCCGGCAGCAAGACGATCGTCCCGTCCTCCGCTCTGGTGAAGCTGTCCTTCCGCCTGGTGGCCGGCCAGGACCCCGGGCAGGTGGAGAAGGCCGTCCGCGCCTGGGCAGAGCAGCAGGTGCCGCCGGGGATCCGCGTCGACATCACGTTCAGCGGGGCCACGCGCCCGTGCCTGACGCCGCTGGACCACCCGGCCCTCCGGTCGGTCACCCGCGCCATGGGCCGGGCCTTCGGGAAGCCGGTCCGCTTCACGCGCGAGGGCGGCTCCGGACCGGCGGCGGACCTCCAGGACGTCCTCGGCGCCCCGGTGCTGTTCCTCGGCATCTCCGTGCCCTCGGACGGCTGGCACGCCCCGAACGAGAAAGTCGAACTCGACCTGCTCCTCAAGGGCGTCGAGACCGCCGCGTACCTGTGGGGTGACCTCGCCGAGAACTGGCGCCATGCGCCCTGAGCGTCCTGTTCCGTCCGGACCGGGCACGCGCGCGGGGCACACTGGAAACGCCGCCCCGCACCGCCCGAACCCGCCGGACCCGGTCGCCTCCCGCCGTACGTCCCCCTGAACCGCCTGCCGAACCCGACCGTTCCACCGGGGAGTTGGAAGCACCCGTGACCACCTGGACCGACCACAACGCCGACCGTCCCATCTCGCTCACCGCTCCGAGCGGCATCGACCGTGCCGCCCACCACCGGCTCGACGAGGCCTGGCTCGCGGCGGCGTGGAGCCACCCCACGACGCGCTGCTTCGTGGTCTCCGGCGGACAGGTCCTCATCGACGAGACGGCGGACGGGCGCACCGAACTCGTCATGACCCCCTCCTTCGAGGCGCCCCTCACCGAGGCGCACCGCTACTTCCTCGGTATCGACGAGGACGGTGTCAGCTATTTCGCCCTCCAGAAGGACTCCCTGCCCGGGCGCATGGACCAGTCCGCGCGTCCGGCGGGCCTGCGGGAGGCGGGCGCGCTGCTGTCGGCCCGCGACGTGGGCCTGATGGTGCACGCGGTGGGCCTGGAGAACTGGCAGCGCACGCACCGCTTCTGCTCGCGCTGCGGCGAACGCACCGTCATCGCCGCCGCCGGACACATCCGCCGCTGCCAGGCCTGCGGCGCGGAGCACTACCCGCGCACCGACCCCGCCGTGATCATGGCCGTGACCGACGAGGACGACCGCATCCTGCTCGGCCGCCAGGTCCACTGGCCCGAGGGCCGCTTCTCCACGCTGGCCGGCTTCGTCGAGCCCGGCGAGTCCATCGAGCAGTCGGTGCGCCGCGAGGTCCACGAGGAGGTCGGCATCAGCGTCGGCCAGGTCGAGTACGTCGCCAGCCAGCCCTGGCCCTTCCCGTCCAGCCTCATGCTGGGCTTCATGGCCCGCGCCACCTCCACCGAGATCGAAGTCGACGGGGACGAGATCCACGAGGCCCGCTGGTTCTCCCGTGACGAGCTGCGCGCCGCCTTCGAGTCCGGCGAGGTGCTCCCGCCCTACGGCATCTCGATCGCGGCCCGCCTGATCGAGCTCTGGTACGGCAAGCCGCTCCCGACGCGGAGCGCCGCCTGACGGGACCGCCCGGATGACCGACCCCTACTGGAACCACAACGTCCATCACCATCCGGCGGTCCTGGCCGCCGTTCCGGACGGCGGCCGCACGGCCCTGGACGCCGGCTGCGGCGACGGGCTGCTCACGCGCAAGCCGGCGGCGCGGTCGGCCTCCGTCACGCGGGTGGACCGCTCCCCGGGAATGATCAAGCTCGCCCGTGAGCACGCGCACGTGCCCGGCAACGTGGTGTACCGGGAAGCGGACTGCCTTCGAACATGGCCGCCAACCGTACGGTTCTGGACTGGCTGATCAGTGCGTGCGGCGTGCCCGTGAGCCTGCTGAACGCCCGCCGGCACGGCACGGCGGCAAACGCGGCCGGCCGGCATGCCGCTGGAAGACGTGCACATGTCCTGGGCGGAGATCAGACGGGCCCTCCACCGTCTCCTGCCCGGCTGCGACGTTCTCCGCACGCTGCTGTGGCGGCGGTACGTCGTGGTGTGGGACAAACCGCGAGAAGGCGGCTCCTGAGCTGTCTCAGGAGCCGCCTTCCACGGACCAGCACACGGCGATTAGGCGCCGATCTTCTGCTTCACCTGCGCCAGCGACGGGTTCGTGAGCGTCGAGCCGTCCGGGAACAGGACGGTGGGCACCGTCTGGTTTCCGCCATTCGCCTTCTCCACGAACGCGGCGGACTCCGGGTCCTGCTCGATGTTGATCTCGGTGTACGCGATGCCCTCGCGGTCCATCTGGCTCTTCAGCCGGCGGCAGTAGCCGCACCACGTGGTGCTGTACATCGTCACAGTGCCCAGCATGTCTCTCGTGCTCCTTCGGTGGCTCGGGGCGGGAGGTCGCAGTGGAGGAACGTATGTGAAAGGTCCACCATTCCCGGTCCCCTGGCAGGCCCGACGTGACGCCTGCCGCATTAGTACGACTGTCAGTGCCTGCCTGTGGACAACCGGCGCAGCCGTCTCGCGCGACCTGGCAGCATGGCCGTGTGACAGCAGCAACGCACTCCACCCTGTTCCCGCAGGTACCGGACTCCGCGGACGCGGTGCTCGAAGGGCTGGACCCCGAGCAGCGCGAAGTGGCCACGGCCCTGCACGGTCCGGTGTGCGTCCTGGCGGGCGCGGGCACGGGCAAGACCCGGGCGATCACCCACCGCATCGCCTACGGGGTGCGGGCCGGCATTCTGCACCCCTCCAGCGTCCTCGCCGTCACCTTCACCAACCGTGCCGCCGGGGAGATGCGCGGCCGGCTGCGCCAGCTCGGTGCCGCGGGCGTCCAGGCGCGCACGTTCCACTCGGCCGCCCTGCGCCAGCTCCAGTACTTCTGGCCGAAAGCGATCGGCGGCGCCATGCCCCGGCTCGTGGACCGCAAGATCCAGCTCGTCGCCGACGCGGCGGCCGCCTGCCGCATCCGGCTCGACCGGGGCGAGCTGCGGGACGTCACCGCCGAGATCGAATGGTCCAAGGTCACCCAGACCGTCCCCGCCGACTACGCGCCCGCCGCCGCCAAGGCCGGTCGAGAGTCCCCCCGCGACCCCGCCGAGATCGCCCAGCTCTACGCCGCCTACGAGGACGTCAAGCGCGAGCGGTCCGTCATCGACTTCGAGGACGTGCTGCTGCTGACCGTGGCGGTCCTGCAGGACCGCCACGACATCGCCGAGCAGATCCGCGCCCAGTACCAGCACTTCGTGGTCGACGAGTACCAGGACGTCAGCCCTCTCCAGCAGCGCCTGCTCGAACTGTGGCTGGGGGAGCGGGACAGCCTGTGCGTGGTCGGGGACGCCAGCCAGACGATCTACTCGTTCACGGGGGCGACCCCGGACCATCTGCTCGACTTCCGCACCCGCCACCCCGGTGCCACCGTCGTCAAACTGGTCCGCGACTACCGCTCCACCCCCCAGGTCGTCCACCTCGCCAACGGCCTGCTCGCCCAGGCCCGGGGCCGGGCCGCCGACCACCGCCTGGAGCTCGTCTCCCAGCGCGCCGCCGGGCCCGAGCCGGTCTACGCCGAGTACACCGACGAGCCCGCCGAGGCGGAAGGCGCGGCCCGCCGGATCCGCGAACTCGTCGACTCGGGGGTCCCGGCCTCCGAGATCGCCGTCCTCTTCCGCACGAACGCGCAGTCCGAGACCTATGAGCAGGCCCTCGCCGACGCCGCAGTGCCCTACCAGCTGCGTGGCGCCGAGCGGTTCTTCGACCGCCCGGAGGTGCGCAAGGCGGGCATCGCCCTGCGCGGCGCGGCCCGCTTCGGTGGCAACGACTCCCTCCTGGACGACGTCGTCGACCTTCCCTCCCAGGTGCGCGCCGTGCTGTCGGGAGAGGGCTGGACGACGCAGCCACCGGCCGGCTCCGGTGCGGTGAGGGAGCGCTGGGAGTCCCTGGCCGCCCTGGTGAACCTCGCCCAGGACTTCGCCGCCGCCAGACCCGCCGCCACCCTGGCGGACCTCGTCGCCGAACTCGACGAACGGGCGAACGCCCAGCACGCCCCCACCGTGCAGGGCGTCACCCTCGCCTCCCTGCACTCGGCCAAGGGCCTGGAGTGGGACGTCGTCTTCCTGGTCGGCGTCGCCGAGGGCATGATGCCGATCACCTACGCCAAGACCGACGAACAGATCGAGGAGGAGCGCCGCCTCCTCTATGTCGGTGTCACCCGCGCGCGAGAACACCTCCATGTCTCCTGGGCGCTCTCCCGCTCGCCCGGAGGGCGCCCCAACCGCCGCCCCAGCCGCTTCCTCGACGGGCTGCGCCCCGGCTCGACGGCCACCGCGGGCCGTACCGCCGCCGGCGGAGCGGGCGGAATCGAGCGCGGAATCCCTGGAAGCAGGGGGTCCGCCCCGAAACGGGCGCAGCGAGTCCCCGCCCGCTGCCGAGTCTGCGGCCGCACGCTGACGGACCCGGGCGAAATGAAGCTGATGCGCTGCGACGGCTGCCCCTCCGACATGAACGAGGGGCTGTACGAGCGGCTGCGCGAGTGGCGCGCCGACCAGGCACGCAGCAGTGGCCAGCCCGCCTTCTGCGTGTTCACGGACAGGACCCTGATGGCGATCGCCGAGTCCGCCCCCGAGGACGAGCGCGAGCTCGCCCGAATCCCGGGCGTCGGGATGCGCAAGCTCACCCGTTACGGTGCCGACGTACTGGCCATCTGCGCAGGCCAGTCACCGGCGGAGAGCACAGATCAGGCCTGACACGAACTCGTCGAAAAAATAGTTTGCGCATGCCCCAGCAATCCCCATAGGTTCTTAGGCACGAGAGCAGCGGCCTTCTCCAAGGCCCTGATCCCGTGTTGTACTTGCATATCCGTCGGACTGGTTCACCCAGTCCCCCGATACGCCGAGAGGAGGCGAGTCCAGTGATCAGCATCTACACCAGCTCCTTCAGCACCGTGAAAATGACCGATCGCTCGGCCGTCTCCGCGTGCATGCTCGGCGTTTCGAACCTGGGCACCGGTCTGTCCGGCATTCGTGCCGTCCGTCCGGCGTCCTCCTCCGTTGCTCCCGCGGGTCTTCCCGTCCGAGAGCGCAATGAGCGACCGACCAAGGCACTGGAAGCAGCAGTAGCGGCACAGGCGCAGGCCTATGCCTTTACGGCGACCGGTGCCGGATTCCGGAAGCAGACGACGCAGCACCACCAGATGTGGGCCTTCCGTGGGCCAGAACCCTGGAGTGATCCAGCCTGATCGCCGATCAGGCCGGCGCCTTCAGGGCCGCGGAACCCCATCCGGGATCCGCGGCCCTTCTGTTTGTCCCTGAACAGGGATGACGGACCGAAGGAGCCTCGGGACAAGAAAAGAACCCGGTACCACCACCCCCCGGCCAACAGGCCGGAACGACCAGACGAGGAAGACGAACCGTGCAACTCGAAGCGCACGCCCCGTCCGTACCGCCTTCCGACACGATCCCCAAGCCCGGCTCCACGGAGGACCCCGCCTTGACCCCGCTCACCGCGCTCACCGCGCTCGACGACGCCATCGAGAACCTCGGCGTACCCGTCCCGTGCCGTTCCTACGACCCGGAGGTCTTCTTCGCCGAGTCGCCCGCGGACGTCGAGTACGCGAAGTCCCTCTGCCGCACCTGCCCGCTGGTCGAGGCCTGCCTCGCCGGCGCCAAGGAGCGGCGTGAGCCCTGGGGTGTCTGGGGTGGCGAGCTGTTCGTCCAGGGTGTCGTCGTCGCCCGGAAGCGGCCGCGTGGCCGCCCGCGCAAGAACCCGGTCACAGCATGAACATCGCAGGAACGATCGACCGCCCCATCACGCACGACCCCCAGAAGCAGGCCCCGATGAAGCCGTCCACTTACGAGCCCGCAGGCTCCGCGAACCAAGACTTCACCATCAGCGGCGCGAAGGACTCGCGTCAGAACAGGACCCGAGAGATGCAACTCATCCCAGAAGCCATGGCCCGTGCGCATATGCACGAGCGACTGCAGGAGGCGGAGCGGGATCGCCAGGCTGTGCGCCTGGCGGCCGCCCGCCGGATGCAGCGCAGGGCGGAGCGCGCGTCGATGCGCGCCCGTCGGGCGCTCGCCATGGCGGTCATGCAGTAACCCGCTGTACCTGAAGCGGGGGCCTCCCGGCCAGGGAGGCCGCGCTGCTGCCGCCGCAGAGCTCTCACCGTGGGGGCCGGTCCGTACCGAACGGGCCGGTCCCCACGGTGCGTTGGGCCCAACAGGAGGGAGCGGGGCGCCTCGCGGTGCCGGGTGCTTGGTGCCACGGGAGCTGATGCGTGGGGCTCACCCGGCCGACGCGCGGTGCTCGCCCCGGGCCGGTCGGGGCGCTATTTCCAGCGAAGCGTCCGGCGCGGAGATATCGTCGCCGGGTGGAGAGTCCTCCTGGAGGTGGCGACGAAGGCCCCGACGCCGAGCCGCGGCGCTTCGTCTGTGCTCGCTGCGGCACATCGGCCGATGTCCTGACCGAAGGCCCGCCCCTCACCTGGACGTACTCCGTGGAGAACGGTGTCCGGCACCACTACTGCGAGAGCTGCTCCAGGGAGAACCTCAGGTCCATCGAGGGACGTCTGGACTCGGACTGGTGGTGAACGCCGATGCCGGATCTCACGCCTCCGCCACCGCCTCTTCGCCGTCCGCCGGGCCCTCCGGGACGAACCCCGGCAGCCACTCCTCCAGCTCCTCGCGCAACCGCACCGCTGCCCCCAGCTGACACAGCACGCCGATCGTGCTCAGTGTCACCCGGTGGATCAGCAGATAGGACGGGGGCAGGTTGAGCTGCTTGGCGAGCTGGTAGGCGGGGGAGCGGGGGTCGGCGACCCGAGCCGCCTGGCTGCGCATCCAGCCCCGGGTGAAGGCGAACTCCTCGACCTGGGCCGGCTCGATGATCGGCAGCAGGTAGTCCAGCACGGCGTCCGGGTCCAGCTCTATGGTCTCCTTGACGAACCCTTCCGCGCACAGCAGCTCGTAGACCGCTTCGGCCTCCCCGTCGAGAGTCATCCGCAGGGACTCGCCGATCGTGGCCGGCAGTCCCCCCGGGAGACGGTCGACCGTGCCGAAGTCGAGGACGCCCAGACGCCAGTCGTCCTCACCCTCCGGGCCGCCGGGCAGAAGCCGGAAGTTGCCCGGGTGGGGATCGGCGTGCAACAGGCCCGTGCGGGCGGGGCCGGAGAACAGGAAGCGGGCCAGGAGCTGACCGGCACGGTCACGCTGCTCCTGGGTGCCGTCCGAGATGATCTCCGACAGCGGGATGCCGTCCATCCACTCCGTGACGAGGACCTGGTCGGACTGGTGCACCACCTGCGGCACGACCACGTCCGGATCGTCCGTGAACTCCTCCGCGTGGGCCTGCTGGGCCTGGGCCTCCAAGCCGTAGTCCAGCTCCTCCGAGACGCGGTCCTTCAGCTCCGCGATCAGCGGCTTGATGTCCATGCCGGGGATCAGCGGGCCGAGCAGACGCGAGAAGCGGCTCAGCTGGTTCAGATCCGACAGCAGGGCCTCACCGGCACCCGGGTACTGTACCTTGACCGCCACCTCGCGGCCGTCGTGCCACACGCCCCGGTGGACCTGGCCGATCGAGGCCGCCGCGGCGGGCTTGTCCTCGAACTCCAGGAACAGCTCGTGCCAGCCCTCTCCGAGCCGCTCCTCCAGCACCGCGTGCACGGTGCGGGTCGGCATGGGCGGCGCCGCCTCCTGGAGCTTGGTCAGCGCGGCACGGTAGGGGCCGGCCACCTCCTCGGGCAGCGCGGACTCGAAGACGGACAGGGCCTGGCCGAACTTCATCGCCCCGCCCTTGAGCTCGCCGAGCACCTTGAAGAGCTGCTCCGCCGTGCGCTGTTGGAGTTCCCGGCCGACGAGTTCGGCGGACTCGCCGACGATCCGCTTGCCGAATCCCCAGGTGGCCCGCCCGGCGATGCCGAGCGGGAGCGCGGCGAGCTTGGCGGTCCGGGTAACCGCCTTCCGGGGAAGATCAGACATGCGCCCTCCAAGTCCCAGCCGGCCGCTCCGCCTCTGCCTCGCGGCACTGCTCCGACGGCCGTTGCACCGCCATTGTCTCGTGCGACTCCCCGTCCTCCGAGAGGTGCTCCCCTTTTCCTCTCTCCGCTGCCGCACACGAGCATGCCGGATGTGCTTGGAGCGGCCGCGCTTGCCAGTGGAGAGCTGGGACGGAGACCTCCCAGCGGGCCCCGGCGCTGGACGGAACCCGGCCGTCCAGGAAAGCGAGCGCGTGGGCGGCCGCCAGTCCGGCCACGGTCGTGGCCAGCGTCAGGTCGCAGGGGCGCACCTGCCGCTGCCTGCCGGAGCGCCACTGGGCGATCAGGCGCGGCCAGGCCGGGTCCCGGTCGGCGCGGTCCTCTTGCAGACACCCCGCGCAGCCCGTCTCCCCGGGCAGGACGAGAGGGCCGACCACACCGGTGCCCTCCACGACACCGGCGTACAGATGGGGGGTTCCGGAGGTCATCAGCGGCTCGGCGGCGGCCGGGTCGGGCGCGTGCACGGCGACGTCGTCCCGTGGGGCCAGGATCACCAGTGAGAATCCCGGCTCACCGTCCTCCGGGGACGTCTGGGCGGGTGCCCGGCGCGGTGGCCGGTCCGGGGCCGCACGACGCACGGCACGGCGGGCCGACTCGTCCCTGCGGTCGCCGACGGATTCCGGGGGGAGCCCGCCGGGCGCGACGTCCCACGGCTCAACACGGCCGCCGTCCAGCACATCCACCTCGCCCACGCCGGCTCCGGCCAGGAGCGAGGCCAGTACGGCACCCACCCGGCCCGCGCCCCGTACCTGCACGCGCTGCGAGCGCCGGGCGGCCAGCTGCCCGATCGCATCACCGGGTGTCGAGGTCGTCAGAGAGAGGGAGGCAAGGTCGGGGCGCAGCCGGTCCAGCACTTCCTTCGTCTTCCGCAGGGCGTCGGCGGCCGGCCCGCCGCCCCGGGAGTCGTCCAGCAGTCCGGCTCTCGCGAGCCCCCGCACCAGTCGGTCGACATGACCGTCGGGCAGGTCCATACGGCGTCCCTCCTCGCGCAAGAGCTCCAGCCCGCGCGTGCCGTTCAGCAGGTCGAGGAAGCTGCCCGTTGCCAGGTCCATCGGACCGAGCGTCATCGCGTGCGCCGGTGTCATCCCGAACTGCACGGTCTTGAGGTCGCGCCAGCCGCGCCTGAGCGCGGGTTTCACCATCGGATGCATGACAGGCCCCCGTGTGTCGTAGATCGTCCCCATATGTCGACGGCCCGAGGATGCGGACCCTGGCCGGTCACGCCGGGGCCGGTCGTCGGCCCGGGCCCGAGCACAGTCCTGCTGACCGGCCCGACCGCGGGCACGGCCCCTGGTCCCGGACCGACCCGCCACCGCTTCGCCGACGAGATCCAGCATGCCCAAACCCGCCCTCGGCTGCCGAAAGTTGTCCACAGGTGCGAGCATTCGTCGTACAAATCCGGCGGCCGGTGGGAGCGGCGGCTCCGAACCGTCCCGGAGTCGGGACTTCCCCGTGTGCAGCGGGTAACGTCGGGGCGTGCCCGCCGACCCACTGCACCGCGCCGGAACCGCACAGCGCAGCACGACGAGCCAGCCGCCGAGCGGCTCGGGGGCGAGCGCGATCGAGGTCCGCAGGAGCGCCCGCCGACGCAGAACGGTCTCCGCGTACCGCGAGGGCGATCGCACCGTAGTGCTCATCCCTGCCCGGATGTCCGAGGCGGAGGAGCAGCGCTGGGTGAACGTCATGCTGGACAAGCTGGCCGCCCAGGAGAGCAAGCGGGCCCTCGGCGACGCCGAGCTGACCGAGCGCGCCCGGCGTCTTTCGGACCAGTACTTCGACGGACGGGCCCGGCCCGCGTCGGTGCGCTGGGTGACCAACCAGAACACGCGCTGGGGGTCCTGCACCCCCTCCGAGGGCAGCATCCGCCTCTCGCACCGCCTGCAGGGCATGCCCGAGTACGTCGTCGACTACGTCCTCCTCCACGAACTCGCCCATCTGCTCGTCCCCGGACACGGGCCTCGCTTCTGGGAACTCCTGGAGGCCTATCCGCGCACGGAGCGGGCCCGGGGTTATCTCGAAGGCGTGGTCGCCGCCGAGCGGTTGCCCCATGTACCCGGCGCCCGGGGTGAGAGCCCCGCGGAGTGACCGACCGCTTTCCGCGAGCGAACAGCCGATACGGCTGCGCGGGCGTTGTGTACCGGCTCTGTACCGACCTCGTCCGGTGTCCGAGTTTGCCGTTAGCCTGGCGCGACGCACTCACGCTCTGGATGGGGGACGGTCGTTACGCATGGCCAGGGAATTCCAACGCGGCCACAAGGCCAGGATCAGTGACCTCACCGCGGGCACGGATCTGTACGTAGGTGTACAGATCGCCGGCCCCGGGCTGAGCTTCGACATCAGCTGCTTCGGTCTCGACGCCGACGAACGGCTCTCGGACGACCGGTACTTCGTGTTCTTCAACCAGCCGAAGTCCCCCGAGGAGTCCATCCAGCTCCTCGGCGCCCAGGCGGGCGACACGGAGTCCTTCCGGGTGACGCTCGACCGGATCCCGTCGCAGATCCAGAAACTGTCCTTCACGGCGACCATCGACGGCGCCGGGCAGATGTCGCAGATCTCCTCCGGCTACATCCGGATCGTCGCGGGCGGCGAGGAGGTGGCGCGCTACTCCTTCAACGGCTCGGAGTTCTCCACCGAACGGGCCGTGATGCTGGGCGACTTCTACCTCAAGGACGTCTGGCGGTTCGCCGCCGTCGGGCAGGGCTTCGACGGCGGTCTGGATGCGCTGCTGAAGAACTTCGGCGGCGAGGTGGCCGAGGAGGAGACGCCCGCCCCCGCCCCGCAGCAGCCGCAGGCCGGCGCGGCCCCGGGCTTCGCGCCGCCCGCGTTCGGTGTCCCCGGAACCACGGAACCCGCCCCGGCGGCACCTCCGGCTCCCGCGCCCCAGCCCGCTGCGCAGGGCTTCGCGCCCCCGCCCGGCCCCACCCCGCCTCCGGCGCCGGCACCGGCGCCCGCGCCTCAGGTGCACGCCGCCCCGACCATCGTCGCGCCCTTGAACACCCCGCCTGGCGGCTCCCCGGTGCCGCCCCCGGCACCCGCGCCGTACGGCCAGCCGGGCCAGCAGCCGCCGCAGTACGGCCAGGTCCCCGGCCAGACGGCCCCGCCGCCTCCCGGCTACGGCCAGCCCCAGGCACCCCACGCCCCGGCCCCGCCGCCCGGTTACGGCCAGCCGACGCCGCCCCCGGGCTATGGCCAGCAGCAGCCGCCGTTCGGACAGGCCCCCTACGGAGCCCCGCAGGGTGTTCCTCACGGAGCCCCGCAGGGCGCTCCTCAAGGCGCGCCCCAGGGCCCCGGTGTGTCCGCCGCGCTCCAGCAGTTCAAGGAGACCCCGACGGGTCAGCGCTGGACGCAGCAGAACAAGAAGCTCGTCCGTGTCGACCTCGGCATCGGCGGGCAGCCCGTGCTGGCCCGGCAGGGCAGCATGGTGCTCTATCAGGGCAAGGTCGACTTCAGCTACAAGGGCGCCGGCTTCTCCGGCCGCATCGTGGGCAACGCGACCGGCCAGGAGATGCAGCTGATGCGCTGCACGGGTCAGGGCCAGGTGTTCCTCGCCGAGAACTCGACCATGCTGCACCCCCTCGAACTGCAGGGCGACGCCGTCTGCGTCTCCGCCGAGAACGTCCTCGCCTTCGACGAGAGCCTCCAGTACGAGGTCCGTCGTATCGAGGGCCACGGCATCCCCGGCGGCGCGCTGTTCACCATGCAGTTCCAGGGCACCGGCACGATCGTCGTGAAGACGCACGGCACGCCCGTCGTGCTGCCCGTCACGCCCACCACGTTCGCCGACTGCAACGCCGTGGTCGCCTGGTCGGCCGCCGCCCAGGTCGTCGTCTCCAGCCAGGTGCGGATGCGCCGCAACGCCTACCCCGGTGACACGGGGGAGAGCGTCAACCTCCAGTTCCGGGGAGCGCCCGGCAACTTCATCGTCGTCCAGCCGTACGAGGTCTGAGGGAGCCCGTCATGACACAGCAGCTCGCGGGCCATGCCCCCGCACCCGTCACCGCCCGCATGGAGAACCACGGCAACCACATGCTGAAGGTCGCCATGCAGACCGGGAACGACCTCCTCGCGCGCGTGGGGTCGATGGTCGCCTACGAAGGGTTCGTGCAGTACGAGCCCAACCCGCCGGCCGTGCGCCAGATCGCCAAGGACTGGCTCACCGGCGAGGGCGCGCCCCTGATGAAGTGCTCCGGCGACGGCCTGCTCTACCTCGCCGACTACGGGGCGAACGTCGTCGTCATCAACCTCAACGGCGACGGCATCTCCGTCAACGCCACCAACCTGCTCGCCTTCGACGCCCACCTGACGTGGGGCGTGGAGCGGGTCAAGGGCCTGGCGAAGTTCGCCGGGCAGGGCCTGTGGAACACCAAGATCTCCGGGCAGGGCTGGGTCGCGCTGACCTCCCGGGGCAAGCCCATCGTCGTCGACTGCGGAGGCGGCGAGGACGAGACCTACGTCGATCCCGACGCGCTCGTCGCCTGGTCCCCGAACCTCAAGGTGAAGGGCAAGCGCAGCTTCCGGGCCCAGTCGCTGATCGGCCGCGGCAGCGGCGAGGCCTACCAGATGGCCTTCTCCGGTCAGGGCATCGTCGTCGTCCAGCCCAGCGAGGACAGCACCGACCGTCTCCGGGTCCGGGGCTGAGGGGGAACCACACGCCATGCAGAGCCCGATTTTCGCCTACAACGAGCAGCAGACCCAGGAACGCTGGAGTCTCCAGAACAAGCAGATGCTGCGCGTCGCCCTGGAGGGCCACGACGACATCCTGGCCCGCAAGGGCACCATGGTCGCCTATCAGGGCCTCGTCGAGTTCGACGCCGAGTACCAGAGCAACGACCAGTCACGCGCGCGTGCGCACACCGGTGAGGGACTCGACCTGATGCGCTGCCACGGGCAGGGCACGGTCTACCTCGCCAACCTCAAGCAGCATGTGCACGTCATGGAGGTGGACCAGGACGGCATGACCGTCGACAGCAGCTACGTGCTGGCGATGGACTCCTCCCTGCACCACGAGGTCATCGCAGTGGACAGCCTCTACGGCATCTCCGGCTCCGGGAAGTACCAGCTCAACATCACGGGCCGGGGCAAGGTCGCCCTGATGACCTCCGGGATGCCGCTGCTGCTGCAGGTGACGCCCGACAAGTACGTCAACTGCGACGCCGACGCGATCGTCGCCTGGTCCACGAGCCTGCGCGTGCAGATGCAGGCACAGACGCACTCCTCCGGAGTGTGGCGGCGGCGCGGCAGCACCGGCGAGGGCTGGGAGCTGAGCTTCATGGGCACCGGCTTCGCGCTCGTCCAGCCGAGCGAGCTGCTGCCGCCGCAGGGCGCGCAGATCGGCTCGGGTCTGGCCGCGCAGTACGGCATGGGCCAGCAGGGGGCACGCGGGCAGAACCAGGGCAACGTCTGGAGCTGAGCGCTCCGCGGGTTCGGCCGGAAGGTTCGGGGGCGTGCCGTCTCGCCTCGACCGCGGGCCGTCCGTGCCTGGTCGCGCAGTTCCCCGCGCCCCTGAGCAGCCTGCTGGACCGGATGTAAGGGGCGGCTCCGCTCAGGAGCCGCCCCTTACACATGCCTCAGGACGCGAGCCTCGCGCGCGTCGCCTCCAGCAGCCGTACGACCGACTCGTCCGCCACCTTCGGAACCTCGTCGTAGCCGAACCAGCGCACGTCGAGCGACTCGTCGCTGATCGTGTGCTCGGCGTCCGGGGGTGCCAGGGCCGCGTACTGGACGTCGAAGTGGCGATGGCACGGCGGCGGGATGGGATGGCGGTCCAGGCGCACCGGGCCGCCGGGCAGCAGGGAGAGCCCCGGGACGCCGGACTCCTCCGTCGCCTCACGCAGGGCGGCATCCGCGAGGGAGGCGTCGCCCGGCTCGCAGTGGCCGCCCATCTGCAGCCACATCTGCAGCTTCTTGTGGAGGGTCAGCAGCACCCGGCCGCCCTCGGGGTCGATCACCAGCGCGCTCGCCGTGATGTGCCCCGCGTGGCAGGCCTTCCACAAACCGTCCGGGTGCTCCGCCAGATGGTCGAGATACGCCTGGCGGAGGTCCGTCTGGTCCTCGTAACCCTTCAGCACGAGGACCGCGTCGTCGTACAGGCTCACCCGGCGTCGTCGCCCTTGTTCTTGTCCTCGCCCTCGTCCTTCTTCTTGAGGTCGGGCTTGTCCGCCGCTTCGCCGAGCATCTTGTCCAGCTCGGAGAAGTCGATCTGCTCGCGGTGCACGAAGCCGTCCGGGTCGTCCAGGTCGGACGCCGTCGGCAGCATGTCCGGGTGGTGCCAGAGGTCGTCCCGGCCGTCGACACCGCGCGCGTCCGTGAGCGAGGCCCACAGACGGGAGGCGTCCCGCAGGCGGCGCGGGCGCAGCTCCAGGCCGATCAGCGTGGCGAACGTCTGCTCGGCGGGACCGCCCGAGGCGCGGCGCCGGCGCAACGTCTCGCGCAGGGCGTCGGCGGACGCCAGGCGGGGTTTCGCGGCGGCATGGACCACGGCGTCCACCCAGCCCTCCACGAGCGCCAGAGCCGTCTCCAGACGGGCCAGGGCGGCCTTCTGCTCGGGCGTGTCCTCCGGCTGGAACATGCCCTGCTGGAGGGCCTCCTGCAGCTGCTCCGGGTTCTGCGGGTCGAACTGGCCGACCACGTCCTCCAGCTTGGCCGTGTCGACCTTGATCCCGCGCGCGTAGCCGTCGACCGCGCCGAACAGGTGCGAGCGCAGCCACGGCACGTGCGCGAAGAGGCGCTGGTGGGCGGCCTCGCGCAGGGCGAGATACAGCCGCACCTCCTCCTGGGGGACGCTCAGGTCCTTGCCGAACGTCTCCATGTTCACCGGCAGCAGCGCGGCCTTGCCGGCCGGGCCGAGCGGCAGGCCGATGTCGGACGAGCCGACGACCTCGCCGGCGAGCACGCCCACGGCCTGCCCGATCTGCGTACCGAACATGGCGCCGCCCATCGAGCGCATCATGCCGATCAGCGGGCCGGCCATGGCCTGCATCTCCTCCGGCAGGACGTCGCCCATGGCGTTGCCGACGCGCTCGGCGACCGGGTCGACGAGCTCCTTCCAGGCGGGCAGGGTCGCCTCGACCCACTCCGCGCGGCTCCAGGCCACCGCGGAGGCGGCGCCGGAGGGCAGGGACGTGGCATCGTCGAGCCACAGGTCGGCCAGGCGGACGGCTTCCTCGACGCCCTTGCGGTCGGCGGGGCCGACACTGGCGTCCTTGGTGCCGTCAGGACTGCCCTGGGAGACCGTCTGGCGGGCGATCTGCTTGGCCATGTCCCAGTTCACCGGGCCGCCCTCGTAGGAGAGCATCTGGCCCAGCTGCTGGAACGCGGCGCCCAGGTCGGTGGGATTCAGCGACCCGAACATGGCTGCGAACGGATTGTCCGCACCGGGGCCGCCGGGGCCGCCAGGACCTCCGCCGAAGCCTCCGGCTCCGGGCAGGCCGCCGAAACCGAACGGGTTGGCCGGTCCCTGACCACCACCGCTCTGCTGGTCCTTCTTCTTGCCCTCGTCGCCGTCGTCCGGCTCCTCCGGCGGAAGGCCGAATCCGAATGGGGTGTCACTCACGGGATTCCTCGGCTGGTAGGGCCGCCGGTTCTTTCCGGCGGCACGGCTGCCCGACAACACCACCCAGCGTAGACACCTGGGGCGGATCGGGCCTCGGTGCTTCGCCGACTGACGGCCTGCGGCAGGATGGATGCCACCTGGTACGCACGCGTCGGACGCGCTCGTACTGAAGACAACCGCTGGAGACGCCCGGTGAGTTCCCCAGATCCGCAGGTTCGCGCAGCGCGAAACCAGTCAACCAGTTCCGCGAGTCCCGCGGCACGCGGACCCGTCGTCGCGGTCACCGGCGCCGCGTACGGCGTGGGAGCCCTGCTCACCGAGCAGCTCGCCGCGTCCGACGAGGTCAGGCAGGTCGTGGCCATCGACGAGCGGCGCGGCGAGTGCGCGGCGGCCCAGTGGCACATCCTGGACGTACGGGATCCGGCCATCGCGGACAAGCTGCGCGGCGCCGACGTGGTGGTGCACCTGACGCTGGATCTGGATCTGGAAACCGACGCGGCCGCCCGAACGGCCTACAACGTACGGGGGACGCAGACCGTCCTGACGGCCGCCGCGGCGGCCGGAGTGCACCGGGTCGTGCTCTGCACCTCGGCGATGGTCTACGGGGCGCTGCCCGACAACGAGCTGCCGCTGTCCGAGGACGCCGAGCTGCGCGCCACGGCCGAGGCGACCGGCGTCGGCGACCTGCTGGAGATCGAACGGCTGGCGAGGCGCGCGCCCCGGGCGCACCCGGGGCTCAACGTCACCGTGGTACGGCCCGCCGTGCTGGTGGGCGGCGGCACGGACACCGCGCTGACCAGGTACTTCGAGTCTCCCAGGCTCCTCGTCGTCGCCGGGTCGCGGCCCGCGTGGCAGTTCTGCCACGTGGAGGACCTGTGCAGCGCGCTGGAGTACGCCGTCCTGGAGAAGGTCGACGGGGAACTGACCGTCGGGTGCGACGGCTGGCTGGAGCAGGAGGAGGTCGAGGAGCTCAGCGGGATCCGGCGGATGGAGCTGCCGTCGGCGGTCGCGCTGGGTGCGGCGGCGCGGCTGCACCGGATCGGGCTCACGCCCTCCCCGGCCGGGGACCTTGCGTACACGATGTACCCCTGGGTGGTGAGTGGCAGCCGGCTGCACGAGGCCGGGTGGCGGCCGCAGTACACCAACGAGGAGGTGCTGGCGGAACTCCTGGAGGAGGTCGCCGGGCGGCACACGGTCGCGGGGCGTCGACTGGGCCGCAAGGACGCGACGGCCGCGGGTGCCGCGGGCGCGACGGTGGCGCTGCTGGGTGCGGCCGCGGTGGTACGGCGGGCGCGCAAGGCCAGGCGGCGGATCTGAGGAACCCGCTGCCGGAACCGCCGAAGGCGGCTGCCCCTGTAGGAGACTCCGAACGCGTACGCGCGCGTGCCGGTCGATGGCTCTATTCCGCGCTGTCGGTCGCATGCGGCACGATGGGGCCATGGCAACCACGAACGATCACCCCGGTGAGCAGGCCGCGCAGGACCCGATCAAGCTGATCGGGATCCGGGACTCGGCACTCTCCCTGGACGAGGTGTTCCGGGCCGTCGGGGACGACGCGGCCGGGGGCACCGCGCTCTTCGTGGGAACCGTGCGGAACCACGACGGGGGCGCCGACGTCGAGCAGCTGGGGTATTCGTGCCACCCCAGCGCCGAGGCCGAGATGCGGCGCGTCGCCGAGAAGGTCGCCGCCGAGTTCCCGGTGCGGGCCCTGGCGGCCGTGCACCGCGTGGGGGACCTCCGGGTCGGGGACCTGGCCGTGGTCGTCGCGGTCTCCTGCCCGCACCGCGGGGAGGCCTTCGAGGCCTGCCGGAAGCTGATCGATGACCTCAAGCACGAAGTGCCCATCTGGAAGCACCAGAAGTTCTCCGACGGCACGGAGGAATGGGTCGGCGCCTGCTGATCCCGGCAGGCCGCCTTCCGGTTGCGTAACCGCACCCCTGGCGTGAGCGTTGTCACTGCGGATCGTTAATCTGCTGATCAGTCAGTTGCGGACGTTCAAAGGGGTTGGAGGTCGGCATGGCGGCGCTCGCCTGGTTGCTGATTCCGCTTGTGGCTGCCATCGGCGCGGGGCTCTGGGGCAGTTGGGCCAACCGGGCCCGCAACGTCCGGAACGACGGCCCGGAGCTCACCGGCTACGCTCGCTTCCGCGAGGCCATGGAGAAGCCCCGGCCGGGTGCCTGACGGCCGAAGAAACAGCAGGTCAGAGACGTTATAGAACGCAGGGTCGCCCCGGACGGGCGGCCCTGACGGTGCGCTGACAGGACCGTCCCGTACTGTCGAGTCATGCCACGCCGCACCGCGACGATGCTCGCCTCCACCCTGATGCTGATCGCGCTCCTGTGCGCGGGAGTGTTCATCCCCGTGCCCTACGCGGAGATGTCCCCGGGGCCGACGGTGAACACGCTGGGCGATCACGACGGTGAGCCGGTGCTGCAGATCGCCGGGAAGAAGACCTACGCGACCAGTGGCCACCTGAACATGACCACGGTCCGGGTCACGAGCGCCGACTACCGGATGAACCTGGTCGAAGCCGTCTACGGCTGGCTCGCACACGACAACAAGGTCGTGCCGCACGAGACGCTCTATCCGGACGGCAAGACCGAGGAGCAGTCCACCCAGGAGAACGCCGAGGAGTTCAGCCAGTCCCAGGAGAGCGCCAAGGTCGCCGCCCTGAAGCAGCTGGACGTGCCCGTGAAGTCCTGGGTGATCGTCTCCACCGTCGTCAAGGGTTCCCCGGCCCAGGGCAAGCTGCACGCGGGGGACGTGATCAAGGCCGTCGACGGTACGGCGGTGAAGGAGCCGGCCGACGTCGCGAAGCTCGTCACCAAGCACAAGCCGGGCCGGGAGGTCCGCTTCACGATCGTTCCGGCCAAGGAGCAGGCCGCGGCCGAGAAGGAAAAGCGGACGCCGACCAGGACGCAGGACATCAGCATGACCACCACAACGTCCGACGACACCGGTGAGAAGCGCGCCATCGTCGGGATCTCCGCGGGCACCGACCACACGTTCCCGTTCACCATCGACATCAAGCTCGCCGATGTGGGCGGGCCGAGCGCCGGGCTGATGTTCGCTCTCGGCATCTACGACAAGCTGACCCCGGGCAGCCTGACCGGCGGCAAGTTCGTGGCGGGCACCGGCACCATCGACGACGCCGGCAAGGTCGGGCCGATCGGCGGCATCGAGATGAAGACCGTGGGCGCGCGGGCCAAGGGCGCGCAGTACTTCCTGACGCCCGCCGACAACTGCACGGCCGCCGCCAAGGACACCCCCGACGGCCTCACCCTCATCAAGGTGGGCACCATCCAGGACGCCCTCGGCGCTCTCAAGGACATCCGCAGCGGCGACACCGCGGACCTGCCGAAGTGCGGTAAGTAGATCGGGGACCGGGGCCCGGCGCGCCGGGCCCCACGGCCTTCGGGGCTACTCCTCGAACGTCGCCGCCAGCGCCTCCGCCAGCCCCGGGACCAGATCGGAGCCGGTCAGGACCTCGGTGGGGGAGTCCTTCTCGCGCAGCCGCAGGGCCGACTCACGCGTGCCGTCGCGCAGGACCGCGACCGTCATGCGGACCTCCTGGCGGTCCGGGTGGTCCGCCACCCACTTCGTGAGCGCGGCCTCGCTCAGGCCCTTCGGAACCTGGGCCTCCGCGGACGGCGGCAGCATCAGGCGCTCCACCGCGAGGGCGCAGCCGGCCACCGCGTCGGGCCAGGCGATCGTGGCGAGGAACTCGTCGAGCGGCTTGCCCGTTGGCACTTCGTCCTGCTCGATCGGGGTGAGGCCGGAGGTCTCCGACTCGTCGCCCAGACCGAGCCGGTCCGCGAGCGAGGGTTGTTCGGCCCGCAGCCGTGCGGTGTCGACGAGGGCGAAAAGGCGGGCTGACTGGTCCCAGCCGAGGCCGGAGACGTACTCGTCGATCTCGAGGACGGCCCGGGTGAGCGGGTTCGCAGCCATGGGAGTGTTGGACATGGTCACAATCCTGCCTCGTTCCCGGCCGGAATCGGGAACCGAGTAAACGGTGAGTAAGTTGCATAGGTGGGGGCCCACGATCACGGGGGCCACGCACGGTCCGTGAAGACGCGGGCCTGACGGATCAACAGCGAACTTCGAGGTGCGCACCTTGGCTTTCCAGATGCCGGACCGCGGCGGAGGCCCTTCGGGGCCGCGGATCAGAGTGGGCCGCCCGTCCCGGCGTGTCCGGACCCTGCTCATGACGCTGGGCGTCCTGGCCGTTCTCGGCATGGCGTTCACCATGTTCGCGGGCTTTTGGACGGACTGGCTCTGGTACCGCTCGGTCAACTACTCCTCGGTCTTCACCACCACCCTGTGGACCAAGATCGGGCTCTTCTTCGTCTTCGGCCTGCTCATGGCCCTCGCCGTCGGGTTCAACATCTGGCTGGCGCACCGGCTGCGGCCGCCGCTGAGCGCCATGTCGATGGAGCAGCAGAACCTCGACCGCTACCGGATGGGCATCGCGCCCTACAAGAAGTGGCTGCTGTTCGGGATCACCGCCCTGGTGGGCCTGATCGCCGGCGCCTCCGCCTCCGGCCAGTGGCGCACGTGGCTGATGTGGGTCAACGGCGTGCCCTTCGGTGAGAAGGACCCCCAGTTCAAGCTGGACGTCGCCTTCTACGCCTTCGACCTGCCCTGGTACAGGTTCCTGCTCGGCTTCGGCTTCGCCGCCGCGATCCTGTCCGTGATCGCCGCCGCACTCACCCACTACCTCTACGGCGGGCTGCGCGTCACCAGCCCGGGCGCCCGCGCCACGGCGGCGGCCACCGGGCACCTGTCGGTGCTCATCGGCATCTTCGTCGCCCTCAAGGCGGTCGCGTACTGGCTCGACCGGTACGGACTCGCGGTGAAGTCCAGCGACTTCCGGGCGACCGACAACTGGACGGGCCTGAGGTACGTCGACGCCAACGCCTACCTGCCGGCCAAGACGATCCTCTTCTGCATCGCCGTGATCTGCGCGCTGCTGTTCTTCGCCACTATCTGGCGGCGCACCTGGCAGCTGCCCGTGATCGGCTTCGGCCTGATGGTGCTCTCCGCGATCCTCATCGGCGGCCTGTACCCGGCGATCGTGCAGAAGTTCCAGGTCCAGCCGAACGAGCAGGCCAAGGAAGCGCCGTACGTCGAGAAGAACCTGGAGGCCACGCGCAAGGCCTACGGCATCGACGGCACCAAGGTCACCGACTACTCGGGCACCAGCAAGACCGAGGACAAGAGCACGCTGCGCGACGACGTTCCCTCCACGGCCAGCATCCGGATCATGGACCCGAACATCGTCTCGCCGACGTTCCAGCAGCTCCAGCAGATCAGGAACTACTACGCGTTCCCGAACAACCTGGACGTCGACCGCTACGCCAAGGACGGCAAGGACCAGGACACGGTCATCGGCCTGCGTGAGCTTAACCTCGCGGGCATCCCGAAGAAGAACTGGATCAACAACCACTTCCGTTACACCCACGGATACGGAGTGGTCGCCGCCGAGGGCACCAGCGCCGACGCCCAGGGCCGTCCGAACTTCACGGAGTCCGACCTGCCCTCCGAGGGCGACCTCGGCACGTACGAGCAGCGGATCTACTACGGCGAGAAGACCACCACGTACTCGATCGTCGGCGGTCCCCAGAAGGAGATCGACTACTCCGACGACAACGGCGAGAAGACCACCAGCTACAAGGGCGACAGCGGGGTCAGCCTCTCCAACCCGGTCAACCGGGCCGCTTACGCAGTGGCGTTCGGCGAGCCGCAGATCCTGTACTCCGGTGCCATCGGCGACGGTTCGCGGGTCCTGTACAACCGCACCCCCAAGGAGCGCGTCGAGGCGGTCGCCCCCTGGCTGACCATCGACGGCGACGCCTACCCGGCGGTCGTGGACGGCCGGATCCAGTGGATCGTCGACGCGTACACGACGACGAACGGCTACCCGTACTCCTCGCGTACGACCCTCGGTGACACCACCGCCGACTCGCTGACCGCCACCAACGACAACCGTGCGGTGGTGGCCCAGCAGAACCAGGTCAACTACATCCGCAACTCGGTGAAGGCCACCGTCGACGCCTACACCGGCAAGGTCAAGCTCTTCCAGTGGGACACCGAGGACCCCGTCCTGAAGACCTGGATGAAGGCCTTCCCGGACACGGTGGAGCCCAAGAGCGACATCTCCAAGTCGCTGATGGACCACCTTCGTTACCCCCAGGACCTGTTCAAGGTCCAGCGGGAACTGCTCACCCGCTACCACGTGAAGGACGCCACGACGTTCCTCAGCGGCAGCGAGGTGTGGCAGGTCCCGGACGACCCGACGAACCGGTCGGGCAGCGCGGTGCCGCCGTACTACCTGAGCATGAAGATGCCCGACCAGAAGGCGCAGGCGTTCTCGCTGACGACGACCTTCACGCCCAACGGCCGGGACAACCTCAGCGCGTTCATGGCGGTCGACGCCGAGGCGGGCACCGGTGACTACGGCAAGATCAGAATCCTGAAACTGCCGACGAACACCACGGTCAACGGACCCAAGCAGGTCCAGAGCCAGTTCAACTCCCAAGAGGACATCGCCGAGTCCATCAGGCTCCTGAGAGGCGGCGACTCCGAAGTCGAGTACGGCAACCTGCTGACGGTGCCGCTCGACGGTGGACTGCTCTACGTGGAGCCGGTCTACGTCCGCGGTGGCGGACTGAAGTACCCGCTGCTGCGCAAGGTGCTGGTCACCTACGGAGGCCAGACCGCCTTCGAGAACACCCTCGACGAGGCCCTCAACAAGGTCTTCGGAGCGGACGGCCCGGTCACCGAGCCACCGGACGAGGGCGACACGACGACGCCACCGCCGGCGTCCGACAACCCGACGGTCCAACAGGCCCTGGAGGACGCCCAGAAGGCGTTCGACGCCGGCCAGGAGGCCCTGAAGAAGAACGACTGGGAGGCCTACGGCAAGGCGCAGAAGGACCTCGAGGACGCCCTGCGGCGGGCCGAGGACGCGCAGGCCGAGGCGAGCCGGGCGGGCGGTTCCGGGGGCGGCGAGAGCAAGCCCAGCGGGAAGCCGAGCGGCAGCCCGAGTCCGAAGCCGAGCAGTTAGGGCCCTGGCCTGGTCAAATGCCCACCCCGCGCCGTGATACGGTTGTGAACACAACGGCGCGGGGTGGAGCAGCTCGGTAGCTCGCTGGGCTCATAACCCAGAGGTCGCAGGTTCAAATCCTGTCCCCGCTACTGAAGTCGCGATGTCCGAGTGACGGAGCGGCCACGAAGGCCCGGATTCCACAAAGGAATCCGGGCCTTCGTGATGTGTGAACGCATGTGCTGGCGCAGGCTGTGGCCGCGCCGCCGGGGGGAGTTGGGCAATCTGTGTTTGACTTGTCTCTCTGTGGGCATGTCGACAAAACGCTGAAGTGACCTCACTGGCTGCGGTATACCAGGTGTACCCAGGTTGCAGGTGGTGCGACGATGGACGTTATGGGGGACAAGGCAACTCTGTTCGAGACAGGGCGTTTTGTGCAGCCTTCCAGCCGGGAGGACACCGAGACCCCGGACGAGACCGGGGAGATCGCCGACGAGGCGGCCGAGGAGCTGCGTCAGCGGCTCGCGGCCGAGGCTGGCGACGTCGAGGCGATGAGTGTCCTCGGGGCCATGCTGCTGCGCCGTGGTGACCTCGACGGTGCCGAGCCTCATCTGCGTGCCGCCACCGCCGCTGGCGACCGGGCGGCCGCCAACAACCTGGGGGTCCTCCTCCACCAGCGGGGGTACGCCGACGAGGCCGCCGGGTGGTGGCGGATCGCCGCCGTCGCCGGATCCACGGCGGCCGCGCACGCCCTCGGCCGGCACCACCGCGAGCGCGGCGACGAACCCGCCGCCGAGTACTGGCTGCGCCAGTCCGCCGAACAGGGGCACACGCTGGGCGCGTACGCGCTCGCCGACCTGCTGGAGCACCGCGGTGACGCCGGGGCCGAGCAGTGGATGCGGGTCGCGGCCGAGCGCGGGCACCGGGAGGCGGCGTACCGGCTGGCGCGGGCGCTGGACCGGAACGCGGCGCGGGAAGCCGACGGCGACAACGGTGTCCAGGTGCCCGAGGAGGCCGAGCAGTGGTACCGGCAGGCCGCCGCGCGCGGCCACCGGCGGGCCGCCCTGCACCTCGGGACGATCCTGGAGAGGCGCGGCGAGCTCAAGGAGGCCGGACGCTGGTACCTGACGTCCGCCAAGGACGGCGAGGCGCGTGCCGCCTGCGCGCTCGGCTTCCTGCTGCGCGACGCGGGTGACACCGAGAACGCCGCCGTGTGGTGGCTGCGGGCCGCCCAGGACGGCGACGGCAACGCGGCGAACGCGCTGGGCGCGCTGCACGCCGAGCGGGGCGAGACCCAGACCGCCGAGCGGTGGTACCGGGCCGCGATGGACGCGGGCGACGTGAACGGCGCGTACAACCTCGGCCTGCTCTGCGCCGAGCAGGGTCGCACTCCGCAGGCCGAGCAGTGGTACCGGCGCGCGGCCTACGCCGGACACCGGGAGGCCGCGAACGCGCTGGCGATCCTGCTGCTGCGGGGCGGTGACGAGACGGGCGCGGAGCCGTGGTTCTCCAAGGCCGCGGAGGCCGGGAGCGTCGACGCCGCCTTCAACCTCGGCATCCTGCATGCCGGGCGGGGTGAGGAGCAGGCCGCGCTGCGCTGGTACGAGCGGGCCGCCGCCGCCGGGCACACCGAGGCGGCGCTCCAGGTCGGCATGGCCAGGCTGCGGGAGGGCGACGAGCAGGAGGCCGAGCGGCACCTGCGGTGTGCGGCCGGCGGCGGGAGCGCCGAGGCCGCGTACCGGCTGGCCACGGTCCTCGACGCTCGGCGGCCGCCGGAGCCCGCGCATGAGCTCGGGGAGCCGGTGCACCGTCGGAGCGAGTGCGAGGAGTGGTACGAGCGGGCGGCGCACCAGGGGCACAGGCGGGCACAGGTGCGGGTCGGCATGCTCGCGGCGGCCCGGGGCGATGTCGTCGAGGCGGCTCGGTGGTACCGGGAGGCGGCCGAGGCCGGGTCCCGCAACGGCGCGTTCAATCTCGGGCTGCTCCTGGCCCGGGAGGGCAGCGAGCCCGAGGCGGCCGTGTGGTGGAAGCGGGCCGCCGACGCCGGGCACGGGCGGGCGGCGTTGCGGCTGGCCCTGGTCTACGCGCGTCGGGGTGAGCTGGCGGAAGGGCAGCGCTGGGCCGACCGGGCCGTGTCGCTGGGACCGGCGTCCGTCGCCGAGCGGGCGGAGCGGCTGAGGGACGCGCTGCGGCAGGAGCTCTCCGCGTGAGGCGTCGCTGCCGGGGCCGGGCGGGTGCAGTCCCTGGGGTGCCGGCGCCGGGTGGGGCGTGGCCCCGGCCAATGGATTTGCATCCGTCCTCTGCGGTGACGTAACGTTGCATTCACCGACGCGGGGTGGAGCAGCTCGGTAGCTCGCTGGGCTCATAACCCAGAGGTCGCAGGTTCAAATCCTGTCCCCGCTACTGAAGGCCGAGGGCCGGAATCCGAAAGGGTTCCGGCCCTCGGTGTGTATGGCGTCCATGCGGCCCGGCACATACGAAAGCCCCGGCACCACCGATGGGTGCCGGGGCTTTCGTATGTGCGAGCGGGCTAGGCGGCCGCGCAGTTCGGGCAGACGCCGCGATACGTCACCTCGACGTCCGAGACCGTGAAGCCGAAGCGCTCGGTGACCGGGAGATCCGCCAGCGGGTTGCCGGTCGGGTGCACGTCCCGGATCGCGCCGCACTGGGCGCAGACCAGGTGGTGGTGCGGCTGGTGGGCGTTCGGGTCGTACCGCTTGGCGCGCTGGTCGGTGGAGACCTCCAGCACCTCGCCGAGGGTCACGAGCTCACCCAGCGTGTTGTAGACGGTCGCTCGGGAGATCTCGGGCAGTTTGGCGACGGCCCGGGCGTGGACCTCGTCGGCCGTCAGATGGACGTGTTCGCCGTCGAGGACCTCGGCCACGACGCGCCGCTGCGCGGTCATCCGCCATCCGCGTCCGCGCAGGCGTTCCAGAAGGTCACTCATGGACACCAGCCTAACAGCTAAGTGGACCAGGTCCCGAACAGGTGTGAGATTAGATCCTCACTTGCTTTAGACAATGTCTATGTAGGATCGAGAACGGCTTAGGCCAGGGAACAGGACTGGTCGGGAATGGTGCAGGAGGCGCACGTGACGCAGGGACCGCTTACGACGGAGGCCGGGGCTCCGGTCGCCGACAACCAGAACAGCGAGACTGCCGGCGTCGGCGGCCCGGTGCTCGTCCAGGACCAGCTCCTGCTGGAGAAGCTGGCCCACTTCAACCGCGAGCGCATCCCGGAGCGCGTGGTGCACGCCCGCGGCGCGGGTGCCTACGGCACCTTCACGGTGACCGCCGATGTCACCCCGCACACGCGGGCCGCCTTCCTCTCCGCCGTCGGCAAGCAGACCGAGGTCTTCCTGCGCTTCTCGACGGTGGCCGGCAACCTGGGCGCTGCGGACGCGGTGCGCGACCCGCGGGGCTTCGCGCTGAAGTTCTACACCGAGGAGGGCAACTACGACCTCGTCGGCAACAACACCCCGGTGTTCTTCATCAAGGACGCCATCAAGTTCCCGGACTTCATCCACACCCAGAAGCGCGACCCGTACACCGGCTCGACCGAGGCGGACAACGTCTGGGACTTCTGGAGCCTGTCGCCCGAGTCCACTCACCAGGTGACCTGGCTGTTCGGTGACCGGGGCATCCCCGCCTCGTACCGCCACATGGACGGCTTCGGCTCGCACACCTTCCAGTGGAGCAACGAGGCCGGCGAGGCCTTCTGGGTGAAGTACCACTTCAAGACCGACCAGGGCATCGAGAACCTGACCGCCGAGGCGGCGGCCCGGCTCGCCGGTGAGGACCCCGACTCCCATCAGCGCGACCTGCGTGAGGCCATCGAGCGGGGCGAGTACCCGACCTGGACGGTCGGGGTGCAGATCATGCCGGTGGCCGAGGCGGCGACGTACCGCTTCAACCCGTTCGACCTGACCAAGGTCTGGCCGCACGCGGACTACCCGGTCGTCGAGATCGGCAAGCTGGAGCTCAACCGCAACCCGGAGAACATCTTCGCCGAGGTCGAGCAGTCGATCTTCAGCCCCGCCCACTTCGTGCCGGGCATCGGGCCGTCCCCGGACAAGATGCTCCAGGGCCGCCTCTTCGCCTATGGCGACGCCCACCGCTACCGCGTCGGCATCAACGCCGACCATCTGCCGGTGAACCGCCCGCACGCCACCGTGGCGCGCACCAACTCCCGTGACGGGTACCTCTACGACGGCCGTCACGCCGGTGCCAAGAACTACGAGCCGAACAGCTTCGGCGGCCCGTTCCAGACGGACCGTCCGCTCTGGTCCGCCACGGCCGTGAGCGGCGTGACGGGCGGTCACCCGGCTCCGGTCCACGCCGAGGACGACGACTTCGTGCAGGCGGGCAACCTCTACCGCCTGATGGGCGAGGACGAGAAGGAGCGCCTGATCGCCAACCTGGCGGGCTTCATCGCCAAAGTCTCGCGCGACGACATCGTCGAGCGTGCGATCGACAACTTCCGTCGGGCCGACGGAGACTACGGCAAGCGGCTGGAGGCCGCGGTCCAGGCCCTGCGCGGCTGAACTCCAGCACTGGACCGCTTGCGGTAGTGGACGGGCCGGGTTCCCTTGTGGGGGCCCGGCCCGTCCGTGCTACGCGGGAACCCGCTGCCGTGCCGGTGCCCAGCAGCGGATGATGTCGCGGACCGAGACGATGCCGGCGGGTTCGCCGCCGTCCAGCACGATGAGGTGCCGGAAGCCGCCGTGTGCCATGGCGGCAGCCGCCTCCTCCAGCGTCCAGGCCGGAGCGGCGAACACGACGTTGTTGGTGGTGTGGGCGTGGGCGCGTTCCGTGTCCGGGTCCTGACCCAGGCCCACGGAGTTGAGGATGTCGCGTTCGGTGAGGATGCCGATGCCGCCGGCGTCGGGGTCGTGGACCACCGCCGCCCCCACCTTGCGCGCGGACATCAGCGCGGCGGCCTGGCGCAGGGTGTGGGTCGGGCCGATGGTGAGGACGACAGTGCTCATGGCGTCACGGACGAGCATGGATGGAGCCACCTCCTGGGAGTGTCCCCGCCGTTTGTTCAGCGTTTCACAAGTTCACAAGTGGGGGGACTCTCAGAGTGGCAGGCAAAGGGAGGGTCAACAAGGGGGCGCTCGGTAACAACGGGGGGCTCAGTAGCGCTGGTTGAGATACCCCAGCAGCTCGTCGTGGAGCAGTCCGTTCGACGCGGCCGCGTTGCCGCTGTGGGGGCCCGGGCGGGCATCCAGGCCGGTGAAGGTGCCGCCGGCCTCCGTGACGACGATGGCGGTGGCGGCCATGTCCCACAGGGACAGCTCCGGCTCGGCGCACATGTCGATGGAGCCCTCCGCGACCATCATGTACGGCCAGAAGTCGCCGTACGCACGTGTGCGCCACACCTCGCGGGTCAGGTCCAGGAAGCCGTCCAGGCGGCCCTGCTCCTCCCAGCCGCTGAGCGAGGAGTACGCGAAGGAGGCGTCGGAGAGCGAGGAGACGCGGGACACCTGCAGCCGGGAGGCCTTGGTCAGGCTGCGGCCGGAGAACGCGCCGTGGCCCTTGGCGGCCCACCAGCGGCGGCCGAGGGCGGGGGCGGAGACCACGCCGACGACGGGCTGGAAGCCGCCCTCGCCGGCCTCCATCAGTGAGATGAGCGTGGCCCAGACGGGCACGCCCCGTACGTAGTTCTTGGTGCCGTCGATCGGGTCGATCACCCAGCGGCGGGGGCCGGTGCCCTCGACGCCGTACTCCTCGCCGAGGATCGCGTCCCGGGGGCGGGCGCGCCCGAGGTGGCCGCGGATGAGTTCCTCCGCGGCCTTGTCCGCCTCGCTCACCGGAGTCATGTCCGGTTTGGTCTCGACCTTGAGGTCGAGGGCCTTGAACCGGTCCGTCGTCGCGGCGTCGGCGGCGTCGGCGAGGACGTGGGCGAGACGCAGGTCGTCGAGGTAGTCGGGCATGCAACGAACCTATCTGCCGAGGTGGGGGTGGGGCTACAGGGGGTTGCCGGGGGAGTCGGGTGCCGTCCCGGGCTTGCTGTGGAGGATCTCGCGCGCCTGCTCAGCGGCGCGGGCGGTGCTCTCCGAGACGAAGTCGAGGAAACGGGCGACGTTCTCGAGGCGCGCGGCGGCCGGGGAGCCGGGGCCGAGGACGCCGACGCCCTGCCGGGCGATCCCCACGACCGCGGCGATGGAGCGGGCGCTGGCCATCATCGACTGGTACCAGACGTCGTCGTCGACGACATAGCGCTCGCGGCGTCCTTCGTCCGCTTCCCGGCGGACCAGGCCCTGACTGTCGAGGAACGCGACCGCCTTGGAGACGGACGCCGGGCTCACCTGGAGCCGCTGGGCGAGTTCGGACGCGGTGAGGCTGCCCGAGTCGGTCAGGCAGAGGCAGGCCATCACCCGGGACATCATCTTGGGCATGCCCGACCCCATCAGGACGGTGGTGAACGTCTCCTCGTACTCGCGTACGGCCTCGGCGTCCCGCCCGTCGGTCCGCGCGGGTGCCTTGGGGTCCCGGGGGGCGGCCTGCCTGCGGCGCTGGGTGCGGTGTTCCGTGGCGCGATGGGCCAGGTCGGCGCGGTAGGCCGTGGGGCCGCCGTTGCGCATGACCTCTCTGGTGACCGTCGAGGTCGGGCGGTCGAGACGCCGGGCGATCTCCGCATAGGCGAGGCCGTCGGCCAGCCCCAGCGCGATCTGCTGGCGTTCCTGCTGGGTGAGCCTGCCTCCCGGCATCGCGGCCTCCTTGGTGGTGACTGATGTCCGCAGCTTAGCGTTCACCTTCATTCCATTGCAACGAATGAGATCTGCTTGTTGCGTTAGGCCGCAGAGTCATTGCAATGAAATAACTGCTTTGAACTGGGCTTATGCCTGCAGAGTGCAACAAGCTTGTTGCCAGCATTGTGAATGCAACGTAGCTTTTCCATCGTTGGAAACGACGAACCCGAAGGAGAGCACGATGCAGAAGTTCGACAGCCCCGCCCCCGTCTCGGCCGTCCTCGACATCCCGGCCGGACGCATCCGGCTCATCGCGGCCGACCGGGCCGACACCACCGTCGAGGTCCTGCCCGCGGACCCCTCGAAGAGCCGGGACGTGAAGGCCGCGGAGGAGATCGAGGTGGCTTACGGCGACGGTGTCCTGCGGATCGAGGCCCCGGCGGCGAAGAACCGGATCCTCGGCCACTCCGGATCCGTCGAGGTGACAGTGCAACTGCCCGCCGGCTCCAGCGTGGAGGCCAAGGCGGCCGCCGCCGAACTCCGCGGCGTCGGGCGGCTCGGCGATGTCGTCTTCGAGGCGGCCCAGGGCTCGGTCAAGCTCGACGAGACCGGCAGCGCCCGCCTCACCCTGCTCGCCGGCGACATCTCGGTCGGCCGCTTGGGCGGCGCCGCGGAGATCAGCACCCAGAAGGGTGACGTCGGCATCGCCGAGGCCGTGCGCGGCGTGGTCGCCCTGCGCACCGAGCAGGGCGACATCTCGGTCGGCGCCGCCCGCGGCGTCTCCGCCTCCCTGGACGCCGGCACCGGCTACGGCCGGATCAACAACAGCCTCGTCAACGCCGACGGCGCCGCCTCCGGCCTGACCATCCAGGCGACCACCGCCTACGGCGACATCACCGCCCGCAGCTTGTAGAGACCCCAGCCTCTCCGAAGGAGCACCCCTCATGACCGACCTGGCCATCGCGGCGAACGGGCTGCGGAAGAGCTACGGCGACAAGACCGTCCTCGACGGTGTCGACCTGGCCGTCCCGGAAGGAACGATCTTCTCCCTGCTCGGCCCGAACGGCGCGGGCAAGACCACCGCCGTCAAGATCCTCTCCACCCTGATCCGCGCCGACGCCGGCGTGCTGCGGGTCGGCGGACACGACCTTGCCTCCGACCCGCAGGCGGTTCGCGCCGCGATCGGCGTCACCGGTCAGTTCTCCGCGGTCGACGGTCTGATCACCGGCGAGGAGAACATGCTCCTCATGGCGGACCTGCACCACCTGCCCAAGCGTGAGGGGCGGCGGGTCGCCGCGGAACTGCTGGAGCGCTTCGACCTCACCGACGCCGCGAAGAAACCCGCATCCACCTACTCCGGCGGCATGAAGCGCCGCCTCGACATCGCCATGACCCTGGTCGGCGACCCGAGGATCATCTTCCTCGACGAGCCCACCACCGGCCTCGACCCCCGCGCCCGCCACAACATGTGGCAGATCATCAGGGAACTCGTCTCCGGCGGCGTCACCGTCTTCCTCACCACCCAGTACCTGGAGGAAGCCGACGAGCTCGCCGACCGCATCGCCGTGCTCCACGACGGCACCATCGCCGCCGAAGGCAGCGCCGACGACCTGAAGCGGCTCATCCCCGGCGGTCACGTCCGGCTCCGCTTCACCGACCCGGCCGCCTACCGGCACGCCGCCGCCACCCTGCGCGGAGTCACCCCGGACGACGAAGCCCTCGCCCTGCGGATCCCCAGCGACGGCAGCCAGCGCGAACTGCGTTCCATCCTCGACCGGCTCGACTCGGCCGGCATCGAGGCGGACGAACTGACCGTGCACACGCCCGACCTCGACGACGTGTTCTTCGCCCTGACCGGTGGCGCCGCCGGCATCCCCGACCAGCCCAAGGAGACCACCCGATGAGTTCCCTCGGCCTCGCCGTCCGCGACTCCGCCACCATGCTGCGCCGCAACCTCCTGCACGCCCGGCGCTACCCGTCCCTCACCCTCAACCTGCTGCTCACCCCGATCATGCTGTTGCTGCTGTTCGTCTACATCTTCGGCGACACCATGAGCGCGGGCATCGGGGGCGGCGGTCCGGACCGCTCCGCGTACATCGCCTTCGTCGTGCCGGGACTGCTGCTGATGACCATCGGCAGCACCACGATCGGCACCGCGGTCTCCGTCTCCAACGACATGACCGAAGGCATCATCGCCCGCTTCCGCACCATGGCGATCCACCGCGGATCGGTACTCATCGGGCACGTCGTCGGCAGCGTGCTGCAGGCGGTCATCAGCGTGGTGCTCGTCGGTGCCGTCGGCGTGGCCATCGGCTTCCGCTCCCACGGCGCCGGCGTCCTGGAGTGGCTCGCGGCCTTCGGACTGCTCGTGCTCTTCGCCACCGCGCTCACCTGGATCGCCGTCGGCATGGGCCTGGTCAGCCCGAACGCCGAGGCGGCGAGCAACAACGCAATGCCCCTGATCCTGCTGCCGCTGCTGTCCAGCACTTTCGTCCCGCTCGACGCGATGCCGGGCTGGTTCCGGCCGATCGCCGAGTACCAGCCGTTCACCCCGGCCATCGAGACCCTGCGCGGTCTGCTGCTCGGCACGGGCATCGGTCACAACGGTTGGCTCGCCCTCGCCTGGTGCCTGGGCCTCGCGGTGCTCGGCTACTTCTGGTCGACCTCGAAGTTCAACGGCGACCCGAGGTAACCGCCGTGACCACGCGGGCCACCTCCCGCGAACGTCCCACCCCAGGGCGGCGTACACCGGCATCCCGCCGGAGTGCGCCGCCCGTTCGTCTGCCCGGGGCCAGTCCCCGGAACCGGGTCGGCGCACCGCGCGACACGGCCGAAACGCGCCCCCCGCACACACTCGCGAACCCTTGACAGTGCTTCCGTGCGCGTCAAACCTGGGCGCAGAGCCGCTGGCCCCAAGGGGAGGCGAAGATGCCTGCAGCGCGGGAATCCTTACTGGACGCCGCCTACACGGCGCTGGTGCGCCGGCCGTGGTCCGCCGTACGGATGGTGGACGTGGCCGCGGCGGCCGGTGTGTCCCGCCAGACGCTGTACAACGAGTTCGGCAGCAAGGACGGTCTGGCCAGGGCGCTCGTGCGGAGGGAGGCCGACGGATATCTCGCCGGAGTGGACCGCGCCCTCGCCGGGCACAGCGACGCCCGCGACCGGCTCACCGCCACCGCCGAGTGGACCGCCTCGGCGGCCCGGGACAACGTCCTCGTCCGCGCCATGCTCACCGGCTGCTGGAGCGAGCGGCTGCCCGCCCCCGCCCTGACGGCCGTGCCGTCCACCTCCGCCGTACCGGCCCAGCGCCGCGCCGACGGGCCACTGCCCTCACCCGGCGACTTCGTCGCCCTCGTCCGCGACCGGGCCGTCACCTTCCTGGCCGCCCCCGGCACGCCCAAGTCCGACACCGCCGACCTGGCCCGCTCCTGCGAACTCGCCGTCCGGCTCGCCCTGTCGTGCGTGGCCGCGCCACCCGGCGAGGGCGGCGTCGCCGGCCTGGTCCGCAGCGCCCTCCAGCGACAGGCGGACTGACAGGACGTCAGTGCGCCGACCCCGACAACTGCAACCCGACCACGCCGACGATGACGAGACTGATCGACACGATCTTCAGCGTCGACACCAGGTCGCCCAGGAACACCATGCCGTAGATCGCCGTCCCCGCCGCCCCGATGCCCGTCCACACCGCGTACGCGGGACCCACGTCGAGTCGTCTCAGCGCCAGGGTCAGCAGGCCGAAGCTGCCGAGGGCGAAGACGCAGAACGCGACCGTCGGCCAGAGCCGGGTGAAGCCGTGGGACAGCTTCAGACACACCGCGAAGCCGGTCTCGAGCAACCCGGCCACGATGACCAGCAGCCACGCCATGAGTCGTCCTCCCGTATCCCACGTTCAGTGACCGCTCAGTCAGTTTCGTCGCGCTCGTCATACTTTGGCCAGGCTTGCATCCGGCTTGCGTGCGATTATGCACTTACCGCACGCACACCGGCACAAACAACGCGGAGGTCAGTCGCCTTCCTTGCGCTCGCGCGTGGCCAGCAGCCGGCGCAGCGAGTACAGCCGCGCGGGATCCGCGTGGCCCTCGGCCACCCAGGCGTCCAGCGCGCAGTCCGGCTCGTCGTGACTGCACGCGCGCGGGCAGCCCTCGGTGCCCGGCTCCAGATCGGGGAAGGCATGGATGACCTGGGACGGGTCCACGTGGTGCAGCCCGAAGGACCGCAGGCCCGGGGTGTCGATCACCCAGCCGTCGCTGCCCGAGAGCGGCAGTGCCAGCGCCGAGGTGGTGGTGTGCCGGCCGCGGCCCGTCACCGCGTTGACATGCCCGGTCGTACGCCGCTGCTCCTCCGGCACCAGCGAGTTGACCAGAGTCGTCTTGCCGACGCCGGAGTGGCCGACGAAAGCGGTGATCTTGCCGTCGAGCTGCTCGCGCACGCGGGCGACGGCAGTGCCGTTCTGCAGTTCCTCGCGGCTGGTCACGACGTAGGGGATGTCGAGGTGGCCGTACAGCTCCAGCAGCTTGTCGGGCGGGGCGAGGTCCGACTTGGTCAGGACCAGCAGCGGCTCCAGGCCGCCGGCGTAGGCCGCGACCAGGCAGCGGTCGATCAGGCGGGGGCGGGGCTCCGGGTCGGCCAGGGCGGTGACGACGGCCAGCTGATCGGCGTTGGCGACGACCACCCGCTCGAACGGATCGTCGTCGTCCGCCGTGCGACGCAGGACCGAGGTGCGTTCCTCGATGCGCACGATCCTCGCGAGTGAGTCCTTCTTGCCCGTCAGGTCGCCCACGATGGCCACGCGGTCGCCGACCACCGCCGCCTTGCGGCCCAGCTCGCGGGCCTTCATCGCCATGACCACACGGTCCTCGACGAGGCAGGTCAGGCGGCCCCGGTCGACGGTGAGGACGAGGCCCTCGGCGGCGTCCTCGTGTTTGGGGCGGATGTTCGTCCGGGGCCGGGTGTTCCGGCGGCCCGGACGGGTGCGGATGTCGTCCTCGTCGGTGTGCTTGCCGTAGCGGCGCATGACCTGTTCCCCGCGTCCTACGCCCCGAGCATCCCGGTCCACAGGTCGGGGAAGTCGGGCAGGGTCTTGGCCGTTGTCGCCACGTTCTCGATCTGCACGCCCTCCACCGCCAGGCCGATGATCGCGCCGGCCGTGGCCATGCGGTGGTCGTCGTAGGTGTGGAAGATCCCGCCGTGCAGCCGGCGCGGGCGGATGTGCAGGCCGTCGGCGGTCTCCGTGACGTCACCGCCGAGTTCGTTGATCTCCTTGGTGAGCGCGGCCAGCCGGTCCGTCTCGTGCAGCCGCAGGTGGGCCACGCCGCGCAGGGTCGACGGGGAGTCCGCGAGGGCCGCGACCGCCGCGATGCCCGGCGTCAGCTCGCCGACCTCGCCCAGGTCGACGTCGATGCCGTGCACCGCGCCGGAGCCGGTGAACACCAGCCCGTACTCGGTCAGTTCGCAGGAGCCACCCATCTCGGTGAAGATCTCGCGCAGCCGGTCACCGGGCTGCGTGGTGCGGGAGGGCCAGTCCGGGACGACGACCTTGCCGCCGGTCACCAGCGCCGCCGCCAGGAACGGCTGCGCGTTCGACAGGTCCGGCTCGATGACCAGGTCCCGGCCGAGCAGGGCGCCCGGCGAGACCCGCCAGACGTTCGGCTCGCCGCCCGACTCGGGCGTGTCCACCTGGGCGCCGACCGCGCGCAGCATGTCGACGGTCATGCGGATGTGCGGCATGGAGGGCAGCGTGGCGCCGGTGTGGCGGACCTCGACCCCCTGGTTGAACCGCGGAGCGGACAGCAGCAGGGCGCTCACGAACTGCGACGAGGAGGAGGCGTCGATGGCGACCGTGCCGCCGTCCAGAGCGCCGCTGCCGTGCACGGTCAGCGGCAGCGCGCCGCGGCCGTCGTCGTCGATCCGGGCGCCGAGCTGACGCAGCGCGTCGATGACGCCGTTCAGCGGACGCTCGTAGGAACGGGGGTCGCCGTCGAACCGGACGGAGCCGTCGGCGAGCGCGGCGACCGGGGGCAGGAACCGCATCACCGTGCCCGCGTTGCCGACGTCGACCGTGGCCGGGCCGCGCAGGCCGGTGGGGAGCACACGCCAGGCCTCACCGGTGCCGTCGGGACCGACGCCCTCCTCGATCTCGATGCCCATGGCGCGCAGCGCGCCGGCCATCAGCAGGGTGTCGCGGGAGCGCAGGGGGCGGCGCAGCCAGCCGGGCTCGGAGGCGAGGGAGGCGAGGACCAGGGCACGGTTGGTGACCGACTTGGACCCGGGCACGTGGACCGTCGCGTCGACGGCTCCGCTCGCGTGCGGGGCGGGCCAGAGGGCGGTGTCTGCGGTGTTCGGGGCCATGGCCCCACTTTATAAGCAGGCCGTCGTGCGGGTGCGGCGCCGTGGGGCCGGTCGCACCCGCGTGGTTCAGCCGCGCGGCACGGCGGCCCCGGCCCCCTCGGGGCGGCCGTCACATCTCCAGCAGCCAGCGTCCCCCACCGATCAGCGAGCACAGCGACACCGCGTGGAACAGGAAGAACCAGAGGCCCGCCGGCACGTGCGTCAGCCGCGACAGCTGGTCGGCGTCCGAGTCCCCGGCTCCGCCCCGGGCCCGCTTCGCCTGGAGCTCGAAGGCCGGGCGGACCCCGCCGATCAGCAGGAACCACACCACCGCGTACGCGAACGCCGCCTGGACCTGAGGGCCGGCCAGCCAGGACACGAGCACGAACAGGCCGCCGGTGACGAGCATGGTGAGGGCGCCGTAGGCGTTGCGGATCATCACGAGCATGGCGAGCAGCAGGGCTGTGGCCAGCCACAGCAGGAGCGTGATGCGGCCGGAGCCCAGCAGGGAGGCCCCGCCGAGGCCCAGCAGGGGCGGGGCCGTGTAGCCCGCGGCCGCGGTGAGGATCATGCCGATGCCGTGCGGCTTGCCGCGGCTGACGGTCAGGCCGCTGGTGTCCGAGTGCAGGCGTATGCCCGTGAGGGTGCGGCCGGTGAGCAGGGCCACGAGCCCGTGGCCGCCCTCGTGGGCGATGGTGATGGCGTTGCGGGAGATGCGCCACAGGGGGTGCGGGACCACCACGGCGAGCGCGGCGCCCAGAGTCGCGATCACCACCCACAGGTCCGGGTCGGGCTGCGTGCCGGAGACCTCGTCCCAGAGGGAGGCGAGCGAGGCGGTTGCGGTGCTGTCCATGTAAGGCGTTGGCTCCCTGTGGGCGGATGGAATCTGGCAGTGTTGCACGTATGTGCGGACGGTATTCAGCGAGTCGTAGGCCAGAGGATCTCGCAGGAATCTTCGAGATCGAGAAGTGGGAGCCCGAGGAGACCCTCGCGCCGGACTACAACGTGGCGCCCACCAAAGAGGTCTACGCCGTCCTGGACCGCCCCCTGAAAGACGCTGACGACCCGCGGCCGGTTCGGCAGCTGCGCACGCTGAAGTGGGGGCTCGTCCCGTCCTGGTCGAAAACCCCCGAGGGCGGCGCCCGCATGATCAACGCCCGCGCGGAGACCGTCCACGAGAAGCCGTCCTACCGCCGTGCCTTCACCTCCCGGCGCTGCATCCTGCCCGCCGACGGCTACTACGAGTGGGTCACCGGCACCCAGGAGCGCGAGCTGGAGGTCGAGGGCAAGAAGAAGCGGCCCCGCAAGCAGCCGTACTTCGTGACACCGGCGGACGGGTCGGTCTTCGCCATGGCCGGGCTGTACGAGTTCTGGCGGGACAAGACGCTGCCGGACGACCACCCGCAGGCCTGGTGGGTGACGTGCTCGGTGATCACCACGGAGGCCGAGCAGAGCCAGCTCGCGGTGTCCCCGGCCGACGGGCCGCGGGCGCTGGCGGACATCCACCCCCGGATGCCGCTGATGCTGACGCCCGACCGCTGGGACGCCTGGCTGGACCCCTCCCGCACGGACGCCGACGGCCTGCGCGAGCTGCTCGCCCCGCCGCCCGCCGGGCTGATGCGGGCCTACCCGGTCGCCACGGCCGTCAGCAACGTCCGCAACAACGGGCCGGAGCTGCTCAAAGAGCTGGAAGGGCCCGAAGAGGGCACACTCTTCTGACGTGACGCATGTGACGAAGACCGCCGGAACGGCCACCGAGACCGTCGAGACCGACGCCGGAACCGCCCGTATCACCTGGCACGGGGCGAAGCAGGCCCGGCTGGTGCTCGCCGTCAGCCACGGCGCGGGCGGTGGCATCGAGGCCCGTGACCTGGTGGCCCTGGCCGAGGTCCTGCCCGCCCACGGCGTGGCCGTGGCCCGGGTGGAGCAGCCCTGGCGGGTGGCCGGGAAGAAACTGGCGCCCGCGCCGAAGACCCTGGACACCGGCTGGCGCGGCATCTGGCCCGCGCTGGCGAAGTCCGGTCTGCCGGTGATCTCCGGCGGGCGCAGCGCCGGTGCCCGGGTGGCCTGCCGCACCGCCACCGAGCTGGGCGCCCACGCCGTGCTCGCGCTCAGCTTCCCGCTCCACCCGCCGGGCAAGCCGGAGAAGTCCCGCGCCGAGGAACTGCTGGGCGCCGGGGTGCCCACCCTGGTCGTGCAGGGCGGCAACGACCCGTTCGGGAAGCCGGAGGAATTCCCCGACGGGGCGTTCGAGCTCGTGGAGGTCCCGTACGGGGACCATGGCTTCGCCGTGCCGAAACGTGCGGACATCTCGCAGGACGAGACCGTGTCCCTCATCACGGACGCGGTCGTGGAGTGGACCGGGTCACTCGGGTAAAGGTTCGGGAATGCCGGGGCGGCGGTCACTGTTGTGCGGGACGTACGTGCTGGAGACCAGCACCGACGTCGTAGGAGAGGGAGTCCGCCGCATGGGTTCGACCATCTGCCCGACCCGCAGCAGCCGCGCCGACCTGGACTGGACGGTGCTGCACGCGGGCAAGACCGCCTCTATTGGGGCGGCGGGTGGACCGGATCGTCGTCTATCCTCCGATTCGGGTGAGGCCGGTCTCGGTCTCACGAGAACATTCGAGGAGGTGGGTCCGGTCACTGGGACCGACGCAGGGACCGAAAACGGCCAGGCGGAGCAGCCCGAGGGCCAGGGCGGCACGGGCGCGGAGACGGCCTCGGAGCGCAGCGCGCGCTTCGAGCGGGACGCGCTGGAGTTCCTCGACCAGATGTACTCGGCCGCGCTGCGCATGACGCGCAACCCGGCCGACGCCGAGGACCTGGTGCAGGAGACGTACGCCAAGGCGTACGCGTCCTTCCACCAGTTCCGCGAGGGCACCAACCTCAAGGCGTGGCTGTACCGGATCCTCACCAACACCTTCATCAACTCGTACCGCAAGAAGCAGCGCGAACCTCAGCGCTCCGCGGCCGAGGAGATCGAGGACTGGCAGCTCGCCCGCGCCGAGTCGCACATGTCGACGGGCTTGCGCTCCGCGGAGTCGCAGGCGCTCGACCACCTGCCCGACTCGGACGTGAAAGAGGCGCTCCAGGCGATCCCCGAGGAGTTCCGCATCGCGGTCTATCTCGCGGACGTCGAAGGGTTTGCCTACAAGGAGATCGCCGACATCATGGGGACACCCATCGGTACGGTGATGTCCCGGCTGCACCGGGGCCGCCGTCAGCTGCGCGGCATGCTGGAGGACTACGCCCGTGACCGCGGGATGGTCCCGGCCGGTGCCGGAGAGTCGAACGAAGCGAAAGGCTCGGGGTCATGAGCTGCGGAGAGCCGCACGAGACGGATTGCAGCGAAATCCTCGATCATCTCTACGAGTTCCTCGACCGTGAGATGCCGGACTCGGACTGCGTGAAGTTCGAGCACCACTTCGAGGAATGCTCGCCCTGCCTCGAGAAGTACGGGCTCGAGCAGGCCGTGAAGAAGCTCGTCAAGCGCTGCTGCGGGCACGACGACGTACCGGGCGATCTGCGCGACAAGGTCATGGGGCGGATCGAGCTGATCCGCTCCGGCCAGGCCGTCCCCGAGCAGGACGTCACGGCCTCGCCCGCCACGCCCCAGGAGTCCTGACACTCCTGCGCTTTTCAACTACCCCACCTCTGAACGGGTAGTCGCCCTCGAACGCGTCACTCGAACGTGCTAATCCGCGGGCTATCGGCCCGCGGACCCCCCTGCCGCCGCCCTAGGCTCCGGGCCTGACGGACATGGCCGGGGGAGGGGCTCATGGAAGCGGTACCGGCACGGGCACGTGTCTACATCGCCTGTGTCGCCATGGCCGCGCTGCTCTGCCTGCTGCCGCCGCCGGGCGTACGCACGCCCTGGTGGGCGGTCGCGCTGCTCGCCGCGCTGTACGCGGGCTGCGAGCGCGTCGCCCGGTCCCGGTTCGCCGGGATCTCCCATCCGGCCGGGACCTTCTACCCCGTGCTGCTCGCCGGTGCCTTCCTGCTGCCGGCGCCCGCCGCGGCGCTGGTGGCCGTGCCCGGGGCGCTGCTCTCGCAGGCCGGGCAGCGGCCCGTGGCGCTCCGGCGCATCTGGCGGGCCGCCCAGCTCGTCCTCGGGGTGTGGGCCGCTGCCAGGGTGCACCGGCTGCTCGGCGGGCCGGACGCGGTCGTCGCGGGTGACGTGCCGTACGCGCTCGGTCCGGCCGGGGCGGCCGTGCTGGCGTTCTGCCTGGTGCTCGCGCTGCTCGACGGCGGAATCCTGGCCCTGGCGGAACGGGTGCCGGTGCGGCGGGCCTGGCGGGGACTGGTGGCGCGCTCGCTCGCGCCCATCGCCGTGCACGGCCTCGCCGGGCTGATGATGGCCGTCCTGTGGCGCAGCCCCTACGGACCGGTCGCCGCGCTGCTCGTGCTGCTGCCCATGTGCGTCTCGTGGTGGGCGTTCGCCCAGTACCACCGGGAACGCGCTGCTCACCAGGCGACCATCCGGGCGCTGGTCCAGGCCGTCGACATCAAGGACGGGTACACCCGCGGGCACAGCGAGCGCGTCGGGCACGCCTCCATGATGATCGCGCGCGAGCTGGGCATGGCCGACGAGCGCGTGGAGGTGCTCCGCTTCGCCGGGATCCTGCACGACGTGGGCAAGCTGGGCATGCCCACCCGGCTGCTCAGGAAGGACGGGCCGCTGACGCCCGAGGAGCGGCGGGTGATCGAACTGCACCCCGAGTACGGGCACGAGATGGTCCGCGGCATCGGTTTCCTCGGCGAGGCCCGCGCCGCCGTGCTGCACCACCATGAGCGGCTGGACGGCAGCGGCTACCCGTACGGGCTGGTGGGCCGTCAGATCCCGGAGTCCGCACGGGTCGTGGCGGTCGCGGACGCCTTCGACGCCATGACCTCCACCCGGAGCTACAGCAGGGCCCGGCCCGTCGCCGTGGCCCTGGCGGAGCTGGAGCGGTGCGCGGGCAGCCAGTTCGACCCGGTGATGGTCGCGGCTCTCGTCGAAGCCGTCGGGCGGACGGGGTGGCACCCCGCGGTCACCGCCGACGACGAGGAGGCCCGCCCGCCCCGGGTGCCCCCGCCTGGCGCCCCCCTGCCCAGCCGCCCGGGAGCACACCGATGAGCGCGTACCGGCCGCCACCGCTCCTCACCCTCGTCCACGCCTGCGCCGCCCTCCTCGCTGCCGGCTCCCTCGCCGTCACCCTCTACGACGGTCTGGAGGAACGCCGGGTCGCCCTCGCCTTCGGCGTCCTCGTCACCGTCGGTGAGCTCACCCGGCGCAACGGCGCACAGATCCGGGAGCCGGCCCCGCTCGGAGCCGCCGCTGCCCTTTCCTACGCCCTGCTCGGCGAGGCCGGCGGACAGGCCACCCACCACGGCCCGGCCCAGGTCGTCGCCGTGGTGCTGGCCGCCTCACTGCTCGGCAGCGTCCCGCACATCGCACGCGGGCAGGGGCCCACGGCCGACCACCTGGCGCGCCGGGTGCTCACCGTCGGGTTCGTCGCCGTGTGCTTCCAGCCCCCGTACAACCGGGGCATGTTCGACGACTGGGGCGGCCCCGCCTACGCCCTGCTGCTGCTCGCGCTGCTGTCGCTCACCGCGCTGTGCGACGCGGTGCTCGGCGCCGCCCTGGCCCACACCCGCACCGGCTGGCCCTTCGGGCCGGTGCTGCGGGACGAGCTGCGGGCCGTGTGCGGCATCGGGTCCGCCGTCATCGCCACCGGGGCGGTGATGGCGCTGGCGGTCGCCGTCGTGGGCCTGTGGGCGCTGCCCGTCTTCTCCGTGCCGCTGCTGCTCGCCCAGCTGTCGTTCCGCCGCTACGCCGCCGTCCGGGCGACCTATCGCCAGACCATCGCCTCCCTCGCCCGGGCCACCGAGGTCGCCGGCTACACCCCCTGCGGGCACGCCCGGCGGGTCGCCGCGGTCAGTCAGGCGGTGGGGCGTGACCTGGGGCTGACCGAGCCCGAGCTGACCGTGCTGGAGTACGCAGCGCTCATGCACGACATCGGCCAGCTGAGCCTCGTCGACCCGGTGCCGGCGGGCGCCACCGCCGCGCTGCCCGCCGCGGAGCAGCGGCGGATCGCCCTGCTCGGCGGAGCCGTCGTACGGCAGACGGGCGTCGACGAGGCGGTGGCCGTCGTCGTGGAGCGGCAGGCCGACCCCTACGCCGAGCAGCCGCTCGCCGCGCGAATCGTCCGGGCCGTGAACGCGTACGAGGAGAAGTCCCGGGAAGGAGGGCCCGGCGGGCCGCTGACGGCGCTGGAGGAACTCCGGCTCGCCACTGCCGGGACGTACGCCCCGGAAGTGGTGGAATCACTGGCCCGCGTACTGGCGAGGAGCAGTCTGACCCTGCCCGTGGCTGGGTAACCCATGGGTAATGAGCGCCCTTGAGGCCGTACGTGGTTGGATGCGAAGGAGAAGGTGTCCGGGGGCTCGAAACACAGCTACGGCCAGCCCACCGCACGGAACTGGCAGGCGGGAATCGTGAGGATCTTCGGCAAGGGACGGCACCGGCCCTCCGCCTCCTGGCGGCAGGCCACAGACCGGGCGTTCACCCTCATCGGCGACGGCCGGTACGAGGACGCGGGCGCCCTGCTGACACGTGCCGCCGATCTGGAGCCCTGGCTTTCCGAGTCCTGGTTCAACCTCGCGCTGCTGCACAAGTTCCGGCACGACTGGGAGCAGGCGCGGGCGGCCGGACTCAGGGCCGTGGCGCTGCTCGACCGGGACACCGGCGCGCCCGACTGGTGGAACGTCGGCATCGCCGCGACCGCGCTCCAGGACTGGCCGCTGGCCCGGCGTGCCTGGCAGGCCTACGGGCTGCGGGTGCCCGGGGCGGCCAACGACTCCGGTGAGCCCCTCGGCATGGACCTCGGCAGCGCGGCCGTGCGGCTGTCCCCGGAGGGGGAGGCCGAGGTCGTGTGGGGACGACGGCTGGATCCCGCGCGGATCGAGGTGCTGTCCATCCCGCTGCCGTCGTCGGGGCGGCGCTGGGGCGAGGTCGTGCTGCACGACGGTGTGCCGCACGGCGAGCGGACGACGGCCGCCGGGCACACGTATCCGGTGTTCGACGAGATCGAGCTGTGGGCGCCGTCGCCCGTGCCGACCTGGGTGGTCCTGCTGGAGGCGGCGACCGAGTCGGACCGGGACGCGCTGGAGCAGCTGGCGGGCGACGCCGGGTTCGCGGCGGAGGACTGGTCTTCCTCCGTGCGGTTGCTGTGCCGGATGTGTTCCGAGTCCCGTATGCCGTCGGACGAGGGTGACGGAGAGCATCTCGACCCGCATGATCACAGTGAGCCGGGGCATCCCGGGCCGCTGGGGCATCGCACGGACGGGCAGCTGTGGGTGCCGGAGCGGGAGTGCGGGTTGGCCGCGCCGGCTTCGCTGGTTCGGGGGTTGCTGGACGGGTGGGTTGCCGACAGTCCGGATTCTCGGGATTGGCGGGATTTGGAAGAGGTCTGTTAGCGCCGTCGTAGGCTGCGGGTGCGCCGTGGCTGGTCGCGCCCACGCGGCGGAGCCGCACATCGAAACAGTCCCGCGCCCCCAAGGAAAAGCAGGGCGTCCGACACCCGCGTACCCTGTATCAGCATCTCAGCCCGGTCAGTTTCAGGAAGGCGTACGTAACGTCATGGGTCAGCAGGACACCGATCAGCAGCACGCGGGCGTGCTTCCCGTCGATGACGAGGGGTACGTGATCGACACGGAGGGCTGCGAGGAGCGCGAGGCGGCCTGGCGGGAGCGGGGGACCTCGCGGCCGATCACGGTGGTCGGGAACCCGGTGCTGCACAAGGAGTGCAAGGACGTCACCGACTTCGGCGACGAGTTCCAGCAGCTCGTCGCGGACATGTTCGCCAGCCAGCGCACCGCCGAGGGCGTGGGCCTGGCCGCCAACCAGATCGGCGTCGACGCGAAGGTCTTCGTCTACGACTGCCCGGACGACGAGGGAGTCCGCCACACCGGCGTCGTCTGCAACCCCAAGCTCGTCGAACTGCCCGCCGAGAAGCGCCGCTTGGACGACAGCAACGAGGGCTGCCTGTCGGTGCCCACCGCCTACGCGCCGCTCGCCCGGCCCGACTACGCCGAGGTGACCGGGCAGGACGAGAAGGGCAACCCGATCAAGGTGCGCGGCACCGGATACTTTGCTCGGTGTTTGCAGCACGAGACCGACCACCTGTACGGCTACCTGTACATCGACCGGCTCTCCAAGCGCGAGCGCAAGGACGCGCTGCGGCAGATGGCCGAGAACGAGCCCCGCTACCCCGTGGTGGCCAACGACTGAGGCCTCAGCCGCACCAGGCGCACGGCGTCTGTTCGGGTTCACCACCCCGGACAGGCGCCGTTCCTCTGTGCCGTTCGCCTGTCCGTCGCACGTTCGATCGCTTCTGCTCTCCTGGCGATCCGCCGGTAGTCACACAACGGGAGGTTCCCGGCACTGTGGGGTAGTGAATGAAGCAAATGCGTTCCCAGAACGGTCAGTTGTAGTGCTGAATGGGATGAGCGGGGTATGCAACGGCGCACGCCCGGCACGAAGGGAGGGGCGCCCGCGCCAACTGGCGTCTGAGAGGGGTTAGTTCGTGCATGCTTTGTCACACGGCACCACAACGGCACCGGTCACGATCGCAGTACCACCGTCGCTCTCTCTCCCGGTGATCGAGGCGGCGTTTCCCCGGCGACTCCACCCGTATTGGCCGAAGTGCCAGGAGAAGACCCGGGCCTGGCTGCTCGAAAAGCGGCTCATGCCGGCGGACAAGGTGGAGGAATATGCCGACGGCCTTTGCTACACCGACCTCATGGCCGGGTACTACCTCGGCGCCTCCGACGAGGTCATGCAGGCGATAGCCGACTACAGCGCGTGGTTCTTCGTCTGGGACGACCGTCACGACCGCGACATCGTGCACGGCCGTCCCCTCGCCTGGCGGCTGCTGCGGGACCGGCTGCACTCGGCCCTCGACTCCCCCCGGGAGCACCTGCACCACGAGGACCCACTGGTCGCCGGGTTCGCGGACGGCGTCCTGCGGCTGTACGCGTTCCTGCCCCCGTCGTGGAACCTCCGGTTCGCCCGGCACTTCCACGCGGTGATCGACGCGTACGACCGGGAGTTCCGCAATCGCACCGAGGGAATCGTCCCGACGGTCGAGGAATACCTGCGGCTGCGCCGGCTCACCTTCGCGCACTGGATCTGGACGGACCTGCTGGAGCCGGCTGCCGGATGTGAACTTCCCGATGCCGTGCGAAAGCACCCGGCATATCGGCGGGCGGCGCTGCTGAGCCAGGAATTCGCAGCCTGGTACAACGATCTGTGCTCGCTTCCGAAAGAGATAGCGGGCGATGAGGTGCACAATCTCGGAATCAGTCTCATCACCCATGAGGGGATGACTCTGGAAGAGGCGGTCGTTGAAGTCCGGCGTCGTGTCGAGAAATGCATCACCGATTTCCTGGACGTCGAGCGGGAGGCATTGCGGTTCGCCGACGATCTCGCCGACGGCTCCGTACGGGGAAAGGAACTGAGTGCCGCCGTGCTGGCCTGCCTGAGCAATATGCGGAACTGGTTCAGTTCCGTGTACTGGTTCCACCACGAGTCCGGCCGTTACATGGTCGACAACTGGGACGACCGGTCCACGCCCCCGTACGTCAACAACGAAGCGGCAGGTGAGAAATGACCGTCGAGGCTGTGAAGCCCGAAACCCCGCCGGCCGGGCAACTGCGGGAGCCGCCCCGGGCTGGGGGCGGCGTCCCCGTCCTCGGGCACGGCTGGAAGCTCGCGCGCGACCCGCTGGCGTTCATGTCCCGGCTGCGCGATCACGGCGACGTCGTACGGCTGAAGCTCGGGCCGAAGACGGTGTACGCGGTCACCACCCCGGCCCTGACCGGCGCCCTGGCGCTGAGCAACGACTTCATCATCGCCGGGCCGCTGTGGGAGTCCCTGGAGGGCCTGCTCGGCAAGCAGGGCGTGGCCACGGCGAACGGCCCGGTCCACCGGCGCCAGCGGCGCACCATCCAGCCCGCCTTCCGGCTCGACGCCATCCCCGCCTACGGCCCGATCATGGAGGAGGAGGCCCACGCGCTGACCGAGCGCTGGAAGCCCGGCGAGACGATCGACTGCACCTCGGAGTCCTTCCGGGTGGCCGTGCGCATCGCGGCCCGCTGCCTGCTGCGCGGCGACTACATGGACGAGCGGGCGGAACGGCTGTGCGTCGCCCTCGCCACCGTCTTCCGGGGGATGTACCGGCGGATGGTGGTCCCGCTCGGGCCGCTCTACAACCTGCCGCTCCCGGCCAACCGCGAATTCAACCGCGCATTGGCCGATTTGCATCTCCTCGTCGACGAGATCGTCGCCGAGCGCCGGGCATCCGGTCAAAAGCCGGACGATTTGCTGACGGCGTTGCTGGAGGCGACGGACGAGAATGGAGACCCGATCGGGGAACAGGAGATCCACGATCAGGTCGTCGCGATCCTCACCCCCGGCAGCGAGACCATCGCCTCTACGATCATGTGGCTGTTGCATATGCTCGCGGAGCATCCCGAACACGCCGACCGGGTACGCGACGAAGTGCTGGCCGTCACCGGTGGGAGGCCGGTGGCATTCGCAGACGTCCGAGGACTCAGACACACCAACAATGTCGTCGTCGAGTCCATGCGTTTGAGCCCTGCCGTCTGGATTCTGACGCGCCGGGCGGTGCGGGACACGGAACTCGGTGGATACCGAATTCCGTCCGGGGCGGACATCATCTACAGCCCGTACGCGATCCAGCGCGACCCGAAGTCGTACCGCCGGAACCTGGAGTTCGATCCCGACCGCTGGCTTCCGGACCGGGTCAAGGACATTCCGAAGCACGCCATGAGCCCGTTCAGCGTGGGCAACCGCAAGTGCCCGAGCGATCACTTCTCGATGGCCCAGCTGACACTGGTCACCGCGACCCTGGCCACCAGGTACCGGTTCGAGCAGGTCCCCGGCTCCAAGGACGCCACCCGCGTCGGCATCACGCTGCGGCCGCACGACCTGCGGGTGCGGCCGGTGCCGAGGTGACGGAGGGGGCTTCAGGCCGCTTCGGGGCCTCTGAACGTCCGCCGGTAGGAGTTCGGTGTGGTTCCGATCGCCCGCACGAAGTGGTGGCGCAGCGTGGCCGCGTTACCGAACCCCGTTCGGCCGGCGATCGCGTCCATCGTCTCGTCCGTCGCCTCCAGCAGCCGCTGGGCCAGCAGCACGCGCTGGCGCAGGACCCAGCGGTAGGGAGTGGTCCCGGTCTCCTGCTGGAAGCGGCGGGCGAAGGTGCGCGGGGACATGTGGGCGTGGGCGGCGAGCTGCTCGACGGTGACCTCCTCGTCGAGATGGCGCTCCATCCACGCCAGCACGTCGGCGATCGTGTCGCCCTCGGGGTGGGGGAGCGGGCGCTCGATGTACTGGGCCTGGCCGCCGTCGCGGTGGGGTGGCACCACCATCCGCCGGGCGATCTTGTTGGCGACCTCGGAGCCCTGCTCCTTGCGCACCAGGTGCAGGCAGGCGTCGATCCCGGCGGCCGTGCCGGCGGAGGTGATCACCGGGTCCTCGTCGACGTAGAGCACGTCCGGCTCGACGATCACGCGCGGGTACTGCCGGGCGAGGTCCTTCGCGTGCTTCCAGTGCGTGGCGCAGCGGCGGCCGTCCAGCAGCCCGGCCGCGGCCAGCACGAAGACGCCGGAGCAGACGCTCAGCACCCGGGCGCCGCGGTCGACCGCGCGGCGCAGGGAGTCCAGCAGCTCCGGGGGGAAGTCCCGGTAGGCGTAGGTGTGGCCGGCCGGCACGGCGATCAGGTCGGCCGTCTCCAGCCGCTCCAGGCCGTGCTCGGTCTGGAGCGAGAAGCCCGAGTTCATGCGCAGCACCGGGCCCTCGGCCGAGGCGACGGCGAAGTCGTAGACCGGTAGGCCCTCGTCGCTCCGGTCGGTGCCGAAGACCTCGCACACCACACCCAGTTCGAAGGGGTTCACGCCGTCGAGCAGGGCGACGGCCACGTTCTGCAGCATGCCTCCAGTGTGCCTCGCCGTTGGCAGTAATTCGAGGGTCTACGGCAGTACTGCCACTGACGGTAAGGAGTCATCGGCGCGACAGTGGTGTCCATGAACACGAACCAGATCGAAGCACTCATCGGACTGACCGCCACGCTGGGGATCCTGGTCCTCCTGATCCTCCCGTCCGTGATCGGCCTGGTGCGCGAGCGGCGCATCGACCGTCAGATCAGGGAGGCTCAGGAGACCCGGGAAGGAGTAGTACCGGCTCAGAAGTCCTCGTCCAGGTCGACGGTGCCCTCCACCGCCACCTGGTACGCGGAGGGCCGCCGCTCGAAGAAGTTGGTCAGCTCCTGAACCCCCTGGAGCTCCATGAAGGAGAAGGGGTTCTCGGAGCCGTAGACCGGAGCGAAGCCGAGCCGGGTGAGCCGCTGGTCGGCGACGCACTCCAGGTACTGCCGCATCGACTCGGTGTTCATGCCCGGGAGGCCGTCCCCGCACAGGTCGCGCGCGAACTGCAGCTCGGCCTCGACGGCCTCCCGGAGCATGTCCGTCACCTCCTGCTGGAGCCGGTCGTCGAACAGCTCCGGCTCCTCCTTGCGGACGGTGTCGACCACGTCGAAGGCGAAGGACATGTGCATCGTCTCGTCGCGGAACACCCAGTTCGTGCCGGTGGCCAGGCCGTGCAGCAGGCCCCGGCTGCGGAACCAGTAGACGTACGCGAAGGCGCCGTAGAAGAACAGGCCCTCGATGCACGCGGCGAAGCAGATCAGGTTGAGCAGGAACCGGCGGCGGTCGGCCTGGGTCTCCAACCGGTCCAGCTTCTCCACCGAGTCCATCCACTTGAAGCAGAACGAGGCCTTCTCGCGGATGGACGGGATGTTCTCCACGGCCGAGAAGGCCGCCGCACGGTCCTCCGGGTCGGGCAGATAGGTGTCGAGCAGCGTCAGATAGAACTGGACGTGCACGGCCTCCTCGAAGAGCTGACGGCTCAGATACAGCCGCGCCTCGGGGGAGTTGATGTGCTTGTACAGCGTCAGCACCAGGTTGTTCGCGACGATCGAGTCGCCCGTGGCGAAGAAGGCGACCAGCCGGCCGATCAGGTGCTGCTCCGCCGGCGACAGCTTGGCGAGGTCGGTGACGTCCGAGTGGAGGTCGACCTCCTCCACGGTCCAGGTGTTCTTGATGGCGTCCCGGTAGCGCTCGTAGAAGTCCGGGTAGCGCATGGGGCGCAGGGTGAGCTCGAAGCCGGGGTCGAGAAGGTTCTGGGTGCTCATTACTGGCAGGCCTCGCAGGACTCGGGGTTTTCCAGGGAGCAGGCGACCGCTTCGGGGTCCGGGGTGGCCTGCGCGGGGACGGTGGCCTGGGCGGCGCGGGCGATGCGGGTCGCCGGGCGCGAGCGCAGGTAGTACGTCGTCTTCAGCCCGGACTTCCAGGCGTAGGCGTACATCGAGGAGAGCTTGCCGATGGTCGGCGTCTCCAGGAACAGGTTCAGGGACTGGGACTGGTCCAGGAACGGGGTCCTGGCCGCCGCCATGTCGATCAGGCCGCGCTGCGGGATCTCCCACGCCGTGCGGTACAGGGCGCGCACGTCCTCGGGGATCCAGGCGAAGTCCTGCACCGAGCCGCTGGCCTCGCGCAGGGCCTCCCGGCTGCGGGCGTCCCACACGCCGAGCCGCTTCAGCTCGTCCACCAGGTAGGAGTTGACCTGGAGGAACTCGCCCGACAGCGTCTCGCGCTTGAACAGGTTGGACACCTGCGGCTCGATGCACTCGTACACGCCCGCGATCGAGGCGATGGTGGCCGTGGGGGCGATCGCGAGGAGCAGCGAGTTGCGCATGCCGGTCGTGGCGATGCGCTCGCGCAGGGCCGCCCAGCGCTCCGGCCAGGTCAGCTCCGTGTCGTAGTGGTCGGGGTGCAGCACGCCCCGGGCCGTGCGGGTCTTCTCCCAGGCCGGCAGCGGTCCGTTGCGCTCGGCGAGATCGGCGGAGGCCTCGTACGCGGCGAGCATGATCCGCTCGGCGATGCGGGTGGAGAGCGCCTTCGCCTCGGGCGAGTCGAAGGGCAGGCGCAGCTTGAAGAAGACGTCCTGGAGGCCCATCGCGCCGAGGCCGACCGGGCGCCAGCGGGCGTTGGAGCGGCCCGCCTGCTCGGTCGGGTAGAAGTTGATGTCGACGACCCGGTCGAGGAAGGTCACCGCCGTACGGACGGTCCCGTCCAGCCGCTCCCAGTCCAGATCGCCGGTCGATGTGTCGACAAAGGAACCCAGGTTGACCGAGCCCAGGTTGCAGACCGCCGTCTCCCCGTCGCTGGTGACCTCCAGGATCTCCGTGCAGAGGTTGGAGGAGTGGACGACGTGGCCGGGCTCGGCCGTCTGGTTGGCGGTGCGGTTGGCGGCGTCCTTGAAGGTCATCCAGCCGTTGCCGGTCTGCGCCAGGGTGCGCATCATGCGGCCGTACAGCTCACGGGCGGGCAGCGTCTTCTTCGCGAGGCCCTTCTCCTCGGCCGCCCGGTACGCGGCGTCGAACTCCTCGCCCCACAGGTCGACCAGCTCGGGCACGTCCGAGGGGGAGAACAGCGACCACTGCGCGTCGGCGTTCACGCGCCGCATGAACTCGTCCGGCACCCAGTGGGCGAGGTTCAGGTTGTGCGTGCGGCGGGCGTCCTCGCCGGTGTTGTCGCGCAGCTCCAGGAACTCCTCGATGTCGGAGTGCCAGGTCTCCAGGTAGACCGCGGCGGCGCCCTTGCGGCGGCCGCCCTGGTTCACGGCGGCGACCGAGGCGTCGAGGGTCTTCAGGAACGGGACGATGCCGTTGGAGTGGCCGTTGGTGCCGCGGATCAGGGAACCGCGGGCGCGGATGCGCGAGTACGCGAGTCCGATGCCGCCGGCGTGCTTCGACAGCCGGGCCACCTGGTGGTACCGGTCGTAGATGGAGTCCAGCTCGTCCTTGGGGGAGTCGAGGAGGTAGCAGGACGACATCTGCGGGTGCCGCGTGCCCGAGTTGAAGAGGGTGGGGGAGGAGGGGAGGTAGTCGAGGCGGCTCATGAGCCCGTAGAGCGCGGCGACTTCGTCGACGGAGCGGGGAGTGTCGTCCTCGGCGAGACCGGCGGCGACTCGCAGCATGAAGTGCTGGGGCGTCTCGACGACCTTGCGGGTGTACGGGTGGCGCAGCAGATAGCGGCTGTGCAGGGTGCGCAGGCCGAAGTAGCCGAAGCGGTCGTCGGCGCCGGTGTCGATGAGCGCGTCGAGCCGGGCCGCGTGCAGCCGGACGAACTCGGCGGTGCGGTCGGCGATGAGGCCCTCGCGGTGGCCGACCGCGACGGACTCGGTGAACGAGGTGACGCCCTGCGAGGCGGCCTCCTCGCGGATGCCGATGGTCAGCAGCCGGGCGGCCAGCCAGGAGTAGGCGGGGTCCTCGGAGATCAGACCGGCCGCGGCCTCCGTCGCCAGCTCCCGCAACTCGCTCTCGTCGGCCTGCGCGGAGCGGCCGCGCAGCGCGGCGGCGGCGACCCGGCCGGGCTCGGCGTCGGGGAGGTCGGCGGTCAGCTCGGTCAGGGTCCGCAGCAGCGCGGCACCGGGGGCGTCGTGCTCTTCTTCGGTGGCTGAGACCGGTTCGGCTGGCGCGATGGTCACGTGGGGCTCTCCCTCGCTCGGCACGGGGGCCTCGTCGAGGGCAGGGGGCAGCACACGAGCGCACGCGGCGTCGCGTCCACCGGCCCATTCCACGAGGCCCGGACGTCGGGGCACACCGGCCGGGTGGCCGGGTGCGCTGTCGGCAGGTCCTCGGACTGACGCCCATGCGCAGAAATGGGCATGGGTACACCGTTGCGGGACAGTTCCGGATTCGCACCGGATTCCCCTGCGGCGGCAGCGAGCATGAGCATACATCTTGTGTCGGGTTCCGGTGTCACCCCCAGATGTTGTGTCGCGGCTGTGTCAGAGCGTCAGCTTTACGTGACAGCGGGCCGCCGTGACGCTTGGTCACGGCGGCCCGCTGCGGGGTGTTCGTGGTGGGCCGGGGCCCTGGAATCAGTGCGCGGAACCAGCAGTCGCCGGCGGAAGCTCCACCTGGACCCCGGGGTCGCCCGCGTCGGCCGTGTAGTCCTCCGGCTTGGTCTCGTCGATGCCGTCGGGGGCCTTCAGGGCCTTCAGGACGAAGGTCAGGACCACCGTCACCACCACGTTCAGGACGAACGCCGTGAGGCCGATGTAGCCGATCTCCCCGATGCCCGGGATCTCCTTCGCGGAGCCGCCGAAGTGCTTCTGGGTCGGGGAGGCCACGCCGTACGCGGCGACCGTGCCGTAGACCATGCCGACCGCCCAGCCCGCGAGCAGGGCCCAGCGGTGGAACCAGCGGGTGAACAGGCCGCCGACCAGGGCCGGGAAGGTCTGCAGGATCCAGATGCCGCCCAGCAACTGGAAGTTGATGGCGACCGTCTTGTCCATGGTGAGGACGAAGGCCAGGGCGCCGACCTTCACCAGCAGCGACACCAGCTTGGAGACCTTGGTCTCCTGCGCGGGAGTCGCGTCCGGCTTGATGAAGTCCTTGTAGATGTTGCGGGTGAAGAGGTTCGCGGCCGCGATGGACATGATGGCCGCGGGCACCAGCGCGCCGATGCCGATCGCCGCGAACGCCACGCCCGCGAACCAGTCCGGGAACATCGTCTCGAACAGCTGCGGGATCGCCAGCTGCCCGTTCTGCACCTTGATCCCGGCCGCGATCGCCATGAACCCGAGCAGCGCCAGCAGACCCAGCATCAGCGAGTACAGCGGCAGGATCGTGGTGTTGCGACGGATCACCTCACGGCTCTTCGAGGACAGCGTCGCCGTGATCGAGTGCGGGTACATGAAGAGCGCGAGGGCGGAGCCCAACGCCAGCGTGGCGTACGTCCACTGGCCCGGCTCGGCCGGTGTCAGCGCACCGCGCGGCGCACCCGTGGCCGGGTTGGTCTGGCTGTACGCCTCGCCGGCCTTGGCGAAGATGTCGTCGAAGCCGCCGAGCTTGATCGGGATGTAGATGATCGCCACGGCGATGACGATGTAGATCAGCGTGTCCTTCACGAACGCGATGAGTGCGGGGGCCCGCAGGCCCGAGGAGTACGTGTACGCCGCCAGTACGCCGAACGCGATCAGCAGCGGCAGGTCCTTGATGAACCAGTTGGTGTTCTCGCCGCCGCCGACGCCCATCACGTCCAGCACGGCCTGGATGCCGACCAGTTGGAGCGCGATGTAGGGCATCGTCGCGAGGATGCCGGTGAGGGCCACGGCCAGCGACAGGCCCTTCGAGCCGAAGCGGCCGCGCACGAAGTCGGAGGTCGTGACGTAGCCGTGCTTGTGGGACACCGACCACAGGCGGGGGAGGAAGGTGAAGATCAGCGGGTACACCAGGATCGTGTACGGCACCGCGAAGAAGCCGGCCGCGCCCGCCGCGTAGATCGCCGCCGGCACGGCGACGAAGGTGTACGCCGTGTACAGGTCGCCGCCGAGCAGGAACCAGGTGATCCAGGTGCCGAACGAGCGTCCGCCCAGGCCCCATTCGTCGAGGCTGTGCTCGTTCTCGGCCTTGCGCCAGCGCGCGGCCAGGAAGCCCATGACCGTCACGGCCAGGAAGAAGAAGATGAAGACGCCGAGCGCGACGCCGTTCACGCCGTCCTTCACTGCGACGCACCGCCCTTCGCGGCCGAGCGGGCGCGCTGGTCACGCTGCCAGAGCTTGTAGGCGATCATCGTCAGGACGGTGGAGATGAGCACCCACGCCATCTGGTACCAGTAGAAGAACGGGATCCCGATGAAGGCCGGGTCGGTCTTGGCGTACGAGCCGACCCACAGCATGGCCACGAACGGCGCTATGAGGCAGACGGCGATGACGACGCGCATGGGCGTCACCACCGGCCCTCCGCTGACTTCCGGTGCTTGCGACATCAGGCGGCTCCGTCCCCTTGGTGATCACCTGTAGTGCGCAGGCAATCTAGGTCAGGGTGCGGCGACAGCGGAACCCCTCGTCCGCAATGCGGTACCCAACCGAAACCAGGCCCCAGCAGCGGCGGAAGCCCTGCCGGTGCCCCCTAGTCGACGGGGCGCTTCAGGCGGGCCACGAACTTGTAGCGGTCCCCCCGGTAGACCGACCGCACCCACTCCACCGGCTGGCCGTCCCGGTCCAGGGAGTGGCGGGAGAGCATCAGCATCGGCAGGCCGACGTCCGTGCCGAGCAGGCCGGCCTCGCGCGGGGTGGCCAGGGACGTCTCGATGGTCTCCTCGGCCTCCGCGAGGTGGACGTCGTAGACCTCGGCCAGCGCGGTGTAGAGGGATGTGTACTTCACCAGCGAGCGCCGCAGTGCCGGGAAGCGCTTCGCGCTCAGGTGGGTGGTCTCGATGGCCATCGGCTCGCCGTTGGCCATGCGCAGTCGCTCGATGCGCAGCACGCGGCCGCCGGGCGTGATGTCGAGCAGCCCGGCCAGGCGGTCGTCGGCCGTGATGTAGCCGATGTCCAGCAGCTGCGAGGTGGGTTCGAGGCCCTGGGCGCGCATGTCCTCGGTGTACGAGGTCAGTTGCAGCGCCTGCGAGACCTTCGGCTTGGCGACGAAGGTGCCCTTGCCCTGGATGCGTTCCAGCCGGCCCTCGACGACCAGTTCCTGCAGCGCCTGGCGCACGGTCGTGCGCGAGGTGTCGAACTCGGCCGCCAGCGTGCGCTCGGGCGGGACCGGCGTGCCCGGCGCCTGCGTCTCCGTCATGTCGAGCAGGTGCTTCTTCAGGCGGTAGTACTTGGGCACGCGTGCGGTACGGACGGGCACCCCGTTCTCGTTCTCCGCACTGCTGACGTCGGTGCTCATGCTCCGCCTTCCCGGCTGGGTCTGCCGACACGATCCCACTTGTATACCGTCGGCGCCTCTTTTGGTCTAGTCCACCATTCCCTGTGGTCTACCAGCAGTATGCCGTGCCCGCCCGGGTTTTCGCTGGCTTCTTACTTAAAGGTTCCTGCATATGTAGGTCGCATAACGGCTGGTCAGGGCTGTATCGGGAGCCTTGACAGGCTTCGTGGTCTGGTCCAAGCTCCCCGTACTGGTCTACACCATTGGTCCAGGCCCGGCCCCACGTTCACTGCGAGGAGCCAGGGGGTTGTGGGATCCCTGAGGAGGGTGGCGTGAAGCGCAAGCTGATATCCGCGATCGGTATCGCGGGCATGATGGTCTCCATCGCGGCGTGCGGGGGCGAGGGTGACGGGGGTTCCGACAAGGGCGCGGACGCCAAGGAGCTGACCGTCTGGCTCACCGTCGACGCCCAGAACAACTGGCCCGGACTGGTGAAGGCCGCCGACGCCGCGGTGAAGAAGAAGCACCCCGGCCTCAAGATCAACCACGAGTACTACGGCTGGCCCGACAAGAACGCCAAGCTCGACGCCGTCCTCGCCACGGACAAGGCCCCCGACGTGGTCGAGATGGGCAACACCGAGATGCTCGGCTACATGGTCAAGGGCGCCTTCGCCCCCCTCGACCAGGCGAAGTTCGACAACTCCGACGCCTGGCTGGACGGCCTCAAGGCCTCGGTCACCTACGAGGGCAAGACCTACGGCGTGCCCTACTACGCCGGCGGCCGCGTCGCCAACTGGCGCAAGGACGTGGCGGCTTCCGTCGGGGTGAAGTCCACACCCAAGACGTACAAGGAGCTCACCGCCGCCCTGGACAAGATCCAGAAGAAGCAGGGCGACAAGTTCAGCGCCTGGTACCAGCCCACCCGCGACTGGTACGCGGCCATGTCCTTCGTCTACGACGCCGGCGGCGCCATCGCCACCGAGTCGGGCGGCCAGTGGAAGGCCTCCCTCTCCTCGCCCGAGTCCCTCAAGGGCCTGAAGGAGTTCAAGAACGTCGTCGACTCGTACATGCACGGCGACAAGACCAAGGACGAGTCCGACCGCTACATCGTCTACGGCCAGGGCAAGTCCTCCATGATCTTCGCCGCCGCCTGGGAGGGCGCCACCGCCGAGGACCCGAAGAACGACAAGACCGGCAAGCTCAAGGGCAACCTCGAGAACTTCGTGATGCCCGGCCCGTCCGGCAAGAACATGCCCGTCTTCCTGGGCGGCTCCGACCTCGCCGTGCCGGTGAAGTCCGACGCGCAGGCCCTGGCCGCCGAGTGGATCAACGCGTTCGCCGGCTCCTCCGGGCAGAAGGGCCTGATGGCCAAGGGCAACCTGCCCAACAACAAGACGGACCTCGCCACGCTCAAGAACGACCCGAAGACGGCCGTCCCCGCCACCGCGGCCGAGTCCAACTGGTTCGTCCCGATGGCTCCCGGCTGGGGCCAGGTCGAGAAGGCGCAGATCCTGCAGACCATGCTGCAGAGCATCGGCACCGGCAAGAAGTCCGTCGAGGCCGCCGCCAAGGAGGCGGACGCCGCGATCGACAAGGTCATCAACACCAAGTGACCTTCGGGCGGGGCCCCACCGGGTGGGGCCCCGCCGTCGTCAAGACCTGAGGGACCGCCGAGGAGCGCGCGATGAGTGCCGCAGACACCCACATCCCTGCCAAGGTGCCGCCACCGCGGCAGGCACCCCCGCCACCCCCCGACAGCCGGCGTCCCCGCGGGCAGCGCACGTCGGGCGGGGCCGCGGTCCCCTGGCTGCTGCTCGCGCCCTGCCTGCTGATCCTCGCCCTGGTCATGGGCTATCCGCTGGCCCGCCTGGTCACCCTGTCCTTCCAGAAGTTCGGCCAGTCCCAGCTGTGGGGCTTCCAGCCGGCCGAGTCGGTCGGCTTCGACAACTTCGCCAAGGTGCTGGGCGACGGCGAGTTCTGGGCCGTCGTCCTGCGCACCATCGTCTTCGCGGGCGGCGCCGTCGTCCTCACGATGGTGATCGGCATGGCGCTGGCCCTGCTGCTCCAGCGGGTCTCGGGCTGGCTGAAGGTGCTCATCAACATCGTGCTGGTGGCCAGCTGGGGCATGCCGGTGATCGTCGCCACCACGGTCTTCAAGTGGCTCTTCGACTCCGACTACGGCGTCTTCAACGCGCTGCTGAGCAAGCTGCCCGGCGTCGACATGGTCGGCCACAACTGGTTCGCCAGCGGACCCGAGGGTCTGGCCGTGATCATGCTGCTGGTGATCTGGGGAGCCGTGCCGTTCGTGGTCATCACGCTCAGCGCCGGTCTCACCCAGGTCCCCAAGGAGCTGGAGGAGGCCGCCCGCCTGGACGGCGCCGGCTCCTGGGGCGTCTTCCGCTACGTCACCCTGCCCGTCCTCAAGCCGATCATCGTGATGCTCACGACCCTGTCGGTCATCTGGGACATGGGCGTCTTCCCCCAGGTGTTCGTCATGCGGGGCGGCCACCCCGAGCCGGAGTTCCAGGTCCTCAACACCTACTCCTACGACCGGGCCTTCGTCGTCAACGACTACGCCCAGGGCTCGGCCATCGCGCTGATCACCGTCCTGCTGCTGCTCGGCGTGGTCGCCGTCTACATGCGGCAGATGCTGAAGATCGGAGAGGTCGAATGAGCACGCTCGCCGGAGCCGGCCGCCGCAAGTCGCGGCTGGGCTGGAACCTCCTCGGCCTCCTGGTCTTCGTCACCGCCGGCTTCCCGCTCTACTGGATGCTCAACACCGCGTTCAAGCCCGCCAAGGACGCCATCGACGCGGACCCGAGCCTGCTGCCGACCGGCATCACCCTCGACAACTTCACCCGGGCGCTGGACATCGCCGACTTCTGGGGCCCGGTCGGCCGCAGCATGGTGGTGTCGCTCGCGGTGGTCGTCATCGGCATGGTGGTCGGGCTGCTGGCCGCGCTCGCCATCTCCCGGTTCGCCTTCCGCGGCCGCAAGATCGTGATCGTGGGCATCCTCGCGGTCCAGATGGTCCCGCTGGTCGCCATGATCATCCCGGTGTTCCTGCTGCTCAACGACCTGGGCCAGTACGACCGGCTGACCGGCCTCATCATCACGTACCTGACCTTCATCCTGCCGTTCACGGTCTGGACGCTCCGGGGCTTCATCGTCAACATCCCGAAGGAACTGGAGGAAGCGGCCATGGTCGACGGCTGCTCCCGCACCGGCGCCTTCCTCCGGGTCGTCTTCCCGCTCCTGGCCCCCGGCATGGTCGCCACCTCGGTCTACGGTTTCATCCAGGCCTGGAACGAGTACCTGTACGCCCTGATGCTGCTCAGCCAGAAGAACCAGACCGCGACCGTCTGGCTGGGCAACTTCACCACCAAGCACGGCACCGAATACGCCCCGATGATGGCCGGAGCCACGATGATGGCCGTGCCGATCGTCGCCCTCTTCCTCCTCGTCCAGCGCAAGATGGCCGCGGGCCTGACCGCGGGCGCCGTGAAGGGATGACCTCACCCGATGACGACACTCGCCAGCGGCACCGACACGCTCACCCGCGACGCCCTGACGGTCCTCCAGCCCGGCTTCACCGGCACCACCGCCCCCGACTGGCTGCTGCGCCGCCTCGGTGAGGGCCTCGCCTCCGTCGGGCTGTTCGGCCGCAACATCGCCTCTCCCGGCCAACTGGCCGCCCTCACCGCCCAGCTGCGGGCCGAGCGCGACGACGTCCTCGTCGCCATCGACGAGGAGGGCGGCGACGTGACCCGCCTGGAGGTGCGCAACGGCTCCTCCTTCCCGGGCAACCACGCCCTCGGCGCGGTCGACGACGTGGAGCTGACCCAGCAGGTCGCCCACGAACTGGGCCGCCGCCTCGCCGCCTGCGGCGTCAACCTCAACTGGGCCCCGTCCGCCGACGTCAACTCCGACCCGCGCAACCCGGTCATCGGCGTCCGCTCCTTCGGCGCCGACACCGCGCTGGCCGCCCGGCACACCGCCGCCTACGTCACCGGCCTGCAGTCCGCCGGGGTCGCCGCCTGCACCAAGCACTTCCCGGGCCACGGCGACACGGCCGTCGACTCCCACCACGCCCTGCCGCGCATCGACGTCTCCGCCGAGGTGCTCGCCGAGCGCGAACTGGCCCCCTTCCGCGCCGCCATCGACGCCGGCACCCGGGCCGTCATGAGCGCCCACATCCTGGTCCCGGCCCTCGACCCCGAGCGCCCGGCCACCCTCTCCCGCCGCATCCTCACCGGCCTGCTCCGCGACGAACTCGGCTATGACGGCCTCATCGTCACCGACGGCATGGAGATGCGCGCCATCGCCGGCACCTACGGCATCGAACGCGGCAGCGTCCTCGCCATCGCCGCGGGCGCGGACGCGATCTGCGTGGGCGGCGGCCTCGCCGACGACGCGACCGTGCTGCGCCTGCGCGACGCCCTGGTCTCGGCCGTGCGCGCGGGCGAACTCCCGGAGGAACGCCTCGCCGAGGCCGCCGACCGGGTACGGGCACTGGCCCGCTGGGCCGGCACGGCGGGCCGCCCGGCCGAGGACACCCACGGCACCGAGATCGGCCTGCACGCCGCCCGCCGCGCCCTCACCGTGACCGCCGCGCCCGGACTCGGCGACCCCGCGACCTTCAAGCCCCTCACCGAACCGCCCTACGTCGCCGCCCTCACCCCCGTCGCCAACATCGCCGTCGGCGACGAGACGCCGTGGGGCGTCGCCGCCGAGCTCATCCACCTCCTGCCCGGCACCGTGACCGGTAGCTTCTCCGCCGGGGACGGCCCGGAGAGCGAGGCCGGGGAGAACGCCGGCCGCGCGGCCCTCCAGGCCGCCGGACCGCGCCGCATCGTGGCCGTCGTCCGGGACGAACACCGCCACCCCTGGATGGCCTCCGCCCTCGGCACCCTGCTGGCCGCCCGCCCCGACACCGTCGTCGTCGAGATGGGCGTCCCGCAGGCAGCCCCGCGCGGCGCCCTGCACATCGCCACCCACGGCGCGGCCCGCGTCTGCGGCCGGGCGGCGGCCGAGGTGATCGCCGGGACCACAGGGGTGTGAGAGCGGGGAGCGGACGGGCCGTCGCGAACACCTTCCTGGGTCCCCTTGCCCGGCGATGAGTTCCGGCCGCGTCCCGAGTCTCCTCCGGTGACCGCCGCAGCGGCGTCGCGGGACGCCGTCCGGCACGGGACTTCACGGAGGACACCATGACGACCACCCCGGACGACCCCACCACAGCCCTGCCCGGCCGCCCGCCCGTGGTGGACCTGGCCACCTGGCAGACCGCCCGCGACGAGCTGCTGATCCGCGAGAAGGCCCACACCCGCGAGGGCGACGCCCTGGCCGCGGCCCGTCGCCGGCTGCCGATGGTGGAACTCGACGGCACGGCCCGGGTCGCCGGCCCCGACGGGCCGGTCCCGTTCCTCGACCTCTTCCAGGGCCGCGACGAGCTCGTGGCATACCAGCACATGTGGTACGACGGCGCACCGCACCAGGGGCAGTGCGAGGGCTGCACCACCACCGCCTGGCACCTGAAGGACGCCGTCTACCTCAACGCCCGCGGCGTCTCCTTCGCCGTGCTGACCACGGGCCGCTGGGACGAGGTGGCCTCTTACGTCGCGTTCATGGGATACACCCAGCCCTGGTACTCGGTCCGCGACGTGGCCCCACCGGTCGGCGGCGAGATGGGCTACCTCAGCTCCTTCCTGCGCGACGGCGACCGCGTGTTCCTCACCTACCGCACGACGGGCCGCGGCAACGAGCGGGTCAACGGCTCCCTCGGCCTGCTCGACATGCCGCCCTACGGCCGCGGTGAGGCCTGGGAGGACAACCCCGACGGGTGGCCCGAGGGGCGTGGGCCGTGCTGGTCCTGGCGCTCCGACGCCGACGGGAACGCCACCTGGGGCCCGACCAGCCGCCCCGTACCGCAGTGGACCCGCCCCGGCGCGACCCCCGTGGAGAGTCTCGGCCGGCGGGGCCACCACCACTGACCCGACCACGCCCCCGACGGCGACAACCGGACTGCGGTTGTAAGCATGCATCCGAATGTAGTACTTCTTATATATGAGCGAGCAGGTGCACAACAGGTTGGCCGTGGTGCGCGCCGAACACAAGGTGTCGCGCCAGAGCCTGGCCGAGGCAGTGGGAGCCCACTACCAGACCATCGGCTACATCGAGCGGGGGCAGTACAACCCGAGCCTCGACCTGGCGCTGAAGATCGCGAAGTTCTTCGGTCTGCCGGTCGAGGCCCTGTTCTCCCTCGAACCGTTCCGGCCGCTCACGGACGAGGTCTACGGGAGGAAACAGCCATGACGACGACACGCCTGACCCGCTACGACCGGAGCATGCTGTGGCTGATGAACGACCGCCGCGCAGCGGCCTGGTACGCCACGGCAGCACGCCGCCGCCTGGCCGTCGCCGCCCATCTCACCCTCACCCTGGCCATCGGCGGTGTGATGACCCACATGTTCCTCGCCGAGGGCGAGCCGCTGTGGACCGTGGCCGTGACGGCGGTGCTGCTGCTCCCCTGGATGGTCGCGACCGGCGTGATCAACGGCGCCACCCGGGGCCTGCTGGAACTGCGCGAACGCGCGCTGGACGAGCGCCAGTCGGCGGAACGCAGCCGCGTCCTGGCCCGGGCCCACCGCGTGACGACGCTGCTCCTCGCGGCGACGGCGGTCACCCTGCTGATCATGGGCGGGACCGCCGGAGACGCCCCGAAGGCCTACGCCGCGCCCCTGCTCATCGCCGTCCTCGTCGTGCACTGGGTGATGCCGCTGTGGGTGGCCGGCTGGCGCGCCCAGGACGAGCCGGCCGACGACGACGTAGTGGAGCCCGGGGCCCTGGTCCCCTAGAACCCGCCGCGCGGGTCGGGCCGCAGGGGAGCGACAGCACTGCCCGGTCCGGCAGGATGCCTCAGATTCCCTGCCACTCCGGCTTGTTGGCGTAGGTGTGCCGGAAGTAGTCCGCCAGCTTCAGCTTCGACGCGGCGGCCTCGTCCACGACGACGGTCGCATGCGGGTGGAGCTGGAGCGCGGACGCGGGGCACACCGCGGCGATCGGCCCTTCCACCGTCGCCGCGACCGCGTCCGCCTTGCCCTCACCGGTGGCGAGCAGCACCAGATGCCGGGCCTCCAGGATGGTGCCGATGCCCTGCGTGATCACGTGATGCGGCACCTGGTCGATGTCACCGTCGAAGAAGCGCGCGTTGTCGATCCGGGTCTGCTCCGTCAGCGTCTTGATCCGCGTCCGCGAAGCCAGCGACGAGCACGGCTCGTTGAACCCTATGTGCCCGTCGGTCCCGATCCCGAGCAGCTGAAGGTCCACACCCCCCGCGTCCGACAGTGCCTTGTCGTACGCCTCGCACGCCCCCTGCACGTCCTCCGCCGTGCCGTCCGGGCCCGTGAACTGGTCCATCCCGATCCCGAGCGGCTCCAGCACCTCGCGCCGCAGCACCGAGCGGTACGACTCCGGATGATCGGCGGGCAGCCCCACGTACTCGTCGAGCTGCGCGATCCGCGCCCGCCCGACGTCCACGGCACCGGAGCGCACCTTCGCCGCCAAGGCCTCGTAGACGGGCAGCGGCGTCGAGCCGGTGGCCACGCCGAGCAGGGCGCCGGGCTTGCGGCCGAGCAGCTGGGCCATGGCCTCGGCAATGAGCTCGCCGCCCGCCTTGGCGTCCGGAACGATGACAACTTCCACGCTGGGCCTGCCGATCTGAGAGGAGTGCTCAACTGGGACTGGACCTGGAGGGGGTCGTGTGGTTTAGACCAATCTAACAGAGCGGTCCTGTCCCTCCCAGGGTGAGCAACGCCGTTCCCGCACGGGCAGCGCCCGCGTGCCGACCAGGTCGCCACGGGGTGAACTTTCCCGCTCAGGGCTTGGAGCGGGAAGTGGAGCAGGGCGAAGCGGCGCGGGCGCGGGACATCGCCGCTCCGCGCAAGGCGCGGGATGCGGATACAGGGCCTCCAGGATGGGCGCTGCCCGGTCCGGGGGAGTGGAATGGGGTCTGCAGCCGCCCAGCCCGCGCTCCTGGAAGGACCAGCCATGACCGCCGCCGCCACACCGGACCCCCTCAGTGAGCTGCCGGGCCGGACCATGGCCCGTGAGATGGCCGAGCAGCCCGCCGTCCTGCGCCGGATCCTGTCCGAGGGTGCCCCCGCCATCCAGGACGTCGCCCGGCGCATCGCCGCCCGCGCGCCCCGCTTCGTGCTGCTGACCGCCCGCGGCACCTCCGACAACGCCGCGCTGTACGCCAAGTACCTCCTGGAGATCCGGCTCGGCCTGCCGTGCGGACTCACCTCGATGTCCACCACCACGGCCTACGGCGCCCGGCCCGACCTCACCGACGTCCTCGTCGTCACCGTCAGCCAGTCCGGCGGCTCTCCCGACCTGGTCGCCTCCACCCGGGCCGCCCGCGAGGCCGGCGCGATCACGCTGGCCGTCACCAACAACCCGGACTCACCGCTCGCCGGCGTCTCCGAGTACCACATCGACATCATGGCCGGACCGGAGAAGGCTCTTCCCGCGACCAAGACCTACACCGCCTCCCTTCTCGCTCTCTACCTCTTCGTCGAGGGCCTGCGCGGAGGCGACGGCGCGCCTGCGCAGGTGCTTCCGGAGCTCGCCGAGCAGTTGCTCGCCCGGCAGGACGAGGTGCGCATCCTCGCCGCCCGCTACCGCTTCGCCGAGCGCATGGTGATCACGTCCCGCGGCTACGGCTACCCCACGGCCAAGGAGGCCGCCCTCAAGCTGATGGAGACCAGCTACATCCCCGCCCTCTCCTACTCCGGCGCGGACCTGCTGCACGGACCGCTCGCCATGGTCGACAACGTCTCCCCGGTCATCGCCGTGGTCACCGACGGCAAGGGCGGCGAAGCGCTCCAGCCCGTCCTGGACCGGTTGCGTGGCCGCGGCGCCGACCTCGTCGTCATCGGCCCCAGGCACCAGGTCGAGCAGGCTTCGGCCGGCTTCGTCCTTCCCACGGACGACGTGGCCGAGGAGGTCCAGCCCATGCTGGAGATCATCCCGCTCCAGCTCCTGGCCTACGAGGTCACCATCGCCCGGGGCCAGGACCCGGACGCGCCCCGGGCGCTGGCGAAGGTGACGGAGACTCGCTGAGGGCGGGGGTACTGAGGCCCGGACCGGCGACACGGTCTGATCGCCACATCCGCAGCCCCCGACCTGGTCTCCGCATCCACCGCTGCCCCCTCATTCGCCCTCCGACGGCTACGTGAGCGAACCCCCCGTCACATCCACCCAGCTGCCCGTCACCCACCGCCCCCCGTCCGACACCAGGAACGCCACCACGTCGGCGACCTCGGCGGGCTCGCCCACTCCGCCCAGCGCCGACAGCGCCGCGGCCTTCGCCCAGCCGTCGGGACTGCCGTGCAGCAGGGCTGCCGTGTTGTCGGTGTCAATGATCCCCGGGGCCACCGAGTTCACCGTGATGCCCCGGCTCCCCAGCACCTTGGACAGGTCGCGCGAGAAGACGTCCAGCGCACCCTTCGTCATCGCGTACGCCATGTTGTCCGGCATCGCCGCCGTCCGGGCCAGCCCCGACGAGATGTTGACGACCCGGCCGCCGTCCCGCAGACGCATCATGCCGTGCTTGAGGATGAAGAACGGCGCCTTCACATTCACCGCGAAGACCTCGTCGTACTCCCGCTCCTCCAACTGCCCGATCGGCCGTGTGTTGCCGATCGCCGCGTTGTTCACCAGGATGTCCAGCCCGTCCGCGTGCCGGTCGAACTCCGCCCACAGTGCCTCGGCGTCCCCCGGCACTCCCAGCTCCACACCCAGCGCGAACGCCGAACCCCCGGCCTTCTCGATCGCCGCGACCGTCTCCTTCGCCGCCGTCTCGTTCCTGCCGTAGTGCACCGCGACCCGAGCGCCGTCGCGCCCCAGTCGCTCGGCGATTCCTCGCCCGATGCCCCTGCTCGCCCCCGTGACGAGTGCCGTCCTGCCTGTGAGCACGCCCATGACGGCGCCCCCCTTCTCATTTATCTAGCGGTCGCTACAGAAATGACCGTACAACAGCCCGGCGTCATTTCTCTAGTGCCCGCTATAAAATGCACCCCATGGTGAACGACGACGCAGCCGCGAAGGCCCGGACGGGGTCTGACGCCGCGAACGCGGGAGCCGCCGAGAAAGCTGCCGGCGGCGGCAAGGCCAGGACCAAGTCCCGCGGGCGCCCCCGCTCCTTCGATCGTGAGACCGCGCTGGAGAAGGCCCTCCTCGCCTTCTGGGAGCACGGCTACGAGGCCACGTCCGTCTCCGACCTCACCCGCGTCATGGACATCGGAGCGCCCAGCCTCTACGCGGCTTTCGGCGACAAGCGGTCCCTCTTCGAGGAGGTCGTCCGCGTGTACGGCACCAGGTACGGATCCTTCACCGACCGCGCCCTCGCCGAAGAGCCCACCGCCCGGGACGCCGTCGAGCGCACCCTGCGCGAGGCCGCCACCGCGTACACGCAACCCGGCCACCCGCACGGCTGTCTCGTCGTCCACGCGGCCACGAACTGCTCGACCCCCGAGGTGGAGGAGTCCCTGCGGGACCGCCGCAACGCCAACATCGCCGCGTTCGAGAGCCGTATCAGGGCTGACGTCGCCGCCGGTGTGCTGCCGCCGGCGACCGACGCCGCGGCCCTGGCCCGGCACACCGGGGCGATGATCCAGGGCATGTCACAACAGGCACGCGACGGGGCGAGCCGGGAGGAACTGGAGGCGGTCGCGGAAATTGCCCTGTCCATCTGGCCCCGCACAGGAACCCACACGGGTTAGGCTGCCTGCTGGACGCCGGAGCGTCCGACGTGTCGCAGAAATGACAACAACGAACAGCCTCCCACGCATGGACACCCATAAGTGGTCTAGTCCACAATGCGTTACGAGAGCGCGTGTGCAACGCGCACCAGCCTCCGTCTTCCCCGCACAGGAAGGCGGACCGAGGAACCGAGGCTCTCTGCCCTGACTGCCCCGGCTCCTCATCCTCGGCCGACCGGGACCGCACACCCCACGGCCGATGTTGCTCCGGGCTGCGGTGCCGGGAGGGTTGAGGGTCCCTCTCAGGCGCCGCGGCCCGCGGGTGTTTCAGGGCCGTACGAACCCCCGGGTACGCTCGCACACGTGCCCTCCATGAACGAACTCGTACGCCAGCACACCGCCCTCGACGACACGGATCTCGAGTGGCTGCACCTGCTGGTCTCGGAGTGGCAGCTGCTCTCCGACCTCTCCTTCGCCGACCTGGTCCTGTGGGTCCCCACCAGCGACGGCACCCGGTACGTCTCGGTCGCCCAGATGCGTCCCAACACCGGCCCGACCTCGTACCAGGACGACATGGTGGGCCATCTCGTCCCGCGCGGCCGCCGGCCGATGCTCGACGCCGCCCTCGACGAGGGCCGCATCGTGCGCGAGGGCGACCCGGAGTGGCGAGAGGAGGTCCCCGTCCGGGTCGAGTCGATCCCCGTACGGCGGGAGGGGCGCGTCCTCGGTGTCATCGCGCGCAACACCAACCTCCTCACCGTGCGCACCCCGAGCCGCCTGGAGCTCACCTATCTGCAGAGCGCCTCCGACCTCGCGCAGATGATCGCCGCCGGGTCCTTCCCGTTCGCGAACCAGCAGCTCGACATGGACGCCTCGCCCCGGGTGGGTGACGGCCTGATCCGACTCGACGCCGACGCCATCGTCCAGTACGCCTCCCCGAACGCCCTGTCCGCCTACCACCGGCTCGGCCTCGCCTCCGACCTCGTCGGGCAGCACCTGGGCAAGACCACCGCCGAACTCGCCCCGACCCGGGGCCCGGTGGACGAGGCGCTCGCCAAGGTCGCCAGCGGCTGGGCGCCGCGCGAGTTCGAGATCGAGGCCAGTGACGGGGTCATCCAGTTCCGTGCGATTCCGCTCAAACCGAAGGGCACCCGCATCGGTTCCCTCGTCCTGCTCCGTGACGTCACCGAACTGCGCCGCCGTGAGCGTGAGTTGATCACCAAGGACGCGACGATCCGGGAGATCCACCACCGCGTCAAGAACAACCTCCAGACGGTGGCTGCGTTGCTCCGCCTGCAGGCCCGGCGGATCGAGTCCGACCGCGGGCGCGAGGCCCTCGAAGAGGCGGTGCGGCGCGTCGGATCGATTGCGATCGTGCACGAGACGCTCTCCCAGAACCTGGACGAGCGGGTGGAGTTCGACGACATCGCCGACCGTGTGCTGGCCATGGTCGCGGAGATCTCCCCGGGCAAGGTCGCAGGCCGGCGCACCGGCCGCTTCGGCATCCTCGACGCCGAGGTCGCCACGCCGCTGTCTATGGTGCTGACCGAGGTGTTGCAGAACGCGCTGGAGCACGGTTTCCGTGAGGGCGACACCGGCACGGTCGAGGTCTCGGCGGTCCGCGGCGGCACGACCAAGGAGGCCCGACTGCTGGTCACGGTCCAGGACGACGGGGTCGGCCTGCCGGAAGGGTTCGATCCGCACACCGCCGGCAATCTCGGCCTGCAGATCGTGCGGACCCTGGTGGAGGGGGAGTTGGGCGGCACCTTCGACATGGTCCCGGCCCCGGAGCGCGGCACCCGCGTGATCCTTGACATCCCGGTGCGGTCACAGAAGTAGCGGGGCATTCGGAATCCCGGCACAGGGGCCGGAAAAGCAATGAGCCCCGGGCCACCAAGTGGCCCGGGGCTAAAGCTCGTTGCTGCTTAACTAAGCGCATCGGGGGAACTGCGCGCTGCGGCTCGGGGGCGGGAGATGCGTACTCGCTGTACGCGCCGCCAAGCTCAGGCTGTCAGCAGGGGTGGGTTGTCAGGCGGAGGCCTGACGAGCCCGGTTGCGGGCGGCGCGGCGCTTCATGGCACGGCGCTCGTCCTCGCTGAGACCACCCCAGACGCCGGAGTCCTGGCCGGACTCGAGCGCCCACTGCAGACACTGCTCGATCACCGGGCAGCGACGGCAGACGGCCTTGGCTTCCTCGATCTGCAGCAGCGCAGGACCGGTGTTGCCGATGGGGAAGAAGAGCTCGGGGTCTTCCTCGCGGCAAACGGCGTTGTGACGCCAGTCCATGGCTGCTACCTCTCCTTGGTATTACGTGCAGGTGCTTGTGAATGTGAACGCTTTCACGAATCCCTCAACAAGTGAAGGGCCGACCGTCAGGTTCCCTGACGAAGGTCCTGTGAGTTGGAGAGGGGTTCTGGTGATCAGTGGAGGCCGGTCTTGCGGGCCGTCCCGATCGCCACGTAGAGACTCGCAAACCTCAGCGGCGGATACAACCCCTTCTGGAAAGTTTTTTTTGATTCTTCGGTGTCGACTAGGTCACAGCCGTACTTCCATGGGGTGGATCCTGGCCTAAACGTTCGAGTGAAAGGACTTTAGCCAGTTCTGCTCACACAATCACACGCAGTGCACGGCGTACGCCTGTGAACGTCACGCTTGTCCGCAGCCCCAGGTGGTCACCGTCCATCTGGAGGGGGAGCGGGACCTTCGAATGCAAGGTGAACTCTGTCAAGTCATGCAGAGAGGTGGCGTGCTTGCCATGGGGTCCGCGCTCGGGGGACGAAGTGAGCAACTGGGTGCCATACCGGGCAACAGCCGCGGTGGAGAGGCGGCTGAGACCGAAGAGATCGAGCCCGGTATCGAACGAGGCTTTAGGCGCCGCGTAGATCGGGCGATTCCCCAGAAACGTCCAGGGCGAGGTGTTCGAGACTATGGACAGCACCAGATCGGTGACCGGATCCTCGCCGGCCCGCTCCAGCGTGATCGTCCCGTTGCGGCGGTTCGGTTCACCGAGGAGCTGGCGCACGACCTGGCGCACGTAAAGAGCGTGTGTGGATTTCCGGCCGCGCTCGCGATGCTGCTCCACACGACCCACCACACCGGCGTCGAAGCCGAGCCCCGAGTTGAAGGTGAACCACCGGGACGGCACCGCCTCGTCCTCCGTGCCCGGCGTGCCCGAGGTCAGCCCGAGGCCGACGGTCCGTTCGCTGCCGTCGCGCAACGCGTCCAGCAGGGCGCCGGTGGCCTCCACGGCGTCGTTGGGCAGGCCCAGGGCGCGGGCGAAGACATTGGTGGAGCCGCCCGGGACCACGGCGAGGCCGGGCAGCTGCTCCGGGGCGGGACCGGCGTGCAGCAGGCCGTTGACCACTTCGTTGACCGTGCCGTCGCCGCCGAGGGCCACCACGAGATCGATGTCGTCACTGTCCGCCGCCTGCCGGCCCAGGTCGCGCGCGTGACCGCGGTACTCGGTGGTGACCGCCTCCAGCTTCATCTCGCTGGCGAGCGCATGGATCAGTACGTCGCGTGTGCGCGCACTCGTAGTGGTTGCCGCCGGATTGACCACGAGAAGTGCACGCATGACTGGCAGCGTACCTACTGGGTGGTACCGGGCCCATACCGAGGTAGGGATCAGGTAAGAGACAGGAGGTGAACGGCACCACAGGGGGCGTGTGCGACGGGGGCTACCCTTCAGGGGTGAGCAGTGAGCAGACCCCCACCACCGAGGAAACCACCGGCCCCCGCCCCCGGCGTCTGACGTACGCCGCGCTGCTGGCCGCACTGGAAGGGCTCGCGCTGGTCGTCGGAGGCGTCTGGATCCTCGTCCTCGGCCTCACGGGCCATCCGGACGACCGGCAGCAGGCCGTGACCGGAGGCATCACGCTGGTCGTGCTCGCGCTGCTGCCACTGCTCGCCGCGCGCGGGCTGCTCTGCCGCCGCAGCTGGAGCCGCGGCCCGGCCGTCATCACCCAGCTCATGGCGCTGCCGGTGGCCTACAACCTGCTGCAGGCCGACAGCATGGCCATTCCGGCCGGGATCGCACTCGCCGTCGTGGCTGTGGCGTCGCTCGTCCTGCTGGTGAACCCCGAGACGACCCGGGCCCTCGGGATCCGCGGGCCCGGCAACCTGGAGAAGTAGCCGTCACTCCTCGACGAGGAGCTTCTCCCGCAGCTGAGCCAGCGTGCGCGCCAGCAGCCGGGAGACGTGCATCTGCGAGATGCCGACCTCCTGCGCGATCTGCGACTGGGTCATGTTGCCGAAGAACCGCAGCAGCAGGATCCGCTTCTCACGCGGTGGGAGATCCTCCAGCAGCGGCTTGAGGGACTCCCGGTACTCCACGCCCTCCAGCGCCTCGTCCTCCGCGCCCAGGGTGTCCGCTACCGCCGGGGACTCGTCGTCGGTGTCGGGGACGTCCAGGGACAGCGTGGAGTACGCGTTGGCGGACTCCAGACCCTCCAGGACCTCCTCCTCCGAGATCGCCAGCTTCTCCGCGAGCTCATGGACCGTGGGGGAGCGGCCGTGCAGCTGCGAGAGCTCGGCCGTGGCCGTGGTCAGCGCCAGGCGCAGCTCCTGCAGCCGGCGCGGGACGCGCACCGCCCAGCCCTTGTCGCGGAAGTGCCGCTTGATCTCGCCGACGACCGTCGGGGTCGCGTACGTCGAGAACTCCACGCCGCGGTCCGGGTCGAATCGGTCGACCGACTTGATGAGGCCGATGGTGGCGACCTGGGTGAGGTCGTCCAGCGGCTCGCCCCGGTTGCGGAAGCGGCGTGCGAGATGCTCCACCAGCGGCAGATGCATCCGGACCAGCTGGTTGCGCAGCTCCGCGTACTCGGGGCTGCCGCTGCTCAGGGTGCGCAGTTTGAGGAACATCTCGCGCGCACCGCTGCGATCCGGAGAGCCGTGCTGCGCACCTGACGCGTGGTGTGCGCGCGGCGCCTGATCCTCGGAGTCTCGCTCGTGCTCGTTCATCGTCCCGCCCGTCGCCCTTCCCCGAGCCCTCGCCTCCTCCGCCACTCTCGACTCCTCGCGAGTGGGGGGACCCCCCTGGGCCGGGGATGCGGTGATCCCCCCGCCCGGAGGCGCGCTCCGTACGGCACCGTCCCGGTCCGGCCGCCCGCCGCCCGGGAGGACGGCCCCCGTGGAGTCGTCCTCGGGATGCGGGCGGGCCTGCTCGGGGATGCCGTCGATGCCGTCCGCCATGCGCCGGGCACCGCTCGGGCCGCTGGTGCCCGTGCCCCCGGCCGGCAGCTCTCGTGTGCCGCGCTCTTCGTCCCGCACCGGCCCGTCCTCGCTCCTCACGCCGGCCCGGGTCCCGCGCCGCGCTGTTTGTAGAGGCTGATCGAAACGGTTTTGTCCTTGTCCACGGCCGAGGAGACCTTGCCCGCGAGAGCGGACAGGACCGTCCAGGCGAAGGTGTCCCGCGACGGGGCATGGCCATCCGTGGTGGGTGCCGAGACGGTGACCTCGAGCGAGTCGTCGACGAGGCGGAAGACACAGCTGAGCACCGAGCCGGGCACGGCCTGCTGAAGCAGGATCGCGCAGGCCTCGTCGACCGCGATGCGCAAATCCTCGATCTCGTCGAGGGTGAAGTCCAAACGGGCCGCGAGACCGGCCGTGGCCGTACGCAGCACCGACAGGTAGGCACCCGCGGCCGGCAGCCGGACTTCCACGAAGTCCTGGGTCGCGGGCTCGCCTGCGATCTGGGACACCCTCACCTCCATGGTGGTACAAGCGTTTCAGGGCCGAGGGTCGCCCCCCGGGGTAACGCGATACGTGGTTCAGCGGTGACGCTATCGCGCTCTTGACGGTCCTGTCCCCGGGACCCCAACCCCTTGTCGTCACTCACAGTAAACCTGTGGATACGCTCCGTGTCTAGGGGTTGGGCGGGCCCAAAAGGGAAGAGCGCGCGCCGGGTTGACGTACCCAGACGTCAGACGGTCGAACCGTCCGGCGCCGGGGTCCTGTCGCGTCACACCAGGACGTGGTCGACGAAGCACCAACGCCAGGTCTCCCCAGGCTCGTGGGTCCGCATCACGGGGTGACCGGACTCCTTATGATGCTCCGCCGCGTGCCGTCCCGGCGAGGAGTCGCAGCAGCCGACGTGACCGCAGCTGAGGCACAGCCGTAGTTGCACCGGATCCATGCCCTCCGCCAAGCACTCCGGACACGTCTCGCTGAGCGGGCCGGGTTCGGGGTGCGGCAGCGCGTCGGCGTGCGTGCACTGTTTCATGATTGCCAGGTTACGACGGTCGGGCGGAAGACCGCGTCGAAAAATGAGGGCGGGCGAGAACGATGGACGTGATGCCACTGCTGCTGCTCGTGGCGGGGAGTGCCGCGATCGCCGCGGCCGCGCGGCGTACCCCGGTGCCGGCGCCGCTGCTGCTGGTGGCCGTGGGACTGGCGGTCAGCTACGTCCCGGGGGTGCCCGACTACACGCTCGACCCGCACATCGTCCTGCCGCTCATCCTGCCCCCGCTGCTGCACACCGCCGCCACCGACAGCTCCTACCTCGACCTGCGGGCGCAGCTGCGGCCCGTCGCGATGCTGTCCGTCGGGTACGTGCTGTTCGCGACCTTCGTGGTCGGCTGGGCCCTGTACGTGATCGTGCCGGACATGCCGCTGACCGCGGCCCTGGTCTTCGGCGCGGTGGTGGCACCCCCGGACGCGGTCGCGGCGACGGCGGTGGCCCGGCGGGTCGGACTGCCGTCGCGGATCACCACGATCCTCCAGGGCGAGTCCCTGCTGAACGACGCGACCGCGATCACCGCCTACCGGGTGGCCCTGGCCGCCGCCGTCGGCGAGGGCGCGACCTGGGCCGGGGGCATCGGCGAGTTCCTGCTCGCGGCGATCGGCGGCGTCGTGGTCGGCCTGCTGCTGATGGCGCCGATCCACTGGCTGCGCACGCACGTGAAGGAGGCGCTGCTGCAGAACACGCTCTCCCTGCTGATCCCCTTCGTCGCGTACGCCGTCGCCGAGCAGGTGCACGCCTCCGGCGTCCTCGCGGTCGTGGTCGTGGCGCTCTATCTGGGGCACCGCGCGTGGGAGGTCGATTTCGCCACGCGTCTGCAGGAGGAGGCGGTCTGGAAGATGGTCGCCTTCGTCCTGGAGTCGGCGGTGTTCGCGCTGATCGGACTGCAGCTCCCGGTGGTCCTGAAGGGCCTCGGGGAGTACGAGGGCGTCGAAGCCGCCTGGTACGCGGTCGCCGTCTTCCTGGTCGTCGTCGCGGCCCGGTTCGTCTGGGTGTACCCCGCAACCTTCCTGCCGCGGCTGCTGTCGGCCCGGGTGCGGGAACGGGAGCCGAACCCGAGCTGGAAGGGACCGTTCGTCATCGCGTGGGCCGGGATGCGGGGCGTGGTCTCGCTGGCCATCGCCTTCTCGATCCCGCTCACCATGCACGGCGGCGAGGAGCCCTTCCCGCAGCGCAACCTCATCCTCTTCCTGACCTTCACGACGGTCATCGGGACCCTGGTCGTGCAGGGCCTTACGCTGCCCCCGCTGATCCGGCTGCTGAAATTCCCCGGGCGGGACGCCCAGACCGAGACGCTCGCCGAGGCCAACGCCCAGGCGCAGGCCTCCCGGGCCGCCGAACGGCGCCTGGACGAGCTTCTCACCGACGAGCGCAACGCCCTGCCCGCCCCGCTCGCCGACCGGCTGCGCATCGTCCTGGAGCGCCGCCGCAACGCCGTCTGGGAGCGGCTCGGGCAGGCCAACCCGATCACCGGCGAGTCCGTCGACGACACCTACCGGCGGCTGTCGCGGGAGATGATCAGCGCCGAGCGCGAGGTGTTCGTCAGGCTCCGGGACGGCCGCTACATCGACGACGAGATGCTGCGGACCCTGCTGCGCAGGCTGGACCTGGAGGAGGCGGCCGCCTTCCGGGAAGCCGCGTGACCGGCTCGGAGGAGACGGAGCGACACCTCAGAGGAGACGGAGCGACACCTCAGGGGAAGGGGCGGCCGGTGACCACGGCCGCCACCGCCGTTCCGCGCGGGAAGGCGTCTTCACCGGCCAGGGTGACCAGCCCGTACAGCAGCTTGGCGACGTAGAGCCGTTCGACGGGCAGGCCGTGCCGCTGCTCGAAGTCCGCCGCGAAGGCGTCGAGCTCGGCGGGCACGCGCGCGTAGCCGCCGAAATGGAAGCGGTCGTCCATGCTCCAGGTGCCGCGGCGGCCACCGAAGGCCTCGCGCTGCAGGGCTTCCGTCTCGGCGGTCAAGAAGCCGCCCCTGAGCACCGGCACGCCCAGGGCGCGCTGGCCGGGAGCGAGACCGGCGGCCAGCCCCGCGAGCGTGCCGCCGGTGCCGCAGGCCACGGCGACGGCCTCGGCGCGCCCGCGCAGCTCGACGCCGAGCGCCCGGCAGCCCCGCACCGCCTCGGCGTTGCTGCCGCCCTCGGGGACGACGTAAGCCTCCTCGGCGTCCGCCGCGCGCAGGATGCCGGCCAGGGCCGTCGGCTCGGCCTTGCGGCGGTACGTCGCCCTGTCGACGAAGTGCAGCCGCATGCCGTCCGCCGTGCAGCGGGCCAGCGAGGGGTTGAGGGGCCGGCCGGCCAGCTCGTCGCCGCGTATGACACCGACCGTCGGGATGCCGAGCAGTCGGCCGGCCGCGGCCGTGGCGCGCAGATGGTTGGACCACGCTCCGCCGAAGGTGACGACGGTCCGGCCGGCCGCCGCTGTCAGGTTCGGCGCGAGCTTGCGCCACTTGTTGCCGATCAGTTCCGGGTGGATCAGATCGTCCCGCTTCAGCAGCAGCCGCACACCCCGGCGCTCGAACCGGCCGTCCACGACCTCCTGCAACGGCGAGGGGAGCCGGGGACGCAGCGCGGCGAGTCCGGGGGTGTCGGGGCTGGTCACCGGGCCATTGTCACCCGGGAGCGTGGAGGCAGAGGGCCCGGGGACCGAGGCGAGGCTCCGCGGCCGGACACCCGATCCCTTGCTTGGACGCGGGTGCCTTCGAACGCCGTGACGGGCCCCCTCTGCCCAGCGGCGCAAAGATCCATTCCCGCTCTTTCGTGTAATAGCACCGCGACGTTGAGTGAGGAAGGCTTGCTCGTGCACATCGATGCCCGGGGCGTATGGGTGTCGGCCACAACCGGGAGGGCAGTTCTCTATGTCGGTAGGCGAAGAGGTCCGCACGGAGCAGACCAAGCCGCAGCAGAGTCTCGGCACTGCGGCAGCGCGGAACCTGGCCACCACGACCAAGTCCGTGCCACAGATGCAGGAGATCAGCTCCCGCTGGCTGCTGCGGATGCTGCCGTGGGTCGACATCCAGGGTGGCACGTACCGGGTGAACCGGCGGATGACCTTCGCCGTGGGCGACGGCCGGCTGACGTTCGTGAAGACCGGCGACCGCGTCGAGGTCATCCCCGCCGAACTGGGCGAGCTGCCGGCGCTGCGGTCGTACGAGGACGAGGAGGTGCTCTTCGAGATCGCCCGCCGCTGCGAGCAGCGGGAGATCCCGGCGGGCGATGTCATCGCCTCGTTCGGCAGCCCGTCCGACGAGGTGTACCTCCTGGCGCACGGCAGGGTCGAGAAGGTCGGCACGGGACCGTACGGGGAGGACGAGTCCCTCGGAGTCCTCGCCGACGGCGCCTACTTCGGCGACGACGCGCTCCTGAACGAGGACGCGATCTGGGAGTACACGGCCCGCGCCCTCACCGCGTGCACCGTACTCGTGCTGCCCCGCCAGGAGTTCGAACAGATCGCGGAGCGCTCGGACACCCTGCGCGAGCACCTCCAGCAGCGCCGCTCGATCCCCTCGCAGCGCTCCAACAAGTACGGCGAGAAGGAGATCGACCTCTCCTCCGGCCACTCCGGCGAGCCGGACATCCCGCACACCTTCGTCGACTACGAGGCCCGGCCCCGTGAGTACGAACTGAGCGTCGCCCAGACCGTGTTGCGCATCCACACACGCGTGGCCGACCTCTACAACCAGCCCATGAACCAGACCGAGCAGCAGATCCGGCTGACGGTGGAGGCGCTGAAGGAGCGCCAGGAGCACGAGCTCATCAACAACCGCGACTTCGGTCTCCTGCACAACTGCGAATACGACCAGCGGATCCAGCCGCACGACGGCGTGCCCGGACCGGACGACCTGGACGAACTGCTCAGCAGGCGCCGCGGCACCAAGATGCTCCTCGCCCACCCGCGCGCCATCGCCGCGTTCGGCCGCGAACTCAACAAGCGCGGGCTGGTCCCCGAGACCATCGACATGGCGGGCAACCGCATCCCGACCTGGCGCGGTGTGCCGATCTTCCCGTGCAACAAGATCCCGGTCTCGGACGCCCGTACGACGTCCATCATCGCCCTGCGTACCGGCGAGGCCGACCAGGGCGTCATCGGCCTGCGCGCCTCCGGCATCCCCGACGAGATCGAGCCGAGCCTGTCGGTCCGCTTCATGGGCATCAACGAACAGGCCATCATCAAATACCTGGTCACGGCCTACTACTCGGCCGCGGTCCTGGTACCGGACGCGCTCGGAGTCCTGGAGAACGTCGAGATCGGCCGCTGGCGGTGACGCTCCCGGCACGCCGGCCGTGTCCCCGCCCGCCCGGGCGGGTACACCCTCGGGGTACGGGCCCAGCGGCAGCGGAAGCGCCACCGTCCGCTCATTCTCCGAGGCGGTCCCATGGGTGAGTCCCTCACGCGGTCCAGGAGGGGGACGACGCTGCCCGCCCGCGGTGGGCTGCGCGGCGTCGAACCCCGGCAGCCGGCCGGGGCTCCGGAAGGGCAGGGGGGCATCGGGACACAGAGGCACGGCGGGCCGGGACCGGCCCAAGGGCACGAGGCGGTCATGCTGCTGGAGCGGGCCCGGGCGGAGGTCGATCCGGTGCTGCGGGCCGCGATCGGCTCGCTGCCCGGGCCGATGCGCGGGGTCGCGCTCCACCACTTCGGCTGGGAGCAGGCCGACGGCATCTCGGCGGACGGGGGCTCCGGCAAGGCGATCCGGCCGGCGCTGGTCCTCGCCGCGGCGGCCGCCCTGGGTGGGCCCGAGGCGCGGGCGGGGGCGGCTCGGGCCGCCGCAGCGGTGGAACTGGTGCACAACTTCACCCTGCTGCACGACGACGTGATGGACCCGGACACCACCCGCCGCCACCGCCCCACCGCGTGGACGGTGTTCGGCGACGCCGACGCCATCCTCGTCGGGGACACCCTGCATGCGCTGGCCCTGCGGCTGCTCGCCCAGGATCCGCACCCGGCGTCCCCGGCCGCCGCCGCCCGGCTCGCGGACTGCGTGGTGGAACTGTGCGCGGGTCAGCACGCGGACACGGCCATGGAGCGGTGCGCCCCCGGAGAGGTCACGCTCGACGAGGTGCTCTCCATGGCGGAGGCCAAGACGGGTGCCCTGATCGGGAGCGCGTGCGCGATCGGCGGGCTGTACGCGGGTGCCTCGGACGAAGAAGTGGCGGCACTGGACGCGTTCGGCAGGGAGGCCGGGCTCGCCTTCCAGCTCATCGACGACGTCATCGGCATATGGGGCGACCCGTGCCGCACCGGCAAACCCGCCGGTGCCGGCCTGGCCGCCCGGAAGAAGTCGCTGCCGGTGGTGGCGGCCTTCGCCTCCGGCACACCGGCGGCGGCCGAACTCGCCGAACTGTACGCACGGACCAGCGAGAAGGAGGACCTGGACGACATCGCCCCGATCGTGGAGCGCGCGGGCGGCCGTGACTGGGCGCAGGACCAGGCGGCCGACCGGATGGCCCGGGCGATGCAGCAACTGGCCCGGGCGGTGCCGGACCCGGAGGCGGCGGGCGGCCTGCTGGCCCTTGCCGAGTTCGTGACACGGCACAGCAATTGACGGACCGCAGCCGTCAACGGGCTCCAGCCTTCAACGGGCTCCAGCAGTCGACGGACCGCAGCAGTGAGCGGTCCGTCGGCAACGGCAGGAGACCGCCCGCACCAGCGACACCCCTTCGGGCGACCGGAGGGCAGGGCCCCGGAGTGCCGGGGCCGTGCGGCTCCTGACCCCGCACGGCCACCGGTCTCCGGTCGGCGGGTCCCGCACTGCCCCACGGTGTGCGGGGCCCGCCACCTCACGGCATCCGTCGAGTTTGGGCAAATGTTCGATCGGATCCCGCCAAGATCCGGCTCGCACCCCTCCGCGAGGGTCAACGCCCCTACGATCAACGCCCGTCGGGACGAGCGAAGGGGCGCGGCATGGGTGTGGCCATCCGGACGGCGGGCGAAGGGGACAGGGAGCTGATCGTCCGGCTTCTGGACGAGGCGTTCCAGGACGACCCCGTGAGCGGCTGGGTCTTTCCCGGCGCGGAGGACCGCCGTGCCAAGCACCCCCGGCTCATGGCCGCCTTCACCGACATCGTGCTCGCGGCCGGCCGCATAGACGTCACCGAGGACGGCTCGGCCTGCGCGCTGTGGCTCCCCGTCCCCGCCGACGAGGGGCACGATGCGGAGGACGAAGGGCCGGCTCAGGTGCGGGAGGCCGTCGACCCGGACAACGAGCGCGTGGAGAGGATCGGCCGGCTGACGGCCGCCATCCATCCCACCGGGCGGGCCCACGAGTACCTCTGGATGATCGGTGTGGCCCCCGGCCGCCAGGGCGAGGGCCTCGGCACCGTGCTCATCGAGACCGTCCTCGACCGCTGCGACCGTGAGGGGCTGCCCGCCTACCTGGAGGCCAGCAACGCCCGTAGCCGCCGCCTGTACGAGCGCCTGGGCTTCGAGCCGGCCGGTCCGGCCCTCGACCTGCCGGACGGCCCGTCGATGTGGCCCATGTGGCGCGAGCCCAGGCCCCACCGGCCCGCCTAGCTCGCCGGGAGTTCGGCACCTGCCTGTGCGGCGGCTCGAAGGTCGCCGGCGAGCTGTTCGACGAGGTCGACGAGCTCGTCATCAAGACCTACCCGCTCGTGTACGGCACGGGCATGCCGATGTCCGGCTCCGGATTCGCGATCTCGGAGTTCACCCTGGAGTCGGTGCGCACGTACAGCAGGGAGCGCTGAGCCCCCGACCGGCCTACCCTGAGGACATGGGCAGCGAAGAGCACGTCTGTCCCGACTGCGGACAGCCAGTGGAAACGGTCGTCCGGCGTCACAAGACGCTGGGCGCCTGGGTCCCGCTCTGGGTGGCGGGCCCGTGCCGCAACCCCGAGTGCGGGGCTTACGAGGCGGAGGGCGCCGACAGCGGCCACACCGCCGGAGGCACCCGGTCCGGACAAGCCCCCTCGGCCGCCGGGGAAACCGCCCCACCTGCCACGATCCCGCCCGAACCGGCTCCCGGAGACACCGCGGCCAAAAATCCCTGAGCCCGTGTCGAGATACGCGGCCCGGCTCCGACGTCCCCTGTGAAGAGCCGCCCACCGGGGCGGTGACAGCCGAAGGAGCGGACTCATGAAGTACCTGGTCATGGTGCAGGGCACACAGGCGGACTACGAAGCCATGCGCGGCAAGGCGTCGGCACACTCCCCGGCCTGGAGCGAGGAGGAGCTGCAGACGATGTTCGCCTACATGGGCGCCATCAACGACGATCTGGCCGAAACGGGCGAGCTCGTCGACGGGCAGGGCCTGGCCGAGCCGGCACAGACCCGGCACGTCACCCTCGGTGAGGACGGCAAGGCCGTGATCACCGACGGCCCGTACGGCGAGACCAAGGAGCTGCTGGCCGGCTACTGGGTCCTCGAATGCGAGAGCCTGGAGCGGGTCACGGAGATCGCCGACCGCGTCGCCCGCTGCCCCCAGCCGGCCGGCGCCCCCGACTACCCCGTCGTGATCCGTCCGATCATGGACGGTTCCGGGGACATCTGACGAACCGGCCGACGCCGGCGGACGACTGGTGAGGAACCCACCGGAGATCGAGGACCTGCTGCGCCGAGACGCGCCGCAGGTCCTCGGTGCGCTGGTCAGACGATACGGGCACTTCGACGCCGCCGAGGACGCCGTGCAGGAGGCGCTGCTCGCGGCAGCCGCGCAGTGGCCCTCGGCAGGTGTGCCCGGCAATCCGCGCGGCTGGCTGATCAAGGTCGCCTCGCGGCGGCTCACCGACGCCCTGCGCAGTGACCAGGCCCGGCGGCAGCGCGAGGAACGGGCGGCCGCGCTCACGCCCCGGGACGCCTTCACGGCGCCGCCCCCGGGGGAGCGGGCGCCCCGCGAGGACGACACGCTCTCGCTGCTGTTCCTGTGCTGCCACCCGGACCTGTCGCCGCCCGCGCAGATCGCGCTCACGCTGCGTGCCGTGGGCGGTCTGACCACCGCGGAGATCGCGCGGGCCTGCCTGGTCCCGGAGGCGACGATGGCCCAGCGCGTCAGCCGGGCCAAGCAGAAGGTGCGGGGTGTGCGCTTCGGCCGGCCGGACCGCTGGGAGCAGCGGCTGCCGTCCGTCCTGCAGACCCTCTACCTGATCTTCAACGAGGGTTACACGGCCACGTCCGGCGCCGCGCTCCAGCGCCGCGACCTCGCAGGCGAAGCCGTACGGCTGACCCGCACGGTCCACCGGTTGCTGCCCGGCGACGGCGAGGTGGCCGGTCTGCTCGCGCTGATGCTGCTCACCGACGCCCGGCGCGACGCGCGCAGCGGTCCGCGCGGCGAGCTGATCCCCCTCGACGAGCAGGACCGCGGCCGTTGGGACCGGGAGGCGATCGAGGAGGGCGTCGCGCTGGTCACCGGGGCCCTGTCCCGGGGTCGCCCGGGCCCGTTCCAGCTGCGGGCCGCGATCGCCGCCGTGCACGACGAGGCGTCCTCGCCCGAGTCGACCGACTGGGCCGAGATCCTGGGCCTGTACGACGTCCTCGTCGGCATGGTCCCCGGCCCGGTCGAACGCCTCAACCGCGCGGTCGCCCTCGCCATGGTCCACGGCCCGCGTGCGGGCCTGACCGAAGTGGACGCCCTGGCCGGTGAGTTGAAGGGGCACCGCCTGGACGCCGTGCGAGGTCATCTGCTGGAGCGGGTGGGCGAGCCGGAAGCCGCCCGGGCCGCCTACGAGTCGGCGGCCGCACAGACCCTGAGCCTGCCCGAGCAGCGCTACCTCCGGGCCCGGGCGGCGCGGTTGGCCCAGTAGCGTGTGAGGCATGGGCATACCGGGGGAGCGGCGTCGCACGATGTGGCGCGGCGCGCTGATCGGGTGGGCGCTGGTCGTGGCCGTCGCGGGCGGGCTGACGCTGTGGATGCAGGACTCGGCCGAGCCCGGGGGGCCGTACGTCTGGGAGCAGACGAATCCCGACGAGCCACCGGACCTGCCGCCCTGCCCGACGCCCGAGGACGCCGGGACCGCGGCCTGCGCGTACGGGACGTACACCGAGAGGGACTGACGGATCGCCGCGCCGCCCCGCTCGCACTCCGGCCGCACCGGGCGCACGCACCGAACGCTGCACCTCCTCAGACGGCATCCGTCGGAAGTCCCTGGCCCCGCAGCACGCCCGTCACCGGATCCCGGGTCGTCAGGCAGTACGTGCCGCCCGCCGGGTCGCGCATGACCGTCCAGCCGGAGAAGCCGGCCACGAAGACGGCCCCGAGCTCCTCGTGCCACGCCCGGGTCGCCGCGACGTCCGCGCAGGCGAGGTCGAGGTGGGCGGAAGCCGGGCGTTCCGCGCCGAGGCGTTGCAGGAGCAGACGGATCGGCAGGCCGGGCGGCGGCTTGACCACGTGGAACTCCGGGAGTGAGCCCGGCAGCGACTCCCAGCCGTCGAGCAGGCCGCTCCAGAAGGCGATTTCCGTGTCGTAGGCCGAGGGCGGGACGTCCAGGCACACCTGGTCGAGCCGGCTGCCCCGCACCACGCCCGGGCGGGACGACTGCCCGCGCCAGGGGTCCGCGCAGAACAACTGCCCGCCGGGCGAGCGCAGCACCACGAGCGACCCGAGGTCGGCCACCACGTCCGCGCCGAGCCGTACCGCCGCGGAGGCGAACTCCGCTACGTCGTCCACGCAGAAGTCGAGGTGCGCACCGCCCGGCCCCGGACCCACCGCCTGCACCTTCACGCACGCGTCGGCGCCGTCGGGGAGCAGGGTGACGAACTCGTCGTCTTCGCCGCGCAGTTCGGACAGGCGGGTGTCCGTGACCGCCGTCCAGAAGTCGCAGGCGGGGCCGAAGGCGTCACGCGGGCGGTCGATGAAGGCGTACGTCCAGCTGATCCTCATGGGCGCGATCGTAGAGGGAGGCGCCACCGCCACCTGCGTGAACCTTGACCAGCCTTTGCCGCACCGTTCCCCGTCCATTGGCCCGCGCTTGTTTGCATTCAGGAATGGACCACATCACGTTCCTCGTGGCGGTCGTCATCGTCACCGCACTGGCCTTCGACTTCACCAACGGATTCCACGACACGGCGAACGCGATGGCCACGTCCATCGCCACCGGCGCGCTCCCTCCCCGTACGGCGGTCCTGATCAGCGGTGTCCTCAACGTCGTCGGTGCCTTTCTGTCCACGGAGGTCGCCAGGACCATCTCCGGCGGCATCGTGGACGACACCCTCGTCTCCCCGGGCATGATCTTCGCGGGGCTGATCGGCGCGATCCTGTGGAATCTGCTGACCTGGCTGGTCGGTCTCCCGTCGAGCTCCTCGCACGCGCTGTTCGGCGGGCTGATCGGGGCCGTCTGGGTCGGGGCGGGCAGTCACGGCGTCAACTTCGGCAAGGTCGTGGAGAAGGTGCTGGTACCGGCGGTGGCCTCGCCGGTCGTGGCCGGAGTCGCCGCGCTGCTCGCGACCTACCTCGCCTACCGGCTCACCGACCGGGCCCGCAAGGACTCCGTCACCCAGGGCTTCCGCATCGGCCAGGTCGCCTCCGCCTCGCTCGTCTCGCTCGCCCACGGCACGAACGACGCGCAGAAGACCATGGGCGTCATCACCCTCACCCTGATCTCGGCCGGCGCGCTCGGCCACGACGCCGGCCCGCCCCTGTGGGTCATCGTGTCCGCGGGCCTCGCCATCGGCCTCGGCACGTATCTCGGGGGCTGGCGGATCATCCGCACGATGGGCAAGGGCCTGACCGAGATCCAGTCGCCGCAGGGGTTCGCCGCCGAGACCGCCTCCACGACCGTCATCCTGACCTCCGCCCACCTCGGATTCGCCCTGTCCACCACGCAGGTGGCCTCCGGCAGCATCCTCGGCGCGGGGCTCGGCCGCCGGCTCGCGGAGGTCCGCTGGGGCGTCGCGGGCCGGATGGCGGTCGCCTGGGTGATCACCCTGCCCGCCGCCGCACTGGTCGGCGGGCTGGCGGCCGCGGTCGTGCAGCACGGCGGGGACCCCGGTACGGCGGTCGTCGCGCTGGTCGGCGCGGCCCTCGCCACGGGCATCGTGGTCGTCTCGCGCCGCAACCCGGTGCACGCACACAACGTCAACGACGCACACGGCGTCAGCATTCGCACCGAGCCGCCGGCCAAGGTCGGCGCGGCCGCCTGAACGACGGGGAACGGACATGCATCTGGACTGGAACGCACTCGGACAGGTCGCCGCGGTGAGCCTCGGCGCGACCGTCGCCGTGGTCGTCGTCTTCGCCCTCGGCGTCCTCGGCCTCGCCCGCCCGGAGGACACCCGCGCCCAGCACGCCCTCGGCCTCACCCAGGCCACCCTGTGCTTCCTCGCCTGCGCGGCCGTGGTGGCGTACGGGATCTACCTGATCGTCCCTCAGTTTCACTAGGCCGACCGGTTCCACCGGCAGCGCGTACGACGAAGGGGCCCGGCCGGTTCTCGGTCGGGCCCCTTCGCCGTGCGAAGGCGATCAGGCCTTCTTGGTCTCCCAGAAGATCTTGTCGATCTGGGCGATGTAGTCCAGCGCCTTCTGGCCGGTGGCCGGGTCGGTCGAGCCCTTGGCGGCCGAGAGGGCCTTCAGAGCGTCGTTGACCAGCTGGTGCAGCTCCGGGTACTTCTCGAAGTGCGGGGGCTTGAAGTAGTCGCTCCAGAGCACCGAGACGTGGTGCTTGGCGAGCTCGGCGCGCTGTTCCTTGATGACGGTGGCGCGCGCCTGGAAGTGCGGGTCGTCGTTGGCGGCCATCTTCTCCTGTACGGCCTTCACCGACTCCGCCTCGATGCGGGCCTGGGCGGGGTCGTACACACCGCAGGGAAGGTCGCAGTGGGCACTGACCTTGACCTTGGGGGCAAACAGGCGGGAAAGCATGGAGCATTCCTTCCTCGTGATCGTCTTCTCACAGGGGACATTACTCCGTGAGGGACGGCTTTTCGCGGGTGCCCCCATGGGCTTAGGACAAAAGTCCGGGGTGAGACTGAGACTGGTGGAGGAAGAACCGGGGAGGTGCCGGGTGATGCCGGAGCTGTCGCAGGAGTCCGAGCGGGGGAGGTCCGCCCCGCCCTTCGGGGTGGCCGAGGTGACCGGGCCCTCCATGGTGCCCACGCTGTACCACGGGGACCGGCTCCTGGTGCACTACGGGGGCCGGGTCAGGCCCGGGGACGTCGTCGTACTGCGGCATCCCTTCCAGCAGGACCTGCTGGTCGTCAAGCGGGTGGTCCAACGGCGCGAGAGCGGCTGGTGGGTGCTCGGGGACAACGCGTACGCCGGGGGCGACAGCACCGACTACGGCGTCGTCCCCGACGAGCTGGTGCTGGGGCGGGTCCGGTTCCGCTACCGGCCGCGCAGGTCCGGCCGGCGCTCGCCCTGGGCGCTGCTCGGCTGGGCGCTGTCGGCCGCGAGGCCGGTCCTCTCCGACCGGTCGGCCTCCAGGCGTTTGCGGGCACGGTAGGCCGCCACGTTGGCGCGGGTCGCACAGCGGTCGGAGCAGTAGCGCCGGGAGCGGTTGGTGGAGGTGTCGAGGTAGGCGTTGCGGCAGGGCGCGGCCTCGCACAGGCCGAGGCGGTCCACGCCGTACTCGGTCAGGTGGAACGCCAGGCCCATCGCCGCGATCGCCGCGTAGCCCGCCGTGGCGTTCGACGGGTGGTCCGCCAGGTGCATGTGCCACAGGGGGCGGCCGTCGTCGTCCCGGAAGTCGTGCCCGGAGACCTGCGGACTCACCGGGAACTCCAGCAGCAGTGAGTTCAGCAGGTCGACGGCGAGCCTCTCCTCGCCCGTGTCGGCCGCCTCGAAGACCGCGCGCAGCCGGGCCCGGACCGAGCGGAACCGGGTCACGTCCGCGTCGGTGGCACGACGGGCCGCCGACCGGCTGGGCCCGAACAGATCGCGGACGGCCTCGACCGACGTCAGGGCGTCCTTGCCCCGGGCCGGTTCCTCGGTGTTGACGAGGCGCACGGCATAGTCCGAGTAATAGGCCAATTCCACTTGTAGTCCTTACGGAGGGGCTTTATGGTCGTGAGCGCGCACTTGTAACAGCTGATGGTGCTTACAGGGTATTACGAGGGAGGGGCTCGATGACGGACGCGGACATCACGACCACCACCGACCGGCAGGCCTGGCAGAGGAGCTGGGACCGGCAGCAGGAGTGGTACCTGCCCGACCGCGAGGAGCGGTTCCGGATCATGCTCGGTGGGGGTCCCCCCATGCCTTTCGGGCTATGGGGGAGGTCGAGGCCGTCGTGGGCACCGCCCCGCGCGTCCTCGACCTCGCCTGCGGCACGGGCACCATCACGACCCGGCTGCTGGCCCGCTTCCCCGACGCCACCAGCACCGGCGTCGACCTCGACCCGGCACTCCTCGCCATCGCCGAGGGCACCTTCGCGGGCGACGACCGGGTCACCCTGGTCACCGCAGACCTGAAGGACCCCGACTGGCCGGCGCGGCTGCCGCACGACTCGTACGACGCCGTCCTGACCGCGACGGCCCTGCACTGGCTGCACCGGGAACCCCTCGCGGACCTCTACGGCCAGGTCGCGGGACTCGTCCGCGCCGGCGGTGTCTTCATGAACGCGGACCACATGATCGACGAGTCGACGCCGCGGATCAACCAGCTCGCCGCCGAGGACCCGGTCCTGGCCGAACCCACGGCCCGGCGCTACGAGATCTACGGCGATCACGCCGACGGTGACATGCCGTCGGTCCAGTGGCACGCGCGCGTGCCGCGCGAGAAGGGCTTCGGCGAGGCCAGGCCGGTGTGTTGCTCGCCCTCCGACACCCTGCTGCTCGCCATGAAGTAGGCCGCGCAACGGACTGCGAAGGGGGCGGTACGGAGATTCCGTACCGCCCCCTCGCCGTGCGTACCGTCAGAGCACCTTGGACAGGAACGCCTTCGTCCGCTCGTGCTGCGGGTTCGTCAGCACCTCGCGCGGGTGGCCGGATTCGACCACCACACCGCCGTCCATGAAGACCAGGCTGTCGCCCACCTCGCGGGCGAAGCCCATCTCGTGGGTGACGACGATCATCGTCATGCCGGACTCGGCCAGGTCGCGCATGACGTCCAGGACGTCACCGACCAGCTCCGGGTCGAGCGCCGAGGTCGGCTCGTCGAACAGCATCAGCTTCGGGTCCATGGCCAGGGCCCGGGCGATGGCGACGCGCTGCTGCTGGCCGCCGGAGAGCTGCGAGGGGTAGTTGCCCGCCTTGTCGGCCAGGCCCACCCGGTCCAGGAGCTCCTGGGCACGCGCCCGGGCCTGGCTCCTGCTCACGCCCTTGACCTGGACCGGCGCCTCCATGACGTTCTCCACGGCCGTCATGTGCGGGAACAGGTTGAAGCGCTGGAAGACCATGCCGATGTCCCGGCGCTTGACCGCGACCTCGCTGTCCTTCAGCTCGTAGAGCTTGTCGCCCTTCTGGCGGTAGCCGACCAGCTCGCCGTCGACGTACAGACGGCCGGCGTTGATCTTCTCCAGGTGGTTGATGCACCTGAGGAAGGTCGACTTGCCGGAGCCGGAGGGGCCGATGAGGCAGAACACCTCGCCGGACTTCACCTCCAGGTCGATGCCCGTGAGGACCTCTACGGGACCGAAGGACTTGTGGACGCCCTCGGCCTTCACCATGGCGGTCATGCCTTGCCTCCCGTCGGCTTGGAGCGGCTGGACAGGGAGAGCACGTTCGCCCTGATCTTCTGGAACGGGGTGGCCGGCAGGGACCGGCTGGAACCACGCGCGTAGTACCGCTCCAGGTAGTACTGGCCGATGCTGAAGATCGACGTCATGAGCAGGTACCAGGCCGCCGCGAGGAACAGCATCTCGGCGGGGGCGCCGGAGGTCTGGCCGATGTCCTGGGCCGCGCGGAGCAGCTCGGGATACTGGACGACCGAGACCAGCGAGGTCGTCTTCAGCATGTTGATGACCTCGTTGCCCGTCGGCGGCACGATCACGCGCATCGCCTGCGGGATGACGATCCGGCGCAGCGTCTTGGAGTGGCTCATGCCCAGCGCGTGCGACGCCTCGGTCTGGCCCTCGTCGACCGAGAGCAGACCGGCGCGGCAGATCTCCGCCATGTACGCGGCCTCGTTGAGGCCGAGGCCCAGCAGCGCCGTCAGGAACGGGGTCATGAAGTCCGACCACTCGTCCTTGTAGAACGGCCCGAGGTTGATGTACTCGAAGACCAGGCCCAGGTTGAACCAGACGATCAGCTGCACCAGGACCGGGGTGCCGCGGAAGAACCAGATGTAGAACCACGCGATCGACGAGGTCACCGGGTTCTTCGACAGGCGCATCACGGCGAGCAGGACGCCGCCGACGATGCCGATCACCATGGACAGCACGGTCAGCAGGAGCGTTTTGCCCACGCCGTCCAGGATGCGGTCGTCGAAGAAGTAGTCCGGGATGGCGTCCCAGTTGATCTTGCCCTGGGAGAACGCGTAGACGACCCCGACCAGCAGGGCGATGGCGACGACGGCGGAGACATACCGCCCGTAGTGCCGGACCGGGATGGCCTTGATGGCCTCCGGTCCGGCCGGGGGCGTGTCAGCCGGCGTCTTGTCGATGTCAACAGTCACGGGTGTTGCCTTTCAGTGCCGCTGCGCTGCGGTCACTTGCCGCCGTTGATCGTGGCTTCGTCGATGGAGCCGTCGGTGACGCCCCACTTCTTCATGATCTTCTCGTACTCGCCGTTCTCGATGACGGCGTCGAGCGCGGCCTTGAGCGCGTCCCGCAGCTGCGTCTGGTTCTTGGCGACCGCGATGCCGTACGGGGCTGCCTCGACCTGCTCGCCGACCAGCTGGAAGTCCTTGCCGCCACCGGACGTCTTCACGGCGTACGCGGCGACCGGGAAGTCGGACGAGCCGGCGTCGGCGCCGCCCGCGCGCAGGCGGGTCTGGGCCTGCTGGTCGTTGTCGAAGGGCTCGATGGCGATCTTCTTGCCGGCCGGGCACTTCTTCGACTCCGCCTTGGCGAGGTCCTCCGAGACCGTGCCGCGCTGCAGCACGATCTTCTTGCCGCACAGGTCGGACCAGGTCTTGATGCCCTGGTCGTCACCCTTCTTGGTGTAGATCGAGACACCGGCGGTGAAGTAGTCCACGAAGTCGACGCCCTCGCCGACCTTCTTGCCGGTGTCGGAGTCGATGCCCTCCTGGCGGTCCTTGGTGTCGGTCATCGCGGACATGGCGATGTCGTACCGCTTGGAGCGCAGACCCGTGATCAGCGTGTCGAACGTGCCGTTCTCGAACTGGAAGTCGACCCCGAGCTGCTTGCCCATGGCAGCGGCGAGGTCCGGGTCGATGCCGACCGTCTTGCCCGAGCTGTCCTTGAACTCGACCGGGGCGTAGGCGATGTCGGAGCCGACCTTGATGACACCCTTGTCGCGGATGGCCTGAGGCAGCTTGTCGGCGAGCGGGGCCGAGGCCGCCGTGTCGCTGGAGCCGGTGTCCTTGGTCTGGTCACCGCAGCCGGTGAGCATCAGCGCGCCTGCGACCGCGATCGCACCGACCGCTGCTAGCCGGGAGTGCGCGGCGGTCGTACGACGGGTGGAGCTTGCGGTCATGGTGGGTTCCTCCGGCGGATGGGTGGAGTTGCCGATGGGGCGGGCCGCTGCCGAGGGGTTCGGCAACGCCGTGGCACGCCGAAGGTTTCGGCTGTGCCGTGGGGTCGACGAGAGCACACCTCTTCGAGTGTCGCGACCTCGTGTGATTACGGCATCTTGCCATTCGGACTGCGCGATTCTGGGGGCCAGCCATGTCAAAATCGGATAACGGGCCACCCCCGAACCGCATCACTCCGGTACATCACGGCCGGACCTTCTATGGGAATCGCCCCTTCCGGCCGGAAGAACTTCGGTATATCCCGGGATTTCGAGACGGGGACTGCGAGCTTCGCCGATGGTTGAGTGGTTATAGCTGCTTTGTCCAGTGCTTGTCCCGATTTTGGACGAAGAGTCAGGGCGCCGTCATGTGACCTTCGCGTTATGGACTCGTCGTCGATGCCGTCCGTCCGGTAAGAAGGGTCTTTACACCCCTCATCCGGGGCTCAGGGCGCGTGTGCGGCGCGCCCGTCGCGTACGCGCCCGTACGGATCACGTACAAGCACGACAGGGGCCTACGCGGTGCCCGCCCACCCCTCACCAGGAGTGGCCACCCTCAAAACAATGAAGATTTAAGGGGTAAAACGAAGTGGCAGCGGAGATCGTCAATCCTCGCAGCGAGAGCAAGACCGGCGATACGGACCACGAGGGCGGTGCGGAGCCCCTCGACTCCTTCGACCCGGCGTTCGCGTTGCACCGCGGCGGCAAGATGGCTGTGCAGGCCACCGTGCCGGTCCGCGACAAGGACGACCTGTCCCTGGCGTACACGCCCGGCGTCGCGAAGGTGTGCAGCGCGATCGCGGAGCAGCCGGAGCTCGTGCACGACTACACGTGGAAGTCGTCGGTCGTGGCCGTCGTGACGGACGGTACGGCCGTGCTGGGGCTCGGTGACATCGGGCCCGAGGCCTCCCTCCCGGTGATGGAGGGCAAGGCGATTCTGTTCAAGCAGTTCGGTGGCGTGGACGCGGTTCCGATCGCCCTGAACTGCACGGACGTCGACGAGATCGTCGAGACCGTGGTGCGGCTCGCGCCGTCGTTCGGCGGGGTCAACCTGGAGGACATCTCGGCACCCCGGTGCTTCGAGGTCGAGCGGAAGCTGCAGGAGCGGCTGGACATTCCGGTCTTCCACGACGACCAGCACGGCACGGCCGTGGTGACGCTGGCGGCCCTGCGGAACGCCGCGCGGCTGAGCGGGCGGGCGCTGGGCGAGCTGCGGGCCGTCATCTCCGGCGCCGGCGCGGCCGGTGTCGCCATCGCGAAGATGCTGGTCGAGGCCGGGATCGGGGATGTCGCGGTGGCCGACCGCAAGGGTGTCGTGTCGGCGGACCGGGACGACCTCACCCCGGTGAAGCAGGACCTGGCCGGGTTCACGAACAAGGCCGGGATCACCGGGTCGCTGGAGGCGGCGCTGGACGGCGCCGACGTGTTCATCGGCGTGTCCGGCGGGACGGTGCCGGAGTCCGCGGTGGCGACGATGGCCGAGGGCGCATTCGTCTTCGCCATGGCCAACCCGAATCCCGAGGTGCACCCCGAGGTCGCGCACAAGTACGCGGCCGTCGTCGCGACCGGGCGGTCGGACTTCCCGAACCAGATCAACAACGTGCTGGCGTTCCCGGGGATCTTCGCGGGGGCGCTTCAGGTGCGGGCCTCCCGGATCACCGAGGGGATGAAGCTGGCCGCCGCGGAGGCGCTGGCCGCTGTGGTCGGGGACGATCTCGCCGCCGACTACGTCATTCCGTCGCCGTTCGACGAGCGGGTCGCTCCGGCGGTCACGGCCGCGGTGGCGGCTGCGGCCCGGGCCGAGGGTGTGGCCCGGCGCTGACGTGACGCCGGCGTTTTGTGTGATGTGGCCCCGCCCGGGATCGGGCGGGGCCAATTCTTTGCGTTCGGGTTGAGCCGTTCGGGTGGTGCGGCGGTGGTGGGGTGCGCGTCTTCGCCTGGCGGTGGGTGGTGGGCCGGGGCCGCGCCGGGGGTGTCGGTCCCCGGTACGGCGCGATGGGGTTGCGTGCCGACTGACTGTCCGTTGACGCGCCAACCGCTGCGGGCGGACACCCCCCCGGCACGGCCCCTTCTCGCCGTGCGCGGGTGCGGGCCGCTCGTACCGGCGGCACCGACCCCCGGGCGTTGGCAAGAGGGTGTGTCTCACAGGGGGCGGTGGTTCCACTCGGCGGGTGGTGGAACCTATCGTCAAGGTCATGTTCGCTGTCTACGCCGCCCGAATCGACCGCGACCAGCCGCTGTCCGGCCTGGAGTTGGGAGAGCGTCCGGCTCCCGAGGCCCGTCCCGGCTGGAGTGCCGTCACGGTCAAGGCCGCCTCCCTCAACCACCACGACCTCTGGTCCCTGCGTGGCGTGGGCCTCGCAGAGGACAAGCTGCCGATGATCCTCGGCTGTGATGCCGCAGGCGTCGACGAGGACGGCAACGAGGTCGTCCTGCACTCCGTCATCGGACAGAGCGGGCACGGGGTCGGCCCGAAGGAGCCCCGTTCCATCCTCACCGAGCGCTACCAGGGCACCTTCGCCGAGCAGGTCGCCGTGCCGACCTGGAACATCCTGCCCAAGCCGAAGGAGCTCTCCTTCGAGGAGGCCGCCTGCCTGCCCACGGCGTGGCTGACCGCCTACCGGATGCTGTTCACCAACGCGGGTGTCCGCCCCGGTGACTCCGTGCTGGTGCAGGGCGCCGGCGGTGGTGTCGCCACCGCCGCCATCGTGCTGGGCAAGGCCGCGGGGCTGCGGGTCTTCGCCACCAGCCGGGACGAGGCCAAGCGGAACCGGGCCCTGGAGCTCGGGGCCGTGGAGGCGCTGGAGGCCGGGGCGCGCCTGCCGCAGCGGGTCGACGCGGTGATCGAGACCGTCGGGGCCGCGACGTGGTCGCACTCGGTGAAGTCGCTGAAGCCCGGCGGCACGCTGGTCATCTCCGGTGCCACCAGTGGCGACCGGCCCTCGCACGCCGAGCTGACCCGGATCTTCTTCCTCGAGCTCAAGGTCGTGGGATCCACGATGGGCACCAAGGACGAGCTGGAGGACCTGCTCGCGTTCTGTGCCGCCACCGGTGTCCGGCCCGTCATCGACGAGGTACTGCCCATGGACCGCGCGCGTGAGGGCTTCGAGCGGCTGGCTTCGGGAGAGCAGTTCGGGAAGGTCGTGCTGACGAATCCCTGAGTCCTCCTGACGGTGCGTCGACGGCCGGTCCCGTGTGGGCCGGCCGTTTTCGTGTGTCAACTGTGGTTGACGCAGGGTCCCTGTCAACGTAGGTTGACGGTATGACCGAAGCAACCGACCTGGCCGAACGGGCCGGTGACCGTGATCCACGGGTCGGCCTGCGGGCCGTCGCCGCGCTGCGCCGGCTGCTGGAGCAGCTGGAAGGCGTACAGGTGCGCAACGCGCGCAATCAGGGCTGGTCGTGGCAGGAGATCGCCACCGAACTCGGTGTGAGCAGGCAGGCCGTGCACAAGAAGTACGGGAGGCATTGATGTTCGAGCGGTTCACGAAGGACGCCCGCGATGTGGTGAAGGGCGCGTACACGCACGTGGACGGGGGTGATGAGGGCGGACGTGTCGTGGAGCCGGAGCATCTGCTGCTGGCGCTGCTCGACCGGGAGGGCAGCCGTGGCTCCTTCGCGCTCGTGGCTCTCGGACTCGGTGAGCGGCGGGAGTCCGTGCGGGAGGCGTTGCGTGAGGCGCGGCGGCGGGCCGGGCTCACGCAGGCCGAGACCGACGCGCTCGCCGGGCTGGGGATCGACGTGGAGGAGATCGTCGCCCGCGTGGAGGAGACTCATGGGGTCGGCGCCCTGGCCGGCGACCGGAAGGACAAGCGGTGGTGGGCGGGGCGTACTTCCTTCGGCCGAGGGGCCAAGGACGTGCTGGAGCGATCCCTGCGGGTCGCCCTCGCCCAGCGGGACCGGCACATCGGGGACGAGCACATCCTGCTGGCCCTGACCCTGCGCCCCGGTGTGCCGGCCGAGGTCCTCGCCGACCACGGGGTGATGTACGAGCACCTGGTGCGGGTGCTGTACGGCGGTGGTGGCGAGGCCAAGGCCGGCTGACGGGATGAGCCCCGGACGCGCTACTTGCTCTGTGTGCGCAGGAGGGCTCCTATATGGGCCGCCGCCGTCGACAGATGGCGGCGGGCGTCGCGCAGCTGGTCGGGGGTGACGCCGTGGTCGCGGGCCGCGTCACGGATGTCGTCCCGGAAGCGGTCGAGCAGGCGGTCCAGGTCGCGGGCCGGGTCGCCCGTGGAGTCCGCGGCGTCCTCGTGGGCCCAGGCCGGTTCGTAGGCGGCGGGGAAGTCCTCCGGGGCCGGCGAGGACATCGGTTCCGTGGCCGGCCTGCCGGTGCCGGGCCAGTCGAATCCGAGGTCCTTGCCGAAGTCCTTGCCGTAGTCCTTTCCGAACTCGCCCACTTCCCTGACCAGCTCGCTCAGGCCCTCGCGCAGACCCGTCGGCCAGTCACCGCGGGCGAAGTGGTCCTGCACCTGCTCCTGGACGCGGCGGGTGATGCGCTGCACCTGCTCCTGGGCCTGGGCCCGGGCCTGTTCCTGGGCCTCCTTCGCCTGGCGGCGGGCGCGCTGGGCGTCCTCGCGGGCACGGCGGCTCTCGTCCTTCGCCCGCCGGGCCTGCTCCTTCCACTCCTGCCGGGCGCGGCGCATCTCCTCCTTGGCGATGCGCCAGGTCTCCTTGTCGCCGTACTGCGAGAAGTCGCCGTAGGGGGCCCCGGCCGTGCCGTCGTCCCTGGTGCCGGTGTCCCGGCGTGCCTCGGTCGCCGCCGCGCGCATCTCCCGCCGCAGGTCGCCGGCGGCTCCGCGCACATCGGCCTGGATCTCCGCGGCCAGTTCCGCGACGGACTCCCGGATCTCCAGTTCCAGGTCGGCCAGCTCGCCGCTGCGGTCGGCCAGTTCGGCGCGGCCTGCGTCGGTGATCGAGTAGACCTTGCGGCCGCCCTCGGTGGTGTGGGTGACCAGGCCCTCGGCCTCCAGCTTGGCCAGGCGCGGGTACACCGTGCCCGCCGACGGCGCGTACAGCCCCTGGAAGCGCTCCTCCAGCAGGCGGATCACCTCGTAGCCGTGTCGGGGGGCCTCGTCCAGCAGCTTCAGCAGGTAGAGGCGGAGGCGGCCGTGGGCGAAGACGGGGGGCATGTCAGAGCACCTTCTTGTCGGTCGTGCCTTCGGCCGGGACGGTGGTGGAGGCGTCGCCCGGGCCGGAGACGGAATTGTCTCCCGAGCCGCCCCCGGGGCCGCTCGCCGGGGCTGCCGCCGCGCTGCCGCTGCCGGGCGGGGTGTCCCACGGCTCGTCGTGCTCGTCCTCTCCGGCCGGCCGGCGCAGCAGGGCGATCGAGCCGGAGACGGTGGTGGCCCGCAGTCTGCCGGTGCCCGCGCCGAGGCGGCCGGTGATCTTGTGGGCGCCCCACTGGCCGTGCACCCGGAGGCCTTCGAAGGCGTTGGAGACGGAGCCGCTCGCGGTGTTCGCCTCGACCTCCGTGTCCGCCGGGTAGGGCAGCCGGATCGCGATCTCGCCCGAGACGCTGGTCAGCCGCACGTCCGTCGGGCCGTCCGGGTCGAGGTCGACGATCATCGAGCCGCTCACCGAATCCGCCCGGACGGAGGGGCCGGAGCCCTCGACCACCGTGAGGTCGCCGGAGACCGAGTTGAACCGGAGGTCGCCGGTCACGTCCTGGGCCTCCAGACTGCCGGAGACCGTGTCGGCGCGGACCGGGCCGGAGAGGCCCACGAGCGTCGTGTCGCCGGTGACGCCCTTCACCACCGACGGGCCCTGGATGCCGGAGATCACGGCTGCCGCGCCGACCACACCCACCTCCACGCGGGTGCCGGCCGGGACGGCCAGGGAGACCACCGCGCTGCGGCGCCAGCCCTTGCGGTCCAGCCACTTGAGGAAGCCCTTCCAGGGCAGGTCCTCGTAGGCCACCGTGAGGACGCCGTCCTGCTGGGTCACCACCAGGGGCGGTCCCTCGATCTCGGAGATCTCCAGGCGGGCGGAACCTTCGTCCGTGCCCACCACGTTCACCGTTCCGTTGACGAGACGCACGTGCAGATCGCTCACGGGCTCGTCGAAGGTGAGCTTCCTCGGTTCCGTGACGGACCACTCGGACATGGTGCAGACCTCCCCGTCCCGACGCGCCATATCGCGTCCTCTCGTATTCACGATATATCGCGGTCGGGGAAAGTCAAGACACCCGTTCTGGGGAGGAGGAGGCGGGCATAAGCGCTCACAAGCTGACAATTCACCCTAGCGTGTGACCATGTCGACGGAAGCCGCCCGGGCGACGGATGGAGCGTGCTCGTCCCCGATGGCCGGCCCTGGCGGGACGGCGCCGAACCCGTCGACCGCGTGGCCACCGGCTGGGCCACGGCTCTCGCCGTGGGCGCTCCCTGGCCCGGCCTGGCCCTGTGGTGGGACACCGACCACGCGGGCTTCACGCTCGCGTCCGGCTTCCGCCGCCCGGTCGGGTTCGTCTGGCTCGCGAGCGGTGTCCCGGCGGGGGAGGACGAGGCGATGCGCACCTTCGCCGCACGCCTGGGCCTCGACCCCGTCCTGGACGTCCAGGATCTCGACCGGCCGGCCGCACCCGATCAGGCGGCCGACGCGCGCACCCGCCTGCGCGGACTGCTCGCCGTCCTCGCGCGCGTGCTCGCCGTCCTCGCGCGCGTGGGCGTCTCCCTGCCCGCCGAACTGGCCCCCGGGAGCCCGCAGGCCGCCTCCGGGAAGCCGCCGCCCGACGGCCGGACAGCCTGCCCGTCGAGTGGCCCGGCCATCGCGAGGCGGGCGCGGCACCGGACACCGTCGACCACACCCGCCTCGGCCCCTGGATGCCCTGGACGGGCGGCCCCAGGGGCCGCGCCCTGGCCCTGGCGCAGATGGCGGCGGGCCTGCCGCTCCTGGTCCGAGGCCTGCGAGGCAAGGGCGGCGGCCGGGCCACGACCGGGGCACTGCTCCTCGCGCACGGCGCGCTGGGCCTGACCTACGACCTCACACGCCCACGCGACTGACGCCCCGGGAGTGGCCGGAGCCGGTTCCTACTCGTCGTCCTCGTCGTCCAGCCGCGCCAGCCACGTCGCCAGCCGCTCCACCGGGACCTCGAAGTCGGGATTGAGATCGACGAACGTCCGCAGCTGCTCGGCGAGCCACTCGAAGGTGACTTCCTCCTCGCCGCGCCGCTTCTCCAGTTCCTCGATGCCACGGTCCGTGAAGTACATGCCCTCAAGGATATGTGCGCGCAAACGGCCGGGCCGCACCCCCCGATCGGGGGATGCGGCCCGGCCACGCACGAGCTGTGCGAAGGCGCTTACGCCTCGAACACCTCACGCACCAGCTGCTCCTGCTCGGCCTGGTGCCGCTTCGCGGAACCCACCGCCGGCGACGAGCCGTGCGGGCGCGAGATGCGCCGCAGCCGCTCGCCGTGCGGGACGTCCGCGCCGACCGCGAGGTCCAGGTGGTCGATCAGGTTGAGCGCGATGAACGGCCAGGCACCCTGGTTCGCCGGCTCCTCCTGGGCCCACAGGTACTTCTCGGCGTTCGGGTACTTCTTGATCTCCGCCTGGAGCTCGGTACCCGCCAGCGGGTACAGGCGCTCGATGCGGATGATCGCCGTGTCCGTGACACCGCGCTTCTGACGCTCGGCCTCCAGGTCGTAGTAGACCTTGCCGGCGCAGAAGACGACCTTCTTGACCGCGGCCGGGTCGACCGAGGAGTCGCCGATGACGGGCTGGAACTGCCCGGTCGTGAACTCGTCCGCCTTCGCCGCCGCCGCCTTCAGGCGCAGCATCGACTTCGGCGTGAAGACCACCAGCGGCTTGTGGTGCGGGTTGTGCACCTGCCACCGCAGGAGGTGGAAGTAGTTCGACGGCGACGTCGGCATGGCGACCGTCATGTTGTTCTGGGCGCAGAGCTGCAGGAACCGCTCCGGGCGGGCCGAGGAGTGGTCCGGGCCCTGGCCCTCGTAGCCGTGCGGCAGGAGCAGGACGACGCCGGACGTCTGGGCCCACTTCTGCTCGGCCGAGGAGATGAACTCGTCCACGACCGTCTGCGCGCCGTTGACGAAGTCGCCGAACTGCGCCTCCCACATCACGAGCGCGTTCGGGCGGGCCAGCGAGTAGCCGTACTCGAAGCCCATCGCCGCGTACTCGGAGAGGAGGGAGTTGTAGACGTTGAGCCGCGCCTGGTCCTCGGAGAGGTACTGCAGCGGCGTGTACTCGTCGCCCGTGGTGCGGTCGATGATGACCGCGTGGCGCTGGCCGAACGTGCCGCGCTGCGAGTCCTGGCCGGCCAGGCGGACCGGGACGCCCTCCAGCAGGAGGGAGCCGATCGCCAGGGTCTCGCCCATGCCCCAGTCGATGGTGCCGTCCTCGACCATCGACGCCCGGCGCTGCAGCTGCGGCAGCAGACGCGGGTGGACGGTGATGTTGTCGGGGATGTTGACCTGGGACTCGGCGATCCGCTTGACGACCTCCGTGGTCACCGCGGTGTTCACGGCGACCGGGAACTCGGCCTGCGGGTCCGAGGGCTCGACCGTCGCCGGCTGGGACGTGGCCTCACGGACCTCCGTGAAGACCTTCTCCAGCTGGCCCTGGTAGTCCTGCAGCGCCTGCTCGGCCTCTTCCAGGGTGATGTCGCCGCGACCGATGAGGGACTCGGTGTACAGCTTGCGCACCGAGCGCTTCTTGTCGATCAGGTCGTACATCAGCGGCTGGGTGAAGGCCGGGTTGTCCGACTCGTTGTGACCGCGGCGGCGGTAGCAGATGAGGTCGATCACCACGTCCTTGTTGAACGCCTGGCGGAACTCGAAGGCGAGCCGCGCGACGCGGACCACGGCCTCCGGGTCGTCGCCGTTCACGTGGAAGATCGGGGCCTCGATCATGCGGGCCACGTCCGTCGCGTACATGGAGGAACGCGAGGACTCGGGGGCCGCGGTGAAGCCGACCTGGTTGTTGATGACGATGTGGACCGTGCCGCCGGTGCGGTAGCCGCGCAGCTGCGACATGTTCAGGGTCTCGGCCACCACGCCCTGGCCCGCGAAGGCCGCGTCGCCGTGGATCGCCACCGGCAGGACGGTGAAGTCCGTGCCGCCCTTGTTGATGATGTCCTGCTTGGCGCGCGAGACGCCCTCCAGGACCGGGTCCACCGCCTCCAGGTGCGAGGGGTTCGCGACCAGGGAGACCGCGATCTGCTCGCCGTCGAGACCGGTGAAGGTGCCTTCGGCGCCCAGGTGGTACTTCACGTCACCGGAGCCGTGCATCGACTTCGGGTCGAGGTTGCCCTCGAACTCGCGGAAGATCTGCGCGTACGACTTGCCGACGATGTTGGCGAGGACGTTCAGGCGGCCGCGGTGGGCCATGCCGATGACGACCTCGTCCAGGCGGGACTCGGCGGCCGAGTCCAGCACCGCGTCCAGCAGCGGGATGACGGACTCGCCGCCCTCCAGGGAGAAGCGCTTCTGGCCGACGTACTTCGTCTGCAGGAAGGTCTCGAAGGCCTCGGCCGCGTTCAGCCGGCGCAGGATGCGCAGCTGCTCCTCGCGCTCCGGCTTGGTGTGCGGGCGCTCGACGCGGTCCTGGATCCACTTGCGCTGCTTGGGGTCCTGGATGTGCATGAACTCGATGCCGGTGGTGCGGCAGTACGAGTCGCGCAGGACACCGAGGATGTCGCGCAGCTTCATCATCGACTTGCCGGCGAAGCCGCCGACGGCGAACTCGCGCTCCAGGTCCCAGAGCGTGAGGCCGTGCTCGGTGATGTCCAGGTCGGGGTGCTTGCGCTGCTGGTACTCCAGCGGGTCGGTGTCGGCCATGACGTGGCCGCGGACCCGGTAGGAGTGGATCAGCTCGAAGACGCGGGCGGCCTTCGTGACGTCGTCGTCGTGGCTGGCGTCGATGTCCTTGAGCCAGCGGACCGGCTCGTAGGGGATGCGCAGCGCCTCGAAGACGTCGTCGTAGAAGCCGTTCTCACCGAGGAGGAGGTTCGCGACGATCCGGAGGAACTCGCCGGAGGCGGCGCCCTGGATGACCCGGTGGTCGTAGGTCGACGTGAGCGTCATGACCTTCGAGATGCCGAGCTTGTTCAGGGTGTCCTGGGAGGTGCCCTGGAACTCCGCCGGGTAGTCCATGGAGCCGACGCCCATGATCACGGACTGGCCGGGCATCAGACGCGGCACGGAGTGCACGGTGCCGAGGCCGCCGGGGTTGGTCAGGGAGACCGTCACGCCGGTGAAGTCGTCCATGCCCAGCTTGCCGTCGCGGGCGCGGCGGACGATGTCCTCGTAGGCCTGCCAGAACTCGAAGAAGTTCAGCGTCTCGGCCTTCTTGATGCCCGCGACCACGAGCTGGCGGTCGCCGTTGGGCTTGACCAGGTCGATGGCGAGGCCGAAGTTGACGTGCTCCGGCTTGACCAGGGTCGGCTTGCCGTCCTTCTCCGCGAAGGAGTAGTTCATCGACGGCATGGCCTTGATGGCCTGCACCATCGCGTAGCCGATCAGGTGCGTGAAGGAGATCTTCCCGCCCCGGGCGCGCTTCAGGTGGTTGTTGATGACGATGCGGTTGTCGAACAGCAGCTTCACCGGGACCGCGCGCACGGACGTGGCCGTGGGCACCTCCAGCGAGGCGTTCATGTTCTTCGCGACCGCGGCGGCGGGGCCGCGCAGCACGACCTGCTCGGGGCCCGAGGGGGCCTCACCGGCGGGCTCGGCCTTCTTCGGGGCCGCGGCCGGCTTGGCGGCGGGCTTCGCGGCCGGGGCGGCCTGCGCCGGGGCCGGAGCCTGCGCGGCGGGCTTCGCCGGAGCCGGAGCCGGAGCCGGGGCGGCGGCGGGCTTCTCTGCGGCCGGGGCGGGGGCCTGCGCGGGAGCGGCCGGAGCGGCCGCGGGTGCGGTGGTGGTCCCCGCGGCCCCCGCGGCCGCGGTACCCGCCGGAGCCGAGGCGGCAGCCGCCCCCGGCTTGTAGTCGGCGAAGAAGTCCCACCAGGCTCGGTCTACGGAATTCGGGTCCTGGAGGTACTGCTGATAGATCTCGTCGACGAGCCACTCGTTGGCACCGAACGACGCGGCAGGGTTCTTCCCCGCTTGGTCGGTGTCGGTCGAGATGCTCGAGTTACTGGGGGACTGTGGCGACACGGCGGCAACCGCCCTCTTCCGCTTCACAAGATGATGGACAGCGGGAATCAAGGCTACGCCCCTCTGACGGGGAAGGTCAGGTCGGGCCGGTGCAACGTCGTGCAAGTCACATCTGGAACCGTGTTTCGGGGCTTGAAATGGCGGGAAACAAGCGTGGTTCCGCTTAACGAGGGAAGGGCTCGCCAGGGCCCAGGGCGCCGATGGCGCGGGCCTGTGCCTGATCACACGTGTCCGTCAGCGCGGACGCCCGTGGATCTTGTGGCTCCGCTTCGAACTTTACGTCAACTTGGCACAGATGACAGTCCCGGAAGAGTGACAAGAATCCGGCAACCCCGCTCGGATTCGGCCACTCCGATCCGGCCCCCGTGCAGGTCCACCGCCCAGCGGGCGATCGCAAGGCCGAGCCCCGTGCCGCCGTCGCTGCCCGGCCCCTGCGGCCGCTTGGCGCTGCCGCGGTTGAACCGCTCGAAGACGCGGTGCCACTCGGACTTGGGGATGCCGGGGCCCTCGTCCAGGACCTCCAGCTCCAGCGACTCCGGCAGGGAGCCGCGTCGCGCCTTGACCGTCACCCGTCCGTGCGGCGGGCTGTGCTTGACCGCGTTGTCGATGAGGTTGGCGACGACCTGGTGGATGCGCTCCGGGTCCGCGTGCGCGGTCAACTCCGGTGGGTGGACGTCGAGATGCAGATGGACGTCCGTACGGGTGTGGCTGCCCGAGCCGGTGGCGATCCCCGCGCGCACCGAGGCGACCATGTTGGCCTCCTTCAGCACGCCCGACAGGTACGGCCACACCTCGAACCGCCGCTGTTTCAGCGGGACGACGCCGTTGTCCAGGCGCGACAGGTCCAGCAGCGTCTCCACCAGCCGGCCGAGGCGCTCGGTCTGCTTCAGCGCCGTGCGCATGGTCTCCGGGTCGGCCTGCGTGACCCCGTCGACGATGTTCTCCAGCACCGCGCGCAGCCCGGCGATGGGGGTGCGCAGCTCGTGCGAGACGTTCGCCACCAGCTCCTTGCGCTGGCTGTCCTGGGCCTCCAGCTCGTCGGCCATGGCGTTGATCGTCACGGCCAGGTCGCCCAGCTCGTCACGGCGGTTCTCGCGTGTACGGCGGGTGTAGTCGCCCTGCGAGATGGAACGGGCGACAGCGGTCATCTCGTCCAGCGGTGCCGTGAGCGAATGGGCCACGAACTGCGTAATGAGAAGCGTGGCGATCATCGAGAAGACCGTGATGAAGCGCAGCTCCGTCTTGGTGTGCACCGCGATCACCGACAGGCCCGTGGTGATCAGCACCGAGATGACGACCAGCGCGCCCAGCTTGGTCTTGATCGAGAACGGGCTCACCCCGCCCCAGGGGCTGTCCCCGGGGTTTCTCCGTGCGGCCGGCCCGCCGCTCATGGCGTCGGGGTCTCCAGGGCGTAACCCACGCCGTGCACCGTGCGGATCCGCTCGGCGCCGATCTTCCGGCGCAGCGCCTTGATGTGGCTGTCGACCGTGCGGGTGCCGGAGGCGTCCGCCCAGTCCCAGACCTCGGCGAGCAGCTGCTCACGGGAGAGCACCGCGCGCGGGGTGTTGGCCAGGCACACCAGCAGATCGAACTCGGTGGGTGTGAGGTGGACGTCCTCGCTGCGCACCCGGACCCGGCGCTGCGCGTGGTCGATCTCCAGCTCGCCGAGGCGCAGGATGCCGGAGCGGGGAGTGGCCGCCGCGATGGCGGCCCGCTCCACGCGCCGCAACAGCACGTGCACACGCGCCGCCAGCTCGCGCATGGAGAACGGCTTGGTCATGTAGTCGTCGGCGCCGACCCCGAGGCCGACCAGCATGTCGGTCTCGTCGTCGCGCGCGGTGAGCATCATCACCGGCACCGGGCGGGCGGCCTGCACGCGCCGGCAGACCTCCAGACCGTCGAAGCCGGGCAGCATGATGTCGAGGATCAGCAGGTCGGGCTGCCACGCCTCGGCCGTGTCGACAGCTGCCGGGCCGTCACCCGCCGTTTGCACGAGGAACCCCTCGGCGCGCAGGCGGGTCGCGATGGCGTCCACGATCGTCGCGTCGTCCTCGACCACCAGGACCCGGCGCTGTGCGCCCGGAGTAGCCGTCGCTGAACCGTTGTGGGAGGTCTGTGTCTGCTCCATCGCCCGCCCCTGGGGTGTGCTTTCCGGAATCAGTGGGGTGATTCCTTCTGACTGGCTATGCCTGCGCATGGTTGCGATTGACGCTTGAATGATCGGCGTCAGGGGAGCAGCGTACGGGGAGTCAGTACGCCTTTGCTATCCAGGGCTGATGGCGAGGTGCACGACGTCCGGAACGCCCCGGGCAACCGGGATCTCTTCGGTACGCACCTGTTGGAACCCGGCATTCCGCAAGGTTTCCTCGAACTCCTCGGACGGCTGGGCGGACCAGACGGCGAGAACCCCGCCTGGTCTCAACACCCTTGCGCAGCTTGCCAGTCCGGCTTCCCGGTAGAGATTTCCGTTGCCGTCCGTGACGGTCCAGCCCGGTCCGTTGTCGATGTCGAGGCACAGGGCGTCGTACGTGTCGGATGTCTCATTGACGTGAGTGACGAGATCGGCCTCGACGATTTCCGTGCGGGGGTCGCTCAGGGCCCGGGCGGAGAGCGCGCAGAGCGGGCCGTCGCGATGCCATTCGACGATCGCGTGCTCGCGTTCCACCACCGTGATCCGTCCCCAGCGCGGGTCCGCCGCCGCATGGGCGAGGGAGAAGCCGACGCCGAGTCCGCCGATCAGGACGTCGGGACGGTCCCGGCCGGCCAGGGCGTCCAGTGCCGCGTCGACCAGCCGCCGCTCCGAGCGGCCGTCGGAGGTGTCCATCAGGAAACAGCCGTTGGCGATGATCTCCAGCCGGTCGCCGTGCCGGCGCAGCACCACCTCACCGTGCGGCCCCTCGCGGCGGTCCAGGACATCGGGAATGTCGTGCGGGGTAGGCATGGGGGCATCCTGGCAGGGGCGTGGGGCGCCGCGCCCGGCATTTCTCCGGGCCGGGCGGGACGCGGGGCGAAGCTTTCGGGTCGCTGTGAATCCGCTTGCGCGTGGCGCGGATCACAGACGGCGGGGTGCCCGGGACGAAGGCTGGGACCTGACGGAAGGAGGCCCGCCGTGGAACGCACCGCGCCGCCCGGCGAGACGGCCGCACCGGCACCGGCGGGCCCGCCCGCCCCCGACGTGTCGGGACTGCTGGACGGGATGCCGCGGCAGCGGGGCCCCAGCGGGACTGCGGGCGCGGGAGTACGGGAGCCCGTCCCGGCGGCCGTGCCCCGGCTGCGGGCGCTCCGCCCCTGGCGGCTGCTGCCCACCCCCGCGGGAACGCCGTTCACCTTCGGATACGCCGCCCTCCTCTGCCTCACCTCGCTGATCGCCGCCCACGCGAACCCGGCCCTGGTGCACGCGCTGCTCCAAGGGTCCAGCACGGACGTGGCGCACCTGGTGCGCTCGCCGGAACCGGTGCTGATCGGCAGCGCCCTGTGGGTGGCGGGCGGGGTGACCTCGCCCTTCGCCATCGCCTTCGTGCTGGTGCTGACCGCGCTGGAACGGCGGATCGGGGGTCTGCGCACGGCTGGTGTCTTCCTGCTCGGGCACGTCCTCGCCACCCTCGCGACCGAGGTGCCCGTGGGGCTCGCGGTGCTGGCCGGGCACCTCCCCGGCAGCTCCCTGCACCGCCTCGACTACGGCGTCAGCTTCGGTGTCGCCGCCGGCATCGGTGCCCTGGCCGGTCTGCTGCCGCTCTGGCTGCGCCTGCCGCTGCTGACCGGCTTCGGCTGGATACTCCTCCAGGACCTGCTCGCCTTCACCGACCCGATGACGAACTGGGGGCACCTCATCGCCCTGGGCATCGGCATCGCGACCTGGCCGGTGGTCCGGCGGTGGTATGCGGCGCGGCTCGCTCCGGCCGGGAGCTGAGCACGAGGCCCTCAGGTCCGGGTGGCGGCCGACGGCTCGTACTTGGCGCTGGTCAGCGGGGCCACGACCGTCCAGCCCAGCGCCTCGTAGAGCCCCCGGCCCGCGGGCGTCCCGGCCAGGACGCCGGTCCGGGCCCCCTGCCGGACCGCGATGTCCTGCAACGTCCGCACGACGAGGCTGCCCATGCCCTTGCGGCGGTGTCGGGGAGCCGTCTCGATCTGGTCGACGACGGCGGTCTCGCCCGTCGGGGTGATCTGCCCGCGCGCCGCCAGGGACCCGTCCGGCGCGGCCACCATCACCCGGGTCACCCCGCCGCGCGACCAGCTGCGCAGCCGGTAACCCTCGGGGGCGGCCGGAGCGATGCCCGCCGCCAGCGGGACCGTCATCAGACAGCCCGGCTCGGGGTCGATCCACCAGTCGTCGCCCAGCCAGCCGGAGACCACCGACGGGTCCCGGAAGGCCTTCAGCCACACGCCGTGCCCGGTCACGGCACCGGCCACCTTGCGCACGGTCGTCTCGTCGAGGCCGTCGCCCGTCGCGCCGAACACGTGCCGCGTGACGTGCTCCCGCATCCCCATGTCGATGGTCCAGCCCCACGGCTCCGGCATGGGCGGAGCGGCCCCGCGGGACACGACCCATCCGGTCACCCACGCCTGTACGGTCTCGTTCACGCCATCCCCCTGTAATGATCGTAAGGCTAGATCGTCTATTACTCACCGGACCTTACGCGCCCTCCCGTTCCCGGCGTCACGGGTGATCGCTGACAGCGAACGGCGAGTGGGGAACATCCGGGCTCGCCCAAGCATTGAGTCGGCATAGCTCAACTTGACTGCCGAAGGGGAGATCATGGCTTCGACGTCCACACCGCTCACCCTGCCCGTGCTGCCACTCGACGGCGAGGTCGTGCTGCCCGGCATGGTGGTCCCGCTGGACCTGAGCGATTCCGAGGTCCGTGCCGCGGTGGAAGCCGCTCAGGCCGCTGCCCGGTCAACACCCGGAAAGCCCCGGGTACTCCTGGTGCCACGCATCGACGGGACCTACGCGAACACCGGTGTCCTCGGCACCGTCGAGCAGGTCGGCCGGCTCGCCGACGGTGACCCGGGCGCCCTGATCCGCGGCCGGAGCCGGGTGCGCATCGGCGCGGGAACGACCGGCCCCGGCGCCGCGCTCTGGGTCGAGGGAACCCGCGTCGACGAGACCGTGCCGGAGCCGCTGCCCGGTCATCTCCTCGAACTGGTCAAGGAGTACAAGGCCCTCGCCACCGCCTGGCTGCGCAAGCGCGGAGCCTGGCAGGTCGTCGACCGGGTGCAGGCCATCGACGACGTCTCGGCGCTCGCCGACAACTCCGGCTACTCGCCGTTCCTGACCACCGAACAGAAGGTCGAACTGCTGGAGACCACCGACCCGGTGGCCCGGCTCAGGCTCGCCACCCAGCAGCTGCGCGACCACCTCGCCGAGCAGGACGTGGCCGAGACCATCGCCAAGGACGTCCAGGAGGGCGTCGACAAGCAGCAGCGCGAGTTCCTGCTGCGGCGTCAGCTGGAAGCCGTCCGCAAGGAGCTGCGCGAGCTGAACGGCGAGCAGGACGGCGAGGAGTCCGACGACTACCGCGCCCGGGTGGAGGCCGCCGACCTGCCCGAGAAGGTCCGCGAGGCCGCCCTCAAGGAGGTCGACAAGCTGGAGCGGTCCTCCGACCAGTCGCCCGAGGGCTCCTGGATCCGCACCTGGCTCGACACGGTCCTGGAGATGCCGTGGAACGAGCGCACCGAGGACGCCTACGACATCCGGGGCGCCCAGGCCGTCCTGGACGCCGAGCACTCGGGTCTTGAGGACGTGAAGGAGCGGATCACCGAGTACCTGGCCGTGCGCAAGCGGCGTGACGACCGGGGCCTCGGTGTGGTCGGCGGGCGGCGCGGCGGCGCCGTGCTCGCACTGGTCGGGCCGCCCGGCGTCGGCAAGACCAGCCTGGGCGAGTCCGTCGCCCACGCCATGGGCCGCAAGTTCGTGCGCGTCGCCCTCGGCGGTGTGCGCGACGAGGCCGAGATCCGAGGCCACCGGCGCACCTACGTCGGCGCGCTGCCGGGCCGGGTCGTGCGGGCCATCAAGGAGGCCGGGTCGATGAACCCGGTCGTGCTCCTCGACGAGATCGACAAGGTCGGCTCGGACTTCCGGGGCGACCCGGCCGCCGCCCTGCTGGAGGTCCTCGACCCGGCGCAGAACCACACCTTCCGGGACCACTACCTGGAGGTCGAGCTGGACCTGTCGGACGTCGTCTTCCTCGCGACCGCCAACGTGCTGGAGGCGATCCCGGAGGCGCTGGCCGACCGGATGGAGATCGTCCGCCTGGACGGCTACACCGAGGACGAGAAGGTCGTCATCGCCCGAGACCACCTGCTCCCGCGCCAGCTGGAGCGGGCCGGGCTCGACAAGGACGAGGTGACCATCGACGAGAGCGCCCTGCGCAAGCTCGCCGGTGAGTACACGCGCGAGGCGGGCGTGCGCACCCTGGAGCGGTCCGTGGCACGGCTGCTGCGCAAGGTCGCCGCCCAGCACGAACTGGGCGAGCGGAAGCTGCCGTTCACCGTCCGGGACGAGGACCTGCGCGACCTGATCGGCCGGCCGCACCACGTGCCCGAGTCCGCCCAGGACCCGGCCGAGCGGCGGACGTCCGTGCCGGGCGTGGCGACCGGGCTCGCGGTGACCGGAGCGGGGGGTGACGTGCTGTTCGTCGAGGCGTCGCTGGCCGACCCGGAGACGGGAGCGGCCGGACTGACCCTGACCGGTCAGCTGGGCGACGTGATGAAGGAGTCCGCGCAGATCGCGCTGAGCTTCCTGCGCTCCCACGGCGCCGAGCTCGAACTGCCGGTGGCCGACCTGAAGGACCGGGGCGTGCACATCCACTTCCCGGCGGGCGCGGTCCCCAAGGACGGCCCGAGCGCCGGCATCACCATGACGACGGCCCTCGCGTCCCTGCTGTCCGGCCGGCTGGTCCGCACCGACGTGGCGATGACCGGCGAGGTCTCGCTGACCGGGCGGGTCCTGCCGATCGGCGGTGTGAAGCAGAAGCTGCTCGCGGCGCACCGGGCCGGAGTCACCACGGTGATCATCCCCAAGCGCAACGAGCCCGACCTGGACGACGTCCCGGCGGAGGTGCTGGACAAGCTCGACGTCCACGCCGTCACCGACGTCCGCCAGGTCCTGGAGCTGGCGCTCGCGCCCGCCACCGCGGGTGCCGCGCCGGAGGTTCCGGTGGCCGCGTGACGGAGGTCATCGGATGAGGGAGGCCCGGGTTCTCGTGAGGGAGGCCCGGGCCTTCACCCTGTGGTGAGCCTGTGTACGCGTATGCCGTTGACCTGCGGAATACTTGCCGGACTGCGGCGAGGGCGGCAGGTGGCGGAAAATTCCAGTACCGGACTCCCAGAGCCGGGCGACGACCGAGGCAGGGGCTGACGTGCGCGAGGAAGGCAACGACGGACACCGCGACGCCGGTGTGGCCGCGAGCGGTGTGGACCAGCCCGCCTTCCTGGCACTGGAACGCGAGCTGACCGTGTTGCTGCGGCGCGCCCGGGCCAGCCAGGGCGAGATGGCCCGCGAGGTCCACCCCGACCTGGAGTCCTCCGCGTACGGCCTGCTGGTCCGGCTGGACGAGTGCGGGAAGCAGCGGGCCACCGAGCTCGCCGCCTACATCGGGGTCGGCAAGGCGACGATGTCCCGCCAGCTGCGCGCCCTGGAGGAACTCGGACTGGTCGCGCGCGAGCCCGACCCCGCCGACGGACGCGCGTGGCTGGTCGCCCTCACCCAGGAGGGCCACGACCGCGTCCGCCGGGTCCGGGAAGCCCGCCGCGCCCGGTACGCGGGCCGCCTGGCCGACTGGGACTCCCGCGAGGTCACGGAACTGGCCCGGCTGCTGAACCAGCTCAACCGGGGCATGGAGAAGTAGGCCGGGGCAGCCGCTCAGAACTGGACGTAGACCGCCGTCGCGTCGTCGTGCCGCTTGCTCCGGCCCAGGGACGTCGCGGCGGTGTCCGACCGCTCCAGCGTCCGGACGCGGTCCACCAGGGCCTGCGGGCCCTCCTTGCGGATCAGCCGGAAGCAGTCCGTCCAGTCGCCCTCCCCGAACCGATCCACCCAGCGGGAGGCGCCGTCCGTCAGCGCGGCCAGGGCGCGGACCCCGTCCCGGGGCACGGTTCCGGTCACCGCCCGGGCCGCCACCGAGGGGTCGGCCGCCGCCGTGAAGAAGCCGCCCTCCCGGTTGCGGAGCGTGGAGTCCACCAGCGCGTCCGTCGCCAGCGCCGAGCGGGGGAGCAGGGCCAGCCGGTCGTCGAGGACCGGTGTCACCACGCCGTCCGGGGACTCCAGGAGAAGGGCCGAGTCGGACAGGACCAGGTACTCCACGGTGTCCGGATTCCATCGGGTCACGACCACCGTGGCCTGAGGGGTTCGAGGGTGAGAAAGGTCACAGGTTGCTGCGTGCGCCTCGGAGGTACGCGCGATGGCGCGGGACAGGGCGTCGACGAGGGGAACATCCGGGAGTGAAACGGTCAGTTCGGTCAGTGCGCCGCCGAGGCGCGCCGTGAACCAGGGGACGGAATGCAGACAGCCCGTCCCGGTCCTCGGCGGCGTGACCCCGTCCAGGACGACGACCGAACCGCCTTGTCCCGAGGCCGGTAGCCCGACGCCGGCGAAGTCCTCGTTGGGGCGGTCGGCGTCTCCCGGCTCCGAGGCGAGTTCAGTACGCATCCAGCCAGTCTGCACGAGCCCTTCACAAGGTCCGCGAAAGGCCGCCAATGGTCGCCGTATCGGCGCAGCCGCGCAGGTCAGACGCCGGGTTTGGGCTGGAATGATTTGTTCCGGGAAGGCGTGGTGGCGAATACTGCCACCGGCCGTCGCCGTCGTCCAACCGGCGTGCCGCGCAAGGTCGCTGCATGGGCCTGCGGAACTTGCCCCTCAACTCCGGTCCGAGGTTCACTCCTTCGGGTGGCGGGTCAGGTGATGCGCGTGCGCTGCCCACCGGCGCTGGGAGGGTCGGGAAGTGTACCGGGAAGTACGCACCAGTTGACGGAGCGTCATCCGGGCCCAAGGGTTCACGAGTCAGGAATGCGAGCACCGGTGCAGAAGACGCGGCCTCGTCGCACAGGCAAGCAGACGGCCCCCGTTCAGGGCGCTGAGCCGACGACCCCCACCGGCAAGGGACGCCCCACCCACGTACGCAACCGGCTGATCGTGGCCGTGGCCGTGGTCGCCGCGGCCATCGCCGGGGCCGGCGCGCCCTCCGTCCTCGCCGCCTCCGGGCAACTCCACGACTCCCAGGAGCTGGTGACGCTCGCGGAGCAGACGCAGGACGCCCTCGCCCTCGCGCACTCCCTCGCCGACGAGCGGGACGACGTCACCTCCTACATCGCCGCCGGGCGCCCCAAGTCCAAGGCTCCCACCGAGCAGCACAGCGCCCGGGTGGACCGGCAGGTCGAGGAGCTGCGCTCCGACACCGACACGCCCGCCTCGCTGCGCTCCGACCTCGACGACATAGCGGCCGTGCGCAGGGCGGCGCTCACCGGCAAGAGCAGCGCCCTCGAAGCGCACCAGGCGTACTCCGCCGCCATCACCGAACTCCACCGGCTCGCCGAGCAGCTGGCGCAGCAGACACCGCCGCGCGCCGGCTCCGGCTCCTACGCGCTGGCCGAGCTGGACTCCGCCGTCCAGCAGGCCGCCTCGGCCCGCGGGCTGCTGCTCGCCGCGCTGAGCGTGCCGCGCAGCACCGAGACGGTCATCGACCCCGTCACCGGCCTGCCGACCGAGACCTCCGCCTCCTCGGACGAGGACACCCGCCAGCGCGACGCCCTGAGCGCCGCCGCCCAGCAGGCCCGGCTGCGCTCCGACGCCGCCCTGGCCGATTTCCGCGGCACCGCGCCCAAGCCGGCCCGCGCCTCCTTCGACTCCACGGTCACCGGCACCGAGGTCAACTCCGCCGACAAGTACCTCGCCACCCTGACCGACCAGCCGACGCTCTCCCGCAGCGACCTCGTCACCAGCACCAAGAGGCTGGACGCGGCCCTTTCCGCCCGCGTCGACCTGATGCGGGGAGTCGAGTCGGCCCTCTACGACCGCCGCACCAAGGACCTCGAGGCGCTGCGCGACGACGACGTCACCGCGCTGGAGATCCGCGTCGCCGTCCTCGGTGCCCTCATGCTGCTCGCCGTGGGCGTCGCCACGGGCATGGCCCGCAGCCTCACCCGGCCGCTCGCGGTCCTGCGCCTGGGGTCGAAGCGCCTCGCCGAGGCCGAGGACCCGGCGGCCGAGGAGCCGGTGAAGTTCACCGGCCGCAACGACGAGTTCGCCCAGGCCGTCCGCTCCGTCAACGCCCTGCACGCGCACGCCGCCGCCCTCACCGAGCGGATCACCACGCTGGAGTCCGACCGCAAGCACCTGGTCGGCCAGCGCCAGAAGATGGCCGACGCGCGCGAGGAACTGCGCGGCGAACTCGCCGAGTCCGCCGCCCAGCTGGAGCGGCTGCGCACGGCCATCGGCGGCACGTTCGTCAACCTCGCACTGCGCACCCTCGGACTGGTCGAGCGGCAACTGGCCGTCATCGAGAACCTGGAGGAGCGCGAGCAGGACCCGGACCGGCTCGCCACGCTGTTCAAGCTCGACCACTTCGCCACGGTCATGCGTCGGCACAGCGAGAACCTGCTGGTCCTCGCCGGTACCGAGCACGTCCAGCACGCCGCCGGGCCCGTGCCGCTGGTGGACGTCGTCCGCGCCGCGGTCAGCGAGATCGAGCGGTACGAGCGGGTCAGGATCGCCGCGCTGCCGCCGCACGCGCACATCGCCGGGTTCGCCGCGGACGACCTCTCCCACCTGCTGGCCGAACTCATGGAGAACGCCACCTCGTTCTCCCCGCCCGACCTGCCCGTCGAGATCTCCGGCTGGCTGCTGGAGAACGGCGAGGTCATGCTCTCCGTCCAGGACGAGGGCATCGGCATGGCCGAGGACCGGCTGGAGCGCCTCAACTCCCGCCTCACCGACTTCGACCCCGAGGCGCCCTACGACCAGGAGGGCGAGGACGGCCTCGGCCTCGGCCTGTACGTCGTGGCCCGCCTCGCCCACCGCCACGGCGTGCGCGTCCAGTTGCGGGAGCAGAAGCAGGGCGGTGTCGCGGCCGTCGTCGTCCTGCCGCGCACGCTCCTCGCCGCCGCCCCGGCCGTGGCCGTCCCGGCCTCCGGCCCCCTCTCCGGCACGGCGCACTCCGTCTCCTTCCCGGGCGCCGATGCCGAGGCCAACTCCAACGTCCTGCCCGGCCGCACGGCCGGCGACGACCCGCTGGTGGCCTTGGCGGAGAAGGCGGTACGCCAGGACGAAGCCGCGGAGTCCGTGGCGACGCCCGACTCGGAACCGACCGCGGCGACGGGGGCGACGGGGGCAGCCGAGGCGGCACCCGCCGACCCGGCCGCGCCGGCCGAACCGGCGACCTCCGTCGACCCGTCCGCGCACGACAGCCTGGCCGCCCCCGCGGACCCGGCGGCGCCAACTGACGCGGTCGCGGCCCCGATCGACCCCGCCGAACGGCCGGCGTCCGCCGAGCTGCCCGCCGAACCGGCGACGCCGACCAGGCCGTCGGCCCCCACCGACCTGGCTGCGCCCGCCGAGCCGGAGTCGCCCGCCGAACCGCCCGTGCCCGCCAAATCGGCCGTACACGCCGACCCGCCCACGCCCGCCGACCCGCCGGTATCCGCCGAGCCGGACGGCATCGCGGCGGCACCCGTGGAATCCCCCGCGGAGACCACGATGGAGCTGCTGATCCCCGTGCAGCCGGGGGAGTCGGACCCGGTCGGGCGGGAACCCGTGGCCGGTGACGGCGAGTCCCGCCCGCACGGGCCGCCCGTGCCCGACGCGGACGACAGCCCCGAGCACGAACGCGCGCCCGACGAGGAGGAGGACCGCGTCACCGACAAGGGCCTCCCCAAGCGCACCCCGAAGATCACCGCACAGACCACCGCCCCGCGCCAGCGCAGCGGCTCCGTCGACGCCGACGCCCTGCGCCGCCGTCTCGGCGGGTTCCGCCAGGGCGCCCAGGCCGGCTACCGCGAGGTGGAGGCGGAGATCGCCGAGCGGACGGCCTCGCACCAGAGGCCGGCCACCGGCGCTGCAGGACCAGCTGGATCCGGAGAATCCACGGGGGGCACAGTCGAGGAGGCAAGCAGTTGACCGCGCCCAGTACCTTCGGACTGATCGGACTGAGCAGTGAGGCCCGCAACCTGCACTGGCTGCTCACCAACCTCGTCGAGGAGGTACCCGGCATCCTCTCCGTCGCGGTCGTCTCCTCCGACGGACTACTCCTGCTCTCCTCCGACGACCACCGCAACAAGGAGGCGAGGGAGGCCCTGCAGGCCCGCGGGACCAAGCGGACCGGCCCACGCGGCTCCGCCGCCGACCTGGCCACCATCGTCTCCGGCATCGGCAGCCTCACCATCGGCGCCGCCCGGCTGATGGACTTCGGCGGGGTCCGGCACACGATGGTCGCGATGGACGAGGGCAGCCTGTTCGTGATGTCGATCAGCGACGGCTCGCTGCTCGGCGTCCACGGCTCCGCGGACTGCGACATGAGCGTCGTGGCGTACCACATGGCCCTGTTCGTCGGCCGCGCCGGCCACGTGCTGACGCCCGAACTCCGCAGCGAGCTCCGTAAATCCCTGGAGGATTCCCAGACGGCGGGGAGTGCCCGATGAGCAGTAAACCGAAGCAGCACCTGCCCGTCCGCGGCGGCGACCGCAAACCCGCCCGGGTCCGCCCCTACTCGCTCACCGGCGGCCGCACCCGCTTCGGCCACGTCCTCCTCGTGGAGACGTTCGTGGCGAGCACGGCCGCGCTCGACGCCCCCGAGGAGCGCAAGGAACTGACGAACGGCCACCTCTCCACCCGCGTGATGCCGGAGCTGCGGGCCATCGTCGAACTGTGCCGCCGGATGCGTACGGTGGCCGAGATCGCCGCGCTGCTGAAGATGCCGCTCGGCGTGGTCCGCGTGCTCCTCAGCGACCTCGCGGACCAGGGAAAGATCCGTGTGTACGGAACGGGCACCGGCCACGGCACGGGCCGCCCGGACCGGGCTCTGCTGGAAAGGGTGCTGAGTGGACTCCGTCGTCTCTGACGCCGCTCACGGCGTCGCTGGTTCATCTCAGTTCGTCCAGCCGGACGACAGCATGCACGCCTGGGAGACGGACCGCACCCGTGCCCCCATAGCCACGAAGATCGTGGTGGCGGGCGGCTTCGGCGTGGGCAAGACCACGCTGGTCACCGCCGTCTCGGAGATCACGCCCCTGCAGACCGAGGCGCTGATGACAGAGGCGAGCGAGGCGACCGACGACCTCACCGCCACCCCGGGCAAGACCACCACCACCGTCGCCATGGACTTCGGGCGCATCACGCTCGACGACGACCTGGTGCTCTACCTGTTCGGCACGCCGGGCCAGCAGCGGTTCTGGTTCATGTGGGACGACATCGTGCGCGGCGCGATCGGCGCCGTCGTGCTGGCCGACACCCGCCGCCTGAAGGACTGCTTCCCGGTCCTGGACTACTTCGAGAGCTCCGGGCTGCCGTACGTGGTCGCGGTCAACCACTTCGACGGCAGCGAGCTGTTCGAGCCGGAGGACGTGCGGGAGGCCCTGACCATCCCGCGGCACATACCTGTCATGATCATGGACGCGCGTCGCCGGATCTCCGTGATCGAGACCCTCCTGGCCCTCGTGGGCCACGCGCTCGACGAAACCCCCGAGTAGAGGAAAGCCCGCATGCGGAAGATACTCGTCGTCGGAGCCGGTCAGTCCGGGCTCCAGATCGCCCTCGGCCTCCAGTCACAGGGGTACGAGGTCACCCTGATGTCCAACCGGACGGCGGACGAGATCCGCACCGGCCGGGTCATGTCGACGCAGTGCATGTTCCACACGGCCCTGCAGCACGAGCGCGACCTCCAGCTGAACTTCTGGGAGTCCCAGGCCCCGAAGATCGAAGGACTCGGCGTCTCGGTCGCCGCCCCCGGCTCCTGGGCCGAAGGCCCCTCCGCCCGCGCCATCGACTGGCTGGGCAGGCTCGACGGCTTCGCCCAGTCCGTCGACCAGCGCGTGAAGATGGCCGGCTGGATGGAGACGTTCGCCCAGCGCGGCGGCCAGCTCGTCATCCACGGCGCGGCCGTCGGCGACCTCGACTACTTCTCCCGCACCTACGACCTGGTACTCGTCGCGGCCGGCAAGGGCGAGCTGGTCCAGATGTTCGGCCGCGACGCGGAGCGCTCCCCGTACGCCGAGCCGCAGCGCGCGCTGGCCGTGTCGTACGTCCACGGCCTCGGCCCGCGCCCCGAGCACCCGGACACCGAAGCGGTCCGCTGCAACCTCGTGCCGGGCGTCGGCGAACTGTTCGTCATGCCCACCCTGACCACCTCCGGCCGCGCCGACATCCTGTTCTGGGAGGGCATACCCGGCGGCCCGCTCGACGCCTTCAACGGCGTCAAGGACCCCGCGGAGCACCTCTCCCTGACCCTGGAACTCATGGAGCGGTACGTCCCCTGGGAGTACGCGCGGGCCACCAAGGTCGAACTGACCGACGCCGGCGGCACCCTGGCCGGGCGCTACGCCCCCACCGTCCGCAACCCGATCGGCCGCCTCCCCGGCGGCGGGCTCGTGCTGGGCGTGGCGGACGTCGTCGTGGCGAACGACCCGATCACCGGGCAGGGCTCCAACTCGGCGTCCAAGTGCGCCGCCGCCTACCTCGCCTCGATCACCGAGCACGGCGACAAGCCGTTCGACGAGGAGTGGATGCGCGCCACCTTCGACCGCTACTGGAACACCGCCCAGCACGTCACCAAGTGGACCAACGCGATGCTCGCGCCGCCGCCGGAGCACATCCTGAACCTCATCGGCGCCGCCGGTGAGCTCCAGCCGGTAGCCGACCGCTTCGCCAACGGTTTCGACACCCCGGCCGACTTCGAGAACTTCTTCTACGACCCGGCCAAGACCGGGGCCTACCTGGCCGAGGTGTCCGGCGCGGGCGCCGCGTAACCCTCGTAGCCCTCGTCCGACCCGTCCGTGGCACCCTCGGGGAGCTCCGGCGGCACGTACCGCCGCAGGGGCTTCCCGTCCGGGTCCGGGCGTACGGCGCCCAGAACGGGGTTGGCCGCGATCGGTGAGACCTTCACCTTCGCGCCCGGACGGGGCGCCTGCACCACCCTGCCGTCCCCGAGGTACAGCGCCGTGTGCGTGGCCTTCTCGAAGTACACGACCAGGTCGCCGGGGCGCAGCTCGTGCAGCGGGATCCGCTCCAGCCGCTTCCACTGTTCCTGGCTGGTCCGGGGGATGGGCACCCCGGCCTCGGCCCAGGCCCGTGAGGTCAGCCCCGAGCAGTCGTACGTCCTCGGGCCCTCCGCGCCCCACTCGTACGGCTTGCCGAGCTGGCGCACGGCGTAGCGCACGGCCCTGCGGCCCTCGGCCGACGGGGCACGGACGCCGCCGCTGCTCCGCCTGCTCCCGCGGTTCTTGCCGTCGCCGCCGCTGTCGTCGCCGTCGTCACCGTTGCGTTCGCTGCTCAGCGCGCCGGACGCCATGAACTCCTTCTGCGCCTTGGCGATGCCGTTCCGCTCGAACTCGGCGAGGTCGGTGAGCTGGTCGCGGCTGAGGGAGGCGAGCAGCTTCTCGACGTCGTGCAGCCGGGCGCGGACCTCGTCCCGCTCCTTCTTGCGCCGCTCGGTGAGGGCGAGCTGCCGGTCGAGGGCCGTGCGGGACTTGCGGGCCAGCTCGCGGGCCGTGCGCTCGCTGGTGGTCAGCCGGCCGACGGTGCCGGCCCGCTCCCGGGCGAGCCGGCCGATCACATGACCCTGCTCGATCGCGTGCTGGGGGTCGCGGGCCAGGAGCAGGCGCACGTAGGGGGAGATGTCGGTGCTGCTCTGGTACTGCTGCCGGGCCAGCCGGCCGGCCGCGCCCCGGCTGTCGTGCAGGGAGAGCCGGGCGCGGGCGAGGGCGCGGTCCAGGCGGTCGGTCTCGGCCCGCTGCTTCTTCAGCTTCTCCTCGGTGGCGTTGTAGGCCTCGGTGGCCTCCTCGGCCTTCCTGTACAGCCCCTGAAGATCCGTCAGGAGCTCGGCGATCTCGTGCTGTTCCGTGTCCGGCCCGGGAGCGGCCGTGGCCGGGACGGGGGCCAGGACGGTTCCGGCCGCCGTCGCCGCGACGCAGACCAGCCGCAGGAGCTTTCCTGACATGCCATCACCTCCGGTGCGAGGGCGGCGTGGTGCCGCCGGACATCGTGAGGATCAGGCGTGTGCGGGCGGTGCGCGCGGCGGGTGTGCGCGGTTCGGCGCAACGGGGTCACCCGTCGGCGTCGTCCGGCTTGCCGCGCGGCGTGGCGTCTGGCTTCGACCACGGCCAGTTGAGCCGGCGGGGCGGGACGCCCTGCGGGGCGTACTCGTACTTCCAGCGGTTGGACAGGCCGACCCGGCCCGGCCCCCGGGGGACGCGGCGGTAGACGAGCACGGTGTCCGGCCCGCCGTCCGGGTCCGGGACGGGGATGCGGTACGTCTTGGGCGGGTGGCCGGTGATCCCGAGGAGGACGGGCAGGACCCTGCCGTCCATCGGGCCGCCCTCGAAGGGGGTCTCTTCGCTCTTCACGGGATCAGTGTCAGACATCCTCGGCGAGCGCCCGGACCAGGGCGTCGGTCTGCGGGTCGCGGCGGGCGGTCACGGTCAGCATCGCCACGAACTGCTCGACGAGCCAGTCGCGGAGCTCCTCGGCGGGGGGCTGCTTGTCCTCGTCGAGCCAGATCAGCGACGACGCCTCCACCGCGGTGATCCACATGCGGATGGTCATGCGCAGGCTGGGCCCGGGGCCGGTGACGCCCAGGTGGCTGAGGATGTGCTCGGCGGCGACGCGGCGGACGCCGTCGACGATGGCGGTGGTGCGGGAGGTCTCGACGACGCTGCCGCCCTGGAGGAGGGCGCTGAAGCCGGTGTCGTGCTCGTCGACGAAGGTGAGGTAGCGGTCGAGGGCGCGGGACAGGCGGGGGAGGAGGGGACCTTCGCGGGGTTCGTCGAAACAGTGCTGGAGCTCGTCGGCGGCGGACCGCAGGGCGGCCTCGTAGAGCTGCTGCTTGCCGCCCGGGAAGTACCGGTACACCAGGGGCCGCGAGACCCCGGCCGCCTCCGCCACGTCGTCGAGGGACACCTCCTCCGGGGCGCGGTGGGCGAAGAGGTCCAGCGCGGAGGTGAGCAGCTGACTGCGGCGTTCCTCGACGCTGAGTCGCCGGTAGGCGGGGGTGGGGGCGGCTGGTGTCATGCCTCGCAGCGTAATCGGGGGGCCGGGGTGTGCGCCCCTACGCCAGCAGCCCCGACGACTTCCACAGCCGTCGTCCGACCCCCCGCAGCACCCCGATGTCGTCGAGGAAGTCGGTCAGCCGCCTGGAGCCGTTCTGCATGACCTCCCGGCGGTGGCCGCTCGCGCGGACCTGGGCGAGGGCCTCCCGCTTGTCCAGGCCCACGTTCGTGTAGACGTCGGGGTTCACGAACGCCACCGAGAAGACGCGGGCGAACTCGCCGGAGGTGATGCGGGTGAACTCCTGGGACCACTTGGGCGCGGTCACCATCTGGCGGCGGAGTTCCTCACGGGCATAGCGGACGTGGCGGGCCTCCTCCACGACGTGGATGCGGGTGACGCCGCGGACCAGGGTCTGGACGCGCTCGTCGGGGAACGTCAGCCGCTGCATCCAGTCCAGGACCTCCTCGCCGAGCAGGGTCGCCGTGAAGGAACCGGGGGTGGTGGAGATGGTCTTGAACAGGCGGCCGAGCTGCTGGTGCGCGCGGCTGACCGGGTACCAGGGCGTGTCGCCCTGGGCGATCAGCCGGGCGAACATCTTGGAGTGCCGGCACTCGTCCTCGATCTCGGTGAGTGCGTAGCGGACGTGCGCGCTCGTGGCCGCCTTGTCGTAGATGTGCCGCACCAGCAGCTGCATGAGGATGATCTCGAACCAGATGCCGAGCGAGGCCAGGGCCGCCGCCTCGTGCTGGGAGAGCAGGATCCGCTGCTCCTCGCCCATCCGCTTCCACAGCGGAGTGTCGTAGAGCGACACCAGCTCCGGCGGCCAGAACCACTTGCCCTCCTCGAAGGGCGCGTCCCAGTCCAGTTCCTTGTCCGGGTCGAAGGAATGCTTGGCGGAGGAGTCGAGCAGCCGCTGGGCCACCTGCTCCCGGTCCTTCAGCAGGCCGAGGGCATCGCGCAGGCCGTCGAGCGCATCGGCTTCCGTCAGGGTCGTCATGGCTGCCCACCTCGTTGTGCACACGTCACTGATGCACTTATGAGACTGCTTGTCAGCAAGCCAGTCAATCCCCTGCGCGCCACTTGTTGACCCGGTGTCTACCTCGGGTGCGCCCGCGCACTCGTCAGAGCGCGCAGCCCAGCCCCTCCGGCACCTCGCCGATCAGCGGTTCGGCCCCCTGGGGCGGGAACTGCGTCCGCAGGGTGAAGGCATACGGCGTCGGGCCGTGGGTGCGGATGTGCAGGAGGCGGGATTCCGCCTCGGCCACGGTCGGGCGGTGGCCGGCCGGCACCCACCACAGGGTCACCATGGCCTCCTCCACCCGCTCGAACCACTCGCGGCGTCGGGCGAGCATCTCCCGGTGCCTGCCCTGGTACATGTACGCCGTCAGCGAGTCGGCGTCGCGCCACACCGACATGTTGAGGATCAGCCAGGAATCGCCGAAGACGGGCACGTCCGTGGCGTTGCCGCTGTCGCTCTGCAGGCGCCACACGAAACCGTCGGCCGCGTCGGCGTCGGCGTTCACCGGGTCCAGGGCGTCGACGAAGTCCTTCAACTGCGGTGAGTCCAGCGGGGCCTTCAGGCGGGCGATGTTGACCTCGGCGAGTTCGTACGCGGTAGTGGGCTCAGTCATGTACCGAACGTTAGGTAGGGAACTTCCCGGCCGGTAGCCCCGTCTCACCAACCGGGCAGCCGTCAGGGCGACTTGAGCACCGCCCTCATCACCGCCCGCGCGATCGGCGCCGCGTCACCGCCCCCGCTGATGTCCCCGCGCCTCGCCTCCGCGTCCTCCACGACGACCGCGACCGCCACCCGGGCCGCCAGGTCGCGGTCGCCCTGCGCCCAGGAGACGAACCAGGCGTACGGCGTCCCGGAGTTGCCGAGGCCGTGCTGGGCGGTGCCGGTCTTGCCGCCGACCTTGGCGCCGCGGATGGCGGCATTGCGTCCGCCGCCGTTCTCGACCACGTCCCGCATCATCGCCCGCAGCCGGACGGCGGTGGACGGGTACATCGCCTGGCGGACCGCCCGCGAGCCGGCCGCCGCGAGGGTGCCGCCGCCCGGCCGGGTCGTGCGCTCCACCAGATACGGGTCCCGCACCTGGCCGCCGTTCGCCACGGCCGCCGCGACCATCGCCATCTGCAGCGGCGTGGCGCGGGTGTTGTACTGGCCGATCGACGACAGGGCCAGCTGGGCCTTGTCCAGGGTGGTGTCGAAAGTGGACCGGGCCACCGGGAAGGGGATCCGCAGCCCCCCGTTGCCGAACCCGAGGGCGTACGCCGTGGCCGTCATGTCCGGCACGCCCACCTCCACACCGAGCTTGGCGAACACCGTGTTGCAGGAGAGCGTGAAGGCCTCGCGCAAGGAGGCGTCCGCGCAGCCCTTCGACGCGTTGGTCAGGCGCGTCCGCGTCCCGGGCAGCCGGTAGGGGTCGGGGGAGTCGGTCGGCGCTTCGAGGTCCGTGACCACACCGGTGTCCAGCGCGGCGGCCGCGGTGACGACCTTGAAGGTCGAACCCGGCGGGTACGTCTGCCGCACCGCCCGGTTGAGCATCGGGCGGTCCTTGTCCGCGTTGAGTCGCGCCCAGGCCCGGGCCGCGGCCGAGCCGTTGCCGGACAGCGGCTGGGGGTCGTAGGACGGGGCGGACACCAGGGCCAGGATCCGGCCGGTCGACGGCTCCAGCGCCGCCACCGCGCCCTTGCGGCCCGCGAGCCCCTTGAAGGCGGCCTCCTGCGCGGCTGGGTGGAGGGTCGTGACGACGTCTCCGCCGGCGTTGCGCGCCCGCGTGAAGTCGTTCCACAGCGGGAACGGCGCCAGCATCGGATCCGCGCCGGACAGCACGCCGTCCTCGGTGCTCTCCAGCAGCGTCGTTCCGTAGAGCTGGGAGGCGAAGCCGGTGACCGGGGCGTACAGCGGGCCGTCGGTGTAGGTCCGTTCGTAGCGCAGGTGCTCGCGGGTGTCCCTGGAGCCGGTGACGCGCCGCCCGCCGACCAGGATGTCCCCGCGCGGCTGCTCGTAGCGGGTGATGTCGGGGCGCCGGTTGCCCGGGTTGCGGTCGTAGGAGGGTGCCTGGACGACCTGGACGCGGGCCGCGTTCAGCAGCAGCGCCACCAGCAGCAGGACGCAGAAGTACCCGGCGTGCCGGATGTGCCGGGTCACCGGGCGTCCTGCCCGTCGCAGCCGCGCCGGGCCGAGTCGCTCACCCGGACCAGCAGCGCCACGATCGCCCAGTTGGTGACCACCGACGAGCCGCCCTGCGCCAGAAACGGCATCGCCATCCCGGTCAGCGGGATCAGCCCGGTCACCCCGCCCGCGATCACGAACACCTGGAGTGCCACCAGCGAGGCGAGGCCGACCGCGAGCAGCCGGCCGAAGGGCTCGCGCTGGGCGAGGCCCGCACGGAAGCCGCGCTCCACCAGCAGGCCGTAGAGGAGGAAGACGGCGCCGATGCCGGCCAGGCCGAGCTCCTCGCCCGCGGTGGCCAGGATGAAGTCCGACTTCACGGCGAAGCCGATGAGGTACGAGTGGCCGAGTCCGAGGCCCGCGCCGAGCAGGCCGCCCTCCGCGAAGGCGAACAGCGACTGGGCGAGCTGGTTCGCGCCCTCGCCCGCCTCGATGGAGGCGAAGGGGTGCAGCCAGGTCTCGATCCTGCTGTGCACGTGCGGCTCCAGTCGGCCCACGGCGACCGCGCCCAGCGCCGCCAGCAGCAGGCCGACCGCGATCCAGCCGGTGCGGCCGGTGGCGACGTAGAGGAGCACCACGAACAGGCCGAAGAACAGCAGCGAGGTGCCGAGGTCGCGCTCCAGGATCAGCACGCCCACGCTCACCAGCCAGACGGCGACGATCGGGCCGAGGACGCGGCCGGTGGGGAGCTGGAGCTTCCAGACGCGGCGGCCGGTGTAGGCGAGCGCGTTGCGGTTCGCCGCCAGGTACGCGGCGAAGAACACCACCAGCAGCACCTTCGCGAACTCGCCCGGCTGGATGGAGAACCCGGCGATCCGGATCCAGATGCGGGCCCCGTTCACCGCCGGGAACAGGATCGGCAGCGTGAGCAGGACCAGGGCCGCGACCACGCAGACGTACGTGTACCGCTGGAGCACCCGGTGGTCGCGCAGCAGCAGCACGACCAGGATGAACAGCGCCACGCCCAGCGTCGACCACACCAGCTGGGCGGGTGCCGCCCGGTCGCCCGGGGTCTCCAGGTCGAGCCGGTAGATCAGCACCAGGCCCAGTCCGTTGAGCAGCACCCCGATGGGCAGGAGCAGCGGGTCGGCGTACGGGGCCCGCAGGCGTACCGCCAGATGGGCCAGCAGCGCCAGGACGCCGAGCCCGGCGCCGTAGCCGGCGGCGCCGGGCGGGAGCGTTCCGTGCCGGGCGAGGCCCACGGCGCAGTAGCCGTACACCGACAGCAGGACGGCCAGCACGATGAGGGCGAGTTCGATGCCCCGGCGCCGGGGGAGGCGGCTGACGGCGGGCGTGGGCGGGTCCGCTGTCGCCACGGTGCTTCCGGCCTTGCTCATGTCCGGAACCTACCCAAACAGTGCTTCTTGTGTGCCTTTGGGTGACCGAGTGTCAGCACCAGCGTGGCGCGGGGCCGATGTTGTCGATGTACCGGGCCGCGCCCCAGGCCCAAGTGCCGTCCGTCAGCAGGTACCAGAGCGGATTGCCCTGCACGGTCTCGCCGCCCGTCTTGCAGAAGATGCTGACGACGTCGCCCCGGTGGGCGAACCGGATGATCTGCGAACCGCGGTTCGGGGCGCTGCGCAGCGCCAGCGTGTCCGCCGTGACGACGCCCTCGTAGAGGCGCTGGTCGGGGTGGCCGTTGCCGCCGTTCCCGCCGCTGCCGTCCCCCAAGCCGCCGTTCCCGCCACTGGGGTCTTGCTGGCTGCTGCCGTTGCCGCCGCTCGGGTCCCAGTCGTCGTGCGCGGCGGCGGGCGTGACGGCGGCCGCGGCGGCGAGGAGCCCGGCGGCGGTGGCTATGGAGAGACGGGTGCGCAGGGACATGGGGGTTACCTCCATGCGGGGGCGAGGGTGCCGAAGCTGACTTATCGCCACATTAGGAGCGCCCAGAAGGTGTCGCCCCTCACGCTGGGCCATAGGAGAACGCGCCCGGGGCCCTCACTCCGCCGCCAGCTTCAGGGTGGCCACGGCCCCGCCCTCGGGCGCGTTCGCGAACTCCAGCCGCGCCCCCAGCACCTCGGCCTGCCCCCGCGCGATGGTCAGCCCCAGCCCGTGCCCCCGCGTACCGCCCTCCGTGCGGAACCGCTGGGGCCCGTGGGCCACCAGGTACTCCGGGAACCCGTCCCCGTGGTCGCGCACGGTCACCACCGGGCCGTCCACGGTCAGCACCACCGGCGCCCGCCCGTGCTTGTGAGCGTTCGCCACGAGGTTTCCCAGCACCCGCTCCAGCCGCCGCCGGTCCGTCTCCACGGACACGTCCCGCACGACCCTGACCTCGGTGCCGTTCCCCGCCGCCCGCACCGCCCGCTCGGCCAGCGGACCCAGCCGCTCGGTGTCCAGCTCCACCCGCTCCCGGCCGGTGTCCAGCCGGGAGATCTCCAGCAGATCCTCGGTGAGCGTGCGCAGCGCCGCGACCCGGTCGCGGACCAGTTCCGTCGGGCGGCCCGGCGGCAGCAGTTCGGCCGCGGCGTGCAGCCCGGTCAGCGGCGTGCGCAGCTCATGCGCGACATCCGCCGTGAACCGCTGCTCGGCGAGCAGCTTGCCCTGGAGCGAGGCCGCCATGGAGTCCAGGGCGGCGGCGACCGCGGCCACCTCGTCCTGCGGGCCGGCCTTCGCGCGCGGGCCCGTGCGCGAGCCTGTACGGCGGCCTGTACGGGGGCCTATACCGGGACCTGTGCGGGGGTCGTTCACGCGCGCGTCCAGGTCGCCCGCGCTGATCCGCCGCGCGACCAGCGCCGTGGTGTGCAGCCGCCGCGTCACCCGCGTCACCGCGAACGCCCCGACCAGCAGCGTCGCCCCGATCGCCAGGCCCGAGGACCACAGGATCGCCCGGTCCAGGCCCTCGATCGTGCGGGCCTGCTGCGAGTAGTCGACCGCGACGGCCAGCGCGCGCTCGCCGTCTACGGGACCCGCCGCCCACATCGTGGGGCGTCCCTCGCGCTCGGCGACCATCGTGCCGCGGTCCCCGGCCACCGCCAGCTCCCGCAGCTCCCCGGGCAGCTCCGGCGGATCCACCCCGGCGCCCCGCCACAGCGTGTCCCCGGCCTCGTACCGCTCCGTCGCCTGCGTCAGCCGCTGCAGCGCCTGGTCGCGGGCCTGGCCGACGGTCTGGTTCGTCACCTGCACGTGCACCAGGACGCCGAGCAGGGCCGCCAGAGCGCAGCACATGACCGTGATGAAGGCGGCGGCCTTCGCGGCGAGGGTCCCGGACCACGGGGGCAGCACGGACCTCATCCGCCGCTCACCGAGACGGAGGCGGACGGAGAGAGGGACGGGGCGGCGGTGGGGGAGGCCGACGGCTGCCGGGAGTGCTTGCGCGGGCCCGTGCGCAGCATCTCGTCGTGGGTGAGCAGCATGGCCTGCTGGTCCCGGTCCCAGGTCCACTGCAGGCGGTACTCGTAACCCGCGACCTCCGACGGCGAGCGGATCACCAGGGAGCGCCCGGCCAGCTCGACGCCGCTGAGCGCGTCCTCCCACGCCATCACCTGCACCAGCCGGTGCTTCTCCACGGTGTAGACGCGGACCGCGGTCGTCTTGCCGGGCAGTAGCGGAAAGCCCAGCGTCAGGTCGTCGCGCCCGTCGCCGGTCAGATCCCGGTAGTACGGCCTGAGCACCGGGCACCTCCCGTGCCCCGGGCCGTTCGCGCAATCGGCCATCCTGCGCTTGGTGTCGCGGTAGGGCGCCTTGCCACCGTCGTAGTCCCCGGGGTGCCGGGCGATCTCGGCCCGGACGATGCCGACCGGGTCCACCCGGCGGATGTCGTCGCCGGGGACCTCCACCCCCTTGACCACCTCGGTGTTCACCTCGCCGATCTCGAAGGCCGGGCTGGACGCCGGGGTCAGCTCAGGCCAGAGCCGGGCCGGTCCCCGCGCCGTCGGGGTCGACCCCGCGCCCTCCAGCCCCCCGGCGTCCCCGCAGCCCACGGCGGCGGCCAGCAGCAGGGCGAAGACGGCGAGACGGCGGGCGGCCTGTCCGGGGCGGCTGAGGGGCACTGCACTCCTGGCGTTCGTGGGCGATGACACGGGCGGACGCGACCGTCGGCCGCGTACACCTTATTCGTAGGGAAGTCCCATTTGCGCGAGAGGGCGGCCTGAGGTGTGCGGTCGCGGGCGGGAAGCCGTACGGGTGCCGGGCTACTCGGTGAGCTCCTCCAGCAGCCGGGCCGTGGCCAGCCCGGCCCGCAGGTACTCGACGAACAGGTCGTTGTGCAGCGCCCAGGGCGAGCGCCGGTCCCGGATCAGCCGGATCGCCGCCTCGGCGGAGCTGCCCTGGCGCATCAGCGCGTGCGCCACGACCAGACCGGAGCGGTTGTACCCGTGGTAACAGCGGACGAGGACCCTGCGGCCCTCGCCCATCGCCTCGCACGCCGCCTCGGCCAGCCGGATCACCCCGGCGAGCTGCGTCCCGTCCAGCGGCCCGTCGGGGATGGGCCACACATGGTGCCGGACACCGGGATCGGGCCCGTGCCCCGGCAGCCGCAGCAGCGTCTGCACGAGATCGAACTCGTTCCGTACGACGGCGAACTCCAGGTGCCCCAAGGCCCCGGTGTACTCGTGACCGCCCATCCAGAGCCCGGGGACGACCTCGCTCCACGGTCTCTCCGGCGCGGGCACGTCGGGTTTACTGCGGGTACGCAACGGCGCCTCCCCACGCTCACCGCCCGGGGGTTCGCGGGCAGGCCCAACTCCTCTCCAAGGTAACCGGGTTCTTGCCCCAGCAGCACCCCGCCTGTTCCCATGGACTGGGGTGATGGTGCATGAACGGACTGCGCGTCATACCGACCTGGCGGCACGGCCGGGAACGGCTGTACGTCTGCCTCCCGGACGGCAGGAACATCGCCTGGTACGACCGTGAGGCCGCCCGGGTGAACCTGCTCGCGCAGGACCGCGAGGACGACGTCCTGCGGGCCCTCGGCCCCTTCATCACCGGCTCCGTGACCGTGGGGCCGCCTCCGGTGCCGACCCCCGCCGACCTGGTCCGCCTCGCCCTCCACCCCGACGACGACCTGGCCCCCAACCGCCCCGGCGAGGCCCTCATCGTCGCCCTCGACCGCGACCCCGGCCCCACCCACCGGCTGCGCCCCGACCCGCGCCGCCGGGCCCTGGCCGCCGAGCAGACGGTCGGCGACGCCCTGGACCGCCTCGACGGCGCCGGCTGGCACGCCCTGCACTCCGTGCCACTCCCCGGCGGCGACCGCATCCACCACCTGCTGATCGGCCCTGGCGGCCTCTACGCAGTCCACACCCTGAACGCCCGCAAGCAGCGCGTCCGCATCGCCGACCCCATGATCACCCTGGGCCGCCGCGACCCCGACCCGCTCCTGCGCCGCCTGCGCACCGACGCCGACCGCGCGTCCTACGCCCTGACGGCGGAGGTCCGCCCGGTCCTCGCCCTGGTGGACCCGGCGTCGGTGTCGATCCCGGCCGCCCCCCGGGAGGTCCACGTCCTGACGGCCCCGGAGGTGGAGGGCCTGTCCCAGCGGGGCGGGGTCCTGAAACCGGCGGACGTGGAGGCCCTGCACGCGATGGCCCGCGACCGGAACACGTGGGCGCGGGTGTGAGGGACGCGACCGGAACACGTGGGCGCGGGTGTGAGCGAGGCGACCGGAACACGTGGGCGCGGGTGTGAGCGAAGCGACCGGAACGCATGGGCGCGGGTGTGAGGGACGCGACCGAGGGAGGCCGGGCGGGACACGGCGTCTGACCACGGCGAGGCCCGCCGGGGGCCGGCAGGCGTCCGGCTACGGGAGCGTCCCGGCCGTGTCCGTGTCCAGCAGGGGAGCCAGCAGGTCGCCGTAGTCCTGGACCCGCGGGGCGATGTCGACCGCACGGAAGTCCAGCCGGCCCGGCGCGCGGCACTCCTCGACCTCCTCCCAGGTCACCGGGGCCGAGACGGCCGGCTCGGGACGGGCCCGGAGGGTGTAGGGGGTCGCCGTCGTCTTGCGGGCGGCGTTCTGGCTCCAGTCGACGAAGACCTTCCCCGGACGCAGGCTCCTGGTCATCCGGTGCAGCGCGAGGCGGGGCATGGCCTTCTCGGCCTCGACGGCGAGTGCCTTGGCGTACTCGGAGACGCGCTCGGAGGACGCCCCCCGCACGGCGGCCAGCAGATGCAGCCCCTTCGAGCCGGAGGTCTTGGCGTAGGCCTCGATGCCGTCGCGTGCGAGCCGCTCCCGCAGCCACAGCGCGACCTCGCAGCACTGCACGATGCTCGCCGGCGCCCCCGGGTCGAGGTCGAACACGATCCGGTCGGCCTCGTCCGGCGTGCCGACGAGCCACTGGTGGGTGTGGAACTCGGCCACGAGGTTCGCCGACCACATCAGGCTCGGCAGATCCTGCACCAGGACCATCCGCGAGGGCCCCTCGACCCGTGGCACCTCGGCGGTGGTGACCCACTCGGGCGTACCCGGCGGCACGTTCTTGGTGAAGAACACCTGCCCGTCCGGCCCGTCCGGATACCGCAGGAAGGACACCGCCCGGTCCCGCAGATGGGGGAGCAGGACCTCGGCGACGGTCGCGTAGTAGTGCAGCACCTCGCCCTTGGTGAAGCCGGAGGCGGGATACAGCACCTTCTCCAGGTTGCTGAGAGCGAGCCGTCGCCCCTCCACCACTGTGATAGGCGCCATACGATAAGAATCCCATGCAAACCGTGACGAACACTCCCGAGCGTGACCGGAAGGGTGCAGCACGTGAGATCCATATGGAACGGCGCCATCTCGTTCGGCCTGGTCAGCATTCCGATCAAGCTGGTGAACGCCACCGAGAGCCACTCGATCTCCTTCCGCCAGATCCACACCGAGGACGGCGGCCGCATCCGCTACCGCAAATTCTGCGAACTGGAGGACCGCGAGGTCACCCAGGGGGAGATCGGCAAGGGCTACGAGGACGCGGACGGCACGATCATCCCGATCACCGAGGAGGACCTCTCCAGCTTGCCCCTCCCGACGGCGAAGACGATCGAGATCGTCGCCTTCGTCCCGGCGGACCGGATCGACCCCCTTCAGATGGACGCCGCCTACTACCTCCAGGCGAGCGGCGCCCCGGCGGCGAAGCCGTACACACTGCTGCGCGAGGCACTGAAGCGCAGCAACAAGGTGGCGATCGCCAAGTTCGCCCTGCGTGGGCGCGAGCGTCTGGGCATGCTCAGGGTCGTCGGCGAGGCCATCGCCATGCACGGCCTGCTCTGGCCGGACGAGGTCCGCGCGCCCGAGGGCCTGGCCCCCGACACCAACGTCACCGTCCGTGACCAGGAACTGGACCTGGCCGACGCGCTGATGGACACCCTGGGCGAGGTCGACCTGGAGGACCTGCACGACGAGTACCGAGAGGCCGTGGAGGAGGTCATCGCCGCGAAGGCCGCCGGCGAGGCCCCGCCCCAGGCCCCGGAACCGGCCGCGGGCGGCAAGGTCCTGGACCTGATGGCGGCCCTGGAGAGCAGCGTCCGCGCGGCCCGCGAGTCCCGGGGCGAGGACGCCGAGCACGCCGAGGTCAAGCCGCTCCCGCAGCGCAAGACGGCCCGCGCGGCCCCCAAGCAGACCGGCGGCAAGAAGTCGACGTCCACCGCGAAGAAGACGGCGGCCAAGAAGACCACGGCGGCGAAGAAGTCGACGGCCAAGTCGGGCCAGGGGACGGCCAAGAAGACGGCGTCGAAGAGCACCGCCAAGAAGACGACGGCGAAGAAGTCGACCCCCCGCAAGCGCTCGGCCTGACCGACGCGACGGTGCCGACCCTCACCGCACCGCACGGGGCCCGCCGTCTTCGGGGCGGTGCGGTGCGCCGCACGGCGGAGCCGCGGACGTGGAAGGCGCTCACTGCCGACGCGAGGGCGTCGAGGTCACCTGCGCAGCCCGGCCGGGCTGCGCAGGCGGCGGCCGCCGGTGACGGGAAGCATGCTCCCGGGGGGCGTGGGGCGGCCGCGGAGGTCTGCTGACCCTGGGACGTCGGGCCCTCAGGCCACCCGCCTCTCCTGCTGCCCGGACTCCTCGTCCTCCTGCTCGTCCGGCAGATGGACGTCGCCGACGGCGATGTTGACCTCCACGACCTCAAGACCGGTCATCCGCTCGATGGCGTTGATGACGTTGGTCCGGATGTCCGCCGCGGTGTCGACGATGGCGGCGCCGTACTCGACGACGACATCGAGATCGACGGCAGCCTGGCGCTCGCCCACCTCGACCTTCACCCCCTGGGTGACCCCGCCGCCCCCGCCCGGCACCCGCTGACGCACAGCCCCGAAGGCCCTGGTCATCCCGCCACCGAGGTTGTACACCTCCGGAATCTCCCGGGCCGCCATGCCCGCGATCTTCGCGACGACCGTGTCCGCGATGGTGGTGCTTCCGCGGGTGCCGGGAGCACCCTTGCCGTCCTGCGACGCGCCCTGTGACGCGTTCCTGCGCTGAGTGGTCTCCGTCATGACCGTCACCTCGATGATCGGTGAGGGGATGAGCAGCATCGTTCCTCTCTACGGTAGAACAATGGTGCGTATGGGGCGAAAGTGCTGAACTGATCTCCGCCCTCGCCTCACCCTTCCCGGGTGAGGCCGCCGCGTCCTGCCGCGTGCACGCTGAGAACGGCACGATCTTGGCGACATGGGAACGAGGTAGCCGGCATGACCACCACGCACCCGGACAACGCCCGTACGTCGATGCGGGAATGGGCCACCGGCGTGACCGTCTTCGCGGCCATCATGCTCATGATCGGCGGCATTCTCGACATCATGCGCGGCATCGCGGAGATCGCCGAGGACGACGTCTTCGTCTCGACGCGGAACTACGTCTTCGCGTTCGACCTCACGGCCTGGGGCTGGATCCACCTCACCCTGGGCGTGGTCGCCTTCGTCGTCAGCTTCGGCCTGTTCATGGGGTCGACATGGGCGCGCGTCCTCGGCGTCGGCATCGCCGGCCTGGTCATCATCGCCCACTTCCTGTCGCTGCCGTACTACCCGGTCTGGTCGGCCATCATGATCACCGTCTCGGGCTTCATCATCTGGGCCTTGTGCGCGATGAGGAAGGACGACGCGTTCGTCCCGTTCGAGAGCCCGCCGCGCATGTGACCCCACAACGAAAGAGGCGGGAGCCAGTGAACTGACTCCCGCCCTCTTCATGTCGGCATCCGCCCTCATCCCGTACCAGATCTGACGGTTGATTCGGCGAGTGCCCCGGCAGGATTCGAACCTGCGCATATGGCTCCGGAGGCCCAATGCGTCTCATGCATTAGGCCTGCTCAGCGGCCTGCGCATGGCCTGGAAAGCGCAGGCCGTCCACGGATGGTCCACAGCTTCGCGTAGCGGTCATTCAAGAAGGTTCTCTTCCGGGCGCCCATTTGTGACCGTGACTTCTCGCCCAGTCACTATGTGTTCGACGCAGTCTTCGAGGTCTCAGCCGTCGTCGTCTCGTGCCTTGGTTCTAAGCTGCTGGGCCAAAGCAATACCGATGATAAGGACGATCGGGGCATTGCTCTGCCGTGCGCTGGGATCGGCAACTCCTAGGCCAGAGTTTCGACCGCGTAGCCCCCGGCAGGCTGGCGCTGGTGAGGTCGTTGAGCGACGCAAGCCTCCGCCGCCTCGGGCTTCTCGGAGTGATCCGCTCGAAACCGAGGGCTCGGGGCAGCTCCGCGAAGACCAGCCTGTCTGGGACGGTCGTACTGGACAGCACCTCACGGACGGTAGACGTGGCGGCACCGAGCCGCCGTGGGCAAGGGAAGCAGCAACCTTCTAACGGTCCTCACAGCTAAGGTTGCAGGATGTAGCTCCTCCTGGTCCCACTCGGTCTCCGGGGCGAGGGGATGACGCACGCCAGGAAGGACGAACTACCGGATGCCACGCTTGACTCTGCCGCAGCTGGAGCGGCACCTCTTCGCCGCTGCCGACGTGCTGCGCGGCTCCATGGAGGCCTCGGCCTACAAGGAGTACATCTTCGGGATGCTGTTCCTGAAGTATGCGTCCGACCAGTTCGAGGCCGAGCGGTGTCAGGTCATCTCGGAGCAGCGGGCACGGGGCCGCTCTCAAGCCGAGGCTGAGCAGCGGGCCGAGTCTCCCTCGTTTTACCGGACGTTCTACGTTCCGCAGCGGGCCCGCTGGGACCAGGTCCGCGATCATCTACATAAGTCGGTTGGCAGTGGCCTGAACAAGGCCCTGGAGGAGTTGGAACACAGCAACCGTTCGCTCGATGGGGTGCTTCAGCACATCGACTTCAACCGCAAGATCGGTCAGTCGTCGATGTCCGACAAGAAGCTGCGCGAGCTGATCATGCACTTCAACAAAGTGCCGCTTCGGCAGCAGGACTTTGAATTCCCCGACCTCCTCGGCGCCGCCTACGAGTATCTGATCCGGGACTTCGCCGACTCGGCAGGCAAGAAAGGCGGCGAGTTCTACACACCGCGTGACGTCGTCCGCCTCATGGTGCAGATCGCCGACCCGCGCCCCGGCATGAGCGTCTACGACCCGTGCACGGGATCTGGCGGCATGCTGATCCTCTCCAAGGAGTATGTCGAGGAGTCGGGCGGCGACGGCCGCAACCTCGCCCTCGCCGGCCAGGAGAAGGACGGCAGCGTCTGGGCCATCTCTAAGATGAACATGCTGCTCCACGGCATTCCGGATGCGGATCTTCGGAACAACGACGACGGGACGCTCGAAGACCCAGCGCACATCACGGGCGGGGAGCTGCAGCGCTTCGACCGAGTGATCACCAACCCGCCGTTCTCGATGAACTACTCAGCCGACGCCATTCCGTTCCCCGAGCGCTTCCGCTACGGATACACGCCCGAGAAGGGTAAGAAGGCCGACCTGATGTTCGTCCAGCACATGCTGGCAGTTACTCGGCCTGGCGGGCTCGTCACGACGGTGATGCCGCACGGCGTGTTGTTCCGGGGTGGCGACGAGGCAAAGATTCGCAGAGGCTTTCTGAACGACGACCTCGTTGAGGCGGTCATCGGTCTCGGTCCCCAGCTCTTCTACGGCACGGGCATCCCGGCATGCATTCTCGTGCTGCGGCCCCTCGGCTCGAAGCCGAAGGATCGCGCGGGCAAGGTGCTCTTCATCAATGCTGACCGGGACTTCCGCGAGGGCCGAGCGCAGAACTACCTGGAGCCCGAACACATTGAGAAGATCGTCTCGGCCTACCGCTCGTTCGAGGACATTCCCGGCTTCGCGCGCGTCGTCTCCCGCGGCGAGTTGGCTGAGGACGACGATAACCTCAATATCCGCCGGTACGTCGACACCACACCGCCTCCCGAGCCGCAGGACGTGCGGGCGCATTTGCACGGTGGTATCCCGAAGACCGAGGTCAGCGCCAAGGCAGATCTCTTTGCCGCCCATGGTCTGACACCAGAGCACCTCTTGGCCTCGAAGAGTAACGACTACCTGCATTTCACCGACGTCGTGACCGAGCGACGCGACCTCCGTGGCCTGATCGAGGCTGACTGCGGAGTGGTCGCCGCAGAGAGCGCCGTACTCGACGCCATCCGGGTTTGGTGGGAGGCGCAGCAAGCGAGCTTCGACAGGCTGGAGTCGCCTGGTGATCTCATCGATCTACGCAAGGAGCTGATCGAGACCTTCCGAAACACGCTCGTCTCTACGCCGCTGCTCGACCCGTTTGCGATCCGAGGCATCGTGGCTTCTTGGTGGGGCGAGAGTCTGCCAGACCTCAAGGCGCTCGCTACCCATGGTTATCGCGGACTCATCGAGGCCTGGGTTGCTACGGTGCTGGACGCACTCGCGGAAGAGAAGGCGAAGGTCGACCCACTCGACCACAAGGTGGCTCGGGCGCTGCTACCCGAGTATCTCGACCGGCTGGCTGCCCTGGAAGCCGAGACGGCCGAGCTGGACAGCACGATCAAGGCTGCTAATGCCCTGAACGAAGAGGAGGACGCGGAGCCCAGCGAGGAAACGCTGTCACCGGCCGAACTGAAGAGACTGAAGACGAAGCTGACCGCCACGAAGAAGCAGCTGAAGGCTGAGAAGGCAGCGTTCGCCGACCGTCTCGCGGCGGCCAGTAGTTCTCTCGACGATGCGTTCGCACGTCAGGTCGTGCTCGATGCTATGGAGCGTGACCTGGTGGCCGATGCCAACGACCGAATTGTCCGCCATCGCCGGGCGGTGATCGCGGCCTTCGAGAGCTGGTGGGATAAATATCAGACGCCGCTCGCAAAACTAGAGGCAGAGCGAGATGCTGCCGCTACGACGCTGGCCGGGTTCCTTAAGGAGCTGGGTTATGAGTAGTGTTCGGATTGGCGATGTCGTCCGTTTTCAGCGAGGCGTGAGCTGGTCTGCTGATCAGGAGCACCGCCACCCCGGGGCTGGAAGAGTTCCCGTGCTAAGGATTCCAAATATTCAAGAAAACCTGACAACTAGCGACCTAGTGTATCTGTCGGGTATCCCTGATAGTGTGCGGGAGCGTACGGCTGCATCCAAAGGTTGGATTTTGGCTGTTGGCTCGAACGGTAATCCCGATCGAATCGGAAATGCGATCATCATCGAAGATGAAAGTGATTTCCTCTTTGCTTCCTTTCTTGTGGGGATCAAATGCGACCAGCGTCGCGTGCTCGGTCGATATCTGCTCAGGCTATTGAACTCTGACGACATTCGGTCGTATCTGAGGGTGACCATGCGTGGCAGCACGGGGCTTCAGAACATCAATCTGCCTGCCTTGAGTGATTTTCGTATCAAGCTGCCACCATTGCCCGCACAGCAGCGCATCGTGGAGATCCTGGACGCGCTAGACGCTCAGATTTCTCTAGCCGAGCGGACTGTAGAGAAGCTTAAGCTTGTCAGGGAGGGTTTGGTAAAAGATCTCCTCTCCTGTGGAGTCAACGGCGATGGTCGCCTACGTGATCCGCACAAGGAGTCAAGCGAATTTAGGGATACTGTACTTGGTCTAATTCCGCGTGGGTGGCGAATTGCTACGTGTGGCGCTCTGTCCCGAGAAATCGTCGTCGGCATCGTAATTCGACCAACACAGTACTACCGTTCATCAGGTGTCCCAGTTCTGCGCTCCGCGAATGTTCGCGCGAGTGGCTTGGATGTCAGTGATGTAGTTTATATGTCTCTTGCTGATCATGCGGCGATGGGTAAAAGTGCGGTTAAACCGGGTGATCTGGTAACCGTTCGAACTGGCTATCCTGGCACAACGGCTGTTATTCCTCAATCGCTTCCGTCTGCCAATTGCGTAGACATTATCATCACCCGCCCAGGCTCGGAAGTGTGCCCCGATTATCTTTCTCTGTGGGTAAATTCCGATCTAGGTAAAGGGCAAGTGTTGCGTGCGCAAGGCGGATTGGCGCAACAGCACTTCAATGTGTCGGAAATGAAGTCGCTCCTTGTTGCTGTTCCGCCGCTGGCAGAACAAGCGGTCATTGCCAGTCGGGCTGCAGCTGCCGATCGACGTCTCGCGGACGAGGTTAGAGAGCTGATGAAGCTCACTACACTTAGAAAGGGTCTGATCGCCGATCTCCTTACCGGACGAGTCCACGTGCCTGTGGAGGCTGCGTCATGAGCAAGGGCCCGGAGTACACCGAGGTTGAGAAGCCGCTACTTGGCCAGCTGGAAGGTCTCGGCTGGCAGGTAGTCGAGGGGTCGAAGTCCGACCCGTCAGTCACGGGGCGCGACTCCTTTCGCGGCTCGATCCTTGAGCAGAGGCTCCGCACCGCGTTGCTTAAGATCAATCCTGGGCCGGACGGGTTGCCGTGGTTGGACGATGCGCGCCTCGCTGAGGTGGTGTCGTCACTGACGCGAGCTGAAGTTGGCAAGCTCATTGAGCTCAATGAGAGGATGACCGGACGCCTCCTTGAGGGCGTGTCCGTGGCGGGCCTGCCGGACTGGGATCAGGGTCGCTCTCAGCGCGTCAGATTCATCGACTTCGACCACCCGGAGCGCAACGAATTCTTGGCGATCAGCCAGTTCCGGGTGGATGAGCCCGGCGGCCAGGCCAAGAAGTTCGTCGCTCCCGACGTCGTGTTGTTTGTCAACGGCATCCCCCTGGTGGTTATCGAGTGTAAGAGCCCGTACATCACCGATCCCATGGCCGAGGGCATTACGCAGCTACGTCGCTACGCCAATCAGCGTCACCTCGGCCTCCCCGAAGGTAACGAGCAGTTGTTCTGGACGAACCAGTTTGTGGTCTCGACCTACGGCGATAAGGCACGCGTCGCCACCTTCACTGCGGGGCCGGAGCACTACTTGGAGTGGAAGGACGCTTTCCCTCTTACCCGTGACGAGCTGGCGATGTGGCTTGGCAAGCCCGCGGCGGAGCTGACGGGTCAAGAGTTGCTCACTGCCGGGATGCTGGCACCGCCCAACCTGCTCGACCTCATCCGGCACTTCACCCTGTTTACAGAGGTCAACGGCCGGCGGATCAAAATCGTCGCCCGTTACCAGCAGTACCGCGCCGTCGGGCAGGCGCTCAAGCGTCTCCGGACTGGCAAGACGCGAGCTCACGATGGCGAGAGCGATCGCCGTGGCGGTCTGATCTGGCACACTCAGGGATCAGGCAAGTCTCTGACCATGGTGTTTTTGGTTCGGGCGATGCGCTCGGATCCATTACTGCGCGCCTTCAAGGTCGTGGTCATCACTGACCGCACCGACCTCGAAAAGCAGCTCTCTGAGACCGCCAAGCTCTCCGGTGAGGGCGTCGTCCGGGCGCGGCGCACGGCTCAGCTGCGGACCATCCTGGCTGAGAAGGGCCCTGCGCTGGTCTTCGCCATGATCCAGAAATACCGGGACACAGATGCCGCCGGCGCCGGTGAGAGCCACATGGCCGCGGACGAGAAGAACGAGGCACTCGGGGTCCTCAATACCGACGAGACCATCGTGATTCTCGTCGACGAGGCGCACCGCTCCCAGACCTCGACGCTGCACGCCAACCTCATGGCGGCGCTGCCGAACGCAGCCAAGATCGGCTTCACCGGCACCCCGATCATGCGGGAAGGGAAGAAGCGCACCGACGCCATCTTCGGGTCGTTCATCGACAAGTACACCATCCGACAGGCCGAGCACGACGGCGCCGTCGTTCCCATCTTCTACGAGGGACGCACCGCCAAGGGGGCGGTGGTCGGCGGTAGCGACCTGGACGAACTGTTCGAGGACATGTTCGCCGAGCACTCCGACGAGGAGATCGAGAAACTCAAGGCGCGCTACGCCACGACCGGCGCCGTGCTGGAAGCCCCGAAACTCATCGCTGCCAAGGCGAAGTCGATTCTCTGGCACTACGTGTCGACAGTGCTTCCCGGCGGCTTTAAGGCGCAGCTGTCCGCTACCAGCCGCCTTGCGACGGTGCGGTACCGCGAGGCGCTCCTCAGCGCCCGGGATGACCTCGTTGCGCAGATCGAGCGTTTGCCGGAGTCCCTAGTGCGCGGGGCCGAGGACGGCAGCCTGGACATCGACGGGCTCGATCGCCGCAAGCAGGTCCTGGTCCGCGCCCAGCCGCACCTTGAGCTCATCCGGATTTTGGACTTCGTTCCGGTGATCTCGGGCAGCAACAACGATGCCCCGACCTGGCTGCAATGGACCGACAAGGGCCGCCAGGAAGCGGTCATCGCCGAGTTTAAGAAGCCGCTGGGCCCCCCGGGTGAGCAGGCGAGTCCGGCCGCCTTCCTGTTGGTACGCACTATGCTGCTGACCGGCTTCGATGCCCCGGTCGAGCAGGTGCTTTACCTCGACCGCTTTATCCAGGACGCCGAACTGCTCCAAGCCATTGCCCGTGTCAACCGGACCTGCCCGGGTAAGGCCGCCGGCCTGTTGGTCGACTACTTCGGCGTTGGCGCCCATTTGCAAAAGGCGCTCCAAGCCTACGCGCCCGAGGACGCCGAGGATGCCATCGGGGCGCTGGCCTCGATTGCGGACGAGGTGCCGAAGCTGCGTGACCGGCACGCCCGAGTGCTGGCGCTTTTCGCCCAGGCGGGTATCGAGACGTTTGAGTTGGATGAGGACATCGAGGCCTGCGTCGACCTGCTCTCAGACGATGCTCTCAGGGCCCGCTTTGGCGCGCTGCTCAAGCACTTCCTCACCACGCTCGACATCATCCTGCCCCGTCCCGAGGCGCTACCCTTCGTGGCTGACGCCAAGAGGCTCGGTCTGATCCAAAAGGTCGCCCGGCGACGTTACCGGGACGACGGCCTCGGAGACTTCAACGCCTCGCTGTACGGCGAGAAGGTGCGTGCCCTGATCGACGAACACGTTACGGCGCTCGATATCGCGACAAAGATCGCGCCCGTCTCGGTCACCGACCCAGACTTCCTCGCGAAGGTTAAGGGTCTTAGTTCCGACAAGGCGAAGGCCTCGGAAATGGAACATGCCCTGCGGTTCCACATTCGGACGAACTTAGACGAGGACCCCGCTCGCTACACCAAGCTCTCCGAGCGCCTCGACGAGATACTGAAGTCGCTTACCGGCAAATGGGACCAGCTTAGCTTCGCGCTTGAGGTACTGCTCGGCGACATGACCGGCGAGTCCAGCTCGTCGCGCGTCCACGAAAACCCGCTCGTTTCCCGCTTCCACGGCCTTCTGGAGAGTGAGGTCGCCACCAGTACCACCCTGCCAGACGAGGTGCGGGCGGACGTCCTGAACCTGGCCGAAGATATCGTCGGTGAGGTGCTACGGCACGCCAGCATAGTGCGATTTTGGCAAAACGCGCACGCTCAGGACGAGCTGCGTAAAACCATCGTCCATAAGCTGGATGACTGCGACCTGTTTCCGTTCGCCGAGCAGGCGGCCATTGCTGACCGCCTCATGGAGCTGGCGCGCTCGAATCAGTCTTTGATCAGGGAGCAACTTCGTACCTGGCGGCGCTCATGACCAGTGTCCTCCAGCTTGACGATATGCGCGTACCTGTTGAGATCGGCGGCAGCAGCCGTATGGCTCGGCTCACCATCGAGGTCGACGGATCCTTGCGTCTGAAGGCCGCCGCTGACGTGGCGACCGAGGAGCTGCAGCAATTCTTGGCGTCGAAACGCGAGTGGGTCTACCGCAAGCTAGTCGAGAAGGAAGTTCTGCGTTACGAGCCCATCACCAAGGAGCTCGTCGACGGTGAGGGCTTCCTGTACTTGGGGCGCAGCCATCGACTGAAGATCGATGAAGTGGACGGCGCTGTCCGCCTGGAGCGAGGCCGACTTGTCCTGCCGCGACAGCTACTCGGTGTGGGAGAGGCAAGCCTGATCGCCTGGTACCAGCGCTGCGGCGAGGCCTGGCTACGACCCCGCTCTCGGACGTGGGCAGCGCGACTACGAGTTGATGCGGGGCCTATCGAAGTGGCGGACCTCGGCCACAAGTGGGGAAGTGCGACGGCCGGACGACGGGTGCGCATCCACTGGGCGACGCTCCAGCTGTCCCCATCACTCGTTGATTATGTTCTGGCGCACGAACTTGCGCATCTACGCGAGCCTCACCATGGCCCCGCATTCTGGCAGTTGCTCGCCCGTGTCATGCCGGACTACGACGAGCGTAAGCAGGAACTGGCGAAGCGCGGCGCATGCCTCTGGTTTGGGGGCATATTGTAGTGGCGCCGCCCTGTCCCAGCGCATCGTGAGTTGGGCCCTGATAGGCAAGTGACCGGCGCACTAGGTTGGCGTAGCGACTTTGGCCAGGAGCTGCTTTGGCGCGAGTGATCATGGCCCCGTAAGCTTCCGGCGCGTCGGGCAGTCTGTGGACCTGCCCGTTGAAGCACGACGTTGGGGCCATGATCTTCGAGGCTCGCGCCAAAGTGGCTGGCTAAAGTCGCGGAGCCGACCGCCCCAGCCACGACGGGGTTTCTCCCCTGCGTCATGGCCGCGTCCCCCGTCCGGCCGGTGGCCTGGTGCGGGATCAGCGGGCCGTATGAACGCCCGCGTATCTGGCAGCGTCGGCCCGCATGCCGCCGTCACCGCGATCCAGCCTCTTGCGGTAACACAAAGCGTCTTTGACCTGCCCGTTGGGGGTCATCGTTCGTTCCCCGTGCCCGTGTTGGAATGTGGTCGCTGCGGGCGGCGACGGGCGGGCGGCGACGTGCGCCGGTGGCGAAGACATGGAGGCGGCGCGGCGGCGACCGGCCGGCGCCGCCGCGCTTGGCGCGGCCCTCGGTTTGATCCGACCTACTGGTGTAGGCAACCGGGTGGAAAGGGCGGCGACGTGGCCCCTGAAACGGGGGCGTTGGTGTCGAGCTGCTGTTGCGTCTTTCCTATCCTGAGGCCGGATCGTGGTGGCGGTGGTGTGTGGGCCGGTGCGGCCGTTGATGCGCTGGGGCGGAGTGTGCGGCGGTCGGGTTGGCGATGATCGACATGCGCCGTCGGCCGCCAGACGAGCGAGCGCAGCGAGCCTTGAACCCGTGAAGAAGGTTGTTACTCAGTAGCGGCTGTGATGCGCCACAAGGGAGCGTCGTACTGCTTCGGACGGCTGTTGATGAGCAGTTGGCGCAGGTCCTCGCGCAAGGAGCCGTTGAGGTTCAGGGCCTCAGTGATGCGGCGGAACGTTGTGTAGGTGACTCCGCGGCTGCGGGCCTCGGCTTCGAACTGGTCGAGCTGAGACAGTACGGCTTCGGGGTCGAGCGGCACCGGTGGCTGAGCCTTGAGCCATGCCGCCTTGTTGCGCTCGTAGTCGATCTCCGAGTAGCCGCAGATTTCGCGGCTGTGTGCCTCGACCTCGTCCAGGGTGGCGGTGGTCAGGATGGCTCGGGCCAACTGGTTGCGGGTGAGTGCCTCGTCCAAGTCGACCTCATGGACCGTCGGTCCCTCGTCGGTGAGGGGGACCGGGAGGCCGGCGTCTCGCATTTCGCAGGTGCCGCGTACGCCTCGGGCTGTCGCCGCGAGCATCCCGGTCGCCTCGGAGGGATGCCACTCCAGGACCGAGCTGATCGGTTCGACGTCCTTCGCTGTGAGGGTGTGGATTAGCGGACCGAGCATGCCGCGCAGTTCGTCGAGAGGGAGTTCGCCATCGAGGCCGGGGCCCGTCACCAGGAGGCGGACGGGTGCATTCACCTGGCAGCACGCGGCGAGTGTGACGGCGTCGGCGAGGGGGCTCTTCAGCGTCGGTTCATCGCCGCGGGCGAGGATGTCGCCGCCTACGTCAAGGAGATCGATCGAGACCGGTGACAAGTGGTCCACCAGCTCTTCGAGTTGGCGGGTGACACCCTCGACCCCGTGGCGTGCGTCGATCAGCGCGAACGTGTGCCGGAGCTCTGCTGCGAGTCGGGGGAGAGTCGAACCCGCCGGAGCGATGGGGCGGGCCTCGGCCGGCACCGCCCAGACTGCTGGTGTGAGGGGTTGGAGGCCGGTGAAGTTGTCTAGCCCTCGGGGACCCGGAACCGGGTCGATCAGGAGGCGGTCCCACGCGTACGTGAGGATCACCGCCTGGTCCTCGTCGCCGTAGAGGGCGGCGTGAATCATTGCGGCGGCGACTGCGTCGCCCCCTCCTCCTGCTGCGACGATCAACCGCGTCATGCGTCTCAGCCTACGGGGTGGGGGGTTGACCACTCACCCTATAGTGGCTAGAGGCCATAGCCACTTGTATCGAGAAGCAGGCCTCAGCTCGGTAGCGGGGTGCCCGACTACTCGCCTGGGGCTCGCCTTGGGTGAGGAGGACTGATGCCGCAGATCGAGGAGGCTCAGCCGAAGTATCTCCAGATCGCGCACTACATCCGTGATCAGATTCTTCGGGGTGACCTGCGACCAGGTGATGAGGTGCCGTCAGAACGGCAGTTGGCGGCGGACTGGAAGGTTTCCCGGCCCACGGCCGCGCGGTCGTTGGAGGCGCTGAGTCATCAAGGGCTTGTCGAGAAGCGTCAGGGGTCGGGCACGTACGTGCGGAGCCTCGAAGTCAACCGGCGGGCTCGTGAGTTGTACGGGCGCGCTCGGCAGACCGGGAAGATCTACACGCCTGGTGAGTACGCCGTGATCACCTCTGCCGGTTGGCTGGAGGCGCCGGATCACGTCGCTGAGGCGCTGGGCCTGGTCAAGGATCGTCGGGCGGTGCACCGGCGGCGGGTTACCAACAACCAGGACGGGCCGATCACGCTCTCCACCTCGTGGTTCGCTCCGGATGTCGGTCAACGTGCGCCGAAGCTTCTGGAGCCGGAGCGGATCCAAGAGGGGACGCTGCTGTACGTCGAGAACCTGACCGGACGGCAGGGGAGTTACGCGGAAGATCGCATGTGTGCGCGTGCGGCGACTGAGGAAGAGGCCGAGGACCTTCAACTTGCTGCCGGCTCCGCCGTGCTGATCGTGCACCACGTCGTCTTCGACCTCCAGGACCGGCCGTTGGAGTTCGCTGAGGCCACCTACCCGCCGCATCGCTGGGCGTTCGAGCAGGGCTACCCCCTCACCTGAGGGGGCCAGTTGCAGTGAATCGCTTGCGTCGGCCAAGTGGCTAATGCCACTATCCAGAAAGTGGCTAAGGCCACTTCACTGGGAGGAGGCGCGGTGTGACGAGTCAGCGGCCGGATCAGGGCACGCACTTACCTTGCCGGGGTTGCCGGGGGCGCGGCTGGAAGCGTGTCGGCTCACGAACGACCCTGGCGCTTGCCACCGCCGCCGATCGCACCCGTGCCACATCAAAGCGGCGCTGCCTCGACTGCGACGGCAGCGGCAGGAAGTGAGCACCTGATGGCCTATGTGATCGACCGCTACCCGTCTGAGGAATCACCGCGTCTCGGTGCGATGACCTTGCACCCTGTCGCTGAGTCTGTGCCGCGGGCTCGGCGCTGGTTCCGCAAGTTCATCGCCCCGTACAACCCGGCCTGCTCCGTCGACGACTGTGCGCTGATGATCTCAGAGCTGGTGACCAACGCCATCGCTTACGGCCGGTCGGACGATCCTTGGCTGGTCCGGGTTGAGTGGTTCCGTGAGGGGACCTCGCTTCGGGTCGACGTGCACAACCCCGGCTTTCCGGCGAACGTGCGGCTGAGGCATCCCGACGCCAACGACTCCCACGGGCGCGGACTGCTCCTGGTCGATTCGCTGGCCGAGTCGTGGCACGCCGCACCGAGCCGCTTCGGCGGAACCGTTGTCTCCTTCGTGGTGGCCGATGCCTGGCCCGGAAGGTAAGAGTTCGCTCCGCTTCTACATTGACAATCGAAGATTCGCTAGTCTGGTTGACCAGTTGACTTGGCCAATCCCGACAGGCGGCGTTCATGGCGTATGAAGTGGAGCCACCGAAGTACGTGCGCCTCGCACAGACGATCCAGCGTCGCATCGAGGACGGCACGTACCCGCCTGGCACTCGGGTGCCCAGCGAGAACCAGTTGGTGCAGTCCTTCGGGATGTCCCGCCCCACCGTCGTGCGGGCGCTGGAGCTGCTGAAGCGTGATGGCTGGCTGGAGTCCCGACAGGGGTTCGGCACGATCGTGCGAGGCCGCCCGGCTGTCGTCGAGCAGAAGGACCGCCGGGGGAGTGAGACGCTCACGCGCGATGAGTCGCAAGCGGCCGGCCGGTTGGTCGAAGTCGGTTACGTCCCCGCTCCGGCGCGAGTCGCATCCGTCCTCGGGCTGCCCAAGCGGGCCAAGATTCTCATGCGCCGGTTCCTGGCGGAGGAGGATGGCGAACCGGTGGAGCTGGTGTCGTCCTACTTCCCCGCCGGCCTGGTCGAAGGTACGGAACTGGAGAGCGCCGACGCGCTGGCAGGTGGCACCCGCGCACACCTGGAGACGCGCAAGAAGGTCCGCTTCGACCATGTGACGGAACGGGTTTCGGCACGTCTGCCGGAGCCCTCCGAAGCGGAGCTTCTGGATCTCCCTGAGGGGGTTCCGGTCCTCAGGGTCCTGGTCGTCGCGTGTGACGCTTCCGGGCAGGCGCTGCAAGTCTCCGACGTGCTGCTTCCCGCCGACCGGCAGGAACTGGAAGACACCTACCGTCTGAACTGAGCCCGATTGGCGGCCCGTTCGCCGCCTACTCCACCTCGATTCGCACTTGACAAGTCAACTTGGCATCCCTAGCTCCGAACTTGCTAAGTCAACTTGTCGGGCAGGTTGATCGACTCAAGAGGAGAAATCTGTGCGTGTGATCCGTATTGACGCCTCGGCCGCCACGATCCTGCTCACCGAAGCGCCGGCGCCGAAGGTGCGCGACCGGCAGACCGGTGAGATTGCCAAGGACGCCGTGAGTGGTGAGGCGCTGATGACGGTCGGCGTCGTCTTCATCGACGAGGGTGAGTCGTCGCTGATCCAGGTCACCGTCCCCGAGAGCGGTGTGACGGACGGCCTGACCGTCGGGGCCCCGGTCTCGCTGCCGGGGCTCATCGCCCGGCCGTGGGAGAGCGTGTTCAACGGGCAGCAGCGGCATGGCATCGCCTACCGGGCGACCGCCGTTGCTCCCGGCGCCTTCCCGATGGAGCAGGCGGGCTGATCGTCGTGACCGACCTGGTGACGTGGGCCGAGGTGGGCGGGTCGCTCGCTGCGATAGGCGGCGCGGCCTACGCCCGGCATGCTCATCCGGCGGCGTACTGGTCCATGGTCGGGCTGTCCGTTTCGGTGGCCCGGTTGCTGGCCTCGTACACCTCCACCATGGACGCGTGCGGTCTGACGGTCGAGCCGCCCCGGTGGCGGGCCCTGGCTGTCAAGGCCACGACTCGACGTGAGGTCCGGCCGGTGCCTCCTCGTCGGGGCATGATCCGGCCCACCTCGACCGGTCTGCGGCTCCGGCTGCGGCTGGCTCCGGGCCAGGAACCGGCGGACGTGGCGGCCTCGGCCGAACGACTGCGGCACGCCTGGGGTGTTCACGCCGTGTACGTGCGGGACGTCAAGCCCGGTGTCGTGGAACTGCGGCTCGTCGGCTTCGACGTCCTGCGGAAGGTGCAGATGCCTCGCCGGACCGACGCCGGTCCACTCCGCGTGCCGGTGGCTCTCCGGGAGGACGCAACCGCCTTCGTCCGGGACTACCGGGCCGTACCCCACGAACTCGTGCTCGGCGCCACGCTGTCCGGCAAGTCCATGTTCCTGCGGGACCTGCTTGTCGGTCTGGCCGCTCAGCCGGTGGCGCTGGTCGGGATCGACTGCAAGCGCGGGGTGGAGCTGGCGCCATTCGCTCCCCGGCTCTCCGCGCTGGCGACCGACCCGGAGCAGGCTGCCGAACTGCTGCCCGTGCTCGTCAAGGAAATGGAGGACCGATACGACCTGATCAAAGCGCGGCAGGGCATCGCCCCCGGCACCCCGGACGAGCTGATCACCTCGGACGTCTGGGGTCTGCCGGAGGACGAACGCCCGGCTCCTATCGTGCTGTTCGTCGACGAAGTGGCAGAACTCTTCCTCGTCGCCACGAGGAAGGAGGAAGAGCGACGGGACGAGATGGTCACCCAGCTCATCCGACTTGCCCAGCTCGGCCGCGCGGCCGGCATCTATCTGGAGGTGTGCGGGCAGCGTTTCGGTGCTGAGCTGGGCAAGGGAGCGACCATGCTCCGGGCTCAGCTCACCGGCCGGGTCTGCCACCGGGTGAACGACGAAGCCTCCGCGAAGATGGCGCTCGGTGACATCGCCCCTGAGGCTGTCCTGGCCTCCTGCGCCATCGCGGCCGAGTTGCCCGGCCTCGCCGTCGTCGGCGACACGTCCGGAGGCTGGTCCCGCATCCGCACGCCTCACCTGTCCCTCGCCGATGCTGCGGCCACCTGCCGCGAGACGGCACACCTCGCTCCGGACGTTCCGACGCTCGCGCCGTTCCGGCCTCACGTTCCACCCGCGCCGGTGAAGGAGTGCGGCCCCTTGGCCACTCCTCGGCCCATCACCGAGTAACCGACCCGCTCCCACGGTCGGCGCGGCCGTCCCGCGCCAAGTCCCTACCCCACCCATGCCCGGAACTGGAAGGAGTGGCCGTGCGTGCCCTGCCCGTCCGTGTGGACGCCGTGCTCGTTCAAGCGTTGATCGCCGCCGCGCTGTCCTTCGCTCACCTGCATGACCTGGCGCTGGCTGCCGGACAGGACGGCTGGAAGGCGTGGGCCTATCCGGTCTCCGTCGACCTGCTGTTGGTCGCGGCCTGGCGGCGCCTGCGCTCCGGTGAGGCGAAGACGGCCGGGTGGTGCTGGTTCCTCGTCGCGCTGACGGCGTCCCTCGGAGCCAACGTCGCCACCGCCGGTCTGCTCGACCTGGAGGACGTGCCGGCCTGGCTCCGCATCCTCGTCGCGGGCTGGCCCGCGGTCGCCTTCCTCGGTGGGACGCTGCTCGCTCACGGAGCAGCGCATCCCAGCGCGGACCCGGCGACGGCACCGGAACCGCCTTCGACGGCACAGGCGCCGGGACCGACCGCCGCAGACGTCGAGCCGCCCACGGCTACGCCCGAACTGCCGAACACCACATCGGAGTCGACTCCGCCGTCTCCGTCCTCGGTGCCGCCCGCGCTCGTCACCCTCGCCCGCAAGGTCGCTGACGAACACCGCGCCCGGACCGGGACCGACATCGACACGTCGACCCTTCGCGCCCGGCTCGGTGTGCCCATGCCGCTCGCCGAAGCCATCACCACCCAACTCACCTGACCCGGAGGACTTTCCCCCTTGCGCCCGTCCACGCTCCGCGCGCTGAAGCGCGCCGCCGAGCTGACCCGACAGAACCGCCTCACCGAAGCCGTGCTGATCGCCGAACCGGTGATCCTCGCCGCCGACAGTTACGAGAGCGACGAGATCTTGCGCTGGCTGGCCGACCACGTCACCGACTTCACCGGCGAGTCCGACAAGGAGATGCCCTGATGTCCGCCAACCGCCGTTTCCGCCGCGTCGTCCGCATCGGCCCCGTCCAGGTCGGCACCTACTACGACGGCCGGGGCCGCGAGAAGCACACCGCCGCCTGCACGGCTCCGCGGTGCGGCTTCTCCACCGACTACGACAGTCGCGCCGCCGCCGAGCTGGCCGCGCGCACTCACCACTGCCGCGTTCGCTGAGGAGCTCCCGTGACCGTCTCGCTGCCGCTCGTCTTCGTCCTGGGCGTCATCGCCTGGGCCGCGATCAAGTTCCTCGGCATCCGCCTGTGGGTCGCCGTCGTGATCGCGCTGTTCGGCTTCTGGCTCTCGCACACCATCCTCGCCCCGGCCGTCGAGTCCGGCACCCGCTCCGGGGTCGACGTCGTCAACGGCACCCACGAATGACACCGCAACCGACAAGGAGTCCCGCGATGTTCCGTCCCAAGCTGCCCGATACCCCGCACGTCCCGAGCATCACCACCCACATCCCGCAGGACCATGCCCCTGCTCCTTCCGCCGGTCGCTCGGTCGCCCCGTTCGTCGGGGTCGGCGCCGGTGCGGCGGCGGCCGTGGTCGTCGTCGGTGTCGTCCTCACCGCGCTCCTGGCGGCGGTCGCCGTCTCGGCCGTGTCCGTGACTATCGCCGCCGTGGTCCTGCGCTCCCTCGTCACCGGCGCCAACAGGCGCTGACCGGCCGCCGGGGCGGCAAACGCCGCCAAGCATCCCGCCGCCCCGGGGCCGTCCCTCCCAACCGCCGAACAGCCGAAAGGAAGACCCATCATCACCCGGCAGACTCCGCCCCCGCTGGCGGAACTCTCCATGCTGGCCTCCCTCGGCACCATGCCCGAGCTGGCCCGCCAACTCTCCGGCCTGGGCGGCTGCACGAACCCCGTGCGCCTCGACGGCCACCGCACGGAGTACGCGGTCGACCGGACGACCGGAGAGATCGGGCGCGTCCTCCACCACCTCGACTCGTCCTCCCTGGCCGCCGGAAGTCTCCTCGTCCGCTGCAACAACCGCCGTGCCACCCGCTGCGCGGCCTGCGCGGAGGTCTACCGCCGAGACACCTTCCACCTGATCACCGCCGGACTCCACGGCGGCAAGGGCACTGCCGAACAGGTCGGCACGCATCCGCGCGTCTTCGCCACCCTCACCGCACCGAGCTTCGGCCCGGTCCACAACCGCCCCTCCAACGGGCGGCCCTGCCGCTGCGGTGCGCGGCACGACGACACAGACCCGGCCCTCGGTACGCCCCTCGACCCGGACGCATACGACTACGAAGCGGCCGTCCTCTGGAACGCCTACGCAGGCGCCCTCTGGCGGCGCTTCTCGATCTACCTGCGTCGCGAGATCGCCAAGCGCGCCGGACTCACCCAACGGGCCTTCCGCGAGCACGCGCGCGTCTCTTTCGCCAAGGTCGCCGAATACCAGAAGCGGGGCGCCGTCCACTTCCACGCGGTCATCCGCCTCGACGGCCCGGAGGGCGGCGACACGGCACCTCCGGCCTGGGCGTCCGCCGAGCTGCTGACCGACGCCATCCATGCCGCCGTCACCGCCACACGCGTCAACGGACCGGACGTCGACGGCCGCGCCCACACCTTCACCTTCGGGCGCCAGCTCGACGTGCGCACCATCCGCTCCGCCGACTTCGACGGCGGCCAGGAGCTCACCGAACGGGCTGTAGCGGCGTACATCGCCAAGTACGCCACCAAAGGCGCCGAGACAGCGACCGGCACCCTGGACCGGCCGATCCGCTTCCTCGCCGAACTGGCACAGGCCCGGCTCAACGACCACGCCCGCCGCATGATCCGAACGGCCTGGACCCTCGGCGCCCGCCAGGACCTCGAACACCTCCGCTTACGCGCCTGGGCCCACATGCTCGGCTTCCGCGGCCACTTCTCCACCAAGTCCCGCCGCTACTCCACCACCCTCGGCGCCCTCCGCGACGCCCGCGCCGAATGGCGCCGAGCCCAAGCCGCCACGGCCGCTCCCCAGAACGGCGAAACCACGCTCGTCCTCGCCCACTGGGTCTTCGCCGGAACCGGCCTGAGTAACGGAGAGGCCTGGCTCGCTGCGTCCCTCGAACCCGCCCCCGGAACGGAAGGAGAACCGACATGGAAGCCCGTCGCGACGAGCTGATGACCGTTCGGCAAGTCCTGGATGAGCTGGGCGGTGTCTCCCGTCGGACGTTCTACCGCTGGCGCGAACTGGGGTACGGGCCGGCCGCATTCAAGCTTCCCAACGGAGAGCTGCGGGTTTGGCGGAGTGACTTCAACACATGGCTGCGACAGCTGGAGGAGGCCGCGTGAAGTCTCTCGATGTGAAGGTCTGGGGAGTCCGCAAGCGGGACACCAAAACGCCCTCGTACGGTGTCCGCTGGTCCGTCGCAGGCAATGTGTTCTCGGAGTCCTTCCGTACCAAGGCACTTGCCGACCACTACCGCACGAAGCTCATGCGTGCCATGCGCGACGGCGAGGAGTTCGACACGGAGTCGGGACTTCCGGCCTCGATGGAAGAGAAAAAGTCGGCCGTGTCGTGGTACACCTTCGCGCTCAAGTACCTCGCCATGAAATGGCCTCATGCCGCCCCCAACACACGGGACGGCATCAACGAATCACTCACCAGCGTGACGCTGGAACTGCTCGACGAGCGCGCCGGACGACCATCCGACGAGGAAATCCGCAGAGCACTGCGCAACTGGGCTTTCGTGCTGCCGGGGCCCGATGACCGGGAAGTCCCGGACGACGTGCGGAACGTTCTCCACTGGGTGTCCAAGGCATCCCGGCCGCTCGCCGATCTCGCTGAAGCGGCCACGGCTCGCACGGTCCTCGACTCGCTGAAGCTCAAGCTCGACGGCACGGCAGCAGCGGCGGAGACCGTGCGGCGTAAGCGGCGGACACTCGTCAACGCCGCGAACTACGCCGTCGACCTGGGGGAGCTGCGGGAGAACCCCATCACGGCTGTCCGCTGGCAGAAGCCGAAGGTGTCCAACCAGGTCGACCCGCGGGTTGTCGCCAATCCGGAGCAGGCACGGAACCTCCTGGCGGCGGTTTCCTACGTGGGCGGGTACCGGCGTGCTCATGGTCGTCGCCTCGTGGGTCTGTTCGCCGCCATGTACTTCGGTGGCCTGCGGCCGGCGGAAGCGGTCGGCATCGTCGAGACGGACCTTAAGCTGCCCGAGCAGGGCTGGGGCTCGGCGCTGCTCCACCGGACCCGTCCGTCCGTCGGCAAGCAGTGGACCGACTCGGGGGAGACCCATGACGACCGCGGGCTGAAGAACCGGCCGACCGAGGACGTCAGGCGGGTGCCCATTCCGCCTCACCTCGTAGCCGTGCTCCGCGAGCACCTGGCCACCTTCGGCACGGCGGACGACGGGCGGCTGTTCTTCAGTGAGAAGGGCTCGGTCGTCCCGTCGTCGACCTACTACCGCGTGTGGCAGGAAGCTCGGCTCCTCGCGCTTCCGCCGGCCGTCGCGGCCTCGCCGCTCGCGAGTCGGCCGTACGACCTCCGGCACTCGGCGCTGTCGACGTGGCTCAACGCCGGTGTCGACCCCACCGAGGTGGCCGAGCGCGCCGGCAACAGCGTGGAGGTCCTGCTGACCCGCTACGCCAAGTGCCTCGACGGACGGCAAGACGTCGCCAACCGGCGTATTGAGGATCTGTTGCGCGAGTAGGAGTGATCGCAGACGACGGTAGCCCCGATGCCCCCGGACTTGTTCCGGGGGCATCGGCATGCCTTGGCCGAGAGGGGCGTTCCTGTCCTCAGGAATTCCGCGCCGGTGGCTCCGGGGTGTATGTCGGGCCGGGCCATGAAGTAGGGCCGGCTTCCATCACTCGTTCAGAGGCGCCTCTCATGCGCATTACGCGCATGATGCCCAGAGTTGACCACGACTAGTTGCGTCTACTTACAGGGGTAAAGGATCATGCCGACGTTTGTTGCGCTGCTGAACTGGACCGACCAGGGAGTCCGCGGCTACAAGGACACCCCGCAACGCGCCGAAGCCTTCACGGCAGCGGCTCAGAAGCTCGGGGTGAAGGTCCTGAACCTCTTCTGGACCGTCGGCCCGTACGACATCGTGGCTGTCGTGGAGGCGCCCGACGACGAGACTGCCACCGCAGTGCTCCTACAGGTCGGCGCGTTGGGCAACGTCCGTAGCACGACCCTGCGAGCCTTCGGCCGGGAGGAGATGGACCGCATCATCGCCAAAGCCACCGGCTGACGGACTTCCCCGTCGAGGTTCTGTTGGTACGAGTGACACGCTCAAGGCGGTACCCCCCAAGGCCCCTGGACCTGTCCGGGGCCTATGGGGGTACAGGGCATGACCTGCGCTTACGTCCCAAGATCCCGTCCACGCCTCGTCCACAGACCCCGACATACGGCCGCTCCGGGCCGCACACGCCTGCACATACGCGAAGACCCCGCACTCAGCGTTTCCGCTGATGACGGGGTCTTTGGGCACCTAATCCAAGGTGCCCCCGGCAGGATTCGAACCTGCGCACACGGCTCCGGAGGCCGTTGCTCTATCCCCTGAGCTACGGGGGCGTGTCCGGCGCGATTGCTCGCGGCGACGGGTAGAACACTACCAGCTCCCTCGGGGTGGTCATGAACGGGTTTTCGCTGCCGGGGGCATGGGTGTCGGGTGCTCGTGCGGGGTGGAAGTGGGGAAAACCCGGACGCGGTGGCCGGGGCCGACCTACTCTCGAGTTGTGCCAGGCGCGTCGGGTCGGGTGCTTGTTGTGGACGACAACAAGGTCATCCGGCAGTTGATCAGGGTCAACCTCGAGCTGGAGGGGCTGGAGGTCGTGACCGCGGCCGATGGTGCCGAGTGTCTTGATGTCGTTCATCAGGTGCGGCCCGATGTCGTGACCCTCGATGTCGTCATGCCCCGGCTGGACGGGATCCGGACCGCCGCACGTCTGCGGGCCGATCCGCGGACCCGCGACCTGCCCCTCGCCATCGTCAGTGCCTGCGGTCACCACGAGGTCGAGGCCGGACTCGAAGCGGGCGTCGACGCCTTCCTCGCCAAGCCCTTCGAGCCCGCCGAACTGGTCCGCATGGTGCGGCAGTTGGTCGAGCGAGCCCGGAGTGAGGGCCGGCAGCGCGGCGGCGCCCGGGCGAAGGATCACGCGACGGAACACGCGACGCAACGCGCGCGGGAAGCCGACGGACAGGCCAAGGAAGTGGATCTGCCCGCCGTGCCGTAGACGAGTGACTCGTGCGCGGCCCTGAACAGGCGCCGCGTCCACATCCCGGACCGTACGGAAACCGGCTCGCATACCCACCCCCTTCCTCCCATACGCTTGTCCCGTGACCCCCGCCGAGCTCTCCCGCACCGTGCTGCACGCCGTGCGTCGCGCTGTCGACGAGGGTGAGCTCAGCGTGACCGTGCCGGAGCGGGCCGTGGTCGCGCCGCCGGGGGCCGGGGGCTGCGGCGACTACGCCACCAGCATCGCCCTCCAGCTGGCCCGCCCGGCAGGGCGGCCACCGCGCGACGTGGCCGAGATCCTGCGCACACGGCTGCTCGGCGAGCCGCGGTTCACCGACGTCGTCGTCACCGGGCCCGGCTTCCTCAACCTCAGCCTGCGCGGCACCGCCTCCGCCGGTCTCGTCGAGGAGATCCTGCGTCGCGGGCCGCGCTACGGGCACGCGACCGGGTTCAGCGGCACCGCCGTCCGCCTCTCGTGCCCGGCCGAGGTGCGTGCCGTCGTCGTCGCGGACACGGTGGCCCGCGTACTGCGCAGCCAGGGCGACTTCGTCCGCGTCGAGTGCGAGGGGCGGCCCGCCCCGGAGTGGGAGTCCGTCCTCGGAGCCGATGTCACCACCCGGGGGCCGAGCATCGCCGACCGGTACGTCACCGTCCGCCCCGTCCCCGCCCCGGCCGACCCGCTGCCCCTCGGCCGGGACGCCGGGCGCTGGGCGCTGCTGCACCCCGCCGCCCACGACCGGCCGCGGATCCCCGGTGACCACCTCGTCCAGCGGGAGAGCAACCCGCTCTTCCGCGTCCGGTACGCCCACGCCCGCACCCGGGCCCTCCTGCGCAACGCCGCCGACCTCGGCTTCCACCCCGAGCCCGGTCCCGTGAGCGAAGCGGAAGCGCTGGTCGCCGCACTCGGCGACCACCCCCGCGTCCTCGCCGCCACCGCCACGCATCACACCCCCGACCGCCTGGCCCGGCACCTCCTCGCCGTCGCCGATGCCGCGATGCCCCTGCTCCCCGCCGTGCTGCCCCTCGGTGAGGAGAAACCCTCGGCCGCCCACCGTGCCCGGCTCGCGCTCGCCGAAGCCGCCGGGACGGTGCTGGCCGGCGGCCTGTCCCTGCTCGGCATCGACGCTCCCGACCATCTCTGAGAGACACGTACAGATCATGAGCCGTTCCGCACACCCCGCCGGGCCCCGTCACGCCGATGTCCTCCCCGAGGGCCACTACTCCGCCCCGCCCGCCGACCTCAACGCGCTGGACCCCAAGGTGTGGGCCCAGACCGTCACGCGTGACGAGGACGGGGTCGTGACCGTCGGAGGCATCCCCGTCACCCGGCTCGCCGAGGAGTTCGGCACCCCCGCCTACGTCCTCGACGAGGCCGACTTCCGGGCCCGCGCGCGTGCCTGGCGCACCGCCTTCGGGGCCGAGGCCGACGTCTTCTACGCCGGCAAGGCGTTCCTCTCCCGCGCCGTGGTGCGCTGGCTCGACGAGGAGGGTCTGAACCTCGACGTCTGCTCCGGCGGCGAGCTGGCCACCGCCCTGTCCGCCAGCATGCCCGCCGACCGCATCGCCTTCCACGGCAACAACAAGTCCGTCGAGGAGATCACCCGGGCCGTCGAGGCGGGCGTCGGGCACATCGTCCTCGACTCCTTCCAGGAGATCGTCCGCGTCGCGCACGTCGCGCAGAGCCTCGGGAAGCGGCAGAAGGCCCTCATCCGCATCACCGTCGGCGTCGAGGCCCACACCCACGAGTTCATCGCCACCGCCCACGAGGACCAGAAGTTCGGCATCCCGCTGGCCGGCGGGCAGGCCGCCGAGGCCGTACGCCGGGCCCTGCAGCTCGACGGTCTTGAGCTGGTCGGCATCCACAGCCACATCGGGTCGCAGATCTTCGACATGTCCGGCTTCGAGGTCGCGGCCCACCGGGTGGTCGGGCTGCTGAAGGCCGTCCGCGACGAGCACGGCGTCGAGCTGCCGGAGATCGACCTCGGCGGCGGCCTCGGTATCGCGTACACCAGCGACGACGACCCCCGCGAGCCGCACGAGATCGCCAAGGCCCTCACCGAGATCGTCACCAGGGAGTGCGAGGCCGCGAAGCTGCGCACGCCGCGCATCTCCGTCGAGCCGGGGCGCGCCATCGTCGGCCCGACCGCCTTCACGCTCTACGAGGTCGGCACCATCAAGCCCCTCGACGGGCTGCGGACGTACGTCTCCGTCGACGGCGGCATGTCGGACAACATCCGCACCGCGCTGTACGACGCCGAGTACAGCGTCGCGCTGGTCTCGCGCACCTCCGACGCCGAGCCGATGCTCGCCCGCGTCGTCGGCAAGCACTGCGAGAGCGGGGACATCGTGGTCAAGGACGCGTTCCTGCCGTCCGACCTGGCGCCGGGTGACCTCGTCGCCGTACCGGCCACCGGCGCGTACTGCCGGTCCATGGCCAGCAACTACAACCATGTGCTCCGCCCGCCGGTCGTCGCGGTCGACGGCGGTGCTGCGCGGGTGATCGTCCGCCGCGAGACCGAGGAGGACCTGCTGCGTCTCGACGTCGGCTGATAAAGAAGCGAGAGGGCGGAGCGCGGCGGACGGCGGAAGATCTCCTGTCTGCCGCCCCCGCGCCCATGAAATAGACATCTCACGATCCGGACCGGGGGCAGAAACGCCCGTCCGGTGAGTGAGACTGGTTCCACCGTAGACGGTAAAGAGGAAACGAGGTCGGATGATGCGTACGCGTCCGCTGAAGGTGGCGCTGCTGGGCTGTGGAGTGGTCGGCTCAGAGGTGGCGCGCATCATGACGACGCACGCCGACGACCTCGCGGCCCGGATCGGGGCCCCGGTGGAGCTCGCGGGCGTGGCCGTGCGGCGGCCCGACCGGGTGCGTGAGGGCATCGCCCCCGAGCTGGTCACCACCGACGCCACCGCCCTGGTCAAACGCGGCGACATCGACGTCGTGGTCGAGGTCATCGGCGGCATCGAGCCCGCGCGCGGCCTCATCACCACCGCCTTCGAGCACGGCGCCTCCGTCGTCTCCGCCAACAAGGCGCTGCTCGCCCAGGACGGGGCGGCCCTGCACGCCGTCGCCGAGCAGCACGGCAAGGACCTCTATTACGAGGCCGCCGTCGCCGGTGCCATCCCGCTGCTGCGGCCGCTGCGCGAGTCCCTCGCCGGCGACAAGATCAACCGGGTGATGGGCATCGTCAACGGCACGACGAACTTCATCCTCGACAAGATGGACTCCACCGGCGCCGGCTACCAGGAGGCCCTGGACGAGGCCACCGCCCTGGGGTACGCGGAGGCCGACCCGACCGCCGATGTCGAGGGCTTCGACGCCGCCGCCAAGGCCGCGATCCTCGCCGGCATCGCCTTCCACACGCGCGTGCGCCTCGACGACGTCTACCGCGAGGGCATGACCGAGGTGACCGCGGCCGACTTCGCCTCCGCGAAGGAGATGGGCTGCACCATCAAACTGCTCGCCATCTGCGAGCGGGCCGAGGACGGGGCGTCCGTCACCGCACGCGTGCACCCGGCCATGATCCCGCTGAGTCACCCGCTGGCCTCCGTCCGCGGCGCCTACAACGCCGTGTTCGTCGAGTCCGACGCCGCCGGGCAGCTCATGTTCTACGGCCCGGGAGCGGGCGGTTCCCCCACCGCCTCGGCCGTGCTCGGCGACCTCGTCGCCGTCTGCCGCAACCGGATCGGCGGCGCGACCGGACCAGGCGATTCCGCCTACGCCGCGCTGCCGGTGTCCCCGATGGGCGACGTCGTCACGCGGTACCACATCAGCCTCGACGTGGCTGACAAACCGGGTGTTCTCGCCCAGGTCGCGACCGTCTTCGCCGAGCACGGAGTCTCGATCGATACGGTTCGCCAGTCGGGGAAGGACGGCGAGGCCTCCCTCGTCGTCGTCACGCACCGTGCGTCCGACGCCGCCCTCACCGGGACCGTCGAGGCGTTGCGCAAGCTCGACACCGTGCGTGGTGTCGCCAGCATCATGCGGGTTGAAGGAGAGTAACCAGCAATGACCCACCAGTGGCGCGGAATCATCGAGGAGTACCGGGACCGGCTGCCGGTATCGGACAGCACGCCGGTCGTGACGCTCCGTGAGGGCGGCACGCCCCTCGTGCCCGCGCAGGTGCTCTCCGAGCGCACGGGCTGCGAGGTCCACCTCAAGGTGGAGGGCGCGAACCCGACCGGTTCCTTCAAGGACCGCGGCATGACCATGGCCATCACCCGGGCCAAGGAGGAGGGCGCGCAGGCCGTCATCTGCGCCTCCACCGGCAACACGTCGGCCTCCGCCGCCGCCTACGCGGTGCGGGCCGGGATGGTCTGCGCCGTGCTCGTGCCGACGGGCAAGATCGCGCTCGGCAAGATGGGCCAGGCCCTCGTGCACGGCGCGAAGATCCTCCAGGTCGACGGCAACTTCGACGACTGCCTCACCCTCGCGCGCGGCCTGAGCGACAACTACCCCGTCGCCCTGGTCAATTCGGTGAACCCGGTACGTATCGAGGGTCAGAAGACGGCCGCCTTCGAGATCGTGGACATGCTCGGCGACGCGCCCGACGTCCACGTGCTGCCCGTCGGCAACGCGGGCAACATCACGGCCTATTGGAAGGGTTACACGGAGTACGCCGCCGACGGTGTCGCCACGAAGACCCCGCGCATGTGGGGATTCCAGGCCTCCGGTTCCGCGCCCATCGTGCGCGGCGAGGTCGTCAAGGACCCCTCGACCATCGCCACGGCCATCCGCATCGGCAATCCGGCCTCCTGGCAGTACGCGCTCACGGCGCGGGACGAGTCCGGCGGCTTCATCGACGAGGTGACGGACCGTGAGATCCTGCGCGCCTACCGGCTGTTGGCGTCCCAGGAGGGTGTCTTCGTCGAGCCGGCGTCCGCCGCGTCCGTCGCCGGTCTGCTGAAGGCCGCCGAGCAGGGCAAGGTCGACCCGGGGCAGCGGATCGTCTGCACCGTCACCGGCAACGGGCTGAAGGACCCCGACTGGGCCGTCGCCGGCGCCCCGCAGCCGGTCACCGTGCCCGTCGACGCGGCGGCCGCGGCGGAGCGCCTGGGTCTCGCCTGACGGCGCTCGAACGGGCCTGACGTGCGCCGATGCACCGAGCGCCGGTGTTACGCCCGGCACGTTCCGGCGTAAGACGGCGTCGGCCGGGGGAGATTCCCTACGGGGGGTGCACAGGGGGCTTACGACACGCATCGTGCGCCTCCTGTGCGCCCTATGTCGCCACAGAACCTTCCTTCGATAGGCTGTACTGAACCCGCCCGCCGCATATGCCTCCGCACGGAGCACGGTGCCGCGCCGTCTCCGCGGCCGGGACAGCCGCCGGCCAGCCCGGTCGGCAGCGGCCCCCAGGGTTCTCGTACGCCATCGAATGTCCATCGAACGTCATTCGACAATCACGCAGCTCAAGGAGAGTCATCGAGCGATGGCCGGTCCAGCGTTCCGCGCCGCCGCCGTCCGGGTGCGCGTCCCCGCCACCAGCGCCAACCTCGGCCCGGGCTTCGACGCCCTCGGCCTCGCGCTGGGCTTGTACGACGACGTCGTCGTCCGGGTGGCCGACTCCGGGCTGCACATCGACATCGCGGGTGAGGGAAGCGAGACGCTCCCGCGCGACGAGCAGCACCTTCTCGTACGGTCCCTGCGCACCGCCTTCGACCTGCTCGGCGGACAGCCGCGCGGTCTGGAGATCGTCTGCGCCAACCGCATTCCGCACGGCCGGGGTCTCGGCTCCTCCTCGGCGGCCATCTGCGCGGGGATCGTCGCCGCCCGCGCCGTGACCATAGGGGCCGACGCGAAGCTCGACGACACCGCGCTGCTCGAACTCGCCACCGAGATCGAGGGCCATCCCGACAATGTCGCGGCGTGCCTGCTGGGCGGCTTCACGCTGTCCTGGATGGAGGGGGGCGCGGCCCGCGCGATCAGGATGGAGCCCGCGGATTCCATCGTTCCGGTGGTTTTCGTGCCGGGGAAGCCGGTCCTCACGGAAACCGCGCGCGGTCTGCTCCCGCGCTCCGTGCCGCACGTCGACGCGGCCACCAACGCCGGCCGCGCCGCGCTGCTCGTCGAGGCCCTGACGCGCCGCCCCGAACTGCTGCTGCCCGCCACCGAGGACCGCCTGCACCAGGAGTACCGCGCGCCGGCCATGCCCGAGAGCGCGGCACTGGTGGAGCGGCTGCGGGGCGACGGCATCCCCGCGGTCATCTCCGGGGCCGGACCGACGGTCATGGCGCTGGCCGACGAGGAGACCGCCGGCAAGGTCGAGGCCCTGGCGGGCGCGGACTGGGCGGCGAACCGGCTGGACCTCGATCAGCAGGGCGCGAGCGTGCTGCCGCTCGCCGCCTCCGGTGACATCTGAAACCGCGCGGTTGCCGGATTTCGAGAGGGGGAATGTTTGTTGGATCCGGTAGTGTTAACCTCAAGTCTGCACCCGACCCCACCATGGCGAGGTGCCTCGTGTCCCCGTCCGGGACAGACATTCTTCCGGGAGCCCCCCAAGCCGCACTGTGTTCCGTACGTCGGACCGTACGCCGTACAAGGACACTGAGCGGGGCGCAGGGCACGCTCCGGAACCGGTGCGACCACGCCGCGTGACACTGACACTGGGTGCCACGGCTCAAGGAAGCGCCATCACCAGATTCCTCCGCCGCTTAGGCGGACCACCGCCCCGGCACGGTTCACACCAAACGGACCGAAGTCGGACAGCACAACCGGTCGCCGAGCCAGACAGGCCGACGTCCGCTCCAGGGAAGGACCCTTCGTGAGCGACACCACCGATCTGATGGGCGCACGTGTCGAGGAGACCGCTGCCGCGCCCGCCACGGACGCCTCCGCGCCTGCCAGCGGTGCCGGCTCCCGGCGGCGCCGCGGTACCGGCCTCGAGGGCATGGTGCTGGCCGAGCTGCAGCAGGTCGCATCCGGCCTCGGCATCAGGGGCACCGCGCGTATGCGCAAGAGCCAGCTGATCGAGGTCATCAAGGAGGCGCAGGCGTCCGGCGGCGCCGCTCCGGCCGCGAAGGCCGACGCCTCCGCCGAGACCAAGCCCAAGCGCCGCGCCACCTCGCGGACCCGTACGGGCGACAACGCCGAGAAGGTGGAGAAGAAGGCGGACGCGAAGGAGGCCAAGGCCCCCGCGGACAAGGCCGAGAAGGCCGTGGCCCAGCAGCAGATCGAGATCCCCGGCCAGCCCGCCGGAGGCGCCTCCCGGTCGAGCGAGAACGAGCGCGCGGGGGACGACGCGCCCGAGCGCCGTCGTCGCCGGGCCACCGCCGAGGCCGGAGCCCCGGCTTCCGCGGGGGAGACCATCGTCGCCGAGGCGAAGGCCGACACCAAGGTCGAGGCGCAGTCGCAGCAGCAGTCCCAGAACAACGAGGCCAAGTCCGACGCCGGTGACGGCGAGGGCCGTCGCCGCGACCGCCGTGACCGTGACCGCGACCGCGGGCGTGACCGCGGCGACCGCCGCGGCGGCAAGGGCGACGACCAGCAGGGCGGCGGCCGCCAGGACCGCGGCCAGCAGCAGAACCAGCAGGGCGGCGGCCGCCAGGACCGCGGCCAGCAGCAGCGGGCCGATGAGGACGGGGACGACTTCGACGGTGGCCGTCGTGGCCGTCGCGGGCGCTACCGCGACCGCCGTGGCCGTCGCGGCCGTGACGACGTCCAGGAGCCGCAGATCACCGAGGACGACGTTCTGATCCCCGTCGCGGGCATCCTGGACATCCTCGACAACTACGCGTTCATCCGCACCTCCGGCTACCTGCCCGGCCCGAACGACGTGTACGTCTCCCTCGCCCAGGTCCGCAAGAACGGCCTGCGCAAGGGTGACCACATCACCGGTGCGGTCCGTCAGCCCAAGGAGGGCGAGCGCCGCGAGAAGTTCAACGCGCTGGTCCGCCTGGACTCCGTCAACGGCATGGCCCCCGAACACGGCCGTGGCCGCCCGGAGTTCAACAAGCTCACCCCGCTGTACCCGCAGGACCGCCTCCGTCTGGAGACGGACCCGGGCGTGCTCACCACCCGCATCATCGACCTGGTCTCGCCCATCGGTAAGGGCCAGCGCGGTCTGATCGTGGCCCCGCCGAAGACCGGTAAGACCATGATCATGCAGGCGATCGCCAACGCGATCACGCACAACAACCCCGAGTGCCACCTGATGGTCGTCCTCGTCGACGAGCGTCCGGAAGAGGTCACCGACATGCAGCGGTCGGTGAAGGGCGAGGTCATCTCCTCGACCTTCGACCGCCCGGCCGAGGACCACACCACGGTCGCGGAGCTCGCCATCGAGCGCGCCAAGCGCCTGGTGGAGCTGGGTCACGACGTGGTCGTGCTGCTCGACTCGATCACCCGTCTGGGCCGTGCGTACAACCTCGCCGCCCCGGCATCCGGCCGCATCCTGTCCGGTGGTGTCGACTCGACCGCCCTGTACCCGCCGAAGCGCTTCTTCGGTGCGGCCCGCAACATCGAGGACGGCGGTTCGCTGACCATCCTCGCCACCGCGCTGGTGGACACCGGGTCCCGCATGGACGAGGTGATCTTCGAGGAGTTCAAGGGCACCGGCAACGCCGAGCTCAAGCTCGACCGGAAGCTCGCCGACAAGCGCATCTTCCCGGCGGTGGACGTCGACGCGTCCGGCACCCGTAAGGAAGAGATCCTGCTGGCCCCCGACGAGCTCGCCATCGTCTGGAAGCTGCGCCGGGTGCTGCACGCCCTCGACCAGCAGCAGGCGGTCGAGCTGCTGCTCGACAAGATGAAGCAGACGAAGTCGAACGCCGAGTTCCTGATGCAGATCCAGAAGACCACCCCGACGCCGGGCAACGGCGACTGAGGCCGTCGGCTGAGGTAAGGACTGCACAAGAGGGCCGCTCCCCGAACGGGGGCGGCCCTTTGTGCTGTTCGTGTGCGGGTAGGATCACGCTCTCTTCGAACTTGTGATCCCGAGGGGGGACATACGTGGGTACACCCATGCCCGGGGGCGGTCGTCACAGACGCCGGATACGCCTCGCACTGCCCGTCGCCGCGGCGGGTGTCGCCGCCGCCGTCGCCGGCGCGCTGCTGACGACGTCCGCCGACGCGGCCACCCCGCTGCCGCAGCCGACGGTCAAGCCGGCCGTCAGCTCGCCGTCGCTCGCCGAGCTGGAGAAGCGCGTCGCGGGCGCCATGGCCGGTGACGACGTCGCCGGCAAGACGAGCAAGGCCGCGCTCACCGCGGGCACCGTCGCCGGCAGCATCGACCCCAAGATCATCGGTGGCAACGAGACCACCATCAGCACGGCCCCGTGGATGGCGCAGCTCCACTACTACGACGACCGTGGCACCGCCGGCACCAGCGACGACATCGGCTTCTTCTGCGGCGGCGCCGTCGTCGCGCCGACGAAGATCCTGACCGCCGCGCACTGCGTCAAGGGCTACAACTGGAACGCCAACGGCGCCGTCGTCACCGGCACCTCACAGCTGCCCTCGGCCGACGGCACCGACCTGCACGGCGGCACCGTCACCGGCGTGTGGCGGCAGTGGAACCACCCGTCGTACAACGCGACGACCATCGACAACGACATCGCGGTGCTGACCCTGCCCGTCCCGGTCAAGGCCACCCCGATCCGTATGACGACCTCCGGCGACACCGCGTCGTACGCGGCCGGCACCAGTGCCAAGGTCTACGGCTGGGGCCGCACCAGCTCCACCAGCGACGACATCTCCGAGACGCTGAAGACGGCCACGCTGCCCATGCAGTCCGACACGACGTGCGCCGGCGCGTACGGCGCGGACTTCGTCAAGGGCCACATGGTCTGCGCGGGCAAGCCCGCCACCGGCAGCGACACCGGCACCGTCTCCGCCTGCAACGGCGACTCCGGCGGCCCCCTGGTCGTCAACAACCGCATCGTCGGTGTCGTGTCCTGGGGTGTGACCGACTGCGTCGCCAAGGGCGCCTACAGCGTCTTCGCCAAGGTCAGCTCCTACGTCGGTGCCGCCTACCCGCGCCTGGACGACACCAACATCAGCGGCGACCACAAGGCCGACCTCTGGGTGCGCAACGCCTCCACCAAGACCGGCTACTCCAAGGACTCCAACGGCACGTCCTTCGCCGCCCGCGAGTCCTGGGGCAACTGGGACGGCGTGAACGTCGTCCTGCAGACGGACCTCGACCGCGACGGCTACCAGGACCTGGTCTACCGGCGAAGCAGCGACGGCGACGTCTTCTGGACGCACTACGTCATCTCCAGCGGCACCTGGTCCACCAAGCAGATCGCCGACAACTGGAAGACCCGCACCCGGATCATCACCCCCGGTGACGTCACCGGCGACTACCTGCCCGACCTGCTCTCGGTCGACTCCGCGGGCGTCCTGTGGATCTACCCGGGCAACGGCAACGGGACCTTCGCGCCCCGCGTGAAGGTCGGCTCCGGCTGGAACCAGTACAACTCCGTGCGCGGCAAGGGCGACTTCAACGGGGACGGCAAGACCGACCTGCTCGCCCGCAGCACGTCCGGCAGCGCGATCTACCTCTACAAGGGCACGGGCAAGGCCGGCTCGGCCGCCTTCTCGGCCCGGGTCAAGGTGCGCACCTGGGCCGACTACAACGCCTTCGACGCGCCCGGTGACGTCACCGGCGACGGCAAGGCCGACTTCCTGGCCCGCACCCCCGGCGGCACGCTCTACCTGTACGCCGGCACCGGTAAGGGGACAAGCGAGATCTTTGCCACAAGGAAGTCCGTGGGCACCGATTTCAAGCAGTACGACATCTTCGGCTGAAACCGCAGGTGAGGGTATTCCACCCGGCTTGTGACGAACACGCGCTGTGCCCACCGCCGTACGCGGTGGGCACAGTCCGTTGTGCAACCCTTTCCCGAGTTTCTCCGTCTGACCAGGTGGGGCGACGATAGTGCGAGGAAGGGTCTTCTCCGGCCACGCCTGGCACTGACCGCAGGGGGTAACCGACCGTAGAAGAGCTGAGGAGTACATGTCCGCCGAGAGCACGCCTGATCCGGGTATACCGGGCGATACCGGCACCAGTGGAGCGCGCCACCGAAGCAAGGGCCGGCGCCGTAAGCCCCCGAAGCGTCACAAGGGCTTGATGATCATGGCCTGGACGGCCGCGGGCATCGTCGTGCTGGGCGGCGCCGGAGCCGGGTACATGTACTTCAAGCTCAACGGCAACCTCAAGAGCGTCGACATCGACCAGGCCCTCGGCACCGACCGGCCCAAGAAGGCCGACAACGGCTCCGAGAACATCCTGGTCCTCGGCTCGGACACCCGCGCCGGCGGCAACAAGAAGCTCGGCGGCGGCACCGACGACGGCAGCGCCCGCTCCGACACGGCGATGATCGTGCACATCTACAAGGGCCACAAGAAGGCCAGCGTGGTCTCGATCCCGCGCGACACCCTCATCGACCGGCCCGCCTGCACGGACACCCAGGGCAACGAGCACCCCGCCGCGCAGAACGCGATGTTCAACTCCGCGTACTCCACCGGCGGCGCCGCCTGCGCCGTCAAGACCGTCGAGTCGATCACCGACCTGCGCATGGACCACTACCTGGAGGTCGACTTCGCCGGCTTCCAGAAGCTCATCGACGACCTCGGCGGCGTCGAGATCACCACCACCAAGAGCATCGACGACCCCGACAGCCACCTGAACCTGAAGGCCGGCACCCACACGCTCGACGGCGAGCAGGCCCTCGGCCTGGTCCGCACCAGACACGGCGTGGGTGACGGCTCCGACCTGGGCCGCATCCAGCTCCAGCAGGCCTTCATCAAGGCCCTGGTCAACCAGATCAAGGACGTCGGCGTCTTCTCGAACCCGAAGAAGCTGCTCGACCTCGCGGAGACCGCGACCAAGACGGTGACGACCGACTCCGACCTCGGCTCGGTCAACAAGCTCGCCTCCTTCGCGAGCGGCCTGAAGGGCATCAGCCCGTCCAACATGCACATGGTCACGATGCCGGTGGCCTACGACCCGGCCGACCCCAACCGCGTCCTCCTCCAGAAGAAGAAGGCCGACCAGATCTGGAAGGCCCTGGAGGACGACAAGCCGATCCCGAAGAGCGCGACGGAAGGCTCCGCGACGGGTGAAGCGAAGGGTGTGGTGAGCAGCTCTTAGGGGCGCGGGGCTGAATCGATTTGCGGCTCCGCCGCGGGGCGCGGGCAACCACGGACGGCCCGCAGGGAACAAACAACGGCAACCCCCGGTTTTGGGGGATGGCCCCAGTCCTGGCAGACTGGTACGTCGGCTCCGGTTCACGCTCCCGCACCCCGCGGCAGCGACCCGGCGCCCTCCCGAACCTAGGAGACACCTTGAAGCGCGACATCCACCCCGAGTACGTCGAGACGCAGGTCAGCTGCACCTGTGGCGCGTCGTTCACCACCCGCAGCACCATCGAGTCCGGCACCATCCGCGCCGATGTCTGCTCCGAGTGCCACCCGTTCTACACGGGCAAGCAGAAGATCCTCGACACCGGTGGCCGTGTGGCCCGCTTCGAGGCCCGCTTCGGCAAGGCCGCCGGCTCCAAGAAGTAGCGAGCCCCATTCCGCCGGTCCATGGAAGCGCCCCCTCACCGGGCGCTCCGGGACCGGCGTTTTTGGTCGCCCGCCCTTCACCCCCGTCCCGCACAGGAGCCCAAGATGTTCGAGGCCGTCGAGGAACTCGTCGCCGAGCACGCCGACCTGGAGAAGAAGCTCGCCGACCCGTCGGTCCACTCCGACCAGGCCAACGCGCGCAAGCTGAACAAGCGTTACGCCGAGCTCACCCCCATCGTCGCCACGTACCGGTCCTGGACGCAGACGGGCGACGACATCGAGACCGCGCGTGAACTGGGCGCCGACGACCCGGAGTTCGCCGCCGAGGTCAAGGAGCTGGAGAAGGCGCGCGAGGAGCTCACGGAGAAGCTGCGCCTCCTGCTCGTCCCGCGCGACCCCAGCGACGACAAGGACGTCATCCTGGAGATCAAGGCGGGCGCGGGCGGCGACGAGTCGGCCCTGTTCGCCGGCGACCTGCTGCGCATGTACCTGCGCTACGCCGAGCGCGTCGGCTGGAAGACCGAGATCATCGACGCCACCGAGTCGGAGCTGGGCGGCTACAAGGACGTCCAGGTCGCCGTGAAGACCAAGGGCGGCCAGGGCGCCACCGAGCCGGGCCAGGGCGTCTGGGCGCGGATGAAGTACGAGGGCGGCGTGCACCGCGTGCAGCGCGTGCCCGCCACGGAGTCCCAGGGCCGGATCCACACCTCCGCGGCCGGTGTGCTCGTCACGCCCGAGGCCGAGGAGGTTGAGGTCGAGATCAACCCCAACGACCTCCGCATCGACGTCTACCGGTCCTCCGGGCCCGGCGGACAGTCCGTCAACACCACCGACTCTGCCGTGCGCATCACGCACATCCCGACCGGAGTCGTCGCCTCCTGCCAGAACGAGAAGAGCCAGCTGCAGAACAAGGAGCAGGCACTGCGTATCCTGCGCTCCAGGCTGCTCGCGGCGGCGCAGGAGGAAGCGGAGAGGGAGGCGGCCGACGCCCGCCGCAGCCAGGTCCGCACCGTCGACCGCTCCGAGAAGATCCGCACCTACAACTTCCCGGAGAACCGCATCTCCGACCACCGCGTCGGCTTCAAGGCGTACAACCTGGACCAGGTCCTGGACGGCGACCTCGACGCGGTGATCCAGGCCTGCGTCGACGCGGACTCGGCGGCGAAGCTGGCGGCTGCGTAAGGCAGGCACGAGCACGTACGAGTGATCACGTACGAGTAATACGGAGGACTTGCGTGAACCTGCTGCTCGCGGAGGTGGCCCAGGCCACCCAGCGGCTCGCCGACGCCGGCGTGCCCTCGCCGCGTACCGACGCGGAGGAACTCGCCGCGTTCGTGCACGGCGTCAAGCGCGGCGAGCTGCACTCCGTCAAGGACTCCGACTTCGACGCCCGCTACTGGGAGGTCATCGCCCGCCGCGAGGCCCGCGAACCGCTCCAGCACATCACCGGGCGCGCCTACTTCCGCTACCTGGAACTCCAGGTCGGCCCCGGGGTGTTCGTGCCGCGGCCCGAGACGGAGTCCGTCGTCGGCTGGGCCATAGACGCCGTACGGGCCATGGACGTCGTCGAGCCGTGCATCGTCGACCTGTGCACCGGCTCCGGCGCCATCGCGCTCGCCCTCGCCCAGGAGGTGCCGCGCTCGCGCGTGCACGCCGTGGAGCTGTCCGAGGACGCCCTCAAGTGGACCCGCAAGAACGTCGAGGGATCCAGGGTCGACCTGCGGCAGGGCAACGCGCTGACGGCCTTCCCGGACCTCGACGGCCTGGTCGACCTGGTCATCACCAACCCGCCCTACATCCCGCTCACCGAGTGGGAGTACGTCGCCCCCGAGGCGCGGGACTACGACCCCGACCTGGCCCTCTTCTCGGGCGAGGACGGCCTGGACCTCATCCGCGGCCTGGAACGCACCGCGCACCGGCTGCTGCGGCCGGGCGGCGTGGTCGTCGTCGAGCACGCCGACACCCAGGGCGGCCAGGTGCCGTGGATCTTCGCCGAGGACCGCGGCTGGACCGACGCGGCCGACCACCCGGACCTCAACAACCGCCCGCGCTTCGCCACGGCCCGCAAGGCACTGCCGTGACCACCCCGGGCACCCCGCGCTCTTCGCGGACTTCATCCCAGCAGCACGTGTACGAGGAGGCCAGCTAAAGATGGCACGGCGATACGACACCAACGACGCGACCGACCGTGTGACCGGTCTGCGCGAGGCAGCGTCCGCCGTCCGCCGTGGCGAGCTCGTGGTGCTGCCGACGGACACGGTGTACGGCATCGGCGCCGACGCGTTCTCCTCGGAGGCGGTCGCCGACCTGCTGGAGGCGAAGGGCCGGGGGCGCAACATGCCCACTCCCGTCCTCATCGGCTCCCCGAACACGCTGCACGGCCTCGTCACGGACTTCTCCGAGCTGGCCTGGGAGCTGGTCGACGCGTTCTGGCCGGGCGCCCTGACGCTCGTCGCCCGGCACCAGCCGTCCCTCCAGTGGGACCTCGGGGACACCCGGGGCACGGTCGCCGTGCGCATGCCCCTGCACCCTGTCGCCATCGAACTGCTGACCGAGGTCGGCCCCATGGCCGTCTCCTCCGCCAACCTGACCGGCCACCCGGCGCCGGAGGACTGCGACGCCGCGCAGGAGATGCTCGGCGACTCCGTCTCCGTCTACCTCGACGGCGGCCCGACCCCCGGCATCGTGCCGTCGTCGATCGTCGACGTGACCCGTGAGGTGCCGCTGCTGCTGCGCGCGGGCGCCATCTCGGCGGACGAGCTGCGAAAGGTCGTACCCGACCTCGAGGTGGCGAATTGACGGCCCCTGGATCGGGGCGTGGCATAGGCAACGGGGAAAGCGCGGCGGAGATCACGACGACCTTCGTGGGACTTCCGCGCGACAGCTTCCGCATCCTCCACGTCAGCACCGGCAACGTGTGCCGCTCGCCCATCACCGAGCGGCTGACCCGCCATGCGGTGCGGGAGCGGCTCGGCATCCTGGGCGGCGGGCTGATCGTGGAGAGCGCGGGCACCTGGGGCCACGAGGGCGCGCCCATGGAGTCCCACGCGGAGACCGTCCTGGCCGACTTCGGCGCGGACGCCTCCGGCTTCACCGGGCGCGAGCTCCTCGACGAGCACGTGATCCGCGCCGACCTGGTGCTGACCGCCACCAGGGACCACCGGGCGCAAGTCATCTCCATGGGCCACTCCGCGGGCCTGCGGACGTTCACGCTCAAGGAGTTCACCCGCCTGGTCAAGGCCATCGACCCGGCGACCCTGCCTCCCTTGGAGGAGGGCGTGGTCGTCCGCGCGCGTGCGCTGGTCCGGGCCGCGGCCGCTCTACGCGGGTGGCTGCTGGCGCCGACCGCCGAGGCGGACGAGGTCTACGACCCGTACGGGGCGCCCCTGACGTTCTTCCGGTCCATCGGCGACGAGATACACCAGGCACTCGATCCGGTCGTCACCGCTCTGACGGGCGTCCCCGCAAAGATGTAGCAGCCGAGCGCCCCCGGGGCCCCGGGCCTACATTGGACGTACGTCACCGTCGACGCCGCCGGAGCCCATCATGACGGTCACCCCTGCCATCGAGGCCGACGTCCTGCGCCGCCAGGACCCCGAGCTCGCCGACCTCCTGCTCGGCGAGCGGGATCGGCAGTCGACCACGCTCCAGCTGATCGCCGCCGAGAACTTCACCTCCCGGGCCGTGCTGGCCGCCCTCGGCTCACCGCTCGCCAACAAGTACGCCGAGGGCTATCCGGGGGCGCGGCACCACGGCGGCTGCGAGATCGCCGACGTCGCCGAGCGCCTCGCCGTGGAGCGGGCGAAGGCCCTGTTCGGCGCCGACCACGCCAACGTCCAGGCCCACTCGGGCTCTTCGGCGGTGCTCGCCGCCTACGCCGCCCTGCTCCGCCCCGGCGACACCGTCCTCGCGCTCGGCCTGCCCTACGGCGGGCACCTCACCCACGGCTCGCCCGCGAACTTCTCCGGCCGCTGGTTCGACTTCGTCGGGTACGGCGTGGACGCCGAGTCGGGGCTCATGGACCACGAGCAGGTGCGCACCCTGGCCCGCACGCGCCGGCCCAAGGCGATCGTGTGCGGCTCGATCGCCTACCCCCGGCACCTCGACTACGCGTTCTTCCGCGAGGTCGCCGACGAGGTGGGCGCCTACCTCATCGCGGACGCCGCGCACCCCCTCGGGCTCGTCGCCGGGGGAGCGGCCCCGAACCCGGTGCCGTACGCGGACATCGTCTGCGGGACCACCCACAAGGTGCTGCGGGGCCCGCGCGGCGGTCTGATCCTGTGCCGGGCGGAGCTGGCCGAGCGCGTCGACCGGGCGGTGTTCCCTTTCACACAGGGCGGTGCGCAGATGCACACCATCGCCGCCAAGGCGGTCGCGTTCGGGGAGGCGGCAACACCGGCGTTCGCCGCGTACGCCCATCAGGTGGTGGCGAATGCGCGGGTTCTGGCGGCCCGGCTGGCCGCGGCGGGCCTGGTCGTCACCACCGGCGGCACGGACACCCACCTGATCACCGCCGACCCGGCGCCCCTCGGCGTCGACGGGCGCACGGCCCGGGGCCGTCTTGCCGCGTCCGGCCTGGTCATGGACTGCTGCGCCCTGCCGCACGGCGATGCCCGGGGGCTGCGGCTCGGCACGGCCGCGGTCACCACGCAGGGCATGGGCGAGGCGGAGATGGCCCGGATCGCCGGGCTGCTCGCCGGGGTGCTCGGGGGCGTGACGGATCCCTCAAGAGCCCGTGAAGATGTGCGGGAGCTGGCCGGTGGATTTCCGCCGTATCCGGCGTGAGCCGGGGTAAGCGCATCAGGGTGCACAGCCACCCGTGCAACCATCGTCGCTACCCGGAAGTCCCCACTCATATGCGCGCATCGCTAGGGTGTGGGGCTGTGATGGCCAGCGAGACCTGTGGGGAAGCCCGTGCGTGAATACCTCCTGACGCTCTGCGTCACGGCCGCGGTGACGTATCTGCTGACAGGGCCGGTACGGAAGTTCGCGATCGTGGCCGGAGCGATGCCGGAGATCCGGGCACGTGACGTGCACCGGGAGCCCACTCCGCGCCTCGGCGGTATCGCGATGTTCTTCGGCCTGTGCGCGGGCCTGCTGGTCGCCGACCACCTGACCAACCTCAACCAGGTCTTCGAGACGTCGAACGAACCCCGGGCGCTGCTGTCCGGGGCTGCGCTGATCTGGCTGATCGGCGTGCTGGACGACAAGTTCGAGATCGACGCCCTGATCAAGCTGGGCGGCCAGATGATCGCCGCGGGTGTGATGGTCGTGCAGGGTCTGACGATCCTGTGGCTGCCGATCCCGGGTGTGGGCTCGGTCGCGCTCACCCAGTGGCAGGGCACCCTGCTCACGGTCGCCCTGGTCGTCATCACGATCAACGCGGTCAACTTCGTCGACGGCCTGGACGGCCTCGCGGCCGGCATGGTCTGCATCGCGGCCACGGCGTTCTTCCTGTACGCCTACCGCATCTGGTACTCGTACGGCATCGAGGCCGCCGCCCCGGCCACCCTCTTCTCGGCGATCCTGATGGGCATGTGCCTGGGCTTCCTGCCGCACAACATGCACCCGGCGCGGATCTTCATGGGCGACTCGGGCTCCATGCTGATCGGTCTGGTCCTGGCCGCTGGCGCGATCTCCGTCACGGGGCAGGTCGACCCGGACGCGCTCAACCTGTACGTGGGGTCCGAGAAGGAGGCCGTGCACCAGACGGTCCCCGTCTACATCCCGCTGCTGCTGCCGCTGACGATCATCGCGGTGCCGGCCGCCGACCTGATCCTGGCGATCGTGCGGCGCACCTGGCGCGGCCAGTCCCCGTTCGCCGCCGACCGCGGCCACCTGCACCACCGGCTGCTGGAGATCGGCCACTCGCACAGCCGCGCGGTGCTCATCATGTACTTCTGGTCCGCGCTGATCGCCTTCGGCGCCCTCGCCTACTCGGTCAACTCGGCGTCCATGTGGATCGTCCTGGGTGTGGTCTTCCTCAGCGCGATCGGGCTCCTGCTGCTTCTGCTGCCGCGCTTCACGCCGCGGGCGCCGCGCTGGATGGAGCGCTTCGTCCCGCCGCGCTACCGGCGCAGCGGCTCGGTCGCGGCCCTCGCACCGGAGGCGTCCACCCCCGCGTCCGCGGCGGAGCAGCATGCCGCCGCCGGGGCCGAGAACCGCACCCCTGTGGTGTCCGGGGTCGCCGGTGTCAACGGGGCGACCGCCATCGGCCCCCGTTCGCGCCTGGCCGACCGGCGCAAGGCGGGGACAAGGTAAGAATCTGACTAGAGCATTGCCAAGTCGTGGGGTTGCGATGGGGGTGCGAAGCGCCCCAATACCAGACATCTCGGCACTGTTCCCGCTCAGACGCGCAAGTTCACTCTCATGTGTGACAGTCCGCACACCTCCAGGTAAAGACTGCATCAAATAGTTTGTGATACGGTTCACGAGAACCCCCCGGATAGAGCCGAAGGACCCCAGTGCGACGGTCCATTGGCGTGAGGTCTCCACTCAGCCCGGGACTACGCTCGTCCATGACGACACCCCTGCCCCCTGCGAAAGCGGAGTTGCCGCCATGCCGTCCAATGACGCCCGGAACCTCGTGCAATGCGCTGTACCCACAGCCGCTGCCGGTGTGGTCGCGGTCGCCGTCAGTGGCGTGGTGGCCGGCGGCAAGGGAGCCATCGGAGCGGCCGTCGGGACCGTCCTGGCCATCCTCTTCATGGGGGTCGGTCTGTACGTTCTCCAGTGGACGGCAAAAACGCTCCCGCAGTTGTTCCAGGCCATGGGGCTGATGCTCTATGTCGCCCAGTTGCTGCTTCTCCTGATCTTCGTCGCCCTCTTCAAGGACACCTCTCTCTTCAACGCGAAGACGTTCGCCCTCGGGCTCGTCATCGCCACCGTCGTGTGGATGGCCGCGCAGGCCCGTGCGCATATGAAGGCCAAGATCTTCTACATCGACCCGGACTCCGAGAAGAGTGAGAAGCCCGAGAAGACCGGACCGTCGTCGTGACGAGTAGGGGCGCGATAAAGGGCAGTAGGAACTCCTGCTATCGTCCGGTGCCAACTGCGGCATCGCGGGCGCGGGCATCTGAGCTGACGCCTGCTCGAACGCGAGGCTCGATGCCCCCCAGCCGCCCTCACATCCGTAACACCAGTCCGGTGCCGATCCGCGGCTGCGCGCCGCGCCGACACAACGAGGTTGCCGTACCTATGCGTCACGCCGAAGGAGCCCGCGGTGAGTGCTGACCAGACCCAGCTCGCCTTTGACTGGAGCTGTCGGATCATGTCCGACGGGTGTGGTTTTCCGGCACCGGGCCTGCACTCGTTCCTCTTCAAGCCGATTGCCACGGTTGGAGGGTACGAGTTCAACAAGGTGATGCTGCTCGCCATCATCACCACCATCCTCGTCATCGGCTTCTTCTGGGCTGCCTTCGGCAAGGCCAAGGTGGTGCCCGGCAAGCTGCAGATGGTCGGTGAGGCCGGATACGACTTCGTCCGCCGCGGCATCGTCTACGAGACCCTCGGAAAGAAGGAGGGCGAGAAGTACGTCCCACTGATGGTCTCGCTGTTCTTCTTCATCTGGATCATGAACATCTGGTCCGTGATCCCGCTGGCGCAGTTCCCGGTGTCGTCGGTCATCGCCTACCCGGCGGTCCTCGCCGCGGTCGTCTACGTGACCTGGGTCTCGCTGACCTTCAAGCGGCACGGCTTCGTCGGGTTCTTCAAGAACATCACCGGCTACGACAAGTCGCTCGGCCCGGTGCTGCCGCTCGTGATGATCATCGAGTTCTTCTCGAACCTGCTCGTCCGGCCGTTCACGCACGCCGTCCGACTGTTCGCGAACATGTTCGCCGGTCACCTGATGCTGGTCATGTTCACCGTCGCCTCCTGGTACCTGCTGAACAGCTGGATGATCCCGGCGGCCGGTATCTCCTTCGTGATGACCATGGCCATGATCGTCTTCGAGCTTTTCGTGCAGGCCGTCCAGGCGTACGTCTTCGTACTCCTCGCCTGCACGTACATCCAGGGCGCTCTGGCCGAGCACCACTGAGCCCCTCACCCCCGCAAGATCCCAAGAACGTCCGGTGGCCAACCCCCGCCGGTCCGTGAAAGAGAAGGAAGAAACAGCATGGCTGCCACTGAGACCCTCGCCGCTGTCTCCGGTTCGCTCGGCTCCATCGGCTACGGCCTCTCCGCCATCGGCCCCGGCATCGGCGTCGGCATCATCTTCGGTAACGGCACCCAGGCCCTGGCCCGCCAGCCCGAGGCCGCCGGCCTGATCCGCGCCAACCAGATCCTGGGCTTCGCCTTCTGTGAGGCGCTCGCCCTCATCGGCATCGTTATGCCGTTCGTGTTCGGTCAGTAATTACCTGCTCACCGACACGTTTCGACGAAAGGCACTGATGTGATCGCCAACCTGGTGCAGCTGGCGGCCGAGGAAGAGCAGAACCCGCTCGTTCCTCCGGGCCCCGAGCTGCTCGTCGGCACCATCGCCTTCGCCATCGTGTTCTTCTTCTTCTGGAAGAAGCTGCTTCCGAACATCAACAAGGTTCTGGAGGAGCGCCGCGCGGCGATCGAAGGCGGTATCGAAGAGGCCGAGACCATGAAGGTCGAGGCCCAGAGCGTCCTTGAGCAGTACAAGGCACAGCTCGCCGAGGCCCGGCACGAGGCCGCGCGCCTGCGCCAGGAGGCGCAGGAGCAGGGTGCCACGCTCATCGCCGAGATGCGGGCCGAGGGCCAGCGTCAGCGCGAGGAGATCGTCGCCGCCGGTCACTCCCAGATCGAGGCCGACCGCAAGGCCGCCGCTTCGGCGCTGCGCCAGGACGTCGGCAAGCTCGCCACCGACCTGGCCGGCAAGCTCGTCGGGGAGTCCCTCGAGGACCACGCCCGCCAGAGCCGCGTGATCGACCGGTTCCTCGACGAGCTCGAGGAGAAGGCCGAGGCCGGACGATGAACGGAGCGAGCCGCGAGGCCCTGGCAGCCGCACGTGAGCGTCTCGACGCGCTGACGGACTCCACGTCCGTGAACGCGGGCTCGCTCGCCGACGAGCTGGCCGCCGTCACCGCGCTGCTCGACCGCGAGGTGTCGCTGCGTCGGGTCCTCACCGACCCGGCGCAGGCCGCAGAGGCCAAGGCAGAGCTGGCCCAGCGCCTGCTCGCCACCCAGGTCAGCGGCCCCGCCGCCGACCTGGTGGCCGGCATGGTGCGCTCCCGCTGGTCGCAGTCCCGCGACCTGGTGGACGCGCTGGAGGTGCTGGCCAACACCGCCGACCTCACGGCCGCCCAGCAGGCCGGCAAGCTCGACGACGTCGAGGACGAGCTGTTCCGGTTCGGCCGGATCGTCTCCGGCAGCACCGAGCTGCGCGCCGCGCTGACCGACCGCAAGGCCACCACCTCGGCCAAGGGCGAGCTGCTGCGCAGCCTGCTCGGCGGCCGGGCGCAGTCGACCACCGAGCGTCTGGTCACGCGCCTTGTGACCGCGCCGCGGGGACGTAGCCTGGAGTCGGGACTCGAGTCCCTGTCCAAGCTCGCCGCCGAGCGTCGGGACCGCATGGTGGCCATCGTCACCTCGGCGGTGCCGCTGAGCGACCCGCAGAAGCAGCGCCTGGGCGCCGCCCTCGCGAAGCTCTACGGCCGCCGGATGCACCTCAATCTGGACGTGGACCCCGAGGTCCTCGGCGGTATCCGGGTGCAGGTCGGCGACGAGGTCATCAACGGCGCCCTGGTGGACCGCATCGAGGACGCCAGCCGCCGGCTCGCCGGCTGAGCAGCAACTCAATAGGCACAACGTACTTACGACGGCCCTGGTTGGGCCGTGCAGAAGAATCCTGGGGGTCGCCCCCAGACCCCCAAAGTGAAACTTCGGGCCCAACAAGGAGAGCAGGGAACCCAGATGGCGGAGCTCACGATCCGGCCGGAGGAGATCCGGGACGCGCTGGAGAACTTCGTCCAGGCGTACAAGCCGGACGCGGCCTCGCGCGAGGAGGTCGGTACGGTCACCTTCGCCGGCGACGGCATCGCGAAGGTCGAGGGCCTGCCCTCGGTCATGGCCAACGAGCTGCTGAAGTTCGAGGACGGCAGCCTCGGTCTCGCCCTCAACCTCGAGGAGCGCGAGATCGGCTGTGTCGTCCTCGGCGAGTTCAGCGGCATCGAGGAGGGTCAGCCGGTCTCCCGTACCGGTGAGGTTCTCTCCGTCGCGGTGGGCGAGGGCTACCTCGGCCGCGTGGTGGACCCCCTCGGCAACCCGATCGACGGCCTCGGCGAGATCGAGACCGAGGACCGCCGCGCCCTGGAGCTGCAGGCCCCGGGCGTCATGGTCCGCAAGTCGGTGCACGAGCCGATGGAGACGGGCTACAAGGCCGTCGACGCGATGACCCCGATCGGCCGTGGCCAGCGTCAGCTGATCATCGGTGACCGCCAGACCGGCAAGACCGCCCTGGCCGTCGACACGATCATCAACCAGCGCGACAACTGGCGCTCGGGCGACCCGAACAAGCAGGTCCGCTGCATCTACGTCGCCATCGGCCAGAAGGGCTCCACGATCGCCGGTGTGCGCGGCGCTCTGGAGGAGGCCGGCGCGCTGGAGTACACGACCATCGTCGCCGCCCCGGCGTCCGACCCGGCCGGCTTCAAGTACCTGGCGCCGTACACCGGTTCGGCCATCGGCCAGCACTGGATGTACCAGGGCAAGCACGTCCTGATCATCTTCGACGACCTGTCGAAGCAGGCCGACGCCTACCGCGCCGTGTCGCTGCTGCTGCGCCGCCCGCCGGGCCGTGAGGCCTACCCGGGTGACGTCTTCTACCTGCACTCCCGTCTGCTGGAGCGCTGCGCGAAGCTCTCCGACGAGATGGGTGCCGGTTCGATGACCGGTCTGCCGATCGTCGAGACGAAGGCCAACGACGTCTCGGCGTTCATCCCGACCAACGTCATCTCCATCACCGACGGCCAGTGCTTCCTGGAGTCGGACCTGTTCAACGCCGGTCAGCGCCCCGCGCTGAACGTCGGTATCTCCGTCTCCCGAGTCGGTGGTTCCGCGCAGCACAAGGCGATGAAGCAGGTCTCCGGCCGTCTGCGCGTGGACCTCGCCCAGTTCCGTGAGCTGGAGGCGTTCGCCGCCTTCGGTTCCGACCTGGACGCCGCGTCCAAGGCGCAGCTGGAGCGTGGTCAGCGCATGGTCGAGCTGCTGAAGCAGGCGCAGTACCAGCCGATGGCCACCGAGGACCAGGTCGTCTCCGTCTGGGCCGGCACCACCGGCAAGATGGACGACGTCCCCGTCGCCGACATCCGCCGCTTCGAGAAGGAGCTGCTGGAGTACCTGCACCGCAAGGAGCAGGGCCTCATGACCTCCATCCGCGAGGGCGGCAAGATGTCCGACGACACCCTCCAGGCCATCGCCGAGGCCATCGTGGAGTTCAAGAAGCAGTTCGAGACCTCCGACGGCAAGCTGCTCGGCGAGGACACCCCGGCTGCCGGTAAGTGACGACGGAAGGGACCTGACTCATGGGAGCCCAGCTCCGGGTCTACAAGCGTCGCATCCGATCCGTCACCGCGACCAAGAAGATCACCAAGGCGATGGAGATGATCGCCGCCTCGCGCGTCGTCAAGGCGCAGCGCAAGGTGGCGGCCTCCACCCCGTACGCGACCGAGCTCACCCGGGCGGTCACGGCGGTCGCCGGCGGATCCAACACCAAGCACCCGCTCACGACTGAGCCGGAGAACCCGACCCGCGCCGCGGTCCTGCTCCTCACGAGCGACCGCGGGCTGGCCGGCGCCTTCAACTCCAACGCCATCAAGGCCGCGGAGAAGCTCACGGCGAAGCTGGAGGCCGAGGGCAAGGAGGTCGTCAGCTACATCGTCGGCCGCCGCGGTGTCGCCCACTACAACTTCCGCGAGCGCAAGATCGCGGAGTCGTTCACGGGCTTCACCGACGAGCCCTCGTACGCGGACGCCAAGAAGGTCGCGGCCCCGCTGATCGAGGCGATCGAGACGGAGACGGCCGAGGGCGGCGTGGACGAGCTCCACATCGTCTACACCGAGTTCGTGTCGATGATGACGCAGACGGCGATCGAGGCGCGGCTGCTGCCGCTCAGCCTCGAAGAGGTCGAGCAGGAGGCGAAGCCCAAGGGCGAGATCCTCCCGCTGTTCGACTTCGAGCCCTCGGCGGAGGACGTCCTCGACGCCCTGCTGCCGCGCTACGTCGAGAGCCGCATCTACAACGCGCTGCTCCAGTCGGCCGCCTCCAAGCACGCCGCCACGCGGCGCGCGATGAAGTCGGCCACCGACAACGCCGGAGAGCTCATCGAGACGCTCACCCGGCTTGCCAACCAGGCCCGCCAGGCCGAAATCACCCAGGAAATCAGCGAGATCGTCGGTGGCGCCAGTGCCCTGGCCGACGCGACCGCGGGGAGTGACCGATAAATGACCACCACTGTTGAGACGGCCACGGCGACGGGCCGCGTCGCGCGGGTCATCGGCCCGGTCGTCGACGTGGAGTTCCCCGTCGACGCGATGCCCGAGATCTACAACGCCCTTCACGTCGAGGTCGCCGACCCGGCGCTCGCGGGCGAGAAGAAGACGCTGACCCTGGAGGTCGCCCAGCACCTGGGTGACGGCCTGGTCCGCGCCATCTCCATGCAGCCCACCGACGGTCTGGTCCGCCAGGCCCCGGTGACCGACACCGGCGCGGGCATCACCGTCCCCGTCGGCGACTTCACCAAGGGCAAGGTGTTCAACACCCTCGGTGAGGTGCTGAACAGCGACGAGACCCACGAGGGCGAGCGCTGGTCCATCCACCGCAAGGCCCCCGCGTTCGACCAGCTCGAGTCGAAGACCGAGATGTTCGAGACGGGCCTGAAGGTCGTCGACCTGCTCACCCCGTACGTCAAGGGCGGCAAGATCGGTCTGTTCGGTGGTGCCGGTGTCGGCAAGACCGTGCTGATCCAGGAAATGATCATGCGTGTCGCCAACCTCCACGAGGGCGTCTCCGTCTTCGCGGGCGTCGGCGAGCGCACCCGTGAGGGCAACGACCTCATCGCGGAGATGGAAGAGTCCGGCGTTCTGGACAAGACCGCCCTGGTCTTCGGCCAGATGGACGAGCCCCCGGGCACCCGTCTGCGCGTGGCCCTGGCCGGCCTGACGATGGCGGAGTACTTCCGTGACGTCCAGAAGCAGGACGTGCTGTTCTTCATCGACAACATCTTCCGCTTCACCCAGGCCGGTTCCGAGGTGTCGACCCTGCTCGGCCGTATGCCCTCCGCGGTGGGCTACCAGCCGAACCTGGCCGACGAGATGGGCACCCTCCAGGAGCGCATCACCTCGACCCGTGGTCACTCGATCACCTCGATGCAGGCGATCTACGTCCCCGCGGACGACCTGACCGACCCGGCCCCGGCCACCACCTTCGCCCACCTCGACGCGACGACGGTGCTCTCCCGTCCGATCTCCGAGAAGGGCATCTACCCGGCCGTGGACCCGCTGGACTCGACGTCCCGCATCCTCGACCCGCGGTACATCTCGGCGGAGCACTACAACGCCGCGATGCGCGTGAAGAACATCCTGCAGAAGTACAAGGACCTGCAGGACATCATCGCGATCCTCGGTATCGACGAGCTCGGCGAGGAGGACAAGCTCGTCGTCCACCGTGCCCGTCGCGTGGAGCGCTTCCTGTCCCAGAACACCCACGCCGCCAAGCAGTTCACCGGCGTGGACGGTTCGGACGTGCCGCTGGACGAGTCGATCGCCGCGTTCAACGCGATCTGCGACGGCGAGTACGACCACTTCCCGGAGCAGGCGTTCTTCATGTGCGGTGGTCTCGAGGACCTGAAGAACAACGCCAAGGAGCTCGGCGTCTCCTGAGCCCCGTGCTCGTCGGAGGGGGCGGGGTTCGTCCCGCCCCCTCTGTCACGCCTACTAGACTTGTAACCAACACCCGGCACTCCCGCCGGGTGGTGACCCGAGGAGCCACCCTTGGCTGCTGAGCTGCACGTCGCGTTGGTCGCGGCCGACCGTGAGGTCTGGTCCGGCCAGGCCACCCTGGTCGTCGCGCGCACCACGTCCGGCGACATCGGCGTCATGCCCGGTCACCAGCCGCTGCTCGGTGTGCTGGAGTCGGGCCCGGTGACCATCCGTACGAGCGACGGCGGGACGGTCGTCGCCGCGGTCCACGGCGGATTCATCTCGTTCGCGGACGACAAGCTCTCGCTGCTGGCGGAGGTCGCCGAGCTGTCGGACGAGATCGATGTCCAGCGCGCGGAGCAGGAGCTCGAGCGCGCGAAGGCGGAGGACGACGCGGAGGCCCAGCGCCGCGCGGACGTCCGTCTGCGGGCTGCCACGGCGGCGCGCTGACTCCGTCCGCCGTGTGATGACGTCACTCAGCCGCGGCTGGGTACCGGAGAGATCCGGACCCAGCCGCGGCTGAGGCGGATGTGGGTGATTTTTACGTTCCGTTACCTAGGAGACGAGGAGGTCGGTGTCGATGGTCCTCGCTCTGACTGTGTGCGGAATCGTGGTGGCCCTCGTGGTGGTGGGCCTGTTCGTCTTCGGCCTGCGCCGCCGGCTGATCCAGCGGTCGGGCGGCACGTTCGACGCCAGCCTGCGCTGGGACGCCCCTGCCGAGGGTGACACCAACGGCAAGGGCTGGGCGTACGGGGTGGCCCGCTACAACGGCGACCGCGTCGAGTGGTACCGCGTCTTCTCGTACTCGCCGCGCCCGCGCCGGACCCTGGAGCGGTCCGCCATCGAGGTGGCCGGCCGCCGGGTGCCGGAGGGTGAGGAGGAGCTGGCGCTCCTCTCCGACCATGTGATCCTGGCCTGTCTGCACCGGGGAACGCGTCTCGAACTCGCGATGAGCGAAGACGCGCTGACCGGTTTCCTCGCGTGGCTCGAGGCAGCCCCGCCCGGTCAGCGCGTCAACGTGGCGTAACTCGCCGAACTTCTTTACGACAGCCCGTTGTCGATCGCTGTCACCAGCTCACCGTTGCCGGTGTCTCCGCTGAACTCCCAGAAGAACGCGCCGCCCAGACCCTGGTTCTTGGCCCAGCTCATCTTCCCCGCGATGGTCGCCGGAGTGTCGTACGACCACCAGTTGCTGCCGCAGTGCGCGTACGCCGTGCCGGCGATGGTGCCGGTGGCCGGGCAGGAGTTCTTCAGGACCTTGTAGTCCTCGATGCCCGCCTCGTACGTGCCCGGAGCCGCGCCGGTCGCCGATCCGCCCGGGGCGGACTGGGTGACGCCGGTCCAGCCGCGGCCGTAGAAGCCGATGCCGAGCAGGAGCTTCTTGGACGGGACGCCCTTGGCCTTCAGCTTGGCGATCGCGTCGGCCGAGTTGAAGCCCGCCTGCGGGATCCCCGGGTAGGACGTGAGCGGGGAGTGCGGGGCGGTCGGGCCGTCCTTGTCGAAGGCGCCGAAGTAGTCGTACGTCATCACGTTGTACCAGTCGAGGTACTGGGCAGCGCCGCCGTAGTCGGCCGCGTCGATCTTGCCGCCGGAGGAGCCGTCGGCCGTAATGGCCGCGGTGACCAGGTAGTCCGGGCCGAACTCCTTCCGCAGGGCCTGGGAGAGGTTTCTGAAGGCCGCCGGGCCTGACGTGTCGCAGGTCAGGCCGCAGGCGTTCGGGTACTCCCAGTCGATGTCGATGCCGTCGAAGACGTCGGCCCAGCGCGGGTCCTCCACGACGGCCTTGCAGGACTTGGCGAAGGCGGCCGCGTTCTGTGCCGCCTGGCCGAAGCCGCCGGAGTAGGTCCAGCCGCCGAACGAGTACAGCACCTTGATGTGCGGGTACTTGGCCTTCAGCTGGCGCAGCTGGTTGAAGTTGCCGCGCAGCGGCTGGTCCCAGGTGTCGGCGGTGCCGCTGACGGACTGATCGGCGGTGTACGCCTTGTCGTAGGCGGCATAGGTGTCGTCGACGGTGCACTGGCCGTTCTTGACGTTGCCGAAGGCGTAGTTGATGTGGGTGATCTTCGACGCCGAGCCCGAGGTCACCAGGTTCTTGACGTGGTAGTTGCGGCCGTAGACGCCCCACTCGGTGAAGTAGCCGAGCTTGACCTTGTCGCCGGTGGGCGGGGGCTCGGTGGTGCCGCCGGTGGTGCGGACCCGGACGGCGCCGCTGACCGGGCCGGTCTGGTCGGCGGTGTCACGGGCCTGGACGGAGTAGGAGTAGTCCGTGCCCTTGGTCAGGCCGGTGTCCGTGTACGAGGTCGCCGTCACGGTGGCGACCTTGGAGCCGTCGCGCAGGACGTCGTAGTTCTTGACGCCCTTGTCGTCGGTGGCGGCGGACCAGGTCAGCTTCACCGAGGTGTCGGTGATGCCGGAGGCGGTCGGGGTGCCGGGGGCGCCCGGCGCGCTGTCGCCGGGTTCCGTGGTGCCGCCGTCGCAGCTGCCGCCGTTGAGCTTGCAGTTCGCCGGGGAGCCCGAGCCGCTGCCGTTGAAGCCGAAGGAGACGGAGGCGCCGGGGGCCAGGGTGCCGTTCCAGGACTTGTTCTTCGCGGTCCAGTGGGTGCCGGAGGAGGTGACGTCGGCGTCCCAGGAGGAGGTGACGGAGGTACCGGAGGGGAAGTCCCACTCGACGGTCCAGGAACTGAGGGTCGCGGTGCCGGTGTTCTTCACCGTCCACTTGCCCTCGAAGCCGGAGCCCCAGTCCTGGGTCTTGGCGTAGGTCGCGGTGGCGGACGTGGCTGCCTGGGCCGGGCTCGCCAGGCCGACGAGGCCGGCGAAGGGGAGCAACAGGGTCGCGAACCCTGCCGCGGCTCTGTGTCTGAAGCGCATGCTGCGCCTCCTTGATGGAGTTGTCGGGGCGTGACTGAGCCTCACGCCCACTCATGGTGCGGTGAGAATAGAAAGGTCTGGACCACCGGTCAATAGGTCTGGACCACCAGCACCGAACGCGGTTCAGACACCCAACTCCTGGGCCAGCACGGCCGCTTGTACCCGGCTGCGCAGCTCCAGCTTCCCCAGCAGCCTGCTGACATGGGTCTTCACGGTCGCCTCGGCCATGTCGAGCCGCTCCGCGATGCCCGCATTGGACAAGCCCTGGCCCAGACAGGACAGCACCTCGCGCTCCCGCCGGGTCAGCTGTTCGAGCACCGCCGGATCGGCCGCGGGCTCCCGGGCGGGCTTCGCGGCGAACTCCGCGATCAGCCGCCGCGTGACCGCCGGGGCGATCAGCCCCTCCCCGCGCGCGACCGTCCGCACGGCCTCCAGCAGCTCCGTCGCCTCGGTGTTCTTCAGCAGGAACCCGGACGCGCCGGCCCGCAGCGCCCCGAAGACGTACTCGTCGAGGTCGAAGGTGGTCAGCACCAGCACGTCGGCGAGCCCCTCCGCGACGACCTGACGGGTCGCCGACACCCCGTCCAGACGCGGCATCTGGACGTCCATCAGCACCAGGTCCGGCCGCAGCTCGCGGGCCAGCGCCACCGCCTGTTCGCCGTCCGCCGCCTCGCCGACCACCTCGATGTCGGGCGCGCTGCGCAGGATGAGGACGAGCCCTGCGCGGACGGCGGACTGGTCCTCGGCGACCAGGACGCGGATCATGCGGTGTCTCCTTCGACGCTGTGGCTGACGGGGAGGGTGGCGCGTACCACCCAGATCTTGCCCTCGGGCGAGTCCTCGGGGGCGGCTTCGAACGTGCCGTCCAGCAGGGCCACGCGCTCTCTCATGCCGACCAGGCCCGCGCCGGAGCCGGGGGCGCGCGGGGCGTCCCGGTCCCCGTACGGGCTGGTCACGCTGACGACGAGGGAGCCGTCCCGCCGGGCGAGGGACACGGTGACCCGGCCCGGGGCGGCGTGCTTGAGCGCGTTGGTCAGCGACTCCTGCACGATGCGGTAGGCGGCGAGTTCGACGGGCGCGGGCACCTCGCTCCGCTCGGCGTCGAGGATGACGTCGAGACCGTTGGTGCGGGCGCCGTCCACCAGTGAGCCGAGACCGTCGAGCGTGGGAGCGGCGGACGGTTCCACGTCGCCGCTGCTGTCGCGCAGGATCCCGATCAGCCGCCGCATCTCGGCGAGCCCCTCCACGCTGTTCTCACGGATGACCACGAGGGCGTCCTGAGAGGTCTTCGGATCGTCGAGGGACAGCGCCGCGGTGGAGTGAATGGCGATCGCGGACAGGTGGTTGGCGACCATGTCGTGCAGCTCGCGGGCCATCCGGGCACGCTCGGCGGTGACCGCCTGGGTGCGGTCCATCTCGGCGAGCAGCGCGGTCTGTTCGGCGCGCAGCCGGGCCGCCTCGGCCGCGTCACGGTGGTTGCGGACGATCAGACCCGTGGCGGCGGGGCCGAAGGACACGAGCCCGGTGACCACACCGATCAGCAACGCCTCGGGCTCGCGCCAGACTGCGAACGGCACCACCGCCCCGGCCACCGAGAGCAGCCCGGTGATCCGCGGGATGCGGTGGGCCGACGCGGGCGGGCCGTACAGGACGGCCGCGTACATCAGGTCGGTGTACATCAGGATCGTGACCAGGTTGCCCTGGGTGACGGTGTCCAGGACGATCGCCGGCGTGCCGATCAGCAGGGCGGTACGCGGGGCGGCCCGGCGCAGCAGCTCGCAGCCCGCCATGACGAAGAGCGGCAGCAGCACCGGCCAGCGGCCCGGCAGCAGCACGTACGCCTCGGTGTGCGGCCGGGTGGCCAGGCCGACGCCCCACAGCAGCAGCCCGCCGAGCAGGCCGCCCAGCGCGACGTGGACGTCGAAACGGCGGTGACGGGGGAGACGTACGGCCATGCCACCATCCAACACGGCCGTCGCGCCCCGCGCGTGAGCCCCGCGGAGGGTCCCCGGCTGCATCCTTCGATGTACCGCGGGTTCGTCAGTCGCGACGACGATTCCGGGCGCGCCGCACGGGAGCCTGAAGAGGTGACCGAGAGGAGCGAACCGTGATCGTCGCATTGATCGCAGCCTGCGAGATCGGCTTCTGGGTGCTGCTGGCGGCCGGCCTGGGCGCCCGCTACCTGCTGCGCATGCCACGGCTGGGACTGGGCCTGCTGCTGTGCGAGCCGCTGCTGGAGGTCGTCCTGCTGGTCGCCACCGCGCTGGACCTGAAGAACGGTGCCGAGCCGAACTGGACGCACGGCCTGGCCGCGCTGTACATCGGCTATACCGTCGGGCACGGCCACCGCACGGTGAAGTGGCTGGACGGCCACGCCGCCCACCGGCTGGGCGGGGCCCCGAAGCCGATCGGCCCGCCGCGCTACGGCATGGCCCGGGCGCGCCACGAGGGCACGGTGTGGCTGGGAACCCTCACGGCGGCCGTCGTCGCGACCGTGCTGCTCCAGCTGGCCATCTGGTACGTCGACGACCCGAGCCGCGTCACCTCGCTGGAGAGCTGGCGCTACGTGGCCTGGCGTGCGGCGGGGATCCACGGCCTGATCGCGCTCAGCTATCTGATCTGGCCGCGGAAGGCTCCCGCGGGGGAGGCCGAGGGGCAGATCGACAAGGAGAGGGTGCGACGGTAGGCCGGTTCCTCGGCTGCCGGTGCGTCGTGGCTTGTCGCGCAGTTCCCCGCGCCCCTTGTCGGGGCGCTTCAGCGCTCCCCACCCGGCACCCACAACACGTCTCCGACCTGCTTGTTCGCCGTCCTCGCGAGGATGAACAGCAGGTCGGAGAGGCGGTTGAGGTAGGTCGCCGTGAGGGGGTTCATCACCTCGGCGTGGACCTCCAGCGCCGCCCACGTCGAGCGTTCCGCCCGGCGTACGACCGTGCAGGCCTGGTGGAGCAGGGCCGCGCCCGGGGTGCCGCCGGGGAGGATGAAGGAGCGGAGCTTCTCCAGCTGTTCGTTGAAGCGGTCGCAGTCCGCCTCCAGCTTGTCGATGTAGAACTGCTCGACCCGCAGGGGCGGGAACTCCGGGTTCTCCACCACCGGCGTCGACAGGTCCGCACCCACGTCGAACAGGTCGTTCTGGACGCGGGTGAGGACCTTGACGACCTCCTCGTCCAGACCGCCCAGCGCGATCGCCGTGCCGATCACCGCGTTCGCCTCGTTGGCGTCGGCGTACGCGGAGATCCGCAGATCGGTCTTGGCGACCCGGCTCATGTCGCCGAGGGCGGTCGTGCCCTGGTCACCGGTCCTGGTGTAGATGCGCGTCAGATTGACCATGTGGCCAGCGTAGTTAGGCTCAGGCGGTTCGGAACACACGTGTGCCCACTGTCACGGACAGCGCCGTGAGACCGGCGGCCACCAGCACGCCGTAGAGCATGTGGGGTGTCGTGTAGCGGCCGACGTACGCGTCCCGCACCGCGTCCACCAGGTAGCGGAACGGCATGAGGTGCGAGAGGGCGTTCAGCCAGGCCGGGCCCAGGGTCATCGGCAGCATCAGGCCCGACAGCAGCATGGACGGCATGGTCAGCGCGTTGACCGCCGGGCCGAAGCTCTGCGGGGTGTCCATCCTCATCGCCAGCGCGTACGACAGGGCCGCCAGCGACACCGTGAGCAGGGCGACGAAGGCGAAGCCGATCAGCACGCCGGCCAGCGGTGCCCGCAGGCCCATCACCACCGCCGCCAGCACCAGCAGCACGGCCTGGAAGACGAAGACCGTGGCGTCCCGCAGCACCCGGCCGAGCAGCAGGGCCAGCCGGCTGACCGGGGTGACACGCATGCGCTCGACCACCCCGTGCCCCTTCTCGATGATGATCGAGAAGCCCGCGAAGGACGCCCCGAACAGACCGAGTTGCAGCAGCAGCCCGGGGACGAGCACCTGCCAGGAGCTGCCCCCTCCGCCGAGCGGCAGGTCCGTGAGCAGGGGGCCGAAGAACAGCAGGTACAGCAGCGGCATGAGCACGCCGAAGAGCAGCGCGAAGCGGGAGCGCAGGGACTGGCGGAGGTAACGCCCGTAGACGAGTGCGGTGTCGTGCAGCAGCATCAGGATTCCTCTGTCTCTCATACGGCGACGGGGGTCTGGTCGGCCGGCCCGGCGCTGCGGCCGGTGATGGCGAGGAACGTGTCCTGGAGGGACGCGTCGATCGAGCCGCCGTACTCCAGCTTCAGCGCGCCCGGAGTGCCCTCGGCGACGACCACGCCCCGGTCGACGACGACCAGCCGGTCGGAGAGGGCGTCGGCCTCGTCGAGGTAGTGCGTGGTCAGGAAGACGGTCGTGCCGTGCTCGTCGCGCAGCCGGCGCACCAGGTCCCACAGGTCGGCCCGGCTGCCGGGGTCGAGCCCCGTGGTCGGCTCGTCCAGGAACAGCACCTTCGGGTGGTGGGTGAGCGCCATCGCGATGTCCAGCCGCCGTCGCTGCCCGCCGGAGAGCGCGCCGCACTTGCGGTCGAGCAGCTCGGTGAGGTCCAGCTCGCGGGCCAGCTCCTCGGCGCGCTCGGCCGCCCGCGCCCTGGTCAGCCGGTACAGCCGCCCCTGGGTGACCAGTTCCTCGCGCACGCTGATCTGCGGGTCGACCCCGCCGGACTGGGCCACGTAACCGCAGACCCGCCGTACTCCGGCCGGGTCGGCGGCCAGGTCGTGGCCCGCGACGGTGGCGGCGCCGCCGGTCGGTTCCAGCAGGGTCGTCAGCATCCGCAGGGTCGTCGTCTTGCCGGCGCCGTTCGGGCCGAGGAAGCCGAGGATCTCGCCCTCACGGACGGTCAGGTCGACGGAGCGCACGGCCTGGACGGGCCCGCTCCTGGTCAAGAAGGTACGGGCCAGACCGGCCGTACTGATGATTGCCATGCCCCCAGAAAAACAGAGTCTCTTAAAGTTTGCAATGACTCCAAGTTTTCAGATCCCCCACGGAAGCTAGGATTCGGACATGGCAGAGGGGCTCAGGGAACGGAAGAAGCGCGAGACCCGGCAGCGCATCTCGGACATCGCCACCGGGCTCTTCCTGGAGCACGGCTTCGTGACGGTGACGATCGCGGAGGTGGCGGAGGCCGCCGACGTCTCCGTGAACACCGTCTACAACTACTTCCCGGCCAAGGAGGACCTCTTCTTCGACCGCTCCCAGGGCGTCGTCGACCGGCTCTCCCGCTGGGTGCGCGGCCGGGACGAAGGGGAGTCGGCCGCCCGGGCGGTGCTGCGCGAACTGCGCGCCGAGATCGAGGCCGTCTCGCCCCGGATGGGCCTCATCGAGGGCTACGACCGTTTCATGCGCTGCATCGACGAGGCGCCGCCGCTGCGCTCCCGGCTGTGGAGCATTCAGCAGGAGGTCCAGGACAACCTGGAGGCGACCCTCCGGGAGGAGACGGGGGCCGAGGGCGGCGACCCGATGCCGAGGCTGATCTCCGGTCAGATCTGCTGGGTCCACGGCACCGTCTTCGTCGCGATCGGCCGTGAGATGGCCAAGGGGCGCAACCCGGACGAAGTGTCCCGGGAGATGCTCGTCCTCCTCGACGACATCGAGGAGCTGTTGGGCGAGAAAGTGCTCAACTACGCCGTCCGAGGCGCCCCGTGACCCCTGTCGGTGTGATGTCCGTCATGTGAGACGTGACGCGCATTACTTACTGGTCACACAGCCCCTCACGAGCGCTAGTGTCCGCCGGAGAGGCAGACATAAGCAGCGCGTCAGGGGAGTCGCACAGTGGCAGGGAAGCTCGCCGTCATCGGGGCCGGCCTCATGGGAGCCGGTATCGCCCAGGTCTCCGCTCAGGCGGGCTGGGAGGTGGTCCTGCGTGACGTCACCGACGAGGCGCTGACCCGGGGCACCGACGGCATCAAGGCGTCGTACGACAAGTTCGTCGCCAAGGGCAAGCTGGAGGCGCACGACGCCGACGCCGCCCTGGCCCGCATCACCGCGACCACCGACCTGGACGCCGCGGCCGACGCGGACGTGGTCGTCGAGGCGGTGTTCGAGAAGCTCGAGGTCAAGCACGAGATCTTCCGTGCGCTCGACAAGATCGTGAAGGACGAGGCGATCCTCGCCTCCAACACCTCCGCCATCCCGATCACCAAGATCGCGGCGGCCACGGAGCGCCCGGAGCGGGTCGTCGGCACGCACTTCTTCTCGCCGGTGCCCATGATGCAGCTGTGCGAACTCGTCCGCGGCTACAAGACCAGCGACGAAACCCTCGCCACGGCCCGGCAGTTCGCCGAGTCGGTCGGCAAGACCTGCATCGTCGTCAACCGCGACGTCGCGGGCTTCGTGACGACCCGTCTCATCTGCGCCCTGGTCGTCGAGGCCGCGAAGCTGCAGGAGTCGGGCGTGGCCAGCGCCGAGGACATCGACCTGGCCTGCAAGCTGGGCTTCGGCCACGCCATGGGCCCGCTGGCGACGGCGGACCTGACCGGCGTCGACATCCTGCTGCACGCCACGAACAACATCTACACCGAGTCGCAGGACGAGAAGTTCGCGGCCCCGGAGTCGATGCGCCGGATGGTTGACGCCGGTGACATCGGACGCAAGAGCGGGCAGGGCTTCTACAAGCACTGAAACCGCACATGCCCCGGGGCCCATCACTCCCCAGGGTGAATTCGGTATCGGTTCGCTTACAAGAAGCAACCTCTGACTCCTCCACACAGTCAGAGGTTGCATCACCCACATCCAGAACGCGGAGCACGATTCGCACGCACGGGGAGCGCATATGCACATCAGGGGCGACCACGCCGAGCTGGTCGTCGGGGGCCGCCTCGACGTCCGGAGCGCGGCGGACGCCCGAACGGTCCTGCACTCGGCCGTCGACGACGGAGTCGGCGACCTGGTGCTGGACCTGTCCGAACTGGACTCCTGGGACGCCACCGGACTGGGCGTGATCATGGGGGCCCACCGACGGGCCGGCCGCTGCGGCCGGCGCCTGGTGCTGCGCGGCGTACCGCCGCAGATGCAGCGCCTGCTGGTGGCCACCCGCCTGCACCGGATCCTGGCGATCGAGGGGGGCATCGGGGTGGAGACGCTTCCCCGGGTGTGACGCCCCGTACGGGTGTGAGCCGGGCGACCGGGGAGACCCGGACGCACGTCGTCGAATCGTGCGACGCGCACAATCCTCACGAGACCGTGACGTTACGGACGGCGCGGTACCCCGGACTGTCGTAGATACTGTGCGAAGGTTTAGGGTTCGGCTGCCCGCTGCCTTGACACCCTTCGGCGGGACCGGACCAGAAGCGACAGCGCGGTGTGCAGCAAGGCCGGGAGGGGCTTTTCCGAGCACACACACGCTTTTGGGGGGCTTGACCTATGGATCCTGACAACCAGGGACCCGAGGAGTACGGCCACGACGGTGACGGCCCTGCGCCGCGCCAGCGCCCTCCCAGGGAATCCCTCACACCGGACTTCGCGCAGCACGCGCCGGCGCTCGCCCGCACGGTGCAGCTCGTCTCCGGCGACTTCCTGCTGACCGTCAACCCCGTCGACGGCAGCGAGATAGAGGCGTGCCCGCCCGCCGAACGACCCGCCCGGCCCGTGAAGCTCACCGCGGCCGAGCGCGCCGAGGCCGAGCGCGCGGCCCGTCCGCCCGTCCCGCCGGGCCCCGCGCTGCCCGCCCTGCCGCTGCTGGCCCGCCAGGAGGAACGCGAGCGCCTGGTGCGCCTGCTCGCCCGCGGCCGCTCCACCCGCCTCACCGGCGCGGCCGGCTCCGGCCGGACCCGCCTCCTCGACCTCGTCGCCGAGGACTGCTCCGACCTCGCCCCCGACGGCGTCGTCCGCCTCAACGGCTTCGGGCGCACCTCGGGCGACCTGCTGTACGACCTGTTCCACGCGGTGTACAGCGCGCCCCTGCACCGCCCGAACCGGGACGAACTGCTCACCTACGTCCGTGAGATCGGCGCGGTCGTCGTCCTCGACGACCTGGAGTTCGGCGGCGCCGCGCTCGACGAGCTGCTGGAGGCGACCCCCGAGTGCGCCTTCCTGCTCGGCGCCACCCCGGACGTGCCCGCCCCCTCCGCCGGTGCCGGCGTCGAGGAGGTCCTCCTCGGGGGACTGGAGCGCGCGGCCGGGCTCGACCTGCTGGAACACGCCGTCGGCCGGACCCTCACCGAGGACGAGTCGAACTGGGCGGGCGACCTCTGGTTCGAGTCCGAGGGCCTGCCGCTGCGCTTCGTCCAGGCCGGCGCCCTGCTGCGGCAACGCGACCGGCTGCGCGCCGGCACCAGCGCCGTCGACGAGTTCGGCGTCTTCGAGGACGTGCCCCCGGCCGATCCCGCCGACGCCTACGACCTCGGTGACGACGTGCCGCTGCCCGCGCTCGGCGAGGCCGCCGCGCCCGCGCCGCTGCTCGCCTCCCGGCTGAGCGCCTCCGCCCGCGCCACCCTGCGGTTCGCCGTCGCCCTGGGCGGCGAGGTCCCGCACCAGGCGCATCTGCCCGCCCTGGTCGGCGACACCCACGCGGACGCCGCGCTCGGCGAACTGGCCGCCTGCGGCCTGGTCTCCCCGGTCGGCTCCCGCTACCGCCTCGCGGCCGGCGTGCCGGCCCAGCTGGAGGCCGCCGGGTACGCCGACGAGACCGAGGCCGGTGCCCGCAGCGCCGCCCAGCACTACTCCTGGTGGGCCGGGCACCCCTCGGTCACCCCGGAGCGCGTGTGCGCCGAGGCCGACGCGGTCCTCGCCGCCCTGGCCGTCCTCGGACCGGCCACCCGCCCGCCCGCCGAGGACGAGGAGAGCGCGGCCGTCCACCTGGCCCGCACCGCCGCCCCCGCGTTCGCCGCCGGACTGCACTGGAGCGCCTGGGAGCGGGCCCTGCGGGCCGGCGCCGAGGCCGCCCGGCTCGCCGGTGACGTCGGCGAGGAGGCCTACTTCCACCACGAGCTCGGTGTCCTCGCCCTGTGCGAGGGACAGCTCGACCGGGCCCGCGCCGAACTGGAGGCCTCCATCGGCCTGCGCGGCGCCCTCGCCGACAAGCGCGGGACAGTCGCCGGCCGCCGCGCCCTGGCCCTGGTCGCCGACCGCTCGGGTACACCGATCGGGCTCGGGCCGACCGCGGGGGAGGAAGTGCCCGACGCCCGTGGCGAGGAGTCGGCGTCCCCGCCCGGCGGGGTTCCGGCCGCCTTCCCGACGCTTCAGCCGCCGTCCTCCCCGGCGCTGGTCACCCACCGCAGCTCGTCCGCGCCCTCGCGCAAGGCGCGCGGCGGACTCAAGGGCCTGGCCCGGCGTAACCTCGTGGCCTCCGGTGCCGGTGCCCTGCTCGTCGCGGTCCTGGGCACGGTGGTGACGCTCGGCGCCACCTCCGACAAGGACCGGAACCCGCCGTCCGACCAGGTCGGCGTCAACCCCTCCGCCAGCCAGGGCATCAACGACGGCAGCCTCGGCGCCGACCGGCCCGCGAACGACGGCGGTGGCGGCCCCGGCGATGCGGCCGCCCGCCCGACGGACCCGGGCCCCGACGGCACACTCGGCACGTCGGACGACCCGACCCCGACGGACTCGCCGAGCGGTTCGCAGGACCCGAGCGACGCCGCGTCGCCGTCGAAGCCGCCGTCGTCCTCGACCAAGCCGCCGTCCTCCCCGAAGCCGAGTTCGCCCAAGCCGCCGTCGTCCTCGACCAAGCCGCCGACGGGCACGTCGACACCGACCTCGCCGACGCCCACGCCGACGGACACCGGGCAGCCCACGCCGACGACCACCCCGCCGACCACCAGCCCGTCCACCTCCGACTCGGCCAGCGGTCCGGCGCCGAGCGCCCCCACGAGCACCACCGCGAGCGCGTCGCAGAGCACCACGGGCACGCCGAGCGGCTCGGAGACGGTGATCTGACACCCGTGCACACGACAGGGCCGGGTCCGTTCCGCGGACCCGGCCCTGTTCGCCGTCGTACGGGGTGTCAGAACAGCCGCAGTTTGTCGTCCTCGATCCCCCGCAGGGCGTCGTAGTCGAGAACCTGGCAGCCGATGCCGCGGTCGGTGGCGAGGACGCGGGCCTGCGGCTTGATCTCCTGGGCCGCGAAGACACCGCGCACCGGGGCGAGATGGGGATCGCGGTTCAGCAGCTCCAGATAGCGCGTGAGCTGCTCCACGCCGTCGATCTCACCGCGCCGCTTGATCTCCACCGCGACGGTCCTGCCGTCGGCGTCCCGGCACAGGATGTCGACCGGCCCGATGGCCGTCGGGTACTCGCGGCGGATCAGCGTGTAGCCCTCGCCGAGTGTCTCGATGCGGTCGGCGAGCAGCTCCTGGAGGTGCGCTTCCACGCCGTCCTTGATCAGGCCGGGATCGACGCCCAGTTCGTGCGAGGAGTCGTGGAGGACTTCCTCCATCGTGATGATGAGCTTCTCGCCCGCCTTGTTGACGACGGTCCAGACGCCCTCCTCCTCGCCGGTGCCCTCCTTCAGGGTGCACGGCGGCGACATCCAGTTCAGGGGCTTGTAGGCCCGGTCGTCGGCGTGGATCGAGACGCTGCCGTCCGCCTTCACCAGAATCAGGCGCGGGGCCGAGGGAAGGTGGGCGGTGAGCCGCCCGGCGTAGTCCACGGAGCAGCGGGCAATGACGAGACGCATGGTCGGCAACGCTACTCGACGGGCGCCTGTCGACGCGATTCGCCCTGGAAAACACGCGTTCGGTAATGGCCGATTGTGTGCACGGTGTGCTCAGCGGGAGTGTCTCATCTGCCCATTTTCCTGGTGTCGTCACCGTACGTTGCTTACCGTATGAACGGGAGGTCGCGAGGCGTGTACGCAGCGTGTCCGGTATCGCGAACTCCCCCTATCTGTCCGGCAACCCCTGCTCATCGGGGGTGCGAGAGGAGAACTCATGTCGCTCGACGTCTCACCGGCCCTACTCGAACAGGCCGAGCGAGGCGAGGTCGACGAAGCGGAATTCGTCGACTGCGTCCGGACCTCCCTGCCTTACGCGTGGGAGATGATCAGCTCACTGGTGGCCCAGCTGAAGGTGGACGGCGGCGCGTTCGCCGACAACCAGACGCCCCCGCCGGACGAGCAGGCACGCGGCCAGCTGCTGCGTGCGCTTGCGAGTGACGCGATACGCGGCGCGCTGCAACGGCACTTCGGTGTGCGGCTGGCTTTCCAGAACTGCCACCGGGTGGCCGTGTTCCCGCTTGACTCCTCGGTCGACGAGAAACTGGACCGCTTCACCTCGGTCCGCAGTCAGGTGCTGAACCAGTCACCCGAGTTCCGGGACTGCTGACGCGGCGCCGCTTGCTTGCCGCTCCGTACGCGGGAGGTGCAGTTCTGTACCGGAGCGGCAAGCCCCCAGGAACCCACCGGGCTCTCAGACGAGTTGGGGGAGCACCTCGGCGCCCAGCCGCCGCACGTTCTCCTCGGTCGCCGCCAGGTCCCCGGAACCCTCGACGAGCAGCGCGAAGCGCGAGATGCCCGTCCGCTCGCTCGTCGCCGCCAGCCGGTCCGCGCACAGCCGCGGGGTGCCCACCGGGTGCAGCCCGCAGAGCAGTTCGGTGTACGCGAGGGGGTCGCGCATCCGGCGTGTGCGCCCGTCGACCGTGACATGGGCCTCCAGGCCCTGCTTCAGCCAGCCCGGCATCGCCTTCATCAGCGTCTCCGCCGCGTCGACCCGCCGGTCCGCGATCTGGCAGACGCCGGCCGACACATGGGACGCGCCCAGGATCTCCTCCGGCGACCGGCCGCAGGCCCGCGCATGCTGCCGCCACAGCGCGACCATCTCGGCCTTCTCCTCGTCCCCCACGTGCATCCCGAGCAGCATCGAAAGACCCCGCTCGGCCGCCAGCCGCACACTCGACGGCGAGGTGCAGGCGACGACCAGCTCGGGCCCTGCGGCCTCCGTCAGCGCCTCCGACGGCCGGGGCACCACCGGGACTTCACGGAAGCGGAAGCGCTCTCCGTCGGCCGCCACGGACGACTCGCGCAGCCACCGCACCAGAAGCTCCAGGGACTCCGGGAAGCCCTTCTCGTACGCCTCCAGACCCGCGCCGAACACCTCCAGGTCGACCCACGGTCCGCCGCGCCCGACACCGAGCGTGAAACGGCCGCCGCTCGTGTGGTGCAGCAGCGCCGCCTGTTCGCCGAGCGCCACGGGGTGGACGGTCGGCAGGACGCTGACCGCCGTGCCGACCCCGATGCGGCGGGTGCGGCCCAGCAGTAGGGCGGCCAGGGTGATGGCCGACGGACACGTGCCGTACGGCACGAAGTGGTGCTCGGCCAGCCAGACCGCGTCGAGCCCGGCCTCCTCGGCCACCTCGGCCGAGCGGACCGCGCGGTGCAGCGCCTCTCCCTCGCCCTGACCGGGGAACTGGGCCGCCAACACGAAACTTCCAACGCGCATTGCTTTCCTGCTTCCTTGGCTCCGACACGGAGCTCCCCCACAGCGCATAACCGTCTGACACGTGCCGAGGACACGGCCGGGCGGAGTATTTTGCGGATTGTCTGCAGAATGGGGCGTTCCGCCGGGGGCCCGGGGGAGAGCACACAGGGCGGACCCGCCGCGCCCGCGAGGGACTTATGGCGATTGGCGCCGTACGCGTACCCCTGTGCGCGCCGCGTAGGCTGGACGCGGCCCGTGCTTCCTGTATAGCCCCGAGAGGTGTCCCGTGTCCCCGCGTCGCAACCGACCCAACGGCGCCGCTTCGTCCGGACGGAGCGCCGAGGACGACCGCCCCGGCCGCTACGGCGGCTGGCAGTCCTCGGACAATTGGCAGGGCGAGAACTGGAGCGTGCGGCACGTGGCCGGCGCGAGCGCGCAGGGCAAGTCCTACCGCTGCCCCGGCTGCGACCAGATGATCCCGGACGGGGTGCCGCACGTGGTGGCCTGGGCCGAGCACACGGGCGTCGACGACCGCAGACACTGGCACAAGGCCTGCTGGAACGCGCGGGACCGCCGCACCCCGGGGGTGCAGCGGTCCCGTAACGCGCCGAAGTTCTGAGCGGACTCAGACGTCCCGCTTCTCCAGCAGCGCGAAGGCGCCGGCGAACGCCGCGGCCGTGACGCCGAGGATGATCCACAGCGGGTCCCAGCCGGACGGGCCGGACTGGCTCGCCGTGTTGAGGGAGTTGGCGTAGAAGACGCTCAGCTGGCTCGGGATCGAGTACTCGAACAGGGCGTCGCGCACGCCCTGCAGCGACTCCGAGAACATGAACAGCGCGATCACCAGCGGGGCCAGCACGGCGCCGATCATGATGGTGATGGCGCCGGCCGAGTGCCGGATGATCGAGCCGACCAGGAGCGAGAGCAGGCCCAGCAGGGCGATGTAGAGCGAAATGCCGACCGTGCCCTTCAGCCACTCGCCGCCCGAGGGTGCCTTGGCGCCGTTGCCGTCCAGCATGGCCACGTGCAGGAAGGCGACGAGGGAGGCGGCCACCAGCGTCACCACGAACGCGACCAGGAAGAACACGATGGCCTTCGCCGCCAGCACGCGTCCGCGGCTCGGGCAGGCGACCATCGTGGTGCGGATCATGCCGGTGCCGTACTCCGAGGCCGTGGTCAGCACGCCGAGCGTGATGACACACATGCTGCCGAGCAGCAGCCCGAAGAAGCCGAGGGACAGCGCGTTCTCGCCGGACAGGTCCGAGGAGGAGCTCGACACCACGATGCCCGTCAGCAGACCGATGCCGACGACGAGCAGGACGAACACGCCGAGCGTCCACATCGTGGAGCGCACCGACCTGATCTTCGTCCACTCCGAGGCGATGGCGTTGCCGAGGTGCGTGCGCACGATGGGGATCGGCGAGGTGTAGCCGGGGCTGCCGGCGTACGGGGCGGAACCGGGCGCCGCCTGCCAGGCGGGCGCGGCCTGCGGCGTCTGGGACTGGGGGCTGCTCATCGGGCGTCCTCGGGCTTGGTCAGGTCGGAGGTCGGGGCGGCGGCGGGCGTCGGCGGGGCGGGCTGCGCGGGGGCCGAGGCGGCCGGCTGGGCGGCGGGGGCCGCGGGGGCCTGCGGTGCGGGCTGTGCGGTGCCCTGGGGCGCCTGGGGCGCGGGCTGGGCGTACGGGTTGGGCGTTCCCGCGCCGGGGGCGCCAGGGGCGCTCGGAGCGACGCCGGGTGCCCCCGGGGCGCCGTACGGGCCCGCCGGAGCCTGGCCGGGCGTGCCCTGCGGCGAAGCCGGGAACGGCTGGCCGCCCTGCTGGGGCGGCGGCGGGGCGTACCAGCCCGGCTGGCCCTGCCCGGGCACGGGCATCGGCGGCTGCGCGCCGGGCGGCAGCGGCTGCTGGAGCCCTTCCTTCTGGTCGATCGTCGAGCGGTAGTCGACGGCGCCCTGCGTCATCCGCATGTAGGCCTCCTCCAGGGAGGCCTGGTGCGGCGACAGTTCCCACAGCCGTACGTCGTGGTCGTGCGCGATATCGCTGATGCGCGGCAGGGCCAGCCCCGTCACGCGCAGCGCGCCGTCCTGCTCGGGCAGCACGTGCCCGCCCGACTCGGTCAGCGCGGCCGACAGCTTCTCGCGCTGCTGCGGCTCGGTGTCGGGCGTGCGCACCCGCGCGAAGTCCGCGGAGTTCGCCGAGATGAAGTCGGTCACGCTCATGTCGGCGAGCAGCTGGCCGCGCCCGATGACGATGAGGTGGTCGGCGGTCAGCGCCATCTCGCTCATCAGGTGGGAGGAGACGAAGACCGTACGGCCCTCCGCCGCCAGCGCCTTCATCAGGTTGCGCACCCAGAGGATGCCCTCCGGGTCGAGGCCGTTGACCGGCTCGTCGAACAGCAGCACCTGCGGGTCGCCGAGCAGCGCGGCGGCGATGCCGAGCCGCTGCCCCATGCCGAGGGAGAAGCCCTTGGACCGCTTCTTGGCCACGTCCTGCAGACCGACGACCCCGAGCACCTCGTCCACCCGCCGGGCCGGGATGCCCGACAGCTGGGCCAGGGACAGCAGGTGGTTGCGGGCGGACCGGCCGCCGTGCACCGCCTTGGCGTCCAGCAGGGCACCGACCTGGCGGGCGGCGTTGGGCAGCCTGCGGTACGGATAGCCGCCGATCGTCACCTGCCCGGCCGTCGGATTGTCCAGGCCGAGGATCATCCGCATCGTCGTCGACTTGCCCGAGCCGTTCGGCCCGAGGAAGCCGGTGACGGCTCCGGGCCGCACCTGGAAGGAAAGGTTGTACACAGCGGTCTTGTCGCCGTAGCGCTTCGTCAGGCCGACTGCTTCGATCATGCTCCGCACCCATCGCAAGGTTCAGGACAGCGGGGCACACGCCCCCGTAAGGGTTAGGAGGATATCGAGGCGCTGACGGTTCCACCCAAGAGGAGGTAAAGGGTCAGGCGAAGTCCGTCCCGCTACGCATCGCGCTTCTTCAGCAGCACATAACCGCCGACGAGCGCCGCGAGCACCCACAGCCCCATGATCCCCAGTCCGCCCCACGGCCCGTACGGGGTGTCGTCGTCGATCGGCGTGACCACCTGCATGATCTTGCTGCCGGCCTGGTCGGGGAGGAACCGGCCGACCTTCTTCGTCGCGTCGACGTTGCCCAGGATGTTGGAGATCAGGAAGAAGAACGGCATCAGGATGCCCAGCGACAGCATCGGCGAGCGCAGCATCGCGGCGACGCCCATGGAGAACATCGCGATCAGCGCCATGTAGAGGCCCCCGCCGAGGACCGCCCGCAGCACCCCCGGGTCGCCGATCTCCGCCCGGTGCTCGCCCAGCATCGCCTGCCCCAGGAAGAACGCGGCGAAGCTGGTGACGAGACCGACCAGCAGGGCGAGCCCGCCGGCGACCCCGATCTTGCTGAACAGGAAGGAGCCACGCTGCGGCACCGCGGCCAGCGAGGTGCGGATCATGCCGGTGCTGTACTCGTTCGACACGACCAGCACCCCGAAGACGATCATCGCGAGCTGACCGAGGCTCATCCCCGCGAAACTGATGAACGTCGGGTCGAAATCGGCCCGGTCCTGCGCGTTCATCGAGTCGAACTCGTTCTTCGACAGCGCCGAGATCAGCATGCCGAGGGCGACCGTCACGACCACCACCAGCGAGAGTGTCCACACCGTGGACGCCACCGACCGGATCTTGGTCCACTCCGACCGTACGACCTGTGTCGTCGCCATGCTCAGCCCCTCTTCCAGCCGTCGCCCCACTGCTGCCGCGCCGGCTCGGGGCCCGTCGCGCTCGTGTCGCTGTGCGCGTGGTACTCCACCGATTCCGCGGTCAGCTGCATGAACGCCTCCTCCAGCGAGGCCTGTTGCGGGCTCAGCTCGTGCAGTGTGATCCGGTGCTGCGCCGCCAGCTCACCGATCTGCTCGGCCTTGCCGCCGTCCACCTCCAGCACCCCGTCCCCGCTCTCCACCGCCACGATCCCGGCCTGGTGCAGCACATCGAGCAGCCGCTCCCGCTGCGGACTGCGGACCCGGACGTACGAGCGTGAGTTGCGGGCGATGAAGTCCGCCATGGAGGTGTCCGCGAGCAGCCGCCCCTGCCCGATGACGACGAGGTGCTCGGCCGTCAGGGCCATCTCGCTCATCAGGTGGGAGGAGACGAACACGGTCCGGCCCTGCGCGGCGAGCGACTTCATCAGGGTGCGGATCCAGTGGATGCCCTCGGGGTCGAGCCCGTTGACCGGCTCGTCGAACATCAGGATCCGCGGGTCGCCGAGCAGCGCGGCGGCGATGCCGAGCCGCTGACCCATGCCCATCGAGAAGCCCTTGGTCTTCTTCTTGGCGACCGCCGTCAGCCCGACCGTCTCCAGCACGTCCCGGACCCGGCCGCTCGGAATGCCGTTGCTCTGCGCGAGGCACAGCAGATGGTTGTAGGCGGTGCGCCCGCCGTGCCAGGCCTTGGCCTCCAGCAGGGCGCCGATGTACGTCAGCGGGTCCTTGAGCTGCTGGTAGTGCTTGCCGTCGATGCGGACGTCGCCGGCGGTCGGGTGGTCGAGACCGAGGATCATCCGCATGGTCGTGGACTTGCCCGCCCCGTTCGGCCCGAGGAAGCCGGTGACGATGCCCGGTCTCACGGTGAACGACAGGTTGTTGACCGCCACCTTCTCGCCGTACCGCTTGGTCAGCCCCTCCAGCTCAATCATGCCCGCCACGCTAGAACGGGACAAAGCCCTCTGCCACCCGAGCGGCAGAGGGCTTTGCGGAGGTTCAGACTCCGTATGCCCGCGTGTTACCGGGACTGCTGCGCCGGGACCCCACGGGAGATCGGCTCCTCCTCGGCCGGCGTGCCGGCCGCGGCCACCGCGGCGCCCGTGAGCGTCGCGAGCATCTCGCGGACGTTCGTCAGCTGGGCGTTGATGCTGTCGCGGCGGTTGGTGAGGGCGGCCAGCTCGCGCTCGGATTCCGAACGGATGCGGTCGGCCTTGGCGTTGGCGTCGGCCACGATGTCCTCGGCCTGGCGCTGGGCCGTCTCCACCGTCTGGCGGGCGCGGCGCTCGGCGTCCGTGCGCAGCTTCTCGGCCTCCAGGCGCAGCTGCTCGGCGCGGTGCTCGATCTCGGCGAGACGCTTCTCGGCCTTGGCCTGACGGGAGGCCAGGTCGCGCTCGGACTGCTCCCGGCGCTTGGCGAGGTTCGTCTCGAAGTCCGCGGCGGCCTGCGCGGCCTTGGCGCGGGTCTCCTCGAAGAGGGCGTCCGCCTCCTCGCGCTTGGACTGCGCGTCCTTCTGCGCCTCGGCACGCAGCTGGGAAGCGTCACTCTTGGCCTTCTCGACGATCCGCAGACCCTCGTCCTCGGCCTTCGCCTTGCGCTCCGCCGAGTACGACTCGGCGTCGTTGCGCACCTGCTGGGCCGCCGACTCGGCGAGCTCGCGGTGCTGCTCGGCCGCGCGCCGGGCCTCCTCGCGCAGGTCCTTCGCCTCCTCCTCGGCGAGGCGGAGGATCTTCTCCACACGCGCACCGAGACCCGCGTACGACGGCTCGGCGTCGGTGATCTGGGCCTGGGCGTTCTGCGTCTCGAGGTGGAGCTCTTCGATGCGCTTTTCCAGAGCGGTGATGCGGGCGAGAGCGCTGTCACGGTCGGAGACGAGCTTGGAGATACGTTCGTCCACCTGAGCGCGGTCGTATCCACGCCGCACAAGCTCGAAGCCGTAGGGGGAAGTGTCGCTCATGGGGTTCCTGTCGAATGAGACCGGTGAGGTGATAGATGGAATCCTAGGGGCCGAAACGGTGTGTCATCGAGCGGATGCGCGTTTGATCTGGAAAATGACACCCCTTTTGAGTGGCTAACCCCCGGACCGCTTGCCAAAGACTTGGTCAAAGGCCCCAGCACACACCGGATTCGCCCCGTTTGGCTAGCTATCCGAGCCCTTGCCACCCGAACGGGGTGCGCCGACCGTCGCGCCCGCCTTGACTCCGTTGTCCTTGCCCGTGGTGGGGGCCTCGAAGGACTCCAACGCCTCCAGGACGTCCTGGACACGGGAGATCTCGGCGTTGATGTCCTCGCGACGACGGACCAGGACCTCCAGCTCGCGCTTGCCCTCCTCGACCGTGCGCTTGGCCTCGCGGATCGCCTCGGCCTTGAGCTCCTCGGCCTCCCGGACCAGCGTGGACTTCTTCTGCTCGGCCTCCTTGAGCAGCCCCTCCGCCTTCTTCACCGCGGCGATACGGACCTTGCCGGCCTCGGAGTTGGCCTCCGAGACGATCTCCTTGGCCTTCGCCTGCGCCTTCGCCAGCTGCTCCTCGGCCGCCTTGACGAGCGCGTCGCAGCGGTCGCCCGCCGACTTCATCGTCTCGGCCGACTCCCGGCGGGCCCGCTCGTGCAGCTCCTCGATCTCGGAGGTGATGCGGTCGCGGAGCTCCTCGGCGCGCTCCCTTATCTGCGTGGCGTCCCGGCGCGCGCCGACCAGCAGCTCGTCCGCGTCCGTACGGGCCTTCTCCACCAGGGAGTTGCCCTCGACCGTCGCCTCGGACACCAGGCGGTCGGCCTCGGTGCGGGCCGCGCCGACCATGGTGTCGGCCTGCGACTCGGCCTCCGCGGTGGTCTTGTGCGCCTGCTGCTGCGCCTCGCTCAGCAGCTTGTCCGCCTCGGCCGTGGTCTCCGTGATGAGCTTGTCGACCTGCTCGGCCGCCTCGGAGCGTCGCTTGTTGGCGTCCTTGCGGGCCTCGTCCAGCGTGCGGTCGGCCTCCTCGCGCGCGGCGCTGACCAGCCGCTCCGCTTCCGCCTCCGCGTCGGTCTTCACCCGTCCGGCCTCTGCGCGGATCCGCTCCGCGTGCTGCTGCGCCGAACCGACCGTCTCGGCGGCCTCGGCCCGCAGCCGCTCCGCCTCGCTCGTGGCCTCCCCGACCAGCTGGTCGGCCTTGGCGACCGACTCCGAGCGCACCCGCTCGGCCTCCGTGGCCGCCTCGGAACGGACGCGCTCGGCCTCGGAGATCGCCTCCGTACGGACCCGCTCGGCCTCGGCGACCGTGTCCATGCGCAGCCGGTCGGTCTCCTGGACCGTCTCCGTCGTCAGCCGCTCCGCCTCGTTGCGGGCCTCGGTGATGAGGGTGTCCGCCTGCGTCGCCGCGTCCGAGCGGATGCGGTTGGCGTCCTCCCGGGCGTCCGCCCGGGTGCGCGAGGCGGCCTGCTCGGCCTCGGCGATCGCGTCCGACGCCTCCGTGCGCACCCGCTGGGCGTGCTCGGCGACGTCCGCGCGGATCCGCTCCGCCTCCGAGATCGCCTCGGACATCGTCCGCTCGGCGAGCGCCTTGGCGGCCTCGGACTCCTCGTGCGCCTCGCGCCGCAGCCGGCCCGCGTCCTCGCTGGCCCGCTCCCGCTCGGCGTAGGCGTCGGAGCGGACCCGGTCCGCCTCCTCCTGGGCCTCGCGGCGCGTACGGTCCGCCGCGTGCTCGGCGGCGGAACGCAGACCGGTGATCTCCTCCTGGGCCTGCTCGTGCAGCCCCGCGACGGAGTCCCGGACCTGCTGGGCGTGCTGCTCGGCGGCCGACACCATCTCCGTGGCACGGCGGTCGGCCTCCTCGACCAGCCGTACGGCCTCGGTCTGCGCGTCCTCCACGCGCTTGCGCGCCGAGGCCAGCAGCTCCTCGCTCTGCTCGCGGGCCCGCTCGCGCTCCTGGTCGGCCTCCTGCCGGGCGCTGCCGAGGAGCTCCTCGGCCTCGCGGCGGCGCCGGTTGGCCTCCTCCTGGGCGGCGGCCAGCGTCTCCGACGCCTCCGCGGCGAGCCGCTCGGCGGCGGCCTGCGCCTCCGCGCGCATCCGGTCGGCGCTCTCCTGCGCCTCCGACTTCAGCCGCTCGGCCTCGTTCGCCGCCTCCGAACGCAGGCGTACGGCGACGGCCTCGCCCTCGGCCCGCGCCGCGGACGCGTCGGACGCGGCCTCGTCGCGCAGCCGCTCGGCCTCCGCCTCGGCCTGCTGCTGGAGCGTCCGGATCCGCTCGGCGGCCTCGGCGCGCAGCCGCTCGTTCTCCTCGGTGGCCTCGCGGCGGATCCGCGCGGCCTCCTCCCGGGCGTTCGACAGCGCCTGCTCGGCGGCCGTCAGCCGCTCCTCCGCCTCCGTCTGGAGCCGCGTCAGCTCCTCGGCGGCCTCACCGCGACGGACCTCTATGGCCCGCTCGGTCTCCTCGTGCAGCTCCCGCGCCGCGCGCTCGGCTTCCTCCCTGAGCGCCTCGGCCTGCTCGACGACCTCCTCGCGGTGCCGCTCGGCCTCCTGCCGGGTGCGCTGGAGGGTCTCCTCGGCCTGCCGGCGCAGGGTCGTCGCCCGCTCGATGGCCTCGGTGCGGACCCTCTCGCTGTCGGTCTGGGCCGTCGTGCGCAGCTCGTCCGCGTCCGCCTTGGCCTTGGCGAGCAGCTCCTCGGCGGACTTCGCCGCCTCCTCGATCTGCGCCACGGCCTCCTTGCGGGCCTCGGCGCGGATCTTCTCGCCCTCGTCGACCGCGTCCGCGCGCAGCTGCTCGGCCTCGCCGCGCAGCCGGCGGGCTTCCTCCTGCAGCTCGACCGTCTTGGCGCGGTACTCCTTGGTGTCGTCCTTCGCCGCGCCCTTGAGCTGCTCGGCGATGTCGTGCGCCTCGGCCCGCAGCCGGTCCGCCTCGGCCTCGGCCTCCGAGCGGATCCGCTCGGCCTCCTCGGCCGCCGCCTTCGTGGTCTTCTTGGCGTCCTCCGACGCCTTGTCGAGGACCTCCTCGGCGGTCCTGGCCGCCTTGGACAGCTGGGTCGCGGTCTCCTCGGCGGTGAGCGTGCGGGCCTTCTCGGAGGCCTCCGCGACGATCTTCTCGGCCTCGGCGCGGGCGTCGGCGACCAGCTGCTCGGCCTCGGACTTGGTGTTCTCGGCCTCCTTCGTGGCCTCCTCGACCAGCCGGGCGACCTGCTCCTTGGCGGTGCGCGTACGCGTCTCGTTCGCGGACTCGGCACTCGCCAGGGCCTTGGCGGCGGCCTCCTTGGCCTCCGTGACCAGCTTCTCCGACTCGGTCTGCGCCTTGCGCAGCGCCTCCTCGGCCTCGGCCATCCGCTGCTCGGCGGCCTTGCTCAGCTCCTGGGCCTCGCGGCGCGTGGACTCCGACTCCGTGGCGCTGGACGTGCGCAGCTGCTCGGCGTGGTCGGTGGCCTCCTGGGCCTGCGTGGAGGCGGCGTTGAGCAGGCGCTCGGCGTCCGTGCGGGCACGGCGCAGGATCTGCTCGGCCTCGGCCCGGGCCTCCTCGGCCGCGCCCGTCAGCCGCTGCCGGGCCTCCGTCGCCAGCCGCTCGGCCTCCGCGCGGGCGGTGGCCAGAGCCTGCTCGGCCTCCGCGCGGGACTCCTCCAGCAGCCGGCGGGCCTGCTGCTCGGTGCGGGCCCGCAGCTGCTCGGCCCAGGCCACGTTCTCGTTGACGTGCGACTCGACCGTCTGGCGGCGCTCGGCCAGCTCCTGGTCCAGCTGCTGGCGGCGGGTCACCGCCTCCTGGTGCAGCTCGGCCTGGAGCCGCGCGGCCTGCTCGGCGTGCTCCTGGAGGATCCGCTGGGTCTGCGCCCGGGCCTCGCTCAGCTCGCGGTCGGCGTCCGCGCGGATCTGGTCGGCCTGCACCTGCGCGTTGCGCAGCAACTGCTCGGCCTGCCAGCCGATGTCGCCCCCCTCGAAGGGGGGCCGGGACATGATGGTGCGCCGCGCCTCGTGCAGCTTGGCGCGCAGCACCTCGACCTGGTAGCCGAGGTCCTCGGCGTGCTGGATCGCCTTTTCCCGTTCGGTCTTCAGCCGCTTCATCTCGGCTTCGAACCGAGAGAGGTGGTCGACGTCAGCCGCCGGCTCTCGCTCCTGGCTCTCGTAGCCCCGCACTGCGCGGTCCCATCCGTCCCCTGGTCGCAACACTCTCCAAACGAGCTCCGTCCATCCGCCGAACGGGGCCCCCGGGGAATGGTGTCAGATCATCGGCGGAGCAGAGGCTGCTGCCCCGACGCTCGTCCCCCGAAACCCGGACCCCGGTGGTCCTGCCGTAGCACGGCGGGACCGCGGTCACCCTGGACTGAGCGGCGACCGCCCCCAACCCTACCGGCCCCTATGTACGAGGGTCAGTGCTCAGGTGACTCAACGGGCGCCGAAGTGACCAGTTCTGTCAGTACGCCATGGCAGTCCTTGGGGTGCAGGAAGGTGATCCGTGACCCCATGGAACCGCGTCGCGGCTCTTCGTACAGCACGCGTACGCCCTTGCCCTTGATCTCCTCGGCGTCGCCGTCGACATCTGCCGTACCGAAAGCGATGTGGTGGACGCCCTCACCGTTCTTCGCGAGCCACTTGGCGACGGTGGAGTCCTCGCGGGTCGGCTCCAGGAGCTGCAGGTAGGAGGCGCCGCCGTCGGACGTCTCGTTGATCTTGAGCATGGCCTCGCGCACGCCCTGCTCCTCGTTGACCTCGGAGTGGAACACCTCGAAGCCGTAGGTGGCACGGTAGAACTCGACGGTCTTGTCGAGGTCGAAACAGGCGATTCCGATGTGGTCGATTCGCGTCAGCATGGATTCAGTGCAACGCCCCGGAGGTGGTTACGCAACGTGCGCGCGATCACACCGACAGCCCGATGACGGCACGGAGTGCCACTCAGTACATTCGAAGTAAACCCTCGTTCACTCCTCGGCTGTGCAGCCGGTAAGGGGATCGCAGCTCATGTCTTCTGCTACGACCAGCTCGGTGATCGTCTCGGGGGCGCGTACGCCCATGGGGCGGTTGCTCGGATCGCTGAAGTCATTCTCCGGAGCCGACCTCGGCGGCTTCGCGATCAAGGCCGCCCTCGACCGTGCGGGGATCGGCGGCGACCAGGTGCAGTACGTGATCATGGGCCAGGTGCTCCAGGCCGGGGCGGGGCAGATCCCGGCCCGTCAGGCCGCGGTCAAGGCCGGCATCCCCATGAACGTGCCCGCGCTGACCATCAACAAGGTGTGTCTGTCGGGCCTCGACGCCATCGCGCTCGCCGACCAGCTCATCCGCGCGGGCGAGTTCGACGTGGTCGTCGCCGGCGGCCAGGAGTCCATGACCAACGCGCCGCACCTGCTGCCGAAGTCCCGCGAGGGCTTCAAGTACGGCGCGGTCGAGATGCTCGACGCCATGGCCCACGACGGTCTGACCGACTCCTTCGACGGCGTCGCCATGGGCGAGTCGACGGAGAAGCACAACACCCGTCTGGGCATCGCCCGGCCGGAGCAGGACGAGATCGCCGCGCTGTCGCACCAGCGGGCCGCCGCCGCGCAGAAGAACGGCCTGTTCGAGGCCGAGATCACGCCCGTCGAGATCCCGCAGCGCAAGGGCGACCCGGTGCTGTTCAGCAAGGACGAGGGCATCCGCGGTGACACGACCGCGGAGTCGCTCGGGAAGCTGCGTCCGGCGTTCGCCAAGGACGGCACGATCACGGCCGGTTCCGCCTCGCAGATCTCCGACGGTGCCGCCGCCGTCGTCGTGATGAGCAAGGCCAAGGCGCAGGAGCTCGGCCTGGAGTGGATCGCCGAGATCGGTGCGCACGGGAACGTGGCCGGGCCGGACAACTCGCTGCAGTCGCAGCCGTCCAACGCGATCCTGCACGCGCTGAAGAAGGAGGGCCTGGAGGTCTCGGACCTCGACCTCATCGAGATCAACGAGGCGTTCGCGGCCGTGGCCGTGCAGTCCATGAAGGACCTCGGGGTGTCCACCGAAAAGGTGAATGTCAACGGTGGCGCCATTGCCCTGGGTCACCCGATCGGGATGTCCGGTGCGCGGCTCGTGCTGCATCTCGCGCTGGAGCTGAAGCGGCGTGGCGGTGGCGTGGGTGCGGCCGCGCTCTGCGGTGGCGGTGGGCAGGGTGACGCGCTGATCGTGCGCGTGCCCAAGGCCTGATTTCCGGTACGTCCCTTATCTGAACGGAGCTGTGATGCAGGACGTCTCCACCCTGGTGGCCCAGGCCAGGGAAGGCCGGCCGCGAGCCGTGGCCCGGCTGATCTCCCTGGTGGAGGGGGCGTCCCCGCAGCTGCGGGAGGTCATGGCGGCGCTCGCGCCGCTGACGGGCGGGGCGTACGTGGTGGGTCTGACCGGGTCGCCCGGGGTCGGCAAGTCCACGTCGACCTCGGCGCTGGTCTCCGCCTACCGCAAGCAGGACAAGCGGGTCGGCGTGCTCGCCGTCGACCCGTCGTCCCCGTTCTCGGGCGGTGCGCTGCTCGGGGACCGGGTGCGGATGTCGGAGCACGCCTCCGACCCGGGCGTGTACATCCGGTCGATGGCGACGCGCGGGCATCTGGGCGGGCTGGCCTGGGCCGCCCCGCAGGCGATCCGGGTCCTCGACGCGGCCGGCTGTGACGTGATCCTGGTCGAGACGGTGGGTGTGGGGCAGTCCGAGGTGGAGATCGCCTCGCAGGCGGACACGTCCGTGGTGCTGCTCGCGCCGGGGATGGGGGACGGGATCCAGGCGGCCAAGGCCGGGATCCTGGAGATCGGCGACGTGTACGTCGTGAACAAAGCCGACCGGGACGGGGCGGACGCGACGGCTCGGGAGCTGAACCACATGCTGGGGCTGGGGGAGTCCCGGGGGCCGGGCGACTGGCGTCCGCCGATCGTGAAGACGGTCGCCGCGCGCGGCGAGGGCGTCGACGAGGTCGTCGAGGCGCTGGAGAAGCACCGGGCCTGGATGGAGGAGCGGGGCGTGCTGGCGGAGCGGCGGGCGGCCCGGGCTTCGCGCGAGGTCGAGACGATCGCGGTGACGGCACTCCGGGAGCGGATCGGAGACCTGCACGGGGACCGGCGCCTCGGGGCGCTGGCGGAGCGGATCATCGCGGGCGAACTCGATCCCTACCGGGCGGCTGACGAGCTGGTGGCCGGGTTGACGGAGGGCTGAGAGGGCTTCGGCTTCTCGCCGGGTGGGGGTGCGCGCCCGCTTCGCCTTCGCGCGGGGTGTGGGTCGGGGCCGCGCGGGGGGTGTCCGTCCTCGGAACGGCGCGATGGGGCCGAACGCCGACTGACTCCCCGTTGACGCGCCAACCGCTGCGGGCCCGCCCAGCTGCGGGCATGTGTGCCGCTGGGGGCGGCACGGGTGGGCGCAGCGGCACCTCGTCGCGCCGAGCTGCGCGACGCCCCGGCGTCAGCACGGACGCCGGGGCGATCGAAGAGGGACAGTTGCTGGTCAGTCCTGGTCGTCGTCCTGGTCGTTCTGGTCGTCGCGGTCCGCCGTGACCTTGCCCGACTTCAGGTCGATCTTCCAGTCCTGCTCGGCTCCGCCGGACTTGCGGGTCTCGGCCTCCCAGGACTTGTCCTTGCCGTCCTCGTCGAGGCCGACGGACGTCACCACGCCCTTGCCGGCGGCTGCCTTCGCGGCCTGCTCGGCGGTCACCGAGGAACCCTTCAGCGCGGCCCGCACCTGCGCCGTGTCGTCCTCGTCGTCGGTCTGCGCACCGAGGACCTTGCCGTTGGACGGGTCGACGCTCACGCTGTGCCAGGTGTTGTCGCCCGACAGGACGTCGACGTTCCAGACCACCTTGTCGCTGTCGTCCTCGTCGTCCAGCTCGGCGGAGACGACCGTGGCCGACGTGTGCTTCAGCGCCGAGGCGATGGCCTCGGGGGCGGTGACGCCGGAGGAGGAGACCCGAGCGGCGTCGTCGTCGCGGTCGTCCTGGTCGTCACGGCTGCCGTCGTCCGACAGCTTCGTGTTCGCCGCCTGCCGCGCCGAGCCCTGGTCGTCTCCCGTGGTCGCGAGAGCCGTGGCCGTACCGCCTCCGATCAGAGCGGCGGCAGTCACGGCGGCGATCACGATGTTGCGCTTCATGCGGATTCCTCCCGAGTCATTTCGTTTTCGACGTCTTCGACTCTGGCCGACGGAGGCTGAGAGGAAGCTGAAGCCCCCTGAAGTGATCTTCAGCTTCCCTTTGCCACTCTTTACGCATGCGCCTGTTGATCGTGGAGGACGAGAAGCGGCTGGCCCTGTCGCTCGCCAGGGGCCTGACGGCCGAGGGGTACGCCGTGGACGTCGTCCACGACGGACGGGAGGGGCTGCACCAGGCATCGGAGGGCACCTACGACCTGGTCATCCTCGACATCATGCTGCCCGGCCTCAACGGCTACCGGGTCTGCGCCGCGCTGCGCGCCGCCGGGCACGACGTGCCGATCCTGATGCTGACCGCCAAGGACGGCGAGTACGACGAGGCCGAGGGACTCGACACCGGCGCGGACGACTACCTGACCAAGCCGTTCTCGTACGTCGTGCTCGTCGCCCGGGTCAAGGCGCTGCTGCGGCGGCGCGGCCAGGGGGCCGGGGCTTCGCCCGTGCATGTGCACGGTGATCTGAAGGTGGACACCGCGGCCCGGCGGGTGTTCCTTTGTGAGGCCGAGATCGCCCTCACCGCCAAGGAGTTCTCCGTGCTGGAGCAGCTCGTGCTGCGGGCCGGCGAGGTGGTGTCCAAGTCCGAGATCCTGGAGCACGTCTGGGACTTCGCGTACGACGGTGACCCGAACATCGTCGAGGTGTACGTCAGCACGCTGCGGCGGAAGCTGCGCGCGGGGCTGATCCGGACCGTGCGCGGGGCCGGCTACCGGCTGGAGACGTCACCGTGAGGCGGCTGTTCGGGTCCGTCCGGGCGCGGGCCACGCTGGGAGCGACCCTCGTGGTCGCGGTGGCGCTCGTCGCGGCCGGGGCCGCCGTGCTGCTGTCCCTGCGGTCCAATCTGATCGGCGAGGCCGGCACCCAGGCGGAGCGCTCCGCCCGGGCCGTCGCCTCCGAACTCGCCGCCGGAACGCCGTACGACAAGCTCTCCGGGCTGGACGGCGACGACGGCCCGGTGCAGGTCCTGGACGAGCACAAGCGGCTGGTCGCGGCCAGCGAGGATCTGGAGCAGATCAGCGGGACGGACAGCGGCCAGGTGAAGCCGCGGCCGGCGTCGACGCCCTCCGGGGACGGCGACGACGACTCCGATGACGCGGGCGAGGCCCTGGAACCCGGCGAGATCTCCGGGGAGAGCGTCTTCAGCAACGGGTCCGCGACGATCGACGGGGAGGCGCAGGACTACCGGTTCGCCGCCGTCGAGGTGGAGACCCACGACCGGGGGCACCTCAAGGTCTACGCCGGTTCCCCGCTGGCCGCCGAGCACGGGGCCGTGCGCACCGCGCTGACGGTGATGCTGATCGGGTTCCCGCTGCTGCTCGGTGTCGTGGCGGCCGTGACCTGGCTGGTGACGCGGCGGGCCCTGCGGCCCGTGGAGGGGATCCGGCGCGAGATGGCCGCGATCACCCGGTCCGAGGACCTCGCGCGGCGCGTTCCGGAGCCGGACACGCACGACGAGATCGCCCGGCTCGCCAGCACCACCAACGAGACGCTCGCGGCGCTGGAGACGTCCGTGGAGCGGCAGCGGCGGTTCGTCGCTGACGCCTCCCACGAGCTGCGCAGCCCGATCGCCTCGCTGCGGACGCAGCTGGAGGTGGCAGCCGCGCACCCGGAGCTGCTGGACCTCGACGGGGCCGTCGAGGACACCGTGCGGCTGCAGCGGCTCGCCGCCGATCTGCTGCTGCTGGCCCGGCTGGACGCGGGGGAGCGGCTGGGCGACGCGCGGATCGACCTCGCCGGGCTCGCCCGGGAGGAGGCCGAGGGCCGGACCGGTGTGACGGTGGACGCGGAGCCCGCGGACGTGGCCGGATCGCGGGGTCAGCTCGGGCGCGTCCTCGCCAATCTGCTCGACAACGCCCAGCGGCACGCCCGGTCCGCCGTCACCGTGAGCGTGCGGCGGGAAGGCGACCGGGCCGTGGTCGGGGTGGCCGACGACGGCGACGGGGTCCCGGAAGCCGACCGGGAGCGGATCTTCGAACGGTTCGTCCGGCTGGACGCGGCGCGCAGCCGCGACGACGGCGGAGCCGGCCTGGGCCTCGCCATCGCCCGGGACGTCGCCGTCCGGCACGGCGGCACGCTCACCGCGGGGAAGGGACCCGCAGGCGGAGCCCTGTTCGAGCTCCGCCTGCCGCTCGCCTAGCCGGGGCCGCGGTCAGGGGCGCCCGCGCTGGCCGCGCAGGTGCTCCGCGATGGGCTTGAGGGCCTTGTCGAGCTCGGTCAGGGCCTCGGGGGACAGCAGGTCGATGAAGTGCCTGCGTACGGACGCCACGTGGTGGGGCGCGACCTTCTGCATCGTCGCCATGCCGTGGTCGGTGAGGACCGCGTAGAGCCCCCGGCGGTCCGACTCGCAGTTCTCCCGCCGGACCAGGTCCGCGTTCTCCATACGGGTGATCTGGTGCGAGAGGCGGCTCTTGGACTGGAGGGTGGCGGAGGCGAGGTCGCTCATCCGCATCCTCTGGGCCTCGGACTCGGAGAGATTCACCAGGATCTCGTAGTCGTTCATTGTCAGGCCGAACGGCTGCAGGTCCTTCTCGAGCTGGTACGTCAACAGCCTGTTGACCTCCAGGTGGGTGCGCCAGGCGCACTGCTCCGCATCGGTCAGCCAGCGGGTGGCCGTCTCGGTCTCCATGAATGAAGTCTACCTAAAAGGTTGAAAGGCGAACTAGTGAGGGGTGGCGTGTGACGACGCACACCTGGCGAACAGCAGTGCGCAGGCGTTCGATGTCACACTCCGCAGACTACCGCTCACAGCCCGAAGCGACGCTGGAGGTCCCCCAGCTGTCCGGGAAGACGCGGTACGCCGGACTGCCCCGCCTGGGGGCTGTGCGCCCCGCCGCCGGGCACACCGGCCTGGTGCGGAACGGCCCCCGTGGCCTGCTCCGCCATCAGGGTCTCCGACGACTGGAGCAGCACCGTCCCGGCGCCGACGAACTCGAACTGGTGCTCCTCGCCGGAGACCCCGCCCAGACCCGTCAGTGCACGTAGACCGCCCATGACGCCGGTCATGTACCCGTGGTCGTAGTGGTGACACGGGGAGGGGCAGTCGGCCCAGCCGACCAGGGCCTGGGGGTCGACCCGGATCGGGGGTTCCATGAACACCACCGGCCCGTTCGACGCGGCCACGAACTTTCCGGTTCCGATGAGGGTCAGAAAACCCGGCACGATTGATTGCTTCAGTGACAGAGTTGGCTGAAAAGCGAGGAGGTTGCCCGCGCGAATGGTCAGGTTGCCGTCTTCGAGGTCGTACGAATTGACGTCGAAGGCCCGGTCGGCGAGGAGCATCTTGCCCGAGCCCTCCGCCACGACCCAGTCGCTCGCGTGCAGTGGCGAATGGAACGACGTACGGACGAGACGGTCCAGCCGGCCGTGTCCGACGCCGTTGAAGTCGATCGAGCCGTAGTAGGCGATCATCTTCCCCTTCTGCAGGAACCACTGGCTCCCCTTGAGCTCCACGCAGAAGGTGTACGCGTTGACGTTGTCGTCGGGCGGCAGCGTCGCCGGGTCGAAGACCACGGGGCCGGCGCCGGGGCTTCCGTACGTGCTCACAGCTTCTCCTCCGACGCCTGGACGTACACCGCACCGCTGCCGCTGAGCTCCAGCTGGAACGCCTCGCCCGAGCCGCGGCCCACCATGTCCCGCCAGCCCAGGGCCGTGGACAGCTTGTTGCGGACGTCGCCGTGGTGGGCGACGTAGGCCTGCGGGTCCACATGGACCGGGCGCTGCGGGGTGATCGGGATCTCGATGACGCCGCCGTGGGCCATGACCGCGACGGCTCCCTGCCCCTTCAGTGTCGTCGTGAACAGCCCCTGGCCGCTGACCTGCCCGCGCACCATGCCCATGACGCCGCCCTGCGAGCCAAGGAACATCGTGCCCTGCTGGAGCGAGCCCTCGAAGGCCAGGAGGCGGTCCGCCTCCACGTACAGCGTGTCGCCGGTCAGCCGGATCACCTGGATGTGGTGCCCGCCGTGCCCGAACAGGACCGTGCCGCTGCCCTCGACGGTCATCAGGGGGGTGTCCTCGTCGGCGACCCGGCGGCCGATCATCGACATGATCCCGCCCTGGCCGCCCGCCGTGTTGGGCGTGAACGACACCTCGCCGCGGTACGCGAGCATCGCGCCGCGCTGACTGAACAGCCGCTGACCGGGCGCGACCGTCGCCTCGATCATCTTCGCGTTGATCTCCCGGAAGGCCATCTCACACGTCTCCCGCGATCGTGTTCCGCTCGCTCGGCTGCACGTACACCAGCCCGTCCCCCTCGAACCGCATCTGGAAGGCCTCGCCGCCGCCCTCCCCGAGCAACGTGCGGAACGTCACACCCGACTGGAAGGACTGCCGCAGATTGCCCTGGTGCGCCACGTACGCCCCCGGGTCGACGGTCAGCGGGTACTGCGCGCTGACCCGCAGCACCACTGCCGGGCCGTCCGACATGATCGCCGCCTGGCCGTGGCCCTCGACGGTCGTCGTGAACAGCCCGTTGCCCTGCGAGGCGCCGCGCAGGCCCGTGAACTCCGTGCCCGTGCGCAGCCCGCCGTCGGTCGCGAGCAGGTTGCTCGACTCGACGTAGAGCTTGTCGCCCTGGATGCTGACCAGGTTGATCTCGGAGGCACGGTCCGCGAACCAGCAGGTCCCGCGCCCCTTCACCTCCATCAACGTCATCTGCTCACCGGTCAGCCGCCGGGTCACCATGCCCCGGATGCCCTCGCCGCCGCCGCTGAGCTTCTTGAAGGCCATCTCCCCGTCGTACGCGACCATCGAGCCGTTCTTCGCCTTCACGGCATCCCCGGTCATGTCGACGGCGAGCACCTTGCTGCTCTGAAGTCGGAACATCGCCACGACTGGAAGGTAGCCGCAGGCCGGGCCCCGCGGACAGGGCCCGTGGGTGGAGAGCGACCCTGATCGCACCCCTAGGGTCCGCCGGGGCGGTCAGGCGGACCCCGGGCCGGAGGACTCGCGGCGGTTTGCCACAATGGGCGGGACGCTTGTGCGTGCGTTCACAAACCCTCGGACCCGCACAAGCCGCTCAGACCCACCAGACCGCCGCGTTACTCCCACCGACACCGAAGGTGACCCGTGGACCTCAAGACCGCCACCGCCATCCGCCGCCTCCGCCTGGTCTCGGCGCCCGAGGCGATCTCGTTCCTCCTCCTGCTGGTCTGCTCCGTGCTGAAGCGGACCACGGACTTCAACGCCGTGCCGGTGATGGGGGCCGTGCACGGTGGGCTCTTCGTCCTGTACGTGATCTTCTGGGCCGACGCGTGGAACCGGGCGAAGTGGTCGCTGAAGACCGCCGGGCTGTACTTCGTCCTCTCGGTGCTGCCCGCCGGCGGGTTCTTCGCCGAGCGCATGCTGCGGCGTGAGGCCGAGGACGCGGTCATCGCGACGCGGGCGCGCAAGGAAGGCGTGGCCGGCGCGTGATCGTCGCCTTCTCCGTCACGCCGCTCGGGGTCGGTGAGGACGTGGGGGAGTACGTCGCCGACGCCGTGCGGGTGGTGCGCGAGTCGGGGCTGCCGAACCGTACCGACGCGATGTTCACCTCCGTCGAGGGCGAGTGGGACGAGGTCATGGACGTCGTCCGGCGCGCGGTCGCCGCGGTGGAGCGGCGGGCACCGCGGGTCTCCCTCGTCCTCAAGGCGGACATCCGCCCCGGCGTGACGGACGGCCTCACGTCCAAGGTGGAAACGGTGGAGCGGCATCTCGCCGAGTAGCCGTTCCGCACGAGCCGTTCGAGAACCCTGGCCCGCTCGGGCCGGGGTTCTCTTCGTCGAGCGAGCGGCCACCGGTCCGCACAAGTGCCCGAATCCTGATAATGAGCCAAAAAGGCCATCCGACCGTCGCTCGAGTGCCATCGTTGGGGGGAAGTGGGCCGGTCGAAATCCGGGGGTGGGCGTTGGATCGGTTCGGCAGATGGCTCGTGGCGGTCACTGTGACCACAGTCGCCTTCGCGGGAACCACGTGGCTGTGCGGAGCGCTGCTCCTGCCACCGGTGATGAACGACTCGGCCGTGCGATGGACCGTGGCGTGCGGGGCCGGAGCGGCGATGGCCGCGTTGGCGGCCATGTGGGGACACGGTTTCGCGGGCGGCAGGCGTGCCGCCCCGGGACCGGCCCCGCGGGGCGCCGCTGAGCCCGGGAGCCGCTCGGTGGCCATCCGGGGCAGCAACAGCGGCAATGTCTCCACCGGCGACCGGCACGTCCCGCACCCGCCGTCGCGCGGAGCGCGCGGGAGTGCCGCGACCTCACCGGGAGAGCGTGCCATCACCATCGGCGGTGACAACCACGGCACGCTCACCACCGGTGACACCACCGACGACACGGCATCGTGACGCCTCGGTCCCTCAAGCGGCGGCCGTTCGGCAAGCGGTACGTCATCGTCGAAGGCGACAACTCCGGTCGGATCGACACCGGCGACACCACGGTCGAGATGCCCCGCATCGTCCGGGTCCCTCTGGCGGTGCTGCTCGCCGCCGCACTGACGGTCGGCGTGGGCTGGCTCTACTTCGACTGGTTCTCACCGAAGTTCGCGCCGAACTACCGGACCCAGTTCCTGATCGACACCGCGGCGGGCGCCGATCCTGAGGGCACCGCCGATGTCGCGAGGTCGCTGCGCAAGACGGTGGTGAACTCGGGTGACAAGGACGCCCTCGCCCTGCGCCGCTTCGGCGGCGAGTGCGGCGCCGCGGACAACACGGCCCGGCTGGTCGGCTTCGGCGACGGCAACCGGCAGGAGATAGGGCGGGCGGCGGCGCGCATACGGCCGAGCGGGCGGCCTACGCTCGTGCGCGGCATCGTCCAGGCCGTCGAGGACTTCTCCGAACCGTTCGACCGCAAGGCCCGTCAGGTCAACAGGATCATCGTCGTGACCCGGCACGGTGTGGACGCGTGCGAGGACGACATCGCCTTCGTCGAGCGGGAGATCCGCGAACGGGTCGGCGCGGCAGGTCTGTCCCTCCAGTTCCGGGTGGTCGGCTTCCAGGTGCCCGACGGCCAGCGACGGGAGCTCGACCGGATCGCGACCGCAGCGAAAGCTCCCCCGCCGGTCTACGCCGAGAGCGCGGCGGATCTCGACAGGACCCTCGACTGGTTCTCCAACGCGGAACCGGTGCTCACCTCGGCCCAGAGGATCGTCGACACCCTCAACACCACGGTCGACCAGGTGAACGCGGCCATCCGGGCGGTGAAGGACGGGCGTCTCGACACCGCGGACAGCACCCTGAGCCGGGCCCGGACGGCGGTGAACGGCACCCGCCCGGAGTTCGACGACCTCGCCGACCGCGCCGGGAACGCCGACGCCCGGAACGTGAACGAGGCGGCCGACCGGCTGCGCCGAAAGCAAAAACAGGTCGTGGACGCGGCCTCCCGCGTCCTGGAGGCCGCGGAGGCCGGCTCACCGCTCGACGCGCGGATGAAGGCGTTCCAGCGTGCCGCCGCGCATTACAACGACGAGGCGAAGGGCATGAACAAGCTGCTCGCCGCCCTTCGCGGGAAGCTGACCGGGACCTCATGACCGTCGACTCCACCCCGAGGCGCGGGCGATGGGCCCGCCGCGTGCTGATCATCTCCGTCGTCCTCGCGCTGGTGTGCGGCGTCGCGGCCCTCTACGTCCTGAGAGCCGTCCCGGACTACCGCACCGCCTTCCTCGTCGACACCTCGCTGGTCGAGAGCGGCAAGCAGTTCCGCGCGGTCGCGGACGCCGTCGGCTCCGCCGCGCAGAACTCCGCCGACGGTGACTCCCTGTCCCTGCGCCGGTTCGGCGGCGAGTGCGGAGACGGACGGAACACGGTGTCGGTGGTCGGCCCGGGCACGGGGCATGCGCAGAGGATCAGCACCTCCGCGCACGCACTCACACCGTCGGGGAAGCCCACACTGAAGAGCGGCCTCCTCGCCGGGATCGGCGACTTCTCCGGGTACTACCCGCTGCGGGGGAGCAAGCGGAACCGGGTCGTCGTGGTGACCTCGCACGGCGTCGACGCCTGCACGGCCGACCAGGCCTCGGTCAGAGGGGCGGTGCGCAGGAAGGCCCGGGACAGCGGAGTGCAGCTGGACTTCCGGTTCGTCGGCTACAAGGTCCCGCGGAAGGAGCAGCGGCCGCTCGCCCGGCTGGCCGAGGCCGCGGACGCCGCCCGGCCTCGCTTCGTGGACACCCCGGGGGAGCTCGCGGCCACCCTGAAACAGCTGACCGTTCCGGGCTCCCCGGAGGCCAGGCACATCGACGTCCCGTCCACGGCGACGACGTCACCACCCCCGCGCGCTGCCGCCCGGCTCTCCCTGTCCACGGCGACCCTGAAGCCCGGCGGCACCTGCACTGCGACGGCGGCCGGGATGGAACCGGGTGAGCCCGTCGTCTTCACCTGGACCGGTCCGTCCGGAGGGAGCGCGGGTACGTTCACCGCGAGGCGAAAAGGGGCGGCCACGGCGCGGATTCAGGGAATCGAGAAGCCGGGCTGGTACACCGTCCGGGCGCGAGGGCAGCACTCCGCTCGCACCGCGTCGGCGCGGCTGCGGGTGGTGCCGGCCGACAAGACCAGGCCTCGCCCCTCACTCAGTCCCAAACTGGTCCTCAAGCCGTCCACGCTGTCCGTCGGCGAGTCGACCACGGCTACTGCCTCGGGGTTCCGGCCAGGGGAGATTGTGAACTTCTACCTGGGGCCATGGGGGCACAGCGGCAGCTACGCCCAGGAGACAGCAAACGCTTCAGGAGTCGCCGTCGCCCGCCTCGGAGAGGGATGGGGGTTGGCGGAGCCCGGGGGCGTCTATCGCGTCACCGCCGTGGTGACCGCGTCTCGCCGTGAAGCCCACGCCGAGCTTCGGTACGAGAAGGAGAAGCCGACCGGCCCGTTGACCGCGCAGGCCAGTCCCGACCCGGTCGCACCCGGCGGAACCGTCACGGTCACGGGCGGCGGGTTCGCCCCGAACCGCAACGTGCAGTACAGCTCGGACCTGTTCCCCGGCAACGCGACCACCGCGTCGGAGACCGGTTCCATCGAATTCAGCGCGACGGTCCCGACGGACGCCGCAGCGGGCGACTACATCGTTCACATCGCGCAGACCGCCTCCGGAAGCGAGCTCACGGTCCCCATCAGGGTGAAGCCGGCCACCCCCACCCCCACCCGCAACGCGACGTCTCCGCCACCGTCCGGCCCCACGGCGACTCCGCATGCCCCGGCCCCCCGCGCCCGAAGGGCGAGACAGGGCTGACCGCCATGTGACCGGCCGGTAAGGTCGGGTTCGTGCCGAAGCCGCTCAGTCTCTCCTTCGATCCGATCGCGCGCGCCGACGAACGCTGGAAGCAGCGCTGGGGAAACGTGCCGTCCATGGCCGCGATCACCTCGATCATGCGCGCCCAGCAGATCCTCCTCGCCGAGGTCGACGCGGTGGTCAGGCCGTACGGGCTGACGTTCGCGCGTTACGAGGCGCTGGTGCTGCTCACGTTCTCCAAGTCCGGCGAGCTGCCGATGTCCAAGATCGGCGAGCGCCTCATGGTGCACCCCACGTCCGTGACGAACACCGTGGACCGGCTGGTGAAGTCGGGTCTGGTCGGCAAGCGGCCCAACCCGAACGACGGCCGCGGCACCCTCGCCAGCATCACCGACAAGGGCCGCGAGGTCGTCGAGTCGGCCACCCGCGACCTGATGGCGATGGACTTCGGGCTCGGCGTGTACGACGCGGAGGAGTGCGCGGAGATCTTCGCGATGCTGCGGCCGCTGCGCCTGTCGGCGGGCGACTTCAAGGAGGAGTGACCCGGGGCAAGATCTGCCGGAACGGGTCGTTACGCTCGTCTGCATGAAAAAGAGCGTGCTGACTCGCTACCGCGTGATGGCCTACGTCACCGGCGTGCTGCTGGTCCTGCTGACCTTCGGCATGATCGGCAAGTATGTGCTCGACCTGAACGGCGCGGCCGACTTCACGCGCGTCGTCAGCATCGCGCACGGCTGGCTGTACGTCGTGTACCTGATCTTCGCCTTCGACCTGGGCTCCAAGGCGAAGTGGCCGGTCGGCAAGCAGCTGTGGGTGCTGCTCGCCGGGACCGTCCCGACGGCCGCGTTCTTCGTGGAGCGCCGGATCAGCCGCGAGCTGGAGGGCCGGGTCGCCGAGGACGCGCCCGCCCCGGTCAAGGCGTAGCCCCAGGAGCAGGTGCCCGCCGCACGCACGCGTGCGGCGGTCGTTCTCACCCGTTCGCCGGGTCACTGCCGTCAGCCATCGACATTTACTAGGACGTCCAAGTAAATTCGGGGGTATGGACGCTGACGCCATCGAGGAGGGCCGCCGCCGCTGGCAGGCCCGGTACGACGCCGCGCGCAAGCGCGAGGCCGACTTCACCACGCTCTCCGGCGACCCCGTGGAGCCGGTGTACGGGCCGCGGCCCGGAGACGCCTACGACGGTTTCGAGCGGATCGGCTGGCCGGGGGAGTACCCCTTCACACGCGGCCTGTACGCGACCGGCTACCGGGGGCGCACGTGGACCATCCGGCAGTTCGCCGGGTTCGGCAACGCCGAGCAGACCAACGAGCGCTACAAGATGATCCTCCGCAACGGCGGAGGCGGGCTCTCGGTCGCCTTCGACATGCCGACGCTCATGGGCCGCGACTCCGACGACCCCCGCTCGCTGGGCGAGGTCGGGCACTGCGGCGTCGCCATCGACTCGGCGGCCGACATGGAGGTCCTGTTCAAGGACATCCCGCTGGGCGACGTCACGACGTCGATGACCATCAGCGGCCCAGCCGTCCCCGTCTTCTGCATGTACCTGGTCGCCGCCGAACGGCAGGGCGTCGACCCGTCCCTCCTGAACGGCACGCTCCAGACGGACATCTTCAAGGAGTACATCGCCCAGAAGGAGTGGCTCTTCCAGCCCGAGCCGCACCTGCGGCTCATCGGCGACCTCATGGAGCACTGCGCGGCCGGCATCCCCGCGTACAAGCCGCTGTCCGTCTCCGGCTACCACATCCGCGAGGCCGGGGCGACGGCCGCGCAGGAGCTGGCGTACACGCTGGCGGACGGCTTCGGGTACGTCGAGCTTGGCCTCTCGCGCGGGCTGGACGTGGACGTCTTCGCCCCCGGCCTGTCCTTCTTCTTCGACGCGCACGTCGACTTCTTCGAGGAGATCGCCAAGTTCCGCGCGGCGCGGCGCATCTGGGCCCGCTGGATGCGCGACGTCTACGGCGCCAAGTCCGAGAAGGCGCAGTGGCTGCGCTTCCACACGCAGACCGCGGGGGTCTCCCTCACCGCGCAGCAGCCGTACAACAACGTCGTACGCACCGCCGTGGAGGCCCTGGCGGCCGTGCTGGGCGGTACGAACTCGCTGCACACCAACGCGCTCGACGAGACCCTCGCCCTGCCGAGCGAGCAGGCCGCGGAGATCGCGCTGCGCACGCAGCAGGTGCTGATGGAGGAGACCGGCGTCGCCAACGTGGCCGACCCGCTGGGCGGTTCCTGGTACGTCGAGCAGCTGACCGACCGCATCGAGGCGGACGCGGAGAAGATCTTCGAGCAGATCAAGGAGCGCGGGCTGCGGGCGCACCCCGACGGGCGGCACCCCATCGGCCCGATCACCTCCGGCATCCTGCGCGGCATCGAGGACGGCTGGTTCACCGGGGAGATCGCCGAGTCGGCGTTCCGGTACCAGCAGGCGCTGGAGAAGGGCGACAAGCGGGTCGTCGGCGTGAACTGCCACGACGGATCGGTCACCGGGGACCTGGAGATCCTGCGGGTCAGCCACGAGGTGGAGCGCGAGCAGGTCCGGGCGCTGGGCGGGCGCAAGGCCGCCCGTGACGACGCCGCGGTGCGCGCCGCACTCGACGCCATGCTGGCCGCCGCCCGCGGCGGCGCCAACATGATCGAGCCGATGCTGGACGCGGTGCGGGCGGAGGCCACGCTCGGGGAGATCTGCGGGGTGCTGCGGGACGAGTGGGGGGTGTACACCGAGCCTGCCGGGTTCTGAGCCGCGGCCGCCCGGGCCGGGGCGGCGTCGCCGGTCGCCGGACGGCGGACCTGACACGACCCCGGCGGCGCGGACCGTCGCGCGGCACCCCACCCCGCGGCGCACGTGAGCGGGCCGCCCGGCCGGACAGGGGCGTGGCTCAGACGTCGGCCGGGGGCGGGGCCTCGCCCGCCAGGCCCCGCAGCAGTACACCGGTGAAGCTGTGGACCCATTCCTCGTCCGCCGGTTCCGCGCTCACCAGAGTGCGGTGCACCACCGCGCCCGCCACCATGTCGAAGATCAGGTCGACCGTGCGGGCGGACGAGGCCGGGTCCGGCTCCGCGGCGAGTTCGCCGCGGGCCTGGGCCCGCGCGCGGCCCTCCAAAACCAGCCGCTTCTGGCGGTCGACGACCGAGGCCCGGATGCGTTCCCGCAGGGCCTCGTCCCGGGTGGCTTCCGCCACCACCGCCATCAGGCCGCTCCTCGCCTCCGGAAGAGCCAGGATCGAGGCGAACTGGAGGACCACGCCCTCGATGTCGGCGGCCAGGGAGCCGCGGTCGGGGAGTTCCAGCTCGTCGAAGAGTTCCGCGACCGCGTCGACGACCAGTTCGTTCTTGCCCGCCCAGCGGCGGTAGAGGGTGGTTTTCGCAACCCCGGCGCGCGTGGCGACGTCCCCCAGGGTGAGTTTGGACCAGCCCAGTTCCACCAGAGCCTCGCGTGTCGCCGCCAGGATCGCGGCGTCCGCCGTGGCGCTGCGCGGGCGCCCGGTGCGGCTGGCTGGGCTGCGGCTCTGCATGTCACGACCATAGACCCGGCGGTTCCCGTCGCGGCCGTGAGGGAGATCACCGGGGGGTGGTGTCCCGGCGCCCCGGCGGGGCATTACGCTACGACTCGTAGCGAAAGCCCGTGATGGACGTACACGGGCCTCGCGCACCCGGCGTGGGGTGGGGACCCGGCGCCGAAAGGCACTCGACCGGCCTGGCTTTCACACCGTTTTTCACACGCGCGCGCAGGACGGGGGAGGATAGGCGCATGCAGCCACGGAACATGTCCATGAGCGGAGTCGTCGACCTCGCCGCGGTGAAGGCGGCCCAGGAGGCCAAGGCGAAGGCGGAGCAGGCGCGCGCGCAGTCCGCCCGGGAGGGCGGGACGGGGGCGATCTCCCCGGCCGACCTCGTCATCGACGTCGACGAGGCGGGGTTCGAGAGGGACGTCCTGCAGCGTTCCGCCGAGGTGCCCGTCGTCATCGACTTCTGGGCCGAGTGGTGTGAGCCCTGCAAGCAGCTCAGCCCGGTCCTGGAGCGGCTGGCCGTCGAGTACAACGGCCGCTTCCTGCTCGCCAAGATCGACGTCGACGCCAACCAGATGCTGATGCAGCAGTTCGGCATCCAGGGAATCCCCGCGGTGTTCGCGGTCGTCGCGGGTCAGGCGCTGCCCCTCTTCCAGGGAGCGGCCGGCGAGGCGCAGATCCGGCAGACCCTGGACCAGCTGGTGCAGGTCGGCGAGCAGCGCTTCGGCCTGACGGGTCTCACCGTCGACCCCGAGGCCCAGCCGGGCGGCGCCCCGGCGGCTCCCGAGCGGCCGGCCGGCCCGCACGACGGGCTTCTGGAGGCCGCCGTGCAGGCCCTCGACTCGGGCGACCTGTCCGGCGCCGTCCAGGCGTACAGGAACGTACTGAACGAGGACCCGGCCAACGAGGAGGCCAAGCTGGGCCTCGCCCAGGCCGAGTTGCTCCAGCGTGTGCAGGGCGTCGACCCGCAGCAGGTGCGCCGGGACGCGGCCGACAAGCCGGCCGACGTGCAGGCGCAGATCGCCGCCGCCGACCTGGATCTGGTGGGCGGGCATGTCGAGGACGCGTTCGGCCGGCTCATCGAGGCCGTGCAGCGCACGGTGGGTGACGACCGGGACACCGTACGGGTGCGGCTGCTGGAGCTGTTCGAGGTCGTCGGGCCCGACGATCCCCGTGTGATCGCGGCGCGCAGGGCCCTGGCGCGCGCCCTGTTCTGACCAGTCGTTAAACACGCGGGCATGTGGTGCCCGCGTGAAAAGTTTGCCGATAGAAGGTCACTGCGGCCGCGCTTTACCAAATCTTGGTAATCGCGGCCGCTGTTACTACGAGTAAGTCATCGGCGTTGATCTGTCGGATTCTGTCCATCGATCAACAGCTTTGTACCGGCGTTCGAGACCACCCTGTGTCGTCGGCCGAGACCGACGGGTCGTTGTTCGGTTATCCGGCCGTTACTAGCGAGTAACGAACCCCCTTGTGCGGGCGGCGAGAATGCACCACGATCGGCCACGCTCGGTCCAATCCCGTACCCCGGCAGCCGGTTGGGTCACGGGACGTCCTGGGTCCCCACCGAGCAGAGCCGGCGGCAGTGGCGCCGGCTCTTGGACAGGGGGGTCTTCGCCCTTCCGGCGAAGCCTGTCCAGCAGGGTTGTGCGTGATGCGTGTCAGGCGCGACCAGTGGTTGTCGCTCGGGGGTGATCGCCGGTGATTCGGGCGCAGTTGCGCCGCCGAGTGCAGGCGCTCTCCTTCCCGAGGACGTAGCACTTCTCCCATCCCTGCCCGGCTGAGCCGCCAATCGCGGCGAGCCAGGACAGGAGATGTACGTCCGAGAAGGAGGAAATATGGAGTCCCAGGTGCGTGGCGGGACCAGATGGAAGCGGTTCGCTGTGGTCATGGTGCCCAGCGTCGCCGCCACGGCTGCGATAGGTGTCGCCCTCGCGCAGGGCGCTCTCGCCGCGTCGTTCAGCGTCTCCGGCCAGTCGTTCAAGGTCACGACCGACCAGCTCGTCGGCACGGGCTTCTCGCAGTACGGCGCCCTCGATGAGGGATACACGCTCGACGGCAAGAAGTCGGTGCACCCGGTCGCGGTCTCGTCGTTCAAGCAGGCGACGATCAAGAACCTGTGCCAGTCGGTCGTCACCCCGAACATTCCGGTGCTCGGGAACGTCAGCCTGATCCTGCGTGCGGGTCAGGGTGCGAAGCCGGTCGAGGCCCAGAACCTCTACATCGACGTCGCCGACCTCAGTGCCGACGCGACGTTCGAGAACATCGACATCGGTGTGGCCGCCAAGGACGCCAACAAGGGTCCGGCCATGAGGAAGGGCGAGACGGCGAACCCGTACGGCTTCGCCCAGCAGGCCGACAAGGCGACCCTGACCGACGTGAAGCAGACGGCGTGGGCGACCACCGCCGGAACCTTCAAGCTCAGCGGCCTGAAGATGTCGCTGTCGACGGGTGTCAAGGAGTGCTACTAAGCACTCGATGACGGGCGGGGGAGCCGGTGGCGCCCCCGCCCGTCCACCTTCCGGCCGCGCCTTCACGCGGGGCCCACATCACCACCACAGCAACGCTGTACCAGGGAGCTGTTTTTCCATGAGCGCCGAGACTCCTGCCGCCACCGGCCAGTTCACCGTCCGGAGGCAGCAGTTCCGCGCCTGGCGGGGTGAGCGGCCGTTCTGGGCCGGGCTGTTCGTCCTCCTCAGTGGACTGCCCATCGCCTACTTCCCGTACGCGAACCTCCAGATCGGTCACCTGACGCTGGCGATGGCGACCACCGCGGGTGCAGGGTCCCTGATCATCGGCGTGCTGCTCGTCGTACTGGGCGTGAGCCTCTGGTTCCAGAAGCACGTCCGCGTCTTCGCGGGAGTCGCGGCCATCCTGCTGGCGCTGGTGTCCATCCCCGTGTCGAACCTCGGCGGCTTCCTCATCGGCTTCCTCCTCGCCCTCGTGGGCGGGGCGATGGCCGTGGCCTGGGCGCCGGGCGCACGTCCCGCGGGACAGCCCGCCGCCATGGCCAGCACCGGCACGGGCGGGACCCCCGAGGCAACGGACCACGAGACCACGGTGCTGCGGCCCGTGGACGGGGTGGACGAGCCGAACGATCTGTCAGGAACGAACCCGGCCAACGGGGCGAACGGGAGGCACAGTGCCGGCTGACGAGGTGACCCACGGGGCTGATGTGGGGGCGTCCCGTGTGAGAACCGGGCCGCGCCACGCGGCACCCAAGAAGCCGCTGTTCACCAGGTTCAGCAGGCCGACCGGCAAGGCGATAGCCATGGCGGCGATGCCGACGGCGGTGCTCATGGGCATGGGCTTCACGTCGACGCTCGCCATCGCGGACAGCGATACTCCGGCCGCGCCGACGTCGAAGAGCCTGACGGCCGACGAGTACAAGGACTGCGTGGCGGCCCTGGAGGACTCCGAGAAGGACTCCAAGGGCGACGAGTCCGCCTCGCCGACGCCGTCCCCCTCGGCGAGCGACGGCGCCACGGACGAGAAGGACGACCAGGGCGACACGGCCCCGAAGCCGTCCCCCTCGGGCGGCACGGACGCGAACAACGGCGGTTCCTCTTCGTCGGATTCAGGTGCCGACGACGAGGCTGAGCCGAAGCCGAGCCCGTCCACGAGCGCGCCCGCCACGGGCGGCGACGACGCGGCGGCCACGCCGTCCCCCTCGCCGTCCGAGAGCGGCGGCAACGTGCTGGAGGACATCGGCGACGCGATCGGCGGCATCTTCGACGGCCGAAACGGCGAGGACAAGGACGAGGCGAGCTCCAGCCCGACCCCGTCCGCCTCGGCGTCGGAGAGCACCGAGAAGCCGGCCGAGGACGCCTCCGGTGCCGAGCAGGACACGGCCGAGAAGGCCGCCGGCACGGTCGAGGACACCCTCAAGGACACCACCGGCGAGGCGTCCGACGCGGTGAAGGACACCGGCAAGACGGTGGAGGACACCTCCAAGGCCGTCGAGAAGGCGGCCGAGGACGCGGCGGAGAAGGCGAAGGAGGCCACCGCCTCGCCGAGCCCCTCCCCGAGCGCCAGCACGGACCCCGACGACTGCCCGGCCGCCACCGACGCCGAGGGCGGCGTCGACAACAAGGTGCCGCTGCCAGACGACCCGTGGTTCCTCAACGCCAGCTCGCTGACGCTGAAGGGCGCCGACTACAAGGGCGTCGTCGAGGTGCGCACCGCCAACGGCACCGTCAAGAAGGTCCTGAAGTACGTCATCTCGGGCGGCACCGACATCGGTGACCTGCACCAGACCGTCAAGGACAAGCAGTCCGGCAAGACCTACCACGTGCAGGCGGCCAAGGGCTCGACGTCCACGATCCGCGACGGCGACACCGTGATGTACACGGAGAGCATCTCCGGCAACCTGCTCGGGCTGATCCCGATCACGTTCGACCCGGAGCACCCGCCGCCGCTGAACATCCCGCTGATCTACTTCACCAACGTGAAGGTGCAGCAGGCCGGCCAGTTCGGCGGGACCCTGCACGTGCCGGGGCTGCACAACTTCGTCACCGACTGAGCGCCCCTCAGAGCCCGTTCGGGAGCCGCACACGCCGAGGGCGCCCCCTGGATCCCAGGGGGCGCCCTCGGTGGCGTGTACGGGCCTTCACGGCCCTTCGCGGATCAGCCCTTGGCCTCGCCCAGGTGGTGGACCCGCACCATGTTGGTGGTGCCGGGCACGCCGGGGGGCGAGCCGGCCGTGATGACCACGATGTCGCCCTCGTTGAAGCGGTTCAGCTTCACCAGCTCCTGCTCGACCAGGTCGACCATCTCGTCGGTGCTGTTCACGAACGGCACCACGTGGGGCTCCACGCCCCAGCTCAGCGCCATCTGGTTGCGGGTGCCCTCGTCGGTGGTGAAGGCGATGATCGGCTGGACCGCGCGGTAGCGCGACAGACGGCGGGCGGTGTCGCCGGACTGCGTGAACGCCACCAGGCCCCGGCCGCCGAGGAAGTCGGCGATCTCGCACGCCGCCCGGGCCACCGAACCGCCCTGCGTGCGGGGCTTCTTGCCCGGCACGAGCGGCTGCAGGCCCTTGGACATCAGCTCCTGCTCGGCGGCGGCGACGATCTTCGACATCGTCTTCACGGTCTCGATCGGGTACGCGCCCACGCTCGACTCGGCGGACAGCATGACCGCGTCGGCGCCGTCCAGGATCGCGTTGGCCACGTCGGAGGCCTCGGCGCGGGTCGGACGGGAGTTGGTGATCATCGACTCCATCATCTGGGTCGCCACGATCACCGGCTTGGCGTTGCGCCGGCACAGCTCGATCAGGCGCTTCTGCACCATGGGGACCTTCTCGAGCGGGTACTCGACGGCCAGGTCACCGCGGGCGACCATCACACCGTCGAACGCCATCACGACGTCCTCCATGTTCTGCACCGCCTGCGGCTTCTCCACCTTGGCGATGACCGGGACGCGGCGGCCCTCCTCGTCCATGATGCGGTGCACGTCCTGGACGTCCTTGGCGTCGCGGACGAAGGACAGCGCGACCAGGTCGCAGCCCATCCGGAGGGCGAAGCGGAGGTCCTCGACGTCCTTCTCGGACAGGGCGGGCACGTTGACGGCCGCGCCGGGCAGGTTGATGCCCTTGTGGTCGGAGATGACGCCGCCCTCGATGACGATCGTCTTCACCCGGTGGCCCTCGACCGCGGTGACCTTCAGCTCGACGTTGCCGTCGTTGATGAGGACCTGGTCGCCCTTGGTGACGTCGCCGGGCAGGCCCTTGTAGGTCGTCCCGCAGATCGTCTTGTCGCCCGGGACGTCCTCGGTGGTGATGGTGAACTCGTCACCGCGCACCAGCTCCACGGGACCCTCGGCGAAGGTCTCCAGACGGATCTTCGGGCCCTGGAGGTCGGCGAGGACACCGATGGCCCGGCCGGTCTCCTTGGCGGCGGCGCGGACGCGGTCGTACCGGCCCTGGTGCTCGGCGTGCGAGCCGTGGCTGAAGTTGAAGCGGGCCACGTTCATGCCGGCTTCGATCAACGCGACAAGCTGATCGTGGGAGTCGACCGCGGGGCCGAGAGTACAGACGATTTTCGAACGGCGCATGGGGGCGATCCTATCGGTTTGTTTCGCAACGGAATATTCCGTCTGGCGGAAAATACAAAAGGGCGGCATGCCGCTCAGGTGTGATTCCCCGAACCAATTACCAGCGCGTAGGTCTGTGTCGCGATCTCCAATTCCTCGTCAGTAGGCACCACCGCCACCGCGACCCGGGCGCCCTCGGGCGAGATCAGCCGGGCCTCGTCGCCGCGCACGGCGTTGCGCTCGCCGTCCACCGCCAGGCCCAGCTCCTCCAGGCCCGCCAGGGCGGCCGCCCGCACGGGAGCCGCGTTCTCGCCCACACCGGCGGTGAAGGCGACCGCGTCCACCCGCCCGAGCACGGCGTAATAGGCGCCGATGTACTTCTTCAGCCGGTGAATGTAGATGTCGAACGCCAGCTCCGCCTGCTCGTCGCCCTCGTCGACGCGGCGGCGGATCTCCCTCATGTCGTTGTCACCGCACAGACCGATCAGACCGCTCTTCTTGTTGAGAAGAGTGTCGATCTCGTCGGCGGACATTCCACCAACACGCATCAAATGGAAGATGACGGCCGGGTCCATGTCTCCGGAGCGCGTACCCATCACGAGCCCCTCCAAAGGCGTCAGTCCCATGGAGGTGTCCACACAGCGGCCGCCCCGCACGGCCGAGGCGGACGCCCCGTTGCCCAGGTGCAGCACGATCACGTTCGTCTCGGCGGGGTCCTTGCCCAGCAGCTCCGCCGTGGCCCGGGAGACGTAGGCGTGCGAGGTGCCGTGGAAGCCGTAGCGCCGCACGCGGTGCTCATCGGCGGTCTGCACGTCGATCGCGTAGCGGGCGGCCGACTCCGGCATGGTCGTGTGGAACGCGGTGTCGAACACGGCGACCTGCGGCAGGTCGGGACGCAGCACCTGCGCCGTGCGGATCCCGGTGAGGTTCGCCGGGTTGTGCAGCGGCGCCACCGGGATGAGCCGCTCGATCTCGGCGAGCACCGCGTCGTCGATCACGGTCGGCTCGGTGAAGGTCTTGCCGCCGTGCACCACCCGGTGCCCGATCGCGGCCAGTTCGGGCGAGTCCAGGCCGAGGCCGTCCTTGGCGAGCTCCTCGGCGACGGCCTTCAGGGCGGCGTCGTGGTCGGCGATCGCACCGCCGCGCTCCCGGCTCTCGCCACCCGCCGGGGTGTGCTTCAGGCGGGACGTCTGCTCGCCGATGCGCTCGACCAGGCCCACCGCCAGCCGGCTGCTGTCGCGCATGTCGAGCAGCTGGTACTTCACCGACGAGGAGCCGGAGTTGAGGACGAGGACACGGGTGGGGCTCACTGGGCGGTCGCCTTCTCGCTCGGGGACGGGGCGGGGGTCTGGGCCTGGATCGCCGTGATGGCGACGGTGTTGACGATGTCCTGGACCAGGGCGCCCCGGGACAGGTCGTTGACCGGCTTGCGCAGGCCCTGCAGCACGGGGCCGACGGCGATCGCGCCGGCCGAGCGCTGCACGGCCTTGTAGGTGTTGTTGCCGGTGTTCAGGTCGGGGAAGATCAGCACGCTCGCCTGCCCGGCGACCTCGGAACCGGGCAGCTTGGTCGCCGCGACCGACGGCTCCACGGCGGCGTCGTACTGGATCGGGCCCTCGATCTTCAGGTCGGGCCGGCGCGCGCGGACCAGCTCGGTGGCCTCGCGGACCTTGTCGACGTCGGCGCCCGAGCCGGAGGTGCCGGTGGAGTACGACAGCATCGCGATCCGCGGCTCCACGCCGAACTGCTCGGCCGTGGTCGCCGACTGGATGGCGATGTCGGCGAGCTGCTCGGCGTCCGGGTCCGGGTTGACCGCGCAGTCGCCGTAGACCAGGACCTTGTCGGCCAGGCACATGAAGAACACCGACGAGACGATGTCCGCGTCCGGCTTGGTCTTGATGATCTCGAACGCCGGGCGGATGGTCGCGGCCGTGGAGTGCACCGAGCCCGACACCATGCCGTCGGCGAGACCCTCCTGGACCATCAGCGTGCCGAAGTAGTTCACGTCCGAGACGACGTCGTACGCCAGCTCCACGGTGACGCCCCGGTGCGCGCGCAGGGCCGCGTACTGCTCGGCGAAGGCGTCACGCAGCTCGGAGGTCGCCGGGTCGATCAGCCGGGACTCGCCGAGGTCGACGCCGAGGTCGGCGGCCTTCTTGCGGATCTGGTCGACCGGGCCGAGCAGGGTGAGGTCGCACACGCCCCGGCGCAGCAGCACCTCGGCGGCGTGCAGCACGCGCTCCTCGGTGCCCTCGGGCAGGACGACCCGGCGCAGGTCGGAGCGGGCCTGCTCCAGCAGCTTGTGCTCGAACATCATCGGGGTGACGCGGTCGCTGCTCGGCGCGGAGACCCGGCGGGCCAGGTCGGCGGTGTCGGCGTACCGCTCGAACAGGCCGAGGGCCCGCTCGGCCTTGCGCGGGGTGGCCGCGTTCAGCTTGCCCTCCAGGGAGAACAGCTGCTCGGCGGTGGGGAAGCTGGTGCCCGCCACCGACAGCACCGGGGTGCCGGGGGCGAGGCGGTCGGCGAGGGTCAGGATGTGGTCGCCGGGCACCTCGTCCAGGGTGAGCAGCACGCCCGCTATCGGTGGGGTGCCGGCGCTGTGCGCGGCGAGGGAGCCGACGACCAGGTCGGCGCGGTCGCCCGGGGTGACGACGAGGCAGCCCGGGGTCAGGGCGCCCAGGAAGTTCGGCAGCATCGCGCCGCCGAAGACGAAGCCGAGCACGTCCCGGGCGAGCCCCGAGTCGTCGCCGAGCACCACCTTCGCGCCGAGGGTATGGCCGATCTGCGAGACGGTCGGCGCGGACAGCGCGGGCTCGTCGGGCAGGACGTAGCAGGGCACGGGCAGTCTGGAGTCGAGCTGGCCGGCGATCTCGTCGCGGTCCTCGCGGGCCACCCGGTTGGCGACCATGGCGAGGACGTCGCAGCCCAGGGTGTCGTAGGCGCGGTAGGCGTTGCGCGTCTCGGCGAGCACGGACTCGACGGTCTGCTTGCGGCCCCCGACGACCGGGATCACGGACGCGCCGAACTCGTTGGCCAGCCGTGCGTTGAGCGACAGCTCGTCCGGGAGCTGGGTGCCGGCGTAGTCGGTGCCGAGGACCAGGACGACGTCGTAGTCCCGGGCGACCCGGTGGAAGCGGTCGACGAGGGTGGACACCAGCTCGTCGGTTCCGGCCTCGGCCTGGAGGGCGGACGCCTCGTGGTAGTCCATGCCGTAGACGGTCACCGGGTCCTGGGTGAGCCGGTAGCGGGCGCGCAGCAGCTCGAAGAGGCGGTCGGGCCCGTCGTGGACCAGGGGGCGGAACACGCCCACCCGGTCGACCTGCCGGGTGAGGAGCTCCATGACCCCCAGTTCGACGACCTGGCGTCCGTCGCCGCGGTCGATGCCGGTCACGTACACGCTGCGGGTCACGCGCGCTCTCCGTTTCGTCTCGGATGGGGGTACGCCTCTCGCCCCACTGCTGTCCAGCCAGGGGCACAAAAATCGCCCACCGAGGTGAGCAGAACCCTCTTGACAATACCTCTGCCGGTATATAAGGCGCCCATCAGAGCCGGGTGCCCCACCGGGCTGTGGGGCGTGAAACAATCGGCAGTGGCTCACCGGTGTCAACAGCGAGCAGGAGACACAGCACGATGCGTATCGGAGTTCTCACCGCAGGCGGCGACTGCCCCGGCCTGAACGCCGTGATCCGGTCGGTCGTGCACCGGGCGGTCGACAACTACGGCGACGAGGTCATCGGCTTCGAGGACGGCTACGCGGGCCTGCTCGACGGCCGCTACCGCAACCTCGACCTGGAGTCCGTCAGCGGCATCCTCGCCCGCGGCGGCACCATCCTCGGGTCGTCCCGTCTGGAGCGCGACCGGCTCCGCGAGGCCTGCGAGAACGCCTCCGACATGATCCACCAGTTCGGCATCGACGCGCTGATCCCGATCGGCGGCGAGGGCACGCTGACGGCCGCGCGCATGCTGAGCGACGCGGGCCTGCCCGTCGTGGGTGTCCCGAAGACGATCGACAACGACATCTCCTCCACCGACCGCACCTTCGGCTTCGACACCGCGGTGGGCGTCGCCACCGAGGCGATGGACCGGCTGAAGACCACCGCCGAGTCCCACCAGCGGGTGATGGTGGTGGAGGTCATGGGCCGGCACGCCGGCTGGATCGCCCTGGAGTCCGGCATGGCGGCCGGTGCGCACGGCATCTGCCTGCCGGAGCGGGCCTTCGACCCCGCCGACCTCGTGAAGATGGTCGAGGAGCGGTTCTCGCGCGGCAAGAAGTTCGCGGTGGTCTGCGTCGCCGAGGGCGCCCACCCCGCCGAAGGCTCCATGGACTACGGCAAGGGCGCCATAGACAAATTCGGCCACGAGCGCTTCCAGGGCATCGGCACCGCCCTCGCCCACGAGCTGGAGCGGCGCCTCGGCAAGGAGGCCAAGCCGGTCATCCTCGGCCACGTCCAGCGCGGCGGCGTGCCGACCGCCTACGACCGGGTGCTCGCCACGCGGTTCGGCTGGCACGCGGTGGAGGCGGCGCACCAGGGCCGGTTCGGCCGGATGACCGCCCTGCGCGGGACGGACATCGTGATGGTCCCGCTCGCGGAGGCCGTGACCGAGCTGAAGACGGTACCCAAGGACCGGATGGACGAGGCCGAGTCGGTCTTCTAGCCGGACTCCGGGCCGGTGTCGTCCTGGAGCTTCGTCCAGAAGTGCTCCACGATCCGGTCGAGGAAGTCCTGGCCGGCACCGCCCGCGTCACCGCTCCCGCCGCCCCAGCTCAGGGTCGCGGCCATGTGCCCCTGGTAGTCCTCGTGCAGTCCCTGCAGAGCCTCCTCCAGGAACCGCCGGTCCAGGGGCACGAGTCTGCCCACCGGGCGGACGTAGGCCTGCCAGCGTGTGGTGGCGGCGCTGCGCAGCAGGTCGCCCAGCTTGGTGTCCCGGCCCGTGACGGTGACGAAGTCGGGCAGGCCGAGCCCGAGCAGATCGGCGAGGGCGGCGGACTGGCGGTCCGTGCCGCGCCAGGTGTCGGTCTCCTCCATGCGCAGGTACGCCTGCACGTCGTGCCCCACGGCCCGGGCCACGTCCTCCGGGGCGAGGCAACGGGCGATGCGGTGTTCGCGGAGGGTGCGCGGTCTGCCGATGAGTTCGGCGGGCGAGCACCACAGCACGCCCGCGAGCGCGGTGAGTTCGGAGTTGCTCGGGGCGGCGGCCCCGCGTTCCCAGGCCATCACGTGGTCCGGGGTGATGTGGGGATGCCCGTACGAGACGCGCATGCCGTGGGCGACGTGCTCGGGTGCCATGCCGAGGGCCGTGCGCAGCCGGCGGGCGGCGGGGGCGTTGAAGGGCGGGGCCGTGGGAGCGATCCGGGCGGGGGGAGAAGGAGGGGAGTGGCTGGGGCGGGCTGAAGGTCGGCGCACGGCCCACAAGCTAGGGCGGCGGGGGCGGGCTGACTACGGTCTGTTCGGCCAGGATCACGGATTGTAGGAAGCTACGGCTACCGGCGGGTTCGACCGGGGCTGAAGATCGTCTTCCGGTCGGCGCGGAAACGGGGCGAGGATGGCGCCGGGTCAGTGATCGCGGGCCCGGAAAGGCGGCGACTCAGGTGAACGGCAAGCTCAACGGGCATATGCGCGAGCGTCTTCTCGCGCCGAACTTCTGGCATCTCGCGACCGTGGGGGCGGACGGGGCGCCTCAGGTGTCGCCCATGTGGGCGGACATCGAAGGGGAGTACGTCATGGTCAACACCTCCATGGGGCGGGTGAAGGAGGAGAATCTGCGGCGCAATCCGTACGTTTCGCTGTCGCACCACGACCCCGCGAACCCCTATGACCGCGCCGAGATCCGCGGGAAGGTCGTGCGGTTCGTGGAGGGGGAGGCCGCGGAGCGGTCGATGGACCGCCTGGCGCGGAAGTACCTCGGCGAGGACCGCTACCCGTGGCTGCTGCCGGGAGAGCGCCGGGTGATGCTGCTGATCGAGCCGACGCGGGTGCGGCGGCTGGACGGGGTCGAGCCGTTCCGGGCGGGCGTGATCGGTGGCTGATGGACCGTCACTGGCCCGTGACCCAGCGGTACTGCAACTCCGGGCGCCCCACCGTGCCGTACTGCGGGCGGCGCGCCGCGCGGCCGGCGTCGACCAGGTGCTCCAGGTAACGGCGGGCCGTGATGCGGGAGATGCCCACGCTCTCCGCGACTCCGGCGGCCGTGAGGCCCTCCGCACTGTCCCGCAGGGCGATCGTCACCCGCTCCAGCGTCGGCGCGCTCAGACCCTTGGGCAGCGCGGCCGGGCCCGGTGCGCGCAGGGCCGCGAGCGCCCGGTCCACCTCGTCCTGGCCGCTCGCCTCGCCGACCGCCGCGTGGAACTCGGCGTAGCGCACGAGGCGGTCGCGCAGGGTCGCGAAGGTGAAAGGCTTCAGGACGTACTGGACGACCCCGAGCGAGACGCCCTCGCGGACGACGGCCAGATCGCGCGCCGACGTCACCGCTATCACGTCCGCGTGGTGACCGGCCGCCCGCAGCGACCGGGCCAGGTGCAGCCCGTGCCCGTCCGGCAGGTGCAGATCGAGCAGGAGCAGGTCCACCGGCGTGCGGTCCAGGGCCCGGCGGGCCTCGGCACCCGTGTGCGCCTTGCCCACGGCCACGAAGCCGGGCACCCGGCCGACGTACAGGACGTGGGCGTCGGCGGCGACCGGGTCGTCCTCCACCACCAGGACGCGGATGGCCTTCTCGCTGCTCGTCATGCGTCGCCTCCAGCGCCTCTGGCCGCCGTGACCTGGAAGGTCACGTCCTCGGCCGCCGTCCCGGACTCCCGCAACGGCAGCCGGACCTCGAACTCCGCCCCGCCCCCGTTGGCCTCCGCCACGGTCAGGGAGCCTCCGTGCCGCTGGCTCGTCTGCCGTACGAGTGCCAGTCCGAGGCCCCGGCCGCCCGGGCCCGCCGGCTTCGTGGAGAAGCCGCGCTGGAAGACGGCCTCGGCGTGCTCCGGGTCCACGCCCGGGCCCGTGTCCGAGACCCGCAGCACCAGCTCCGGGGCATCGTCGGAGCCCTGGGTGTAGGCCGCCACCGTCACCCGTGCCCCCACGCTGCCCTGCGCCGCGTCCACGGCGTTGTCGATCAGGTTGCCGAGGATGGTCACCAGATCCCGCGACGGCAGCGTCTCGGGCAGCAGGCCGTCGTCCAGGCTGCTGTCCTCCGAGACCATCAGCTCCACGCCCCGCTCGTTCGCCTGGGCCGTCTTGCCCAGCAGCAGGGCCGCCAGCACCGGCTCGCTCACCGCCGCCACGACCTGGTCCGTCAGCGCCTGCGCCAGCTCCAGTTCGGCCGTCGCGAACTCCACCGCTTCCTCCGACCGGCCCAGCTCGATCAGCGAGACGACCGTGTGCAGCCGGTTCGCCGCCTCGTGCGCCTGTGAGCGCAGCGCCTGTGTGAAGCCCCGCTCGGAGTCCAACTCGCCCATCAACGACTGGAGTTCGGTGACATCGCGCAGGGTGACGACCGTACCGCGCCGCTCGCCGCCCGACACCGGCGAGGTGTTGATCACCAGGACCCGGGACGCCGTCAGATGCACCTCGTCCACCCGCGGCTCCGACGCCAGCAGGGCACCCGTCAGCGGGGCCGGCAGCCCCAGCTCCGCCACCGACCTGCCCACCACGTCCCCGGCCACGCCGAGCAATTCGCGCCCTCCGTCGTTGATCAGCGCCACACGGTACTGCCCGTCCAGCATCAGCAGTCCCTCGCGCACGGCGTGCAGGGCGGCCTGGTGGTAGTCGTGCATCCGGCTCAGTTCAGCGGCGTTCATGCCGTGGGTGTGGCGGCGCAGCCGGGCGTTGATGACGTACGTGCCGACCGCGCCCAGCACCAGCGCACCGGCCGCGACGCCCAGCAGAGCCGTCAGCTGGCCCTGCACCCGCTGGGTGATCTCCTCGACCCGGATGCCCGCGCTGACCAGGCCGACCACCCGAGGGCCGTCCTGGATCGGGGTGACCGCGCGGACCGACGGGCCCAGCGTGCCCGTGTAGGTCTCGGTGAACGTCTGGCCGCGCAGCGCCTTCTCGGTGTGGCCCCGGAAGGTCTGGCCGATCTGGTCCGGGTCGGGATGCGTCCAGCGGATGCCCCGCGGATCCATGATCGTGATGAAGTCGACCTCGGTGTCCCGCATCACCTTCAGCGCGTACGGCTGGAGCTCCGCCGACGGATCCGCGGTGCGGGTCGCCGCCAGCACGGACGGGGAATCCGCGACGGACCGCGCCACCGCCCTGGCCTGGCGCGTCGCGGCCTCCTCGGCCTGGCTGCGGTCGCTCACGTAGGAGAACAGTGCGTATCCGGCCACGACGACCGCTATCAGGACGGCCTGCATGGCGAAGAGCTGGCCCGCCAGACTGCGGGGGCCGGGGACGGAGAGACGCATGCCGTCAGTCTGCCTCGTGGCTGATTGTGAACTAAATGAACGGAAGGGTGACCGCGCTCACAGAGCAGGACATAGTCACGGCATTCCCCATAACGCATCTCCGGGAGCTCCCCGCTCCCTTTTCCCCCGGACGTGAGCCGCACGCCGGTGATGCCGACGACGTCGTCAAGGAGGGCCGCCGTGACCAGCGCAGCCGATACGGCACCTGCCGCACCCAAGGCCAAGCGGGACCGCACGCACTATCTCTACATCGCGGTGATCATCGCGGTCGCCGCCGGTATCGCGGTGGGCCTGGCCGCACCCGACTTCGCGGTCGGGCTGAAGCCCATCGGAACCGGCTTCGTGGCCCTGATCAAGATGATGATCTCGCCGATCATCTTCTGCACGATCGTGCTGGGCATCGGCTCGGTGCGCAAGGCCGCCAAGGTCGGTGCCGTCGGCGGTATCGCCCTGAGCTACTTCATGGTGATGTCGCTGGTCGCGCTGGGCATCGGCCTGGTCGTCGGCAACATCCTGGAGCCGGGCACCGGGCTCGCGGTGACCGACGCGGTCAAGGACGCCGGTCACGCGCAGGTCGACGCCGAGGCCAAGGACACCACGGAGTTCCTGCTCGGGATCATCCCGACCACGATCGTCTCGGCCTTCACCAACGAGTCGGTTCTCCAGACGCTGCTGATCGCCCTCCTCGCGGGCTTCGCGCTCCAGGGCATGGGCTCGGCCGGCCAGCCGATCCTGCGCGGCATCGAGCACATCCAGCGGCTCGTCTTCCGCATTCTCGCCATGGTGATGTGGGCCGCCCCGATCGGTGCCTTCGGCGCCATCGCCGCCGTCACCGGTTCCGCCGGCCTCGACGCGCTCAAGAGCCTCGCCGTGCTGATGCTCGGCTTCTACGTCACCTGCTTCCTCTTCGTCTTCATCGTGCTCGGCATCCTGCTGCGCGTCGTCTCCGGCCTGAACGTCTTCACGCTGTTCAAGTACCTGGGCCGTGAGTTCCTGCTGATCCTGTCCACCTCCTCCTCCGAGTCCGCGCTGCCGCGGCTCATCGCGAAGATGGAGCACCTGGGCGTCAGCAAGCCGGTGGTCGGCATCACCGTCCCGACCGGCTACTCCTTCAACCTCGACGGCACCATGATCTACATGACCATGGCCTCGCTGTTCATCGCCGACGCCCTGGGCACCCCGATGTCCATCGGCGAGCAGATCCCGCTGCTCCTCTTCCTGCTGGTCGCCTCCAAGGGCGCCGCCGGTGTCACCGGCGCCGGTCTCGCGACCCTGGCCGGTGGTCTGCAGTCGCACAAGCCGGCCCTGGTGGACGGCATCGGCCTCATCGTCGGCATCGACCGCTTCATGAGCGAGGCCCGCGCCCTGACCAACTTCGCCGGCAACGCCGTGGCCACCGTGCTGATCGGCACCTGGACGAAGGAGATCGACAAGGAGCGGGTCAACCAGGTCCTCGCCGGTCAGCTGCCCTTCGACGAGAAGACGCTGCTCGACGACGGCCACGGCGGCCCGGCCGACGACCACGTCGAGGTGCCCGAGCAGGGCGGCGAGAAGGAGCTGGCGAAGGCCTGAGAGCCGCGCCGCCCCCGAGAATCCGGGCGGCTGGGTGTCCCCCCGTCGCTCAGCCGCCCGGTCCAACCGTAAGAGAAGATCAGTCGTTCAGCTTCGCCACCAGCTCGGTGGCATCAGAGGCGGGCACGCCCGCCGCGGTCAGGATGGTGACCGCGGCGCAGCGGCCCGCCTCTCGCGCTGCCACCAGCCCGTCGTTCACCGCCTCCATCAGCGCGACCAGCATCTGCTCCTGTACGTACGCCAGGGCCGGCGCGGGCAGCGGTGAGCTGAAGACGCCCTGGTCGAGGCCGTTTTGGAGCACCCCGGTGGCGGCCTCCCGGACGGGGGCGAGGCGTTCCCGGATGCCCTGCATGGTGACCGTGCGCTGGGCGAGCGCGATCAGCAGCCGGTAGCGGTCGGCGAGCTCCCACACCGCCAGCACCGAGCGCGCCACCGCCTCCGCCGGATCCCGCACGCCCGCACGGCCCGCCGCGTGCGCGGCCGACAGGGCCTGAACCGCCTCGTCGACGAGCGTGCTGATCAGCGCCTCGCGGCTCGGGAAGTGCCCGTACACCGTCCGCCGTACGACGCCCGCGGCCCGGGCGATCTGGTCCATGGACGCGTCGGGGTCACGCAGCAGCTCGGCGAGGGCGACGTCGAGGATGCGGCGGCGGTTGGCGTCGGCGCGGCTGGTTCCCGTGGTCATGGTCGTCATTGTGCCCCTTCCCTCATCGAGTTGCACAGTGCTGTGCAACGGCGTAGATTGCACAGCGTTGTGTAAATGCACACCCATGTGCAAATCAGCGAGGAAGGCTACCCCTGCGATGCGACTCGTCATGAACGAACCGGCCGAGAGGATGGACCGCCCCTACGCACGCCGCTGGTGGGCGCTCCTCGTGCTCTGCCTCAGCCTGCTGATCATCGTGATGGCCAACACCGCCCTCACCGTCGCCGCGCCCGCCATGACCGAGGACCTCGGTCTGACCAGCGCCGACCTGCAGTGGGTGATCGACGGCTACACCGTTCCCTACGCCGCGCTGATGCTGCTGCTCGGCGCGATAGGCGACAAGTACAGCCGCCGGGGCGCGCTCGTCCTCGGGCTGGTCGTCTTCGCGGGCGGCTCCGTCTTCGGCTACCTCGCCGACAGCGCGACGACGGTCATCGCCGCACGGGCCGTGATGGGCGCCGGCGCCGCGATGATCATGCCCGCCACGCTGTCCCTGCTCGCCGCGACCTTCCCGCGCGCCGAACGCGCCAAGGCCATCACCCTGTGGACCGCCACGGCCGGGCTCGCCATCGCGGCCGGACCGCTGGTCGCCGGGGCGCTGCTGGAGAACCACGGCTGGTCCTCGACGTTCCTCATCAACGTCCCCGTCGCGCTCCTGGGCCTCGTCGGCGCCCTCGTCCTCGTGCCCCCGTCCAAGGCCGCGGACCGCGGGCGCATCGACTACGGCGGTGGACTGCTCTCGGTGGTGTGGATCGCCGCGCTGGTCTACATGATCATCGAAGGGCCGCACTTCGGCTGGGGCGTCAAGGCCGTCACCGCGGCGGTCGTCGCCGGGGCCGGGCTCGCCGCCTTCGTCCTCTGGGAGCTGCGCCACCCGCGCCCGCTCCTCGACGTCCGCCGCTTCACCGACCGCGGCTTCGCCGGGTCCAACCTCGCCGTCGCCCTGTTCTTCCTGGCGGTCTTCGGCGCCTTCTACTACCTGACGCAGCACCTCCAGTTCGTCCTCGGCTACGACGCCCTGGACACGGGTCTGCGCATGCTGCCGCTGGCGGGCGCGGTGTTCGTGGGGGCGGCCCTCACCGGTCTCCTCACGCCCCGGGTCGGCATGAAGTGGACCGTCACGGCCGGCATGGTCGGCGGCACGGCGGCCCTGGCGCTGCTCACCCAGGTCGGCTCCGGTTCGTCGTACGGCGACTTCGTCGCGCCCCTGGTCGTCCTCGGCCTCTCGATCGGGCTCGCCCTGTCGCCCTGCACGGACGCGATCATGGGGGCGTTCCCGGAGTCGGAGCTGGGCGTCGGCGGCGCGGTGAACGACACGTCGCTGGAGCTCGGCGGCTCGCTGGGCATCGCCATACTCGGCTCGCTGCTGGCGACGTCCTACTCCGGCCACCTCTCGGACGCGACGGCCGGCAGCAAGCTCCCCGCCGACTCCCTGTCCACGGCCCAGGACTCCGTCGGCGCCGGGTACGCCGTCGCCCGGGGGATCGGCGACAAGGCCCGGCAGCTGACCGAGCAGGCCGCCCACACCGGCGACCTCCAGCAGGCGGAACGACTGCGCGCGCAGGCCGGGCAACTCGGCGACGGTGCCCGGCAGATGGCCGACGCGGTGGGGTCCGCCTTCTCCGACGCGGTCGCGCACACCAGCCTGATCGGCGCCGTGATCCTGGGCGTCGGCACGGTGGTGGTGGCACTGCTGCTGCCGGGCAGGGCGAAGGCGGTGGCCGAACCCGCCGGGGAGGACAGGGAACTGGAGTCCGCCGGGTCCCGCTGACACCGGTCGCGAGAGTGGCGCCACCGCCGAGGTGCGGCAGGCGCCGCGCGCACGTCGGCTCCGGGGTTCCCCCTAGGCGCGCACCGGCTCCGCCGTCTCGTTCAGCCGGGTCAGTTCCTCCGCTGTGAGCAGCAGGTCCGCCGCGGCCGCCGAGTCCCTGATCGTCCGGGGCCGGCTCGCCCCCGGGATCGGGACGACCGCCGGGGACCGGGCCAGCAGCCAGGCCAGCCCGACCTGCTGGGGACTGACACCGCGCTCCGCCGCCACCGCGTGGAAGGGGGCGAAGCGCCGTTCCCCCTCCGTGCGCGAAGGCCCGTCCAGGGAACTGCGGGCCAGCCCGCCCAGCGGGCTCCACGGCAGGAACGCCAGCCCCAGTTCTTCGCACAGCCGCAGCTCCGGCTCACTGTCCCGGACGGCGGGGGAGTACCGGTTCTGCACCGACACCAGCCGGTCGCCGAGGATCTGGTGCGCCCGGCGGATCTGGTTCGCGTCCGCGTTGGACACACCGGCCAGCCGGATCGTGCCCGCGTCGAGCAGCTCGAGCAGCGCCCCGACAGACTCCTCGAAGGGCACGGCGGGGTCGGGCTTGTGCAGCTGGTAGAGGCCGATCGCCTCCACGCCCAGCCGCTTGCGCGACGCCTCGGCGGCGGCCCTGAGGTGCCGGGGGTGGCCGTTCACCGTCCAGTCGCCGCCCGCCGGGCGGCCGCGGCCGCCCTTCGTCGCCACCAGGACGCCGGAGGTGTCACCGCCGTAGGCGGCCAGCGCACGGGCCACCAGACGCTCGTTGTGCCCGGGCTCCGCGCCCGGCAGGTGGTACGAGTCGGCCGTGTCCAGGAGGGTCACGCCCGCGTCGAGCGCGGCGTGCACGGTGGCCACGGCACGCTCCTCGTCCGGCCGGCCCTCGATGGACAACGGCATCGCGCCCAGCCCGACCGCACTCACCCGCAGTCCGCCAAGAGTTCGGTAGCGCACGTCAGTCGCCCTTCCCGAGCGTCTCGGCGACGGCACGCGGCAGCCACTGCCGGGCCTCGCTGAAGGTGAAGCCCAGCCGGGCGGCCCGGGCGTTGTCCATGCCGTAGAAGTGGCGGAAGGAGAACGGCGAGACCTCGCCGACCTCCACGGGCCGGAACTCGGCCCGGCCGCCCGGGACATGAGCGGCGACCGCCTCACACAGCTCCTCGGTGCTCAGCGCCCCGGAGGAGGCGGCGTTCACCGGCCCGGTGAAGTCCTCGCCCGCCGCCCAGGCCAGGAAGCGGGCGATCTCCTCGACGTAGACGTACGTGGCCGGCCGGTTCGCCGTCGGCACGGCGATCGGCTCGCCGGTGCGTATCCGCTCGGCGTAGTGGGTCAGCCGGCCCGTGAAGTCGTCGTCCCCGCCCAGCACATGGGCCACACGCACCACTGTGGAGGCGAACCCCGGTCCGGCCGCGAGGACCGCCTCCGCCTGCCGCTTGCCCTCCCCGTAGTGGGCCTCCAGGAACGCGGGATCGTCCCAGGGCAGCGCGGCGTCGACGGGGACGGTGGACGGGTCGACGGCCTCTTCCCCCACCAGGGCGTCGGAGTCCTCGTACTCGTACACCTCGACCGTGGAGGTCATCACATAGCGCCGGGTGCGTCCGGTGAAGACGCGGCGGGCGATCGCGGCCTGGCGCGGGGTGTAGCAGACCTGGTCGACGACGACGTCGAAGACGCGGGAGCCGAGCGCGTCGGTCAGTGACCGTTCGTCGTCCCGGTCGGCGCGCAGGTGCTCCACCCCGGCGGGCGGCGGGGAGGAACCCCGGTTCAGTACGGTGACACGGTGGCCTTCGGCGAGCAGCCGGGCGATGAGACGCTTTCCGACGTATCGATTGCCGCCGATGACCAGGACGTTCAGAGCCTTTTCCATGGCCATAATTCTCCCGGCGTACATCCACGCTCTGAAGGGGGAACCATGGGAGTTCAGGCCGCGGCACCGAAAGAACCACGGCATCTGCGGACCGCCGCCGACGAAACATCGGTGGCCTTCGACGCGCTGGACCGGCAGATCCTCCAGCTGCTCCAGACCGACGGCCGGATCAAGCTCAGCGAGCTGGGCCGACGGGTCCGGCTCAGCCCCGCGGCCGTCACCGAGCGGGTGCGGCGGCTGGAGGCGGCGGGCGTGATCAGCGGCTACGGCGCCCACGTCGTGCCGGCCCGGCTCGGCTACGGCATCCAGGCGTTCATCCGCGTCAATCCGCACGGTGGTTACAACCTGAAGCATCCCAGGACCCTGGAACTGATCGGGCGTCCCGAGATCACCGAGGTGCACCACGTGGTCGGGGAGGACTGCTGGATCCTCAAGGTCGCCGTCCGGGACACCGTCCACCTGGAGGACGTCCTGGAGGCGGTCTCCGCGCTGGGCCGCACCACGACGTCGATCGTGCTGACCTCGCCCGTGGAGCGGAAACCGCTGTTGCCTTGACGCCGGGGTCAAGGATTACGTTCGAGCGCATGCGAATCGGCGAGCTGGCCGCACGGGCCGGGACCACGACGCGGACGCTGCGGTACTACGTGCCCCGCGTCGCTCGCGGTCTACCGGCGCAAGCTGGACGAACTCGACGCGCTCATCGGCCAGCTGACCGGCGTACGGGACACCGTGGCGCGGCAGTTGGAGCGGGCCGAGTTGGCGCGGGCCGAGCTGGCCGCCGAGGCGGAGGTTCCGGGCGGTCCGGAGCCCGCATGCGAGCTGGGAGGGAACCCACGGTGACCCGAGCGACCGGACTGACCGGAGTGGCAGATGCGACGGACGCGGACTTCGAGGCGGAGGTGCTCGGCGCGGAGCTCCCGGTGCTGGTGGAGTTCACCGCCGACTGGTGCCCGCCCTGCCGGCAGATGGGACCGGTGCTCAAGGCCCTCGCCGCCGAGGAGGGCGACCGGCTGAAGGTGGTGCAGCTCGACGTCGACGCCAACCCGGCGACGACCAACGCCTACAAGGTGCTCTCCATGCCGACGTTCATGGTGTTCCGCGGCGGCGAGCCCGTGAAGGCGATGGTCGGCGCGCGGGCCAAGCGGAAGCTGCTGGAGGAACTGGCCGACGTGATGTAGGCGACCTGCCCGTACAACAGGAAATCCCCCGAGCAATTGCGCTCGGGGGATTTCCTTGCGTATATTTGTTTGTTCGTGACTTCAAGTCGATTGAAGTCACGGCGAAGTTCAGTGAGCACAGTATATCCGGGCGGGAGCGGAATTGTCAAACACCGAATTTCCGGACGATGAATTGCGACAGGAACAGGAATTCATCGACGGGTTGTACGCGCGCGTGGACGCGCTGCGCGGCGACGCCGAGACCTCCGTCACGGACACGCTCGCGCAGGGCAACACCCCCATGCAGGCCAGACTGGAGCGGGACATCCTCGTGGCCGAGCGCTCCGGGCTGCTCGCCGCGCTGAACGCGGTGGACGGCTCCCTGTGCTTCGGCCGGATCGACCTCACCTCGGGCGTCACCCACCGCATCGGCCGTATCGGCCTGCGCACCGACGACGCCGAGCGCACCCCCGTCCTGATCGACTGGCGTGCCGATGTCGCCCGCCCCTTCTACCTGGCCACCGGCCACACCCCGATGGGCCTCAGGCGCCGTCGGCACATCGCCACCGACGGCCGCCGGGTCACCCATCTGCACGACGAGATCCTCGACCTCGGCGACGAGACCCGCACCGGCCACGAGGACCCCACGGGCGACGCCGTGCTGCTCGCCGCCCTCAACTCGGCGCGCACCGGCCGCATGGGCGACATCGTGCAGACCATCCAGGCCGACCAGGACCGCATCATCCGCGCCCCGCACCGCGGCGTCATGGTGGTGGAGGGCGGCCCCGGCACCGGCAAGACGGCCGTCGCCCTGCACCGCGCCGCCTACCTGCTCTACGAGCACCGGGAACTGCTCGCCAAGCGGGCCGTGCTGATCGTCGGGCCCAATCCGGCGTTCCTCGGCTACATCGGCGAGGTGCTGCCCTCCCTCGGCGAGACGGGTGTGCTCCTCGCGACCGTCGGCGAGCTGTTCCCGGGCGTCAAGGCGACCGCGACCGACACGCCCGAGGCCGCCGCGGTGAAGGGCCGGGCCGGCATGGCCGACGTGCTCGCCGAGGTCGTCCGCAGCCGGCAGGCGCTGCCCGACCCGGTGATCGCCATCGAGCACGACCGTGAGGTCCTCATGCTCGACGACGGCCTGGTCAACGTCGCCCGCGAACGCACCCGTGCCGCCAAGCTGCCGCACAACGCCGCCCGCGAGCACTTCGAGGGCCACATCCTCAACGCCCTCACCGACCTGTACGCCGAGCGGATCGGCACCGACCCCTTCGACGGGTCCAGCCTGCTTGACCCCAGTGACATCACCCAGATCCGCGACGACCTCGCCGAGAACCCCGAAGTGTGGTCGGCCGTCGACCGGTTGTGGCCGCTGCTGACCCCGCAGCGCCTCGTCGCGGACTTCCTCGCCGCGCCGGAGGAGTTCCTGCCCGCCGAGGACGCCGACGCCGTACGCCGTCCGGTGACCCGGCGCTGGACGGTCGCGGACGTGCCGCTGCTCGACGAGGCCGCCGAACTCCTCGGAGACGACGACCGGCTCGCCCGCGACCGCGCCGAGCGCGAGCGGCAGCGGCAGATCGCCTACGCGCAGGGCGTGCTGGACGTGTCGTACGCGTCCCGGACCTACGAGTTCGAGGACAAGGAGGAGGACGACCCCGAGGGCTCCGAGGTGCTGTCCGCGCACGACATCATCGACGCCGAGCGGTTCGCCGAGCGGCATGAGGAGGACGACCACCGCAGCGCCGCCGAGCGCGCCGCCGCCGACCGCACCTGGGCGTTCGGGCACATCATCGTCGACGAGGCGCAGGAACTGTCGCCGATGGCGTGGCGGCTGCTGATGCGGCGCAGCCCGACCCGCTCGATGACCCTGGTCGGCGACCCGGCCCAGACGGCGGAGGCGGCCGGGGTCGGCTCCTGGTCGGGCATCCTCTCCCCGTACGTCGAGGACCGGTGGGAGCACACCCGCCTGGGCGTCAACTACCGCACACCGGCCGAGATCATGGACGTCGCGGCGGCCGTGGTCCGAGCCGAGCAGCCCGGGTTCGAACCGCCCAGCTCGGTCCGCTCCACGGGCGTGCGCCCCTGGGCCCGCGCCACCGACGACCTTCCGGGCGCCGTGGCCAAGGCGGTCGGGGAGCTCACCCCCGCCGAGGGCCGGCTGGCGGTGATCGCCCCGCGCGACCTGCACCGCTCCATCGCGGCCCGGCTGGACGGCGTCACGGCGGGCGCGGAACCCGACCTCACGCGGACGGTGGTCCTGCTCGACCCGCGCCAGGCCAAGGGCCTGGAGTTCGACTCCGTCCTCGTGGCCGAGCCCGGCCGCTACGGCACCAGCGACCTGTACGTGGCCCTGACCCGGGCCACCCAGCGGCTGGGTGTGCTGCACACCGGGAGGCTGCCGCAGGCCCTGGCGGAGGCCTTCGGATGACGGAGCGGCCCCGCATCCACCCGCCCGGGTGCGGGGCCGCCTACCGCAGGAGCGACCGCGGATCCCGCAGCGCGTGCCACAGCCCGGCGGCGAGCGCTACGGCCGTCAGGGCGAAGAACACCCAGAACAGGAACTCCGCCCCGGGCGCCAGCTCGTAGACGGTGCCGTCCTCCCACTCGCAGTAGGCCCGCGGCGGGAACGGGGTGGAGACTCCCCACACCTTCCCGCTCCCGATGACGCCTTCCCGGTACGGCTCCCTGGGGCAGGGGGCGGTCTCCGGGAACAGGACGGGATCGTCCGCCGCCATGATGAACAGCCAGATGACCGCGGTGAGGGGCACCGTCCAGAAGACCGACGTCTTCACCCACAGCGGCAGCAGCGGATGCGCCAGCAGCCCACGGAGCGCGACCCATCCGGCCACCAGCCCGGCGAAGACGGGAAGCAGCGTCATGCCGTCGAGGCCGCCTTGCGGGCGCGCAGTTCGGTCGCGTAGCCCGCGCCGATGGCGAACAGGGCGGCGGACAGGGCGAGGGAGGCGCTCGCCCCGTTCATCCACCCGTAGGCCGCATCACTGGAGTAGACGGAGCCGTCCTCGCGGACACAGTCGAAGCGCAGCGGCAGGTAAGAGGACCGGTGATGGGACAACCCCTCCCGTGTGGTCTCGTCGAAGCCGTCGCGGCAGGCCGGGGCCGGGATCGAGTCCGCGCCGTCGCCGAACGCCTGCTCCGACAGCAGCACCGTGAAGAACCCCAGGGAGTACACGGCCGCGGCCGCCCACGCCGCCGTCGCCGCGGCCCGGCGCAGCAGATGCACCGGCCACGGCTCGGGCCGCCCGGGAAGCGCCATCGCGAGGACCCCCGCCCCCGCGACGAGCGCACCGACGGCACAGGCGATCGAGACTCCGAAGCCCATCAGCACGGCGGGCCCTGCGGGGTGACCCGGGTGGCATCCATGCGGCCACCCCACCAGGGCCGGACCGGCCGGGTTGTGGTGGAAGCCACTCCTCCGGTCACAGCCCTGTCACAGGGGGCCCGGGCCTCCTACGCCGGGCGCAGCCACACCGTCGCCAGAGGTGGCAGCGTCAGCCGGATGCTGGCCGGGCGGCCGTGCCAGGCCAGGGGTTCCGGTTTGACCGGGTCGGGGTGGGTGACGTCGCTGCCTCCGTAGCGGGCCGCGTCGGTGTTGACGGCCTCGTGCCAGGCGGGCACGTCATCGGGGACGCCCAGGCGGTAGTCCTGGCGGGTGACCGGCGCGAAGTTGGACACCGCCAGCACCGGGACGCCCTCCGGGTCCAGCCGCAGGAACGCCAGGACGTTGTCGTCGGCGGCGTCCCCGACGATCCACTCGAAACCGGCCGGGTCCGTGTCCAGGCGCCACAGCGCCGGGGTCGCCCGGTAGACGGTGTTCAGGTCGCGGACCAGGTCACGCACGCCCCGGTGGTCGGGCTCCGCCCCGTAGCCCGGGTCCAGCAGCCACCAGTCGGGGCCGTGCGCCTCGGACCACTCGGCGCCCTGCGCGAACTCCTGGCCCATGAAGAGCAGTTGCTTGCCCGGGTGGGCCCACATGAAGCCGAGGTAGGCCCGCACCGAGGCGCGCTGCTGCCACCAGTCGCCCGGCATCTTCGACACCAGGGAGCGCTTGCCGTGCACGACCTCGTCGTGGGAGATCGGCAGCACGTAGTTCTCGCTGTACGCGTACACCATCGAGAAGGTCATCTCCCCGTGGTGGTACTTGCGGTGCACCGGCTCGTGGCTCATGTACTGCAACGAGTCGTGCATCCAGCCCATGTTCCACTTCAGCCCGAACCCCAGCCCGCCGAAGCCGCTCGGGCCCTTGTGGTGGGTGGCCCGGGTGACCCCGTCCCAGGCGGTGGACTCCTCGGCGATCGTGACCACGCCGGGCACCCTGCGGTAGACCGTCGCGTTCATCTCCTGCAGGAAGGCCACCGCGTCCAGGTTCTCCCGGCCGCCGTGCTCGTTGGGCGTCCACTGGCCCGGCTCGCGCGAGTAGTCGAGGTAGAGCATCGAGGCGACGGCGTCCACACGCAGGCCGTCGATGTGGAACTCCTCGCACCAGTACACGGCGTTCGCCACGAGGAAGTTGCGCACCTCGTTGCGCCCGAAGTCGAACTCCAGCGTGCCCCAGTCGGGGTGCGCGGCCCGCAGCGGATCCTCGTGCTCGTACAGCGGCCGGCCGTCGAACTCGGCCAGCGCCCAGGCGTCGCGCGGGAAGTGCGCCGGCACCCAGTCCATGAGGACGCCGATCCCGGCCTGGTGCAGCCTGTCGACCAGGTACCGGAAGTCGTCCGGCGTGCCCAGCCGGGCCGTCGGCGCGTAGAAGCCGGTCACCTGGTAGCCCCAGGAGCCGCCGAACGGATGCTCCGCGACCGGCATCAGCTCGACGTGCGTGAAGCCCAGGTTCTTCACGTACCCCGGCAGCTGCTCCGCCAGTTGACGGTACGTCAGACCGGGCCGCCAGGACGGCAGATGCACCTCGTACACCGAGAACGGCGCCTCGTGCGCCGGGACCTCGGCGCGCCGGGCCAGCCACTCGGCGTCACCCCACTCGTACGCCGAGGACGTGATGACCGACGAGGTCGCCGGCGGCACCTCGGTGCGGCGGGCCAGCGGGTCGGCGCGCAGCGTCTTCGAGCCGTCGGGACGGGTGATCTCGAACTTGTACAGCTCGCCCTCGCCGATGTCCGGCAGGAACAGCTCCCACACCCCGGACGAGCCCAGTGACCGCATGACGTGCCCGGTGCCGTCCCAGAAGTTGAAGGTGCCGGCCACGCGCACACCGCGCGCGTTCGGCGCCCACACCGCGAACCGGGTGCCGGTCACGCCCTCGTGGGTCATCGGGTGCGCGCCCAGCGCCGTCCACAGCTCCTCGTGCCGGCCCTCGCCGATCAGGTGCAGGTCGAGGTCGCCCAGCGTGGGCAGGAAGCGGTACGCGTCCTCGGTCTCCAGGACCGTGCCCTCGTACTCCACGAGCAGCCGGTACGCCGGGACCTCCCGCAGCGGCAGCAGGCCGGAGAAGAACCCCTCCCCGTCGTCGTGCAGCTCGGCTCGCAGCTCCCCGGCGACGACGGTCACCGACAGGGCGTACGGCCGGAACGCCCGGAAGGCGATGCCGCCGGGCACCGGATGCGCGCCCAGCACGGAGTGCGGGTCGTGGTGCGTGCCGCCGAGCAGCCGGTCCCGGTCCGCCGCGTCGACGGCGGGCGAGACGGCGACCTCCATCTCCGGCGGAACGACCTGGGCGGAGGCGGCCTGCACGGCGGGGGCGGCTTCCCGGGCCGGGGCCTTCCTGACCGCACTCTTCTTCGCGACGGCCTTCTTGGCGGGAGTCTTCGAAGCGGTGCTCTTGGCGACGGTGACCTTCTTGGCGGGGGCTTTCTTGGCCGGGGCCTTCGCGGCGGTGCTCTCGGCGGCCGGGGCCTTCTTCGCGGCCGTCTTCGCCGCAGTGGACTTCGCCGACGCGGCCTTCGTGGCAGCGGTCCCGGCGGCGGTGCCCTTCACGGCAGCGGACTTCGCAGCCGTCGCCTTGACCGTCGTGGCCTTCTTGGCAGCCGCCTTCTTCACGGCCGTCTTCTTCACGGCCGTCTTCTTCGCGGCCGTCTCCTTGGCGGCGGTCTTCTTCGCCGTCACCGCCGCCGTCCCGGCCGCCGGCTGCTCGGCCGCCGTCTTCTTGGCGGACGCCTTCTTCGTCGCCGCCTTCTTGGCCACGGTCTTGCCGACGGTGGTCTTGGCGGCGGCGGCCTTCTTGGCGGTCGCCTTCGCGGGGGCCGCCTTCTTCGCCGCTGCCTGTTTGGGCACCGCCGTCTTCTTCGCGGCGCTCTTCTGCTGGACGGCCGTGGGCTGCTCGGGGATCTTCTCCCCGGCGGTCCCCTTGGGACGCGAACCGCTGGACTCAGGGCGGGGGGTCACGGGCGGAGCCTCCAGGACGAGGGGTGGTCGGTCAGGTCAGGTGGCCGGTCGAGGCGAGCCGGTCTATGGCGGCCAGGGGCACCGGCAGCCAGTCGGGGCGGTGCCGGGCCTCGTACACCACCTCGTAGATCGCCTTGTCGGTCTCGTAGGCCCGCAGCAGCACCGGGTCGGTGCGCGGATCGCGGCCGGAGGCCTCCGCGTAGCCGGTGCAGTAGGCGGCGCGGCAGGTCTCGGCCCAGTCCGCCTGGGGCGGGTCGGCCGAGCGGGCCGCGTAGTCGAAGGACCGCAGCATCCCGGCGACGTCCCGCACGGCCGGCTGCGGCATGCGCCGCTCGGCCAGCGGCCGGGCCGGCTCGCCCTCGAAGTCGATCAGCCACCACTCGCCGGACGGCGAGCGCAGGCACTGGCCGAGGTGCAGGTCGCCGTGCACCCGCTGCGCGGTCCAGGTGCGGCCCTCGGCGGCCAGATCGCCCAGTGCCGTGAACGCGGACCGCAGCCCGCCGGCGTACGGCCGCAGCGCGGGCACCGCGTGGACCGCCGCGTCCAGCCGCTCGATCATGCCGTCGACCATGAGCTGGAGCTGCATGTGACCGAGCGTGACGGTGGGCAACGCGCGGGCCAGCGCGGTGTGCACCTCGGCGGTGGCCCGGCCCAGTGCCCGCGCCTCGGCGCCGAAGTCCTCGCCCTTGGCCAGCTCGCGCAGCGCCAGCTCCCAGCCGTCGGAGGCGCCCTGCAGGAACGGCTGCAGCACGCCCAGGACGTACGGCTGGGCGGCGAGGTCCACCGGGCCCGCCGGGACGACCGGGTCCGCCGTGGGGGCGATGTCCGCGACCATCCAGGCCGTCGGCGCGGGCACCCGGGGGCAGCCCTCGCGGGCCAGCGCGAGCGGCAGCTCCAGATCGGGATTGATCCCGGGCACGATCCGGCGGAGCAGCTTTAGGATGAACGTATCTCCGTAGACGACCGACGAGTTGGACTGCTCGGCGGTCACCACCCGCGGCACCAGCTCCGAGCGGATGTCCTGGCCCGGGTCCCGGTCGAAGCGCAGCCGGCCGACGCGGGCCCGGGTGCGCAGCGCCTCCATCAGCAGCTCGGCGGGCCGGGTGTCGTGCAGGGCGTCGTAGACCGTCCGGCCGGCCAGCGGTCCCGTCGGCACATGTCCGATCAGCGCGGGCGCCAGCCGAGGCGGCAGCGCCTCGCGCACGCCTATCAGCAGCTGGTAGCAGTCACCGGGGTGACCGGGCGCCCCGTGGGACGGTACGACGGGCTGATGGGCGCGGACGAGCAGGTGGTACAGGCCCAGCTTGGACGTGGCCGGGAGGAGCTCGGTGGCCTCGACCAGCGTGAACCCGGTGACCGGCCGGCCCTTGCCCGCGAACCAGCGCTGCCGCGGCAGCCATTCCCGCAGCAGCGGATCGAGGGAGGCAAGGAGGCCGGGCGGGGTGGTGACGGTGCGTGTGACGGCTTCCGACATGGCGTCGCGTCCTTTCACCCATTCTCGGTGCGCCTCCGGCGCCTGCGGCCGGCTCCGGACGGCGCCCCTCCGGCTCACGCGGGCGGGCGGGGTGTTACTCATGCGTGCCCCGGGCGGGGCGGAGGAAACGCCCCGCCGCGGGGGTTTGCCGCCCGCCCCGCGGATCAGGCCTCAACAGGCCTTTTCAGGCCTCACATGGTCTCCTTGCGGAGCCTGAACCAGTAGAACCCGTGCCCCCCGAGGGTCAGCAGGTACGGCAGCTCGCCGATGGCCGGGAAGCGGACCCCGCCGAACAGCTCCACCGGGTGCCGCCCCTCGAAGGCGCTCAGGTCCAGCTCGGTGGGCTGTGCGAAACGCGAGAAGTTGTTCACGCACAGCACCAGGTCGTCCTCGTACTCGCGCAGGAACGCCAGCACCGCCGGGTTCGTCGACGGCAGCTCGGTGTACGAGCCGAGTCCGAAGGCCGGGTTCTGCTTGCGGATCTCGATCATGCGGCGGGTCCAGTGCAGCAGCGAGGACGGCGAGGCCATGGACGCCTCGACGCTCGTGACCTGGTAGCCGTAGACCGGGTCCATGATCGTGGGCAGGAACAGCCGGCCCGGGTCGCACGAGGAGAACCCCGCGTTGCGGTCGGGCGTCCACTGCATCGGCGTGCGCACCGCGTCCCGGTCGCCGAGCCAGATGTTGTCGCCCATGCCGATCTCGTCGCCGTAGTACAGGATCGGCGAGCCGGGCAGCGACAGCAGCAGGGCCGTGAACAGCTCGATCTGGTTGCGGTCGTTGTCCAGCAGCGGGGCGAGCCTGCGGCGGATGCCGATGTTGGCGCGCATGCGGGGGTCCTTGGCGTACTCGGCCCACATGTAGTCGCGCTCTTCGTCGGTGACCATTTCGAGCGTGAGCTCGTCGTGGTTGCGCAGGAAGATGCCCCACTGGCAGTTCGACGGGATGGCCGGGGTCTTGGCCAGGATCTCGGAGACCGGGTAGCGGGATTCGCGGCGGACGGCCATGAAGATGCGCGGCATGACGGGGAAGTGGAACGCCATGTGGCACTCGTCGCCGCCGCTCGGGTAGTCGCCGAAGTAGTCGACGACGTCCTCGGGCCACTGGTTGGCCTCCGCCAGCAGCACCGTGTCCGGGTACTGCGCGTCGATCTCCTTGCGCACCCGCTTCAGGAAGTCGTGCGTCTCCGGGAGGTTCTCGCAGTTGGTGCCCTCCTGCTGGTACAGGTACGGCACCGCGTCCAGCCGGAACCCGTCGATGCCCAGGTCCAGCCAGAACTTCAGCGCGGAGATCATCTCCTCCTGCACGGCCGGGTTCTCGTAGTTGAGGTCCGGCTGGTGGGAGAAGAACCGGTGCCAGTAGTACTGCTTGCGGACCGGGTCGTAGGTCCAGTTGGACGCCTCGGTGTCGACGAAGATGATCCGCGCGTCCTGGAACTGCTTGTCGTCGTCCGCCCACACGTAGTAGTCGCCATAGGGCCCGTCGGGGTCCTTGCGCGACTCCTGGAACCACGGGTGCTGGTCGCTGGTGTGGTTCATGACGAAGTCGATGATCACGCGCATGCCGCGCTGGTGGGCGGCGTCGACGAACTCCACGAAGTCCGCGAGGTCGCCGAACTCGGGCAGCACGGCCGTGTAGTCGGAGACGTCGTAGCCGCCGTCGCGCAGCGGGGACTTGAAGAACGGCGGCAGCCACAGACAGTCGACGCCGAGCCACTGGAGGTAGTCCAGCTTCGCGGTCAGGCCCTTGAGGTCGCCGACGCCGTCGCCGTTGCTGTCCTGGAAGGAGCGGACGAGCACCTCGTAGAAGACGGCGCGTTTGAACCACTCAGGGTCGCGGTCCCGGGCAGGAGTGTCCTCGAAGGTGTCCGGAACGGGTTCGTTGACGATCATGTTGTGGGTGACCCTCCGATCTCCGGGGTGGACGGTCGCAGGACCGTGAAGACGTGCGCGGGCCTGCGGCCCGGTTCGAGGCGCACATAGTTGGCCCTGCCCCAGTGGTAGGTCTCGCCGGTGAGCTCGTCGCGCACCGGCACCGACTCGTGCCAGTCCAGGCCGAGTTGCGGCATGTCCAACGAGACCGTGGCCTCCTGGGTGTGGTGGGGGTCGAGGTTGGCGACCACCAGAACCGTGTTCGAACCCTTCCGCTTCGAGTAGGCGATCACCGCTTCCTGGTCGGCGTGGTGGAAGTGGATGTCCCGCAGCTGCTGGAGGGCCGGATTCTCCCGGCGGATGGTGTTGAGCCGGGTGAGGAGCCGGGTGATGGTGCGGCCCTCGCGTTCGGCGGTGGCCCAGTCACGGTGCCTGAGCTGGTACT
>NZ_JACHGV010000004.1 GCF_014202475.1 Streptomyces paradoxus
GCTCGAGACGCGGGGCCTGCTCGAGCGCCAGCCCGACCCCGGCGACCGGCGTGTCAAAATCCTGGCGATCACGGACACCGGCAGAGAGATGGCCGCAGATCTGCTCGATCGCCTCCGCTTCGCCCGCGAACCGCTCGCGGCCCTCGACGAGAACCAGCGACGCGACCTGCGCGACCTGCTCCAGCTCATGGCCGGCCTCTAAGACGGTGTCCTACGTGGTGAGGCGGACGAGCCGTTTGTAGCAGCACAGGGCTGCGGCGAGGCCGAGAAAGGCCAGGTAGTTGCGGGAGTGGCGTTCGTAGCGGGGGCTGAGGCGGCGGTAGCCGGACAGCCAGGAGATCGTCCGCTCGATCACCCACCTGCGGCGGCCCAAGCGTTCGCTGGACTCGATGCCTTTGCGGGCGATGCGTACGCCGATGCGCTTACTTCGTAACCATTTGCGCAGGTGGGGGATGTCGTATGCCTTGTCGGCGTGCAGGCGCTGAGGCTTGAAGTGGCGGCCGCGGTGGGGGTCGTGTCTCGTTTGGTAACCCTCGGCCATGGGCTTCAGTGCTTCGCTATCGTGGGTGTTGGCGGCCGAGACGCCGACGACCAGGGGTAGTCCGTTCGCGTCCGACAGGACGTGCATCTTGGAACCCGGCTTACCCCGGTCCACGGGGCTCGGACCTGTGAATTCGCCCCCTTTTTAGCCCGCACGTGAGCGGAGTCGAGGACCACGCGCGAGACGTCGATGAGGCCGGCGTCATCGAGTCGGTGCAGCACCGCCTCATGCAGCCGGCCCCACACGGAGCATGGTCGCTCCCTTGCCCAGCTCGGCCCCGAAGCGCTGCCCGCACACCTCCTGTAGATGCCGACCGCGCGTCCTAGGTGATCAGCTCATCCGGGGTACCGGGCGAGATGCCCTGCCGCGCTTTGATCAGGTCGTATCGGTCCTCCATTTCCCTGACGAGCACGGGCAGCAACTCGGCCGCCTGCTCCGGATCGGTCGCCAGAGCCGAAAGCCGGTGAGCGAACGGCGCCAGCTCCACCACGCGCTTGCAGTCGATCCCGAGCAGGACCACCCACTGACGGCCAACCCGACAAGCAGGTTCCGCAGGAACATGGACTTGCCGGACAGCGTGGCCCCGAGCACGAGTTCGTGAGGTACAGCCCGGTAGTCCATGCGGCAGCCCTCGCGGACCTTCCGGCTCGGCGCAACCGCCTCAGGCGAAGGTACGGAGGGCCGGCGTCCAGGTCCGGCCGCGGAAGACGGTGACCGTTCGTACCGAAGAATGCTAACGTTCACTAAAAGAGGAGAAATATAGCGATTTTTACTGTTCATCCATCTCCCTGAGCAGGAGGTGAGCAGTGCGAAATGGCAGCTGGGAAAACCACCTCCGGGGGCTCCTCCGGTCCGCTGACGTCGGGGGATCTCGGGCTTTCGTGGGCCGCTGAGTCCCCTGATGGAGGGCTGCCGGACAGCACCGCGGCCCTGGCTTTGGCTCTGGCCGTCCGGCAGGCGAGGACCTGCCTTGGTGGCCTGGAAGCCTTGGCGCACTGGCGTGAGCCCACTGACGATTGGCTACGGCTGGTGGCTTCCGACGGACTCGCCCCAGCGAGTGCCGAGGCATGGTCGCAGCTGCGCGGAGAGCAGAACGAGGTGCCCGCACGTGCCGTCCGGCGCGGCGGCTACGTGTGGGTGGACGGCGACGCCCTGGGGATCGGGGCATCCGGTGCGGCCGCAGTGCCGTTCCTCGGTGCCGAGGGTCCCATCGGGGCGTTGTCCGTGTTTACGGGCGGGGCCGGCGAGCCGGACGAGATGCAGCGGTCTTTCCTGCGCGCGATCGCGGCGTGGGCTGCGGCGCAGGTGCACGGTGTCCCCCAGCCGTCGGCCCCTGGTCCGGTGGCCATGGTCGAGCGTTCCATCCTGATGGGCGAGCTGACCGCCGCGCTCGCCGAGGCCGTGACTTCCCAGGACGTTGTGCGGGTCGTCGCGGACCGTGTGATGCCCCCGTTCGGAGCCGACGGGCTGCTGGTCCAGGTGCTCAACAAGGACGACCGGTTGTATGCCGTCGGCTCCGCCGGATACCCGCAGGAGTTCACCAGGATGATGGACGGGTTCCCGCTCTCCGACTACGCCACGGTCCACGACGTCGTACGGACCCGTACCCCCCGGTTCATCGAGTCGAAAGCCGAGTACAACCGGCTCTATCCCTCGATGGGCCACGTGAGTGCGAAGTCGCCGAAGGAGGCGTGGGCTTTCCTGCCCATGATCGCTTCCGGCCGGACCATCGGTCTGTGCACGGTGTCCTTCAGCGAGCCGCGCCCCTTCAGAGACGAGGAACGCACTCTGCTGACGGCTCTGAGCGGCCTGGTCGGCCAGGCCCTGGAACGGGCCCGCCTGTACGACATGGAGCACGCCCGCGCCCGGGAATTGCAGCGCGGTCTGCTGCCCAGAGCGCTGCCCCGGCTGCCCGCCGCCTGCGCCGCCGCCCGCTACTTGCCCGCGACCCAGGGTGAAGAGGTGGGCGGTGACTGGTACGACGTGATCCCGCTGTCCGCCGACCGGGTCGCCATCGTGATCGGCGACGTCATGGGACACGGCATCGCGGAGGCGGCCACCATGGGACGGCTGCGCACCGCCGTGAGCACCCTCGCCGACCTGGACATGCCTCCCGACGAGTTGTTCGACCGCCTCAATGACCTGGTCTCCGAGCTGGGCGAGGACTTCTACGCCACCTGCCTGTACGCCGTATTCGACCCGGTCGCTCGCACCTGCTCATACGCCCTGGCCGGCCACCCACGACCGGTCGTCGTCCATTCCGACGGCACCGTCCACAGTCCTGTCCTCGCCGCCGACCCACCGCTGGGCGCCGCACAGCCGCCCTTCGAGACACACCAGCTGCAGCTGCCCGACGAGAGCCTGCTCGTCCTGTGCACGGACGGGCTCATCGAGTCGGCCACCCAGGACGTGGAGCAGGGGCTGGCCCGCCTCCAGCAGGTCCTGACCCAGGTCGCCTCCCCCACCGCGTGCTTCCAGGTCGCGAACGAGGACGACGATGTCCGGCACCTGGAGGAGCTGTGCGACACAGTCGTCTCGGCTCTGCTGCCCGACGGCAGGCAGACCAACGACGACGCCGGCCTGCTGATCGTGCACACCCGGTGCACCGACCCGTGTGACGTCGCCGGCTGCGACCTCCCCGAGGATCCTCGGGCGGCAGGTCACGCCCGCCAATACATCCGCGCACAGCTCGCCGCCTGGGGACTGGCCGACCTTGTGCTCACCACCGAACTGCTGGTGAGCGAGCTGGTCGGCAACGTCATCCGGCACGCCAGAGGCCCGATCCGGCTGCGTCTTCTGCGCAGCCGGACCCTGATCTGCGAGGTCTACGACGGCAGCCTCAACACTCCCCGCATCCGCCATGCCGACTACACGGACGAAGGCGGACGCGGCCTGCAACTCGTCGCAGCCCTCTCCCGGCGCTGGGGTGCCCGGTACCTCCAGGACGGCAAATGCATCTGGACCGAGCAGGAGCTGCCGAACGGTGAGCCTCGGGGTGCGGGATCCGCTTCGCCGCCCACAGGTCGAGATTGGCCGCGTGCACAGTGGCAATGATCACCGTGATCGAGGACACCGCCTACCCGGTTCTCGGGACAATGCGCATGACCAGGTCGGAGGCCACATGACCGGCCGAGCGCACCGTGCAGGTGAAAGAGCCACAACGGACCGATCAGGCCAGGATCGAAGTGCCGCGGCCGAACACGCTGCAGCAGACCGAGGAGTTCCACCTCTGTGAGCGGCCGTGGTGCTGTACAGCCGCGAAGTACAGCAACCACCGCAACCGCAGACAACCTTTAACGGCCGACCGACCAGCCCACCAGACCCCGATGCCCTCCCGGCCGAGCGTTCGGAACGAAGAGGTCGTGCCAGATCCGTGCCAGATCGTACGGGGACCCACGGGGAACAGCAGGGCCTGGTCGAGGACGGCGAGACCCCGGAGGAAGCGGAGGCCCGTGAAGTCCTGGAAGAGACCGGCTGGCGTCCCGGCCCCATCAAGCCTCTGATCTACGCCGAGCCGGCGAACGGGATCACCGACTCGCAGCACCACGTCTTCCGTATCGACGGCGCCACGTACGCCGGTCCGCCCACGGAGAAGAACGAGTCCGACCGCATCGAGTGGATTCCTCTCTCAGAGGTGCGCGGGATGATAGACCGCCGCGAGGTCGTGAGTAGTGGATCTCTTGTCGGCCTGCTCTACCTGCTCATGGACGAAGCGATCCGCTGACCGGCGGGAGGAGTTCCCGTAGTCGCGCCTCGAAGGCAAGGGCTACGGGCTCCTGCCTGTGTGGCGCCAACTGGTCGTAGAACTCCCGGAGATGCCCAGACACTCGCTCCGAAGCCACCGCCGACGCGGGCTCAAGGGCTTGCGTGGCGGTGTGGCACGCCTGGTCGAGCTTGCCCTGGTCCAGCTGCGTACGAGCCAGCCAGAACGAGTGGAACGCGCGGCCTCTCTGGTTGGTGTGGTGCTCCCGCCGCAGAGCATCGGCGATCAAGGGTTCGGCGGTTGCCGCTTCGCCCAGACGGCCGTGGGCGATGCCGTATCCACGATGAGCTTCGGCTCATCGAAGTAGGTCACCCATGAGGGGTCCGGATCGCTCCCCCCGATCTGCTCGAATTGGCTGCGCTTCCCCGATCGCCCGGTGCGTGTCATCACGGTTGCCGAGTGTGGCGTGGGCGAATGCTTCCCGCATGGCCAGCATCGACATAACGCGCGGCGTGCTGCCGAGTGCTGACCGAGCCTGGTCCTGGGCGGCGGTCACGAGTGCCATTGAGTCCGCGGGCTTGTCCTGGTAGGTCGCCTGCAAGCTCATGCAGGCAAGGACATTGGCCATGAACTGTCGGTCGTCGATCTCCTTCGCCAGTTGCAGGGCCTCAGTGAAGTACGCGCAGGCTTGGTTGTACTGGCGGGCGTCGAAGTAGGTCCAGCCAGTCAGGCGGGTCAGCTCGGCCGCGATGCCGTACAGGCCGTTCTGGATCGACGGCAGCCGCGCAATCTGAACCGCTCCTTCGAGGCCCTGTGCGTCCGCGCCGGCGTCCGCAGGGTCCGCTTCCACGACCTGCGCCACACCCTGCGCCTCGCTGCTCCACGAACAGGGCGCCGACGCCCGCATGATCATGGAAGTCCTCGGCCACAGCTCCATCCGAGTGACCATGGACCTCTACACCTTCGTACGGCTCGACTCCCAGCGGTCCGCCTTCGACCGCGTCGGGGACGCACTGAGGGGTGACGGCAACGAGCCGGATGATGACGGCGGCGCGGTCGGTGTCCCGGTAGCCATCTGATCGACTCGCAGAAACGGTTGCCGTCAAACACTGCCGTCAAGACAAAAGCCAGAGGCCCTGTGGAGCGATCCACAGGGCCTCTGGTCTGCTGTGCACTCGGCAGGATTCGAACCTGCAACCTTCTGATCCGTAGTCAGATGCTCTATCCGTTAAGCTACGAGTGCTTGTTCTGTTTTTTCGCCGCTCTCGGGCCTTCCGGCTCGCTCGCGGCGACAGGAAGAACATTACATGACTGCCGCCGCCATGTGAAATCCGTTAGCCGCACCCCTTGTGAGCTGCGAAAACGGCACTTCCGGCCTCCTTCCGGAGGGCAACGACAGCGAAGCCCCGGTCGGGTGACCGGGGCTTCGTGATCGAGTGCGGAGGCGGAGGGATTTGAACCCTCGATGGGCTTTAAGGCCCAAACCGCATTAGCAGTGCGGCGCCATAGACCGGACTAGGCGACGCCTCCAGCATCACTCCCGCGCGAGCGCGAGCGGTGCGTGCCGATGATGACACAGTCGAGCGTGCTGTCACCAATCGACCCCCACGGTACTAGGCGGGAAGGGCGCAGGGCAAAAGCCTTGTCAGGCCCGCGCGGGCCCCCGCTCGCACGGCGGCGCGCAACGTCCCGGCCCGCTTCGCGTTAGTCAGGGCATGTTGCGTACCACTCCCCGGGCCACCGCCCGCCCCGTCCTGCGGCGCCTCCTCGTCGGTGCCGCCGCCTTCGCCGCCGCCGCCGGGTCGCTGACCGCCGTGCCCCCGGCCGCCTACGCCCAGGCCGACGCCATCGACCTGCTGTCCCCGGCCCGGCCCGGCGGCGGCCCTGACCGCGATCACCTCACCGTCACCGTGCGGAACGCCGGCGGCGGGGCCGACGGAACGTTCGAGCTGTACTGCGATCCCGACGGCGGCAGCCACCCCGACCCGGGCGGCGCCTGTACCGCCCTGGAGCGGGACACGCGGTCGGGTCAGGACGTCTTCGCGCCCACGCCGGAAGGCGGCTTCTGCACCATGCAGAACGGCGGGCCCGCCACCGCGCACGTCACCGGCACCTGGGCCGGACGGCCCGTCGACGCCACGTACGACCGTCGCGACGGCTGCCAGATCTCCCGGTGGGACCGGCTCGTTCCGCTGCTGCCGGACATGAAGGCCACGGGGAAGGGCTGACACCGACCGGGAGGGAGGGGGCTCGGTCGTTCCGGGCCCCCTTTGCGCCACACTCCGCCGTCATTCCGCCAGCTCGGGGCGGCTCGGCCGAAAGGTACAGAAACGCCGCTCTCGTAAAGGTCCCGCGAAGGTCCCGCGACGTCGTCGCAGGAGGGCGGGCGGTTGACGGTTACTCGGTCGTCAGTTCGGGGTCACTTCCTCGTGCGACCTCACTCCCATCCGGCGTCGCGAGCGCAACCGCAGCCCTTAGACTCCCTCGCGTGACACGCCGCGGGACGGTTGGCAAGATGGCCCGAGCGGTCGGCAAGGTGCGGTAACAGGGAGGAAGCGTCTCGTGAGCAGCAGGCCATCCCGAGGCGCTGCTCGCCTCGCAGCCATACTGGATGCGCTTCCCGACGCGTTGGTGCTGGTCAACGCCAATGGGACGGTCGTCAACGCCAACACCATCGCCCTGGAGGCCTTCGAGACTCCGGGGACCGCTCTGGTGGGGCGCGGCCTGCTCGATCTGCTGCCGCAGTTCGACTCCAAGCTCATTCCCGGCTCCATGCGACGGCCGGAGCACCTCGATCCGCATGCCCGGACCAAGCCCACCCGGATGATCGCGCGCCGGACCGACGGGACCGAGTTCCCCGTCGAGGTCACCAGTGCGAATCTCGAGAACGGTCAGCAGGCCTACGACGGTTACGGCTACACCGGCGACGAGCTGCTCATGCTCGTCGTGCGCGACCTGTCCGGCACCGTGGACACCGAGGCCGAGCTCGCCCGGTCCCAGCGGCAGACCGAGATGATCCTGCGGGCCGCGGCCGAGGGCGTCGTCGGCACCGACACCGACGGGCGGATCGTGCTCGTCAACCCGGCCGCCGCCCAGATACTGGGATTCCGGGCCAGCGATCTCGGCGGGCGCGAACTGCACGACCTCGTGCTGCACTCGCGCGCCGACGGCTCGCCCTTCCCGTACGACGAGTCGCCGCTCGCCGACACCCTGCGCTCCGGGCGCAAGCACCGGGTGCGCGGCCAGGTGCTGTACGCCAAGGACGGCGGCAAAGTGCCGGTCGACCTGACGACCGCGCCCGTGCGCGACGGCGACCAGCTCGTCGGCGCCGTGATGACCTTCACCGACCGGCGGCCCTACGACGCCGTCGTCGAGGAGAAGGAGGCGGCGGAGAAGCGGCACGCCGGGGAACTGGAGCGGATCGCCGAGGAGCACGCCTCCGAGCTCACCGCGCTGCGCCAGCAGCACGTCACCGAGCTGGAGGAGCTCACCGAGCGGCACGCCGAGGAGCTCGCCGCCAACGAGGAGCGGTACGCCGCCCTCGGGGAGCGGGAGAAGGACCGTTTCGAGGCGCTCGCCGCCCGCCATGAGCAGTTGCTGACCCTGCTCGGCCGGTCGCTGCGCGGCCCGCTGGACGAGCTGCGCCGTGAGCTGGCCGCGCTGGCCGCCGACGACGCCGGGCAGCTGTGGCCCGAGGCCAACCAGGTGCTGCATCACCTGTCGGCGGGCTACGCGCGCATCACGACACTGATCGACAACGTCCTCGGGTACCAGCGGCTCGACGCCGGCAGCGAGGACATCTCCCGCACGAAGGTGATGCTGGACGCCGTCGTCGCCGCCGGGGTCGACGGGGCCGTCGAGCTCATCGGGCCCGGGCGGGTGCAGTTCGCCGTGCACGCGCCGCCCATCGAGGCCGAGGTCGATCCGCGGCTGCTCGCGACCGCCCTCGCGCATCTCGTCGCGGACGTGGCGGGGGTCGACGCGACCGGCAACACGCCCGTGTCGGCGGGCGGTTACCTGGACAACACCGTCGTCGTGGCGGCGGCGCAGCGCGGCGAGGTCGTCCGCATCGAGGTGCGCGGGCCGTACGCCGGTGGTGACACCGTGCACGAGCCCATCGTGCGCGGAATCGTCCGGGCCCACGGCGGTGTGCTGCAGACGCACGACGTGCCGGGGATGAGCGGGAGCGCGTACGTCCTCGAAGTGCCGATCGGCGGCGGGGCCGGGGCGGTCGCCGTCCAGCCGGTGGACGCGTCCGCCGCGCTCGCTCTCGTCGACCCCGCTGCCGTCGACCCCGCTGCCGTCGACCCGGCCGGGCAGACTTCCGGTGGGGGGCGCCGCCGGGCGCGGCGGGCCACCACCGACGCGTTCCTGGACGGAGACGTTCCGGGTGCCGAGGCCGAGGCGGCCGGTGGTCCCGACGCCGACGGGGCCGCGCCCACCGGGCGGCGCAGGCGCCGGGCCGCCGGGGAGCAGGCCGCCCTTCCGGCGCAGGCGTCCGGTGAGGGCGGCGCGTCGGGCGGTACCGGACGGCGGCGCCGCGCGGCCGAGGACGCCGGTGCGGGTGCCGTCGGCAGTGCCGTCCAGGGTGTCGCCGAGGGAGCCGTGGTGACGGCCGCCGAGCACGCGGCGGGAGCCGCCGCCTCGAACACGGGGCTGGGCGGGACCGTGCCGCCGCAGGGTGTGCCCGGCCCGTCCGGGCGGCGGGGCCGGCGCGAATCCGGTGAGCAGGCCGCGCTGCCCCCGGCACTGCCCGCGTCCTCGTCCGGTGGCGAGGCCGCCGGCCCGGCCGACGCGGCTCAGGGGCAGGCCCAGCAGCCGACCGGGCGCCGGCGGCGTGCGCTGGCCGCCGCCAACGAGCGGGCCGCGGCGGCTCAGGAGGCGGCCGGGCCGCGTCCGGTGTTCGCGCTGCCGCCGGCCGAGGCCGATCAGACACCGGCCCCGGCTCCGGTCCCGGTCCCCGTCCGGCAGGAGACTCCGGCCGGACCAGAGCAGCAGGTCGCCGACGGCCCCGTGGGGGTGCCGGGTGTGGTGCCCGCTCAAGGGCACGTGCCCGTTCCGGAGCGGGGTGCCGTAGCGGCCCCCGGTGTGGCCGCCGCCGGTGACGGGGCGGTCGAGGAGGGGCGGCACGACGCCGTCCCGCACGACCAGTCCGCCGATCACACCCCGCCGCAGCCGCACCCGACCAGCGCCCCGACCGGCCGCAGGCGACGGGCCGTCGCAGCGCCGCAGCCTGCCGAGGCGGCCGGAGCGGAGGTGCCGGTGAATGCCGACCAGGCGGGTCCGGTGCCTGCCGGAGCCGTGCCTGTTGGTTCCACACCGACAGGTCCCGTGCCTGCCGGGCCCGGTCAGGCCGGCGTCGCCGTTCCCCCCGTCGCGCCGGGTACGGCGGTGCCGCCGCAGGGCGTGCCGGTTCCCGCGCAGGGGAACGCCCCCCACGTCAACGCCCCGCAGGGCGTGTCCGTCCCCGCGCAGGGCGGGCTCGGACAGAGCGTGCAGGCGGCCCTGCCGGGCCAGGCCGTGCAGCCCCCCGCACCGGCCCAGCCCCTGCCGCAGCAGCCCACCGCCGGGCCGCTCCCCGCGGAGGCCGCCCCCGGGCAGGGCACCCCGCCCCAGGGCACGCCCGCCCAGGGAACCGCTGCCCAGCAGCCCGGTGCCCAGCCCTGGCCCGCCGCCGACGACACGGCGGGGCCCGCTGCCGCGAACCCCGCGCCCCCGAACGGCACGCCGTCCCGGGCCACGCAACAGCACACGCCCGCCCCGGGCACCCCGTTGCCGCCGGAGGGCTCGCCGAGGGCAGCTCAGCCGTTGCCCGCGGAGGCCGCCGCGCCCGCGCCGCCCGTCGACCCGAACTCGACGCAGGGCCGGGCGATCAGCGTGCGGACGCTGGGCCAGGGCGTGCCGTTCAACCGGCAGGCGGTCCAGGTCCAGCAGCCTTCGGCCGTACCCGCCCCGCCATCCGCCCCGTACCCCCAGCAGACGGCGACGCCTCCCCCGCACCAGCCGGGCGGATCGGGACGGCGCCGCAAGCTCGGCACGCCGCCCGACCCGGCGACACGTACGGACCAGGCGACACGTACGGACCAGGCGGCCCGCCCGGAGCAGGGGCAGCCGCGTCCGGAGCAGCAGGCACCCCGTCCGGAGCAGGCCGCGCGGCCGCATCCGACGGCCGAGCACACGCCGCCGCCGGTCGCCGCGCAGGTGCCCGCCCCGGCCACCGCCCCCGTTCCGGCGCAGCCGTCCCTCGCCGGTCAGTCGCGCCTGGCGCAGATGACCGAGGGCGGCGGACGGTCGTACGCCATAGGCGCACCCGACGAGAACGCCGCCGAAGGACCGGAGCCGCTGGACGGGCCCGGCGGGGCCGTCGAGGTGGCCGATCCGCCGCGACCGCAGCCGATGGACGACGAGCTGCCGCCCGAGCCGCTGGACAACCCGCGGCGGCTGCTGGTGTGGCCGGCGCCGGACGTCAGCACCCAGCAGGCGCTGAGCGACCGCGGCTACCGGCCGGTGATCGTGAACTCGCGCGAGGAGGTCGCCGCGCAGATCGCGGCCTTCCCCGCCGCGCTGTTCGTCGACCCGCTGACCGGGCCGATCACGCGGACGGCACTGCAGTCGCTGCGGCAGGCCGCCGTGGCGGCCGAGGTGCCCGTCCTCGTCACGGCCGGGCTCGGGCAGGCGTCGCGGGACGCGGCGTACGGTGCCGATCCCGCCGTGCTGCTGAAGGCGCTGGCGCCGCGCGACAGCGAGCAGCACCCGCCGCGGGTCCTGCTGATCGAGGAGCACGCGGAGATCGCGCTGGCGCTGACGGCGACGCTGGAGCGGCGCGGCATGCAGGTCGCGCGGGCCGCGAGTGACGCGGACGCGGTGACGCTGGCGGGGCAGTTCCGGCCGAACCTGGTGGTGATGGACCTGCTGCAGGTGCACCGGCGGCAGGAGGGATACGCCGGGATCATCGACTGGCTGCGGGCGAACGGGCAGCTCAACCGCACCCCGCTCGTCGTGTACACCGCCGCCGTCGACCAGGCGGACCTGCCGCGGCTGGCCTCCGGGGAAACGGTGCTGTTCCTCGCGGAGCGGTCGACCAGCTCCGAGGTGCAGTCCAGGATCGTCGAGCTGCTCAGCCGGATCGGCACCAACTGAGCAGCGTGCGGTAGTCCTACCGGGCCGTCAGCCGGCGCGCGGCCTCCTTCACCGAGGCCCGCAGGCGGTCCCGTTCGGACTCGCCGTCGCCGACCAGGATGCGCCGCATCTGCGGGACGACGGCGGTCCAGTTGGCCAGGGCGGTCAGCAGGAACAGCAGGTCGGCCGCCGGGACGGCGTCCGTGATGACGCCCCGGTCCTGGCCGTCCTGGACGGCGGCGACCTTGCGGGCGTAGTGCTCCTGGCGGTCGGACTCGTGGGGCAGCTCCGTGCTGCCGTACTCCAGGCCCTCCCAGAAGAGCAGGCGCAGCAGCTCGGGGTGGGCGGCGTGGTAGTCCATCAGGCGGTCGACCCAGCTCTCGATGTCGTCCGGGTCGACGGGGACGGCCTCGGCGAGGTGGAGCATCTTCTTCTCGAGGACGATCGCGAACAGCTCGGCCTTGTTGCCGAAGTAGGCGTAGATGAGCTGTTTGTTGGCCTTCGCCGCGCCGGCGATGCGGTCGATGCGGGCGCCGGCGATGCCGTGCCGGGCGAACTCGGCGACCGCCGCCTCGAAGATCCGGGCCTTGGTGGCCTCGGGGTCCCTTGCTGCCATGGGGGAGAGGGTAGCGCGCCGGGTAACCAACTGTTTGGTTGACAGGGAATGGAGGAGCGGCTCACACTGTTCCCTCATCAGCCAACCAACCAGTTAGTTGTTAGAGCCGACTCCAAGGAGTCCCCTCCCATGCCGTCAGCGACCGCCACCGCCGCCCGGGCCGCGACCCCGGTGCGGCAGGCCCGCACACCCTCCCCCGGCCTCTTCCTGACGCTGCTCGCCGTGTGCAGCGCGGTCACCGCCGCCAATATCTACCTCGCCGCGCCGCTGCTCCCGCTCATGGCCCGCGACTTCGGCTCGGCGCCCTCGGCCATCGCCTGGATCGCCTCGGTCGCCCAGCTCGGCTACGCGGTCGGGCTGCTGTTCTTCGCCCCGCTCGGCGACCGTGCGAACCGGCGCCGGCTGGTCGCCGGGCTCACGCTCGTCACCGCGCTCGCGCTGGGTGCCAGTGCGGCCGCCCCGGGCGCCGCCGCCCTCGCGGCCGCGATGTTCGTCGCCTCGGCGGCGACCGTGATCCCCCAGCTGCTCGTCCCGCTGGTCGCCGAGCGCGCCCCCGCCGAGCGGCGGGCCAGGCATGTCGCCGCGGTCATCGCGGGCCTGTTCACCGGCATCGTCGCGGCCCGGGTCGTGGGCGGGCTGGCCGGGCAGGCGTTCGGCTGGCGGTGGGTGTTCGCGGGCGCGGCCGTGCTCACGCTCGCCCTGGGCCTCGCGACCGCGGTGGTCCTGCCGTCGCGGCGACGCCGGGAGGGCCCGCTGTTCGCGGGGCTCGTCGCAGTGCCGTCGGTGCTGCGGAGCTCGCCGGAGCTGTGGCGGGCGTGCGTGCGGCAGGCCGGGATGTTCGGTGCGTGGAGCGCGCTGTGGACCTCACTCGCGCTGCTGCTGACCGGCCCGGAGTACGGACTGTCCACCGCGACCGCCGGGTTGTTCGGCCTGTTCGGACTGACCGCGAGTGCGGTGGCGCCGCTGGCCGGGGGGCTGGTGGACCGGTTCGGGGCGGCGCGGGTCGTGCGCTCCGCGTATCTGATCGCCGCCGTTTCGGTGCCGCTGTTCTGGCTGGGCGGGCACGTGCTCTGGGCGCTGTTCGCCGCCGCGGTCGCCGTGCACGCGGCCCTGGTCGCCTCCCACGTCGCCAACCAGACCCTGGCCCTGACCGCGACCTCCACCCCCGCCACGGCCAACACCGCCTACGTGGTCGCCGGTTTCGCCGGCGGCGCCGCCGCATCGGCCCTCGCGGGGGCCGCCTTCAGCCACTTCGGGTGGGGCGGGGTGTGCGTCGTCGCGGGGGTGTGGCTGGTACTCGGGTGGGGCGTGACCGCCGTACGACGGTGAGGTGCTGCCGTACAGCGGTCACGCGGGCGGGTCAGAGGCTGGTGACGTCCAGCTCCCCCTCCGCGTACTGCCTGCGCAGCACCTTCTTGTCGAACTTGCCGACGCTCGTCTTCGGGACCGCCTCGACGATCGTCCAGCGCTCCGGGAGCTGCCACTTGGCGATCTTGCCCTCGTCGGCGAGGAAGGTGCGCAGGGTGTCGAAGGTGGCGGTGGAGCCCTCCTTGAGGACGACCGTGGCCAGGGGGCGCTCGCCCCACTTGTCGTCGGGGACGGCCACGACGGCCGCCTCGGCGACGTCCGGGTGGGACATCAGGGCGTTCTCCAGCTCCACCGACGAGATCCACTCGCCGCCGGACTTGATGACGTCCTTGGCCCGGTCGGTGAGGGTGAGGTAGCCGTCGGCGGAGATCGTGCCGACGTCGCCCGTCTTGAGCCAGCCGTCCTCGCTGAACTTGTCGGCGGGACGGAGGGGTTCATCGTCGGGGCCGTTGTAGTAGGCACCGGCGATCCAGGGGCCGCGCACCTCCAGCTCGCCGGCCGACTCCCCGTCCCAGGGGAGGCGTTCGCCGCCGGGGCCGGTCAGACGGCCCTCGACGCCGGCCGGGAAGCGGCCCTGGGTGAGGCGGTAGGCGAACTCCTCGTCCGTGCCGGCCGCCACCCCGGCCGGCGGACGGGCGATCGTGCCGAGCGGGGACGTCTCCGTCATGCCCCAGGCGTGGCAGACCCGCATGCCCAGCTTGTCGAAGGCCTCCATCAGCGAGGGCGGACAGGCCGAGCCGCCGATGGTGACCTGGCCGAGGGAGGAGACGTCGCGCGGGTTCGCGGTCAGCTCGGCGAGCAGGCCCTGCCAGATGGTGGGGACGGCGGCGGCGTGGGTCGGCCGCTCGCTCTCGATCATCGCGGCGAGCGGGGCCGGCTGGAGGAAACGGTCCGGCATCAGCATGTTCACGCCGGTCATGAAGGTCGCGTGCGGCAGGCCCCAGGCGTTCACGTGGAACTGGGGGACCACGACCAGGGAGGTGTCCTCGTCGGTCAGGCCCATCGACTGGGCCATGTTGACCTGCATGGAGTGCAGGTAGACGGAACGGTGGCTGTAGACCACGCCCTTGGGGTCGCCGGTGGTGCCGGAGGTGTAGCACATGGCGGCGGCCTGGCGTTCGTCCAGCTCGGGCCAGTCGTACGAGGTCGGCTTGCCGGCGATCAGGTCCTCGTACTCGTGGACGCGGACGGCCGCGCCGTCGAGGAGCGAGCGGTCTCCGGGGCCCGTGACGACCACGTGCTCGACCGGCTTCAGGTGCGGCAGCAGCGGGGCGAGCAGGGGGAGCAGTGAACCGTTGGCGATGATCACGCGGTCGGCTGCGTGGTTGACGATCCAGGCCAGCTGCTCGGGCGGGAGACGGAGGTTCAGGGTGTGCAGGACCGCGCCCATGGACGGGATCGCGAAGTACGCCTCGACGTGTTCCGCGTTGTTCCAGGCCAGGGTGGCCACCCGCTCGTCGCCGGTGACGCCGAGGTCGTCCCGCAGCGCGTGGGCCAGCTGGGCCGCGCGGGCGCCGATCTCCGCGAAGGAGCGGCGGTGCGGCTCGTCCTCACCGGTCCAGGTGGTCACCTGTGATGTCCCGTGGATCGTCGACCCGTGGGTCAGGATCCTTGAGATCAGCAGCGGTACGTCCTGCATGGTGCTCAGCACGGCGTCCTCCCGGGGGCGACTTTGCCTACGCGGTGGTAAAGGTTGCGCTGATTCTGCGCACATACCGCGTGGTATGTCACTAGGACCGGGCGATCGATCAGATCACGCCATGCCGGAGGGGCAGCTCACAAGCGGGCGGATCACCGCCTCACTGGCGGACAAGTCCCAGCTCAGCGTCCTCGCGGAGCTTGCCGAGCGCCCGGGAGACGGCCGACTTCACCGTGCCGACCGAGACGCCGAGCACCTCGGCCGTCTGGACCTCGCTGAGGTCCTCGTAGTACCTGAGGACCAGCATCGCCCGCTGCCGGGCGGGCAGCCGCATGATCGCCCGCCACATCGCGTCTCGCAGCGCCTGCTGCTCGGCCGGGTCGTCACCGCCGGGCACCGGGTCCGGCTCGGGCAGCTCGTCGCAGGCGAACTCGTCGACCTTGCGCTTGCGCCACTGCGAGGTCCGGGTGTTCAGCAGCGCCCGTCGCACATAGCCGTCGAGGGCGCGGTGGTCCTCGATGCGCTCCCAGGCGACGTACGTCTTGGTGAGGGCGGTCTGCAGCAGGTCCTCCGCGTCGCTCGGGTTGCCGGTGAGCGAGCGGGCGGTACGCAGCAGCACCGGCTGGCGGGCCCTGACGTACGACGAGAACGACGGGTACGGAAGGGTCTGCGCCGCTGGTCCGGCCGCCTTCGAAGCGCTCGTGCAGACGAGTGTGGTCATGGCTCAACGCTATGAGCGGGGCATGCCGAGCGGATCGGCCGCAGGTCCCGAAGCGGGGTCCCCCTCAGGTTGTAGGGGCAGGGCCCGCCGCACCTCCTGTAGGTGGAGCGGTGGACCCGGGGTACTGCGGGTTCACCCCTGAGGGGCGGCGGTCAGTACGAGTCCCGACGTGGGCACGCCCGTCCCCGCCGTCACCAGGACCCGCTGCGCCCCGGGCACCTGGTTCACCGCCGTCCCCCTGATCTGCCGGACGGCCTCCGCGATGCCGTTCATGCCGTGCAGGTACGCCTCCCCCAGCTGGCCGCCGTGCGTGTTGAGCGGCAGGTGCTCCCCGGCCACGAAGTCCGCCGCCTCGCCGGGGCCGCAGAAACCGAACTCCTCCAGCTGCGTCAGCACGAACGGCGTGAAGTGGTCGTAGAGGATCCCCACGTCGATGTCGGCCGGCGTGAGCCCCGAGGCGCGCCACAGCTGCCGGGCGACCACCGCGGCCTCGGGCAGTCCGGTCAGGTCGCCGCGGTAGAAGCCGGTCATCTGCTCCTGGGCGCGTCCGGCGCCCTGGGCGGCCGCGGCGATCACGGCGGGCGGGTGGGGCAGGTCGCGGGCCCGTTCGGCGGAGGTGACGACCAGGGCCTGGCCGCCGTCCGTCTCCTGGCAGCAGTCGAGCAGCCGCAGCGGTTCGACGATCCAGCGCGAGGCGGCGTGCTCGGCCAGGGTGATGGGCCGGCCGTGGAAATGGGCCGCCGGGTTGGTCGCCGCGTACTTCCGGCCGACGACGGCCACGTGCCCGAACGCCTCCGGGGTCAGCCCGTAGGTGTGGAGGTAGCGCCGGGCCGCCATCGCCACCCACGAGGCCGGGGTGAGCAGGCCGAACGGCAGAGACCAGCCGAGGGCCGCGCCCTCCGCCGTCGGTTCGCGGTGCCGCACCCCGGAGCCGAAGCGGCGGCCCGAGCGCTCGTTGAACGCCCGGTAGCAGACGACCACCTCCGCCACGCCCGCGGCGATCGCCAGGGCCGCCTGCTGGACGGTGGCGCAGGCCGCGCCGCCGCCGTAGTGGACGCGGGAGAAGAAGGACAGCTCCCCGATGCCGGCCGCCTGGGCGACGGTGATCTCGGGGCTGGTGTCCATGGTGAAGGTGACCATGCCGTCGACGTCGGCCGGGGTCAGCCCGGCGTCCGCGAGGGCCGCCCGCACCGCCTCGACGGCCAGGCGCAGTTCGCTGCGGCCCGAGTCCTTGGAGAAGGCGGTGGCCCCCACCCCGACGACGGCCGCGCGCCCGCCCAGACCGTCCCCCGCTCGCGGACTCATGCCGGGATCCTCACCGTCACCGTGCCCGTGACGTGCTTGCCGATGCCGTTCGCGCCGGTGACCCGGACGGTCACCATGTCGCCGTCGACCTCCTCGACCGAGCCCGTGAGCACCATCGTGTCGCCGGGGTGGTTGGGCGCGCCGAGCCGGATGGCGACGCGGCGCAGCTCCGCCCGCGGGCCGAAGTGGTCGGTGATGTAGCGGCCGACCAGGCCGTTGGTCGTCAGGATGTTCATGAAGATGTCGGGGGAGCCCTTGCGCCGGGCGAGCTCCGGGTCGTGGTGGACGTCCTGGTAGTCCCGGGAGGCGATCGCCCCGGCGACGATCAGGGTCCGGGTCACGGGGATCTCCAGGGGCGGGAGGCGGTCTCCGGCCTTCACGGGCCCACCCCCTGGAACACCGGCAGCTCCAGCTCCTCGTCGTACCGCCGGAACTCCAGCCGCACCGGCATGCCGATCCGCACCTCGTCGTACGGCACCCCGATCACGTTGCTGACGATCCGCACGCCCTCCGCGAGTTCGATGAGGCCGACCGCGTAGGGCGGCTCGAAGGCCGGGAAGGGCGGGTGGTGCATGACGACGTACGAGTACACGGTGCCCTCGCCGCTCGCCGCCACCGTGTCCCAGTCCGGGGAGCCGCACCCGTTGCACCCGGGCAACCAGGGGAAACGCAGGGTGCGGCAGGCGACGCAGCGCTGGATGAGCAGTTCGTGGCGGGCCACGCCCTCCCAGAAGCCGGCGTTGTCGCGGTTGACGACCGGGCGGGGGCGGCGTTCCACCGGTCGCGAAGGCCGGTGTGCGGGGGCGTACTTGAGGATGCGGAAGCGGTGGGTGCCGGCGGGTTCGCCCCCGGCCCGGACGTCCGTGCGGGTGGTGACGAAGTAGCCGGTGCCGAGTTTCGTGGTCTTGCGGCCGGACACCGACTCGATCACGGAGTCGAAGGTGATCCGGTCGCCGGGGCGCAGCGGGCGCAGGTACTCCTGTTCGCAGTCGGTGGCGACGACGGCGTCGTGGCCCGACTCGTCGAGCAGCGTGAGCAGTTCGTCGTACGCGGCCGTGCGCTCGGGGCGGCGGGTGAGGCCGGCCATGGTCCACGCCTGGAGCATGGTGGGCGGAGCAATGGCGTCCGGTCCCGTGTACGCGGGGCTGGTGTCGCCCATGGCCTCGCACCAGTGCCTGATCATCGGCTCGTTGACCAGGTCGCGGCCGACCCCGGTGGCGGCGGCCGGGAGGCCCTCGTAGGCCTTCAGGCGCGCCTCGAACTCCTCGTGGACCTCCGGCTCACCACTCACGGTTTCTGACTGTCCGTCAGTTCCTGTGCCCCGTCAAGACCCGGCAGACGCGAAAACAAGTCGATGAACCCCTATGCGTCACTTCCGTACCGGACGGGAGCGAAAGGGGGCGTTCGAACCCGGCCGCGGCAAGGGACGAAGCGTTCCGGCACCTTTCCCGGCCGCCGCCTCGCCCCGGCGCGTCACACCCGTTCCCCCTTTCCTTTTTCGAACGTACGTACGAAACTAGAGTCATGGCCACCACCGACCGGCAGGCCACGACGCTGGCCCTCGCACACGCCCTGTCAGCCGCCGAACGCGGACTGGCCGTCCTCCCCCTGTCCCGCTCCAAGCTCCCGGCCCTGCGCTCCCCGCACCGCGACGACCCCGCGCCCACCCCCTGCCACGGCGCGTGCGGCCGCCTCGGACACGGGGTCTACGACGCGTCCAGCGACCCGGACCGCATCCGGGAACTGTTCGCCGCGGCGCCCTGGGCCACCGGCTACGGCATCGCCTGCGGGCTGCCCCCGCACCATCTGATCGGCCTCGACCTGGACGTGAAGACCGGCACGGACTCCTCGGCCGCCCTGCGCGAGCTGGCGCTGCGGCACCTGTTCACCATCCCGCCGACCGTGGTCGTCGTGACGCCGTCCGGCGGGCGGCACCTGTGGCTGAGCGGACCGCCCGAGGTGGTCGTCCCCAACTCGGCGGGCCGGCTCGCCCCCGGCATCGACATCCGGGGCGCGGGGGGCTACCTCGTCGGCCCCGGCTCCCGCACGGGCCAGGGCGTGTACGCCGCCGCCCCGGGCACCGCGCACCTGGCCCCCGCCCCCTGCCCCCGCTCCCTCCTGCGGCTGCTCCTCCCACCGCCCCGCGCCCACCACCCGGCGCCCCCGGCGGCCGGCGGGCACGGCCAGGGCCTGGTCCAGTTCGTCCTGGCCGCGCACGAGGGCCAGCGCAACACCCGCCTGTTCTGGGCGGCCTGCCGTGCCTACGAGGACGGCATCGGCCCGGCGCTCGTCGATCCGCTGGCCGACGCCGCCCGGGCCACCGGCCTGTCCGAAGGGGAGGCCCGGGCAACGATCGCCTCGGCGGCACGGATGACCGGGCACCGGCCCTGACCACGGCCCCGCCCATGACCACCACCGAAAGACCTCGATGCAACTCCACGCGAAAAGGCCGGCCCTGGCGCTCGCCCGCCTCGTCCTGGCCTCCGGCCGCTCGGTGGACCTCGCCGAGCTGCGGTTCTCGTCGACGTACGGCGATCTGCTCGACGGCTACCCCTGCAAGCCGCTGAACGACCTGCGCATCCGCAGCCTCCTGCACGCCGCCGAGCGGTCCCGCCCGGGCACGCCGGTGCACCTCGTCCCGCCCCGGCGCGAGTACCCCGACCAGTACGCGGGCGGTCTCGGGCCGGTCGAGGTGCTGCCCGCCGTGGCCTGCCTCGGCACGTTCCACTCGGCGGCCCTGGACCCGGCCCGCGACCCGGTCGCCTGCCGCTCGCGCCTGACCGTCGTCTGGTTCCAGTCCACACCCCGCCTGCCCTCGGACTGCGACGCCGAGCCCGCGCTGCGCGACCTCGACTGGCCGGTGTTGGCCCGGGACGCCCCGGCGCCCCCGTAGGGTCGGCCGATGAGTGCTTCCCGTACGGAACTGCCGCGCTGGCAGTTCGAGTTCACTTGGTCACTGTTCGAGTACCACCTGGAGCGGCTGGAGCCCGGGGACTTCCTCTGGGAGCCCGCGGAGCTCTGCTGGACGATGCGCCGGGGACCCGACGGCACCTGGGTCCCGGACTGGGCGGACACCGAGCCCGACCCGGTCCCCGTGCCCACCCTCGGGTGGCTGACCTGGCACATCGGATGGTGGTGGAGCGTCACCCTCGACCACGCGCAGGGCCGCCCGCCCCGCGACCGGGCGGACATCGTCTGGCCCGGTGAGGGCGCCCCGGCGGTCGAGTGGCTGCGGGACCTGCGCACCCAGTGGCTGAAGGTCCTGGACGACCTCACCGACCAGGACCTGGACGCCACGGCCCCCTTCCCCTGGCCGAACGATCCCGGGCACACCGTCGAGCACCTGGTGGCCTGGGTGAACGCGGAGCTGATGAAGAACGTGAGCGAGATCGGCCAGCTGCGGCTGCTGCGGGCGGCGTCCGTCTAGGGCCTGCCGTTTTGGATCACGCCGTTCGCGCACGGCGCCTCGATGCTCGCCGGGATGGCCCAGCCGTTCTACGAGGCGTTCGGCCAGGCAGTGTCCCCGGCTCGCGGGGCGCGGCCGCCCGGGGCGTGACATCGTGGGGGCATGAGCATCGACGTTCGCCCGGCCACGGACTTCGAGGACGTCCGTGCCGTGCTCGGGCCGAAGTCGCCCACGGCGAACGTCTGCTGGTGCCTGAGTTACCGGATCCCCTCCCGGCTCAACAACGAACTGCGCGGTCCGGACCGCGGCGCGTACGTCGCCGAGCTGTGCCGCGCGGATCCGCCCCCGGGCGTCCTCGCCTACGACGGTGACGAACCGGTCGGCTGGGCCGCCGTCGCCCCGCGCGCGGACACCTCCTTCGCCCGCAACCGCAAGATCCCGCACGTCGACGACCTGCCGGTGTGGTCGCTCTGGTGCGTCCGGGTCCGCCCCGGCCATCGCAAGCAGGGCATCTCACACGCCCTCATCGCCGGCGCGGTCGAGTTCGCCCGCGACCGGGGCGCACCGGCGATCGAGGCGTACCCCCTGGACAACGGCGACGCGAAGGTCGATCTGACGATGGCGTACGCGGGTCTGCGGAAGAACTTCGAGCGCGCCGGCTTCGCCCACGCGGCGGACACGACCTCGGTCCTGGCCGGTCACCCCCGCGTTGTGATGCGCCTGGACCTGCGCTGAAATAAGGCTCGACCGCTGGCGACGGGGGATGCACCAGCGGTCGAGCTATGGCCAAGGGTAACAAGCGCTTGCCCACCGCGAGCCGACAGCCCGTCAGAAAATCCCGGTTGTGACTGGTATCACTGAACTACCGTGATTCCCCGGCCCGTTGGACGAGACGGCCTCGTCAGTCGTCGCACGGCGGATCGTAGGAAAGCCGGGGCAGGTACTCCCGCCAGGTGTCCGGAGTGAGCACTCCGCGGGTCAGCGAGCAGATGCGGCGGACGGCCGCGTCGACGTCGAGGTCCCAGAGCCGGATCGTGTCCGCGCCGCTCGACACCCCCAGCATGTGGCTGTTCGGGCTGAACGCCAGGAAGGTGCCGGTCTTGGCGTTGGGGCTCATCGACGGGCCGATCGCGGTGGCGTGCGCGGGGTCGGAGACGTTCCACAGCCGGACGGTGCTGTCGTTGCCGCCGCTGGCCAGGGTGCGGCCGTCCCGGCTGAACGTCAGCGACACGACCGCCTCCGTGTGGCCGGTGAGCCGTGCCTGCTCGGAGGCCTCGGCGGGGTCCGTGATGTCCCAGAGGCGGACCGAGTTGTCGTCGCCGGCACTGGCCAGGGTGCGGCCGTCGCGGCTGTGGGCGAGGGCGTTGACCGCTCCGAGGTGGCCGCGCAGAGGCGCCCCGATCAGGGTCACCCGGCCCGGGTCGGTCGCGTTCCACAGCCGGATCGTGCCGTCCGCGCTGCCGCTGGCGAGCCTCCGGCCGTCCGGGCTGAACACGAGGTGGTTGATGTAGCCCTTGTGGCCGGTGAGGGGAGTGCCGAGCGGGCGTGGCCGGGCCGGGTCGCCGATGTTCCACAGCCGGATGGTGCGGTCGTCGTAGGCGGTGGCCAGGATCCTCCCGTCGGGGCTGAAGGCCAGCGGGTCGGCGTACCGGATGCGCAGGGGGACGGGAGAGCCGTGGCGGACGGGGCGTTCCGGGTCCCCGAGGTTCCACAGCTCCACCACCCGGTCGCCCGTCACGACCGCGAGGGTGCGGCCGTCCGGGGAGAACTCCAGGGAGCGCACGTCGCCCCGGCCCGGGTGAAACGGTTCTCCGATCCGGATCGGCCTGCCGGGCGTCCGCACGTCCCACAGCCGGATCCGCCCGTCCCGGGCCGCCGTCGCGAGAAGCCGGCCGTCCGGCCGGAACACTCCGGTGCGGCCGGTCATGTCCGACGTGGGCAGCGACCACAGGCGGACCCTGTTGTCGCCCGCCCCGGTGGCGAGAGTGCGCCCGTCGGGGCTGAAGCCGAGCGCGTACATCTCGCCGCTGCTGCCCGCGAGGGGCCCGCCGACCTGCGAGGCGTGCTCCGGATCGCTGACCTTCCACAGGCTCGCGGTGCTGTCCGCGCTGGCCGCGGCGAGCATGTTGCCGTCCGGGCTGAAGGCCACGGACCAGACCGGCCCGGTATGGCCGGTGAGCGGCGCCCCGGCCGCGGCCGGGCGGCCCGGACCGGCCAAGTTCCACAGATGTACGGTGCCGTCCGCGCTGCCGCTGGCGAGGGTGCGCCCGTCGGGGCTGAAGTCCACGGAGTGCACGGTGGCCGTGTGACCGGTCAGCGGCGCCCCGGCAGGCCGCGGACGCCCCGGGCCGGACATGTCCCACAGCCGGATCGTGCCGTCGTCGCCCCCCGCGGCCAGCGTCCGGCCGTCCGGGCCGAACGCCACCGAACGCACGGCTGCCGCGTGCCCGGTCAGCGGCTCGCCCTGGGCGCGCGGCCGGCTCGTATCGGCCACGTTCCACAACCGGACGGTGCGATCGTCGCCGGCTGAGGCCAGGGTGCGGCCGTCCGGGCTGAAGTCGATCAGGTAGATCGTGCCGTCGTGGCCGGTCAGGGGCTCGCCGAGCGACTTCGGGTGCTCCGGGTCGGTCACGTCCCACAGCCGGATCGTGCCATCGTCGGACGCGCTGGCGAGCGTCCGGCCGTCCGGGCTGAAGACCGCGCTGCTCACCCAGCTCGTGTGACCGGTCAGGGGTCGGCCCAGGGGCTTCGGCCGCTTGGGGTCGGCGACGTTCCACAGCCGTACGGTCCGGTCGTAGCTGGCGGTGGCCAGGACCTGTCCGTCCGGGCTGAAGGTCGTGAGGTAGACGGCGCCCGTGTGGCCGGTGAGGGGGGTGGAGAGCGGGGCGTTCACGATGGAGATCAGACGGCTGTTCGCGCCCTTGTCGCCGGGCCGCAGCCCGTGCGCCACGAGGTCGAGCTGCGCGGACAGCGACGGATCGGTGTGCTGGACGCGGTCCGACTGGGCGAGCACCTGCTCGAAGACGGCCGCGTCCCGCTGCTTCCAGGCGACGACGGCCGACCCGCCGGCCAGCACCGCCAGCACGACCAGCGCCGCCACCGCGCTCCGGCTGATCCAGATGATCCGCCTGCGCAGCCGGACGGACGCGGCCAGGAACTCCACCGCGCTGCGGGTCAGGAACGTGTCCCCGGCGGATCTGGCCCAGCCGTGCGCCTGCTCCAGCCGGGAGCCCCGGTAGAGGAGGGAGGTGTCGCGGTTCGACTCCTCCCAGGCCCGGCCGTCCTCCTCCAGGCGCTGGCGCAGCAGATTGCCCTGCCGGTCCTCGTCAATCCAGTCGCGCAGCCGCGGCCAGGCGTGCAGCAGCGCCTCGTGGGTGATCTCCACGGTCTCCGCGTCGAGCGTCACCAGCCGGGCGCGGACCAGCGCTTCGAGGGACTCCTCGGTCTTGCCCGGGTCCGCCGACTCCTGCGCCAGCTGACGCCGGGTCCCGCGGCGGCGCGTGGCCTGGGTGTCCTCGCCGAGGCGGACCAGGCGGAGCAGGAGCAGCCGGGCCGCCGTGCGCGCGGCCGGGTCGAGGCCGGCCCAGGCCCGTTCGGCGGTGGCCGCGACCGCGCCCTGGATGCCGCCGGAGGCGCGGTAGCCGGCCAGCGTGAGCCGGCCGCCCTTCCTGCGCTGCCAGGTGGCGAGCAGGGCGTGCGAGAGGAGCGGCAGCACTCCGGCGTCGTGCGCCGGGCGCAGGCCGTCGGCACTGACCTCCCGGACGATCAGCTCCGCGAGACCCGGCTCCAGCTCCAGACCGACGGCCTTGGCCGGGCCGGTCACCGCCTCGCGCAGCTCCGCGCTGGTCAGCGGGCCGAGCACCATGTGCCGGTGCTGGAGCGCGTCGGCCAGCTCGGGGTACCTCAGGCAGCGGTAGTAGAAGTCGGCGCGTATGCCCAGCACCACGACCGCCGGAGCCGGTTCACCGGGGCCGGCGGGCGAGCAGGCGGCGTGCAGGACCTCGATGAAGGCGCGCCGGTCCGCCTCGTCGGGGCAGAGCGTGAACGTTTCCTCGAACTGGTCCACGATCACGACCGGAGGGGCCCCGGCGGGCGCCACGCGCCGGGCCCAGGCGGCGACGGCGGCGCGGGCGGAGGCGGGGGAGGGACCGGGGCCTCCTGAGGGGGTCGGACCGAGGCCCTGCGCGGGGGACGCTCCGGGGTCACCGGAGGGAGAGGAACCGGCGATTCCTCCGGGAGCGGCGCCGGTGGCTCCCTGGGGAGAGGCGTCGGATCCGGCCGATTGCGGCCCGGGCGTGGCTTCTCCGGTCGGAGGCGTGTCGGATCCGGCCGATCGCGGCCCGGGCGGAGCTTCCCCGGCCCTGGTCCCGGCCGGAGCCGGGGCTGTCACGACGGGTGCCAGCTCGGGGATGCAGCGACTCAGCTCCGCCAGCGGATCACCCCCCGGCACGAGCTGCACGACATGCCGCGCCCGGCCGCCGCTGCCGTCACCGTCGCCCCCGCCCGGCGCCCCGTCCCGCAGGGCAGGCACCAGACCGGCGTTCAGCAGCGAGGACTTCCCCGCGCCCGACGCGCCCACGAGCATGACCAGGCCGCCCGTCCCCGCGGCGGCCCCGAGCTGGGTGACGAGCGCGTCCGTGCTCCGCTCCCGGCCGAAGAACCACCGGGCGTCCTCCCGGCGGTAGGAGGCGAGCCCCCGGTACGGGCACACCCCGCCGGGCGCGGACGCGGCCCCGTCCGCGGACCGCTCCTCTGCCGTGGACGCCGCGGGGCGCTCACCGACCGGGTCGGCCACCGCGCGCTCCCACAGCCGGTGCCACTGGCCGAGGTCGTACAGGCCGGGGGAGACCGGCGTGGGCCGCGAGCGCCGCGCCTCGGGGATCAGCACGTGCAGCACGGCCGCGAGAGCGGGGAACTGGGCCGGTACGTTCCGGGCCCGCCGCCAGTCACTGATGCGCTGGGCGGACACCCGCACGGGCCGCCCGCGTTCGTCGACCCGCTGGAGCCGGACGACCGCTTCGGACACCCGCTTGAGAGGAGGGTTACCGGCTTCCTTGTACAGCAGTGCGAGGCGTTCCGCGAAGGCGGTGCGTGCCCCTGAGTCGGAACTCAAGGTCTCAGCTCCTTACTTCCCACGCCTGGACGTCCGGACCGGAAAGCTCACTTTATATGGCTGACCTGCGGTAATACCGTCCGCTGGACGCCGGAACCTCCTCCCCGGTGGCCGAAAATGGCAGGATCCGGACCCGACAGCGGGCTCATCCGGTCAGCCGCCGTCCGAGCCGGACGACGACAGCCCCACCGTTCGGTACCGGTCCCCACGAGGGGAGGGACCGGTACCGGACGACGTGGTGATCCTCCCCGGACGACCCCGCCCCGCAACCCGGACGGACCGTGCGATCCGCCCCCGGCCGACCGTGCTTTCGGACCCTGGATAACTGACGACCCGTCAGCTATGGTCCCCTTGCCGTACCGCTTCGGAGCGATGTACAGGGGTGAGCGCAGTGGAGTCACGTCCCGAGAGCCCACGACCGCAGGGTGCTCCGCGTTGGGTCGCGATGTTCTACCGGCCGGGCGCGGGCTCCTGGCGTACGGCGGCACAGTCGCCCCACCGCTCGCCCGTGCTGTACGCCCTCGGCGAGATGACCCGGGCCGTGCGCGCCCGGGGCGACGAGGTGGCGGTCGCCCTGTGGGGACCGAAGGACGGCGCGTGGCACCGGTTCGACGGGTTCGACACCGTGTCACGGCAGACTTCCGTGCACCAGCCGGACCCTCAGCCCTCCCCCGGCGAACCGACCACCCTGGCGGAACGGATGACCGGACGCCGCCACCAGGTCCTCATGGCCGGCCTGATCAAGGCGGGCCTCTACGACCTCTCCCCCGAGGACGACACGACCGTCCAGGCCCTGGTCGAACGGCTCGACGAGGCCGCCGTACGCCGGGTCGCCCACTGGCTGACGACCGCCGGGGGCACGCGGTAGCCGGGCCGGTTCAGCCGACGGCGCACTGGGCAGGCAGACTCCCGACGGCCACCGGCTCCCGATGCCGTCAGGAGGGGGACAAAGCGGCATGAAGGTCTCTGTCGACCGGGATCTCTGCTACGGCTCCGCCGAGTGCGCCCACCGGGCCCCGGCTGTCTTCGACTTCGTCGACGGCTACGGGGTCGTCCGCCCGGGCCGCGAGCAGGCGGGCGAGGCCCCGGAGGTCCTGGAGGCGGTGGAGAAGTGCCCGAGCCAGGCGATCGGCATCACCGAGTCACCGCACTCGACGCCGGACTCGACGCCGGACCGGCCGTAGCGAGGGCCGATGTCGGCGCCGAGCCTGCTCGCGGTCTTCGCCCACCCCGATGACGAGTCCCTGTCGGCGGGCGGCATCCTCGCCCGCCACGCCATCGCGGGCGCGCGCACGGCCGTCGTCACGCCGACCTGGTCGGCGGACACCCCGCGCGCCGCCGAACTGGCAGAGGCACTCCGCATCCTGGGCGCCGGCCCGCCCCGCATGCTGGGCTACGCCGACTCCCGCGTCCCGCGCTCCGCCCCGGGCAGACCGCGCTGGTGCGACGCCCCGCTGGACGAGGCGGTGGGGGAACTGGTGGCGCACCTGCGGGACTTCCGCCCGGAGATCGTCGTCACCCACGACGCCTACGGCGGCCTGACCGGCCACGAGGACCACGTGCACACCCACCGCGTGACCACGCTCGCGGTCCACGCCGCCGGCCTGGAACGCCTCTTCCCGGACGCCGGAGAGCCCTGGCAGCCGAGCGTCCTGTACCTGGCCACACACCCGCACTCGGCCCTCCGGGCATGGGGCGGGCCCTGGGCCTCCACGGGCAAAGCGATGCGCACGGTCCCCGACGAACGCGTCTCCGCCACCCTCGACGTCACCCCCTGGCTGGACCGGAAGATCGCCGCGGTCCTGGCCCACCGCACGGAGGTGGCACGAGGAGCCGCGCCGGGCCTGATCGCCGCCCTCTCCGCGCCGGAGCGGGAACGGCTGCTCGGCACGGAGTGGTACACCTGCCACGACCTGACTCCGACGGCGCCCAGACCGCCAGGCTGATCGTGGCGCGCTCAGTCCTCCCCCGGCCGGCCACCCAGCTCCAGGACGAGGTGATAGCCACCGGCCAGGTCGACACCGGTCCGCTCACGGAGCAGCTTGACCGCGGCGATCTGCTGCCCGTCGTCGAGCAGAGCGGTCAGCTCCCCGACCAGCCCGGCATCGAGTTCACGCAGGGCGGCCAGCCCCTGGGCGGTGCTCGTGGGCAGCGCGTGCCCCCCGGCCAGCAGTTCCACGGCCTCCCGGGCAGGCCCCCGCTTGAGCCAGGAGCCCCTGCGCAACCGCCGCGCGGCCTTGCCCGTACGACCGTCCGCGGCCAGCGCCCTGGCCTCGTCCTGGGCTTCCCGCCCGACGGGGGTGATGAGGGCGGCCGTGCGCGCCTTGGTGTTCGTCATGGCACTCCTGCGTCGTGGGGTCTCAAGGCTGAAGACGGTGGGGAGCCGGTTGCCGTTGCCCAGACGGAAGAGGCACCCAGGAGACGGCCACCACTCGGGCTGAGCGGGCCGTGAGGAGAAGTGTGCCGACCCGTCATACGGGTCACCTGCGCTGTTTAAGCGCCTGCGCCATGCGGAGCAGTTCCTCGTACAGCAGTCGGCCGACCAGCGCCCCGCCGAAGACCACGACGCCCACGCCGACCAGCCAGGACTCGATGACCAGGACGGTTCCGACGGGCCCGTAGCTGACGGCGTTGGACGCGATCAACGGCGAGAAGACGAGCCGGGAGAAGACCCTCAGGCCGAGCAGCCCGATCACGGTGGCCACGGCGCCGGGCAGCAGGGCACGCCAGCGGACCCTCCCGCCGAGCAGCAGGCGCTGGGACCACCACACGAACAACACGGCACTCAGCGATGCGACGGCCCCACCCGCCAGAGGTTCGCGCCGCAGCGTGGTGGTGGCGGACAGATAGAGGTATCCGGTGAGGACGGCGAGCCACACCACATGCCGCCATCGGGCCCACCAGCGAGCCGGCGGCAGGTCCCAGACCTTCTCATAGCCGGTCTGCACCGCCGCCCCGAAGGTCAGGCCGAACACGGCAAGGGCGGCGACACCGAAGGCGGTCGTGGTCCGCAGGGCCTGGCCGGGCCGGATGAACAACTGCTCGACCTGCCGCCTTGAAGCCGTCGACACGCCGAGCCCTTCCCCCAGCCACTGCGCGAACCCCCGCCCGTGCTCGGCGTCGGCAGCGGAGACAATGATCAGCAGCGGTACCAGCGTGAGCAGCCCCAGAGCCGCGAAGCCCAGCGAACGCGACCACAGCTCGGTATCCCTGCTCCGCCTCCGTCCCCGCCCGACTGGCGAACGGCTGATCGCGCGGCGCAGTCGCCCGAACCGAGACGAACGGTCCGCTTCACCGGAAGGCTTCATCGGCATGCCTGCCGACTACCACGTTCGAAACCCTTGCCACGCGAGGGCGCGAAGCGAAGATTCGCGGATAGCCTGAACGAACAAAGGGCCACCGAGGTTCAGCAGGCTGTGACCGCCCGCAGGGCGGCTCGAAACGGCCCGGATCAACGGCTCAGGAGGCAGGCCATGATCCATTCAGCCGATATCCGCGAGTGGCGCAACTGCAGCGTCGTCGACCCGAAGGGCCACAAGATCGGCGTGCTCGAAGCGGTCTACGTGGACACCACCACCGACGAACCGGCCATGGCCACGGTCCGCACCGGACTCCCCACCCGCCACCACCTGGCCTTCGTACCCCTCGACGAGGCAATCCTCGGACCCGGCTACGTCAAGGTCTCCTACGCCAAGACGCTGGTGAAGAGGGCGCCCTCGCTCGGCATGGACGACATCCTGCCCGCCGAGTCGGAGGAGGCGATCTTCCAGCACTACGACATGCCCTACCGGACGGGAGCAGGCGGCGAGCGGCAACTCGCACGCCGCTGACGCCCACGCTCATCCACCCTGGGGAGGGCGTACGGGTCATGGCCTTCTTGCTGCTTCTCGTTCTGATCGCCGTCGTGCTGGGAATCATCGGAGTGGCGGCCGAGGGACTGGGCTACTTGTTGATCATCGGCATCGCGATTCTCGTGACCGCGCTGGCCCTCATCGCCGTCCGCTGGTCCCGGCGCACCGGTCGGCGTCCCATCCGATAACGCCTGTGCGGCCTGCTGTCCGTCCGCGGGCCGGCGCGCTACCTGCAAGCAGGGCTGTCCCACAGGCCACAGCTGGTCCACAAGCACTGATCAACAACGCGACACAGCCGGATCAAGGTGAGACAGAGCCCACGCAGAAGGGGTGCCTCTCAGTGGGAGGCACCCCTTCTGACCTGCAACATCTATGACCTCGGCGGAGGCGGTGGGATTTGAACCCACGGTGACATCGCTGCCACGACGGTTTTCAAGACCGTTCCCTTCGGCCGCTCGGGCACGCCTCCCCGCGCCGGCCGTGATCGGCGGCGCGGGGACAAGGGTAACGGGTCGGTGCGGGCGGGTGGGGGTCAGTTGTCGCCGACGCGGGATCCCAGGGTGACCTCGGCCGTGCGCTGCTTGCCGCCGCGCTCGTAGGTGATCGTGACCTTGTCGCCGGGCTGGTGGGTCCAGATCTCGCCGATGAGGGTGGGGCCGGAGTCGATGACCCGGTCGTCCAGCTTGATGATGACGTCGCCCGGCTTGAGGCCCGCCTTCGCGGCCGGGCCGCCCGGCTCGACCGGTGCCGCTCCGCCCGCGCCCTGGTCGGTGATCTGCGCGCCGTCGGAGCTGTCGTCCAGGGAGACGGACGCGCCGATCTTCGCGTATACCGGCTTGCCGTTCTTGATCAGCTCCTGGGCGACGTACTTGGCCTGGTTGATCGGGATGGCGAAGCCCAGGCCGATCGAACCCGACTGGCCGGTGCCGAAGCCGCCGTTGCCGGTCGACTGGATCGCGGAGTTGATGCCGATGACGTTGCCCCGCGCGTCCAGCAGCGGACCGCCGGAGTTGCCCGGGTTGATCGAGGCGTCGGTCTGCAGGGCGCTCATGTACGACGCCTGGCTGCCGCTGCCGTCGCTGGAGGCCACCGGGCGGTTCTTGGCGCTGATGATGCCCGTCGTCACCGTGTCGGACAGGCCGAACGGGGCGCCGATCGCGATGGTCGAGTCGCCGACGGCGACCTTGTCCGAGTCGCCGAGGGTGAGCGGCTTCAGGTCGGAGGGAGCGTCCTTGAGCTTGATGACCGCCACGTCGTAGCCCTGCGCGTGACCGACCACCTCGGCGTCGTACTTCTTGCCGGTCGGGAAGGTCGCCGTCAGCTTGCCGCCGTCGACCGCGTCCGCCACGACGTGGTTGTTGGTGACGATGTGGCCCTGCTTGTCGAAGACGAAGCCCGTGCCGGTGCCGCCCTCGCCGCTGTTGCTCTCGGCCTCGATCGTGACCGTGCTCGGCAGCGCCTTGGCGGCGACGCCCGCGGTCGTGCCCGGGTCGCGCTTGAGGTCGCCGCCGTTCGCGGAAGCCGAGACCGTCGTGGAACCGGTGCTCTCGTCGTTGTCCTTCGCCAGCACGTAGCCGAGCCCGCCGCCCAGGCCGCCCGCGACCAGCGCGGCCACCAGCACCGCGGCGACCAGACCGCCGCGTCCGCGGCCGGACTTCGGCGCCGGCTGCTGGTACGACGAACCCCAGCCGCCCGGACCGGACCCCGAACCGCCGTCGCCGTAGGGGGCGGTCGGCGGCGGGGGCGGGGGCCAGGACGGGTCGGGGGCGGAAGAGGAGACGCCGGGGTGACCGGCGTCACCGGAGGTGCCCTGCCCCTGAGGAGCCTGCCCCCGGGCGTCCTGCCCGTACGGCCCCTGGGAGGCCTGTGCCTGGGGCTCCGGAGCAGCGGGAGCGTCCACCGGCACGGGGGGTGCGGACGGGGCGGGGGGTACCGCGGTGCCCTCGTTCTCGGTGCTCACAGCTTCTCTCCTAGATCCACGGCTGTTGTCCGGGTCGCACTCGGTCGCGCTTCCTCACGCCGGTCGACGGGTCCGGCGCGACGGAGCGGTGCTTGTCCCTTTGTATGCCGTCAGCTTTTCCCACCGGCCGTCAGAGCACCATAAGCGGTGGCTGTGCGTCCGGGGTCATTCTTTATATAGGCCATTACCAGCGAAAAGGGTGCAATCCCAATGCCTCCGTCCGGACCTGCGCATCCGTCGAGTCCGTCCGACCGGACGCGTACCCGCACTCGGTGGCACCATGACGCGGTGACCCACGCACGACAGCACGTGATTCAAGTCGTCGCCCACCGCGGAGCCTCCGAGGACGCCCCGGAGCACACCCTGGCCGCGTACACCAAGGCGATCGAGGACGGCGCGGACGCCCTCGAATGCGATGTGCGCCTCACCGCCGACGGCCACCTGGTGTGCGTCCACGACCGCCGGATCAACCGTACGTCCAACGGCCGCGGAGCGGTCTCCGCGCTGGAGCTCGCCGACCTCGCCGCTCTGGACTTCGGGTCCTGGAAGACGGGCGAGGCCTGGAGGGGACGCGACGAGGAACCCGACTGGGAGCACCGCCCGGAGGACCGGGAGGCGACCTCCGTCCTCACCCTGGAGCGGCTGCTGGAACTCGTCGCCGACGCCGGGCGCCGCGTTGAACTGGCCATCGAGACCAAGCACCCCACCCGCTGGGCGGGGCAGGTCGAGGACCGGCTGCTGGTCCTGCTGAAGCGGTTCGGCCTCGACGCCCCGGCCTCCGCCGAGGAGTCCCAGGTGCGGGTCATGAGCTTCTCGGCCCGTTCGCTGCACCGCGTGCACGCCGCCTCGCCGACCCTTCCGACGGTCTACCTGACGCAGTTCCTCTCGCCCCGGCTGCGCGACGGACGGCTGCCCCCGGGCGTGCGGATCGCGGGCCCCTCCATCCGGATCGTGCGCAACCACCCCACCTACATCGAGCGCCTGAAGCAGTCCGGGCACCGGGTGCACGTGTGGACCGTGAACGAGCCCGCCGACGTGGATCACTGTGTGGCGCTGGGCGTCGACGCCATCATCACCAACCGCCCGCGCGCGGTGCTGGACCAGCTCGGCCGCTGACGCCCGACACCGGCCGGCGGGGCGCCGCCAACCTCTCAAGTCACACCAGACCCACGCACACCTCTTGACCCCACGCCCCGGCGAACGGGATCCTCCCATCTCGGCCACACCGACGGTTTCCAGCCAGTTGATTACAGGGAGTGCTCCGGCACGTTCGATCCGTATTCGGTCGTGGTGAATGCGTCATGGGACGTGGATTGGCCGGTTTCCGGTACAGGCCAATGGGGCATCCACACCGTGGCGTGGGGCGAAGGAGGTCTCGGGGGTGGCGTTGGTGGTGGCACAGGAGGTGCCCACGTCGTCGAGCATGGCCGTACCCCACGGCCCTGCGGGCGTGGGGGAAGCGAGACACCGGATGCGTACACAGTTGCGCGGAGGTGGAGTCGCGGAATCGGTCATCGACGACGCCGTACTGATCCTTTCCGAACTCTTGAGCAACGCGTGCAAGCACGGCAGGCCCCTGGGCGACGCGCTCTCCGGTGACGGTGACGTCCGTGCCGCCTGGCGCGTGGACCCGGCCGGCCGGCTCATCGTCGAGGTCACGGACGGCGGCGGCCCGACCCGCCCCGCCCCCGCGACCCCGTCGGTCACGGCGCACGGCGGCCGCGGGCTGAACATCATCACCGCGCTCGCCGACGACTGGGGCGTGCGCGACGACATCCGCGGCGAGGTCACCGTGTGGGTCATCGTCCACGAGGACGTCCACGACCCGGACGCGGGCCACCGCCGCGACGACTTCGCGACGCGGGTCGCCGCCCCCGCGGTCTCCCGGATACCCGGGCTGGACTTCGCGGACGCCTTCGACGACATGGACTGATCGCGTACGCCCCGCCGACGGGGACGTTGTCCACAGGACCCCGTGGCCCGGGGCACGAACGGCTAGGCTCGCGACCGTACGAGACGAGCCGTAACCGGGAGACCCATCGATGGCCAAGAAGCGACCCCAGACGAAGGCCAAGCGCCCGCAGACCACGGGCGGGGCCCGCACCGCAGGTGCCGATGGAGACGTTCCGGTCGTCGGCGCCCGCGAGCCCTGCCCCTGCGGCAGCGGCCGCCGCTACAAGGCCTGTCACGGCCGGGCCGCCTCCCACGCCGCGACCGAGCTGGTGCACCGCCCCTTCGAGGGCCTGCCCGGCGAGTGCGACTGGGTGGCCTTGCGCGAACTGGTCCCGGCGGCCACGGTCGAGCTGACCCTCAAGGACGGCCTGCCCGAGGGCGTCCCCGCGGTCACGCTCGCCACGGTCCTGCCGATGGCCTGGCCCGCCCTGCGCCGCGACGACGGCTCGGTCCTGATCGGCCTGCAGAACGACACCTCCTCCGGCGACATCAGCCGCGACCTCGCCGACACCCTCCAGCGCGCCCTGGAAGCCCAGCCCGGCACGCCCGTCCAGGGCCGCCGCGCCCCGGCCGACAGCCCGCGGCTGCAGGATCTGCTCGACCCCGAGGGCGCGTTCGAGCCAGAAGTGCACAGCGGCTTCGAGTTCTGGGTCCCGGACCCGGAGAACGCCACGCCCGACGTGACCGCCTCCCTGGAGCGGGCCAACGCCGCAGCCATCCCGACCGTCAAGCTCCAGGGCGTGGACGCCGCGTACTGGTGCGAGACGCCGGAGAAGAACCATCTGCGGTGGGTCATGCCGCACGCCGAGGAACTGCTTCTGGACGCCCTCGCGCGGCTGCACGCCGCGGGCCGCTCCAGCCTCGGAGAGGGCACCCGCCTGGTGGGCTCCTTCCGCGCTCACGGGCTCACGGTGCCGGTCTGGGACCTGCCCAGCGGGGTCACGGCCGAGGACGTGGAGAAGCCCGCGGCGGAGTTCGCCGAGCGTCTCGCCGCCGCCCTGGCGACGGACGCGCCGCTCACCGCGGACGAGCGCCGCGCCCGTGGCGGCCTCACCAACCGGCAGGTCACGCTCAGCTGACACCGCCCCGGTGGTCCGGCCGGCCGGACCACCGGCCGGCCGGGTCGTCGCGTGCGGGAGGAGCACAACTCCCGTCGCGGACAAGCCAGTCGGTGACCGGAAAGGCGAGTTCGAATTTGCGAACCGCCGATCTCTTGTTACCGTTCCTGTAGCCCGGTTGCTGGTGCATCCCCCGTCGCCAGCAACCGGGTCTTTTCGTTCCGGCTTCCGTTCACGGAACGCAGCCGTTTCTCAACTGCCCTTTCTCTGGGGCTAGTTGCTCCCCGAGCGCAGCAGCAGCGGACCCCGCCCGCCCCGCTCGGCGAATTCCGCGACGGCCGTGTACGCCGCCGGATTCCCGCGTGCGGGCTCCCTCGGCGTCTCACACGTCCCCGGCTCGTCATCCGCTCGCACGGCGCACGTCATCCGCACGTCCCGGTCGTCGGGACCCATCAGGCTCAGTACGGCGTCCAGCGCCTCGCCCGTCGCATTGCGGTAGTAAGTCCGTGCCCAGGTCTTGCCACCCTGCGTCACCACACAGGTCTGCGCCTCGATGCCGTCGGGCGAGGAGAGTCCGGGACCGCAGCGCACGGCGGCCGGCAGGCCCCGGCCGGGCGCGGGGCGGCCGGGGACGGCGGAGGGAGCCCCCGGCTCCTTGCCGTCGGCGCGCGGGGAAGGACGCAGGGCGCCGGAACCGGTCGTCCGGACGTCGGCACCCACCGTCCCCACAGCGCTCTTGGCCCCCGAAGACCCCACGGGCCCCGCGGACGCCACCGCCAGGGGCAGTGCGGCCGCGCACGCCGCCGCGACGCCCGCGAGGGCGAACAGTCTGGTCTTTCGGGGATCCCGGGAGCGGCCCCGGGCATGACGCCGCATGGCTCCGGAACTTAACGCGCCGGGGCGGGCGCCGGGCTCGGCGCGCCCGACAGCCCTAGAACTCGGGCGCGCTCACACCCGTACGAGTGAGGGCCTCGACCACGGCGTCCACCACTGCCTCCACATCGGGCACCCACGGCGAGGCCGAGCCGGGCAACGGCGCGCGCTCCCAGCGGATCTCGCCCTGGCCCGTCTCGGACGGGGGCAGGGCCAGGTAGCCGCCCTCACTGTGGAAACGGAGGGAGCCGGGCACGAAGTCCTTGGCGTAGAGCAGTTCGCCGAGCTGCTCCATGGAGTACGGCTTGACGAGGATCGCCCAGCGGGCGGGGGAGGCGACGACCGGGCCGAGCCGCATGCCCATCTGATCGAGGGCCTTGAGGGCGCGGGCGGCCGGCAGGGCCGGCAGCGAGACCGCGCAGGGGGCGTGGCCACCGGTGGCCAGGACGATCGGCGCCGTCGGCCGGTTGCCCCACCACCAGCGCACCATGCGTTCGTCGGTGGTGGCCGCGAGGAGGCCGGGGTCGAAGGGGTGGGCGCCTGGCACCGTGCAGTCGGGGTCGGGGCAGCTGCAGCGGGAGTGCCCCTGCGGGTCCGCCGCCACACCCGGGAGTACCGGCCACTGCCATTTGGTCGCGTAGGTCAGGGCCGCGCCGATCAGCTCAGGCCTCCCGTCGCTGCGCTGGGACAGGAGCCTGCGTCGCCTTCCGAGGATCTCGCGCATGAGCGCTCGTTCCTTTCCGTTGCACGCCTGGCAACACCGTGGTCCACATCACATCATGTGTCGATCACTTCACTGTGCGTACCTGTTGGCGCATCACACCCCTGCTGGAAGCAAGGGGAACCCCTATGGGTCGAGCTTTGGGCTGCCTCCGCGGCCGTCCCGCCCATACTGCGTATGTCGAAAGCACGGGCGTGGCGTAGGGGTGGCGAAGTATGGCGTTTGCCGTCGCGCGTATTTCTCTCCGCCTCCGCCACGGGAGGATGGGGCACGGTCGTCGGTGGATAGGACGCCCGGTTCCGTCACCAGGTTCCGGGTGGTTCCCAACCACCCCTGGCCTTCACCGAGTACGTACCCATCACGACCGTTGTGACGCTCCGTCGAGCAAGCCCAGTCGACCGCAATAAGCCGTCCCCTGAGGCAGTTTTAAGCCAACTTTGCATTTCCGCAAGAGGAAGGAGAGTTGTTCTCTCGGTCCTCATGGACACCAGGAATCCCGGCAGGACAATGCTGGACATCTCCTCACGAGTGCGTGTACATGTGGAGACACTGCTAGCGACGCAGAATGACATGGGGGTTTGCGATGCTTTTGAGCAGTACGTACCGGTTGGAAGGCCGGACGCCATGAACGCTCCGCACCCTCCGAAAGTGGCTGGAATCGATTCAACGGTTCCGGCGCCCGCACACACTGTCGCGCCCGTGGCGGCAGGTGCGTCCCCGGCCGCTCCCGCGAACCCCCCGCCCCCTCCCGGAGCGGTGCTCCAGGACCGCCTGGCCGGCTGGGTCTCCGACCTCACCACCCTGCACGAGCTCACCGAACGCCTGGCCCGCACGGCCGCACTCGACGAGGCGCTCCAGGAACTGCTGCGGGCCGGCGCCGCCCTCGTGGGCGCCCGGCGCGGCCTCGTCGTCCTGGAACCGGGCGACGGACTCGGCCCCGACACCACCATCGGCCTGGGCCTCGCCCGCGCCGATCTCGGCCACATCGAGACGGTGCCGCGCAGCGCCCTGTCCTACGGCCGGATCCTCGACGGGCTGGCGGGCGGCGAGGGCGGCATCGCCGAACCGGACCTGTTCGCCGTGGAGGGGCTGGACCCCCGCCACCGCGAGGTCGCGGCCCGCCTCGGCTACGCCGCCAGCTACGCCCTCCCCCTGACCGCCGACAGCGCCGGCCGCCTCGGCGTCGCCGTGTGGCTCTACGACGAGCCCGCCGAACCGGGCGAGCGGCAGCGCCATCTCGCCGGCCTCTACACGCGGTACGCCGCCGAACACCTGGCCCGCCTCCTCGAACTGGAACGCACCCGCACGTCGATGGCCACGATGTCGGACGAGCTGCTGCCCGCCCGGCTGCCCCGAGTCGCCGGCGTCCAGCTCGCCGCCCGCCACCGCACGGGCCCGCACGGTGGCGGCGACTGGTACGACGCACTGCCACTGCCCGAAGCCGCCCTCGGCCTGGCCGTCGGGTCCGTCACCGGGTCGGGCCCGAGCGCCGTCGCCGCGATGGGGCGGCTGCGGGCGTCGCTGCGCGCCTACGCCGTGATGGAAGGGGAGGACCCCGTCGCCGTCCTGTCCGACCTGGAGCTGCTGCTGCGGCTGACCGAACCGGCCCGCTCGGCCACCGCCCTGTTCGGCTACTGCGAACCGGCCGCACGCAAGATCACGCTGGCCGGTGCCGGGCACAGCCCGCCGCTGCTGATCGGACCGCGCCGCACCGAGTACGTGGAGACGTCCGTCTCGGCCCCGCTCGGCATGCTCGCCTGCTGGGAGGCGCCCAGCGTGGAGATCCTCGCCGAGCCCGGAGAGACGGTTCTGCTCTACACCGACGGTCTGCTGCACCGCACGGGCGAGGCCACGGACCGCGCCTTCGCCCGGCTGCACGCGGCCGCGGCCGGGGTGCCCCGGGCCCTGCGCGGCGACCCCGGCGCGATCGCAGATCACGTTCTGCGGAGCGTGCTGCCGGACGGGCTGGACGCGGCGGCGGGTGCGGAGGACGTCGTCCTGCTGGCGGTCCGTTTCGAGTAACGCTCCTCGTCATCGCCCCGGGGCCGCTTCCGGGCCGCCGTACAGTGGACGGTGGTCCAGTGCCGTACCGAGGAGGATGACCGTGGCCGAGGAGCTCACACCGGCAGCTTTTGATTCTGCTGCTGACGCAGCGGGCCCGGACGAGAGCGAAGAGCCGATCAAGCAGCGGAAGAACGGACTGTACCCGGGCGTGTCCGACGAGCTGGCCGAGAACATGAAGAGCGGCTGGGCCGACACCGAGCTGCGCGACCTGCAGCCCATCCCCCAGGCCGCCGAGACCGCCGCCCGCCGGGCCGCGCTGTCCGCGCGCTTCCCGGGCGAGCGTCTGGTGATCCCCGCGGGCAACCTGAAGACCCGCTCGAACGACACCGAGTACGCCTTCCGCGCGTCCGTCGAGTACGCCTACCTCACCGGCAACCAGACCGAGGACGGCGTCCTGGTCCTGGAACCCACGGCCGAGGGCCACGAGGCGACGATCTACCTCCTGCCGCGCTCCGACCGCGAGAACGGCGAGTTCTGGCTGGACGGCCAGGGCGAGCTGTGGGTGGGCCGCCGGCACTCCCTCACCGAGGCCGGGACGCTGTACGGCATCCCGGCCTCCGACGTGCGCGAGCTGGCCGGCGCCCTGCGCGAGGCGACCGGGCCGGTGCGGGTCGTGCGCGGTTACGACACCGGCATCGAGGCGGCGCTGACCGACAAGGTCACCGCCGAGCGCGACGAGGAGTTGCGGGTCTTCCTCTCCGAGGCGCGGCTCATCAAGGACGAGTTCGAGATCGGCGAGCTGCAGAAGGCGGTCGACTCGACCGTGCGCGGCTTCGAGGACGTGGTGAAGGTCCTCGACAAGGCCGAGGCGACCTCCGAGCGGTACATCGAGGGCACGTTCTTCCTCCGCGCGCGCGTGGAGGGCAACGACGTCGGCTACGGCACGATCGCCGCCGCCGGGCCGCACGCCTGCACACTGCACTGGGTGCGCAACGACGGGCCCGTGCGGTCGGGCGACCTGCTGCTGCTCGACGCGGGTGTGGAGACGCACACGTACTACACGGCCGACGTGACGCGCACACTGCCGGTCAACGGGCGGTTCGACGCGATCCAGCGCAAGATCTACGACGCCGTCTACGAGGCCCAGGAGGCCGGGATCGCGGCGGTGAAGCCGGGCGCGAAGTACCGCGACTTCCACGACGCCGCCCAGCGGGTGCTGGCCGAGAAGCTCGTCGAGTGGGGGCTCGTCGAAGGGCCGGTCGAGCGGGTGCTGGAGCTCGGGCTGCAGCGGCGCTGGACGCTGCACGGAACGGGGCACATGCTCGGCATGGACGTGCACGACTGCGCTGCCGCGCGGGTCGAGGCGTACGTGGACGGTGTCCTGGAGCCGGGGATGTGTCTGACCGTCGAGCCCGGGCTGTACTTCCAGGCCGATGACCTGACGGTGCCGGAGGAGTACCGCGGCATCGGGGTGCGGATCGAGGACGACATTCTCGTCACCGAGGACGGCAACCGGAACCTCAGTGCGGCGCTGCCTCGGAAGTCCGACGAGGTCGAGGAGTGGATGGCCTCCCTCAAGGGCTGAGTGCTGCCCGCGGGTGCGTGGGGGCGGGTCGCGCACTCGCGGCGGAGCCGCTTCCCGGTGAAGGAGCCGGGGACGTCCGACCGGCCGGTCAAGAAACAGCAGGTCAGCGGTAGTTGACGTATGAGATCATGGCCGACCTTGCCGGGCCGACTCGGGGAACGGGCGCGATCACCATGAAGAACGTTCAGACGGCGCTGACCATGCAGGACGCCATCCTCACCCTGCAGAAGTACTGGAGCGACAACGGCTGCATGATCACGCAGCCGCTGAACACCGAGGTCGGAGCCGGTACGGCCAACCCGGCCACGGCACTGCGGGTGCTCGGTCCCGAGCCGTGGAGCGTCGCCTACGTGGAGCCGAGCGTGCGGCCGGACGACTCGCGCTACGGCGAGAATCCCAACCGGCTCCAGACCCACACCCAGTTCCAGGTGATCCTCAAGCCCGACCCGGGCAACCCGCAGGAGCTGTACCTGGGCAGCCTCCGCGCCCTGGGTGTGGACCTGAACGCCCACGACGTGCGGTTCGTCGAGGACAACTGGGCCTCGCCCGCCCTCGGCGCCTGGGGGCTGGGCTGGGAGGTCTGGCTGGACGGCATGGAGATCACCCAGTTCACCTACTTCCAGCAGGTCGGCGGTGTCGCCCTGGACCCGGTGTCGGTGGAGATCACGTACGGCCTCGAGCGCATCCTGATGAACCTCCAGGGTGTGTCCCACTTCAAGGACATCGCGTACGCGCCGGGCATCACCTACGGCGAGGTGTTCGGGCAGAACGAGTACGAGATGAGCCGCTACTACCTCGACGACGCCGACATCGACACCAACCACCGGCTGTTCGAGTCGTACGCGGCCGAGGCCCGGCGCCTGCTGGACCTGGAACTGCCCGTGCCTGCGTACACGTACGTGCTGAAGTGCAGCCACACCTTCAACGTGCTCGACGCGCGCGGTGCGATCAGCACCACCGAGCGGGCCAAGGCGTTCTCGCTGATGCGTGGCCTGACGCACGAGACGGCCAAGCTGTGGGAGCGGCGGCGGGCCGCGCTGGAGCACCCGCTCGGGCTGGCGGCGGCGCCGGCTCCGGCCGAGCGGGCCCCGCTCCCCAAGGTGCCCGGCGCCGAGACGCTGCTGTTCGAGATCGGCGTGGAGGAACTGCCCTACGCCGACGTCCCCGCCACCACCGAAGCCGTGCGCGAGTCGGTCACCGCCAAGCTCGCCGCGACCCGGCTCGGGCACGGCGCGATCACCGTGATGGCCACGCCGCGCCGGATCGTGATCACGGTCGACGGTGTGCAGCCGCGCGAGCGGGACACCATGCGGACCGTGCGCGGGCCCAAGGTCGCCGCCGCCTACAAGGACGGCGCGCCCACGGCCGCGCTCCTGGGCTTCGCCCGCAGCCAGGGCGCCGAACCGGGCGATGTGCGCGTGGTCGAGGCCAATGGGGTGGAGTACGTGGCGGTCACCCGTCACGAGGAGGGGCGGCCGGCCGTCGAGGTGCTGAGCGACCTGCTGGCCGAGGTCGTCTCCGGGCTGCGGGCCGGGCGCAACATGCGCTGGAGCGATCCCGGGCTGTCGTTCTCGCGTCCCGTGCGCTGGCTGCTCGCCCTGCTGGGCCGTACTCCCCTGCCCGTGGTGGTCTCCTCCCTCTCCGCGAGCGACACGACGCGGGTGCAGCGGCAGGCCCCCTACCCGGAGGTCCGGGTGACCTCCGCCGAGGGCTATCCGCACTTCCTGCACATGCACGGCATCCTGCTGGACCGCGAGGCCCGGCGCGGCGCCGTCGTTCGCGGTGCCCTGGAGGCCGCCGCCGAGGTGGGCGGGCGCATCGACGTGGAGGGCCAGGCCGGGCTGATCGACGAGATCACCGACATCCTGGAGTTCCCGTACGCCGTGCGGGGCTCGTTCGACGAGCGCTACCTCGAACTGCCCGCGAGTGTCCTGACCACCGTGATGCGCAAGCACCAGCGCTATCTGCCGGTGCTGGACGGCGAGCGGCTCATGCCGCACTTCGTGACCTTCGCCAACGCCCTGTGCGACGACGACGTGGTGCGGGCGGGCAACGAGGCGGTGCTGCGGGCCCGTTACGAGGACGCCGCGTTCTTCTGGCGGGCGGACCTGAAGGTGGCGCCGGAGGAGTTCCGGCGGCGGCTGGACAAGCTGACCTTCGAGGACCGCCTCGGCACGGTCGCCGACCGTGCGGTCCGGCTCGCCTCCCTCGCCCAGGACCTGGCCGGACGGGCCGGGCTCCCGGAGGAGTCGGTGGAGGTCGTGCGGCGGGCCGGTGCCCTGGCCAAGTTCGACCTGGCGTCGCAGATGGTGATCGAGTTCTCCGGGCTGGCCGGGGTCATGGCGGAGGAGTACGCCCGCCGGTCCGGCGAGTCCGAGGAGGTCGCCCGGGCGCTGGCCGAGATGGAGCTGCCCCGCTCCGCCGGCGGCGCCCTGCCCGCCGGGGACGCGGGGGCCGTGCTGTCCCTGGCCGACCGGTTCGACCTGGTGACGGGCATGTTCCTCATCGGCGCCGCACCGACCGGGAGCTCCGACCCGTACGGGGTGCGCAGGGCGGCGATCGGGCTGCTCAACGTGCTGCGGAGCCTGCCCGCCGTGGCCGGGGTGCGGGTGAGCGAGGGGCTGCGCGCGGCGGCCGTACGGTATGCCGCGCAGGGGGTCGAGGTGCCCGCCGAGCGGGTCGCCGAGGCAGCCGAGCTCATCACCCGGCGCTATGAGCAGCAGCTCACCGACGCCGGGCATGAGCACCGGCTCGTCCAGGCCGTGCTGGTGTGGGCCGACCGGCCCGCCCACGGCGATCGCACGCTGGCCACGCTGGAGCGGCACATCGGCAGCGAGGCGTTCGAGGCACTCGCCGCCGCGTTCCAGCGGGTGGTGCGCATCCTGCCCGAGGGCGGTGTCGAGGCGGCGGATGTGTCCTTGCTGACCGCACCCGCGGAACTGCGTCTCGCCGAGAGCGCACAGGACGTGCGGCAGACGCTGCAGGGCCGGGAGGACGATCTCGGCGCGCTGATCGAGGTCTCCGCCCCGCTGGTCGAGGCGATCGGCGTCTTCTTCGACAAGGTACTGGTGATGGACCCCGACCCGGCGGTCCGGGCGGCGCGGCTGGCGCTGCTGACGGAGGTGGCGGGGCTGGCGCGTACGACTCTGGACTGGGGGGCGCTGTAGGACGGCCGGTCACGGGCGGTGTTTCACGTGAAACACCGCCCCGCCGGGGAGGTCAGACCGCCATCAGCGGGGCGTCGGAACGCCACTTCAGGACCTTGTCGAAGCTCACCACGGCTCCGCCCCGGCCCGGCTTGTTGCCGATGTGGACGTGGTCGGCGAGCTCCTCGATGAGACACAGCCCCCGGCCGTTCTCCGCGTCGGAGTGCGCGGGACGGACCGGCGGACGGGACCGCCCGGCCGAGGCCGCGGGGAACCCCGGGCCCGCGTCGGCGACCTCGATCCGGCACTTCTCGCCGTCGAGGTACGCGGTGACCCGGTACGCCTCCGAACCGGGGCCGCGCCCCGTGTCCCCGCCGTGCTCCACGGCGTTCGCGCACGCCTCGCTGAGGGCGACGGAGAGGTCGTAGGAGATGTCGGGGTCGACGCCCGCAGTCTCCATCGTGCCGATCAGCAGGCGGCGGGCGAGCGGCACGCTCGCAGCTTCGCGCCGCAGATGGAGTGACCACCAAATGCTCATGCTCCAGCCTCCTGGCTGCGGCTCGACATACCGTTACGTATTGCCCTCACCGCCCCTGTGTAAGCGTGAAGTTGACGTGACGCCGCCCATACGGCGGATGCGCGCTGGTCCTGATCGGTGTATGTGGGGGGCAGACATCGGTGCATCCAGGGGCGCGCGGGGCCAGAGCGTGACGTTCCGGTCGTACGGCATCTTGTGGACCTGCCGCACGGGGCCTGCGGGGCCAGTGCGATGATGAGCCCGCCATGACTGCCCCCCACGCGCGCACGATGCGCTCCGGACACACGCTCCGGATCCTGCGGGCCGCGGTGTTCGCCGCGGTCTGCGTCGTGCTGGCCGGCGCAGGTCACGCGCTCGCCTCCTGCGACGGCATTCCGCTGTGGACGCTGGGCGCCGGGTTCCTCGGGGTGGCCGCGGTGACGGCCCCGCTCGCCGGGCGCGTGCGCTCCCTGGCGGGGATCACCGGGATGCTCGCGGTCGGCCAGACGGTGCTGCACACGCTGTTCGGCCTCGGCCAGCACGGTACGGCCGCCGTCACGTCCTCGGCGCCGGCGGGCGGAAGCGACGCCGCGCTGGTCCAGCAGGCCGCGCGGTTCGTGTGCGGCACGACGGCGGCGGCGATCAGCCCGGCGCAGGCCCACAAGATCCTCACTGAAGCCCGGATCCAGCCGTCCCCCGGGGCGCACACCCATCTGCCCGCGGACGCCGTGTCCGAGTCGGCCTCACTGTGGCCGTCCCTGCCGATGCTGCTCGGTCACGTCCTCGCGGCGCTCGCCGCCGGCTGGCTGCTGCGCCACGGCGACCTGGCTCTGCTGCGGCTCACCGAACTGTCGGCGCAGGGAGTCCGCGAGGGGGCGCTCGTGCGCTCCCTGCGGACCGCTCTCAGGCTGGTACGCGCCCTGCGCGCCGGGCTCCCGGGAGCCCCGGAGGCACGCCCGCGCCCGGCGTGCGCCGCGCGGCCCGCGCCCCCGATGCCTCACACCCTGGCCCTCCAGCACACGGTGATCCGGCGCGGCCCGCCGGCCGCCACGGCTTCCGCAGCCGCACTCGCCCTAGCCGCCTGACGCGACGCGACCACCAGCACTCCGCTCCCGCGGAGGAGGGGCCGCCGTCGTGCGGCACGCGCGTGTGCGCGCATCCCTCCTTCCACATCCAGACCGAATCACAGCGGAGTGCCCCTTCCATGAAGGCTTCCCGTATCGCCGCGGCCGGTGCCGCCGCCGGTATCACCGTCCTCGCCCTGTCCGCCCCTGCCTTCGCGCACGTCAGCGTGCAGCCCGAGGGCACGGCCGCCAAGGGCGGCTACGCGGTCGTGAACTTCAAGGTCCCCAACGAGCGTGACGACGCCTCGACCACCAAGCTCGAGGTCACCTTCCCGTCCGACCACCCGCTGGCCTCCGTCATGCCGGAGCCCATGCCCGGCTGGAAGATCGAGGTCACCAAGTCCAAGCTGGACAAGCCGCTGGAGATGCACGGCGAGAAGATCACCGAGGCCGTCACCAAGGTCACCTGGACCGCCGACGGCAAGGGGATCGAGCCCGGCTACTTCGAGAAGTTCCCGCTCTCCGTCGGCCAGCTGCCCGAGGACACCGACGAGCTGGTCTTCAAGGCCCTGCAGACGTACTCCAACAAGGAGGTCGTCCGCTGGATCGAGGTGCCGCAGAAGGGCCAGGAGGAGCCCGACAACCCGGCCCCGGTGCTGGAGCTGTCCGCCGCCTCCGAGGACGGGCACCACGACTCGGCGGCCGGCGACGACTCCGACGCCAAGTCGGCCGAGAAGGCCTCCGCCGAGACGGCCGCCTCCGACTCCACCTCCTCCGACAGCACCGACACCACCGCCCGCGTACTGGGCATCGTCGGCATCGTGGTCGGCGCGGCCGGTGTCGCCTACGGCGTGCTCGCCGGGCGTAGGCGCACCGGCGCCTGAGGCTCTTCCGTTGACGGCGCGCGCCGGACCCCCGCCTCCGGGCGAGGGCCCCGGTGCGCGCCGGGTCACCGACATCTGGGACATTTTTCTATGCGCACCAAGACCTTCGCCGCGGCCGCACTGCTCGCCGCCGCCTCCCTGACCCTGACCGCCTGCGGCAGCGGCGACGACAGCAACAAGCCCGTCGCCGTGGTGTCGGAGGAGGCCGGAACCGACAAGGCCGCCACCGTCCTCGACAAGCCGTTCGAGAAGCCGGACCTGGTCCTCACCGACACGCAGGGCAAGAAGTACGACCTCCGCAAGGAGACCAAGGGCAAGCCCACGCTGATCTACTTCGGCTACACCCACTGCCCCGACGTCTGCCCGCTGACGATGAACAACATCGCCGTCGCCAAGAAGCAGCTGCCCAAGGCCGAGCAGGACGAACTGCGCGTGGTGTTCGTCACCACCGATCCCAAGCGCGACACCTCGGCCGAACTCGGCAAGTGGCTCAAGGGCATCGATTCCAGCTTCGTCGGCCTCACCGGCGACTTCGCGACCATCCAGGCCGGCGCCCGCACCCTCGGCATCTCCATCGAGCCGACCACGAAGGACAAGAACGGCAAGCTCGTCTCCGAGCACGGCACCCAGGTCATCGCGTTCTCCCCGAAGACCGACGGCGGCTACGTCCTCTACGGCGAGGACGCCACCGTCGACGACTACACCAAGGACCTCCCCAAGATCGTCAAGGGGGAGAAGCCGTGAGGCTCAGGCTCGGCCCGCCCGCCCTCGTCATAGCCGGAGCCCTGGCCCTGGCGGGCTGCGGCGGCTCGGACTCCGGCGGCGACAGCGACTCGGGGAAGCCGGAACTCTCCGTCGGCTCCGCGTACATGCCGCAGCCGGTGTCCGACGACATGGCGGCCGGCTTCCTCACCGTCACCAACAAGGGCGGTGCTGCCGACGACCTGACCTCGGTCACCAGCGATGTCGCCGGGCAGGTCACCGTCCACGAGACCGTCGACGGAGCCATGCAGGAGGTCAAGAGCCTGAAGATCCCCGCGGGCGGCCGGCTGGAGCTGAGGAGCGGCGGCGACCACCTGATGTTCGAGCAGCTCAAGCGCAAGCCGAAGGAAGGCCAGACGGTCTCCGTCGAGCTGCGCTTCGCCCACTCCGCCCCCTTGAAGGTCGAGATGCCGGTGAAGCCGGCGACCTACACCCCGAAGACCGGACACTGAGGGAGGGACCCCTGTGACGCAGACCATCGCCCCCCGCGTCCGGACACTGGTGCTGCTGCTCCTGGCCGCGGCCTGCGCACTCCTCGCCGGAGCCGGCCCGGTCTCCGCGCACGCCGCGGTGACCGGCAGCGACCCCGGCCAGGGGGCGGTGGTCGACAAGGCCCCGGCCCGGATCTCGCTCACCTTCTCCGAACAGGTCGCGTTGTCCGACGACTCGCTGCGTGTACTCGACCCCGAGGGCAAGCGCGTCGACACCGGCAAGCCCTCCAACGTCAGCGGCACGACGTACGCCGTGCCGCTGCACTCGGGCCTGCCCGACGGCACCTACACCGTGGCCTACCAGGTCGTCTCGGCGGACAGCCATCCCGTCGCGGGCGCCTACACCTTCTCCATCGGCGCCCCCTCCAAGACGTCCGTGTCGGTCTCCGGACAGTCGGCCGACGACGGGATCGTGGGCTGGCTGTACGGCTTCGGCCGCTACGTGTCGTACGCCGGGTTCATCGTGATGGCCGGCGGCGCCGCCTTCGTGCTCGCCTGCTGGCGGCACGGTTCCGGGGTGCGGCCGGTGCAGCGGTTCGTCGTCTCCGGGTGGGTCGCGCTCACCGCGGCGACCCTCGCCCTGCTGCTCCTGCGCGGCTCCTTCACGGGCTCCGGGAAGGTCGCCGACATCTTCGACCTGTCCCTGCTCGGGCAGGTGCTCCAGACCAAGACCGGCGCGGCCCTGGTGTCCCGGCTGCTGCTGCTCGCCGCGGCGGCCCTGTTCATCGCCGTACTGTTCGGGGCCTATGACAAGCGGGAGGACGCCCAGGAGAAGCGGGACCTGACCTTCGGGCTCTCGATCGGCGGCGTCGTCGTGGCAGCCGGGCTCGCGGCGAGCTGGGCGATGTCCGAGCACGCCTCGGTCGGCCTCCAGGCGGGCATCGCCATGCCGGTCGACGTGCTCCATCTGCTGGCCGTCGCCGCCTGGCTCGGCGGACTGGGCGCGCTCCTGGTCGCCCTGTACCGCGCGCCCGCCGACACGCCCGTCGACCGGCCGGCCGTACGCCGCTTCTCCCAGGTCGCCTTCGGCAGCGTCCTCGTCCTGATCGCGACCGGCACGTACCAGTCCTGGCGCCAGCTCGGTTCCTGGTCGGCCTTCACCGACACCCGCTACGGCCGGCTCCTGCTGGCCAAGATCGGCCTCGTCGTCGTCATGGTCGGCGTCGCGTGGATCTCGCGCCGGTGGACGGGACGGCTGGCGGAGACGGCGCCGGTGGAGGCAGCGGCGGTACGCGAGAAGGAGCGGGTGGGCGCGGGGACCGAGACGGCTGGTGACGTGGACACCGCTGCCGTCGGCGACGGTGACGCCCCTGCCGAGGGCCAAGGCGAGGGCGACCTCGGCACCGACGAGCACCCCGGCACCGAACGTGCCGCGCAGCTCGCCCGGCAGCAGGCCGCCCGGGACGCCGCACGGCAGAAGCGGATGCGGGACGCGGACCCGAACCGCTTCGGGCTGCGGCGCTCCGTACTGGCCGAGGCAGGCATCGCGGTCGTGCTGCTCGCCGTCACCACCGTGCTGACGCAGACCGAGCCGGGACGCACCGAGCAGGAGGCCAAGGCGGCCTCCTCGTCCGCCGCGTCCGCCTCGTCGGACACGGGCGCGTCCGGGGCGCTGACCCTGGACATGCCGTTCGACACCGGCGGCGAGGACGGCAAGGGCATCGTCACGATCGACCTCGACCCCGCCCGCGTCGGCGACAACGAGATGCACGTCTTCGTGGAGCGGCCCAATGGACGGGCCTTCGACATCCCCGAGGTGAAGGTCGAGTTCACCCTCAAAGCCAAGGACATCGGGCCGCTGCCCGTCGTCCCCGACCACATCGCTACCGGACACTGGTCGGCGAACGGAGTGCAGATCCCCATGGCCGGCGACTGGCAGGTCGACGTGACCGTGCGGACCTCCGACATCGACGAGGTGACCGTCTCCAAGAACGCGCAGATCGGCTGAACGACCATGCCTGACCAGTCCCTTCCCAAGGCCCGTACCCCCGAGGTCACCCCGGGGGAGCGGGAAGCGGCCTCCGCCCACGAGGGCATCTCACGGCGGCGGCTGCTCGGTACCGCCGGTGCCACCGGACTCGTCCTCGGCACGGCGGGCGCCGCCGTGGGATACGCCGCCGCTCCCTCCGAAGCCGCAGCTCCGCTCACCTCCCTCGGTACGGACCGGGCGATGTTTCACGGGAAACATCAGCCCGGCATCACCGACGGCCTCCAGGCACGCGGCCACGTCGTCGCCTTCGACCTGGCGGCGGGCGCCGGGCGCAAGGAGGCCGCCGCACTGCTCCGCCGCTGGTCGGAGACGGCCCGGCGGCTGATGGCGGGCGAGCCGAGCGCCCACGACGACACCGACGTGGCCCGCGACGCCGGACCCTCGTCCCTGACGATCACCTTCGGATTCGGCCACAGCTTCTTCGCCCGGACGGGCCTGGAGGAGCAGCGCCCCACCGCCCTGGACCCGCTGCCCGAGTTCTCCTCCGACCACCTCGACAAGAACCGCAGCAACGGCGATCTCTGGGTGCAGATCGGCGCCAATGACGCCTTGGTCGCCTTCCACGCCCTGCGCGCGATCCAGAAGGACGCGGGCCGGGCCGCCAAGGTGCGCTGGCAGATGAACGGCTTCAACCGCTCCCCAGGCGCCACCTCCCACCCCATGACAGCCCGCAACCTGATGGGCCAGATCGACGGCACCCGCAACCCCAAGCCGAGCGAGGCCGACTTCGACCAGCGCATCTTCGTCCCCGAAAAGGGCGAACCCGCCTGGATGGCGAACGGCTCCTACGCCGTCGTACGCCGGATCCGCATGCTCCTCGACGACTGGGAGAAGCTCTCCGGCAAGGCGCAGGAGGACGTGATCGGGCGCCGCAAGTCCGACGGGGCGGCGCTCTCCGGGGGCGACGAGACGACCGCGATGGACCTGGAGAAGACGGACGCCAAGGGCAACCTGGTCGTCCCGATCAACGCCCACGCCCGCATCACACGGCCCGACCAGAACGGCGGCGCGGCGATGCTCCGCCGCCCGTTCTCCTTCCACGACGGCATCGACAACGACGGGGTGCCCGACGCGGGTCTGCTCTTCATCTGCTGGCAGGCCGATCCGCTGCGCGGCTTCGTGCCGGTGCAGCGCAAGCTCGACCGCGGCGACGCCCTGTCGCAGTTCATCCGGCACGAGTCGAGCGGCCTGTTCGCGGTGCCGGGCGGGGCCGCGGAGGGAGAGTACGTGGGGCAGAAGTTGCTGGAGGGGTGAGAGCCGCGCTCTGTACGGGCTTGTGGGGGATAGCGCTTCCGCGAGCCCATTAGGGTGAGGTCATGCCAGCGAGCTATGCGTATCTCGGCCCCGAGGGCACCTTCACCGAAGTCGCCCTGCGCACGCTTCCCGAGGCCGCCACCCGGGAGCTGATCCCGTACGTGTCCGTCCAGTCCGCACTCGACGCGGTACGCGCCGGCGAGGCCGAGGCCGCGTTCGTGCCGATCGAGAACTCCGTAGAGGGCGGCATCACCACCACCCTGGACGAGCTGGTCGCCGGCGCCCCGCTGATGATCTACCGCGAGGTGCTGCTGTCGATCACCTTCGCTCTGCTGGTCAGGCCCGGCACGAAGCTGTCGGACATCAAGACCGTCTCCGCCCACCCGGCGGCGCAGCCGCAGGTGCGCAACTGGCTGAAGAAGCACCTGCCGGACGCGCACTGGGAGTCGGCCGCCTCGAACGCGGACGCCGCCCGCCTGGTCCAGGAGGGCCAGTACGACGCCGCCTTCGCGGGTGAGTTCGCCGCGGCCCGCTACGGCCTGGAGGCCCTGGAGACCGGGATCCACGACGCGGAGAACGCCCAGACGCGGTTCGTGCTGGTCGGCCGGCCCGCCCGGCCCGCGGCGCCGACCGGCGCGGACAAGACCTCGATCGTGCTGTGGCAGCGCGACGACCACCCCGGCGGTCTGCGCGACCTGCTGGGTGAGTTCGCCACGCGCGGCATCAACCTGATGCTGCTCCAGTCCCGGCCCACCGGCGCGGGCATCGGCAACTACTGCTTCTGCATCGACGCCGAGGGCCACATCTCCGACCGCCGGGTGGCCGACGCCCTGATGGGCCTGAAGCGGATCTGCCTCCAGGTGCGCTACCTCGGCTCCTACCCGCGCGCGGACGTGCGTCCGGGGGACGTGCAGCCACCGCGCCTGGGGACCTCCGACGACGAGTTCATGGCGGCGGCGGACTGGGTCGCGCGGTGCCAGGACGGCCGCTTCTAGCCTGTCGTACCTGCTGATAGTCGTTATCCACAGAAGTTTTCCACAGGTCCGCTTCTCGACCTGGGGACAAGTCGACAACGAAGCATGAGTCAGTCGACAAATCGCCCTACAGGCCCTTGATGCGTCCATCGGCGGGCAGGTCACCCTTCGTCCACCGTTTTCCCTTGCGTAACTCTTAGGGGTGACCCATTTCCACTCGAAAGTGAGGGTAAAGCGGGTTTGCCGAGGGAATTCTGAGGGGTGGCCGAGCCTTCCGGAGTGATCAATTCCGAAGTCCACAGATCTTCCACACAGCCTGTGGATAACTCTGCGGGGGTGTGGATGGCTGTGGACAACTCAAGCCCAAGTCCCGCTCGCCGCAAGGGATTCACGTCAATATGGAGCCCACCAAGTGCCTCGTGCAGGGGACAGGGGACCGTTTTATTGACACTGCACGTAATTCACCCATAACGGTACGTATGCCGCACCCGCAATAGTGAGTCGTAGGCGGTCACCCCACACCGGTAGCCTTGGGCGCGTGATTGACCTTCGCCTGCTCCGTGAGGACCCCGACCGTGTGCGCGCTTCGCAGCGCGCCCGTGGAGAGGACGTCGCGCTCGTCGACGCCCTCCTGTCTGCCGACGAGCGGCGCAGGTCGTCCGGCGTCCGCTTCGACGAGCTGCGCGCCGAGCAGAAGGCACTCGGCAAGCTCATCCCCAAGGCGGCCGGCGACGAGAAGGCCGAGCTGCTGAAGAAGGCGGGCCAGCTCGCCGCCGACGTCAAGGCGGCCGACGCGGACCGCGACGCGGCCGCGACCGAGACGCAGGAGCTGCTCCAGCGGCTCGGCAACCTCGTCCACCCGGACGTGCCCGTGGGCGGCGAGGAGGACTTCGTCACGCTCGAGACGCACGGCACGATCCGCGACTTCGCCGCCGAGGGCTTCGAGCCCAAGGACCACCTGGCGCTCGGCCAGAGCCTCGGCGCGATCGACGTCGAGCGGGGCGCCAAGGTTTCCGGCTCGCGCTTCTACTTCCTGACGGGCGTCGGCGCTCTGCTGGAGCTCGCCCTGGTGAACGCGGCGATGGCGCAGGCCACCGCGGCCGGCTTCACCCCGATGCTCACCCCGGCGCTGGTCCGTCCCCAGTCCATGGCGGGCACGGGCTTCCTCGGCCAGGCCGCGCAGGACGTCTACCACCTCGCCGACGACGACCTCTACCTGGTCGGCACGTCCGAGGTGGCACTCGCGGCGTACCACATGGACGAGATCCTCGACGCCGACCGCCTGCCCCTGCGCTACGCGGGCTTCTCGCCGTGCTTCCGCCGCGAGGCCGGTTCGCACGGCAAGGACACCCGGGGCATCTTCCGGGTGCACCAGTTCGACAAGGTCGAGATGTTCTCCTACGTCGCTCCCGAGGACTCGCAGGCCGAGCACCAGCGCCTGCTGGAGTGGGAGAAGCAGTGGCTGACCTCGCTGGAGCTGCCGTACCGCGTGATCGACGTGGCGAGCGCCGACCTGGGTGCCTCGGCCTCCCGCAAGTTCGACTGCGAGGCGTGGATCCCGACCCAGGGCAAGTACCGCGAGCTGACCTCGACCTCGGACTGCACCGAGTTCCAGTCCCGCCGCCTGTCGATCCGCGTCCGTGAGGGCAAGCAGGTCCGCCCGCTGGCCACGCTCAACGGCACGCTGTGCGCCGTGCCGCGCACGATCGTGGCGATCCTGGAGAACCACCAGCAGGCCGACGGTTCGGTGCGCGTGCCCGAGGTGCTGCGTCCCTACCTGGGCGGCCGGGAGGTCCTGGAGCCGGTGGCCAAGTGAGCGACACGGCTTCCCCGGGCGCCTTCCCCTACCGGCTCGTCGCCACCGATCTCGACGGGACGCTGCTGCGCTCCGACGACACGGTGTCGCAGCGTACGCGTGACGCGCTCGCCGCTGCCACGGCGGCGGGCGCCGCGCACATCGTCGTCACCGGCCGGGCCGTCCCGTGGACCCGGCACATCCTCGACGACCTCGGCTACCAGGGCCTGGCCGTGTGCGGCCAGGGCGCTCAGGTCTACGACGCCGGGGCGCACCGCCTGCTGACGTCGGTGACGCTGGACCGGCAGCTGGCCGGGGTGGCACTGGCCAAGATCGAGGCGGAGGTCGGCCCGCTCCACCTGGCGGCGAGCCGCGACGGCCTGGACGGCGAGGTGCTGGTGGGCCCGGGCTACGCGGTCCAGGGCACCCTGCCCGCCACGCCCTTCACGGACGCGTCCGACCTGTGGACCGCGCCCCTGAACAAGCTGTACATCCAGCACCCGACGCTTTCCGACGACGAGCTCTGCGAGGCGGCGACGCGCACCGCCGGTGGTTTCGTCACCGTCACGATGGCGGGCGCGGGCATCGTGGAGCTTCTCCCCCTCGGTCTGTCCAAGGCGACGGGGCTGTCCCTGGCCGCCCGTCGGCTCGGTCTGAAGGCGGCCGACACGATCGCCTTCGGCGACATGCCCAACGACATTCCGATGTTCGCCTGGGCCTCCTACGGCGTCGCCATGGCGGACGCCCACGAGGAACTGAAGGCGGTGGCCGACGAGGTGACGTCCTCCCACGACGAGGACGGCATCGCGGTGGTGCTGGAGCGGTTGCTGGGCTGAGCCTTCGTAGCGTGTGCGCGGCGGAGGATGCACGGATCGAACGTGCGCGGGCCTTTCGACCCGACCATGGCTTAGCAAGCCAGTGCCTTACCACTCGGCCAATCCTCCGGGTGGGCGGCCTCACGCGATGTGCGATTCGCGTGCTCGAAGCGGCCGCCCCGGGCAGCTCCCCGTGTGGGGCGGGTTCAACGGAGGGGTAGCGACTACTCCGGATCCCGCCGCGGGCTGCCCTGAAGGGAGCTGGACGTACTGCCGTGCATGGACATCGTCCCGCTCCTCTCCCAGACCGTGGCGCCGGGCTCCTCGCCCGGCCGTGACGACATCCACTGTGCCCGCCGGGTGAAGGGGGCGCCACCGATTAAATCGGCGGTCGATCCGTGGTGGTGGTCCGGCTACTTCCTGCGCCATCTGCGCCGCCGGGACTTGCTGAAGAACCAGCCCGCGGGCGGCTCGTCGGAGCGCCAGGGCTGCGGCTCCGGTTCCTCGCGCCGCCACTTGGCGGCGAGCATCCGGGCCCGGGCGGACGGCTCGGAAGTCCCGGCGGAGCGTATGAAGTCCTCATCCAGTACGACGTCCTCGAAGTCGTCCTTCTCGCTCGCCATCCCCGTCCTCCCGGCCGTCCAACTCCCGTTGTGATTCCCCTAGATCCCGTTCGCCCAGTGTGCCCGGACCGAGGTGAAGCCCCGGTCAAGGCCGGGGCACGTCACTCCTCGCCGGCGAGCGTCAGGGAGCGCAGCTTCTGCCCGGCGAACCAGGTGGCCAGCACCGTGACGGCCACCAGCAGCACCGTCGCCGTGGTCAGCCCCACGTCCGAGGAGACCAGGTCACCGCCGGACACCTTCTGGGCCACCGCCAGCGACCACTGCTGGACGCTCAGCGTGCGCGCGCCCGGCACCAGGGAGCCGAACAGGGCCTCCCAGACCAGGGCGTAGACCAGCCCGAACACCACCGCGTGCCGGGAGACCGTGCCGAGCAGCAGGAACAGGGCCGCGTAGGCGATGGACGCGACCAGGGCGGCCACCGTGTAGGCGACGGCGACCTGCTGGCCGTTGCCGTTCAGGATGAAGCCGGCGATGAGCGTCGGCACCGCGGAGAACACCATGGTCACGGCGATCGCGACGATCAGCTTGGTGAAGATGATCGTCGGCCGTTTGATCGGCTTGGACAGCAGGTACACCACCGAGCCGTCGTCGATCTCCGGGCCGATCGCACCGGTTCCGGCGATGACGCCGATGATCGGCACCATCGTGGCGAGGGCGAGCCCGCCCAGCAGATCGGACGCCGTCTGGTCGTCCGCGCCGGCCAGGGCGCGCACCGCCACGGCGATCACGATCAGCAGCATCGGCAGGGCGCCGAGGATGAGGGCCCGGCGCCGGCCGAGCAGGGCCCGGTAGGTGAGCCGGGCGACTGTGGGGTCGTACATCAGGGCCTCCTACGCCGCGACCAGGTACGAGAACACGGACTCGAGGGACTCGTCGGACGGCGAGACCGTGAGCAGCCGGATGCCGTGGTCCCTGGCGACCTTCGGCAGAAGGGCCGTGAAGCGGCCGAAGTCGACGGCCTGGATGCGCAGCGCGCCCTCGGCGACGTCGACCTCGATGCCGGCCGTCGACGGGTCGGCGATCAGCGCGGCCGCGAGGGCACGGTCGTCGCTGGAACGCACCAGGTAGCGGTGCGGCCGGTCGGTCATCAGGCGGCGGATCTTGCGGAAGTCCCCGCTGGCGGCGTGCCGGCCGGCGACGACGACCTCGATGTGCCAGGCGAGTTGCTCGACCTCTTCGAGGATGTGGGACGAGAACAGGACCGTGCGGCCCTCGTCGCCCATGCGGCGCAGCAGGTCCATCAGCTGCATGCGCTGGCGGGGGTCCATGCCGTTGAACGGCTCGTCCAGCAGGAGCAGGGAGGGGTCGTGGACGAGGGCGCTGGCCATCTTCACGCGCTGGCGCATGCCCTTGGAGTACGTCTGGATCTTGCGGTCCTGGGCGTACTCCATCTCGACCGTGGCGAGCGCCTTCTGGGCCGCCTTGGCGCCCAGGCCGTGCAGCTCGGCGTTGGCCAGGACGAATTCCTTGCCGGTGAGGAAGTCGTACATCGCCTCCCGCTCGGGGACGACGCCGATGTGTTTGTAGATCTGCTCGTTGCGCCACACGGCCTGGCCGTCGAGGGTGACGGTGCCGGTGGAGGGGGCCAGGAAGCCGCCCATCATGTTGATGAGGGTGGACTTGCCGGCGCCGTTGGGGCCGAGCAGGCCCGTGACGCCGGGGCCGATGGTCATGGTGATGTCGTTGACGGCGACCACGTTGCCGAACCAGCGGGAGACGTGGTCGATGTTGAGCGTGGTCACAGTCCCACCTTCTTGTAGCGGCGCATCAGGAGGCCGTAGCTCGCCGCGATCAGACCCAGCGCGACGAGGACGTAGACGACGCCCTCGGCGGTGCTCGGGCCCACCCCGCTGGGGGAGGCGGACGTCGCGCCCAGGAACGCGGACTGCACACCGTCGACGATCGTGATCGGCGAGAACAGCCCGATCCACGGCACGGCGTCGCCGCTGCCCTGGGCGTCGGCGATGGCCTGGAGGGTGGAGACCGCGCCGTAGGTGATGGTCAGCACGGCGATCACGGCCGCGATGCCGAAGCCGCGGCGCGGGGTGAAGGACGCGATGACCAGGCCGATTCCGGCGAACAGCAGTGAGAGCAGTGCCACGGAGACGAGTCCCTGTGCGAATCCCTTGGTCTGGTCGGCGAAGTCGAGCTTGGCCAGCAGCGCGCCCACGTAGAGGACGAGCAGGGGCGCCGCGGTGAGGATGAACAGCGCCGAGGCCAGTGCCGCGAACTTGGCGCGGACGTAGTCGGCGGTCTCGATGGGTCGCGAGAAGTACAGCGGCACGGTCTTGAAGCGCAGGTCCCGCGAGACCGACTGGGGTGCCTGCGAGGCGACATAGAGGCTGATGACCGCCTGCATGACGATCGCGTTGCGCGTGTAGTCCAGCGGGAGGGCGTTGGCCTTGGTGGCGACCGCGACGGCGACGATGATGGCCGCGGGCACGCACATCACCACGAAGAGCAGCATCGGCAGCACCTTGGACTTCACCGAGCGGCCGAGGCCGTAGGAGCCGCGCAGGGACTGCGAGTACAGGGAGCGGCGGGCGTAGGCGCGGCCGAGGCGCGGGCCGTCGTAATTGCGGTAGCCGATGTTGTGGATGCGGGTCTGGTCGCCCGGTGCCGGGGCGGATGTCCCCGTGGAGTGCTCAACCGCCATGGCCGACCGCCTCCTTCCGCTGCTCGCGCTCGTCGCTGCTGGTGAAGACCTCGGAGATGTGGTGGCGGCGCTGCTCCATGCGCACCAGGCCGAGTCCGAGGTCCGCGATCACGTCCCGGACGAGGTCGTACGTCTCCTCGCCCTGCGCGGTGAGCAGCAGGACGTGGCCGGCGCCCGGCAGGCCGCTGCCGTCCTCGACGGTCACTCCGCGCGCGTGCAGCGCCTCGCGGACCGCTCGGGTGCCGTCCGGGTGCTCGTCGGTGTCGGTGACCTCGATCGCGAGGGTCGTGGTGGTCTGCGTGAAGTCCGTGGTGGAGCTGGAGCGCAGGAGCTTGCCGCCGTCGACGACGACGACGTGGTCGCAGGTGCGCTCCAGTTCGCCCAGGAGGTGGGAGGTGACCAGGACCGAGATGCCGAAGTCGGTGTGGATGCGGCGGATCAGGCCGAGCATCTCGTCGCGTCCGACCGGGTCGAGGCCGTTGGTCGGCTCGTCCAGGAAGACCAGCTGCGGGTCGTGGACGAGGGCCTGCGCGAGCTTGACGCGCTGTTTCATGCCGGTCGAGTAGCCGCCGATGGGCCGGTAGCGCTCCTCGTACAGGCCGACGTGGCGCAGGGTGTCGGCGGTGCGCTCGCGCGCGGCGGTGGGCGGCAGGCCCGACATGCGCGCCATGTGGACGACGAACTCGGTGGCCGAGACGTCCGGCGGCAGGCAGTCGTGCTCGGGCATGTAGCCGACCCGCTCGCGGATGGCGGCGCCCTTGGTGGCGACATCGAGACCGAGCACTTCGGCGCGGCCCTCGGTGGCGGGGGACAGACCCAGCAGGATCTTGATCAGTGTGGACTTGCCGGCTCCGTTGGCTCCGACGAGTCCGGTCACACCGGGTCCGACGTCCACGGAGAGCCGGTCAAGCGCGGTCACCCGGGGGAACCGCTTGCTCAGGCTTTCGGTCGCGATCACAGTCACCCCTCGAAGGTAGGGGCCGTGCGCGTGGCGGTCGTCACTCCGCAGAGCTGTATTGGGATCAGCCCTGAGTATTACGGGCCCCTAGGGGAGCTGGTTCTCGGGAGTTACCACGCCCGGGAAGACCCTATTGACGAACTCTCTAACAACTGCAAGATTCGCCGGATGACGTTGCTGACGGGCGCGCGGGAGCGCTGGGTGCGGACCGGCGAAGTCGAGCTGTGTGTGGCCGAGATGGGTGACCCCGGGCGGCCGACGGTCGTCCTGGTGCACGGCTACCCCGACAGCAAGGAGGTGTGGTCCGAGGTCGCCGGGCGGCTCGCCGGACGCTTCCACGTGGTCGCCTACGACGTCCGCGGCCACGGCCGGTCGACGGCGCCGCGGCCGCTGCGGGGCGGGTTCACCCTGGAGAAGCTGACGGACGACTTCCTGGCCGTCGTGGACGCGGTGAGTCCGGACGCGCCGGTGCACCTGGTGGGGCACGACTGGGGCTCGGTGCAGGCCTGGGAGTTCACCACCGTGCAGCGCACCAAGGGGCGCATCGCCTCCTTCACCTCGATGTCCGGGCCGTCCCTCGACCACTTCGGCCACTGGATCGCCCAGCGCGTGAAGCGGCCCACCCCGCGCCGGGTCGGTCAGCTCCTCGGGCAGGGCGCCCGGTCCTGGTACGTGTACCTGCTGCACACGCCCGCGCTGCCCGAGCTCGCCTGGCGCGGCCCGCTCGGCACGCGCTGGCCGCGGATGCTGGAGCGCGTCGAGAAGGTGCCCCGGGGCGACTACCCCACCGCGTCCCTCCCGTCGGACGCGGCCCACGGGGCCTGGCTGTACCGGGACAACGTCCGGCCCCGGCTGCGCGCGCCACGCCCGGACGCGCACGCCCACGCGCCCGTGCAGGTCATCACGCCCCTGGAGGACCGGTTCCTCTCACAACGGCTGGACGATCAGCTGGAGCAGTGGGTTCCGCACCTGACCCGCAGGACGATCCAGGCGGGGCACTGGATCCCGCGCACCCGCCCGGACCACCTGGCCTCCTGGGTCGAGGAGTTCGTGGCGTCCGTCGAGAGCGGGCGGTCCCCGGTGGTGGCGAGCGGTGAGCACGCCGAACGCTTCGGCGGGCAGCTGGTGCTGGTCACGGGGGCGGGCAGCGGCATCGGGCGGGCGACGGCGCTCGCGTTCGCCGAGGCCGGCGCGCGCGTCGTGGCCGTCGACCGGAACGCCGAGGCGGCGGTCCGCACCGCCGAGAAGGCCCGCGCGCTGGGCGCCCCCGAGGCCTGGGCGGAGACCGTCGACGTCTCCGACGAGCAGGCCATGGAGAAGCTCGCCGAGAAGGTCACCACCGCATACGGAGTGGTGGACGTCCTCGTGAACAACGCCGGGATCGGACTGTCCGGTTCCTTCTTCGACACCACGACGGAGGACTGGAAGCAGGTCCTCGACGTCAACCTGTGGGGTGTCATCCACGGCTGCCGGCTCTTCGGCCGGCGGATGGCCGGACGCGGGCAGGGGGGCCACATCGTCAACGTGGCATCGGCCGCGGCGTACCAGCCGTCCCGGGCGCTGCCCGCCTACAGCACCTCCAAGGCGGCCGTGCTGATGCTCAGTGAATGCCTGCGGGCGGAGCTGGCGGGCCGGGGGATCGGTGTGACGGCGGTGTGCCCCGGGTTCGTCAACACGGCCATCACCTCGACGGCGCACTTCGCCGGGGTCGACGCCCAGGAGGAGAAGCGGCTGCAGAAGCGCGCCGCCCGTTTGTACGGGCTGCGCAACTACCCCCCGGAGAAGGTCGCCCGTGCGATCCTGCGGGCGGTGACGCGCAACGAGGCGGTGGTGCCGGTGACACCGGAGGCGCGGGGTGCGCGCTGGCTGTCACGGTGGGCGCCGGGGGCGCTGCGGGGCCTGGCACGGGTGAAACCGCCGGTGTGAAATGAGGCCCAAACTCCCTGCGAGGGCGGCCAGTTGTCCACAGAACCGCCAATTCCGCTGTGGATAACCATACTTGGCTGTGGATCAAACCTCCGAGGTGAAACTCGATCGCGTGATGCGCATCTCTCCCGCACCCTGGGGGCATGGACGAAAGACGCACCGTGAAGGTGTCGAAGTACCTGTCGAAGCATCTGCGCCACCAGCCGGAACGCATCGGACTCGCGCTCGACGAGGCCGGCTGGGTCGAGATCGACACATTGATCGCCGCGGCCGCCGCGCACGGCTTCCGGTTCACCCGCGACGAACTGGACCATGTCGTCGCCACCAACGACAAGCGGCGTTTCGCCGTCGAGGGCTCCCGGATCCGCGCCAGCCAGGGCCACAGCGTGGACGTCGACCTCGGACTGGCGCCGGCCACCCCGCCCGCGCACCTCTACCACGGCACAGTCGCCCGCAACCTGGATGCGATCCGGGCCGAGGGACTCCGTCCGATGAACCGGCACGCCGTCCACCTCTCACCCGACCGGGAGACGGCGACCCGTGTCGGAGCCCGCCGGGGGCAGCCGGTCGTGCTCGGAGTGGACGCGACCGCCATGCACGCCGCCGGCCACGTCTTCCACGTCAGCGCCAACGGGGTGTGGCTCACCGAGGCCGTGCCGCCGCGCTACCTGCGCTTTCCAGGACCGCACTGACCTGGTGGTGTGAGCAGACACTCAGGGTGACTGGTTTCACGTGAAACACGGGTGACCCACCGGGCTCCCTTAGGCTCGATCTCATGAGTCTGCGCCTGAGCACCGTGATCCTCCCGTACCGCCGCTGGCACGAAGGCGGCCGCGCGGCCTGGACGCGCGCCGAGCAGCTCGGCTTCCACACCGCATACACCTACGACCACCTGTCCTGGCGCACCTTCCGGGACGGCCCGTGGTTCGGCGCTGTGCCGACCCTCACGGCCGCCGCCGGCGTCACCGACCGGCTGCGGCTGGGCACCCTGGTGACCTCCCCGAACTTCCGGCACCCCGTGACACTCGCCAAGGAACTGATCTCCCTCGACGACATCTCCGGAGGTCGGGTCACGCTGGGTATCGGCGCGGGTGGTTCGGGCTTCGACGCCACCGCGCTCGGCCAGGAACCGTGGACACCGCGCGAGCGCGCCGACCGTTTCGCCGAGTTCGTCCCGCTGCTCGACCGGCTGCTCAGCGAGGACGCCGTCTCGTACGAGGGTGACTTCTACTCCGCCCACGAGGCCCGGAACATCCCCGGCTGTGTACAGCGGCCCCGGCTGCCGTTCGCGGTGGCCGCGACCGGGCCGCGTGGCATGCGGCTCGCCGCCCGGTTCGGCCAGGCGTGGGTGACCACCGGCGACCCGAAACTGTTCGACAACGGCACGCCTGAACAGTCGATTCAGGCCATTCGCGGGCAGGCGGAGAGGCTCGACGACATCTGCGCCGAGGTCGGCCGGGACATGACCGGCCTCGACCGGGTCCTGCTCACCGGCTTCACACCGGACCGCAACGGCCCGCTCCAGTCCCTGGACGCGTTCGTGGACTTCGCCGGACGGCATGCGGAGCTGGGATTCACGGAGATCGTGATCCACTGGCCGATCCCCGACTCGCCGTTCGCGGCGGAGGAGAAGGTCTTCGAGCAGATCGCGATGGAGGCGCCGGCGCAGCTGCGCTGAGCGTCGGCGGACGGGCCGGGGATCCTCTGGTCAGGGCGGTATCCACTCACCTGTGCGGAGCCCCGCACGCCCGTGCAGGCATGTGCGGGACAATGGCCGGGTGACCTCAGCGACCCGACAGCCCGAGACCGCGGCCGAGACCCTCCCGCCGCGGCTGATCGCCACCGACCTCGACGGCACCCTGCTGCGCGACGACAAGTCGGTGTCCCCGCGTACGGTCGCCGCGCTGGCCGCCGCCGAGGAGGCGGGCATCGAGGTCTTCTTCGTCACGGGCCGCCCGGCCCGCTGGATGGACGTCGTCAGCGACCACGTGCACGGCCACGGCCTGGCCATCTGCGGCAACGGCGCCGCCGTGGTCGACCTGCACGGCGGCCCCGGCGCCCACCGGTTCGTGAAGGTGCGGGAACTGGCGCGGGAGAACGCCATGGACGCCGTACGGCTGCTGCGCGACGCGGCGCCGGGCACGGTGTACGCGGTGGAGCAGACGTACGGCTTCTACCAGGAGCCGGCGTACCCGAAGCTGCACATGGAGATCCCGGACAGCCTCGCCCCGGCCGAGGAACTGCTGGGCCCGGACCACCCGGCCGCCGCGGAGCCGGTGCTGAAGATCCTCGCCTACCACCCCGAGATCGACCCGGACGCCTTCCTGACCCTGGCCCGCCTCGCCATCGGCGACCGTGCCAACGTCACCCGCTCCAGCCCCAGCGCCCTGCTCGAGATCAGCGGCCCGGGCGTGTCCAAGGCCAGCACCCTCGCCCTGTGCTGCGCCGAGCGCGGCATCTCGCACGAGCAGGTCGTCGCCTTCGGCGACATGCCGAACGACGTCGAGATGCTGACCTGGGCGGGCCGGTCGTACGCGATGGGCAACGCGCACCCGGACGTGATCGCCGCCGCCTCGGGGCGGACGGTCGCGAACAACGAGGACGGGGTGGCCCTCGTGATCGAGCAGCTGCTGACGGAACTGCCGTAGCCGCCGGGGCCGGGGTGTCTCAGAGAGACACCCCGCGCGCCGCAAGCCACGACACCGGGTTCACCGCCGAGCCCGTCTCCGGCGTGACCCGGGCCTCGAAGTGCAGGTGCGGCCCGGTCGAGTTGCCGGTGGTGCCCGACTGACCGATCCACTGCCCCGGGCTGACGTGCTCTCCCTGGTCGACCGTGAGGGAAGCGAGGTGGGCGTACTGCGTGTAGTAGCCGCCGGCGTGCTTGAGCACGATCTCCATGCCGAAGGGGCCGCCGCAGGACACCTTCACCACCCGGCCCGCGCCCACGGCCCGTACCGGCGTGCCGATCGGCACCGCGAAGTCCTGCCCGGTGTGCCTGCTGGACCACCGCGCACCACCGCTGCCGTAGGACGCGGACAGCTCGTACGTCTCGACCGGCGCGACCCACTCGCCGTCGCTGAGCCCCGTCTCCGGCTGGTCGAGCCGGACGGCTCCGCGGCACGCCCCGGCGGCGACCGCGGCGTCCGCCTCTCCCTGGAGCCGCGAGCTGGCCGCCTCCAGCGTCTGCTCGATGTCCGCCTTGAGAGCGGCGAGTTGCGTGTTGCGTCTCTCCAGCGCCTGCCACTGGTCGGCGGCCCTGGCCTCGTCCGCCGCGAGCCGCGCCTCGGCGCGCTGGTTCTTGGTGATCGCGTTGTTCACGGCGAGATGCGCCTGCGAGAAGGCGTGCTGACCGCGCATCAGGCCTTCGGGGCTGTCGGCGAGGATCATGTGCGCGGCCACCGGCAGGCCACCGCTGGTGCGGTACTGGGCCCGGGCGATCCGGCCCAGGTCCTCGTGCAGGGCGGCGATGTGCCGCCGCTGCGCGTCCAGGAGCGCCTCCGCCCGCTGGGCTTCGGACCGCTGCTTCTCGGCCTCCTCGCGCCCTGCCTCGTACTGCCGTGTCGCCACCGCGGCCTCCTCGTACAGCCGCGCCACCTCGGCGCTGAGGCTCGTGTCCGCGCCGCTCCCGGTGCCGCTGCCGGATTCTTCGGGCGCCGCCGTCGGCCGGGCCGCGAGCACGGTCAGCGCGCACAGCAGGACCGAAACGAGCAGCCGATGACGGCGAAATGAGCGCATGTCAGCGATCGTCGCCCAGCACCGCGGGCCCGGTCCTGTTCACGTCGTACGGCTGGGGGACCGGCTGCGCCGAACGGCCCAGTGGCCCCGGCCCCGGCCGCTACCGCGCGCCCGCCGGCGCCTCCGCCGCCGCCTCCCGCCCGGCCATCTCCCGCAACGGCCCGTCCGTCGCCAGCAGCTCCGCGTAGGGACCGCGCTGGACCACCCGCCCCCTGTCCAGCACGAGCACCTCGTCGACCGCTTCGAGGCCCGCCAGCCGGTGCGTGATGAGCAGCGTCGTCCGGCCCTCGGTCGCGGCCAGCAGATCAGCGGTGAGCGCGTCGGCGGTCGGCAGGTCGAGGTGCTCCGCGGGCTCGTCCAGCACCAGGACGGGGAAGTCGGCCAGGAGTGCCCGGGCCAGCGCCAGGCGCTGCCGCTGACCTCCCGACAGACGCGCCCCGTGCTCCCCCACGAGCGTGTCGAGGCCGTCGGGCAGGCCGTCGGCCCACTCCAGCAGCCGGGCGCGGTGCAGCACGGCCCGCAGGTGGTCCTCGGTGGCGTCCTTCCTGGCGAGCAGCAGGTTCTCCCGCAGCGAGCTGTCGAAGAGATGCGCGTCCTGCGCACACAGCCCGACGAGCCCCCGCACGTCGTCACTGTCGAGCGCGCAGGCGTCCACGCCGGCCAGCGCGTACGAGCCGGCCTGCGCGTCGAGGAAGCGCAGCAGCACCTGCGCCAGCGTGGTCTTGCCGGAGCCGGAGGGTCCGACCACGGCGATCCTGCGGCCCTCGTCGAGGGTCAGGTCGAGCCCGGTGAGCGCGTCCCGCTCCTGGCCGGCGTACCGGGCGGTGAGCCCCTTGAGCACGACCGGGAACGGTGAGGCGGGCGCCTGCCGGGGCCGCTCCGGCTCCCCCACGGGCTCCGGGGCGTCCAGCACCTCGTACACCCGCTCCGCGCTCCGGTGTACGCGCTGCCGGTACTGCACGGCCAGCGGCAGCCCGAGCACGGCCTCGAAGGCGGCGAGAGGCGTCAGGACGACGACGGCCATGGTCACGCCGTCCAGCCGCCCGGCGGCGACCGCTTGCGCACCGGCCAGGGCGGCGGCCGTGACGGTCAGTCCGGAGACCAGCGCGGTGAGACCGTCGCCGAGGGCCGTGGCGGTGGCGGCGCGCGAGGCGATCCGGGTGAGCACCCGGTCGGCCTCGCGGGCCTGGGCGGTCCGTGCGGGCAGGGCACCGGCGACGGTCAGTTCCGCGGTGCCGGTGAGCAGATCGGCCACCCGCGTCGCGAGCACCCCGCGGGCGGGCGCCAGCCGGTGCTCGGCCCGCCGGGCCACCGCGCCGGTGATCAGCGGCACGCCGACCCCCGCCGCCAGGAGCCCGGCCGCGAGGACCGCACCGGCCTCGGGCAGCAGCCAAGCCGTGAAGCCGACCGACGCGGCCGACACAACGACGGCCGCCCCGGCCGGCAGCAGCCACCGCAGCCAGTAGTCCTGCAGCGCGTCCACGTCCGCGACCAGCCGGGAGAGCAGATCGCCCCGGCGGACCCGGCTCAGCCCGGCCGGCGCCAGCCGCTCCAGCCTGCGGAACACCGCGACCCGGGTGTCCGCCAGCATCCGCAGCACGGCGTCGTGCGACACCAGTCGCTCGGCGTAGCGGAACACGGCCCGCCCGATCCCGAACGCCCGCGTCGCGGTGACGGCCATCATCAGATACAGCACGGGCGGCTGCTGCGAGGCCCGTGAGATCAGCCAGCCTGAGGTGGCCATGAGCCCCACGGCACTCCCCAGCGCGAGGCTCCCGAGCAGCAGCGCGAGTCCCAGCCGCCCACGCCGGGCACCGGACAGGGCGCGGACCCGGGCGAGGACGCCGCCCGAAGCCGGCTGCCCGACGGTCTCGGCCGGGGCGGGCGGCCCGGCCTCGACGGGCCGCGATCCGGCGCTCCGGGCCATGGCGGACGCCACGGGCGTCCCGGCGGCGGTCTCGGGCTCCGCCAGCCGCACGACCCGGTCCGCGACGTCCAGCAGTGCCGGCCGGTGCACCACCAGCAGCACCGTCCGGCCGGCCGCGAGGCGCCGCACCGCCGCGACGACCTCGGCCTCGGTGGCCCCGTCCAGCGCCGCCGTCGGCTCGTCGAGCAGCAGCACGGGCCGGTCGGCGAGGAACGCCCTGGCCAGCGCGAGCCGCTGCCGCTGCCCGGCGGACAGCCCGGTGCCGTCCTCACCGAGCACGGTGTCCACGCCCGCGGGCAGCGCGTCGACGAACTCCAGCGCCCCGGCGTCCCGCAGTGCCTGCCGTACGGCGTCGTCACCGGCGTCGGGCCGGGCCAGCCGTACGTTCTCGGCGATCGTCCCGGCGTACAGATGCGGCCGCTGCGGAACCCAGGCGATCCGGGAACGCCACGCCTCCAGGTCGGCACCGGCGAGATCGACTCCCCCGGCCAGCACCCGGCCCTCGTCCGGTCGCACGAACCCCAGCAGGACGCTCAGCAGCGTCGACTTGCCGGCGCCGCTCGGTCCGACCAGCGCGACCGTCTCCCCGGGCTCGACGCTGAACGTCACGTCCGAGACGGCGTCCACCGACCGCCCCGGGTACCGGAGGGTCACGCCCTCGAAGGACAGCGCACCCTCCGGCACGGCCGCGGAACCGGACGCCGGGACGGGCGTCTCCAGGACGTCGAAGATCTCCTCGGCTGCGGCGAGCCCCTCGGCCGCCGCGTGGTACTGCGCCCCGACCTGCCGCAACGGCAGGTACGCCTCAGGCGCGAGGATCAGGATGACGAGGCCGATGTACAGGTCCATCTCTCCGTGCACGAGCCGCATGCCGATCGTCACGGCGACCAGCGCCACCGAGATCGTCGCGAGCAGTTCCAGGGCGAAGGAGGAGATGAAGGCGATCCGCAGCGTCCGCATGGTCGCCCGCCGGTACTCGCCGGTGATCCGCCGGATCGACTCGGCCTGCGCCTTGGCCCGGCCGAAGACCTTCAGCGTCGGCAGCCCCGCGACGACGTCCAGGAAGTGCCCGGACAGCCGCGACAGCAGCTGCCACTGACGGTCCATCCGGGACTGGGTCGCCCAGCCGATGAGCACCATGAAGACCGGGATGAGCGGGAGGGTGCCCACGATGATGGCCGCGGAGACCCAGTCCTCGGTGACGATCCGCGCCAGTACCGCCACCGGAACGACCACCGCGAGACCCAGCTGCGGCAGATATCGCGAGAAGTAGTCGTCGAGGGCGTCCACGCCCCGGGTGGCCAGGGCGACCAGCGAACCGGTCCGCTGGCCGCTCAGCCAGCCCGGCCCCAGCTCGGCGGAACGCTCCAGCAACCGCCCCCGCAGCTCGGACTTCACCGCCGCGCTCGCCCGGTGCGCGGCGAGCTCGGTGAGCCAGCCGACCAGCGCCCGGCCGACCGCGACGGCGGCCAACAGCAGCAGGGGAGTGCCGAGTTCGGACACCGCCATGCGGTGCTGGAACGCACCGACCACCACCTCGGCGATGAGCATCGCCTGCGCGATGACCAGCCCCGCCCCGACGGCCCCCAGAGCCACGACCGCCGTCAGGAAACCTCGGGTGGCACGGGCGTACCGGAGCAAGCGCGGATCGATTGGTTTCACGTGAAACACACCTCAGTGCACGGTCTCGGCGATGTGCTGAGTGCCGATCCGCTTGCGGAACACCCAGTACGTCCAGCCCTGGTAGAGCAGGACGACCGGGGTGGCGATCCCGGCACACCACGTCATGATCTTCAGTGTGTACGGGCTGGACGAGGCGTTGGTGACCGTCAGGCTCCAGTCCGGGTTCAGCGTCGACGGCATGACGTTCGGGAAGAGCGTCAGGAAGAGCATCGCCACCGTGGCCACGATGGTGAGTCCCGACAGGGCGAACGCCCAGCCCTCGCGCCCGGCCCGTGCCGCGGCCAGGGCGACGAGGAGCGACGCCACGGCCGCGACCATGGCCACCAGCGACGAACCGTCACCCCGGTCGGCCTGTGTCCACAGCAGGAAGGCGAGCGCCAGCAGGGCGGTCACCAGCCCGACGCGCAGCGCCAGCTTCCGCGCCCGCTCCCGGATCTCTCCGACCGTCTTCAGCCCGACGAACACCGTCCCGTGGAAGGTGAACAGCGACAGCGTGACCAGCCCGCCCAGCAGCGCGTACGGGTTGAGCAGGTCCAGGACGCCGCCGGCGTAGTTGAAGTCCTGGTCGATCTTCACGCCCCGGACGATGTTCGCGAAGGCCACACCCCACAGAAACGCGGGCAGCAGTGAGGCCCAGAAGATCGCCGTCTCCCAGTTGCGCTGCCACTTCTCCTCGGGCCGCTTCACGCGGTACTCGAAGGCCACACCCCGGACGATCAGGCAGACCAGGATGAGCAGCAGGGGCAGGTAGAAGCCGGAGAAGAGCGTGGCGTACCACTCGGGGAAGGCGGCGAAGGTCGCGCCGCCCGCCGAGAGCAGCCACACCTCGTTGCCGTCCCAGACGGGGCCGATGGTGTTGATCAGCACCCGCTTCTCGGGCCGGTTGCGGGCGAGCAGCTTCGTGAGCACGCCCACCCCGAAGTCGAAGCCCTCCAGGAAGAAGTAGCCGGTCCACAGGACGGCGATCAGGACGAACCAGACGTCGTGCAGTTCCATGACTGTGCAGCTCCCTCGGCCTAGTACGAGAAGGCCATCGGCTTGTCGGCGTCACGGGAGTCGCCGCCGATCTTCGTGGGCGGGTTGAGGTCGGCCTCGGTGAGCTCCGGCGGGCCCGCCTTGACGTACTTGACCAGCAGCTTGACCTCGACGACGGCGAGGATCGCGTACAACGTGGTGAAGACGACCATCGAGGTGATGACCTCGGCCTGGGAGACACCGGGGGAGACCGCGTCACGCGTCTGGAACAGGCCGTAGACGACCCACGGCTGGCGGCCCATCTCGGTGAAGATCCAGCCCCACGAGCTGGCGATCAACGGGAAGCCCAGGGTGAGGATCGCGATGCGCCAGTACCACTTGGTGAGGGTCGGGCCGAGCGCCTTCTTCGGCAGCAGCACCAGATGCGGCACCTCGTCGTCGCCCACCCTCAGGTGCTGCGGCAGCATGAACTTCTTGCGGGTCAGCCACAGCCCGGCCAGGCCGATGGCGAACGACGTCATGCCGAAGCCGATCATCCACCGGAAGCCCCAGTAGGCGACGGGGATGTTGGGCCGGTAGTCACCGGGCCCGTACTTCTCCTGCTCGGCCTTGTTGACGTCGTTGATGCCGGGCACGTACGAGGTGAAGTCGTCCTTTGCGAGGAAGGACAGCAGGCCGGGGATCTCGATGGCGACCTTGTTGTGACCCTTGTCGACGTCGCCGACGGCGAAGACCGAGAAGGGAGCCGGCTTCTCGCCGTCCCACAGCGCCTCGGCCGCGGCCATCTTCATCGGCTGCTGCTCGTACATGATCTTGCCGAGCACGTCGCCGCTGATCGCGGTGAGGAGGCCGCCGATGACGACGGTGACGAGGCCCAGCCGCAGCGAGGTCTTCATCACGGGGACGTGCTTCTTGCGGACCAGGTGGAAGGCGGCGATGCCGACCATGAAGGCGCCACCGGTCAGGAAGGCCGCGGTGAGCGTGTGAAAGACCTGGGCGAGTGCGGTGTTCTGGGTCAGCACCAGCCAGAAGTCGGTGAGCTCGGCCCGGCCCTTCGCCTCGTTGATCCGGTAGCCGACCGGGTGCTGCATCCAGGAGTTGGCCGCGAGGATGAAGTAGGCCGACAGGATCGTGCCGATCGAGACCATCCATATACAGGCCAGGTGGATCTTCTTCGGCAGCTTGTCCCAGCCGAAGATCCACAGGCCGATGAAGGTCGACTCGAAGAAGAAGGCGATCAGGGCCTCGAAGGCCAGCGGCGCACCGAACACGTCACCGACGAAGCGCGAGTAGTCGGACCAGTTCATGCCGAACTGGAACTCCTGCACGATGCCGGTGACCACGCCCATCGCGATGTTGATCAGGAAGAGCTTGCCCCAGAACTTCGTCGCCCGGAGGTACTTCTCCTTCTCCGTCCGCACCCACGCCGTCTGCAGACCGGCCGTGAGCGCGGCCAGCGAGATCGTCAGGGGGACGAACAGAAAGTGGTAGACGGTGGTGATGCCGAACTGCCATCGCGCCAGGGTCTCCGGCGCCAAAGCCAGGTCCACGTCGCCGCTCCTTACCTACGCTTGTGAAAGCGTTCACATTCACAAGCCATTATGCAGCACGCACTTTCGAGCCCCGGAGGGGACCCCCTGTCGCGCCGGTCACAGCCGACCCCTTGGCTCGAACTTCAACATCTTGTTGAATCGACGGCATGCAGACACCGACACCGCTACGGATACGGATCTCCTGGCCCGCCGGCCATCTCACGGCATCGCTCGACGACACCCCGACCGGTCAGGCCCTCGCCACAGCGCTGCCCTTCGTCTCGACAGCGCGCACCTGGGGTGAGGAGGTGTACTTCGACACAGGGGTGTCGGTTTCACGTGAAACAGGCGCACGCGAGGTCGTCGAGCCGGGCACCGTCGCCTTCTGGACCGACGGCGACGCCCTCGCCCTCCCCTACGGGCCCACCCCGATCTCACAGGGCGACGAGTGCCGCCTCGCAAGTCCGTGCAACGTCCTCGGCCGTCTCGACGGCGACCCCGGTGTGCTCGCGACTGTGCGGGACGGCGACCCCGTACGCGTGGAACTGCTGGACGTCTGATCTGACTCTCGGAGACGAGGGCTACAGCTCCTTACGGAACCCTTCCGTCACCTTCAGGAAGATGTCGTTCGCCTCGGTCTCCCCGACCGTCACCCGCACACCCTCACCCGGGAACGGCCGGATCACCACCCCCGCCTGCTCGCATGCCTGCGCGAACGCGACCGTACTCTCCCCCAGCCGCAGCCACACGAAGTTGGCCTGCGTCTCGGGCACCGTCCAGCCCTGCGAGCGCAGCCCGTCGACCACGCGCGTGCGCTCGCACACCAGCGAGCCGACCCGGCCGAACAGTTCGTCCTCGGCCCGCATCGAGGCGATCGCCGCCTCCTGGGCGAGCTGGCTCACGCCGAACGGCACCGCCGTCTTGCGCAGCGCCGCGGCCACCGGTTCGTGGGCGATGGCGAAACCGACGCGCAGGCCGGCCAGGCCGTACGCCTTGGAGAAGGTCCGCAGCACACAGACGTTGGGCCGGTCGCGGTAGAGCTCGACGCCGTCCGGCACCTCGGGGTCGCGGATGAACTCGCGGTAGGCCTCGTCGAGGACCACCAGCACATCACGCGGGACCCGGTCCAGGAAACGCTCCAGCTCCGCCCTGCGCACCACCGTGCCCGTGGGGTTGTTGGGGTTGCAGACGAAGATCAGCCGCGTCCGGTCGGTGATCGCGTCGGCCATCGCGTCGAGGTCGTGCACATCCCCGGGCGTCAGCGGCACCTGGACCGACGTCGCGCCGCTGATCTGCGTGATGATCGGGTACGCCTCGAACGACCGCCAGGCGTAGATCACCTCGTCCCCCGGACCGGAGGTGGCCTGGATCAGCTGCTGGGCGACACCGACCGAACCGGTACCGGTGGCCAGGTGGGAGAGAGGCACGCCGAACCGCTCGGACAGCTCGTTCATCAGCGCCGTACAGGCCATGTCCGGGTAGCGGTTGAAATTGCCGGCCGCCGCCGTGACGGTCTCCATCACGCCGGGCAGCGGCGGATACGGGTTCTCGTTGGAGGACAGCTTGTAGGCCACCGGGCCACCCGCCGCAGCGGGCTTGCCCGGCTTGTAGGTGGGGATCCCCTCCAGCTCGGCGCGCAGCTTGGGGCTCGTCTCGCTCACCGCAGTCCTCCTCGTGAAGACCGGCGGCCCATGACCGCCGCCGACATCCAATACTCCTCACCTTATGAGGATTCGGCGCCGCTGCGTATAGCCACGACCGAGCGGACTGACCCGGCCTCCCCCGTCCCACCGGCATCAGGGGCATCGCCGCCCCAAGGCGTACGAATCCGGGGGCGCGCCTCACATATATCTACGCGCCGGTGGTGCACGCCGTGGCGCGCATCCCTCGTGCAGGTGAGTTGAGACCTCTTCGCAACATCACCCACTTGGCAGGCCCGTACGCGCCGACAAGACACGTACTGCCATGAGAGCGCTCAACGCCCTTGTTTTCCACGGCAATTGCCAGTAAATGATCATGCAGAAACGTGCCTGTCAACGCGTGCATATGCGTCCGCACTACCCCACCGCATGAGCCCTACTATCGGCTCGCCATGACAGCAGCAGGGAAGCACCAGGTGAGCCGCGCGGAAACCTCACGGCGAGGCAGCAGGCCGGGTCGGGCCGGCATCAGAGACGTGGCCGCCGCAGCCGGAGTCTCCATCACGACCGTCTCCGACGCCCTCAACGGCAAGGGCCGGCTCCCGGACGCCACCCGGCGCCATGTCCGCGAGGTCGCCGACCGGCTGGGCTATCGCCCCTCGGCCGCCGCCCGGACCCTCCGTACCGGCAAGTCGGGACTCATCGGCCTGACCGTGACCACATACGGGGATGAACCTTTCACCTTCACGGAGTTCGCGTACTTCGCGGAGATGGCGCGGGCCGCCACCTCCGCCGCGCTCGCCCGCGGCTACGCCCTCGTCATCCTGCCCGCGACCTCCCGCCACGACGTGTGGTCGAACGTCGCCCTGGACGGCACCGTCGTCATCGACCCCTCCGACCAGGACCCGGTCGTCAGCGAACTCGTCCGGCAGGGTCTGCCGGTCGTCTCCGACGGCCGCCCGGCCGGCGCGCTCCCGGTCACCGCCTGGGTCGACAACGACCACGAGGCCGCCGTCCTCGGCATCCTCGACCACCTGGCCGGCGCCGGCGCCCGCCGCATCGGCCTGCTGACCGGCACGTCGACGGACACATACACCCACCTGTCGACCACGGCGTACCTGCGCTGGTGCGAGCGGGTGGGCCAGGATCCGGTGTACGAGGCCTACCCGGCGCACGATCCGTGCGCGGGAGCCGTGGCCGCCGACCGGCTGCTCGCCCGGCCCGACCGGCCCGACGCGGTCTACGGACTGTTCGACCCGAACGGCACCGACCTGCTCGCCGCGGCCCGCCGCTACGGCCTGCGCGTCCCGGACGACCTGCTGCTGGTCTGCTGCAGCGAATCCACCGTGTACGCCAACACCGAGCCGCCGATCACCACGCTCTCCCTGAAGCCGCGCCGCATCGGAACGGCGGTGGTGCAGCTCCTCATCGACGCCATCGAGGGAGTGGAATCCGACCGGCCGGTCGAGCAGGTGATACCGACGGAGCTGATCGTGCGCACCTCGTCCCAGCGACGCTCGCCGCGCACGACGGTCAGCCCGCCGCGATCATCCGAGCAGACGTAGGCCCCGCACCCGGGTAAAGGGAAGGTCGTACTCCTGGGGAGAAACGGGGCCGGTCCCCCGGAGAGAAGGGATCGTTCTCGCGAAGAGCAGAAGAGCGAGGACGGTCACACGGTGGTCAAAGCCCGGCCCAATCGGGGCGAAAGCCGCGGCGAACTGGACTCTTGCTCTGATTCACCACCCCTGGGTCATCACATGGCGCGATCCGCATTCCTATGATGGGCCCACGACACCCGCGGGCCGCTACGACCAGGCAGTCCGATGCGGTGCAATGCGGCGCGATGGTGGAGGGGTCGATGACTCAGGGGGCCGGTCAGGGACCCGAGGTGGAGCGGACGGCGACGTTGCGCGACTTCCGGGTGCCCGCGTACGTCCACGAGACCGGTCCGTACGTCCACAGCGTCCACCCCGGTGACGTCGCCCCGCCGCCCGAGGATGCCTACCCCGAGGGGTACACGCCGACCGAGCGCGACCTCCCCGTCATCAACCGGGGTGACACTGTCCAGGTGACCGTGGACCCCGAGAACGCCGCCGCCCCGCAGGCCACCACCGGGCAGGGCCCGCTGTACGTCGTGGGTGACGTGCACGGCTACCTCGACCAGCTGGTGTCGGCCCTCCAGGAGAAGGGCCTGCTCGACGCCGCCGGAAACTGGTGCGCGGGCACCGCCCGGCTGTGGTTCCTCGGCGACTTCACCGACCGCGGGCCGGACGGCATCGGCGTCATCGACCTCGTGATGCGGCTGTCCGCCGAGGCCGCCGCGGCCGGCGGGTACTGCAAAGCGCTCATGGGCAACCACGAGCTGCTGCTGCTCGGCGCCAAGCGGTTCGGCGACACCCCCGTCAACTCCGGCGCGGGCACCGCCACCTTCCAGGCGGCGTGGCTCCTCAACGGCGGTCAGAAGACCGACATGGACCGCCTCCAGGACCACCACCTGCAGTGGATGTCGCGTCTGGACGCCATCGAGGAGGTCGACGGCCACCTGCTCGTCCACTCCGACACCACCGCCTACCTCGACTACGGCCGCTCCATCGAAGAGGTCAACGACACCGTCCGCGAGACGATCACCCGCAACGACGCGGACGAGGTCTGGGACCTTTTCCGCAAGTTCACCAAGCGGTTCTCCTTCCGCGACGAGGGCGGCGCGGACGCCGTGCGCTCCCTGCTCGATACGTACGGGGGCACCCGCATCGTTCACGGGCACAGCCCGATTCCGTATCTGCTGGGCGAGGTCGGCTCCGAGGACGACGAGGACAACCGCGACCCAGTGATCGAGGGACCGCACGTCTATGCCGACGGACTCGCCATCGCGATGGACGGTGGCGTGACCATGGCCGGAAAGCTACTGGTCCAGCAACTGCCGCTGGATACGTGAACGTTCACCGGGCAGGCGTTCCCCTTCGGAGGACTGGGCCGGTGAGGGGTCAATTTCGGTAAACCCCCTGTCACCGCATACCGTCACCGCTCTACCATCGGCTTATCCGTAGCAGGCTCCCCTCCGTTTCTGCCCGACGGCTCGTCAGCATGCCGAGCCCCAAGCCCTACGGAGCATCGGGGGATGCACATGAACAGCGTTCCGCAGCACCTGCTGAGCGAGGACCGCCAGGAGTACGAGCGGATCCTCGATGAGGCGCTGCGCTCCGCACCACACCGTCCCGAACTGGCCGCTGTCGGTCAGCGGCTCGACCCCGAACAACTGCGCACCATGGCGCTGAACGCGACCGCGCTCATCACGGCGGCCGCGTCGACCGAGTACCAGCACTACGTCAAGGTCCGCGACGAACTGCGGCAGCCGGCGTCGGCCGGCCCATCGGCCGTGCGCGAGTCCGCTTCCGCCGAGCCGGGTACGGGCGCGTCGGGGCTCGCCGCCACCATGGGTGGGGTCGCCGAGACCGCCGGCGCGGGCGCCGTCGCCGTCGTCGCCGTCCTCGCACCCGTCCTGGCCGGAACCGCAGCGGCGATCTTCCTGCTCGTCGGCTACATCCTGCGGATGCTCGACCCGGAGCAGGGATTCGCCCGGACCATGCTCACCACGGGCTGGGTGTTCGGCGCCGTGACCGCGGTCGCGATCCTCGTCGCCGCGGTGGGACTGCTGCTCACGGCTCTGCGGAACAAGCCCACGGCCGAAGGCGGACCGTACGGCGAACTGCAGGGCGAAGTCGCCCAGGCCAAGGAGGCCTGGCACGAGGCCCTGCTGGAACGCGGCATCCTGCCCTTCCTGCGGGAGGCCCTCGTCGACCCCGACGCGGCGGCCGCGCTGCACCACACGCCCTCGTCCACGCCGGTCAGCCGCATGCCGCACCTCGGCTACGGCCGCCCGGGGTTCACCAGCCCGGACGACGGCGACCGCGGCTCGCGCCCCAGCTTCAGCAGCCCGGACTACACCAGCCCGGACTTCGGAGGGCCGGAGCACCAGCCGGAGTAGCACCCATCGGAAGAGCACCCGTCAGAGCCCGTCCGAGCGGGCGGATCCGAGCGGGCGGACCCACAGGCCGGGGGACCATCGGCCCCCGGGCCTGTGCGCGGCGGGCTCAGTCCGCGATGGGCAGGTACACGCGGTTCCCGCTCGCCGCGAACTCCTTCGACTTCAGGGCCATGCCCTCCTCGATCTCGGTCCGTGTGCCGCCGTGTTCACGGCGGATGTCCTGCGAGATCTTCATGCTGTAGAGCATTACTAGAACCTCCACATGCGCTACGGTCGTTCCAGCAGCCCAGACATGACCGAGGGGGAACACGTGGGCAAGCGCGAGGAGTTGGTCAGCAAGCTGCGAGGTACGCCCGAGGGGCTGCCGTCCGTCGAGGAAGTGCGCGCCATGCTGGCTTCCGACCCGGAGCTGAAGTGCGTCGTCTGCTACGCACGGATCTCGTTCGACGGCCGGGTGAAGGACGCCCACGGCGTCGAGGACCAGCACCGGGACATGACCGAGACCGCCCGCAGGTTCGGATGGCTCGTCGTCTACCGCTACACGGACAACGACAGGAGCGCGAGCAAGGAGAACATCGTTCGCGATGACTTCGAGCAGTTGCTCGCCGATCTTGCTGCCGGGACGACGCCTGACGGGTACCCGATCCACGGCGTCATGGCAGTCAACGACGACCGGCTGTACCGGCGCCCGAGTGACTGGGAGCGGTACCTGAAGGCGTTCACCACGCAAGAAGGACGCGTCTACCACGACTCGAACGGCATCCAGGACCTCTACGCCGAAGGCTTCGAGATCAAGGGGCTTCTGGGAGTCGCCATGTCTCTCAGCGAAACGAGGAAGAAGGAGCGTCGGAGCAGGAACAGCCACCGCAGCCGGGCGATCCGTGGGCAGTCGGTGGCAGCATGGCGCCCCTTCGGATGGGAGGACGACAAGGTCTCGTTGCGCCTGGACGAGGCAGAAGCCATCCGTCAGGCGGTGAAGGACGTGATCGCAGGTGCCTCCATTTCCGAGATCACGCGCCGGTGGAAGGAGGCCGGGTTCATCACGAGTCGCGGGAACGCCTTCCAGTACCAGACCGTCAAGCAGGTCCTGGTGAACGCGCGGCTGTGCGGATATCGCGAGATCAAGGGCGAGCTCGTACGTGACGGCGACGATCAGCCCATCGTGGGCGAGTGGGAGCCGATCATCACTCCGAAGGAGTGGTTCGCGGTCACGGCCAAGATCAGGGAGCGTGGCCGCGGAACCGGGATGCCGCGCGGTGGCCTGGTCCACAAGTACCTGCTGACCGGCATCCTGCGATGTGGCCACGTGCTGGAGGACGGCACGGTCTGCAACAACAAGATGATCGGAATCAAGGCGAACGACTGGCTCAAGTACCGGCACGCCTACATGTGCAAGAAGACCGTGGACGGCGGCTGCAACAAGACCTACAAGCGGGGCGACAAGACGGACATGGCCATCGAGGAACTTGTCATCGCCAAGCTGGAGCGCGATGCGGCGAGCAAGGCCCAGGACGTTCCGGACTGGGACAAGGCCGATGCCCTGGAGCGAGCCGTCAGGAGCCGCAACGAGCTGGAGCGGCGTTGGCACGACGACGAGGACACGGACATCGACGATGAGACGTTCTTCCGTAATCTCCCGGTCCTCGAACGGCGGATCAAGGAGCTTCGTGCGGATCAGCGGGCGCACGAAGCTCTGAAGGCGGAGGCCGAGGAGGCCAAGGAAGACGTCAGGAACTCGTGGGGGTCGAAGACGCTCACGCAGAAGCGCGAGGCGATCAAGAAGGTTCTGAGCGCCGTGATCGCAGTGCCGGGTGGCAAGGGCAACAAAACATTCGACCCTGAGCTACTCAAGCCTGTGTGGCGGGACTTCCGAATGAGCTGAAGTCCGAGGATCTCCCCCACGCTCCGCAGCTGGTCATCGGAGAGTGGGTAAGAGTCGCGCCACTTCCAGCAAGAGCCAGCTCCTGAACGGAGAGTTGGAAGCCGCCGTCACCACAGCCAGCCTTGCCGTGGACGGCGGCGACTCCCTCCAGTCCTCCCGCTTCCAGCGCTATGTAACCGACTTTCGGGCGGAGGTCAGTGCGTACGCGGCCAACCCCGCCGTCGTGGCCTTCAACGAGCAGGTGAACGAAGCGCTCGCCCGTCTGGACGAGGACGAGTAGCAGCTAACAAGGACGCCAGTCGCGCGGTGCATCATCGTTCCGCAAGGCAGCAATGAGCCGGCGGTACTCGGCCGCCGTCCCTTCGTCCTCCTGCACGTTCTGCATCAGCCACGTGGTCATGCCGAACTCTTGGAGCCGCCGGAGCGTGTCGTAGCCGTGCCAGTCGTGCAGGTCCCGCCCGTACGCCCGCACGAAGTCGGCGTATTGCTCGTCGGTCTGCCACCCCAGGCTGTGGTGCTCCACCGACATGACCATCAGGTCCCACTCAGGGTGATCGAAGCAGAATGCCTCGAAGTCGATCAGGATGACTTCCTCTCGGTCGTTCACCATGAGGTTCTGGACGTGAGCGTCACCGTGAGCCGGCCCCTTGGGCGTCTCGAACCGCAAGTCCTCGAACTGGTCGCGCAGCTCACCCCACCGCTTGCGGAGGAAGACCCTGTCATCTTCCGGGATCGCTGCCTGGGTGATCTGTCGTCCAACCCGGCCGCCCGACATGCCGCCCTCATGACCTGCACGGCCCTAGTCGATGTGAACCCCTCTTGCGACCGAGCAGGGCAGAGCTGATCCGTCTGGGAGAGAACGCGCTCTTCCGCCTGGAAGCAGAGCCAGTGATCGTACGAGTGGCGCGGGGCGAGCCGTGGCTGCCCAAGGCTCGCGTCGAGGTGGCCGTATCAGAGTGGTTGGCCGAGGAGGGGTTCCCTGCTGCGCGCCTGGCCGACGGGCTGGAGCAGCCGTTCCTGATCGATGGCCACCCGGTGACCTTCTGGCGGCTCATCGTCGAGGGCAGCCGTAAGGCCACGTATGGGGAACTCGGCGGCATCCTGCGGGACTTGCACTCCATGACGTTGCCCGTTGGCTTGGAGCTGCCCTCGTTCAACCCCGTCGACAAGCAGGAACTGCGGTCAAGCGCCATGCCCGTACCAGCTCCCCTAGTCGCGTGCGATCAACCAGTGCACGCCTATGGGTGACCAACCCGACGTGCGCCAGACACGACCATGACCGTACCGAAGGCGCAGTTACTTGTGCGATAGGTGATGGCGTGCAACGTCCTGGATCTACGGCCCCCGCCGCCTGAGAGGGGAACCCCGAGACGACATGTGCGGCGCCTTTCTCTAACTGAACTACTGCACACCCCGCCTCCAGGAGGCCAGCGCGAGAATCCTTGGCAACGCTTCTCATCACTGCAATGCATTTGCGCCAATGGCTGAATTCCCTTTACGAGACAGGAGAACCTCAAATGATCCTCAACTTTCGAGTATGTCGATTGACGTGCTCTTCATTCACCTCATAGCTTGAGCATGTCAACGCAAAACCAGGGAAGCGAATCCTAAAGAGCGGAGATCCGAGTGCGCACAGCAGCGAGAATTATGCTTGCAGGATCCGCAATGTTCGGCCTTATGCTCTCGGCGCCCGCCACGGCGTCAGCAGCCGCCCAGGCGCATCCGTCGGGATGCACGTTCGAGGTCGTTGACTCGAAGATGACTGTGGCACGGTGCAGCAAGTCGAATGGCGGCCACTACCGCGCCCAAGCGATGTGCAAGGACACAGACACTGGCGCCATCAAGTTCTTCGACGGCGACTGGCGGAATAATGGCTCACACTCCAGGGCCTATTGCCAGGGCTCGACTAGAACTGTGTCCGCTGGCATCACGACCAAGGCATCCTGAATTCCGGGGCTCCAGCCCCATGGAAACAGCACACCTCTAATCACTGCGCAGCGGAGGGATCTACGTTGATGAAGAAATGGTCAATTATCGCCGCAGGTGGCGCAGTAGCCGCCTTCACGCTCGGCTTTCAAGGGACGGCCTCTTCAGCGCCCACGGGACCACAGGGTCACCCGACCGGCTGCACCTTCCAGAGCAACTTCAACAACGGTGCGATGGCCAAATGCGAGAACAGTAACGGCGGCCACTACAAGGCCGCCGTCGACTGCACACGCTGGGACGGGGGCGGCGTTGTCACCATCGAGGCTCCCAGGTGGCGCACCAGCGGCTGGTCGCAGGTCTACTGCCCGGCACAGACGACGTTCCGCTCTGCGGGGATCACCACCAAGTCCACCTAAGGGCGACTGCCTGGGGCGCGTGGGCCGACTTCCCTGCAGATGCCTTCCCAGGACAACCACCTGCACCAGCTAGCCGGGGCAGAACTGGAAGCTGGTCAACAAGATCAAGTGCAAGCCCAAGGGGAAGTGCGTGCAGCGGGGCAGATCCTTGGATCTGCCCCGCTGCCCTGTCAGTCGGCGATCGGCAAGTACACCCGGTTCCCGCTCGCCGCGAACTCCTTCGACTTCTGGAGCATCCCCTCGGCGATCTCCTCGGACGAGGCTCCCTCAGCCACCGCACCACCGAACCGCTCTGTGATGCTTTGACTAATCTTCATGCTGCAGAACTTGGGACCGCACATCGAGCAGAAGTGAGCCGTCTTGGCGGGCTCGGCGGGCAGGGTCTCGTCGTGGAACTCCCGGGCCGTGTCCGGGTCGAGGGCCAGGTTGAACTGGTCCTCCCACCGGAACTCGAAGCGGGCGTCGGACAGGGCGTCGTCCCACTCCTGCGCACCCGGGTGTCCCTTGGCGAGGTCGGCTGCGTGGGCGGCGATCTTGTAGGTGATGACGCCGGTCTTGACGTCGTCACGGTTCGGCAGGCCCAGGTGTTCCTTGGGCGTGACGTAGCAGAGCATCGCCGTGCCCCACCAGGCGATCATCGCGGCACCGATGCCGGAGGTGATGTGGTCGTACGCCGGCGCGACGTCCGTGGTCAGCGGGCCGAGCGTATAGAACGGAGCTTCATCGCAGATCTCCTGCTGAAGGTCGATGTTCTCCTTGATCTTGTGCATCGGGACGTGGCCCGGGCCCTCGATCATGGTCTGTACGTTGAAACGCTTCGCGATCCGGTTGAGTTCCCCGAGCGTGCGCAGCTCCGCGAACTGTGCCTCGTCGTTGGCGTCCGCGATCGATCCGGGCCTGAGGCCGTCTCCGAGCGAGTACGTGACGTCGTACGCGGCGAGGATCTCGCAGAGCTCCTCGAAGTTCTCGTACAGGAACGACTCCTTGTGGTGCGCGAGGCACCAGGCGGCCATGATCGAGCCGCCGCGGGAGACGATGCCGGTCTTGCGGTTCGCGGTCAGCGGCACGTATGCCAGGCGCACGCCCGCGTGGACCGTCATGTAGTCCACGCCTTGCTCGGCCTGCTCGATGACCGTGTCCTTGTAGATCTCCCAGGTCAGCTCCTCGGCCCGGCCGTCGACCTTCTCCAGGGCCTGGTAGAGCGGCACGGTGCCGATGGGGACGGGGGAGTTGCGCAGGACCCACTCACGCGTGGTGTGGATGTTGCGGCCGGTGGAGAGGTCCATGACCGTGTCGGCGCCCCAGCGGGTCGCCCAGGTCATCTTCTCGACTTCCTCCTCGATGGAGGACGTCACGGCCGAGTTGCCGATGTTGGCGTTGACCTTCACCAGGAACCGCTTGCCGATGATCATCGGCTCGATCTCGGGGTGGTTGACGTTGGCCGGCAGCACGGCCCGGCCTGCGGCGATCTCGTCGCGCACGACCTCGGGCGCCACGTTCTCCCTGATGGCGACGTACTCCATCTCGGGCGTGATCTCTCCCCTGCGGGCGTACGCGAGCTGCGTGACCGCCTGCCCCGGCCTGCCGCGGCGCGGCTGGCGCGGCCGGCCGGGGAAGACGGCGTCCAGGTTGCGGAGGCCGCCACGGGGCGAGGTGTGCTTGATGCCGTCGTCCTCGGGGCGGACGGGGCGGCCCGCGTACTCCTCGGTGTCGCCGCGGGCGATGATCCAGTTCTCGCGCAGCGGGGAGAGGCCCCTGCGGACGTCGGTGTCGACGAGTGGATCGGTGTACGGGCCCGACGTGTCGTACAGCGTGACCGACTGGCCGTTGGTGAGGTGCACCTGACGGACCGGCACGCGCAGGTCGGGGCGGGTGCCCTCGATGTACGCCTTGTGCCAGCCGATGGACTTCCCGGCCTCCTCGGACTTCTCGTCCTGAACGGAGGCAGGCGTGCGTGCGTCCTTGTTGGTCATCAGACCTACTCCCTACGCCGGCATTACCCGGTAACAGGTTCGGCGGTCGACGCAGCGGTTTCCGTCCGGCGACGTTCCGTGTGAAACATCACTCGACTCCGGCGATGTTTCATGTGAAACATCGCTGGGACGGAGGTCAGCGCCCTCTCAGCCCGGTGCTCCGAGCTCCCGCGTGTGCAAAAGGTGCCTCCACGCTAGCGGCAATTCTGGCGCGGTGAACAGAGGGCCCCCCTCGTTCTTGCGATGATCGGTCGGTGACCACGACGCAGCGTCCCTCCTACCCACCGCCCGAGCCGCCCCGCGGATCCGGCGCCGGAAACGGCAACGGCCGTGGTGACGGCCATGATTTCGCCGCCGGAGGCGGGCAGGGTCAAGCCAGGCGGCAGGGCCCCGGGCCCGGATACGGCCGTGACGGACGTTTCGGCCCTTCGGGCGGCGGTGAGTACGGACCGGGCGTCGGTGATGGCCAGGCTGCCGGTTCTCACGGTGGTCATGGTGCTCCCACGGGCGGGCCGGGCCCCGGCTACGGCCCCGCTGGTGGGCCCGGTGGCGGCGACGGGTCTGGCCATGGTCACGGCGGTGGGCACGGCCCCGGTCACGGTTCCGGTGGCGGCAATGGACGTGGCGGCGGTGACGGTCACGGTTCCGGTGGGGGCAATGGACGTGGCGGCGGTGACGGTCACGGTTCCGGTGGGGGCAATGGACGTGGCGGCGGTGACGGGCACGGTCACGGCTCCGCCCCGGGCGGCGGGCACGGCCATTCGCACAGCCACGGTCCGGCCACGCCGGTCTCCATGCATCTGCGCAAGGTCATCGCGGCGGTCCTGATCCCGTTCGCCGCGGCCGTGCTGGTCGGTCTCGTCGTGCTGTGGCCGGGCGGCGCCCCGGCTCACGAGCGCACCGGCGTCGGATTCGACCGGCAGACGCAGGATGCCACGGTCACCAAGGTGGTCGAGGTGAGCTGCAAGGAGGCCGGCGCTTCGGGCGTTCCGCCGACCGGTGACACCTCCACCGCGGAGGGTTCCTCCGCGGTGCAGCAGGAGCAGGGCACCTGCAAGCGGGCGACGATCCGGGTCGACAGCGGCGACGACAAGGGCCGTACGTTCACCGAGATCGTCCAGCCCGACCAGTCCCGCCAGCTGCACGAGGGCCAGAAGGTCGTCGTCGCGTACGAGCCGTCGGCGCCGAAGGACCTGCAGTACTCGGTCACCGACGTCAACCGCCGGCTTCCCATGGCTCTGCTCGCCGGCATCTTCGCCGTAGCCGTCGTGGTCGTCGGGCGGCTGCGGGGTGTCATGGCACTGATCTCGCTGGCCATCAGCTTCATGGTGCTGAACTTCTTCATCCTGCCCGCGATCCTGCAGGGCTCGAACCCGCTGGTTGTGGCGGTGGTGGGCGCGAGCGCCATCATGCTCATCGCTCTGTACCTCTGTCATGGGCTGTCCGCCCGGACATCCGTGGCGGTGCTGGGGACCCTCATCTCGCTGCTGCTGATCGGCATCCTCGGCTCGGTGTTCATCGACTGGGCCGCGCTCACCGGCAACACCGACGACAACACCGGCCTGATTCACGGCCTCTACCCGACGATCGACATGAGCGGTCTGCTGCTCGCGGGCATCATCATCGGCTCGCTGGGCGTGCTCGACGACGTGACGGTCACCCAGACTTCGGCGGTCTGGGAGCTGCACGAGGCCAATCCGTCGATGGGCTGGCGCGGGCTCTACCGCGCGGGCATCCGGATCGGCCGCGACCACATCGCCTCGGTCGTCAACACGCTCGTCCTCGCTTACGCGGGTGCCGCGCTGCCGCTGCTGCTGCTGTTCTCGATCGCGCAGAGCAGTGTGGGGACGGTCGCCAACAGCGAGCTGGTCGCGGAGGAGATCGTGCGCACGCTGGTCGGTTCCATCGGCTTGGTCGCCTCCGTGCCGGTCACCACGGCCCTGGCGGCGCTGGTGGTCTCGGCCGACCGGTCCGCCACGGAGCCCGCCCTGGAGGCCTCTGCGGTCCCCGCACGCGGGGGGAGGGGCCGGCGCCGCAAGCGCTGACGCCTCCGCTGCTCTGCGGGCGCCTGCGAAGGCCTGGACCCCCGGCGTCCGGCGCAGGGCCTGGTCGGCATGACGCCTGGCCTCCGGCGCGTTGACCCCGAGCTTCTCGGCGTGGGCCGCCTCCGAGCGCGAGAAGATCGCCCGGTCATACGAAGATCGCAGAAAGAAGCGTTCCTGCACAGCTCGACGGCATCCGGTGAAGCGTTACTCCACCGTGCCGCCGGGCCATGTCTCAACCAGCGCTCTGCTCGGCGAGGATGCGGTCCAGGGCCTCGTCGAGGTGCGCGTCGAAGTCGGCGAGCGAGCCCTCCTGGCCCAGCGGCACCAGCTTGTCCGTACGGTCCAGGAAAGCGACGAGCGGTGCCGTCGATGACCGGAACAACGCCTGGTCGCTGCCCACCTGAAGCCGGATCAACACCTCGCCCAGCGCATCGGGTTCCACGGGCGTGACCCGCACATCGCCCTCCCCGCACGGCCGGCCGACTCCGTCGATCAGCAACTCCCGCCCGAAAGCCCACGTCACCGGGGCATCACCGGGCAAGTGGAACGTCAGCCGGACGGCATAGGGATCACTGGACTCATAGCGCAGCTCCACCGGAATGCGGAAGGAGAGCTCCTCGGACACGAGAAAGCTCATCATGACCTCTGCTTGTACGGACTCGCGCATCGATAACCCCGTCATTCGCCGTTACTGGCCGGGTACGAACCTCTGACACTTGGTGGAATCTTGCTGAACGTACACAGCAGATCACAAGGAGTGAGTTTTCACATACTGATAGAGAGTGCGAGCGAGCCGAGCAGCCGCCCGATCTCGGTCTGCAACTGACGGGCTGCGGGGAGCAGTCGGTCGGCCTGGTGTGCGGGCAAGGAGATGGCCATCGTCGCGGCCGTGGTGCCGAGGGTGAGCGGAATGGCGGCGCACACCGCACCCAGGGCGTACTCCTGACGCTCGGTCACGGGTTCCATCCGGCGGATCCGCTCCAGGCGCCGGAGCAGACTGTGGTTGTCGCGCACCGTGTACGGCGTGAGGGGCTGCACCGGGTAGCGGTCGAGGTGGTCACGGCGTGCGTCCTCGTCCAGCTGGGACAGCAGGCACTGCCCGACGGCGTGCGCGTGCCCGGTCTCGCGGAAGTCCGCCCACTCCTCGACCGCCGGGTTGCCCGGGGTGTCGGAGACGCACATGACCTCGATCTCGCCCTCGCGGTACACCGCGTAGTACACGGGCACGCCCAGGACATCCCGCCAGTGCGCGAGGGCGTCGACGACGGTGCTGCGACGTTTCTGCCGCGCCCCGCTGCTGCTCAGCCGCTCGGCCGCCTCGCCGAGGAAGAACAGACCCTTGTCCCGGCGCAGATAGCCCTCGTGCACGAGTGTGCGCAGCAGGTGATACGTCGTGGGCAGCGCCAGCCCGGTCTCACGGGCCAGCTGTTTGGCGGGGGCGCCGTACTCGTGTACGGCGACGGTCTCCAGCAGGCGCATCGCGCGCTGCACGGACCCGATGAGGGTCGGCGGAGGCGGCGGTGTGGAGGGGGGCGGTGGTCCGGACGGTGCCGCCGAGCGCGGTTGCGCGGGAACGGTGTGGAGCTGGACGGGTGCGGTGTCAGCCGGGACCAAGGGTCTCTCTCCCGAAGCGCGAGGGGGCAGACCGTGCGGGGGAACACGGGTGGAGGTGAATGCCGCCCGCGGGGAAGTCCCCGCGTCGAGTTCCGGACTCTATTCGTCTGCCACCGCACGCAGACCGCCCGGACGGGAAACTTCCCTCGGCCGAGGGAACGGGTGATTCCCGGTGTTTCCCGCTACCCCCACCGGTTTCCCACCGGTCTCACCAGTCGCTGCGCGACGAGGAGCTCGACGTGAACTTCCGTACGACGTAAATCAGTCCACCGACCAGCGCCACGAAGACCAGCACCTTGAAGAGCAGTCCGATGACGAAGCCGACCACACTGGCGATCAGCCCGCCGAACACGACCAGGGCGATGACCGGCACCGCGATCCACTTCACCCACCACGGCAGTCCCGTGAAGATCTCTCGCATCGCCCTCGTCCTTACCTTCCCACCCGTTCGAGTGCCGGGCCCTGTCGGTCCTTCTGGATCTCTGATGTCCTGCACTCGATGCTAGGTCCGGGAGGGGGTCGAACGGGGGCCTCGCACCCCTTGTCCTCCCCTGACCGATCCCCTAGGGAACCCTGAGGCGGTCCGTCAGCTCTCGGGCGGAGAGAAGACCACCAGCACCCTCAGGTCCTCGGTGATGTGGTGGAACTTGTGCGCGACGCCCGCCGGCACGTAGATCACGCTGCCGCGCGCCACCTGGGTCGTCTCCAGGCCGACGGTGATCGCGGCACGGCCGCTCACAACGAAGTAGACCTCGTCCTGATTGTGCGGCTTCTGTGGATCCTGTTCGCCCGCGTCCAGGGCGTACAGACCGACCGACATGTTCTGCTCCCGCAGAAACTGCAGGTAGGCGCCCTCGTTGGCGGCGCGCTCCGCCTCCAGTTCATCCAGCCGGAATGCTTTCATCGCCTTGTCCGCCCCTGCCTCTTGTGCCCGTGTCCGATCAGGTCTGCCACGATCAGACACATGATGAATTTCGTAGTCAAGACGATCGCCAACGCGGGCGCCCTGGCGGTCGCCGTATGGCTGCTCGACAAGATCACCCTGACCGGTGACAGCACGGGCAAGAAGATCGGCACCCTGATCATCGTGGCGCTGCTCTTCGGCCTGGTGAACTTCCTGGTCAAGCCGCTGGTGAAGCTTCTCAGCCTGCCGCTTCTGATACTGACGCTCGGCCTGTTCACGCTGGTCGTCAACGCGCTGATGCTGCTGCTCACCTCGTGGCTGGCGGACAAGCTCGACCTGAGCTTCCACGTGGATGGCTTCTGGACGGCCGTCCTGGGCGGCCTGATCATCTCGGTCGTCTCCTGGGCGCTGCACGTCGTCCTGCCCGACGGGGACTGAGCAGACATGACGTACCGCGTCTGCTTCGTCTGCACGGGCAACATCTGCCGGTCCCCGATGGCCGAGATCGTCTTCCGCGCACGCGTGGCGGAGGCCGGTCTGGACGGGCAGGTGGAGGTCGACAGCGCCGGCACGGGCGGCTGGCACGAGGGCGACGGCGCCGACCCGCGCACGGTGGCCGTCCTGGAGGACAACGGCTACGCCGGCGGCCACACGGCCCGGCAGTTCCAGCCGTCCTGGTTCTCCCGCCTCGACCTGGTGATCGCCCTCGACTCCGGCCACCTCGGGGCGTTGCGCCGCCTCGCGCCGACCGAGCAGGACGCCCAGAAGGTACGGCTGCTCCGCTCGTTCGATCCTGCCGCCGGCGACCACCTCGACGTACCGGACCCCTACTACGGGGGCATGGACGGCTTCGAGGAGTGCCTTGAGATGGTGGAGGCAGCGAGCACCGGTCTGCTCGCCGCCGTACGCAAGGACCTGGAAGGACGGGCGGCATGAGCGATTCCGCGACGGATGGCGCGGGCGGGGCGACGGGCGAGCCGGCCCGGGCGGCGGCCGAGGCGGAGAAGACGAAGGACGTGGCGGGCCGGGTGACCAGGGCTGCGGGCCGGACGGCAGATGCCGTGGACGAGGTGGCGAACGCCGTGGACAAGGCGGCCGGCGCCGTCGACGAGGTGACGGATGCCGCGGGACGGACAAGCGCGGGCGCCGGTGACGGCACGCGCGCGGTGCGGGCCGGGCTGCCCGAGCCGGTCAAGTACGAGCCCACCCTGCCCGGCCCGGTGTTCGCCGCCCACTTCCACCTGCCGGGCGACCCGACCGGCCCCTACACCTACGGCCGCGACGAGAACCCGACCTGGACGCTGCTGGAGCGCGCCGTCGGCGAGCTGGAGGCACCCGGCCGGGCCGATGCCGAGACGCTCGTCTTCGCCTCGGGCATGGCCGCGATCTCGGCGGTGCTCTTCTCCCAGCTGCGCACCGGCGACGTGTGCGTCCTGCCCGACGACGGCTACCAGGCGCTGCCGCTGGTCCGCGCCCAGCTGGAGGCGTACGGCATCGAGGTGCGCACCGCGCCGACGGGCGGCGACGCCCAGCTCGACGTCCTCGACGGCGCCAGGTTGCTGTGGATCGAGACACCCTCGAACCCCGGCCTCGACGTGTGCGACGTGAGGCGGCTCGCTGAGGCGGCACACGCGCGTGGTGCCCTGGTGGCCGTCGACAACACCCTCGCCACGCCGCTCGGCCAGCGTCCGCTGGAGCTCGGGGCCGATTTCGCGGTGGCCAGCGGCACGAAGCAGCTCACCGGCCACGGTGACGTCCTCCTGGGCTATGTCGTCGGCCGGGACCCCGAGGCCATGGCGGCCGTGCGGCGCTGGCGCAAGATCGTCGGTGCGATCCCGGGGCCCATGGAGGCCTGGCTGGCGCACCGCTCGATCGCGACGCTCCAGATGCGGGTCGACCGGCAGAGCGCGACGGCCCTGGCGGTCGCCGAGGCGCTGCGCGAGCGGCCCGAGGTGACGGGGCTGCGCTACCCGGGGCTCCCCGGCGACCCCTCGCACGAGATCGCCGCGCGGCAGATGCGGCGCTTCGGGTGCGTGGTGTCGTTCACGCTGCCCACGCGCGCGCGTGCCGACCGGTTCCTCGACGCGCTGCGGCTCGTGGACGACGCGACGAGCTTCGGCGGGGTGCGGTCCACGGCCGAACGGCGGGGACGCTGGGGCGGGGACGCGGTGCCCGAGGGCTTCATCCGGCTGTCGGCCGGTGCCGAGGACCCGGAGGACCTGGTCGCGGACGTGCTGCGCGCGCTCGACGCGTCGGCCGTCTGACCACCCCCACGGACGGTCCGAGCCTCCCCCCTCGTGGCTCGGACCGTCCCCCGGTTCCGCGCGCAAGAACCGCGCGACCAAGGCTAGTTGACTCTCTGTCAGTGTCCAATCACGGTAGCGACAGAGACCTATCGACTTATTTATAGTTGGGCACGGCCATGGGCGGGTAGCAAGGGCCGAAGAGGGGAGTGTGCGCGGTGGATCTGGCCTTGCTGCGGACCTTCGTGACCGTGCACCGGGCCGGCTCCTTCACCCGCGCCGCCGCTCTGCTCGGTCTCTCCCAGCCCGCCGTCACCTCGCAGATACGGACGCTGGAACGGCAACTGGGCCGCCCCCTGTTCCTGCGGCAGGCCCGCGGCGTGACCCCGACGAGCATCGGCGACGAACTCGCCCACAAGGCCGCGCCCCATCTCGACGCCCTGGTGGAGATCACCGAGACCGGCCTGGACGACGACTCCTCCTTACGGACGCTGCACCTCGCAGGCCCTCCGGAGTTCACCGCCGAACGAGCCCTGCCCGCCCTCACGGAACTGACCGGTGAGGACGGCCAGGGCTTCGCCTTGCGCGCTTCCTTCGGAACGGCCGAGGAAACCCTGGAAGGGCTTTCCGCCGGGCATCATGATCTGGCCATCAGCACGGCCCAGCCGCGCGGCGCCCTGCTCACGGCGACTGCGCTCTGCGACGAGGAGCACGTCCTGGTCGCCGCCCCGCGCTGGGCCGAGCAGTTGGGCACCGAGCGGCCTGATCGCAAGCCGGAACCGGCCCTTGAGAAGGTGCCCGTGGTGGAGGTGCACGAGTCGCTGCCCTTCGTCTCCCGCTACTGGGCCTCCGTTTTCGACTCGCACCCGGCTGCCCCGGGCACCGTGATCGTCCCCGACCTGCGCGCGGTCCTGGCCTGCGCGGCCGCCGGCGCCGGCCTGGCGGTGCTGCCCCGCTATCTGTGTGCGCCGGCGCTGGAGCGGGGCGATGTCGTCGCCCTGCACGAGCCGACGGTGCCACCGCTGCGGACGTACTTCCTGGTGGTCCGTACCGGGACGCTGGCGATGCCCCACATCGCTCGGGCCCACGAGTGGTTGCAGCGGGCTTCGGCCGACTGGTGCTGAGGCCCTCCTGGGCAGGCGCGGGGCTGCCGTGACGTCGGTTTCGAGGACGCTTCGGCGGGGCGCCGGGGGTGACTGGCGCGGGTGCCGGGGGCGCTTCGGCGCGGCCTCAGGGGCGCTCGGGACCGTGCCTCACTCTGGGAGCTCGGCCGGTGACGATTCGCGATGTTTCACGTGGAACCAGCCGGGCCACATTTCACTCATGACCGTCCGACCCGTGGTCAAGCGCACCGCCCGCGCCGTTCTGCTGGACGGTGCCGACCTGATCTTGATCAAGCGCACCAAGCCGGGCGTGGATCCCTACTGGCTCACCCCCGGCGGCGGGGTCGAGCCCAGCGACTCGACCGTGATCGACGCCCTGCACCGCGAGGTGTACGAGGAACTCGGCGCGAAGATCACCGATGTGGTGCCCTGCTTCGTGGACACCATGGAGCACATCGGAGAGGACGGCGGCGCTACCGGTGTGAAGGTGCAGCACTTCTTCGTCTGCCGTCTGGAGTCCATGGACCCCTCCCTGCGTCACGGCCCCGAGGTGGACGAGCCGGTCGGCGAGTACGAGATCGTGCGCGTGCCCTTCACCCGGGTCGGGATCGCCTCCGTCCATCTCGTGCCGCTGTCGCTGCGCCACTACCTGGACGGCAACATCGAGGGCGTACTCGCCATGCACGCGCCCGACCTGGGCTGAGACGCCCGGTCAGCTTCCGGCCGCGACCAGTTCCTCCACGGAGTCGTGCCGAATGCGGTCCGACGGGATGCCGATGTCCCTCAGGGCGTCCACACTGCTGCGGATCATCCCGGGCGGCCCCGAGAGGTAGGCGTCGAACTCGTTCCACGGCCCATAGGCGCGTATCGCGTCCGGCAACTGCTGGTTCGCCTGCTGGTCGATGATGGCCCGGACCGAGAGCCAGGGGTGGCTCTGCTGCAGGCGGAGCATGGTGTCGATGTCGTACAGGTCGTGGTCCGTTCGGGCGCCGTAGAAGACCTCGACCGGCCGGCGGTCCCCGTGCTCGGCGACATCCTCGACCAGGGCCTTGATGGGCGCTATGCCCGTGCCGCCGCCCAGGCAGAGCAGACCGCTGTCGGTGGTGTGGTCGACGGTCATGGAACCGGCGGGCGGGCCGAGCCGGATGATGTCGCCGGGGCGGGCGCGGTGCACCAGGGCATTGGAGACCCAGCCCGCCGGAACGGCCTTCACGTGGAACGACAGCAGACCATCGGACCGGGGTGCCGAAGCGAAGGAGTAGTGCCGCCATATCCGCGGCCACCAGGGCGTCTCCACACTCGTGTACTGCCCGGCGAGGAAGGGGTACGGCTGGTCGGGCCGGATGGTGACGACCGCGACGTCCGGGGTTCTCAGGTCGTGCGTGACGATCTCGGCGTACCACCAGGCCGGGGCGCGCAGTTCGTCCGCGGCCGCCGCGTCGATCATGACCTGGGAGATCGTGGTGTAGGCCCTGACCCAGGCCGCCTCCATCTCCGCGTTCCAGACACCGGCGGCGTATTTGCTCAGCGCACCGATGAGGCACTCGCCGACGGCCGGGTAGTGCTCGGCCCGCGTCCCGTACTTCCGGTGCCCCCGGCCGAGATTTTGCAGGTAGTCGACGAGGACTTCCTTGTTGTCGATGTGCTCGGCGGCCGTGAGCAGCGCTCTGAGCAGCCGGTCCCGCTGGGTGTCCATCGCGGCCGGGAACAGCGACCGCAGGTCGGGGTGGCGGACGAAGAGCAGAGCGTAGAAGTACGACGTGACCTTGTCGGCGACCGGCCCCACCTCGGCCATGGCGCGGCGGATGAGGAGGGCGTCCGGGGAACCGGCTTCGGCCGGGGCGGTGGCGGCCCCTTCCGGGGGCGACACCGGCTCCTGCCGCTGGGCGGGGACCTGCTGCTCGGCAGCGGCAGTCGAGGGCGGAGCCAGGGTGGAGGCGAAAGGCGCGGGGGTCAGCGCGGTCGGTGCGGGACCCGGCGACGCTGCGGTGGCGAGGCTCGAGACCGTGGGGGAAGGGGCGTGCTGCGCGGCTTGAGGGGCGGGCGGGGGTATCGGCCCCGGGGCCTCACGCCCTTGCTCCGGCCCACCGGTGCTCACCCTGCCGGGCGTCGAGTCGGGCGGCGCGGATGTGCCCTCTGGCGGCGCTTCCGGGATGGTTCCGGGCCTGCCCACCGGGCGTATCGCGGCCGGTCGACGTCCTTCCGCCGTCCTGTCGGGCGTTCTGGCGTCGCTGTCCGGCGGCGTCGTCGGGTCCTTGCGGGGTGTGAACCAGCCGCCCCCGCCGCCAGAAGTGCCGTTGTCGGCCGACGTGGTGGTCGGAGCGTCCATGGTGTGCCTCGCCTCGAGCATCTTTCGGTCGGTCTGCGCACTTCCCAGTCGGAAGGTGCCTGCTTTCCCCCGTGGACGGTCTGCGTTCCCATCCTTGTCGTGGCCAATGCGGCCACATTCAACCCGTATTCCGCTTCCGTACGGACAAGTAAGGCGAGAGTGTGACATTGGCCGCAGTAACTCTCATCGAGCTTCTCACCCGCCTGGACGCTTCCGACACATAACCGGAAACGCGGGTCTTCGATCTCTCCGTCCCGTTAGGCTGCATTGCCCTGCACTGAGCCCACGCGGGGCGGGTCGTGCCGTCCCGGATGCGAACCGGAGTCGACCCTACCGGCCACCGCCGTGCACACAAGTCCCCCCTTCCCTCGCCACGAATGCGGGCACCCCGCGAACCATCACGTCGGTCAACTACGGTGCGGTACAACCCCGTTCCCCTCCTGGATCGAACACGCAGTGTTCTTACGCGTTTCACGTGAAACATCCAGCACCGGCCCGCGCCGTGTACGGGTGGCGACAACTGGCCAAAAGCTCGTATGTCTCCGCTGAAAGAGGTGGACGTCAGGGGCCCGCGTCGGACAGCCTGACCTGCGTGCCGACTCCTTCTCTTACCTCCCTGCCCATTCGCCGTCTGACGCTCCGCGATCTCACCGCTTGCGCCGACTTGTCCGAGGACCGGGGGTGGCCACGGGAGGAGCACAAGTGGGGCTTCCTCCTCACAGCCGGGAAGGGCTACGGCATCGACGACCCCGACGGCGGTCTGGTCAGCGCCTGCGTCGTCACCGAGTACGGACCGCATGACCCCGCCCTCGCCGCGATCGGCATGGTTCTGGTCGCCGGACGGCATGCTCGTCAGGGCGTGGGACGCCGGCTGATGCGCCATGTCATCTCGGCGATGGGCACCACCCCTCTCACCCTTCATGCCACGCCGTACGGCCGCCCCCTCTACGAAGAACTCGGCTTCAAAGTCACCGGGCGGGCCGAGATGGTCTGTGGGCACTTCACTCCCGGCGGGCCGGAGCCGAGGATCGCCACTCGCGCAGCCACCGCCGAGGACCTCACCGCGATCCTCCGTCTCGACGAGCAGGTGTTCGGGGCCGATCGCACCCACATCGTCACCCGCCTCCCCGCTTTCGCCGACCAGTTGCGTGTGGCCGAGGAGAGCGGGCGGATCATCGGGTACGCGGGCGCCTGGCCCAACATGGACACCCACGTCGTGGGCCCGCTCATCGCACGCGACACCTCGGTGGCGCAGGCGCTCATCACCTCGCTTGCCGCTCACACCGACCGTCCGCTGCGCACCGACATCGATGTGCGGCACGAAGAACTCCTCACGTGGGTGAAGGAACGTGGCCTGGAATCCATCGCCTTCAACTCGGTGATGTCGAACGGGATCACCGAGTTGCCCGGAGACTGGAGCCGGCGGTTCGCGCCGGTCACGGTCGCGGCGGGCTGAAGAGCCTCGACACGACGATGCGGCTCCCCGGAAGACCGGGGAGCCGCACGTCATGTTGGAGAGGCCTGGTCAGGCGAGGGTCTCCAGGGCGGCCGTGGCGAAGCCGTGGTCCTGCTCCGGGGCACCGCCGCCGACGCCGATCGCACCGATCAGACGGCCGTCGCGGTGCACTGGAACACCGCCGGCGATGAACAGAAGCGGCCGGTCGAGCGCGGTCGGCAGCGTGTGGAAGAGGCCTCCGGGCTGCACCGCGTCGACCAGGTCGGCGGTGGGCGCGTTCAGCTGGAGAGCCGTGTAGGCCTTGCGGGTGCTGGTCTCGCCGGAGATCAGCACGGCGCGGTCGTCCCGCCGGAAGGCGAGCAGATGACCGCCCGCGTCCAGGACGGTGACGCTGACGTGGACACCTGCGGCCGCGGCGGCACCCTGGGCCGCGGCGACGAGCGCGTCGGCGTCCTGGGTGGCCAGCGGGGCGACAGTGGTGGCGGTGTTCATGAGGGAGTTCTCCTGGACGTGCTGGTGGTGCCGGGTCATGAGGTCGGTCGGGGTGGTGCGGCTGGTCAGTGGTGGACGGCGGCCCGCTGCTCGGCCGGTGTGCCGCCCGTGACGACGATGCTGGGCTCACCGGTACGGCGCTCCAGGGCTGCCGAGAGAAGGGCCAGGGCCAGGGCTCCGGCTGCCAGAGCGGCACCGACCCAGTTGGGGGCGGTGTAGCCGAGGCCCGCCGCGATGACGAGGCCGCCGAGCCAGGCGGACAACGCGTTGCCGAGGTTGAAGGCACCGATGTTCACGGCGGAGGCCAGGGTCGGAGCGCCGTGCGCCTGGTCGAGGACCCGCTTCTGGAGCGGCGGCACGGTGGCGAAGCCCAGGGCACCGATCAGCGCGATGGTGATCGCCGACAGCAGCTTGTGGTGGGCGGTGAAGGTGAACAGCGCCAGGACGACGGCCAGGGCGCCCAGGGAGACGTACAGCATGGGCATCAGGGCGCGGTCGGCGAACTTGCCGCCGACGAGGTTGCCGCCGACCATGCCGACGCCGAAGAGGACCAGCAGCCAGGTGACCGAGCCGTCGGCGAAGCCTGCGACGTGGGTCATCATCGGCGCGATGTAGGTGATGGCCGCGAAGACACCGCCGAAGCCGAGGACGGTCATGGCCATCGCGAGCAGCACCTGCACGTTCTTGAAGGCGGCCAGTTCGTGGCGCAGGCGCACGCCTTCTGCCTTGGGCATGTCGGGAACGAGCCGGGCGATGCCGCCCAGGCCGACGACGCCGAGTGCGGCGACGATGGCGAAGGTCACCCGCCAGCCGACGGACTGCCCGACGAGCGTGCCCAGCGGGACACCGACCACGTTGGCGACGGTCAGGCCGGTGAACATCATCGCGATGGCTCCGGCCTTCTTGTCCGGGGCGACGAGGTCGGCCGCGACGACCGAGCCGATGCCGAAGAAGGCACCGTGGGCCAGTGAAGCGACGATCCGGCCGATCAGCATGACGGAGAAGGCCGGGGCGAGTGCCGAGAGCAGGTTGCCGACGATGAACAGGCCCATGAGCAGCATCAGCATCCGCTTGCGGGAGATCTTGGTGCCGAGCACGGTCATCAGCGGGGCGCCGAACATGACGCCGAGCGCGTAGCCGGTCACCAGGTATCCGGCGGTGGGGATGGAGACCCCGTAGTCGCCCGCGACCTCGGGCAGCAAGCCCATGATCACGAATTCCGTCGTTCCGATCCCGAAGGCCCCGATCGCGAGGGCCAGAAGCGCGAGAGGCATGGAGGGGTTACCTTCCCAGACGATTGCAGGAGCGCTTTGCGTGCGTCCACAATAGTTGCAGACGCGGGCTATATGCAACCGCCGTCAATTGCGCATCTGCTCTATCCTGGGGTGGCAGCCGCTCCGGGACGGAGGAAACGCCAATGACAGCGACGGACCCCGCGCTCACCGCTCTCGCCCAGAGCTGGTGCGCCCTCTCCCTGCTCCACGGGAGGATCGAGGCCCACATCGAGCGCGCCCTACAGGCGGGGCACGACCTCAGCGCGCGCGAGTACTCCCTGCTGGACGTGCTCAGCCGACAGCACGACGGGGACGGCGGCCATCTGCAGATGAAGCAGGTCGCCGACGCGGTCGTCCTCAGCCAGAGCGCCACCACACGTCTGGTCACCCGCCTGGAAGACCGCGGGCTCCTGGAGCGCTACCTGTGCCCCACGGATCGCCGGGGCATCTACACGAACGTCACCGAAACGGGCCTCGAGCTGCTGGAAGCCGCGCGGCCGACCAACGACGCCGCCCTGCGCGAAGCCCTCGACGAAGCGGCGAAGAACCCCGAACTGGCTCCGCTGGTCCGGGTCGTGGAGACGCTGAAGGCTCCGGTGCCCGCCTAGGGCACACCCGCACAGGACGTGCGCCGCGCGGCATCTGCACCGGCCGGCTCTGCGTAGGGTGCAGCCATGGGAGATCTTGAGATACGTGCCGCCATCGCCGACGACGTCCCGGCGATCGTCGCCATGCTCGCTGACGACCCGTTGGGCGCACAGCGCGAGTCGCCGGACGATCTCGCCCCTTACCTGGCCGCACTGGAGCGGCTCAGCGCCGACCCGAACCAGCGTCTGGTCGTGGCGGTACGGCAGGGCCGGGTCGTGGGCACGCTCCAGCTCACGATCATTCCCGGGCTCTCCCGGCGGGGTGCCACCAGGTCGATCATCGAAGGGGTGCGTATCCATGCGGACGAGCGCGGCAGCGGCCTGGGAACACAGCTCATCGAGTGGGCGATCGACGCATCTCGGGAGGAAGGGTGCCAGTTGGTCCAGCTGACCTCCGACAGGACGCGCACCAACGCCCACCGCTTCTACGAGCGGCTCGGGTTCACGGCCTCCCACACCGGCTTCAAGCTCCAGCTGTAACCGGCATGCGTGGGCGCCGTGTTTCACGTGAAACACGGCGCCCACGCATGTCACCGCCTAACCGATGCCACGCCATCCCTCCGGAGCGACTCCACCCGGCACAGGAGCCCCCTCGTCGTACGGCTGACGCGTGAACACGAACGAGCCGAGGTCCAGATGGCTCACGGATCCGTCCGGCCGCCGTACGGCCTTCAGGAGCTCGCCGGCGTAGTACCCTTCCAGCCCCGTCCATGTGCCGTCGCCGTTCGGGCGGAACCGAGAGCGGCGCCCGGCACCGGAGAGCGGCCCCAGTGCGATGAGTCCGTCCGCCGTCACCCGCAGGGCGAAGGCGTGCGTCCCCCAGTACCACTGGCCCGTCAGCTCCAGGAGCGACTGGTCGAGATCAGCCAAGGGCTTCCACGGTGCCGGGATGCGCGGCTCCGCCTCGGCGACGATGCTGACCAGGTCGGCGGCGACCGCGAACAGCAGCGGCCCGGACGTGGAGTTGGCCATGGCGATCGCCGCCACGTCGTCATCCACGCTGATCATGAGGCAGGCGAGGAACCCGGGCAGCGAGCCGGTGTGGCCGACGAGGGACCGGCCGTTCCGCCGCCGGATCTCCATGCCCAGACAGTAGGCGTAACCGCTCGCCACATCCGCAGACTCGTGGGCGGCGGCCGGTGTCCTCATCTCCCGGAGCGACTCGGCGCTCAGCACCCGCTCGTCGCCCTGAACCAAGAACACCGCGAACCGCGCCAAGTCGCCAGTCGTCGACCAGAGCTGACCGGCCGGCGCCATGCGCCCCAGATCCTCGATGGGCTCGGGAAGCATCACATCGGCCCACGGATGCACGGCCCAGCCACCCGCATGGGGCGCCTGAGGAAGCACACTCGTACGATGCAGGCCCAGGGGTTCGAGCACTTCACGCCGAAGGACCTCCTCCCAGGGGGCCCCACGGAGCTTCTCGATGAGTGCGCCGAGCAGTGCGTATCCCGGGTTCGAGTAGTGGAATCGGCGACCGGGCGGGGCCAGCAGGGGCCGCTCACCCAGCACGTCGGCGAGTTCGGGCCGCAGGGCCCCGGGGCTCCGCTCCCACCACGGTCCCGGAGTCTCGGCTGCCAGCCCGCCTGTGTGCGCCAGGAGTTCGGCGACGGTGGCCTCCCCCACGCCGGTGCCCGGCAGATGCTTCTCGAGCGGATCCCCGAGATCCAGTGCACCCTCGTCGCGGAGCCGCAGTACGAGGACGGCCGTGAAGGTCTTGGTGATCGAGCCGATCCGGTACTGCACGTTCTCGTCCGGCGCGTGCCCTTCCACCGAAGTCCGCGCACCCGTCCACACCGTTGTGCCGTCCCGCACGACGGCCGCCACGAGCGACGGAGCCCGCCCTTCGGCCTGCGCGACGGCGATCCGGTGCAGAAGAGCGCGGCGGGTGCCGGGAAGCAGTTCTCCCTGAGATGTCGTCATGGACCCAGTCCACCCGGCCGGGCATCACCTCGTCGAGCACATTTGGAGGCCGGCGCCTGTGAAGATGAGGCCGTGCTGACCTACGTGTACCGCATCACCAAGTACGACCACGCCCACCGCGACGAACAGGGCCGCTACACCGGCCCTGATGACACCGTCAGCGACCACGGCGAGGTCGAGGCGGCATATCTGCACAGGTAGTACCCCTCGACGGTGCGCTTCCTACGCCTTCGAAGCCGAGGAGAACGAGCAGTACGCCCAGCGGCCGGCAGATGACGACTTCCGGGCCGACCTGCACCGGGCAGTCGTCGCCGGCCAGGCGGGGGTCCTGGAAGGGACATACCTCGAAGGCGCCTCACGATGGCACCATCTCACCAGCGATACCCTCGACCCGGTCCGCGCCGGGCTGCTCCCCCGGGCCCGACTCGCGGTCTGGCCACTCCTGTCGTCCGACATCGCCGCCGTCCTCAGGGACCTTCCCGCTGATGGCCTCGTCGAAGGGGTGTGGCAGGACGAGGAGGGCCTCATCAGCAGCGCCGTAGTCGACGACGCGTGCCCCTGCACCGCAGTCATGACCGACGACGGAGTCCTGCGGGCACGTCGGCGGGCGGAGCCCACGCCGAGTGACCGGGACTGGGCACGCCGTCAGTCCTGACGGGTGGATCAGGTCTGCGCCATGTCCACGAATCGTGAGTAGTGCCCCTGGAAGGCGACCGTGATCGTGGCCGTCGGGCCGTTGCGGTGCTTGCCCACGATGATGTCCGCCTCGCCCGCGCGCGGCGACTCCTTCTCGTACGCGTCCTCGCGGTGCAGAAGGATCACCATGTCGGCGTCCTGCTCGATGGAGCCCGACTCACGCAGGTCGGACACCATCGGTTTCTTGTCCGTGCGCTGTTCGGGACCACGGTTGAGCTGGGAGAGCGCGATCACGGGAACCTCCAGCTCCTTGGCGAGGAGCTTGAGATTCCGGGACATGTCCGAGACCTCCTGCTGCCGGCTCTCGGAGCGCTTGGAACCTCCGGCCTGCATCAGCTGCAGATAGTCGATGATCACGAGCTTGATGTCGTTTCGCTGTTTCAGCCGACGGCACTTCGCGCGAATCTCCATCATCGACAGGTTGGGGGAGTCGTCGATGTAGAGCGGTGCGGACGAGACCTCGGGCATCCGGCGCGCCAGGCGCGTCCAGTCATCGTCCGTCATGGTGCCGGACCGCATGTGGTGCAGGGCGACGCGGGCCTCCGCGGACAGCAGACGCATGGCGATCTCGTTGCGCCCCATTTCCAGGGAGAAGATGACGCTCGGCAGGTTGTGCTTGATCGACGCGGCCCGGGCGAAGTCCAGGGCGAGCGTCGACTTGCCCATGGCGGGACGAGCCGCGATGACGATCATCTGCCCCGGGTGCAGACCGTTGGTGAGGGAGTCGAGGTCGGTGAACCCGGTGGGAACGCCCGTCATTTCGCCACTGCGCGAGCCGATCGCCTCGATCTCGTCGAGCGCGCCCTCCATGATGTCGCCGAGCGGCAGGTAGTCCTCGCTGGTGCGCTGCTCGGTGACCGCGTAGACCTCTGCCTGGGCGCGGTTGACGATCTCGTCGACGTCGTCGTCGGCCGCGTACCCCATCTGCGTGATGCGTGTCCCGGCCTCGACCAGGCGGCGCAGCACGGCCCGCTCGTGCACGATCTCCGCGTAGTACGCCGCGTTGGCCGCCGTGGGGACCGTCTGGACGAGGGTGTGCAGATACGAGGCCCCGCCGACCTTGTTGATCTCGCCGCGCTTGGTGAGCTCGGCCGCGATCGTGATGGGGTCGGCCGGCTCGCCCTTGGCGTAGACGTCGAGGACGGCCTGGTAGATCGTCTCGTGGGCCGGCTTGTAGAAGTCGTGACCCTTGAGGATCTCGACGACGTCTGCGATGGCGTCCTTGGAGAGGAGCATGCCGCCGAGGACGGACTGCTCGGCATCGATGTCCTGCGGCGGTACCCGCTCGAAGGACGGGGCCGATCCGTCCCACGCCCCGTTGTCCCTGCCACGCTCGTGCTGTTCGTCACGGCCCCGGGCTCCGTCACCACGTCGGCGGGAGGCGGGCAGACGATCACTGGGACCGCTGTCGGCCCACGGATCGTCCAAGGGCTCGGAAATGCTCACCGAGCCACCTCCTCCCGTCCGCCGAAGCAGACCTAGCCGTGCCCCTCTGTTCTACGGCACGGCACTGACAAATAAGAGGCCCAACTCCGGTTGGCACGCGCCGGTTTTGTGGCGTTTTGAAAACCGGCGGGACGGAGCGGGCGCCGGACCACCGTAGGCCTGTCGGCACCGTCAGCCAATCTGGTTATCCACAGGCCATGTGGACGACGGCCGAGATGCTGTGGAGAACTCCGCAAAACCTGTGCACGACCCGGTGGACAGCCCTGTGAACAAGCAGCGACCCCCACCACGAAAATCCCTCCGACCTGCATCTTTGTCGTCCACCGGCTGTGCAGAAGAAAAACTTCCCCAAGCAGCCCAAGTTCGCCTCGAACAGGGCACAGCAGTGCGCACCCCAGGACGGACAGTAAGGGTCACAAAAGCTTTGCATCTCTTACCTGTGGACGATTAGATTGGTGCACATGACACAGGCCCCCGTGCGAAGCCGAACCGGCAGGAGACAGCACGACCGAGAGATCGTCGCGCTGGCCGTGCCGGCCTTCGGCGCCCTCGTCGCCGAGCCCCTCTTCCTCTTGGCCGACACCGCCATCGTGGGCCACCTGGGCACAGCCCAACTCGCCGGTCTCGGCGTCGCCTCGGCCCTGCTGATGACCGCCGTGAGCGTCTTCGTCTTCCTCGCCTACGCCACGACGGCCGCGGTTGCCCGTCGCGTCGGAGCGGGCGACCTCCCGGCCGCCATCCGGCAAGGCATGGACGGTATCTGGCTGGCACTGCTTCTCGGCGCTGCCGTCGTCGCCGTCGCGCTGCCGACGGCACCCCACATCGTGGACCTCTTCGGCGCCTCGGACGCGGCAGCCCCCTACGCGATCACCTATCTGCGCATCTCGGTGCTCGGCATACCGGCCATGCTCGTGGTCCTCGCGGCGACCGGTGTCCTGCGCGGCCTACAGGACACCAGGACCCCGCTCTACGTCGCCATCGCCGGCTTCGTCGCCAACGGCGCCCTCAACGCCGGTCTTGTCTACGGCGCCGATCTGGGGATCGCCGGTTCCGCGTGGGGCACCGTGATCGCCCAGTGCGGCATGGCCGCGGTCTATCTCGTGGTGGTTCTGCGAGGAGCACGCAAGCATGGTGCCTCGCTGCGCCCGGATGCCGCCGGGATCAGGGCCTCCGCGCAAGCCGGTGTGCCGCTGCTGGTGCGCACCCTCTCGCTGCGGGCGATCCTGATGATCGCCACGGCGGTCGCCGCCCGCCTCGGGGATGCCGACATCGCCGCTCACCAGATCATCCTCTCCCTGTGGAGCCTTCTGGCGTTCGCACTCGACGCCATCGCCATCGCGGGACAGGCCATCATCGGTCGCTACCTCGGAGCCGGTGACGCCCAGGGCGCCCGGGACGCCTGCCGCCGCATGGTCGAGTGGGGTATCGCCGTCGGAGTCGTCCTCGGAATCCTGGTGGTCGTCGCCCGACCGGTGTTCCTGCCCCTGTTCACCAGCGACCCGGCAGTCAAGGATGTGGCGCTGCCCGCCCTGATCATCGTCGCCCTCTCCCAGCCCATCTCCGGCATCGTCTTCGTCCTGGACGGCGTCCTGATGGGTGCCGGCGACGGCCCTTACCTGGCCTGGGCGATGCTGATCACCCTGGCCGTCTTCACGCCGGCCGCTCTGCTGGTCCCGGTGCTGGGCGGCGGGCTGACCGCTCTCTGGGCCACGATGACGCTGATGATGACCGTTCGGATGCTGACCCTGTGGCTTCGCACTCGCTCGGGCCGCTGGATGGTGACGGGCGCGACCCGCTGACCGTTTCACGTGAAACGCTGCCTGTTTCACGTGAAACACGACGTACCTGTTTCTCTGGCAGACACGAGCTTGGCGAACACGAATGGGGCCGCACCCCGCAGGGTGCGGCCCCATCGCTTACTGCTTCAGCACACGCGGCACTCAGGCCGCGACGACCTCGATGTTGACCTTGGCGGCAACCTCGGGGTGCAGACGCACGGACGTCTCGTGAGCGCCCAGCGTCTTGATCGGCGAGCCGAGCTCGATGCGGCGCTTGTCGACCTCGGGACCGCCGGAGGCCTTGATCGCGGAAGCGATGTCGGCCGGGGTGACGGAACCGAAGAGACGACCGGCGTCGCCGGAGCGGACGGCCAGACGGACCTTGACGCCCTCGAGCTGGGCCTTCACAGCGTTGGCCTGCTCGATGGTCTGAATCTCGTGGATCTTGCGAGCACGACGGATCTGCTCGACGTCCTTCTCGCCACCCTTGGTCCAGCGGATAGCGAACTTCCGCGGGATCAGGTAGTTGCGAGCGTAACCGTCCTTGACGTCGACGACGTCGCCCGCGGCACCGAGGCCGGAGACCTCGTGGGTGAGGATGATCTTCATGAGTCGGTCACCCTTCCCTTATCGCGCGGTGGAGGTGTAGGGCAGCAGCGCCATCTCACGGCTGTTCTTCACGGCCGTGGCGACGTCACGCTGGTGCTGCGTGCAGTTGCCGGTCACGCGGCGGGCACGGATCTTGCCGCGGTCGGAAATGAACTTCCGCAGCATGTTCGTGTCCTTGTAGTCCACGTACGTGACCTTGTCCTTGCAGAATGCGCAGACCTTCTTCTTCGGCTTGCGCACAGGCGGCTTAGCCATGGTGTTTCTCCTGTGTGATCAAGAAGTGTGAGTGCGAACCCGCCCTTAGAAGGGGGGCTCGTCCGAGTAGCCGCCGCCACCGCCGCCGGAGTTTCCACCCCAGCCGCCGCCACCGCCCTGGTTGCCACCGGCGGGAGCGCCGGTCGCCCACGGGTCGTCGGCGGGAGCGCCGCCGCCCTGCTGGCCACCGCCGGGGCCGCCGCCCCAGCCGCCGCCACCCTGGCTGCCGCCGCCACCGCCGCCGTAGCCGCCCTGGCCACCGCGGCCGGTGGTCTTGGTGACCTTGGCCGTGGCGTTGCGCAGGCTGGCGCCGACTTCCTCGACGTCCAGCTCGTAGACCGTGCGCTTGACACCCTCACGGTCCTCGTAAGACCGCTGCTTCAGCCGGCCCTGCACGATGACGCGCATGCCTCGCTGGAGCGACTCAGCGACGTTCTCCGCCGCCTGACGCCAGACCGAGCAGGTCAGGAAGAGGCTTTCGCCGTCCTTCCACTCGTTCGTCTGGCGGTCGAAGGTGCGGGGGGTGGACGCGACACGGAACTTCGCGACCGCCGCACCGGAGGGGGTGAAGCGCAGCTCGGGGTCGTCGACAAGATTGCCGACGACCGTGATGACGGTCTCGCCTGCCATGGGGGAACCTCTCGGCGGGTTTGCTCTGGCTGCTTGCTACTCGAATCCCGGGATCAGCTGAGCTGGGAAGCTCAGTGGGTCTCGGGGCGGAGGACCTTGGTCCGGAGGACCGACTCGTTCAGGTTCATCTGGCGGTCGAGCTCCTTGACGACCGCAGGCTCGGCCTGCAGGTCGATGACCGAGTAGATGCCCTCGGGCTTCTTCTTGATCTCGTACGCGAGACGACGACGGCCCCAGGTGTCGACCTTCTCGACCTTTCCGCCGCCGTCACGGACGACAGAGAGGAAGTTCTCGATCAACGGAGAGACAGCGCGCTCCTCGACCTCGGGGTCGAGGATGACCATCACCTCGTAGTGACGCATGTGGAACCCACCTCCTTTGGACTCAGCGGCCACGGTCGTTCCGTGGCAGGAGGGTTGTGATGCGTAGGCAACGGTATCGGCCACCACTGACAATCGGGGGTTCTGGCGAGAAGCCCCTGCCGTGACATGGGCAGACACCGGTGCGGACGGTACAGAGTACCCTCACAGCGGCTTGCGGTTGAAATCCGGGCGCCGGGGCAGCCAATCTGTACACATCGGGTGTGTATGGCGCTACGATGCGCCGCCTTTCGCAGGAGGTGCCCTATGGCACAGGCATTGCGACCCAACACCGCCGGCGGTCTCTTCGCCACGGACGGCAAACCCCATCCCCTCCAGGACACCCTGCTCGCGGTGACCCTGGTGCTGGGCCTCTTGTCGTTCCTCACGGCGATCATCGACGAAGACCTGCACCTGCTCAGCTCCTGGGCCGGCCTGGTGGGCATCCTCACGGGTGCCTACGGCCAGTGGATCTCGGAGACGACCCGGGAGCGCTTCGGCCTGATCCTGGGCCTGGGTGCATCGGGAGTCGGGTTCTTCCTGGGCATGGCGCACGGCGGCCTGATCGGCTGACGCCAGGACACCCCCTCAGCTGAACACCGGATCACGCCCCGGCCGGCCTCTGGCCGGGGCGAAGGTCCCGTACGCCCAACCGGCGCGCTTCCAAGGCGCAGTAGGCTTCGCGCGAGAGCCGGAGCCCCTGTACCCATGGGGACACACCAGCCCGAGGAGCGCCCCTAAATGAGCCTGACCCTGAGGACCATCAGTCGCGAGCAGCATCTGGCCTACATCCAGAGCCTGCCGTCGGCGAGCCACATGCAGGTCCCGGCCTGGGCTGACGTCAAGGCGGAGTGGCGCTCCGAGAACCTCGGCTGGTTCGACGACCGCACCGGCGAGATGGTCGGTGCCGGTCTGGTTCTCTACCGGCAGCTTCCCAAGATCAAGCGCTACCTCGCCTACCTGCCCGAGGGCCCGGTCATCAACTGGTTCGCGCCGAATCTGCAGGAGTGGCTCGAGCCGATGCTGGCGCACCTGAAGCAGCAGGGCGCCTTCTCCGTGAAGATGGGCCCGCCGGTGATCATCCGGCGCTGGGAAGCCCCCTCCATCAAGCAGGGCATCCAGAACCCGGACGTCAAGCGCCTGCGCGACATCGAGGCCGACCACATCGAGCCGCGCGCCTTCGAGGTGGCCGACAAGCTGCGCCGCATGGGCTGGCAGCAGGGCGAGGACGGCGGCGCCGGCTTCGGCGACGTCCAGCCACGCTACGTGTACCAGGTGCCGCTGGCGAACCGCTCCCTGGAAGAGGTCCACAAGAACTTCAACCAGCTGTGGCGCCGCAACATCAAGAAGGCCGAGAAGGCCGGCGTCGAGGTCGTCCAGGGCGGCTACCAGGACCTCGAGGAATGGCAGCGACTGTACGAGATCACGGCCGTGCGCGACCACTTCCGGCCACGCCCGCTGTCGTACTTCCAGCGCATGTGGACGGCCCTCAACACCGAGGACCCCAACCGCATGCGGCTGTACTTCGCCCGGCACAACGGCGTGAACCTGTCGGCCGCCACGATGCTGATCGTCGGCGGGCACGTGTGGTACTCCTACGGCGCCTCCGACAACATCGGCCGCGAGGTCCGGCCCTCGAACGCGATGCAGTGGCGGATGCTGCGCGACGCCTACGCGCTCGGCGCCACCGTCTACGACCTGCGCGGCATTTCCGACTCGCTGGACGAGACCGACCACCTCTTCGGCCTGATCCAGTTCAAGGTGGGTACCGGCGGCCAGGCGGCCGAATACCTCGGCGAGTGGGACTTCCCTCTGAACAAGCTGCTGCACAAGGCGCTCGACATCTACATGTCGCGCCGCTGATGTCCCGTTCAGTGCTTCTATACCCCTGATACACGGCAAACCGCCGCTACACGGCACCGCGAGAAAGGTCCCAGGTCCGGTCATGGCGCTCACGCTCTACGTCGACACCGCGCGCTGGCGTGCGCACCACAAGCACGTGCAGGAGCAGTTCCCGGGCCTCGTGCCGGTCTGCAAGGGCAACGGCTACGGCTTCGGGCACGAGCGGCTGGCGGAGGAGGCCACACGGCTGGGCTCGGACGTCCTCGCCGTCGGCACGACGTACGAGGCCGCCCGGATCAAGGACTGGTTCGGCGGGGACCTGCTGGTGCTGACGCCGTACCGGCGGGGTGAGGAGCCGGTGCCGCTGCCGGACCGGGTCATCCGCTCCGTCTCCTCGATAGACGGCGTGTACGGCCTGGTCGGTGCCCGTGTGGTGATCGAGGTGATGTCCTCGATGAAGCGGCACGGCATCAGCGAGCAGGACCTGGCCCAGTTGCACGCCGCCATCGAGAACGTCCGCCTGGAGGGCTTCGCCATTCACCTGCCGCTGGACCGCACCGACGGCTCGGACGCCGTCGAGGAGGTCATCGGCTGGATGGACCGGCTGCGTGCCGCCCGGCTCCCCCTGCACACGATGTTCGTCAGCCACCTCAAGGCCGAGGAACTCGCCCGGCTTCAGCAGCAGTTCCCGCAGACCCGTTTCCGGGCCCGCATCGGCACGCGGCTGTGGCTGGGGGACCACGACGCCACGGAGTACCGTGGCGCGGTCCTGGACGTCACCCGCGTCGCCAAGGGCGACCGCTTCGGCTACCGGCAGCAAAAGGCGGCCTCGGACGGCTTCCTGGTCGTCGTGGCGGGCGGTACGTCGCACGGGGTGGGGCTGGAGGCTCCCAAGGCGCTGCACGGCGTCATGCCGCGCGCCAAGGGCGTCGCCCGTGCCGGCCTCGCGACGGTGAACCGGAACCTTTCTCCCTTCGTCTGGGGCGGCAAGCAGCGCTGGTTCGCGGAGCCGCCGCACATGCAGGTCTCGATCCTGTTCGTGCCGGCGGACGCACCCGAGCCGAAGGTCGGCGACGAGTTGGTGGCCCATCTGCGGCACACCACCACGCAGTTCGACCGGATCATGGACCGCTGACCGTCACAGCACCCACCCGCACAGCGCGACAAGAAGGCCGTACACGATTCGTGTACGGCCTTCTGTGTGTCCGGCTACGGCATCTGGCGCCGTTCGCTCAGAGCGAACCGCCCGTGGCGCCCGGCTTTCCCCACTCGACCGATGGGCCCTCGAACTGGGCGGTCATCTGCCGTCGGGGGCGAGCGGCCGGACCGAGAACGAAGACGTCCTCGGCGCCGTCGAGCACTCCGCCCGAGGGATCATCGTCACCGGCCCGCCGCACCGGATCCCGCTCCGGCAGGAAGATGTCCCGCACGACCATCACGCACAGGTACAGCGTCCCCAGCAGATGCAGGGCGATGGCCCAGTGGTACCCGTCGGTGGGCAGCCCTTTGTGAGCGTCTCCGCTGGTCGTGTACGCGAGGTACAGCCAGATCCCCAGGAAGTACGCCACCTCGCAGGCCTGCCAGATCAGGTAGTCCCGCCACTTCGGCCGGGCGAGGGCGGCCAGGGGTACCAGCCACAGGACGTACTGCGGCGAGTAGACCTTGTTGGTGAGGATGAACGCCGCGACGATCAGGAACGCGAGCTGGGCGAACCGCGGGCGGCGCGGGGCGGTCAGTGCGAGCGCCGCGACAGCCGCGCAGCACGCCAGCATCAGCAGCGTGGCCAGTGTGTTGACCGTGTCGGTGCTGAGCGGGTCGTCCGAGTTCTGGGCCATGATCAGCCAGAAGGAGCCGAAGTCGACGCCCCGTTCCTGGCTGAACGTGTAGAACTTCGACCAGCCCTCGAACGCGAAGAGCATCACCGGCCCGTTCACGACGACCCAGGCGGCGGCCGCGCCGCCCAGAGCCGTCCCGAACGCGCGCCACCTGCCCGTGCGCCAGCACAGCACCATCAGCGGCCCGAGGAGCAGGAACGGGTAGAGCTTGGCGGCCGTGGCGAGCCCCAGCAGTACGCCGAAGGCGAGGGAGCGGCCACGTGACCACATCAGCATCGCGGCGGCCGTCAGAGCGACCGCGAGCAGGTCCCAGTTGATGGTGGCCGTCAGCGCGGCGGCGGGCGCCAGGGCGACAAGCAGGCCGTCCCAGGGACGCCGGGCGTGGGTACGGGTCACGCAGACGGCGATGACCGCAGCACACACCATGAGCATTCCAGCGTTGACCATCCAGTACCACTGCTCCTGGTACTGGATGGTGCCGCTGCCGGGCGTGAGCCAGGAGGCGACCTCCATGAAGACACCGGTGAGCACCGGGTACTCCAGGTACTGCATGTCGCCGGGGAGTCTGTCGAAGTACGGCACGAGCCCGTCGGCGAAGCCGCGCCCCTGGTAGAGGTGCGGGATGTCCGAGTAGCAGGCATGCGTGTACTGGGAGCTGGCGCCGAAGAACCAGGCGCCGTTGTAGCAGGGCGCCTTCTGGACCAGTCCGAGAGCGAACATGCCGATCGCCACCAGCGCGATCACCCGCACGGGAGTCCACCAGGACGCCCCGAGCAGGGCACGCCGCCCGAGCGGTCCGCCGATCAGCTCGCTGCCGGCCGCGGCGACCTCGTCCTCCTTGGTCGGCCGCACCAGGTCCGGCTCATGGACGCTCGCTGGCGTCGATTCTGCACTGGGCATGCCGCACATCCTGCCGTACGAGTCTGGGAACACGCCGAGGGCCGCCGCACCCAAAGGGGACGGCGGCCCTTGTTCCACGTGAAACACCCTCGCGTTTCACGTGAAACACCCAAGCCGGGCGATCTGTCAGCGGCGGCTATCCCTCGGGACCTCCGAAGATGCCTCCGTTGCCGTTGCCTCTGCTGTTGCCGCCATCCAGGTTCGTATCGGTTGGCGTGGGCTCGGTGGACGCTCCTCCGTCTGTGCCTCCGTTGCCGGTGCCGCCGTTCTGCGCGCCACCGTCTTCCTCACAGCCGAAGAACCCGCAGGTGTCGCTCGGCGACGGCGACGGAGTCGAGCTCTCCGTGGGCGTGGGGCTCGGCGACTCGGTCACGGTCTCGCTGGGCTCCACACTGGGCGTCGGGGTCGGCGACGGAGCACCCACCGCGTCCTGGATCTCACCGATCTTCTCGGCCTCCGGGAAGCCGAGGTCGGGCTTGCCCTTCAGCGCGGCCTTCATGTACTCGGTCCACACCAGCGTGGGGACGTCACCACCGTGGATGGACTTCTCACCGGCGGTGCCGTTCATGGAGAGCAGCTTGGCGCTCTTGGGGTCCTCACGGAACATCGCGACCGAGGTCGACAGCTGCTGGGTGTAGCCGACGAACCAGGCCGACTTGTTCTCGTCGGTGGTACCGGTCTTGCCGGCCGCCGTACGGCCCAGGGCGAGCGCCTTCTTGCCCGTACCGTTCTCGATGACGTTCTCCAGAACGTTCGTGACGTTGTTGGCCACGTTCTCCGGCATCGCCTGCGTGACCCTCGGCTTGTCGAAGCCTTCGACTTCCTGACCGTTGAACTTGACGCTGGTCACCGAGTACGGGGCGGCCTGCTTGCCCGCGGCGGCGAATGTCGCGTAGGCGTCGGCCATACGGATCGCACTGGGAGTCGAGGTACCGAGCGCGAACGACGGGTTGAGCGTGGCGAAGCTGCCGTCCAGGATGCCGGACTTCTCGGCCACGTCCCGCACGTTCCTCATCCCCACATCCATGCCGAGCTGCACGAACGGGGTGTTGACCGACTGTTCCATCGCCTTGTACAGGGAGATGTAGCCCCAGGGGCGGTCGCTCTCGTTCTCCTGGAAGAACGGGGTGTTGTCCTTCTTCAGCACGTAGGTGCCGTCGTTGTTCTTGACCTTGAGGTGGTCGTTGCCGTTGTACTTGCTCAGCGGCGAGAGGGGACCGTCGCTGCGGTAGGTGCCGTGCTCCATCGCGGCGGCGAGCACGAACGGCTTCCACGTCGACCCGACGGGGACACCCGAGGTGTCCGCGTTGTTGTTGAAGTGGCCGTTCTCGTAACCCGCACCGCCGTAGAGCGCGACGATCGCGCCGTCCTTGGGCTTCACCGACGCCGCACCGAACTGGACGTGCTTGTCCAGCTCGCGGTTCTTCGGGTCGAGCTTCTCCTTCTCGACCTTCTTGACGGCCTTCGCCAGTGCCTCGACGTTGGCCTTCTTGAACGTCGTCCGGATCTGGTAGCCGCCCTGGTCGAACTGCTTCTCGGAGATGTTGGAGTGGTTCAGGACGTACTTCTTGGCCGTGTCCGCCAGGTACCCGATCTGGCCGGTCATGCCCTTGGACGCCTTGCGGGGATCGGGCATGGGGTACTTCTTGATCGCGTCCTGGTATTGCTTGTCCGTGATCCTCTTGTCGTTGTGCATCTGCTCGAGGATCCAGCTCCAACGCGCCTCAGAACGCTTGCGGTTGGCCTTGGCGGTCGCCGTCGTGTCGATGCCGTCGTTACCCGCGGGGTCGTAGTACGTCGGGCCCTTGAGCAGGGCGGCGAGGAAGGCGCACTCACTGGGCGTGAGCTGGTACGCCTCCTTGCCGTAGTAGGTCTGCGCGGCGGCCTGGATGCCGTAGGCGCCGCGGCCGTAGTACGAGGTGTTGAGGTAGCCCTGGAGGATCTCGCCCTTGGTGAGCTTGGTGCCCACCTTGATCGAGATGAACATCTCCTTGAACTTGCGACTGAGTGACTGCTCCTGGCTCAGGTAGGTGTTCTTGACGAACTGCTGGGTGATCGTCGAACCACCTTGCGTGTCACCGCCCCGCGCCATGTTCGCCACGGCCCGGGCGATACCCATGGGGTCGACACCGGAGTCCTGGTAGAAGCTCTTGTTCTCGGCCGAGATCACCGCCCACTGCATGGCTTTGGGGATCCGGTCGATCGTGACGTTCTGCCGGTTCTGACCGCTGCCCGCCGCGACCATCTGGCTGCCGTCGGCCCAGTAGTAGACGTTGTTCTGCGACAGTGCCGCAGCGTTCTCCTCATTGGGGACGCCCACCATGGCGTAGCCGATGCCCGCCACGGCCACCAGGCTGCCGAAGAAGCCGATGCACAGGCCGGAGACGAGCTTCCAGGACGGCATCCAGCGCTGCCAGCCGTACTTGCCGGCGCGCGGATAGTCGATCAGCCGATTCTTGTCGGGGACCGCGGCCACGCGTCCTCGGCCCCGGCCGGGCCCGGCCGGGCCACCAGGAGCGGCACGCCGGCCACCCCGGGGCGGTTCGGCCGCTCTCCGGCGGCCGCCACCCGTACTTCTCTGCGCCGCACGCCGGGCCTCGGCACGGCCGCCGTACTGACGCTCCTCACCCCCAGAGCCGTAGGAGTCCGACCCATAGGACTCGGACGGAGACCCGGTGGCGCCTCGCGGTGCCGCGCGGCGGCCGGAGGACGAGCCGGACTGGCCGCGTCGGGCCGCGGCACGTCCGCCTCCCTGCGGCTGCGGCGGTTTGCGACGGTGCTCGCTCATCGAACGACTACTCCTCGGGCAGGCGCACCCCTGCGCGCCTGGAAACGGCGGCTAGTTTCCGGTCCCCCCGAAGTACGGATGCGGTCGGCTCCGCATTCATCGGTCCCGCATGCACCCGTACTACACCGAAGACGACGACGCTCTCGGGCGTCACTCGGTTCCCGGTGATGTGCATGGCGCACAGACTACGCACCGCCAAAACCTGCCGAGCCCTGAAGTTCACCTCAAATCAGGCAACTCGCATCCGATGAATCGGTGATGTGACCCCGTTCACCCGCCCCCCTCTTGTCGCATCCGGAAGGCCGTTCTATCGTCGTGATGTATCGAGTCGATACATCAGCTCGACACATCGGCCCGACACATCGGACTGATACATGCGCACCGCGGCGAGAGGAGGCGACGATGAGCCGGCGTTCCGGGATCCTCGAGTTCGCCGTACTCGGCCTGCTCCGCGAATCTCCGATGCACGGCTATGAGCTGCGCAAACGGCTCAACACATCACTGGGCGTCTTCCGTGCCTTCAGCTACGGGACGCTCTACCCCTGCCTCAAGACGCTGGTCGCCAACGGCTGGCTGATCGAGGAAACGGGGAACACCACCGAGGACGCCCTCGCCGCCCCCCTCGCGGGGCGCCGCGCCAAGATCGTCTACCGGTTGACAGCGGAGGGCAAGGAGCACTTCGAGCAGCTGCTCTCACAGACCGGGCCCGACGCGTACGAGGACGAAACCTTCGCAGCCCGTTTCGCCTTCTTCGGCCAAACCTCACGCGATGTCCGCATGCGCGTACTGGAAGGCCGCCGCAGCCGGCTGGAGGAGCGGCTCGAGAAGATGAGCGCTTCCCTGGCCCGTACCCGGGAGCGCCTCGACGACTACACGCTCGAGCTCCAGCGCCACGGGATGGAGTCCGTGGAGCGCGAGGTGCGCTGGCTGAACGAGCTCATCGAGAGCGAGCGGGCGGGGCGGGACCTCAAGGGTCCGGCCAGCGGGGAGCCCGCTTCGCGCGACACCACATATGGAGCGTCGGGCGACCTGCCCCGGCCGGGGGGCGACCCCCGTCCGGATTCGCCCGACGACACCGCCACGTGAGAGCCCACTCAGGGCCTCACTCGTACACACAGGGAGCAACCGGAATGGGTTCGGTTCGCGTAGCCATCGTCGGTGTGGGCAACTGCGCCGCATCGCTGGTACAGGGAGTCGAGTACTACAAGGACGCCGACCCGGCGTCCAAGGTGCCGGGCCTGATGCACGTCCAGTTCGGCGACTACCACGTCAGCGACGTCGAGTTCGTCGCCGCGTTCGACGTGGACGCCAAGAAGGTCGGCCTCGACCTGGCGGACGCCATCGGCGCCTCCGAGAACAACACCATCAAGATCTGCGACGTACCCAGCACCGGTGTGACGGTCCAGCGCGGCCACACCCTCGACGGCCTCGGCAAGTACTACCGCGAGACCATCGAGGAGTCCGCCGAGGAGCCGGTCGACGTCGTCCAGGCCCTCAAGGACCAGCAGGTCGACGTCCTCGTCTGCTACCTGCCCGTCGGCTCCGAGGACGCGGCGAAGTTCTACGCCCAGTGCGCCATCGACGCCAAGGTCGCCTTCGTCAACGCCCTTCCGGTCTTCATCGCCGGCACCAAGGAGTGGGCGGACAAGTTCACCGAGGCGGGCGTCCCGATCGTCGGTGACGACATCAAGTCCCAGGTGGGCGCCACCATCACGCACCGCGTGATGGCGAAGCTGTTCGAGGACCGGGGCGTCGTCCTGGACCGCACGATGCAGCTGAACGTCGGCGGCAACATGGACTTCAAGAACATGCTCGAGCGCGACCGCCTCGAGTCGAAGAAGATCTCCAAGACGCAGGCCGTCACCTCCCAGATCCGCGACCGCGAGCTGGGCGAGGGCAATGTCCACATCGGCCCGTCCGACTACGTCGCCTGGCTGGACGACCGCAAGTGGGCCTACGTCCGCCTCGAGGGCCGCGCCTTCGGTGACGTCCCGCTGAACCTGGAGTACAAGCTCGAGGTCTGGGACTCCCCGAACTCCGCCGGCGTCATCATCGACGCCCTGCGCGCCGCGAAGATCGCCAAGGACCGCGGCATCGGCGGTCCGATCCTGTCGGCGTCGAGCTACTTCATGAAGTCCCCGCCCGTGCAGTACTTCGACGACGAGGCCCGCGAGAACGTCGAGAAGTTCATCAAGGGTGAGGTCGAGCGCTGACGCGCCGCAACCAGTCGCTCCTGCCAGGGCTGTGAGGGTCCCCGGGTCGCACGACCCGGGGACCCTTCCCATATGTGAGGCTGTGCCGCATGGCCGTCGTCCGTGACCTGCGCGTCCTCCTGCGCTTCCAGGGCTTCCGGCGCCTGCTCGCCGTACGTCTGCTCTCCCAGGGTGCCGACGGCGTCTACCAGGTCGCGCTCGCCGCGTACGTGGTCTTCTCGCCGGAGAAGCAGACCTCGGCGGCCGCGGTCGCCTCCGCGATGGCGGTGCTGCTGCTCCCGTACTCCCTCGTCGGCCCCTTCGCCGGTGTCCTGCTGGACCGCTGGCGGCGCCGCCAGGTCCTGCTGTTCGGCAGCCTGTTGCGGGCCCTGCTGGCGTCCGCGACGGCCCTGCTGATCCTCAGCCCGGCTCCGGACTGGCTCTTCTACGTCTCGGCTCTGTGCGTCACCGCGGTCAACCGCTTCGTCCTGTCGGGCCTGTCCGCCGCCCTGCCGCGCGTGGTCGACGCCGACCGCCTGGTCATCGCCAACTCCCTCTCTCCGACGGCCGGAACACTGGCGGCGACTGCGGGCGGCGGCCTCGCCTTCGCCGTGCGCCTGGTGGTGGCGGACTCGGACGCCGCTGTGGTGCTGGTGGGGGCCGGGCTGTACCTGTGCGCGGCCCTGGCATCGCTGAGCATGGCGCGGGAACTCCTCGGCCCAGACCGGCCCTTGGCGCGCGAGCGGATCGGGACGGCTCTCACCGGCACTGCCCGCGACTTGGCGGCAGGTGTGCGCCATCTGGCCGCTCCGCAGCGCAGGGAGGCAGCCTGGGCGCTCGTGGCGATGTCCCTGATGCGGTTCTGCTACGGCGCCCTGCTGGTCATGCTGCTGATGCTGTGCCGGTACGCCCTCACCTCGACCACGGACGACGGACTCGCCCTGCTGGGCCTGGCGTTGGGCGTCTCCGGAGCCGGGTTCTTCGCTGCGGCCGTGGTGACGCCCTGGAGCGCGGGGCGGCTCGGGCCCGGCCGCTGGATCGTCGTGTGTGCCGGGGCCGCGGCGCTGCTGGAGCCCGCTCTCGGGCTGCCGTTCGCCACTGCCCCGCTGCTGGCCGCGGCCTTCGTCCTGGGGCTGACCACCCAGGGCGCGAAGATCGCCACGGACACCATCGTCCAGTCCACCGTCGAGGACGGCTTCCGTGGCCGGATCTTCTCTGTCTACGACGTCCTCTTCAACGTTTCCTTCGTCGGCGCGGCCGCCGTGGCCGCCCTGATGCTGCCGCCGGACGGCCGATCCGTGCCGCTGGTGATCACAATCGCCGTTACCTACGCAGCAGTAGCTGTAGCTATGGCCCGGTTTGGCCGTCAGTAAGTGTCACATCAATGACACAGAGCCACTTCTGGCTACTGCGGTGTCAGTGGGGACCGCTACCTTACGTGGGTCTTATCTCGCGACATGTTCGCGTCACTCACCATGTTCTAGGGGGACCCCCAAGTGACTACTCCGCCGCCCCAGGGCAATCCATTCGCACAGGGCCAGCCCGCGGCTGCACCCCAGGCTCCGTTCCCGCCCCAGGGCGGTTACCCGCAGCAGCCTGGTCAGCCCGGCTTCCCGCCCCAGGGCGGTCCGTATGCTCCGGTTCCCCCGCAGCCGTCCGGCCGCAAGCTCAGCTTCAAGACGATCAAGAACATCGTCATCGTCATCGCTGTGGCGGGCGTGGCCATCGGCGGCTACATAGCCAGCCGGGACGACGCCAATACGGCCGCTGTCGGTGACTGCATGCACCGCGGCAGCACCAGCGACAACAACCCGGACCTGGAAGTCGTCAAGTGTGACGACGCCAAGGCCCAGTTCAAGGTGCTCGCCAAGATCGAGGGCTCGTACCTCACGCAGACGCTGGCCTCCAGCAAGTGCGAGGCCGAGGCCAAGGACTTCCAGTACACGTACACCGAGAGCGGTGACGGCAAGGACTTCCTGCTCTGCCTGAAGGACTACAAGAAGTAGGCAGACACGAGACGAGGGGCGGTGTTTCACGTGAAACACCGCCCCTCGGTCGGTCTCCAGCGGGGTCATGTTTCACGTGAAACATGACCCCGTTTCACAGCCTCAGCTCCCCTGCCCGGCCCACCACTCCTTGAGCGCGGCCACCGCAGCGTCCTGCTCCATCGGCCCGTTCTCCAGGCGCAGCTCCAGCATGTGCTGGTAGGCGCGGCCGATGACCGGGCCGGGGCCGACACCGAGGATCTCCATGATCTGGTTGCCGTCGAGGTCCGGGCGGATCGAGTCCAGCTCCTCCTGCTCCTCCAGCTTGGCGATCCGCTCCTCCAGCCCGTCGTACGCACGTGAGAGAGCCGCCGCCTTGCGCTTGTTGCGGGTCGTGCAGTCCGAGCGGGTCAGCTTGTGGAGGCGGTCCAGGAGCGGGCCGGCGTCACGGACGTAACGACGGACTGCCGAGTCCGTCCACTCACCCGTGCCGTAGCCGTGAAAGCGCAGGTGGAGTTCGACCAGACGTGAGACGTCCTTCACCAGCTCGTTGGAGTACTTCAGAGCCGTCATGCGCTTCTTGGTCATCTTGGCCCCGACCACTTCGTGGTGGTGGAACGAGACCCGGCCGTCCTTCTCGAAGCGGCGCGTGCGCGGCTTGCCGATGTCATGCAGCAGGGCAGCCAGGCGGAGGGTGAGGTCGGGGCCGTCCTCCTCCAGTGCCATCGCCTGCTCCAGGACGATCAGCGAGTGGTCGTAGACGTCCTTGTGGCGGTGGTGCTCGTCACGCTCCAGCCGCAGAGCCGGCAGCTCGGGAACCACGCGTTCGGCGAGGCCCGTCTCGACGAGCAGCGTCAGGCCCTTGCGCGGCTGCTGGGAGAGGATCAGCTTGTTCAGCTCGTCCCGCACCCGCTCGGCCGAGACGATCTCGATGCGCTCGGCCATCTCCGTCATCGCCGTGACGACCTCGGGCGCGACCTCGAAGTCGAGCTGAGCCGCGAACCGCGCGGCCCTCATCATCCGCAGCGGGTCGTCAGAGAACGACTCCTCCGGGGTGCCGGGCGTGCGCAGCACACGGGCCGCGAGATCCTCGAGCCCGCCGTGCGGGTCGACGAACTCCTTCTCCGGCAGCGCCACCGCCATGGCGTTCACCGTGAAGTCACGGCGGACGAGATCCTGCTCGATGGAGTCGCCGTACGACACCTCGGGCTTGCGCGAAGTGCGGTCGTAGGCCTCCGAGCGGTAGGTGGTCACCTCGATCTGGTAGCCGCCCTTGTGGGCGCCCACCGTGCCGAACGCGATCCCGACTTCCCAGACGGAGTCCGCCCACGGGCGCACGATCTTGAGAACGTCCTCGGGACGGGCATCGGTCGTGAAGTCCAGGTCGTTGCCGAGCCGTCCCAGCAGCGCATCCCGTACCGAGCCGCCGACCAGGGCGAGTGAGAACCCGGCCTCCTGAAAGCGGCGGGCGAGGTCGTCGGCGACAGGAGCGACCCGCAGCAGTTCACTCACCGCGCGGTGCTGCACCTGGCTCAGGGCACTGGACATTTCTTCGTTGGCGTTCGGCACAACAGAAGAGGGTACGTGGCCCGGGCCAACGCGGGCTCCTCCTATTCCGCATGCACAGGCATGGGGACACGTCCGTTATAAGCTCACAAGCCGAGCTCTCGGGCCGTAAAGAGCCGCTCTCTTCCATAGAGCCGCATACCGGACAGCACGGTGTCGGACCGCGATCTTGTGGAGCGGACCGCGGCACTTCCCCTCAGCGCGCATCGTTACCATGCCTGGACGCACATTCCGACGACCACTGACGACGACGAGGGACGGACGAGCGCGTGGCCGAGGCGGCAGACTTCCAGGGGACCAGTGCCTCACCTGCCCGCCGCTGGCTGCGGCGCACCGGGGCACTGCTCGCCGGTGCGCCCCTGCTGGCCGGACTCCTCCAGTTGCCCGCCGCGACGCCGGCGGACGCGGCCGGGCAGGAGTCCCCGAGGGCTGCCTCCAGCGCGGGCTCGGTGTCGGTCGCGGTCGACTCGCTCAGCCCCAGCGCCCCCTCCGAGGGGGACACCATCACCGTGTCGGGCACGGTGACCAACAACGGCAAGCAGACGGTCACGGGCGCCCACGTCGACCTGCAGGTGGGGCCCCCTCTCGAAACCCGCTCGGCGATCGACACCCTCGCCAAGAAGAGCGATGACATCCAGGGGCCCTCCGGCGAGAAGGTCGGCGGCAAGTACACCGAGAAGTTCTCCGCGCTCACCCCCGGCGTCGCGGAGCCCTTCAGCATCTCCGTGCCGGCCGACAAGCTGGAGCTCGGAGGCGACGGTGTCTACCAGCTGGCCGTCGCGCTCTCCGGGGAGACCTCGGCGCAGCCCTGGGACCAGGTTCTCGGCATCCAGCGCACTTTCCTGCCGTGGCAGCCGGAGGATGCGGGCACGACGACGAAGACCACCTTCCTGTGGCCGCTGATCTCCAGCGCCCACATGGCGGCCGAGACGGGGTCGAACGAGCAGCAGACGCCGGTGTTCCGCGACGACGAGCTCGCCGAGGAGATCGCCCCGGGCGGCCGCCTCGACCAGATGGTGTCGCTGGGCAAGGGCCTCGACGTCACGTGGGTGGTCGACCCGGACCTGCTGGCCTCCGTCGACGCGATGACGGGGAGCTACGAGGTCCGCGACGCGGACGGCGGCACCACACCCGGCAAGAACCAGGAAGTCGCCAAGAACTGGCTGGCCGAGCTCCAGCAGGCGGTCACCGGCGAAGAGGTGGCCGCCCTGCCCTTCGGCGACCCCGACCTCGCCTCCCTCGCCCACAACGGCACGAACGTCACCGGCTCGCTGAACCACCTCAAGGAGGCCACCGACGCCGCCGACGAGACGGTGGACACGATCCTCCACGTGAAACCGTCCACGGACTTCGTCTGGCCGGTGGACGGCGCCGTCGACCCGTCGATCGTGAAGGTCGCCACATCCGCGGGCGCCGACAAGGTGATCACCCGCAGCGACAGCCTCCAGGACAACCTCTCGTACACACCCTCCGCGGCCCGGCCCATCGGTGGTGGCACGACGGCGGTCGTCGCGGACTCCCGGATGTCCACGGCGTTCCGGGGCAACCTCACCAAGGCCTCCGCCTCCACGCTCGCCGTGCAGCGCTTCCTGGCCCAGAGCCTCACGCTCGGCCTGCAGACCGGCAAGCAGCGCAGCGTCGTCGTCGCCCCGCAGCGCATGCCGTCCGTGAGCCAGGCGCAGGCCATGGCCGAGGCGCTGGCGGCCCTCCAGGGCGGGAACTGGTCCGAGTCGCAGGACCTCACGGCCGCCGCCAAGGCCAAGCCGGATCCTGCTGCCAACACGAAGGTGCCGCCGGCCTCCGCGTACCCCTCTTCGCTGCGCAAGCAGGAGCTGCCCCGGGCGGCCTTCGAGCAGATCGCCAGCACCCAGAACAAGCTCGACAAGTTCAAGGTGATCCTCACCCGCCAGTCCCGGGTGGTAACCCCCTTCGGGCGGGCCATGAACCGTGAGATGTCCACGTCGTGGCGCGGCCAGGACGCCGCGGCGTTGGCATACCGCAACGGCATCGAGTCGTACCTCGACGGGCTCATCGACAGCGTCAAGCTGATCGAGAAGTCGGAGACCAAGCTCTCCGGCCGCAGCGCCACGATCCCCGTGACCGTCCAGAACAACCTCGTCCAGGGTGTCGAGCACCTGCAACTGCGGCTCACGTCGAAGAACCCCACGCGACTCAAGATCGGCGGAGATGCCTACGAGGAGCAGCCCGTCACCGTCAACGGCGGCCACGCCCAGTCGGTGAAGTTCACCACGTCGGCCAACGCCAACGGCCAGGCGGAAGTAGTCGCCCAGCTGTACACGGAGGACGGCCAGAAGTACGGTGCCCCGGTCACCTTCGACGTGAGGGTCACCGAGGTCACACCCACGGTGATGCTGGTCATCGGCGGTGGCGTCCTGCTCCTGGTCCTCGCGGGCTTCCGGATGTACACCCAGCGCAAGCGCGCTGCCGCCCGTGAGGCCGCCGAGGACGACGCGGCCGAAGCGGACGCCGAGACCGACGGCCCGCCGAGCCAGGCCGACGCCCCGCAGAACCCCGAGGCCTCCGGCGCACGTCTTGAGCAGGAGAACTGGGCCGGCTCCCGGGCGGACGGCCCGGAGCAGCCGAGTGACTCGGCCCCGGACACCGCAGCGGAAAGCGCCGACCCGTCCGGCACGGGTGAGAGAGTGGACCGTTGAGAAGTCGTGGCCGGTGGGCCCGGGACGATGAGGTGGGGTAACCATGAACGCGCCGTACGACGGTGACCGCGGCCGCGCCGCGGGCAGCCCGGGCTACCCCGACGCGGGCGGGCCCGAGGATTCACCGCCCGAGCACGGCCAGGTGCCGCCGCAGCCGCCCGCGGACATGTACCTCCAGGACGGCTACGGGCAGGACGGCTACGGCCAGGACCCCTACCGGGCCCAGGACCTCTCCGCCCAGGACCCTGCCGGCGAGGCACTGTACGACCGTGCCGCGCACCCGCCACCCGCTCCCGGCACGTACCAGCCGCAGCAGCAGCTGTACGGCCAGCCGCCGCAGTCGCCCTACGCGCCCGACCCGCAGGTGTGGGCACAGACGCCCGCGCCGGAGCCGGAGGGCCCCACGCGGCACCTGCCGTACGGCGACGACCCCCGCACCACCCAGTTCGTCGGCGTGGACGACCTCGTCTCCCAGGCGGGCGAGCCGCGCCAGGAGCCGGACGCCTTCGCGCATCTCTTCCGGGACCAGCAGCAGAGCAGCGGCCACCCGTCGTACGAGACGCCTTCGGTGCCCGGCCCGGCCCCGGCCCCGAGTCAGATCGGACAGGGCCAGTACGGGGCGCAGGGTCCGTACGGGGCGCCCGGCCAGACCGCACCGACGCCGCCCCTCGGCGACGAGCCCCCCGCCCCGGAGCCCGCTGCCCCACCGGCCCCCAAGAAGGGCGGCCGCGCCGCCGGGCTCATGAAGTCCAGCGCCGTGATGGCGGCGGGCACGATGGTCTCCCGCCTCACCGGCTTCATCCGCTCCGCGCTGATCGTGTCGGCCATCGGCGTCGGCTTCCTCGGTGACACCTTCCAGATCGCCTACCAGCTGCCGACGATGCTCTACATCCTCACGGTCGGCGGCGGTCTCAACTCCGTCTTCGTGCCGCAACTCGTGCGCGCCATGAAGGACGACGAGGACGGCGGCGAGGCGTACGCCAACCGCCTGCTGACCCTCGTCATGGTGGCACTCGGCACACTCACCGCGCTCGCGGTCTTCGGCGCGCCGCTACTGATCCGCATGATGTCCCCCTCGATCGCCAGCGACCCCGCGGCGAATCAGGTCGCCATTACTTTCGCCCAGTACTTCCTGCCCTCGATCTTCTTCATGGGCGTCCACGTGGTGATGGGCCAGATCCTCAACGCCCGCGGGAAGTTCGGCGCGATGATGTGGACCCCGGTCCTGAACAACATCGTCATCATCGTGACGCTGGGCATGTTCATCTACGTCTATGGCACGGCTGCCGACTCCGAGATGAATGTCTCGACCATCCCGCCGGAGGGCCAGCGCCTCCTCGGCATCGGCGTCCTGCTCGGCCTCGTGGTCCAGGCTCTGGCGATGATCCCCTATCTGCGCGAGACCGGCTTCCGGCTGCGGCTGCGCTTCGACTGGAAGGGCCAGGGCCTCGGCAAGGCCATCACGCTCGCCAAGTGGACGGTCCTGTTCGTCCTCGCCAACCAGGCGGGCGCCATGGTCGTCGTCTGGCTGTCCACCGCGGCGGGCAAGGACTCGCCCGTCGACGGCACCGGCTTCGCCGCCTACGCCAACGCCCAGCTGATCTGGGGCCTGCCGCAGGCCATCATCACGGTCTCCCTCATGGCCGCCCTGCTGCCGCGCCTGTCACGCTCGGCGGCCGAGGGCGACGGGGGCGCCGTCCGCGACGACATCTCCCAGGGCTTGCGCACCACGGCGGTCGCGATCGTGCCGATCGCGTTCGGGTTCCTCTCCCTCGGTATCCCGATGTGCACGCTGATGTTCGGCTCTTCCGGCACCAGCGAGGCCACCAACATGGGCTTCATGCTGATGGCCTTCGGACTCGGCCTGATCCCGTACTCCGTGCAGTACGTGGTCCTGCGCGCCTTCTACGCCTATGAGGACACCCGAACTCCCTTCTACAACACGGTCATCGTGGCCGCGGTCAACGCGGGCGCCTCGGCGATCTGCTACTTCGTCATCCCGTCCCGCTGGGCCGTGGTCGGCATGGCCGCCTCGTACGGCCTGGCCTACGCGATCGGCGTCGGCGTCGCCTGGCGCCGGCTGCGCAAGCGCCTCGGCGGAGACCTCGACGGCGCCCGTGTCCTGCGGACTTACGCCCGGCTGTGCATCGCTTCGGTTCCGGCCGCGCTGCTCAGCGGCGCGGCCTGCTACGGCATCGGACAGTCGCTCGGCCAAGGCCCCGCGGGCTCGCTCGCCGCGGTCCTGGCAGGCGGCGCCGTACTGCTCGGAATCTTCTTCGTCGCCGCCCGGCGCATGCGCATCGAGGAACTCAACTCGCTGGTCGGCATGGTCCGCGGACGCCTGGGACGCTGAGTCGGGGGGTAGGCGCACAACCATCGTCAGCCACCGCGTGTCGTGCATAGCGGCGGACTGTGGGCACAATTGGTTTCGGCTTCGGACGGCACGCAACGGATGCCGGCCGGCGCGCAATGGATGGGGAGGCAGGAACGACGGTGGCGGAACGGAGTACGGCTGCCGTCGACGTGGCAGACAACAGCGGCGAGACGTCGCTGACCGCGCAGGCGGACCAGTCCACGGCCGACGGGGTGGCCAAGAACCGGGAGCGGGACACGGACAGCGACGAGGTACAGGAGAGCACCCGGACCGACGGTGCCGGAACGACCTCGCCGCCCGAACTGCACAGTGGTCACAAACTCGCCAGACGCTACCGCCTTGAGGAGTGCGTCACCCGTCTGGACGGTTTCAGCAGTTGGCGTGCCGTGGACGAGAAGCTCCGCCGTGCCGTCGGCGTGCACATCCTGCCCGCCGACCACTCGCGAGCCCGCTCCGTCCTGGCGGCCGCCCGCTCCTCCGCCCTCCTGGGTGACCCTCGCTTCGTCCAGGTGCTGGACGCGGTGGAGGAGAACGACGTCGTCTACGTCGTCCACGAGTGGCTTCCCGACGCGACGGAACTGACCACGCTCCTCGCCTCCGGGCCCCTGGAGCCCTACGACGCCTACCAGATGGTCAGTCAGGTCTCCTCCGCCATGGCCGCCGCCCATCGTGAGGGCCTCGCCCATCTGCGGCTGAACCCCAACGCCGTACTGCGCGCCTCGACCGGCCAGTGGCGCATCCGCGGCCTCGCCGTGAACGCCGCCCTGCGCGGTGTCGCGTCCGACACCCCGCAGCGCACCGACACCGAGGCCATCGGCGCCCTGCTGTACGCGGCGCTCACGCAGCGCTGGCCCTACGAGAGCGACGCCTACGGGCTGTCGGGCCTGCCGAAGGACATCGGCCTGATCGCGCCCGACCAGGTGCGGGCCGGCGTGCACCGCGGACTGTCCGAACTCTCGATGCGCGCGCTCGCCAACGACGGTGCCACCGCCTCCCGGCACGAGTCGCCGTGCACCACGCCCGAGGAGTTGGTGAAGGCGATCGGCGAGATGCCCCGCATCCGTCCGCCGGAGCCGGCGTTCACCGCCCCGCCCGAGTACCAGCGCACGACGTATCAGCAGGGCACCTACGGCCGTCAGAGCCCCCGTCCCGGCGTCACCCAGCCGATCGCCTCCCCTCCGCCTCCGCTCCAGAGCCGCACGGGCAAGGCCCTGAAGTGGGCCGTCTCCGCACTCCTGATCGCTGCTCTGGGCCTCGGCAGCTGGCAGCTGGCGGACGCGCTGATGGACCAAGGCGGCAAGAACGAGGACCCGGGCCAGACCCAGACGAACGACGGGAACGACAAGAGCCCGAAGAAGCCGGCCGGCGGCAAGCCCATCGCCATCAGCGGTGCCCGCGACTTCGATCCTCTCGGAGATCAGTCGGAGAAGCCATCGGACATAGGGAAGGTCTACGACAACAGCACGGCCACCTACTGGCAGACGGACTTCTACCTGAGCGCGGACTTCGGCCGTCTGAAGTCGGGCGTCGGCATCATCCTCGACCTCGGCAAGACCCAGCAGGTGGGGAAGGTGACCGTCACCTTCGTGGGGGACACCTCGGTCGAACTGCGGAGCGCGGGCCCCGACGCGGGCGCGGAGCCGACGTCCCTCGACGCCTACTCCAAGGTCGCCCAAGGTTCGGGAACGACCGTCCAGCTCAAGCCTGACAAGTCACTCAAGAGCCGGTACCTCCTGGTGTGGCTGACGAAGCTGCCCATACAGGCCGACGACGGCAAGTGGCGCGGCAGGGTGGCGGACATCAAGGTGACCAGCTGACGGCATCTGCCTCGAGGAAGGAGGCCGATGGCAGACGGCACCGGATGTGACGGAGTGAGCGATCAGGATCTGCTCGCCCGCCATGTCGAAGGCGACCCCGATGCCTTCGGTGAGATCGTGCGCCGGCATCGCGACCGGCTCTGGGCCGTGGCCCTGCGGACGCTCGGCGACCGCGAGGAGGCCGCTGACGCCGTTCAGGACGCCCTCGTGTCCGCCTACCGGGCCGCCCACACCTTCCGGGGCCAGTCGGCCGTCACAACGTGGCTGCACAGGATCACGGTGAACGCCTGCCTGGACCGCGCCCGCAAGGCGGCCTCCCGGAAGACCTCTCCCGTCGACGACACCGAGCGCCTGGAGCAACTGCTGGAGCCGCACGAGTCGGCCGCGGCCCCCGCCGAGCGCAATGATCTCCACCGGCAGCTCATCGAGGCCCTGGGAACCCTGCCGACCGACCAGCGCGCCGCGCTCGTCCTGGTGGACATGCAGGGCTACCCGGTCGCGGAGGCGGCCCGCATCCTCGACGTGCCCACCGGCACGGTGAAGAGCAGATGCGCCCGCGGAAGAGCCAGACTCCTGCCGCTGCTCACCCATCTACGGCAGGACGGCAGCGGTGCGGGCAAGAACCCGGGCGGAGAACGGAACCGGACGCAGGGCCCGGCCGTCCCACCCGCAGCGGGCCCGCCCCGAGCGGGATCCCCGGACACAGGACCGAGCGACTCAGCTGCAGTGAAGGGCGGAGGTGGACGAGCGTGACGTCGACGACAGACATGGCCGGGCACCCGGACGTCGCGGAGATCTCCGACCTCGCCGAGGGGCTCCTCCCGCCGGACAGGACCACCGACCTGCGTCGCCACCTGGACGAGTGTGGGCTCTGCGCGGATGTGTACGCCTCCCTGGAGGAGATCCGCGGGCTGCTCGGCACCCTGCCGGGGCCGCCCCGTATGCCCGCCGATGTCGCGGGCCGCATCGATGCCGCTCTCGCCGCCGAGGCTCTGCTGAACGCCAGCGGTCCTGACTCCGAGGAGAGCCCGGAGCCGGTGAGTACTGCCGGTTCCGGCGCTGTCGATGCCCCGGCCGGGCACGACAGCGGTTCTCATGTTTCACGTGAAACATCGGTACCGGTCGACCGGCCTGCCGACCGGCCGGCAGGCCGTCCCCGCTCCTCCACCACCGGTCCTGGCCGCAAGGGCCGCACGCAGATCGGCCGCCGCAGGATCGCCGTCCTGGGGACCGTCTTCACGGTGGCCGCCCTGGGACTGGGCTCCGTCCTCCTGTCATCGCTCGGAGACAACAAGCCGCCCCATGACACGGCCGGCGAAGGGCAGACCACTGCCGCGGACACCTTCTCCGAAGGAAAGCTGCAGAAGCAGGTCACGGACCTCCTGTCCGAGAACAAGACCAAGGGCGGCGGCTCCCGCACCCCCTTCGGCGCAGCGACGGCCCCCGGCACGAATCAGCACAGGGTCTTCAAGGAACCGGTGGTTCCCGGCTGCGTCCGCGACGGCATCGGACGCGACGATGCGGCCCTCGCCACCGAGAACGGCACCTATCAAGGGAAGAAGGCCATGCTCGTGCTGCTTCCCGACGCCTCCGACGCCACTCGGGTCACCGCCTACATCGTCGACGCGACCTGTGTGGATCAAGCGGCGTCCGCTGCCGCCGGCAAGGTGCTCCTGGAGCGCACGTACCCGTCCGCCTGAGCGAGCGCTTCTTCTTCGCCCTGCGGCTTGGCCGTAGTTTCATCGCAGGGCCGCCCCAGGGTGCCGGTTCTCCGTGTGCCCGGACACAGCGGGAATGCGCGCCCCTTAGGATCCGTTGGGTGGGGTGAGAGGTCCCAGAGAATCTCCCCCGGTCGAACGACGCAGTCCAGAGACGAGGAATCAAGCCGTGAGCGACGTCCGTAACGTGATCATCATCGGCTCCGGGCCCGCCGGCTACACGGCGGCGCTCTACACCGCGCGCGCGTCGCTGAAGCCGCTGGTGTTCGAGGGTGCCGTCACCGCCGGTGGCGCGCTCATGAACACCACGGACGTCGAGAACTTCCCGGGCTTCCGGGACGGCATCATGGGCCCTGAGCTCATGGACAACATGCGCGCCCAGGCCGAGCGCTTCGGAGCCGAACTCGTCCCGGACGACATCGTGGCTGTGGATCTGAGCGGTGAGATCAAGACCGTCACCGACACGGCCGGCACCGTCCACCAGGCCAAGGCCGTCATCGTCACCACCGGCTCCCAGCACCGCAAGCTGGGTCTGCCCAACGAGGACGCCCTCTCCGGTCGCGGTGTGTCGTGGTGTGCCACCTGTGACGGGTTCTTCTTCAAGGACCAGGACATCGCCGTGATCGGTGGTGGTGACACCGCGATGGAGGAGGCCACCTTCCTCTCGCGGTTCGCCAAGTCCGTGACCGTCGTCCACCGTCGTGACACCCTGCGCGCTTCCAAGGCCATGCAGGAGCGTGCCTTCGCCGACCCGAAGATCAACTTTGTGTGGGACAGCGAGGTCGCCGAGATCCAGGGCGACCCGAAGCTCTCGGGTCTGAAGCTGCGCAACCTCAAGACCGGTGAGATCTCGGACCTGCCGGTGACCGGGCTGTTCATCGCCATCGGCCACGACCCGCGCACCGAGCTCTTCAAGGGTCAGCTGGACCTGGATGAAGAGGGCTACCTGAAGGTGGAAGCGCCGTCGACGCGCACGAACCTGACCGGCGTCTTCGGTGCCGGCGACGTGGTCGACCACACCTACCGTCAGGCGATCACCGCTGCCGGGACCGGCTGCTCCGCAGCTCTCGACGCCGAGCGCTACCTCGCCGCCCTGGCGGACGAGGAGCAGCCCGAGCCCGAGAAGACCTCTGTCTGACCTCTCTCTACCCGCCCCACGCACCAACCAGTTAAGGAGCCCTCCGTGGCCGGCACCCTGAAGAACGTGACCGACGACTCCTTCGAGCAGGACGTCCTGAAGAGCGACAAGCCTGTTCTGGTGGACTTCTGGGCCGCCTGGTGCGGTCCGTGCCGCCAGATCGCGCCGTCCCTCGAGGCGATCGCCTCCGAGTACGGCGACAAGATCGAGATCGTCAAGCTGAACATCGACGAGAACCCGGGGACGGCCGCCAAGTACGGCGTCATGTCGATCCCGACCCTGAACGTCTACCAGGGTGGCGAGGTCGCCAAGACCATCGTGGGTGCGAAGCCGAAGGCCGCGATCGTTCGCGACCTCGAGGAGTTCATCGCCGAGTGAATCGGCTGAACCGTCGCACAGACGATGCATGTTTCACGTGAAACACGAATGGGCCAACCCAGAAGGGTTGGCCCATTCGTTTGACTGCCCTGCGTATGGTTGCCCTACAGCGGCCGCAACGCCGGCTCCTTCTGCACGGCGCCCAGCAGCCGATCCAGCGCCATCTCGACGTCTTCCTTCCAGGAGAGCGTCGACCTCAGTTCCAGCCTCAGCCGGGGATGGGCGGGGTGCTGGCGGACGGTCTTGAAGCCGACCGCCAGAAGGTGATCGGCGGGCAGCACGCAGGCGGGTTCCTTCCAGCGCGCATCTCCGAAGGCCTCGATCGCCTTGAACCCTCGCCGCAGCAGATCCTTGGCAACCGTCTGCACCATCACCCGGCCCAGCCCCTGCCCTTGGTAGCCCGGCACGATGAACGCGGTGATCAGCTGCACCGCATCAGGCGAGACGGGACTTGTGGGAAACGCAGTGGAGCGAGGGACGTAGGCAGGCGGGGCGTAGAGCACAAAGCCCACCGGCACCTCGTCGACGTACACGACCCGCCCGCAGGACCCCCAGTCCAGCAGAACCGCAGAGATCCAGGCTTCCTTCTCCGCAGCCGCTGTGTCCGCCTTTACCGCGGCCTCACCGCTGACTGGGTCGAGTTCCCAGAAGACGCACGAGCGACAACGCTTGGGCAAGTCCTGGAGGTTGTCCAGCGTGAGCGGTACGAGCCGGCGGCCCATGAAGGCTGATCCTCGCTTCCTTCGCCCGCCGCCGCATCGCGGGCGGCTGTCAGAGCGCTCCGTTCCCTGAGAAGACTGCCGATGAACCCACCGACCGCCCCCAGCCCCAAACCGGTGCTCACCAGTCCGGTGCGGCTCATGGTTCGCATGGCCCCTGCCTCCCTCTCAGAGGTGCTGCCAAATCGTTGCGCCGTACCCGAACGCATCGTATCGACGATGCGATTCCATCGATACCGCCAGAAAGGAAAGAGCGGGCCACGTTCCGGCACACACCGGACACGGCCCGCCCTGTCTCCTGCACCGCAGATGCTCCTTATCGGAGGTTCAGGACTCGCTCTCCTCGGAGTCGCCCTCCAGCAGACTCTTCTGAAGAACCGGCCCTTCGCCAGGAGCGAGTGAGCCGAGGATCCGCTCAAGATCCTCCATCGAGGCGAACTCGACGGTGATCTTGCCCTTCTTCTGCCCCAGGTCGACCTTCACGCGTGTCTCAAAGCGGTCGGACAGCCGCGTCGCGAGGTCGGACAGCGCAGGGGAGACCCGAGCACCGGCACGCGGGCCCTTGGACCTCTGAGCCTTCTGGGGCCGCGATCCCATCAGGGTCACGATCTCCTCGACGGCTCGCACCGAGAGGCCTTCGGCCACGATGCGGTGGGCCAGCCGGTCCTGCTCCTCCGAATCCTCGACGGAGATCAGTGCACGGGCGTGACCGGCGGAGAGCACGCCGGCGGCGACCCGACGCTGCACGGCCGGCGAGAGCTTCAGCAGACGCAGGGTGTTGGAGACCTGCGGACGCGACCGGCCGATGCGGTCCGCCAGCTGGTCGTGCGTGCAGCTGAAGTCCCTCAGCAGCTGGTCGTAGGCGGCTGCCTCTTCCAAGGGGTTCAGCTGGGCGCGGTGCAGGTTTTCCAGAAGAGCGTCCAGGAGGAGCTTCTCGTCCTCCGTGGCTCGCACGATCGCCGGGATCGCCTCCAGCCCCGCCTCACGGCAGGCGCGCCAGCGACGCTCGCCCATGATGAGCTCATAGCGAGCGGGACCCACCTGACGTACGACAACCGGCTGGAGGAGCCCCACTTCCTTGATGGAGGTGATGAGCTCGTGCAGCGCGTCCTCGTCGAATACCTCACGCGGCTGGCGCGGGTTGGGCGTGATGGAGTCGAGAGGGATCTCGGCAAAGTGCGCACCGATGGGCGCCGCAGGTGCGGCGGGAGCAGTCGGCTGCACCGGCTCCTCTGTTTCACGTGAAACAGCCGGCAGCGTCGCTACCTTCGCCGCGGCCACCCCACGATCGTTCGGCAGTGCAGGCACTGCCGCGGGGGATGTGGAAGCAGCGTTCCCCGCCGCAGCCTGGGCCACCGACTTCTCCGTCGGCGCAGCAGGGATCAGCGCGCCGAGACCACGGCCCAGCCCCCTTCGTCGCTCGCTCACTGATTGCCCTCCACCATGCTCGGGTCGTTCTGCTGTACGCCGATATGGGCGTGCGTCGCGTCATAGCTGATGCCGACGCCCTTCAGCGCGATCTCTCGTGCCGCCTCAAGGTAGGAGAGGGCACCACTCGATCCAGGATCGTAAGTCAGTACCGTCTGCCCATAACTCGGCGCCTCCGAAATGCGGACGGAGCGGGGGATGCTCGTCCGCAGCACCTCGTCACCGAAGTGGGTGCGCACCTCTTCCGCGACCTGAGACGCGAGCCGCGTCCGGCCGTCGTACATGGTGAGCAGAATGGTCGACACATGAAGGGCGGGGTTGAGGTGCCCCCGCACCAGGTCGACGTTGCGTAGCAGCTGCCCGAGGCCTTCCAGTGCGTAGTACTCACACTGGATGGGGATCAGAACTTCCTGCCCCGCCACCAGCGCGTTGACCGTCAGGAGACCGAGGGAGGGCGGGCAGTCGATGAGGATGTAGTCCAACGGCTGCTCGTACGCCTGGATCGCGCGCTGCAGCCTGCTCTCCCGAGCCACCAGGGACACCAGCTCGATCTCCGCACCGGCGAGATCGATGGTGGCGGGGGCGCAGAAGAGCCCCTCGACGTCGGGGACCGGCTGGACCACCTCGGAGAGCGGCCTGCTGTCGACCAACACGTCGTAGATGGACGGGACTTCGGCGTGGTGGTCGATGCCCAGTGCAGTGGACGCATTGCCCTGGGGGTCGAGGTCGACGACAAGGACCCGGCCACCGTGCAGCGCCAGGGAGGCGGCCAGGTTGACGGTCGTCGTTGTCTTGCCCACACCGCCCTTCTGGTTGGCGACCACGATGATTCGGGTCTGCTCGGGCCGTGGCAGACCCTCGCCCGCCCGACCCAGAGCCTCCACCGCCAGTTGGGCAGCACGACCGATGGGAGTGTCGTCCATCGGAGGCGGTGTTTCACGTGAAACATCCGCCCCCATCGACTCGGTACGGGGACCGGGGACCGGATCGGTCATCGGTCCCGCGATGTTGGCGTCGGACCGCACGGATTCACTCTCCTCGACTTCAGGCTCGCAATGAACAGAGCCTCCCATGTCTTCGGGGTCATGAACCAGTGAGGCCTGGCGTTCTGTGGAGAAATCCACCTCTGTGGATACCTCAGGTCCCTCATCGAGTGAACCTAGTGGCTTGCGGTCGCGGGGTTCGGCCGCAGCGCGGCCACGACTGATGATGCCGTGCAGCAGTGAGCGACGTTTCACGTGAAACACGATGCACAGCAGCCGAGGCCGGACTGTCGCGACACTCCGGCTTGCACAGGTTTGGCAGCTTGTGTGGAGTACGTCTCGTCGTCAGGACGGATCAGCGTCGTCAGGTAACTCGCCAAGTTGGATCAGTACCGGACGGCCGGATAGCGCCTGGAAGACGGATCGACTCAACGCCGTCGGCGCGTCCGCCCCGTGCGAGCCGCCTTGGCGCGCTTCGCGGCAAAGCGCACCCCGCCGGGGCTCTCCCCGACCTCGACCCGTACGACGGTGGACATCGGATCGACCACGCCCTCACCCACATGCAGGATGGATGTCTCCACCGCGCCCAGCTTGCTGAGCGCGGTCGACGCGCTCTTCAGCTCCTCCTCGGCGGTGTCACCCTTGAGCGCGAGCATCTCCCCGTACGGCCTCAGCAGCGGGATACCCCAGGTGGCGAGCCGGTCGAGCGGCGCGACGGCCCGGGCCGTCACCACGTGGACGGGCTGGATCTTCCCCATGACCTCTTCGGCCCGGCCGCGCATGACGGTCACATGGTCGAGGCCGAGCAGTTCCACGACCTCCGTGAGGAAGTTGGTGCGCCGCAGCAGCGGCTCCAGAAGCGTGATCTTCAGGTCGGTGCGGACCAGCGCCAGCGGAATGCCGGGAAGACCGGCACCGGAGCCGACATCGCACACCGTCACGCCGTCGGGCACGACCTCCGAGAGCACCGCGCAGTTCAGCAGGTGCCGCTCCCACAGGCGGGGCACCTCCCGCGGGCCGATGAGACCGCGCTTCACGCCCGCCTCGGCGAGCAGCTCGGCGTACCGCACCGCATCCGCGAAGCGATCACCGAACACCTCGCGCGCCTGCTCGGGCGCGGGGGGAAGCTCCGCTGCCTCCGTCACGGGGGACCGTCCTTCCGTACCGCGTCAGCGCACCCGGCGCCGACATCAGAACCACCAGAACTATCAGGCTGACAAAGTTCGGCCCCGCCTGCGCTACAGACGGGGCCGGAGAACGTAGGGGCCGATCAGGCAGGCAGCACGACGACGAAGCGCTGCGGCTCCTCGCCCTCGGACTCGCTGCGCAGACCCGCGGCCTTGACCGCGTCGTGCACGACCTTGCGCTCGAAGGGCGTCATCGGCTTCAGCTTGACGGCCTCACCGCTGCTCTTGGCCTCCGCGGCGGCCTTGGCGCCCAGCTCGGACAGCTCCGAGCGCTTCTGCGCCCGGTAGCCGGCGATGTCGAGCATCAGACGGCTGCGGTCACCGGTCTCCCGGTGCACGGCCAGACGAGTGAGCTCCTGGAGCGCCTCCAGCACCTCGCCGTCGCGGCCGACCAGCTTCTGCAGATCACGGCCGCCCGCGTCACTGATGATCGAGACGGAGGCGCGGTCGGCCTCGACGTCCATGTCGATATCGCCGTCGAGGTCGGCGATGTCGAGCAGACCCTCCAGGTAGTCCGCCGCGATCTCGCCCTCCTGCTCCAGGCGAGTCAGGGTGTCTGCACCCTCGGCAGCGGCGGAGGTGGTGCCTTCCGTCACGGGATGGACTCCTTCTTACTTCTTGGACGGGGACTTGGGCCGCTGCGGACCCTTGCGCTGTCCGGACTGGGCCTTGCTGCGGGTACCGCCGGCGGGCTTTGCGCCACCCTTCTTGGCGGCGGGCTTGGCGTCCTCGGGCTCGTCGGACTTGGTCAGCGACGTCTTCGGCTCGTTCTCACCCGCAGCCTTGGCACCGGCGGCTCCGCCGTGCTGACGCTGCGACTTGCTCTGCCGCTTGGGCTGCTGGCGCTTCGGGGCACCGGTGGCGGTGGTCGGCGTACCGTCCCCGGCGTCAACCGCGACCGCGGTGTCGCTCTTGATCACGGTGCCATCGGCCTGGGCGGCGAGGTTGGCCTTGCTCAGGCCGTTGATGAACTTGCGCTCGAACTCATTGCGGTCGCGGCCCTTGGCGACGATGGCCTTGACGATGGCCCGGTCGCGTCGCTTGCTGACCTTGTCGTGCTGCGTGACGTACTTGGTCAGGCGCTCCAGGTACTCGGCCTGAGCCTTGGAACCCGGAGTCGGGTTGTTGCGGATGACGTACATCTGCTGACCCATGGTCCACACGTTGGTGGTCAGCCAGTAGACGAGGACACCGACCGGGAAGTTGATGCCGAAGACGGCGAACATGACCGGGAAGACGTACATCAGCATCTTCTGCTGCTGCATGAACGGCGTCTTCACCGTGGTGTCGACGTTCTTCGTCATCAGCTGGCGCTGGGTGAAGAACTGCGACGCCGACATCAGGACGATCATGACGGCGGTGACCACACGCACATCGGTGAGCGAGGCACCGAGCGCTTCCACCTTCGACGAGCTGTCGGTGAACTTCACTGCCAGGGGCGCGCCGACGATGTGCGCCTTCTGCGCGCTCTGCAGCAGGTTCTCGTTGATCACACCGATGGTGTCGTTCGACGCGATGCTGTTGAGCACGTGGTACAGGGCGAAGAAGAACGGGGACTGCGCCAGGATGGGAAGGCACGAGGAGAGCGGGTTGGTGCCCGTCTCCTTGTACAGCTTCATCATCTCTTCGGACTGACGCTGCTTGTCGTTCTTGTAGCGCTCCTGGATCTTCTTCATCTCGGGCTGGAGCGTCTGCATCGCCCGGGTGGCCTTGATCTGCTTCACGAAGAGCGGGATCAGGCAGATACGGATCAGGATCACCAGGGACACGATCGACAGGCCCCAGGCCCACCCGGTGTCAGGGCCGAAGATGGCGCCGTACACCGTGTGGAACTGGACGATGACCCAGGAGACGGGTGTGGTGATGAAGCTGAAGAGGCTGGCAATCGTGTCCACTAATCATGCTCCTTGGGCATGGGACGGTGTCTCTGCGGCCGGGCTCGAAGGACTCGACGGACTTGTGGGAGAAGTCTGTCCCTCGGTGGCCGGTCCGGCGGCGGAGGGCCCGCCCTTGCGTGCACGCCACGCGTTACGCAGCATTTCGTGCCACCGCGGGCGCTTGCGCGGCGGGACATGGTCCACACCGCCCAGCGACCACGGATTGCACCGCAGGATGCGCCATGCCGTGAGTGCCGTTCCCTTGATGGCACCATGCCGGTCGATGGCCGTGTAGCCGTAGTGGGAACACGACGGGTAGTACTTGCAGACCGGCCCGAGCAGCGGACTGATCGTCCACTGGTAGAGCTTGATCAGAGCCAGCAGCGGGTACTTCATCGCGCGCCCCCTCCCAGCAACCGCTGGAGAGCGGCATCCAGGTCTCGGGCCAGCTGTGCATGGTCGGCGTCGCCCGATCCGGGCAGCGCTCGTACGACTACCAGGCTACCGGGGGGCAGCTGGGCGACTCGCTCGCGCATCAGGTGGCGAAGCCTGCGCTTCACTTTGTTGCGCACGACCGCGCCACCCACTGCTTTGCTCACGACGAAACCCGCACGCGTCGGGGGAGCGCTCTCCCCAGGCGCATGCGGGTCCGTGGCACCGCTTCGAAGGTGGACGACGAGGTGCGGGCGTCCTGCCCGACGGCCTCGCCGTACCGCGGTCGCGAAGTCCTCGCGCCGCCTCAGCCGGTTCTCGGTGGGCAGCACGACGTCATGACCTGATCGGAATCAGGCGGACAGACGGGCGCGACCCTTGCTACGGCGGGACGCGAGAATCGCGCGGCCGGCACGGGTGCGCATACGCAGCCGGAAGCCGTGGGTCTTCGCGCGACGACGGTTGTTCGGCTGGAAGGTGCGCTTGCTCACTCGGGGGCTCCAGAAAGAATCGGTGGTTGCGGGGTGCCGTCCTGGCTGTCACCGTGCGCCCACGAGTAGCTCGCAGTTACGCCCGAGTGCACCGCTGACCGATCACCCAAATGATCTGTGCCCATCGGAGGCAGGCGGCAGCAGCCATCGACAACTCGACCTGGTTACGGTACGCGCGGCTACGCCATCCGGTCAAACCAGGAGTCGTCGGGAGACACTTGTCCACAGGCTGGGGACAACAACTTGAACCCTACCGGCCGCCCTGACTACCGTGACGGAACTCCGATTCGTTCCCTTATCCCTGCCCCACCCGATTTACATCCCGAGCCGTCCCAGAACCACACGTTCGTGGGACCTGTGAGAGAGCGTGCCCTGTGGCTGACGTACCTGCCGATCTTGCCGCAGTGTGGCCACGCGTATTGGAGCAGCTCCTCGGGGAGGGCCGCGGTCAGGGAGTCGAAGGGAAGGACGAGCACTGGATCCGGCGCTGCCAGCCGCTCGCGCTGGTCGCGGACACCGCCCTGCTCGCCGTACCGAACGAGTTCGCGAAAGGCGTACTGGAGGGCCGGCTGGCGCCGGTCGTCAGCGAGACGCTGAGCCGCGAGTGCGGCCGTCCGATCCGGATCGCGATCACCGTCGACGACTCCGCGGGCGAACCTCCCACCGCGCCGGCGCCTCCTGCCCGCCCCCAGCCGCGCTACGAGGAGCCCGAGCTCCCGGCCGCCCGCAAGGACCGCGACGGCTACGACCGGCCGGAACGTGACGCATACGACCGTCCCGAGCGTGACGGATACGACCGCAAGGACCGCGACGGCTACGACCGGCCGGAACGTGACGGATATGACCGTCCCGACCGTGACGCCTATGACCGCAAGGACCGCCAGGACCGCCAGGACCGCGACGGGTACGAGGGATACGGCCGCCACCGCGCCGACCAGCTGCCCGGACCGGCCGCTGACCAGCTTCCGCCTACGCGCGCAGATCAACTTCCCACGGCCCGTCCCGCGTACCCGTCCGAGTACCAGCGCCCCGAGCCCGGCGCCTGGCCCCGGCCGTCTCAGCAGGACGAATACGGATGGCAGCAGCAGCGCCTCGGCTTCCCCGAGCGTGACCCGTACGCGTCACCCGGGCAGGACACGTACGGCTCACAGGACTCGTACACCCCGCAGGACTCCTACGGGTCCTCCTCGCAGGACTACCGCCCGCAGCCCATGGAGCGCCCCTCCTACGAGCAGCCGCGCTCCGAATACGAGGCGCCACGCCCCGACTACGACCAGCGCGATCCGGTGCGCCGGGAACTGCCCGAGCCGCCGGCCGGCTCCGGGCACGTGCACCGGGGCGGACCCGTCGGCCCGAACCTGCCCACGACGGGTGCGCCCGGGCCGCTGGCCGCGCAGCCCGCGCCGGCGACCGGCCCGGGGGAGCCCACCGCACGTCTGAACCCCAAGTACCTCTTCGACACGTTCGTGATCGGCGCCTCCAACCGCTTCGCGCACGCGGCCGCGGTCGCTGTGGCCGAGGCACCGGCGAAGGCGTACAACCCCTTGTTCATCTACGGGGAGTCCGGGCTCGGCAAGACGCACCTGCTGCACGCGATCGGGCACTACGCACGCAGCCTCTACCCGGGCACGCGGGTGCGGTACGTGAGCTCGGAGGAGTTCACCAACGAGTTCATCAACTCCATCCGCGACGGCAAGGGCGACAGCTTCCGCAAGCGGTACCGCGAGATGGACATCCTGCTCGTCGACGACATCCAGTTCCTGGCGGACAAGGAGTCGACGCAGGAGGAGTTCTTCCACACCTTCAACACGCTCCACAACGCCAACAAGCAGATCGTGCTGTCCTCCGACCGGCCGCCGAAGCAGCTGGTGACACTGGAGGACCGACTGCGGAACCGTTTCGAGTGGGGTCTGATCACGGACGTCCAGCCGCCCGAGCTGGAGACGCGGATCGCGATCCTCCGCAAGAAGGCGGTGCAGGAGCAGCTGAACGCTCCGCCCGAGGTGCTGGAGTTCATCGCGTCCCGGATCTCGCGCAACATCCGCGAGCTGGAAGGCGCGCTCATCCGGGTCACGGCGTTCGCGTCGCTCAACCGGCAGCCGGTGGATCTGGGCCTGACGGAGATCGTCCTCAAGGACCTCATCCCGGGCGGCGACGACTCGGCTCCCGAGATCACCTCGACGGCCATCATGGGCGCGACGGCGGACTACTTCGGACTGACCGTCGAGGACCTGTGCGGCACCTCGCGCGGCCGGGCTCTCGTCACCGCCCGGCAGATCGCCATGTACCTGTGCCGTGAGCTGACGGACCTGTCGTTGCCGAAGATCGGCGCGCTGTTCGGCGGCCGCGACCACACCACGGTGATGCACGCGGACCGCAAGATCCGCAACCTGATGGCCGAGCGCCGCTCCATCTACAACCAGGTCACCGAGCTGACCAACCGCATCAAGAACGGCTGACAGCGACGGCCGTCCGCCGCTGAGGGCGCCCCTGAGGCTTCGGGGGCGCCCTTTTTCCTTCACAGAAGCCCCTGGTGCGGCACAGGCAGGCTCAGCGGCCCCCTCCCTGCGGCCTCCCGAGCCTTCGGCGAGCCCTCATCGAGCCCTTCCAAGCCCCTCCGGACCCTGCTGGTGCGGATGTCTGCGCCCATCCCCAGGCACCTGATCGCAACCCGCTGTTCGAATAGTCGCCGGGTTACGGCCTCCCTCCACAGATTCGGGGACTTTCTGCCGTCCACATCCTGGGGACCGGGGAGTTGTCCAGATCGTGTCCACAGCAGCCCCTGTTGAAAGACCATCAGACCAGCTCAGGTGCTTGTGGATTCGTGGACGAAGGATCTCCACAGACTGTGGACGACGGGGTGATCCACAGGCTGTGCACCAAGTTGTCCACCGGCTACCCACAGGCTGGGGGCGGTTGTCCCCAGCGAACGGTCGCTTCTCCACATGCCTGTCCACTGTTCGGCAACGCGACGCGCCTCCTCACCGGGTCGAGTGAAAGGCGTCACACAAAGGTGCCGGGTTGGGCTGTGGGAAAGGTGGGTAAAGCTGGGGACAGCGCTGGGGAGAACTCGCCTCACCCTGTGCACGGCGTGTGCAGAACTTTCTGTTCTCCACAGATACGCCCGGTTGTCCACCGCCTCCACCCACAGGACCCGTGGACAAAATTCCTGCCCTGAGCTGGGCAAACGAGGTTATCCACGGTATCCACAGCCCCTACTACTACTCCCGACTAGAGAGAGCTGGGAATCCGTTTCGAAGGGGGCCCTGTGCACAACTCGCTCTTCGGTGCCCGGCTGCCCCTCGTCACGACTTGACCCCGAGAGGCACCTACTGTCAGTGCGGTGCGTCAGACTGGTCCCCGGTGTCCTCCCCGTCACAGGGACCGTCGACACCGAGACAGACGACGAGGGCCAGGCAGAGCGAGAAGCGCCGGCAACAGCAGGAGGCGGCAACAGTGAAGATCCGGGTGGAACGCGACGTACTCGCGGAGGCAGTGGCCTGGGCGGCACGCAGCCTCCCGGCCCGTCCGCCGGCGCCTGTCCTCGCCGGCCTGCTGCTGAAGGCCGAGGAGGGCCAGCTGAGCCTCTCCAGCTTCGACTACGAGGTCTCCGCGCGGGTGTCGGTCGAGGCCGAGGTCGACGAGGAGGGCACGGTCCTGGTCTCCGGCCGCCTGCTCGCGGACATCTGCCGCGCGCTCCCCAACCGGCCGGTGGAGATTTCCACAGACGGTGTACGGGCGACCGTGGTCTGCGGCTCGTCCCGGTTCACACTCCACACCTTGCCTGTGGAGGAGTACCCGGCCCTCCCGCAGATGCCGAACGCCACGGGCACGGTCCCCGGTGAGGTCTTCGCCTCCGCCGCCTCCCAGGTCGCCATCGCGGCCGGCCGTGACGACACGCTGCCGGTCCTGACGGGTGTCCGCATCGAGATCGAGGGCGACACCGTCACGCTGGCGTCCACTGACCGCTACCGCTTCGCGGTCCGCGAGTTCCTGTGGAAGCCGGAGAACCCGGAGGCGTCCGCGGTCGCCCTGGTGCCCGCCAAGACGCTCCTGGACACCGCCAAGGCTCTGACCAGCGGCGACCAGGTGATCCTGGCGCTGTCCGGCTCGGGCTCCGGTGAGGGCCTGATCGGCTTCGAGGGCGCCGGCCGCCGTACGACGACCCGCCTGCTGGAGGGCGACCTCCCGAAGTACCGCACGCTGTTCCCGACGGAGTTCAACAGCGTCGCCGTCATCGAGACCGCCCCCTTCGTGGAGGCCGTCAAGCGTGTGGCCCTGGTCGCCGAGCGCAACACCCCGGTGCGGCTCAGCTTCGAGCAGGGCGTGCTCATCCTGGAGGCGGGCTCCAGTGACGACGCACAGGCTGTGGAAAGGGTGGACGCCCAGCTCGAGGGCGACGACATCTCGATCGCCTTCAACCCCACGTTCCTGCTGGACGGCCTGAGCGCCATCGACTCCCCGGTGGCCCAGCTGTCGTTCACGACGTCCACCAAGCCCGCCCTGCTCAGCGGCAAGCCCGCGCTGGACGCCGAGGCGGACGACGCCTACAAGTACCTGATCATGCCGGTGCGCCTCAGCGGCTGAGCCCGCGCGAGGCAGCGGGCAGCGTCGGCGGCTGTCCACAGGCTGAGGGCAAACCTGCAGGTGAGGGCGTACGACTGAGCGCGTATGCCCACAGATGTGCGCGAGCGTCCGGGTTTAGGCTCGGACGCGGGTACGAAAGTGCCTCGCGGTACGCACGTGCCGCCACGCCACGTCGCAGAACCTAAGGAACACAACTGATGGAGCTCGGTCTCGTCGGCCTCGGCAAGATGGGCGGCAACATGCGCGAGCGGATCCGCCGCGCAGGTCACACCGTCCTCGGATACGACCGCAACCCGGACCTCGCCGATGTCCACAGCCTGGAAGAGCTTGTGGGCAAGCTCAGCGGCCCGCGCGTGATCTGGGTGATGGTCCCGGCCGGTGAGGCCACGCAGACCACGATCGACCAGCTTGCCGAGCTCCTGGAGCCCGGCGACGTCGTCGTGGACGGCGGCAACTCGCGCTGGACCGACGACGTGAAGCACGCCGAGGAGCTGGCGGCCAAGGGCATCGGCTTCGTCGACTGCGGTGTCTCCGGCGGCGTCTGGGGCCTGCAGAACGGCTACGCGCTGATGTACGGCGGCGACAAGGAGCACGTCGCCAAGGTGCAGCCGGTCTTCGACGCTCTCAAGCCGGAGGGTGACTCCGGCTCGGTGCACGCCGGCAAGGTCGGCGCGGGCCACTTCGCGAAGATGGTCCACAACGGCATCGAGTACGCGATGATGCAGGCCTACGCCGAGGGCTGGGAGCTCCTGGAGAAGGTCGACTCCGTGACCGACGTCCGGGAGGTCTTCCGCTCCTGGCAGGAGGGCACGGTCATCCGCTCCTGGCTGCTCGACCTGGCGGTCAACGCGCTCGACGAGGACGAGCACCTGGACGAGCTCCGGGGTTATGCACAGGACTCCGGCGAGGGACGCTGGACGGTGGAGGCCGCCATCGACAACGCGGTGCCGCTGCCGGCGATCACCGCGTCGCTGTTCGCGCGGTTCGCCTCCCGTCAGGAGGACTCGCCCCAGATGAAGATGATCGCGGCGCTGCGGAACCAGTTCGGCGGCCACGCGGTCGAGAAGAAGTAGTCCAGCCGAGAAGTAGTCCACAGGACCGCACCGCAGTCCACGAACGCCCGGGGAGGTCGGCGAAACGACCATGCACGTCACGCATCTGTCGCTGGCCGACTTCCGTTCGTACCCCCGGGTCGAGGTCCCGCTCGACCCCGGGGTGACGGCCTTCGTCGGGCCGAACGGGCAGGGCAAGACCAACCTCGTGGAAGCCGTCGGTTATCTGGCCACCCTCGGCAGCCACCGGGTCTCCTCCGACGCGCCCCTGGTCCGCATGGGCGCCGAGCGCGCGATCATCCGGGCGCAGGTCCGGCAGGGTGAGCGGCAGCAGCTGGTCGAGCTGGAGCTGAACCCGGGGCGTGCCAACCGGGCCCGGATCAACAGGTCCTCGCAGGTCAGGCCCCGGGATGTGCTGGGGATCGTGCGGACGGTGCTGTTCGCTCCGGAGGATCTCGCGCTGGTCAAGGGCGATCCCGGTGAGCGGCGTCGTTTCCTCGACGAGCTGATCACCGCGCGCTCTCCGCGCATGGCCGGGGTGCGTTCCGACTACGACCGGGTCCTCAAGCAGCGCAACACCCTGCTGAAGTCGGCCGCGCTGGCCCGCCGGCACGGCGGTCGCAGCATGGACATGTCCACTCTCGACGTGTGGGACCAGCATCTCGCGCGCGCGGGCGCCGAGTTGCTCGCCCAGCGTCTGGACCTGATCGCCACGATCCAGCCGCTGGCCGACAAGGCCTATGAGCAACTCGCGCCCGGCGGCGGCCCGGTCGCGCTGGAGTACAAGCCGTCCGCGCCGGGTGATGCGCACACCCGTGAGGACCTCTTCGAGCAGTTGACGGCCGCGCTCGCGGAGGCACGCAAGCAGGAGATCGAGCGTGGTGTCACCCTGATCGGCCCGCACCGGGACGACCTGGTGCTCAAGCTAGGTCAGCTTCCCGCCAAGGGCTACGCCTCGCACGGCGAGTCCTGGTCCTACGCGCTGGCGCTGCGTCTGGCCTCGTACGACCTCCTCCGGGCGGAGGGCAACGAGCCGGTGCTGGTGCTCGACGACGTCTTCGCCGAGCTGGACACCCGCCGCCGTGAGCGTCTCGCCGAGCTGGTCGCGCCGGGCGAGCAGGTTCTGGTGACGGCGGCGGTCGACGACGACGTACCGCATGTGCTGTCCGGGACGCGGTTCGCCGTGTCCGAGGGGACGGTGGAGCGCGTATGACGGAGAACACATCCGGCGGCGCCCCCGAGCCTCCCAAGTCCCCCAGGTCTCCCGAGCCTTCCGGCGTCGATCTCGCGCGCGTGGCGTTGCGCGCCGCGAAGGACGCCGCCCGCGCGCGTGGGGACGCGGCGCAGCAGAAGAAGCAGGCGCGCCGCGGTGGTCTGCGCTCCGGGGCGCGCGCCGACGGGCGCGATCCCATGGCGCTCGGCTCCGCGATCAACCGGCTGATCACCGAGCGCGGCTGGGAGGCGCCGGCCGCGGTGGGCGGTGTGATGGGCCGCTGGCCGCAGATCGTCGGTGAGGACGTGGCCAAGCACTGTGTGCCGGAGAGGTACGACGAGGACGAGCGGGTCCTGACGGTGCGCTGCGACTCGACGGCCTGGGCGACGAACCTCCGGCTGCTCGCGCCCACGCTGGTCGCGCGCCTCAACGAGGACCTTGGTCACGGCACGGTGAAGCTGATCAAGGTGCAGGGCCCCGGCGGCCCCGCGCGCCGCTACGGGCCGCTGCGCGCCCCCGGCAGCACCGGTCCGGGCGATACTTACGGCTGATCGGCACCGGTTTCCCACCCGTCGACAGCACGTGACCGACTTCACATCGATGGCTCCCGTCCGCCGTTTCGGAGGGCCGGCGGTGCTCCCGTCGTGTGCCCGCACACGGTTGCGAATCGCGACCTGACTCCGAAGTAGCCAAGGGTTGACGGTCGGAAGCGCTGAGTGCCTCCGTGAGCCTCTTGGAGCCCCCATCCGTATATCGGGAGTAGGACGAGACCCGTCGAGGGCGGCACATGCGGACTCAGGTACCGGCAAACCCCCATCAGTGTCAGTGCTACCGGTAGACTGGAAGCAATCCCGCCCCACTCGCTGGGGACCGTCCGGGAAAAGCTGAGCAACGCTGATCAAGGCTTACCAACGCAACATGCCGCAGCCGCTCCGGCAACCCGCCGACGAGCCTGGCTCGTGCTGTGCCAGAAAGGGCGCTTCGTGGCCGATTCCGGCAACCCCAACGAGAACATCCCGTCCACCGACGAAGGCGTGAGCAGCGAGGCGATCACCTCCAACAGCGAGGTCACCGCCTCGTACGACGCCAGTGCCATCACCGTCCTCGAGGGTCTGGACGCGGTCCGCAAGCGACCCGGCATGTACATCGGCTCGACCGGTGAGCGCGGTCTGCACCACCTCGTGTACGAGGTCGTCGACAACTCCGTCGACGAGGCGCTGGCCGGGCACGCGGACACGATCCAGGTGACGATCCTCGCCGACGGCGGTGTCCGCGTCGTCGACAACGGCCGTGGCATCCCGGTGGGCATCGTCCCGTCCGAGGGCAAGCCGGCCGTCGAGGTCGTGCTGACCGTGCTCCACGCGGGCGGCAAGTTCGGCGGCGGCGGCTACGCGGTCTCCGGTGGTCTGCACGGCGTCGGTGTCTCGGTCGTGAACGCCCTGTCCAGCAAGGTCTCCGTCGAGGTGAAGACCGACGGCCACCGCTGGACGCAGGACTACAAGATGGGCGTCCCGACGGCCCCGCTCGCCCAGCACGAGGCCACGGACGAGACCGGCACCTCGGTCACCTTCTGGGCCGACGGCGACATCTTCGAGACCACCGACTACTCCTTCGAGACGCTCTCGCGGCGCTTCCAGGAGATGGCGTTCCTCAACAAGGGCCTGCGCATCAACCTCACCGACGAGCGCGAGTCGGCGAAGGCCACGGCCGGCGCCGACGAGGCCGGTGCGGACGAGAAGGACGAGGTCAAGGCCGTCTCGTACTACTACGAGGGCGGCATCGTCGACTTCGTGAAGTACCTCAACTCCCGCAAGGGCGAGGCGGTCCACCCGACCGTCATCGACCTGGAGGCCGAGGACAAGGACAGGCAGCTGTCCCTCGAGATCGCCATGCAGTGGAACGGCGGCTACACCGAGGGCGTGTACTCCTTCGCGAACATCATCCACACCCACGAGGGCGGTACGCACGAAGAGGGCTTCCGGGCAGCGCTGACCTCGCTGATCAACAAGTACGCGCGCGACAAGAGGCTGCTGCGGGAGAAGGACGACAACCTCACGGGCGACGACATCCGCGAGGGTCTGACGGCGATCATCTCGGTCAAGCTGAGCGAGCCGCAGTTCGAGGGCCAGACGAAGACCAAGCTGGGCAACACCGAGGCCAAGACGTTCGTCCAGAAGGTCGTCTACGAGCACCTCGCGGACTGGCTGGACCGCAACCCGAACGAGGCCGCGGACATCATCCGCAAGGGCATCCAGGCGGCCACCGCGCGCGTGGCGGCCCGCAAGGCCCGTGACCTGACCCGCCGCAAGGGCCTGCTGGAGACCGCGTCCCTGCCGGGCAAGCTCTCCGACTGCCAGTCGAACGACCCCACCAAGTGCGAGATCTTCATCGTCGAGGGTGACTCCGCCGGCGGCTCGGCCAAGTCCGGCCGCAACCCGCAGTACCAGGCGATCCTCCCGATCCGCGGCAAGATCCTGAATGTCGAGAAGGCGCGGATCGACAAGATCCTTCAGAACCAGGAGATCCAGGCGCTGATCTCGGCCTTCGGCACCGGAGTCCACGAGGACTTCGACATCGAGAAGCTCCGCTATCACAAGATCATCCTGATGGCGGACGCCGACGTCGACGGCCAGCACATCAACACCCTGCTGCTGACCTTCCTGTTCCGCTTCATGCGGCCCCTGGTCGAGGCCGGGCACGTGTACCTCTCCCGCCCGCCGCTCTACAAGATCAAGTGGGGCAAGGACGACTTCGAGTACGCGTACTCCGACCGCGAGCGTGACGCCCTGATCGAGATGGGCCGCAACGCCGGCAAGCGCATCAAGGACGACTCCGTGCAGCGCTTCAAGGGTCTCGGTGAGATGAACGCCGAGGAACTGCGCGTCACGACCATGGACCAGGAGCACCGCGTCCTCGGTCAGGTCACCCTCGACGACGCCGCCCAGGCCGACGACCTGTTCTCGGTCCTCATGGGCGAGGACGTCGAGGCCCGCCGCGCGTTCATCCAGCGCAACGCCAAGGACGTCCGCTTCCTCGACATCTGAGTCGGTCTCAGCTGACCGCACCAGGAAGGATCTTCACCAGCAATGACCGACGAGAACACTCCCGTGACGACGCCCGAGGGTGACGCCCTGGCCATGCGCGTCGAGCCCGTCGGGCTCGAGACGGAGATGCAGCGCTCGTACCTCGACTACGCGATGTCCGTCATCGTCTCGCGTGCGCTGCCTGACGTCCGTGACGGCCTCAAGCCCGTCCACCGCCGTGTCCTGTACGCCATGTACGACGGCGGCTACCGCCCCGAGCGCGGCTTCTACAAGTGCGCCCGCGTCGTCGGCGACGTCATGGGCAACTACCACCCGCACGGCGACTCCTCCATCTACGACGCGCTGGTGCGCCTGGCCCAGCCGTGGTCGATGCGCATGCCGCTCGTCGACTCCAACGGCAACTTCGGCTCCCCGGGCAACGACCCGGCCGCGGCCATGCGGTACACCGAGTGCAAGATGGCGCCGCTGTCGATGGAGATGGTCCGTGACATCGACGAGGAGACCGTCGACTTCACGGACAACTACGACGGCCGCTCCCAGGAGCCGACCGTCCTGCCGGCCCGCTTCCCGAACCTGCTGATCAACGGTTCGGCCGGTATCGCGGTCGGTATGGCGACCAACATCCCGCCGCACAACCTGCGCGAGGTCGCCGCCGGCGCCCAGTGGTACCTGGAGAACCCCGAGGCCTCGCACGAGGAGCTGCTGGACGCCCTCATCGAGCGCATCAAGGGCCCGGACTTCCCGACCGGCGCGCTCGTCGTCGGCCGCAGGGGCATCGAGGAGGCGTACCGCACCGGCCGCGGCTCCATCACCATGCGCGCGGTCGTCGAGGTCGAGGAGATCCAGAACCGCCAGTGCCTGGTGGTCACGGAGCTGCCGTACCAGGTCAACCCGGACAACCTGGCCCAGAAGATCGCCGACCTGGTCAAGGACGGCAAGATCGGCGGCATCGCCGACGTCCGTGACGAGACGTCGTCGCGTACCGGCCAGCGCCTGGTCATCGTGCTGAAGCGGGACGCGGTCGCCAAGGTCGTGCTGAACAACCTCTACAAGCACACCGACCTGCAGACGAACTTCGGCGCCAACATGCTGGCGCTCGTGGACGGCGTGCCGCGCACGCTCTCGCTGGACGCGTTCATCCGCCACTGGGTGACGCACCAGATCGAGGTCATCGTCCGCCGGACGCGCTTCCGGCTGCGCAAGGCCGAGGAGCGGGCGCACATCCTGCGCGGCCTGCTGAAGGCCCTGGACGCCATCGACGAGGTCATCGCGCTGATCCGGCGCAGCGACACCGTCGAGATCGCCCGCGGCGGCCTGATGAGCCTGCTGGAGATCGACGAGATCCAGGCCAACGCCATCCTCGAGATGCAGCTGCGCCGACTGGCCGCCCTGGAGCGACAGAAGATCGTCCAGGAGCACGACGAACTCCAGGCGAAGATCAACGAGTACAACGAGATCCTCGCGTCCCCGGTCCGCCAGCGCGGCATCGTCAGCGCCGAGCTGGCCGCGATCGTCGAGAAGTTCGGCGACGACCGCAAGACGACACTGATCCCCTACGAGGGCGACATGTCCATCGAGGACCTGATCGCCGAGGAGGACATCGTCGTCACGGTCACCCGCGGCGGCTACATCAAGCGCACCAAGACCGACGACTACCGCGCCCAGAAGCGCGGCGGCAAGGGCGTGCGCGGCACGAAGCTCAAGGAAGACGACATCGTCGACCACTTCTTCGTGTCCACGACGCACCACTGGCTGCTGTTCTTCACCAACAAGGGCCGCGTCTACCGCGTCAAGGGCTACGAGCTGCCGGACGCCGGCCGGGACGCGCGGGGTCAGCACGTCGCGAACCTGCTCGCCTTCCAGCCGGACGAGGCGATCGCCGAGATCCTGGCGATCCGCGACTACGAGGCGGTTCCCTACCTCGTGCTCGCCACCAAGGCCGGACTTGTGAAGAAGACGCCTCTGAAGGATTACGATTCGCCCCGTTCCGGCGGTGTGATCGCGATCAACCTCCGGTCGATGGAGGACGGGTCGGACGATGAACTGATCGGAGCCGAGCTGGTCTCGGCAGACGACGATCTGCTTCTGATCAGCAAGAAGGCGCAGTCGATCAGGTTCACCGCCTCGGACGACACCCTGCGGCCCATGGGCCGTGCCACCTCGGGTGTCAAGGGCATGAGCTTCCGCGAGGGTGACGAGCTGCTCTCGATGAATGTTGTTCGACCCGGTACGTTCGTGTTCACTGCCACAGACGGCGGGTACGCGAAGCGGACCGCCGTCGACGAGTACCGCGTCCAGGGTCGCGGCGGCCTCGGCATCAAGGCTGCCAAGATCGTCGAGGACCGTGGGTCCCTCGTCGGCGCGCTGGTGGTCGAGGAGACCGACGAGATCCTCGCCATCACGCTGTCGGGCGGTGTGATTCGTACGCGAGTCAACGAGATCAGGGAAACCGGCCGTGACACCATGGGCGTCCAACTGATCAATTTGGGCAAGCGCGATGCCGTCGTGGGCATCGCTCGCAACGCCGAGGCGGGACGCGAGGCGGAGGAGGTCGACGGCGACGTGGTCGTCGACGAGTCCGCCGAGGGTGCCGTCACCGGCACGGACGAGGGTGAGGCGCCCTCGGCCGAGTAGGGACGAGGAGTGAGTCAGCGTGAGCGGAGCCACGGGCGCCGGACCGGCCGGTACCTCAAGGGGTACGGAAGCGGACGACGGCGGTCGTGGCTCCGCCGCGCGTGCGGCGGACCCGCACACGACCAACCTGAAGGCGATCAAGTCCCCGACCAAGGACGCGCCGTCGCCTGACTCGCATGAATCACAGGGGGGAACTGTGACGGACACCCGAGGTCCGAAAACCAAGCAGCCCAAGGCCGGCACGGGCGCGTCCGCCTCCGGCGCGCAGCCGCAGCCGGCCGCGCAGGAGCCGGGCACGGCCTCGCCGCTGCCCGGGGAACGGCAGACGCAGCAGCAGGCCGGGCCGTACCACCCGCCGCAGGCCTACCCGGCGCAGCAGGCGGCGGCCGCGGGGGGAGCGGGCGCCGCGACCAGTGCCGTACGGCGTCCCCGCACGGGGGCCAGCACCACGCCGCGGGTCCGCAAGGCGCGGCTGCGGGTGGCCAAGGCCGACCCGTGGTCGGTGATGAAGGTCAGCTTCCTGCTCTCCATCGCCCTGGGCATCTGCACGATCGTCGCGGCCGCCGTCCTGTGGATGGTCATGGACGCGATGGGCGTCTTCTCGTCGGTCGGCGGCACGATCTCCGAGGCCACCGGCTCGAACGAGTCCAACGGCTTCGACCTGCAGGCCTTCCTGTCGCTGCCCAACGTCCTGCTGTTCACGTCGGTCATCGCGGTCATCGACGTCGTCCTGGCGACGGCCCTCGCGACCCTGGGCGCGTTCATCTACAACCTGTCCGCGGGCTTCGTGGGCGGCGTCGAGCTGACCCTCGCCGAGGACGAGTGACGTCACCGGTGCCGCTGTCCTGACGTAGTCCCGACAACCGATTTTGGGACTGCCCATGTCGTGCGCTAATCTTCAGGAGTCAGCGCGCGGGAGACACCCCGCAGAGCGCGGCGGGGCTATAGCTCAGTTGGTTAGAGCGCATCCCTGATAAGGATGAGGCCACAGGTTCAAATCCTGTTAGCCCCACCAGCGAAAAGACCCCCAGTCGATACCGGCTGGGGGTCTTTGACATGCATGGCTTACTGGGCCGTGCACGTAGGCCACACTCTGCGACATGGCGCATGACCACTCGGACGCCACAGTGAGCGTCGGGCACCGCGATGCGGAGCTCAACGAGCGTTTGTCCAGTGGGCTGGACGAGGTCAACTTTCCCGCAACCGGGACCACTGCCGCCGACCAGGGCGCACTGTCGGTGAAGGCCGTTGATGACACCGGGGAACTGCTCGGGGGCCTGTCCGCCTGGACATGGGGCGGGCTGCTCGGCATCGAGATGCTCTGGGTCCGGGAGGACAGCCGCAGGGACGGCTGGGGAGGCAAACTCCTGCTGGCCGCGGAGGAGGAGGCACGGCTGCGTGGCTGCGATCGTGCCTGCGTGTCGTCGTTCACCTTCCAGGCCCCGGCGTTCTACCAGCGCCACGGATACATCTAGACCGGCAGAACCCTGGGGTTCCCCGGTGGTGCCGAGGATGTCCACATGTACAAGAAGCTGTCGTAATTTCCTGCATGACCCCGAGAGCCGCCGCACGAGCGACCGGCGCGCGGTTGCGGCGGTGGCTGGGCCGGGACATGCGTAAGCCCGGCCGCTCTGCCGAGCTGCCGGGCTGTGTACGCAGGATCGCCGGGGCGTTGTTCCGGGGGTTCAGCGCTGGAGGGGCGTGAGATGGTCCGCTTCCGCGTCGGGGTCCTCGTCGGTGCAGTCGGGGACGGGGGCGGCCTGTGTGTCCGCGGGCGAGCGGTGCCGGCAGCGGGGGGTCTTGCCGTGCGCCTCGGCGCGGATGCGCTGCTTCATCGTGGGGGGCAGGGCCCTGGGTGAGGACCAGGGGAACGTCGCCGGTGCCGCCGTCCGCTGCTGCGGGATGCTCGCGCCGTTGCTGTTGCTCTTCTGCTCGGTCTGCGGTACGGCCGCGGCGGCGGTCGTGGTGATCAGGCCGAGCGCCGTGCAGAGCGCGAGGAAGGCGGTGACGATGGCGGTCCACAGGTTCATGACCTTGTTGCGGGCCATAACCCCTCACTTTCGGGTTGGGCGATTTGCGTACTTCCCTCATGATGTGTATGGGGGTCGAGAAGTGGGGGATCTCCGCCCGTGGCGCGTCGATGTTCAGATGAACACCACCCGGATGGGTGCAAAGAGGTCGAAAAGGTGAAGAAAAGGGCGAAGTGAGGTCAAAGTAACCGTCCGTCGGGGTGTGATCACCCTCCGATCGGAGCGGTGAACTCCGCTTCTATCCCGGTTCCCGGGATGGGAGTTGAGGGCCGACTCAGGTCACCGATCGGTATCGGTCGGTGTGTATAGTCGGGCGGCAGAGGTCCCCTACGTCAACGAAAGACGAGGTCGCGCGGTGAAGAAGCTTCTCCTGGTCGCACTGGCCGCCATCGGCGGGCTCCTCGTGTACCGCCAGATCCAGGCGGATCGCGCCGAGCAGGACCTGTGGACGGAGGCGACTGACTCCGTGCCCACGGGTTCGTGAGTCACGACAACCCATACCGAGCACACCCCGGCCGCCTCGCGGTCGGGGTTTTGTGTGCCGAGAGCCGGTCGTGAACCCGGCCGGCGCGGCAGGATGGGCCACGGTTATACGGCTCTTTGGTCCGGCGACGGTGAGGGGTGACGCGTGAGGGGACGGTGCCGTACGGCGTGGGAACGGCGCGCGGGGGCGTGGCGCCACCGGCCGGCGGCGGCCGTGCGCCTGGGAGCCGCGGCCATGATCCTGGGGGCGGCCGCGGTGCCCGGACCGGCCGCCGCAGCCGCAGTGGCCTCCGGAACGCCCGGCCCGTACACCTTCGCCGACGGCGCGCAGAGCATCGAGGGAGCGAGGAGCACCGGCGACGCCGCCCTCCTGAAGCTCGGCGAAACCTACAAGAGCTCCCTGCCGAGCAGCGGCAAGGTCAACTACCGCCTCGACCTCGACGCCGCGACGAACGCCTACGTCTCCGCCACCGCCGTCCCCTCCCCCGACAGCACCGTCTCCGTCATCGACGGAGTCAAGGTCACCGTGCAGGACGCCGAGGGCAACACCTGCTCCGTCGACAACACGAGCTTCGGAGTCGCACGCAGCCCCCACCCCATCGCGGCATGGGGCATGCGCGAGATCTCGCCCAGTAAAGCGCTGTGCCGGAAGGCCGGCGCGTACTACGTGTCCGTCGAGCGCGTCGACCCCGACGGCGAGGGCTCCTCACCGGACGCCTGGGATCTGGAACTCGTCGCCATGACGGAACCACGGACGGCGAAGACCGGGCCGACCAGTGCGCCCGAGGTGTGGAACTCCGCCACTCCTCAGCCGCTCCAGGGAGACGCCGAGCGCCGCGAGGGCGGCGCCGGGTTCACCAGGGCGACCCCCCTCGACCAGGGCGTCTGGCAGGACGACATCCGGCCCGGCCAGACCCTCTTCTACGAGGTGCCGGTCGACTGGGGACAGCAGATCTCCGTCACCGCGGAACTCGGCAGCACCGAAACCGACGGCCCCGGCTACACCTCCGACGCGCTCGACCTGGCCCTCTACAACCCCGCGCGCGGTGAGGTCGCCGATGTCGGCGTGGGCTACAACGGCGGCCAGAAGTCCGGAAGCCTGCCACCCCTGCCACCGGTCGACCACGCCAACCGCTACGCCGCCACCGCACAGGTGAGCGCGCTGCGCTTCGCCGGCTCCTACTACCTCGTCGCCCATCTCTCGGAGGGCGTCGCCGACACCTTCGGAGACGGGCCGTTCCGGATGACACTGCGCGTCCGGGTGAGCGGGCAGCCACAGGGCGGACCCGAGTACGCGGGGGAGTCCGACCCGGAGGGCGTCTTCGAGGTCTCGGACCAGGACCGGGAGGCGGCCGCGGAAGGCGTGGCCGCGGGCGACGACACCGCCATGAGGGCACTCGCCGTGGGTGGCATCGGCACCGGGAGCGCACTGCTGGTGGGACTCGGCGTGTGGACCGTGGTCGCCCGGCGGGGAACCGCCGCGTAGGGCGGCCGCCGGGCCCTGCAACGGCCTCAGATCCGGGCCAGTGCCCAGAAGCCCACGGCGTAACAGGCGAGCGCGAGAAGCAGGACCGGAATCGCCACCTTGGCCGGAGGGCCGGGGCGGGAAGGCCGTCGTGCCCGGTGCCGTGACGGCGCCTGGCCGCTCGGCGGGGACTGCGGGGTCCGGGCGGTGTACGAGGCTGTCGAGGCGTCCGTGCGGTACTGCTCCGCAGGAGGCAGGGGAGGGCCGGAGTACACCGGCGGGAGCGGCTGTGCGGGCGACAGCCGGTGCGTGGGGTCGTAGGGGGACACGGGCGGCTGCTGGTGCGGTACAGCCGCCTGGTGCCCGGGAACCGGAGACGAGGTGACCGTGACCTGCGGAGGCGGCAGATGGAAGCTGCCGGTGTCCGACATGGAGGGCGGCTGGGCGGAGCCGCCCGACGGGTCGGCGGCACGCCGCGGGTCGGTGGGTGCCTCCCGCGCTTGAGGCCGCTGAGTCTCGGCGGACTGCCCCCCGGACACCGGCAGCGCGCCCACGCCCTCTCCCTGCCCGGACCGCTCCTCGCCCGTCCCCGGGAAACCGGACCGCTCCTCACCCGGACCCAGCCCCTTCGCCCGCTCCAGAGGCCCTTCAGGGGCGAACCCCCTTGGCAGTGGGCCGAGTTGGTCGAAGATCTCGATCAGCTCGTCGTCCGGCCCCGGCTCCGGAAGGAGCTCCGCGGCGGCCGCGAGCGCCTTGCGCGCCCCCGTGGCCGTACGGAACCGCGCCTCCGGATCCGGCTGCAGCAGCGTGGCCACCACCTGCCACAGCGGCTCAGGAATGCCCTGGGGCGCGCCCGGCGTCCCGTGCTCGGCGAAGTACTGGATGAGCGCCTTGCTGTCCGGCTTGGCGCCCTCCAGCAGGTACAGCGCGACCAGCCCCACGGCGAACAGGTCGGCGGTGAAGTCCGGATCGGCGCCCATCATCTGCTCGGGCGCGAGATAACCGGGCGTCCCCACCACGAGGTTGGTCTCCGTCAGGCGGGGCTCACCCAGCCGCATCGCGATGCCGAAGTCGGACAGCCGCAGCCGCGGCCGGCCCGTGCCGGTGGCCTCCAGCAGCACGTTGGCCGGCTTGACGTCACGGTGCACCACGTCCTCCGCGTGCACCGCCGCCAGACCCGCCAGCAGCTGGTCGAGCAGCGTGCACACGAAGGCCGGCGGCAGGGGACCGTAATCCCCCACGAGGTGGACGAGTGACCCGCCCGCGACCAGGTCCATGGTGAACAGGACCTTGTCGTCGTCGGCGGCCCAGCTGGTGGGGGCGAGCACATGAGGATGGTCGATCCGCAGAGCCTGCTCCCTCACGAAACGCAGCAGCGAGTGCGCGTCGCTCTGAAGCAGGACCTTCGCGGCAACGTAGCGACGCCGGCGATGGTCCCAAGCACGCCACACGGCGCCGACCCCTCCGCGCCCGATCGGGTCGACCAGTTCGTACCGGCCGGCGAAGACCTCACCCATGGCTGTACGTCGCTCCTCCCCCTGCGGCTTCCCCCCTTGCTTCCCCCCGGCGAGCGCTACGACTCCCCGACGGACGAAACAGCTCCCCCGAGCCCCCCGAGCCCCCCGACACTCCCCCGATGAGCGATACATCCCCCTCGCGTCAAAACGGTCCCCCGTACGGAACACGCCCCCACGTGCCCGTCCGTACCGTGACGCATCCCCCGTCACCTCACCTGCCGCCCCCCGCCGAACCCCCTCCGGCGACCGGGCGGCAGGATCAGTTCTGGTGGGACTGGTAGTGCGAGACCGCGTCCGAGGTGCGGCCGGCCCCGTAGACCCGGAGGAACTCTGCCAGCTCCGGATGGGTCGGGGCGAGGGTGTCGGCGGCGTCGATGATGTCACCCGCCGCCGCCACCGACCGCAGCAGCGACTGGATCTCGCGCACGACCCGCTTGACCGTGGGCGCCCCCGAACTGCTCGTCGTCTGCGTGGTGTTGCTGAGCACCGACCCCCCTTGTGACTTCTTGATCTCCTCCATGCGCTCGGTGGCCTCGGCGGCGCTCACACTGCCGTCCGCGACCTGCCCCGCCAGGTCCTGCAGCAGCTGAACCCGCTGCACCACAGCCGGGTTGCCGATCTTCGCCCGCTGACCGCTCATCAGCTGCGACAGCATCGGCGCGGACAGTCCCAGAACCCCCGCGAGACGAGCCTGGTTGAGACCAAGATCGTCGATAAGCCTACGGAAGAGCGCCCCCAAAGGCTCCCCGTACCAGTTCCGCTGCAGTTCCCGCGCTCTTGCGGTCGCTTCCTGCTGTGCGGCGTCCATTGCGTCTCCCCATCGCTTCCCCATGTACGGCGGTTCGCGGTAGCGAACCACGCCGAGCATCTTACGGAGAGTGGTCGTCGACGGGGACCCCCAATCTTTTTGCGGAACCACGGGGGTGACCCGGTACTCTGGTCTCCGACGCCCGCCGGGACGCGGTTTCTCCGGCCGGACGTCCCCTCACGGGGCCTTAGCTCAGTTGGTAGAGCGCTGTCTTTGCATGGCAGATGTCAGGGGTTCGACTCCCCTAGGCTCCACTCGGAAAACGCCCTCCGAACTGCGAAAACGCGGTCCCGGAGGGCATTTTTGCGCACCCCGTCGCACACCGGCGGCGAGTGTTTCACGTGAAACAGCACGGCGGGGCGGGAGACCCTCAAGTCTCCCGCCCCGCCGTGCTGTTGAATCCGGTGCGCCCTCAGGAACGATCGTCGCGCCGACCGGCCTCGTCCTCCGCCTGCTTGGCCTCGACCTCCGGGTCCAGGACCGCCGGACCCGTGCCGTCCACGGACGACAGGCGCCCCGACTCCGGGACCTCCGTCGCGGCCGGTGGCTCCACCAGCCAGTCCGGGTTGGCCTGCTTGTCCCACCACTTCCACGCGGCGAAAGCCCCGCCCGCGAGGACACCCAGAAGCAGCAGCGACTTCCCAGCCTTGCCGGCCTTGGCCCGCCGTTCGTGCTTGCGGACCAGCTTCTGGATCTCCTTGGACGTGACCTGGCCGCGCAGCGCGGCCATGGCGGCCGCACTCCGGGCCGCGGCCTCGGCCGTGACGGGCACGGCCGCGGCCACCGCCTGCTCGATCCTCGGCCTGGAGAACTCCGCCGCCTGACGGGCGGCCTTCCGGGTGCGTTCGGCGGCTTCCTGGGCGGCCTGGTCGACCTTCGGCGGCACATGCGTGCGGGCCTGCTCCAGATACGGCTGCACCAGAGTGCCGTACTGGACACGTGCCTGCCCTGCGGCCTGCGTCACCTTGGGCGCTAGCCGTACGCGTGCCTCGTTTGCGTAGTGCGCGGCCCTGTCCTTGGCCGTGTCGGCGTAGGGCGCCACCACTTCCGCGGCGTGCAGCACGCTGTCCTTCGCCGAACCAGTCGCGGCGCGCACGCTGTCGATGCGGGTCACGGGTTCCTCCTCCTCGGTGGCGTACGGTATTTCGACTTTCCACCCTTTTACGGATCATGCCTCCCGGCGCACGACCAGGCATGCGCGGAAGGGCATCCGGGTCACGGAAACCGGCATCCAACGCCGATCACGTGCGATAGCGGATGAATAAGGGGCAACAGGAGCTTGTCGTCGACAATGCCACGGATCGCTGCCGAGCGCCCCCGCCCCGGGACTACTCGACTGGTTTTCTGTGAAGCCCGCCGAGGGTTTCCCCCCGGCGGGCTTCAGGTCGGACGACGCCAAGGCCCGTCCGTGCGAGGATCAGGGAGTCACAGAAAGACAACGGAAGGCAGATCGTGGCTGAGCAGCTCTACGCCACCCTGAAGACCAATCACGGCGACATCGAAGTCCGGCTCCTGCCGAACCACGCGCCCAAGACGGTCAAGAACTTCGTCGAGCTCGCCCAGGGCGAGCGGGAGTGGACCCACCCGGAGACGGGCAAGAAGTCCACGGACAGGCTCTACGACGGCACGGTCTTCCACCGGGTGATCAGTGGCTTCATGATCCAGGGCGGTGACCCGCTGGGCAACGGCACCGGCGGCCCCGGCTACCAGTTCGAGGACGAGTTCCACCCGGACCTGCGCTTCGACAAGCCCTACCTGCTGGCGATGGCCAACGCCGGCCCGGGCACCAACGGCTCGCAGTTCTTCGTCACCGTCTCCCCGACCGCGTGGCTGAACCGCAAGCACACCATCTTCGGCGAGGTCACCGACGCGGCCAGCCAGAAGGTCGTGGACACCATCGCCACGACCCAGACCAACCCGCGCACCGACCGCCCACTGAACGACGTGGTCATCGAGTCGGTCGTCATCGAGACCCGCTGAGCGCGAAGGCTCCCGCAGGGAACCAATCGCCCCGCCCGTCCGTAAGGATGAGCGGGGCGGGCTTTTCTCACACGACCTAGGGGAGACCATGGACGACCAGGCTGCGAGCAGCCCGCAGGACGCCCACAGCGTCCCCATGTGCTACCGCCACCCGGACCGCGAGACAGGCATCCGCTGCACACGCTGCGAGCGCCCGATCTGCCCGGAATGCATGGTCAACGCCTCCGTCGGCTTCCAGTGCCCCGAGTGCGTCCGCACCGGCTCCGGCACAGGCCACTCGCCCACGGCCGCCATGCCCCGGACCATCGCCGGCGGCTCCATCGCCGCCGACCCCCGGCTGCTGACCAAGATCCTCATCGGGATCAACCTGGCCGTCTTCATCGCCGTACAGGTCCACGAGTCACTGCTGAACGACATCGTCCTGCTCGGCGCCTGGCCACCCGCACCCTTCACGCCCACCCAAGGCGTGGCCGGAGGCGAGTGGTACCGCATGGTGACGTCGATGTTCACCCACCAGGAAATCTGGCACATCGCGTTCAACATGCTCAGCCTGTGGTGGCTCGGAGGCCCCCTCGAAGCGGCACTGGGCCGCGCCCGCTACCTCGCGCTCTACTTCATCTCCGGACTCGCGGGCAGCGCGCTGGCCTACCTGCTGGCGTCCCCCAACACGGCGACCCTCGGAGCGTCGGGCGCGATCTTCGGCCTCTTCGGCGCGACGGCCGTGCTGATGCGCCGGCTCAACTACGACATGCGGCCGATCATCGCGCTGCTGGCGATCAACCTGATCTTCACCTTCAGCCCGGGCTTCAACATCTCCTGGCAGGCCCACATCGGCGGCCTCGTCGCCGGTGTCGTCGTCGGATACGCCATGGTCCACGCCCCGCGAGAGCGCCGGGCACTGGTCCAGTACGGCGCCTGCGCCCTGGTTCTGGGAGTGGTCGTGCTCATGACCGTACTGAGGACGGCGCAGCTCACCTGAGCAGGCGTTGTCCACAGCGGGTGCCGGATCTTGTGCACACGGTGCGGGAACACATGTGCCCCCTGTCACCGACCTGCGTCTCCGCAGGTCAGGCAGGGGGCGAACAAGTTTTCGAGTGCCGGTACTTCCGTCATACCGGCGTCAACGCCCAGCGGGTTATCCACAGATCGTCTTCATTATCCCCATGTGGATAACCGCTGTGGATAACTCAGCGAACACCCCTGGGCAGAACTGCGTTCACCGTGCGGTGACCGCTACTTCCACTGGGTCGAGACACCGAATCCGGCCGCGATGAAGCCGAAGCCCACCACGATGTTCCAGTTGCCCAGCGAGTCGATGGGCAGCGAGCCGTCGGTGACGTAGAAGACGACGATCCAGGCCAGGCCGATGAGGAACATGGCCAGCATGACCGGCGCGACCCAGGCACGGTTGCTCAGCTTGATGGCGGTCGTCTGCTTGGCAGGCGGCGGCGTGTAGTCGGCCTTCTTGCGGATACGTGACTTCGGCACGAGGGTCTCTCCTGTCGATGCGCTGCGTGGCCGCGCAGGTAACTGGGTCGGTCTCGGGGCAGCGTAAGGGGACTCCGATTGCTCCCCCGGGCGTCCGTTAGCGTAGTGCTTCCGCCGCGCCGAAGGAGATAAGGGTACGTTGAGCAATTCTGCCGACTCCCCCGGGACGGGATCCACCCCTGAGCGCGCGCGGCGTTTCCGGCCTGTGCGCGTCCTCACGGCGGCCGTGTTCGCGCTCGCGGGTCTCATTTTCTTCACCAGCTTCAACACCGCCAAGGGCACCAACATCCGCACGGACACCTCCCTGCTGAAGCTGTCCGATCTCATCCACGAGCGCAGCCAGGAGAACGGCGAGCTGGATGAGACGAACGGGGCCCTGCGCAAGGACATAGAGGCCCTCGCCGAGCGCGACGACGGCAGCACCAAGGCGGAGGACGACAAGCTCTCGGCCCTGGAGAAGCGCGCGGGCACGCAGAAGCTCAAGGGTGACTCGCTCACGGTCACGCTCAACGACGCTCCGCCGGACGCCACCGCCAAGCTCCCCGGTTATCCGGAGCCGCAGCCCGACTACCTGGTCATCCACCAGCAGGATCTGCAGGCGGTGGTGAACGCGCTGTGGCAGGGCGGGGCCAAGGGCATCAAGGTCATGGACCAGCGGCTGATCTCCACCAGCGCGGTGCGCTGCGTGGGCAACACCCTGATCCTCCAGGGCCGCGTCTACTCGCCGCCGTACAAGATCACGGCGGTCGGGGACCCGGGCAAGCTGCAGAAGGCACTCGCGGCCTCGCCGGCGATCCAGAACTACATGGTCTACGTCAATGTCTACGGGCTCGGATGGAAAGTCGAGGAGAACGGCCCGGTGACTCTGCCCGGCTACTCGGGCACAGTGGATCTGCATTACGCGAAGCCCGTGGAGCAGTAGCCGGACCGGGGGAGCTGCCGGTGCGCGTGATCGTCAGGACCGTCAGCGAACTGTGCATCACCGTCGGCAGCGTGATCGTGCTGTTCGTCGTGTACGTGCTCTTCTGGACCGGTGTGCGGGCCGACGGCGTCATGGACGACCAGATCGACCTGCTCCGCAAGGAGTGGTCGAAGCCCCGTCCGCCGGCCGGCGGTGCCCCAGCGGGCCCTGTGAAGCCCGCGCCCTATGCCAAGGGCAGGCCTTTCGCGATCATGTACATCCCGCGGCTTGGTTTCACGTGGAACAAGCCCGTGCTCGAAGGCACCGCGACCGGCACGCTGAAGAAGGGCCTCGGGCACTACGCGGAGACCGCCCGGCTCGGGCAGAGGGGTAATTTCGCGGTCGCCGGTCACCGCCGCACCCACGGCGACCCCTTCAAGGACTTTCCCGAGCTCAGGCGGGGTGACGCCGTGGTGCTGACCGACGGTACGACCTGGTTCACGTATCGGGTCGACAAAGGCCCGTACAAAACAGTGCCGTCGGACATCGAGGTGATCGACCCTGTCCCACGTACATCCGGGTACACGCGTTCGGGCCGGTATCTGACGCTGACCACGTGCGAACCGGAGTGGGGGCACAGTCACCGGCTGATCGTCTGGGCGCACCTGGACTCGACCCAGCCTGTGGAGGCCGGGAAACCAGAGGCGCTGCGCCGTTAGTCTGGTGGCTGTACGGCGTGGGTCTGGTGCCGTGGTACGACGGAAGGGACGGCATGTACGGCTGGATCTGGCGGCATCTGCCGGGGAACACGTGGGTGAAGGCAGTGATCTCGCTCGTCCTGGTCGTGGCCGTGGTCTACGTCCTCTTCCAGTACGTCTTCCCGTGGGCGGAGCCGCTGCTGCCCTTCAACGATGTGACGGTGGACAATCAGTGAGCGCGCGCATTCTCGTCGTCGACAACTACGACAGCTTCGTCTTCAACCTGGTCCAGTACCTGTATCAGCTGGGTGCCGAGTGTGAGGTCCTGCGCAACGACGAGGTGTCGACGGCGCATGCCCAGGACGGTTTCGACGGGGTTCTGCTCTCCCCGGGGCCCGGCACGCCGGAGCAGGCCGGCGTCTGCGTGGACATGGTCCGGCACTGTGCCGGCACGGGCGTCCCGGTCTTCGGTGTCTGCCTGGGCATGCAGTCCATGCAGGTGGCGTACGGCGGTGTGGTGGACCGTGCGCCGGAGCTGCTGCACGGCAAGACGTCGCTGGTGGAGCACGGCGGCGGTGGTGTCTTCGCGGGTCTGCCGTCGCCGTTCACGGCGACGCGTTACCACTCGCTGGCCGCGGAGCCGGCAACGGTGCCGGCGGAGCTGGAGGTCACGGCCCGTACGCACGACGGCATCGTGATGGGCCTCAGGCACCGGGAACTGCCGGTGGAGGGTGTGCAGTTCCATCCCGAGTCGGTGCTGACGGAGCACGGGCACCGGATGCTGGCCAACTGGCTGGTGGAGTGCGGCGATCAGGGTGCGGTGGCGAGGTCGGCGGGGCTCGCCCCGGTGGTGGGCAGGGCCTCGGCGTGACCGCGCTGCGCCCCGAGCGCGAGTCCGACACCTCGTACGGGCAGCAGTCGTACGGGGTGTCGGGCGCGTTCGAGGACTGGTCGGGTGGAGGGGGGTACGGTGCGTCCCCGCAGGGGGAGCCGTATCCGCCGGGACCGGGGCCGGGAGCGCAGTCGCAGTCCGGTCCGCGGCATCCGGGGCAGTACGCGTCGTACGAGCCCGTCCCGGAGGAGTCGTATCTGCCGCCCGTCGACGAGGAGACGGTGGCGCTGCGGATTCCGGATCCACCGATGGAGTCCGGCGACCCCGTGGCGGGCTCTGCGGCGTCTTCGGGTGCGCGGCGGGACGGATCCCCCCAGGGCGGGCGTGCGGCCCGCAGGAAGGCCGCCAAACGCCGTCATGGGCGCCATGGCGGTGCGCCGGACACCTCTTCGGCTGCTCAGGCCGACGACGGGGGCCGCTCGCGGGCGCCGTTGTCGCGGGTCGAGGCGCGGCGGCAGGCACGGGCGGGCAAGCCCGGCCCGGCGGTCGTCGCGAGCCGGGCGATAGGCGAGGTGTTCATCACCACCGGCGTGCTGATGCTGCTGTTCGTCACCTACCAGCTGTGGTGGACGAACGTCCGGGCGCATGCCCAGGCGGGCAAGGAGGCCAGCAGCCTGCAGAACGACTGGGCGAGCGGCAAGCGCAACCCTGGGGCTTTCGAGCCGGGGCAGGGCTTCGCCATTCTGCACATCCCCAAGCTGGACGTGGTGGTCCCGATCGCCGAGGGCACCAACAGCAAGGGTGTGCTCGACCGCGGCATGGTCGGCCACTACGCCGAGGGTGCGCTGAAGACGGCGATGCCCGGTGACAAGACCGGGAACTTCGGGCTCGCGGGCCACCGCAACACCCACGGAGAACCGTTCCGGTACATCAACAGGCTCGCTCCGGGCGATCCGATCGTCGTGGAGACGCAGGACGAGTACTTCGTCTACAAGATGGCGTCGATCCTGCCGGTGACGCCGCCGAGCAACACGAGCGTTCTGAATCCGGTGCCCGCGGGGTCCGGATTCACCAAGCCCGGCCGCTACATCACGCTGACCACGTGCACGCCGGAGTTCACCAGCAAGTACCGGATGATCGTCTGGGGCAAGATGGTCGAGGAACGGCCGCGCAGCAAGGGCAAGCCGGATGCGCTCGTCAGTTAAGGGCAGATGACCAGTGGCAGCGACCACCGACACGGATCACGAGAAGCACACCGGCGGGGCGTCCCGGCCGCCTGCGCAACGGCGCAGGCCCGGCCCGTTCGCGATGGCGGTCAGCTTCTTCGGGGAACTCCTCATCACCGCGGGCCTGGTCCTCGGGCTGTTCGTCGTCTACTCGTTGTGGTGGACGAACGTGGTCGCCGACCGTGCGGCGGGCAAGCAGGCGGACAAGGTCCGTGAGGACTGGGCGCAGGGCCGGGGCGGGCCCGGTGCGCTGAACACTAAGAGCGGCATCGGCTTCCTGCACGTGCCGGCGATGGCGAACGGCGAGGTCCTGGTCGAGAAGGGCACGTCGAACAAGATCCTCAACGACGGTGTGGCCGGCTACTACACGGACCCCGTCAAGGCGACCCTGCCGATGTCGGGCAAGGACGGCAACTTCTCCCTCGCCGCCCACCGGGACGGCCACGGTGCCAAGTTCCACAACATCGACAAGATCAAGAAGGGCGACCCGATCGTCTTCGAGACGAAGGACAAGTGGTACGTCTACAAGGTCTACGACATCCTTCCCGAGACCTCGAAGTACAACGTCAAGGTCCTCTCGCAGGTCCCGAAGGAGTCCGGCAGGAAGAAGCCGGGCCACTACATCACGCTGACGACCTGTACGCCGGTGTACACGAGCACGTACCGGTACGTGGTGTGGGGTGAGCTGGAGCGGGTGGAGAAGGTGAACGCGGACCGGACACCGCCGAAGGAACTGGGCTGACCGTCTTCTTCGGGGGAGGCGGGCCGCTAGCATGACGGAGGCCCGAAGCCGCAACCAACTCTTGCGGCTTCGGGCCTCCGTTGCGGTCGGGCCGTCGTCACTCCAGGACGGTCAGGGCCGCCCCGGCGCTCCATTCCTCCAGCAGCCCACGGTGTACGGCGGTGATGCCGTTCTCGGCCGCGATGTTGAGGGCGTCGCGGGTGAAGGGGCAGGTCGCCACGAACAGGGCCACTTCGGAGTGGTGCAGGACCTTGGCCGCCCCGAGGAACTTCTGGATTTCGGGGCTGGTGATGGAGAGGTGGGGCGCGAACCTCTTGCACTGGACGACGATGCGCCGCCCGTCGGCTGTGTGCGCGGTGATGTCGATGCCCCGGTCCCTTCCGCCGCCTTGCACGACGACGTTGGTGCAGCCGTCGCGGCGCAGCAGTTCGGCGACGTGTTCTTCGAACTCGCGCCCGTTCATGGCGTCCATGGCGGCCATGACTCCGGCGAGGGGGCGGCCCTCCCGGGGGGCTTCCAGCCGCTGCAGCCGGGTGTGGTGCTGCCGGAGCCGCTTCTCGATGCGCTGGACGCCTGCCCGGAGGGCGGTCAGCTCTCGCCGGTGCTCGCCCGAGGTTTCGATCAGGGCGTTGAACAGGGGGACGACTGTCCTCCCCAGGATGTGGGTGATGCGCTGGTCGATGCGGGCGTCCAGGGAGGCGGCGTCGGCCGGGACAAAGTTTTCCACAGGCTGTGTGCGCGCCAGGTACTCCATGTCGAGGAGGTACACACGCACCTGACGTGCGACGTCGCTGTCCCGGAGCAGCATGGCGATGTTGAGGACGGCGCGCCGGGGGAAGAGGGCCAGGGATCGGGTGCGTGACTGGATTCCACTGAGTTGCTTAAAGTTACTCAGTTCCGTCCCGGTCAGGACTCGGTATCCGCTCGCTTCGAGTTCCGCACGGTGGTCGTGCACGAGAGCCCGGATGACTTCCACCGTCACCGAGAAGTAGGACGCCACCATCGCGGTCGTCACATGCATCCCGTCCGGCAGCAGCGACAGGGCCTTGACCCTGTCGAGTACGTCCGTGCGGTCGAGCACGCTGCCGCGCAGGGTCTGTGATTCCAGCAAGGCCGTTTCGTTGATCACGTTCTGTCCTCCGGCTCGTATGGCCGGGGCAGGGTTCCGATGCCCCACCCCACCCGGTGAACGAGTCGGGACATATGAAGACACGATCGATGGACGCACGCTCTTGCGAGATGCCGTCGGCGGTGCACCACAGAGCCCCCGGCCTCTGGGAGGCCGGGGGCTCTGTGATGTGACGGTGTGGCGGGGCGGGGTCAGTCGTCCTCGTTGCTGCCGTTGAGGCCGCCGAAGATGCCGCCGTTGCCGTTGCCGCCGTTGTTGTTGCCGCCTCCGACGCCGACGGTCTGAAGGATGATCGTCGTCGCCGCCGGGTCGTCGACCTCCTGGTTGGGACCCGGGTTCTGGCCGGCGACGAGGGCGTTGTCGCTCTGGTCGCTGCCACCCGCGAACTGGATATTGGTGAAGCCGGCCTGCGCGAGGATCTGCTTGGCCTGGCCGACCGTCTGACCGACGACCTGCGGGACCTTGACCTTCTCCTGCTTCTTCTTCTTGCCGATCTGGATGTTGACCGACGAGTTCGGGTCGACGGCCGTGCCGGCCTGCGGCGTGGTCTGGATGACCTTGCCGACCTGGTTGTCGTCGTCGGTCTCCACCTCGGTGCAGTTGCCGACCAGGTTGCTGGCCTGCATCTGCTGCTTGGCCGCGTCACAGCTCTGGCCGAGCACGTCCGGGACGGTGGACTTCTCCGCCTCCTTGGCGACGGTCAGGGTGATCGTGGAGCCCTTCTCCTGCTCCGTGTCGCCGTCGGGGTCCTGCCTGATGACCACGCCGGGGGTGCGGTCGGACTCCTCGGTCTTCTGCTCGACCTTGAAGCCCTTCGCATCGAGTTGGGCCGCGGCCTTGTCGTAGGTCAGGCCCGTGACGTCCGGCACGGTCACCTTCGGTGCCCCGGTCGACACGACCAGGGGATGGTGTCGCCCTTGTTGACCTTCGCCTGGAACTTGGGGTTCTGGGAGCAGATCCTGCCCTCGGGCTGGCTGTCGCAGGGCTTGTTGGAGAAGCTCAGTTTGAGGTCGGAGTTGACGGCCAGCTTCTCGGCGCTGTTCTTCGTCTCGCCGACGAAGTTTGGCGCCTCGAGGGTGTCGTTGCTCGCGCCGCCGTCGCCGCTGAACGCCCACCGGCCGATCAGGATCGCCCCGACCAGGACGAGGATGCCCGCCACCACCAGCAGGATCGTGGAGGTGTTGGACTTGCGCTGCTGCCCGCGGCGCCGGTCGGGGCGGTCGTCGTAGCCGAAGCCGCCGTCGTCGGGGTTCATGGGGGGCAGCATGGACGTGGCGCCGGCGCCGGAGTCGGCGCGCAGGGCCGTCGTCGGCTGGTCGTCGGGGTAACCGCCGTAACCCACCGCGCCCATCGCGGCCGTGGCGGCGACGGGCTGGCCGTCGAGGCAGGCCTCGATGTCGGCGCGCATCTCGTCGGCCGACTGGTAGCGGTAGTCCGGGTCCTTGACGAGCGCCTTCAGCACGATCGCGTCCATCTCGGGCGTGATCTCGGGGTCGAAGACGCTCGGCGACTGCGGCTCCTCGCGCACGTGCTGGTAGGCCACGGCCACCGGGGAGTCGCCGACGAACGGCGGGCGGACGGTCAGCAGTTCGTAGAGGAGACAGCCGGTGGAGTACAGGTCGGAGCGGGCGTCGACCTGCTCGCCCTTGGCCTGCTCCGGGGAGAGGTACTGGGCGGTGCCGATCACCGCTGAGGTCTGCGTCATCGTCATGCCGGAGTCGCCCATGGCGCGGGCGATGCCGAAGTCCATGACCTTGACCTGGCCGTTGCGCGTCAGCATGACGTTCGCCGGCTTGATGTCGCGGTGGACGATGCCGGCGCGGTGGGAGTACTCCAGGGCCTGGAGGATGCCGATGGTCATCTCCATGGCCCGCTCCGGCAGCAGCTTGCGGCCGGAGTGCAGCAGTTCACGCAGGGTCGAGCCGTCCACGTACTCCATGACGATGTACGGGATCGACACGTTGTCGATGTAGTCCTCGCCCGTGTCGTAGACCGCGACGATCGCGGGATGGTTGAGCGAGGCGGCCGACTGGGCCTCCCGGCGGAACCGGGCCTGGAAGGAAGGGTCACGCGCGAGATCCGCGCGCAGCGTCTTCACCGCCACGGTGCGGCCGAGGCGGGTGTCATGCGCGAGGTATACCTCCGCCATGCCACCACGCCCGAGCACCTGGCCCAGTTCGTACCGGCCGCCGAGGCGACGCGGCTCTTCCATAGCTACCTACCAGCCCTCTCCGTCGGTCCCGACCGGCATGCTTGTAACGGTCGGAGGCTGCCGTCCGGGCCTACCGTACCCGGCTCGCTTTGTGTGACCTGGCCAAGCCCGTCAGCCGATACAGGACCGGTATCGCAACGTGCACCGATGTGAAGCAGGCGTGAGCGGGGTCACTTCTTGCTGTCGATGACCGCCTCCATCACGTTCCTCGCGATCGGTGCCGCGAGGCCGCCGCCGGAGATGTCGTCGCGGACGGCGTTGTCGTCCTCGACGACGACCGCCACGGCGACCGGCGCGCTGCCGTCCTCGCCCTTGGCGTAGGAGATGAACCACGCGTAGGGGTTCTCGCTGTTGTCGACGCCGTGCTGGGCGGTACCGGTCTTGCCGCCCACCTTGACGCCGGGGATCTTGGCGTTCGAGCCGGTGCCCTTGTCGACGACCGTCTCCATCATCGACTGGAGGATCTGGGCGTTCTCCGCCGACAGCGGCTGGCTCAGCTCTTCGGGGTCGGTCTTCTGGATCGGGTCGAGGCCGGGCGACTGGAGCTCGTCGACCATGTACGGCTTCATCAGCTTGCCGTCGTTGGCGACGGCCGAGGCGACCATGGCCATCTGCAGCGGCGTCGCGGCGGTGTTGAACTGGCCGATGGAGGACAGCGCGGTCTGCGACGGGTTCATCTTGTCGGAGAAGACCGAGGCGTTGGCGCGGACCGGCGTGAACTGCTCCTCGTCGAAGCCGAACTTCTTGGCCATGTCCAGCATCTTGTCGTTGCCGAGGTCGGAGCCGATCTTGCCGAAGACGGTGTTGCAGGAGTACTGGAGGGCCACCCGCAGCGTCGCGTTCTTGCAGGGGATGTTGCCCTCGTTGGGCAGCTTGGTGGTGGTGCCCTTCATGATCCACGGGTCCGGCGAGTCCGTCTTTGCGTCGGCGGACGTGTACAGCCCGTCCTCCAGCGCCGCGGCCGCGGTGACCACCTTGAAGGTGGAGCCGGGCGGGTAGGTCTCGCGCAGCGCCCGGTTGAGCATCGGGTCGTTCGGGTTGTTCTTCTTCTGCAGCTTCTGCCAGGCCTTGGTGTCCGTCGTGGTGGAGTTCCCGGCGAAGGACGACGGGTCGTACGACGGGAAGGAGGCGAGCGCCAGGATCTTGCCCGTGGACGGCTCCAGGGCGACGACGGAGCCCTTGCCGCCCTGCCTCTTCAGGCCGTTGTACGCGGCCTTCTGGGCGGCGGCGTTCAGGGTGGTGACGACGTTGCCGCCCTGCTGCTTCTTGCCCGTGAGCATGTCGAGGGTGTTGCGGAAGAACAGCCGGTCGTCGTTGCCGGTGAGGATGCCGTCCTCGATGCTCTCGAGCTGCGTGGCACCGAAGGCCTGCGAGGCGTAGCCGGTGACCGGCGCCCACATGGCGCCGTCCTTGTAGGTGCGCTTGAACTTGAAGTCGCTGTCCGACGACTCGGCGGAGCCGGTGATCGGCTCCCCGCCGACGATGATGTTGCCGCGGGGCGAGGCGTAGCGCTCGATGGTGACGCGACGGTTCTTCTTGTCGCTGCGGAGCTCGTCGGCCTGGACGTACTGGATCCAGTTGTCGCGGATCAGCAGTGCCAGAACGAGCAGGCCGCAGAAGATCGCGATCCGGCGCAGGGGCTTGTTCATGACGGGCGGACCACCTGGGTCATCTCGGCGTCGGGGTTGGCGGCGGGAGCGGGGGCCGGGCGGCGGGCGGTGTCGCTGATGCGCAGCAGGATGCCGATCAGGGCCCAGTTGGCGATCACGGAGGAACCGCCGTACGCCACGAACGGCAGGGTCATACCGGTCAGCGGGATGAGGCCCATCACACCGCCGGCCACGACGAAGACCTGGAGGGCGAAGGCGCCGGACAGGCCGACGGCCAGCAGCTTGCCGAACGGGTCGCGGGCCGCGAGGGCGGTGCGCACACCCCGCTCGATGATCAGGCCGTACAGGAGCAGGATCGCCATGACGCCGGCCAGCCCGAGTTCCTCGCCGAAGGTGGCGAGGATGAAGTCGGAGTTGGCGGCGAAGCCGATGAGGTCGGAGTTGCCCTGCCCGAGACCGGTACCGAGGGTGCCACCGGAGCCGAAGGCCCACAGGGCCTGCATGGCCTGCTCGGAGTGGACGATGCCGTCCTGGACGCCTGCGCGGGAGAGGTCGAACTCGCGCATCGGGTCGAGCCAGGCCTGCACACGCGTCTGGATGTGCGGCTCGAAGCTCGCCACGCCGACGGCGCCGACCGCGGACATCAGCAGACCGAAGACGATCCAGCTGGTCCGCTCGGTGGCGACGTACAGCATGATGACGAACATCCCGAAGAACAGCAGGGACGTACCGAGGTCGGTCTCGAAGACCAGGATGAGGATCGAGATGACCCAGACGACGAGGATCGGGCCGAGGTCGCGGCCTCGCGGCAGGTACAGGCCCATGAAGCGGCGGCTGGCCAGGGCCAGGGCGTCTCTCTTGACCATGAGGTAGCCGGCGAAGAACACCGCGAGGGCGATCTTCGCGAACTCACCGGGCTGCAGCGTGCCGAGGCCGGGGATCTTGATCCAGATCTTGGCGCCGTAGATGTTCGCGCCGAGCCCGGGCACGAGCGGCAGGATCAGCAGGAACAGCGCGCCGGCCATGGAGATGTACGTGTAGCGCTGTAGGACGCGGTGGTCCTTGAGGAAGATCAGCACGACCGCCAGCAGGGCGACGCCCATCGCCGAGTACAGCAGCTGACGCGGTGCGGCCTCGGCGTAGTTGCTGAGTCGCTTGGACTGGTCCAGGCGCCAGATGACCACCAGACCGAGCCCGTTGAGCAGCGTCGCCAGCGGCAGCATCAACGGGTCGGCGTACGGGGCGAACTTCCGTACGACGAGGTGGCCGACGCCCGCGAGCAGGCCGAGCCCGAGGCCGTAGCTCAGCAGACCCGGCGGCACCGAGTCGTTGAGGGCCAGGCCGACGTTGGCGTAGGCGAACACCGGGATGACGACGGCGAACACCAGCAGCGCGAGCTCGGTGTTGCGCCGGCTCGGCGCGCCGATGGCGCCGATCGTGGACGTGTGGTGCGTCGGCGAGTGCGACGTATTCGTACCGCTCATCGTGTGACAGGGCCTCTCACGGCTACTGCTTACCGCACAGCGAGACGACCTTCTGCTCTTCCTCCGAGAGGCTGGGGCCGGGGCTGGGAGTGGGTGCGGTCGTGGTCGGGGGCGTGGACTTCTCCGGTGCCGACGGTGAACCCGACGGGTTGGACGGGTTCGGCGTCGGTGTGGCCTTGGACGTGAAGGAGGCGGGAGTGGTTCCCGTGGTGCCCCCGGCCTCGCCTTCGCCGGTCTTGGAGTTGTTCTTGCTCTCGGCTTCGCGCCGCTGCGCTTCCTTCTTGCACGCGGAGGCCTGCACCGACAGTTCCTGGATCTTCGCCTGGGCGTTCTTCAGACCGCCCTCGGGGATGGTGGCCTTGACCTGCTTCTGCTGGTAGGGCGGCAGGTACTTGAGTTCGATCTCGGGGTGGTCCTTCTCGACCTTCGAGAGCGAGACCCAGGCCAGGTCCTGGCTGATGCCCCGGTACAGCGCGACGTGCTCGTCCTCGGCGCCGACGTAGTACTGCGTCTGTGTCCAGCGGTACCCGCCGTACAGGCCGCCGCCGATGAGGGCCAGCGCGAGGACGCCGTAGAAGGATCTCTTCAGCCACCGGCCCTTCTTGCGGGGCTTGGCGAAGTCGTCGTCGCCGTAGTCGAAGCCGGAGGCCGGGATGTAGCCGGTGGTGTCGCCGGAGCCGGGCGGGCCGAACTCGCCGCCTCCGCCGCCCTGGCCGTGTCCGTGGCGGCCGAGCCCGGAGGCGCGGCCGGCGGGGGTCTGCATGATGCCGTTGTCGTGCAGCTGGTGCTGGTTCTCGGCGACGGCGCCGACCACGACGGGGGTGTCGGACAGCTGGCCCGCGAGGGTGTCGCCGGTGTCGAGGTCGAGGACGTCGGCGATGATGACGGTGATGTTGTCGGGGCCGCCGCCGCGCAGTGCCAGCTCGATCAGGTTCTGGACGGTCTCCTGGGGGCCCTGGTAGCTGGCGAGGGTGTCCTCGAGGGTCTGGTGGGAGACCACGCCGGACAGGCCGTCGGAGCAGATGAGGTAGCGGTCGCCGGCCCGGACCTCGCGGATGGACAGGTCGGGCTCGACGTGGTCGCCGGATCCGAGGGCGCGCATCAGCAGCGAGCGCTGCGGGTGCGTGGTGGCTTCTTCCTCGGTGATACGGCCCTCGTCGACCAGGCGCTGCACCCAGGTGTGGTCCTGGGTGATCTGGGTGAGGACGCCGTCGCGGAGCAGGTAGGCGCGGGAGTCGCCGACGTGGACCAGGCCGAGGCGCTGGCCCGTCCACAGCAGGGCGGTCAGGGTGGTCCCCATGCCTTCCAGCTGGGGGTCGTCCTCGACCATCGAGCGCAGCTGGTCGTTGGCGCGCTGGACCGCCGTGCCGAGGGAGGTGAGGATGTCGGAGCCGGGGACGTCGTCGTCGAGGGCGACGATGGTGGAGATGGCCTCGGAGGAGGCGACCTCACCGGCCGCCGCGCCGCCCATGCCGTCGGCGATGGCGAGCAGGCGCGGGCCGGCGTATCCGGAGTCCTCGTTGCCCTCCCGGATCATGCCCTTGTGCGATCCGGCCGCGAAGCGCAGTGACAGACTCATGCGCACCTCGCCTGTCGGCTCCGGGTACAGCCGGTCGTGTCGAGCCACACTGCCCACCCTCCGGTCGGGAGCGCGCGGGGGGCCGGGGTGGGGCCCGCCACTGCGTGCTCGCTCCGCTCGCGCCTATCCATGATGTAGCACTACTTCCGCAGCTCGATGACGGTCTTGCCGATGCGGATCGGCGCGCCCAGCGCAATCGGTGTGGGAGTCGTCAGCCGGGACCGGTCCAGGTACGTGCCATTGGTGGAGCCGAGGTCCTCGACGATCCACTGGCCGTCGCGGTCCGGGTAGATCCTGGCATGGCGGCTGGAGGCGTAGTCGTCGTCCAGCACGATCGTCGAGTCGTGCGCGCGGCCCAGGGTGATGGTCTGGCCCTGGAGCGCGACCGTGGTGCCGGTGAGGGTGCCCTCGGTCACGACCAGCTTGGTGGGGGCGTTACGGCCGCGCCGGCCGCCGGCGGGCTGCTGGCGCTGCTGCGGCGGCGCCTGGCGGGCGGCGGCGGCCTGCTGCTGCTGGCGGCCCGCCTCCCGGCGCGAGCCGCGCTGGGTGACGCGCGTACCGAAGAGGTCGCTGCGGATGACCTGCACGGCCACGATCACGAACAGCCACAGTACGGCCAGGAAACCCAGCCGCATGACCGTGAGGGTCAGCTCTGACATTGCCCCCGCTTCACCCTTCGGCTTGCCGGTAAATGATGGTGGTGCTGCCCACGACGATCCGCGAGCCGTCGCGGAGCGTAGCGCGGGTGGTGTGCTGCCCGTCCACCACGATGCCGTTGGTGGATCCGAGATCCTGGATCGTCGAGGGCGTTCCGGTCCGGATCTCGCAGTGCCGGCGGGAGACGCCGGGGTCGTCGATCCGCACGTCGGCGTCGGTGCTGCGGCCCATCACCAGCGTCGCGCGGGAGATCTGATGGCGGGTGCCGTTGATCTCGATCCAGTGGCGGGTGCGTCCGCCGGCGGCCGGGGCGGCCGGGGGCCGCTGGCCGCTCGCGGCGGGCGGGTAGCCGTAGCCGCCGGGGCGGCCGCCGGGCGGCGGCGCGGACGGCATGGGCGGGGCGCCGGAGGGTGCCGCGGACGGCGGGTAGCCGTAGCCGCCGGGGCGTCCGCCCTGCGGGGCGGCGGGTGCGGCGCCGCCGCCTCCCGGGCCGCCCTGCTGGCTGCTGGAGGAGGCGAGCGTGCGGCTGCGCACCCGGTACAGGCCGGTGTCGAGGTCGTCCGCCTTCTCCAGGTGCACCTTGATCGGGCCCATGAAGGTGTAGCGCTGCTGCTTGGCGTAGTCGCGCACCATGCCGGCGAGCTCGTCGCCGAGCTGGCCGGAGTAGGGGCTGAGCCGCTCGAAGTCGGGCGTGCTCAGTTCGACGATGAAGTCGTTGGGCACGACCGTGCGGTCGCGGTTCCAGATGGTGGCGTTGTTGTCGCACTCGCGCTGGAGCGCTCCCGCGATCTCCACGGGCTGGACCTCGGACTTGAACACCTTGGCGAAGGTGCCGTTGACCAGACCTTCGAGACGTTGCTCGAACTTCTTCAGGACTCCCATGGGGCACCTCCTCCTTGGCTGCCGTCCTGTGTGCTGCCCTGCGGGCCGCTTGGCTGGTACTGCTTACTGATCGTATCCACGCGCCGCTCGATCGGCTGGTTCCCCCTGTCAGCACCGCCGACGGTGTCGACGCATGACGAAGTTCCCTGTGGAGCTCCCCTTCGAACTCCTCCGGTGGTACTGCTGCGCGTAACCGCCTCGTGTATGCCTGCCAAGGATCGTAGAGGCGGTGGAAGACCAGTGTCCCGCACCTGACTGTGGACCCCGACCCCCTCCTGCGGAGACGGCCGGGACCGGTACGAGGTTGATACGTGAACCGGTACGCCTTGATACGTGGCAGGGGCATCGATGGTTCGTCGAGGTGTCTGCCTGCGGGGATAAGGGATGTGAACCCACCCCTTCCAGCGTGCTAATGTTCTGGGTGTCGGAAGGCGCCGGCCCCCAAGGGGAAGACGCCCAGGACACACCCAATGCGCGGGTGGCGGAATAGGCAGACGCGCTGGATTCAGGTTCCAGTGCCCGCAAGGGCGTGGGGGTTCAACTCCCCCCTCGCGCACCATGAGACTCGGGTCTCTGCAGGTGACGGAAGTCACCGCAGGGGCCCGTTTCTCGTTTCCGGGACCGTTGTGAAACATCACACAGCCCGGCCAGGTCGTACGGCGGGCCCCGCCTGTGAGCTAACTCACGGGCGGGGCCTGCTCGCGTCCGCAGGGCCATGGGCGGTGCCGTTACCGGGGTTCAGAAGGCGTAGCGCACGCGCAGCCAGGGCGCGTGGTGGGCGATCAGGGCGCGCAGGGCGTGCACGGCCTCCGCCTTGACCGTGTTGCGGTAGCGGATGTTCAGGGCACCGTTCTCGGAGCGCTTGGCCTGCTGGAGCTCCGGCCGCCACAGGGCTTCCTCGGCCCGGGGGTGCCAGCCGAGGTTGACCTCGTGCAGTTCCCTGTTGTGGGTGAGCATGATCACTTCCGCGGCGGCCTGCTGTTTCACCCGCGGGGGCAGGACGTCGTCGAGGTGGACGAGCAGCTCGGCCCAGGCGTCCTGCCAGCCGGGGCGCACGACCACGGGCGAGAGGTTGAAGTGCACCTCGTATCCCGCGTCCAGGAAGTCCGCGGCGGCGCCGATCCGCTCGGCGACGGGCGAGGTGCGCACGTCGAGCAGCCGGGCGTCGTGCGGCGGCATCAGCGAGAAGCGGACGCGGGTGCGGCCACGCGGGTCGAGGGCGAGGAGGCCGGGGTTGACGAACTTGGTGGCGAAGGACGCCTTGGCGGTGGGCCACTGCCGGAAGGCGTGCACCAGGTCCGCGGTGTTGTCGCAGATCAGGGCGTCCACCGAGCAGTCGCCGTTCTCACCGATGTCGTACACCCACGCCTCGGGGGCGCACTGGTTCGGCTCGGGCTTGGGCCCCTGCCGGGCGATGTGTCTCGCGAGGTGGGCGATGATCCGGTCGATGTTCGTGAAGACGGTGATGGGGTTGGCGTATCCCTTGCGCCGGGGCACGTAGCAGTAGGCGCAGGCCATGGCGCAGCCGTTGGAGGTGCCGGGGGCGATCCAGTCCGCGGACCGGCCGTTGGGGCGTGTGGTGAGGGTCTTCTTCTCGCCCAGGACCAGCGTCTCTCCCTTGATGCGCACCCAGCGCTCCACGTTGCCCTCGTTGCCGTGCAGTCCGGGGATGCGCCAGTGGGAGTCCACCTCGGTGACCCGCGCGTCGGGGAACCGGGCGCTGATCTGACGCCCGCGCGGGGACGCGGCGGCCGCGGGCTCGGCGTAGATCTGCCGCACGGGCAGCAGCCGGCGGGCCGCGGCGGAGGTCCGGAAGGACGAGTCCGTGCCGGGAGCGGCGGGGGCGGCGGGGCCGGGGGTGAGGGCGTCGAGCCCGAACAGTGCGCCGGAGTCGTCGTCGGGGCTGCCGGACGGGTGGTGCATGGGTGCTCCCGTACGGATGCGTGGGGGACGGTGAGGCGCTCGCCGGGATCATCTCCGGGGCCGCCGCGGATTCCGCCCTGGCGGTGGTGGCCACCGATGTGCGGGGCCGGACCTGGCCTCCAGCTTACTGGCGCCACACCTGGTCGAGCCGGGTCCTGGGCGGGCAGCACGGCGGCGGGTTCGTCGTGCGATGCGGTTCATGGCGTCCTCAGGACGCAGGTCGCTCCGGCGTTCTCACCGAGCCGCGATGGACCTGCCGCCGGCGCCCCCGGGTCATCGACGCGTTGTATAAAAACCAGCGAGTTGGTTTCATTGCGTCGCCATCAGAGCCCTGCAGGGGAGCCACGGGTGACCAAACAGGACCGGGCCGTCCGGACCCGTCTCGCGCTGATCCGGTCGGCGGCCGCACAGTTCGAGGCCCATGGGTACGTCCGGGCAGGTCTGGCGCGGATCAGCGCGGGAGCCGGCGTCAGCTCCGGTGCGCTGCACTTCCACTTCGCCGACAAGGCCGCGGTCGCCGAGGCCGTCGAGGACGCTGCCGCCCGGGCCTTGCGCGAGGCCGCGGTCCGCGGCCACGGCGGCGACGTCTGCGCCCTGCAACGCCTCGTGGACGTCACGCACCGCGTCGCCCGGCTGCTGTGCGCAGACGTCGTGGTCCGGGCGGGGCTGAGGCTGAACGGGGAAGGGGCGGCCGGGCGGGTGCGGGACCTGCGCCGGGAGTGGCGGGAGTGCGTGCAGGGGCTGCTGGCCGAGGCGGAGCGCAGGGGGGAACTCGCCGCCGGTGTGACGCCGCAGCGCACCAGCGCCGTCGTCCTCGCCGCCACGACCGGCATCGAGGTGCTGGCCCGGGAGGACCACGAGTGGCTCGCCCGGCCTTCGCTGACCGACCTGTGGCGGTTACTGCTGCCGTGCCTGGCGGCGCCGCGGCTGGCCGGGGTGGTGGATCCGGCGGGGAGCGAACCGGTGAGAAGTGATCCTGCGGTCCGTGGACCGGTCGCCCGGGACGGGCAGGCAGAGGCCGAGGCGGGCAGGGCGGGGCTCGCGCTGCGATAGTCACCCACCCTTGGCCGACAGTGGGTGGAGCCAAGGCCCAAACAAACCGGATGCCAAGTTTTTTACGTCCCCGGATCGCACGATGGTCCCCCAGCCTCTGGACCGAGGAGCGATGAGCCATGGCAGAACAACAGGCCTGCCCCTTTTTGTCGATCGACCCGTCCGGTCAGGACCTCTACGGCGAGATATCCCGGATCCGTGCCCAGGGCCCGGCCGTGGAGGTCGAACTCCCGGGCGGCGTACGGGCGTGGTGGATCACCGGTCTGGAGCTGAACAAGCGGCTCCTGGCCGGCTCCGAGACGAGCAAGGACGCCTTCCAGCACTGGCCTGCCTGGATCAACGGGGACATCTCCCGCACCTGGCCGCTCGCCATCTGGGTCTCGGTGCGCAACATGGTCACCGCCTACGGCCCCGACCACACCCGGCTGCGCAAACCGATGGCCGCCGCCTTCACCAAGCGTCGCGTCGACGCGCTGCTGCCGCGCGTCCAGGAGATCGTCGACCGGGCACTGGACGCCCTGGAGCGGATCCCCGAGGGCGAAGTCGTCGACCTGCGGGCGGCGTTCGCGGCGCCCGTTCCGCACGAGGTCGTCTGCGAGCTCTTCGGCGTACCGCCCGGCCAGGACGGCCCCCGCGCGGCCCTCTACCGCATCATCAGCTGCTTCTTCGACACCGCGATCTCCCTGGAGGACGCCCAGGCCAACGCCGTCGACCTCTACGGCACGCTGGCCGCGTTCCTCCAGCACAAGCGCGAGCACCCGGCCGACGACCTGACGACGGCGCTCATCGCCGCGCGCGACGAAGGCAGCCTCAGCGAACAGGAGTTGATGGACAACCTGATCCTGCTGCTCACGGCGGGCTTCGAGACGACCGTCAACCTCATCGACAACACCGTGCACAGCCTGCTCGCCCATCCCGGGCAGCTCGACCTCGTCCGCTCCGGCCAGGTGACCTGGGAGGACGCCTTGGAGGAGTCGCTGCGCTTCGAGGCGCCGGGTGCCATGTCGGGCCTGCGCTACGCCGTGGAGGACATCGAGATCGAGCCGGGTCTGACCATCCCCGCGGGCGACCCCCTCGTAGTCTCCTTCGCCGGCGCCGGGCGCGACCCCGAGCGGCACGGGCCGGACGCCGAACGGTTCGACGTCACGCGCGCCACCAGCCGCGACCACGTGTCCTTCGGCCACGGCGTGCACCACTGCCTGGGCCGGCCCCTGGCGATGGCCGAGGCGACCGTGGCCCTGACCTCGCTGTTCGCGCGCTTCCCGCGGCTGGCCCTGGCCGATCCGTCGTGTCCGCCGAAGCGGCTGCGGTCCATCATCTCCACCGGCCACGAGGAGCTGCCGGTGCTGCTGCACGGCCGGGATCCGGGCTCGCGCCCGCGGGAGGCCTAGGGCGTGTCTGACAAATGATCACCTGGTCGATTCACGAAGCCAGAGAATCAGCGAGACCAGGATGACTCCGGCGCGGTAGCGAGTGGCGAGCTTGTCGAACCTGGTGGCGATCGCACGGAACTGCTTGAGACGGGAGAAGCATCGCTCGACCACGTTGCGGTCGCGGTAGACCTCTTTATCGAAGACGGGTGGGCGGCCGCCGAGGTTGCCGCGTCGACGGCGGTTGGCGATCTGGTCGCGGCGTTCGGGAATCGTGGCAGTGATGCCCCGACGCCGCAGCAGGTGGCGGATCGCCCGGCTGGAATAGGCCTTGTCGCCCAGCACCCGCGTCGGCGTCGTGCGCGGGCGGCCCGTGACGATGCGTGGGATGCAGATCTCGTCAAGGACCTGGGTGAACGCGGTGGCGTCGTTGACATTGCCGGGCGTGAGCACGCTCGACAATGGCAGGCCCCGGCCGTCGACGGCGAGGTGGACCTTGGTGGTCAGCCCGCCTCGGGAGCGACCAAGGGCCTGGCGTGCCTGTGAGCGGCCCGGATCTTCCAGATTGTCCCGGCCTGCTGCCCCCTTTTGCGTGCGCCGGCGGCGTGCTGATGGGCCCGGTTGATCGTGGAATCGACGGCGACTGTCCATTCCACCCGGTCCATCGCGTCGTCGCGGACCTGGACGTGCTCCAACAGTCTTGCCCAGGTGCCGTCCGCCTCCCAGCGGGCGAACCGCTCGTAAACGGTCTGCCACGGCCCGTACCGCTGGGGCAGGTCGCGCCAAGGAGCCCCAGTCCGCAGCCGCCACAACACACCATTGACCACCTGCCGGTGATCACGCCATGGACGGCCACGTCCGTCCGCCTGCGGCAGCAGGGGCTCTATCCGCTCCCACGCCGCGTCTGTCACCTCGCCTCGAGCTGCCACAAGATTGATTATCGGACCGGCTATAAGGTCCTCCCTGTGGCGAATCATCAGGACGAGACCAGGGCGGCCTACGACGGAGTCGTTGAGCTGTACGCATCGCTGTTCGCAGACCGGCTGGAGACGCAGCCGTTCGCCCGGGCCATGATCAGCACTTTCGCCGAACTGGTGCGCGCGACGGGCAACCTGCGGGCAGCGGACGTTGGATGCGGGCCCGGACATCTGACGGCCATGCTGCACGAATTGGGCCTGGACGCCTTCGGACTCGACCTGTCCCACGGCATGGTCGACCACGCTCGACGGGCCAACCCGGCGCTGCGCTTCCAGGAGGCGCGGATGGAGTCCTTGCCGATCGAGGACGGCGTGCTCGGCGGCGTACTGGCCCACTACTCAATGATCCACACCCCACCGGACGAACTGCCAGAGCTGCTCGCCGAGCAGGTCCGCGTCCTGGCGCCGGGTGGCGTGCTCCTGGTCTCCTTCTTCGGGACCGACGGACCGGAGCCGGTCCAGTTCGACCACAAGGTCGCACCTGCCTACAGCTGGCCGGCGGACCACCTCGCCGAACTGCTGACCGATGCCGGGCTCGTTCCTTTCGCTCGGCTGCTCCACGACCCGGCCTCCGAACGGGGCTTTCTCGACGCACACCTGCTGGCCCGCCGCCCATAGGTTCTGCCCGGCAAAAGGTGCGAGCTGGTCGGCGTGCCTCCGGACCGCCTACTCAATGGGCGCTCGCTGATTCGACAAGAATTGTCAGACAGGTCCTAGCAGGAGGAGGTCAGGAGACTTTCCGGCCGTCGAGGAACGCGCGGTACCAGGGCGCCGCGCGGGTGAACGCGGCCGCGAACCCCTCACCGGGCGAGCGGTCGAGGTCCTTCCAGAACGCGTCGTCCACGAACCAGTGGTCGACGGTGAGCATGCCGAGGTGATGGAGGGCGAGCGGTGACCCGGCGGCCCGGTCGAGGGCGGTCACGACGTCCACGGCCGCGCCGCCGCCGGGCTCCCCCAGTTCCCGGGACACGGCGGCCAGCAGGTCGGCGACCGCCACCGGCTCGGGGTGGTTGACGTGGTGCACACCGCCGCCGGGCGCGGGGGAGAGCGCGGCGGCCACCACGGCACGTCCCAGGGTGTCGACGTCGATCATGGACTGGAGCGCCTCGCAGCCGGTCAGGGTGGCGGACAGTTCCTTCATCAGCCACACCAACCCGGGGATCACCCAGCGGTCGCCCTCGCCGTACACGAGGTGCGGGCGCAGCACCAGGCCGCCCGCGTCGAGGACGTGCCGTTCGGCGGCGGCCCGGGTGCGGCTGGTGGGTGACGTGGGCGCGACCGGTACTTCCCCGGGGCGTACGCCGCGGAAGGGGCCCCGGCCGTGGACGGCGGCCGTACTGACGTACACGATCCGGTGCACTCCGGCGCGCACGGCCTCCTCGACCAGGGCACGGGTGCCGTGGTCGTTGACCGCCTGGACGGTCTCGGCGTCGCCGCCGACCCGCGTGGCGCAGTGCACCAGGACATCGGTGTCGGCGCAGGCCCCGCGCAGGGAGGGCGGGGCGCAGAGGTCGCCGTGGACGTACTCGGGGCCCTGTGGCGCGTGCCGGGACAACAGGCGTACGTGGACGCCGGGTTGCCGTTGTGCCGTGGCGGCGACCCGGCTACCGACGAAACCGCTCGCGCCCGTGATGAGGACCTTGACCGTCACGACGGGGACCGTACCGGCGCCGGGCGGGCGGAGGTCAGGCTGGCGGTGAAGACGGGCGCGCCGTCCTGCCGCCCCGAGACCCGTACGGTCACCTCCCCGGGGCGCTCGTCGACGACCTCGGTCTCGATCCGGCACGGGCTGTGCAGCTCCGCGTAGTGGGCGAACTCGGCCGTCAGGGTGCCCGGCAGGAAGGGGCGCACGCCGGACGCGGCGGTCGCGGCCTGGCGGGCCGCCTCGAACAGGACCATGCCGGGGACGTGGTCGTTGGGTCGCGGGAAGAGGACCGGGTGGCCGGTGTCGACGCGCAGGTTCCAGACGCCGGGGCGGTCGGCGGGGGCGAGGACGACGTCCTCGGCGCGGGCCCGTCCCGCGGACCGCGGGGCTATGCCCGCCAGGAGCGGAACCGGTGTGTCCAGGGCGTTCAACTTGCCTGCCCGCAGGCGGCGGTAGGCGCGCGGCGGGGTGCAGCCGGTGCTTCCGGTGCCGCGGGCGACCAACCGTCCGGCGCGGCGGAACTCCATCGTCGTCCGCATGCTGCGCAGCCCGCGGCCGCGACGGCGGATCTCGGAGCACACGACGTCGAACTCCACCGGCTCGGCGGCGTCCGCCAGCAGCAGCGCGTCCGGGTCGACGCGGACGGTCAGGTCCCACATGACGAAGTGGGTGTCGGCCGGGGCGCCGAACTCGGCGTGGGCCAGCACCATCGAGGCCTGCCGCAACGTTTCGCCCACGATCATCGGATCCTGGTGCCGGTCGTCGACGGGGCCGAAGAAGGGGTGGGCGGCCGGCCAGTGCGCGGTGAACCGGAAGCGGGTGTCGGAGATTCGGGTCCACCGGGCGGGGAAGACGTCCGTCTCGGTGGGGCGATGAGCGAGTTCCGTGGTGACGGCGGTGGTGTGCGAGTGGAGGGCGGGGCGGGCGGTGACGGGAGACGACGGCGCTGCGGGGTCGGCGGAGGGGGTCGCCGAGGACGCGGGTTCCTCGGCGGCGGTCGCAGCGGGCGCGGCTTCCTCGGCGGCGGGACTCGGGGGTGCCATGTCTCGGGGGAGGGCGTGGTGTGGCGGGTTCTCGACGGTCGTAGCGGTTCCGTTTGCCGGACGGCCCCCGCGTCCGGTCTGATCCTCCGTGAGTGCGCTTAAAGGCCCTGTCTGCGGCATGAGAACCCCCAGGATCGGCTGCCTGGCCGCGATCGACGCTTGACTAAGATACGGACGAGCCGGTTTTTTTCAAAGGGTGAGCCAAGCTGCCGGTACAGGCCCTCGCGCCCTCGCCACACAGCGACTTCACAGGGATCGACCAAGCTCAGGAGGCACCCGATGGCGCGACAGGAGCGCGCGATCCGCACCCGGCGGACCATCCTGGAGGCGGCGGCGGCCGTCTTCGACGAACGCGGCTACACCTCGGCGACCATCGGCGAGATCCTGGACCGGGCAGGCGTCACCAAAGGCGCGCTGTACTTCCACTTCGGCTCCAAGGAGGAGCTGGCGGTGGGGGTGTTCGAGGAGCAGCTCGCGATCGCGCTCCCGCCGCAGTCCAGCAAGCTCCAGGAACTCGTCGACTCCGGACTGGTGATGGCTCGCCGGCTGCGGTCCGAACCGCTGGTGCGGGCCAGTGTGGGGCTCGCTCTCGACCAGGGGGCCATGGACCTCGACCGCACCCCGGCCTTCCGGATGTGGATCGACCAGAACACGCAGTTGCTGACCGAGGCGAAGGCCCGCGGCGAGCTGCTGCAGCACGTCGACGTGGCGGAGACGGCGGAGCTGCTCGTCGGCAGCTTCTCCGGGGTGCAGCTGCTGTCCCAGCTGCGCTGCCAGCGGCAGGATCTGGAGCGCCGCGTCGTCGTGCTGTTCGAGCACTTCCTGCCCAGCATCACCGTGCCCGCGGTGCTGGCCCGGCTCGACATCTCCGTGGACCGGGCCGAGCGGCTGCTGGCGCAGGTGCGTCTGGAGGAGGAAGCGGCCGTGGCCGTGGAGGCCTCGGTGCCCTCGGGGGCGTAGCGCGCCACCACGGCACGGGCCCGGCACGGATTGTCCACAGCTGTGGACTTGTCCACAGGGTCTGACGCGTTTCGGCCGCCGGTTGTACGGTCGGCACGAGGTTGATGTTCGTGCGCGTGCGGGGGAGGCGGTCGGGATGACCAAAGCCGGTGCTCAGGACGAGAGCGGGGCCACGGCGAGGGACGGGGCGCAGCGCCGGCTGCCCAAGGTGCGTGGCTTCGCCGAGTGGCCCGCCGAGGGCTCGCCCAAGGACGAGGGCAAGGCCCTGCGCAAGCAGATCCCGCGCAGCGCACACGCCACGCTCGACCTGGACGCGCACCGGCCCGACGCGGTGAGCGCCGTCGAGGAGTCCGGCCGCGGTCGGCTGCCCGAGCTGGCCCCCATCCGGGTCGGCCGCATGACCGCCACCCCGTTCGCGTTCATGCGCGGCTCGGCGGGCCTCATGGCGTACGACCTGGCGCGCACGCCCATGACCAGGATCCGGGCCCAGCTGTGCGGCGACGCCCACGCGGCCAATTTCGGCCTGTACGGCGACGCCCGCGGCGGCCTGGTCATCGACCTGAACGACTTCGACGAAACGGTGCCCGGCCCCTGGGAGTGGGACCTCAAGCGTCTCGTGGCCTCCCTGGTGCTCGCGGGCCGGGTGGCGGGCGCCGACGAGGACCAGTGCCGCAAGGCGGCGTACGACGCGGCGGGCGCCTACCGCAGGACCATGCGGCTCCTGGCCAGGCTCCCGGTGCTGGACGCGTGGAACGCCATCGCGGACGAGGAGCTCGTCTCCCACACGGACGCCCACGATCTGCTCGGCACGCTGGAGCGGGTCTCCGAGAAGGCCCGCCACAACACCAGCGGCCGCTTCGCGGCCAAGTCGACCGAGACCACCGAAGACGGCGGGCGCCGCTTCGTCGACGCCCCGCCGGTGCTGCGGCGGGTCCCGGACGCCGAGGCCGCGGCGGTCGCGGCGTCCCTGGAGGAGTACGTCGGCACCCTGCAGGAGGACCGCCTGCCGTTGCTCGCCCGGTACGCGGTGCAGGACGTGGCCTTCCGCGTCGTCGGCACGGGCAGTGTCGGTACCCGGTCCTTCGTCGTACTGCTCCTGGACCACCGGGGCGAGCCGCTGGTGCTCCAGGTGAAGGAGGCGCGGGCGTCGGCGCTGGTGCCGCATCTGCTGACGGCCGGATTCGAGAAGCCGGAGCCCGGCCACGAGGGGCGGCGGGTCGTGATGGGCCAGAAGCGGATGCAGGTCGTGAGCGACAACCTGCTGGGCTGGACGACGGTCGACGGCCTGCCCTTCCAGGTCCGCCAGTTCCGCAACCGCAAGGGCAGCGTCGACCCGGCCGCACTGGCCGCCGACCAGATGGACGACTACGGCCGCATGACCGGTGCGCTCCTGGCCCGCGCCCACGCGCACAGCGCCGATCCGCGGCTCATCGCCGGGTACTGCGGGAAGAACGAGGAGCTGGACGAGGCGATGGCGGACTTCGCCGTGGCCTACGCCGACCGGACCGAGGCCGATCACGCGGAGCTGGTGGCCGGGGTGCGGGCGGGGAAGGTCGCGGCGGAGGTGGGGGTGTAGAGCCTGCGGGATCTCGGGTGTGGTGGCCGGCCTGCCCTTCGGGGAGGGGGCGGGGCCGGGCCGTCACCTAGGCTGGTCGGGTGACGACCCCGGAAGCTGAGCAGGATGGCGGCGACGCCGCGCGGCCCGAGGCGCGGCTGGAGCGGGCCGTGCGGGCCGCCGAGCAGGCGTTGATCGAGTACGAGATCGCGGTGGAGACCTTCCGCGTCGAGGTCGAGAACTTCTCCCGGCTGCACGAACAGAAGCTCGGCCCGCTCTACGCCCGGCTGGAGGAGCTGGACGCCCGGATCCTGGAGGCCAGAGCCGCCCGCAGCGGTGACCCCGCGGACCGGCAGCGGGCGGAGGAGGCCAGGGCGCGGCTCGCTCCCATCCCCGGTGTCGAGGATCTGCTGCACGGCTGGATGGACGGCAGCGGTCTGTTCCCGGAGGCCTCGGCGATGCTCACGGACCAGCCGGTCCGGCCCCCGCAGCGGGTCCGCCCCAGCGAGGAGGCCCGCAAGCTCTACCGCGACCTCGCCCGCAAGGCCCACCCGGACCTGGCGCAGGAGGAGAAGGAACGCGCGCGGCGCGAGGAGTTCATCACGCGGGTCAACGCCGCCTACGCCCGGGGCGACGAGGCCGAGCTGCGTGAACTCGCCGAGGAGTGGGCCAGGGGACCCGAGCTCAAGCAGGGCCCGAGCCGCGCCGAGGAGCTCTACGCCCGGCTCGAATGGCTCGCCCAGCGCAAGGAGCTGCTCGGTCTGCTCGCCAGGGAACTGGAGGACAGCGCCATCGGCCACATGCTCCAGCTGGCCCCGGACGACCCGGACCGGCTCCTGGACGAGATCGGGCAGGGGCTGCTCGCCCAGGTCGCCGAGCGGGAGACGGAGCTGGCCGCGCTGCTGGGCGAGGGAGATGGCCAGGGCGAGGACCAGGCCTGAGCCGTGCCCCGGCCGGCGTCCGGTGCGGTTCCGGTAGCGTCGGACGCATGAGTTTTGGAGCTGGTGTGCCCACGGTTGCGGTCGCGGACCTCAAGGACGGCGACTTCCTGCTGGACGTCCGGGAGGACGACGAGTGGAAGGCCGGACACGCCGAAGGGGCGCTGCACATCCCCATCAGCGAGTTCGTGGCCCGCTACGGCGAGCTGACCGAGGCCGCCCCGCAGGACGGCCGGGTCCACGTGATCTGCCGCTCCGGAGGCAGGTCCGCCCAGGTCACGATGTACCTGGCCCAGCAGGGCATCGACGCCGTGAACGTCGACGGCGGCATGCAGGTGTGGGAGGCGGCGGGCCGTCCCGTCGTGACGGACGACGGGCAGCAGGGGTTCGTCCTCTAGTTCCGCCCGGACCCGCTGGACCCGCCCGTTCCCGTCAGGACAGCGGGTGGGCCGCCAGGAGGTCGCCCAGGGCCTCTTCGTGTGCGGAGGCCGGGCCGAGTGACAGTTCCAGGTGCTTGGCCCAGGCGTGGTAGCGGTGCAGGGGGTAGTCGACGTCGGCGCCGAACCCGCCGTGCAGGTGCTGCGCGGTCTGCACGACCCGGCGTACGCCCTCCGATGCCCAGATCTTCGCGACGGCCACGTCCCCGGTGGCGGGCAGCGGGCCCGGCGCCCGGGAGGCGATCCGCCACGCGGCCTGCCACAGCGTGGCCTCCATCGCGCGCAGGTCGATGTAGCGGTCGGCGGCCTGCACGGCGACGGCTTGGAAGGTCGCGATCGGGAACCCGAACTGCTCCCGCTTGCCCGTGTAGTCCCCGGTCATCCGCAGCACGCGTTCCCCGAGGCCGAGCGCCAGCGCACACGTCCCGGTGGCCAGCAGATCCCGCAGCCACTCCCACGCCCCGTCGGCGTCGATCACGTCCCGGGCGGCGAGCCGTGCCGACTCCAGCCGCAGCTCGCCGAGCCGCTCGCCGCTGGTGGAGAACTGCTCGGCGAGAACGGTTCCCTCGTGGCCGCGCGGCACCAGGGCCAGTACGGTCCGGCCGGTCCCGGTGTGCGCGGGGACGAGGATGACGTCCGCGTCGTGGGCCCACGGCACCGCCGTCTGCACCCCGTCCAGCACCCAGGCCCCGTCGTCCTGCCGGCTGGTCACGGCCTGCTCGGCCGGGTCGTGGCCGGTGCGGCCGTGCGCGGCGACGGTCAGCACGGTCTCGCCCCGGCCGGCCCGGGCGAGCAGGTCCGCCTTGGCCTCTTCACCGCCGTAGGCCTGGACGGCCGCCGCTGCCGCGCTGCTCTCCAGCAGGGGCACCCTGGCCAGGACCCGCGCCGACTCCCGCAGCACCAGGCAGAGCGCGACGGCGTCCAGGCCGGCCCCGCCGTACCGGGTGTCGAGCAGGAGGCTCAGCAGGTCCGCGTCGGCGAGTGTGGCCCACAGGGCCCGGTCGTAGGTCTCGGCGACGGCGCCCGGGGTGAGGGCCGGGCTGGGTACGGCGTCGGGCGCGACCCCGGCGAACACGCCCCTCGCCGCCTCGGCCGCCGCCTGCTGCTCCTCGCTGAAGGTGAAGTCCACGGTGGCTGTCCTTCCGGCGATCCCGTTGAGCTGACGGGGCGTCAAGATAGAACAGGTTCTAGAAAAAGGGAATGGGTGTACGGGCGGGCGCCGTAGGGTGTCCCTCCCGTGGGACGACCGGCCGGGGCGCCCTGTGGATAACCTGCGGGGGTCTCCTGTGGACCAGGGGGACCGTGGTCTCGGGAGGTCGCGCTCGCCGTACGGTCGGCCTCCGCGGTGTGGCGACGGCCACGGCGGGAGCGGCGGACAGGGGCTGTGCCGGGGTGGGTGTCCTGAGTACCGTGCCCGTGCCGACGCCGCGCCTCGCCGCGCGGGCGGTACGACGCCCTCGCGGCCGGCCGGGCGGACGGAACGACGGACCGGGATCGTGGAACGGGGCGGAATGGACGCGAACGACGAGGGCTCGGACGCCCGGCACGACCCGGACGCGCCCAGCCGGCCGGCCCCGCCCGGGGAGCCGGGCGCACGGGTGGAGTCCCCCGATCCTGACGCCCCGACCGGGTCCCCCGATCCCGGCATGCGATCCGAGCCGGCCGGACCGTCCGGGCCGGCTGAGGCTGTCGGGCCGACTGAGCTTGTAGGGCCGCCCGAGCCGGCCGGTTCGCCCCGGTCGGCCGGTTCGCCCTGGCCGGCGGTGCGGTCACGGCCGTCGGAGCCGGTCGGGTCGCCCTGGCCGGCCGAGCCCTACCCGCCCGGCGAACCCCGTACCGGCGTCGCCGCGCTCTCCCTCCGTTACCGGATCGGGGTCGCCCTGGCGCTGGCGGTCGTCGCCGTCGGGGTGTGTGTGCATCTGGGGATGACCTTCCTGCACGTCGCTCCGGCCAACACGGTCACCAAGGCGCACGGCAAGGCCGTGGACGACTGGATCTATCCGGAGTTCGAGCAGAACTGGAAGCTCTTCGCGCCGAACCCGCTGCAGCAGAACATCTCGATCCAGGTCCGCGCCGGGATCCGGGGGCCGGACGGCATGACGGTGACCACCGGCTGGTACGACCTGTCCGCCGAGGACGGCCGCGCCATCGACGGCAACCTGCTGCCCAGCCACACCCAGCAGAACGAACTGCGCCGCGCCTGGGACTTCTACGTCGCGACGCACGACGGGGAGAACCGCCCGGTGGGCCTGCGCGGCTCGCTCTCGGAGTCGTATCTGCGCCGGATCATGGTGCTGCGCCTCGACCGTGACGACGCGGTACGGGCCGCGACCGGGGGTGCCGGTGTCATCGAGCGGGTGCAGGTGCGCTCCCGGACCAGCAACGTGCCGCCGCCCGAGTGGAGCCGGGAGAAAGTCTCCATGACGCCGTCGTACCGGGAGCTGCCGTGGTGGAAGGTCCCGCAGGACGAGGCCGCGGGAGGCGTGCGGTGAACCGCTTCTCGCTGGCCGTCTCGGGCGGTATCGCCCGTGTCACCGAGGCCGCCCTGGGCCCTTACCAGACGGCCGTCGTCCGTATCGGCTTCAGCGCCACCTGGCTGCTGTTCCTGCTCCGCGAGCTTCCCCACCGCCACGAGCTGTACGGTCCCGACGGCCCCTGGAGCTGGGATCTCGCCCAGCAGCTGATCGCGTCCAACGGTTCCTTCACCACGCTGATGTGGTCGGACGGCCGGGTCTGGTTCGAGGTCGTCTACGCGCTCGCCGTCCTCTCCAGCGCCCTGCTGATGCTGGGCTGGCGCACCCGCACCATGTCGGTGCTGTTCATGGTCGGCGTGCTGTCGCTGCAGAACCGCAGCGTCTTCATGGGCGACGGCGGCGACAACGTGCTGCACCTGATGTCGATCTACCTGGTGTTCACGCGGTGTGCCCAGGTGTGGTCGCTGGACGCCCGGCGGGCGGTGCGGGACCGGGCGGCGCGGGCGCGGGGCGAGCGGGTCACGGACCGGACGGGACCGGCCCTGTGGGGCGTGCTCGGGCTCGTGCTGGCCGCCGTCACCCTGGTCGGCCGCATGGAGGGCGACCGGCTGATACCCGCACTGCTGTGGACGGTGTGGGTGGCGCAGGGCCTGTGGTGGCTGGTCGGGCAGCGCGCCCGGACCGGTGAGCCGCGGATCATGCTGGACGTGATCGCCAACGTCGTGCACAACGGCGCCCTGCTCGTGATCATGGCCGAGGCGTGCCTGATCTACGCGACGGCCGGCTGGTACAAGGTGCAGGGCTCCCGCTGGCAGGACGGCACCGCCGTCTACTACCCGCTCCACCTGGAGTACTTCTCGCCCTGGCCGGCGCTCGCCGATCTGCTCTCCGCCAGCGGCACGATGGTGATGCTGGTGACCTACGGGACGGTCCTGGTGCAGGTCGCCTTCCCGTTCACCCTGTTCAACCGGCGGGTGAAGAACGTTCTGCTGGCGGTGATGATGACCGAGCACGCCGTGATCGCCGTGGTCCTCGGTCTGCCGTTCTTCTCGCTGGCGATGATCGCGGCGGACGCGGTGTTCCTGCCGACGGGCTTCCTGCGCCGCCTGGGCGGCCGGGCGGCACGCGCGCGGGACCGGCTCGCGCGCCGGGGCGGGCGTGCGTCCCTGCCCGGGCAGCGCACCCAGGAGAACCCCGAGGCCGAACACGTAGGCTCCGGGGCATGACCGACCCCGCGACCCTCTGGCACCGGCTCGCCGGCGACACCGTCCTGCTCGACGGGTTCCACGCCCTCAAGCACGCGCTGCGCTTCGGCGCCGAGGTGCCGGTGGCGGTCACCGCGGACCGGGCGGCCGCGCTCGCCCTCGCCGGCGAACTGGCCCCGGACGTACGGGACGCGCTGGCCGGGCTGCTGACGGAGGTGCCGTACGAGACGTACACGTCGTTCGTGCCCCGCCCGCACCCCACGGCGGTGGCGGCGCTGGCGGTACGGCCCTCCCGCGCCTCCAGCCTCGCGAAGCTGGCCCGCACGCCCCGTTCGGCCCCGGTCGTCGTCCTCGACAACCCGCGCAACCTGGGCAACGCGGGAGCGGTGATCCGACTGGCCGCCGGTTTCGGGGCGACCGGTGTGGTGACGACCGGGACGCTCGACCCCTGGCACCCGACGGTCGTGCGCGGCGGGGCGGGTCTGCACTTCGCGACGACGGTGGAGCCGCTGACCGCCGGTGAACTGCCGCCGGGCCCGCTGTTCGCCCTGGACCCGGAGGGCGACGACATCCGGGGCGTCAAGCTCCCGGACGACGCCGTCCTCGCGTTCGGCTCCGAGCGCACCGGCCTGTCGGCGGAACTCCGCGCCCGCGCGGACCACTTGCTGTCCCTGCCGATGCGCCCTCAGGTCTCCAGCTACAACCTCGCGACCAGTGTCGCGATGACCCTGTACCACTGGAGCTGCGGTGCGCCCCTTCAGGGGCGCGGGGAACTGCGCGGGTAACCACAACCGGCCGGTACCCGCGCGTCACGCGAACCCCCGAGCTCTCAGGCGTCCCGCCGCACCTCGACCACCCGGAACCGGTTGGCCACGAACGCCCCGTCACACAGCGCCGCGCTGGCCGCCGGATTGCCGCCGGACCCGTGGAAGTCGGAGAAGGCGGCCGTCTGGTTCACGTACACCCCGCCCGTGAGGTTCAGCGACAGCTGCGCCGCCTCCTCCAGGCAGACCTCCTGCACGGCCTGCTCGACCTCGGGGTCGGTCGTGTACGCCCCGACGGTCATCGCGCCCTTCTCGCGGACGGTCCGCCGCAGCAGCTCCGCGGCGTCCTCGGCGGAGTCGACCGCCACGGCGAAGGACACCGGCCCGAAGCACTCGCTCATGTACGCGGCCTCGTCGTCCGGCTTGGCACCGTCCAGCTTGACGATGACCGGTGTGCGGACGACCGCCCCCGGGAAGTCCGGGTTGGTGATCTCGCGGGAGGCCAGCGCGACCTCGCCCAGCCCCGCCGCGGCTTCCAGCCGGGCCTTCACGTCCGGGTTGACGATCGCGCCCAGCAGCGCGTTCGCCCGGGCGTCGTCGCCCAGCAGGCCGTCCACCGACTTGGCGAGGTCGGCGACCACCTCGTCGTAGGACTTGGGGCCCTGGTCCGTGGTGATGCCCTCGCGGGGGACCAGCAGGTTCTGCGGGGTCGTGCACATCTGGCCGCTGTACAGGGACAGCGAGAACGCCAGGTTGGAGAGCATGCCCTTGTAGTCGGACGTGGAGTGGACGACGACCGTGTTGACGCCGGCCTTCTCCGTGTAGACCTGCGCCTGGCGGGCGTTGGCCTCCAGCCAGTCGCCGAACTCGGTCGAGCCCGTGTAGTCGATGATCCGGATCTCCGGGCGCAGGGCGAGCGTCTTGGCGATGCCCTCGCCGGGCCGCTCGGCGGCCAGCGCCACCAGGTTCGGGTCGAAGCCGGCCTCGGTGAGCACCTCGCGCGCGACCTGCACGGTGAGCGCGAGCGGCAGCACCGCGCGCGGGTGGGGCTTGACCAGGACCGCGTTGCCGGTGGCGAGGGAGGCGAACAGGCCCGGGTAGCCGTTCCACGTCGGGAAGGTGTTGCAGCCGATCATCAGGGCGATGCCGCGCGGGACGGGCGTGAACTGCTTGTTCATCGCGAGCGGGTCGCGCTTGCCCTGGGGCTTGGTCCACTCGGCGTTGTCGGGCGTGCGCACCTGCTCCACGTACGCGTACGCCACGGCCTCCAGGCCGCGGTCCTGCGCGTGCGGCCCGCCCGCCTGGAACGCCATCATGAATGCCTGGCCGGAGGTGTGCATGACCGCGTGCGCGAACTCGTGCGTCCGGTCGCTGATGCGCTTGAGGATCTCCAGGCAGACCACCGCGCGCTGCTCCGCGCCCGCGTCCCGCCAGGCCCGCTGCCCGGCCTTCATGGCGGGCAGCAGCACGTCGAGGTCCGCGTGCGGGTACGTCACGCCGAGGTCGACGCCGTAGGGGGACGTCTCGCCGCCCACCCAGTCGTCCGTGCCCGGCTGGCCGAGGTCGAGGCGGGAGCCGAGCAGCGCGTCGAAGGCGGCCTTGCCCGCCGCCGCGTCCAGGCTGCCGTTCTCCCCGTAGGCCTTGGGGTGCTCGGGGTGCGGGGACCAGTACGCGCGTGTGCGGATCGCTTCCAGCGCCTGGTCGAGGGTGGACCGGTGCCGGGCGATCAGCTCGTGCGCCGAGAGTGCGGCGGTCATGGGTGACCAACTCCTCGTCTCAAGAACTCCTCGTCGAGTTCATGACCTGGGCAGAAACCTGGGCAGGAACACTCGGACAGAGCTAGAGTAACCGAACGATCGGTCGGTTCAAGGGGGTCCGCCGCATCTGTGGAAAACCCCGTGCGGGAGGATCGCGCACATGACAGCACTCGACCTCAGCAGCCCCGTGGCCGTCGTCGGCACCGGCACCATGGGCCAGGGGATCGCCCAGGTCGCGCTGGTCGCGGGCCATCCCGTACGGCTGTACGACACCGTCCCCGGGCGGGCCCGGAAGGCGGCCGAGGCGATCGGTACCCGGCTGGACCGGCTCGTCGAGAAGGACCGGCTCACCGGCCCCGACCGGGACGCCGCCCTCGCCCGGCTGCTGCCCGCGGAGAGCCTCGCCGAGCTCGCCGACTGCGCCCTGGTCGTCGAGGCGGTCCTGGAGCGGCTGGACGTCAAACAGGAGCTGTTCCGCGACCTGGAGGGCATCGTCTCCGACGACTGCCTGCTCGCCACCAACACCTCGTCGCTGTCCGTCACCGCCATCGGCGGCGCCCTGCGCGCCCCCGGCCGCTTCGTCGGCCTGCACTTCTTCAACCCCGCGCCGCTGCTGCCGCTGGTCGAGGTCGTCTCCGGGTTCGCCACCGACGTCACGTACGCCACGCGCGCGTACGAGACGGCCCGGGCCTGGGGCAAGACGCCGGTCGCGTGCGCGGACACCCCCGGCTTCATCGTCAACCGCATCGCCCGGCCCTTCTACGCCGAGGCCTTCGCGGTCTACGAGGCCCAGGGTGCCGACCCGGCCACCATCGACGCCGTGCTGCGCGAGTCGGGCGGCTTCCGGATGGGCGCGTTCGAGCTGACCGACCTGATCGGCCAGGACGTCAACGAGTCCGTCACGCAGTCGGTCTGGCGGTCCTTCTTCCAGGACGTGCGCTTCACGCCGTCCCTCGCCCAGCGGCGCCTGGTCGAGTCCGGGCGGCTGGGCCGCAAGACCGGCCACGGCTGGTACGACCACGGCGACGGGGCGGAGCGCCCCGAGCCGGACACCGCCGAGCGGCGGGAGCCGCCCGCGTACGTCGTCGTCGAGGGCGACCTGGGCCCGGCCGCCGAGCTGCTCGCGCTGATCCGCGAGGCGGGCATCCCGGTCCGCGACGAGGACGTCGACGAGGAACAGGGGGCGTGTCTGCTGCTCCCGAGCGGCGGCCGGCTCCTCCTCGCCGACGGGCAGACCGCCGTGGAGTTCCCGGACCTCGTCTACTTCGACCTCGCCCTGGACTACCGCCGGGCCACCCGCATCGCCCTGTCCGCCTCCCAGGACACCTCCGCGCAGACCCTCGCCGAGGCCACCGGCCTCTTCCAGGCGCTCGGCAAGCAGGTCAGCTTCATCGGCGACGTGCCCGGCATGATCGTCGCCCGCACGGTCGCGCGGATCATCGACCTGGCGTACGACGCGGTCGCCAAGGGCGTGGCCACCGAGGAGGACATCGACACCGCGATGCGCCTCGGCGTCAACTATCCCCTGGGCCCTTTCGAGTGGAGCCGCCGCCTCGGCCGCACCTGGGCCTACGTGCTCCTGGACGACCTGCACCGGCGCGACCCCTCGGGCCGCTATGCGCCGTCCCTGGCGCTGTACCGCCACGCCCACGCCCCCGACTCGCGGGAAGGCACCGCCTCATGACCACCGCCAAGCGCGACACCTACACCCCGGACACGCTGCTGTCCGTCGCCGTCCAGGTGTTCAACGAGCGTGGCTACGACGGCACCTCCATGGAGCACCTCTCCAAGGCGGCCGGCATCTCCAAGTCGTCGATCTACCACCACGTGGCCGGCAAGGAGGAGCTGCTGCGCCGGGCGGTGAGCCGGGCCCTGGACGGGCTCTTCGGGATCCTCGACGAGGAGCACGCGCGCGTGGGGCGGGCCGCCGACCGCCTGGAGTACGTCGTCCGGCGCATGGTCGAGGTGCTCATCACCGAACTGCCCTATGTGACCCTCCTGCTGCGGGTGCGGGGCAACACCGACACCGAGCGGTGGGCCCTGGAGCGGCGCCGCGACTTCGACCACCGCGTCGCCGACCTGCTCAAGGCCGCCGCGGCGGACGGGGACGTGCGCGCCGACATAGAGGTCCGGCTGGTGACCCGGCTGGTCTTCGGCATGATCAACTCGATCGTCGAGTGGTACCGGCCGGACGGCCGCGGCATGAACGAGCGCGAGGTGGCCGACGCGGTGGTGCAAGTGGCCTTCTCAGGGCTGCGCGAAGCCGCCTGACGGGGACCTCACCCCTGCGGCTCCAGGTCCTCCTCCTCGAACACCAGCAGTGTGCGCGTGCTGAGCACCTGCGGGATCGCCTGGAGCCGGGTCAGCACCAGCTCGCGCAGCGCCCGGTTGTCGGACACGTGCACCAGCAGCAGCACGTCGAAGTCGCCGCCCACCAGGGCGATGTGGGAGGCACCGGGCAGCTGTCTGAGCTCCTCGCGGACCGTGCGCCAGGAGTTCTGCACGATCTTCAGCGTGATGTACGCGGACGTGCCCTGCCCCGCCCGCTGGTGGTCGACGCGTGCGCCGAAGCCGCGGATCACGCCGTCCTCGACGAGCCGGTTGATGCGGGCGTAGGCGTTCGCGCGCGAGACGTGGACCCGGTCGGCGACGGACCTTATCGAGGCGCGGCCGTCCGCCTGGAGCATGCGCAGGATGTCCTGATCTATGGCGTCCAGAGGTCGCGGCGGCGGGAGCACGCCGCCGTCGTCCTGTCGCTCGGCCATTTGTTCAGATGCCACCTGCGCCGACCTCCCTACCATGGACGTACTGCGTCCATCTCAGGCTGTGGAGAACCGTTTGTCCACAGCCTGAGGCCACCCATAGCCAAATTGTGCCGTCGACCGAACAATCGGTAGGTGAGGCGGGTCACAGCCGACGCGTCTCTTCGAGCCGCTCCCACGAGGAGGTGCCGTCATGACGGTCATGGAGCAGCGGGGCGCGTACAAGCCGACCCCGCCGCCCGCCTGGCAGCCCCGGACGGATCCCGCGCCGTTGCTGCCCGACGCCGAGCCGTACCGCGTCCTCGGCACCGAGGCGGCCACGAAGGCCGACCCCGAGCTGCTGAGGACGCTGTACGCGCAGCTGGTGAAGGGCCGCCGCTACAACGCGCAGGCCACCGCCCTCACCAAGCAGGGCCGTCTCGCGGTCTACCCCTCCACCACCGGCCAGGAGGCCTGCGAGGTCGCCGCCGCGCTGGTGCTGAAGGAGCAGGACTGGCTCTTCCCCAGCTACCGCGACACCCTCGCCGTGGTCGCCCGGGGCGTGGACCCGGTCGAGGCGCTCACGCTGCTGCGCGGCGACTGGCACACCGGGTACGACCCCTACGAGCACCGGGTCGCCCCCCTGTGCACCCCGCTCGCCACCCAGCTGCCGCACGCCGTCGGTCTCGCGCACGCCGCCCGCCTCAAGGGCGACGACGTGGTCGCGCTGGCCATGGTCGGCGACGGCGGCACCAGCGAGGGCGACTTCCACGAGGCGCTGAACTTCGCCGCCGTCTGGCAGGCGCCGGTCGTCTTCCTCGTGCAGAACAACGGCTTCGCGATCTCCGTCCCGCTCGCCAAGCAGACCGCGGCCCCGTCGCTGGCCCACAAGGCCGTCGGCTACGGCATGCCCGGCCGCCTGGTCGACGGCAACGACGCCGCGGCGGTCCACGAGGTGCTCTCCGACGCCGTACGCCACGCCCGCGCGGGCGGCGGCCCCACCCTCGTCGAGGCGATCACCTACCGCGTCGACGCCCACACCAACGCCGACGACGCGACCCGCTACCGCGGCGACGCCGAGGTCGAGACCTGGCGCGAACACGACCCGATCCAGCTCCTGGAGCGCGAGCTGACCGGACGCGGCCTGCTCGACGAGGCCGGCATCGAGGCCGCCCGCCAGGACGCCGAGACCATGGCCGCGGCCCTGCGCGAGCACATGAACCAGGACCCGTCCCTCGACCCCATGGACCTCTTCACCCACGTCTACGCCGAGCCCACCGGGCAACTGCGCGAGCAGCGGGACCAGCTGCGGGCCGAGCTGGAGGCCGAGGCCGACACCGAGCCGGAAGGCGGCACGCACCGATGACCACCGTCGCCGTCAAGCCGGCCACCATGGCACAGGCCCTCACGCGCGCCCTGCGCGACGCCATGGCCGCCGACCCCGCCGTGCACGTCATGGGCGAGGACGTCGGCACCCTCGGCGGCGTCTTCCGCGTCACCGACGGACTCGCCAAGGAGTTCGGCGAGGACCGCTGCACGGACACCCCGCTCGCCGAGGCGGGCATCCTCGGCACCGCCGTCGGCATGGCCATGTACGGCCTGCGCCCGGTCGTCGAGATGCAGTTCGACGCGTTCGCCTACCCGGCGTTCGAGCAGCTCATCTCGCACGTGGCCCGGACCCGCAACCGCACCCGCGGCAAGATGCCCCTGCCGATCACCATCCGCGTCCCCTACGGCGGCGGCATCGGCGGCGTCGAGCACCACAGCGACTCCTCCGAGGCGTACTACATGGCGACTCCGGGGCTCCATGTCGTCACGCCCGCCACGGTCGCCGACGCCTACGGGCTGCTGCGCGCCGCCATCGCCTCCGACGACCCGGTCGTGGTCCTGGAGCCGAAGCGGCTGTACTGGTCGAAGGACTCCTGGAACCCCGACGAGCCGACGCCCGTTGAACCCATCGGCCGCGCGGTGGTGCGGCGCTCCGGCCGGAGCGCCACGCTCATCACGTACGGGCCGTCCGTGCCCGTCTGCATGGAGGCGGCCGAGGCGGCCCGGGCCGAGGGCTGGGACCTCGAAGTCGTCGATCTGCGCTCCCTGGTGCCGTTCGACGACGAGACGGTGTGCGCCTCGGTACGGCGGACGGGCCGCGCGGTCGTCGTCCACGAGTCGGGTTCCTTCGGCGGCCCGGGCGGGGAGATCGCGGCCCGGGTCACGGAGCGCTGCTTCCACCACCTGGAGGCGCCGGTGCTGCGCGTGGCCGGGTTCGACATCCCGTACCCGCCGCCGATGCTGGAGCGCCACCACCTGCCCGGCGTGGACCGGATCCTGGACGCCGTGGGGCGCCTGCAGTGGGAGGCCGAGAGCTGATGGCACAGGTGCTGGAGTTCAAGCTGCCCGACCTCGGGGAGGGGCTCACCGAGGCGGAAATCGTACGGTGGCTCGTCGAGGTCGGCGACGTGGTCGCGATCGACCAGCCGGTCGTCGAGGTCGAGACGGCCAAGGCGATGGTCGAGGTGCCGTGCCCCTACGGCGGCGTGGTCACGGCCCGCTTCGGCGAGGAGGGCACGGAACTGCCCGTCGGAGCACCGCTGATCACGGTGGCGGTGGGAGAGAAGCCCGCCGCCGGCACCGGCGGCACCGGTTCCGAGGGCTCGGGCAACGTCCTGGTCGGCTACGGCACCTCCGAGGCGCCCGCGCGGCGCCGCCGGGTCCGGCAGGAGCGGCCGGGGTCCGGCGCGTCCGCGGCAGCCGGGCGGGCCGGTGCCGCGGGGGCGGTGAGCGGACGGGCCGATGCCGCCGCCCCGGCAACGGTGAACGGGCAGGCGGGCGGCCTGGCGACGGAGGACGGACCCGTCCCCGTGATCTCGCCCCTGGTGCGCAGGCTGGCCCGGCAGAACGGCCTTGACCTGCGGGAGCTGACCGGGTCGGGCCCCGACGGGCTGATCCTGCGGGCGGACGTGGAGTACGCCCTGCGCGCCGCCGGCCGGGGGGCCGCGGCGGCTCCGGCGGCCGAGCCGCACCCGCGCGTGCCGCAGGCGCCGAGCCCGGCGCTCGTGCCGGGGTCCTCGGTGACAACGGCCCCCGCGGAGATCCGCACCCCGCTCAAGGGCATCCGGGGCGCCGTCGCCGACAAGCTGGCGCGCAGTCGCCGCGAGATCCCGGACGCCACCTGCTGGGTGGACGCCGACGCCACGGAGCTGATGCGGGCCCGCGCGGCCATGAACGCGGCCAGCGGACCGAAGATCTCCCTCCTCGCCCTGCTGGCCCGGATCTGCACCGCGGCCCTCGCCCGCTTCCCCGAGCTCAACTCCACGGTCGACGCCGAGGCCAGGGAGGTCGTCCGGTTCGGGCACGTTCACCTGGGCTTCGCGGCGCAGACCGACCGGGGCCTGGTCGTCCCGGTCGTACGGGACGCGCACGCGCGCGACGCCGAGTCGCTGACCGCCGAGTTCGCCCGGCTGACCGAGGCGGGCCGGACGGGGACGCTGACGCCGGGCGAACTCACCGGCGGCACGTTCACGCTGAACAACTACGGTGTCTTCGGCGTCGACGGCTCCACCCCGATCATCAACCACCCCGAGGCCGCCATGCTCGGCGTCGGCCGCATCGTCCCCAAGCCGTGGGTGCACGACGGCGAGCTCGCGGTGCGGCAGGTCGTCCAGCTCTCGCTCACCTTCGACCACCGGGTGTGCGACGGCGGCGTGGCGGGCGGCTTCCTGCGGTACGTCGCGGACTGTGTGGAACAGCCCGCCGTGCTGCTGCGGACGCTGTGATTCCTGTTCCTCGTCCGAGCCGGCGTTCGTGATCGCGTCGCTTCCCCCGCGTTCCGTGTGATCGCGGGGGCACGCATACTCGGGGGGTGACCGCCTACCAGCCCCCTGGTGAACCCGGCGCCGCCACCGGCCCCGCACACGGGTCCGGCCCCGCCCGGTACGACGCCGTCGTGCTCGCCGGCGGTGCCGCCCGGCGCCTCGGCGGCACCGACAAACCCGGCGTGCGGGTGGGCGGGCGGCCCCTGCTCGACCGGGTGCTCGCGGCCTGCGCCGGCGCTCGCACCACCGTCGTCGTCGCCGCGCCCCGCCCGACCGCACGGCCCGTGACCTGGGCCCGCGAGGAGCCGCCCGGCGGCGGACCGCTCGCCGCGCTGGACGCCGGGCTCCACCACACCACGGCCGAGCACGTCGTGGTGCTCTCCGCCGACCTGCCGTTCCTCCACGAGACGACCGTGGACCGCATGCTGGGCGCGTTGCGGACGAGCGGCCGCGACGGCGTGCTGCTGACCGACCCCGGCGGCCGCGACCAGCCACTCGTGGCCGCATACCGCGCGCCGCGGCTGCGCGAGGAACTCGCGCTCCTCGCCGGCCGGCACGGCGCCCTCGCCGGCCTGCCCCTGCGGCGCCTCACCGCCGAACTGGATCTCACCCGCATCTCCGACCCCGTCGCGTCCTTCGACTGCGACACCTGGGACGACATCGCCACCGCCAGGGCACGTATCAGGGAGCATGGGCACGTGTTGGATGAATGGATTTCCGCCGTCAAGGACGAACTGGGGATCGACCTCGATGTCGACACCCGCGGCCTGCTCGACCTCGCCCGCGACGCCGCCCACGGTGTGGCCCGGCCCGCGGCGCCGCTGACCACCTTCCTCGTCGGCTACGCGGCCGCGCAGGCCGGTGGCGGCCCCGAGGCCGTCGCCGAGGCCGCCCGCAAAGCTGTGGCCCTCGCCGCCCGCTGGGCGCAGGAGAGCACCTCGGAGGACCGGCCCTCCGCCGACGAGCAGCAGGCCCCCCAGGGTGACGTCGCCCCCGACGCCACCCCCGACACCCGCCCGGACGCCGGATGACCCCGCACGGCGCCCGTGCCGGTGAGGACGCCGAGGACCTCGACGTCGAGGAGGTGCTCGCCCTCGTGAAGAACAGCAACGGCAGCCACCTGCCCGACCCCGCGGCACGAGGCGGGACGGACAGCGCCCGCGCCTCCCACCAGCCGGATCCCTCCGCCCGGCCCGACACCCGCCACCGCGCCACTGCCTGGCCCGAGGCCCGGGCCCTCGCGGAACGCGCCGGCCGCCATGCCACCCGGGCCGCCCGCCGGGCCACCGTCTCCGTGCCCCTCGACACCGCCCTCGGCCTGACCCTCGCCGCCCCGCTCGACGCCCTCACCGACCTGCCCTCCTTCGACACCTCGGCGATGGACGGCTGGGCGGTCTGCGGCCCCGCTCCCTGGCACGTACGGGACGAGGGCGTCCTCGCCGGGCACGCCGCCCCCGTGTCCCTCACCGACGGCGAGGCCGTGCGGATCGCCACCGGCGCCCGCGTCCCCCCGGACACCACCGCCGTCCTGCGCAGCGAGCACGGCCGCACCGACGCAAAGGGCCGCCTGTACGCGACCAGGGACGTCGTCCCCGGCCAGGACATCCGCCCGCGCGGCCAGGAGTGCCGCACCGGCGACCAGCTCCTCGCCGCCGGCACCCTCGTCACCCCGGCCGTCCTCGGGCTCGCGGCGGCGGCCGGATACGACACCGTCACCGCCGTCCCCCGGGCCCGCGCCGAAGTCCTCGTCCTCGGTGACGAGTTGCTCACCCAGGGCCTGCCGCGCGACGGCCTGATCCGGGACGCGCTCGGCCCCATGCTGCCGCCGTGGCTGCGGGCGCTCGGCGCCGAGGTCAGCGCCGTCCGGCGCATCCGCGACGACGCCGACGCCCTGCACGAGGCCGTCACCGCCTGCGACGCCGACGTCATCCTCACCACCGGCGGCACCGCGGCGGGCCCCGTCGACCACGTCCACCCCACGCTGCGCAGGATCGGCGCCGAACTCCTCGTCGACGGCGTCATGGTGCGCCCGGGCCACCCCATGCTGCTGGCCCGCACCACGGAGACCCAGCACCTCGTCGGCCTGCCGGGCAATCCGCTCGCCGCCGTCTCCGGCCTGCTGACGCTCGCCGAGCCGCTGCTGCGGATCCTCGCGGCCCGCCCGGCCCCGGAGCCGTACACGCTGCCGCTCCGGGACGCCGTGCACGGGCACCCGCACGACACCCGTCTCGTCCCCGTCGTCCTGCGCGGCGACGAGTGCGTGCCGCTGCACTACAACGGCCCCGCCATGCTGCGCGGCATCGCGGCGGCCGACGCACTGGCCGTCGTACCGCCCGGCGGCGCACGTTCGGGGCAGGAGGCGGAACTGCTCGACCTCCCCTGGGCGTCCGGAGGAATCGGGGTGTGTTTCACGTGAAACTTCCGGGCCAGGACGCGATCGCCCGCCAGGCCGACGAGCATCTGGTGACCCATCGGGTGAAACTCCCGAGGAAGGTGGTGGAGCACCCGTTCCGCCAGGTCGCCAAGCGGCTCTCCATCGCCCTGCTGGTGCTCGTCGTGACCGCGCTGATCGTCTACGCCGACCGGGACGGCTACAACGACAACGCGGGCGGTGGCGTCGACCTTCTCGACGCCTTCTACTACGCGACCGTCACACTCTCCACCACCGGCTACGGTGACATCGCGCCGGCCAGCGACGCCGCTCGGCTCACCAACATCCTCCTCATCACGCCCCTGCGCGTGCTGTTCCTGATCATCCTGGTCGGCACCACCCTCGAAGCCCTCACCGAACGCACCCGGGAGGAGTGGCGACTGACCCGCTGGAGGTCCACGTTGCGCGATCACACCGTTGTCATCGGCTTCGGCACGAAGGGCAGGTCGGCGATCCGGACCGTCTGCGCGACGGGCCTGAGGAAGGAGCAGGTCGTCGTGGTCGACCCCAGTTCCAAGGTGGTCGACGCCGCGACCGCCGAGGGCTACGCGGGCATCGTCGGGGACGCGACCCGCAGCGAAGTGCTCAAGCAGGCCGAGGTGCACAAGGCGCGTCAGATCATCATCGCGACCCAGCGCGACGACACAGCGGTCCTGGTGACGCTGACGGCCCGGCAGCTCAACCGCGGGGCGAAGATCGTGGCGGCGGTGCGGGAGGAGGAGAACGCGCCGTTGCTCAAGCAGTCCGGGGCCGACGCGGTCATCACCAGCGCCAGCGCCGCCGGCCGGCTGCTCGGCCTCTCCGTCCTGAGCCCCTCCGCGGGCATGGTGCTGGAGGACCTCATCCAGCAGGGCAGCGGCCTCGACCTCGTCGAACGGCCGGTCGTCAAGGCCGAGGTGGGCAAGACGCCGCGGGAGGTCGCCGACCTGGTCGTGAGCGTCATACGCGGTCACCGGGTCCTCGGCTACGACGATCCGGCCGTCGGGAGACTGGAGCTGACCGACCGGCTCATCACGATCGTGCGGAAGACCCCGGCCACCCAGGTCGCGCCCGACATCCGGCCGATGCCCCCGATGCCCCGCAACAACTGAGAACCGGGCAGAAACACGCCGGCCGCCGCGCACCACCCGGTGCGGGACGGCCGGCGAGGCGCTTCAATGCGCTACTTCCGGTTGTACAGCCGCATCGTGACCGGCCCGAAGACCAGCACGAACAGCCCGGCCCAGCCCAGCGACCAGGCGACCTCGTCGGCCGGCCAGTCGCCGCCCATCAGACCGCGCACCGCCGACGCCAGATGGGTGATGGGGCTGTTGTTCACGAACGCCTGCAGCCAGCCCGGCATCGTCTTCGGGTCCACGAACACGTTGGACAGGAAGGTGAGCGGGAAGATCACCATCATGCTGACGCCCATTACCGACTTCTCGGTGCGCAGCATCAGCCCGAACATCGTCCAGATCCACGAGAAGGAGAACGAGAAGGCCACCAGCAGGGCGATCCCGGCGAGCACACCGGCCACTCCGCCGTCCGGCCGGTAGCCGAGGATCATGCCGACGGTGAGCATCACGATCGACGCGATCGTGTACCGCAGGGCGTCACCGAGGAGATAGCCGACCATCGTCGACGGCCGCCAGATCGGCAGGCTGCGGAACCGGTCGAACACGCCCTTCTCGATGTCGGTGTTCACGGAGACGCCCGTGTACATCGTGATCATCACGACCGACATCACGAGGATGCCCGGCAGCAGGAACTGGATGTACTCCTTCGGCGAGCCGGCCAGCGCCCCGCCGAACAGGTACGTGTACATCAGCACCATCATGATCGGGAACGCCGTGACGTCGAAGAGCTGCTCCGGCACGTGCTTGATCTTGAGCATCGCCCGCCAGCCGAAGGTCATCGAGGCCGACCACGCGCTGGGCCGCGACGGCCGCTCCTTGGAGACGAGCAGCGCGGCGAGGGACTCGGCACTGACCGGGGCGAGCTCTTTGCTCTCGGTGGTCGTCGCGGTGCTCATGCCGCCACCTCGTCCTTCGGGTTGTCGGAGCGGTCGGAGGACTCGTGCGTGTCGTGCCCGGTGAGGGCGAGGAACACCTCGTCGAGGCTGGGCTGGCCCAGCGAGAAGTTGTCGACGGTGATCCCGGCCCGGGCCAGCTCGCCCAGGGCGCGGGAGGCCTGCTCGGCGGCGGAGTCGTCGCCGGCCGCCGTGGCGAGGCGGGCGGTGAGGGCCACCGGGTCGGGCTCCGGCTGCACCTGCGCGTCGAGGGCGCGGCGCAGCAGGCCGGCCGCGAGATCGCGCTGCCCGGGATCGCGCAGGCGCAGATGGACGGATCCGGCGCCGACGGACGACTTCAGCTCGCCCTTGGTGCCCTCGGCGATCACCTTGCCGCGGTCGATAACGGCGATCCGGGACGCCAGCTGGTCGGCCTCGTCCAGATACTGCGTGGTCAGCAGGACGGTGGTGCCCTGCGCGACCACGGCCCGCACGATGTCCCAGACCTGGTTGCGGCTGCGCGGGTCCAGGCCGGTCGTCGGCTCGTCGAGGAAGAGCAGGTCGGGGGTGTTGAGGATGGACGCGGCGATGTCGATGCGGCGCCGCATGCCGCCGGAGTAGTGCTTGACCTGCTTGGCGGCCGCCTCCGAGAGCCCGAAGGCCTCCAGGAGCTGGCCGGCGCGTTCGCGGGCGGACTTCTTGTGGTGTCCGAGGAGCCGGCCGAGCAGGACCAGGTTCTCGGTGCCGGTGAGGTCCTCGTCGACCGACGCGTACTGGCCGGTGAGGCTCACCCGGCCGCGTACCTCGTCCGCCTCGCGGACGACGTCGTGGCCGAAGACGTGCGCCTCGCCGCCGTCCGGCCGCAGGAGTGTGGCGAGCATCTTCACGGTGGTGGTCTTGCCGGCGCCGTTCGGGCCGAGGACGCCGTAGACCGTGCCCGCGGGCACGGCCAGGTCGACTCCGTCGACGGCTCTCGTCTCGCCGAACGTTTTCACCAGGCCCGCGGTCTCGATCGCCAGGCCGGACTTCTGCGTGCTCATGCTTCGGGTCCTTCCGCGTGCTTGGGCTACGCATGGGGAGACCTTTACCGTCGCCCAAACTCATCGGTGACGCACATGGGTTTTCGCCGGAACCGGTCCAAGGGCGTAGGCGGAGAGGACCTCGGGACGGAGCGGACTCGGTCCGAGGACCGAGGGGTACGGTCCCTGGCATGCATGCGATCACGATTCCCGAACCTGGTGGGCCCGAGGCGCTGGTCTGGGACGAGGTCCCCGACCCCGTGCCCGGCGAGGGCGAGGTCCTGGTCGAGGTGGCGGCCGGCGCCGTCAACCGGGCCGACATACTGCAGCGGCAGGGCTTCTACGAGCCGCCGCCCGGCGCGTCCCCGTACCCCGGCCTGGAATGTTCCGGCCGGATCGCCGGGATCGGCTCCGGCGTCACCGGCTGGAACGTCGGCGACGAGGTGTGCGCGTTGCTCTCCGGCGGCGGCTACGCCGAGAAGGTGACCGTCCCGGCCGGGCAGCTGCTGCCCGTCCCCGAGGGGGTCGGCCTGACGCAGGCGGCGGCGCTGCCCGAGGTGGCCTGCACCGTCTGGTCGAACGTCTTCATGGTCGCCCACCTGCGGCCCGGCGAGACGCTCCTCGTGCACGGCGGGTCCAGCGGCATCGGCACGATGGCCATCCAGCTGGCCAAGGCCGTCGGTGCGCGGGTGGCCGTGACGGCCGGCACGAAGGAGAAGCTTCAGGCGTGCGCCGAGCTGGGCGCCGACATCCTGGTCAACTACCGCGAGCAGGACTTCGTCGAGGAGGTCAGGAAGGCGACGGACGGCGCCGGTGCCGACGTCATCCTCGACAACATGGGCGCCAAGTACCTGGAGCGCAACGTCAAGACCCTCGCCGTCAACGGCCGCCTCGCGATCATCGGCATGCAGGGCGGGGTCAAGGGCGAGCTGAACATCGGCGCCCTGCTGGCCAAGCGCGCCGCGATCAGCGCGACGTCCCTGCGTGCCCGGCCCCTGGAGGAGAAGGCCGCCATCGTCGCGGCCGTCCGCGAACACGTCTGGCCGCTGTTCGCGGACGGTCACCTGCGCCCGGTCGTCGACCGTGAGCTCCCGATGCGGGACGCCGCCGCCGCGCACCGGGTGGTGGAGGAGAGCGGCCACGTCGGCAAGGTCCTGCTGATCACCGCGCAGGGTGCCTGACACCCGTCGCCGCGGAGATCCGGCAAGCCCGCTAGACCCTTCGCAGCCGCAGCGCGAAGAACGCCAGGCCCAGTCCCAGTCCGATCAGGACCAGGCCGCTGCCCAGGGGCAGGATCCGCAGGACCTGGCCGACGGGGCGTTCGGCGGTCGCGGCCTCCCGCACGGGCTGCTCCACGGGGTCGGAGGGCACCGGGGCGGTCGGCCGCGGTTCCTCGGGGACGGCCGAGGCGTCCGCGACGCCCGGCCGGTCCCCGGCGTCCTCCGGCCGTCCCGGCCGCACCCGGCCCTCTCCGGCCCGGCTCCCGGCCCGCGAGGGCTCGCCGGAGGCGGAAGGAGCCGCCAGGGCGGACGGGGCCGACGAAACCGCCCGGGCGGACGGGGCCGCCAGGGGTGACGGAGCGGCCCGGGTTCCGGGCCCTGCCTCCCTCGCGGCCTCCTCGTACGCGAGGGAAGTCCCGGAGAAGGGAACGGCCCCATGGGACGGGACAGCCCCGTAGGACGGGGCGGATCCGCAGGGTGAGACGACCGCGCCCGCCCCCAGGGCGAGCACCAGTCCCGTCGCCCGCAGTGCGCGTAGCCATGGAGTCACGTGGGTGACCCCCTCCCGCCGTGCCCAGTGGGGCAGAAACGGCAAGTTCGGTCATATCGAGGCAATCAGCCTCACATCGCCTCAGACACCCGGCACTCCGGGTTCGGCCGACGGACGGAAATCGCCCCCGCCGGAGAAGGGGCGCCGGGGCCCGCCCGTCCCGTTTCACCCCCGAGGAAGAACCGCTCCCGCGGGAGCAACCCGGAGCCCGGCCGGTTCGTCTCCTCAAGCACGGTGGATCAGCCTCCCGTGGGGGCACCACGGAGGTGAGGTGCAGGCGTGCGACAGAATGGCGACATGGAGATGCCGAGGAACGAAAGGTCGCCGGAGAACCCGCAGATCCTGGTCGTGGGCCAGGACGGCATGGCGCTCGGTGGCGGCAGCGCAGACGAGGACTCCCGCGAGACCCCGGTCACGGAACAGGTGGAGCAGCCCGCGAAGGTCATGCGGATCGGCAGCATGATCAAGCAGCTGCTGGAGGAAGTGCGGGCGGCTCCCCTGGACGAGGCCAGCCGCGTGCGGCTCAAGGACATCCACGCCAGCTCGGTGAAGGAGCTGGAGGACGGCCTGGCACCCGAGCTGGTCGAGGAGCTGGAGCGGCTCTCGCTGCCCTTCACGGACGAGGCGACCCCCAGCGACTCGGAGCTGCGCATTGCGCAGGCCCAGCTGGTCGGCTGGCTGGAGGGGCTCTTCCACGGGATCCAGACGACACTGTTCGCCCAGCAGATGGCGGCCCGCGCCCAGCTGGAGCAGATGCGCCGCGCCCTCCCGCCGGGTGTCGGGGACGGCCTCGACGAGCAGCACCCGGGCGGCCGTACCGGCGGCCCCTACCTGTAGGCGGCCGCGGGCCGTACAGACCAGAGGGCCCGGCGGCCGAAGCTGCCGGGCCCCTTCCGTGTCGGAGGACCCGTCAGGAGGGCGGGTTGCCCGTGGAGACGCTGAGCTCGATCTCGGGCATGTCCTTCGGATCGACGTCGGTGTCGGCGGACGGGAACTGGTTCATGACCGTGCCGTCGCCGTAGGTGTTCTCGTCGACCTTCTTCTCGTCCACTTCCCAGCCGGCCGCCTGGAGACAGGCCTTGACCGACTTGATGTTCTTGAACTTGAAGTCCGGGATCTGGATCTTGTCGGGGTCGTTGTACGACTCCCGCGGCTCCGTGCACTCCTCGGTGTCGATCGTCTTCGTGGTGTCCGGCCCGCGGTAGCCGGGCTTCTTCTCCGCCGAGGCCGACGCGCTCGCGCTGCTGCTGCCGCCGCCTGTGTCGTCCCCGCCGCCGCCGTTCAGCAGCAGCGCTGTGACGAGGCCGCCCACCGCGACGACGGACACGATCACCGAGCCGATGATCACGGGCTTGTTGTTCCGGCCGCCGCCGGAGGAGGCCACCGCGGTCTGGGGCGTCAGGTTGTAGGGCGGCGGCGTCGACGGGCCCTGCTGCGGGGAGTAGCCCGCCGGGGACGGCGTCGGGTAGCCGCCCTGCTGCGGATAGCCGTACGCCGGGGACGGCCCCGTCGGCGCGGGCGTGCCGTAGGGGTTCGGGGGCGGGGTCGGCTGGTACGGCGTCTGGACCTGGCCCGAGGGCGCCGGGGTCGCCTGGTCGACCGGCGGGAACACGGCCGAGCCGACGCCCGCGCCGCTCGGGGCCTGTGTGCCCGGGACGATGCTCGGTGGCGCGGGCTGGAAGGACGCCGCCACGCGCAGGCACTCGTCGCGCATGGCCTCGGCACTGGGGAAGCGCTCGTTGGGGTTCTTCTTCAGCGCCCGGGCGATCAGCGCGTCCACGGCCGGGGGCAGCGCGCGGTTGATCGAGGACGGAACCGGCGGCTCCTCCTGCACGTGCGCGTAGGCGATGGCCAGCGGCGAGTCCGCCTCGAACGGCAGCCGCCCGGTCACCAGCTGGAACAGCATGATGCCGACCGAGTACAGGTCGGAGCGGGCGTCCACGCCGCGGCCGAGGGCCTGCTCCGGCGACAGGTACTGCGGGGTTCCGACGACCATGCCGGTCTGCGTCATCGACGTCACGCCGGACTGCATGGCGCGGGCGATGCCGAAGTCCATGACCTTGACCACGCCGCGCTTGGTCATCATCACGTTGCCGGGCTTGATGTCGCGGTGGACCAGGCCCATCTCGTGGCTGATCTCCAGGGCGGCCAGTACGTCCGCGGTGATCTTCAGCGCCTTGTCGGCGGGCATCGCGCCCTGCTGCCGCACGTCCTCGTCGAGGACCGAGCCGAGCGGGCGGCCCTCGACGTACTCCATGACGATGTACGGCGTCGTCATGCCGTCGAGGGTGTCCTCGCCGGTGTCGAAGACCGAGACGATGTTGGTGTGCGTGAGCTTGGCCACGGACTGGGCCTCGCGGCGGAACCGTTCGCGGAAGGCTTGTTCCCGACCGAGATCCGTGTGAAGTGTCTTGATCGCGACCTGCCGGTCGAGCACGCTGTCGTACGCGAGGTGCACCGAGGCCATGCCGCCCTGGCCGAGGAGGTCACGCAGTTGATAGCGGCCGCTGGCGAGCGCCCGCCCCGTGTGCTGGCCCTGTGCGCCGTCCTGGCTCATGTTCCCCGTCCCCCGTGGCCCCTGCGGACGCCGCCGACTGCCGCTGATCCGTCGATGATCCGTCGTTGATCCAAACCGCCATTCCCGGCCAAGTCTGCCCCAGGGCACGGACACGTCAAGCTCAGTGCCCGTTCCGTGACCGTACGCGAAAGAAGAGTCGCGGAAGCGTTACAGGGGGCGTACGGCCGGGACACAGAATTTGCACGAGAGTACGGAGTGAAGGTTTCATGGCCGGTCCGTCTCGTGCCGGTCCCGGCACCCCTTCTCGGACCGGAGGCTTGCGCGGAGGCTGTAGCGTGGCCGACGGAGACCGTAACAACACCGCGCGCACCGCGGGCAGAAACGACGGCGAGGACTGATGGCACAGCAGCAGCGCGCTCAGGGCCCGTCCGACCCCGAGGCGACTGGCAGCGGCATGTCGGACGCGCCGGAGTCCTGGGGGAACGGCGGGCTGGTCGGGGACGGCCGGTACCGGCTGACCCGCAGACTCGGCCGGGGCGGCATGGCCGAGGTGTTCGCAGCCGAGGACGTCCGCCTCGGACGCACCGTCGCCGTCAAGCTGCTCCGCTCCGACCTCGCCGAGGACCCGGTGTCCAAGGCGCGCTTCACGCGCGAGGCCCAGTCGGTGGCCGGGCTCAACCACCACGCGATCGTAGCCGTGTACGACTCCGGCGAAGACTTCGTCGGCGGCCAGTCGGTGCCGTACATCGTCATGGAGATCGTCGAGGGCCGCACCATCCGCGACCTCCTGCTGAACGCGGAGGCGCCCGGCCCCGAGCAGGCGCTCATCATCGTCTCGGGCGTCCTGGAGGCGCTCGCCTACTCGCACCAGCACGGCATCGTGCACCGCGACATCAAGCCCGCCAACGTCATCATCACGCACAACGGCGCCGTGAAGGTGATGGACTTCGGCATCGCCCGGGCCCTGCACGGCGCGTCCACGACGATGACGCAGACCGGCATGGTCATGGGCACCCCGCAGTACCTCTCCCCCGAGCAGGCGCTCGGCAAGGCCGTCGACCACCGCTCCGACCTGTACGCGACGGGCTGCCTGCTCTACGAACTCCTCTCGCTGCGCCCGCCGTTCACCGGCGAGACCCCGCTGTCGGTGGTCTACCAGCACGTCCAGGACATCCCGACGCCGCCGTCCGAGGCCTCCGACGCCTGCCCGCCGGAGCTGGACGGCCTGGTCATGCGCTCCCTCGCCAAGGAGCCCGACGACCGCTTCCAGACGGCCGAGGAGATGCGCGGGCTGGTCCAGTACGCGCTCCAGATGCTCTACGACCAGGGCGGCCACACCGGCACCTGGAACACCGGCCCGGTCGACATGCACGAGGGCCGGCACACCCCGTCGGGCGGCTTCGCCGGCGCGACGGCCGTGATGGGCCAGGCCGGGGACGCCTCCGGCACCACGCAGATCCCCTCGCCGATCCTGCCCGGCGGCTACGGCAACGGGGACGACGGCGGCTTCGAGGGCCACGGCAACAAGGGCAGCGGCCGCGGCAAGCTCTGGATCCTCGCCGTGCTCGCGGTGATCGCCATCGCCGCGGGCGTCGCCCTGGCGCTGCAGAACACCGGCGGCGACAAGGACGGCCCGAGCAAGGAGCAGAAGCCGACCACCTCGCAGACGACCGAGAAGAAGACGCCCAGCGAGACCCCGAGCAGCGAGGACACCGGCGAGCCGACCGACACGAGCACGGACGACGGCACCGGTACCGGCTCGGGCAACGGCAACTGGACGCCGTCGTACACGCCCTCCTACACGCCGTCGCAGAGCGCTCCCGAGTCGCCCACCGGTGAACCGACGGGCGAGCCGACCAGCGCGGAGCCGACCGGCGAGCCGACGGAGGAGGAGCCGACCGACCCAGGCACCCCGACCGACGACACCGGCGGTGCCGACGGCGGCAGCACGGCCGGCATCGTGGGGGGCGCGGGCGGCGGCGAGGGCTGATCCCGCTGCTCACAGCATGATCCACGCGCGCGTGGGGCCCGGAAACGGGGCCCGCGCGCGCGTGCCGTTTCGGGCACGCCCGAGGCACGCCGACAAGAGGACTCTTCCCGTGACCTGGGTCACCGGGTTAACGTGCGGTTGCTCCGGCCTCCTGCAAGGCTGTGACCTGGGACCCTTCACCGCCTTCCCGATTTACTTGGATATCCAAGCAAAATCGCAGGTCAGAAGGGGTTTCACAGAAATGTGGCGCACTGGGTAACGTGCTTTCTGCAGGGCGCTCGCCGGGGCACCTGTCACGCCTGTTCCCGGCCGAGTGGCACCCACCCCGTGCCCCGGTGGCGAGAACAGGTGAGCCGCACTGGCCTACCGGCAACCCCGGGGGCCGGACCGACGGAGGAGCACACGTGACCGTGGAGAGCACTGCCGCGCGCACACCGCGACGCAGCGCCGGAAGCAAGGCCGGCACCACCGGCACCAAGCGCACCACCCGCACGCCTGCCAAGAAGGACGCCAAGAGCAACGAGCCCCAGCTCGTGCAGCTGCTGACGCCCGAGGGCAAGCGCGTCAAGAACGCCGAGTACGACAAGTACGTCGCCGGTATCACCCCGGACGAGCTCCGCGGCCTCTACCGCGACATGGTGCTCACCCGCCGTTTCGACGCCGAGGCCACCTCGCTGCAGCGCCAGGGCGAGCTGGGCCTGTGGGCGTCGCTGCTCGGCCAGGAGGCCGCCCAGATCGGGTCCGGCCGGGCCACCCGGGAGGACGACTACGTCTTCCCGACCTACCGCGAGCACGGCGTGGCCTGGTGCCGCGGCGTCGACCCGGCCAACCTGCTCGGGATGTTCCGCGGCGTGAACAACGGCGGCTGGGACCCCAACAGCAACAACTTCCAGCTGTACACGATCGTCATCGGCTCCCAGACGCTGCACGCCACCGGCTACGCGATGGGCGTCGCCAAGGACGGCGCCGACAGCGCGGTGATCGCCTACTTCGGCGACGGCGCCTCCAGCCAGGGTGACGTGGCCGAGTCGTTCACCTTCTCCGCGGTCTACAACGCCCCGGTCGTGTTCTTCTGCCAGAACAACCAGTGGGCCATCTCCGAGCCCACCGAGAAGCAGTCCCGCGTGCCGATCTACCAGCGCGCCCAGGGCTTCGGCTTCCCGGGCGTCCGGGTGGACGGCAACGACGTGCTCGGTGTCCTCGCGGTCACCCGGTGGGCCCTGGAGCGGGCCCGCGGCGGCGAGGGCCCGACCCTCGTCGAGGCGTTCACCTACCGCATGGGCGCCCACACCACCTCCGACGACCCGACCCGCTACCGGGGCGACGAGGAGCGCCAGGCCTGGGAGGCCAAGGACCCGATCCTGCGCCTGCGCCGCTACCTGGAGGCCTCAAACCACGCGGACGAGGGATTCTTCGCGGAACTGGAGGCCGAGTCCGAGGCGTTGGGCAAACGAGTGCGCGAGGCGGTCCGTGCCATGCCGGACCCGGACCACTTCGCGATCTTCGAGAACGCCTACGCGGACGGACACGCGCTCGTCGACGAGGAGCGCGCCCAGTTCGCCGCGTACCAGGCGTCGTTCGCCGACGAGGGGGGTAACTGAGATGGCCGACAAGATGGCACTGGCCAAGGCGATCAACGAGTCGCTGCGCCGCGCTCTGGAGTCCGACCCCAAGGTCCTGATCATGGGCGAGGACGTCGGCAAGCTCGGCGGCGTCTTCCGCGTGACGGACGGCCTGCAGAAGGACTTCGGCGAGAGCCGCGTCATCGACACCCCCCTCGCCGAGTCGGGCATCGTCGGCACGGCGATCGGCCTGGCCCTGCGCGGCTACCGCCCGGTGGTGGAGATCCAGTTCGACGGCTTCGTCTTCCCGGCGTACGACCAGATCGTCACGCAGCTCGCGAAGATGCACGCCCGTTCGCTGGGCAAGGTCAAGCTCCCCGTCGTCGTGCGCATCCCGTACGGCGGCGGCATCGGCGCGGTGGAGCACCACTCCGAGTCGCCCGAGGCGCTCTTCGCGCACGTGGCGGGCCTGAAGATCGTCAGCCCGTCGAACGCGTCGGACGCGTACTGGATGATGCAGCAGGCCATCCAGAGCGACGACCCGGTGATCTTCTTCGAGCCCAAGCGCCGCTACTGGGACAAGGGCGAGGTCAACGCGGAGGCGATCCCGGGCCCGCTGCACAAGGCCCGCGTGGTCCGCGAGGGCACCGACCTCACCCTGGCCGCCTACGGCCCGATGGTGAAGCTCTGCCAGGAGGTCGCCGACGCGGCCGCCGAGGAGGGCAAGAACCTGGAGGTCCTGGACCTGCGCTCGGTCTCCCCGATCGACTTCGACTCGATCCAGGCCTCGGTGGAGAAGACGCGCCGCCTGGTCGTCGTCCACGAGGCCCCGGTGTTCTTCGGATCGGGCGCGGAGATCGCCGCCCGGATCACGGAGCGCAGCTTCTACCACCTGGAGGCCCCGGTGCTCCGGGTCGGCGGCTATCACGCCCCGTACCCGCCGGCCCGCCTGGAGGAGGAGTACCTGCCGAACCTGGACCGGGTACTGGACGCCGTCGACCGCTCGCTGGCGTACTGAGGAGAGGGTCGTGACGACGATGACGGAAGCGTCCGTGCGCGAGTTCAAGATGCCCGACGTGGGCGAGGGACTCACCGAGGCCGAGATCCTCAAGTGGTACGTCCAGCCCGGTGACACGGTCACCGACGGCCAGGTGGTCTGCGAGGTCGAGACGGCGAAGGCGGCCGTCGAGCTGCCCATCCCGTACGACGGCGTGGTCCGGGACCTGCACTTCCCCGAGGGCACCACGGTCGACGTGGGCACGGCGATCATCGCGGTGGACGTGGGCGGCGGCAGCGCCGCACCCGCGCCCGCCGCCGAGCGGCCCGCGGCGGCCGAGCCCGCCGAGGAGCCGAAGGCGGCGGGTTCGGGGCGCCAGCCGGTCCTGGTGGGCTACGGGGTGGCGACCTCCTCCACCCGCCGCCGCCCCCGCAAGGGCCCGGAGGTCCCGGTCCAGCAGGCCTCACCGGCGATCCAGACGGAGCTGAACGGCCACGCGCCTGCGGCCCCGGCCGCGACCCCCGCCGCCGCCCCGGCGGCACCGGCCGGCTCGGAACGCCCGCTGGCCAAGCCCCCTGTCCGCAAACTGGCCAAGGACCTGGGCGTCGACCTGACGACGGTCGTCCCGACCGGCCCGGACGGCATCATCACCCGCGAGGACGTGCACGCGGCGGTCGCCGCCGCCGTCCCGGCGGTCCCCGAGCCGCAGGCCGCGTCCGCCCCGGCAGCCGTCGAGGCACCGGCGTCCTACGACACCACGCGCGAGACCCGCATCCCGGTCAAGGGTGTCCGCAAGGCGACGGCGGCGGCCATGGTCGGCTCGGCGTTCACGGCGCCGCACGTCACGGAGTTCGTGACGGTCGACGTGACGCGCACGATGAAGCTGGTCGAGGAGCTGAAGGCGGACAAGGAGTTCGCGGGCCTGCGCGTGAACCCCCTGCTGCTGATCGCCAAGGCGCTGCTCGTCGCGATCCGCCGCAACCCGGACGTCAACGCGTCCTGGGACGAGGCCGCCCAGGAGATCGTGGTCAAGCACTACGTGAACCTGGGCATCGCGGCCGCGACCCCGCGCGGCCTGATCGTGCCGAACATCAAGGACGCCCACGCCAAGACCCTGCCGCAGCTGGCCGAGTCGCTGGGCGAGCTGGTGGCGACGGCGCGGGACGGCAAGACGTCCCCGGCGGCCATGCAGGGCGGCACGGTGACGATCACCAACGTCGGCGTCTTCGGCGTCGACACGGGCACGCCGATCCTCAACCCGGGCGAGTCCGCGATTCTCGCGGTCGGCGCGATCAAGCCGCAGCCGTGGGTCCACAAGGGCAAGGTGAAGCCCCGTCAGGTCACCACCCTGGCCCTGTCGTTCGACCACCGCCTGGTCGACGGCGAGCTGGGCTCGAAGGTCCTGGCCGACGTGGCCGCGATCCTGGAGCAGCCGAAGCGCCTCATCACCTGGGCGTGAGCCGACCGCGGCGGCCCCCTGCCCACGGGCTCGGGGGCCGCCGCGGTCTGTCCGGAGGGTGAACCGGTGGGTCACCGGGCATCACAACAACCTCCTGGAACCCGCCCAAGTACCGCACAGTAAGCGGTTTATCCGGACATACGATCAACCTCACCACGAGATCGACCACTCGCCCGGCGTCCCGGGGGAGTCCGGTTCCGGGCTGCGACGGGCGCGGTCACTCCCTCGAAAGTGAGTGAACCCCCGATGCGCGACGCGATGGTGCTCAAGGCCCAGAGATTCGTGAACTCCGTCTACGGCGGCCGTACCGGCACGACCGTGGAGGAGAGCGGCGAGGCCGACTGGGCGACCATGTACGCCCTGACCCGTGCCCTGCAGTACGAGCTGGGCATCACCGCCCTCTCCGACAGCTTCGGCCCCACCACGCTCAGCACCCTGGCGGCGAAGTACCCCGAGCTCGACGCGGACACCGTCCCCTCGCCGGACTTCTGTCGCATCATCCAGGCCGGCCTCTACTGCAAGGGCTACGACGGCGGCGACCTCGACGGCACCTACGGCACACGGGTGCGGGCTGCCGTCACCCGGCTCAAGACCGACATGGGCATCGAACAGGCCTTCCCCGGAGGCGCTTTGACACCCAAGGTCTTCAAGGCCCTGCTGACGATGGACTCCTACGTCCCCGGCGCCTCCGGCACCGGACAGGTCAGGGCCGTCCAGCAGTGGCTCAACGGCCGCTACCTGAAGCGGCAGGACTTCTTCGTCATCGCCTGCGACGGCCTCGTGTCCAAGAGCACGCTCAAGGCGCTGCTCCTCGGCGTGCAGTACGAGCTGGGCATGGCCGACGGCACCGCCAACGGCAACTTCGGGCCCGGTACCCAGTCGGGCCTGAAGTCGCACCCCGTGGCCCAGGGCGACCGGGGCGTCTTCGTCCAGCTGTTCTCCGCCGGGATGGTCGTCAACCGGCGGCCCGCGGCCCTCACCGACACCTTCGACTCCTCCCTCGCGGCCGCCGTCCGGGCCTTCCAGACCTTCGCCGCCCTCCCGGTCACGGGCGAGGGCGACTTCGCCACGTTCGCCTCCCTGCTGGCCTCCTTCGGCGACCCGTCACGCCCGGCCAGGGCCTGCGACACCATCGCGAAGGTCACCCCGGCCCGGGCCGCGTCGCTGAAGGCGGCCGGGATCACGTACGTCGGCCGCTACCTGACCAACCCGAGTGCCACCTCCCTGCCGGAGAAGGCCATCCAGCCAGGTGAGCTCGCCACCATCGCCCAGCAGGGCCTGCGCTGCTTCCCGATCTACCAGACCGTCAACAACGACGCCTCGGACTTCGACTACGTCGCCGGGCGGACCGCCGGCTACGCGGCGGTCAACGCCGCCCGCGACCACGGCTTCCGGCGGGGGACCCGGATCTTCTTCGCCGTCGACTTCGACGCGATCGACGCCGAGATCACCGCGAGCGTCCTGCCCCACTTCAAGGGCGTCAAGGAGGCGCTGGCGGACTCCGGCCACCCGTACGAGATCGGCGTCTACGGCTCCCGCAACGTGTGCGCGCAGGTCGGTGCCGCCGGCTACTCGACCGCGAGCTTCGTCGCCGACATGTCCCCGGGCTTCGACGGCAACGCCGGGCATCCGCTGCCCGCCGACTGGGCCTACGACCAGTTCGTCATCCGCACCCTCGGCTCCGGTGACGGGCAGCTGGAGATCGACGCCGACATCGCCTCGGGGCGGGACGCCGGGCAGGGCTCGTTCGACCGGCCGCGGCCCGCCGTCCCGGACGTCGCCTTCGACGCGCGCCAGGTGCCCGCGCTGCGGGCCGACCTCTCGCGCTACATGCGGTCGATCGGGCGCCCGGACACCGGCGGCATCGGCAGCGACGCACGGCTCTACACCAACGCGCAGGCCGTCGCGGCGATCCAGGAGCAGGACGGGCTGATCACCGAGCTGTCGACGACGTACACGATGCGCAAGGCGCTGATCCAGACGGTGGTGTACTGGGCCATGCGCGACTACGGCCTCGCCGGCCAGGCCACCGATCAGCAGGTCGCCGACCACCACCTCACGGGATCCGGCTCCGTGCGGGACTCGCACACCGGCATCGGCGAGATCAGCGCGGGCGACGCCATCCAGGCCTGGAACCACTGCATCGGCTGGGGCTTCACCACCGGAGACCACCGCGACCCGGCCAAGGACGCCGACCTGTGGACCGTGTGGCAGCGGCTGAACAAGGACAACGCGTTCAGTGTGCGCACCGCGGCCCTGATCCACCTGTGGGGCACCCGGGGCAGGCCCGGCGGCCAACTGCCCCCCGGTGACCGCGTCACCACCCCGCGGTCCATGCGCCTCGACCTCGCCGAGTTCGAGATCACCGAACTCCTGCGCCGCTACCGGGCCTGGGACCCCGACGTGGAGTCCCAGACGCACCAGAGCCTGGCCGTCTACCAGATCTTCGAGAAGTACAACAGCATCCTCCGCAATGCCTGAGCGCGTGCGCACAGAGGACCTCAGAGAGAACTTCAGAGAGAACTTCAGGAAGAGACTCCGTTGAAGCTCAGCCTCCCCCGCATCCCCCGCAGAACGTCGGCGCCCGGCGCCGCCCACCGCCGCGGCCTGTCCCGCCGTGCCCTGCTCGGCCGTGTCGCCGCCGTCGGCGGTGCCGTGGGCGTGGCCGCCCTGCCCCTGTCCCATTTCCTGTCCCAGGCGTACGCCGACGCGAACAACCCCATACCGGCCCGCGTACGGGACGCCCTGCGCAGCGCGCAGGACCGGACCCGGCGCGTGCTGGCGGGCTCGCGCTCCCACAACGGCTGGGAGATGGAGAACGTCGCCGACGACGGCGGCACCGTCTACACCCGCCCCGTCCCCGGCACCCCGCTCAAGGGGGTCGCCGTGCGCATGGGCGATGTGGAGACCGTTCTCGTCCACTTGGTGCGCAGGTTCCACTACGAGGTCGACCCGCTGCGCCGGGGCGACGTCGTGGGCTGGCACGCCCCCGCCGCTCTCGCCAGGAGCAGGCCCGAGTCCAATCTGGCGTCCGGCACGGCCATGCGGATCCGGCCCGGCTTCTACCCGCGCGGCGCCCGGGGCGGCTTCTTCCCGCAGCAGGAGGTCGTGATCCGCGACATCCTCGCCGAACTCGACGGCGTGGTCCGCTGGGGCGGCGACGACCGTACGCCCGACGAGTCGCTGTTCAGCGTCGACGTCCGGCCCGGTGACGAGAAGCTGGCCCGGGTCGCGGCACGGATCCGCGGCTGGCGGCTGGAGCCGGGCGCCGGTGCGGGCTCCGCGGTGAACGTGCTGTCGGGCGGCCGGCGCAAGGCGGCCCGGGCGCTGGAGCGCCGTCAGCGCAGCATGGCGTGAGAGACGTATGGCGAAGGGGGCCCTGCCGCACACCGCGGCAGGGCCCCCTCGACGCCGTCCTACCTGGTGAAGCCGTAGTTGAGCAGCTTCGTGGCGTCCGCCTTGCGGGCCTCCGGGCCGGTCGAGGCGAGGACCGTGCCGATGACCGTCTTGCCGCTGCGGGTGGCGGCGAAGACCAGGCAGTACTTGGCCTCCGGGCCGGAGCCCGTCTTCACGCCGATCGCGCCGCTGTAGCTGCTGAGCAGCGGGTTGGTGTTCTCCCACGCGGCCATCGTCCGCGTGCCGCCGGTCTTGGTGGTCGTCTTCGCCGTGTACTTCTTGGTCTTGACGATCGTGCGGAACGTGGAGTTCTTCATCGCGGCGCTGGCCAGCTTGGTCAGGTCGCGCGGCGTGGAGTAGTTGGCGCCGTGGCCGATGCCGTCGAACGAGTCGAAGTGGGTGTTCTTCAGACCCAGGTTCTTGGCGGTGGTGTTCATCTTGCCGATGAACGACTTCACGCGCGCCGCGCGCGTCGAGCCCGAGCCGAACTTGTCGGCGAGCGCGTACGCGGCGTCACAGCCGGACGGCAGCATCAGCCCGTACAGCAGCTGGCGGACGGTGACCTTGTCGCCGACGATCAGCTTCGCGTTGGACGCGTAGTTGTTGTCGACGATGTACTCGCTGTACGCCTTCTGGATCGTGACCTTGCTGTCCATGTTGAGGTTCGACTGCTTCAGCACCACCAGAGCGGTCATGATCTTGGTGGTCGAGCCGGTCGAGCGGCGGGTGTCGGCCGCCTTGGTGTAGAGCGACTTGCCGGTCGCGTTGTTCATCACGTAGCCGCCCTTGGCGGCGATGGAGGGTGCGGAGGCGGCCTGCGCCGGCGCGACGGTGAGGGCACCGGTCGCGAGCATGGCGCCGGTGGTCACGGCGACGGCCGCCGCTCTGCGGAGACGGGTGCCCTGAATGCGGGTTATCAAGTGAAGTACCCCGATTACGTCGAATGCCCCAACGATGCGGCCAAGTTGAGGACGAGGGGAAGGGGGCCGCACGTGTCTGACTCGTAACTAGCACACGAAGTTGCGCTGTTGCCGACCGGGGCCCCGGGTTTGCCACAGATGTGTGACATACAAGTCCGCATACTGGACGTATCTCTCCATGCGCCCCTGTTGTATCTATGCTGTCGGCATGACCTTGGCCGTGAAGCAACCGCCCGCCGCCGACCGCGTCTACGCCCATGTCAAACAGGGCGTCCTGGAGCGCCGCTACGAGGGCGGCACCCTCCTCACAGAGGGCGAGCTCGCCGAAGCCGTGGGAGTCTCCCGCACACCGGTCCGCGAGGCGCTGCTCCGGCTGGAGGCCGAGGGGCTGATCCGGCTCTACCCGAAGAAGGGTGCCCTCGTCCTGCCCGTCTCCGCGCAGGAGATCGCCGACGTCGTCGAGACGCGGCTGCTCGTCGAGGAGCACGCGGCGCGCAAGGCCGTACCCGCGCCGGCCGGGCTCATCGAGCGCCTGGAGGAGCTGCTGGCCCGGCAGAAGAAGCAGGCCGCCGCCGGAGACCTCGCCGGGGCCGCCGTCACCGACCGCTGCTTCCACGCCGAGATCGTCCGCAGCGGCGGCAACGAGATCCTCTCCCGCCTCTACGACCAGCTGCGCGACCGCCAGTTGCGCATGGGTGTCGCCGTCATGCACTCCCACCCCGACCGCATCGCCAAGACCCTCTCCGAGCACGAGGAGATCCTCGACGCCCTGCGCTCCGGTGACGCGGAGGCCGCCGTCGGCCTCGTCCACCGGCACGTCGGCTGGTTCTCGCACCTGGCCCGCGGGGAGGTCCGATGAGCGCCACCGCGATACCGGGCGACCCGCCGGGCGGGCGCAGGGCGCTGGCCGTCTGGGGCGTCGGCGTCTCGGTCTACTTCGTCGCGGTCATCTTCCGCACGTCCCTGGGCGTGGCCGGCCTCGACGCCGCCGACCGCTTCCATGTGAACGCCTCGGCCCTCTCCACCTTCTCCATCCTCCAGTTGCTGGTCTACGCGGGCATGCAGATCCCCGTCGGCCTGCTGGTCGACCGGCTCGGCACCAAGAAGGTGCTGGCGCTGGGCGCGGTGCTGTTCACGGCCGGGCAGCTGGGCTTCGCCTTCTCCCCCACGTACGGCACGGCCCTCGCCTCCCGCGCGCTGCTCGGCTGCGGTGACGCGCTGACGTTCATCAGCGTGCTGCGGCTCGGCAGCCGCTGGTTCCCGGTCCGCCGGGGGCCGCTGGTCGCCCAGTTCGCGGGACTGGTAGGCATGGCGGGCAACCTGGTCTCCACGCTCGTCCTGGCCCGGCTGCTGCACGGCATCGGCTGGACGGCGGCGTTCGCGGGCAGCGCGGTCGCCGGGGCCGTGGTGCTCGTCCTGGTGCTGCTGTTCCTCAAGGACCACCCGGAGGGCCACGAGCCGGAGCCGCTCCAGCACCAGGGCGCGGCCTACGTACGGCGGCAGATCGCCGCCTCCTGGCGCGAGCCCGGCACGCGGCTCGGCCTGTGGGTGCACTTCACCACCCAGTTCCCGGCGATGGTGTTCCTGCTGCTGTGGGGCCTGCCGTTCCTCGTCGAGGCGCAGGGGCTGTCCCGGGCGGCGGCCGGTGAACTCCTCACCCTCGTCGTCCTGTCGAACATGGTGGTGGGCCTGGTCTACGGCCAGATCGTCGCCCGGCACCACGGGGCGCGGCTCCCGCTCGCGCTCGGCACGGTCGGCACGACGGCGACCCTGTGGGCGGCGACCCTCGCCTACCCGGGGCCCCACGCCCCGATGTGGCTGCTGATCGTGCTGTGCACGGTGCTCGGGGCGTGCGGACCCGCGTCGATGATCGGCTTCGACTTCGCCCGCCCCGCCAACCCGCCCGAACGGCAGGGCACCGCCTCCGGCATCACCAACATGGGTGGCTTCGTGGCCTCCATGACCACGCTGTTCGCGATCGGTGTGCTCCTGGACGCCACCGGCGACGACTACTCCCTGGCCTTCTCGGTGGTGTTCGTGCTCCAGGCGGTCGGGGTCTCCCAGATCCTGCGGCTGCGCAGGCGGGCGGCCCGGCGGGAGCGGGAGCGGCTGGTGGCCAGCCGGGTGGAGACGGTGCACGTCCCCGTGTAGGTCAGCGGGCCGCCACCGGTACGAGGGTGAGGTACGCCAGCCCGAGGACGCCGCGGTAGGTGAGCCACCTGGCGCGGTGCCGGTCGACGCGCTCGCGGGTCTCGGCCGCCAGGGGGTGATCGGGGTGCTCGGCGAGCCACACCTCGGTGTCCGCGAGGTACCCCGACTCGAACTCCTCCCACTCGTCGAGGCTCGCGGTCTCCGTCCACTCCGGCCGGAACCCAGCGTCGACGGTCATCCCGATGAGCGTCGCCAGGTCGGGGTGGTCCGTCGCGGCGGCGTCCGGCCACATGCGGGACAGCTCGTCGGGAGTGGGGGTGCGCTCCCAGAATCCCTCGCCGAGCAGGACGCGGCCGTGGTCGGTGACCAGGCGGCGCAGTTCCCTGAGCGCGTCGGGGAGTCGGTCGCCGAGGGCCTGGCTCGACCCCACGCACAGCACGAGGTCGGCGGGGCCGTGGGTGGTTCCGGTGGCGGACTCCTCCACGAAGCGGGCCCGGGACGCCAGTCCGCGGTCCGCGGCGGCCTTCCTTCCTCGCGCCAGGTCGTCGGTGTCCAGGTCGATGCCGGTGCCGGTCGCCTCCGGCGCGGCGGCCAGGACGCGGAGCATCAACTCGCCCGAGCCGCAGCCGATGTCCAGGACGGTGGTGGGGCGGTGGCGGGTGAGGCGTTGTACGAGGGCGTCTGCGCGGGTCTGGGAGAGCGGGCCGTGGAAGGTGAGGCGGGTGCGGTGGGGTGGTGTGGTCATGGTCAGGGACGGTATGGGCTGGGGTTGGGCGACGGCATGGGGTTTTCGGGCCCTGGGCGTTGGTGGTGGGTCGGGTGGGTCCGCAGCCCGGCGTAGCGGGGTGCCTCCCCCAAGCTCTCGGCTTCGCTCGAGCAGGGGGACCCCCACGCCCACCCGTGCCGCCCTGGGGGCACCTCCCAGGCCCTTGAGGCACTGGGGGAGGCACGCATGCCCGCAGCTGGGGCGGCGCGCATGCCCGCCGCTGAGTGGGACTCCTACCGCGTCACCGTGAAGTTGCTCAGGATCGCCGCCGTCAGGTCCGGGTCGCCCTCCGTCTTCAGGCGGTCGGACACCGACTCCGGGGTCACGCGGCCGCAGGCCAGACGGACGTACGTCTCCCAGTCGAGGGTGAGGGTCGCGGCGGGGCCGAGGGCCGGGGCCGTCTCCAGCGTGCCGCGGCCCTGGATGTCGACGCGGATCGTGCGCAGGAACTCGACGGGCCCGTGCACGTCGAAGACGATCGCCGAGCTGCGCGGTGCCTGCGCGTCCTCGGCCACCACGCGCGGGAGTTCGCCGAGCAGCACGTCCCGGGCGACCAGCGCGCCGGGGGAGTCGAGGTTGCCGGGCCGGCCCAGAGCTGTTCGCAGGTCCTGCTCGTGCACCCACACGTCGAACGCGTGCCGCCGCATCGACTCCTCCAGGGTGAGCTCGCTGCCGAGCGGCCCCCGCACCTTCGTCCCCGGGTCACGCGACTCGTTCCGCAGCTGCCGGTTGCGGCGGATGATCACGTACTCCAGCTCGGAGGTCATCTCCGGCGCCGTGTGGTGGCGGCGGACGTCGACCTGCATCTCCATGTAGCGCTGGTGCTCGTTGGTGACGTGGAAGAGGTCGCGCGGCAGGCTGTGGATGGGGCGCGGGTCGCCGAGCATCTCGCAGTCCAGGCCGATGACGTGGGAGACCACGTCCCGCACCGACCACCCGGGGCACGGCGTCCGCCGGTTCCATTCGGCCTCCGCGAGCGGCTGGAGCAGCTCGGATATCGCTTCGATGGAGTGGGTCCAGGCGTCGGCGTAGGGCTGGAGGGTGGGATGCAGACTCACGGAACGGGACCCCTCGGCGGTTCGGTCACGGGCAGGTGGTGGCGGCGTTGCCAGTGGGAGGTGGCGGCTGTCGGCGGGCGTCTCGCGAGCTAAGTTACGCTGCTGTGAGGCACCCCGGCAGTGCTTTCGTGTGACGATCGTAGGCCCGTGTGGACGGCTCGAATGCCAGGACGGTGGTAGTGTGCGCGCCTCTGTGATCCAGATCGCCGTGAACGAGGACGAATCGGTCGAAGCGCGCCGCCGACGCGTGGCGGCGACGGTCCGGGAACAGGCCGGGGCCGACCTCGTTGTCCTGCCGGAGCTGTGGACCACGGGTGCCTTCGCCTACGAGGAGTTCGGGCGCGAGGCCGAGCCGCTCGAAGGGCCGACGTACGAGGCGATGGCGAAGGCCGCGAGCGACGCCGGCGTCTGGCTGCACGCCGGTTCCATCCCGGAGCGGGACCCCGACGGGCCGCTCTACAACACCTCACTCGTCTTCTCCCCCTCCGGCGATCTGGCCGCCGCCTACCGCAAGATCCACCGCTTCGGCTTCGACAAGGGCGAGGCCGTGCTGATGGGAGCGGGCTCCGAGCTGGTGACGGTGCGTCTGCCCGAGACGACCCTGGGCCTGTCCACCTGCTACGACCTCCGCTTCCCCGAGCTCTACCGCGGTCTCGTCGACGCCGGTGCCGAGACGCTGGTGGTGTCGGCGGGCTGGCCGGAGCGCCGCCGCTCCCACTGGACGCTGCTGGCCCAGGCACGGGCCGTGGAGAACCAGTCGTTCCTCCTCGCCTGCGCAACGGCCGGGACGCACGCCGGTGTTCCCCAGGCCGGTCACTCGATCGTGGTCGACCCGTGGGGCGAGGTGCTGGCGCAGGCCGGTGCCGGCGAGGAGGTCCTCACGGTGGAGTTCGACCCGGGGAAGGTCGCGGCGACCCGGGAGCAGTTCCCGGCCCTGAAGGACCGGATGCTGGGCCTCCAGCCTCCTCGCCGGCCCTGAGAACGGGCGGCGGCTCGGCGGCTCAGTCCTCCCGCTCCTTCTCCGCCAGGTGGATCACACACACGGCCACCGCGATCAGCAGCGCGGGATCCGCGTCCTCGCGGACGACGTCCACGCCGTAGGTGTCCCGTACGGTCAGCCACCGCCGGGAGATCACCGCCAGCAATTCGCCGTCGTACTCGACGGCGAACTCCCGGTCGAGGATCTTGCCGCTGACGTCCAGCTCGTTGCCGTCGGCGAGGGACACCCTGTAGTGGTTGCGCAGCAGGGACAGCCGTTTCCTGCGGATCGTCGCCAGCGGCTCCCCGCCCCGCTGGAGCACCATGGTGTCGCGCAGGGCGAGCATCTTCTGGTGGATGTCTACGAGGACGCGCCCCTGGGTGTCCTTCAGCTCCCAGGTGTCCCGCAGCCGCAGGGCCTTGCCGTCGACGAGGAACACCTTGCCGCCGTGGTCGTCCTCGATCCAGTAGTCGTCACCGAAGCCGAGGAGCCGGTCGTACACGAGGAATCTCATGACACCAGGGCTTCCCCGCCGCCGCTTCCGAAACGCCGCCTGTAGGCCGACGGGCTGAGCCCGGTCGCCTGCCGCAGCCGCGCCCGCAGGTTGGCGGCCGTACCGAGCCCGCTCCTGGCGGCCACCACGTCCAGCCGTTCCTCGCCGCGCTCGATGAGCCGGCAGGCCAGCGCCACGCGCTCGCGGCGCCAGGGACTCGTCCCGCACCTCGGGCACCGGCCGTTCGACGAACTGCCGCTGTCCGCCGTCCCGGTGCGCGGCGAAGACGAGCCGTCGGGAGACGTGGTTGGCGTACTCGGCGCCGTGATCACGCAAGTGTCTTCACGGTGCCGCGCGGCACCGATGACGAGGTGCCGGACCACGTGGACGCCACGACGGGAAGGCCCTACACCCCGTATCCGTCGCTGTAGCCGTCACGGCGGTGGTGGTGCACCGCCGGGTCGTCCACGACCGGGGTCGTGGGGGGCACCACCACGCGACGGCGCCTGGCGATGCTGCTGAACGTGGTGACGCCGATCAGTCCGACGATCATCAGAATGATGCCGACCAGGTCGAGGTTGACCCCCTGCATGTCCCAGTCGGTCGCGAACGTGAGGATGGCTCCCACGGCGATGAGGATGATGCATCCGCCGAGGCCCATGTGTGTCGCCTCCCTGTACGGTCCGGTCGTTCCGGTCCAGGAACACCGGGTACCCCCGAGGGGAACACCCATGCGGTGGCGGCCCGTTCTACCTCTCCAGGAACGCGGTCAGCGCGCCCGCGAGCAGGAACGGATCGTCGGCGCCGCACAGTTCGCGCACGCTGTGCATCGACAGGATGGCCACGCCGATGTCGACCGTCCTGATGCCGTGCCGTGCGGCGGTGATCGGGCCGATCGTGGTGCCGCAGGGCATGGAGTTGTTGGAGACGAACGACTGGAAGGGCACGTCGGCCGCCTCGCAGGCCGCCGTGAACTCCGCGCGGCCCGAACCGTCCGTGGCGTAGCGGTTGTTGACGTTGACCTTGAGGATCGGGCCGCCGTTGACGCGCGGGTGATGCGTCGGGTCGTGCCGCTCCGCGTAGTTGGGGTGCACGGCGTGCCCCGTGTCGGAGGACAGGCAGACCGTGCCGGCGAAGGCGCGGGCCCGGTCCTCGAAGGAGCCGCCGCGGGCGAAGACCGAGCGTTCCAGCACATTGCCGAGCAGCGGCCCGTCCGCGCCGGTGTCCGACTGGGAGCCGTTCTCCTCGTGGTCGAAGGCGGCCAGGACCGGGATGGAGGCCGGCTGCGAGGACGACGAGGCGACGGCGGCGAGCGCTGCCGTGCCGGCGTGCACCGACAGCAGATTGTCCATGCGCGGGCCGGCCAGCAGCTCGTGGTCGCGGCCCAGGTAGGCGGGCGGTTCCACGGAGTGCGTCATCAGGTCCCAGCCGGTGACCTCGCCCGCGGGGATGCCGGCCGTCTCCTCCAGGAAGGCGATCAGATCGCCGTCGCGGACGTCCCGCCCGAGGCCCCAGACCGGCTGCATGTGCCGCTGCTTGTCGAGCTTGAGGCCGTCGGCCGTCACGGAGCGGTCCAGGTGGATGGCGAGTTGCGGGACGCGCAGCAGCGGCCGGTCGACGTTGACCAGACGCGTCGAGCCGTCGCGCAGGGTCAGCCGGCCGGCCAGGCCCAGATCGCGGTCCAGCCAGGAGTTGAGCAGCGGTCCGCCGTAGATCTCCACGGCCACCTGCCGCCAGCCGTGCGCCCCGCTGTCGGGGAGCGGCTTGACGCGCAGGTTGGGCGAGTCGGTGTGGGCGCCGACGATCCGGAACGGCGTGTGGGGCGCCGCGCCCTCCGGCACGTACCAGGCGACGATCGCACCGCCGCGCAGCACGTACTTCCCGCCGCTCGTCCCGTCCCAGGCATCCGTCTCCGCGACCTGCCTGAAGCCGGCCTTCTCCAGCCGCTCGGCGGCGTTCGCCACGGCGTGGTACGGCGTGGGGCTCGCCGCCAGGAAGGTCATGAGGTCGTCGGTGTGGCCGCGGTCGAAAGCAAGAGGTGCGCGCGAAGCGCTCGCTGCAAGGGCGGCGGTGGGAGACGGGCGGGCTGGTTCGGTCATGGGTTCACCTTAACGACGGACGAGGGCCCGTTCCCGGCGTAGGGGAACAGGCCCTCGAACAGAGGACGTGAGAGATCTAGAACGCGGCCTCGTCCAGCTCCATCAGGTCCAGCTCGACACCCTCGGCGACCTTGCGGGCCAGGGTGACGCCCGGCAGGACGTTGGCGGCGAAGAACTTCGCGGCGGCGATCTTGCCGGTGTAGAAGGCCTTGTCCTTGGCGGACGCGGTCTGAAGCTTCTCGGCGGCGACCGCGGCGCCCTTGAGCAGCAGGTATCCGACGACGACGTCACCGGAGGCCATCAGCAGGCGGGTGGTGTTCAGGCCCACCTTGTAGATGTTCTTGACGTCCTGCTCGGTGGCGGCGAGGTCGGTGAGCATCAGGCCGACGATGGCCTCCAGCTCGACGGCGGCCTTGGCGAGGTGCTCGCGGGCGGCGCCGAGCTCCTCGCCGCCCTCACCGAGCGCCAGGAACTTCTTGATGTCCTCGGCGAGGGAGTTCAGCGCGGCGCCCTGGTTGCGGACGATCTTCCGGAAGAAGAAGTCCTGGCCCTGGATGGCCGTGGTGCCCTCGTAGAGGGTGTCGATCTTGGAGTCCCGGATGTACTGCTCGATCGGGTACTCCTGCAGGAAGCCCGAGCCGCCGAAGGTCTGGAGCGACTGGGCGAGCTGCTCGTAGCCCTTCTCGGAGCCGTAGCCCTTGACGATGGGCAGGAGCAGGTCGTTCAGGGCCTCCAGAGCGGAGACGTCCTCGCCCGCGGCCTCCTTGATCTGGATCTCGTCCTGGACGGAGGCCGTGTAGAGCACCAGGGCGCGCATGCCCTCCGCGTACGCCTTCTGCGTCATCAGCGAGCGGCGCACGTCGGGGTGGTGGGTGACGGTGACCTTGGGCGCGGTCTTGTCCATGAAGTTCGCCAGGTCGGGGCCCTGGACGCGCTCCTTGGCGTACTCCAGCGCGTTCAGGTAGCCCGTGGAGAGCGTGGAGATCGCCTTCGTGCCGACCATCATGCGGGCGAACTCGATGATGCGGAACATCTGGCGGATACCGTCGTGCTTGTCGCCGATCAGCCAGCCCTTGGCGGGGTGCTGGTCGCCGAAGGTCATCTCGCAGGTGTTGGAGGCCTTCAGGCCCATCTTGTGCTCGACGTTCGTGGCGTAGACGCCGTTGCGCTCGCCCAGCTCGCCGGTCTCGAAGTCGAAGAGGTACTTCGGGACGAGGAAGAGGGACAGGCCCTTGGTGCCGGGGCCGGCGCCCTCGGGGCGGGCCAGCACGTAGTGGAGGATGTTCTCCGACATGTCGTGCTCACCGGACGTGATGAAGCGCTTCACGCCCTCGATGTGCCAGGAGCCGTCCTCCTGCTGCACGGCCTTGGTGCGGCCGGCGCCCACGTCGGAGCCCGCGTCGGGCTCGGTGAGCACCATGGTGGAGCCCCACTGCTTCTCCGTGGCGACCTTGGCTATGTGCTTCTGGACCTCGTTGCCCTCCTCGAAGAGGATGCCGGCGAACGCCGGGCCCGAGGAGTACATCCACACGGCCGGGTTGGCGCCCAGGATCAGCTCGGCGTACGCCCAGATCAGGGAGCGGGGCGCGGTGGTGCCGCCGATCTCCTCGGGCAGGCCCAGGCGCCAGTACTCGGAGTCCATGAAGGCCTGGTAGCTCTTCTTGAAGGACGCGGGGACCGGCGCGGTGTTGGTCTCCGGGTCGAAGACCGGCGGGTTGCGGTCGGCGTCGATGAAGGATTCCGCCAGCTCGTTCTCCGAGAGGCGGGTCAGCTCCTCCAGGATGCTCTTCGCGGTCTCGACGTCCATCTCCCCGAACGGACCGGTGCCGTACACCTTGTCGCGCCCGAGTACCTCGAAGAGGTTGAACTCGATGTCGCGGAGATTCGACTTGTAGTGCCCCATGGTGACGGCTCCCGGCTCCGTAGAGAGATCGGCGAGGCACTGGATCCTCGCGCTAGTTCACGTACCAACAAGTAGCAAGTGGCTACGATGATGCTACCCGCCAGTAATAAGACGCAACCCCATCCGGTCATCTGTGACAGGTCACACCGGAACGGTCAAGGTCGCGGTGTAGCCGTCCCGCACGCTGCCGGTCATCGTGGCCAGCTGCCGCTCGTGGCCGTCGCCGAAGACGCCGTCGTCCTCCAGGGAGAGGCTGCTCAGGTTCCGTACGCTCCCGCTGTAGCCGTCCGTGGCGTACACCGCGTCGCACACGTCCTCGGGGAAGGCGAGCTGCGAGGTGCTGGTGATCGACGTGGCGGCGGTGGCGTCGGCCAGGGAGCCGTAGACCTCGAAGTGGGCGTGCGGCCAGCGGCCCGGGTAGCAGCCGGGGAAGACGCTCGTGAACGTGACCCGGCCCTTCCCGTCCGTCTCCTGGACTCCCCGCAGGTAGTTCTCCTCGGTGACGCCCTCGGAGTACAGGGAGTAGGCGCCGTCCCGGTCGCAGTGCCAGATGTAGACGGCGGCGCCCTTCTTCGGCGTCCCGCAGCCGGAGGCGGCGTCCACCAACGTGAGCGTGATCGTCAGCGGTACGCCCGCGGCGGTGCCGCCCGCGGAGTCGCCGAAGCTCCGGGTGATGTCGCTGCGCACGACCCCGCTCTCCTTCAGCACGTTCACGCCGTTGGAGCCGTCACCGGGGAAGGGCCCGGCCGTCTCCTCGGGGATCTCCGCGCACCTCGCGGACGAGGAATCCGCGGACGAGGAAGGGGACGCCGAGGGCTTCTCCTGCGACGTGCAGCCCGCCAGCGGGACCAGGCTCACTCCCGCCATCAGCCGGATCATCCGGCGGCGGGCGAGGACGGGGAGGTCGTGGGAGAGGCCTCCGTCGTGCTCGGGCGGGCTCTGGTCACGGCGTTCGTTCATGACACGACGCTACGAGCGGTGGCGGCGGCGATCCACACAGCGGGCGCTGTCAACTCGCTGTCGGTTTGCCGGGAGGGCCGTACCGGCCCGTGGGCCCGCCGGCTCTCGGTACGCTTGCGCTCATGTACGGCTACGACCAGACAGCGGGCCCGCAAGGGCAGTACGCCCCTCCGCAGCAGCCGATGTCCGGCGGGTACGGGCAGCAGCCGCCGCTGTACCCCGAGCCGTCCCCGCCCTCCCTCACGGACGCGGTGCGCGCCTTCACCACCGGGCAGATGGCCGCCGAGGACTTCCAGCAGGTCTTCGCGACGTCGAAGGTCTACTGCCCGCGCGGCGACAACCCCGGCTTCCTCGCGCTGCACAACACCCAGCAGCCGGTGATCCCGATGTTCAGCACGCTCAAGGAGCTGCGGCGGTACGCGGGCAAGGAGTCCAAGTACTTCGTGATCACCGGCGCGGAGGTGCTGGACCTGCTGCCGACCGGCTACGGCTTCGTCCTCGACATGGAGGGCGAGCACCGCATGGTGTTCGACGCGAAGGCCGTGGAGCAGATGGTCGAGTTCGCGATGCGCCGCATGTATGGCTAGACGCGCAGGCGGCGGCTGAGACCGGCCGTAGTCACTTCGGCAGGCGCAGCGCCAGGCCGTCCAGGACGACCTCCAGGCCGTAGGCGAACTTGTCGTCGCGCAGTTTCGCGGGGTCGGCGGCCTGCGCGCTGGTCTCGGGTCCGGCGGCCGCCAGGTGGTCGTAGCCGGCCGAGGCCTGCTGGGCCGCGGGCAGCAGGCGCGCGACGAAATCGGACTCCGTCTCGCCCGAGCGGGCGACGGTGGTGAGCCAGGCGGCCTCCGTGGTGGACATGCCGATGACGTACGAGAAGACGGCGTCGATCGCCCGGCTCGGCTCGGGGAACCCCGCGGCCGTGAACAGGGCCGCCAGCCGTTCCGAGAAGCTCATGTAGTTCGGCCCCAGGTAGGCGAGCCCGGCCTGGCCGAGGACCAGGGTCAGCCAGGGGTGCCGCAGCGCCGTCGTGCGGAAGGACCCGGCCGCCTCGGTCACGGCCGCGCGCCAGTCGGGGCCGCCGGCCGGCGGGACGTGGATCTCGGCGGCGACCTCGTCCACCGCGAGCTCCATCAGCTCGTCCTTCGTGGCGACGTGCCGGTACAGCGAGGTCGCGCCGGCGTTCAGGCGGGAGCCGAGCTTGCGCATGCTGAGCGCCTCGATGCCCTCGGCGTCGAGCATCGCGATCGCCTCGCGCACGATCGCCTCCCTGCTGAGCGCGGGCTGGTCGGTCCGGCGCTGCTCACGGGTCCACACGGACGGGATCGGGCTCTTGTCCGTCGTCCTGCTCCTGCTCATGGGCGGTCCTCCTGATGACCCTCTGCGTGCGAACAGCGTGCGCAATCAGCGTACAGAACTCAAGGGTTGCGCACACTGTTCCGCTGTGCGTACAGTGTTCGCATCGAAGGAACGGTGTTCGCAGGATGTTCGCAGGAGGGGAAGAGGAAATGGACGCTCGCAATCCACGGCGCTGGTGGATCCTGATCGTGCTGTGCCTCAGCACGCTGGTCCTGGTCGTCGACAACATGGCGCTGACGGTCGCGGTGCCCGCGCTGACCGAGGACCTCGGGGCGAGCGCCCAGGACATGCAGTGGATCCTCGACTCCTACACCCTGGTCTTCGCCGGACTGCTGCTGACCTCGGGCAGCCTGGGAGACCGCTTCGGGCGCCGCAGGGTGATGCTGATCGGCCTGCTGCTGTTCGGGGCGGCCTCACTGGGGGCGGTGTTCTGCTCCACTCCGGGCGAGCTCATCGCGCTGCGGATCACGATGGGGGTCGGCGGGGCGCTGATCATGCCCTCGACGCTGTCGATCCTGATCACGGTCTTCGACGAGGACGAGCGGCCCAAGGCGATGGCCGCGTGGGGCTCGGTGTCGATGCTGGGGCTGGTCGGCAGCCCCGTGCTCGGCGGGGTGCTGATCGACCACTTCGCCTGGCAGGCCATCTTCCTGATCAACGTCCCGATCGTCGGGCTCGCGCTGCTGGCCGGTGTCCTGCTGATGCCCGAGTCGAAGGCGCCGTGGCAGAAGCCGGACCCGCTGGGCGCGGTGCTGTCCGCGGTGGGCATGACGGCCCTGGTGTGGTGGATCATCGAGATTCCCCAGCACGGCGCGTTCGAAGGCCGCTCCCTCCTCGTCCTGGCCGTCGCGGTGATCGCCCTGGCCGGCTTCGTGACCTGGCAGAACGTGACCCCGTCGCCGATGGTGCCGCTGGTCCTCTTCAAGCACCGCAACTTCAGCGGCGGCTCGCTCTCCCTGGCGCTCGTCCAGATCGGCAACGCCGGCCTGCTGCTGGTGCTGACCCAGTACCTCCAGTTCGTCCTCGGCTGGTCCGCGGTCGAGGCGGGCCTCGCCTTCCTGCCGCTGGCGGTGGCCGCGCTGGCCGGCAACGCGGCCGGGGCGCAGCTCGCCGTGCGGATCGGCAACCGGTTCGTCATCCTCGGCGGGATGCTGCTGATGGCCGTGTCCTTCGGGCTGCTGACCACCCTCGGCGTCGACAGCGGGTTCACGGTCCCGGCCGTGGCGCTGGGGATCCTGGGGCTGGGAGCGGGCCTGGCCATGCCGGCCGCGGTGGCCGCGCTGATGGGCACCATCCCGGAGGACAAGGCGGGCGTCGGCTCGGCCCTCAACGACACCATCCAGCAGTCCGGCACCGCCCTCGGCATCGCGATCCTCGGCTCCCTGCTCACCTCCGGCTACGCCGACGAGATGCCGGCCGGCGCCCCCGAGCAGGCCCGGGAGTCCATCGGCGGGGCCCTGGCCGTGGCCGGCGGTGACGCGGGGCTGGTGCGGGCGGCCCGGGAGGCCTTCGCCGACTCGATGTCGACGACCTTCACGATCAGTGCGGTCGGTGTCCTGGCGGCGGCGGTCGTGGCCACGCTGGTGATGCGGGACCGCAAGCGGGAGCCCGCCGGGGCCGTGAACGAGGAGCGCGACCTCGTCGCCTGACGCTGCAGCCCGAGGGCCGTCACCCCGCAACGGGGTGACGGCCTTTCGTCGTGCCGTTCTTCCGTGGTTCGCTGCGCCGTCCCCCGGGTGGGAATGTCTTCCCGGTTTTCTCTGTTCGGGGTGGCAGGAAGTTCAACGCTCAACTAAACTGGGCGTACACGAGGAGGAACCGACATGCCTGCAGTGACCGTCGAGAACCCGTTGACGCTGCCCCGCGTGACCGCGCCGTCCGAGGCAGTGGCACGTCCCGTGCTGGCCGTCACGACCGCTCCGAGCGGTTTCGAGGGCGAGGGCTTCCCGGTGCGCCGGGCGTTCGCGGGGATCAACTACCGCCACCTCGACCCGTTCATCATGATGGACCAGATGGGCGAGGTGGAGTACGCGCCGGGCGAGCCCAAGGGCACGCCCTGGCACCCGCACCGCGGCTTCGAGACCGTCACCTACATCATCGACGGGATCTTCGACCACCAGGACTCCAACGGCGGTGGCGGCACCATCACCAACGGGGACACCCAGTGGATGACCGCGGGCTCGGGCCTGCTGCACATCGAGGCCCCACCCGAGCACCTCGTCGTCTCCGGCGGGCTCTTCCACGGCCTCCAGCTGTGGGTGAACCTCCCGGCCAAGGACAAGATGATGGCCCCGCGCTACCAGGACATCCGCGGCGGCTCGGTCCAGCTGCTCACCACCCCCGACGGCGGCGCGCTGCTGCGGGTCATCGCCGGTGAGCTGGACGGGCACGCGGGTCCCGGCATCACACACACCCCGATCACGATGGTCCACGCGACCCTCGCGCCGGGGGCGGAGCTCACGCTGCCGTGGCGCGAGGACTTCAACGGGCTGGCCTACGTTCTGGCCGGGCGCGGCAGCGTCGGCCCCGACCGCCGGCCGGTCCACATGGGCCAGACGGCCGTCTTCGGCGCTGGCTCCTCGCTGACCGTCCGCGCCGACGAGAAGCAGGACTCCAACACGCCGGACCTGGAGGTCGTCCTGCTCGGCGGACAGCCGATCCGTGAGCCCATGGCCCACTACGGCCCGTTCGTCATGAACACCAAGGACGAGCTCATGCAGGCCTTCGAGGACTTCCAGAAGGGCCGCCTGGGCACGGTGCCGGCGGTGCACGGCATGACCGCGAGCGGCCCGCAGGGCTGACGCGGACCCGGGGCGGCTGACGCCCCGTCACCCTGGCGGGCCTCCCTGACGGGACGGCCCGCCGGGTGCGTGATCGGGTGGAGGGGTGCAGGACACCCAGCAGGCCCCCCTCCTCCCCGGCCCCGCCCGGCGCCTCGCCGCCTGGTGTGCGCTGCTCCTGCTCGCCGCCGGGGTCGTCTACGTCGGGATCCGGCTGGTCGTGGAGTTCCGGACCGCCGTGGTGCCCGTGCTGCTCGCCCTGCTCGGGACGGCGCTGCTCGGGCCGCTGCACCGGCGGCTGGTGAAGGCCGGGGTGCACCGGTCGGTCGCGGCCGGGCTGACCTGCGTCGCGGTGGTCGCCGTGGTCGGCGGGGCCGTGTACATCGTGGTCGCCGCGCTCATCGACACCGGCGACGAGATCGTCGCCTCGCTCAAGGAGGCCGCCCGGGGCGTCTCCGAGCACTTCGGGGCGGCCGGCACCTCGCTGGACGACCTCGCCTCCAACGCCCGGGAACTGCTGGGCAAGTTCGGCGGTACGGCCGCCTCCGGCGTGATCAGCGGCGTCAGCGTGGTCGGCGAGTCCATCGCCATGGCCGTCCTCGCGCTGCTGCTCGTCTTCTTCTTCCTGCGCGACTCCGACAAGGCCGCCGCGACCCTGCGGTCCCTGTCGCCCCGCGGTTCGGCCGACACCCTGGAGGCCATGGCCCGCCGGGCCCTGAACGCGGTCGAAGGCTTCATGCGCGGCACGACCCTCATCGCCCTCATCGACGCGGTGCTCATCACCGTGGGACTGCTCGTCCTCGACGTGCCCGGCGCACCCGGGCTGGGTGCGCTGGTCTTCGTCGGCGCGTACATCCCCTACCTCGGTGCCGTCATCTCGGGAGCCCTGGCCGTGCTGGTCGCGCTGGCCGACCGGGGGTTCGTCATCGCGCTGTGGGCGCTCGGCGTGGTCCTCGCGGTGCAGGTGCTGGAAGGGCACGTGCTCCAGCCGATGGTCCAGAGCCGGACCGTGCAGATGCATCCGGCGGTGGTGATGGTCACGATCACGGCCGGGGCGTCCGTCGCCGGGGTGCTCGGCATGCTGCTCGCCGTGCCGCTCACTGCGGCGGCCTTCGGCGTGGTGCAGGAGCTGCGCACCCGGTACGGCGATCAGGAGCCGTCGGCGTCCCGGCCGTGACCGCTACGGCGACCAGGACCCCTCGCCCGAGCCGTTCACGGACTCGTAGAGCTCGAACCAGATGCTCTTGCCCTCGCCGCGCGGGTCCACCCCCCAGGCGTGCGCGAGCAGTTCGATCAGCACCAGGCCACGGCCCGAGGACGCCAGCTCCCCGGGTCTGCGCTTGTGCGGCAGGTCGTCACCGGCGTCGGTGACCTCGATCCGCAGCCGCCGCTCACCCACCCCGCCGGTGATCTCGGCGACGAGCAGCGCGTCGGAGTCGGTGTGCACGAGGACGTTCGTCAGCATCTCGGACAGCAGCAGCACCGCCGAGTCGACCTGGTCGGGCGAGGACCAGTCGTGCAGCAGCTCGCGCAGTTGCTGCCGGGCCACCGCGATCCGCTCGGGCTCGGCCTGCGCGACCGTCAGCACGGTGCGCCGCGCCGGGAGCCGTACGGCCATGGTGTCGCCGCCACCGCATCCCTCCCCCTGCCGGCTCAGCAGCAGCATCGCGATGTCGTCCTCGCGGCGGTCGGCCAGCGGGCCGGTGGTGTGGTGCGAGGACGGGCCGTGCACGGCCTGGACCAGTGCGTCGGCCAGCTCCTCCAGATCGCCCTTGTGCTCCTCCAGGATCGTGCGCAGCCGCAGCCAGCCGGTGTCCAGGTCGTGGCCGCCGGTCTCGATCAGGCCGTCGGTGCACAGCAGCATGGTCTCGCCGGCTTCGAGGGCGAGCCGGGTCGTGGGGTAGTCGGCGTCCGGGTTGATGCCCAGCGGCAGGCCTCCGGCCGTCGGTCGTGCCAGCACCGTGCCGTCGGCCATGCGGATCGCCGGGTCGGGATGCCCGGCACGGGCGATGTCCAGCACCCCGTTCACCGGGTCGACCTCGACGTAGACGCAGGTCGCGAAGCGCGGGTCGGTGGGGTCCTCGTCGCCGATGCCGTGCAGGAAGCGGGACGCGCGGTACAGCACCGCGTCCGGTCGGTGCCCCTCCGAGGCGTAGGCCCGCAGGGCTATCCGCAGCTGGCCCATCAGCCCCGCCGCGCGCACGTCATGGCCTTGCACGTCACCGATGACCAGTGCGAACCTCCCGCTCGGCAGCGGGATCACGTCGTACCAGTCGCCGCCGACCTGAAGGCCACCGCCGGTGGGAACGTAGCGGGCGGCGACGCTCATGCCCGGTATGCGCTGTGCGCCGAGCCTCGGCAGCATCGTGCGCTGGAGCCCGTCGGTCAGGGCCCGCTCGCTCTCCGCCACTCCCGCCCGGGCCAGGGCCTGCGCCAGCATGCGCGCCACCGTGGTCAGCACGGACCGCTCGTCGGGGGTGAACGCGACCGGGTAGGCGAAGGCCGCCATCCACGCGCCCATGGTGCGGCCGGCCACCGTCAGCGGCAGGAACGCCCACGAGTGGCGGCCGAAGGACTGGGCGAGCGGCCAGGTCAGCGGGTAGCGCGACTTGTAGTGCTCGGGAGAGGACAGGTACACGGCCCGGCCGGTCCGTACGACCTCGGCGGCCGGGTAGTCCGTGTCCAGTGCCATGTGCGTGAACGGGCTCTCGCCCGCCTGCTGGGGCGGGCCGTGGTGGCCGATGAGCGTCAGCCGGTCGCCCTCCACGCTGAACACCGCGAGCCCATCCGGGGAGAACCCCGGCATCGACAGGTTCGCCGTGACCCGCAGCACCTCCTGCGTGGAGCGTGCCTCGGCCAGCGCTCGGCCGGCGTCCAGCAGGAACGCCTCCCGGGAGCGCCGCCAGTCGCCGGTGACCGCGCTGCGCCCGGCCGGGGTGCCCGGCGTCGGCTCGGCGACCTCCTGGAGGGTGCCGATCAGCTCGTACGCCTTGCGGACCTGGTCGAAGGACGGCTTGGAGCGGCTTCGGACGACCCGGACGACCCGGCCCTGTTCGTCCATGATCCGCACCCGCACCTCGGCGAGGGTGCCCTCGGTGACGGCGAGCTGGACCACGCCGGTGATCTCGTTCCAGTCCACCGGGTGCATACGGGCCCGGGCCTGGGCTTGTGTGAGGCTGGTCTGCTCGGCGGGCAGCCCGAGCAGCCGTGCCGCCTCGGCATCGACCGTGACCAGGCCGGTGGCGGTGTCCCAGTGCCACAGGCCGGTCGCGAGGGCGGCGAGAACCTCCCCCACGGCGGGCAGAGGCTCGCCAGTGCGCATTGCCCCACTCTAGGAAGAGGTCATCGAACGCTGCCACCGAAAGCAGAAGGGAGTGATCGTCATACCGGGGGAGGCGATCTCCGCCCGAACGGTACGCTGGGGAGGCGTTTCACGTGAAACACAGACCCCGATCAGCGAAGACTGGATGAACGACGATGCATCGGTACAGGTCCCACACCTGCGGCGAGCTCCGCTCCTCTGACGTCGGCAGCGACGTCCGGCTGAGTGGCTGGCTGCACAATCGGCGCGACCTGGGCGGCATCCTCTTCATCGATCTGCGCGATCACTACGGCATCACGCAGCTCGTGGCCCGTCCCGGCACCCCCGCCTACGAGGCCCTCGACAAGCTCTCCAAGGAGTCGACCGTCCGCGTCGACGGCAAGGTCGTCTCCCGGGGCACGGAGAACATCAACCCCGAGCTGCCGACCGGTGAGATCGAGGTCGAGGTCGGCGAGGTCGAGCTGCTCGGCGCCGCCGCCCCGCTGCCGTTCACGATCAACACCGAGGACGGGGTCAACGAGGAGCGGCGCCTGGAGTACCGCTTCCTCGACCTGCGCCGCGAGCGCATGCACCGCAACATCCTGCTGCGCACGTCGGTCATCTCGGCGATCCGCCACAAGATGACGGCGCTGGGCTTCAACGAGATGGCGACACCGATCCTGTCCGCGACCTCCCCCGAGGGCGCCCGCGACTTCGTCGTCCCCTCCCGCCTGAACCCGGGCAAGTTCTACGCCCTTCCCCAGGCGCCCCAGCAGTTCAAGCAGCTGCTGATGATCTCCGGCTTCGACCGCTACTTCCAGATCGCGCCCTGCTTCCGCGACGAGGACGCGCGTGCCGACCGCTCGCCGGGCGAGTTCTACCAGCTCGACATCGAGATGAGCTTCGTCGAGCAGGAGGACGTCTTCCAGCCCGTCGAGAAGCTCATGACCGAGCTGTTCGAGGAGTTCGGCGGCGGCCGCCACGTCACCTCGCCGTTCCCGCGGATCCCGTTCCGCGAGGCGATGCTGAAGTACGGCTCCGACAAGCCCGACCTGCGCGCCCAGCTCGAACTCGTCGACATCACCGACATCTTCGAGGGCTCGGAGTTCAAGGCGTTCGCCGGCAAGCACGTCCGCGCCCTGCCGGTGCCGGACGTCTCGGGCCAGCCCCGCAAGTTCTTCGACCAGCTCGGCGACTACGCCGTCTCGCAGGGCGCCAAGGGCCTGGCCTGGGTCCGCGTCGCCGAGGACGGCTCCCTGACCGGTCCGATCGCCAAGTTCCTCACCGAGGAGAACGTCGCCGAGCTGACCAAGCGCCTGTCGCTCGCGGCCGGCCACGCGGTCTTCTTCGGCGCGGGCGAGTTCGACGAGGTCTCGAAGATCATGGGCGCGGTGCGGGTCGAGGCCGCCAAGCGCGCCGGGCACTTCGAGGAGGGCGTCTTCCGGTTCTGCTGGATCGTCGACTTCCCGATGTACGAGAAGGACGAGGAGACCGGCGCGATCGACTTCTCGCACAACCCGTTCTCCATGCCGCAGGGCGGCCTGGAGGCCCTGGAGACCCAGGACCCGCTGGACATCCTCGGCTGGCAGTACGACATCGTCTGCAACGGCGTCGAGCTGTCCTCCGGCGCGATCCGGAACCACGAGCCGGAGATCATGCTCAAGGCCTTCGAGATCGCCGGGTACGACCGCGAGACGGTCGAGGAGAAGTTCGCCGGCATGCTGCGCGCCTTCCGCTTCGGCGCCCCGCCGCACGGCGGCATCGCCCCGGGCGTCGACCGCATCGTCATGCTGCTCGCCGACGAGCCCAACATCCGCGAGACCATCGCCTTCCCGCTCAACGGCAACGCCCAGGACCTGATGATGGGCGCGCCGACGGAGCTGGAGGAGGCCCGGCTGAAGGAGCTGCACCTGTCGGTGCGCAAGCCGCAGCCGAAGTAGGCGATCTCCCGTGAGTGGCTCGGAACCGGCGCCGGTTCCGAGCCACTTTCGTACCCAGGGCTCTTGCCCAGCTCTTACCCAGGCTCCGTACAGCCGCGCTCCCTAGCTTCCCTTCCCATGACGGGACACGAGACGGCCCGAGGGCCGAAGCACAAACGGGATCTGACACGCCGTAAGGTCATCGCCGCGGGCGCCGGTGCGGTGGTGGCGGCGGGCGTCGGCGGTACGTTCGCGGCGGGCGCCTTCGCCGGCGAGGAGACGACGGCCGCCCGGGCGAAGACGGCCGGGACCTCCGGCGAGGCCTGCTACAAGCTCACCTCCGAGACGACCGAAGGCCCCTACTACATCGACGCGGACAAGCTCCGCCGGGACATCACCGAGGACCAGGACGGCATCCCCCTCACCCTGCGGCTGAAGGTGATCGACTCCGACACCTGCAAGCCCCTCGCGAACGCCGCCGTCGACATATGGCACTGCAACGCGCTGGGCATCTACTCCGGTTACGAGGCGATGGGCAGCGGGGGCGGGGGCGGCGACGGGGGCGGTACGCCGCCCTCCGGGGCGCCGACCGGTTCCCCAACGGGCGCGCCGACCGGTTCGCCTCCGGGCGGTGGCGGTGGCGGTGGCGGGGGGCACGAGGAGCCGACCGACGACGAGCGCTACCTGCGCGGCACGTGGCGTACGGACAAGAAGGGCGAGGTCGTCTTCCGTACGGTCTTCCCCGGCTGGTACCAGGGCCGCTGCGTGCACATTCACACCAAGGTGCATGTGAACGGCACCTGGACCGACGCGGGGTACGAGGGCGGCACGACCTGCCACACCGGGCAGCTCTTCTTCGACGAGGCGTCCGTGCTGGCCACGGCCGAGGTGGAGCCGTACTCCACCAACACCACGACCCGCACCACCCTCGACGAGGACACCATCTACCCGGGCAACGGCACCGAGGGCGGCCTGCTGAAGCTGAAGTACAAGAAGGGCGCCATCGCGAAGGGCGTCGTCGCGACGCTCACCCTGGGCGTCGATCCCGGGGCGACGCAGGACGGCACGGGCGCGGGCTGACGCGGACATGTGAGGCGGACGTGTGCGGGAGGGTCCCGGCCGTCCGCTTCATGTTCACATGCATGGACTTCAGCTCAACCCGCGGACCCAGAACTTGAGCCTCCATAAGGTCCCTTCGAGACGCGTACGCCGGCTACGCGATCACGTTCTGGCTGCCGAGCCTGGTGGAGGAGATCGGCGGGCTGTCGCCGTTCCAGATCGGCCTGCTGTCGGCGATCCCCTGGATCTGCGCGGTGGTCGCGATGTACACGATGAGCCACTTCACGGACCGGGCCGCGGACCGCCGCCCCTACCTGGCGATCGCCCTGGTCCTGTCCGCCACCGGCACGTTCCTGGCCACGCTCGGCTCTCCCTGGTTCGGCCTGGCCGCCCTGACCCTGGCCGCGGTCGGCGGCAAGTGCGCGGCGACCCTGTTCTGGCCGATGGCCCAGTCGGGCCTCGACCTGAAGATCGCGGCACCCGGCCCTGGTCAACTCCCTGGGAAACCTGGGCGGGTTCGCCTCCCCCACGCTGTTCGGCTACCTGAAGGACACGACGGGCAGCACGAACGGGGGCCTGTACACGCTGTCGGCGGCGTCGGTCCTGGCGGTGGTGGGGGTGGCGTTCGTGCGGCACACCAAGAGGGGTGAGCGGGCCGGGTCCGGCGGGGAGGTGGCGGTGACGGGGGAGCCGGTCGTGGGGGAGGCGCGCTGAATCGAGCCGACCCGACCCAGGCCTTGGGCCCGCTCCTTGGATGGGCGGGCCCGGCCCTCGGGCGGTGCCGGTCACTCTTCGACGAACAGGTCCTCGGCGGTGGTGGCCGTCAGGGAGCGGTCGAACCAGAGGGTGAGGGTGTCGAGGTCGGTGCAGGAGGTGATGCGGTCGCGGGTGGCTTCGGGAACGGGGATGCCGCGTTTCTCCAGCACGCTCAAGATGGATTCGGCTTTGCCTTCGGCTTTGCCCTCCAGGTACGTCTCCTCGAAGAGGGTTCCCCTGCCCGGGAAGTATGTGGCGACCATCTTCTCCAGCTCTCTCCATGTCTCCCGGACCGGAGTGGCCTCCAGCCCGACCTCAAGCCATTCGCACCAGTACTTCGCTGTTGCCCTGTCGAGCGACCGCATGCCGCGGGCCACCATGGACAGTATGGCCGGGGCGTTTTCGCTCTCGCTATGCACGATGGCCGAGAAGGTGGCCATGGCCGGTTCCCGGGCCACGACGGACTCGTCCGTGATCTCCGGGACGTTGTCGGGGCCCAGTACGAAAGGGCGAGTGCTCTGTGTCGTCCAGGTGCCCACCCGGCACTCGAAGGGGCCGGCTGCCCAGGATGCCGTCGACTGCTTTCTGCAGACCGTGACGAGCAGCACCGGCAGGTCGAACTTCGCGCGCAGGTACGCCACGTAGTAGGACCAGCTGGAGCCCTTGTCACGAGCCCGATCGGTCTGGGCCTCGATGGCGATCAGGAAGCCGTCCCCGTCGGACGGTTCGACCTTCAGCACCGTGTCGACGCGGCGCTCCAGCGGTTTGACCTCCGTGGCGTCGGGAGTGAGCGCCTCGATGATCGCTTTCGCGGGTGGCGGCAGCCCCAACGCCTTGAAGGCGGGAGTGAGAACCTCCGGATGGTCCTGGAAGATCCGGTGTGAGGTCTCATGGGTTGATATGACCATGTGCGCAAGCTAGGTCCATCAGGGGCGATGCACTCGTGGACCGAGCCGCGTTCACTCTTTCGAGGTTCGGAGAAACGTTCAGCGCATGACGGGAGAGGTCACCTCGCCACGAACTGAGTCAGGATCGCCTGGACCTCGTAGATGTCGACGCCCTTGGTGAAGGTCTTCTCGATGGGGGTCGGGGTGCCGGAGATCCAGATCTTCAGTTCGGCGTCGAGGTCGAAGGTGCCGGCCGTTTCCACCGCGAAGTGGGTGATGCTGCGGTACGGGACCGAGTGGTACTCGACCTTCTTGCCGGTGATGCCCTGCTTGTCGATCAGGATCAGGCGGCGGTCGGTGAAGAGGATCGTGTCGCGGATCAGCAGGAACGCGGCGTGGACCTGCTCGCCGTGGCCGAGGAGGCGGGCGTAGTCCTGCTGGGCCGACTGCGGGTTCACGGTGTGTGCGTTGCCGAAGAGTGCCATGTGTCCCCCTGGTCGAGTCGGGGCGGCCTTCGTGGCCGTCCTGAGGGGATCTTCGCAAAGCGCGGGGCCCGGGAGAAGGTTCTCGTTCTCCCGGGCCCCGTGCTGTAGCGAGCGCGTTACGCCCGTTACGCGGCCGGTTCGCCGCCGAAGCGCTCCTTGTACGACTCCAGGTCCTCGTCCGTGAGCTTGGCGAACAGGACCGGCGGGATGGTGAAGGGGGTGCCGGCGGGGACGGCGCTCAGCGAGCGGGCCTCGTCCGCGGTGACCCAGAGCGCGGTGTCGTCCTTCAGGGAGAACGCCTCGCGCATCTTCTTCGCCGACGTCGGGATGAACGGCTCGGAGACCACCGCGTAGAGGTGGATAAGGTTCATCGCCGTACGGAGGGTCAGCGCGGCGCCCTCCGGGTTGGTCTTGATCTCCAGCCAGGGGGCCTTCTCCTCCAGGTAGGAGTTGCCCGCCGACCACAGGGCGCGCAGCGCGGCCGCCGCCTTGCGGAACTGGATGGCCTCCATCTGCGACTCGTACTCCGCGAGCAGGCGGGCGATCTCCTCGCCCAGCTTCGCCTCCGCCTCGCCGGGCTCGGCGCCCGCCGGGACCTCCTCGCCGAAGCGCTTCCTGGAGAAGGACAGGACGCGGTTGACGAAGTTGCCGAGGGTGTCGGCCAGGTCCTTGTTCACCGTGGCGGTGAAGTGTTCCCAGGTGAAGGACGAGTCGTCCGACTCCGGGGCGTTCGCCATCATGAAGTAGCGCCAGTAGTCGGCCGGCAGGATGTCGAGGGCGTCGTGCGTGAAGACGCCCCGGCGCTGGGACGTGGAGAACTTGCCGCCGTAGTAGTTCAGCCAGTTGAAGGCCTTGATGACGTCGACCTTCTTCCACGGGGCGCGGGTGCCCAGCAGGGTCGCCGGGAACATCACGCTGTGGAAGGGGACGTTGTCCTTGCCCATGAACTGCGTGTAGTGGACGTTCGCGTCCGACTCCCACCACCAGGAGCGCCAGTCGCGGTTCTCCGGGTCCTGGTCAGCCCACTCCTTCGTCGCGCCGATGTACTCGATCGGGGCGTCGAACCAGACGTAGAAGACCTTGCCCTCCGCGGCGAGGTCGGGCCAGGTGTCGGCGGGGACCGGGACGCCCCAGTCCAGGTCGCGGGTGATCGCGCGGTCGTGCAGGCCCTCCGTGAGCCACTTGCGGGCGATGGAGGAGGCGAGGACGGGCCAGTTGTCGGCTCGCTCGTCGACCCACGCCTCGACCTCGCCGGCCAGGGCCGACTGGAGGAGGAAGAGGTGCTTGGTCTCGCGGACCTCCAGGTCGCTGCTGCCGCTGATCGCCGAGCGGGCGTCGATCAGGTCCGTCGGGTCCAGCACGCGCGTGCAGTTCTCGCACTGGTCGCCGCGGGCCTTGTCGTAGCCGCAGTGCGGGCAGGTGCCGATGATGTAGCGGTCCGGCAGGAAGCGGCCGTCGGCGTTCGAGTACACCTGGCGGATCGCGCGCTCCTCGATGAAGCCGTTCGCCTTCAGCTCGCGGGCGATCTCCTGCGTGATCTCGTGGTTCTGCGGGGAGGAGCTGCGGCCGAAGTAGTCGAAGGCCAGGCTGAAGCCGTCGTAGATGGCCTTCTGCTGGTGGTGCGCCTCGGTGCAGAACGCGTCCACCGGGATGCCCTGCTCCTTGGCGGCCAGCTCCGCCGGGGTGCCGTGCTCGTCCGTCGCGCAGATGTAGAGGACCTCGTGGCCGCGCTGGCGGAGGTACCGGGAGTACACGTCCGCCGGGAGCATGGACCCCACCATGTTGCCCAGGTGCTTGATCCCGTTGATGTACGGAAGGGCGCTGGTGATGAGGTGTCGAGCCATCGCGGGCTGCTCCCAAGTCGCTACGTGGGGTGACGATCTCGTGGTCTCGGTCGTCTACGGAACCTTGAAATCGTAGCTGACACGGGTACGCCGCCCGCCTCCCCTTTTACGGGGTGGGAAGCGGGCGGCGTCGTGAGCGGTGGGTGGCTACGGGCGCCAGTTCGCCAGTACGCCCTCGTACAGCTCCTTGTCCGTGAGCTCGCGGGGGGTTTCGCCGGCGAGGAAGTGGGACGTGTTGGGGGTCTTGAGCTTGCGGAGGTAGTCGAAGGCCTTGTTCTCCGGGTCTCCGAAGGCGACGAAGGAGAAGAAGACGGCGGGGTGGGTCTTCGCGGCGTCGGTGAGGGCCTGGGTCGCGGGGGTCTTCGCGTCGGGGGCGCCGTCGGTCTGGAAGACCACCAGGGCGGGGGCGGTGGGTTCCGCCGTCTTGTCGTGGTGGGCGAGGACCGCTTCCACGGCGGCGTGGTAGCTGGTGCGGCCCATGCGGCCGAGGCCCGCGTGCAGGTCGTCGATCTTGTTCTCGTGGTCGGTGAGGGTGATCTCGCCGGTGCCGTCGAGTTCGGTGGAGAAGAAGACGACCGGGACGGTGGCGTCGGGGTCGAGGTGGGCCGCGAGGGCGAGGGTCTGCTCGGCGAGGGCCTGGGCGGATCCGTCCTTGTAGTACGGGCGCATGGAGGCGGAGCGGTCGAGGACGAGGTAGACCTTGGCGCGGGTGCCGGTGAGGTTGTTTCGGTCGAGGGTGGTTGTGGCGGCCTTGTAGGCGGTGCTGAGGCCGGGGGCGTGCTTCTTGAGGGCGGTGAGGGTCAGGGCTGGGCCGGCCTCGCCTGCGGCTTCGGCCGTGTTCTTCTTCCCACCCGCACCACCCGTGCGGCTTTCGTCGCCGGGTGCGGGTGGCCCCTGCGGGGCGGTGTCGCCGTCGGCGGCCGCGGGCTCGGGGGCCTTTTCGGACTTCGTCCCTGTCGTGCCCGTTGTGTCCGTCGTGCCCGTCGTCCCCTTGGTGGCCTTCGCGGCCCTGGTGGCCTTCGTCGCCTTGGTCGTCTCGCCGGCCTCGGCCTTCGGCGCGGCCTTGCGCGTGGCCTCGGGCTCGGGCTCGGGCTTGGGCTCGGGCTTCGCGTCGGCTGCGGACTCGGCCTTCGGCTTCGCTTCGGCTGTGGGCTCGGCCTCGGGCTTCGGCTCGGCCTCGGCCGTCGGCTCCGGCTTCGGCTCTGCGGGCGTCTCGGCCTGCGGCTCGGGCGCGGCTTCCGTCTTCGCGTCCGCTTCCGCCGGTGCTTCGGACCCGGCTTCCGCCTCCGTGTCCGTCTTCGCCGCGGGCTCGGACTGCGCATCGTCCGCCGGGCTGGCCTCGGGCTTCTCCGACGTCGTCGACTCCGGCTCCTCGGCGACCGGCGTCTCCGCCGGAGCCGCCTCTGCAACCGTGGCCTTCTCCGCCTCGGCAGGCTCAGCCGCCTCCGGCTTCTCTACAACAGTCGGCTCCGCGGCAGCCACCGGTTCCTCAGCAGCGGCCGGCTTCTCAGCAGCGGCCGGTTCCTCCGCAGCCGCCTTCGCGGAACCCGCCGGCTCCTCCGCACCCGCCGACTTCTCAGCCGTCGGTTTCTCTACAACAGCCGCCTCCGCGGCACCCGCCGGTTCCTCCGCAGCGGCAGGCTCTTCCGCAGCGCCCGGCTCACCCTCCGCCGATCGGGTCGGCCTCGGGACCGTCACATGGTCGAAGGCCGCCGAGACGAGGTCGTGTTCCCCGGAGTCCGAGTCCGGCGTGCGGGGCTCGGGGACACTGGCCGAAGGCGTGGGCTCCGGTTCCGGGGAGGGGGACGGGACCTTCGGGTCCGTGGCGGGGGGCGACGCCGGTGCGAGGGTGTCCTCGCTGGTCAGGCCCTCGGTCCCGCTGGTCTCATCGGCGGTCGCCGTCCGCGCCGCACCCTCCGCCTCGGCGGTCCGTGACTTGCGGGACCGACCGAACGCGTTCCGCAACCGAGTGAGAATGCCCATGTGCGCGCAACCCTTCGCGTGAGTTGAAGCCGTCAATCCCTGGCCAGGACGGACACGTAAGGTTAGCGGCCCTCCTGTGTGATCTTGGGCAGGGTCTGTTGTGCCAGGTCCACCCTGTCAAGGGGGACATCCGGCCGGTGCGGGTGTCGCCGGGCTTAATCGTCGCAACCCCCGTACAGCGGCCGGGGGTTCATCCGTTGTTCACCAGGGCGCCCGGCTCTCGCGCATATGTGCCCCTACGGTCACGCTGACACCAAGGGCATCCAAGGAGAGAGCAAAGTGCGCAAGCTGCTGCCGTTGATCGGAACGCCGTCCGGTTCTCACCCCGGCGGCCGGTCCGCCATGACCTGTCGTTTCCGGTGTGGTGACGCCTGCTTCCACGAGGTGCCCAACACCAGCTCCAACGAGTACGTCGGTGACGTGATCGCCGGTGCGCTCAGCCGCCGGTCGATGATGCGCGCCGCGGCCGTGGTGACCGTGGCCGCCGCGGGGGCGGGTGCTGCCGGTGTCGCGCAGGCTCCGCAGGCCGCCGCCGCCCCGGCCACCGGCGCCCCGTCCGCCACCGCCGCCTCCGAGGCCGCCCGGCGTAACACCAAGGGCGCGCGCGGGCTGCGCTTCGCGCCCGTCGCGCCCAACACCGCCGACGCGGTGACCGTGCCGGAGGGGTACCGGCAGAACGTCGTCATCCGCTGGGGCGAGCCCATCCTGCGCGGCGCTCCCGCCTTCGACCCGGAGAAGCAGACCGCGAAGGCGCAGGCCGGGCAGTTCGGGTACAACTGCGACTTCCTCGCCCTGCTGCCGTTGCCCGGGGAGCGCAACCGGCAGCTGCTCGTCGCCAACCACGAGTACACCGACGAGATCCTGATGTTCCGCGGCTACGACGCCGCCAACCCGACCCGCGAGCAGGCCGAGATCGCCTGGGCGGCGCACGGGCTGTCCGCCGTCGTGGTGGAGGGGGACCGCAAGAGTGGCAGGCTCACCGCCGTCTCCCGGCATCAGCTGAACCGGCGCGTCACCGCGACCACCGAGTTCCGGCTCACCGGGCCCGTCGCCGGGTCCGAGCTCGTGAAGACCTCCGCCGACCCGTCCGGCACCAAGGTGCTCGGCACCCTCAACAACTGCTCCGGCGGTGTCACCCCCTGGGGCACGACCCTGCACGGCGAGGAGAACTTCAACCAGTACTTCGCCAACAGCAGCCGGGCGACCGACAAGCGGTACGGGATCGGCACCGGGGCCAGCGAGCGGAAGTGGGAGCGGTTCGACAAGCGGTTCGACGTCGCCCAGGAGCCGAACGAGGTGCACCGGTTCGGGTACGTCGTGGAGTTCGACCCGTACGACCCCGCCTCCACGCCTCGCAAGCACACCGCTCTCGGGCGGTTCAAGCACGAGGCGGCGACCGTGCGGCTCACGCACGACGGGCGTCCCGTCGTGTACTCCGGGGACGACGAGCGCTTCGACTACTTCTACAAGTTCGTCGGCAGCAAGCGGATGAAGCACGGCACCTCCCGGGCCGTCCGCGAGCACAACCTCTCCCTCCTCGACGAGGGCACGCTGTACGTCGCCAAGCTCACCGGCGACTCCCCCGCCATCGAGATCGACGGCACGGGCAAGCTGCCGAAGGACGGCGAGTTCGACGGGAGCGGCGAGTGGATCCCGCTGGCCACCGCCACCGCGAAGGGCGCCGTCTCGCACGTGGACGGGATGAGCGCCGAGGAGGTGTTCGTCTTCACGCGGCTCGCCGGTGACAAGGTGGGCGCGACCAAGATGGACCGGCCCGAGGACATCGAGCCCAACCCGGTGACCGGCAAGGTGTACGTCGCGCTGACCAACAACAGCAACCGGGGCGTCGGCTCCAACGCCAAGGCGGACGAGGCCAACCCGCGCAACGCCAACAAGCACGGGCACGTGCTGGAGCTCACCGAGCGCTGGAACCGGCCCGAGAGCACCCGGTTCGCCTGGTCGCTGTTCCTGGTCGCCGGTGACCCGGACGACCCGGCGACCTACTTCGCCGGCTTCCCGAAGGACGCCGTGAGCCAGATCTCCTGCCCGGACAACGTCGCCTTCGACCCCTACGGCAACCTGTGGATTTCCACCGACGGCGCCCAGCTCGGCTCGCACGACGGCCTGTTCGGTGTGGCGACCCGGGGTGAGCGGCGCGGTGAGCTCAAGCAGTTCCTGACCGTGCCGAAGGGCGCCGAGACCTGCGGCCCGATCATCCAGGACCGGCGTGTCCTGGTCGCCGTGCAGCACCCGGGCGAGATCGACGGAGCGTCCGTGGAGAAGCCCGCCAGCACCTGGCCCGACGGGCCCGGGACGTACGTCCGTCCGGCGGTCGTGGCCGTGTGGCGTGCCGACGGGTGCGACATCGGCGTCTGAGCCGTTCGGCGGCAGGGGCTGATCGGCAGCGGTTCATCGGCAGCGGTTCAGCGGCAGGGGTTCACGTGAGGGCCGGGCTCGGCGGTCGAAAGGGGCCGCCGGGTGCCGGCCGTTGCGGCGCCTGCCACTCCCGGTACGCCGGTGCCTGCCGCGCCACCTCCCCGTACGCCTCCTCCAGTGCGGGGTAGACGCCGTCCAGGTCGGTCTCCGTCCGGGCCGCGGCGAGCAGCCGTACGCCGAGCGGGTCGCCCTTGAGGCGGCGTACCGCCATGTCGGGGCGGGGGGCGCGGGTCGGCTGGCAGACGGTGACGACCTCGCCGGTCGCGACCAGGGCGTCGGCCGTGTGGTAGTCGCCGTGCAGGACGTGCGGGCTGACGCGGGCGGCGCGGAACATCCGCTGGACGGCGTCCCATTCGCCGTCGACCGTGGGGTCGATCATCCAGCGGTCGCCGGCCAGGTCGGCCAGCTCGACCTCCCCTTTCGCGGCGGCCGGATGGTCGACGGGCAGCGACACGCACTGCGGCTCGCGCTCGACCAGGACGCGCAGCCGGAGTTCCGCGGGGATGCGCAGCGGGGAGCCCTCCACCTCGTGCACGAAGGCGACGTCGAGCTGGCCGTCGGCGACCATGCGGAGCAGGGCGTTGGGGGAGACGTTCATGTGGAGGCTGGGGTTTCGGCCATGGGCGCGCAGCCGGCGCAGCCAGCCCGCCAGGGCCTTGCTCGCCGTCGAGCCGATGCGCAGCTCGGTGCCGCCGGACGCGGCCGCCCTCGCCTCGGCGACCAGCAGGTGCAGCTCGGCCATCAGCGGCCGGGCGCGGCTCAGCACGAGGCGGCCCAGCGGGGTGGGGCGGCAGCCGGTGTGGGAGCGCAGGAAGAGCACGCCGCCCAGTTCCTGCTCGATGCGGCGCAGTTGTGTGCTCAACGACGGCTGGGCGACGCCCAGTTGCCGGGCGGCGCGGTGCAGACTGCCGGTGTCGGCTATGGCGCACAGCGCGCGGAGGTGCCTCACCTCGAGCTCCATGCCCTGTGAGGCTAAGGCGGAATCGCGGCGTTAACCAGCCACATAATTCATTGCTAAACCAGGTGAATTGGGCACCGTATAGGGCTGTCCTATCCCCGGTTGCCATCATCACAGGCACCGCACAGGCATCGAGACTCACCGGTGACGACTCGACCCCCACCCAAGGAGTCCTCGATGTCCTCGATGCGAAAGACCACGTCCGCCCTGGCCGTTCTCGGACTCGGCATCGTGACGGCCGGTCTCGGCACGGCCGTGCCCGCGGCGGCGGCCCCCGTCGCGGAGCAGCCCCATGCCGGATTCGTCGCCAAGTCCGACACGTCCGCCACCACGTCCGCCGACTCCGACGCGAGAGCCTTCTTCCAGGCCGTCCTCGCGTCCGTCGCCGAGAAGCGCGCCGAGAACCCGAGTGCCGCCGCGGCCGTCACCGTCGTCTACGACGCCTCCCGCGCGCCCACGTTCAGGACGCAGATAGCGCGCAGCACCCAGATATGGAACAGCTCGGTGTCGAACGTGAAGCTCCAGTCGGGCTCCGCGTCGGCGGCCGACTTCAGCTACCGGGAGGGCAACGACTCCCGCGGCTCGTACGCCTCCACCGACGGCCGGGGCAACGGCTACATCTTCCTGGACTACCGGCAGAACCAGCAGTACGACTCCACGCGGGTCACCGCCCACGAGACGGGCCACGTCCTCGGGCTGCCCGACCACTACTCGGGCCCGTGCGGTGAGCTGATGTCCGGTGGTGGGCCCGGCCCGTCCTGCACCAACGCCAACCCGAACGCGGCCGAGCGGGCCCGGGTCGACCGGCTCTGGGCCGGCGGCCTGGCGGCGGCGATGGACAAGGCCCTGGAGAAGTCGGCCCGTTGATACCCCATGCGGATACGGCCGTCCCGCTGTGCGGGGCGGCCGTATCCGGGTGTGCGGACCGGGGCCGGTCAGCGGCCTTCGTGGAGCGTGAGGTCCGTGACGACCGCGCGGTGGTCGGTGTCGGCCAGGTCCAGGATGCGGGTTCGGCTCGCGCCGAAGTCCTCCGAGACCAGGACGTGGTCGATCTGCACGCCGAGCGTGGGTGCCGTCCGGGCCGGCCAGGTGGCCGTGCGGTCGGCTCCGTCCAGCCGGGAGGCGTCGCGCAGGCCGGTGTCGAGGATGCGGCGGAAGGCCGCGTGGTCCTGGGAGGCGTTGAAATCCCCGGCCAGGACGAGAGGGGTGCCCGGGTCGGCGGTGGCCGCCTCGCGCAGGGCGGCGAGCTCGCGGTGCCAGAGGTCCACCTGCCCGGGCAGCGGGGGCATGGGGTGGGCGAGCTGGAGCCGTACGGCGTGCCCGTCCACGTCGGCGACCGCCCCGGGCATGCCCATCGTGCCGGGTACGCCCCCGGTGGGCCGCAGCGGGAAGCGGCTGAGGATGACGGAGCCCTCGGAGCCGCCGCCCTCGACGGCCCGGCGGTGCGGGTAGTCCTGCGAGAGGTCCCGCTTCAGCAGCGCGTCGCACTCGTAGTCGCACTCCTCCACGAAGACCACGTCCGGTTTCTCGCGGCGGACGGTGGTGACGAGAGAGGCGGTGCCCTGGCCGAACTCGACGTTGGAGGTCAGCACGCGCAGGTCGGCGACCGGGCGGCCCACCGGGTCGCCGACCTTGCCGTACGGCTCGATGAACCAGGCCAGCAGGCCGAGCAGGACGACGCCCCAGACCGTCCCGGGCCACCAGCGGGACAGCAGCGTGAGCAGCAGCGCCACGGCGGTGGGGACGAGCAGCCAGGGGAGGAAGGCGAGGAGCTGCGGGACGGGGGTGATGCCGTCGCTGTCGGCGACCCGGAAGCCGACGACCACACTCACGCCGGCGAACAGCAGGCCCGCACACCAGGCGCCGAACCGCCGCCCGGGCGGACGGTGTTCCCGCCCGTCGTTCCCGGCGGTCCACTCGGCAGTGTCGGTGTCCAAGGCCCGGCCTTCCGTTCGCGGTGGGGTATGCCCGAATCCTCCCTCAAAGACGGGGTGGGGCGGAGGAAGGTTGCCGTGCATCGACCCGGGCCAGCAACTCCTCCAGCGCGGCGTCGAACACCTCCGGGCGTTCCAGGTTGGGCATGTGGGCCGCGCCGTCGACGATGTGCAGCTCCGCGTCGGGGAGGGCCGCGTGCAGGGCCAGGGCGCCGGAGACGGGTGTGAAGGTGTCGTCGGCTCCCACGACGACCAGGGCCGGGACGGAGACGTGCGGCAGCAGGGGGCCGTAGTCGGGGCGCCGGGCACGGGCGCGCAGGGCCGCGGCGGCGCCCTCGGGGGCGGTGGCGGTCATCATGCCGTGGACGTGCGCCTTGACCTCGGCGGACGCGTAGGGGGCGACCATCCGCTCCAGGACCTCGTCGGCGTAACCGCGCATGCCCTCGGCGAGGAGACGGTCGGCCATGGCGTCGCGGGTGCGCACGCCCTCGGGGGTCTCCGCGGACGGGGAGGTGTCCGCGAGGACCAGGCCGCGGACGCGTTCGGGGAACAGGCGGTAGCAGTCCATGACGATCTGCCCGCCCATCGACAGGCCCGCCAGGACGAACGACTCCACGTTCAGCTCGTCCAGCAGGGCCTCGATGTCCCGGGCGAACTCCGAGAAGTCCGTGACGGCCGGGGCGGTGGGGGAGGCGCCGTAGCCGCGCAGGTCGGGGGCGATGACGCGGCGGGTACCCGGGAACCTCGCGAGCTGCGGGGCCCACATCGTGCGGTCGAAGGGGTGGCCGTGGACGAGGACCAGGGGTACCCGATGCGTATCGGTCCCCTTGTCCTCGTATGCGAGGAAGGGTGCCATGGCGTCGACCCTAGGCCGCCCAACTACTCGGTGCAATAAGATCTTTGCTCTCGGTGCAATCCAAGGGGGAGACCGGCCGATGAGTGACTACCGGCGCATCGCCGACCGCATCGCCGACGACATCGCCACCGGCCGGCTGCGGCCGGGCCAGCGGCTGCCGCCGCAGCGGGCGTTCGCACGGCGGCGGGGCATCGCCCCGTCCACGGCCGGGCGCGTCTACGGCGAACTCGTGCGGCGCGGGCTGGTCGTCGGGGAGGTCGGGCGCGGCACCTTCGTACGGGCCGCACCGGACGGCCCGGCGGGGCTGGCGCTCACCGAGCCCGGTCCGGCCGCCGCGCCCGTGAACCTGGAGCTCAACTACCCCGTCGCGCCCGGCCAGCCGGAGCTGCTCGCCCCCGTCCTTACGCCGCTGCTGCGCCCCGACGTGCTGGCCGAGGCGCTGTTACCGGCCGCCGCCACCGGCACCGAGGCGGCCCGGGAGGCCGCGGCCACGCTGCTCACCACCCCGGGCTGGCGCCCCGCCCCCGAACGGCTGCTGTTCACCGGCAACGCCCGGCAGGCCATCGCAGCCGTCCTGGCCTCGCTGGTCCGGCCGGGCGGCCGGGTGGGTGTGGAGCAGCTGACGTATCCGCTGGTCAAGGAGATCGCGGCGCGGCTCGGCATCACCCTGGTGCCGCTGGCCGGGGACGCGGCCGGGCTGCTCCCGGAGGCCGTGGCGGCAGCGCACCGTTCGGCGCCGCTGTCCGCCCTGTACGTGCAGCCGACGCTGCACAACCCGACGTCCCTGACGACGAGCGGGCCGCGGCTGCTGCAACTCGCCCAGCTGGTCCACGACCTGAACCTGCCGGTGGTGGAGGACCGCATCTGGTCCTTCCTCCGGGAGCCCGGTGATCCGCTCGCCGTGCACGCCCCGGCCCTCACCCACGTCGTCGACGGGCTCTCCAAACGGGTCGCCCCGGGGCTCACCGCCGGGTTCCTCGTGGTGCCGCCGCACCGGGTCGCCGCGGTGGGCGACGCCGTGCGGTCGGGCGGGTGGAGCGCGGGGCGGTTCGCGCTGGAGGCGGCCGTGCGGTGGACCGGGGAAGGGACGGTGGCCCGGCTGGTGGAGGCCAAGCGGGCGGACGCGGTACGGCGGCAGCGGATCCTCGCCGAGGAACTCGCGGGCTTCGCCGTACGGTCCGACCCGGCCTCCTACTTCGCCTGGTGGGAGCTGCCCGCCCCGTGGCGTGCGGACACCTTCACGGCCGCCGCCGCAGCGCACGGCATCGCCGTCACGCCCGGCCCGGCCTTCGCGGTCGCCCCCGGGCACACGCCCGACGCCGTCAGGCTCGGGCTCGCGTCGGCGCCGGAACCGGATCTGCGACGGGCACTGCGGACCCTCGCGCACGTCGCCGCGCGGCGATCCGGGGACCGTACCGGCCCGTGAGCCAGGCGCCGGCCGCCACCGCCAGGCCCAGCACGCACAGCAGCCAGGACACCGTGCGCAGTGTGGCCGTCAGGGCGTCGTAGACCGCGCCCGCGGCCGGCCGGTGGAGGTCGTCGGGCAGGTCGGCGAGAGTGAGGCGGCGGCCGATCGCGACGGCGAGGACCAGCAGCACGCCGCCCAGGGCCGTGCCCAGGGCGAGGGCGGTGACCGCGCGGCGGCGGCACGCGGCGACGGTGATCCCGGCGACCGCGAGGACGGCGGCGGCCAGCGGCAGCCAGAGGGCGGCGGTGTCCAGCACGTGGTACCCCTTGCGCAGCCGGTCCACGTCCTCGGCCGGGAGCACCGGGATCCGCGTGTGCGTGACCGGGATGCGGTGGGCGAACGGCACGTGGTTGTCGGAGAGTTGCTGTTTGACCCGGGCGATGACGGGGGCCGGGTCGACGGTGACCGGGGCGCCCTGCGCGCCGTCGTCGCGCAGGGCGCGCAGCACCGCGCCGTGCACGGCCCGGTTCGCCGCGTCCCAGGCCGTGCGGTACGCCTCGGTGCGGGTGAAGGAGCGCGCGGCGTCGTGCACGAAGGGGCCGATCTCCCCGCGCAGCGGACCGGAGCCGGCCGCGGGCGCGGCCTCCCGCAGGACGCCGTCCCCGACGGCCTCCGCCACCGCGCCCCGCACGTCCGGGTCGGCGGCGAGCGGTGCCATCGTCCGGACCCAGCGGCCGGTGTCGGTGAGCCCGTGGGCCGCCCAGGACGCCAGCGCCCCGAACGGCACCAGCAGGCACGCCAGGGTGAGCAGAACGGCCGACAGGACGTTCCGCGCTCGTGGGGGCGCCTTCTCGGCTACGGGCGCCCGGTCGCGCTCGGTCACCCTTCCAGGCAAGGCGCCCGCGGCCCGGCCCGCGAGCGCAACAACGGCGTCCGGCCGTACAGCGGGCGCCCCGCAGCGCACTCCACCTGCGAGAAGCGGCCGTCACGGGACCCTCGGCGGACTCACCCGAACGGGTGTCCCGGTTCCCGTCAGCCGATCCGCCGGCCCGCGGCGTCCTCGTGCGTGTAGTAGCGGTAGAACACCATCGCCAGGACGGCCGCCCCCACCAGCAGTCCGAGGCCGCTGGAGCTGAACACGGAGGCGCCGGTCTGGCTGTAGAGGAAGCCGACCGCGCAGCCCGAGAAGACGAACCAGCACAGCGCGTGCAGTTCGCGGGGCAGCCGCGGTGCCAGCGCGCACACGGCGGCGAACAGCACGGCGAACACCAGCGCCGTGACGAAGCCGAACAGCACGTTCCAGCCGGTGATGGGCCCGCCGTGGCGCTGGTTGGCCGCCGCCCAGAAGCCGTAGATGAGCCCGAGCACCACGGGCAGGCCGACCTTCACGGCGGCGTGGACCCGCGGGCCGAACACATCGGGCCTGCGGCGTTGCGTGATCATCCTGCGTGAGGCGGGTGCCGCATGAGCCATGACAGCTCTCCTCTCTGTCCCTGCCCCTGGATCCAGGGCACACCGGCGGGCACCCGGTGGCAAGTCGGCGGAGCGCACGGAACGGGATGCGGCCGCTGCGACCCCGTGTTTCGCTGGGGCCGTGAGCCGCCACCGCAGGGGGCACGGCCCGCTCGTCCGGCACGCCCGGGCCGGGGGCCGGGACGTCGTGCGGCGGCAGGAACTGCTGCGGGTGCGGGGCCACAGCGTGGCCTGGGTGCCGCCGCTGCTGCTGCTCGTCGCCATCGCGGTGGCCGACTACCACACCATCGGCGAGTTCCGCATGATCTCCTGGATCGTGCTGGTGCCGGGCATCGCGGCCGCGCTCTGCGGGGTGTGGGGCACGGCCCTGTTCGCGGTCGTCTCCCTGGTGACGTACGTCGTCGCCGACAGCGCCTGGCCGCACGAGTACCGGGCCGGCCGCGGCGACTTCGTCCTCGTCGCCCTGGGCGGCATCCTCGCCGTCCTGGCCTGCGCGATCCGGGTGCGCGACGAGCACCGGGCGCTGCACATGGGCGACGTCACCGACACCATCCGCCGTACCGTGCTGCGCCCGCTGCCACCGGGCTGGGGCGGCCTCGACCACGCCGGGGTCTACCTCACCGCCGACGCCCACGCCCGCGTCGGCGGCGACTTCTACGACATCCAGCCCGGCCCGCACGGCACCCGCGTGCTTGTCGGTGACGTGCAGGGCAAGGGCCTGGGCGCGGTGGAGGCGGCGGCCGCGCTGCTCGGCACGTTCCGTGAGGCCGCGTACCACGAGGCGGACCTGGCGACAGTCGCCGAGCGGCTGGAGACGCGGATGATCCGGCACCGCGGGCACACCGTCGCCCTGGGCCGCTCCGACGGCGACCGGTTCGCCACCGCAGTCCTGCTCGCCTTCCCCGACGACGAGCAGGGGGCGGTGGACGTCCTGCTGTTCGGGCACGAGCCGCCGCTCGCCGTCGGGCCGGGCGGGGTGCGCACCCTGTCGGCCGGGGCCGGACTGCCGCTCGGCTGCCGGGACCTCGCGCCCGGGCCGCCGGAGACCCGGCGGTGGCGGGTCTCCGGCGACGAGACGCTGCTGCTGGTGACGGACGGCGTGACCGAGGCCCGGGACGGCACCGGGGCCTTCTACCGGCTCGCCGACGAGGTGTCCCGGGCCGTCGCCGAGGACCCGGGCACCGCCGAACCGGCCCGCCTGGCGGCGTTCGTACGGGACGGCACGCTGCGGCACGGCGGAGGGCACCTCGCCGACGACACGACCGTGTTCGCCGTCCGACGGAGACCCGGGAGTGAAGCCCCCGAAGGCGGACGTTTGCGGTCCTGAGACCCACCTTTGCAGCCGCAGCGGCTACGGTGCTGACGTACGTGATCGACACAGGGGGTGGCGCGATGCCCGGAACCGTGCTGTTGCTGGCGGCCTCGCCGGTGGGCAAGGGGCGCCTGGTGGACGCCGCCTCCGTGCTCCCCGTCCTCGCCGCCGTGGCGCCCGCGGTGCTGTCCGGCACCGACACCGCGAACGTCGTCGAACTCGCCGACCCGCTGGAGCCGCAGGCCGTCCTCACCCGGCTGCGCGCCGCCGCCGCGGCCCCCGGCCCCCTCACCGTGTACGTCACCGGCCAGCTCCAGCTGGACCGCCGACAGCGCCTGCCCCACCTCGCGCTGGCCCGCACCACCGCCTCCACCGCCCGCTACACCGCCTTCCCCTGGCACTGGTTCCGCGAGGAGCTGCGGCTCAGACCCGCCGGCGCCACGACCCTCCTGCTCGACCTGCACGCCGACGCCGAGACCTGGGAGCTGCTGCGCGCCACCCCGCTGGACGCGGGCCGCGGCAACGTCGTTCACGGTCGCATCGCGCCACCGCCGTCCCGGCGCACGGTCGCGCAGCCGTCGTACATGAAGGCCGTCGCGACGATCCTGCGCAGCGGGTTCCGGCCGCCGGCCGAGCAGTTGCACCAGCAGGCGCTGGCCCGGATCGCGCCGGAGAGCGCGGGCACGGACCTGGTGCTGAGCACGCCTGGCCCGGCGGTCGGCGATCCGCACGCCGCCATCACCGCCGCCGTCCAGTCCGGCCGGCACACCGAGGCCGACGCGCTCGCCGCCCGGCACGAGCAGCTCGCCGTCGCCGCGCACGGCCCCGCGTCCGAAGAGGCCCTGCACTGGGCCGAGGTGCGGGCCGACCTGGCGATGTTCGCCGGGGACGCCGCCCGCAGCTGCCGCACCTGGCTGATGATCGCCACCGCCCGCCTGAACGCCGGGCAGGCCCCGGACGCCCCCGCCGTCGAGTCCGCCGTGGACCGGGCGCACCACCAGTGGGGCCAGGTCCGCGACACCGCCCCCGCCCGCGAACTGGGCGCCGCCCTCGCCGCGTTGCGCGGACGGGTGCCCGGGCGGCGCGAAGGCGCGCTGGACCATGTGCAGCGCCAGCTACGGCAGTTGCAGACCCAGGCCTGAGACGCGTGCGCCGTGTGCGCGTGGCGTGAAGGGGGCGTGCAATCGCTTTCGCAGGTCACGTCACAGGTCTGCCGCCGAGGCATGACCCGGTGTCATGATGTCCGGTATGACAGAGGGGGACCGAGTGGCTGTCTTAGGCGTGCGCGTCCGGCTGGGCGCCGGCGCGACCGTGGATGATGTCAGAGCTCTGAAGACGTGGCTGGAGCGCGAGGAGCCGTTGGAGGCGCTGCTCTCCGGGCGTCACCTGCGCATCGACGAGCGGTCCGGCACGGACGGGACCCCGGGCCGGCTCGGGCCCGACCTGGAACTCGTGCTGACGATCCTCGGCGACGTCGTCACGGTCGCGGCACTGACCGAGTACACCGCCCGCGCGGTGAAGACCTGGACGAACAACCGGAGCAGGCTGCAGGGCGGCGATCCGGAGCCGCAGATCCGCCCGCTGGACCCCGACGGGGAGTAGGCCGGTGAGCCGCTTCGACCCGCGCGGCAAGGTGAACCGGGCGCTGCTGGCCGGTGTGTCCGAGTACGACCACACGGCACCGGACGACTCCCAGGGCGTGAGCGGTCAGCTCCCGGCCGTACGGCACAACCGGACGGGACTGGAGGACGCGCTGCGCCGGGGCGGGGTGTTCGGCGCGGGCGAGGTGCGGGCCCTGGCCTCACCGGCCCCGGACGACTTCACGCGCGAGTTGCGCCGCGTCTGCCAGGAGGCCAGAGGGCTGCTGCTGTTCTACTTCGCCGGGCACGCCGTGACCTCCACCTCCGGCAGCGAACTGCACCTCCAGATGCGCACCGCGCGGGTGCTCACGGGCAACGGACTGCCCGGCTCGGTGACCTTCACCGAGGTGCTCGGCGAGCTCGCCGAGAGCAACGCCGAGCAGGTGGTGGTGATCCTCGACTGCTGCTACGCCGGCAACGCGGCGGGAATCTGGCACCGCTTCGACGATCCGAAGCGCAAGAAGCACAAGATCCTGCTGCTGATGAGCGTGCAGCCCAACCGCTGCATCCTGGGCGGGGACGCCGACATGGCGACACCGTTCACGCGTGAACTCACGCACGTCCTCGACGAGGGCGGCGAGGTGTGGCTCTCCGGGCTGTACACCGCGGTGAAGGAGCGGATGGCGGCGGCGAACTACCGGGCGGAGGACGACGACTCGCAGCGGCCGCAGGCGCTCGCTCCTCCCTGGAAGCAGGATGCGGATGTCCTGCTCGCGGCAGGTCCGGGGGTCGTGGTGGACCCGTCCGGGCCCGCGCACATCGGCTGGTTCCCGTGGCTCCGGCCCCTGGTAGCCCGCGCCGGCAAGGCCTTCGCCCGGTCCGGCCGTACCGCGCTGGCGGCTCTGCTCGCCGTGCTCGCCACCGGCGCCGGCGGCTACGGCATCCTGGCCCTGACCGGCGAATCCGGACCCTGCGCACCGGCTCTGGAACTGCGCGTCCTCGCCGACCCCGACCTGGAGCCGGTGGTGCGGGCGGCCGCGGACTCCTACGTCACGTCCGACGCCAACACCACCGGCGAGGGTTGCCGGCGCAGCGGCATCACCGTCAACAGCGCGGGTTCCGCGGCGGTGGTGAACGCCCTGGGTGAGCGGACCGACGCCTGGCAGCAGCCCCGGGAGGACGACAACCCGCAGCGGGACATCGGCCCGCAGCCGGACGTGTGGATCCCCGCCACCGGCGCCGACGTCGACCGCGTCTCCTCGGCCGCGGCCAAGGAGGACCGCGTCTTCGCCCGGCTGGAACCGGAGGCCGAGCCGATCGCGTACTCGCCGGTCGTACTGGCCGTACCGAAGGCACTGGACGCCGGCCTCGAACCCACCGGGCGGTCGCTGTCCCGGCTGCTCGACGACCTCGAACGGGCCGATGGCGCAACGGAAGTGCACCGTCCCGACCCGGAGTTCACCGACGCTGCGCTGCTGGCGACGACGGGCCTGTACGGCGGTGACGCCGACGCGCGCCGTGCCGAGCTGCGCCTCGCCCGGACCGAGCGGCCCGAACCCTCGGCCGTGCGGCTGCTGTGCGCGTTGCCCGGCGGCGGCGACGCCGTGGACGACCACGGCGCGGCGCTGGTCCCCGAGTTCCTGCTGAAGAGCGGCACCGGCTGCCACCCGGTCACCCGCGCCGCGCGCGTGGCCGCCTACCCCGACGACGTACCCGGCCTGGAACCGGCGTTCGTGCGCGTGCGCTGGGAGGACGGTGACCGGGATGCCGCCGCGCGGGACGACGCGGTGGACCGCTTCCACACCTGGCTGACCGGGGAGGACGGCCGGGCGGTGCTCGGCGAGCACGGCTTCAGGTCCGCGAAGGGTGAACGGGGCCTGCTCGACGCGGCATCGCCCCCCAAGGGCGTCACCGAGTCCGTCCAACCGGCCAGGGCCGCCGACCCCACGACGATGGACCAGACACTGGAGGACTACGGCAACGCTCACGGGCCCGGCCGGGTGCTGTACCTCCTCGACAGCTCCGGCTCCATGGCCGGCCGGTGGGACGGCCCCAGCGGAGGCCCGGGCATCCTCAAGCAGACCCTGCCCGGACTCGGCGGGGGGGACGAGTACGGGGTGTGGGCGGTGCACGGCACCGGCGACCGTACGCACACCGAGCTGCTGGAATTCGGCACGCACGGGCGCCGCGAGGCCGAAGACGCCCTGGACGCCGCCGAGGTGCGGGACGCGGAGGCCGATCCGCCCGGCGCCCTGCTGGACGCCCTGGCGTTCATGCGGGAGCGCAGCAGCGGCGACGACCGGCCGCAGCTGATCGTGTACCTGACCGACGGCGAGGACGACGGCCGCCTGACGAGGAAGGCCCTCAAGGAGGTCCTCGACCGGGCCGGCGGCGCGGGCGTCCCGGTGACCATGGTGTCCCTGAGCAGCGCGGGCTGCGACCAGGGCCGCCCCGCCACGCGCATCGCCGAGGCCGGCCGGGGCCGCTGCCTCGACACGGGTGACGATCTCGTGCCCGCCCTGCACGACGAGGTCGCCCGCACCGGAACGGGGGAGGAATGATGGCCCGCCGCCTGACGGCCGCCGCACTGTCCCTGCTGTCCCTGCTCGCGCTCACCTCCTGCACCGGCAAGGACGCGCCGGAGCAGCCGCAGGGCGCCGCCGACCCGCCCCGGATCGTGGTGGCCAGCGGCCAGGACGTGACCGGCAAGAACGGCATCCGCCAGCAGCTCATCGACGCCTGGAACGCCCAGGAGGGCGAACACGGCTACCGCGCCCGCCTGGTGGAGCTCCCCGGCTCCGCCGACCAGCAGCGCAGCCAGTTGCTCGGCGCGCTCCAGTCGGGCGGCGCCGAGTACGACGTGGTGAACCTGGACGTGACCTGGATCCCGGAGTTCGCCGCCGCCGGCCTGATCCGCCCGCTGACCGGCGCGGCGGTGAAGTCGCCCGACGACATCATCGAGGCCGTCGACCGGACGTCGTTCTGGGACGGCGAGCGGTACGCCGTTCCCTTCAACAGCGATGTGGGCCTGCTGTACTACCGCAAGGACCACCTGCGGGGCGCGGGCACCTCCCGGACCGGACTGGGCCGCGGAGTGACCTGGGACGACCTGCGGGAACTGATCGACGCCGTCAACGACGACCCCACGAAGCCCGGGAACTACGAGGAGGGGTGGACCACGCAGCTCGCCGCCTACGAGGGCCGTACGGTCAACGCGATCGAGGCGTTCGCCTCGGCCGTCCCGGACTTCGCGCTCACCGACGAGGACGGCCGGTACACCGCCGACGAGGAGCAGTTGACGGCCGGGGTGACCGAACTGCGGGAGCGCACGCAGTCACCGCCGTACATGCTGGACGAGGCCTCCGGCTCCCGCGAGGCCGAGTCGCTCAGCGCCTTCGCGGAGGGCCGCACGACGTTCTTGCGGCACTGGCCGTACGTCTACCCGGCCCTGTACGAGAGGTTCAAGGGGAATCTCGGTGTGACCCGGCTGCCCGGCAAGGCCGTGCTCGGCGGGCAGAACCTGGCCGTCACCTCGAACACGTCCGAGCAGCGGGCCGCCAAGGCCGCCGAGCTGATCGCGTTCCTGACCGACCCGGACAGCGAACGCTGCCTGCTGCGCGCCGGGTTCGCCGCGACCCGCACCTCCGCCTACCGGCACCCCGGCGGCACCCCGGAGTGTCGGCACGCCTCCGCGTACTCCACAGGCGCCTCGGCGTCCCCCACCGGCGAGAGCGCCGAGGTCAAGGCCCCCGACCAGCTCGCCGGCGGCGTCAGCTACTCCCGCGACATCCTGCTCCCGGCCCTGAGCGAGGCCGTGCAACGCCCCCGCACACCCCTGTACGGCGCCGTCACCCAGACCCTCATCACCCAACTGGGCGCCCTGTACGGCCCCCGGCCGCCGCGGGACGCGGAGGTGGCGAAGAACCTCGACGAGGCGCTGAGCGAGGTTCTGCCCGACTGACTCGGCCGGATTTCCCGCAGCGCGAACGTCGCGCTCAGCGGGAGTCGGCCACCGCCCGCGGGGCCGGTTCCGGGGTTTCGGCTCTTGCCGGGCCCGCGTTCGCCGCGAGCAGCAGGGTCGCCACCGCGACCAGGGCGGCGGTGAAGCCTCGGGCGTACCGCTCGGCGGTGCGTGTGCGCATCAGCACGGCGACCTCGCAACTGGGGCGGTGACTACGGCGGCAGTGTGTTAAACGTGTTCAACAATTCGGCTTAACACTCCGTTTAACCTAGGGGCAGTTCAGGTCGAACGGCAAGGGGCACAGGGGGAGTTGGCGTGGGGGAGCGTGACGATCCGGGGACCATCGGTCGCCGGGTGCAGCGGTTGCGTGTGGAACGCGGGCTGACGCAAAGGCAGTTGGCGGAACCCGTGTACACACCGGCCTATATCTCCACCCTGGAGTCGGGCCGGGTGCGGCCCTCCGACGACGCGCTGCGGCATCTCGCGGACCGGCTCGGCGTCGCCTTCGACGAGCTGGCCAGCGGGCATTCCGCGCGACGGGTGACCGAGCTGCGGCTGCGGCTGACCGAGGCCCAGCGGATCCTCGCCGTCGGCGAGACGGAGGCGGCGGCCGGGCAGTACGCCGGGCTGCTCGCCGAGGCCGAGACGCACGGGCTCACCGCGGAGCGGTCCGCCGCCCTGCTGGGCCTCGGCGAGTGCGCCCTGGAGACGGGCGAACTCGTGGCGGGCCGGCAGTACTTCGAGCGGGCCGAGGAGTGTCTGGCCGGCGCGCCGCTGCCCGCCCGTGTCCCGGCCCTGCGCGGCCGGGCCGTGGCGCACTACCTCGCCGGTGAACTCCGCTACGCGGTCTACCTGCTGGAGACCGCCCTCGACGAACTGAACCGCGGCGGCCTGCACGACCCGGACGCCCTGCTGCTGCTCTACGCCAGCGCCATCGGCCCGTACATGGACATGGGCGCGCACGCCCGGGCCGCCCAGGCCGCCGAGTTCGCCCTGGCCCTCGCCCCGCAGTCCGGTGACCCCGCCCTGGTCGCCCGCATGCACCGGTCCGTCGCCCGCACCCTGGTCGCCGAGGGCCGTCTCGCCGAGGCCGACGCCTCCCTGGCCAAGGCCGCCGAACTGTACCGGGGCCTGCAGATCCGCACCGAACTCGCCAACTGCCACTGGATGCGCGGCTACGTCTACGCCCAGGACGGACAGCTGGAGCGGGCGGAGGCCGAACTGCGGGAGGCGCTCGGCATGCTGTCGGCCAAGCGCGCCGCCCTCTACAGCAGCCAGGTAGCCGTCGAGCTGGCCGACGTGCTGCACCGGCGCGGCCGGTCCGACGAGGCGGCGGCCCTGCTGCACGACGTCCTCGGGCACCTGTCCCCCGAGCGCGGCGCCGTCCACGCCGCCGCCGCGCACCGGCTGCTCGGCATCATCGCCGAGGACGCCCGTCGCACGGAGGAGGCCGAGGAACACTACGTCCGCGCCCTGAGCCTGCTGGAGCGGGCCGGTGCCGCCGGCGACCTGGCCGACCTGTGCCGCCTGCTCGGTGACCTGCTGCGGCGGACCGGCCGGGTGGAGGCGGCCCTGGACGCCTACCGGACGGGCCTCGGGCACCGCACGGCCCCGGGCACCACCACCCTCGGGCCCGCGCCCGCCCAGCCCCCTCTGTGAGCAACCGGGCGCCTTCGCACTGCCGTGCGGGTTAGCCTCCCTCCGGGGATGTGAACGACCGGGGCGGGCGCGTGGAGAACCAACGAACGGTGGCCGACGGCATACGGCTGGGCCTGCGGGCCCTGGTGTACGCCGTCCTCGGCGGTGCCGCGCTGCTCGCCGTCCTCACGGTGGGGTCGGTGCTCGGGCCCCTGGTGGCGCTCGGCCTCTACACCCCGCCGGTCGCGGCCTGGTGGACGGTGTTCACCGCGATCACCGTCCAGGGCGTGCCGTTCCTGCTGCTGGGCACTTTCGTGTCGGCGGCGATCGGCGCGTTCGTGCCCGAGCGGGTGTTCCAGCGGCTGCTGCCCCGCCGTACGGTGCTCGCCGTGCCCGTCGCGGGGGCGGCCGGGGTCGTGCTGCCCGGCTGCGAGTGCGCGTCCGTGCCGGTGGCCGGGAGCCTGATGCGGCGGGGTGTCGCACCGGCCGCCGCGCTCGCCTTCCTGCTGTCGGCGCCCGCGATCAACCCCGTCGTCCTGGTGGCGACCTCCATCGCCTTCCCGGGGCAGCCGGAGATGGTCCTCGGCCGGCTTCTCGCCTCGCTCGGCACGGCCGTGGTGATGGGCTGGCTGTGGGCCCGGTTCGGGCGGGAGGAGTGGCTGCGGCCGCCGAAGCGGCGCGGTGGGCAGGCGCCGGGCGGTGGCCCGCGCGCCTTCGTCTCCGGGCTGCAGCACGACTTCCTGCACGCGGGCGGCTTCCTCGTCCTCGGGGCGGCGGCCGCGGCGACCTTCGACATCGTCGTACCGCGGTCGCTGCTGGAGGTGTTCACCGGGTCCGCCTGGCTGTCGGTGCTGCTGCTCGCGCTGCTGGCGGTCGTGCTGTGCGTGTGCAGCGAGGCCGACGCGTTCGTGGCGGCGTCGCTGAGCGGCTTCTCCCCGACCGCGCGACTGGCGTTCATGGTGGTCGGGCCGATGGTCGACCTGAAGCTGATCGCGCTGCAGACGGGCACGTTCGGCAGGGCCTTCGCGGTGCGGTTCTCGGCGGCGACGTGGATGGTCGCCGTGACGAGCAGCGTCCTGGTGGGGTGGTGGCTGCTGTGAGGCGCTACGGACCGGCCGTGCTGCTCGCGCTGCTGGGCGCGGCGATCCTGCGGGTGTCGCTCTTCGGCGAGCTGTATCTCCGCTACGTCCAGGCGGGGCTGCGGCCGTACCTGGTGGTGTCCGGGGCGGCGCTGGTGCTGCTGGGCGCGGCGGTGGCGGTGGTGACGAACAGGGCGGACCACGACCACGACCACGGGGACGGCGGCGGCCACGCGGGGCACGGTCACGGCCCCGGCGGGCCCCGGGTCGCCTGGTTCCTCACGGTCCCCGCGCTCGCCCTCCTCCTCTTCCCGCCGCCCGCCCTCGGCTCCTACAGCGCGGAGCGCGAGGCGGCCCGGAGTGCCGCCCGGGGCGTCGGCACCTTCCCGGCCCTGCCGCCCGGGAACCCCGTCGACCTCACCCTCGGGGAGTTCGGTTCCCGGGCGGTCTACGACAGCGGCCGCTCCCTGGACGGCCGTACGGTCCGGCTCACCGGCTTCGTCACCCGCGGCGATGGCACCTGGTACGTCACCCGCCTCCTCGTCTCCTGCTGCGCCGCCGACGCCACGGCCGCCAGGGCCGAGGTACGCGGTGCTCAGGCCCCGCCGGCCGACACGTGGGTGACGGTCACCGGCAGGTGGCACCCCGAGGGCGGGCTCGGCTCGGACGCCGCCTGGCCGCCGGTCGTCGACGCCGCCTCCGTCCGGCGGGTGCCGCAGCCGGACAACCCGTACGAGAAACGCTGAGGCCACACGCCACGGCGACCGCCCCACCGAGGGGTTTCGCCCCTTCCGCGACGGGTAGTCGGGGCACCTCCGGGAGGGCCCCGGCGGGTGCCCCGGACAAGGCGACGGTGCAAGCCGCGGTGCGAAGGAGGCGGTGATCGTGCGGCCCAGGGACGATCCCGGAGGCGCCCACGACGGCGACCCGGGTCCCGGCCGCACCGGAGGCGGAGACCCGGACCCGGACGGAGCCCGGGCCGCCGACGTGATCGCCCGAGGCATGCGGGGCGCCGAGCCCGGCGAGGTCCCGGGACGGCTGTGCGAGGTGGCGGTGGAACTGCTGCCGGTGACCGGCGCGAGCGTGTCCCTGCGCAGCGAGGGCATGCCCGTGCAGCTGAGCGCGAGCAGCGCACAGGCCGCGCACCTGGCGCAGATCCAGGCGACCCTGGGTGACGGCCCCTGCCAGAGCGCGCTGGAGGACGGCGCGCCGGTCCTCGCCTGCGACCTGACCTCGGGCCGGGACGCGGGACGCTGGCCGGTCTTCGCCCAGCAGGCGACGGAGGCCGGAGTGCGGGCGGTGTACGCGGTGCCGCTGGGCAGCGGAACGGTGTGCGTCGGCACGCTCGACCTGTACCGCGACCGCCCGGGCGGGCTCACCGACCGCCAGCTGCACGTGGCCCGGATCGTGGCCGGGGTGATGACCGTGGCCCTGATGGCACTGCCGCACGGGGACGAGCCCGAGACCCCGGACGGGGAGGACTGGCTGAGCGGCCTGGCCACCGACCACGACGAGGTCTACCGGGCCGTCGGCATGATCATGGCGCAGCTCGGCGTGGGCGCGGACGACGCGCTCGCGCGGCTGCGGGCCGACGCCTTCGCGCACGGGCGCACGGCCCTGGACGTGGCACGGGACGTCATCGCCCACCGCACGCGCTTCGACCGGTCGTGACTCCCGAGGCCCGGGACGTCAGATCTGCGCCCTGCCCTGCTTCCTGATCTCGGCCAGGCGCTGCGCCCCGAGCTGCACGGCCTGCTGGGTGACCTCCGCGTACACCTCGTCGAGGCCGGCGTTGGTGAGGGTGATCGCCTCCTCGCCCACGCGGACGGCGGCGAGGTCCATGGTGAGGTACGTCAGCTCCCCCTCCTCCGTCTCGCCGGCCAGCGTGACCCGCAGGGCCTGCCGGGCGTCCCCCACCGGCGGCAGCGGCAGGTCCCGGACCTCCACGCCCTGGACGACGCCGCGGGTCGTCGTGACCGTGAACTGGCCGCACCGGTCCGGCAGCGACTTCATCCAGTCCAGCGTGCGGTCCACGTCCGCCGGGGGATACGCGGCGACCCGGTAGCGCAGCTGGGCGTCGGTGTCGCCGTCGTCGAGCGCGGACGTCGCCTCCGGGCCCTTCGGTGTGCCGAAGGGCTCCTCCAGGTAGAGGGCGTCCAGCAGCCGCTGGCAGTCCCCGTCCTCCGTGGTGCCCTTGAGCAGCCCGTCCCGCCAGGTCCGCGCGCCCCGGGTCGGCCCCCACGGCTCGCCCAGGTCGGCCTCGGTGACCAGCGCCGCCTGGGCCTGCGCCTCGGTGAGGGCGGCGCCGGAACCGGCGGGCTGCTCGACGGCGGGCGACGCGCCGGAGGCGGACGCGGAGGCGGAGAACCACCGGGGGCGCGGCTCGTCGACGACGGAACAGCCGGCCGTGGCCAGCAGGGCGGTCGCGGACAGCGCGGAGGCGAGGAGGGCGCGGGCGGCCGGAGGATGGGTCATCGGGGTGCCTCCTGCGAGGGGCTCGTGGAGGCGCCTCCGGACGGAGCGGTCTCTCCGAGAACGGGTGGATGCTCTTACGGCACCACCGCGCCCGCCCGCCCACCAGCGATACGTGCCGTCCGGGTGAGCGGACCGGGACCCCGGCCGCCGTCCGAAAACCCGTGGCCCCGCCCCCAATGCCCTTGTTACGGTCCCGCCCATGCAGCGCGCCCAGTCGTACCCGTCCGCCACGACGACGCCGGAGAGTGTCCCGGCGCGCTGACAGCTGATGTCCGAAGCCCCGGGGCGAGTGCCCCGGGGCTTCCTCGCGTGGTGCTCGCCTCCCCACCGCGAGGAGTCACCGTGCACGACCACCGCCGACTCGGCCGTGAACTGGACCTGTTCGACACCGATCCGCTGATGGGCGCCGGGCTGCCGTACTGGCTGCCCGACGGCGCGATCGTGCGGCACACCCTGGAGGAGTACATCCGCGACGCGGAACGGCGGGCCGGCTACCGGCACGTGTACTCGCCGGTCCTCGGCAAACGCGAGCTGTACGAGATCTCCGGGCACTGGGACCACTACGGCGACGACATGTTCCCCCCGATGGACGTGGGCGCCGAACAGGTCCTGCTGCGCCCCAGCCTCTGCCCCCACCACGCCCTGATCTACCGCTCCCGCTCCCGCAGCTACCGCGAACTACCGCTGCGTATGGCCGAGTTGGGCGGCATGTACCGCTCGGAGCTGTCCGGTGTCCTCGGCGGCCTGACCCGGGTGCGGTCCATCACCCTCAACGACGCGCACGTCTTCTGCACCCTGGAGCAGGCCGTCCAGGAGGCCCGTGCCGCGCTGGAGCTGATCGGCCGCGCCTACGCGGACCTGGGCATCCGCGCGTCCCGGTACCGGCTGTCGCTGCCCGGCGAGGGCGGCAAGTACGTGGCCGACCCGGAGCTGTGGCGGCGCGCCACCGCCCTGCTGCGGGAGGTCCTGGACGGCTCCGGCGTCCCCTACGAGGCGGCCGGGGGCGAGGCGGCCTTCTACGGCCCCAAGATCGATGTACAGATCACCGACCCGGCGGGCCGGGAGGCCACCCTGTCCACCGTGCAGATCGACTTCCACCAGCCCGAGCGCTTCGACCTGCACTACATCGGCCCCGACGGGGCGAAGCACCGCCCGGTGATGGTGCACCGCAGCATCATCGGCAGCGTGGAGCGCGCGGTCGCCCACCTCGTCGAGGAGCACGGCGGCGCGTTCCCGCCGTGGCTGGCACCGGTGCAGCTGGCGGTCCTGCCCGTCGGCGAGGAGCAGACCGAGGCCGCCGACGCGCTGGCCGGGCACGCCCGGGAGCTCGGTCTGCGCGCCGAGGTCGCGGGCCCCGGACAGGGCACCCTCGCCGCCCGGATCCGCGCGGCCCGGCTGGTGCCGTACCAGGCGGTGATCGGCGGGCGGGAGGCCGCCGCGGGGCTGGTCGCACCGCGTCTGCGCGACGGCCGCCGGCCGGACGCCCTGCCCGGCGCCGAACTGCTGCGCCGGATCGGCGACCGGGTGGCGGCCCGCGGACCCGGTCTGTGGGACCCGTCGTAGAACGGGTGCGACCGGGCCGAGGGCGGTCTCAGAACGTCCAGCGCGTGTGGCTGTAGACCCCGTTGTCCCGGCCGAAGCCGTACGCCGTGTCCGGGGCCACCGCGAACACCACCGCGTCGCCGCTGCGGAACTCGTCCCCGATGCCGTGGAAGGTGCCCTCGGGGGAGGTGATGTGCGGTCCGTACTTCGTCTCGAACGCCGTGATCACCTCCTCCAGCAGGGCACGGTCGGCGACCGGCTCGGCCGTGCCCTCGACCACGAGGTCGAACCCGTCGGTGAGGGAGTTCGCCCCGGTGGTCAGGGCGCAGTGCGCGTCGTGCGCGAGGTTCTTCGCCTTCTGCTCCCCGCGGCCGGTGGAGAAGTACAGCGCCCCGCCGTGCCAGGCGGCGATGCAGGGCGTGACGTGCAGCCGGCCGCCGGGCCGCACCGTGGACACCCAGAAGATCTCGGCGGTCTCCAGCCGCCGTCGGGCTTCGTCCCAGTCGGTGGCCGTCACCGCCGCGGCGCCCGGGCGGGGGTTGAGCGCGGAGCTGTAACGGGCGTCGAGTTCGGTCGTCGGTCGCTGTGCGGGCATGGCGGACTCCTTCGTCGTCTCCTCCCCGTAACGACCGTCCGCCGGGGCCGGAATCATCGCCGCGTCCGTTCGGGTCGCCGCGCGGCGCAGGCCGGTGCGCCGTCCAGGGCCGGAGCTCGTCGGGGTTGAGCGCGGCGGATGCCGGGCACCGCCTCCTGGTCCTCCCACGCCCGCCGGAACGCTCTGACGACCTCCGCGCGCCGGGCCGCCGGTGTCGCGGGAGGCCGCTGCGCGAGGATGCGGCCACGGGCCGAGGAAGCCGGCCGGCGGCAGGCGGCCGGGGCCACGTGCGGGGCGCGGGCCGCCGGGCAGGCCGTAGGGTCGCTGCCAGGAAGCTTCCCGCAAAGCCACTGGAAGGAGTCCCGCCGTGACGGACGGCCGGCGCATCCCGGTGATCATCGACTGCGACACGGGCGTCGACGACGCCCTCGCCCTGCTGTTCGCCGTACGACACCCGGCGCTCGACGTGCGGGCGATCACCTGCGTGGCCGGGAACACGGACGTGGACGGCGTCGTCCGCAACACCCTGACCGTGCTGGAGCAGGCGGGCGCCCCCGGCATCCCCGTCGCCCGGGGCGCCGAGCGGCCGCTCATCGAGGCACCCCGCTCGGCGCAGCACGTGCACGGGCACGACGGCATGGGCGACCTGGGCCTGCCGGAACCGTCCCGCAGGCCCGCCGACGTCGACGCGGTGACGCTGCTGCGGAGTGAGATCCTCGCCTCCCCGCGCCCGGTCACCCTCGTCCCCATGGCCCCCCTCACCAACATCGCGCTGCTGCTGCGCACGCATCCGGAGGTGGTCCGCAACCTCGAGCGGATCGTCTTCATGGGCGGCGCGGCGGCCGTCGGGAACGCCACTCCCGTCGCGGAGTTCAACGTCTGGCACGACCCGGAGGCGGCCGCGATCCTGCTCACGGCCGGGGTGCCGATCACGATGTACGGGCTGGACGTGTTCACGCGGGTCGTGGTCCCCGCGGCCGACGTGCGCAGGCTGCGCGGGAGCGGCGAGCCGGGGGCACGGCTGGCCGGGCAGTTGCTCGCCCACCGTCCGGCCCATCCGGACAGCCGTCCCGGCGATCCCTCCGAGACGTCCGGCGGTCTGGGCGACGCGGGCGCGGTGTGCGCGGTCGTGGACCCGGAGGGCCTGACGACGCACCGCCTCCCGGTGGACGTCTCCCTCGCGCCGGGACCCACGCGCGGCATGACGATCGTCGACCGCCGCCCCCGGCCCGGTGAGGCGGAACTCCACGAGGGCACACGCGAACAGCCCCTGGTCGACGTGGGGCTGGACGTGGACGTGGAGCGCTACGTGAAGCTGTACCTGGCGACCGTCGAGGTGTGACGCCGGCGGCGGTGCGCCGCGATCGTCACGCCGGGGTGGTCCGGCCGCGGGGCGCGGGAACGCCCGGTGTGCTGCCGCCGCCGGACGGCAGCACACCGGGCGTCTTCGGGCTCGGGCGTGCTACGCGCCGCGCTTGGCCGAGCGGCGGCGCGTCACGACGACGAGGGCCGCGCCACCCGCCAGCAGGGCGGCCGCGCCGAGGGCGATCGGGCCGGTGCTGCTGTCGGCGCCCGTCTCGGCGAGGTCACCGCCACCGCCGTTCGGCTTGGGGGCGGCGGGCGTCGACTCGGAGGCGCTCGGGGTGGGCGTGTCCGTGCCGGAGGACGGCGGCGTCGAGGGCTCGGCCGGCTCCGACGGGCTCGCCGGGGGCGTCGTGCCCTCGGCCGGCTCGGACGGGCTCGCGGGCGGGGTGGAGGCGGGCGGCTCCTCCTCCGCTGGCGGCGGGGTCGTGCAGTCCTTCGTGCCGCCGTTCCAGGCCGCGATCAGTTTGTCCTTGATGACCGGGCGGTCCGGTCCCTTGGGCAGTTCGCCGTGCTCGAAGCCGTCCTTCGCGTCGAGTTCGCCGTCGAACTTCACCGCACCCCGGTACAGGTCGATCTGCCCGAAGCAGCCCTTGTCCGGGATGGCGATGTCGAGCGAGTCGGTGGCGCCCGGCTTGACCGTCACCGTGTCGAAGTCGACGAACACCTGCTCGCCGGAGGTGGCGAACGTCGCGCCGTGCGCGAGGTAGGACGCGAGGGAGGCCGTGCAGGTGGCCGCGCCACCGGCCGTGCGGACCTTGACGTGGACCTTGCCGTCCTCGGTCGGCTTCAGGTTCTGGTCGTCGACCTTGACCGAGTCGTAGAAGTTCGTGCCGTCGAGCGAGAACTGGCAGCGGTCGGTCCCGGTCTCCGTGCCCGCGCCCGTGCCCGGCTTGTAGCTGCCGCCGGACGACCAGCCGTCGCCGCCGGGCGTTCCGGTGGCGAAGGAGGTCGTGGCGGAGGCGGCGCAGAGGGCGAGGGCCGCGGCGCCCGTCCCCAGCAGGCGTCGCGCGGTGACACGTCTCGCTATGGACATGCGTATCCCATTTCTTGGCGTGTGCAGGACCCGGGTGACGGCATGCGGGCAGCGCGACGCACGCGGCTGCCGGGGCCGCACCGGGGGATGAGTGGTCTGAGAAATACTGGGCTCATTGGTCACATGCGCCTCAGTGGCCCCATCGTGGCGGCGCCCGCAGCACACTGTCAACCTGCGGTAATGCAAAGGAAGTTGCTCCGCCATCACACTTCCGTCACAGCGGGAATGGATCACTCCGATCAGCGCGATGGTTCCTTTTTCCGGCATTCTGGACAGATTCAATGCTGTCGCCCGTATGCCCTGCGAAGGAGACCGCGTGACCGATCGCTCGACCCTCGACCTGTCGTCCCGGGACCCCGACTGGTGGCGCCAGGCCGTCGTCTACCAGATCTACCCCCGCAGCTTCGCCGACGCCGACGGCGACGGACTCGGTGATCTGCGCGGCATCACCCGCCGCCTCACCCACCTCGCCGGCCTGGGCGTGGACGCCCTGTGGCTGAGCCCCTTCTACCCGTCCGAACTCGCCGACGGCGGCTACGACGTCGCCGACCCCCGGGGAGTCGACCCGCGCCTGGGCACCCTCGACGACTTCGACGCCCTGGTCGCCGAGGCCCACCGGCTCGGCCTGAAGGTCATCGTCGACATCGTGCCCAACCACTCCTCGCACCGGCACGCGTGGTTCCAGGAGGCCCTCTACGCGGGGCCCGGCTCGGCGGCCCGGGACCGCTACGTCTTCCGCGACGGCCGCGGCGAACACGGCGAACTCCCGCCCACCGACTGGCAGTCCGTCTTCGGCGGCAGCGCCTGGAAGCGGGTGCCCGACGGCCAGTGGTACCTGCACCTGTTCGCCCCCGAACAGCCGGACCTCAACTGGGAGAACCAGGAGGTCCGCGCCGACTACCGCACCACCCTGCGCTTCTGGTCCGACCGCGGGGTCGACGGCTTCCGCATCGACGTCGCCCACGCCCTCGTCAAGGACCTGAGCGAACCCCTGCGCGACCTCGGCCGGCCCGAGCTGAGCCGCGAGGCGGCACTCACCGCGCTGCCGCCCGGCACCCACCCCTTCTACGACCGTGACGACGTGCACGAGATCTACCGCGACTGGCGCAAGATCCTCGACGCGTACCGCCCGCCCCGCATGGCCGTCGCCGAGGCGTGGGTGCCCGGCGCCCGGCGTGCGCTGTACGCCCGCCCGGACGAACTCGGCCAGGCCTTCAACTTCGAGTACCTGGAGGCCGGCTGGGACGCGGAGGAGTTGCGCCACGTCATCACCGACTCGCTCGCCACCGCCCGGGCGGCGGGGGCGTCGGCCACGTGGGTGCTGTCCAACCACGACGTGATCCGCCACGCCTCCCGGCTGATGCTCCCGCCGGACACCGACCTCAACGCCTGGCTGCTCTCCGGCGGGCGCGCCCCGGCCGTCGACGAGGCGGCCGGGCAGCGCCGGGCCCGGGCGGCCACGCTGCTGATGCTGGCGCTGCCCGGGTCGGCGTACGTCTACCAGGGGGAGGAACTCGGTCTGCCCGAGGTCGCCGACCTGCCCACCGAGGTGCTCCAGGACCCGATCTGGGAGCAGACCGGGCACGTCCGCAAGGGCCGTGACGGCTGCCGGGTGCCGCTGCCGTGGACGACGGCCGGGCCGTCGTACGGCTTCGGGCCCGGCGGGGCCTGGCTCCCGCAGCCGCCCGGCTTCGCCGCGTACGCCGTCGAGGCGCAGGACGGGGTGGAGGGCTCGACCCTGGAGCTGTACCGCACGGCACTGCGGCTGCGCCGCAAGCTGCTCGACGGCGAGGAGCTGACCTGGGCGGCGGACGCCCCGGAGGGCGTGCTGCGGTTCGACCGCTGCGAGGGGTGGCGCTGCGTCGCGAATCTGTCCGGCGCGGCGGTCGACCTGCCGGCCGGGGAGGTGTTGCTGAGCAGCGCGCCCCTGGAGGACGGGCGGGTTGGACCGGACACGACGGTGTGGCTCGGCCGCTGAGCGCTCCGCGGGTGGCGCGGATTCGGGTCGTCGTGTGTCTGCGGGGGTGAGGGGGCTGGTCGCGCCGTTCCCCGCGCCCCTGGGGGTGTGGGGCTTGGCGTTGTGTGTGTCTGCGGCGCCGTCGTGGCTGGTCGCGCCGTTCCCCGCGCCCCTTCTGGGGCGTGGGGTGCTCGCGTGGCGTAGTACGGCGTGAGGGTCAGTAGCGGACCGCCCGGGCCACCTCGGTGCGGACCTCACCGGACAGGTCGTGGGTGCTGCGGGCGGTGGCCGTGGCGGAGCTGCCGGCCTGCACGTGGTCCACCGTGACGATGATCGTGTCGACCAGCCGGCCGTCGGCGTTGCGGAAGTCGACCTGGACGGCGAAGGACCGGGCCGAGTCGTCGGTGTTGCGGGCGGTGACATCCGTGCGGACCCGGCCGTCGGAGCCGGTGACGGGCGCCCCGGTCGTCACGTCGCCCTTGACGTCGACGCCGTCCTGGATGTCGTCGAGCCGCTGCTGCGCCTCGGCCGAGGCCGACTCGACCGCCTCGCCGGCCTCCGAGGCGATCGACCCCACCGCGGACTCCGCCTTGCTCGCGGCGTCCGCGGGGGTGTCGTCACCGCTGCAGCCCGCGAGCACCGCGGACAGGGCCAGCGCCGTGGCAGCCCCTGACGTCGCCCAGCGCTTGCGGTGGCGGGCGGACATGTCGCCCCCGGTCTCAGGTGCGGCCGAGTCCGCCGCCGCCGAAGGATCCACTGGATCCGGGCGACCAGCGGCGCGGTTTCTGGTCCTTTCCGGTCCTGGTGCTCGAGTGATGGAGCTCATGCGGCATGAGCCGCTGGCCCTCGCGCGTCACGACCGGCATGTCGTCGGGCTCCCGCATCTCCCGCATCTCGCGGACCGGACCGGTGTCCGGCAGGTGCGGCTGCTCCTCCGGGGCGGGGTGATGGGTGTCCTTGTCCATGACCTGCATCCCGACCCGCACGGCCCAGATCAGCGCACAGGCCACGATGAGCCCGCCGACGAAGGCGATGGCCACGGCGACCGCGTGATCTGACGAGGCCGCCAGTTCTGCATACGTTGCCGTATTCATGCCCCAAGTATCGCCGACGGAATGTGATAAAGCGCCCGGAATGCCCTTCGGTGATGGGCGGGCAACCCCGGCCGCGCCGGTGACGACCTCAGGGTGACATCCCTCTCCCCCACGAGGAGATCACCATGCGCAGACACCTGGCGCGGCTGCTCACCGTGCTCGCCGTGCTGGCGGCGGCGTTCGCCACCCCCGGCATGGCGTCCGGCAAGGCGCAGGCCGCCGACGAATGGAATCCGCCCGCGCACCTCGCCCAGCCCCTGAACGAGGTGTGGAACCACGTCGAGTCGACCTACGGGAACCTGTACGGCTTCCGGAACTACGGCTGGGACCAGGTCATGGCCAACCGGGGCAGCGTCAACTACTGCGTGCGCTGGGAGTCCGACGCCCCGGTCAGCGCCGCCCTGCGCGACCGGATCCACGCGGCGCTGAAGAAGCAGTTCGGCAAGTGGATGTCCGCGATGGTGGTGAACGGCAAGGGCCACAACGCCTGGCCGTACACGAACGTCCCGGTCAACATCGTCGGCTGGGCCGTGAAGAACCGCTCCACCCTGCAGTGGACCGACAACTCCGTCGACATCTACGCGGGCGTCCTCGACGGCGGCGGCTCCCCGCAGTGCGCCCCGGACTGCGGGCGCTTCTTCCACCAGGACGGCAACTACTCCAAGTGCCCGGGCGGCGCCGCGCGCCACTACGACCAGTCGCTGTGGCTGACCAAGGGCTTCCAGGGCGGCGCGGGCGGTGACTGGGGCCAGCGCATGGGCCAGGAGTACTTCACCGGCGCGCTGAACCAGGAGAACATCCACATCTACCTGCACGAGGTCGGCCACACCTTCGGCCTCGACGACTTCTACGACTGGTCGCCGACCGGCCAGTGCTGCTTCCTGATGAAGGCGGGCAGCGCCACGCAGATCACCGAGTTCGACACGTGGATGCTGCGCGACTTCTGGCGCCATCTGAAGAGCCGCTACGGTCTGTGACCGGCGGTGGGCGGTACGGCCGGCCCCGGCCTCCGTACCGCCCCACGGCGTACGGTGGATATGCCGAGGGTATGTCGCAACAGGTGGCCGAACCGGTCTCGCCGCCCCTCCGCAGCAGGAGTCCCTCGATGACGTCCGCCTCTTCGCCCCCGCCGTCCGTCCCCGCCCCGTCCGAGGTCCGGCTACGGATCGCGGACCAGGCGCGCCAGGACCGCACGGCCCGCCGCATCGACGGGGCGTGGTGGCCCCGCTCCTACGACCTGGCCGCCGAACTGCCCGGGCTGCTCGGCGGGCTGCCGGCTGCCTGGGGCCGGATCAGCAGCGTCCTGGTCAACGGGGACACCTGGCCGGAGTGCCCGGAGCGGATGGATGTGGCGGGCCAGGCGGTGCACGTGGGGCGCACGGACTCGCCGACCGCCCCGCACACCGTGTGCCTGCTCGCCCCCGGCCGGGGGCGCTGGGACCTGCTGGTGGTGCCGCCCGCCACCGACGAGGCGGAGGCCCGCCGGGTCATGGCACGGGCCGTCACGCAGGGCCTCTGACTCAGCGCGCGAGCAGCACCAGGGCCAGGGCGGCCAGCGCCGGGACGGTCTGGACGAAGAGGATCTTCCTGCTCGCCGTCGCGGCGCCGTAGAGCCCCGCGACCGCCACGCACACCAGGAAGAACACCGACACCTGGAAGCCGACCGGGTCGGACGCCACCGCGCCCCACACCAGGCCGGCCGCGAGGAAGCCGTTGTAGAGGCCCTGGTTGGCCGCCAGGGCCTTCGTCGAGGCGGCGAACTCGGCACTGGTACCGAAGGCGGCCCGGGCCCGTGGCGTGGTCCACAGGAACATCTCCAGCACCAGGATGTAGGCGTGGAGCGCGGCGAGGGCCAGCACCGCGACGGTGGCAAGGGTCGACATGCGCACATCATCACAGACCCTGCCACCCCCATCCGCACCGAACCGCTCCCTAACCGGCCGGCGGGCCCTCCCCTCTCCCCGTTCGGGCCCGCCCCGGAGGCGGCACCGTCGTACGGGTGGCAGATTGCGGCCAGAGGAAGGCCGGGTCCGGCCGTCGCGTCCCCGCGTGTGCCGCTCGGGAGCCGGCCCCGGTCTTCCCGCCCCCTGGAAAGCGCTCCTAGGGCGCGATGGCCTTGCGCAGGGTGTGCAGGCACAGGGTCAGGGCCGAGTGCTTGGGGGTGCCGGTGGTGCGGGTGTGCTCCCAGGCCGTGTAGAGCAGGGCCCACACCAGGTTGCGGACCCACTCCTCGTGGAGCTCGGCATCGATGCTGCCCTCCGCGTGGCCGCGCCGGACCGTGTGCAGGAAGTGCAGATCGGCGGGGGTTTCCTCGTCCCAGTCGGACCAGTTCGTCAACTGCGGCGTGTCGAACATCAGCGTGAGGCCGTCGCCGAGCTCGAAGTACTCCTGGCACAGCCGCTCCAGCGCCTTGGCGGCCGGGCCGTCGTCGAGCCGGGCGCGCTCGGTCGCCGCCTCGACCTTGTCCAGGACGTCCGCGCTGATCGCGGCGAGCAGGTCGGACCGCTCGGGGAAGTAGCGGTGGACCGTCGTACGCCCCACACCCGCCGCCGTCGCGACGTCGCCGAGCGACGCGGTCGGGTCGCCGGCCAGCAGGGCGACGGCGGCGTCGACGATGGCGCGACGCGTGCGTGCCCGGGTTCCGCTCTCGGCCGCCACGGCCCGCTCCTCACCCATGCCGCATACGGTAGCGCGCCTTCCATGATGAAAATCGATTGACCGTTATGGAACAACAGTGTTCCACTCGGCATCATGACTGTTCCGGAAAGCGCGTCCCCCAAGCTGTCCGTCCCGCGGCTGCGGATCCTCTGGTCGTTCGCCCGCCCACATCGGCGCGCGCTGGTCCTGGCGCTCGCCCTCGCCCTGGTGGGCTCCGGGATGGGGCTGGCCACGCCGATGGTCACCAAGGGCGTGCTCGACGCGCTCGGCGGATCGGAGTCGCTGCGCGGGCCGATCTGGGCCCTCCTGGTTCTGCTGGTCGTCGGCAGTGCCGTCATGTACTGGCAGTGGACGCTGCTCGGCGCGCTGGGGGAGCGCGTGGTGCTCGGGGCCCGCGAGTCGATGGTGCGGCGCTTCCTGACGGCGACGGTCCCGGCCGTCACCCGGCGCCCGCCCGGCGAGCTGGTCACCCGCGTCACCTCCGACACGGTCCTGCTGCACCAGGCCGCCACCGGCGCCCCGGTCGGCCTGATCAACGCCGTGGTCATGCTCTTCGGGACCCTGATCCTCATGGGCGTCCTCGACCTGGTGCTGCTGGGGACGGTCGCGGCGGCCGTGGCGGTGGTCGGCGTCCTGTTCGCCGTCCTGATGCCCGGGATCGCGACCGCGCAGCAGCGCGCCCAGGACCACCTCGGACGGCTCGGCGGGAACCTGGAGGGCGCGCTGCGCGCGATCCGGACCGTGAAGGCCGGCCGGGCCGAGGACCGCACGGCCGAGCGCATCGTGGCCGACGCCCGCGCCTCCGCCGAGCACGGCGTCCGTGCCGTCCGCCGCGAGGCCCTGGCCTGGACGATCGCGGTCGCCGGCATCCAGCTCGCGATCATCCTCGTGCTGGGCGTGGGCGCCTGGCGGGTCTCGGAGGGCGCCCTGGAGGTGTCCGGCCTCATCGCGTTCCTGCTCTACGCGTTCGGCCTGATGGACCCGGTCGGCGAGCTCAGCCAGAACATCACGGCGCTCCAGTCGGGGATCGCCGCCGCGGAGCGGATCCGGGAGACCGACGCCCTGGAGTCGGAAGGACGGGCCGAGGACCACGTCCGCGGACCCGCGCCGGTGCGTGCGGCGGCCGCCGAGGACACCCCCGTGCTGGAACTGCGGGACGTCAGCGCCGCCTACGGCCCCGGCGCCGACCCGGCGGTGCGCGGCGTCTCCCTGGTGATCCCCCGGTACGGTCACACGGCGATCGTCGGACCGTCGGGTGCGGGCAAGACGACCCTGTTCTCCCTGGTCCTGCGCTTCCTGGAGCCGACCGGCGGCGAACTGCTCCTGGACGGCCGCCCGTACCGCGACCACTCCCACGACGAGATCCGGTCGCGCCTGGCGTACGTCGAGCAGGACACCCCGGTCGTGCCCGGGACGATCCGCGACAACCTGCTGCTGGCCCGCCCCGGCGCGACCGACGAGGAACTGCGGCGCGTCCTGCACGAGGTGCGGCTGGCCGAGAAGGTCGACGCCCTGGACGAGGGACTCGACACGCCCCTGTCCGGCGCGGCGGTCTCCGGCGGCGAGCGGCAGCGCATCGCCCTGGCCCGGGCCCTGCTGCGCACCCCGGACGTGCTGCTCCTGGACGAGGCGACGGCCCAGCTCGACGGGCTGACCGAGGCCGCCGTGCAGACCTGCGTGCGCGCCCGCGCGGCGACCGGCGCGGTCGTCACCATCGCCCACCGCCTGTCGACCGTGATCGACGCGGACACCATCGTGGTGATGGAGGCGGGCCGGGTCCGCGCCCGGGGCGGCCACGCGGAGCTGCTCGCGACGGACGCGCTGTACCGGGAGCTGGTGGAGGCGCTGCGCATCACGTCGGACACACAGGCGGCGTGACGGCGCGTCAGCGGGCGGCGGCCGGTTTTCGATCATCCCTCGGAAGGATGTAAGGACCGTCCGCCGCCCAAGACGATGATCCCGACCTGTTCGAACACGACGTGGTCGAAAACCGACGTACTCGAACATCAGGGAAGGGACAAGCAGTTGCGCATCGCCCGGCTCCTCGGAACCGTCCTGGGCACCACCTTGCTGACCACCACCGTCGTACTGACCGCGCCCGCGCAGGCCGGCCCCGCCGCCTCCCCGGACGCCGTGTCCCTGGACCGGCCCGCCCTGCGCGACTCGCTGGACGCCGTCCACGAGGCGGGCATGTACGGCGTCTTCTCGTCCGTCCGGGACGGCGGCGAGCGGTGGACCGGAGCCTCCGGGGTCGCCGACGTGGCCACCGGACGGCCCGTCACGCCGGGCATGCGCCAGCGGGTGGGCAGCATCAGCAAGACCTTCACCGCCGTGGGTGTGATGCAGCAGGTGGAGCGCGGCCGGATCCGGCTCGACGCACCCGTCGGCGACTACCTCCCGGAGCTGATACCCGGGGAGCGCGGCCGGGAGATCACCGTCCGCATGCTCCTGAACCACACCAGTGGCATCGGCGACTTCGTCGCGGGCGCCTTCCCCTCCCTCACCCGGAACTCCCCGGCCAGCCTGGAAGAGGAACGCTTCCGCTCCATACGCCCCGCGGAACTGGTCAGGATGGGCCTCGCGGCCCCCGCGACCGGACGCCCCGGTGCGGTGCCCGGCTCGTACTCCAACACCAACTACGTCATCGCCGGGCTGCTCCTGGAGAAGGTCACCGGCCAGAAGGCCGGCGCCTACCTCACCCGCCACGTCATCGACCGGGCCGGGCTGCGCCACACGTACCTGCCGCGTACCCCGTACATCAAGGGCCCGCACCCGCGGATGTACGAGTCGTGGTTCGGCCTGCTCGACCCGCCCCGCGACTTCAGCGTCTACGACATGTCGTGGGCGTCCACCGCGGGTTCGGTCGTCTCCACCACCGACGACCTGAACCGCTTCTACCGCGCCCTGCTCGGCGGGAAGCTGGTCGGCAAGGCCTCCCTCGACCAGATGACGCGCACGGTCCCCGTGTCCGGCGTGGACTACGGCCTCGGCATCTACGCCCTCGAACTGCGCGGCTGCGGCCGCTTCTGGGGCCATGACGGGGCGGTGTTCGGCGCCGGCACGATCGCGCTGTCCAGCCGTGACGGCAAGCGCCAGGTCGCCCTCGCCCAGAACCTGATGAAGTACCAGGAGCTGGACGAGAACGGCCGTCCGAAGCCGCACCCGATCGACGACGCCATCGCCGTGCACGTCGTCCGCGCGCTCTGCCCCGAGGCCTCCGCGTCCGGAATCAACCATTCTCGGTTGACCGAGAGCCTCAGGTTTGATCAGCTGTCCCACTAGTCGTGTTCGATTCTGATCGAGCAATTCATGGCTCCCTGGGGGGGAGCTTGTGACGAGTTGGGGAGTTCCCTTGATGCATCACGGATCCGCCGTGCCGCGCCGCGCCAGATTCCGGCGCGGCGCCGCGGCCCTGACCTTCGTGGCGCTGACCGCCGGCACCGCCCTGACGGGCGCTCCGGCCGCGACGGCCGCCGGCAGCGCGGTGCTCGCCGGGAAGGCGTGCACACCGACGGAGGGCTTCTCCGGCTGCCGCCTGTTCGATCCGAAGACGGGGACGCACGAGTTCACGGTGCCGTCCGGCGTGACGGGCCTGGACGTACGGGCCTGGGGAGAGGGCGGCGCCGGCAACTCCATGACGAGCGGCGGTGCGGGCGGCTTCGTCGCCGGCACCTTGAAGGTCAGCCCCGGAGAGGCGCTGAGCATCGCCGTCGGGGGTCCGAACGCCGGTGACGCCCTCGGCGGCAAGGGCGGCAGCAGCGGCGCCGACCGCGGCGGCAACAGCAGCGCCATCCGCACCAGCGGCGGCTCGGCGCTGGTCGTCGCCGGCGGCGGTGGCGGCGGGGGCGGCGACATCGCCCACGGTCGGGCGGGCGCCGCCGGTGGCGAGTCCGGCCAGGACGCCTCGGAGAAGGGGCGTGGCGGCAAGGGCGCCACCGGCGCCAAGGGCGGTGCGGGTACCGGCAACGGCGCCGCGGGCGCCGACCACGCCAAGGGCGGTGCCGGCGGGGCCGGCGGCGCGGGCCGCTACGGCGGTGGCGGCGGCGGTGCCGGCTACGCGGGCGGTGGCGGCGGCACGGGTGCCGAGACCGGCTCGTCCACCGGCAGCGACCCCACCACCGGCAGCGGTGGCGGCGGCTCCAGCTACGCCGAACCGGCCCGGGTGGACGACGCCCGGCTCGTCGTCGGCAACGGCAACAAGGCACCGGAGAAGAACGACCCGTTCTGGGCCCCCTCCGGCGACCCGGTCAACTCCGGTGTGGCCGAGGGCGGCGCCAACGCGCCCGGCGGCCCCGGCCGGATCGTCCTGCAGTGGCGGGGCCTGCCCGTCGACCGGCTGGCCCAGGTCACCGGCACCGACGTGACGACCCAGCCGGGCACCGACGTCCAGCCGCTGGCCGTGGTGGCCCAGGGCAAGGACGGCAAGCCGGTCGCGGACGCCTCCGTGACGTACACCATCGAGGACCCGGACGGCCTGGAGCCGCTCTTCTACCTCACCAACGGCCCCGACGACGACGAGACGGTCGTGGCGACCGATGCCCAGGGCCGTGCTCAGACCCCGTGGATCAACCTGAGCGGCAGCAAGGAGGGCTCGTTCACCGTCCGGGCGAAGACCCTGGGCGCGTCGACGGCCTTCACCGTGCGGGTCAAGGAGTCCCCGTACGTCGTGAGCACCGCCGGTGGCGACAAGCAGAAGGCCGAGCAGGGGCAGGACTTCGCCGACGCGCTGATCGCCGGGGTGGTCAAGTCGGGCAAGACGGCACCGGCCGGCACCGAGGTGGAGTTCCGCGTCGAGGACACCGCCGAGGACGCGCCCCGCTTCGAGGGCGAGGACCGGGTGGTCCGCGTGAAGACCGACGACTCGGGCAAGGCGACGGCCCCGGCCCTGACCGCCGGTGAGGGCACGGGCACGTACACCGTGGCCGCCTCGGTCGGAGACGCCATGACCCAGTTCGCGGTCGAGGTCGTCCCCGGTGACGGCTCGCAGGAGCCCGGACCCGGCGACGAGTCCCCCTCCCCGTCCGGTAGCCCCACGGCCGAGCCGAGCCCGTCCGCCGAGCCGAGCCCGTCGGCGAGCAGCACCTCCGGCACGACCGGCGGCGGCACCTCGACCACGGGCGGCACGTCGACCGACCTCGACGGCGGCAGCCTCGCCTCCACCGGCGCGGGCGGCGTCGGCCTGCTCCTCGCGGCGGCGGCGGGCCTGGCCGCGGTGGGCTTCGCGGCGTTCCGCCTCGCCCCCCGCCTGAAGCTCCGCTCACGCGACAACGGTTGACATTCCGTCACGGAGACCGCCCGCACCCCGGCTTCGGGGTGCGGGCGGTCTCCGTTTCGACCGCGGGTTGAGGGCTGCCGGGGCAGGCCGCCCGGAGGAACGGCACCGTCGGCGAAAAGTCTCCGGGATCCCTTCAACGAAACGATGGAATTCATGGATGCCCGAGACATCGAATCGCCCGAGTTACGCCTTTCCCGCTGGTGGACGCTGCCGGTGGTGAGCGCGGCCCAGCTGCTGGTCGTCCTGGACGGGACCATCGTCAACATCGCGCTGCCCTCGGCGCAGAGCGCGCTCGGCATGTCCGACGGAAGCCGGCCATGGGTGGTCACCGCGTATGCGCTCGCCTTCGGCGGGCTGCTGCTGATCGGCGGCAGAGTCGGCAGCACGTGGGGCCACAGGCGCGCGTTCGGCATCGGCCTGGCAGGCTTCGCCGTCGCCTCCGCGCTGGGCGGGGCAGCCGGCAACCAGGAGACGCTCTTCGCGGCCCGGGCCCTGCAAGGAGCCTTTGCCGCTGTTCTCGCCCCCGCGGGGCTGTCGTTGCTGACCATGACGTTCACCGGGCCGCGCGAACGGGGGCGCGCGCTGGGGGTGTTCGCGGCGGTCGGCGCCGCGGGGTCGGCGATCGGCCTGATCGCGGGTGGGCTGCTGGCCGAGTACGCGGGCTGGCGGTGGTGCCTCTACATCAACGTGCCGGTCGCGCTGCTCGCCCTGCTCGGCACGGCGCTCGTGCCGGCCGACCGCCCGCACCGCGAGGGCGGGCGGCTCGACGTCCTGGGCGCCCTGCTCAGCGCCCTGGGATTCGCCGCCGTGGTGTACGCCCTGCTGGGCTCCACCGTCGCCGGGAGACTGCACGGACGCCTGGCACCCGGGCTGCTGATCCTTCCCGGGCTGGGGGCCGCGGCGGCGGGGGTGCTGATCCTGACCCGTCTGACGACGCAGAGCACGGACGTCCTGCCCCTCCATCTGGTGCCCGCGCTGGTCCTCACCGGCCTCGGTCTCGGCTGTGTCCTGCCCCCGACCGCCTCCCTGGCCACCTCGGACGTCCGGCCGCAGGACATCGGAGCGGCGTCGGCCGCCTACAACGCCGCCCAGCAGCTCGGTGCCGCGCTCGGCACCGCACTGCTCAACACCGTCGCGGCGGGCGCCTCGGCGTCGTACGCGGCGTCATCGGCCGGCCGGGTCTCGCGGGACGCCGTGTCCGTCCACGGCTACACGGTCGCCCTGGCCGTCGCCTTCGGCATCCTGCTCGCCGCGGCGTGCGTCGCCGGGCCGCTGGTCCTGCGCCGGGCCGGGCGGCGGTCCGGGTGATGAGACGAAGACGCTTTTGCGGAACCTTTGCCCGGGGGTCGGGCGTTGGGTGGGTGTGCGCGCGTGAGCGGGTGCGCCAGGTGAGGCCTACTAGTACCGAGGTGACGTCAATGGCAGTGTGGGACCGGCTCAAGGACCAGGCCAAGGCTCTCCAGCAGGGGCAGGGCGGGCGAGGCGCCGCGACCGGTGGGCACGGCAGCGGTGGGCACGGCAGCGGTGGGGCGAGGTCCGGTGGTGGCGGCAAGGCCCAGCTGGTCGGTCTGCTGAAGACGCAGCTCGGGTCGTTGAAGAACGAGTTGAAGAGCGGTGCGTACCGGGACGCGAGCATGGCGATGTGCGCCCTGGTCGCGGCGGCCGACGGGAATGTGGACCCGGCCGAGCGCCAGCAGGTCGAGTCGATGATTCTCAGCAACGACGTCCTGCAGAACTTCCCGCCGGAGCAGCTGCGCACGCGTTTCAACAAGCATGTGGACCAGCTGACCGCCAACTTCCAGTACGGCAAGTCGGAGGCCATGCAGGAGATCGCCAAGGCCGCCAAGAAGCCCACCGAGGCCAGGGCAGTGATCCAGACCGGCATGGTCATCGCCGGTGCGGACGGCCACTTCTCCCAGGCCGAGGCGACGGTCCTGCGCGAGGCCTGTGCGACGTTGGGGGTGAATCCCGCCGAGTTCCAGCTCTGACCGGCGGGAGCCGGCCGCTCAGGGAGCGCGCAGGGCGTCCACGGCCAGGCGGGCCGCCGTGCCGATGACGGCGTCGGCGGCGGGCAGGAGCGCGCAGGTGCGGGCCGTGCGGGTGAAGACGGCGACGGCGTAGCGCCCCCCGTCGGGGTATTCGACGACGCGGATGCGGCGGATGGCCGCGCCGTGCTCGGGCGTGCACGCCTCGTCGCGCCAGACGGCGGCGAGCAGCCGGGTCATGTCGCGCGGGTGCTGCGATTGGTGCGGGCCGGGTCGAGTGCGCGCAGCCGGGTGACGACGAGCGGGTCGGCCAGGGACCGGGCGCCGCCCGGCCCGGCGTCCTCCTTGACGGTGGCGAGGAGTTCGCCGAAGGTGTGCACGGCCATCGTGCGGGCCGGGCCGAGACGGGCCGTGGTGCGGTTGACGGCGTCGAGAACGACTCCGCGTGACAGCAGCCCAATCCGTGAAGGAGCCCGCCGTATGACCCCCGACCGGAACGTGACGTCCGACCGCACCACCCCCTCCCGCCGTGCCCTCCTGGCCGCCGCGGCCCTGACGCCGCTCGCCGCCTGCGGTACGGACGAACGCCCCGCCGACCACGCGAGGCGGCGGAGCGCCGCGCCCACCGGTTCGCCGTCCGGCAGGGCCGCCGTCCACCGCCCCCGGCTGGCGGACCTGGAGCGCGAGTACGGCGCACGCGTCGGGGTCTACGCCCTCGCGACCGGCACCGGTGCCACGGTCGTGCACCGGGCCGGTGAACGCTTCGCGTTCTGCTCGACGTTCAAGGCGCTGGCCGCGGCGGCGGTCCTGCACCACCGCTCCGCGGGCGGGCTTAACCGCCGTGTCACCTACACCGAGGCCGACCTGCGCTCCACCGCGCCCGTCACCGGCAAGCACGTCGCGACCGGGATGACCCTCCGTGAACTCTGCGACGCCGCCGTCCGCTTCAGCGACGGCACGGCGGGCAACCTCCTGATGCGCGACGTCGGCGGCCCCGCCGGACTCACGGCCTACCTGCGCGGGCTCGGCGACACCACGAGCCGGATGGACCACTACGAGCCCGAACTGCACGACGTGCCGCCGGACGACCCCGCCGACACCACCACCCCGCAGGCGATCGCCAACGACTTCCGCGACCTGATCCTGGGCACCGCCCTGCCCGTCCGCGAACGCCGGCTCCTCATGGGCTGGCTCTCGCGCAACGCCACCGCCGTCGGCGCCCGCCGCATCCGGGCCGGGCTCCCCGGGGACTGGAAGGTGGCCGACAAGACCGGCACGGGCGACTACGGCAGGGCCAACGACATCGCCGTCGTCCACCCGCCCCGCACCGGGCCGCTCGTCCTGGCCGTCATGACCGACCGGCCCGGCCGCGACGCCGAACCCTCGGACGCCCTGATCGCCGAGGCGACCCGGCGGGCCATCGCCGCCCTGCGGCTCCCGGGGCTCCCGTCGCCGTCTATAACGGGGCCATGATCTATCACGTCGTACCGAGCACCGTCTGGGCCGTCGCCCGCGGCCCCGCCTACGCGCCCGACTCCCTCGCCGAGGAGGGTTTCGTGCACTGCTCCCCGGACGAGGCGACCACACTGGCCGTCGTCGACGCCTTCTACCGGGACGCGCCCCGGCCTCTGCTGGTGCTGGCCCTCGACGAGGCGCGGCTCACCGCGCGGGTGGAGTGGGAGGCGGCGGCCCCCGCCCCGCCGCCCGGGGTCGCGGGGGACGTCCTGTTCCCGCACGTGTTCGGCCCCCTCGACCGGGACGCCGTCGACCACGTCCTGGAAGTGCGCTTCGACGAGGAGGGCCGGGCCTCGGAGCTGCGTACGGCAGGATGACCGGGTGATCGAACAGAGTCCCGCCCCGCCCGCCCCCGCCCTGCGGCCCGTCCGGGGAGCGGCCCGCTGCGCGATCGCGGCCCTCGCCCTCGCCGGGGCCGCCTGGGTGGCCCGGGCGGTCTGGCACATCCGGCTCGCCGTGGCGGGGCAGCCGGCGTCCGGCCCGCCCGACCAGGGCGACGGCGTGAACCGGCCCCTGAACACCCTGGAGGACTCCTACCACCTGGTCGCCTCCCTGGGCAGCGCCGTCACGGCCGTCTGCGTGATCGTGTTCCTGCTCTGGCTGGACCGGATGCGGGACAACGCCAAGGCCCTCTCGGGCACGGACCCGCGCTACGGCTACTCCTGGCTCTGGGTGGGCTGGATCCTGCCCGTCGTGAACCTGTGGATACCCCGGGGCATCGTCGCGGACGTCCACCACTCGGTCTTCCCCGAGCGGCGGCTGCCGGCCGTCGTGAACTGGTGGTGGGGCCTGTGGCTGGCCGGCCTGGCCGGCGGCGTGGGGATCATCTACTCCGACGACACGGACGAGGTCATCGCCCGCGCCTACAGCGGCGTCCTGCCCCTGCTCGCCGCCGACCTGGTGATCGTCGCCGCGGCCGGGGCCGCCGCCCTCATGATCCACACGCTCACGACGGCGCAGCAGGAGCACGTCGCCGGCCAGGGCTACTGACCGGGGCGCAGCGGCCGGTGCGCGGACACGGCGAACGAGGCCGTCACCGGCCCCAGGGACCGGCGACCCGGCCCACCCTGCCGCCGCCCCCTGAACTTCGGCAGTTATCGTCCGCTCGTGAGCGAACTGTCGGCTGTGTACCTGCCGGAACCGACCGCCGGACGGCTGCTGGGATCGTGGCAGTCGGACGTCCCCGCCCTGCTGCTCGTCGCCGTGCTGGGCGGGCTCTACGGCTGGGGTGTCGTCCGGGTGCGCCGGCGGGGCGGGCCCTGGCCGCCGGCGCGGCTCGCCGCCTTCGTGCTCCTCGGGCTCGGGACGATCGTCGTGGCCACGATGTCCGGCCTGGCCGTCTACGACCATGAGCTGTTCTGGCCCGCCGCCGTGCAGAACGTCGGACTCGATCTGCTCGCTCCGCTGGGCCTCGCCCTCGGGGATCCGCTGCGGCTCGCCGTGGAGGCGCTGCCGGAGGGCGGCGCCAACCGGGTGCGGCGGGCGCTGACCGGCCGTCTGATCCGGCTGCTGACGTTCCCCCTCGTCAGCACGGTCCTGGTGCTGGCCACCGAACTGACCGTCTATTTCACGCCGTACTTCGCCACCGCGCTGCGCGTGGGCTGGCTGCACGAGCTGATGTACCTCCATCTGCTGGCGGCCGGCTGCCTGTTCGTGCTGCCGGTGCTCACCCGCGAGCAGGCCCTGCCCGCCTGGTGCACCCACCCGGTCCGGGCGGCCCTGGTCTTCCTGGACGGGATCGTCGACGCGCTCCCCGGGCTGGTGGTCATGACGCACGGCACCCTGATCGCGGGCGCCTGGTACCTGCACCACGCACCGCCCTGGTCCCCCGATGTCCACCACGACCAGCAGCTCGGCGGTGGCGCCATGCTGGGCATCTCCGAACTGGTCGCGCTCCCCTTCCTGCTGGTGGTCCTCGCGCAGTGGGTGCGGGCCGAGCGGGCCCGGACGGCCGTACTGGACCGGCGTCTCGACGGGGAACTCGCCCCCGCCGCCCCCGCCGCGCAGGGGCCCGCCGAACTGGTCCGGCCCTGGTGGGAGACCGAGGACGGCGAGGTGGCGGAGCGGATGCGGCGGCAGGGGCGGGGCGGCTGACGCGGGCCGGTCAGCGGCTGCCGGCGCCTGACCGGTCCGTGCTCGGGCGGGCCGCCGAGGGGACGGGGCGCACCGAGGTGGGGGTGGCCGACGGGGCGCGGGACGCCTCCGCAGGACCGGTCGCCTGCTTCTCGGGGGCGCGGGGGCCCGCCGCACGGGGGTCGTCGGTGGCCGGGCGGTGTGTGCCCGGGGAGGACGGGCGGGTTTCGGACGGGGACGGTACCGGGGTGGGTGGCGCCGAGGGGGTGGGCGGCGCCGTACGCGTGGTGGGCGGGGCCATCGGGATCGTCGGGGTCGTGGGGCGTTCGGGTGCCGTGTGACGCAGGGGGACGCTGATGAGGACGGCCGCGACGCAGCACAGACCCGCCCCGGCCGCGGTGCGCAGCAGGCGGCGGCGGGTCGCCCGGCGGCGGATCGCCCGGTACTGGCCGGGGGGCGCGCCCAGGTAGTCGGGGGAGGAGGGGCGCAGGATCACGGCGAGCGGGTCGTCGGTGCCCGGCTCCGGGCCGTCGTCGTCAAGGCGTGTGGTCAAGGCTTCTCCTCAGGTGGACGCGGAGCAGTTCCCGGGCCGCGTGCAGGTCGGCCTTGACGGTTCCTTCCTTGCGCCCGGTCAGTGCGGACACCTCCCGGATCGGCATGTCAGCGTAGTAGTGGAGGAGGATCGGGACGCGCAGTCGCTCCGGCAGCGACTGCACGAGCAGCCGCACCGACGGGTCCGCCTGTTCGGGGTGGGGCCGTACGGCGGCCTCCGAGGTGACGCGGTGCAGGGCGCGGCGCTCGCGCTCCAGCTTGCGCCAGTGGTCCCGGACGAGGTTGGCCGCGGTGACGTAGAGGAACCCGCGCGGCTCCTCCACGGACGTCCAGCGGGCCCAGAGCCGGGTGAACGCCTCCGAGGCGATCTCGTGGGCCGTTCCGTCGTCGTCGACGAGCCGGCGGCACCAGCCGGCGAGGCGCGGGTAGAGGGCGGCGAACAGCTCGGACGCCGCCTTCTCGCGGGACCGTTTCAACGCTCTCCAGGGGTGGGGGACTTCGCACCGCTCAGCGCCGCGAACACGATCACGTTGTCCGCGTAACCGTCGCCGGTCCGCGCTCCGCCGCAGGTGATCAGCCGCAGCTCCGGGCGATCCACGTTCCCGTAGACGTCGTCCGCCGGGAAGTCGGTTCTGGGGACGGTCCGCACCGCCGTGACGGCGAACTCCGCCGCCGTGCCGTTCTCCAGGCGCGCGGTGATCCGCTCTCCCCGGCGCAGCCGGGCGAGGTGCCGGAAGACGCCGTCGCCGTACGGGCCGACCGTGACATGGCCGAGGAGCACCGACGGGCCGGTCTCGCCCGGCGTCGGCGAGTGCCGGTACCAGCCCGCCCGGTCGTGGGCCGTGACCGGCGGCACCTGCACCGTGCCGTCGGCCGCCAGGCCCAGCCGGATGACCGGGGTGTCGACGCCGATCGCCGGGATCAGCAGCCGCACCGGGACCGAACGGGCCACGGGGCGTGTCCTCCTGGCCGGGACCGGCGAAGCGGTCCTCTTCGGCCGTGGTGGGGTGGCCGAGTGGCCCGCGCACGCCGTCAGCAGCAACGCCGGCGCCCCGGCCGTGAACGCGCGCCTGGAGAACGGGCTCATGCCCCGGTCGCCCGGCGGCGGCGTACGACGAAGACCGTGCCGCCGCCCAGGGCGAGCACCGCGGCGGCGCCCGCGCCGAGGGCCGTGCCGTCGCTCCCGGAGGCCGGGGCCGCCGCCACACCGGTGTCGGGTGCGCCGCTCGGCACGACGGAGACCTGTCCCTCGGCGGGCGCCCGGGTCGGTTCGTCACGGGCCGGCGCCGGGGTCGGCTCGGCCGCCCGGGTCGGTTCGGCGCTCTTCTCCGGCTGGGTGGTGGGGGCGGCGGACGCCGGGACCGGGCTCGGCGTGGCGGGCCCGTCCGCGAACGCGGGCCCCGTGCCTATCAGTACGGCGGTGCCCGCGAGGGCCAGGGCGCTGAGGACGGTTCGGCGCATGGAATCGCTCTCCTTCGGCGGTCCGCCCGACGGCCGGGCGGGGTGACAGATCGTGCGGAGAGACGAGGCGGCGCCGGGACGGGTTGTAAAGAGATGGCAAAGCCCGTCGCAGGGGCCCTCGAAATAACCTGTCGCGCACGGGAGTCGGGGGTCGCTAGCATCCGTCGCGATGACGACTCACTCTGTGAACAGATTGGGGGACCCGTCCGCGCAAGGTGAGTGCTGATGCTCACCGACCTCGCGAACGGGGACTTCCCGCTTTCCTTCTGGCCGCGCGTGCGCGAGTTCGCCGTGCCGCCCTCCATGATCGAGACCGCGACCGCGCGCCGCCGTGCCGGTGACTGGGCGGGCGCCTGCGCCGCCGCGAACTTCGACGTCGACCTCCAGCTCCGACTCCTGGCCCGGCGCCACGGACGGGAGTTCGCCGCCCGGCTCCGCGCCGACCTCCGGCACCTCGCCCCCGACCTGCTGCGCTGGCACATGCCGAGGATCGCCCCCGACGGGCTGCTGCGGCCGGGCCTGACCATCACCCTCGCCCGCTACGGCGCCACCGGCCCGGGAGCACTGCACCTCGTGGTGCGCACGCCCCCGGCCTGGGCGGACGCCGGGCAGCGGATCAGCCTCGACCTGTGGGACGCCTCCCGCGCCCGGGAGGCCCACCGGCATCATCCGCACCCGCGCCCCAGCCGGCGCTTCCGGCTCGACCTGCACCGCCACCTGTGGGACGCCCGCCGGGCCGGCGAGCTGCGGGCCCGGTCCGGCGAGGGCGGTGCGGACCCGGACACCCCCGGGCCGCTGCCGCCCGGACAGCGCTGCGCCGTCGACCGATGGGCGGCCGAGGCGGAGATCCTGCTGCGGGCCGAACGACGGTCCGGCGGCAAGGTCTCCGTGCGGCTCGGGGCACGCCACCGGGTCGTCCTGGACGTGTCCGACGGCGGGGAGCGGGCGGCGATGTCCTACGCACGCGCCCCTGACGCCTCGCTCCCCGTCCTGCCCGACGCGGCGACCTGGGTGCTGCCCGACCTGGAGCTGCTGCGGGCCGGGGCGATCGACGCCGGGCGGCTGCATCCGCTGGTCGCCGCGGCGCTGGGGGCCGAGCGGACCGCTACCCCCGGCGTGCCGGAACGGGCGGGTGATCCCCGGGTGGTGGAGTGCCGGGGCGCCCGGCACCGGATCGGCCTGGTCGACGGCGCGCTGGCCGCCCTCGACCACGACCCGGCCGAGATCCGGCGGGAGGAACTGCTCGCCGCCTTCGGCGGTCCGCCGCTGCCCTGCCTGCGGGCCGTCGACGAGGCACACCGCCGGCCCGACTGCCTCCCCGGCGTCCGCGAACGCCTCCACCACGGCGACACCGCCGGTGCGCTCGCCGCGGTCGAGAGCCTGCTCGGCCCCGAGGCGGTGCTGCGCGACGGCCCGCTGCGGGACGCGCTGGAGACGGCCGCGCGACGGCGCATCGCCCACGGGCTGTATCGCGCGGGCCTGGAGGGCCCCTCGCCCGGCAGCCTGCGCCCCTGGGACCGCCGCCGCTCCCGCGGCGACGGCCCGCACCCGCGCCACATGTGACCCGGCCCGACCCGGCCGACCGGGGCGAACACCCTGCCCCCGCCGCGCCTTCATCCCACCGACATCCCACCGAGACGGCTCACCACCGGCACACAGGTGATCACACATGCGCTCTCACACCTCGTTCCCGCCCGGCACCGCTTCCCAGCTCGACGTGGCCGGCGACCTGCTGGCCCTGCTGCGGGACACCACCACCGAACCGCGCCCCGACACCCAGCTGGAGGCCCTCACCCTGGCTGTGGCCGCCGACCTGCCCGTGCTGCTGTGGGGCGAACCGGGCATCGGCAAGACCGCGGCCCTGACCCAGCTCGCCACGGCCCTGGACCTGCCGCTCACCACGGTGATCGCGAGCGTGCACGAGCCGTCCGACTTCTCGGGGCTGCCGATCGTCGGCGACGACCCCGCCGAGCAGGGCGTGCCGATGGCCCCGCCGGACTGGGCCGTACGCCTGGTGCGGGCCGGGCGCGGGCTGCTGTTCCTCGACGAACTCTCCACCGCGCCGCCCGCCGTGCAGGCCGCCCTGCTCCGGCTCGTGCTGGAGCGGCGGATCGGCGCGCTGCGGCTGCCGCCGGGCGTGCGGATCGTGGCCGCCGCCAACCCGCGCTCCTCGGCCGCGGACGGCTGGGAACTGAGCCCGCCCCTCGCGAACCGCTTCGTCCACCTGCAGTGGACGCACGACACCGACGTCGTCGTCCGCGGCCTCGGCGGCACCTGGCCCCGGGCGACCCTGCCCCGGCTCGACCCCGAAAAGCTCCCGGAGGCCGTGGACTTCGCCCGCCGGGCCGTGTGCGGGCTGCTCACCGCACGCCCCGGGCTCACGCACCGGCTGCCCAGCGGCGAGACGCGCCGGGGCGGGCCGTGGCCGTCCCCGCGCAGCTGGGAGATGACGCTGCACCTGATCGCCTTCGCGACCGCGGCCGGCTCCGCCCGTGACGTCCTCTCCCTGCTGGTGCGGGGCACCGTCGGGGACGGGCCCGGGCTCGAACTGCTGGCGAGCCTGGACCGGATGGACCTCCCGGACCCCGAGACGCTGCTGGCCGACCCGGCCGGTGCGGTGCTGCCGGAGCGGGGGGATCTGCGGCAGGCCGCGCTGGACGGCGTCGTGGCCGCGGTGCGCAGCCGCCCGGAGCGGCCCCGCTGGGACGCGGCCTGGGAGCTCCTGGTCAAGGCCCTGGAGACCGGCCCCCCGGACGTGGTGGTCGTCCCCGCGACCACGCTCGCCGCCCTGCGCCGCGACGACTGGGACGTCCCGGCGTCCATCGAGCGCCTGGCCGGAGTGCTGTCCCTGTCCCGGCGGGCGGACCGGACCACGGCCGCGGTCGCGGCCGCCGCCGCGGCGAAGGCGGGCCGATGACGACGGACAGCCGGGACCGTGGCCGGGGCGGGCCGACGGTGACCGCTGGGTACGGAGTGACCCCCGGGCCGACGCAGACCGACGCGCCCGCGGCCGCCCCCGGCGCCCTCGACCGGGACAAGCTCTTCACGGCCCGCCTGCACGCCGCCCGCGTCCGCCCCTACCTCGCCACGGCCCTCTTCGCCCTGCACGTCGTCGAGTCACGGCGGGTGCCGACGATGGCCGTCGACCGGTACTGGCGGTGCTACGTGTCGCCCGCGTTCGTGGACCGCACGCCCGTCGAGGAACTGGCCGGTGTGTGGGTGCACGAGGTGTCGCACCTGCTGCGCGACCACCACGCACGCAGCGACCGGGTCGCCCGCGAGCGCGGCCTGAACGGCCCGGGGGAGCGGCTGCGGATGAACATCGCCGCGGACTTCGAGATCAACGACGACGTCTACGGCGACGGCCTGGCCCGCCCGGAGGGAGTCGTCGAGCCGGGCCGTCTCGGCCTGCCCGAGAACGAGCTGATGGAGGAGTACCTGCGGCAGTTCACCCTGGGCCCGCGCTCACAGGAGCTGGCCTGGCTCGACTGCGGCAGCGGCGCCGACGGCCTGGACCGGGAGTGGGAACTGGGCCCGGACGGCGCGCACGGCCTGAGCGACCAGGAGCGCGACGCGGTCCGCTTCCGGGTCGCCCAGGGCATCAACGGCCGCCCCGGCAGCGCCCCGCGGGGCTGGCGGCGCTGGGCCGAGGAGGCCTTCCACCCGCCCCAGCCGTGGCGGCAGCTGCTGGGCGCGGCGGTCCGCTCGGCGGCGTCCGCCCCGGGCGCGGGCGAGGACTACACCTACGGCCGCCCCGCCCGCCGTTCCACGGCCCTGCCCGGCACGGTCCTGCCGAGTCTGCGCCGCCGCCCGCCCCGCGTGTCCGTCGTCATCGACACCTCCGGGTCGGTCAGCGACGCCGAACTGGGCAGCGCCCTCCTGGAGGTGGCCGCGATCGCCCGGGCCGTGGGCGGCCGCCGTGACCTGGTCACCGTCGTGCCCTGCGACGCCTCCGCCGGCCTCGCCCGCCGCCTGTGCCGCGCCGAGGGCATCCCGCTCACGGGCGGCGGCGGCACCGACCTGCGGGCCGGCTTCACCCGTGCCCTGGGCACCCGCCCGGCCCCCGACGTCATCGTCGCCCTCACCGACGGCCAGACCCGCTGGCCGGGCACCCGGCCCCCGTGCCGCACGGTGATCGGCCTGTTCCCGCGCGAGTACCGGAGTCGCCCCCACGACGAGTCCGACCCCGAGTACGTCCCGGACACACCCCCGGAGTGGGCCCGGGTGGTGGACATCGGCTCCTGAACGCCCTACGGCCGGTGCAGCAGCCCCCGTTCCATCGCCACCACCACCGCCCTCGTCCGGTCGTTGACGTCGAGCTTGGCGAACAGGCGGAGCAGGTGCGTCTTCACCGTGGCCTCGGCGATGACGAGGCGGCGGCCGATCTCGGCGTTGGTGAGGCCGTCAGCGACCGCGTTCAGCACGTCCGACTCGCGGGCCGTGAGGGGGACCTGGGCGGGCTGGCGCATCCGGGCGACCAGGCGCTCGGCGACCCGGGGCGCCAGCACCGTCTCCCCGCGGGCCGCCGCGTGAATCGCGTCGGCCAGCTGCTCACGGGTGGTGTCCTTGAGGAGGTAGCCGATCGCCCCGGCCTCCACCGCGCGCTCGATCTCCGCGTCCGTGTCGTAGGTGGTCAGGATCAGCACCCGGGTGCGGGGGAAACGCGCCACGATCTCGGCGGTCGTGGCCACGCCGTCCAGCACGGGCATGCGCAGGTCGACCAGGGCGACATCGGGCTCGTGGCGTTCGACGAGGTCGAGGGCGGCGCGGCCGTCGCCCGCCTCGCCGACGATCTCGATGCCGGTCCCGGAGGAGAGGAGGGCCACCACCCCGGCGCGCATGACGGTGTGGTCGTCCACGACGACGATGCGCAGCGGTCCGTCCGTCATGCCGAGGCCCCCAGCGGTATCAGCGCCAGCACCCGGGTCCCGTCCCCCACCGAACTCGTCACCGTCAGCCTCCCGCCCAGTTCCGCCAGTCGTTTGCGCATGCCGTCCAGACCAAAGCCCGACGACTCCTCCACCGAGAACCCCGCCCCGTCGTCGGTGATCTCCAGCTCCACCCCGTACGGCAGCCGGGCCAGGACCACGCCGACCGTGGAGGCGCGGGCGTGCTTGCGGACGTTGGCCAGGGACTCCTGGGTGCAGCGCAGCAGCGCGATCCGGGTCTGCTGGTCGCACTCCAGGTCCTCCAGTTCGGCGTCGACGGTGAGGCCGGTGTCCTCGGCGAAGCGGTCCAGGGTGCGGCGGAGGGTCCGGGCCACCGAACCGGCCGCGACCTGGCCCGGACGCAGGCCCGAGCCGACCAGCTCGCGCGCCTCGGTGAGGTTCTCCCGTGCGGTGGACTCGATCGACCGCAACTGCCGGCCACTGCGGGCCGGATCGGTGTCGAGCCCCGTCCGGGCGGCCTCGGCGAGCACGATGATCGAGGCGAAGCCCTGCGCGAGGGTGTCGTGGATGTCCCGCGCGATCCGCTCCCGCTCGTCCGCCGCGCCCTGACGCTGGTGTGCCTCGGTCAACTCGGCCTGGGTCTCCTCCAGTTCGGCGAGGAGCCGGGCCCGTTCGGCGCTCTGCGCGACCACCGAGTGCGCCCACAGCCCGATCAGCGCCCCCACGGCGACGACGAGCAGCGTGGACACGAGCGTCTCGGTGAAGAACTCCACCGTCCATCCGCCGTCCCGCAGCACGCTCCCGGCCAGGGTCGCTGCCGTGGCGAGCCCCAGGAACACCATCGAGACCCTCGGTGTCCGCCCGAACATCCAGTAGTGCGGCAGCGTCACCATGAACAGGGCCGCGTAGTTGCCGCGCAGATACGCCAGCCCGCCCAGCGCCACCACCAGCACCGACAGGTACACGTCCGGCCGTACGACGGGGTTGGCGGGGAAGCGGTACAGGACCGCGTAGGACACCACCACCGCGCCCAGCAGGGCCAGCGCCGCGTACTTGCTCCCGCCGGGCCGGTCGATGGCGGCGAGACCGACGGCCATCACGGCGAACAGCAGCCAGCACACCGCGTTCCAGCGGCGCAGTGTGGTGGTCCAGAAGGCGTCGGAGGCGGCCCCGGCGAGAGCGGTCATACCGATCAACGTACGTCGACCGCCGGACGGGAGGAGGGTGTTTTCTCCGGGACGGCGAGCGCCCTGCGCACCGCCCGCGAGGGCCACCAGCTCGACTCGCCCAGCAGCAGCATCGCCGCCGGCAGCACCATGACGCGCACCACGAACGCGTCGATGAGCACGGCCGCCGCCAGGACGAAGCCGATCTGCTTCATCTCGATGATGTGCAGGAAGACGAAGCTGGCGAACACGGTCGTCATCACGACCGCGGCGCTGGTCACCACGCTCGCCGAGGACCGGATCCCGTCCAGCACCGCCTGCCGCGTGGGCACCCCGGCCAGCGCCGCCTCGCGGATCCGGCTCACCACGAACACCTGGTAGTCCATCGACAGCCCGAAGAGGATCACGAACAGGAACAGCGGCACCCGGGAACCGACGGACCCGGTGGAGTCGAAGCCCAGCAGGCCCTCGGCCCAGGTCCCCTGGAAGACCAGCACGAGCATCCCGAGCGCCGCCGCCGCGGACAGCAGGTTCAGGGCGACGCCGAGCAGCCCGAGGACCACCGAGCGGAAGGCGTACACGGTCATGGCGAACGTCACCAGCAGCAACGCGCCCAGCACCAGCGGCAGTTTGCCGTTCTGGTGGGCGGGATAGTCGGCGTAGCGGGCCACGTCCCCGCTCACGCCGTACTCGGCGCCGGCGATCCGGCCGACGGTGGCGGGCAGGAAGTCGTCCCGGAGCCGGTCGAGGGAGTCGTACGCCTCGTCGGAGTTGCCGAGGTGGGGCACCCCCAGTTCGAGGGTGCTGGTGCGGTCGTCGGCGGAGGTCCGGATCCGCGACGCGCCGGTGAACAGCGGGTCGGCCTCCGCCCGCCGGACGACCTCGCGCAGAGCGGCGGTCACCTCCGCCGACCGCGCGGCACCGGCCCGCACGACGACCTGGTGGGTCACCCGCTGCCCGGGGAACGCCTCGTTGAGCCGGTCGTACACCTGCATGGCGGGGATCTCGCGCGAGTGGGTGTCCCGGCTCATCTCGGTGATCTTCAGTCCGGTCAGCGGGACGACCAGGGCCAGCAGCGCCAGGACCGACACGCACAGGGTGGCCAGGGGGTGCCGGGCAGCGGGCCGCAGCAACGCGTTCCACATCCGGCCGCCGCCGCCCCCGCCCCGCACCCTGCGGGCGGGCTTCCCGCGCTCCGCCCGCCGCAGCGCCCGGCGTTCGGCCCGCTGCCCCAGCTTCACCAGCAGCGCGGGCAGGGCCGTCAGCGAGCTGGCCACCGCGACCAGCACGACGACGATGGTGCCGGTCGCGAGCGACGAGAAGATCACGTCGGCGGCCAGGTACAGCGTCGCCGTGGAGGCGACCACCGCGAACCCGGAGACCACGACCGCCCGCCCCGAGGTCGCCGCGGCCAGCTCGACCAGGGCCTCGGAGGACAGCCGGCCGCCGGAGCGGGCCCGTTCCTCCCGCTCGCGCTTGAGATGGAAGAGCGTGTAGTCGACGCCGACCGCGAGGCCGATCATCAGGATGACGTTGGTGCCGACCCCGGCGTCGGGCGACACGTGCGACACGACCATCGACAGGCCCACCGCGGCCGCGATCGACGACAGCGCCAGCAGCAACGGGACCCCGGCCATGGTCACCGACCCGAACACCACCAGCAGGGTGAGGAGGGTGACGGGCAGGGTGATCGCCTCGGACAGCGCGAGATCCTCACCGCGCTGCTTGTCGACACCCTTGCTGACGGAGGGACTTCCGGTCTCCTCCAGCAGCAGCTCGGGGTGGCTCTTCTGCACCGCCGCCGTCTGCGCCACCAGCGCGTCGACCTTGTCCTTGGCGTCCCGCTCCTCGCCCTTCAGCGTCACCTCGACCATCAGGGTCTCGCGGTCCGGTGACAGCAACGGGTCGGCCACACCCGCCACTTCGGGCAGTCGCCGCATCCGGTCGGTCAGGTCCTCCGCGGCGGCCCGGGCGGCGGCCTGGTCCAGGGCACCGCCCGGGCGGGAGGAGATCAGCACCTGTTCGGCGGACCGCCGTTCCAGATGCGCCTCGGCGGCGAGGGCCTCGGCCCGGCCGGCCTCACCGACCCGGTAGTCCGCCGTCTTCGCACTGTTCATGCCGACAGCACTGCCGGCGCCCAGGCACAGCACCACGAACACCAGCCAGCCGACGATCGCCCGCCAAGGATGTCGCGCACTCCAGCGCGCCACGCGCACAGTCAGGGAATTCATGCCCAAAAGCGTTGCTGAACAGGGCAGTTGTGGGACAGAGGCACTCGGTTGAACCTGCCGTCCACCGTTCGGTGGACCCGGGCCCGGGGGGTGTCCCCACCCCGGCGGCGGGTCAAGGCCTCGGAGCTCCCGGGATACGCGAACACCCCGGGCACCGGGCCGTGCCGGCCCGGCACCCGGGGTGCCGTTCAGGAGGTCGGTCAGCGCAGGACGCCGAGACGGTCGAGCCGTTCGTTGACGCCGTTGCGGAGTTCGCCGAGCGTCGTGCCGGGCGGGGTCGCCTTGGGCGTGGAGGACGGCGGCTGGGTCTCGTCCGCGCAGGTGGTGCCGCGCGCCGGGACCTTCAGGTCCACCAGGTAGTCCGTGACGGCGTCGGTCGCGCAGGCGCTGCGCCCGAAAGCGGTGTGCCCCTCGGCCTCGAAGGTGAGCAGGCGTCCGTTGTCGAGCTCCCGGGACAGGGCCACCGCGTCCTGGTACGGGGTGTCCGGGTCGCCGGTGTTGCCGATGACGAGGATCGGCGCGGAGCCCTTCGCCCGGAAGGGACCGCCGTAACGGCTGACCTGTTCGCCCTTCCACTGCGCGCAGGCCGTGGCGTGCTGGTGGTCGTAGAGCGGCGGGCCGTAGGCGAGGGCCGGGCCGAGCAGCGGCGCGGCCTCGGCGAAGGAGGTCACCTTCCGCTTGAGCAGGGCCGGGTCACGCGGGTAGGCCTTGTCGGTGCACTCGACGACGACGTTCGGGTTGAGGAAGTCGTAGCTGGCCGGGGACGGCGGCCGGAGCAGGAACGAGGTGTTGTCGCGCTGCTGGGCCTTGCGCAGGGCCTCGCCGAGCGAGGGCCAGATGACCTTGCCCTCGTTGATGTTGAACAGGATGCGGTAGACGAGGGTGTAGCCGTTCGCCTGCCCGCCGTTGGCGGTCGGTACGGGGTCGGCGTCGAGGTCGGACTTGAGCTTGTCGAAGGCGGCCCGGGGGTCGCCGTCGCCGAAGCCGCAGGTGGCCTGGTCCGCCTCGCACCAGTCGAGGAAGCGGCCCACCGCGCCGTCCAGGGCCAGGTACTGGGGCCGGTCGTAGGCGTACGGCCGGTTCGCGTAGTGCTCCGGGTCGTAGGCGCCGTCGAGCGCTAGGGCGCGCACCCGGCCGGGGAACATGGCGGCGTAGACCGTGCCGATGAAGCTGCCGAACGAGCGTCCGTAGTACGTCAGTCGATCCTCGCCGAGTGCCCGGCGCAGCAGGTCGATGTCACGGGCGACGTACCCCGTTCCGACGTACGGCAGCAGCTCGCCCGCGTTGTCCAGGCAGGCCTGGCCGAACTCGGCGGCCCGGCGCACGGCGGGCTCGTAGGCGTCCGGGCCCGGGACCCCCTTGGCCGCGGTGACGGCCCGGGTGTACGTCGGGTCGTCCCAGCACTGGACCTGCGAGCTGCGCCCGACGCCCCGTACGTCGTACCCGAAGACGTCGAAGGAGTCGCGCAGGGCGGCCGGCAGCTCGGCGTAGTTGCCGCGCACGAAGTCCACGCCCGAGTTGCCGGGCCCGCCGGGCTGCAGGAAGAGGGTGCCCTTCCTCGCGGCGGGGTTCGCCGCCTTCTTGCGGATGACCGCCAGGGTGATGGTCCTGCCCTGCGGATCCCGGTAGTCCAGCGGCACATCGGCGTTCGCGCACTCGAAGCCGTCCTGGCAGTCGGACCAGGCGAGGGACGGCACGGCCGGCTGCCGGTCCGTCCCGTCCGGCTGGGCCGCCATCACCTGGGCGGCGGTCCCGGCGACGGCGAAGGAGAGGGCGGCGGCGAGGGCGATCCTCAGCCGCGGCAGGCGTCTGCGCGCCCGGGTGCCGGACCGGCTCGGTCCGTGGTCTCGTGTAGTCACAGTGCGTTCCCCTCGGGATGCGAGTGCCGCGGCGCACCCCGGGGTGCGGTCGGGCTTGTTGAAGTTTCTAGCTCAACCGGCAGGGGAAGAGGAGCGGGAACGGCCTCCCGCCCCCCCTTGTGGGTGTCTTGTCACGTGATCTCCTCACTACCCGGCGGTAGTTGCGGAGTTGTTCATCCCGGGAACCGGGTCTCACAGGCCGAAGAGCTTCGCCGCGTTGTCGTGGCACACGGCCCGCAGCCACTCGTCCCCGAGACCCAGCCGCTCCAGGGCGTGGAGCTGATGCACGTACGGGTAGGGGATGTTGGGGAAGTCGGAGCCGAGCAGGATGCGGTCGCCGGCGTCCGCCAGCCGGGGCAGGGCGCGTCGAGGGAACGGCGCGAGCCGCTCGCTGAAGTCGGTGAACGCCATCGTCGTGTCCAGCCGCACCTCCCGGTACCGCTCGGCGAGGCCGAGGAACTCCTCGTACTCGGGCATCCCCATGTGGGCGACGATCAGCCGGAGCCGGGGGTGCTCCGCCAGCACCCGCGCGATCGGCCCGGGGCCGGTGTGCTTGCCCGGCGCGGGCCCCGACCCGCAGTGGATCACCACGGGGACCCCGGCCTCGGCCAGCACGCCCCAGGCCGGGCGGAGCAGGTCGTCGGCCGGGTCGTAGGCCCCCACCTGCACATGCGCCTTGAAGACCCGCGCGCCCGCGGCGACGGCTTCCCGGACGTACGCCTCGACGCCGGGCTCGGGGAACAGGGTCGCGGTGTGCAGACAGTCGGGGGTGCGGCGCGCGAAGTCGGCCGCCCAGCCGTTCAGCCAGCGGGCCATGCCGGGCTTGTGCGGATAGAGCATCGCGGTGAAGGCCCGTACGCCGAACCCCCGGAGTATCTCCGCCCGTTCGGCCTCCGCCTCCCGGTAGGTGATGGGCCACTCCAGCCCGCCGGTGAGCGGCCCGAGCGCGTCGAAGTACTCCCAGACCCTGTTCAGGACCCGCTCGGGCATGAAGTGCGTGTGCACGTCGACGAGGCCGGGGAGCCCGAGCCGCCCCCAGAAGCGGCGGATGTCATCGGGCTCGTCACCGTGATCGTTCATGGTGCCCACGATCGGGTGGGACGGGGCGGTGGGGCCAGTGCCGTGCGCGGGGGTTGGGTGAGGGATGTGTCACGCCCGCTGCGGCCCCCGCTCACGTCAGCCGATGCGGGCGCACAGGTCGTCCGTGCTCCCGTGGACGAGGTGCACGGACTTGTAGCCGGTGGCGCTGATGTCCATCGTGTAGACGCCGTCGACGATGTACAGGCCGCGCGGCAGGGTGCCCCCGCCCTCCCCGACGCCGACGAACACCGGCCCGTGCACGGCCCAGCGCTGTGAGCCGTCGCGCCGGTACTCCACGATCGCCGAGCCGCTCGCGTCGGCGTCGTGGGCGGCACCGGTCAGGGTGTTCGTGACGCGGACGACCAGATCGCCCTTGTAGGCGACCCGCCGCGCGGAACCGTCGGGGTGGGTGCTCAGCACCCGCCGCACCACCTCGTCGACGACGGGCTCGCCGTGGACGGGGAAGTCGCACCGCACACCGGCGGCGACGTCCCATGGTGCGGAGGGTGCCGGTTCCCACCCGGGCCCGGTCGCGGCGGACGCGGGCTGCGTGCCGAGGAGCGCGGCCACAAGTGCCAGTGGGGCGAGGGCGGTTCGGCGCATGGTTCTCCCTGTGCAGAGGGGCGAAAGGACGGTGCGCCGAAGTCTCACCCCCGCATCTGACCAAAGCCTCACCACTCCAGGCCCCGGCCCGGCCGCCCGGTTACGCTGCCGGGCAGTCATGGATTTCCAGCTGCTCGGTCCGTTCGCCGCCCGTCACGAGGGGCGGCCCGTGCTGCTCGGCAGCCGCCGTCAGGAACGGTGCCTGCTGGCGGTCCTGCTGCTGAACGCCGGCCACTCCGTCCCGACCGGCCGCCTCATCGACCTCCTCTGGGACGACGCCCCGCCCGCCTCGGCCCGCGCCACCGTCCACACCTACGTCGGCCGCCTCCGGGCCGCACTCCGGCCGTACGAGGTGTCCGTCGAGACCCGGCACGACGGCTACGCCGTGGAGCGGGGCCCGCACCGGATCGACGCGCAGGAGTTCACCGGCCTCGTCGGGCAGGCGGCCGACGTCCGTGACCCGGTGGAGCGGATCGGCCACTACGACCGCGCCCTCGCGCTCTGGCGCGGCCCCCTGCTCGCGGACGTCGCCGACGACCGGCTGCGTTCACGGCTGGGCGGCCGGCTCGGCGAACTGCGGCTGTCCGCGGTGGAACGACGGGCGGAGGCCCAGCTCGGCATGGGCCTGCCCGAGCGGGTCGTCGCGGACCTGACGCCGCTGCTCCAGGAGCATCCGGCCCGCGAACGCCTGGTCGCCGCGCAGATGACCGCCCTGCACCGCACGGGCCGCCGGGCCGAAGCGCTCCGGCTCTACGACCGTACCCGCGCCCTCCTCGCGACCGACCTCGGCATCGAGCCGAGCCGCGAACTGCGCACCCTGCACAAGCGGATGCTGAGCGGAGACCCCCGGCTGGACCGGCCGCCCGGGCCCGTCTACGCGGTACGGGTCGACGACCAGTGGCTCCCCTGGAGCACGAGCGGACACCCGGCGCTGGAGTTCTGCAACACCTACGCCGGGTGGGGCGGGGACCGGCTGCCCGGGTCGGAGTGGCTGCCCGGCTACGCCACGCTCGCCGTGTGGGCCGGGCACCTGGACCTGATCGAGGACCGGCAGACCGCCCGGCTGCGGGAGCATGCCCTGCGCAGGCCGGACGAGGCCGCCGCCGCGCTCGACGAGGCCCGGCGGTTCCGCACGGACCTGTACGCCTGCCTGACCGACCCGCAGGACGGCCGGGCCTTCAAGGCCGTCGCCCACGTCGTGGAGGAGGCCGCGGGGCTCTCGGTCTTCACCCGGGGCGAGGACGGCCTGGGCCGCTGGCGGCCGTCCCCTGCCGCCGGCCTGCGCATGCCCCTGTACGCGGTGGCCCACGCGGCGGGCGAACTCCTCGCCGGCCCAAGCCGCTTCACCGTCCGCAGCTGCCCCGGCCGGGACTGCGGCTGGCTGTTCCTCGACGAGAGCGGACGGCGCAGGTGGTGCAGCCTGGGGACGTGCGGGGAGGGGCGGGATTCCGGGAGCGGCTGACGGCGGGCGGCGGGCGGCACAACCTTCAGGCCCGGAACCGGTCCGTCGCCGCCACCACGGCCGAGGTCATGGAGGTCCCCAGCCCGTGCCCCTCACCGCCGATCAGCACGAGCTCCGCGTCCGGCCACACCTGTGCCAGGTGCCAGGCGATGTCCGCGGGCCCGCTGATGTCCATCCGGCCGTGGATCAGCACGCCCGGGATGCCGGCCAGCTTCCCGGCGTCGCGCAGCAGCGCCCCGTCCTCCAGGAACGCGGCGTGCCGCCAGTAGTGCGTGACGAGCCGGGCGAAGCGCATCCGGAAGCGCGGGTCCTCGTAGCGGGGGTCGGGCCGGTGCCCCGGCAGGGTGGAGACGTGCACGTCCTCCCACCGGCACCACTCCCGCGCGGCCCGCTCCCGCACGGCGGGATCGGGGTCGGCGAGCATCCGGGCGTAGGCGTCCACCAGACTCCCGTCCCGCTCGGCCTCCGGCACGGCGCCGCGGAACCGGGCCCACTCCTCGGGGAAGATCCGCCCCATGTCCCGGGTGACCCACTCCACCTCGCGGCGCGTGGTGTTGGTGACGCTGAAGAGGACCAGCCCGGACACGGACCCGGGGTGCTGCTCGGCGTAGGCCAGGGCGAGGGTCACGCCCCAGGAGCCGCCGACGACCAGCCACTCCTCGATGCCGAGGTACCGCCTCAACTGCTCGATGTCGGCGATGAGATGGTGCGTGGTGTTGGCGGCGAGCGAGGTCCGCGGATCGGCCGCGTCGGGCGTGCTGCGCCCACACCCGCGCTGGTCGAGGAGCACGATGCGGTACGCCGCCGGGTCGAACAGCCGGCGCCAGAAGAGCCCCGCCCCGGACCCGGGCCCGCCGTGCAGCACGAGGGCGGGCTTGCCCGCGGGATTCCCGCAGGCCTCCCAGTACACGCGGTTGCCGTCGCCGACGTCGAGCATGCCGTGCGCGTACGGCTCGATGCCGGGCGGATAGGGCTCGGGCATGCGTGACGTCCTCTCCTGCCCTGTCTCGGATGACTCGCCTCGGAGGAACCCGTGATGTAACAGCGCTGTTAGATTATCAGCGTGAGGAATCAACCGGATCCGGCCGCCGTGGGGACGCTGCTCCGCCACGTCCTGGAACTGCTCGACGGCGACGTGGCCGCGGTCTACGCGGAGCAGGGCATGGCCGAGTACCGGCCCCGCTTCTCCCCGGTCGTCCGCGCGCTGGTGGCCGAAGGCCCGCTCTCCGTGCGCGATGTGGCCGAGGCCATCGGCGTCACGCACTCGGCAGCGAGCCAGACCGCGGCCCAGATGGCCCGCGCGGGCCTGGTCACCCACACCCCCGACCCGCTGGACGCCCGCCGCCGGCTGGTCGGCCTCACGGCCGAGGCGCGGGCGCTGCTGCCGCGGATCGAGGCGGAGTGGGAGGCGACGGCCGCGGCGATGGCGGAGCTGGACGCGGAACTGTCGATGCCGCTGGGCGAGTTGCTGGCCGAGGTGGCGCAGGCGGTGGGACGGCGGCCGTTCCGGGAACGGGTGGCGGCGGCTCGCCGGACCGCGTGACCGGCCTCCGGGAGTACCCACCTTTTTGTGGGGACTTGGCAGTGCGCCGGGGCCGCGCGAACCTGGTGGTGGGCGGCCGGTGAGGCACGGGATCCGGAAGGGACGGAGGTGGCACCCGCGTCAGGAGGCCGGCCGGGCGGCCTCGGCCAGATTCTCCAGGTGCCGGTGGCCCCAGTCGGACAACGGCGCCAGTGCCTCGGAGAGTTCACGGCCGAACGCGGTCAGGGAGTAGACCGTCTTCGGCGGCAGCACGTCGTACACCTCCCGGTGCACCAGCCCGTCCGCGGCCATCTCCCGCAAAGCCTCGGTCAGCACCTTCTCGGACAGGCCCGGCAGCTGCCGGCGCAGCTCCGCCGGGCGGTGCGGGCCCGACTCCAGCAGCCAGAGCAGGGCCGTCTTCCACTTGCCGTCGACCACCGCGATCGCGGCGGTCACCCCGCAGACGTCCGGATCCTGCCGCCGACGCGTCATTTCCGCCCCTTTTCTTACGGATTGTCATGCAGATCAACTGTTCTGCACACCAGAGGAGTTCACGATGACTTCGTACAGCGCTTCCGCCGCCCCGGCGCATTCCGCCCGGCGGCCCGCCGGTCACCCGGCCCCCACGGTCACCGTCCTCGGTCTCGGCCCGATGGGCCGTGCCCTGGCCGGCGCGTTCGTCGACGCGGGCCTTCGCACCACCGTCTGGAACCGCACCCCCGGCCGGGACCGGGAACTCCTCGACCGCGGTGCGGCGGGCGCGGCGTCGGCGGCGGAAGCGGTGGCGGCGAGCGAGGTGACCGTCGTCTGCGTGGTGAACTACGACGCCTCCGACGCCGTGCTGCGCCAGGACGGGGTCGCGGCCGCCCTCAAGGGCCGTACGGTCGTGAACCTGACCGCCGACACCCCGGCCCGGGCCCGCGACACCGCCGCCTGGGCCGCCGGGCACGGCGTCCGCTACCTCGACGGCGCGATCATGACGCCGACGACCACCATCGGCACGCCCGACGCGGTGTTCCTCCACAGCGGACCCGAGGACCTCTACGAGGAAGTCGCCGCCGTACGACAGGCGTTGGGCGGTACCCACACCCACCTCGGTGCGGATCCGGGCCGGGCCGCCGCCTACGACATCGCGCTGCTCGACATCTTCTGGACGGCGATGGCGGGCTACGCGCACGCCCTCGCGGTGGCCCGGGCCGAGGGCGTCACAGCGACCGAACTGGCGCCTTTCGCCCAGGGCATCGGCGCCATCCTCCCGCCGCTGTTCGCGGAAACCGCCGCGGACACCGACGCCGGGACATACTCCGGCGACGGCAACCCGCTCACCTCGGCCGCGTCGTCCATGTCCCACATCGTCCACGTCTCCGAGTCGCACGGCATCGACGCCGGTGTCATGCGCGCGGCCGAGGGCATGGCCCGCCGCACCATCGGGCTGGGCCACGGGCAGGACGGCTTCATCCGCATCGCGGAGGTCATCGGACGGCGCTGACCGTCACGCCTGGCCGCCGGGCTCGCCGAACGCCCGCCGGCAGTGCGTGAGGAGCTCCCGCACCGCGGGGCTCCGCCCGCTCCGCCAGACCAGGGCGAGCAGCGCCGGTGCGTCGACGTCGTCGATGGTGCGGACGACGACCCGGTCGCCCCGGCCCGCGGCCATCGACTCGCTGAGGACGGCGACGCCGAGCCCGCGGGCCGCGAGGTCCACGACGGCGTCCGCGGCGCCGGCCTGCAACGCGATCCGGGGCCGCAGGTCCCGCGCGGCGCAGGCACCGTCGAAGACGGTCCGCAGGCCGGTGCCCGGGGGCATGCACACGATCGGATGAGCGGCGATGTCCCGCAGTACCACGCGCCGCCGCGACGCCAGGGGGTGGCCGTCCGGAACCACCACGACGAGCCGCTCGCTGATGATCGTCAGGCTCTCCAGCCCGTCGGGGGCGGCAGCCGTCCCGACGAGGGCCACATCCACCGTGCCGAGACGGACCGCTTCGGCGAGCCGGTCCGAGTTGTCCTCCAGCAGGGAGATCTCCACGCCCGGATGAGCCCGGTGGAACCCGGCGAGGGCGTCGAACAGGGGCGTGACCGTGCAGCCGATGACCATCCCCACCACGAGCGTGCCCCGGATCAGGCCGGTCACCTCACCCACCGCCTGGCCGACGGCCCCGGCCGCGGCGAGCGTCGCACGGGCGTGGTCGAGCGCCGCCCTGCCCGCGGCGGTGAGCGTCACGGTGCGCGCGGACCGGTCGAAGAGCTCGGCGCCGAGCTCCCGCTCCAACTGGCGGATCTGGGCGCTGACCCCGGACTGGCTGATGTGCACCCGCTCGGCGGCCCGGGTGAAGTTCCGCTCCTCGGCGACCGCGACGAAGTACTCCAGCTGCCTCAGTTCCATGACTGCTGATTCTAGTTCTGATCAGATTCATCTGTTGGACTTCTGATCACCGCGGGGTGAGGCTGGAGGCACCGAGGAATCCCGATCCCAGGAGGACCCCCGTGCCGGAGTACGAGAAGGCCATGCGCCCCGAGGACATCACGCGCCTGTTCGTCGAACGCTCCAACGCCGGCGACGCGGCCGGAGTCGCCGCGCTGTACGCCGAGGACGCGGTTCTGGCCTACCCGCCCGGCGAACGCACGGTGGGCCGCGAAGCGATCCGCACCCTCTGGGAGAAGGTCCTGGCCGACCGCCCCCGATTTGAACCGGAAGAGCCGCTGCCGACCCTGGTCCACGGCGACATCGCCCTCACCTCCACCCCGCCGAAGGACGGGGCGGGGGCCCGGGCGCAGGTGGTCCGCAGGCAGGCGGACGGAAGCTGGCTGCGGGTGCTGGACCAGCCGGAGTTCACTCCGCCGGCCCGTTGACCCGACACCGCAGGGGCAGGACACGACGACGCCCCCGCCCGCCATCGGCATCCGATGACGGGCGGGGGCGCGGAGAGAGGGCCGGGCGGGACGCGAAGCGCTAGCCGCCCGTCACCTCGGTGACCCTCCAGCGCTGGTTGGAGCCGGAGTTCGGCTGCCAGACGCCCACGGAGGCGCCGTCGTTCGTGGACTGGCCCCCGACGTCCGGGAGCTGGCCCGTCGCCGCGTTCACCAGCGTCCAGGTGCCGTCGCCGGTCGTGGACGCGATCCACTGCGCGGCGGCGTCGCGGCGGCCCTCGTCGGGTTCGGCGACCAGGGCGCCGTCACGGACGGCCAGGCGCTTGTCCGCGCCGGTCTCGGTGAGGACGTAGCGCTTGCGGTTGTCCTCGCCGCGGATCTGCTCCACCCGCCACTGCTGACCGCTAGGGTCGGACGCGTTCGGGGTCTTGATGACCAGGCCCGTGCCGTTGCCGGCGATGGTGAGGTCCTTGCCGCTCTGGACGCCGGTCAGGCGGTAGGTGTGGCCCTTGCGCAGCTCGGCCGCGTCCTTCGCGACGCCGGAGACGCCCTTGACGAGGAAGGACGTCACCGACTGGGCGGGCACCGTGAGGGTGGCCTGCTTGCCGGTCACGTGGACGGGCTTCTGCTTCTCCAGCTTGCCGTCGGCGCTGGTCACCACCGGGGTGACCGTGGCGCGGGAGGAGACCCGGCCGAACTTCGACAGGTCGAGCGTGACGTCGTGCGCCTCGGTGGCGCTGTTGACGTGGACGACCGTCGCCGCGTCGCCCTTGCGGGAGACCGCCGCGGTGCTGGACGTGTCGTTCGTCTTGATCAGCCGGTCGCCGGGCTTGATGAAGTGCGTGAAGTTGCGGGCCGTGTCGAACTTGGTGTTGGTGTAGATCGGGCAGGACTGCAGGGTGTCCTTCGAGGTGCAGCTGAACGGGAGCTGGATCTCGCCCCAGTTGCCGCCCTTGGCGGACTCGCCGCCCGGCTTCATGTTGTCGTAGTCCTCGACGGGCTGCCAGAACACCCAGGCCTTGGGCTCCAGTTCACGCAGGTCGTCCACCATGCGCTGGGCGAGGCCCAGGCCGGGCCGCATGTCCGTGAAGCTCTGGCCGTCGCCCCAGTCGCCCTCGACCTCGCTCATCCACAGCGGCTTGTCGGCGGCCTTGGCCAGGTCGCGGACGGTGGTGCGCTGGCCGGTGCCGTAGGTGTGGACGTTCATCTGGGCGACGAGGTCACGGACCTCCTGGGGGTAGGAGTTCCAGTTCGTCGCGAAGGTGCCGGGGTTGGTCTCGTCCATCGCGGATATCTCCGCGTGCGAACGGGACTTGTCCAGGACCGGGGCCAGCGCGCGGAGCACCTTCTGCTGGAGTTCGGGGCCGATGTGGGCGCCCTCCTGGCGTCCGCCGACCGGCTCGCCGTCCGGTCCGAGCTTGGTGCCCCAGTAGTTGGTGTTCGGCTCGTTGAACGGGTCGAGGGTGTCGACCTTGATGCCGTGCGCCTTCTCCAGCCGCTCGGTCGCGCCCACCAGGTACTTGGCGAAGTCCTCCACGGACTCCGGCTTGAGCTGGTCCTTGCCCGCGTCGAAGTTCCCGGAGACGTAGCCGCTCTCGGTCATGAACCAGGGCGGGGAGTTGCTGAAGGTCTCCCAGTGGGTGATGTCCTTCTTGATGCGGTCGACCCACCAGCGCTGCGTCTTGTCGGCGTGTCTGTTCCAGTCGGCCGGGTCGTCCGCGTCCCACCAGTCGACGTCCTCCCGGGTGGTGCCCGCCGGGGCCTTCCACCAGCCCTCGACGGCGCCGCCGGCCCGCAGGTAGTCCTTGACGTCGGGGGCGTTGCCGCCGCCGATGTTGTAGCGGGCGATGTTCAGGTTGAGACCGTCGTCGCCGAAGAGGAGCTTGTAGAGCTTCTCGCGGACCGCGGGCGGGTAGTCGCCGGTGGCGTTCGCGAACCAGACCAGGCTCGTGCCCCAGCCCTCGAACTCGTCCCCCGCGTAGGAGGGGTCGGGCCGGACGGTGACGCCGGCGGCCGCGGCCTGAGCCGGCTCGGCGTGCGCGGCGGGCAGGGTCGTCGTGGCCAGGAGGGTCCCGGTCGCCACGGCGGTGACGCCGATGGCCCCCAGGAGCCTTCTCTTACGGGTGCGGTGTGCCATTTCGAGTACTCCAGCTCGTGCGACCGGTGCGGGCTTCTGGTGCGGTTTGACGCCTTCTCGTACGATTCCGACTAGGCAATGTTTACGTAAACATCCACTGGCGGGATGTCTACACTGTCCGAATCTCAGGGGTCAAGGACTCGTTCCGGACCGAAAATTGCGCCGGGTGCGCGGCGAGGGGAACGAGGGGCAGGTGGGCGTAGTGGACGGGGAGAGCGAACCGGGGGGCACGAGCCGTACGAGAAGGCGTGCGGTCCGGCCCCGCCAGGGCGCGTCCATGGCGGACGTCGCCCAGCTCGCCGGGGTCTCCTCCCAGACGGTCTCCCGTGTCTCGAACGGCTTCCCGGGCGTCACCGAGGACACCCGCGCGCAGGTCCTGGCCGCCATGCGGGAGCTGGGCTACCGCCCCAACAGCGCGGCCCGGGCGCTGCGCCGGGGCGAGTTCCGCACCCTCGGCGTGATCACCTTCTCCCTCTCCACCATGGGCAACATCCGTACCCTGGAGGCCATCGCCACCTCTGCCGCCGAGCACGGGTACGCCGTCACCCTGTTGCCGGTGGCCGTCCCCACCCAGGACGAGGTGAACGGCGCCTTCTCCCGGCTGGGCGAACTCGCCGTGGACGCCGTCATCGTCATCATGGAGATCCACCTGCTCGACGCGGCGACGGTGTCCCTCCCGCCCGGCGTGCAGGTCGTGGTGGCCGATTCCGACGCCGGCGACCGCTACACCGTCGTCGACACCGACCAGGCGGGCGGCGCCCGGGACGCCGTACGGCACCTCCTCGATCTCGGCCACGACACGGTGTGGCATCTGGCCGGACCGGAGGGCTCCTTCGCCGCCCAGCGCCGCGCCAACGCCTGGCGCGGCACACTCACCGAGGCGGGCCGCACCCCACCGCCCCTGGTCCGCGGCGACTGGTCGGCCGAATCCGGCTATCGGGCGGGACTGCTCCTGGCCGACGAGCCGGAGTGCACGGCGGTCTTCGCGGCCAACGACCAGATGGCCCTGGGCCTGCTCCGCGCCCTGCACGAACGCGGCCGCCGCGTCCCCGGCGACATCAGCGTCGTCGGCTTCGACGACATCCCCGAGTCCGCGTCCTTCCTCCCGCCGCTGACCACGATCCACCAGGACTTCGCCGAGGTGGGGCGGCTGTGCGTGGAGGGGGTGCTCAGCAAGATGCGGCGGGACGGGGTGGAGCACGGGACGACGACGCTGGTGCCGACGCGGCTGGTGCGGCGGGCGAGTACGGCGGCGCCGCGGCGCGAGCGGTGAGGCGGCGGCACGCTCTCGGAGGCGACGGGCCAGGCGCCGTCCCGGCGCGTGACCTCGCGGGCCGTGTGGCGCCGGGGCTGCGGGCCGCGTCATCGGCCTTGACGCGGCCGAGGACGTGGCCTTCGACGCGGACGGGCGCTGCTGTGTCAGCGACGACCGGCTCTTCGCCCCCGGCCTGGCCCCTCGCTTCGCCGGTCTCCCCGCGGCCCCGGACGGCTCCCTGCTCGTGTCGTCGAACGGGGAGGGCACGGCGCCGCGGCTGGCGCCGAACTCCTGGACCCGGAGCGCCGGTTCAGCGGCGGCGGCCCCGGGACGGCCTGCCCCGCCGCCCGTTCGAGGCGGAACCCGTGCGCGCGGGCGGCTTCTCGGCGGCCGGCGGGGTGAGGACGACAGGCACGCCCGAAGGCTCCTGCGCCCCGGTGATGCGGCTCAGTTCGGCCTCGTCCGAGCGGACCCGGGTGACCTGCGGGGTGATGCCGGCGTCGGACATCAGCCGGGTCATCTCGCGCCGCTGATGGGGCAGGACCAGCGTGACGACGGTGCCGGACTCACCGGCGCGCGCGGTACGGCCGCCGCGGTGCAGGTAGTCCTTGTGGTCACCGGGCGGGTCCACGTTGACGACGAGGTCGAGGTTGTCCACGTGGATGCCGCGGGCGGCGACGTTGGTGGCCACCAGGACCGTGACCTGGCCGTCCTTGAAGCGGGCCAGGGTCCTGGTCCGCTGCGACTGGGACTTGCCGCCGTGCAGGGCCATGGCGCGCACGCCGACGGCCAGCAGCTTCTTGGCGAGCCGGTCCGCGGCGTGCTTGGTGTCCAGGAACATGATCACGCGTCCGTCGCGGGCGGCGATCCGGGTCGTGGTGGCGTGCTTGTCGTCGTCCTCCACGTGCAGCAGGTGGTGCTCCATCGTGGTGACGGCGCCCGCGGACGGGTCGACGGAGTGGACCACCGGGTCGTGCAGGTAGGTGCGGACCAGCCGGTCGACGTTGCGGTCCAGGGTGGCCGAGAACAGCATCCGCTGCCCGCCGGGCCGCACCTGGTCGAGCAGGGCGGTGACCTGCGGCATGAAGCCCATGTCGGTCATCTGGTCGGCCTCGTCGAGGACGGTGATGTCGACGTGGTCCAGGCGGCAGTCGCCTCGGTCTATGAGGTCCTTGAGGCGGCCGGGCGTGGCGACGACGACCTCGGCGCCGGTGCGCAGCGCGTTCGCCTGCCGGCCGATCGGCAGGCCGCCGACCACCGTGGTGAGCCGCAGCCGCAGCGCGCGGGCGAAGGGGGTGAGGGCGTCGGTGACCTGCTGGGCCAGCTCGCGGGTGGGCACGAGGACGAGGGCCAGGGGCTGCCGGGCCTCGGCCTTCTGCCCGTCGACGCGGGCCAGCAGGGCGAGCCCGAAGGCGAGCGTCTTGCCCGAGCCGGTGCGCCCGCGGCCCAGGACGTCGCGGCCGGCCAGCGAGTTGGGCAGCGTCGCGGCCTGGATCGGGAACGGCGCGGTCAGGCCCTCGGACCGCAGCGCGGCCTTGAGCCGCTCGGGCAGATCGAGGGCGTCGAACGCCTCGACGGCGGGCAGCGCCGGGGTGACCGTGGCGGGCGGTGTGAACTCCCGGCTGGGGGAGGGGCGGCGTCCGCCGCGTCCGCCGCCCGCGGGCCGGGCGGCACCACCGGCGCCGCCGGACTTGCGGGGCCGGTACCCGTTGCCGCGGGAATGGGGGGAGCCGTTGTTCTTGCGAGCTGTGCGGTCCATGGGGAACCTTTCCTCGATGCGGCACGCGTCGAGGAATGCGCGGCGGCGCCGGAGGGCCGCAGGATTCGCAAGAGTTGAGCCGGAGAAGTGCAAAACGAGCCGGGGCCCGCACCGCGAGGGTGCGGGCCCCGGTTCAGGGCGTTCGCGTACGCGTCAGGCGGGAACGATGTTCTCGGCCTGCGGGCCCTTCTGGCCCTGCGTGACGTCGAAGGTGACCTTCTGGCCTTCCTGGAGCTCACGGAAGCCAGAGGTGGCGATGTTCGAGTAGTGGGCGAAGACGTCCGGGCCGCCACCCTCCTGCTCGATGAAGCCGAAGCCCTTTTCCGAGTTGAACCACTTCACGGTGCCGGTAGCCATATGAATCTCCCTTGAGGGCAGTACTCAGGGCCCGCACCTTGCGGGCCCGTAGTCGCCGATCTGATCACCCTAAGGAGATCCGAGAATCCTCGGAAACAAAAAAGAGTGCTCGTCGACAAAAGGTCGATAGAGCACTCGAAGTCTCTGGGAACCAAAACTGCAACGCCAGCCAAGGTAGCACAGGCCCGGCCGGATGGCTCGGCAATCTCGTACCCGGGGTGGAGTGGCCCGCCCGTTCGTACTGCGTTTCGAGTACCGGAGATTGTCGGCAGGCGCACGACGACGGGACGACCCGCTCACGGACAGGCTTGGCCCCACGTCCGACACCAGATGTGGAGACCTCCTGCCGTGGCTGCTTTCCTGTATCGACTGGGCCGTATGGCCTTCCGGCGGCGCTGGTACGTCGCCCTGGTCTGGGCGGCCGTCCTGGCCGCCGTGGGGCTGGGCGCCCTCAAGGCGCCGGGGGCCGCCGACGAGGAGTTCTCGATGCCCGGCATCGAGTCCCAGAAGGCGTTCGACCTGATGGAGCAGCGCTTCCCCGGCGCCACGGCCGACAGTGCGACGGCCAGGGTCGTCTTCATCGCGCCGGGCGGCGAGAAGGTCACGGCCGCCGGGAACAAGAAGTCCATCGAGAAGGCCGTGGCCGGGCTCGGCGACGGCACGCAGGTCGCGACCGCCGTCGACCCGTTCGCGGCGAAGACGATCAGCAAGGACGGCACGACGGCCTTCGCGACGGTCACCTACAAGGTCGGTGCCAACGACCTCACCGACGCCAGCCGCGGCCACCTGGAGCGGACCATCGACCAGGCCCGGGACTCCGGGCTGACCGTCGAGGCGGGCGGTACCGCGCTGGCCGCCGAGGGCGGGCCGGGCGGCATGGCCGAGGTGATCGGCGTCGCGATCGCCGCGGTCGTGCTCCTGATCACCTTCGGTTCGCTGGCCGCCGCCGGGCTGCCCCTGCTGACGGCCGTGATCGGGGTCGGCGTGAGCATGGCCACGATCCTCGCCCTGTCCAGCGCACTTGGTCTGTCCACGACCACCGGCACCCTCGCGATGATGCTGGGCCTTGCCGTCGGCATCGACTACGCCCTGTTCGTCGTCTCCCGCTACCGCGAGGAGCGCGCCAAGGGCCGCACGCCGCAGGAGGCGACCGGGATGGCCGTCGGTACGGCCGGTTCCGCGGTCGTGTTCGCCGGGCTCACCGTCGTGATCGCGCTGGCCGGCCTCGCCGTGGTCGGCATCCCGATGCTCACCAAGATGGGGCTGGCCGCGGCGGGAGCGGTCGTCGTCGGCGTGCTGATCGCCCTCACCCTCGTCCCGGCGCTTCTCGGCTTCTGGCCGAACGCCGTGCTCACCCGCAAGGCCCGCAGGAGCGGCCGGATCGAGGACAGCACGGGGGCCAACGCCGGCACCCGCTGGGCGCGGTTCGTGCTGCGCCGCCCCCTACCCGTCCTGCTCCTCGGCGTCGTCGGCCTCGGCGCCCTCGCCCTGCCCGCCGCCGATCTCCAGCTGGGCATGCCCGGGGACGAGGCCAAGCCGACCTCCACCACCGAGCGCCGGGCCTACGACGCGCTCGCCGAGGGCTTCGGGCCGGGCTTCAACGGGCCGCTGACCATCGTCGTGGACGCCAAGGGCGCCGCCGACCCGAAGGCCGCCGCCGACACGATCGCAAAGGAGATCGGCGGCACCGAGGGCGTCGTGTCCGTCTCCCCGGCCCGCTTCAACGACGCCGGCGACACCGCCGTCTTCTCGGCCGTGCCCGCCACCGCGCCGACCGACGAGAAGACCAAGAACCTGGTGACCACCATCCGGGACGAGCGCCCAGGCATCGAGTCCGGCACCGGCGCGAGCTACGAGGTCACCGGCACCACCGCGATGAACATCGACATCGCCGAGAAGGTCCAGGCCGCGCTGATCCCGTACCTGGTGGTCGTGGTCGGCCTGGCGATCGTGCTGCTGCTGGTGGTCTTCCGGTCCCTGCTCGTCCCGCTCAAGGCGGCCCTCGGCTTCCTGCTGTCGGTGCTGGCCTCCCTCGGCGCGGTCGTCGTGGTCTTCCAGCAGGGCCACGGCGCCGAACTCCTCGGCGTGGAGCAGACCGGCCCGATCATGAGCCTGATGCCGATCTTCCTGGTGGGCATCGTCTTCGGCCTCGCGATGGACTACGAGGTGTTCCTCGTCTCCCGGATGCGGGAGGCCTACGTCCACGGTGAGTCGCCCTCCCAGGCGATCACCTCCGGCTTCCACCACAGCGCCCGGGTGGTCGTGGCCGCCGCCCTCATCATGATCGCGGTGTTCGCCGGGTTCATCGGCGAGAGCGACTCCATGATCAAGATGATCGGCTTCGGGCTCGCCTCGGCCGTCCTGTTCGACGCCTTCGTCGTACGGATGGCGATCGTGCCGGCCGTCCTCGCCCTGCTCGGCGACAAGGCCTGGTGGCTGCCGAAGTGGCTGGACCGGGCGCTGCCCCGCGTCGACGTGGAGGGCGAGGCCCTCAGCCGGCCGGAGCGGGAACAGGCCCCGGACACCGCACCCGATCTGGAGCCGGCCCGCACCTGAGGAACCCCCCTCGCACAGGGCCGCCCGTGGCGAAGGACACGGGCGGCCCCTCGGGCGTTCCGGCCCGAGGTCGACCACGATGGTTCCAGCCCCACCGACCGGAGAGCCCCATGAGCATCCCCCTGGAGCGCCGCTACGCGGACCGCCTGGAGGAATTCGCCGAGCAGCACCCCTTCCTCGTCGACCTGGCGATGGTCCTGGGACTGATGGGCTGCGCGACCTTCGGCACGTCCCTCTCCCTGCCCAGCGCCGACCCGCCGGCCCAGGACAAGGCGGGCGTCGTCCTCATGGGTGTGGCCTGCCTCGCCCTGCTCAGGCACCGCGCGAACCCGCGCACCGCCGTCGTGATCACGGCGGGCTGCACCGTCACGGCCGTCGCGATGGGCTACCTGCTCACGCCCCTGCTGCTGGCACCGGTCATGGCGGCGCTGTACTGGCTCGCCACCCTCACCGACCGCAGGACCACCCGCGTCTACGGCGTCGTCACCATGATCGCCGTGATCGTCGCGGCCGTGTTCACCGACTCCATGGACCACCTCTCGCTGCTGCTGAGGACGATCGGCCCGTTCTTCTGGCTGATGCTGCCCCTCGCCGCCGGCAACATGACGCGCCTGCGGCGCGCCTACCTCCAGGCCGTGCAGGCCCGGGCCGAACACGCCGAGCGCACCCGGGAGGAGGAGGCCCGGCTGCGCGTCACCGAGGAGCGGATGCGCATCGCCCGGGAGCTCCACGACGTCGTGGCCCACCACATGGCCCTGGCCAACGCCCAGGCCGGCACGGCCGCGCACCTCGCCCTCACCCGTCCCGAGCAGACCCAGAAGATCCTCAACGACCTGACCGGCACCACGTCCTCCGCGCTGCGGGAGCTGAAGGCCGCCCTCGGTCTGCTCCGCCAGGACGGCGAGATCCCCGGTTCGGGGCCGCTGGACCCGTCCCCGGGCCTGTCCCGGCTGCCCGAGCTGGTCTCGGCGTGCGAGTCGGCGGGCCTGGAGGTCACCGTCCACACGGAAGGGGAGCCGCAGCCGCTGTCGCCCGGCGTCGACCTGACCGCGTACCGGATCGTGCAGGAAGCCCTCACCAACGTCACCAAGCACGCCACGGCCGAGGCCGCGCGCGTCCTCCTCGCCTACACCGGCTCCCGTCTGCTGATCACGGTCAGCAACGACGGCCCCAGCAAGCCGGAGGCCGCCCGGGGCCGCGGCTTCGGCGTGATGGGCATGCGCGAACGCGCCCTGTCCATCGGCGGCGAACTGTGCGCTGGCCCCCGCCCCCAGGGCGGCTTCGAGGTCACCACCGCGCTGCCCCTGCAACCCTCCGTCCACCTCGCGGAAGGAACCACCCCATGAGCATCAGGGTGCTGCTCGCCGACGATCAGGCCCTGCTGCGGGCGACCTTCCGCATCCTCATCGACTCCTGCCCGGACATGGAGGTGGTCGCCGAGGCCTCCGACGGCGCCGAGGCGGTCGGGCTGACCCGCGAGCTGCGCCCCGACATCGTCCTGATGGACATCCGCATGCCCGGCACCGACGGCCTCACCGCCACCTCCGAGCTGTGCGCCGACCCCGAGCTGTCCGCCACCCGCGTCCTGATCCTGACCACGTTCGAGACCGAGGACTACGTCGCCCAGGCCCTGCGCGCCGGCGCCAGCGGCTTCCTCGGCAAGGACGTCACCGCCGACACGCTCCTGTCGGGCCTGCGCACGGTGGCCTCCGGCGAGGCCCTCCTCTCGCCCGTCGCCACCCGCTCCCTCATCACCCGCTTCCTCATGGCGCCGGCCTCCGGCACCGGCCTCGCGCCCCCCGAGCGCCTCGCCGACCTCACGGTCCGCGAACGCGAGGTGATGGCGCTGGCCGCGGAGGGCAGGTCCAACGCGGAGATCGCCGAGGACCTCACGCTCAGTCCGCTGACCGTGCGCACGCACATCCACCGGGCCATGACCAAGCTGCACGCCCGGGACCGCGCGCAGCTGGTCGTCATCGCCTACCAGACCGGGCTCGTACGGGCGACGCCACCGGCGTGACGCGGCGGCCTACGGCCTGCCGTAGGCCGCCACCATGATGTTCTCGGCGGTCCTGTTCATGCCCTGGCCCTTGGCGTCGGTGGAGTTGACGCTGTAGACGAGGGTGCGGGAGCCGTCGCGGGTGGAGGCGATGGCGGCGTTGTACCCCCAGCGCCCGCCCGTCTTGCCCCACACCTCGCGCCCGCCCAGCACCTTCATGGAGAGGCCCACGGAGTAGGCGGCCGGCTCCCCGGTCCCGAAGTCGGTCACCTCCGGCAGCGTGAACATCTCCTCCAGCAGCGGCCCGCGCACGATCCGCCCCTTGAACAGTGCGACGGTGAAGCGTTCCAGGTCCGCGGTGGTCGAGATGATGTCCCCGGCCGCCCATCCGTCCGTCGCCCTCCACACGGTCACGTCCCGCAGCCCGGTCGTGCCGTCGTCGAGGCGCATGGTCTGGTAGCCATGGTTGTGCGGCCCGGCGATGCGGGCGGCGGATCCCGGCAAGTAGGTGTTCCGCAGCCCGAGCGGCCCGAGCACCCGCCGGGCGACCTGACGCTCGTACGAGTCGTGGGTGACGCGCTCGATGAGCAGGCCGGTGATGGTGTAGCCGATGTTGAGGTAGTGCTGGCGCTCGCCCGGCGCGAACTCGCGCTTCTTCGACGTCGCCGAGCGGACCATGTCCTCGGGGTCGTGGACCTGAAAACGGTTCGCGTACGCCTCCTCGACGGTGGTGCCGGGGAAGTCGGGTGCCGGGATGCCGTGCGTGTGGTCGAGGAGCTGCCGGACGGTGACGCCGCCGTACGACGCCGGGATCAGCTCCGGCAGGTACGAGCGGGCGCTGCGGTCCAGGTCCAGCCGTCCCTCCTCGGCCAGTTGCAGGGCGACCGCGGCGGTGAAGACCTTGGTCACGGACCCGGCGCGGAAGCGGGCGGCCGGATCGGCGGGCCGGCCGGTCCGCAGATCGTGCACGCCCGAACTGCCGTGCCAGGTGCCCTCCTTGCCGCCGACCCGCACGAGCGCGGCGGTGGCGTCGGCGCGGGGAAGTCCCGCGATGGCGGCTGCGAGGGCCGGGCCCGGGGACGGCGCGGCCGTCGACGCGGCGGGGGCTGAGGCGGCGGGGGCGGAGGCGGCGGCCGGGAGCACGGACGGCCCCACGGCGATCCCGGCGACGAGGACGGCGGCGGTCAGCAGGCTGGTACGGGTCTTCATGGCGAACTCCGGTGAGACGGGCCGACGTTGGGCGACGGCTTCATCCTCCGCGCCCGCGCCGTTCCGCGGATCGCCCCCGCCGGTGGTCCCGCGGCGTCACTTCCTCGCCGGAGCGGGGGAGGACCCGGCCCCCGCCGATCCCCCGGGCGGGGGATCCCCGGCCGCGACGAGGCCGGTCTCGTAGGCGCAGATCACCGCCTGGATCCGGTCCCTGAGGCCCAGCTTCGCGAGCACGTTGCCGACGTGCGTCTTGACGGTGTGGTCGCTGACCACCAGCTCGGCGGCGATCTCGGCGTTCGACAGACCGCGCGCGAGCAGCAGCAGCGTCTCGCGCTCCCGGGCGGTCAGCACGTCGAGCCGGGGATCGGGGCGGCGGGCCCGGGCGGCGGCGGGCCGGGTGTACTGCTCGACCAGACGCCGGGCCACGGACGGGGCGAGCAGCGAGTCACCCCGGGCGACGACCCGCACGGCGTGCACGAGGTCGTCCCGGCGGACGTCCTTGAGCAGGAAGCCGCTCGCGCCCGCGTGCAGCGCGTCGTACACGTACTCGTCGGAGTCGAAGGTCGTCAGCATCACCGTCCGGCAGTCGCCCGCCGCGCTGATCGCCCGGCAGGCCTCGATGCCGTCCATGCGGGGCATCCGGATGTCGAGCAGCGCGATGTCGGGCGCGTGCCGCCGCACCGCCTCCACGGCCCCGCCGCCGTCACCGGCCTCGGCGACGACGTCGATGTCCGGCTGCGCGTCCAGGATCATCGCGAAGCCGCTGCGCACGAGCTCCTGGTCGTCGGCGACCACGACCCGGATCGTCATGTCCCCGCCTCCGCCGGGACGGAGAGGGGAATCCGCACCCGCACCTCGAAGCCGTGCCCGTCCGCTCCCGGTCCGGCGACCGCGCTGCCCCCATGGACCGCGGCCCGCTCGCGGATCCCGACGAGTCCGTGCCCGCCCCGGCGGGCCACGGCCCGCGCCCCCCGCCCGTCATCGGTCACGGTGACCTCCAACTCATCTTTCATATAGGCCAGTTGTACCGTCACGGCCTTGGCCTCCGCGTGCCTGACGACATTGGTCAGGGCCTCCTGGACCACCCGGTGGACGGTCACCCCGACCCCGTCGGCCACCGGCCCGGCGTCCCCCACGGTCCGGTACACCACGTCGAGTCCGCTCCCGCGCACCCGGTCGAGAAGACCGGGCAGTGCGGCGAGCCCGGGCTGCGGCTCGCGCGGGTCGGTGCCGTCGGCCTCGTCGGCGCCGTCCCGCAGCACCCCCAGCATGTGGCGCAGCTGCGCCATGGCGTCCCGCCCGGTCGCGGAGATGGCGTCGAAGGCGGCCTCGGCCCGCTCGGGCGCGGTACGCACCGCCACCGGCCCGGCCTCGGCCTGCACGATCATCAGGCTCACGGCGTGGGAGAGGATGTCGTGCATCTCCCGTGCGATCCGGGCCCGTTCGCGTGCGGCGGCCTGCTCGGCCTCGACGCGGTGGGCCCGCTGCCGGGCGTCGGTCAGCCGTCCGAAGACATAGGCGGCGGCGAACACGAAGACGGAGAAGGTCAGTTCACGTGCCGACCGGGTGTTGAGCCATACGCCCACCGGCACGGCGACCAGCAGCACGAGCCCGGCGAGGAGCCGTTTGCGGGGGGCCGCCAGCGCGGCGATGGTGTAAGTGACGATCAACCCGGTGTACGGCAGCGGCTGCCCGGGCCCCTCGACGGTCAGCCGGTACAGCAGGCTGGTGGCCAGCACCGCGAACAGCACGGCGACGGGAGCCCGCCTGCGCCAGACCAGGGGCACGACGGTGAGGGTGCTCAGCCCGTACGCCGCCCAGGTCGCCGCGGGCAGCCCGGGCGCGCGCGGCACCAGGAACGGCATGGTCATCGCGCCCTGGACGAGCAGCGCGACGCCGATGTCGACCAGCAGCGGATTGGCCGCCGCGAGCACCCGCCCCCGCTCCCACCGCCCGCGCAGTTCCCTGCGTATGCCCATGGCGACCTGCCCCCCGTCCCGTGCGGTCCGACCCCGGAACCGTAGCGGGGCGGTGGCCTCACGCGCCGGGAGAACAAGCCCTGGTTCAGGGCGCGTCCGGCGGTGTCCAGGCCGCCACCAGGTCCACCAGCCCGGGGAACCGGGCGTTGAGGTCGTCCACGCGGACGTGGCTGCGGCGTTCCAGGCCGTACTGGCGCTGGCGGGTGACGCCGGCCTCGCGGGTTCTCCAAGGGCACGCTGACCGTCGTCTTCGCGTTCTACATCGTCGGACTGCTCGGCTCGCTGCTCGTGTCGGGCGTCGTCTCGGACCGGCTGGGGCGCAAGCCCGTGCTGCTGCCCGCCCTCGCGCTCGCCCTGGCCGCATGCGCGATCTTCGCGACCGCCACGACGGTTGTCGCACTGATCGTCGCCCGGTTGTTCACCGGCATCGCCGTCGGCGCGGTCGTCTCCGCCGGTATGGCCGCGGTGACGGACGTGGCAGGCACCGCCGCCGGACGCCCGGACCTCGCCGAGGACCCGCGCGTGAGCGGCGACGCCATCGACAGCACCGACCACGAGGACCTGGCCGCGCTCCTGGAGACCTGCGCCGCGGCGCTGACCACCGAGGAGTGGGCGGAGGTGTGCGCCAAGCACAGCATCCCGATGGCCCCGGTGCTGGAGCTCGACCGCGCCCACGACGACCCCTACGTCCGTGACGGCCACCTGCTCGACACCGCCGAGCACCCGACCGAGGGCACGGTCCGCACCATCGGCATCCCGCTGCGCTTCTCCGCGACCCCCGGCTCGATCCGCCGGCTCGCGCCGGTCGCGGGCCAGGACACCGAGGACGTCCTCGCCGAACTCGACGCCGCCCGCTGATTGCCACAGGAGGACAGACATGAGCACCCCCACCCCTCCCGTCGTGCGCACCGAACGCATCGGCTCCACCCTGCTGATCACCCTGGACCGCCCCGAGGCCCGCAACGCCGTGAACGCGGCGACCGCCACCGCGCTGGCCGCCGCACTCGACGAACTGGAGGCCGACCCCGCCCTGCGGGCCGGCGTCCAACCCCGGGCCTCCACCCGGGGTTTCGCTCTGCCGGTGGGCTTATTGCGTGGCCGCCCGGCCCCGGGCCCCGTACGGTCGGGGCGGTGAGCAGGAGACGCTACGTGGCCAGGGGTGTGCCCGGCGGCTACCGCATCTGGGACAACCGGGGGCGACGCTGGTGGGGCGACCTCTACGAGTTGTGCCCCGACGACCTGCTGACCGAGCTCAACGGCCGGGCGGACCAGACGCGGATCACCGCGCTGATGAAGCGCTACCGGGCGCAGAAGCGGTAGGCCCGCCCGCGTGCTCAGGCGCCCCGGGCGCCCGGTGGGCCCGCCAGCGCGTCGACCTCCGCGGCGAAGAGCTGTGCCGGGTCGAACCGCATCCCCGTGAAGTGACCGGCCAGTTCCAGTGACAGGACGCCGTGCAGCCGGGTCCAGAAGGCCAGGGCCCGGTGCAGGGCCGCGGGCGGGGCGGGATGGCCGCCCGCCCATTCCCGGTTCTCTTCGAGGTGCGTGCCGAACGGGGTCGCCCCGGCGTCCGCGGGGCCGACGGCCCCGGCGCAGGCGTCCAGGAGGAGCGCCATGATCTCGGACGCGATCGCGGTGATGTCGTCGGGCGCGTGGTAGCCGGGCACGGGAGTGCCGTAGACGAGGAAGTACCGGTGCGGATCCGCAAGGGCCCACTCCCGCAGGGCGTGCGCCAGCGCCGCCACCTCGGCGCCGTCCTTCGCCGCCGCCCCGACGGCGTCGGCCAGGCTGCGGTAGGCGTCCCGGACGAGCTCGGTGATCAGTTCGTCCCGCCCGCGGAAGTAGCGGTACAGCGCCGGGCCGCTCATCCCCATCTGCTTGGCGATCGCGTTGAGCGACAGCGCGGACGCGCCCGCCGTCGCGATCTGCTCCCACGCCCGTTCCTTGATCTCCGCGCGCACCTGGGCGCGGTAGCGCTCGCGGGGGGTCGCTCCACCTTCGGCCTGCGTCATGGTTAGAGGCTATCACTGAAGTTATTGACACTCGCGTCGTCCTTGCGTTAGAACCTATAACGAACGCAAGGACAAGTAATTGCAGTGGGCGTCAGCGGAGGTCGTCATGAACAGCACCGGAGAACTCGTCGAGGTCGTCCTGCCGGGCCGGGTGGAGCCCGAGGAGCTCCGGATCCGCCGGGGGGCCGTGCCCGTCCCCGGCCCCGGCCAGGTCGTGGTCCGGACGGAGGCGACCGGCGTCTCCTTCGCCGAGCAGCAGATGCGGCGCGGCCGCTACTACGACCAGCCGCCGTTCCCCTTCGTCCCCGGCTACGACCTCGTCGGCACGGTGCTGGCGGCCGGCGAGGGCGCCGACCCGGGCCTGACCGGAACCCGGGTGGCCGCGCTGGTGAAGGTCGGCGGCTGGGCCAGCCATGTGCTCGTGGACGCGGCGGACGTCGTACCGGTGCCCGACGGGGTCGGAGCCGCCGAGGCGGAGACCCTCGTCGTCAACGGCGTCACCGCCTGGCAGATGCTGCACCGCAAGGCCCGCGTCCGGGCCGGGCACACCGTCGTGGTGCACGGCGCGAACGGCGGCGTCGGCTCGGTCCTGGTCCAGCTCGCCCTGGCCGCGGGAGCACGGGTGATCGGCACGGCGTCCGCGCGCCACCACGACGCCCTGCGGGAACAGGGGGTCGTCCCCGTCGACTACCGCTCCGGCGATCTCGCCGCGCGCATCCGCGCCCTCGCCCCCGGCGGCGTCGACGCAGTCTTCGACCACGTCGGCGGGCGCGGCATCACCGACTCCTGGAGCCTGATCGCCCCCGGCGGCACGCTCGTCTCCTACGGCAGCGCCTCCACCCGGGACGCCGAGGGGTCCAAGCAGTGGCCCGTCCTCAAGCTGCTCCTGAGGGTGTGGCTGTGGAACGCGCTGCCCAACCGCCGCCGCGCCTGCTTCTACAACGTCTGGGCCGGCAAGGCCCTCGCCGGGAACCGCTTCCGGTCCCGGCTGCGCGCCGACCTCACCGAGGTGTTCGCCGCCCTCCAGCGCGGAGAGGTCACCGCCCGGATCGCCGCGCGACTGCCGCTCGCCCGCGTCGCCGAGGCCCTGCGGCTGGCCGAGTCCGGCACGGTCGCCGGGAAGGTCGTCCTCGTGCCGTAGCGGCGCCGCCCCTCAAGCGACCGACCGATCGGACAGCTGACCCACCCACCCCACCGGAAGGACCACCATGTTCGGCAACGGCACGACGGCCGCACGCGCCCCTCGGCCCCTGACCCGTCCCCGTGTACGCGCGGCCGCGACGGCCCTCGCCCTCGCCGGTGTTCTCGCCGCCATGGCCCCCACCGCCCAGGCGGCCGCCCACGACCGCGGGACCGGCGAGTCCCGCTGCGGCGGACGCGGCGTCGACTCCCGCGCCCTCATCCGCTACGAATCCGGCATCCTGATCAAGGCGCCGCTGCGCACCATCTGGAAGCTGCAGACCGACGTGGAGCGCTGGCCCTCCTGGCAGCCGCCGGTCACCACGATGGAGCGTCTCGACCCCGGGCCGCTGAGGAAGCGCTCGCAGTTCCGCTGGACCACCCCGGCCCCCGCCACCCCCGCGACCCCGGCCACCACCCTCACGATCACCTCCACCGTGCAGCGACTGCGCGAGCGGGAGTGCGTCCTGTGGAAGGGGCCCGCGATCGGGGAGGACCTGCGCATCGACGAGGGCGTCCACCTGTGGACCTTCCGGAAGACCGAGGGCGGGGTACGCGTGCACACCGAGGAGACCTGGACCGGCGATCAGGTCGAAGCGGACGTCCGCACCGCGACCGAGGCCCTCGGGCGGGGACTCGAAGCGTGGCTGCGCGATCTGAAGGCCACCGCCGAAGCGAGCTCCGGCGGCCGTCCTCACTGAGACACGAGCTTCTCGAAGAAGAACTCGTGCTTGAGGAACGACGTCGTGTGCTCCGCCCCCGGATACGGCGGCACGAGCTGCGCCGCCTGGAAGAGCCGCCAGCCGTCCTCCAGGGCGCCGACCCCCGTCTCGTACGGGGGTTCGTCGCTGTCGCCGGTCGTCGGACGGGTCGAGGCCGTGCCGTCGTAGCGGGCCCATCCGACGACCTTGGAGTCGAGGGCGGAGGTGTCGAGGTAGAGGACGAGGACCTGCTGCCGGGTGGTGGTCATACGGTGCTCCTCGGTGCGGCGTGCGCGGCGGGCCGGTTGGTGATGCGGGTGGCCCAGTGGTCGATGTCGAAGCCGGGGTCGGCGGTCAGGGAGCGCCACAGCAGGATCCGGTTGTGGATCTCCAGCCGGGCGGTGGCCTGCTCGTACCAGGGGAAGGTGCGCCGCAACTCCTCGCGCACGGCGGGGGAGTCCACGTCCCGGGTGTCCCACAGCCGCACCTGCGGCACGGTCGGATTGAAGCGGATCTTGTACATGTGGCGGACGGTGCCGCTGTCGTTGCGCCGCCCTCCGTGCCAGATGCCGTGGTGCAGCAGGAGCACGGTCCCGGCCGGGCAGGTCAGCCGGGTCTGGCCGCGCAGGTTCTGGTAGCGGCCGGTGTCGGACTCGTTGGTGCGGCGCAGATGACTGCCCGGGACGACGAGCGTGCCGCCCATGCCGGCGGTGACCTCCTGCGGGTAGTACATGAGCTGCACGTCGAACGCGTCGGCCCGCACATCGATCAGGGCGTCGGCGTGCAACGGCTGCGCGCTGCCCTCATGGGGCAGGCGGGTGTGGACGAAGTGATGGTCGACGGCCGGGTCCGGGCCGACCAGACTCTCCAACGCGCCCGCCACGGCGGGCAGTCCGAGGAGCCGGCGGGTGAGGGAGCCCTCGGGGAAGGCCGCCGGTACGGGAGTTCCGTACGGCACGGCGGGCAGCGCCCCGGCGGCGAACACACCGAGCGCCTCCTCGTTCATCTCCCGGGGCACGACGCCGTCGAGGCGCAGGAAACCGTGGGCCGTGAACCGCGCCACCTCGGCGGAGCTCAGCAGCTGATTCGTGGTTGGCATGACGCAACCGTAGAAGCGCGGGGGCGGGCTGTCGTGGGGCGTAATCGGCAACCACTGGTAATTTTCCACCATGCCGACCTTCGTGGAACTGCCCCTCGAACTGCCGCCGGACCTGGTCCACGCGGGCGTGGGCGTGCACGGCTCCGCCGGCCCGCACGAGGTCTTCCGCCTCCCGCACCTGTGGCAGCTCCACCTTTACGGCTACTCCGGCACCCTGGAGTTCGGCGGCGCGCGGCACCCGATCCGCCCCGGGCACCTCAGCCTCGTACCGCCCGGCACCGAGGTGCACTTCCACTACGACGCCCCGCGCTGCGAGCACCTGTACGCCCACTTCCGGCTGCCGGGCGACGGGGAGCGGCGCCGGCTCCCGGCGATGCAGGACGCCGGTGCGGAGGCGGCGGTGCTGAGCGCGCTGCTGCGCCAGACGATCGCGGCGTGCGCGCAGTCCCCGGCCAGGGCCTCCGCGGAACTGTGGGCGGCGCTGTGGCGCACGACCGGCCTGGCCGAGGCCACCGAGACGCCCTCCGGGTCCCGGCACCCGGCGTTGCGGGCGGCCATGGCCCACATCGAGGAGCACCTGGCCGACCCGCTGAGCGTGCCCGGGATCGCCCGGGCCGCCGGGGTGTCGCACACGCACCTGACCCGGTTGTTCCGCGAGGACACCGGGCACACGGTCGTCGGCTACGTCCGGCGCCGCCGCATGGAGCGCGCCCGCCACCTGCTCATCGCCTCGACGCTGGCGATCCCCGCCGTCGCGGCGACGGTCGGGATCCCCGACCTCCAGGCGTTCAACAAGACCTGCCGCAAGGAACTCGGCGCGTCACCGCGCGCGGTGCGGCAGGCCGCGGGCGCGCAGTCCTTCTGAACTCCTGTCCGATCACGGAGCGTTGGCGTGCGCTAGGATTCTTTACCGAGCTCTTACGCTCGGTTGAGCGGTGCCGCGCACAGTCGCGCCGGCCGCTCGGTTCGTCGACAGTGGCCGCCCGGCATTCCGGGCCGGCGTGAGGGGGGCGTGACATGGGGCGAGTGGTGCCTGTCCGCGTCCACAACGCCGCCCGTGACGGCGTCCCTGATACCGACCGCTCCGCGTGAGCGGTCTCCTCTCTTTCCGACGCATGGTGCGTGATGCCTACGCGTGACGTCGAGGCCTGACGTCCGACGCCTGATGCCTGACGTCCAGGGGCGTGGCGCGTCACGCGTACTTCGGCCGCCGACGGCCGGGGCGGAGCACGCCGACGCCGCAGCACCCCGTGTCCGGCCCCGCCGCCTCGACACGAGGCCGTGCCCCGTCCCACCGCTCACCGAGCCGCACCCAAGGGCTTTCGCGCCCGCCGGCACAGACGCCGCCGACCCGATCAACGGAGGTCAGACGCCCGTGCACGACACCACCGCCATGCTCATCGAACTCGGGGCGATCATCCTCGCCCTGGGGCTCCTGGGACGCTTCGCCGGACGGGTGGGCTTCTCACCCATACCCCTGTACCTGCTGGCCGGACTCGCCTTCGGCCAGGGCGGCATCCTGCCGCTGCGGGCCAGTGAGGAGTTCGTCGCCACCGGCGCCGAGATAGGCGTCATACTCCTGCTGCTCCTGCTCGGCCTGGAGTACAGCGCCTCCGAACTCGTCACCACACTGAAGACCCAATACCCCTCCGGGGCCGTGGACTTCGTCCTCAACGCCGCCCCGGGAGCGGCCATGGCGTTCCTGCTGGGCTGGGGGCCCGTCGCCGCCGTCGCCCTGGCCGGGGTCACCTGGATCTCCTCGTCCGGGGTCATCGCGAAGGTGCTCGGTGATCTGGGCCGGCTCGGCAACCGCGAGACGCCGGTGGTCCTCGGTGTGCTGGTCCTGGAGGACCTGGCCATGGCGGTCTACCTGCCGATCCTCACCGCCCTGCTGGCCGGGGTGGGGCTCGCGGGCGGCGCGGTCACCCTGCTGATCTCGCTGGGCACCGTGGGCGCCGTCCTCTACGTGGCGCTGCGGCACGGCCGCCTGGTCAGCCGCGCCGTGTCCTCGGACAGCGCCGAGATGCTCCTGCTGGCCGTCCTCGGCCTGACCCTGCTCGTCGCCGGGCTGGCGCAGCAGCTGCACGTCTCCGCGGCCGTCGGCGCGTTCCTGGTCGGCATCGCCCTGTCCGGCGAGGTCGCCGAGGGCGCCAGCAGCCTCCTCGCCCCGCTGCGGGACCTGTTCGCCGCGGTGTTCTTCGTCTTCTTCGGACTGCACACCGACCCGGCCGCCATCCCGCCCGTGCTGCTGCCCGCGCTCGCCCTGGCCGCCTTCACCACCGTCACGAAGATCGCCACGGGTTACTGGGCCGCGCGCCGCGCCGGGATCGGGTCCAGGGGCCGCTGGCGCGCCGGCGGCACGCTCGTCGCCCGCGGCGAGTTCTCCATCGTCATCGCCGGTCTCGCGGTCGGCGCCGAACCCCGCATCGGGCCGCTGGCCACCGCCTACGTCCTGATCCTGGTCATCCTCGGCCCCCTCGCCGCCCGCTGGACCGAACCCCTCGCCCGCCGCGCCACCCACCACCGCACCCACCCGGCCCCACCGACCGCCGGCTCCCCCAAGGAGACGGCCCGCGCACACGGCTGATCCCACCCTGTCGCCCTGGTTCGCGCCCCTGGCTGTCCGGATCGGCTGTTCCCCGGAGGAGGGCTTGGTGGGACCCTGGCGAGCACCCCGGGGACCGGCGGGGGAGACCGGGGGGAGAATTCCGTCCAGGTGGACCGGAAGGAAGCGCCAGCATGATCGAGTGGAAGCCCCTGGGCACCGGAGCCAGGCCCGTTCCCCAGCCCGTGGCCACGCCGCTGGTCTGGGCCGGGGCCGGCGTCGGGGCGTTGGTGCTGGTGGCGCTCCTCAACACCGTGGTGGGGCCGGACCGGCCCGAACTGGCCCTGCCCGCACTGTCCTTGCTGGCCGCCCTGCTGGGTCTGAGCGCCCGCTTCACAGCGGCACCCGGCACGGCACTGCTGTGCTGGCTGTTCCTCAACGGCTTCGCCATACCGCCCGCGGGCACCCTCACCTGGGCGGGCCACCGCGACACCACCTGGCTGGCCTGCCTGTTCACCGCCGCCCTCATCGGCACGGCCCTGGCCCGCCTCGTCCACGCCCGCGCCGCCTACCGCCGCATGGCCCCCGGCCACGCCCGGTCCGACACCACGGCCGGCGACGGACTGCACGACTCCTGACGCGGAGCCACCACCCCTTCTCGACGTCACCACCGCGAGCGGTGACGTGATGTGCGCTGCGTATTTGATCGGCTCAAGGCCGGTGTCCTGGACGTCGGCTACGCCGAACTCGGACCCGCCCACGGCCCCGTGGTGATCTGCCTGCACGGCTGGCCGTACGACATCCACAGCTACGTCGACGTCGCCCCGCTGCCAGCCGGGCAGGGGTACCGCGTGATCGTCCCGTACCTGCGAGGACACGGCACGACGCGCTTCCGGTCCGCCCGGACCTTCCGCAACGCACAGCAGTCGGCGATCGCCATGGACGTCATCGCGCTGATGGACGCCCTGAAGATCGAACGGGCGGTGCTGGCCGCTTTCCCCAGGAGGCGCCGGAGGCCTTCGCGCGGGCCGTCGTCGACGCCGATCACCTCTGAAGCTTGCCCACGATATGGTCACCGGTCAGAATGGTGACGTGAATGTGGACCACGTCTTCGTCTGCGGAAACCCGGCGCTCGACTTCGCCGCCACGCTCCGGGCGCGCCGGTCGGCACGCTTCGAGATGTTCGTGACGCCGGACCGGCTCACCGCCTGGTACGTCGAGTCCGGCCTGGTCGACGCGGTCTCGACCGGCGAGGAGGCCGACGTCGAGCGGGCGAGGTCCGTACGGGAAGCGGTCTACCGACTGGTCACCGCCCGCCGGCTCGGGGAGGAGTACGACGGGGCCGCGCTGACCGTCGTGAACAACGCGGCCCGCACGGCACCCGCCGTACCGCAGCTCACCCCGGCGGGGCGATGGACGCAGGCGACGCCCGACGAGGCCCTCTCGATGGTGGCGCGCCACGCCGTCGAGCTCCTGAGCGGCCCGGACGTGCCCCTGCTCAAGGAGTGCGGGAACCCGGAGTGCACCCGCATCTACATCGACCGCTCACGGGGCACACGGCGGCAGTGGTGCGGGATGGACTCCTGCGGCAACAAGATCAAGGCAGCCGCGTACCGCGCCCGCAAGAGGACCACGACGGCCCACTGATCCAGCGCGCTGCCGGCCCCGCACGCCCCGCGTCGGTCCGGACGGCCGTCAGCCGCCCACGTACCAGCTGAATCCGCCGTTGCTGGTGGCCACGGCCAGGAGGACGAGCCACAGCACCACGTCGACGATGCCGAGGATGATGCCCGCCTTCGCCATGCCCGCGCCGTTCTTCACCGACGCCTGCCGGCGGGCGACGGCGCCGAAGACGATGGCCAGGGGACCGAGCACGATGTTGAGGAAGAACAGGCCGATGATGCCGCAGCACAGGCTCGCGATCGCCAGGCCGTTGGTGCGCGAACCGGAGGACGCGGCAGAGGAACCGCCGTAACTCGCCATGGAAAACTCCCAGTTGTCGATGGCGCGGACCGAACGGGCCGCACTCTCCTCACTTTCGACTTGTTTTGTTCGAATGCCCCTCCGGGGCGTTCCCATGACAGCCAATTCGGGGGAGCGTCTTGTCAGTTCTCCCGCACCAGCCCGGCGACGTGCGCGGTGACCGTGTCGAGGATGCCCGTCCAGGCCTCGTCGTCGCCCAGCACCAGGTAGTTGAGCGTCAGCCCGTCGGTCATGGCGGCCAGGTAGCGGGCCAGCACGGGAACGGGCACGCGCAGGCGCAGCCCCATGCTCTGCCGCAGCTGGTCGATGAGCTCGGTGTACGTCTCGGCGTACAGCTCGTACTGACGGCGTGCCAGGTGCTCGAAACCCGGGCGGCGCAGTGCGTACTGCGTGAGTTCGTAGGTGAGCATGTGCTCGTCCGGGTGGGTGCGGACGTGGTCCCAGTACGCCTGGAAGCCGGCCCGGACGGTCTCCTCCAGGGTGGCCCGGGGGCGTATGGCCTCCTTCACCACCATCACGTAGTGCCCGGTGATGGTGGTGATGACGGATTCGACGAGCTGCTGCTTGGAGTCGAAGCAGTAGTGGAAGACGCTCAGTGAGACGCCCGCTTCCGCGGCGATGGACCGGGTCGTCGTCCTGGGGACGCCGTCCCGGGCCATCGCCCTGATCGCCGCTTCGGTGAGCTGTCGCCGCCGCTCGGCGGACGGCAACCGCGCCATGGAGCCCCTCTCGTGGGTGTCAGCGGCCGTGGACGCCGACCTCGGTCAGGGAGTAGCCCCAGCCGGTGCCGCGTTCCAGGCCGTGCACGCGGACGTAGCGGGCCGGGGTGCCGGCGAACCGCGCGGTGTCCAGACCGCCGTCACCGGCGGTGGTGGACCAGGCGGTCCGCCAGGTCGTGCCGTCGGTGGACAGCTCGATCCGGTACGACTTCCCGTACGCGCGCTCCCAGTCGAGGGTGACCCGCCCCACGGTCCGCGCGGAGCCGAGGTCGACCTGGTACCACTGGTCGTCGCTCCAGTCGCTGGCCCAGCGGGTGCCGCGGTCGCCGTCGACGGCCCGGTGGGGCTTGTAGCTCGTGAACAGGCTCCACTCGGAGGAACTGGCCGACGCGGCGGAGCCGGCCGCGAGGTTGACCCCCGCCTCGTGGTTCTCGGAGGCCGCCCAGGTGCCCAGGTAGGACTCGGCGCCCCGGAACAGGTCGTCGACCGTGTCCTGGCCGCCGACGCGGCGGATGTCCTCGATCCAGTCCGGGACGAGGCCGTAGTGGGCGGCGCCGTCGGTGTTCAGGTCCCAGGTGCGCTCGCCGGTGGTCTGCCGGTCGATGACCGAGCCGCCGTCGACGCTCTTGAACGGGTACGTGACCTTGTTCGGCGCGTCCGCCCCGCGCGGTCCCGGCCAGCCGCCGACGCCGTTCATGTCGGTGCCGTAGCCGTAGCCCACGCCGTACTTGTCCCGCAGGCTTTCGGTGCGCTTCGCCTCCGCGATGAAGCCCTCGGAGCCGTGCATGTACTGGGCGATGAAGCCGCCGAGGCCGTAGACCCGCTCGGTCCAGTCGAGGTCCATCCAGCTGTGCGAGGAGAGCACGCCGGGGTAGGACTCGGCCTCGAAGATGTCGAGCACCCGGCCGGTGGCCTTGACGCTCATGTGGTCGATCTCCAGCATCATGCCGCGCTTCATCATGCCGCGCACGGCGTACTCGCCGAGATCGGTCAGCCCGCGCACGTTGCACTGCGCGTCGGCGCTGTAGGAGGGAACCTCCTCGCCTGCCGGGAGCTTCTTCTCGGCCGCGGGCGCCGCCGCGTTGCCGATCGGGTTGTCGGCCTGCGGGCCCGTGCACTTCTCCGTCTTCCAGTAGGTGCCGGTCGACAGGAACTGCCCGACATTGATGGCCGTTCCGAGCGCGCCCGAGTCGAACCGCACCCCGCACAGGGCGTTGTCGAACTTGTGGCACAGGAACATGCTGCGCACGCCGAGCGCGTGGAGCTCGTCGAGCCCCTTGTCGATGTCGGCCCTGCTGCACTGCGCGATGTCCAGGACCTGCTTGCAGCCGAACGGCTCGGAGGTCTCGACGCCCATGACGACCGCGAGTTTGCCCTGCTCGATGACCTTGCGGGCCTGCGCGCTGTCGGTGACGACCCGGAACCATCCCTTGCCGGGCCCGCCGTACATCCGGTCGACGAAGGCCTGCATGTCGTACGTCAGCTTGGCCTGCAGCCGGATGGACGTCATCTCGTCGCAGGAGCGGTCCTTGAAGAAGTACACCGAGCAGATCACGCCGTTGGTGACGAGGTCGTTGACGAGCACCCGCTGGCCGCCGCGCCAGGCGCGTTCGATCCAGGCGTAGTAGTTCTGCTGGTGGGTCAGCGAGTCGTGCGCGGGCCAGTCCTTGAAGGTGGGCCAGCCGTTCGGGTCGTGCTTGCCGTCGCCGCCGTTGGTGATGAAGTCGAAGATCGCGAGCGAGCCGTCCGGGTAGTGCTCGGGGCAGTCCTTGAGCGCGTCGGCAACGCCCTGCTCGGAGAACGGCTTTCCGCAGATCAGACGGCCGCCGAAGGCCTCGTTGGAGAAGATGTGGTCGTGCGCGTCGACGAACCCGCGCACCTCGCCCGCGGCGTTCGTGCCGGTGAAGGGCTCGCCCGTGACGTTGATCCGGGAGTCCGGCGCGGGCCGTGCGGTCGGGTCCCACCAGTCGTTCCCGGCCGCCGAACTCGGGGTGGGGCCGAGTGCGACCGACAGCACGAGCAGGAGGAGCGACACAACGGTGAGGTTCTTGCGTCGGCGGTACGGGCGTCCGGAACTGGTCACAGCCCACGTCCCTCGGTCGTCGGGTCGCTCGGTCGTGTTGTCATGACCTCGCAAAGTGTGCGACGAGAATCGCCACTCCCGCTTGACGAGTCAAGAGTCCGGGACGGTTGACCTGATGCCCCGGGGGAGGCCGGTTCACCGCGGGCGGCCGCCGAACCGGCCGGGGCAACAGCAAACCCCAGGTCGTCGACCTGGGGTCTCATGAGGCGGGTGACCGGGACCCGCCGGTGTCCACCCGATCAGCTCGGACCGTGATCGGGAACGCCGGACGCCTCCTGCGCGGCGCGACGGTACTCCGCGTTGATGCGCTGGGCTTCTTCCAGCTGGTCCTCAAGGATGACGATGCGGCAGGCGGCCTCGATCGGGGTCCCCCGGTCGACGAGCTCGCGGGCGCGTGCGGCGATCCGCAGCTGGTAGCGGGAGTACCGGCGGTGTCCGCCCTCCGAGCGCAGCGGAGTGATCAGACGGGCCTCCCCGACGGCACGCAGGAAGCCGGGAGTGGTGCCGAGCATCTCGGCGGCCCGGCCCATGGTGTAGGCGGGGTAGTCGTCGTCGTCCAGACGATCGCTGAGCGGAGTGTCTGCTGCCATGTCACCTCGTAGTGCAACGCGTCGAGGGGCCCTGGTGCCGTACGGCACCAGGGCCCCGAAGGAAATTCAACACCATCTGTCGGCCCTCATGCTGCGCCGACCTTCTGTTTCGCTACCCGGCCCGGCTGCGGGAGGGGTGCGGGGATCGCGGCTGCGTGACCGGGGACCACCATCCAATCCGGGGTCTTGCGGTACCCGGACCGAGAGCTTCCCGGGCCGGGCGATCCTGATGGCGTCTGCTCCTCCGTCCTTCCTCGGTTCTTCTCTGACCATGTCTACGAGAAGAAGACTAACCGCGGCGAGCGCCAATGTCTACTCTGACAAAGACAGATTTTGCAGTCCGCCGGACGCAGGCATCCTGTGGCCTCTGACCATGGACGGCAGGGCACCGGCACAGCAGTGAGGGCCCTGCCGACGCGCGTCGGCAGGGCCCTCACTGGTCTGTGGCGGCGTTCACCCGCCCGGGCTTCAGTTCTCCGGGACGTCCCGGAGACGGACCCGGTCCGTGTAGGTGGGGGCGTCCCGGAGAACGGTGAGCCGGGCCAGGGTGATCAGGCCCGTGCTCTGGTCGTCCGCGTCGCAGAGGACGAGGTGATCGACCCGGGCACCGGCCATGAGGGACAGCGCCACCTCGACCGTCATGTCGTCACGGATGTGCGGCGCGTGGGCCGGGGCGGGGTGCTGCGTCAGGACCGGTGTCATGGGTGTCTCCTGCCGAGAGGTGGAGGGCGGGTGGGCGCGGGGCGCTACGCGGCGGAGCCAAAGCCGGTCCGCCGCTGCGCCCTCGGGCGTGCCGTCTCGCCGGCGGGACGGCCCTGGCCGGTGGGGCGGCGGCCCCGCCGGCCCCGGGACGGGGCGGATGCGCCGCGGGGGCGTTCCGAGCGCGGCGCGGTGACGACGACCGGGACACCGGAAGGAGCCTGGGCCCCCGTGATGCGGCTCAGCTCCGCCTCCCCGGACCGCACCTGCGCGATCCGGGGGGTGATGCCCGCCGACGTCATCAGCCGGCTCATGCCGCGACGCTGGCGCGGGGTCACCAGGGTGACCACGCTGCCGGACTCGCCGGCGCGGGCCGTGCGGCCGCCGCGGTGCAGGTAGTCCTTGTGGTCGCTGGGCGGGTCCACGTTGACGACGAGGTCGAGGTTGTCGACGTGGATGCCGCGGGCGGCGACGTTGGTGGCCACCAGGACCGTCACGTGGCCGTCCTTGAACTGGGCCAGGGTCCTGGTCCGCTGGGGCTGGGACTTGCCGCCGTGCAGGGCCGCGGCGCGGACACCGCTCTTGAGCAGGTGCTCGGTCAGCGAGTCCACCGCGTGCTTGGTGTCCAGGAACATGATCACCCGGCCGTCCCGCGCCGCGATCTCGGTGGTCGTCCGGTGCTTGTCCGCGTCGTGCACATGGAGGACGTGGTGCTCCATCGTGGTGACGGCGCCCGCGGACGGGTCGACGGAGTGGACCACCGGGTCGTGCAGGTAGGTGCGGACCAGCCGGTCGACGTTGCGGTCCAGGGTGGCCGAGAACAGCATTCGCTGCCCGCCGGGGCGCACCTGGTCGAGCAGGGCGGTGACCTGCGGCATGAAGCCCATGTCGGCCATCTGGTCGGCCTCGTCGAGGACCGTGATGTCGACGCCGTCCAGGCGGCAGTCGCCCCGGTCGATGAGGTCCTTGAGCCGCCCGGGCGTGGCGACGACCACCTCGGCCCCGCCGCGCAATGCACCGGCCTGCCTGCCGATGGACATCCCGCCGACGACGGTGGCGAGCCGCAGGCTCACGGAACGGGCGTACGGAGAGAGCGCGTCGGTGACCTGCTGGGCGAGCTCGCGGGTGGGGACGAGGACGAGGGCGAGCGGCTGCCGCGGCTCGGCGCGCCGCCCGGCGGTGCGGGCCAGTACGGCGAGGCCGAAGGCGAGGGTCTTGCCCGAGCCGGTGCGGCCGCGGCCGAGCACGTCACGGCCGGCCAGGGAGTTCGGCAGGGTGGCCGCCTGGATCGGGAACGGCGCGGTCACGCCCTCGTGGCCGAGAGTGGCCAGCAGCCGCGCGGGCATGTCGAGATCGGCGAACGTCTCGACGGCCGGCAGCGGGGGCGTGATCGTTTTCGGCGGTGCGAACTCGCCGTGGGGAGCGGGGCGATGTCCGAAGCTCTTGGATGTGCGGGCACGCTTCATGCGGGACCTTCCTCGATGGGCGCGTGGCAAGGAAAATCCGCAGCAGAGGAGCGGCGCAGAGAATCTCGAGACGAGCCGAAGTCGATGCGGCCGGGTGAGGCCGACGGGAAAAACAGCGAGCCGGGGCCCGCACCCCTTCAGGTGCGGGCCCCAGCTGCGAAATATGCGCGAGCGCCGATGTCAGGCGGGCACGATGTTCTCGGCCGTCGGGCCCTTCTGGCCCTGCGCGATGTCGAACGACACCTTCTGGCCTTCCAGCAGCTCGCGGAAGCCCTGGGCGGCGATGTTCGAGTAGTGGGCGAAGACGTCGGCGCCGCCGCCGTCCTGCTCGATGAAGCCGAAGCCCTTTTCCGCGTTGAACCACTTCACGGTGCCAGTAGCCATTTTTGTTTCTCCTTCGGAGGCGGTTTCAGGAATTCACACTCTGTGGATTCCATGTCGCCGTGATGATCACCCCGTAGGAAATGAACCTTCTGGCAACCACACCTGCAACTGAGATCGACAGTAGCACGGTGCGTTCGGCGCCGTGTGGCTCGAAAATTCTGTTTCGGCGGGCGATCGGGGAATATTCGGCGGGCCCCGCTTCTATTTCTCATTTTGTGAGCACAGATATTGCCCTCCGCGGGCGCGGCTCTTCCTGTCGCACCCTCGCCCGCCGGCCCTGTGACCTCCGCCGATGCACGGCACGGCGGGTGACGGCGCCGGAACGCCGCGGTCGCGACGCAGGTCACACGATCCCGGCGGCAAGGAACTGGACGGCGGCGTCGTCGCCGTCGGTGACGACGGCGCCGATGAAGCGGCCCGCCGCTCCTGCCCGGCCTACCAGGGCACCTCGCCCTCGTCGTCGAAGAAGCCGCCGCTCGGGCCGTCGTCGGGCAGGGTCGCGAGCCGGATCGCGACCGCCGCGCCCTGCTCCGGGGTGCGGGTGCCACGGAATCCGTTGAGGTCCGTCGCGCAGTAGCCGGGGCACGCGGCGTTGATGAGGATGTTCGTGTCGCCGAGCTCCTTGGCGTACTGGACGGTGACGGCGTTGAGGAACGTCTTGGACGGCGTGTAGGCGGCGGCGATCGGGCCCGTGTCGCTGCCGGGAGTGGTCTGCCGGGTCAGTGAGCCCACGCCGCTGGACATGTTCACGATCCGCGGCGACGGCGAGCGGCGCAGCAGCGGCAGCATCGCGTTGGTGACGCGGATGACGCCGATCACGTTGGTCTCCACGACCGTCCGCACCGTCGCCGGGTCCACCTCGGTGGGCATCTGCGGCACACTGCCGGTGATCCCGGCGTTGTTCACCAGCACGTCCAGGCGCCCGGCGCTCTCCTCGACCAGCGCGGCGGCCCCGGCCACGCTCGCGTCGTCGGTCACGTCGAGCGGTACGCCGAACGCGTCGGCACCGGCCGCCCGCAGTTTCGCCACGGCACTCTCGCGCCGCTCCCTGTCCCGGGCGCCGACCCCGACCCTCCAGCCGAGGGCGCCGAGGCCCGCCGCGATCTCGTATCCAATGCCCTTGTTCGCGCCGGTCACCAGCGCGATCGTCTGTTCGCTCATGCCGCCGATCCTGTCCGCGCCCGGTGGCGGCGGGCCAACACCGATCGGGTGGGCGGCGATACCGCACGGGTATCGGCCCAGCTCGGAGCAGTACCATCACGGCGTGGAGACAAGGGAGTTGCGGTATTTCGTCGCCGTCGCCGAGGAGCTTCACTTCGGCAGGGCCGCCCAGCGGCTCGGGATCGCGCAGCCCCCGCTGTCGCGGGCGATCGGCCGGCTCGAACGGCGTCTGAACGCAGTCCTGCTGGAGCGCAGCAGCCGCGCGGTCACCCTGACGGAGGCCGGAGCGGTGCTCCTGAGGGAGGCCCGGGCGGCGCTCGAAGCGGTCGAGGCCGCCGAACGCCGCACCCGCCGCGCGGCGCTCGCCCCGGCCGGAGAGGCCGGCGTGGTCCTCGTCACGAAGGCCGGTGCGTCCAGCGAGCTGCTGGCGAAACTGCTCGACGCCCACGCCGCCGAACCCGGCGCGGCCGGCGTCGATCTGCTCCTGTGCGGCATGGGCGAGCAGGGGCCGATGCTGCGCGACGGCCGGGCCGACGTGGCGCTGCTGCACCTGCCGTTCGACACCACGGCCGGCCTCGACACCGAGGAGCTCTGCACGGAGGGCCAGGTCGCGATCCTCCCGGCCGGGCACCCCCTCGCCGCCCGGCCCCACCTCCGCACGGCCGACGTCACCGGTCTGCCCGACCTGCCGATGCCTCGCTGGCCCGGCCCCGACGGCACCTACCCCGCCGGCCCCGGCCCGCGGGCCCGCGACCACGCCCAGCTCCTCCAGCTGATCGCCCTGGGCCGTGCCTGCTGGATCGCGCCGGAATCCTGCCGGACCCAGCTGCGCGAGGGCCTCGCCGCCGTGCCGGTGCCGGACGCGCCGACGGTCACCACGGTGATCGCATGGCCGCCCCACAGCCGGTCCCGGGCGGTCGCGGGGCTGGTCCGGACCGCGATACGGGTGAGTTCGTGACAGTGCGGTGCCGCCTTGGCCGGGCCGGACCGGCACTCCATCATGGATGTCGGCCGACACAGCAGCCGGGCCACAGCACTCCGATAGCATGTTCGAACTCGCGATGGTCCCTCCATCGCTCTCCATCTGCCCAGCCATTCGGACGAATCGGCCAAAAGATTGATAGCCAGAGCATCGCGGGTGTTTTCGCGCACGAGCGACGAGAGTTCACGGGGCGCGTGGCGCCATTGGCGTGTGCTGCTGTGGGTCACGGCGGGCGTGGTCACGCTCGGATTCCTCGTCGCGCTGGAGATCGCCGCCCGCCACTACGGCGAACCGGGGCCGATCACCAACCAGCTGAAGGGTCTCGTCCTCGCCCCCAAGCCGGGGCCGCTGTACGGCGGTCTGGGGCTGATGATGGTCGTGCTCACCTGGCGGCAGCGGTTCATCGCGGCCGGCGCCGCGCTCGGGATCGACGGCGTCCTCCTGCTGGTGCGGTGGGCGGCGGACGCCGGCGTGACGGGCGGTCACATCTTCGGCACGGGCGCGTTGTGGGTGATGCTGGGCACCGCGATCATCGCCGTCACCCGCCGTACCGGCCCTGAACGCGTCCTGCTGCTGAAGGGCGTCGGACTCGGCCTGCTGCTCGTCGCCGCCCGCAAGACCGGCGACACCTGGCTGTTCATCACGGCGAAGACCCGCCCGACGGTGCTCGACCAGTACGTGGCGACCGCCGACCACGCGCTGGGCAACCCCTCCTGGCTGGCCGGGCGGATCGTCGAGGCCACCGACCCCTTCAGCAGCCATCTCCTCCAACTGGTCTACGGCCAGCTCGCGGTGGCCGCGGTCGTCGTCGCCTTCCACCAGTTGCGCAACGTCACGGTCGAGCGCCGCTTCCCGAGCCACCACCTGGTGCGCACCTTCCTGGTGATCGGCCTCCTCGGACCGGCCGTGTACATGCTCTTCCCGGTGGTCGGCCCGGTCTTCGCCTACGGCCCGGGCGCCTCCGGCACCGGTGGCGTGGAGTGGGCGGCGGCCAACCTGTGGCCGCACACCCCGCTGCCGGTGACCACCCCGCACCCGATGACGTACGACGGGATCACCCCCCGCAACTGCATGCCCAGCCTGCACACCGCGTGGGCCGTCGCGATCTTCGTCCACACCCGCAAGGCGCCCCGGGTCCTGCGGCTCGCCGGTACGTTCTGGCTGGTCGTCACCCTCGCCGCGACCCTGGGGTTCGGCTACCACTACGGCGTGGACCTCATCGCCGGTGTGGTGTTCGCCCTCACCATCGAGGCGGCCCTGCGCTCACTCGACCGCGGCTGGGACCGGCCGGGGATCCTGCTGGTCGCCTACGGCACCGCGGTCTTCACCGCGCTCCTGCTGTCCTACCGCTACCTGCCGACGCGGATGGCCGCACATCCGGAACTGTCCGGGCCCCTGCTCATCCTGGCCATGGCCTCGGTGATCTACGGCTACGTCCGCACCACCCCGAGGCCCACCCCGCGGTTGCCGAGCCCCCGGCTCCCGGTCGAAGAGACCGCGCCGGCGGACGCCTCGACCGGAAAGCAGGAAGGCCCCGCTCCCACGCCCACGCGCGCCCCGGAGCCTCACTGATCGCGCACTGAAGGGAGCGGCCTGCCCTGACCGGACTCCTCCGGTCAGGGCAGGCCGCCCGACGCGCGAGAACCACGGCTGCCGTGTCTGTTCTGCCCGGCGTGTCCGGGCGGTAGCTTGGTGGAGAAAGCCCCAAAAGAAGGGCGAATCGATGCCGTGGTTCCTGTGGCTGCTCGCTGCCGCGGCGCTGGGTGCCGCGGAGTTCTTCACCCTGACCCTGGTCTTCGGGCTGCTGGCGGGCGCCGCGCTGGTCGCCGCCGTCGTCGCCGGTGTGGGCATCGGCCTGCTCGGCCAGCTGGTGGCCCTCACGGCGGCAGCGGCGGCCGGCCTCGTCATCGTCCGTCCCGTCGCGCTGCGGCACATGGCACAGCAGCCCCTCATCCGCGACGGCAGCGACGCGCTGATCGGCAGGCGGGCCGAGGTCGTGCAGGAGGTCACCGCGACCCGCGGCCTGATCAAACTCTCCGGCGAGGAATGGTCCGCCCGCGCCCTCGACGAGACCCACGTGATCCCGGTGGGAGCGCTGGTGGACGTCATGGAGATCGAGGGGGCCACCGCCGTCGTCTACCCCCGCGAGCTCCTTCCCTGAACGGCTGAACACACAGCAACGGAGGCACTGTGGATCCAGTTGTCATCCCCATCCTCGTGGTGGCCCTCGTCATCGTCTTCCTCGTGGCCTCCACCGTCCGGATCGTCCCGCAGGCCCGCCGCTACAACATCGAGCGGTTCGGCCGGTACCGCCGGACGCTCCAGCCCGGCCTGAACCTGGTGCTGCCGGTGGCCGACCGCATCAACACCAAACTCGACGTGCGCGAGCAGGTCTACTCGTCCGACCCCAGGCCGGTGATCACCGAGGACAACCTCGTGGTGAACATCGACACCGTCCTCTACTACCAGATCACGGACCCGCGGGCGGCGGCGTACGAGGTCGCCGACTACCTCCAGGCGATCGACCAGCTCACCGTGACCACGCTGCGCAACGTCATCGGCAGCATGGACCTGGAGGAGACACTCACCTCGCGCGAGGAGATCAACTCCCGGCTGCGCGCCGTCCTCGACGACGCCACCGGCAAGTGGGGCATCCGCGTCAACCGCGTCGAGATCAAGGCCATCGATCCACCGCACACCATCAAGGAGGCGATGGAGAAGCAGATGCGGGCCGAGCGTGACAAGCGGGCGGCCATCCTGCACGCCGAGGGAGAGCGGCAAGCCAAGATCCTCACCGCGGAAGGCACCAAGCAGAAGGACATCCTGGAGGCGCAGGGCACCCAACAGGCCATGATCCTGCGGGCGGACGGCGAGGCCAAGGCGGTGGAGCTCGTCTTCCAGGCCGTTCACCGCAACAACGCCGACCCCAAGATCCTGGCCTACAAGTACCTGGAGACGCTCCCGCACTTGGCGAAGAGCGACAACAACACGTTCTGGGTGATCCCGGGAGAGCTGACCGAGGCGGTCCGGACCGTCACCCGGGCGTTCGGCGACGAGCCGACGGCAGGCGCTCCCCGTCCCGCGCAATCCGAGGGAGCAGCCACCGCCGCTTCCGAAGGGGTACCGCAACTCGACACGGGCTCGACGGCCGCCCTGGACGCCGCCGCGGCCGCCGACGAGGCCGGCAAGCAGGCCGCCGCAGCGGTGAGCGACGCCAAGGCGGAGGCGGAGGCGGCGAAGTCACCGCAGGTGCCGCGCCTGGGGCGGACGTCCGAGGACTGAATCCGCGTCGGCTGCCGCCGGGGGAGGACCGAGTCCCCCCGCGGAACCCGGCGCGTGCCCGGCACGGGTCACGCGTCGTCGCACCGCTCCAGAATCAGCCCCCGCGCCCGTGTGCACACCATGGCCGAATCGCCCGACGAAACCGCAAGCAGCCGAGCGGAGCTTCCCATCAGTCGCACGCTCCACGGCAGCCGCACCCCCGCACCGCCCGACGTCGTCCGCGCCAAGCTGCCGGCGGTGGTGTGACATCTGAGCACGTGGATGCGCTGGATGGTTGCGGCCGATTTATGTGACGGCTGTGACTAAGCCATGTTCATTGTGAACCGGGGGATCAGAGTGGCACCGCGTGCAGCACGTCATCGGCGTTCGTTGAAGCGTCGTCTCCTTGCCGGGGCTTCACTCGCCGCGGCGGCGGGGACAGCGGTCACCGCGACGATCGCGGTCAACGCCGAGGCGGCGTGGACGTCGGCCTGGAACGTGTCGGCGTCCGGCTGGTTCGCCGCCGACTCGCCCCAGGTCTCCGTCGACCGCCAGGGCGACGCGCTGCTGGCCTGGACGGCCGGCGACCTGTCGACGACGTACTCCTACCAGCGGGTCCAGACCAGGGTGAAGTTCGCGAACGGCACCACGGGAGCGATCCGCACCCTGTCGCCCGACGGCGCCGCCGTGTCCTGGCCGGAGACCGGCTCCGACGACACCGGTGACTCCGCGGTGGTCTGGCAGCAGGACAGCCAGGTCGTGGGCCGGCGGGTCGCAGCCTCCGGCAGCCTCGTCGGGCCGCTCCAGAAGCTCTCCACGTCGGCGCCCGCGACCACCCCGGTCGTCGCCGTGACGCCGGGTGGCACCGCGATGGCGGCGTGGACGGAGATCCGCGACGGAAGCTGGTACGCGGTCGCCCGCCGCCTCAAGCTCGACGGCACGATCGGCGCGGCCATCACCCTCGGCTCCGGCTCGGCCGAGAAGCCGGCCATCGGCGTCGACCGCAACGGCCAGTTCGTCGTCGCGTGGGCACGGGCGTCGGACGTCGTGGCCAAGCGGATCACCTCGACGTCCGTCTCCTCGGCGAAGGTGCTCACCTCGCCGATCGCGTCGTACGGCGGCTTCGGCATGGTCCGGGTCGGCGTCGACCGGGACGGCGACGCCGTCATCAGCTACCACTCCGGCGGTGGCTCCGTGGCACAGGTCTGGGCCTCGCGCTGGAGCCGCACCGGTACCCTGTCGGCCCCGCTGCGCATCTCCTCCGCCACGGACAACGTGGGCTTCCACCACGCCCTCGCGACGGACCTCGACGGCGACTCGATGATCGTGTGGACCCGCTACAGCAGTGGCAAGCTCGAGTTGCTCGGCCGCCGCCTGTCCGCGGGCGGCACCCGCGGCAGCGTCACCACCCTCGGCCCCGGCGACCGTCCCGACCTGGCCCTCGACGACGACGGCGACGGCATGGTCGTCTTCCACACCGTCCTTCCGAAGTCGACGCCGCCGTACAGCTACACGAAGAGCAGTGCCCGCCTGATCAGCCGCTCCGGCACGTTCGGCACCACGAAGACGCTCACGTCGGACGGCCGGGTGCCCCAGGTGGACGCCCGCCCCAGCTCCCTGTTCACGGTGATCTGGCAGCAGGAGACCTTCCCGTACACGATCAGGTCCGTCACCGGCCCCTGACCGGCATCGAACGCCCCCGCCCTGCTCCGCTCGGCGGTTCCCACTCATCGCTCCGTGAAGGAGACACATGCGCAAGCGCGCTGCCCTTGCCGTCCTCACAGCCGTCGCCGCAGCGGCGGGCTTCATCGTCCCCGGTGCCTACGCGGACGACAACGTCGGCGACATCCAGGTCGACGGCGTCGTCGTCAACGGCGGCAAGAACATCGTGGTCGACACGGCCGACAGGACGATCACGGTCTCGGTGACGGCCACCGACCCGTCGGGCATCTGGGACGCGGACTTCACCCTGTGGCGGGGCCCGGACGGCAGCGACCCCTACTACAGCGCCGACGCCGTGATCGATCCCAACGAGACCACCACACCGGCGGACTGCGTTGCCTCCAGCAGCACGACGTCGACCTGCTCGAAGACCTTCACCTTCGAACCGGACTGGTGGCTCACGAACGCCGACGCCGGCACGTGGAAGGTCCAGGCCCAGGTGTCGGCCAACGACGGCAGCTACACCGACCGGTGGGCCTACACCACCACCCGCCTCCAGCGGCACTCCAAGCTGACCGTCAACGCGAGCCCCGAGCCGATCGCCAAGGGCCGAACGCTCACCGTCACCGGCAAGCTCACCCGGGCCAACTGGGACACGCTCGACTACCGGGGCTACACCAACCAGCCGGTCAAGCTCCAGTTCCGCAAGGCCGGTACCACGACCTACACCACGGTCAAGACGGTGTACACCTCCAGCACCGGCTCCCTGTCGACCACGGCCGTCGCGTCCGAAGACGGTTACTGGCGCTGGAACTTCGCGGGCACGACCACCACGCCGGCCGTCCCTGCGACCGGCGATTTCGTGGACGTGCAGTAACCCGAACGCCGCAGGGGGCCGTCCGCATCACCGGCCGCATGCACATCCAGCGGCCACCGGGGCCCCCTCGGCCGCCTGACCGGATGAAACAGGGCCGGCAGCGGGCCCGGGAGCAGCCGGGCCCGCGGCGAGCAGTGACCTGCGGCTGGGGATCAGCTGCCGGTGAGGGAGATGGCCAGGTCCGTGATGTCCAGGGGGAACCTGGACTTGACGGCGTCGGACACCAGCGTGGCCTCGCCGGTGAAGAGGTTGACGCTGTAGAGGGAGGGCCTGGTGGCGCCGGAGGCGGTGAGAGTGGCGAAGGCGGCGTTGCTGACCGTCTTGCCGCCCGACAGGGTGCTGAAGACGTCCATGCCGGTGTTGATCTGCGCGTCGATGCCGAGGCCGCCGGTCGCCGCCAGCGTGCCGTTGTTGGCCGGGGACTGGATGACGACCTGGTCGCCGGCCGTGTTGATGTCGAACAGCGTGGTCCCGGTGGTCCCGTTGAGGTCGTTGTTCGTGTAGGCGGCGGCGGAGACACCCTTGGTCGTGCCCTCGATCGGCGGGGTGGTGAGGTTCAGGTCCTGGACGGTCGTGTGGTCGTTGAGGTTGTGCCGCAGGTTCTGGCCGTTGTCGCTGATCACGCGCAGCCGGTCGGCGGCCGGGTTGAAGTCGACGCCGAAGTTCGTGCCGTGCAGCGAGTACTGGAGCTGGGACACCTTGGTGATCACGACGTCCGCGGTGGCCGGCGGGGTCTTGATCGTGTAGATGCCGCCCTTGTTGCCGACGCCGTACATCAGGCCGTTCTGCACCCGGAAGTCGATGCCGATCAGAGCCGTGTCGCCACTGAGCCCGATGACGTCCCTGACCCAGTCGAGCACGTTCGGCCGGTCGGTGGTGAACGTGGCCATCTGGGTGCCGTCACCTGTGATCCCGAACGCGCGCAGGCTGGGAGTGGCGGCGGGAGCGGCCGAGCCACTGCCCGGCGCGCCCAGCATGAGCGCTGTCGACGTGGCCGTGATCGCTATCGCTGCCGCGATTCTCTTTCTCGTCCCTGCTTTCATCGGTGTTTCCCTCCCGTTTGAACAAGCACCATTGAGTGGCGCGCAGATGAGAGATTCCCGTACCGATTCCCGCGCTCATCCGGAGTAGTGGCCGGAACGAATGCTGTGGTGTTCCCCCACGGGCTGGTACGCGTTCCCATTAAGGCCAGTTCACAGTGTCTCCACAAGTGGAGCAGGCGATGGGAATGCCCCGATCCAGGGATTTTGCGCACTGTGACAAAGTGCCACAGAGGCGGTCGTCTCCAATGTTGCGCAGAGTGACAAATGCCGTCCGGATTTACCCTGTCGGCTTCTTCGGCCGGAATGGCATGCTCGCGCCCATGGGGAGCTTCTTCGCCGAGCTGGCCCGGCAGGCGTCGGCCAACGCGCGCCGGGAGGTCGAGGCGTACGCGCGCGAGATCCCGGAGTTCGGGTTCCTGGACACGAACTCCCGGGCGCGCGCCGAGACGCTGGAGTACGCGTTGTGGCTGCGGCGCCGTACGGTCGAACTATCCCCGGACAACAGCGAATTGAGCGACGACGACCTCGGCTGCATCGCGGCGGTCGGCGAGTTGCGGGCCGCAGCGGGGATGCCGTTGGACGCACGGCAGCGGGTCCTGCGACTGCACACCTCACTCATGCTGCGCGAGATCAACGAAGCGACCGAAGCTCAGCGCGGCGCCGGCGTCGACGAACTCATGCGGATGATGAGCTGGTTCGCCCCGCAGGGAGAACGCGGTATCCGTGCCTACAGTCAGGGATTCGTGACGGCGCTGCGACACCGTCTGCCGTACGTCGAGCAGGCCGCCCTGCTGGCCAGGTCGTTGCTGAACAGAGACCCCATATCGACGGAACTCGCTTCGGCCCTGGGCATGGAACTGCCCGAGCGCTGCGCAGTGACGGTGATCCGGGTGCCGGACCGTCCCGCCGGCGATCGCGACCTGGAAAGCGATATCGAGGCGCTGGTGAAAACCCACCACGCGCCGATCACGTGGTGCCCGGGCAAGGGGAGCAGGAGCGGTGAGCTGATTGCCCTGATTCCCTTGCGTCCCGCCGCACCCCAGGCGTCTCCGGGGCCCAGTACCGCCGAGACCGTACAGCCGCACTCCGTACCCGACCTTGCACCCGACCTCGTATCCGATCTCGTACGGGACTTCGCCCAGGCTCTCGGCCGCCCCTGCGCCGCCGGCACCGCCACCTCACCGCTGTCCGAGGTTGCCGACGCCCTCGACCTGGCCCGGCGGATCAGCAGGGCGGCGCCGCTGCGACGGGCGTCCGCTCTGTTGCGGCCGCACACCGTGTCGGACGTGTTCGTCGAACTCGCCGTTGCCGACGCGCCGTTCGTCGACGAATGGCTCCACGCCGTGGGCCGGAGCCTGCAGCCCGGTCCGGACCTCCTTGTCACGCTTGACGCGTACTATCGCCACGACATGCACCGCGGCGCCACGGCGGCAGCCCTCAACGTCCACCCCCGCACCCTGGACTATCGCCTCCGCCGGGTGCGGGAGCTCACCGGCATCGATCCCGGCTCGACGCGCGGCGTGCGCATTTTCAGCACGGTCGTCACGCGGCGCCTGTCGGATGCGTGGCACTGAACCGCGCGATCATCCGCAGCCGTCGGCATGCACCACGCGGCCGGGCCCGCGTCCGCGAGCAGCAGCACGCACGGTCCCGGCAGCGTGCTGTGTGATCACTACGCAACGTCTGAGCTCCGCGTCGCACTGTGCGTCCACAACCTGTGGACGCCGAGGCCGCGGCCTCGCGGTATGGAGTGGTCATGTCGCCGCAGACCCGTTGGTCTGGACGCGTCCGTGTCGTCGACCCCGGTCGTGGGGGCGGGCTCCGCCTGAGGTGTGCATCCGGGCTGAGTCAAAGGCTGGTGTCGATCAGGATCTGCCGGGCCTGCTTGAGGTTGCCGGATCGGACCGCTTCGGTCATCGCGGCTCGCGCCGCCTCGGGGGGCGTGTCCGGTGGGACCACGAGCAGGGAGAAGTGGTCCTGGTCCCCTCGGGTCACGAGCGCGGTTTCGTCGCCCACAGAGAAGACGTCGATGTGCACCACACGGTCGTCGACGGTCACCCGCGTCGGTATTTCGTCCCAGGCCGCGGAGTCCAGGCCGATCCGTGTGATCGGCCCGAGGCGCTCGGTCAGTGCGCTGATCAGGCCGGGCAGTTCGGAGGCGAGACTCCTTGAACGGGGCCACCACGCGCCGTCGAGGATGCCCCGGCGTTCGTGAGTGGTGGTGAGCCGCAGAAGCGCCGTTCCGGGGCGCATGGATTCGTGTGCACCGTCCGCCAGCAAACCTGCCGCAGGCGGGGAATCAGGATCGGGCATCGTGCTCACCTGCCTGTTCGGGGCCCCCTCGCGTCCACGCTACTCCTGGCGGGTCAGGCGCGGTCGCCGAGCACGGCGGTCATGATCGGTTCGGCCGCCTCCTCGGTGGTGTCGGGCGGCACGACCAGCAGATCCCAGCGGCCGTGGCCGGGGGCGAGCAGGACGACGGTGTCCGGGGCGTGCGCTGCCACCGTCTTCCGCAGCCGTACGACCTGGTTGGCGACGAGCATCCGGCCAGGTGCCGCGGACCAGGCCGCTCCGTTCACCGTGACGCCGGCGATGTGTCCCCAGGCGCGCGGCAGTGCGGCGAGCAGCTGCGGAAGCTCCACCAGGAGGTCGTACGAACGTGGCCACCACACCCCGTCGAGGCGACGTGGCAGCGCGCTGTGGGGCGCGAGCCGCAGGCGGAGGAGAGGGCGGATGGACGGTGCGGGAGGTGCGGGCGGTGCCGGTGGAGCTGTGGTGATCATGGCGTTTCCTTCGACGGGTTGTGGAGCGGTGGGTTCGGGTCAGGCCCGGCGTGCGGCGAGCCGGTCCGACGTGGGCCGGCGCACGTCGTGCACCCAGCCGAGCCGTCGAGGAGTCGGATGACGGCGTCGAGGAGTCGGATGACGGCGGCCGAGGGGCCGATCCGGCCCCGGTCGACGCCGTGCCGGGCGTTGGTCACGGAAGGGCCGCTTGCCCAGCACGTGGCACTGCCGGTGCTGCTGGGCCGGCGTCAGCCAGGCTCGTCGGTGTGGGCGCGTCGGGCCTGGGTGTGGCTGGTGGCCAGCCAGGGCGACTGGGGCAAGGTCTCTTCGCCGACATGCCCGGTGTCGACGGTGAGATGGAGCAGGGTGCCCTGCCCGCCGGGGCCCGCGGGGTAGCTGCGGGGCTCGTCGCAGCGAAGGTTCCGGCGCAGCAGCTGCGCCACTCGTTGGGCGATGTCGGGGCTGGTGGCGATGATGCGGACCTCCGCGAGGTCGCCCATGGGGAGATCACCATCGGCGGTCTCGTACGCCTGCGGATCTTCGCTTGTGCTGTGACTGCTGCCGGTGCCGGTGCCGGTGCCTTGGCTGCGGCTGCGGCTGCGGCTTCGGCGGAGCGGCGCGGGCATGGAAGTGACCTGGCTGTAGGAACGCAAGGCGATCCTCTCGCTGGGTGCGGAGTTGAGCCGGTGGATCACGTAGGCTCCGGCGGCGATGAGCACGAGGAGGACGGCGATGCTGAGGGCGGTGTCCATGGCGGTCACGACCTGACGGTCGGTCGAACGTGAGAAGGGCTTGGGAGAAGCGGGCCCGCCGTCCCCCGGGCGCGTGGTGGTGCAGTGGTGCCGGTGGTGCCGTTCGTGCCCGTGGCGCCGGTGGTGAAGAGCTGCAGTACGGCCCTGCGCGGGTCGGGCACCGGCCACGCGTCGGCGGCGGGGAAGGAATCGAAGGCCGGGGCCATCATGCTGACCTGTCTCCGGAAGCTCCTGCGCTGCGCGAGGCTTCCGGCGAAGTGTCTCGCCGAGGACGAGACCAGCGCGGAAGCCGGTGTGCGACATGCCCTCGGTACCTCCACCGTACTCCCGTGCGCCCCCGACTGCCGGGAAGCGGACGGCACCGCCGTACCCGCCTCGGCGTTCTCGTCCACCGTCGGTCCCGAAGGGGGGCGCGGCCGCGGGAGTACGGTTGAAGACACCGAGGGCGTCGCGCGCCGGCTCCGACACCGGTGCCGCTCTCGGCGACCGACGACGCCGGGCCGGGTCCGTCCGTGCCCGAAGCAGGGCTTGCCTCATGACCGTGAACGTGCCGGCTGCGCCGACGACCACAGAACTCCTCGGGCGTCCCGCCGGTTCGCACCCGCCCGCGACGCGGAAGCCCGGCCCGAGGCCGGAACGGGGCTCCTCGCCCCGGGAAGGGCAACGCGTCCGTCCGCTGACCCGGCGTCAGATCGAGGACCACATGCAGGAACTGGGCGATCTGTACGCGGAGACGTCCGGCGGCGGCCCCTGGGCGTGGAACCAAGCCCGCAGCGCCTTCCTGCGGCGGCTCGCGGCCGACGCACGGCGACCGGGATTCGAGCTGCTGATCGCGGAGACCACCGCGCTGACCGGTTGCGCCTACGGTTTCCCCGTAGGCGGCGACGGCCCCTGGTGGGAGGGCTTCGACGGATACCTTCCGGGGCGGCTGCTCCGGCTTGCCGCCTCCGGACGCCTCTTCGTGATCTCCGGGATCCACGTTCCCTCCCGGGTACGCAGGCAGAACCAGGACCGTGCCTGGAACCTCGCCCGGCGCCTGCAGGAACGGCTGCTCACCGACCACGGTGCCGCCGTCGCCGTCACGTTGGTGAACCGCTCCGACCACAGGACCGTCGAGGCGCTGCGGTCCTGGGGATGGCGGTACATCGAAGGTGACACACCGCGGACGGCCCCGCTCGGCCCCTTCCGCGTCCTGGTCCTCGACACCTGAGCCCCCCGGGTCCCGCCTCACCGCGGTCACCGCCTTCAGGGCGACGGCAGACGCAGGGCGAGGAGGGCCACGTCGTCGGTGCTGCCGGGCGGCATGCGGGAGGGCAGTTGGTCGCACAGCGTGTCCAGCGGTTCGTGGGCGAGAGCGAGGGCGTGGCGGCGCAGACGGGCGAGGCCGGTGTCCAGGTCGCTGCCGGGGATCTCGATCAGGCCGTCGGTGTAGAGCAGGAGAGTGGAACCCGGTGGAAGGGACTGCGCGGCGCTCGGCCGGCTGCCGCCGGTGCCCGGAGGGACACCGAGGAGGAGTCCCTGTCCCGCTTCGAGGTACTGCGCCTGTCCGTCCGGGGTCAGCAGCAGAGGCGGCGGGTGCCCCGCGCTGGTCCACCGCAGCGTCCAGGGACCGGTGTGCGGGTCGCCTTCCAGCAGGGCGAGGACGAGGGTGGCCATGGGGACGGTGGTGATGGCGGGCATGGCGTCGTCGAGGCGGTCGACGACGGCACCGGGCGGGCCGGTGTGGTCCCAGGCCAGTGAGCGCAGGATGCCGTGCAGTTGCGCCATGCCGGCCGCCGCGGTCAGGTCGTGGCCCACGACGTCTCCGATGACCAGCGCGAGCGTGCCGTCCTTCCGCTCGAACGCGTCGTACCAGTCGCCGCCCACCTGGGAGCCGGCCGGGGCGGGCTGGTAGCGGGCGGCCAGCCGCAGGCGGCCGGGCTGGGGCAGCGGGGCGAGCAGGTTGCGCTGCATGGCCTCGGCGACGGCGCGCTGGCGGCCGAACCGCCGTGCGTTGTCGATGACCAGGCCGACCCGGCGGCCGATGTCGCTCACGACGTCCAGGTCGTCGCTGTCGAAGGGGTGCTCCGGGTCCGTGCGCACCACGGTCAGGGCGCCGGTGATCTGCCCTCGGGGGCCGAGCGGCACCGTGATGGCCGACGTCGAGCCCACCGTCCGCAGGAAGTCGTCGTGGACGGCGGCCAGGGGAGAGGCGGGCGGTGCGGCCGGATCCGCCTCCTGCTGCAGTACGGGATCAGCGCCGTTGAGCACCTGGACGAGCGGTGAGTGATCTCCCTCCCCCGCCTCGGTAAGACGCTGGCGCCCGCCCTCCAGTCCGGCCTCCCGGCCCGCGGGACCGGTCACCGCCACCCGGTGGACCTCCCCGGAAGCGACTCGGAGATCCACCGCCGCCCAGTCGGCGAGGCGGGGAACCAGCAGGCGGCCCAGCCGGACGAGGGCCTCATCGGTCTCCAGGGTCTGGCCGAGTACGTCGGTGATCTCCGCGACCAGCGTCAGCCGCTCGGTGAGGTCCTCCAGCGCACGTGTGTAGGCCGCACGCTCCCGACGCGCGCTGCGCTCGCCGGCGGTGTCGGTGAACAGCACGGCCATGCCGATGAAGGCGCCGTCGTCCGTCACGGGAGAAGCGGACCAGGAGATCGCGATCAGGCGGCCGTCACCGCGCAGACAGATGTCGCCCTCCTCGCGTGCCTCGGACCTGTCGGCCACGGCCCGCAGCAGCGGGCACTGCTCCCGGGGGATCCTGCCGCCGTGCGCATCCCGGTGCAGCAGGTCGTGTGCGTCCTCCCCGCGCATCGCCGGGGCGGCGCGGCCGAGCAGCCGCTCGGCCGCCGGATTGACCGCGAGGATCCGTCCGGCGGGATCCACCACGACCAGGGCCGTGCCCAGTTGCCCGACGACCAGCTGCCAGAATCCCCTCTCGGCCGCCGGCCGGCTCCCCTCGTCTCCCGCGCTCTTCACCATGCCACCCCCTCCGTCAGGGAAACCCTTGCCGAAGCCCGCGGGCGCATCGGGGGACCGACACACCAGTGGATCGATATTCCCCCGACTCGGCACGGATCAGCTCGGCGACGTCGCGTGGCCAGGTCGTTCCCCCCGGCGCGAGACCCTGCGACCACCCTGCAATCGAACTCGCCCTCCCAGCTTGGGAAGTGCTCGTTGCCTCAGGGACGAGGGTTCCGGGGAGGGACGCATGGGAGTGTTCCTCCGTTGTCCGCACGGTCCGTCGGGCCTGTTGGAGGAGTACGCTGGATTTACCGAGGATATTTCGAACACCGGCTTCCAGGCTCGTGTCGTTTTCGGCGATTCAAGATTCCGGGCCGACCCTGGTCGGCCCGGGGCAGGGTTCGCGTCATGATGGCGACCATTTTCCACCCGCCGACGACCGAAGCCGATGACCGGCTCCCCTCGCTCTCTCCGCGTCTGTCGCTCGCTCCCATCGGCTCCGCCCCGGCTCTGCTGGACGGCGCCTGGTGGCCCCGCTCCCGCGACCTCGAGGCGGAACTCCCGTCCCTGACCGCCGTACTGGAACCGCTGTGGGGGCGGATCACCCGGGTCACGGTGAATCCCACCCAGTGGCCGGTCATCCCGCGCAAGGTGCCCGTCGCCGGGCGCGTGGTGCACGTGGGCTGGTTCCGGGACGAGCAGGACCCGCATGAACTGCTGTTGCTCTCCTACCACGTGGGCCGCTGGAACCTCTTGGTCGTCCCGCCGCAGACGGCTCCCGACTCGGCCGCCTGGCTGATGGCCGCCGCGAGCGACCCGCGCGGTACGTCGAGCGCGAGCAGGTTGATGGAGGAGGCGGCGCGCCTGCGGACGCTGCGCGACGCCGACCGGGCCGTGGAAGCGGTCTGGGACTCCGAAGGAGGGCACGGGTCCCGTAACTCGGCCGCACCTCCACGGGTTCCGGCCATGACCGGCACGGTGCCGCAGCAGCCGATGGGAAGGTGAGGATCGTGGAGACGTTCGTGACCGTGGCCGTGATCCTGGGAATGATCGCCCTCGGGGTGCTCCTCATCCGTCTGCTGAACTCGCAGCACGGCGACCGCATGGCCGGCGTCCATTACGGCCACACCGGGATGCCTGTCGCGGGACCGGCTCCGTCGGCTCGGCGAAGGGCCCGCGGCGGGGCGGCGACGAGCCGTACCGGCCGGCCCGGGCGACCCGGGCCCGGCGTACGCGGGCGACTCCGTCCGCGTGCCCGTGAAGGAGCGAGCCCCACCCTTCCGGCAGGCTCGCCCGGCCCGTCATCCGACGGGCGGAACTGACCGCACCGACAGCACCACCCCGCAATCCGGGACCCCGGCCGCAGCCGCGCACACGACAGGCCGGGGGCCCACCCGCGTCCGGTGTCCGCAGGCCGGGGCAGCCAACCCTCCAGGACACGATGCCGTCGGACGCGGACCTGCTGTCCGGTTCGTGGCGCATCCCCGGACGGCCGGTCCACCACGATGCCCGCCGACCCGGGCTCGTGGAACGGCCCTCCGCCCGCCACCCCGCACACCCCCGTATCGGCGGCACGCCGCGAGGGCAGGACCCAATCCGGCCACGCGGCTCGCCGACGGGCACTCCGAACCGAGGATCCATGCCCTTTCCACGGCTGAACGTCCACCGGCGCGACCACACCACCCGCTCGCTGATCACCCTTTCGGGGGAGATCGACCTGGCCACCGCCCCGCTCGTGCGGGCCGCGCTGGCCGAGTGCCTGAACGACGGCATGGGCATCACGGACGTCGATCTCACGGGAGTCACCTTCTGCGACGCCAGCGGACTCAACGTCTTCCTCACGGCATCGGGGCTCGCCACCGAAGCCGGCACGATCCTCCGGCTGCACCATCCGCCACCGATCATGGCCCGCATCATCGAGATCACCGGCTCCGGGTTCCTGGTCCACGAACTCCCCACCCGCGGAACGCCCTCACGTCGATCTCCCGGAGAGGCTCAATCGAGGGCGGTGAGGTGATCGGCGCCGCCGCCTCGCCACTCGACGAGGAAGATGGTGGCGTCGTCGGTCGTGCTGCCGCCCCGTTCGTGCTTCAGAGCGTGCGACAGCGCCCGCACCACCGCCCGTACTTCGGTGCGGTCGCGGAGGATCCGGTTGGTCCACTCGATGAGCTGCTCCTCACCGAACTGCTGCCCGCCGGCCTGGTGCTCCTCGATCAGACCGTCGGTGAAGCACAGCAACCGGTCACCGGGTCGCAGCATCCGCTCGCTGACCACTGGCTCCTCGCCGCCGAAGCCGACGGGCAGCGTGGTGGGGCTCTCCAGCCGGTCCACCACGGCGCGGTCACGGATCAGGAACGGAGCCGGGTGGCCGGCGTTGACCCACTGCAGCCGGCCCGTGGCGATGTCCAGGACCATCATCTGCGCGGTGACGAAGTGGTCGGGGCCGAACTGGTCGTTGATGGCCCGGTCCATGAACGCGTACACCTGGGACAGATCGGTGTGGGCCCGTCGCGTGTGGCGGTAGGCGCCGACGGCCACCGTCGCCATGGTCGCCGCGTCCAGCCCGTGGCCCATCGCGTCGAGCATGGCCACGTGAAGGATGTCGCCGTTGAGGGCGTAGTCGAAGCTGTCGCCGGCCACGTCGTAGGCGGGCTCCAGGATGCCGGCCACCTCGACCTGCGGAACGGTCATCGACAGCGGGGGCAGCAACGACCACTGGATCTCAGCGGCCACGCTCATCGGGGCGCTGCGGCGGGCCTGGAAGAACTGATCGGTGTAGGCGTCCTTGGTGACGATCATTTCCGCGACCAGACCGGCGAGTCTGCGGAGCAGCCGCCGGTCGTCGTCATCGACGCTGTCCAGGGTGACGGCCATCACCCCGATCTGGTCGCTGCCGTCCAGCAGCGGCAAGTACATTCGCACACTGCCGTCCTTCGGCACCTCCACCGTTCTCAGGCTCAGGAACGCTTCGCCGGCAGGGGAGCCCTCGACCGGTTCGGGGCCGCCGACCTTCAGCCTCCGGCCCGGCAGCGGCACCAGCAGCACCTGTTCGTAGTCCTGCAGGAGGATGGAGACCTCCCGCCCTCCGACCCTGGCCACCTCTTCCGCGACGAGCGGGGCGATCAACTCCGGCGGCATCTCGTGGGACCGGTCCAGCAGCATGCCGAGCAGCCGTTCGCCGAACCCCTCCGACCGGTCCACCCCGACCCTGTCCGGATGCCGCCCACCGTCCGTCATCACTGCTCGATTCCCTTCGTCCCGGGGTGATGGCGAGCCGATCGCGCCAAGGGCGGCATGTCGCCCCAAGCGCCCCTCGCCGCGCACGGCTTGGGCAGAAGGGTGACCATCCGCCATCGTAGGCCTTATTGCACCATTTCATCCGGAATTGTTTACAAAGCGGAGGAGGGGGAGTCAGAGTCGAGTGGGGGGCAGGAGGAAGCCATGACCGTCCTCGCAGCGTTTCTTCTCGTCATCGGGACGATATTGATCCTGATGGGGGCGATGCTGATGCTGGTCGGGACGGTCCTGATCCTCCTCGGGGCGCTGCTGATCCTCATCGGGATCGCCCTGGTCGCTGTCGCGGCCTTCTTGCTCATCCGGAGAGCGCTGAGGCGGGAAGAGTAGGGACGGCCGGACCGGAGCACGGCCGGACCGGAGCGAGGGGAACCGGATCAGGCCCGGTGCGTCGAAAGGAGCGCGTGATGAGCAGGAGCGTGGTGGGCTTGATCGCGGGAATGGCGCTGGGGTTCGCCGCGTACTTCGGTGACTTCTGGGCCTTCCTGCTGGTGCTGGGCCTGGGCATCGTCGGTCTCGTGATCGGGCGGCTCATGGACGGTGATCTCGAACCGGGCGACTTCATCCGCCGCCGGGACCGGCAGGACCGCATCCGCGATGACCGGCGACGGGCCAGGGGAGACCGGCTGCGCTGACCGGTGAGCCGATCGGCGGCCGGGCCTCCGCGGCGTCGCGCGGTGCCGTCACCGCCTCCGACGGCCGCCCGCGGACATCGCCGGACGCCCGCTGCTACGCGGGAACCCGGGTCTTCCGGAGCGGTGCTCCCGCCTGATGGAGGCTGACGAGGGCCAGCCGGTAGGAGGTGATCAGTCCGGTCTCCACGTAGTCCACGCCCAGGTCCTCGCAGTGGCGCCGGACGATGGTCCGCGCCCTGCGCAGGTTGGGGCTGGGCATGCTGGGGAACAGGTGGTGCTCGATCTGGTGGTTCAGCCCGCCCAGCGCGATGTCGGTGAGCCGGCCGCCGCGCACGTTGCGCGAGGTGAGCACCTGGCGGCGCAGGAAGTCCGGGCGGTCCTCGCCCTTCAGGATCGGCATCCCCTTGTGGTTGGGCGCGAAGAGGGAGCCGAGGTAGACACCGAAGAGGCACTGGTGGACGGCCAGGAAGGCGATCGCCATACCGAGGGGCAGCAGCCAGAACAGGACGGTCAGGTACACCGCGAAGTGCGCGAACAGCAGGACGCCGTCGAGCGCTCGGTGCTTGAGCGAGCGATTGGCAAGCGACCGCACGCTCGACACGTGCAGGTTGAAGCCCTCCAGTGTCAGGAGCGGGAAGAACAGGAACGCCTGCCAGCGGCCGATCACACGGGGGAGCCCGGTGGCGACCCGGGCCTGGTCCTGGGACCAGATCAGCAGGTCGGGGTCGAGGTCGGGGTCGAGGTCCTCGTGGTTGGGGTTGGCGTGGTGGCGGGTGTGCTTGTCCTGCCACCACCCGTAGCCCATCCCGATACCGGCACCGGCGATCCGTCCCGACACCTCGCTGGCCCGGCGCCGGCGGAACACCTGACGGTGGGCCGCGTCATGGGCGAGCAGGGCGACCTGACCGAAGACGATGGCCAGGAAAGCGGCGACGGTCAGGGTCCACCAGCTGTCACCGACGAGTGCGACGGTGGCCCACCCGCCGACGTAGAGCCCGGCGACCACGGTGATCCGCAGGGCGTAGTAGCCGGGACGGCGGCCCATCAGACCGGCATCGGCGATCTTCCTCGACAGCCGGGCGAAGTCACTGCCGGACCTCTCCGAGGGCGGGGGGTGGACGATGGAATGCGTGGTCATGACGATTGTTCTCCCCGGATGAGGCCGATGACTCGGCGCCGCCCGGGAGCCGCTGAGACCGGGCCGTAGGTAGGGATGCGCTTCCTCCATTGCCGGAAGCGCATGGCGCGACCGCGGAGCAAGGACGACGTCTGCTTCGTCAGCGGGCGGCCGCGCAGGCCCTCTATGTGGTTGCGTGTTCCCTGCCGGACGGGACTCACACACTGTGACGGCACCGGGCTTGCGGAGCGGGCCGCGATTTCGACGTCATGGCCGGATCGGTGGCAGAGGCAAAAGCGCTCCGCCCGAGGCGAGTTGCGGAGGGCCGTGACCGAGCAGGGTGAAGTGGGCGTCGGGCCTGTCCGGTCATGCGGCGAGGGCGGGAGCAACGTGCAACTCGGCTGGTGTTCCGACTCCGTTCCGCCGTCCACAACCTGTGGACGAAAGATCGCGGCCCTTGTGGGGCGGCGTGGCGCACATCTGGCACGCGGCCCATCCGCCCCGCCGCCCGGATAGTTCCGGGCAGGCGCCGGGCGCCTGCTTCGGGCCGTTGAGGCTCAGCCGGGCCATCAGGGCGGTGGCGCAGGGCGAACTCGGCGGCGGCGAACATCGCGGCGCGCTCGATGGCCCTGCCCATGTCCAGGTAGTCGGCGGAGAAGCGCCAACTGGTGTCCGCGCTGTAGGCGGTGCAGCAGATCGCGGCGACGGCTGCGACCCGGACTGCTGCGGCTTCACGCCGCTGACCGTCGCCACGTCTGCGGGCGCCCGCGCGGCACGCCGCCCGGTGGACCAGTCAGGCGGCGTAGCTGAGCACCGCGGGGCCCGCCGGGGTCGCGGTGGGGGCCACGGTCGTGTGCACGGGACGGGTGGTGCGAACGGTGGGCGCTGCCTGCGCGCGGTTCCGCGTGAAGACGACGAGGCGCAGCACCGTGAACCGCGCGACACCGGCGAGTGCGGAGGCGGACAGGTAGACGACCTGCTCCAGCACCGCACCGGGCGCCGCCACCAACTGCTGCAGGACAAGCATCGCCACGCACGTCGCTGCGTATGCGGCCGCCGCGGACCCGGCCGATTGCGCATGCTGGCGCCAGGTCGCGCGCCCGCCAGCGCCGAAGGTGAAGCGGGCGTGCAGCTCGGTGGCGAGGAGCGTGGAGACCACGGTGATCAGGGCATTGGCCAGAGCCCAGGGGATGTAGGAGGCGAGGGCCGCCACGGCGAAGCTGGAGGTGATCCCCACCCCACCGCCGCAGAGCACGAAGCGGGCGAAGGCGGTGAAGGCGGCGGGCGCCGCCTGCTCCTGACTCTGTGCTGTCTCCATGATCCGACCCCTTCGATGGCTCACTCCGCGAAAACGCGCGACCCTCGGCCTGCGCGGCCGAGGAGTTCACTGCCAATGGCGCCACTATGGCACATCAGTGGCACCATATCGAGCCTGAATGGCGCCACAGGGTGGGCGTCAGTCGCGAAAGCGCAGGCCAGGTACTCGCCACAACTTCGTCGCCCGCCGCCAGGGGTGGTGAGGTCGTGGCGCATGCCGGCGCACCCGCCTGCGCCAATGCCGGCTGATACGGGACCGGGGCCGCCCTGGGGGCGCGCTCCCAGGCGGGCGTGACGTGCATGGCGCCACAATGACTCGGGGCGCCCTGCTGGCGTTCTCGCAGCTCAGGGTGATCGCCTTTGCGTCTGCCCCACGTGAGGCGCCACTCGGCCTTGCGTGTGGCGCCATTGCGATGCCATGATGGCGTCATGGACCTCACCCCGTATGTCGACAACCTCCGCCGCGAACTCGCGGTAGCCGCCGAAGCCGGCGGCGACGAGGCCCGAGAGCTGGCCGAGAGGCTCCTCGCGCCCCTGGAGTCGGCGACCCGCCTGACCATGCTCAATGTGCTCTCCGCCGCGATGGACGAGATCACCCGCGAACTCGCCCCCGGCTCGGTCGACGTACGGCTGCGCGGGCTCGACCCCGACTTCGTGGTGACACCGCCGCCCACCGGCGACGGCGCCCCTGCGGAGCCGGCCGCGCCCGTCGAACCTCTCAGGACCCCGGCCCCGGCCGACGGCGATGAGGGCGGCACTGCCCGCGTCAACCTGCGCCTGCCGGCCCACCTCAAGGCCCGCGCAGAGGAGGCCGCGAGCCGCGAGGGCCTGTCGGTCAACGCGTGGCTGGTGCGCGCCGTGTCGGCCGCGGTCGACGGCGGCCCCCGGCCGCGTACGACGGAGAAGACTCAGACGGTCGGACAGAGCTTCACGGGCTGGGTGCGCTAGCCGCGCCCCCCATCAGCACCACTTCATCCACGCCACGTCCCACCAGCAGGGACGGCTCAAGGACTCACGAGGACGGGACAGCCATGCCTTCTTTCAACACTCCCGAACCGATCTCGGTCACCGCGCGCGTGGAGGCCGGTTCCATCCAGTTCACCGCGGACGACCGCCTCGACACGGTCGTCGAGGTGCGGCCCCGCGACCCGAAGAAGGACCTGGACGTACGGGCGGCCGAGCAGACCGAGGTCACCTACGCGGGCGGCGTACTGACGATCAGGACGCCCAAGGGCAATCTGCTCGGGCTCGGCCGCACCGGCACGGTCGACGTGACGGTCGAACTGCCCGCGGGCTCGCGTATCGACATGACCGGCGCCTGGGCCCAGGTGCTCGGCGAGGGCCGCCTCGGCGAGGTCAGTGTGAAGACCTCGTCCGGCGACGTCCGTCTCGACACGACGGGTCCGCTCCAGCTGACCGCGTCGCACGGCTCGATCACCGTGGACCGCATCGAGGGCAGGGCGGAGATCACCACCAGCTCCGGCAGTCTGCGCGTCGGCCTCGTCGACGGCCCCGCCGTCCTGAAGAACTCGCACGGCACCACGACCGTCGACGCCGCGACCGGCGAGCTGCGGGTGAGTGGCGCCAACGGCGACATCGAGATCCGGCGCGCCGAGGACTCCGTCACCGCCACCACCGCCCACGGCACCCTGCGGGTGGGTGAAGTTGCCCGCGGAACCGTCCAGTTGGAGACCAATTACGGCGCCATCGACGTCGGTGTCCGCGAGGGCACGGCCGCCTGGCTCGACGTCAGCTCGAACTCCGGCCAGGTGCGCAACACGCTGACCGCGTCCGAGAGCCCCGAGCAGACCGAGGACACGGTCAAGGTCCGCGCCCGCACCAAGTACGGCAACATCGATGTCCGCCGCGCCAGGGCCTGAGCACCACATCGTCAACCGGCCTCTTCTCACACTCACTTCAGCCTTCGATCGGAGGGCCCTATGCCTTCATCTGTCATGTCCACATCCAGGTGGGGTGACGGTCCACAGTCGTCGGCCGCCGTATCCACCGTCGGTCTGCGCAAGTCGTACGGCGACAAGCCCGTCCTCGACGGCATCGACCTGCATATCCCGGCCGGGTCCGTGTTCGCGCTGCTCGGACCCAACGGCGCCGGCAAGACCACCGCCGTGAAGATCCTGTCCACGCTCATCAGCGCCGACAGCGGACAGGCCCAGGTCGCGGGCCACGACGTCGCCACCTCCCCGGACGGGGTGCGCGCCGCGATCGGTGTCACCGGGCAGTTCTCCGCCGTCGACGGGCTGATCACCGGCGAAGAGAACATGCTCCTCATGGCGGACCTGCACCATCTGTCCAAGAGCGAGGGGCGGCAGGTCGCCGCCGAGCTGCTGGAGCGGTTCGACCTCACCGAGGCCGCGAAGAAGCCCGCCTCCACCTACTCCGGCGGGATGAAGCGCCGCCTGGACATCGCGATGACCCTGGTCGGCAACCCGCGGATCATCTTCCTCGACGAGCCGACCACCGGCCTCGACCCGCGCTCCCGCCACAACATGTGGCAGATCATCCGCGAACTCGTCTCCGACGGCGTCACCGTCTTCCTCACCACCCAATACCTGGAAGAGGCCGACGAGCTCGCCGACCGCATCGCGGTGCTGAACGACGGCAAGATCGCCGCCGAGGGCACCGCCGACGAGCTGAAGAGGCTGATCCCCGGCGGGCATGTCCGTCTGCGCTTCACCGACCCGGCCGCATACCAGAGAGCCGCCTCCGCGCTGCGTGAGGTCACCCGGGACGATGAGGCGCTGGCGCTGCAGATCCCCAGCGACGGCAGCCAGCGCGAACTGCGCTCCATCCTCGACTGGCTGGACTCCGCCGGCATCGAGGCCAATGAGCTGACCATGCACACCCCCGACCTCGACGACGTGTTCTTCGCCCTGACCGGCGGCACCGACCAGCCCAAGGAGGCTGCCCGATGAGCACCCCCCTGGCCCCCGCCCGCCCGACCCGGCTCTCCCTCGCTCTGCGCGACTCCTCCACGATGCTGCGCCGCAACCTCCTGCACGCGCGGCGCTACCCGTCCCTCACCCTGAACCTGCTGCTCACGCCGATCGTCCTGCTGCTGCTCTTCGTCTACGTCTTCGGCGACGTGATGAGCGCGGGCATCGGCGGTGGCGGCGCCGATCGCTCGGAGTACATCGCCTATCTCGTCCCGGGCATCCTGCTGATGACCATCGGCGGCACCCTGGTCGGTACCGCGGTGTCCGTCTCCATGGACATGACCGAGGGCATCATCGCCCGCTTCCGTACCATGGCGATCCACCGCGGTTCCGTGCTCATCGGACACGTCATCAGCAGCGTGGTGCAGTCGGTCATCAGCGTGACTCTCGTCGGCGCCGTCGGCGTGGCCATCGGCTTCCGCTCCACGGATGCCACGGTCCTGGAGTGGATCGCGGCATTCGGGCTGCTCGCGCTGTTCGCCCTGGCGTTCACCTGGATCGCGGTCGGTATGGGCATGGTCAGCCCCAGTGCCGAGGCAGCGAGCAACAACGCGCTGCCGCTAATCTTCCTGCCGCTCATCTCCAGCGCCTTCGTCCCGGTCGACGCGATGCCGGGCTGGTTCCAGCCGATCGCCCAGTACCAGCCGTTCACGCCCGCCATCGAGACGTTGCGCGGACTGCTGCTCGGCACCGAGATCGGCAACAACTGGTGGATCACCGTCGTGTGGTGCCTGGGCCTGGCGGCGCTCGGCTACTGCTGGTCGAAGGCCGTGTTCAACCGCGACCCGAAGTAACCGCGCGGATGGCCTCCGGCGGCTCGTCCCGCTAGAGGGCCGCATGCTCCGACACCGCGTCGGCGTCGCCAGACTTTCCGTTCAGCGGTGAGGGCTCTTCGTCAACCGCCCGCCCTTCCGCCACACTGCTGGCCCCCTGCCCCTCAGGGCGAGGCCGCCGCCGGCAGGTCCGGCTGCTGTGGCCGCCGCCCCGGTGCCGTCCGTACGGTGAGCACCATGGTGAGACCGCCGCCGGGTGTGTCCTCGGCGTGCAGTGTGCCGCCGATGGCCTCGGTGAAGCCGCGTGCCACCGCCAGGCCGAGGCCGACACCATGATCGGGGTGACCGTGCCGGTCTGCGGCCGGGACATGTCGAGCAGGTTGCCGACCACGTGGTCGAGCCGGTCCGCCCCCTCCTCGATGGCCTCCAGCAGTTCGGCCCGGTCCTCTTCGGACCTCTCGACGTCGCTCCCGCTCCTTCAGCTCGTCAGTCCTTGGCCACGAGGTCCTTGAGCGCGATGTTGAGTTCGAGCACGTTGACCCGGGGCTCGCCGATGAAGCCGAGGGTGCGGCCCTCGGTGTGGTCGTCGACGAGCTTCTGCACCCGGTCGACGGTCAGGCCATTGCGCTCGGCCACGCGGTGGACCTGGAGGTCGGCGTAGGCCGGGGAGATGTCCGGGTCGAGGCCGGAAGCGGAGGAGGTCACCGCGTCTGCGGGGATGTCCTCCGGCTTGACGGTGTAGCCGGGCACGGAGTTGTCCTTGGACACCTTGGCCTTGGCGTCCTCGACCTGCTTGACGAGCTCCTTGTTGTCGGCGGCCAGGTTGGTGGCGCCCGAAAGGATCAGCTTGTACTGGGTGTTGACCGAGTTCTCGCCGAGCCCGTTCGCCGGGCGCGGCTGGAAGTAGCCCAGGCTGTAGCCCTGTTGCCCGATCAAAGACGAGCCGACGACCTTGCCGTCCGCCTTGACCTCCGAGCCGTTCGCCTTGCCGGGAAACAGCCCCTGGGCGATGCCGGTGACGACCAGCGGGTAGATGACGCCGGTGACCAGGGTCAGCACGAGGAGGGCGCGCAGGCCCGCTCCGAGCAACCGGGCGGTGTTCACAACGGAGTTGTTCATGGTCCTTCACCACGCTTTCGAAAAGTTACAGCCCGGGGATCAGAGAGATGAGCAGGTCGATGAGCTTGATGCCGATGAACGGGGCGATCAGACCGCCCAGCCCGTAGATCGTCAGGTTCCGCCGCAGCATCCGGTCAGCGCTGACCGGCCGGTACCGCACGCCCTTCAGGGACAGCGGCACCAGCGCGATGATGATCAGCGCGTTGAAGACGACGGCCGACAGGATCGCGGAGTCGGGCGAGGACAGACCCATGATGTTGAGCTTGTCCAGGCCTGGGTAGACCGCGGCGAACAGTGCCGGGATGATCGCGAAGTACTTGGCGACGTCGTTGGCGATGGAGAACGTCGTCAACGCGCCCCGGGTGATGAGGAGTTGTTTGCCGATCTCGACGATCTCGATGAGCTTGGTCGGGTTCGAGTCGAGGTCGACCATGTTGCCGGCCTCCTTCGCGGCCGACGTGCCCGTGTTCATCGCCACCCCGACGTCGGCCTGGGCCAGCGCGGGGGCGTCATTGGTGCCGTCGCCGGTCATCGCGACGAGCTTGCCGCCCGCCTGCTCCCGCTTGATCAGGGCCATCTTGTCCTCGGGGGTGGCCTCGGCGAGGAAGTCGTCGACCCCGGCCTCCTGGGCGATCGCCTTGGCCGTCAGGGGGTTGTCGCCCGTGATCATGACGGTCCTGATGCCCATGCGGCGCAGCTCTTCGAACCGCTCGCGCATGCCCTCCTTGACGACGTCCTTGAGGTGGATGACACCCAGGACGCGCGCGCCCTGCTCGTCGTCCACCGCGACCAGCAGCGGGGTCCCGCCCGCCTCGGAAATGCGGTGTGCGACCCGTTCCGCGTCCTCCGCGACCGTGCCGCCCTGCTCCTCGACCCAGGCGATGACCGAGGCCGTGGCGCCCTTGCGGATCTTGCGGCCGTCGATGTCGACGCCCGACATCCGGGTCTGAGCGGTGAACTCGATCCACTCGGCGCCGACGAGCTCGCCCTGGTGGCGCTCACGCAGCCCGTACTGCTCCTTCGCCAGGACGACGACCGAGCGGCCCTCCGGCGTCTCGTCGGCCAGCGACGACAGCTGGGCGGCATCCGCGACCTCCGCTTCCGTGGTCCCGCGCACCGGCACGAACTCGGCGGCCTGCCGGTTGCCGAGGGTGATGGTGCCGGTCTTGTCGAGCAGCAGCGTGGAGACGTCACCGGCGGCCTCGACAGCCCGGCCCGACATGGCCAGCACGTTGCGCTGCACCAGCCGGTCCATGCCGGCGATGCCGATCGCGGACAGCAGTGCGCCGATGGTGGTCGGTATCAGGCAGACCAGCAGGGCGATGAGCAGCACCATCGTCAGGTGCGTACCGGCGTAGTCCGCGAACGGCGGGAGAGTGGCGCACGCGAGGAGGAAGACGATGGTCAGTGAGGCGAGCAGGATGTTCAGCGCGATCTCGTTGGGCGTCTTCTGCCGTGCGGCGCCCTCGACGAGGTTGATCATCCGGTCGATGAAGGTCTCGCCCGGCTTCGTCGTGATCTTGATGACGATCCGGTCGGACAGCACCTTCGTACCGCCGGTTACGGCGCTGCGATCACCGCCCGACTCACGGATGACCGGGGCCGATTCACCGGTGATCGCCGACTCGTCGACCGACGCGACGCCCTCGACGACGTCCCCGTCACCGGGGATGACGTCCCCGGCCTCGCACACCACGAGGTCGCCGATCGTCAGCTCGGTGCCGGGGATCCGCTCTTCCGAACCGTCGGTGAGCAGCCGGCGGGCGATCGTGTCGGTCCTGGCCTGGCGCAGGGTGTCGGCCTGCGCCTTGCCGCGGCCCTCGGCGACCGCCTCCGCCAGGTTGGCGAAGATCACGGTCAGCCACAGCCAGGCGCTGATCGTCCAGCCGAACCAGTCGCCCGGGTCCTTGAAGGAGAAGACGGTCGTCAGGACCGAGCCGATCCACACCACGAACATCACGGGCGACTTGACCATCACCCGGGGGTCGAGCTTGCGGAAGGCGTCCGGCAGCGACGTGACCAGTTGCCCGGGGTCGAAGAGGCCCGCACCGACACGGCCCTCGGCGGGCTTGTGCCCGGTGGGAGCGTCGCTGTGCGCCCGGGTGGGAGTGGCTGTGGACATGGAGTCCTCTGACTTCTCTGTACGGGTGGTCATCACGCCAGCCCCTCGGCGAGCGGGCCCAGCGCGAGGGCGGGGAAGTACGTGAGACCGGTGATGATCAGGATCGCGCCCACCAGCAGGCCGGTGAACAGCGGCTTCTCGGTGCGCAGGGTGCCCGCGGTCACGGGCACCGGCTTCTGCTCGGCGAGCGAGCCGGCCAGCGCCAGCACGAACACCATGGGCAGGAAGCGGCCCAGCAGCATCGCGAGTCCGGTCGTGGTGTTGAACCAGTCGGTGTTCGCGTTCAGTCCGGCGAAGGCCGAGCCGTTGTTGTTCGACGCGGAGGTGAAGGCGTAGAGCACCTCGGAGAAGCCGTGCGCGCCGCTGTTCAGCATCGAGTGCGGCGGGGTCGGCAGGGCCATGGAGACGGCGGTGAAGACGAGCACCAGCGCCGGCGTGATGAGGATGTAGCAGGCGGCCAGCTTGATCTCGCGGGTGCCGATCTTCTTGCCCAGGTACTCGGGCGTGCGGCCGACCATCAGGCCGGCGATGAACACCGCGATGACCGCCATGACCAGCATGCCGTAGAGGCCGGAGCCCACACCGCCGGGCGCGATCTCGCCCAGCATCATGCCGAGCATCGTGATGCCGCCGCCGAGGCCGGTGAAGGAGGAGTGGAAGGAGTCCACCGCGCCGGTCGAGGTGAGCGTGGTCGACACCGCGAAGATCGAGGACGCGCCGACGCCGAAGCGGACCTCCTTGCCCTCGTACGCCCCGCCCGCAGCCTGGAGCGCCGGGCCGTGGTGGGCGAACTCGGTCCACATCATCAAGGCCACGAAGCCCAGCCAGATGGTGAACATCGTGGCGAGGATCGCGTATCCCTGCCTGACCGAGCCGACCATGACCCCGAAGGTGCGAGTCAGCGAGAACGGGATCACCAGGATCAGGAAGATCTCGAACAGGTTCGTGAAGGGCGTCGGGTTCTCGAAGGGGTGAGCGCTGTTGGCGTTGAAGTAGCCGCCACCGTTGGTGCCGATCTCCTTGATCGCCTCCTGCGAGGCGACCGCGCCGCCGTTCCACTGCTGCGAGCCGCCCATGCTGTGCCCGTCAAAGAATTGCCCGACCTCGTGGATGCCGGAGAAGTTCTGGATCACGCCGCACGCCACCAGCGCGATCGCGGCGATCGCCGCCGCCGGCACCAGGATCCGCAGGGTGCCGCGCACCAGGTCGGACCAGAAGTTGCCGAGCTCACCGGTACGCGAGCGGGCGAAGCCCCGCACCAGTGCCACGGCGACGGCCATGCCGACGGCTGCGGAGACGAAGTTCTGCACGGCGAGACCGGCGGTCTGCACGACGTGCCCCATGGTCTGCTCGCCGTAGTACGACTGCCAGTTGGTGTTGGTCACGAACGACACGGCCGTGTTGAACGACTGCGCCGGGTTGACCGAGGAGAACCCCAGCGAGCCGGGCAGGACGCCCTGGAGCCGCATCAGCAGATAGAGGAAGAGGACGCCGACGGCCGAGAAGGCGAGCACGCCGCGCAGGTACGCGCACCAGGTCATTTCGGCGTCGGGGTTGGCACCGATGCCCTTGTAGACCCACTTCTCGACGCGCCAGTGCTTGTCGGAGGAGTAGACCCTGGCCATGTAGTTGCCAAGGGGGATGTAGGCGAGAGCCAGCGCGGCTGTGAGTGCGAGCAGCTGGAGCACGCCGGCGAGGACGGGACCCATCAGGCTCAGAACCTCTCCGGGAAGATCAGGGCGAGGACGAGGTAGCCCAGCAGGGAGACAGCCACGATCAGGCCGACGATGTTCTCGGTGCTCACAGCTTCGTCACCCCCTTGGCAAAGAGAGCCACCAGCGCGAACGCCGCGAGCACGGTGACGACGAAGGCCAGATCGGCCATCGCGAACTCCTGGAGTGAGGTTCGGTGAAACGGACGATTTGAGGAAAGCGCCTCATTGGCCGGATCGGGTCCGCCCTTGACGGCTCTCATACGGCGGGACCCAGGGCCTTGACGGAACTCTGACGCGGTCTGGCGCAGAGGAGCCGGAAGCGGAGCCGGCAGATCACCGCGTCCGTCTCCCGCCGTACGGCGTGCGCGACGACCACGCCCCGCTGGTTCTGCAGCAGCCGCTGCCACAGCCGCTCCGGCTCGGCCTCCGGGATCAGCACGGTGACGCGCGTGTCCGGCTCGGCGGCGGCTACCCCACGGATGTACGCGGCGATCGGACGCCCCAGGCTGCGCCGCTCGCTCGACAGCCGGACCAGAGGCACACCGGGATCCCATTGCGCCCAGGAGCGCTCCAGGGCGTGCAGGTGAGCCCGGTCCTCGGGATCACGGACATGGATGCGAGCTCCTTCTTCCTCGGCCGCGCACGAGGGCTGACGTGTATGCGGTCGCATCCAGGTTCGGTCCGTTTCCCCCCACGTCTGGAGGTTCCTTGCGGGATCTTCGCGCGCAACCGGCTGACCCTGACGCACTCTTGATGGGCGACTGCCGCGTGCCGCAGCCGTCCGGCGACGCGGTCCGCGGTCACGGGGCAAGGAACCGTTGGGTATCCGTCAGCACTGCGTCAAGGCGGGCCGACCGGATCCAACCGGTCGCTGGCGTCCACTCCATGGGATGCCTTGATGAGGTGCGCGACGGCTTCGGTGAGGTGCCGAACGGCCTCTGGTGTGCGCATGGCTGCCCGCGCACTCTGCTCACTGGCTCAACTCCCTTGTGCGGAAAGGGCAGGGCCCTCCTCCCAAGCCAGGACCTTGACGCTGCCTCGACGTGACTGAGCCGGCGTTCGCCCGGGCGGCCGGGGCTTCAGGGCCGGTAGATCATCTCGATGAGACCGGCCGTGATCAGAGCCCAGGCGGCGAGCCCCAGAAGCCACAGCGATGCGGTGAGGACCCCGGCGGTTCCCAGGCCGGCCATGAGCAAGAGGAGGGCGTACTGGATGCGCCGGAGAACGCGGTAGGGATTGTCGGAATCCGTCATCACGCCTGCTCCCTTTTCGGTCGACGTTCTGCCGCGTTTCCCAGGCGGAGGTGACGGGCTCAGCCGCCGACGTGGATACCGGGGCGGCGGTCGGGGTCGGGTTCGTTGCTGCGGATGATCTCGCGGGTGACCGGGGCGGTGTCACCGCGGCCGAGGAGGAAGTAACGGATCATGTGCACCAGGGGGCTGCCTTCGGCCCAGGCGAAGTAACAGTGCGGCCGCACGCCGGTGGCGTCGCGCAGGGCGAGCAGGACGGCGGCGATGGCGTTGGGGGCGGCCGGCGCTTCGGCGCGCAGGATGCGGTAGCCGTCGACTTCGACACCGTGGACGGTGAGGGTTTCGCTGAAGTCGGACGGGTCGACCACGTCGATCTCCAGGAAGATCACGTCAGCCGGGCCCGGTACCGGGTTGGTGCCGCGCTGTTCGCGTTCCTTGGCGCTGTACTCGGCGAAGTCGCCGGCCTGGCGGCGGTTGGCGATGATGTTGATGGACTCGTCGTGGGCGAGGGTGTCGGCGATGAACCGGCGGGCGTTCTCGTCGAAGACGATGCGGTCGGCGCGCAGTTCGGTGGTGCGCGAGACGCGGGAGACCAGCGACACGACGATGATGCCCAGGATGAAGAAGCCGGAGATGGCGATGCCGTCGGGCTTGTCGACGATGTTGGCCACGAGGGCGTAGAGCAGAACCGCGGTGAGCAGGGCGAAACCGACGGTGCTCGCGCGCCGGCGGCCGCGTGCGACGAAGACGGTCACGGCGAAGGCGCCGGAGACCATCATCGCCAGGATCCCGGTGGCGTACGCACCGGCCTGGGCGTCGACGTCGGCGTCGAAGGCGATGGTGATCAGGATGCACAGGGCGGTGTAGACGATGACGACCGGACGCACCGCGCGTCCCCACTCGGGGGCCATGCCGTAGTCGGGCAGGTAGCGGGGAACGATGTTGATCAACCCTGCCATGGCGGAAGCGCCGGCGAACCACAGGATGAGGATGGTGCTGATGTCGTACGCGGTGCCGAACGCCTCACTGACATGCTCGTGCGCCAGCCAGGCCAGCGCCCGGCCGTTGGCCGCACCACCGGGCTCGAACTCCTTCTCCGGGATGAGGACGGTGGTCACGAAGCTGGCGGCCAGCAGATAGACGCTCATGATCACAGCGGCCGTGGTCAGAAGCCGGCGGGCGTTGCGAATCCTGGCGCGCAGCCGCTGCTCGGCGTCGGCACCCTCGGCCGCCACGAGCGGCATCATGCTCACACCGGTCTCGAAGCCTGACAGCCCCAGCACCAGCAGTGGGAAGGCCAGCAGTGCCGGACCGGCAAGGTCACCGAGGCCGCCTCCGCCTTCGACGAGCGCGTCGGTCCAGGCCGACAGCGCGCCGTCCGTCGTGAACACATGGGCCAGGCCGACGCCGATGACGACCGCGTTGAGCGCCAGGAAGACGGCGACCAGCGGGATGGCGACACTGACCGCCTCACTGAAACCGAGCAGGAAAACACCTCCCAGGATCAGCAGCAGTCCCACGGTCAGGGCAACCTCGTGGCCGTGGAGGACGGAGGGGAAGAAGGGGTTCTCCACCACGTGCACGGAGGCGTCCGCCGTGGACAGCGTGATGGTGATGATCCAGGAGGTGGCCACGAACCCGAGCAGGACGAGCACGAACAGCTTGCCCCACCAGAACGGCAGCAGATCCTCCAGCATGGCGACCGACCCCGCGCCGTGCGGGCTCTCCTTGGCCACCTTCCGGTACATCGGCAGCATCCCCAGCAACGTCAACGCCACGATCAGCAGCGTCGCCAGAGGAGAGACGGCCCCGGCGGCCAGAGCGGCGATCGCCGGCACGTAGGCCAGACTGGAGAAGTAGTCGACCCCGGTCAGGCACATCACCTTCCACCAGGCGTGCGGCTCGGCATGACTCTCACCGGCTGCCGGCCCGACCGGTTGCACCTGGTGACGCAGCAGCCACCGCGCCGCCTTGCCCGTCGGCGGTGTCCGCAGAGCTGGACTGTCCACCGACTCCGGCATTATCGGCCGGTTGCCACCACTCATGTCCCCCATGCCCTTCCTTGTCTGACCACCGAATCGGTCGCGGCAGCCACCGCCCTGACGGCACCGCAACGATCACCGAGTATGCGGCCTCCCTCCCGGCCCCTCCACCCAGTACCGAGGCACCTATGAGCCGGCCGACGGCGGAACTTACGTGCCGACAGTGGCGCTGACCGTTTCCACGGGATGGGAAGGCACCCAGTTGCCGGTGCAGGGGCCTTGTCCGATGTCCGGGCCGGGCGGGGGAGCACCACGCCCAACTACGCCTTTGCATAGGCGAGTACGTGAGGATTTGCATGCGTTGTGACGCGGGTCACGGAAAATGCGTCTCACCGTCTCGGGCTGGCGCTTCGTCTCGGAATTTCGCGCCCGAGGGGCCGCCTGGCGGCTATTTCATCTGCACTCAGGGCACGTGGAGAGCGCGTCGAGGTGGTCGGGCGCCTTCTGCGCACGGCTGACCGACCTACTCGTGCGGACCTGTGAGGCCCTGAACCGCACTGGTTCAGGGCCTCACGGATGTCGAGGCGACGAACGGCCGGGAGGGTTTTAAGCCTCGACTAAGACGTCGTTTCTTATGGCGCTCTTGCGGTTATCGTGCCCGAGGCCGCCAGCGTTTGGGTTGGGCAAGGGACGGGGGGATCGTGGACGAGGCGTTTGACGCTGCGGGAACGGCGCTGTGTTGCGCCGCAGCCATCCGGCTGGGCGGAGCCGTGCAGGTACTGACCACACGATCTGGCCTGCTTGACCACTACAGCCCGATCATGGCGGGGCTGGAGAACATCACAGCGTTTCTCGACGGTCGAGGGCTCGATGACGACTTGCTCGGCTCTGCGTTTGCCGAGAGCTGGTCCCTGGATGCCAGGTATCCGGCAGAGCTCGCCGGCCACGCCTTTGTCAAAGGATGGTCCTCTCTGGTCTTCGGCACGGTGGTGCTGACCAGGTCGAAGCAACAGAACATTACGGCAGCGCAGACCCTAGAGTTCGCCTCGAAGGCGGCGGCATCCTGGCCGACCGCCGTCCATATCGGCTCCTTCGACAGCCTGCTCCGCTTCGAGGCGGCGTGCCAGCAAGAGGCGGAAGCCCGGATGCAGGAGGACGGTCTGCCTGCTCTGTGGAAACTGACGGAAAATCGATCGAAGCAGTATCGCCAGACGACGGAACAGCTCATCGGGTAACTGGCGTCTCAGCCTGTCAGCCTTCGGTAGCCGATGAGGGCTGCGGCTATGCCGACGAAGGCGAGGAAGTGCTCGGCCTTCCGTTCATAGCGTCGGTGGAGCCTTCGGCAACCGGCCAGCCAGGACACGGTTCTCTCGACCACCCACCGATGCCGGCCCAGCCGCTGCGAGGACTCGACACCCTTGCGGGCGATGCGATGGCGGATACCGCGCTCGCGAAGCCATCGTCGCAGGTGGTCGTAGTCATAGCCCTTGTCCGCATGCAGCTTCGCCGGTCGCCGACGCCGGGGACCACGGCGGCACCGGATCGGTGGGATGCCGCGCACGAGCGGCTCCAGACCCTGGCTGTCGTGCATGTTCGCGCCGGAGATGCCCAGGGATAGCGGCAGTCCGTTCCGGTCGCAGATCAGATGAATCTTCGATCCCAGCTTGCCGCGGTCGGTCGGATTCGGTCCCGTCAAAGGCCCCCTTTTGCCGCCCGCAGACTTACCGAGTCAATCGCACACCGCGACCAGTCCAGCTCGCCCCGCGCTCCGAGTTCGTCGAGGATTACCCGGTAGAGCCGGGCCCAGACCTGGTCCCGGCTCCACTGAGCGAACCGGCGGTAGACCGTGGGCCAGGCCGGGCCGAACACCGGCGGAAGCTGCCGCCAGGTGCAGCCCGACGTCGCCACGAAGATGATCGCCGCCAGGGCTTCGCGGTCACCGGCCCGACGCCGGCCACCGCCCTGCGGACGTATCACCTCAGTCGGTGGCACCACCCGCCGGAACAGCACCCACAACTCGTCCGGCACCAGTCGCTCCACAAGATCCGCCACGCACGGATCAACGAACGATCAAGCCATAAGAAACGACGTCTAACGGCTCCAATTCGCTTGGTCGACAGTCCAGTTTTCAACGACTGGCGGTGCGCTGTTCTCATCTGCAGCATCCGAGTTTGCCAGATCCGCCGGTGTCACACCTACACCTTCATAGGCGGCGAGGTCCGGCGCCTGGGTAGCGGCTGCGTCAATATTGCTGGCGATCGATGGTGCGCCATCAGAGCGGGCGCTGGGGGGGGCGGAGCGTCCTGGGATGACTTAGGTGGCCGGTGTCCCTGCCAGGCGGCGTAGAGCGTCGACAGGCCGAGGGCAATAGCCGCGATGGACTCTGGACTCACACCGAGCAGGATCAGCAGTACGCCGGCCACCGAGGAGCCAATCCATCACCCGACCCAAGCACGCCCCCCAGGCCTCGTGCAACGCACCCCCGAGACCTCCTGACCGCTGTCCCCCACGACCCCGGCGCATGAGTACGACTACTCAGCCGCACAAAGCCAGAGGACTACACGGCATCGATCTGCCAGGCGATCACACCGGTCGCTCCCTTGGCGCCGGCCACGTCGATACGCACCAGCCCGTGCGACCAGCAGACGGTCAGAGCTCGGCGGGGCGCCCCGGTCACCCAAGCGACGAGAACAGCCGATCTGCCCCCGACAGCCCCGACCCCACCCCGACGGTGTTGGCACACACGAAAAGCGGGTTCTGCCTCGTGGAAAAAGGGCTCGCCCTCGGGATCGGCCGTCAGCTCCCTGAGCCGGTCCCGGTTCAACCCCCACACCATCCCCCGGACACCGACCGGCTTACGGAAGGCGAGAAGGACCCCCACAGCCACCAGCAACTGGGCCGCGCCACCCAGCGGGACATCCGCTGCGACTCCACAGCGCCCGAACCGAGCAGGAGCGGTATGACGAGCCGGTACGCCTCGGGGACCGGCAACCTGCCCCCGCCTTCCCCCTGGGCCCGACGGGCCCTCCACCCCGCCGTCGATCATTGAAACCAAGAGAGGGTGGGGTGTCGGCCCCTGTCAGCGTCGGATGTCATTCGGATCATTCGGAGAGCAGCAGGAGGATCAGTTGCAGGGGCATCATGATGAACGCGAGCGACAGCAGCAGCCCGCCGGCCAGCGTCACGCCGACCGTACGCCACAGCAGGGTCGAGGCCGCCAGCGAGCAGATGGCCCTGTCGGGCCGCTGACGGTCGTAGACGACTTCGATGCGTGTCGGATCGCCGCCGATGCCCCTGACCGCGTAGTCGGACTCGATCTCGTGCGTCCCGCCCTCCAGGTCCGTGTACCGGAAGAACGTCCGCTTGCGCTGTCTCCGGGCGAGCACCGCGACGACCGTGACACCCCGCCTGCGCACGGTCCACCGCTTCCACGCCCACCGGAGCGAGGGCACCACGATCAACAGACCGAAGAGTGCGGGCGTCACCCCGAGCAGCCACAACGCCGCCCGCTGCGGTTCGCCGGCCCACGCCAGCACGGCGAGCCCGCCGATGTAGACGACAAGGAGAGCGATCCCCACGGCGCGTTCCCGGCGGGTCAGCCCCAAGCCCTTCTTCCGGACGGAGGTACTCGCCGGCCGCTCCTCCACCAAGGCCGCCCCACCCTGCGGCGGACCGCTGTCAGCCCGTGCCGCGTTGGCCACCTCGACGAGCCGGACCGCTTGGGCGGCGTCGCGCCCGTCCAGGGTGAGCACAGGGCCGGCAGAACCGTCCACGCCCCACAGCGCGATCTCGACCGAGCGCCGTCCCCGGCCCACAACCCGCGCTTCCTCCACGGCCTCGATGGGTATCCGCCGTCGCAGCCCCTTCTGCTCGAGCACCAGAGCCCGGGACTCCAACCAGATGGTCTCGCCATACCCTCGCAGCGTGATCGACGGCAGAGGCGCCAACCGCGGCGACGGCTCGGACCGACGGGACATCAGGACCTCTTTCGTTGATCCGGAGGGGGTGGCACGAGCACCCGAAGCATTCCACGCATCGGCCCCCAGGTAGAGACCATCCCCGTGAACCGGTCGGTGGTTGCGTATCGGCTGGAACGCGGGCGACCGCGCTATGTGTGAGCACAGGGTTCACGGCAATGGGCGGCTGACGAAGGCCCCTGATCCTTGCCCCAGAAGTGCACCGAACTCCAGTACAACCTTCACGTACCTTCGCCGGTCCTCTACTCGCAGTTCCTCACGTCCTACCTCACACGGCAGTTGGGCCGCGCCCAGGCGGCGCGACCCCCGGCTCCTGGCTCCCTTCTGGAGTTTCCTTGCGCACTCGTCCCTTCCTCCTGGCCGCCGGCCTGCTCACGAGCACGCTCGCGTTGACCGCTCCCCCCGCCTTCGCGGCTGGTCCGGCCGCCCCGTACGACTTCAACGGCGACGGCTACCGCGACCTCGCGATCGGCGCCCCCGGAGCGACGGTCGGCGGTAAGACCAAGGCCGGCGCGGTCACGGTCGTCTACGGCGGCTCGACGGGCCCGAGCGCGGCCAAGTACAAGCTCCTCACCCAGGACACGACCGGTGTGCCGGACAGTGCCGAGTCCGGTGACGGCTTCGGTATGGCGGTGGCCTCGGCCGATCTGAACAAGGACGGTTACGCGGACCTGGTCGTCGGCACACCGGGCGAGGACCGGAACGGTGACACCGACGACGGCATGATCCAGGTCGTCTGGGGCGGCTCGTCGGGCCTGTCGGGTTCCCTCACCCTCTCCGGCGGCGGTGCCGACACCGACCGTCTCGGGCAGGCCCTCGCCATCGGCGACTTCGACGACAACGACAAGATCGACGTGGCGATGGGCGGCAAGGGCGCCGTCGACCTCGTCATCCTGCAAGGTCCGTACACCAAGGCGGGCGGCGCCGACGGAGGTCTGCGGGCCGCGTCGATGGCGAACGCGCCCAAGCCCTTCGACCCGGCGTACGGCGTGGAGTACCTGTCGGCGGGCGACATCAACGGCGAGGGCTTCGACAGCCTCGTCGTCCACGGTCGCAAGAAGGGCACCGACGACGCGCTCACGGCGGTCGCCGACACCCGCGTTCTCGACTTCCTCGGCTGGATGGAGTACGTGCCGGGCGGCTATGTCTCGGCCGTCGGCGACGTCACCAAGGACGGCCGCGCCGACCTCCTGATCGGCAACCACCGCGAGCCCTCCGCCGACCCCTCCGGGGCGCTCGGCGGCAAGGTGACGCTCGTGTTGGGCGCCCCCGAGTCCCAATGGGTGAACGCCCGCTCCCTCGCAACGATCACCCAGGACTCCTCCGGTGTCCCCGGCGCCGCGGAATCCGGCGACGGCTTCGGCAGCGGCGTCGCCATCGGCGACTTCACCGGCGACGGCTACGGCGACCTGGCTGTCGGCACGCCGTACGAGACCATCGGCGCGGCCGAGGACACCGGCACGGTGACCCTGCTTCGCGGCATGAGCGTCGGCTGGTTGTCGACCGGCGCGGTCAGCCTCTCCCAGTCCACCGCCGGCGTCCCCGGCACGGCCGAGACGGGCGACCGCTTCGGAGCCCGCGTCGTCCTCTCCGACACGACGAAGGACGGCAAGGCGGACCTGACGGCGGCCGCCCCTGCCGAGAACGCCGGCGACGGCGCCCTGTGGTGGCTGAAATCGGCGACCACGTCGACGGCACGAAGCTACGGCCCCACGACGTTCGGCATCTCCACCGCCGGTACCCCGGCCTTCGGCACAACCCTACGCGGCTGACCCACAGCGCCTCCCACCTTCCTGCCTGGTGTCGCTGGCGGACCGCCGGGCCGGGCCGCCGCCGGCGAACACGAGGCGGCGGCCCAGCCGTAGAGGCTGCGCGCGCCCACGTCGTGCCCGGCGGAGGTAGCGATTGACAGTTCGTTGAGCAGTCAGCCCACGCGCTCGGGATCTGAGGTTTCGTCTGTGAATCCATGGGCTGCGAGTCGTGTTGCCCGCTGTGCGAGCCACCCCCAACCTCGGACCTCCATTCACAGCAACACCCTGCTGAACCGTCCGTACGTGCCGGAACCCGTGGCGCAGGTAGTACGCCTGCAAGCCAGCGTTGGTCGTCCAGGCGTCCAGGCGGAGCCACTCAGCACCCGCCCGACAGCCACGATCACCGGCCCAGTCGAGCAGTCGGCCTCCGATGGTCGGTGCCGAGACGAGACAGCCAAGCTGCTGCTGGGCGACTGAGACACCGGCGCCGACCGCGTTGATGTCACCCGCTGATGTCAAAGGCCCCGCCGGGTGAACCGGCGGGGCCTTTGACCTGTGTGCACTCGGCAGGATTCGAACCTGCAACCTTCTGATCCGTAGCTCTATAGAGATCGGACATTGATGGTCATCCAGGCTGCCGGACGGGCGGTGAGGGACCCCGACGGCCATGATCGGTTGCTGTAGTGGGCGGAACTTGGTGGAGGTGGGGAGTACGCAGTGCGCACTCCCACCCCCTGGTGGGCCTGACGGGATTCGAACCCGTGACCTGCCCTTCGGCAAAGAGCTGCTCTATCCGCTGAGCTACAAGCATCTCAAGTTGTAGACTATCGACCCGACTTGAGGCAAATCGGATTGTTTCACGTGAAACATCCTTTTGACTGCGCCTGGTCGAGACATCTGGATCTTGCCTACGCGCCCGTATCCGTTCGAAGCCGCTCAACAGAAGGACGACGACCTTGGCGCACTCCCTCTGGGAGATCATCGACACCTCCGACGACGAGAGCCTCGGCTCAAGCATGGCGGACATCGTCGGCCCAGAGTCAGCTCGGAGGAGCTCACCAACGAGTTCGTCAACGACATCCGCGACGGCAAGGGCGACAGCTTCCGCAAGCGCTACCGCGAGATGGACATCCTGCTCGTCGACGACATCGAGTTCCTCGCGGACAAGGAGTCGACGGCCTGTCCTGCACTGAAGCCGCCATGACCGAGCTGCACAATCACGGCAAGTTCAAGGTGAAGTTGCTCCGCTTCGGCTAGTACAAGGGCTCTCCCTGACGCGGTCCTATCCGTCGTGGTGGGTCTGGCATGGAAGGCCAAGAGGCCCGCCGACAAGGGCAGAGGTGGTGCCCAAAAGTCCAAGGCACCTGTCACGCTGCGGCAGTTCCTCCCGCACACGCGCCCGGAGGAGCTGGTCGGCCTTCGCCGCCGAGACGTGGACCTGGACAACCTCGTCATCCGTGTCCGCGTGGTCGAGCCCGAGCGGACGAACGGCAGACGCGCTCCCGGCGAGACCAAGTCCGATGCGGGCGTTCGCACGGTGGTCCTCCCGGCCTTCCTGTACAAGGAGGTGAAGCGGCACCTCGCTTGGTACGCCGAGAAGGGGCCGGATGGTCTGGTCTTCGTAGGGGAGAAGGGCGCGCCTTTCCGTCGTACCTCCTTCGGTCGGAAGTGGCGCCGGGCTCGCGCCATCGTCGGTCTCCCGGACGGCTTCCGCTTCTACGACCTCCGTCACACCGGGCACACCCTTTCGACCCGCTCCGGCGCCACCCTCGAGGACACGATGGTCCGTACCGGGCAGTCCTCCGAGAAGGCCGCGCTGATCTACCAGCACTCCGACGAGGAGCGGCAGCGGGAGGTGGCTGCCGGGCTCGACGACCTGGTGCGAGCCGAGCGTGCGAAGTGCCACAAGGACGACCCCGCGCACCACAGTGAGGAGGCTGCCGAGGGCTAATGGTGCGGTTGTGGTGCGCGACCGGCTCACCGGTCTAGACAACAAAGAACCCCCAGGTCTCTGACCTGGGGGTTTCGCATGGAGCGGGTGACGAGAATCGAACTCGCGCTCTCAGCTTGGGAAGCTGATGTTCTACCATTAAACTACACCCGCGTAAGACGCCGACCGAGTCGGTGTCCGAGCGATCGCCACTTTACCTCATGTCAGGCCCCCGGTGTTGATGCCGCGGGGCCTGAGGCCGTTTCAGGGATGGGATGCGGCTGCGGGGGAAGGGAGTTGGGGCGTACGGTGGTGGGGCGTGAGAGGGCCCGGGCGGGACCGGAGTGCCGCCTGGAGGGCCGTCCCTTTGATCCCGTACTGTGGCTTTTGTCGTCAGGCAAGCAGCAGCCAGACGCGGCTCTTGGGGAAGGGACTCTTGGACTTGATGGAGCGCACCGTCGTCCGTTGTGCCGATGGGCACGTGTTCACCACCGCTTCGTTCCCGATGCAGCAGGCCGAGCGGCTCGGCCCCGGGCGGCTGCTTCGGTGCCCGCGATGTGCGCGGCTCCGGAGTGTGGTGCCCGTCAGCTACCAGAAGCGGTAGCGGAACGGACAAACGTAAGGCAACAGGCACAAGGCGCGCGGAGACGTCCGGTTGTGGTCGCTCCGCGCGCCTTGCGTATCCTCGGGGCGTGCTTCTCTCAGACAAGGACATCCGGGCCGAGATCGATGCCGGGCGGGTACGGATCGATCCCTATGACGACTCGATGGTGCAGCCCTCGAGCATCGACGTGCGCCTCGACCGCTACTTCCGGGTGTTCGAGAATCACCGGTACCCCCACATCGACCCCGCCATCGAGCAGTCCGACCTGACCCGGCTCGTGGAGCCGGAGGGGGACGAGCCGTTCATCCTGCACCCCGGGGAGTTCGTCCTCGCCAGCACCTACGAGGTCATCACCCTGCCCGACGACCTCGCCTCCCGCCTGGAGGGCAAGAGCTCGCTCGGCCGGCTCGGGCTCGTGACGCACTCCACCGCCGGGTTCATCGACCCCGGCTTCAGCGGGCACGTCACCCTGGAGCTGTCCAACCTCGCCACTCTGCCCATCAAGCTCTGGCCGGGCATGAAGATCGGGCAGCTGTGCATGTTCAAGCTGAGCTCGCCCGCCGACTTCCCGTACGGCAGCGAGCGGTACGGGTCCCGGTACCAGGGGCAGCGCGGGCCGACCGCCTCCCGGTCCTTCCTCAACTTCCACCGGACCCAGGTGTGAGCGACCCGAACGTGAGCGACGCAGGCATGAGTGACGTGCGCGAGAACCTGACCTACGAGAAGTTCGGCGTCGCCGTGCGCGAGCTCGCGCAGGCCATCGCCGACGACGGCTACGAGCCCGACATAGTCCTCAGCATCGCCCGCGGCGGCGTCTTCGTGGCCGGCGGCCTCGCCTACGCGCTCGACTGCAAGAACATCCACCTGGTGAACGTGGAGTTCTACACCGGCGTGGGGACGACCCTCGAGATGCCCGTCATGCTCGCCCCCGTCCCCAACGTGATCGACTTCTCGCGGAAGAAGGTGCTGATCACCGACGACGTCGCCGACACCGGCAAGACGCTCAAGCTGGTGCGCGACTTCTGCCTCGACACCGTCGCCGAGGTGCGCAGCGCCGTCGTCTACGAGAAGTCGCAGTCGCTGGTGAAGTGCGAGTACGTGTGGAAGCGCACCGACGAGTGGATCAACTTCCCGTGGAGTGTCGAACCGCCGGTGGTGCGTCGGGCGGGGCAGGTTCTCGACGCCTGACCAGCAGGATCAGAGACAGAAAGAGGGGCTCCCCTTGGGGAGCCCCTCTGTCGTACCCGCTGAGCCTCAGACCGTGCCCAGCTTCACGATCGACAGCAGCGCGAACAGCTGGATGGCCGACGCGCCCAGGGCCTTCGGCCAGGGCAGGTCGTGGGAGCGGCTGACCATGAGGGTCAGCAGGGCGCCGCCGGCGATCCAGGTGGCCCAGCCGAGCAGCTGGACGAACATCGCGTCGCCGCCGGCGAACATCGCGAAGACCAGGCGCGGCGCGTCCGTGAGGGACATGATCAGCATCGACAGGCCGACCGTGGGCTGCCAGGCGCCGTCGCCGCCGAGCTGGCGGGCCAGGGTGTGGGTGACCACGCCCAGGACGAAGGCGCTGAGCACCATCGCGACGGCCGTCGTCAGAACGATCGGGACCGCGTTCGACAGTGTGGCGTTTATCGCATCCTTGCGGGCGCCGTCGAAGCCGAAGACGGCGAGCAGGCCGTAGAGGAACGTGACGATGAGGGCCGGGCCCCACATCGCGTAGTCCCGCATCTGGAGGAAGGTCTGGTTGGGGGCGAGGACGATCCCCCGGAGCAGGTCCTTCCAGTGCAGCCGCGGGCCGACCGGGCCGGGTGCCGGGGCCGCCGAGCCGGCGCGGTAGGTGTCGCCCTGGGTGTAGGGGTCCTCGCCGACCGAGAAGGCCTGGGTGTGGCCCGGGTTGTTCGCCGCGTACGGGTCGGGCGGTCCCTGCGGGCCGGGCGGGTACGCGCCGTCGCCGAAGTACTCCGGCTCGCCCTGGCCGCCGTAACCGCCGCCGTGCGCGGCGTTCGGCTGCGGCCATGCGGGGCCGCCGCCGTCGCCGTACGGCGGCTGCTGCCGCGGGTACGGCTGCGGCGCCGGCGGGGAGCCGTACGACGGCCCCTGCGGCGTCTGCTGCCCGTACGGAGGGTTTTGCGGTCGCGTCTGAGGAGCGCCGTTGTTCCGGCCGCGTCCGATCCTGAATCCAGCCACGTCTTCGAACGTACCTGGTCCCCGGCGGTGGCGTGCCGGGCCCGGGCTTCCGGGCCCGGCTTTGCGGCCGAGCTGTGACATCCCTTAAGGGAGAGGGACTTGGGGTGTCGGTGAGGCGTCAGGGTTCGGCCCTACGGGCCGCGCCCGGGGCCGGTTCGGCCGTACGGGCCGCCGGGTCCGTACGACCATACGGGTCGCGCCCCGGCCTCAGTCGGGGAGTCCGCCGCCGAGCTCCGGCAGGACGATCGCGCCGGTCTTCGTCGGGACCGTGCTCGTGCCGGGCATGAGCAGCGCGCCGCTCGCCGCGCCGACGGCCAGGTCCGCCTTGCCGTCGGCGGTCAGGTCGCGCAGGCGCAGGGTGTAGCCGAAGCCGGTGTGGGAGTCGGCCGGGCCGAGCACCGTCTGGGCGATCCACGAGGAGCGCGCGCCGCTGAGGCCGCCGGAGCCGCCGCGGAACACGTGGACGCCGCCCTGGTCCTCCTCGCCGTCGACGTCCTCGTGCGGCACGCCGACCGCGAGGTCCGCGTAGCCGTCGCCGTTGGTGTCGGCGGCCGAGATCGCGTAGCCGAAGTTGTCGTCCGCCTCGGGGCTGCCGGAGACGCCGGAGGTGGCCTGGGTGAGGGTGAGGGACGTGCCCGGGCCCGACGACGTGCCGCGCCAGACGGTGACCGCGCCCTTGCCGTTGTCCTTGTCGGGCACGCCGAGGACGATGTCGCCGTAGCCGTTCTTGTCGAAGTCGCCGACGACGGGGCTCGGGTAGAGGCCCTGCTGCCGGTCGCTGAGGGTCCTGGACGTGCCCGAGGCGAGGCCGGAGGAGGTGCCCTTCAGGTACCAGGCGCGCTCGCGGATGTCGCTGCCGGTGATCTCCGTGCCGATGACCACCAGGTCGGTCCTGCCGTCCCCGTCGACCTTCCCGGCTCCGAGGGCGGAGGAGTACCAGCCGCCGGACCCCTTGTCGATCTTGCTGACCTTGCCGGTGGTGCCGGACTTGGTGAAGGGGCCGCGGTACAGCCAGGCCTCCTCGCCGCCGATCAGGGCCAGGTCGGGGGAGCCGTCGCCGGTGAAGTCGCCGGTGGCCAGGTCGCGGCCGAAGTGGCCGGTCGCGCCGCCGATCGGGGTGATGCCGGTGCCGCCGGACAGGCCGGTCTTCGAGCCCCACAGGACGGTGACCGTGCCCCGGTAGTCGTCGCTGCCCACGTGCTCGGTGGGGTTGCCGACGACGAGGTCCGCGTAGCCGTCCTTGTTGAGGTCGGCGCTCGCCAGGGACGCGCCGAACTGGTCGTCCTCCTCGCCGGCGCCGGGGACGCCGGCGCTGTCCTGGTGGAGGAACTTCGGGTGGGCGGTGTCGAGGCCGGTGGCGGTGCCGTACACGACGGTGATCGTGCCGCCCTCGCGGTCGACGTCGTTGTAGCCGCCGTAGGCGAGGTCGCGGCGGCCGTCGCCGTTGAAGTCGTCGTAGTGCTTGGCCGGCGCCGCGGAGGCGGGGCCTGCGAGGAACACGGGGGTGATGCCGGTCGCCAGCAGGGCGGCGACCAGGGCGGTCGTGGTGGATCTGCGCATGCTGTCTCCCTGGCCGGTCAGCCGATGAGGTTGGCGCCGAACGCGCCGTACGAGCGGATCTGGCCGAGGCTGCCCGGGCCGAAGGTGCTGGCACCGTCGGTGACGGGGCCGGTGGCGGAGCCGCGCAGGGCCGTGACGGCGCCGATGCCCTCGTCCTCGAAGCTCGCGGTGATCGTGAACTCGGCGTGGCCGTCCTTGGTGACGTCGGCCAGCAGGGTCTCGGAGCCGAAGTAGTCCGTGGCCTCGGCGGTGCCGGGGACGCCGGCGGTGTTCTGGGTGACGGTGCGGGCGCCGGTGCGCGAGACACCCGAGGCCGAGCCGTTCATGAGGATCGCGGCGCCGGCGTCCTCGGTGGTGCCGATGTCCTCGAAGCCGACGCCGATGGCGAGGTCGCCGTAGCCGTCGCCGTTGGTGTCGTCGATGGAGACGGAGCCGCCGAAGTTGTCGCGCTCCTCGTCGGCACCGGGGACGCCCGGGGAGTCCTGGGTGAGCTCGGCCATGGGCGCGTCGCCGTTGACGGGGCCGCCCTCGGAGCCGCGGACGACGACGACCTTGCCGCCGAGGCTCCCGGTGTGGTCGCTGCCCTTCCCGAAGACGTTGCCGAGGGCGATCTCGTCGTGGCCGTCACCGTCGATGTCGCCGAGGGCCAGGGAGGTGCCGCCGTTCAGGGCGCGGGGGGCCGAGGTGTCCGGGCCGGTGGGGGAGCCGAGGTAGGCGACGCCCTTGGACCAGCTGGTCGCCTCGCCCTCGGTCATGGCGACCCGGTAGGTGAGGACCAGGTCCGACCTGCCGTCGGCGTTGGTGTCGCCCGCGTTCATGGCGTCGACGATCCACGCCGGCTCGGGGGTGGAGATCTTCCGCGTGGCGCCCGTGGTGCCGGTGGTGGTGAACGGGCCGCGGACGATGTGGACGTCGTCGGTGTCGGTGCCGACGGCCAGGTCCTGCGCGCCGTCACCGTCGAAGTCGCCCGCGGTCAGCAGGTTGCCCCAGTTGTTGTGGGCGGAGACGGCCGGGTCCTTGACCGTCGTGCCGTTCTGCAGGCCGTTCGCCGAGCCCCACAGGACGGTGACGGTGCCGCCGTCGCCGTCGGTGCCGTCGCGGTCGCCGGGAGCGCCGACCGCGAGGTCGGTGTAGCCGTCGCCGTTGAGGTCGGCCTGGGCGAGCGCGCCGCCGAAGGTGTCCTCGGTGCCGGCGTCACCGGGCACGCCGGCGGTGTTCTGGCTGACGACGGTGCGCTTGGCCGGGTCGAGGCCGGCGGCGCCGCCGTGGACCACGGCGACGTAGCCGGCCATGCCCTTGCCGTCGACCTTGGCGTAGGGGGCGGCGAAGGCCACGTCGCCGTAGCCGTCGCCGTTGAAGTCGGCCGTGGGGCCGGCGGCGGGTGCGGCGGTGGCCGCCGTCGCGGGCAGGGCCGTGAGCAGGCCGGTGGTGAGTGCCGTGGCCAGGAGGATGGTGCGCTTGCGCATCGGGATCCCCGTCGGGTCGGAAGTGGTGGTGATCAGGAGTTGAGCGCGGTGCCGTAGCTCGGGGCGCCGGCTGTCGAGATGCCCGTCGTGCCCGGGCCGAAGCTCGTCGAGCCGGTGGCCGTCGGGCCCGTCGCCGTGGCGCGCAGGGACCAGACCGCGCCGTCGCCGGCGTTCTCGCCCGGCGCGGAGACGGTCAGGTCGGCGCGGCGGTCGCCGGTGTGGTCGGTGAGCGTGACGCGTTCGCCGAAGCGGTCGCCCTGCTCCGAGGCGCCGGGCACCCCCGCGGTGTTCTGGGTGTACGCCGTGGCGCCATTGGTGGTCAGGCCGGACGCCGAGCCGTACAGCACGGTGACGGCACCGGCGGAGCCGTTCTCGCCCGCGGTACCGATCGCCAGGTCGGCGTATCCGTCGCCGTTGACGTCGCCGAGACAGACGTCGCTGCCGAAGCGGTCGCCCTTCTCGGCGGCGCCGGGGACACCGGCGGTGTCCTGGGTGAGGACGAGCGGGGCGCGGCCGCTGTCGCGGCCGTCGGGTCCGCCGTAGACGACGGTGACCTTGCCGCCGAGGGCGCCCTCGGGGTCGGCGGAGGCCTCCCGGTCGTTCCCCACGGCGATGTCGTCGTGGCCGTCGCCGTCGATGTCGCCGACGGCGGAGACGAACCCGGCGGGCAGTTTCTGCAGCCAGTCGACGTAGTTGCTGATCTTCATGTCGGCGAGGGCGGTGGTGGCGGCGCCGTTGTGCGCGGCGCGGCCGTGCAGGACCACGCGGGGGTGGCCGTCGCCGGTGACGTCGCCGGAGGAGAGGTGGGTGATGCCGTTCGAGGACGACCACCAGTCGTTGCCCGAGCCCGAACCGGCGTTCGAGGTGCTGGTCTTGCTGAACGGGCCGTCCACGAGGGAGAGGGTGATCGGGCCGGTGGAGCCGACCGCGACGTCGGTGTCCCCGTCGCCGTCGAAGTCGCCCGCGGCCAGTGCCTGGCCGTAGCGGTCGTAGTCGGTGCTGAAGAAGCCGGCCAGCGAACGGGCGCCGGACAGGCCGGACGCCGATCCCCAGACGATGGCGACCGTGCCGTCGTTGGTGTCGCTGCCGTCCTCGCCGGGTGTGCCGATCAGCAGGTCGGCGTAGCCGTCGGTGTTCAGGTCGGCGGAGGCCAGGGCGGAGCCGAACGCGTCGTCGGCCTCGGCGGCACCGGGCATCCCGGCGGTGTTCTGGGTCAGCAGGGTGCGCGTGGAGGTCTTCGGCCCGCTGGTGCTGCCGTAGACCACCGACACGGCACCGGCCTTCGCCTGCCCGGCGACGGTGGCGCCCGGCGCGCCGATCGCGAGGTCGGTGCGGCCGTCGCCGTTGAAGTCGTAGGGGGCGGCGGCCGGCACGGCGTGTGCGACGGGGGCGGAGAGGGTGAGGGCGAGCGGAGTCAGGGCCGCGGCGAGGACGGCGGTGGTGATACGGGTGCGCATGGGTGCACGTGCCTCACAGGGGAGTCGGCGGGACGTCACTGGGCCACGCTCGAGCCGAGGTTGACGCTGCCCTTGAGGGAGACGGCGGTGGTCGTGATGCCCTGGGCGCCGCTCGTGGTCAGGCCGGAGGCGGAGCCGCGCAGGGTCCACAGGCCGCCCGTGGAGTTCTCGCCGTACACGCCGACGACCAGGTCCGCCTTGCCGTCCTTGGTCACGTCGGTCAGGCCGACCGCGGAGCCGAAGCGGTCCGAGGACTCGGCGGAGCCGGGCACCCCGGCGGTGTCCTGGGTGTACGACTTCACGCCGCTGCTGGTGTTCAGGCCCGAGGCCGAGCCGAACAGCACGGTCACCGAGCCGGCGTCCTTCGCCGAGCCGAGGTCCTCGCCCGGGGCGGAGACCACGACGTCGGCGTACCCGTCGCCGTTGATGTCGCCGGTGCTCACCGCACTGCCGAAGCTGTCCTCGGCCTCGGCCGCGCCGGGCACGCCCGCGGTGTCCTGGTGGACGACGGTCGGCTGCTGCGCCGGGTCGGGGCCGTTCGGGCCGCCGTACCAGACGGTGATCTGGCCGCCCTTGTGGCCGCCGGGCTTGAGGTCGTACGGGTCCGTGGGGTCGCCGAGGACGAGGTCGCCGTAGCCGTCGCGGTTGATGTCGCCGATGGAGCCGGGGTAGCCGTCGGCGTTCGGCAGGTCGGCCATCTTGTACGTCGTGCCGGTCCAGCGGAAGTAGTCGATCTGGCCGCCGGTGTCGCCGTCCACGTTGAACGGGTAGACGCGCTCGGCCGCCCCGTCGCCGGTGAGGTCGCCCGCGAACACCTCGAACGTCGTGCCGACTTCGCCGACGCGGAGGTTGTTCAGCGGGCCGCCGGTGCGGGTGAAGGGGCCGTTGTAGATACGGGTGTGGCTCTGGCCGGTGAGGGTGACGTCCGTGTCGCCGTCGCCGTCGAAGTCGCCGGTCGCGATGCCCCGGGAGAAGTTTCCGTACTCGGAGAGCGTCGACGGCTGCGGCAGGCCCTTGCCGCCGGACAGGCCCGACTGGCCGCCCCACAGGACGGTGCCGGAGCCGACGCCGTCCCGGTCGCCGACGCTCTCGTTGGAGGCGCCGACGACGAGGTCGGAGTAGCCGTCCCGGTCGAGGTCGCCGGCGGCCAGGGCGGAGCCGAACAGGTCGCCCGCCTCGGCGGTGCCGGGCACGCCCGCGGAGTTCTGGGTGATGACGGCCTTGCGGGCGGCCGAGACACCGGACGCCGAGCCGTACAGCACGACGACCGCGCCGGCGCAGGCGGCCGAGCCGACGTCGGCACAGGCGGCGCCGGCCGCGAGGTCGCGGTATCCGTCGCCGTTGAAGTCCCCGGCGAGGCCGGAGGGGGCGGCGGTGGCCGGGGTGGCGGAGAGCAGGCCGGTGGTGAGGGCGGCGGCCAGCAGGAAGGTGCGCTTGCGCAAGGCGGGGCTCCGGATGGGGAGGGGACCGGACCGGGAGGGCCCGGCCCCGGGGCGTGCGGGGGTGGCTCAGTCGGCGAAGTCGGCGCCGACGTTCGGGCAGCCCGTCGTCGAGACGCCCGAGGCGCTGAGGGAGACGGTGGTGCGCGAACCGGTGGCGGTGATCTTCGCGCCGTCGGACGGCGGGTGGAGAACCGCAACGATGCCGTCGCCGATGAAGTCGGCCCGCGGGGCGTGCGTGCCGTCCGCGGCCGTCGCCAGGGCGAGCCGCACGCGGGGGCGCCGCCACGGGTGGGCGAGTGCGTGCCGGCGCCCGGGGGGACGCTCGTGCTGCTGCATGCGGGGTCTCCTGCTGCATGCGGGGGATGTCTGGCGGACATCCACAGTCGATGGAGGGCCGGCCTGTCCGCGTTCGCCGGGAGTTGTCCGGGCGTTCACGGCTGGTCGGCGATCAAGAGACCTGTGGAGGGACGTAAGGGTTGTACGTGAGTCCGGTTGATTTCCGGTGCTGCCCGGGGTGTGCGGTGATCGGACGGCAGTCGTCGGCCGGTACCGCACGTCGACGGCGGCCCCGCGGTCCGGCCCGGTGAGCAGCTCCAGCCGGACGGGCTCGCCCGGGGCTGTCGAACAGCCGGATCCCTTCGCCGAGCAGCACGGGCGCGAGGTACCAGACCACTGTGCCTGCCCAGGGCGTCGGGGCTCTCCTCCTGGTGCGTCGCGGCTGCCGGCCGGCCCGGCGGCTCCGTGGTGTCCCGCATGCCGTTCTGGTTCGTCCCGGTCACGGCTGCTTGCGGACCCGGTAGCGCAGGTGCAGCACCCGGTCGCCCCGGATCACGACGTGCGGGTCGTCGAGCAGGTGCCGGGTGCCGACCGAGCCGAAGTACCGCTTGCCCGAGCCGAAGACCACGGGCACGACGTCCATCGCGACCTCGTCGACCAGACCGAGGGCGAACGCCTGCCCGCCGACGTCGCCCGCGGCCACGCCGATGTCGCGGTCCTCGCCGGTCAGCTCCCTAGCCTTGTCGAGGGCCCGCGCCACGCCGTCGACGAAGTGGAACGGCGCGTCGGGGTGCCACCCCGCGGGGCGGGGCCGGTGCGACACGACCACCAGCTGCTCCCCGGCCGGCGGGACGCCCTCCCACCCGTCGGTCATGTCGAACACGTGCCGACCGACGACCAGCGTCCCGATCCTGGCCACTGAGGGGCTCCTGTGCGGTCGGGGGCCTGGGCGGCCCTTCCGCATAAAGAGACCCCTCACGAGCCCGGAACTCATCGGCCGGGCTCGTGAGGGGTGGGGACTCACACCTTCAGCAGCTTCTCCGCAGGCGCGCGGTGCCGTCCCCCGGGCAGCGCCGTCTTCGCCGTCAGCCCCCGCGACTGCCACGCGTTGTCGCGCAGCTTGAACAGGGCCCAGTACCGCGTCGGGCACAGCAGCACGATGTTCATGAACACGGCCGCCGGGGTGCCGACGAGCCAGGAGTGCCAGCGCTGCCGGGGGGTCATGTCCGGGCGCATCAGGATGTAGAGCCCGGACTGGCCGAAGCGCACCACCAGGTACACGGCGAGATACACCAGGGCGATGCCGGGGTCGTGGTACCGCCCGCCCAGCGTCATGAGCGTCATGACGACGATCCAGGCCAGCATCACCGGCGTGATGACGAGCTGGAGCAGCCCGAACGTCGGCGATATGAGCTGCTTCAGTGAAAGCCGCGCGTACACGAACGGCAGCATCCACCACCACGAGCGGGCCCACCGCAGCCGCTGCCGGTAGGTCTTCTTCAGCGTCGTCGGCATGTCGGTGACGACCCCGGCCTCGTTGACGGCGACGACCTCACCGCGCATCAGCGCCCTGAGCGCCAGCCAGCGGTCGTCGCCCGTGCCGCACTCCACCTCGTAGGCGTCCAGGTGGTCGTAGAGCAGCTCGGCCCGGTAGAGGGCCAGGGCGCCCGAGGTGGTCTCCAGGGCACCGAGCATGGAGCGCGAGGAGCGCATCATCACGCACGAGGTGCCGATGTCGATGTCCGCGGCCCGGGAGACCCAGGTCTCCTCGAAGTTGCGGACGTAGATCATGCCGGTGGTGGCCTGGATCCGCGGGTTGCTCATGGCGCGCAGCTGCTGCTCCAGCGCGTCCGGGAAGGGCTCGCCGTCGGAGTCGATGGTGAGCACGTACTCGAAGTGCTTGTGCTGCTCCTGGAGGTGCCGCAGCACGGTGACCTGGGCCCCGCGCTTGCCCTTGTTCTCCTGCCGGTGCCAGAAGACCCGCGGGTGGTCGAAGGGCTCGACGGGATGCTGTCGCGAGCCGTCGTCGATGACGTGGATCTCGTCGATCGGGTGGGTCTGCGCCAGCAGCGACCGCACCGTGCGGTGCAGGTTCTCCGTGGGTTCCTCGAAGGCCGGGATGATCGCCACGGTCCGGCCCGGGGCGACCGGGAGGTGGGTGAAGGACCGGCCCTTCAGGAACGAGACCAGGCACAGCACGATCACCGCCACGCCCAGCCACCAGTAGAACGTCAGGATCGGGCTCTTCGACTGGACGTGCACCACCACGGTGGCAGCGGCCAGAGCCGCCACCACCACAGCGGTCACCACGGTGAGCCTCACCCGCGGCGCACGGTCCTGGAACGCGCTCAAGCGGTCACCCGCTTGCCGCGGCTCGCCAGGCGGAACGCCGCCACACCGCCGATCACGAGGAGCATCGCCGCCAGCACGATCCATCCGAGCGCGGTTCCGCCGGTCGCCGCCAGGGCCGCTCCGCCCGTGGCGGTCCCGATCGCCGCGCCCACACCGTTCTGTCCGTACATGTTGTCCCTGCTTTCCTTCCGGGGCTCTCTAGAGCCGTTCGATGTGGGGTGCGGCGGCCATGACGCCGCGGGTGTCGAGCACGTAGGAGGCCTCGGCGGCGAGCCGGACGAGGTCGAACTCGCCGTGCGGGGTGAGCAGGACCACGGCGTCGAAGTCGGAGACGGTCGCTGTCGTCGCCGTGGTCGGCTCGAAGGGAATCTCCCGGCAACTGCCGTCCGTCACGGCCAAGTAGGGATCCACGACGGTCACGTCCGCCCCCATCTGCCGCAGCCGGTCGATGACTTCGACGGCCGGTGACTGACGGGCGTCCGAGGTGCCCGGCTTGTAGGTGGCGCCGAGGGCGAGAATCCGCGCCCCGTGCACGCTCCGCCGGAACCGCCGGCTGAGGGCGTCCTGCAGCCGCCGCACCACGTAGTCCGGCTGGCTCTCATTGATGTCCTGGGCCAGCTCGATGAGCCGGAAGGTCTGCCCGTGCCGCGCCTTGACGTGGTGGCTGAGGTAGACCGGGTCGATGGGCAGGCAGTGCCCGCCGACCCCGGGCCCGGGCAGGAACTTCGTGAACCCGAAGGGCTTGGTCGCGGCCAGCTCCAGCGTGTGCCAGACGTCCACGCCGAGCGTGTGCGCCATCCGCGAAAGCTCGTTGACCAGCGCGATGTTGACGTGCCGGTAGGTGTTCTCGAACACCTTGGCCAGCTCTGCCTCTTCGAGCCCCGAGGCGGGCACGGTGACGTCGGTGACGGTGTCGTAGAAGGCCTTCACGCGCTCCAGGCAGCCCTCGGTCAGCCCGGCGACGATCTTCGGCGTGTTCTCCAGGCGCCACTCGGCGTTGCCCGGATCGATGCGCTCGGGGCTGAACCCGACGTGGAAGTCCCGCCCGGCGACGAGGCCGGAGCCCTCCTCCAGCAGCGGAACGAGCACGTCACGGGTGGTGCCGGGGTGCGTCGTCGATTCGAGCACGACGGTGGCGCCCGGCTCGATCCATTCGGCGAGCACGCGGCCGGCGTCCCGTACGCAACTCAGGTCCGGAGCTCGGTCGGTGAGCGGCGTGGGCACGGTGATGACCGCGACGTCGAACCCCTTGAGGTCCTGCGGATCGGAGCTCGCGTAATAGGTGTCCGAGGCGAGCACCGCCTGAAGCCGGTCGTCGCCGATGTCCTCGACGTACGACGACCCGGCGGCCAGCGCCTCGCAACGGGCCCGGTCGGGCTCGTATCCGGTCACGGTGTGCCCGGCCTCGGCGGCCCTCACGGCCAGGGGCAGGCCGACATAGCCCTGCCCCAGCACGCATATGTGCATGTGGATTCCTCACCCCTGAAGTACGGCCGTCTGTTCCTGAGGCAGGCGGCCGTGGCGTGGTACTGCGTGAGAAGCGGCGTGGGAGCGACACCACCACCGCGTCACCGGCCTGCCGGGCCCCCTTGCCCGACCGTGCGCAAAGCGCAACCGGTGATCTTCACAAATCCCCCTCATCTGTGGACCTTCATGGTTCAACAAAAATTCGCTGAACGGAACCCTCTTTACTGTTTCGATACGTCAAGTGTGGCGCGAGCAACGCTGGTTAGGGGGTGACACCCCCTCAACTGCCATGCAGGGACGCCAGTAGGAGTTCGTGATCTTCACAAATCGCAAGGGGGTGGCGGTCCATGAGGTGTCGGGCTGAGTGCATTCGCGAATGCCGTGCGCCCCTGTCTGCGCCCCCTGTAGCACCACTGCGCACCTCCAGCGGTCACCCGGCGGGCGCCGCCTGCATGCACCGGGCGCGTGCGATCTGCGGGACGAGGTGTGTGCTCACTTCTGGCCGAAAAATATCCATGTACCGGTGCGCATCGCTGTGCTACATTCCGTTCGATTCCGATCAGTCACACTTCGCACCCAACGCGACAAGGTGAGTGGAAGTGGACTGGGGCATTCTGACCAAGTGGCCCAGTCGATCGGAATTGAGAAGCGGGGGGATAATGCGTCTGGTTCGGCAATGCCGCCGGGGGATCATGTTTCATGTTCTTCGGCGATGAATTCTCGGCTCACCACGTGATGCGTAGAGTCCGGGATTCCGCTACCGCGGCAGTATTCAATGACGTGCATTGACTGCTGCTCGACCGCCCGTCTCGGACGGGCGCTCTGTGGTGTCCTCCCCAGCCAATTTTGTCGTGCACCGGAAGACTAGGGGATCTTCGTGCGCATACGCACCATGCTGACCATTGCGGCTATCGGATCGGTGACGCTGGCCGGCGTCACCGCGGCTCCGTCTCTGGCGGCCGATGAACCGGTCCCGGGGCCTGAGATCGTCTCGGACGTTCTCACGCCCGAGGAGGAGGCAAAGGTTCACGCCGCGGCGGACCCCGCCGACAAGGTCGACATGTATTACAAGGGCGAGAAGGTGGATCCGGCATCCGACTGGAACGGCGCGGACATCTGCGCCGAGGTGTCGGAGGACGGCACGATGCAGTGCTTCGACAGCGACGCCGAGGCCAACAAGTTCCTCGCTGCCAACGCGCCCACGGCGGAGGCCCGGGCCGGAGCGAAGCGGGCGCTGGCGGCGACGCAGAAGGTGACCATGGTGGCCCCGCAGGAAGCGGCCATCCAGAGGTACCAGGACTGCCCCAGCAGCTACGTCTGCCTCTGGCAGAACTCGAACTATTCCGGTAGGCGCCTGCAGTGGCCGACCTACGACACTGCCAAGACTCGTCACCTCGACCAGTACTCGCCGTCGTTCCGGGACAAGGCCTCGTCCGCTTTCATCAATCGACCGCAGCGGGGAGTCGAACTGTACGACTTCCGCAGCGGACTTCCTGACCCCCACCTGTTCCTGGGATCCGGGTACAGCCTGTACTCCAATTTCAAGAACATCGACTACACCTACGGTGGCAGCTGGAACGACAGGGCTGACGCCATCAAGTTCTGATTCAGTCAACTCACCGGTACCGGCACCTCTGTCTGGGGGTGCCGGTACTCTGACATCTCGCATCCAGCCCAAGCATGCGACGGAGACCCCTGTGAAGCGCACCCCCCACACCGCTGCCGTTCTCACGCTCGGTGCTGTCCTGATCGCCGGAACTGCCGCCTGCAGCACCGAGAGTGCCGCGAAGCCCGACAAGATCGGAGTCGTGGAAAAGCTTCCCGCGGATCCGAATGAGGCGAAGTCGAAGGAGAATGCCCAGGAGTTCCGTTCCTGGGTCGAAGCGCATGGAACCGCGCAGGAGAAGGAAGCGGTCGGACGGGTGCAGCGCGTCATCGGCGAGTGGAACGAAAAGACCGGCAACGTCTACCTCTCCACCGACATCGAAGGCGGGAAGACCCAGGTGGAGGACCCCCAAGCGGCTGCCACCGCGATCGTGAAGGCGTTCGGCGACTGGAAGGACTCGGACCAGGGGTATGCCTCGGTCTATGACGTCTTCGGCAACGCGATGATCACCAATTACAAGTTCTGAGCGAATCGCAAGTTCTGGCGCAGTGTCGACTCGCCTCTGGCTGCGCCCGGAGCGTACGGAAGCGATCTGCGGAGCGGTGTCACTCCGGTGTGAACTCGTACTGCAACTCGTAGAGATGTCCCGCCTTGACCATCGACGTCGCCTCGATGGGGCGGCCGTCGGCCGCGTGGACGACACGCAGCGTGCACAGGACCGGCAGACTGCCGGGGAGGCGTAGGGCTTCGAACTGCTCCTGCGTGGGGACGCGGGCGGATACGCGGTCCACGCAGTGGTGAGGGGTATGGCCCAGTTGCCTGAGCAGGGCGGCGGTTCCGCCCTTGATGCGGTGGTGGTCCATCAGAGGTGTGTCTCGGGCGATGGCCAAAGGGTAGTAGGACGCCACGAGTTCGGCAGGTTCGTCGTCGATCAGCAGCAGCTGGCTGCGCCGTACGGCAGTGTCCTCGCCCCGGAGGCCGAGAGCCGTGCGGATGTCCGCAGGCGGATTCGTCTCCGTCACGTCGAGGAGGGTGATGCGGGCGTCCCTGCCGTGCTTGGCGGCCTCGGCCAGCCAGGGGTAGGGCTCGCCGGCTGCCGCCGGTGTGAGGGACGTGGCAGGACGAATCGTCCGCTGCCTGTGCTCGCGGACCGTCACCGCCGCTCCCGCGCGTCCGACCACCAGGCGCTCGTCCTTGAGGAGTTGGAGGGCCTTCTGGATCGTGGCGTTGGAGGCGTCGAAGCGGGTCCTGAGCTGGCCGGTGGAGGGCAGGTTCGCGCCCGGCGGCAGTTCTCCGGCCATGATGTCGTCGCGTAGGTCGGCCGCGATCCGTTCGTGCAGGGAGCGGCGGTCGTGAGCTTCTGGTTCTGCCTTGGGCACGGTCATCCGATTCTGATCTCGTAGCGCAACTGCTGGCGCTGGGCGGGCATCACCATACGGTCGACCTGGATCGGTCGGTCGTCGTGACTCAGGGTGAGCCTGGTCAGGCGCAGGACGGGGTCCGTCCCGGTGAGCCGCAGGGTCTCTTGCTCTTCCTCATCCGGCAGTCCGGCGGTGACGTCCTCCCTGACCAGGGCGCCGGCATGTCCCAACTCGGCGAGCAGGGTGACGGCTCCGCCCCGGATCTTGGCCGTTCCGGCAAGAGGGGTACCTCGTGCGATGGCGGTGGGGTAGTAGGTGTCGGTCAGTTCGTTCGGCTCGTCGTCCAGGAGGATCAGGCGGCGTCGCACGACGACCGGTTCTCCGTCCTGGACTCCGAGCAGCCGCGCAACCTCGCCAGGTGCGGGCACCTCTCCGGCATGCACGATGTGCTGGGATCCACGCCTGCCCTGGGCAGCCGCGTCCGCGCTCCAGGCGTCGTCCTGCCCCTGCTCACGGGGCGTCAGATACGGCATCGACGTACTGACCCACCGGCTCGTGCTCACGATGCCCTCCCACAACTGACGCTCGCGCCAACCTTGCCGCTTTACACGGTAAGCGACTTGGTGGCCAGAGGTTCATGGCGAGTCAGATCCCTCAACCCTGCTGCCTTTCGCGAACAGTAGTAAGGTTGCATGCCATGACCGAGCTACTGCGCTGTCTCGCCGCCTGGGCGGGCTTTTCATGCCGTCTCCGCCGGGCGCACCATCACGCTCTACGCGATCCCCTCCTCGCCACCGGTGTTTCCTCTCCGCGGATCCCCCCTCTCCCCGTCCACCGCAGCCCCTACTGCGCGGACGTCGTCATCGACGGCACCTCCACCGTCGCCGTGCGCCCCTACCTCGTCGCCCATGAACAGCAGCAGTGGCGCAAGCAGGGCGAGACCACATCGGCATGGCCGGGTGCAGTCCTGTATCCGGCCGCCGGTATCGAGGCCGCCTGATGAGCACCGGCCCGCGTCGTACGCTGCGGCTCCTGCCCTGGACCGGTCCCGAGGCCAAGCCCTGCTTCCTGATCACGGACGACGCCGGCGGACCCCTGTCCCGTCTGGCCGACATCACCGAAGCGACCAAGCTCGACATGGGGGCCCGACTCCTGACCCACGCCGAGGACCTGCTACCCGACGCCACCGAGGCACAACTCCGCTTCCTTGCCGAGCGCCTCACCGAGGCCCTGCGGGACGTCCTCCGCGTTGCCGAGAGCCGGGAGCAGAGGACTCTCGGGTGAACGCCGACGCCCCCCGCCCGATGACTCGGACAGGGGGCGTCTCAACAATCGGACGAACCGCGGGGATCCGCCTACTTCACCGGCTCCGGCTCCGGCGCGTTCTCCGAGTCCGCCGTGCCGGCCGGCGGCTCGCCGTCGTCGTTCGAGTCGTCGCCCTCGTCCTCCGCCAGGATCGGCGTCTTCACCGAGTCCAGCAGCAGCTGGGCCACGTCCACCACCTGGATGGACTCCTTCGCCTTGCCGTCGTTCTTCTTGCCGTTGACGGAGTCGGTGAGCATGACCAGGCAGAAGGGGCAGGCCGTCGAGACGATGTCGGGGTTGACCGACAGGGCCTCGTCGACGCGCTCGTTGTTGATGCGCTTGCCGATCCGCTCCTCCATCCACATCCGCGCACCACCGGCGCCGCAGCAGAAGCCGCGCTCCTTGTGGCGGTGCATCTCCTCGTTGCGGATGCCGGGGACGCTCGCGATGATCTCGCGCGGCGGCGTGTAGATCTTGTTGTGGCGGCCCAGGTAGCACGGGTCGTGGTACGTGATGATGCCCTCGACCGGCGTGACCGGGATCAGCTTGCCCTCGTCCACCAGGTGCTGCAGCAGCTGCGTGTGGTGGATGACCTCGTAGTCGCCGCCGAGCTGCGGGTACTCGTTGCCGAGCGTGTTGAGGCAGTGCGGGCAGGTCGCGACGATCTTCTTCGAGGCCTTCGGCTTAGCCGACTCCGGCGTGACCTTGCCGTCCTCGTCCATCTCCTCGCCGAACGCCATGTTCAGCGCCATGACGTTCTCCATGCCGAGCTCCTGGAACAGGGGCTCGTTGCCGAGGCGGCGGGCGGAGTCACCCGTGCACTTCTCGTCGCCGCCCATGATCGCGAACTTGACGCCCGCGATGTGGAGCAGTTCGGCGAAGGCCTTGGTGGTCTTCTTCGCGCGGTCCTCCAGGGCGCCGGCGCAGCCGACCCAGTAGAGGTACTCGACCTCGGACAGGTCCTCGATGTCCTTGCCGACGACCGGGACCTCGAAGTCGACCTCCTTGAGCCACTCCAGGCGCTGCTTCTTCGCCAGGCCCCAGGGGTTGCCCTTCTTCTCCAGGTTCTTGAGCATCGTGCCCGCCTCGGACGGGAACGACGACTCGATCATCACCTGGTAGCGGCGCATGTCGACGATGTGGTCGACGTGCTCGATGTCCACCGGGCACTGCTCGACGCAGGCGCCGCAGGTGGTGCAGGACCACAGGACGTCCGGGTCGATGACGCCGTTCTCCTCGGCGGTGCCGACCAGCGGGCGCTCGGCCTCGGCGAGAGCCGCCGCGGGGACGTCCTTGAGCTGTTCCTCGGACGCCTTCTCCTCGCCCTCCATCGTCTTGCCGCCGCCCGCCAGCAGGTACGGCGCCTTGGCGTGCGCGTGGTCCCGCAGCGACATGATCAGCAGCTTCGGGGAGAGGGGCTTGCCCGTGTTCCACGCGGGGCACTGCGACTGGCAGCGGCCGCACTCGGTGCAGGTGGAGAAGTCCAGCAGGCCCTTCCAGGAGTACTGCTCGACCTGGGAGACACCGAAGACGTCGTCGTCGCCCGGGTCGGTGAAGTCGATCGGCTTGCCGCCCGAGGTCATCGGCTGCAGCGCGCCCAGCGCCGTGCCGCCGCTCGCCTCGCGCTTGAACCAGATGTTCGGGAACGCCAGGAAGCGGTGCCAGGCGACGCCCATGTTGGTGTTGAGCGACACCACGATCATCCAGATGAACGAGGTGCCGATCTTGATCATCGCGACCAGGTAGACCAGGTTCTGCAGCGCGGTGACCGACAGGCCCTTGAAGGCGAGGACCAGCGGGTACGACGCGAAGTAGGACGCCTCGTAGTGGTCGACGTGGTGGAGTGCGCCCTCCAGGCCCCGCAGCACGTAGATCGCCAGGCCGATGGTGAGGATGACGTACTCGACGAAGTAGGCCTGGCCGGCCTTGGAGCCGGCGAAGCGGGACTTGCGGCCCGGGCGGCTCGGCAGGTTCAGCAGGCGGATCGCGATGAGCACCGCGATGCCCAGGACCGTCATCACGCCGATGAACTCGATGTACAGCTCGAACGGCAGGAACTCACCGATGACCGGCAGCACCCAGTCGGCCTGGAACAGCTGGCCGAAGGCCTGGGCGAGGGTCGGCGGGAGGGTCAGGAACCCCACGGCGACGAACCAGTGGGCGACACCGACGATGCCCCACCGGTTCATGCGCGTGTGGCCGAGGAACTCCTTCACCAGGGTCACGCTGCGCTGGTAGGGGTTGTCGGTCCTGGTACCGGCGGGGACCGGCTGGCCCAGCTTGAAGTACCGGACGAACTGGCCGATCGCGCGTGCGAGCAGCGCGACGCCGACCACGGTCAGAACCAGCGACACGATGATCGCGGCGAGTTGCATGGGGGCTCCTCGGGCCTGCGAGGGGTTTCGTCGGGGTGACCTGTCGCTTTTCAGGGTTCCCCGAAATTACTAAGCGGTAACTTATGCAGTCCGTCTGAGACTACCCTCATCCTCCGCCGCACTGTAGCCGGGTGGGCAGTGATCTGAATCGCTGAGGGTTGCCTCAGAAACCGAGCGGATCAGGGCGCGATCCTGCCGTGTTATTCATACCGAAATGTCATAGTCCCGCCTAACTTATATCCGTGCTCTACGGGATCAGCGCCGCCGCCACCGCCCTCCTCGTCACCGCCCTGCTCGTGGCCGCCCTGCGGGCCCCCGCCCTGCGGCTGCGGCTGGTCGGGCGGCGGCGGCAGCGGGACGTGCCGCTGTCCGGGGGTGTCGCCGTCGTGCTCGTCACGGGGCTGGTCGTGGGGGCGGGGGAGTGGCTGGGGGTCGCGCCGCCCGCCGGCGGGACGCTCGGTGTGCTCGTCGCCGCGGGTGCCGTCGCTCTGCTCGGGCTCGCCGACGACGTCTGGCGGCTGCGGCGGCGGGTCCTGGCCGCCGGTACGGGCGTGGCGGCTGCCTGTGTCGTGCCGTACGGGGAGACGGGGGTGGGGACCGGGCTGCTGGCCGTCGCGTGGGTCGTGGCGGTGGTGTTCGGACTGCGCGGGCTCGATCACGCCGACGGGCTGGCGGGTACGGCCGGGGCCGTCGCCGCCTTCGGGGTGGCGGCCTGTGCGGCCGTAGAGGGGATGGACGGGGTCGCGGGGCTGATGAGCGTCCTGGCCGCCGCCCTGACCGGCTTCCTGCTGCACAACTGGCATCCCGCGCGCGTGGCGCTGGGCAGTTGCGGGTCCATGTCCGCGGGGTTCGTGATCGCCGTGGGGGCCGTGTACGCCCGGGCCGGGTTCGGGGTCGTGGAGAGCGCGGGAGTGCTGTTCGCCCTGACCGCCCTGGCGGGTGCCGACGCCGTACTCGTACTGGGGACGCGGCGGCTGGGCGGGCGGGGCCTGCTCCGCAGTGGCCCCGACCATCTGGCGCACCGGCTGCGGCGGCTCGGGCTGACCGCGCCGGGGGCGAGTCTGCTGCTGGGAACCGGGGCGTTGTCCGGGACGCTCGTCGGGGTACTCGCGCATGCCGGCCGGATCGGCGCAGGCGCCCTGTGGTGGGTGGTGGGAGGGGCCCTCGTGATGGTGTTCGCCCTCTCGCGTGTCCCTGTGTTCGGACCTCGACGCAGCGTATCGCCGCAGGTCGGAGCCCCATTGCGTGTAAGGAACGGATAAGAGTTGAGCCTGCCCGACTCAGCTCTGTTGACCGGTTGGGAGCCGTCGTGCACACTTGAGTCCGTTCCACTCAAGTCAGCTGGAGGAATCAACCATGGCACGTGCGGTCGGCATCGACCTGGGCACGACTAACTCCGTCGTCAGCGTTCTGGAGGGCGGCGAGCCCACCGTCATCACCAACGCCGAGGGCGCCAGGACCACGCCGTCCGTCGTCGCCTTCGCCAAGAACGGTGAGGTGCTCGTCGGAGAGGTGGCCAAGCGCCAGGCGGTCACGAACGTGGACCGGACCATCCGCTCCGTGAAGCGTCACATGGGCACCGACTGGAAGATCGAGCTCGACGGGAAGCCCTTCAACCCGCAGCAGATCAGCGCCTTCGTGCTCCAGAAGCTCAAGCGGGACGCCGAGTCCTACCTGGGCGAGAAGGTGACCGACGCGGTCATCACCGTCCCGGCGTACTTCAACGACTCCGAGCGCCAGGCCACGAAGGAGGCCGGTGAGATCGCCGGTCTGAACGTGCTGCGCATCGTCAACGAGCCCACCGCGGCCGCCCTGGCGTACGGCCTCGACAAGGACGACCAGACCATCCTGGTCTTCGACCTCGGTGGCGGCACGTTCGACGTCTCGCTGCTGGAGATCGGCGACGGCGTCGTCGAGGTGAAGGCCACCAACGGTGACAACCACCTCGGTGGTGACGACTGGGACCAGCGCGTCGTCGACTACCTGGTCCAGCAGTTCCAGTCCGGCCACGGCGTGGACCTGGGCAAGGACAAGATGGCCCTGCAGCGTCTGCGCGAGGCCGCCGAGAAGGCGAAGATCGAGCTGTCCTCGTCCACCGAGACCTCGATCAACCTGCCCTACATCACCGCCTCCGCCGAGGGCCCCCTGCACCTCGACGAGAAGCTCACCCGCGCCCAGTTCCAGCAGCTGACCGCGGACCTCCTGGAGCGCTGCAAGACGCCGTTCCACAACGTCATCAAGGACGCCGGCATCTCCATCAGCGAGATCGACCACGTCGTCCTGGTCGGCGGCTCGACCCGTATGCCCGCCGTCGCCGAGCTCGTCAAGGAGCTGACCGGCGGCAAGGACGCCAACAAGGGCGTCAACCCGGACGAGGTCGTCGCCATCGGCGCCGCCCTGCAGGCCGGTGTCCTCAAGGGCGAGGTCAAGGACGTCCTGCTCCTCGACGTCACCCCGCTGTCCCTCGGCATCGAGACCAAGGGCGGCATCATGACCAAGCTCATCGAGCGGAACACGACGATCCCGACCAAGCGGTCCGAGATCTTCACCACCGCCGAGGACAACCAGCCGTCCGTGCAGATCCAGGTCTACCAGGGCGAGCGCGAGATCGCGGCGTACAACAAGAAGCTCGGGATGTTCGAGCTGACCGGTCTGCCGCCGGCGCCCCGCGGCGTCCCGCAGATCGAGGTGTCCTTCGACATCGACGCCAACGGCATCATGCACGTGACCGCGAAGGACCTGGGCACGGGCAAGGAGCAGAAGATGACCGTCACCGGCGGCTCCTCGCTGCCGAAGGACGAGGTCGACCGCATGCGCCAGGAGGCCGAGCAGTACGCGGAGGAGGACCACAAGCGCCGCGAGGCCGCCGAGTCCCGCAACCAGGGCGAGCAGCTCGTCTACCAGACCGAGAAGTTCCTCAAGGACAACGAGGACAAGGTCCCGGGCGACATCAAGACCGAGGTCGAGGAGGCCGTCGCCGAGCTGAAGGAGAAGCTCAAGGGCGAGGACTCCGCCGAGATCCGCACCGCCACCGAGAAGGTCGCGGCCGTCTCGCAGAAGCTCGGCCAGGCCATGTACGCGGACGCCAATGCCGCCCAGGCCGCCGGTGGTCCCGCCGGTGACGCGGGCGCGGCCGGTGGTGCCAAGGCCGCTGACGACGACGTCGTCGACGCCGAGATCGTCGACGAGGACCGGAAGGACGGTGCCGCGTGACGGAGGAGACCCCGGGCTTCGACGAGCAGCAGCCCGACGTCCCTTCCGGCGCCACCTCCGAAGACGCCGAGCCGAAGGCCGCCTCCCCCTCCGCGGAGGAGGGGGCGGCCCCGGCCGGGGACACGGGCCAGGACGTGGCCCTGGTGGCCCAGCTGGACCAGGCCCGCACGGCGCTCACCGAGCGCACGGCGGACCTCCAGCGCCTCCAGGCCGAGTTCCAGAACTACCGCCGCCGGGTCGAGCGCGACCGGATCGCGGTCAAGGAGATCGCCATCGCGAACCTCCTGACCGAGCTCCTGCCCGTGCTCGACGACATCGGCCGCGCGCGGGAACACGGCGAACTGGTCGGCGGCTTCAAGTCCGTCGCCGAGTCGCTGGAGAGCACCGCGGCGAAGATGGGCCTGCAGCAGTTCGGCAAGGAGGGCGAGCCCTTCGACCCGACGATCCACGAAGCCCTGATGCACAGCTACGCACCGGACGTCACCGAGACGACGTGCGTCGCGATCCTGCAGCCCGGGTACCGGATCGGCGAGCGCACCATCCGCCCCGCGCGGGTGGCCGTGGCCGAACCCCAGCCGGGGGCGCAGACGGTCAAGGCGGACGAGTCCGCCGACGCCGACGACAAGGAGAGCGGTGGCCCGGACGAGGGCTGACGTCACGGACGAAGGGAAGGAGGGGCGTCGAGGATGAGCACCAAGGACTTCATCGAGAAGGACTACTACAAGGTCCTCGGCGTCCCCAAGGACGCCACCGAGGCCGAGATCAAGAAGGCGTACCGGAAGCTCGCCCGCGAGTTCCACCCGGACGCCAACAAGGGAAACGTCAAGGCGGAGGAGCGCTTCAAGGAGATCTCCGAGGCCAACGACATCCTCGGCGACCCCAAGAAGCGCAAGGAGTACGACGACGCGCGCGCCCTCTTCGGCAACGGCGGCTTCCGCCCGGGGCCGGGCGGCGCGGGCGGCTCCTTCAACTTCGACCTGGGCGACCTCTTCGGAGGCGGCGCCCAGGGCGGCGGCCAGGGAGCCGGCGGCTTCGGCGGCGGACTCGGTGACGTTTTCGGGGGCCTGTTCAACCGCGGCGGCGCGGGCGGACCGGGGACGCGTACGCACCCCCGGCGCGGCCAGGACATCGAGTCCGAGGTCACGCTCAGCTTCACGGAGGCGATCGAGGGCGCGACCGTCCCGCTGCGGATGTCGTCGCAGTCTCCCTGCAAGGCCTGTTCGGGCACCGGCGACAAGAACGGCACCCCCCGCGTGTGCCCGACCTGCGTCGGCACCGGGCAGGTCGCCCGGGGCAGCGGCGGCGGCTTCTCCCTGACCGACCCCTGCCCGGACTGCAAGGGCCGCGGCCTGATCGCGGAGAACGCCTGCGAGGTCTGCAAGGGCAGCGGCCGGGCCAAGTCCTCGCGGACCATGCAGGTGCGCATCCCCGCGGGCGTCAGCGACGGCCAGCGGATCCGGCTGCGCGGCAAGGGCGCGCCGGGCGAGCGCGGCGGCCCCGCGGGCGATCTGTACGTCGTCGTGCACGTCGACTCCCACCCGGTGTTCGGCCGCAGGGACGACAACCTCACCGTCACCGTCCCGGTCACCTTCACCGAGGCGGCCCTCGGCGGCGAGGTGCGGGTCCCGACGCTCGGCGGCCCGCCCGTCACGCTGAAGCTGCCCCCCGGCACGCCCAACGGCCGCACCATGCGCGCCCGGGGCAAGGGCGCGGTCCGCAAGGACGGCACCCGCGGCGACCTCCTGGTCACCGTCGAGGTGAGTGTTCCGAAGGACCTGACGGGGAAGGCTCGTGACGCACTCGAGGCGTATCGCGAGGCGACCGCGGGTGAGGACCCGCGGGCGGATCTGTTCCAGGCCGCGAAGGGAGCATGAGTCAGATGGACGGTCGTCGACGCAACCCGTATGAACTGACCGAGGAGACCCCGGTCTACGTCATCTCGGTGGCGGCCCAGCTGTCCGGCCTGCACCCGCAGACCCTGCGTCAGTACGACCGCCTGGGCCTGGTGTCCCCGGACCGGACCGCGGGCCGGGGCCGGCGCTACTCGGCCCGCGACATCGAACTGCTGCGCACCGTCCAGCAGTTGTCGCAGGACGAGGGCATCAACCTGGCCGGAATCAAGCGCATCATCGAACTGGAGAACCAGGTCGCCGCGCTCCAGGCCCGGGTGGCCGAGATGCAGGACGCGCTCGACGGCGCGGCGGCGGCCATGCGCCAGCGCGAGGCGGCGGTGCACGCGTCGTACCGCCGCGACCTGGTGCCGTACCAGGAGGTGCAGCAGACCAGCGCGCTGGTGGTGTGGCGGCCGAAGCGGCAGCAGCAGTCCGACTGACGCGCGTACGCAACGGAAAGGGGCCGGGAGCTGACTCCCGGCCCCTTTCGTCTGTTTGGAGCGCCTTGCCCTGGTTTCGCTGGGCCCCCCGTGGATGACCGGGTGGTGCACGCCACTTGAAGATGATTCCGCAGAGTCTTCACAACCGCTGCGGAGCGTGGTGTTGTCATCTCGTTAAGTGGTTCCGCTTGACGCTGAGGGGCGCGTCCGCGTTGGCTTTTCAGTCACATGGGCACCAAAGCTGCGCCCACGTCCGAATCACACGCGAAGTGAGCCCCCGCATGCGTCGTATCGCCATATCCGTGGCAGCCGCCACGATTTCCGTCACGCTCGCCGGCTGCGGCGTGCTCAACGCGACGGGGAGCAGTGACGACGCGAGTCCGGCGAAGGGCAACGACATCACCGTCGGGCTCCTGCTGCCGGAGAAAGCCAACACGCGCTACGAGAACTTCGACTACCCGATCATCAAGACGAAGGTCGAGTCGCTCACCAACGACAAGGGCCGCGTCGAGTACGCCAACGCCGAGGCGAGCTCGGACAAGCAGGCGACCCAGCTGCAGCAGATGATCGACGACCGGGTCGACGTGATCCTGCTGGACGCCGTCGACTCGAAGGCCATCGCGAGCGGCGTGAAGAAGGCGAAGGAGGCCGGCATCCCGGTCATCGCCTACGACCGGCTGGCCGAGGGCCCGATCGACGCGTACATCTCCTTCGACAACGAGCTGGTCGGCGAGGTCCAGGGCCGCACGCTGCTGGAGGCCATCGGCGAGAAGGCGAGCCTCTCCGACAAGATCGTCATGATGAACGGCTCGTCGACGGACCCGAACGCCAAGCAGTTCAAGGCGGGGGCCATGTCCGAGCTGAACGGCAAGGTGACGATCGCCGCGTCCTTCGACACCAAGGACTGGAAGCCGGAGAACGCCCAGGCCAACATGGCCGAGGCGATCCGGAAGATCGGCAAGGGCAACATCGCGGCGGTGTACTCCGCCAACGACGGCATGGCGGGCGGCATCCTCGAGGCGCTGCAGGCCGCGGGCGTGACCGAGCTGCCGCCGATCACCGGGCAGGACGCGGAGCTGCCGGCGGTCCAGCGGATCATCAGCGGCGAGCAGTACATGAGCGTGTACAAGTCCTACCCGCAGGAGGCGGAGAACGCCGCGGAGATGGCGGTCGCCAAGGTCCAGGGCCGCGACATCCAGTTCGCCGCCCTCACCCGCGACAAGGTCGACAGCCCCACGCACAAGGGCATCCCGGCACAGCTCGTGCCCGTGGTCGCGCTCACCAAGGAGAACATCAAGGACACGGTGGTCGCGGACGACATCTACAAGCTGGCGGACATCTGCACGGCCGAGTACAAGGCGGCGTGCCGGGCCATCGGCCTGAAGTAGCCGCGCCCCCGGCGCACATCGCGCCGGGCTCACCCACCCCCCGGCCGGCGGCCGCGACAGGGCGATCCGGCGCCCGGAGATACCGGTGCGTACCGGTGGTTTCCGGTGGTCGCCGCGCGGGGAGCCGTGTTGCGGAGCACGTCCCGTCCGCGCATAGTTGCGCTGCGGAAAGACGGCGAAACCGGGGGTGGGATGGGCGATGGCCGGGCACGGGGCGGAGCAGCATCCACACGGTGCAGACCGACTGTGCGAGGCCGGGGACCGCGTGTATTCCCGGGCCGTACGGCGCGGCCGGGTGCCGCGCCGGGATGCCGATCCGGTGCCCTGCCTGCTGGAACTCGCCTTGCTGCACCCGGATCCCGACGACATGGACTGGCTGGTGCCGACCTCCCCGCAGGAGGTCATGACCCGGCTGCTGCGCGGGATGCACGACGAGGTCAGCGCCAGCCAGCGGCGGGTGGGTTCGGCCGTCGCGGCCGTCGAGTGGTACGCCGGGCTGGGCCGCCAGGTGCGGCCGGCCGCGCCGGCGGCTGAGGGCCCCGCGATCCGGGTCCTGGACGGACTCGCCCGGATCCAGGCCGCGATGGACGAGGCGACCCAGGCGTGCACGGCCGAGGTGCTCACGGTCCAGCCCGGCGGCATCCGCCGCGAGGCGGAACTCTCCGAGGGGCTGCACCGGGCGCTGGCGCTGCGCGGCCGGGGCGTGCGGATGCGGGACCTGTACACGCATGTCGCCCGGCACGGGCAGGGCTTGCTGAACTATCTGGAGCTGATGGGCGACGCGGTGGAGGCGCGCACACTGGACGAGGTGATCGACCGGCTGATCCTCTTCGACCGGACGGTGGCGTTCATCCCCGCCAACACCGACCGCACGATGGCCCTCGAGCTACGGCATCCGGCGATCGTCGAGTACCTCGTCACGGTCTTCGACCGGCTGTGGCGCCTGGCCATCCCCCTCAAGGCCCCGCTCCCCGACACCGGCATCGAGGGCATCTCCCACCGTGAGCAGTCCATCGCGGCGCTGCTGGCGGAGGGGCATCAGGACGCCGTCATCGCCGAGCGGCTGGGCATAAGCGTCCGGACCTGCCGGGCCCACATCGCGCGCCTGTCGGAGACGCTGGGGGCGGCCAGCCGTACGCAACTCGGCGTGCGCATCGCCCAGGCGGGCCTCGACGGCCCGCCCCCCTCGGCCGCCTCCCCGTCCCTCAGCGTCCCTGATCAAGGATCCCGGACCGCCCGATGAGATACCCGGGCTGCGCCCTGCTCCGACTGCCCAGCGTCGCCGCGAGTTTGGCGATGTGCACGCGGGCGGTACGTCTCCCGGTGCGCGCCCGGGAGGTCAACCGGCGACACCTTCCTCATCCTGCTTCAGGATGCCGGACCGGGCGATGAGGTACCCCAGTTGGGCACGGCTGCCGCTGCCGAGGGCGGACGCGAGCTTGGCTATGTGGGCCCGGCAGGTGCGTACGTTCATGCCGAGGCGCCGGGCGATGGCCTCGTCCACGTGCCCCTCGACCAGGAGCTTGGCGATGGAGTACTGGATCTCCGTGATGCCGTCGCGGGCGGTCTCGTACGGTGTGCCGGTGCTGAGCGGGACCGACCGGTCCCACAAGTACTCGAAGAGCTTGATGAGGTAGCGGACCAGACCGGGGTGGCGCAGTTCCAGGGCGACCTGCTGATCGTCGCGGGCGGGGATGAAGGCGACGGACTCGTCGCAGATGATCAGGCGCTCGACGAGTTCGTCGATGGTGCGGTACTCCGCCTTGCCGTTGGAGAGCTGGGCCGCGTAGGCGAGTTGCTCGGGGTTGTAGCGGGCGGTGTGCTGATACAGGGTGCGGATGCGCACACCGCGTTCGATCAGCGGCCGGTCGCGCTCCAGGCCGAGCAGGAGGCTGCGTTCGGACATCCGGTCGGTGGGCTGGACGGTGAGCATCTCCGTCTGGCATTGCAAAGTGGCCATGTTGAGTGCGGCGTTGATTCGTTCGCCGCCTTCCAGCACAGTGATGGCGTCACTGGTGGCGGCCAGCTGGGTGCCCAGGGTCATGAACGGCTCGAAGGTCTCGGCGAGGCCGGTCGCCAGGCGCCGGCGGTCGGCTATCTCCTGCTCCAGCGGGTTGAGCTGCCGGGACAGGGCGACCGCGGGGGGCACCGGCCGCAGCCAGCCGGGGTCGTCCGGGTCGGGGTGGAGCAGGGCGAACTCCATCAGGCACGGAGCGGGCGCCACGTCCTCGCGTGCGATGCGTCCGGCGCGCAGTGCGGCGGCATACAGACGGCCGCCCTCGTCGCACCACTGGGTCATCGCATGGGGATGTGTCTCCTTAGTCCGATTCGATGTCAAATCTCCACCCCCCAGGGTCCTGAACATGCAGGAACATGATGCATCGATTGTGTGGCCATGACGTGCCCGAATGAGCCATCGTCGTACTCGACGGGGGAAAAGGGGACCTTCAAGTGAGGACGAAGCCGACTATGCGTAACAGAATGCTTCGCTCGGTGCTTGTCGCCGCCTTCTCCGCCGTTGTAGCCCTCGGTGCGCTGAGTGGCTTCTCCGATGTGAAGGACGAGGTTCGGGCGAACAGCAGCTGGCCGTCCGTCGCCGTGAACAGCGCTCAGGGGGCGGAGAACAGCAGCTGGCCGAGCTCCGGGGCAGCCGGATCCGGGAGCTGACCGTGACCACTCCACCCGACGACCGCTCCTTCCGCCGCGAGATGGCCACGGCCTACCGCTCCGGCTGGCACTTCATCGACCTGGTCACCGCCATCCCCCACAGTGGTGACTCGTTGATGGTGACCGTGTTCGGCGAGCCGGTGGTCGTCACGCGGGACGAGGACGAGGACGTACGGGCGTACCGGTGTCTGCGGCGGCCTCGGGGGGCGCCGCAGCCGGTGCGGTGCGCCGTACGGTACGGAATGATCTTTGTGAACCTGGACCAACGGGACCACCAGCAGGTGGAGGCCGACTCCCCTCCCCCGAGGACCATCTCTGCCACCCCCCGCAGTGCCTGACGCGATTCCCCCGTCGTAACAGATCGCTCAGGTGCTTCCCCCCGCAGCGGCGTCACCGTGACCTGAACACGGTGACGCCGCTGCAGTTTTCGGGGACATTTCCGGGTATCGACCCCAAGCGGTGGTGGCTGGATCCAGTCGATCACCGGTGTGGATTTTCACTTCGCTCAACCTCGCCCCATCGCCCGCGTCAGGTGGATCTCGATCACCACGCGCGCCGGGTTCGGCGACGGCGTCCTGCCGTAGCGCTCCGCGTAGCGCCGCTCCGCCTCGGCCACCCGGTCCGGCTCGTCGCGGACGAAGGCCCGGCCCTCCAGTGTCGCCCAGCGGCGGCCCTCCAGCTGGCAGACGGCGACGGCCGCCCCCTGGTCCCCGGCCGCCCGCACGTACCGCACCTTCGCGCTCGCCCGGTTGGTGATCACCCGAGCGAGACGGGCCTCGGGATCGTATGTGACCCCGACGGGTACCAGATGCGGAGTGCCGTCCGGGCGGGGAGTCGTCAGGGTGCACAGGTGCCGCTCCCGCCAGAAGCTGAGATACGACGGGTCCGGAGCCCCGGGGTCGACGGAGTACTTGGTCGCCATGCCCCGGAACTTAGACCCCCCGTGCCTCCCGGAACCGTCCTTGAGTGCACTAGACTCAACTTTGTGCAAGCCGTTCGGGTCAGTGCAAGGAGGAGAACGCGAACGTGGACGCCGAGCTGACCAACCGGAGCCGGGATGCGATCAACGCTGCCAGCAACCGGGCCGTGACCGAGGGGCACCCCGACCTCACCCCGGCCCATCTGCTGCTCGCGCTGCTCCAGGGCCAGGACAACGAGAACATCACCGACCTGCTCGCCGCGGTCGACGCCGACCAGGCCGCCGTACGCGCCGGGGCCGAGCGCGTCCTCGCCGGGCTGCCGAGCGTGACCGGGTCGACCGTCGCGCCGCCCCAGCCCAACCGCGAGATGCTGGCCGTCGTCGCCGACGCGCAGGCCCGCGCCAAGGACCTGGGGGACGAGTACCTCTCCACCGAGCACCTCCTGATCGCGCTCGCCGCGAAGGGCGGCGCGGCCGGCGACGTGCTGTCCCAGCAGGGGGCCGACGCCAGGAAGCTCCAGGCCGCCTTCCAGAAGACGCGGGGCCAGCGCCGGGTGACCACGGCCGACCCCGAGGGGCAGTACAAGGCCCTGGAGAAGTTCGGGACGGACTTCACCGCCGCGGCACGGGAGGGCAAGCTCGACCCGGTCATCGGCCGGGACCAGGAGATCCGCCGCGTCGTGCAGGTCCTGTCCCGCCGCACGAAGAACAACCCCGTCCTCATCGGCGAGCCCGGCGTCGGCAAGACCGCCGTCGTCGAGGGACTCGCCCAGCGGATCGTCAAGGGGGACGTGCCCGAGTCGCTGAAGGACAAGCGACTCGTCGCGCTCGACCTCGGCGCGATGGTCGCGGGCGCCAAGTACCGGGGCGAGTTCGAGGAGCGGCTGAAGACCGTCCTGGCCGAGATCAAGGACTCCGACGGGCAGATCATCACCTTCATCGACGAGCTGCACACGGTCGTCGGGGCCGGCGCGGGCGGCGACTCCGCCATGGACGCGGGGAACATGCTGAAGCCGATGCTGGCCCGCGGCGAGCTGCGCATGGTCGGTGCCACGACCCTCGACGAGTACCGCGAGCGGATCGAGAAGGACCCCGCCCTGGAGCGGCGCTTCCAGCAGGTGCTGGTCGCCGAGCCGACCGTCGAGGACTCCATCGCGATCCTGCGCGGGCTCAAGGGCCGCTACGAGGCCCACCACAAGGTGCAGATCGCCGACAGCGCGCTCGTCGCCGCCGCGTCGCTCTCCGACCGGTACATCACCTCCCGCTTCCTGCCCGACAAGGCCATCGACCTCGTCGACGAGGCGGCCTCCCGCCTGCGCATGGAGATCGACTCCTCGCCCGTCGAGATCGACGAACTCCAGCGCGCCGTCGACCGGTTGAAGATGGAGGAGCTGGCGATCGGCAAGGAGACCGACGCGGCCTCCCGCGAGCGCCTGGAGAAGCTGCGGCGCGACCTCGCCGACAAGGAGGAGGAGCTGCGCGGCCTCACCGCCCGCTGGGAGAAGGAGAAGCAGTCCCTCAACCGCGTCGGTGAGCTGAAGGAACGCCTCGACGAGATCCGCGGCCAGGCCGAACGTGCCCAGCGCGACGGCGACTTCGACACCGCCTCCAAGCTGCTCTACGGCGAGATCCCCGCCCTGGAGAAGGAACTGGAGGCCGCCTCCGAGGCCGAGGAGGAGGTCGCCAAGGACACGATGGTCAAGGAGGAGGTCGGCGCCGACGACATCGCCGACGTCGTCGCCTCCTGGACCGGCATCCCCGCCGGGCGGCTGCTGGAGGGCGAGACGCAGAAGCTGCTGCGCATGGAGGACGAGATCGGCAAGCGGCTCATCGGCCAGACCGAGGCCGTGCGCGCGGTGAGCGACGCCGTACGCCGCTCACGGGCCGGGATCTCCGACCCGGACCGCCCCACCGGCTCCTTCCTCTTCCTCGGACCGACCGGCGTCGGCAAGACCGAACTGGCCAAGGCCCTCGCCGACTTCCTCTTCGACGACGAGCGGGCGATGGTCCGCATCGACATGTCGGAGTACAGCGAGAAGCACAGCGTGGCCCGGCTGGTCGGCGCCCCGCCCGGATACGTCGGCTACGAGGAGGGCGGCCAGCTCACCGAGGCCGTGCGCCGCCGTCCGTACTCCGTCGTCCTGCTGGACGAGGTGGAGAAGGCCCACCCCGAGGTCTTCGACATCCTGCTCCAGGTACTGGACGACGGGCGTCTGACGGACGGCCAGGGCCGTACGGTCGACTTCCGCAACACGATCCTCGTGCTCACGTCGAACCTGGGCAGCCAGTACCTGGTCGACCCGGTGACCAGCGAGCAGGAGAAGAAGGAGCAGGTCCTGGAGGTGGTGCGGACCTCCTTCAAGCCGGAGTTCCTCAACCGGCTGGACGACCTGGTCGTCTTCGCCGCGCTGACCAAGCCCGAGCTGGAGCGCATCGCGAAGCTCCAGCTGGACCGGCTGGCCAAGCGGCTCGCCGAGCGGCGCCTCACCCTGGACATCACGCCCGAGGCGCTGGCGTGGCTCGCGGAGGAGGGCATGGACCCGGCGTACGGCGCCCGGCCGCTGCGGCGGCTCGTGCAGTCCGCCATCGGCGACCGGCTCGCCAAGGAGATCCTGTCCGGGGAGGTCAAGGACGGGGACACGGTCCGGGTGGACCGCTTCGAAGACGGGCTGCTGGTGGGCCCGGCGACCGGCAAGACCCTCTGACGGCCGCTCACGCGCTGGACGGCGGCCCGCCCCGCACATGCGGGGCGGGCCGTTTGGGCAGGGCGGGCCGTTGCGCAGGGCGGGCCGTGTGCCGCTCCGCCGGATGCCACGCCCGGGCATGGTGCCCGGCGGGGTTCGGGACCTCGTCCGCGACGCCGCCGCCCGGACGCGATGTATCCGGCCAACTCGCCGCGCCGTCCGTACGCTGCGGCCCTTCCGTTTCACGGCACCGTCGCTGTGTGCGGCCTTGTTCGAACGGCCTTCCGGTTTTCAGCCGCCGGTTCCGCTCCCCTGGCGGTTATCGGCCATGTCCTCTTGGCTCACTGTCGGCGTGTTGCCGGTGTGCCTAAAGTGACCGGGCTGCCAGTGAAGTGGACCTGACCAGTCCGTCCTGGTGCGTTGACCATCCACGGGGGGATTCAGCCATGCACGTCATCCTGCGCGCCTTCACGCCGCCACCTGCCCGCTGACGGGGAGGGAGCACCTCGCGGCCCGCGCCCGGAACAGCGGCGCTCCCGCACGGCGATGAACGCGTCCGCGTTCTCCGGCCGACGCTCCTTCGCACAGGTGACCAGCCCTCGGCCGGTGCCCTGCCCAGCCCTCGCGTGTATCCACTCCAGCAAGAAGGAATGCCCATGCGCAAGCTCCTGACCGCAGCCGGTCTCACCTCGTCCGCCGTCGCGCTCGGCGTGCTGTTCGCCGGCCCGGCCGCCGCCTGGACGGCCTCGTCCCAGTTCGACGTCGTCTTCCCCGGCCAGAAGCCGCAGACGACCTACTACGTGGAGAACACCGGCGCGAACACCACGTCGACCGGCAACATGACCGGGAAGTCGGTCGTCTACTGGCAGCTCGGCGTCAACCAGGTGATCGACGACTCGAAGCGGTTCACCAGCTTCAAGATCACCACCCGCATCGAGGCCCGCCTCGGCAAGGACGGGGACGACGAGGTCATCACCAAGAAGACGTGTGACATGACCACGGCCATCAATGAGCGCTACGCGTGGTCCTACGACTCCCCGGAGAACACCTGCGTCGCCCCGTCCACCGTCTACGACGGTGAGCTGTGGTGGTCGTCGGACGCCACGGTCGTCTACGACATCGAGGGAGACGGCAAGGGCGCCATCACCCAGGAACTCGCGGGCACCACCCTGATCCACGGCTGACGGGCGGAGCGCATGACCCGCACGCGGGTGACGCGCCCCCACCCGATGATCGCCGAGTACCGACCTGCGCCCCGGGCCCGTCGAGGACCGGGTCCGGCGGCCACGTCTTCGAGGTCCGGCGCGCCTGACAGGTGCGCCGGGGCTCCGGCGAGGTACCCGGTGTTTCCGCCGACCGGCCGGATCCTGTCAGCCGTGGGCTGACGGGGCCGGTCCGGGCTTGCCACCCCCCTCCCTGCATGGGGGAGGATGGCGGAATCCGTACGAAGGGAAATTCACGGTGACCATCGACCCGTCCTCGATTCCGAACTTCGGGGGCCAGCCCGAGCCGCAGCCCGGCGGCCCGGCCGGCCCCGTCGTCCCGGATCAGGACCTCGTGAAGCAGCTCCTCGACCAGATGGAGCTCAAGTACGTCGTCGACGACGAGGGAGACCTCGCGGCGCCGTGGGAGCAGTTCCGCACCTACTTCATGTTCCGGGGTGAGGGAGACCAGCAGGTCTTCTCCGTGCGGACGTTCTACGACCGGCCCCACGAGATCGAGGCCAAGCCGCAGATCCTGGAGTCGATCGACGACTGGAACCGCCGCACCCTGTGGCCCAAGGTCTACAGCCACACCCACGACGACGGCACGGTCCGCCTGATCGGCGAGGCCCAGATGCTGATCGGCATGGGTGTCAGCCTGGAGCACTTCGTCTCCTCGACGGTCAGCTGGGTGCGCGCCGCGATCGAGTTCGACAAGTGGCTCATCGAGCAGCTCGGTCTCGAAGAGGAGATCAACGAGGCGGAGAAGCCCGAAGACGACGAGTAGGCCCCCACGCCCGGGGCCACGGCGCGTCGGCGCGTACGAACAGGTACGCGCTGTACGCGCCGTTTGCCTTTTCGCACACGAGGAGGAGCAGTCCATGAGCTCCCCGTGAGCGGCTCCCACGGACGGACCCAGCCCTGCGCCGTTGTTTCCGATGAGTAGAGTAACCGGCTGACTGAAGATCGTAAGAGAAGGGAGCAAGGGTGCGCCGGTTACTGGGCGTAGCGGTTGTGATTGCGGGGATGGCTCTCGCGTTCTGGTTGGTCTTGGGGCCTTCGGCTGACTGGGAAGGTGGCGCGAGGTTCGGGCGCTTCGCCCTGTTGCTGAGCTGCTTCCTGGTGATCGGCGGCGGCGTGCGGTTGATCTTCCCCGACAAGGCCAAGGACGAGCCGACCGAGGTCGCCGGGTAGTCCCGTGCCCGGGGCTCAGCACGATCGCCCGGCCAAGTCGATGGCCGACCGGCCAGGATGCAGGCCCAGACGGGTGATGTCCTGGCCGGACAGGGTGGCCGGCGTCGGCGAGCGGGAGACCTGCTCACCACCCCGGCAGAGCCTCAGCGCGGTCCGAGGTGCGGAGGAGTACGCATGCCGAACTCGCGACGGAGTGCGGACAGCGCGGCCAGGTAACCCGACATGCCGTGAACGCTCGGCCCGGGCGGCGTTGACGCAGAGCACATGTAGACACCGGTCAGCGGTGTGCGGTATGGATCAAAACGTGGAACAGGGCGCATGACGGACTGCCAGAGAGTCATGGCACCCGCCCCGATGTCCCCGCCCACATAATTCGGGTTGTACGCGTGGTACTCGGCACCGCTGATCCCACGTCGATGGATCACCGTGTCGGCGAATCCGGGCGCGTAGCGCTCGATGCATGCCGTGACCATTGCCGTCGGGTCCACCGCGTCGCCGTTGGGGACGTGCGCGTAGGCCCACACCGGACGTCGCCCCGGTTTGGCGCGGCTCGGATCGGCCGAGGCGGGGTCGACCAGCAGAACGAACGGTTCCTCGGTTCGGATCCCGGCGGCAGCCTTTGTCTCGGCGTCGAACATCTCAGCCTGGGTTCCCCCCAGGTGAACGGTTGCGGCTTGCCCGACGCCAGGGTTGGCCCAGGGAATCGGCTCAGAGACGAGAAAGTCCACCTTGGCCGCTGCCGGCCCGTACCGGAAGCGTGCCAGGCCCCGCTTGTAACCGGCCGGAAGCCGGTCGGCTGCGATCTCCGTGAACGTCTTGGGGCTTGTGTCGAGAAGCACCAGTTTCGCTCGCGGGAGTTCGTCGAGGCTGGTCACGTGATGATCGGTGTGGAAGGTTCCGCCGTGGGCGGTGATGTCGTCTGCAAGCGCGTCGGCGATGCGAGCGCTGCCTCCCTCGGGGATCGGCCAACCGCCGGCGTGCGCGAGGTGTCCGAGGAGCATGGCGACCGCGCCCGAGGCAAGGGAAGGAAGTTTGCCGACCGCATGCGCCGCCACCCCCGTGAGGAGCGAACGGGCTACTTCGGTGCTGAAGCGGTGGGGCGCCAGCGCAGTGCCATGGGCAAGCACGCGGGAGCCCAGGAGCGCTGGGACGGCAAGGCTTCGCGGGAGTTCTCTCTGCCCCGACAGGACGAAGTCAACGAGCTCCTGGGAGTGGTTGACCAACGGCTGCATGAGACGACGCCAGCGCTCACCGTCCGGACCGAGATGGGCGCAGGTCGCTTCCAGATCCTGGTAGGCAAGGCCGGCCAGTCCGTTTTTCAGGGGGTGGGCGTAGCTGACGGATGGATACAGCATGTTCACCCCCCGGGATGCCAGGTCGAACTGACGAAAAAAGGGGGACACAACGGCCATAGGGTGAACGGCGGAACAGATGTCATGTTCTATCTCGCTATCGAAGAGTGACTCCGTCCGCAGCCCGCCCCCGATGGTTGTCCGGGCCTCGTACAAGGCAACCTTGAGGCCTGCCCGCCCGAGAGTGACCGCAGCGGCAAGGCCGTTCGGGCCGGTTCCAACCACAATCGCGTCGGGTTCCATTCATCCTCCGTAATTTTCGCCACTCGGAGCCGACGGCGAATGGGAGCCGCCCGGCGTCGGAAGTCATCGGCGGCGACTTTATGTGGGCGCTCGGCGGTATGTCACAGCGGCCAACGGGTGCAGACCGCGGCGACCATCGGGCGGGAACTTCCGGAATGGTTGGTTCCAGACCTTGTGATGATCATCACGTGACCACTCCTTGAGATGCCCGCGTCAATCTCCATAAGATCATCAGGAATCACGGCGGCGTGAGGAATCAACCTGCGAAAACAAGTTGACATCCGGAACGCGCGTCGCGAGAAAGCTTCCGGCTCCGTCGGAAGGCTGATTCGTCCACGGGGGACGAGCGGTCGAAGATGTCTGACCAACATCTTCAAACATGCCGCTGTTGATGTCTGACCAACATCTCGGGTGTGCCGCCGCTCTCCCCTCAGGCGATGAGGTAGTGAACAATAGAGGGGAAAAATGAAGAAGAAGAATGCCGCTGCCGTCGTCGGCGTGGCCATTGCCGGCACGTTCCTGACCGTGTCGATGCAGGGTTCCGCTCAGGCCTCCACGCCGCCGCAGGCGACCGCGGCCCTGAGCGCTCAGGCCACCACCGAGGACGCTCCGAAGGCGCCTCAGGCCCGCGCTGCCGGCCGGGCTGCTGTGGCTGCCGGCCGTGCTGCCGGCCGGGCTGCGGCCCGGGCCACCGTTCACGCACGGGCTGCTGCGGGATCCCTCGCGGAGCAGGCGGGGCAGGTTGCCAACAACTTCAGCCTGTTCGCCCCGCCTGCGAAGGTGTCGGGTGACGGCGCCTCCGCTGCGGCGACTGTCTTCGACAGGTGACAACGCGCCATCGGCGCATCCAGAGGGCGGCACTGTTGGCTGGTGCCGCCCTCCTGGGCGCCCATTTCTCCATCGCGGCGTTCTCTCAGGCGCCACTCAGCCCAGCCAAGATTCAGCTGCATGGAGTGATCAGCGGCTATCTGGAGCCGTACTTCACGCAGAACTGGAGTCTGTTCGCCCCTGATCCGACGAAAGACGATCAGGGGATAGTCGCGCGCGCAAAATGCGCCGACGGTGCGGTCACGGATTACTACGATGTGACCGGCCCTTTGATCAAGGAGACCCAGGAAGACCGATTCTTTCCTTCTCGTACGGTGCGGCTCGTAAGTAACGGGCTCAATCAGCTCAACGATTCAGATGACCTGTTGTGGCGTCTCCGTCAGAAGCAGAAAGAGGAGAACAGCGAAGACTCCGAGGTGAAGGACGGGAAGCGTAAGGGTGAAATCCCTCTGACGCCCTACGAGAAGAGTCAGCACAAGGACGCTGAGCGCTCCCTGTCCCGTTTCGCACTGACCCAGATACGCAACGTCTGCCCGGATGGCACGGGCCCGACCGCCGTCCAGGCGCGCATGTACATCAAGAAACTGCCTCCGTGGTCACAGCGAAACAACTCAAAAGCGAAGAGCACGCTGGACATTTACGACTTGCCGTGGAAAAAGGCGGTTGAACTGCAGTGAGTATCATGAAAAAGATTGACTCAGCTGCCAGTCGACCCGTCGCCGCACTGGGAGTTTCAGGAACCCGTGCGCTGCTCGGCTTCGTCGGGCTCATGTACTACCTGAGTCACTACGGTGATCGGAGCTACCTCTTCGGCCCGGGAGCCGATTCGGTCCTGCCGCACCACCTCTTCCTCGATCAGATCCGTGAGAAGGGAAGCTTCAGCCTCTACGCCTGGAGCACTTCCGAGGTCTGGTTCGAAGCGGTCTTCCACCTCGGCGTGCTCGCCGCCCTGGCTGTGACAGTGGGTGTGGGAGGCAGAGCGGTTCTCGCGGTGCACGGCATCCTCATCTGGTCGCTCTACGAGCGGCAGTCAGCCTTTCTGGACGGGGGAGACAACCTCGCCCAACTCGTGATTCCGATGCTGCTCCTGACAAACTGCTACCAGAACTTCTCGTTCTCGAGCGGAGTCGCCGACCGTGTCATCGGGCGGCTCCCGGAGAGCGTGCGCTCTCTGGGTGTTCCACTGCACAACCTCGGCGTGGTGGCGATCGCCGTACAGATGTGTCTCGTGTACGTGGTGAGCGGTCTGTACAAGGTGCAGGGAGACGTGTGGCAGGACGGCACCGCGCTCTTCTACATCATGCGCGTTCCCGAGTTCGAGCTGCCAGGTGTGTCCAACCTCGTCTACAACAACGACGTACTCGTCTTCCTCGGCACCTACAGCACCACCTTGTTCCTGGTGTACTTCCCCATGGGGATCCTGGTGCCCGCCCTGCGCCCGTGGACTGCGGCGGCCTCCATCGCGTTCCATGTATCCATCGGCGTGTTCATGGGCCTTACCGCGTTCGCCCTGACGATGATCGCCTGCGACCTCATCTTCCTCTCCTCCGCGCTGTCTCGCGCTCGCCGGATGGCACGGACCATCGGCAAACGCCGGACGCGGGAGCAGCCCGGGAGTATCCCGACGGTCACCGACCAGGACGCACCGGAAAGTGACACCCCGGACCGTGTCCCCGTTCCCCAAGCTGCAAGGTGAGGGTCATGCGCAGCGTCCCCACCTGCATCATCGGCAGTTCCCACACGGCTCCGTTGGTCACCGGCGCGCACGATCCCGACAAGTACGCTGAGGTGGGCTCCTTCACCAAGGTCATCACCGGGACCGTCCTGCAGCAGCTGGCCGAGCAGGGTGTCCTCACGATCGACGACCCCGTCGAACGCTGGCTCGACGTCCCGTCGGGAACCGGCATCACCCTGCGCCACCTCGCCGAGCACACCTCGGGCCTGCCTCGCCTCCCCCCTGGCACCGCTCGCCTCGACCCGTACCGGAATTTCACCGCTGACCGGCTGCGCCAACTGCTCGCCGACTTCGACCGGCTCACCGATGGTCCCGCCGGCGCGCACGAGGAGTACTCCAACTTCGGCTACGCGGTGCTCGGGGCGGCACTGACCGCAGCGACGGGGCAGGAATACGACGAGCTCGTCGCCGTGCACGTGCTGTCCCCGCTCGGCCTGCCGCCAGAAGCCATGACTGCCCGACCGCCCCAGGACAGCAGTCTGCTGCCGACCGGATGGTTCGGCCGCAGGGCGAAACCGTGGACCATGACGGGAGCCATCCTGCCCGCGGGCGGCCTGTGGGCGAGCCCCCGCACGCTGTCACGTGTGCTGACCGGTCTCGTACTCGACCGATCACTCGGGGAACCCGCCCTCGGATGGCAACGGTCGGGGCCGCTGCCCCTGATCTGGCACAACGGAGCGACAGGCACGGCGTCTTGCTTCGCCGGCGCGGTGCCTGACGGCCGCTGGACAGTGGTCCACCGTTTGAGTGGCTCGCCCGACGTGACGGACCGCACCGGCCTGGAGTACCTGCGCACAGCGCATTCCCGGTGAACCGGGAAAGGGCCACGCCCGGCGACCCGTCGAAACCCTCACGTCGACAACGCCGCCCCGAGCCGCTGCGCCGCCTCCTCCAGCACCCCCGTCCGCTTGCAGAACGCGAACCGTACGAACGGGGCGCCCTCCTCGCGGTGGTCGTAGAAGACCGCGTTGGGAATGGCGACGACGCGGGCGCGTTCCGGCAGGCCGCGGCAGAAGGCGATGCCGTCGCTCTCGCCGAGCGGGCGGATGTCGGTCGTGATGAAGTACGTGCCCGAGGGGCGGAAGACGCGGAAGCCCGCCTCCGCCAGGCCCGCCGCCAGCAGGTCCCGCTTGGCCAGCATGTCGGCGCGGAAGTCCGCGAAGTACGACTCGGGCAGCGACAGGGCCTCGGCCACCGCGTACTGGAACGGGCCCGCCGAGACGTACGTCAGGTACTGCTTGGCCGAGCGCACCGCCGTGACCAGCTCCGGGGCCGCCGTCACCCAGCCGACCTTCCAGCCGGTGAACGAGAATGTCTTCCCGCTGCTGGAGATGGTCACCGTGCGCTCGCGCATCCCCGGGAACGTCGCCAGCGGCACGTGCTCGGCGTCGTCGAAGACCAGGTGCTCGTACACCTCGTCCGTCACCACCAGCAGGTCGCGCTCCACGGCCAGCTCGGCGATCGCGGCCAGCTCCTCGCGGGTGAGAACCGTGCCGGTCGGGTTGTGCGGGGTATTGACCAGCAGCAGCCGGGTGCGGTCCGTGACGGCGTCGCGCAGCTCGTCGAGGTCGAGCCGGAAACGGCCCTCGTCCTCGTGCGCCCGCAGGGTGACCGGCACCCGGCGCCCGCCCGCCATCGCGATGCACGCCGCGTAGGAGTCGTAGTAGGGCTCGAAGGCGATCACCTCGTCCCCGGGCTCCACCAGGGCCAGCAGGGCGGCGGCGATGGCCTCCGTGGCGCCGGCGGTGACCAGGACCTCCGTGTCGGGGTCGTAGGACAGTCCGTAGCGGCGCTGCTGGTGGGCGGTGACGGCGGTGCGCAGCTCGGGGACGCCGGGGCCCGGCGGGTACTGATTGCCGCGGCCGTCCCGCAGGGCCCGTACGGCGGCCTCCCGGATCTCCTCGGGGCCGTCGGTGTCGGGGAAGCCCTGCCCGAGGTTGATGGCGCCGGTGCTCAGGGCCAGGGCGGACATCTCGGCGAAGATCGTCGTCCCGAACTCGGCGAGCCGGCGGTTCAGGAGGGGGCGCGCGCTGGAGGTCATGGCGGCCATCCTGCGCCGAAGCTCTGGAGTTCCTCAACTCACCTTCGGGGATGAGCGCCTGCGCCGGCACACGAGGTGCCCTCTCTGAGCAGGGGGAGGGCTGTCGTCGGCTGTCGTCATTTGTCGTCGTTGGCCGCCCTCGGACGGCCCACAGACGGCCCAGCCCGCAGGGAGTGGGCGGGGCCGTCCGAGGGCGTGTGGCTTGGCGTGCGGAGTATCTGCCCCCATAGACCGGGGGCCCTGAGCACGAGCATCGACTACAACAACCGCGATTTTGCAGGGGACTTCTTCGTCCCGAAGCAACTTGGGTGAGGCCGAGGCCTTGTGCTCATGCGCCTCTCACCTGCGCTGATAGTCCGCAGGCGTTCGCATTCGTCCGCTACTGTTCGCCGACGTTGTCACGCAGTTAGACGCTCAGCCGATCCGGCTCTGGAGGACTGCGCCCCGGTCGGCCGCTTCCCAATCTCAAGGCTTTCTGACTCTTGGCTCACCCCATCGCGCACGGGCACAACTCTGCCGAGTGGTGCGCCACAAACCGGCTGGTTATCCTTGCTGTGAGGTACTTGTCCGACCTGCTCGCGTGTACGGCGAGGCGAACGGCAAGCGAGGGTTTCCCACAAAGGCTCAGAAAGGCTGGACGCAGCCCTCTTTGTGTCGCAGGCCAACTAACTACCGGTGCCATCGCGCATTGATCCGGGTAGAGACAACCGTATGCCAGCGGCGGTTAGAACTGTCATCGGTATAGGCCCTTGGGGGTCAATTATGGAAGCCCTGATCGCGATCCTGGGATTTCTGGGCGGCGGGGCGGCTGGCGCGACGATAACGACTATATCAACGCGCGCTAGGAATAGGGCTGAAATTGAGAGAGCCAAGGCGGAAACGCGCAAAGCAGGGCTGGAGGCAGACCGCATAATTGCCGAAATTGAGCGAGCGAAGTCGGCAATTCAAGAGAGCCAGTCGAGCAATACTGAGGCCATAGGAAGCCTGAGTGAAACGATTAGCGGAACCGCAAGTCGGGTCGAAGAGGTGGCTCGACAGATTGAGGACGATCGGAAAGTCGATTCGGTCGATCGTGCAGTGCTGAGTAACTTGATCCGAAGAGCATCTGAGATTCCAAATCGACGCCTCAACGAAGAGTCACTCGTCTCGTCTATTCGCGAAATCCTCGGAGATAATGCAGAGATTGAGATAGAGATAGATAGGCTTATTCGGTCGGGAAGTATTAAGCGGCTGGCCAGCGATAGGTATGTAGTGACGGAGATTGGGAGACAGCGAATCGTCTGAAATTTAAGGACGAATCACCCGCGACATTCACAAGAAAGGAGCACAACAATGAATAGGAAGTTTTTCGACCTGGGAGCAAACGCTGGAGAAGGCGTAATGGAAATTCCAAGTTTTGCGGTCTTGCAATTTTACAGCCCGGAAGCGTTGATCGAAGACTTCCAAAAGCGCTGGGGCGTCCCTCCTCGGGCCATAGCGATTCCAGTCGTTGAGCATGATGGTTTGCTCTTTGAGGTGTCCGGCCTTGGGGATCTCAAGCAATCCGAGTACGCGATACCGTCGGATACTCTTCAAGGGTTCTCTGAGGTCGTGGAGGAATTCACTCGCCGAGAGATGGAGGTCATCCTGTTGTTGGATCCTGCTATCTCGTTTGTTCCTGGAGAAAGTCTTGTTTCGCGCGATATTCTCGGCGTTTCCTCGTCTCCGTTGTGCATCGGAAACGATCAGAGTCGCCTGATTTTGGGAGCCGTATTGGGAACAGCGATTGACTTGGTAGAGGAGGTGACAAAATCCGCACCAAGGAAGCTGATCGGAATTGCACTTGACACAACAGATCTATGGCCGATGGGAGGGGAACTGGGCAGGATTGAGGCAACCTGCTTCTGTGACAGCTGCACCACCTACTTTGAGACAAATGAACCCGGGCTTTTGAAAGAGTTTCGCACTTTCCCGAATCCCTGGAGCTTGCTGTTGAAGCCGAGCGAGACCGGCATAGGCTTCGTTAGCGACGTGAGCCCGAACACTTCGGATGAGGAAATCATCGGAATTTCGCGCCTGCGGGGTTACATAAGTCAGTTCGAAGAAAATGCTCAAGCGCAACTCCTGTCTACTTCCCGAGCCTTGCGTCGCTATATGCGAACGCGGCACAATCAAACCCTTGGTGCAGCAAAAAAGATCTTCGATACTGCCTGTGAAGGCTTGCAGGTAGATGAACCGCCAAAGCGTATCCTCATCTTGGAGGGGGAGCGGTACGGATGGTCGTCCGGCCTATCGATTGAAGACCTTGATGCGGAGTATCGTCAACATTCGGGTGGGGCTTATGATGAATTGTGGTTCAATTCCAGTCAAGAAGTTCACCAGGTGAACGAGGTGCCATTCCGAGCATACATGCGTCGGCGATCTCGTTATTATCTAAGGAGCTTTTTTCAGTTTTGTGCCAGCGTCCGAAATGTGCAGTCTCGCACGATCGGCGGCGTCAGTGAGTTCACCGTGAGTGAAGTAAAAGAGCTTATCCGAGAACGTCTTGATCGTGTGATCGGCACAAACGTAACGGGCCAAACAGCGCTAATTTCGTTGCCGCAAGTCAGCGACTGCTCCCGGATAGGATTCGTAGGGGTTTCCATAGATAAGGAGTTCGGGGCGCGGTTTATGAATCAGCTCACGATTCTCCCGGGTCCGGCCGACCGGCGCTCTGCCGCAGGTGCAAGTGCCACGGAAATGGCCAGGATTCTTAGCGCTATGCACATGGATTCATAGCGCTTTTCCATCCTCGCCCGCATGCCCACAGCGCGCCGGCAGGCGCGGCCAGCCGGGGCGGAAGACCCGAGACAGGCCGCGCCGTGCGCGGGCCTTGATGAGGCAGGGAAAGCGCAGAACCGTGGGCTGATGCCCGCCCTGGCATCACGTGCCGGGGCGGGGAGCAACGTCAGTCGGCATGAGTCGGCTGGTGAAGCCCTCGATGCACAGCCGCTCAAAGGCGGCTACAACGGTATGTGGTACGTCCTGCTCGATGGCCAGACCCAACCTTGGGAAGACGAACACTCGTTGCAGGGCGCCCACGATCATGTCGATCACCATGCGAGCGTCTCCGATGGAGGCGGCGTACTCCTCCAAGCCCATCGGCGTGGACGCGCACACCACGTCGACATCAGGCCAGAGCTTCCGCATCATGCCGTACGAGCGTCGCTCTTCATACGGCTTGCTCACGAGCAGGACGGACGAGACCTTGACGTCGGCCTCTGCCAGCACCGCTTTCGTGAGCTCGATGTTCTCGCCGGTGTTCGTGGCACGCGGTTCCAGGAGTACCGCGGACTCGGGCACTCCTAGCTGCAACGCCCGCTCGCGGTAGTGGACAGCTTCACCGCGCGGCATGCGCGCCCGGGTCGTCGGGCTGGTGGCCCCCGTGAAGACGATGACCGGTGCCATGCCCTGGTGGTACAGCTCCGCTGTCACGTCGGCCACCCCGAGGTCGTGACTGCCCAGCCCCACCGCCACCGAACATGGCCGTGGGGCATGGTGCATGAAGTGGTAGTCCCACAGGATTTGAGCGTCCGCCCATGCCTGCGCCGAGATCATTCCTGCCCCTTCTTGTCCTGTGCCGAGTCGGGAACCTTGAAGTCGTACTCCCACGCGAAGCGAGAAGCCGCGTGAATGCCCACTGCGAACTCAACCACCGTGCCATCTGCGGTGTACGTGGTCCGGTGCAGCTCGACTACGGGCTCACCTGCGGGGAGCTGCAGGAGCTGCACTTCGTCCGTTGTCGGGACGCGGGCGAACAGGGCCTCCCTCATGTGGTCGATCTCGTATCCGGCGTCGTAGAGGACCCGGTACCCGCCGCCACGGCCGGCAGGGCCCGGGGTGGGGTCGACGATGCGTGTTCCCTCGACGTGCTCCGGCCGGTAGTAGCTGGTCAGCGTGTGAGTCGGCTGCACCCCTTCCTTCACGAGTCGGGCGCGTGCGTACACCTCGGAGCCAATCGGGACACCCAGCCCCTCTGCTACGAGGCTGTCCGCCTCGACACGGCTCACGGTCTGCGTCTGCTCGTTGCGCTTGTACGCGCGTCCCGATGCGACGCGGTCAGCGATGAACGCGACTTCATCACCGTCGCGCCACTTCGCCTTGTCGTACCGGGTGATACCCAGCCGCTTGAGGGCAGTGCGAGGACGCACGACGGTGCCACGTCCGCGCGTCGACGTCACAAGGCCTTCAGCCTCCAATGCCTTAAAGGCCTTGTGGACGGTCTCCTTTGAGCCTTCCCCCGCGTCCACTAGCTCTCTGATCTGGGGCAACTGGGCGCCCGGCGGCAACTGACCGCTCTTGATCTGCTCCGCGAACCTGTCCGCCAGGTCGCGCCACTTCGGTGCCACGCAGAACTCCTCTCGACCCAACCAGTGAACCACATAGTCCTAGGACTGTTGACAGTCCTAGGACAGCGTGGCACTGTCATCTCAGGCCGCTCGCAGTCCTAGGACAGCGAGGTGGAGGGGCCTTCTTTGGGCTGCTTCCAGGCCGAACCAGTTCGGGACAGCTCGCCCCCAGGGGCGGGCCCCTTGCTGGAAGTTCCTTGACAACTCAACAGCGTGCCTGGGAGGCCGTCCCTCCCCTGCCAGCAAGAGGACGGATGCGTACGGGTGCACCTCGTACGCGACTGCACGACCAGCCTCCGCAGCGCTTCGCTGCGGCCGGTTGCCTCCGCTGCTCGTCTCGTACGAGCAGCGCTGAGGGGAGCCGGACGTTCCGACTTCAACGGCGCGCGGCCCCGGTGCGGGAACACCGGGGCCGCTGTTCGGGCCGTTCCTGTGTGAGAGGAACCAGACCCAATGGACCACATCGTTACTGTTCAGGACGCTGTTACCGTGTTCGCCGACTTCATGGAGCCGACGGACGTTGCGCTGGACGCGATCGAGCAGGAGATGCCCGTCATCCTGGCGGACGTCGAGCTGCTGGACGCGCAGATCGTCACTCTCGACCGCACCCCGTCCGAGCTGGACGAGCGGCGCATCCGCCGGGCCCGCCGCCGAGCGCTCGCCGCCCGGGTCGCTCTGGTGAACCGCGCGGCCGGTACGAGCCTGCCCGGGGGTGCCGCGTGAGCACCGCGACGGAGAAGAGCCTGACCGCCGCACACACTGAGGTGAAGGCGGAGATCACGCGGACCGACACGAAGACCGGTCTGCTGCTGGCGTTCGTCGGCGCGGTGCTCGCCGGCGCCTGGACGGTCGCCCGAGAGCTTCCCTTGACGCTCCCCGCCTACGTGGCGGGCGGGTTCGGGATGGTGCTGCTGGTCTCGGCGGCCGGTCTGCTGCTGCGCTCGACCCGCCCGAACCTGAGCGGCCGGCACGGGTTCCCGCTGTGGGCCACGCTCACCGCCGAGGAGATCACCACCGCCGTAGAGAGGGACCTGGCGGCCGATATCGCCGGGCTGTCCCGGCTCGCGGTCGTCAAATTCACCTGCCTGCGCCGCGCGGTCGACCTCACCTTGTCCGGCGGGGCAATGCTCATCCTCGCCTCCCTGCTCACTGCTGGCGGTGCCGCATGGGGACGCTGACCGCGCAGATGGCGAGCGACGGCGGGCCGTGGCGTCTGTACATCGTGTTGTACGGCGAGAGCGAGTGGCCCACCGTCCGGTGGGCGTCCGGCCCAGTGCCCACCGGGGCGCAGCGCCGGGAGGCACTGGCTTCCCTCGGCTACGAGGTGGCGCCCCGTGCCGAGTGGTCCTGGGTCGAGGACAGCCAGAAGCGCGACGACGACAGCACGCCGGTCGTCCTGATCGCGGCCGTGGACGTGCGCGAGCAGGAAGGGGCCAGCGCATGAGCGCGAAGACTGTTCTGCCGGCCGTCGCGATGACGGCCGTGTCCATGGTGCTGACCCTGGCCGTGGTGATGATGTGGCTGGGTAGGGCGGTGCCGTGGCCGGTCGCCCTGGTCGTCGGTCTCGGTATCGATGGCGGATGGCTGGCGACCCTCGCCTACGAACGCCGCCTTGCCGCGCAGGGTGACCACAACCGCACGGTGACCGCCGTCGGCTGGTGCTTCGGCATCCTCGCCGCCGGCGTCCTCGTGGCGCACGCGCTAACCGCCGAGCATTCCGCCGGGGCGTGGCTGGCCGTCGCGTGGCTGCCCATCGCCGCCAAGGCCCTGTGGCTGGTCCACAGCCTGTGGGAGCGCACGGCGCTCACTCCGCTCGCGTTGGACGCGATCCGCGGAATCCAGCAGGAAGCGCGCGACGAGGCGGCCGTGGCCCGTGCCCGGCTGCGGGCAGAAGCGGCCACCGAGGAGACGCGACTGACGGCCGTGACGGAAGCCGGGGCCCGCGTCGCACGCGTCCAGGCCGAGACCGCGCAGACCCTCGCGGGGGCATGGTCGACGCTGGAGATCACCCGCAAGGGAGAAGAGACCGGCAGGGCCCTGACCAGCGTGACGACCCCCGTCACGCCCGGCGTCACACCCCGCTGGGAACTTCCCGTGTGGGGCCCCTCCGACCCGGTGCCGGCGCTGGAGACGGGGGCGCCCGCGCTGTCGGATGAAGCGCTGGACACGCTGGTTCACGACATTCGGCACAGCCAGACGCCGCCGTTGTCGTACCGCGACATGGCCGCTCGCTTCCGGGCCGCCGGGTACTCCGCCTCTGAGGTCCGGCTGCGGGCCGCGTGGAAGCGCGTCGCCTGATGGCCGCGCTCCCGGTCTACCGGTGGCGCCTGGCCCCGGACGGCTACGCCACCCGCCGCCAACTCCGCGCCCGTGGACTTCGACCCGGTGGCCAGGACGTGGCCGCACAGCTCGAACGGCCGCGCCGCCGTGGCTCGCTGGTCGCCTACCTCTACCGCGTCGACTTGGCCAAGCCGGTGAGGCCGATGACACCGGCCCGGTGGGCGGCGCTCGCTAAGGCCAACGCCGCCCGCCGTACTTGCCCCGCATGCCGGCGTGACGTCGGCTATGTCATCCCTGCCTCGCTCGGCATGTGCGTGACCTGCGCCTACCCCGAATAGCGCGCCGCCTGAGCCAGTTGGTGATTCGAACTGGTACGCCACGTACCAGTTTGGAAGTTCGACGCTCGTAGAACTGGTACGCACCGTATTACTTCGACGGTTATCGAAATATCAAAGTGGTACGGCTCGTGTCTTCAGTTCAGCGTCGCAACGCGAAACCCTTGCAACTCACCCCAGGACGGGGCCCGGCCTTGCCCGCCAAGACAGCGGCCGGGCCCCTTTCGCATCCCTTCTGAGGAAGGAACTCATCGAGTGAACCACGACGACGACAAGGAACTGTTCAACCGGCTGGAAGCGGAGATGGCCGCCGACCACGGCGCCGACGTGGTCGACCTGGACAAGGCCCGCGCGGCGCGCGAGTCGGCCCCGTCCGGCCCCGAGGTGGACGATCCGACCGCACCCGACATGGTCGACCAGCCCGCCCCCGCGGCGACCGGTCCCGGCTACCTCGGTCGACTCGCCGGCGCCCGCCGCCGCGCAGTCGTGCCGGTCTGGCTGAAGTCGGTGGCTGAGCTGCGCACCGCTATCGGGTGGGTGGCCCGCCACTACACCCACGCCGCCGGCTACCACGCGCTCCGGACCCCGGTTTATGCCGCCCGCCTCGCCTTCCAGGCGCCGGCCGGCGCCGCGAAGGTCGTCGGGGGCACGATGCGGTGGGTGGCCGACCGCGAGGGCGAACTGGTCCGACTCGCCGCGGTGCGGCGTGAGGACGCTGCCGAGTACCTGAAGCTGTCGCGGCAGCGTGACGGACGGGTTCGGCTGCGGACCCTGGTCGCCGCGCTCGCGATGTTCACCGGTCTCGGTCTGGCGCTCGCCATCTACGTGCTGGCCCCCGACTGGCTGCAAGCCGTCTCCGTGAGCACGGTCGTCCTCGCCCTGGGGGCCGCCGGACGCCAGGCGGACGCCCCGGTTGTGCACCGGGCGGTGGAACTCCCGAAGGCGACCAAGCTGACGAGTGACATCGTCCTGCGGGCCCTGGGCTCACTCGGTATTCCCGCGATCAATCAGGCGCAGGGCAAGGGACGGGACGGGTTCGAGTTCACCGCCCCCATCACCCGCGACGGCCCCGGCTGGCGTGCGGAAGGCAACCTGCCCTACGGCGTCACGGTCACGGACATCATGGAACGCCGCGAGCGTCTCGCCTCCGGTCTGCGCCGCCCGCTCGGGTGCGTGTGGCCCGAGGCAGTGCCGGATGAGCACACCGGGCACCTGGTGCTGTGGGTCGCGGACCAGGACATGTCCCGGGCCTCTCAGCCGGCATGGCCGCTGCTGAAGTCCGGCACCGTGGACCTGTTCAAGCCGGTCGCCTACGGCACCGACCAGCGCGGTCGGTGGACCGAAGTCACGCTCATGTACATCGCCGGCGTCATCGGCGCAATCCCGCGCATGGGCAAGACGTTCCTGCTGCGTCTGTTGCTGCTCATCGCGGCATTGGACCCGCGTGCTGAGCTGCACACCTACGACATGAAAGGCACCGGCGACCTGGACCCGGTCGGCAACGCGGTCGGCTACCGCCACGCCGCCGGCGACGACGACGAACCCATCCAGTACGCCCTGGACGACTTCCGAGCCCTGCGCGAGGAACTACGCCGCCGCACAAAGGTGATCCGCTCCCTGCCCCGCGACATCTGCCCCGAGTCCAAGGTGACGTCTGCACTCGCGGACAAGCGGTCGTTGGGGCTGCACCCGATCGTGGTCGGGGTGGACGAGTGCCAGGTCCTCTTCGAGCACCCCGACCACGGCAAGGAGTTCGAGGAAATCATCACCGACCTGGTCAAGCGCGGCCCCGCCACCGGCATCGTGGTCCTGCTGGCCACGCAGCGCCCCGACGCCAAGTCGCTGCCCACCGGCATCTCCGCCAACTCGTCCGCCCGGTGGTGCCTGAAGGTGATGGGCCAGCTGGAGAACGACATGGTGCTGGGCACCTCCGCCTACAAGCGCGGGGTGCGGGCGACCATGTTCGCCTGGGGAGACAAGGGCATCCACTACTTCGTGGGTGAAGGTTCCGACGCCCGTATCGTCCGCTCCGTCTACGTTGACGCCGGTGGCGCCGAAGCCATCGCCGCCCGCGCCCGCCGCGTGCGGGAGAAGGCCGGACTGCTCGCCGGCCACGCCCTCGGGGAAGCACCGGAGCCGACCACGGCGGCCTACGACCTGCTGGCGGACATCCTCGCCGTGGTCCCGGCCAAGGAGGCCAAGGCGTGGTCGGAAACCATTGTGGCCCGACTGGCGGACCTTCGCCCCGAGGTCTACGACGGATGGGACCCCGACGCACTCGCCGCCGCACTCAAACCGCACGGCATCGCCACGATCCAGGTAGGCCGCCGGGTGAACGGCAAGGTCGTCAACCGGCGCGGTGTCGACCGCTCCCACATCACCACCGCGATTGCGGAGCGTGACGGAAAGCGGGACGCGGGCTGACACTCCGGGACCGCTAACGATAGCGGCAACCCCCGCTAACGTTAGCGGCCCCGCTAGCGCCTCAAACCGCATCTGATCAGGCCGCTAGCGGATAGCGGCCCACCTGCGCAAACCCCAAAAACCCGCCAGGAAGGGCCCCACGTGACCCCCGCCCTGCTCGCTTTCTCCTGCCTGCTCGCCGTCACCCTCAGTTACGGCGGGGTGTGTGCGGTGTCGCCGTTCGGTGACTGCCGCCGCTGCCGTGGCATGGGCCACGCCCTCAAGACCGACCGCAAGGGACGCATCAAGCGCGGCAAGGACTGCCACCGCTGCCACGCCACCGGCAAGCGCATCCGCATAGGCCGCTGGCTCTACAACCGCTGGGCGCGCATCTACCGCGCCGGCACGGACTGAGCATGCGACCGGCGACCGCCCGTCATGAGACGGACCCCGCTCCGAGAAGGAGCTAGGCGGGCGCGGTCGCCGGTCAGACGCCCCAAGCTTGCGAGCACCCGGGGCGCCTGAAGCGTATCCACCCATCCGCCTCACCCGGAAGCGAGTTCTTCCCGATGATCCTCAACATCTCCGCCGTGCTGCTGTTCGGCGCCGCCTCCGTCTTCGCCGTCAAGACCAAGTCCGCCGGCGGCGGCGCCGCGCTCGTGCTGTTCCTGTTCGGGTTCTTTGCCGCCGGCACCGGCGCCTACGAGCCCATCCGCAACCTCGTGCAGGCATCCGCCGACGCCCTGTCCGCCCTCGACAACTGAAGGAGACCCGGCCGTGAACGAACCCACCACCCACCACAGCGCGCCCCTTGTGGTCCACCACCCCACCCCGATCACCCCCGCCGCGCACGCGGCGCCGGTCGTTCCCGTCCAACCGGGCACCATCCCGGCCGTGACGAGCGTCGTCCTGCCGGACGGCCGCGTCGTCACCGGCTACGCCGTGGCACCGGCTCAGCCCGAACTGGTCACCGCCAAGCCGGTCGTCTCCCGCGCGGCGGTGAACGTCGCCGTCGGCGGCGTCGGGTTCCTCGCGACGTGCGGCGGACTGCTGCTGCTCACCTCGTTCATCACCGCCCTGACCGCACTCGTCACCCAGCTCGTCATCCTCGCCGCCGTCGTCACCGGCGGCTGGATCGCCGTCCGGGTCCTCACCCCGAGCGGTGGCGCGAGTGGCACGACGGTGAACATCCGCCGCGCTGTGTTCAAGCGCAACCACTTCCGCGGCTGAAGCCCAGGTGTCCCTGGGCTGGGCAGCTAGGACTCCGATCGATGGAGACGCCAGTGCCTACCAAGCCAAGTGCGGTGTTCCCGTTGCAGGGGGACTGCCACCGGTTTTCCCTGCAAACTCGCGTACAGCGGATACGCGAGCATCTCCGCACTGATATCGAGCGTGCCTGTCGTGGGATTCACCGCAATCTCGCCCAGGTCGAAGAGACGGTGGATGTCGCGGCGCAGCAGCAGCCCGCCGTGCTCGTGGTGCTCTCCGCTCTGGGCATAGCTGTAGAGGTGGGCAGCTTCCAAGGCTGTAGCGGGTGCAGGGCCTGTGAAAGCACATTGCTCGCCTTGGTCGGCCAGCAGCCGCTTACGGAAGGCGCCTTGCCCTATGCGAACCCGTACGACCGACTCTCGGTGTCCTCCGGGAATGGCCAAGCGCGTCTCTTCCAGCACGTCGAGTTCAGCGACGTCGCCCGTGACAGCGGTCAGGGCGTTACGTAGCTTCTCCCACCGCGCGGGTCGCATGCTGTGCTGCGATCGCGGCGAGTCACACAGGGCCCGTAGTTCCGCCCCGGAAAGTAGCCCTCTCGCGTCCATCCACGCCTTGCCATGGCGTGACTGGTATGTCGTCACCTGCTTGGTCGTGCGGCCCGGGACGTCGAACGACGCTCCGCAGTCATAACAGCGGTACTGAGGCGCCTTCTGCTGTCTCCGCTTGATCGCTGCCTTATCGCAATGCGGGCAGAAATACAGCGGCTTCTCACGAGTGTCCGTCTCGATGGCCTCGATGACAGAGACGCCGATCAGTTCCTTCCTGTCCCAGAGGGCGATCACGTGTCCCTCTGCCAGGCGCGCGTGGTTGGGAACCGTGCTGTCCCAGCTGTAGTGCTCCGCAGGATTGTCGTCGTACCCGTCGTTTCCGGCGTGCTCTCGCCTGTCCCCCAGAGCCAGCACCAGCCACGCAGTAGCCATTCCACCCCCAAGTTGTCATGACTCGGGGCGGTCGCCTCTCGCCAAAGACCGCGACCGCCCCGACAACCAGCACCCAACAAGAGAACTGGAGACACACCAGCATGACCCAACCCACCGACATTCGGCGAGCACCTGACTCGCCGCGCATCCTGGCACTGTGCGCCGGCTACGGCGGTTTAGAGGCCGCGATCCGGGCCCGCATCGGCGGCCAGGTCGCCGCCTTCGCCGAGAACGACCCGCACGCCGCGACCGTGTTCGCCCACCGACACCCGGGCGTGCCCAACCTCGGGGACATTCGCCACGGCGACTGGAACCGCGTCCGGGACGTGTACCGGCCCGACGTGATCGGGGCCGGCTTCCCCTGCCGCAACACCTCCAACGCTGGACGAAGGGACGGGATCAATGGCCAGTGGTCGCGAGTCTGGAAAAATGTCGCTGATGCTGTGGGCTTCGTTCGACCGCGGCTCGTCTTCCTGGAAAACGTGGCGGCGCTCCGCTCGCGGGGGCTGGACGTCGTCGCCGCGGACCTGGCCGCGATCGGGTATGACGTCCGGTGGACATGCGTACGCGCTGGTGACCCCGAAGTCGGCGCACCGCACGAGCGCGACCGCTGGTTCGCAGTTGCCCATCCCGCTGATGCCGACCCCCACCAGCTCGGACGGCACTGGCGGCCCCGGCACCTCGCCGAAGCGCAAGGGCGGGATGAACCTGCGCACCGCCGTCACGAAACTCCCGGCGCCCCCGGAGTCGTGAGCCTGCTGCCCACGCCGGCGGCCCGCGACTGGAAGTCCGGCGCGTCGAACCTGCTGGAGCGCAACGCCCGGCCGCTGAACGAGGTGGCCGTCAACCTGCTCGCCGGCGTGGACACCACCCCCACCGGGCCGGTCCCGCTGGACGAGCGGTGGGTGGCGAGCGACGGCACCGACTTCGGGCCCGCGATCCGCCGTTGGGAGCGCATCACCGGACGGCCGGCGCCGTGCCCGACCGAACCGGGCACGCGCGGAAACCGGCGGCTGTCCCCGCTGTTCACCGAGTGGATGATGGGCCTGCCCGCCGGCTGGGTCACCGCCGTGCCCGGCATCCCCCGCAAGGAACAACTGAAGATCCTCGGCAACGGCGTCGTGCCACGCCAGGCACACCACGCCTACGGATGGTTGCTTGGTACCGCCGCGGCCAGGCCGTCGCTGGGGGTGGCGGCATGAGCGGGACGCTCTCCCCCCGGCACACCGCGCTGAGCCTCGCGGCATCCGGCTTGCCCGTATTGCCCTTGCGTCGGGGCAAGGTGCCGTTCGGCAACTGCACGACGTGCGCGGACAACGCCTGCGGCGGCCGGCCGAACATGAAGACCCCGGGCCCCTGCCGGTGCCCCGGCGTCTGCCACGCGTGGGCCGCTGCCACCACCGACCCGGCCGTCATCATCTCGCCCTCGTGGGCGGCGACGTGGCGGCGGGCGGTGTGCGTCGGCTACCACCCCGGCGGCGCCGGCCTGACCGTGGTCGACCTGGACAACGCGGACGCCATCGCCTGGGCCCGCACCACCCTGCCCGTGACGCGGACCGTGCCGACGACGCGCGGCCAGCACTGGATCTACCGGGGCGCCATGCGGTCCGTGAACGGGGTGCGCCCCGGCGTGGACATCAAGTCGACCATGTCCTACGCCCGCTACCTCGGTCCCGGCACCGGCCACATGGCCGACCTGCCGGATACCGTCCGTGCCCTTGCGGTGAAGGAGCCTTCCCCGGCCCTGCCGGCGCCGCAGGCCGTCACCGTGCCCGCAGGGCCGGGGGGTGCGGAATGCCCGCACCGCACGCCCGCCTACCTCGAACGCGGCATCGCTATGGCCGTGCAGCGCATCACCGGTGCCCGCGGCGCGATCCACGCCACCGTGTACGGGGCGTTCCTCGCGGTGCTGTCCACGCACGGCCGGTGCGGCTGCCTCACCGAGACCCACGTCGCCCGGTTGTTCACCGCCGCGCAGGCCAAGGGCGAGACCCTGCGGCACTGCACGGACGCGTGGACCAACGCCCGCACCACGTTGGGACTGTGACCATGTCCGACGACGACAAGAACCCCGCCCGCGAGGTCATCACCGACTACGCGCAATCCCACTTTCGGTACTTCCGCACCGCTGACGGGACCGTGTACGCGCAGCGCAACGGCCACCCCGTGGCCCGCCCGATCCGCTCCCAGGGCACCACGGGAAGCCACCGGCAGGAACTCATGGTCGGACTGTTCAAGGACGGCATCGGCGTGTTCAACGGCACCGCCATGAAAGAGGCGCTGGACCTGATCGAGGCACTGGCGTTGACCGAGGACGTGCAGCCCGTGCACATCCGCGTCGCCCCCGGATTCGACGGCGCCACATGGCTGGACCTCGGGCGCAGCGACGGGCAGTCCGTGCGGATCCACCCCACCGGCTGGGACATCACCACCCCGGACCCGCGCGAGGTGTGCTGGCGGCGCACCCAGCTCACCGGGGAACTGCCCCTGCCAGTCAAGGACACCAACGGCAAGGGCATCGATCTGCTCATGCGGCTGTGCAACTTCGCCACCGCGGAGACCGAGTGCCTGGCCATCGCCTGGCTCATCGGCTGCCTCGGGCCGACGGTGCCCGTCCCGGCCCCGTTCCTCACCGGACCGCAGGGCGCGGGCAAGTCCACCGGTGGACGGATGCTCGTGCGGATCATCGAGGGCATGACCGGGGACCTGCGCCGAGCACCCAAGGATGAGGAGAACCTGATCACGGCGGTGGCGGCCGGTTGGGTCACCGCCCTGGACAACCTCTCCCACATGACCCCGGAGCTGTCCGACGCGATGTGCTGCATCGTGACCGGGGCAGAAAACGTCAAGCGCGCCCTGTTCACCGACGGGGACGTCTTCCGCGTCAGCTACCGCCGCCCCCTGCTCCTGACTGGCATCGACGTGGGCGTGATCCGGCCCGACCTCGCCGAACGCCTGTTGCCTCTGCGTCTGGAACGCCCCCGCGTCCGGCGCACTGAGGCGGAACTGTGGTCCGACTTTGCAGAGGTGCTGCCGGTCATCCTCGGCTCGCTCCTGGACCTCACCGTGCAGGTGCGCGCAGCGGAGGCGGACATCCCGACCGACCTGCGGATGGCGGACTTCGCGCACCTGTGTGCGCAGCTCGACGCGGCCACCGGTCTGAGGGCGCTCGCCGCCTACCGGGCCAGCCTGGACGACCTCAATGACGACGTCATCGAGGGCGACTTGTTGGCACAGACCGTGCTCAAGCACGCCGCCGGCATCGACCCCGGCACCGAGCAGCGGATGACGTCGGCCGAGTGGCTGCACTGCCTCAGCGGCCTCTACGCGGGTGAGGACTTTCGTCCCCTGCCTAAAGGGTGGCCGACCACGGGCAAGGTGCTCTCAGACCGCCTCAAGCGCCTTCAGCCCACCCTCGCGGCTCGGGGGGTCCTCATCGACTGGGGGCGCACCAAGACGTCCCGCTACATCGAAATCGCGCGGCCGTCCGCCGCACGACCCCCGCACGAGCAGGAACCGGCTTTCTGACCGCGGGGCACCACGCCTGCCCCGCACAAGCAAGAGGAGCACCCGGCGACGCGTGCTCTTCTTGCTGTTCGGCGGCGGCGCCGCCCTCCGATGGTCGCCGCGAAGCGGCCCGTTCTTTCACTCTCTGAGCCGCGCACCACAACAGACACCACCCCTCTCTTGTCCGAAGTAGGAAGACCCTGCGTCACCTGCGTCACCCACACCCCGCAAACGGCTGTTGACCTGCCGAAAGACGGGTGACGCAGGCAGCCGATTCCTGCGTCACCCCGCGTCACCTGCGTCACCTGCGTCACCCGATGACGAAGGTCTACGTCACCGATGACACACCTCCAGAGTCCTGCGTCACCCAGAAACCGCAGGTCAGGGGCGCGAATGACGCAGGTGACGCAGGTGACGCAGAAAGCCGCACCTCGGACAGACGCAGCTCCGGCGCCCGCACGCAACCCACGGCACCAGAACCCACCGCAGGACACCTCACCCCCCCGCGACGGATATGAGGAGTCACCACACCATGGCCACCGACGAGCCGACCGACCCGCGCGCCCTCCTGCGCGGCGGACTCCCAGACCGCTACCTCACCCCCGAAGACCTGGTCACGATGTTCAGCCTCCCGAGCGTCGAGACGGTCTACCAGTGGCGACGCAAGCGCATCGGCCCGGGCGGCTTCCGCGTCGGCCGCTACCTCCGCTTCAACCCCGCCGCCGTACAGGCGTGGGAGGCCGAACGCACCGCCCTCGAAGACGCCGCCTGAGGCTGCCGAACTCCTCACCACTCAACTCCGCGGGGAGGGCCACACCGTGGCCCTTCCCGTCCCGTGCCCAGAAGGGACCGCACCCTACGTGGCAGGCCACATCCAAGACCGCTGGTTCAAGACCGAGACCAACTCCGCCGGCAAGACCGTCCGCGTCAAGACCGACCGCCACGGCACCGGCCTGCGCTACCGCGCCCGCTACATCGGACCCGACGGAACCGAGAAGTCCAAGAGCTTCCCTGACGGCAAAAAGCGTCTCGCTGAGAAGTGGCTCAGCGCCGTAGAGACGGACATGACGCGCGGTCAGTACACCGACCCCAAGTCCATGCAGATCACGTTCCAGCAGTACGCCGAGAAGTGGTTGGACAGTAAGACACCCAGCCCGATGACCCGGAAGGAACTCGGCCGGCGCCTGCGGTTGCACGCCTACCCGGTGCTTGGCTCCCGTCCGATCGGGACCTTCCGGCCGGAGCACATCAGGGAGTTCGTCGCCGCACTGGAAGCGAAGCCCGGCGTCGGCCCGTCCTACGCCCGGAACATCTTCGCCGACGTTCAGTCGGTCCTATCTGCCGCTGTTGACGACACGCTGTTGTCGCGCAACCCGTGCGGTGCCCGGACCGTTCGGCGTCCCAAGCCTGACCCGCATCCCGTGGTCCCGTGGGTGCCCGACCAAGTGTTCGCCGTTCGTGCGGCCCTTCTGGATCGGTACCGAGCGATGGTCGACGCCGGGGCCGGATGCGGTCTGCGCCAGGGCGAGGTGTTCGGTCTCGCCGAAGACGCCATCGGCACCGACGGGCGCACGCTTCACGTGGTCCGGCAGATCAAGCACGTGGAAGGGCACCCGGTGTTCGCCCTTCCTAAGGGCGGCAAGAAGCGAGACGTGCCGCTCCCTGCCTCCGTGGCGGAAGCTTTCCGGGTCCACATGGACGCCTTCAAGCCCGTAGAGATCACCCTCCCATGGGATGTGCCAGAGGGGCCCAAGGTGTCCGCGCGATTGATTTTCACGGCGGAGCAGGGCGGCCTGGTGTGGCGCAGCAACTTCAACCGCAAGGAGTGGAAGCCCGCTCTCGCCGCCGCTGGCCTCATTCCGGGAGCAGACGACGACGGCAACTACGAGTCGGCGCGCGAGCACGGCATGCACGCCCTGAGGCACTTCTACGCCTCCGCACTGTTGGACGCGGGCGAGAACATCAAGGCTGTCAGCGAATACATGGGGCACGCTGACCCAGGGCTCACGCTGCGGGTGTACGCCCACCTCATGCCCGACAGCCGCCAGAGGGCCCGCCGCGCCATCGACACGGTGTTTCAGCGCGTCTCTCAGGAAGATCACGGCCCACAGACGGCCCGGTGAACCACGAACGGCCCCTGACCTGCCCTTCTGTGCAGGTCAGGGGTCATCACCCCTACGGAACCCTCTGAAGTTCCTCAACTTTGTGTTGGCCCGTTCCGCGGCCGGGCATCACCGCCTCACGCAAGAGCGAGGCGCCCACGGGGGGCCGCTTCGGGGGAACGAAAGGAGGGTGACGCCATGATCGTCGGCATCATCCTGGCGGTGGTCGGAGTCGTACTGATCGGGGCGCTGGTCTCCCAGGCCCGCAGGGGCGGTACCCGGCGGACGACGCGTCGCGGGGCGTGGGCGTCCACCGGGTCGAGCAGCAGCACCAGCGGCAGTGGCGACGGCGGCAGCTGGTGGGTCGGCGGGGGAGACTCCGGTTCCTCCGGTTCCTCCGGCGGCGACGGACACCGCGGGGGGCACTCCTGCGGTGGCGGCTCGTCCTGCGGAGGCGGGTCGTCCTGCGGGGGTGGTGGCTGCGGCGGGGGCAGCTGACTGACGTCGGCCGTCCTCACGACGGGGGAGCCGCACGACCGAACGCGGGGTCCGCACCTGGGCGGGCCCCGCGTTGCCATGTCCGGAGTTCCCGGACGGATGACCGCTCGAACGGCTATGGGGCGGCTTCGGGCGCATCCTGGCAACCTCCCCTGTCTGTAGGACAACTGCCGCCGTGCCGAACCGAGTCCGGAAGGGCCTTCCGCAACTGCACGTTTTTCACGGCGATTTCGGGCGGCGGCCGAAATCCCGGGCTCCCCTCCGTCGCGGCTCCGGGCGTGAAGCACGGCGCACCGGCGCACGCCTCCCCGGCACTGGCGCACGCCGTAGTTGAACAGTTGAGCTGTGGAGCCCTCTGAGGGGTGGAAACCCCACGAACTTGGGTAAAAACGCTGTGGTGGCGCCACCGTTCATGATTCCCTAAGTCACCGACGCAGCCCCTCGGACGTTCTGCGGACCTTCTGAAACCGGCCGACCGGTTTGACCCGGGCCGACATCCCCCGGTGCGACCGGGGCGCAGCGGACCCATCTCCCTCTCCTTGTGTGCTTGCGGAGCCGATCCATGCTCACGACCCTGAACACCTCCTACACCGACACGTCCGCAGCCGATCTCGCGTGGGCCCTGGGGCGCGAGCCACTTCCCGCACTGGCCGTGCTCGACCTCGAACTCGCGGGCACCAAAATGCAGTTGCGACTCCTCGGCGCGTCCCATCAGGTCCTGCTGGAGGAGGAGCGGGGCATCTGCTCGGAGACGGTGGCGTGCCTCGCGGGCAGCAGCACTCCGTTGCCGCTCGGCGTCGCCAAGCGCGTGGACGACTGGGAGTACGAGTTCGCGGCCCGGGTCGAGGTCCTCTCGCCCGGCTCCTTCGCGGGCCGCGCCCAGGAGTTGCTGGCGCTCGTCTCCGACCATCCGCACGGCCTCGCCGGCGTCTTCCCCGGCAGCCCGTACGCCTTCACGGCCCTGCTCGCCCAGCACCACGAGGGGCAGGTGCACTGGCGCACGTGGCACGCCTACCCGCAGGACGGGCAGTTGGTGGCGACCCGCACGAAGGTGGGGGTGCGCGTTCCGGCGGCGGTCTCCGCCAACTGACCCCGGCCGACCGCTGCCCGGCCCGTCGAACCACGCGCGGCCAACCGCACGCGGCACACCGGATCCCGTACCGATATCCGGCCTCTGTAAACCAGCACCACACGTGTGGGTGACGAACCGCAGTCGAGGCGTGACGTAACGTCGCAGCGTGATCGAGCCGCCCGCGCCCGCCCCGCCCGGTTGCCCGCAGCCCTGGAGCGCCCCTGGCGGCCCCGCCGGCCCGGCGCGACTGCCCGTCCGGCCCGGCACCGGACGGTTCCTGGTCCTCGCGGGCGTGTTCGTCTGCGCGGCCTGCGGACTCGTGTACGAACTCGAACTCGTCGCGCTCGCCTCGTACTTGATGGGCGACTCCGTCACCCAGGCGTCCGTCGTGCTGTCCGTCATGGTCTTCGCGATGGGCATCGGCTCCCTCGCCGCGAAGCGGCTGCGCCCGCTCGCCGCGGCCGGCTTCGGCGCCGTCGAGGCCACCCTCGCGCTCGTCGGCGGGTGCAGCGCGATGGCCCTGTACGCGGTGTTCGCCTGGACCGGTGACTGGGGCGGGATGTGGGCCAACGGTCCGCGCTGCCTGCTGGTCGCCTTCTCCCTCGCCACCGGACTGCTCATCGGCGCCGAAGTCCCGCTGCTCATGGAGCTGATCCAGCGCATCCGCCGCCAGGACGCGGGCGGCGCCGTGGCCGACCTGTCCGCCGCCGACTACGTCGGTGCCCTCGTCGGCGGCCTCGCCTTCCCCTTCCTCCTGCTGCCGTTCCTCGGCCAGTTGACCGGCGCGCTGCTCACCGGCGCGGTCAACGCGGTCGTCGGCGGCGCGCTGGTGCTCGGCCTGTTCCGCCGGGACCTGACCCGGCGCGCCCGGTGGCTGCTGCTGCTCGGCAACGCCCTCGTCCTCACGGTCCTCGCCGCGGCCGCCGTCCTCGTCGACGACTTCGAACGGGCCGCGCGGCAGGCGGTGTACGGCGGGGACGTCCGCGTGGCGCTCCGGACCGGAGTGCAGGAGGTCGTCCTCACCGGCGGCACGCACGGGCGGCCCCTCGCCCTGTTCCTCGACGGCCGGCTGCGGGTCAGCGAGCGGGACGAGCTGCGCTTCCACGAGGCCCTCGTCCACCCCGTGATGAGCGGGCCGCACGCGCGCGTGCTGATCCTCGGCGGCGGGGACGGCCTCGCCGTCCGCGAGGTGCTGCGCCACCCGGGAGTCGACCGGGTCGACGTCGTCGAACTCGACGCCGAGGTGGTCCGGCTGGCCCGCACCGACCCGGCCCTGTCCGCGCTCAACCAGCACGCGTTCGGCGACCCGCGCGTCCACGTGACGACCGCGGACGCCTTCCACCGGCTGCGCGGCGTGACTCCGGCGGCCTACGACGTGGTCGTCTCGGACCTGCCGGATCCGCGCATCACCGCGAGCACGAAGCTGTATTCGCAGGAGTTCTACGGCCTGGCCCGGCGCGTGCTCGCCCCCGGAGGCCGGCTCGTGGTGCACGCCGGCCCGGTCGCGGCCGGCCCCCGGGTCCACTGGACCGTCGAGGCGACCCTGCGCGCGGCCGGATTCCGCACCGCCCCGTACGGCACGGGCGGCCGCCGCCCCGCTGCCGCCGCCGGGCCCGACCGCACCCCCGCCGACCGTTCCGGGGCGCCCCGCGACTGGCGTTTCGTGCTCGCCGCCCGCACGGAGCCGCCGCTGCGGCTCGACCCGGCCGGACCGCGGCCGAGCGTCCTGACACAGGCGTCCCTCGCCGCGGGCGAGCGGGCGGCGCGCAGGACGCGGATCGCGGGGCTGCCGGCGTCGACGCTGGTGCATCCGCGGTACTGAGGGGCCGGAACCGCCGGGCGGGCCGGGAGGATACGCCTGGTGGGGGTGGATCGGAGGTGAATCCCTCAGGCGCGGGTGCGTTTCGGGCTGTGCTGGGTAGAGTCCGTCGACATGGAGCACGAGGTGTTCGTTCCGGTTCCGGCGGAGCGGCTGAGGGAGGTGCTGGACGACCCCGCGCGGGTCGCCCGGGCCGTTCCCGGGCTCCAGCAGGACGCCGGCGCCGGGCCCGTCGCCGGGCGGATGAAGATCCGGGTCGGCAGCCACTCCGTCACCTACCGGGGTGCCGTACGGGTCTCCCGGCGGGACGACGGCACCTACGCCGTCGAGGGCGAGGCGGAGGAGTCGCGCGGCAGCGGCTCGGTCGAGCTCACGCTGCGGATCGCCCTGCGCGAGGCGGAGGGCGGCTGCACCGTCGCGTACGACGGCACGGCGTCCGCCGACGGACGGATCAAGGACCTTCCCGCGGAGTCGGTGGAGGGTGCCGTCACCCGGCTGCTGAACCGTTTCGCGGAGCATCTGGCCGCGGCGGCCACGGACGAAAGGGCCGCCATGAACGACGAGCGTGCGGGGGCCGGGGCTGACGCGCAGCCCGCTCCCGACCCCGGTCTCACCGAGGAACCCCCGGCTCCCGAGCGCCCCTCCGCCTTCGGCTCCGACCGCCCGTCCCCCTCCTACGGACGCGCGGACGAGGGCGAGGACGATGATGACGACGAGGAGGACATCGCGGAAGCGGCGCACGCGCGACGGACCATGATCGGACGCAGCGCCGAGGAGGTCGACCACGCCCCACCGCGCGGCCGCTACGCCCCGGTCCCCGCGCCACAGACCGTGACACCCCCGGCCCCCCTGCGCTGGGCGGCCCCCGCGGCGGCACTGGCACTGGCGTCCGCCATCGTGGCGGTCCGGGCCCTGCGCAGACGCCGCTGAACCGCTCGTCGGCCGCCCACCAGGAGCCCCCTAACCGTCAAGGCCCTCTTGATCACCCCAGTAGGGTCGTCCCGTGAGTGACGAAGACATCACGCTGACCGCGGGTGACGCGGAGGTGACCGTGCAGCCGGGCAACGGCGGCCGGGTCGGAGGACTGCGGATCGGCGGGGTCGAACTGCTCCGCCAGGGCGAGCGGTTCGGGTGCTTCCCGATGGTGCCGTGGTGCGGCCGGATCCGGGACGGACGGTTCCTGGACGGCGCCCAGGTGCGGCAGATGCCCCTCAACGCCCCGCCGCACGCCATCCACGGCACCGTCCGCGACGGAGCCTGGCGCACCGCCCGCACGAGCACGGACGAGGCGGTCCTCACCTACGAGCTCGTCGCCCCCTGGCCCCACCCGGGCCGCGTCACCCAGATCGTCGCGCTCAGCGAGGACGCGCTGACGCTGAGCATGTCGGTCGAGACGTACGAGTCGTCCTTCCCGGCGCAGCTCGGCTGGCACCCCTGGTTCAACCGGAACCTCGGCGGCGAGGACGTACGCCTCGACTTCGAGCCCGCCTGGCAGGAGGAGCGCGGCGAGGACCACCTGCCCACCGGCAACCGCCTCGACCCGAAGCCGGGCCCCTGGGACGACTGCTTCGGCATGCCCGGCGGCGTCGAGGCCACGCTCACCTGGCCCGGTCAGCTGGAGCTGAAGGTGACCAGCCGCGAGGAGTGGGTGGTCGTCTACGACGAGCAGCGGGAGGCCGTGTGCGTGGAGCCGCAGACCGGCCCGCCCGACGGCCTCAACACCATGCCGCACCTGGTCACCCCCCTGGAGCCGCTGGAGGCCTCCACGACCTGGAGCTGGCGCCGCCTCTAAGCTGGGCGGCATGACGGACACTCGCGGCGCGCTGCTGCAGCAGATCAAGGACAAGGCCGTGGTGCACGGCAAGGTGACCCTGTCGTCGGGTCTGGAAGCCGACTACTACGTCGACCTGAGGCGCATCACGCTCGACGGCGAGGCCGCGCCGCTGGTCGGGCAGGTGCTGCTCGACCTGACCGCCGACCTGGAGTTCGACGCGGTGGGCGGGCTCACCATGGGCGCCGACCCGGTCGCCGCCGCCATGCTGCACGCGGCCGCCGCGCGCGGGAAGCGCCTGGACGCCTTCGTCGTGCGCAAGGCCGCCAAGGCGCACGGCCTGCAGCGGCGCGTCGAGGGCCCGGACATCGCGGGCCGCCGCGTGCTGGTCGTCGAGGACACCTCCACCACCGGCGGCTCCCCGCTCACCGCCGTCGAGGCCGTGCGCGAGGCCGGGGCCGAGGTCGTCGCCGTCGCGACCATCGTCGACCGGGCGACCGGCGCCGCCGAGAAGATCCAGGAGGGGGCCGGGGTGCCGTATCTCTTCGCCTTCTCGAAGGACGAGCTGGGCCTCGACTGACCAGGGCGTGGACGGTGGCCTGGACCTTCCGGCCAAGTCTGGAAAGATGGGGCCGACGATGACGTCGCACCCCAAGGTCTAGGTCAGGGCCGTTAGACACAGCAGTACGTCAACCCGCAGATACAAGGAGCGGACGCATGCCCATCGCAACTCCCGAGGTCTACAACGAGATGCTGGACCGGGCGAAGGCAGGGAAGTTCGCCTACCCGGCCATCAACGTGACCTCCACCCAGACCCTGCACGCGGCCCTGCGCGGTTTCGCTGAGGCGGAGAGCGACGGCATCGTCCAGATCTCCACGGGTGGCGCCGAGTTCCTGGGCGGTCAGTACAGCAAGGACATGGTCACCGGCGCCGTCGCCCTGGCCGAGTTCGCGCACATCGTCGCCGAGAAGTACCCGGTGAACATCGCGCTGCACACCGACCACTGCCCCAAGGACAAGCTCGACGGGTACGTACGTCCGCTGCTGGCGCTCTCCCAGAAGCGCGTCGACGCCGGTCTGAGCCCGCTGTTCCAGTCGCACATGTGGGACGGCTCGGCCGAGACCCTCGCCGACAACCTCTCCATCGCGCAGGAGCTGCTGGAGCAGGCCCGCGCCGCGAAGATCATCCTCGAGGTGGAGATCACGCCGACCGGTGGCGAGGAGGACGGCGTCTCCCACGAGATCAACGACTCCCTCTACACCACGGTCGACGACGCGATCCGCACCGCCGAGGCCCTCGGCCTGGGCGAGAAGGGCCGCTACCTGCTGGCCGCGTCCTTCGGCAACGTGCACGGCGTGTACAAGCCGGGCAACGTCGTCCTGCGTCCCGAGCTGCTGAAGGAGCTGAACGAGGGCGTCGCCGCCAAGTTCGGCAAGGGTTCCCCGTTCGACTTCGTCTTCCACGGCGGCTCCGGCTCCACGGAGGAGGAGATCCGCACCGCGCTGGAGAACGGCGTCGTGAAGATGAACATCGACACGGACACCCAGTACGCGTTCACGCGCCCCGTCGCGGACCACATGTTCCGCAACTACGACGGTGTCCTGAAGGTCGACGGCGAGGTCGGCAACAAGAAGACCTACGACCCGCGCACCTGGGGCAAGCTGGCCGAGGCCTCCATGGCCGCGCGGGTCGTCGAGGCCTGCGGCAACCTGCGCTCGACCGGTACGAAGATCAAGTAGTTCCCGGTTCCGCTCGCGTCGAGCCCGGCACCTCCTGTGGTGCCGGGCTCTTCCGTATGCTCCCTGCATGCCCGATGTCCGGTTGGCCTCACCGCAGGGCAAGTGGGTCCTGCTCACCACCGTCCTCGGCTCCGGCATGGCGATGCTGGACTCGACCGTCGTCAACGTGGCCCTGCCGCGCATCGGCCGCGACCTCGACGCGAACCTGTCCGCGTTGCAGTGGACCGTCAACGCGTACATGGTCACGCTGGCCGGGCTGATCCTGCTGGGCGGGGCGCTCGGGGACCGGTTCGGGCGGCGGAAGGTGTTCGTCGTCGGCGTGGTGTGGTTCGCGGTGGCCTCGCTGCTGTGCGGAATCGCGCCGAATGCGGGCGTGCTGATCGCCGCGCGGGCCCTGCAGGGGGTGGGCGGCGCGCTGCTGACGCCCGGGTCGCTGGCGCTGATCCAGGCGTCCTTCCACCCCGACGACCGGGGGCGGGCGGTGGGCCTGTGGTCGGGCTTCGGCGGGATCGGGGCGGCGGTCGGGCCGTTCGTCGGCGGCTGGCTGGTGGACGGGCCGGGCTGGCGGTGGGTGTTCCTGCTGAACATTCCGGTGGCCCTGGTGTGCGTGCCGGTTGCCCTGCGGCACGTTCCCGAGTCGGGGGACCAGCAGGCGCACGGGCGGTTCGACGTGCTCGGGGCGGTGCTGGGGGCGCTGGCGCTGGCGCTGGTGACGTACGCCCTGATCGAGGCCGGCGGGGACGGTGTGGTGGTGGCCGTCTCGGCGGTGGCCGGGCTGGCCGCGGTCGTCGCGTTCGTGCTCGTCGAGCGGCACCGGCCGGATCCGATGATGCCGCCGGACATCTTCGCGTCCCGGCAGTTCACGGCCGTCAACCTCGTCACGCTGTGCGTGTACGCGGCCCTCGGCGGGTTCTTCTTCCTCGCCGCGCTCCAGCTCCAGGTGGTCGTGGGCTACTCGGCCCTCGCCGCCGGTACGGCACTGCTGCCGACGACCGTGCTGATGCTGTTGCTGTCCGCGCGGTCCGGGGAACTGGCCGACCGGATCGGGCCGCGGATCCCGCTGACGGTGGGACCGCTGCTGTGCGCGGCCGGGATGCTGCTGATGCTGCGGGTGGGGCCGGGGGCGTCGTACGCGGCCGATGTGCTGCCGGCGCTGATGGTGCTCGGGCTGGGCATGGTCACGCTGGTGGCGCCGCTGACGGCCACGGTGCTGGGCTCGGTGAGCGTGGTACGGGCCGGGCTGGCCAGCGGCATCAACAACGCGGCGGCCCGGGCGGCGGGCCTGATGGCGGTGGCGGCGCTGCCGCTGCTGGCCGGGATGGGGGAGGAGGCGTACCGGGAGCCGGCCGCCTTCGACACGGCGTTCGACAAGGCGATGGGGTGGTGTGCGGGGGCGCTGGTGGCGGGGGCCGTGATCGCGGCCGCGGTGGTGCGCAGGCCGCCGCCGGACTGCAAGCGCCCGGAGTGCCTGCGGCACGGCGGCGTCACGGCCCCACCGCTGGAGGGGGAGCCGGTGCGGAAGCGGCTGGGGTAGGCCGGGGTGCCGGTGCCCGGGCCGGTCCTCGGCGGGACCGGTGCCCGCGGCCGAGCGGTATGGCGCAGACTTGGGGCATGTCCATTCACGAGAACCTCCTCGGGGGCCCGCCCCCGACCCACCTCCCCGACGACCCCGGGCCGCGGGAAATGCTCGCGTCGGGTGCCGCGCCCGCCGAGGTCGCCGGTGCTCACCCCACCTCCTCGCTCGCCTGGGCGCAGCTCGCCGACGAGGCGTTCGAGCGGGGTGCGGCCGTGGAGTCCTACGCGTACGCCCGCACGGGCTACCACCGCGGCCTGGACGCGCTGCGCCGCAACGGCTGGAAGGGCCACGGCCCCGTGCCGTGGGAGCACGAGCCGAACCGCGGCTTCCTGCGCGCCCTGCACGCCCTCGCCCGCGCCGCGCAGGCGATCGGCGAGCAGGAGGAGTACGAGCGCTGCTCGCAGTTCCTGAAGGACTCCTCGCCGACGGCGGCGCAGGTCCTGGGCTGAGAACACGGTCCGTGCACGCGAGGCCCGTCCGCGAAAGGCGGGCCTTGCGGTTTCGGGGGACGATTGCGGAAGATGCCCCTGGGGACCGGGGCCCCCGTGTCGGATTCGGCAGGGGCGGACCGCTACCCGGAGTTATACGCAGGAGACAGCGATGTCCCACGAGGCTCACGAGCCCGAGACCCCGCATCTCGACTTCCACGGCACGACGCCGTACGAGGACTACGTCAAGGCGGACGTACTCACCCACCTCCAGCACACCCTCTCCGACGACCCCGGAGAGATGGTCTTCCTGGTGACGACCCAGGTGATGGAGCTGTGGTTCACCGTCATCGTCCACGAGTGGGAGACCGCCGCCGGCGCGCTCAGGGGTGACGACATCCCCACCGCCACCGCCGCGCTCAAGAGGTCCGTCCGCGAACTGGAGGCGCTCAACCACTCCTGGAAGCCGCTCGCCCAGCTCACGCCGGCGCAGTTCAACTCGTACCGCAGCGCCCTCGGCGAGGGCTCCGGCTTCCAGTCGGCGATGTACCGCCGCATGGAGTTCCTGCTCGGCGACAAGTCCGCGTCGATGCTCGTCCCGCACCGGGGCGCACCGCGCGTGCACGCGGAGCTGGAGAAGGCGCTGCACGAGCCGAGCCTGTACGACGAGGTCGTGCGGCTGCTCGCGCGGCGCGGGCACGACATTCCGGAGGCCGTGCTGCGGCGCGACGTCTCGAAGCGCTACGAGCCGTCGCCGGAGGTGGAGGCGGCCTGGACGGCCGTCTACTCGGGTGACGAGAGCGACGAGGTCGCCCGGCTGGGCGAGGCGCTGAGCGATGTCGCCGAGCTGGTGTGGCGCTGGCGCAACGACCACCTGGTCGCCACCCGCCGCGCGATGGGCGCCAAGACCGGCACGGGCGGCTCCGCCGGGGTGGCCTGGCTGGAGAAGCGCGCGCAGAAGCACGTGTTCCCCGAGCTGTGGACGGCGCGGTCCTATGTCTGAGCCGGCGGAACGCGCGAAGAAGCTGGACGCCGTCGACGAACTGGCAGGCAAGCGCGCCGAATTCGTCCTTGACGACGTGGTCTACCTCGACGGCAACTCGCTCGGCGCGCTGCCGGCCGTCGTCCCCGGGCGGGTCGAGGACGTCGTACGCCGTCAGTGGGGCGAGCTGCGCATCCGCTCCTGGGAGGAGAGCGGCTGGTGGACGGCGCCCGAGCGCATCGGTGACCGGATCGCCCCGCTGGTCGGGGCGGCGCCCGGGCAGATCGTCGTGGGCGACTCCACAAGCGTCAATGTCCTCAAGGCACTCGTGGGTGCGGTGCGGATGGCAGGGGAGGGCCGCGACGAGCTCCTCGTCGACGCGACGACCTTCCCCACCGACGGGTACATCGCCGAGTCCGCCGCCCGCATGACCGGCCGCACCCTGCGGCCCGTGGCACCGGCGGACGTCCCGGGCGCGCTCGGCGACCGCACCGCCGCCGTCCTCCTCAACCACGTCGACTACCGCACCGGCCGGCTGCACGACCTGCCCGGTCTGACGGCCGCCGTGCGGGAGGCGGGCGCGGTCGCCGTCTGGGACCTGTGCCACAGCGCGGGCGCGCTGCCGGTCGGGCTGGACGAGCACGGTGTGGACCTCGCGGTCGGCTGCACCTACAAGTACCTGAACGGCGGGCCCGGTTCACCGGCGTACCTGTACGTGCGGCGGGAGCTGCAGGACCGCTTCGACTCACCGCTGCCCGGCTGGAACTCGCACGCCGAGCCGTTCGGCATGCGCACCGGCTACGAGCCGGCTCCCGGTGCCCTGCGCGGCCGGGTCGGCACGCCCGACATCCTCTCCATGCTCGCCCTGGAGGCGGCACTCGAGGTCTGGGACGGGGTGTCGGTCGAGGCGGTGCGGGCCAAGTCCCTCGCGCTGACGGACTTCTTCCTGGAGTGCGTGACGGCGTACGTGCCCGAGGGCCGGGTGGAGTGTGTGACGCCGGTGGCGCACGAGGAGCGGGGCAGCCAGATCGCCCTGCGCTGTGATGACGCCGGTGACGTGATGAAGCGGCTGATCGAGCGGGGTGTGGTCGGTGACTTCCGGGCGCCCGACGTGCTGCGGTTCGGCTTCACACCGCTGTACGTCGGGTTCGCCGACGTGGAGCGGGCGGCGCGGGTGCTGGCTCAGACGCTGGCCTGAGCGGTGGCGGGGCCGGGACGCCCGTGCGGTGTACCGGCCCGGCGGTGCCCGTCCGCTCCTCCTGTCCGGGTCTTCACCGAGCGTGACATCCGCATGTCCGCGCATGTCACGCGCCTGGTACCGTCCCGGCCAAACGGCGCGGCCCTCAACCGGCTTGCCGCGTACGGTTCATCGCTGGAAGGTTGGAGCATGACGGACGACGTCGCAGCAGCACGGGCCGCTGCCGAGGAGAAGTCGGCCTTCTCCCACGCGCCCGTCGATCCCGACGCCGCCGCGGCCTACGGCGACCACCCGGACCAGGTGATCGACTTCTTCGCGCCGCGCCGGGCCGGTGGCCCCGGACCGGCCCCGGTCGTCGTCGTGCTGCACGGCGGCGCCTGGCGCGCGCCCTACGACCGGCGTCACATCAGCCCGTTCGCGGACTTCCTCGCCCGCCGCGGGTTCGCCGTGGCCAGCGTCGAGTACCGGCGCGGCGGCGACGGCGACTCCCTCGCCGGCCGGTGGCCCGACACCTTCGACGACGTCGCCGCGGCACTGGACGCCCTGCCCGCGCTGGTACGGGAGTCGCTGCCGCAGGCCGACCCGCGCCGTACGGTCCTCACCGGTCACTCGGCGGGCGGGCATCTCGCGCTGTGGGGTGCCGCCCGGCACGTTCTGCCGGCGGACTCGCCCTGGCGCGGCGGCAGTCCGGTGACGCTGCGCGGCGTCGTAGCCCTCGCGCCGATCGCGGACCTGGCGATCGCCGGCAAGCTGGACGTGTGCGGGGGCGCCGTGCGTCAACTCCTGGGCGGGGACGAGCACTTCGGGGAGCGGCAGCCGTACGCGGACCCGGCCCTGCTGCTGCCCACGGGCATCGCCACCACCCTCGTGCAGGGCCGCGCGGACCTCGACGTACCGCAGGCGGTCGCCGAGTCGTACGCGGAGGCGGCGGCGAAGGCCGGGGAGATGGTGGGGGTGACCCTGCTGGAGGACGTGGGGCACTTCCCGCTCATCGACCCGGCGGCTGACGCGTGCGCGGTGGTGGTGGAGGAGATCGCGCAGCTGGCCTGGTGAGCGGCAGCTGCCCCATGAGGTCCGCCTCTTGAGGTCTGCCCCTTGAGGTCTGCCCCTTAAGAGGCGCCCCGGTCATACCCGTAGTACCTGAGAGCTACGCCGCAGAAGCGTTCCCCGGTGTGACGCGGACGAGGTGCCCCGCTCCGTAACTTCCTTTCCGAGCAGACCCGATGGCCGGGTGCGCTGGAGGGGGACGACCATGGGGTCCGCACCGCAGTACCGCCGTGCCGGCGACGGCTGCAGACGCCGCGCCGGCCGATGGCGCCGCGCCGCGCTCGCCGCCCTCATCACCGGTGCGGTGGTCGTCCCGCTGTCGGGGGCCGTACGACCGCAGACCCCCGCACCGGCCCCCGCCTCCCTCGCCCCCCTCAGCGCGTCGACGCTCGGCGAGGCGTACGCGGCCAACCGGGCCAACGCCGCCGAGGCGGCCCGTACGGCCGCCGCCCACCACGACCGGGACCGGGCCGCGACCGACCGTCGTCTGGCCGCCTCGGGCCGGCACCTCCTGCGGTTCGACGGCCGCGGCTCCGGCCGGGTGACGGAGGTCCTCGGCGACCTCGCCCGGGCCGACCGCATCGCCGTCCTGGTCCCGGGTTCCGACACGAGCCTCGACACCTACGGCCGGTTCCACGCGGCGGCCGCCGCCCTGCACCGGCAGCTCGCCCGGCAGGCCCCCGCGGGCACGCACACCGCGGTCGTGGCCTGGCTGGGCTACGAGACGCCGGGGACGGTCAGCACGACCGTCACGACGACCGGCAGGGCGGAGCAGGCGGCCCCGCACCTGCGCGCGCTGGTCGCCGACCTGCGTGCCGTAGCGGGCACCGGACCGCGCATCTCGCTGCTGTGCCACTCCTACGGCTCGGTGGTCTGCGGCCGTGCCGCCGCAGGGCTCGCCGTCGACGACATCGCGCTCGTCGGCAGCCCGGGCACGGGCGCCGACACCGCCGCCGGTCTGCACACCCGCGCCCGCGTCTGGGCGGCCCGGGGCGGTGACGACTGGGTGGAGAACGTCCCGCACCTCGACCTGGACCTCTTCGGCACCACCGTCGGCTTCGGCACCGACCCCGTCTCCCCGGCCTTCGGCGCCCGGGTCTTCGCGGCCGGCGACGGGGGCCACAGCGACTACTTCAGGCCCGGCACGGCCTCCCTGACCAACCTGGCCCGGATCGTCCTGGGCGAGACCGAGGCGGTGACCCATGACTGACATCGGCGTACGCGCCCTGCGGCAGACGGTGCGCCGGGGCGCCGGCCGCATCGGTGCGGCCACCCCGCCCGGCCGCGACCGGGCCGTGGACGCCCTGCGGGCCGCCGCCGTCCTCGGCGTCGTCCTCGGGCACTGGCTGGTCACGGCCCTGGTCTCCGACGGCCGCGTCCTGCGCACGGCGAGCCCGCTGCAGGACATGCCCTGGCTGACGCCCGTCTCCTGGATGTTCCAGACACTCGCCGTGTTCTTCCTGGTCGGAGGGCATGTCGCCACCCGCAGTCACGCCTCGGCCCGGGCCCGGGGGATCCCGTACCACCAGTGGCTGACGGCCCGGCTGTCCCGGCTGTTCAAGCCGGTCGCCGCCGTCCTCACCCTGTGGACGGTCGCCGCCGTCGCGCTGCTGCTGTCGGGCACCGAGTTCGGCACGGTCCGCACGCTGGTGAAGCTGGCCCTGTCCCCCCTGTGGTTCCTCGTGGTGTTCGCGGGCCTGACGGCGGCGACCCCGCTGCTCACCCGGCTCAACCCGCTGTGGCCGCTGGCCGTCGTCCTGCACGTGGACCTGCTGCGCTTCGGCCTCGGCGGACCCTCCTGGCTGGGCTGGGTGAACGTGGCGGCCGCCTGGACGGTGCCCTACACGCTGGGTGCGGCCTGGACGCGCGGCGAACTGGAGCGCAGGCGTGCGGGCTGGGTCCTGCTGGGTGCCGGGGCGGCGGCGACCGCGGTGCTCGTGGCGTGGGCGGGCTATCCGGCGGCCATGGTCGGCGTCCCGGGCGAGGGCATGTCCAACCTGGATCCGCCGACGCTGGCGGTCGTCACGTTCGGCCTGGCCCAGTGCGGTCTCGCCCTGCTGCTGCGCGAGCGGCTGCGGCGGGCGATGCGCCGGCCCGTGGCGTGGGCGGCGGTGGCGCTCGTCAACCTCTCCGCGATGACCATTTTCCTCTGGCACCAGACGGCCCTGATGGCCACCACGGCCACCGGCCTCCTCGTCGGTCGGCTCCCCGGGCTGCACACCCGGCCCGACGACCTCGGCTGGGTCGGGGCCCGGCTGCTCTGGCTGCCCGTGTTCGCGCTGGCTCTCGCGGTCTGCTGGGCCGCTTTCCGCTCTTTCGAGCGAGGGGGCGGCGGCCGGGACCGCAGGTCGCGGGTGGTGCAGGCGCACCGTCCTTCCGACCGGGACACAGCGGCGAAGGCGCGTCATGTCTAGGCTGGGCCGTGTGACGGACACGGGGGTGGGCCGCGCGCTGCGGGCGCGCGTCGAGGGCTGGCTGCGGAAGCTGCGCCAGGACCTGTGGACCGTCCGGGTGGACCCGCTGCCGCCCTCCACGTGGCTGCGCTGGCTGCCGCACGGAATCGTGTGCCTGGCCGCGTTCGGGGTCACGGTCGGCGGCACGGGCGACATGAACGGCAACGGCCATCTGGCCCCAGGTCTGGCATTCCTGATCGCAGTCGCGCAGGGCGGCGCCATGGTCCTGGGGCTGTGGCGGCCGGTGCCGGCGTGGTGGCTGTCCCTGGGCGCCTTCCTCGTGGGCGCCGTGGCGGTGCGCGGCCGTCTCGGATTCGACCCGCACACCTACACCTGGCCCTGGACCGCGGCCGGCCTGATCGCCGAGATGTTCGTGCTGCTGCTGCTCGCGCTGCGGGTCCCCACCCGCGCGGCGACGGCGGCCCTGGCCGTGACCGCGCTGTTCACCTACGTCCTGGAGAGCCTGCAGGGCGCCGAGCGCTACGACACCACCGGCGTGCTCGCACTCTCCCTGTTCACCGTCGTGGTGATAGTCGGCACCGCCCTGCGCGGCCGCCGCGAGGCCCGCAGGGAACTGGTCGAGCAGACCACGCTCACCGCCGAGGAGCGCACCCGGCGCACCCTGCTGGAGGAGCGCAGCCGCATCGCGCGGGAACTGCACGACGTGGTGGCCCACCACATGTCGGTCATCTCCATCCAGGCGCAGGTCGCCCCGCACCTGGTGGAGAACCCGCCCGACGAGCTCAGGGAGAACCTCGCGGGCATCCGGCAGAACGCGCTGGAGGCACTGACCGAACTGCGCCGTGTGCTGGGCGTGCTGCGCTCGGAGCACCCGGGGCCGGGTGAGCCGTTCGCCGACGCGGGTGACGGGACCACACCGCACGCCCCGCAGCCCACGCTCGACCGGCTCGACGCGCTGGTGGAGAACACGCGGGCGGCCGGACGCGAGGTCGTCACCGACATCCAGGGCGAGCGGCGTCCGCTGCCGCCCGGCGTGGAGCTGTCGGCGTACCGGATCGTGCAGGAGGCGCTGAGCAACGCCCTGCGGCACGCGCCCGGCGCGAGGATCACGGTCCGTCTCACCTACGAGCCGGACGGCCTGGAGGTGGAGATCGTCAACGGCCGCCCGACCGGACCGCCACCGCCGTCGACGGGGGCGGGGCACGGGCTGCTCGGCATGCGGGAGCGGGTCGCGATGCTCGGCGGCACCATGACCGCGCACCCGTGGCACTGGGACGGCTTCAAGGTCACCGCCTTCCTCCCGGAGACCCCGCCCGCCGACGCCCCGGGCACCCATCACTCCACGGCCCGCCAGAGAGGAATCTCATGACCAGCGGCACCGGCAACCCCATCCGGGTTCTCATCGTCGACGACCAGGCGATGGTCCGGCAGGGCTTCACCGTGCTGCTCGGCACCCAGCCCGACATAGAGGTGGTCGGCGACGCGAAGAACGGTGAGGGCGGCATCGCCCTGGCCGCGGAGCTCGCCCCGGACGTCGTCCTGATGGACATCCGCATGCCCGGGATCGGAGGCATCGAGGCCACCGGGCACATCACCGCGGCCCACCCGGACATGCGGGTGCTGGTGCTGACCACCTTCGATCTCGACGAGTACGTGTACGACGCGCTGCGCGCCGGAGCCTCCGGGTTCCTGCTGAAGGACGCGTCGTCGGAGCAGCTCGCCGAGGCGGTCCGGGTGGTCGCGGCCGGGGAAGCGCTGCTCGCGCCGGTCATCACACGCAAGCTGATCGCCGAGTTCTCCCGGCTCGACGGCAAGCCCCGCGCCCCGCTCATGGAGCGCGTCGGCGACCTGACCGAGCGGGAGACGGAGGTGCTCGCGCTGATCGCGCAGGGCCTGTCCAACGCGGAGATCGCCCAGCACCTGTTCGTGGCCGAGCAGACGGTGAAGACCCACGTGGGCCGGATCCTGGTGAAGCTGGGCCTCAGAGACCGGACGCAGGCGGCGGTGTTCGCCTACGAGTCGGGGCTGGTGCGGCCGTCGGGGTACTGAGGGGTGGCCGACGGGGTCCCGTAGTACCTGAGGGGGACGCCGGGGAACCCCTCTCCAAGGGGACGACCGGGGGACCGGGGCCGCATACCGTTCTGTACGTGACCGAGACGACCCACATGCAGACCACGCCGCCGGGGGACGGGGCGGCATCGCGCAGCCCGGAGTACCGGCTGGCGGTGGATGCCCTGCGCGGGCTGCGGCAGGACCTCATCCACGACGCCTTCGCCTACCGGCCGCTGCCGGGCCGGCACACGGACGGGCGGATCGTCCGGCGGTTGCCGGGGCGGCTGCGGGAGCACGCGCAGTGGCTCCCGCACGCCGTGATCATCGCGGCGGCCCTCATCACCCTGGCCCTGGCCTCGGTCGACTCCGGCGGTCCGGCCCTGCTGCTCGGCCCGCTCTGCGCGATCCCCGTGCTGCTGACCATGGTGCGGCCGGTCGGCGCGTTCTGGGCGTCCATGGTTTCCACGCCGCTGGCCGCCGTGCTCGGCAGCCGATGGGGGGAGTGGCCCTGGGCGGCCGGCAGCTTCGCCTGCCATCTGACCGTGCTGACGGTCGTGGCGATACGGACCCGGCCGCGCACGGCCGCCTGGATGTGGGCGCTGACCGCGCTGTACGCCATCGTCGCGGACAGCGGCGTCGGCCCGACCTACACGTACGGCACCAACTCCGGTCCCATGCTGGTCATATCGGCCCTGGTCCTGCTCTGCGTCACCGTCTGGCACATCCGCCGCCACGCCGAGCAGGAGGTCACCGCCCAGCAGACGGTCACCGCGCACGAGCGCTCGCGGCGCACCCTGCTGGAGGAGCGCACCACGATCGCCCGCGAGCTGCACGATGTGGTGGCCCACCACATGTCGGTGGTCGCCATCCAGGCGGAGGCCGCGCCCTACCGGGTGGAGAACCCGCCGCCGGAGCTGGAGAAGGCGTTCGCCACGATCCGGGAGAACGCGGTGGCGGCCCTGACCGAACTGCGCCGCGTGCTGGGCGTCGTCCGTGCCGAGGACTACGAGGCCCCGGACGCCCCGCAGCCCACGCTCGCCGAGCTGGACGGGCTGCTGGCCAATGTCCGGGAGGCCGGGCTGAGCGTCGAGAAGGTGGTGACCGGCGCGGTGCGGGAGCTGCCGCAGGGCGTGGAGCTGTCGGCGTACCGCATCGTGCAGGAGGCGCTGAGCAACACCCTGCGGCACGCGCCCGGGGCGACGGCCCGCGTCGAGATCGGCTACGTGCTCGGTGGCCTGGGCCTGCGCGTGGTCAACGGCCCGCCGCCGAACCCGAGCCTGATCAAGCCCTCGCCCGGCGCGGGGCACGGCGTCACGGGCATGCGGGAGCGGGTGTCGATGCTGAACGGCGAGATGACGGCGGGCGGCACGGACGACGGAGGGTACGAGGTGGCGGTGTTCCTGCCGGTCGCCCTGCCGGACGAGGGCGACGCATGACCATCCGGGTGCTGATCGCGGACGATCAGATGATGGTGCGTGAGGGATTCTCGGTCCTGCTGAACGCGATGCCGGACATCGAGGTCGTCGGCGAGGCGGTGAACGGCCGGGAAGCCGTCGCCAAGGTCCGCGAGCTCGCCCCGGACGTGGTGCTGATGGACATCCGCATGCCCGAGCTGAACGGCATCGAGGCGACCCGCGAGATCGTCGCCGCCGACGGTGCGGCGAAGGTGCTGGTGCTCACCACCTTCGACCTCGACGAGTACGTGTACCAGGCGCTGCGCGCGGGTGCCTCCGGCTTCCTCCTCAAGGACGCCTCGGCCCGCCAGCTGGCCGACGGGGTGCGGGTGGTGGCGTCGGGGGAGGCGCTCCTGGCCCCCTCGGTGACCAGGCGCCTGATCACCGAGTTCTCCAAGCTCTCCGAGAAGCCGCCCCTCATGCCCTCCGCCCAGGCGGCCTTCGGTGACCTCACCGAGCGGGAGACGGAGGTGCTGGTCCTGATCGCGCAGGGCCTGTCGAACTCGGAGATCGCGGAGCGGCTGGTCGTCGCCGAGTCGACGATCAAGACGCACGTCAGCCGGATCCTGGTGAAGCTGGGCCTGAGGGACCGGACACAGGCGGCGGTGTTCGCGTACGAGGCGCGGCTGGTGACGCCGGGGTGACAGGTGGGCGCCGCCCCTGGTCAGAGTGGGGGTCGCCGGGCTAGCGTCCGTTCATGGCAGCTGTTTTCGACCTCGGGTTCGACCCGTGGGGCCCGGCGTTCCTCACCGACCCGTACCCCGTCTACGCCGAGCTGCGTGCCCGGGGCCGCGTGCACTGGTTCGAGCCCACGAACCAGTGGCTCGTCCCGCACCACGCGGACGTCTCGGCACTGCTGCGCGACCGGCGCCTCGGCCGGACGTACCAGCACCGGTTCACCCACGAGGAGTTCGGCCGCACGGCGCCCCCGCCGGAGCACGAGCCGTTCCACACGCTCAACGACCACGGGATGCTCGACCTGGAGCCGCCGGACCACACCCGGATCCGCCGTCTGGTGTCGAAGGCGTTCACGCCACGCACGGTGGAGCGGCTGAAGCCGTACGTGCGGGGCCTGGCCGACGAACTGGTGTCCGGGCTGGTCGCGGCGGGCGGCGGCGACCTGCTGACGGACGTCGCAGAACCCCTCCCCGTCGCGGTGATCGCCGAGATGCTCGGCATCCCGGAGTCCGACCGGGCCCCGCTGCGCCCCTGGTCGGCGGACATCTGCGGGATGTACGAGCTCAAGCCGTCCGGGGACACGGCGGCGAAGGCGGTCCGGGCGTCGGTCGAGTTCTCCGACTACCTGCGCGAACTGATCGCGGCCCGCCGCAAGGAGCCCGGCGAGGACCTCATCTCGGGTCTCATCGCCGCCCACGACGAGGGCGACCGGCTCACCGAGCAGGAGATGATCTCCACCTGCGTCCTGCTGCTCAACGCCGGCCACGAGGCCACGGTGAACGCCACGGTCAACGGCTGGTACGCCCTGTTCCGCAACCCGGCCCAGCTGGAGACGCTGCGCGCGGACCACACGCTCGTCCCCTCCGCGATCGAGGAGCTGATGCGCTACGACACCCCGCTCCAGCTGTTCGAGCGCTGGGTCCTGGACGAGATCGAGATCGACGGCACGACGATCCCGCGTGGCGCGGAGATCGCCATGCTCTTCGGCTCCGCCAACCACGACCCGGCGGTGTTCCGGAACCCGTCCGCCCTCGACCTCACCCGCGCGGACAACCCCCACATCTCCTTCAGCGCGGGCATCCACTACTGCATCGGCGCACCCCTGGCCCGTATCGAGCTGGCGGCGTCGATGGGGGCGTTGCTGGAGAGGGCCCCGACGCTGCGCCTCGCCGCCGAACCGGAGAGGAAGCCGAACTTCGTGATCAGAGGTCTGGAGGAGTTGGCGGTCGAGGTCGGCTGACTGGCGCGAGCACCGGAGACAAGACGTTCGGGCCGGGTGAGCCCCGTCCCGGAAAGGATCACGAACCCGGCGGCGCACTGCCCGCCGGCACCGTCAGCCCCCACGCCCCCTCCCGCACCACCCACGTCCGGGTCCGCACCGGCCCCGACACCACGGTGTCCGCGCGATAGCGGAAGTGCGCCCCGGACACCGTCACGGTCCGGCCCTCCGCCAGCAGTGGCGAGGCCTCCGCACCCACCGACACGGGTCTGACCTCCACCGACGCGACACCCGACGCCGACGGTGACACCGACACCGCCTCCACCGGCTGGTTCAGGTCGACGAGGGTCTCCCCGTCCACCTCGACCCGCAGCCGCGAGGGCCCCGGCTCGGGCGCGGCGGCCGGCCGGGACGGGCGGCCCGCCGGAACCAGCGTCCGGACCAGCGACTGGCAGGTCCGCAGCCACGGGCGGCCCGGCACGTCGTCCGGGTCCGGCGCGTCCTCCGGGTCCGCCCCGGCCGCCGGTGCGGGCCGCAGCGGCGGTATCCGCAGCGCGCCGAGCACCACCCCGTCGCTGTCGTCGACCATCAGGTCCATGCGCCGCTCGACCCCGTCGAGCACCGCCCGCGCCGCTGCCACCGGCCCCGTCGGCACCCCCAGCGACCGCGCCAGGGACAGCGCGCCCCCGACCGGCACCACCGACAGCGCGCATCCGGACAGCTCCCGGTGCCGGTGCAGCAGCGCCACCGCCCGGATCAGCGCCCGGTCGTCGCCCACCACCACCGGCCGCCGCGAGCCCCGCCGGGCCAGCGCACGGGCGAACTCCTCCGGCCCGTCCGGCAGGCACAGCTTCAGGCCGGCACCCGCCCCGAGCACGTCTTTCGCGATCCTGACGGACTCGCCGTCCGACCTACGGGCGACCGGGTCGACCACCACCAGCAGCTGCTCGGACGTCGCGGAAGTCGCCACCTCGGCCATGCCTCGCTTCCTCGGGTAGCATCTTTGTGCAAGAGCCCCTTGCGCTATTGCGCCAGGGGCTTCGTCTATTCCGGGGCATCCGGTCCGACGGTTGGCGGCCAACGGCGGTCGCGGTGCACGCGGCTGCATATTCTCCGCGTTCGCCCTCGACCATGGACATGCCCCGCCCGGAAGGGGTGTACGCGCGTGCCCGCACTTGTGCTGCTCGGTGCTCAGTGGGGTGACGAAGGCAAGGGAAAGGCCACCGACCTTCTCGGTGGCTCCGTGGACTATGTAGTGCGCTACCAGGGCGGCAACAACGCCGGCCACACGGTGGTCGTGGGTGACCAGAAGTACGCACTGCACCTCCTCCCTTCCGGAATCCTGTCCCCCGGCTGCACGCCGGTCATCGGCAACGGCGTCGTCGTCGACCCGTCGGTCCTGCTCTCCGAGCTGAGCGGTCTGAACGAGCGTGGCGTCGACACGTCCAAGCTCCTCCTCAGCGGAAACGCGCACATCATCACCCCGTACAACGTGACGGTGGACAAGGTGACCGAGCGCTTCCTCGGCAAGCGGAAGATCGGCACGACCGGGCGCGGCATCGGCCCGACCTACGCCGACAAGATCAACCGCGTCGGGATCCGCGTGCAGGACCTGTACGACGAGTCGATCCTCACGCAGAAGGTCGAGGCGGCCCTCGACGTCAAGAACCAGATCCTCACCAAGCTCTACAACCGGCGCGCGATCGCCGTCGACCAGGTGGTCGAGGAGCTGCTGGGGTACGCCGACAAGCTCGCGCCGTACGTCTCCGACACCGTCCTGGTCCTCAACCAGGCGCTGGAGGAGGACAAGGTCGTCCTGTTCGAGGGCGGCCAGGGCACGCTCCTGGACATCGACCACGGCACGTACCCCTTCGTCACCTCGTCGAACCCGACCGCGGGCGGCGCCTGCACCGGCGCCGGCGTGGGCCCGACGAAGATCAGCCGGGTCATCGGCATCCTCAAGGCGTACACCACCCGCGTCGGCGCCGGCCCGTTCCCGACGGAGCTGTTCGACGAGGACGGCGAGGCGCTGCGCCGCATCGGCGGCGAGCGGGGTGTCACCACCGGCCGTGACCGCCGCTGCGGCTGGTTCGACGCGGTCATCGCCCGCTACGCGACCCGCGTGAACGGCCTGACCGACTTCTTCCTCACCAAGCTCGACGTCCTCACCGGCTGGGAGCAGATCCCGGTCTGCGTGGCGTACGAGATCGACGGCAAGCGGGTCGAGGAGCTGCCCTACTCCCAGACCGACTTCCACCACGCCAAGCCGGTCTACGAGATGCTCCCGGGCTGGAACGAGGACATCTCCAAGGCGAAGACCTTCGCCGACCTTCCGAAGAACGCCCAGGCGTACGTGAAGGCGCTGGAGGAGATGTCCGGCGCCCCGATCTCCGCGATCGGCGTGGGCCCGGGCCGGGACGAGACGATCGAGATCAACTCGTTCCTGTAGCCGCACCGGACGGCACACGCGCCACGCCCCGGCGACCCCCGCGGTCGCCGGGGCGTGGCGCTGTCTGCTCCCGATGGAGCACTCAAGGGGCATAACCGTCATATCCGGACATAGTCTGAGCCTGCGAATCGCAGCAGCCACCACCACCCCAGCCACCACCCCGAGACGGAAGAAGTGAGTGCTATGCGCGTGATGCTCAAGGCGACGCTGGACACCGACAAGGGCAACGTCGCCATCCAGGGCGGCAAGATGCCGCAGATCATGCAGGAGGCCCTGGAGAAGCTGAAGCCGGAGGCGGCCTACTACGGGCCCTGCGGGGGCCGCAGAACCTGTTTCATGGTCTTCGACATGCAGGAGAGCGCCCAGCTCCCGCCCCTGCTCGAACCGTTCTTCAACGACCTCAACGCCGACGTCGAGGTCTTCCCGATCATGAACGGCGACGACCTCCAGAAGGGCCTGTCCCAGCTGGCCTGACCCTCAGCTGAAGACGATCATCGACCCCTGGGCGAGACTGCGGGTCACGGCCGCGTGCAGCCCCAGCCAGACGTGCCGCTCACGGGCGAACGGACTCGGGTCGTACGGGGCGGGGACGGCGGGTTCCTCCAGCTCCGTCGGGGCGAGCGGCGGCTGGGGAGCCGCCGGCGGGTTGGCCGGGTCGATCCCGATGCCCGGGGCGACCGTCTCCAGTTCCCGCAGCAGGGCGTGCGAGGAGCCCAGCGGGCCGCCGCCCGCGAGGAGATCGTCGTCGGCGAGCGGACTGGGGAAGTCGACGGGGACGTAGGCGCCCGCGTGGTCGTAGTGCCAGACCAGGTGCGACTGCTGGGCCGTCGACTCGAACATCTCCAGCAACTGCTCGTAGTCACCGCCGAGTTCGTCGACGGGTGTCACCGGCAGGCCGCACACCTGGAGCAGATACGCGCGGCGCAGGAAGTGCAGCGCGTCGTAGTCGAAGCCCGCGACCGGGGCGACCTCACCGGACAGGCCCGGCATGTACTGGTACACCGGCACCGGCGGCAGACCGGCCTCGGCGAGCACCTTGTTGTATTGCGCGAGTTCCTCGGCGAAGGGGTTGTCCGGCGTGTGGCACAACACGTCCACGAGCGGTACCAGCCACAGGTCACAGGCCAAAGAAGGCTCCTCGCTCAGCGCGATCGGGTAGCACGGTGGTCAAGAAGGGTAGCGGTGCGGCACGGTCACGGCTCCCGCCGTGCATGTCCCATACCCAGACGGGCAGCGGCGACGCGGGTCATCCGGAGGCGAGCCGCTCGATCAGGGTGAGCGAGTCCGCGTTGTACCGGGCGATGATCGCCCGGGCGGTGTCGTTGTCGCGGTCGATCAGGGCCTCCACCAGCTGCGTGTGACCGGCCCACAGCTCGCCGCGCAGATCGGTCAGCCGCCGCAGGTGCTGCACCGCGCAGACCCAGGTCTGGACGCGCAGCCGGTGCAGGAAGTCGGCGAGGTAGGGGTTGCCGAAGCAGGCGCCGAGCTCGCGCCAGAAGCGCAGGTCGTAGCCGATGAGGACGGTGAGGTCACCGGCCGCGGCGGCCCGCTGCGCCTCCTCGCCGCGCCTGCGGACCCCGGCGACGACGGCGGCGGCCCGGGGATCATCGGGCCGCACCGCGTTCGGCCGCCCCTCGTTCAGGGCGAGGAACATGCCCTCGATGACCAGCCCGCGCGCCTCGATCATGCCGCGGAAGTCGTCGACCGAGTACTCGCGGACCCGGAAGCCGCGGTGCTGGTCGGCTTCGAGGAGTCCCTGCGCGGAGAGGTCGACGAGCGCCTCGCGCACCGGTGTCGCCGACACCCCGTACTGCTCGGCGATCTCCTTGACCGTGAACTCCTGCCCCGGCTGGAGCCGCCCGGCCAGCACCTCGTCACGGAGCGCGTCGGCTATCTGCTGCCGCAGGGTGCTGCGCGTCACGGCGCCGTTGCCGGTGCTGGCGGGCATGGTCAGGGCGTCTCCCTCGTCGCGTTCGGGTGGCGTGCGCGTATCTGTCTACGAGCACGCCACCTTACGCGTTCGACTGAGGCACGAGAATGTCGGTTACTGACGGGTTTACAGGCCTTTACTCCGTGTACTCGTCAGCGACCGAGAGTGCCGCGTCCAGCGCCGCGAGCCCTTCCTTGAGCTCCGCCTCGCCGATGTTGCAGGGCGGCACGACATGCGTCCGGTTCATGTTCACGAAGGGCCACAGGCCGCCCTTCTTCGCGGCGGCGGCGAAGGCGGCCATCGGGGCGTTGGCCTCACCGGCCGCGTTGTACGGCACCAGCGGCTCCCGCGTCTCGCGGTCGCGGACCAGTTCCAGCGCCCAGAACATGCCGGTGCCGCGCACCTCGCCGACGCTCGGGTGCCGCTCGGCGAGCGCGCGCAGCTCCGGCCCGACGACGTCGGCGCCCAGCCGGGCCGCGTTCTCGACGACACCCTCCTCGGCCATGACGTCGATGGTCGCCACCGCGGCGGCGCACGCCAGCGGGTGCCCGGAGTACGTCAGGCCGCCGGGGTACGGGCGCTTCCCGAACGTCTCGGCTATGGCACCGGAGATCGCGACCCCGCCCAGCGGCACGTACCCGCTGTTCACGCCCTTCGCGAAGGTCAGCAGGTCGGGCGTGACGTCGAACAGGTCGGCCGCGAACCACTCACCGGTCCGCCCGAAACCGGCCATGACCTCGTCCAGGACGAAGACGATCCCGTGCTTGTCGCAGATCTCCCGCACGCCGGCGAGGTAGCCGGGCGGCGGGACCATGATCCCGGCCGTGCCCGGGATGGTCTCCAGGATGATCGCCGCGACGGTCGAGGGCCCCTCGAAGGCGATCGTCGTCTCCAGGTGCTCCAGCGCCCGGGCGCACTCCTGCTCCTGGGTCTCGGCGTAGAAGCGGGAGCGGTAGAGGTAGGGCGCCCAGAAGTGCACGACCCCGGCCGTGCCGCTGTCGGACGCCCAGCGGCGCGGGTCGCCGGTGATGTTCACGGCCTGCTGGGTGCCGCCGTGGTACGAGCGGTACGCCGAGAGCACCTTCGGGCGGCCCGTGTGCAGACGGGCCATCCGGATGGCGTGCTCGACGGCGTCGGCGCCGCCGTTGGTGAAGAAGATCTTGTCCAGGTCGCCCGGGGTCCGCTCGGCGATCAGCCGGGCCGCCTCCGACCGGGCCTCGACGGCGAAGGCGGGCGCGAAGGTCGTCATCCTCGCGGCCTGCTCCTGGATCGCGGCGACGACCTTCGGGTGCTGGTAGCCGATGTTCGTGTAGACGAGCCCGCTGGAGAAGTCGAGGTAGCGCCGGCCGTCGTAGTCCCAGAAGTACGACCCCTCGGCACCGGCGACGGCGAGCGGGTCGATGAGCTCCTGCGCGGACCAGGAGTGGAACACGTGCTGACGGTCGGCGGCCTTGACGGCGGCGCCGGCTTCGGGGTTCGGCTGAGGGGTCATGCGGGCGAGCGTAGGTGCGGGGGAGACGGCGGTGAAAGCGGCGGCCTGTCGGGCGTCGGCGGCCTTCCTCCGACAGGTTGTCCAGAGACACGGCCCAACACATTGACAGTCTTCTGTCGTACTGACAGGATGCTGTCATAAGTAGCGCAGGACCGAGGAGGAGTCATGAACGCCACCACCGGCCGCCCCGGCAAGCCCGTCCATCTCGCCGTCTACGACACCCTCGCCGACTGGGAGACCGGCCACGCCACGGCCCAGCTCGCCCGCACCGGTCACGAGATCCGGACCGTCGGCCCGTCCGCCGCCCCGGTGCGGAGCGTCGGGGGCCTGCGCATCCAGCCCGATCTGGCCCTGGACGACCTGCGACCCGAGGACAGCGCGCTGCTGATCCTCCCGGGCGCCGACCTCTGGGCTGTGACATCAACCGCTACCGCGGCGGGGGGCGATTCCCTGGCCCCCTTCGCCCGCACGGCCCGGGCCTTCCTGGACGCGGGCGTCCCGGTCGCCGCGATCTGCGGAGCCACCGCCGGACTCGCCCGCGAGGGCCTGCTCGACGACCGCGACCACACCAGCGCGGTCTCCTTCTACCTGGCCGCGACCGGCTACGCGGGCGGCGGACGCTACGTCGAGGCCGACGCCGTCACCGACGGCGCCCTGGTCACCGCCGGCCCGACCGAACCCGTCGCCTTCGCCCGCGAGATCCTCCGCCTGCTCGGGGTCTACGAGGGCGAGGTGCTGGACGCCTGGTTCCGGCTCTTCCACGACTCCGACACGGCGGCGTACGCGGTGCTGGAGAAGGCCGGCGCGCTGTGAGCCGCGAGCGTCAGGACCTCCTCAGCCGCAGCGCCCTCGGGGTGTTCCGGCTCAACGGCCAGTTCCTCGCCGTCGCGGAGGAACTGGCCCGGCCCGCCGGGCTCACGGCCGCCTGGTGGCAGGTGCTCGGCGCGGTCCTCGGGGAGCCGCTGCCCGTCTCCGGCATCGCCCGCGCCATGGGCATCACCCGGCAGAGCGTGCAGCGCATCGCCGACCTGCTGGTGGAGCGGGGGCTCGCGGAGTACCGACCGAACCCGGCGCACCGCCGCGCCAAGCTCCTCGCGCCGACCGAGGAGGGGCGTGCGGCGATCGCCCGGATCGACCCCGGGCACGCGGCCTTCGCGGACCGGCTGGCGGAGGCGTTCGGTGAGACGGAACTGGCGGAGGCGGTGCTGATGCTGGAACGGCTGTCCGAGGTGCTCGACCAGGCAGGTCCGCCTGTTACGGAACCGTAGACGTCGTCCAGGCCACCCGGCCCCGGCCCCGCACTATTCTCGATCCGTTGCTCACGTGTGGGGGGAAGGCGGCTGAGCGATGGAGAAGCTGGGGCCCGGGGATCCGCAGCACATCGGTGCGTACCGGTTGCTGGCGCGGCTCGGTGCGGGGGGCATGGGGCACGTGTATCTGGCCCGCTCCGGGCGGGGCCGCACGGTCGCCGTGAAGCTGGTCCGTGAGGAGCTCGCCGCACAGGAGGAGTTCCGGGAGCGGTTCCGGCAGGAGGTGCAGGCCGCGCGGCGGGTCGGCGGCCACTGGACGGCGCCGGTGCTCGACGCCGACACCGAGGCCGCCGTGCCGTGGGTCGCCACCGGGTACGTCGCCGGGCCGAGCCTGCAGCAGGTCGTCGGGCACGACCACGGTGCCCTGCCCGAGCGCACGGTCCGCATCCTCGCGGCCGGGCTCGCGCACGCCCTCAAGGACATCCACGCCGCCGGCATCGTGCACCGCGACCTCAAGCCGTCCAACGTGCTGGTCACCATCGACGGCCCGCGCGTCATCGACTTCGGAATCGCACGCGCCCTGGAGACGGTGACGGACGGCGGGCTCACGCGCACCGGCGCGCTCGTCGGATCGCCCGGCTTCATGGCGCCCGAGCAGGTGCGGGGCGACCGCATCACCCCGGCGTGCGACGTCTTCTGCCTCGGCTCGGTCCTCGCCTACGCCGCGACCGGCGCCCTGCCCTTCGGCACCGCCAACAGCGGTGTGCACGCCATGATGTTCCGCATCGCCCAGGAGGAACCGGACCTGGACGGCGTCCCCGAGGGCATCGCCGACCTGGTCCGGGACTGCCTGCGCAAGGACCCCGCCGCCCGGCCCTCCCTCGACCGCGTCCTGGAACGCACGGGCGCGCACGACACCGTCGCCGACGGCCGCGCCCTCGATCCGTGGCTGCCGAGTGCGCTGGTGGCGCAACTGGGGCGGCACGCGGTGCGGCTGCTGGAGACGGAGGACCCGGAGGGAGTCGGCTCCGCCGAGGGGGCGGGTCCTCCCGGGCCGGCTGCCGGTCAGCGGGGTTCCGGCCCCGGCCCCACCCCCGAGCACGCGCCCGCCGCCGACGAGGCGTCACCGCGCCCCGCGCTGCCCCCGGCCCCCGCGACGGCGCCCGCCGCGACCCCCGGCCCGCCCCCGCCGGGCCTGCCCGGCGAGGGTCCGCCGGTCAACCATCTGCCCACCATGGTGGCGGGTCAGAGCGCGCCCCCGGCGCCGCAGCAGCTCCCGGCCGCGGGAGCCCCGCCCCACCCGCAGCCGCAGACACCCCCGCCCGCGCACCCGGCGTACGGCTACCCCCAGCAGCACCCCCAGCCCCATCCCGCCTACGGCGGCCTCGGCTCCACCCCGCCGTACGGCCCGCCGCCGTACGGCCCCCCGCAGCCGCAGCGGGGAAGAGACGGCCGCTCCACCGCGCTGCTCGTCCTCATCGCCCTGGTCGTCGCGCTCGCCGCGGGCGGGTCGGTGTACGCGCTGATGCAGGGCGGCGGCGACGACCGGGCCGACGACCGCCCGGGCCCCACCCAGGGCACGGGCACGTCCCCGACCACCCCGGGCCCGTCCCCGACGACCTCGCGGCCGGACACCTCCCCCTCCCCGGCGGACGGCACGATCCCGGCCGGGTACCTCGGCACCTGGACCACGACGATCGACAACGCCGACGGCGAGCACAGCCGTTCGCTCACCCTCCAGCAGGGCGACCCGGGTGACACCGTCCTGTCCCTCGTGGCCGACGGCCCGACCCAGGGCGGCGGCACCTACCACTGCGTGTTCGAAGGGCGGTTGACCACGGAACCCGGCAGCGACGGCACGCTGAGCATCGGCCCGTCCACCGTGAAGGTCGGGCAGCCCCGCACCGCCTGCAGCCCGGGCGCGGCCACCGAGGTGACCCTCCTCCCGGACGGCACACTCCAGCGTGTGAACACCAACAGCGGGGAGCGGCTGACGTACACGAAGCAGTGACCAACTGACCTCAGCGGCACGGTCGTTGAACGTCGGGCGAATTCCGGCCGACGAGAGCCGGATGGGCGCTCGCGCCGCCGTACGGTGGCCGGACGAGCGAACGTCCGGGCGGCGGCAGCGGGGGCACCCACGGTGGAGTGGTTGAGCGCGGAGAACCTCGTGGCCGTGGCCACGGCCCTCCTCGGCATCATCGCCTCGGGCGTGATGGTCTGGTACGAACGCCGCGTGCCGCGCCGCAAACGCGTGGGCTACCGGGTGCAGATGGACAACCCCGTCGGCGACGACGTGCGCTCGGGCCGCGCCAACCGCCGCCTCGGCCTGTTCGACGAGGCACCCGGCATGTCCGACGCGACCCTGGTCCTGCTGCGCATCGAGAACGACGGCTCGCAGGGCATCGACCGCGACGACTACACCGGCCCCGAAGTGCACGGTCTGACCGCGGTGTTCGCGGGCCGAACCGTCCGCGGTGTCTCGGTCACCCAGCCGTCGGACACCGACCACCTCATGGACCACTTCACCGCGGCACGCGGCTTCGCCTACGACGGCAACACCCTGCGCATCCCACGCGTCCCGCTCAACCGCGGCGACCACTTCAAGCTGCTCGTCCTCCTCTCCGGCGGTGACGTCGGGGACGAGATCCGGCTGGTCGGCGGACTGCGCGACGGCGAGGTGCACCCCAACCGCAGTGCCACGCCGGACGAGAAGCCGCCGTTGTTCAGCCGGGCCGCGCGGCTGATCACCATCGCGCTCACGGCGAGCGTGGTCACCCTGGCGGCGATCGTCGTCGCCCAGGACGACACCCCGCCCCCGATCGGCTGCGCGAGCGGCACCCTCACCCTCACCGGCTCGACCGCGTTCGCACCCGTCCTGCGCGAGGTGGCCGAGAAGTACGAGCGCGACTGCGGCGGCGACCCCGTCATCGACGTGGACGCCCACGGTTCCACGGCCGGGATACGCGAGCTCACGGCCACCGGCGACCGGGCGAAACGGGACTCCGGGGGTTCCCCGCCGGTGGTCGCCCTGTCGGACGGCCCCAAGCCGGCCGGGCTGCCCGACCTGCGGGAGAACCGGGTCGCGGTGTCCGTCTTCGCGCTCGTGGTCCACGACGACGTGAAGCTGACGGACCTGTCCACCGACGACGTCCGGCGCCTCTACCGGGGCGAGATCCGCAACTGGCGGCAGCTCGGCGGCCCCGACCTGCCCGTGCGCCTCGTCAGCCGGGACGCCAACTCCGGGACGAGGCAGGTCTTCCAGCGCCGGGTGCTGGGCCGGGGCGAGATCGCCAACTCCTCCGTCGACTGCGTGCACAGGGACGACCCCACGGCAGCCGTCCCGCGCTGCGAACTCGACTCGACCGAGCAGGTCCTGGCGACGGTCGCCCGCCTCCCCGGCGCCGTCGGCTACAGCGAACTGAACCTCGCCGCCCGGGCGAAGGGCCTGCACGCGCTGCGCCTGGACGGCGACCCGCCCTCCGTCGACGCCATCGAACACGGCACGAGCGCCTACCCCTACCGCGAGATCGAGTACGCCTACACCTACGGACGCCCCCCGGCCGACTCCCTGGCCTCCAGCTTTCTCACGTACCTGGCCCGCGGCAACGGCCAGGACGTCATCCGCACCCACGGCCACGTGCCGTGCTGGACCCCGGAAGGGCTCACCCTGTGCGCGCAGGACGGCGGGAGCTGAGGCCCCTCACCGCGGCTCCGGCGGACGCTGGCGCGGCATGTTCGGCCGGGTCCCGCCGTGCGGCGGCACCGTGAACCGCCCGTTCACCCCCGCCTCGGGCCCGCGGCCCGGCCCCGGGAACACCACCGTCTGCAAACCCGCCGGCGCGGCACAGCCCGACCGGAACTCGCCCATCCAGTCGGCGGTCTCCACCCGCACCAGCTCCGTCATGTCATCGGAGAACCTCCGCAGCACCCCGAGGCACCGCTCGGCGGCCTCGCCGGCCGTGCCCTCCGCCGGCCCGAGCACCTCCCGCACGCTCTCCGCCGCCCAGTCGAACTGCAGCGCCTGCAGTCGCCGCTGCACGGCCTGCGCGGTCGCCACGTCCCGCATCCAGCCCGACGTCACCCCGAAGTACCGGTCGACGGCCACGCAGGCCGCCCCCACCAGCAGCGCCAGACACCCCCAGGGCGCGATCCCGCCCGCGACCCCGGTCAGATCCAGCAGGGGCAGCGCGACCCCGGTGACCGCCCCGGCCGCGGTCCCGCAGCGCAGCACCCGCGCGCACCGCCGCTTCCACACCCGGTCCGCGAGGTACCAGGCCGCCGTCCGCAGCGCCCCGCGCTCCACCCACCGGTACAGCTCGTCCAGCCGGACCGCCGGCTCGCCCCAGTCCCCGAGCGGAAAGACCCGCCCGGTCAGATCGCCCGGCCGCAGCCCGGCCGCCGCCTGCTCGCCCCACCCGTCCTGAGGCGGCCCCTCGGGCTGCATCTCCGGCTGACCCACCCGGCACTCCTCACTGATCACGAATGACCACGCACGGTTCACTCACCGATCACGCTGCGCGATGGACGAAAGCCCGCATCCGGAACGCGCCCGACCCTTCCTACCTCCCAATGGGTGGCGAAGACGTAGCTTTCGCCTCTTTTCCGCCCGGAAGTATTCCTTGATCGGGTATAGGGCGCGAGCGGGACTCACTCGAAAGAGTGCCGGGGCGACGGCAGCCCCGACCACGTAGGCTCGTGCCGAACGGGAAAACCCGTACCGAGCAAGGAGCTGATCGTGATCCCCGGTGGTGGCCAGCCCAATATGCAGCAGCTGCTCCAGCAGGCCCAGAAGATGCAACAGGACCTGGCACAGGCGCAGGAGGAACTGGCGCAGACGGAGGTCGACGGGCAGGCGGGCGGCGGTCTCGTGACGGCCACCGTCACCGGCGCCGGCGAACTGCGCGCCCTGAAGATCGACCCGAAGGCGGTGGATCCGGAGGACACCGAGACCCTCGCCGACCTGGTCGTGGCGGCCGTCCAGGCGGCCAACGAGAACGCTCAGACGCTCCAGCAGCAGAAGCTGGGCCCGCTCGCGCAGGGTCTGGGCGGCGGCGGTATCCCCGGCCTGCCGTTCTGACCCGGCTCACCGCCTTCCTCGGACAGGCGGCAGACAACTACGGTACGTACGGGACGGTGCGTACCGACCCCGAAGACCCAGGAAGGGCAGTCCGTTGTACGAAGGCGTGGTCCAGGACCTGATCGACGAGCTGGGGCGGCTGCCCGGCGTCGGTCCGAAGAGCGCCCAGCGGATCGCCTTCCACATCCTGCAGGCGGAGCCGACGGACGTACGGCGCCTCGCGCAGGCCCTGATGGAGGTCAAGGCGAAGGTCCGCTTCTGCGCGACCTGCGGCAACGTCGCGCAGGAGGAGCTGTGCAACATCTGCCGCGACACCCGCCGCGACCCGGCCGTCATCTGCGTGGTCGAGGAGCCGAAGGACGTCGTGGCGATCGAGCGCACGCGTGAGTTCCGGGGCCGCTACCACGTCCTGGGCGGCGCGATCAGCCCGATCGACGGCGTCGGCCCGGACGACCTGCGCATCAGAGAACTCCTGGCCCGCCTGGCGGACGGGACGGTCACCGAGCTGATCCTGGCCACGGACCCGAATCTCGAGGGCGAGGCGACGGCCACGTACCTCGCCCGCATGATCAAGCCCATGGGCCTGAAGGTCACCCGCCTGGCCAGCGGCCTCCCGGTGGGTGGGGACCTGGAATACGCGGACGAGGTCACCCTCGGACGCGCCTTCGAGGGGAGACGACTCCTAGATGTCTGACGCCACGCTGCACGCGACCGACCAGAACCCGGACGATTTCGCGGTCCAGATCGCGGACCAGATCGAGAGCTTCCTGGTCGCCGTCACGGAGGTCGCGAAGGGCGACGAGCCGGAATCGGCCGTGCCCTTCCTCCTCCTGGAGGTCTCCCAACTCCTCCTGGCCGGCGGCCGGCTCGGCGCGCACGAGGACATCGTGCCCGACGAGCGCTACGAACCCGACTCGGGCCCCGAGCCGGACGTCGACGAGCTCCGCGAGAACCTGGCCCGCCTGCTGGACCCCGTCGACGTGTACTCCGAGGTCTTCGACCCCTACGAGCCCCGCAAGGCCCCGGTCCCGGCCCGCATCTCCGACGACCTCACGGACGTCATCACGGACCTGCGCCACGGCATGTCCCACTACCGGGCGGGCCGCACCACGGAGGCTCTGTGGTGGTGGCAGTTCTCCTACTTCTCCAACTGGGGCTCCACCGCCTCGGCGAGCCTGCGGGCCCTGCAGTCGGTCCTCGCCCACGTCCGCCTCAACCAGCCCCTGGCCGAACTCGACGGCCTGGACACGGACCAGGGCATGGGCGACGACACACTGGAGATCGAGGCGGGCCGCGTGATGGCCGAGGAGATCGCGGAGCCCCTGGGGCTGCGCCCGGCTAAGTAGCGTCGACCGGCCGGGCGCTGCCGCCCGGCTCCTGCTTCATGACCAGACCGGGCACTTCGGGCAACGCGGCGAGAACGGCATCGCGCACGCGCTGAAGATCGACGTCCAGACCCTCCAGCCGTTCCACGAGTTCCTTGGCGGGCAGGGCGACGCGGCGCGCGACCAGAAGGAAGTCGGAGATCGGCTCTTTGAGGCCGAGGCACGAGTTCTGCTTCCCCGGGCCTCGTTCCACTCGGCAGAGGCGGTGGTCGGTCTCGTCCAGCCGGCCGATCCGGTCCTCGGGGACCCGGAAGCCGAACGCGGTCAGTCGTTGCGCGATCTCGTGCGGCTCCTTGGGCAACTTCCGGATGACGGACACCAGATGGTGCAGGGGGACCGGTCGGCCTTCCTCGAGCGGCAGCTGCATCTCCTCGTGCAGGCCGAGGAGGTACTGGTCGAAGGCATAGGCGTCTTCCGGTGCGGTGTCGAGCGTCGTGAGCAGACCGTACTGAGCGAGACGGTCGACCACCGCCCGGGGTGGTAGCCCTAGGCCGGAGGACTTCATGACCACGTGGTGCACCGACACCGGCCGGTCCGGAGACAGCGGCTCCCCGGGTGGCCCGAAGCGCCGAGTCGTCCCGAGCAGGATGTCGTCCCTGGGTTCGGCGCTCGGAGGGAACGAGACGTCCGGTGGTACGAGACCGTAGGCGCGCAGCCGGTCCGCCACCTCCGCCGGGCGTAGCCCGGACTCGAGCGCTGCTCGGACCACCTGATGGGCGGTCACGACGTCATCCGCCCGGATCCAGGGGGGCCGGGCGTCGGCACGGGCACTGAGGATCACCACGTCCGTGTCGTTCGCCATGGGCGGCAACGCTGAGGGCGTGGGCAGTCCCAGTGCCTCGACACCTCGAGACATCTCGTGCAGGGGAACGCCCTGCGCGGCTGAGACGCGGGCCAGTACACCGGGCGGAATCGCCGTTTCCTCCCGCAGGCTGTGCCACTCTCGGGAGCCCCACCCCCACTCCCTGCTCCGCTGGAGGAAGTGGTCGGCCTGTTCTTCGCCGGCGGGGACGAGTTCGGGATGGAATCCGAGGGCGCGCAGTTCCCTCACGATGTGCGACACCGGACGCTGCAACTCGGCTGCTGCATGGAGCACATGGCCGAGGGGGACCGGCTTCTCGGGGTCCAGCGGGGCTTCCCCCTGCAGGCGGTCGCTGACCAGGCGAAGCGTCCTCTCGGCCCTGGCCTCCAGCAGGGGAGCGTCCGCCGTGACGGTGAAGCCGAACCACCTCAGCCACTGGACGGCCGTGCCGAGGTCGATACCGGCGTCGCGGCAGGCCTTGAGGAGGTGACCCGGTGGCACCGGTGCGTTGACCTCGAGCCAGGGGCTCCGGCCGTTCAGGCGCCAGCTGAGGAGGACCAGTGCCCGCTCGTCCAAGTCCTCCGCCGACGGGTCCGGTTCCACCACGGTGAACCCGAATCCCCGCATGCGTCGCGCGGCCTCACGGAGACTCATGCCGAACTCGAGCCGGGCCTTGAGCAGGTGCCCTGGGGGGACCGGCCCAGCACTGTCGATCCAGAGCGACATCGGAATGCCGGAGCGGAACGGAGGGGCCAGGTCATGGCTCAGGAGCGCCAGGTTGATGTCGTCGATGACGGGTTCCTCCTCCGCTGCCGGTGGTGTCTGCAGGCGGAGTTCCCTCATGCGTTCCAGGGCCTCGCGGTAAGGGATGCCTCGGATCGTTGAGAAGAAGAGGGCATGTCCGGGGGAGGCCAGGGAGATGCCGAGGTCCCGGAAGGGCCAGTGGCGCTGGTTCCAGTCACCGTCGACGGGGGTGCACGCGAGGACGTCGGACGGAAGCGCAGGCAGGACCCGCTCCACCCGGTCGAGCTCCGGGACGACCGCGGTGAGCGCCGTCAGTTCGGCGTTGGGCCTGTGGGCCAGCAGCCTCCAGAGCAGGAGGTGGTCGTCCATGGTGCCGATCACCCTGCCGGCCGGGGTCTCGCCGCCGGTGATCTCGAAGTCCTTGAGGCGGGAGTCGCTTCGGTGGACGAGCAGAGCGTCTTGGGGGAAGAACCCGGTGGCGGCCATGGACGTCAGATGACCGTGCAGTTCCATCTCGTGCCCCGCCGCCCTCGCCGCCTCCGTGACGATGTCGGCGAGCCGGGGGCTGCGGCCCGCGATCTCGGACAGCCACGCGACGTCCAGGATCGGGGGGTCGGCCGACAGGAGCGCCGGGAACGCGGCTCTGAGCAGCGCTTCGACGTCCGCGCAGACGTCGGCGTCCAGAATCTCCGTCCGGTCCACGGACAGCCGGCGGGGGCGGGTCCGGCCGGTGAGGTTGACCACGGCACCGCGCAGGGCGCGCTGGTCACCCGGGGCGGTCAGTACGCCACGCAGGACCCGGGGTTCGGCGTAGATCCCGTCGACCAGGACGCCTCCGCCGTGCCGGCACCAGACGACCTGGCCGTCCTCGCCGTCGGGCCCGGCCTGCCAGGAGACCAGGTGGCCGTGCGCCTCGAAGCCGTCCGACCGCAGCGCGAGTGCCTCCCGCGGGCGCAGGACCCCGGGCTCCCACACCACGGTCTGCCTGCCCTGCCGGGCGGTGGTCGCGAACTCGGCGATGCCCAGGAGCCTGCGCAACTCCCTGACGCAGGACGGTGCCTCCTCGCCGTCGCGCAGATACAGGCGGACCGTGGTGCCGATGGATCCCGGGCTTCCGGTCGGCCGGACGCGGAAGTAGTGGCCCGGGCCGCTGATCAGCACCGTGATCTCGCGTAACCGGCCGTCCACTCCGTTCATGTGGCAGGTGGTCACACGGATCTCGTCGGCGAGCATGAAGTAGCTGAGCACTCCGATGCCGAACCGGCTGTTCGGGTGCATGGTGACGCCGCGGCTCTGCCACTCCTGCCGCTCCTCCTGGAATCGCGGGAGGTCCGTGAAACGTACTCCGGCCTGGGAGAACACCTCGGACAGGGTGATCTCGTCCATGCCGACGCCGTTGTCCCGGCACTCCAGGTAGTGCCGGTCCTCCTCCTCGTCGTACCCCTGGGTGAACTCGATCCGCCCCCGGTACCCGCTGTCGGTCTCGGTGGCCTCGGACCGGGCCTTGCGGTAGCGGCAGGCGTCCAGGGCGTTCTGGTAGAGCTCGCGGATGGCGAGGGACCGGTCACGGTAGAGGTTCTCGCCCATGAGGAGCTCCTGGACGCGTTCCTCGTCGAGCCGGAAGCGGATGACGCCGCCGACGGGAACGGCCCTGCCCTCGGCGTCGACTTCACGGACCTCCTCGGCCCCCGTGTACAGAGGCAGGGCGTCGAAGTCGGGTGCTGCGGCCCGCCGGACGGCCCGCAGCAGGGACTCCAGCCGTCGGGTGTGCTCGGTGAGAGCGGCCACCACGGCGGGGTGGCCGCAGCGGGCCCGGAGCCCGATCCCCTCCCCGCGCGGCTGCCACGAGGCCTTGTCCACCGTGGTGAGGAGCTTCGCCGGGTCGAGGGGGTCGGGAATGCCCACGTGCCGCACGATCACCGAGGAGAGGTCCGTGGTCTCGACCGCCATGCCGTGCGCCACGGCGAAGACGGACCCCACCAGCCGTTCCCGTACGTCCTGGAAGTCCCGTCCGTCGAAGTCCAGTTGGTAGGGGTCCTCACGCAGGTGGTCCGGACGGGCGGCGTCGAACAATTCGTTCGGGCCCGAGTGGGCGCAGCCCAGCAGACGTGACAGCGGCTCCGGATCGAGCACGGCCTCCAGACCGGTGCCTTCGGTGCCCATTGCCGACAGGAACCGGGGGAGTCGCCCCGGCTGCCGTCCCGCCCACTGGTGGAACAGCCACCACCCGATCTCCCGCCGCCCGTCCGGCCTGTCCCTCAGGGCGCCCAGTTCCGCCCGCCGGACGAGCCGTTCATGGCCGCCCAGCAGCACCTCGAACATCCGCCGTTCCGTGTCCGGCGACGTCCGCTGCCCGAGGTCCGTCGGATCGACGTGGGACAGTTCCGCCGCCGTCCGTGTTCGGTGGGTCTGGTGGAGGAAGGGGAGCAGGGAGACGAGCGCGGCCTCGGCGGGGGACAGGAGCAGTGCCCCGCCGCTGCGGGGCAGATCGAGGAACCAGTTGGTCCAGCGGGAGATCCGTCGTGCGAGGTTCACGTCGTGCCACGGGTCCTCGGCGAGCGCGGCCCGGGCCTCGTCATACAGCTCGGCCAGCCGCCCCGCGGCATTCCGGGCCCGGGCCTTCAGCGGTTCGGCCTGTTCCGCCGCGCCCGGCCGCAGCAGCCGCCAGGCAGGGGAGTGGGTGACGGCCTCCTCCCAGCACGAGCGGACGTCTGAGACGGGGGACGCGGCGGGGCGGACGAGCGCGGGGCCGGTGCCCTTCCCGCGCTCCGCGCGGGCCTTCGCGGCGAGGGCGCGCCAGCGTGCCGTGGGCGGGATGCGCAGGGACGGGTTCCGTCGGCGCGCGATGGTCTCGAGGGCGGAGACCAAGAGCACCACTTTGTCGTCGGTGCGGGGGACCATTCCCCTTTTCACCCAGTCCGCGACGCTGCTGTCCGACGGGACGTCACCACGGGAGGTCACCAGGGTCCGGATCTCCGCGTGCACGGCGGTCGGGTCGGGCCCGTCGGCAAGCCGCAACAGCCGGTCCAGCTCCGTCCAGTAGGTGTGTGGTTCCGTCATGACCCCTGCCCCCGTGCGCGTGCCCCGCCCCGTCGCCCCGAGTCGGGCGAGTCGGCCGACTCGGAAAGTTCCAAGCTACCGACCTGACCTGCACGGCAACCCCTGATCGAGAGGATTGGCCCGCACGGTGGCCGGTCCTGCCCCGGCACCCTTCAGGACGTTCCCTTCACACCGACGCCCTCGAAGGAGACGCAATGGACCCGCTTCTCATCGCTGCCGTGTGCGCGTGCAGCGTCCTGACCCTGCTGATCGTCGCCCTGGCGGCCGTGCACTTCGTGCGCTCGGCGCTCGACGGAGCGGCGTCCGAGGACCGGGCCCGGATCCTGGGTGCCCTGGCCGAGGTGATTCGGGCGGTGCGGGGCAGGCGGTGATCTCCCCGGCGCTCAGAGTCGTACGGCCGCCCCCGTCACGCCGATGCCCGTGCCCGGATCCGCCGGTACCGTCACCGTGATCGTGCTCGGGCGGCCCATGTCCGTGCCCTGGTGGATCGTCAGGGTGGCCGGTACCGAGGTGAGTTCCAGTTCCCTGAGGTAGCCGCCGAACGCGGCCGCCGCCGCTCCCGTCGCCGGGTCCTCGGTCACGCCGCCGGGCGGGAACGGGTTGCGGGCGTGGAAGACGGCGGGGGATTCGCGCCAGACGAGGTCGACCGTGGTCCAGTCCCTGCGGGCCATGAGGGCGGTGAGCGCGGGCATGTCGTAGTCCAGGTCCGCCAGCCGGTCCCGGGTCGCGGCGGCGATGACCGGGTGCCAGGCTCCGGCGAAGGCCACCCGGGGCGGCAGGGCCGGGTCCAGGTCCCCGGCGGACCAGCCGAGGATCGCCAGCAGTTCGGCGAGGTCGGCCTCATCGAGGGGGACCGTACGCGGGGCGACGCTCACCAGGGTCGCCACGAGGGTGCCGTCCGCCGTCCGGTCCGTGGTGACGGTGACCAGGCCCGCCGCGGTGCGCAGCAGCAGCCGTCCGGTGCCGTGCCGCTCCGCGTGGGCCACGGCCGTGGCGATCGTCGCGTGGCCGCAGAACGGCACCTCGGCGAGCGGGCTGAAGTAGCGGACGTTCAGGGAGCCGTCGCAGGCCTCCACCGCGAACGCCGTTTCCGAATAGCCCACTTCGGCCGCCGTCGCCAGCATCGCCGCGTCGTCGGCGCCGCTCGCGTCGAGCACCACCCCCGCGGGGTTGCCGCCCTCGGGATCCGTGCTGAACGCCACGTAGCGCAGTATCTCCATGCCCAGACGGTAGCGCCCGGCCCCCGGTCACGCAGCGTGATTTGGCGGCTCCTTGTACGGGCCCTGGACGCGGGCTGTACGGCCCCTAACCGGTGAAACGCGAGGCTGGAGTCACTTCCACCGCAGAGAACGCGGAGGCAAGCCGACTCCCCTCGATCACACCGGAGATGTCATGAACCGTCGCCCCGCCCGCCGGCGCATAGCCGTAGCCGCCATCGCCACCGCAGTCCTGGCCGCCGGCACCTTCGCCCTCGGTGCCGGGGTCGCCGGAGCCGACGCAGGGAACAAGGGCGGGAAGCACGCCAAGCCGGTGACCAAGACGCAGGTGCTCGGGCTGTTCGACCAGTGGAACGCCGCGCTGCAGACCGGTGACCCGAAGAAGGTCGCCGACCTGTACGCGAAGGACGCCGTCCTGCTCCCGACGGTCTCCAACCAGGTCCGTACGGACAGAGCCGGGATCGTCGACTACTTCGAGCACTTCCTGCAGAACAAGCCGAAGGGTACGAAGATCGAGTCCGTCGTCAACGTCCTCGACCGCGACACCGTCATCGACACCGGGGTGTACGAGTTCGCGCTCACCGACCACGACACGGGCGAGAAGAGCACCGTCAAGGCCCGCTACACCTACGCCTACGAGAAGCAGCCGAACGGCAAGTGGCTGATCGTGAACCACCACTCCTCGAAGATGCCGCAGGGCTGAGCGGGTCAGCCACCGCCGCGGTGGGACGCCCGCAGCGTGATCGTCACGCACAGGCCGCCGCTCGGAGCGTCCGTCAGCGCCACGGTCCCGCCGTCGTCCGTCGCCAGCTGCCTGACGACGGCGAGACCGAGGCCGGAGCCGGACTTCCCGGTCAGGCCCTGGCCGCGCCAGAAGCGGTCGAAGGCACGGGACTTCTCGGCATCCGACATGCCGGGCCCCTCGTCCAGGACCGACACCCCCACCACGTCGCCCCGGGGCTCCACCCGCACGGTGATCGTCCCGCCGTCGGGCGAGACCTCCAGGGCGTTGGAGAGCACGTTGTCCAGCATCTGGTCCAGATGACCGGGGCTGGCCAGCACAGACGGCCGGCCGTCGGTACTCCCCCTGAGCGCGATGGTGACTCCGCGCTCGTCGGCGGCCGGCCTCCACACGGCGAGCCGCTCCCGCACGATGTCCATCAGCGGGAGCGGCTCGGCCGCCGTCACCTTCGCCTCGGCCCGGGCCAGCACCAGCAGTCCGCTGACCAGCCGGCTCATCCGGACGACCTCCGCCGTGGCCTGCTCCACGTCCTCCCGGACGAACTCGTCGTCGACGCCGTCCGCGATGTTGTCCAGGGACAGCCGCAACGCCGTGAGCGGCGTGCGCAGTTGGTGGGAGGCGTCCGCGACGAAGATGCGCTGGGCCGCGATCAGGGTGTCCAGCCGTTCGGCGCCCTGGTTGAGGGTGCGCGCCAGGGTCTGGGTCTCGGGCGGGCCCGTCACGGGGGAGCGGGCCGTCAGATCGCCGTCGCTGAACTTGCTGGCCATGTCGTTGAGCTGGCGCAGCGGCCGGGTGAGGCGCCGGGCCACCGCGACGCCGAGCAGCGCGGCCACCCCGAGGACGAGCACGGCGAGGACCGCCCGGAAGCCCCAGATCTGCCACAGCCGGCCGGTCATCTCGTCGGTCGAGTACAGGATGCGCACGGCGCCGACGACCCGGTCCGTGCCGGCCGCGCGGGCCGGCACCGTGATCTCCAGTTCGGGGCCCCAGATGAAGGAGGAGCCCCAGTCGGTCGTGGACCCGCCCTCCTCCAGGGCCTTGGCCAGGGCCGCGTCCGCCGTCGGCCGCGGCAGGTCCGCCGGGCAGCTCGCGGTGCGGGTCACCTGGATCTCGTCGTCGTAGGCCTTGGCCATCTCCTCCAGCGCCCGGCAGGAGGCGGCCCGGCCGTCGCCCAGGAGCAGGGCCATGGCGTCGGCCTCGCGCAGGACCGACGACCTGGTGTCGTCCCGCAGCTGGTCCGTGAGCGTGAACGCCACCGGCACGGTGAACAGCGCGATGGCGACCGCGACGAGCAGGACGTAGCTGCGGACGAGCTGGCGGATCATGAGGCGGTGCCGTCCCCGCCCGCGTCCTTCGTGATCTCCAGCCGGAAGCCGACCCCGCGCACCGCCTCGATGGTGATCGCCCCCGCGAGCTTGCGCCGCAGCGCCGCCACGTGCACGTCCAGCGTCTTCGTCGGGCCGAACCAGTTCGCGTCCCAGACCGCTTCCATGATCTGCTCGCGCGACATCAGCGCCCCGGGCTCCTCGGTGAGGAAGGCCAGCAGGTCGTACTCCTTGGGCGCGAGGGCGACCTCCTCGCCGTCCAGGCGCACCCGGGCCGCCTTGCGGTCGATCGTCAGGCGGGTGCCGTAGCGGTCGGGGCCCGCGCCGGGCGTCCCCGCGGGGGTGCGGGGCCGGGTGCGGCGCATGACGGCCCTTATCCGCGCGATGACCTCCCGGACGCCGAACGGCTTGGAGACGTAGTCGTCCGCGCCGAGCTCCAGGCCGACCACCCGGTCCGTCTCGTCGCTGCGGGCGCTGATCACGATGATCGGGAGGTCGCCGCGCTCGCGCAGCGCCTTGCAGACGTCGAGGCCGTCGGTGTCGGGCAGGCCGAGATCGAGCAGGACGACGTCGTAGGGGCCCTCGTGCCGGAGGGCCGCCTCGCCCGTGGTCACCCACTCGACCTCGAAGCCGTAGCGCCTGAGGCCGCGGCGCAGGGACTCGGCGACCGGTTCATCGTCTTCCACCAGGAGTACGCGCACAGCCGAACCCTAGTGCTTGAAAGTTGTGTGACCGGGACCGCGGCTCGTGCGATTGTGACGCCGGGCACTTTCCCGAGTGGCGTGTGCCCAGATGGGCATGAGCGACTCTGGACGGGCGGGCCGAGATCTCACCATGCGATATCGCGGAAGGGATTTTCGGACGCTCGTTAGACTGAGCCGACCGCGGTACGAATGCGTATGAGCGGATAGAGACGGATTGAGCGAGGAGCGCACGTGGGCCTTGTCGTGCAGAAGTACGGAGGCTCCTCCGTAGCCGATGCCGAGGGCATCAAGCGCGTCGCCAAGCGGATCGTGGAAGCGAAGCAGAACGGCAACCAGGTGGTTGCCGTGGTTTCCGCGATGGGCGACACGACGGACGAGCTGATCGATCTCGCCGAGCAGGTTTCCCCGATGCCTGCCGGGCGCGAGCTCGACATGCTGCTGACCGCCGGAGAGCGGATCTCCATGGCCCTGCTGGCGATGGCGATCAAAAAGCTGGGCCACGAGGCCCAGTCGTTCACCGGCAGCCAGGCGGGTGTCATCACCGACTCGGTCCACAACAAGGCCCGGATCATCGACGTCACGCCGGGCCGGATCAAGACCTCGGTGGACGAGGGCAACATCGCCATCGTGGCCGGTTTCCAGGGTGTCAGCCAGGACACCAAGGACATCACCACGCTCGGCCGCGGCGGCTCCGACACCACGGCGGTGGCCCTCGCCGCCGCCCTCGACGCCGACGTCTGCGAGATCTACACCGACGTCGACGGCGTGTTCACCGCCGACCCGCGGGTGGTGAAGAAGGCCCGGAAGATCGACTGGATCTCCTTCGAGGACATGCTCGAACTGGCGGCGTCCGGGTCCAAGGTGCTGCTCCACCGCTGCGTGGAGTACGCCCGCCGGTACAACATCCCGATCCACGTCCGGTCCAGCTTCAGCGGGCTGCAGGGCACGTGGGTCAGCAGCGAGCCCGTCGTTCGCACGACACAGCAAGGGGAAAAGCAGGTGGAGCAGGCTCTCATCTCCGGTGTCGCGCACGACACCTCCGAGGCCAAGGTCACGGTCGTCGGCGTGCCGGACAAGCCGGGCGAGGCGGCCTCGATCTTCCGCACGATCGCCGACGCCGAGATCAACATCGACATGGTCGTGCAGAACGTGTCCGCCGCCTCCACGGGCCTGACGGACATCTCCTTCACGCTGCCGAAGACCGAGGGCCGCAAGGCCATCGACGCGCTGGAGAAGAACAAGGCCGGCATCGGCTTCGACTCCCTGCGCTACGACGACCAGATCGGCAAGATCTCCCTGGTCGGCGCCGGCATGAAGACCAACCCGGGTGTCACGGCCGACTTCTTCACGGCCCTGTCCGACGCGGGCGTGAACATCGAGCTGATCTCGACCTCCGAGATCCGCATCTCGGTGGTCACCCGCGCCGACGACGTCCCCGAGGCCGTCCGCGCCGTGCACTCCGCGTTCGGGCTCGACTCCGACAGCGACGAGGCCGTCGTCTACGGGGGCACCGGCCGCTGATGGCCGACCTCCGACAGGACGCCCGGACCGTACGGTCCGGGCGTCCGACGCTTGCCGTGGTGGGTGCGACCGGTGCCGTCGGCACGGTCATGCTCCGGATCCTCTCCCAGCGGGCCGACGTCTGGGGCGAGATCCGGCTGATCGCCTCCCCGCGCTCGGCCGGCCGCAAGCTGACCGTGCGCGGCGAGGAGACCGAGGTCCTCCCGCTCACCGAGGAGACCTTCGACGGGGTCGACGTCGCCATGTTCGACGTCCCCGACGAGGTCGCCGAGCGGTGGGCGCCCCTCGCCGCCGCCAAGGGCGCGGTGGTGGTCGACAACTCGGGCGTCTTCCGGATGGACCCGGACGTGCCGCTCGTCGTGCCCGAGGTCAACCCGCACGCCGTGCGGATGCGCCCACGCGGGATCATCGCCAACCCCAGCTGCACGACGCTCTCCATGATCGTGGCCCTGGGCGCGCTGCACGCCGAGTTCGGCCTGCGCGAGCTGGTCGCCTCCTCGTACCAGGCCGTCAGCGGTGCCGGGCGCGACGGTGTGCAGACCCTGCGCCGGCAGCTCTCCCTGGTCGCCGGCACGGAGCTGGGCACCAACCCCGGCGACGTACGGCGGGCCGTCGGGGACCACACCGGGCCGTTCCCGGAGCCGGTCGCCCTGAACGTCGTGCCGTGGACCGGTACGGCGTGCGAGGACGGCTGGTCGTCGGAGGAGCTGAAGGTGCGGGACGAGTCCCGCAAGATCCTCGGCCTGCCCGGCCTTCCCGTGGCCGTCACCTGTGTCCGGGTGCCGGTGATCACCACGCACTCCCTGACCGTGCACGCCCGCTTCGAGGGCGAGGTCACCGTCGACAAGGCCCGCGAGATCCTCGCCACGGCGCCCGGTGTCGTACTGTTCGACAACCCGGCCGCGGGGGAGTTCCCGACGCCGGCCGACGTGGTCGGCACCGACCCGACCTGGGTCGGGCGGGTCCGGCGGGCGCTGGACGACCCCACGGCGCTCGAACTGTTCGTGTGCGGGGACAATCTGCGCAAGGGGTCCGCGCTCAACACCGCGCAGATTGCCGAGCTGGTCGCGGCCGAGCTGCCCTGACGGGTCATCGATCCGTTTTCGAGAAGTTTCGCCGCGGCAAAATGCCCGGGCCGATGTCATAGGCGGTTTGTAGGATCTCTGCACGACATGTGAGCCGGTCGATGGTCCGGACCACTTGTCCATGGCGCTTCGGCATCAGAGGATTTACCTCCCCGTCCTCCGCAACCGTGCGGAGGGCGGGGAGCGTCTTTGCGGTCGCCCTTCGGCCGTGGAAGCGCTTTATCAGGCGTGGGGACGCCTGGAACCGGGCGTGGGGACGTCCGTTTACATTTGGACATAGGGGAAGAGCGGGACGCATGAGGGCATTTGATGCACCATCGGTTGTGCTGCCTGACGCGGGTAGACCGTCCACGACGACGGTCGGCGTGAAAGTGATGCCCGGCACGTACAACCCTGACAGGGGTCAGCGTGTCCAACAGGCGTGGCAGAGGTACTCGACTTCAGCGCGGCACGCGGCACGGTCCTTCGACCGCCCCGTCCGGCGGCTCTACGACCCCGCATGGCCGGTACGCCCGGTGGCATGCCGGTGATCGCGCCCGTGCCCGCAGCGCGGCCGGCCCGCATACCCAACCAGCGTGACGGCGCAGAGGACGGCGTCGCCGCCGGGACCTCCGTCGACCACCTCACGGAGACCTACCGCGCGCACTACCGCTCGCTGCTGGGTCTCGCCGCCCTCCTCCTCGACGACACCGCCTCCTGCGAGGACGTCGTCCAGGAGGCGTTCATCCGTGTCCACTCCGCCCGCAAGCGGGTCCGCGACCCGGAGAAGACCCTGGCGTACCTGCGCCAGACCGTCGTCAACCTCTCGCGCTCCGCGCTGCGCCGCCGCATACTCGGCCTGAAGCTGCTGTCGAAGCCGATGCCCGACATGGCCAGCGCCGAGGAAGGCGCCTACGACCAGCTGGAGCGCGACTCCCTCATCAAGGCGATGAAGGGGCTGCAGCGCCGCCAGCGCGAGGTGCTGGTGCTGCGCTACTTCGCGGACATGACCGAGGCGCAGGTCGCCGAGGCCCTCGGCATATCGCTGGGCTCGGTCAAGGCGTACGGCTCGCGCGGCATCGCGGCGCTCCGGCTGGCCATGGAGGCGCCGGCATGAGTGACCGCAACGGCGCGGGCGGCAACGGGCGCGAAGGCCCCGAGCCCGCCGAGCGCCCCGACGAGTGGCAGGCGCCGACAAGGCGGCACGGGCAAGATCCGAAGCAATCGCACGCTGGGAACGGAACTGTGAACCACGGCCCCGACGACCAGAGCCCGGACGGGCTCGACTCGGACGAGCTGGACCTGCGCACGATGCTGCACCAGGTGGTGCAGGAGGTGGAGCCGCGCGACGGCACCCTGGAGTACCTGCGCAAGGCGGTGCCCCAGCGGCGGACCCGCAAGCGGCAGGCCGTCGTCGGCATGGCCGCCGCCGCGCTCTTCATCGGCACCGCCATCCCCGCCCTGGTGCACGTCTCCAACGCCACCGGCTCCGACGCCAACCCGTCCGCCATCGGCCACGCCTCCGAGACGCAAGGCGGCTCGGGCGGGGGGAAGGGCCCGGACGGCGGCGAGAGCACCGCGGGCGGCTCCTCCGGCAAGACCGAGGGCAAGGAGAAGGGCGACAAGAAGGAGAAGGACAAGGGCAAGGGATCCGGCGCCTCCACCGGCGCGTCCCAGGGCGGTACCGGCCCTTCCTCCACCGCCGCCGCCGGCATCCAGGCGTGCACCGCCGCCCAGCTCGGCCCCGCCTCCGGAAGCGCCGGCGCCCCCGACTCCACGGGCGCTGTCTCCGGCTCCTTCCGTGTCGTCAACGTCTCCGGCGCGGCCTGTACGGTCACCGGCCCCGGCTCGGTGAGCGCGCTGCCGCAGGGCGCCGCCGACATGAGCAAGGTCAGTTCGGCCCGGCACATCGCGGGCGACGCGGCGTCCGGTCTGCTGCCCGACCCGTCCCTGGAGGCCGCCCAGCTGGTGCTCCAGCCAGGCATCGGCTACGACGTGAAGTTCGCCTGGGTCCCCTCCGAGACCTGCCCCACTCCCGGCGGCAGCGTCGGCGGTCCCGACCCCAGCCCCGACCCCACCCCCTCGGAGGACCCGGCGACCACGGCCGGCACCTCCACCGGCGGCGACACGGGCGCGGCCCCGCAGCTGGCCAGGGAGGACGGCACGGTCGACGGCAGCGTGGCGGTGACGTACACCCCGGGCACGGGCTCGGGCGCCACCTCGGTGACGGTGTCCAACGCGTGCGCGGGCACCGTGTACTGGACGGGCGTGCTGGCGGGGGCGTAGCCGGTCACGGTGTATCGGAGGGGCGTGCCGACGGGGGCGTGGGCGCGGGCACGGTGTACTGGACGGGCGGTGCCGGCGGGGGCGTACGAAGGGGAGCAGTCTCGCCCGGGCTGCGGACCCACCCTGGCCCCGGCGAAGACGCCCCTCACTTCACGGCGGCGTCCACGGCGACCGGCTCCTCGTCCGTCACCAGCCCCAGCTCCGCGTCCCGCACGGACTCCACCTCACGCCGCAGCAGCCGGAACCACATGAAGATCACGAACCCCACGAAGGCGAACCACTCGGCGGTGTAGCCCAGGTTCTGGAACGCCTTCAGGTCCAGCCCCGAGTCCGGCGGCGCGGCGGCCGGCACCGCCTTCATCCCCGCGTCACCCTTCGACAGCGTGACCCACGCGTCGTACACGTCGTAGGGCACCAGGTTCACCAAGGACGCCGCGCTGATCGCCGCCGTCTGCCCGGCGGGCAGTCCGCCCTGCGCACTGACCCCGTTGTCCCCGGGGGTCTCCGACGCCTGGAGCGCCCCGGTGACGGTGACCTCGCCGGCAGGCGGTGCGGGAACCCGTGCGGTTCCCGCGGCCCCGGGCAGCCAGCCCCGCACCACCGGCAGCGCCTCGCCCGAGCCGGTTCGCAGGAGGGTCAGCACGTAGAAGCCCTGCTTGCCGTCGAGCTCCCGCCCGGGCACCAGCAGCTGCTTGCCGTACCGCCCGCTCGCGGTGACCAGCTTCCCGGACGTGGCCTTGGTCACCGGCAGCATGTCCTTGAGGGGCCGGGGCGCCTCGCGTCCGGCCTCGGCGACCTGCTCGGTCGCGGTGTGATGGTCCTGCACGCGGTCCTCGAACCGGCCCAGCTGCCAGGACCCCATGAAGATGCAGAAGGGGATGGACAACAGCACGAAGACGTTGATCCCCCACCATCGGGGCGTCAGCAGAAACCGGTACACACCCCCACGGTACGGGGCTGTCGGGCACGCCCTGCCCGCGGGGTCGGCAACGGAGAGGGCCCGTCGGGGAGGCCGGCGGAGAAGAGAGCGGTTGCCGACCCGCCAGGCCTCGGCGAGCCCGACGTCGGGCCGCGGGGCCCGACCGGCTCGGAAGGGGGAACCGGTGGAGGTTGTCCACAGGCTGGGGACCTCGCCAGCGCATTGTCGGCCCGGGCGGGCAGTATGGGGCCATGACTGAGAGCAACGGGTCCGAAGCGCGGGATCAGCGGGACCAGCACGAGCAAGCGGTACAGGCGGGACAGCAGGAGCGGATGCCGGACTGGGAAAAGCGCTTTCGGGCGCCCCGGGTCTCCCTGCCCGACTGGGCGGAGGACGCTCCGGACCGTGCCCTGTTCGTCTCGAACGCGACCGGGACGTACGAGCTGTACGCCTGGGACCGGTCGACGGGCGAGCAGCGCCAGGTGACGGACCGCCCGAACGGCACGACGGACGGTGTGCTGTCCCCGGACGGCGCGTGGATCTGGTGGTTCGACGACAAGGACGGCGACGAGTTCGGCGTGTGGCGCCGCCAGCCCTTCACGGGCGGCGCGGACGAACCGGCCGCCGAGGGCCTGGAGGCCTCCTACCCGGCGGGCCTCGCCCTCGGCCGGGACGGGCGCACGGCGGTCGTGGGCCGCTCCACGGACGAGGACGGCACGACCATCCACCTGGTGCGCACCGGCGAGGAACCGGTGGAGATCTACCGCCACCGCGAGTCGGCCGGAGTCGGCGACCTCTCCCACGACGGCTCGCTCATCGCCATCGAGCACACCGAGCACGGCGACGCGATGCACTCCGCGCTGCGCGTCCTGCGCCCCGACGGCACGGTGGTCGCCGGCCTCGACGACACCGAGGGCGGCACCCGCGAGCTGGGCCTGGAGGTCCTCGGCTTCGCCCCCGTCGACGGCGACACGCGCCTGCTCATCGGCCACCAGCGCCGCGGCCGCTGGGAGCCCCTGGTGTGGGACGTGGCCACCGGCGAGGAGGCGGACCTGGCGCTGGAACTGCCGGGCGATGTCAGCGCCGAGTGGTACCCGGACGGCAGCGGCCTGCTCATCGCGCACAGCTTCGAGGCCCGCAGCGAGCTGTTCCGCTACGACCTGGCCGGCCGCGCCCTCACGGAGATCCCGACCCCGCCGGGCACCGTGTCCGGTGCGACGGCCCGGCCGGACGGCAGCGTGGAGTACCTGTGGTCCTCGGCGGCCGAGCCGTCCGCGGTCCGCTCCACGTCGGGCGGTGTCGTGCTCGACCCGCCCGGCATGAAGTCGCCCGGCTCGGTGCCGGTGGAGGACGTGTGGGTGGAGGGGCCGGGCGGCCGCATCCACGCCCTCGTCCAGAAGCCGCAGGGCGCCACCGGCCCGCTCCCCACGGTCTTCGACATCCACGGCGGGCCCACCTGGCACGACAGCGACTCCTTCGCGGCGGGCCCCGCGGCCTGGGTCGACCACGGCTATGCGGTGATCCGTGTCAACTACCGGGGCTCCACCGGCTACGGCCGGGCCTGGACGGACGCCCTGAAGCACCGCGTCGGCCTCATCGAGCTGGAGGACATCGACGCGGTGCGTGAATGGGCCGTCGGCTCCGGCCTCGCCGACCCCGACCGCCTCGTCCTCACCGGCGGCTCCTGGGGCGGCTACCTCACCCTCCTCGGCCTCGGTGTCCAGCCCGACGCGTGGACCCTCGGCATCGCGGCGGTGCCCGTCGCCGACTACGTCACGGCGTACCACGACGAGATGGAAGCGCTGAAGGCGATGGACCGCACGCTCCTGGGCGGCACGCCCGAGGAGGTCCCCGACCGCTTCGAGGCCTCGTCCCCCCTCACCTACGTCGACCAGGTCAAGGCCCCGGTCTACATCTCGGCCGGCGTCAACGACCCCCGCTGCCCGATCCGCCAGATCGAGAACTACGTCAAGCGCCTGGAGGCGCGAGGCGCGGTGCACGAGGTGTACCGCTACGACGCCGGGCACGGCTCGCTGGTGGTGGACGAGCGGATCAAGCAGGTGCGGCTGGAGCTGGAGTTCGCGGAGAGGCACCTGAGGGAACGGGGGAGCGCCCAGTAGCCCAGGAGGCGGGGGTGGTCCGGCGGCTGCGGGTGGGGTGTGGCTGATCGCGCGGTTCCCCGCGCCCCTCGGGCGCGGGCGTCACGCCCCCGCCCGCTCCCGCCGCCTCCGCCCCAGCAACTCCGCGAGCCCCCGCCGGGTCGCCGCCAGCACCACCCGGTCCCCGGCCCCCAGCACATACGTAGGAGGCAGATCCCACACCAGCCCCGATGCCGCCGGCACCCGCTCCTCGCCCGCCGGTTCTCCCTCTCCCCGACGTCCCCCGGGAGGTGACGTGTTGAGCGCCAGCACCCGCCAGGCCCCGGCCCGGAACGCCTCCCCGACCGTCCGCCCCTCCAGCTGCGGATGCCCGGCCACGTCCAGCTCCGCGAACAGCAGCACCCGCCGCTCCACCGGAATCGCCCCCAGGATCTGCCGACCCATCATCGCCCCGGCGAACGCGGGAGCGGCCAGGTGCGACACACTGCGGCTGCGCGTGAGGGCGAACGGATGCGCGGCCCGCAGCGTGCGGTACACGGCCGTCGCGAAGTCGTCGTCGTACAGCCGCAGTACGACCCGCAGGTCGGGCCGTACGGACCTGGCGTACAGCGACGCCTCCAGGTTCGTCGTGTCCGCGCTGGTCAGCGCCAGCAGCGCATGGGCCCGGTGGATCTTCGCGGCCTCCAGCACGCCTTCCTGGGTGACGTCCCCGAGTACCACCGGCACTCGCAGCCGGCGCGCCGTGGCCATCCCTCGCGCGTCCGGATCGGACTCCACGCACACCACGGGGATGTGCAGCTCCCGCAACCGCGTCAGCACCCGCGTCCCGATCTTGCCGAGCCCGAGCAGCACCACGTGCCCGCCGAGGCCCCGCGGCGGCTTGCGCAGCGCGGACGCGCTGCGGAACGTGCCGAGTGCCTCCAGCACCGCGGCCAGCAGCACCGGCAGCAGCAGCAACCCGACCAGCCCGGACAGCAGTTGCAGCACCTGCCGCGCGGTCGACTTATGGAACGCGGGATCGTTGATGCCGAACAGATCGAGCAGCGTCACGTAGGTCGCGTACAGCGGATGCTCGCCGGTCACGATCATCAACCCGACGGCGAGCGCCAGCACACAGCCCACCAGCCCGGCCAGCGACCACCGCAGCCGCCGCGAGAACAGCGAGGCGAACGGCGGCACACCGCCCCGCCCGGCGGGCAGGGACGGCCCCGAGTACGACACCTGCTCCAGGACGACGGTGCCGCGCCCGGTCGCCGCCGCCACCGCGGCCTCGTCCGGCAGCAGCCGGGGCCGGTTCTCCCCGCTGCCCTCGGAACCGTCCGCCCCGGCCGGGTCGTTGCTCGTCGCGGACAGCAGCGCCAGGGTGCACAGCCCCGGGTCGGCCACCTCGCCCGGCCGCGGCGGCTGGCGTTCCACAGCACGCAGCACCAGCCCCTCCGTCTGGACGACCTTGCTGGTGCCGGCGAGAGCGGTGGCGGCCAGCGCGGGCGCGGCCGTGTCGGCGTCGGACAGCACGGTCGTCGACGCGTCGAGGCCCGCTCCCCGCCCGTCCCCGGCGGCGACGGCGGCGGTCTGGTCCAGCAGTTCCTCGATGTGCTGCCCCAACCGCCGGTTGTACAACCGGAGTACGAGGCGGATGCGGGGGTTGAGCCGGCGGGCGGTGAGCGCGGCGCGGATGTTGGTCTCGTCGTCGTCGTAGACGAGCGCCAGTGCCGCCGCCCGGTCGGCGCCCACCTCGGTGAGCACCGCCTCGGTGACCTCGGCGGCCTCGACGACCTGCTCGTTCGCGGCCGGTTCGCCGCCGCCCGCCCCCGCCCGGCTGACGGCCGCGCTCACCACCCGGTCGAGCAGCGCCGCCGACGCGGCCCTGGCCCGCCCGACCACCGGGCGGCGCACCCGCCTGCCGGAGGGCGGTACGACGAGCGTGACCTGCTCGGCGTAGACGCCGCGGAGTTCGGCGGCCAGCCGGTGCGCGAGCCCGTCGTCACCGCACACGATCATGTGCGTGGCCGGATCACTCGGCTGACCTTGGTTCGGAACGCTCCCCACGAGGAGAAGACTGCCTCACCGGGACGGCCGGTTCCAGAAGGGGACGGTGCCGCGTGAACGCCCGGCCGTCGCCGTCCGTACGCAAGGGGAGGGAATGGGGAATGCCCTCGCGCACCACCGGAGGTACCGGGCCCGTGGCCATCACGAAGACTGCCCCGCAGGACAGCGCCGAGCCCGGCGGCACCGAGGGGGACGGCGGCGCGACGGAAGGCCGCGCGACGGAAGCCCGCGCCAAGGAAGCCCGCGGGAACGAAGGGCGCGAACAAGAAGGCCGCGAGCAAGAAGGCCGGCACCTCAACTCCCCCCTCCTGCTGACCCTTGTGCTGCTCACGGCGGTGATGTTCCAGGACCCGATCCGCGGGGCCCTGGCCGCACCCGTGATGCAGAGCTGGATGACGGTGTTCGTCGCGGTCATGGTCCAGGCGCTGCCGTTCCTGGTGCTCGGCGTGCTGTTGTCGGCGGCGATCGCGGTGTTCGTGCCGCCGTCGTTCTTCGCGCGGGCGCTGCCGAAGCGCCCGGCCCTCGCCGTCCCGGTCGCGGGCGCCGCCGGTGCCGTACTGCCGGGCTGCGAATGCGCGTCCGTGCCGGTGGCCGGAGCCCTGGTCCGCCGGGGGGTCACGCCCGCCGCGGCCCTGGCCTTCCTCCTCTCGGCACCCGCCATCAACCCGATCGTGCTGACGGCGACGGCCGTGGCGTTCCCCGGCAACCCGGAGATGGTCCTGGCCCGTTTCGTCGCGAGCCTGCTGGTGGCCTGCTCGATGGGCTGGCTCTGGCACCGCCTCGGCCGCACGGACTGGCTCCGCCCACCGGACCGCGCGTCGTACGAGGGGCAGGGCAGGGGAGCGGCCTTCTGGGGGTCGGTGCGCCATGACGTGACGCACGCGGGCGGTTTCCTGGTGATCGGCGCGATGGCCGCGGCGACCCTCAAGGCCGTGGTCCCGGCGCAGTGGCTGAGCCTCGCGGCGGGCAACCCGGTCCTGTCGGTCCTGGTCCTCGCCGCCCTGGCCGTCCTGCTCTCCATCTGCTCGGAGGCGGATGCGTTCGTGGCGGCGTCCCTGACCCAGTTCTCCCTGACGGCCCGTCTGACGTTCCTGGTCGTCGGCCCGATGATCGACCTGAAGCTCTTCGCGATGCAGGCGGGCACCTTCGGCCGTGCCTTCGCCCTGCGCTTCGCCCCCGCGACCTTCGCCCTCGCCGTCGTCGTATCGGCCCTGACCGGAACGGTCCTGCTGTGAACCGCCTGGCCCAGACGGCCCTCCTCTTCCTCCTCGGCGCGACCCTCCTGCACGCCGCCACGACCGACCTCTACCTGCGCTACGTCAAGGAGGGCCTGCGCCCCCTGGTCCTCCTGGCCGGCGCGGTCCTCATCGCCACGGCGGCCGCCACCCTCTGGTACGACCGCAGGGGCCGCGCCCACGACCATCACCCGCACCGCGAACCCCGTGTCTCCTGGCTCCTCACGCTCCCGGTCCTCGCCCTGATCCTGGTCGCCCCACCGGCCCTGGGCTCCTACAGCGCGGCGCACACCGGCACGGCCCTGACGAAACCCTTCGGCTTCCCAGCCCTCCCCACCGGGGACGCACCCCTGCGCCTCGCCGTGGCCGATTACGCGGGCCGCGCGGTCTACGACGACGGCCGCTCCCTCCAGAACCGCCGGCTGAAGATCACCGGCTTCGTCACCCTGGACCGCAAGGGCACCCCCTACCTGGTCCGCATGGGCCTCAACTGCTGCGCGGCCGACGCCCAGCCGGTCAAGATCGCCCTCACGGGCGCCATCCCCCCGGTCCTGCGGCCGGACACCTGGCTGGAGATCACGGGCACCTACACCCCCCGCCGTATGAAGGACCCGGTGAACGGCGGCCCGATCCCGTACCTGAAGGTGACGACCGCCCGACCGGTCCCCACCCCGCACGACCCGTACGACGAGACGTGGAACACCTGAACTCCGGTGTGCCACGCCCGCTTTGGGGTACTCGGGAAGAACCGCTGATCAGCGAGGAGTACGCATGAGCACACTCCACGGCGAGCACACGGCGGAACTCGACCCGCCGCGCCTGTCCGAGGCGGTCCGCGCGGAGCTGGCCAAGGCGGACCACCGGGCCGGCCTGACCCTGGCCACCCTCGGCGCGGCCCTGACCGCCCTCCTGGCCGCGATCACCGCCGGGGTCATCACGCCCACCCAGTACGCCACGATCCCCCAGCTCCTCCTGTGGACCGGCTGCGCGGCCTGCGCGCCGTCCCTGGTTCTGCTGAGCCTGGCCACAGGGCCCCGGCCTGCCGACATCCCGTCCCGGCACCGCCGCATACGGCACGCGATGGGATGGGGGGCGGTGTTCCTGGCTCTCACTGTGGCGGGGACGCTGGCCGGGGTGCTGTCCTAGTGCCTCAGGCCCCGAGCCGGACGCCCCATTACATTACTCGCCGGTATTGAGATCGGCCGTTCAAGAGGAACGCTCGTTCGGTCAATTCAGGCTTCCACGCGAGAAAACAGGCCACTTCTCTTCACCTCTGTTTGCCAGGGCACGGCCCGACGGCAGCATGGTCGGGCTTGAGCGGCGCGAGGCGCCGCGGAGTGAGACCGTCGGAGGTGCTGGTGAATCACGTGTGGCCGCCATCAACATTTCTCGGCCGGTTGCGGAATGCCACACGCGAGGAACTCCTGGAACTGGGCACGCCGATCGCCTATCCACCGCATCGTGCGCTGCTGCAGCAGGGCGACGAGAGCCGGCACGTCCTGCTGATCACGAGCGGTGTCGTGAAGGTCGTCGCCAGCGCGGAGAGCGGCTACGACATGCTGCTGGCCGTCCGGATAGCGGGCGACCTGGTCGGTGAGATGGCCGCCTTCGAGGACCGCCCGAGGTCCGGCACGGTCGTCGCGTGCAGCGACGTGACCGCGCGCATCATCCAGATGCGCGCACTTGAGGCCTTTCTCACCCGCCACCCGGACGCGATGCGGGCCATCCTCCACATGCTGTGCGCCCGCCTGCGCTGGGCCAACCGGCGACGGGTGGACTTCCAGGCCTACGACTCGCTGACCCGGCTGGCCCGGGTCCTGGCCGAGCTGAGCCAGGCCTACGCCCAGCCCGTGCCGGACGGCGACGGCCGGCGGTGCGACCTCGGTGTGACGCTCACCCAGAAGGAACTCGCCTCGCTGGCCGGTCTGAAGCTCAACACGGCCGAAAAGAGCCTGGCCGCACTGACAGCACAGGGACTGGTGGAACGCAGTTACCGAACCATAACCATCTGTGACGTCCCGAAACTGCTTGAATTCGCCAAAGTCGTGGCCGACAACCCGTATTAGTACGGGATCACTTCTCGCCCCCTCTCCTAGCCTCTCGGGCAGCACTTCGTGAGCGGTGCCCGCTCATGGCACGTCCAGAGAGGAATGATCGGGTGGCTGAGTGGTCCGGTTTCCGTCCTTGCGCCTGTATAGCCGTGGACGCGGAGGCCTACGGTGGAAAGAACGACCGTGGACAGTCCCAGACGCAGCATGATCTGCCGCGCCTTCTGGACGGCGCCGCCAGGGGCGCCGACCTGGATCGCGCGCAGTGGCAGATCCAGCGCAAGGGCGACGAGCAGCTCGCGGTGCGTCTCCTGGACGGCACCGAGCCGCGCCTGGTCGACGACTACATTCGCCATCTCGTCGCCGAGTTGCGCGAGTACAACGTCCAGCGCGTGCCCGAGGCCCGGATGCGGCTGCGGGCGGTCGTCCACCAGGGGCTGGTGGAACTGGCCGACAACGGTTTCGCCGGCACGGCGGTGGTGGCCACCGCACGCCTGCTGACCGCGCGTCCGCTCTACGACGCCCTGGCCGCCCACCCCGGTGCCGACCTGGCGCTGCTGTTGTCCGACGACGTCTTCCGGTCCACGGTGGCGGGAGGGCACACGACCCTGTCCACCGAGGACTTCACCCGCGTCACCGCGCAGGTGAAGGAGTACGAGGCCACGGCCTGGCTGTGGGTGCCCGCCCCGGCCGTGGCTCCGCCTGAGCCCGGGGCCGCGCAGTGGGGGAAGCACGCGGCCCCGGCACCGGGGGAGCCCGCGGCGGACCGGCCGCAGCCGGCCGCCGTGGGCGGGCCGTTGATCAGCAACGAGTACCGGGGCGAGCACACCAACGTCACCAACATCGCCGGCCCGGTGGACGCCCGGGGAGCCGTCTTCGGCTTCGGGAGCGCCGGTGGCTGACGTCACGGACCCGGACGACGGGCTGGACCCGCCCCTCGTCCCCGCTCCCGACGAGGACCCCGAGCCGCCCGTGCCGGACGACCCCGGCAGCGCACCGCGGGCCGGGGACGAGGAGCAGGGCTCCGACAGGCCCGCCGAGCGGCGCCGGGAGCCGGACGAACGGGAGGAGGACGACCGCGGTTACGACGACCTCCGCCGCGTCCACCAGCTCGTCAACAACAACTTCTACGGTGTCGTCGACGCCACGGGAGCGGCGTTCGGCATGGGCGCCGCCTCGTCCCCGGGCCTCGCCCCGGGCACCATCGAACCGGAGGAAGCGGACCGGGCCCTGCGGTTCTACCTGCCCCCGCAGCCCTGCTTCGACGAGGCGCTCGACAAGCTGCGCGAGAACGCCCTCGTGGTGCTGACCGGCCAGGACGGATGCGGCCGGGGCGCGGGATCCCTCGCCCTGCTCCGGGAGATCCTGGGCGACGCGGCGAGGCTGCGCAGCCTCTCACCCGCCAACGCCCTCGCCGACCTGGCCGCGTCGCGGGACCTCAGACCAGGTCAGGGATACGTCATCCTCGACTACGTGGGCGAGCTGCCCGACCGGGCCGTGCAGGCCTATGAGGTCGGGCGGCTGAGCGAGGAACTGCGCCGCACGGGGTCGTACCTGGTCGTCACGGCGGCCGGGGCGACGCGCCGGCGGCTGGCCCTGCGGGACCACTGCGTGCCGTGGCACACCCCGGACCCGGTGGAGCTGTTCGAGCACTGCCGGCGGATGCTGCCGCACGTCCCCCTCGCACCGGACACCGAGCAGGAGCTGCTGGAACGGGTCGGTGAGCAGCGGCGGCCCGCGGACGTCGTCGCCGCTGCCGCCGTCCTGCCCCAGGAGGGTGCCGGGAAGGCGCTGGACACCCTCCGGGACCTCTACCGGGAGCGGGTCCAGGAGTGGTTCCGGCAGCAGCCCTCCGCGGACGACCTGCTCCCGCTCGCGGCCCTGGCCTTCCTGGAGGGCGTGCCGGAGCGGACGTTCGAGAAGGAGTGCGCCGCGCTCGCCGTTCACGTGCACGAATGGGAGCAGAGCGGCGAGAGGCCGGTCGCCGGGGCCGACGACGAGAAGGGGACGTCACCGGGCGGCGCGGTCGCCCGGCAGTCCCGGGCCCGGTGGAGGGAACGGGCCGTGGGGCTCGTGACGACCGAGCACCGGCCGGGCCGGGGCCGGGACGCCGGCCGCAGCGAGCGGCGTCCGGTCTTCACCTCGCCGCGCGTCCGCGAGCTCGTCATCGCCGAACTCCACGACCTGTACGGATACGGGCTCTGGTACCCGCTGCGCCAGTGGCTGGGCGACCTCGCCCTGCGCGGCGACCTCGACACCCGTACCGAGGTGGCCCGCGGCGTCGCGCTGCTGGCCCGGCACGCCCTCGTCGAGGTCGACGAGAACCTGCTGAAGGTGTGGTCCGAGGGACTCACCAACCAGCGCGTCACCGCCGCGCTGACCCTGCAGTTCATGTGCGACGTCGAGCATCTCGCGCCGCAGGCCCTGAACATCGTCGTGAGCTGGACGGACAACAGCGGCCAGGGCCGTGCCGTGACGGCGGCCATGGCGCTGACGGGCCGCCTGGGCTCCCTCTACCGGCTGGACGCGCTCAACGGGCTCTGGTCGCTGGCGCAGCGCGGGGAGCGGGTCGCGTTCTCGGCCCGCCGTTCGCTGGTCCTGCTGTTGCAGACCGCCGAACTCGATCCCGAGCGCGTGCTGTTCATCCTCCGCTACGTACGGACGGTGATCGCCAGGACGGGGCCGGGGTCACGGGAGAGGTCGATCGCGCTGCGCACCACGGTCCAACTGCTGGAGGCCGTAGGGCTGGAGACCGACGAGCCCGTCACCGCTGCTCTTCTGCGCACCGTCCCGGACAGTGCCCGCCACCTCGGGTCCCTGTGGGCCGACGTACTGCACAGCGGCAACAGGAGCCGGGCGGTCGGCGCGCTGTGCCGGACGCTGGTGCAACTGCGCGACGACCCCTCCGTCACCGGCGCCGTGCGCGAACTCGGCGAGGCCATGCGCGGCGCCATGACGGGCCGCCAGTGGGCGGCCCTGTGCCACCACCTGTCCATCGCCCTGAAACACCCCGACTACGCGATCCCCGGCGCCCGCCAACTGGCGCAGGTGCTCATCGGATCACTGCGCGGACGGGCGCCGGCGGACCCCCGGCGGACCACCGCGCGCCATATATCCACCGCACCCTTCCCTTCAGCCCGAGGAGGCCGAAGCAAGTGAACTACCCGGTCATCGCCGAGCACATCCTGACCACGGTCCAGGGGACCTGGTGGTCTCGGCGTCGCCGCCGCGAGGACGTACCCCCACTGCCGCCCGGCGCGGCCTACGTCTTCAGGGTCGGCGGGAACTACCGCACCTTCCCCGAGGGCATGGTGTTCGACCCGGCCCACCCCGACGTGCTCGACGCCTCCTCGGTCAGCCTGGTCGACACCCGGGCCCGCCTGGTCGAGGTCGAGCGCACGCTCCCGTCGATGAGCGAGGCGGACAACTTCACGGTGCGGGCGGCCTTCACCTGCCAGGTGACCGACCCGACGATCGTCGCCCGGCAGGGCATCATCGATGTCACCGTTCCCCTGCGTGCCTACCTGATGGGCGACTCCGACCTGCCGAGGATGGGCGCCGGGCACCGCGTGGAGGAGGTCAATGCCGTACGCATCGAGGTCAGCCACCGTATGACGGCCTACAGCGCGATCGTGCCACCACGGGTCGCGGGCATGAGCGTGGAATTCGTCAGCGCCGAGGTGCACGCCTCGGACGACCTGCGCGACTGGGAGCAGAAGCTGCGCGACGAGCGGCGTGCCTGGGAACTCCAGCGCGGGCAGCGCGACTTCGAGACCGAGGACGCCCGGCGGATCGCGGAACTGCTCTCCCAGGGATCCGACCACGTGGACGCCTTCGGCATCGCCCGGCAGGAGATCGACGTCACCCAGGCGGCCGCCCGGATCCACCGGGCCACCGATGAGGAATCGGCCCGCCGTCACACGGCCGAGACGTCCGACCGGGCCCATGCGCAGGCGCGGGAGACGGCGGAGGCGCAGATGCGCCGCGACATGCTGCTGACGCTGCTGCGGCAGATGGGCGGCAGCGAGTACGTCGACTACCACCAGGTCCTGGACCAGGTCCTGCGGGAGACCGGCGGCCAGGCCGCACCCGCCGTCACAGCCGCCGCCGACAGCGCCCGCATGGTCGAGCCGGGCACGGCGCGCGCCGGCAGTGCGGCAGCGGGCCGGGCCGGCGCGCGCGACGCCCAGGTTGGTTTCGTCGCGGACGAGGACGATCTCGTTGACTGACTTCCTCACGAACCTCCGGACGGCCTCGCGCCCCGCGGAGGACCAGCAGCCCCATGGCGACGGCGCTGCCGCTCGCGCCGCTCGCGCAGAGAACGGACGGGCCACCGCCCGCACCACCGGGCGGCGGGAGGCGCCCGCCCCCGCCTCCGTTCCCCGCCCCTCCGGATTCGGCACCGCACGACGGCTGCGCGCCCTGACCGGTGTCGACGAGGAACTGCTGGCCAGGGTCAAGTACGAGCGGAGCAAGTACACGGCCCTCGGCGGGGTGGTGCTCGGCACCTCCGTCATCGCGGCGTTCTCCATGTGGAACTTCGCGACCGAGGCACTCGGCAGGGTCTCCTTCCTGGCCCTGATACCGACGGTCATCTGGATGCTGTTCGTCCTCAACCTCGACCGCTGGCTGGTCACCCCCCAGCCGAACGCCCGGCGACGGGCCGGCCCTCTCGTCACGCGCCTGCTCATCGCGCTCCTGCTCGGTGTGGTCATCGCCGAACCGCTGGTCCTGCGCATCTTCCAGACGGCCATCGAGGAACGCGTCGCGGACGAACGCACGGACGCCATCGACCGGCTGCGCACGAACCTGGTCCGCTGCAACCCCGTACCGTCCACGACTCGGGCCGTCACACCCGAGGGATGCGGCCGGACGTACGTCCTCTCCTTCGGTGCGACGCCCGGCGAACGCGGCGAGGAACTGGAAGCCCTGCGCTCGGACGCCGCCACCCTGCAGAAGCGAGTGGACCGGGACACCACCCGGCTGGAGGCCATCGACTCCGAGGTACGGGACGAGTGCCGCCGGCTGGTCCGTATCGCCGCCACCGGCCTCTACCAGCGGACCTCCGAGTGCCTGCGCCTGCGTGACAAGGCACAGGGCTACCGGACCACGCACCGCACCAGCGAGAACGAGAAGCGGCTCGCCGGCATGAACAACCGCATCTCGAAGATCGAGGCCGAGCTGACCGGGTCCCGCGGGGCGTTCCTGAAGGCCCGCGCCGACGGCATCGAGCAGCGGCTGGACGAGGAACGCGCCAAGCAGAGGGAGATCGGTCTCCTGGAGCGGATCCGCGCCCTCGACGAACTCGCGAGCGGCAACGCGGTGCTGTTCGCGGGCATCTGGCTGGTCCGCCTGCTGTTCGTGCTCCTCGACATGCTTCCCGTGCTGGTGAAGTACCTGAGCGGCGACACCGCGTACGACCGGATGCTCAGCAGCGAGAGCAACAGCGCCGTCAAGATCCACGGAGAGGAGGTCCGGCTCGCCGAACGCCGTGCCATGGCGAATCTGGAGATCGCCCAGGACGCCATCGAACAGGACGTCCGGCGCCACCGCGCCGAATCGGAGGCGGCGTCCAGGGAGCACACGGCCGCGATGAACATCAGGGTCCGGCAGGCCGTGAACGCCCTGGAGGACGAGATCCGCCGGTCGTCGACGGTCTGAAGCACCCGCCCGCACGAGGAACCGCGCACCACGGCTGCCGCCCGCCCGCCGGGCGGCAGCCGCCCGACACCGACGGCAAGGAGGAGGGAGCCATGACCACACCCGGAGGCGACGCCGACCGCGGCGCGGAACTCGCCAGGATCCTGCTGACCGAGGCCCGTGAGGAGCTGGTGAGGGCCGACAACAAGGCCGGTCTGATGCTGGCGTCCCTGGGCGCGGCCCTGACCGCCCTGCTCGGGGCGATCGGCAGCGGCGTGATCACCCCGCGCCAGTACCCGGCGGTCCCGCAGTTCCTCCTGTGGGCGGGCTGCGCCGCCTGCGTCCCCGCACTCGTCCTGCTCGGCCTGGCCGTGACCCCACGGCTGGGAAGCCCCCACCACTCCCGCACGCACTACTTCGGCGACGCGAGGCTGGCGCTGTCGGCCGCCCACCTGGAACGGACGGTCCGCCGCACCGACCCGGTGTCCCGCGACCTGAGCCAGCTGGCGGTCCTGTCCCAGACCGCCTGGACCAAGTACCGCTGCATACGCCACGCCCTGGCGTGGGGCACGGCCTTCGTCGCCCTCACGCTGCTGGGCATCGTGAGCGGGGCGTCGATGTAGCGGGATCCCCGCACAAACCGAAACCGAAAGGGCCTGATCCACTGGATCAGGCCCTTTCGGTTATTGCACTGTCGGGGTGGCGGGATTTGAACCCACGACCTCTTCGTCCCGAACGAAGCGCGCTGCCAAGCTGCGCTACACCCCGATGTCGCTGCTGTCGCGGCGACGACGTTTACTTTAGCCCACCGGTGGCTAGAGACGAAATCCGGTTTTGCCGCGGTGGTGGGTGGGGTTCGGGCGGGCGTGGTCGAGGGCCACGAGGAGTACGGCCAGGGCGTAGAAGGAGAGGCCCAGGAGGAGGGCGTTGCCGAGGACGCGCTTGAAGCCGTCCTGGCCGACGTCCAGGAACGGGTAGAGGTAGCGGTCGGGCGTGCCCGGGAGGAGCAGCTCGCCTCGGGTGAGGCAGAAGGCCAGGTAGGCCATGGGGTAGAGGAGCCAGGTGCTGGCCTGGCGGAGGTGCATGCGGCCGGGGGACGTGAGCAGGAGCCAGTCCAGGACCGCCGCGATCGGGGTCACCGTGTGCAGCACCGCGTGGGAGAGGGCCTGCCCGCCCGTCGGGGCGGCGGCCTCGCCCGTGAGGGAGAAGGAGCTCGCCTCGTCGGTCAGCAGCAGGTGGTGCACCAGGGCCGCGATGACGACGTAGAGCAGCGTCGCCCCCAGTACGGTACCCGGCAGGGGTCGGCCGGCCGTCCACGCGCGGCGGGCCGAGAGGGCCATGACCAGCGCGAGCAGCATGTTGCTCTGGATCGTGAAGTGACTCAGAACCCGCGACGGGTCGCCGAGGAGCAGTTCGAGTGTCACGCCCCCGGCCGCCGCGAGGGCGACCAGCAGGCGGAAGGCCGCGGCCGCGGGGCGGCGGACCGGGGGGACGACGGCCGTGGCGGGCACGGGGGAGGGCTTCAGTGCCGGCGGGGACGGTATCGCTGGGAGGTCCGGGATGTCCCGGGGTATCGGGGCGGTCATGCCCCCACGCTGGCAGAACCGGACATAGGGGGCGATGTGGCCGGGGCTGTGTGGGTTACCCGGGGCCGACCAGCCCCGACGAGTTCCGATCAGCCCCGATCAGCCCCGACCAGTCCTGCCGCGTCTAATTCCGCCAGTCCTCGTCCCGCCCGACCAACGTCAGCAGCGTGGCCTCCGGCGGGCACGCGAACCGTACCGGCGTGTAGCGGTTCGTGCCGCAGCCCGCCGACACGTGCAGGTACGACGTATTGCCCTCCGCCCTGTGCCTGGACAGGCCCTTCACCCGGTCCGTGTCCAGGTCGCAGTTGGTGACCAGGGCGCCGTAGAAGGGGATGCACAGCTGGCCGCCGTGGGTGTGGCCGGCCAGGATCAGGGGGTAGGCGTCGGCCGTGAAGGCGTCCAGGGTGCGCAGGTACGGGGCGTGCACGACGCCCATGGAGAAGTCCGCCGACTCGGACGGGCCGCCGGCCACCTGCGCGTAGCGGTCCCGCTTGATGTGCGGGTCGTCCAGGCCCGTGAGCTCCACCGAGACGCCCTCGAGCTTGAGCTCGCCGCGTGAGTTGGTCAGGTTGAGCCAGCCCGCCGCGTCGAAGCTGTCCCGCAGGTCCTCCCACGGGTTGTGCACCACGCCTTTGGCCGGCGCGTTGCCGTTGAGCCCGTGGCGGCCCTGGGCCCTCTCGAGCAGGTAGAGGGCGGGGTTGCGCAGCTTGGGGCCGTAGTAGTCGTTGGAGCCGAAGACGTACGCGCCCGGGAACTCCATCAGGGGGCCGAGCGCGTCGAGGACCTCGGGGACGCCCTCCGGGTCGGACAGGTTGTCGCCCGTGTTGATCACGAGGTCGGGGCGCAGACCCGCCAGCGACCGCAGCCAGCGCTGCTTCTTGCGCTGGCCGCCGACCATGTGGATGTCGGAGACCTGGAGCACACGCAGGTGGCGCATTCCCGGGGGCAGGACCGGGACGGTGACCCGGCGCAGGCGGAAGGAGCGGGCCTCGAAGCCCGCCGCGTACAACAGACCGGCGGCGCCAGCCGCCGCGATTCCCAGGGGGACTCCGTATCGCGCGCGCATACAACCATCGTGTCAGACCGCGACCCTTGCCCGTGCCCGGGCGGCGCCCGAAATCCCCTGACGGCACCGGCCCTTCGGCCACGGCCCCCTAAATGAAGGGGCGCTCTTCCTCCCGCACCTGCGACAATCGACCCCATGACCACGCTCAAGTCGAAGCTGCAGGATGACCTCAACGTTGCGATCAAGGAGCGCGACGAGCTGCGCTCCTCGACGCTCCGGCTGACGCTCGCCGCGATCACCAAGGAGGAGGTCGCGGGCAAGGAGAAGCGCGAGCTCTCCGATGACGAGGTGCAGAAGGTGATCACCCGGGAGGCCAAGAAGCGCCGTGAGGCGGCCGACGCCTTCGCGCAGGGTGGCCGTGCCGAGCAGGCCGAGCGGGAGAAGGCGGAGGGCGAGGTCCTCGCCACGTACCTGCCGCAACAGCTGTCGGACGAGCAGCTTCAGGAGATCGTCGCCCAGGCCGTCGAGGAGGCGAAGGCGGCCGGTGCCGAGGGGCCGCGGGCCATGGGCGCGGTCATGAAGATCGTGAACCCGAAGGTGGCCGGGCAGGCCGAGGGCGGCCGCGTCGCCGCCGCTGTGAAGAAGCTGCTCGCCGGCTGATCCGGTGATCGCCCCGGAGACCTGCTGACCCGGTACGGACGGAGACGGCCCCCTCTCACCCACGCGGGTGAGAGGGGGCCGTCCCTTGGGGCGTCCCTTTGGTCGTCCCTTGGGTCGCGCCTTGGGCCGTCCGTTTCGGTTACGTTCCGTCACGCCTGCCGATCAGCCGAACCGGCCGCCGTTTCCGTTGCCGCCGCCGTTGCTCTGGCCCCGGATGAAGCCCTCCGGGATGGAGAACGAGGGCGTCGGGAAGGGCTCGCCGCCGCCTCCGCCGTTGTTGTTGCCGCCGACGAGGCCGCCGATGAAGCCGTCGTCGCCGTTGCCGTCGTCGTCGCGGCCGCCACCGTCGTCGTCACCGTCACCGCGGTCCCGCGGCTTGCTGTCGGGGATGTGGACGGTGTTGAAGTTCTCGACGGGCTTGCCCTCCAACGCGCCGGACATCATGTCGCCCCAGATCGGGCCGGGGACCTCGCCACCGAAGACCTTGCCGTACGAGCGGCCGCCGATGGTGATGCCGACCATCTTGCGCTTGTGCGCGGGGTCGCCGACCCAGACCGCGCCGGCCATGTTCGGCGTGTAGCCCACGAACCAGGCCGCGTAGCGCTCGTCGGTCGTACCGGTCTTACCGGCACTGGGGCGGCTGCCGAGGCCGGCCTTCTTGCCCGTACCGTCCTCGACGACGCCCTTCAGCAGCGCGTTGATCGTGTCGGCGGTGTTCTCCGACATCGCGCGCGAGCAGGTCGACTTCGGCACCTCCAGGGACGAGGTCTTGTCACCGACCCGCCGGCTGACCGACTCGATGGCGACCGGCGTGCAGTACATGCCGCGCGAGGCGAAGGTCGCGTACGCGTTCGCCATGGTCAGCGGGGACATCTCCTGGGTGCCGAGGGCGATGGAGGGCACCTGGGGCATCTTGTCGCCGTCGGCCCGCACGACGCCCATCTTCTTCGCCATCGTCGTCACCGGGCAGATGCCGATGTCGCTGATCATCTGCACGTAGTAGGTGTTGACCGACTTGGCGGTCGCCTCCCGCATGTCGTACGGGCCGACCTCGGAGGAGTTCTCGTTCTCCAGTTTGGCCGGGTTGGCGGGGTCGTTCACCCACCGCTTGCCGTCACAGGCCGAGACCGGGCTCGGGTACGCCATCTGGTAGGGCGACGGGTACACCTTGTTCGCCGGCATGCCGTCCTCGAGGGCCGCGGCGGCCACGATCGGCTTGAACGTCGAACCGGGCTGGTAGCCCATGCCGCCGCCCATCGACTGGTCGACGGACAGGTTGATCTGCGTCTCGTTCTTCTTGAAGCCGTACGGACGCGACTGGCCCATGGCGAGGATCTTGCCGGTGCCCGGCTGGACGAGGGAGGCGGCGGTGGCCACCTCGTCGCTCTTGTAGACGTGCTCCTTGATGGACCGCTGCGCCGCGTTCTGGGCCTGCGGGTCCATGGTCGTGCGGATGGTGAGGCCGCCCTGGTTCCAGATCTTCGCGCGCTGTTTCTTGGTCTTGCCGAAGACCGGGTCGTTCAGGAAGACCTCGCGCACGTAGTCGCAGAAGAAGCCCGCGCCCTTGACCGCCGTGATGCAGCCGTTCTTGGGCTTGCTGACCTTCAGGCCGAGCGGTGCCTTCATCGCGTCGGCGGCCTGCGCCCTGGAGATGTCGCCGACGGCCGCCATGCGCTGCAGCACGGTGTTGCGGCGCTTGGTGGCCTCCGTCTCGTCGTTGACCGGGTCGTACCGGCTGGGCGACTGGACGATGCCGGCGAGCAGGGCCGACTGCTCCAGGCTGAGGTCCTTGGCGGACTTGGAGAAGTAGCGCTGGGCGGCGGCCTCGACGCCGTAGGCCTGCTGGCCGAAGAACGTGATGTTCAGGTAGTTCTCGAGGATCTTCTTCTTGCCCAGCTCCTCCTCGACCTGGATCGCGTACTTGAGCTCGCGGATCTTGCGGCCGATGGTCTGCTGGGTGGCCTGCGCGACCTTGGTCGGGTCGTTGCCCGCCTCCTCGACGAAGACGTTCTTCACGTACTGCTGCGTCAGGGTGGAGGCGCCCTCGGAGACCCCGCCGGTCTGCGCGTTCTTGTTGAGGGCGCGCAGGACGCCCTTCAGGTCGACCGCGCCGTGCTGGTAGAAGCGCGAGTCCTCGATCGCGACGATCGCCTTCTGCATGTACGGCGAGATGTCCTTGAGGGGGACCACCGTGCGGTCGCGCGAGTAGACCGTGGCGATCTGGCCGCCGTCGGCGTCGAGGATCGTGGTGCGCTGACTCAGCGGCGGGGTCTTCATGTTGGCGGGGAGGTCGTCGAAGCTCTCGACCGATCCCTTGGCCGCAAGTCCCAGCGCGCCCACCGCCGGGAGCGCGATGCCGGCCAGCACGGCTCCCGCGAGGACACTGACACCGAGGAACTTGGCGGCCTGCTGCGTGGGAGACAGACCACCGCCCGAGCGCTTGTTTGGCATGAGGGCAGCCTACGTTCTCATTCGCCGGACAGGCGTATAGGCCTTGGCCTAAGCTGCTCTCAACTGTCACAGCAGTGAGGTCACGTATCAATACGTCCGGCGACCCCGAATCGTTCTGGGTGTTCCCCAACTTTTTTGGTGGGGCCGTGTCCGAATCCGCCTTGTGTGTCATACGGCGTCCGTTGTGACGTAGCTGAACTGTCCCGGTTTGTCGGGAAAGTTACGTATGCCGCCAGCTCACTCCCCCGGGTGATCTGCCGCTTACCCATAGTCCGTTCGGGCCATTCAAGATTGGGCCCGAAGGGGGTGTTGCGCTGTGCCCACCTTCCGTAACGTCCTCAACTGGCGGCGGTGAATATGCCGCTGCCGCCGTGGGGGAGCCTCGATTCGGGAGAGGACGGCGCCGGTATGGGCTGGGTAGTCGACTGGAGTGCGCAGGCGGCCTGCCGCACTACCGATCCGGATGAACTGTTCGTTCAAGGAGCAGCGCAGAACAGGGCCAAGGCGGTGTGCACGGGTTGCCCGGTGCGCACGGAGTGCCTGGCCGACGCGCTCGACAACCGCGTCGAGTTCGGCGTGTGGGGAGGCATGACGGAGCGGGAGCGCCGCGCACTGCTGCGCAGGCGTCCCACGGTGACCTCCTGGCGCCGGCTGCTGGAGACGGCGCGCACGGAGTACGAGCGGGGGTGCGGTGTTCTGCCCCTGGACGACGACGAGATCTACGAGAACTACGCTGCGGTGAGCTGAGGAGTCCCCCTCGGGAGCTCCCCGGCTCCAGGTCTGAGGGCCCTTTCCGGGCCCTTCGCCATCACCTGCGAGTTCTTGGCCATGACTCAGGCGCCCCGGGTGACCTCAGGCAGTCGCCTCGGGCGGTTCCGGCTGGTCGACGGGGCCGGGCAGTTCGCGCTCGTCGGCCGCGAGCCGGTCGCCGATGGCACGCAGTCCCGCGAGGTCGTGCACATCGCCGGGCAGCGCGGCCACCTCCGTCACGGCCACCTCGGGGTGCAGCGCGGTGAAGCGGTCACGCGTGCGTTGCTCACGGGAGAGCAGCTGCATGCGATCGGCGTGCAACCTCAGCAGGCCAGCCGTGAGCTGGTCCACGGACCGCTCGGCGTCCTCGACGTGCTCGGTGTTCTCGGCGTCTTCGGTGGGGGAGCCACCCTCGGGAGCCGATCCCGGAGCCCCAGCTGGTGTTCCGGGCGTGGGAGAGTCTGAACTGGTCTGTGCGTCGGGGGAGTTACGAAGTACTGCTTTCCCGCCCTCCTGATCCACAATGCGGGGCTCTTCAAGATTTTCCGCGGCGGCGAGCGCCCGCTCGGCCGACAGCCGGTCGGCGCCGCTGCCATGCACCCGGTTGAGCACCAGGCCGGCGAGCGGCATGTCCTCCGCCGCCAGGCGTTCCACGAAGTAAGCGGCCTCGCGCAGCGCGTCCCGCTCCGGTGCCGCGACCACGAGGAACGCCGTGCCGGGCGCCTGGAGCAGCTTGTACGTCGCGTCCGCGCGCGTGCGGAAGCCGCCGAAGGTCGTGTCCATCGCGGACACGAACGTCTGGACGTCCTTGAGGAGCTGACCGCCGAGCAGCTTGCCGAGGGTGCCGGTCATCATCGACATCCCGACGTTCAGGAACTTCATCCCGGCCCGGCCGCCCAGCTTCGCCGGTGCCGTCAGCAGCCGGATCAGCCGGCCGTCCAGGAACGAGCCGAGCCGCTTGGGCGCGTCCAGGAAGTCCAGCGCCGAGCGGGACGGCGGGGTGTCGACGACGATCAGGTCCCACTCGTCCCGGGCGCGCAGCTGCCCGAGCTTCTCCATCGCCATGTACTCCTGCGTGCCCGCGAAGCCCGCCGAGAGCGACTGGTAGAAGGGGTTGCCCAGGATGGCGTCCGCCCGCTCGCGGTCCGCGTGCGCCTCGACGATCTCGTCGAAGGTGCGCTTCATGTCGAGCATCATCGCGTGCAGCTCGCCACCCGCGGTGTCGTCGATGCCCTTCACCCGGCGCGGGGTGTTGTCCAGCGAGTCGATGCCCATGGACTGGGCGAGCCGGCGGGCCGGGTCGATGGTCAGGACGACCACCTTGCGGCCCCTCTCCGCGGCGCGCAGGCCCAGGGCCGCCGCGGTCGTGGTCTTGCCGACCCCGCCCGAGCCGCAGCAGACCACGATCCTGGTCTTCGGGTCCTCCAGCAGCGGATCGACGTCGAGCAGACGCGCCGGCGACAGACGGTGGTGGGCCGGGTCCGGACGACTCATGACATCCCCTGCTTCCGACTCATGACGGGCCTCGCGTGCCTTGCCTGTCCGTCCTGGCTCATGACACGCCCTGCTCGCGCAGCTCACGGGCCAGCTCGTACAGCCCCGCCAGCTCCATGCCCTCGGCGAACAGCGGCAGTTCGTGCAGCGGCAGGCCCAGCTCGGCCAGGACCGCGCGCTGCTCGTGCTCCAGCGTGTACCGCTCGGCGTACTCCTCGGCCTGCGTGAGCAGCGGGTCCACCAGCCGCTCGGCGTGCCCGCCGCGCCGCGCCCCGCCGAGCCCCGCCGACGACAGGGACCGCGCGACAGTGGAACGCGGGACCGTCCGTACGAGTTCCAGGTCGGTCTCGTCCAACACCTCCGGCCGGACCATGTTCACGATGATCCGCCCCACCGGCAGCCGGGCCGAGCGCAGCTCGGCGATGCCGTCCATGGTCTCCTGGACCGGCATCTCCTCCAGCAGCGTCACCAGGTGCACGGCCGTCTCGGGCGACTTCAGCACCCGCATCACGGCCTGCGCCTGATTGTGTATCGGGCCGATCTTGGCGAGGCCCGCGACCTCGTCGTTCACGTTCAGGAAGCGCGTGATCCGCCCGGTCGGCGGGGCGTCCATGACGACGTAGTCGTAGACGAACCGCCCGCTGCGCTCCTTGCGGCGTACGGCCTCGCAGGCCTTGCCGGTCAGGAGGACGTCCCGGAGGCCGGGCGCGATGGTGGTGGCGAAGTCGATCGCGCCGAGTTTCTTGAGGGCCCGTCCCGCGCTGCCCAGCTTGTAGAACATCTGGAGGTAGTCCAGAAGGGCCAGTTCGGGGTCGATGGCGAGTGCGTACACCTCCCCGCCCCCGGGTGCTACCGCGATTTTCCGTTCCTCATAAGGCAGCGCTTCCGTTTCGAAGAGCTGCGCGATGCCCTGACGGCCCTCGACCTCGACGAGAAGCGTCCGCTTCCCCTCCGTGGCCAGGGCCAGCGCTAGGGCCGCGGCCACCGTGGTCTTGCCGGTACCGCCCTTGCCGCTGACGACCTGGAGCCTGCTCACGTATTCGAGCCTAACCAGTTCGTGCCCGGGCTACGCGGGAGGCTGTGGACAACCCATGCCGTGGTCGGCCGCGTGACCCCTCCGGGACAGCGGCTAGAGTCGGCCACATGACCAAGTGGGAATACGCAACCGTGCCGCTGCTCGTCCACGCCACGAAGCAGATTCTGGACACCTGGGGCGAGGACGGCTGGGAGCTCGTCCAGGTCGTGCCCGGGCCGAACAACCCCGAGCAGCTCGTCGCCTACCTGAAGCGGGAGAAGCAGTAGTGGGCGCCGTCGAGGCGAAGCTGGCCGAGCTCGGCCTGAGCCTGCCCGACGTGGTACCGCCGCTCGCCGCGTACCAGCCGGCCGTGCAGTCCGGGCCGTACGTCTACACCGCCGGGCAGCTCCCGATGGTGGACGGCAAGCTTCCGGTCACCGGCAAGGTCGGCGCCGAGGTCACCCCGGAGGAGGCCAAGGAGCTGGCACGCACGTGTGCGCTGAACGCCCTGGCCGCCGTGAAGTCCGTCGCCGGTGACCTGGACCGCATCGCGCGCGTGGTGAAGGTCGTCGGCTTCGTGGCCTCGGCCTCGGACTTCACGGGCCAGCCCGCGGTGCTGAACGGCGCGAGCGAGCTGCTCGGCGAGGTCCTCGGCGACAAGGGCGTGCACGCCCGCAGCGCGGTCGGCGTGGCGGTGCTGCCGCTGGACGCGCCGGTCGAGGTCGAGATCCAGGTGGAGCTCGCGTAGCACCCTCTTCGGTGGCCCCAGCTGCGGAATCCGTCCCCGGGGGCCACTCGAACATCCGCCCGTCACGGGATAGCCTCGCGCCCATGGCGAACGGTCAGTGGTACCCCCCGGAGTGGCCCGACCGCATCCGCGCACTCGCGGCCGGCACCCTCACCCCGGTGACCCCGAAGCGCGCGGCCACCGTCATGCTCCTGAAGGACACCGGCAGCGGCCCGGCCGTCCACATGCTGCGCAGACGCGCCTCCATGGCCTTCGCCGGAGGCGCGTACGCGTATCCGGGTGGCGGTGTCGACCCGCGCGACGACGACCACCACGTCCGCTGGGCCGGCCCCACGCGCGCGTGGTGGGCGGACCGGCTCGGCGTCGACGAGACGGCGGCCCAGGCGATCGTCTGCGCGGCCGTACGCGAGACGTACGAGGAGGCGGGCGTGCTGCTCGCCGGGCCGGCCGCCGACGCGGTCGTCGGTGACACCACGGGCGCCGACTGGGAGGCCGACCGGGCCGCCCTGGTCGCCCGGGACCTGTCCTTCGCGGAGTTCCTGGACCGCCGCGGCCTGGTCCTGCGCTCCGACCTGCTCGGCGCCTGGACCCGCTGGATCACCCCGGAGTTCGAGTCCCGCCGCTACGACACCTGGTTCTTCGTGGCCGCGCTCCCCGAGGGGCAGCGCACCCGCAACGCCTCCACGGAGGCCGACCGCACGGTGTGGATCGCCCCGAGCGAGGCGGCGGCCGGGTACGACAAGGGCGAGCTGCTGATGATGCCGCCGACGATCGCGACCCTGCGCCAGCTGACGGCATACGGGACGGCCGCCGGGGCACTCGAAGCCGCCCCGGGGCGTGATCTCACGCCCGTCCTGGCCACCGCCCGCCTGGTGGACGGGGAGATCGTGCTCTCCTGGCCGGGCCACGACGAGTTCACCAAGCACATCGCGACCGGTGGAGCCACCGCATGACGGACGCAACCGCCCTTCCCGGCCAGCCCCGCGGCGGGGTCCTCTCGGGGCCCGCCACCGCGCGGGCCGTGAACGTCCTGGCCCCCAATGCCTCGGCGATGACCCTGGACGGCACGAACACCTGGATCGTCTCCGAGCCCGGCTCGGACCTGGCCGTGGTGATCGACCCGGGTCCGCTGGACGACGGGCACCTGCGGCAGGTCGTCGCCACGGCCGAGCAGGCCGGCAAGCGGGTCGCCCTGACCCTGCTGACCCACGGCCACCCCGACCACGCGGAGGGCGCCGCCCGGTTCGCCGAACTGACCGGCACGCGCGTGCGTGCCCTCGACCCGGCCCTGCGGCTGGGCGAGGAGGGCCTGGCCGCCGGAGACGTCATCACCACCGGCGGGCTGGAACTGCGCGTCGTACCGACCCCCGGCCACACCTCCGACTCCCTCTGCTTCCACCTCCCGGCCGACCGGGCGGTCCTCACCGGCGACACGGTCCTCGGCCGCGGCACGACGGTCGTGGCCCACCCCGACGGCCGTCTCGGCGACTACCTGGACTCCTTGCGCCGCCTGCGCTCCCTCACGGTCGACGACGGCGTCCACACAGTCCTGCCGGGGCACGGCCCCGTCCTGGACGACGCCCAGGGCGCGGTCGAGTACTACCTCGCCCACCGCGCCACCCGCCTCGCCCAGGTGGAGACGGCCGTGGAGGACGGCTACCGCACCCCGCCCATGGTCGTGGCCCACGTCTACGCGGACGTGGACCGCTCCCTGTGGCCGGCGGCGGAGCTCTCGGTCCGGGCGCAGATGGACTATCTGGAGGAGCACGGGCTCATCTAGGGCCCCAGGGGAGCCCATGCCCTCAGGGACGCGGCGCTTTGACGCCGTGCACGCGCGCGTACTCCGCGGCGAGCCAGGGACCGAGATCGCCGACGTACGCCGCGAGCACGGCGGCGTCCCCGGCCGGGTCCCGCGCCAGGGCGGCCGCGGTCCGCAGCTGGTCGCCGCGCTCGGGGTAGAACCCGGCGAAGGCTTCGGCCATCTCGTGCAGGTCGCTGGTCCAGCCGTTCCAGCGGGGCATGACGAGCGTGAAGCCCGTACGGACCAGGTGCCGGGACATGAAGCGCACCAGGGGCCGGCGGGCCTCCTCCGTGTCGCCCGCCTCGGCGATCCGCCGGCGCCAGTGCGGGAGGAGCCGGGCCAGGTCGCCGTTGGTCTCGCGGGCCAGCCGCGAGTCCGGGCGGTAGCGCGGCAGGCACGCGGCCAGGTCCTCGCCCAGCAGCGGTGTGCACAGGCAGGCGACGAACCACCCCAGGTCGTACCTCTCCAGGTCGCTCAGCAGCCGTGCCCGGCTGAACAGCAGCGTGCCGTGCCCGTCGATCTGCCTGAACTCCTCGTCCAGGGCCGCGCCGAGCGCCCGGGCGTCGTCCCGGTCCGCCGCGGTCGGCTCCTGGTGCAGGGCGAGCAGCAGGTCCAGGTCGCTGCGGCCCACGCGCGCGGTGCCGCGCGGTATCGACCCGTAGAGGTACGCGCTGTGCAGCCGGTGCCCGAACACGGCGGTGAGCCGGTCACGTGCCGCGGCGACGACCGGACGGAAGGCCGGGGGCACGCGCGCGAGGGAGCCCTCCCGGGTGAGGAAGCCCCGCGCGTCGAGTCCGGGACGGCGGACAGCATTGCCGGTCATGCGCTCACGGTGCCGCGCGCAGGGCCGCCGAGGGCGCGTTTTCCGCTTCCTTGACGACTTCCTTGACGACGTCGGGCCCCGTCTCGTGAGGAGACGGGGCCCGATGACGTACGGCCAGGTGTGCGGTCAGCGTGAGCGCTTGGCGAGGCGTTCCACGTCCAGGAGGATCACCGCGCGGGCCTCCAGGCGCAGCCAGCCGCGCTGGGCGAAGTCCGCGAGGGCCTTGTTGACCGTCTCGCGGGACGCGCCGACCAGCTGGGCCAGCTCTTCCTGCGTGAGGTCGTGCACGACGTGGATGCCCTCCTCGGACTGCACGCCGAACCGGCGCGACAGGTCGAGCAGGGCGCGGGCGACGCGGCCCGGGACGTCCGAGAAGACGAGGTCGGACATCGCGTCGTTGGTCTTGCGCAGCCGGCGCGCGACGGCGCGCAGGAGCGCGGTGGCCACCTCCGGGCGGGCGTTCAGCCAGGGCTGGAGGTCGCCGTGGCCGAGGCCGAGCAGCTTGACCTCGGTCAGTGCCGTGGCGGTCGCGGTGCGCGGGCCCGGGTCGAACAGCGACAGCTCGCCGATGAGCTCGCTGGGGCCGACCACGGCCAGCATGTTCTCGCGGCCGTCGGGGGACGTGCGGTGGAGCTTCACCTTGCCCTCCGTGACCACGTACAGGCGGTCTCCGGGGTCGCCCTCATGGAACAGCGAGTCACCGCGGGCGAGGGTCACCTCACTCATGGAGGCGCGGAGCTCCGCGGCCTGCTCGTCATCGAGCGCCGCGAAGAGCGGATTGCGCCGCAGAACGTCGTCCACGAGTTCTCTCCTTGTCGACCTGCTCAGGGGATCTTGCTCCCCCGTGTACCGAGGGACCGTGGTGCCCATTTTGTCGGGCGGTCCAAACAGTGTGATCTGTCACAAGGATGCCGCACACGTGTCCCGGGGTACGCGGCAGGGGTCCAATTGGGCGCCGATCTTCAGGGGCCGGGGCGGATGCCGGTGCCGGGCCTTAGGCTGGCCGGGTGTCCAAATCGCCGGTGAGAGCACAGGCCGAGGGGGCTGCGCGGGTGGTTGTACGTCGCGATTCCGCTGTGGGCGAACAGAGCCCCGATGGCGGTAGGAAAACGGCGAAACAGAACAAGACGGAGCCGGTGAAGAAGGCCGCGTCCGCGAAGAAGGCAGCGTCCTCGAAGGGCGCTGCCTCCAAGGCGACTGCCTCGAAGGCCACGGCTTCCAAGACGGCATCGGCTTCCAAGCCGGCCTCCAAGAAGGCGGCCGCTCCCAGGAAGGCCACCAAGGCCGCGTCCGTGAAGAAGGCGCCCGCGGCCAAGAAGGTCACGGTCGCGCCCAAGAAAGCCACCGCCCGCATCAAGGGCACCGCCCCCGCCAAGACCGTCGTCCACCCGCCGGGGGACGAGTCGCGTACCGCCCTGGTCCGCCGGGCCCGCCGCATCAACCGCGAGCTCGCCGAGGTCTTCCCGTACGCGCACCCCGAGCTGGACTTCGAGAACCCCTTCCAACTGGTCGTCGCCACGGTCCTGTCCGCCCAGACGACCGACCTGCGGGTCAATCAGACGACCCCCTCCCTCTTCGCCAAGTACCCGACCCCGGAGGACCTGGCCGCCGCCAACCCCGAGGAGGTCGAGGAGATCCTCCGCCCGTGCGGCTTCTTCCGGGCCAAGACGAAGTCGGTCATAGGGCTGTCGAAGGCCCTGGCCGAGGACTTCGGCGGTGAGGTGCCCGGGCGTCTCGAGGACCTGGTGAAGCTGCCCGGCGTCGGCCGCAAGACCGCGTTCGTCGTGCTGGGCAACGCCTTCGGGCGCCCCGGCATCACCGTGGACACGCATTTCCAGCGCCTGGTGCGCCGCTGGCGGTGGACCGCCGAGACCGACCCGGACAAGATCGAGGCCGCCGTCGGCGCGCTCTTCCCGAAGAGCGACTGGACGGACCTCTCGCACCACGTGATCTGGCACGGCCGACGCATCTGCCACGCCCGCAAGCCCGCGTGCGGCGCCTGCCCGATCGCCCCGCTCTGCCCGGCGTACGGCGAGGGCGAGACCGACCCGGAGAAGGCGAAGAAGCTCCTCAAGTACGAGAAGGGCGGCTTCCCCGGCCAGCGTCTGAAGCCGCCGCAGGCCTATCTGGACGCGGGCGGCACACCGGCGCCGCCGCTGGGGGCCGGATGAACCGCCCGAAACATGCGGTCCGCCGCCCAAGCGGCCCGACGCGCCCCCCTGGGAGCCTGACGCGCCGCCCGTTCAGGGGATCCCGGGCGCTCACGGAACGATCTCGGGGCCGCCGCGCGTTGGATGCGGCAGGACGACGGGGGTGGCGATGACGCGCGCGAGCGACACACAGGACGGCCCGGTGGTGCTGAGCAAGGACGGGCTGCCCGGCTGGCTGGACCCGGTGGTGCACGCCGTGGAGACCGTCCGGCCGACGCAGCTGAGCCGCTTCCTGCCGCCGGAGGACGGCGCCGGACGGCAGTCCGCCGTGCTGGTCCTGTTCGGTGAGGGCGCACAGGGGCCGGAGCTGCTGCTCATGGAGCGTGCGACCTCCCTGCGCTCGCATGCCGGCCAGCCTTCCTTCCCGGGCGGCGCCCTCGACCCGGAGGACGGCGACCCGTTCGGTGACGGCCCGCTGCGGGCCGCCCTGCGCGAGGCGGAGGAGGAGACCGGCCTCGATCCCTCCGGCGTCCAGCTCTTCGGCGTCCTGCCCCGGCTCTACATCCCGGTCAGCGGCTTCGTCGTCACACCCGTGCTGGGCTGGTGGCGGGAGCCGAGCCCGGTCGGGGTCGTCGATCCGAACGAGACCGCGAGGGTCTTCACCGTCCCCGTGGTGGATCTCACTGATCCCGCCAACCGAGCGACCACCGTCCACCCCAGCGGCCACCGAGGTCCGGCATTTCTGGTCGAATCAGCCCTTGTCTGGGGTTTCACGGCCGGAATCATCGACCGGCTGCTGCACTTCGCGGGCTGGGAGCGGCCCTGGGACCGCGAGAAGCAGGTCCCGCTCGACTGGCGCGCATGACAGGGTGGCCTCCGTGAACGTGCTGGACATCTTGTTGCTGGTCGCCGCCGTGTGGTTCGCGGTCGTGGGGTACCGCCAGGGGTTCGTCGTCGGCATCCTGTCGGTGATCGGCTTCCTGGGCGGCGGCCTCGTCGCGGTGTACGTGCTGCCCGTCATCTGGGACGCACTGACGGACAACGCGGAGGTGAACACGACCGCCGCCGTCGTCGCGGTCGTCGTCGTCATCGTCTGCGCCTCCGTCGGCCAGGCCCTGACCACCCACCTCGGCAACAAGCTGCGCCGGCACATCACCTGGTCCCCGGCCCGGGCCCTCGACGCCACCGGTGGCGCCCTGGTCAACGTCGTGGCGATGCTCCTCGTCGCCTGGCTGATCGGCTCGGCCCTCGCGGGCACGACGCTGCCCACGCTCGGCAAGGAGGTCCGCAACTCCAAGGTGCTGCTGGGCGTCTCGCAGGCCCTGCCGGACCAAGCGGCCACCTGGTTCGCGGACTTCTCCTCCGTCCTCGCGCAGAACGGCTTCCCGCAGGTCTTCAGCCCGTTCTCGAACGAGCCGATCACCGACGTCCGGCCGCCCGACCCGGCCCTGGCGAACAGCCCGGTGGCGACCCGCGCCCAGCGTTCCATCGTCAAGGTCACGGGCACGGCCCCGAGCTGCGGCAAGGTCCTGGAGGGCACGGGCTTCGTCTTCTCCGACCGCCGCGTCATGACCAACGCGCACGTGGTGGGCGGAGTCGACGAGCCGACCGTGCAGATAGGCGGCGAGGGCAGGAAGTACGACGCCAAGGTCGTGCTCTACGACTGGCGGCGCGACATCGCCGTCCTCGACGTGCCCAATCTCAAGGCGCCCGTCCTGCGGTTCACCGGGAAGGACGCGGCCAGCGGCGACAGCGCGATCGTCGCGGGCTTCCCGGAGAACGGGTCGTACGACGTGCGGGCCGCACGCGTGCGTGGCCGCATCTCGGCCAACGGCCCGGACATCTACCACCGCGGCACGGTCCGCCGCGACGTCTACTCCCTGTTCGCGACAGTCCGCCAGGGCAACTCCGGCGGCCCGCTGCTCACCCCCGACGGCAAGGTCTACGGCGTGGTGTTCGCCAAGTCCCTCGACGACGCCAAGACCGGGTACGCGCTGACCGTGGACGAGATCCAGCAGGACATCACCAAGGGCCGCACCGCCAACCAGCAGGTGGGCAGCGACAGCTGCGCGCTCTAGGCGCGGAGCTGAGGCGGCAGGTGCCGGGGCGTCACTCGCGAGGGTGACGCCTCAGTCGCGTGTGTGGCGCAGACGTACGGAGACCCAGCGGGCCCGGCGGCGGAGGATGCGCGGGATCCCCACCCTGGGATCCGCGGTCACCATCTGCGGTGCGCCGCTTCGCTGGTGGGGGTTCGTACCGCTCGCCGAGCGGCGATTGCGGGTTGCGTCACTGTAGTCGTGCGTCCAGCCCATACCCCGACGTGTGCCCCCGCCCCATGGTCGATAACCGCGCCCGGGGCGTCCAATTGGCCTATGCGCCGGGCAATTGGCCGTTCGTCAGACAAGCGTTCACGTGCCGGTGACCGGGCGAGGCCGACCGGTCACCGGTCGGGTTCGGGATCCCGGAGCCAGTTGATGAGTTCCGAGGAGAACGCGACCGGGTCCTCCTCGTGCGGGAAGTGACCGAGGCCGTCGAACAGGCGCCAGCGGTAGGGGGCTTCGACGTACTCGCCGGACCCGGCCGCGCTGCGCGTGCGCATCACGGGGTCGAGCGAGCCGTGCAGATGCAGGGTCGGCACGCGCACGGGCCGCTTCATCCGCCGGTTGAACTGGATGCCGTCGGGGCGGGCCAGGGAACGCACCATCCAGCGGTACGGCTCGACCGCGCAGTGCGCCGCGGAGGGGATGCACATGGCGCGGCGGTACGTCTCCAGCGCCTCGTCCTCGGGCGGGCGCGGCCCGGACCACTCCTGGATCAGCTCCGCCACGAGCGCCCCGTCGTCGGCGGTGAGCTGCCGCTCCGGGATCCAGGGGCGCTGGAACCCCCAGATGTGTGAACCGGCGCGGCTCTGCTTGACGTCCCTCAGCATGGCCGAGCGCCAGCGCCGCGGGTGCGGCATGGACGCGACCGCCAGCCGCCGCACCAGCTTGGGGCGCATCGCCGCCGCCGTCCACGCGAGGTATCCGCCCAGGTCGTGGCCGACCAGCGCGGCATCCGGCTCGCCGAGGGAGCGGATGACGCCGGTGACGTCGAGCGCGAGGTTGGCGGGGTCGTAGCCGCGCGGTGTGCGGTCGCTGCCGCCGACGCCCCGCAGGTCCATGGCGACGGCCCGGAAACCCGCGTCGGCGAGCGCCACGAGCTGGTGCCGCCAGGTCCACCAGAACTGCGGGAAGCCGTGCAGCAGCAGCACCAGCGGCCCGTCGCCGAGCTCGGCGATGTGGAAGCGGGCGCCGTTGGCGGCGACGTCGCGATGGCTCCAGGGGCCGTCGAGCAGGACGGCCGGAGCCGGTGGTGCCGGGGGTGTGTCGGGGTCCGTCATGACGACGAGCGTGCCACAGCCTCGATGGCCTCGGGGACCCGGTCCTGCGGGAGCTCCGGCCGCGGGTGCGGCTTGGCCTTCTGCAGCACGACGGCGCTCTCCTTCATCGACGCGGCGACCTTCTGCGGGCCCTTGCCCTTCTTGGCCTTCTTCGCGAAGGTCACGCCGATCAGCGCGAGTACCCCGGCGACGAGCACGTTCGCCGCGAACGACAGCAGGAAGCAGACCGCGAGGTTCCAGTCGCTCCAGGTGCGGATGCCGTACGCCAGCGCGAAGTTCAGCATCGGCAGGGAGAAGATCAGCACCGCGCCGGCCGCCGAGAAGGCGCCTCCGCTGGTCGCGCCCCGCTTCACGTCCTGCCTGAGCTGCGCCTTCGCCAGCGCGATCTCGTCGTGCACCAGCGCCGACATTTCCGCTGTCGCCGAGGCGAACAGCTGGCCGATGCTGCGTTCGGCGCCGACCGGGCTGCCGTCGGGTGCGCTCATCGCGGTCTCCCTCTTCTGCGTACGGTCCGTTGTCCGCGTCTTGTCCCTGACCCGCCACAGTCGTCCGGCCGGGCACGGTCCGACTGCGTAAGGTCCCGTCTTTTGTACCGTCTCGTCAGATCATGCCGGACGATGGTGGTCCTCGCCTGCCCCGCCCGGTACTTCGGCAAGCCCGTGGTGTGCGGTTGCCTTCTCCCGGGCGATCCGGCGGTGGTCGGCGGCCTTGCGCTCGTAGAGGGCGGCGAGCCGCAGGTGGTAGGCGGGGTCGTCCTCCTCGTAGACGTCCGGGACGCCGTCGGCGTCCTCGTCGCGCTCCTCGTCCTCCCACAGCCGGCGGTACTTGGCGTTCCGCATCTTCAGCAGAACGGTCGCGAGTGTCGCGGCGATCAGCGAGCCCAGCAGGACGGCTGCCTTGACCTCGTTGGTCATCGCCTGATCGCCGTCGAAGGCGAGTTCACCGATGAGCAGCGACACGGTGAAGCCGATGCCGGCGAGACTCGCCACAGCGAACACGTCGGCCCAGGCGAGGTCGTCGCTGAGCGAGGCGCGGGTGAAACGGGCCGCCAGCCACGTCCCGCCGAAGATGCCGAGCGTCTTGCCGACGACGAGCCCGAGGACGACGCCGAGAGTCTCGGGCGTGCTGAACACGTCGGCGAGCGCCCCGCCGGACACCACGACCCCCGCGCTGAACAACGCGAACAACGGCACCGCCAGCCCCGCCGACAGCGGCCGCACGAGGTGCTCGATGCGCTCGCCAAGGGAGCGGTCCTCCCCCTCGCGGCGGTGGCAGCGCAGCATCAGGCCCATGGCGACACCGGCGACGGTGGCGTGGATGCCGCTGTTGTACATCAGCGCCCAGACGACGAGGGCGAGCGGCACGTACACGTACCAGCCGCGGACGCCCGCCCGCAGCAGCACCCAGAAGAGCAGCAGCCCGGCGACGGAGCCGCCGAGCGCGGCGAAGTTCAGGTCGGCGGTGAAGAAGACGGCGATGATCAGGATCGCGAAGAGGTCGTCGACGACGGCGAGTGTGAGCAGGAAGGCCCGCAGCGCGCTCGGCAGGGAGGTGCCGATGACGGCGAGCACGGCGAGCGCGAAGGCGATGTCGGTGGCGGTCGGCACGGCCCAGCCGTCCAGGGAGCCGCCGCCGGCGACCGCGGTGACGGTGTAGACGAGCGCCGGTACGGCCATGCCGCACAGGGCGGCGACGACCGGCAGCGCGGCGGCCTTCGGGTCGCGCAGGTCACCCGCCACGAGTTCCCGCTTGAGTTCGATCCCGGCGACGAAGAAGAAGATCGCCAGCAGTCCGTCGGCGGCCCAGTGCGCGACGGACAGGTCGAGGCCGAGGGCGGCGGGGCCGATGTGGAAGTGGGAGACGCTCTCGTAGCTGTCGTGCAGCGCGGGGATGTTCGCCCAGAGCAGCGCGGTGACCGCGGCGGCGAGCAGCAGTACCCCGCCGACGGTCTCGGTGCGCAGCGCGTTGGCCACATAGGTCCGCTCGGGCAATGACAGCCGACCGAGGACCTTACGGGGGGTGGTGGGGCGGGGCGCGGTCACGGGGGAGACCTCCGGTCGATGGGCAGGGCGGAACACCTGCCGACCAGACTTCCCGGCGCACCATGGAGCACTTGTTTTGCTTAGTTTAGGTAAGCGTACGGCTGTGCGCATCCCGCGGCCCTCGCCGCTGGTGCGTCCTGACGGAGGGCACCCGCTGATGGGTGCCCTCCGTCAGCTCCGCCATGCCGGTGCCGCGATCAGTCCTCGCTGGCCGCGGCGGGCAGCTTGGCCTGGATGAGGTCCATGACCGTGGAGTCGGTCAGCGTGGTGACGTCGCCCAGCTGGCGGTTCTCGGCGACGTCACGCAGCAGACGGCGCATGATCTTGCCGGAGCGGGTCTTGGGCAGCTCCGCCACCGGCAGGATCCGCTTGGGCTTGGCGATCGGGCCGAGGGTGTTGCCGACGTGGGTGCGCAGCTCGGCGACCAGGTCCTCGGTCTCCGAGGCCGTACCGCGCAGGATCACGAATGCGACGATCGCCTGCCCGGTGGTCTCGTCCGCGGCGCCGACCACGGCCGCCTCGGCGACCGAGGGGTGGGAGACCAGGGCCGACTCGACCTCCGTGGTGGAGATGTTGTGCCCGGAGACGAGCATGACGTCGTCGACCCGGCCGAGCAGCCAGATGTCGCCGTCGTCGTCCTTCTTGGCGCCGTCTCCGGCGAAGTACTTGCCCTCGAAGCGCGACCAGTACGTGTCGATGAATCGCTGGTCGTCGCCCCAGATGGTGCGCAGCATCGACGGCCACGGCTCGGTCAGCACCAGGTAGCCGCCACCGCCGTTCGGCACCTCGTTGGCCTCGTCGTCGACGACCGTCGCGGAGATGCCGGGCAGCGGCGTCTGCGCGGAGCCGGGCTTGGTCGCGGTCACGCCCGGCAGCGGGGTGATCATCATCGAGCCGGTCTCGGTCTGCCACCAGGTGTCGACCACCGGGGTGCGGTCGCCGCCGATGTTCTTGCGGTACCAGATCCACGCCTCGGGGTTGATCGGCTCGCCCACCGAGCCCAGCACGCGCAGGCTGGACAGGTCGAACTTGGCGGGGATGTCGTCGCCCCACTTCATGAACGTACGGATCGCGGTCGGCGCGGTGTAGAGGATCGTGACGCCGTACTTCTGGACGATCTCCCAGAAGCGGCCCTGGTGCGGGGTGTCGGGCGTGCCCTCGTACATGACCTGCGTCGCGCCGTTCGCCAGCGGGCCGTAGACGATGTAGGAGTGTCCGGTGACCCAGCCGACGTCGGCCGTGCACCAGTACACGTCCGTCTCCGGCTTGAGGTCGAAGACCGCGTTGTGGGTGTAGGCGGTCTGTGTCAGGTAGCCGCCGGAGGTGTGCAGGATGCCCTTCGGCTTACCCGTGGTGCCCGAGGTGTAGAGGATGAACAGCGGGTGCTCGGCGTTGAAGGCCTGCGGGGTGTGCTCCGCGTTCTGCCGCCCCACCAGGTCGTGCCACCACACGTCGCGGCCCTCGGTGAAGGCGACCTCCTGGCCCGTGCGGCGTACGACCAGCACGTGCTCGACGATGCCCGCCTTCTCGACCGCCTCGTCCACGGCCGGCTTGAGCGCGGACGGCTTGCCGCGCCGGTAACCGCCGTCGGCGGTGATGATCACGCGCGCGTCGGCGTCCTGGATGCGGGTGGCGAGGGCGTCCGAGGAGAAGCCGCCGAAGACGACGGAGTGCGCGGCGCCGATCCGGGCGCAGGCCAGCATCGCGATCGCCGTCTCGGGGATCATCGGCATGTAGACGGCGACCCGGTCGCCCGCCTGGACTCCCAGCTCCACAAGGGCGTTGGCGGCTTTGGAGACCTCGTCCTTGAGCTCGGCGTAGGTGATCGCGCGGCTGTCGCCGGGCTCGCCCTCGAAGTGGATGGCGACCCGGTCGCCGTGACCGGCCTCCACGTGCCGGTCGACGCAGTTGTAGGCGACGTTGAGTTCGCCGTCCTTGAACCACTTGGCGAACGGCGGGTTCGACCAGTCGAGGGTCTCGGTGGGCTCCTTGGCCCAGGTCAGCCGACGGGCCTGCTCGGCCCAGAAGCCGAGCCTGTCAGCCTTGGCCTGTTCATACGCCTCCGCCGTGACGTTGGCGTTCGCTGCCAGGTCGGCGGGGGGTGCGAACCTGCGCTCTTCCTTGAGCAGGTTGGCCAGGCTTTCGTTGCTCACGGCATCTGCCTTTCCCAGGGTGTCCGTTGTGTCCCAGGCCACAGCTCATCAGACCCGAGGGTGCGATGACAAGGGCCGACCGCCGATTGGTTTAGACCTGTCGGGCGGTGCTGTCGGGGACCGGGGTCATCCGTACCCACGGACGCCGACCAGGGAAAGTTCACTGCGGGTGCCGCCCGTCACCCGAAGCTCGGGTGGGTTGTGGGAAGTCGGGGCGTGTTCGGGGGAGGCGGGTGGCCGGGTGGCTCGGCGATGGGGCGGCGGCGGTCGGCAGCTTGTGAGGGCGCTGCGGTGGGGCGGACGGTCGCGGCCTGCTGGGGGCGGTCGTGCGAGGCGGGGGCCTGACACCTACTCGGGTGCTCGGGTGAAGCCGGGGCCCGGAAGCCTGCCGGGGCGGTCCGCTGCGACGGGCCGTCGGGTGTGCCCCCGGCTCGATCGGGAGCACACCCTCAACCCGTGCCGAGCCATCGCACACCCGGGCCCGGCGTCCGGCTCACGCCGTCAGGTCCGACTCCCGTACCCGGTCGAAGACCCCTCCGGTATCCGTCTCGGTGAGCAGATACGCCTCGGCCTCGCCCACGTGGAAGTACATCCCGTGCAGCTCCAGGGTGCCCTCGTCGAGGGCCCGGGCGACCGAGTCGTGGGCGCGCAGGTGTTCCAGCTGCTGGACGACGTTCGTCAGGGAGAGCTGCTCGACCGCGTCCTCGGGGTGGCGTCCGGCCAGCTTGCCCCAGGGCAGACTCGCGTCGGCCATGCGCTCCAGGCTCGGCAGCCCGTGCCGCAGCCACCGCTTCAGCGGGGTCCGGGCGCCGCCGGGCTCGGAGTCGAGCAGCGCCTGCATGGCGCCGCAGCCCGAGTGTCCGCACACCGTGATGGACCGCACCCTGAGCACGTCCACGGCGTACTCGATGGCGGCGGCCACCGAGTCGTCGCCGCTCTCCTCGCCCGGGCGTGGCACGAGGTTGCCGACGTTGCGCACGACGAACAGGTCCCCCGGACCACTGGAGGTGATCATCGACGTGACCAGCCGGGAGTCCGCGCAGGTCAGGAAGAGCTGCGAAGGCCGCTGCCCCTCACGTGCCAGCCGGGCCAGCTCGCTGCGCACCAGGGGCGCGGTGTTGCGCTGGAACGCGCTGATGCCACGCACGAGTTCGTGCCCCCTGGCTCCACCGGTGCCCGTCGGCTCCGTCTCGGCGCGGTCCGACCCGTCCGGGTTCTTCTCAGGCGGGGGTGCGGACTGAGGGCCGTCGCACTGGTGGTTGCGCCAGGGCGTCCAGGGCCGGCAACGGCAGTCGGTGCCGGACTGGGGCTCGGAGATGCGGGTGCCGGGATGCCGGCCGGTGATCTCGACGGTGCCGCCCTGCGCGGTGTGCGTCTTCTGCCAGTCCTGCAACGTCTCGTACGCCGCGTGGTCCATGAACGACCCGTCCAGCTCGACGACGGTGTCGGCACCGTGAGGCACGAGATGCAGGGCCCGGCTGAGCCGTGGCACCGCGAGGAACGTCAACTGCCCTCTGACGTGGACGTGGTGGACTCCTTCCTTCTCCTCGTGCGTGATGCGAGTGCGGGTGAGGCGGTGCAGGGCGACGCCGACGGCCATGGCGATGCCGAGCGCCACGCCCTCCAGGACGCCGAGGGAGACCACGCCGAGGGTGGTGACGGCGTAGACCCAGACTTCCCGGTGGCGGGTCACCGTGCGGATGTGGTTCAGGGAGACCATCTGGACGCCGACGGCCATCACCAGGGCGGCGAGCGAGGCCAGCGGGATGAGCTCCAGGATCGGGACCATCAGCAGCGCGGCGATCACTACGAGAACGCCGTGCAGCATCGTGGAGTTCCGGCTGACGGCACCCGCGTGCACATTCGCCGAACTCCGCACGGCCACACCGGCGATGGGCAGTCCGCCGAGCGAGCCGGAGACGATGTTGGCGGCGCCCTGCCCGAGCAGTTCGCGGTCGAGGTTGGAGCGCCCGACGCGGGGCGACAGGCCGGGCCGGCCGGCCACCAGCTTGTCCACGGCTACGGCGCCGAGCAGTGACTGCACGCTGCACACCAGGGTGGTGGTGAGCACGGCGGCGACCAGCCCGAGCACGGGGCCCTCGGGGAGCCCGGCCAGGGCATGGTTGCTCCAGGACGGCAGGTCGACCTTGGGCAGGCGGAGCCCGGCGAGGGCGGCGGCCGCGGTGGCTCCGGCGACGGCGACGAGCGCGGCCGGGACCTTGCGCAGCAGGAGTCCGGCCCGGCCGGGCAGTCTCGGCCAGAGCAGCAGCAGCGCCAGGGTCAGCACGCTCACGGACACCGACTCGGGACGCATGTCCGCCAGCTGGGCGGGCAGCGCGCGGAGGTTGTCCGGGACGGAACTCTGCGGTGTGCCGCCGAGCATGATGTGCAGCTGGGCGACGGCGATGGTGACGCCGATCCCGGCGAGCATGCCGTGCACGATGGCGGGGCTGACGGCGAGAGCGCCACGGGCCACGCGCAGGCAGCCCAGGCCCAGTTGGGCGAGGCCGGCGAGGACGGTGATGGCGCAGGTCGTCCGCCAGCCGTAGCGCTGGATGAGGTCGGCGGTGACGACGGTGAGTCCGGCGGCCGGTCCGCTCACCTGGAGCGCGGAGCCGCCGAGCCGCCCGGCGACCAGTCCGCCCACGGCCGCGGCGACGAGGCCGGCCTGGAGGGGGGCGCCGGTGGCGAGGGCGATGCCCAGGGACAGGGGCAGGGCGATCAGGAAGACCGCGATCGAGGCCGACACGTCGGCACCCGCGATCCGGAATCGGCGGGGCCCGGCCGGCGGCGGACTGTGGGGCGGATGGGTGCGTTCGGTCCGGTTCGGGTCGGCGGCGCGTGTGGGGACGCAGGCTGACATGGTTTCCCGTCTCCTCCGGGGCTGCGCGGTCGCGTAACGGTGGGGTCCGCTTCGGGCGGGTTCGGTCGCGGCGGTCACGGTGTAATTCGGCGGGATGAATCAACGCTCGGTAAACGGATCGTAATGCAGAGTAAAGGGCGAGCATAGACTTTACGGGCAAATGGGTGAATACATCACTCTGACGAGTGAAGTGGCTCTTTGATCGGCTTGTCGTACTAATTCCTTCTCGATCTCGTGCGAATTTGGCGGCGCTGTCCGCACCCGAGAGAAGGAAGAAGGTGGGCGGAACATGGCCGCCACCCACAGAATCGCCGCGAGTTCCGTGATCGCCGCGGTCTGCGCCGCATCGCTCGCCGGTTGCGCGACCGGCATCCCCCGGCAAGAAGCCCCCGCCCCGCGGAAACCGGCACCGGCACAGGCGCCGAAGAGCGCGATCCGGCTGATCGGCGACGGCTCGACCGCCTACACCGGCGCCCAGCCGAACCTGCCCAGACCCGAACGCCTGCGGCCCGGCCAGAAGCCCCCGCAGTTCGTCGTCTTCTCCTGGGACGGCGCGGGCGAGGACAGCCAGAAGCTCTTCTCCCACTTCCGCAAGGTCGCCAAGGACAACAACGCGACCATGACGTACTTCCTGAGCGGCGTGTACATGCTGCCGAACGAGCAGCGCGACCGGTACCGGCCCCCGCAACACTCACCGGGGCGCTCCGACATCGGTTTCAACGACCCCAGCGGCATCGCCGCCACCGCGGAGCAGCTGCGCCTGGCGTGGCTGGAGGGCAACGAGATCGGGACCCACTTCAACGGCCACTTCTGCGGCAGCGGCGGCGGCGTGGGCGAGTGGTCGGTCGAGGAGTGGAAGGACGAGATTTTCCAGGCCAAGCAGTTCGTGAAGACCTGGAAGACCAACACCGGCCTGAAGGACGCGCCCCCCCTGCCCTTCGACTACGACAAGGAGCTCATCGGCGCCCGCACGCCCTGCCTCGAAGGCCAGCGCAACTTCATGAGGGCGGCCCGCGACCTGGGCTTCCGCTATGACACCAGTGGCGTGAACGACCAGGTCTGGCCGAAGAAGAAGCAGGGCCTGTGGGACGTGTCCATGCAGCTCGTGCCGTTCCCCGGCCATTCCTTCGAGCAGCTCACCATGGACTACAACTTCATGGTCAACCAGTCGGGCACCAAGACCCAGGGCAACCCCGCCATGCACGACTTCTGGGGCGACCAGATGCGTGACGGCCTGCTCAAGGGCTTCTCACGGGCCTACAACGGCAACCGCGCGCCCCTGATCATCGGCAACCACTTCGAGTCCTGGAACGGCGGCACCTACATGCGGGCCGTCGAGGAGGTCATCGAGACGGTCTGCACCAAGGAGGAGGTGCGCTGCGTCTCGTTCCGGCAGCTCGTGGACTGGCTGGACGCGCAGGACCCGAAGACGCTGGAGAAGCTGCGCACGCTGCAGGTCGGCCAGGCACCCAAGGAGGGCTGGGCGTCCTTCCTGTCGGACCGTCCCGCCCCGGCTCCCAAGGGCGTACCCGGTCCTCCGGCAGCGGCCAGGGGGTAGCCCTCCGGGGTGACGCCGTCAGGCGCACGCGCGCGTGAAGAAGGCCACTCCGCCGTGGGGCCGGGCCCGGGGATGCGTAGGGTCGTACTCATGAGTACAGCAGGCGCGAGCGCCGATCCCCTCGCGGCCCTGGGGGCGCTGCCCGGAGTGGCCGATTCCGTGGAGTCCGTACGCAAGGCCGTGGACCGGGTCTACGGGCACCGGGTCATGCGGCGGCGCAGCAACGCGATCACCTCCGAGGCCGCCCTGCGCGGCGCCCGCGGCTCGGCGGCGCTGTCCGGCGCCGACTGGGCTCTGGAGGAGGTGCGCCGCCGTACGGACTTCAGCGGCGACGACGAGGCCCGCACCGTGGGCGCCGCCCTGCGGCTCACCGCGGAGGCGGGCCAGCTGCTGTCGATCTGGCGGCAGTCGCCCTTGCGGGTGCTGGCCCGGCTGCACCTGGTGGCGGTCGCGGACCAGGGCGACCAGGTGGGGCGCCCCCGCAAGGAGGGCGAGCAGGTCGACGAGCCGCTCGTCGGACTGCCGCTGCCGAGCGCCACCGAGACGCACGGCAGGCTGGACGGACTGGCCGGCCTGATCATCGCGGGCGGCTCGGCACCGGCGCTGGTGACGGCAGCCGTCGTGCACGGCGAACTTCTGGCGCTGCGCCCCTTCACGTCCCACAACGGCCTGGTCGCCCGCACGGCCGAACGCATCGTCCTGGTCGGCAGCGGCCTGGACCCGAAGTCGGTCTGTGCGGCCGAGGTCGGCCACGCCGAGCTGGGACGCGACGCCTATCTGGAAGCCCTCGGCGGGTACGTCTCCGGTACTCCGGAAGGCGTCGCGGCCTGGATCGCCCACTGCGGCAGGGCGGTCGAACTGGGGGCCCGCGAGTCGATGGCCGTGTGCGAGGCGCTGCAGCGCGGAGCGGCGTGACGTCATTCGGCCGGAACAATGATGCGGCGGTACGAGTTCTCGTACCGCCGCTGGCATGAGCATCGGGTTACCAAGCGTCCTCGATATATGCCCATCAGGCCGGGAGCTTTGCCCGTCCCTGGTGCGGCTGGCCCGTATTCGACGGGTCGACGTCGCGTGGGTGCCCGGTGTTCATGCTCGGTCCGTGGGGCCAAATGCGTTAAAAGGTGATCCTCTCGGATGTCCTTGGTCTCGCGGGCCGTTGAGTCCTTTGTACTCCTGCCCCGGAGCAAGCGGAAGTCCAGACTGCACTTCTTTACTTTTGGGTTCACATGGGGCGGCCGGTCGCCGCAGGTCAAGCGGCCGTCGTCCGGCGCCTGTTCGCGTACCAGACGAGTCCCGCGGTGGCAGCGGCGGCGCCTATCGCCGCGACCGCGACCAGCGCCGGGCGCGGCGGCACGGAGAACGCGGGGATGCGCTGCTTGAGGCGGACCGGGCGGTGGAAGTCCAGGATCGGCCATCCGCGCGAGAGAGCCTCGCGGCGCAGTGCCCGGTCCGGGTTCACGGCATGCGGGTTCCCGACGGATTCCAGCATCGGCACATCGGTCGCCGAGTCGCTGTAGGCATAGCAGCGGCTGAGGTCGTAACCCTCGGACTCGGCCAGTTCCCTCACGGCCTCGGCCTTGGTCGGGCCGTAGGCGTAGTACTCCACCTCACCGGTGAAGCAGCCGTCGTCGCCCACGACCATGCGGGTGGCGACCACGCGGTCCGCCCCCAGCAGCTCGCCGATCGGCTCGACCACCTCCGCGCCGGAGGTGGAGACGATCACGACGTCGCGGCCGGCGGTGTGGTGCTCCTCGATGAGCGAGGCGGCCTCGTCGTAGATGATCGGGTCGATCAGGTCGTGCAGCGTCTCGGCGACGATCTCCTTGACCTGCTCCACGTTCCAGCCGCGGCACAGGGCGGACAGATATGCGCGCATGCGCTCCATCTGGTCGTGGTCTGCGCCGCCGGCCAGGAAGACGAACTGGGCATATGCGGTACGCAAGACGGCCCTGCGGTTGATCAGACCGCCTTGGTAGAACGACTTGCTGAACGTGAGCGTGCTCGACTTCGCAATGACCGTCTTGTCCAGGTCAAAGAAGGCAGCTGTGCGGGGCAACGAGTGGTTTTCCACGCCCCAGAGCATAGGGGCAGCCCATTCGGCGTAAGGTGGGGGCGCGTGGGTTTGCCTGAGAAGGCTCTCGGGTACACCATGGAAGTCACGGATCGTTCGCGACCGTGCTAACCCGGCCCGACTCCTCCCCCCCCGAGTCGGCCGTGGGGACGACCCCCGCTCTCCCCCCCGGCGGGGGTCGTCGCATGTCCGGGTGGGTTTTCTCCTCCTTCTCGCGGTCTGCAAGCCGTTCCGATGTCACGTTGCCATGCGACTTGACATGCTCATGATGTGTCACCGTGAGTGGCCGTCGGGCTGCTCTGTGGAAGCCGGGCAGAGGGCCTGAGCGGCTCACCGGTATGGGTGACGGTGATATTCACAACCCCCGGGGCGTCCACAGTTTTCCACCAAGATCCACACGATTTCCGGGATCGCTGCACCGTGATTCCAGCGCGCCCCGCTCGCGGCGAGTTCCTGGCCGGTTCCGAGTACTCAGGGGCGTTTGGCCGGTTTCTGCCGGCCGTTCACAGGGAGGCCGCTTGCCGGCTCTTCCCACGTTTGGGAATCGCGGGGCCGCAGAGGCCGCGCGAGTCATGCAGCGAAGGGGGATGGAAACCGTGGCCGGAACCGTCACACACGACCCGCCGCCGGGCGCCGGAGGGCGGCAGGGCGGACCGCTGATCGTCACCGAGGACACCGAACTCCTCGACGACCTGCTGCGCCTGTGCGCGGCGGCGGGCGCCACACCCGAGGTGCACCACGGGGTGCCGGAGCGCAGGGGCAGCTGGGAGGCCGCGCCGCTCGTCCTGGTCGGCGACGACGCCGCGCGGCGGGTGCGCGGGGCCGTGCGCAGAAGGGGCGTGGTGCTCGTCGGCCGTGACCAGGACGACTCCGGGGTGTGGCGGCGGGCCGTCGAGATCGGGGCCGAGCACGTCCTGATGCTGCCCGACGGCGAGCAGTGGCTGGTCGACCGGATCGCCGACGTGGCCGAGGGCGTCGGCCGGCCCGCTCTCACCGTGGGCGTCATCGGCGGCCGGGGCGGGGCCGGAGCGTCCACGCTCGCGTGCGCCCTCGCCGTCACCTCCGCGCGGGAGGGACTGCGCACCCTCCTCGTGGACGCCGATCCGCTGGGCGGCGGACTCGACGTACTCCTCGGCGGCGAGACGGCCCAAGGGCTGCGCTGGCCGGCGTTCGCCTCCTCGCGCGGCCGGGTCGGCGGGGGCGCCCTGGAGGAGTCGCTGCCCGAACTGCACTCGCTGCGCGTGCTCAGCTGGGACCGCGGCGACCGGATCGCGGTCCCGCCACAGGCGGTGCGCGCGGTCCTCGCGGCGGCCCGGCGCCGGGGCGGTACGGTCGTGGTCGACCTGCCGCGCCGCATCGACGACGGCGTCGCCGAGGTCCTCACCCAGCTGGACGTGGGCGTACTGGTGGTGCCCGCCGAGCTGCGGGCCGTCGCGGCCGCGGGCCGGGTGGCCTCCGCGGTCGGCATGGTCCTGCGGGATCTGCGGGTGGCCGTCCGCGGGCCCTACCCACCGGGGCTCGACGACCGTGAGGTGGCCCGGCTGCTCGGACTCCCCCTGGTCGGCGAGGTACCGGTCGAGCCGGACCTGTCGCGCCCGGACGACGCCACGGCACCACCGGGCGCCACTCCCCGCGGACCGCTCGCCCGGTTCTGCAGGGAGTTCTGGGAGCGGGCGCTCGTCGAGGCGGGTACGGCATGAGCACCCTGGCCGGAATCGAAGGCGCGGCGCTCCTCGACGGAGTGCGGCGGTGGCTGGCCGAGAGCGGCGCCGATCCGACGCCCGCGCGCGTGGCGCAGGCTCTGCGGGAACAGGGGCGGGTCCTCGGGGACGCCGAAGTCCTGGGAGCCGCAGCACAGTTGCGGTCCGAACTGGTCGGCAGCGGGCCGCTGGAGCCGCTCCTCGCCGATCCGTCGGTGACGGACGTGCTGGTGTCGGCCCCCGACCGGGTCTGGGTGGACCGGGGCGGGGGACTGGAGCTGACGCCGGTGCGCTTCGCGGACGCGGCGGCCGTACGACGGCTCGCGCAGCGCCTCGCGGCGGTGGCCGGGCGCCGCCTGGACGACGCCCGGCCCTGGGCCGACGCCCGGCTGCCCGACGGGACCCGGCTGCACGCGGTGCTGCCGCCGGTGGCCGTGGGCTGCGCCTGCCTGTCACTGCGGGTCGTTCGGCCGCGTGCCTTCACGCTCGGCGAGCTGGTCGAGGCGGGCACGGTGCCGCCGGGCGGGGACCGCATGCTGCGCGCCCTGGTCGACGCCCGGCTCTCGTTCCTCGTCAGCGGCGGCACCGGCACCGGCAAGACCACGCTGCTCAGTGCCCTGCTGGGGCTGGTGGGACCGGACGAGCGGATCGTCCTCGCCGAGGACTCGGCGGAACTGCGGCCCGACCATCCGCACGTCGTCCGGCTGGAGACCAGACCCGCCAACCAGGAGGGCGCGGGCCTCGTGACTCTGGAGGACCTGGTGCGCCAGGCGCTGCGGATGCGGCCGGACCGGCTGGTCGTGGGTGAGGTGCGCGGGCCCGAAGTGGTGCATCTGCTGGCCGCGTTGAACACCGGCCACGAAGGCGGCTGCGGAACCGTGCACGCCAACGCCGCCACCGATGTACCGGCCCGGCTGGAGGCGCTCGGCACGGCCGCCGGGCTCGACCGGGCCGCGCTGCACAGCCAGTTGGCGGCCGCCCTCTCCGTGGTGCTGCACCTGGTGCGCGACCGCTCCGGGCGGCGCCGGATCGCCGAGGTGCACGTGCTGGAGCGGGACCCGTCGGGCCTGGTGCGGACGGTACCGGCGCTGCGGTGGGGAGCGGAGGCGTTCGTGCGTGAGCGGGGGTGGGAGCGGCTGCGGGGGCTGCTCCGGGGCGGGGCGAGCGGGAGCGGGCCGGGTGGGGCCGGGGTGGGAGGTGGTGAGTCATGACGGGGGTGGACGAGATGTCGATGGGCGCGGCCGTGGCATGCGTGGGAGCGGCTGTCTGGCTGCTGGGTGAGCGTCAGGAGGCGGCGCGACGGGCGCGGCTGCTGCTCGCGGGCGGCGGTGCGCCAGGGAGCGGGCCGCCCGGTTGGCGGCGGATGGCCGGTGAACTGCGGCACGTCCGTGAGCGGCTGAGGCCCGAGTGGTGGTCGCCGGTGGCCGGGCTGGTCCTGGCGGTGCTCGGGGTGTCGGTGCTGCCGGCCGTCCTGGGCGCGGCCGGGGTGCCGCTGTTGCGGCGGGCCCGGCTGGCCGGCCGGGCGCGGCGGGACCGGGAGCGCCGGGCCGACGCGGTGGTCGCGTTGTGCGGGGCGCTCGCCGGCGAGGTGCGGGCCGGACGGCAGCCGGGTGAGGCGCTGTTGCGGGCCGCGCGGGACTGCGGCGGACTCGCGGACGCGCAGGCGACGGTGCTGGCGGCGGCACGGTTCGGTGGTGACGTGCCGGACGCGCTCGCCACGGCGGCCCGGCAACCGGGTGCCGAGGGGCTGCGGGGACTGGCGGCGTGCTGGCGGGTCGCCGTGGACCAGGGTGCCGGGCTCGCCGCCGGGCTCGACCGGCTGGCCGCCGCTCTGCGCGCCGAACGGGACCAGCGATCCGATCTGCGGGCCCAGTTGGCGGGCGCCCGGGCCACGGCGGTGATGCTCGCCGGGCTGCCCGCGCTGGGGCTGCTCATCGGCACCGCCCTCGGGGCCGATCCCCTGCACGTGCTCCTGCACACCGGGGCGGGGCTGGGCTGCCTGGCGGCCGGCGGGGTCCTGGAGGGCCTGGGCCTGTGGTGGGTGCAGCGGATCGTGCGAGGCGCGGAGGCGGCGGCATGAGCAGCGCAGAAGTTGTCCACAGGCTGGGGGCGGCCGTGGGGATCGTGCTGGCCTGCGGATGGCTTGCGCGGTGGCTGGTGGAGGCCCGGCGGCGCCGGAGGATGCGCCGGCGGCTGGCCGAGCTGTCGGGCATCAGGGAAGCGACCGGTCCCGTCCCACGGCGGGCATGGCGCGGGGCCGCGCGGACGTGGCTGGCCCCGGTGGGCGTGGCGTGCGCCGGATGGGTGATTGCCGGAGGTTTCACCGGGGCCGCGGTGGGACTGGCCGGCGCCGTGGGGTGGTGGCGGTGGCGGCTCGGGCAGGAGACGGCCAGGGCGGCCCCGGGGACACCCGACATCGCCGAGGCCGCACGCCAACTGCCCTTGGCCGCCGACCTGCTGTCGGCCTGCATCGCTGCGGGCGCAGGCCCGGTGATCGCCGCGCAGGCGGTGGGTGAGGCCCTGGGCGGCCCGGTCGGCGACGCCCTCGCCCGGGGTGCGGCGGAGGTGCGGCTGGGCGGCGAACCGGGCTCGGCCTGGAAGAGGTTGGGTGCCGTCCCGGGCGCCGGAGGCCTGGCACGGCTGCTGGAACGGGCCGATGTGTCCGGGCTGCCCGCCGCGGTACCGGTCGCCCGGCTCGCCGCGGAGGCCCGGGCCGACTGGGGCCGTGCCGCTACGGCCCGGGCCCGGCGAGCGGGCGTGACGGTCAGTGCGCCGGTCGGGCTGTGCTTCCTGCCCGCGTTCATCGCCGTCGGCGTGCTGCCCGTGGTGATCGGGCTCGCCGGCGGGGTGCTCGGAGGGGGTGGTGGATGACGCGGCGACCGACCGGAAGCAAGTGAGTGATGAGCAGAGGAAATTCGGACTCTTTCCCACGGGGGTTGAGATGTATCAGGCGGTACGGGCACGGCTGCGTGCCCTGGTGTGCGGGATGCGTGCGGCGCGGAGGGACGCGGGGATGGTCACCTCCGAGTACGCGATGGGAATCGTCGCGGCGGTGGCGTTCGCGGTGGTGCTCTACAAGGTCGTCACGAGCGGCCCGGTCAGCGCGGAGCTGCAGAACATCGTGAAGGAAGCCCTCAATGCGCGGATGTGAGCGGGGCGCGGACCGGGGGTTCGTCACGGCGGAGTCGGCCGTGGTGCTGCCCGTCCTGGTGATGTTCGCGATGGCGCTGGTGTGGGGGCTGCTGGTCGTGGCCGCGCAGATCCAGTGCGTGGACGCGGCGCGGACGGGTGCGCGTGCGGCGGCCCGCCAGGACCCGCCCGGCGCGGTCGTGAGGCTGACCCGCGAGGCGGCGCCGCCGGGCGCGAAGGTCACCGTCAGCCGGGACGCGGAGTACGTCCGGGTGGTCGTCGTGGCCGAGCCGCCGGTGCTGCGCGGTCTGTCCTTCGCCGTGCGCGAGGAGGCCGTGGCGTCGGTGGAGGAGGCGGTGGGCACGTGAGACGGGGCCGAAGGAAGGCCGTGAGTGACCGGGCATCGGCCACCGCCCGGTGCGCCGGCCCGAACGGCGGGGCCGTCGCCGTCTGCGGGGCCGGCTCGGAACGGGAGTCCGCCGGTGTCCGGGGTGTCGGCTGGGGCCGGTGGTCCGCCGGCGGCTGGGGTGACGGCTCGGACCGGGGGTCCGCCAGCGTCTGGAGTGTCGGGGCGATCGCCGTCCTGTGCGTGGTGTTCGGTGCCGTGCTCGCGCTCGGGCAGGCCGTCGTGATCCGCCATCGTGCGGCGGGCGGTGCGGATCTCGCGGCGCTCGCCGCGGCGGACCACTGGGCCGACGGTGGCACGGCTGCCTGTGCCCGGGCCGGCCGGGTGGCCCGGGCACAGGGCGTGCGGCTCCTGCGGTGCGAGGTCGCCGGGCAGATCTCGGACGTGACGGCGGCGTCGGGACGCGGGCCGTTCACGGCGGAGGTCAGGGCCCGGGCGGGGCCTCCGACGGGTCTGCCGGATCTCCCGGCGGCTGCTCAGGTGCCTCGTCCGCCGTTTCCTTCTCCTCGGGAGCCCCCTCCAGCAGCACCGTGAGGAGCCGCACGGCCCCCCTCTTGTGCAGCGGGTCGTTGCCGTTGCCGCACTTGGGGGACTGGATGCAGGACGGGCAGCCGGTGTCGCACTCGCAGGAGGCGATGGCCTGGCGGGTGGCGGTCAGCCAGGTGCGGGCGGTGTGGAAGGCGCGCTCCGCGAAGCCCGCGCCACCCGGATGGCCGTCGTAGACGAAGACCGTGGGCAGGAGCGTGTCGGGGTGGAGCGGGATCGACACGCCGCCGATGTCCCAGCGGTCGCAGGTGGCGAAGAGGGGCAGCAGGCCGATCGACGCGTGTTCGGCGGCGTGCAGGGAACCGCCGAGGATCTCCGGGTTGATCCGGGCCCGGTCCAGCTGGTCCTCGGTGACGGTCCACCACACGGCGCGGGTGCGCAGCGTACGAGGAGGGAGGTCGAGTCTGGTCTCACCGAGCACTTCACCGGTGATGAGCCGTCTGCGGAGGTACGAGACGACCTGGTTGGTCACCTCGACGGAGCCGTAGCAGAGGCGGCCGTCACCCCAGGGGATCTCGACGTCCGTCTCCAGGACGGAGATCGACGTCGTGTCGCGGGCGACCGTGGAGTAGGGCGGGGCGGCCTCCTCGACGAGGGCGACGGAGTCCTCCAGGTCCAGCGACCGCACCAGGTACGTGCGGCCCTGGTGGAGGTGGACCGCCCCCTCGTGCACCGTCGAGGGCGCGGCGCCCGCGTCGACCGTGCCGAGCAGCCGGCCCGTGCCGGTCTCGACGACCTGGACCGGGCGTCCGCCCTCACCGCGGATGTCGGTCAGGTCGGCGGCGCGCTCACGGCGGGTCCAGTGCCAGGCCCGGGTGCGGCGGCGCAGCAGCTTCGCGGCCTCCAGCTGGGGCAGGAGGCTTTCGCCGGCCGGGCCGAACAGCTCGAGGTCCTCGTCCGTCAGGGGCAGCTCCGCGGCGGCCGCGCACAGGTGCGGGGCCAGCACGTAGGGGTTGTCCGGGTCGAGGACGGTCGATTCGACGGGCTGGTCGAACAGGGCCTCGGGGTGGTGGACGAGGAAGGTGTCCAGCGGGTCGTCGCGGGCGACCAGGACGGCCAGGGCGCCCTGCCCGGACCGTCCGGCCCGGCCCGCCTGCTGCCACAGGGAGGCCCGCGTGCCCGGGTAGCCGGCGATGACGACGGCGTCGAGGCCGGAGATGTCGATGCCGAGTTCGAGGGCGTTCGTCGCGGCGAGGCCCAGTAGTTCACCCGAATGGAGGGCTTGTTCGAGAGCGCGGCGTTCCTCGGGGAGATAGCCGCCCCGGTACGCCGCGACACGCCCGGCCAGCGACCGGTCGACCTCGGCGAGTCGCTCCTGGGAGATGACCGAGATCAGCTCGGCGCCGCGCCGGGAGCGGACGAAGGCGACCGAGCGCACGCCCTGCACGGTGAGGTCGGTCAGCAGGTCGGCGGCCTCGGCGGTGGCCGTGCGGCGGACGGGGGCGCCCTTCTCGCCGTGCAGCTCGGTCAGCGGCGGCTCCCAGAGGGCGAAGACCAGCTCACCGCGCGGGGAGGCGTCGTCGGCCACCTCCAGCACCGGCACACCGGTCAGGCGGCGGGCGGCCACCGCGGGCTCGGCGGCGGTCGCGGAGGCCAGCAGGAACACGGGCGACGCGCCGTAGCGGGCGCACAGCCGGCGCAGTCTGCGCAGCACCTGGGCGACGTGCGAGCCGAAGACGCCCCGGTAGGTGTGGCACTCGTCGATGACGACGTACTTCAGCGACTTCAGGAAGGAGGACCAGCGGGGGTGGGACGGCAGGATGCCGCGGTGCAGCATGTCCGGGTTGGTCAGGACGTAGTTGCCGTACTGGCGGATCCACTCGCGTTCCTCGAACGGAGTATCGCCGTCGTACACGGCCGCGCGAACGGAATGGCCCAGGGGATGTGAAAGTTCCTTCACGGAACGGCACTGGTCCGCCGCGAGCGCCTTGGTGGGGGCCAGGTAGAGGGTGGTCGCGCCGCGGCCGTTCGGAGCCTCGGCGCCCTCCACCAGGGCGGACAGGACCGGCACGAGGTAGGCCAGGGACTTGCCGGAGGCCGTGCCGGTCGCGACGACGACCGAGTCGCCGTCCAGGGCGTGCTCCGCCGCGCGTGCCTGGTGGGCCCAGGGATGCTCGATGCCCGCGGCTCGCACGGCCGCGACGACCTCGGCGCGGATCCGGTCCGGCCAGACGGCATGCCGACCCTCACGTGGGGGCAAGTGCTCCGTATGAGTAATGCGCGAAGCCCTGCCCGGACCGGACGCGAGCCGGTCCAGGACCGCGTCCGGCGCGGGTCGGGGGGCAGGGTCCGTCCGGGTTCGATCGGATCGGTGATTCTTGGCCATCGGCACCGAGTGTGTCACTGGCGTGACGGACAATGGAGCCAAGGCGTCGTGCACGCCTGCCGGTAAGCGATTGAATGCCATCGCGGCTGGCGAAGCGTCCAGGGGCTGAAGCCGAATGCCCCCAGGGCGACCGCTCGATAGCAAGGTGCTGGAGGATCCGTGGACCTGTCCCTGTCGACCGAAACCATGGGCGATCGCACGATCGTCAGGGTCGGTGGCGAAATCGACGTATATACCGCGCCCAAGTTGCGCGAGCAGTTGGTCGAGCTGGTGAACGACGGCAGTTTCCACCTTGTCGTCGACATGGAGGGCGTGGACTTCCTCGACTCCACCGGGCTCGGCGTACTGGTCGGCGGCCTGAAGCGCGTGCGTGCCCATGAGGGCTCCCTGCGCCTGGTCTGCAACCAGGAGCGCATTCTGAAGATCTTCCGTATCACCGGCCTCACCAAGGTGTTCCCGATTCACACCTCGGTCGAGGAAGCGGTTGCGGCCACCGACTGACACCGGACCCGGGCCACGCGCCCGGGCCGGCCGTCGTTCGGCAGAAGTGAAGACCGAGGGGACCCGGGCTTTCGGCGGCCCGGAGCCTCCCGACAGCACGCCCGTAGTTGCGAGGGGGATGCATGGCCACCGTTGAGCTCCGCTTCAGCGCGCTGCCCGAGCACGTCAGGACCGCCCGGCTGGTGGCGGCAGCGGTGGCGCGCAGGGCCGGAGTGGACGAGGCCGTCCTCGACGAGGTCAGGCTCGCCGTCGGCGAGGCGTGTACCCGCGCCGTCGGACTGCACCAGATCGGCGGGATCTCGGCACCGGTGAAGGTGCTGCTGATCGAGGAGGAGAAGCAGTTCTCCATCGAGGTCGGCGACGAGGCCCCGCACGCGGTGGCCGGCGGGGGCGCCTCCGGTGGTGGCCCCGGCGACGCCGACGGTGAGGCCGACGAGGACGAGATGGGCCTCGCGGTCATCAGCGGCCTCGTCGACGACGTCGAGGTCAGCGCGGGAGAGCACGGCGGGCTGATCAAGATGACCTGGCCGACCACGCCGCCGCCGACGATCCTGGTCTGACCCCGCCACCGCACACTGTTCATCCGAAGGGCCCCACCACCCGTGGGGCCCTTCGTCATGTGCGGGTGTCAGTGATCGCCTTTACAGTAGTTCCTGTGCCGTTCATCGCGTGAATTCGTTCACGATCATTCGCGCGCTCTCCGGCAGCCTCGGAATGCTTTCAAGGCATTACCTCGGAAGTCCAATTCCGTTTATCGCGCTCTGTTTTGATCAGGTTCCGGTACCTACAATCCCGTCCACATCTTGAGCTCAGCCCAAGCGTCAAGGAGGACGAATGGCGGGGCTTTCCCTCTCACAACAGTCGGGCCATCCCACCGACCTCGCAGCCGCCGTACTGACCGATGGCAACCGCGTCCTCATCGCGGTCATCGCGGTCGTCGCACTGGCGGCACTGGCGGTCGCGGGCGTCCTGGTACGCCAGGTGCTCGCGGCCGGCGAGGGCACCGACAGCATGAAGAAGATCGCGGCGGCGGTCCAGGAAGGCGCGAACGCCTATCTGGCACGTCAGCTGCGCACGCTCGGCGTATTCGCCGTGGTCGTGTTCTTCCTGCTCATGCTGCTGCCCGCGGACGACTGGAATCAGCGTGCCGGACGGTCGGTGTTCTTCCTGATCGGAGCGGCGTTCTCGGCGGCCACCGGCTATATCGGCATGTGGCTCGCCGTGCGCAGCAATGTGCGTGTCGCCGCGGCGGCGCGTGAAGCGACCCCGGCGGCAGGCGAGCCGGAAAAGGATCTGACCGCGGTTTCCCACAAGGCGATGAAGATCGCCTTTCGCACGGGCGGCGTGGTCGGCATGTTCACGGTGGGCCTCGGCCTGCTCGGTGCCTCCTGCGTGGTGCTGGTCTACGCGGCCGACGCGCCGAAGGTGCTGGAGGGCTTCGGCCTCGGGGCGGCGCTCATCGCGATGTTCATGCGTGTCGGCGGCGGCATCTTCACCAAGGCCGCCGACGTCGGCGCCGACCTGGTCGGCAAGGTCGAACAGGGCATTCCGGAGGACGACCCGCGCAATGCCGCGACCATCGCCGACAACGTGGGCGACAACGTCGGAGACTGCGCGGGCATGGCGGCCGACCTCTTCGAGTCGTACGCCGTGACCCTGGTCGCCGCGCTGATCCTCGGCTCGGCGGCCTTCGGCGACGCCGGGCTCGGTTTCCCGCTGCTCGTGCCGGCGATCGGTGTGATCACCGCCATGATCGGCATCTTCGCGGTCGCACCCCGGCGCGCCGACCGTAGCGGCATGAGCGCCATCAACCGCGGGTTCTTCATCTCCGCGGTGATCTCGCTGGTGCTGGTGGCGGTGGCCGTCTTCGTCTACCTGCCGGGGAAGTACTCCGAGCTCGACGGCGTCACCGACGCCGCGATCCTGGGCAAGGACGGCGACCCGCGGGTCCTCGCGCTCGTCGCGGTGGCCATCGGCATCGTGCTCGCCGCCGTGATCCAGCAACTGACCGGCTACTTCACCGAGACCACCCGCCGGCCCGTCAGGGACATCGGCAAGAGCTCGCTCACCGGCCCGGCCACCGTCGTCCTCGCCGGTATCTCCGTCGGTCTCGAATCAGCCGTCTACACCGCCCTGTTGATCGGCCTCGGTGTGTACGGGGCGTTCCTGCTCGGCGGCACGTCCATCATGCTGGCGCTGTTCGCGGTGGCGCTGGCCGGCACCGGCCTGCTCACCACGGTCGGTGTGATCGTCGCGATGGACACCTTCGGGCCGGTCTCCGACAACGCGCAGGGCATCGCGGAGATGTCCGGTGACGTCGAGGGGGCGGGCGCGCAGGTGCTGACCAACCTGGACGCGGTCGGCAACACCACCAAGGCGATCACCAAGGGCATCGCGATCGCCACGGCCGTGCTCGCGGCGGCGGCCCTGTTCGGGTCGTACCGCGACGCGATCTTCACCGGCGCGCGGGACGTCGGCGAGAAACTCAGCGGGGAAGGCGCCCCGATGAGTCTGATGATGGACATCTCGCAGCCCAACAACCTCGTGGGTCTCATCGCCGGCGCGGCGGTCGTCTTCCTCTTCTCGGGGCTGGCGATCAACGCCGTGTCACGGTCGGCGGGTTCGGTGGTCTACGAGGTGCGGCGGCAGTTCCGCGAGAAGCCCGGGATCATGGACTACAGCGAGAAACCGGAGTACGGCAAGGTCGTCGACATCTGCACCAAGGATGCCCTGCGCGAGCTGGCCACCCCCGGTCTGCTGGCCGTGATGGCGCCCATCTTCATCGGGTTCACGCTCGGCGTCGGGGCGCTCGGCGCGTTCCTGGCGGGCGCGATCGGCGCGGGCACGCTGATGGCGGTGTTCCTCGCCAACTCCGGTGGCGCCTGGGACAACGCCAAGAAACTCGTCGAGGACGGCCACCACGGCGGCAAGGGCAGTGAGGCCCACGCGGCGACCGTGATCGGAGACACGGTCGGCGACCCCTTCAAGGACACCGCGGGCCCCGCGATCAACCCGCTGCTGAAGGTCATGAACCTGGTGGCGTTGCTCATCGCGCCCGCGGTGATCAAGTTCTCCTACGGGCCGGACAAGAGCATCGGGGTGCGGATTCTGGTCGCCGTCCTCACGTTCCTCGTGATCGCCGGGGCGGTGTACGTGTCAAAGCGGCGCGGTATCGCCATGGGTGACGAAGACAACGCCGGTTCGGCACCCAAGTCGGCCGATCCGGCGGTGGTTTCGTAGGGAGGTTTCCGAGCCCCAGCTCAAGGTGCGGGCGGGCGGCGCGCGTTGACGCGTCGCCCGCCCGCGCTGTGTGGGTACACGATCACGCGTGAGCCTTATCTCGCTTGGTGCAAAAGGTTACAAAACGGTCTTAATAGACGTCTGGCGTGCGGTTGCCGTGCATCTGGCGTGTATGTTCCGGGGCCGAGAGCCATGGAAGGGACCAAACCGGTGAACAAGAAGCTCGCGGCCGCACTGTCCGGCGGTGCGGTACTGGTACTGGCGCTGTCGGGCTGCGGCGGCGACGACAGCAACGAGAAGCTGGACTCCTGGGCCAAGCAGGTCTGTGACGCCGTACAGCCGCAGGCCAAGAAGATCGAGTCGGCCAATGCCGCGATCCAGAAGGAGACCTCGGACAACAGCACGCCCGAGGACGTCCAGAAGACCGACGCCCAGGCCTTCCAGGACATGTCCGACGCCTACAAGGCGATCGGGACCGCCGTGAACAAGGCCGGGGCCCCGGATGTCGAGAACGGCGAGAAGAAGCAGCAGGACGCGGTCAAGGAGCTCAACTCGATCTCTGCCTCGTACGCCTCGCTGAAGAAGCAGGTCGACGGGCTCGACACCAAGGACCAGGGCAAGTTCGCCGACGGTCTGAAGGACATCGCCACCGAGCTGGACAAGCTGAGCCAGAGCGGGAACGACGCCCTCAGGAACCTGGAGGAGGGCGAGGTCGGCCAGGCGATGGCCAAGCAGTCCAGCTGCAAGGCGGCGACGGCGTCGGCGGGGGCCACGCAGAGCTGAGAAGCGGCGGCTGGGTGACTGCTGGGCCAAGCGTGCCTGTTGTGCCCAGTGTTCCTGTTGCGTCTAGTGCGCCTGCTGGGCCAAGCGTGGCGGTTGAGCATAAGCGTGGCTGTCAGGCCCGAGCGTGCCTGTTGTGTTGTGCCACGTGCACCTCTTGTGCCAAGCGGCCGAAGCTCGTGCGAACCCCGGCACGGGCAGGTGCGGCACCCGCACCGGCGGCCACAATGGGGGGCGTGAGTAACGCCAGCCAGTCACCCCTGCCCCCGCTGCCCGCCTCCGACCGTCCCGAAGCCGCCGCCCGGCTCCGGGACGCCCTGCTCGCGGCCTCCTTCACCGCCGACGGACTGCTCGAACTGCTCGGCGCCCCCGCGTACGCGGCGCTGGCCCGGAGCGAGACCGTGCCCGCCCTCCGGGCGACCCGCGGGGACACGCCCCTGGAGATGCTCGTCCGGCTGTTCCTGCTCCAGCAGCCGGTGCCGCACGCGCGTGTGGCCGAGGTCCTGCCCGTGGACGCCTGCCTGGAGAGCGGCTGGCTGGCCCGGGCCGGCGGGGACGAACTCGCCGCGACGGTGGACGTCCGGCCCTACGGCGGGCCCGGCGGCGAGGACTGGTTCATCGTGTCGGACCTCGGCTGCGCGGTAGGCGGCGCCGGCGGGATCGGCCGGCGTGAGGAGGGTGTCGTCCTCGGCGTCGGCGGCGCCTCGATGACCCTCGCCGGGATCACCGTCCGTACGCCCGTCGCCGCCGCGCTCGACCTCGGCACCGGCTCCGGCATCCAGGCCCTGCACGCCGCGCGGCACGCCACGCGCGTGGTGGCGACCGACCTCAACCCGCGCGCCCTGCACATCACCGCCCTCACGCTCGCGCTGTCCGGCACCGCGGCCGCCGATCTGCGCGAGGGCTCCCTCTTCGAGCCCGTGCGGAGCGACGAGACGTACGACCTGATCGTCTCCAACCCGCCCTTCGTGATCTCGCCCGGTGCCCGGCTCACCTACCGCGACGGCGGGATGGGCGGGGACGATCTGTGCCGCACGCTCGTTCAGCAGGCGGGCGATCGCCTGAACGAGGGCGGGTTCGCGCAGTTCCTCGCCAACTGGCAGCACGTGGAAGGGGAGGACTGGCAGGACCGGCTCAGGTCATGGGTGCCCCGGGGCTGCGACGCGTGGATCGTGCAGCGCGAGGTGCAGGACGTCAACCAGTACGCCGAGCTGTGGCTGCGTGACGCGGGCGACCACCAGGGCGACGCGGCGGAGTACCAGGCGCGGTACGACGCATGGCTCGACGAGTTCGAGGCGCGCAAGGTGAAGGCCGTCGGCTTCGGCTGGATCACCCTGCGCAGGACGAGTGCCGCCGTGCCCTCGCTCACGGTGGAGGAGTGGCCGCACCCGGTCGAGCAGCCGCTCGGCGACACGATCCGGGCCCACTTCGACCGGCTCGACCACCTGCGCGGCCAGGACGACGCCGCGCTGCTCGAAGCGCGTTTCCGGCTCGCCGCCGAGATCGTGCAGGAGCAGGTCGGGCTGCCCGGCGCGGAGGACCCCGAGCACGTCGTGTTGCGCCAGAACCGCGGCATGCGCCGGGCGACCCGGGTGGACACGGTCGGTGCGGGCTTCGCGGGCGTGTGCGACGGCACGATGAGCGCGGGCCGCATCCTCGACGCCATCGCCCAGCTGATCGGAGAGGACCCGGTGCTGCTGCGCGACCGCACACCGGCCCAGATCCGGCTGCTGGTCGAGCAGGGGTTCCTGGAGCCGGTCCGCTGAGCGGACCGCCGAGGGACGGCCTCGGGGGACTTCGAGGCGGCTCGCCAACAAATTCGAGTCGATTTGAACACCTCGTCCGAGACGGTTCGTGAGGAACCGGACGACCTTGATCCGCCGTCGTGTCGCCCCGGCGTTCACCTCGGGTTCGCCTGCCCGCCGCCCACGCGTGTCAGCCTCCCGTGGCTGGGGATGGGCGGACAGGGGAAAAGGGGCGCGGCGGGTCATGGAGAGTGAACCGGCGATCTTCGCGGGAGCGGTGTTCTCCCTGTTCGGAGGCGGGCTGCTGGCGTGGACGGTGACGCGCGTGCGGCAGGACCGGCCGGTGGCCGAGGGTGTGCGGCCGGTCGCGTCGGCGACCTTCGCCGGCGTCGTCGCGGTGCTCGCCCTGGCGGCCGGAACCTGGTGCTTCACTCGCCTCTGAGGCCCCTTCCGGCGACGTACCCGCGCGTGACCGGGGCGTCGCACTGCGCTCAGGTGCGGGCCGGCTCCCGCTACGCCGGGCGGCAGGATTGGTGGTAGTCGGGTTACCGTTCGAGTGGCCGTTGCGGGCTTTTCCCGTTTGACACGGGGGCGGGATGTACCGTCACACTCCGCAGCGTCAGCACGTACCCAGCCCCGGTGAGCGACTCCGGGGAGGCCCCAGACTCGACCGGAGAGAAGAGCGAAGTTGTCCCCGACCAGCGAGACCGCGAAGGGCGGCCGCCGACTCGTCATCGTCGAGTCGCCTGCCAAGGCGAAGACGATCAAGGGCTATCTCGGCCCCGGCTACATCGTCGAGGCGAGCGTCGGGCACATCCGCGACCTTCCCAACGGCGCCGCCGAGGTGCCCGAGAAGTACACCGGCGAGGTCCGCCGCCTCGGTGTGGACGTCGAACATGACTTCCAGCCGATCTATGTGGTCAACGCCGACAAGAAGGCGCAGGTCAAGAAGCTCAAGGACCTGCTGAAGGAGTCCGACGAACTCTTCCTCGCCACCGATGAGGACCGCGAGGGGGAGGCCATCGCCTGGCACCTCCAGGAAGTGCTCAAGCCCAAGGTCCCGGTCAAGCGGATGGTCTTCCACGAGATCACCAAGGCCGCGATCCAGGCCGCCGTGGCCAACCCGCGCCAGCTCAACCAGAAGCTTGTCGACGCCCAGGAGACCCGCCGCATCCTCGACCGCCTGTACGGCTACGAGGTCTCGCCGGTCCTGTGGAAGAAGGTCATGCCGCGCCTGTCGGCCGGCCGTGTCCAGTCGGTCGCCACACGTCTCGTGGTGGAGCGGGAACGCGAGCGCATCGCCTTTCGTTCGGCTGAGTACTGGGACCTGACGGGCACCTTCGCGACCGGCCGCGCCGGAGACTCGTCGGACCCGTCGTCGCTGGTCGCGCGCCTGCAGACCGTCGACGGCAGGCGGGTCGCGCAGGGCCGCGACTTCGACTCCCTGGGACAACTGAAGAGCGCGAACACCCTCCACCTCGACGAGGCGAACGCCCGCGCCCTGGCCGCCGCCCTGGAGCAGACGCGGTTCGCCGTCCGCTCCGTGGAGTCCAAGCCGTACCGCCGCTCGCCGTACGCCCCGTTCCGTACGACGACGCTGCAGCAGGAGGCCAGCCGCAAGCTCGGCTTCGGCGCGAAGGCCACCATGCAGGTCGCGCAGAAGCTGTACGAGAACGGCTACATCACCTACATGCGTACGGACTCCACGACCCTGAGCGACACGGCGGTCTCCGCCGCCCGCGCCCAGGTCACGCAGCTGTACGGCGCCGATTACCTGCCGCCGCAGCCGAGGACGTACGCGGGGAAGGTCAAGAACGCGCAGGAGGCCCACGAGGCGATCCGCCCCTCGGGTGATCGTTTCCGCACTCCCGCCGAGACCGGACTGACCGGTGACCAGTTCAAGCTCTACGAGCTCATCTGGAAGCGGACCGTCGCCTCCCAGATGAAGGACGCGACCGGCAACAGCGTCACGGTGAAGATCGGCGGCACCGCCTCCGACGGCCGGGACGTCGAGTTCAGCGCGTCCGGCAAGACGATCACCTTCCACGGCTTCCTGAAGGCCTACGTGGAGGGCGCCGACGACCCGAACGCGGAGCTCGACGACCGCGAGCGCCGGCTGCCGCAGGTCTCCGAGGGCGACGCCCTGAGCGCCGAGGAGATCACGGTCGACGGGCACGCCACCAAGCCCCCGGCCCGCTACACCGAGGCCTCCCTGGTCAAGGAGCTGGAAGAGCGCGAGATCGGCCGCCCGTCGACGTACGCGTCGATCATCGGCACGATCCTGGACCGCGGCTACGTGTTCAAGAAGGGCACGGCCCTGGTGCCGTCCTTCCTGTCCTTCGCCGTGGTCAACCTCCTGGAGAAGCACTTCGGGCGGCTCGTCGACTACGACTTCACCGCCAAGATGGAGGACGACCTCGACCGCATCGCCCGCGGCGAGGCCCAGTCCGTGCCGTGGCTGAAGCGGTTCTACTTCGGCGAGGGCACGGTCAGCGGTGGCGCGGCCGACGCCGGCAACGGCGACGGTGACCACCTCGGCGGCCTCAAGGAGCTGGTGACGGACCTGGGCGCGATCGACGCGCGCGAGGTGTCGTCCTTCCCGGTGGGCAACGACATCGTGCTGCGGGTCGGCCGCTACGGGCCGTACATCGAGCGCGGCGAGAAGGACACCGAGCAGCACCAGCGCGCCGACATCCCCGACGACCTGGCGCCCGACGAGCTGACCGTCGACCTCGCCGAGGAACTGCTCGCCAAGCCGAGCGGCGACTACGAGCTGGGCACGGACCCGGCCACCGGCCACACCATCGTCGCCAAGGACGGCCGCTACGGCCCGTACGTGACGGAGGTCCTCCCCGAGGGCACCCCGAAGACGGGCAAGAACGCGGTCAAGCCGCGCACGGCGTCCCTGTTCAAGACGATGTCCCTGGACACGGTGACCCTCGACGAGGCCCTGAAGCTGATGTCGCTGCCGCGTGTCGTCGGCGCCGACGCCGAAGGCCAGGAGATCACCGCGCAGAACGGCCGCTACGGCCCGTACCTGAAGAAGGGCACGGACTCGCGCTCGCTCCAGGCCGAGGAGCAGCTCTTCACGATCACGCTGGAGGAGGCGCTGGCGATCTACGCCCAGCCCAAGCAGCGTGGCCGGGCCGCGGCCAAGCCGCCGCTGAAGGAGCTGGGCACCGACCCGGTGAGCGAGAAGCCGGTCGTGGTCAAGGACGGCCGCTTCGGGCCGTACGTCACCGACGGCGAGACCAACGCGACCCTGCGCTCCGGCGACAGCGTCGAGGAGATCACCCCGGAGCGCGGTTTCGAGCTGCTCGCCGAGAAGCGCGCCAAGGGGCCGGCGAAGAAGACCGCGAAGAAGGCGGTCAAGAAGGCACCGGCGAAGAAGACGACCACGGCCAAGAAGACCGCGGCGAAGAAGACCACGGCCGCGAAGAAGACGACGGCGAAGAAGACCACCGCGAAGAAGACGGCCGCCAAGACGGCGACCGCCGCCAAGTCCGCGGAGGACTGAGCCCGTTCGAGTCCTGTGCGCATTCGGACCGACGCGTCCGGATCTTCGCCCCGGGTTCGGAAAGCGAACGCCCCGGCAACACTTCGGTGTCGGGGCGTGCGCATGCCAGGCCGCGCCCTCCAGGGTGCCGGTGGCTCCCGATAGGCTGAACGCATGACGCGAGCCGACCACCCAACGGCCCCTCAGCCCGCCCCCGACGACGCCCTGGTCGCGGACTCCCGCGAGCGTGCCGTCCGCGCCCTGCTGCGACGACCGCAGCTGAAGCAGTTGTGGAGCGCACAACTCGTGGGCGGCGTGGGGGACACCCTCGCCCTTCTCGTGCTGGTCGTCCTCGCGCTCCAGACGGCCGTCGCCGAAGGCTCGTTCGGAGGCGGTTACCGGGGCGTCGCGTTCGCAGTGGCGACCGTTTTCGGGGTGCGCATCCTCGCGACGCTCCTGTTCGGCGCCGTTCTGCTCGGCCCGCTCACCGCGCTCACCTCGCAGGACGGGCCGCTCGACCGCCGCTGGACCATGGTGGGCGCCGACGGGCTGCGCGCGGCGCTGCTCATCGTCGCGCCCCTGTGGATCGACTGGACGCCCGGGAACGCACTGGCCGTCCTGCTCGTCACGGTCTTCGTGATGGGGGTCGCCGAGCGGTTCTGGACGGTGTGCCGTGAGAGCGCGGCCCCCGCGCTGCTCCCCGCCCCGCCGCCGGAGGGCGCGACGGTCCGGCCGCTGCCCGACCACATGGACACCCTGCGCCGCCTGTCGCTGCGCACCGGCTTCGTGGCGATCCCCCTCGCGGCCGTCGCACTGGTCGTCGCGGCCCTGTTCAACAACCTGCTGGGCACCGGGATCGACTGGTTCGGCCAGCACCAGGCGGCTCTCGCCTCCTACCTGGCCGCCGGCCTGTTCGCCGCGTCCCTGTCGGTGCTGACCTTCCTGGAGCTGCCCGGCACGCGCACCCCGCGCGCGCGGTCGCCGCTCGAAGGGCTGCGCCGCCCGAAGACCGGCAACGGCGCCGACAAGGGCCGCACCGGCGCGATGCCGCTGCTGGTCCTGTCCTGCGCGGCCGTCGCCGCCGCGGTGTCGGCCGCCGTCGCCGTCGCCGTGCTGCACGCCAAGGACCTGGGCGGCGGCCCGGTCCTCTACGGCCTGTTCGTCGCCGCCCTGACCGGCGGTGTCGTCGTGGGCATCCGTACGGCGCCCGCCCTCGTGCCCGCCCTGTCGCGCCGCCGGCTGCTCGCGCTGACGATCGCCTTCACCGGCGTCGCCCTGCTGGCCGCCGGGCTGGTCCCGGACGTCACCACCGTGCTGCTGATCCTCGCGCTGGCCGGCCTCGGCGCGGGCCTGTCCGCCAACATCGGGCACACCCTGCTCGACCAGGAGACCGAGGAGTACCGGCGCGCCCGCACGACGGAGCACCTGCACGCGGTCGTCCGGGTCTGCGTCGCGCTCGGCGCGGTGATCGCCCCGCTGGTGGCGGCGGCGATCGGACCGCACCGGCTGGAGAGCGGCAAGTTCGTCTTCGCGCACGGCGGCGCGGCCTTCACGCTGATGCTGACCGGCGCCCTGCTGCTGCCCGTCGCCGCGCTGGTGCTGGCCAAGGTCGACGACCGTTCCGGTGTGCCGCTGCGGCAGGACCTGAAGGACGCGCTGCTCGGCGGCGACGACCCCGAGCAGGGGGCAGCGGCCTCCGGCTTCTTCATCGCCCTGGAGGGCGGCGACGGGGCCGGCAAGTCCACCCAGGCCGAGGCGCTGGCCGAGTGGATCCGCGCCAAGGGCCACGAGGTCGTGCTGACGCGCGAGCCGGGGGCCACGCCCGTGGGCAAGCGGCTGCGCTCGATCCTGCTGGACGTGTCGAGCGCGGGCCTGTCGCACCGCGCGGAGGCGCTGCTCTACGCCGCCGACCGGGCCGAGCACATCGACACCGTCGTACGGCCCGCCCTGGAGCGTGGCGCGGTCGTCATCTCCGACCGGTACATCGACTCGTCCGTCGCCTACCAGGGCGCCGGCCGTGACCTCTCGCCGACCGAGATCGCCCGGATCAACCGCTGGGCGACGAACGGGCTCGTGCCGCATCTGACCGTGCTGCTGGACGTCGCCCCGGAGACCGCGCGTGAGCGGTTCACCGAGGCGCCGGACCGGCTGGAGTCGGAGCCCGCCGAGTTCCACGCGCGCGTAAGGGCCGGTTTCCTCACCCTGGCCGCGGCCGACGCCGGACGCTACCTGGTGGTGGACGCCGGCCAGGAGCCCGAGGCCGTCACGACGGTCATCCGGCACCGGCTCGACCAGGTGCTGCCGCTCTCCGAGGCCGAGATCAAGGCCCAGGAGGAGGCCAGGAAGAAGGCCGAGGAGGAGGCCCGCCGCAAGGCCGAGGAGGAGGCCGCCCGCAAGGCGGAGGAGGAGCGCCTGGAGCGTGAGCGCCAGGAGCAGCTGGCCAAGCTGCGCGCCGAGGAGGAGGAGCGCAAGCGGCGCGAGCTGGAGGAGGCCCAGCGGCGCGAGGCCGAACGGCAGGCGGAGGAGGCCCGGCGCCGGGCCGAGGAAGCGCGCAGGAAGGCCGAGGAGGAGCGGGCACGGCTCCTCGCGGAGGAGAAGGCCCGGGCCGAGGAGGAGGCCCGCCGCAAGGCCGAGGAGGAACGGCGCCGCAAGCAGGCCGAGGAGGAGGCGCGGCTGCGCGCCGAGGCCGAGGCGCTCCGCCTGGAGAAGCAGCGCAAGGCCGAGGCCGCGCTGCTGCGGGCCGAGGAGGCACGACGGCTCGCGGAGGCGGCGGCCGCCGCGGCCGAGGCCGGGCCGAAGAGCTCCACGCCGAAGACCTCCCCCACGCAGGGTGGCGCGCCCGCCGCGGCCCATCAGGACGCGGCGACCGTGCCCACCCCGGTGGTGACACCGGGCGGTGCGGGGGACGACACGACCGTGCTGCGCCCGGTGCGGGACGACGGGCAGGGTGCGGACCGGTCCTCCGGCGAGTCGGAGGCCGAGGTGACGGCGGAGCTGCCGATGCCGCCCGCGCCCGGGGAGCAGACGGAGGTGCTGCCGCCGGTCGCGCCGCGCGCCGGGGAGGAGACCGAGGTGCTGCCGCCGGTGCGCGACCGGGACGCCTCCGGAGCGGCCGACGAGACGGCGGTGCTGCCTCCGGTCCGCCCGGCGGACGCCGAGGAGACGGCGGTGCTGCCTCCGGTCCGCCCGGCGGACGCCGAGGAGACGGCCGTACTGCCTCCGGTCCGGCCGGACGACGCCGAGGAGACGGCCGTCCTCCCGCCGGTGCGCGGGGACGAACCGGCGGACCGGGTTCCGCCCGGGTACTTCCGGAAGGACACCCCGCAAGCCCGGCCCGACGGCACCGAGGACCGTACGCGGGAGATGCCCCAGGTCGACGCCGACGGGGCGCCGCGCCGCCGCCGGTCCGACTGGGCCGAGGAGACGCCGCTGGACGACCTGCCCTCGCTGGCGGACGAGCTGCTCGGACCGCACGACGACGAGCCGGACGACAGGCGTGGTCGCCGGGGCAGGGGCGGCCGGGGCCGCTGACGCCTCCGGCGGCCCGGCCCGAGAGCCCGGTCTCCGCACCGCGAGCCAGTGGGGGTGGCAGGCGTTGTCAGTGGCCGCCCCCACAATGGATCTCGCAACGCAGCACGTGACGGAAGGGCGGCGTGACCCATGACCGTGTGGGACGACCTCGTCGGGCAGGAGAGGGTGAGCGAGCAGCTGGCCGCTGCCGCCCGGGATGCCGACGCCCTGGTCACCGCCGCCACCACCGGCACCCCGCCGCCCGAGGCGTCGAAGATGACGCACGCCTGGCTGTTCACCGGCCCGCCCGGAGCCGGGCGGAACCAGGCGGCGCGCGCGTTCGCCGCGGCGCTGCAGTGCGTCAGCCCCGACCGCGCCCTCGGCGGCTCCCCGGGCTGCGGATTCTGCGACGGCTGCCACACGGCCCTCATCGGCACCCACGCCGACGTCACCACCGTCGCCGCGGTCGGCACCCAGATCCTCGCCGACGACATGCGCGACACCGTCCGCAAGTCGTTCACCTCACCGGCTACCGGCCGCTGGCAGATCATCCTCGTCGAGGACGCCGAGCGGCTGAACGAGAAGTCGGCCAACGCCGTCCTCAAGGCCGTGGAGGAGCCCGCTCCGCGCACGGTGTGGCTGCTGTGCGCCCCCTCCATCGAGGACGTCCTGCCGACCATCCGCTCCCGCTGCCGCCACCTGAACCTGAGCACGCCGAGGGTCGACGCGATCGCCGACATGCTCGTCAGCCGCGAGGGCGTCGAGCCGGACGTGGCCGCCGCCGCGGCCCGGGCGACCCAGGGCCACGTCGACCGGGCGCGCCGCCTGGCCACCGACCCGGCCGCGCGTGAACGCCGGGCCGCCGTGCTCAGGCTGCCGCTGCGCGTCGAGGACATCGGCGGCGCGCTCAAGGCCGCCCAGGAGCTCGTCGACGCGGCCGCCGAGGACGCCAAGCAGCTCGCGGAGGAGACGGACTCCAAGGAGACCGAGGAGCTGAAGGCCGCTCTCGGCGCCGCCCAGGGCGGCCGCATGCCCCGGGGCACCGCGGGGGTGATGAAGGACCTGGAGGACAAGCAGAAGCGCCGCAGAACGCGCACGCAGCGTGACAGCCTCGACCTCGCCCTCACCGACCTCACGGCCTTCTACCGCGACGTCCTCGCCCTCCAGCTCGGCTCGCGCGTGGCCATCGCCAACGCGGACGCCGAGGACGCCCTGGAGCGTCTCGCCCGCGGCAGCTCCCCGGAGTCCACACTCCGCCGTATCGAGGCGATCGCCGCCTGCCGCGACGCCCTCGACCGCAACGTGGCGCCGCTGCTCGCGGTGGAGGCGATGACGATGGCACTCAGAGCGGGCTGAGGGGCCGGCCGGACACATGGGCCGGACCTGCGCCGGACACACGGGTCCGGCATGCGCTTGACGCCGTAACTCGTACGAGGCACGACACGCACGCACGGCATCCAATCCGTCGCCCAGAGTTACGCTCGCTGGATGTACACACGGCGCCCCTCCCGCTCCGCCTCCGGCTCCGGCGGTCTCCACCGCAGGACACGAAACCGGGCCAAGACCGCCGCCGGTCTCCTCGCCACGGCCGCGCTGCTCGTCTCCGCCTGCTCCTCCGGCGGCGCGACGACGTCCGCCGCCTCCGCGGCGGCGGAGGCGGCACTGGTCGCGCTGCCGCAGGCCACGCCCGCGGCGCTCTCGTCGTACTACGGGCAGCAGCCGGCCTGGCGCGCCTGCGGTGTCCCCGGCTTCGAGTGCACCACCCTCAAGGTGCCGCTCGACTACGCCAAGCCGTCCTCCGGCGACGTCCGGCTGGCCCTCACCCGCAAGAAGGCCACGGGCCCCGGCAAGCGGCTGGGCTCGCTGCTCGTGAACCCGGGCGGACCGGGCGGCTCGGCGATCGGCTACGTCCAGGCGTACGCGGGCATCGGCTACCCGGCCGAGGTGCGGGCCCGCTACGACATGGTGGCGGTCGACCCGCGCGGTGTGGCCCGCAGCGAACCCGTCAAGTGTCTGGACGGGCCGGGCATGGACACGTACACGCAGACGGACGCCACGCCCGACGACGGGAGGGAGACCGACGGGCTGGTCGCGGCGTACCGGACGTTCGCCGAGGGCTGCGGCGCGGACGCGCCCCGGCTGCTGCGCCACGTGTCCACCGTGGAGGCGGCCCGGGACATGGACATCGTGCGGGCGGTGCTCGGCGACGAGAAGCTGAACTTCGTCGGCGCCTCCTACGGCACCTTCCTCGGTGCGACGTACGCCGGGCTCTTCCCGGACCGGGCGGGGCGGCTGGTGCTGGACGGCGCGATGGACCCGTCGCTGCCGGCCCGGCGGCTGAACCTGGAGCAGACGGCGGGCTTCGAGACGGCGTTCCGGTCCTTCGCGAAGGACTGCGTACGGCAGGCCGACTGCCCGCTGGGCGGCAAGGGCACCCCGCCCGAGCGGGTCGGCGAGAACCTCAAGGCGTTCTTCGAGAAGCTCGACACGCGGCCCGTCCCCACCGGCGGCGGGGACCGCAAGCTCACCGAGTCCCTCGCCACGACCGGTGTGATCGCGGCCATGTACGACGAGGGTGCCTGGGAGCAGCTGCGCGAGGCGCTGACGTCCGCGATGAAGGAGAACGACGGCTCCGGACTGCTCGTCCTGTCCGACGGCTACTACGAGCGGGACGCCGACGGCGCCTACAGCAACCTGATGTTCGCCAACGCGGCGGTGAACTGCCTGGACCTGCCCCCCTCCTTCGACACCCCCGACGAGGTGCGCGGGGCGCTGCCCGAGTTCCGGAAGGCGTCGCCGGTCTTCGGCGAGGGTCTGGCGTGGGCCGCGCTGAACTGCGCGTACTGGCCGGTGCACGCCACGGGTGAGCCGCACCGGATCGAGGCGAAGGGTGCGGCGCCCATCGTCGTGGTCGGCACGACCCGGGACCCGGCGACCCCCTACCGCTGGGCGCGGGCCCTGGCCGGCCAGCTCTCCTCGGCCCGCCTGCTCACCTACGAGGGCGACGGCCACACGGCGTACGGCCGCGGCAGCTCCTGCATCGACCGGACGATCAACGCCTACCTCCTGCGTGGCACCCCGCCCACGGACGGAAAGCGCTGCTCATAGCCCTGCTGCCGGCCCCGGAGGGCCCGCCTCCGGGGCTGGTGCGGAGCACCCTCGGAAAATGTGTAGACTTACCGTCGTTGCTGATCGCACCATGGTGCGGACAGCGCGCCGCCTTAGCTCAGATGGCCAGAGCAACGCACTCGTAATGCGTAGGTCTCGGGTTCGAATCCCGAAGGCGGCTCCACTGGAACCCCAGGCCGGATGCTTTCCGGCCTGGGGTTTTCTCATGCGCGCATGCCCGCCAGCTCCACCGGCCGGGTGCGCAGGGCGAACGACGCGGGCAGGGTGGCCGCGAGGACCGCGAGGAGGGCGCTCGCGGCGATCACCGCGCCCACCGTGGGCCAGGGCACGACGATCGTGGACCGCACGTCGAGCAGGCCCAGGGCGGTGCGGACGCCGAGCAGGTTCACCGCCGAGACGGCGGCGCCGAGCACCGCGCCGACCGCCACGACCATCACCGACTCGACGGCGACCAGGCGCAGCACCTGGGGCTTCGTGGCGCCCGTCAGGCGCAGCGCGGCGAGGTCGCGGACCCGGTCCGTGGTGGCCATGACCAGCGTGTTGGCCAGCGCGATGCCCGTGTAGACCAGGGCGATGGCCAGGATCATCAGCAGGCCGAGCCGGGTGGACTCGCTGGAGCGCGGGTAGTGCGCGTCGATCCACTGCCCGGCGCCGAGCACCTCGACACCGCTCGCCTCGCCCGCCGCGCGCAGCCGCCGGTCGACGGCGGCCCGGTCGGCGTCGGCGGCTACCTTGATGTCGACGCGGTCGATGCCCGCCCCGGCGGCGTTGCGTGCGGTGAGGTACACGCCGTTGTTGCCCGTGCCGATCGAGAGGACCGCGGCGATCCTGAGGTTCGCCTTGCGGCCGTCGCCCAGCCAGACGGGCACCCGGTCGCCGACGCGGGTGGTCAGCCATTCCTCGTTGACGACGATGCTGTCGTCGTCGAGGTCGGTCAGTTTTCCCGCCACGACGGGGAGCCGGGACACCTCGGACAGTTCCCTGCCGCTGCTGACGGCGCGAGCCTCGGAGCGGACGAGGGCGGTGCCCTCCTCCAGGACGGTCACCCCGGTCGAGCGGGACGTGCTGACCGTCACGCCGGGGACGGCACGGGCCGCCCGGACGAACCCGGCGGGCAGCGCCCGGCCCGCGTCGCCCGCCGAGACCACGTAGTCGGCCCGCGTCTGGGTGCGTGCCTCGGTGGCCTTTGCCTCGTTGATGGTGGCGGTCGTGCCCATCAGGGAGCAGGCGAGCGCCACGGTGATGATGACCGGCGCGGCCACGGCCGCCGTCCGGCGCACCCCGGCCGCCGCGTTCTCCCGCGCCAGCATGCCCACGGCGCCCGGCAGCCGGGCGGGCAGCCAGGTCAGCAGCCGGGTCAGCGGCCGCACCAGAACCGGCGCGAGCAGGGCCATCGCCACGATGAGCAGCATCGGCTGGGTGATGTACGTCTTGCGCTTCAGCACGTCGCCGGGGTTCTCCACCAGCGCCGTCACCAGCAGGCCGAGGCCCGTGAGCAGCACGGCGGCGGCCACCAGGAGGCGGCTCCACGGCATCGTGCCGCTGTCGACGGCCGACTCCCGCAGCGCCGCCGTCGGTCCGGTCCGGCCCGCGCGGAAGGACGCCACGACGACACCGCACAGGGCCACGGTCAGGCCGGTCCAGAAGGCGACATGGAGCGGCCAGGCCTGCTCACCGATCCTGAACCAGGCCGGGGCGATGCCCTGCCCCGACATCCACGAGGCGAGCCGCGGCGCGGCCCACCGGCCCAGCCGGCACCCCGCGGCCGAGGCGAGCACCCCGATCACCAGGGCCTCCGCGCACACCATGCGCCGTACCTGACCGGGTGTCGCGCCCGCCATCCTCAGGAGCCCGAACTCCCGCCTGCGCTGCGCCACCGCGAAGGTGAACGTCGAGGCGACCACGAACACCGACACGAACGCGGTGATGCCGGCCGCGGTGCCGAGCAGGGCGTTCACGGAGACCAGGGCCTCCTCGTCGCGGTCCGGGTCGGGGTCGGCGCGCCGCCGGTCGTCGCCGGTCAGGACGGCCATGCCCGAGCCGGTGCCGAGCGCCGCGCGGACGGCGGCCGGGTCGGCGTCCACCGTCACCCGGTCGATGCGCGGTGACAGGCGCGCGGCCTCGGCGGCGGTGAAGAACACCGCCGATTCGAAACCGGCCGCCGGCACCGTGCCGACCACGGTGCGAGTACCGGCGCCCCCGGGCGTGACGACCTGGATCCGGTCCCCGGTGCGCACCTGCGCGCCGGGCCCGGTCGTGACGACGACCTCGCCGGGCGCAGCGGGGGCGCGTCCGGAGGTGAGACGGTACGGCGTGGCGGCGGCGACCGCCCACGAGTGGCCCACGAGCGCGGTGTCCGCACCGACCCGCCGGTCCGCGTCCGGCACCGAGACCGGGAACGTACGGTCCTCGGCGACGGGGCCCACCGTGGCCAGCTTGTCCGCCAGCTTCTCCGGCACCGCACGGGGGCTGGTCAGCTTCGACGTCCGCACCCCGATCGGGGTGTCGGCCTTCAGCTCGTCCGTGCCCTGCACCACGACCCGTGCCGCGGCGAACCGTTCGGTGCCCCGCTCCGGCGCGTCGAACGTCGCCGCGAGTGCGAGGCCCGTGGTGGCGATGAGGCCGACCCCGAGCGCGAGCGCGACGAACGAACCGACGAACGTGACCCAGCGGGTGCGCATTCCGCGCAGCGCGAGACTCAGCACGACGCCACCGCCGCGGCCTTCGAGGGGACGGCGCTCAGGGCGGTCATCCGCTGGGCGACCTGCTCCGCCGTCGGCGTGTACAGCTCGCCCTGGACCGTGCCGTCGGCGAGGAAGAGCACCCGGTCCGCGTAGGAGGCGGCGACCGGGTCGTGCGTCACCATGATCACCGTCTGGCCGCGGTCGACCATCGTCCGCAGCAGCGTCAGCACCTCGCGGCTCGTGGTGGAGTCCAGGGCGCCCGTCGGTTCGTCACCGAACAGCACGTCCGGCTGGGTGACCAGGGCGCGGGCGAGCGCCACGCGCTGCTGCTGGCCGCCCGACATCTCGCTGGGCCGGTGCCCGGCACGCTCGCGAAGGCCGACCTGCTCCAGCACGTTCAGGACCTCGGACCGCCTGGGGCGGCGGCCCGCGAGCCGCAGCGGCAGCCCGACGTTCTGCTCGGCGGTCAGCGCGGGCAGCAGGTTGAACGCCTGGAAGACGAACCCGATGCGCCGCCGGCGCAGCAGCGTCAGCTTCTTCTCGCTCAGCCGTGTCAGATCGGTCTCCCCGAGGAAGACCTGGCCCCCGGTCGGCCGGTCGAGTCCCGCCGTGCACTGCAACAGGGTCGACTTGCCGGAGCCCGAGGGGCCCATGACGGCGGTGAAGGTGCCCCGCGGGATGTCGAGGCTGACCTGGTCGAGGGCGGTGACGGCGTTGTCGCCCGTCCCGTAGGAGCGGGTCACGGAGCGGAGCCGGACGGCTGCTGGATTCATGGTGTCCACTCAACCGGGCCCGCACGACCGGGACATCGCAGCGGGACGGAGTCCTGGGGGTGGAGGTAGCTCCACCCTCCTGTGCTCGATGGCTGCACCCGGCGCGGACAGGGCAGGGCGCAAGGCCGCAGACCGCGCGGGGCGCTCCGGCACATCGCAGCTGGGCCCCGTCCCGGCCGGTAGCCGGCACCCGCCCCGATGGGGGAGCCAGCTGGGTGGTCCGGACCGGAAAGGTCTCATAGCGTGCGGCGCATGCACCCCCCGACGATCTGGACCCGGCTCCGCCTGCGCCACTACCTGCGCAGCGGCTGGCCCTGGCGCGCGGCGCTGTACCTGCTCAGCAGTGCGGTCCTCGGCCTCATCACCCTGCTCACGCTCGTGCTGCTCGCCATCACGGGCAGCATGCTCACCGTGGTCGTCGTCGGTCTTCCGCTGCTGCTCGTCCTCGTCCTCACCGGGGTGCCGCTGGCCTCGGTCGAGCGCCGCCGGCTGCGTCTGATCGACAGCGAGCCGCTCGCCGATCCGCACCGCGAACCCGACCGCACCGGTCTCACCGCCTGGCTGCGCACTCGGCTCCAGGAACGCGCCACCTGGCGCGAGTTGGGCTACGCGGTGCTCTTCGGCTTCCTGCTGTGGCCCCTCGAAGCGCTGGTCGTGGGCTCCGTCCTCCTCGTGTGCGGCGGGCTGCTCGCGGTGCCGGTGATGCTGGCGGTCGACGGCGAGGAGGCGCGGGTCCTCAAGCTGTGGATCGTGGACAGCCGGCCCGGGGCGCTCGGGGCGGCGCTCGCCGGGCTGCTGTTGCTGCCCGTGTTCGCCTACCCGCTCGGCGCGATCGCCGCGGGCCGGGCGGCCCTGACCCGCTTCCTGCTGGCCTCGCCGACCGGCGAACTGAACTCGAAGATCAAGGAGCTGGGCCGCTCCCGGGTCCGCCTCGTGGACGCCTTCGAGGCGGAGCGGCGCCGCATCGAGCGCGATCTGCACGACGGGGCACAGCAGCGGCTCGTCGCCCTGTCCATGACGCTCGGCCTGGCCCGCCTCGACGCGCCGGACGGGCCGCTCGGCTCGCTGCTCGCCAAGGCGCAGGACGAGGCGGCCACCGCCCTCGTCGAGATCAGGGAGCTGATCCGCGGCATCCACCCCCAAGTCCTCAGCGACCGGGGCCTGGTGGCGGCCGTCGAGGATCTCGCGGACCGCTCCTCGATCCCCGTAGACGTGGACCTCGACCTGCCGGTCCGGCCCCCGGAGGCGATCGAGACGGCCGTGTACTTCGCGGTCAGTGAGGCCCTCGCCAACGTCGCCAAACACAGCGGCGCGAGCAGGGCCGTGGTGCGGGGAGGCCTGGACGACGGGCAGTTGTCCGTGGAGGTCGAGGACGACGGTCACGGGGGCGCGGACGCCGGGCGGGGGACGGGCCTGCAGGGCGTCGCCGATCGCGTCTCGGTCCTCGACGGCCGCCTGCGGGTGTCCAGTCCGCCCGGCGGGCCCACCGTGTTCCGCCTGCTGGTACCGTGCCAACCGCCTGATCCGACCGCGTGATTGAGGAACTGATGCTGCGCATCGTGCTGGCCGAGGACAGCGTCCTGCTCCGCGAAGGACTCCTCGGCCTCATGGAGCGCTTCGGGCACCGGGTGGTCGCCGCGGTGGGTTCCGCGGACGAGCTCACCGAGGCGGTCGCCGCGCACGAACCCGACATCGTGGTGACCGACGTACGGATGCCGCCCGGCTTCTCCGACGAGGGCCTGCGTGCCGCCATCGCCCTGCGCCGCAGCCGGCCCGGACTGCCGATCCTGGTCCTCAGCCAGTACATCCAGCGGTCCTACGCCGAGGATCTGCTCGACTCGTCCGACGGCACCGGGGTGGGCTATCTCCTCAAGGAACGGATCGGCCGCGTCGAGGAGTTCGTCGACGCGGTGCACCGGGTCGCGGAGGGCGGCACCGTCGTCGACCCCGAGGTGGTGCGCCAGCTGATCAGGCACCGGCGCGACCCGCTGGCCCGGCTCACCGCGCGGGAGCAGGAGGTGCTCGCGCTGATGGCGGAGGGCAGGTCCAACGCGTCGATCGCCGCGGCCATGGTGGTGAGCGAGGGCACCGTCAGCAAGCACTTCGGCTCCATCCTCACCAAGCTCGACCTCTCGCTCGACGACACGACCAACCGCCGGGTCCTCGCGGTCCTCGCGTATCTGCGCGGGCGGCCCGGAGCGGACCGCGCCTAGGGCCTGTCGTTTGGATCAGGCCTGACCCAAACGACAGGCCCCATGGGGTGTCCGGGCCGCCCCCGGGTGTGTCAGCGGGTGCTTTCCCGCTCCACCGGGAGCCACAGTTCGGCGTCCGCCTCCGTGCCGTCGCCGGACAGGCGGGTGCGGAGGATCTCCGGGCCGGGGCGGGTGCGGTAGGGGTTGGACGGGAACCACTCGGTGAACACGTCGCGCCAGAGTTCCTGGATGGCCGCGGGGGCCGGGCCCGCCGTGGTGAAGACCGCCCAGGTGCCCGGCGGGACCGGCAGGGTGGTGGTGCCTTCGGGGGCCGGGGCCGGGGCCGAGGTGATCACGGCCTGGTAGTAGTCGAGTTCCGTGCCCTCCGCACGGCTGGGGTCCAGGTCGTCGCAGACCGCGACCAGACCTCCGGGTTCCTGGTCGGACAGTTTCTCCAGCCGGCCCACCGCGGACTTGTCGAGGCCGCGGACGAAATCGATGATCGCCTGGTTCGGGCCCGAGTGGATCAGGGGGACCCGGGTCTTGAAACCCGTGACCGTGAAGGCCGGGCGGTCCACGACTCGGTAGTGCATGCTGCTGTTCCCTTCGACGGTGAGGCGGAAGGCCAACCGGGGCTGGGAGACGAGCGCGGCGCCGGTGCGCCGGGCCTCGCCCGGGCCCACGCCGTGCATCGTGCGGAACGCCCGTGCGAACGCCTCGCCGGAGCCGTAGCCGTAGCGGATCGCGATCTCCAGGAGCGTCGCGTCCCCCGACAGCACCTCCGCGCCCGCGACCGTCAGCCGGCGGCGGCGGACGTACTCCGACAGCGGCATGCCGGCCAGGGCGGAGAACATGCGGCGCAGGTGGTACTCCGAGGTGCACGCCGTACGCGCCAGGTCCGCCACGTCGATGCTGTCGCCGAGGTTCCGTTCGATCCGGTCCATCGCCTGGTTGAGCCGGTCCAGCACGTCCGGTCCCCTTCCTTGTCGTGCTCTCACGCTAGGCAGCGCGGGCCCCGCCGCACCCGACATCCTGTGCCCGCTCCGGTCGGGTGCGGCCCGGGATGGACGGCGTGGGCGAACTGCCGTCCGACAGGCGTACTCAAGGCGTCCCCGCCGTGAACGGCTAGCATCGCCGGTCAGTCGTCAAGCCGCCGACCCGGACGAGGTGAGGACATGAGGGCGCCCCGGATCGCCGTCGCCGTGGTGACGATGGGCAACCGGCCCGACGAGGTCGACGCCCTGCTGGAGTCCGTGGCCAAGCAGGACGCCCCGCCCGAGCGGATCGTCGTCGTCGGCAACGGCTGCCCGCTGCCCGACTTCGCCCGGCGGCTGTCCCTGCCCGGCGAGGTCACCGCCGTCGAGCTCGACGAGAACCTCGGCTGCCCCGGCGGGCGCAACGCGGCCCTGGCCCGGCTGCGGGAGTTCGGCGACATCGACGTCGTGGTGGACCTGGACGACGACGGTCTGCTCGTCGACCCCGATGTGCTGCGCCGCGTACGGGATCTGTACGCCGCCGACGAGCGGCTCGGCATCGTCGGCTTCCGCATCGCCGACGAGCTCGGCGAGACGCAGCAGCGGCACGTGCCCCGGGTCGGCAACTCCGATCCCCTCCGGGGCGGTTACGTCACCGGCTTCCTGGGCGGCGGGCACGCCCTGCGGATGGCGATGCTCGACGAGGTCGGCGACTGGCCCGCCGAGTTCTTCTTCGCGCACGAGGAGACCGACCTCGCATGGCGCGCGGTGGACGCCGGCTGGCGGATCCTCTACGCCCCGGAGCTGCTGCTCCGGCATCCGAAGACCTCGCCCGCCCGGCACGCCATCTACTACCGGGTGAACGCCCGCAACCGGGTCTGGCTGGCCCGCCGCCGGCTGCCGCTCGCGCTCGTCCCCGTCCACCTGGGTGTGTGGGTGCTGCTCACCCTCGCCCGGAACCGGTCGGGCGCCGGGCTGCGCGCATGGTTCGGCGGATTCGCGGAAGGCCTACGGGAACCGGCGGGGGAGCGGCGGCCCATGCGCTGGCGGACGGTGTGGCGGCTCACCCGGCTGGGGCGGCCGCCCGTTATCTGACGCCGGTCGGCCGAGGCCGGCAGGGCGCCGGAGAGAAGGAGTGGGCCCCGGCCGTTCACCTCCGCCGACCGGGACCCGGACCCGGCCGCGGCGGCGACACTCCCCCGAGTTGCGCGTCCAGACGCGCGCACCGCCGGGCCAGATCCGATGTAGTGATCACATCAGGCTTTGCCAACGGATCGCTAACATATGGCCAACGCTTCGCCGTTGCGCCGTCTGCCGGTCGGCTGGAAGTCGCCGAACCAAGCCCGACGACGGCTGGGGCGGCTGCCGATTCCGGCGGAGCAGGCGAAGGCCGGGGTGGCGGAAATCCACCGCCCGGGGGGAGGAGCTCGTCAGGGCGGAGTGCACGGGGGGTAGTGGCGTGACAATGCGTTTCGGGCTGCTGGGGCCGCCGGTGCTGTTCTACGACGATCAGGGCTGCGCCGGGGGCGGGGCCCGTGCCGTCGCAGGCCCCAAGTCGCGCGTGCTGCTGTCCGCGCTGCTCCTCGATGCCGGGCGGACCGTCTCCGTCGAGTCGCTCAAGGACGCGCTGTGGGGCGAGGCGCCGCCCGTGTCCGCCGGGGCCTCGCTGCACAACCACGTCACCCGGCTGCGGCGGCTGCTCGACGATCCGGGACGGCTGCGCACCGTGCCGTCCGGGTACGTGCTGCGGATCGACGAGGGTGAGCTGGACGTCCACGTCTTCGACGCCCACGTCGCCGAGGCGCGTGCCGCGCACACCGGCCAGGACTGGGAACGGGTCGTGCGCGTGTGCGCGGCCGCGCTCGCCCTGTGGCGGGGTGCGCCGCTGGCCGGACTGCCGCCCGAGGTGGGCGGGTACGCCTTCGCGCAGCGCTTGTGCGAGGCCCGGCTGCGCCTTCTGGAGTGGCGCTACGACGCCGAGCTGGCGCTGGGCGGCCCACGGCTCCACGAACTGGTGCCGGAGCTGGCGGTGCTGACCGGCGAGTATCCGCTGCGGGAGGTGTTCTACCGGCAGTTGATGCTCGCCCTGCACCGCACCGGCCGTCAGGCCGAGGCCCTGGCCGTCCACCGCGACCTGCGCACCCGCCTCGTCGGCCAGCTCGGCATCGAGCCGGGGCCGGGCGTGCGGGAGGCGCATGTCGAGGTGCTGCGGGGGTCCACGCGGGGCGGTGGTTCCAGGGAGCCGAGGGAGTCCAGGGAGCCAGATGAGCCCCGTGAGTCCCGTGACCCCGGTGGGCCGAGTGTGCCCGGGCCGGCAGACAGGCCGACACCCGCACCCGCTCAACTGCCCCCACCCCCCGTCCACTTCGTCGGCCGCACCTCCCTGCGCGCATCCCTGCGCCACGCGCTCACGGCACCCGGTCCGCACCCCACCGCCGTCATCAGCGGCATGGCCGGCGTCGGCAAGAGCGCGCTCGCACTGCAGGTCGCCCATCAGCTGGCGGAACGTTTCCCCGATGGGCAGATCCACCTCGACCTGCACGGCGCCACCCCGGGCATGACCCCTCTCACCGCTGGTCAGGCGGTCACTGCCCTGTTGCGTGACCTCGGTACCGAACCCTGCCGCATCCCGGAACGGCCGGACGCCGCGGCCGCGTTGCTGCGTTCCCTGCTCGCGCCGACGCGCACGCTCCTGGTGCTGGACGACGCCGCGAGTGCCGCGCAGGTACGGCCGCTCCTGCCGGGGGGCGCCGGGTGCGTGGTGATCGTCACCAGCCGCTCGCCGCTGACCGCCCTCGACGGCGCGGCCCGGTTTCCGCTCGCCCCGCTGTCGGACGAGGAGAGCGCCGAACTCCTGCGCAGGGCCTCGGGCCGTGACGGCCTGGACGGTACGGACGCCGCCAGGCTCCTCGTCGAGCTCACGGGCAGGCTCCCGCTGGCCCTGCGGATCGTCGCCGCCCGGCTCGCCGCCCGTCCGGCCCTGACCCCCGGCACGCTGGCCGGACAACTCGCCGCCGCGGACGGGCGGTTGCACCACCTGGAGTACGACGACCTGAGCGTCCGCCGCTCCCTGGCCGTCGCGCACGATGCCCTCGCCGCCTCCGAGCGGCAGGCCGACCGGGACGCGGCCCGCACCCTGCGCCGCATCGGCGCGCTCGACCTGCCCACCTACGGCGCCCCGCTGCTCGCCCGCCTCACCGGCACCGGCGAGCCCCGCACCGAGGCCGCCCTGGAACGCCTCCTCGACGTGGCCCTGCTGGAGGAGTCGGCGTACGGCCGCTACGCACCGCACGACCTGGTGCGCGACTTCGCCCGGGAACGGGCCGGAGAACGGGACGCCGAGGACGCCGACGACATCGACGACACCGCCGGCACGGCGCTGCACTGGTACGCGGCCGTCGCCGAGCGCGTCCTCGCCGCGATCGTGGAACCCGGCCTCGACCTGGACGACCGCCGCCGGCCCACCTCCGCCCAGCCGGCCGGCCACGCGGCCCACGTGGACACCGTCGCCCCCTTCGCCGGCCCCGGGGAGGCCTTTGCCTGGGGGGACCGGGAGCTGGAGAACGTCGTTGCCCTGGTCGAGCGGTACGCGGACGACCCCTCCGGGCAGCGCGCGGGCCTGGCCGGCACGCTCGTCCGGCTGATCTTTCCCTACGCGCACCGCTGGGGACGCGTCGCCGAGATGGAGGTGCTCGGACGGGCCGGCCTCCGGGTGGCCCGCCGGTTCGGTGACGCGGAGGCGGAGGCGTACGCGCTGGCCGATCTCGCCGGGCTGCACTTCCTGACCGGCCGGCACAAGGAAGCGCTCGCGCTCAACGACCGGGCGCTCGCCATCTGGCGGCGGCTGGACCACCCCTCCTGGATCCGCCGCTGCCTCGACAACCGCGGCCTGTTGCTGGACGGGCTCGGCCGGCGCACCGAGGCGGGCGAGGCACTGACGCGGAGCCTGCAGTACGCACGGCAGCTGAACGACCCGTACGGCGAGGCCGTCACCCACAGCCACCTCGGCAACCTCGTCGAGCACATCGACCCGCGGGCGGCCATCGAGCGGCACCGGCGTTCGCTCGCCCTCGGGGATGAGATCGGCGCCGTGATCGTGCGGCACTCGGCGCACCGCAACATCGGGTACGCGCATCTGCGGCTCGGCCAGCCGGCCGCCGCCCTGCCGCACTTCGAGGAGAGCCTGCGCATCCTCGGCGGTCACGGCGACTGGCACGGCGAGTCCCGGACCCGGCTCGGTCTGGTCCGTGCCCTGCGTCAGCTGGGCCGCAGCGGTCGGGCCGCCCGTGAGTGCGCCGAGCTGCTCGGCCTGGCCGACGCCCGCACCGACCGCTACACCGGCGGTCTCGCCCGCCACCAGCACGGCCTGCTGCTGCGGGAGCGGGGGCACATCGGCGAGGCACGCGAGGCGTGGAGCTCGGCTCTCGCGGCTCTGGAGGGAACGGACGAGCAGGAGGTCGTCACAGAGCTACGCGCGTTGCTCGCTTCCGCCGACAGGTCCCGCGGCGCCCTCGACGACTCCCCACCCGATCCGGCTACTTGGCGTCCGCATAGCACTCCACCACCGCCGTCGTGAACGGGAACCGCACGGGCGTCTCCCCGAAGGTCAGCCGTCCGGCCAGGGCCGCCGCCTCGCTGATCGCCGCCACGACCGTCTCCGTCTCCTCCTCGGGGCAGTGCACGATCACCTCGTCGTGCTGGAAGAAGACCAGCTCGGCCGACAGCTCCGCGCAGGCCCTGCGCAACGCGGCGAGCAGCAGCAACGCCCAGTCGGCGGCGCTGCCCTGGACGACGAAGTTGCGGGCGAAGCGGCCGCGGGCGCGGGCGTTGGTGGAGGCGTAGCCGGGCACCCACTGACCGCCGTCCGGCTGCTCGTCCTCCCCGGAGCCGGAGCCGACGGCAGCCGTGGGGATGCCTGCCTCCTCCGTCGCGTCGTCCGTGCCCCGGGCCGCGGGCGGGCAGGTCCGGCCGAGCCAGGTCCGCACGAGCCGGCCCTCCTCACCGGCCCGGGCCGCGTCGTCGACGTACGCCACCGCCCTGGGGAAACGGCGTCTGAGCGCGGCGAGGTTCTTCAGGCCGTCCCCGGAGGTCTGGCCGTAGACCGCGCCGAGCACGGCGAGTTTGGCCTGGGAACGGTCGCCGGAGAAGGCGCGGTCGGAGACGGACTGGTACAGGTCGGTCTCCCGGCCGGCCACCTCCATCAGGCCGGGGTCGCGGGAGATCGCCGCGAGGACGCGCGGCTCCATCTGGTCGGCGTCGGCGACGACGAGCCGCCAGCCGGGGTCGGCGACCACGGCCCGCCGGATCACCTTGGGGATCTGGAGCCCGCCCCCGCCGTTGGTGACCCAGCGCCCGGTCACCGTCCCGCCCGCGAGGAACTCGGGTCTGAAGCGGCCCTCGCGGACCCAGTCCTGGAGCCAGGACCAGCCGTGGGCGACCCAGATGCGGTACAGCTTCTTGTACTCGATCAGGGGCTTCACGGCGGGGTGGTCGACGGACTCGATCTCCCAGCGGCGGGTCGAGGAGACCTTGATCCCGGCCTGGGCGAAGGCCTTGACCACGTCGGCCGGCAGGTCGGGGCGGACCCGGCGGCCGAACGCCGCGGACACCTCGTCGGCCAGTTCGGCCAGGCGGCGTGGCTCGCCGCCGCCCGCGTACCGGTCGCCCAGCAGGTCGTGCAGCACGGCGCGGTGCACCCCGGCGCTCCAGGGCAGCCCGGCGCGGTTCATCTCGGCGGCCACCAGCATGCCCGCCGACTCGGCGGCGGTCAGCAGCCGCATCCGGTCGGGGTGCTCGGCCCGCTGGTGCCGCTTGTGCTGCTCGGCGTAGACGGCGAGGAGGTCCGGCAGGGGAAGGTGGACGCCCTGCGGCTCGAACAGAGAGGACTGCGAGCCCGGTTCGGCGGACCGCTGCGGCGGATCGGGCGGCACGGGGCCGCCGCGCAGCCGGGCCAGGGCGGCCGCGGCCGAGCGGGGTTCCCCGTAGCGCCCCTCGTGGCCGAGGAGGAGGGTCTCGGCGGCCTCGATGTCGTAGCACCGCTCGGCTCGCACCCCCTCGGCGAGCAGGCGCGGGTAGACCTCGGCGGTGGACCGCCACACCCACCGCGTGACGCCGGGGCGGCTCCGGACGGCCTCGGCGGCGTCCGCCTCTCGCCGCGCCGGACCGGAGGGCAGCCCGGCCGGACCGAGGGGGGCGACGTCCACGCCACCGTCCTCGGCCGGAGCGAGTGCCCACCGGTCGGCCATGTCGCGAGTGTGACAGGGGGGTCTGACAACGCCCCCGCTCGCCTCGCGGAAGGCCTCGTCAGGCCTCGTCCGTCTCCTTCTGCGCCTGCATGATCTTCTCCAGCACCGTCCGGATGTACTGCTCGGCCCGCTCCTTGTCGATGCCGAGGCCGCTGAGGACGCCCTCGCCGTTCTCGTGCTCCAGCAGGGCGAGCAGGATGTGCTCGGTGCCGATGTAGTTGTGGCCGAGGCGCAGGGCCTCGCGGAAGGTGAGCTCCAGGACCTTCTTGGCCCCCTGGCCGTACGGCACGAGCTCCGGGACCTCGTCGGCGGCGGGCGGAAGAGCCGCCGTCGCCGCCTCGCGGACGGCGTCGAGCGTGACGCCCTGCTTGATGACCGCCTTCGCGGCGAGGCCGTCCGGCTCGGCCAGCAGACCGAGGACGAGGTGCTCGGGCAGGCCCTCGGCGTTGCGGGCGGCCTTGGACGCGTTGTGCGCGGCCATCACCGCGTTGCGGGCGCGGGGCGTGTACCGGCTGAAGCCCTGGCTCGGGTCGAGGTCGTTCGACTCCTTCGGCACGAATCGCTTCTGCGCGGCCTGCCGGGTGACGCCCATGCTCCTGCCGATGTCCGTCCAGGACGCGCCGGACCGCCGGGCCTGGTCGACGAAGTGGCCGATCAGGTGGTCGGCCACGTCGCCCAGGTGGTCCGCGGCGATCACCGCGTCCTGGAGCTGGTCCAGTGGCTCCGGGTGGACCTTCTTGATAGCCGCGATGAGGTCGTCGAGACGGATGGATGACGTGGTGTCGGGGTTCGTCATGTGTCAACCGTAGGTTGCGCCCTGGGGGGTGTCAACCACGAGTTGACACCCTCGCCGAAGGGGACGGCGTGGCACCATCGCCCCGTGAGCACGTCCACCACCGTCGATCGCGCGTTCGCGTCGGCCCTCTACGAGACCGGCGAGAGGGCCCTCGACGCCGGGGCCTCCCTGCTCGCCTCCGACCCGGCGGCCGACGCCGAACTCGCCCGGCGCGGACACGAGTTCGTGGCCGGGGCCTGGCGGCGGGGCTGGCAGCCGGCCGATGTCGTACGGACCGTGCGGCGCGAGCTGGACGACGGGCACGTGCTGCTGGTGGCCGCGCTGATCCGCGCCCAGGCGCCCGGCGACGGGCCCCGGGGCCGCCGCTGGAACGCCCAGCTCGCGGAGCTCCCTGACGACGCCCCGCCCCGCACCGACCGCTTCTCGCACGCCACCGCCGTGCTGGAGCTGTACCGCCTGCTGCTGCGGCTGCCGGTCCTGGAGACCCTCGACGAGGCGCCCGGGCGGGCGCCCGGCGGGGCGGGGGCCGAGTCCCGCATGCTCACCCGCATCCGTGCGCTGCTCGCCAAGGCGGAGGCCACCGGGTTCCCGGAGGAGGCGGAGGCGCTCAGCGCCAAGGCGCAGGAGCTGATGGCCCGGCACAGTGTCGACGAGGCGCTGCTCGCGGCGCGGGCGCCGTCCCCGGACGCGCCCGGGGCCTGCCGGATCGGGGTCGAGCCGCCGTACGAGCAGGCCAAGGCGGTGCTGCTGGACGCCGTCGCCGGGGCCAACCACTGCCGGGCGGTGTGGAACGAGCCTCTCGGCTTCTCCACCGTCGTCGGCTTCGAAGCGGACCTGGAGGCGGTCGAACTCCTCTACACCTCGCTCCTCGTCCAGGCCACGACCGCGATGACCAGGGCGGAGGCGACCCAGCGGGCGGGCGGCCGCAAGCGCACCAAAACGTTCCGGCAGTCCTTCCTCGCGGCCTACGCCCACCGCGTCGGCACCCGGCTGGCAGCCGCCGCCGAGACCCAGGTGACCGACGATCTGCTGCCGGTCCTCGCCTCCCGCGAGGTCGCCGTGACAGGGCGGGTGGACCGGATGTTCCCGGAGACGACCACGACCCGGCTGCGCGGGGTGCGCGACGCGGCGGGCTGGACGGAGGGCGCGCAGGCGGCGGACCGGGCCCAGGTCCGGCACCGGCCGCCGCTGCGCTGACCTGCCGTCAGTGCCGTCAGTCGCCCGAGGTCTCGAAGCCGCTCACCGAGGCCTGGGCCGCGCCGCTTCCCGCCGCCTTCAGGGCGACCTCGCCGTACGACCACGTCAGGTCGTGCGCGGCCTTCGTGTCGCCGGGAAGGGTGAAGGACGCCTTGTGCACGTCGAGACTCTCCGCAGAGCCCGCCTCCCCCCGGACGTAGGTGATCGTGAAGGACGTGGTGCCGCCCTCGCCGAGCGTGAGCGACTGGGCCTTCGCGCCCTCGTCCGGGGAGACGGACGTCGTCTTGTCGTCGGCCAGCAGGTCCACGCCGGGGAAGCCCTTCAGCGCGCACTGCGGACCCTTGTTGGTGAGCGTGACGGTGACGGTGCCGGTGTCCCCGGCGGCCGGGGCGGTGGCCGCGCCGACCTCCACGCCCATGTCGCCGAGCGCGCAGGCCGCATCGCTCTTCCGGTCCGCGTTCTTGACGTCGTCACCACCGGACTTGTCGTCGCTGCAGCCGGTCAGCAGGACCGTAGCGGCAAGGGCGGCGGCCAGGGCGAGGGGGTAGGTGCGCATGAGGTCCTCTGGACGTGTCGAACGAAAGCGGCATCGGGCCCCTGGATCATCACGCACGCGGGACCCGGACGGGCACGCACCCCCTGTGGTTCCCCCGAACGCCGGACGGGCCACAGGTCCCGTAGGGGAGCCGTGGCCCGTCCGTGCGGAGGCCGGGGTCAGCCGATGCCCGCCGTCGGGAAACCCGTGGGGAGCTTGCCGCCCTCGGCCTTCGTGTAGGTCTCCGCGCCGAGGCCGCCCTCCCAGGTGACCTTCAGGCTGCTCTTGTTCACGGAGTCGACCATGCCGGTCGTCCGGTCCTTGGAGCCGTCCGTGCACTTCAGGCGGATCATCCGCATCCCGGATTCCTCGCCGGCGGTACCGCTGCACACGCTCCCGCCGGTGGCGAACAGCGCGGCCTGCTTGCCGGTGATCACCAGGGCCACGGCCTTGCCGCCGGTCGTCGCGAGCCAGCTGCCCGCCAGCTCCCCGCCGGCCGAGCCGCCGGAACCGGATCCGGAGCCCCCGCCCGTCGCCGCCGACGCCGAGTCCGACGGGGACGGACTGGACGCCGAGTCGTCCCCCGAGCCGCCGTCGCCGCTGCACGCACTGAGCACGAGCACGCCCGCCAGCCCCGCGGCCGCCGCCGCGACGCGCACGGCGCCGGAGCGACGCGAGAAGATCACCGAAGTCACTGCAAGCCCCCAAGCTGTAGCCGGCCGGCCGGCCGGCCCGGACGGCACCGGCCGGCCTCCTGGCCGGAACGATCGCAGCAAGCTACCAGGGCCCGTCAAGGGACTCCCGAACGCCCTCTTACCAGGACGACTTGCGCACCCCGGGCAGATAACCCGCGTGCGCCTGCTCCCGCAGACTCACCCGGGACAGCCCGAACGCCCGGAAGTAGCCGCGCGGCCGGCCGTCCACCTGGTCGCGGTTGCGCACCCGCGTGGCGCTGGCGTCCCGCGGCTGCCTGCGCAGCTCCGCCTGGGCGGCGAGCCGTTCGGCCTCCGTCGACGACGGCCTCCGGATGATCTCCTTCAGCTCGGCCCGCCGGGCGGCGTACCGCGCGACGACCTCCTGCCGCCTGTCGTTCTTCGCGATCTTGCTCTTCTTGGCCATCAGACCCTCACTCCCCGGGCGCGGATCCGGGCGACGGCCGCCTCGATCCCGATCGTGTCGACGGTCTTGATCGCCCTGGTGCTCAGTCGGAGCCGGACGTAGCGGCCCTCGCTCGGCAGCCAGTAGCGCTTGGACTGGATGTTGGGGTCGAACCGGCGGGACGTGCGCCGGTGGGAGTGCGAGATGCGGTTGCCGAAGCCCGGCTGGGTGCCGGTCAGCATGCAGTGCGCGGACATGGTGGTGACGTACCTCTCTGTCTCAGGTGATGTAAATGGAATTCATTTTCAGTAGCATAGCGGCATGGCACGCAACGAACTCCGTCCGGTCATCAAGCTCCGGTCCACCGCCGGGACCGGCTTCACCTACGTGACCCGCAAGAACCGCCGCAACGACCCGGACCGCCTGACCCTGCGCAAGTTCGATCCGGTCGCCGGCCGCCACGTCGAATTCCGAGAGGAGCGCTGACCATGCGCGAGGGAATCCACCCGGCGTACGGCCCCGTCGTCTTCCGTGACCGTGCCGCGAACTACGCCTTCCTCACCCGCTCGACCATGACGAGCGAGAAGACGATCGAGTGGGAGGACGGCAACACCTACCCGGTCGTCGACGTCGAGATCTCCGACGTCAGCCACCCCTTCTACACCGGCACGGCCCGCGTCCTGGACACCGCGGGCCGCGTGGAGCGCTTCGAGCGCCGGTACGGAAGGAAGGGCTGACCCATGGCTGTCCCTCCTGGGCTCCCCGTCGTGATCGTCGGCGGGCTGCACGCCGATGCCCGCAGGGCGGCCGTCGCGCGGCTGCTCGCCGACGTGCCCGGCAGCGTCGTCCTCCACCACGACCTCGCGACGGCCGCCGCGGGCACGGTCGTACGGACCATCAGGGACGCCACCGGCATCCTCGACGCGGGGGAGGCGCCGCTCGTCAACGACTGCGCCTGCTGTGCCCTGCGCGAGGACCTGGTGCCGGAGCTGGAGCGGCTGCGGGACACCGGCGGCACCCGCCTCGCGGTCGTCGAGCTGTGGGACTCCGTCGAGCCCAAGGCCATGGCCGAAGTCGTCACGGCCGGCGGTCTCACCGTCACCGGCGTGATCACCGCCGTCGACCCGGCCCTGGTCCTGCCGTACCTCGGCAACGGCGACGACCTGGCCGACGGCGGTCTCGCCGCCGCGGCCACCGACCAGCGCACGGTCGCCGACACCTTCGCGCGCCAGCTGGAGTACGCCCCCGTGCTGGCCGTCGCCGAGTCCCCGGAGGCCGACGACGAGGACCGCGAGCTGCTCGCGCAGCTGCACCCGACGGCCCGCCAAGTGCTCGTCGGCCAGGACGCCCCGGCCGACCCGGACGGTGACGGCCTGACGGTGCCGACCCCGCGCCGGCGTCCGCTCTCGCCCCTGGCTCAGGCCGCCCTGGCCGGCTTCGACGTCGAGGCGGCCGCCGCCGCCCAGCACCCGGCCTGTGCCCTGCTCCCCGCCGAGGCCGACGCGCACGGCGTCTCCACCCTGGTGTGGAGCAGGCGGCGCCCCTTCCACCCCGAGCGGCTGTACGCCGCGCTGGAGGACCTGACCTGTGCGGCCGCCCGCAGCCGGGGCCGGTTCTGGCTCGCCGACAAGCCCGACACGCTCTTCCACTGGGACGCGGCGGGCGGGGCCCTGTGCGTGGAGAGCACGGGCCCGTGGCTGGCCTCCCTGCCGGACGCGGCCTGGGACATGGTCCCGCCGGTGCGCCGGGCCGCCGCCGCGCTGGACTGGCACCCCGAGCACGGCGACCGCTGCCAGCACCTCGTCTTCACCTCGCCCGGCCTCGACCGGGACGGCCTGGAGCGACTGCTGGAGTCCTGCCTGCTGACCGACGCCGAGTACGCCGCCGGGCCGGACGCCTGGCAGCGCCTGCCGCACGCTTTCGACACCCTCCTGGAGGTCTGACCCCTCATGCCGCGCAAGCCCGACCGCAAGCCCGTCAAGGACCGGCCCAACCCCCTGGACCAGGCCGGGATCACCTACATCGACTACAAGGACACCGACCTGCTGCGGAAGTTCATCTCCGACCGCGGCAAGATCCGCAGCCGCCGCGTGACCCGGGTCTCGTCCCAGCAGCAACGACAGCTGGCCAGGGCCATCAAGAACGCCCGCGAGATGGCCCTGCTCCCTTACGCGGGCCGCTGACCCGGGTGACCACGAGTGCGGCCGGGCCGGAGCGGGATGCCGGTGGGGCCGGCGGTGGCGTCGCCAGGCTCAGCCGGCGCGCACGCGCGATGTGCCGGGTGAGGTTCCCGACATGTGACGGGTGGGGGCCCTTCACCGTGATGAGACCGGCTCGGAAGCAGCTGTCGGCCGACAGCCGGGTGTCCCGGCCGTTCGAGGAGCCTGCCCACGCCGTGACCGAGCCGGAAGCTGTGAGCCGACTGGCACGGGGGTCCGGACCGTGGCCGGGCGGGGTGCCGGTGGCATCGGTCGTGGCGGTCGCCAGGCTCAGCCGACCGCATTCGGTGCGCACGCGCGCGTGGGGGAGACCTCTGCCCATGCCGTGACCAGCCCGGAAAGTGCTGTCGGCACACCGGCGTCGCGGACCGCGGCGGGCAGCCGGGACCGGCCGGGGCTTCGGCACCGGCGGTCGCCGGGCTCTGTCGGCGTCCACACGTGCGCGACCGGGTGAGGTTCCCCACGCTTGACGCGTGGGGAACCTCCTGCGCATCACGTGCCGGGGTCTGCGGCCGTCGTCGATCGGCCAGGCCCCTTGGGCCCGCCGCGGGCGCCCCGGACCGGGACGGACGCCGGCCGGCCCGGGTGCGCGACGCCGACGGCGGGAGCGGACCGGGTGGCCGGTGCGCGGGTCGTCGGGGGCCGGAGGCCGGGCGCGGTATCCGGCGATGGTCCGAGCAACGCACCGGACACAGGGACGACCCCGGCCTGCTGCGACCGGCCCATTTCTCCCCGTCCCCGCAGGCCGTGGCCGCCTTCCGGATGCGGTTCGGCCCGTCGAACGACCGCCCCGTGACCCGCGCCTCAGCTCACGCTTCTCCGGTGCGGCCCCCGCGCGGCCCCTCGCCCCGCCGCCGAGTGGATGCTCCGCCTCCACCGGACCTCCGCCGAACCCGCCGACTTCGTCGCGGGCCTCGGGGAACGAGAGGCACGGACAAGTCGTCAAACAGTCAAGAACTTCGGTAAAGCGGTCGTCAAAGCTGTAACCGCGGGAGCACCCCGCGTGCACGTGCATCTGCCCATGCATCTGCACATGAACAGGGCTATGATCCGGGTCAGTTGACCACTGCATCAATGGCCACACCAGCCAGTGCACCACCGGGGAGCGACCTGTGGACCACGACGTGTACAACGGTATGGCGGCCGCCGGGCTGCACGGTGTGGCCTGGCAGAAGAGCCGGCACAGCAACTCGCAGGGCTCATGCGTGGAGTTCGCCCGGCTGCCGGGCGGAGACGTCGCCGTCCGCAACTCGCGCTTCCCCGACGGTCCCGCTCTGGTCTACACCCGCGCGGAGATCGAGGCCATGCTGCTGGGCGTGAAGGACGGCGAGTTCGACCACCTGGTGGGCGGCTGACGATCCGGCAGCCCCCGGTGAAAACGGGGCAATCGGCACTCAACGCGCGGTAACGCGCGTAGAACCGCGACGCGAGGAAGCGCCGCGGTTTCTCATTCCCCGTGCGGCCGGGAACCGGTCCGCGGCAGCCGGAACAGCGCCCAGACCACCTTGCCGTCGAGCGCCCCCGCCAGCGGATGCCAGCCCCAGCTGTCGCTGAAGGAGTCGACGAGGAACAGCCCGCGGCCCGACTCGGCCGAGAAGTCGTCGGCCTCCCGGGTCACCGGACTGTCATGACTGGGGTCGCGCACCGCGCACACCAGCCGCTCGGTCCACCGCATCAGATGCAGCCGCACGGGAGGCTCACGGCCTCCGGCGCACGCGCCGTTCGCCGGCAGCCCGTGCCGCAGGGCGTTGGTGACGAGTTCCGAGACCACCAGACAGACGTCGTCGAACCGCTCGCCCATGTCCCACTGGTCGAGGGTTCTGCGAGTGAACTGCCGTGCCTCGCGCACCGCTTCGTAGCGGGCGGGCAGAGCGCAGGAGGCGGCGTCGGACACTGCCGCGGGATCCAGCGGCGGAAGGCCCTGCCGTAACGGCTCGAGCATGGTCGATCCATTCGTCCCCATGCGAGGCACTCCCGGGAATTCGCGGTCGGTGCGATGCGGCGGTGGTGCGGGACCATGGTTTCGGATGCGTACAGCAGATGCAAGGGCAGATGCACGTGCAGGTGACCGGAATGAGCTGTCCCGTACCGCTTGTTGGCCAATTTTTCCGTCATCTTCGCGACTCTCTTTGGCCGTTCACTTGCCTTCTTCTTGCTCCCGCGCACGAGCGCCGACCGTCTCGATTCCGTTTCCGTAACCGGACGAGTACTGCTCGGAGTGTTTTAGTGGCAGACTGCGGCCCCTGAAGACGTTGGGGAGGCTGGCGAACGTGAGCGCGGGAGAGCCGGGATCGGTGGTGCGGCGCATGCTGCTCGGATCACAACTCAGGCGACTGCGTGAGGCGCGGGGCATCACGCGCGAGGCGGCGGGCTACTCGATCCGCGCCTCCGAGTCGAAGATCAGCCGGATGGAGTTGGGCCGGGTGAGCTTCAAGACCAGAGACGTCGAGGACCTGCTGACCCTGTACGGCATCACGGACGAGCAGGAGCGCGCCTCCCTGCTCTCCCTGGCCAAAGAGGCCAACGTCGCGGGCTGGTGGCACAGTTACTCGGACGTCCTGCCCAGCTGGTTCCCGACCTACGTCGGCCTGGAGGGCGCCGCCTCGCTGATCCGGGCGTACGAGGTGCAGTTCGTGCACGGCCTGCTGCAGACCGAGGCGTACGCCCACGCGGTGGTCCGGCGCGGCATGCAGGGCGCGAGCGAGGCCGACGTCGAGCGCCGCGTGGCGCTGCGGCTGGAGCGCCAGAAGTACCTCGTCGACGAGCGCGCGCCCGACTTCCACATCATCCTGGACGAGGCCGCCCTGCGCCGCCCGTACGGCGACCGCGCGGTGATGCGGGGCCAGCTCCAGCACCTCATCGACATCTCCGAGCGGCCCAACGTACGGCTCCAAGTGGTGCCGTTCAGCCTCGGCGGCCACGCCGGCGAAAGTGGCGCGTTCACGATCCTCAGCTTCCCGGAGTCCGACCTCTCGGACGTCGTCTACCTGGAGCAGCTCACCAGCGCCCTGTACCTGGACAAGGCCGAGGACGTCGCCCAGTACGAGAAGGCGCTCAAGGAACTGCAGAGCGACAGCCCGGGCCCGTCGGAGAGCCGGGACCTTCTGCGGGGCCTGCTCCAGCTCTCCTGAAGTACTCCTCCAACTCTCCTGAAACACAAGTACGATGACGTGTGATCAGATCGTGAAGGCGCGATCAGAGGTCTGCCAGGGATCGAGGGATCACACATGTCGTCGTCCTACTTCACCGACCTTGCACAGCAGTACATCGACGGTGAGTGGCGCCCGGGTACCGGCTCCTGGGACATCATCGACTTCAACCCGTACGACGACGAGAAGCTGGCGTCGATCACCATAGCCACGGTCGACGAGGTCGATCAGGCGTACCGGGCGGCGGCCCGCGCCCAGAAGCAGTGGGCCGCGACCAACCCCTACGCCCGCCGGGCGGTCTTCGAGAAGGCGCTGCGCCTGATCGAGGAGCGCGAGGCCGAGATCTCCGAGGCCATCATCGCCGAGCTCGGCGGCACCCGTCTGAAGGCCGCGTTCGAGCTGCACCTCGCCAAGGAGTTCCTGCGCGAGGCGGTCCATCTGGCCCTGGCGCCCGAAGGCCGGATCATCCCCTCGCCGGTGGACGGCAAGGAGAACCGCGTCTACCGCGTGCCCGTCGGGGTCGTGGGCGTGATCAGCCCCTTCAACTTCCCCTTCCTGCTGTCGATCAAGTCCGTCGCCCCGGCGCTCGCGCTCGGCAACGCCGTGGTGCTCAAGCCGCACCAGAACACTCCGATCGTCGGCGGCTCCCTGGTCGCGAAGATCTTCGAGGACGCGGGGCTGCCCGGCGGACTGCTGAACGTGCTCATCACGGACATCGCCGAGATCGGCGACGCCTTCCTGGAGCACCCGGTCCCCAAGGTCATCTCCTTCACCGGCTCCGACGCCGTCGGCCGGCACGTGGCGACCGTCTGCGCCCGGCTGTTCAAGCGCTCCGTCCTCGAACTGGGCGGCAACAGCGCGCTGGTCGTCCTCGACGACGCCGACATCGACTACGCGGTCGACGCGGCGGTCTTCAGCCGGTACGTCCACCAGGGCCAGGTCTGCATGGCCGCCAACCGGGTCCTCGTCGACCGTTCGGTCGCGGACGAGTTCACCGAGAAGTTCGTCGCCAAGGTGAAGACCCTCAAGGCGGGCGACCCGCGCGACCCGGAGACCGTCATCGGCCCGGTCATCAACTCCTCGCAGGCGGACGCCGTCTCCGGTGTGGTCGAGCAGGCCCTCGCCGAGGGCGCCACGGCCCTCGTGCGCGGCGGGCGGACCGACAACCTCGTCGAGCCGTCCGTGCTGACGGACCTCCCCGCCGCCTCGGCGTTGCTCAAGCAGGAGGTCTTCGGCCCGGTCGCCTTCCTCGTCCCGTTCGACGGCGAGGACGAGGCCGTACGCCTCGTCAACGACACCCCGTACGGCCTGAGCGGTGCCGTCCACACCGGGAACGTCGAGCGCGGGGTCGCCTTCGCCAAGCAGATCGACACGGGCATGTTCCACGTGAACGACGGCACCGTGCACGACGAGCCGATCGTCCCGTTCGGCGGTGAGAAGCACTCGGGCATCGGCCGGCTCAACGGCGACACGATGCTCGACTCGTTCACCACGACCAAGTGGATCTCGGTGCAGCACGGCCGCAGCGGCTTCCCGTTCTAGAGCTGCTGGTTTCTCCGGACCTTCCGGCGCCCGGACCCTTGCGGACAGAACCTGACCGCAAGGGTCCGTAGCTTTTTCGGTGTCAGGGGAGATGCCCCGGACCTGGTGAAAGGCGGCGGTCATGGTCACTCACGTTCCGGCTGAGGCACACGGCGACGAGCGCGGGGCGCTCCTGGCCTTCGTCGCCGAGCAGCGCTGCGGCATCCGGCGGGCGCTGCTGGGCCTCACGGACGAGCAGGCGTCGTCCCGGCCCAGCGCCAGCGAGCTGTCCCTGGCCGGTCTGCTCAAGCACGTCGCCGAGGTCGAGCAGGGCTGGATCGCCCGGGCCAAGGGCGAGCCGCCGGCCGTCCACCGGGACGAGTCCAACTGGCACGAGTGCTTCCGGCTGGCCGGTGACGAGACCGTGGAGTCGCAGCTCGCGTACTACGAGAAGGTCGCCGCCGACACGGAGGCGTTCATCCGGGCGGTGCCCAGCCTCGACGACACCTTCGAGCTGCCCGCGACGTCCTGGAACCCGAAGGACGAGCAGCTCTCGATGCGCTGGCTGTGCCTCCACCTGATCCGCGAGACCGCCCGGCACGCGGGGCACGCCGACATCATCCGCGAGTCCCTGGACGGCAGGACCGCCTTCGAGCTGGTGGCCGAGGAACACCGGGTGGCGGCCGGGTCATAACCTTGGCCGCATGTCAGCGATCCGTCTCCTCGTGCTCGGCGCGGTCCGCATGCACGGCCGCGCCCACGGCTACCAGGTGCGCAACGACCTGGAGTACTGGGGCGCGCACGAGTGGTCCAACGCCAAGCCCGGCTCGATCTACCACGCCCTGAAACAGATGGCGAAGCAGGGCCTGCTGCACGCGCACGAGATCGCCCCGTCCACGGCGGGCGGCCCGCCGCGCACGGAGTACGAGATCACCGGGCAGGGCAGCGAGGAGTACTTCCGGCTGCTGAGGGACGCGCTGGTCACCTACGACCAGCGCGGGGACGTGAAGACGGCGGCCGTCGGCTTCGTCGTCGACCTGCCGCGGGCGGAGGCGGTCGCGCTGCTGAAGGAGCGGACCCTGCGGATCGAGCAGTGGCGGACCTCCGTCCTGGAGCACTACGTGCCCGAGGAGGGCCCCGGGCAGCTCGGGCACATCGGCGAGATCATGAACATGTGGGTCCACACGGCCGACTCCGAGGCCGAGTGGACCCGCGGCCTCATCGAGCGCATCGAGGGCGGCGCCTACACCTTCGCCGACGAGGGCGACCCGTTCGTCGGGGTCCTGGCCCCGGGCGAGGAGAACCCCTACGCGACGGGGGAGCGGCATCCCGGGGACGACCACTAATCAAGTTTGACGAATGGCTCGGGCTGGGATACCTTCGAGCCTGTAGTCAAGTTTGACTAGAAGGGGAGGCTCAGTGGCCGACGCGGCGATCACCGTCGAAGGCGCGGAGAAGACGTACGGCGACAAGAAGGCGCTGAACGGGCTCGACCTCACGGTCGCGCGCGGCACGGTGCACGGGGTGCTCGGCCCGAACGGCGCGGGCAAGACCACCCTCGTGAGGGTCCTGTCCACCCTGCTGCGGCCCGACGCGGGCCGGGTCGAGGTGGCCGGGCACGACGTGGTGCGCGAGGCGTACGCCGTGCGGCTGCGCATCGGCCTGCTCGGCCAGCACGCCGCGCTCGACGAGGAGCTCGGCGGCCGGCAGAACCTGGAGCTGTTCGGGCGGCTGCACCACCTGGGCGCGCGGCGGGCACGCGCGCGTGCCGGCGAACTCCTGGAGCGCTTCGGTCTGGCCGACACCGGCCGCAAGGCGGTCCGGCAGTACAGCGGCGGCATGCGGCGCCGGCTGGACCTCGCGGCGTCCCTGATCACCGAGCCGGAGGTGCTGTTCCTGGACGAGCCCACCACCGGCCTCGACCCGCGCGGCCGCGCCGAGGTGTGGTCCTCCGTCCGCTCCCTGGTCGGCGGCGGCACGACGGTCCTGCTCACCACCCAGTACCTGGAGGAGGCAGACCAGCTCGCCGACCGCATCTCGGTCGTCGACGCCGGCCGGGTCATCGCCGAGGGCACGGCGGACGAGCTGAAGGCCGAGGCCGGCGGCGACCGCATCGACGTGGTCCTGCGCGACGCCGGCCAACTGGGCGCGGCCGTCGCCCTGCTGCCCCTCACGGGGATCGGCGTCGACGCCGACCGCAGGCTGCTGAGCGCCCCCGTGACCGACCGCATGGAGGCGCTCTCCGGGGTCGTACGGGCCCTCCACGAGGCCGGGATCGAGGCGGAGGACGTCGCCCTGCGCCGCCCGACGCTGGACGAGGTGTTCCTGCACCTCACCGGAGACGACCGCCGAGTGAAGGAGACCGCGTGACCGCCCATGCACTGACCGACTCCTGGACCATGACCCGCCGGGAACTCGCCCGCTGGGGACGGCAGCCCGTGCAGCTGGTCGTCAACCTGGTCTTCCCGGTGATGCTGCTGCTGATGTTCGGCTACCTCATCGGCGGCGGCCGGGGGGTGAGCGGCGAGTACCGCGACTACCTGATCCCCGGCATGCTCGCGCTCACCATGGCCTTCGGCCTGGAGGGCACGCTGCTCGCCGTCACGCAGGACCTCAACAAGGGCGTGATCGACCGGTTCCGATCGATGCCGATGGCCAACGGTGCCGTGCTGGTGGGCCGTTCGGCCGCCGACATGCTCCAGTCGGCGATGGCCCTGGCCGTGCTCATCGGCGTCGGCGTCGCCCTCGGCTGGCGACCCGGCGGCGGCCCGCAGGCCCTCCTCGCGGCCGTGGGCCTGTTGCTGCTGTTCCGGTTCGCCATGCTGTGGATCGGCATCCACCTGGCGCTGGTGGCCGGCAAGCCGGAGCTGGTGCAGGCCGTGCAGATCCTGGTCTGGCCGGTCGGCTTCCTCTCCAACGCGCTGGCCACGCCCGGCTCCATGCCCGGCTGGCTGGGCACGGTCGTCGAATGGAACCCGATGTCCCACACGGCCACGGCCGTTCGGCACCTGTTCGGCGTCCCCGGCACGGAGTCCGGCCACGCGTGGGCCGCGATCGTCTGGCCCCTGGCCCTGCTGACGGTGTTCTTCCCCCTGGCGGTACGGCGGTTCAACCGCCTGAGCCGCTAGGGGGTGTGCGTGAAGTCCCGACCGCCTTGCGACGCCTGGCACGTCCTCCAGCTCTCGGCTTGGCTCGGTCAGGGCGTACCCCGCCCGCGGCACCGGGCGAACACCCGAGTACGACCGGCACGCGGATACTCGCCCGGCCCCCTGCCGCCGGCCCCGGCGTGAGCCTCAGTGGTGGAAACCGGTCGCCGCGCCCCTGTCCTCGGTCAGTGGGCGCGGCTGCCGGCGCAGGTCCGGCAGCAGGCGCTCCAGGTCCTGCGCGAGCAGCTCCGCGAGGTCGGCGGAGAAGCCGTTGCGGCACACCACCCGCAGCACGGACAGGTCCTCCCGGTTCGGCGGGAAGGTGTACGCGGGCACCAGCCAGCCGCTCTCGCGCAGTCGCCGGGAGACGTCGAAGACGTCGTACGCCTTCACGTCCGGCGCGGTCGTGAAGGCGAACACCGGCAGTTCGTCGCCCCGGGTCAGCAGTTGGAAGTCGCCGAGCGCCTCGACCCGCCCGGCCAGTCCCGTGGCCACGTCCCGGGAGGCCTGCTGCACGGCCCGGTAGCCTTCCCGGCCCAGCCGCAGGAACGTGTAGTACTGCGCCACGACCTGCGCGCCCGGCCGGGAGAAGTTCAGCGCGAACGTCGGCATGTCGCCGCCCAGGTAGTTCACCCGGAACACCAGCTCCTCCGGCAGCGCCTCCGCGTCCCGCCACAGCGCCCAGCCGACGCCCGGGTAGACCAGCCCGTACTTGTGCCCCGAGGTGTTGATCGACGCCACCCTCGGCAGCCGGAAGTCCCACACCAGGTCCTCGTCGAGGAACGGCGCGACCATGGCCCCCGACGCCCCGTCCACGTGCACGGGGACGTCCAGCCCGGTCCGTTCGCGCAGCGCGTCCAGCGCCGCGCACAGGTCGGCGATCGGCTCGTAGGACCCGTCGAAGGTGGAGCCGAGGATGCCGACGACCCCGATGGTGTTCTCGTCGCACAGCTCGGCCGCGGCCTGCGGGTCGAGGTGGAACCGCTCGCCCTCCATGGGCACCAGCCGGGCCTCCACCTCCCAGAAATTGCAGAACTTCTCCCAGCAGACCTGCACGTTGACGCCCATGACCAGGTTGGGCCGCGCGCCCGGGTAGCGGTCGGCGTTGCGCTTCGCCCAGCGCCGCTTCAGCGCCATCCCGGCGAGCATGCACGCCTCGCTCGACCCGGTCGTCGAACACCCCACGACGGTCGCCGGGTCGGGCGCGTTCCACAGGTCGGCGAGCATCGCCACGCAGCGCCGCTCCAGCTCGGCGGTCCGCGGGTACTCGTCCTTGTCGATCATGTTCTTGTCCCGGCACTCCGCCATCAGCACCCCGGCCTCCGGCTCCATCCAGGTGGTGACGAACGTGGCGAGGTTCAGCCGCGCGTTGCCGTCGAGCATCAGCTCGTCGCGCACCAGCTGGTGGGCGGTCGCCGGCGCCATGGGCTGGTCCGGGAGCCGGTGGGTGGGCGGGGCCTCGGCCATGTCGCCGAGCGGGTTGGCGGGGCCGTAGAAGGGGTTGACGGACAGGCGGCTCTCGGCGGGCCGGCGGGGGCCTTCGTGGAGCGGCATGGGTGCCTCCAGGGGTGGGTTCGAGAGGGAGGGAGGGGCTTCAGCGGACCGATGTGCCGTCCTCGCGCAGCTGCATCTGCGGCCGGCCCGTCACCAGCAGCCAGGCCGGCAGCGAGGCGACGCAGAGCAGGGCGATGACGCCGGGCTCGGCGACCAGCACCGCGGCGACGAACAGGCTGATCCAGCCCTGCCGCGTGACCGCCAGCAGCACCCCGAGCACACCGGCGGACACGCCCACCGAGGGATGCACCCCGGACACCAGGGCGTGCGCGCACAGCCCGAGGGCGGTGCCGACGAACACGGCGGGGAAGATCCGTCCGCCGCGGAAACCGCAGGACGCGGCGACGACCAGCGCGGCCAGCTTCACCACCGTCATCACGGCGAACTCCCCGGCCGACCAGCCGTCCGGGTCGTGCGCCAGCGTGGCGATCTCGTCGAGTCCCTTGAACAGCGTCAGATGGCCGCCCGCCGCCGCGAGAGCGCCGAGCACGATCCCGCCCGCGGGCAGCATCAGCATCGGGTGCTTCAGTCGCCGGAACGCCCCGTGGACGTAGGGGAAGGCCCGCACCGCGCAGAGGGCGAGCAGCGCGCCCGCCCCGGCGACCACGACCGCCGCCAGCAGGTCGGACCACCCCGGCCTGCCGAAGGACGGCAGGTTCAGGTCGAAGCTCGGGTGATCGAGGAGGGCGACGGTCAGGGAACCGGCGGCCGCTGCGGTCAGCGGCGCGAAGAGGTTGTCCCACAGCATGCCGCGGGTCTCCTGCCGGGCCAGCAGCTCGGAGATCGCCAGCGCGGCCGCCACCGGGGTGCCGAACAGCGCGCCGATGGTCGCCGCCTCCGCCAGCGCCGGCCAGACCCGGCCGGGCGCCCGGGGGATCAGCCGGCCGCCCAGCCAGACCGCCAGACCGACGTTCACGGCGATGATCGGATTCTCGGGGCCGAGACTCGGGCCGCCCGCCAGCATCAGCGCGGTCGCCAGCACCAGCCCGGGCAGCACGGCGGGCGGCAGGACGGGGGCCTCCAGTCCGAGGGTGGCGGGATCCGGGCCCGCGTGCCCCGGCACCTTCCACACCACCAGCCCGACCGCGAGGCCGGTCGCGACGAGCACCACGAACATCCACGCCACGGAGTACCGGCCGATCCCCAGCGCGTCGGGCAGCGGCCCCCAGAGCACGTCCTGGAGTTCTTCGGCGGCGGTCTCCACCCCGACCAGGACCAGGCTGGACAGGACTCCCACGGCCAGGGCGGGCAGGATCGTCGGCACCAGGGTGCGGGCGGGAGTCGCGGGGGTGACGGAGGGCGCCTGCTGCGCGGGATCCTGGACCACGCGCACACCATAAACGCCGCAAAGCGGACAATTCGCAAACACGCTTGCACCTCACGTGGCGTGAGGCCCGACCGTGGAGCACGGAAGAAGGGAGCGGAAGTGAACTACTCCGTGGGACAGGTCGCGGGCTTCGCCGGCGTCACGGTGCGCACGCTGCACCACTACGACGACATCGGCCTGCTCGTCCCGAGCGAACGCAGCCACGCGGGCCACCGGCGCTACAGCGACGCCGACCTCGACCGGCTGCAGCAGATCCTGTTCTACCGGGAGCTCGGCTTCCCGCTCGACGAGGTCGCCGCCCTGCTCGACGACCCGGACGCGGACCCGCGCGCCCACCTGCGCAGGCAGCACGAACTGCTGACCGCCCGGATCGAGAAGCTGCGGAAGATGGCGGCGGCCGTGGAGCACGCCATGGAGGCACGCACGATGGGACTCAACCTCACACCCGAGGAGAAGTTCGAGGTCTTCGGGGGCAAGGACCCGGAGCAGTACGCCGAGGAGGTGGAGGCGCGCTGGGGCGACACGGACGCGTACGCCGAGTCGCAGCGCCGCACCGCGAGCTACACCAAGGAGGACTGGAAACGCGTCCAGGCCGAGGCCGCCGACTGGGGGGAGCGCTACGGCGCCCTGATGTCGGCGGGCGAGCCGCCCACCGGCGAGCCGGCCATGGCCCTGGCGGAGGAGCACCGGCAGCACATCTGCACGTGGTTCTACGAGTGCTCCCACGAGCTCCACCGCTGCCTGGGGGACATGTACGTCTCCGACGAGCGGTTCAAGGCGTTCTACGACGCGATGCGCCCCGGCCTCGCGGAGCACCTGAGGGACGCGATCGCCGCGAACGCGGCCCGTCACACCTCCTGATCCCTGCCCCGGGGGTGGTTCACTCCCGGGTCAGGACCACCGCCGTGCCGTACGCGCACACCTCGGTGCCCACGTCCGCGGCCTCCGTCACGTCGAAGCGGAACGCCAGGACGCCGTTGGCGCCCCGTGTGCGTGCCTGTTCGACGAGTCGGTCCATGGCCTGGTTGCGGGTCTGCACGAGCGTCTTGGTGAGCCCGCGCAGCTCGCCGCCGACCATCGACTTCAGCCCGGCGCCGATCTGGCTCCCCAGGTGCCGGGAGCGCACGGTCAGGCCGAAGACCTCGCCGATCACCTCCCGCACGTGGTAGCCGGGTACGTCGTTCGTGGTGACGACGAGGACCTCGGGCTCCGGGCCCTGACCGCCGCCGTATTCATCGATGCCCATGGTTCACAGCTTTGACCGGGACCGCGCACAGTGCATCCTGAGTACGCCCATGGAACCTGGGCCATGACGGCTGCGTTGATACTTTGAGGCAGCCAGCCCCAGCCCGTACCCCACAGCAGCAGGAGCCACATCCCCGTGACCACGCTTGCGCTCGGCCCCGAGTGGCTCAGCCCGGACTACCTGATCTCGACGTTCAGCCTGCCCGGCATCCTGCTCATCGTCTTCGCGGAGTCCGGTCTCTTCGCGTTCCTGCCGGGTGACTCCCTGCTGTTCACGGCGGGCCTCTTCGTGGCCGAGGGCACCTACATCACCCAGCCGCTGTGGCTGGTCTGCACGCTGATCGTGCTCGCCGCCGTCATCGGCGACCAAGTGGGCTACATGATCGGCAAGTTCCTGGGCCCGAAGCTCTTCAACCGTCCCAACTCCAAGCTCTTCAAGCAGGAGAACCTGGACAAGGCCCACGAGTTCATGGAGAAGTACGGCCCCAAGGCGATCGTCCTGGCCCGCTTCGTCCCCATCGTGCGCACCTTCGCCCCCATCGTGGCCGGCGCCGGCCGCATGAAGTACCGCACGTTCCTCACGTACAACATCATCGGCGGCATCGCCTGGGGCACCGGCGTCACCCTCGCGGGTTACTGGCTCGGCCAGATCGGCTTCATCAAGAAGAACGTCGAGTCGATCCTCATGCTGATCGTCCTGCTCTCCATCGTCCCGATCATCATCGAGTACCTGCGCGACCGCTCGAAGAAGAAGCGCGCGGCGGCCGAGGCCCCCGAGCAGCGGCAGCAGCAGCCCCCCGCCATGGACGACGCCACGACCCAGCTCCGCCGCATCACCCCCGACGACCAGCCGCCCCACCAGCAGCCGCAGCAGCCCCCGTACGGCAACCGGAACGGCTACGACGACCAGCAGTACTACGGCCAGTACCCGCAGAGCCCGGGCTACGGCCAGCAGCAGCCCTACGGCACGCAGCAGGGGCCCTACAACAACGGCGGTTACTGAGCCGGCCGTCCCGTGGGGGCGGGGCGCCGCCCGCACCGCCCCGGAGGCCCACGGCCGCCGGCGGACCCCTCAGAAACCCCTGGTCCGCTTGGCGGCCCGCCGCTTCTCCGCCGACCCGATCCGCAGGAACATGCGGGAGATCTCCGACCCGAGATTCACCCCGATGGCGATGGCCATGGCGAGCGCCACCGCCGCGGACAGCGACACCAGCCCCTGGTCCACCTTGTTCTGCGCGATCGCCAGCAGCCCGAAGTACGTCGCGGAACCCGGCAGCAGGGGCCCGATCGCCGCGGTCGTGTAGGGCAGGGCGGAGGCGAACTGATAGCGCGACAGCAACTGCCCGAACAGCCCCACCAGTCCCGCCGCGGCCGCCGTGGACGCCACCGGCGAGATGTCCCCCACGTAGTGCATCGCGCCGTACACCACCCACGCGACACCGCCGTTCAGCGTCACCCACAGCACGGTGGATCGTTCCTGCTGGAGCAGCACCGCGAACGCCAATGACAGCAGCATCGACGCGCCGATCATCATCAGCGGGTCGTCGGAGGCCCCGAGCGCCTGGTCGGGGTTGAGCCGCGCCCCCAGCTGCACGCCGAAGTACAGCACCACCAGCACACCCGCGACGATGCCGACGAAGAAGTACAGAACCTCCAGCAGCCGCGCGGACGCGGTGATGTAGAAGCCCGTCAGGCCGTCCTGCACACCCGCCACCAGCGCCCGCCCGGGCAGCAGCGCGAACAGCCCACCGGTGATGACCGCGGAGGCCTTCACGTCCACGTGGCCCAGCGTCAGCGCGACCCCTATCGCGGCCGGCGGCATCGCGGCCACCGTGAACTGGTAGAACTCCGGCAGTCCGCGCCCCGCGCACAGCCACGCCAGCCGGTCACCGAGCATCGCGCCCAGCGCCGCCGCCACGAACACGATCAGGTCACCGCCCACGAGCACGGAGGCCGCACCGGCCAGCAGCCCGCTCGCACCGGTCAGCGCCCAGCCGGGGTAGGGGTGCCGGTTACGGCGGATCTCCGCCAGCCGCCGGTAGGCCTCCTCCAGGGAGACCGCCGCCTCGTGGTCGCTGAGGTCGTCCACCAGCTGGTACACCGCCGCCAGCCGCGTGTAGTCGGTGCCCCGGCGGCGCACGGTCCGCGACGCCGTGACCGGGTCGTCGACGAGGGACGGCTGGTAGGAGATCGCCAGCAGCGTGAAGGTGACGTTGGGCTCGCAGCGGTCCAGGCCGTACGACCGGCAGACGGCGAACATCGCCGCCTCCACGTCCTCGGCGCCCTCACCGCCCGCCAGCAGCAACTCGCCGATACGCAGCGTCAGGTCGAGCACGCGCGGCACCGCGGGGCCGCTCTCGTCGCTGCTGCGCTGGCTGATCTCCGGCGCCGGCCGCTCCGCCACCGGCATGCGCAGCATCGTGCGCATCCGGTCCTGCCAGGGCACGTCCTTGGTCAGGCTGACCACGGGGATCCCGCTCGGCGGTGTGAAGGCCGTCGGGGGATGCTTCGAGCTGTAGGTGCTCGGCGGGGTGAAGGCCGACCCCTCCTGCTCCGCCGCGGGCGCCGCATGGACGTCCAGCCCCCGCGGCACGGCGAACTCGGACGTCGTCTCCGACTCCGCGCCGGCCGTTCTGTGCAGGGCCAGGCCCTCGGGGATCGCGAACTCCGACGTCGTCGACATGTCCCCGTCGACGCCGGTCCCGGCCGGAGGCAGGAACGCACTCCTCGCCTCGTCCGTCTTCGGTTTGCGGTCCTCCGCGTCCGTCACTGCCTGGCGCTCCCTGTACGACACGTGGGCCTCGTACCCCCCACAGCCTCAGTATGCGCACAGACGGACGAACGGGCCGCACGCGCAGGCGTGCGGCCCGTCGGCAACAGGGGAGGGGGTCAGTGACCGCCGCTCTCCTTGAAGCGCTTGTAGGACCGCTCGATCTCGATCTCGGCGTCCGTACGGCCCACCCAGTTGGCGCCCTCGACCGACTTGCCCGGCTCCAGGTCCTTGTAGACCTCGAAGAAGTGCTGGATCTCCAGCCGGTCGAACTCCGACACGTGGTGGATGTCCCGCAGGTGCTCCACGCGCGGGTCCGTCGACGGCACGCACAGCAGCTTGTCGTCGCCGCCCGCCTCGTCCGTCATGCGGAACATGCCGATCGCCCGGCAGCGGATCAGGCAGCCCGGGAACGTCGGCTCGTCGAGGATGACCAGCGCGTCCAGCGGGTCGCCGTCCTCGCCGAGGGTGTTCTCGACGAAGCCGTAGTCGGTCGGGTAGGCGGTCGAGGTGAAGAGTCGCCGGTCCAGGCGGATACGACCGGTCTCGTGGTCCACCTCGTACTTGTTGCGCGAACCCTTCGGAATCTCGATCGTGACGTCGAACTCCACCGGTGGCTCCTCCATGATCAACACATAGTTCTGGTGGTTAAGTGTCCCTCACGCAGGTGTGTGATCGCGAAAGGGGCTGGTGGTCGTGCCAGAGCTGAGGCCTTGGCGGGCCGCGAAACCGCACGTGGTGCGGCTCGCGGATGCCGTACGACCGCGCCTGGCCCGGGCCGCAGCAGCCACGAAACCACGGCTCGCGCGGCTCGCACGAGCCGGAAAACCGCAGGTCGCGAAGGTCGCGCGGCCGAAGACCTGGCAGTACACCGCGGGCGCCGCCACCGCCGGACTCGCACTGACCGCCGGTGTGGTGACCGCCGCCGGTCCCTGGGACTCCTCGGGTCAGCGTACGGCCGAGCGGGACCGGGCAGTGGCCCTGGGCCGCGCGGGTGGCACAGATCACGGCAGTGCCCCCGGCGCCCCCGGCAGGCCCCGGCCCGCCCCCAGCGCCGGACCGGTGCTGACCGGCCTCGGCGGCGTCAGCACCGTGAAGTCCGCCCCGGACGGCAAGGCCCTCGCCGACGCCCTCACGCCCCTGCTCAAGGACCCCGCCCTCGGCCCCCGGCCCGCCGCCGCGGTCATCGACGTGACCACCGGCAGGCGCCTGTTCGGCAAGGCCCCGGGCACCGTGCTCACGCCCGCTTCCACGACGAAGGTCGCCACGGCCGTCGCCGCGCTGTCCGCGATGGGCGCCGACCACCGCCTCACCACCCGCGCCGCGCTGGAACCCGACACGAAGGAAGTCGTCCTGGTCGGCGGCGGCGACCCCACGCTCACGGCCCGCAAGAGCGCCGACGGCGCGGCGAGCCTGCGCACCCTGGCCGCCGGGACGGCCGCGGCCCTCGCCGACCGGGGCGTGCGCGAGGTGACCCTCTCCTACGACAAGACCCGCTACGCGGGCGACGAAATGCACCCGATCGGGGTCGACGGCAATCTCGCCCTCGTCACTCCCCTGATGGCCGACGAGGGCCGCACGAACGACTCGGTCAGCGGCCCGGCCCAGCGCGTGGCGGACCCGGCGGCGGACGCGGCCCGCCGGTTCGGGGACCTCCTGAAGTCTCACGGCATCAAGACCACGGCCCCCGGCCCGTCCAAGGCCACGAACCGCGCCAAGACCCTCGCGACGGTCTCCTCGCCCCCGCTCTCCGCCATCGTCGAACGCATGCTGACCAACAGCGACAACGACATCGCCGAGGCCCTCGCCCGCCAGACGGCCATCGCCACGGGCAACCGGGCCGACTTCGCCGGCGCGGGCAAGGCCATCAGCTCCCAGCTGCGCAAACTCGGCCTCCCCGTGAAGGGCGCCGCCTTCAAGGACGGCAGCGGCCTGAACCGCGCCGACCGGCTGACCCCCGACCTCCTCACCGCCCTGCTCGCCAAGGCGGCCGACCCCTCCCACCCCGAGCTCCGGCCGGCCCTCACCGGCCTCCCCGTCGCCGGCTTCACCGGCACCCTGACCACCCGTTACACGGACGGAGCATCCGGCGTCGTCCGCGCCAAGACCGGCACTCTCTCCGGCGTCCACACCCTCGCGGGCACCCTGGTCGACGAGGACGGCCGCCTGCTCGCCTTCGCGTTCATGGCCACGGACACGGACCCCGGCAGGCCGGCGGCGACCCAGCAGGCTCTGGACCGGATCGCGAGTGCGCTGGCGGCGTGCGGCTGCAGGTGACGGCCACCGGCGCCGCGTCCTCGCGGACCACCCCGGCAGCCCCCGGCCCTCGCCGCCCTGCCCCAGCGGTCGGCGCTCACGTACGGTTGACGCATGACGAGCATCGGTGGTGCTTCAACCGGCATGGTCGACTGGAATCTCGCGGTGGCGACCGCGACCCGGCTCGTACGGCCGGGCCCGGAGGTCAGTCGCGACGAGGCCCGGGCCGTCGTCGCGGAGCTGCGCCGGCATGCCAAGGCCTCGGAGGAACACGTCCGCGGATTCACCCTTCTGGGCACCGAGGAGGGGCACGACACCCCCGTCCTCGTCGTCGACCGCCCGGGCTGGATCCGGGCGAACGTCGCCGGGTTCCGGGAAATCCTCAGGCCCCTGCTCGACAAGATGCAGGAACGGCGCGGCGACACCCCCGGCGGCTCGGTCATGAGCGCCGTCGGCGGCAAGGTCACCGGCGTCGAACTCGGCATGCTGCTGTCCTTCCTGGCCTCCCGCGTCCTCGGCCAGTACGAGACCTTCGCCCCGGCCACCCGCGAACTCCCGTCCGGCGCGAACGGCGGCGGCCGGCTCCTGCTCGTCGCCCCGAACATCGTTCACGTGGAGCGCGAACTCGACGTCGACCCGCACGACTTCAGGCTCTGGGTGTGCCTGCACGAGGAGACGCACCGCACCCAGTTCACCGCCGTGCCCTGGCTGCGGGACCACCTGGAGGGTGAGATCCAGGCGTTCCTCCAGGAGACCGACGTCGACCCCATGACCGTCCTGGAACGCGTCCGGGAAGCCGCCCAGACCCTCGCCGGAGGCCGTCCCGAGGCCGAGGAGGACGACGGCGGGCGCTCACTCGTCGAGATCGTCCAGACCCCCGCCCAGCGCGAGATCCTCGGCCGCCTCACGGCCGTGATGTCCCTGCTGGAGGGCCACGCCGACTTCGTGATGGACGGTGTCGGCCCGGCCGTCGTGCCGTCCGTCGGGGAGATCCGCGAGAAGTTCCAGCAGCGCCGCGCCAAGGGCGCCTCCCGCCTGGACCTGGCCCTGCGCAAGCTGCTCGGCCTGGACGCCAAGCTCCGCCAGTACCGGGACGGCGAACGCTTCGTGCGGGCCGTCGTCGACGAGGTCGGCATGGACGGCTTCAACCGCGTGTGGACCTCGCCCAACACCCTCCCCACCAAGTCGGAGATCGCCAAACCGGCGGACTGGGTCGCGCGGGTGCACCGCAGGGCCGAGTAGTGAACATCGCGGGAAGGTCGTGAAAGGAAACCGGCCGACGGCAGGCGAACGCCCCTCCAATCACCCGTCCGAGGGACCGTGAGGCAGGGGTAGGCGTGCAATGCTCGGGGAACGGCCCGGTTCTGTCACCATCTACACACTCTGCGTGACCGACACGCGGGCTCACCCCCCGAAAACTTCATGAAGGGAACCGGACATGGGTCCCCATCCTGCGGTCGCGGCGATACGCCTGGCGGTCCGCCGCGTCCTCCACGACCTCCTCACCGAACACCACCGCGCCCCCGCCGCGGTAGCGCATGCCCTCCCGCGCGAGCTTCCCCCGAGCTCCAGGCTGCCCTCGAGCAGGGAGGTACCGCCACCCCCGCCGCTCGTGCTCGTGGCGTGCTCCGGCGGCGCCGACTCCATGGCTCTGGCCTCCGCCCTCGCCTTCGAGGCCCCCAAGCTCGGCATCACCGCCGGCGGCGTGACCGTCGACCACGGCCTCCAGCCCGGCTCCGACCTGCGCGCCGCGGAAGTCGTCCAGCGCCTGCGCGAACTCGGCCTCGACCCCGTCGACTCCGTCGCCGTCACCGTCGGTCGCAACGGCGGACCCGAAGCCGCCGCCCGCGACGCCCGCTACGCCGCACTGGACACCGCCGCGGAACGGCACGGCGCCGCCGCGGTCCTGCTCGGCCACACCCGCGACGACCAGGCCGAGACCGTCCTGCTCGGTCTCGCCCGGGGCTCCGGCATCCGCTCCCTGTCCGGAATGGCCGCGGTCTCGGGGGCCGGCGGCCGTTATCGGCGCCCCTTCCTTGGACTGGACCGGCAGACCGCCCGCAAGGCCTGCATGGTCCAGTCCCTGCCCGTCTGGGACGACCCCCACAACGCCGACCCGGCCTACACCCGCTCCCGGCTGCGCCACGAGGGCCTGCCCGCCCTGGAGAAGGCCCTCGGCAAAGGCGTCGTCGAGGCCCTCGCCCGAACGGCCCAGCTCTCCCGCGACGACGCCGACGCCCTCGACTCCTGGGCGAGCCAGGCCGAGGCCGGAGTCCGCGACGCAGCGGGACTGCTGGAGTGCGCCAAGCTCTACGCCCTGCCGCCCGCCGTACGCCGCCGTGTCCTGCGCCGGGCCGCCATCGAGGCCGGTGCGCCCGCCGGAAGCCTGTTCGCCCGCCACATCGAGGAAATCGACCGGCTGATCACCGGCTGGCGCGGTCAGGGAGCCATCAACCTCCCCGGCAAGGTCGTGGCTCGGCGGCAGGGTGGCAGACTGGTGATTCGGCAAGGCTGAACCACGACCCCTCCCCGCAGTCGCCAGGAGGGGCCGCTCGGCCGGTGGGACGACCGAAAGTGATGCGGGTGGACGCGAAAGACATGGGTGCCGACCTCGAGAAGGTGCTCATCACCAAGGAAGAGATCGACACCAAGCTGGCCGAGCTGGCCGCGAAGATCGACGCTGAGTACGCGGGCAAGGACCTGCTGATCGTCGGAGTCCTCAAGGGCGCGGTGATGGTCATGGCCGACCTCGCGCGGGCGCTGTCCACCTCCGTCACCATGGACTGGATGGCCGTATCCTCGTACGGGGCGGGCACCCAGTCCTCCGGTGTGGTGCGGATCCTGAAGGACCTCGACACCGACATCAAGGGCAAGCACGTCCTGATCGTCGAGGACATCATCGACTCCGGCCTGACCCTGTCCTGGCTGCTCTCCAACCTCGGCTCGCGCGAGCCCGCATCCCTCAAGGTGTGCACGCTGCTGCGCAAGCCCGAGGCCGCGAAGGTCGCCATCGACGTGGAATGGGTCGGATTCGACATCCCCAACGAATTCGTCGTGGGATACGGCCTCGACTACGCCGAGAAGTACCGCAACCTCCCGTTCGTCGGTACGCTCGCGCCCCACGTGTACGGCGGCTGAAATCCCGGCCGCGGTGCCGTGACGGTGATCGGGAACCCCAGCGGGCTTCCCGCCGTTGGAGCAGGCGTAGGCGGGTCGCCAGCTGTCCCACGCGGCTTCAGGTGGCAATGCTGGGGTACCGTCCGAAGAACAGTCTTTTATCAAACTCACTATGGCAGGAGGGACGGGGCGGCACCGCTCCGTATGGATGGACGTGAAGCGATACTTCCGTGGGCCGGTCATGTGGATCGTGCTGGCCGTCCTCGCCGTGGTCGTGTTGATGCAGGTCGTCGGCTCGTCCGGCGGCTACAAGACGGTGGACACCGGCCAGGTCGTCCAGGCGATCAACCAGAACAAGGTCGAGTCGGCCAAGCTGACCACCGGTGACGAACAGACCATCAAGGCCACGCTCAAGGACGGCGTAAAGGTCGAGGGCAGCTCGAAGATCCAGGCGAGCTACATCGGCGATCAAGGCGTGGACATCGCCAACACGCTGCAGAACAAGTACCAGGACAAGCAGATCCCGGACGGCTACACGGTTTCGCCGTCCAAGCAGAACCCGTTCGTCGGCATCCTGCTCTCGCTGCTGCCCTTCGTGCTGATCGTGGTCGTGTTCCTGTTCCTGATGAATCAGATGCAGGGCGGCGGCTCCCGGGTCATGAACTTCGGGAAGTCCAAGGCGAAGCTCATCACCAAGGACACCCCCAAGACGACCTTCGCCGACGTCGCCGGATCCGACGAGGCCGTCGAGGAGCTCCACGAGATCAAGGAGTTCCTCCAGGAGCCGGCCAAGTTCCAGGCCGTCGGCGCCAAGATCCCCAAGGGCGTCCTGCTCTACGGGCCTCCCGGCACCGGCAAGACCCTGCTCGCGCGTGCCGTCGCGGGCGAGGCGGGCGTCCCCTTCTACTCGATCTCCGGTTCCGACTTCGTCGAGATGTTCGTCGGTGTCGGTGCCTCCCGGGTCCGTGACCTGTTCGAGCAGGCCAAGGCGAACGCCCCGGCGATCGTCTTCGTCGACGAGATCGACGCGGTCGGCCGCCACCGCGGCGCCGGCCTCGGCGGCGGTCACGACGAGCGCGAGCAGACCCTGAACCAGCTCCTCGTCGAGATGGACGGCTTCGACGTCAAGGGCGGCGTGATCCTCATCGCCGCGACGAACCGGCCCGACATCCTCGACCCGGCGCTGCTGCGCCCCGGCCGCTTCGACCGGCAGATCGCCGTCGACCGCCCGGACATGCAGGGCCGTCTGGAGATCCTCAAGGTCCACCAGAAGGGCAAGCCGGTCGCGCCCGACGTCGACCTGTCGGCCATGGCCCGCCGTACGCCCGGCATGACGGGTGCCGATCTGGCCAACGTGCTGAACGAGGCCGCCCTGCTGACGGCCCGCAGTGACCAGAAGCTGATCGACAACCACATGCTGGACGAGGCGATCGACCGTGTGGTCGCGGGCCCGCAGAAGCGGACCCGGATCATGTCGGACAAGGAGAAGAAGATCACCGCGTACCACGAGGGCGGACACGCCCTGGTCGCGGCGGCTTCGCCGAACTCCGATCCCGTGCACAAGATCACGATCCTGTCGAGAGGCCGGGCACTCGGCTACACGATGGTGCTGCCGGACGAGGACAAGTACTCGACCACGCGCAACGAGATGCTGGACCAGCTGGCCTACATGCTGGGCGGCCGCGCGGCCGAGGAGCTCGTCTTCCACGACCCGACCACGGGTGCCGCCAACGACATCGAGAAGGCCACCGGTCTGGCCCGCGCGATGGTCACGCAGTACGGCATGACCGAGCGTCTCGGCGCGATCAAGTTCGGTGGCGACAACACCGAGCCGTTCCTCGGCCGTGAGATGTCTCACCAGCGCGACTACTCGGAAGAGGTCGCCGCGCTCGTGGACGAAGAGGTCAAGAAGCTCATCGAGACCGCGCACAACGAGGCGTGGGAGATCCTGGTCGAGAACCGCGACGTCCTCGACAACCTGGTGCTGCAGCTGCTGGAGAAGGAGACGCTGGGCAAGGAGGAGATCGCCGAGATCTTCGCCCCCATCGTCAAGCGCCCGCCGCGGCCCGCCTGGACGGGCTCCTCCCGCCGTACGCCGTCCACCCGTCCGCCGGTCCTCTCCCCCAAGGAGCTGGCCCTGACGAACGGCGCGAACGGCGCGACGCCGGCCATCTCCACCGCGAAGAGCACCGTGGCGGAGCCCGCCCCGGCGCCCGAGCGCACCCCGGAGGACCGTCCCGAGAGCTGACCAGGCTCCCGGCCGGCCCACCGGCCCCGGAATCCCCGGAATAGATGCCGCGCCCCCCAGGTAGCCTGGGGGGCGCGGCTTTGCGCCATATGCGCAGGCCCCCGTGAAGGACACAGGAACGAGGCACCAGATGACCGACCCCGTGACGCTGGACAGCGAGGGCCAGATCGGCGAGTTCGACGAGAAGCGCGCCGAGAACGCCGTACGCGAACTGCTGATCGCGGTCGGCGAGGACCCGGACCGAGAGGGCCTGCGGGAGACGCCGGCGCGGGTGGCGCGGGCGTACAGGGAGATATTCGCGGGGCTGTGGCAGAAGCCCGAGGACGTGCTGACCACGACGTTCGACCTGGGGCACGACGAGATGGTCCTCGTGAAGGACATCGAAGTCCTGAGCTCCTGCGAACACCATCTCGTGCCGTTCGTCGGCGTGGCGCACGTCGGCTACATCCCGTCCGTCGAAGGCAAGATCACGGGCTTGTCGAAGCTCGCCCGGCTGGTGGACGTCTATGCCCGGCGCCCGCAGGTGCAGGAGCGGCTCACCACGCAGATCGCCGACTCCCTGATGGAGATCCTGGAGCCGCGCGGCGTGATCGTCGTCGTCGAGTGCGAGCACATGTGCATGTCCATGCGCGGGGTCCGGAAGGTGGGCGCGAAGACGATCACCTCGGCGGTCCGGGGGCAGCTGCGCGACCCGGCGACCCGTAACGAGGCCATGAGCCTCATCATGGCCCGCTGACGCCGCCCTGCCTCACACCGTCGGGGCCACCCCTGTGCCGTCGTTCTCGTCGTCCTCCGGGAGCTTGCAGACGCGTTCCAGGAAGAGGGCGGCCGCTATGACGCCGATGCCCGCGAGGACGGAAAGGCCGGCGTAGATGGCCTGGTCTCGGCGGGCGGGGATGTCGAGGGATTCCAGGAGGAAGACGCCGGTGCCGCCGTACATGCCGGAGACCAGGGCGGCGACCAGGGCGCTGGCGTGGCCGAAAACGACCGCGCGGGCCGCCATGAGGGGGTCGACGCCCTTGGCCTCGGGGCGGCGCTCGCGCTGGGCCTTGAGACGGGCGCGGATCGAGAGCGCCGTGGCCAGCAGGATCACGGCGATCACGGCCAGGACGATGGGGGCGGCCAGGGGGACGCTGGGGAGCGTTCCGACCGAGTTCCACAGGCGGGCGCCCGCCCAGGACAGGACTCCGGCCACGACGAAGACGCCGGCCAGCACCCGGATACGCAGCTCTCTCACGGTGTCCCTTCGGTTCCCCCGGCTTCCGGCCCGGTTCGCGGCCGTCTTGACCTTAACGGCTACTCGGGCAGCCGGAGTTCCAGGTCCGTGCGGGGCGCCACACCGACGCGGGTGACCGCGTCCAGCAGACCGGCGACCGGGCCGCGGCCGGGCAGCTGCGCCTCGGGGTCCAGGTCGTGCCAGGGGGCCAGGACGAAGGCGCGTTCGTGGGCGCGGGGGTGCGGGAGGGTGAGCTGCGGGTCGTCGGAGACGACGTCGGCGTAGGAGACGATGTCGACGTCGAGGGTGCGCGGGCCCCAGTGCTCGTCCCGGACGCGGTGGAAGGCCTCCTCGACCGCGTGGGCGCGCTCCAGGAGCGAGGAGGGCGGGAGGGTGGTCTTGAGGACCACGACCGCGTTGAAGTAGGCGGGCTGGCTGCCGGGGTCCACGCCCCAGGGCTCGGTCTCGTAGACGGGGGAGACGCCCTTGATGCGGAGGCCGGGCGTGTCGCCGAGGGCGTCGACGGCTCCCTGGAGGGTCTCCAGGCGGTTGCCGAGGTTGGAGCCGAGGGCGACCACGGCCCATTTCGGGTTGGACAGGGTCGTGTCGGCGGCGTCGACCTTCTCGACGACGGAGGCGGGTACCGGCTGTACGGTCGGGTCGGTCGGACCCTTGATGAAGGGCGCGGTCATGCTCGGCTCCGGGTGATGGTGACGGTCACGTCGTCGAAGGGGACGGTGATCGGGGCGTCCGGTTTGTGGACGCAGACCTCGACCTCCTGCACTCCCTCGTGCTTCAGACAGGCCTGGGCGATGCGCTCGGCGAGCGTCTCGATGAGGTCGACGGGCTCGCCCTGGACGACGGCCACGACCTCCTCCGCCACGATGCCGTAGTGCACGGTCTTCGCCAGGTCGTCGTCGGCCGCGGCCGGTCGGGTGTCCAGGCCGAGGACGAGGTCCACGATGAAGGTCTGGCCCTCTTCGCGTTCCCGGGGGAACACGCCGTGGTGCCCGCGGGCCTTCAGGCCGCGCAGCGCGACACGATCCACGCGAATCACTCCTGCAATCGTCGGTCAGGGCCGGGCGGTGCCGTGTGCGGTCGGCACACCGGCCTCGGTCGAATCTACCTGCGAGCACGGGCGGGCCCGGGCCACGGGGTGGGGGCTTCGGCCGGGTCCGGCAGGATTCATCCGGCGTTTCCCCTGGGGAACCCGTCGGTGCACAGGTTGGTAGCCGCCCCTACCCGGGCGTCCGTGATTCCAACCACTTCTGCCGCCTACCCACTCAGGCGGGGGTGTCGTCCTGCTCGTCCTCGTCGGTTTCGGCCAGGACGGGGGAAGCATGGTGCGACCAGAGTTTCCACCCCAGGGGCGTGCGCCGGAACACGTTGGTGGCGACCACGAGCTGCCCGACGAGCGGGCCGAGCTCCTCGCCGGCGCCCTCGGGGGCGGGGCCGCCGCTGAGGATGTTCTCGGTGCAGTTCACCAGGGCGGTGTCGCCGGTGACCGAGACGTGCACGTCGGTGAGGAAGAACTGGATGTAGTCGGTGTTCGCCATGATCAGCGCGTACGACCGCAGGACCTCGCCGCGGCCGGTGAGCACGGGCCAGCCGGGGTGCACGCAGGAGACCACGCCGGTGTCGGCCGGATCGTGGTAGCTCTCGTCGACGCCCAGGTCGGAGGGGGTCAGCCAGAGCGACGCCAGTTCCTCGAAGTCGCCCTGCTCCAGTGCCTCGTAGAAGGCGGTGTTGGCGGCCTCGACCTGCTCGACGTCGGTGTGCGGGGCGCTCACCGGGCTCCTTCTGTGCCGGTGCGCGCCCCGGCGATGGCGCGGGCGACGCGGACCGCGTCGGCCGTGGCGCGGACCTCGTGGACGCGGACCGCCCACGCGCCGGCGTGCGCAGCGAGCGCGGAGACGGCGGCGGTGGCCGCGTCGCGTTCGCGTGCGGGCGGCGGCGGGCCGTCGGGGCCGGCGAGGACCCGGCCGAGGAAGCGCTTGCGGGAGGCGGCGACGAGCAGGGGGTGGCCGAGGGCGAGGACCCGGTCGAGGCCCGCGAGGAGGGCGAGGTCGTGCTCGGCGTCCTTGGAGAAGCCGAGGCCGGGGTCGACGATGACGCGGTCCGGGGCGATGCCTCCGGCCAGGACGGCCTCCACGCGCTCGCGCAGTTCGTCGACGACTTCGGTGACGACGTCGGTGTACTCGCCCCTGATGTTGCCGCCCTGGAGGAAGCCGCGCCAGTGCATGACGACGAAGGGGGCGCCGGCGTCGGCGACGGCTGGGACCATGCGGGGGTCGGCGAGGCCGCCGCTGACGTCGTTGACGAGGGCGGCACCGGCCGCCAGGGCCCGTTCCGCGACGGAGGCGCGCATGGTGTCGACGGAGACCGTGACGCCCTCGGAGGCCAGTCCGCGCACGACGGGTACGACACGGCGCAGTTCCTCGGCCTCGTCGACCCGGGTGGCTCCGGGGCGGGTGGACTCGCCGCCGACGTCGACCAGGTCGGCGCCCTCGCTGACCAGGTCGAGGCCACGCTTGACGGCGGCCGTGGTGTCGAAGAAGCGGCCGCCGTCGGAGAAGGAGTCGGGGGTGACGTTCACCACTCCCATGACCGCGCAGCGGTCCCGTTCCGGTAGGCCCGCCACGCGCCCGCGTCCGCTCTGGTTGCTCATATGTTCAGCGTAGGCCCCGGCGGGGGCCGTCAGGCGCTTCGGCCCGGGCGACGGCCCCGTGGGCGGCCCTACGCCGCCCGGACGCCCCGCTCCGTGGCGCCGTGGGCGCACGGGCGGTGGCCGGCCGGGCGCCGTCGGCGCAGGAAGCGCGGCAGGGGCAGGGCGAGGGTGACGAAGCCCTCGGCCTGCATGGCGGCGAAACCGATGCGGGGCAGGTCGGCGGAGGCCCGGTAGACGACGAACCGCGGCTCCCAGCGCGGCTGGAACTTGGCGTTGAACTTGTACAGGGACTCGATCTGGAACCAGCGGGAGAGGAAGACCAGCAGTCCGCGCCAGGCGCGCAGCACCGGGCCGGCGCCGATCTTCTCGCCGCGTGCGAGGGCCGCGCGGAACATGGCGAAGTTGAGGGAGACGCGCGCGACGCCCAGCTTGGGGGCGGCCTGGAGGGCGGCCACGATGAGCAGTTCGTTCATGCCGGGGTCGGCCGAGCGGTCGCGGCGCATCAGGTCCAGGGAGACGCCGTCGGTGCCCCAGGGCACGAAGTGCAGGATCGCCTTCAGGTCGCCGTAGGGGCCCGGGTGGTCGTCCTGTTTGTGGGCGGTGGCGATGAGGCAGTCGCCGTCGGCGGGGTCGCCGACGCGGCCCAGGGCCATGGAGAAGCCGCGTTCGGTGTCGGTGCCGCGCCAGTCGTCGGCGGCCTGCCGGATGCGCTCCAGTTCGGCTTCGCCGAGGTCACGGACACGTCGTACCCGGGTTTCGTAACCGGCGCGCTCGATGCGCTTGACCATCTGGCGCACGTTGCGCATCGCGCGGCCGGCGAGGGAGAAATCCGCGACGTCCACCACCGCCTCGTCGCCCAGTTCGAGGGCGTCGAGCCCGGTCTCGCGGGTCCACACCTCGCCGCCGGTCTCGGAGCAGCCCATGACGGCGGGGGTCCAGGAGTGGGCCTTGGCCTCGTCCATGAACCGTTCGATGGCGCCGGGCCAGGCCTCGACGTCACCGATCGGGTCGCCGCTGGCGAGCATCACGCCGGAGACCACGCGGTAGGTGACCGCGGCCTTGCCGCTGGGGGAGAAGACGACCGCCTTGTCGCGGCGCAGGGCGAAGTGGCCGAGGGAGTCGCGCCGCCCGTGCTTGTCCAGCAGGGCGCGCAGCCGGGCCTCGTCCTCCTCGGTGAGCCGTGCGGCAGGGTGTTCGGGGCGGAAGGCCAGGTAAATGGTGGTGACGGCGGTGAGCAGGCCGAGGGCGCCGAGGGAGAAGGCGACGGTCCAGGAGGTGTTGCCCTGGTAGTCGACCGGGCCCTCGAAGCCGAACAGGCCGTAGATGACGTGGGTGATGCGGTCGGCGAGGCTGGGGTCGCCGACGATGCGCTCGCTGTGGACGCTGACGATGAGCAGCCCCAGCACGAGCGAACCGGCGCTCATCAGCACGAAGTTGGCGAGCGCCCGCCAGCGGCTGCGCGGATCGGGCAGGGCGTTGAACTGGTCCCGGTGGCGCAGCAGGGGCGCCAGCAGCGCCAGGGAGATCAGCACGCCCACCAGCGAGTGCCGGTAGGTGAACTGCGCGACGGCACCGGCGGGCAGGAGGGCGACGGCCGCGCGCCAGGCCCGGCGCTTGCCGCGCTTGAGGCCGTGGGCGAGCAGCAGCAACAGCACGCCGGCGCTGAGGGAGAGGGCGGCGGCGAACGGGCCGAGCGCGCCGGGCAGGACCTCGGCGATGGCGTGCATCCGGCTGTGCCGGAAGCGGGGGAAGACGCCCGCGCCGATGTCCAGGACGCCCACCAGGGCGCAGGCTCTGCCGACGAGGACGGGGACGGCCTCGGGGCGTGGCCCGCGCAGCATCCGGCTCACCCGGCCCGGACGGGCCGCGTCGCTGCCGCGCCGCGGAACCTCACCCGACATTTCCTCATCTGTCCTGACAGACATCGCATCCCGTAGTTCTGCGAGAGACCTTGATTCCGGTGCCGATTCGGGCATCCGGCGACATTGCGCCCTCTAGGACGGTGTCTTGGGGAGAGAGGTTCACTCCCCACGTCAAAGGCGTTTCAAAGGCCGAGGAAAGTCCGGGACAAGCCCTTGCGAAGGTGTGTCGCGGGGCGGGCCCGGACAGAGAGTGCGGACAGGTAACCAACCCATGGGTCTGACGAGCAACAAGGTGCTGGTGCTGGCGGTGTTGTCCGCCGTGCTGCTGTTCGCCGGCACGGTCTGGCTGTGGCCACGGCTGGCCCGGCGCGGCTGGCGTGCCGTGAGCGGGCGTATCGGCCTGCTGCTGGGCACCCAGCTGGCGCTGTTCGCCGCGGTGGGCCTCGCCGCCAACCAGGCCTTCGGCTTCTACGCGAGCTGGGCGGACCTGTTCGGGCAGGAGAAGGACCAGGGCGTGGTCGTGGACCACACGCCGGGCGGGGGCCCGCTGGAGGTGACCGGCTCGCGGCGGGTGCCGGGGGCGGGCGGTGCGCCGCCCCGCGCCGGGGGCCGGATCCAGCAGGTCGAGATCGTGGGCCGTACGACGCGGATCGCCACGCCCGCGTACGTCTATCTGCCGCCGGAGTACTTCCAGCCGCGGTACCGCACCCACAGGTTCCCGGCGGCGGTCGTGCTGACCGGCTATCCGGGTACGGCGTCGGCGCTGGTGGAGAAGCTCCACTATCCGCGCACGGCTCTGGAACTGGCCCGGGAGGGCCGGGCGAAGCCGATGATCCTCGTGATGCTGCGGCCCACGGTGGCGCCGCCCCGGGACACGGAGTGCGTCGACATCCCGGGCGGTCCGCAGACCGAGTCGTTCTTCGCGAAGGATCTCCCCGACGCGTTGCGCTCGCACTACCGGGTGGCGGAAAAGGCGGGCGGTCTGGGCATCATCGGCAACTCCACGGGCGGATACTGCGCGTTGAAGATCGCCCTGCACCATCCCGGTGTGTACGCGGCCGGGGCGGGTCTGTCCGCGTACTACAAGGCGCCGATCGACGCCACGACAGGCGATCTCTTCCAGGGCGACAAGGCGCTGCGCAATCGCGCCGACCTGTGGTGGTATCTCGCGCACATGCCGGCTCCCGACACGTCCCTGCTGGTCAGCAGCAGCAAGCGGGGCGAGACCAACTACAAGGACACGCTGCGGTTCATAGAGCGGGTGAAGGACACCGGGCGGACGGGGATCTCGTCGATCGTGCTGGAAAGCGGCGGGCACAACTTCAACACCTGGCGGCGTGAGATTCCGGCGGCGCTGGAGTGGATGAGCGGGCGGCTGGCCGGCCGCTGAAATGATCTTGGGAATTGAGTGAGCGGCCGATTCCGGTTCTTCCCTCGTTCTGATGCCGTGTGAACGTTTCGGTGTGGTTTTGTTTTTGCGGGGTGGGTCACCATGATTCGCCTACGCGCGGTAAGTTTCTGGCCATGCCACGTGGACGTCACCGCCATTCCCCGCCCCTTCACAGGATGCTGCCCCCGTCGGCGATCGCAGGCGTCTCCCTCGTCTGCGCGTTGGGGCCCTGGGTGTTCACGGAGCCGATGGTGCTCCGCGGTCTGGCCGCGGCCGCCGCGGCGACGGCGGTCATCGGCGCGGTCGTGCTGCGCCGTTGGGACACCCAGGCGGGCAAGCGCGTCGCCGACCTCACGCGCGCGCGTGCGAGCGACGAGTGGCGCTTCGAGGAGCGGGTCGCCGAACTGGAGGCCGACCTCGAGGAGTCGCGCGAGCTGCGAGCGAAGCTGGAGCAGCGGCTGCGCTCCAAGCGCACGGAACTGGCCGGTCTGCGCAACGAGCACGCCGCGCTGCTGCGCCGGTACGCCACGGCGGAGGCCGATCGCGCGAGCGTCCTCGAAGACCGCCGGATGCTGGAGATAGAGGCGACGGCTCCGGTACGGGCCGCGCTGCCGGCGGGAGCGCCGGACACGGCACCGGACGCGGACGGGACGCCTGCGGCTCCCGCCGCGGAGGAGGAGCCCGCGGTTCCCGCCGTGTTCTCCCCCGAGGGGTCCCGGCTGTTCCTGCGGGCCGCGGCCGCCCTCGCCCGGCTCGACGGCGAGACGGTCCCGGACCCGGACGGCGGCGGCGACGGCGACGGCGCGCCGAAGGACGAGGACGCGGAGCCCGAGCCGGAGCCGGAGCAGGAGAAACCGGAGCAGGAGCAGGCGGCACAGCAGGCGCCGGAGAACGAGGCGCAGGGGGAGTCCGAGGCGGACGACGGGCACGAGCGCACGACCGCCGAGACGTCCGTGCCGGGCGACGGGACCGCCGTGCCGGCCGACGGGACCGGCCAACTCCCCGAACCCGCGCGGGCCGAGCAGCCCGCGGGCCGGCGCTCCGGGCACTACACCGTGCCGACCGCCGTGGCCGTCCCGCCGCAGTCGCCGGTGCGCCGTCCGCAGGCCGGGGGCGGGTTCGACTTCTTCGGCACCAAGGCGGGCACCTCGCGGGCGGCCCTGGAGGCCGTGCAGAACGAGGACCTCGCCGATGTCGTCGGCCAGGAGGCGCTCGCCCTGCACAAGGCCGAGACGGAGGCCCGCTATAAGCCGGCCGATGAGGAGTCGCGCGGCATCGGCCAGGTCATCGATCTGACGGCGCACGACGAGACGGAGCAGATCGACGTACAGGGGCTGCGCAGCGCGGTGTCCTGACGCCTGTCCGACGGAGGGCCCCCCGGCTACGGCCGGGGGGCCCTCCGCGTTCGGACGGTCATGCCATCCAGCGGTCCGGCCGCGCGTCCCGGCGTCCCGTGCGGGACCGTTCCGCCTGCGCCGCCAGCAGCTCGCGCGCCTCGGCCGCGTCCCGCAGCCGGGCCCGCACCGTCTTGTTCGCGCCCGTGTCCACACACACGTCGGCGACGCCCCGGGCCCGCTCCCACGGTCCCTGCATCCTCCGTACGCTCTGCACCTTGGCGTGCGGCACCAGCGCCAGGCTCCGCCGCAGCAGCCCGGACCGGGAGGCGAACACCGCGTCAGTGACGGCCAGTCCGTACCCGCGCCACCACAGCGGCACGCACCAGCGGGCGCTGCGCGGCGCCGGTGACAGGGCCGCGGGCCCCGGCACGCTCACCCCGGGCAGCACGCGCGCGACGACGTCCTCGGCGATCTCGCGCGGAGCGACCGGTACCAGCACGGAGTTGGACGAGCCCGCCACGTCCAGTTCCACACGGACCCAGCCGCGCCGCCGCCACAGCAGCGGTTCCACGATCCGCACGGTCTGGACGCGCCCCGGCGGCACGGTCTCGTGGGACCGGTCCAGCAGCCCGTGGTCGATGCGCAGCCCGTCGGGCGACTCGGCCAGCGTCCAGTCGTACTCGGCGACGAACCGCCCGACGCTGCTCGCGCCCGCCGCGCCCAGCAGCGGCAGGGCGACCGCCAGGACCGTCCACAGGCTGTGGGTGGCCAGCCACAGCACCGGCGGGACGACGAGCGCCGCGGCCAGCGACACCCAGGTCGCGCCCGTCAGCACCAGCGACAGGGCGAGAACGCCGGGCGGCACCCGCAGCAGCTGCCGGGCCGGGGCCTCGCCGACCTCGTGCGCGGTCTCGGGTGCGAAACCGGCCGCCCGGGCGAGCAGTTCGGCCCGCAGCGCCCGCGCCTCGTCCGCGCCGAGGAAGGCCAGTTCGTCCTTCTTGTCGGTGCCTATGACGTCGAGTTTGAGCTTGGAGACGCCCGCGACCCGGGCGAGCAGCGGCTGGGTGACGTCGACGGCCTGGATCCGCTCCAGCCGGATGTGCGCGGTGCGCCGGAAGACGAGCCCGGTACGGATGCGCAGTTCGGACTCGGTCACCGCGAAGTGTGTGAACCACCAGGAGCAGAAGCCGTAGAGGGCGGCGGCCGGGACGATCACGGCGAGGCCGATCAGCAGGGTGGCCGTCGTCAGCCGGGTCAGATGGCGCTGCGCCCCGTCGGGGTCGTGCACGGCCCAACCGATCACTACGGCGACCGGTGCCCAGGCGCGGCGCAGCGGTGTGACCGGGTGCAGCCGCCGCTCGGTCACCTCGGCGGCGACCTCGGGGGCCTCGGCGGCCCCGGGCGCCGTCACAGCCCCGCCGACCGGGCTTCGCCCAGCTCGGTGAGCCGGTCGCGCAGCCGCTCCGCCTCGGCCGGGTCCAGGCCGGGGATGGTTGCGTCGGTCGCCGCGGCGGCCGTGTGCAGCTGCACGCTGGCCAGCCCGAAGTGCCGCTCGACGGGCCCGGAGGTGACCTCGACCAGCTGCATCCGCCCGTACGGCACGACGGTCTCCTCGCGCCACAGCACGCCCCGGCTGATCAGCAGGTCGTCGGCCCGCTCGGCGTACCGCCAGGAACGCCAGTTGCGCTCGGTCATCACCCAGCCCCAGGCCAGCAGGGCGAGCGGCGGCAGCGCGAAGGCGGCCCAGGCGGGCCCGGCCAGCAGCCCCGGCAGCAGCCCGGCGGCCAGGGTGATCAGCCCCAGCCACACCACCAGCAGCAGCCGGCGCATCTTGAGCAGGCCGGGCGGCAGCGCGATCCACACCGGCTCGCCCCCGGCCGCCCCGATCGTGCCCTGCGACGCGCCCGGTCCCGTGTCCCGCGGACTCCCCGTATCCATGGGGCCAGCGTACGTAGGAGAGACTGTGTCCATGACTCCTACGACGGAGACCATGGTCGGAATCGGCGGCGCCGCGGAGAGCACCGACATGGTGCTCAACATCGGGCCGCAACACCCGTCCACCCATGGCGTGCTGCGGCTGAAGCTCGTCCTGGACGGCGAGCGCATCCGGCACGCGGAGCCGGTGATCGGCTACATGCACCGCGGCGCGGAGAAGCTGTTCGAGGCGCGCGACTACCGTCAGATCATCATGCTCGCCAACCGCCACGACTGGCTGTCGGCGTTCTCCAACGAGCTGGGCGTGGTCCTCGCCGTGGAGCGGATGCTCGGCATGGAGGTCCCCGAGCGCGCGGTGTGGCTGCGCACGCTGCTCGCCGAGCTGAACCGCGTGCTCAACCACCTGATGTTCCTCGGCTCCTACCCGCTGGAACTGGGCGGTATCACCCCGATCTTCTACGCCTTCCGGGAGCGCGAGGAGCTCCAGCACGTCATGGAGGAGATCTCCGGCGGGCGGATGCACTACATGTTCAACCGGGTGGGCGGCCTCAAGGAGGACCTGCCGGCCGGCTGGACCACGCGCGCGCGCACCGCCGTCGCCGACGTGCGCTCCCGCATGGACCGCTTCGACGACCTGGTGCTCGGCAACGAGATCTTCCGCGGCCGCACGAGGGACGTCGGCGTCCTCACCCCGGAGGCCGTGCACGCGTACGGGGTCAGCGGGCCGATCGGCCGCGCCTCGGGCGTCGACTTCGACCTGCGCCGGGACGAGCCGTACCTCGCCTACGGCGACCTCCAGGACACGCTGAAGGTGGTCACCCGGCAGGAGGGCGACTGCCTGGCCCGCTTCGAGTGCCTCCTGGAGCAGACGCACAACGCGCTGGACCTGGCCGACGCCTGCCTGGACCGGCTCGCCGAGCTGCCGCCCGGGCCGGTCAACCAGCGCCTCCCGAAGGTCCTGAAGGCCCCCGAGGGCCACACGTACGCGTGGACCGAGAACCCCCTCGGCATCAACGGCTACTACCTCGTCAGCAAGGGCGAGAAGACCCCGTACCGGCTGAAGCTGCGCTCGGCGTCGTACAACAACATCCAGGCGCTGACGGAGCTGCTGCCGGGGACGCTGGTCGCCGACATGGTGGCGATCCTGGGGTCGATGTTCTTCGTGGTCGGCGACATCGACAAGTAGGGCGCAGCCACCGGCAGGGGCTCAGCCCTGGAACGGGTCCGGGATCCCGGCCGGCTGGACCAGCCAGCCGAAGTCGCCCAGCCCGGCCTCCGCGGTGAGCTCGGCGGCCTCCGAGGCGCTCGCGAGGGCGCGTACGTATGCGGCGGGGTCGGTGGAGGCCAGCGTGAGCGGGGGGCGCGCACCGGTCACGCCCAGGGCGCGCAGCGCCTCGCGCTGGGGGATCACGTGCCCGCCGGGCAGCGCGCACGCGTCCAGGGCGACATGCGCGGTGATGTCGCAGGAGCCGTCCGGGACCGGTGTCGTCTCGCGGCCCTCGCGGTAGCCGGTCAGCGTCCCGAACGGGGGCCGGGTGTCCGCCGTGTGCGCGTAGTCCACGGCCACGGCGAGCCCGCGCCCGAGCGTCGCGACCGCCGCGGCCCACGCCTCGTCCCGGGGCAGCCCGATCTCGGCCCGCAGTCCCTCCTCGCCGGGCAGCGGCCACCAGCGCCGGAGCCATCGCGCCTGTGCCCCGGCCACCGGCTCCCCGAGCCGCTCGCTCCCGTCCCGCCGGACCAGCACCAGCCGCGCGACGCCCGCGGCGTCCACCTCCGCGACCTCCAGGGGCACGTTGTCCAGCCACTCGTTGGCGAACAGCAGCCCGGTCGTCCGCTGCGGGGGCTCGGCCAGCCACTCGATCCGGTGATCGAGCCCGGCCGGCCGCCCGGCGATGTCGACGGCGTACGCGCGCGTGCGGGCCGCCACCTCCGCGGGCAGCGCGGCGAGCACCCCGCCCGTCAGCTCGCCCCGCCCGGCCGCCATGTCGACGAAGTCCAGGGCGGCGGGCCGCCCCAGCGCCTCGTCGACCCGGCACAGCAACCGTGCCACGGCCCCGGCGAACAGCGGCGACGCGTGCACGGACGTCCGGAAGTGCCCGGCCGGTCCCTCCGTGCGCCGGTAGAAGCCCCCCGGCGCGTACAGGGCGTCCTGCGCCGCCGCACGCCACCCGCGCCACTCACGCCACTCTTGCCTCGTCCCTGCCGTCACCGGCCCAGGCTATGCGGACACAACGAACGCAACTCCACCTTGCGGAGTACGCGCGCCCGGTGCGGATCGGTCCTCCGGTTGACCCCTGCACCTATCGCGCTTCCCTACGCTGGGTTACGTGCAGCGCCTCTATGACTTCCTCCGCAGGCACCCGATGTGGGTCGACGGCTTCTGGGCCGTGGTCCTCCTCGGGATTTCGGTGCTGGGCGGGGCCGCCGGCGAGCGGATCGGCCCGTGGGCCGCTGTCCTTCCGGTCACGCTGCTGCTGAGCCTCGTGGTCGCGCTGCGCCGCCGGATGCCGGAGAAGATGCTGCTGCTGGCGGCCGCGGTCGGCGTGGTGCAGCTGGTGACCGACGTCGCGATCCTGCCCGCCGACTTCGCCATGCTGGTGATCGTCTACACGGTCGCGGTGGAAGGTGCCCGCTGGGCCTCCCGCTTCGCGCTGGTCGCCGGTCTGTGCGCGGCCCCCCTGGCGCAGCTGCGCTGGTCGAACGAGCAGACGGGTGTGGCGGGCGACATCGCCCTGGCGGTCCTCCAGACCGTCCCCTTCGCCCTCGCCTGGGTGCTCGGCGACTCCATCCGCACCCGGCGCGCCTACTTCGCGCAGCTGGAGGAGCGGGCCGCCCGCCTGGAGAAGGAGCGCGAGGCGCAGTCCAAGGTCGCCGTCGCCGCCGAACGGGCCCGGATCGCCCGCGAGTTGCACGACGTCGTCGCGCACAACGTCTCGGTGATGGTGGTTCAGGCGGACGGCGCCGCCTATGTCCTCGATGCCGCGCCCGACCAGGCGAAGAAGGCCCTGGAGACCATCTCCTCCACCGGCCGCCAGGCCCTCGCCGAGATGCGCCGCCTGCTCGGCGTGCTGCGCACCGGCGAGCACCAGGAAGCCGGCGAGTACGTGCCGCAGCCCGACGTGCAGCAGATCGAGGACCTCGTCGAGCAGTGCCGCACCTCCGGACTGCCCGTCGACTTCAAGGTCGAGGGCACGGCCCGCCCGCTGCCCAGCGGCGTCGAGCTCACCGCCTACCGCATCGTGCAGGAGGCGCTCACCAACACCCGCAAACACGGCGGCCCCAACGCGGGCGCGAGCGTCCGCCTGGTCTACTTCGACGACGGCCTCGGCCTGCTCGTCGAGGACGACGGCAAGGGCGCCCCGCACGAGCTGTACGAGGAGGGCGGGTTCGACGGCCAGGGCCACGGTCTGATCGGCATGCGCGAGCGGGTCGGTATGGTCGGCGGCACCCTGGACGCGGGTCCGCGCCCGGGCGGAGGATTCCGCATCAGTGCCCTGCTGCCGCTCAAACCCGCGCACTGACGCCGGCACACGCCCCCGACTGACACCTGTAACGACCCCCGATAGGGAAGAGGCCCGATGACGATCCGCGTGATGCTCGTCGACGACCAGGTGCTGCTGCGCACCGGGTTCCGGATGGTGCTCGCCGCCCAGCCGGACATGGAGGTCGTGGCGGAGGCGGGCGACGGCGTCGAGGCCCTCCAGGAACTGCGCACGACCGAGGTCGACGTGGTGTTGATGGACGTCCGCATGCCGAAACTCGACGGGGTGGAGACGACCCGCCGGATCTGCGAGGACACCGACCCGCCGAAGGTGCTCATCCTGACCACGTTCGACCTCGACGAGTACGCCTTCTCCGGGCTGAAGGCGGGCGCCTCCGGCTTCATGCTCAAGGACGTGCCGCCGGCCGACCTCCTGGCCGCGATCAGGTCCGTGCACAGCGGCGACGCGGTCGTGGCGCCCTCCACCACCCGGCGCCTGCTGGACCGCTTCGCACCGATGCTGCCGGGCACCCAGCAGCCGCAGCACAAGGAGCTGGAGCGGCTCACCGAGCGGGAGCGCGAGGTCATGGTGCTGGTCGCGCAGGGGCTGTCCAACGGCGAGATCGCGGCACGCCTGGTGCTGTCGGAGGCGACGGTGAAGACGCACGTGGGCCGCATCCTGACCAAGCTCGGGCTCCGGGACCGGGTGCAGGTCGTGGTGCTGGCCTACGAGACGGGGCTCGTGCGGGCCGGCGGGCACGGCTGACCCGCGGCCCGGGCCGCCTGCCGGCTACCTGAGGATCCCCTCCAGGAACTCGCTGCCGAGCCGGGCCACCACTGTCACGTCCAGCTGGTGCAGGACGTAGCGGCCGCGGCGGCGGGTGGTGATCAGACCCGCCTTCTTCAGCACGGCCAGATGCCGGGATATCTCCGGGGCCGTCATGCCGTGCGCCTGCGCCAGCTCGCTGGTGGTGTGCGCGCTGCGGGCCAGATGGCGGCACATGCGCATCCGCACCGGGTGGGACAGCGCGGTCATCCGCATGGCCAGCTGTTCCAGCGTCTGCGGTGCGGCGAGCTCCGGGGAGCCGACCGGGTAGTGCAGCACCGGCCGCCAGCCGTAGCGGTGCAGGACCATCAGATGCGGCCAGCCGAGGCTGGTCGGGACGAGCAGCAGGCCGCCGTCGCCCGTGGCCGTACGGCCGTCGCCCAGCTTGTCGACCGAGATCCGGTCAGCCGTCTCGTCGAGCGTGATCGCCGGGGACACCGCGGCCAGCGCCCCGGCCAGGCCCTTGCGCCGCAGCAGGTCCGTCTTGTGCCGGGCGTCCGCCGCCAGCTGGTGGCGCAGCCGGGACCAGGCCTCCGCGAAGAACGCCTCGTCGCAGTCCCGGAGGAACTGCCGCAGCCAGGCCCGGATCCTGGGCGGATCGGCCAGCAGGCGCTCGCCGAAGCGCAGTTGCCGCGGTCCGCGCGCCGCGGCCAGGTCCAGTGCCCGGCGGCGCGTCTCCTCGTCGGACAGCGCCGTCGGCCCGCACTCGCCGTAGCCCACGGCACAGGTGAACTCCAGCGCCGCGTCCACGAACTGCTCGTCGGACAGCTTGTCGAGCTGGTCCAGCTCCTCGGCGAGGGTGGCCGCCGGCAGCGCGTGCCGGTCCGGCAGACCCGCCCAGGGCAGGAACAGGTCCGAGAACGTCGTCCGCCACAGGAAGTCCGCCTCGCACATCCGGTCGGCCAGATGCGGGTCGAGCCGGGCCGTCACGCCCGTCACCCAGCCCTGCAGGCCCGGGTGGTGCGCCGGTTCGGACAGCGCGTGCAGCGCCATGCCGAGCTCGGCCAGGGGCGAGGGCACGACGGCGACCTCCTCCGGACGCAGCCCCGCGATGTCGATGTGCACGCTCATGCCCTCATGGTGCACGCGGCCACTGACAACGCCCCCGTCGATTGACGGGCCTCGTCAATCGACGCGACGCCGGGTGCGGCGCGGGCGCACGGTGGGACCACGGGGGCAGCCGCGGAGCCTTCGGACCTCCATCACCCCGTCCCCCAGAGGCGATTCACCATGAGCATCACGCAGCAGTACCTCCTCGACGCCTACCGCGCGCACTCCCTCGGTGAGCCCGTCCCGCCCGCGCCGGGCACCCACGACCGGCGGGTCGTACGGGAGTGGCGCGGCGAACGGCGGTTGCGCGCCGTCCTCGCGGGCCGCCCGGTCCGCCACCGGTTCCGGGACGCCCTGGGCCGGTGGCGGCGCCGCCCTACCTGACCTGCTCCGGCAGCCGGGCCACGAACTCCGCCACCGCCGCCTTCACGTCCTCGGCGGTCCACTCCAGCCCGGCGGCCCGCACATGCACCTCGGTCAGCGCCAGCCCGGGCCCGCCCCGGTCCCAGGCGCTGCCGAACAGCATGACCCCCGTTTCCCCAGCCGCCCGCACCGCGGCCTCCCCGAGGACGTCCGGCTCGTACGGCAGCCACACCTGGAAGTCGTGGGTGTGAGGCACCTCCGGGTGCACGCGCGCCCACGGCACCCCGGCCGCCGCGAAGCCCTCGCGCAGGGCGGCGGCCACCACGCGCGCGTGGGCCACGTACTCCGGCAGCCGGGGCAGCTGCCGCTCCAGCCCGACCAGCGCCGACAGCGCCGTGGGGAACTGCTGGAAGACCATCCCGCCGTACCGGTGGCGCCAGGCCTTCGCCTCCTCGACGAGCTCCGCGGGGCCCGCGAGCGCCGCGCCGCCGAACGCCTCGAGGGACTTGTAGAACGAGACGTAGACGCTGTCGGCCAGGCCCGCGATCTCCGACAGGGGCCGGCCGAAGTGGACGGTGGACTCCCAGAGCCGGGCCCCGTCGAAGTGCACCACCGCGTCCCGGTCCCGCGCGGCCTGGACGACCTCGGTGAGCTCCTCCCAGGCGGGCAGCACGAAACCGGCGTCCCGCAGGGGCAGTTCCAGCATCAGCGCCCCGAAGGGCTCCTCGAAGTCGCGTACCTCGGCGGCGGTCGGAAGCCGCGGCTCGCTCGTCAGCCGCAGCGTGCGCAGGCCCCCGAGCTCGCTGAACGCGTTCCGCTCGTGCACCTCGGGATGGCTGAGCGCGTGCAGGGCGACAGCCGGGTTCCCGGTGCGGCCCGCCCAGCAGCGCAGGGCCACCTGCTGGGCCATCGTGCCCGTCGGGAAGAACGCGGCTGCCTCGGTGCCGAGCAGCCCGGCGACCTTCGTCTCCAGCGCCTCGACGACACCGTCGCCGTACACGTCGGACAGCTGGTCGAGGTCGTGGACGGCCGCTGCCTTCTCCAGCAGCGCCAGGCGTTCCCGGAGGGTCTGCTGGAAGCCGAAGCGCGCGAACACACGCCGGGCCCTGTGATGGGCGGCCAGCCGCCGCTCGCGCAGCGGTGCGCCCCTGCCCTCGTGCGTCACCGGGTCGTCGTGTTCCGCCGTATCGGTCATGCCCGGGATCCTCCCGCGCGCGGGCGGCCCCGGGCATCCGCATTTCCGTGGGCCGTCCCGGTGCTGCCGCACGGGCGTGCACAGCCTGTGGACGACCGAACGCCCCCGAACCGATCGCGTTAACATGACGAGAAATCGTCCGGTACCCGGAGCGGACTGGAACGGGAAGGCCGCCGTCGAGTGAACACAACCCCACAGCCAGACCCCAAGGACCGCCCCGCGCGGCTCACCGTCGGCGTCGTCGGCGCCGGCCGCGTGGGTCCCGCGCTGGCGGCGTCCCTGCAGCTCGCCGGGCACCGCCCGGTCGCCGTCTCCGCCGTCTCGGACGCGTCCCGGCGCCGCGCCGGGCAACTGCTGCCCGACGTACCGGTGATGCCGCCCGCCGAGGTCCTCCAGCGGGCCGACCTGGTGCTGCTGACCGTTCCCGACGACGCCCTGCCCGGCCTGGTCGCCGGCCTCGCCGACACCGGGTCCGTACGGCCGGGCCAGCTCCTCGTCCACACCTCCGGGCGGTACGGCGCGCGGGTCCTCGACCCCGCCCTGCGCGCGGGCGCCCTGCCGCTCGCCCTGCATCCCGCGATGACCTTCACGGGCACGCCCGTGGACGTCCAGCGCCTGGCCGGCTGCTCCTTCGGCGTCACCGCGCCCGAGGAACTGCGCCTGGCCGCCGAGGCCCTGGTCATCGAGATGGGCGGCGAGCCGGAGTGGATCGCCGAGGAGAACCGGCCGCTCTACCACGCGGCCCTCGCCCTGGGGGCCAACCACCTGGTCACGCTGGTCGCCCAGTCCATGGAGCTGCTGAGCGCCGCCGGCGTCTCGGCCCCCGACCGGATGCTCGGCCCACTGCTCGGCGCGGCCCTGGACAACGCCCTGCGCTCCGGCGACGGCGCCCTCACCGGCCCGGTCGCGCGCGGGGACGCGGGCACCGTCGCCGCGCACGTCACCGAGCTGCGCCGGCACGCCCCGCAGACCGTCGCCGGCTACCTGGCGATGGCCCGCGCGACCGCCGACCGGGCCCTGGCCCACGGCCTGCTCAAGCCGGAACTCGCCGAGGACCTCCTCGGGGTACTCGCCGACGGCACCGACGGCACCGACGGCACCGACGGCACCGAAGGGGACGCCCGATGACCACCACCCTGCTGCGCACCGCCGGGGAACTGCACGCACGCGCGCGTGCGGGCCGCCGCGCCGTGGTGATGACCATGGGCGCGCTGCACGAGGGCCACGCCACACTGATCCGCACCGCGCGCGGTATCGCCGGGCCCGACGGCGAGGTGGTCGTCACCGTCTTCGTCAACCCGCTCCAGTTCGGCAAGGGCGAGGACCTCGACCGCTACCCGCGCACCCTGGACGCCGACATCGAGCTCGCCGGGCAGTCGGGCGCGGACGTCGTGTTCGCGCCCTCCGTGGACGAGGTCTACCCCGGCGGCGAGCCCGAGGTCCGCATCACCGCCGGCCCCATGGGCGAGCGCCTGGAGGGCTCCTCCCGCCCCGGCCACTTCGACGGCATGCTCACCGTCGTCGCCAAACTCCTGCACCTCACCCGCCCCGACGTCGCGCTGTACGGGCAGAAGGACGCCCAGCAGCTGGCGCTGATCCGCCGCATGGTGCGGGACCTGAACTTCGGCGTGGAGATCGTCGGCGTGCCCACCGTCCGCGAGGAGGACGGCCTGGCCCTGTCCAGCCGCAACCGTTACCTGTCCGCCGCGGAGCGGCGCACCGCCCTCTCCCTGTCCGGGGCCCTGTTCGCGGGCCAGGACCGGCACGCCGCGCAGGAGGCGCTGCGGGCCCGGGCCCGCGAGGTGCCGGCCACCCGCGCGCGTGCCGAGGCGCTCAGCGCCATAGGGGAGTCCCGCGCGGCGGCCGACACGCACGCCGTCGCGACGGCCGTCCCGGGCGGCCCGGCCGCCGTCCGCGCCGCCGCCCGCCAGGTCCTCGACGAGGCCGCGCGCCTGGACCCGCCGCTCGCGCTGGACTACCTCGCACTGGTCGACCCGTCCGACTTCACCGAGATCGGGGACGACTTCACGGGCGACGCGGTCCTCGCCGTCGCCGCCCGGGTCGGGGCGACCCGGCTGATCGACAACATCGCTCTCACCTTCGGAAGCTTCGGAGCCGCCTCGTGACCACCACAGGCATACGACTGCACGCGCCCGCCGCCGGGTGGTCCATCGCCGCGGACGTGGTCGTCGTCGGCTCCGGCGTCGCCGGGCTGACCGCGGCCCTGCGCTGCGAGGCCGCCGGCCTGCGGACGGTCGTCGTCACCAAGGCCCGTCTCGACGACGGCTCCACCCGCTGGGCCCAGGGCGGCATCGCCGCGGCCCTCGGCGAGGGCGACACCCCCGAGCAGCACCTCGACGACACCCTGGTGGCGGGCGCGGGCCTGTGCGACGAGGAAGCGGTCCGCCTCCTCGTCACCGAGGGCCCCGACGCGGTACGCCGCCTCATCGAGACCGGCGCCCGGTTCGACGAGTCCGAGGGCGAGCTGGCACTGACCCGTGAGGGCGGTCACCACCGCCGCCGCATCGCCCACGCAGGGGGTGACGCCACCGGCGCCGAGATCTCCCGCGCCCTGGTCGAGGCCGTCCGCGCGCGGGGCATGCGCACCGTCGAGAACGCGCTCGTCCTGGACCTCCTCACGGACGCCGAGGGCCGCACGGCCGGTGTCACCCTGCATGTCATGGGGGAGGGCCAGCACGACGGCGTGGGGGCCGTCCACGCCCCCGCGGTGGTCCTCGCCACCGGCGGCATGGGCCAGGTCTTCTCCGCCACCACCAACCCGTCGGTGTCGACGGGCGACGGCGTGGCGCTCGCGCTGCGGGCGGGCGCTGAGGTCAGCGACCTGGAGTTCGTCCAGTTCCACCCGACCGTGCTGTTCCTCGGCCCGGACGCGGAGGGCCAGCAGCCCCTGGTCTCCGAGGCCGTGCGCGGCGAGGGCGCCCACCTGATCGACGCCGACGGCGTGCGCTTCATGGCCGGACAGCACGAACTCGCCGAACTGGCCCCCCGCGACATCGTCGCCAAGGGCATCATGCGCCGCATGCAGGAGCAGGACGCCGAGCACATGTTCCTCGACGCCCGGCACTTCGGCGCCGAGATGTGGGAGCACCGCTTCCCGACGATCCTCGCCGCCTGCCGCGCCCACGGCATCGACCCGGTCACGGACCCCATCCCGGTCGCCCCGGCCGCCCACTACGCCTCCGGCGGCGTCCGCACCGACTCCCACGGCCGTACGACCGTCCCCGGCCTGTACGCGTGCGGCGAGGTCGCCTGCACCGGCGTGCACGGCGCCAACCGGCTGGCGTCCAACTCCCTGCTCGAAGGCCTCGTCTACGCCGAGCGCATCGCGGCCGACATCGCGGCGAACGGCCTGCACGCGCGCGTGCCCCAGCCGCTCCCGTACCCGGAGATCCCCGAGCACCCCCTGCAGACCGCCGAAGCCCGGTTCGCGATCCAGCGGATCATGACGGGCGGGGCGGGCGTCCTGCGCTCGGCGGGCTCCCTCACCAAGGCCGCCGACCAGCTCCAGCGCCTGCACACCGACGCCCGGGAGGCCCTCGCCGAGAACGGCAAGACGGCCGAGGCCGGCGTCGACACCTGGGAGGCCACCAACCTCCTGTGCGTGGCCCGCGTCCTGGTCGCCGCCGCCCTGCTGCGCGAGGAGACCCGCGGCTGCCACTGGCGCGAGGACCGCCCCGAGCGCGACGACAGCGCCTGGCGCCGGCACATCGTCGTGACCCTGAACCCGGACCGCACGCTGGCCGTGCACACCACGGACACCACAGACTTCCCCCCGACGACTTTCCCGCCCCAGGCCCCCCAGGAGCAGTGACCGACGTGAGCACCCCCGACCTTCCCCTCGCCTCCTCCGGAGGCTGCTCAGACGGCTGCGCCTGCGGCGCGGACGACGAGGCATACCTGGAGTGCGGCCTGGACCCCGCACTCGCCCAGCTCCTGGCCGACGCCGGCCTCGACCCCGTCGAGGTCGAGGACATCGCCAACGTCGCCCTCCAGGAGGACCTGGCCCACGGCGTAGACGTGACGACGGTGGCGACCATCCCCGAGGACGCGGTGGCCACGGCCGACTTCACCGCCCGCGAGGCGGGCACGGTGGCCGGCCTGCGCATCGCCGAGGCGGTCGTCTCGGTGGTCTGCGAGGAGGAGCTGGAGATCGAGCGGCACGCCGAGGACGGCGACCGCGTCGAGGCGGGACAGAAGCTCCTCTCCGTCACCACCCGCACCCGCGACCTCCTCACGGCCGAGCGCAGCGCGCTGAACATCCTGTGCCGCCTGTCGGGCGTCGCGACGGCCACGCGCGCGTGGGCGGACGTCCTGGACGGCACCAGGGCCAAGGTTCGCGACACCCGCAAGACCACGCCGGGCCTGCGCTCCCTGGAGAAGTACGCGGTCCGCTGCGGCGGCGGCGTCAACCACCGCATGTCCCTCTCCGACGCGGCGCTCGTCAAGGACAACCACGTGGTCGCGGCGGGTGGTGTCGCCCAGGCCTTCCAGGCGGTCCGCGAGCGCTTCCCCGACGTCCCCATCGAGGTCGAGGTCGACACCCTGGACCAGCTCCGCGAGGTCCTGGACGCCGGCGCCGACCTGATCCTGCTGGACAACTTCACGCCGGGCGAGTGCGCGGAGGCCGTCGCGATCGTCGGGGGCCGCGCCGCCCTGGAGGCCTCGGGCCGCCTCACCCTCGACAACGCCAAGGCCTACGCGGACACCGGCGTCGACTACCTGGCCGTCGGGGCCCTCACCCACTCCTCGCCGATCCTGGACATCGGCCTCGACCTGCGGCCGGCGGAGTAGGGAGCGGGTCGGGCCATGCTGCTGACGATCGACGTAGGAAACACCCACACCGTGCTCGGCCTGTTCGACGGCGACGAGATCGTCGAACACTGGCGCATCTCCACGGACGCGCGCCGCACGGCCGACGAGCTGGCGGTCCTCCTCCAGGGCCTGATGGGCATGCACCCGCTCCTCGGCGACGAACTGGGCGACGGCATCGACGGCATCGCCATCTGCGCCACCGTCCCCTCGGTCCTGCACGAACTCCGCGAGGTGACGCGCCGCTACTACGGCGACGTCCCGGCGGTCCTCGTGGAGCCGGGCGTCAAGACGGGCGTCCCGATCCTGACCGACAACCCCAAGGAGGTCGGCGCGGACCGCATCATCAACGCGGTCGCCGCGGTCGAGCTCTACGGCGGCCCCGCGATCGTCGTCGACTTCGGCACCGCGACGACGTTCGACGCGGTCAGCGCGCGCGGCGAGTACGTCGGCGGGGTCATCGCGCCCGGCATCGAGATCTCCGTCGAGGCCCTGGGCGTCCGCGGCGCCCAGCTCCGCAAGATCGAGGTGGCCCGGCCGCGCAGCGTGATCGGCAAGAACACGGTCGAGGCGATGCAGTCGGGCATCATCTACGGCTTCGCCGGCCAGGTCGACGGCGTGGTCAACCGCATGGCCCGCGAGCTGTCGCAGGACGCCGACGACGTCACCGTCATCGCCACGGGCGGGCTGGCACCGATGGTCCTGGGCGAGTCCTCGGTGATCGACGAGCACGAACCGTGGCTGACGCTGATCGGGCTGCGGCTGGTCTACGAGCGGAACGTGTCGCGCATGTGAGTCTGCCGGGGCGGGCGGGAGCGCGTTGCGAGGACGAGGTCGCTGTCCTGCACCCCCCGGCGGCGCCCGGTGCGTCGGGTCGCGGGGCCCGGCCGCGCGCTGTCCACGGCAAGTGAGCGCATCCGTCCGAAGGCGTCGGCGGTCGCGTCCACGACGCTCTGGGCGGGACGAGTGGTCCCCCACGCCACACCCGCCCCCTATGCGAGATTTGTCTGATTAGCGCGTATCGTCGCCACATGCCCACGCCATACGGATCCCGCGGCGGCATGGCGTTCGGCGTGGAGGAGCTGCGTGTGCTCCGCCGCGCTCTCGCCCTTGCCCTCCACCCCAGCCCTGCCTCGGCCGACGACGTCCAGGACTGTCTCCGTCTCGCAGAGTCGCTCGACGAGGCGCTGCGGGAGGGGGTCAGGCTGCGTGCCTTCCTCGTGGCCGACCTGGGCCGCTACCGCGCCGCCCTCCCCGGCACCGCCGCCGGCTACCTCGCGCTCCTGGACGAGGCGCTGGGCGCCGGCTACCGCCCCCTGCCCGACGACCACGCCGCCCTGCGCGCCCTGCGCGGCAACCCCGCCGCAGCGGCCCTGCTGGACCGCTGCACGGTCACACCCCTCACCACCGCGCCTCTCCCCGCGACCGCCATCCCCGGCTCCCGCACCCCCCTGCTGGCGCTCCCCGGGGGCCGCCGCGCCCCCGCCGGTGACTCCGCGGGAGACGGCCCGCAGAAGCAGCCCGAGAAGAAGCCGGCACGCAAGCCGCCGGCGCCCAAGCCCGCCCCGGCCCCCGCCCCGGGGACCCCGAAGCCCTCCCGCCCGATTCCCACCCCGGGCGAGGTCTTCCCGCGCCGCAAGCCGGCCCCGCCGCCCCCGGCCAACCCCCAGCAGCTCGCCGCGGGCTGACGTGGCTACCCTGGATCCATGGACTACGTCTCCGCGCTCCTGCCCCCGGCCGTCATGGCCGTCTTCTTCATCGGCGTGATCCGGGTGATCGTGAAGACCCAGGGCGGCGCCAACAAGGCCAAGGAGGACGCGGCCGTGGACGCCGCCCTCGCGCGCGTGGAGGGTGCCCGCCAGTCCACCGCGACACCCCCGAAGGCCGACGCCTGACCCCACTCCCTCCGAGGGCGTACGACTCGGCGGACCCGCAGCTCGCGGCGCCCGCACTTTCGAGTCGTACGCCCTTTTTGTTCCCGTTCGCCGGTGAAGCGCACGTCCGCCACGCCATAACCGGGATCTCCCACTATTGTTCTGAGCTGTGCCTCGCCCATTGGGAGAACTCGAAGACGCGGTCATGTCGCGGGTGTGGAAGTGGAACCGCCCGGTGACCGTTCGAGAAGTCCTGGAAGATCTTCAGAAGGAGCGGTCCATCGCGTACACCACCGTGATGACCGTTTTGGACAATCTCCATCAGAAGGGCTGGGTGCGCCGCGAGGCGGAAGGCCGCGCCTATCGATATGAGGCCGTCTCCACCCGCGCCGCCTACGCGGCCGCCCTGATGAACGACGCCTGGTCGCAGAGCGACAACCCCGCGGCCGCTCTCGTCGCCTTCTTCGGCATGATGAGCGAGGAACAGCGCCGGTCACTCACCGATGCCGTACGCATCGTCCAGGGCCCACAAACCCAGGAACCGACCGAACCGTCGGAATCCGCGGAAGCGGCCGAAGGAGCGGAACCCCGCCAAGGCTCACCGGAGAACCCCGCCTCCGCTCAGGACCACGGTGGGCGATAGCGTCCCGTCATGTCCGCGAAGAGCCCCGAAGCCACCGCAAAAGCCATCACCGTCCGACGGGCCCGCACCAGCGATGTCCCCGCCGTGCGTGGTCTCCTTGACGCCTACGTCCGCGGCCGCATCCTGCTCGACAAAGCGACGGTGACGCTTTACGAGGACATCCAGGAGTTCTGGGTCGCGGAACGGGACGACAACGCCGAGGTCGTCGGCTGCGGCGCGCTGCACGTGATGTGGGAAGACCTCGCGGAAGTCCGCACTCTCGCGGTGAAGCCCGGCCTGAAGGGGGCGGGTGTCGGACACCGGGTGCTGGAGAAGTTGCTGCAGACCGCCCGCTGGCTCGGCGTGCGCCGCGTTTTCTGCCTGACCTTCGAAGTCGACTTCTTCACCAAGCACGGCTTCGTGGAGATCGGTGAGACGCCCGTCGACACGGATGTCTACGCGGAGCTGCTGCGTTCCTATGACGAAGGCGTCGCGGAGTTCCTCGGACTCGAACGAGTGAAACCGAACACCTTGGGCAACAGCCGGATGCTTCTGCATCTGTGATCGCCGGGCGCTAGTGGGCCGCGAGAGCGTCCCGCCGGTTCGTCAAGGCATATTCCGCGACGCCCGCCCTGCCCCGGTGCCCTATGTCCGAAACGCACATGTTTCCGGACCGGGCCCGGGCTGCCGGTCTCTGCCGGGGGTTTGTGTTTTCCCGGCAAAAGCGGTTTGCTTTCCGAGGTACTGCAGTACTGCATATAACAGGGGACGGCGATACGGCGGACGCCGGCACACCCCGGCCCTTGAAGATATCGATGAAAGGAAATCCGGTGGCACAGAAGGTTCAGGTCCTTCTTGTCGACGACCTCGACGGTGGCGAGGCGGACGAGACCGTGACGTTCGCGCTGGACGGCAAGACGTACGAGATCGATCTCACCACTGCCAATGCGGACAAGCTCCGTGGCCTTCTCGATCCTTACGTGAAGGGCGGTCGGCGTACCGGAGGCCGTGCTTCGGGCGGGCGCGGAAAGGCGCGCGCCGCGTCGAGCGGCAGCCAGGACACCGCGGCGATCCGCGCCTGGGCGAAGGAGAACGGCTACGAGGTCAACGACCGCGGCCGTGTTCCCGCGACCATCCGCGAGGCTTACGAGAAGGCCAACGGCTGAACAGCGGCACTACCGACCCTGCGCAGGCAAGGCCGGTGGCTGGGCGCCCGTGCGCCGCAGCCGGACCCGGTGACACAGCGTGGCCACCGTGTCCACCAGCCGCACGAGATCGGGGACGTCCCCACCGCTCCCCAGCGCCGACAGCGTCGGCAGCGAGGCCTCGACCTCGCATCCCGGCTCGGGGGGCCGCAGCCACACGGCGGCCCCCTGGGAACCGAACCGGCCGGGCGGCGGCGACGCGACCCTGAGCGGTGCGTCCCCCTCCTCCTCGCGGGGCACCGGGGGCGACGGCGCCTCCATGAGACCGCCCGCGCCGATCGCCACGAGATCCAGCGGCAGGGACCCCCAGTCCAGCCACTCCAGCAGCCCGGGAAGCTCCTCCGCGCTGCCCGCGGCCACCAGGAACAGCATCCGGTCGCCGTGCAGGGCGACGGGAGAGCCCGGCGTCAGGCGCCGCAGCGCCGCATACCCCGCCTCCGCCGGGACGTCCAGGACGTCGTAGCGCACCCCCACCACCAGCCGCGGCGGATCGCCGGGCACCGTCGGCCACCCGAGTTCGTTCTCGTACCAGCGCCGGACCTGACCGCTCGCGCCGGCCACGTCGAGCGGCCGGCGAGGGAGCGGAAGGAACCGGGATGCGGACGCGATCAACGGGTGAGGGGCGCCGAACATGCCAAGTGCAACAGCCGGAAGGCCGTGCGGGTTACGGTGGGTGGCGCCATGAGCGCACAAAGTGGCGAAATGGGGGCGTGCGGGGGGCGCGGGCAGGCGCAAGGTTGTTCGCCCGTAGCGGAGGGAACGGGGCCGCTCGGCATGGACTTCCGGTCCCCGCGGGTAAGACATCCCTAGTGGGAGGGGGCGACACGCAGGAAAGGCCGTCTCACGTTCGCCATCGGCGTACTGGCGAGTGGGGTATCTGCCTGGCCTGCGGGAACATCGTCTCGCACCATCGGGTTGGAGCAGATGTCGGCGTTCGGGGTCAGGAGGCCAAGGACGGTGTCGGCAGTTGGAATGAGCGGTCCCCGCTTGCGGGACTAAGCTGCGGAAGGACAGGGAGGGGAAGTTCCCCCCACTGCCTGACCGCTCTGAGGAGCGATTAACGATGTTCGAGAGGTTCACCGACCGCGCGCGGCGGGTTGTCGTCCTGGCTCAGGAAGAAGCCCGGATGCTCAACCACAACTACATCGGCACTGAGCACATCCTCCTGGGCCTGATCCACGAGGGTGAAGGTGTCGCCGCCAAGGCCCTTGAGAGCCTCGGGATTTCGCTCGAGGCGGTCCGCCAGCAGGTGGAGGAGATCATCGGCCAGGGCCAGCAGGCCCCGTCCGGCCACATCCCCTTCACCCCCCGTGCCAAGAAGGTCCTGGAGCTGTCGCTCCGCGAGGCCCTTCAGCTGGGCCACAACTACATCGGCACGGAGCACATCCTGCTCGGCCTGATCCGCGAGGGCGAGGGCGTCGCCGCCCAGGTCCTCGTGAAGCTGGGCGCAGATCTGAACCGCGTGCGGCAGCAGGTGATCCAGCTGCTCTCCGGTTACCAGGGCAAGGAGACCGCCACCGCCGGCGGTCCTGCCGAGGGCACCCCCTCCACGTCCCTGGTCCTCGACCAGTTCGGCCGGAACCTCACCCAGGCCGCTCGTGAGTCCAAGCTCGACCCGGTCATCGGGCGCGAGAAGGAGATCGAGCGGGTCATGCAGGTGCTGTCCCGCCGTACGAAGAACAACCCGGTGCTGATCGGTGAGCCCGGCGTCGGCAAGACCGCCGTCGTCGAGGGCCTCGCCCAGGCCATCGTCAAGGGCGAGGTGCCCGAGACCCTCAAGGACAAGCACCTCTACACCCTGGACCTCGGCGCCCTGGTCGCCGGCTCCCGCTACCGCGGTGACTTCGAGGAGCGCCTGAAGAAGGTCCTCAAGGAGATCCGCACCCGCGGCGACATCATCCTGTTCATCGACGAGCTGCACACGCTGGTCGGTGCGGGTGCCGCCGAGGGCGCCATCGACGCCGCGAGCATCCTCAAGCCGATGCTGGCCCGTGGTGAGCTGCAGACCATCGGTGCGACCACGCTGGACGAGTACCGCAAGCACCTGGAGAAGGACGCGGCCCTGGAGCGCCGCTTCCAGCCCATCCAGGTCGCGGAGCCGTCCCTGCCGCACACGATCGAGATCCTGAAGGGCCTGCGCGACCGTTACGAGGCCCACCACCGCGTCTCCATCACGGACGAGGCGCTGGTCCAGGCCGCCACCCTGGCCGACCGGTACATCTCGGACCGCTTCCTGCCGGACAAGGCGATCGACCTGATCGACGAGGCCGGTTCCCGGATGCGCATCCGCCGGATGACCGCGCCGCCGGACCTGCGCGAGTTCGACGAGAAGATCGCCGGCGTCCGCCGCGACAAGGAGTCCGCGATCGACTCGCAGGACTTCGAGAAGGCCGCCTCCCTGCGCGACAAGGAGAAGCAGCTCCTCGCCGCCAAGGCCAAGCGGGAGAAGGAGTGGAAGGCCGGCGACATGGACGTCGTCGCCGAGGTCGACGGCGAGCTGATCGCCGAGGTCCTCGCGACCGCCACCGGCATCCCGGTCTTCAAGCTCACCGAGGAGGAGTCCTCCCGCCTGCTGCGCATGGAGGAGGAGCTCCACAAGCGGGTCATCGGCCAGAACGACGCCGTCAAGGCGCTGTCGAAGGCGATCCGCCGTACGCGTGCCGGTCTGAAGGACCCCAAGCGTCCCGGTGGCTCGTTCATCTTCGCCGGCCCGTCCGGTGTCGGTAAGACCGAGCTGTCCAAGGCGCTCGCCGAGTTCCTCTTCGGCGACGAGGACGCGCTGATCTCCCTCGACATGTCGGAGTTCAGCGAGAAGCACACGGTCTCGCGTCTCTTCGGTTCGCCCCCCGGCTACGTGGGCTACGAAGAGGGCGGCCAGCTGACGGAGAAGGTCCGCCGCAAGCCGTTCTCGGTCGTCCTGTTCGACGAGGTCGAGAAGGCCCACCCGGACATCTTCAACTCGCTGCTGCAGATCCTGGAGGACGGTCGCCTGACCGACTCCCAGGGCCGGGTCGTGGACTTCAAGAACACGGTCATCATCATGACGACCAACCTCGGCACCCGGGACATCTCCAAGGGCTTCAACCTGGGCTTCGCAGCCCAGGGCGACACCAAGTCCAACTACGAGCGCATGAAGAACAAGGTCTCGGACGAGCTCAAGCAGCACTTCCGGCCCGAGTTCCTCAACCGCGTCGACGACGTGGTCGTCTTCCCGCAGCTCAGCCAGGACGACATCCTCAAGATCGTCGACCTGATGATCGACAAGGTCGACGAGCGCCTGAAGGACCGGGACATGGGCATCGAGCTCTCCCAGTCCGCCAAGGAGCTGCTGTCCAAGAGGGGCTACGACCCGGTGCTGGGTGCGCGTCCGCTGCGTCGCACCATCCAGCGCGAGATCGAGGACTCGCTGTCGGAGAAGATCCTCTTCGGCGAGCTGCGCCCCGGTCACATCGTGGTCGTCGACACGGAGGGCGAGGGCGAGACCAAGACCTTCACCTTCCGCGGCGAGGAGAAGGCGGCTCTCCCGGACGTCCCGCCGATCGAGCAGGCGGCCGGTGGCACGGGTCCGAACCTGAGCAAGGACGCGTAAGCGTCACGGCCGAGTGAAAGGGGCCGGTGCCTTCCGGGGCACCGGCCCCTTTCGCGTGCCCGGGGTCAAATGCGGAAGATCTCGGCGCTGGGGAAGAGCTCGGCGTAGGGGTCGAGGGGCTCCGTGCCGATGAGCGGGGTGGCGACGCCCACGGTGCGCAGGCCCGGCAGGCGCGAGGCGAGGACCCGCAGCGCTTCCGGGGGCGGCGGGTCCGCGAGGAACTGAAGATCCCGGACGCCGGGCAGTTCCGGCATGGCGTCGTGTGCGTAGGCCTCGGGCTGCCCGTAGAGCGACAGCGTGGTGAGCGCCGGGAGGCCGGCCACCTCGGACCAGTCCTCGGCACTGAGGCGCTGCCCGCCGGACACGCCGAACGCGAGGGACTGGAGCGTGGGCCACCGGGTCAGGCCGCGCAGCCCCGTCGAGCGGATGGACCCCATCCCCAGGAAGAGACTCAGCAGGGGCGCCTCGACGGGGAGGACGTCGGTGAGGACGTCCCCCGGAAGGCTCTGGGCGATGGAGAGCCGTGTGAGCAGCGTCAGTGACCCCAGCCCGGTGAGGTCCGCTCCGCGGTCGAAGACCGACAGGTCGGTGAGCGGCAGGTCCGCCAGGCTCGACAGGCCCACGGCGTCCGGGCAGCGCTGGAGCCACAGGGAGGTCAGGGACCGGAACGCCCGCAGCTCGCCCAGATCCCCGAGGCCCGGGTTGTTCCGCAGGTGCAGGAGGCGGACCCCGGAAGGGTCGGGGACGCAGTCGATGAGCCCGGCAGCGGTGATCGGGCCGTCGAACCGCAGTCTCTGCCAGGGGCGCATCAGGCGGAGCGCCGCCCTCTGCTCGGCCGACTCGCAGACCAGGGAGAGACCGTCCCGCTCCAGGTGGTCGAGCACCTCGATCGCGTACTCGCGCGTGTCGAAGCGGCTCCAGGTGCCGGCCAGCTGGCGCCGGACGTCCAGATCCGGATGCTCGCGGAAGCGGCGCAGCACCGCCAGGGCGCCCTCGTCCTCCTCCGCCCCGAGCAGTGAGGCGGTGACGGCGACGCCGTGGGCTTCCTCGGCGGTCAGCCCGTCCGGCCCGGGCAGCAGCTCCAGGACCAGCGGGCCCGCCTCCGCGAGGGCCTTCGCCTCCTCCGTCGTACGCGGCGGGACGAGCGCCCCGGCCCGTTCCTCCACCTCCGCCCGCACCCCGGGATCCAGGGCCGCGGCGTGTTCGAGGCAGGCCAGGGCGAGGAGGGTCAGCCGCGGGGCGCCCTCGGCCAGCAGCCGGCGCAGCAGGGTCGCCCGTTCCCGGGGCCGGGCGTGCGCGACCGCCATGCGGATCACGTCCTCCCAGAGACTGTCGCCCGCGTGGCCCGTGAGGACGTCCAGATGGCCCTCCTCGACGGCGTACCGGGCGCCCAGGTAGTCCTGGAAGGTGCGGTGGACGAAGTCGACGACGCCCTCGCCGGGGCGGCGCAGCAGGCCGCTGCGGAGCAGGAGCGCGCGCAGCACCGCCTCGGCGTCACCCCGGCCCGATCCCGGCGCGACGACCGGCAGACAGCGGGCCACGATGCCCTCGGCCGTCTCCAGGTCCATCTCCGTGTTGCCGCTCAGCACCAGCGCGTAGGCGAGCCGCTGGAGCACCTCCAGCTGGGCCTCCTCGCCCAGCTCGACGCCGTCCACCGCGCCCATGCCCCGTTCCCGGTCGCGGCGGGCGAGCAGCATCGCGAGGGCGGCGTCGTACAGCTCCTTGCGGCCGGTGGGGAGGTAGCCCCGCCGCTCCCGGTGAAGGGCGCAGATCAGGCCGCACATCAACGGGTTGGTGGCGAGGCGGGCCAGGTCGCGTTTGGTGCGCAGGGAGTCCAGGAGCTGTGTCTCGTACTCGGGCGCCTGCGCGGCCGCGTGCCAGCGGTGCACGAACGTCGCCACGTCGGCGCGGCGCATCGGCGTGAGGGTCAGTTCCCGGAAGCCCTCGGTGGCCAGCCAGTCCGGGCGTACGGCGGTGGGACGCGAGGTCAGCAGCCAGTGGTTGCCGGGGAAGGCGTGGATCAGGGCGAGCAGCCAGTCACGGGTGCGGTGCCGGTCGGCGGCCGGGATCTCGTCCAGGCCGTCGACCAGGACCAGCCCGCGCCCGGCGGCCAGGACGCGTTCCGCCCAGCCCTCCGGCGGGGTGAGGGGGCAGGCCACCGCCGTGAGAAAGGCCGCGGGCGCGGGGAGCGCGCCCGAGCGGACCAGGGTGCGCAGGGGGAGGACGAACGGGACGCGGGTCGCGCCCCGGGCGGCGGTCACCGCCAGCCACTGCACCAGTGTGGTCTTGCCGGAGCCGGCGTCGCCGCGCAGCAGGACCCGGTCGTGGCTGCTGAGTGCCTCCTCGGCGGGTAGCCGGGCGGCGGCGGTGGCGGCGCCCGTGTGCTCGCCCGGTGGCCCGTCGGACACACCGGTCTGCTCGCCGCTCGTCGCCTCCAGGCTGAGGTAGGCGACTTCCAGGGGCCAGCGGTCCGGGGAGTCCCGCAGGTCGATGCCGTAGATGGTGATGTGGTTGTGGCGCTCGGCGACGTACGGCAGGTAGCGGCGTTCGAAGGCGGCGTCGCGGGCGAACGGGCGGGGGGTACGGGTGAGCAGCTCGTCGACCTTGGCGATCAGTTCGGCCTGGCCGCGGGTCTGTTCGACGAGGGAGCGGGCGACGAAGGTGGAGCGGCGGGTGAAGAACTCCAGGATGTTCAGGCACGCCCACTCGGTCGCGTGGTCGAGGAAGTGGCAGGAGTCGGCGGACAGCCCGTCGGGTGGCAGGGCCGCGTGGTGCAGCTTCTCGGCCAGTTCGCGGTGGCCCAGGCGGACCGCCTGGACGTCGTCCATGTCGAGGTCGCCGAGGGCGAGCAGCCTGCGGGCCAGGGTGTCGGTGACCGCGATCCGCTCGTCGGGCGGGAAGGGCTGCTCGCCGGGGGAGTCCACCGACTGCGCCACGAGCTGCGCGGCGAGTCTGTGGACGTCCCGGTCGTCCAGGGTGCGTTTCTCGCCACGGAAGGACACGAGAGCGGACAGGCGTACGGGCTTGTCGACGAGGCCCGCTCCCGGTCCCTCCGGGCGGAAGAGCTTCCTCAGCAGCGGGGTCACCAGTGCGGACGCCAGCTTGCCGCCGAGTACCGTCGGATCCAACCGCCCCACCCCCGTGATCGCGTGAACGGGGGTGAGACTACCGGCAGTTGACCAGGCGGGTCAGGACAGCTGCCCGTCGTAGTCCGGCAGTTTGTACGTCTTCTCGGCATGGCCGCCCGAGAGGTCGGTGCTGCTGTTGCCGATGTTCGCGATGATCGTGTAGCCCTTGCGTTCGATGTCGACGCGCTGGGCCGTCTTGTACTCGGCGACGTTCTTGAAGAGGTCGATGAAGTTGCGGACGTAGAGCCCCGAGACCTGGTAGCCGGTCTGCTTCAGGTTGTACTGGGTGAACGAGGCGATGATGTCCGGCCGGGCGGTCACGAAGAACAGGGCGACGCCGCGTTCCTGCGCGTATCTGGCGGCCTCCAGGACCGGCTTGTTGGCCGGTTGCGGGTAGCTGAAGCCGAAGTCCGTCTCCAGCGCGGTGTTGTCGATGTCGAGGACGATCGCCTGCTTCTCGCCCGGCTTCGCGGCCGCGATCCGCTGCTTCAGGTAGGGCAGCGCCTGGTTCATCACGGCCTGGCAGTCCTTCTGCCAGGTGCCGTAGTCGACGTCCGCGGCCGCGGACGTGGTGGTGGCCGTGGCGGCCTGGGGGGCGGTGGTGGCGTCGGCCGGTGCGGCCATCGCCAGGAGGGCCGTGGCCGAGACGGCGGTCACTGATGCGCGGCGCAACCAGGGGCGTCTGGTCTGCATGTCGTGGGGGTCCTCTCACGTCCGTGACGCTGCCAACATGTCGTGTGCATGCTTGTGCGCGAGGGTGGCGCGAAGGGAACCGTAGGGTTACCGGGCGGTAGGCGCCTAGAGGCGTGCGCCACATTTCAGGAATGGCCGGAGAGGGTCCCCGGTGACATGCGGCACAGGCGATATGTCCGTTACTAGCTGGAATAGTGGATAACGGAACGGGAGAAAAGGGATTCTTGCCCCGGTGTGGGCGTGGAAGTGCGGGCTAGTGCCCTGATTCGTCCCGAATGACTGCTGTGTCAAGAGACGTAGAACACTGAACCAAATTACTAAAGAGCGTCGTAGATCACGCTTTTGGGTGTTTGTCGGGCCGCGGGTTACCAAGGGATGGCCATGCGGCGAGCGTCTGTGCGCCGGGTGGTTTTCTCCGTCCCCTTCCATACGAGGTTTCGATGTCCCAGCGCGTCACGTCCCGTTCTTCCCGTACGTCCCAGCTCCGCACCCGTGCGACCGTGCTGGCCGCCGGCCTTGGTGTCTCGGTCGCACTGGGAGCCGGGGTCGCGTCCGCCGCCGACACCACGGCCGCGTCCGGTGCCGCCAGTGCCGTCCAGGCACAGGCCGCCGCCCAGGCCAAGGCCGCCAAGGCCGAGGCCGCCAAGGCCGAGAAGGCCGCCAAGGCCGCCGCCGCGAAGAAGGCTGCCGAGAAGAAGGCCGCTGCCGAGAAGGCGGCCGCCAAGAAGGCCGCGCCGTCCTGGGTCGACCCGGTGAAGAAGTACAAGCTCTCCGCGTCCTTCGCCCAGAACGGCGGCATGTGGCAGTCCACCCACAGCGGTCAGGACTTCGCCGTGCCGAGCGGCACCCAGGTCGTCGCCACCCACGGCGGCACCGTGGTCAAGGCCGGCGGCAACGGCGCCGGTGACGGTCCCGCGTACGGCAACGCCGTCGTGATCAAGCACGGCAACGGCACGTACTCCCAGTACGCCCACCTGTCCAAGGTCACCGTGCGGATCGGCCAGATCGTCAAGACCGGCCAGGAGATCGCCAAGTCCGGCAACACCGGCAACTCCAGTGGTCCGCACCTGCACTTCGAGATCCGCACGACCCCGAACTACGGCTCGGCGGTCGACCCGGTCAAGTTCCTGCGCGCCAAGGGCGTGAAGGTCTGACCAGCCTGTGAGCGCAGGCTCTAGGAGCCCCCGGCTCCCCGGTGGGCCTGGGCCACCAGGTCCGTGGCGACCTCGAGGACGGCTTTGTTCTTCTCCTCGGGGTCGTCTCCCATGTCGGGGAGCAGGAACATGCCGGCGTGCAGCGTGAAGATCGCGCTGGCATAGCGGACCTGGTCGACCAGGGCGGCGTCCGGGTCGACGATGATGTCGCGCAGACTGTGGATGCGCGATTTGAAGGACTCGCCGATCCGCAGGTCCCGTACCGTCGCCTGGTTCTCGTGCATGAAGCGGAACAGTGGCGCCGCCTCGGCGAGTGTTGCGGCGTAGCGGCGGACGGTCTCCTGCTTGGTGGCCAGGGTGTGCGGTTGCTCCCGGCCCCACTCGATCAGGTCCTCGATCGGCTGGGTGAGGTCCTCGAAGATGCTGACGAGGATCTCTTCCTTCGTCTTGAAGTGGTAGTAGAGCGCCGCTTTGGTGACCTCCAGGCGCTCGGCGATCTCGCGCAGGGAGGTCTTCTCGTAGCCCTGCTCCGCGAAGAGTTCGAGGGCCACGTCCTGGATGCGCCGGCGGGTGTTCCCGCGGCGCCGCTGCCTGGTGCCGTCCATGGTGCCGCCCATCCTCCTACGCCCCCCGCTTTCCATAAAACTTACTTGACGCCCGGCTAGTTCCACGACTAGCTTCCGAGTGTAGTCACTAGCCGGTCGGCAAGTAAGTAGCGGTGGTGGGGGAGTGGGAGCGATGACGGACACGACGGACACACCAGTGGCCGACGCCGGGGAGAAACAGCCCAAGAGCGTGCGGGTCGTGCTGCTCGCACTGATGATCGCCATGATGCTCGCGATGCTCGACAACATGATCATCGGTACGGCGATGCCGACGATCGTCGGTGAGCTGGGCGGGCTCGAACACCTCTCCTGGGTCGTCACCGCCTACACGCTCGCGACCGCGGCCTCCACCCCGCTGTGGGGCAAGCTCGGCGACATGTACGGCCGCAAGGGCACCTTCCTGTCGTCCATCGTCCTCTTCCTGATCGGCTCCGCGCTCAGCGGCATGGCCCAGAACATGGGCGAACTGATCGGCTTCCGCGCCGTGCAGGGCCTCGGTGCCGGCGGTCTCATGGTCGGTGTCATGGCGATCATCGGCGACCTGATCCCGCCCCGGGAGCGCGGCAAGTACCAGGGCATGATGGCCGGCGTCATGGCGCTGGCGATGATCGGCGGTCCGCTCGTCGGCGGCACCATCACCGACAACTGGGGCTGGCGCTGGGCCTTCTACATCAACCTGCCGCTCGGCGCGGTCGCGCTGGTCGCCGTCAGCGCGGTGCTGCACCTGCCGAAGAAGCGCTCCAAGGCGCGGATCGACTACCTGGGCGCCGCGCTGCTGACCGTCGGCATCACCGCGATCGTGCTCGTGACGACCTGGGGCGGCACCGAGTACGCCTGGAGCTCCGCGCGGATCATGGAGCTGATCGGCATCGGGGTCGCCGCGCTCGTCGGGTTCGTGTTCTGGCAGACCAGGGCCGCCGAGCCGGTGCTGCCGCTGCACATCTTCCGCAGCCTCAACTTCACGCTGATGTCGGTCATCGGCTTCATCACCGGCTTCGTGATGTTCGGCGCCACGCTCTTCCTGCCCCTGTACCAGCAGTCCGTGCAGGGTGCCTCCGCGACCAACTCCGGGCTGTTGCTCCTGCCCATGCTCGGCGCGATGCTCGTGACCTCGATGGTCGCCGGGCGGGTGACCACGAACACCGGCAGGTACAAGGTCTTCCCGGTCGCCGGCAGCGCGCTGATGATCGTCGGGCTGTACCTGCTCTCCACGATGGACACCGGGACCTCGCGTCTGACGTCCGGAATCTTCATGGCCGTGGTCGGGCTCGGCATGGGCTGCCTGATGCAGATCACCATGCTGGTCGCCCAGAACAGCGTCGAGATGAAGGACATGGGCGTCGCGTCCTCGTCCACCACGCTCTTCCGCACCCTCGGCTCCTCCTTCGGCGTCGCGATCATGGGCGCCCTGTTCAACAACCGCGTCCAGGACGTCATGAGCGAGCGGGCCGGGGCGCTGGGCTCCAAGGTGACCGAGCAGTCGGCGCAGCTCGACGCGAAGAGCCTGGAGAAGCTGCCGGTGCTGGCACGGGAGGCCTACCAGCACGCGGTCTCCGCCGGCACCCACTCGGCGTTCCTGCTCGGCGCGGTGGTCGCGGTGGTCGCACTCGCGGCGGCCGTGTTCGTGAAGGAGGTGCCGCTGCGGGGAGCGGGACCGAAGGAGGACGGCAAGCCGGACGCCCCGGCGGCGCAGCCGCCCGTGGTCGAGGCCGTCTGACCGCAGGAGTACGAGGCCCCCGGGAGTGTCCGCCCGGGGGCCTTCGTCATGCCCGGCCGCGAGCCGGGGGCCGTTGTCAGACCCCCGTGCCACCATCGGTCGCATGGACAAGACGCGCCAGATCCGGCTCGCCAAGGACGCCATGGACCGGGACTGGGCCGACCCCGGGCTCGACCTGGACACCATGGCCGCGCACGCCGGGTATTCGCGCTACCACTTCATCCGCGCTTTCAAGGAGGCGTACGGCGAGACCCCCGGCCAGTACCTGACGCACCGCCGCATAGAACGCGCCGAGGACCTGCTGCGCACGGCGAACCTGTCGGTGACGGAGATCTGTCACCTGGTCGGCTTCAGCAGCGTCGGCACGTTCTCGTCCCGTTTCAAGGCGTGGACCGGCCTGACCCCCAGCGAGTACCGGACGAAGCACGTGGGCCGGGGCGCCGCCCTCATACCCGGCTGCTATGCCATGCTCTGGGCCGGCGGCTTCCGCTCCGCGCCCGGCGCCGGCGAGCAGAACCCTTCCGGAGAGGCGAAGCAGCGCAATTCCGGAGAAGCGGGCTGACACCCCCGCTGCCTACCGTGGCAGGGCAGGTACGACGGCCGCAGGGCCAGAGCAGGAGCACGCCATGATCAAGGGTCTCGCCATATCGACCGTCTGGGTCCTCGACCAGGACCGGGCGAAGGAGTTCTACACCCGGAAGCTGGGCCTGGAGGTCCGTACGGACATGACCATGGGCGAGGGCGGTATGCGCTGGCTCACGGTCGGCTCCCCGGACCAGCCCGGCGTCGAGCTGACGCTCATGGTGCCCGGCGGGCCCGCCATGGACCCCGAGTCCGCCGAGATGGTCAGGAAGCTGGTGACCAAGGGGGCGCTCGGCGCGGGCGTGCTGACCACCGACGACATCCACGGCGACTACAAGAAGCTCAAGGACCGGGGCGTGGAGTTCCTCCAGGAGCCGCAGGAGCGCCCGTACGGCACCGAGGCGCTGTTCCGCGACGACTCGGGCAACTGGTTCTCCTTCACCCAGCCCCGCGAGGGCGGCCTCGACATGGACCAGGACTGGACCTGCTGACCAGGGATCTCCGGCCCTACGACGCCGGCAGCATCGGGTAGCTCCCCGTGTTCGTCGGCGCGTGCTCCGGCAGCCACAGCACGGCGACGGCGCCCTCGGCCGGCAGATGCTCCGGTGTCCCGGGGGTGCGGACGTTGCGGAAGGTCAGCCGGGCGCCCAGCACCCGGGCCTGACCGGCCGCGATGGTCAGGCCCAGTCCGTGGCCGTGACCGGCCCGGTCCCTGCTGCCGGTGCGGAAGCGGCTCGGGCCCTCGGCGAGCAGGTCCTCGGGGAAGCCCGGGCCGTGGTCGCGCACGCGGATGACCCGGCCCTCGACGCTGACCTCGACGGGCGGCTTGCCGTGCCGGGCCGCGTTGGCCAGGAGATTGAACAGGACGCGCTCCAGGCGGCGCGGGTCGGTGGTGACCTCCGACTCGTGCACGATGCGCACCTCGATGGCCGGGTCCTTGGCCGCCACCCGCCGGGCGACGAACTCGCCCAGCATGATGTCCTGCAGCTCCGCCCGCTCGGAGGCCCCGTCAAGACGGGCCACCTCCAGCACGTCCTCGACCAGCGTGCGCATGGCCTTGGCCCGGTCCAGCACCAGCTCGGTCGGGCGTCCGGGCGGCAGCAGTTCGGCGGCGGTGAGCAGCCCGGTCACCGGGGTGCGCAGCTCGTGCGCGATATCGGCGGTGACCCGCCGTTCGGCCTCGATGCGCTGCCGCAGCGCGTCCGCCATGGCGTCCACCGCGCTCGCCAGGTCGTCCGTCTCGTCCCGCACGACCCCGCCCATGGCGTCCCGCACCCGCACGTCCGTCTCGCCGCCCGCGAGCTGGCCCGCCGCGATGGCCGCCTTGCGCAGCCGTCGCGAGAGATGCCCGCCGATCAGCACCCCGAGCGCGCTGCCGCCGAGGACGACCGCGATCGACCCGATGAGCAGGGCCTGGTCGAGGTCCTGAAGGATGTCGGAGCTGCGGTCGGTGAAGCCCGAGTGCAGGGACATCACCTGCCCGTTCTTCAGCGGCACGGCGGCCCATATGTCGGGCACGTCTCCCGGCTTGTCGGCCACGTACGTCGCCCGCTGGCCCGCCTCGACCCGCTCCCGCAGCGCATGCGGCAGCTCCGGGTCGTTGATCTTGGTGTTGGGGAAGTTCATCCGCCCGGACAGCTCGAAGTTGCGCTGGGCGATCATGATCCGCTCGTCGGCGAGGTCGCGCGCGTTGTCCAGCATCGAGACCCGGGCGGCGTTGTGCACGACGAGGCTCAGCGCGATCGCCACCAGCGCACCCACCAGTGCGATGGCCGCGCTCAGCTTCCATCTGAGGCCCGTACGGATGCCCGCACGCTCCAAGCCCGCGGCGACCAGGCGCCGGAAGTGCCCCCTCATACCCCTGCCCCTGCTCAGGCCTTCAACTTGTAGCCGAAGCCGCGGACCGTCTCGATCCGGTCCTGGCCGATCTTCTGCCGCAGCCGCTGCACGTGCACGTCGACGACGCGGGTGTCCCCGCCCCAGCCGTAGTCCCACACCCGCTCCAGCAGCTTGTCGCGGGAGAGCACCGTGCCCGGCGCGGAGGAGAACTCCAGCAGCAGCCGCATCTCGGTCGGCGTCAGCGCCACCGGCTGTCCGGCGCGGCGGACCTCCATGCCCTCGGTGTCGACCTCCAGGTCCCCGAAGGCCAGCACCCCGCCGCTCGCCGGGGCGGCCGGCTCGTCGCCCCGGCCGCCGCCCGCGTGCCCGAAGCGGCGCAGCACCGCGCGGATCCGGGCGACCAGGACCGCACCGTCGAACGGCTTGGTCACGTAGTCGTCGGCGCCCGCCTCCAGGCCCAGCACGACGTCGATGGAGTCGGCCCGCGCCGACAGCATGATCACCGGCACGGTCGACTCGTCGCGGATACGGCGGCACAGGCTGACACCGTCGAGGCCGGGGACCATGACGTCCAGGAGCGCGATGTCGGGGCGGTCCGACCGGAACGCCTCCAGGCCCGAGAGCCCGTCGGGCATGGCGGTGACCACGAAGCCGTCCCGCTCCAGGGCGAGCTGCGTGGCCTCGCGGATGACGTCGTCGTCCTCGACGAACAGGACATGGGTCTGGTCTGCCATCCCGGTGCTCTCAGTCCTTCGTGGTCCGTGGGGTGCGTTCTCCTGCTGGGACGCACGGCCCCTGCGATGCGTTCACCGAGGGATCGGTCCGAGGGGCCCGATCGGTTCACGCGGCCCTCCCGCCCGCGTCAGCCCGCGGGCACCGGCGTCGCGCTGTCGCCGACGACCTTCCCGTAGTCGTTGTGCGTGCGGTACTTCTCGGCGAAGTGGCCCGAGGTCCATCTGTACGTGATCACGTTCTCCCCGGAGGGACTCGACACCGGGTCGCCCTTCTCGTACACCTGCTTGGTCACCACCAGGTCCCCGCGGTCGATCTCCGCGTAGACCGGCGGCTCCTCGGCCTTGAACACATTCTCGTACGAGCCGTCGTGCTCGCGGTACACGTAACTGCCGACACCCACCGCGTCACCGCAGGTCAGCACGTTGACGACGACATCGTCGGCGGAGCCTGAGGTCAGATTGCCGTAGGAGACGTCGACCGGGTACTCGTCGGCGACGCACGGCTTCAGCTCGCGCTTCACCGCGGGCGCGACCTTCGGGTCGTCCTTGATGAGCCTGACCGCGTTCACGGTGTCGGGGGACTTCGACGGTGCGGCGGACGGTGTGGCGGCGGCCGCGCCCGCCACCGAGTCGGTGTGCGCCGGGCCCTCGTCACGGGCGCCGGTGCCGCCGGCACCGCACCCGGACACCAAAAGGGCGAGGGCGGTGGGCACGGCCAGTGCCGCGCTCACCGCCTGGATACTGCCCCGGGTCCGTGCAGAACCCTCGCCGGTCAGGCCGCGCACCGCTCCCGCTCCTCACGCTCCAGCGCGCGTGCGTCCAGATCGCGGGACTCCAGCTCCTCGCGGAGCCGGGCGAGCGCCCGGTGCAGCGTGCTCTTGACCGTTCCGGCCGACATGCCGAGGGCGGCGGCCGTCTCCTCCGTGGACATCTGCTCCCAGTGTCGCAGTACCACGACACTGCGCTGCTTGGGGGCGAGCACCTTCAGGATGTCCATGAGCAGGGCGCGGTCCGCGTGCTGCTCGGTGGCGTCGTCGACCGAGGCGTCCGGGAGCTGCTCGGTCGGGACCTCCTCCAGCTTCCGCGCCCGCCACCACTCCGTGCGGGTGTTGATCATCACCCGGCGCAGGTAGGCGTCGGCCAGCCGCTTGTCCTCGATGGTCTCCCAGCGGCCGTACGTCCGTACCAGCGCCGTCTGCAGCAGGTCCTGCGCATCCGTCGGGTCCGGGACCAGGCGGCGGGCGCTGCGCAGCAGCGCGTCCTGCCGGGTGCGGACGTACTCCTCGAACTCGAGCACCTCGCCCTGCGCCATGGTGAACCGCCTCCCGTTTCCCCGTTCGGACCGGCTCCCCGCCGCCCGTGTACTGCCTGTGGTCTTCATTCGTCCCGTGTCTTCCGGGAACGCATCTGAAGGTACGGAGGCGTTGTCACGGCGCTGTCCGAAGCAGCCTGCGGCCAGCACTCGGCTGTCCGTCGGTTGTGTAACGGAAATCCGAACGGGGTAAAGACGTGGGGGTGTTGAGGCGGGTTCAGGGTGATTTGCCCACCCTGGCTCCTGTGACGGACGGTGGCCCGCGCTGTGATGTGCCTGTACGTCAGGTCAGCGGCAGCCGGTACAGACCGCCCGCCATCGGCTCCACCAGACCGTCGGAGACGAGACCGTCGAGGGCACGGGCCCGCTGCACCGGCTCGTGCCACACCCGGTCCAGAGCGGCCTGCGGAACGGGCCCGTGCGCCTCGCGCAGCACGGCGAGCAGCCGCCCGCGCACCTGCCGGTCGGTGCCCGCGTAGGTCTGGCCCTTGCGGGGCGGACCGTCGTGCTCCGGCTTGCCCGCCAACCGCCACGCGCACTGCGCGGCGATCGGGCAGCGGTGGCACGACTCGCTCTTCGCCGTGCACACCAGCGCGCCCAGCTCCATGGAGGCGGCGGCCCAGCGGGCGGCGGTCGGCTCGTCCTCGGGCAGCAGCGCGCGGGCCAGCTTGCGTTCGGCGGCGGTGGTGGCGTTCGGCGGGTACTGCACACCGGTGACCGCGCGGGCGAGGACCCGGCGCACGTTGGTGTCCAGCACCGGGTGCCGCTGCCCGTAGGCGAAGGAGGCGACGGCGGCGGCCGTGTACTCGCCGATGCCGGGCAGCGCCAGCAGCTGGGCGTGGTCGGCCGGTACGTCACCGCCGTGCCGTTCCGTTATGGCGACGGCGGCGCCGTGCAGGCGCAGCGCGCGGCGCGGGTAGCCGAGCCGGCCCCAGGCGCGGACGGCCTCACCGGGCGCCTCCTTGGCCAGGTCGGCGGGGCGCGGCCAGCGCTCCAGCCACTGCTCGTAGACGGGCAGGACGCGGCTCACCGGCGTCTGCTGCAGCATGAACTCACTGACCATCACCCCCCACGCCCCGGCCTCGGGGCGCCGCCAGGGCAGGTCACGGGCGTGTTCGCCGAACCAGTCGATGACGGGGGAGTGCAGGTCCGCTCCGAGGGGCGGGCCGGAGGGGGCGTCGGCGGGGGCGGGGATGGGCTGCGGGGGCTTCGTGGGAGCAGTCATGGCATATCGATGGTGCCACGCAGAGCCGTCCGAACGGGCACACCGCCACCCCTGAGAGGACGGGTACCTGACGATCGACAGCAGTGCGGGCAGGTGGGGCACTTGTAGCGTCGGGCGCATGAAATGTCCTGGGCCGGCCCCGCTCGCCCGTGGCGCCCTCCTCTGGGCCGCCTTCGCCGTCCCGGCGCTCACGGCGGACCGGATCGGGCTGAACGAGCCGCGACCGGGCTGGCAGCAGGCGGCCGGTGTCGCCGTGCTGGCCGTGGCCGTCGCCGTGTCCCGGCGGCTGCCGGCGGTCGCCTTCGCGCTGGTGGCCGCCCTGAGCCTGGCCGCCGCCCCGGCCCTGTTCACCGTCTCCTACGGCCCCGCCCTCGGCGTCTGCGCGCTGCTGCTCGGGCTGCGGGCGGGCCGGGCGCGCCCCGCCGTGCTGTGCTTCGCGGCCGTCGGCTGCGCGGGCACCGCACGGATCGTGCTCGCCGGAGCCGACCCGGCCCCCGAGTGGCTCGTCATGACGGGCACGCTGCTCTTCGGCTGTGTCTTCCCCTGGCTCGGCGGCCGCTACTGGCGGCAGAGCCGCGAGCTGGCCGAGGCGGGGTGGCTGCGCGCCGCCCGGCTGGAGGACGAGGCCCTCCTTGCGGAGGAGCGCGCCCGGCTGCGTGAACGGGCCCGGATCGCCCAGGACATGCACGATTCCCTCGGCCACGAGCTGAGCCTCATCGCCCTGCGCGCCGGCGCCCTCCAGGTCGCACCCGGACTCGGCGACGAACACCGGGCGGCGGCGGCCGACCTGCGTGCGGCCGCCGCCGACGCCACGGACCGGCTGCACCGCATCATCGGCGTCCTGCGCGAGGACGACGAGCCCGTGCCGCTGTCCCCGGCCGACGAGACCCTGGAGCAACTCGTGGCCCGGGCCGCCGAGTCGGGCCTTCCGGTGCGCTGGGAGCCGGGCGGACGGGGCCCGGCCGCCGGCCCGCCCTCCGCCGGTACCGGCGAGGTCGCCGAGCGCCTGCTGCACCGCGTGGTCCGGGAGGCACTGACCAACGCGGCACGGCACGCACCGGGCGCCCCCGTGGTCGTGGCGGTCACCGGACAAGCGGCGGGCACCTCCGTCACGGTCACCAACGGCCCTTCCAGGCAGGACGGTTCCCGGCCCTCCGGAGGCGGCACGGGCCTGCTCGGGCTGCGGGCGGCGGTGACCTCCGTCGGCGGCGAGTTCGAGGCCGGTCCGCACGGAGAGGGCTTCCGGGTCCGGGCGTACGTCCCGGGGCAGCCGGTCGCGGTCAGGCCGGCGCGCCCCGCCCGGGCGCCGTTCACGCACGCCCGCCGCCGGGTCGCCGCCGGCCTCGGCGCCGCGGCCGGCGTGGGCGTGGTGCTCGTCGGCGCCGCCGTCGGCTGGTACGCCTACGCCGAGACGCACTCGGTGCTCGATCCCGCCGCGTACGCGAAGCTGCGCCCCGGCACCCCGGCCGCCGAGGTCGAGCGGGTGCTGCCCGAGCGTGACGTGAACGACCCGCCGGAGGAGCGGGCCCCGGCCCCGCCCGAGGGAGCCGAGTGCCGCTACTACCGCGCGAGCGGCGAACTCTTCGTCTCCGTCGCTCACTTCAGACTGTGTTTCGACGCCGGACGGCTGGTCGCCAAGGACGTGGTCCCCGGCGGCGGCCTGTCCGGCGAAGGCCGCGAAGAGTACGAGGAGTTCGCGCGATGAGTACGGGGGACACGAGCAGGGCGCCGATCCGCGTGCTGCTGGCCGACGACGAGGCGATGGTCCGGGCCGGAGTGCGCGCCATCCTGGGCAGTGGCGGCGAGACGGAGGTCGTCGCCGAGGCGGGCGACGGGCGCGAGGCGGTGGAACTGTGCCGTGCCCACCGCCCGGACGTGGCCCTGCTGGACATCCGCATGCCGCGCCTGGACGGTCTCGCGGCGGCCGAGGAGATCGTACGGACGGTGCCGGGCACGGCCGTGGCGATGCTCACCACCTTCTCCGAGGGCACGTATGTGACCCGCGCCCTGGGCGGCGGCGCGACGGGGTTCCTGCTGAAGTCCGGGGACCCGTACGAACTCATCGCGGGCGTACGGGCGGTGGCCGCCGGCGCCGCGTTCCTCTCGCCCAAGGTCGCCCGGTACGTCATCGACGAGGGCCTCGGCGGCGGCCGGCTCACCCGCGAGGCACGCGCACGCACGCGGGTGACCGCCCTGAGTCCCCGCGAGCGCGAGGTGCTCGGCCTGGTCGGCGCGGGCCTGTCCAACCCGGAGATCGCCGCCCGGCTGCATCTCGTCGAGGGCACCGTGAAGGCGTACGTGAGCGCGGTCCTGGACCGGCTGGGCGTACGCAACCGGGTACAGGCGGCGATCGTCGCGTACGAGGCGGGGCTGGTGGAGCCGTGACCGCAGCGGCGCGACGGCGCCCGTGAGCCGCGGACGGGTGCTTGGCGCGGCGTGCGCCGTGCGTACCGGCTCACCGGCGCGCGTGCGTCTCGTACCGCGGGACGGGCGCCGGGCCCGGTCCCAGTGCCCACCGCACGGCCGGTGCCGGCGAGGTGCGCATCGCCCCGGCCAGCCGCGTCATCGGGCCCCTGCCCAGTCGTACGGCGAGGAGGGCGACCAGCGTGCCGAGCGCCAACCCCGCCATGACGTCGTGCGGATAGTGCACCCCGACGAAGACCCGGGAGAACGCCATCAGCAGGGCCAGCGGGGCCGTCAGCCACAGCAGCGCGCGCCGCACCAGGGCCAGGGAGACCGCCGCGGCGCCCGCGATGGTGGCGTGGTTGGACGGGAAGGACCAGTCGCCGTGCGGCGGGCACGCGGCCAGTGACGCGGCCGCCCCGGTCACCGCACGGCACGGACGCTCCTCCTGGACAGCGGACTTGAGCACCTCACTGCACACGTACGCCACAGCCGTGGCCAGAGGTGCAAGGGCTGCGATCGCGAACGCGCGGGGGCTGCCCCGGCGGGCACACCACCAGGCCGCCGCGAACAGACCGGCGAACACCAGCAGTCCGGCCTCCGTCCATATCTCAGCGCCGTGCTGTACCCAGTTCGGGGTGTCGAGCGCGAAGTCGGTGATGTCGCGGTAGAGCGCGGTGTCCTCGGAGTTCATGGTCACAGACGGTAGGCGGCGGGCCAGTACCGTCACACCCAGCGATCGTCGGGTTCCGTACCTGACGAAAGACAGGGGTGGGGCCGGGATTCCGGAATGATGATCCGGAAAAGTTGTTCACCGAACGGCGGGTGGGACCGGCGAATGCGCCGATCTCTCGTAAGGTTTGCGCCGTGGGATCTCTGCGCAATCCGGTCGGGCCGCTTCCCTCCTCCATCTACTGGCGTCGGAGGGTCGTACTGGTGTCCGTGGTCGCCGTGTTGGCGCTGCTGACCACCTGGATCGTGATGATGGGCGGGGGCGGCGAGGACCGCGACAACGGCGCCGACGGCAAGAATCCCGCGCCTTCCATCACGCCCGGCCCGTCGAGTTCGGGCCCGGCCATCAGCCAAGCGCCCGGCGGACGCGACGAGTCGGGCGGCGGCGGTTCCGGCGGCTCCTCGTCGGGGTCCGGCGACGGCTCCGGCGACGGCTCGGGGGACGGGTCGGGAGACGGTTCCGGCTCCGGCGACGGTTCCGGCACGGGCGGTTCCGAGGGCTCGGGCGGTTCCGGCGGCTCGGGGAGCGGCGCCACCGCGGGCGGCGTCGGAGCGGGCGACACACTGCCGGCCGGCTCCACCCTGCCCAACTGCACCGCGAGCGCGGTCAAGTTCAGCCTGCGCAGCCGGCACAACACCTACGACCCCGAGCAGACGCCCACCTTCCTGCTGACCGCGCGGAACGTCTCCGGCAGCGACTGCAAGATCGATCTCGGGCCGAAGAACGCGGTGTTCACGATCGCCCCCGCGAGCAGCGACGACGACTACTGGGCCTCCGAGGACTGCCCCAAGGCCGCCGCACACCAGCTGTACCGGGTCGCCGCCGGCAGCGGCATCACCTACACCGTGAAGTGGGACCGCAAGCCGAGCGCCCCCGAGTGCGCCACGCCTCCGGCGGGCTCGGCCGGGGCGGGTACGTACCTGGTGGAAGCCAAGGCCCCGGGCTTCGCGAAGGTGCAGACGTCGTTCGTGCTCTCGGCCGACTAGCGCCACTGGCGGCAGAGACAGAGGCGGCAGAGGCAGAGGCGGCATCAGACACAGCGGCGGAAACGCCCGAGGGCGGTACCCCTTGCCGGGTGCCGCCCTCCGCCGTTTCGAACAGGGTGTCCTGCGCGCTAGACGTACCGCTCCAGGATCGACGACTCCGCCAGCCTCGACAGCCCCTCGCGGACGCTGCGGGCCCGGGCCTCGCCCACGCCGTCCACCGTCTGCAGGTCGTCGACGCTCGCGGCGAGCAGCTTCTGCAGCCCGCCGAAGTGCTCGACCAGGCGGTCGATGATCGCGCCGGGGAGCCGGGGCACCTTGGCGAGGAGACGGTACCCGCGCGGGGAGACCGCCGAGTCCAGCGTCTCGGGCGCGCCGGTGTAGCCCAACGCCCTGGCCACCGTGGACAGTTCGAGCAGCTCGGCATGGGTGAGGGCGTCGAGTTCGGCGAGGGCCTGGTCGACCGTGCGGGAGCGCTTGGCCGTGGGCTCGGGGACGTAGTCCCGTACGACCAGCTCGCGCTCGGGCTCCACGCCCGCGATCAGCTCGTCCAGCTGGAGGGCCAGCAGCCGGCCGTCCGTGCCCAGCTCCACCACGTACTCGGCGATCTCCGTGGCGATGCGGCGGACCATTTCCAGGCGCTGGGCGACCGCCGAGACGTCCCGGACGGTCACCAGGTCCTCGATCTCCAGCGCCGACAGTGTGCCCGCGACCTCGTCGAGGCGGAGCTTGTAGCGCTCAAGAGTGGCGAGCGCCTGGTTGGCGCGGGACAGGATCGCCGCCGAGTCCTCCAGGACGCGGCGCTGGCCGTCGACGTAGAGGGCGATCAGCCGCATCGACTGGGAGACGGAGACCACCGGGAAGCCGACCTGCTTGCTGACGCGGTCAGCGGTGCGGTGCCGGGTGCCCGTCTCCTCGGTCGGGATCGTCGGGTCCGGGACCAGCTGCACGCCCGCGCGCAGGATCTTCGACAGGTCCGAGGACAGCACGATGCCGCCGTCCAGCTTGCACAGCTCGCGCAGCCGGGTCGCGGTGAACTCGACGTCCAGTACGAAACCGCCGCTGCACAGCGCCTCGACCGTCTTGTCGGAGCCGAGCACGATGAGACCGCCGGTGTTGCCGCGGAGCACGCGCTCCAGGCCGTCACGCAGGGCGGTGCCCGGTGCCACGGCGCTCAGGGAGGCGCGCATCAGGCCATCGGTACCGGCACTCCCACCGGACTTTCCGGGAGCTGATGCCCGGTCGTTGGCTGCCACTGCACTCCTCCGGTCGCAGGTTCTGGGCGCCCCCGTGTCGCGCGCTCGGTTCGCACGGACGGGCGAGACCAGGGCAAAGTCTACCGGCGACCCTCCTCGTCCCGTGGGGCCTCTCTGCGACGGGAGCGGGGAAGGACCCGCAGGGCGTCCCCTATGTCCGCGACTTCCAGGACCTTCATGCCCGCCGGAACCATGCCGGGATCGCCCGGGACCAGCGCGTGTGTGAAGCCCAGACGGTGGGCTTCGGCCAGTCTGCGCTGCACTCCCGTGACCCGTCTCACCTCGCCCGCGAGGCCCACTTCGCCGATCGCGACGAGGTTCTTGGGGAGAGGTGTGTCACTCGCCGCGCTCGCCAGGGCGAGGGCGACGGCCAGGTCGGCGGCGGGCTCCGAGAGCTTCACACCGCCGACCGTCGCGGAGTAGATGTCCCTTTTGCCCAAGGCGCTGATCCGCCCGCGCTGTTCCAGCACCGCGAGCATCATCGAGACGCGGGAGGTCTCCAGGCCCGAGGTGGTGCGGCGCGGGGAGGGGATCTGGGAGTCGACCGTGAGCGCCTGGACCTCGGCGACCAGCGGGCGGCGGCCTTCGAGGGTGACGGTCAGGCAGGTGCCCGGGACCGGTTCGGCCCGGCGGGTCAGGAAGAGCCCGCTCGGGTCGGCGAGGCCCGTGATGCCCTCGTCGTGCAGCTCGAAGCAGCCGACCTCGTCGGTGGTGCCGTAGCGGTTCTTGACGCCGCGCACCAGACGCAGGCGGGCGTGCCGGTCGCCCTCGAAGCTCAGGACGACGTCCACCAGGTGCTCCAGCAGGCGTGGGCCCGCGATCGCGCCGTCCTTGGTGACGTGGCCCACCAGCAGCGTGGACATGCCGCGTTCCTTGGAGGCCCGGATGAGCGCCCCCGCCACCTCCCGCACCTGGGCCATGCCGCCGGGTGCGCCGTCGATCTCCGGGGAAGCGACGGTCTGCACCGAGTCCATGATCAGCAGCGACGGCTTCACCGCGTCCAAGTGGCCGAGCACCGCCGCCAGATCCGTCTCGGCCGCGAGGTACAGGTGGTCGTCGATGGCGCCGATGCGGTCGGCGCGCAGCCGGACCTGGCTCGCCGACTCCTCGCCCGTGACGTACAGGGTGCGGTGCTCGTCGCTCGCGGACTTGGCCGCCACGTCGAGCAGGAGTGTCGACTTGCCGACGCCCGGTTCGCCCGCGACCAGCACCACCGCGCCGGGGACCAGCCCGCCGCCGAGCACGCGGTCCAGCTCGGGGACGCCGGTGGGGCGGGCGGTGGCCTGGCGGCCGTCCACCTGGCCGATGGGCAGGGCGGAGGTGGTGACCCGGCCCGGTGCCGTCGTACGCACCGCGGGCGCGCCGTACTCCTCGACCGTCCCCCAGGCCTGGCACTCGGGGCAGCGGCCGAGCCACTTCGCCGTCTGCCAGCCGCATTCCGTGCAGCGGTAGGACGGGCGGTCCTTGGTGGTCTTCGTACGGGCAGCCATGGACGAAACCGTAGCCGCAGGCACTGACATCGCGGGGACCGGCCGACGGCGGCCACCTGTGCGCCAGGGGCCCGCCACCCCGCACCAGCGGCGGAACCACCGGTTCATGTCCCCGATTGAGGGATCGTTTCACCCGTACGGATTAAATGTGCTCAACCCGCCTGAAGGTGCCACTCCCGGCCCCCTACGGTCGCCGAATGACGAGCAGTACTCCGGAGATCTCGACCCGCTCGAGCCGCACGGCCGGCGCACACCGGGCGCACCGGGAAGCGCGTGACCGCGGGGCGGCTCGCACGCTGGCGCAGCGGCCGCCCGCGCCCTACGAGCCCTACCTGGACGGCCTGTTCACCTACTGCCTGTCCGTGCTGTGCGACCACGAGGCCGCGACCGCCGCCCTGGGCGACGTGCTCGCCCTCGCCGAACGCCGCGGCCGGCACGTCCCCGAGGCGCCCGCGGACCGCAGGGCCTGGATGTACGCGCTGGCCCGCTGGGCGTGCCTGCGCAAGCTGGCCGAGGCCAAGCAGAAACGTCAGAGCAGCCATGCCGCGGGCCGCACCGACCGGCAGCGTGCCGACCGTCCGACCGCCCCGGTCCCCTCCGAGGAGGTCCAGGAGCGGCGCCGTCGCGAACTGGCCCTGCTGGCCTGGCCGGAGGCCGCCGGCACCACCCCGGAGCAGCGGGAGGCGCTCGAACTGGCCGTGCGCCACCACCTCGCCGCCCGCGAGGTCGCCGCCGTCCTCGGCATGGACCCGGCCGCCGCGCGTGATCTGCTCGCCTCCGCCGCCTGCGAGGTGGAGCGCACGCGTGCGGCCCTCGCCGTGGTGGAGACCGGGGCGTGTCCGAGCGTCGCGCACCTCGCCGGCGACGACCGTCTCGTGCTCGGCACGGCCCTGCGGGCCGAACTCGTCCGGCACGTCGACGACTGCCCGCGCTGCCGCCGCACCGCCGAGCGCGCCATCCCCGGCCGCTGGCCCGGCACCGGCGTCACGCCCGCCGAACTGCCCGTCCTGCCGGCCCCCCGGGCGGCCCTGCACGTCGCCATGACCCACCTCCCGCGCGCGCGGGGTGCCGCACCCCGCTTCGACCGGCGCGGCTTCCCGATGGACCCCAAGGACCATGCCGCCCGCAGGGACCGCCTGCGCGCGCGTGCCGTCACCATGACCGTCGTCGCCACCGTCGTGGCCGCCCCCGTGCTGGCCCTGTGGGCCGCCTACCGGGGCACTCCGATCGGCGAGGGCCAGGACGGCCGCTCGGCCTCCGCGCGCGAGGCGGACGACCCGTTCGGCCTGGACGGCGAGATGGCGGGCGGCGGCTACGAGAACACGGGAAACGCGAGCACCCGGCCCGGCCCCCGCTTCGGCAAGGACGGCAAGGCCGACGTGTCCGTCGAGGTCATCGGCGTCGCCGGGGCCGGCCGCGAGACCGCCCTGGAGGTCACGGCCGACAACAGCGGCGACACCACCCTCGTCACGCTGACCGCCACCGGCCCGGCCCCGGTCCGCTGGTCCGCGTCCACGGGAGCCCACTGGCTCTACCTCAGCCAGTCCTCGGGAACGCTCCGGCCCGGCGAGTCGTTGACGATCAAGGTGTACGTCGACCACCTGCGGGAGCCCGCCGGCCCCTGGCGCGCACAGGTGGCGGTCGCACCGGTGGGCGCCGTCGTCCACATCGAGGGTTATGGCGCCGCGCCCAGCCCCACCGGTCCCGGCCCCCGCCCCGGCGGACCGGTCGAGCCGGTTCCGGCCCAGCCCGACCCGACGCCCACGACCTCCGCCCCGGACCCGACGCCGACCACCCCGCCCCCGTCGACCGACCCGGACCCCACACCCACGCCGACGGACCCGGCCCCGACCGACCCCACGGGCTCGACGCCACCGCCCTCGGACAGCGGCGACCCGAGCCCGGCCGCGTCGTAGCGGGCCTCAGGCCACCGGAGGCGCGGGGTCCGCGGGATGCGGTGCCAGCAGCGGCAGCTGCGAGGCCAGCCGCTCCTCGCACAGCTCGACCAGCCGGTCGTAGCCGGCCTTGCCCATCAACTCGATCAGCTCGGGCCGGTAGGAGACGTACACGGGATCGCCGGCGCCGTGCGCCGAGGTCGCCGATGTGCACCACCAGTGCAGGTCATGGCCGCCAGGACCCCAGCCGCGCCGGTCGTACTCACCGATCGACACCTGCAGCACGCGCGTGTCGTCGGGCCGGTCGATCCACTCGTACGTCCGCCGCACCGGCAGCTGCCAGCACACGTCCGGCTTGGTCTCCAGCGGCTCGCGGCCCTCCTTCAGGGCGAGGATGTGCAGCGAGCAGCCCATACCGCCCTTGAAGCCGGGCCGGTTCTGGAAGATGCACGAGCCCTGGAAGGGCCGGGTCTGCCGCTCGCCGTCCTCGTCCTCGGAGACCCAGCCGCCCCGCGTGCCCTCGGCATGGTGCTGCCAGATGTCCGGCGTGAGCCTGGCCACATGCTCGGCGACGCGCTTCTCGTCGTCCTCGTCGGAGAAGTGGGCACCCAACGTGCAGCACCCGTCATCCGCGCGGCCCGCCTGGATGCCCTGGCAGCCGCTGCCGAAGATGCAGTTCCAGCGAGAGGTCAGCCATGTCAGATCGCAGCGGAACACCTGCTCGTCGTCCGCCGGATCGGGAAACTCCACCCACGCGCGAGCGAAGTCGAGGCCCTTCTCGTCGGGTTCCACGACGCCCGGTGATTTGTCGCGCTTCGCCTTTTTCGTCTTTGGCACTCCTCCAGGGTACGGGCCTCTTACCCCCACCGAGGACGGCGGACGGCCCGGTGGGCAGTAGCGTTCCGTACATGAGACTCGGTGTCCTCGACGTGGGATCGAACACGGTGCATCTGCTGGTGGTGGACGCGCACCCCGGCGCATGCCCGCTGCCCGCGCACTCGCACAAGGCGGAACTGCGCCTTGCCCAGCTCCTCGACGACGACGGCGCGATCGGCCCCCACGGCGTCGACCGGCTGGTCTCGGTCATCAAGGAGGCGCTCCAGGCCGCCGAGGACAAGGGCGTCGAGGAGGTCCTCCCGTTCGCGACCTCCGCCGTACGGGAGGCCTGTAACGCCGATGACGTCCTCGAACGCGTGCGCGCCGAGACCGGCGTCGAGCTCCAGGTCCTCACCGGCGCCGAGGAGGCCCGGCTGACCTTCCTCGCCGCCCGCCGCTGGTTCGGCTGGTCGGCCGGGAAGCTGCTGGTCCTGGACATCGGCGGCGGCTCCCTCGAGGTCGCCTACGGCATCGACGAGGAGCCCGACGCGGCCGCCTCGCTGCCGCTGGGCGCCGGCCGCCTCACCGCCGGCTGGCTGCCCGGCGACCCGCCCGACCCGGACGACGTCCGCGCCCTGCGCCGCCACGTGCGGACCGAGATCGCCCGCACGGTCGGGGAGTTCAGCCGCCTCGGCACCCCCGACCACGTCGTCGCCACGTCGAAGACCTTCAAGCAGCTGGCCCGCATCGCCGGTGCGGCCCGCTCCGCCGAGGGCCTCTACGTGCAGCGCGAGCTCAAGCGGGAGTCCCTGGAGGGCTGGGTCCCGCGCCTGGCCGCCATGACCGAGCAGGAGCGCGCGGAGCTGCCGGGCGTCTCCGAGGGCAGGGCCGGGCAGCTCCTGGCGGGCGCCCTGGTCGCCGAGGCCGCGATGGACCTCTTCGGCGTGGAGCGCGTGGAGATATGCCCCTGGGCGTTGAGGGAAGGCGTGATCCTGCGTCGCCTGGATCACATGGAGTCCGCGTAGGAGCCCGCTCGTCTATGGCAAACACCACAACGGCCAAGAGGCCCCCCACCCCACCCCGACCACACCCCGTAATCTGTCCTGCATGGCAGAGCCAGCCGTGAAGATCCCGGACGCGAAGGTCGCCCTGTCGACGGCCTCGGTCTACCCGGAGTCGACGGCCACGGCCTTCGAGATCGCCGCGCGCCTCGGCTACGACGGAGTCGAGGTCATGGTCTGGACCGACCCGGTCAGCCAGGACATCGAGGCCCTGCGCAGACTCAGCGACTACCACCGGATCCCCATCCTGGCCGTGCACGCGCCCTGCCTGCTCATCACGCAGCGCGTCTGGTCCACCGACCCGTGGACCAAACTGCAGCGGGCCCGTGCGGCGGCCGAGAAGCTCGACGCGAGCACCGTCGTCGTCCACCCCCCGTTCCGCTGGCAGCGCCAGTACGCCCGGGACTTCGTCGCCGGCATCTGGCGCATGGCGAACGAGACGGACGTACGGTTCGCCGTCGAAAACATGTACCCCTGGCGCTACCGGGACCGCGAGATGCTCGCGTACGCCCCCGACTGGGACGTCACGAAGGACGACTACCGGCACTTCACGATCGATCTCAGCCACACCGCGACGGCCCGCTCCGACGCGCTGGACATGGTCGACCGCATGGGGGACCGTCTCGGCCACGTCCACCTCGCCGACGGCCGGGGCTCCGCCAAGGACGAGCACCTGGTGCCCGGCCGCGGCACACAGCCCTGCGCCGAGGTGCTGGAGCGGCTCGCCCTGACCGGCTTCGACGGGCACGTGGTCATCGAGGTCAACACCCGGCGCGCGATGTCGAGCGCGGAGCGCGAGGCCGATCTGGCGGAGGCCCTGGCCTTCACCCGCCTGCATCTGGCCTCGGCGGTGAAGGTGCCGCGGCGATGAACGGCGCGACCCCGGCCGACGGCGGGTCCGGTACCACCGCCCGCCGCCGCGGCCGCCCCCCGCGCACGGAGTCGGCGGACACCCGCGACCGCATCCTGACCGCCGCCCGCGACGAGTTCTCCGAGCGCGGCTACGAGAAGACGTCCGTGCGCGGCATCGCCAAGTCCGCCGGCGTGGACTCGGCCCTGGTGCACCACTACTTCGGCACCAAGGAGCAGGTCTTCGAGGCGGCGATCACCCAGGCCTTCGGGCCCGCGCTCCAGGCCCCGAAGGCCATTGAGGAGGGTCCGCTCGACGGGGTGGGGGAGCGCCTGGCGCGCTTCTTCTTCGGCGTCTGGGAGAACCCGGCGACCCGCGCGCCGCTGCTCGCCATCGTCCGGTCCGCCGTCACCAACGAGACCGCGGCCGCCGTCTTCCGGCGGATCATCGCCACCCAGGTGCTGCGCCGCATCGCCGTACGGCTGGAGCTGCCGGACGCCGAGCTGCGCGCGGAGCTCGCCGCCGCCCAGCTCGTCGGCACCGCGATCCTGCGGTACGTCATCAAGATCGAGCCCTTGGCCTCGGCGGACCCGGAGCAGGTCATCGCCCGGCTGGCCCCGGTCGTCCAGGGGCATCTGACCGATCCGTGAGGCGCAGGGATGCCGTCGTCCGAGACAGGCGTCCCGCATTCCGGACACACCGTCCCGCCCACTGGATGACCGGCGTACGCTCGGTAGCAGTCAGAAATCTCCGAACTCTCTGACGCCGTCTCTGAAGGAGCGAGCGACGATGCCCGAGCTGAGGTCCCGCACAGTCACCCACGGCCGCAACATGGCGGGCGCCCGCGCCCTTATGCGCGCCTCCGGTGTACCGGGTGCGGACATCGGCCGCAAGCCGATCATCGCGGTCGCCAACAGCTTCACCGAGTTCGTGCCCGGCCACACGCACCTGGCGCCGGTCGGCCGGATCGTCAGCGAGGCGGTCGTCGCGGCCGGCGGCATCCCGCGCGAGTTCAACACGATCGCCGTCGACGACGGCATCGCCATGGGTCACGGCGGCATGCTCTACTCCCTGCCCTCCCGCGACCTGATCGCGGACAGCGTGGAGTACATGGTCGAGGCGCACTGCGCCGACGCCCTGATCTGCATCTCCAACTGCGACAAGATCACCCCGGGCATGCTGAACGCCGCCCTGCGGCTGAACATCCCGACGGTCTTCGTCTCCGGCGGCCCGATGGAGTCCGGCCGCGCGACCCTGGTCGACGGCACGGTCCGCACCCTCGACCTGGTCGACGCGATCTCCGACGCCGTGAACGACAAGATCTCGGACGAGGACATCCTCCGCATCGAGGAGAACGCCTGTCCGACCTGCGGCTCCTGCTCCGGCATGTTCACCGCCAACTCGATGAACTGCCTGACCGAGGCGATCGGCCTCTCCCTGCCCGGCAACGGCTCGGTCCTGGCCACCCACACGGCCCGCAAACAGCTGTATGTCGACGCGGCGAACACGGTCATGGACATCACCCGCCGCTACTACGAGCAGGACGACGAGACGGTCCTGCCGCGCAGCGTGGCCTCCTTCGCCGCCTTCGAGAACGCCATGGCGCTCGACATCGCCATGGGCGGCTCGACCAACACGATCCTGCACCTGCTGGCCGCCGCCCAGGAGGCGGGAGTGTCCTTCGGCCTCGACGAGATCAACGCCGTCTCGCGCCGCGTGCCGTGCCTGGCCAAGGTCGCCCCGAACGTCGCCAAGGACCGCACGTACTACATGGAGGACGTGCACCGCGCCGGCGGCATCCCCGCCCTGCTCGGCGAGCTGCACCGGGCCGGTCTGCTCAACGAGGACGTGCACTCGGTGCACAGCCCGTCCCTCGGCGACTGGCTGAAGACCTGGGACGTGCGCGGCGGCTCCCCGTCCGCGAAGGCGGTCGAGCTGTGGCACGCGGCCCCCGGCTGCGTCCGCTCCGCCGAGGCCTTCTCCCAGTCCGAGCGCTGGGAGGCCCTGGACGAGGACGCCGAGGGCGGCTGCATCCGCTCCGCGGAGCACGCCTACTCCAAGGACGGCGGCCTCGCGGTCCTCAAGGGCAATCTGGCGGTGGACGGCTGCGTCGTGAAGACGGCCGGTGTCGACGAGTCCATCTGGACCTTCGAGGGCCCGGCGGTGGTCTGCGAGTCGCAGGAGGAGGCCGTCCAGAAGATCCTCACCCAGCAGGTCAAGGACGGCGACGTCGTCGTCATCCGCTACGAGGGCCCCAAGGGCGGCCCCGGCATGCAGGAGATGCTCTACCCGACCTCGTACCTCAAGGGCCGGGGCCTCGGGAAGACCTGCGCGCTGGTCACGGACGGCCGCTTCTCCGGCGGCACCTCCGGCCTGTCCATCGGCCACGCCTCGCCCGAGGCGGCCGCGGGCGGCACCATCGCCCTGGTCGAGGACGGCGACCGCGTCCGCATCGACATCCCGAACCGCTCCATCGAGCTGCTGGTGGACGACGCCGAGCTGGCCCGCCGCGACCAGGCGCTGAACGGCGTGTACGCCCCGAAGAACCGCGACCGCAAGGTCTCGGCGGCGCTGCGGGCCTACGCGGCGATGGCGACCAGCGCGGACAAGGGCGCGGTGCGGGACGTGTCGAAGCTGGGCTGACCCCTTCTCGCGCCTGGGGCCGTCTCCCGCTGCCGGGGGGCGGCCCTCGCGCATGCCCGCCGGCTACCAGGCCGCCGGATCGCGCCCGTTCACGGCGAAGACGGTCCCGTCCGGCGCACTGCCGTAGACCCGGTCGCCCACGACCACGGGCTCGGGCAGCACGGCGGGAATCCGGTCCGGCCGGTCACCCAGCCGAGGAGACGTCTGCCCGGCGAGCTTCCCACGCCGCGCGTCGACGGCGAGCAGCCGCCCGTCCGACGCGGTCACGTAGACATGCTGGTCACCGGCAACCGGCGTGGACCCCCGCATCATGCCCGTCTCCAGATGCCAGAGCTGCTCACGTGCCTGAAGATCGACGGCCACCAGCGACCCCCCGGTCCCCATGAGATAGGCCGTGTTCCCCCGCACGGTGCCGTGGGCCTGCTGGAGGGGGACGGTGAGGGGCACCCGCCGGGTCTCACCGGTCCCCGGGGTGTAGCGGACGACGGCCCGCGCATCGCCGTGCACCGCGTCCTCGGAGAGGAGGTACACCGATCCGTCCGTCGCGCCGAAGGGCTTCAGTGTCCCGTCGAGCCGGGCGTCCGACCGCACGTCACCCGTCTGCGGATCCAGCACGGTGAGCCGGGTGCTCTTCCCGTCCACCGACGCGCTGGTGGCGTACGCCAGCGGGTCACCGGTGAACGCGGCGAGGTAGGGCACCTCGTGGCCGGGGATCGACTGGCTCCACCGCGGGTCACCGGAGGCGCCGTCCACGCCGGTGACCTTCCCGTCGGCTCCCGTGACCAGGAGCATGCCGCCGGCGGACACCGCGCTGCCGGCCTCCGCGATGTCCCGCTGCCAGCGCGCTTCGCCCGAGGCCGGATCGAGTGCCTCCAGGAGACGCCCCTGGTCCGCCGAGGGCTGTACGAGTCCGCCCGCCAGCACCGGCGGTTTCGTCCGGGGCCCCTTGCCGACGGGGTGCCGCCACAGCAGGCGCCCGTCGGACGGATCCAGGGCGGAGACCAGTCCGGACGTGGCGCAGAGCAGGCGTCCGGCCCCGTGGGAGCACAGGGGTGTGCTGTCCCCGGCCGCCGGTGTCGCCCGCCACCCGCTGAACGCGGCTGACGTGGTCCGCGGGGAGGCGGGCCGCGGTGAGCCGCCGTCACCGTCGAGCCACGGCAGCGAGGCCAGCGCACCGACGACGGCCAGGCCGAACGCCCCGGCTCCGAGGACCGCCCGCCTGCCGAGCCGCCGCCCCCCGCCGCGAACGGCTTCCCCCGCACGCCCGGCTTCCCCCGCACGCCCGGCTTCCCCGGCACGGTCGGCTTCCCCCGCACGGTCGGGTCTCCCGGCGGGCAGCCACGAACCGTCGGTGTCCCCGGTCCGCTGAGCCGGTATGAACGTCTGCGTGTCGTATGAAGCCGCGACGGACCGCAGCTCCCGCATCAACTCGTCCGGGGTCGGCCGCTCCTCCGGCTCCTTCGCGAGACAGCGCAGCACCAGCGGCGCGACCTCGTCCGGCACATCTGTCAGGTCGGGCTCGTCGTGCACCACCTGGTAGGCGACGATGTACGGGCTGTCGGAGTCGAACGGCCCTCGTCCTGTGGCCGCGTGCACCATCACCGACCCGAGCGCGAAGATGTCGGCGGCGGGACCCACCTCGCGCGGGCGCCGGAACTGCTCGGGCGCCATGAAGGGCGGCGTGCCGATCAACCTCCCGGTCTCGGTGCGCAGTTCGCTGTCCGATGGCCGGGAGATACCGAAGTCGATGACCTTCGGCCCGTCGTCGGCGAGCAGGACGTTGCTCGGTTTCAGATCCCGGTGGACGACCCCGGCACGATGGATGTCGCGCAGCGCCTCGGCCAGCCCCGCCATCAGGCGCCGCAACTGGGCCGAGTCCATGGGGCCGTTCCGCTTGACCTGCTCGGACAAGGTCGGTCCCGGGATGAACAGTGTGGCCATCCATGGCCGTTCACTGTCCGGGTCGGCGTCCACGACGGGTGCGGTGAAGGCGCCGCTCACCCTTCGCGCCGCCGCCACCTCCTGCCGGAAACGCCCCCTGAAGTCGGGGTCCTTGGCGAACTGGGCGTGCACGACCTTTACCGCGAGCTTCATCCCGGAGGTGCTCCGGGCCAGATGCACGACACCCATGCCGCCCGAGCCCAGACAGGACTCCAGACGGTAGTGACCGGCGTATTCGGGAAGTTCCGCTTCCGCGCCCGCTCCGGTACTGCTCTGCGGCGCCATGGAACCACCCCCGTGCTGTTCGTCCGCGCGCGCGACGCACGGAGCCTAGTCGAAGACTCGTGCGGGACAGAGGAGGCTTGCTAGCCTCCCGAACGAGTTGCGCACATATGTTTCATGGTGTGATTCGGGGGAATCAACGGGACCCCATGGCAGTCATGGGGCTCAACGGGGGAGAATTTCATGTCTGTCGACCATGTCGAGGAACTCGAAGGCAGAGGCGAGGGAGAGGCCGTCACCATGGCGGCGTCGGCCCTGCGCACGTACGCCGTCGCCCCGGGCGTCCGCCTGAACGTCCGCAGCGGCCCGGGCACCGGCTACGCCCTCGTCCGCGTCCTGCCTGAGGGAGCCAGGGTCACCATCTTCTGCCAGCGGCCCGGCACAACGGTGGCGGGCCCGTACGGCACGACGAACATCTGGGACAACATCGACGACGGCGAGTACGTCTCGGATGCCTACGTGAACACCGGCAGCGACGGCTACGTCCGCCCGCGCTGCTCCTGATCGGACCCGGCGACGGCCGCGTCGCCGGACGCTGCGACTGAGTCGGCCGGAGCCCGCGGCCGGGCCGGAGCCATAATCGACGCGTGAGCGACGACACCGGCACCCCCATGACACCCGCGGGCTCCACCGGCCCCCGCCCGGAGCCGATCCGGCTCTTCGGCACCACCTGGGTCGACCACGGCAACGGCTACGCGGCCCGCCGCGTCGCCGCGGCCGTGGGCTCCTTCGCCGCCGCCGTCGCCTCCTGCCTCGTGCTCCGCCTCGCCTACCAGGGCCTGCAGATCGCCGCGATCGGCGACTTCGTCACGGTTCTGATGGTCGCGATGTTCGCGATCTGCAGCGCGCTCGCCTTCCGTCACACCTGGGACGGCTACACCCGCCGCCCCGACCCCGACCGCCAGGCATCGCTGCGCGGCCTCCTGACCGTGGGCTTCGTCGGCTCCCTGCTCGCCTACTTCTTCCGCTCCCTCACCGAGGCCCCCGGCGAGAAGCTCCACCGCGAGGAGTACGAGACCGCCCTCAAGCAGTACGAGAAGCGCACGACCCGCCGCTCGGGCAACCCGAGGAACCGCCGCCGCGCGTAGCCCGGCGCCTGCCCGGCCGCCTACCCGGCCGTCACCCTCGTTCCGGGCGACCCGCTCGCCCTCGTCCGCGAACTGAAGCGCGAGCAGGGCACGGACTTGAACATCTGGCTCTGCGGCGGCGGAAGACTCGCCGGTGCCCTCCTGCCCGAGATCGACGAACTCGTCGTCAAGAACTACCCGGTGGTCGCGGGTGCCGGAATCCCGGCCTTCGACGGAGCCTTCGACCCCACCGTCTTCGACGTCGCCGAGCGCACCGCCTTTCCCGACGGCGTCACCCTCATGCGCCTCACTGGTCACTAGCGCCTGCCGTCACACCGGCACCCGCTGGCCCGATCTCACCCAACTCTCACCGCACCCCGCCCCACCCCCCGCCACCATGGCGGTATGACCACACCTCCCTCCGCCCACCACCCCACCGGAGCCGACCTCACCCCCGACCCCGCAGCCACACAGCCCACCGCCGAGCCCGCCCGAGCCGTACGAGCCCACTCCTTCAACGCCGCCGCGGCCCAGTACGCCGCCAACCGCCCCTCCTACCCCCCGGCCCTCTTCGACGCGATCGAGGACCTGACCGGCCGCCCCCTCACCGGCTCCCGTGTCGCGGACATCGGCGCCGGCACCGGCATCGCCACCGCCCTCCTGCACGCACGGGGCGCGAACGTCGTCGCCGTGGAACCCGGTGACGGCATGGCGGCCCAGTTCCGCCGCACCCTGCCCGGCATCCCGGTCATCCGCGGCACGGGCGACGACCTCCCCCTCACCGACGCCTCCGTCGATCTCGTCACCTACGCCCAGGCCTGGCACTGGACCGACCCCGCCCGCGCCGTCCCGGAGGCCCTGCGCGTCCTGCGCCCCGGCGGCGCCCTGGCCCTCTGGTGGAACACCGACGCCCTCGACGTCCCCTGGATCGCCGAGGCCGCCGACCGCACCGGCCGTCACTTCGGCATCGACGTCTCCGCCGAGAAGCGCAACGTCGACCACCGCACCGCCGACCCCAGCGGCCGCCTCGACTTCACCCGCCGCACGGTCCGCTGGAGCCGCCGCGTCCCGGTCGACACCCACCTCGCCAACATCGGCAGCCACTCGGTCTTCCTCGTGGCCGGCGCGGAACGCACCGCATCTTTCCTGGCCGCAGAGCGCGAACACCTCCTCCGGGCCTTCCCGGACGGCGTCGTGGAGGAGGTCTACGAGGTCGTCCTCCTCCTCGCCACGACCCCGGCCTGACGCGCACCCGCTCATCCCGGCCGCTTGACGCGTCCTCCACCCGGGAGCATTATTCATCACATGATGAATAATGCTCCCGGCTCGCCACGCCCAGGCCCGGCACCCACCCCCGGCCCACTCCCGGACCCGCACACCACGGCCGTCCACGCCGAGAACCTCACCGTCACCCGAGGCCCCCGCACCGTCCTGCGCGACCTCGGCTTCACCGTCCCCCGAGGCCAGATCACCGGCCTCCTCGGCCCCTCCGGCTGCGGCAAGTCCACCCTCATGCGCGCCCTCGTCGGCACCCAGGCCAAGGTCACCGGCACCCTCACCGTCCTCGGCCACCCCGCCGGCCACCCCACCCTGCGCACCCGCATCGGCTACGTCACCCAGTCCCCGTCCGTCTACGACGACCTGACCGTCCGCCAGAACCTCGACTACTTCGCCGCGATCCTCGACCCCGGCCGCCCGGCAGCCGACCGCCGCGACGACCACGTCACCCGCGCGATAGCCGACGTCGACCTCACCACCCACGCCGACTCCCTCGCCGGCAACCTCTCCGGCGGCCAGCGCAACCGCGTCTCCCTGGCCGTCGCCCTCCTCGGCGCCCCCGAACTCCTGGTCCTCGACGAACCGACCGTCGGACTCGACCCCGTACTGCGCCGAGACCTGTGGAACCTCTTCCACGACCTCGCGACCGACCGCGGCACGACCCTCCTCGTCTCCTCCCACGTCATGGACGAGGCCGAGCGCTGCCACCGCCTCCTCCTCATGCGCGAGGGCCGGCTCCTGGCCGACGACACCCCCGACGCCCTGCGCACCCGCACCGGCGCCGCCACCGTCCAGGAGGCCTTCCTGCACCTGGTGGACGAGGCGACAGCAGCAGCCCGCACGAAGGAGACGACCCGATGACCACCACCCCGACCAGGACGGCCACCCCACCGAGGGCCCTGAACGCCTCCCGCACCACCGCCACCGCCGCCCGGGTCCTCCGCCAGCTCACCCACGACCCCCGCACCATCGCACTGCTGGTGCTCATCCCCTGCGTGATGCTGTTCCTGCTGCGCTACGTCTTCGACGGAAGCCCCCGCACCTTCGACAGCATCGGCGCGTCCCTCCTCGGGATCTTCCCGCTGATCACGATGTTCCTGGTGACGTCCATCGCCACCCTGCGCGAACGCACCTCCGGCACCCTCGAACGCCTCCTCGCCATGCCCCTCGGCAAGGGCGACCTCATCGCCGGCTACGCCCTCGCCTTCGGCACCCTCGCGATCATCCAGTCCGCCCTGGCCACGGGCCTCGCGGTCTGGTTCCTCGGCCTCGACGTCACCGGCAGCCCCTGGCTCCTTCTCCTGGTGGCCCTCCTCGACGCCCTCCTCGGCACGGCCCTCGGCCTCTTCGTCTCGGCCTTCGCCGCCTCCGAGTTCCAGGCGGTCCAGTTCATGCCGGCGGTGATCTTCCCCCAGCTCCTCCTGTGCGGCCTGTTCACCCCGCGCGACGCCATGCACCCCGCCCTGGAGGCCATCTCCGACGTCCTCCCCATGTCCTACGCCGTCGACGGCATGAACGAGGTCCTGCACCACACCGACATGACGGCCACGTTCGTCCGGGACGTCCTCATCGTCGCGGGCTGCGCCCTCCTCGTCCTGACCCTCGGCGCGGCGACCCTCAGGCGCCGCACGGCATAGCCGCCCCGGCACGGCATCCCGCCCAGCGGACACCCGAGCCGCCTCCCACTCCCCGGGTGCGAGGATGGACCCCGGACGACGCACCCTTCGGAGGCACCCCGCGCCATGACCCAGAAAGTCGCAGTCCTCGGCACCGGCAAGATCGGCGAAGCCCTGCTCAGCGGAATGATCCGCGCCGGCTGGACCCCGTCCGACCTCCTGGTCACCGCCCGCCGCCAGGAACGAGCCGAAGAGCTCCGCACCCGCTACGGCGTCACCCCGGTCACCAACGCGGAAGCCGCCAAGACCGCCGACACCCTGATCCTCACGGTGAAACCGCAGGACATGGGCACCCTCCTCGACGAGCTCGCCCCCCACGTCCCCGCCGACCGCCTGGTCATCAGCGGCGCCGCCGGCATCCCCACGGCCTACTTCGAGGACCGCTTCGCCCCGAACACCCCGGTCGTCCGCGTCATGACCAACACCCCCGCCCTGGTCGACGAGGCCATGTCCGTCATCTCCGCCGGCACCCACGCCACCGCCGACCACCTCGCCCACACCGAGGAGATCTTCGGCGCCGTCGGCAAGACGCTCCGCGTCCCCGAGTCCCAGCAGGACGCCTGCACCGCCCTCTCCGGCTCCGGCCCGGCCTACTTCTTCTACCTGGTCGAAGCCATGACCGACGCCGGCATCCTCCTCGGCCTGCCCCGCGACAAGGCCCACGACCTGATCGTCCAGTCCGCCATCGGCGCCGCGACGATGCTCCGCGACAGCGGCGAACACCCCGTCAAGCTCCGCGAGAACGTCACGTCCCCCGCCGGCACGACGATCAACGCCATCCGCGAACTGGAGAACCACGGCGTACGGGCCGCCCTCATCGCCGCCCTCGAAGCCGCCCGGGACCGCAGCCGCGCCCTGGCCTCCGGCAACAACAGCTGACCACCGGGGGCGGGCCCGTCGCCCGCCCCCGCGGCCGCGTCACACCCCGGCGCCGGCCGGCTCCTTCTCCGCCACGGCCGGAAGCAAGCCGATCGCCCGGTAGGCGGCATCCACCGTCGGCCGGGCCATCCCCCGAGCCCGCTCGGCCCCGTCCCGCAGCACGCCCTCCACATACGCGGGATCCGCACACAACTCCTTGTGCCTCTCCTGCAAGGGCCGGAGCACCTCGACCACGGCCTCCGCGGTGTCCTTCTTGAGGTCCCCGTACGACGTGTACGCAGCACTCAGCATCTCGGGCTCCCCGCCCGTGCACGCCGCGAGGATCTCCAGCAGGTTGGCGAGCCCCGGCCGGGCCTCCCGGTCGTACACGACCTCCCGCCCACTGTCGGTCACGGCCCGCATGACCTTCTTGCGCACCACGTCCGGCTCGTCCAGCAGATAGACGATCCCCGGCCCGACGTCGTCGCTCTTGCCCATCTTCGACGCCGGATCCTGCAGATTCATCACCCGGGCCGCGACCCCCGGCCGCGTCGCCCGCGGCACCACGAACGTGTGCCCGTACCGCTGGTTGAACCGCACGGCGAGATCCCGCGCCAGCTCCACATGCTGCCGCTGATCGTCCCCGACCGGCACCTCACCGGCCCCGTACGCCAGGATGTCCGCCGCCATCAGCACGGGATACGTCAGCAGCGACAGCCGCACACTCCCGCCCCGCCGCTGCTCCCGCGCGGCCTTCTCCTTGTACTGGATCATCCGCCGCATCTCACCGTCGGTGGCCACGCACTCCAGCACGTACGACAGCCGGGCGTGCTCGTCCACATGGCTCTGCACGAACACCGTGCAGAGCTCCGGATCCAGCCCGGCCGCCAGCAGCAGCGTCGCCGACTGCCGGCTCAGCCTGCGCACCCGCGCGGGATCGTGGTCGACGGTCAGGGCATGCAGATCGACGACGCAGAACAAGGCGTCGGCCTCGTGCTGGTCGACGGCGGCCCACCGCCGCATGGCCCCCAGGTAGTTCCCCAGCGTCAGATGCCCCGTCGGCTTGACCCCGCTGAAAACCCGTGTCATCTCTCCTCCACCTCCTGGCCGGGACCGCCGCCCCGGGCGGCCGCCCCTCCGTGGTGCCAGGAGGGAGAAACGAAAACGGCCGCCGAAGCGGCGGCCGTTGAGTGCATACGTGAGAACGGCCGCCGTCAGGCGGCCCACCACAGTCCGGTGCACGTACGCGTCGTCATGTGCCCCACAGTACGCCGCCGGAGGGCCGCTCGCCCCCGAGTTGACACGCCCTACCCCCATCCGTAGTGTTCTCCGAGTTGTCCGACGTGAGCGCCGACCCCGGTCGGTCCCCGGGCAGCCAATCCGCAGGTACCAACCACTATTCGACGCGCAGCACGTCTGTCGTCGCTTCATTGGCATGTGTATTTACGGAATGAGGAATCTCCGTTCGAAAGGACGCGGCCCCCGATTGGCTCGGGAGCCGGGGAATCCGCTAAAGTCTCACTCGTCGGAACGGCCCAACAGCCGCAATGACAAACCCCGCTGACCGGGGATCAGGCCCGAAAGGATCTGATAGAGTCGGAACCGCCGGAAAGGGAAACGCGGAAGCGGGAACCTGGAAAGCACCGAGGAAATCGGATTGGAAAGATCTGATAGAGTCGGAAACGCAAGACCGAAGGGAAGCGCCCGGAGGAAAGCCCGAGAGGGTGAGTACAAAGGAAGCGACCGCTCCTTGAGAACTCAACAGCGTGCCAAAAGTCAACGCCAGATATGTTGATACCCCGTCCATCGGACAACCGATGGTCGAGGTTCCTTTGAAAAAACACAGCGAGGACGCTGTGAACGGTCGGGCCTATTCCGCCTGACTGTTCCGCTCTCGTGGTGTTGC
>NZ_JACHGV010000005.1 GCF_014202475.1 Streptomyces paradoxus
GGTACTGCAGGGGGGACCCTGTGGGAGAGTAGGACGCCGCCGAACAATTTTTGGGAAAACCCCCGTATCTTCGGATACGGGGGTTTTCTGCGTTTCAGGACGTCTCCACCAGCTTGGTGTCGTACGCCAGGATGACCGCCTGAATGCGGTCGCGGGAACCGGTCTTGGCGAGGATACGACCCACGTGGGTCTTCACCGTCGACTCGGCCAGGTGGAGACGGGCGGCTATCTCCGTGTTGGTCCAGCCCTTTCCGATCACCGTAAGGATTTCGCGTTCCCGGTCCGTCAGGGAAGCGAGACGGGGGTCGTCCGGGGGCGGGGCCTCGGACGAGGGAGCGGTCGGCAGGTGGTGGACGTAGGCGTCCAGGAGGCGGCGGGTCAGGCTGGGGGCGACCACCGCGTCTCCCGTGGCCACCGCGCGGATGCCGGCGAGGAGTTCCTCGGGCTGGGCGTCCTTGACGAGGAAGCCGGAGGCGCCTGCGCGGAGCCCGGCGTAGGCGTACTCGTCCAGGTCGAAGGTGGTGACGATCAGGATGCGGGTGCGGTCGCCGGCGGAGGTGATGCGGCGGGTCGCCTCGATGCCGTCGAGGCCGGGCATGCGGATGTCCATGAGGACGACGTCGGGATGGAGCTCGGCCGCCATGCGGACCGCTTCGCTGCCGTTCGCCGCCTCGCCCACGACCGTCATGTCGTCCTGGCTCTCCAGCAGCATGCGGGAGCCGAAGCGCTGAAGAGGCTGGTCGTCGGCGATGAGGACCGTGGTCACTGCGGGGACTCCTCGGGAAGAGACAGGCGGACACGCCAGCCCCGCTCCGGGTGGGGGCGGGGGCCGGCCTCAAGTGTGCCGCCGTACAAGGCCGTTCGCTCGCGCATTCCGGGGAGCCCGCGGCCGTCCCGGGAGGTCCCGTCGGTGCGGCTGCCGTGGCCGGTGTCGGTGATCGTGACGGTGACGGCGGATTTCTCCTCGTAGGAGAGCTCTATGTCCGCGGTGGCGTGGGGGCCGCCGTGTTTGAGGGTGTTGGTGAGGGCTTCCTGGATGACGCGGTAGACGGTGAGCTGGCGGCCCGGCGGGAGGGTGGGGCTGCCGTGGATGGTGGTGGTGACGGGGAGGCCGGCGGAGCGGACGCCGTCGAGGAGCTGGTCGAGGTCGGTGAGGCCCGGCTGGGGGGTCAGGTCGGGCTGCTGCCTCTCCTCCTCGCGCAGGACGTCGAGGAGGCGGCGGAGTTCGGTGAAGGCCTGGCGGCTGGTGGTGGCGATGGCGTCGAGAGCCTGGGCCGCGCGTTCGGGGGACTTGGCGGCCGCGTATCGGCCGCCGTCGGCGAGGCCGGTGATCACGGAGAGGTTGTGGCCGATGATGTCGTGCATCTCGCGGGCGATGCGGCCGCGTTCGGCGGCGGTGGCGAGCTGGGCCTGCTGGTCGCGTTCGGTCTCCAGGCGGCGGGCACGGTCCTCCAGGGCCTCGGTGTAGTCCCGGCGGGTGCGGACCGTGGCGCCGATGAGGACGGCCACGGTGATGGACATCAGATGTGAGCCGATCTGCTGGTCCCAGGTGCCCTCGCCGTGGCGGAGGGCCGACACGAGGACCGGGGCGATCACCAGGGCCGTCGCCCACCACAGGTTGCGCAGCGGACGGCGCAGGGCCAGGTGGTAGACGAGGACCAGTTGGAGCAGGGCTGCCTGGAGGGCGGCGCCGGTCCAGGCGTTGACGAGGGCGAAGGGGACCATGGCGGCCAGGACGGCGCCGGGGTGGGTGCGGCGCCACAGCAGCGGGGCCGAGAGGCCGAGGCTCAGGGTGAGGAGGAGCCAGCCGGGGACGTCGAGCTGATGGGCGTTGTTGCGCCAGCCGCCGCCGGCGTAGTCGATCAGGGCGGCGGTGACCCAGAAGCCGGTGAAGTGGAGGTCCCACAGCAGGGGGTGGCGTCGGTCGAAGGCGCGCACCCTGTGGGTGAGGCGCTGGGCGTAGTCGGTGAGGGGCTCCGGCGCCCGGTCTTCCGTCACGGGGTCCATCGTGCGGGATGTGCTGCCGGGCTTCATACGTCTTTTCGGCGCAGGACCACCGCGGCCGCCGTGAGGATGACCGCCGTCCACAGGAGCATGGCCAGCAGCGCGGCGCCCGGGGAGGCGGTTCCGGGCAGGGGCTGGGCCGTGGTGAGGGCTTCCAGGGCCTTGCCGGGGAAGTAGCGGACGGCGTCGTCGACGAAGGCGTACGGGAGCATGGCCAGGATCTCCGGGAGGATCATGACGAGGCCGATGAAGGCGCCGATGGCCGTGGGGACCGAGCGGAGCAGGGCGCCGATGCCCAGGGCGAGGACGGCGAGGAGGGTGAGACCTGCCGCGTTGCCCGCGAGGGCGCGCAGGACGCCGGGGTCGCCGAGGGAGGCGGAGAGGTCGGTGCCGGTGAGGAAGGACTGGGCGAGGGGGAAGGTGAGGAGGTTCGTCGCCAGGGTGAGGGGGAGGGCGACCGCGGTCAGGACGGCGGCCTTGGACCACAGGACGGGCAGGCGGCGCGGGACGGCCGTCATCGTGGCGCGGATCTGGCCGGTGGAGTACTCGCCGGCGGTGGCCAGGATGCCCAGTACGCCGAGGTTGATCGTGGCGAACTGGGTGCCGAGGAGGACGAACATGACGGTGTCCATGCCGCCTTCGCCGGTGCCGTCGTAGGCGGCGCCGAGGCCGGCGCCCATGGCCGCGGTGAGGGCGCTGGTGACGGCGAGGGTGATCCAGGTGGAGCGCAGGGTCCAGAACTTGTGCCACTCGGAGCGCAGGACGCGGGCCGGGGTCACGCGGTAGGGCAGGGTCGTCATGGTCATGCCGCTGCTCCTTGCAGGGTCGCCGGGTACTCCACCGCGTCGCGGGTGAGGTCCATGAAGGCCTCTTCCAGGGAGGCGGAGGCGGGGGTCAGTTCGTACAGGGGGATGCCGTGGGCGGCCGCCGTGCGGCCGATGTGCTGGGCGTCCGTGCCGCGGATCAGGAGGGTGCCGGGGGTGTCGGTGGTGATGTCGGTGCCGGGGGCGGTGAGGAGGCCGGCGAGGGCGGTGGCCTCCGGGGTGACGACCTTGGTGGTGCCCGCGCCGGATTCGCGTACGAAGTCGGTGACCGTGGTGTCGGCGAGGAGGCGGCCGCGGCCGATGATGACCAGGTGCTCGGCGGTGAGGGCCATCTCGCTCATCAGGTGCGAGGAGACCAGGACCGTACGGCCTTCCGCGGCGAGGGACTTGAGCAGGTTGCGGATCCACAGGACGCCCTCCGGGTCGAGGCCGTTGACCGGCTCGTCGAGGATGAGCGTGGCCGGGTCGCCGAGGAGGGCGGCGGCGATGCCCAGGCGCTGTCCCATGCCGAGGGAGAAGCCCTTGACGCGGCGGTGCGCCACGTCGGTCAGGCCGGTGAGGCCGAGGACGTGTTCGACCCGGCTGCGGGGGATGCCGTGGGTGTGGGCGAGGGCGCGCAGGTGGTGGTAGGCGGTGCGGCCGGGGTGGACCGAGCGGGCCTCCAGCAGGGCGCCGACCTCGGTGAGGGGCGCGGGGTGGGTGGCGTAGGAGCGGCCGGCCACGGTGGCGTGGCCGCGGGTGGGGGCGTCGAGGCCGAGGAGCATGCGCATGGTCGTGGACTTGCCGGCGCCGTTCGGGCCGAGGAAGCCGGTGACGGTGCCGGGCCGGACGGTGAAGGACAGGTCCGTGACGACCGTCCGGTCGCCGTAGCGTTTGGTGAGTTCGTGTGCCGTCAGCATGGTTCGATGCTCGTGCGTGCGGGGGCGGAGGGCGTCGGACCGGCGGGGTAATCGGGGTGAGGGGCGTCGTACCGGGGTACTACCGTGGCCCGCATGAGCTATGTGATCCGGTCCGTCCGTGCTGATGAGTGGCCTGCGGCGAAGGAGCTGCGGCTCGCGGCGCTGCGGGATCCGGTGGCGCACCTGGCCTTCCTGGAGACGTACGAGGAGGCCGCGGCCCGACCGGACGCCTTCTGGCAGGAGCGGACCGCGGGGGCTGCCGAAGGGGCGGACAAGGCGCAGCAGATCATCGCCGTGGGGCCGGACGGGCGGTGGGTGGGGACGCTGACCGTGCTCGTGGAGGAGCCCGGGACGACGGACTGGGCCGGGTTTCCGGTGGAGCGGAAGCAGGGCCATGTGGTCGGCGTGTTCGTACGGCCCGAGGAGCGCGGGAGCGGGCTGACCGAGGTGCTGTTCGACGCGGCCCTGGAGTGGTCGTGGGGGCGGGGTCTCGAGCGGGTGCGGCTCATCGTGCACGAGGAGAACGGGCGGGCGCAGCGGTTCTACCGGCGGGTGGGGTTCCTGCCGAGCGGGATGACGGTGCCGCTGGGGGACGCCGGGGAGCTGGAGCTGGAGTTCGTGCTCGAGCGGGAGTGACGGGTCCTAGACGGGGAGTTCGTCGTGCGGCCAGCGGGCGCGGCCCTGTTCGCGGGACCGGAGCAGGGCCAGGGTCGGCATGCCCTGGTCCGCTCCGGTGGCCAGCAGCTCCGGGAGCTGGGGAAGCGGGGCCACGGCCGCGACGTCGTCCAGGACGAGCGTCATTGGTGGGTCGAGGCGACCGGCCGATGACCGTTCGGCCATGTGCCGGCCGCGCTCGACCACGCTGGAGACGAGGGCCGTCAGGAGGGGCATGGCGCCCGGGTTCGTCCTGGGGTCCTCGATGGATTCCCCCACCACATAAAGCGTGCCCCCTTCGTGGACGAAGGAATCCAAGGCGAGGGCATCAGTTCGGTTGGGAGTGCAGGCTTCGCGGATGTTGACCGTGGAGAGGGCGGCCAGGGCGCGGGTGGTCAACTGCTGGGCCATGTCGCGGCGTTCGGGGTGGGCCGTGAGGGCGCCTTCGAGTTCACCGGCGGAGCCGGGGGCGGCCTTGGGGTTGGTGCGGAGGATGCGTACGGCGTCCTGGATCTGGGTGCCCTGGGACCAGCGGTGGACGTGGCGGATGGTGCGGCCGTCGATCGCCGCGGCGTGCAGGTAGCTCCGCAGGAGTATCTCGGCTGTGTCGCTGAGGGCTTGGTCGAGTTTGGCGGTGGGGCGGACGGGGGTGAGGAGGGCGGTGGCTCTCGTGGTCGCTGTCGCCTTGTCCTCGCAGCCGGCGGTGGGGGACCAGTGGAGGCGGGACGGGGTGTCGCAGAGGTGGGTGGGGTCGTAGAGGTGGGTGGGGCCCAGTTTGGCTCTGGCGTCCTTGGTGTCCTGCCAGAGGGCGGGGTTCGAGGTGACGACGAGGGCGGGGCCTTCGGCGTCGCGTACGGCTTGGGTTGCGGTGGTCCGCCGGGTTTCCCTCGGGGCTACGAGGACCTTTTCCCATGTGACCGCCCGTTCCTGGGCGAACAGGGGAGCCGGGGCCGTGGCGGGGACTGTAGTCGAGGGAGGCGGAACCGTTGCCGGCTCCGAGGGGTGCGAGCGGGGAGTCGGCACCTCGTGCTGCACCGCCGTCGATACGTGCTCGGTTGCCGGTGCCGGTGCCGGTGTCTGAGCCGGTGCCTCGTGCGGCGTGGGCAGGGGCGGTTCCTGCGCCGCCCGGATCCTCTCTTCCCGGCGTCTCGCGCGAACCGCCCGCCACCGGGCCAGCGTGCCCATCACGAACACGGTCAGGACGACCAGGATCATCAGCTGGCCGATGAACAGGCCCCAGAACAGGCCGTAGCCGGAGAGTTCGCCGGGGGGCGTGTCGGGCCAGGCGCCGGGGATGTCGTGGGGCTGGGCGATGAGGCCGCGCATGGCCAGGGGGGTGCGGGCGAAGGTGACGCCGGACGGCCAGGAGCCGTGGGCGAACAGGGCGGCGAGGCCGGTGGCCGTCCACACCAGCACGGTCATGCCGAGGAGGAATGCCAGTATGCCGACCAGCAGGCCGTCGGGGATGCCTCCCTGGCCGTCCCGCGGGGTGTGGCGGTCGTCCGGTCTCACGCGTCCTCCCCTTGCGCCTACGCCACCGTCGATTCGGAGTCGCCCAGGTGGTGCTCCACGAAGGCCGCGGCCCGTTCCTCCGCCTCCAGTTCGGCGGCGTGCAGGGCGTCGTCCGCGAGGTCGTCGGAGGATTCAGTCATCGCGCGGTCGGTGAAGACCAGGGGGCGTTCGGTCTCCGTGACCAGGTGTTTGACGACCTGGACGTTGCCGTTGACGTCCCAGACGGCGATGCCGGGGGTGAGGGTCGGGATGATCTCCACCGCCCAGCGGGGCAGGCCCAGGACGCGGCCCGTCGCCCTCGCCTCGTCCGCCTTCTGGGCGTAGATCGTCCTGGTCGAGGCCATCTTGAGGATCGCCGCCGCTTCCTTGGCGGCTGCCCCGTCCACGACGTCCGACAGGTGGTGGACCACCGCCACGAACGACAGGCCCAGGCGTCGGCCGAACTTCAGCAGGCGCTGGAACAGCTGCGCGACGAAGGGGCTGTTGATGATGTGCCAGGCCTCCTCGACCAGGAAGATGCGCTTCTTCCGGTCGGGGCGGATCCAGGTGTGCTCCAGCCAGACGCCGACGATCGCCATGAGGATGGGCATGGCGATGGAGTTGCGGTCGATGTGGGACAGGTCGAAGACGATGAGCGGGGCGTCGAGGTCGATGCCGACCGTCGTCGGGCCGTCGAACATGCCGCGCAGGTCACCGTCGACGAGGCGGTCCAGGACCAGGGCGACGTCGAGGCCCCAGGCCCGTACGTCGTCTATGGCGACGTTCATCGCCTCGGCCGACTCGGGCTCGGGGTGGCGCAGCTGCTCGACGATGTCGGTCAGGACCGGCTGGCGGTCGACGATGGTCTCGTTGACGTAGGCGTGGGCGACCTTGAGGGCGAAGCCGGAGCGTTCGTCCAGGCCGTGGCCCATGGCGACCTCGATGATCGTGCGGAGCAGCGCGAGCTGGCCCGTGGTGGTGATCGCGGGGTCGAGCGGGTTGAGGCGGATGCCCATGTCCAGGGCGGCCATGGGGTCCAGGCGGATGGGAGTTATCCCCAGCTCCTGCGCGATGAGGTTCCACTCGCCGACGCCGTCCTCGCCCTGGGCGTCCAGGACGACGACCTGACGGTCGCGGAAGCGGAGCTGGCGCAGCACGTACGTCTTCTCCAGCGCCGACTTGCCGTTGCCGGACTCCCCGAGGACCAGCCAGTGGGGGGCGGGGAGCTGCTGGCCGTAAAGCTGGAAGGGGTCGTAGATGTAGCCCTTTCCGGAGTACACCTCGCGGCCGATGATGACGCCGGAGTCGCCGAGGCCGGGGGCGGCGGTCGGGAGGTAGACCGCCTGGGCCTGGCCCGTGGACGTGCGCACCGGGAGCCGGGTCGTCTCCACCTTCCCGAAGAGGAAGGAGGTGAAGGCGTCGGTGAGGACGGACAGCGGGTCCCGCATCAGGTCCTACCTCCGAATGCCGGTGGCGAAGGGAAGGGTGTTCACGAAGGCGCGGTGGTGCTCGCGGTCGCACCATTCCAGCTTGAGGTACGACTTGCCCGCGGAGGCCCTTATCGTGCGCTTGTCGCGGGCGAGGGCGTCGGGGTTGCGGGAGGAGACGGTGATGTAGCCGACGAGGTTGACGCCGGCCGCGCCGCTGGCGAGGTCCTCGCCGCGCTGGTCGAGCCGGGAGTGGGCGGCGATGTCGCGCGGGTCGACCGTGCGGTTCATCTTGGCGGCGCGGGAGGCCTCGGCCTCGTCGTTGGTCTTCTCGGTCAGCATGCGCTCGATGGCGACCTCGGTGGGTTCGAGGTCCATGGTGACGGCGACCGTGCGGATGACGTCCGGGGTGTGGACGAGCAGCGGGGCGAGGAAGTTGACGCCGACGGGGGTCATCGGCCACTCCTTCACCCAGGCCGTGGCGTGGCACCAGGGGGCGCGGGTGGAGGACTCGCGGGTCTTGGCCTGGAGGTAGGTGGGCTCCATGGCGTCCAGCTCGGCCGGCCAGGCATTACGTTTCGTCATCGCCTGGATGTGGTCGATCGGGTGGTCCGGGTCGTACATGGAGTGGATCAGCGAGGCCAGCCGTCCCTGACCGAGCGGCTGCCGCACGCGGATGTCGGCCTCCTGCAGGCGCGAGCAGATGTCGGTGAGCTCGCGGGCCATGACGACGGCGAGCCCGGCGTCCCGGTCGACCTTGCCGCCGTGGGCGCGGGCGGCCCGGGCCATGGCGTTGGCCTCGGCGGCGAGGTCGCGCGTGTAGTGCATGCAGGCGACGAGGTAGGCGCGGTGCTGCTCGCTGCTGGTGGACACCATCGACTGGAGCTGGTCGTAGGACTCCTGGAGCCAGGGCAGGGCCTTGTCGTCGCCGCGGACGGCGACGTCCTTGGCGTGGGCGTCCGGGTCGGCCGGGAGGGTGCGGGCCAGCATCTGGATGCGGGTGACGAAGCCGTCGCCGTTGGCGACGTGCTTGAGCAGGGTGCCGAAGCGGTCGACGAGGGCCTCTTGGTCCTCGCTGTCGCGCAGGCCGACGCCGGGGCCCTCGATCTCGATGGCGGCGGTGACGGTCTTGCGGTCGGCGTGCAGGAGCACGGCGATCTCGTCGGGGCCGAAGGGCGCGGCCAGCCAGGTGATGCGGCCGATGCCCGGGGGCGGGCCGACCTCGATCTCCTTGCCGTCCAGCCGGGTGCCGGCCTCGATCGCGGTGGAGCGGTAGGTGGTGCCCTGCTTGAGGGTCCGCTTGTAGCTGCGGTTGATCTCGAACCACCTGTAGAACGTGCGGTGCTTGTACGGCACGTACACCGCGGCCAGCGCCAGCATCGGGAACCCGGCGAGCAGCACGATGCGCAGCGACAGGACCGGGACGAGGAGCCCGCACATCATGCCGAGGAACGCGCCCACGACGATCAGGGCGATCTCGCCGGTCTCGCGGTTGCGGCCGATGATCGCGTTCGGCCGGGCGCGGCCGATCAGGTACGTCCGGCGGGGCGTGACCGGATGGGACACGTGGGACTCGGTCGTCAACGCCCTTCACCTCCCGTGCGGTTGGTACTGCTGTTGCGGGTGTTGCTGGCGTGTGGACTGTTGACGGCGCTGCTCGAACGAGGGGCGGGTGCGGCGGAGGGGACAGATCCGCCGCCGTTCGAGGTGCGCCCACTGTGCGCGGCGACTCCGCCGGAGACGGGGTTGCTGGGGCGGGGGGCGGAGGACTGGCTGCCTCCGCCGTTGTTGTCGGCGCGGGAGCTGTGGGTCTTGATGCCCTGCGCGACGAGGGTGGCCGGGGAGCTGATGACCGCGGCGGCCTTGCCTTCGGCGCCCTGCATGAGGCGGTTGTTGCGGGAGCCGGCGATCTCGTCGCCGAAGCCGGGGACGAAGCGGTAGATCATCGCGCTGGCGAAGATGGCGAGCAGGATTATGGCGAGGCCGGAGACGACGGCGGAGAAGGCGTTCGGGCCGTCGTCGGCGGAGAGTGCGCCGGCGAGGCCGAGGACGATGACGATGACCGGCTTGATGAGGATGACGGCGATCATGATGCCGGCCCAGCGGCGGACGTGGCCCCACAGGTTCTTGTCGACGAGGCCGGCGTAGACGACGGTGCCGAGGAGGGCGCCGACGTAGAGGAGCGCCGCCCTGATGACGAGCTCCAGCCAGAGGACTCCGGCGGCGAGGATGCTGACCAGGGAGACGACGATCAGCATGATCGGGCCGCCGCCGATGTCCTCGCCCTTCTTGAGGGCTTCGGAGAACGTGCCGAAGAACGCGTCGGTCTGGTCGCCGGTGGCTTTCGCGAGGACCTCGGTGATGCCGTCGGTCGCGGAGACGACGGTGTAGAGGATCAGGGGGGTGAAGGCGGAGGCCAGCACCGTGAGCCACAGGAAGCCGATGGCTTCGGAGAGGGCGGTGGTCAGGGGGACGCCGCGGACGGCTCGCTTGGCGACGGCGAGGAGCCAGAGCAGGAGCGTGAGGATCGTCGACGCGGCGAAGACGACGGCGTACTGCTGGAGGAACTTGGGGTTGGTGAAGTCGACGTTGGCGGTCTCCTTCACGGCGTCGCTGAGCTTGTCGACGGTCCAGGAGGCGGCGTCGGCACAGCCCTTGGCGAGGGAGGCGAGGGGGTCGAGGGTGGAGGTGGGGTCGAGCCGGGAGGTACCGCTGCCGCTTCCGCTGCCGGTGTCGCCCTCGCAGATCTCCCGGGCCCGGCCGGAGAGCAGGGAGCAGTTGTCGTTGCTTGGGCTGGGCGAGGGCGTGGGAGCGGCTGCCGCCCGGGTGGCGAAGAGGACCAGGGCGGTCTGGACGGCGGTGAGGGCTGCGGCGACCTTGACTGCGCTGCGCGGGCTACCGGGCATACGTGAACCCTCCGAACTCCTCGACGGCCTTGGAGATGGCGTCCGACGTCGACACCCTGTTGTCGCCGTTGACCGGCGCGGGGCCTTCCTTCTGGGAGAAGCTGTCGACCTTCCAGTCGCCGTCGGTCCAGCGCAGCTGGAGGGTCATGGTGAACCAGTCGTTGGTGACCGGGTTCTGTGAGCTCTCCCCTGTCATCCCGAACACGCCGGTGCACCAGACCTCGACGGTGGCGGTGCTGCCCGAGAAGTCGGTGACCTTGGTGCCGACCGGCATCGTGCGGGAGACGTAGGTGCTGCCCTTGGGCGCGTCGCCGTTCTCGTCCAGGCCGACCTTCTCCAGGAACGCCTTGCTGTAGACCCGGTCGAGGTTCTTCTCCAGTTCGGAGACCTTGTCGGCGTCGAACACCTGGCGGACGATCTCCGGTCGCCGGGCGGGCTTGAGGATGTCGGCGGAGACGAGGACGACGGCGTAGTTCGCCGCCGCGCTCTCCGCGCCCTCCTGGTCCTGGGCGAAGCCCGACGGGATGCCCGCGGCGGACTTGGACTTGACGGGGCGTTGGCCGGAAGGGGCCGTCGCCGCTGCGTCGGGCTTGCCGGAGGAGCCGTCCGTCGAAGAGGAACTGTCGCCGTCCCCCCGGTTCGCGAAGGCGATCGCTGCGATCAGGAGGACCACCACGCCGACCACCGTGACCAGGCTGCGGGAGGACGAGCGGCGGCGCGGGTCGCCGAAGGCGTCGCCGGAGTCGGGCAGGCGGGTGCGGGTCTGGCCCGTACCCGCGTAGCCGCCGGAGGACTCGTGGTCGTCACCGAGACTCATGCCGCGTACGCCCCCTCGACGTCGTGCGGAAACACTTCGTACCGGTCGTACTTCTCATACTCCTCGTACGACGGTAGCCGTGCTGGTTCCCGCGCGGGCGCGGTGGGGTGACTCGACATCAGGGAAACGCAACCTCAGCCGGTGGGCACGACGGGCGGGTGGGATGGAGGGGGAGCCGGGCGTGCCCGGCCGGGCGGTCGGTGCCCTGGCTACACGGCCATGCCGTACACGATGGTGAAGAGAGTGCCGAGGGAGCCGATGATGAAGACTCCTGTGAGGCCCGCGATGATGAGGCCCTTGCCCTGCTCCGCGCTGAAGGTGTCGCGCAGGGCGGTCGCTCCGATGCGCTGCTTGGCGGCGCCCCAGATGGCGATGCCGAGGCAGAGCAGGATGGCCACCGCCATCACGACCTCGATCATCACCTTCGCCTCGTTGCCCAGGCTGCCGAAGGGGCCCCAGTCCGGAGCGATCCCGCCGATGATGGTGTTGATGTCTCCCTTGTCGGCCGCAAAGAGCATGTAAGTCACCGCCCCTGTTGGGTAGTTCCGCACCCTCTGCGGTCGTGCAGAGGTCAGGCCTCATTGTCGCCGACAATGATGCTGTCGGATGTCGACTTGGCGTCATTGATTGGCGGGTTTCGTACGAATACCTTGCCACCGTTCCGCTCCGGCCCCTAGGGGAGGTGACGGGCGGTGTGCGAAGGATCGTATGGTCACTCTGTGTATCACGGCAGGTCACCCCGGGCAATGAGGCCTGGGCGGAACCTGGTGTGTGGTTCCGTCGTTGTGCCGCTCTTGCGGCCTTTCTCACCTTCGCAGGCTGTTTCTGACGGCTGGTCGGGTGAGTGGTCGCGCCGGTGTCCCCGGGGTGAAGGCTACCTGGCAAGGCGAAGGGGCCGCGGCTGGGTTGCCGCGGCCCCTTCGTCATCGGCCGTCCCCGGGCCCCCACGGCCCCGGGCGGCGTGCCCCGGTGACGGTCTGTCACCGGCCGGGAGGCGTCAGCCGGTGAAGGCGCCGAGTCCCTCCGGGGTGCCCAGACCGGTCGGACCGTCGTAGCCCGTCCGGGCGGTGCAGAAGTAGCTGGTGGTGCAGCTGCCGTTGCTGCCGCTGATGACGTCGTTCAGGGCGGAGGTGTTCGCGTAGGGGAACTTGGCCGGGTAGGAGCCGGTGGACGGGGTGCCCGCGAGGGCGTAGACGCTCGCGATGATCGGGGCGGAGGCGCTGGTGCCGCCGTAGGTGGCCCAGCCCTGGCCGTCGGCGCCGTAGGTGTCGTAGACGGAGACGCCGGTCGCCGGGTCGGCGACGGCCGAGACGTCGGCGATCATGCGCCGGGTGCAGCCGGTGTCGGTCTGCCAGGCGGGCTTGGTGTCGTAGGCGGAGCAGCCGGAGCCGGTGCCCTCGGTGCCGCTGGTCCGCCAGACGCTCTCGGTCCAGCCGCGGGTGGTGGAGGAGGCGGTGAGGCTGGTGCCGCCGACGGAGGTCACGTACTTGGACGCCGCCGGGTACTCGGCGCCGTAGCCGGCGTCGCCCGCGCTGACGGTGATGGCGACGCCCGGGTGGTTGAAGTAGGTGGAGTCGTACGTCGCGTCGGAGGAGGACTCGCCGCCGCCGTAGCTGTTGGAGACGTACTTGGCGCCCAGGGAGACGGCCTCATTGACGGCGGCGCCGAGGTTGGCCATGGAGGCGGACTTCGCTTCGACGAGGGTGATGTGGCAGTTCGGGCAGACGGCGCTCGCCATGTCGAGGTCGAGGGAGATCTCGCCGGCCCAGCCGCTGTCGGCGGTGGGGAGGGCGGTGGTGGAACCGGTCTGGCTCACCTTCTTGAAGCAGCCGTTCGCCGTGGTGCAGGCGGGCAGGCCGTAGTGCGAGCGGTAGGCGGCGAGGTCGGACTCGGCGTTCGGGTCGTCGTAGGCGTCGACGATGGCGATGGTCCGGCCGGAGCCGTTGCTCGTGGCGGCGGAGGTCAGGCCGTAGGCGCTGCGGAGGTCGGTGGGGCCGTAGCCGGAGGGGGAGGTGGCTTCGGCGGTTTTGGCCGAGATGCCGTGCTGCTTCTGGAAGGCGGTGACGCCCCCCGTGACGCGCAGGGCGTTGCAGGCCATCTCGCCCTGGTGGCGGGGCAGGGCGCAGGAACGGGTCCAGGTGACCTTGGAGGTGCTCGTGTCCGCGGCGGCCTGGGCGTGGGCGGCGCTGGCGAGGCCGGTGAGGAGGAGCGCGGCGGCCGCGGTGACGGCGGAGGCCGTGCGGCGCCATCTGCGGCGGGTGGAGGGGGTGTTGTGCGGTGTCGTGCGCAAGGTACAGCCTCCAGGCAGTGGTGGGCAGAGGCCTGCGGGTGGGGGAACCGCCGGTGCGTTTCCCGGCGGGGGCGGCGACCCGCGACGACGATGGCTTGTTGGGTACGTGACAACAAGACCGGTTTCGGAATCCTGACCTCTGCATTGCTGAAGGAGGCGGGGGGCTTACTGATCGCTGACGAGTCGATTGCGGGGCGAAGGGAACGGCTTGACCCGAAGGGGCCGGGTGCGCGGTGAAGCGCCGGGCGCGGGCCGGTGTCTGACGTTCCTCTCACCTTCGTCCTGCACAGTCGCTCCGGTGAAGCGCGTCCTGGTCGTCGTCGTGATGCTCGTCGGCCTCGTCACCATGTCCGTCGCGACCGCCGGCGACGGGGGCGGGTCCCTCGGGGTGACCGTCACCGGGCGGGATGCACGGGTCGGGGTGCTTCTGCGCACCGCGGGAGGAGGACACTTCTGCACGGCGTCGGTGGTGGACGCCCCGCACCGGGACCTGATCGTCACCGCGGCGCACTGCCTGGGCGGCGACGGTGGGCTGGTCTTCGCGCCGGGCTACCGGGACGGACGCGCCCCCTACGGGGAGTGGAAGGTGCGGCGGCGGTTCCTGGCCCGGAGGTGGGTCGAGGGGCGGCACGAGGACAGCGACGTGGGATTCGCCGCGCTCGCGCCCCGGGGCGGCGAGGAGGTCCAGGACGCCGTCGGCGGGAACCGGTTCGTCACCGGCACGGTGACCGGGGCCACCGCGGTGACCGTCACCGGGTACCCCAGCGCGCGGGAGACGGCCGTCAGCTGCACCGCCGAGCCGCGGGCGCTCAGCCGCACCCAGCAGCGCATCGCGTGCCCCGGATTCAGCGGCGGCACCAGCGGCAGCCCCTGGGTGAACGGGGACGGGCAGGTCGTCGGGGTTCTCGGCGGGCACGATCAGGGCGGGACGACCCCCGGCGTCTCCTACAGCGTGGTCCTCGGCGCGGAGGCGGAGCGGCTGTACGGGCGGGCCGCGAGGGGTGCGTGACGGGCCGTGAACCCGTGCGCCGGGCCGGGGACGCCGTGCTCTGGCCGTGCTGCCCGTGCCGTGGCCCGTTCCTCCGTCCGCCCCGACTCTCGTCCACGTGATCATTCCCGGGTGTGCCGGCCGCCTCTACACTGACCAACGGACTCCTGGGCGGTGAGGGGCGGTTGACGGTGCGTAAGGCATGGATCGTGGCGAGTGTCGCCATCAGCTCCGCCCTGGCCTTCGTGATGCTGCTCGTCGTCGGGGTCTACCTGGTCGCCGGGAATCTGGTCAACGGCGTGAGCGGCGGGGCGAAATCGCTGGCCAAGGGGTCGGTGCCCGCCGCGTACGCGGCCCTTGTGCAGAAGTGGGGCAACCTCTGCCCCGCCATCAGCCCGGCCCTGCTCGCCGCCCAGCTCTACCAGGAGAGCGGCTTCAACCCGAGGGCCCAGAGCCACGCCGCCGCGCAGGGCATAGCGCAGTTCATCCCCGGAACCTGGGCCAGCCACGGCATCGACGGCGACGGCGACGGCGACCGTGACGTGTGGGACCCGAAGGACGCGATCCCCTCCGCCGCCTCCTACGACTGCGAACTCGCGTCGTACGTGAAGAAGGTTGGCGGGAATCCGACCGAAAACATGCTGGCCGCCTACAACGCGGGGGCGTACGCGGTGATCAAGTACGGGGGCGTGCCGCCGTACAGCGAGACCCGGAACTACGTGAAGCGGATCACGACGCTCTCGGAGAGCTTCGCGGCGCCGGTCGGGCGGGTCGACCCCTCCGAGCAGGCCGCCGCCGCGATCGAGTACGCGCAGAAGAAGCTCGGCACGCCCTACCTCTGGGGCGGCACCGGCACCGCTGAGCAGGGCGGACGTTTCGACTGCTCGGGACTGACCCAGGCCGCCTACGAGACCGTGGGCATCAAGCTGCCGCGCGTCGCCAACGACCAGTACAACGCCGGTCCGCACCCCTCGCGGGACGAACTGCTCCCCGGTGACCTCGTGTTCTTCTCGGACGACCTCACCAATTCCCGTGCCATCCGGCATGTCGGCATTTATGTCGGAGGCGGGTACATGATCGACGCGCCCCGGACCGGTGCCGTCATCCGGTTCGACCCGATCGACACCCCCGACTACTTCGGAGCCACCCGCGTCACCGAAGATGGCGCGAAAGCACTGCCCACGACTGTGTGAACCGTGTGTGAACCCACCCCCTGAGCTGCGAAGACGTATCTCTCTTCGATAACGTCTGCGTGATCATTCGGTGGAGTGTGGAACGTATCAACGGGGACCATGCGTTCCTGGTGACGTAGCCGAGCAGACGTTCATTCGGCATGCGTCACGCACGCGTGCGGCGGAAGCGGATCTACAACCACGGGGGTGGCAGGCGCGGCGCACGCACAGGTGCGCCGGAGAGACGACGAAGGGGCCGCAGCACCATGGCTGGACTCGCCGATTCCGGGTCGAACCCTGACGTCGACCTGCTGTACGACATCAATGGCCTGGCCAAGGACGCGCCGGCCTGGTTCGACCGCGTCATGGAGTACGTCGGTGAGTACGGGCTGCTGCTCGCCATCGTCCTGCTCGTGGTGTGGTGCTGGTGGTCCGTGCGCAAGCGGGGCGACGAGGACGCGGCCTCGACCGTCGCGGCCCTGGTCTGGGCGCCGCTGGCCGCGAGTGTCGCCGTACTGGTGAACGTGCCCATACGGGGGTTCGTGGAGCGGCCCCGGCCGTTCCTGGACCACCAGGGGCTCGAAGTGCTCGTCCAGGGCAAGACCGACTACTCGTTCGTCAGCGACCACGCGACGATCGTCATGGCACTGGCGGTCGGCCTGTTCGTCGCCAACCGGAAGTTCGGGCTCATCGGACTCGTGCTGGCGTTGTTCGGCGGGTTCATCCGCGTCTACATGGGCGTGCACTACCCGACGGACGTCGTGGGCGGGTTCGCGCTGGGGACGGCCGTGGCGCTGCTGCTGTCGCCGCTCGCCATGGCCCTGCTGACGCCTGTGGTGAAGGCCGTCGAGCGCTCGCCCCGGGCCGGGTGGCTGGTGCGCGCCAGAGGGCGGGCCGCGGGAGAGGACGCGGTGATCCCCGAGGCGCGCAGTGAGCGGGCCTCGGAGCGGGACCTCGCGGCCTAGGGCCTTACAGCGCCTGGGGGTACGTGAAGAAGCGGTCGGGGTCGTACTGCTTCTTCAGCTTCGTCAGACGGGCTGCCGCGTCCCCGTAGTACGCCTTGCGCCAGTCGGTCAGGGTCGGGTCCGTGTAGTTCTGGTAGGCCGCACCCGAGGCGTAGGGGCGCATCGACTTGTGGGCGGCGGCCAGCCAGTCGCGGGCTGTCGCACCGCTCGTGCCGGCCCGCCACGCGGCGATGTACTGGGCCAGCATGCGGGAGCGGCGGTGGACGAACGCCGTGGACGTGGGGGAGACGCGGTTGACCGCTCCGCCGAGGGCGGTCAGCGCGATGCTGCCCGTGCCGCCGCGCACCGACCCGATCTGCGAGAGCAGCGTGCGGATGCCGGCCGTGGACAGGGAGCGGTCGAAGAAGTCCGACGCCGCCGCGTACGTCTCACGGCCCAGCGCGCCCTTCGGGGAACGCCCCGGGGTCGAACCGGGCAGATGGCACTGGGCGTCCGTCGGGAACGAGGAGCAGCCGGCGTACACCTCCATCGACTCCTCGTACGAGCGGCGCTTGAGGGAGACGCTGCGGGCCGGGGCGCCGACGCGGTCGGCCAGGCGGTCGACGGCGTTCTTCAGCTCGCCGTAGGTGCCGAGGGAGAACGCCGCGACCGAGACCGTCGGGGTGCCGCCCGCGGCATTCGCCAGGTGCAGGGACGACCAGATCTCGTCGGGCTGTGAAGGGCCCCATTCCTGCCAGGCCTTCACCACCGCGGCCGCCCTGGACCAGGGCCAGGACAGGTACGCCGAGACACCCTGTGGTGCCGGGTGGGTCTTGAAGTGCAGCTCCGTGACCACGCCGAAGTTGCCGTTGCCGGCGCCGCGCAGGGCCCAGAAGAGGTCCTTGTTCTCCCGGGCGTCGGCGGTGAGCTGCTTGCCGTCGGCGGTGATCAGGGTGGCCCGGGTGAGGCTGTCGCAGGTCAGGCCGTAGGCGCGGGAGACCACGCCGTGGCCGCCGCCGAGGGTGAGGCCCGAGACGCCGACCGTCGGGCACGAGCCGGCGGGGATGGTGACGCCCTTGGCGGCCAGGGCGCGGTAGACGTCGATGAGTTTGGCGCCGGCGCCGACCACCGCGGTGGTGCCGGATGCCCGGACGCGGCTGAGTTTCGACACGTCGATGATCAGGCGGCCGTCGCCGGAGGACCAGCCGGCGTAGGAGTGGCCGCCGTTGCGGATCGCCACGCGCAGGGCGTGGGCGCGGGCGTAGGCCAGGGTCGTGCGGATGTCCTCCGGGTGGGACACGTACGCGACGGCGGCCGGCTTCAGGCTGTCGAAGCGGGTGTTGTAGAGCTGCCGGGCCGCGGGCCAGTCGGCGTCGCCCGGGCGGACCAGGGGGCCGTCGAGGTCGCGGGCCAGGGCGGACCAGCCGGCGGCGGTGGCTCTCGACGTGGTCGTGGTGCGCGAGGCGTTGGAGGCCGTGGCCCCGGAGCGGTTGCCCGACTGGGTGCAGGCGGTGGTCAAGGGGGTCGCGGCCGCGGCGATCGCCGCCGTGCCGGCTGTGAGGATCGTGCGCCGTTCCATGGGGCCTCCCGGTGGTTCCGTCCTGGGAGACGGGGCGGTGGGGGTCAGGGTTCCATGGTCCGGCCCCGGGCGGAACATCGTCCGCCACGGGTCTCAAGGCGTCGCGTGCCGCTCCGCGTCCGTGCGGGCCTGGCTTCTGGCTCTTCGTGCCGGGCCGCGCCAGCCGCAGCTGCAATGGGCCATGCAGAAGCGGCCCTTCTCCATGGTCGTCGTGCGGTGTTCCGGGAGGTTGGGGGGAGTTTCCAGCCCGTCCTGCTGCGCCACGCCGACAACGTTACCCACCCCGGGTGAAGAGTTCGTACGGCGGTCGGGGCGGGCTCGCGTGACGGGGGAACATACCCGTCGTTAACCGGAACAACAGGGGGCCCGTGACGGACGTACCGGCTGGGGGTAGGCAGGCGATGACTGGGCGGCAGCGCGAACGGCGGCGCGGGCGGGCGGGTGCGGCGGTCGTCGCGGCCGCGGTCCTGACCGGGGCGGGGCTCGGGACCACGGGGTGTGCCGGGGGTGACGCGGTCGCCGGGGACTCCCGCGGCGGGGACGCGGTCGCAGCGCTGCGGCAGGCGGCCGGCCGGCTGGTGGGCGCGGGGAGTTCCAAGGCCCGTACGTCGATGGAGATGGCCGCCGGCGGGACCCGGGTGACCATCCGGGGCGCCGGGGTGTACGACTACCGGAAGCGGATGGGGCGGCTGAAGGTGCTGCTGCCGCAGGATCCCGCGGGAGCCGCGAAGCGCCGGCCGATCACCGAACTGCTCGCGCCGGGCGCGCTGTTCATGAAGAACCGGGGTGCCGGTGTGCCCCCGGACAAGTGGGTGCGGGTGGACACGCGGACCCTGTCCGACGGGAACCTCGTCACCGGCGGGGCCACCGATCCGTTCACGGCGGCCGAGGTGCTGCTCGGGACACGCACGGCGGTGTACGTGGGCAGGACGGAGGTCGCGGGTACCGGAGTGCGGCACTACCGGGGGACGGCGGACCTCGGTGACGCGGCCCGGCGTGCCTCGGACGGGAACAAGGGCTCCCTGAAGGCGGCGGCCGGCGGGTTCGCCACCGCCGCGGTGCCGTTCGACGCCTACCTCGACGACGAGGGCCGCATCCGCAAGGTCAGGCACCGCTTCAGCTTCCTGAACGGGCAGCAGAAGAGCCCGGTGGCCGTCGCCTCGACCACGCTGCTCTACGATTTCGGGGCTCCGGCGCGCGTACGCCTGCCCGCAGCCGACGACATCTACGCGGGCGAGATCGCCGAGGAGTGACCGGCGTGAACTAGCCCGTCCGTGCCATGCGCGGTGTGTAGGCCGCTCCCTACTCTAGGAAGCCGGTGACGGCAGAGATGAGGTGATGCACGTGGCTCCGGTCGGCGGTACGGCAGTTCAGGACCACGTGGCCCTCGCCGAGATCGAGCTGTGCGGAGAGCTGATCATCGCCGCCTCGGCCGCCCAGGAGCGGCTCAGCCTGGAGAGCATCGACGAGGTGCTGAAAGTCGCCGAGGAGCGGGACTCCTCCAGACGCTGAATCAGGGTGTCCGTCGGGGCCGGGCCCGGTTCACGTCCGCAGCATGCGGGCGATCGCCTGGGTCGCCTCCTTCACCTTCGCGTCGATCTCGTCACCGCCCTTGAGGGCCGCGTCGGCGACGCAGTGCCGCAGGTGCTCCTCCAGGAGCTGGAGGGCGAAGGACTGCAGGGCCTTGGTGGAGGCGGAGACCTGCGTGAGTATGTCGATGCAGTAGACGTCCTCGTCGACCATGCGCTGCAGGCCGCGGATCTGGCCCTCGATGCGGCGCAGGCGCTTGAGGTGTTCGTCCTTCTGCTTGTGGTAACCGTGCACGCCGTGGTCGTGATCGGTCGTCACCTCGGCCCCGGAGGCGTCTGCGTTTCCGGGGGTGACATGTGCGACATCTGTCGTGTCGGTCACGTCCGTCATCGCTTCCTCCTGGTGGGCAGTGGGTGAACTTATACCCCTGGTGGGTATATGGTACCGAACTTTGCCGGGTATACGGCCCTGGGAACCGCCCCCGTGCTCATCACTTTGCCCGATGGGCGACACTGGTGGGCGGCCCGATAGCCGTGGCCGGATGATGCGCCTAGCATCAGCCTGACCGAAGCCGAAACACCTCGAGGACCCCACGTGCGCTTTCGTCTGACCCCCAGGGAGACGAGCTTCTACGACATGTTCGCCGCCTCCGCGGACAACATCGTCACGGGCTCGAAGCTCCTGATGGAACTGCTCGGGGCGGACACCGCCGGCCGGGCCGAGATCGCAGAGCGTATGCGGGCAGCGGAACACGCAGGTGACGACGCCACGCACGCGATCTTCCACCAGCTGAACTCCTCCTTCATCACGCCGTTCGACCGCGAGGACATCTACTCCCTCGCCTCGTCGCTCGACGACATCATGGACTTCATGGAGGAGGCCGTCGACCTGGTCGTCCTCTACAACGTCGAGGAACTGCCCAAGGGCGTCGACCAGCAGATCGAGGTGCTGGCGCGCGCGGCCGAGCTCACGGCCGAGGCGATGCCGCACCTGCGGACGATGGAGAACCTCACCGAGTACTGGATCGAGGTCAACCGGCTGGAGAACCAGGCCGACCAGATCCACCGCAAGCTGCTGGCGCACCTTTTCAACGGCAAGTACGACGCCATGGACGTCCTGAAGCTCAAGCAGATCGTGGACGTGCTGGAGGAAGCGGCGGACGCGTTCGAGCACGTGGCGAACACGGTGGAGACCATCGCCGTCAAGGAGTCCTGAGCCCTTCATGGACACCTTCGCACTGGTCGTGACCATCGCGGTCGCGCTCTTCTTCACGTACACCAACGGCTTTCACGATTCGGCGAACGCGATCGCCACATCCGTCTCGACGCGGGCGCTGACGCCGAAGGCCGCGCTGGCCATGGCCGCGGTCATGAACCTCGCCGGTGCCTTCATGGGCTCCGGGGTCGCCAAGACCGTCAGCGAGGGGCTGATCCAGACACCGACCGGGTCGAAGGGGATGGGCATCCTCTTCGCCGCGCTGGTCGGCGCGATCGTCTGGAACCTCATCACCTGGTACTTCGGGCTGCCGTCCTCCTCCTCGCACGCGCTGTTCGGCGGCATGGTCGGGGCGGCGCTGGCCGGCGGGACGACCGTCTACTGGAGCGGGGTGCTGGAAAAGGTCGTCATCCCGATGTTCGTGTCCCCGGTGGTCGGGATGCTGGCCGGCTACCTCGTGATGACCGCGATCCTGTGGATATTCAGGAAGGCGAACCCGCACAAGGCCAAGCGCGGGTTCCGCATAGCGCAGACCGTCTCGGCGGCCGGCATGGCGCTGGGGCACGGTCTGCAGGACGCGCAGAAGACCATGGGCATCGTGGTGATGGCGCTCGTCATCGCCGATGTCGAGGACTACGGCGATCCGATTCCGGTGTGGGTCAAGGTCGCCTGTGCGGTGATGCTGTCGCTGGGGACGTACGCCGGCGGTTGGCGGATCATGCGGACGCTGGGGCGGAAGATCATCGAGCTGGACCCGCCGCAGGGCTTCGCGGCGGAGACGACCGGGGCGTCGATCATGTTCACCACGGCGTTCCTGTTCAAGGCGCCGATCTCCACCACCCATGTGATCACCTCCGCGATCATGGGTGTCGGGGCGACGAAGCGGGTGAACGCCGTGCGGTGGGGTGTCGCCAAGAACATCATTCTCGGCTGGTTCATCACGATGCCGGCCGCGGCGATCGTGGCCGCGGCGTCCTTCGGGATCGTGAACCTGGCGTTCCTGTAGCCGGTCCGGTACCACCGCGCACGCGAAAAGGCCCGCCCCTGGGAGCAGGGGCGGGCCCTTTTTCGGCCTCGCGGTGGCACCGCCATGCAGCACCGCGAGGAGTCGGCGGGGTCCGGCTCAGCCGAAGCGGCCGGAGATGTAGTCCTCCGTGGCCTGGACCGACGGGTTGGAGAAGATCCGCTCCGTGTCGTCGATCTCTATGAGCTTGCCGGGCTGGCCGACCGCCGCGAGGTTGAAGAACGCCGTGCGGTCGGAGACGCGGGCCGCCTGCTGCATGTTGTGCGTCACGATGACGATCGTGAAGCGCTCCTTGAGCTCGCCGATCAGGTCCTCGATCGCGAGCGTGGAGATCGGGTCGAGCGCCGAGCAGGGCTCGTCCATGAGCAGGACGTTCGGCTCGACCGCGATCGCCCGCGCGATGCACAGGCGCTGCTGCTGGCCACCGGAGAGGCCCGAGCCGGGCTTGTTCAGACGGTCCTTGACCTCGTTCCAGAGGTTCGCGCCCTTGAGGGAGCGCTCGACGATGTCCGCCAGCTCGCTCTTCTTGTAGTTGCCGTTCAGCCGCAGACCGGCCGCCACGTTGTCGAAGATCGACATCGTGGGGAACGGGTTCGGCCGCTGGAACACCATGCCGACCTCGCGGCGGACCGACACCGGGTCGATGCCCGTGCCGTAGAGGTCCTCGTCGTCGAGGAGCACCTTGCCCTCGACCCGGCCGCCGGCCGTGACCTCGTGCATCCGGTTCAGGGTGCGCAGGAACGTCGACTTGCCGCAGCCGGACGGGCCGATGAACGCCGTCACCGAGCGCGGCTCGACGGTCATCGAGATGTCCTCGATCGCCTTGTGGGAGCCGTAGTAGGCGGTCAGTCCGCTTACATCGATTCGCTTGGCCATTACTACTTCACTTCCAGACTCAGTCAGTCGCTGTGGCCGCCGTCAGCGACCGGTCTTCGGGGCCTTCCAGCGGGCGATCCCGCGGGCCACCAGGTTCAGGATCATCACGAAGGCGATCAGCGTGAGGGACGCCGCCCACGCCCGGTCGTACGCCGTGACCTCGCCCGACCCGTACTGCTGGTAGATGTACAGCGGGAGCGACGCCTGCGCACCCTCGAAGGGGTTGGCGTTGATGAACTTGCTGCCGAACACCAGGAGCAGCACGGGCGCGGTCTCACCGGCGATACGGGCGATCGACAGCATGATGCCGGTGGTGATGCCCCCGAGGGAGGTCGGCAGGACCACCTTCAGGATGGTGCGCCACTTGGGCACGCCGAGCGCCAGAGAGGCTTCGCGCAACTCGTTCGGGACGAGCTTGAGCATCTCCTCCGTGGAGCGGACCACGACCGGCATCATCAGGATCGCGAGGGCGAGCGAGCCGGCGAAGCCGAAGGGCTCCATCTCGAACATCAGCATGAGGCTGAGGATGAACAGGCCGGCGACGATCGACGGGATGCCGGTCATGACGTCGACGAAGAAGGTGACAGCCCGGGCGAGGTTGCCGCGCCCGTACTCCACCAGGTAGATCGCGGTGAGCACGCCGACCGGCGCGGCGATCAGCGTGGCGAGGCCGACCTGCTCCAGCGTGCCGAGAATGGCGTGGTAGATGCCGCCGCCCGTCTCCGAGTCGGCCACCACGCCCATCGAGTGGGTCAGGAAGTAGACGTCGAGGACCTTCACGCCGCGTTGGACGGTCGACCAGACCAGCGAGGCCAGCGGCACCACGGCGAGCAGGAACGCGACCCACACCAGCGAGGTGACCACGCGGTCCTTGGCCTGGCGGCGGTTCTCGACCCGGGCCGCGATCACGTACGTACCGAGGACGTACAGGATCGCGGCGATCAGTGCCCACTGGATGCTGCTGTGCAGTCCGGCGGCGGCGCTGATGCCGATTCCGAGGGCGACGGATCCGGCGGCGATGGCCCACGGAGCCCACTTGGGCAGCTGGCCGCCGCGCAGGGTGCTGGGGCGCTTCGGGGTGATGGTTGCGGTGCTCATGCGTTGGCCCCCGAGTACTCCTTGCGGCGGGCGATGATCGCGCGGGCCGCGCCGTTGACCAGCAGGGTGATGACGAACAGGACCAGGCCGGAGGCGATCAGCGCGTCACGGCCGAACTCGGTGGCCTCGCTGAACTTGCTGGCGATGTTCTGGGCGAACGTACCGCCGCCCGGGTCGAGCAGGCTGGCGTGGATCAGGAAGTCGGGGGAGAGCACGGTGGCGACGGCCATCGTTTCGCCGAGGGCGCGGCCGAGGCCGAGCATCGAGGCGGAGATGATGCCGGAGCGGCCGAAGGGGATGACCGCCATGCGGATCACTTCCCAGCGGGTGGCCCCGAGGGCCAGGGCGGCCTCCTCGTGCATCTGCGGTACCTGGCGGAAGACCTCACGGCTCACGTTGGTGATGATCGGCAGGATCATGATCGCGAGCAGGATGCCCACGGTGAGCATGGAGCGTGCGGCGCCGCCCTGCCAGGAGAAGACGCCGGTCCAGCCGAGGTAGTCGTTCAGCCAGCCGAAGAGGCCGTTCATGTGCGGCACGAGGATCAGGGCGCCCCAGAGGCCGTAGACGATGGACGGCACGGCGGCGAGCAGGTCGATCACATAGGCGATCGGGCCGCGCAGCCGGCGCGGGGCGTAGTGCGTCAGGAACAGCGCGATGGCGACCGATACCGGGACCGCGATGACCATGGCGATGATCGAGGAGACGATCGTGCCGTAGGCCAGGACCGCGATGCCGAAGACCGGCGGGTTGACCCCGGTGTTCCATTCGAACGTGGTCAGGAAGTTGCCGTCGTCCTCGCTGATGGCGAGGACCGCGCGGTAGGTGAGGAAGCCCGCGATCGCGGCCATGATCACCAGCAGCAGAATGCCCGAGCCACGGGAGAGACCGAGGAAGATCCTGTCTCCGGGCCGGGTGGCTCCACGGGCCGCGCGCTTCTGCTCGGCCGTGGGCGGCTGGGTGGGGGGAGGTGCGTCAGCTATCTGTGTTGTGTCCATCGGGTTCTCCGGTCTGCGGAACCGCACGTGCTGTGCGGCTCTTGGCGGCGGTGCACCGGACGGTGCGGTCCGGTCCCGCTGGGGAGACCGGACCGCACTCGGGTCAGCTCAGGCTCTCGACGGTCGTACGCACCTGGGCGATGATGTCGTCGGGCATGGGCGCGTAGTCGTTCTCGGCGAGGATCTTCTGGCCGTCCTCCGAGGCCGCGTAGCGCAGGAACGCCTTGACGGCGGGCAGGGTGTCGGACTTGTTGCCCTTGTCGCAGACGATCTCGTACGTCACCAGGACCATCGGGTAGGCGCCCTCGGCCTTGGTCGCGTAGTTCAGCTCCAGCGCGAGGTCCTTGCCGGTGCCGACGACCTTGGCGTCCGCGATGGCCTTGGTGGCGTTGTCGACGGTCGCCTCGACCGGCTTGCCGGCGCCGGTGTCGATGGCGACGGTCTTGATGCCGTCCTTGGCGTACGACAGCTCGAAGTAGCCGATCGCGCCGGCGGTCTGCTTGACCTGCGCGGCGACCCCGGAGGACTGCGGAGCGGACTGGCCGCCCTTGGCCTGCCAGGCCTTGCCGCCCTCGTACGGGAAGTCCTTCTTGGCGGTGGCGATCAGGTACTTGGTGAAGTTGTCCGTGGTGCCGGACTCGTCCGAGCGGTGGAAGGCCTGGATCTTGAGGTTGGGCAGCTTCGCGTCGGGGTTCAGCTTCGCGATCGCCGGGTCGTTCCAGTTGGTGATCTTGCTGTCGAAGATCTTGGCGATCGTCGCGGCGTCCAGGACGAGGTTGTCGACGCCGGGGACGTTGTAGCCGACGGCGATCGGTCCGCCGACCATCGGCAGGTCGATGCCCTGGCCGCCGGAGCAGATCTTCTGGGAGGCCTTGACCTCTTCGGGCTTCAGCGCCGAGTCCGAACCGGCCCAGGGGACCTGGCCCTGCGTGAACGCGGTGACACCGGCCCCGGAACCGCCGGCCTTGTAGTTGATCTCCACCTTGCAGGCCGCGGAGAACTGCTTGACCCACGCGTCGACCGCGTTCTTCTGTGCGGAGGAGCCGTCGGCGAGCACCTGGCCCGAGGCGTCGTCACACTTGATGTTGCTCGGCGCGGCGGCGTTGGAGGAGCCTCCGTCCGGGTTGCCGGTTTCGTCGGAGCCGCACGCCGTGAGGGCCAGGGCGCCGGAGACGGCGAGAGCACCGAGAGCGAGGGCCCGCCGGTTCATGCGCTGAAGCTTCACTTGAGTTCCTTCCAGGAGCCGCCGTCCTGATTCGGCGGCGTGCGAAGTCTGAGTGATGCGGACGCGGTCGCACTCTGCGGGCGCGGCTCGCGTCGGTAAGGCCGAAATTAGGCAGATCAGGTGAAGCCGCCGATGGCCGCAAATGAACGCGGGGTGAACCCCTGCCTAAGGCCTGGTTAGGTCACGGAATGCTCACGGGGAGAGCACGTCGGCATTCCGCTTTTGCGGACGAAAATGGATCTTCCGGTCAGCCGGCCGTCCGGGGCAGGTGCAGGACGGCGAGCAGTTCGTCCACCAGGGGCCGGTCGTGGGCCTGGGTGAGGCGGTCCCGGGCGGCGGCGGGATTCAGCCACAGGACCCGGTCCACCTCGTCCGTCGGGGAGAACGCGCAGGACACCGCCTCGGCCGCCCAGTAGCGGACCTTCTTGGGGCGGCCGTTGGCCCGATAGCGCTGGGTGGACAGCTCGGGGCCCGGCACGGCCCGGCAGCCCGTCTCCTCCGCCACCTCGCGCAGCGCGCCCGCGAGTGCCTCCTCGCCGCGCTTCAGTTTCCCCTTCGGCCACGACCAGTCGTCGTATTTCGGCCGGTGAATGAGGCAGAGCTCCGGCTCGCCCGTGGCGGGGGAGCGGCGCCACAGCACACAGCCCGCCGCCTGAACCGTGGTGTCCTTGGGGGTGCTCACCGGTTTCACCGCCTCCTGGTGCCGGGCCCGGTCATGACGCGCCGACGGTCTCCTTCTGCCAGGCCTGCTGGAACGCGAAACGCGCCGCCTCCACCTCGTGCCGCTGGTCGGCGTGGAGCACGCCGAGGGCGTAGGCCGTGGCCGGGGCGATGCGCGGGGTACGGGCCGCCTGGGCCGCCGCTGCCGCCGCCTCCGAGGCGTCGCGGTGCCGGTTCAGGGCCTGTCCGGCGGCGAGCAGCCGCAGGTCGACCACGGCGTTGCCCTTGGGGCCGCTGACGGCCTCGCGGGCGTAGCGGTGCAGGCGCAGCAGCAGGCGGACCTGGTGCCACGGGGCGTCCTGCGGGTGCGGGACGGTGTCCGGGGACAGGCCGTGGACGAGGGCCGCGGCGTTGTACGGATGCCCCGCGACGACGAGGGGGAGGGCGGTCACGGCGTCGGCGAGACGGTCCTGGGCCGCCGTGGAGAGGGGACGCAGGTCGGTGGTGCCGGCGGTCTTGGCGAGCGGGACCTCGCTGGCCAGCACCGCGACCTTGTCCGCGACGGCGTGGAAGCGGCTGCTGCCCACGGCCTGCAGGGCCGTGGAGTGGGCCCGGGTGCGGGCGAGCGTCAACTGCCGGTCGAGCAGGGCGCCCGCCTTGGCCGCTCCTACCGTCAGGTTGCCGCGTTCCTGGGCGGGCGGGCCGGCCTTGGGCAGTGATGCCGCCGCTGCCCGTGCACCCGTCCGGGCCGGGAACGCCGTCGAGCCCGACAGGCGGTGCAGGGCCGCCAGCAGGCGTTCCAGACGTGCCGTGTACGCGTGTTCCATCGCCAGCGTGCCCGACACCCAGGCCAGTTCGGGCCGCATCGCCTCGCACCAGTCCGAGTCGAGGAGCGACTGGAACGTGTGCAGGCTGGCGCTGATGCGGCGGGCCGAGCGGCGCAGGGCACGGGCCGCCTCGGCGGATCCCTCCGAGCCGTTCGCCCCCGACCCCGTCTCCCGGTGCAGGCGCAGTGCGCGGAGGAACTCCGTGGCCTGGGCCCGCAGATAGCCCGCGAGGGCGTCACCGGTGGGGACGGGCCCGGCGTGCCTGGACCGGGGATCCGTCGGGTCAAGGTGTTGCTGTGCCACGCCGGCGCCTCCGGGCGTCTATGAGCATCTCCTGGACGTTGCGCAGGGGCTGTCCGTCCGCGTCGGTCGCATGCCGGGTCCAGTCGCCGTCCGGGCCGAGGTGCCAGGAGGCGGTGGAGTCGGACATGCCGGTCTCCAGCAGCCGGTTCAGGGCCGCTCGGTGGGCCGGGTCGGTGACCCGGACGAGGGCCTCTATCCGGCGGTCGAGGTTGCGGTGCATCATGTCGGCGCTGCCGAACCACACCTCGGGCTCGCCGCCGTTGCCGAAGGCGAACACCCGGGAGTGCTCCAGGAAACGGCCGAGGATCGAGCGGACCCGGATGTTCTCCGACAGGCCCGCCACGCCCGGGCGCACCGCGCAGATGCCGCGCACCCAGATGTCCACCGGCACGCCCGCCTGGGCCGCGCGGTAGCAGGCGTCGATGACGGCCTCGTCGACCATCGAGTTGACCTTGATGCGGACGTAGGCGGGGCGGCCCGCGCGGTGGTGCTGGACTTCCTTGGTGATCCGCGAGACCAGGCCGTCGCGCAGCGACTTGGGCGCGACGAGCAGCCGTCGGTAGGTCTCCCGGCGCGAGTAGCCGGACAGGCGGTTGAAGAGGTCCGAGAGGTCGGCGCCGACCTGCGGGTCGGCCGTGAGCAGTCCGAGGTCCTCGTAGAGGCGGGCCGTCTTCGGGTGGTAGTTGCCGGTGCCGACGTGGCTGTAGCGGCGGAGCGTCTCGCCCTCCTGGCGGACCACCAGCGACAGCTTGCAGTGGGTCTTCAGGCCGACCAGGCCGTAGACCACGTGGCAGCCGGCCTCCTCCAGCTTGCGCGCCCACTTGATGTTGGCGTGCTCGTCGAAGCGGGCCTTGATCTCGACCAGGACCAGCACCTGCTTGCCGGTCTCGGCGGCCTCGATGAGCGCGTCGACTATCGGGGAGTCACCGGACGTCCGGTACAGGGTCTGCTTGATGGCGAGGACGTCCGGGTCGCCGGCCGCCTGCTCCAGGAAGGCCTGGACGGAGGTGGAGAACGAGTCGTACGGGTGGTGCAGCAGCACGTCCCGCTCGCGCAGCGCGGCGAAGATGTCCGGCGCGGACGCCGACTCGACCTCGGCCAGGTCCCGGTGGGTGCCGGCGACGAACTTGCGGTACTTCAGCTCCGGCCGGTCCAGGGAGGCGATCCGGAACAGGCCCGTGAGGTCCAGCGGGCCCGGCAGCGGGTACACCTCGGCCTCGCTGATCTTCAGCTCGCGCACCAGCAGGTCCAGGACCTCGCGGTCGATGGACTCCTCGACCTCCAGGCGCACCGGCGGCCCGAAGCGGCGCCGCATGAGCTCCTTCTCCAGGGCCTGGAGGAGGTTCTCCGCGTCGTCCTCCTCGACCTCCAGGTCCTCGTTGCGGGTGAGGCGGAAGGCGTGGTGCTCCAGCACCTCCATGCCCGGGAACAGCTCCTCCAGGTGGGCGGCGATGACGTCCTCGATGGGGACGTAGCGGCCCGGGGAGCTCTCCAGGAAGCGGGACAGCAGCGGCGGCACCTTCACCCGGGCGAAGTGCTTGTGGCCCGTGACCGGGTTGCGCACGACGACGGCCAGGTTCAGCGACAGGCCGGAGATGTACGGGAACGGGTGCGCCGGGTCGACCGCCAGCGGGGTCAGCACGGGGAAGATCTGGTGTCGGAACAGGGTGAACAGGCGGGCCTGCTCCTTCTCCTGCAGCTCGCTCCAGCGGACCAGGTGGATGCCCTCCTCCGCAAGGGCGGGGGCGACGTCCTCGTGGTAGCAGGCGGCGTGCCGCGCCATCAGCTCACGGGAGCGGGCCCAGATCATCTCCAGCACCTCGCGGGGCTGGAGGCCGGAGGCGGAGCGGGTGGCCACGCCGGTGGCGATGCGGCGCTTCAGACCGGCCACCCGGACCATGAAGAACTCGTCCAGGTTGCTGGCGAAGATCGCGAGGAAGTTGGCCCGCTCCAGCAGGGGCGTGTTCGGGTCCTCGGCGAGCTCGAGCACGCGCTCGTTGAACGCGAGCCAACTGCGCTCCCGGTCGAGGAAGCGGCCATGCGGCAGCTGGGGGCCGTCGTACGGCGACTCCTCGTACGCGTCGAGGTCGGCATCGATGTCCGGTTCCAGATCGGAGACCGCCGCTGCCACCGTGTGGGGGCGGTGGGCTGCGATGGAGCCCACGGAGGGCTGCGCGTGCTGGACCTGTGCCTGGGTGTTCGGCTGGCTCATGGACCCATTCTTCCGCGCCGCGAGCATCACGGGCGCGTCGGACAGCGCGGGCGGGAGTGGGGGTGTCACATGAGTGCTCCCGTTTCCCTCGGGACCCTCACGGGGCGGGGAAGGCTCTGGCACGGCGGGATTCATTGGCCGAGCTTCGCAAGCTCGTCTGAATCAATGGTTACGGAGACATGACGTGCGGGATAGCGGGGGGCGGCCCGCGAGGGGTGCGCGGGTGCGGTCCGCGCGTCCATCCCCCCGTGGAAGGACGCGCGGACCGGGTTCAGGGCAGGCGGCGGGCCAGCAGGACGAAGGCGCCGGCCGTCGCGACGGCGGCCACGGCCAGGAGCAGCCCGCTCTCCACGTACTGCAGGGGCCAGAAGTGGGACTCGGGGTGGAAGGTCGCGCGGGTGAGCGGGACGCCGTTCACGGGTGAGTCGGCCCAGGCGACCTGGAGGGCCGAACGGGGCAGTTCGAAGCTGCCGGCCTCGGTGCGGGTGACGGGCGGCCAGAGGTCCTCGCGGTGCCGTTCCAGGAAGGTGTGCAGGAGCAGGGAGGCCGCGAGGGCCACTCCGGCGGCGGGCAGGGCCCGGCGCCACACCAGTCCGGCCAGGGCCCCGAGGGCGAGACCGGCCAGGGCGTAGGCCACGGCCACCGGGCCCGTCGACACGAACACGTCCGGGTAGTACCAGTCGCCGGCCAGGTCGGGATCGGCGTCCCCGCGTGCCCAGACGTTCACCAGGACCAGCCCGCCCGTGCCGGCGGTGAGCAGCGCGGCGGGGACGGCGAGCTTGGCGGCCAGCCAGCGGGCCGGGGTGACCGACTGGGTCCAGGCCAGCCGTGCGGTGCCGCTCTCCAGCTCGCGCCCGGTCAGGGCGCCGCCCGCCCAGGCGGCCACCGGGAACATCACCCAGGACAGCAGGGTGACGGTCACCGACAGGCCGCTCGTGTAGGTGTCGTCGGCGGTGATCGCGTCGACGGCCGCGCAGGACGGGAGCCGGTCGGTCGGGGGTGTGGCGCACGCGCTGTGCCCCGCCCGGGCCTCGTCCGTGAGGGAGTGCAGCCAGACCAGCGCGGCCGTCGCCGCGGCCAGGACCAGGAGGGCCAGGGCGAGGGCCGTGCGGTGCGTGCGCGCGACCGTACGGACCAGGCCGCCCGGGCGGCCGGCGGGTGCCGGGGCCGTGCCGGGGGCGGTCATACGGCCGCTCCCGTGCGGCGGCGCAGCAGGGCGAACGAGGCCGCGGTCGCCAGCGCGGCGACGGCCAGGACGATGCCGGTCTCCACGAGCTGGAGGGGCCAGAAGTGGGAGGACGGGTGCCGGTGCATCAGGACGGGCGTGCCGGGGGGCATCGGCCACAGGTGCGGGCGCACGTCGTCGAGCACGTAGACCAGCGCCATGACGGCCAGGGCCGCGACGGCGAGGGCGGGCAGCGCCCGGCGCACCACCAGGCCGGCCAGGACGCCGAGGGCGAGGGCGGCCAGGGGGTGGGCGGTGGCGAGGATGCCGTTGGCCTCGAAGACGCTGTCGTCGTGCCACTCGCGCCAGCCCAGGACGCGCTGCAGGTGGCTGTCGGACGCCCACAGCGCCCGGTGCAGCAGGGTGATCACGAGCGTGCCCGGGACGAGCAGCAGGGCGGGGACGGCGAGCTTGGCGGCCAGCCAGCGGGCCGGGGTGACCGACTGGGTCCAGGCCAGCCGTGCGGTGCCGCTCTCCAGCTCGCGGCCGATGAGCGCGCCGCCCGCCCAGGCCCCGGTGAGCACCGGCAGGACGGCGAGGAGTCCGGAGGCGCACGCCACGACCGTGTCGTAGCGGCCGTGCGCGGGCCCGGGGAGGTCGCAACCGAGGTTGGGGCTGTCCCCGCCGCAGCCCGACGCCCGGTACTCCGCCCAGGCGCTGTCCGCCCCCGGCCCGAGCGCCCACAGCAGCGCCCCGACGGCCACCGCCACCAGCGCGGCCCAGAACAGCAGTGCCGAGCGGTGCACCCGCAGCATGGCCAGGAACAGGCCGCGCGGCTCCGGGAACCGCCGGACGGCGGTGGGTGCCCCGACGGTCGCGGCGCTCATACGGCGGCCTCCCGCGCGTCGAGCAGGAGCGGCGGGGCGTCGGGGGAGCGCAGGTGGGCCAGGACGACTTCCTCCAGGGAGGGGCGGTCGCCCTGGACCCCGTCGCCGAGGGGGCCCGTGGGCCGGACCAGTGCGGTCAGCTGGCGGCCGGTGGTGCGGGACTCGACCACGGTGTGCGGGCCGAGCGGGTCGCCCGCCCGGCCGGTGACCAGGGTGTGAGCCGCGAGCAGGTCGTCCAGCGGCCCGGCGAGACGGACGCGGCCGCCGCCGAGCAGCAGCAGGTGGTCGCAGGAGCCCTCCAGCTCCGCCACCACGTGCGAGGACATGACAACCGTGGTGCCGCGGTCGGCGGCGTCGGCCATGAGGGTGGCCATCAGCTGGTGCCGGGCGAGGGGATCGAGGTCGGCCATCGGCTCGTCCAGGAGCAGCAGTTCGGGGCGCTTGCCGAGGGCCAGGGCGAGCGCCACGCGGGTGCGCTGGCCGCCGGAGAGGGAGCGGATCCGCGCGCCCGGGTCGAGGTCGCCCTCCGCGACGATCCGCTCGGCGGCCCCGGCGTCCCAGCGGCGCGGGTTGAGGTCGCGGCCCAGGCGCAGGGTGCCGGTGACGGTGAGCTGGGGGTGCAGGGGCTTGTTCTGCGCGACGTAGGCGAGGCGCTCGCGGGAGGCCGCCGGGGCCTGGCCGAGCACGGTGATCGAGCCGTCGGTGGGCCGCAGCAGCCCGGCCGCCAGGGCGAGCAGGGTGGACTTGCCGGCGCCGTTCGGGCCGACGACGGCGCACACGCGGCCCGCCGGGAGCCGGAAGGAGCAGCCGTCCAGGGCGGGCCTGCGGCGGCGCCCGAACCTCCTGCCCAGTGCCGCCGCCTCGATGGCGGTGTCGGTCATGCGTCCCCCTTGGAGTCTGCGAAGTGCGCGTCGAGTACGGAAGTGAAGAGGGCGGCCACGTCGTCGTGCTCCAGACCGGCCGCGCGGGCCCGGGCCGCCCACGCGTCCAGCTCCGCGCGGAGGGGGGAGTCGGCGGGGGCCGCGCCCAGGGACCTGCGGACGAACGTGCCGAGTCCGCGGCGGGCCTCGACCAGGCCCTCGCGCTCCAGCTCCCGGTAGGCCTTGAGGACCGTGTTCGGGTTGATGGCGGTGGCCTCCACGACCTCGCGGGCCGTGGGGAGCCTGTCGCCCGGCTCCAGCAGGCCCAGGCGCAGGGCCTGCTTGGTCTGCTGGACGATCTGGACATAGGTGGCCACGCCGCTGCGCCGGTCGATGCGGTACTCGACCACTGCTTGAACCACCCTTTCACTAATTGAGTAGTGAAAGGGTGGTGGAGCGGGTCGGCAAAGTCAAGCGTGCTTTCGTGAACCGTTCGGCCCGGCCCGTCCGATGAGGAGATGTGAGCGATACGAGAAGCGACGGGGAGCTGCTGCGGGCCATAGCCGCGGACGCCGACCGGCGTGCCTTCGAGGAGCTGTACCGGCGCTACGCGCCCTGGCTCCGGGCCCGGTTGCGGGGGCGGTGCGCCGACCTCGGGGTCGTCGACGACGTGGTGCAGGAGACGTTCCTCGCGGTGTGGCGGGGCAAGGCCCGCCACCGGGAGGAGGCCGGAGCCGCGGACGCGGCCGGGTGGCTGTGGCGCATCGCGTCGCGGCGGCTCGTGGACGCGCTGCGCGGCGACGGGGCACGGGGGCGGCTGCGGCAGGCCCTGGCGCGGCTGCGGCACCGGGACGAGGCCTCGGCGGAGGACCGCGTGCTCGCGGGGGTGGAGCACGGGGACCTCGCCGGGGCCCTGGTCCGGCTGTCGCCGGAGCTGCGGGCGGTGCTGCAGGCGACCGTCATCGACGGGCTGACCACCCGTGAGGCGGCGGTACTGCTCGGGATACCGCCCGGGACGGTCAAGACACGGGCGATGCGGGCCCGGAAGCAGCTGCGGGAGGCGTTGGCATGAGCTGGCACGTGCCGGAAGAGGACTTGCGGGCCTACGCACGAGGGGAGCTGGCGGCTCCCGCGCTCTGGTCCGCCGACGCGCATCTGACCTCTTGCGCCCGATGCCGCGGGGCGCTGGCCTACGTCAGCGACCCGGTCGCCCTGGACGCCGGGTGGGACCGGCTCGACGCCGAGCTGGACGCGCCCCGCACCGGAATCCTGGAGCGGCTGCTCGTACGAGCCGGGGTGCCGGGGCACACCGCGCGGCTGCTGGCGGCGACGCCGGTGCTGCGGCGGTCCTGGCTCGGGGCCGTCGTCGCCGTGCTGCTCCTGAGCGTGGCGGCCGGGCACTCCGTGCGCACCGGGGAGTTCCCCACGCTGTTCCTGGCCCTGGCGCCGCTGTTGCCGCTGGCGGGGGTGGCGCTGTCGTACGGGCCCGCGCTGGATCCGACGTACGAGATGGCCGTCGTCGCGCCGACGCACGGGTTCCGGCTGCTGATGATCCGGACCGTGGCCGTGCTGGCCGTCGTGCTCGCGCTGAACGGCCTGGCGACCCTCGCCCTGCCCGCCTACGGGCTGCGGGCGCTGGCCTGGCTGCTGCCCGGGCTGGCGCTGACCGCGACCGGGCTCGCGCTGACGCCCCGGCTGGGGCCGGTGCTCGCGCCGTCCCTGGTGGGCGGTGCGTGGGCCGGGCTGCTGCTGACGGCCGACGCGCTGCGGGCGGGGGCGGACGTGCCGCTCGCGCCGTTCACCGCGGCCGGGCAGGGCGTGGCGGCGGTGGTCGCCGCGCTCGCCGCCGGGCTGCTCTTCCTGCTCCGTGACCGATTCGACCTCTTCCAGGGACGTGCCGTATGACCCCGACCGTGTCCGCCTCCGGGCTGAGCCTCCGCTACGGCGGCACCCGGGCCCTCGACGACGTGTCGCTGCGCCTTACCGCCGGCGTCACCGGGCTGCTCGGCCCCAACGGCGCCGGCAAGACCACGCTGCTGCGGGTGCTCGCCACGGCCCTGCCCGCCGACCGGGGCACCTTCACCGTGCTCGGGCACGACCCGGCCACCGCCCGCGGCCGGCAGGAGGTGCGGCGGCGGCTGGGCTATCTGCCGCAAACCCCGGGCTTCCACCCGGACTTCACCGCCTTCGAGTTCGTCGACTACGTGGCGATCCTCAAGGAGATGACCGACCGGGGCGTCCGGCACCGGGAGGTGCGGCGGGTGCTCGACGAAGCCGGGCTGGCGGACGTGCGGGGCAAGCGCATCCGCAAGCTGTCCGGGGGGATGCGGCAGCGCGTCGCCCTGGGCGCCGCCCTGGTCGGGGACCCCGGATTCCTGGTCCTCGACGAGCCGACCGTGGGACTGGACCCCGAACAGCGCATGCGGTTCCGGGAGTTGATCGCCGGAGCGGGGGAGGGCCGGACGGTGCTGCTGTCCACCCACCAGACGGAGGACGTGGCGATGCTCTGCCACCGCGTGCTGGTCATGGCCGGTGGCCGGGTGCGGTTCGAGGGCACTCCGGCCGAGCTGACCGCGCGGGCCGCGGGGCGCGTGTGGAGCAGCGCCGAGCGGGACCCGGGCGCGAAGGCGGGGTGGCGCACGGGCACCGGCTCCTTCCGCAACCTCGGCGATCCGCCGGCCGGGGCCGATCTCCTCGAACCCACCCTGGAGGACGGCTACCTGCTCACCCTCGACGGCGCCGGAGCGGAGGTGGCGGCATGACCGCGGTGGTGGAGAAACCTGCCGTGTCCGGCACGCTGGAGGAGCCGGGCGGGCCCCGGAAGGCCGTGCTCGCCCTGGCCCTGTTCGAGTCGCGCCGGCTGCTGACCCGGATACCGGTGCTCGTGGCCTTCGCCGTGTACGTCGGCTGGACCGTGTGGCGCTCCGGGAAGGCCTGGGGCGACTACCCGGCCCTCCAGGACGCCGACCGGGCCACCCAGGGCGCGCCGATGCTCATCGGCCTCGCGGTCCTGCTGTCCGTCAACAGCGCCGCGCTGCGCTCCCACAGGCACGGGACGGAACAGCTCCTCACGGTGCTGGTCCTCCCGCGGTGGCGCCGTACGGCCGCGCACGCCCTGTCGGTCGTGGCCGCGGCCCTGCTCACCGCCGTGTGCGTGGCCGGGCAGTTCGGCCGGGAGGCGCTGCGGCCCGGCGCGATCGGGCACGGGTCGGTGGGCGAACTGCTCGTCGGCCCGCTGACCGTGCTGCTGTTCGGGCTGGCCGGACTGCTCATGGCCGGGCTGGTGCGGTCCGCCGTCGCCGCACCGCTGCTGGTGGTGCTCTTCCTGTTCCTGTTCCTCTTCTTCTCGGGCATGGATTACGGGGCGGCCCTTTGGCTGCTGCCGGTGGTCGAGGACGCGACCTCCAACACCCTGCCGTCGGACCTGCTGGGCCGGCCCGCCGCCTGGCACGCCCTGTACCTGGCCGGGCTCGCGCTGAGCCTCGGCCTGCTGGCGCTGCTCGTGGCCGGCGGCCGCAAGCCTGCCGTGTTCGCCGGTGTCGCCGGGACGCTGGCCATGACGCTGGTGGGCGGGGTGGCCCAGTCGGCGGGCGACTCCCCCGAGCTGGTCAGGGCGCGCGAACGCGCCTCGGTGCACCCCGAGCAGGTGCAGTCCTGCGTGCGGCGGGACGGGTCCACGTACTGCGCGTTTCCCGAATGGGAGCCCCGCGTGGGTGACTGGGCCAGGGTGGTGGATCGCGTCCGGTCCCTGGCCGGGGGCGGCGCCCACGAGCAGGACGTCGTCGTACGGCAACGGGTCGAGGCGCGCTACGGCCTCTCCGGTGACGCCGCTCTGGAGTCGCTGAAGCGCCCGCACGAGGTGACGGTGGGCACCCAGTGGGGCGGCAACCGCGTCCCCGAGTTCTCGGCCGCCGTGGCCGGTGTGCTGATCGCGGGCGACGAGAAGGCCGCGACCTCGATCTGCGACGGCCGCATCGTGCCCCTGATGTGGCTGGCCGTGGGCTGGGAGTCCGACCCGCTCGACGCGCTGCGCCGGGTTCGCCTCAACGACACCGTCACCGGCTCCGACTCCGTGCTCCAGCCCACCGACGGGCTGTACATGACCGAGGCGCAGACCGAGGTGCTGCGCGCGCTGCTCGACCTGCCCCGCGCCGAGGCCGGCGCACGGGTCAAGGACCGGTGGGTCGAACTCACCGCCCCGAAGATCACCGCGGCCCGGGCCGCCGAACTGCTGGGCCTGCCCGCGCCCGAGGGGGAGGACAAGTGCCTGTGACCCGGCAGCTGGTGCTCCCCGTCCACCGGACGGTGCCGTGGGGCGCGGTCGGCGCGGCCGGTGCGGCGGGACTGCTGCTCGCCGCGCTGACCCGGACCGGCGAGACGGCGGAACGGCTCTCCCTGTACCTGCTGCGGGCCGCGATCCTCGCCTTCGCCGTGGGCCTGGCCTTCCTCCTGGACGACCCGGCCCGGCACACCACGGCCGCCGTGCCGACCCCGCGCCCGGTCCGTGTGGCCCTGCGCGTCGCCCTGGCCGTCCCGGCAGCGGCGGCCTGGTGGACGGTGGCCCTGCTGCTCGTGCCACAGGGCGCGCGCCCCCCGGTGGGCGACATCACGCTGGAGGCCGGGGCCGCCTTCGTCCTGGCGGTCGCGGGCGCGGCGGCCGCGGTGCGCTTCAGCGAGGTCGCCCGGCCCGGACCGCCGGTCTCGGGCGGGCTGTTGGCCACGGCCGTCCTGGCCCTGCTGTTCTGGCCCGGCCGCTGGGCCCTGTTCGTGCCGGTGGAGGACGAGCGGTGGGCCGCGGCGCACGACCGGTGGGCCGTGGTGCTGGCCGGGGCGGTGGTCTTCGGCGCGGTGTGCGCGGTGGAGCCGGTGCGGCGACGGATCCGGTTCTAGCACGCCGAGTGGTTGTGCAAAAGGAGCACGTCCGGCTTCCAGGTTCCCTGTTCACCGGCCCCTCCGACAACCGCCTGTTGTGCGGCTACGCTGCCCCTTGTGGACCTCAAAGCCGTACGGGCCTTCGTGGCGATCGCCGACTCCGGGCAGTTCCAGAAGGCCGCCGTGGACCTGGCCCTCACCCAGCAGGCCGTGTCCAAGCGGATCGCCGCGCTGGAGAGGGACCTCGGGGTACGGCTGCTGGTCCGTACGCCGCGCGGGGCGGAACTCACCATCGACGGGCAGGCCCTGCTGCCGCACGCCCGGGTCCTGCTCCGGGCCGAGGAGCGGGCGACGGCCGCCGTCCGGCCCGGCGACCGGGCGCTGCGGGTGGACGTCGTGGGACGCCGGGCCGCCCCCGGCGGACTGGTGCAGCACTTCCACCGGGCGCACCCGGAGATCGCCCTGGATGTCGTCACGCTGTTCGACGTCGAGACGGCCGTGACAGCCCTGCGGGACGGGGCCGTCGACGCCACCTTCCGTGCCGTCACCATGCCCGGGCAGCGGCTCCCCGACGGCATCACGGCCACCCCGGTCCTCGACGAGCCGCTGCGGCTGTGCGTCGGCCCCGGCCATCCGTTCGCCCGGGCCGCCCGGGTCACGACCGCGCAGCTCGCCGGACACCGGATCTGGATGCCGGGCAACGTGCCCGGGACCGAGTGGCACGCCTACTACGAGGAACTGGCCACGGCGTTCGGGCCGGCCATCGACACCATCGGGCCCAACTTCGGCCTGGAGGCGCTCCTCGACACGATCGCCGGTTCCGCGACCGTGGCGACCTTCCTCAGCGAACGCACCCCGCACGTCTGGCCGGTCGCCCACGACCTGCGGCTCGTCCCGCTCGTGGATCCGGTCCCGGTCTACCCGCACTCACTGCTCTGGCGCACGGACAACCCGCATCCCGGCCTGACGGCCCTGCGCGACTATCTGGTGGCGACCCGGCCGCGACCGCCACAGGGCGCGACCTGGCGGCCGTCCTGGGCGCAGCCGCCGCCCACCCACGTGCCGCCTACCCGAGCTGCTTCTCCATCAGGGTGAAGGACTTGGGCGCCCCGCCGGGCTGCGGCTTGCCCGCCTTGTGCCCCACGACGCGGTAACCGGCTGCCAGGTAGTAGGCGTTGAGCTGCGCGTTGCTCGCGAGGCAGTCCAGGCGAACCCGGCTGCGTCCCGCCTCGGCCACACGGCGCTCGGCGGCGTCCAGCAGCAGTCGGCCCGTCCCGGGCGCGGTGGCGGTCCGGTCCACCATCAGCCGGTGCACGTACCCGGCCACGGGCGGCTGCGGGCCCCAGGCGTCCTCGTCCTCCCACCACAGCTCCCAGGCACCCGCGAGGCGCCCGCCGGCCTCGGCGAGCCAGACCTCGCCGTGCTCCATGACCCGGCGGAAGTGGTCCTCGTCGAGCTCCCCCGGCTGCCACTGCCCGGTGACACCACGGGCCAGCAACCGGCGGGCGGCGGCGTCGCGCAGTCGCACGAGAGCGGCCAGGTCCGCCTCGGCGGCGGGCCGGACACGCAGTCCGGTCGTCGAGGGCACGGCTCAGGTCTCCGTCCGGTACATGAGGTCCACCTCGTGCGTGGTGAACCCCAGCCGCTCGTAGACCGACACCGCCGCCTTGTTGTCGGCGTCGACGTAGAGCATCGCGGTCGGCAGGCCCTGCCCCGCCAGGTGCCGCAGCCCGATCGTGGTGAGGGACTTGCCGAGGCCGCCGCCCTGCGCGCCCGGCCCCACACCGAGGACGTACACCTCGCCCAGGCCCTCCTCGGCGTGCACCTTCGTCCAGTGGAAGCCGACGAGTTCGTCGCCGCGGAAGGCCAGGAAGAAGCCCGCCGGGTCGAACCACGGCTCGGCCTTGCGGTCGTCGAGGTCGCGCTGGGTGAGGGAGCCCTGCTCGGGGTGGTGGGCGAAGGCGGCGGCGTTGACCGCGAGCCAGGCCGCGTCGTCCTCGCCGGGGACGAAGGTGCGGATCGTGACGCCCTCGGGGAGCACCGGGTCGGGTGCGTCGAAGCCGGTCAACGGCCGCCGCATCTGGCGCAGTTCACGGAACAGCGTCAGGCCGAGGACCTGCGCGAGATGCCGGGCGGCGGAGTGCCCGCCGTGTGCCCACACCCGCAGCCGCTTCCCCGACGCGGCCAGCAGCGCCGAACCGAGCGCGCGTCCGTGCCCGTGCCCGCGGTGGCCGGGGTGCACGACCAGCTCGGCGGCCGGCGGCTCCACCGGGTCGGTGTCCTCCAACTGGGCATAGCCGACGAGTACGCCGTCGACGGTGAGCAGCAGATGGGCCACGCCCTCCCGCTCGCCGCCGCGCAACTGCAACCGGCCCTGTTCGGACACCGCCTGCTGCCCGTCGGTCCGGGCCGCCTCGTCGAGCAGCCCGAGCACGGCCTCGGTCTGCTCCGCGGAGAGCGCGGCAAGGGTCTCGATCGAGCGGGGGTGGCCTGGCCGTACGGTGTCGTCGCTGGTCATGCGTACGAGGGTACGGGGCGCCACCGGCAAATCGTCGGCAAAGAAGCAACCAGGTCGTAACCACGAAAGGCCTGTCGCGCTACGCGCGTTGACTCTAGGCTGCGCCGGACGACATCACTGTCCCAGCAGACCCACAGGGGGGCGTATGCCAGCCACTTCACCGGCGCATCCGGAGCGCCGGAGACGTCGTACGAATCGTTTCGCCGCTCTCGCCGCCGGTGTCGTCACCGTCGGCGCGCTGGCAGCCGCGGGGCTGCCGGGGTCGGCGACCGCCGGCGAGGAGGACCAGGGGGGCGGGCACTGGCCCGGCCGCTACCAGGACGTGCAGCTGCTGTCCTTCAACGACCTGCACGGCAACCTGGAGCCGCCGGCGGGCTCGTCCGGCCGGGTCACCGAGCACCAGCACGACGGCACGACGAAAACCATCGACGCCGGTGGTGTCGAGTACCTCGCCACCCACCTGCGCGAGGCCCGCAAGGGCGAGAAGTACTCCATCACGGCCGCCGGCGGCGACATGGTCGGCGCCTCCCCGCTGATCTCCGGGCTGTTCCACGACGAGCCGACCATCGAGGCGCTGAACAAGCTCGACCTCGACGTCACCTCGGTCGGCAACCACGAGTTCGACGAGGGCGCCAAGGAGCTGGCCCGCCTCCAGAACGGCGGCTGCCACCCGAAGGACGGCTGCTACACGGACGAGAAGTTCCAGGGTGCCGACTTCCCCTACCTGGCCGCCAACGTCCTCGACGAGAAGACGAAGAAGCCGATCCTCAAGCCCTACTGGGTGTGGAAGAAGAACGGCGTCAAGGTCGGCTTCATCGGCGTGACCCTGGAGGGCACCCCGGACATCGTCTCCGCCGAGGGCGTCAAGGGCCTGTCCTTCAAGGACGAGACCGAAACGATCAACAAGTACGCCAAGGTGCTGCAGAAGCAGGGCGTGAAGTCGATCGTCGCGCTCATCCACGAGGGCGGCTTCCCGGCGTCGACGTCGTACAACTACGACTGTGACTCCCCGGGTGCGGGCGACGGCATCTCCGGCCCGATCGTCGACATCGCCAAGAACGTCACGCCGCAGGTCGACGCGCTGGTCACCGGCCACACCCACAGCGCGTACGTGTGCAGCATCGCCGACCCGGCGGGCAAGCCCCGCATGGTCACCTCGGCCGCGTCCTTCGGCCGCCTCTACACCGACACCACGCTGACCTACGACCGCAGGACCGGCGACATCGCCCGCACGGCGGTGAAGTCCGCGAACCGCGTGGTCACCCGGGACGTCCCCAAGGCGCCCGACATGACCGAGCTGATCAGCAAGTGGAACACGCTGGCCGCGCCCATCGGCAACAAGCCGATCGGCTACATCTCCGGCGACATCGGCAACACCGGCACCGAGTCCCCGCTCGGCGACCTGATCGCCGACGCCCAGCTCGCGCACGGCAAGCAGCTCGACCCGGAGACGGACCTGGCGCTGATGAACCCGGGCGGTATCCGGGCGCCCCTGACGTACGCGGCCAAGGCCGCCGAGGGCGACGGTGTCGTCACCTACGCCGAGGGCTTCACCGTCCAGCCGTTCGCCAACACCGTGAACCTCCAGGACTTCACGGGCGCGCAGCTGATCCAGGTGCTCAAGGAGCAGGTGACCGGCCCCAACGCGGCGGCCCCGAAGGTCCTCCAGGTCTCGTCCGGCCTGACCTACACGCTGGACCTCACCAAGTCCGGTGCCGACCGGGTGGTCACGGACAGCATCAAGCTGAACGGCTCGGCCATCGACCCGGCGGCCACCTACCGCGTCGCGACGAACAGCTTCCTCGCGGGCGGCGGCGACGGCTTCCCGACCCTCGGCCAGGGCGCGAACGACGTCGTCGGCTCCGACGACCTGACCGCGCTGGAGCAGTACCTGACGGCCAACTCCTCGGCTGCGGGCCCGATCGCGCCGCCGAAGGCGGACCGGATCACGATCGTGAAGTAGGTCGCATACCGGGGGTTCGAGTTGCGGGTGGGGGAGGTGCGCATGGTCGGATGGATCGATGCGTACCCCCCACCACCTAGATGCGCATCCCCGTCCGAACCCGTACGAGGAGCTCGCCGCCCTCGATGACGGGCCTCTGGAGGAGACCCCTCTGGAGGAGTTCCTCCCGGAGGAACGCGATGTGGGCGCCGAGGACGCCTGGGCCCCGCCGGACCACCGCCGCGGCGGCAAGCGGCGTCGGAAGAATCGTTTCGCTGGCTTGCCGCTCGCGGTGAAGGCGGTCGTCGGCCTGGTCGTCCTGGCCGCGTTCGCCGCCCTCGGCGACCGCTGGGCCGTGCTGTACGCCGAGCACCGCGCCGCGGACACCCTCAAGGACCGCCTCGACCTGGCCGCCGCGCCCGAAGTGGAGATCGGCGGCTTCCCCTTCCTCACCCAGCTCGCCGACAAGCGGCTGGAGTCGGTGAAGGTGACCGTCCCGGACGTTGCCGCCGACCGGGTCTCGCTGGCGCAGGTGTCGGCCACGGCCCACGACGTGACGCTCAACGCCGACGGCCTGACCTCCGTACGCGGCGCCGACGTCCCCCGGTTCGACGGGGACGTCATGCTGTCCTTCGAGGACCTCAACCGTGAACTGGGCGCCTCCCAGGTGACGTTCACCGGCGAGGGCCGGGACCGGGTGCGGGCCCGCGGCACCCTGCCGGTCGCCGGGCACAACCTGAAGCTGCGGGCCGAGGCTCGGATCCAGCGGCAGGGGGAGCGGGGCATCGCCACGGAGATCGGCGGCATGCGCCTGGACATCGGGGACCTGGCGACCTACCGCCCCGGCAAGCGCGCCTCGGAAGGCCTGCACCTGACGCCCGAGGCCTCCGCCGACCTGGCCCGGGAGGCTCAGAAGGCCAAGGCGCTGCTGTCGGTCCCGGCCATCGTGCAGCGCATGGGCGTGCCCGAGGCGACCGTGGACCAGGCCCTGGCCGACGACGGCAAGCTCGCCGAGCTGACCGGCTCCCCGCGCTTCGCCCGGCAGGCCGAACGCCTGAACCTCATCGATCTCGCCCTGGACAACCCCGAGGTGCTCAAGCGCCTGGGCCTCGACCCCGGTCTCCTGGGTGAGTTGTCGGGCCTGACCCGCCCGGTCCTGGCCGACCGGCTCGCCCTGGCGTTCGAACTGCCGAAGCCGGAGCAGGGGGACGTGAGGCTGGAGGACGTACGGGTGGAGGAGGACGGCATCCGGGTGCGGCTGTCGGGCTCGGGGCTGACGGTGGGCTCCTAACTGCAACGCCGACTCGGTATCCCTGCTTTCTTGATGAAATTTGGTGTGCTGATGTGTTGACCTCTGTTCGAGTCTCCTTCTAGTTTCGTGCTCCACTGGGCGGTCCGTCTGTGGGCTGCTCACCTTCGCACATGCTCAGAAGGGGATGTCGTGTCTCAAAAGACCCACCGCGGGACAGCTTGCGTGGGGGCGCTGCTGGCCTGCGTCACGGCATTCGGTGGAGCACTCGCCTCCCCCGCCGCCGCCTCTCCCGCCTACCGTCCCGCCACTCCGCCGCCCGTCAGCGACTTCAAGGGCGTCAACTGGGCCGACCCGCGCGACAACTACGCCGACGACGCGGTCGTGCCCTCGGGCCTGTCCACCTCCGACGGCTACGCCACCACCTACGCCAAGTCCAAGGCGATCATCGGCGGGTTCTCCGAGCTCGGCGCCAACACGGTCCGCCTCCCGGTCAACCCGACCTCGGTCAACGGCCCGTTCTGGAAGTCGTACCGGGGCGCGATCGACGCCGCCACCGCCAAGGGCTTCAAGGTCATCCTGGGCTACTGGGAGGCCGACAACGCCAAGGACGGCAAGATCGACGACCAGGCGTCCTGGGACCGGATGTGGGCCCGGATCACCTCCGCCTACGCCGGCAGCTCCAAGGTGTACTTCGAGCCGATGAACGAGCCGTTCGGCTACACCGCACAGGAGTGGACCGACATCGCGGCGAAGTGGGTGAGCACCCACCGCTTCATACCCCGGGACCGGGTCCTGATCGGCGGGTACAAGTACAGCGAGGACGTCAAGCCGGTGTGCGCCGACCCGCGCCTGAAGGGCACGCGCCTGGCCCTGCACAACTACGGCTTCTGGCACACCGACTGGACCAGCGTCGACCAGTGGAAGGCCGACTTCAAGGCCCGCATCGGCGACTGCGCCTCCCGCACGATCCTCGACGAGTTCGGCGCCTCGATGACCACCGGCCTGGACTACAACGGCCCGGTGGGCACCTCCAACGAGATCGCCTACATCCAGGCCGCGACCGACACCATCCGGGAACTGGGCCTCGGCTCGGTCTACTGGCCCGGACTGCGCAACGGTGACACCTACTCCCTCACCACGCTCCAGGGCACGGGCACGAACCTCAGCCTGACGGTGAACAACCAGAGCGGCCTGGACCGGCTGCACTACGCCTGGAAGCAGTAACCACCCCTGAAGTGGTGACCCTTCCGGGTCCGGCGCCGCTCGTCAGCCGGACCCGGAAGGGAGCCGTTCAGGACGCCGAGGGCGTCCAGCCCGCGAGCCAGTCCGCGACCTCCTGGTCCGCGGCCTGCGCGTCGCTCAGGTGCGGCCGGTTGGAGCTCGCCGGCCCCGCGCCCGCGCCGGAGTTCTTGTACTCGGCGAACCGGTCGTCCTTCCAGGAGAACCCGCTCATGTCGGTCCACGGGGTGGACCTGACGGCGTTGCTCAGGCTGGTGTTGCGGACGGTGGTCTGCGGGTCGAGGGACGCGTCCCCGCCCGCGTGCCAGGGCCGGCCGAGGTAGAAGGTGCCGGCCGAGACGTCGCCGTTCACCGTGGAGTTGGCGATCAGGATGCCCTTGCGGTTCGCCGCGGTGCTCGGGGCGGTGACGTACCCGGACGAGGTGCCGTCCCAGCGCTTCTTCAGCGTGATGACGGACCGGTCGACGACGGCCGTGGCCCGGCCGAAGATGAAGTCGACGTTGCCGATCACGTAGGAGTTGCTGACGTAGACCCGGCCCAGCCGGTCCTTCGAGGCGGTGTCGAGCAGCAGCGTGTCCTGGTCCCCGCTGACGATGATCCCGTCCAGGAACACCTTGTCGGCGGCGGTCCGCAGGGCGACGGCCTGGTGCCCGTTGAGGGACTGGTTGGCCTTCTCGTCGAAGTCGTTGGAGATGGTCAGGTTGCGCGCCTGGAAGTCGTCGGCCTCGACGGCGACGGTCGCGCTGCCGCCGGTGCCGTAGGTCCCGCCGCCGGGCTTCGGCGTGCCCGATGCGTTGTTGTAGACGATCGTCGTGTCCTTGCGGCTCCCGCCGGTGCCCTGGATGGTGACGTGCGGCTTGTTGGAGGGCACCTTCACCAGTTCCCGGTATGTCCCCGGCTTCACGGCGATCACGACCCGCGAGGGGTTGTTCGCCGGCACGGCGTTCACGGCGGCCTGCACGGTGCGGTACTGGCCGCTGCCGTCCTGGGCGACGGTGAGGGTGGTGGCCGCGGCGGCCTTGGTGGCGGCGGTCGTACCGATGGAGGCGCGGGGGCCGGCACCGGCCTTGAGGATCGACGGGAGGTCGGTGGCCTTGTCGAGGCTGTAGGGGTAGTACGTCTTCGGGTCGAAGGCACTCCCGCCGCTCTCGTTGCGCCCGCTGGTGCCGGAGAAGGAGTTGCCGCGCTGGACGACGGCGGCGCCGCTGTCCTTGATGACGGGGTTGTTGACACCCTGGAAGAGGGAGTTCTCCAGCACCATCTTCGTGCCGCCGCGCGAGTAGTTCCCGTACGACGACTTGATGGCGGTGCCCGGGGCGTCCTCCAGGAAGTTGTTGTAGAGGTGAGCGTGGGCGGCGTTGTCGGCGGACGGGTTGCGCTGCTCGGTCTCACGGATCCAGTTGTGGTGGATCGTGATGTCGGTCTTGACGTTCTCGGTCCAGCCGATGCCGAAGGTCTTGTTGTTGTCGCTCAGCTTGTTCCAGGAGACGGTGACGTTCGTCGAGTCCTTGCGGACGTCGATGAGCCCGTCGGCCATGTGCCGCAGGTCGTTGTGGTCGATCCACACGTGATGGGCGCCGTCCATCTGGATCGCGTCGAAGTCGTGGTCCTTGTCGTTCCAGATGCCCTGGTACGCGTCCCGGATGGTCAGGTTCCGGATGATCACGTTGTGCACGCCCTGGCCGAGGAAGAACCCGCCGCCCACGATGTGCCCGGCGGTGCCCCGTCCCACGATGGTCTTGTCGGACTGCACCTTGATCTCTTTGCCGACCGGGTTCATGTTGATCGTCCCGGCGACGACGATGACGTACGGCTGGGTCGCGGTGGCGTACTTCTCCAGCTCGGCCTGCGTCGTGACGGTGACGACCTGGCCGCCGCGCCCGCCGTACGTCCCGTTCTGCCCCAGGGAGTTGACGGAGGCGAACCCGTCGGCGGTGTCGGCGGCCCAGGCGGGGGCGGCGGCGGAGGCCTGCTGGACACTGCTGCCCAGGATGCCGAGGTCGGTGCCGTAGGTGAAGGTACCGGCGGCGGTCAGGGCCAGGGGGACCCCGACCGCCAGGGCGGTACGGCTTCTGCGACGACGGTGCTGGGCCTTGCTGCGCGGCTCACTCATACGGCGATCCGTTCCGTGTGGGGGAATGACCGCTGATCAGTCGCCGCCCCGAACGGAAAGGTTGCCGGTCCGTGTGTGCCTTACCGGATGCAGGAATCGGGGTCGAGCTTCTCCTCGACCTTGTCCTCACGGCCGTCGGGCTGACCGCTGGGCAGGAGCTTGTCGGAGATGCCGTCGATGTAGTAGCCGTGCGAGTAGATGGTCTGGTATCCCCGGTCCCGCCAGCTGTGCACGGTCCGCTCGCCGTTGCCCTTGTCCCACTGGTAGTCCTCGACGTGGAAGACGGGGTTCACGCGCACCACACGCTGATACGGCGTCCAGGTGACGGCCACCTGCCGGCACGGCGGAATCGTCTTCTCGCTCCGGGTCTCGAACTTGGACTCCTTCTCCCAGCCCCACTCGTAGCCGGCGCTGCCGCCCACGGTTCCGCTGAAGATGCTCTTGGCGAGGGAGAGGCTGATGCTGCCGCCGACGCTCTTCTTCGCGAACGTCTTGGTGCTGTAGCTGCTGACGAAGGTCTCCTTGTCGTCGGCGGACCCCTTGTTGCCGATCCACCGGGACGTGCGGACGGTCTCGCCCTTGATCGACCAGGTCGAGGCCTCGGCGTACCCGCACCAGCCGCGGAACAGCTCCCACGGCCCTGCGGGCTTCCACAGTCCGAAGACGTCCCGCAGGTACTCGTCCCGGGTCTTGAACTCACCGGTGTCGACGTTCAGGGCGCCGTACACGCCCGTCAGACTCGTCTCCTGGCCGCAGAGCCGCTCGATCATCCGGTCGGTGTCCCCGGGGTCGACACCCCGGATGTCGGTCGCACCGGCGGGCCCGGCCGTGGCGGTCCCCGCGCCGGCCAGCAGACCGGTGACGGCGAGGGCGGTGGATGCGGCAACTACGCCGCATTTCCTGAGAGTTGAGATGCGAATGAGACGCATGTGGGGGCTCACTCCTGCTTGCGGATGTGTGACGGCGACGAAGATGTCAGAACAGGAGCAGGAGTTCGCGCTACTGATGGGTATGACAGGACATCGACAGCTTGGCGGGTGGCATGTCCCTCTTTATCGGGTGTCACCCCTGCGACTGACCGCGATCCGCAACACGTCGCCCAGGGACTCCACGGCCCGCGTCAACGCGAAACGCACGGCGCGTTCACCGGCCTTGGGGTCGCGCAGTACGGTTCGGGCGCCGACGAGCACGGTTTCGGCGGACGCGAGCTGAGCGGCCTCGACGTCGTCGGCGAGGCGGGAGAGCAGGCTGTCGGGGTCGTCGGTGGAGAGGTAGCAGGGCTTGCCGTCGACTCCGGTCCAGGGGAGCAGCCTCATGCGTAGATCTCCAAGGCGCGGAGGTAGGGCCGGACGAGAGGGGTGTCGATTTCGAGGGGCTCCGGCGGGAGGGGGCGGGTGGGTGGCGGCAGCGGCCGCGGCACGACGGGCGCGACGGGCGCGACGGCTCGATGCCGCCCTCGGGCGGGCAGCAGAAGCCGTACGAGGGTGAGGAGCAGTGACTCGCAGAGTCCGGCGACGCGCAGGCGCAGGCGCATGGGTGTCCCTTCCGGGAGGCAGGCAGGGGGTTTGACGAGCGGTGATTACCGTTCGTGCCTCCATGGTTACGGCCCACGCGTACGCTGCGGAAGAGGCCAGGTGTTGCCTGGCGCTCCAGGCAACGGTGAGGGGTGACGTGGTCCAAGTGGTTGACGGAGGACGGGCCGTTCTGGGGCGGACGCTGAGGTTTCTGCGGGAGAAGGAGGGCAAGTCCCTGGGGCAGCTGGCCGAGGACACCGGCTACGACAAGAGCTACCTGAGCCGCCTGGAGTCGGGCGAGCGGCTGTCCAAGCTGGCGGTCATGGAGGACCTGGACAGTTACTACGGGTGCGGTGACCTGCTGGCTCGTGAGTGGCGAGATGCGCGCAGGGAGGTCATCAAGGACAAGTACAAGGCGTTCATGGATCTTGAGGCGACGGCGCAGATCATGTGGATGTTCCAGCTGCGCGTGCCGGGTCTCTTGCAGACCGAGGACTACGCCCGAGCGGTGTTGTCAGGGTTGTCTGGCGCCCAGACAACGGCAGGCAACAGTGAAGAAGTCGAGGAACAGGTGGCTGCGCGGGTGGGGCGGCAGGAACTGCTTTACCGTGAGTCGGCGCCGGACCTACGCGTGATCCTTGACGAGGTCGCTCTGCGGCGGCCTGTCCCTGACGCGAAGGTGTGGGCGGAGCAGTTGTCACACCTCCTGGATGCGGCCGACTTGCCGAACATCGCGATCCAGGTACTGCCCTTCGCGGCCGGGGTGCACGACCTCATGGACAGCCACCTCTGGCTTTTCTGGCAGCGCGTTGGTGATCCGGTCGCCTGGACGGAGGGCAACGGCTTCGGTGAGTTGATCACGCAAGCGGACAAGGTCCTGCGCTTCCGTTTGTCCTACGATCGCGTCAGGGACGCGGCGCTGACTCCCGTGGAGTCGACGGCGTTCATCAAGCGCCTTCTAGAGGAGTGCAGAGAATGAACCGAGCCCCTGACCTCACTGCCGCCGCGTGGCGCAAGTCGTCCTACAGCGACGGGGGTGGCACAAACTGCCTTGAGGTCTCCGACGGCCACTCCGGCAGAGTCCCCGTCCGCGACAGCAAGCGCCCCGACGGCCCCATACTCGTGTTCGGCGCGAGCCCCTGGGCATCGTTCCTCACCTACGTCACGAAGTAGGAGGATCCTCCGGCGGTGGAACAGCCGCCCCCGGCAGTCGTACCGTCGCCACCGTGCCGCCGCCCTCCGCCGGGGAGAGGGACACCTCACCCCCCGCCTGCTGAACCGTCCGCGCCACGATCGACAGGCCCAGGCCCGAGCCCGGCAGGGCCCGGGCGCCGGGGGAGCGCCAGAAGCGGTCGAAGACGTAGGGGAGTTCGTCGGCGGGGATGCCCGGGCCGTGGTCGCGGACCGTGAGGACGCCCTCGGTCAGGCGGACCTCGATCAGGCCGCCCTCCGGGCTGAACTTCACCGCGTTGTCCAGGATGTTGACCACCGCCCGCTCCAGGGCGGAGGGTTCCGCGCGGACGAACCAGGGCTCGACGTCCGCCGTGATCGTGAGTTCCGGTCCGCGTAGCCGCGCCCGCCGCAGTGCCGACTCGACCGTGTCCTGCCAGGCGACGATCTGCGTCCGGCCCGAGTGCTGGCCCGTGTCCGGGCGGGACAGTTCCTGGAGGTCGCCGATGAGTGCGGCCAGCTCCGTCATCTGCGCCTTCACCGACGCGAGCAGCGCCTTGCGGTCGGCCTCGGGGATGGGGCGGCCGGTTTCCTCGCTGCGGGTGAGGAGTTCGATGTTGGTACGGAGGGAGGTGAGCGGCGTGCGGAGTTCATGGCCGGCGTCCGCGATCAGTTGCTGCTGGAGGTCACGGGAGCTGGCCAGGGCCGAGGTCATGGCGTTGAAGGAGTGGGACAGCCGGGCGATCTCGTCCTCGCTGTCGTCCGCCACGGGGATGCGGATGTTCAGGTCCTCCGTGCGGGCCACGTGCTCGACGGCGTCCGTCAGCTTGTCCACGGGGCGCAGCCCGGCCCGGGCGACGGCCAGGCCGGCGGCGCCGGCGCCGAGCACTCCCACGCCGGAGACCAGCAGGAGGATCAGCGCCAGCTCGTTGAGCGTGGACTGCGTTCCCTTGAGCGGCAGGGCGATGACGAGGGAGTAGTCGGCGGCGACGCCCGGGGGCAGGTCATCGTCGTACTTGATGGTGACCGCCGTCGTCAGGACGCGCAGCTTGTTGCCGTGGTCGTCCGTGCCGTCGCGGATGCGGCCCTGGTTCGGGTCCGGGTCCTTGGCCACGGCCTTGTCGTCGTCGGTGACGCGCACCTGGGTCGTGGAGGAAGGGAAGAGACACAGCTTGCCGTCGACGCGGACCAGCTGCCCGTAGGTCTTGGGCCGCGACCCCATGCCCACCGAGTCGGAAGGCGTCTGCCGGCATTCGCCGGTGAGCGCCTGGAACTCGCCCGGACGCAAGGGTCCGACCGACGACTTCAGGTCGTTGTCGATCTCGTCGTACAACTTCCCCTGCACGATGAACCAGCAGGTCACCGACACCGCCGCCACGGCGAACGCCACCGCGGCGGCCACCAGCAGGGCCAGTCGGGACCGGATCGGCAGGGAGCGGAAACGCCGTACGACCCGGTGCGTCCTGGAACTCACTCCGCGCCGCCCTGCCGCAGTACGTAACCGACGCCCCGGACCGTGTGCACGAGCCGCGGCTCCCCGCCCGCCTCGGTCTTGCGGCGCAGGTACATCACGTACACGTCGAGGGAGTTCGACGACGGCTCGAAGTCGAAGCCCCAGACGGCCTTGAGGATCTGCTCGCGGGTGAGGACCTGGCGCGGGTGCGCCATGAACATCTCCAGGAGCGTGAACTCCGTCCTGGTCAGCTCCACTTGACGTCCGCCCCGCGTGACCTCACGCGTGGACAGGTCCATGCGCAGGTCGGCGAAGGTCAGCGCGTCCTCGTCGGCCGGGCCGGCCGCGCCCACGGCCGCCGCGTAGGTGCTGCGGCGCAGCAGCGCGCGGATGCGGGCGAAGAGTTCGTCGAGTTCGAACGGCTTGACCAGGTAGTCGTCGGCGCCCGCGTCGAGGCCGGTGACGCGGTCGCCGACCGTGTCACGGGCCGTGAGCATCAGGATCGGCGTGGTGTCGCCGGTGGCGCGGATGCGGCGTGCCGCCGTCAGGCCGTCCATGCGCGGCATCTGGATGTCGAGGACGACCAGGTCGGGCCGGTAGGCCGCCGCCTTGTCCAGCGCGTCGGCGCCGTCGACGGCGACCTCGGTCCCGTACCCCTCGAACGCGAGGCTGCGCTGGAGCGCTTCGCGTACGGCCGGCTCGTCGTCGACGATCAGGATGCGCTGCGGGTCACGGTCGCCGTCTGCGGGGCTCATGGGTCGGGGTCCTCGAGTGTGAAGGGGGACGGGGTGCTGCTGCTCTGACGCTCTCAGCGTCGCACGCCGGCGGGCGATGGCGGGGGGAGCGCCGGCCCGCGGTGGGCGGTTGCGGGGGAGCGCCTGCCGGTGGCCGGGGTCCGGACTCAGTCGGTCGAACCCGCCCGCAGCTTCGCCAGGTCCGCCTTGACGGTGTTGATCGGGATGGCGAAGCCCAGGCCGACGCTGCCCGCGTCGGAGGACGAGGAGGCCTGGCTCGTCGGCGAGTACATCGCGGAGTTGATCCCGATGATGTTGCCGTTCATGTCGATCAGCGCGCCGCCGGAGTTGCCCGGGTTGAGGGACGCGTCGGTCTGGAGCGCCTTGTACGTCGTCGTGTCGTTGCCTGTGTCGCCGTTGAACTGGCGCCCGCCGAACTCGAACGGCCACTGGTCACCCTGCCCCTGGCCCTGCCCCCACTGCTGCTGGCCCTGGTCCTGGCCCTGCTCGGTCGGGACGGTGACGTCACGGTCGAGGGCCGAGATGATGCCGCTGGTGACGGTGCCGGACAGCCCCTCGGGGGAGCCGATCGCCACGACCTGGTCGCCGACCTGGATCCCGGCCGAGTCGCCGAGGGTGGCCGCCTTCAGGCCGGAGGCGTTCTCCAGCTTGATCAGCGCCAGGTCCTTCTTGCTGTCGGTGCCGACCACCTTGGCGGTGTACGACGTGCCGTCGCTGGTGGTCGCCTTGATCTGCGAGGCGCCGGAGACCACGTGGTTGTTGGTGACGATCTCGCCGTTGCTCGTGATGATCACGCCGGAGCCGGTGGACGACCCGGCGTTGGAGTCGGCGCTGATCTCGACGATGCTCGGGCTGACCGCCTTCGCGACCCCGGCGACCGTGCCCTTCTGGCTGGAGGGCACCACGGTGGTGCTGGTGGAGCTGGAGGCGACGGTGTCGTTGCCGGTCAGTTCCTGGATGCCGTAGGCGGTGCCGCCGCCTATCGCCGCCGCGACGATCGCCACGGCGGCGATCAGGGCGAACGGGCCACGGCCGCGCTTCTTCGGATGCGGAGCATGTGCCGGGGCGTACGCCGGCGGGGGCGGCCACTCGGGGTTCACCGGGGCCTGCTGCTGACCCTCGTAAGGGTTCTCGTACTCGCCACTGCGGTGGAAGCTCTCGGTCATGGAACTGAGCTTGTCGCCCGACCATGAGAGCTTCCTGAGTGCTTGCTGAGAAGCCCGACAGAACCTCGTATGCCCGATATAAAGAGGCTCCCCGTCCAGCCGCCGGAGGCTACGCGCAGCCGCAGGAGTGCCGGGTCACCAGCCGCGACGGGAACACCTTCAGCCGCTCCCGCCGGGCCCCCGCGACCCGCAGCCCGTCGTCGAGGACGAGGTCGACGGCCGCCCGGGCCATCGCCGGACGGTCGGAGGCGACCGTCGTCAGGGGCGGGTCGGTGAGCGCCGCCTCCTTGATGTCGTCGAAGCCGGCCACCGCCAGCTCGCCGGGCACGTCGATGCGCAGTTCGCGCGCCGCGCGCAGCAGGCCGATCGCCTGGTCGTCGGTGGAGCAGAAGATCGCCGGCGGGCGGTCGGGGCCGGACAGGATCTTCAGGGCGGCCTGGTAGGCGTCGTAGCGGTTGTAGAGGGCCTCGAAGAGGCGGCCCTCCGTGGAGATCCCGGCCTCGTCCATGGCGCGGCGCCAGCCCTCGACGTGGTCGGAGACCGGGTCGCCGACCGCGGGCGTCTCGGCTATGCCGCCCATACAGGCGACGTACTCGTGGCCGTGCTCCAGCAGGTGCCGGACGGCGAGCTCGGCGCCGCCGAGGTCGTCCGTGACGACGGCGACGTCGTCGATGGCCTCGGGGCGTTCGTGCAGCAGCACCACCCGGGCGTCCCAGGCCTCGATCTCGGCGGCGGCCAGGTCGTTGAGCGCGTGGCTGACGAGGATCAGGCCGGAGACGCGCATGCCGAGGAAGGCGCGCAGGTAGTGGACCTCGCGCTCGGCCACGTAGTCCGTGTTGCCGACGAGGACCATCTTCCCGCGCTCGGAGGCGGCCTGCTCGACCGCGTGCGCCATCTCCCCGAAGAAGGGCTGGCGGGCGTCCGGGATGATCAGGCCTATGAGGTCCGTGCGCCGGGATGCCATCGCCTGGGCCACCCGGTCGGGCCGGTACCCCAGTTCCTTGATGGCGGCGAGGACACGCTCGCGCGTGGCCGGGGCGACCGGCCGGGGTCCGTTGTTGATGACATAGCTGACCACGGCAGTGGAAGTCCCTGCCAGCCGCGCCACATCATCCCGAGTCACCTTGGCCACGCGCGGAGTCTACGCGGATATACCGGCTCTGGGCAGGGCGTAAAGGAGGTTCTGTGCGATATCCCGACCGCCGTCCGGGGCACCCTGTGCGGGAAGCGATGCCCAGGCCGGCGCCGCGATACGCCTCTCATGCCTTGGCGCGGGCCTCGGCGGCGTCCAGGGCGGCCGACTCGTCCGCCTTGTCCGTCTTTGCGTTGGCTGCCTTGGTCTTCGCGTCCTCGGCGCCGCGCTCCATCTTCTCCGGCTTCTCCGGCGTAACGAATCGATAACCGACGTTCCGGACGGTGCCGATCAGCGACTCGTGCTCGGGGCCCAGCTTGGCGCGCAGCCGCCGTACGTGCACGTCGACCGTGCGCGTACCGCCGAAGTAGTCGTAGCCCCAGACCTCCTGGAGCAGCTGGGCGCGGGTGAAGACGCGGCCGGGGTGCTGCGCGAGGTACTTCAGGAGCTCGAACTCCTTGAAGGTGAGGTCGAGGACGCGGCCCTTGAGTTTGGCGGAGTACGTCGCCTCGTCGACCGACAGGTCGCCGTTGCGGATCTCCATGGGGGAGTCGTCGCTGACGATCTGCTGCCGACCCATGGCCAGCCGCAGCCGCGCCTCGACCTCCGCCGGGCCGGCGGTGTCGAGCAGCACGTCGTCGATGCCCCAGTCCGCGGTCACGGCGGCGAGACCGCCCTCGGTGACGACGAGGACGAGCGGGCAGCCCGGCCCGGTGGAGCGCAGCAGCTGACAGAGGCTGCGGACCTGCGGCAGATCACGCCGGCCGTCGACGAGGATGACGTCGGCGCCGGGGGTGTCGACGAGGGCGGGGCCCTCCGCGGGGGCCACACGCACGTTGTGCAGAAGCAGGCCGAGGGCGGGGAGCACCTCCGTCGACGGCTGGAGGGCGTTGGTCAGGAGCAGCAGAGAACTCATACGTCTGGTTCCTCCTCGGTCCCTGCGAGGACGTTTGTTGGCACAGCACCGCTCTGCGATCCCGAAGGCCCCGTACACCTGCGGTTTCCCGCGTCGTATACAACGCTTCCGAAAGCACAAAAGGACCCGGGGGCTACGCTGCCCGAGTCCTCTGCCCAGCAGAATAGCCCACATGAGCTCTGGTCCGTCAGGTCATGTGAGGCGTTCCACCGATCGTCCGCATTCCGAGACGCGCGGGGGAAAGCCTGTGCGGATGTCTTCACGGGCGTTTCTGCGCACGTCCGACGGTGTCGCGATCGACGCCGTATACGAGCCGGGAGCGGCTGTATACGACACCTCCGGGACGCCCTCCGCTCATCCCGTGTTCGTCGTCGCCCACGGATTCACCGGCGCGGTGGACCGCCCGCACGTGCGTCGGATCGCGGCGGCGTTCGCCCGGCACGGGGGCGTGGTCACCTTCTCCTTCCGCGGGCACGGGATGTCCGGCGGGCACTCCACGGTCGGCGACCGGGAGGTGCTCGACCTGACGGCGGCGGTGGCCTGGGCGCGGAGCCACGGGCACGCGCGGGTGGTGACCGTGGGCTTCTCCATGGGCGGCTCGGTGGTGCTCCGGCACGCGGCGCTGCACCCGCGCCAGACCGACGCGGTGGTGTCGGTCAGCTCGCCGGCCCGCTGGTACTACCGGGGCACCGCCCCCATGCGGCGGCTGCACTGGCTGGTGACCCGGCCGGAAGGGCGGGTCGTGGGCCGGTACGGGTTCCGCACGCGCATCCACCACCGGGACTGGAACCCGGTGCCCCTCTCCCCGGTGGAGGCGGTGCGGAGGATCGCCCCGACCCCCCTCCTGATCGTGCACGGCGACGCCGACGGCTACTTTCCCGTCGACCATCCCCGGATGCTGGCCGCGGCCGCCGGTGACCAGGGCGAACTGTGGCTGGAGGCCGGTATGGGGCATGCCGAGCACGCGGCGGGCGACGAGTTGCTGGCCCGGATCGGGGCGTGGGGCGTGGGCCGGGCGGGCTAGCCTGACGGGGTTCACCGTCGAATTCATTGAGGAAGCAGATGCCAAAGGTCACGGTGCGCTACTGGGCCGCCGCCAAGGCCGCGGCCGGGGTGGCCGAGGAGCCGTACGAGGCGGCCACGCTCGCCGAGGCGCTCGACGGGGTGCGCGAGCGGCACCCCGGCGAACTGGAGCGCGTCCTGCGCCGGTGCTCGTTCCTCGTGGACGGCGACCCCGTGGGCACCCGCGGGCATGAGACGGTACGGCTGGCCGACGGCGGCACGGTCGAGGTACTCCCGCCGTTCGCAGGAGGATGACGATGAACGACCAGCCGAACCGGCCCCACCAGCCGTACGACCCCTACGGGCAGCAGCCACAGGCGCCGCAGACGTGGCCCGGGCAGGGGTACCAGGGGCACCAGGGGTACGAGGACCCGCAGGCCGCCCAGCAGTACACGCAGCAGTGGCAGGGGCAGACCTGGGAGACGCAGAACCACCGGTCGGTGTCCGCGCAGGCGCCGGATCCGGAGACGGCGATCCTGACCCCCCAGTCGCCGCCGCAGCGACCTGCGGCCCCGGCCGGAGCCGACGCCTCAGCTCCCGGCTACGGCCCCGCCACCGTCGGCGGGAACACCCGCGTCACCGACGCTCAGCGGGCCCGGGCGGAGGGCCGGTCCCCGATCATCGAGCCCGGCATGCAGCCGGCCGCGCTGACGGCGCTGCTCGGGCTGCTGCTGGCCGGTGCGGCGGCGGTCGGGACGTACGCGCTGCTCGTGCCGCTGGTGGTCCTCCAGGCGGTCACGGCGGCGGGCTGGTTCCGGCTGAACGGCATGTGGCCGGCCCGGCAGGGCATCGCGCTGGGCTTCGCGGGCGCGCTGGCCGCGGACGCGGCGCTGCTGGCGTCGGACCGCTCCCCGTCGGCGATCCTCGGCACGCTCGGGGTGTGGGTGCTGCTCGCGCTGGTCCTGCAGCTGCGGTCGCACGCCGACCCGGACGAGCGGATGTACGGCCTGATGGCGACGGTCGCGGCCTCGGCGCTGGCGATCGTGGCCGGCGGGTACCTCGCGGCCGCCGCGGACGCGGTGACGGTGGGCTCGGTCGCCGTGGCGGTGGCCGTCCTGGCCCGCGCGGTGCCGCTGCCGACCCCGGCTTCGGTGGTGGTGTCCCTCCTCGCCGCGGCGGGCGCGGGCATCGCGGCCGGGTCGGTCACGGACCTCGGCACCTCCGGTGCCCTCCTCGGCGCGGGCGCCGCCGCCTGCGCCCTGATCGGCCACCGGGTCGCGAGCTACGACTACCCGTCCCGCTTCGTCCACTTCACGGCGGGCGTGGCCCTGCCGCTGGCCGCGGCGGCCCCGGCGGTGTACGTCCTGGGCAGGGCGCTGGCGTAGCCCCGGCCGCCGGACGACTGGCCTCCGCCCTGTCACAGATGATCAACAATCCGGCGGCCCCCCTTCCCTCCAGGGTTACTCTCACGCAAGGGACGGCCACCCGGTCGTCAGGGACCGCCGTCTAACCGACTGGGTGGGGGACACACCGCATGCGCGCACTGCGAATACTGCTGATCTTCGTCGTGATCCTGGGCGGGCTCTTCGTGATCGCCGACCGCGTCGCGGTCAACTTCGCCGAGGACGAGGCCGCCGACCGGCTGAAGACGACGGAGAACCTGTCGGCGACCCCCGACGTGTCGATCAAGGGCTTCCCGTTCCTCACCCAGGTCGCCGGCGGTTCCCTGGACGACATCGAGGTCGGCATCAAGGACTACGAGGCCACCACTGGCAACGGCGGCCAGAAGATCCGCATCGACGACCTCCAGGCCGACATGCGGGGCGTCGAGTTCTCCGGCGACTACAGCTCCGCCACCGCCTCCAGCGCCACCGGCACCGCGACCATCGCCTACGACGAGCTGCTGAAGACGGCGAAGTCCGAGCCCACCCAGGTCGCCCCGGGCGTCACCGCCCATGTCGTCGGCCTCTCCGACGGCGGCAACGGCAAGATCAAGGTCACCGTCGAGGCCACGGTGCTCGGCACCAAGCTCCCGGAGCCGGTCTCCGTGCTCAGCTCGGTGAAGGTGGACAACGGCACCGTCCGCGTGCACGCCGACGGGCTGCCCAAGTTCGGCGGTGTCGACATCGCCGAGAACCGTGTCCGGGCGATCACCGACTTCCAGCAGAAGATCGACGGCCTGCCGGGCGGCATCAAGCTGGACACGGTCCAGGCCGCCCCGGACGGCGTCGAGATCACGGTGAAGGGTTCCGACGTCCGGCTGGCCGGGTAGGCAGAGCGCGAGGCGCCGGACCAGGGGTGTCCGGTGGGCGAGACGGCGGCGTCCGCAGCTCAGATGTGACGGCCGATACGTCGGGTCACGGTCCGTGCCACGCAGCCTCACGGAGCCCTCGCATCCCATATGGCGGATCATCCCGTCTCAGTATGCGACACGCCGGTGACATGCCCGCCCGACCGTCCCTACGATCGACGCTATGAAGCGACAGGCGGACCTCACGAAGCGGCGGGCAGTAGACCTGTGCCGCGTCGCCGCCATGCTCTGTCGCACCTTCTGAGCGATCGCGTCGGCAGTCGCGCCGGCGCGCGCATCCCCGTAGCCCCGCATCACGGGCACCCGTGCGCCGCCCTGCCTCAAGGGTGCGCCCTGCAGACCTCGCACGCCCCGCCGTAACTGCCCCGGAGGAGAAGAAGCATGAGCCGCAACGACGTCCTGGTTGACGCCGACTGGCTCCAGGAGCACCTGGACGACCCGACCATCGCCATCGTCGAGGTGGACGAGGACACGTCCGCCTACGAGAAGAACCACATCCGCAACGCCATCCGGATCGACTGGACCAAGGACCTGCAGGACCCGGTCCGCCGTGACTTCGTCGACCAGGAGGGCTTCGAGAAGCTCCTGTCGGAGAAGGGCATCGGCAACGACCACACCGTGGTCCTCTACGGCGGCAACAACAACTGGTTCGCCTCCTACGCCTACTGGTACTTCAAGCTCTACGGCCACGAGAGCGTCAAGCTCCTCGACGGCGGCCGCAAGAAGTGGGAGCTCGACGCCCGCGAGCTGGTCGCCGGCGACGAGGTGCCGGAGCGCCCGAAGACGGACTACAAGGCCAAGGCCCAGGACACGTCCATCCGCGCCTTCCGCGACGACGTCGTGGCCGCCATCGGGTCGCAGAACCTCGTCGACGTGCGTTCGCCCGACGAGTTCTCCGGCAAGCTGCTCGCCCCGGCCCACCTGCCGCAGGAGCAGTCGCAGCGCCCGGGCCACGTCCCGTCCGCCCGCAACATCCCGTGGTCCAAGAACGCCAACGACGACGGCACCTTCAAGTCGGACGAGGAGCTCAAGGAGCTCTACGCCGAGGAGAGCGTCGACCTGGCCAAGGACACCATCGCCTACTGCCGCATCGGTGAGCGCTCCGCGCTGACCTGGTTCGTGCTGCACGAGCTCCTCGGTGTGGAGAACGTCAAGAACTACGACGGCTCCTGGACCGAGTACGGCTCCCTCGTGGGCGTGCCGATCGAGCTCGGCGCCAACAAGTAACCCTCCCCGACCGACCTTTCCAGACTTCAGGAGTACGACATGTGCGGTGCGAAGGCCGGCGGCCCCGACGCCTCGACGATCAAGCCCGGTGAGACCACCATCCAGGGTCAGGTGACCAAGGACGGCGAGCCCGTGGTGGGCTACGTCCGTCTGCTGGACTCGACCGGCGAGTTCACGGCCGAGGTGCCGACCTCGGCGACCGGACAGTTCCGCTTCTACGCGGCCGAGGGCACCTGGACCGTCCGTGCCCTCGTGCCCGGCGCCACCGCCGACCGCACGGTCGTCGCCCAGCAGGGCGGCCTGGCGGAGGTCGCGATCGCCGTCTGACGACGACCGGTCCTCGAAGGGCCGCACCCCCCGGGTTGGACGCCTGGGGTGCGGCCCTTCGGCCTGCCCGGATCTACGCTGGACGTATGTACGCACGGCGGCGTCACACGTACTTCGCGATGATGGGCCTCTGCATCGGCCTCTTCGTGCTGGCCTGGGGTGTCGTGCGGCTGTGGTCCGTCCCCGCCGCCGTGGGGATGTGTGTCGTCGCCATGGTCATCCCGCCCGTCGCGGCCATGGTCGCCAACCGGCGCGGGCCGGAGGACCGGTGGTGGGACGACCCCTCCGGCGATCCCCAGTCCGACGAGTGGTGGGACGAGCTGGACGGCAAGAAGCGGCCGCACTGAGCGGCGTCGTCCCGCCCGTCCGGGGTATCCCGGCCCCATGAGACTGACAGCGGCGGTCCTGGACGCCCCGAACGCCCGCGAGCTCGCGGACTTCTACCTGCGGCTGCTGCCCGGCTGGCGGGTGTGGCGCGGGCAGGACGGGCAGGACTGGGTGCACATCCGCCCGCCCGGCGGCGGTACGGGGCTGTCGTTCCAGACCGAGCCCGCCTACCGGCCGCCCGTCTGGCCGAGCGCCGCGGACCGGCAGCAGATGATGATCCACCTCGACATCGAGGTCGACGATCTGGAGCGGGAGACCGCGCGGGCCGTCGCCGGGGGCGCGCGGCTCGCAGGGTTCCAGCCGCAGGACGACGTCAGGGTGCTGCTGGACCCGGCGGGCCATCCGTTCTGCCTCTACACGGCCCCGCCTCAGTAGACGAGCGCCTGCGTCCCGTCCGCCATCGCCTCCTGCACGAAGACCTGCGCGCCCGCGATACGGACCCCCTTGATGACGTCCTGCTCCGTGATCTCGCGGCGGGCCGCGCACTGCGTGCACAGGGTGACACGGCCGCCCACGAGGAGGGAGTCCAGCAGGTCGGGCAGGGGAGCCGCGTGCGGCAGCTCGAACTCGGCGGCACGGCCGGGCAGGGCGAACCAGGCTGACTCGCCGGTCAGCCACAGGGAGACGTCGACGCCGCTCGCCACGGCCACCGCCGCCACCGTGAACGCCTGAGAGCACCGTTCGGGGGCGTCGGCCCCCGCCGTCACCTTGATCACCAGCTTCTTCGCCATAGCCGGAATCGTAGTGCCGAAGGGGCCCGCGTAAGCTGGGCTCGGCCCTGTGCACCCATTCGCACCCCCGCTCAAGGAGCACCCCGTGGAGATCTTCTTCGAAATCCTGTTGGTCCTGGTCGCCGTCGGCGTCCTCGCCTTCGCCGGACTGACCGTGAAGAAGCTGTACCAGGGCCAGCGCTGACCCACGTCTAGGAAGTTCTCATGATCGAGATCCCGTCCGACCTCCACAAGGACCTCGTCCCGCTCGCCTTCCTGCTCGGCAACTGGGCGGGCGCCGGCGTGCACGACTTCCCCGGCTCCGAGAAGTGCAACTTCGGGCAGGAGGTCTCCTTCACCCACGACGGCCGGGACTTCCTGGAGTACCAGTCCCACAGCTGGGTGCTGGACAAGGACGGCAACAAGGTCCGTCCCCTGGAGTCCGAGCACGGCTACTGGCGGATCGACGCCGGCCGCAAGGTCGAGGTGACGATGACCCGCGACGACGGCGTCATCGAGATCTGGTACGGCGAGCTGGCCGACAAGAAGCCGCAGATCGACCTCGTGACGGACGCGGTGGCCCGCACGGCCGCCTCCCAGCCCTACACCGGCGGCAAGCGCCTGTACGGCTACGTCAAGAGCGACCTGATGTGGGTCGGCGAGAAGCAGACCCCCGAGGTCGAGCTGCGCCCGTACATGTCCGCCCACCTCAAGAAGGTCGTCACGCCGGAGGAGGTCGAGCGCTGGGCCAAGGCCCTGCCCGACGACATGCCGGACGACGGGATCGCTTTCTTCAAGTAGTCCTAGACTGGCCGGTGTGGTGAGCACCGACTGGAAGAGCGATCTGCGGCAGCGCGGTTACCGGCTGACCCCGCAGCGGCAACTCGTGCTCGAAGCCGTGGACACCCTTGAGCACGCGACCCCCGACGACATCCTCGTGGAAGTGAGGAAGACGGCGTCGGGGGTCAACATTTCGACGGTGTACCGGACGCTGGAGCTCCTGGAGGAGCTCGGTCTGGTCAGTCACGCGCATCTGGGGCACGGGGCGCCGACGTACCACCTCGCGGACCGGCACCACCACATCCATCTGGTGTGCCGTGACTGCCAGAACGTGATCGAGGCGGACGTCTCCGTGGCCGCGGAGTTCACGGCCAAGCTGCGGGAGACCTTCGGTTTCGACACCGACCTGAAGCACTTCGCGATCTTCGGCCGGTGCGAGGACTGCACGCTCAAGGCTTCAACTACCGAGTCGTAGGCTTACGTATATGAAGAGCCCCCTGCTGACCCTGCCCGGCGCCGTCCCCGCCGAGGGCGTGGACGAAGGCGTCGCCGCCCACTACGGCGATCTGTTCCGTGAACAGCGTGCCCTCGCCGACGGCACCGGATTCGTGGACCTCTCGCACCGGGGGGTCGTCGCCGTCACCGGCGAGGACCGGCTGGCCTGGCTGCACCTGCTGCTCACCCAGCACGTCAGCGACCTCCCGGCGGGCCGGGCCACCGAGGCCCTGATCCTCTCCGCGAACGGCCACATCGAACACGCGCTGTACCTCGTCGACGACGGCGGGACGGTCTGGGCCCATGTGGAGCCGGGCACCCAGGAGGCGCTGATCGCGTACCTGGAGTCGATGAAGTTCTTCTACAAGGTCGAGGTCGCCGACCGCACGGCGGACACCGCGGTCGTGCACCTCCCGGCAGGCTCCATCGCCGAGGTCCCCGAGGGCGTCGTCGTACGGGAGACGCCGCACGGGCGGGACCTGTTCCTGCCGCGCGCGGACCTGGAGGCCTACGCGGCGCAGGCCGGGCCGCCCGCCGGGATCCTCGCCCACGAGGCGCTGCGCGTGGAGCAGCACCGGCCCCGGCTCGGCTTCGAGACCGACCACCGCACCATCCCGCACGAGCTGGGCTGGATCGGGTCGGCGGTGCACCTGCAGAAGGGCTGCTACCGGGGGCAGGAGACGGTCGCCCGGGTGCAGAACCTGGGCAAGCCGCCGCGCCGGCTGGTCTTCCTGCACCTGGACGGCAGCGAGGTCCACCTGCCGGCGGCGGGCACCGAGATCCGGCTGGCCGACGACGGCCCCGACGGCCGGAAGATCGGCTTCATCACGACCTCCGCCCGGCATCACGAGCTCGGGCCGGTCGCCCTCGCCCTGGTGAAGCGGAACGTCGCCGTGGACGCCCGGCTGGTGGCCGGTGACACGGCCGCGGCCCAGGAAGTCGTCGTCGAGCCGTAGGACTTGTAGATCTTTCGGGTCAGATTTCGATCTGCACCGTGAACGGGCCGTCGTTCGTCAGCGATACCCTCATCGCCGCTCCGAAACGGCCCGTGGCCACGGTCGCGCCCAGAGAACGCAGCTGGGCCACCACCTCGTCGACGAGGGGTTCGGCCACGTCGCCGGGGGCGGCGGCGTTCCAGGTGGGGCGGCGGCCCTTGCGGGCGTCTCCGTAGAGGGTGAACTGGCTGATCACCAGCAGCGGGGCGTCGATGTCGCTGCACGACTTCTCGTCGTGCAGCATGCGGATCGACCAGAGCTTGCGGGCCAGCTGGGCCGCCTTCTCCTTGGTGTCCTCGTGGGTGACGCCGACGAGGACGCACAACCCCTCGCCCTCGATCGCTCCCACCGTCTCGCCGTCCACGACGACGCTCGCGCCGTCCACCCTCTGCACCACTGCTCGCATACGTCCATCATGCAGGGCGGTGACATCGGCGCCGCGGGCGGACGCCGCATGGCCCGAAAGGGTGGTTTGCGCGGGCGCCAACAGCCCCTGCACGGCCGTATTTTGCTGCTATACCGCCCATCTGGGGTCTATCGGGGGCACTCATTCCCATAGCGGCCACTTGGGGTGGCACGATGCTTGCACACACCGGTCGAGGGGACGGTTGAGGCACATGAGCACACCAAGCACCGGACAGCAGCAGGCGGCTTTCCGGTCGACGTACACGGGGATCGGCGCGTCGGAATACCACCGGCCGCCCACACAGCGCACGGACAGCCCGCGGCTGCCCTCGGACACCTCCGGACCGGATTTGCCCGCGCTGAGCCTGCCCGACCTGCGCACGCTTCGCCGCGAGGCCCAGCGCGACGAAGCCGACCTCAGCTATCTGCGGCGGCTGCTCCAGGGGCGGATCGACATCCTGCGCGCGGAGATCTCCCGGCGTTCGCCGGCGGGCGTGGCCTCCGCCGCCGCACCCGAGGAGGGGTCGGTGGTGGAGCGGCTGGCGGAGATCCTGCGGGACGCCCCGGCCCGGCACCGCTCCTCGGCCCGCCATCTGACCCTGGGCACCCCGCAGGGCGAGGAGTACCGGCGGCTGGCCGCTGAGATGCTCGCCGAGGTCGAGCTGTCCGACCTGGACGCGCGCACGGACCAGGAGCTGAACACGGCCATGGGACGTCTCGAACGCCATGAGCAGCAGGTCTCCCGGCGCCGGCAGCGGCTCCAGCGCACGGCCGACGAGTGCAGCGCGGAGATCACGCGCCGGTACCGCGAGGGGGAGGCGCAGGTCGACGACCTGCTGGTGTGAGCCGTCACGGGGCCCGGGGGAGGGCCGGTCGGTTATTCACGCGACACCGACCGGCCCTCCGCCTAGCGTGAGTTCATGACCTCCGTGTCCCGCGCCGACGACATCGACGTACGCCCGATCACCGCGTCCGAGTTCCCCGACTGGCTGCGTGCCGTGAACACCGGCTTCCTGCGGGTGCCCGCGCTCACCGAGGAGGAGATCGAGGGCCGGCGCGAGAGGTTCGTCGAGGGCCGCTACCTCGGAGCCTTCGACCACGGCAGGTGTGTGGCGACCTTCCGGTCGTTCGACCAGGAGCTCACGGCCGTCGGCGGGGCGGGCGTCCCGGCGGACGCGATCTCGGGCGTCACCGTCACCGCCACCCACCGCCGCCGCGGACTGCTCAGCCGGATGATGGCGCGGGACCTGGCGGCCGCCAGGGAGCGCGGGGACGTCGTCGCGACGCTGATCGCCGCCGAGTACCCGATCTACGGCCGCTACGGCTTCGGGCCGGCGACCTGGATGGCGGAGTGGACGATCGACGTGCCGCGCGCCGGCCTCGACGCCCGCTGGGCGGGCCCGGCGGACGGCGGGCGGATCGACCTGGTGGAGGGCGAGGACGTGCGCAAGCTCGGCCCCGACCTGCACGCGCGGCTGTGCCGCCGCCAGCCCGGCGCCATCGACCGCGACGAGCTGTGGTGGAAGTGGAACACCGGCGCCGTACGGATCGACCCGTCCTGGAAGGACCCGTTCTACGCGGTGTACCGCTCGGCGTCCGGCGAGGTCGAGGGCATGGCCGCGTACGACGTGGACGACAACTGGGGTGACGCCAAGCAGCCGTTGAACACGGCGAGCGTGCGGTGGCTGCTCGGCGTGACACCGGCCGCGGAACGCGCGCTGTGGGAGTACCTGTGCTCCATCGACTGGGTCGTGAAGGTGAAGAGCGGCTGGCGGGCGCCCGACGACCTGCTCCCGCACTTCCTGCGCGACCCGAGGGCGGCGGGGATCACCTCGCAGGCGGACTGGCTGTGGGTCCGGATCCTGGACGTCGTACGGGCCCTGGAGGCGCGCACGTACGAGGGGCAGGGGACGCTGGTGCTGGAGACAGCCGGGGTGGACGGGCTGACCGGCGGGCGCTACCGGCTGGAGGCCTCACCCGAGGGGGCGTCCTGCACGGCGACCACCGAGAGCGCGGAACTGGAACTGGGACTGGGCGAGTTGGCCGCGCTGTGGCTCGGGGACGAGTCCGCGGTGCGGCTGGCGGCGCTGGGGCGAGTGCGCGAAGAACGAGCGGGCGCCGCCCGGAAGGCCGACGCCCTGCTGCGTACGTCCAGGCGGCCTTGGTGCCCGGACATGTTCTGAGCCGCTCCCTCCTGCCGGTGATGCTGGGCCCGCATCCGTAGCGAGCTGTTCAGTTGTGGGTGTCGTGCGGCCGTGCCGGCCGGGCGGGACTCCCGGCTCCCCTCCGGAAGGGAGTCCCTGAGCGGGTGGCCAACCCTCTGAAGGTCTGACCATGTTCCCCAAGTTGGTTACCAACTTCACTGTTCTTATCTCCGCTTGGAAGCGGCTCATAACCACCTTTCCCTGAACTGCCTAAAGATGGCGGGAAGTTGTACTGTTCAGGTGTGGACCCGGAACACGACTCCGTCAATGGACGGAAGAGGTCGCAGCGGCCACAGAGAACACATCGCGAGGTGGCCGATGAGCTGCGTGCCCGGATCAGGTCGGGGGCACTGCGGCCGGGTGAGCGCATGCCCACCCAGGCCCAGCTGGCCCACGAGTTCGGTGTCGAGCGCGGTGCGGTACGGCAGGCGCTGCGCGTCCTGCAGTCCGAGCGGCTGCTCACCAACGTGTCCAAGGGCAGCCCGGCGACCGTCGCCGCCGACCCCGTCGGCGCCCTGACCGGCCCGCAGGCCCCGCCGCTGCCCACCACGGTGGCCCTCGCGCCCCGGATAGCGACGGCGTTCGCGGCGGAGCACGTCGAGATCGACGCGGTGTGCCTGACGTCCATCTCGCTCACGCTCGCCATCGGGGAACCGCTGCGGCAGATCCACGCCGGACGGCTGAAACCGGCCAAGGTCGACGTGCGGGTGCTGCTGCCGAGCCGGGACATCGACCTGGCCTTCCCGGTGCCGGTCGAGGGGAGCGGAGACGACTGGGTGCACGAGCGGTGGCTGACGATGCGCAATGCCCAGGGGCAGGTCCTCCAGCACAACCTGCTGGCCCTGCGCTCGACGCACGGCATCGATGTGCGGGTCACGTTCCGGGCGCTGCCCTTCACCCCGCCGGTGAAGCTGTACCTGCTCAACGGTACGGAGGCGCTGTTCGCGTACTACACGCTGACGCGCCGGGAGGCCGAGGCCGATCACGAGCAGCCGGCGCTGTACGACGCCCAGGGCACCCAGTCCATGCTGTTCGCCTTCCGGCAGGGCGCCGGGCTGCGCGACACGACGTTCGTGGAGCAGTCGCACCTGTGGTTCAACGCACTGTGGGAGACGATCAGTTCGGAGCTGGTGCTCACGACCTGACGTCTCCCACGGGTCGTTCCGGGGTGGCGCGGTGACTCATCGGGCGGGCCCCGTCATCAGCAGCGCGAGCACGACCGCTCCCGCGGAGCTGACGGCCGGGCTCTTGGCCTTGACGCCTACGGTGAGAAGGATCAGGCCGACGATGCCGGCCGGACCGTACTTCCACTGGACGAGCTGTTCGAAGGCGACGACGAAGGCGGCGGAGAGGAGAGCGAGGGCTGGCATCGGTGTTCCCCCTTCGGCAGTCCGGAAGCAAAACTTCCGCCAACTCCGAGAAGTTGGCAACCAACTCTGATTAAGTTGTCCCCACTTGGCCCCTAGTTATAAACAACTTCCAAACAACTGCCGCCAGATGGATCAGAGTTGTAGCGTTTGGTCGTGACCCAGGAGAGCGTGGCGGAGAACGTGGCAGTGAACGGCAGCAGAAGGTCATCGCCCCAGGAGATCGCCGACATCCTGCGGGAACGCATCCGTGCCGGTGATCTCAAGCCCGGGGACCGCCTGCCCACCCAGGCCGGACTCGCCGAGGAGTTCGGCGTGGAGCGCGGCGCCGTCCGCCAGGCCCTGCGCATCCTCCAGGAGGACGGCCTCCTCACCAACGTCAGCAAGGGCAGCCCGCCACGGATCGCCGCCCCCGCCCCGGCCCGGGGCGAGCCCCAGCCGACGATGGTGGGTCTGGCGCCGCGCCTGACGGAGGCGTTCTCGGCCCCGCGCGTCCGCGTCGACGTCGTCTGTCACACCGCGGAGACGCTGATGGTCGCCATCGGCGAGCCGCTGCGCCTGATCCACGAGGGCCGCATCCACCCCGAGGCCATCGACGTCCGCATCCTGGTCCCCTCCCGGGACATCGAGCTGGCCTTCCCCGTCCCGGTCGAGGCCCACGGCGACGACAACCCGGTCCACCAGCGCTGGCTGTCCATGCGCAACGCCCAGGGGCAGGTCCTCCAGCACAACCTGCGCGCGCTGCGCTCGACGCACGGCATCGACGTGCACGTCACGTTCCGGGCGCTGCCCTTCACCCCGCCGGTGAAGCTGTACCTCCTCAACGAGGAGGAGGCCCTGATCGGCTACTACATGCTGACCAGGCGGGCGGAGGAGTGGGGCAGCCAGACCCTGGACATGTACGACGTCCTCGGCTCCCAGTCCCTCCTCTTCTCCTTCGTGAAGCGGGCGGGGCGGCGGGACGCGGCTTTCGTCGAGGAATCGCAGAAGTGGTTCAACGCCCTCTGGGAAACCATCACGACGGACCTGACACTCTCCTAGTGACTTCTGATGCGACGCAGACTGGTGCGGTGACAATCGAGACCGAGAACGATCCGTACGGACTCCGCGATCTGACCAGACGCGCGCGCATCGTGCTCTGGGACTTCGACGGGCCCATCTGCCGCCTGTTCGCCGGGCACTCGGCGGAGCAGGTGGCGACCGACCTGGTCTCCTGGCTCGAGAGCCGGGGCCTGCACGGCCTGCTGACCGACACCGAGCGGGAGTCCCTCGACCCGCATGTCGTCCTGCGCGCCGTGGACCGCCGGCACCCCGGCAGCGACCTCGTCGCCGAGCTGGAGGAACGCCTCACCCAGGAGGAGCTGCGGGCCGCGTCGTCGGCCTGGCCGACGCCGTACGCGGATCCGCTGGTACGCACCTGGGCCGCGGTGGGTGCCCGGCTGGCCGTCACCACCAACAACTCGCCTCGGGTGGTCCGCAAGTATCTCGCGAGCCGCGGCCTCGTCGACTGCTTCGCCCCTCACATCTATGGCCGCACCCAGGAACTGCGCCACCTGAAGCCGGATCCGCACTGCCTGAATCGGGCGCTGAACGCGATGGGGGTGGCGTCGGGCGATGCCCTGATGATCGGCGACACGCCCTCCGACCTCGAGGCGGCGGAGCGGGCCGGGGTGCCGTTCCTGGGCTACGCGCGCAACGGGAAGAAGGCCAAACTCCTGAGGGCGGCCGGGGCCGATGTGGTGCTGGAGTCCCTGGAACCGCTGCTGAGGCTGCTGCGTACGTAGGCGCGCTGCTAGTACCGGGCGAGTAACAGGCCCATGAGGACGGCGGCTATGGTCAGGCAGGTTGGATTGCGGGTTCGGAGGCCGACCCCGAGGAGGAACAGGCAGAGCATGCCGGACGTGCCGTAGCGGGTCTCGATCATGCGCTCGGAGATCAGGCCGAAGAGTGCGGACAGTAGTTGTACGAGTTTCATGGCGCCCCCAGCTACCACTTCCCGTGAAGCGATCAACTTGCAGTCCAATTGGACTGGTTGTCGCAGAGTGGTTCTGCCCTGGGCTGCTGATCCCTTAACCGGCAGGCAAGTTGCCTTCCTGAGTTGACTGAAGCCGGTTTGACTGCAGGAGTGAAGAGGTACGGTCGCGGTGTGAGTGAGGGGCACACCGGCGAGGGCGGCGGCAGATCATTCAGGCGCGTCGCGGGAGAGCTGCGGGAGCGCATGGCCAGCGGCCGCTACCCGCTGAACTCCCTCCTGCCGCCACAGCGCGAGCTGGCCGACGAGTTCAGCGTCTCCCGTGACACCGTGCAGCGGGTCCTCAGGGAGCTGAAGAGCGAGGGCTGGATCGAGTCCCGTCAGGGGAGCGGGTCCAAGGTGATCAAGTCCCAGCGGATCCACTCGCCGACGAGCAGTCAACGGCCCGACCGCGTGATCACGCTCGGCCCTCTCATCAGTGCGGCGTTCGAGCAACCGGAAGTCGCCCTGGACGTCTATACGTTGACGTCCGAGTCGCTGGACGTCCACATCCGGCTGCAGGCCGAACGGATCCGCTCCGGCATCATCGCGCCCGAGCGCATCACCCTGCGCATGCTCCTGCCCTCGGAGTCGCTGGAGCTGCCCTACCCGCGCGCTCTCGACGACAGGGACGCTCCCCGCCTGAGAGACCGCTTCCGCACCATCACCAGGCGGAGCACCGAGTCCCTGAACCACGTGCTGAGGGACCTGGAGGCGGCGAAGCTGGTCCCGTCCGTGGAGCTCCAGATCCGGCACACACCCCTGACGCCGACCTTCAAGCTGTACGTGATCAACGGGGGTCAGGTATTGCACGGCCTGTACCAGGTCGTCGAGCGGGAGCTGGTTCTGGACAACGGGGAGCAGGTGCGGGCACTCGACGTCCTGGGCCTCGGCGCCACGCTGACGCACCACGTGGAGGACGACGACCCGGACTCGGCCGGGACCGTCTTCGTGGACACCATGCGCAGGTGGTACGGCTCCGTCTGGAACCTGTTGTCCGAGCGCCCCGAGTAGCGAAAGGGGCGCTGGGGAGGAGAGAGAGGGACAAGGGGCGGCTGGGTGTAGCATTCCCGCACCGTGCACCGATTGAGTCAAAAGCGCGTCCTCGTTCGTATGTGAAAGGGCTAACCGGCCCGCCATCGAACAAGTTCGCGCCACCTCATGCAGATGAGTGGCAAACCACCCGTATTGGCTCACTCCGCCATGCGCGGCACCGGCCGCGAACCTACGGTTTGCCGTACCGTCCCCCCTTCTCGTACTCCCGGAGCGGCCAGTGGGCGCACCCCCTCTTCCCCGTCCTCTTCTCGGGGAGCGCGCCTCGCACGACGCCACCTGCCGGGCCTTCGTGAAACTGGCCGCCGAGGTGGGGCAGGCGACAAGCGGCCACCACAACAGGAACTACGTCCTCCCCCTCACGGAGGGCATGGCCCGCCTGGTCGGGCGCGAAGCGGGGACCTCGGTGACCGTCCGGATCCGGCGTCCGGACGCACTGCCTGTCGTCATCCGGACGTGGCAGAACGAGGCGGAGATCCTCGACGCCGTCCGGGGGGCCCTGCCGCACGCGCCGGAATGCCTGGTCAAGCAGGACGGCTTCGCCATCCACAGCTTCGTGGAAGGCGTTCCGCTCTCCAGCGTCTGCGGCAACGGCAAGCCCGTCGACACCCTGCTCATCCAGGCCCTGGCGGGTCTGCTCGCCCAGATGGCGCATGTACGGCGGGGCGCGCTGCCGGCCCTCCCGACCGTCTGGCCCTGCAACGACATGGACAGCCAGGGCTTCCTCCAGACGCTGGTCCACCTGGCCGACCGGCAGATCAGACGGCCCAACCGGGGCTCCTTCGGCGGGCTGTTCGCGGCGCTCGGCATTCCGGAGAACACGCTCGCCGAGCTGGCCGGGCGGGTCCCCGCGATGGCCCGTCGGCCGTACAGCCTGCTCCACGCCGACCTGCACCGCGACAACGTGATCGTGTCGTACGCGGGTGACCCGCCGCTCATCTGTGTCGACTGGGAACTCGCGACCTACGGTGACCCGCTGCACGACCTCGCGACGCACCTCGTCCGTATGCGGTACCCGGCCGACCAGTGGGCCGAGGTGGTCGACGCGTGGGCCGGGGCCATGCAGGAGATCCGTCCGGCCGCCGTCAACGGCCTTGCCAGGGATCTGCGGCACTACCTGGCTTTCGAGCGGGCCCAGTCCGTCTTCCCGGACGTAATGCGGGCTGCCCGGTCGTTGGAGGAATCGTTCACGCAGACGAGCCTGGACGAGGCGACGGCCGAGGTGCGGCGGGCCCTGGAGGCGGCGGCGGAACCGCTGCGCCTCACGAAGGTGCCCCGCGAGGGCGAGATCAGGCGGGCTCTGTTCCGGTGGCTGGTGTCCCGCATGAACGGGGACATCAGCGGCCGGGCCTGGATCGCGAAGGCGTTCGAGTGGCGGCCTGACCGGCGTGTTCCGGAGCGCCCCGACTTCCCGCCCGCCGCGGTGCGGGAGGCCCTGCTGGCGGAGGGGGCCGCCCCCGCTGACCGGGTGTTCAAGGGGACCGCCCACCTGAACACGGTGGTGACGGTGCCGGGTGTCGACTCACCCGTGGTCGTCCGGCGGAAGCTGCCCGACGTGTGCCGCCGGGAGCGTGGTTTCCTCAGCGAACACGCCGTGCTGCGGGCGATCGAGGAGTCCGCCACCGATGTGGCGGCGCCGAGGGTGCTCGCCCTGGGCGAGACGTTGCAGAGCGACACCATCGCCTTCCACACCTACGTCGGGCCACGGGACGTCGGCCGGTTCCCCAGCCACCCTGTCCAAGGCCTGCTGCCGCACGAGGCCGACAGCCTGGTGGACCAGCTGTGCGCCCTGACCCGCGTGCGGTACGAGCAGGTCGATCCGACGGCCGGCGAGGGCCGGTTCCACTGCTGGCTGCGTGACCAGCTCATCGCCCTGGTGGGGGACCTGCCGAAGGAGTCGCAGCAGCTGGCCCGGCATCTCGGACTGCCCGACGCGGACCGGCTGCGGCTGATCCTCTCCCGGCACGAGTTGAGCGAGCGCAAGCCCGCCTTGCTGCACGGTGACCTGAACCCCTGGAACCTCGTACGCCGCGACGACCACTTGGCGCTGACCATCATCGACTGGGAGATGGCCGTCGTCGGCGACCCCCTCTACGACCTCGTCCGGCACATGCACCTCACGCCGACCCGGCCGGAGATCAGGGACCGGATGTTCCGCCGCTGGGAGAGCCGGCTGCCGGCCGAGTACACGCACGACTGGCGTACGGACTGGCAGGTGTACCGCTGGCTGGAGATCGTGCGCTCCGCCTATGTCGACCTGGACCGCATCGTGACCGGAGCGAGCCTGGACGCCCCGAACGTCCGGAGAGCCGTCGACTCCTACGCGGTGACCCTCGCCACCGCGACCGCTTCCCTCGGCCTCCCCACGCGCTCCACGGCGAACCCCTACCTCGCCCGCGCCTTCGCCTAGCCGACCGGCCGCTCCCCGCTACTGCGTAGGCTCCCCTCATGAGCGACCCCGGCCTGCGTGAGCGCAAGAAGCAGCGGATGTACGAGACCGTGTCGGACATCGCCGTGCGGCTCTTCATGGAGAAGGGGTTCGACGCGGTGTCCGTCGCGGAGGTGGCGGCGGCGGCCGAGATCTCGAAGCCGACGCTGTTCCGGTACTTCCCGGCCAAGGAGGATCTGGTGCTGTACCGGATCGCCGATCACGAGGGGGAGGCCGCCCGGGTGGTGGCGGAGGCCGAGGGGGCGGCCGTGGAGGCGTTGCGACGGCATTTCCTGGAGGGGCTGGAGCGGGGGGACCCCGTGACCGGGCTCAGCGACCATCCCGATGTGCTCGCGTTCCACTCCCTGCTCTACGGGACGCCCTCCCTGGTGGCCCGTGCGCACACGCACCAGGAGCGGTCGGAGGCCGCGCTCGCCGAGGTGCTCGGGGGTGATCTGGACGCGCGGCTCGCGGCCGGGCAGATCATGGCCGTGCTGCGGGTGCTCGCGCTGGAGAACTGGCGGCGGATCGCGGCGGGGGAGCGGGTTGAGGACGTGCGGCCGGACGCGGTCGCGGCGGCGGAGCGGGCGTTCGGGTGGCTCGCGGCCGGGCTGCCACCCCACCTCTCTGGTGAGGCTCGGTAATTTATTTAACTCAGTTACGTTTTCCCGTAGGCTCGGTGGAATGACCTCGACCGAGCCTGCCCTCCAGTCCGTCCTCGATCAGGAACGCACCCACCACGAGCGCTGCCGGACCGCCCTCGCCGCGATGGTCGAGGGCGCCGGCGAACAGGTCGTCATCGGGGAGGACGTGTCCGCCTCCGGGGCCGATGCCGAAGTCCTCGGGTACCAGCTGCGCAGCCGGGCGAAGGCGCTGCGGGAACTGCCCGAGGGGCCGCTGTTCTTCGGGGCCCTGCGCGGCCGCGAGGGGCAGTTGCACATCGGGCGGCTGCGGATCTCCGAGCACCCGGCCGAACCGCCCCTCGTCGTCGACTGGCGTGCCCCCGTCTCGCGGGCCTTCTACCAGGCCTCGGCCCGGGACCCGCAGGGCGTCGCCGTGCGGCGCCGGTTCGGCTGGGCGCCCGGGAGCCGTGGCGACTCCGGGGATCTCACCGGCCTGGAGGACGAGCACCTGGAGCAGGGGGAGACGCGCGACAGCGAGATCGTCGCCCGGGAGATCGAACGGCCCCGGGTCGGGCCCATGCGGGACATCGCCGCGACGATCCAGCCCGAGCAGGACGACCTCGTCCGGGGGGACCTCGCGCTGTCGGTGTGCGTGCAGGGCGCGCCGGGCACCGGCAAGACCGCCGTCGGGCTGCACCGGGCCGCGTACCTGCTCTACACGTACCCGCAGCGCATCCGGCGCGGCGGTCTGCTGATCCTCGGGCCCAACCGCACCTTCCTGTCGTACATCGCCGAGGTGCTGCCCGCCCTCGGCGAGAGCGGGGTGCGGCAGTCGACGCTGGGGGAGGAGATCGCGCGCGGCCCGGTCCGCGGCGTGGACGACGAGCGGGCCGCCGTGGTGAAGCACGACGCCCGGATGGCGGAGGTGCTGCGGCGGGCGCTGTACGCGCGCGTGCGCGTCGAGGGGAGCGGCGCGGAGATCGTCCTGCCGGACGGGGCCTACCGGTGGCGGGTGCCGGCGGGGGAGCTCGCGCGGATCGTGGCCGGGGTGCGGGAGGAGGAACCGCCGTACGAGGTCGGGCGGGAGTGGGTGCGGGCGCGCATCGTGCGGTGTCTGCGCGAACAGGTCGAGCGGCGGGCCGGGCCGCCGCCCAGCGCCTGGGTGCGGCGGGTCGAGCGGGCGCGGCCGGTGTCGGCGTACGTCGACGCCGTGTGGCCGCGGGTACGGCCGGAGGAGGTGGTGGCCGGACTGCTCGGCGACGAGCGGGTGCTGGCGGCGGCCGCCGAGGGGCTGCTCGACGCCCGTGAGCAGCGGGCCCTGCTGTGGGACCGGCCGCCCCGGTCGTGGAAGTCGGCCCGCTGGTCGGCCGCCGACCTGGTGCTGCTCGACGAGGTCGCCGGGCTGATCGCGCATCCGGAGGGGTACGGGCACGTCGTCGTCGACGAGGCGCAGGACCTGTCCCCGATGGAGTGCCGGGCCATCGCCCGCCGGGCCCGCTTCGGTTCGCTGACGGTGCTGGGTGATCTGGCGCAGGGGACGACGCCGTGGGCGGCCCGGTCCTGGCGTACGGTCCTCGCGCACCTGGGGAAACCGGACGCGGCCGTGGTCGCCCTGACCACCGGGTTCCGGGTGCCGCAGGCCGTCGTCGGGCTCGCCAACCGGCTGCTGGAGCGGCTCGACGTGGACGTGCCGGCGGCCCGTTCGCTGCGCGGGGACGGGGAGTTGCGGATGCGGGAGACGACCGTGGACGGCGTGCCGGGGGCGGTCGTGGCGGCCGTTCGGGACGCGCTGGGACGGGAGGGCTCGGTCGGCATCGTCGCGGCGGACGCGGACGTCCCCCGGGTGCGGGCGGCACTGGACGCGGCCGGCATCGGGGCGGCGGGCCCGGACGAACTCGGCGCGCGGGTCGCCCTGGTGCCGGCGAGCGTGGTCAAGGGCCTGGAGTACGACCATGTCGTGGCCGTCGAGCCGGCGGCGATCGCCGAGGCGGAGGAACGGGGGCTGCACCGGCTGTACGTGGTGCTGACGCGGGCGGTGTCGCGGCTGGAGGTGGTGCGAGGCAGGCCGCTGCCGTTCCGGTGAAACGCGGTCAGGGTCCAGGGCATGGCTGACGTCGGCGCTTTCACGGACATCCCCACGACCACGCCGGCCGACTTGCCGGGCCGAGGGCAGGTCATGGACTTCGGAATCCGGCCGCTGTGGGGCCCGGTGCCCCGGGTGGCCGGACCCGCCTTCACCGTGCGGTGCCCTCCCGGCGACCACCTGATGCCGCACGCCGCGATCCACCGGGGCCCGGCTCGGTCGTCGTCGTGGAGTCGGGCGACCTCGACTGCGCCCTGGCCGGCGGCAACGTCTGCGCCGTCGCCCGGCGCCGGGGCATCACCGCGTTCGTCGCCGACGGGCTGATCCGCGACCTCGCCGAGGTCCGGGAGGTGCGCAGCGGGTGCGCTGCGGCGGGGTCACGGCCGACGCGGGCGACACGGTCGGACTGACGGACCGACCTCAGCCGAAAGGCCCTCCCTTCGTGAAGGCCAGTTCGTGGAAGCGGGTGCCGATGTGGTCGTGGGTGGCGGCGTCCGGGTGGACGTGGTCGGGCAGGGGGAGGGCGGTGGCGTCCTTCGGGCCGTAGAGGGCGAGGCCGTCGAGGTAGTGGAGGTTCGGGTCGTCGGCGGCGCGCTGTTCGACGATGCGGGACAGTTCCTCACGGATGACCGTCAGGGTGAGTTTGCCCATGGGCGTCTCCGCCGGGTCGCCCATCGGGGCGAAGACCAGGCGGCCCTTGCCGATCTCGTCGCCGTCGGGGGCGGTGGGGCCGGGGGTGTCCTCGTGGATGGCGCAGTGGATGGGGGAGACGAGCAGCAGCGGGGTGTCCGGGTGCCCGTCGCGGATCGTGTCGAGGAAACCGTGCACGGCGGGACCGAAGGCGCGCAGCCGCATCGCGTCCTGGTTGACGATGTTGATGCCCATCTTGACGCTGATCAGGTCGGCCGGGGTGTCCCGCATGGCACGCGCGGTGAACGGGTCGAGCATCGCGCTGCCCCCGAAGCCGAGGTTGACCAGCTCCACACCGCCGCGCAGCGCGGCGATCGCCGGCCAGATGGCCGTGGGGCTCGCGGCGTCCGAACCGTGGCTGATCGAGCTGCCGTGGTGCAGCCACACCCGGCGGCCCCGGTCCGCCGCGGGCGTGACGGGCGCGTCCGTGCGCAGGGCGACCAGCTCGGTGGTCTCGTTGTGCGGCAGCCAGATCTCGACGTCCTTGTCCCGCGCGGGCAGACCCGTGAAGCGCACGGTGCCGACCGGGCCGGGCGTGACCTCGCCCGCCCAGGTGGCGAGGTCCACGGTGAGGACGTTGCCGCCGGTCCCCGCGGCCTGGCCGGCCCGGACGCCGTCGACGAGCAGGTCGTACAGCCCGTCCGGGCGCGGCGGGAAGCCGGTGTAGTCGCGCTTGGTGCGCAGCGTGTCCAGTTCGACGGCGGTCGCGGCGGTACGGAACACCAGGCGTACGCCGGAGGGCTGGGCCTCGGCCATCGCCAGCTGCGCGTTGCTGTTCTGCGCGCGGGCCCGGGCGGGGAGCCGGTGGGGGAGCAGACCGTGCTCGGTGCGCTCCACGTCGAGGGCGCCGCGCAGCAGGTCCGCCGTGATCGGGGTGGTGATCCAGTCGTGCTCGGTGTGCATGGGTGTCAGCCTCGGGGATCGGTAGGGGCCACGGGCCAGTTCCGCAGCAGCGTGTCGAGGGCGTCGAGGATCCGGGCCCAGGTCTCCTCGGTGTCCGGGGCGCTGTGGCTGAAACCGCCGCCGAGCTCCAGACTGACGTAGCCGTGGAAGACGCTGCCGAGCAGCCGGACCGCGTGGGTCTGGTCCGGCTCCGTCAGGTCGTAGCCGCGCAGCAGCGCCCGGGTCATCTGCGCGTGCCGGACACCGGCGCTCGCGGCCGCCGCTTGCGGATCGAGCCGTAGCTGGGCCGCCGAGTAGCGGCCCGGGTGTTCCCGGGCGTAGTCGCGGTACACGTTCGCGAGGGCGGCCAAGGCGTCCTTGCCGGCCCGTCCGGCCAGGGCCTCGGCGGCCCGGTCGGCCATTTCCGTGAGGGCGAGCAGGGCGATCCTCGTCTTCAGGTCGTGGGAGTTCCGCACGTGCGAGTAGAGGCTCGCGACCCTGACGTCGAACCGCCGGGCGAGTGCCGAGACGGTGACCTGCTCGAAGCCGACCTCGTCGGCGAGCTCGGCGCCGGCCTCGGTCAGACGCTCGGGCGTCAGTCCTACGCGTGCCATGAGGGCTCTCCCTTCTGCCTGAAGAGAGTGTGCCCTTGCCTAAAGACTTTAGGCAAATGCCTTTGCCATTCTGCGACCACGGCGGGTCTTCCCCCATGGCTTCAGGACGGAGATCACCGTCATGAAGACGTACGCGGACAGCGACACGACCGGCCCGAACAGCACGTCACCGGCGTCCGGCAGCGGCCCGCCCGCGGCGACGGCGGTGACCGCGGAGTTCACCCCGGGCCGCAGCGCGAACACCGTGGCGGTGGTCGTCGCGAGGGTCAGCCAGAACTTCGTGTACACCCACCGGTACCGGGCCAGGCCCCACTTCGTGCCCAGCGACAGCAGCAGGCCGCTGAGGAGCGTGAGGAACGCGACGGGCAGCAGGAGCCAGTCGGCGAAGAGCTTCATGGCCCGCACGGAGGCCTCCACGGTCCCGGCGGACCCGGTGGTGGCGGCGGTGATCCCGAGCGCGAGCAGTCCGAGCGTGAGCCCGAGCCAGCCGGCGGAGGCGATGACGTGCAGGGCGAGAGCGGCCCGGCGGGCCGGGCGGCCGAGCCTCGGCGGCGGGCCCGGGCGCGGCTTCCTCGGCTTGCCCGGCTTCTGTTCGGTAGGCGTGTCCACGTCGGACACGGTGCCGAACGGGGGGCGCGGGGTCGTCGCACGGCGGGAGTAACCCGGCGTACCGGCGTCGGAGTACGGGTCGGGTCACGCCGTCGCCTAGGTTCGCGGCATGACCGAGCCCTCCCACCTCACCGCTGTCCGCGAGTCCTACGACACCGTCGCCGCCGACTACGCCCGGCGCGTCAAGGAACCGGCCGCACTGGACCCGGTGTCCCGCGCGATGCTGGCCGCGTTCGCCGACCTCGTACGGCCCCCGCACCCCGGGCCGGTCGCCGACCTGGGCTGCGGCCCCGGCAAGGTGACGGCACATCTGGCGGCCCTCGGGGTGCCGGCGTTCGGCGTGGACGTGTCGCCGAGGATGATCGAGCTGGCCCGGGCGGCGTACCCGGAACTCCGCTTCAGCGTCGGTTCGATGACCGCGCTGGACATCACCGGCGGCGAGCTCGGCGGCATCCTCGCGTACTACGCCACCCACCACACCCCGCCGCAGTGGCTGCCGACCGTGTTCTCCGAGTTCCACCGCACCCTCGCGCCCGGCGGCCGGCTGATGCTGGCCGGCCATGTCGGCGACGGCGAGCGACTCCGCCCGACTCACGCCTATGGCGACCATCCGGTGTCCTACGCGTCGTACCTGCTCCCGCCGGACCGCATCGCCGAACTCCTCCACCGGGCGGGCCTGGTGGTCACGACGCGGGTGGTGCAGGAGCCGGAGGGAGGGACGAAGAGGCAGGTGGGCACGTTCCTGGCGTACAAGCCGGGGTGACGCCGGGTGGCTCAGGCCGGGCGTTCCCGCACCCACACCCGGAGCGGTCCGACGGCCTCGAAGCCGTGGCGGACGGCGGCCGCCAGGTCGTCTCCCCGCTCGTAGCCCACGACGGGCAGGGCGGGGAAGAGCCGGCAGGCCGCGTGCAGGACGAGGGGCCAGGCCACCTCGGGAGGTCCGAAGACGTTGGACACGCCGACCACGTGACTGCTTCGGCAGGCCACCGCTCCGACGGTCACCCGGCCGTCGGCGGACCGCCCGGCGAGCACGAACGTCTCCGGGTCGTCGAGCAGCCCAGCCCCGAACAGGTCCGCGTTGCCGCCCCCGCCGTCCCAGGCCCGGGCCCAGTCGCGCAGCGCGTCCGGATCTCTCACGGCATCCCAGGTGAGGTCCGGCGCGGCGACGGGAACACCCGCCGGACGGTGGATCCACTCCGCCTCGAACAGCACCCGGAACCCGGCCCCGGTCAGATCGAGGTCGGCGAAACTGTCCTTCACCGAGGCCCCGGGCGATGCCGTGTCGATGCGCGCGACGAGCGCCTCCGGGTCGGCGCCCGGCTCCAGCGTCACGGCGTCGGGGTAGTAGAGAGGCGTCCGCCGGGCGGCGGCCCAGGCTTCCTTCCCGAACCCGCTGTCCACCTCGTGGGTCCGGCACATCACCGCACACCACTCGGCGTTGTTGCGGGCGGCGGACCGGACCAGGGCTTGCTGCGGAGTCGTCACGACGGGGATCAAATCGGTGGCCGGCCCGGGTCGTCCACCGATTTGATGATTGACGCCCGACCACTGCTGGAAGGACTCCCCCTGTGCCTGTCTCCCCTCCCGACTCCGGACCGGCCGTCGCGCTCCTGCGCGGCCTCGGCGCGGCGGACATCGCCCATCCGGGTGGCACCCTCCTCGCCCACCTCACACGGGTCCAGGGACAACTCGCGGCGTGGGGCGCCCGCCCGGCCCTGCAACTGGCGGGCCTGTGCCACGCGTTCTACGGAACCGATGGCTTCCCCGAAGCCCTGCTGCCCCTGGACCGCCGTGGCGAACTCGCGGCGGCGGTCGGTGCCGAGGCCGAGGCCCTGGTGTACCTGTACGCCTCGTGCGATCGCAGGGCCACCTATCCGACGCTCGCGGATGCCGACGGACCTTTTCATGACCGGTTCACCGGCCTGAGCCACATCCCGGAGCCCCGGTCGCGGCGCGACTTCGCCGAGTTGTCCGCCGCCAACGAGACCGACCTCGCTCGCCTCGACCCCGCCTTCCGCGACCAGTGGGGACCCGAACTCCTCAGCCTCTTCACCCGTATCCGTCCCCTGCTGAGCCAAGCCGCCTGGTCGGACTGTCAGGAGGTGCTGGCCGGATGAAGTTGAGCGCGATAACCCTGGACTGCGCTGATCCGCTCGCCCTCGCGGCGTTCTACCAGCAGGCCACCGGGCTGGAACGGCATCCGAAGTCGAACGCCGAGTTCGCCGCGCTGAGCGGTGAGGGCGGACTCTCCCTCGGCTTCCAGCGGGTCGACGGCTACCGGGCTCCGAGCTGGCCCGACCAGGAGGTTCCTCAGCAGCTGCACTGCTGCTTCAGGGTCGAGGACCTGGACGAGGCCGAGGAGCGGCTGGTGGAGTTGGGTGCGGGCAGGCCGGAGCAGCAGCCGAACCCGGGCAGGTGGCGGGTGCTGACGGATCCGGCGGGGCATCCCTTTTGCATCATCGGAGGCTGAGGCCGCCTGAGGGAGAGGCGGGGTTCAGGCGTTCGGTTCGCCCTCCTCGGGCGCATCGCGGGTCGGCTTCGGCAGCTCGATGACGTAGGTGCCCTTCGCGGGCAGGGTGACGACCGCGAACGCCTGCGTGTGCACCGGAACCTGACCGAGGCGGCCAACGCCTGGCAGGAACTGGGCCGAGAGGAGGGGGCGTTGTACAGGGGGAGCCGGCTCGCCGCCGCCCAGCGCCACCGGCCCGGGCTTCAGTACATGGTCAGCACAGGGCGGCCGCCGGGCAGGCCGCGGTTCCCGTTCTGGCCCATCAGCATCACGCGGCCGGCCCGCGTGCTCGTCGGATCGCCGACTCATCCGCCTGTGCGTAGCTGTTGAAGAACCGAGGGGCGCCGCCTGCGGGGAGCAGCATCCAGGCGGCCGCAAGATCCCAGGCCGGGTCGCCAGCGAAGAGTGCGCCGAAGTCGACGACGCCTGCCAGTATGCCGTCCGCGACGACGACGTTCGCGGGGTGCAGGTCACCGTGCACCCATCGCTTGGCGGACTGGCGCATCTGCGCCGTGCCCCCGCTTCAGATGCAGATCACGATCTTTCCGCGTGTGCGTCCGCGCTCGGCGTGCGCGTGGGCGTCGGCGATCCGCTCCAGGGGGTAGGTCTGTTCGATACGGGGTGTGTAGCGGCCTTGCCGGCCCAGTTCCGCGGCCGCGGACAAGAGGGTGGAGTCGTTCTCCGCGTTGACCACATGCGTGCCGAGGCGCTGCCCGCCTGCGTGGTCGGCGACGGTCGCGACGCGTGTCGGGTCGCCCGTGATCGCGACGAGGTGGTCCAGGGATCCGGAGGCCGCGGTGTCGAGCGCGATGTCGACGCCGTGCGGGGCGAGAGTGGAGAGGCGCTGCGCGAGGCCGGGGCCGTAGGTGGTGGGAACGGCGCCGAGAGAGGTGAGGAACTCGTGGTTGCGTTCGCTGGCTGTCCCGATCACGGTGGCACCTTGTGCCACAGCGATCTCGACTGCCGCGCCGCCCACGCCTCCGGCCGCGCCCTCGACGAGAAGGGTGCGACCCGCCAGGGAGCCGAGCGCGGTCAGGCCACGCATCGCGGTCACGGATGCGAGGCCGGCGCCCGCGGCCTGCTCGTCGTTCCACGTGTCGGGGGCGTGGGCCCAGGCTGAGAGGATGACCAGCTCTGCGGTTGCGCCGGTGACACCGCCCAGCCCGAAGACGCGGTCGCCGATGCTCACCCCCTCCACCCCGTCACCTATTTCGTCGACCACGCCGGCGGCGTCGCGCCCGGGGATGGCGGGTAGCTCCAGGGGAATCAGCTGGTGCAGGGTGCCGGCGCGCAGCTTCCAGTCGATGGGATTGACACTGGCCGCCGCGACGCGGACACGGATCTCACCGGGTCCGGGGTTGGGGTCGGGGGCCTGCTCGATCACCAGGCTCTCCGCTCCGCCGTATTCATGGAAGCGGGCTGCACGCATAATGTCCTGCCTTACCTTTATGGGGCGAAATGATGGTGTTCATTCGATGCCCGTTACTGCACATCTGACGTTGACTTGAGGTGCGGCAAGCCGACTGCCTTCCGGCCAGAGGAGGACGGGTGCGGATCAGTGAGGTTGTCGAGCAGTCGGGCAGCCACCCGCCCCGACAACCACGATCCTGCCCATCGTCGGAATACCTCCCGTTGAGTCGATGCTCCGGAAGATATCCAGAAGGTCGGTATCCAGCTGGATACCAAGACCTGAGACGGGAGACCCTCGATGACGCAACGGCCACCGCTGCCACCCGACTTGTTCGACGAGCTGTGCCCGTCCCCGCTGCTGCCTTTCCGCTTCGGTGACAAATGGGCATCCATGGTCCTCCGCTGCCTGGACGACGGCCCGCGCAGATACTCCGAACTCCGCGTACCACTGAGTCGCGTCACCCCGAAGGCGCTCACCCAGTCGCTCCGCGGCTTGGAGCGGAACGGGTTCGTGTCACGTACCGTGCACGCCGACCCGAAACTGCGGGTGGAGTACGCGCTGACACCGCTGGGCCGCAGCATGCTGGAGCCGCTGGCCGCCGCGTGCCAATGGGCGGCCGAGCACTGGGACGAGCTGCTCGACGCCCGCGAGGGCGGCATCTCCTCCATCGGCTGACTCGAACCGGCGTTGACGCGTGCCGGACCGGACGAGCCGCACCTCTGTGTCGACTCGGGGAATCGCCAACAGCGGTGTCCGCGGCACCGGGGAGCCGCTGTCCACCGTGAAGTTCATGGTGCAGACCCTCGCCGCCGCCGGGGAGCTCCAGGGTGACCTCCAGCGCGAGCTGACTTACGACGGGCTGAGGGCGGCCGTGGCCAAGGGCAACAAGGGCGGCCGCCGCCCGGCCGTAGTGGCGGGGAAGGTGGGCGCCGTGCGCACCGCGTATCTGGAAGGCCGCTCCATCGCCGCCCTCGCAACGCGACCACGACGTCAGCCGCGGCGCCATCCGAACCGCCGTCGCCGACCTCCTGCCGAGTACACGGCCGCTGCTCCGGACGCCCTGGCCCCGGAGCTGCCGGTCGCCCTCGACCTGCCCGGCAAGGTCGCCGACTTCCTCCGCGCGGCCGACCTGCAGCCCGCCGAGCGTGCCACGCTCGACCAGGGCGTCACCGTACGGCGCACCAAGGCCAGTTTCGCTGAGAGTCACACATCAGCGACTGAGCATGAGCACGATAGGTGTCGTCATCCTTCCGTCCCGACGTGCCCTTTCGTGAAGCTCTGAGCGCATCGTTCCTGACGTGATCCGCGCTCTTTGCAGGCAAGTCGTCGTCAACTTCGAAGATCGCCCCTCCCAGGGGAGGCGTGCGGCTTCCCTGGGAACATGAGCGATACCCGGGACTCCTTGTGGTCCCATCGCTGTACGTGGACGGACCTGCTGGTCCCGGTCGGGCTGGACGCGGGACGGGGAGGCATGGACCTGTCCGATGGGTGGCCGGATCGGTGGACGGCGACGTGGAAGTACGCCGGGGACGAGATCACGGGCCCGGTCCGCCACCTGGAGCAGGTGCCGGTGGCGAGCCGCGGGCCGATGCGGGGGTTCACCTGGCGGCGGGAGCAGCGGCACCGGCCCGGTCTGGAGTCGCTGGTGTCCACGGGGCGGCTGCACGGGTTCGAGAGTCTCGAAGAGGATCAGCTGCTGGTAGCGGTGCCCTGTGCTCACGTCATGGAGACGACGACCTTGCCGGCTTTCGGGCGGCCCTTCTCGGCGTACTCCATGGCCTGGAGGGTCTCGTCGAAGGGGAAGACCCGGTCGACGATGGGGCGGATCTTCCCGGCGTCGATGAGGGGGGTGAGTTCGCGGAGTTGGGCGCCGCTGGCCTTCATGAACAGGAAGGCGTAGGTGACGCCGAGGCGCTTGGCCTGGCGCCGGGTCTTGGCGCTGAGGGCGGTGACGGCCAGGCGCACGACCGGGTTCGAGCCGAGCTCGCGGGCGGTGGCCGGGTCGGGCGGGCCCACGACGGAGATGGCCTGGCCGCCGGGCTTGAGGACGCGCAGGGACTTGGCGAGGTTCTCGCCGCCGAGGGAGTCCAGGACGACGTCGTAGCCGTGGAGGATTTCGGTGAAGTCCTGTGTGCGGTAGTCGATGACTTCGTCTGCGCCGAGTTCCTTGACCAGGTCGACCTTGGCGGTGCTCGCGGTGGTGGCCACGTACGCGCCCAGTGCCTTGGCCAGCTGGACGGCGATGGAACCGAGGCCGCCGGCGCCCGCGTGGATGAAGACCTTCTGGCCCGGCTGTACGTGGGCCCGCTCGACCAGGGCCTGCCAGGCGGTCAGCGCGACCAGGGGGAGGGAGGCGGCCTCGGTCATGGTGAGCGTGGCGGGCTTGGGGGCGAGGTCGTCCTGGTGGACGGCGAGGAGTTCGGCGAAGGTGCCGATGCGGTCCTTGTCAGGCCGCGCGTAGACCTCGTCGCCCACGACGAAGCGGTCGACGGACGATCCGACCCGGACGACGGTCCCGGCGAGGTCGTTGCCCAGGACGAGCGGGAGACGGTAGGGCAGGATCACCTTGAGGTCACCATTGCGGATCTTCATGTCCAGCGGGTTGACGCCCGCCGCGTGGATCTTGACCAGGACGTCGTCGGCGCCCACCTGAGGGTCAGGTATCTCGGCGGCGCGCATTCCGGCCGCATCACTGTACTTCTCGACCACGAAGGCCTTCATCATCATCTCCGTTTCGGGCGCCGTCGGGACACCCGCGCCAATTAGATTGCGACAACAATCTAAACGCCAGACTACGATAGATGCCAGTCGACATCCAAATGGGAGGTGGCCATGGGCCGCGTATCGCAGGCGCAGGCGGAGGAAAATCGCAGGCGGGTGGTGGACACCGCGTCGCGGCTGTTCCGGGAGCAGGGCACCCACGTCAGCGTCGCCGATCTCATGAAGGCGGCCGGCCTCACCCACGGTGCCTTCTACAAGCAGTTCGCCTCCAAGGAAGCGCTCGTCGATGAGGTCACCGCCCACGCCTTCGATGAGTTCGCACGGCGCAATGCGGCCGGGCTCGAGCGGCACAACGGGCAGCGGGATGCCGCTCAGCGGGCCCTGATCGACGTTTACCTCTCCGTCGAACACCGTGACAACGCGGCGGACGGCTGCCCGGTCGCGGCTCTCGCCATCGACGTCGCGCGCGGACCCGAAGGCCGCGAGGCGCGCCGTACCTACGCGGAGGGCGTGGCCGACTTCGCCGCGTTCCTCGCCCCCGTCGAGGCCGTCGGGGGCGGCGAGAGCGGCCTCGCCCGGCTGTGCATCCTGGTCGGTGCTCTGGTCCTGTCCCGGGCCACCCAGGGCTCCCCGCTCTCCGAGGAGATCCTCGCCGCCGCGCACGCGGCCCTGACGGAAGCCGGCTGACCGGGGGCCCGGCATCGGGCGCCGCGCGGCGTGTGTGCACCGGTCACACCCGCGAGGTGACGCGGGGCCCGAGGCTTCCGTGCTCGCGGCCTGATCGTTCTGGCGTAGTTCCGTGCTCCCTACGACAGTTGTCGTGCAAATGCGACACCTATCGTGCTCAGGCTCATCAGCGACGGCCGGGTGGCGTGGCGCACTTTTGCAAGCGGGTGCTTGCAATAGTTAGCGAGGTGTTGCACTGTGGAGGCATGGCATCGCTCAACGTCGGCAATCTCGGTGACTATCTGCGCGAACAGCGGCGCACCGCGCAGCTGTCGCTCCGGCAGCTCGCCGATGCCGCCGGGGTGTCCAATCCGTATCTGAGCCAGATCGAGCGCGGGCTGCGCAAGCCGAGCGCGGAGGTGTTGCAGCAGGTCGCCAAGGCCCTGCGGATCTCCGCCGAGACGCTGTACGTCCGGGCCGGCATCCTCGACGCCGAGCGGGACCGGGACGAGGTGGAGACGCGCGCCGTCATCCTCGCCGACCCCGCGCTGAACGAGCGCCAGAAGCAGGTGCTGCTGCAGATCTACGAGTCCTTCCGCAAGGAGAACGGGTTCGGGAGCGGTGACGGCTCGGACGCTCCGGGTGTCGTCGGCGTCGTCCCCGGGGACGGTGTGGTGAGCGTCGACGGGGACGCTCCCGGTGCCGGAGCCGAGATACCTGCGCCCGGACCGGCCGCGGGCGCTCAGCCCGTCCGGCGCCGCAGCCGTAAGAGCACCGGCAAGAGCGTCAATAAGAGCCTCAGCAAGAACGACGGCAGCGACATCGACCCGCAGCAGACGGCCGGCTGAGCCGGACCAGGGCACCGGCCGCTCTGCCGCGGATCACACAACCCTCAGCCGAACCCTCAAGCGAGAAATCCGGGAGGACCATCACCATGGCCATCACCGACGACCTGCGCAAGACCCTCAGCGACCCGACCCCGCTCTACTTCGCCGCAGGCACCGCCGACCTGGCGCTTCAGCAGGCCAAGAAGGTGCCGGCCCTGGTCGAGCAGCTGCGCTCCGAGGCGCCCGCGCGGATCGACGCCGTACGCAACACCGACACCAAGGCCGTCCAGGAGAAGGCGTCCGCCCGGGCCAAGGAGGCCTCCGCCCGCGTCAAGGAGACGCAGGAGACCCTGCAGGCCAAGGTCACGGAGTTCATCGGCTCCATCGATGTCGACATCAAGAAGCTCGGCAGCACCATCGACGCGGACCTGAAGAAGTTCGGCGAGAGCGCCCAGGACTTCGCGCTGCGCGGCGTCGGCGTGGCCGCCGAGTACGCCGTCAAGGCCCGTGAGACCTACGAGAAGGTCGCCGAGCACGGCGAGCAGGCCGTGCGGACCTGGCGCGGCGAGGCCGCCGACAGCATCGAGGACGTCGCCGAGGGCGTCGAGGAGCTGGCCGTGGCCGTCGAGCCGAAGCCGCAGCCCGTCGAGGTCAAGGACGAGCCGGCGAAGCCGGCCGCCGCCGCCCCGGCGAAGAAGGTGCCCGTCGCCAAGAAGGCCCCGGCGCGCAAGACCACCACCGCTAAGAAGACCACCCCGCCCGCGAAGTAGGACGGCGGAGCGGTCACACGGGCCGGGCACCCTGAGGGTGCCCGGCCCGTTGTACGGGTACGGTGACGCGTAGGACGAGCCGAGTCAGGTGGTGGACGTTGTGCTGATGCAGGGCTTCGCAGGGTTTATGTGGCTTCTGAGCATGGCCCTGATCGTTTTCAGCGGCTTCGCGTTGCTCGACGCGGCTGTGCGCCGGGAGGACGCCTACCGGGCGGCCGACAAGAAGACCAAGCCCTTCTGGCTGATCATCCTGGGGATCGCCTTCGTGGTGAACCTGCTCTTCCCGATCCTGTCGTTCCTGCCGATCATCGGCCTCATCGCGACGATCGTGTACATGGTCGACGTACGGCCCGCGATCCGGGCGCTCCCGGGCGGCGGCCGCAGCCAGCGCGGCTCCAGCAGCGACGGCCCCTACGGCCCGTGGAACGGCGGCCGGTAAAGCCCCCCGCGGGGGTGTCCGGGGCTACGGCACCCGGTCCAGCAGCAGGACCGCCACGTCGTCCGTCAGCTCGCCGCCGTTGAGGTCGCGCACCTCGTTCACCGCAGCCCGCAGCAGCTGCTCGCCCCGCAGGCCCTCGGCGATCTGGCGGCGGACCATCTCCGTCATGCCGTCCTGGCCGAGCCGCTCCCGGCCCTGGCCGATGTGGCCCTCGATCAGGCCGTCGGTGTAGAGCATCAGGCTCCACTCGGCGCCCAGCTCCACCTGCATCCGCGGCCAGCGGGCGCCGGGCAGCAGTCCGAGGGCCGGTCCGTTGTTGTCGTACGGCAGCAGGCGGGCCGGCTTGCCCGGGCGGGCCAGCAGCGGCGACGGGTGACCCGCCAGGCACAGGCCGGCGCGGCGGCCGTCCGGCGCGATGTCCACCGTGCACAGGGTCGCGAAGATCTCGTCGTCGGCCCGCTCGTGCTCCAGCACCTGCTGGAGCGTGCCCAGCAGCTGGTCGCCGCACAGACCCGCCAGGGTCAGTGCGCGCCAGGCGATCCGCAGCTCCACGCCGAGGGCGGCCTCGTCCGGTCCGTGCCCGCAGACGTCGCCGATCATGGCGTGCACGGTGCCGTCCGGCGTGCGCACGACGTCGTAGAAGTCGCCGCCGAGCAGTGCGCGCGAGCGGCCCGGGCGGTAGCGCGCGGCGAACCGCAGCGGGGAGCCCTCCAGCAGCGGCGTCGGCAGCAGGCCGCGCTCCAGGCGCCGGTTCTCCTGCGCCCGCAGCCGGCCCTCGGCGAGCCGGCGCTCGGCCGACTCGGAACGCTTGCGCTCCACCGCGTAGCGGATCGCCCGGCTCAGCAGCCTGCCGTCCAGCTCGTCGCGGAAGAGGTAGTCCTGGGCGCCGACGCGCACCGCCTCGGCGCCGCGCTCGGCGTCGCCGGAGGCGGTCAGCGCCAGGACGGCGTGCCGGGGCGCGAGCTCCAGCACGTGTCGCAGCACGGCGAGCTCGTCCTCGGAGTCGCTGTGGCCGGGCGCGGGCAGCGCCAGGTCCAGCAGGATGCAGTGGACGTCGTCGGTCAGCAGCCGCCCGGCCTCCGTCAGGTTGCGGGCCGTGCGGACGCGGATCGGCTTGCCCGCCTGGTCGAGCATGTCCGGCACGATCGGCGAGCCGGCCGGATCGTCCTCGATCAAAAGCAGCGTCAGGTTGGTGTGGGCGGCGTTGTTCTCCACCTTGTCCGTGGTGTTCCCGGCGGTGTCCGGTGTGCGGCCCGTGGGCGAGGCGTCCTTCGCGGACTCCTCGGCCGAGCCGCCGTGCGGGGACGCGGCCTGCGCCTGACCACTCTCCACGGCCGGGATCGCTCTCTGCCGCGGTATGGGTACGGGCATCGTCTTGGGTTCCTTCCCTCCCCCCGAGGGCACGGTGGGGCGAGGGACCTCGACCCACCGACGGGGACCATAGCGGGTGTCGGTGCCGCATAGGAATGGTGTGAGCCACGCCGCTGTGCCACCGGCCAGTGTCATATGCCGCGATATGTGCCGCAGTTGGACAGCTCGGAGATGCTGCGGGGATGACGAACGTCACGTCAGCGCACGGTTGGCTCGCGCCGGAGCGTGCGGTGGGTCACGTGGGCCAGGTCACCGCGGGTGTCCGCTATCCGGTGCGCCGCCTTCGGGCCGCCGCCTTCGGGCCGCCGTCGGCGATCAGTTGGCGCCGGTGTCCGCGTCGGGCCGGACGACGCCGAGGATGGGCATGGTCCCGGCCCCGGCGATCGTCACGGTGCGGCCGGGCCGCGGCGCGTGCACCATCGCCCCGTCCCCGATGTACATCGCGACATGGCTGGCGTCACCGAAGTAGATGATGAGGTCGCCGGGCCGCATGTCCTGGATGTCGATGTGCGGCAGCCGCTTCCACTGCTCCTGCGAGGTGCGCGGGATGCCGCGCCCAGCGGATATCCAGGCCTGTGACGTCAGCCCCGAGCAGTCATAGGTCTTCGGGCCCTCGGCGCCCCACTGGTACGGCTTGCCGATCTGGGCCGTGGCGTACTGCACGGCCTTCTTGCCCTGCTCGGAGGCCTTTCCGTCGATCTCGTCGAGGATGCCGGAGTCGAGCCAGGCGGTCTGCGCCTTGTTCGCCGCCTCCTTCTCCAGCTCGGCGAGGCGCTCCTGCTCCTCCTTCTGCAGCGCGGATTCGAGCTTCTCCGCCTGCGCGATCTGCTTCTCGATCTTCTTCTGTGCGGCGGCCTTGGCCTTGCGGCCCGCTTCCAGCTTCTTCCACTGCGCGGAGGCGTCCTTGGCGTACTGCTCCAAGTCCTCCTGGGTGCGGGTCAGTTCGCCGAGCAGGCCCTTCGTCGCGTGGTGGCCCTCGCGGACCCGGCCGGCGCCGTCGAGGAAGTCCTGCGGGGTGTCGCTCAGCACCAGGTGGGCCTCGGGCGGCAGCCCGCCCCCGCGGTACTGGGCGGCGGCCGCGGCGCCCGCGCGGTCCTTCAGTTTCCGGAGCTTCTCCTGGCCCTTGACGATCTTCTTGGCCAGCTCGACGACCTCGGCGGACTGCTTGTCCGCCTTCTCCTCGGCGGCGTTGTACTCGTCGGTGGCGCGGGCCGCCGCGCGGTAGAGCTTGTCCAGCTTCCTGCGGACGGCTTCGAGGTCCTTGCCGGCCGCGAGGGCCGGGGCCGCGCTCGGGGTGGGGGAGGGGGTGGGGTTCGCGAACGCCGTGCCCGGTGCGGCCAGCACCGTGACCGCGCAGACCACGGCCACCGCCGTCGCGATCAGGCCGCGCTTGCCCGTTCCCATACCTCAGCCCCCAAACTGATTAACCGTCAGTAACTTGCGGTTCGTTCGGGGATGCTGCCATGTCGGCCGGGAAAGCGACAGGGGTAGTACTTCCCGCCGCCCCCTCGCCGCTATGCCCCCGGCATGCGATCTCCCCGGTCTGTGTGACGAACGACTCAAAGAGATCGTTCCATCGGCCCCCGTCCGAACGGCAACAGCCTCCGCCCTGACCGCAACGGACCGCGCCCGGACCGGAGAAGTCAGGCGCCCGGGGCCAATGCCTCCCAGCGCACGGTCACTTCGCCCTGCCGCCACCGCACCGGCCCGTCCGTCACCGGCCAGTCGGCCGTCAGGTCCCGGACCGCGCGCATCCAGCGCTGCCGGGCGCCGTAGGAGGCGTAGGGGGCGGCGGCCGCCCAGGCGCGGTCGAAGTCGCGCAGGAAGGCGTGCACCGGCTCGCCCGGGACATTGCGGTGGATGAGCGCCTTCGGCAGCCGTTCCGCCAGGTCCGAGGGACGCTCCAGGGAGCCCAGCCGGGTCGCGAAGGTGACCGTGCGCGGACCCTCCGGGCCGAGCGCGACCCAGACGTGCCGGCGCCCGATCTCGTCGCAGGTCCCCTCGACCAGCAGGCCGCCGCGCGACCCGGTCGCCGGGTCGGCCGGTGCGAGCCGCGCGCACAGCCGCTGCCACACGGCCGCGACCTCGCCCTCCTCGTACTGCCGCAGCACGTTCGCCGCGCGGACGAGCAGGGGCCGCTGCGGGATCGGGATCTCGAAGCCGCCGTGCCGGAAGACGAGCCCCGGCCGCTCATAGGGCAGCGCCGCCGCGACCCGGGCCGGTTCGATCTCCACGCCCACCACTCGCGCGCGTGGCGCGACCGTACGCAGGCGCTGGAGCAGTTCGACGGCCGTCCAGGGGGCGGCGCCGTACCCGAGGTCGACCGAGACGGAATCGGTGGCGCGGCGCAGCTCGGCGCCGTGCGTGGCCACGATCCAGCGGTCCATGCGGCGCAGCCGGTTGGGGTTGGTCGTCCCGCGCGTCACCGTGCCCAGGGGTCGGGTCGCTGCGCGGGGTGTCATACGTACGAGGTTAAGCGGCCTCCGGCCCGGTCAGGGGGCGAGGTGCCGCCGCCGCTGGGCGGGGTGCCAGTAGCAGACGCCCTCGAACGGTTGAGCGACAGGCGGTAATGATTCGGTAAAACTGCCGAATCGGGAAATGGAGCACCTGCTTCCGGTGTTGGACTCCGTCGGAGGGCAGCGTGCGCCCTGCGGAAGGCATGCCCGGAGCGAGGAGGAACGCCACGTGAGCCAGTACATCGGCAGGCTCGGCCGGCGCGCCACGTCATCGCCCGCCCGCCTCCGGCTGCACCGCAGGCCCCGCCGCGTCGCCATGCTCTCCGTGCACACCTCCCCGCTCCACCAGCCGGGCACCGGCGACGCCGGCGGCATGAACGTCTACATCGTGGAGCTGGCCCAGCGCCTCGCCGCGCACGGCGTCGAGGTCGAGATCTTCACACGCGCGACCGCGGCGGCCCTCCCCGCGACCGTGGAGCTGGCCCCGGGCGTCCTCGTCCGGCACGTCGACGCCGGTCCCTACGAGGGCCTCCACAAGGAGGACCTCCCCGCCCAGCTGTGCGCCTTCACCCACGGTGTCATGCAGGCCTGGGCCCACCACCGCCCCGGCCACTACGACCTGGTGCACTCCCACTACTGGCTCTCCGGCCACGTCGGCTGGCTCGCCGCCCAGCGCTGGGGCGTCCCCCTGGTGCACGCCATGCACACCATGGCCAAGGTCAAGAACGCCAACCTGGCCGACGGCGACACCCCCGAACCGGCCGCCCGCGTGATCGGCGAGACGCAGATCGTCGCCGCCGCCGACCGGCTCATCGCCAACACCACCGAAGAGGCCGACGAGCTGGTCCGGCACTACGCGGCCGAGACCGACAAGGTCGCCGTGGTCCACCCCGGCGTGAACCTCGGCCGCTTCTCGCCCGCCGACGGCCGCGCCGCCGCCCGGGCCCGCCTCGGCCTGCCCCAGGACGCGCTGATCCCGCTCTTCGCCGGGCGCATCCAGCCCCTGAAGGCCCCGGACGTGCTGCTGCGCGCCGTCGCCGTCCTCCTCGGCCAGCGCCCCGAACTGCGCTCGCGCATCCTCGTGCCCGTCGTCGGCGGCCCCTCCGGCAGCGGCCTCGCCAAGCCGGAGGGCCTGCAGAAGCTCGCCGCGCGCCTGGGCATCGCCGACGTCGTACGGTTCCGCCCGCCGGTCGGCCAGGAGCAGCTGGCGGACTGGTTCCGCGCCGCCTCCGTGCTGGTCATGCCGTCCTACAGCGAGTCCTTCGGACTGGTCGCCATAGAGGCCCAGGCGGCGGGCACCCCGGTGCTGGCCGCGTCGGTCGGGGGCCTGCCGGTCGCCGTGCGCGACGGGCACACCGGCTTCCTCGTCCAGGGCCACAACCCCGCCGACTACGCGCGCGTGCTGGGCCACTTCGCCGACGACCCGCAACTGGTGCCCCGGCTCGGCGGTCAGGCCGCCCGGCACGCCCAGTCCTTCGGCTGGGACACGGCGGCCGCAGCCACGGCGGACGTCTACACGGCCGCGATGCAGGCACACCGCCGTCGCGTACGCTCGCTGCATGGCTGAAACCGATCAGGAACAGCGCGCGGCCCAGGTCATCGAGACCGTCCTGAAGGACGCCGACCTGGAGTGGGAGAGCCCCCGGCCCGGCACCTACGTCGCGCAGCTCCCCGGCACCCGCAAGCTGAAGACGACGCTCTCCCTGATCGTCGGCCGCCACTCCCTGTCGCTGAACGCCTTCGTCATCCGCCACCCCGACGAGAACGAGCAGGGCGTCCACCGCTGGCTCCTGGAACGCAACCTCAAGCTCTACGGGGTGAGTTACGCCGTCGACCAGCACGGCGACGTCTACGTCACCGGCCGTCTCTCCCTGCCGGCGGTCACCGCCGACGAGCTCGACCGCCTGCTCGGCCAGGTCCTGGAGGCCTCCGACGGCGCCTTCAACTCCCTGCTGGAGCTGGGTTTCGCCTCGGCGATCCGCAAGGAGTACGAGTGGCGGGTCTCGCGGGGCGAGTCCACCCGCAATCTGGACGCGTTCGCGCACCTCACCCAGCGCCCCGAGCGCTAGAGGGTGTCCGCCCGGTAACGCCCCGGTGGCACCCCCACCAGCTTCCGGAAGTGCCGGGTGAGGTGGGACTGGTCGTAGAACCCGGCCGCCACCGCCGCGTCGCCCGGTGAGCGCCCCTCCAGGAGCAGCCGCCGGGCGCGCCCCACGCGCAGGGACGTCAGGTACTGGTGGGGGGCGATGCCGTAGGCCGTGCTGAACGCCCGGACCAGATGGGCGGGATGGGCCCCGAGCAGCCCGGCGGCCTCCCGCAGGGCGACGCCCTCGACGATCCGCTCGTCCAGCAACTCGCGCAGCCGCCGCGCCAGAACGGGATCGGCGGGCCGGGGGGCGGCGGGATCGCCCCGCAGATGCCCGCGCAACCGCTCCCCGACGAACAACAGCCTGCTCTCGGCCTCCAGTTCCTCGCCGGGCCGCCCCAGCGTGCCGTGCAACTGCCCCACGCGCCGCCGCAGCAGCGGATCGCGCAGATCGGGCCGGTCGACGGCGGCCCCGATCAACTCGTCGCCCAGATGCGTCGCGTCGAGGTACAGCACCCGCTTGCGGAAGCCCTCCGGGGTGACGGGGGAGCCGTTGTGCGGCACATGCGGCGGCAGCAGCGACACGGTGTCGTGCGGGGTGCCGTGCTCGTGCCGGTCGAGGTCGTAGCGCACGGCTCCGGTGTCGACGATCAGCAGCGTCCACGCGTCGTGGACGTGCATCGGATACGCGTACTCGGTGAACCGGGCGTGGAAGACCTCGACGACACCCGGGACGGCGGGCCGCCAGGCGGACACGATCCGGGCGGGCTGGGAGGCCATGCAAAGAACGTACAAGACCTCGGCGGGGACTGCCCGGCACGCTCGGATCATGAACACCATCACCGATCCCCCGCGGCCCGAGCCGATCCGCTTCGACACGAAGATCGCCGTGCTGCTGCGCGCCGACCTGGAGCCCTGGCAGCGCCTGAATGTGACGTCGTTCCTGGTCAGCGGCCTGGGAACGCAGCTTCCCGAGGTGATCGGCGAACCGTATGAGGACGCGGACGGCGTGCCCTACCTCCCCATGTTCCGCCAGCCCGTCATGGTCTTCGAGGCCGGCAAGGAAACCCTGGCCACCGCCCACACCCGGGCCCTCTCCCGCGCCCTGCCCCGCGCGGTCTTCACCTCCGACCTCTTCGCCACGGGCAACGACCGCGACAACCGCGCCGCCGTACGGGCCGTGCCGACCGCCGACCTGGACCTGGCCGGGCTCGCGGTCTACGGCCCGAAGAACGCGGTGGACAAGGTGGTCAAGGGAGCGCGGATGCATCCGTGAGACCAAAGTCGCAGGCACGTAGACCAACGGCTGATGACAGGGCGGACGGCTCTTCCCGAGACTCGTTCCATGGAGGAAGCCAGGAACGTGTCCCTGCGCAAGAGCCCCCGGCCGCGGGCGGGCGATACGGCGGAACTCGCCGAATCGGCCTGGGCCATCGTGCTCTTCTGCGTCGCCTGCGGTGCCGTGGCCGGCGCCCTGCTCCCACTCCTCGCCCGTCTGCTGCTCACCCTGCCGTGGGCGCCGCTCGAAGGCCCGGCCGAGCTGCTGACCTCGGTCCCGGAACCCGCCCTCACCCTCGGCACGATCGCGGTGGGTGTGCTCGGCGGCCTGCTGCTCGGCTTCACGGCGGTGCACGAGTCGCTGTCCGTCCGCGTCTGCGACACCCATGTGACCCTGACCGTCCGGGACAGCTCCCAGGAGTTCACCCGCGAGGAGATCTCCGTGCTGTTCCGGGACGGCAAGCAGCTCGTGCTGCTCGGCCCGGACGGCATGGAACGGGCAAGGGAACGCTGCGGCCTGCCCTGGCAACGCCTCGCGGACGCCCTGGCGGAACACGGGTACGAGTGGGCGCAGCAGGACCCGTACCGCGCCGAGTTCCGCCGCTGGGTGCCCGGCACCCCCGGCCTGCCGCCGGGCGCGGACGCCCTGCTGCGGGCCCGCGCGCAGGCCCGCAAACACGAGGACGACGCCAGGGACGCCCGGGAGTTGCGCGACGAGCTGCTGCGGCTCGGGGTGGTCGTACGGGACGAGGAGAAGCGGCAGTACTGGCGGCTGGTGCGACGGGACTGAGGCTCACGGAGGGACCCGCGCGGCAGGCGCCGGTGGCCGGACTCCGCGCGGAGGTAGGCGCGGTCACGGGGCGCAGGCCTCGGCGATCGACAGGCTGTTCTCGTAGAGGTGGTGCCGGGTGATCCGCCCGTCCTCGACGGTGAGCCGCAGCGCGAACGGCCCCGAGAAGGACTTCCCGGTCGCCCGGACGGTCCCGGAGAGCTGACCCATCAGAACGGCGTCGGTCCCGTCGACGAGGACGGTGTCCACGGACGCGCGAGCGTCCTCCGGCACGGTGTACCGGCCCAGTTCGTCGGCCTGTGCCGCACATTCGGCGGCGGTGGACCGCGGCCGGATCCAGGGGACGCCGGGGTTGTCGGCGAGCATCCAGTCGACCTCGTCGGCGAAGAGCGCGGTGAGCCCCTCGGTGTCACCGGCGACCCGGAGTCCGAGGAACTTCTGGACGGCGAGGCGGGTGGCTTCAGTGGTGTCGGCGGGTGTCATGGGTCCCAGCCTGCCGGGGCGCCGGGGGAGCGTCGATTACGTCGGAGGTAAGCGGTGCCGCCCCCGCTGGTGGTCCGGGGTGGGCCGGGAGGCGACATCGATCCTAGAATCGAACGCATGAACGATCCAGAGTCGCGGCTCGCGCTGCTCCGCTTCCTGGAGCGCGTGCAGGAACGCGACCTGGCACGCACCCGCCGATGGATCGCAGACGAGGAACGCCGCCAGGCCGAACGCCGGCACGGTCTGCTGTCCCGGCCGCCCGCGCCGGACTGGCTGATCGAACGCGGCCTGTCCGGACAGGAGGCCGTGTACGTCCACGTCGGCGGCTGCTGGAACGCGGGCCGGCGCAGCAAGGGCGTCGACCGCGACCATGCCCGGCGCGCACTCGCGGAAGGGGTCAAGGCCTGCCCGCAGTGCCGGCCGGACACGGAGCTCGGTTTCGTGGACGGGTAGGGCGGCCGCGTGCGCGCGGTGTTGTCAGTGCCCGGGGATATGGTCGCGAGCGCGCGGCCGGCTTCCGGGGGTTCCAGCTCCGCAGGGAATGGTTGCATCCCCGGCCTGTACGGGGGCGGCCCGGAGAAGTCGTCCGGGACCCAACCGACGACCGGGCTTCGTCGATGGCCAGGAGGAGACCTGCCAGCGCCGGCCGCGCGGCACGCCGCAGCGATGGGGGGACGGACCAGGAGGTCACGCCGCCGTCACGCCGAGGAGCGGTACTCCTCCCGTGTGATCGCCATGACCCGGACCGGCTGCCCGTGGGAGGGGACGCGCGTGGTGCGGTCGTACGTCATCCCGAGCTTGGCCATGACGCGGAGCGAGGCGTGGTTGTCGACGTGGCAGATGCTGACCACGCGTTCCAGGTTGGCGTCCGCCTCCGCCTCTGCGTCCGCCTCCGCCTCGCCGAAGGCGAACGCCAGGACCTCGCGTGCGGCTTCCGTCGCGTAGCCCCGGCCCCAGGAGCGGCGCCGTAGCCGCCATCCGATCTCCACCGCCGGCATGACCTCGGGGAGGAAGGCCGGAACGGCCAGCCCCGCCCAGCCCACCAGCTCGCCGGTCGCCCTCTCCTCGGCGGCGAACAGGCCGTAGCCCCGCTCGTCCCAGGCCGCCCGCATCCGGGCCCATGCCGCGACGGTCCGCTCACGGGTGCTGGGCGATCCGTCCCCGATGTACCGCATGACCTCCGGATCGGCGTCCATCTCCGCGAGGGCGTCCAGGTCCGCCCCGCTCCACTGACGCAGGCGCAGGCGTGCGGTGTGGCGCTCGGGGTGGCGCGTGCTCACGGCGTCCCGCTCCTTCGTGCGTCCCTGCTGGGCCCGGCCGGCAGCGCCCGGAGGCCGTCCGCCGCTTCCGCCTTCTCCCCGTCCTCCGCGACCCGCCGCATCAACACGGCGTACCCCGCCCCGGCCACCGTCCCCAGCACCGCGCACGACCCCCACAGCCATTCCGCCCCGAACCGGTCGATGACCAGCCCGGACAGCAGCGGGGCGACGAGGGCGGCCACGGACCAGGACATCGTGTACATGCCCTGGTAGCGGCCGCGTCCGTGCACCGGGGACAGCCGTACGACGAGACCCGTCTGCGTGGGCGCGTTGACGATCTCCGCCAGCGTCCACACGCACACGGTGAGCGCGATGACCCCCACCGACCCCGCGAAGGCGGTCAGCGCGAAGCCGTACCCCGCAAGGACGGACGAGACGACCAGCAGCCGACGGGGATCCCGGTGTTCGATGAAGCGGGTGACCGGGATCTGGAGGACGACGATCAGCACGCCGTTCACGGCGATCGCCATGCCGTACTCGGCCGGGGTGAAACCGGCCTCGCCCATCGCCACCGGCAGCCCCACCGACCCCTGCTGGAAGATCAGCGCGATCAGGAAGGACAGCCCGACGACGCTCATGAACCGCCCGTCGCGCAGTACGGTGCCCAGGCTCACGGAGTCGTCCGGCCCGGCGGCCCGTACCGCCGGCCCGGCGGGCTGCACTGCCGGCCCGGCGGGCTTGGACTCCGGCAGCCGCATGAAGACGAGGATCGCGCAGACCATCGTCATCCCCGCCTCGATCAGGAACCCGGCCCGGTAGCTGACCTCGGCGATGAACCCGGCGGCCATGGAGGAGACGGCGAAGCCGAGGTTGATGGCCCAGTAGTTGAGGGAGAAGGCGCGGATCCGGTCCTCGGGCCGGACGATGTCCGCCATCATCGCCTGCACGGCGGGCCGCGAGGCGTTGCTCGCCATGCCGACCAGGAAGGCGACCCCTGCGATCGCGACCGGGTCGTGCACGAACCCCAGCAGCGCCACGGACACGGCGGTCGAGGCCTGCGCGATCAGCAGCGTGGGCCGCCGGCCCAGCCGGTCCGCCATCACCCCGCCGCCCAGCGAGGAGATCACCCCGCCGAGCCCGTGCAGGGCGGCGACCAGACCGGCGTACGTGGCGGAGTAGCCGCGGTCGAGGGTCAGGTACAGCGCCATGAAGGTGGCGACGAAGGCACCGAGCCGGTTGACCAGCGTGCTGGTCCACAGCCACCAGAACTCGCGGGGCAGACCCGAGACCGTCTCCCGGACGGCACGTCGGGCACACAGGACGTACGGCATGGATCCCCCGGAGGCAACAGGTGTCAGCAGCGCGCCGGCCGTGAAGCCTGCAAGCAGCCTGTAAGCGGCGCTAGTGGTAAGCGCAAATTACAAGGCGCCGGTTGACGGGGACCACTCAATTAGCAGATTCAGTCAAACGTCCGCCTGCCGGGCAGCCACGCGAACGGGCGAAAGCGTGGATTACGCTCTGAGGCATGGCCGACGCACCGTACAAGCTGATCCTCCTCCGCCACGGCGAGAGCGAGTGGAACGCGAAGAACCTGTTCACCGGCTGGGTGGACGTCAATCTCAACGAGAAGGGCGAGAAGGAGGCAGTCCGCGGTGGCGAGCTCCTGAAGGACGCCGACCTCCTCCCCGACGTGGTCCACACGTCCCTCCAGAAGCGCGCGATCCGCACGGCCCAGCTGGCGCTGGAGTCCGCGGACCGCCACTGGATCCCGGTCCACCGCTCGTGGCGCCTGAACGAGCGCCACTACGGCGCCCTGCAGGGCAAGGACAAGGCCCAGACGCTCGCCGAGTTCGGCGAGGAGCAGTTCATGCTGTGGCGCCGGTCCTACGACACCCCGCCCCCGCCGCTCGACGTCGACGCCGAGTACTCCCAGTTCTCCGACGCGCGCTACGCGACCCTCCCGCCGGAGCTGCGCCCGCGCACGGAGTGCCTGAAGGACGTCGTCGTCCGCATGCTCCCGTACTGGTTCGACGCGATCGTCCCCGACCTGCTGACCGGCCGCACGGTCCTGGTCGCGGCCCACGGCAACTCGCTCCGCGCCCTGGTCAAGCACCTGGACGGCATCTCCGACGCGGACATCGCCGGCCTCAACATCCCCACCGGCATCCCGCTCTCCTACGAGCTCGACGCCGACTTCAAGCCCCTGAACCCGGGCGGCACGTACCTGGACCCCGAGGCGGCGGCAGCGGCCATCGAGGCGGTCAAGAACCAGGGCAAGAAGAAGTAAGCAGCGCTGAAGAAGCCCCCTGCCTGCGGGTTCTCCGCCGGGAGGGGGCTTTTCGCTGCCTCTGGGCCGTCTCCGGGCCGTCAGGGCGATGGGGCCGTGCGCTCTCCGGGCTCCGGCTCCTCTCTCCACTCCGCTCTGGCTCCGGCGCTGCGGAGCAAAGCGACAGCGGACTGGGCCCTGTACGCAGACAGACCCCCAAGGAGGGTGACGGGCGCTTGGCGCGCCAGGACCCGGCTGTGCCACAAGCTCTGCCCGGTCACCTTGCGCACTGCCAGGATCACATCCATCTCGCGGGGCCCACAGTCGACGAGCACCACCTCGTGGGACAGGTCGTCGCAGAGCAGCGTGTAGTACTCGGTGGACTCCTCGTCGGACATCTCGCCCTCCTGCCTCAGCGCACGGGAGCGTATGCGCCCTCGAAGACGGCAGCCACGGCTTTTCGGGTGCGCTGGCGGCTGCTCGGCATGAGATGGGCGTACACCCGCAGAGTCAGCAGCGACATTCGCTGTGATCCTTGAGGGACCTAATCAGCTAGCGGATGCCGTCGGAGCGATCGAGGACACCACGAGGACTTGGTGGATCGCACTTCGGACCTTCGGGGACGTTGTCGCGCAGGGCGAAGAGGGCGGCGAGCAACGACAGGCTGCTGTAGCAGCTCAAGAAGCCGCTGGCGTGGCAGCCGGACAGTTCATCGGCCGGGCGCAGGCATACCTGAACCAGCCTTGATCTCGAGAAGCTTGGCGCGTATACGGAGCCGTTTCACTTGACTACGCGTAGAGCAAGGTCAATCGCGGCAGCCGCATTCGGAATGAGAGCGGCTGGCCGCAGCATCGGCTCATGCGGGATGCGCGGTTCAAAGTTCTCATTCAAAGGGAAGAGATATTGATGCTGCCGTCCGGACGGAAGCCGATATTCATTCTCTCGACCTAGCCATTCCCATGCCATGCGCCAGGGGCGCCCACTCTTATCCGCCTCCGCGAGCTCCCGCCTATACCAATCGGGATCACGAATGAAAAGAAGCGTGCATATTTCCGGTCGCAGGTTCAGAAGGTTAACGGATATTCCGGTGTAGTAAAGGCTGGCCACTCCTGCATTCAGGGCCTCTATTAGCTGCACAATCTCCGGCTCTTCCTCCACGTCGTGATGCGGCTTGGTTCCAATCTCGTACTCGTCAACCGAATACAACTCTTCGATATACTCTCGGAAGAAGTTTCTGTGGACCGAGAATTCTTTATGGAAGGTGGGGGGGTTCACATCGAGCGGGGAGAATATTCCGGACGGAGCTACGTGATTAAAGAACTGATGCGTTGCGACTTCTCCAGAGCGCGGATTAAGCAAGATGTCGTAGCCCCCGCCTTCCGCCGCTTTGAGGATTACTGTTGCGACTGCGACGGCGGCCGACCGTCCGCTTCCGTTGACCACGGGATCACCAGCCTTGTTATGGGCCCAACTCCTACGCGGCAACTCTGACAGCGGGACCGGACCGTCGGGCTGTGGCGCCAAGGCGCGCATCAGCTCCATATCGCACGCTTCAGAGGTAACAAGCGATACGTAGTAGCGCCCCAGCTTGCAATCAATCTTCGCTTTCCCGTCAGGGAAAGAAAGGCGCTGGAGTGCAAATGTTGGACCGTTCCATTTCCGCTTAGGTATAGTTGTTGCAACGTGCTCATCGAATTCGGCGCGGCCGGACGGATCGAACTCTTCAGCCTCATCGGCATAGACATCGTGCCCCGGAATCGTTTGATTTGTCAGGTTGCCGACGCAAGCCTCTAGATCGTTCCATTGTTCCCTCTTGGCAGGGAACACCGTGATCGGTTGTATGGACCCGTACAGGTTCACCAACTTGTAGCGAGGGTAGAATTTCCGCAGGGAAATGACCCATCCTTGCCCAGTTAGGACGGCCGCCCTTTGGGAGTCCTTAACCTTCGGCGGTGACTCTTTCTTTGTTGTGACTGAACGCCTGTGTTGCCGTTGGGATTTGGCGCGCTCTCTTGCCCTGATTGATGCATGCCGCAAGGCTTTCCTGGAGTGCCGGGTGCTTTCTTAGGCAAGCCAAGGCGATAAGGTACACGGTTTTTTCCGAGGGTGCTTGTCTGCCCTGGCATGCGGCGGCGGCAGTCGATTTAGAAATCCCATTTCCTCGAATTGGCTCTTTATTGCGTCGCTGCAATTCCTTCTCGATGTATCGAGTCTCATCGGAAAGCTCTCGGAACGTCCGGAAGCCGGCGGCCGTCACGAACTCCCGCAGCTGCTTGGCAATCTCCCGTACGTCGTCCGGGACTTCACCCAGAGGCGGTATGCCCTCGCGAAACCGCATGGCGCGCTCTCCTCAGAAGGGCACAGCAAGTGGACCGTCCGACCTTCCTCCGGCGGTCCATTGCTCTCAGACGCTCCCGCTTCTCTGTGGCATGAGGGCGGACGCTGCTGTCTCGGCTGTTACCGGCCCGGCTTCCAGTCCGCATCGAGGATGGCAGCATGCACAGCGGCGACGATCATCGTGATAGCGAGGACGCCACCCACCCAGTTCTTCGGGTTGCCAAGAACCGATCCCAGGAGAGCGGAGCCGTAGATGATCATCCCAAAGCCAGACGATATGGCGCTTCTGTGCGCAGTTGGCGACACGTTGGGACACATTGGCCAAAGCGTTCCATGAAGAAATAATCCGCGGTGAACTAGACGCGCCTGTCCCGGTGCAGAACGTGGGCAGGAAACCAGAGGCTTTCGAGGTAGATCTGTCCTGGCAGCGTGAGGCAACGGATAAAGGTTAGTTCGGCCTCTGCCGCTGGCGGTAAGCATTGAGGCGTACTGCAACGGCATGGGCTGGCCCTCCCCGGAGCTGGGTAGCCTGGCGTCACGCTAGGCGCCGAAACCGCTCCCGTCGCCGTAGCGACGCCCGCAATTTCCGGCTTCTGACATCCACGGCTGACATCAACGACGCCGGACGGGGGCGTACACCAGCGACTGTGCCCGGCCGTCCCACCAGCCGCTGACCGCAGCCGAAGCGGGGCCGGATCGACCTCCTAAAGCGGCGCTCAGCCAGCCGTGGACTATCCGTGGGCTGCTCCCACCTGATCCATCATCTACAGGGATACGACCTGCTGCGTTGCCCAAATCTCAACGGGCCTCCGGAGGCAGACCGGAGGGGTACTGGATCACGCGTCCGGTGAGTAACCGTCAGTGTTGCGTAGGCCGAGAGAGCGCAAGAACTTCGCGGTGGGGTTAGCGCAAGACACCAGGTAGAGGTGCTCAAAGAAGGGCAGGAAGGGAGCATTCCTTATCTCCCGCTCCGCGCGCACATAAGGTTCCAGTGCGGTCCATACTTGCCTGACCCGGAAGTGAAAGACACTCAGTGCCAGACTTGAGTCGACCATTCCAAGAGCAACCATTGCTCCGATGTACTCATAGCTGAAGGCGACGTTGCGTGTCATGGTAAGCGCTGGTTCGGGAAGCGCATCCATGCCGGCTGCGGGCGCATGTTCCTGCGCAAGTCGTGTTAGTACGTAATGCTGATCACTTTGGAAGTCTTTATCGCGGATATTATGGAGGGCCACCTCAAGAAGCATGGTCATATGGCTGGTTGAGCGCGCCTGACGTATTTGCCGAAGCGTGAAAAATCCTGAAAGCCCCAAGGCCACTAGGGAAATGGCAAGCGACAAGGCGTTGTACATGCTGACCCCCTGCCATAGTGTCCGTGCAGTAAGGGCTCTCTGCCAAGAGGTGAGCTTCGGCTGCAAACCCGTTGAGGTGGACGAGACGCAAGTGCATTCTGTGCTCTTATCGACGCTACGCTGAGTGGCGCATACGTGAATCAGGCTCTGCGCACAGCAACTAAATACGCCAACGACGACAACCGACCAGCCGAGACGACAAGGTCGTGCCAGATCGGTGCCAGATCGTGCGGGGAACCGCGGGGAACTCCGGGGAATCAGGCGACCGCCCCCATGGGCTGACATCGCTCCGCCGCAGGTCAGTAGGGCTCCCGCTCCTAGATCACCTCAGCTTCCCAAGCTCAGAGCGCGGGTTCGATTCCCGTCATCCGCTCTTCAAAGAAGGCCCAGGTCAGCGACCTGGGCCTTCGTCGCTGTCTAGACCGACTCAGGCGCCCCCCACCACTTGGCTCCTGCGCGGCCTGCTCAGCGGCCTTTTCGCGGGCGACGCGCACCATCTCGTCCAGCCCGTCGGCGACCTCCCGCCTTCTCTGAGGACTGGCCGATCCGCACCATCGTGTCCTTCAGCGTCGCTCCGGCCCGCGTCGACAGGGTGTGCCCTGTGTGGCGAAGGTCGTAGAACCTGAACGACTTCGGCAGGCCGACCCTCAGCCGGGGTCGTAAGACGCACGTCGAAGCGCTCGGGACGAGGCGGCACGACGACGGCGAGGCGGCCCCGGCGTCACGCGCCCGCGACCCTGCGCGCTGGCGGAATTCGGACCTCGCTCCTCTGTACCCGGCCATTCACAGACGAGACATACCGAGGCTGCGCACCACCTCCGCGAAGGCGCGAATGAGGTCGTTCTCGGTCTCGCTGCGCCACACCAGGGCGTACGGCAGGGCCGGCATGTCGGGGAGCGGCAGCCACCGGATGTGGGACATGGCCCAGTACTTGGTGACGTGGGCAGGGAACGTGTGGACGATCTCGCCGGTGCCGACGAGATTGATCAGGGCGTCGGGGGTGGTGACGGTGTCGACGCGTTCGATGGATCTGCCTTGGGGGGTCTGGAAGGGCAGGTACGCGTCCTCCCAGTAGTCCAGCATCTGGGGGGCCGTGGCATGCGGGAAGTCGGCGACCGCCTCCAGCGATACGGAGGATCGTTCCGCCAACTCGTGGTCGCTGGAGACGGCGAGCACGCGCGGGTCGCGGAACAGGATCGGGCCCACGGTGAGGTCGGGTTCCTCCACGGGCAGCCAGGCGACCAGGACGTCCATCTCCCCGGCGCGGAGCCGGCCGAACGGATCGACGTAGGGGGCTTGGCGCACCTGAAGCTGCCATTGGGGGTGGCGAGTCCGGAAGACTCGCCAATGGGGGTGCAGATCAGGCAGGTTGAAGGGCATCATGCCGATGCGCAGCGTGGCGGTGACGCCCTGAGCTGCGAGCCGGGCCCGTTCCAAGCTCGCCAGCAGATTCGCGTACACCGGCTTCAGATCGTCTCGCAGGAGTTGGCCCAGCGGTGTCAATCGGATGTCGCGACGGCTGGAGCGGTCGAACAGCTCGCCGCCGAGGCGGCGTTCCTGCTGCTTGATCGCCTGACTCACACGCGCCTGACTCACGCGCAGCCGCGCGGCGGTACGCCCGAAGTGCAGTTCCTCTGTGAGCGTCAGAAAGATCTCGATGTCCCGTACTTCCACGATGCCCCCCGCGTCCTCACGTTCCCCGACATAACCCTCCGGTTATCGGGGCCATTCCAGATCCGGCATTGATCACGTCCACCGCCCCGAGGGAGCCTTGAAGCCACCGGAGAGCGACGCGCCGAACGGCGCCTGCTCACAGGAGATTTCACCATGCAGACACGTATGAAGGACCTGGCTGTCGTGCTCCCAACCGGCAAGGCGCCCTTCTTCACCGACGCCGAGCGGGCGACGATGCGTCTGGCGGAAGCGGTCACCCGCCCCGCGGGCACCACCTGGGGGCTGAGCTGGCCGACGGGACACGGGCGCGGTCACGAGCAAGGAACGAGGACACGATGAACGACCGGCTCGACATGACCGTGATGTACGCGATGCACCACGCGCTTCGGCGCGACCTCCAGCACGTCGCCCGCATCACCTCGCGCGCCGATCGCCACCCGGGCGAGGCCCTGCGTGCCGCCGCGGGCTGGGACCTTCTCAAGGTGGCTCTGCATGTCCACCACCGCGCCGAGGACGACGTCCTGTGGCCGGCCTTGCGCGGCAACCTCACCGGGAGGCCCGACGACCTCGCCCTCCTGGAGGCGATGGAGGCCGAGCACGCGGCCCTCGATCCGCTGGTCGAAGCGCTCGACAAGGCCCTGGCGGACCCGGGAACGACGCCTAACCTGGTCGGCGACCTCGCGGACTCCCTGGTCACGGGCCTGACCGGGCACCTCGCGCACGAGGAGGAAGCAGCGCTTCCGCTCGTCCAAGAGGTCGTCACGCCGGTGCAGTGGGCCCACTTCGGCCAGGTCCACGCCCAGCGGATCGGCCCCGACGCGCCCCGGCTCCTGCCCTGGCTCCTGGACGACGCCGACGAGAGGACGATCACGAAGGTGCTGGCCCCCCTGCCCGGGCCTGCACGCCATGCCTACGAGCACCAGTGGCGGCCGGCCTACACGGCGCTCGCCCCGTGGGCCGGAACCCCTGTGGCCTGACCCGGCCCTGTGGAACATCAGCACCGCCCAGGCGGCGGACGCGAACTCGGCGGGTTCTGTCCCATCCAGCGCTGACTCGCGGATGTTCTCCCGCTCGGTCTCCCTTTGTCTCCGCCATCGCGGCCAGAACGCCGACAGCAGCTTCCCGGGGCCGGTGGGGTCGTAGATGCCGGGCAAGGGACCGGCGGCGCCACGCCGGGGCGGGTCTTGAAGATCGAACACTGTACGCAAGGAGATTCATCATGAGACAAAGCAACAGCGGCTTCTCCGAAGCAGGGCTGCGCAGGATGCGCGACGTGCTGGCGCGGTATGTCGAGTCCGGGAAGATTCCGGGGCTGGTCGCGCTGGTCAGCCGGGGCGAGGGGACGCACGCCGAAGCGCTCGGGACGATGCGCCACGACGGCGGCCCGCCGATGCGCCGGGACACGATCTTCCGGATGGCCTCGACGTCCAAGCCGGTCGGGATGTCGGCGGCGATGATCCTTCTCGACGAGTGCAGGCTGCGGCTGGACGACCTGGTGGATCCGTGGCTGCCCGAACTCGCCGACCGTCAGGTGCTGAAGCGGATCGACGGCCCGCTGGACGACACCGTGCCAGCGCGGCGGCCCATCACCGTACGGGACGTGCTGACCTCCACGTTCGGGCTCGGCATGGATATGACGTCGCTGGGAACTCCGATCATGAACGCGGTCTTCGAGCAAGGGCTCACGCCCAATCTGCCGACGCCGATGCCCGAGCCGGACGAGTGGATGCGCCGCCTCGGCGCGCTGCCGCTGATGCACCAGCCCGGAGAGCGCTGGCAGTACCACATCGCCAGCGATCTCCTCGGCGTGCTCGTCGCCAGGGTCACCGGCCAGTCGTACGAGACGTTCCTGCGCGAACGCATCTTCGACCCCCTGGGCATGAAGGACACCGGTTTCCACGTGCCCGCCGACAAGATCGACCGGCTGCCGCCCCTCTACGCCCCCGACCCGCAGAGCGGAGAGTTCCACGTGTGGGACGAGGCCAAGGGCGGCCGCCACAGCCAGCCTCCGGCGTTCCAGGGCGGCGGCGGCGGACTGAACTCCACCGCCGACGACTACCACGCCTACTTCCGAATGCTGCTCAATGGCGGGATGCACGGGACCGAGCGGATCCTGTCCCGGGCCGCCGTCAACCTGATGACCACCAACCGCCTCGCGCCCGAGCAGCAAGCCGCCCGACACGCCATGGCCGTCAACAACGTCCATGTGTCCTTCGGTCAAGGGCAGCACGGCGGCTGGGGCTTCGGGATGGCGGTGCGCACCTACCGCGGCGACTACGCGCCCGTCGGCCAGTTCGGCTGGGACGGCGGAAGCGGCACCTCGACCTACGCCGACCCGGAAAACCAGATCACCGGAATCCTGCTCACCCAGGTCGGGACGTCCGTCCCGGACCCGGCGCGGCTCTTCCACGATTTCTGGACCACGGTCTACCAGGCGATCGACGACTGACACCGAGCCGGCGTCCCGGTCCCGGTAGACCCGAGGGTGAGAGATTCCCTTGGGCGACCCCGACCTTCAGCAAGGACGCGGTAGGCCGGGAAGACGCCAGAGATGCTTTGGAGCTCGCCGAAGCGCTGCTCGACTACACCTGCGTCTTCACCGCCAAGTATGCAGAGTTTCAAATGCGTCGATCGACGACCCCAGGCGGCAGCCCCGCTGGCAGCCCTTGAAGATCTCCACCGTCTGATGGGCGTGCATGACATCCCCGGCTGACATCAACGACGCCGGACGGTGGCCTACATCAGCGCCCTTGTCCGGCCGTCGCACCAGTCCGCAACAGCACCCGAAGCAGGCTCGGACCGAACTCCTAAAGCGGTGCTCAGCCTCTACACCGCTCAGGACGAGGACGTGAAGCCAGTGGACTGGTCGAGGTGGAACGATGAGCCCGGAACCGTCGGAGTCCAACCCTCACGCAAGGCAAGCCGAACAGCCGCGGCTACACCGGACGGCAGTACCGGCTCAGCCTCGCGGCCGACCCAGTTGCTCGGATGCGGCTGGTCGGTGATGACCACGAGCGTCGACTCCGGAGTGTTCGCATGCTCCACCGCGAACGTACACGGCGACCAGGCCAGGCCCTGGCAGTACGTCGGCCGGCCCCTCAGCCGCCAGCGGTAGACCGTGCCGTCGACAACGATCCGTCGCGATCCCTTGCCGACCAGTGCCATGACTCCCCCTTCAACAGCGAAGATGCTAGCGAGCCCGGCCCCACCGGCCGTCTCAGTTTCCGTCTCATTCAGCGCCGTTCATGGCCGTTCAGGCGGGACCCCGGAGCCGTCCCCACACTGGCGGCCGACCGCTCATGTACGCAGGTGAACGCCCCCGCACAAGCCCAGCCCCCCCACCAACACAGTTGGAAAGCGTGTTGGTGGGGCACCGTAGCGACTGGTCCTGTTTCAGCTGCTCGTCGCCGATCCCCGACGCTCTGGCCCCACGCCACGCCAATCGATCCACGGCGCTTCCACCTGCGCCGGGTCGATCTCCAGCCCGGCGCGGCCTGAGAAGCACGCGGCCCTGAAGAGGGCGAAGGCGGGACCGGCTGTGTTCGTCTGCGCTGATGGCGGCAGGCCATTGCGCATCTCGGCGCCCGCATCGAAGCACCGGCCGCGTGCCTGAGCGGGTGGGTTCAGAAGATCGGCGTCTGCGCTTCGATATCGGTGAGTCCTTCCTCCATGGTCAGCGACGGCAGCACGCGGACGCGGTTCCATTGGGGGAGGCGAGACTCCGTCAGCAAGCGGTCGACGTTCTCTACCTTGTCGGACTGTACGACCACGACAATCGTGTGTTCACGGTTGACGAAGGGGCCGGCCACGATCTCGACGCCTGCCTTCTGGGCGAGGTTCGGGATATCAGGGGCGGTCTGCAGCATCAGGTCGCGCGTTGTCGCGTTAGAGGTCGGACAGACCTCCGGGGTGTGGGTCGCGATCAGGACGAAATGCATCTCGAGGTTCCCTTCCACTCGAGGGCCCTTGATCTCAGCCTAAGCCGCCCCGAGGTGCTCCGCGATCGGCGATCCCGGCTCCGGCAGGCGGAGGGAGGGTTCACGCCCAGAGGTTCCGTATCGGGGATCGCATGGGTTTGTTCGAGGCACTGCGTAACGCGGTAAGCCGACGCTCATAACGGTGCTGGCTGGGCCGTCCCTGGGCCGTCCGAGGCCGCTCGGCAGTGGCCAACGACGACCAACGACGACCACTCAGGCACCCGGGAACGCCGCCCGGACCAGCGAGAACCCAGCTCCCCGAGATCACCGACAAGACCCAGGGCAAGAAGAAGTAAGCAGCGCTGAAGAAGCCCCCTGCCTGCGGGTTCTCCGCCGGCGGGGGGCTTGTTGCTGCGGCGGGGCCGACTCTTGGAGCGTTCCCTTGCATCCGCCTCAGGAAGCGTCGGCCGCGCTGCGCCGCCGGTAGTGGCGGGCCACGCGGGTTCTGTTGCCGCAGCGGGTGGGGGAGCACCAGCGGCGGCGGGGGTGTGACGGAAGGAAGACCAGGACGCAGTCGTCGGCCTCGCACTCCTTGAGTCCGCCGATCGCGGGGGCGCTGAGCACCTCGGCCGCGGCCTCGGCCAGCAGGGCGGCGATGCGGATGCCGAGGGGGCCGTCACGGCGGGAGACGGCCGTGACGGCGGTGCCGTTCCAGGCGAGTTCGCGTACGGGGGGTGCCGCGCGCTGGGCGTCGGTGAGCCCGCGCAGGGCGGACGCGGGGGGTTCGGCCCGGTCCAGCAACGCCCGGACGGCGGCTTCGGCGTGTGCTCGGACGGCGTGGACCGGGTCGAGGTCGGCCCGGGTCGGCGCGCTGTCCCGGACCTCCCCCTGGAGGCGGTCCCGCTCCAGGGCCAGCCAGTCGGACAACTGTCGCGGGGTGGCGAGCAGATCCACGCGCCCGTGTGCCCCCGTCGGGCGGGTGTTGACCAGGTCCAAGGCCAGGGGCTCACCGGTCAGCGGTGCACTGTCAGCCATGTCCTAATGCTACATCGCGCAGTTGACGCGTTAGTAGGGGCGAGGCTATGACTAATGCATCTTCACGCCGAGGAGGCATGTGATCCATGTCCGTGACACCGTCCCGCATCCCTGTTCCTGCCCGGACCGTCCACCGGTTCGTCGAGGTCGGTCAGGTGGAGGTCTTCTACCGGGAGTCCCTGCCCGAACGTCCTGACGCCCCGGTGGTGCTGCTCCTGCACGGCTTTCCCTCCGCCTCGCACCAGTTCCGCCGCCTCATGGACTCTCTCGGCCGCCACTACCGGCTCATCGCCCCCGACTACCCGGGGTTCGGGCACACCCGCGTCCCGGACGGGTTCGTCTACTCCTTCGACCGGCTCGCGGACGTGGTGGAGCGCTTCACCGAACGCCTGGCCCTGACCCGCTTCGCGATGTACCTCTTCGACTTCGGCGCACCCGTCGGCTTCCGCCTGGCGCTCCGGCGCCCGGACCGTGTCGCGGGCCTGATCGTGCAGAACGGCAACGCGTACGCCGAGGGACTGTCGGACGCGGCCCGGGAGTTCACCGCCCTCACCCCCGACACCCCCGGCGCGGAGCAGGCAGTCCTCGACCTGTTCACCCTGGACTCCACCCGAGCCCAGTACGAGCTGGGCACCACCGACCCCGAGATGATCGCCCCCGAAGGCTGGCTGCTCGACCAGCACTTCCTCGACCTGCCCGGCCGCAAGGACGCCCAGCGCGCGCTCGCCTACGACTACAAGAGCAACATCGCCGCCTACCCCGACTGGCAGGCGTGGCTGCGCAAGCACAGGCCGCCGGCGCTCATCACCTGGGGCAGCCGGGACCCGTTCTTCCCGGAACCCGGTGCGCGTGCCTACCTGGCCGACCTGCCGGACGCCGAACTGCACCTCTTCGACACCGGTCACTTCGCCCTGGAGGACCACCTGCCCGACATCGCCCCGCTGATCGCCGACTTCCTCAACCGGACCTGGGCCTGACCGGCCCGTCCGCACGCGCCTGACGCTCAGCCGGGACCGCTCGCGGTGCTCATCCCGGCATGACGGGACGAAGCCACCCGGCGAGTGCGGAGAAGTCGGCGTCCACGAGGCCCCTGGCCGGGTCGACACGATGCAGCAGCGCCGGCCCGGGATGACTCGCCTCCACCCACAGGTGGTCCATGGCGGCGATCTCGTCGTCGACCCAGATGAACGGCCGGCCGTCGGCCCACTCGACGAGGCGGCCGGTCTTCCAGTGCAGGCCGTGCGGGCCCTGGCCGGCGGAGGGGGCCGGCCACTCGACCACGGGCAGTCTCGGCAGTCCGACGAGGGGGGAGACGACTTCGTTCGCCTCCTCCATCCAGGTCGTCGCCCAGACGAGCTGACAGCCCAGGGCCATGAGGCGCGAACCGAGTTCGGGGTCGAGCCGCTCCAGCAGTGGGTTTCCCTGACCGGCCGCAGCGGGGTGGGGGTGACCGGACGATGACCCGAACGGGATGAGCGGGCCGTCGACGTCGAGGCAGAGGAGAGGGCGCTCCGTCGCGCTGGTCACGGCAGCACGATGACCCCGCGTGCGGTGAAAGCGGCCTCGTCGTTATCGGGCCGCCGCCCCTCCGCCCCGCCCGCCGCCCGATATTCGGTGGCGCCCCCACCCCACCCGGTCCACCATGCCCGCATGGTCTCAGGCGAACACACCGGCGAACGAGCGACATCCACCGCGTCTGCAACCTCGGACACGACGCGGTGGACGAAGGCGACGATCTACCCCGACATGTGGGTCGACCCCGACGACGACCCTCGTGAGACCGACGCCCAGCCCGTCGACGAGCGCGGCATCCTCCTCGACTACCTGCGCAACTACCGCCTCACGTTCGAGATGAAGTGCGCGGGACTCAACGCCGAGCAGATGGCCCGGCGTTCCGTCCCGCCGTCCACGATGTCCCTGCTCGGGCTGGTGCGGCACCTGACCGAGGACGAGCGGCACCTCCGGCGGGTGATGGCCGGCGAGGACGCGCCGAAGCTGTACCGCACGGAGGAGGACCGGGACGGTGACTTCAACGGTGCCGTCGCCGACCAGGCGGTCGTGGACGAGGCCTGGCGGGCGTGGCGTGCCGAGATCGAGCGCACCGACCACTTCCTGGCCGGCGTCACCGACCTCGCCACCCGCAACGCCGGCTTCTCCGACTACGGCCCCGAACCGGGCGGACAGGTCCAGCTCCGCGACATCCTGGTCGCACAGATCGCGGAGTACGCACGGCACTGCGGCCACGCCGACCTCCTGCGCGAACGGATCGACGGCCGCGTCGGGCAGTGAGCACCGGCCCGCAGACAAAGTGAGCACCGGCCCACAAAAAATCGGCGGCAAAAACTTCGGCGGTGATGTCGAGAACCCGTGCCCCGCTCCGTCCCCGGGGTGAAGGCGGCCAAGATGGGTCGCACCGGCACCGAGGAGAGTCACCATGGCCAAGTACCTGCTCCTGAAGCACTACCGCGGCGCCCCGGCAGCGGTCAACGACGTGCCCATGGACCAGTGGACGCCCGAGGAGATCTCGGCCCACCTGCAGTACATGAACGACTTCGCGGCCCGGCTGGAGCAGACCGGCGAGTTCGTCGACGGTCAGGCGCTCGCCCCGGAAGGGGCTTGGGTCCGCTACGACGGTGAGGGACGCCCGCCGGTCACCGACGGCCCGTTCGCCGAGACCAAGGACCTCATCGCCGGCTGGATGATCATCGACGTCGACGGCTACGAGCGTGCGGTCGAGCTGGCCGGTGAGCTGTCGGCCGCCCCCGGGGCGGGCGGCAAGCCGATCCACGAGTGGCTGGAGGTGCGCCCCTTCCTGGCCGCCCATCCCACCGTCACGGAGTGACCACCGATGGACGAGGCCCTCGTCAGAAGCCTCACACCCGGCGTGCTCACGATCCTCGTCCGCCGCGGAGCCGACTTCGCGGCGGCCGAGGACGCCGTGCAGGACGCGCTGATCGAGGCGGTCCGCGTCTGGCCGTCCGGCCTGCCCCGGGACCCGAAGGGCTGGCTGGTCACCGTCGCCTGGCGCAAGTTCCTCGACCAGGCGCGGGCGGACAGCGCCCGCCGCCGGCGTGAGGACCTCGTCGAGGAGGAGCCGCCGCCCGGGCCCGCGCCCGGCGCGGACGACACGCTCCAGCTCTACTTCCTGTGCGCCCACCCCTCGCTGACGCCGTCGTCGGCGGTCGCGCTCACGCTGCGCGCCGTCGGCGGGCTCACCACCCGGCAGATCGCCCGGGCCTACCTCGTGCCCGAGGCGACGATGGCCCAGCGCATCAGCCGGGCCAAGCGCACCGTCTCCGGCGTGCGGTTCGACCAGCCCGGCGACGTCGCGACCGTGCTGCGCGTGCTCTACCTGGTCTTCAACGAGGGCTACTCCGGCGACGTCGACCTCGCCGCCGAGGCCATCCGGCTCACCCGGCAGCTCGCGGCCGCGATCGACCACCCCGAGGTGGCGGGGCTGCTCGCCCTGATGCTGCTCCATCACGCGCGGCGGGCGTCCCGGACCGGGCCCGACGGCAGCCTGGTGCCGCTCGCCGAGCAGGACCGCGGCCGGTGGGACACACGGATGATCGCCGAGGGCGTCGGGATCCTGCAGGCGGCTCTGGCCCGCGACCGGCTGGGCGAGTTCCAGGCCCAGGCCGCCGTCGCGGCACTGCACGCCGACGCGCCCACCGCCGGGGAGACCGACTGGGTGCAGATCGTCGAGTGGTACGACGAACTGACGCGCCTGACCGACAGTCCGGTCGTCCGGCTCAACCGCGCGGTGGCCGTCGGCGAGGCCGACGGACCGCGCGCCGGACTCGCGGCGCTCGCGGCACTGGACGACTCACTGCCCCGGTACGCCGCGGTGGCGGCCTACCTCCACGAGCGCGACGGTGACCCGGAAACGGCGGCCCGCCTGTACGCCGAGGCGGCCCGCAAAGCGCCCAACCTCGCCGAACGCGACTACCTGACCCGGCAGGCTGCCCGCCTCAACGCCGGCCGGCGCCGCTGACGGTGCGGCGGGTCACCGCACCGTCAGCGGCACGGGGTGCACCTCGTCCGCCTTGTGCCCGGCGCGCTCGTGAATGCGCTGGACCGCTTCGGCCGAGGGTGCCTCGGAGAGGCAGTAGACATGGCCGGACTCCGGGTCCGCCCAGGCCATCTCGAAGTGGACCTGCTCGTCCTTCTCTATCGCGAGGTCCGCGTTGTGGGCTTCACGCAACTGTTCCTCCGTGATGCCCTTCATGCCGCTGTGGACATCCATGAACTTGGGCATGCCTCACGCCTCCTTCCGGGCAACGGCGACGCCAACGGCGCCGGCCCCTGCCGCCGTGCCTCCCTCCCATGCTCCGCCCGTACGGCCACCCGGGCGACCCCAGGCGCCACGCGCAGGGCCCCGGCGACACCGCCGGGGCCCTGGAGGACGTACGCAACACCGCGTCGGCGTCAGCCGCACTGGCAGGGGCTGCCCGACTGGCACCCGCAGCCACAGCCCGAGCCGCAGCCGCACGCGGCGATCAGGGGCAGGCTCCTGATCTCGGCGGGCTGCTCGGTCTCGCGCTGCCGGGCGGGGTCGGGCGTCGTGCTGGTGGGGGATTCGGCCATGGGTCCCTCCTCGGGGCTGGTGCCTGTGCCCATTGGATGCCCGTGACGCTGGGCGCATCAACGGCGCATTGAGGCGCCCGCGCGCCCGGCCCCGATCCCCGGCCCCCGCCCCCGGCACAACCCGTCAGGCGCTCTCCGCCCCCGGGACCGCCTGGATCTCCGGCTGCGTGTCCGCCTGGAGCTCGTCCGCGTGCTCGCCCGTCACCAGGTACACCACGCGCTTGGCGACCGAGACCGCGTGGTCGGCGAACCGCTCGTAGTAGCGGCCGAGCAGCGTGACGTCCACGGCCGTCTCGATGCCGTGCTTCCAGCGGTCGTCCATCAGGTGCTGGAAGAGCGTGCGGTGCAGCAGGTCCATCTCGTCGTCGTCCTGCTCCAGCTGGAGCGCCAGGTCGACGTCCTTGGTGATGATCACCTCGGCGGCCTTCGCCATCAGGCGCTGCGCGAGCTGGCCCATCTCCAGGATGGTGGCGTGCAGGTCGCTCGGGACCGCACGGTCGGGGTAGCGCAGCCGGGCGAGCTTCGCCACGTGCTGGGCGAGGTCGCCCGAGCGCTCCAGGTCGGCCGACATCCGCAGCGACGTGACGACGATCCGCAGGTCCGTCGCCACCGGCTGCTGCCGCGCCAGCAGGGCTATGGCCCGTGCCTCCAGCTCGTGCTGGAGTTCGTCGACCCGCTGGTCGGCCTCGATGACGTTCTCGGCCAGCTTCAGGTCGGAGTCGAGCATGGCGGTCGTGGCGCGCCCGATCGCCGACCCGACCAGCCGGGCCATCTCCACCAGACCGTCGCCGATCGAGTCCAGTTCCTCGTGGTACGCGTCCCGCATCAGGCTTTCCCTCTCGTGCGTCTCAGTCGGGGGTCCAAGGGCCGGGGCCCACCGGACAACCGGCGGTACGACCGTCGTATTACCAACGGTCCGAACCCCACGCTCCCACGTTCCGGCCCTTACGCGTCCGTTTCCGTCATCCCAAATGAACCAATACTGGCTCCAAGGTGAACTCTGGGCGACGAGTGTTCGAGCTCGCAGTCCGACGGCTGTGGAGGGTGCCCGAGCCATGCCTAACCTGGGTGCATGGACGTGAACGCGGCGGTTGCCGCAGTGGCAGCGATCGCCGGGGTGCTCACCGGCGTCATCGCCATGCTCGCGTTCCGCTGGAGCGAGCGCGAGCAGAACCGCCCCACCCGGAGCTCCCTGCACACGGACGCGGTCCTCCCGCCGGGCGTTGACACGGTCCTGTCGGTCCTCAGGTCGTCCGCCGTCGTCCTCGACGAGGCGGACGCCGTGGTCAAGGCCAGCTCGGCGGCGTACGCCCTCGGCCTGGTCCGCGGCGGCAAGCTGGCCGTCGAGCCGATGCTGCAGATGGCCCGGGACACCCGGCGGGACGGCGAGATACGCCAGGTCGAACTGGACCTGCCGCGGCGCGGCACCGGACGCGGAGAGGCCCTGGCCGTGTCCGCGCGGGTCGCGCCGCTCGGCTCCCGGCTGGTGCTGCTCCTCGTGGAGGACCTGACCGAGGCCCGCCGCATCGAGGCCGTCCGGCGGGACTTCGTCGCCAACGTGAGCCACGAGCTGAAGACGCCGGTCGGTGCCCTTTCGCTGCTCTCCGAGGCCGTGATGGACGCGTCGGACGACCCCGAGGCCGTCGAGCGGTTCGCCGGGCGCATGCAGATCGAGGCGACCCGGCTCACCAGCCTGGTGCAGGAGCTCATCGACCTCTCGCGGGTGCAGAACGACGACCCGCTGGAGGACGCCGAGCCGGTCCGCGTCGACGAGCTCGTCGCCGAGGCCATAGACCGCTGCCGGCACCAGGCCGGGGCCAAACAGATCACCATGGCCGCGGGCGGTGCCGCCGACCTGCGGGTCTGGGGAAACCGCGGCCAGCTCGCCGCCGCCCTCGGCAACCTCGTCGAGAACGCGGTCAACTACTCGCCCGCCCGCACGCGCGTCGGCATAGCGGCCCGCAGTGTGAACGCGCCCGGCGGGGACCACATCGAGATCGCCGTCACCGACCAGGGCATCGGCATCTCCGACAAGGACAAGGAGCGCATCTTCGAGCGCTTCTACCGCGTCGACCCGGCCCGCTCCCGTGCCACCGGCGGTACGGGACTGGGGCTGGCGATCGTGAAGCACGTGGCCGCCTCGCACGGCGGGGAGGTCACGGTGTGGAGCGCCGAAGGCCAGGGTTCCACCTTCACCCTGCGGCTGCCGGAGGCCGGTGCGGCCCGCGACCGCGCACATCAGCAGCCCGCCCGAGAGACACGCGCAGGAGGCGCGGGCCTCGACGAGGAGGCCGGGCGGTCCACCCCTCATTCCCCCGAATCGAACGCGTACGAAACGCTTCCCGCCCCGGAGGTCCTTCCGTGACCCGTGTGCTCGTCGTCGAGGACGAGGAGTCCTTCTCCGACGCCCTGTCGTACATGCTCCGCAAGGAGGGCTTCGAGGTCGCGGTCGCGACCACCGGGCCCGACGGACTCGACGAGTTCGAGCGCAACGGCGCCGACCTCGTCCTCCTCGACCTTATGCTGCCCGGCCTGCCGGGCACCGAGGTCTGCCGCCAGCTGCGCGGCCGTTCCAACGTCCCCGTCATCATGGTGACCGCCAAGGACAGCGAGATCGACAAGGTCGTCGGGCTGGAGATAGGAGCCGACGACTACGTCACCAAGCCGTTCTCCTCGCGCGAGCTGGTCGCCCGCATCCGCGCCGTGCTGCGCCGCAGGGGCGAGCCCGAGGAGGTCACGCCGGCGGCCCTGGAGGCCGGCCCGGTCCGTATGGACGTCGACCGGCACGTGGTCACCGTCGGCGGCACCAAGATCGACCTGCCGCTGAAGGAGTTCGACCTGCTGGAGATGCTGCTGCGCAACGCCGGCCGCGTGCTGACGCGCATGCAGCTGATCGACCGGGTCTGGGGCGCCGACTACGTCGGTGACACCAAGACCCTCGACGTCCACGTCAAGCGCCTGCGCGCCAAGATCGAGCCGGACCCGGGCGCTCCGCGCTACCTGGTGACGGTCCGCGGCCTCGGCTACAAGTTCGAGCCGTAGACCGGCCGCGCACGACGGCGAAACGAAGGCGGGGCCTCTCCCAGGAGAGGCCCCGCCTTCGTTTCGCGACTGTTCAGTGCCCGGCGCCCGCGCTGGCCGAGGCCGCGTCGGTGGGCGTGCCGGACGCTTCGTGGCCACCCGGCGTCTCACCGCCCGCGGGGCTCTCCGGGGCCCCCGACTCACCCGCGGCGGGCGAACCGGACGGGGAGGACGAGGCACCCGGCGCGGCCGGAACCTCGGTCGGGCCCCACTCCTTGAAGTAGTGCTCGGCGGGGACGACGAACGCGCGCAGGCTCACGGCACCCGTCTTGCTGAAGGTGAAGGTGACCTTCTGGGCGTTGCCGTCCTGCACGGCCTCACGGCTGCTCGGCAGCATCGCCGTTGCGTTGTTCTGGCCGCCCAGGATCAGCGAGCCGCCGGGCGGGATGCTGAGGCTGCCGCCCTTGGCCGGCTTGAGCTGGGCGGTCTTGCCGGTGCCCGGGAGGGTGATGGACTCCAGCGTCTCGGCGGTACGGCCGGAGTTGAAGAAGGTCGCGGAGATCGCGGCCGGGCCGGTCGACTCGAGGTCGGGCTGCGTGATCACGACCGCGTTCTGGATCTTGATGTCGCCGACGCTCGTGGCAGCGTTGTCCGGCTTGATCTCCAGGGTCTGGGCGTTGGAGCCGGCGCCGCACGCGGCGAGCGAGGCGATCGAGAACGCGGTGACGGCGGCGGCGAGGGCACCGCGTCGAAGGCTGCTGCTCACGGCGGCGGCAACTCCTTGACTCGAGCGGAGCGGCCGATAAAGCCGCCCTAAGTGTCTGTCAGCGGGCCTTAGGTTACCGAGCCGCCCTCGTCCGGCCGCACCCGACCCCCCGTCACCGCCGAGTCCACCTGAGTCACACAGGACTGCCGCGCCGCATTGGCGCGTTGCTCGTCCGGCATTCACATAAGAACCCCGGGCAGTAGCACGGATTTTCCGTGAAGGAATGCGCGAGGCACCTCGGAATTGATCACCGGTGACCCGTCCGGGCACCTCGTGATCAATTCCGGATTCGACCGGAACCCGGCTCGGGCCGCCGAACGGAGTAGCGGAAGTCGATCATACGGAACCGGACATATGGGGATGTTCGCCCTTCTGGAGGATGCTCCGGATGCGTGTAACGTACGCGTTTCACTCGCCCCGAAGAGCCGCTCCCACCTGCGAATACCTTCTTCCGCTCCCTGTCCGAAGCACGTTCCTGTTGGACTTGTCAAGCCCCGAGATATGCCCTGACCTGCGAAAACGCCATTCAGAACCCGCAGTTTCCGTGTTACCCTGGATAGCCACGGAAGGGGTACCTGTCACATGACGTTCAAGGTTGGCGACACCGTGGTCTATCCCCATCACGGGGCCGCGCTGATCGAGGCCATCGAAACTCGCCAGATCAAAGGCGTGGACAAGACCTACTTGGTGCTGAAGGTCGCCCAGGGCGACCTGACGGTACGTGTGCCAGCGGACAATGCGGAGTTCGTCGGCGTGCGTGATGTGGTCGGTCAGGACGGGCTGGACCGGGTCTTCGAGGTGCTGCGCGCGCCGTACGCCGAGGAGCCCACGAACTGGTCCCGTCGATACAAGGCAAACCTGGAGAAGCTCGCCTCGGGCGATGTCATCAAGGTCGCGGAAGTGGTGCGTGACCTGTGGCGTCGTGAGCGCGAGCGTGGACTCTCCGCCGGTGAGAAGCGCATGCTCGCCAAGGCACGCCAGATCCTGGTGAGCGAGCTGGCCCTCGCGGAGAACACCAACGAGGACAAGGCCGAAGCCCTGCTCGACGAGGTTCTCGCCTCCTGAGGCGAAGCCGGTCGTTCAGCGCTCCGCGCACCGAGCGCGCGCCTGCACATCGAAATGCCGCGGTGCCCGATGACGAATTCCCTGTCGCCGGGCGCTGCGGCATGTTCATACTCCGACGCCGATGCGCCACCGCCCCGGGATGTGTTATCACTCACGCCCCGGTGTTTGGCGTGCCGGGCCCGGGCAGCCGGCTCGACCAGCGTCACGGAAGGGTCCGGTCGAGCGCGTCGCGCCCGGCACTCCTCCAGGCCATACCCACGCCAGGCCAGCACACAAACCTGACAGGAACCGATGTCTGACGATTCGCGTCCCTCGCCGTCCGCCGGCCCCTCGGCGGCCCGTACGGCGGCCGTGATCCCGGCCGCCGGCCGCGGTGTCCGGCTCGGCCCGGGCGCCCCCAAGGCGCTGCGCGCGCTGAACGGCACGCCCATGCTGATCCACGCGGTCCGCGCGATGGCCGCCTCCCGCGCCGTCTCCCTGGTCGTCGTCGTTGCCCCGCCCGACGGCGCCGCCGAGGTCAGGTCCCTGCTCGACGCGCACGCGCTGCCCGAGCGGACGGACTTCCTCGTCGTCCCGGGCGGGCAGAGCCGCCAGGAGTCGGTGAAGCTCGGCCTGGACGCGCTGCCGCCCGGCCACGACATCGTGCTGGTCCACGACGCGGCCCGGCCGCTGGTGCCGGTGGACACGGTCGACGCCGTGATCGAGGCCGTACGCGACGGCGCACCGGCCGTGGTCCCGGCGCTGCCGCTGGCCGACACCGTCAAGCAGGTCGAGCCCGCCGGCACCCCCGGCGAGCCGGAGCCGGTCGTCGCCACCCCGGAGCGCGCCCTGCTGCGGGCGGTGCAGACCCCGCAGGGCTTCGACCGGGCCACGCTGGTCCGGGCGCACGAGACGGTCACCGGCGAGGTCACCGACGACGCCGGCATGGTCGAGCAGCTCGGCCTCACGGTCGTGGCCGTCCCCGGTCACGAGGAGGCGTTCAAGGTCACCCGCCCCCTGGACCTGGTCCTCGCCGAGGCGGTCCTGGCCCGCAGGAGGCTCAACGATGGCTTCTGACCAGCCCGTGCTGCCCCAGGTCGGCATCGGCACCGACATCCACGCCTTCGAGGAGGGCCGCGAGCTGTGGTGCGCGGGCCTGAAGTGGGAGGGGGAGGGCCCGGGCCTGGCCGGCCACTCCGACGCGGACGTCGTCGCCCACGCCGCCTGCAACGCCCTCTTCTCCGCCGCCGGCCTCGGTGACCTGGGGCAGCACTTCGGCACGGGCCGCCCCGAGTGGTCGGGCGCCTCCGGGGTCACCCTCCTGACGGAGGCCGCGCGCATCGTGCGCGAGGCGGGCTTCCGGATCGGCAACATCGCCGTACAGGTGGTGGGCCCCCGCCCGAAGATCGGCAAGCGCCGGGACGAGGCGCAGAAACTCCTGTCCGAGGCGGCCGGAGCCCCGGTGTCGGTGTCGGGCGCGACGACGGACGGCCTCGGCTTCCCCGGCCGGGACGAAGGGCTGATGGCGGTGGCCACGGCGCTGGTGGTGCGCGCGGGCTGAGGACAAGCCTGCGGGGCGTACCCGTTGCCAATGTCACGAATGTGTCCGCCCCGAGGGGAAGGTCCTGAGGCACCCCCCGGGGCCCACTACCCTGGAGTGGTGACTATTCGCCTGTACGACACCAGCGCCCGGCAGATCCGTGACTTCTCCCCGCTCCAGCCGGGTTGCGTCTCGATCTACCTGTGTGGTGCCACCGTGCAGGCCGCCCCGCACATCGGGCACATCCGCTCCGGGCTGAACTTCGACATCATGCGCCGCTGGTTCGAGTACCGCGGCTACGACGTCACGTTCGTGCGGAACGTGACGGACATCGACGACAAGATCATCGCCAAGTCGGCCGGCCAGAACCGTCCTTGGTGGGCCATCGGCTACGAGAACGAGCGCGCGTTCAACGACGGTTACCACGCGCTCGGCTGCCTGCCCCCGACCTACGAGCCGCGTGCCACCGGCCACATCACCGAGATGGTCGAGATGATGCGCGGCCTCATCGAGCGCGGGCACGCCTACGTCGCGGACGGCAGCGTCTACTTCGACGTCCGCTCCTTCCCGGAGTACCTGGCGCTGTCCAACCAGGACATCGACGACCTGCGTCAGCCCGACGAGGGCGTCTCGGGCAAGCGCGACCCGCGCGACTTCGCCATGTGGAAGGCCACCAAGCCCGGGGAGCCCGACTGGGAGACGCCCTGGGGCCGCGGCCGTCCCGGCTGGCACCTGGAGTGCTCGGCGATGGCGCACAAGTACCTCGGGACCGCCTTCGACATCCACGGCGGCGGCCTGGACCTGGTCTTCCCGCACCACGAGAACGAGATCGCCCAGGCCAAGGCCTACGGCGACGAGTTCGCGCGGTACTGGGTGCACAACGCCTGGGTCACCATGAGCGGCGAGAAGATGTCCAAGTCGCTCGGCAACTCCGTCCTGGTCAGTGAGATGGTCAAGCGCTGGCGGCCCATCGTGCTGCGCTACTACCTCGGCACCCCGCACTACCGCTCGATGATCGAGTACAGCGAGGAGGCGCTGCGCGAGGCCGAGTCGGCGTTCGCGCGGATCGAGGGCTTCGTGCAGCGCGTGGTCGAGAAGGCCGGCGTCGTCGAGCCCGCCCCCGAGGTGCCGCTCGCCTTCGCCGAGGCCATGGACGACGACCTGGGCGTGCCGCAGGCGCTCGCCGTGGTGCACACCACTGTCCGGCAGGGCAACAGTGCCCTGGCGGCCGACGACAAGGAAGCAGCCGTGGCCCGGCTCGCCGAGGTGCGCGCGATGCTCGGCGTGCTCGGCCTCGACCCGCTGGACCCCCAGTGGGCCGGGGAGGGCGACCGTGGCGAGGACCTGCACGGCGTGGTCGACACGCTCGTCCGCATGGTGCTGGACCAGCGTGAGGCCGCCCGGGCCCGCAAGGACTGGCCCACCGCGGACGCCATCCGCGACCAGCTGAGCCAGTCCGGCCTGGTCATCGAGGACAGCCCGCAGGGGCCGCGATGGAGCCTCGGCCCGCGCTGAGACGAGCCCCACGGGGCGCTCGATGTGCCGCCCGGGCCTCCGGGCGGCACACTGCACAGACGTAAGAGCCGTACACAGACGTACGTACGCATCACTTCACGGAGACAGGTAGCTCAATGGCCGCGAACAACCGCCGCATGTCCGGCAAGAAGGGCGCGCAGGTCGGCAGTGGCGGCCAGCGGCGCCGGGGCCTGGAAGGCAAGGGCCCCACCCCGCCCGCCGAGATGCGCAAGGGGCACAAGAAGAACCGCGTCGCCAATGCCAAGGCGAAGCAGGCCGTGCGCCGGCCCACCGTGCGCGGCCGTGGCGGCAAGGGCACGTCCGAGCTGGTCGTCGGGCGCAACCCGGTTCTGGAGGCGCTGCGCGAGGGCGTCCCGGCGTCCACGCTCTACGTCCAGCAGTTCATCGACAACGACGAGCGGGTGCGCGAGGCCCTCCAGGTCGCCGCCGAGCGCGGCGGGATCAACCTCATGGAGGCCCCGCGTCCCGAGCTGGACCGGATGACCAACGGTCTCAACCACCAGGGCCTGGTCCTCCAGGTCCCGCCGTACGAGTACGCCCACCCCGAGGACCTGGCGTCCGCCGCCTACGACGAGGGTGTGGACCCGCTGATCGTCGCCCTCGACGGCGTCACCGACCCGCGCAACCTCGGCGCGGTCGTCCGCTCCGTCTCCGCCTTCGGCGGTCACGGCGTGGTCGTCCCCGAGCGCCGCGCGGCCGGTATGACGGCCGGTGCCTGGAAGACGTCCGCCGGTACGGCGGCCCGCACCCCGGTCGCCCGCGCCACCAACCTCACCCGGGCCCTGGAGGCGTACAAGAAGGCCGGCATCACGGTCGTCGGCCTGGCCGCCGATGGCGAGGCCGAGCTCGGTGAGCTTCCGGCGCTGGACGGCCCGGTCGTCATCGTCGTCGGCAGTGAGGGCAAGGGGCTGTCCCGGCTCGTCGGGGAGACCTGTGACGTGCGGGTGCGGATCCCGATGCCGGGCGGCGCCGAGTCGCTCAACGCCGGTGTGGCGGCGGGGATCGTGCTGTACGAGGCGGCCCGCCGACGCCACTGAACAGGCGTCCGGAACTTCACCCGTAACGGGATATTCCGGTGTCATCGGGGCGACGAGGACAAGCTTGACGGGGTCCGGACAGATCCGGGGGGTCAAAGCAGTGTCCTAACGCGACGTCACTCGGTTAGATGAGTGTGGACACCAGAACACCCCGCACACCCACGGGGGACCGCTCGTCGGGACTCGACGACGCTCCCGCGCTGAGCATGGTGAAGGTGCCGAGCGACCCGGCGCAGGTCATCGTCAATCACGCGAGTTTCCGCGTGCAGTTGGGCGTCTCGACGCGTCGCGTCCAGTCCCCCCGGGTCGCACGGCACCTGACCGCCACCGAGGACACCGCCCGTATCCCCCAGGTGGGGGGCGGGGCGGACGGGGCCACCGCCCGCCGCCGGCCCGTCGTCTGGAGCGGCAGATCCGCTCCCGACGACACCGGGGCGCACCGGCTCCTGCAGGCCGTGCGGCACGAGAGTGTCCGCCACGCCGACGAGTCCGGCTCCGACACCGGGGCCACCCAGGTCATCTCCCGTGTGGGCCCGGGCTACGACGACCCCGGGTACCAGGGCGCGGGCTACGGCGGCGCCGGCTACGAGGACGACCTCGCCCAGACCGTCGAGACCCCGGTCGTCGGCCCCCAGCGCACCCGCGAACCCGCCGACGGCACCCGGCTGCTGCCGCCCATGCGGACCGCCGGCAGCGCCTACGACGAACCGGCGTACGGCGAACCCGCCTACGAGGACGACGATTTCGAGGAGTCCGCCCCCGGCGCGGACGGCACCGGGCGCCGGGCCAAGCGGCACGGCGACGACCCGGCCCGGCACGCCTACTACCCGGGCCGCCGGATGAACCTCGCCGTCGTCCTGCTGCCGCTGCGTGTCTTCCTCGGCTTCATCTCCATCTACGCCGGCATGGGCAAGCTGTGCGACCCCGTCTACTTCGAAGGCGGCAAGCGTGGCTCCATGGTCAAGTGGCTCAACACGCTGCACCCGTGGGAAGTCGCCGAGCCGCTGCGCCAGTTCGCCCTGGAGCACCCGGTCGGCGCCGGCCTGGTCATCGCCTTCGCCCAGGTCATCGTCGGTGTCCTGACGGTGCTGGGCTGCTGGCAGCGCGTCGCCGCCTGCCTGGGCGCCCTGCTGTCGGCCGCGCTGCTGGTCACCGTCAGCTGGAAGAGCGTCCCCGCCTACGAGACGCCCGACATCATCTATCTCGCCGCCTGGTCGCCGCTGATCATCGCCGGCGCCCCCGTCTACTCCGTCGACGGCCGTCTGGCCGGCAGTGCCTGGCGCCGTCTCGGCCCCCGCGCCGACATCTGGGACCTGCGCCGCTACGTGCTGCGCCGCGGCGCCCTCGTCACCGCCATCGCCACCGGCGTCACCCTGCTCGTCGGCTCGCTGCTCGGCGGTGCCGTCCGCGACGCCGACCGGGTCGTCGTCCCGGGGCCCGGCGAGGCCCCGCGCAACGAGCTGCCCGGCTCCCCGCTGCCGGGTGAGCCCGGCAAGCGCAAGGAGAAGCGGACCCCGTCGGCCTCCTCCTCACCCACCCAGGGCGCCACGGCCGGTTCCGCGAGCCCGAGCGCGGGCACCACGACCCGGCCGGACGCCACCCGCGACACCGGCACCGTCACCGGCGGCTCGCCCAGCCAGACCCAGGGCACCGTCGGCCAGGCCCCGCCTCAGCAGTCCTCCCCGGCCGACCAGGCCCCGAGCACCACGACCGGCCCCACCTCCGGTGGCGGCACGGCAACGGGCGGCACGGGCTCGACCGGCGGCACGGGCGGCGGCTCCTCCACGGGCCGCCCGGGCTTGGTGGGCGGCCTGCTGGGCTGACCCCCGACCAGCACGACAGAAGGCCCCGCACCGTCAGGTGCGGGGCCTTTTCACGCGTAGAGGCCAGATGTCCCTCGGGGGCGCGGGGAACTGCGCGAGCAGCCACGGCGGGCCCGCGGCCGAAGCACACCGCACGCCGCGGTCAACGCCCCAACGCCGCCAGTTCCTTCGCCGCCTCCGTCAGGTCCTTCGCCGTGTCGATGGCCCGCCAGTACGACCCCTGGGGGATCGTGAACCCGGCGAGGCGCCGCTCACGGGCCAGATGAGGAAACGTGGTCCGCTCATGGTCCCCCCGGTGCGGCAGCAGCCCGGCGAACTCGGGGGAGAAGACGTACACGCCGGCGTTGATCTCGAAGGTCGACGGGGGCGCCTCGATGAAGTCGGTGATCCGCCCGAACCCGTCGGTCTGCACCGCCCCCCACGGCAGCCTCGGCCGCGCCAGCGCCAGCGTCGCGACGGCATCGCGCTCGGCGTGGAAGTCGGCCATGTCCCGCAGCGAGAACCGGGTCCAGATGTCGCCGTTCGTCGCGTACCAGGGCTGGTCGGGGTGGGGGAGATGCGCCGCGGCGTACTTGAGGCCGCCGCCGCGCCCGAGCGGCTCCGACTCGACGACCGTCGTGACGGAGACGGGCAGCTCGGCCGTCTCCAGCCACTTCTGCAGGACCTCGGCGAGATGGCCGCAGGAGACGACGACGTCCGTCACACCCTCGTCGGCGAGCCAGGACAGCTGATGGCCGATGATCGGCGTCCCCGTCCCGGGGATCTCGACCATCGGCTTGGGCCGGTCGTCGGTGTACGGACGCAGCCGGGAGCCCTGGCCACCGGCCAGAACGACGGCTTGAACGGGGCGGGACGCGGCGCTCGGATCGCTCATGGACACGAACTGTACGTGGCGTCCCGCCCGGGACAGCGGCCGGCGAGCGTTCGGGCGCCGGCCGTCAGGGACTTCCCACCCGGTGGCAGGGCTGTGCGCTCAGCTGTGCGCGGCGGCGACGCCGGTGGCGAAGGCGGTGTCGCACACCGGGCGCGCGTAGGACTGGGCGCGGGTCGGGCCGTAGACCCGGACGGCTGCCTGGCCGAGGGCGCGGGCGATGGACGCGCAGTGCTTCGCCAGCGACGGGCGGCCGTTGACGGCCTGCTGGAGGTGGGTGAGGGCGACGCCCGGGTCCTCCTCCTGCAGTTCGGTCAGGAGCCTGTCGCGCAGGATGTCCTGGGGTGCGCGCTTGGCGGCCCGTGGGGTGCCCACAGAGGTGTCCGCGGCGGTGAGCACCGGGTCGGTGGAGTTCCCCGACCAGTTGACTCGGGTGACCGCGAGGGTCCCGGAGAGCACCAGGACGACGGGCAGGACGAAAGCGAGGGTGCGGCCGATCCGGCGGACGGGGCCCTGGCCGCGTCGCGTCTGTTGGTTCATGGAGTGCTTCACGCGTGTGAGGGTAGCGCCCGGTAATGGTTTGTAGACATTTAGTCACCGGTTCGGGGGATGAGAGAGTGCCACTTTCTGGGTAAGGCGTTGACGCACAGAGCTCGAAACGTCCGGTCTGCCGGGGTATTTGTCGACAACGAGAAGGGCCCCGCAGCACGCTGCGGGGCCCTCTTCGTCAACCTGGGTGATTCACCCGGGGTTGTGCGTTTCCTGGTTGATCAGTCGGACAGGCGCGCACCGGTCGACGTCGAGAACACGTGGGTCTCGCCGGAGCGGGGCACGACGTGCAGCTGGCTGCCCTTCTCCGGGACGTCACGGCCGCTGACGCGGACGACGAGGTCCTTGGAGTCGTCGCCGACCTTGGCGGTGCCGTAGACGTACGCGTCGGCGCCGAGCTCCTCGACGACGTTCACCGTGACCGCGAGGCCCAGCTCGGCGTCCGCGCCGGCCACCTCGAAGTGCTCGGGGCGGACGCCGACGGTGACGGTCTTGTCGGTGGCGGCGGCGATCGCGTCACGCTGCACCGGCACGACCGACTTGCCGAACTTCACGCCGCCGTCGGTGATCGGCACCTCGACGAGGTTCATCGCCGGGGAGCCGATGAAGCCGGCCACGAAGAGGTTGGCGGGCTTGTCGTACATGTTGCGCGGGGTGTCGATCTGCTGGAGCAGACCGTCCTTGAGGACCGCCACGCGGTCGCCCATCGTCATGGCCTCGACCTGGTCGTGGGTGACGTAGACGGTGGTGATGCCCAGGCGGCGCTGGAGCGAGGCGATCTGCGTACGCGTGGACACACGGAGCTTGGCGTCCAGGTTGGACAGCGGCTCGTCCATGAGGAACACCTGGGGCTCACGCACGATGGCGCGGCCCATGGCGACACGCTGGCGCTGACCGCCGGAGAGGGCCTTCGGCTTGCGGTCCAGGTAGTCGGTGAGGTCGAGGATCTTCGCGGCCTCCTCGACCTTCTGCCGGATCTCCGCCTTGTTGACGCCGGCGATCTTGAGCGCGAAGCCCATGTTGTCGGCGACGGTCATGTGCGGGTAGAGCGCGTAGTTCTGGAACACCATGGCGATGTCCCGGTCCTTCGGCGGCAGGTGCGTGACGTCGCGGTCACCGATGCGGATGGCTCCGCCGTTGACGTCCTCCAGGCCCGCGAGCATGCGCAGCGAGGTGGACTTTCCGCAGCCGGAGGGGCCGACGAGGACGAGGAACTCGCCGTCCTCGATGTCGATCTCCAGCGCGTCGACGGCGGGCTTGGTGGAACCCGGGTAGATCCGGGTCGCCTTGTCGAACGAGACAGTGGCCATGGTGAATGAACCCCTTCTACCGGCAGGAACGTGCCGGACGATCCGAGTAGGAAGGCGGTGCCACGACGGTCTTCCGTTGTGGTGTAGTCCACGCGAGTGAACTGGCTCAGGACGGTACCTGGCGTTCACACGTCTGTCAGTAGTTCCGGGCCTGTGAACTTCGCGGAAATTTTCGAAGCGGCACGCTACGGCCGACCGGACCTGTTCACCGCTGTCCGAGCCTGCTCACGGCTGTCCGTACCGGTCGGCCAGCGCCGCCACCTCCCGGGCCACGGCCTGCCGGAGCCCGGGAGGGCCGAGCACCTCCGCCTCCGCGCCGAGCCGGAGCAGGTCTCCCACGGCGACCGCCTCCGACTCCACGGTCAGCTCCACCTCCACCCAGCCGTCCCCGTCGGGCGGCCCCGCGCTGCCCAGGGCCCGTACGCCCGCCGCGCCGAACTGCATCGGCAGCAGCCGCCGCGCGCGGGGTGAGACGCGCAGCCGGGCGGTGCCCTGGTGCAGGGCGGCCTCCAGTCGCCGGGAGGACTCGGCCCAGTAGGCGGCCAGGTCGAACCCGGCGGGGCGCTCGAAGACCTCCCCCGTGTCCTCGACGGACAGCACGCGCGACACCCGGTAGGTCCGTACGGCCTCCTCGGCGAGCGCGATCAGGTACCAGATGCCGCCCTTCAGGACGAGGCCAAGCGGCCGCACCTCCCGGTGCACCTCGCCGCGCCAGCGCCGGTAGTGCAGCCGCAGTGCCCGCCGTTCCCACACGGCCGCCGCCACGGCCTCCAGACACGGCACGGGGTCGGCCTCCCGGAACCAGGCGGGCGCGTCCAGGTGGAACCGCTCCTGGACCCGCCGGGCCTGCGAGGACAACCCGGCGGGCAGGGCCGCCTGGACCTTCAGCTGGGCGCTGGCCAGGACCGCCCCCAGCCCCAGGTCCCGGGCGGGCCCGGGCATCCCGGCGAGGAACAGCGAACCGGCCTCGGCGTCGGTCAGGCCGGTGAGCCGCGTCCGGTACCCGTCGACCAGCCGGTAGCCGCCCTCGGGCCCCCGGTCGGCACACACCGGCACACCGGCCGCCCCGAGCGCCTCGACGTCCCGGTAGACCGTCCGCACCGACACCTCCAGCTCGGCGGCGAGCTCGGGTGCGGTCATCCGCCCGCGGTTCTGGAGCAGCAGGAGCAGGGAGAGGAGCCGGTCGGCGCGCATGGGGCCATTGTCGGGCGTCCGTCGCCGTACCTGACAGGAGATGTCAGGTACGGCGTCGAGGCTGGTGGAGGACATCAGCCCCGGCCGAAAGAGGACCACCATGCCCGGCACCCGCACCACCACCGGTCACTTCACCTTCGCCGACTGGCAGGAACGCGTGATCGGCCCCGGCGAGGACGCGAACCCCCGCCTCGCCCACGCCTCCGTCCGGAACACCTTCACGGGCGGCATCGAGGCGGCCGGTACGAACTGCGAGTACACGATCGTCTACGTCACCGCGAAGACCGGCTCCTTCAGCGGCATGGAACTCTTCACCGGCCGCGTCGAGGGCCGTGAGGGGAGCTTCGCGGTGGAGGAACGGGGGTTCTTCGGCGAGGACGGCACCGTGCACTGCACCTTCCAGGTGGTGCCGGGGTCGGGGAGCGGGGAGCTGACCGGCCTCACGGGAGAGGGCGACTTCACCGCACGGCACGGTGAGCCGTCGGTGGCGTACCGCTTCGCCTACGAGGTGGCGGAGGAGTCCGCCCGGACGGAACTTCGTGGCTCGGCGTAACAGGCTCTGTGTACAGTGGTGCCGCCCTCGCGCACGACAACCCGGCGCACGGCACCCGCCTCCTTAGCTCAGCTGGCCAGAGCAACGCACTTGTAATGCGTAGGTCGTCGGTTCGAATCCGACAGGGGGCTCCCTTGGAACCCCAGGTCAGATGCTGTCTGACCTGGGGTTTCGCATGCTCGGCCTCAGCCCGGGGCCGGGCCTGTGCGGCTGATGCGGATGACGTCGCCGGGCCGCAGCAGCTCGTAGCACCACTTCGCGTCCGCCGAGCGCAGGCCGATCCAGCCGTGTGTGACGTCGCGCTCGCCGGGGGCCTGCTCGTTGAAGGTCAGGGCGACGAGGTAGTTGGTCGTGCCGTCGGCGGCCCGCAGCTCGACCACCCAGCGCATGGCGACGTCGTACTCCTCGCCCAGGCCGACGGTCGCGCCCGGCAGGCGCCGTTCGGGGTACTTGGCGACGACGGTCATCCGGCCGGTCGGCGTCGGATGCTGGGCGGTGCCGCCGGATACGGGCAACCGGCGCCCCGACAGGGTGAGTTCGTGTTGCGTGAGGTCGACCGTCGCCGTTGCCTGCCGCTGAGGTGGTGACGGCCGTGGAGGCGCGCCGGCGCTCGCGGCGGTTGGTGGTGCGGGGCGGGCGCCGTCGTGACCGGTGAACGCCACCGCCAGACCACCGGCGAGGGCCAGCGCGACGGCGGCGGCCCCGCCCGCGTAGGCCGCACGGCGCCGGCGCCCACGGCGCTCGGCCAGCCGTCTGATCTCCTGCGCCGGCACCGACGGGGCGGCACGGTGCCGGTCGGCGACCTCGTGCAGCAGGTCGGAGAGGTCATCGGACACGGTCGCCCTCCTTCTCACCGCTGTTCCGCCCGGGGTCGAGGTGCACGGCGAGCGCGGCCCTGCCGCGGGACAGGCGGGCCTTCACCGTTCCCACGGCCGCGCCGGTCTCGGAGGCCACCTGTTCCACGCTCATGTCACACAAATGGTGCAGAACGATCGCGGTGCGCTGTGCCTGCGGCAGCCTGCGCAGGGCCTGGACCAGCGCGGTGTGCTCCGGGCCGGGTCCCGGGACATGCTCGGGGGCCGCGTGGTGGCGCACCAGCTCCAGCCAGCGCCGGGCACGCCGCCAGCGGCTGACCGCGAGCCGTACCGCGACCGTACGCACCCACGCCTCAGGGGCCTCGTCGGCCAGCATCTCGCGCCGCCGGTCCCAGGCGCGCACGAACGCTTCCTGGACGACGTCCTGCGCCTCTGCCAGATCCCCCGTCACGGCGTAGACCCGCCCGACCAGCCGCGGGAAGGCCGAGGCGTAGAAGATGTCGAACTCCTCCTCCGTCATGCCCCGTTGCGCCCCCGTGTGGTCCCCGCCCGGAAGTCCGGGAAAAGAAGTCCGTATCCGCTGCAACCCGACTGCCGTGCCGTGCGTACAGGTGACGTACATGGAAGCACAGGCAGCGAGTTGCGCGTGATCGAAGGAGACGGACGACGATGCAGCGTTTCACCTCACGTTCGCGGATCAAGCTCATGACGGCGGCGGCCGCGGCGATCCTCGTCGGGGCCGGTACGGCGGCTCCGGCGGTCGCCGCGCCGGACCAGCAGGCCGAGCGGGCCGCCGCGACCGTGCGTGCCAACCAGACGGTCGTCACCTGGATCAACGGCAACGTGCGGGTCGGTCCGGCGGTGGGCTACCGGATCGCCTACACGGTCGCGGCGAACCAGAGCCTCAGCGCCGAATGCTGGCTCGTGGGCGGCCCTGTCACCGCCAACGGCATCAGCCACGACAAGTGGGTGCTGCTGTCGGACGGCAACTACATCTGGGGCGGCCTGCTCAAGGGCAACGAGGTGGGCAACGTGTCCAAGCCCTGCTTCTGACGGACCGGCACCGTGCCGCGGTACGACGAGGGGGGTACCGCGGCACGGGGCTGTTCGCTGCCCCTCCCGCGTCAGAGGCCGCGACCGCGCAGCCGCCGGGCGATCTCCAGCTGGGCGTCGTCGACGGGCCGGGTGTCCTCGATGTCCCACAGGGTGTTCTGGAGGAGGCGGGCGAGGGTCCAGGCGCGGGCTCGGGGGCGGTCCAGGGCGAGGATGTCGGTCATGGCGTCGAAGCGCCAGAGGATGTCGTCGGGGTCGTAGCGGTTGTCCAGGGCGGGCCACAGTTCGAAGCCGGGGTCGCCCGCGAGGGGCTTGGGGTCGATCGCGAGCCAGGGGGCGCGGTCGGAGGCGAGGACGTTCTCGTCGTGGAGGTCCCAGTGGAGGAGGCGGTCGCCCGGCTCGTCCACGACCTCGCGCAGCGCGGCCGCGCAGTCGGCGACGAGGCGGCGGGCCTCCGGGTCGGGGATGCGGGCGAGGGCCCAGGGGGTCTGGTCGAGCATGCCGCGGGCGATGTCGCCGAGGCGGCGCATGCCGGGCGGGGCCGGGAAGGACGTGAGGTGGGCCAGGAGCTCGGCGATGGTGACCACGGCCTCATGGGTGTCCGGCAGGCGGGACAGCATGCGGGTTTCGTCGAGGCGTTCCAGCAGCATGGTGCCGGTGGGTTCGTCGTGGTCGAGGAGGCGGACGGCTCCGTCGCCGTTCCAGGCGCGCAGCGCGACCGGTTCGCCCTCGCTCTCCTCGTCGAGGATCTGCAGCTTGAGGACCGCGCGGGTGCCGTCGGCGCAAAGGACCGGGAGGACCAGGGCGCAGACGCCGTGCATGGGTGGTCCGTCGGGTCCGAGGTCCCAGTGGTCGAGGAAGCGGGCCGCCTGCTCCGGCAGTCCGGCGATGAAGGCGCGGCCCGCTTCTCCGTTGAACTTCTCCTGTGATGCCGCCAGTTCCCGGGGAATGTCGATCACTCTCGGCACGGTAGTGGGGCGCGCCGGGTGGGGCATGCGATTTTGCCGGGGCGTACCAGCCTGGTCGCCGGGGCCGGTCAGGGCTCCAGGACCACCTTGCCGGTCGTGCCGCGGGTCTCCAGCGCCCGGTGCGCCGCCGCCGCCTCGCTCAGCGGGTAGCGCTGTACGGCCGGGGTGAGCCGGCCGGACGCGGCCTCGGCGAGGGCCCGCAGTTCCAGGGTGCGGACCGGGTCGGGTCCGCCCGCCTTCCCCAGCATCACCGGGCCGAGGACCTCCTCGGAGACACCCTCGACGAGGTAGGGCCCGCCGTTCCGGATGCCCTCGCCGGACCAGCCGAAGACGATGTGCTTGCCGCCCGGGCCGAGGAGGGCGACGGCCTCGCGGGCGACGTCGCCGCCGACGCCGTCGAAGACGACGGTCGCGGTCCGGCCGCCGAGGTGCGCGCGGACCTTCGCGGGCCAGGCGGGGTCCTTGTAGTCGACGGCGAGGTCGGCGCCGCCCGCCTGCACCCGGGCGGTCTTCTCCGGCCCGCCCGCGAGTCCCACGACGTGCGCCCCGGCGTTCTTGGCGTACTGCACGAGGAGCGTGCCGAGGCCTCCGGCGGCGGCCGGGACGATGACCACCGAGCCGGGGCCGAGCTCGGCGAACTGCAGGATCCCCATCGCCGTACGGCCCGTGCCGATCATGGCGACGGCCTCGGCGAAGTCCAGGTTCCCGGGGATCTCGTGCAGGCGCTCGACATCGGTGACGGCCAGTTCGGCGTAGCCGCCCGGGACGAAGCCGAGGTGGGCGACGACCCGCTTGCCGCGCCACACCTCGGCCACACCCTCGCCCAGGGACTCCACGACACCGGCGACCTCGCGGCCGGGGATGGTCGGCAGCGGCGCCGGCTCGGCCGCCGGGCCGCCCGGCATGCCCTCGCGCAGGGCGGCGTCCAGGAGGTGGACGCCCGCCGCGCGTACGGCGATACGGACCTGGCCGGGGCCCGGCAGGGGGTCCTCGACCCGCTCGTAGGTGAGGTTCTCGGCCGGGCCGAAGGCGTGCAGGCGGACGGCGTGCATGGCGACTCCTCTGTAAGGGCGTTCGACGTGACCAGTCTTCAACCTCAAGCTCGCTTGAGGTCAACCTCGTGCCGGCCGAGGGCCAGGGAGACCGCCGTCAGGGCGCTGTTGAAGGACACCTCCGACAGCACGCCGGGGGCCGCGACCTGGTCGCCGGCGAGGTAGACCCCGTCGCCCCGGTCCACGGCCGGCCGGTCGCGCCAGCTGGTGCCGGGCGGATCGACCGCGCCCGTACGGCCGTTGGCCACCGACCCGCGCCGCCAGGTGACCCGCTCGCGCCAGCCCGGGAAACCCAGGTCGAGCAACTGCTCGGCGCGGGCGGTGCCGTCGGCCTTCGACTCGTGCGGGGCGATGGGGATCTGGCCCTGGATCAGCTGCTCACCGGCCGGGGCGAGACTGCGGTCCTGGGCGGTGAACCGCTCCAGCCAGCCGGGCGCGTCCAGGTCGGAGACCGCGAAGGCATCTCCGCGCCGAGTGCGTACGGCCAGGTCGACGAGGGCGGTACGGCCGCTCGGCCAGGTCAGGGAGTCGTCGCCGAGCAGGCGGCGGGCGGCGTCGAGGGAGGTGGCGACGACGACCGGCGTGTCGGTGGGGAGCGTGTCGACGCGGGACAGCGTCTCCATCCGGACGCCCAGGTTCCAGGCGCGGGCGGCCATCCGGTCGATGACGCTCGCCCAGCCGCCGCGCGGGTAGTGCGCCTCGGGCGGCAGCTTGGTGGCGCGGCGCAGCCGTTCCTGCACGAACGCGGCCGACAGCGACCCGGGATCGTGGTGGAACAGGGCGACCGCCGAGTAGTGCGCGGCTGCCCGGGCCCCCTCCTCGCCGGCGATGCCGGTCGCCCAGGTCAGGAAGTCGGCGTCGACGGGTGCCTGCCGGGCCGTCGGGCGCAGCAGCTTCAGCATCGGGAAGGGCGGGGTGCGGCGCAGCACGCCCTGGTGCCGCAGCCGGAGCCGGGCCGCCTCCAGGGGCGGGAGCGGGGCGAGCGGCCCGATGAGGTCGCGCTGCTTGAGCCAGGCCCAGTGCGGGCCGCCGTTGTAGAGGGCGTGCGGGCCCTCGTTGGTGCGGTACGGGCCCTCGGCGGTGCGCGCCCGGCCGCCGAGCGTGTGGTGGGCCTCGTGGATGGTGACCCTGGCGCCCGCCTCGGCAGCGGTGATGGCCGCGGTCAGTCCGGCGAAGCCGCCGCCGATGACGGTGATGCGGTGCATGACTGTGGATCTCCCTCGGGTTGGGGTGGCCTTCTGGGAGTACGACCGATCGAGGGCGCCGGAATGTGACATCACCGGTGTCCGCGCAGGTCAGGGCCGGTTGTCAGCGGTGGGGTGCAGCATGGGGGCATGGCGAGGAGAGCGGCGGGCGGTACGGGTGTGAAGGGCGCGCGGCGACCGGAGGTGCGGCTGCCGGTGCTGGAGCCGTACGAGGGCGGCGGGCTGGAGCCGGACGGGGACTACGACGGGCTGGACTTCCGCGAGGCCGACCTCGCCGGGCAGGACGGCTCGGGCGCCCGTTTCATGGACTGCGCGCTGACGGGCTGCGTGCTGGACGAGACCCGGCTGCGGCACACCCGGGTCCTGGACTCCACCCTCACCGGCGTCCGCGGCGTAGGCACCGACCTCGCCGAGGCGACCCTGCGCGACGTGGAGCTGACCGATGCCCGGCTCGGCGGACCGCAGCTGCACGGGGCGGTGCTGGAGCGGGTGCTGATCCGCGGCGGCAAGATCGACTATCTGAACCTGCGCACGGCCCGGCTCAGGGACGTCGTCTTCCAGGGCTGCGTGCTGGTCGAGCCGGACCTCGGCGGTGCGCGCCTGGAGCGCGTGGAGTTCGTGGACTGCGCGCTGAAGGGCGCCGACTTCCACGCGGCGACCCTCACGGACGTCGACCTGCGGGGCGCCGCTTCCCTGGAGATCAGCCGGGGGCTGGACCGGCTGTCGGGGGCGGTGATCAGCACCGCACAGCTGCTGGACCTCGCGCCCGTGCTGGCCGCGCAGTGGGGGATCCGCGTGGAGGACTGACCGGGGCGGTGTTCACGGCGGCGTTCACGGCAGACGGGGGAAGCGGGCCTGGAGGGTCCAGATCGCCGGGTTCTCCGCGAGGTCGTCGTGCAGGTCGGTGAGGTCGGCGATCAGGTCGTGCAGGAAGTCCCGTGCCTCGCGGCGCAGTTCGCTGTGGGAGACGGTGAGTGCGGGCTCCTCCGCGCGCATCCAGTCGGCCTCGATGTCCACCCAGCCGAAGCGGCGCTCGAACAGCATCCGGTCCGTCGACTCGGTGAAGTCGAGTTCCGCCCGCTGCGGCCGGGAGGCCCGTGAACCCGCCGGATCCCGGTCGATCCGCTCCACGATGTCGCACAGCGCCCACGCGAAGTCGAGCACCGGCACCCATCCCCAGGCTGTGGACACCTCGTGATCCGTCTTGGTGTCCGCCAGGTAGACGTCCCCGCAGAACAGGTCGTGCCGCAGCGCCCGGACGTCCGCGCGGCGGTAGTCGGTCTGCGGCGGGTCGGGGAAGCGGTTGGAGAGGGCGTAGCCGATGTCGAGCACGGAGGTGATGGTGTCACGCGCCCGTAGGATCGCGACCGTGGCCCGTTCCGCACGCCTTGTCCCCACCCCGTCCGCAGCGACCCGGCCCGCAGCCACTCGGCCCGCCTCCGCGCTGCCCCTCTCCGCTCTGCTCGCCTCCGCTCTCCTCCTCACCGCCTGCGGCGGCGGAGTGCACGGCACCCCGGGCGGCTCCGGCGTCCGCGACCCCTACTTCCCGAAGGCGGGCAACGGCGGCTACGACGTCTCCCACTACGGTCTGCGCCTCGCCTACGACCCCGTCGCCCACCAGCTCACCGGCACGGCCGCCCTCACCGCCCGCGCGACCAAGGACCTCTCCGCCTTCAACCTCGACCTGCTCGGCATGGAGGTCGAGAAGATCACCGTCGACGGCGAGACGGCCCGCTGGAACCGCGCCGGGCAGGAGCTCACCGTCCGCCCGCGGGAGGATCTCGACCGGGACGAGACGTTCCGTGTGACGGTCCGCTACGCGGGCGCACCCGAGACCGTCACGGACCCGGACGGCTCCCAGGAGGGCTGGCTGCGCACCACCGACGGGGCGCTCGCGCTGGGCGAGCCGACCGGGTCGATGGCGTGGTTCCCCGGCAACCACCACCCCTCCGACAAGGCGGCGTACGACCTCACGGTGACCGTGCCGGAGGGGCTGCGGGCCGTGTCCAACGGGGAGTTTCGGAGCGAGACGACCGCCCGGGGGCGTACCACGTCCACCTGGCACACGGCACGGCCGATGGCGAGCTACCTCGCGACGGTCGCGATCGGCCGCTTCGCCGTCAGCCGGTCCACGGCCGGGAACCTGCCCGTGTACACGGCCGTCGATCCGGCCGAGGCGGCGGCGAGCCGGCCCGTGCTCGGGCGGCTGCCCGAGGTGCTGCGGTGGGCCGAGCGGCGGTTCGGGCCGTACCCGTTCTCCTCCACGGGCGCGATCGTCGACAGCGCGGCGTCCGTCGGCTACGCCCTGGAGACCCAGAGCCGGCCGGTGTTCCCGGGGGCGCCCGACATCACGCTCCTCGTCCACGAGCTCGCCCACCAGTGGTACGGCGACTCGGTCTCGCCGGAGAGCTGGCGGGACATGTGGCTCAACGAGGGCTTCGCTACGTACGCGGAGTGGCTGTGGGAGGAGGACCACGGCGGTGACAGCGCGCAGGAGATGTTCGACGCGGTGTACTCCGGCGAGCACTTCGACACGGAGGAGGCGGAGGAGGAGATCTGGGAGTTCCCGCCGGCGGACCCGCCGAGCGCCGCGCGGATCTCCGACCCGCCGGTGTACTGGCGGGGGGCGATGGTGCTGCAGAAGGTGCGACAGGCGGTCGGGGACGACCGGTTCTTCTCGATCCTGAAGGGGTGGGCGGCCGAGTACCGGTACGGCAACGCCGACACCGCCGACTTCACGGCCTACGTCGAGAAGCGGGCGCCCGGGGAGGACTTGGAGGGGGTCTGGGAGGACTGGCTGTACGGGGACGGGAAGCCGGAGCAGCCCTGAGCCCTCACCCAGGGACGTCCATCGGCACAGCCCGCGCCCCTGAGGCGAAGCCCCCCGGCCGGTCTCCGGCCCGGGGGGCTTCCCCGCGAAACGCTCAGGCGTCCGTCAGACGTTCACGCCGAAGTCCTGGGCGATGCCGACCAGGCCCGAGGCGTAGCCCTGGCCGACCGCGCGGAACTTCCACTCCGCGCCGTTGCGGTAGAGCTCGCCGAAGACCATGGCCGTCTCCGTGGCCGCGTCCTCCGACAGGTCGTAGCGGGCGATCTCCGCGCCGCCGGCCTGGTTGACGATGCGGATGTAGGCGTTGCGGACCTGGCCGAAGTTCTGGCTGCGGTTCTCGGCGTCGTAGATCGAGACCGGGAAGACGATCTTGTCGATGTCGGCCGGGAGGGCGGCGAGGTTGACGTTGATCGCCTCGTCGTCGCCGGCGCCCTCACCCGTGCGGTTGTCGCCCGTGTGGACGATGGTGTTGTCCGGCGTCTGCTTGTTGTTGAAGAACACGAAGTGGGCGTCCGAGTAGACCTTGCCCTGCGTGTTGACCGCGATCGCCGAGGCGTCGAGGTCGAAGTCCGTGCCGGTGGTGGTGCGGACGTCCCAGCCGAGGCCCACGGTGACGTCGGTCAGGCCCGGAGCCTCCTTGGTGAGCGAGACGTTGCCACCCTTGGACAGGCTTACAGCCATTGTTGGGAGTCCCTTCCCTCGTTTACGTGCGGCAAAGAAGCTGCGGCACCGAAGCTACAGCTACCCCCATGAACGTGGAGAGGGGTACGCGAGGTTCCAGCTCCTTTACTTTCTTTACCCGCGATTATTCGGGTGACGTGGACGGGACAGGAACGGGAACATGGACGGCATGTCCGGTCCTCATGTCATCCGCGGCTCCGTCTCCCTGCCCGAGGCCGAGCTCATGTGGCGTTTCTCGCGGTCGTCGGGGCCGGGCGGGCAGCACGTCAACACCAGCGACTCCAAGGTCGAGCTGAGCTTCGACCTGGCGAAGACCGAGGCGCTGCCCGCGGTGTGGAAGCAGCGGGCCCTGGAGCGGCTGGCCGGGCGCCTGGTCGACGGGGTCGTCACCGTACGGTCCTCCGAGCACCGCTCCCAGTGGCGCAACCGCGAGGCCGCGGCCGTACGCCTCGCCGCGCTCCTGGCCGAGGCCACCGCACCCCCGCCCCGGCCCCGCAAGCCCACCCGGATCCCCCGGGGCATCAACGAGCGGCGGCTGCGGGAGAAGAAGCAGCGCTCGGAGACGAAGCGGGGGCGCTCCGCGCGGGACTGGGGCTAGGCCAGCTCCAGCAGTCCCACCGTCTGGCCTCCGCTGTTCTCCCCGTCCGGGCGGAAGCCGAGGCCCAGGTAGAAGCCCTCCGGGCCGTTCGGGCCCGGGTGCCAGGTCACGTAGAACTTCTCGGTGCCGCGGCGGCGCAGCTCGGCGGCGACGGACTCGACGGCGAACCGGCCGTACCCCCTGCCCTGCTCACCGGCCGCGATGTTCAGCCGCCACAGGCCCGAGCGGATCTCGCTGCCGTCCCCGTACCAGTCGATGCCGAGGCAGGCCATCAGGAAGCCGACCGGGCGGTCGCCGTCCAGGATCAGGCGGGGCCAGGCGATGCCGGGATGCACGTAGGCCTCGGCGAGGGACTTCACGACCGGGGCGACCGCGTGCTCCTGGTCGGGGCGGACGCGGATGCCGAGGGCGGCGTCGAGATTCGCGGCGGTGATCTCTTCGAGGCGCGGGCCGGTCGTGGTCATGCGCGCACCCTAGGCAGGCCGTCCGTGCCCGGGCCAGCGGGATTTCCTCAGCCCAACTGCCGGTAGCGGCCCCGGAAGTACGCGAGCGGCCCGCCCTCCGCGCTCGGCACCCGGGCCGTCAGGACGCGGCCGATGACCAGTGTGTGGTCGCCCGCCCGGACGCGCTGCTCGGTGCGGCACTCCAGGACGGCCAGCGCGCCGCCGACCAGCGGGGCGTCGGTGTACTCGCCGCGCGTGTACGGGATGTCGGCGAACAGCAGCCGGTCGCTGACCCGGCCCTTCATCGCGAAACGGCCCGCGATGTGCCGCTGGCTCTCGGAGAGGACCGAGACCGCCCACAGCTCCTGCTCCTCCAGCAGTTCGTCCATGCGGGAGCCGTTGCGCAGGCTCACCAGCACCAGGGGCGGGTCCAGGGACACCGACATGAAGGCCGTGGCCGTCATGCCCACGTCCTCGACATCCGGCGCCGAGGGGTCGTCCGGGTCGAGCGAGGGCTCCTGCGCGGTCACCAGGACCACACCCGAGGCCAGCCGGGACATGGCGGCGCGGAACTCGTCGTTGCTCACCCCCTCAGCATGCCCGGAGGCGGGCGACGGAATGATCGGGGACGTGACAGCGGGAGTGTTCGGCACGCCGGAAACGCTAATGTCCGCCCCGCACGCCCCGCATCGGACTCCCGCCCGATCACGGTCCTAGGACTCCCGACCGACCCGGGTGGCCTCCGGGAAGAACGAAGGAAAAACATGTGCGCAACCTGACAAACTTTGCGTTCGGTAGACGCACGTGAAGAACGCAGAAACTCCACTCAATTGTTCAGGTTTGCCTGTGACTTGAGTCACAAGGGGCAGGAATTGTTGACCCTGTGTACCGAGTGAGCAGCGCGCTGTGATTCAGTGGCTGGGAAGCTGCCAGGACGATACGCCGACGAGACCCTTGAATCGCTGCGAGTACTCGGGGGGAGGGCGAGCATGGAGACCGAGTCGGAGCCCTACGTCCGTCTTGCGTCCCTGCGACAACTGCACCAGGTCATGGCCGACATGAACACGGCCCGCAGCCTGGCGGACACACTGCAGACCGTCGCGGAGGGCGTCGTGGCGGCCCTCGGGTACGAGCTGGCGTGCGTGAACCTCGTACGGCCGGACGGCGACCTCGTCGTCGCCGCCTTCGCCGGGAACCCCGCCGCCGAGGCCCTCATCACCGGCCGTGTCGGCTCGCGCGAGTCCTGGGAACGCAGGCTGAGCATGGGCGAGCACTGGGGCGACCTGGTGTTCATACCGCACACCGAGGGCTGGGTCCTCGACGACGACGACGTCCCGCAGTGGTACACCGACGGCCCCGCCCCCCGCTTCGAGGACGAGTGGCACCCGGCCGACCGCCTCTTCGCCCCCATGTACGCGCCCGCCCCGAAGGGCAGCGGTACGTGCGGCGAGCTGATCGGCGTGCTCTCCGTGGACCGGCCGCGCAACGGCCGCCGGCCCGGAGCCTGGGGCCGCGAGGCCCTCCAGATGTACGCCTTCCAGGCCGCCATCGCCATCAGCAACGCCCGGCTGCGCGCCAACATGCAGCGCGCCCTCGTCCGGCTGGAGCGCGAGCAGCAGGCGCTGCGGGCGAGCGAGGAGAGCTTCCGGCAGGCCTTCGAGTACGCGCCGTCCGGCATGGCCATCGCCGAGATGGGCGGCGACCAGCACGGCCGGATCCTGCGCACCAACGACGCGCTGTGCCGGCTGCTGGGCCGCCCCGCCTCCGCGATGCGCCGCTACTCGTTCTCCGACCTGGTCCACCCCGAGGACATAGGCACCCTGCTGCGCACCTCGGCGGAGGGCGGGCGCGCGGAGCTCCGCCTCGGCCGCCGCGACGGCACGTACGTCTGGGTCAGCCTGCGCAACAGCGTGGTCGCGGACGCCGCCGACGGGCCCCGCTTCCTCCTCACCCACGTCGAGGACATCGAGGAGCGCAAGCGCCGCGAGCTCCAGCTCGCCCACCGCGCCTCGCACGACTCGCTCACCGGCCTGCCGAACTCCGCGGAGCTGCGCTCGCGGCTGTCCTCCCGGCTCTGTCAACGCGCGTCGTCCCCGCACACCGCCGTCGAGTCCGTCGACGCGGCCTACGGCCACCCCGCCTTCGACGTGGTCGGGCCCGGCTTCGACTTCCGGCAGGGCACCGAGCCGTACGAGGCCTACGACCACCACGTGCACACCGTCGCGCCGGACGGGAACCACGACGACGGCACCAAGGGGCTCGCGGTGCTCTTCTGCGACCTCGACGGCTTCAAGTCGATCAACGACCGGTTCGGGCACAACGCGGGTGACGCGGTTCTCATCGAGGTCGCCCGGCGGCTCAGCAACGGCGTCCGCGACGGGGACACGGTCGCCCGGCTCGGGGGTGACGAATTCGTCATCCTGGCCGACGGGCTCGGCCGCGCCGACGCCCAGGACCTCGCGGTCCGGCTGCGCAACGAGATCATTCAGCCCATCCGTGCCGAGGGGCGGGCCGTCCGGGTGGGCGCCAGCTTCGGCATCGGATGGGCACACTGTGGAATGACGGCGGACGAAGTGTTGAAATCCGCTGACGAGCGGATGTACGTCGAGAAACGATCTCGTCCCAAACAACACAGACGCGCCGGGTGAAGCCCAGGTCAGTGAGTTGATGCGGTCTGAGTCACCCGTTTGGGTCTCTGGGAGCGGGTAGGCTCGCTTACTCACCCGTGTACCGCATGCACCGCACCTGACTGAGGAGACCAAGGGATGACGCCCGGCAACAACGGCGCGAGCACGCCCGAGGACGACGACCCGTTCGGCTATCTCTACGCCGACGGGCAGGCCAACGGAGCCCAGCCGCCGTCCGGGGGCTACGGCTACCCGAACTCGGTCAACCGGGTGCGCGCGGTCGGCACGCGCCAGTACGGCCAGCAGCCGCAGAACACCCAGACGGCGCCGTACGGCCAGGTCCCGCAGCAGGGCACGTACAGCCAGCCGAACGCGCACTACGCCGCGCCGGAGACGCTGCCGGGCGGCGCGCAGACCGCGCAGCACGCGACCCCGGCGGGCGGCGGCGGCCGGGGTGGCCGCGGCCCCAACACCAAGGGCCTGCTGATCGGCTCGATCGCGGTGGTCGCCGCGGTGGTGATCGGCATCGGCGTGGTCATGCTGGGCGGCGACAAGGACAAGGACGACGCGTCCGACAAGGTGGGCACGAGCCCGACCCAGTCCGAGGAGTCGAAGCCGAGCCCTTCGACCACGAAGGCCGGGGCGGCCCAGCAGGAGCTCCCCGAGACCGACGCGAAGGCCCTGCGGCTCAGCCCCGGCATGACGACGGCGTCGGAATTCAAGGGCGCCAAGGCCGACGGCGGGGTCTATGTGACGGGCTTCAACCAGGTCGGTGCCAAGGTGACCTGGACGGTCGACGGCATCGAGAAGGCCGGCAGCTACCGCCTCTACGTGCGCTACGGCATCCCGGGCGTGGACGCCAATGCCACGCTGGTGGTCAACGGCGACACCCAGGACCGGCCCGTCAACATGAAGAACTTCGGCGGTCTGCCCAAGGGCGACTGGGACAAGGGCTGGCAGGAGACGTGGTCCAACGTCAACCTGACCAAGGGCACCAACACGATCGAGATCGCCTGCAACGAGGGCAACCAGTGTGACGCGGTCCTCGACCAGCTCTGGCTGCAGAAGTGACTGCTCCGCTCACGCCGCGCTGACCTCCCCCGACACCGTCACCCTCGCCAGCAGCTCCTCGTACACCCCCCGGTCGAACTCCCCGGCCACCGGTGCCCGCACCGTCGCTGCCGCCAGGGCCGTTGCCCGGGCCAGGCGGTCCGGCCAGGGGAGGTGTTCCACCAGACCCGAGAGCAGGCCTGCCACTGCCGCGTCGCCCGCGCCTGTGGGGTTGCCCCGTACGGGCGTCGGTGGGGTCGCTCGCCAGCGGCCCTCTCGGGTGGCGGCGAGGAGGCCATCGGGGCCGAGGGAGGCGACCACCGCGCCCGCGCCCCGGCGGCGGGCGTCCTGGGTGGCGCGCAGCGGTTCGTGGGAGCCGGTCAGCTCCGCCAGTTCGTCGGCGTTCGGCTTGATGATGTCCGGGCGGGCCGCGACGCCCCGGCGCAGCGGCTCGCCGCTGGTGTCCAGGAGGACCGGGATCCCGGCGGACCTGGCCGTCCGGACCAGGCCCGCGTACGCGCCCACCGGCACGCCCGGCGGCAGGCTGCCGCACAGGGCCACCGCCGACGCGGCAGCCAGCAGGTCCCCGTAGGCCTCCTGGAACGCCGACCACTCGCCGGGCGTGACCATCGGGCCCGGTTCGTTCAGCTGGGTGGTGTCGCCGGTGCGCTCGTCGACCACGGCGACCGTGCGGCGGGTCGCGCCCGCGAGGGGGACCAGCGCGTCCACCACGCCCGGTACCGCCGCGAGCTTCTCCCGCACGACCCGGCCCGTCGCCCCGCCCGTGAACCCCGTCACCGTCACCTCGTGCCCGAGGGCCGCGAGCACCCGGGCCACGTTGACGCCCTTGCCGCCGGGGCGCTCCGTCACCTCGGAGACGCGGTGCGAGGCGTGCGGCCTGAGGGACCGTACGCGGTAGGTGATGTCGAGAGCGGTGTTCAGCGTGACCGTGAGGATCACCTGGGCCGACCTCCCCCGATGTGCTTGCCGACATGAACGTGCAGGTAGCCCGATCATGCCAAAGAGACGGCGGCCGGCCCAGTCCTGGAGTCGGCCACCGTCTCTCGACTGGGGGATGGATCAGCCCAGTTGGGGACCGACCACCCATTCACCCCGGCGCATCACGCCCTTCAACTCGTACGCGGAGTCCAGGATCAGCAGGTCGGCGTATTTTCCGGGCTCCAGTGAGCCGATCGTGTCGGCCATGCCGAGCAGTCGGGCCGGGGTGGCGGACAGGGCCGTCACCGCGTCCTCGACGGACAGGCCGTCGACCGTGACCGCCCGCTTGAAGGCGCGGTCCAGCGTGAGGGTCGAGCCGGCGATCGTGCCGTCCTCCACCAGCCGGGCCACGCCGTCCGCGACCTCCACCTCCAGCGGGCCCAGCCAGTAGCGTCCGTCGCCGAAACCGGCCGCGTCCATCGCGTCCGTGATGAACGCGACGCGGTCCGCGCCCGCGTGGTGGAACGCCAGTTGCAGCGCGGCGGGGTGCAGGTGTGTGCCGTCGTTGATCAGCTCGACGGTGACCCGGTCGTCCTCCAGGAGGGCGGCGATCGGGCCGGGGGAGCGGTGGCCGAGCGGCGGCATCGCGTTGAAGAGGTGCGTGGCGACGGTGGCGCCCGCGTCGATGGCCTCGACCGTCTGCTCGTACGTGGCGTCCGTGTGGCCGATCGCCGCGATCACGCCGTGGTCGGCGAGGAGGCGTACGGAGTCCAGGCCGCCGGGGAGTTCGGTGGCCAGCGTGAGCATCCTGGCCTGGCCCCGGGCCGCGTCGATCAGCTTGCGGACGTCCGCGGGGTGGGGGTCGCGCAGGAGGGCCTCGGAGTGGGCGCCCTTGCGGCAGGGGGAGATGAACGGCCCCTCGAAGTGGACGCCGGCGATCTCGCCCTGTTCGGCGAGTTCGCTCAGCAGGCCGGCGCGCCGGGTGAGGAAGTCCATGTCGCCGGTGACGGTGGAGGCGACCAGGGTGGTCGTGCCGTGCAGGCGGTGGGTGTGGATGCCCTTGAGGATGTCGTCGACCGAGCCGGAGGTGAAGGAGGCTCCGCCGCCGCCGTGGTTGTGCAGGTCGACGAAGCCGGGGATCACGTAGTGGTCTGTTACGTCGATGACCTGGGCGTTTTCGGGGACGGTGGGGGCGATGCGGGTGCCGTGGACGGCCAGGCGGCCGTTTTTGACGGTGCCGGTGGGGAGTACCACTGTCGCGCCGGTGAGGACCGTGGGGGTTCCCGATGTTGCGGGGTGCGGGTGATTCGTGGCTGGTAGCGCAGTTCCCCGCGCCCCTGGGGCATCGGTCATCAGGGCGTTACCTCCATGCGGTCGGTCGATGCCAGAAGATCCCAGGCCAGTAGACCCGCCCCGAGACAACCTGCACTGTCACCGAGCGCCGCCGGTACGAGTGTCGGCTGTTTCTGGAAGGTGATGCGGCGGCCGATGGCCTCACGCAGGGGTGCGAACAACGTCTCTCCCGCCTCCGCCAGCCCGCCGCCGATGATCAGAGTGCGGGGGTCCAGCAACGTCAGGGCCGTGACCAGGCCGTCGGCCAGAGCGTCCACCGCCTGCTGCCAGACCGCCCCCGCCTTCGGGTCGCCGGAGTCCACCGCTTTCGCGCAGTCCGCCGCGTCCGCGTCCGGGTCGCCGGAGGCCGTGGCCCAGGCCTCGCTGACGGCCGCCGCCGAGGCGAAGCGCTCCAGGCAGCCGCGCTGTCCGCACGGGCAGGGGGATCCGCCGGGGCGTACGACGATGTGGCCGATCTCGCCCGCGAAGCCGTGCGCGCCCGCCTCGACCCGGCCGTCGACGCCGATGGCACCCGCGATGCCGGTGCCCAGGGCCACGAACAGGAACCGGTCCGCGCCCCGGCCCGCACCGACCCGGCCCTCGGCGAGGCCGCCGGTGCGCACGTCGTGGCCGAGGGCGACCGGGACGCCCAGCCGCTGCGTCAGCAGGTCGCGCAGGGGGACGTCACGCCAGCCGAGGTTCGCCGCGTATACGGCGACGCCCTGTGCCTCGTCGACGATGCCGGGGACGGCCACGCCGGCGGCGGACGCGGGCTGGCCGAAGTGCTCGGCGCCGTAGGCGTGCAGCTCGGCGGCGAAGCCGAGGATGCCCGCGACGACGGCGTCCGGCCCCTGGGCGCGTCCGGTGGCCCGGCGGGCCCGGTGCAGCACCTCGCCCCCCGGTCCGGCCAGGGCGGCCTTCATTCCGGTGCCGCCCACGTCGAGGGCGATGACATGTCTCACGGAACCAGTGTGACCCGGGGACCCACAAGAGGTCTAGTCCACTCGCGTGGTGTAGACCTTATTCCGGATATCGAAAAGTTTCAGAGGCGGCGACGCCAGGGTTGGGGAAGAACAGCGGTGCAGCGGCGGCGAATGGCAGGGACGATCGCGGCGGTGTCCGCACTGGGCATGACGGCGGTTCTCGGCGGCTGCGGCGTCACGGGCGGCTCGGGGGACGTGACGCTCAAACTGGTCGCCGCCGACTACGGCGACAGCGCGGCCAACAGCTCGAAGAAGTACTGGGACAAGCTCGCCGACGAGTACGAGGCCGATCACCCCGGCGTCACGATCGACGTCAGCGTCTACTCCTGGAACGACGTCGACCGCAAGGTCAGGGAGATGGTCGCCGCCGGTGACCCGCCGGACATGGCCCAGATCGGCGCCTACGCCGACTACGCGGCCAAGAACCAGCTCTACAAGGCCGACGACCTGCTCTCCATACCCGTGCAGGCCGACTTCGTCGGGCAGCTGGCCTCCGCGGGCCAGGTGAAGGGCGTGCAGTACGGGATGCCGTTCGCCGCCTCCACCCGCGTCCTCTTCTACAACAAGACCCTCTTCGCCAAGGCCGGCATCACCCCGCCCGAGTCCTGGGACGACCTGGCCGAGGACGCCGAGGCGCTCAAGGCCGAGGGTGTGAAGTACCCGTACGCGCTGCCGCTCGGCCCGGAGGAGGCGCAGGCCGAGACCATGCAGTGGATGCTCAGCGGCGGGGGCGGCTACACCGACAGCGTCGACAGCTACGGCATCGACTCCCCGGAGAACATCGACACCTTCTCCTGGCTGAAGAACGACCTGGTCGGCAAGGACCTGACCGGGCCGGTCGCGCCGGGCGAGCTGAACCGGGCCGCGGCGTTCGCCGCGTTCGCCAAGGGCCAGGTCGGCATGCTCAACGGCCACCCCTCGCTGATGAAGATCGCCGAGAGCAAGGGCGTGAAGTACGGCATGGTGCCCATGCCGGGCAAGGGGGGCCCGAGCAAGTCGACGCTCGGTGTGGCCGACTGGATGACGGCCTTCCGCGAGAACGGCCACCGCGACCAGATCGGCGACTTCCTCGACTTCGTCTACAGCGAGAAGAACGTGCTGGCCTTCTCCCGTGAGTACGACCTGCTGCCGGTCACCTCCTCCGCGTCCACCACCATGGCCGCCTCCGAGGAGGACCGGCACCTCAGGCCGTTCCTGGAGGAGCTGCTGGCCTCCGAGCTCTACCCGGTCGGCAAGACCTCCTGGGCCGATGTCAGCGCCCTGGTCAAGCAGCAGATCGGCAAGGCCGTCGCGCCCGGCGGCAGCCCCTCGGGCGTCCTCGGCCACCTCCAGGCGGCGGCGGGCCGGGCGGAGAGCGCGGAGTAGCTCCGCTGTCGGTGGCAGGGGTTACGGTGCCGGGCATGGACGAGGACACGGGTGAGCAGGGGCTGGGGCGCCGGGAGCGGGACATCCTCGCGCTCGAACGCCGGGGCTTCTCCGGCCCGGGCGTGAAGGAACGGGCCATACGCGAGGAGCTGGGGCTCGCCCCTGTGCGGTACTACCAGCTTCTCAATGCCCTGCTGGATGACGCTCGGGCGTTGGAGCATGATCCGGTGACGGTGAACCGGCTGCGGCGTGTCCGGGAGACGCGTCGGTCGGAGCGCTGAGGACCGTAGGGCTTTCTGCCGTGGCGGGGTGCGGGTGCGTTGTGGTTGATCGCGCCCCGCGGCGGAGCCGCATATCGATGCTGCCCCGCGCCCCTATGGGGCGCGACCCTCAGCCGATCAGATTCGCCAGCGAGGCCAGGAGCTCTACGACGCCCTCCGGGCCGTCCACCACCACGTCCGCCCGTTCGCTGAGCTCGGTCACCTCGTCGCTGCCGCTGCACACCAGCAGGCCCGGGGTGCCGGATGTGCGGAGGGTGTCGACGGCGGAGTAGGCGGGCAGGTCGCCCAGGTCGTCGCCGCCGTAGAGGACGGATCCGGCGCCGATCTCCCGGGCGAAGCCGGTCAGGGCGACGCCCTTGTCCATGCCCGGCGGGCGCAGTTCGAGGACCATGCGGCCGGGCTCCACGATCAGGCCGTGCCGGGTCGCCAGGCCGGTGAGCGGCTCGCGCAGGGCCTCGAAGGCGGCCTGCGGGTCGGCGGCCCGGCGGGTGTGCACGGCCACCGCCCGGCCCTTGTCCTCGACCCAGGTCCCGCTCCCTTCGAGCAGCCCGGGCAGCTCGGCACGGACGGCGTCGACGCCGGGGTGCGGGTCGGGGGCGGTGACCTTGCCGCTGCGGGCGTCCCACCGCTCGGCGCCGTAGTGCCCGAGGACGACCAGGTGCTCAAGACCGGGCACGTCCGCGAAGCCGCCGTTGCGCACGGCGACCTCGGCCGGCCGGCCGGTGATCACCGCGACGGCGGCGACCTTCGGGGCGAGCGCCACCAGCGCGCCCAGCGCCTCCGGATGGGCCCGGGCCAGCTCCGGATCGGCGACGATCGGCGCGAGCGTCCCGTCGAAGTCCAGCGCGACCAGCGCCTTGCCGGGGTCGGCGAGCAGGGCGGCGAGCCCGTCCTCGCCGGCCTTCGTGACAGGCGCGGGCAGCCCGTTCGCGTTCATCGCCGCTCAGCCCCTCAGCGCGTCGAGCTGGTCCACGAACCACTGGGCCGGCGGCAGTGCCGTCGCCGCCGCTGCCAGGCGCTTGCTGCGCTCGGCCCGTTCCTCCGGGCGCATCGACAGCGCCTCGTGCAGGGCCGTCGCCGTGCCCGTCACGTCGTAGGGGTTCACCGTGATCGCGTCCTCGCCCAGCTCCTCGTGCGCCCCGGCCTCCCGCGACAGGACCAGCGCGCAGCCCGCGTCGGAGACGACCGGGACCTCCTTGGCGACGAGGTTCATGCCGTCCCGGATGGGGTTGACGAGGGCCACGTCCGCCAGCCGGTACGCGGCCAGGGAACGGGCGAAGTCGTCCTTGACGTGCAGCACGACCGGCGTCCAGCCCGGCGTGCCGTACTCGGCGTTGATCTCGTCGGCGACGCGCTGCACCTCGGCCGTGTAGTCCCGGTACACCGCGAGGTCCTGCCGCGAGGGGTAGGCGAACGCCACGTGCACCACCCGCTCGCGCCACTCGTCGTGGGTCTCCAGCAGGCGGCGGTAGGCCAGCAGGCCGCGCACGATGTTCTTGGACAGCTCGGTGCGGTCGACCCGGACGATGGTGCGGCGGCCCTCGCCGATCTCCTGCCGCAGCGCGGCCATCCGCTCCTCGACGTCCGGCTCGTGCGCCCGCTTGCGCAGGAAGTCCGCGTCGGCGCCCAGCCCGTGCACCCCGACCCGCGTGCCCCCGAGCCCTCCGGCGAACCGCTCGGCGCACTCGGTGAACGCCTGCGCCCAGCGCTCGGTGAGGAAACCCAGCCGGTCAGCGCCGAGCATGCCGCGCAGCACCTGCCCGGCCACGTCGTCCGGCAGCATGCGGAAGTACTCGGGCGGCGCCCACGGCGTGTGCGAGAAGTGCCCGATGCGCAGGTCGGGCCGCAGCTCGCGGAGCATGCCCGGCACCAGCGTCAGGTGGTAGTCCTGCACCACCACCGCCGCACCCTGCGCCGCCTCCTCGGCCAGCGCCTCGGCGAACGCCCGGTTGTACGCCTCGTAGGACGCCCACTGCCGGCGGAACTCCGCGTCGAAGACCGGCTCCAGGGGTGTCTGGTAGAGCATGTGGTGCACGAACCACAGGACCGAGTTGGCGATGCCGTTGTACGCGTCGGCGTGCATGCCGGCCGGGATGTCCAGCATCCGCACGCCGTCTTCACCGGCCCCGCGCCGGACCGCCTCCCGGTCGCCGTCGGACAGCGCCGAGCACACCCACAGCGCGTCCGCGTCCGAGCCGATCGCGGAGAGGCCGGAGACCAGCCCGCCGCCGCCCCGTTTGGCGTCCAGCGAACCGTCCTCACTCACCGTGTAGGAGACCGGGCCCCGGTTGGAGGCCACCAGCACCCGTGCAGCACCGTACGTTGAAGCCATAAGCCTCAACCTAGCCCGGCCCGTAAACGCTCAAACGTACGGATCTGCCGTGCCCGGCCGAAAACGGCCCCGGTCAGGCCGCTTTCCGCGCCTGGTACTCGGCGATCTCCACCATCGGCGGACGCTCCTCGGTGTCCACGGAGTACGTGCGCGGCTCGAAGCCGTCCTCCCCCCGCTCGAACTGGGTCAGGGACGGCCGGACCAGATGCCCTCGCGCCAGCCGCAGCTGGGCCGTGCGGTAGATCGCGGCGGCCATCCGGCCGAGCGCCTGCCCGTCCTGGTGCCGGTGCTTGCGCACCCCGACGTCCACCTGGGCGAGGGCGCCCAGGCCCGACAGGTGCAGGGCGTCGACCAGCATCCCCAGCTCCACGCCGTAGCCGACGGGGAACGGCAGCTGCTCCAGCAGCGAGCGGCGGGCCGCGTACTCGCCGCCGAGCGGCTGAACGAAGCCGGCCAGCTGCGGCCAGTGCATGTTGAGCAGCGGCCTGGCCATCAGCTCGGTGACCCGGCCGCCCTGCCCGGCGGCACCGGAGAGCGGCCGGTCGTACATGGCCTTCACCAGGTCCACGTCCGGCTCCGTGAGCAGCGGGCCCACGATCCCGGAGACGAAGTCGGACGAGAAGTCCCTCAGGTCCGCGTCGACGAAGCAGACGATGTCCCCGTGGGTGGCGAGCAGCGAGCGCCACAGCACCTCGCCCTTGCCGGGCACGGCGGGCAGGCGCGGGAGTATGCCGTCCCGGTGCACCACCCGGGCGCCCGCGGCGGCGGCCACCTCGGAGGTGCGGTCGGTCGAGCCGGAGTCCACGACGACCAGCTCGTCGACGAGCGGGACCTGCCGCATCAGGTCGTGGCGGATGACGGCGACGATGTCGCCGACGGTCGCCTCCTCGTTGAGGGCGGGCAGCACGACGCTGACCGTCTGGCCCGTGCGCTGCTTGGCGGCCAGGATCTGGTGGAGCGGGCGATCGTTCGCGGACCAGGAACGGGTGCTCAGCCAGCGCTCGACTTCTTCCAGCACCGTGGCGGCTCCTCTGCGTTCTCCAGGCGGGACAGACTGTGATCCATCTCGCGGTTCGGACGACTATCTCAACTGTCCTGGTCGTCGGTTACAGTCTTGAACAAGGCGGATGACCATCGCATGTCCGGGGTCACCCGCCGCCCACAACCACATACAGCTCATCCAGAGGGGCAGAGGGAAACGGCCCGATGAAGCCCCGGCAACCCTCCAGTCGGTACTCGTAGGTCACTGTCGACCACATGCGCGAGGCTCCCGGCTCGGGAAGGTGCCAAATCCGTCTCACGGCGAGATGCGTCGTGAGGAAGATGAGGAGAAAGGGCCTCGCCTCACATGGCTGTGCAGACTGTTGCAAGCACCACTGACTCCACCGTAGACCTCGGTCCCGCCGCAGCGCTGAGCTGCCGCGAGTGCGGTCACCGCGTGCCCCTCGGACCGGTCTTCGCGTGCGAGGAGTGTTTCGGCCCGCTGGAGATCGCCTACGACTTCTCGGCCTACGACACCGAGGAGCTCCGCAAGCGGATCGAAGCGGGCCCCGCGAACATCTGGCGCTACGCCCCGCTGCTGCCCGTCCCGGCCGACGTGGCGGACAAGCCGAACATCAACCCCGGCTGGACCAAGCTCGTCAAGGCCGACAACCTGGCCCGCGAGCTGGGTGTCGACGCCGGCAAGCTGTTCGTCAAGGACGACTCCGGCAACCCGACGCACTCCTTCAAGGACCGTGTCGTCGCCCAGGCCCTGGAGGCCGCCCGCGCCTTCGGCTTCACCACGCTCTCCTGCTCCTCCACCGGAAACCTCGCCGGTGCGGTGGGTGCCGCCGCGGCCCGCGCCGGCTTCCGCTCCTGCGTGTTCATCCCGCACGACCTGGAGCAGGGCAAGGTCGTCATGGCCGCGGTATACGGCGGCGAGCTCGTCGGCATCGAGGGCAACTACGACGACGTGAACCGCTTCTGCTCCGAGCTGATCGGCGACCCGGCCGGTGAGGGCTGGGGCTTCGTCAACGTCAACCTGCGGCCGTACTACGCGGAGGGTTCCAAGACCCTCGCGTACGAGATCTGCGAGCAGCTTGGCTGGCAGCTGCCGGACCAGCTGGTCGTCCCGATCGCCTCCGGCTCGCAGCTCACGAAGATCGACAAGGGTCTGCAGGAGCTGATCAAGCTCGGGCTGGTCGAGGACAAGCCGTACAAGATCTTCGGTGCGCAGGCCGAGGGCTGCTCGCCGGTGTCGACGGCGTACAAGGCCGGCCACGACGTGGTCCGGCCGCAGAAGCCGGACACCATCGCCAAGTCCCTCGCCATCGGCAACCCGGCGGACGGCCCCTACGTGCTGGACATCGCGCGGCGGACCGGCGGTGCGGTGGAGGACGTGAACGACGAGCAGATCGTCGACGCGATCAAGGTTCTCGCGCGGACCGAGGGGATCTTTGCGGAGACCGCCGGTGGTGTGACGGTGGGTGTGACGCGCAAGTTGATCGAGAACGGGGTGCTCGACCCGTCGTTGACGACCGTGGTGCTGAACACGGGGGACGGGCTGAAGACGCTGGATGCGGTGGCCGGGACCGGGCTGACCGCGACGATTCGTCCCAACCTCGATTCGTTCCGTGAGGCTGGGCTCGTCTGATCGTTGTCGGCTGCGGGCCTGTGGGGGCTGGTCGCGCAGTTCCCCGCGCCCCTAGGTATCTCGCCCAACCGGAGGTTTTGAAGTCATGAGCGTCACCGTTCGGATCCCCACCATCCTGCGTACCTACACCGGCGGGCAGGCCGAGGTCGCCGCCGAGGGCGCGAACCTCGGTGAGGTCATCGCCGATCTGGAGAAGAACCACACCGGGATCGCCGCCCGGGTGCTCGACGACCAGGGCAAGCTGCGCCGGTTCGTCAACGTGTACGTGAACGACGACGACGTGCGGTTCGAGCAGGGGCTGGAGACGGCGACGCCGGACGGTGCCGGTGTGTCGATCATTCCCGCCGTCGCCGGTGGCTGAACCGGTCGCCCGGCCCGATTGTTACCTTCGGTAACGACGATTACCGAGAGTTCATCGAATTGCCCCCTCCGTGAGAGAAGCGGAGGGGGCAATTCTGCGTGGTTGAGCGGGGTACAGTTGGGGAACGCGATACCGATCCCCTGATCGGAACCCTGAATTCCTGCCGCGAGTCCGACAAGATGTAGCCAAAGTGTGCACGTCTTTCGCGGCTTTTGTTCCTTTTGTGTGGCCCGACTTGCCCTGAATTCGGGCGAATTCTCCCCACATTCCGGACCCTGCGCGTCCAGAATTCTCGTCCGATTGACCTGTTGCAGACGGCAGTTGGACAGATACATTCAGCCGCGGTCGACGCGTTCCGGCGCACGCCCCCAACCGTGGGGGGTGAGGTCTGACCCGGGTCCGCGAAGTGTGGATCTGTGCAAGGGCCAGTAATAGGGGAGTTAGGCATGGCTCAGGGCACCGTCAAGTGGTTCAACGCGGAGAAGGGGTACGGCTTCATCGCGGTCGACGGTGGTGCGGATGTTTTCGTCCACTACAGCGCGATTCAGATGGACGGCTACCGCACCCTTGAAGAGGGCCAGCGGGTCGAGTTCGAGATCTCGCAGGGCCAGAAGGGACCGCAGGCCGACATGGTTCGCGTCTCTGCCTGAACGCGCACCACGACCAACGCTCAAGCGACCGGTCTTCTCAGAAGGGCCCGTACCCCCCGGGGTGCGGGCCCTTCCGCGTGTTCGAAGGGTCCGCCGGCCGGTGTTCGAAGGGCCCGCCGGCCGGTGTTCGCGGGCGGCTGACGCCCCCGCCCGATCCCCGGGAGGCGCTTGCACTCGCAGGGGTCGAGTGCTAATCATTGCGTTAGCACTCTGAAGGTGAGAGTGACAACGTAAGGACCGGGTCGGTGAGGCCCGCAGGCCAGGTGGGAAGGAACCACAAGGCTGGCGAGCCGTCCGTCGCGGGCGCGGGCGCGGTCCGAAGTAATCACCCCCAGTCCTGGAGGGACCACTTCACATGGCCAAGATCATCGCGTTCGACGAGGAGGCGCGGCGCGGCCTCGAGCGCGGCATGAACCAGCTCGCGGACGCCGTCAAGGTGACGCTCGGCCCCAAGGGCCGCAACGTCGTCCTCGAGAAGAAGTGGGGCGCGCCCACGATCACCAACGATGGTGTCTCCATCGCCAAGGAGATCGAGCTCGAGGACCCGTACGAGAAGATCGGCGCCGAGCTGGTCAAGGAAGTCGCCAAGAAGACGGACGACGTCGCCGGTGACGGTACGACCACCGCGACCGTTCTCGCCCAGGCCCTGGTGCGCGAGGGTCTGCGCAACGTAGCCGCCGGCGCCAACCCGATGGCCCTCAAGCGCGGTATCGAGAAGGCCGTCGAGGCCGTCTCCGCCGCCCTGCTGGAGCAGGCGAAGGACGTCGAGACCAAGGAGCAGATCGCTTCCACGGCCTCCATCTCCGCCGCCGACACCCAGATCGGCGAGCTCATCGCCGAGGCCATGGACAAGGTCGGCAAGGAAGGCGTCATCACCGTCGAGGAGTCCCAGACCTTCGGTCTGGAGCTGGAGCTCACCGAGGGTATGCGCTTCGACAAGGGCTACATCTCGGCGTACTTCGCCACCGACATGGAGCGTATGGAGGCCGTCCTCGACGACCCGTACATCCTGATCGCGAACTCCAAGATCTCGAACGTCAAGGACCTGCTCCCGCTCCTGGAGAAGGTCATGCAGTCGGGCAAGCCGCTGCTGATCATCGCCGAGGACGTCGAGGGCGAGGCCCTGTCGACCCTGGTCGTCAACAAGATCCGCGGCACCTTCAAGTCCGTCGCCGTCAAGGCCCCGGGCTTCGGCGACCGCCGCAAGGCGATGCTGCAGGACATCGGCATCCTCACCGGCGGCGAGGTGATCTCCGAGGAGGTCGGCCTCAAGCTGGAGAACGCCACGCTCGACCTGCTGGGCAAGGCCCGCAAGGTCGTCATCACCAAGGACGAGACCACCATCGTCGACGGTGCCGGCTCGGCCGACCAGGTCCAGGGCCGCGTGAACCAGATCCGCGCCGAGATCGAGAACAGCGACTCGGACTACGACCGCGAGAAGCTGCAGGAGCGCCTGGCGAAGCTCGCCGGCGGTGTCGCGGTCATCAAGGCCGGTGCCGCCACCGAGGTTGAGCTCAAGGAGCGCAAGCACCGCATCGAGGACGCCGTGCGCAACGCCAAGGCGGCCGTCGAGGAGGGCATCGTCGCCGGTGGTGGCGTGGCCCTGCTGCAGGCCTCCCAGGTCTTCGAGAAGCTGGAGCTCGACGGTGACGAGGCGACCGGCGCCAACGCCGTGAAGCTCGCGCTGGAGGCCCCGCTGAAGCAGATCGCCGTCAACGGTGGTCTCGAGGGCGGCGTCGTCGTGGAGAAGGTCCGCAACCTCACCGTCGGCCACGGCCTGAACGCCGCGACCGGTGAGTACGTCGACATGATCGCCGAGGGCATCATCGACCCGGCGAAGGTGACCCGTTCCGCGCTGCAGAACGCCGCCTCCATCGCCGCGCTGTTCCTCACCACCGAGGCCGTCATCGCCGACAAGCCGGAGAAGGCCGCCGCGCCCGCCGGCGGCGGCATGCCGGGCGGTGACATGGACTTCTGATCGACCCGGTCGATCAACGTCCTTTCCGAGGGCGGCACTTCCTGTTCCGGCAGGGGGTGCCGCCCTCGGGCGTGTCCGGGTGCGTTGCGGGGTGAGTGCGGAGCGCGTGTCCGGGATCACAGCGGGGGTGGGATGGCCCTGACGGGACCGGATGGTTGAAGGTTAGGTCGTCCCATGCGTATGCACATACCCCCCGGTATCCGAAAGTGAGCCCCCACGTGACTGTCGCCGCCTCCGCCTCCCGCGCCGCCGAAATCCTGTCCCGGCCCGTATCGCTGGGCGGCCTGACCGTTCCGAACCGGATCGCGATGGCGCCGATGACCCGCATGTTCTCCCCGGGCGGCGTGCCCGGCGAGGACGTCGTGTCGTACTACGCGCGCCGCGCCGCCGCCGGAGTCGGCCTGATCGTCACCGAGGGCACCTACGTCGGCCACGAGTCGGCCGGGCAGAGCGACCGCGTGCCGCGGTTCCACGGCGAGGAGCAGCTCGCGGGCTGGGCGAAGGTCGCCGAGGCGGTGCACGCCGCGGGCGGCACCATCGTGCCGCAGCTCTGGCACATCGGCATGGTCCGCAACCAGGGCGAGCCGCCCGTCGCCGATGCCCCGGCCGTCGGCCCCTCCGGGCTGCGCCTCGGCGCGACCGAGCCCACCGGCAAGGCCATGACCCAGGCCGACATCGACGCCGTCATCGGCGCGTTCGCCGAGGCCGCTGCCGCCGCCGAGCGCATCGGCTTCGACGGCGTGGAGCTCCACGGCGCCCACGGCTACCTGCTCGACCAGTTCCTGTGGGAGGGCACCAACCGCCGCACCGACGCCTACGGCGGCGACCGGGTCGCCCGCGCCAAGCTCTCGGAGGAGATCGTCGCGGCCGTCCGCGAGACCGTCTCCGCCGACTTCCCCATCATCTTCCGCTACTCCCAGTGGAAGCAGGAGGCCTACCGCGCCCGCCTCGCCGAGACCCCGGAGGAGCTGGAGTCCATCCTGACGCCGCTCGCCGCCGCCGGAGTCGACGCCTTCCACGCCTCCACCCGCCGCTACTGGGTCCCCGAGTTCGAGGACTCCGACCTCAACCTGGCCGGCTGGACCAAGAAGCTCACCGGCAAGCCCGCCATCACCGTCGGCTCGGTCGGTCTGGACGGTGGCGACTTCCTCAAGTCCTTCCAGGGCGAGGGCGCCGAGGTCGGCGACCTCGACAACCTCCTCGACCGCTTCGAGCGCGACGAGTTCGACATGGTCGCCGTCGGCCGCGCCCTGCTCCAGGACCCGCAGTGGGCCCGCAAGGTCCTCGACGGGCGCTTCGACGAGCTGGCCCCCTACGACGCTGCGGCGGCGCTGAAGACGCTCAGCTGAACCGGCACCTGTGACTCTGGATCTCCTTGCGTCAGTCAAGGACACTGGCTGAACGCTTGTTCACCGGCACCTTGTGAGGAGATCCAGATGGCCACGACCGAGTCCCACCCGCCGACGGGCGGTCTTTCCGAGGAGCCCGCACCGGTGGTCCGTACGACCGCCGGTGCGGTGCGCGGCCGGAGGGAAGAGGGACTCGCGGTCTTCCGCGGCATCCCGTTCGCCGCACCCCCGGTGGGCGAGGCCCGCTTCATGGCCCCCCGCCCCGCCCTCCCTTGGGACGGCATACGCGACGCGCACGCCTTCGGCCCGCCGCCCCCGCAGGACCTCGGCAACCTGGGCGGCCCGGGCCTGCTCGACGTGCCCGAGGGCGACGAGTGGCTCACGGTCAACGTCTGGACGCCCGAACCCGACCCGGCGGCCCGCCTGCCGGTGATGGTGTGGATCTACGGCGGCGCCTACAAGCTGGGCCACTCCGGCAGCCCCGGCTACGACGCCCGGCGCATCGCCACCGAGGGCGACGTGGTGGTCGTCTCCCTCAACTACCGCCTGGGCATGGAGGGTTTCGCGTTCATCGAGGGCGCTCCCGCCAACCGCGGACTGCTCGACCAGGTGGCCGCGCTGGAGTGGGTGCGGGACAACATCGAGTCCTTCGGCGGGGACCCCGGCCAGGTCACGGTCTTCGGGGAGTCCGCGGGCGCGGGTTCGATCGCCTCGCTGCTCGCCATGCCGAACGCGGCCGGTCTGTTCCGGCGGGCGATCGCGCAGAGCGTGCCGGGGACGTTCTTCTCCGACGCCCTGGCCCGGGACATCGGCACCGCCCTCGCCGCCGAGCTGGGCCTGCGCCCCACGGTGGCCGACCTCTCGACGATCGCGCCGCACCGACTGACCTCGGCGGGCGAGACCCTCAGCGCCAAGATGCTCCAGCGCGTCGACCGCTGGGGCCAGGCGGCGCCCACGGTCACGCCCTTCTCCCCGGTGGTCGACGGGGAGGTCCTGCCGTCCATGCCGTGGCAGGCCCTGCGGTCCGGATCGGCGAAGAACGTCGACCTCCTCGTCGGCCACAACCGCGACGAGTACCGCCTGTTCATCGCCATGGCGGGCCAACTGGGGCGGATCACCGAGGAGAGGGCGGCCTCGGCCCTCCGCCTGTTCGCCCCCGGTCCCGACGGCGAGCAGGCCTACCGCACGGCCTTCCCCGACGCCTCCCCGAGCGAGCTCCACGAACGCGTCCAGACGGACTGGCTGTTCAACATGCCGACCCTGCACCTGGCCGAGGCCCAGCGCGCGGGCGGCGGACGCGCGCACGTCTACGAACTGACCTGGCCGGCCCCGGGCAACGGCGGCGCACTCGGTGCCTGCCACGGTCTGGACATCCCGCTGCTGTTCGGCACGTACAGCGCGGACCTGGGGCTGCTGCTGTTCGCGGGCGTGGAGCCGTCCGCCGAGGCGCTGTCGCTGGCGTCCCGCTTCCGCGCGTCCTGGACGGCGTTCGCGAGGACGGGCGACCCGGGCTGGCCGGCCTACGACGACGAGCAGCGGCTGGTGCAGGTGCTGGACGCGGAGCCGGTCGTCACGGCGTACCCGGAGGAGCGGTCGCGGCGGCTGTGGGAGGGGTACGAGTTCCTGCCCCTGCCGCTGCTGTAGGGGTCTAGAGGTTGCCCATCGGCTCGATGTCGATCCGCACGGGCGTCCCCCACACCCGCAGCACCTCGTAATCGGTGAACTCGTGCACCAGCCGGTACGCCATGGCGGCCCGGGGTGCCTTGCGCTGGGCGTTGATGAACAGCTCCGCCTCGCGCCGGTCCCGGCGCGGGGTGCCGCACAGCTGCCACGTCTGGCCGTTCCACAGCTCCGCCAGCCAGCGCTGCTGGGGCTGGGGGCGGTCGCCGCGCACGCCGTAGCGGGACGGTGCGGGTTGGATGGGCTGGTGCTGGGGGGCGGGCCCGTTGAACTCGTTTCGGCGGGCGGCCCGGCGCCGCGTCTCGCACAGCAGGCACAGGTCGGGGGCTGCCTCGTCGACCGGGCCGTTCGGGTGCTCGGGGCAGCGGGTGGTGGGCGCGGCGTTCGCGACGCTCTCCTCCAGCAGGTCCAGCGCGCGCTTCAGATCGGCCTTGACCTCGTGCAGCTTGGCGTCCGGGGTGTCGGCCGTGAGGGCCTCCCCGTGCTCGCCGAGGAGTCGGAGGGCGCGGCCTAGGGCGGTGAGCTGGGCGTGGTTCATGGTGCCCATTGTCCTCAGTCCGCGTAGTCCTTGAGTTTCTCGGTGTCGAGCGTGATGTTCACGGGGGCGGGGAGCTCGACGGTGGCGCCCCAGGGGTGTCGGGAGATCTGCTGGTAGCGGCCGTCTTTCGGTTCGCTGTGGACGGTGAGTGTGTTGTTGTCGCGGTCGATGAGCAGGTAGACGGGGATGTCGGCCGCTGCGTAGCCGACGGGCTTGTCGATGCGGTCGCGTTGATCGGTGTCGCGGTCGTGGGAGGTGATCTCCACGGTCATCAGGGCACCGTCGGGGTCGGACCACTCGCCGTCGCCCCGAAAATGATCCACTGGCACGAGCGTTCCGTCCGTGCGAGCGCGACCCTTGCGGTAGGCCTCTGCCTTGACGCCGGACTCGGGAACGAGGTCCAGGTCAGGCCGGTGCTGCATGCACTGGCGCAGCAGCCACATGAAGATCGAGCGGTGGTTGCCGTCCGGCACAGCTTTGACCTCTACCTTTCCATCGATGTACTCAAGCCGCACCGTCTCGGGCGCTACCGCGGCAAGCTCTTCGAACTCGTCCACGTCGAGCGGGCCGTGCCGGATGCACAGTCGCCCGCCCAGGAACTCCAGCCTGTTCCGGATCTCCCTCGGAGCCCTGCTCACGAGTTCGTCGAAGTCCTCGACATTCATCTGCGGGCGGTCGGTCGTGTCTCGGGTCATGGCTTTGCCTCCTTCCCTCCATCGTGCCCCGGGCTGGTGGCGCCGGACCGTAGGAGCCGTCATGTGTGTGCCCTCTCTTGTCGTTGTCGGGACATCGCAACGCGGATCTGGGCCGCGTGGTCGTGGACCGTGGGGGCGGACAGGGGTGCGGGGGGTTGTGCGGGGGTGTGTTCGCCCCGGCAGGCGCTGCAACGCCCCCCTGGCAGGGTTTCCGGTCGCCCCGGGGCGCCGCAGTTTGCGCACTCCAGGACCCGTAGGGGTGGGCGTGGAGCGGGTGGGGGTGGGAGTTTGCTGGTCAGGCGGTTGCGGACCAGTGCGGCGGCGTGGTGGACGGGCGTCGGCAGGCCGGCGGTGAGCGCACGCAGTACGTCGTCTTCCGAGGCGCCCCGCGCGAACCAGTCCGTCACGAGGGGAGCCAGGGCCGCGCAGTCTGCCTCGGAGAGGGACAGCACGGGCATGGTGCGGCCGAGGGCTGCCAGGAGGATGTGGGCCCGGGAGCGGGTGGGGCGTGCTGCCTGCCGCGGTACGTCGCCGCGGGTGAAGGCGGCCCACCAGTCGTCATCCTGGGCGGTGCGGGACCACCACGATCGGGTGATCCAGCGGGAGCTGCCGTCGTCGGCCGTGATGCACTCCCGGCCTCGCCGCAGGTGCCCTGCCCCTTGGAGGTGGTTGAGGGCCGTGCCGAGGGCGCACTGTCCGTACGGGAGCTGTTTGGCCAGCGTCTTTACGGAGATGTCGGCGCCGTCGGGGAGGCGGTCGAGGTAGGTGGCGATGGAGGCTTCGCGCGGTGAGAGGTGTGCGAAGTCGTGGTTGGTGCGGGGGAGTTGGTCTGGGGCGCTGCGTTTGCCGTAGCCCGGGCCCGCCATGGGGTGCGCGGACGGGGAGGCAGCACTAGAGTTGGCTTCAGCCATGGGATCGACTGCTTTCGATCTCGATGGTTAAGCCCCCGCAGGTGTTGGTAGCACCGGGCGGGGGCTGTTGCTTTGTGCAGGGAACGTTAGAGGTACGTGACTGTCCGTGGCAAGCCGGACGCGTCGCGTCAACTCTCGGGGTGGGAGGGTGGGTTGAGGCCCTCCACCCATTCCTTGAAAAGAGGGCTCGAAGCCCGGGTCCCGAAGCTCAGGCCGTCTCGTCCTTGAGGTTCTCGACGAACGCGGACCAGGCGGTGGCCCGGAACACGAGCTTCGGGCCTTCGGGGTTCTTGGAGTCGCGAACGGGGATGAGGGTGCGGTGGCCGTCGGCTATCTCCAGGCAGTCGCCGCCGCTGCCGCCGCTGTAGCTGGACTTGTACCACTCAGGCGTGTTCCTCATGGCCGCAATCCTGCGCGATGTCTTCGATGAGAGCCAGGGATCCGTCCGGGGGGAGGGCGCAGGCGGTGAGGAGCTGGAAGGTACGCCGCTGGTGGTGGACGGTTGCCGGGTCATCCTCCAGTCGTCCCGTGCCGACTCCCTCGAAGTAGAGCAACGGAGGCGCGTCCTCGAAATCCATCAGCTTCATGGAGCCCTCCATCGACGCGTGGGCTCCCGCGCCGAACGGCAGCACCTGCACGATGATCCGGTTCCTGCGGATCAGGGCCGTGACATGGCGTAGCGCTCCTGCCATGACCTCTCGCCCACCGGTCTCCCTCCGTAGTGCAGCCTCGTCAATCACCATCCACAACAACGGGCTTGTTGGATCGTCGAGGATGCGAGCCCTGTCCATCCGTGCAGTCACCAACTCCTCGATCACCGCCTCCGGTGCTGTGGGCCGGTACGCGCGGAACACGGCCCGTGCGTACGCGGGGGTTTGCAGCAGCCCGGGAATGAGGAGCGGCGCGAACTGCCGGATCTCAGTAGCCGCAGCCTCCGCCTCCGCCGCCTCCGCAAAGTGGTCCGGATACTTCGACTTCGCCGCCGCCGCACAGTTCCGCTGGAAGAAATCCTCCGTCCCCAGCACCTCGTCCAGCAGCCGCGCATACTCCCGCTGCAACCTCCGCGTCCCCGCCTCCAGTTGCCCGATGAACGACCCGCTCACGAACAGCCGCTGCCCCAGTTCCTCCTGGCTCAGGCCGGCCTTCTCGCGGGCGTGGCGGAGTTCGGCGCCCAGGAGGGCCCGTGGGGAGGAGGACGGGTCGAGGTCCCTGGATCCGGGCATGGGCGACTCCCTGTCGTACACATCGGGTTGTTGGACCGCCGTATCTGGCCAGGTTAGGGATGCCTCGGCCACGCTGTGTGGTGAATCACAAACTCAGCGTGGAGGTAGGACAGGATGCGCTCGACCGAAGAGATCGTGAAGTCGCTGCGGGACGCCCTCGCGGGAGTCGGTGTCGTACTGCCGTCCCTGCGCGTGGACCCGGTCACGGCCGCGCGTGACGAGCCGTTCGCCCTGGTCGATCTGGGGCGGTGCAACGTACGGACGGCCGAGCAACTCACCGACGTACTGCGGTCGTTGCCCGTGCGGGAGGCCCTGCGGGCTCGCGTTCGGCAAGTCAACCGGGAGCCCAAGTCACGGTGAAGTAATTGCCAACGGCGGATGTACAACCATTCGCCCTCCACCACCGTCGAACAGGCGTATCGCGCATACGCCGGCGTTCGCCCCACCGCACGCCACTCCGGAAATCACATCCTTTCCCCAGAGGAATCCTGTCTTATGACGTTCCGTTGGCTGTGCGGTGTCCTGCGTGTGCGCGGGAAGACCGACCTTCTTCTCGTGTTCCTGTTCGCCGCCGGATTCGCCGCACTGCCCGTCTTCGCACTGCTCCCCTCGCTGTGGGGGTTCGCCGCCGCCTCGGCCGTGACCTACGCCGTGGACGAGGTGCTGCACTCGCGCGCTCCCGCCTTCGTGCGGCGGCTGGCAGCGTTGCAGCTGACCCGGACGATGCGGTTCGCCGTGCGGACGGTGATGCTGCTGGCGCTGGCCGACCGGATGGACGCGCCGGGCGCGGTGCTGGTGGCCGCACTGGCCGTCTTCAGCGCTCACTTCAGCCTGGTGATCCTGTACACGGCGGTGCACCACGCCATCCGGCGGCGCCGCACGCTGCCGGTCGTGGTGCGCAACCTCGACATGAGCGGGGCGGGCATCCCGCAGTCGCCGCCCGCGCTCCTCTACCGGCGCTTCCTGCGCAAGCTGCTGCACCTCGACCTGCCGGCCCATGCCGGGCTCCTCGCCGCGCTCGCGGCCGGGGCGTGGCAGCCCGCGGGCGTCGGATTCGCCCTCACCGCCGGGCTGGCGGCCGCGGCCGTGGCGGCGCTGCTGGGGCAGCTGCGCCGGGCCCGGCGGATGCCGCCGGACGACGAGGTGATCGCCGAGCTCAACCGGCAACTCGCCGGATACCGGCCGGAGGTGGCGCTGTACTTCAGCTTCGCGGCCGTGTCGCGGGACTTCATGTACCAGGTCAACATGTGGATCGAGACGCTGGAGCAGCTCGACCGGCGGCCGCTGATCATCCTGAGGGAGCGGGCGTCGTTCCGCTACCTCGGCCGTACGTCGATCCCGGTCGTGTGCGTGCCGAAGGCCGACGACGTGGCGCAGCTGGAGCTGCCCCAGCTGCGGGTCGTCCTCTACCCGGGCAACGCGGGCAAGAACGTGCACATGCTGCGCGTCGCCGAGGCCAAGCACGTGTTCATCGGGCACGGCGACAGCGACAAGCTCGCCAGCAGCAACCGGGTGAGCAAGGTGTACGACGAGATCTGGGTGGCCGGGCGGGCCGGGCGCGACCGCTACCAGCGGGTGCGGCACGCGATCAGCGACTCGGCGATCGTCGAGGTGGGCCGCCCGCAGCTGTCGTCGATCCGGCTGCACGCCGACCATGTGCCGGGGCCGGTGCCGACCGTGCTGTACGCGCCGACCTGGGAGGGCTGGAGCGACGACGACTGCCACACGTCGCTGATCCCGATGGGCGTGCCGCTGGTCGAGAGGCTGCTCGCCGAGAACGTCCGCGTCCTCTACAAGCCGCACCCCCTCACCGGCAAGCGCTCCCGGGTGGCGGCCGAGGCGGACCGGGCCGTCCGGGAGCTGCTGCGCGCCGACAACGAGCGGCGGGACGCCCAGGAGGCCGAGGCCGCGATCGCCGCCGCCCGGCCACGGCTCGCCGAGATCCAGGCCCGGCTCGGCGAACTGTCCGGGCGGCTCACCGGCGACGACGCTCAGCAGGTGCGCGATGCGCGCCTCCCCGCCGGGGACGGGGAGGCGGAGTGGCACGAGCTGCGGGCCGAGTGGCACCGGCTCTTCTGGCAGAGCCGGGGGCCGGTCCGGCACCAGGTGATCCTCAAGCAACTGCCCACGCTGTACGAGTGCTTCGACCAGGCCGACATGCTCATCAGCGATGTCTCGTCGGTCGTCGCGGACTTCGTGGCGAGCCTCAAGCCGTACGTCCTGACCAACGCGAACGACCTGCCCGACGAGGAGTTCCGGGCGGCGTACACCACCGCCGGGGGCGCCTACCTGCTCGACCGGGCCTGCATCCGCCTGCCGGAGATCCTCCGGTCGGTCCGCGAGCCGGCGCACGACCCGATGGCACCCGAGCGCCGGGTCCTCAAGGAGTACGTCCTCGGCCCGGACCGCCCCACGTCGATGGAGCGCTTCAACACGGCGGTCAGCGCCCTGGCCGAGAAGGCGACGGCGGAACAGGCCGAGCGGCTGGGGGAGGGGGAGGAACAGCGGGTGGTCGTGGGGGCGTGACGGTTCAGCCGGCCGCCGCCAGGGCCGCGCGCAGGTGGCCGTCGGACTCTTCCAGCAGCCTGGCCGCCGTCGGTCCATCGACGTCGGCCAGGAGGGCGAGGATCGCGTTCTTGACCTCGCCGTCCGTGGCGGTCAGGGCCCGCTCGATGTCCTCCTCGGCGGCTCCGGTGGCGAGGGCGACGATGCGGTGGGAGCGGGCCCGGAGCTTGTCGTTCGACGCGCGGACGTCGACCATCAGGTTCCCGTAGGTCTTGCCCAGCCGGATCATCGTGATCGTCGAGAGCATGTTGAGGACGAGCTTCTGCGCCGTGCCGGCCTTCAGGCGGGTGGAGCCGGTGAGCAGTTCGGGACCCACGACGATCTCGATGCCGTGGTCGGCGGCGGCCGCGAGCGGGCTGCCGGAGTTGCAGGCGAGGCCGATGGTGAGGGAGCGGCAGGCGCGGGCGTGTTCGACCGCGCCGATGGCGTACGGGGTGCGGCCGGAGGCGGAGACGCCGACCACGGTGTCGTCGGGGGTCAGGTCGAGGGCCTTCAGGTCCGCCTCGGCCAGGTCCCGGGAGTCCTCCGCGCCCTCCACCGAGGTGACCACGGCATCCCGGCCGCCCGCGATCAGGCCGACGACCCGGGAGGGGTCGGTGTTGAACGTGGGCGGGCACTCGGAGGCGTCCAGGACGCCCATCCGGCCCGCCGTGCCCGCGCCCGCATAGACCAGGCGGCCGCCCCGGGCCATCCGCTCGGCGACGGCGTCGATCGCGGCGGCGATCTGCGGCAGCCGGGCCGCTACCGCCCCGGCCACGGTTGCGTCCTCGCCGTTCATCAACCGGGCGATGTCGAGGGTGGGCAGCCGGTCGATGTCCGCGAGTTCCGGCCGGAAGGCCTCGGTGGTCAGGGACTCCAACTCGGTCCTGAGATCACGGGGGCTGGAGGTGGAGGTCATGGACGGCTCTTTCCGTGTCTTTCCGGTGCTGGGCGGGGCGGCGGCCTCAGGAACGATGCCGGTGGGCCAGCGCCTCGTACGACGCCGACAGCGCCGGCGCCGCCGTCTCGTACGTCCGCTGCGCCACCCCCACGAACAGGCAGTCCACCACGAGGAGCTGGCCGGTCCGGGACGACATCGCCGCCGGACGCAGCTCGCTCTCGCGTGCGGTGGACGTGGTGAGGACATGATCGGCGTACTGCGTGACCGGGCCGTCCGGGCGGCCGGTGATCGCCACCGTCGTCGCACCGCACTCGAAGGCGACCCGCAGCGGCTCGATGACGTCCCCCGTCGACCCGGAGTGCGTGACGGCGACCGCGACATCGCCCGCGCGCAGTTGGACGGCGTTGGTGACGGCGAGGTGCGGGTCGCTGTGGGCGTGGGCCAGGAGCCCTATGCGCAGCAGCTTCTGCGTGAGGTCCTGGGCGACCAGGCCGGAGGCCCCGACGCCGTACACGTCGGTGCGGCGGGCCGTGGTCAGCGCGGTGACGGCCGCGCCCAGTTGGACGGTGTCGAGACCGGCGGCGGTGTCGGCGAGGGTCTGCTGCTCGTCGTAGGCGAGCTTGGCGACCACGTCGGCGATCGGGTCGTCGACGGCGATGTCCGTCGTGATGGCCGGGGCGCGGCCCGACTGCTGCTGCGCGGCGAGGCCGGCGAGCGCCAGCCGCAGGTCCCGGTAACCCGGATAGCCCAGCAGGCGGGCGGTGCGTACGACGGTGGCCTCGCTGGTGCCGGTGAGTTCGGCGAGGCCGGTGACCGTGAGGGCCGCGCAGCCGGCCGGGTCGCCCGCGACGGCCTCGGCGACGCGCTGCATGGAGCGCGTCATCGACGGGCCCAGCGTGCGGACCTTGGCCGCGAGGGCGGCGGGGGCGGGCGGGGCGCCGCTCACCCCGGAGGAGCCGCTCCGATCGCGGGCGAAAATTTCCTTCACGTCTCGGGTCACGATTGAAAGATATTTTCGGGGCGGCGACGGGGTCAAGAGTGCGCACAATGGGTGCATGGATCCCATCAGCCCCCTGGAGCAGGCGCTGCACGCCGCGCGCGCCCTCGTGCTGGCCGACCTCGTCGCGGGACGCGTCGCCGAGGCGGATGTCGTGTCCCTGGTCGAGGAGTCCGTCAAGCAGCGGCGATGGTGGGTCGAGCAGTGGCCCGAGGGAGCCCGGTACGTGGCCGGTCTGGTCGCGCAGGACGTCCAGGACGCCCTGCTGGAGCGGTACGGCCGCTGGCCGCTGTGCCCGGTGTGCGGCGCCGGTGAGCCGCACGCCCTCGACGTGGAACCGGAGTTGGGGCCCGACCCGCACTGGGTGTGCAGCGAGGCGGGCGTGAAGGTCGCGGCGGTGGGATCGCTGGGCGAGGCCACCGGCGGGCCGGCGTCCTCGTGAGGCCTTCGTGACGATCTACATCGACCCGCCGACCTGGCCCGGCCACGGCCGCATGTGGTCCCACCTCGTCAGCGACGTCTCCTACGACGAGCTCCACACCTTCGCCGCGCGCCTCGGCGTCCCCCGCCGGGCCTTCGAGCGCGACCACTACGACATCCCCGGCGAGCGGTACGCCGACGCGGTGCGGGCCGGGGCGGTGGAGGTCGGCAGCCGCGAGGTGGTGCGGCTGCTGCACGCGGCTGGGCTGCGGCGGCCCAAGGGGCGCTATCCCTCCCGGGACTCGCGCAGCTCGTAGGCCAGGTGCTCGGGGTCCTCGGCGGGCACCTGGGTGAATCCGGCCCGTGCGAGCACCTTCTGCGACGGCAGGTTGCCCCGCTCGACCACCGCGACCACGGTCCGCGCCTCGTCCCGGTCCAGCGCCCACGCCGACAGCGTGCGCAGCGCCTCGGTGGCGTAGCCGTGGCCGCGGGCGCCCTCGACCAGGTCGTAGCCGATCTCGACCCGCCCTGCCTCGTCCGGGACGCCGTGGAAGCCCATGGCGCCGAGCGCGCGGCCGTCCTCGCGCCGGACGAGCACGTACATGCCCCACTCCGGGCGGTGGACCCCGTCCTCGTACTGCTTGTGGACCAGCCCGGCGCCGACCCGGGTGCCCTCGACCGGGCCGCCCTCGATCCACTCGAAGCCGCCGTCGCCGACCGTGGACAGGTCGGTGGCCGCCGCGGGGGTGACGCCCTCCAGGGTGAGCCGCTCGGTGCCGATCACCAGGTTGTTGTTCCAGCGCCACTCGGTCACCGGGGCGCGGCCGGGCAGGTCCCCGCGGCCGGTGGCCCACAGCAGCGTCGGCCATGGGGTGGGGCCGGGCTGGACGTGCGGGAAGAGCCGGGTGAGCACGAAGTCGCACAGCTCGGGCGCCGGTTCGTACGACAGGCCCAGCCCCTCGGAGATGTCGTGCGTGTGCAGCAGCACCTCGATCACACCCATCGCGGCGAACCCCTCACGGTTCGCGCTGCGGAACGGGTACGGGTGGAAGGCCCGCACGTCCCGCGGGGTGGTGCGGACCGCGGCGGCGAGCAGGGCACCCATCGCGCCGATCACCCGCACCACGCCCGCGTTGTCGGTCCCCTCCTCCAGAGCGATGTCGAACGGCGAGTACCCGTCCTGCTCCCGCCCCGCGAGCTGCCCCGCGTACGCGATGAGATCGTCGGCGATGTGCACGGCCGTCTCCCGGCAGCTCCACTCCAGCCGCCCGGCCCGCACCCCTTCCCAGTCCCGCTCGGTGACCGCCCCCAGCAGGCTCACGCACTCGGCGACGGCCTGCTCCACCTGTTCCGCTCCCGTTGTCCACATGGCGGGCAGGCTACGAGGAGTTCCGGGGTGGGAGCGACAGCATTTCCAGCTCGGCGGTGAGGTTGTAGCGGGCCGTGGCCTCCCACTTGGCGGTGCCGTGCGGTGTCCTGAACAGGCGGGGGAGGTCGAGGAGTTGGCGCAGGATCGCGGCGCGGCCCTCGCGGAAGGCGTCGCTGGGGACGAAGTGGTACTCCTCGCGGACGGCCGCGGTGTAGGCGGCGTACGCCGACGGGGGCGAGGCGAGGATCGCGAGGTCCGCGTCGCACAGGACCTGGCCGTCGGGGTCGTCGTCGTCGGGGTCGTGGGTGACGGTGAGGCGGACCAGGCGGGCCACCTCGGCGGTCTTGGCGTCGGGCACGCCGGCTTCGGCGAGGGCGCGTTCGGCGAGGCGGGCCGAGCGCTCCTCGTTCTCGGAGCGGTCGGGCAGGTAGACCGCGTCGTGGAACCAGGCGGCCAGCCGGACCACGTCCGGGTCGTGCGCGTACCGCTCCAGTTCGTCGACGCGGTCGAGGACCGCCGTCAGGTGCCCGACCGTGTGGTAGCGGCGCTGGGGCTCCTGCCAGCGGGTGAGCAGGGCATCGGCGTACGGCGCCGGGTCAGGGCCGCCGGCCGGGCCCCGGGCCGCTTCCAGGGTGCGGGCGAAGCGGGTGCGCAGGGAGTCGAGATCGGCCATGGGGGCATTCTCCCGCCGAGCGGGGTCGGGCACCTAGCGTGGGGGTCATGACGACACCTGCTGATGTTCCAGACGTACGGGACCCCGAGCAGCCCGGGCGGCTGCTGACGATCGAGCGTGACGCGCTGATCCCGCTGCTGCGGGACCGGGCCGGGGAGGACTTCGCGCTGCCTGTCGCCGCGTGTCCGGGCTGGACGGTGCGGGACGTGCTGGCGCACTGCTCGGCCGCGCTGACCCGGGTGGCGGAGGGCCGGTTCGAGGAGGGCGTGTTCTCGCCCGAGGCCAACGACCGGGACATCGCGGACCGGGCCGGCTGGAGCGACGCGCGGGTCGTCGACGAGCTGGAGCGGGGGATGGGCGCGGCCGGGCCCGCGATCGCCCGGGCCGGCGGCAGGCTGGACGGCCTCGCCCTCGGGGAGTGGGTGCACGCCGGGGACGTCCGCGAGGCCCTCGGCGAGCCGGGGGCGTACGGCGGGGCCGGGCTGCCGGACGCGCTCGCGCTGCTCGCCCGGATCACCCGCGAGCGGGGACACGTGCCGCTGCACGCCGACCTCGACGACCTGGACGAGCCGCTGCGGCTCGGGGAGAGCGGCGGGGAGCGGCCCCCCGGCCGTTTCATCGGGGACGGGTCCACGCTCGTACGGCTGTACACGGGACGGCCGGTCGACGGGGTGCCGGCGTTCGAGCTGGCCGGGGTGGAAGTGAAGGAGCTGAACATCTACGGCTGAGGCGCCGTCCCGGGGGCTTCGGATCGCGCGGGAGTGGGCAGCGTAGTCTTTGATTGGACTAGACCTGTCGCCGAACGCCGACGCCCATCCGACGAAGGGGCCCCATGAGCAAGCGTGCAGTCCTGGAGGTGATCGCCCTCGGCGTCGAGGACGCGGTCGCCGCCCAGGCGGGAGGCGCGGACCGCCTTGAACTGGTCACCGACATGGCGGCCGACGGGCTCACGCCGTCGGCCGCCACCGTCGCCGGGATCCGCCGGGCGGTCGACATCTCCCTGCGGGTGATGATCCGTCTGGCGGACGGGTTCGCTGCGGGGGATGTCGACCGGCTCGCCGATACGGCTGCGGAGCTGCGGGAGGCCGGGGCGTCGGAGTTCGTGCTGGGCTTCCTCGATGGAGGGGGTGCGGTCGACCTGGCGGCCGTGAAGCGGGTGGTGGCGGTGCTGGACGGATGCCCCTGGACGTTCCACCGGGCCATCGACCGGGCCGCCGACCGGGCCGCCCTGCGCAAGCAGTTGGACGGGATGCCGGGGCTGGACACGTATCTGACGGCCGGGTCGGCGGACGGGGTCGACGGCGGGCTGGCCGTGCTGATCGCGGAGGCCGGGCGGGCCGGGGAGCCGGGCTACGGGCAGCAGTTGCTGGTGGGCGGCGGGCTGCGGCTCGATCATGTGCCGATGCTGCTGAAGGCCGGGGTCGACGGCTTCCACATCGGCGGGGCGGCCCGGCCGGAGGGCTGGGAGGCGCCGGTGTCGGCGGAAGCCGTCGCACGGTGGCGGGCCGCCCTGGACGCCGTCTGAACGCCCTGGGCCTCCCCCCTGGGTGACGGTGACCCGCGTGCGGTGATGTCCGCAACACCGAGTCGTACACCCCGCCTCCGCTGGGGTCGCCTCTGCACGGGGAAGCAGGGGATGTGCCCGTGCGTTGTGCCGTTGCATGAGCCTGCGCTTCTCACTGATGGGTCCGGTACGAGCCTGGCGCGACGAGGAGGAGATCGAACTGGGGCCGCGCCAGCAGCGGGCGGTGCTGGCGGCGTTGCTGCTGAACAACGGCATCCGGCTGAGCAACGACCAGTTGATCGGCATGGTCTGGGACGACCCGACGCCGAGCGCGGTGATGGCGTTGCGGACGTACGTGTACAAGATCCGCAAGCTCCTTCCGGAGCTGAACCTGAAGTCCAGGGACGGGGGGTACACCGTCCGCGCGGAGATCGTCCAAGACTGCCGCGGCGAGCCCTTGGAAGGCCTCCGGAGTGCCTACTTCGACGCGCAGCGGGTGCGGCTCGGCGACTACCGGCTCAAGGCGCGGGAGGACTGCCTCGAACGCGAACTCGACGTGCTGGAGCTGCAGAAGCACGTCGCCGCCTTCCCGCTCAGGGAACGACCGCGCGCCCTGCTGATGCGCGCGCTCTACCTGGAGGGCAGGCAGGGCGAAGCACTTGACCATTTCCACCGGGCGCGCGCACTCCTCGGCGAGGAACTCGGCCTCGAACCAGGGCCGGAGCTGCGCAAGGTCCACGCACAGATCCTCAAGGGCGACCTCACCCTGCCGCGCAGACCGGAGCAACTGCTGCCGGATCTACTCGACTTCACCGGCCGTGCCGAGGAGATCGCGCAGGCTCTCCGGGCGTTGCCGGGCACCGTGGGCATCACCGGGATGCGGGGCAGCGGCAAGACCGCGCTGGCCACCCGGATCGGCCATCTCGTCAGAGGCCGCTTCCCCGACGGGCAGATCTTCGTCAGGGGCGGGGACGTCGCCGACGAGCTGTTGCGCGCGGTCGGCGTGGAGAACCCCGTGGGCGACAAAGCCGCACTGTGGCGGGAGAAGGCACGCCACAAGCGTTTCCTGGTCGTGGTCGACGACGTGCAGGACGCGGCGGCCGTACGCGATCTCGCCACGCCCGGCTCGGCGATGATTCTCACGAGTGTCCGCCGGTTGCACGAGCTGCCGGGGGTGACCTGGCTGAAGATCGCCGGGCTGGCCGAGCGGGAGGCACGGGATTTCTTCCGCAAGGTCCTCGGCCCGGTGCGCGCGGACGCGGAACCCGGGCAGGCCGAGGCGCTGCTGGAACGCCTCTCGCGACTGCCGGGCCCGATCAGGGTGATGGGCGGCAAGCTCAGCTCGCGTCCTCACTGGACGATCGGGATGGTTCTGCTGCAAATGGAGCGGGAGAGCAGGCTCGACGGCGTGATCCCCTCCGACTGCGCTGCGATGTTCGCCCCGTTGATCGAGGCCGAGGAGCAGCTGAGCGATCCGGAACGGCACATGCTCATGTGCTTCGCGCGCCAGGACGCCGAGGTGATCGACAGCCACCATGCGGCGGAGATGTCCGGGGCCGACCCCGGCGAGATCGAGATGGTGCTGGAGTCGCTCACGGGCGTGCACCTGATCGAGCCGCTCGTACTCGGCCGCTACCGGCTGCCGCACTTCGTGCGCCTCTACTTCGCCCGGCGCACAGCGGCCCTGACCACCTGATTCATTTCGATGCCTGCGCGACCTGACCAGGCCGTATATGCCGAAATTATGCTCCGACGATCTGGCACCGCCACGTTTGCAGACATGTCAACCAACGAACTGCAGGACAAGAAGGCACTCGTCACCGGCGCCACGTCGGGTATCGGCCGCGCGGTCGCGGTCAAGCTCGCGGAGGCGGGTGCCACCGTCTACGTGACGGGGCGCAGGGCCGAGCTCGGCAAGGAGACCGTCGAGCTGATCGAGCAGGCGGGCGGGACGGGCCACTTCGTCGTCGCGGACGTCGCGAACATCGACGACGTCCGCAAGCTCGCCGAGGAGGTCGGCGAGGTGGACATCCTGGTGAACAACGCGGGCATCTTCCCGTTCTCGTCGACCCCTGAGCAGTCACTCGACAGCTACGAGCAGGTGTTCGACATCAACGTTCGTGCGTCCTACTTCCTGACGGCCGCCCTCGCGCCGGCCATGGTGGCCAGGAAGAAGGGTGCGATCGTCAACGTGTCGTCGGTCGCCGCGCAGATCGGCACCCCGGTCGGCTCCGTCTACAACGCCTCCAAGGCCGCGATGGACGCGCTGACCCGGTCGTGGGCCGTCGAGTTCGGCGCGGCGGGCGTTCGCGTCAACTCCGTGGCGCCCGGCCCGATCCGGACCGACATGGCCGTCGAGACGGTGGGCGAGATGTTCGAGGCGTTCAGCCGGAGCACACCGCTCACCCGCGCCGGCGAGCCCGAGGAGATCGCCGAGGCCGTGGTGTTCCTGGCCTCCGACAAGGCCAGCTACATCACCGGCGCGGTGCTCACCGCCGACGGCGGCTTGGTCGCGACCTGAGCGCAGGAGCGACTGCCGGGCGCTGACGGGCGACCCACGGGCATCACCGCCGGTGATGCCCGTTGCGCAGGTCCGGCGCGTCAGCGAAGGGTGGTCGAGGCCAACTGCGGCGGCAGCCCGGCCGCGTGCGTGACGATCAGGCCCGACACCGCTCGCGTCAGCGCCACATACAGACGTCGGAGCCCTGTCCGTTCGTCCGGTTCGCCGTCGACCACCGCCCGGGGCTCGTCCAGGACGACGTAGTCGTACTCCAGGCCCTTCGCCAGCGACGCCGGGACCAGGGTCAGGCGGGTGTCCTGGGTGGTTTCCTCGCCGGGGCCGAGGTACGGGATGCCGGCCTCCGTCAGGGCTTCGGCCAGTTCGGGCACGCGGGCGTCCGCCGCGATCAGGCCCGTCGAACCCTCGTGGCGCAGCGACTCGCGGCACGCCTCGACCACGTCCTTGGGGCCGGAGACCGGCCGGACCTCGAAGTGGCCTGGGTTCTCGCGGATCGACACGACCGGGGTGAGGCCCGGGGCGATGTGCGGGAGCAGCCGGGAGGCGTAGGTGATGACGTCCGTCGGGACGCGGAAACCGGCCGTCAGCTCCTCCACCAGGGCGTCCTGCTTGCCGAGGTGGGTCAGCGCCTCCTGCCAGCTCCGGGTCGCCCAGGGCGTGGTGCCCTGCGCCAGGTCGCCGAGGACGGTCGCGCTGCCGGTGGTGCAGCGGCGGCCGACCGCCCGGTACTGCATGGGGGAGAGGTCCTGCGCCTCGTCGAGGACGACGTGCCCGAGGGAGTGCGTGCGCTGGATCAGGTCGGTGGCCTCGTCGATCAGGACGGCGTCCGCGGGTGACCACCTGGCCGACTTCACGCTGCGCGCCGGCTTCGCCCAGAGGATCGCCTTCTGCTCCTCCTCGTCGAGGATCCCGTCGGCGTGGACGGCGAGGAACTCCGCGTCCGACAGCAGCCGCAGCACCAGCCTGGCCGGGTCGACGGCCGGCCAGACCGCCTTGACCGCCGCCCTGACCGCGCTGTTGCGGGCCACCGCGTCCTGCACCCGGTCGTCCGGGGCCTCACCCGACCGTTCCATCTGCACCAGCACGGCGTGCGCGATGCGCTGCGGCAGGGCCTCGCGGGCGGCGCCGTAGCGGATGTCGCGGTCGAGCAACTCGCGGACGATGTCCTCCAGTTCGTACGCCGGGACCCGCCAGCGGCGGGAGCCGCGCACGACCACGACCGGCTCGGTGGGCATCGTGACGTGCGCGTACAGGGCCCGCCTCAGCACCTGCGCCAGCCGGGCGTCGCCCTTGACGACGGCGGCCGCCGCGTCGTCCGTGCCCTTGATGTCGACGTGGGCGACGAGGTCGTCGACGGTGGCCTGCTGGACGGCCAGCTCGCCCAGCGCGGGCAGGACCTGCTCGATGTAGTGCAGGAAGGACCGGTTCGGACCGATGACCAGCGTGCCGGTACGGGCGAGCCGCTCGCGGTGGGCGTAGAGGAGGTAGGCGACCCGGTGCAGGCCGACGGCGGTCTTCCCGGTGCCCGGGCCGCCCTGCACGCACACCGTGCCGGAGAGGCCGGACCGGACGATCTCGTCCTGCTCCGGCTGGATCGTCGCGACGATGTCCCGCATCGGGCCGACACGCGGCCGCTCGATCTCCTGCTGGAGCAGCTTGCTGGTCCGGGCGGCCTCGGCCGGGTCCGACAGGTGCTCGTCCTCGTACGCCGTGAGGTCGCCGCCCGTGTAGCCGAAGCGGCGGCGCAGCGCGATGTCCATCGGGTCCTTCTTGGAGGCCCGGTAGAACGGCTGCGAGACCGGCGCGCGCCAGTCGATGACCATGGGGTCGCCGTCGTGGTCGTGCACGTGCCGTCGCCCGATGTAGAAGCGCTCCCCTTCCGCGCCTTCCGCCTCCTGGGCGCCGGGGGCGTGCAGGTAGTCGAGCCGGCCGAAGAACAGCGGGGTGCCGCTGAGGTCGGCGAGCGCCTTGATGCGCTCCTCGATCTGGTGGGCCAGCGCCTCGGCGTTGACCCAGTTCGCGGTGACGTCGCTGATGTCGAGGGCCTCGACGCCCTCGCGCATGGCACGCAGGGCGGAACGGGACGCGGAGAGGTGGGAGCGCTCACGCGCGAGCGGGTCGTCGACGGGCGTGGACAAGGGGGTGCCTCCGGAGGGACCTGCTGAAGAGTGGGCGGTGAGATACCGGCCGGTTTCCGTCCGGTCGGCGGCACTCCGTGGCGGAGGCGGGCAAGAGCGGAGATCTTAGAGGAGCGGGAGCGGTGACCGCGAACGGTTTTCCCGTCCCCTCTTTCCCGTCCCCCGGGTCTCCTCTTTCCCGTCCCCCGGATCCCCTCTTCCCGTCCCCCGGGTCCCCTCTTTCCCGTCCCCTAGGGGACGGGACCCTCCTCCCGGAAGGAGGGGGTCACCCCAGGGGCGTACGCGGACCGCCGCAAGGTTCGGTCCCGAGACCGACGCGGGCTTTACGGACGAAAACGCACCATGGAGACATGAGCGCAGCAACCATCTCCCCCGCCCCGGCACCGGGCCGCCCGCCCGGCGCCACCGCCGTGGCAGGCAGCCACCGCCACCGTCTTGGCGATGCCCTGCGCGCCGTCAAGGTCTTCGCGGGCGCAGCCTTCGACGTGGTCGTCCTCGGTCAGTACGGAGAGGAAGTAGGCGTGGTCCGCCGCAAGTGAGCGGTCCGGCCCGGCCCCGTCAGCTCTCCGCCAGCAGCTCGTCCGCGTCCATGATCCGGTACGCGTAGCCCTGCTCCGCCAGGAAGCGCTGGCGGTGGGCGGCGAAGTCCTGGTCGATGGTGTCCCGGGCGACCACCGAGTAGAAGTGCGCCTGGTGGCCGTCGGACTTGGGGCGCAGCACCCGGCCGAGGCGCTGGGCCTCCTCCTGCCGGGAGCCGAAGGTGCCCGAGACCTGGATGGCGACCGTCGCCTCCGGCAGGTCGATCGAGAAGTTCGCGACCTTGGACACGACGAGCACGCTGATCTCACCCTCGCGGAAGGCGTCGAAGAGCTTCTCCCGCTGCGCGTTCGACGTCTCGCCCTTGATCACGGGCGCCCCGAGGTGCTCACCCAGCTCGTCCAGCTGGTCGATGTACTGGCCGATGACGAGGATCTGCTGCCCGGCGAACCGCCGCACGATCGCCTCGGTCACCTTCCGCTTCGTCGCGGTCGTCGCGCAGAAGCGGTACTTCTCCTCCGTCTCGGCCGTGGCGTACGCCAGCCGCTCGGAGTCCGTCAGATTGACCCGGACCTCCACGCAGTCGGCGGGCGCGATGTAGCCCTGCGCCTCGATCTCCTTCCACGGCGCGTCGAACCGCTTGGGACCGATCAGGGAGAACACGTCCGACTCCCGGCCGTCCTCACGGACCAGGGTGGCGGTCAGGCCGAGCCGCCGGCGCGCCTGGAGGTCGGCGGTGAACTTGAAGACCGGCGCGGGCAGCAGGTGCACCTCGTCGTAGACGATCAGCCCCCAGTCCCGCGAGTCGAACAGCTCCAGGTGCGGGTAGACGCCCTTCCGCCGGGTCGTCAGCACCTGGTAGGTGGCGATGGTGACCGGGCGGATCTCCTTGCGGGTGCCGCTGTACTCGCCGATCTCGTCCTCGGTGAGCGAGGTCCGCTTCACCAGCTCGTGCTTCCACTGCCGGGCGGAGACCGTGTTCGTGACGAGGATGAGGGTGGTCGACTTCGCCTGCGCCATCGACCCGGCCCCGACCAGCGTCTTCCCCGCGCCGCAGGGCAGGACGACGACGCCCGAACCGCCGTGCCAGAAGTTCTCCACGGCCTGCTTCTGGTACGGCCGGAGCGCCCAGCCGTCCTCGGCCAGCTCGATCTCGTGCGCCTCGCCGTCGACGTACCCGGCGAGGTCCTCGGCCGGCCAGCCCAGCTTCAGCAGCGTCTGCTTGATCTGCCCGCGCTCGGAGGGGTGCACGGCGACCGTGTCCGGGTCGATGCGGGCGCCGACCAGCGGCGTGATCCGCTTCGACCGCAGGATCTCCTCCAGCACCGGGCGGTCGGTGGTGGTCAGGACCAGCCCGTGCGCCGGGTGCTTGGACAGGGTGAGACGGCCGTAGCGGTCCATCGTCTCGGCGATGTCCACGAGCAGCGCGTGCGGCACCGGGTAGCGGCTGTACTGCACGAGCGCGTCCACGACCTGCTCGGCGTCATGCCCCGCCGCGCGGGCGTTCCACAGGCCCAGCGGCGTCACACGGTAGGTGTGGATGTGCTCCGGCGCCCGCTCCAGTTCCGCGAACGGGGCGATAGCCCGGCGGCAGTCGTCGGCCTGCTCGTGGTCGACTTCCAGGAGCAGGGTCTTGTCGGACTGGACGATCAGCGGACCATTCACGCGCGGCACCCTTTCTGTGGCCGGAGGGCTCGGACGGCTCGACAGCGCGAAGCCTCGGCCAAACGTCCAGTGTGCCTGATCGGCCGCGTCGGGTGGTGTGATCTGCGCGTCCAGTCCTACTGAATGCCTATTCATCCCAACGTGTGGTGTGAATTCAGTTTTTCCATCGCGGCCCCGAAGAATGGCGAAGGTGCAGAACCCGACGACCACCACGCTCGGATACGCCCTGTTCGCCACCCGCTGGCTCCAGGCCCCGCTGTACTTCGGGCTGGTAGCCGCCCAGGGCGTCTACGTCTACAAGTTCTTCAAGGAGCTCTGGACCTTAATCCTGATGTGCTTGGGCGGGCACGCCACCGAGACGTACGTCATGCTCGCGGTGCTCAAGCTCGTCGACGTCGTCATGATCGCCAACCTGCTGATCATGGTGATCGTCGGCGGCTACGAGACGTTCGTCTCGCGCATCGGCCTCCAGGGCCACCGTGACCAGCCCGAATGGCTCTCGCACGTCAACTCCAACGTGCTGAAGGTCAAGCTCGCCACGGCGATCGTGGGCATCTCCTCCGTGCACCTGCTCCAGATGTTCGTGGACGTCCACCACACCTCCCGGCACGCCCTGCTGTGGGGGACGGTGATCCACATGGCGTTCATCGCCTCGGCCGCGATCCTCGCCTACATGTCGGGGCCGATGGTCGCCCACACGGACCGCGGACACGCCGACCGCGCGCCGGTCCCGCCCGCGCAGGCCGGCGACCACGGAAGCCGGCAACAGACGGAACCGGAATCCGAGAGGCCCCCTGCCGCCGTCATCCCCCCGCGGTCCGACCCCGACGCCGACACCGAGGCACGGATCCGGGCCGCCGGGTTCCCGGCGCGCAAGGTGCTGGAGGACTTCGACCAGCAGCATCCCCGGGGCTTCGACCGGGAGGCTCTGGCGCGGCTCGGCAAGGCGGACTTCGTCGACGCCCGGCGCAACGTGGTCTTCGTCGGGCCGCCCGGCACCGGCAAGACCCACCTGGCCGTCGCCCTCGGTGTGCGGGCCTGCCAGGCCGGGCACCGGGTGCTGTTCGCGACCGCCGCCGAGTGGGCCGCCCGGCTCTCCGACGCCCGGGCCGCCGGCCGGCTCGACGCGGAGCTGACCGCTCTCGACGATCACCCCCTCCTGATCGTCGACGAGGTCGGCTACACACCCTTCGACGCGGCGACCGCGGGCCTGTTCTTCCGGCTCGTCGCGCACCGGTACGAGCGGGCCTCACTGATCCTGACCAGCGACCGCCCGCTCGGCCGCTGGGACGAGGTCTTCGGCCCGTCCGCCCCGGCGATGACGGACCGCCTCGCCCATCACGCCGAGATCGTGCGGCTGGACGGCGACAGCTACCGGACGCGCCGCGCTACTTCGGCGTGGGCAGACTGACGTTCTGCACCAGCGGGCCTTCGATGGAGATCCCCTCGGTGACCAGCGGCTCCACCGCGGTGACCGGCAGGGGCAGCGGCAGCGCGGAGGCCGCGGCGGCGGAGGGCGCGAGGACCCCCACGAGCACGACGGCACAGACAGCGACGGCGGGCAGGTTCTCACGCATGAGGACGACCGGGCCTTTCACGGGCTGAGGGACGGGGGACACCGCACCGCGAGCCGGTCCGGGGCGCCTGGACCGGCCCGACGGGTGCGCGGGAGCGGATCAGATCTGCGGTGTCTCCAGGACGAGGCCGGCGACATCGATGCCCACCGCGGAGGCCGGGGTGACGAGCCCCCCGAACGTCATCAGGGCGACGGTGGCGAGGACGGCGGCGACTCGGCGGATAACGCGCATGCGGAGGACTTCCTTTCGGCGGAGCTCACAGGACACCCGGTGGCTGCCCCCGCGCACACGGCGTGATGCGGCACGCCCGGGAAGGTCGCCCGCGCGTGGGACACCCCCGGCGTGGCGTGTATGAACGCCCGCCTGCACCCGAACGGGTGATACGGGCCGCGAGCGGCCGTCAGCCCGCGTCGTCGGCGAGCTCCGCGACCCCGGTGATCCGGTGCAGCGGATACGTACGGACCTCGTCCGCTGTGTGGTCGAACGCCGTGACGAAGCCGCCCTCGACGCGGACCGGGGCGATGACCCGCTGGCTGGCGGCGCCCTCGGCGTTGACGTAGCCGATCCACAGGGCCTCGCCGGTGAGGACGGCGGCCTGCATGGTGGCGAGGGTCTCGGCCGCACCGGTGCGGGGCAGTTCGCCCTGGGCCGCCGGAGCCGCGCCGGGCTTGCGCGGGGCGGTGGAGGCGAGGTCGCCGGCCCGGATGGCGCGCAGCGCGGCCGCGAGGAGGGTGCCGTCGGGGACCGGCGGGCCGTCCGGGACCGGCTCGGGCGCGGTGCGGGGCGGGGTGCGGTGGGCCAGGGCGCGGGTGATCAGCACATCGCCCTCGGCGGACTCGGCGGCCGGCGCGAACCCCATGGCCCGCAGGCCCTCCAGCAGCCCGGCCGGGTCGGCCTGCGCGGCCAGCACGGTCGGCGCGAGCCGCCGCAGCCCGAGCCCGGCGGCCCGCTTGTCGGCGAGGATCTCGCTGAGCACCGCGTCGTCGTCGCAGCGCACGTACGCCGAGGCCGCGCCGACCCGCAGATGGCCGTGCCGCCGGGCCACGTCGTCGATCAGGTACGCCAGCGGCTGCGGCACCGGCGTGCGGGAGTGCGCGGCGAGGAAGGCGTGCAGGTCGGAGGCGGCCTGCCCGGCGTCCAGCGCCCGCCGCACCGAGCCGGGCGTGAACCGGTAGACGGTCGCCCCGCCCTTGGACTCGACGTCCGCCAGCACACCCAGCATGTCCGCGAGCGGCCGCCGCAGGGGCCCGGGCGCCACGGCCGTCAGGTCGGCCTGGAGCAGCACGTGGTCCAGCGGCTCGGGCAGCAGCGGCGCCAGCAGCCGGGCCGCGGCGGCGGAGGCGACGGCCTGCTCGGCGGGGGAGAGGGGAGCGAGCGGTGCGGTGCGGTGGTGGTGGACGGGCAGCTTGTCCCCCGGCCCCGACGGTTCCGCCTCCGGGCCCGGCGCGGGAGCCGCGGGCGCGCCCAGCAGCGCCCGGCCCTGGGCCGACAGCGCGCCCCGGCCCGTGACGCCCAGCAGTTCCGCCTCGGACAGGGCCCACTCGGCGAGCCGGCCGCGCAGGTCGTCCTCCCGCCGGTCGCCGCGCAGCGGCCGCTCCCAGCGCAGCCGGGCCAGCACCGACCCGGCGGCCGGGGCGGCGCCCTCCGGCAGCCCGGCCAGCAGCGCCAGCACCCGGTGCCGCACCTCGGGCGCCGCCGAGCGGTCCAGGCCCGGCCCGAGCGCCGACAGCGTACGGTCCTTGGCGTCCCGCCCGCCCACGAGACCGGCCGTGCGGGTCGCCGCCAGCCAGGCCGTGACCAGCCGCGACCAGCGCTCGGCGGGCGGCTGCTCCAGCCACTCGTCGTACGCCGGGGTCGCCGCGTACCGCTCGTCGGCCTCGCCGTCCGAGGCGATCAGGCCCGCCGCGTACGCAAGCTCCACCCAGAACGCGGCGGCCGGCTCGGGCACGTCGAGGGCGACCGCGGTCCGCTTCAGGTCCCGCACGCTCAGCCCGCCGGCCCGCAGCACCGCCGGCCCGCCCTCGTCCCAGTCCTTCAGCAACTCCTCGACGGTCGCGAGCGCGGTGTACGCCTGTCCGGCCGCGGCGCTGTCCACAACCTGTGGACGGTGAACGGCCGCCGCCTCCACGACCGGCGGCACCGGCTCGGGCGTCCGGTGCGCCAGGCCGCGCCGCAGGTGCAGGGCGACCTCGCGCGGCAGGACGACCGTCCCGGGCGCCGTCGGAAGCAGCAGCCCGCGGTCCAGCAGCCAGCGCAGCCGGGGCGCCGGATCGGCGGTGACCTGCCCGTACGGCGGCCCCCACACCAGGCGTTCCAGCACGTCCAGGGAGTCGGCCGGGGCGTCGGCGAGCAGCGCGGCCATCCGGGCCCGGTCCGTGAACAGCCCGGCCAGGGCGGTCACCGCGGAGACCGAGTCGTGCGTCGAGGCCAGCCCGGCGGCCGTGACGATCTCCTGGATCCGCCCCGGCGACATCCCGGCGGTGGCCTCCTGGACCGTCGGACCGAGCCCCGTCGGCGAGGGGTGCTGCGGGGAGGGGGCCAGCAGCTCACGCGCCGTGCGGACCAGCCGCAGCCGGTCGTCGGCGCCCCAGACCAGGGCCTGCTCGCGCAGCAGGTCGACGGCGTGCGGCAGGGCCGCGACGACGGCCGGGTCGGGGGCGTCCCCGGCCATGAGCCCGAGCAGTTCGCCGTACGTCGCCGGGTCCGCCGCCACGGCCAGCGCCTCCGCCGTCTGCAGCGCGAACCGGTCCAGCCGCTCCAGGGCCCGCACGACCGAGGCTCGGGTGCCGGCGCGGGTCGCGAGCTGGGTGAGGTCGGTGGGGACGGGCGTGATGAGATCCGGGCGGCTGCGCAGGAGCGCGCCCAGCGCGGCGTCGCCCCGCGCGCGGAGCGCTTCCGCGAGGGAGCGGGGGGCCGGGGGCCTGTCCTCGGTGCTCATCCGGTCCACGGTAGCGGGTCGCCCCCGGCGGCCGGGCCGACTGTGAGCGGCCTCGCCTCCCCCGGACGCGGGACGGGCTTTTGGCCGCTCTGCCGGTCCTCGCGGTACCGTCGTCCGACGGCGTCACGCAACGCACCCGCCCCGGAGGGGACTTCGTGGGGATTGAGAGCGACCAGGTCGTTTACGAGTATCTGAGCCGCGTCGGCGACGTGGCCCAGCAGCGGCAGTTGTCGTCGGCCACCCGTATGCGACTGGTCGCGGACCTGCGCAACGAGATCGACAAGCGCCGTGCGAAGGCCACCGTCGACTCGCCCGCCGCCGTCCGCCGCATCCTGTCCCGGCTGGGCAGCCCCGACGATGTCGTGACCGCCGCGGCGGGCGGCACGGGCGGTGAGCCGTACGGTGCCGCTCCCGCCGCCGTCCCGGTGCAGCGCGAGGCCGCGCCGCAGGAGCGGGCGAAGGGCGCCGTGCGGCGCGTCGTGCCGCGTCCCCGCCCGGCGCGGCCCGCCGAGCCCCAGCCCGCGCCGTCCGACGGCCCGGCCCCGCCGCACCTGGCCGCCGGGCACGAACTGGGCGACAGTGCGGTCCAGCCGGACTGGTGGCGGGTGGACAGCAGTCCCTTCGGCGTGGGCGACGAGGTGCCGGGCTTCGTGGGTGGCGTGGAGCTGCCGGACCTGCTGAAGCCGCCGGCGCCGCGGAAGCCGGAGAAGGAGAAGCCGGACGCCGAGGAAGCGGAGCCGGTCGTCGAGGCGGCGGAGGTGGCCGAGGCGGGGAGCCGCCGCCGTCTGCCGCGCCTGCCCTCCGGGAGCTGGAGCAACCCGCTCCTCCTGGCCGCCGCCGCACTCCTGGTCGCCGGTGCCGTGCTCGGCAACTGGTTCGTCCTCCTGCTCGGCTGGCTCATCGCCTACGCCTCACGCCGCCTGTCCCAGACCGAGACGAAGTGGGCGGTGGTGATCCTGCCCGGCCTCTCCGTGGCGGGGGGCCTGGTGTGGCTGTGGGGCCGGATGAACGGCCGCTGGGGCGAACCGATCGCCGAGGGCCACATGAACGCCGCGGTGGCCGAGACCTGGCCGTGGGTGGTGCGGGGAGCGGCGGTGGCGTCGGCCCTGTTCCTGGTGTGGCGCTCGCAGCGCACGCGCTAGGGCCGCCACAGCCGGACGCCTGTCGTTCACACCCTCTGGGCACAATGGCCCATATGGCCTTCAAGACCCCGCCCGCACTCACCGTCGGCTTCGACCTCGACATGACCCTCATCGACTCCCGTCCCGGCATCCGGGCCTGCTACCAGGCACTGTCGGAGCGGACGGGGACGTACATCGACGCCGACCTGGCGGTCACGCGGCTCGGGCCGCCGCTGGCGGAGGAGCTGATCAACTGGTTCCCGGCCGAGGAGGTCGCGGCCGTCGCGGACCTGTACCGGGAGATGTACCCGACGATCGCCATCGCCGCGACCCCGGCGCTGACCGGCGCCCGGGAGGCCATCGCGGCCGTACGGGAGGCCGGCGGACGCGCGATAGTCGTCACCGCCAAGTACGAGCCCAACGCCAAACTGCACCTCGCCCACCTCCGCATCGAGCCCGACGCCGTCATCGGCGACCTGTGGGCCGAGCAGAAGGCGGAGGCGCTGCGCGAACACGACGCGGGGGTCTACGTCGGCGACCACGTCGGGGACGTGCGCGGCGCCCGGGCCGCCGGGGCGCTCTCGGTCGGGGTGGCGACCGGCCCCTGCCCTCCGGAAGAACTGCGCGCGGCGGGCGCGGACGTGGTCCTCACCGACCTGACCGAATTCCCGCGGTGGCTTTCGGACTACCGTCCCGCGCGCGCCTGACGCCGGCCCGCCGCGACGGAACGCAGCACTCCCGCTCCGGCCATCAGGAATCCGACCGCCATGAGCATGCTCAATCCGAACATGTACGTCGGAAAGGGAGTCGTCCCGAGGAACAACGGGGCGACCGTGACCAGTGTGGCCACAGCGCCGATGAAGAAGACGACGGCTCCGGCACGGACGAGGCGGTCACCGGGAGCGGCGGAATTCGTTTGGGTTTTGTCACGCACCCGACCAGGGTAGTTCCCAGCGCGAAGGAACAACCGGGTGACGTCTTGTCACCGGCTGCAAGAGCATTAGCCTGGGTACCGGCGGGTCCGTACGACCCGCCCGAGTGCTATCAAGAGCCGTTTCCAGAAGCAGTTTTCCGACGAGTACGAGGACGAGGACAGACGTGCCTACCGGCAAGGTCAAGTGGTTCAACAGCGAGAAGGGCTTCGGCTTTCTCTCCCGCGACGACGGCGGTGACGTCTTCGTCCATTCCTCCGTCCTCCCCGCCGGAGTCGACACGCTCAAGCCCGGTCAGCGCGTGGAGTTCGGCGTGGTCGCCGGACAGCGCGGCGACCAGGCGCTGTCCCTGGCGATCCTGGACCCGACCCCGTCCGTCGCCGCCGCGACCCGCAAGAAGCCCGACGAGCTGGCCTCGATCGTCCAGGACCTGACGACGCTCCTGGAGAACATCACGCCGATGCTGGAGCGGGGCCGCTACCCCGAGAAGACGGCCGGCAAGAAGATCGCCGGCCTGCTGCGCGCGGTCGCCGACCAGCTGGACGTCTGAGGCCTCAGGGAAAACGCAGTGCGTCCGGGCCGAGGGGCGGTACGAGCCCTTCGGCCGCCGCGCGGGTGAGCAGCCCGCGCACGGCCGCGTAGCCGTCCTCGCCGAGGCCGGCGGTGAACTCGTTGACGTACAGCCCGATGTGCTGATCGGCGACGGCCGGATCCATCTCCTGGGCGTGTTCCATGACGTACGGCCGGGACACCTCGGGATCGTCCCAGGCGGCGCGCACGGACGTGCGGATGGAGTCGGCGAGCAGCCGCAGCTTCTGCTCGCCCAGCGACCGCTTGGCGATGATCGCGCCCAGCGGGATCGGCAGTCCGGTGGTGTTCTCCCAGTGCTCGCCCATGTCGGCGAGCTTGTGCAGCCCGTAGTTCCGGTACGTGAAGCGCGCCTCGTGGATCACGAGGCCGGCGTCGACCTTGCCGTCCCGCACGGCCGGCATGATCTCGTGGAACGGCATGACGACGACCTCGCCCACCCCGTCGGCCACGGTGTCCGCGGCCCACAGCCGGAACAGCAGGTAGGCCGTCGACTTCTCGCTCGGCACGGCGACGGTCCGGCCGGTGAGTCCCCCAAGCTCCCGGCCCGCCTCCCGCGTCAGGACCAGCGGCCCGCAGCCCCGCCCCAGCGCGCCCCCGCAGGGCAGCAGGGCGTAGTCGTCGAGGACGTAGGGCAGCACGGCGTACGACACCTTCAGCACGTCGAACTCGCCGCGCTCGGCCATGCCGTTGGTGACGTCGATGTCGGCGAAGGTCACGTCGAGGGCGGGGGCACCCGGCACGCGGTCATGGGCCAGGGCGTCGAAGACGAAGGTGTCGTTCGGGCAGGGCGAGTACGCGATCTGCAGCTGCTCAACTGTCATGCCGGTTCCAACCCTCCAGTACGGCGGTGAGCTTCCCGAACCCCTCGGTCAAGGCTGCCAGAGCGTCCGGGATGCGCCAGGCGGCGCGGTCCCTCGGCCCGACGGGATTGGAGATCGCCCGGATCTCCAGCACGGGCACCCCCTGCGCGGCGGCGGCCTCGGCGACGCCGAAACCCTCCATGGCCTCGGCGAGGGCGGTGGGGTGCCGCTCCCGCAGGGCGGCGGCCCGGGCAGCCGTCCCGGTGACCGTCGACACCGTGAGCACGGCCCCGGTCCGGGCCCCGGCGGCCTCCGCGACCCGCCGTACGAGATCCGCGGGCGGCTGGTGCCTGACGGTGCCGAAGCCGAGCTCGGTGACCGGCACGAAGCCGTCCTCGGTCTCGGCCCCCAGATCGGCCGCGACGATTCCGTCGGCGACGACCAGCGACCCCAGTGGCGCCCCGGGCTGGAACCCGCCCCCGATCCCGGCGGACACGACGAGGCGGTAGGGCTCGCCCCGCAGGGCGGCGGCGGTGAGGGCGGACGCGGTCCCGGCGGCCGCGAGAGCGGGCCCGACACCGACGGCGATCACCTCGATGCCGCTGTCACCGGGGCAAGCCCTGGCCACCGCGTCCCGCTCCACGGGAACGGCGGTGGCTACGAGGACCCGGCCGAGCCCAGCGGCAGCGATCAGGCGTCCTTCTTGAGCTTGAAGTTCCAGAGGCCGGACGCGTCCTTCTCGCCCTCCTTGATGGAGACCAGCGTCGAGTTGCCCTGCGCGCCGTACTGGGCGTTGAAGAACACGCTGCCCGGGATCGTGCGGTACGTCTTCGTGCTGGAGTCGGTCAGCGGCTGACCGTTCATCAGGATCGTCCAGCCCTTGTCGGCGATCTCGGGGTCGACACCGAAGCGCACCGTCTCGTCGGGGTCGACGGAGATGCTCTTGATGCCCTTGTCCTTCAGGCACCCCGCGAGATCGGACTGCTTCAGGGCGTCGCCCTCGCCACCGCAGGTGGCCTCGGAGTTCACCGAGTCGCTGCCCACGGTGACCGTGGCCATCGGAGTCGGCTTGTCACAGGCCGACAGGACGAGCAGTCCGGCGGATACGACGCCGGCGACGGCGACGGCGCGGCGGCGTCGCACAACGGATTGCAACGTGTTCATGGGCGAAGGCTATCGGGCCCTCGGGTCGCACCGCCCACGCGGGGTACGGCTCCCTGGCAGATCCATCAGAAGGGCCCCCACCCGGCCCTACGCCACGCGCGCCCGGCCCGTGCCCCCGCGCCGGGCCGAATCCAGCAGCCCCCGTACGGTCGTCAGCCACCCGGTGCCGACGATGGCGGCGCCCACCGCCAGCCCGGCCGTGCCGTTGAGCGGCATCACGATGCCGACCGCCCCGCCCAGCACCCAGGACATCTGCAGCAGGGTCTCGGAGCGCGCGAAGGCCGACGTCCGGACCAGTTCCGGCACGTCCCGCTGGATCAGCGCGTCCAGGGAGAGCTTGGCCAGGGCCTGGGCGAACCCGGCGACGGCGGCCAGCGCGGCCACCAGGGCCGCGCTGAAGAACACCGCGGCCGTGATCGCCGCACCCGCCACGCAGGCCACGACCGTCACGATGATGATCTCCGGTGCCCGGGAGCGCAGCCACGCCCCGACGGCCGTGCCGAGCGCGTTGCCCACACCCGCCGAGACGGCCACTATCCCCAGCGACACCGCGGCGCTCTGGCCGGAGACCGGGTGCTCGCGCAGCAGGAACGCCAGGAAGAAGATCAGGAACCCGGTCAGGCAGCGGATGGCGGCGTTGGCGGCCAGCGCGTGGGTGACGGCCGGACCGACCGTGCGCAGCCCGGGGCGCTTGACCGGCTGCCGGTGCGGCCCGTGCAGGTGCTGCTCGTCCGCCGCCAGCAGGGCGCGGTCCTCGCCCTTGGCGGAGTCCACCTTCGGCGGCAGCGTGAACGACAGGATCGTCCCCGCCACGAAGAGCACGAAGGCGCCGAAAAGGGGCCAGCGCGGACCGATCTGCTGGAGCCCGGCGCCGATGGGCGCGGCGATGCCGGTGGCGAGGAGACCGCCGAGGGTGACGCGCGAGTTGGCCTTCACCAGGGAGAAGCGCGGAGGCAGCAGCCGGGGCACGACCGCGCTTCTGACCACGCCGTACGCCTTCGACGAGACGAGGACGCCGAGCGCGGCCGGGTACAGCTCCAGGCCGCCGCTGACGACCGCGCCGGACAGGACGATCGCGAGCAGCGCCCGGGCCAGCATCGCGCCGGCCATCGCGGCGCGGCGGCCGTGCGGGATGCGGTCGAGGAGCGGGCCGATGACGGGCGCGAGGAGGGTGAAGGGCGCCATGGTGATGGCGAGGTACAGGGCGACGCGGCCGCGGGCCTCGTCGGTGGGCACCGAGAAGAAGACCGTGGAGGCGAGGGCGACGGTGATCATGACGTCGCCGGCGCCGTTCACGCCGTGCAGTTCGATCAGCTTGCCGAGGCCGGACTCGCCGGCGCCGTGCGCGTGGGTCGCCTTGCGGATGCCGCGGGCGGTGCCGGTCACGGGGAAGTGCAGGGCACGGCCGACCGCACGGAGGGAGCCGCCCAGACGGCCCGGTCCGTTCAGTCGGCTGCTTCCCTTGACCCCTTTCGACCCACCGGTCCCGGTGGCGCCCGGGGGTGTCTTCGCGGCTGCCACGTCGTCATAGTGCCCCGATAAGGCTGTGGGTAGTGCCATTACCGCTTGTATAGGGCCTGTGGGGTGACTGTCCGGGGCGGCGGCTCACGGTCCGGTGGGCGGCGCAACAGGACCGTCGGTGTACGCGACGTGGGGCGGAAGGGTAGCGTGCGTATCTCAGCCATCCCGCAAAATGGATGAAGGATGTCGACGCGGTCCCCCGGTCCGCTCCGTCCGCCCCCGCGCTGGGAGTGGCGCACTCGTGAGACGGCGTATGGAGAGAAGCGATACCTGTGAGCGCAGCGACAACGCGAAGCCGCACCCCTGACCGCCTGTGCGCCGAGGCCGTCGACCTCGCACGCGCCGCAGCCGAGGAGGCCGCCGCGCCGGGAATCGTCGGGGAACACGTGGGTCTGGTCTCCGAGGGGGACCGCGTCGTCACCCACTTCTTCGAGTGCCGCGAGCTCGGGTACCGGGGCTGGCGCTGGGCCGTGACGGTGGCCAGGGCGTCCCGCGCGAAGATCGTCACGGTGGACGAGGCGGCGCTGCTGCCCGGTCCGGACGCGGTGCTCGCCCCCGAGTGGGTGCCGTGGAGCGAGCGGCTGCGTCCCGGCGACATGGGTCCGGGCGATCTGCTGCCCACCGACGCCGAGGACCTGCGGCTGGAGCCGGGCTACACGGGCGAGGACGAGCCCGCCCCGAACGTCCCCGTATCGCACGAGATGGCCGACCTGGTGGAGGCGGAGGACGCGGACCTCACCACGGGCCCCTCGTCCGGCTTCACGGTCGCCCCGCTGCGCGGCTCGATCCCGGCGGTCGCCGAGGAACTGGGCATGCGCCGCGCCCGCGTCCTGTCCCGCTACGGCCTGCACACCGCGGCCGACCGCTGGGAGGAGGCGTTCGGCCCCAAGACCCCCATGGCCCAGTCGGCCCCCGCGGCCTGCGTCAGCTGCGGCTTCCTCGTCCCCATCGGGGGCTCCCTCGGCCAGGCCTTCGGCGCCTGCGCCAACGAGTTCTCCCCGGCCGACGGCCGCCTGGTCTCCCTCGCCTACGGCTGCGGCGGCCACTCCGAGGCCGCCGTCATGCCCCGGCCGCCCCAGCCGCCCGCCCCGGTCATCGACGAGACCCGGGTCGACCCCTTCCCGCTGCGCCCGTCGCCGGACTCAGGCTCGGTGACACCGACGGCGGACCAGGACACGGAGGAACTGGGGCACTCGTAGGGCCGGCCGCCCGCGTCGGGCGGGCGCACGGTGGGTGCTCCGCAGGCGGTACCTTCGTCCTCACGTCCACGAGGAGAAGGAACGGAACGTGAGCAGCAAGTTCGTGCGGCCCGCCGCCGAGGGGGCCGATCCGTTCGGTACCGCCCGTCTGCGGCGCGGTGTCCTCGACGCCTGGGCCACCAGCCCCGCCCGGTTCCGTGAGGACGCCAACGCCGAGGAGGACCTCGTCCTCGGCGGCTACCGCGACCGGCTCGTCGTGGAACTCGCCCAGAACGCCGCCGACGCCGCGGCCCGGGCCGGGGTGCCGGGGCGGCTGCGGCTCACCCTGCGCGACGGGGTGCTCGTCGCCGCCAACACCGGCGCCCCGCTGGACGCGGCCGGCGTCGAGTCGCTGTCCACGCTGCGGGCCTCGGCCAAGCGGGACACACGGGACACGTCCTCCGTGGGGCGGTTCGGTGTCGGCTTCGCCGCCGTGCTCTCCGTCACCGACGAGCCCGCCGTCGTCGGCCGGCACGGCGGTGTGCGGTGGTCGCTCGCCGAGGCCAGGGCACTGGCCGCCGACACCGCCCGGCACAGCCCCGGCCTCGGGGACGAGGTCCGGCGCCGCGACGGCCACGTACCCCTGCTGCGGCTGCCGTACGCCGCCGAGGGCACCGCCCCCGCCCCGTACGACACCGCCGTCATCCTGCCGCTGCGTGACGCGGCCGCCGCCGATCTCGCCGAGCGTCTCCTGCGGGCCGTCGACGACGCCCTGCTGCTCACCCTCCCCGGACTCGAAGAGCTCGTCGTCGAGATCAACGGGGAGAGCCCGCGGACCCTCACCCGCCGCAGCGACGGTGCCTTCACCGTCGTCGACGACTCCGCCCACGGCGTCACCCACTGGCGCACCGCCGCCGCCCAGGGCCCCCTCACCCCCGACCTCCTCGCCGACCGGCCCGTCGAGGAGCGGCTGCGGCCCCACTGGTCCGTCACCTGGGCCGTGCCCGTGGACAGCGACGGCAGCCCGGCCAGGCCCCGCACCAGCGCGGTCGTGCACGCCCCCACCCCGAGCGACGAACCGCTCGGCGTCCCGGCCCTGCTCATCGCCTCGTTCCCGCTGGACTCCACCCGCCGGCACGCCGCCCCCGGCCCGCTGACCGACTTCCTCGTCCAGCGCGCGGCCGACTCCTATGCCGAACTCCTCGGCGCCTGGCGGCCGGTGACCACCGGGATCATCGACCTCGTGCCCGGCCCGCTCGGCAGGGGCGAGCTGGACGGCGCCCTGCGCCAGGCGATCCTGGACCGGCTGCCGCGCACGTCCTTCCTGCCGCCCGCGGTAGAGCCACAAGCGGAGGACGGCGAGGAGGTGCCCGAGTCGCTGCGGCCGCGGGACGCCGAGGTCGTCGAGGGCGCGGGCGCGGACACCGTGCGAGTGCTCGCCGAGGTGCTGCCCACCCTCCTGCCCGCCGGGCTGGAACGGCGCGCCCAGCTGCGGACCCTGGGCGTCGCCCGCGTCCCGCTGACCGACGCCGTCGACCGCCTCGCCGGTCTGGAGAAGGAACCCGGCTGGTGGCGGCGGCTCTACGACAGCCTGGCCGGGATCGACCCGGACCGCCTGTCGGGCCTCCCGGTCCCGCTCGCCGACGGCCGTACGACCATCGGTCCCCGGCAGGTCCTGCTGCCCGGCGCGGAGGCCGGCCGGACCGACCCCGAGGTGCTGGCCCGGCTCGGCCTGAAGGTCGCCCACCCGGACGCCGCCCACCCCCTCCTGGAGAAGCTCGGCGCCCTGCCCGCCACGCCGCGGGCCGTCCTGACCACCCCGCAGGTCCGGGCCGCCGTCGCCGCGTCCCTGGACGACGACGGCGGGGTGAACTGGGAGGAGGACTCCCTCGACGCCGACGAACTGGCCGACACCGTGCTCGCCCTGGTGCGGGACGCCGCCCTGGAGCCCGGTGACGAGCCCTGGCTCGGCGCGCTCGCGCTGCCCGACGAGGACGGCGAACCGGCCCCGGCCTGCGAACTCGTCTTCCCCGGCGGCCCCTTCGCCCAGGTCATGCGCGAGGGTGAACTCGCCTCCGTGGACGCCGAGCTGGCCGCGAAGTGGGGCGAGCAGCCGCTCGCCGCCTGCGGTGTCCTGGTGAACTTCGCGGTGGTCCGCGCCACCGACGTCGTCCTCGACCCGGACGAACTGGAGCCCGGCGACACCGACTTCGCCGAGCCGGACGACGCGGGCCTGCTGGACGCCGTCGACGTGTGGTGCGAGGACATCCTCGACCGCTTCCCGGACAGCCCGGTGCCACCGGTCGCCACCGAGATCATCGCCGTGCGGGACCTGGACCTCGTGGACGAGGACAAGTGGGCGCAGGCGCTGGCCCTGCTGTCCCGGCCGCCGCTGCGGGACGCCATCGTGCAGCCCGTGCGGATCCTGCTGCCGGACGGCACGCACGAGGTCGTCCGGCCGTACACCGCGTGGTGGCTGCGCGGGAACCCCGTGCTCGACGGCCGCCGCCCGGCCGGTCTGCGGGCCTCCGGCGGCGACCCGCTGCTGCGCGGGCTGTACGACGAGGCCGACGCGACCGGGTTCGAGGACGAACAGGTGCTGCGGGCGCTGGGCGTACGGACGTCCGTCGCCGCGCTGCTGGACGAGCCCGGCGGCGCCGCCGAACTGCTCGACCGGCTCGCCGACCCCGAGCTGGAGGTGACGGGCGCTCAACTGCACGCCCTGTACGGGTCCCTGGCCGAACTGGACCCGGAGCAGGTGACCCTGCCGGACGACCTGCGGGCCGTCACCGACGGCCGGGTGGAGGTCGTGGACGCGGCCGACGCGGTGGTCTGCGATTCGCCCGACCTGCTGCCGTTCACGTCCGGTGTCCCCCTGCTTCCCGTACCGCCGTCGCGCGCCGCCGAGCTGGCCGAACTGTTCCAGGTGCGGCGGCTGAGCGAGTCCGTCACCGGGGAGGTCACCTCCGAGGGCACGGAGCACGACGTGCCGGAACCGGTGCGGGTGCTGCTCGGCCGGCGGACCCCGTCCTTCTACGTGGAGCACGAGGAACTCGTCGTGGACGGCGTGGAGATCGACTGGCGCCTCACCGACGACGGCGTCCTGCACGCCGCCACCCTGGAGGGTGTCGCGGCGGGACTCGCCTGGGCGGCGGGGCAGTGGCCGCGGCGGTTCGAGGTGGCGGCACTGCTGGAGGACCCGTCCAGGACGCAGGAGCTGGCGCGGGACCGGTGGTTCGACTAACCGGCTCTCCCGGTATGGCCGTTGGGTGAAAATCCCCGCACAAATCTTTCACCGTTCGTACAACCAAGCGCATCCCTCAGGTATCTGATCACGTGAGTCAACAGACTCCACGATCACTTGGGCCCCGAGAGCCGACGACGAGCACCGGGGCCCCTCTCCACCTGGAGAACGCATGCGTATCCGAGCCACCGTGGCCGCCGTCACCGGCGCCCTGGCCCTTTCCGCCCTCGCCATGCCGGCCGCGCAGGCGGACAACCGGACGCCCGACCTGGCGTCGCTGGTCCCGTCCACCTCGAAGGCCACGCCGTTCACCGCCGCCGCCCCGGCGGACGAGTCCCTGGGCGACACCAAGATCACGGGTGTGACCGTCAACGGCGGCAAGAACATCGTGGTCGGCACGACCGTCAAGAAGTCCTTCACCGTCTCCGTGACGGCCACCGACCCGGAGGGCATCCAGGACGCCTTCGCGATGCTGTGGCACGGCCCGGACACCGACAGCGCCGACGGCGCGATCGCGCCGGAGAGCCTGGACGACGAGCAGGTCGGCAACTGCACCAACTCCAGCGCGACCACCGCCACCTGCAAGGTCACGCTGATCGCCGACCCGAACGAGAACGTCTACAGCAACATCCTGGCCGGTACCTGGAAGGTGTGGGCCGCCGCCGCCGGTAACGACGGCGACTACGTGATCCGCGAGGCCTACAAGACGGCCAAGGTCCAGCGGGCCTCCAAGCTGACGGTCAACGCCTCGCCGGAGCCGGTGATGAAGGGCAAGACCATCACGGTCACCGGCAAGCTGTCCCGCGCCAACTGGGAGGACAACGCCTACCACGGCTACACCAACCAGCCGGTCAAGCTGCAGTTCCGCAAGAAGGGCAGCGACACCTACACCACGGTCAAGACCATCACGTCCAACTCCACGGGCGAGCTGAAGACCACCGTCAAGGCCTCGGCGGACGGCTACTTCCGCTACTCCTTCGCGGGCACCACGACCACCCCGGCGATCAACGCCGCGGGTGACTTCGTCGACGTGCGATAACACCGCCCGCAGCGACCGTCCACACCACGACACCGCCGGTCCCGGAGAACCATGCCGGGGCCGGCGGCGCCGTTTTCCGCTGGGCATATGTCACGCCTGTGTCAAACGTTACGGATGAGACGGCAAAACCCGGCCCGCGCCGTACAACCCCAACGGGGGCTCGTGGATCTGATCGCGTGAGTCAACAGACTCCTAGATCACTTCTCCACCTGGGGAAACACATGCACATCCGAGCCACCGTGGCCGCCGTCTCCGGCGCCCTGGCCCTCTCCGCCCTCGTCGTGCCCGCCGCCCAGGCCGCCGACGCCCCGTCCGGCAAGCAGGCGTTCAGCTCCGCCGCGGCCGACGCGGGCGCGGCCACCACCGAGTCGACGCTCGACGTCACCTTCTCCAACGTGAAGGTCAACAGCGGCAAGAACATCGTCGTCGGCACCACCAACGTGGTGAGCTTCCCCGTCACCTTCACCGTGACGCACGCCGCGGACCTCGACACCGGTTCCGACAACTTCGCCACCGGCCCGCTGATCTACCACGGCTCCTCGCTCGACGCCGCGGACAACGTCCTGATCAGTGACGACCCGGCCACCTGCACCGCCGCCTCGTCCACGGTCCTCAACTGCAAGGGCGTCATCAACATCCGCCCGGCCGACGGCGACCTGTTCAACTCCGACGCCGGCACCTGGGGCGCCGGTGCCCTCGCCGTCACCAGCGACGGCGCCGAGAAGTCGCAGGGCGGCCTGGGCACCACCAAGGTCCAGCGCTACTCCAAGCTGACGGTCAACGCCGGCCCCGAGCCCGTCTACAAGGGCAAGACGATCACGTCCACCGGCAAGCTGTCCCGCGCCAACTGGGAGGACAACGCCTACCACGGCTACACCAACCAGCCGGTCAAGCTGCAGTTCCGCAAGGCGGGCACCAGCACGTACACCACGCTCAAGACGGTGTACTCCGACCAGTACGGCAACGTGAAGGCCACCGCCACGGCCGCGTACGACGGCTACTGGCGCTTCAGCTTCGCCGGCACGACGACCACCCCGGCGGTCAACGCCACGGGCGACTACGTCGACGTGAAGTAGCACCGGCTACGCGGGGAAGCGGCGGTCCACCCACCTCCACAGCAGTTCCAGGGCGGCCGCCGCCACCGCCGCGATGCCGACCGCGATCCACGGCATCGTCATCCCCACCAGCTTCAGCGCGAAGAAGTGCTGCAGCCACGGCACGACCAGCACCACCAGGAACGCCCCCGCCATGGAGGCGACCAGGGCGATCCGCCACCAGGTGTAGGGCCGGGCGATGATCGCCAGCACCCACATCGAGATGACGAACAGCGTGAGCGTCGCCGCACTCGTCTCCGCGTCCAGCGCACCCGCACCCGTGTAGTGCTCCCGGGCGATGAGATACGTCGCGAAGGTCGCCCCCGCCGCCACGGCCCCGCCCGGGATCGCGTACCGCATGACCCGCCGCACGAAGTTCGGCTTCGCGCGCTCCTTGTTGGGCGCGAGCGCGAGGAAGAACGCCGGGATGCCGATGGTCAGCGTGGACAGCAGGGTCAGATGGCGCGGCAGGAACGGGTACTCCACCTGCGAGCACACCACCAGCACGGCCAGCAGCACCGAGTAGACCGTCTTGACGAGGAACAGCGTCGCCACCCGCGTGATGTTGCCGATGACCCGGCGCCCCTCGGCGACCACCGACGGCAGCGTGGCGAAGCTGTTGTTCAGCAGCACGATCTGCGCGACCGCCCGGGTCGCCTCCGAGCCGGAGCCCATCGCCACGCCGATGTCGGCGTCCTTCAGGGCGAGCACGTCGTTCACCCCGTCACCGGTCATCGCGACCGTGTGCCCGTGGGACTGCAGCGCACCCACCATGTTCCGCTTCTGCTGCGGGGTGACCCGCCCGAACACCGTGCCGCCGTCGAGGGCCTCGGCCATCCCGTCCCGCTCGGCGGGCAGCCGCCGCGCGTCCACGGTGGTGCCGGACAGGCCGAGCTTGGCGGCGACCGCGCCGACCGAGACCGCGTTGTCGCCGGAGATGACCTTGGCGCGGACGTTCTGGTCGGCGAAGTAGCGCAGGGTGTCGGCGGCGTCCGGCCGCAGCCGCTGCTCCAGCACGACCAGGGCGGTGGGCTTCGCCCCCTTCGTCACCTCGGGGTCGTCCAGGTCCCGCGCGACCCGGGCGAGCAGCAGCACCCTCAGGCCCTGCTCGTTCAGCCGCCCGGTCTCGGCCAGGGCCGGATCGTCCTCCGCCAGCAGCACGTCGGGCGCGCCCAGCAGCCAGCGGCCGGCCTGCCCGTCGCCCTCGCTGAACGCGGCGCCGCTGTACTTGCGGGCCGAGGAGAACGGCAGCGCCTCGGTGCACCGCCAGTCCTCGACGGCCGGGTAGGTGTCGATGATCGCCTTCAGGGAGGCGTTCGGCCGCGGGTCCGACGCGCCGAGCGCGCCGAGCACCTTGCGTACGTACGTCTCGTCGGCGCCCTGGAGCGGCCGCAGCTCGGTGACGTCCATGCCGCCCTCGGTGAGGGTGCCGGTCTTGTCGAGGCAGACCGTGTCGACGCGGGCCAGCCCCTCGATCGCGGGCAGCTCCTGCACCAGGCACTGCTTGCGGCCGAGACGGATCACGCCGATGGCGAAGGCGACCGAGGTGAGCAGGACCAGCCCCTCGGGGACCATCGGGACGATGCCGCCGACCGTGCGGGCGACGGAGTCGTCGAAGCCCTTCTCCTTCACGATCAGCTGGCTGATGACCAGGCCGATCGCGGTCGGGACCATCATCCACGTGACGTACTTGAGGATCGTGGAGATGCCCGACCGCAGCTCGGACTGGACGAGGGTGAAGCGCGAGGCCTCCTCGGCGAGCTGGGCGGCGTAGGCCTCCCGGCCGACCTTCGTCGCCTGGAAGGCCCCGCCGCCCGCGACCACGAAGCTGCCCGACATGACCTGGTCGCCCGGCTGCTTGACGACCGGGTCGGCCTCGCCGGTGAGCAGCGACTCGTCGATCTCCAGACCGTCGGCCTCGACACAGACCCCGTCGACGACGACCTTGTCCCCGGGCCCGATCTCGATCAGGTCGTCCAGCACGATCTCGGACGTGCTGACCTGCGCGGCGGTCCCGTCGCGGCGCACGGTCGGCCTGACCTCGCCGATCAGCGCGAGCGAGTCCAGGGTCTTCTTCGCCCGCCACTCCTGGACGATTCCGATGCCGGTGTTCGCGAGGATCACGAACCCGAACAGGCTGTCCTGGATCGGCGCGACCACCAGCATGATCAGCCACAGCACGCCGATGATCGCGTTGAAGCGGGTGAAGACGTTCGCCCGGACGATGTCGACGGTGGAGCGGCTGCTGCGCACCGGCACGTCGTTGATCTGGCCGCGCTCCACCCGTTCGGCGACCTGAGCACTGGTCAGGCCGGTCTCGCGGGAGGTGACCGTCACCGGCCGCGCGGAGTCGGGCCGGGCACCCGCGTCGAGATGCGTCATGCATTCGACGGTACGTGCGGATTTGCCGCTTCACCCGCTGAATGCGGCGAAGATCCGACCTGGGAAGGACGGACTTCGTGCCGTGGTCGTACGGCAGTTGTACGCCGTCGGACCGCGGTGCCACGTCCCGGTGTCAGCCCGTCCGGCGGGCGGTGAACAGCAGGTACTCCCACTCCAGGACGGTCCCGCCGGAGCCCGTGCCCTGGTCGCCGTCGCGGGCGAGGTCCACCAGGGCGCCGTCCAGGGCGGCGGTGCGTTCGGGCTCGCCGGCGATGTTCTTGTAGACGCTGATGGTCGGGCCGTAGCGCTCCTTGAAGTAGTCGCGGAACATCTCCGGCGTCGCGAAGCGGTCGACCCGGACCGTGCGGCGCTCGGCGCTGACGTCCGTGACCCGGTCGCCGAGGAGGGCGCGGACATGGTCCTCGTCCCCCCACAGCGGGGGCGGCTGGGCTCCGGGCGGGGGCGGTGGCGCGTACGGCTTCATCGCGGCGAACATCCGGCCGATGAAGCCCTGGGGCGTCCAGTTCAGCAGCCCGATGGTGCCGCCGGGACGGCAGACCCGGACGAGTTCGTCGGCGGCCTGCTGGTGGTGCGGGGCGAACATGACGCCCACGCAGGACATCACGGTGTCGAACTCGGCGTCCCCGAAGGGCAGGGCCTCGGCGTCGGCCTCCCGCCAGGTGAGGTGCGCGCCCTGCTTCTCGGCCACCGCCCGGCCGGCCTCGAACAGCTCGGGGGTCAGGTCGGAGGCCACCACGTCCGCGCCGGCCAGGGCCGCCGGGATCGCGGCGTTCCCGGAGCCGGCGCCCACGTCGAGCACCCGCCGGCCGGAGCCCACCCCGCACGCCTCGACCAGGATCGCTCCCAGGTCGGGGATGACCTCGGCGGCCAGGGACGGGTAGTCGCCCTGGGCCCACATCGCCCGGTGCTTGGACTTCAGGGCACGGTCGGCCTCGGCCGCGCTGTTCTGCATCGTCATCGCTGCGCTCCTCACCGGTCCGGCGGCGGGTCCCGCGCGACGGTTTCGAGCGTTTCGCCGCCCTCTCCTGAGCGTAGGGAGGGGGCGGGCGGGTGTCTCGTCGGGAAGAGCGGCCCGACTGACTGTTCGTTGTGGTGCGCTCGGGGCTACTGGGGCGTGGGGGACGCCGTCGGGTCCTGGGTGGCCGACCGCTTGATCGCGGCGTCGCGCTTGCGGACGTACCAGATGCCGATCAGTCCCAGTCCGGCGCCGGCCAGGCAGGTCCACACCCACCAGGTGTGGCCGTGGTCGTCGAACCAGCCGTAGAAGGGGAGCTGCACCAGGAAGAGGACGAACCACAGGATCGTGCCGCCGGTGATGGTGGCGACCACGGGGCCCTCCAGGGGCTCCGGCGCCTCGTGTCTGGGGGTCCACTTCGCCATGGGGACAGCTTACGAGGAGATCCGGTCTACGCGCGGAGATGGCCGATCGAAGCCTTATATGTTCATACTGAAACGGTTTATGTCTGACCACTTCTCTTCGTAGGAAACACCAAACACATGTCCTCCTCGGCTCCCGCCAAGGTCCCCGCCCCTGAACAGCCGGGAGCCGGGCGCACGTACGGCGCACTCGACCGCTTCTTCCGGATCTCCGAACGGGGCAGCACCCTGTCCCGCGAGGTACGGGGCGGTCTGGCCACCTTCTTCGCGATGGCCTACATCATCGTGCTGAACCCGATCATCCTCGGCAGCGCCAAGGACATGTACGGTCACCAGCTCGACAACGGGCAGCTGGTCACCGCGACGGCCCTCACCGCCGCGCTCACCACCCTCCTCATGGGCGTCATCGGCAACGTCCCGATCGCGCTGGCCGCCGGCCTCGGCGTGAACTCCGTGGTCGCCCTCCAGCTCGCCCCGCGGATGTCCTGGCCGGACGCGATGGGCATGGTGGTCCTCGCCGGGTTCGTGGTCATGCTGCTGGTGGCGACGGGGCTGCGCGAGCGCGTCATGAACGCCGTGCCCTACGGGCTGCGCAAGGCCATCTCCATCGGTATCGGCCTGTTCATCATGCTGATCGGGCTGGTCGACGCGGGCTTCGTCTCCCGGATCCCGGACGCCGCCCAGACCACCGTCCCGCTCCAGCTGGGCGGCGACGGTCACCTGAACGGCTGGCCGGTCCTCGTCTTCGTCCTCGGAGTCCTGCTGACCCTCGCGCTCATCGTGCGCAAGGTCTCCGGCGCGATCCTGATCTCGATCGTCGCCATGACGGTCCTGGCGGTCGTCATCAACGCGGTCGCCAAGGTGCCGAGCTGGGGCCTGACCACGCCCAAGTGGCCCGGCAACCCGGTCGCCGGCCCCGACTTCGGGCTGATCGGGCAGGTCAGCCTGTTCGGCGGTTTCGGCAAGGTCGGCATGCTCACCGGCGTGCTCTTCGTCTTCACCGTGCTGCTCTCGTGCTTCTTCGACGCGATGGGCACGATCATGGGCGTCTCCGACGAGGCGAAGCTGACCGACGGCGAGGGGCAGATGCCCGGCATCAACAAGGTGCTGTTCGTCGACGGCCTCGCGGTCGCCGCCGGCGGCGCCAGCTCCTCCTCCGCGACGACCGCCTTCGTCGAGTCCACGGCCGGGGTCGGCGAGGGTGCCCGGACCGGCCTCGCGAACGTCGTCACCGGCGGCCTCTTCGCCGCCGCGCTCTTCCTGACGCCGGTCGCCACGATGGTCCCCTCCCAGGCGGCCACGCCCGCACTGGTCGCGGTCGGCTTCCTGATCCTGGCCGGGTCCGTCAAGGAGATCGACTGGGCGGACTACACGATCGCCGTCCCGGCCTTCGTGACGATGCTGATGATGCCGTTCACCTACTCGATCACCAACGGCATCGGCATGGGCTTCATCACCTTCGTGGTGCTGCGGCTGGCGGCCGGGCGGGGCCGGGAGGTGCCGCCGGCGATGTACGCGGTGGCGGCGGTGTTCGCGTTCTACTACCTGATGCCGGCGCTGGGTCTGACCTGATCCTCGTCCTCGGAGCCGGACGAGCCGTAGAACCTCTCCGTCTCCTCGACGGCGGCCTGGAACCGCTGGTCGAAGTCATTGCGAATGAGCGTCCGGACGACATAGTCCTGGACGCTCATTCCGCTTTTCGCGGCATGGTGCCGGAGCCGTTCGAGCAGGTCGTGGTCTATTCGCAGGCTGAGCACGCTGGTCCCCATGAGCACGAGGGTCGCGGCACCGTTCGGTGCGGTGAGCGAGGTTCCGCCGCCGGATCACCCATATGAGTGATGTCACGCTTCAGTGGCGGGCGTCACGGACCGCCCGGCGTGTCACCGCTGGTCTTTAGCGAGAGTAATGAGTTACGCTAAAGAACATGCCGGACCTCAGCCATGGCGACGACGTAGCCGCCGTGAACTCCCTCCGATCCGCAGTGATGCGGCTGTCCCGTCGGCTCAAGCACCAGCGGGTCGACGAATCGCTCAGCCCCACCGAGATGTCGGTGCTGGGCACCCTGTCCCTGTGCGGCAGGGCCACGCCGGGCGAGCTCGCCCGCAAGGAGCACGTCCAGCCGCCGTCGATGACCCGCATCGTGGCGCTGCTGGAGGCCAAGGGCCTGGTCCGGCTGGAGCCGCACCCCGAGGACCGGCGCCAGAAGGTCGTCACGCGCACCGAGCAGGCCGAGACCATGCTTGAGGAGAGCCGCGCCAAGCGGAACGCGTTCCTGGCGACGCTGGTGGAGAACCTCGACGAGGACGAGTGGGCGAAACTGCGCGCCGCCGCCCCCGTGCTGGAGAAGCTCGCGCACCTGTAAGCCGTATGTAGCAAGGAGGCGAACCCTTTGAGTTCGGGACCCGGAACAGCTTCCGCCCCCGCACCTGAACCCCACGACTCCCCGCCCGCCCTCGACGCACCCGCCTCCACCCGGCCCGCCCGCAAGTCCTCGATGTTCTCCTCCCTGAAGGTGCGGAACTACCGCCTGTTCTTCATGGGGCAGGTCGTCTCCAACATCGGCACCTGGATGCAGCGCATCGCCCAGGACTGGCTGGTGCTCAGCCTCACCGGCTCCTCCGCAGCCGTCGGCATCACGACCGCGCTGCAGTTCCTGCCGATGCTGCTCTTCGGCCTCTACGGCGGTGTCCTCGTCGACCGGCTGCGCAAGCGGCCCGCCCTGCTCGTGACGCAGTCCTCGATGGCGCTCACCGCGATCGCCCTGGCCGTCCTCACCCTCACCGGGCAGGTTCAGGTGTGGCACGTGTACGTAGCCGCGTTCGCCGTCGGTCTCGCCACCGTCGTGGACAACCCGGCCCGGCAGTCCTTCGTCTCCGAGCTGGTCGGCCCGGGACAGCTGCAGAACGCCGTCAGCCTGAACTCGGCGAACTTCCAGTCCGCCCGGCTGGTCGGCCCCGCCGTCGCGGGCATACTCATCACCGGCGTCGGCACCGGCTACGCCTTCCTCTTCAACGGCCTGTCCTTCATCGCGCCGCTCACCGGCCTGCTGCTGATGCGCGCCCGCGAGCTGCACGTCGTCGAGCGCGCCCCGCGCGCCAAGGGGCAGCTGCGCGAAGGCGTGCGCTACGTCACCGGCCGCCCGGAACTGATCTGGCCGATCGTCCTGGTCGGCTTCGTCGGCACGTTCGCCTTCAACTTCCCCGTCTACCTGTCGGCCTTCGCGGACGACGTGTTCCACGCGGGGGCGGGCGCGTACAGCATGTTCAACACGCTGATGGCGGTGGGCTCGGTCGCGGGCGCGCTGCTCGCCGCACGGCGGGGCACGGCCCGACTGCGGCTGCTGATCGCGGCGGCGCTGGTCTTCGGCACGCTGGAGGTCGTGGCGGCCACGACACCCACCCTGTGGATGTTCGCCCTGCTCATGATCCCGCTGGGCCTGTTCGGCATGACCGTCAACGTCACGACGAACACCAGCATCCAGATGTCCACGGACCCGGCCATGCGCGGCCGTGTCATGGCCCTCTACATGATGGTCTTCCTCGGCGGCTCACCGGTCGGTGCCCCGATAGTCGGCTGGATCACCGACACCTACGGCGCCCGGGTCGGCCTCGCGGCCGGCGGCGCGGTGGCGGCACTCGCCGCGGCGGTGATCGGCCTGATCCTGGCCCGCGTCGGCAACCTCCGGCTGTCGGTGGGCTGGCACCGGGGGCACCCCCGCGTGCGGTTCGTGCCCCGGGAGCAGCAGGAGGCGCTGGCCCCGGCGGCGTAGGCGGCGTCAGTCCCGGGGGAACTCGCCGGTCTCGAGGACGAGCCCGACCACGGTGCCCGTCAGGTCGATCTCGTCCCCGAAGTCCAGGCTCAGCTCGCCCCGGTACTCGCCGTCCTTGGGCTTGGTGTGCAGATGCCAGCGGCCGGTGTACGGATCCACGATCAGGTACACCGGCACACCGGCGGCGGCGTAGGCGTCCTTCTTGGGGCCGTAGTCGTTGGCGCCGGTCTTCCTGGAGATCACCTCGGCGACGAACTCGACGTCCTGGTAGCGCCACAGGCCCTTCTCGTTCTTCACCGCTCCCTCCGCCATCACGGTCACATCGGAGGCGAAGCCGTTGAGGTGGCCCGGGTAGTCGACGCGTACGTCGGACTTCACGCGCTTGCGCGGGTACTTGGTGCGCAGCTGGTCGTAGATGTCCGCGATGATGTCCCAGTGGGTGTCCCGCTGAGGCGCCATGAAGATGTTCCCCCCGACGATCTCGACCTTGTAGCCCTCGGGGACCGGCATCGTCTCCACCCACTCGAACATCGTGTCGAGGGTGAGTTCACCGCTGCTGTCGGCCATCTCGATCCTGTCGTCAAGGACGGTCATCGTGGCGCTCCTCCCCGGCCGCATCCGTGGATGAACCCGGCCGCGCAGTACAACGATACGCACGGTGACCGGGACACGCCCGGGTCCGGAGGCCGCCTACACCCGCCTGGCCAGCAACTGCCCCGGCCACTTGTTCTCGCCCACCGTGAAGGACTCGGTTCGGGTGAAGCCGTTGGACTCGTAGTAGCGGACGAGCTTGCCGTCGTCGCCGGCGTAGCAGTCGACGCGGAGGAGGGAGATCCCGGCGCGGCGGGTCTCCTCGGCGGCGTGGGTGAGCAGGGCGCTGCCCACGCCGTGTCCCTTGAAGCGGCGGTCGGAGGCGAGCCAGTGGATGTAGCGTTCGGGTTCGCCGGGCTGGGGGAGGTGGGACAGATAGGCGCCCGCCGAGCCGGTGAGGGTGAGGGTGCCGGCCGGGACGCCGTCGGCGTCGGCCATGTACACGCTGCCCTCCGCCATGTACCGGCGGACCGACTCCACGGTCTTCGGGCTCTGCGACAGCGGCTTCGTCCCCCACTGCCCCGTGCGCCCCTGGGAGACCAGCCACTCCACGCCGCTGTCGAGCATGCCGAGTATCGCGGGAATGTCGTCGGGCCCGCCGTCCCGGATGGTGATCCGCATGGCCTCATGGTGCCAGGCTGGCCCCATGAGACTCTTCGCGGCCGTGCTGCCCCCTGACGAAGTGTGCCGTGAACTCGGCGGTGTGGTCGACGAGTTGCGCGCGCTGCCCGGCGCCGACGGCATGCGCTGGACCGGCCGTCCCGGCTGGCACTTCACGCTCGCCTTCTACGGTGAGGTCGACGACGCTGTCGTCCCGGAGCTGTCGGAGCGGCTGGAGCGGGCCGCGCGCCGGACCGAGCCGTTCGCACTGGCCGTGCGGGGTGGCGGGCAGTTCGGGCACGGGAAGGCGCTGTGGGCCGGGGCCGAGGGAGACCTGGCGACCCTCCGGCTGCTGGCCGAGCGGGCCGAGGCGGCCGCGCGCAAGGCCGGGGTGCCGATGGGGGAGCACCGGCGGTACAAGGCCCATCTGACCGTGGCGCGGAACCGCGCCGCGGGGGAGGTGCGGCCCTTTCTGGACGTCCTCGCGGGGTTCTCGGGCCGGACCTGGACGGTGCGGGAGCTCTGCCTGGTGCGGAGCCATCTGCCGGCCTCCGGGGTCCCGGGGGAGCAGCCCCGGTACGAGGCGGTCGGGCGCTGGCCGCTCGGCGGCGCCGGTTAGGCTCGGTGCCGTGGACCCGAAAACCCGCAACCGGATCATGGCCGGTGTGCTCGTGCTGATGTTTCTCGTCGTGGCCCTGGCTTCCGTGCTCGGGAGGTAGGGCGGCGGGGAACTGCTGACGGCTGTTCTCCGGCTGCGGGCCGGTGGGGGCCGGTCGCGCCCACGCGGCGAAGCCGCATGTCGATACCGGCCCCGCGCCCCTGAGGGGGGCGTGCCTACCAGGCGAAGGCCTCCGGGCTCGGGCCCGGGCCCGGGAAGATCTCGTCCAGGCCGGTCAGGAGTTCCTCGGAGAGCTCCAGCTCGGACGCGCGGACGGCGGAGGCGAGCTGCTCGGCGGTGCGCGGGCCGACGATCGGGCCGGTCACGCCGGGGCGGGTGAGCAGCCAGGCCAGGGCGGCCTCGCCGGGCTCGACGCCGTGCTTGTCGAGCAGGTCCTCGTAGGACTGGATCTGTGCCCGGGTGGCGGGGTCGTTGAGCGCGTCGGCCGCGCGGCCGGAGGCGCGGCGCTTGCCCTCGACCTCCTTCTTGAGGACACCGCCCAGCAGACCGCCGTGCAGCGGCGACCACGGGATGACGCCGAGCCCGTACTCCTGCGCGGCCGGGACGACCTCCATCTCGGCGCGCCGCTCGGCGAGGTTGTACAGGCACTGCTCGCTGACCAGGCCGATGGTGCCGCCGCGCCGGGCGGCGATCTCGTTGGCCTGGGCGATCTTGTAGCCGGGGAAGTTCGACGACCCGACGTAGAGGATCTTGCCCTGCTGGACCAGGACGTCGATCGCCTGCCAGATCTCGTCGAAGGGGGTGTCCCGGTCGATGTGGTGGAACTGGTAGACGTCGATGTAGTCGGTCTGGAGCCGCTTGAGGCTGGCGTCCACGGCCCGCCGGATGTTGACCGCGGAGAGCTTGTCGTGGTTGGGCCAGGCCGGGCCGTCGGCGCCCATGTTGCCGTAGACCTTCGTGGCGAGGACGACCTTGTCGCGGCGTCCCTCGCCCTGGGCGAACCAGTTGCCGATGATGCTTTCGGTACGGCCCTTGTTCTCGCCCCAGCCGTACACATTGGCGGTGTCGAAGAAGTTGATGCCCGCGTCCAGCGCCGCGTCCATGATGGCGTGGCTGTCGGCCTCGTCGGTCTGGGGGCCGAAGTTCATGGTGCCGAGGACGAGCCGGCTGACCTTGAGTCCCGTGCGTCCGAGCTGCGTGTACTTCATGGTCCCCAAGCCAACGTCTTGAAGTGCGCTCCAAGCAAGCGATCTCGGGGAGGAGCCTTGGTCCGTCGAGCCTGCTACTCCCCGTAGGGCCCGGCCAGGTCCCAGCCCTGGTGCATCGCGTCCGCGAAGGCCGCCGCGATCTTGTGTTCGCCGCTCGCGTTGGGGTGGGTGCCGTCGTAGGTGTCGGTGGCGATGTCGTACGACGGCGGGGGTGAGGCCACCAGGACGGGGGAGCCGGGCTCGTCGAGGTCGGCTGCCGCCTTGGCGAGGAGTTCGTTGAAGCGGGCGACCTCGCCGGCGAAGGCCGCGTCCGACTGGGCGCGCACGTTCGGCGTCACCGGCAGCCACACCATCCCCACCCGGCGGTTCGCCGCCCGCGCCTCGGCCGTGAAAGCCCGGACGTTCTCGGCGGTCTGCTCCGCGTTGGTGTAGAAGCCGAGGTCGATCAGGCCCAGGGAGACCAGGAGCACGTCCGCGTGGCACGACCGCACCGCCTCGCCGATCAGCGGCGCCATGTGCTGCCAGCCCTCGCCCCAGCCGGCCAGGTGGGCGCGCGGGAAGTCCGGTTCGGCGTAGGCGTACGACACCGGGGCCTCGGCGAGCTTGTCGTAGAGCGTCTCGCGCGGCCCGACGAGGGTGAAGGGGCCGCCGTAGGAACGGCACAGGTGCTGCCACAGCCGGTAGCGCCATGTGTGTTCGCCCGTGCTTCCGATCGTCATGGAGTCACCGACGGGCATGAACCTGAGCATCCGCTCATGATGAACGATCTGAACGCCCGGCGGGGTGTGAGTCGGGCCACGCCCCTCCGGCCTGCCGTCGGGCCTGTGATCCGTTACGCCGATGAACCGCGGAGCCGGATGGCAGGCTTGGGGCATGCGCAGACCGTTCGCCCTCCTCGCCGCGGCCCTCCTCACGGGCGCCCTCGCCGTGCCCGCCTCCGCCGCCGACGGCGACGAGGAGTTCACGATCAAGGACCCGCGCATCACCGAGTCCAGCGGCCTGGCGGCCTCGCGGCAGCACCCCGGCATCTACTGGACGCACAACGACAGCGACGACGGGGCGTACCTCTACGCCGTCGACAGCGCGACGGGCGAGACGGTCGCCACCGTCACCATGTCCGGCGTGGGCAGCCCCCGCGACGTCGAGGCCATCTCCATCGGGCCGGACGACCAGATCTACGTCGGCGACATCGGCGACAACCTCGGCGGCACCTGGCCGTACGTCTGGATCTACCGGCTGCCCGAGCCGAAGAACCTGCGCGACCAGACGATCAAGGCCACGCAGTACGTCGTGAAGTACTCCGACGGCGCGCGGGACGCCGAGTCCCTTGTCGTGCACCCGAAGACCGGCCGCGTCTACATCGTCGACAAGAACGAGAAGGGCGGGCACCTGTACGAGGGTCCGGCCCGGCTCTCCCCGTCCGGGTCGAACACGTTCCGGCCCGTCGCGGCCGTCCCCGACCTGGAGGCCACCGACGCCACGCTCTCCCCGGACGGCGAACACCTCGTCGTCCGCAGCTACTTCGGGGCGATCGCGTACGACTGGAACGGCGGGAAGATCAAGAAGAAGGAACGGCTCGGTGTGCCGTTCCTCGGCCAGGGGGAGTCCGTCACCTACACCGCGGACGGCAAGAAGCTGATGTACGGCGCAGAGGGGGCGGACAGCCCGGTGGAGGGGCAGGACGCGCCCGGTGGATCCAGCGCCTCTTCAAGCAGCGGCGGTTCGGCCGCACGGGACGACGGAGCCGGCGGCGACGGGCTCGGCGGCAACCTCAGGACCGGCGCCATCGCGGTGGCCGTGGCGTGCGCCGCCCTGCTCGGTCTGCGTGGGCTGCGCCGACGGAAGTAGAAGCCGGAAGGCGGTTCTCCGACTCGTCCAGGATCCGCCGGAGTTGAAACCCGACGTGGTCGAAGTACGTCCCCTCCCAGACAGACGTCGCCCGGATCACCTGGCGACGAAAACCACCCGGAACATCTTCGGCCACCACTTGCCGGTGAGCAGGAACTCTCCGGTGCCCGGGATGGCGGCGATGCCGTTCAGCACCTCGGCGGGCTGTCGCTCCTTCGAGGACAGCAGCCCCGAGGCGTCGATCTGAGCGGTGACCGCGCCGGTGCCCGAGTCGACGCGCACGATCCGGTCGGAGGGCCAGACATTGGCGTACACGTGGTCGCCCACGCATTCCAGCTCGTTGAGCCGCGGCACCGGACGGCCTCGATGAGTGACGAGGAGTTCACCCGTCGGGGCCAGCGTGCGCGGGTCCCGCAAGGTCAGCCGAGCGGAACCGTCACTGGTGACCAGCCGCCCGCGCCCCGGCTGGTGGCATACGCCCCAGCCCTCCGCCGGGTAGGGGAGACGACGCAGTTCGGCCAGGGTTTTGGCATCCCGTTCGATGGCGATGTGGTCCCGGAAGGTCAACTGCCACAACGTCCGTCCGAGGACGGTGACCCCTTCCCCGAACAGTGGAGCCGGCAGGTCGGCACGGACGGCGGGACGCCGGCCGGGCGGGCCCCGGCGGATCGACGACTCACCGGCCATGCCCGTCCCCTCGTAGAGGGTTCGCCCCGCCATCTCCAGGCCCTGCGTATAGGCCTTCGGGTCGTGAGGCAGGACGTCGAGGACCCTGACCCTCAGGTGCTCGACCGGCCCCACGGCAGACCCGGCCGCGGTCTTCGTGTGCATCGGTGAGCGGTCGTCAGCCGCACAGGAGGCGAGCAGTGCCGAGCCCCCCAGGACCGCGGCCGCGAGGGCCGGGAGTGCGCGCATCCGCGCGCACCGGGCCATCGGCCGGGAGCCGCGAACCGCCATTCCGGGTCCGCTGCGCCGACGACCGCCGGGCCGAGGGCGCGGCACCTGCCGGGCGCGGCCCGGGCCGGCCGCGGCATCCCCTCCTCGGTCAGTGATGGTCTCCGCCTTCCTGGGCAGCCACCGGGGTGGTGTCCTTCCCCTTCGGTGCGGCCGGCGCGGGGAAGACGCCGATCGTCGCCGGCCTGCCGCGGCGGCGCAGCCGTGGCCGGAGCGTGGCCCGGGCCAGGAGCCGGAGCCGCTCGCGGCGTCCCGAGGTCTTGGGGCGGTACCCGTAGCCGTACTGCTCGCTGTCGCGTTTGGCGGGCACCATGTTGAGGACGCTGCCGAGCACGGTGGCGCCGACGTCCTGCAGTGCGCGCACGGCGTCGGTGACCTGACCCCGGGAGCTCTTCGCGTAGCGGGCGGCCAGCAGGTAGCCGTCGACCGCCGAGGCCATCGCCGGTGTGTCCGCGACCGGGAGGACCGGCGCGGTGTCGATCACCACATGGTCGAACCTGTCGGCGAGCGAGCGCACCACGGTGCGGAACTGCTCCGAGCCCAGCATCTCCGCGGGGTTCGGCGGCAGCACCCCGCTGGCCAGCACCGAGAATGAGCCCGCCGACTGCGTCACGTCCTCGGCGTTCGCCTGGCCGATCATCACGGTGGTCAGCCCGGCGTCCTGTACCAGGCCGAGCGCGGAGGCCACACTGGGGCGCCGCAGGTCAGCGTCGACCAGGCAGACCGAGGAACCGAACTCGGCCAGGGAGGACGCCAGGTTGATCGAGATGCTCGTCTTCCCCTCGGCAGGCACCGCGCTGGTGACCGCGATGACCTTGGGCGGGGCGTCGATGTCCACGAACCGGAGGTTGGTGCGCAGCCGTCTGAAGTCCTCCGCCCGCCGGCCGAACGCGTCGTCGTCCACCGCCACCGTGTGCCGGGAGGCACTCTGGTCGAGGACGACGCTGCCGAGTACGGCCGTTCCGCCGGTGCCGGCGAGACACCGGGTGAGGTCGCTGCGGCTGCGCACCGAGGTGTCCAGCGACTCCCGCGCGACCGCCAGGCCGGTACCGAGGCCCAGGCCGGCCACGAGCCCGAGTGCGAGGTTGAGCACCAGGTTCGGGGACGTCGGCGTCCTGGGCCTGGTGGCGTGCTCGGTGATGCTCAGCCGGACGGGCGAGAGCCGGGCGCCCTCCGGTCGTTCGATCTTGGCGATGACCTCGGCGAAGCGGTGGGCGACCGCGTTGCTGATCCGGGCCGCCCGGACCGGTTTGGTGTCGGTGACGGTGATCTTGAGAAGTACCGTTTCGAGAGGCACCTCTGTGGTGATCTTCCGGGACAGCTGTGAGGGCGTCATGTCCAGCCGCAGAAACTCGGCGACCGGTCCGGTCACGTAAGGGCTGGTGACCACTTCCGCGTAGGAGCGGACGCGAGCCTGGGCGAAGCTGTTGCCCTGATTGAGCTTGACCGTGTCGTCCCAGTCCTGGAGCGACACGAAGAGGGTCGAGGTGGCCTGGTACTGCGGTGTGGTGGTGTGGGTGACGAACACGCCGACCGCTGTTCCCAGCAGGCCCAGCGCCGCGATGATCCGCCAGCGCCTGACCAGGAACCGAAGGTAGTCGGACAGATTCAAGGTATCCATCCCAGGTGTTCAAAAAGGCAGCAACATGGATATTTGGCAGCTACGTGATCGTATCCGCGATACACGGCCAAAACGTGCCACCTGCCGCCGAGTCGGCCGGAGCCGCCATCGGCGTCGGCGCGGCGTGCGTTCCGGCACGGCCGACCTGGAACCGGCTCCCGTGCCGCCGAGGGGGCGGATCAGCCGGTGCACGGACCGCTCGGGAGCGCTCTGGCCCGCAGGGGGTGCACCAGGGGCTGACGCAGCACGAAGGCAGAACGGTCCGCGGGCCGTTCCAGCAAGTGGAGTACGAGGGTGCGCGCGGCACCCGCGGGCAGCTCGACGTCGAGGGTGAAGACGGGGTGGCCCCGCTCGGTGCCGTGGCTGAGCTGAGCGGAGCGTCCGTCCAGGGTGGCACGGGACAGGGTGGCGCCGGCACTGGCGTAATAGGACACCAGGAGGCGGTTGTCACCCGGCCGGGTGTCGTAGGGCGGGGCGTCCACCCGCTGGACGACGTACGGCGGGAGCCCCGAGGCAGGAGCCCGGTTGGCGAGGCGCACGGTCACGGTGACCTCGCGCCGGCCGTCCACGCACCGGCCCGGTGCCCACGTGAGCCGGCGGTCGAGGTAGTAGTCGAGCTTCGTACCCGCCGCGTTGTTGACGACCAGTCCGGCCAGGGGAGCGGAACCTTCGGGCAGCGCTCCGCCGAACGACCGCGCCAGGAGCTCGCGCTGCTCCGCCGCGTGCCCGCTCCACACCTTGATCCGCCCCTCTCCCAACTGCCGGTGCAGTGCCGAGAAGAGTGCGGTCCGGCTCGTGGGGTCCGCCGACGCGCCGAGCAGCCGGATGGCCACCGCGCGCGCCACATCGAGGAAGTACGCCTTGCGCCGCTTGAAGTCCGGGTGGAGCGCGTAGCTGGCGCGCTCGCTGAGATCCACGACGTTGTGCGCGGTGACGGCGCTCCCGTCGGGCAGCCGGGCAGGGCCGGAGGCGGCGAGGAGCCCGGAGACCGCACCGGGGTCCAGGCCGAAGGCGCCGTCCACCCGCTGGCCGCTGTGCCGCTGCCACGCCGCGGCCCAGATCCGCGCCGCGTACGGGAAGTGCGGGCTCATGTTGGAGTTGACCCAGGTCCGGGTCGGGGCGCTGGGGCCGTAGAGCCCGTTGAACTCCGCTCCCAGGTCGACGTCCGCATAGGCCTCGCTCAGTTCGGTGTCGTTGCCGAAGTGCTCGAAGCTCAGCCGGCCCCGCTCCGCCCTGAGCACCGCGAAGGCTCCCGGCAGCCCACCCGTTCCACGAGCCTCCGCGGTGTTCTCGAACACCGCCAGATACCGTCGCGGTCCGTCGGCTCCGAGCATCGGGGGCATCAACCGGGCCGCCGCGGCGGCATCGTGGGCGAGAGGGGTGATCCGGTCGAGCTGCCGGGCGAGTTCGGTGCGCGCCCGGTCGGTGGCCGGCAGCCAGGTGCCGTGCGGGAGGTCGTCGACATCGGCACGCACCCTCGATGCGCTGCGCGAGGCCTGTTCGAGAAGGGGAGCCACACGGCGCAGCGCGGAGAGGTTCAGGTGCCGGCCGTCGTCCGCCCCGGTGGAATCGAGTTCCTCGACGGTGCGCACCAGGGGAGGGAGCACGTCGCGGGTCAGCCGGTCGGAGGCCTCCGCGATACCGCGTACCGTACGGAAGGGGGCGCCGAGAACCGGCAGATGAGCCGCCGGGAACCAGGCGGGGCCGGTCGTGAGCCGGTGGGCCCGGGCGGCGTGGCCGGTGGCGTCGCGCACCGCGTCCCGCACTGTCGCGGTCAGCGCCGCAGGAGGGCCGGCAGCGGTGGCCGAGGCCGCAGCGGGCTGCGCGAGGTGTTGCCGCCGCAGCGTCTCCAGGCTTCGCTGGGCCGCCAGCAGCTCATTCCGGGCGAGTACTCCGGTGGCCGCGATCCAGGCGGCACCGGCCAGGACCAGTCCGGCCACGGCGTACAGCGGCATCCTGACGCGACGGTCGCGCAGCCGGCGGACGACGACGGCGGGCAGGACCCGGTCCGCGTACCGGCGCGGAATCCATCGGGCCCGCTTCGCACCGGGCGGGGATTCCTGCACCCGCGACGCACCACGGCGAGTCTCGGACATCTGATGTCACTCCCTGGCTGATCTCGTTCGCTGGGGCCTGCGGGTCCCCGCAACGCCCCGTGGGGCGCCGGGTGTGGAGGTGAGCACTCCGCGCGTCGCGCGGGCGCCGGCTCAGTACGCGCCGTCACCGCGCAGCACGGCGGGGAGGGTCCGGCAGAGGATCGCCAGGTCCAGCCTGATCGACCAGGTGTCGACGTACTCGAGATCCAGACGCAGGGCGTCCTCCCAGGCGAGGTCGGACCGTCCGCTCACCTGCCACAGCCCGGTGATCCCGGGGCGGACCAGCAGGCGGCGCCGGGCCTCCCCGGTGAACGCCGAGTCCACGACAGGGAGCGGACGGGGGCCGACCAGGGACATCTGCCCCCGCAGCACATTGACCAGCTGCGGCAACTCGTCCAGGGAGTAACGCCGCAACCAGCGCCCGGCCGTGGTCACCCGCGGATCCTCGCGGATCTTGAAGAGGTGCCCGTCGGCCTCGTTGGACTCCTCCATGGCGACGCGCAACCGCTCCGAACCGACGTGCATCGTCCGCAGCTTCAGGACGTGGAACTCTTTGCCCCGCCAGCCGGTGCGGCGCTGGCGGAACAGCAGCGGGCCCGGACTGTCGAGCTTCACCGCGACGGCGGCGGCGATCAGCACCGGCGCCACGAACAGGAGCAGGACGGCGGCCCCCGCGCAGTCGATGAACCGCTTGGCGGCCCGGACGCCCACGTGCGCCCGCCCACCGGGAGCCGGCCGGTGAGGGGCCGTCTTCGCAGCGGATACCGGCATCGGGCGTCCCTTCGTCTTCTGCGGCAGAACGGGTGAAACGTGCCCTGGTTCGGGCGCATGGTGGCCCGCAGGACATTTCAATCGGACTATTCCTGACTAAGGAATAGAAACACGACATTGATCTACGCTTCGGCAATGACACCGAAGCTCGCCCTCGCCACAGCCTGGGCGAGGCGGCCGAGAGGACCTGCATGCGTGCGGTAGTGACGGGTGGGGCCGGGTTTCTCGGCTCCCATTTGTGTGAACGGCTGCTTCAGGCGGACCACGAAGTCGTCTGCGTGGACAACTTCCTGACGTCCGGCCCCGAGAACATCGAGCACCTCATGGGCGACCGGCGCTTCCAGTTCCGCCAACGGGACATCACCCAGGGCCTGGACGAGCCGGGGCCGGTGGACGCCGTCCTTCACATGGCTTCACCCGCCTCCCCCGCCGACTACCTGAAACTGCCCCTGGAGACACTCCGGGTGGGCTCGGCCGGCACCTGGCACGCCTTGGATCTGGCCGCCGCCAAGGGCGCCCGCTTCCTGCTGGCCTCCACCTCCGAGTCGTACGGCGACCCGCTGGTCCATCCTCAGCCGGAGAGCTACTGGGGACATGTGAACCCGGTGGGCCCGCGTTCGGTGTACGACGAGGCGAAGCGCTTCGGTGAGGCACTGACGATGGCGTACCGCAGGAGTCGCGGTGTGGACGCCAAGATCGTGCGCATCTTCAACACCTTCGGGCCGCGGATGCGCCCGGACGACGGACGGGCGATCCCCACCTTCATCCGCCAGGCGCTGAGCGGGGAGCCGATCACGGTCACCGGCGACGGCAACCAGACCAGGTCGCTGTGCTACGTCGACGATGTGGTCGAAGGCCTCCTGCGCATGCTTGCCTGCGACCACGGCGGACCCGTCAACCTGGGCAATCCCCACGAGGTCTCCATGCTGGAGCTGGCGCAGTGGATCGGCAAGCTCACCCGGTCCCGCTCCGAGATCACGCTCATCCCCCGTCCCCAGGACGACCCCGAGCGGCGGCGTCCGGACATCGCCCTGGCCCGCGAGCTGCTGAACTGGGAACCCACCACTCCCGTGGAACGCGGCCTGTGCGACACCGTCACGTACTTCCGCCGGCGTCTGTCCGTCGGGGAGTGCGCCGGGAGCGGCCCGCGCCCCGCCGGATTCACGCCGAGCTCCGCCGCCTCATGACCGCCCCTCCGAGCAGTCGAACGATGCCGGTGGCCGCTCCCGTGGTCGAGTGCCTCGGTGTGCCCATCACCGCACACACCCGCGACAGCGCGGCCCGCCATGTCGTGCACCTGGCCGACCTGATGCGCGAGGCACGGCAGGGACTCACCGGCGAACCCGGCGCCTCCGGCAGCCGGCGCGGCAGTGACGTACACCTGTCCAACGCCTACACGCTCGCCCTGGCCGACCGGGACCCCGAGCTGCGCGCCATCCTCCGCTCGGCCGCCCTGAACCTGCCCGACGGGCAGCCGGTCGTATGGGCCAACCGACTGCTCCACCCCACCGCCGAACTGCCCGGCACACGTGTGTACGGTCCCGACCTCCTCACGGACGTCTTCGCCCTGACTCAGCACACGGAACTGAACCACTACCTTCTCGGCTCCACGCCCCAGGTGCTCGACGCACTCCACCGGGAGCTGCGGCGGCGCTATCCCGGGGCGCGGATCGTGGGCACCTGCTCCCCGCCCTTCCGGCCCCTGCACGTCCACGAACGGCGCCAGCAGGTGGAGCGGATCCGTTCCGCCGCGGCGGACATCGTCTGGGTCGGACTCGGCACGCCGAAGCAGGACCGCTGGGCCGCCGAACTGTGCGACGCGCTGCCCGTGGTGGCCGTGGCCGTGGGCGCGGCCTTCGACTTCGTCGCCGGTAACAAGCCGCAGGCACCGCACTGGATGCGGCACAACGGGCTGGAATGGCTGTTCCGGCTCGGCTGTGAACCACGCCGCCTGTGGCGCCGGTACCTGTTCGGCAACGCGCGCTTCGTCCATGGGGTGGTGCGCCAGGCGTCCCGCCCGGTGCGAACGGACAGCGGTGCGGTGGCCGGAGATCGCCTGAACTCGGGCGGACTCGTCCGACATCGCCGGGAAACCCCGGCCCGGATCCCCGAGGTGCGGCCATGACGATCACTCCGGTGAGCCCCCGGGAGACCCGGCGGCGCGTTGTCGTGGTGCAGCCCTACGTTCCCGGCTATCGGACGTCGTTCTTCAATCACCTGCAGGGCCGGCTCAGCTCCGCAGGGGTTGACCTGGAAGTGCTGTACGGGCTGGTACCACCGCAGCAGGCGGCCCGGCGCGACGCAGCCCCTTGCGCCTGCGCGGTACAGGTACCTTCACGACGGCTGCCCGCTCCCGGCGGACGGTCCCTTCTGTGGCGTCAGGTGACGGACTGGGCCGCTTCCGCCGACGCGGTGGTACTGGAGCAGGCACTGCGGAACCTGGAGGCCTATCCGCTGTTGCTGCGTCAGATGACGCGGCGGCCGGGTGGTCGCCCTCCACGGGTCGCGTTCTGGGGCCACGGCCGCACGTACACCAAGAAAACGAGCCGGCTCCAAGAAGCTGCCAAGGATGCGCTCACGCGGCAGGCCGCCTGGTTCTTCGCCTACACCCAGGGGGGAGCCTCACACGTCGCCTCGCGGGGTTTCCCCCGGGACAGGATCACCGTCCTGCGCAACTCCGTGGACACCAGGGAGCTGACCGTCACGCGTGAGCGCGCGGACATCCAGGGCACGCCCGAACACGCCGCGGCCGCCGCGCTGCGCGAGCGCCACCATCTCAAGCCGGGACGAACGGCTCTGTACGTAGGGGGACTTGATACCCCGAAGCGGATCCCCTTCCTGCTCCAATGCGCGCGACGTCTCGCGACCGGCCTGCCGGGCTTCAAGCTGCTGGTGGCCGGAGACGGTGTCGACCGGCCCCTGGTGGAAGCCGCGAGCCTCGCCCCGGACAGCCCGGTGCTGGCTCTCGGGCACCGCGCCGGACAGGACGTCGCGCTGCTCGGAGCGGTATCGGACGTCATGCTGATGCCGGGGCGGGTGGGACTGTGCGCGGTGGACTCCTTCGCCCTCCGGACACCCATCGTCACCACCGACTGGCCCTGGCACGCGCCCGAGTTCGAATACCTGGAGCACGGACGAAACGCAGTGGTCAGTCGAGACGATCCGGAGGCCTATGCGGTGGCGGTGCAGCAAGTGCTGAGCGACCGCTCCCGCCTGGAATCCCTACGTGAAGCGTGCCGCAAGGACGCCGCCGACTACACGGCGGACGGCATGGCAGAGCGCTTCTGCGACGGTTTGCTGCATATGCTCGGGACAAGGCCGTGAGCCGACTTGAGGAATTGCATCAGACCGACGAGCCCATTCCATGAAGGGTGTCAGTTAAATGACTGTTCCAAGGCCGACGGGCAGCCGGACCAATGGGCGTGCATACGATGTCCTGCCCGTTCGGCTCCGGCGCACGATCACCAAGCCCATCCGCACCATGCGGCCATGGCTCTACGGGCCGTGGCCCGCCGTCCTCAACGGGCAGCGATTCCGTCAGAACCTGTTCCGCTCCCTGGTCCGCGAACTCCAGCCCCAGGCGATCTTCGAATCCGGTACCTACTGCGGGGGATCGACGCAGTTCCTGTGGCATCTGTCCGGTGCTCCCGTGTTCACCGTCGAAAAGAACCGCGGATTCGCACGCTGCGCCGAGAGACGTTTCCGCAGAAATCCAGACGTCCGGGTGCTCAACGAGGATTCCAGGGATGCTCTGCGGACGCTGCGCGACGACGCCCGGTTTCCCTGCTCGCGGGTCCTGTTCTACCTGGACGCCCACTGGGAAAAGGATCTCCCCCTCCGGGAGGAAGTCGACATCATCACGGAGGCGTGGACAGACTCGGTCATCGTCATCGACGACTTCAAGGTGCCCGACGACGACGGTTACGAATTCGACACCTACGGTGACCTGCAGCTGTCGATGGACTATCTGGGGGAGACCGTCGCGCCCTACGACACGTTCTGGCCGAACTGCCCGTCCAGCATGGAGAGCGGGCGCCGTCGCGGTTGCGTGGTGCTGGCCGCCCCGGGCGTGGCACAGCAGGTGTCCGAGCTCCCTGAGGTGCGTCGCGCCGAAGCCCTCGTAGCGCCCGAGCGGTGAGCCCTGGGCCAGGGGAGAAGACCATGGGCCGGTCGACGGCACCCGTGACGCGCGTGGTGGTGCTGATCGCCTGTCACAACCGTCGCGAGAGCACGGTCCGATGCCTGCGGTCGCTGATCGGGCAGGGCGGACCCGAGGTATCCGTGAGTGTCGTGCTCACCGACGATGGCAGCACCGACGGCACCGCACGAGCTGCTCGCGAGGTATGGCCCGGCATCCGTGTGCTTCAGGGCAACGGCAGGCTGTTCTGGGCGAAGGCGATGGCACTCGCGGCGTCGGCCGCAGGGGATTACGACTACCTGCTGTGGCTCAACGACGACGTCCTCCTGGACCCCGGAGCGTTGTCGCAGTTGCTCGAGACCCACCGATCGCTGTCCCGTTCGGAGGCAGGGGACAGCATCGCCGTAGGCGCCCTGCGCGATCCACGCACCGGCGCGGTGACCTACTCGGGTATGCACCGCCGCAGTTGTCTGCGTCCGGTGTCCTTCACCAAGGTCGCTCCGGCCGGCAGGCCGGTTCAGGCCGAGACGATGAATGGGAACCTGGTCCTCATCCCTCGCTCTGTGGTCAAACGCGTCGGGGAGATCGACGCGGATTTCAGTCATGGTCTGGCCGACTTCGACTACGGCCTGCGCGCCGGGTACCTCGGATGTGCCATCTGGATCGTCCCGGGAACGCTGGGTACGTGTCCGCGCAACCCCACGGAGGGGGACTGGACGGACCCTGCGCTGTCTCTCCGGAAGCGGCTGCGTCTGATGTGCGCCCCCAAAGGCCTTCCGCCGGCCAGCTGGTTGCGGTTCACCCGGCGGCATGCCGGTCCGATGTGGCCGGTCTGGTTCGTCTCACCGTATGTCCGGCTCTTCGCCACTGGGGGTCTCGACCGAGTCCGCCGAGGATTCGGCTGCCGTGCCGGGTGACGTCGATGCCACGCGGTCCCCCTCCGCAGCGGGACTGACTTCAACCACTGTGCGAGGAGCGCGATGGACGCTGTTGGCGGCCTTCGGAACGTTCGTCGTGCAGATCCCGTATTCCGCGGCAGTCAGCCGACTGCTCACCCCGAGTGACTTCGGGCTGGTCGCCCTCGCGATGTTCATGCTCCGTTTCGTGAGCTATTTCGCCCAGGGCGGTCTGAGCTCGGCCGTCGTTCAACGCCCGGTCTTGCGGGAGCGCGACATCCGGGCAAGCTGCGCGGTCGGCATCACGACCGGCTTCGCGTTCTACGCGCTGTTCTGGATAGTCGCTCCGTTCGGGGTTCAGGCCGTCCACGCGCCGCCGGAGCTTACCCCCGTCTGCCGTGCTCTGGCTCTGAGCTTCCTGCTCTCCGCCGTCAGCGCAACCGCCTCGGGACTGCTGCGCCGCAGCATGCGGTACCGGACTGTCTCCCTGATCGAGTTCCTCTCCTATCTCGTCGGTTACTGCGGCTTCGGACTGGTGTCGGCAGTAATGGGTTGCGGGGTGTGGAGCCTGGTGTACGCGGCTTTGGGGCAGTCCGCTCTGACGGCCCTGACCCACTGTGCACTGACATGGCGTCATCTGCGGCCGCTCTTCGACGTGCGTGCGATGGCAGGGATGGCCGCCTTCGGTACAAAGGTCTCTCTCGTGGGATTCCTGGAGTTCCTCGCCTTCAGCGCCGACACCGTTCTGGTCGGCAGATACGCAGGAGTGCAAGCACTCGGCCACTACAACCGCGCATGGTTCATGGCGGCTCTTCCCCTGCACCAGACCGCGGCTGCCCTGAACAAGGTGCTGCTGCCGGCATTCAGCCGCGCCCAAAGCGACCGCGACCGACTCAAGGGGGCGTACATCGACAGCATGTCGGTGACCGCGCTGCTCTTCGCCCCGATGGCCGCAACCGTCGCCGTGTGCTCCGACAACGCGGTCGAAGTCCTCCTTGGTGATGCGTGGCAGGCCACCGCGGACCTGGTGCCCCCTCTGGCCGTCGTGGGCCTGCTGAACGTTCTCGCGTATCTTCCCGCCGTGCTGGCGGAGGCACTCGGCAAAGTGGGACAAAAGGCAGTGATCGAACTCCTGCACTTGATCGTCCTGCTGACGGCAGCCGCTGCTGCTGTTGCGTCGGATACCGGAGTGGCCGGGCTGGCTGCGGCGCTGGTGGCGGCTCGGATCCTTCAGCACGCCGCATACCTTGTGTGGCTCAGTCGCGCCATTCCGGGATCGATGCCCGAAGTGCTGGTGGCCTATGCGCAGTCGACGGCTGTCGCCGTATTCGTCGCGTCCACCGCGGCAGCCGCGGGACATGTGATGAGGGACCAACCTCCGACGGTGGCTCTGGGGCTCCAACTCGCCACCGGTTCGGCAGCGGGTGCGTCAGTCCTCCTGTTCGGCCGTTCCCTCAGGGGCGTCCGGGCGGCCCGCGGCCGTGCACTGATCCAGTCGGCCTTCGGCAGCAGAAAGCACACCGCGGCGGAACGAGCGTGAAACGCGGCCACGTGACTCCGTTTGGCTGGCCAGGGGGATGACTGCCTACCGCGCTTGACCCTTTTGTTGCCGTTCGTGAGGTACAACGCTGTTCAGGCTTCTCCGCGCAATCGAAAGAGCGTCCTCGAACCCCAGGAACCGAGCAACCCTCTGTTCCCACCTGGTCGAGGGCGTCGAGGTCTCCGTATGCCCGTTACCCCTCTGGTACTCCTGCAACTGTGCGCGGCGGGGATCCTCCTCGCGGCGCTGTCATGGGTGTTCGCCAAACATGTCAGGGCCGGAATCGTCCTGCTTCTCTGCCCGATGGTCATCGACGTACTGACACGGCAGCAGTCGATGGCGCTGCAGATCGCCGATCTCACGGTCTCCGCGGCCGACGCCACCACGGTACCCGCCGCGGTGGTCGTGGTCGGCCGCGTCATCACCCGCTTCTTCCAGCGCGGCAGAGCATCCGCACCAGCCCTGATGCTCGCGCTGACGGTGGTGAGTCTCAGCCGCGGAATCGCTGAATTCGGATTGCAGCCGGCCGTCAACGAGTGCCGCCCCTACATCTACTTCCTGACCGCGACTCTGTACGTCTTCACCTCAGACATCGGTTCGGACGTCACCAGGTTCATGCTCAAGACGTGGGTCTTCCTGTCGCTCGCCTGCGTGGTGATCTGCGCGGGACGCTGGTCTGTCGACGGAATCGCGTCCGCCGGCGAGCTTCTCTTGGCGAACGGAGTGCTGGTGACCGCCAGGCCGGTCGATGCCGGACCAGCTCTGGTCATCGCTCAGGCAGCCCTGACGCTCATCACGCTCCGCTGGCACTCACGCCCCTACCGCGCCCTGGCACTGGGCCTGCTCGTTGTCGTGGTGCTGCTACAACACCGGACCATCTGGATCGTCACGCTGGTAGGCATCGCGGCCTACGTGGTCCTGAGCCGCCGGATGGCCCAGGAGAGGATCTCCTTCGCGGCCACGGCCCTGATCGTGAGCACCACTGCTGCCTTGGGAGCCCGGGTCGTCTCGCTGGGCTCAACCGGCGAGGACCTTCGATCGTCCTACTCCACCATGCAGGGTGCACACAGCACGTTCGCCTGGCGGGTCTCTGGCTGGGAGGAGCTGCTTGCCCGGCGCAGCGGAGTGATCGACGCGCTGCTGGGCCAGCCGTTCGGAACAGGGTTCGCCCGTCTCATCGACGGGCAGATCGTCACCGTCTCCCCGCACAACTTCTATATCCAGACACTGCTGCGACTTGGTGTGATCGGGCTCGTTCTCTTCGTCGGCATCTGCCTGTGGGCATTGCTTGCCATACGATCGAATTCCCGAGCAGATGTTCTGGGCCGCATTCTTGTGCTAACCCAGCTGACGTTCTGCTTCACCTACGCGCTGTCCCTGGAACAAGGAATGGCTCTCGGACTCGTTCTGGTCCATGCCAGGCACAGCTGGACGGCTGGAAAGCTGCCGACCGGAGAGAGCAAGGCAGTGGCCATGGGCGCCCCACGCGCTCAGCGATCTGACTTCGCAGGGGAAGATGCGATCACGCAGCCGGTTCAAGGCGATGGCTCGGGCCCGTACGCCCCGGCTGGTGGGCGGCACACGGGGAGTGGGCCTCGACAACGAGATCTTTCCCTGGACAAAGGCGTATCTCGCCAGTCGTGAACTGGGCTTCGCACTCCTCCGGCCGGCATGGAGACTCAGCGGCAGGAGTCACGGCGTGAGTCCGGCATGCCAAGACTGGACTGGTGCGGGCTCGCCGCTCTGCGGGCAGTGGTGCCAATCGCCACAGTGAGCGGCACAACGGTCCGCTCCACGGAGAGACCGACTGCGGAGCCGCTGCCAGCATGCGGGATTCGAGTTCGGCTGGTTGAAGCGACGCCCGCTTGTATCGCTGCATGAAGGCATGAACGGCGGCTACCAAAACGAAGCAGCACTGATCCAATCCATTACAGTTTTCTTCGGAAAAGGCCCGCTTTCGAACCTTTTGGATATTATCGGCCGAATTCGGCGGCTCCTCTGGAGGTCCTTTATGAGTAATGAAGTGCCAAGTCGGCTGCCACTTCGTGTGCTGCATGTCCTCAACGAACTTCGGGCGTCGGGTGCCGAAGTCATGTTGCGCAGTGCAGCCGACCAGTGGAGGGAACACGGTGTCGAATCCCATATTCTCGCTGTCGCACCGGCCGTCGGCCCTCTGGCACAGGACCTGCGCGCAGTCGGTTACCGTGTCGCCCGTCTTCCGGACAGCCCATTGCAGAGAGTTCCTTTCCGGCTCGGACGACATGTCAGGGCAGGGGGATACGACGTGGTCCATCTCCACGCCGAACGCGGAAACTTCTGGTTCGCGCTGGCTGCGCTCAGTGCGGGAGCCGCGGTGGTTCGCACCGTCCACAGCGTCTTCCAGTTCCACGGCCCGCTGCGCGCCGAGCGTTCGGTACAGCGCCGAATGCTCAGCGCACTGGGCACCGTACATGTCGCGGTCAGCGCGTCCGTCACGGAAAACGAGCTGAGGTATTTCGGCAACACTTCCCAGGTCGTCGAAAACTGGTACGACAGCGCATTCTCCCCCCCGAGTCCTCAGGAGAGGGCGAGGGCAAGGGCTGACCTAGGGCTTGATGAGCGCCACCTCGTAGCCGTCAGCGTGGGGAATTGTTCCTCCGTCAAACGCCACGGCATGGTCCTCGAGGCGATGGCGCATCCCATGAGCCCTGCGGACCTCATGTACCTCCATGTGGGCCAGGAAGACGAGGCGCACAGCGAGCGCTGCCTGGCTGACCAGCTGGGCGTGGTGAAGCGGACATGCTTCCTCGGCCTCGACCATCCTCTGAAGGCGCTCCACGCGGCCGACGTCTTCGTGATGCCGTCCTCCCATGAAGGCGTGGGAATCGCGGCAATTGAGGCTCTCGCCACGGGGCTTCCCGCCGTCCTCGCAGATGTTCCCGGCCTGCGAGATCTGGCGACGGCCGGCCCAGCCGTCATGCTGACGGAGGCCACACCTGAGGCTTTCGCCCGAGCGCTGGCCGTCGCCGGGCGGGACGAGCGCATTCGTGGCGCTCCACATGCGCTGCGTGATCGGTTCGGCATGGCGCGTGGCGTGGCGGCGTACGCCGCGATCTACCATGGACTACGGGATGGGCGAAGGCGGTGATATCCGTTCACTCCGCTTCGGCACGGGTGTGGATTCGATCCGTCAGAACATTCAAACCATAAGGACAACATGCGAGTAACGATCGCTGCCCCCGTGGACCTGCTGTACTTGTCCCGGATGCTCGACCCAAGCCTCGAGCCCACCGTTCCCAAAGGCTTGGGGGGGTCCGTATCCACCTCACTGGCCGTGGAACTGTCCCGCAATGGCCACGAGGTGACACTGGTGACCTTGAGTCCCGATGTCACGGCCCCGGTGGAGTGGCGTATCGGGGCGGTGAACGTGCTGGTCGGTTCCTATCGCGAGCAGCACCGTGCCCGGGACGCATTCCGACATGAGCGCAACGCAGTGCGTGATCTGCTCGATTCCGTGGACACGGATGTGGTCCACGCCCACTGGACGTACGAGTTCGGTCTAGGTGCACTTGCCAGCAGACACCCGTGCCTCATCAGCGTGCATGACTGGGCTCCCGTAATTCTGCGCCGTCTGCCTGATCCGTACCGGCTGGTCAGACTGCTGATGCAAGCTCACTGCCTGATGAAGGCAAGGGATCTCGCCGTGGTCTCGCCCTATATTGGTGAGCGGCTCGGCCGTATCGGTCGGAATTCTGCGCATCTCTTGCCGAACGGTCTGCCCTCCGGCTTCTTCGCGAAGGGGAATCCGCTCCGCGAGTCGCCCGTGCGGCGCATCCTTTCGGTGAATTCAGATTTCTCTCCACTGAAAAATGTGGGTACCCTGCTCCGGGCTTTTCGAGCAGTTCGCAGACAACTCGGAGATGCGGAACTCGTTCTGGTAGGGAATGACTTCCAAGAGGGCGGTCCAGCGGAGTCCTGGGCGCATGCGCGCGGCCTCGCCTCCGGAACTGTATTCGCCGGTCCGCTGCCTATCGAGGACGTCCTCACAGCCATGGACCGCGCTGACATCTTCGTGGCTCCGACACTGGAGGAGTCGTTCGGTATGACCGTGCTCGAATCCATGGCCCGGGGCCTGCCGATCGTGGCGGGTCGTTCCTCAGGCGCGGTGCCATGGCTGCTCGACTTCGGCACCGCGGGCGAACTGGTGGACGTCCGGCGGTCTGATGAGATCGCTTCAGCAATCGTGCGCATGGCGCGCGAGCCCGAGCGCCGACTGCTGCTGGGTGGCGAAGCTCTGCGTCGCGCCCGACGCTTCGCCTGGCCTGGCTTGACGCACTGTTATGAAGCCCAGTACCGCCGTATCGCCTCGGCACACGGTGGGCGGCGTCTTTGAGGCGAGGACCGACCCTGTTGCCCATTCGGCTACGCGGCGAGGCTGAGTTCGAGTCGGGCGAGGTGGCTGGTGTGGCGGCGGTCGAGTGGTTTGCCGTTCCACCAGGCGTTGAGACGGATGAGGTTGAGGGCGACGGCGCTGTGGACGTGTTCGAGGTGGGTCTTGGCCAGGCCGCGGTAGCGGGCCCGGCGGCTGTCGGTGACGGCGAGGGCCTGGCGGATGGTGCCCTCGACGCCGGAGCGTAGGGCGTATGCGTCCTGCCAGTGCCGGTCGGCCTGCTCGGCGCGGGCGGTGCGCAGGGCTTCGGTCAGCGGGCACGGGTTCAAGGTGGTGAGCTGGCGGAAGCCCCGGCGGCTGGTGGTGCGCAACTCGCGGACCGGGCAGGGGCCGCAGGCCGGCTTGGTGAAAGCGACCACGATCATCGGATAGCCGTGCTGGGTGCACGGGCTCCAGGAAGAGCTGGTCTGCCCCTGGGGGCAGGTGACCTGCTGGTACTTCCAGTCGATGGTGAACGCGTCGGCCTGGAAGCCCGCGTTGGCGCGGGCCTGGCGGGACTGGTCGAGCAGGACCGGGGTGATCAGTGCGATGCCGTAGCTCTGGCGGGACTTCACGATCAGGTCGGCGCTGGGGTAGCCGGAGTCGAGGTAGTGCTCGCCCGGGAGCAGGCCACGGCGCTGCATCTGCTGGTGGATGCCGTCCAGGGCCTTGGTGTCGGGGACGGTGGAGGCGGTGGTGGCCACGTTCGTGATCAGGTTCGGGGCGGTGCGCTCCTTTTCGGGCGCGTCCGTGCAGCTCTCGCTCACGTGCAGCTTGAACCCGTTCCAGAAGGTGTCGCGCTTGGCGGACCAGCGGGTGTCGAGGTCGTAGGGGGAAGCGATGCGCAGATGGCCGGGCGGCAGCCCGTCACCCCCCCTCCTCGGTCCTGGTGCGCCGGGCCACGACCTCGCGCCCGCCCCGCGCGGTGGTGCGGGTGTAGTTCTGCAGCAGCACGGTGCGCAGGGTCTGCACCGCGGGCAGCTCTCGCAGCCAGGGTTCGGAGCGTGGATCGTGGACGGCGCTCAGCAGGGCAAGCCGTCGCGGGCGTAGGTCAGCGCGAGCTGGTCGCGCTTGGTGGCGGAGGAGGGCATGCCCCAGGTGTCGATCCGGGTGTCGTAGCGGCGCGACCAGCCGGGCACGTCCAGCACGCCGGCGACCCAGTGCGGCGCGGCCACCGTCAACGCCTCCACCGCCGCCCGCACGCTCTCCCCGGCCAGCTCCAGGCGGTTCAGGTCCCGCACCGCGGAGACGATATGGGCGGAGTCGGTGCGCTGCTTGCCCCCGGCACCGACCAGCCCCTGCTCCGTCAGCCTTTCCAGCAGCAGGTCAGGACCTTCTCCTTCCAGATGGTGCTCGACCACCCGGGTACGGAACTGGGACAGCACGGTGAAGTCGAAGCCGGTGTCGGTCAGCTCCAACCCGAGCGCGTAGGCCCACGAGAGCTGGTCACGCACCGCCTCAGCGGCTTGACGGTACGTCAGCTTCTCCGCCATCTGGAACACCGTCACCAACGCGAGCCGCCCCGGAGACCAGCCCGCCGGCCCTGTCGCGCCGAAAGCCTCCGCGAACTCCTCGTCCGGGAACAGTTCCCCCAGCCGGTCGCGCACCGCCACCGGCAACAGCACCTGCCGCCCGTAGTTCTTCGCACGCACCGCCCGCGCCACCACGGGATCCGGCTCCGGCCACGACCGCGGCTCCATCGACACGCCCATCCCACCCCACGATCGGGGATCAGGAAAGAACCGACCGCACCACCAACCCTGCCAGCACCACCAAGCCGTTGTCAGCCTTCAACTGCCAATAGGCAACAGGGTCCACGCGGACCTCAAAGCCCTCGGAGTGACCAACATCGCGAAGACCACCCGCGCCATCCGCGACCAACCCGAACGAGCCCTCCCCATCCTGGGCATCACCCACAAGCCCGACCTCAACGGAACTTGATCAAGCCCTGATCCACACCTGCGCCTCTCAACACCTCACCCATACGCGGGAAATGCCCTGATCGCGCCTACTGCAACACGCTTCAGCGCCGTAGCAAGGCGCAGAAGTGGCCAGCGCTTCTTGGGCCGACAACGAGATCGAAGCGGTCGTCCTCGGCAAGGAAGTCCCGGACAGCCTGCTCTGGGCCGGAGGAGAAGTACCCATAGTCGTCGACCATCAGGACAGAACCGGGCCGCGTCCTGGGCCCAAGCAGCCGCAGGCCCGTCAGGATGGGCTTGTACAGGTCGAAGTCGAGATAACCGAAGGCTACGAGATCCGGCAGGTCTCGGACGTCAGGGGTGATGAAACCCGCGACAATGTGCGTCCGTCCGGGCGGGAACCCCAATGAGGCAAGCCGCTGCTTCACAGGCTGCTGCGGAAACGCCATCGTCGACTCGTAGCCGTCCATCGATCCCCGGTTTTCGATGTCGTCGATGAGTCTGTCCTCGGTAGTCGGGCGCGACAATCCTCGAAACGAGTCATACAGCCACAGGTGCCGTCGGGTATTCAAGATCTCATTCGCCAACAATGCCGACGTGGCGCCTTGAGCGACACCCATCTCGACGATGTCACCTTCTCCACTGTCCTGGGCATTCTGCAGCCAGTGGAGAAGGAACATTGCCTCACCGGTCTCTGTCCCGATGAGGTTTGCGATCAGTGAAACCCGGCCATCCCGTTCCCTCAGGTCGGGGAGAACATGTTCGACATAAACGTCGTACAAGCCCTGTACTGCGCGGGCGTACCGTCCTCGGCCGGCGTCTTCCTCCTCCATCGTGATCACGCGCGCATCAGCAATTCGGAGCAATCGGTCGAGGGTGTGCCTGACCGCTGTCTTTGCTTTGGGCATGCAACGACCCTAGCCGTCAATTGGCGTCCAACCCAGTGTCCTGGCCGTGAGGTGAGTGGACATCTGTGCCTGTGAAAGTGGAAGGCGAAAGTTAAGCTTTCGCCTGGTTTCCGGCATCACGTAAGAATGGTGCCGCTGACCTCGGTCGGCGCGAAGCGTCAAGGCCTCGCCAACTCCAATGCGGAGACGGTCGCAGGCGTTTTGATCCAAGTAGCAGGTGCAGGGGAGATCCGCGTAACTTCGGCATCGACCATGAGGCGGGCGAGTTCCGGAGCGCGCACGACGGGCTTCCACCCGAGGACCCGCTCGGCCTTGGAGGCGTCTCCGACGAGGTCGTCCACCTCGGTCGGTCTCAGGTATCGCTCGTCGAACCGCACATGGTCGCGCCAGTCGAGGCCGACGTGGGCGAAGCACTGCTCGACGAAGTCGCGCACGCTGTAGCTGACGCCGGTGGCGACCACGTAGTCGTCCGGTTCGTCCTGTTGCAGCATCCGCCACATCGCCTCGACGTATTCCGCCGCGTATCCCCAGTCCCGTCGGGCGTCGAGGTTGCCCAGGTAGACGACGTCCTCCAGGCCGGCCTTGATGCGTGCGGCGGCCGTGGCCACCTTGCGGGTGACGAAGGTCGGGCCGCGGCGAGGGGACTCGTGGTTGAACAGGATGCCGTTGACGGCGTACATCCCGTACGCCTCCCGGTAGTTGCGCGTCGCCCAGTACGCGTACACCTTGGCGACCCCGTACGGGGAGCGGGGGTGGAAGGCGGTGCCCTCGTGTTGAGGCGGCGGGGAGGCACCGAACATCTCGGAGCTGGATGCCTGGTAGAACCGGCAGGGCAGGCCTGTCGTCCTGACGGCCTCGAGCAACCGCGTGGTGCCCAGCCCGGTGGAGTCCCCGGTGAACTCCGGCTCGTCGAAGGACACCCGTACGTGGGACTGGGCAGCCAGATGGTAGACCTCGTCGGGTCGCAGGCGCTCCAGCAGCCCCGCGATCCGGGTTCCGTCGGTCAGGTCGCCGTAGTGCAGGAAGAGGCGCGCCTCGGGGTCGTGCGGATCCCGGTAGAGGTGCTCGATGCGCTGCGTGTTGAAGGTCGAGGCGCGGCGGACGATACCGTGCACCACGTATCCCTTCTCCAGCAGCAGCTCTGCCAGGTAGGAGCCGTCCTGACCGGTGATGCCGGTGATGAGCGCGGTCTTGTCCGTCACGCGGATTCCTTTACTGGGCTGTTGAGGGCTGGGACATGCACCTGGGCGGGGCGGACGGCGGGTAGGGCTCACCTCCTGGCGACCAGTGACTTGGGGAGCCCCGCGAAGCGTTCGAACCAGATGGTGGAAGCGGGGAAGTAGGACCGCATCTCGGCCGCGGACAGCAGCTCGACCTCCTGGACGTCCCGGGTGGCCTGCGCACGCCCCGCGCGTGGGACGTGTCCGTGCCCCCAGTGCCGGGAGACGGCGACGCGGGCCGGGAACGGGAGCCATTGCAGCCCTGGGAACAGCCAGTGGGGTTCTACGGGGAAGTAGCGGTAGGGGGTCTGCACCCAATGGTGTTCGGCGTGGCTGTGCACCGTGTCGGCGAACTGCCGCCGCCGGTAGTGCCCTCCCACGTGTTCCAGGACGGAGTTCGAGTACACGAGGTCGAATCGCCGGGTGACCATGTGCGTCGGCAGCGAGAGGCCGCACGCGTCCCCGACGACCGGCGTGATTCCGGACTCGGTGTGCAGGGCCGTACGCGGGTCGAGATTGACGGTCACCACGTGGGCCGGCCGAACGGGTGCGACACGCCAGGCGGTCGGGGTGCCGCCGAGGTCGAGAACGTGCATCTCGGCCAGGTCGGGAAAGCATCGCAGCAGTTCGTCCCAGCGCTTGGCACGAGCCGCGTGGGCAAAGGATCCGGGCCTCGTGGGATCGGCGATCTTCGTCTTCAGCATGCTGCTTCCTCCGGGCCACGTGGCGTGCGGCGCCGTCCGTCACGACGGTCACGCGCCTTCTTCTCGGGCAGGGCCGTAAGGACGGACAGGATGCGGCCCGAACTCCGGCACCTCCGGCACCCCGGCAAGAATACGGAAATCGGCGCTATCATCCGCCTCATGCCGTTGTGTCGCGTTTTCGAGCGTTGTGTACTGGCTCCGCTCGGTTCATGAGTGGTCCGTTTGCCGGAGTCGCGAGAGACGGCGCCTCTTGACGGACCGTCCGAAGGAGGGCATCGAGCCCATGAGCGCCTGTACTGACACCGGTGCCGCAGTCCCGGCCGCCTCGGCGGTCCACGCACCTGCCCCGGTGCCGGAGGGCAGGGTGCACCGCCCCCTCGACCGCTCGGCGCGTGTGTTCGTGGCCGGAGGCTCCGGGCTGGCCGGTTCGGCGGTGCGCAGGGAACTCCGCCGTGAGGGGTTCACCGACGTGGTCGCGCCCGGCTCGGCGGAGCTGGACCTGAGGGAGCGGCGGGCGGTGTCCGGCTGGTTCGCGGCCAGGCGCCCGGACGTGGTGGTACTGGCCGCGGCGCGGGTGGGCGGGATCAGGGCGAACGCCACCCGGCCCGCCGAGTTCCTCTCCGACAACCTGCGCATCCAGGTGAACGTGCTGGACGCGGCCCTGGAGCACGGGGTGGAGCGGCTGCTGTTCCTGGGGTCCAGTTGCATCTACCCGAAGTTCGCCGAGCAGCCTATCCGTGAGGAGGCGCTGCTGACGGGGCCGTTGGAGCCGACCAACGACGCCTACGCCATCGCCAAGATCGCCGGCATTCTGCACGTGCAGGCGGTACGACGCCAGTACGGACTGCCCTGGATCTCCGCCATGCCGACCAACCTGTACGGGCCGGGCGACAACTTCCACCCCGAGCGCTCTCATGTGCTGCCGTCCCTGATCCGGCGCTTCCACGAGGCGAGGAAGTCGGGTGCGCGACGGGTGGTGAACTGGGGCAGCGGCACACCCCGTCGGGAGTTCCTCCACGCGGACGATCTGGCACGGGCGTGTCTGCACCTGATCGAGCACTACGACGCTGACGGCCCGGTCAACGTCGGCACCGGCACGGACCTGACCATCCGGGAGCTGGCGGAGCTCGTCGCGGACGTCGCAGGATACCGGGGGAGCGTCGAGTGGGACACGAAGCAGCCGGACGGTACTCCGCGCAAGCTCCTTGACGTATCCCGGCTCACGACGCTCGGCTGGGCTCCTCGTGTCGGCCTGCGGGAAGGGATCGCCCGGACGTACGCCTGGTACGTGGAGAACCTCGAGTCCGGCACGCTGCGGCACTGACGGTCTCCGCGACGGCGCACGGGTCGTCCTGGTGGGCGCGGCACGTGGGCCGGCTCAGCCCACCGGGCTTCCCGTTCGACCGCGTGAGGGACAGCGGCAGACCGGCGGGCGCCTTCCCCGGGGAGTCCGCTTCAGGCGGCCCGGGCCGCGAACGGCCGACAGCGGGTACTCCGACGGCAAGGTGAGGGGATGCGTCGGGGGATCCGCTGTCGGCCGCCGGTACTGCACAGGCTTCGCGACTGTCCGGTAGGTGGGTGGTCAGTTGTGCTTCCGCCGCCGGACGGCCATCACCGCACCGGCCCCGAGCGCCAGCAGCGCTGCGCTTCCGCCCACCATGACGAGCGAGCGGTCGTCACCGGTGTCGGCGAGGTGAGGCTTGTGCGGGCGCACGATGATCTTGGCCCCCAAGGACCGGTTCGATTCCACTCCCTTGAGGCGGAAGTAGTGCTTGCCCGGATCCGTCCACTTGGGGATGGTGACGGTGCCCTTCACCGTGCCGTTCGAGTCGGCGGTGAAGCGGCCCAGCTTGACCGGCTTCGAGAACAGGAATGCGCTCACCCCCTCGGTCGGAAGGAACCCGGTCCCTGTGAAGCCGAGGTCGTCTCCTGCGACGACGGTGGTGGCGGTGAGCGTCAGGGTGGGAGGATCGGGCGGATACGGCTGGGAGTGGGCAGGTTGGGCCCCGATGACGGGGACTGCGGCCAGGACAGCAGAGGCTGCCGCGGTCGCCAAGGCGGCACGACACTTCGATGACGCCGTCATCGCTTTCACGCTCCTCAAGTGGAATCAGGCGACGGCATGGTCCGACCCCGAGTACGGTATGTGCATAGATAGCGCTGAATGGGGTTCGTTAGACATCTTTGGGAGATATGGCGCCCTATGGCGTATACAGATCACCGGACTGGCCGCCGTTGCCCCCGGTTCGAGGACCGAAGTCGCCCGGTATGCGCTAAGTAGGGAGGTCGGCCTGCGGCGACCACCCCGATCCCGTCCGGCATGAACGGCGGCGACACCCGCCCGCGCCGCCCGTCCTGATCTTCACTTCTTCCCCTTCTGGAGGGTGCGTGCCCCCGTTCCGCGTACTCGTGGTCTGCACCGGCAACCTCTATCGCTCTCCGCTTGCCGAGTGCCTGCTCAGGCACCAGCTGCTCGAACATCGGCACGTGATCGACGTGAGCAGTGCCGGCACCCGGGCCGTCGCGGGTGTGCCCGCGGCGGCCGCTGTCACCTCCTTCCTCGCCGGACGCGGCCTGCGGCCCTGCGGGGTGGGCTCCCGCCGGCTGACCGAGGACATGGTCGAGAACGCGGACCTGGTGCTGGGCGCCGCGCGGGAGCATCGTGAGGCCGCCGTGCGACTCTCCCCCGTGCGTGCGTTGTCCCGTGCGTTCACCTTCCGTGAGTTCGCCCGGCTGGTGCGGTCCGAGGACGCCGCGGGCATGCTGGATCCGGCCGCACGGTTCGCTGCTCTCGTACAGGGCGCGGCCGCTCGCCGTGGCGCCGTGTCGACCCGTATGGGTGATGTGGACGTGCAAGACCCTCTCGGCGCGCCCCCGCCCCAAGTGCAGCAGTGCCTATCTCAGATCGAGGAGGCCGTGGAGCGGATCACCGCACTCGTGCGGACCGGACGGCATGCGTCGTCGCCGACCGCGAGCCGGGCCGAGTCCGGGACGTGGCCGTAGCGGACCGTGGGCTTCGTCGTACGGAGCGGCCGCACCCTGCGGAGGGCCGAGCGGCGGGACGACTGAACGCAAGCTCCTTGACGTGCTCATGGTGTGTCAGTTTCCTGGAAGGTGCGCGGCATGGATGGGAGCGCTCCCAACTGTTCCGGGGCCGCGCCTCCCCGAGAGGAAGCAGCCATGTTCCGCACTCTGCGAAGAGCGCTGTGCGTCGCCGCGGCGCTCCTGTTACCCCTGGCCGGTACGCAGTCGTCGGCACTCGCCGACATCGACGCGCAGGCAGGCGCCGGCTACTGGCACACCAGCGGCCGGCAGATCCTGGACGCGGCCGGCCAGCCCGTGCGTATCGCCGGCGTCAACTGGTTCGGCTTCGAGACCGCCAATCACGTCGTCCACGGCCTGTGGGCCCGCGACTACAAGAGCATGATCGACCAGATGAAGTCGCTGGGCTACAACACCATCCGCATGCCGTACAGCGACGACATCCTCAAGCCCGGCACCATGCCGGACAGCATCAACCACGACGGCAGGAACACGGACCTGCGCGGGCTGACGTCCCTCCAGGTCCTGGACAGGATCGTCGCCTACGCGGGCCAGTCCGGCCTGAAGATCGTCCTGGACCGCCACCGCCCGGACGCGGCGGGCCAGTCGGCGCTCTGGTACACGGCGTCGGTCCCCGAGTCGACGTGGATCACCAACCTCAAGGCCCTGGCGACGCGCTACAAGGGCAACTCCACCGTGGTCGGCATCGACCTGCACAACGAGCCCCACGATCCGGCCTGCTGGGGCTGCGGCGACACCTCCCGCGACTGGCGCCTGGCCGCCCAGCGCGCGGGCAACGCGGTGCTGTCGGTCAACCCCGAGCTGCTGATCATGGTCGAGGGCGTGCAGTCGTACGACGGCACGAACGGCTGGTGGGGCGGGAACCTGATGGGCGTCGCCCGGCACCCGGTCCAGCTGGACGTCCCGAACCGGCTGGTGTACTCGGCGCACGACTACGCGACGTCGGTGGCGCAGCAGTCCTGGTTCTCCGACCCGTCCTTCCCCGCCAACATGCCGGGGATCTGGGACAAGTACTGGGGCTATATCTTCAAGCAGAACATCGCCCCGGTGTGGCTCGGCGAGTTCGGTACGACGCTCCAGCCCTCGGTGGACCAGAAGTGGCTGGCCGAGCTGGTGAAGTACCTGCGCTCGACGTCCGCGCACGGTGCCGACAGCTTCCACTGGACGTTCTGGTCCTGGAACCCCAACTCCGGTGACACGGGCGGCATCCTCAAGGACGACTGGCAGACGGTCGACACGGCGAAGGACGCGTACCTGGCATCCGTCAAGGCCCCGGGCTTCGGCCCCGGCGGCCCCGGACCCGGCCCGGGCGGGCCGGGCGGCACCACGCCCACCTGCGCCGCCGCCTACACCGTCGGCAGCGACTGGGGCGGCGGCTTCAACGCCGAGGTGAAGGTGACCAATACGGGCACGCTGCCGCTGAAGTCCTGGAAGGTGACGTGGACATGGAGCGGCTCGCAGAAGGTCACGAGCATGTGGAACGCGACCCACACCCAGACCGGCGCGACCGTCACGGCGGTGAACGCCGCGCACAACGGCAGCCTGTCCGCGGGGAGTTCGGCGAGCTTCGGGTTCGGGGGCGCGCCCGGGGGCGGGGGTGTGCCGGCCGTGACGTGCACGGCGACGTGAGCACGGGGTGAGGCGGGGCGCCCCGTGCTCCTCGGGCGCCCCGTGCCCTGCCTGACTGCTGGTCCGCCCCTCGGCCGGCCCACTCGGCCTGCCCCTCCGGCCTGCCGGCCTGTCCGAATCGTCAGAACACTTCACTTGTGAGGGGTTTCTGAGAGCGGACTGTGACTCGATTTGGTCAAGTCTCGGTCGAATCCGTACATGCGCGGTGCGCTCTTCCGAAACGATGCGGCACGGCCCGTGTCATTCACGGGCCCGACCCCCCTCACCGTTGCGAGAGAACTCCATGAGAAGAAGCGCAGCCGTACTGTGCGGCGTCACGGTCGTCCTGACCGGGACACTCACCGCCGCACCCGCCAACGCGAGCGCGTCGCAGTCCGCCGACACCGCCCGGACCGCCGCCGCGAAGATCACCTGGAAGAAGTGCGGGACGGACGACGCCCCGACGCTCCAGTGCGCGTCCGTGAAGGTGCCGCTCGACTACGCGAAGCCGCGGGGCAAGCAGATCACGCTGGCCCTGTCCCGCGTGCCGCACACCGCGCCGAAGTCCCAGGGCCCGCTGCTCGTCAACCCCGGCGGCCCCGGTGGCAGCGGCCTGTCGCTGGCCCCGTTCGTCGCGTCGTCCCTGCCCAAGGAGGTCGCCGCCCAGTACGACGTGATCGGCTTCGACCCGCGCGGAGTGGGCAAGAGCCAGCCCGCCCTGGACTGCAAGCCGGGTTACTTCGACCCGGTGCGCCCCGACTCCGTGCCCAGCACCCCGGCGCTCGAGAAGGCCAACCTCGCGCGCGCCAAGTCCTTCGCCCAGGCCTGCGGCACGAAGTACAAGGACGTGCTGCCGTACATCGACACGGTCAGCGCCGTGAAGGACATGGACTCGATCCGCAAGGCCCTCGGCGCATCGAAGATCAACTACTTCGGCTACTCGTACGGCACCTACCTGGGCGCGGTCTACGCCAAGTTGTTCCCCGAGCGGGTGCGGCGCCTGGTGCTGGACTCGATCGTCGACCCGACCGGCGTCTGGTACGACGACAACATCCAGCAGGACTACGCCTTCGACAAGCGTCACAAGGCGCTCATGGCGTGGATAGCCAAGTACGACTCCACCTACAAGCTCGGCACCGACCCGAAGAAGATCGAGGCCAAGTGGTACGCCATGCGGGCGGCCCTGGCCAAGAAGCCCGCGGGCGGCAAGGTGGGCGCCTCCGAGCTGGAGGACATCTTCATACCCGGCGGCTACAACAACGGCTACTGGCCCACGCTCGCCCAGACGTTCGCGGCCTACGTCAACAAGCACGACACCGCCGCGCTGGTCAAGGCGTACGACAGCATCGCGGCGATCGACGCCTCCGGCGACAACGGCTACAGCGTCTACACGTCGGTGCAGTGCCGTGACGCGTCCTGGCCGCGCGACTGGAAGCAGTGGCGCAAGGACAACTGGGCGGTGTACGAGAAGGCTCCGTTCATGGCCTGGAACAACGCCTGGTACAACGCACCGTGCGCGTTCTGGCCGACAAAGACGCTGAAGCCGGTGAACGTCGCCAACAGCAAGCTCCCGCCGGTGCTGCTGTTCCAGGCGACGGACGACGCGGCCACCCCCTACCAGGGCGGCGTCACGATGCACCGGCTGCTGAAGGGCTCCAGCCTGGTGGTGGAGCAGGGCGGAGGCAACCACGGCATCACGCTGAGCGGCAACGCCTGCCTCGACAAGTACCTCGCCGCGTACCTCACCAACGGCAAGGTCCCGCACGGCAACGGTGTGGCGGACGCGGTGTGCAAGAAGACCGCCGACCCCAAGCCGCAGCCGGCGGCGCAGAAGGCGGCGGGCGCGACGCAGCCGGCCGTCGCGGCGGTCGGCGAGAGCCTGCGCGGGATCCTGGGGTTCGGACGCTGAGCGTCTCGGTGACCCAGGCCTGACGGGACGACAGGGGGCGTCCGGTGATATTCGCCGGGCGCCCCTAGGCTGTCCGGTCATGGGGGAGCGCATGAACAACGACATGGTGGATGTCCCGGCGGGGTCCGTCACGCTGTCCGACCGCCGGACCGAGCGCAGTTGGGTGGTCGAGGTCGCGTCGTTTTGGATGTCGGCCGTGCCGGTCACCCAGGCCCGGTACGCGGAGGTCACCGGCGAGCGCCCGAGCACGGCCCGGGGTGACCGGCTGCCCGTCGAGGGCGTGTCCTGGTGGGACGCGGTGCGGTTCTGCAACGTCCTGTCCGTGCGCGAGGGCCTGACCCCCGCGTACGAGGTGCGGCCCGGGGGCGAAACCGCCGGCTGGAACACCGCCGCCGACGGCTACCGGCTGCCCACCGAGGCCGAGTGGGAGCACGCCTGCCGGGCCGGCGGCACCGGCCCGCGCTACGGTCCGCTCGACGACATCGCCTGGTACCGCGGCAACTCGGCCGACCGCGTCCGCCCCGTGGGCGGCAAACAGCCCAACGCCTGGGGCCTGTACGACATGCTGGGCAACGTCTGGGACTGGTGCTGGGACCTCTATGACGCCGAGGTCTACGGCACCTACCGGGTGCTGCGCGGCGGCGGCTGGTCCGACGAGCACTGGAGCTGCCGCGCCTCGGTACGCCGCCGGAGCCATCCGACGTTCCGGATCGACGATGTGGGGTTCCGGCTGGCGCGCTCGGTTCCGGGTGCGGAGTAGGGCTCAGCGCCGCCGGCCGGGTCCGTCACCGGTACGGCGCGAGCAGACATTCCGGCGGACGGCGGGGAGGAGGACAGCCTCACGCGGCTGTCTGAGCAGAGCGAGGGGCGCCCCAGCGTGCGGGGCGCCCCTCGGTCACGTACGGGAGAAGGTCAGAGCTTCTCGATCACGTAGTCGACGCACTTGGTGAGCGCCTCGATGTCCGCCGGGTCGATCGCCGGGAACATCGCGACGCGCAGCTGGTTGCGGCCGAGCTTGCGGTAGGGCTCGGTGTCGACGATGCCGTTGGCGCGCAGGACCTTGGCGACGGCGGCGGCGTCGACCTCGTCCGTGAAGTCGATCGTGCCGATGACCTGCGAGCGCTTGGCCGGGTCGGTGACGAAGGGGCTGGCGTACTTGATGTCCTCGGCCCAGCCGTAGAGCGTGCGGGCGGAGGTGGCGGTGCGCCGGACCGACCAGTCCAGGCCGCCCTGGCCGTTGATCCACTCCAGCTGCTGGTTCAGCAGGAAGAGGGTGGCCAGCGCCGGGGTGTTGTACGTCTGGTTCTTGCGGGAGTTGTCGATCGCCGTCGGCAGCGAGAAGAACTCCGGGACGTGGCGGCCGGACGCGTGGATCCGCTCGGCGCGCTCGATCGCGGCCGGGGAGAACACGCCGATCCACAGGCCGCCGTCGGAGGCGAAGGACTTCTGCGGGGCGAAGTAGTAGACGTCCGTCTCGGCGATGTCGACGGGGAGGCCGCCCGCGCCGGAGGTGGCGTCCACCAGGACCAGGGAGCCCTCGTCGGCGCCCGCCACGCGCTTGATCGGCATGGCGACACCGGTCGAGGTCTCGTTGTGGGTGAACGCGTAGACGTCCACGCCCGCCTCGGCGACCGCCTCCGGGTGCGTGCCCGGGTCGGCGGAGATGACGTCCGGCTCGGCCAGCCACGGCGCGAGCTTCGCGGCCTTGGCGAACTTGGAGGAGAACTCGCCGAAGCTGAGGTGCTGCGACTTGTTCTCGATCAGGCCGTGGGTCGCGACGTCCCAGAACGCGGTGGAGCCGCCGTTGCCGAGGATCACCTCGTAGCCCTCGGGGAGCTGGAACAACTCGCTGATGCCTTCGCGCACCTTGCCGACCAGGTTCTTGACGGGAGCCTGGCGGTGGGAGGTGCCGAGCAGGGACGTGCCGGTGGCGGCCAGGGCGTCCAGCGCCTCCACCCGCACCTTGGAGGGGCCCGCGCCGAATCGACCGTCGGCGGGCTTGATGTCAGCAGGAATCTGGATCTCAGCCACGCAGGGGAGCGTAGCCGTTTCCAGAAACCTGGGCGAAACGTCGTCCGTCGGGTGAGACGGGGTGTGGACAGGTCAGTGCGGCGGCGGGCCGGGCCAGACGGCCGAGGCGTCGTCGCGGTGCGGGTCCGGCAGCCGGAGGGGGCGGACGGCGACGGGGCGGACTCCGCCCTCGGTGGTGGCCGTCCAGGGGGCGGGGCGGCCGGAGTAGCACAGGGTGGTGAGGACGAAGACGCCGTCGGCGTAGACCTCGACGTACTCGCCGACGGTGAGGATGCGCAGCGAGGCGGCGGGCTCCGGCAGCGGCGTCTCGCCGAGCGGGGTGCCGTCGGGGCCGGTGACCCACAGGTTCTTGCCGTCGCAGCCGACCGTGAGGGCGGGCCGGTCCTGGTCGGAGACCTGCGTGCGCAGGGTGACCTCGGTGCGGCCGGAGAGGCCGACGTCGCCGACCGCGTGCAGGAGCGCCTCGTGCGTCTCCTCGCCGAGCCAGGGGTCCAGGCCCGGCCACCATTCCAGGCGGGGTGCCGAATCCGCCGGTACGGCGAGGGACTTGGGCTGGGCGAGCATGCCGCGGCAGCGCTCGCCGGTGTCGCTGAGGCCGACGCGGCGCGGGGTGGTGTGCAGCACGACGCGGGAGCCGTCGGGGGCGGCGACGACGCGCGGGGCGTAGGCGCCGGTCGGGCCGAGCGGGCCGCGGCGGGTCCACGGGCCGCGCAGACGCGGAGCGGTCCACGCCTCGAAGCCCCGGGTGGCGCCGATGGAGCCGAGCAGCAGCCAGCCGCCGTCGTCGAGGCGTTCGAGGACGGGGCACTCCAGTTCGTCGACGTCGCCGGGGGAGATGAGCGGCGGGTGGACGGTCCAGTGCTCCAGGTCGTCGGAGGTGACCCAGGCGACGCAGCCGCTGACTTCGACGGGCAGGGAGGCGTCGGCGGCGCAGACGACCATCACCCACCCGTCGGACTCGTCGTCGCGTACGACGAAGGGGTCGCGCCAGCCCATACGTTCGCCCGTGCGGTACCAGCGTCCGTCCGCCTCGACGACCGGCCCCGTGCCGTGGCGGCGCCAGCCGGTGCCGTCGGTGCGCCCGGAGCGGGCCAGGCCGATCGACTGCAGGGGCCAGCCGCCCGGGGTGAGTCCGGAGACGGCGGTGTAGAGCATCGCCATACCGGTGCCGTGCGGGAAGGCGTGCATGGTCCACACCGCCTGCTGGTCGAAGCGGCCCGGCAGGCCGTTGCCGAAGGCGGTGCCCTGCGGCTCCCAGTGGACCAGGTCGGCGGAGGTGGCCCGGCCGTACGAGGTCTCCATGCGCAGGTGGTCGAACTCGGCCGTCCACGGGCCCTGGAGGTGCAGCACGGTGTAGGTGCCGTCCGCCTGGCGCAGGACGTCGAAGTCGTTCACGCAGAGGCCGGGCGGCGCGTATCGCATGGACAGGTCCTGTCTGCCGACAGCGGCACTCAAACGCGTGCGCTGTGATCTTGCTGGGGGGAGTTCCTCTGGGAGTCAGCCGAAGTAAATCTGAACGCAAACGCTTGCGCAACCAGGTGAGCGGGTTTACGGTCTCGTCACTCCCACTCCCGCCGACGTGCTCCGGACCCCCGCCACGCGGCGCGCACACCCGATCAAGGAGCGTCCCGTGACGGTCAGCATCACCGATGTCGCCGAGGCCACCGGCGTCTCGGCGTCCACCGTGTCCCGCGCCCTGCGCGGCCGTTCGGGAGTGTCGGAGGAGATGCGGGCCCGGATCGTCGCGGCCGCCGCCGAACTGGGCTACACCGCCTCGCGCTCGGCCTCCAGCCTGGCCAGCGGACGCACCTACACCATCGGCGTCGTCGTCCCGTACGTCGGCCGCTGGTTCTTCGGCACGGTGCTGGACGCGGCCGAGAAGGTCTTCAGCGCCGCCGGCTACGACGTCCTGCTGTACAACCTCGGCTCACCGGAGGCGCGCAAGCGTTTCTTCACCAAGCTGCCGATCCGCAAGCGGGTCGACGCCGTACTGTCCCTGCTGATCCCGGACCCGGACGAGGCCGCAGCCCTGTGCTCCCTCGGCGTGCCGCTGGCGACCACGGTCGGCGGCGCCCGGCCCGGCTTCACGGTCGTCGGCATCGACGACCGGGGCGGGGCGGAGAGCGCCGTGCGGCATCTGGTGAACCTGGGCCACCGGCGGATCGGCATGATCTCCGGCGCCAGCGAGCCGCTGCACTGGACCACGCCCCTGGACCGCCGGCAGGGCTACCTGGACGTGCTGGCCGACGCCGGGATCGAGCCCGACCCCGCCCTGGAGGCGGACGGCGGTTACACGGTCGAGGGCGGTGAGCGGGCCATGACCGAGCTGCTGGCGCTGCGCCACCCGCCGACCGCCGTGTTCGCCCAGTCCGACGAGATGGCGATGGGCGCGCTGCGCGCCCTGCGCCGGCACCGGCTGCGGGTTCCGGAGGACGTGTCCGTGGTCGGCTTCGACGATCACGAGCTGTCCGAGGTGGTCGGGCTGACCACCGTGGCCCAGCCGGTCGCGGCCCAGGGCCGGGAGGCGGCCCGGCTGCTGCTGACGCGGCTGGACGAACCGGACGCCGGGTCGCCGCAGCCCGTCGAGATGCCCATCCGCTTCATCCTCCGCGAGACCACCGCGCCGCCGCACACCGGCCGGCAGCGGTAGCTCCCCACCTGTTCCCTCCTTCCCCCCGCCCTTCCGCACGCCCTTTCCCACGCCCTCGCACCCACCGCACACCCGCTCGGAGGCACCATCATGATCACCGGCCACGGAAAACACCGCCGTACGGGCCTGACGGCCCTCGCCCTGCTGCCGCTGGCCGCGCTGGCCGCCTGCGGCGGCGGGAGCGGCGGCAGCGACACCTCCGCCGAGGAGGGCAGCGGCAAGGGCACCATCAGCGTCTGGGCCCACCAGGGCCAGGCGAGCGAGGCGACCGCGCTGCAGAACGCGGTGAAGTCCTTCAACTCCTCGCAGAGCGCCGTCAAGGCCGAGCTGAAGCTCATACCGGAGAAGGACTACACGAAGACCATCACCGCCACGGACGCCTCCGAACTGCCGGACGTGCTGGAGTTCGACGGCCCGACGATGGCGAACTTCGTCTACAACAGCAAGCTCGCCCCGGTCGACGGCCACGTCTCCGCCAAGACCCTCGGCAACGCCACCGACGCGATCAAGGCGCAGGGCGAGATCGACGGCAAGCACTACGGCCTCGGCATGTTCGACGCCGGGCTCGGCATGTACGCCAACAAGAAGCTGCTGGACGCGGCCGGCGTGAAGTACCCGACGAGCGTGGACGACGCCTGGACGGCCGAGGAGTTCGGCAAGGCCCTCAAGGCGCTGAAGGGCAAGGACTCCGACGGCAAGGTCCTCGACATATCGGAGCAGTACGGCCTGGCCTCCGAGTGGGGCACCTTCGGCTTCTCCCCGATCGTCTGGTCGGCCGGCGGCGGCCTGCTGAAGGACGGCAAGGCCGAGGGCGCCCTGGACAGCCCCAAGACCGTCTCCGCGATGAAGACCTTCCAGTCCTGGAAGACCTACGTCGACCCCAACACCGACGGCAACGCCTTCGCCCAGGGCAAGGTCGCGCTGAGCTGGGTCGGCCACTGGAACTACCCCGCCTACAGCAAGGCCCTCGGTGACGACCTCGTCGTCCTGCCGCTGCCCGACTTCGGCAACGGTCCCAAGACCGGCCAGGGTTCGTGGGCGTGGGGCATCGGCGCCGACAGCAAGAACGGCAAGGCCGCCGGCACCTTCCTCGACTACTTGCTGAACGACACCAACGTCGGCGCGATGACGAAGGCCAACGGCGCGGTGCCCGCCACCAAGACCGCGCTGGCCAAGAGCGAGCTGTACAAGAAGGGCGGCCCGCTCCAGCTCTTCGCCGACCAGCTGGCCAAGCCGTGTGGCGACAGCGACATCACCTCCTCCTGCGTCGCCGTCACCCGCCCGGTGACCGCCGGATACCCCACCGTCACCGCCAAGTTCAGCACGGCCCTCAACTCGATCTACGGCGGCGCCGACCCCGGGGAAGCCCTGCGGAAGGCCGCCCGCGCCATCGACCGGGACTTCACCGACAACGCCGGCTACGAGATCCCGTAACCCGCAGGACGCATCGGCCCGGGCGGCCGCCGTCGACGTGGCGACACAGCCACCCGACCGACCGCGACCGCCCCGCCGGGAAGAGGACCCTCCCGTGAAAACCGTGGAACCCGCGCACACCGCGGCCCCAGGCCGGGCGCAGGCCGTCCCGTCCGCACCCCCCGCGAAGCCCCCGCGTCACGCGCGCGGCAACCGTGACCGGCTGCACGGGCTGCTGATGTCCGCCCCGGCCGTCGGCGGGCTGATCGCCTTCGTCGGCATCCCCTTCGGCTACGCGGTGGTGCTCTCCTTCTACAACGTCCGCCTCGGCTCGCCGCTGGAGCCCGCCTTCTTCGGCGTGGAGCACTACCGGCGGCTGTTCACCGACCCTGATCTGTCCGGCCCGTTCCTGCGGGCGCTGCTGAACAACCTGACCTTCGCCGCGGTCGTCGTACCGCTCCAGACGGGTCTGGCGCTGGCGCTGGCGATCCTGCTCAACCGCAAGCTGAAGGCCATCGGCCTGTTCCGCTCCTTCTTCTTCATGCCGGTGGTCTTCCCGATGGCGCTGGTCGCCGTGATCTGGCGGCTGATCCTCGCCCGCAGCGAGCAGGGCATGCTCAACTCCGCGCTGGACGTGGTGACGTTCGGCAACTGGGGTGCCTTCGACTGGCTCGGCGACGGCCTCACCGCGATGGCCTCGGTCATCGTGCTGTCGGTGTGGCAGGGCGTCGGCTTCCAGATGGTCATCCTGTTGGCCGGCCTGCAGCAGATCCCGGGCGAGCTCTATGAGGCCTCCGAGCTGGACCGGGCCTCGCGCTGGCAGCAGTTCCGGCACGTCACCCTGCCCGGCATCCGCGGCACCCTCGTGTTCGTCGCGATGCTGACCTCGGTGCTGTCCTTCCGGGTCTTCGACCAGGTGTACATCCTCATCCGCGGCGGCGGCCTGGACGAGGACGCCACCCGCACGGTGATGTACCAGGCCGTCACCACGGCCTTCGACGAGAACGACATCGGCCAGGCCTCGGCCGTCACGGTGGTGTTCTTCCTGATCGTCGTCGCCCTGACCATCGTCCAGCGCCGCGTCGTCCGGCCCGACAACGAGGACTGACCGACCCATGGCCCTGACCCGTACGCCCGTGCGCCGCGTTCTCGACTACACCGTCCTGAGCGTCCTGGCGTTCGTCTTCGCCCTCCCCGCGCTCTACCTCTTCCTCGGCAGCCTCAAGCCGTCGGACGAGGTCCTGAACGGCCTTTCCGGCTTCCTGCCCACCCACCTCTCCTTCGACAACTACGCAGCCGTCCTCGACAGCCTGAACTCCGACAGCACCGGCTACTTCTGGCAGTTCATGGGCGTGTCGGTACTGCTGTCGTTCGTGGTGGTGACGGGCGGGCTGATCGTCAACTCGATGGCGGCCTACGGGCTGACGCGGCTGAAGTGGCGGGGGCAGAACGCCGTGTTCACCCTCGTCCTGCTGCTGATGCTGATCCCGTTCGAGTCGGTGGCGGTGCCGCTGTTCTACATGTTCAACGGCCAGCGCAACACCCTGTTCATCCAGGCGCTGCCGTTCGTCGCCAACGCCTTCGCGATCTACCAGTTCCACACGTTCTTCAAGAAGATCCCGACCAGTATCGAGGAGGCGGCCCGGCTGGACGGCGCGGGGCCCTGGCGCACCTTCTTCGCGATCATCGTGCCGATGTCCAGGCCGGTGTTCGCCTCGGTCGCGATCCTCACCTTCCTCATCCAGTGGGGCTCCTTCCTGTGGCCGGTGCTGATGGTGTCCGACCCGTCCGTGCGCCCCCTGCCGCTGGAGATGAGCGTCTTCCAGGGCCAGCAGCCCCCGGACTGGGGCCAGATCCTCGCCTTCGGCGTGCTGCTGGTGCTCCCCGTGCTGATCGTCTTCGCGTTCTTCCAGCGGTGGTTCGTCGAGGGCGTGGCCAGCTCCGCCGTCAAGGGCTGAGCCGCCGGGGGCGCCCCGGTCCGTCACTGTCAGTGGCCGGGTGCATGCTGGACGCATGACGGATGTCGGGGATCTGGCCGCCCTGGAGGCGGAGCTGCGCCGGGGCGTCCGGGGTGACGTGGGGTTCGACGTCACGTCCCGGGCACTGCTCACCATGGACGCCTCCAACTACCGGCGGGTGCCGCTGGGCGTGGTCGCTCCGCGTGACGCCGACGACGTGGCGGCCGTCCTGGAGGTGTGCCGGGAGCGGGGGGTCCCGGTCGTCGCGAGAGGCGGCGGCACGTCGATCGCCGGACAGGCGACGGGCACGGGCGTGGTGCTGGACTTCACCCGGCACATGAACCGGCTCGTGTCGCTCGACGCGGAGAGCCGCACCGCCGTCGTGCAACCGGGTCTGGTGCTCGACCGGCTCCAGGAGGCCGCCGCCCCGCACGGTCTGCGGTTCGGGCCCGATCCGTCCACGCACAGCCGCTGCACGCTCGGCGGCATGATCGGCAACAACTCGTGCGGCTCGCACTCGGTGGCATGGGGGACGACCGCGGACAGTGTGCGCGAGCTGGACGTCGTCACCGCCCGGGGCGAGCGGCTGCGGCTCGGCCGGGACTGGGCCGGGGCGCCGGACGGACTGCGGGCGCTGCTGGAGGGCGAGCTGTCCCGGCTGCGCACCGGCTTCCCCGACCTGCCCCGCCGCATCTCCGGCTACGCCCTGGACGCCCTGCTGCCCGAGCGGGGCGCTGACGTGGCCCGCTCCTTCTGCGGCTCGGAGGGCACGCTCGGCGTGCTGACGGAGGCGGTCGTCCGCCTGGTCGAGGCGCCCCGCGCGCGTGCGCTGGCCGTGCTGGGCTACGCCGACGAGAGCGCGGCGGCGGAGGCCGCGGCCGGGCTGCTGCCGCTCCGGCCGCTGACGGTGGAGGGCATGGCAGCCGACCTGGTGCCCTCCCCGGAGGCGCTGCCGCGGGGCGGGGCCTGGCTGTTCGTGGAGACCGGCGGGGAGTCGGCGGGGGAGGCACGCGCGCGTGCGGAGGCGATCGTGCGGGCCGCCGACGTCCTGGACGCGCGCGTGGTCACGGACCCCGCGGGGCAGCGCGCGCTGTGGCGGATCCGGGAGGACGCGAGCGGTACGGCGACCCGCATGCCGGACGGGACCGAGGCGTGGCCGGGCTGGGAGGACTGCGCGGTGCCGCCCGCCCGGCTGGGGGCGTACCTGCGGGACTTCCGTGCGCTGATGGCGGCGCACGGGCTGCGCGGCACGCCGTACGGGCACTTCGGGGACGGCTGCATCCACGTCCGCATCGACTTCGATCTGCTCACGGAGGCCGGGGTCGCCCGCTTCCGCAGCTTCTCGGAGGAGCTCGCGGAGCTGGTGGTGGCGCACGGCGGATCGCTGTCCGGGGAGCACGGCGACGGGCAGGCGCGGGCGGAGCTGCTGCCGCGGATGTACGGACCGGAGACGGTCGGCCTCTTCGAACGGGTCAAGGGGGTGTGGGACCCGGACGACCTGCTCAACCCCGGGATGCTCGTCCGCCCCGCGCCGCTCGACAGCGGCCTGCGCTTCTCCGTCCTGCCCCGCGAACCGGTCGGCGTGGCCTTCGGCTACCCCGCCGACGGCGGCGACTTCCCGGCGGCGGTGCGGCGCTGCGTGGGCGTCGCCAAGTGCCGTACGGCATCGGTGTCCGGCCCGGGCGTCATGTGCCCGTCCTTCCGGGCGACGGGCGAGGAGGAGCACTCCACACGCGGGCGGGCCCGGCTGCTGCACGAGATGCTCGCCGGTGAGGTGGTCACGGACGGCTGGCGCTCCACCGAGGTCCGGGACGCGCTGGACCTGTGCCTGTCCTGCAAGGGCTGCCGGTCGGACTGCCCGGTCGGGGTCGACATGGCCACGTACAAGGCGGAGTTCCTGCACCACCACTACGCCGGGCGGCGCCGGCCGGCCGCGCACCACTCGATGGGCCGGCTGCCGGTATGGCTCCGGGCGGTGGCCCGCACGCGCACGGCGTGGCTGGTCAACGCCCTGTGCGCGGTACGGCCTCTGGCGTGGGCGGCGAAGCGGCTGGGCGGCATCGCGCCCGAGCGGGAGATCCCGCGGGTGGCCCGGCGGACGTTCAGCCGGTGGTGGGAGCGGCGGCGGGCGCACCGCCCGGCCACGCGGGGCGACGTGGTCGTCCTGTGGCCCGACACCTTCACCGAGCACCTCTCCCCGGCGGTGGGGCAGGCCGCCGTACGGGTCCTGGAGGCGGCCGGGCTTCGGGTGGCGCTGCCGCCGACCGTGCACCTGGCGAAGCCGCCGGTCGGCGACGGCAGGACCGTCGCCCTCGATCCGTCGGCGCTGCTGCGGGGCCGGGGGCGGGTCTGCTGCGGGCTGACGTACGTGTCGACGGGCCAGCTGGACCGGGCCAGGGCCGTCATGCGCCGCACACTCGACCTGATGGAGCCGGTGCTGGAGACCGACGCCCCGGTCGTGGTCCTGGAGCCCAGCTGCGCCGCCGCCCTGCGCACGGACGTCCCCGAACTGCTGCACGACGACCCGCGCGCGGCCCGCCTCGCCGGGCGGGTGCTCACCTTCGCGGAGACACTGGAGCGGCACGCTCCCGGCTGGAGGCCGCCGCGCGTGGACCGCCCGGTGGCCGGGCAGACCCACTGCCACCAGCACGCCGTGCTCGGCGACGCCGCCGACCGCCGGCTGCGGGAGGCGGCCCGGCTCACCGGCGAACTGAGCGGCGGCTGCTGCGGCCTCGCGGGGAACTTCGGCTTCGAGAAGGGCCACTGGGAGGTGTCCGCCGCCTGTGCGGAGGAACAGCTCCTGCCGTCCGTACGGGACGCCCCCGACGGCACGGTGGTCCTGGCGGACGGCTTCTCCTGCCGCACCCAGCTCCAGCAGCTGGCGGGCGTACGGGGCAGGCATCTGGCGGAGGTCCTGGCCGCGGCCCTGGACGAGGCCCCCGGACGCGACGGCTCATGAGGCGTTCGGGCCACGGCGGGGCGGACCCGAGTGTCTGAACCGGGGGAGGGCCGAAGCCGCTCCTAGGCTCGCGGAACCAGCCATTGCCCACCCGAGGGCCACTGCTCGAAGGAGCCCGCGCATGAGCGTCCGCGTCCAGCCGATCACCCGTGACGAGCACCTCGCGTTCGTCACCGCCCGCCCCTCCGCCAGCCACACCCAGGTGCCCTCCTGGGGTGCGGTGAAGCCCGACTGGCGGGCGGAGAGCCTCGGCTGGTTCGACGGCGGCGGACAGCTCGTCGGCGCGGGACTGGTGCTGCTGCGCCCCCTGCCCGGGCCGCGCCTGCCCGGGCTGCCGCGGTACCTCGCCTACCTCCCCGAGGGACCGCTCATCGACTGGTACGAGCCCGGCCTCGAACGGCTGCTGGAGCCGATGCTCGCGCACCTGAGACGGCGGGGCGCCTTCGCGGTGCGGATGGGCCCGCCGGTCGTGGTGCGCCGCTGGAGCGCCGACGCGGTCAAGGCGGCGATCGCGGACCCGGCCGCCCGGCGGCTGCGCGACGTGCGGGCGACGTCGTACGAACCGCGGGCCGGCCGGGTCGCGGACAGCCTGCGCCGGATGGGCTGGCGGCAGTCCGAGGCGTCCGGCGAGGACGGCTTCGCCGCCGGGCAGCCCCGCTACGTCTTCCAGGTGCCGTTCGCCGGCCGGTCGCTGGACGACATCCACAACGGCCTGAACCAGCAGTGGCGGCGCAACATCAAGAAGGCGGAGAAGGCCGGGGTGAAGGTCGTGCGCGGCGACCTGGAGGACCTGCCGGCCTTCCACGAGCTGTACTGCGAGACCGCCGAGCGGGACCGCTTCATCCCGCGCCCGCTGCCGTACTTCCAGCGCATGTGGAGCGCGCTCACCGCCGAACACCCGGACCGGATGCGGCTCTACCTCGCCTACCACGACGGCGAGGTGCTCGCCGCGGCCACCATGCTGACCGTCGGCGACCACGTCTGGTACTCCTACGGCGCCTCCACCGACCGCCGCCGCGAGGTCCAGCCGAGCAGCGCCGTCCAGTGGCGCATGATGACCGACGCGCACGAACTCGGCGCCGCCGTCTACGACCTGCGCGGCATCACCGACACCCTGGAGGAGTCCAGCCATCTGCTGGGTCTGCTGCGCTTCAAGGTGGGCACCGGCGGCGAGGCCGTGGAGTACCTCGGCGAATGGGACTACCCGCTCAACCGGCTGCTGTACAAGGCGCTGAACCTGTACCTCGCCCGCCGCTGACGTCTCACAGCCCGAGACAGCGGCAAAAGGGGTTCACGCACCTGACGGAGTCCATTACCCTGGACTGTGCAGTGCATCGGGATGTACGTAGAGTGTGCCCCGGTGTACGCACCGCACACCCGTCGCGCCCCTGACACCGATCCCGAGCACAGGACCCGCCCGTGACCACGCCGGAGACCGCCACCTCACCCTCGTCCGCGACCGCCGCCGACGCCAGCGCGTCGGCCGCGGGCCCGGGCCGGCTCGGCTCCCTCGGACCCGTGGGCCTGGTGCTCGCGGGCGGGATCTCCGTGCAGTTCGGCGGCGCCCTGGCGGTCACCCTCATGCCCAGGGCGGGGGCGCTCGGCGTCGTGGCGCTGCGCCTGCTGGTCGCAGCCGTCGTGCTGCTCCTGGTCTGCCGCCCGCGACTGCGCGGCCACTCGCGCACCGACTGGGGCACCGTCGTCGTCTTCGGCATCACCATGGCCGCCATGAACGGCCTCTTCTACCAGGCCGTCGCCCGCATCCCGCTGGGCCCCGCGGTCACGCTGGAGGTCCTCGGCCCGCTCGCCCTGTCGGTCTTCGCCTCCCGGCGCGCGATCAACCTCGTCTGGGCGGCACTGGCCCTCGCCGGTGTCTTCCTCCTGGGCGGGGGCGGCTTCAGCGGCCTCGACCCCACAGGGGCGGCCTTCGCCCTGGGTGCCGGTGCCATGTGGGCGGCCTACATCGTCTTCAGCGCCCGTACGGGCCGCCGCTTCCCGCAGGCGGACGGGCTGGCGCTGGCCATGGCGGTGGGGGCGGTGCTGTTCCTGCCGCTGGGCATCGCCGAGTCGGGGACGAAGCTGCTCGACCCGGTGACGCTGGGCCTGGGTGCGGCGGTGGCCCTGCTCTCCTCGGTGCTGCCCTACACGCTCGAACTCCTCGCCCTGCGCCGCCTGCCCGCCTCCACCTTCGCGATCCTGATGAGCCTCGAACCGGCCATCGCCGCGACGGCCGGCTTCCTCATCCTCGACCAGGCCCTCAGCGCCGCCGAGGCCGCCGCGATCGCCCTCGTCGTCGCGGCGAGCATGGGCGCGGTGCGCACCCAGGTGGGCGGCGGGCGCAAGAAGCGGGCTGCTCTGGAGAGCACTGGCATGGAGGGCTGAGCGGCCCCGCGAGGGGAGCGGCCGCTCGTCGGCCCGGCCCGGTTGTCAGTGCCCGGTGCCACACTGCCCGCATGACCGCACCGGACCCGAAGGCCGACCTCCTCCGCTACCTCCAGGACGCGCGTGACGCCCTGTTGTGGAAGCTCGAGGGGCTCTCCGAGTACGACATCCGCCGCCCCCTGACGCCGACCGGCACCAATCTGCTCGGGCTGGTCAAGCACACCGCCGGAGTGGAGCTGGGGTACTTCGGCGACACCTTCGGCCGGCCCTTCTTCGACGAGGACCCGCCGCCCTGGTGGTACACGCGGGACGCCGAGCCCAACGCCGACATGTGGGCCACCCCGGACGAGTCGCGCGAGGACATCACGGGCCTGTACCGCAGGGCGTGGGAGCACGCGGACGGCACGATCGCGGCGCTGCCGCTGGACGCGACCGGTCGCGTCCCCTGGTGGCCCGAGGAGCGGCGCGAGACCACCCTGCACCACATCATGGTGCGCGTGATCGCCGACACCAGCCGTCACGCCGGTCACGCCGACATCGTGCGCGAACTCATCGACGGCTCGGTCGGCCTGACCCCGGGCAAGGACAGCATGCCCCCGGGCGACCGGGCCGGGTGGGAGGCCCATCGGCGCAGGCTGGAGGAGGCGGCGAGAGAAGCGGGCGCGGCCGGCTGAGCGCCGAGGCGCCGGGCGGGTGCACGAGTGAGCCCTGGCGGGGCGCACAGTCCCGCCTGCCCCGCGACGCCCGGCGCGCTCCGCCGAGCTCTCCGCCAGCGCAACAATTCATGCAAGCATGCTTGATTGTTTCTGGGGCCGCTGCCATGCTCCTCAGCACGCCGCACCACCCAGCACACCGCCGTGCCCCGAGGGGAGCGCCCGTGCCCGATCCGACCTCCGTGATCGACGATCTGCGCGAGGAGAGCGAGGAACTCGACCGTCTCGTGGCCGGGTTGTCCCCGCAGCGCTGGTCGCTCCCGACCCCCGCGCCCGGCTGGACCGTGGCCCACCAGATCGCCCACCTCGCCTGGACGGACCGCTCGGCCCTGCTCGCCGTCACGGACGCCGACGGCTTCCACGCGCTGGTCGAAAAGGCCCTGGCCGCGCCGGGATCCTTCGTCGACGAGGGCGCCGAGGAGGGGGCGGGAGGCCCGCCCGGCGAGCTGCTCGCCCGGTGGCGCGGCGGCCGCACGGCACTGGAGGAGGCCCTGCGGGCCGCCCCGCCCGGCGCGCGCTTCCCCTGGTACGGCCCGCCCATGTCGGCCGCCTCCATGGCGACGGCCCGTCTCATGGAGACCTGGGCCCACGGTCAGGACGTGGCCGACGCCCTGGGTGTGGTGCGCCCACCCACCGACCGGCTGCGGCATGTGGCCTGGCTCGGGGTGCGGACCCGGGACTTCGCCTACGGCGTGCACGGCCTCACCCCGCCCGCCGACCCCTTCCGCGTCGAACTGCGCGCCCCCTCCGGCGACCTGTGGACGTACGGCCCCGAGGACGCCCCGCAGCGCGTCACCGGACCCGCCCTCGACTTCTGCCTCCTGGTCACCCAGCGCGCCCACCGCACCGGCCTCGCCCTGCGCGCCGACGGCCCCGACGCCGACCGCTGGCTCGGCATCGCGCAGGCCTTCGCGGGACCGCCCGGCCGCGGACGCCCGCCGAAGGAGGCCGGCTCGTGACGCCCGAGCGCAGCGGCGAGGAGGCGGCCTCGTGACGACCCTCCGCATAGGCAACGCCTCCGGCTTCTACGGCGACCGCTTCGACGCGATGCGCGAGATGCTCACCGGCGGCGAACTCGACGTCCTCACCGGCGACTACCTCGCCGAGCTGACCATGCTCATCCTCGGCCGGGACCGCCTCAAGGACCCGGCCGCCGGATACGCCCGCACGTTCCTGCGGCAGCTGGAGGACTGCCTGGGCCTCGCGCACGAGCGGGGTGTCAGGATCGTCACCAACGCGGGAGGGCTCAACCCCGCCGGACTCGCCGACGCCGTACGGCACTTGGCCGGCCGGCTGGGCATCCCCGTACGTGTCGCCCATGTGGCGGGCGACGACCTCACCGCCGCACACCGGGGCTCCCTCGCCGCCCACGCCTACCTCGGCGGCTTCGGCATCGCGCAGTGCCTGCGGGCGGGCGCCGACGTCGTCGTCACCGGGAGGGTGACGGACGCGGCCCTGGTCACCGGGCCCGCCGCCGCCCACTTCGGATGGACGCCGCGCGACCACGACCGGCTCGCGGGCGCCGTCGTCGCCGGGCACGTACTGGAGTGCGGGGCGCAGGCCACCGGCGGCAACTACGCCTTCTTCCGGGACGGCGACGTCCGCCGCCCCGGCTTCCCGCTCGCCGAGCTGCACGAGGGCGGCGGCTGCGTCATCACCAAGCACCCCGGCACCGGCGGCTTCGTCGACGTCGGCACGGTCACCGCGCAGCTGCTGTACGAGACGGCCGGTGCCCGGTACGCGGGACCGGACGTCACCGCCCGGCTCGACACCGTACGGCTGCGCCAGGACGGCCCCGACCGGGTGCGGATCGAAGGCGTGCGCGGGGAGGCACCGCCGCCCACCCTCAAGGTCGGGCTCAACCGGCTCGGCGGCTTCCGCAACGAGGTCGTCTTCGTGCTCACCGGCCTCGACGTCGAGGCCAAGGCCGCCCTGGTGCGGGACCAGATGGAACCCGCCCTCGCCAAGGTCGCCGACGTGCGCTGGGAACTCGCCCGCACCGACCGCGCCGACGCCCCGAGCGAGGAGACGGCGAGCGCGCTGCTGCGGCTCGTCGTGCGGGACCCCGACCAGGGGACCGTCGGGCGGGCGTTGAGCGGGGCGGCCGTGGAGCTGGCACTGGCCAGCTACCCCGGCTTCCACGTGCTGGCACCACCGGGGAAGGGCTCGCCCTATGGGGTCTTCGAGGATGTGTACGTCCCCCATGGGGCAGTCGACCATGTGGCGGTCCTCCATGACGGAACCCGGGTTCCGGTGCCGCCGCCCCACGACACCCTCGTACTCGACGACGTCCCGGAGCCTCCGCTCCCCGAGCCGCTGTCACCCGGGCCGGTGACACGGGCGCCCCTCGGCCTGGTCGCGGGCGCCCGCAGCGGGGACAAGGGCGGCAACGCCAACGTCGGGGTGTGGGCCCGCACCGACGCCGCCTGGCGGTGGCTCGCGCACCAGCTGACCGTCGACCGGTTCCGGGAGCTGATCCCCGAGAGCCGCGAACTGACCGTCGTACGGCACGCGCTGCCGAACCTGCGCGCCCTCAACTTCGTCGTCGAGGGGATCCTCGGCGCCGGCGTCGCCGCGCAGCACCGCTTCGACCCGCAGGCCAAGGCCCTCGGCGAATGGCTGCGCTCACGCCACCTGGACATACCGGAGGCCCTCCTGTGACCGTCCTGACCTCCGTCCTGGACCCGAACGGCCCGGAGCACCGGGCCAACCGCGAGGCCATGCTCGCCAGACTCGCCGAGCTCGACGGCGAGCACGCCAAGGCCCTCGCGGGCGGCGGCGAGAAGTACGTCGCACGGCACCGCAAGCGCGGCAAGCTCCTCGCCCGCGAGCGCATCGAGCTGCTCCTCGACCCCGACACACCGTTCCTGGAGCTGTCCCCGCTGGCCGCCTGGGGCAGTGAGTACACCGTCGGCGCGTCCCTCGTCACCGGCATCGGTGTCGTCGAGGGCGTGGAGTGCCTGATCACCGCCAACGACCCGACGGTGCGCGGCGGCGCGAGCAACCCCTGGTCGCTGAGGAAGGCCCTGCGCGCCAACGACATCGCCCTCGCCAACCGGCTGCCCTGCATCAGCCTGGTGGAGTCCGGCGGTGCCGATCTGCCGTCGCAGAAGGAGATCTTCATCCCCGGCGGCGCCATCTTCCGCGACCTCACCCGGCTGTCCGCCGCCGGCATCCCGACCGTCGCGGTCGTCTTCGGCAACTCCACGGCCGGCGGCGCCTACATCCCCGGCATGTCCGACCACGTGATCATGGTCAAGGAGCGGGCGAAGGTGTTCCTCGGCGGTCCGCCGCTGGTGAAGATGGCGACCGGTGAGGAGAGCGACGACGAGTCCCTGGGCGGCGCCGAGATGCACGCGCGCGTATCGGGCCTCGCCGACCACTTCGCCGTCGACGAGCAGGACGCGCTCCGGCAGGCCCGGCGCGTGGTCGCCCGCCTCAACCACCGCAAGGCGTACGGGGACCCGGGCGCCGCCGAGCCGCCCAAGTACGACGCGGAGGAGCTGCTGGGCATCGTCCCCGGCGACCTGAAGAGCCCCTTCGACCCGCGCGAGGTCATCGCCCGCATCGTCGACGCCTCCGACTTCGACGAGTTCAAGCCGCTGTACGGGACGAGCCTGACGACCGGCTGGGCCACCCTCCACGGCTATCCCGTGGGGGTGCTGGCGAACGCCCGGGGCGTGCTCTTCAGCGAGGAGTCCCAGAAGGCCGCGCAGTTCATCCAGCTCGCCAACCAGCGCGACATCCCGCTGCTGTTCCTGCACAACACCACCGGCTACATGGTCGGCAAGGAGTACGAGCAGGGCGGCATCATCAAGCACGGCGCGATGATGATCAACGCCGTGAGCAACTCGAAGGTCCCGCACCTGTCCGTCCTGATGGGCGCCTCCTACGGCGCCGGGCACTACGGCATGTGCGGCCGTGCCTACGACCCCCGCTTCCTCTTCGCCTGGCCCAGCGCCAAGTCGGCCGTCATGGGCCCCCAGCAGCTCGCGGGCGTGCTGTCGATCGTCGCCCGCCAGTCCGCCGCCGCCAAGGGGCAGCCCTACGACGAGGAGGCGGACGCGGCGCTGCGCGCCATGGTCGAGCAGCAGATCGAGTCCGAGTCGCTGCCGATGTTCCTGTCGGGGCGGCTCTACGACGACGGCGTCATCGACCCGCGAGACACCCGCACCGTCCTCGGCCTGTGCCTGTCCGCGATCCACACCGCCCCCTTCGAGGGCGCGCGCGGCGGCTTCGGCGTCTTCCGGATGTGAGGAACCTTCAGTGATCACTTCTGTGCTGGTCGCCAACCGGGGCGAGATCGCCTGTCGCGTCTTCCGCACCTGCCGCGACCTGGGCATCCGCACCGTCGCCGTGCACTCGGACGCCGACGCGAACGCCCTCCACACGCGGATGGCGGACGTGAGCGTACGACTCCCGGGGGAGACGCCCGCCGACACCTATCTGCGCGGCGACCTTGTCGTGAAGGCCGCCCTCGCCGCCGGGGCGGACGCCGTGCACCCCGGCTACGGCTTCCTCTCCGAGAACGCCGGCTTCGCCCGGGCCGTCGAGGACGCCGGCCTGGTCTGGATCGGCCCGCCCCCGTCCGCGATCGAGGCGATGGCGTCCAAGACCCGCGCCAAGCAGCTCATGGGCATCGAGCCCCTCACCGACGTCACCGAGGCGGACCTGCCGGTGCTGGTCAAGGCGGCGGCGGGCGGCGGCGGCCGTGGCATGCGCGTCGTACGCCACCTGGCCGGCCTGGAGGCCGAGTTGGCCGCCGCCCGTGCCGAAGCGGCGAGTGCCTTCGGCGACGGCGAGGTCTTCGTCGAGCCGTACGTGGAGAACGGCCGCCACGTCGAGGTGCAGATCCTCGCCGACACCCACGGCACGGTCCGGCCGCTCGGCACCCGCGACTGCTCCCTCCAGCGCCGCCACCAGAAGGTGATCGAGGAGGCCCCGGCCCCCGGCCTGCCCGCCGAACTCGACGAGGAGGTCCGCGCCCTCGCCGTACGGGCCGCCCGGGCCGTCGACTACGTGGGCGCCGGAACGGTCGAGTTCCTCGTCGCCGACGGCAGGGCGCACTTCCTGGAGATGAACACCCGCCTCCAGGTCGAACACCCTGTCACGGAGGCCGTCTTCGGCATCGACCTGGTGGCGGAGCAGATCCGCGTCGCCGAGGGCCACCCCCTCGGAACCGACCCGGCCCCCGCGCGCGGCCACGCCGTGGAGGCCCGCCTGTACGCCGAGGACCCCGCCCGCGACTGGTCCCCGCAGACCGGCACCCTGCACCGCCTGTCCGTCCCCGGGCCCGTCCGCCTGGACACCGGATACACGGACGGCGACGAGATCGGCGTCCACTACGACCCCATGATCGCCAAGGTCGTGGCCCACGCCCCGACCCGCGCGGAAGCCGTCCGCACACTCGCCTCCGCCCTGGAACGCGCCGAGATCCACGGCCCCGCCACCAACCGCGACCTCCTGGTCCGCTCCCTGCGCCACCCCGAGTTCACCGCGGCCCGCATGGACACCGGCTTCTACGACCGGCACCTGCCGGACCTGACCGAGCCGCACCCCTACCCGCACGCCCCCCTGGCCGCCGCCCTCGCCGACGCCCACGGCCGTTCCCGCTTCGGCGGCTGGCGCAACGTCCCCTCACAGCCGCAGACCAAGCGGTACCTGATGGCGGGCGAGGAACACGAGGCCCGCTACCGGCACACCCGGAACGGCCTGGAGGCGGACGGGGTGCGGGTGGTGCACGCCGACGCCCGTCTTGTGATCCTCGAAGTGGACGGGGTGGAGCGGAAGTACGAGGTCACCCGCTACGGCGAGCAGGTCTACGTCAACACCACCGCCCTGACCGCCCTGCCCCGCTTCCCCGACCCCACCACCGACCACGCCCCGGGCTCCCTCCTGGCGCCGATGCCGGGCACCGTCGTCCGAGTCGCCGACGGCCTCATGGCGGGAACACCCGTGACGGCGGGTGAGCCCCTGCTCTGGCTGGAGGCGATGAAGATGCAGCACAAGATCACGGCCCCGGTGACGGGAACACTGACCTCGCTGCCGGTCACCCCCGGTCAGCAAGTGGAGCCGGGCATGCTGCTGGCGGTCGTGCAGGAGGCCTGAAGGGGCGCGGGGAACCGCGCGACAAGCCACATCCGGCCCGCACCGAAAGGACTCCTCATGGACACCGAAGACCACAAGGCGCTCCGGGAAGCCGTCACCGCCCTCGGCAAACGCCACGGCCCCGGCAGCGACCCCATCCAACTCTGGTCCGAAGCCGGGAAACTCGGCTACCTCGGAGTCAACCTCCCCGAGGAGTACGGAGGAGGTGGCGGCGGCATCTCCGAACTCTCCATCGTCCTCGAAGAACTCGGCGCAGCCGGCTGCCCCCTCCTCATGCTGGTCGTCTCACCGGCGATCTGCGGCACCGTGATAGCCCGCTTCGGCACAGACGCCCAAAAACAACAGTGGCTCCCCGGCCTGGCCGACGGCACCCGCCTCATGGCCTTCGGCATCACCGAACCCGACGCCGGCTCCAACAGCCACCGCATCACCACCACGGCACGCAAAGACGGCACCGACTGGCTCCTCACCGGCCGCAAGGTCTTCATCTCCGGCGTGGACATCGCGGACGCGACCCTCATCGTCGGCCGCACCGAAGACGCCCGCACCGGCCGCCTCAAGCCCTGCCTCTTCATCGTCCCGCGCGACACCCCCGGCTTCGCCCGCCGCCCCATCGACATGGAACTGAACGCCGCGGAGAAGCAGTTCGAGCTGACGCTCGACGACGTACGGCTGCCCGCCGACGCCCTGGTCGGAGACGAGGACGCAGGCCTGCTCCAGCTCTTCGCCGGCCTCAACCCCGAACGCATCATGACGGCCGCCTTCGCGATCGGCATGGGCCGCCACGCCCTCGCGAAGGCCATCGAGTACGCCCGCGACCGGACCGTCTGGAACACCCCCATCGGCGCCCACCAGGCCATCGCCCACCCCCTGGCCCAGGCGCACATCGACCTCGAACTCGCCCGCCTGATGATGCAGAAGGCCGCCCACCTCTACGACACCGGCGACGACATGGGCGCCGGAGAGGCCGCCAACATGGCCAAGTACGCCGCCGGAGAGGCCTGCGTGAAGGCCGTCGACCAGGCCGTGCACACCCTCGGCGGCAACGGCCTCACCCGCGAGTACGGCCTCGCCCGGCTGATAACGGCCGCGCGCGTGGCTCGTATTGCCCCGGTGAGCCGGGAGATGATTCTCAACTACGTCTCCCACCAGACCCTGGGCCTGCCCAAGTCGTACTGAGGACCCTGAGACGGCCCGCGCCGCGAGGAGGAACCCGCCATGTTCCGCAGCGAGTACGCAGACGTCCCGCCCGTCGACCTGCCCATCCACGACGCGGTCCTGGCCCGGGCCGCCGAGTTCGGCGACATCTCGGCGCTGATCGACGGCACGGACGGCACCACTCTCACGTACGAGCAGGTGGACCGGTTCCACCGGCGCGTCGCCGCCGCCCTCGCCGAGGCCGGTGTCCGCAAGGGCGACGTCCTCGCCCTGCACAGCCCCAACACCATCGCCTTCCCGACCGCCTTCTACGCGGCCACGCGCGCGGGCGCCACCGTCACGACCGTGCACCCGCTCGCCACCGCCGAGGAGTTCGCCGAACAGCTGAGGGACTCGGCGGCCCGCTGGATCGTCACCGTGTCACCGCTGCTGGACGCCGCCCGCCGGGCCGCCGAACTCGCGGGCGGCGTACGCGAGATCTTCGTGTGCGACAGCGCGAGCGGCCACCGCTCCCTGATCGACATGCTCGCCTCGACGGCCCCCGAACCGCGGGTCGCCATCGACCCCGCCGAGGACATCGCGGCCCTGCCCTACTCCTCCGGGACCACCGGCACCCCCAAGGGCGTGATGCTCACGCACCGGCAGATCGCCACCAACCTCGCCCAGCTCCACCCGGCGATCCCCGCGGGCCCGGGAGACCGCGTCCTGGCCGTGCTGCCCTTCTTCCACATCTACGGCCTCACCGCCCTGATGAACGCGCCCCTGCGGCAGGGCGCCACCGTCGTCGTCCTGACCCGCTTCGACCTGGAGCAGTTCCTCGCCGCCGTCCAGAACCACCGCATCACCGCCCTGTACGTGGCCCCGCCGATCGTCCTGGCCCTCGCCAAACACCCGGCCGTCGCCCAGTACGACCTGTCGTCCCTGCGGTACATCGTCAGCGCCGCCGCACCCCTGGACGCCCGGCTCGCCCTCGCCTGCTCCCGGCGCCTCGGCCTGCCGCCCGTCGGCCAGGCCTACGGCATGACGGAACTGTCGCCCGGCACGCACGTCGTCCCCCTCGACGCCATGAACGACGCCCCGCCCGGCACCGTCGGCAAACTCATCGCCGGCACCGAGATGCGCATCGTCTCCCTCGACGACCCCGGCAAGGACCTCCCCGCCGGCGAACCCGGCGAGATCCTCATCCGCGGCCCCCAGATCATGAAGGGCTACCTCGGCCGCCCCGACGCCACCACCGCCATGATCGACGCCGACGGCTGGCTGCACACCGGCGACGTGGGGCAGGTGGATGGCGACGGCTGGTTGTTCGTCGTCGACCGCGTCAAGGAACTCATCAAGTACAAGGGCTTCCAGGTGGCCCCCGCCGAACTGGAGGCCCTCCTCCTCACCCACCCGGGCATCGCCGACGCCGCCGTCATCGGCAGGTACGACGACGACGGCAACGAGGCCCCGCACGCCTACGTGGTCCGCCAGCCGTCCGCCGCGGACCTCACCGAGGCGGAGATCATGATGTACGTCGCCGAACGCGTCGCCCCCTACAAGCGGATACGCCACGTCACCTTCATCGTCGGCGTGCCCCGCGCGGCCTCCGGCAAGATCCTCCGCCGACAGCTCAGGGAGAGCGCATGACGCTGATCGCCCGCACCCGCGCGCGAGCCGTGGAGACCCTGTCCCTCGACTCACCGCACAACCGCAACGCCCTGTCGGCGGCCCTGGTCGGCGAACTCGCCGGCGCGCTCACCGACGCCGGCAAGGACACCGGCGTCCGCGCGATCGTCCTCACCCACACCGGCAACACCTTCAGCGCGGGCGCCGACCTCAAGGACCCGCCGCCCCCCGAGGCCCTGGTCGCCCTGCTGCGGCAGATCATCGAGCTGCCCAAACCGGTCGTCGCCCGCGTCACCGGCCACGTCCGCGCGGGCGGCCTCGGCCTCCTGGCCGCCTGCGACATCGCCGCCGCCTCCACGGAGGCCACCTTCGCCTTCACCGAGGTCCGCATCGGAGTCGCCCCCGCGGTCATCTCCCTCCCGCTCCTGCCCCGCACGAACCCCCGCGCACTGGCCCGCCACTACCTCACCGGCGAACGCTTCGACGCGGCCGAGGCGGTGGCAACGGGCCTGCTCACGACCTGTGACAGCGATGTCGACCGCCTCCTCGGCCCCATCCTCGAGGGTCTGCGCCGCTCCGCGCCCGACGCCCTGGCCGAGACGAAACGGCTGCTCACGGCTAGGGTGCTGGAAGCCTTCGACCGGGACGCGGACGCCCTGACCGCGCTCTCGGCCCGGCTGTTCTCCTCCCCGCAGGCCCGCGAGGGGATGACGGCCTTCCTCGAGCGACGGGATGCGGCATGGGTGGTGTGAGCACGGCCGACCGTGCGGAGAGAGTCCCCAAGCAGGACCGCAGCCGGGCCACCCGGCAGCGGCTCCTCGAAGCCGCCGTGGCCTGCCTCGCCGAACACGGCTGGGCAGGCTCCACCGTCTCCGTCGTCGCCGAACGCGCCGGCGTCTCCCGCGGCGCCGCCCAGCACCACTTCCCGACCCGCGAGGACCTCTTCACGGCGGCCGTCGAATACGTCGCCGAGGAACGCTCCACGGCCCTGCGCGCCCTGTTCCCCGAGGGCGCGGCAGGCGACCGCCACGCCGTCGTCGCCGCCCTGGTCGACCTCTACACGGGACCGCTGTTCCGCGCGGCCCTCCACCTGTGGGTCGCCGCCTCCAACGAGGAGCAGCTCCGCCCCCGCGTCACCGAACTCGAATCCCGCGTCGGCCGCGAGACCCACCGCATAGCCGTCGACCTCCTCGCCGCCGACGAATCCCTCCCCGGCGTCCGCGAAACGGTCCAGGGCCTCCTCGACATGGCCCGCGGCCTGGGCCTCGCCAACCTCCTCACGGACGACGCGGCCCGCCGCGAACGGGTGGTGGCCCAGTGGGCGGGGCTGCTGGAGGAGACGCTGGGCTGACCACGGGCGACCGGTTCGGATGGCCGAGTGGTAGCCCGAGGACGCGGTTCGTGCGGCCGGCGAGGACGACACCCTCCGCCACGAGGACTTCCGGACCCGCCTGGCCGCCCTGCTCGACGGCCACCGCACGGCGTACGTGTGGGGCGGGATCTGAACCTCAAGGACTGAGCCGCTCCACCCGCCAGCTCCCGTCCGGCCGCTCCACGTACCGCAACCGGTCGTGCAGCCGGTTCTCGCGGCCCTGCCAGAACTCCACCGTCTGCGGGGCCACCCGGAAACCGCCCCAGTGCGGGGGCACCGGCACCTGCTCGCCCTCCGGATAGCGCGCGGCCAGCTCCGCGTACGCGCCGTCTATGTCGGCCCGGGTCGCGATCACCGAGGACTGGGCGCTGGCCCACGCCCCCAGCTGCGAGCCGTGCGGGCGGGTGCGGAAGTACGCCGCCGTCTCGTCCCGGCCGGTACGCCGGGCGATCCCGCTCACGATGACCTGCCGGGCCATGGGGTGCCAGGGGAACAGCAGCGAGACGAAAGGGTTCTCCGCCAGGTCACGGGCCTTGCGGGAGTCGTAGTTCGTGTAGAAGACGAAGCCCTGCTCGTCGAAGTGCTTCAGCAGCACCGTACGGGAACTCGTCCGCCCCTCGGCGTCGGCCGTCGAGACGATCATGGCGTTCGGCTCGAACAGCCCGCCGTCCGTCGCGGCCTGCTTGAACCAGCGCGCGAACTGCTCGACGGGCGTGGCGGCGAGCTCGGTCTCGGAGAGCCCCTCGGCCCGGTACTGCTTGCGCATCGAGGCCAGATCGAAGGGAACGTCGTCGCGGTCGGTCACCCGGTCATCTTGCCGTACGGACGGTGTCCTTCGTCACTGCGTGGCACTGAGTGCCGTGAACCCTCCCCAACGGTGGCACTCGGGGATATCGTTTCCGTGCCGTTCCGGTTGGGTGACCGTCGGCCGGACGGGGCATCACAGGGGCAACCGGCCAGGACCGCGAGTCGCCGTACACGACCGTGGATCCACTGGACGGCCGCCTTCGCAAGCCGACTGACACATGGTTCGTACGTCCCACCCCACATCACACCATCTGTCACTTCCATCACGAGGAGCCGCCTGATGTCCGACTTCGTACCCGGGCTCGAGGGAGTCGTCGCATTCGAGACGGAGATCGCCGAACCGGACAAGGAGGGCGGCGCACTCCGGTACCGGGGCGTCGACATCGAGGACCTCGTCGGCCACGTCTCGTTCGGCAACGTCTGGGGCCTGCTCGTCGACGGAGCCTTCAACCCCGGTCTGCCGCCCGCCGAGCCCTTCCCCATCCCCGTGCACTCCGGCGACATCCGCGTGGACGTCCAGTCGGCCCTGGCCATGCTCGCGCCCGTCTGGGGCCTCAAACCCCTCCTCGACATCGACGCCGAGCAGGCCCGCGCCGACCTGGCACGGGCGGCCGTCATGGCCCTGTCCTACGTCGCCCAGTCCGCCCGCGGCCAGGGCCTGCCGATGGTCCCGCAGCGGGAGATCGACAAGGCCCAGTCCGTCGTCGAACGCTTCATGATCCGCTGGCGGGGCGAGCCGGACCCCAAGCACGTGGCGGCGGTGGACGCGTACTGGACGAGCGCCGCCGAGCACGGCATGAACGCGTCCACGTTCACAGCTCGTGTGATCGCCTCGACGGGCGCCGACGTCGCGGCCGCGCTCTCCGGCGCGGTGGGCGCGATGTCCGGCCCGCTGCACGGCGGCGCACCCTCCCGCGTCCTCGGCATGATCGAGGAGATCGAACGCACCGGCGACGCGGAGGCCTACGTCAAGAACGCCCTCGACAAGGGCGAACGCCTCATGGGCTTCGGCCACCGCGTCTACCGCGCCGAGGACCCGAGGGCGAGGGTCCTGCGCCGCACCGCCCGCGAGCTGGGAGCCCCCCGCTTCGAGGTCGCCGAGGCCCTGGAGAAGGCGGCCCTCGCGGAACTCCACGCCCGCCGCCCCGACCGCGTCCTCGCGACCAACGTCGAGTTCTGGGCGGCCATCGTCCTGGACTTCGCCGAGGTCCCGGCGCACATGTTCACGTCCATGTTCACCTGCGCCCGCACGGCCGGCTGGTCCGCCCACATCCTGGAGCAGAAGCGCACCGGCCGCCTGGTCCGCCCCTCGGCCCGCTACGTGGGCCCGGGCACCCGCGACCCCCACGACATCGAGGGCTACGAGGACATCGCCCACTGACCCACCCCACCCACGGCCTCACCCGTCCCCGGGTGGGGCCGTCGGCATGCCCCGCCCCGAGAGCCGGTCGAGCTCCTCCCCGATGGCCTCCCGCAGCGGCTCGTGCCGAGCCCCGAGCGCGTGGCGCTCCTCGCCCCACATCCCCCGCGGGTAGAGCCACACGGGCAGCCGCACGAGCTCCGCGGGCTCCCAGTCGTACCGCGGCCACACGTGCGCGTGCAGAAACCCGTCGGCGTTCCCGAGAATCTCCAGATTGACCCGCCGGAACCCCGGCTCCACCCGCCGGCAGGCCAGCTCGACGGCCTCTCCCAGCCGGTCCATGTCGGCCAGGAACGCCAGCCGCCCGCTCCGCGGCAGCTCGGACAACCGCCGCACCGCGGGATCATCGGTCAGCAGCACCGAGTAGCCGGGCAGGAACTGCACATCCCCGATCACCGCGAACCCGGACTCCAGCCGCCGCATCACGGCCGGGTTCTCACCCCGCAGAGCACTGCCGATCCGGTCGTCGCGCCACGCACCCACTGTCATCGCCCCCGGAAGACGCGGAAAAACGCAGACGACCCGCGAGTCTGGTTCCTCCTGGGGAGGAGCCGGCCGGACGTACCGGCGACTCGCGGGTCGGGTGACTGCCTGAGATTGGGCCGGCTGCACGCTCGCTCACGCGCTGGCTCGGCACCGCACTGAGTGTGGTGACGGGCCGCTAGCCCGCAGCCACCTCACGCGTCCGGTTTCCATACATCTGCCGAACCACCTCCTCTCTCGTGTACCTGGAACCCTAAGAAACCGTTCGGCTCGGGATCAACCGTTTTTTTCGGGGAACGGGAGTGGGAGGTCCGCCTCGCGGGCCGTCTCCGTGGCGTTGACGTGGGGATTGCCGCCGTACAACGATTCCTTCAATGTTGTGGGAACTCGGTGTGCGCTGGGTCACGTTCCAGTTGAATGATTGCAAGGAGCGAACCGACGTGCCGTACGTGCGGACGCAGCCTGCAGGGGGTCCAGGTGAGTGCTTCCCGGCGTAGTGGGACCACCGACGAGCTGGGGCCGGACGAGCCCGAGCGGGAGAGTTCGGATGGTTCGGATCTGCTTGCCGCTTTGCTGGACGGCATGGACGCGGCGCTGTGCGCGTTCGACGCCGACGGAGTCGTGACGCACTGGAACCGTGAGGCCGAGCGGATCCTGGGGTGGGGCGCCGACGAGGCCGTGGGGCGGCATGGGCTGGCCGGGTGGGCCGTGCGCAGCGCTGACGCCGAGGAGGTCGAGGGGCGGCTGCTGTCGGCGATGCACGCGCCGGGGCGGCAGGTGCACGAGTTCGCCCTGCTGACGAAGGACGGCGGGCGGGTGCTCGTCCGTACGCAGTCGGCGGCGGTGCTCGGGCCCGACGGCAAGCCCGCGGGGGTGTACTGCGCGTTCAGCGAGGTGCACGCGCAGATCGATCTGGAGCGCTCGATCGCGCTGAGCGAGGCCCTGTTCGAGGACGCCAGCTGGGGTGTCGTGCTGGTCGACGTCGATCTGCGGCCGGCCGTGGTGAACGCGCACGCGGCCCGGGCGCTGGGCACGGGCCGTACATCGGTGCTGGGACGGCCGCTCGGGGAGTTGCTGTCGCACGGCGTGGAGGAGCTGGAGAGCGCGCTGCAGCACGTGCTGGCGGAGGGCGCGCCGCCCGCGCCCGCCGAGGTGTGGGTGAGTGTGCGGGCCAAGGAGGGCGAGCAGCGGCGGTGCTGGCGCAGCGGCTTCCTGCGGCTGGCCTCGCCGCTCGCGGAGGAGCCGGTTCCGCTGGGTGTGGGCTGGTTGTTCCAGGATGTGACGGAGGCCAAGCAAGCCGAGCAGGAGGCTTCCTTGCTGCGCTTCCGTACGCAGCAGCTGCACCGCGCTTCGCGGGCCGCCGCCGAGTGCGAGGACCCGGCGGAGGCGGCGACGGTCCATCTGGACTTCGCCCTGGCCGGTTTCGCCGACCACGGGTTGATCGACCGGGTCGCCGGTGGCGCGCTCACGGACGCGGAGGCCGAGGGGCCCGTCCGGCTGGTCCGGGTCGCCGCCACACCGTCCGGAGCGCCGGGCCCGAGCAGGCTGGCCGGTCAGGCGGGCCTGCCCGTCCGCTACGCCGAGGGGCATCCGGCCCTGCAGTGCGTGGAGCGCGTCGGGTCTCTGCGCGCGAGTGCGGGGGCCGCCCCGCCCGAGGCGGCCCGTGAGTGGGCGCTGGCCCGCCAGTGGCCTCCGGACGCGGTGCACGCCCTGTGCGCGGTGCTGCGCAGCCGGGGCCGGACCCTGGGCGTCGTGACGTTCCTGAGGGGCGCCGGCCGCAGTGCCTTCGAGCGGTCCGACGCGATGTACGCGGAGGACGTGGCCGTACGGATCGCTGCGGCGCTGGATCTGGCGGGGCTGTCGGACGGGGAGTGAGGGGCGCCCGTACCGGCCCGGTCAGTGCCGGTAGAAGATCCGGTCGCGGTACTGCTCCATCACCCGGGCGTTCCAGTCGTGGCCGCCGTCGACGTTCCCGGAGCGCAGCAGGGGCGGCTCGATGCCGCGGTCGGCGAGGGTGGTGGCGGCCGTCGCCATGACGGCCTGGAGGAGGGCGGAGGTGACGACCGTGGAGGCGGGGGCGAAGGGGGCGGGGATGTCGTCGTGGGTGAGTTCCGCGTCGCCGACCGCGATCTTGGAGTCGAGGACGAGGTCGCAGTGGTCCTTCAGGTAGGTCCCGGAGGCGTGCCGGGACTTCGTCTCCGAGGCGTAGGCCACCGAGGTCACGCCGATGACCTTGACGCCCAGGGCGCGGGCGTTCATGGCCATCTCGACGGGCAGGGCGTTGCGCCCCGACAGGGAGATGATCAGCAGGGCGTCGCCCTCGCGGAGCGGGGAGCTGTCGAGGACGGCGCTCGCGAGGCCGTCGACGCGTTCCAGGGCGGAGCCGAGGGGCGCGGGCATGACGTCGACGCCGACGACACCCGGTACGGCGAGCAGGTTCATCAGGGCGAGGCCGCCGGCGCGGTAGACGAGGTCCTGCGCGGCGAGGGAGGAGTGCCCGGCGCCGAAGGCGAAGAGCCGGCCGCCGTCGGCGACGGTGTCGGCGAGGAGCGTCCCGGCCGCGGCGATGCTGTCGGCCTCCTCGTCGCGCAGCCGCCGCAGCAGGCCGATCGCGGCGTCGATGAACTGGCCGGCCGGCGCGCGGTCGCTCATACGGGGTCCCTTCAGGCTGGCCTCGCGGCTCGTGTCGCGCATCACGGTGCGGTCTGGACCAGTGCGGTGTCAATACGGCCGTGAGGGGCGTGGAGCGAGTGCCGGGGAAGCGCCCGAAAGAGAAGTCCGTACCCTGGCGGACGGCCGGGTAATCTCCGGCTTTCCCTCCCGCGGCACGGTTGTCGGTGGTATCCGGCAGAATTGGGTGCAGGGCCAGCGCACACGCCGGTGAGCCGTCCAGCCTCCGGCAGATCTCATTCGAGGGGCACGTATGTCCGGACTGATCGACACCACGGAGATGTATCTCCGCACCATCCTCGAGCTGGAGGAAGAGGGTGTGGTCCCCATGCGCGCCCGTATCGCCGAGCGGCTGGACCAGAGCGGGCCGACCGTCAGCCAGACCGTGGCGCGGATGGAGCGCGACGGTCTGGTGTCCGTCGCCAGCGACCGGCATCTGGAGCTGACCGACGAGGGCCGCCGGCTGGCCACGCGTGTGATGCGCAAGCACCGCCTGGCCGAGTGTCTGCTCGTCGACGTGATCGGTCTGGAGTGGGAGCAGGTCCACGCCGAGGCGTGCCGCTGGGAGCACGTGATGAGCGAGGCCGTGGAGCGCCGGGTCCTGGAGTTGCTGCGGCATCCGACGGAGTCGCCGTACGGCAACCCGATCCCGGGTCTGGAGGAGCTCGGCGAGAAGGACGGCGCCGATCCGTTCCTGGACGAGGGCATGGTGTCGCTGGCGAGTCTCGACCCGGGTGCCGAGGGCAAGACGGTCGTGGTGCGCCGGATCGGCGAGCCGATCCAGACGGACGCGCAGCTGATGTACACGCTGCGGCGGGCGGGCGTGCAGCCCGGCTCGGTGGTGAGCGTGACGGAGTCGGCGGGCGGGGTGCTGGTGGGCAGCGGCGGCGAGGCGGCCGAGCTGGAGTCGGAAGTGGCCTCCCACGTGTTCGTCGCCAAGCCCTGATCCGGCCGGGTCGCCGGGGCCGGAGCCGAGTGGCCGGCTTCGGCCGACTCCCGTTGCGCAGGGGGTTCTTGTGGCGTTGGCGTGATCCGGACCGAATCCGCGGTCCGGTCCGGCGAATGGCAGCGCTCGTACGCTTCCCGTGCGACGCTGTCGCGTGAGGCATATGACCTGAGGGGCTCTGGGCCGTGGCTCGACAGCGATGTCGCCCGGCCGGGGAGGGGGCGGGAGGATGTGCCGTGGAGATGTGGAGGGCCCCGGCGCCCTGTGGCGCCGGGGCCTGTCCTCCCCTGTGCTGACCCGGAGCCCCGAGCTCTCAGGGTCATTCCCCTCGGACCGGTTTCCCCGAGCGGTCCGCCTCCCGCTGAAGATCTCCCCCGGGCAGCGGCGATCAATCCCCGGGGGTGGTCACTCGAACGAGGGGTGTTGCCCGCGAGAACCCCATTCTCGAATGCGCTTTCGATAGTCTGCGGGCGGTGCACGGCACACTTGCACCGACAGGTACGGCAACCAGCACGGCAGAAGGCACAGCAGGCAGAACACGGTTCCAGGACCGGCCGGCTCAGACAGCCGCGGTCCGCGCGAAGCTTGGGGGGTGCCAGGACATGGCGCGACGCATCGACGTGACCGGGACGGGCGGCGTACGCCTGGCGGCCTGGGAGTTCGGGGACCCGCCCAAGACCGATCCGGCGCAGGACGGTCAGGGGGCGCACGACGGGCACACCGCGCCGGAGGGCTCCCCGGGCGTGCTGTTACTGCACGGCCTCATGGGCCGGGCCTCACACTGGGCGTACACCGCCCGCTGGCTCTCCGCGCGCTACCGCGCCGTCGCCCTCGACCAGCGCGGCCACGGCCGCAGTGACAAACCCCCGCAGGGCTCCTTCACGCGTGACGCCTACGTCGACGACGCCGAGGCCGCTCTGGAGCAGCTCGGTCTCGCCCCGGTCGTCCTCATCGGCCACGCCATGGGCGCGCTGACCGCCTGGCAGCTCGCCGCGCGGCGTCCCGACCTGGTCCGCGGGCTGATCATCTGCGACATGCGGGCCTCCGCGCTCGGCGCCGCCTCCCAGCGCGAGTGGGACCAGTGGTTCAAGGCCTGGCCGCTGCCCTTCGCCACGCTCGCCGACGTCCGCAAGTGGTTCGGCGAGGACGACCCCTGGGTGGAGCGGCCCAATCCGGCTCGTGGCGAGTTCTACGCCGAGGTGATGGCCGAGTCCCCGGACGGCTGGCGCCCGGTCTTCGAACCGGAGCAGATGCTCCGCTCCCGCGAGACGTGGGTGTACGACGCGCACTGGGAGGAGCTGGCCCAGGTCCGCTGCCCCGCCCTGGTCGTGCGCGGCCTGGACGGCGAGCTGGGCCGCGCCGAGGCCCAGGAGATGGTCCGGGTCCTGCCCCGCGGCCAGTACGCGGAGGTCGCCGACGCCGGCCATCTGGTGCACTACGACCAGCCGGAGGCCTGGCGCGCCGCGATCGAGCCCTTCCTGGACTCCCTGGGCGACGACTGACGCCGCCTCCGCAGCCGCCTCACCCCTTGCTGACCGCCGCCAGGATCTCCGGCAGCCGCCGGGCCGTCCGCGGAGCGGCCAGTTTCAGCCCCGCCGCCGCGAGCCCCGCCCCGTACGCCGTGCCCACCGGCAGCAGCAGCCACGTCCAGTCCTCGCCGTCGGCGCTCACGTTCAGCCAGATCGTGAGCGCGATGACGGGCGCGCACAGCAGCGCGGCCGCCATCATCCCGCCGAAGATGGAGATCCAGGCCAGCCCGGTCTGCCCGGGGGCGACGTTCTTGTAGCCCTCCTGCGGGATGGAGTAGGGGAAGCGGGCGGACGTCCACGCCCCGGTCGCGAGCATCGCGCCGAGCAGCGCGAAGGACAGCCCCAGGGCCTCGGGCAGCCGCCGCCAGTCGCCGAGCATGGCCGTCGTCAGAACGGTCACGAGCGTGGCGTACGGCAGGGTGATCAGCAGCAGGGCGTACGCCCGGGCGCACAGTTCGACGTAGGCGTCACGCGTCGAGGAGATCGTCATCGCGACCATCCAGAACGCCGAGGTGTCCTGCCCGAACTGGTTGTACATCTGGATGCCGAGCATCCCGGCGGCGAAGCACGCGAAGTACACCGACCCGGTGCCCTGCCAGGCGTTGAACACCGGCACGATCAGCCCGATGGCCAGCGACGTCACCCAGGCTGCCTTGGTCTTCGGGTCGCGCCACACGTACCGCAGGCTGCGCTCCATGACCGTGCCCGTACGGCCCGTCGGCAGCAGCCGCCCCAACCCGGTCGACGACCGTTCCCCGGCGGCCGACTCGGCGCCCGGCAGGGTGGATCCGTCGGGTGAGGTCATCAGCCGGGTGAGGTGCCGTGACCACAGCGCGAGCAGCCCCACCAGCGCCCCCGCGCTCAGCGCCAGTTGCGCGGCGGCGAGACCGTACGAGCCCTCACTCACCGCGTGCACGGCCCCGATCGCCGACGCGGGCGGCACCCACTGCAGGACCCCGGCCGCCGGGTCGAGCTCGCCCAGCCCCGACGCCCCGATGCGCTGCGCGCCGAAGTTGACGATCTGCGCCCCGACCGCGATGACGAGCCCGCTGAGCACCGCGAGGTCCCGCCCCTTGCGGCTGGTGAGCAGCCGTACGTTGGCGGCGGCGACGGCCCGCGCGAGCGCCACGCACACCAGCAGCGCCAGGACGACGGCGACCACACCCACCACGAACGCGGCCCCGCCCCGCGCCACCGCGATCACGGAACCGACCAGCAGGCACAGCGTGAACAGTGGCCCGATGCCCACCAGCGAGGCCGTGAGCAGGGCCCGCACCAGCGGCCGGGGCCGCAGCGGCAGCATCACCAGCCGGGTCGGGTCGAGTGTCTCGTCACCGCTGGGGAAGAACAGCGGCATCACCGCCCACCCGAGCCCCAGCACCGCCACCGCCAGCACCACCACCGACTCGGCGTGCGCATGGCCGCGCAGCGCGATCAGGCCGATCAGCTGGAGCGCGGCGAACAGCAGGGCGAAGACGGCCGAGGTGATGTAGGCGGCCTTCCGCCCGCCGGACTGCCGCAGCCCGTTGCGCAGCAGCGACAGCTTCAGCCGTACGAAGACGGGGGTGATCGCGTCGGTGCTCACCGGGTCCCGCCGCCCAGCCAGTCGAGATCGGACCCGGCGTCCCGGCTCTGCGCGCCGACGAGTTCGAGGAACGCCCGCTGCAGCGAGGGCGCGTCCCCGCGCACCTCGGCGAGCGTGCCGGTGGCGCGGATCCGCCCGGCGGCCATGACGGCGACCCAGTCGCACAGCGACTCGACGAGCTCCATGACGTGGGAAGAGAACACGACCGTGGCGCCCGAGGCGGTGTAGCGCTCCAGGACACCCCGGATGGTCTGCGCGGAGACGGGGTCGACCCCCTCGAACGGCTCGTCCAGGAACAGCACTTCGGGATTGTGGAGGAGAGCGCCGGCGAGCCCGATCTTCTTGCGCATACCGGTCGAGTAGTCGACGACCAGCTTGTGCTGGGCCCCGGCGAGATCGAGGACGTCGAGGAGCTGCGTGGCCCGCTTGTCGACCTCGGCGCCGGGCAGCCCGCGCAACCGCCCGCTGTACGCCAGCAGTTCCCGCCCGGAGAGCCGCTCGAACAGCCGCAGTCCTTCCGGCAGCACCCCGATCCGGGCCTTCACCTCGACGGGGTCCCGCCACACGTCGTGCCCGACCACCTCGACGGTCCCGTGGTCGGGCCTGAGCAGCCCGGTCACCATCGACAAGGTGGTGGTCTTCCCGGCCCCGTTCGGCCCGACGAGCCCGATGAACTTGCCCGCGGGCAAATCGAGATCGACCCCGGCGACAGCGACCTGCTGCCCGAACCGCTTCCAGAGCCCCCGCACACGCACAGCGCTGGATCCCACCGCGCCTCCCTCCGTCACCTTGCACCCTACGGTGGTGTTCTCGAGGGGGGCGGAGAACTGCGCGATCAACCACGGACGACCCGCAGCCGCCACGCAACGGCAACGGGGCAGACGAGGGGGCGCTCAGCGATCCCGCCCGCACGCATAGGCCAAGGGCGAGATCAGCTCCTCCGCATCCGGCAGCCACCGATTCGCCGGAGTGGGCCGGCAGGCCCACTGCACGGCCCCCCGGGACCCGAACCGCGTGGGTGGCGCAGCCACGTACGCCCCCTCACCCAGCACGGTCAGATCCAGCGACGACACCGACCACCCCAGCTTTCGCACCAGGTCGGGCACCTTCACACCGGCCCCCGGCAGCACGAAGAACTCCATCCGCCGGTCCGGCGTGAGCGTCACCGGCCCGAGCGTCAGCTCCATCCGCTCCATGCGCGCGAGCGCCAGGAACCCGGCCGTCTCCGGCACGGAGATCGCGTCGAACGTCCGCCCCGTCGGCAGCAGGATCGACGCGGTCGGCTGCTTCTGCCACATCCGTCGCGCCACCGTCGCGCTGCCCGTCGCCTGCGTCGCCCAGTCCGGGCGCGCCGGGTGCGACCCGGGCGCCGGACACGCCGCGTCACCGCAGGAGCAGCGCTGGCTGCCGTCGACGGCTTCCAGCCAGGTGCCGGGGAACACGTCCCAGTGGCGTTCCTCGGCGTAGCGAACAGCGGTCTCCAGCAGCGATTCCCCGCGCTGCTTCGGGATCTGAGCGGCTTCGGTGCCGGCGATCGTCTCTTCCACGATGAACACAACTCTGGTCGTCACCAGGGGTTACGCCCACCCGTGTGCGCGGGGGAGAGCATCGCCCCTGTTCGCGGGGCGCATGGGTGCATGTGCGGGGGCGCGCAGGAGGATCCGTCGCGGAGCTGGGTAGCCACGTGTGGGGCCGGCAACAGCCGATACCCCGGCATTCCTCACATGCCTCGCATTTTCGCCTGGTCGGCGGGGCATTGATCTTCACGGCCGGATCCTTTCGCCGGGACGTGAGGGGGTTCGGCCGCGGAAGACACGTCAACTCGGTGCGTGCGCAGGCACCGCAGCCTCAGGGGGTACGCCATGGCCGCAAGGCCGCTCGTCGCCCGGCAGCCGAACGAACGGCTGCAGGCGCTCATCCAGGAAGCCGGATGCTCCAACGCCGGCTTGGCCCGCCGGGTCAACATGTGCGGTGCCGAGCACGGCCTCGACCTGCGCTACGACAAGACGTCGGTGGCGCGCTGGCTGCGCGGGCAGCAGCCGCGGGGGCGGGCCCCGGCGATCATCGCCGAGGCGCTGGGCCGCAAGCTCGGCCGTACGGTCACGATCGACGAGATCGGCATGGCCAACGGCAAGAACCTCGCCTCGGGCGTGGGCCTCCAGTTCTCGCCGACGGTACTGGGGGCCATCGAGCAGGTCTGCGAGCTGTGGCGCAGTGACGTGGGACGGCGGGACTTCCTGTCCGGCTCCTCCGTCGCGGCGTCCGCGCTGGTCGAGCCCAGCCGGGACTGGCTGATCTCCGCGCCCGACGCGCAGGTCTCGCGCTCGGCCGGGCCGCGGGTGGGGCGGTCCGACGTGCAGGCGGTCCAGGCCATGACGCAGGCACTGGTGGATCTCGACCACCAGTACGGCAGCGGGCATGTGCGGCCGGTCGTCGTGCACTACCTCAACAGCGTGGTCTCGGGGCTGCTGGCGGGGTCGTACCGGGAGGCGGTCGGGCGGGACCTGTTCGCCGCGGTGGCCCGGCTGACGGAGCTCGCCGGCTACATGGCCGTCGACACGGGCCAGCCCGGTCTGGCCCAGCGCTACTACATCCAGGCGCTGCGGCTGGCGCAGGCCGCCGGGGACCGCGGCTACGGCGGGTACGTCCTCGCGGCGTCCATGAGCCATCTCGCCGCCCAGCTCGGAAACCCGCGGGAGATCGCGCAGTTGGCACGGGCGGCGCAGGAGGGGGCGCGGGGGCGCGTGTCGCCGCGGGCGGAGTCGATGTTCCTGGCGGCGGAGGCGCGCGGGCACGCCCTCATGGGCGACGTGCGCGCCGCGCAGTCCTCGGCAGGGCGCGCGGTGAGCGCCCTGGAGGCGGCCGACCCGGCCGCCGGGGACGACCCGGTGTGGATCGCGCACTTCGACGAGGCCTACCTCGCCGACGAGTTGGCCCATTGCCACCGGGACCTCGGGCAGGCCGAGGCGGCGGCCCGGTGTGCGCAGGAGTCGCTGGCCGGGCATCCCGAGACGCGGGCGCGCCGCCGGGCCATCGGCTATGTGCTGTTGGCCACGGCGCAGGTGCAGCAGCGGGAGATCGAAGAGGCGTGCAACACCGGCATGAGGGCCGTGGAACTGCTGGAGGGACTGCGCTCCAACCGGGGCGCCGACTACCTGGAGGACTTCCAGCAGCGGCTGGAGCCGTACCGGGACGAGGCGGTGGTGAGGGAGTTCGGGGCGCGGCTCGACCTGCAGGCGGCGGCGTGAACACAGGGTCTGCGGATGCGTGAACGTGCGGGAAACGGCTGCCGGGCACGGAGGAGGTGACCTGGGCAACGCGCCGTGCCCCGCCGGTGTTACCGCGCTCACAGGGCAGGAGGCCGGGCCCTGTGCTGCGTGGCACGGGGCTCTGGGGACCCGGTAGCGTGACCCGACGATTCACAAGGTCCCCCATTAGTAGGAGTCCCGGTGACGCAGAGTGGACAGGGCGAGGAGCCCTCGGCGCGCCCCGCGCGCGAAGGCATCGTGCTGCCCTCCGACGGTGGCGAACCCCTGCTGCCGGGCATGACGGGCGGACCGGGCGACGCCCCGGGCCGCCGGCCCGTCCCGCCCCCGACGGGCGAGCCGCAGGCCTCGGCCCCCGCGGAGGGCCAGACCTGGGGCCAGCCGTGGGGCCCCGGCGAGCAGCAGACCCCGCCCCCGCCGCCGGGCCGGACCTGGCAGTCCCAGCCCCAGCAGTGGAGCGCGCCGGAGCCGCCCGCGTGGGACGCGCAGGCCCCGGGCGCACTCCCGCCGGAAGGCGCCCAGCCCCCGAACCCCTACGCCGGCGCACCGGCCGACCCCGGCCCGTACGGCACGGCCCAGCCGCCCGCGGCCCACACCGGCTACGACCCGTACGGAGCCGCCGGTGCGGGGGCCCCGCTGCCCCCGGAGGGCACCGGCGCCCTGCCGCAGGGCACCGACGCCTACGGCGCCTCCGCCGGGGGCGCGCCCCAGCCGCAGCCGGGAACCGGCGGGCAGGGAGGCTCCGGGTACGGGTATCCGCAGGGAGCCGGTCTGCCGCCGGCGGCTGACGGGTACGGCACCCCGGGCGGGGGAGTCCGGCCGCAGCCGGGCGCCGAGGCGTACGGCGGCGGTCTGCCGCCGGTCTCCGGCGCGTACGGGGCCACCGGGGCCACCGGGGGCGCCTCCCTGCCCGCGCCCGCCGACGAGGGGGCCACTCAGTACATACCGCCCGTCGCGGGGGACGCGGCCGCCGCGGCCACCCAGTACATACCGCCCGTCGCGCCGTCGGCCGACGAGGGGGCGACGCAGTACATACCCCCGGTGAGCCCGGGGGCGCTGCCGCCCGAGATGCCGTCCGGGGAGGACCCCGAGGCGACGCGGTTCCTCGGGACCGGGCCCCGGACCGGCGCGGGGGCCGGGCCGCTGCCGGCCGCCTCGCATCCCGACGCCGAGGCGACGCAGTTCATCCCGCCGGTGCCCGGCGGGGACAAGCAGCCGCCCGCCGAGTTCGACAACCTCTTCCGCCAGGGCGGCGCCGAGAGCCCCGCCGGGGCCACGCAGCAGATGCCCCGCGTCGAGCAGCCCCGGCCGCAGCCCCCGTACGCAGCTCCCGAGCCTTCCCAGGACCCGTCCGCCGGAGGCCGGTCGCGCGGTGGCCGTACCGGCTCGCGCGTCCCCGTCATCGCCGCCGTCGGCATCGGCATCGCCGTCCTCGGCGTCGGGGCGGGCGCGCTGCTCGCCGGTGGCGGAGGCGGCGGTGAGGACGACGGCGGCGACAACAAGACGGTGGCCGCCTCCGCACCCGCGTCGGACGGCTCCGCCTCCCCGTCCGCCGACCCGGCCCGGGCCCAGGCGGTCGAGCTGGACAAGCTGCTCGCCGACAGCGGCAACAGCCGCAGCACGGTGATCAACGCCGTCGCCGACGTCAAGGGCTGCGACAACCTCCCCCAGGCCGCCAAGGACCTGCGCGACGCGGCCAAGCAGCGCACCGGGCTGGTCACCCGCCTCTCCGGCATCGAGGTCGACAAGCTGCCCGGCCACACCGCGCTGACCACCGCCCTCACCAAGGCCTGGCAGGCCTCCGCCTCGGCCGACAACCACTACGCGGCCTGGGCCGACCAGACCGCCGGCAAGAAGGGCTGCAGGAAGGGCCAGGCCCGGGTCACCGGCCAGACCCAGGCCGGCAACCGGGCCAGCGGCGTCGCCAGCACGGAGAAGGCCAAGGCGGCCGGGCTGTGGAACGGGATCGCGAGGAAGTACGGCCTCACCGAGCGGCAGCCGACGCAGCTGTGACGGGGGCGGTCCGAGCGGGACGTGAACGGCCGGGCGGCGGCGCTCAGTAGTTCACGTCGGCGTTCTCCAGCGTCCTCGTGGTGTCGACGAAGCCCTTGCGCGCCGAGACCAGCCGCCCCTCCCGCACCACCTGGAGGGTCACGTTCGCGTTGACCAGGCGCGGGAAGCCCACGGCGGCGAGCTTGTCCTGGAACCGCCATTGCAGCGCTGGTGTGAGGCCGCCCGTGGTGACCTTCAGACCGTCGTCCAGGGCCCCCGCCACCGTGTCGGCGGACACCTCGCCGTCGCCGAGCGACTCGACGACCTGCCGGAACACCGTGTAGGCGATCCACGTGGTCTGCACTCCGGCGTCCGCGGGGTCGATGCGGTTGTCGCCGAAGGCCTGCTCCCGGATCACCCGCTTCATCCCGTTCCAGCGCGGATCGCTCGCCACGGGGTACCAGCCGGTGATGTACGAGCCCTCGTAGGGGCCCGACGCCCCGCCGGTGGCGTCGATCACCGTCTGGTCGACGCTGCCGAGCACGGTGGCCGTCCGCACCTCGGGGTAGTCCTCGCGTGCGCGCCGGAAGGAGTCCATGAAGGTGCCGTTGCGGTCCCCGAGGGCGGGCACCACACACCCCTGGTCCCCCCTGTCGGAGCTCGTCGTGCGCAGGGCGCGCGCTGCCTGGCCGTCGTACTCGGTGGCGTCCTCCGCCGCCCGCTGGTCGTTCGAGGCCCGGTGCCCGCCGGCTTTCAGGCCCGAGTCGAGCAGCGGGGGCAGCTGGTCGCCCGCGATGGTGTCGGGCCGGATCAGCGCGACGGGCCCGCACTCGGCGAGGGCACTGCCGAGACCGGCCAGCAGCGCGGGCTGGCCGCCGTTGACGGGGTACGACAGAGGACTGGTGAACTCGGCGTTGGTGGCGCCGTAGCCGCCTATGTAGGGGATGCCGGCGCCCTCCAGCGACGGGAAGAAGGAGTCCGCGTACTGGCTGTAGGATCCGACGACCGCGACCACGTTCTCCTTGGCGGCACGCCGGGCGCACTTGGCGGCGGCCACACTGTCGTTGTGGTCGTTGCAGGTCAGCACGTTCAGCTTGCGGCCGTTGATCCCGCCCTTGGCGTTGATCCAACGGGCGTAGGCGTGGGCGAAGGCGGGCATTCCGGGCTTGTTGGTGGCCTTGGTGCTCTGCGGGGCCCATGTCATGACGGTGATGGTGCCGTCCCCGACATCCCCCGTGGTGCCGGGGACGACACCGCATCCGGCGAGGAGCGACGCGCACGCGACCGCCGTGCCCGCGGAGAGGACGCCTTTTCTGGCGTGACGGGTGAGGAGGCCGGGGAGGAATGTGCTGCGGGTGCGTCGCCTGCCGGTCATGGTCCTGCACGATTCCGCCACACGGATAACCCGTGAGTGATCTCGGGTCAACAATTGGTGACGCACAGGTGAATTGCGGGGGCCGGTGTGGCCGATGTGGAGGGGAACGTACGATCGATGACCGTGCAAGCTTCGGAGAACTCTTCCCGTCGTGGCCGTCGCTCATCCACCATGGGCGGCATGCCTGTCAACGACATGCCGTGGTGGCGCTGGCGCAGCAACGTGCGCTCGGCCCTGCACATGCTCTCCGATCCCGGCTTCCAGCGGGACGTCTGGCTGGCCGGCGTGGACGGTTACGGCGACGTGACCGACGCGGTGTACCGGCTGGTCGAGGACACCTGGCTGGACCACTGGTCCGCCGAGAAGTACGTCGGCACGATCTTCCGCGACGCGCAGGAGGCGGCCCTCGTCGACACCGCGGTGCTGCGGGTGCTGCGGATCATGCACCAGGTCGGGCCGGACGCCCCGGTCGCCGCGTACCTGGAGCACGAGGCGTGGCCGGAGGCGGTCCGGGCGGCCCGGGAGGCGCACGTACGGCTCGCGGCAGGTGACGGCGAGGAGCCGGACACGGCGCCGCGCAGCCTGGACGTGCTGCAGATCATGACGAGGTCGGCCTAGGGCCTGTCGTTGCCGGTCCGTACAGCGGGACGGTTGCCGGTGGTGTCGTCCCCTGTGGGACCCTGTCCTGCATGAACGAGCAGTCCACCAGCGCCGCGGTCCCGGCCGACCAGTACGTCCTCACCCTCTCCTGCCCGGACAGGAAGGGCATCGTGCACGCCGTGTCGAGCTATCTCTTCATGACCGGCTGCAACATCGAGGACAGCCAGCAGTTCGGCGACCACGACACGGGACTGTTCTTCATGCGCGTCCACTTCTCGGCGGACGCGCCCGTGACCGTGGAGAAGCTGCGGGCCAGCTTCGCGGCGATCGGTGACTCGTTCCAGATGGACTGGCAGATCCACCGGGGCGACCAGAAGATGCGCATCCTGCTGATGGTCAGCAAGTTCGGGCACTGCCTGAACGACCTGCTGTTCCGGGCGCGGACCGGCGCGCTGCCGGTGGAGATCGCCGGAGTGGTGTCGAACCACAAGGACTTCGCCGAGCTGGTGGGCTCGTACAACATCCCCTTCCACCACATCCCGGTGACGAAGGACACGAAGGCCGAGGCCGAGGCGCAATTGCTGGGGATCGTGCGGGACGAGGGCGTGGAGCTCGTCGTGCTCGCCCGGTACATGCAGGTGCTGTCGGACGACCTGTGCAAGGCGCTCTCCGGGCGGATCATCAACATCCACCACTCGTTCCTGCCGAGCTTCAAGGGGGCGAAGCCGTATCACCAGGCTCACGCCCGGGGTGTGAAGCTGATCGGTGCGACCGCCCATTACGTGACGGCTGATCTTGATGAGGGGCCGATCATCGAGCAGGAGGTCGAGCGGGTCGGGCATGACGTGACGCCGGAAGGGCTGGTCGCGATCGGGCGTGACGTGGAGTGCCAGGCGCTGGCGCGGGCCGTGAAGTGGCATGCCGAGCGGCGGATTCTGCTCAATGGGCGGCGGACTGTGATTTTCGCCTAGTGGGTGGGGTTGTCCCTTTTCGTGGCGGGTGCGGGTTGTCTGTGGCTTGTCGCGCAGTTCCCCGCGCCCCTGAGGGCGCGTCCTTGAGGTCGGGTCTACATCCTGCTCAGTGAAGCGGCCGCGAACAGGACATCCCTGATCGCCTCCCTGTCGCCGACCTGGCCTGCCGCCGCCTCCTGCGGGGGGACATGGCCGGCGGCCAGGCGGCAGAACTCGACGCCGTCCAGGGCCACGTGGGCCACCTCGTGCTCGGCGGAGCCCTTCGCCGCGGGGGAGTCGAGGGGGATCAGCCACTCGCCGCCGCCCGAGCCCTCGATCTCCAGGCGCAGGCTGCGGCCCGGTTCGCCCGCCGCGACCAGATGGCGATGGTGGGCGGGGGAGGCCAGGCCGGCCCGGCGGCGGTGGGCCAGGGCCGTCGGCAGCATCCGGGCCGCCAGGTCGATCATGCGGTGCAGATGGCGCGGCGAGGGCGGGTCGTAGGGGTAGTCGACCGCGTCGGCGATGTCCTCCGCGTGCACCCAGCACTCGAAGGCGCGGTCGAGCATCGCGTCGTGCAGGGGCAGTTCGAAGTCGCCGTACGACACCGGAACCTTCTCCGCGCCGCCGCCCGTGAACGACACCGTGCGCACGAGGCTGTGGCTCTGCTCCCGCCAGGGCGCGCGGACGAACCGGGTGGGCGGGAAGTGGGAGGCGCGCCAGAGCGCCTCGGTGCGGGCCGCAGGGGTCGGCTGCCGGGCCGGGACATCGCCCAGCGGGTCGTCCAGGCCGAGCGCGACCGCCACCAGGCCGTCGACGCCGAGCAGATGCGCGATGACCCCGGCGACGGTGGTGCGGCGGCTGGTCGCCGCGTCGGAGCGGAACCAGCGCAGCCGTACCGGCGCGTGCCACTCGGCGTCGCCGAAGTCCTGGAGCAGGGCGTCCAGGCGCGCGGTCTCGGCGTCGTACGCGGCGGCCCAGTCCGGGACCGGGATGCGCGGCGGGCGCCGCTCCAGGCAGGTGTCCAGGACGCGGGTGCGCAGCCCCGGGTCCAGGTCGAGGCTCTCGGGGCGTTGCAGCAGGCCGACCGCCTCGCGCAGCCGCCGGGCCTCGTCGGCGCAGGAGCCGCAGTCGCCGAGGTGCTCCTCGACGGCCGTTGCCTCCTCGGGCGAGCAGGCGGCCAGCGCCCAGGCGCCGAGCAGGGCCTTCAGCACGGGGTGCTCCAAGACGGGCGGGGCGGGCGGCGGTGCCGTGACGCCGAGGTCCGCCGGCGCGGGCAGTGGCAGTCCGCTGTCCTCGACGGAGGCCCGGGGCAGGGGTATCCGCGGCGGGCTCCCGTGTGCCGGGGTGTCGCCCTTCCCTTCGGGGCCGTTCCCCTCGGGGCCGTTGTCCTCCTCGTCGCCGTCGTGCGCCTCGAACCGTTCCGGCCCGTTCACACCGCACCCCCGTATCCGGGCGGAGCGCCCGGTGCTTCGGTGTCGTGGGCGGTGGAGAGCAGTTGCAGGCCCAGGCGCAGCCGGCGGCGGGCCTCGTCCTCGGTGATGCCGAGGTCGGCGGCGGTCTGGCGGTAGTCGCGGCGCTGGAAGTAGGCCCGTTCCAGGGCCGAGCGCAGCGGGACCGGCATGGACTGGACGATGTAGTCGGCGCGGGCGGCGACCGAGGCGCGGCGCACCCTGTGCTCCAGTTCCTCCGTGGTGCCGGAGCCTTCGCGGGCGAGGGCGGCGGTCTCGGTGGCGCGCAGCCGCTGCACCGCCAGCCGGTGGGTCAGTGTGGCGACCCAGGTGCGCAGTGGTTCCTGCTTGGGGTCGTAGGAGTCGGGATGCTCCCAGACGTGGATGAAGACCTCGCGTGTGATGCCGTCGGCGGCTCGTTCGTCGCCGAGCACGCGGTGGGCGAGGCCGTGCACGAGGGAGGCGAACCGGTCGTAGAGCTCGCCGAGAGCGGCGGCTTCCCCACGGGCGAGCCGTTGCTGCATCTTGCGGTCCCAGCGAGGCGGTACGTCCTTTTTCGCCATGCGGCCCCCTCACCCCCTGCTCGTGTCCCGCGCCCGTGCCCTGTCCAGCCTGTCTCCGGTGTTTCCTCGAATGTAGTCGGCACGTCCGGTAGCGCACGCCCCTTTGTTGCAATGTGCGCCCCCTGACCGGCCGCAGGTGGTAGAGGGCCGCGGGGCTCGCGCAGGATGCCTTTGGGCTCGCGCCTACCCCGCCACCCTCCGATCAGACCTGACTGAAGAGGATCGAACAGGATCGAAGTCGACTAAAACAAGCCTCTTCTGCGGGGGATCCGTTTTTCGGGTTGTGTTTCAGGGAACTGCCGCTGGGCAGCCGCGCTGCAAGGAAGCGTAGGGACTGCTTCCGTTTTGGCGAGCGAGGGGCGTGGTGGTGACCTTCAAAGTGACCGGCGGCGAGCAGGGCGAATGGGCCGTGCTCCAGGTGTCCGGCGAGCTGGATCTGGTGACGTCACCGGTGCTGCGTCAGCGCGTGCACGACGTGGTGGCCGAGGGGCACCACTGTCTCGTCCTGGATCTGTCCGAGGTGTTCTTCTGCGACTCCAGCGGCGTCGGCGTGCTCATCGCGGCCCGCCGGCTGATCCGCTCCTGCCAGGGCCGGCTGCGCCTCGTGCTGCCCGCCCGGGGCGCGGCGGACGGGTCCCACGTCAACCGGGTCCTCGGCGCGCTGGGCGTCCGCAGGCTGTTCGACGTGTACGGCGACGTGCACGCGGCCCTCGGCGACGAGGGCGAACCCCTGTCCGCGTGACGGCTCGATGACGCACGGTAGACGGAGTGTTGCCGTTCCGACACGCCGTTGTCCCGGAATTCCCCCGGACTTGGCACAAGTGACGTTTTCCCGCGCCCGAACGGCCCCCTCCGTCGTACGCTCCGACCGAGAAGCACCCCACCCGACGTAAGGCGGCCCAGTAAGACATGGTCAGCAGCGAGTACGAGCGCAGGATCGCCGCCCGGTTCGCCACCTTCGACCAGGACGGCAACGGCTACATCGACCGCGAGGACTTCTACGGCGCCGCCAAGGCGCTGCTCACGGAGTTCGCCGTGACGGCCCGGTCCGACAAGGGGCAGGCGCTGTACGGCGGCGCCGAGGCCTTCTGGCAGGGCATGGCCGGGATAGCGGACCGCGACGGCGACCAGCGCATCACGCGCGAGGAGTTCGTCAACGGCGCGGTCAAGCGCCTGCGTGACAACCCCGACCGGTTCGCCGAGATCGCCCGCCCCTTCCTGCACGCGGCCCTGGACGTCGCCGACACCGACGGGGACGGCGCCGCGACGGTCGAGGAGGCGGGCCGCGTCCTGAAGTGCCTCGGTGTCCCCGAGGACCTCGCCGGGCCGGCCGCCGCCGCGCTCGACGCGGACGGTGACGGCAAGGTCGGCGAGGCCGAGGTCGTACCCGCTTTCGCCCGCTACTTCACCGTGCCCGAATAGCCTGGACGGGGGCGCGTGCCCGAGCCGCGTCACCCGCCCGCATAGCGCTCGCGCAGCTTGTACTTCAGCACCTTCCGCAGGGTCTCGCCCCGCGGAAGGGCGTCCACCACCTCCAGCCGCTCCGGCAGCTTGTGCACCGACAGTCCCTCGGTGCGCAGGAAGGCGGTCACGGCCGCGAGCGTCAACACCTCGGCCCCCGGCGGCTGTTCCACCACCGCGCACACCAGCTCCCCGCGCGCCGCGTCCGGCAGCCCGATCACCGCCACGTCCCCGACCGCCGGATGCCGGTGCAGCAGGTCCTCGATCTCCTGGGCCGAGATGTTCTCGCCCTTGCGGATGATCACGTCCTTCAGCCGGCCGGTGAGGACCAGGTGCCCGGTCTCCGTCAGGCGCCCGAGGTCGCCGGTGCGCAGGAACCCCTCCTCGTCGAAGGCCTCCGCCGTCTGCCCCGGGTCGAGATACCCCTGGCACACGGCCTCGCCGCGCAGCCGCACCTCCCCGTCCACGATCCGGATCTCCATCCCCTCCGGAGGCCGCCCCTCGGTCGTCGCCAGCAGCTCGGGGGTGTCGTCCGGCGCCCCCATGGTGATCATCGGCACCTCGGTCATGCCGTACCCGTGGGTGAGCTGCACGCCCATCTCGCGCACGACGGCGTGGTACAGCTCCGGCGGCTTGGGCGCCCCGCCGCCCGCCAGCAGCCGCAGCGACGGCACCACCGGCTCTCCCGGCCGCTTGGCCTGCTCCGCCAGGAACATCGAGTAGAACGCCGTCGACCCGCCCGCCATCGTCACCCCGTGCGCGCGGTACTCCTCCAGTGCGTCCGGCAGGGCGAACTGCTCGAACAGCACCGCCGGGAAGCCGTACAGCAGCAGCATCACCGTGTAGTCGGGTCCGCCGATGTGGGCGTACGGGAAGGCGATCGACCCCACGTCGTCCGCCGAGGGGCGCAGCGCATGCGCCAGGCAGGAACCGCCCGCGAGCAGCGAACGGTCCGTGTGCAGGACGCCCTTGGGGTCGGAGGTCGTGCCGGACGTCCAGTAGATCCAGCGGACGGCGGTGCCGTCGCGGGGCGGGGGCGGCAGGAGGGACGGATCGCCCTCGGGCAGGTCGTCGTAGGCCTCGAAGACGCCCCTCGCGCCCAGCCGACGGGCCATCTCGCCGTGGTCGAAGCCGCGCCAGGTGCCCGGCACCGCGAAGAACTCCGCCTTGGACTCGCGCAGTGCGAAGCCGACCTCGCGGTCCCGGTAGAAGGGGATGACCGGCGTCTGCACGGCGCCGAGGCGGGCCAGAGCGAAGGACAGCACGGCCGTCTCGATACGGGTGGGCAGCTGCCAGGCGACCACTGTGCCGGGGCGTACGCCCATGCCGTACAGCCCGGCCGCGACCCGCTCGGCGCGAGCGCGCAGTTCCTCGAAGGTGAGGGTGCGGCCGTCCTGGAGGAAGAGCGGCCGGCCGGGGGTGAGGGCGGCCCGGCGGGTGACCAGCTCCCACAGGGTGCGGGACGAACTCAGGGCGTGCGGGGTCTCGTTCACGACTGCCCCCTGCTGCTTGGCTGACGGGTCGTCAGGTGGGATGCTATCTGACGCTGCATCAGATAAGTACCGTCCGGCGGAGGGGACCCATGGCGACCGAACTGCCCCGCATCATCAGCGTCGACGACCACGTGATCGAGCCCGCCCACCTCTTCGACACCTGGCTGCCGGCCAAGTACCGCGAGCGCGGCCCGAGGCCCCTGACCGCCGGGATCGGTGAACTCGCCTACGTCGGCGGCAAGTACCGGATCACCATGGACCCCGACGGCCAGCCCACCGACTGGTGGATCTACGAGGACCTGAAGTTCCCGTACAAGCGCAACATCGCCGCCGTCGGCTTCGACCGGGACGCGATGACCCTGGAGGGCATCACCCGCGAGGAGATGCGGCCCGGCTGCTGGGACCCGAAGGAACGCCTGAAGGACATGGACCTCAACCACGTCGAGGCGAGCCTCTGCTTCCCCAGCTTCCCGCGCTTCTGCGGCCAGACCTTCGCCGAGGCGCACGACAAGGAGGTCGCCCTCGCCTGCGTGCGCGCCTACAACGACTGGATGGTCGAGGAATGGTGCGGCGACAGCGGCGGGCGGCTCATCCCGCTGTGCCTCATCCCGCTGTGGGACATCGGCCTGGCCGTCGCGGAGATCCGCCGCAACGCCGCGCGCGGGGTGCGGGCGGTGACCTTCTCGGAGATCCCCACCCACCTCGGGCTGCCGTCCATCCACTCCGGCTACTGGGACCCGTTCTTCGCGGTCTGCCAGGACACCGGGACGGTCGTCAACATGCACATCGGGTCCTCGTCCCAGATGCCGGCCGCCTCCCCGGACGCGCCGCCCGCCGTCCAGGCCTCGCTCAGCTTCAACAACGCGATGGCCTCGATGATGGACTTCCTCTTCAGCGGGGTCCTGGTGAAATTCCCGCGCCTCAAACTCGCCTACTCCGAGGGCCAGATGGGCTGGATCCCGTACGCCCTGGAACGCGCCGACGACGTCTGGGAGGAGCACCGCGCCTGGGGCGGCGTCCGCGACACGATCCCCGAGCCGCCGTCGACGTACTACTACCGGCAGATGTTCTGCTGCTTCTTCCGCGACCAGCACGGCGTGGCGTCGATCGACGTGGTCGGCCGGGACAACGCCACCTTCGAGACCGACTACCCGCACGTCGACTCGACCTTCCCGCACACCAAGGAGGTCGCCCTCGACCACGTCAAGGGCCTCGACGACGAGACGGTGTACAAGCTGATGCGGGGCAACGCCATCCGGATGCTGGACCTGGACCTCGACCGCTGATGGACCTGTCGTACACGCCCGAGGAGGAGGACTTCCGGGCCCGGCTGCGGGAATGGCTCGCGCGCACGCTCCCCGGTCTCCCGCCCAGGCCCTCCCCCGGCGACTGGCCGGGGCGGCGGGCGTACGACCTCGGCTGGCAGCGCAGGCTGTACGAGGCCGGATACGCCGGCGTCCACTGGGACGCGACCCCGGGCGTCCGCCTGATCTTCCTGGAGGAGACCGAGAAGGCGGGAGCGCCCTATGTGGGGGCCGGCTTCGTGGGCCTGCTGCACGCCGGGCCGACCATCGCCGCCGAGGGCACGGACGCCCAGCGGGCGCGCTGGCTGCCGCCGATCCTGCGCGGCGAGGAGGTCTGGTGCCAGGGCTTCAGCGAGCCGGACGCCGGGTCCGACCTCGCGGCCCTGCGCACCCGCGCGTGGCGCGATGGCGACGACTACGTGGTGACCGGCTCCAAGATCTGGACCTCACACGCCGAAGTCGCCGACTGGTGCGAGCTGTTGGTCCGCACCGATCCGGCCGCCCCGAAGCACCGGGGCATCACCTGGCTCGCCCTGCCCATGGACGCGCCCGGCATCACCGTACGGCCGCTGCGCACGCTCGCCGGGCCGGCCGAGTTCGCCGAGGTGTTCCTGGACGAGGTGCGGGTGCCGGTGGCGAACCGGGTTGGGGACGAGAACGACGGCTGGCGCGTGACCCTGGTGACGCTGTCCTTCGAGCGGGGCACGGCCTTCGCGGGCGAGGTCGTCGCCTGCCGGCGGGCTCTGGCCGAACTGGCCGTCGAGGCCCGCAAGAACGGCCGCTGGGACGACCCGGCCCTCAGACGCCGGCTGGGCAGACTCAACGCGGAGTTCCGGGCACTGTGGCGGCTCACGCAGTGGAACGTGAGCGCGGCGGAGGCCTCGGGCGGAGTACCGGGCGCGGGTGGCTCGGTCTTCAAGCTCCGTTACTCGCACGCCCGCCAGGAGCTCTACGACGCCGCCGCCGAGGTGCTGGGCCCGGACTGCCTCGACCTGGACCGGCCGTGGACCCCCGACCGCCTCTCTTCCCTGGCGTACACCATCGCGGCCGGCACCTCGCAGGTCCAGCACAGCATCATCGCCGAGCGCATCCTCGGCCTGCCGAAGGGACGGTGAGGTGCCATGCGGTTCAGGCTGACGGACGACCAGCGGGCGCTGCGGGTGGGGGTGCGCGAGGCCCTGGCACGGCAGTTCGACGGCCGGGCTCTGCGGGCGGCGGTGGAGGAGGCCGACGGGGGTGGTGCCGCCGGGGAGGGGACGGGGCGGGCGGTCGGGGCGCCGCGGCTCGGCCGGGGGCTGTGGCGGGCCCTCGGTGACCTGGGGTTCTTCGCGCTGCGGGTGCCGGAGGCGGACGGCGGGGTCGGACTCGGGCTGCCGGAGGCCGTGTTGGTGTTCGAGGAGGCGGGGCGGGCGTTGCTGCCCGGGCCGCTCGTCGCCACCCACCTCGCGGCCGGTGCCGTGCCGGGCGCGGCCACCGGGGAGACGGTGGTGGCGGCTGTGGACGGCGGGCTCGTGGAATGGCTGGCTGCGGCGGACGTCGTACGCGGGGACAGCGCGGGGGCCGTGCCGCTGCGCTCGCTCGACCCGCTGACGCCCCTGCACCGCGTGCCCGCCGGGCGGCCCGCCTCCGGCACCGACCCCGTCGCGGTCCTGCTCACCGCCGCCGAGCAACTCGGCACGGCGACCCGTGTTTGCGAGCTGGCGGCGCAACACGCCCGGGCGCGCGAACAGTTCGGACGGCCCATCGGGGCCTTCCAGGCGGTGGCGCACCTGTGCGCGGGGATCCTGGTCCGGGCGGAGACGGCCCGCGCCGCCGTGTACGCGGCCGCCGTCACCGCCGACCCGGCCGACATCGCCGCGGCCCGGATCCTCGCCGACGAGGCCGCCGTGCGCGGCGCCCGCGACTGTCTCCAGGTGCACGGAGGCATGGGCTTCACCTGGGAGTCCGAGGTCCATCTGCATCTGAAACGCGCATGGGTTCGAGCTCAGCGTGCGGGCGGCGTCACGGAGAGTGAGGAGATGCTCGCGGCGGCCCTGGCGTCCGAGACGGCCTGACGGGCCGTCTGGCTGCGGTGTCGCCACGACCACTCCCGGAGATGTCACGGATCGTGGCATACCGGAATCACGGAGCGTTGATATCGGCTTGTGTCCTCAGTGTGACTCGTTACGGCCTGGAGTCGATTGCCCGCTCCGGTACCTTGTGTCAAATGCGAGTGGCTCCGAGCGCAGTGCGACCCCGTGGCGCCGCCTGTTCGACTGCCCGCGGCGGGCGTCGCACAGTATGCCGCACGGGTACTCCTTCGCGCTGGAATATGCCCGAAGCGCTTGTTGACGTGACTGTACGTCAACCATGCTGTCCCACAAGGGATTCACGTTCCGTGATCCTCGTCCCGGCCGTTGTTCTGGCCATGCAGAAAATGGCTACGATCGTGGCCCTCGTGAGGCGCGAGCCTAAGTGTCCGCCGGTTCGGATGGTGTGAGCGGTGCAGGTGCTTCAAGTGCAGCTGGAGATCCGGCCCGACCCCGCAGAAGTGGGGCGGGCCCGGCGGTGGGCCCGCTCCCGCCTGGCCGGGTCCGGCATACAGGCCGACGAACCCCTTGCCGAGACACTGATCCTGCTCGTCTCCGAGCTCGTCACCAACGCCGTGGTGCACACCGGCCGCCCCGCCGTCCTGCGGCTGTCCCTGCCGCACGTGGTGACGGAGGAGGCCACGGTCCGTCTGGAGGTCGCGGACGGCAGCGGCCGGGCCCCCGTGCCCCGGTGCGCCGGCGACGACGCGACCGGCGGCCGGGGCCTGGCGCTCGTCGACGGCCTCGCCGACCGCTGGGGCTGGAGCGTGGAGGCCACCGGCAAGCGCATCTGGTGCGAGGTGGACCGGTGCGCGAAGTCCCCGGACCTCACGGCGTCGTGCGGAGGGGGCGCGGTGGCGTGCGGCGGGGCGGCTTTCGAGGGCCTGGCGTACGAAGCGGTGTAGCGCCGCCGCCCTTCCGGCCGGGTGTGGTGTACGGCGGCACATGCCGCGGGTTCGTGCGGCGGGGCCGGGGCACGGGTGCACGGCGGGCCGGCCGGTTCCGTCAGGGCATGCGGCGATGCGCCGGGACGTGCTTCCGTGCGCGCCCACGGCAAAAGCCGCCTAAGCGACATTTCTCCGAACTCCTGTTGACCCGTCGTGACCGTTTGCTCACGCTGGTGGGCAGCGATTCGCCGTGAGGGGACGGCGGGGGCCGCGGTGGACGGCGGCCCTCGGCGAGTGTGAGTCGTGATTCGGCGTCGGCTCCCTACAGGGGCGGGGAGTCGGGGCGGGAGCGCCGGAGTCGGGTGGCGGCGCGCGCTGCCGTGCTCGGGGCGAGCAGCGCGGCGCCGCCATCCAGCTGCAGCGGATGGCGGCCCGGCCGTGCCGGTGTGCCGGGCGTCCGGCGGGCGGGTCCCGGACCCGCGGGCCTACAGGACGGCGACGGGAGCCACCGGAGAGCCGGTCGCCCCGGTGAACGGCTCAGGGGTCGCCGTCAGCAGGAACGCGTACCGGCCCGCTTCTCCACAGGCTGTGGACAACTCTTCGAGATTCCAGTTCTGGCCCTGTGGCATGCCCATCTCCACGAGGTCGAGGGCGTGCACCGGCAGCCAGAGGTCCTCCACCTCCGGGGGGAACACCTCGAAGGTCAGGGTGTCGTTGGCGACGGCCGCGACATCGCGCGCGTGGAACCACTCCGGCGTGCGGATCGACAGCCCCGGTGACGGATACGCGTAACCGTGCCGGTCCCCGGCCAGGCAGGCCTGGATCTGCCCGGTCCGCACGAGCACGACGTCGCCGGCCCGCACCCGCGTGCCGGCCAGTTCCTCGGCGGCGTCCAGGTCCTCGGGCGTGACGGCGTACCCGCCGTCGAGCCGGTCCGTGCCGCGGACCCGGGCGACGTCCAGCAGCACCCCGCGCGAGACGACGTGCCGGACCGTGCCGATGCCGCTGAACTCGGCGCCGCCGTGCGCGGTGACGGTGCGGGCGGGACGGCCGTTGTAGAGCCGGCCCGAGTGCGAGACGTGGGGCAGGGCGTCCCAATGGGTGGCCGCCTGGAGCCCCATGGTCACGACGTCGTCGCTGCATGCGACCGTGCCCGGGCCGAAGATCTCCTGGTTGATCTGCACCATGGTGTGCAGGGGGTTCACCCGGCCGGGGATCATCCCGGTCTGCACGCCGTCCTGCTGGAGGGGGAGCGCGAGCGGGACGCGGCGGCCGGTGCGGACGGTCGCCGCGGCCTGCCTGACGACCTCGTCGGTGATCAGGTTCAGGGTGCCGATCTCGTCGCCGGATCCCCAACGGCCCCAGTTGTTCACGCGCTTGGCGATGTCGTGGAACGCGTCCGGCAGCGACATGAGTCCTCCCCGGGGCTTGTCTTCCCGTATCTGACGGGTCGTAGAATTCGGGAAACGAGAATCTAACGGTCCGTCAGAAACCGTGGGACGGGAAGGGGCCGGGCGTGGGGAACTTCTTGGCAGGCAAGGTCGTCGCCGTCACGGGTGCCGGGCGGGGCATCGGCCGGGCGGTCGCGCTCGCGGCGGCGGCCGAGGGAGCGAAGGTCGTCGTCAACGACTACGGCGTCTCGGTCGACGGCGCGTCACCGGCCAGCGAGGTCGCCCAGGCCGTGGTCAAGGAGATCGAGGCGGCGGGCGGCGAGGCGGTGGCCGTCGCCGACGACATCTCCACGATGGCGGGCGGGCAGCGGGTCGTCGACGTGGCGCTGGCGTCGTACGGGCGGCTGGACGGTGTGGTCTGCGTGGCCGGGATCCTGCGCGAGCGGATGCTGTTCAACATGACCGAGGAGGAGTGGGACCCGGTCGTCGCGACGCATCTGAAGGGCACGTTCACGGTGTTCCGGGCGGCCTCCGCGGTCATGCGGAAGCAGCGGTCCGGGACGCTGATCGGCTTCACCAGCGGCAACCACCAGGGGTCCGTCTCCCAGGCCAACTACAGCGCCGCGAAGGGCGGGATCATCTCCCTGGTGCGCAGCGCCGCGCTCGGGCTGCACAAGTACGGGGTGACCGCGAACGCGGTGGCGCCGGTCGCGCGGACCCGGATGTCGGCCGGGGTGCCGATGGAACTGGCCGAGATCGGGGAGCCGGAGGACGTCGCCGCGCTGGTGGTGTACCTGCTGTCCGACGCGGCCTCCCGGGAGGGGATCACCGGGCAGGTGTACACGGTGGCCGGGGCGAAGATCGCGGTGTGGGCGCAGCCGAGGGAGGTGCGTGCCGCGTATGCCTCCGGCGGATGGACCGTGGATCGGATCGCGGAGTTTCTGCCCGGGTCGGTGGGGGTGGATCCGATGCCGTTGCTGGAGCGGGTGCGGGAGATGGAGAGGGCGGCGGGTCGGGGGGAGCGGCCGAACGCCCAGTAGCTCGGGTGGCGGGGTGGTTTGGCGGGTGCGGGTGGAGTGTGGTCGTTCGCGCAGTTCCCCGCGCCCCTGAGGGGGGTTGCCCCGCTGCCCATGCGCAAGTACCTGGCCAATCTAAGGCGGTCAAGAGTGGAGTTCGGGTTCGGGCAAGAGGATGAGGACTTTCGCGCCGAGGTGCGCGGCTGGCTGGGGGTGCATGCCGGAGGAGTCACTGACCGCCGCACGTGGGAACGTACTCTCGGCGCTGCCGGATGGATCGGGCTCGGGTGGGGGGCCTCCGGGTTCGGGAACCGGACCGCCGGCCTCACCCAACAGGTGGTCTGGGCCGAGGAGTACGCGCGATCCGGCGCGCCCCCGCGCTCCGGGCACATCGGGGAGAACCTGCTCGGCCCGACGCTCATCGCCCACGGCACCGACGAGCAGAAGTCCCGGTTCCTCCCGCCGATCGCCGCCGGAGCGGAACTCTGGTGCCAGGGGTACAGCGAACCCGGCGCCGGATCGGACCTGGCCGGCATCCGCACCGCGGCCGTGCGCGAGCCGGGCGGCCGTACGTACCGCGTCACCGGCCAGAAGATCTGGACGTCGCTCGCACACGAGGCGGACTGGTGTTTCGTGCTGGCCAGGACCGAACCCGGCTCGGTGCGGCACCACGGGCTGACCTTCCTGCTCGTCCCCATGGACCAGCCCGGCCGGATCGAGGTCCGCCCCATCCGCCAGATGACGGGCACCAGCGACTTCAACGAGGTCTTCTTCGACGGCGCGCACGCCGAGCACGTCGTCGGGGGCGAGGGGAACGGCTGGCGCGTCGCCATGAGCCTGCTCGGCTTCGAGCGGGGGGTGTCCACGCTGGCACAGCAGATCGGGTTCGCAGAGGAACTGGGGGCAGTGGTGCGCGCCGCCGAGGAGTCGGGCGCCGTGCACGACCCCGTCGTACGGGAACGGCTCGTGCGGCAGTGGGCCGAGCTGCGGACGATGCGCTGGAACGCCCTGCGCACCCTGGGGGGTTCCGGCGACGCGGGTGCCCCGAGCGTGGCCAAGCTGCTGTGGGCGGGCTGGCACCAGCGGCTCGGGGAGCTGGCGGTGCTGGTGCGGGGTGCGGCGGCGTCGGTGGGGCCTGCTGACTGGTCGGCCGCCACGCCGTATGAACTGGACGCCTCCCAGCACCTGTTCCTCTTCTCCCGGGCCGACACGATCTACGGCGGCTCGGACCAGATCCAGCGCACGATCATCGCCGAGCGGGTGCTCGGTCTGCCCAGGGAGCCCAAGGGAGCCGTGTGATGCGAGGCGTGATCTTCGACGGGAAGCAGGTCCGGGTCGTGTCGGACCTGGAGGTGCGCGAGCCAGGGCCGGGTGAGGTGCGGGTCGCGATCTCGGCGGCCGGGCTGTGCCACAGCGATCTGTCGGTGGTGAACGGCACCATCCCGTTCCCGGTCCCGGTGGTGCTGGGCCATGAGGGGGCCGGGGTCGTGGAGGCGGTGGGCGGGGGCGTCACCCATGTCGCGCCCGGTGACCATGTGGCGCTGTCCACCCTGGCGAACTGCGGAACGTGCGCCGAGTGCGACCGGGGCCGTCCGACCATGTGCCGGCAGGCCATCGGACGCCCCGGCCGGCCCTTCCGCCACGAGGGCTCGCCGGTGCACCAGTTCGCGTCCAACTCGGCGTTCGCCGAGCGCACGGTCGTCAAGGCCGTCCAGGCCGTCCGCATCCCCGACGACATCCCGATGACCTCGGCGGCGCTCATCGGATGCGGGGTGCTGACCGGGGTGGGGGCCGTACTGAACCGGGCGCGCGTGGACCGCGGCGACAGCGTCCTCGTCATCGGCACGGGCGGCATCGGCCTGAACGTGCTCCAGGGCGCGCGGCTCGCGGGCGCCGGGCGGATCGTGGCCGTCGATGCCAACCCGGCGAAGGAGGAGGCGGCGCGGCGGTTCGGCGCGACCGACTTCCTCACGTCCACCGAGGGCGTGCGCGACCTGCTGCCCACGGGCGCGGACCACGCCTTCGAGTGCGTCGGCCGCGTGGAGTTGATCCGGCAGGCCATCGACGCCCTGGACCGGCACGGCCAGGCGATCCTCCTCGGGGTCCCGCCCGCCACTGCCGAGGCGTCCTTCCGCGTCTCCTCGATGTACCTCGACAAGTCCATCCTGGGCTGCCGCTACGGCTCCTCCCGGCCCCAGCGGGACATCGCCCTGTACGCCGGGCTGTACCGCCAGGGGCGCCTCCTGCTCGACGAACTGGTCACCCGGACCTGTCCGGTCGAAGACTTCGAGAAGGCGGCGGCGGACGCGGAGGCGGGGCGGGTGGCGCGGGCGGTGCTCACCTTCTGAGGGCGGAGGCGGTCTCCTTCTCCGCCCGGAACGTCCGCCGGTAGGCCGTGGGTGTGACACCCAGGGCCGCCTGGAGGTGCTGGCGCATCGACTGGGCCGTGCCGAAGCCCGCCTCCCGCGCCACCTGGTCGACGGAGCGGTCGGTGGACTCCAGGAGGTGCCGGGCCCGCTCCACGCGCTGCTGGGTGAGCCACTGGCCGGGGCTGACGCCGGTCTCCTCACGGAAGCGGCGCGTGAAGGTGCGCACCGACATCGACTCCCGGGCCGCCATGTCGCGCAGCTGGATCGGCTCGTGGAGACGGCCCAGGGCCCAGGCACGGGCCGAGGTGGTGGTCGCCTGCTGCGGGTCGGGCACGGGCCGGTGGATGTACTGCGCCTGCCCGCCGTCGCGGTGCGGCGGTACGACCGTGCGGCGGGCCACGTCGTTGGCGATCGCCGCGCCGTGGTCGCGGCGCACCATGTGCAGGCACAGGTCGATGCCGGCCGCGACGCCCGCGGAGGTCAGGACGTCGCCGTCGTCGATGAACAGGACGTCCGGGTCGACGTCGATGTGCGGGAAGAGCCGCTGGAAGCGGTCGGCGTCGGCCCAGTGCGTGGTGGCGGGGCGGCCGTCGAGGAAGCCGGCGGCGGCGAGGACGTAGACGCCGGTGCAGATCGAGGCGAGCCGGGTGCCGGGGCGGATGTGGTCGAGGGCGGCGGCCAGTTCGGCGGTCAGCACGCCCTCCTCGAAGACCGGGCCGAGTTCGTACGACGCCGGGACGATCACGGTGTCGGCGGTGGCCAGGGCCTCGGGGCCGTGCTCGACCTGGATGGCGAAGTCGGCGTCCGTCTGCACCGGGCCCGGCGGGCGGATCGAGCAGGTGACGACGTCGTACAGCAGACGCCCCTGTGCGTCCCTGGGGCGGCCGAAGATGCGGTGCGGGATGCCCAGTTCGAAGGGGAGCAGGCCGTCGAGGGCGAGGACGACGACCCGGTGCGGGCGGAACTCCGGCTCACGGCTCATGGCCCGATCCTAACGAATGCTGTCCTTCGGGCCACTCGATGGAGCGCGCCGCAGGTCGCAGGCTCTATGGCGTGACCCAGACAACCGATGCAGCGGCTGTGCGGCAGCCGCCGAAGCCGACTCGTACGCGGGTGCACCGCGCCTGGTTCGTCGCCGCCGTCACCTTCGTGACGATCATCGGCGCCGCCGCCTTCCGTTCCGTGCCGGGCCTGCTCATCGACCCGTTGCACGAGGAGTTCGACTGGTCGCGCGGCACGATCGGGGCCGCTGTCTCGGTGAACCTCGCGCTGTACGGTCTGACGGCCCCGTTCGCGGCGGCCCTGATGGACCGCTTCGGCATCCGCCGGGTCGTCGCGGTCGCCCTGACCGTGATCGCGGCCGGCTCCTGGCTCACCGTGTGGATGACCGCGGCCTGGCAGTTGATGCTGTGCTGGGGCCTGCTGGTCGGTCTCGGTTCCGGTTCCATGGCGCTGGCCTTCGCGGCGACCGTCACCAACCGCTGGTTCACCGCACGCCGTGGCCTGGTCAGCGGCATCCTCACCGCCGCCTCGGCCTCCGGCCAGCTGATCTTCCTGCCCCTGCTGTCCTGGATCATCGAGCGGTACGACTGGCGCCCGGCCGCCGTGACGGTCGCGCTCGCCGCGCTCGCGGTCGTCCCGTTCGTCTGGCTCCTGCTGCACGACCACCCCGCGGACGTGGGCCAGAAGCCGTACGGGGCCGCCGAGTTCGTGCCGAAGCCGCCGCCCGTGCCCGGTGCCGCCCGCCGGGCCGTGACCGTCCTGCTCTCCGCTGTGCGCACCGGACCGTTCTGGCTGCTCGCCGGCACTTTCGCGATCTGCGGCGCCTCCACCAACGGCCTGATCCAGACCCACTTCATCCCCGCGGCCCACGACCACCACATGCCCGTCCAGGCCGCCGCGTCCCTGCTCGCGGTCATCGGTGTCTTCGACGTCGTCGGCACGATCGCCTCCGGCTGGTTCACGGACCGCTTCGAGCCGCGCCGCCTGCTGGCGGTGTACTACGCGCTGCGGGGCGTGTCGCTGATGTTCCTCCCGCTCCTGCTGGGCCCCGCGGTCCACCCGCCGATGATTTTCTTCATCGTCTTCTACGGCCTCGACTGGGTCGCCACCGTCCCGCCCACCCTCGCCCTGTGCCGCGAGCAGTACGGCGAGGACAGTGCGATCGTCTTCGGCTGGGTCCTCGCCTCCCACCAGGTCGGCGCCGCCCTCGTGGCCTTCCTGGGCGGCGTCGCCCGCGACACGTTCGGCAGTTACGACGTGGTCTGGTACGCGTCGGGGGCGCTGTGCGCGGCTGCGGCGCTGATGGCGCTGGTGATCCGGCGGAGGACGGCGGGTGAGGTGGCCGTGGCCTGAACCGATCGGAGAGCGGGCGGGGTTCAGCTTCCGCCCCGCCGTGTGAGGCCCGCCCGTGCGGTGTTGCGGATCCTCTTGGTCCGGCCACGGTCGGCGAGCACCCCCAGAGCCCCGGAGTCCGGCCCGGCCGCGGCCCGGGCCATGGCAGCTGCCCACTCCTCCCAGGCGGGGCCGGGGCAGAGCTTCGCGGCCCGGCGGTCGAGGTGCCGCAGACCACGGCGGCCCGGGCCATCACCTGGTCCGGGTCGGCGAGGGCGCCGGATGGACACCCGTCCGCGCCACGCGCGCGTGCGGGACACCGGCGATCCGCTGCACGCCGCACGGGCGGCCGAGGTCACGTCACTGTGGCGGCTTGCGGCGGCGTGAGCCGAACGACAGGCCCTACGGGTGCGCCGGCCGGGTGAAGCGCCCCTGGTGGAAGAGCAGCGGATCGGACGGATCGTCCGCCGTACCGAGGGCGTTCACGCGGCCGACCACGATGAGGTGGTCACCGCCGGTGTGGACGGCGTGGATCGCGCAGTCGATCCACGCCACGGCGCCCGTCAGACGGGGCGAGCCCGACACCGGCGCCGCGTCGTGGGCCACGCCCGCGAACTTGTCCGCGCCGCTGACCGCGAAGGCGCGGCACAACTCGCCCTGGCCGGCGCCCAGGACGTTCACGCAGAACACCCCGGCGCGGGCGATCCGCGGCCACGTCGTCGACGTACGGCCGACCATGAAGGCCACCAGGGGCGGGGTGAGGGAGAGGGACGTGAAGGACTGGCAGGCGAAGCCGGCGGGGGAGTCGCCGTCGGCCGCGGGCGGTGCCGTGATGACCGCCACGCCCGTCGCGAAGTTCCCGAGGACGCGCCGGAACTCACGCGGGTCGATGGGTGCACGCTCGTCCTCGGCGACGCAGCGCAGATCGGGGCGCGGCAGCGCTTCGACGGGCTCCGGGGCGGGTGTGCGGTTCGACCTGAGGTAGCGGACGGCGGCTTCCGCCATCCCTGCTTGTCCCATCACACCCGTCATTGAAGCTGACGCACCGTCAGATAGGAAGGGTCAGCGTCCTCCGAACTCCGCGCCCCGCCGTTCCACGAAGCTCCGCACGCCCTCCCGCGCGTCCGCCGTCGTCATGTTGATCTCCTGCGCGGCGGCCTCGGCGGCGAAGGCGGCGGCGCGGTCGGTGTCGAGGGAGGCGTTGACGAGCTGCTTGGTCAGGGCAAGGGCCCGGGTCGGGCCGGAGGCGAGGCGCTCGGCCCAGGCGTGCGCGGTCTTCTCCAGCTCCTCGTCCCGGACGACCCGGTTGACGAGCCCGAGGCGTTCGGCGTCCGGCGCGCTGAGCGCGTCGCCGAAGAACATCAGCTCCTTCGCCCGCTGCGGGCCGATGAGGCGCGGCAGGAGATAGGCGCCGCCGCCGTCGGGGACCAGTCCGCGGCGTACGAACACCTCGATGAAACGGGCGGATTCGGCCGCGAGAACCAGATCGCAGGCGAACGCAAGATGTGCGCCGAGTCCGGCCGCCGTGCCGTTCACCGCCGCGATCACGGGCTTCTCGCAGTCGAGCACGGCGGCGATCAGCCGCTGGGCGCCGGTGCGCAGGGTGCGCGCGACATCGCCCGGCAGGCGTTCGCCGGATGTCCCGGCGCCCCGCAGGTCCGCTCCGGCGCAGAAGCCGCGGCCCGTCCCCGTGATCACGACGGCTCGTATCGCGGGGGTCGCCGACGCCTCGGACAGCAGCCGGACGATCTCGTCCCGCTGGTCCGGTGTGAGGGCGTTGAGCGCCTCGGGCCGATTGAGGGTGAGGGAGAGGACGTGGCCGCTCGTCGCCCGCAGAACGGCCGGCATCAGCGGCACACCGCCAGCGCGTCCAGCGCCACCGCGCCCTGCCCCTGCGGCAGGACCATCAGCGGGTTGATGTCCAGCTCGGCCAGCTGATCGCCGAGTTCCAGGGCCATGCGCTGCACGCGCAGGACGACCTCGACCAGCGCGTCCAGATCCGCCGCCGGCCGACCCCGGACGCCGTCGAGCAGGGCCCGCCCGCGCAGCCCGGCGAGCATGTCCCGCGCCTGCTCCTCCCCGAAGGGCGGCACCCCCACGGCGGTGTCGCGCAGCACCTCGACGAGCACCCCGCCGAGTCCGACGGTCACGGTCGGCCCGAACAGGTCGTCGTGGGCGACACCGACGACCATCTCGACGCCTTGCTCCACCATCTGGCAGACCAGGACACCGTCCAGGGCGACGTCCTCGTAGCGGGCGATGTCGGTCAGCTCCCGGTAGGCGTCGCGGACCTGGCTGGCCGAGGTGAGCCCGATCTTCACCAGGCCCAGCTCCGTCTTGTGGGCGATCCGGGACCCGGAGGCCTTCATCACCACCGGGTAGCCCACGAGCCCGGCCGCGCGGACGGCCGCCGCCGCGCTGGTCACCAGCTGCTCGCGCGGTACGCGGATGCCGTACGCCCGCAGCAGCTGCTTCGCAGCGTGCTCGCTCAGCTGCCGGCCCGGTTGCATCAGGGCCTGCGCCTTGCGGTAGGACGGCGAAGGGGTGCGCGGTGCCTCGTCGAAGGGGGAGCGGTAGGCGGCCGTGAAGCGGTGGTGGGCGAGGTAGGCGCGGACGGCGGTGAGACAGTTGCCGACCGTGCGGAACGTGGCCACGCGGGAGGAGCCGAGCAGGACCTCGCGGTAGGCGGGCTCGGTGCCGACCGGCGAACCCCACACCACGCAGACCAGCTTGTCGGTCTGCTCGGCCGCGTCCACCAGGTCCCGTACCAGCCGGTCGCTGAGCGGTGGGAACGGGCCGGTGACCGGGCAGATCAGTACGCCCACCGCGGGGTCGGCGAGGATCGCGTCGATGATCTTCCGGCCGCGCTCGTCCCCCACCGGATGCCCGCCGTTGTCCACCGGGTTGGCGACGCTCAGGTACTCGGGTATCCACTGGTGCAGCTCGGCCTGCCTGGCCTCGGACAGGACCGGCAGGCTCAGGCCCGCGGCGGTCGCCAGGTCGGCGACGTGCGCCCCGGTGCCGCCCGAGATCGAGTAGACGACGACCCCGTCCGCGCGCGGCGGCCGGGCCCGGGCCAGCAGGGCGGCCGTGTCCTGGAGTTCGTCCAGCCCGTCGACCCGGATCACGCCGTACTGGCGCAGCGCCGCGTCCACCACGGCGTCCGCGCCGGTGAGTTTGCCGGTGTGGGAGGCGGCCGTGCGGGCGCCGGTCTCGGTACGGCCCACCTTGACGGCCACGACCGGGACTTTGCGCCGGGCGGCCCGGTCGGCGGCGAGCAGGAAGGAGCGGCCGTCCTTGAGCCCTTCCAGGTAACAGGCGATGGCGCCGACCTCGGGCTGCTCGGCGAACCAGGAGAGGAAGTCGGCGCTGTCCAGGTCCGCCTCGTTGCCGGTCGGGGCCCAGTGGGAGAGGCGGATGCCGAGTTCCTGGAGGGCGAAGACCGGGCGGCCCTGGTGGCCGGACTGGGTGATCAGCGCGATCGCCGGCCCCTCCAGGTCGTCACGGAACCGCTCGAAGGCGTTGAGGTTGGTGTTGGGCCCCAGCAGCCGCAGCCCCGACTGCTCGACGGCGGCGGCCAGTCGCCGCTGGGCGGCCTCGCCCTCCGGCCCGGTCTCGGCGAACCCGGACGCGAAGACGACCGCGAACCGCGTCTTGGCCTCGGCCAGTTCCTCGATCACCGGAAGGGGGTCACCGACCAGCACCACGGCCAGATCTACCTGCTCGGGCAGGTCCGCGACGGACGGGGAGCAGGGTATGCCGAAGACGGACGGACGGCTGGGATGCACCGGGTGGAGCCGGGCACCGACCCGCTCCGCCCAGTCGGCGAGCTGCCGGGTGATGCCGGTGCTGGGACGGCCCTCGGCGTCCGAGGCGCCGATCACGGCGACGGACCGGGGGCGGAAGAAGCGGTCCAGGTCGGGCACGCCGGCGTGCAGCGGCCGTCCGCTGACGTCCAGGTCGCCGTCCTGGGCGGGCCTGCCGTGCACGACGGGCCCGGACCGCTCGCCACAGGCGATGGCCCGGGCCCGGCGGGAGTCGGTGGTGAGGGTGCCGTGGGTCGATCCAAGCATCGTTTCCGCCCGCTCCTGTGAGACAGCCGCTAACTGACGCTCTGTCAGATTACTGAACTGATGCGACGTCAGGAACGGTGTGGGCGGGCAAAGTTGCCGAAGGCGTCGACCGCGTCTCTCAGCCCGGCAGGCGGGACACGCTCCCGGGGCCGTTGCGCGCGACCGCCTTGGCGATCTTCACCGCGTCCAGCGCCATCTCGCGGAGGTTGCCGCTGATCGGGTTGGTGAAGCCGGTGAAGTACAGGCCGGGGGCGGTGCTCGGGGTGCGGGCGCCGTGGACGACGGGCCTGCCGCGGTCGTCGAGCACGTCGAGGTGACCGACCAGGCCCTCCAGGGCACGGACGTACCCGGTGGCGGCGATCACCACGTCCGGGGAGATCCGGGTGCCGTCGGCCAGGGCGATCTTGCCGCCGTCCTCGAAAGCGTCCACGGCGGCCACGATCTCCACCCTGCCCTTGCGCACCGCGTCGATCAGGCCGACGTCCTGCACCGGGACGGCCCCCTGCTTCACCCGCGTGTACAGCCCGGTGTCCGGACGCGGCAGCCCGTGGGCCGACAGGTCGGGCAGGGCCACCCTGGCCTGCACCCGGGAGATCCGGTCGACCAGGCCGACCGGCAGCCGGCGGACCAGGACGCCGCTGTACTGGGCGGCCCAGCCGGCGGTGGAGCGGCGCACGATGTGGGGGACGGTGCGCACGGCGAGCCGGACCCGGGAGGCGCCGCACTCCACCAGGTCGACGGCGATCTCGGCGCCGGTGTTGCCGACCCCGACGACCAGGACGTCCCGGCCGGCGTAGGGCTTGCCGCTGCGGTACTCGCGGGCGTGCAGGAACTCGCCGCTGAAGGCGGAGCGGCCGGGCCAGTCCGGCAGACGCGGGGTGTGGTTGTGGCCGGTGGCGACGACCACCGCCGCGCCGGTCAGTTCCCGGCCGCCGGTGGCGTGCAGCAGCCAGCCCGTGCCGTCGGGGGTGCGCTCGACGCGGGACACCTCGACGCCGGTGACGATCTCCAGACGGTGGTGCTCGGCGTACTTCTCCAGGTACCGCACCACGTCGTCCCGGGACACCCACCGCCCGAACCGGCGCGGCATCGGCAGCCCGGGCAGGGCCGACAGGCGGCGGGTGGTGTGCAGGTGCAGCCGGTCGTAGTGGCCGCGCCACGACGACCCGACGCGGTCGGACTTCTCCAGGACGACGGCCCGTATGCCCCGGGCGCGCAGCGCGTACGCGACGGAGAGCCCTCCGGGGCCGCCGCCGATGACGTAGACGGGGCGGTCGGGTGGGGGCTGCGCGGAGGCGTGTGTGGGGGGTGTGGAGTCGGCCATGAGCGCGAGCGTAATCACGGGGCCGGTTGATGGGTCTCGGTCAAGACCGGAATTGGTTTCGGATTGATCACGGCTGTAGGGGGAGGGAGTGGGGCTCGTGGCGCAGCGGGCCGGGTTGTGGCGGGGTGGTGATCGTTCCTGCCGGGGGCCGGGCACGGCCTCTCGCGGAGGCGGCCGTGGCGCCGTACCGGAGGAAGGGCGTTCGCGGGTCTTGCGGTCCCCTGGAACTGACGTACCGTCAGATCACATGGACACGATCTGGCTCACCGGGGCGGAATGGCTGGCCGTGCTGCGGATCGGGCTCGGGCTGTGGTGGCTGGAGAGCTGGCGGCACAAGGACCGCAAGGCCTGGTTCGAGCGGGGCACCGGCATCGCGTGGGCGGCCGGCATAGCCGCCGACCACCGCTGGAGCGCCGTCCGCTCCGGCTTCCGGGCGGCCGTCGCGCCGCGCCCGCGCGTGATGGCGTACGTCGTCGTCTACGCGGAACTGGCGCTGGGCCTGGGCCTGATCACCGGCTTCCTCACCCCGGTCGCCCTGGCCGGCGGGCTGCTCCTCAACGCCCTCTACTTCACGCTCATGATCCACGACGTCGCAGAGCAGGGGCAGAACTTGATGATGGCGCTGATGTCGGTGGTCGCGTTGTTCGGGATGTCCTGGCAGACCTGGTCGCTGGACGGCGCGCTGGGGCTGTTCTGATGGCCGGCCGCTTCGACCTGCCCGAGCCCGACGCCTTCACGCGGACGTACTGGGACGCGGCCGCCGTGGGCAGACTGCTGATCCGCCGCTGCGGGGCCTGCGGCCGGCCCCACCACTACCCGCGCGAGTTCTGCCCCCACTGCTGGAGCGAGGACGTGACGTGGGAGACGGCCAGCGGCCGCGCCACGCTCTACACCTGGTCCGTGGTCCACCGCAACGACCTGCCGCCGTTCGCGGACCGTGTGCCGTACGTCGCCGCCGTGGTCGAACTCGCCGAGGGGCCGCGGATGATGACGGAGATCGTGGGGGCGGGGGCCCACCGGGCCGGTGAGGAGCCGGAATTGTCCGGCGGGGCGGCACTGGAGGTGGTGTTCCGGGAGGGGATCCCGGTGTTCCGGCCGGTGCCGGGGGCCTGAACGGCCGGTGCCCGAGGAGGCCGGCGCCCCGGAACCCGGCCCTCTGGGGCGACCGCGTTCTTCCCGGCACGGCATCCCGGATCGCGCCCCAGGGGTTTGAATGGGACCCATGGCCCCCATACGCGACCACTCACCGACCGGCCCCCACCCGGATCTCCGCGGTCACGGCCTCCTCCTGCGCCCGTGGGACGCGGGGGCGGGTGCCGACGTCGACACGTGGTTGCGAGGGCTGCGGGACCCGGAGTTCCGGCGCTGGAACACCCCGCTGCGGCCGGTCACGGACCGGGCGAGTGCGCGGGAGTCGCTGCTCGCGCGGGCGCAGGCCGCCATGGAGGGGACGTCGGTGTCGTTCCGGGTCGCGGACGCGCGCAGCGACGCCCCGCTGGGGCACGTCGGCGTCAACGAGATCAAGTACCACCTGAAGGTCGCCCGGGTCGGCTACTGGGTGCTCCCCGAGGCCCGCGGACGGGGTGTCGCCACCCGGGCCCTCCTGCTCGCCGCCCGCTGGGCCCTCACGGAACTCGGCATGCACCGGCTGGAGCTGGACCACGCGGTCGGTCACGAGGCGTCGTGCCGGATCGCCGAGAGATGCGGGTTCTCGTACGAGGGGACCCTGCGCGGTGCGATCTTCCAGGAAGAGCGGCACGACGCGTTCCGGGACGCCCACCTGCACGCACGCCTGGCCACGGATCCGGAGCCGGAGGACCCGTGGGGAGAGCCGGGTGACGCGGTGGTGTGACGCACGTCACCGCCGATGGGCGATCAGTCCGTCCCGCACCGCGGGTCGTACCTGTCGACCGCAGCACCACCGCAGCGCAGAAGGGACCGGCCGACATGACCGCACCTGTGAAGGGCCCCGCCAGCTACTTCCCCTCCATCGAGAAGAAGTACGGCCGGCCGGTCGCCGAGTGGCAGGAGCTCATCCGCACCTCGCCGCTGACCCGGCACATGGAGCTCGTCAACTGGCTCAAGACCGAGCACGGCCTGGGGCACGGTCACGCCAACGCGCTGGTGGCGCACACGCTCGCCGAGGGCGCCGGCGCGTGAGGCGAGGGGGCCCGCCGAAAATTCAGGAGAGCCCGGGCGGCCCCGGACGGCACCATGAACCATGGATACCGACACCGATACAGCCATGGGCACGGGTAGTTGGCACCTCACCCATGACCTCGACGACTTCCTGACCCGCGCGGGAGCCTTCCTCCGCTCCCGGCCGGCGCTGCACACCGTGCCGTTGACGGTCACGGAGACCCTGCGGACGCGTGGCCGGAGCGTGTACGGCGACGGGGAACCGGAGTTCGGCGTGCTGGAGGCCGGAGAGGTCCGGGCGGCCTTCTTCCGCACCCCGCCGCACTGGCTGAACATCACGGCCCTCACCCCCGAGGACACCGACGCCCTCGCCGCGCGACTGGCCGCCCTCGGCGGGAGCCTGCCCGGGGTGAACGCGGAGTCCGGCACCGCGGGCGCCTTCGCGGCGGCCTGGCAGCGGCACACGGGCGCTACAGCGGCCCTCCGCCAGCACCAGCGGCTCTACCGGCTCGGCACCCTGACCGCGCCCGGCCCCGTGCCGCCCGGCCGCCCCCGGGTCGCCGTCGAGTCCGACCGCGAGCGACTCCGGCGCTGGCACGACGAGTTCAGCGAATCCGTCGGCCTGGGCACCGTCCGCCACTCCGCCGAGTGGGCGGACGCCCGTATCGACAGCGGCGGCATCACCTTCTGGGAGGCCCCCGACGGCACTCCCGTCGCCATGGCCGGCACCAGCCCCCGGGTCGCCGGTCAGGTCCGCGTCACCACGGTCTACACCCCGCCCCACCTCCGCGGCCGCGGCTACGCGGGCGCGGCGACGGCCGAGGTCAGCCGCGCCGCCCTGGCCGCCGGGGCGGACGAGGTCCTCCTCTTCACGGACCTGTCCAACCCGACCAGCAACGGCCTCTACCAGCGCATCGGCTACCGGCCGGTGGCGGACTTCGAGGTGTACGACTTCACGACGGAGAGCGAGGGGGCGTGACCCGTGAACGAGCGCGCTGTGCTGGTCCACGTCCTGGGTCGTGCGGACGCGCGGCGGCTGAGCGGTACCGCGCCGGCGGGTGCGGTCATGACTGGCACCAGCTGGGCGGCTCTTAGGCAGCCGCCCCGGGCACCACCCGGATGTTGAACGTGTGGGAGCCCAGGCCGTTCGCGATGCCCATGAAGAGCAGGGCGAAGTGCTCCTGGCCGCGGGCCGTGGTGATGTCGCCGATGTCCAGCTGGGACGAGGCGGGCCAGCCGAGGTCGGTGAGCAGGCGGCCGGTGGTCTGTTTGGCCCGGGGATCGTCGCCGGAGAGGAAGACGGTGGACGGGCCGGCCAGGCCGTCGGGCGCGGTCATCGCGGTCGAGTCCATGGTGCACAGCGTCTTGACGACGGGGGTCCGCGGGAAGGCCCGCTGGATCTGTTCGGCCAGGCTGCTGTTCGGGTGCGAGAGCTCCGTGAAGTCGTCCGAGAGACCGACCCCGACGTCGATCAGCAGCGTGCCGGCCAGGGCGGGTGCCCCGATGGAGCGGAGCAGGTCCAGGGAGACGTTCCCCGGCGTGGCGTTGACCAGCACCTCCGCATGGGCCGCCGTCTGGTCCAGGCCTGCCACGGGCAGTCCCAGGTCCGTTCGTTCCCCGGGCTCGCGCGAACCGAGGAGTACGTCGTGTCCCGCCGCGCTCCAGCCGTGGGCCAGGGCGCGGGCGACGTTACCGGTGCCGAGTAGTCCTATACGCATGGTGCGAAGCTAACCGGCCCCGCTGTCCCGCGCATCGGACCGCGGGCCCAACCGGCCGGCCCCAACGGCCTAGGTCGCAAGTCGCCCTCATCCAGGACCGGTTGACGGCGGCCTTCACGGCCACAGCAGCTCCCGCGTCCACTCCTGCTCGTCCTGCGCCCCTTCCCGCCGGTAGCGGAGGCGGACGTGCCGGCGTCGCTCGTCGCCCTGGAAGAACTCCACCTCATCGGCCCGCAGCCGGTACAGCGTCCAGGACGGCACCGGTGCCTCCGGTTCCCGTGACGCCCGTTCCCACGCCGACTCCGAGGCCCGGGCCAGGTCGTCCAGCGAGGGGAGGACCTCGCTCTGCCGCCCGGTCAGCGCCGCCGCCAGCGCGCCGGTCGAGCGGGCGTGCAGGTCGCCCTGGGCGTCTTCGGAGGGGGCCGCCGTCACCGGGCCGCGCACCCGGACCTGGCGGCCCAGGACCGGCCAGTAGAAGCCGAGCGCGGCGTACGGGCGGTCGGCGAGGTGCCTGCCCTTGCGGCTCCCGGCGTGGGACGCGAAGGACCAGCCGTCCGCGTCCGCGCCGTGCAGCATCACGATCCGTACGTCGGGCAGGCCCGACTCGTCGGAGGTCGCCAGCGACATGGTGTGCGGCTCCGTCTGGCCGGCCGCCACCGCAGCCGCGAACCACTCGGTGAACAGGGGCAGGGGCGTCGCCGGGGCGGTGGCCGGCTCGAAGGCGTGCAGGTCCGTGACCTCCGGGTCCCAGACCCGAAGCGACCTCAGCAGCTCGTGAAGATCGGTTGCCATGCCTCGATTGTCACCGGTTCCCGGACCGCTCACCCCGCCCCCAGCACCACCGTCCCCGACGAGCAGAACCAGCCCCCCGTCCCCGACGCCACCGCCAGGCGCGGCAGTGAACCGTCGCCCCGCCTCACCTGCCGGGCCCCGCACTCCCCGCGCAGCTGCCGCACCGCCTCCACCAGCAGGAACAGTCCCCGCATCCCCGGGTGCTGGGCCGACAGGCCGCCTCCGTCGGTGTTGACCGGCAGTTCGCCGCCCCGGACCAGCAGCCGCCCCTTCTCCACGAACGCGCCGCCCTCGCCCTTGGCGCAGAAGCCGAGGTCCTCCAGCGTCACCAGCGTCATGTAGGTGAACGCGTCGTAGATCTCGGCGACGTCGATCTCCGACGGCCGCACCCCCGCCCGTCCGAACGCCAGCCGCCCGCTCACCGCCGCGGGGGACACCGTGAAGTCCGGCCACTCGGACATCGCCGCGTGCGACACGGACTCCCCGGCGCCCAGCACCCACACCGGTGACGTACGGCAGTCCCGTACGTACTCCTCCGCCACCAGCAGCACCGCCGCCCCGCCGTCGGATCGCACGCAGCAGTGCAGCTTGGTGAACGGGTCCGCGATCATGGGCCCGGCCAGGACGTCCTCGACCGTGACCGGGGTGCGGAACATCGCCTCCGGGTTGAGGGCCGCGTTGGCCCGGGCCTGCACCGCAACCTCCGCCAGCTGCTCGATCGTCGTGCCGTACTCGATCATGTGGCGGCGCGCCGCCATGGCGTACTTGGCGATCAGGGTGTGGCCGTACGGGACCTCGAACTGCAGGGGACCCCGCGTGCCGAAGGACAGGGTCCCGGTGCGGCGGCCCGCGCGGACGTCGGCGCGGGCCGTCGAGCCGTAGACGAGCAGCACCGCGCGGGCGTGCCCGGCGGCGATCGCGTCCGCCGCGTGGGCCGCCATGACCTCCCAGGTGGAACCGCCCACGGAGGTGGAGTCGACCCAGGTGGGGCGCAGGCCCAGGTAGGCGGCGACCTCGACGGGCGCCAGGGTGCCGAGGCCCGCCGAGGCGAAGCCGTCGACGATCGTGCGGTCCAGGCCCGCGTCCGCCAGGGCGCGGCGGGCCGCCTGGGCGTGCAGGGCGTACGGCGTCGCGTCGTCCACGCGGCCGCAGTCCGAGAGGGCCGCGCCGACGACGGCCACTTTCCTCCGGGCCACCATGCATCTGACGGTACATCAGATTCGGGTGAGCGCGGCAGGGCTCTGGGCTTCCCTGTTCCGCCGCCCTAATATGACGCACCGTCAGATGCGGAGAGAGGTGCCCCATGGACGCCCGCTTCACCGACGAACAGGACGAGATCCGCCGCACCCTGCGCGACCTGCTCGGCAAGCGGTGCGGTCCGGAAGAGCTGCGGGCGGCCGTCGACACCCCGGCCGGACACGACCGGGCCCTGTGGACCGCCCTCGCCGGACAACTGGGCCTGCCCGGACTGGCCCTCCCCGAGACCTGCGGCGGAGTCGGCTGCTCGGTGACCGAACTGGCCCTGGCCTGCGAAGAGACGGGCCGGGCCCTCGCCCCCACCCCCTTGCTGGCCACCGCCGTCCTCGCCGCCCCGCTGCTGCTCGCCCTCGGCACCGGCGCCCAGCGCGCCGGGCTCCTGCCGCGCATCGCCTCCGGCGGACTCACCGCCACCCTCGCCGTACCGGGGCCCGCCCTGGCCACCGCCCTCGCGCTCACCGGCCTCGACCGGCGCGGGGAGTGGGCCGGCGGGGGGCGGGCCGGGGGCGTACAGGCCCGGCGGGCCGAGGACGGCTGGCAGCTGTACGGGCAGGCCGACCAGGTGCTCGACGGGCACAGTGCCGAGCTGCTCGTGGTCGCCGCGCACACCGGGGGATTCGCCCGGTCCCGCGTGCTGCTCTTCCTGGTACGCGGGGACGCGGCCGGTCTCACCCGCGTACGGCAGACCGCCCTGGACGCCACCCGCCCCCAAGCACGGATCCAACTGCGCAACGTACCGGCCGAGTTGCTGGGTGACGAAGCCGCCGACGCCCTCCCCGCACTGGCCCGGCTCGGCGGCACCGCCGCCGCCTGCCTCGCCGCCGAGGCCGTGGGGGCTGCCGGACGGGTGCTGGAGCGGACCGTCGAGTACGTGGGGAAGCGCGAGCAGTTCGGCAGGCCGGTCGGCTCCTTCCAGGCGGTCAAGCACCGGCTGGCCGACGCCTACGTCCAGGTCCAGGCGGCCCGGTCGGCGGCGTACTACGCGGCCTGGGCCGCCGCGGCCCCGGCCCCCGGGGAGGAGACGGCCGCCCATCTCGCCCTCGCGCAGGCGCTCGAAGCGCTGCGCCGCGCCGCCGCCGAGGGCATCCAGCTGCACGGCGGCATCGGATTCACCTGGGAGCACGAGGCTCACCTGTACTTCAAGCGTGCCGCGGGCGACGAGCTGCTGTTCGGGCCGGTGCACCGGCTGCGGGCGCACGCGGCCGCCGCGGCACACGTCTTCGAGGAGGCCGGCACATGAGGGGTGCGCGCGTGGTGCAGAAGGTGTCGTCTACCAGGGGCTTCGCCCGGGTGGCGCCGCACGTGGTGCCCGCCCTCGACCGGGCCGTCCACCGGCTCACCCGGGGAAAGGTGCTGCTCAGCGCGCAACTGCTCCCCGGTGTGGTGCTGACCTCCACCGGGGCGAGGAGCGGGCTGCCCCGTCGTACGCCCCTGGCCTGCATGCCGGAGGACGGCGGGCGCTGCTGGATCCTCGTCGGGTCCAACTTCGGACGGCCGGGGCACCCCGCCTGGAGCCACAACCTGCTCGCCCATCCCGACGCGGAGATCAGCTGGAAGGGCCGGGACGTCCCGGTCACGGCCCGGCTGCTGGCGGGGGAGGAGCGGGCGGCGGCGTGGCAGGCGCTGCTGGCGTTCTGGCCGCCGTACGCGGCGTACCAGGCGCGGGTGGAGCGGGAGATCCGGGTTTTCCGGCTCGTGCCGAGGCGGAAAAGCGCGACAGGCGGCGGTCCACCTGCGTGAACCACCGCCTGCCAGACAGGACTTGGATACGTAAGAGGCCGCGCGCCGCGCTATTTCGTCGGCTTCCGGCCGGTGACGCCCAGGTGCACCAACAGGGCGAGGTTCGGCTTCAGTTCGGCCTGCTTCACGCCCCAGGAGGAGAAGCCCTTCTGGTGGGAGGCGACGGCCGCGAGCATCGCGACGAGCGAACCGGCGACGGCCGCCGGGTTCACGTCCTTGTCGACCCTGCCCTTGGCCTGGAGCTCGGCGACGGCGTCCGCCAGGGAGTTGTTCACCGAGTTGAGGATCTTCATCCGGAGCTTGTAGAACCGCTTGTCGCCCTCGGCGGCACCGAGATCGACGACCCGGAGGATCGCGTCGTTCTTGCGCCAGAACTCCAGGAAGCCGTCGACGAGTTCCTGCGCCGTCTGCCAGCCGGCCTTGCCGGCCCACGAACGGCCCTCCAAGAGCTCCGTCAACGCGGCGCCCTCGGTCGCCATTTGCTCGGCGATCTCCAGGACGGCGCCCTCGACGTCCGGGAAGTACTGGTAGAAGGTCGCGGGCGAAGTGCCCGCCTTCCGGGCGACATCGATGACTTTGACGTCGCGGTACGGGGAGGAGCTGAGCATCTCGCTGAGGCAGTCGAGCAGCTTCTGCCGGGTCGCCTGCCCACGCCGGCCGGCCACGCGGCCGTCGACGGTACGCACTTGTCCTGTCATGCCGTCAGCTTACCGAGGCGTGATCGGGGCGCGATTCGGCCGACTGCAAATGGGGTGCGAGGGAGTACGGAGGCTGTGTGCCTGGTCTGCGGGTTGCGGCAGTCGCGGTTACTTTGGCGGCATGGCCGAAAACAGGGCATCGGTGTACGGAGAGGGCGTCCCCTGCTGGGTGGACGCCCAGCTTCCCGACGTCGAGGCGGGCAAGCGGTTCTACGGTGAACTTTTCGGGTGGACCTTCGAGGACTGGTTCGGCTCCTTCGCGCAGGCGCTGAAGGACGGCGAACCCGTGGCCGCGCTGGTCCGCAAGGTGGACGGCCGGCTGCCCACCGTGTGGACGGTGTACTTCGCGACCCCGGACGCACCGGCCCTGGCCCGGCGCATCCGGGACGCGGGCGGGCAGATCGTCTCGGCGCCGGTGCCGGCCGGGGAACTGGGCGTCACCGCGCTCGTCACCGACCCCGAGGGCGCCGTGTTCGCCCTGTGGCAGCCGGAGGAGCACCCCGGCTTCGGCAAGCGGCACGAGCCGGGCACCTTCGCCTGGGCCGAGCTGTACGCCCGCGACACCGAGGCCGCCAACGCCTTCTACGGCGATCTCTTCCGGGAGGCCCTGTTCGGGCCGGACGCCGAGCCCGATTTCGGCCGCGCCCCCGTCTCCGACGTGTTCCCCGCGCAGATGCCGCCCCACTTCCTCGTGCATTTCGCCGTCGAGGACGTACCGGCCGCGCTGGAGGACGTGACACGGCTCGGCGGCCGGGTCCAGGCCCCGCCCTTCGAGACCTCGTACGGCGAGGTCGCCGTCGTCACGGACGATCAAGGGGCGTCCTTCGCGCTGCTGCGCCGCTGAGCAGGCATTGTTTGGTCATCGTTTGTTCGCTTGTCTCCCGAGACATCCGAATTGTCACCGGGTTCGCAACCAGGGCTCCGGCCAGGAAGAATCAGGGTGCGTGCCGCCATGGCGGTGCGGTGGTGAGACGCTGCACGGGGTCGCGTGGAACATGTGGCTTTGGCGCGGCTCGTACGGGGAGGTGGCAGGCAGAGTGGTGGATCAGCTGACGCAGCACGATCCGCGGCGGATCGGGCCGTTCGAGGTGCTGGGACGGCTGGGTGCCGGCGGCATGGGGCTGGTCTATCTCGCGCGTTCGGCGTCCGGCCGGCGCGTGGCGATCAAGACCGTCCGGACGGAGCTGGCCGAGGACCAGCTGTTCCGGGTCCGCTTCACGCGTGAGGTGGAGGCGGCCCGCGCCGTCTCCGGCTTCTACACGGCCGCGGTCGTGGACGCCGACCCGCGCGCCGCCGTGCCGTGGCTGGCCACCGCGTACGTCCCCGCGCCCTCCCTCGAAGAGATAGTGAACGACTGCGGTCCGATGCCGGCCCAGGCGGTGCGCTGGCTGGCGGCGGGCGTGGCCGAGGCGCTCCAGTCCATCCACGGCGCGGGCCTGGTGCACCGGGACCTCAAACCGTCGAACGTCCTCGTCGTGGAGGACGGGCCCCGGGTGATCGACTTCGGCATCGCGTCGGGCGTCTCGAACACGCGTTTGACGATGACGAACGTCGCCGTCGGCACGCCCGCCTACATGTCCCCCGAGCAGGCCAAGGACTCCCGCAGCGTCACCGGCGCCAGCGACGTCTTCTCCCTGGGCTCCATGCTGGTCTTCGCCGCCACCGGCCACCCGCCCTTCCACGGCGCCAACCCGGTCGAGACGGTCTTCATGCTGCTGCGCGAGGGCCCGGACCTCGAAGGCCTGCCGGACGAACTGCGTCCGCTCATCGAGTCCTGTATGCAGATGGACCCGACGGCCCGCCCCAACCCGGCCGACCTCCAGGCCCAGCTGGCCCCCCACCTCTTCGGCTCCGGCTCCGACGACAGCGGCACGGCCTCCGCATGGCTGCCCGAGCGGGCCGTGGGCCTGATCGAGTCCCGCCGCAACGGCCGCCCGGCCGGCAAGCCCGCCCCCGGCGCCGGCCGCAGCGGCGGCGGACGCCCCGCACCGGGCCCGGCGCCCATCCCGCCCCCGCCCGCGCACGACCCGGTCGTCCCGTCGCCCGCCCCCGCGCCCTCCCCCAAGCTCTCGGCTTCGCTCGAGCAGGGAGGTGCCCCCATCGGCCCCGACACCGGTCCCGTCCGCCTCGCCGGCGCCAAGGTGCCCATCGGCCCGGGCCCGCGCGTAGCGGACGTCCGCGCCGCCGCCGCGCAGGCGCCGGCACCGGAGGCCGCCCTCGCCGCCTCCTGGTCCAAGCCCCGTCCCGGCGTCAACGGCACGGACCCCGCCGTGGGCCCCGCCGTCGCCGCGCCCCCGGCCCCGGCCGCGCCGCCGGAGCAGGCCGGCGGCTGGCGGCCCTGGCGCTTCCGCATGTCCAACGACGTCTGGGGCACGCCCTCGGTCGCCGACGACCTGGTCTACGTCACCTCCTTCGAGGTGCACGCGCTGGACGTCGCCACCGGCCGCCGCCGCTTCAAGACCCGGGACGTCGCCTGGTCCATGGCGGTCGCCGACGGCCGTATCCACGCCTCCGACGGGCCCACCCTGTTCGCCCTGGACGCCCGAGAGGGAGCCGACCTCTGGCGCCTCCAGACGGACGCCTGGGTCTACTCGCTCCAGGCCGCCCGGGGCACCGTCGTCACCGGCACCCGCGGCGGCGGCGTCCAGGGCTGGGAGGCCTCCAGCGGCCAGAAGCTGTGGGAGGTCACCGGCTGCCAGTCCGACTTCGAGTCCCCCGAGGCCGGGCCCGCCCTGCACGACGGCACGGTCTACGTGTGGCAGGACGCCCGGCTGCGCGCCCTGGACGCCCGCACCGGCGACGAGCGCTGGTCGTACCCGATCGGCGACGCGGCCTCCTGCGGCGGCGTCCCGATCCGGCTCACGCAGGCGACCGACGGCTACGTCTACGTCTGCGCCGGCACCCGCGTCCTCGCCCTCGACGTGGCCGCCGGGCACGTGAAGTGGCACTTCGAGGCCCCGGCCGTGTTCCTCTGCCCGCCCACCTTCGTCCCCGGCCCGGCCGTCACCGGCGGCGGCATCTACCTCGCCGACTACCTCGGCACGGTCTACGCCCTCGACGCCACCGACGGCCGCGACCGCTGGCGCATCGCCACCGAGGCCCGCTCCTGCGTCGACCCCGTCCTGGTCGCCGCAGGACACGTCCACGTGGGCAGCGGCAAGGGCCTCTACACCCTCGACGCGGTCACCGGCACACCCAAGTGGCGTTTCCAGGCGGGCGGCGACATCGTGGGCGCCCCCTCGGTGGCCGAGGGCCGTATCCACTTCGGCTCCACCGACCACCTGCTCTACACCCTGAAGGCCGACGACGGCCGGCTGCGCTGGAAGCTCGCCACCGGCGGAGAGATCACCGGCTCCCCGGTCGTCCGGGACGGGGTGGTGTACGCGTGCAGCAAGGACCGCTGCGTGTACGCACTGGACGCGGAGAAGGGCACGGGCACGGCGCGCACCGCCTGACCGGCCCGGGACGGCCGTCGTCCCGGCGTACGGAAGGGGTGCTCCGGACGGCGGCCGCCGCTCGTCGGGGAGCGGCCCGTGCAGCGCTCCCACCCACGACGCTACGCCGGGTGCGGGCCGGTCGCCAGGCAATGGGACGACCGGCCGCGGTGCGTCAGTCCCGCAGTTCCGTCAGGAAGCCGATCAGCGCTTCGTTCACCTCGGCGGGCCGCTCCTGCTGCGTCCAGTGGCCGCAGCCCGGCAGCACGAGCGGCTTGCGGCGCAGGTCCGGCATCAAGTCCGGCAGCCGCTCGATCAGTTCGGGCGTCCCGGGGAAGGCGGGGACCAGGTCGCGGTCGCCGTACACGTACAGCGCGGGCGGGGAGACGACCGCGCCCTGCCAGGGGGCGGTCAGCTCCCAGTTGCGGTCCAGGTTGCGGTACCAGTTGAGCGCGCCGGTGAAGCCCGGCTCGAAGCTCTCGGTGAGCACGTCGAGATCCTGCTCGGTGAGCCACTCGGGCAGCACCTCGGGGTCCGGCGTGTCCGTGAGCCAGCCGCGCTCCAGGTCGACCAGGGCCTGCTCGGGACGCCCGGCGTCCGGCGCGTCACCGGAAGCGGAGTACAGCAGCTTGCGCAGGGTCGTGCGGGTGTCGGCGGCGAACTCGGCGTCCGCGGCCCCCGGCCGGCTGAAGTAGTTCCAGTAGAAGCGGCCCTCGAACCGCTCCTGCATGGTCTGAAGCGGAGGCCGGCTGCCGCGGAACGGCGGCGGAACGCTCAGCCCCGCCACCCCGCGCACCACGTCCGGCCGCAGCAGCGCGGTGTGCCAGGCCACCGGCGCGCCCCAGTCGTGCCCGACGACGAACGCCCGCTCCTCGCCCAGCGCGTGGACCAGCCCGACCACGTCCCCCACCAGATGGAGGATGCTGTACGCGGCCACGTCCTCGGGGCGGTCGCTGCCGCCGTACCCGCGCTGGTCGGGCGCGACCACCCGGAAACCGGCCTCGGCCAGCGGGCCGAACTGGTGCCGCCAGGAGTGCCAGGACTCCGGGAATCCGTGCAGCAGCACCACGAGCGGGCCCTCGCCCCGCTCGGCGATGTGCAGTTGTATGCCATTGACGTCGATCATCCGATGCTCAACCACGCCCCGAGCATAAGGGTGTAGGGGTCAACGACTTCACTCGCGCAACCGGTACTCCCGCCGCCGCTCGGTGAACAGCCGGGCCTGCCGCTCACCCGCCGCGTTCCCGAGTGCGATGAGATGCGGTGCCTGTGCGAATCCCTGCGCGCGGCCCGCCTCACTCGCGGCCCACAGCGCCCGGACCGTCCCCTGCACGGCCTCGGTCGGATACCCGGCGAGGACGGCGGCGCACGCGGTCGCCGCCCCCAACGCCTCGCCCTTGGGCACGAGTTCCGACACCAGCCCGATCTCGTACGCCCGCCGCGCCGAGATCCGCTCCGCCGTCCCCATCAGCGCCATCCGCGCGGCCTCCCCGTACGGCATGCGCTGCGCCATGAGCACGGACTCGTAGGCGCTGACCATGCCGTAGGTGGTGTGCGGGTCGAAGAAGGTGGCCGTGGGGTCCGCGACGACGAACTCGGCCTCGCCGAGCAGGTAGAAGGCACCTCCGCAGGCCATGCCGTGCACGGCGGCGACGACCGGTTTCCACAGGTCGTTCGCCTTCGGCCCGATCCCGAGCAGCGGATCGTCCTGCGCGTACGGCGAGTTCGGCTGCGGCACGACGGCGTCCCGGTCGATGCCGGTGCAGAAGGCCCGCTCGCCGGCCCCGGTGAGGACGATCGCCCGCACGGCGTCGTCGAACCGCAACTCATGCCAGATGGAAGCCAGTTCGTCGGCCATGGCGAGGTCGACGGCATTGAGCCGCCCGGGCCGGTCCAGCGTCACGACGGCGACCCCGCTGTCCCGGTCGGCCTCCAGGAGCACACTGCTCATGACCGCTCCGGGACCCACTGGGGCAGCCCGTCGTGGAAGACGGCCCGGACCCGGGCGCCGATGCGCACGCTCTGCGGCGGCAGCGAGTCGAGGGGCTGTCCGGCCCCGGCGACCAGATTGCCCACCAGCCGGATGCGGGGCGCCTCCTCCAGCTCGACGACGACCACGTTGTACGGCGCCTGCGCGGCGTAGTCGGGCAGCAGCGGCGGATGGGCGACGACGTACGACCAGACCCGGCCCCGGCCGGACACCGGCCGCCACTCGCTGTCGAAGGACTGGCAGTGCGGGCAGCAGGGCCGGGGCGGGAAGCGGAGTTCTCCGCACGCGGCGCAGGCCTGGACGCGGAGTTCGCCCTGGGCGGCGTACTCCCAGAAGGGGGCGCCGTCGGCGTCGGGGACGGGACGCAGCATGGTTGCTCCTCAACTCCTCAGCAGCAGCGCGGAGGTGGGAACCCCTTCGCCCGCCGTGACCAGGCAGGCCGAGGCGTCCGGCACCTGCGCGGTACTGGTCCCGCGCAGCTGCTTCACGCCTTCGTTGATGAGGTTGAAGCCGTGGACGTAGGCCTCGGACAGCCCGCCCCCGCCGGTGTTCAGCGGCAGCAGCCCGCCGGTCTCCAGCGCCCCGCCCTCGGTGAACGCCCCGCCCTCACCGCGCCCGCAGAAGCCGTAGCCCTCCAGGGAGAGCAGGACCAGGGGCGTGAAGGCGTCGTAGATCTGGGCGACGTCGACATCCTCGGGGGCCAGGTCGGAGTGTTTCCACAGGTGCCGGGCGGCGGCCCAGGCGGGCCCGGTGAGGGGGTCGTCGTTCCAGTAGTTCACCATGCCGTGGTGCTGGGCGGGGAGCGACTGGGCGACGGAATGGACCAGGACGGGCCGCTGCCGGCAGTCGCGGGCGCGCTCGGCGGAGACCACGACACAGGCCAGCGCCCCGTCGGTCTCCAGGCAGTTGTCGAAGAGGCAGAGCGGTTCGCTGATCCAGCGGGAGGTCATGTACATCTCGCGGGTGAGGGGCCGGTCGTACATGATCGCGGCGGGGTTCTGGTTGGCCCGGTTGCGGCAGGCCAGGGCGACGTTGAACAGGTGGTCGCGGCTGGCGCCGTACTCGTGCAGGTAGCGGCGGGTGAGCATCGCGATCTCGTCGGCCGGCCTCAGCAGCCCGTAGGGCCGGGTCCACTGGGCCGGGGTCGGGAGCTGGACGGTGGTGTTCGTCCAGGGCCGGGGCCCGCTGCCCCGCTTGCGGGACCGCCAGGCCACCCCGACGTTCGCCTGCCCGGCGGTGATGGCGGCGGCGAGATGGGCGACGGTGGCGCACGAACCCCCGCCGCCGAAGCCGACCTTGCTGAAGAAGGTGAGGTCGCCGAAGCCGCAGGCCTTCGCCAGCTCCACCTCGTCGGTCTCCTCCATGGTGTAGGAGGCGAGGGCGTCGACCTCGCCGGGCGCGATCCCCGCGTCGTCGAGCGCGGCCAGCACGGCACGGCAGGCGAGGGTGCGTTCGTCCTCCGGGAGCCGTTTGGCGAAGGGCGTCTGGCCTATGCCGACGATGGCGGTGGCGTCCTTGAGGCCTCCCGATCCTGCTGCCATGCTGCGCGCACCTCCGGGCCCGAACGGTCGCTGACAGGTCGTCAGATTACAGATAATCTGACGGACAGTCAGCTCCTACGTCGTCGGGAGGCGCGCTGTGCGAGCGGATACGGCATGGGGAAGCGTTCCGGACCTGGTCAGGACGGCGGCCGAGCGGTACGCGGACGTCGAGGCGGTCGTCGAGGGCCGGACCCGCGTCACCTACGCGGAGCTGGGCGCCCGCGTGGAGCGCGCGGCGGCGGCCTGCATGGCGACCGGTGTCGAACCGGGCGACCGGGTCGGCATCTGGGCCCCGAACTCGCTCGACTGGATCGTCGCGGCCCTGGGCGCGGTCTGCGCGGGGGCGGTGCTCGTGCCGCTGAACACCCGGTTCAAGGGCGCCGAAGCCGCGGACGTGCTGCGCCGCAGCGGCACCCGGCTGCTGTTCGTCACCGGCACGTTCCTCGGCACGTCGTACGTGGCGTCCCTGCGCCGGGCGGCCGGAGACGGCCCGGGCACCGGCCCCCTGCCTGGCCTGCCGGCCCTGAAGCACGCGGTCGTCCTCTCGGGCGACGCCCCGGCGGACTTCCTGACCTGGAAGGACTTCCTGGCCGCGGGGGAGGGGATGGGGACGGCGGACGTACGGGAAAGGTCCGGCGCCGTCCAGGGGGCCTGGCCCTCGGACATCATCTTCACCTCGGGCACGACGGGCCGCCCCAAGGGTGCCGTCATCACCCACGACCAGACGCTGCGGGCGTACGGCATCTGGAGCGACCTGGCGGGCCTCACCCGGGGCGACCGCTACCTGATCGTCAACCCCTTCTTCCACACCTTCGGCTACAAGGCGGGGGTGATCGCCTGCCTCATGCGGGGCGCGACGATGATCCCCCAGCCGGTGTTCAACGTGACGACGGTCCTCGCCAACATCGCCGCCGAGCGGATCTCCGTGCTCCCCGGCCCCCCGACCCTCCTCCAGTCCCTCCTGGACCACCCCGCCCGGGACGCCCACGACCTGACGGCCCTGCGCCTGGTCGTGACGGGGGCTGCGGTCGTGCCGCTGCGGCTGGTGGAGCGGCTGCGCACCGAACTGGGCATCGGCACGGTCCTCACCGCCTACGGCCTGTCCGAAGCGAGCGGTGTCGTCACGATGTGCCGGCGCGGCGACGACCCGACGGTGATCGCGTCCACGTCGGGCCGCGCCATCCCCGGCACGCAGGTGCGGGTCGTGGACGGTGAGGGCAGGGCCCTGGCACCCGGCCTGCCGGGCGAGGTCCTGGTGCGCGGCTTCCACGTCATGAGCGGCTACTACGAGGACGAGCGGGCCACCGCCGAGGTGCTCACGCCGGACGGCTGGCTGCGCACCGGCGACGTCGGAGTCCTGGACGCCGCGGGCAACCTGCGCATCACCGACCGCATCAAGGACATGTTCATCGTCGGCGGCTTCAACGCCTACCCCGCCGAGATAGAGCAGCTCCTGGGCCTCCACCCGGACGTGGCGGACGTGGCGGTGATCGGCGTACCGGACGCCCGGCTCGGGGAGGTCGGCAGGGCCTACGTCGTACGGCGCCCCGGGGCCCTGCTGACCGCCGACGACCTGATCGCCTGGTCCCGCAGGGAGATGGCGAACTACAAGGTCCCGAGGACCGTCCGGTTCGTCGCGGAACTGCCGCGCAACGCGAGCGGGAAGGTCGTGAAGGGCGCGCTGCGGGACCCGGTCACCGGCTGACCGGCAGGGCCGGGGTGCCGGTGACCGACATCATCAACGAGTACAGGGTGGTGTCGGCGGCGATGAACAGGCGGTTGCGCCGGGCGCCGCCGAACCGGACGTTGGCGACGGTGCCGGGCACCAGGATGCGGCCGATCAGCGTGCCGTCGGGGTCGTAGCAGTGCACGCCCCCGGCCATGGCGGCGGCCCAGAGCCGCCCCTGGTCGTCGAACCGGATGTTGTCGAAGTTGCCGTTGGCGCACGCGGCGAAGACCTCGCCGCCGGACAGGGTGGCGCCGTCCTCGCCGACGTCGAAGACGCGGATGTGGTTGGCGACGCTGTCGGACACGTACAGCCGCCGCTCGTCCGGCGAGAAGACCAGCCCGTTGGGCCCCTGGAACCCGTCGGCGACCAGCCGCACCTCGCCGTTCGTGGGGTCGACGCGGTAGACGTTGCGGGCCCCGATCTCGGACTCGGCGCGGTGCCCCTCGTAGTCGGTGGCGATCCCGAACTCGGGGTCGGAGAACCACACCGAGCCGTCCGACTTCACGACGGCGTCGTTCGGGCTGTTGAGCCGCTTGCCCCGGAACCGCTCGGCGATCACGCTGACCGAGCCGTCGTGCTCGGTCCGGGTCACCCGCCGGTTGCCCTGCTCACAGGTGATGAGACGGCCCTGGCCGTCCAGGGTGCTGCCGTTCGGGTATCCGGCGGGGGAGCGGAACACCCCGACGGCCCCGGTGGTCTCGTCCCACCGCAGCAGCCGGTCGTTCGGGATGTCGCTCCACACGAGATACCGCCCGGCGGGCACGTACACCGGCCCCTCGGCCCACCGGCACCCGTCGTACAACGTCTCCAGCCGCGAGTCCCCCGCCTGACACCGCCCCGTCCGGAACCGCTCGTCGAGGGTCTCGTAGAGGTGGGGCTGGTCGCCGGGCATGGGGGCCGCCTTCGGGTTGGGAAGCTGAACCGGTGACCACTATCGCGCGACGCCCCCGGACACGTCCCGGCGACACCAGTCGTCAACAGGAGCAGTTGGGCAGCCCTCTCGTTCGCCGACCTGGGCCGGAGCCCCGTCAGCAGGCCCGAACGCTCCAACTCCCCCCGAGTAAGCGGCCCCTGGCCACCCATGTGCGGAGAGACTGTGCAGACTTCATGGACTCCCGTGCGCCGCCCTGTGATCGGTGTCTCCCACAGCTGACGTATCCGCCGTCAACAAGGCAAACTGGCGTGGTTGCTCAGGATGTCTAGGGGGACTGCATGGACGGTGTACCGAACGGTGTGCCGCGCGTACCGGAGCAGCGGCGTTTCGACTCCACGCCGGCATCGCCGGGGTCTGCGACGACGGCCGAGCCGGAGAGGCCGGCCGAGCCAGTGACCCTGCGCTTCAGCGTGCTCGGCCCCGTGCGCGCCTGGCGCGGTGACGAGCCGGTCGCCACCGGATCCCCCCAGCAACGCGCCCTGCTCGCCGCCCTGCTGCTGCGCGAGGGCCGGACGGCCACGGCGGCGGAGCTGATCGACGCCCTGTGGGGCGATGAATCGCCCTCGCAGGCACTGGCGGCGGTACGGACGTACGCCTCCCGCCTGCGCAAGGTGCTGGACCCGGGCGGCGAGGGACGCCGGGCGGGCGGCACCTCCGCCGTCCTGGTCAGCGAGTCCGGCGGCTACGCGGTCCGCGGTCTCGCCGAGGGCGCCCTGGACCTCACCGTCGCCCACGACCTGGCGACCGAGGCGGAGAAGGCCCGCTCCGCCGGCGACCTGTGCCACGCCCGCGACACCCTGCGCCGCGCCCTCGCCCTGTGGGACGGGGAGACCCTGGCCGGAGTGCCCGGCCCCTACGCCGAAGCCCAGCGCGTGCGTCTGGAGGAGTGGCGGCTCCAACTCCTCGAATCGCGCCTGGACATGGATCTTGAGCAGGGCTGTCACGCCGAGGCCGTCTCCGAGCTCACGGCCCTCACCGCGGCCCATCCGCTGCGCGAGCGGCTCCGCGAGCTGCTGATGCTGGCGCTCTACCGCAGCGGCCGCCAGGCCGAGGCCCTTGCCGTGTACGCCGACACCCGCCGTCTGCTCGCCGACGAACTCGGCGTGGACCCGCGCCCCGGCCTGAGCGAGCTGCAGCAGCGGATCCTCCAGGCGGACCCGGGCCTGGCGGAGCCCTCCTCCCCGGCCCCCGAACCGGCCTCCGTGCCGGTCCGCCCCGCGCAACTGCCCGCGACTGTTCCGGACTTCACCGGCCGTACCGCCTTCGTCCGCGAACTGGGCGACATCCTCGCCTCCGCCGAGGGCCGGGTCATGGCGGTCTCGGCACTGGCCGGCATCGGCGGCGTCGGCAAGACGACCCTCGCGGTGCACGTGGCCCACCAGGCGCGCACGGCGTTCCCGGACGGGCAGCTGTACGTCGACCTGCAGGGCGCGGGCGCCTTGGCGGCGGAGCCGGAGACGGTCCTCGGCTCCTTCCTGCGGGCCCTCGGCACGGCCGACTCGGCGATCCCCGACTCCCTGGAGGAACGCGCGGCCCTCTACCGCTCGGTCCTGGCCGGCCGCCGGGTCCTGGTCCTGCTGGACAACGCCCGGGACGCCGCCCAGGTGCGCCCCCTGCTGCCCGGCACGGACGGCTGCGCCGCGCTGGTCACCTCCCGTACGCGGATGGTGGACCTGGCGGGCGCCCACCTGATCGACCTGGACGTGATGTCCCCGGACGAGGCGCTGGCGCTGTTCACGAAGATCGTGGGCGAGGAGCGGGTGGCGTCCGAGCGCGAGGCCGCCCTGGACGTGGTGGCGGCCTGCGGCTTCCTCCCGCTGGCCATCCGCATCGCGGCGTCCCGCCTCGCGGCCCGCCGCACCTGGACGGTGTCGGTCCTCGCGGCGAAGCTCGCCGACGAGCGCCGCCGCCTGGACGAACTCCAGGCCGGCGACCTGGCCGTCAAGGCCACCTTCGAACTCGGCTACGGCCAGCTGGAACCGGCCCAGGCCCGCGCGTTCCGCCTGCTGGGCCTCGCGGACGGCCCCGACATCTCCCTCGCCGCGGCGGCGGCGGTCCTGGACCTCCCGGCCGAGGACACGGAGGACCTGCTGGAGTCCCTCGTGGACACCTCCCTCCTCGAATCGGCGGCCCCCGGCCGCTACCGCTTCCACGATCTGGTGCGGCTCTACGCGCGTGCCTGCGCCGAAAGGGACGAACTTCCCCCGAGCGAAAGGGGGTCGGCGCTGTCCAGGCTGCTGGACTTCTACCTGGCGTCCGCGGCGGGCGTGTACGCGATCGAGCGCCCCGGGGACCGGCTGGTGGATCACCTGGAGCCCACGTCGTACCCGGGGCTGCGGTTCGACGACCGGCACGCGGCGCAGGACTGGCTGTACGCGGAGGCCATCTGCCTCCTCGCGTGCGTACGGCAGTCCGCGGGGCGGCCGGAGACCCTCCCCCGGGCGATCGACATGCTGTGGGCGGCGCACGACCTCTCCGAGTCGGGGGCCAACTCCAGGGAGTACGAGGCGACGGCCGAGGCGCTCGTCGGCGCGGCCCGCTCGCACGGCCTCGGGCGGGCGGAGGCACGAGCGCTGATGACGCTCGTCAACGTCCACCACGTGAGCGGCCGTTTCGAACGGGCCGAGGAGGAGGCGGAACGGGCCATCCTCCTCGCGCAGGAGTCCGACGACCTGCTCCCCGTCTGCTGGGCGCGCAACGCGCGCGGCATCATCGCGCTGTACCAGAACCGCCACACGGACGGCGAGGAGCACCTCTCCCGGGCCATCGAGCACTTCCGGGCCCTGGGCGACCGTCCGGGCGAGGCCGCCGCGCTCTGCAACCTCTCCCGGATCCACCTGGCGACCGGGCGGACCCAGAGTGCGGTCGCGCTGGCCCAGGAGGGCATCGACATCTACGACGGCATGGGCAACTCGATGCGCGGGGCGAACGCCCGCTACGCCCTCGGGCTCGCCCTCACCCAGAGCGGCGAACTGGGCGACGCTGCCGCCCGGCTCCAGGAGGCCCTGGAGGTCTTCCGCGACAGCAGGCAGCGCCTCTGGGAGGGCATGAGCCTGTTCCGGCTGGCCGAGGTCGATCTCGCAGCCCGGCGCGCGGCCCGCGCGGCCGCCAACGCCGAGATGGCGCTCACCGTGCTGCGCGGGATCGGCGGGGAGTGGCGGCGGGGCAACGTCCTCACGGTGCTCGGGCGCGCGCTCAGCGGCATCGGCCAGACCGGCCGGGCCCAGGTCTGCTGGCAGGAAGCGGCCGGGATCTACGAGGAGCTGGGCTCACCGGAGGCGGCCGAGGTGCGTGCGCTGCTGTCCCCGGTGCAGGCGGCCTGAGCAGCGGTCGGGGCGTTCATCAATCGTTTATCCCCCCACGCCATCATGGACGCAGTCGATCCGTCGCGTCGGGGGGCAGACGGGTCACTGCACGGGCCTCGCTCTGATGTTTCAGGGTGAGCGGGCCCGGGCGGGCCTGCCCGGCCATCCTCGGGGGAGTGACCGGGCAGGCCCGTCGACCTCACTGCCTGTTCCATGTCAAGGGGAGTTGACGATCATGAGCGACGAGCTCAAGCCGCAGGACCTGCACGCCACCGACGAGCCGCTGGAGACCAAGGACCTGCACGCCACGGACGAGGGCGCCGTCAAGAAGCAGGACCTGCACGCCACCGGCGAGCCGCTGGAGACGAAGGACCTGCACGCCACGTCGGAGCCCTTCAAGCCGACGAAGTAAGCCACCACGCACGGGGTTCGGCCGCGGCGGCGCGGAGGGGGAGCCGTCGCGGCCGAGGTGTGTCCGGCCACGGAAACGGAACTCTGGCATGACGCCACCTGTGCCGGCTCATCCCACGTGATCTCACACCAGACCGATTTGCTCGCCTCGCTCTGATCGCTCTGATCGACACCCCAGCGAAGCGCATCGCGTCGAGCGCGGTGAGCCGGGAAGTTATCCACAGGCCGCCCAGGCCTGCCGTGTTTCCTGCGATCTTGGCGGCGTGGAAGAACGAACGGCGCTACGGGCGCTGACGCCCTGGCGTCGGGCTGGCCCGCCCGGAGCCTCACCCGTGCCCTTCGGGCGGAGGGCTGGGGCCGGCTTCAGGCCGGGGCTTGGCTGGAGCCCGGGCGGGCCGCGGACCTCCCCACCCGGCTGCGAGCCGTCCAGCTCCTCACTCCCCGACTCGTCGTGAGCCACCGTTCCGCCGCCGCCCTCTGGCGCATCGAGACCCTCACCCCTGTTGCTGAAGCGCCCTTGGAGTTCCTCGACCCCGACCTCAGCTTCCGCGGCAAGGCCAAGGGTGTGCACGTGCGGCGGATGTTCCTCGCCCCCGAGGACGTGGCCCTGCGGCAGGGCCTGCGGGTCACCAGTCCCGTACGGACTCTCGTCGACCTGCTCCGCTCCCTGCCGAGGGACGACGCGTTCGTCGCCCTGGAGTCGGCGGTGACCCACCGTCGGGCCGGGTCCGCACGAAGGGCGCCGCTTGCCGGACTGGACGCGGTGGCGGCGGCACACCCGTCGCGGGGGTCGGCGAAGACCCGCCGATGGCTCGACTTGTGCGACCCTCGGGCCGGATCGCCGGCCGAGACCGTCGCCCGCCTGCGCATGGCCGACACCGGCCTTCGGCCCGAGACTCAGGTCGAACTGTTCACCCCGCTCGGCCGTCGCGTCGTCCTCGACTTCCTGTTCCGGCGCGAGGGGCTGGCGGTCGAGATCGAGGGCTACGCCTACCACGGCACCCGCGAGGCGCACCGGCGGGACGTCTCCCGCTTCAACCAGGTCCTCCAGTGCCCCGAGGTGCGCAGCCTGCTGCGCTTCACCGCCCAGGACGTGTTCCACCGCCCTGCCGGGATGCTCGCGGAGATTCGCGCGGCGCTGCTCGCCCTCGGGTGAGGAGACAGTGGAGCGGATGGGCCGTGTCCGGACGGGCATGCCCAGGTGCAGGGAGGGGGCTGGAGCCCAAGCGCTCCAGTACCACGTAGCTGACGCCCCGTCAGATCAGCGCTACCGTGAGCGCCATGGACACCCACGACAGCACGTTTCCGCTGATCATCTCCGTGGACGACCACACCGTGGAGCCCGCGAGCGTCTGGCAGGACCGGCTTCCGGGGAAGTACCGGGATGCCGGACCGCGGATCGTCCGGGCCCCCGTGAAGGAAATGACCTTTCTGGGCGGGCGTTTCAAGCCGGTCATGGGGCAGCCCGGGGACGACGGGCCCGTCGGGGACTGGTGGGTCTACGAGGATCTGCGGCGGCCCCTGACCCGGCTCGACACCGCCGTCGGGTACGACAGGGACGAGATCCGGCTGGAGGTCATCACCTACGAGCAGATGCGGCCCGGGTCCTACGACGTCACCGAGCGGCTCGCCGACATGGACGTCAACCACGTCCAGTCCGCCCTCTGCTTCCCCACGTTCCCGCGCTTCTGCGGCCAGACCTTCACCGAGGCGAAGGACCACGAGCTGGGCCTGCTCTGCGTGCGGGCCTACAACGACTGGATGGTGGAGGAGTGGTGCGGCCCGGACGCGCACGGGCGGCTCATACCCCTGCCCATCGTCCCCCTGTGGGACGCCGGGCTGGCGGCGGCGGAGGTCCGGCGCAACGCCGCCCGCGGGGTCCGCGCCGTCGCCTTCTCCGAGATACCGCCGTTCCTCGGCCTGCCCTCCATCCACACCGACGGCTGGGACCCCTTCCTCGAAGCGTGCGACGAGACGGGCACGGTCGTCGCCATGCACATCGGCTCCAGCAGCCGCATGCCCTCCACCTCGGCGGACGCCCCGCCCGCCGTCGGCTCCACCATCACCTACGCCAACTGCTGCTTCTCCATGGTCGACTGGCTGATGAGCGGCAAGTTCGAGCAGTTCCCGAACCTCAAGGTCATGTACGCCGAGGGGCAGATCGGCTGGATCCCCTACATCCTGGAGCGGGCCGACGTGGTGTGGGAGGAGAACCGCGGCTGGGGCGGAGTCGCCGACAAGGTGCACCGGCCACCGTCCGAGCTCTTCGCCGAGCACGTCCACGGCTGCTTCTTCGACGACGCCTTCGGCCTGCGCAACCTCGACTCCATCGGCGTCGGCAACGTCCTCTACGAGACCGACTACCCGCACTCCGACTCCACCTGGCCCAAGTCCCGCGAGGTCGGCGAGGCGCAGATGGGGCACCTGGAGGCGGAGGTGGTCGAGCGAATCGTGCGCGGCAACGCCATCGAGCTGCTCGGGCTCACCGCCGAGGGCCTGTGGCCGGGCGGCGGCGGTGGTGCGCGGTGAGCCTGCGGTACGGGATGCAGCTCCCCGTCCAGTCGCAGAGCACCCTCTACGCAGAGGGCTGGGAGGCGGAGGCCGGGCCGGAGGACCTGCTGGAGATCGCACGCGCCGCCGACCGGGCCGGGTTCGACTACCTGGCCAGTTGTGATCACGTCGGCATCCCGCGCCGCCTCGCCGCCGCGATGAGCACCGTCTGGTACGACCCGGTCGCCACCCTCGCCTTCCTCGCCGCCGCCACCGAACGCGTCCGGCTGCTCAGCCATGTCGCGATCGTCGGGCTGCGGCACCCCCTGCTCACCGCCAAGCAGTACGCCACCCTCGACCACCTCAGCGGGGGCCGGCTGGTCCTCGGGGTCGGAGCCGGGCACGTGCGGGAGGAGTTCGAGGCGCTGGGCGTCGACTTCCGCGGGCGCGGCGCCGTGCTGGACGAGTGCCTCGACGCCCTCCGCGCCGCCCTGGGGCCCGAGGAGTTCCCCGAGCACCACGGCAAGCTGTACGACTTCGAGGGGCTCGGGCAGCGGCCCCGGCCGGTGCAGGACCGGGTTCCCGTCTGGGTCGGCGGCTCCTCGCCCGCCGCCGTACGCCGGGCCGCGCTCAAGGGCGACGGGTGGCTGCCGCAGGGGGATCCGAGGGACCGGCTGCCGGCGCAGATCGCCCGCATCGGGGAACTGCGCGAGGAGGCCCGTGCGCGGGGCCCGTTCACCGTGGGTGCCATTGCCGAGCCGCTGTACGCCGGGACGCCCCGGTGGGACGTGGGGCGGCGCACCCTCACCGGCGCGCCGCGGGAACTCGCCGAGTCGCTGCGGGCGTACCGGGCGATGGGCGTGCACCAGATCCAGCTGCGGTTCCGAAGCCGGAGCCGCAGCGAACTGACCGATCAGATCGCGGCGTTCGGCGCCGAGGTCGCCCCCGAGCTGTGAGGAGACCCCATGGGCAAGCTCGACGGACGGGTCGTCATCGTCACCGGCGCCGCACGCGGCCAGGGTGAGCAGGAGGCCCGGCTGTTCGCGGCCGAGGGGGCCCGGGTGGTCCTCGCGGACGTGCTCGACGACCAGGGCGAGGCCCTCGCCAAGGAGATCGGCGCGCGGTACGTCCATCTGGACGTGGGCCGGGAGGAAGACTGGCGGGCCGCCGTCGCCGCCACCCGAGAGGCCTACGGCCATGTCGACGGGCTCGTCAACAACGCCGGGATCCTGCGCTTCAACTCCCTCCTCGACACACCCCTCGACGAGTTCATGCAGGTCGTCCAGGTCAACCAGGTGGGCTGCCTCCTCGGCATCAAGGCGGTCGCCCCGGAGATGGCCGACGGGGGCACGATCGTCAACACCGCCTCCTGCACGGGCCTGACCGGGATGGCCGCGGTGGGCGCCTACGCCGCGACCAAGCACGCCGTGGTCGGCCTGACCCGGGTCGCCGCCCTGGAGCTGGCGGGGCGGGGGATACGCGTCAACGCCGTCTGCCCGGGGGCCATCGACACGGCGATGTCCAACCCGGCGCGGCTGGACCCGGACGCCGACCCGGGGGAGACGGCGAAGGGCCTCGACCGGCTGTACCGCAAGCTCGTGCCGCTGGGCAGGGCCGGGCGGCCCGAGGAGGTGGCCAGGCTCGCGCTGTTCCTGACCTCGGAGGACTCGTCGTACATCACGGGCCAGCCGTTCGTGATCGACGGCGGATGGCTGGCCGGGGTCAGCATTATCTGACACACCATCAGCTATTGACGCTCCCGAGGGCCGGTGGAACAGTCTGACTCATAAATCTGACGGTGCGTCAGAACAACGCAGGGGCGGTGAACCTCCTTGGAATTCGGCATCTTCGTTCAGGGATACGTCGGCAAACGGGCCGAGACCGACCCGCTCGCCGAGCACAAGGCGCTGATGGAGGAGACCGAGTACGTCATCCAGGCCGACAAGTCCGGTTTCAAGTACGCCTGGGCCTCCGAGCACCACTTCCTGGACGAGTACTCGCATCTGTCCGCCAACGACGTCTTCCTCGGGTACCTGGCGCACGCGACCGAGCGGATCCATCTCGGCTCCGGGATCTTCAACCCGCTCGCCCCCGTCAACCACCCGGTGAAGGTCGCCGAGAAGGTCGCCATGCTCGACCACCTCAGCGGCAACCGCTTCGAGTTCGGCAGCGGACGGGGCGCCGGGTCCCACGAGATCCTCGGGTTCATGCCGGGGGTCACCGACATGAACCACACCAAGGAGCTGTGGGAAGAGACCATCGCCGAGTTCCCCAGGATGTGGCTCCAGGACGAGTACCAGGGCTTCCAGGGCAAACACTGGTCGCTGCCGCCGAGGAAGGTCCTGCCGAAGCCGTACGGTCCGGCGCACCCGGCCATGTGGTACGCGGCCGGTTCGCCCCCGTCGTACGCCATGGCCGCGAAGAAGGGGCTCGGCGTGCTCGGCTTCAGCGTGCAGAAGGTCTCCGACATGGAGTGGGTGCTGGAGCAGTACAAGACGGCGATCGTGGACGCGGAGCCGGTCGGCGCGTTCGTCAACGACAACGTGATGGTGACGACCACGGCGATCTGCGCGCCCACCCATGAGGAGGCGGTGCGGATCGCCGCGAGCGGGGGGCTGCACTACCTGCCCTCGCTGGTGTTCCGGTACCACGACACGTTCCCCCGGCCCGAGGGGTTCCCGGTGTGGCCTCAGACGCTGCCGGAGTACACCGAGGAGTTCGTGGAGGTCCTCATCGAGGAGGAGCTGCTGATCTGCGGGGATCCGGACGAGGTGCTGCGGCAGTGCAAGCGGTGGGAGCAGGCCGGGGCGGATCAGCTGAGTTTCGGGTTGCCGGTGGGGGTGCCGAAGGAGGAGACGCTGCAGACGATCCGGCTGGTCGGGGAGTACGTGATTCCCAGGATCGATACGGATCCCGTGCATCGGACTTCGCGGTTCCGTCAGGGCGCCTGAGCTTTCGTCGGCGGGTGCGGGTGGTGCGTGGCTGATCGCGCAGTTCCCCGCGCCCCTTGAGGTAGGACATCGCACCGGAGCTGAGAGGAAGCCCCCATGCTCGATCACGTCATCCAGGGCGCGACAGTCGTGGACGGGACGGGTGCCTCGGCATACACCGCCGACGTCGGGATACGAGACGGTCGGATCGCCGTCGTAGGGACGGTCACCGAGGAGGCACGGTCGGTCGAGGACGCCACCGGACTCGTCCTCACCCCCGGCTTCGTCGACCCCCACACCCACTACGACGCCCAGCTCTTCTGGGATCCGTACGCCACGCCCTCGCTCAACCACGGCGTCACCACCGTCGCCGGGGGGAACTGCGGGTTCACGCTCGCGCCGCTGCATCCTGACCGGCCCGAGGACGCCGACTACACGCGGCGGATGATGTCCAGGGTCGAGGGCATGGCGCTGGTGGCGCTGGAGGAGGGGGCGCCCTGGAGCTGGCACTCCTTCGGGGAGTACCTGGACGCCCTGGAGGGGCGGATAGCCGTCAACGCCGGTTTCATGGTGGGGCACTGTGCGCTGCGGCGGTACGTGATGGGGCCGGACGCGGTGGGCGGGCAGCCGAGCCAGGAGCAGCTCGCCGCGATGGTGCGGCTGCTGCGGGAGGCCATGAACGCCGGGGCGTGGGGCCTGTCCACCACCCAGTCGAGCAGTCACTCCGACGGCGACGGGCAGCCCGTCGCCTCACGGCACGCCCAGCCGGCCGAGCTGCTGGCCCTGTCGCGGGCCGTCGGGGAGTGCGAGGGCACGCAGATCGAGGCGATCGTCGCGGGCTGTCTGGACCAGTTCAGCGACGCGGAGATCGATCTGTTCGTGGAGATGAGCGCGGTGGCCGGGCGGCCGCTGAACTGGAACGTGCTGACCATCGACGCGTCCGTTCCCGAGCGCGTGCCCCGGCAGCTGCTGGCGAGCGAGCAGGCGAGGAAGGCGGGCGGCAGGGTCGTGGCCCTCACCATGCCGATCCTCACCCCCATGAACATGTCGCTGGGGACGTTCTGCGCGCTGAACCTCATCCCCGGGTGGGGGCCGGTCCTCGGACTGCCCGTGCCCGAGCGGATCGAGAAGCTGCGCGACCCGGACGTGCGGGCCGAGCTGCTGCGGCGCGCGAACTCCAAGGAGGCGGGGGTCTTCCGGCGGCTCGCGAACTTCGGGCGGTACGTCATCGGCGACACCTACAGCGAGGCGAACGCCGGGCTCACCGGGCGCGTGGTGCGGGACATCGCCGAGGAGCGCGGGCAGGAACCCTTCGAGTGTCTGGTGGAGATCTGCGCCAACGACGAACTGCGCACGGTGCTGTGGCCGATGCCGACCGACAACGACCCGGCGTCCTGGGCGCTGCGGGCCGAGACCTGGCAGCACGAGGACGTGCTGCTCGGCGGGTCCGACGCGGGCGCCCATCTGGACCGGATGTGCGGGGCGCCGTACACCACCCGGTTCCTCGGGGACTGCCTGCGGGGCCGGAAGCTGGTCGGTCTGGAGCAGGCCGTGAAGATGCTGACCGACGACCCGGCACGGCTCTTCGGACTGCGCGAGCGGGGGCGGATCCAGGAGGGCTGGCACGCCGACCTGGTCCTGTTCGACCCGGAGCGGATCGACGCGGGCCCGGCCACCCTGGTGCACGACCTGCCGGGCGGCAGCCCGCGGCTGGACTCCCGGGCGCTGGGCGTGCGGGCCGTGTGGGTCAACGGGGCCGAGGCGATCCGGGACGACGTGGTGACCGGGGCCGTACCGGGCCGGGTGCTCCGCTCGGGGCGGGACACGGAGACGGTGAGCACACGGTGACGGCACGGCAGCCGTTGTTCGTCGGCGGCTCCTGGGTGGAGCCGGACGGCGGGCACTACGAGGTGACCGACCCGGCGAGCGAGGAGACCGTCGGGTGGGCGCCGGAGGCCTCGCGGGAGCAGGTGCTCGCGGCCTGTGCCGCGGCCCGCGAGGCCTTCGGGCCGTGGTCGCGCACCGCACCGGAGGAGCGGGCCGCGGTCCTCGGGCGGGCGGCGGGGATCATCACCGGACGGCTGGAGGAGTACGCGTCACTGGCCCGGGCGGAGACCGGAGCGACCCTCGGCACCGCGCGTGGCATGCAGGTCGGCGTCGCCGCCGCCCGCTTCCGGCGCTACGCGCGCGTGGAGCCCGCCGAGTGGCCGGTCCCGCCGCAGATCAACGAGGCCGGACCGATGGGGAAGGCGGGTGTGATGGGCGCCCTGGCCGTCCGGCAGCCCGTCGGGGTCGTCACCTGCGTCACCTCGTACAACAACCCCTGGGCCAACCCGGCCGGGAAGATCGCGCCCGCCCTGGCCATGGGCAACACGGTCGTGGTGAAACCGGCCCCGCAGGATCCGCTGTCGGTGTACCGGATGGCGGAGGCCCTGGAGGCGGCGGGCGTGCCGCCGGGCGTGGTGAACGTCGTCAGCGGCTCCCGTACGGAGGTCGGCGAGGCGGCCGTGGCGTCGCCGGACGTCGACATGGTCAGCTTCACCGGCTCCACGGCGGTCGGGCAGCGCATCGGCGAGGTGTGCGGGCGCGACATGAAACGGCAGTTGATGGAGCTGGGCGGGAAGGGCGCCGCGGTCGTCTTCGACGACGCCGACCTCGGCTCGGCCGTCGCCGGGATCGGCACGACCTTCTCCTTCTACAGCGGCCAGATCTGCACGGCACCGACACGGGTGCTGGCGCAGCGCGGCATCCACGACCGTCTGGTGGACCAACTGGCCGCCTACGCCCGCCGGCTGAAGGTCGGGGACCCGCGCGAGCGGGACACCGTGGTCGGGCCGGTGATCTCGGGGGCGCACCGGGATCGGGTGGAGTCGTACGTCGAACTGGGCCGGAAGGAGGGCGCGGTGGTGGTGACGGGCGGCGAACGCCCGGTTCTGCCCAGCGGCTTCTACGTCGCCCCCACCCTCCTGGCCGGCTGCGGCAGCGACATGCGCGTGGTCCGCGAGGAGATCTTCGGGCCGGTGGTGGCCGTCGTCCCCTTCGACGACGAGGAGGAGGGCATCGCGCTCGCCAACGACACCGACTACGGCCTCATCGACTACGTCTGGTCGGGCGACGTGGCCCGGGCCTTCCGGGTGGCGCGGCGGCTGCGGGCCGGCGGGGTGGGCGTGAACACCGTCGGCCGCAACATGGAAGCGCCCTTCGGCGGCTTCAAGAAGAGTGGCGTCGGCCGGGACGTCGGGTCGTACGCGCTGCACGCCTACAGCGAGGTGCAGGCGATCGTGTGGCCGGGGTGAGGCCCCTCAGGCGTCCAGGTCCACCCGCACCGTCAGCAGGTTCGTCCCGAGGACCCGCACCCCCAGGCTGTTGACCCGGGGCAGCCCGCGCAGCCGCGCCACCGGATCGTCCTGCGGCATCAGATGCGCCGTGCCCGCGTGCCAGCGGCCGCGGATCCGTACCCGTACCCGCGGATCCGCCTTGATGTTGCGCACGTACTGCGACCGCTCGCCGAACTCCGACACCAGCCAGAAGGAGCCGCCGACGCGGCGCCCGCCCACCGGCGTCCGGCGGGGCCGCCCCGAGACGCGGCCCGTCGTCTCCAGGACCGTCTGGAGGGGGAGGCGGCGCAGGAGCGGGTTGAGGCGGCGCTGGACGGCGGTGGTCGCGCGGAACCTCAGGTCGGTGCGGCGGGACAACCGCTGGCCGGTCGTGGACCGGGACGTACTGCCGCTGCCCGCCCGGCGGCGGAGTCGGACGACGGGCGGCTGGCCCTCTACTTCCGTGATCCACATAAGGGGGTCCGACACTCGATCTCACCGACGTCCGAGAAAGATCGGGTTGGTGAACGCCGCCAGCGGCCCGGGGAGCGGTCCCGCCGCCGCCTCGTGGCGCAGTTCGGCCCGTACGTACGCCGCGTACGACGGTGTCGTCCGCCACTCGACCACGCCCGAGCCGGCCACCGGCAGCGGGGCGCTGGTGTGGACGACGCCCTGGTCGGTGACGAGGCGGACCGTGCAGCGCGGGGCGCCGGTGACCTCCAGGCGGACGGTGACCGGGGTGTCGCGGCCGACGGCGAGCCGCTCGCCGATGCCCGCGTGCTCGCCGCGTCCGCCGGACGCCCGGAAGGACAGCGTGACCCTCGCGGACTCGGCGACGTAGGAGCGTCCCGCCCGGATGCCCTCCTGGATGGCCTCCCGGGTCAGGTCGTCGGCGAGGACGACCGTCTGGGGGCTGCCCACCGCGTCCGGTGAGCGGTGGGCGTCGCTGCTGCCCATGGCCGGGATCCAGTCGCGCCCGTCCCGTACGGACGCCACGAGCATGCTGTCCCAGTCGGCCAGGGCGACCTCGTCGTCGGGCGTGTACGGGCCGTTCCACGCCTCCACGGCGTCCGCCTCGCCGAAGCCGAACTTCCAGTTGCAGCCGATGCAGGTGGCGTGCGGATGGGCCGGGACGACCAGGCCGCCGGCCCGGCGGATCTGCCGGGCGAACCGGCCGAAGCGGTTGTCGCGGGCCCGGTAGCGCCAGTCGACGAAGGTGCCCGGGTCGGTACCGAGCGCGACGACGTGCCCGTTCCTGGTCGTGACCTCCTCGCCCAGCATGACCAGCAGGTCGTCCCCGGCCACGTCGGCCCAGTGCGCGTGCGCCGCGTGCGTGTTGTGCTCGGAGGAGTTGATGAAGTCCAGACCGGCCGCCCGGGCCAGTTCCCCGATCTCGGCGGGGGTGCGGCGGCCGTCGGAGTGCCAGGAGTGCAGATGGCAGTCGCCCCGGTACCAGGCGCGCCCCCGCCCCTTGGCCCGCTCCGGCGGGTACACCGGCTCCACGGTCTCGCCCGGCTCCCCGTAGGTCAGCGTGATCGTGATCTCGTACGACAGGCCCTGCGGGGCGACCGTGTACGGGCCGAGCGCGATGTGCCAGGTGCCCTCGCGCACCGGGCCGGGGAGGTAGCCGGGCGTCGCGTCGTCCGCGCGGAGGAAGAACTCGGTGCGCGCCCCGCCCGACCAGCCGCGGAAGCCCCGGCCGCCGAGCTCGGTGCCGCGTTCGTCGAAGACGCCGATGTCGAGGGCGTTGCCGAGCGTCCCGGCCGGGACGGACGGCCGGTCGTAGGTGTAGGCGACCTTGAGCTCCCGGACACCGGCAGGGACCTCGACGGGCACGTACACGAAGTCCGGGGACCCGGGCGGCAGCGTGCCGCGCACGGTCCTGCTCTCCTGGTCCCCGTCGGCCGCTGAAGCGAAGCTCACGCTTCCCAACGTAAGCGCGGCCGCCGCTCCCGTCATGAACAGAGCGCGCCGGCCGAGCCCGCCGTGGCTGTCCTCGCACATGCTGCTGCTCCCCAGGTGTCGTCGGTGACGTGGCGTGGGTGGTGCGGGGGTGGTGCCTGCAACCCTTGTATTGAGTCGTGAATTTGTGCGCAAGGGAGGGGAACCGGACGACGAACGGTGGATGGTCCGACCGGTCGGTATGGACAGTCGGGCCGCCCTCGGGTAGAGAAAGGTCATGCGCATCGCCGTGACGATCTTCCTCACCGACGAGACGATCACTCCGACCCGGCTGGCCCGGGAGCTGGAGGACCGCGGTTTCGCCGGGCTGTATCTGCCCGAACACACCCACATCCCCGTGGAGCGGACCACGCCGTACCCGGCGGGCGGTGAGCTGCCGCCCGAGTACGGCCGCACCCTCGACCCGTTCGTGGCCCTCGGTCAGGCCGCCGCCGTCACCGAGCGGCTCGGGCTCGGCACGGGCATCACGCTCGTCGCCCAGCACGACCCGATCGACCTGGCCAAGCAGGTGGCGACCCTCGACCATCTCTCCGGCGGCCGGTTCACGCTCGGGATCGGCTTCGGCTGGAACGTCGAGGAGGCCGCCGACCACGGCGTGCTGTGGAGTACCCGGCGCGAGCTGGTCCGGGACCGGATGGCGCTGATGCGGGCCTTGTGGTCGGAGGAACCGGCCGCCCACGACGGGGAGTTCGGCAGCGTCCGGGCCAGTCACGCTCATCCCAAGCCCGTGCAAAAGCCACGCGGTCCGGTCATCGGCCCGCGCACGCTCGTCGGCGGGGCCGCCGGGCCCAAGCTGTTCTCCCACATCAGCGAGTACGCCGACGGCTGGCTGCCGATCGGCGGCCGCGGCCTCGGCGAGTCGCTGCCGGTCCTGCGCACCGTCTGGGCCGACGCCGGCCGCGACCCCCGGGCCCTCCAGGTCGTCCCCTACGCCGTCCACCCGACCCCGGGCAAGCTCGCCCACTACGCCGACCTCGGCATCGAGGAGGTCGTGGCGCAGCTGCCTCCGGCGGGGGAGGCGGAGGTGCTGAAGACGCTGGACGGCCTCGCCGCCCATCTCTGACAAGTCCCCTGCCCGGCAAGCCGGTTGGCCTCCCTCTACTAAACTACTGTTCAGTTCACCACGGGGGGAGAGAGCGTCATGCGGCTTGCCTGGTTTTCCTGGCTCCTGCGTCATTTCACCGAGTACGGCTACAGTCAGGGGCTGCTGCGTGCCGCGATCGGCACGACGGCCGTGCTGGTGACCGCCGCGCTGGCCTGGTTCGCCCTGCACCGCCACAGACCGGCCGCCGTGGCCGCCGCCGGTTTCGTCTCGGCCCTGGGCATCGGCTGGCTGGCCTTCCACTGACGGGGCTGCCCCGAGCCTGATCAGCGCACTCGTATGCTCGAAGGATGACGACTTCCGCGACCTCCGGAACCGGACCCACCGACAACTCCATGCGTCGCGCCCTGAAACGGGCCAGGGACGGTGTCTCGCTCGACGTCGCCGAGGCGGCGGTGCTGCTCCAGGCCCGGGGCGAGCAGCTGGAGGACCTGTCGGCCTCGGCCGCCCGGGTGCGGGACGCGGGCCTTGAGGCGGCCGGGCGGCCCGGCGTCATCACGTACTCGAAGAGCGTCTTCATCCCCCTTACCCGGCTGTGCCGCGACAAGTGCCACTACTGCACGTTCGTCACCGTCCCCGGCAAGCTGCGCCGGGACGGGCACGGGATGTTCATGTCGCCGGACGAGGTGCTGGACATCGCCCGCAAGGGCGCGGCCCTCGGCTGCAAGGAAGCCCTCATCACCCTCGGCGACAAGCCGGAGGACCGCTGGCCGGAGGCGCGCGAGTGGCTCGACGCGCACGGCTACGACGACACCCTCGCCTACGTCCGTGCCATCTCCATCCGCATCCTGGAGGAGACGGGCCTGCTGCCGCACCTCAACCCGGGCGTCATGAGCTGGGCCGACTTCCAGCGCCTCAAGCCCGTCGCGCCCAGCATGGGCATGATGCTGGAGACCACCGCGACCCGCCTCTGGTCGGAACCGGGAGGCCCCCACCACGGCTCTCCCGACAAGGAGCCCGCCGTCCGGCTGCGCGTCCTGGAGGACGCCGGGCGTTCCTCGGTCCCCTTCACCTCCGGGATCCTCATAGGCATCGGTGAGACCTACGAGGAGCGCGCCGAGTCGCTGTTCGCGCTGCGGAAGGTGTCCCGGGCCTACCACGGCGTCCAGGAACTGATCATCCAGAACTTCCGCGCCAAGCCGGACACCGCGATGCGCGGCATGCCCGACGCGGAACTGGACGAACTGGTCGCCACGGTGGCCGTCGCCCGGCTCCTCATGGGCCCGAGCGGCAACATCCAGGCTCCGCCCAACCTCGTCGACGACGAGTACGAGCGGCTGATCGGCGCCGGCATCGACGACTGGGGCGGCGTCTCCCCGCTCACCATCGACCACGTCAACCCCGAGCGCCCCTGGCCGCAGATCGAGCAGCTCGCCGAGAAGTCCCGGGCCGCCGGGTTCGAGCTGCGCGAACGCCTTTGCGTCTACCCGGAGTTCGTGCGCCGCGGCGAGCCCTGGCTGGACCCGCGGCTGCGTCCGCACGTGGCCGCGCTGGCCGACCCGGAGACCGGCCTGGCCCGCCCCGAGGCGGTTCCGGCGGGCCTGCCGTGGCAGGAGCCGGAGGAGGTCTTCACGGCGTCCGGCCGCACCGACCTGCACTCCTCGATCGACTCCGAGGGCCGTACGTCGGACCGCCGGGACGACTTCGACGAGGTGTACGGCGACTGGGCCGCCCTGCGCGAGGCCGCCGCCCCGGGCATGGCCCCCGAGCGCATCGACACCGACGTACGCGAGGCCCTGCGCACGGCCGCCGACGACCCGACGAAGCTCACCGACGACGAGGCCCTCGCCCTGCTGCACGCGGACGGTCCGGCGCTGGACGCGCTCGCCCGGGTCGCCGACGACGTACGCAAGTCGGCCGTCGGCGACGACGTCACCTACATCGTCACCCGCAACATCAACTTCACCAACGTCTGCTACACCGGCTGCCGCTTCTGCGCCTTCGCCCAGCGCCGCACCGACGCCGACGCCTACACCCTCTCCCTGGACCAGGTCGCCGACCGGGCCCAGCAGGCCTGGGAGGTGGGCGCGGTGGAGGTCTGCATGCAGGGCGGCATCCACCCGGACCTGCCCGGCACGGCGTACTTCGACATCGCGCGGGCCGTGAAGGAACGCGTCCCGGGCATGCACGTGCACGCCTTCTCGCCGATGGAGGTCGTCAACGGCGCGACCCGCACCGGCATGTCCGTCCGCGAGTGGCTGACCGCCGCCAAGGAGGCGGGCCTGGACACCATCCCGGGCACCGCCGCCGAGATCCTCGACGACGAGGTCCGCTGGATCCTCACCAAGGGCAAGCTGCCCGCGGCCGACTGGATCGACGTCGTGACGACCGCCCACGAGCTGGGCATCCGCTCGTCCTCGACGATGATGTACGGCCATGTCGACCAGCCCCGGCACTGGCTCGGGCACCTGCGCACCCTGGCCGGCATTCAGCAGCGCACGGGCGGCTTCACCGAGTTCGTGACGCTGCCGTTCGTGCACACCAACGCGCCGGTCTACCTGGCGGGGATCGCCCGCCCGGGCCCGACCATGCGGGACAACCGGGCGGTCACGGCCATGGCCCGGCTGCTGCTGCACCCGTACATCCCCAACATCCAGACCAGCTGGGTGAAGCTGGGCACGGAGGGCGCGGCCGAGATGCTCCGCTCGGGCGCGAACGACCTCGGCGGGACCCTCATGGAGGAGACCATCTCCCGCATGGCGGGCTCGTCGTACGGGTCGTACAAGTCGGTGAAGGACCTGATCGCGGTGGCGGACGCCGCGGGCCGTCCGGCCAGGGCCCGCAGCACCCTGTACGGGGAGGTCCCCGAGGAGCGGCAGCGGGCGGCGGCCGCGTCGGACGGGCATCTGCCCCAGCTGCTGCCGGTGCTGGACTGACGCGCTACTGGCCCCCGGCGTCCGCCGGCTGCTGCGCCGTGAGGGTACGGCCGGCCGGGGCGCCGGGGCTCGCCGGCCGTGGGGGAGGCGTGCCCCGGCCCAGCCAGAGCAGCAGCAGGCCGAGGGCGCAGGCGATCGCCGGCCAGTAGACGTACCGGAAGTCCGTCGCGGGCATGATCGGCAGATAGCCCAGGATGTAGGCCGCCGAGCTGATGCCCAGCGCCCGGACCGGCATCGCGAAGACGCCCCTGCCGGGCCGGACGGCGATCACGAGTGCGACCGCGAGCCAGAACCAGCCGCGGAACATCCAGGGCACGTCCTCGATCATGCCCTTGACGTACGTGCCGAGCGCGTCCTCCAGCCGGGGGTGCGCCACCTCGATGCCCAGGTCGTTGCGGGTGATCCCCGCCTTGTACGCGTAGTCGGTCTCGAACAGCAGGGTCGTGAAGAGCAGCAGGCGGTACTGGAGATAGCCCGGCACGTGCCCGCTCATCTCGCGCAGCCACAGGGACGTGATCTCGCCGGAGTCCTCGCGCAGCCCGTCCGCCGGGCGCTGGTAGCAGGCCCAGTAGGCGTCCGAGAGGGCGCCGACCCGCTCGCACTCCCGTGCGGAGGCCACGAGCCGGTCCCGCAGGGCGGGCGGCACGTCCGCCGACCGCAGCTCCTCCACGCTCAGCACGTGCACGAGGTCGTCGAGCATGATCTGGGCGCCCTGCTTGGTCTGGAGCGGCGCGGCGAACACGGAGATGGCGGTGGCGGGCACGGCGAGCCCGGCCACGAGGGCCGCCGTGCACGTCACCCACGTACGGCGTCCGGGCCTGCCCCACAGGGCGAGGACCAGCATGACGAAGACGGGGACGGCGGCGACGACGGCGTTCTTGCGCACCAGCATCGCGTAGGCGAGGAACAGCACGCCCAGCCAGAGCAGGCCCCAGCGGACGGCGGGGCGGAGGTCGCGGTCCCGCAGCAGCAGGCCGGTGAAGGCGACCGCGCACGCGGCGAGGAGCGCGAACGCCGCGTGCACGTCCTTCCACACCACCCCGACGAACGTCAGCACGAACGGAGCCAGCCCGAGGCCCAGCACGGCGAGCGAACCGCCCCGGCTCGCGGTCAGTCCCCACACGCACCGGGCCAGTACCCACAGCGCCGTCCAGAAGACGAGGCACTGGAGCACCAGCATGGCCGCGATCGAGCCGGTCACCGCGATGAGCGCCCGCCACACCAGGCTGAGCACGGGCGGATGCCAGTCCGTCAGGGGTTTCTTCCCCTCGGCCTGGCGGAGCTGGTCGAGGCTGTCGGGACTCAGGAAGCCGGGGGCGAAGACGAGGATCGTGCCCAGGCAGCAGACCGCGGCGACGGCGGCCAGGACCCAGACCCACTGCCGGTTCTGACGCCACGTCCATCCTTTTTGTCCCATATGCCGGATGCTAGCGGCTCGATGGATCCCGGCCGGTCAGGGGGCGACGAAGACGTAGCGCCGGTAGGCGTAGAAGCGGAACAGGGTCGCGAGGACCCAGCCGAGGATGCGGGCGGTGTTGTCGCTGAGCGCCGAGTCCAGCCCGAGCAGGTGCCGGGAGGCGAAGACCGTGCCCGCGGTGATGGCGAGCCCGACCCCGTTCGCGACGAGGAACAGCACGAGCTCCTGGGTCACCTTCTCGCGGTGCCGACCGCGATAGGTCCAGCAGCGGTTCCCGACCCAGCTGAAGAGCGCGGCGGCGGCCGTCGCGATGACGGACGCCTGTACGGGGGCGGTCCGCATCACCCCGCCCTCCGCACCGCCGGGCAGGCCGAAGACGAGCAGGTTGTAGCCGCCGTTGTCGACGACGAAGGCCAGAGCCCCGACGACGCCGAACTTGGCGGCCTCGCGCCAGATGCCCTTGATGGCGTCACGCGCACGCAGCGTCACAGAGTCGAGGACCGGCACACGGCGAGCCTAACGACCCGGCGTGCCCCATCCGGTCAGGCGCGCTCATATCGCACTATGTCCGACTGTATGAGGTGCTGATGTATGAGGTGCTGACTGTCTGAGGTGCTGACTGTCTGAGGAACCGGCCGGGTGAGTCGAGCGAGGAGTGGTCGTGGAACCGACGATCGCGTGTGTCGTGCCGTGCCACAACGAGGAGGCGGCCGTCGGCAAGGTCGTCCGCGACCTGCGCGCGGCCCTCCCCGAGGCCGTCGTCTACGTGTACGACAACGCCTCCACCGACCGCACCGTGGAGGTCGCCCGGGAGGCCGGCGCGATCGTCCGGCAGGAGACCCGCAAGGGCAAGGGCAACGTCATCCGCCGCGCCTTCGCCGACGTCGACGCCGACGCGCTGCTCATCATCGACGGCGACGACACCTACGACGCCTCCCGCGCCCGCGACCTGGTGGACCTGCTCTTCGAGGGGCCGTACGACCAGGTCGTCGGCGCCCGCCGCGTGACGGTCGACGGGGCCTACCGGGCCGGGCACGCGGTCGGCAACAAGCTGCTCACCGGGGCGGTGCGGTCCCTGTTCGGCAACGACGTGACCGACATGCTCAGCGGCTACCGCGTCTTCTCGCGGCGCTTCGTGAAGTCCTTCCCGGCGCTCGCCCGCGAGTTCGAGACCGAGACCGAGATGACCATCCACGCGCTGCACCTGCGGCTGCCCACCGCGGAGGTCCTCACCGACTACCGGGTCCGGCCGGCCGGGGGCGAGAGCAAGCTGCGCACCTACCGGGACGGCTGGCGTATCCTGCGGGTCATCCTCGACCTGGCGCGGCGCGAGCGCCCCTCGCTGGTCCACACCGCCCTCGCCGGAATCCTCGCCCTGGTCTCCCTCATCCTCGGCATCCCCGTCATCGCCGACTTCGTCGAGACGGGCACCGTGCCCCGGGTCCCCACGGCGATCCTCGCAGCCGCGATCATGACCATCGCGGCGCTCGTGCTGCTCGTGGGCTACATCCTGGAGTCGCTCATGCACATGCGCCAGGAGCAGACCCGGCTGGTGCACCTCTCCTACCCGGCACCCGTGCGCACCCCGCGCTACGCCGCCCGCGGAGCCGGCACGGGCCCGGTCCCGGTCCGCAAGACCGCCGGGGACCCCTGAGGGAGCCGAGGGGTCACGGGTGCGCAGTACGATGAACGGAACCCCGCTTCGATGCGGGGTCCCGTGACTGAGGAGATGCGTGCCGGTGCCTGCCCGACTTCCTTCGTGGGCCTGGGTGACCGGGCTGACCGTGGGAGCGATAGCCGCGGTGACGGTCCTGGGTGTGCAGGCGGACCGGGGCCCGCACCCCACCGCCACGTCGGCCAAGCCCAGCAGCACGGCCTCGGCGCAGCCCACCCCCACGGCGTCGGTCCCGGCGCGGGTGCCCGACGGCTCCGGCACCGGCCGGCGCGTCGTCTACTCCCTCGGCGAGAAGCGGGTGTGGCTGGTCGACGCGAGCGAGGCGAGCCGCCGCACGTTCACCGTCTGGCCGGGCTCGGTCAGCCCCGACCCGGGCACCTACACCGTGTCGTCGCGCAACGCGGCCACGACCGGCTCGGACGGCGTCCAGATCGAGCACATCATGTACTTCGCCTCGAAGGACGGGGTCTCCGTCGCCTTCTCCAACGCGGTCGACGGGGCCTCACCGCCGCCCGCCGCCTCCGGCACCAAGACGGGCGGCGTCAGGATGCGGAAGGCGGACGGCACGGCACTGTGGGCGTTCGGCACGGTCGGCACGACCGTGACCGTGGTCAAGTAGCGGCAGCGCTCAGGAGGCGGGCGGCTGAGCCCGTGGGGCCGACAGCTGGTTGACGATCAGCACGACCCCGCTGAACAGGAAGATGCGGGTCGCGGCGTCCAGACCGTTCCAGTCCTCCGACTGCCACATCGAGAACCACTCACCGCCGATCGCGATGAACCCGGCCCCGAACAGCAGCATCACCATCAGCAGCCCGTACGTGGACATCCGCCGGGCCCGCAGGTCATCGCGTCTGGCCCACAGCCAGCTCCCGTATATGAGGACCAGCGCGGCGACGGTCTCCCAGACGATGATCCCGACGTAGGCGGCGTCCTGCAGCCCCTGGCTCGTGACGGCACGCCACATCAGGTCCTCGTCCTTGAACGTGGTGTCCATGGCCAGCACGTGCCGGACGAACTGCTGATTGGTCCCGAAGTCGGTGATGTTCCCGAACGCGACGAGCGCCATGTACAGGGCGATGGTGGCGGTGAGCAGGGTGGCGGCGAGCGACAGTGCGCCGCGTGGTGTGGAGGTGGCCATGCCGATCATTCTCCCCAGCGGCCCGAGCGGACGCGAGAGAATGAGCCCGAAGCCGGCCGCGCGAGACGAGGGGACGTACGGATGGCCCAGGAGCGACCGTCGATGCAGGATCTGATCCGGCAACGCACCCGGGCCGGATTCGTCGGCCGGGGCGCCGAACGGGCCCTGTTCCGGGTGAACTTCGACACCGCCCCGCACGACGAACGCCACCGCTTCCGTTTCCACGCGCACGGCAACGCGGGCGTCGGGAAGACCTTCCTGCTGCGGGAGTTCGAGCAGGTCGCCCGTGAACAGGGCGCGCTGACCGCGTACATCGACGACAGCGCGGGCAGCGTGCCCGAAATGATGGCGGAGATCAGTCGTCAGTTCGCCGCTCAGGGCAGACGGTTGAAGGAGCTGGACCGGCTGCTCGCCGCCCACCGAGAGCGCCGGCACGAGGCGGAACTGGCCGCGCTGGCCGTTCTGGACACCCAGCCGGAGGAGCCCGGACCGTCCGCCGGGGGCAGGATCGTGGCACGGGCCGGGGTCGTCGCCGCCGGGATGGTGCCGGTCGTCGGCCCACTGGCGGGCATGCTGGACGCGGAGCAACTCGCCCACGTGGCCGACCGGTTGCGCGCGAGCCTCATTGACCGCTTCCGCAACCACGAGGACCTCCAGCTGGTCCTCGCCCCCGAGCAGGTGCTCACACCGGTCCTCCTGCGCGAGCTCGCGGACACGTCCGCTCCCTGGATCACCCTCTTCCTGGACACGTACGAGCGGACGGGCCCCTACCTGGACCCCTGGCTGCACGAGACGATGACGACGGACCGCCACGGCCCCCTGCCCGCCACGACGGTGGTGGTCACGGCCGGCCGGGCGCCCCTGGACCCGGCCCGCTGGGGCGGGCTGGCGGACTTCGTGACGGACCTCCCGCTCGCCCCCTTCACGGAGACCGAGGCACGCGGTCTGCTGGCCGCCAGGGGCGTGACCGCCGAACCGGTCGTCGCGGAGGTGCTGCGCCTGACCGGCGGCCTCCCCGTCCTGGTCTCCACCCTCGCCGAGTCCCGCCCCACCGACCCGGACGACGTGGGCGACCCGAGCGCGACGGCTGTGGACCGCTTCCTCAAGTGGGAGGAGAACCCGGCCCGGCGGGCCGCCGCCCTGGCCTGCGCGCTGCCGAGGTGGCTGGACGGGGACGTGTTCCGGGCGGCGGCCGACTGCCCGCCGGAGGAACGGGAGCCCCTCTACGCGTGGCTGCGGGGGATGCCGTTCGTGCACGAGCGCGGCGGGGGACGACTGCGCTACCACGACGTCGTACGGGCGCCGATGCTGCGCGCGGAACGCCGCAGGTCGCCCCGGGAGTGGGCGCAGCGGCAGCGGCACCTGGCCGGTCTGTTCGGGGCCTGGTGCGAAGAGGCCGGGGCGGGCCGCGGCACCGGAGAACTGTGGGCGGACGAGGCGTGGCGGGAGCTGCGGCTTGAGGAGACGTACCACTCGCTGTGCGCGGGGGACCGGAACGCGCTGCCGCAGGCGTTGGGGGACTTCGTCCGGGCGTGCGAGGCGGGCGTGGCCGGGCGGTGGGCCCGCGCGCTGGTGGACGCCGGAGCGGACGCGGACGCCGAGCCGGCGTCCCGGTGGGGCACCGAACTGACGGCGGCCCTCGACACGGAGGGCGTCGGCGCCGCGCTCGGGCTGCTCCTGCGCCGTGCGGTACTCGACGCTCCGGCTCAGGCCCGGGCCCGCCTCGTGCGGGGCGACGAGCTGCGCGGCGAGGGCGTGTACGCGCAGGCCCTCACCGAGTACGACCGGGCCGTCGCGCTCGATCCGGAACTGGCCGTCGCCTACCGGCACCGGTCCGGGATCCGGGGAGACCTGGGCGACCACGACGGGGCGATCGCCGACCTGGACCGGGCCGTCGCGCTGGAACCGGACAACGCCTGGTACGTCGCGCTGCGCGGCGAACACCAGCGGATCGCCGGACGGGACACCGAGGCGATCCGGGACCTCACCGAGGCGATCCGCCTCGACCCCGCGCTCGGATTCGCCTGGGCCTCCCGGGGCGCCACGCACGAGCGCGCCGGAGACCTCGACGCGGCCCTCGCCGACCTGGGGCGGGCGCTGGACCTCGACCCGGACTACGCCTGGGCGCTCGCCCGCCGCGCCCGGGTCTGGCGCGCACGGGGCGAATCCCACCGCCAACTGGCAGACCTCGACCGGGCGCTGGCCCTGAACCCCGACTGGCCCTGGGCCCGCTGCGAGCGGGGTGACGCGCTGCGCGTCACCGGCCACGACGAAGAGGCGGTCGCGGACCTGGACGTCGCGCTGGCCCTGGACCCCGCGTACACGTCGGCGTACGCGAGCCGGGGCGAGTCCCTGGCCCGGCTGGGCCGCCACGCGGAGGCACTGGCCGACCTGAACCGCGCGGTGGACATGCGCCCGGGGTACGTCTGGGCACTGTCCCGCCGGGCCGTGCTGCACGCGGTCTCCGGTCGGCGGGAGGAGGCCCGGGCGGATGTGGAACGCGTACGGGAACTGAATTCCGCGGCTTTGGAACGCCTTTCGGAAACCGACCGTGCGGTACTGGGGCCGTTCATCGGCAGGTGAACATCGTGCGAATCAGAACTGAGGCTCAACGCCCCGCCGCGAACTCCACGAACTCGGACCAGGCGCCGCCGGTGAATTCCAGCCGGGCGCCGTTCTTGTTCTTGGAGTCGCGGAGAAGGATGGCGGGCTGAGCAGTGGATATGGCGACCTCTACGCAATCGGGACCGTCGTTGCTGCTGTAACTGCTTTTGAACCAGTGGAGGTCAGTGGTCACGTCTCTTCTCCTAGGACTTTCTCAATGAAGGCCAGGGACTCCCGAGGTGAGAGGGCCTGGGCCCGGATCATTCCATAGCGCATGTCGAGGATCTGGGCGTCACGGGGATCGTCGATCACGCGGTTGTGCAACTGGGCCTCGAAGTGCCCCAGGGTCTTGCCCTCCTGGAGCTTCAGCACCCGGAACGGACCTGCCATACCCGCGTGGTCCTCCCGGTCCGTCGGCATGACCTGGATCGAAACGTGCCGCAACCCAGCGACCCGCAACAGGTGTTCGAGCTGTCGGCGGAGCACCATTCTGCCCCCGATCGGCCTCCGCAGCGTCGACTCTTCCTGGACAAACGTGATGAGCGGGCGCGGCACGCGATCGAACACGGCCTTCCGTGCCATGCGGGCGGCGACGTGCCGCTCGATCTCGTCCTCGGTGAAGGCCGGGCGCCTCATGGCGTACAAGGCCTGGGCGTACTCCGGAGTCTGGAGCAGCCCATGAACTTGGTGGTTGTCGTAGGCCCCGAGTTCGACGGCCTCGTCCTCCAGCTTCGCGAGGTCCCTTACCTTCTTCGGGTATCTGGCCTTCTCCACGTCCTCCTTCATCGCGGAGATCTTGCCGGAGGCACCCAGTACCTCATCCGCCTTGTCGAGAAAATCCGGCTTGGGGATCCGGCGCGCCCGCTCCACGGACGACACCATCTCCTCCCCGTACCCGATCGCCGATCCGAACTCCGCCTGCTTCAGCCCGGCTGCCTCGCGCCACATCTTGATCTGCCGCCCGACCGTCCTGAGCACGGCCGCCGCTTCCTCGTCCTCCACGCCTTCCCCTCCTGACGTACGAGCCGTACGACCCCGCCTCACGTCCGGACAGTCACGTTCCGTACCAGGGTCGTCACTGTTCAGAGTAGGTTCGGGCGGCCACGCTGGGTGACATGAGCCAGAAATCCCTCGCTGAAATCAGCACCCCCGTACGCCACTTCGCGATCCAGCTGTCCGCCACTCGAAGGGGTGCTCGACTGGCTCGCCTGCTCGCCGAACGCCAGCTCGACGAATGGGGCGAGGCGTATGACGCCGCCGCGCAGGTGGTGGCCGAGCTGGCGTCGAACGCGGTGCTGCACGGGCGCGTCCAGGGCAGGGACTTCCGGCTCACGCTGCGGCTGCACGCCGACCGCACGCTCCGTATCGAGGTCACCGACGCCCGGGGTGACCGGATCCCACGGCTCCCGCAACCGGTCGCGGACGACGCGGAGACCGGCCGCGGGCTGCGGATCGTCGCGGCGTACGCGCACCGCTGGGGCGTGCTGGAGGCGGCGGCCCACGGCAAGACCGTGTGGGCGGAACTGGCGCCGGGTCCAAGCCCGCTTGATGTCAGCGACGTGTGGCCGCCGTGCGGCGCGCCCGGCCTCAGCGCAGCCGGTCCACGTACGTGTCCGTGCCCGGCACCGTCGGGATGAACGGGGCCACCAGCTCCACCCTGCCCAGCCCCGATTCCGCCACCGCCGTGTCGAGGCCGGTGAAGTACGGCTCCCAGCACTCCCTCGGGTCGGTCTGGAGGAACCACAGGAGCGTCAGGCGGGTGTCGACGCCCTCGACCTGTTTCACGTACGTCATGCGGTCGCCGGGGAGGGGGGGTCGGGCTGAAGACCGTCACCAGGGCGGCCGGGGAGCCCGGCAGGCGCTTGGGGAGGTGGCGGGTGCGCAGCCAATGGAGGAGCGGGGCGCGCTGCTCGGGGGTGTCCGCCTCGACGACCTGGAGGACCAGGCCCGCGTAGGGGTGGTCGAGGGCGTGGACGTCCCGGGGGCCGGCCGCTCCGTCGCGGTACACCGTCGCCTCGTGGTTCTGGAACGCCGTGAGGACGTGCGTACGGTCGTGGTAGACGCGGGCGTCCCGGTTGAGGCGCTTGTTGACGGCGACCGTCCAGCGTATGTGGTCGTCGTAGCGGCCGGCGGTGATCCAGTACGTGGAGAGGTAGCAGCCGGCGGTGACGGGCTGGGCGATCGCCGACTTCTCGGGGTAGCGCAGCAGCTGGAGGTCGCGGGTCGCCACCCAGCGGCGGCCGGCCTGCATCCAGGGCATGGCCATCGCACCGGCGTAGTAGTGGTCGTCCTCGTACCAGCGGTTGTACGCGTACTCATGGCCGGGATGCGGCTCGACCATGGTGATGAGGGCGTGTCCGGCGTGGGTGCCGTAGGGGCCGACGGCGGCCAGTTCGGCGTACAGCTCGCTGCGGGTGTCCTCGCTCATGCCCTTCCCCTTCGTCGGTGGCTGACCCATACTCTGACGCTCCGTCAGATAGAGCGCCAGGGTTGCGGTCCGGGGAGGTCCTGCCATGTCACTGCTCGCGGGGAAGACGGTCGTCGTGTCGGGGGTCGGGGCCGGGCTCGGACGGCAGGTCGCGGCGGCTGTCGTACGGGACGGCGGGCGTGCCGTGCTCGGGGCCCGTACGGAGGCGAGCCTGGCGAAGACGGCCGCCGAGGTCGATCCCGGCGGGGCGTGTACGGCGTACCGGGTCACGGACATCCGCGACGAGGTGCAGTGCGAGGCGCTGGCCGAGGTGGCGCGGGAGCGGTTCGGCGGGATCGACGCCGTCGTGCATGTGGCCGCGCTGGACAGTTACTTCGGCGGGTTGGAGGACGCCGACTTCGAGTCCTGGCGGTCGGTCCTGGATGTGAACCTGCTGGGCACGCTGCGGATGACCCGGGCCTGTCTGCCGTCGCTCAAACAGGGCGGCGGATCCGTGGTGTTCGTCGGGACGCAGTCCGCGGTGGCGGCCCCGTCGCAGGTGCGGCAGGCGGCGTACGCGGCGTCGAAGGGGGCGCTGACGAGTGCGATGTACTCGCTCGCGCGGGAGCTGGGGCCCCACCGGATCAGGGTCAACACCGTGCTGCCCGGCTGGATGTGGGGCCCGCCGGTGCAGGCGTACGTGCAGTTCGCGGCGCAGTCGGAGGGGGTGCCGGAGGCGGCCGTCCTGGAGCGGCTGACCGAGCGGATGGCGCTGCCGGATCTGGCCACGGACACGGATGTGGCCGACGCGGTGGCGTTCCTGGCGTCGGACAGGGCGCGGGCGATCACCGGGCAGTCGTTGCTGGTCAACGCGGGGGAGCTGATGCGTTGAGTTCATGTGGATGAACGGCAACCATCACACAGAACTTCTTTACCTCTCCTTGACCTGACGGTCACTTGTCGTGTTCACGCGGCAGCGCCCACGATGAGCGCCGGGCTGATCCCTGGGAGGGCGCACATGAACGGTCTCGACTGGGCCGTGCTCATCGGCTATTTCGCCGTGATGGTCGCGATCGGCGTCTGGTCGCACAAACGCGTCGACAACGTCAGCGACTTCTTCACCGCCGGCGGCAAGATGCCGTGGTGGCTCTCCGGCATCTCGCACCACATGTCGGGCTACAGCGCGGTGATGTTCACCGGGTACGCCGGCATCGCCTACACCTACGGCGTCACGTCCTTCGTCACCTGGTCCTTCCCCATCGCCCTCGGCATCGCCATCGGGTCGAAGCTGTTCGCCCCGCGCATCAACCGGCTGCGCTCCCGGCTCCATGTGGCCTCCCCGCTGGAGTACCTGAAGAACCGCTACGACCTCAAGACGCAGCAGGCGCTGGCCTGGTCGGGCATGCTGTTGAAGATCGTCGACGTGGGCGCGAAGTGGGCGGCGATCGCCACGCTGCTGTCCGTCTTCACGGGCATCTCCCTCAATCAGGGCATCCTCATCACCGGCGGCATCACGGCGATCTACTGCACGATCGGCGGCCTCTGGGCGGACGCGCTGACCGAACTCGGCCAGTTCATCATCCAGTTGCTGGCCGGCATCGCGATGTTCGTGGCGGTCTTCGTACGCCTCGACGACCACGGCGGCTTCTTCGGCGTCTGGGACTCGCCCGAACTCCAGGGCCACGAGAAACCGCTGGTCGGGCCGTACGGCACGGTGTTCCTGCTCGCGTTCCTCTTCATCAAGCTCTTCGAGTACAACGGCGGCATGCTCAACCAGGCCCAGCGCTACATGGCCACGCCGAACGCGAAGGAGGCCGAGCGGTCGGCGCGCCTCTCGGCGATCCTCTGGCTGGTCTGGCCGCTGGTGCTGTTCTTCCCCATGTGGATGTCGCCGCTGCTGGTCGAGTCGCAGAAGCCGGACGGCTCGGACTCCTACGCCCTGATGACCGAACAGCTCCTGCCGCACGGCCTGCTGGGCCTGGTCATCGTCGGCTTCTTCTCGCACACCATGGCCATGTGCTCCTCGGACGCCAACGCCATCGCGGCGGTGTTCACCCGGGACTGCGCGCCGGTGATCTGGGCGAGGGCCCGGGCCTGGAACCAGAGCCAGGGCCTGCGGGTCGCCCGCATCGCCACGGTCGTCTTCCTCGGCCTGTCCATGGCGGCGGCGACGCAGGTCAACTCCCCCGCCTTCAAGGACATCATCACGGTCGTCATCAAGTGGGTGGCCGGTCTGATGGGCCCGATGGCGATCCCGATGATGCTGGGCCTGCTGCGCGCGTTCCGCCGCTCCGGCCCGACGGCGGCGCTCGTCAGCTGGTCGATGGGCCTGCTCGCCTTCTGGCTGGTGAACTACCCGATCAACTGGAACGTCGAGGGCGGCGTGCCGCTCCAGTACCAGGTGTCGATCCCGCTGGCGGTCTCGCTGGTCCTCTACATCCTGGTCGGCTATATCCGGCCGGAGGACACCCCGGAGCGGCTGGCGCTCATCGAGAAGATCAACACGGACGGGGACGGCGCGGCGTCGGCCACGATCCCGACCCCGGCCGGTCCGGCGGACGACGTGGTGCGCACCGCCGAGGGGTGAACCCCCGACGTTCACGCCGGGCGGCGCCCCTTCCCGTTGGGCAGGCGCGCCGCCCGGCACGACCGCACAGAGGCGGGACCTGCGTCCGTCAGGTCACCCGGCGGCGGATCCACCAGGCGCAGAACCCCGTCAGGGCCAGGGCGAGGCCGAGGTAGAGCCCGGTCTCGGCCCATTGCAGGGCCCAGAAGTTGCCGGCGGGCTGGTACGTCACCTGCTGCTTGTAGCCCAGGGCGCCGAGGTCGGCGATGCAGCCTTCGAATTGCTGCAGGGTGGGCGGGCCCGACTCGGTGCGCAGGCAGTCGGGGAAGGACGACGGCACGGGGGCGGGCTGACCGGCGGCGTTCAGCGTCTGCTGGGAGGTGACCCAGGCCCCGGGCACGTCGTCGAGGTGCGCGATGATCTGCCCGGCCTCGTCCTGGACGCTGATGGGGGCGCCGTCGGGCTCGATCGGCACGGTGGTCCGGTCCGGGGCGGCCAGGTGGGACCGGATCCACAGCGGCACCACGAGCTGGACGGCGACGTAGAGGGCGAACGTGGTGGCCATCGCGGGCAGGGTGCGGCGGAGGACCAGGCCGAGGGCGACGCCCAGGACGAAGGCGAAGGCGGCATGGGCCATGGGGACGACACCCCGTGCGGCGAAGGCCACGGGGTCGAGCCGCGGGAAGTACGTGTCCGTCGCGCCGCCGCCGTTGACAGCCCGGTCGATGGGGCTGCTCCACCAGCTCACCGCGAGGCTGGTCAGTCCGGCGGCGGTCATGGAGGCCGCCGCACCGAGGCCCAGCTTGGTCGCGAGCCAGCGCGTGCGGGTGACGCCCTGGTTCCACGCGAGGTAGTGGGTGCCGGTCTCCAGTTCACGGGAGATCAGCGGGGCGCCCCAGAACATCCCGATGACCGCCGGCACGGCGAGCACGACCAGCAGCCCGGTGTAGTAGAGGCTCTGGTCCGAACCGGAGACCCGGTCCACCAGGCCGCTGCCGGCCGTCCGGTGGAGGTCGGCCAGTTGCGGGCCGGTGACCGCGAGGACGGCGGCGAGGACTGCCACGGCGGCGAAGACCACGGCGGCCTGGGTGCGGAACTGGCGCCAGGTCAGCCAGATCATCGGAGTACCTCCAGCGCGGGCCGGGTGTCACGCACCGCGTCGGCGGGCCGGGTCATGTAGGCCAGGACGACGTCCTCCAGACCGAGTGGGCTGACGGTCCAGGACGGATCGTGGACCGCGGTGCCGGTGCGCACCAGGAGGGTGGTCTGCCGGTCGGTGTGGCTGGCGGTGATGACGTGCTGACCGGCCGGGAGCGTGTCCGGGTCCCTGCGCGGTCCGGTGAGCCGGTGGTGGCAGGCGACCAGGTCGTCGATGTCGCCGGCCACCTGCACCCGGGAGTCGACCAGGACGATGAGGTAGTCGCAGGTCCGCTCCACGTCGGAGACCAGGTGGGAGGAGAGCACGACGCTCAGCTCGTGCTCGGCGACGGCCTCCATCAGGTCCTGCATGAACTCCCGTCGGGCGAGCGGGTCCAGGGCGGCGACCGGCTCGTCGAGGATCAGCAGTTCCGGGCGCTTGGCGATGCCCAGGGTGAGAGCGAGCTGCGCGCGCTGGCCGCCGGACAGCCTGCCCGCCCGCTGCTCGGGATCCAGGCCGAGGCGACGGATCCGGTCGCGTGCCACGGCGTCGTCCCAGTTCGGGTTGAGGCGCTTGCCGAAGTCGAGGTGGTCGGCGACGCTCAGCCCGGAGTAGGTCGGGGTGTCCTGGGCGACGAAGCCGACCTTGGCCAGCTGTTCCACACCCGCGGCAGGACGGCCACCGCACACCTCGATGGTGCCGGCGGTCGGGGTCAGCATCCCGGAGGCCAGCTTCAGCAGGGTCGACTTGCCGGCGCCGTTGGGACCGACCAGGCCGACCACCCGGCCGGCGGGGACGTCCAGGTCGCAGTTCTGCAGCGCCCAGCGCTGCTTGTACCTCTTGCCCAGGCCCTGGGCCCGTAAGACGGCGCTCACGCCACGTCCTCTCCGGCGGCGTCACGAAACGTGCTCGTGAACAGTGCCTCGATGCTTTCGTCGTCGAGCCCGGCCAGGCGGGCCTTGGTCAGCCAGCGCTGCAGGTCCTTGCGCAGCGGTCCGTGCGCGGCGAGCGTGCCGTCGGCCAGCGTCCGGGTCACGAACGTCCCGACGCCGGGGCGGGCGGCCACCAGGCCGTCGTGCTCCAGCTCCCGGTACGCCTTGAGCACCGTGTTCGGGTTGACGGCCATCTGCTTCGCCACGTCCTTGACCGTCGGCAGCCGGTCCCCCTCCTCCAGCAGCCCCAGGCGCAGCGCGTGCCGTACCTGCTGGACCAATTGCTGGTACGGGGACAGGCCGGACCGGCTGTTCAGGTGGAACTCAATCACCAGTTCCTCCATTTATCTAGTTGCCTAGCACTATAGCTCTCTACGCCGGCCATGCGGCAAGGCGTGTGATGGTCGGGATACCGCTCGTCCGTCCGGCGTCGTGTCGCGGGACGGAGCGGGAGGGTTTCAGGCTCGCGGGTAGCGGGCGAGCCAGCCGGGGGACGAGCCGGCCGGGCCGTGCAGGGCCGGGCCCTGGGTCATCTCCATGGCGAAGTCGTCGGCGAGTTCCAGGATGGTCGGACGGCCCTCCAGCTCGGCCAGCCAGCCCGGCGGCAGGGCCGTCTCCCCGTGCAGCGCGCCGAGCAGGCCGCCGGTCAGCGCGCCGGTGGCCGCGGACGGGCCGTCGTGGTTCACGGCGAGACACAGCCCGTGCCGGACGTCGGCCGCGACCAGCGCGCAGTACACGGCGGCGGCGACCAGCCCCTCCGCCGTACCCGCCCCGCTCAGCTCGGCCACCCGCTCCGGGCCGGGCATGCCCTGCCGCACGGCACCCAGCGCATGCTGCAGCGCCTCCGACACCGGCTGGTGCCCGGGCCGGACGGCCAGCAGCCCGAAGGTCCGCTGCACGGCGGCGTCGATGCTCTCGCCCAGCGCCAGCGCATGCACGATCACCGCGTACGCGCCCGCCGCCAGGGCCGCCGTGGGATGACCGTGGGTCTGCGCCGCACACTCGACGGCGAGCTGGGCGACCAGCTGCGGCTCCCAGCCCACCAGCAGCCCGAAGGGGGCCGACCGGGCGGCGGCCTCGGGCCCGGCCTCACCGGGGTTCTTGGGCGCCTCCGGCGTCCCCATGGTCTCGTCGCCGAGGCCCAGCAGCAGCGCGCGGCTGGGCTCCCGCCGCGCGTACAGCCACTCCTCCCGCGCCAGCCACCCGTCTTCCTTGCGGCGCTCGTCGGGCCCCCAGTCGCGCTGGGTGGCGGCCCAGCGCAGATACGCCCGGTGCAGGTCGGTCGGCGGATGCCAGGCGCCGGTGTCCCGCCTGACCTGGGCCCGGATCAGTCCGTCGACGGAGAACAGGGTGAGCTGGGTGAGGTGCGTGACGGCGCCGCGTCTGCCGTAGGCGGGGGCCAGGTCCACCAGGCCCTCCGCCCCGTGCGCCTCCCGGATCCCGCCGATGGTCAGCCCGTCGACCGGCGTGCCCAGCGCGTCTCCCACGGCCACGCCGAGCAGGGTCCCGCGCACCCGGCTGCGGAAGTCCTGCTGCTCCGTACGGCCCCAGACGGCGCCGGCAGTCGCACCCACCTTGACCTCCCCAGGCACCGTCCATACGTACGACAGCTCAGCACTGTAATCGAACGGGAAAGGTGGTTCAGAGGGGTGATGCAGAGCGGGCCGACCGGCTCAGCGCAGCTCCTCCGGGCACGGCGTCCCCCGTGGGAGCTGGTACGGCGCCGCCAGGCGGTACGTGCCGGCCTTCGGGGCCAGCAGCTCCGTCCACTTGTCGCCCTGCGCGTCCTCCTCCGTCTCCGTCAGGCAGCCGTTGACGTTCACGTACGTCTTCGGCTCGCCCTCGGGGCGGTTGCGGGACTCCTCCGTCTCCTGCGGCGGCTTCAGGCTCTTGCCCTCCGCGTCGACGACGCTCAGCCACGGCGAGTACGGGATGCGGACCAGGATCCGGCCCGCCTTCTTCACCTGGAGGACCATCTCGCCCTGCTCGGCCCGGTCGACCACCGCGTTCGGCTCGGCCAGCGGGGTCGGGGCGCTCACCTTGAACAGCTGCCAGGTGGCGTCGCCCCAGATCTGCGTCAGATACGGCAGCCCGCGCCGCACCAGGGCCCGCTCCCGCTGACCGCCGTCGCCGTCCGGCTCGCCCTTGGGCAGCACGACGTAGTGCACCGCCCAGCGCTTCAGCCACTCGTGGTAGTTCGCCGAGTTGAGGGTGTCGTCGTAGAAGAGGGGGTTGCGCTCCATGTCGGCCTGGCGGTTCCAGCCGCGGGCCAGATTGACGTACGGGGCGAGCGCGGAGGCCTCACGGTGGGAGCGGGCCGGGACGACCTCGACCCGGCCCTTCTCGGCGCCGACCTCCTGCAACTCGTTGACGAGCGGCGCGAGCTCGCGCGACCAGGACGCCGCCGGGGCCGTGTGCACGATGTCGTCGACCGTCTTGAAGCCGATCCACACGCCGAAACCGCACAGCGCCACGACGGCCGCGTACCACTTGCGGCTGCGCGGCACCGTGAACGGCAGCGCGGCGACCAGCGCGACCCCGGCGAACAGCATCGCCAGCCGCGTGATGTTCGAACCGATCTGGGAGCTGATCAGCCACACCAGCACGACCCCCAGGCCGTACACCGCGGCCGTGAGCCGGACCGTCTTCCACTCCCGCGGGACCAGCACGTAGGCGAGGACCGAGAACGCGAGCGGCAGCAGCACCGAGCCGATCATCATCGGCTGCGTGCCCGAGAACGGGAACAGCCACGCCGACACCGCCACCACCGCGGTCGGCGCCAGGCCCAGCGCCCACGCGCCCGGCCGCCGCTTCTGCAGGAACAGCGCCACCGCCACCAGGCCCACGAACAGGCCCGCGACCGGCGACGACATGGTGGCCAGCGCGGCCAGCGGCGCCGCGCTCAGGGCCTTCGCCCAGCGCTTGTAGCGCCACCGGTACGGCCAGCAGAACACGACGGCGACCGCGCCGAGCGCGAACATCATGCCGAGACCGAACGTCACCCGCCCGGACACCGCGTTGCAGAACAGCCCAAACACACCGGCCAGAGACGCCCACAGCGGGTTGAGGACGGAGCGGCTGCGCAGCAGGAGCAGCGTCAGCAGACCGGCCGAGACCGTGCCCGCGATCATCATCGTCGTCCGCACGCCGAGCACCGACATCAGATACGGCGACACCATGCTGTACGACACCGGGTGCATCCCGCCGTACCAGGCGAGGTTGTACGCCGAGTCCGGGTGCCGGCCGACGAACTCGGCCCACGCGTCCTGCGCGGCCAGGTCGCCACCGCTGTTCGCGAACGTGAAGAACCAGAGGATGTGCAGCGCCGCGGCCAGGCCCGTGACGGACAGGACCGGGTGCCGCAGCATGCGCTCACGCAGCGCGAGTACGGGAGCGGGCCACTCGAACCCCGCCCCGCCGTCGTCGCGCGCGCCGTCTTCGGACGCGTTGCCGTCAGCCGCGCTGGCTTTCGGCGCGTCGGCTTCCGGTGCTTCGGGCAGGCGTATTCGCGGGCCTGATACCGAGCCCGGTTCGGCGTCGTCTGCGCGTGTCGGCTCCGCAGTGGCCACTCGAAGGCACTCCCCGTGTCCCGTCTTCTGTTCTCGGCCTGTCCCGGTTCGGGACGCTAGCACGCACCCCGCCGGGCGGCGCCCGGACGGGCCGTTACCGGCGGAGTGCGGTGGTGCGGGTCGCGCCCCGGGTCAGCCGAGGCGCGTGAGCTTGGCCCCGAAGCCCGGCTCCACCAGGTCCTTCTGGAGGGCCACCGGGACCTTCACGGCGCTGGTGGTGCCGTCACCGACGGTGAGCGTGCCCACCTTCGTGCCGGCCTCGGCCGTGTGCGGCAGGTCGTCCGCGGCGAACGTCAGCTTGACGGACAGACCCGCCCAGCCGACGGCCGTGACGTCCTCGGTGACGGCGACCGGCGTACGCCCGCCGAGACCGTCGTCGGCGTACCCGACGACGTCGCCCTTCTTCAGGATCGTCGCCGACTCCAGCGCGCCCTGCGCGGCCCGGATCAGCTTGTCGCCCTCGTGGAGAGCCGCGCCCAGGATCGTGTTGTCCGGGCCGCCGGCGGGCTGGCGCACGACCGCGCCGATGATCCGGTGGGTCTCGCCGTTCACGTCCTTCTTGGCCGCGAAGACGAGGTTGCCGAGCGCCGAGGTGGTGGTGCCGGTCTTGATGCCGGTGACGTTGTTGTAGCCGACCAGGCGGTTCCAGTTGTCGTGCTTCTTCTGCTTGTAGTCGACGTACGACATCATCGTCGCGACCTCGCGGAACGCCGGCTGCAGCATGGCGGCCTTGGCGAGCTTCACCTGGTCCACGGCCGTGGAGACGGTCGTGTTGTTCAGGCCCGACGGGTCGGTGTACGTCGTGTTCTTCATGCCGAGGTCCTCGGCGGCGTCGTTCATCTTCTGCACGAACGCCTTCTCGGACCCCGCGTCCCAGCGGGCGAGCAGTCGCGCCACGTTGTTCGCGGACGCGATCAGGATGCTCTCCAGGGCCTCCCGCTCGGTGATCCGGTCGCCCTTGGTCACGTCGACGGTGGACTCCTGGCCGGCGTCGGACTGGTCCTGGGCGGCCTGGTCGATGAGGATCTTCGGGCCGTCCGCACCGCTCTTGAGCGGGTGATCGCGCAGGATCACGTAGGCGGTCATGACCTTGGCGACGCTCGCGATCGGGACGGGCTTCTGCTCGCCGGAGGACCCGAACGTGCCGATGCCCTGGACGTCCAGCGCGGCCTGGCCCTTGGTGGGCCAGGGAATGTCGACCTTGCCGCCCTCGAAGGTGTAGCTGTCCTCGGCGGTGAGCTCCAGCGTGGGCGAGGGGAGCGGGCGCACGCTCTGCACGACGGCGAAGACGACCACCAGCAGCAGCACCAGCGGCGTCCAGATCTTCACCCGCCGGGCCGCCGTCCGCAGCGGGGTCTCCGGGGGCGGCGGGGTGTTCGTCAGCTCGGCCAGCAGATCCAGCGGCGGCTTGGGCGGCAGGGGCTGCTGCGTGGTCCGCTCGGGGCCGACGGTGGGGACGGGCGCGGTGGCGTCGGCCGGGGCCGCCGCCGGGGCCGCCGGCTTCCTCGCCGACGGGTCGTCCAGCGGCTTGAGCGCGACGAACTTGCTGGTCCGCTCGGCGTCCTTCTCCGGAACGTCCTTCGTCGGGGCGTCCTTCTGCGGAACGTCCTTCTTCGGGAGGTCCGACTTCGGGAGGTCCTTGGCCCTGTCCCCGAGCTTCAGCATGGTGGTGGGCTGGTCCACCGGAGGCCGTACGGCTTTGAAGACGGCGGTGGGCTGGTCGACGGGGGGTTCGGCGGGGGTGCCGTCGGCGTCGTCGGCGTCGTCGTCCGGGGTCCGGCCCTTGACGTCGTTGTCGGCAACGGGGGCCGAGGGCTCGGAGTCCCCGTCGTCGGTCTGCTCGTCAGCCTCCGGCTCAGCCTCAGTCTCCGCCTCGGTCGTGTCCTCGTCGTCGGCGTTGGCGGAACGGTCCGCCTCGGGCTCGTCGGCGTCACCCTGGCCGCTCCTGGAGCCCTCGGACGCCGTCTCGGCGGCTTCCTGGTCATCCTCGGCTTCCTCGGCGTCCTCCGCGTCCGTGCCGGCCTCCGCGGGCTCGTCCGCACGGTCGTCCTCGGCGTCGGCGTCGGCGTCCGCGTCGGTCTCCTCGGCGTCCGCATCTGCCTTCTCGGCCTTCCCGCCCTTCTCCGCGTTCTCGGCGGCAGCGGGCTCGCCCCCGTCCGCCGACGCGACCCACGCGGCGACGGCATCCCGCAGCCGCCCGTCACTGCCCTCGGACTCCTCGGACTCCTCGGACTCCCGGGACTTCCCGGATCCCTCGGAGGAGCCGGAAGCGTCCTGCCCGGCGTCGGCCGCCGCGTCCTCGGCGCCCGAGTCGCTGTCGGCTCCCTCGGGGCCCGAGTCGCCGTCGACCCGCTCGGCGTCGTCCTCGGTGTTCTCCGGCTCCTGCGCCGTCCGCGTGGACAGCACGCGGGTCGCCGTATCGGCACCGCCCCGCGCGGCGGACCTCTCCGGGTCCCGGGCCACCGCGAGCCGCGGGTCGGCGACTTCGCTCCTGGCCTCCGGAACCGGACTCGCGCTCCCCGACGTCTTCTGTGCCGACGACTCGCGCTGCTTCGACCTGTCGGGGGACTCGCCCGCCACCGATGCCTCCTCCTCGCGCCGCATGCCCCGCGTGCGCGTACCGAACCGTGAACCGCCGCCCGTGACACCGCTCCGGCGCTGTCCGAACCATGTACCAGTGTCCTGTGTGCGGGCCAAACCCATCCGGTAGACGAGAACGACATACCTACTGGTTCCACTACGAACCGGTCACGCACCCTCGACAGACCAATGTGAGAGGGGTCACCCTGTCTTTCATCCACGCGGGGAGGCATGGATGGGCAGGAGCCGCAGAACACTTCCGGAGGAGCTTCTGCTGCTGGCGTTGGACCCGGCCACGGGTACCACTGCACAGCCGCAGTCGCTCGACCTCGGTCTGGCCGGAGCACAGCTAGTAGAGCTGGCGCTGGCCGGACGGATAGCCCCAGACGGGGATCGTATCGCCGTGGTGGCACCACGGCCGACTGGAGATCCAACACTGGACTGCGCGTTGGAGTTGCTGCGAAGGCGTGGCGCTCCCGTGCGTGCCGTCCACTGGATCGGCGGGCCGCGTCTCGGGCTGCGCCAGACCTACCTCTCGCATCTGGAGCGGTGCGGCATGGTGCATGCCGTGGCCGGCCAGATGTGCGGAGTGCTGCCGACGACTCGCTATCAGGCGACGGACACCGAGATCAGCCGGGAGATCAGGGCCCGGCTGGACTCCGCGATCCGCACCGGCGTACCGCCGGACCCGCGGACCGCGGCCCTCGCGGCCCTCGCTCACGCGGTCGGCCTCGGCAAGCACCTGTACCCGGGCAACGAGGGACGTTCCTCTCGCTCCCGGCTCAGGGACCTGATCAGGCACGACCCCATGGGCGGTCTCGTCGCGCACGCGGTGATGGACGTCCAGAACGGCGTCGCGGCCCAGCCGCGCCGCAGCCCGGCACCGTCCGGCCGTCCGGCCGCCGGTACGGCCAGGCCCGCATCGGAACCCGCCCGCGGCGTCCCGATGCAGCCGCGCCACGGAAGCATGGCCCGCGCCGTGGCCCACTGAGCCGCGCCGCACCGGCGCGACTGGCACCAGCACGACCTACGACCGGCACACGCACCACGGGACCCACGACCCGGTCACGGGAGCCGCTGTCCGAGCGGGGCGAAGAGAGCGCACACTCTCTTCGCCCCGCTCGGCGTGCCGTGTCCGAACTGGCGTGTACCCGTCGCATATCCACCGTTTCCCAGCGGTAGTAAGCACCTTGGTGGCAGTCTGCTCAACAGCAGAAACGCAAAGTAGAGGCACGCAGCCGGAGGTGCACGTCCCGTGGCGTCCAATGTCAATCCCACCGTCAGGCGGCGCCGGCTGGGCCAGGAGCTCCGCAGGCTCCGTGAGCTCAAGGGCATGACGGCCGAAGAGGTGGCCGAGCGGCTGCTGGTGTCGCAGTCGAAGATCAGCCGCCTGGAGAACGGGCGGCGCAGCATCAGCCAGCGCGACGTGCGCGACCTGTGCGGGGTCTACGAGGTCGAGGACCAGCGCATCGTCGACTCGCTGATGCAGATGGCCAAGGACTCCCGGCAGCAGGGCTGGTGGCACGCCTTCGGGGACATCCCCTACAGCGTCTACATCGGCCTGGAGACGGACGCCGAGTCGCTCCGCGTCTACGAACCCCAGATCATCACCGGCCTGTTGCAGACCCGTGCGTACGCCGAGGCCATCATCCGCGGCGGTTCGCCCGAGGCGTCGGAGGCCGACAACGACAAGCGCGTCGAGGTCCGGCTGCGCCGGCAGGGCCGGATCACCGCCGACACGGAACCGCTGCGGCTGTGGGTGGTCCTGGACGAGGCGTCCCTGCACCGGATCGTCGGCAGCCGGCCGGTGATGCGCGAGCAGCTGGAGCACCTCGTCGAGATGTCACAGCTGCCCCACATCACCGTGCAGGTCCTGCCGTTCGAGGTCGGCGCGCACGCCGGCATCAACGGCCAGTACTCGATCCTGGAGTTCGCCGACGCGGCCGACTCCAGCGTCGTCTACATCGAGGGCGTCACCAGCGACCTCTACCTGGAGAAGCCGCTCGACGTGCAGAAGTACACGGTGATGTACGAGCACCTGCGGGCACAGGCGCTGAACGTGGACCAGTCACGGCAGCTCATCGAGCGCGTGGCGAAGGAGTACGCGCGCTGAGCCGCCGCCGGAGGATGACTTTCCGTCGGGCAAAGCGCGGGATGTTACACCCCTGACACGCCTGACTGGAAGTCTCCCCTGGAATATGCCATCCAGTCGAGTGAATGACTGCTCCGAACGGAGATGTTGGCGAGTAGCGTCGATCACGCCAACCACCAGCACGGGTTGGCGTAAACGCAACTGGCAACGGAGCGAACATGGCAATTCGTCTGGGCGCCACGGAAACGTGGACGACGTCCTCCTACACCAACAACAACGGCGCGTGCGTGATGGTCAGGTCGACCGTCGAAGAGGCCCTGGAGCTCGGGGACACCAAGATCCCCGAGGGCCCCAAGCTGGCGTTTCCCGCCGCCGCGTGGAACGCCTTCGTGGACTCGGTCAAGGCCTGAGGCGCGAGACCGACCGCACCACGAGCACCACCGACAGAGCCCTCTCGACCAGCATCGCCGTCCTTGCCGAGAGGGCTCCCTGGTGCCCGCGGGCCTGAGCAGGACCCGAGGGGGGATCAGCTCACCGGGAACGCCACGTCACACACCGGGTCCTCCGGTCCCGCCGCCGCCCAGTCCGCGAAGTAGAGCTCCCGGCAGGGGCCGGTCGCCGTCAGCCCCCGCTCCGCCATCCACTCCTCCACCGCCTCGAAAGCGGCCAGGATCTGCGGGTGCGCCACCTGCGCCTTGGTGATCCTGGTGTACGCCAGCCGCCGGGCCGGCTCCACCCGGACCGCCGTCTCCCACGCCCGGCCCCGCCGCTCGGCCCACGCCCGGGCCGCCGCCTCGTCGGCCACCGGCACGCACGCCTCCGCGGGGCCGTCGCTCTCCATCGACACCTCCGCGTGATAGGCGACGTACGGCACCCCGGCCACGCCTCCGCACTCCCGGGCCGCCTCCTCCAGCCGGCCCAGCGCCGCCCCGATCCACGCCGGCAGCTCGTCCGCGAGCGTGTGCCGCTTCTCGGAGATCACCACCTGCGGGGGTGCCTCCACCGTCTCGACCGTGAACTTCCCGTACATCTCGGAGCTCCTCCCCGACAGCCGTCCACGGAGGTACTCGGCAAGCGTCCGCTGCCCCGCCACCCGCGCCTCGACATCCGCCCAGTACGCGCCGAGCAGCTCGGCCGCCCCGGCCCCGTCGCCCGCCTCGACCACCTCGGCGATCCGGGCGAGCGGCATGTCCAGCTGCCGCAGCATCGCCACGAGCCGGGCCCGTTCGACCTGGCCGGCGCGGTAGTAGCGGTAGCCGGTGGCCTCGTCGACGTGCGCCGGGGCCAGCAGGCCCAGCCGGTCGTACAGCCGCAGGGCCTTGGCCGAGAGCCGGGCGCGCGCGGCGAACGCCCCGATGGTGAACAGTTCCAGGTTCCGTTCAGGTCCGTCCACCATGGCATCCTCCGTCGTCGGGCGGCTCTTCCGCCCGACGACGAGGACGCTCGGGCCTGCCCCAGGGGCAAGGTCAAGCCGCGGGACGTCAGGCCAGCTCGGCCTCGATCGCCGCCACGACCTCCGCGGAGTCCGGCTCGGTCTGCGGCGAGAAGCGCGCCACGACCCGGCCGTCGCGGCCGATGAGGAACTTCTCGAAGTTCCAGCGGATGTCACCGCTGTGCCCCTCGGCGTCCGCGAAGCCGGTCAGGCGGTCGTACAGCGGATGCCGGCCCTCGCCGTTCACCTCGACCTTCTCGGTCATCGGGAACGTCACGCCGTACGTGGCCGAGCAGAACTCGGCGATCTCGTCGGCGCTGCCGGGCTCCTGCCCGAGGAACTGGTTGCAGGGCACGCCGAGGACGGAGAAGCCGCGCGCGGCGTACTGCTCGTGGAGCTTCTCCAGGCCCGTGTACTGCGGGGTCAGGCCGCACTTGGAGGCGACGTTCACCACGAGCACCGCCTTGCCCGCGTACTGGGACAGGTCGGCCGGGCCGCCCTGCAGCGCACCGATCTCGACGTCGAGGGGAGAGGAACCGTTGGTAGTCGTCATGCTCAGACCCTAGCTCCGGCGGGGTCCGGGCCGGTTCCGGGCCTCGGTGGCCTCCACCAGGACCTGCCCCGCCGCCGTCCGCGAGTACAGCACCGACCTGCCCGCCCGCCGCCGTTCCACCAGACCGGCGTCCAGCAGCACTCGCAGATGCCGCCCGACCGAGCCGAGCCCCTGCCCGGTCACGGCGACCAGCTGGCTGGTGCTCAGGGGCGAGCCGAGCCGGACCAGCACCCCGGCGCGAGCCGCGCCCAGCAGCGCGCCGAGGCTCGCGGGCACGGGCCCGCCGCCGGGGTCGGCGAGCGCCCCGGCGCACGGGTAGACCAGCGCGTACCGTTCCGTGCCCTCCCACGCCACCCAGCCGATGCGCTGCGTGGTGATGGGCACGAACACCAGCTCGGCGCCGGACAGCTCGCGCGGCGGGTATTCGTGCGCGTTCACCTGGAGCCGGTTCTCCCCGAGCCACTGCGTCCCCGGCCGCAGCGTGTCCAGCGCGCTCGCCCAGCCGCCCCGGCTGACCTGCGCGGTCCGCGCGACCACATCGGCTTCGAGGATGTGCCGGCGCTGGGGCCAGTACGGCCGCACGGCCGTGGTCCAGACGTACGTCAGCAGGTCCGCGGCGCGCTCCGGGAGGTCGTCCCGGTGCAGCACCGCCGGGACCGGGCCGCGCAGCGAGACGGTGAGGTGGGCGCGGGCCGCCTCAGGGTCGGCCGCCCGCACCCGCTCGACCCCCTGTTCGAAGGGCTCCCCGTCGCGCGGGGCGGGGGAGAGGAAGTCGGCCGTCCACTCCCGCCCGATCCCGGCGCTGATCAGCTGTGCGGTCACCGGGTCCCGGGCCAGCCGCCGCCGGTAGGCCGGCAGATGGGCGTCGAGCCACCGCCGCTCGCCGGGGTGCGCCGCCTCGGCCGCGTGCAGCAGCCGCAGACTCGCGAAGGCCTCGGCGAACGGCGAGATCACGAACCGGCTCCCGGCCAGGGTGTCGGCGCTGATCTGCCACCAGCCCATGAGCCCCCCTTCGCGAGGTTTCGCGTCCGCGCGAAACAATAACCACGCGCTCAGGGGCGCCGAAGACTCCGCGTATGCGCAGCTACCGCGAACTGTTCCGCACGCCCGAGTTCACCCCGTTCTTCCTGGCCGCCTCGGCGCAGACGGTCGCCCAGACCATGGGCGGACTGGCCCTGGGCACCCTGGTCTACCGGGCGACCGGCTCACCGCTGCTGTCCGCGGTGAGCATGTTCGGCTCGTCGCTGGTGCAGGTGCTGGGCGCGAGCGTCCTGCTCTCCGCCGCCGACCGGCTGCCCCCGCGCGCCGCCCTGACGGCCCTGCCGCTGCTCTTCGCCGCGGCCACCGCCGCCCTGGCCCTGCCCGGCCTGTCCGTCCGGTGGCTCTTCGCGATCGTCCTGGCCAAGGGGCTGGTGGAGTCGGTGGGCGGGGGAGTGCGCTGGGGGCTGCTCAACGAGATCCTCTCCAAGGACGGCTATCTGCTCGGCCGCTCGGTGTTCAACATGATGAGCGGCCTCATGCAGATCGCCGGCTACGCGACCGGCGGCGCCCTCGTGGCCCTGCTCTCCCCGCGGCTGTCCCTGCTGGCCGCCGCCGGGCTGTACGGCACGGCGGCCGTCGTCGTCCGCCTCGGCCTGACCCGCCGCCCGCCCCGTACGGCGGGCCGCCCCTCGGCAGCGGCGACCTGGCGCGCCAACGCGCTGCTCTGGTCGTCCCCGCCCCGCCGCCAGGTCTATCTGGCCCTGTGGATCCCCAACGGCCTGGTCGTCGGCTGCGAATCCCTCTACGTCTCCTATGCCCCCGACTCCGCCGGCACCCTCTTCGCCTGCGCCGCGCTGGGCATGCTCGCCGGGGACGTGCTGGTCGGACGCGTGCTCCCACCGGGCCTGCGCTCCCGCCTGGGATTTCCGCTTCTGCTGCTCCTGGCCGTCCCGTACGTGGTGTTCCTGCTGTGCCCGGCGCTTGCGCTCGCGGCGGCCGCGGTGACGCTGGCCTCCGTGGGGTTCGGCGCGAGCCTCGTGCAGCAGGAGCGGCTGGTCGCTCTCACCCCCGACGGGCTCACGGGGCACGCCCTGGGGCTGCACTCGGCGGGGATGCTCACGATGCAGGGTGTGGCGGCGGCGCTCGCGGGCTCGGTGGCCCAACTGACGTCCCCGGCGGCGGCGATGACGGCGATGGCCGGGGCGTCGGCAGGGGTGACGCTGCTGCTGATGGGCGCGGCGAAGCGGGCGGAGCCGAGGGCGGTGAGCCGCTGAGGGGCTGTCAGGAGGGGGAGTCGCCGGGGACGGAAACGGGGACGGCCGCGGTCTCCACGAACACCTCGGGGACCTCGTTGTCCATGACGACCCTCGACAGCAGAACGGCCAGCCGGTCCCGCTCGCTGCCGCTCAGCCCGGACGGCAGGGCCTCCATGCGACGGCAGGTCTCGGCGTAGAACTTCCGGGCCAGCGCGGCTCCTTGGTCCGTCAGCCCCACCCGCACGGCCCGTCCGTCGCGCGGGTCGGCCTCCCGCCGTACCAGTCCTCGCCGCACCGTCCGGTCCACCAGCCCGGTCAGGCTCGACTTCGCCAGCCCGAGCGTCTCGCCGAGTTCGCTCATGCCGTACGGCTGGGGCAACAGCACACACAGCAACTGCCCCTGCTGCGGCGTCAGTCCGTACGCCCGGCTGGCCTCCGCGTACACACCGTCGACCAGGAACGCCGCGCGCACCAGCGCGGCGACCACCCCCACCTGTCCGGCTGCCCCGTTCCCCATCGGGTCAGGGTACCGACCGGTCTGTCGCCGTGCGGGGCGTGTGCGTCACTCCTCGTCCGGGGCCTCGCCCTCGATGAGGCGTTCGGCGATGTCGTCGGCCCACTCCTGGGCCCAGCGGCGCAGCCCGGCGACGGACGGGGCGTCGAGGCCGGCAACGGTGAACGCCCTGTCGTCGAGCCAGTCCGTGCCGGTCAGCCGGGCCTGGAGGTCGGTGAGGTCGAAGGTGTCGGGGGCGTGGCGGCGGCCGAGTTCCTCGAGTTCGGGGTGGCTCCAGCGGGCCGAGGCGGCGTGGACGTCGACCAGGTCGCGCGCGAGTCCGCGGTCGGCCAGGTCCCGCACCCGGGTGCCGACGAGGTCGTCGAGGGAGAGCGCCGGGCCCAGTTCCGTCTCCACGGGCGGGCGCCACAGCACCTCCTTGTGCAGGGCGACCTCGCACTCCACGCCGCTCGCCGCGTCGGTGACGACGAACTGGGCGGACAGCGGCCCGGTCTCCAGGGTCTGCACGAGCCAGCCCCTCCCGACCAGCCCGGTCCGGACGGTGTCCGCGACGACCTCCATCGCGGCCGGGTGCTCCGTGGCGGCGTCCACGGCCGGTCCGGTCCGCTCCAGGAGCCCGTGCGCCAGGACCGCGTATCCGCCGGCGAGGACGAGGGAGCAGGCCTCACCCGCCGCCAGCAGATCACCGAGGAGCCGGCCGGCGGGCTCGGGGACGGGGGGAGGGGCGGGCATGTCCTGATTATCGCGTGGGGGTGGTGGAGAGCTGAGATGACCGGCCCGGACGGGTGAACGGAGCGAGGCGGTCCCCCACAGGGGCGCGGGGAACTGCGCGATCAGCCCCCACCCCGCCGCACCGGACCACGCGCCTACGCCTTGCGCCCCACCCCGCAGTACGCATCCACTGCGCCAGGACCGACGGCACCGGCAGCCCCCGGCCGCCACTCGGGCACCCTCACCACACCGGGCTCCACCAGCTCCAGCCCGTCGAAGAACCCGGCGATCTCGGCGACCGGACGGACGTAGTACGGCACCGCACCGCTCGCGTTGTACGCCTCCGACGCGGCGATCATGCCCTCGCTGGTCGCGGTGCTGTCGCTGATCACCAGGTGGCTTCCGGCGGGCAGCCCGGCCATGAGCCGCCGTACCAGATCGCGGGCCCGCTCGTAGTCGGCGACGTGGCCGAGGGTGTTGAGGATCATCAGGCCGACCGGCCGGGAGAGGTCCAGCGTGCCGGCGGCGGCCTTCAGGACGGCCTCGGGGTCGTACAGGTCGGCGTCCAGGTACGCGGTCCTGCCCTCGGGCGTGCTGGTGAGCAGGGCGTTGGCGTGGGCCAGCACGATGGGGTCGTTGTCGACGTAGACGATCCGGGCGTCCGGCGCGACGCGCTGGGCCACTTCGTGCGTGTTGTCGGCGGTGGGCAGCCCGGTGCCGACGTCCAGGAACTGCCGTACGCCCTGCTCCCCGGCCAGGTAATCGACGGCCCGTCCCAGGAACCGGCGGCTCGTGACCGCCACGTCGACCAGCCCCGGGAAGATCGACTTGATCTGGTCGCCGATCTCGCGGTCGACCTCGTAGTTGTCCTTGCCGCCGACGAAGTAGTTCCAGAAGCGGGCCGAGTGCGGCTTGGAGGTGTCGATGCGCTCACGCAGGCTGTCGTCGGACACGGCGGGGCCTCCTGGGGGGCGGGGAAGGGCGGAACGGCCCCCAACCTAGGCGAACTTCCCCACCCGATAAGGCGGTTGTCCCTCCCGCCAGGCGCCTGCCGTGCGGTTTCGGCCACGGCCCGCCCGGTGCTACACCCCGCGGGAGGAGATCCCTCCCATGTCGCCGCCGCTCCCGTGCCCGCGTCGCTCGACGAGCAGCCAGAGGGCCAACGCCAGGGCCCACAGCAGCAGCCCGGCGGCGACCGGTGTACCCAGCATGATCAGCAGCCCGGCTCCGATGTTGGCCCCGATGCCCCCCGCGGTCAGGATCCGCCACCCCACCCCGAGCATGAGACCGAGCACCACCAGCGGCCCGAGCACCCCCCACCACCGCCCGTCCATCGCCCCGCGCAGCGTGCCCCGCACGAGCACCGCCGCCCCGGCCGCAGCCAGCACCAGGGCGAGCCCCCCGGCGACCGCGGCCACGCCGTCCCCGATGTCCCACGGCTGGAACGCGTAGTCGAGCTCACTGGCCGGCAGCCCGTCGTAGTTCTGCTGCCCCATCAGCCCCCAGGCGGCCACCGGCACACCACCGACGAGCGCGGCCCCGGCCGCCACCATTCCCCGTTTGGTCATACGACCAGCATCGGGGAACGGCGCCGGACTCGTCATGAGCACGAATACTCAGGTATGCCAGGTTCCGGAACGGTCAGGACGGGGCCACCGCGAGGCCCGTCCGGGGGGAGATCGTGCCCGGGCACAGGCCGCGGGATGCCAGGGTCTGGGCTATGCGGGGGACGGCCGCCAGGGTGTTGGCCGGACCGTCGTGCAGGAGGATGACCTGGCCGTTGGTGAGGCGGGCGGTGGACTGGACGATCGCGTCGGTGCTCGCTCCGTTCCAGTCCTGTGAGTCGACGTGCCAGATGATCTCGGTCAGGCCGTGGCGGGCCGCGACGGACTTCACCGTCGCGTTGGTCTCGCCGTACGGCGGGCGGAACAGTTTCGGGGTGCCGCCTCCGGCGTTGCTGATGGCCTGCTGGGTGCGGGAGATCTCGGAGTCGATCTGTGCCTGGCTCAGCCGGGTCAGATGCGGGTGCGTGTAGCTGTGGTTGGCGATCCACATGCCCGCGGCCACCTGCGCCCGGACCAGGGCGGGGTTGGCGGCCGCGTACCGGCCCTGGTTGAACATCGTGGCCCGCAGGCCGTTCCGCCTGAGGGCGTCGATGAGCCGGGTGGTGGTGCCGGACGGGCCGTCGTCGAAGGTGAGTCCGACGTAGCCGGTGCAGGCGGTGGTGTGCGCCGGGGCGGCGGTCGAGGCGGTGGTGGCCGTCGTGGTGAGGGCGGCGGCCGTCGCGAGGAGGGCGAGCGCCCTCTTCGCCGTCACGGCCCGACCCTGATGCTGGAGCTGCCGCTGCTCCGGTACCCCTCGGTCGCCATGATCATGTAGTACTTGAAGCTGCCCAGCCGCATCCCGGCCCGGGCCCACGCGTCGAAGTGGTTCCCGGCCGTGATGGTGCCGCCCGTCCGCTTCGACTGCCGCACGCTCCAGTACTGGTCGAAGGTGCGTACGCCCTCGACGGACGGGGCGTTGTACCGCGTCGTCTTGTAGATGTCGTACGTGCCGCCGTCGCTGGTGACGGTGCCCTTGTACGTGCCCGTGGGCCGGTAGGTGCCCCAGTTGTCGACGATGTAGTACTCGACGAGCGGGTCGGCCGTCCAGCCGTAGAGGGTCAGATAGGCGTTGCCGGACGGGTTGAACGTGCCCGAGTACGTCACGGTGCGGCGGGCGCCGGTGCTCCAGCCCTTGCCGGCCACGAAGTTCCCGGTGTTGCGCCATGAGGTGCTGTAACTGCCGCCGGACGACAGGGTCATGGAGACCGTCCCCGGCGCGTCCGTCCAGAACGAGTAGTAGTAGCCGTTGTCGGTGCCCGTCCGGTTGGTCGTGATGACGGTGTCGGCGTGCGCGGTGCCCGGCATGGTGAGGGCCGCGACCGCGACCAGCAGCATGGTGCAGGCGCTGCTGATGAGCAGCCGGAAGCGGCCTGGTGACTCCTTCATGGGGTGCTTCCTCCTCGTCCTCGTGGGGGTGGGTCGATGGGGGAGCTCTGTCATCCGGAGTGTTGGCCGGGCCCTGTCAACTGTCAATGGTTTCGGCGGCTCTTACGAAAGGTTCGGGGCTGTCCGAGTCCGGGCCGGCGAGCATTCCCGCTGTTCAGGTGAGAGTTGATCGATGCCTGGCTCCAAGTCGGTTCGCATCGCCTGCCCTTCGCTCGCGGAGGGAGGGATTCCGGACCTCGAATGTTTCGAGATCCTTCCGGATCAAGCCGGGACCACACTGCGGCCCGCCTGCTCAGGAGGCGGGGACGGGCTACGCGCCGTCAGAGCGCCTTCAGCCGGGCCTTGAGCAGGCAGAACTCATTGCCCTCGGGGTCGGCGAGCACGTGCCACTGCTCCTCGCCGGTCTGGCCGATGTCGGCCGGGCGCGCCCCGAGCTTCAGGAGTCGTTCGAGCTCGGCGTCCTGATCGCGGTCGGTGGGATTGACGTCGATGTGCAGCCGGGTCTTGCCCGGTTCCGGCTCGTCCCTCCGGCTGAGGATGATCGTCGGCTGAGGTCCGCCGAACCCCTCGCGCGGCCCGATCTCGATGCACTCGTCCCCATCGCGGTCGAGCACGACGAAGTCCAGCACCTCACACCAGAACTGCGCCAGCACCTCCACGTCGCGGCAACCGAGCACGAGTTCACTGATACGACATGCCATGGACGAAACCTGCTCTCGGCGTGGGGGACCGGACTGCCCGGACGGCCGCGTGCGGAGCTCTCGATGAGCCCGCGGCGCGAGCGCGACCGTACCGGGCGGGGCAAGCGGACGCACAGGATTTTCCGGCGGTCGGGTCAGCCACCGGTCCGGGGCAGCAGGGAGACGACCTTGCTGCCGTTCCGGGCCACCAACACATCTCCATAGAGCAGGAGTTGGGGCGTGTCCGCGAGCCCGGGACGCGGTGTGCGGAGGTCGGCGTGACCGCGCCAGACCTGCTCACCGGTGCGCAGATCGAGTCCGGACAGATCTCCGTCCTGGCCGAGGAAGTACACGACCCCCTGCCGCGTCGACACGACGGGCGAGGCGAGGCCCTGCATCGCGTCCTGGTCCGGCATCCCGACGCCCACCGGGCGGGTCCACAACGCCTTTCCCGTGGTCAGCGAGTAGGCCGAGGCCTTGCCCTGCCAGGACACGGAGATCAGACGATCACCGACGACATCGGAGCCGGCCTGCGGCCCGTTGATCCGGTAGGGATGTGAGGCCCGTTCCCCCGAGCCGCTGACCGTGGTCAGCCGCAGGTCCCCGCCGTCGGTACCCCGCGCCGCGATCAGGACCATCCGGTCCCCCGAGGTCCCGATCAGCTGCTGCATGCCGGGCAGGGTCGTGACCTTCGTGGCGCTTCCGGTGGCGGGATCGAGCCGGAGAACATCGGTGCCGTCCGGCTTCTCGACGTCCCGCGCGCACAGCAGATAGGGCACCCCGCCCAGCACGGCCCGCTGGCACACGGTCCCCTTGTCCCAGCTGTACCGCCACTTCTCCTTGCCGGTCAGCGGATCGAGGGCCGACACCGTGCGGACCGACGGGGTGTTCGCCAGCACCGCGCCGTCCATGAGCATGGCGGCCTGGGCCGTGCGGTCGTCCTGCGGCATCTCGACCGTCCACAGCACGTCGCCGTTCTCGGCGTCCACCGCCATCAGATCGGTACCCCCGGCGTAGTCCCCGTCCGGCTGGTTCTCCGCGGTGTGGTTGCGGAAGGCGTAGACCACCCCGTCGCGCGCGGCGAACGGGCGGTCGATCCCGTCGCCTTCGCGATTGACCTCGACGGTCCACAGCCGCTCACCGGTGTTGGCGTCGATCTTCACGGTGTCGTACGTGCGCCCGCTGCAGTACAGCGCGGAACCGTCCACCAGGCACCCCCGCTCACTGTCGCCCGGGCTGCTGCTCTGCCACGGCTTCCAGCCCTCCGGCGGAGTCGCCGGCGACGCCGCCGGCCGCACCGGCCGGTCCTGCCCCGCCCGGCCGGCGTCCCCGAAGCCGAACACCGCCCCCACGCTGATCGCGGCGACGGCGACCGCCGCCCCCGCGGCCTGCGAGAAACGGCGCCGGCTGCGCCGCCGCACCACCTTCTCGACCAGATCCCCGGGCGCCCGCACCCCGTCCAGGGCGACCGCGTTCAGCGTCTCCCGGACCTTCTCCTCCACCCGCTCCGTCGTCATCGCTGGACCTCCTTCGGCGTGTAGCTGAGCGGCTGGACCCGTTCCGCGGGCCCTTCGGGCCCGAGCTCCGGTACGAGCACCCGGAGCTTGGCGAGCGACCGGTGCGCCGTACTGCGGACCGTGCCGACCGGGCATCCCAGCAGCGCCGCGACCTCGGCCTCCGGCAGATCCTCGAAGTAGCGCAGCACGACCACGGCCCGCTGCCGCTTCGACAGCCGCCCGAGCGCCGCCCACAGCGCGATCCGCAACTCGGACTCCGCCCCGGCGTCGGCGTCCGTACCCGACTCGGGCAGCACCGGCACCGTCGTCTCCGCGCGATGCCTGCGCAACCGCCAGCGGTTGACCTGCTGGCGGTACATCACCTGCCGCACGTAGGCCTCGTGTTGCTCGATGCGCGCCCAGCGCCCGTAGGCCTTCATCAGTGCAATCTGCAGCAGATCCTCGGCGGCGTGCCGGTCCCCGCCGGTGAGCAGCACCGCGAGCCGCAGCAGCGCGGTGGAGCGCATTGCCACGAACTCCCGGAACTCGTCATGACTAGAGGCCTCCATCGACCCTCCCCTTCTCGAACCATGACGACGTGATGAGGGGTGCGCGGCTATCCCTCACACGGCGAGATTGTCTGCCGTGGGGGAACGACCTTGCCGTGATGGTGGAAGCCGACGATGCTGGGCCGATGCCGGGACAGCGCAAGAGGAGACGTCAGGAGCGGGACGAGGCACAGCGGGCCGGGGCTAGGGCCCCTGCACGCGGTGGCTACTCCAACTGGTCGCGCACGACATCGAGGAACGCCCTCCGGCTGGGGCGGATGTAGGCCCAGACCTTCTCGTCCTGCGGCTCTCCCAGGTCGTCGGGGCCCTTTCTGATCACGTCCTGGACGTCGTACGCCAGACGACGTGCCGCCGCGTTCACCTCGGACGCGCACAGCATGTGGATGGTCTTCTGCGCCACCCACATCCTGTCGATGGACTGCTTCGCCCGCGCTTGCCACTGCTCGTCGGCCAGACGGTGGTGGTAGCGGTCCACGGCGACCCGTTCGGCTTCCTGCACCGAGGACAGGAAGTCGACGAGGTGGGTGACGCGTTCGTTGCGACGCGCCTCGGCGCGTTCACGAGCGCTTCGCCGCACTTCGGCCCGCTCCGAAGCGCGACCCAACGAGTACTGGGCCAGGGTCGACACGAGGCCACCGAGCACAACGCCGATGAACGGCAGGAACGTTGTCGAGGTCACACCTCACGGTGGCACCCGCACGGCTGGTGTCGGGGTTCTTCCGGATATGTCGTGCGGAGCGCTTGCGCATGGTGTATCCGGAGTCGGAGTCAAGGCCTGGCGACGCCGAAGCTATCGCGGGATGCCCCGGTGCCATCGGATCTCGCCGTCATGCCGTTCGCCGGTGGGTGCGAGCCCGGCGGCGGTGGCGACGGCGGCGGACGCCCGGTGCTCGGGGTGGATGTGGGCGACCACGGCGTGCACGGGCTGCCGGCCGAGCCAGTCGACGAGTCCCCGGGCCGCTTCGGCGGCGATGCCTCGTCCCTGCCACGGCACCCCCACCACCCAGGCGACCTCGGCGACGGTTCCCTGGCCGGAGGGGCTGACCGTCGCCTGGACGGTACCCGTCACGCAGGACTCGTCACGGAGCCGGATCACCCAGTTCAGCCAGGAGACGGCCGGATCGGGAGAGCCTGCCGTGATGCGCCGGTAGCGCGAGCGCAGGGCCTGCGGGGTGTCCGGAGCACCGCCGATGAAGGTGTGCAGGGCCGGATCGGACAGCACGTCGGCCATCTCCTCGGCGTGCTCGATACGCAGCGGCAGCAGGTCGAGCCGCCTGGTGCCGATGGCCTGGGCGGCGAGGCGGGACGCGACCGGCATCGCTTCGTCGTCATCGCTGGAGTCCGTGGCCATGGGCTCAGCCGATCAGGGCCGGCCGGCGAGGTCAAGGCCGACGAGAGGAGCCTCATCGGTCCGCTGCTCCTGGCGGCAGGGGCCGTGGAGTTGTTCGCGACGGATCTCCCCTGGGCGGCGCGGCCCGCGCTCCTCGGTGCCGTCGGACTTCTCCTGGCCTTCCGTAAGCCCGTCGGTGTGCGGGGCATGGTCTGGGGGCTGAGCCAGGACCGCCTCTGGGCGCTGACGACCCACCCCGAGGCGGAATTGTTGTCCACGGGCCAGAACGTACTCTTCCTGAGCGCCAACGCCATCGGCACGACGCTGGGACTGCTGGGAGCCGACCGGCTGTTCTCGTCGCTGGGTTGAGCGGAGGGGCGTGCAATGGTGAGTCCCACTGATGACCGGTTGGCGCGAGGGGGGACGGCGTGCGGCTGTCGCGGGACATCACGGGGTGGGCGTTCACAGCGGAGGTGGAGGGCGTTCGGCATGCCGGCCTGGCGGTGGGGCTGGCCGCCATCAGCCCGTTCACCGCCGGCGAGGGGTCCGGGGGCAGCCTGTTCACCCGCGCGAACGGCTGGTGGGGCCTCCCCGTGCTCCTCTCACTGAACGAACTGCCCTTCGGGCACCCCGTCGACCACAGGTGGTGTGTCACGCGGGATGACGCAGGCGTGCTGTCCGTCCTCAGCCCGGACGGCGCGCACTTCGCGCACGACCTCCGCCTGGACGAGCCGCCGGGCTGGCGTGAGGCGGCGATCGCCTCGGGTTCGGTCATGCTGGTCGTCTCCCACGTGCTGCCTGCCGAGGACGATCCGATCGGCGCGCTCGACGTCGAGACGCGGCAGGGCATGGTGTGCGCCGGCCCCGTGCGCTTCGGCGAGCCGGGCCGCGGACCGCACGATGAGGAAGGCGCGCCGACGGTCAGGTTCCTCATCGACCCGGTCGGCACGCTCACGGACCTGGCACATTTCACGTGCGACCGGATCCTGTCGTTGCCCCAGGCGAAGCACCAGGCGCGCGAGCTGGAGCGGACGAGACGAGCCCTGGCGGAACATACGGACCAGGCCCTGACCGCCGAAGCGATGGTGGAACTGCTGTTCCGGGACGAGTTCCTGGACCACCGCGGCCTGGTCGAGCTCATGTACGTCTACTGGAGGCTGGTCGCCGAAGTCGCCGACGCCTGCGGGGCCGAGGCCGCCTGGCGGGACGCGGCGCTCCGTACCGTCGAGTCGGCCGTCCCCCTGGTGGCGGACCGGTGCGATCGCGCGGTCTTCGAGGAAGCGGACGCGCTGGCGACACGGCTGATCGACGAGCTGAGCGATCCCGCCGGACTCCCGGCTGGGGGAGGGGCGGCGCCCGCCGCGTCCGCCGCCCGGGAAGCCGCGTTGCTGGCCGCCGCCCGGTTGCGGATAGCCACCCGGGGACCGGAGGACCTCGCCGCCGACCACTACGCCCGCGGGCTGCGCACCGTCTGGTCCGCTCGGCTGGACGCGGACCTGTACCGCACGTGGTTCACCGGCGAGGAGCCCTTCCAGGCCGAGTCCCACCGGCTGGTGGCGGAGGCGGGACACCTGGTGGTGCGCGCCCTGGAGCTGGAGGGCGGCACGCGAAAGCCCCGGCTCCTGGCCTCGTTGGCGCAGATCCTCGCGGACGAGGAGGGAGTCGACCGGGATGCCGCCGGCGCCGCGCTGTCGGCATGGCTCGACTCGTCCACCGCCGACGATCCGGATGTCGCCCTGTTCCTGCTGAGGGTGGTGGACGGGATCCCCCCGACCCTGGCCGACGGGCTGCCCAGGGCGATCTTCGGGTCGCCCTGGGCCGATTTCGCCGCCGCCCACGGCAGCGGCGTCACCGCGAAGGTGATCAGCCAGGGCGTCAACCTGGCCCGGGAACGCGCCGACCGGCCCCTGCTGCGGACCGTGCTGGACTGGGCGGAACAGCTCGGCGTCCGCTGGGACCCCGCCCACCGCAGGCAGTTGACCGAGGCACGCCTCCACGTGCTGCCCGACGACCCCACCGACTGCCCGGGCGCCGGCTCCGACCATCCGCTCGCGGCGTCGTTGTCACAGTCCCCTCCCTCCCAGTCCCCTCCTTCATGGACCCCGACGCAGCGGTCGGCGGCGCTGCTGCACACGGCGGCGCACGCCCGCGACCTGCGGCAGCCGGCGCTGGGGCTGACCCTCCTGAGGCAGGCGGGCGACGTACGGAGCGAGGAAGCCACGCTGCTGACGGCGGACCTCTACCACCAGGCGGCCCAGGCGGGCGAGCCGGTCGTCGGCCCTGTCCCGTTCCCGTGGGGCTACTACACGTACGCGGCACTCGGCTACGCCTCGCTCGGCTTCGAGGAACTCGCGCGGGCGAGCCTGGTGCCGTTCGTGCAGCAGGTGGGCGACCTCCACGGCGAAGAACTCAAGGCGGCGCTGTCCGCGATCATCGTGGACGTGCCGAACTTCGACACGAGCCGCGCGCCCGAACTCGGCGGGATACTGCGCGACCTCGTGCACTCGGCGGTCTGGCAGCTCACCGCGGAATCCGAGACCCTGCCGATGGGGCTGATGCTCGGCCTGCACCAAGCGGGCAAGGGACCCGAGCTGGGCGCGTGGTGGCGGATCGACGGCCCCCTCGCGCTGCCCGCGCACATCCAGCACCTCCTCGGCAAGCTGCGCGACCTGGAGGGCCCCGCCGCCTCCCACGGTGCGTCCGGCGGGCCGCCGCCCCTGCTGAACGCACTGGACTCCGACCACCGTCCCGGCGGCCACGACACCCGGCAGATCGCCCGGAACCTGCGGTGGCGCGTCTCGTCGCTCATCGACGACGAACTGAGCCGCCGCTCGGCACCGCTCATCGACGACCAGCGCCTCTGGGCGAGAGCGCACGAGCTGCTGGACGACCGGACCGTACTGCTGACCTGGTTCCTGCCCGCCGCCGTGAGCGGCGCGGCCGTGCTTCTCGCGGTCACCAGGCAGGGCCGGGACCTCGTCGTGCACCTGGGCGACGGCGCGGACGAGAACCACGACCGGCACCCGGTGGCGGACCGGGTCGAGGCGATCCGGACAGAGGTCGAACGCGACCCGCTGTTCGGCGACGTGACGCCGGAAGGCAGCCGGCTGCTGCGGCAGCCCGGCGACCTGCCGCTCGGCGGCGCCGACTTGTGGGACAAGTGGCGGACCCAGGGCAAGGACCGGATCCTGGCCTGGCCGCACGGCGCGCTGCACTACCTGCCGCTACCGCTGTGCCGCACCGGGGACCGGATGATCGCCGACGACTGGACGGTCACCACCATCGCCGGCCTCGAAGCCCTGACGCCCGCCGCAGGCCCCGTACGGCCGCGCCGCACCGCGGTACTGGCCTCCGCCGACGGCGGCGTGCCCTACGGGCTGCAGGCCGAACCGGCGCTGGAGGAGCACGCGCGTCAAATCGCCGACGCGGTCGGCACGGACGCCTTCACCGGTCCAGCGGCCACGCGCGACAGGCTGCTCGCGGAGCTCTCCACGGCGGACGTGGTCCACATCGCCGTACACGGAACGCTCGACCAGGACGCGCCGTGGATGCACTGCCTTCACCTCACCCCGGACCTAGACGACGACGGCAGGGTCTTCGCCTACGACTTCCTGGAGGCCGACCTGCGCGGTGTCCGCCTGGTCACCCTCGCCGCGTGCGAGTCCGCGCTGGGCCGGTTCGACCGCGCGGACAACGTCCGGGGCATCCCGTCCGCACTGATCACCGCCGGAGCGCAGGCCGTCGTCGGATGCCTGTGGCCCGTACGCCCGGGGCCGGCCACGTACTTCTACCACCACATGCACCACCGGATCGCGCACGATCTCCTGGACCCGGAGCGTGCCTTCCGCGAGGCCCAACTCGCCACCCGCGCCCGGCATCCCCACTACCGTGACTGGGGAGCGTTCACCTACCTGCACGGTCGGAGCGAAGGAGCCGTGGCATGACCGAGGTCCGGTTGCACGAGGTCGAGCTCCTGCCGGAGCGCACCCTCGGCGGCCCGGCGGACGACGAGCCGCTGCGCGGCAGGCTCACGTTCGGCTGGGACGTGCTGCCCGCCGACCACGAGGGCGTGCCCGCGGAGTGGGCGTCCTACGTCAAGGCGACGCCCGACCGCGAGTTCCGGCAGCTGCTGATGGTGTGCTCCTTCCGCCCGGAGACACCGACCGGCAAAGGCGCGTTCCGCCACGCCTCCCTGGGCGTCTCCCTGTCCACACCGGACGGCCGGGCACAGCCCGTCGCACGGCTGATCGACCCGGGGGAGCGCACCCGCCCTGTCGCCGGCTCCGGTATGGGCATGAGCTTCACGGTCAACGCGGGTGTGCTGGAAGTGGGCGTGGAGAAGCCACCGGGTGCGGGGCCGGAGAGGGACGAGTGGATCGTCCGCGGCCACGGCTCGTCCCAGCCGAACCCGCAGTGGGAGTTTCGCCGGGTCAAGAGCTACCCGCTGGCCGGCGACCATCCCGTGGCCGCGCTGGTGGAACTCGTGCCCGGCCGGCTGAACACGGCGGAGGTGCTGATGGCGGCGGAGCTGGAGCACCGCAGCTGGGGGATCCGCCGCTACCGGGCACGGCTGGCACCGTCGCCGCATGCCATCGTGCTGGCCGGGTGAGCCCCGCGTCGGCTCGCGGGACGCTGAGTGGCGCACATAGGCCAGGGAGCGGACAATTTTCCTGTTCCTGGCCGGTCTCGCAGGTGCACGGTGCCAGACACCGGAGGTGGCATGACGGATCCGCGAACCATCCTCACGCAGGCGCGCCAAGGTCCCGTACCGGCGGACTGGCGCGTCTTCACCAAGAAGCGCGGAAAGGTGTCCGGCTTCCTGCGCGGGACATCGGAGGACCCGAACCCGCTGCTGGTCATCACCCCGGAAGGCGCCATCGAGTACAAGGACGAACGCAAGCCGCTGACGATCATCAACTTCTACGAGCTGGCCGACATAACGCTGAAGGCGGCCGCAAGCACCTCCTCCAGCAGTTCCTTCGCGACGCTCAGCGTCTGGGTGGACCTCAGATACAGCGACGGCACGAAGGCGAAGTGGCGATCCACATCTTTCGCCGACAACCTTCAGGCGATCCAGGGATTCGTCGAAGCGTACGGCGCGCACAAGGCACTTCAAGGACGCTACTGACCGCTGACGACGCAGCGTCGACCAAAGTGCCCTCGGGGTCCGGCCGTTGACGACGGCCACAGCCATGACGGCTGCATGACGCTATGCGGCCTTCAACGACCACTACTGGACGCGTGACGGTAGCTGTACCTCGCTGTCGTCTCGATGCCTGAACCCCCAGCAGCCGCCAGCCGTCTGGACCGCTAGGCGCCGGGAGCCCGGTACTGGACTTGCCCGGCTTTGCGCAGGGCGTTCATGGTTTCGTCGACGGTCAGGAGAACGGTCGTCTCGAACGAGCTGAGTGCGCCGCCCCCGCTGATCGCCAGGGCGACTGCGGCCATGGAGACGTTGTCGGGGGCCTCCCACAGGTTGTAACCGTCGCGGGTGCCGAACGCATACCAAAAGCCGTGGAGCTTGCCGCCAACGGACTCGATGTACGACTGAGCGGCCTTTGCGCGGTCCTCGGGGTGGCCGATGAGTCTCGCCCAGGTCTCCGGCGTGTAGCTGAACCTCGATAGATAGAGCGGCATCATGTCTCCCTTTCGTCCCAGCAAGGGATGCCCCCGCAGGGTGGGATATCTCTCTGAGGCCGCCCGCGTATCCCCCGAATGGCCGGGATGATGACCGGCATGGCCACTGCCGGTGAGCGACCCAACCGCCTCCGCTTGGGAAGCTTGGGTTCTACGGGGCCGATGGGCTTGCTGACTGCTGCGGAGAGGGCTCATGACCTGAGGGTGTGCTGGATGGGTGACGCTGTTCCCTGTGGTCCCCGCACTGTCTGGCACGGGGGGCATGCTCAGGGGGTGAGTCAGCGGCGCCGCGGATCCGGCAGCCGGGGCCGAGGTCGGTGGATGCGGTCGACGAGTGGGCTGCGATCTCCGGGTTCCTGAACGGCTTCGGCAAAGGGCGCGGCGCTGCCCTCTGGCCGGCTGCAGCGAGCTGAGATGAGCCGCTACTCAAGCCACCGAATCGTCGCCAGAATGACTGATATGACGTCATTGCCGGCCTTACTGGCGGCTCCGGTCGGGGCCGTGCTGACCACACTGATTGGCGTGTTCGTCGGGAGCATCGTCAGCAGAAGAGCTCAAGAACGCCACTGGATCAGGGAACAGCAGGCGGCAGCGTGCGTCCGTGTGCTGCGGGAATCATCCTCAGTGCTCGTAGACCTCAGCGACATGGACCGCAACCGACCCGACGACATCCCTCAAGGCGTGCTTGCCCCGACGACAGTCGACTGGCGCCCCTGGGGCGAGGCCCTCGGCAGCGTCAATCTCGTTGCCAGCCCAGACATCGCAGCAGCCGCGCACACCATTGACGAGCAGATCTGGCGCTTTCACATTGCCATTCGGCGGGGTCTGGCTCCCGAGGAGCACTGGATGGAGCTCAGAGGCAGAGTCGTTGCCGCACAGGCACACTTCATAGCCGTCGCTCGTCGGCATCTCTCGCTCACCGGAGAACCCCTCCAGCGCCTCGACGGACGCCCCGCACCCGACGACCCAATCTGGCAGACGGGGCGACTCTGACACCCAGCCTGACCGAGTTTCAGACGTGGGCGCGCAGCAATGCGATGCAACGCGAACGGTAACTCGACGGCTGATGATCAGCGCTTGCCGTGCTCCGCCGGACAGGTCGTCGACCGCATGGAATCCGCCTTCGGAGAGTCCAACCCGTAGCTGATCCGGACTTTTACGTGTGAGCGGCATGAGGAACCTTGGATGGAGCAGTAAGCCATGCCGGAGATCGAGGGGCCCGCGTCGGCATCGTCCGGGGAACAGCGCGGTGCGGGTATGGGCGTTCTTCTGTCTCGGGGAGGCACGGTGACGACTGAACGCCGAGCCCGGTCGCTGCGTCTCTGCCCGCATCGCTCACGCACAACGGCTGGCCCGGTCCGTAAGTGCCCTGTGTGCCAACTACGAGAGCCCTGACCACCAGTGCCCCAACGGGCCCGGAGCAAGCCGCGTATCTGCGCATCCTGCTGCACTTTCCGGGGTGCGAGGAGTGCCGTGCTGTGGACGAGTACGGCAGGGCCGCCACCCCGTGCGACATCGGTGACCGGCTCTATGCGGAGTATCGGCTGGCACGGCGTGACCGCGCCGTCGCGCATGCGGCGTGATGATCGACGCAGACCTGCTCCCAGGCCAGCCCCGGAGGAAACCTCTTCTGAACTGGCCCTTCTGACTGTGCCCCGGCAGGATCGAACCTGCGACCCCCGTTTTAGGAGAGCGGCTGAAGTGTCTCGCTACTGATTTGCGGCTTCGATAACTGATGTGGTGGCTGGCAACTTGACTGCACACCGCCGCTGCTGCCCGTGGCTGACTCCTATATCTGGCACGGTAGTGGCACGAACGTCAGCCCGCGTCAGCCAGCTGCGAGGGCGTGTGAGCTGACCAACCAGGCCGCGCATGCCCCGCCGCTCCCCCATCCCTTCTAGGCCCACGCTGCTGGGTGTCGTCGACCAAAGCAACCCCGCGAGGCCGGCAGCACGGTGGCGATCCTTAGGCTGACTTCGCGAACCCCCTGCTCGTAGCCGCACAAGAGTTCAATTCCCCGCGCCGAGCAGTGACTTCGAGGGGCGCATACCAGTCGAAGTTCCTCGGGCGTTGTCGGCTACACCATCCAGCGCTCGGGACAGGCGGTAGCCTCCTCACCCGCCCACGGGCAACCGAGGCAAGGGGGAGGCACCGCGCATGCCCACACTGCCGTCCGCTGGATGATCCTGCGAACCCTGGGGTGGAGGGATCTCGCGCCGCTCCACGGCCGTTGTCGCGGTCTCCGCGGGCAGTCCCATCCACCAGTCCGGCGCAGAGCGAAAGATCTACACCGGCAGAAGAACCTGCACTGGGAGGAGGGTCTACCCCGCCCGCATCGCCGACCGGCCAGCCAGCGCCGACCGAAGAGCCGAGTACGGTCGGTTCTGAGCCGGGAGGGCTGCCCGCGGCGGACATTACCCCTAGCGGTCTAGCTGGTGCCCGGCCGCCCGCCTCGGCGCCAGCTCCCAGCGACGCTCCGGCTCCTGACAGGGAACGCTTCCGCGATGCATTGGCCGAGCAGTTTGCACCCGGCACGGCGTCACTGTCCCGGGCCAAGCGGCGGCGGACACGCGCAGCCATCCTCACCGTCACCGGGGTCGTGGCAGTCTGCGGGGTGCTGCTCGGGCTGCTTGGTGACTACGCCTATGAGTTGGTCACCGTCGACTCGCGCCTGCAGTCCGAGCAGGACGTCGAAGACCGGCTCGACCGGCAGGAGCCTCCCTTCACAGCCGTCGCGAGTCCCGACACGTCGGCACTTGACGGCGACGAGTGGACCATCGTGCTCGATCGCACGCTGAACCCCGGAGAGGTACGGGCCCTGCTGGCGTTGGATGCGGAAACCGACGACTTCGGCCGCCGTGTGTGGCGCCTGCTTGGCCCGTTGGGCGGCCGAGTTATCGGCGCCACCCCAGTCATGCCGAAGGCGGAGCGGCATCCCTACGGACCTAGCTCCTTTTGCACCCTCAACCTGTTCAGCAAGCGCAAGTCTCCCGTTTCCATTACCGGGATGCGGGCCGTCAACGTGCACTGTGCCCCCCGACCGCGCAGACAGTGGTTCGAAAGCCGAACGCCGGTGAGTCCGCATACTCCGGAGTCCTGTTCGATCTCACCGGGACGGACTCCATTCCGATCGTCCCCGTTGGCACCGATGAAGGCCCGGACCAGGCCCGCCCGTACTTCGAGCGTCGAAGGATCGACCTGGGTGGCGGCCTGGAACCCGGTGGGCTGCGCGTGGCCGCCGTCACGGGCGACACCTGCGACTGGGATATCGAGCAACCTACACGGATGCCGACGGTAGGCACGCAGGCCTCGTGCTCCGCAACGGAACGAAGCCCTTCCGGGCCGAGTCCTGGCCTAGATCGCCCCGTCAGCGGTTCGTCTACGACATCGCGCTGCACCCAAAGCTGCTGCCCTGCCATGAGAATCGCTACGCAGCGGAGGTCGCCTGCTCGCCGGACGAGTGGTGACCGGGACGGTGCCGGTCGGCGTGAGCCCAGCTTCTTGATCGGATGACTACGACTGTGTGTCCTGCGGTGCTCCTTCGGCCCCCCGCGCGCGACTGACCAATTCCTGTGCAAACTCGCGGTAGCGCGCCACCTCCTCGTCGAACTCTGAGTTGTCCATGTCCAAGCCTGAAGCTGGCCCAGGCAGCCGAGCAAGCTCGCGCAGGGTCGGCTCGTAGTCCGGAGCGAGGCCCTTATGGCACGTACTACAGAGGGTGACGAGATTTTCCTCGGCCGTCGGGCCAGCCATTCGCCAGGGCACTAGGTGGTGCACATGCAGCTCGATGTCCGTGTAATCGCTGGGCCTGCGACCACAGACCACGCACCGAAAACCATCCCGCTTGATGACTTGCATCCATAGCTTCTTGCTAGGAGCCCGACGCTCAACCGCATCGTCCGGAAGGTGCTCAGTACCGAGATACCCGAATCCGCCCACCTCGATGGAGCCGTCATGCATGCACTCCGAGGGTGCGATCACATCGGCCAAATGGTCTTCAGCAACTTGCTTGGCGACCAGAGCGTTCCCGCCGAGCCGCAGGTAGAGCGCGAGGCTGGCCTCATCATGCACGGCGACCCAGTCCCGTCCCATCACGGACCAGGCTTCGGCGACGCCTGCGGGATTAACGAGGCTGGCGGCCCGTACTTCCCAGCGAGGATTCCGTTCGGAGAACCCAACCCAGTGAGTCTGCGCCCCCCAGAATGGGCGCCCGCGTCGATTGGCTCCAAGGGTGAGGGCGTAGTAGTCACCTTCGGGTTCAAACGTCTTCATGGTGCCAAGCACCTGCAACAGCCTTGTCCTAGCAGGGCTCTGCTCGTCTGTCATGGCATGACTGTGGCACGCAGGACTGACACGGACCCTGCTCGTCGAGCCACTCCGAACTGGAATACGTCAGATGAAGCCGTAGCTGGCCTCTGCGTCATCCGGCTGTACGACGCTCGGCACGGCACCGGGACCCTCCTCACCACGGCCGGGGTCGCGCCCCGCATCGTGATGAAGATCTTGGGCCACTCCCAGATCAGCATCACCATTGACGTGTACACCCACGTTGTCCAGGACACCCAGCGTGAGGCCATGAGCCACATGGACCGGCTGTTGCGAAAGAGGCGCCCTGAGCGCGAGTGATCGCCCGCGTTGATGTCAGAAGCGCATGTCAAAGGCCCCGGACCAAGATCGGTCCAGGGCCTTCTCGCTGGTGCCCCCGGCAGGATTCGAACCTGCGACACCCGCTTTAGGAGAGCGGTGCTCTATCCCCTGAGCTACGAAGGCAGTGGCACTGGACGCAAGCAGCGACGTGCCCGTGGTCTGGGAGGACCACAGGCGTCAGCGTACCGGATGCGGGTCGGGCGGGTGTGGGGGTCACGTCAGGGATCCGGGGTGGCGAGGTGGCGTCGAGGTACCTCAGGGCCCGGGGGAGGCAGGTGGCGTGGGGCAACCTCAGGGCCCGGGGGAGGCAGGTGGCGCGGGGCAACCTCCGGGCCCGGGGAAGGCACGTGGCGTGGGGCACCTCAAGGGCCCCCGGGAGACACGTGGCGCCGGGTACGTCAGAGTCCTGGCCGGACCGCGCGGGCGTCACGACGCCGCGACGTGAGTGAAGCGCGCCGCCGTATGGAAGTCCGTCTGGATCCGCATCGCCGTCGCCGTCAGTTCCGGAAGGAGGTCCGTCACGCACTCCCGCGGGGTGCGGCGGCTGGCGTGCAGGGCTGTGTTCAGGGCCGCCACCACCCGGCCCGATCGGTCGCGGATCGGGACCGCGATCGAGCGGAGGCCCTCTTCCAGTTCCTCGTCCACCAGGGCGTAGCCCTGGGAGCGGACCGAGGCGAGGGTCCCTTCCTCACGGGTGTCCGCCAGCAGGACCCTGCCCGGTGCCGTCGCGTGGGCCGGCAGGCTCGTGCCCACCGTGATGTTCACGCTCATCACCCGGGCCGTCGTCGCCCGGGCCGTGTACTGGATCTCCTCGCCGGAGTCCGACAGCACCGCCAATGACGTCGACTCGTGGATGCGGGACGTCAGGTCGGCCAGGTGGGGCTGGGCGATCTCCGGGAGGGTGGTGCGGGACAGGGGTGGGAAGCCGAGGGAGAGGACCCGGGGGGTCAGTGCGAAGGTGCGGCCGGCCGGGGCCACCAGGCCCAGGTGTTCGTAGGTGATCAGGGCCCGGCGGGCCGTCGCCCGGGCCAGGCCCGTCGCCCGGGCCACCTCCGTGAGGGTCAGCTCCGGCCTGCCCTCGCCGAAGGCCGTGAGGACGGTCAGTCCCCGGGCCAGGGATTCGATGAACTCGCGTCCCAGTTGCTGCTTGGACGCGCCCGTCCAGAGCGCCAGGTCCGAGGGGGGCGGGCCGGGCTCGGGGGGCGGGGTGTCGCGGAGTTCGCGTTCCATCGCCTCGACCGTGGACCGCAGCCTCGGGAGGAGGGCCGTCCGCAGGGTGTGGGCGGTGTGGCGGCTCGTGTGGCTGACCACGCTCGCCACGCTCGCGATCCGGCCGTCCGGTCCCGGGCTGCGGACCGGCACCGAGATCGCCACCAGGCCCGGCTCGATCAACTGGTCGTCCAGGGACCAGCCGTTGGCGGACGCCTCTTCCGTGCGGCTGACGAAGGTGTCGTCGTCCCGCGCGTCCGGTCGGTGCGTCCGTGGCGGTACGGCCGTGAAGGACAGGTCCCTCGGATCCGCCGCCCTGCGGTCCCGCCAGCGCTGCCAGTCCGCGGTCGTCCACTCCGCCGCGAACAGCGGGCCGGGCGCGGTGCGTTCGGCCGGGAGCAGGTCGCCGATGCGGAAGCTGAGGGACATCGCGCGGCGGCGGGTCGCCTGGTGGATGAAGCGGATGCCGTCCTGGTCGGCGACCGCGAGGGAGACCGACTCGTCCAGTTCGTCTGCCAGGGCGTCCGCGTGCGGGGAGAGCAGGGCGGGCAGGCGCAGGGCCGACAGGTAGGCGTTGCCCAGTTCCATGAGGCGGGGGGACAGGTGGACGTCCCGGCCGTCGAAGCGGACGTAGCCCATGCGGGCGAGGGTGGTCGTGATGCGGTCGACCGTGGAGCGGGCGAGGCCGGTGGCGCGTTCCAGGCCGCTCAGGCTCAGCGTGCCGTTCGCCTCCGTCAGTTCCCGCAGCACCGCGATTCCGCGGATGAGGGGAGCGACCGCCTCCGCGGGGGCGCTCCCACCGGTACCGGTGAGGGCAGCTGCCCTGGCGGTCATGGCCCCCTCGGCCGGCGGTCCCTTCTCGTCGGCCGTCGGGGCGGACCCCTCCGGAGGCGTCTCGGGCATGGGCTTCGCTGGCATCGGTTCTCCGGTACGGCGGTCGCGACGGCCGCGAGGACCGCGACGGCCGCGAAGACCGCGACGGTCGCGGCAGGCCCACCGTAATCCGAAACGGTGGTCCGGATGCCGGGCTGTCCGGGGCGTTGAACTCCCCCCGGCGCTTCGCGCGCCCCCCACCTCTGCTCCTCCCCACCCCTCCCTACCTCCTCCCTTCCCTACCTCCTCCCTTCCCTACCTCCTCGTCACCCGCACCCGGTACGCCCCCTCCCCACCGGCCCCCGCCGCCCCCACCGCTCCCGCCCCCGCCACCTCGATCGTGATCCCCCGTGCCGCGTCGCGGAACGTCTCGCCGGGTGTGAACGGCGCGTCCGACAGTTCCGCGTGGACGTTCGGCGCGCGGGTGCAGCCGCCGCTGTCGCGGCGGGAGTCGATGACGGTGACCGGGCCCATGCCCGTGTCCACCTTCGCGTCGACTTGGTAGATCAGGACGCCCGGGCGGCACACCGCCTCGTCGTTGCCGGCGCGGGTGCGCAGTTCGACGGCGTAGCCGGTTCTGCGGTCCAGGGGGACGAAGACCAGTTTGGAGCCGCCGGCCAGGGCCAGGGGCGTCAGGGCGTACTCCGTGGTGCCGGGGGACGCCGCGCAGTGGACCTGGGCGGCGTCGAGCCAGCCCAGTTTCCACTTGTGCCAGCCGAGGAAGTCGTTGTTGGCCCCCCAGTCCTCGCTCATGATGTCCCAGTGGCCGACCGCGCCCCCGCCCTCCGCGGTGTACAGGTCGGGCAGGCCGAAGACATGGCCGTTCTCGTGGGGGAGGACGCGGTAGCCGGTGCGGTCGTAGGAGCCGGAGCCGTCGTCCTGGCGGGAGTAGACGAAGGAGGCGTTGGCCACGGGTTTGCCGTCGGCCCGGGGTGCCTCCGGGTTGCCGGCGAAGGTGACGGACAGGACCGTGTCCAGGGCGGAGGGGCCGGCGTTCGGGGTGACCAGGACGTTCAGCAGGTCGTACGCGCGGAAGTCCACCTTCGGGTCGGCCGCGGCCACCAGGTCCTCGACCAGGGCGCGGTAGCCGGGCTCGAACGGGGCCCCGCGCTCTATGCCGTACTCGCGGAAGGACTTCGGCATCCGCAGCCAGCCCGGTATCGGGGTCTCGGGACGGTAGTCGAGGCGGCCGTAGGAGCTGGTGCGGAACCAGTCGCGGGTCTGCGGGAAGAACTCGTGGAAGCGGTCCTGGGCGTCGCCCTCGCCGGGGGCGTCGGAGAAGTCGATCATGAGAGTGAGGGCCCGGACGGTGCCGGTGGAGCGGGTGTAACCGGCGGAGGTGGGGATGCCCTCGGACATCTGGACCTCGCGTGCGCTGCGGATCATGCAGGGACCGTGTGCGGAGGTGTGGGACAGGGTGACGGGGCCCGCTCCCGCCGTGCTGGCGCCCGGTGCGAGTCGGCCCGTGCCCGCCGAGGTGCTGACCGTGAAGGTCAGGGCGGTCACGCAGGCCAGGGCGGCCAGACGGCGCCTCGGTATCCGGTGGCCGGGCGGCCCCGTGCCGTCCGGGCGGGGGTGCCGGGGCTGCGGCTGCCTGCAAGGGACCTGCAAGGGACCTCCCGCGCCACGGCAGCCACCGGTCTCCGGCTGCACCCTTGCGATCACCCTGCGTCGCGGGGCGGGGGGGACGCGCGCTGGAGGAGACCGATCGTGGGTTTCCCGTCAGTAGGGGCCGGATGGTCTTGAGCAGGGGCCGGATGGTCTTGTGAGCCAGGTCACAAACAATTTCCGCGCGAGCGGGAAATACCGGGGACCCAGTCCCCGTTTAGCCATGTGTCCGACCGAAACGGGGATGCAGTCCCCGGATCGCCTCACTCACCAGGAGTACACCGTGCAGACCGCCACCCCCGAAGCGCGCAAGGTGCCCCGGCCCCGCGCCGACGCCCTGCGCAACCGGGAGCGGATCGTCACCGCCGCCCGGGAGATGTTCGTCGAGCACGGCCCCGAAGTGCCGCTCGACGAGATCGCCCGCCGGGCCGGGGTCGGCAACGCCACGGTGTACCGCAACTTCCCGGACCGCGACGCGCTCGTCCGCGAGGTCGTCTGCTCCGTCATGGACCGTACGGCCGCGGCCGCCGAGGCCGCGCTCACCGAGACCGGCGACGCGTTCGAGGCGCTGGAGCGCTTCGTGCACGCCGCCGCCGACGAGCGGATCAGCGCGCTGTGCCCGATGGTCTCCAGCACGTTCGACAAGCACCACCCGGACCTGGAGGCCGCGCGCGAACGGGTCGAGCGGCTGATCGCGGAGGTCATGGACCGCGCCAGGGAGGCCGGGCAGCTCCGGTCCGACGTGGACGTCGGGGACGTCATGATCGCCGTGGCCCAGCTCAGCAGGCCCCCGGCCGGAACGGAATGCTTCCGGGCCGACCGGTTCGTCCACCGCCATCTTCAGCTGCTCCTGGACGGGCTGCGGGCCCCCGCCCGCTCCGCCCTCCCGGGCACGGCCGTGACCCTGGAGGACCTGCGCCGGCCCTGACCGAACCGTCCAGCCCGATCCGAACCAGCCCGATCCGAACCAGCCCGATCCGTCCAGCTCCATGAGCTCCGTCCGACCGCTTCGCCGATGAGTTTCAGGCCGCCCCACCCGTCTGAACCCCTGAACGACAGCTGAACGACAGTCCCTACGGCCGTCCCCGCAGACGAGCCGTCACCTTTCGTCACCTTTTTCCGTCACGAAGTCCCGAAGTGGGTATCCCCATGTCTGAAACAGCCTCCAAGACCTTCGGCACACCGGTCAGAGAACCGGACGCCGGCCGCTGGAAAGCGCTCGTCTTCATCGCGCTCGCCCAGCTGATGGTCGTCCTGGACGCCACCATCGTGAACATCGCCCTGCCCTCCGCCCAGCAGGACCTGGGCATCTCCGACGGCAACCGGCAGTGGGTCGTCACGGCCTACGCGCTCGCCTTCGGCGGTCTGCTCCTGTTCGGTGGCCGGATAGCCGACCTGTGGGGCCGCAAGAAGGCCTTCGTCGTCGGTCTGGGCGGCTTCGCCGCGGCCTCCGCGCTCGGCGGCGCGGCCACCAACGAGGCGATGATGTTCGGCGCCCGCGCCCTCCAGGGCGTCTTCGGAGCCCTGCTCGCGCCCGCCGCGCTCTCCCTGCTGGCCGTGATGTTCACCGACGCCAAGGAGCGCGCCAAGGCGTTCGGCATCTACGGCGCGATCGCCGGTGGCGGCGGTGCGGTCGGCCTGATCCTCGGCGGTTTCCTCACCGAGTACCTGGACTGGCGCTGGACGTTCTTCGTGAACATCCCGTTCGCCATCGTCGCCGCGGCCGGAGCGTACTTCGTCATCCGTGAGCCGGAGGGCGGCCGCAACCGCTCGCCGCTCGACATCCCCGGTGTGCTGCTGTCCACCTTCGGCCTGGTCGCCCTGGTCTACGGCTTCACCCGCGCCGAGTCCGACGGCTGGAGCGACACCGTGACCGTCGCCATGTTCGTCGCCTCGGCCGTGCTGCTCGCGGCCTTCGTGTTCGTCGAGTCCAAGGTCAAGGCCCCGCTGCTGCCGCTGCGCGTGGTCACCGAGCGCAACCGCGGCGGGATCTACCTCTCCCTCGGTCTCGCGATCATCGCGATGTTCGGCCTGTTCCTCTTCCTGACCTACTACCTGCAGATCGTGAAGGGCTACTCGCCGGTCAAGACCGGCTTCGCCTTCCTGCCGATGATCGCGGGCATGATCACCGGTTCCACCCAGATCGGCACCCGTCTGATGACCCGGGTCGCGCCGCGTCTGCTGATGGGCCCCGGCTTCCTGGTCGCCGCGCTCGGCATGCTGCTGCTGACCCAGCTGGAGATCGGCTCCTCGTACGCCGCCCTGCTGCTGCCGGCGATGCTGCTGCTCGGTCTGGGCATGGGTACGGCGTTCATGCCGGCCATGTCGCTGGCCACCCAGGGCGTCGAGCCGCGTGACTCCGGCGTCGCCTCGGCGATGGTCAACACCTCGCAGCAGGTGGGCGGCGCGATCGGCACGGCCCTGCTGAACACCATCGCCGCCTCGGCGACGACGGCGTACGTCGCCGACCACATCGCCGGGGCGACCAGCCGGTCCCAGCAGCAGCTGGTCCAGCTGGAGGCCATGGTGCAGGGCTACACCAGCGCCATCTGGTTCGCCGTCGGCATCCTCGTGGTGGCCGCCGTGATCGCCCTGACCTTCGTCAACGCCGGCCGCCCGGGCGCTCCGGCGACGGCGTCCTCCGGCGAGGACGCGGCGGACGAGGTGCAGATCCCGGTCGTCGCCCACTGACGCCCGCGCACCGCACCCCTTCGGGCCATCCGTAGGCGCGGGGAAGGGGACGCCCCGCACCTGCGGAATCCAGGACCTGCCCGGCTCGCGCGTCAGCGGAGCCAGGGCAGGTCCGCACCCGCTTCGGCCGGCTGAAGTCCCTCGGCGACGATCCGCATGATCTCGCCGAGGGACTTCTGCTGTTGCGGGGTGAGCCGGTCGAAGACCGCCTGGCGCACGGCCTCCACATGGCCCGGGGCGGTCTGCCGCAGCACGTCGTAGCCCTCGTCCGTGAGGACGGCGAACTGGCCCCGCTTGTCGTCGGGGCAGTCCTCCCGGCGCACCCAGCCGTTCTTCTCCAGCCGCGCGATGGCGTGCGAGAGCCGGGACCGGGTGATCTTCGCCAGCATGGCGAGCTCGGTCATCCGCAGCCGTCGCCGCGGCGCCTCGGCCAGCTTGACCAGAAGGCCGTAGTAGACGTGCGGCATGCCCGCGTCGCGCTGCAGCTGACGGTCGAGATGGTCGTCGAGGAGGGTGACGCCCTCCATGAACGATCGCCAGACGTGCTGCTCCTCGTCGGTGAGCCAGCGCGGTTCCTGGGGCTCCTGGGCGGAGCCCGGTGTCGGTGCGGATGCGGGTGCCTTCATGCGTTCCACTTTACGTGGCTCCTCCTTGAACTTTAAACAAATGGTCCGTACAGTTTTGTAGGGAACCACGTTTTGGAAGGAGCCGCAGCATGTCCGCCGCCACCCAGGAGCGCATGCCCGCTCTGTACCTCAGCCACGGCGCCCCGCCCCTGGCGGACGACCCGGTCTGGCCCGGTGAGCTGGCCGCCTGGTCCGCCGGACTGCCGCGACCCAAGGCCGTCCTGATCGTCTCCGCCCACTGGGAGGAGGCCCCGCTCGCCCTCGGCGCCACCGAGACCGTCCCGCTCGTCTACGACTTCTGGGGCTTCCCGGAGCACTACTACCGGGTGACGTACGACGCCCCCGGCGCACCGGAGCTCGCGGAGTCCGTACGCAAGCTGCTGCGCGCCCCCGGCATACCCGTCCAGGACGTCCCCGACCGCGGCCTCGACCACGGCGCCTACGTCCCGCTGGTCGAGATGTACCCGGAGGCCGACCTCCCGGTCCTGCAGGTGTCCATGCCGACGCTCGACCCGGTCCGGCTCATGGAGATCGGCCGCAGGCTCGCCCCGCTGCGGGACGAGGGCGTGCTCATCGTCGGCTCGGGTTTCTTCACCCACAACCTGGCCGCGCTGCGGCAGGGCGGCATCCCCGCCTGGTCGGCGGAGTTCGACGACTGGGGCCGGCGGGCGCTGGAGGCGCGTGACGTGGACGCCCTGCTCGACTTCACCCGCAAGTCCCCCGCGGGGCAGCTGGCCCACCCGCGCACCGAGCACTTCGCCCCGCTCTTCGTGACGATGGGCGCGGCCGACGCGACCGGCGAGCTGGACGCGCAGAAGTCCGTGATCGACGGGTTCTGGATGGGGCTGGCGAAGCGGTCGGTGCAGTTCGGCTGAGGCAGGCAGGTCCGAGGCGGGCACCTGCAACGGCTTCCGAGGCGGGCGCCTACAACGGCTTCTCGTACCAGGCCACGTCCCAGTACCGGCCGAACTTGCGGCCCACCTCCCGGTACGTGCCGACGTGCCGGAAGCCGAAGTGCTCGTGCAGCCGGGCCGACGCCTCGTTCGGCAGCGCGATGCCCGCGTAGGCGCGGTGCAGATCCTCGCCCGCGAGGGCCTCGAAGAGGGCCTTGTAGAGGAGTGTGCCGACGCCGCGCCGGCCGGCGTCGGGGGCCACGTACACGGTCGTCTCCACCGAGGTGGCATAGGCGGGCTTCATTCGGAAAGGGCTGGATGTGGAGTAGCCCAGAATCCTCTGAGTGTCCGGTGCCGTGGCAACCATCAGGCGGTGCGGCCCGTCTTCAGGGTGGGAGAGCAGCCAAGGGCGGCGCTCCCCCGGAGTGAAGATCGCGGTATCGAATGTGATCGCCGTCTCAAGTACATAGTGGTTGTAGAGGGCCGTGAGGGCGTCGAGGTCACCCTCGACTCCCGGCCTGACCTGCACCTCTGTGTGTTCCGACGGCATCGCGCCTCCCCGGGTGGGCGGACAGGGTACTGCATGATCAGAAAAATCGGAGGCCGGGTTGGGAATTCTGTCCTGATTCCAGTCGTTGTTTCCATCGGATGCAGGGCACCCGAGGAGAGTCCGGAGAGTCCCGGAAGACGGAGTCCAGCGTCCGAAGGACCACCCGCTGACCTCACCATCGCAAGGGAGCTCGCATGGCAACCCGTGCCGTCGCCCGTCGTCAGTCCGCCACCGGCGAGACGGCCGACGCGGCAAGCAGTGTTCGCGCCCATGGCGGCGAGATCGCCGACCGCGACCTGGTCGGCATGTACCTCGACGAGATCGCGCGCACACCGCTGCTCGACGCCGCCAAGGAGGTCGAGCTGTCGCAGATCATCGAAGCGGGTGTGTTCGCACAGCAGATCCTCGACGGCCTGGAGGAGAACAAGGCCGGGGCCTCGCCCGAGGAGCTGCAGGCCCTGGTCGACGCGAGCGAGCGGGCCAAGGACGTCTTCATCCGCTCCAACCTGCGCCTGGTCGTCGCCGTCGCCCGCCGCTACCCCCGCAGCGGCCTGCCGCTGCTGGACCTGATCCAGGAGGGCAACGCCGGCCTGGTGCGCGCCGTCGAGAAGTTCGACTACCGCAAGGGCTTCAAGTTCTCCACGTACGCCACGTGGTGGATCCGCCAGGCCATCACCCGGTCGATAGCCGACCAGTCCCGTACGATCCGCCTGCCCGTCCACCTCGTGGAGGAGCTCGGCCGGATCCGCCGTGTGCAGCGCGAGTTCAACCGCGAGCACGGCCGGGACCCGGAGCCCGCGGAGATCGCCGCCGAGCTCGGCTCCACGCCCGAGCGGGTCACCGATGTCCTGGACTGGGCCCGCGACCCGGTCTCGCTGAACATGTCGGTGGACGACGAGGGCGAGACCCAGTTCGGCGACCTCCTGGAGGACACCTCGGCGGTGTCGCCCGAGCAGTCGGTCCTCACCCTGCTGCGCAGCGAGGAGCTCGACGACCTGATCGGCCGCCTCGACCAGCGCACGGCCTCCATCATCAAGATGCGCTACGGCATCGAGGACGGCCGGGAGCGCACGCTGACCGAGGTCGGCAAGGAGCACGGCCTGACCCGCGAACGCATCCGCCAGATCGAGAAGCACGCGCTGCTGGAGCTGAAGAAGCTGGCCCGCAGCACCGGGTTCGACGCGGCGGCGTGACCAGCGCCGTCTGAGATCCGCGTGGCCCTTCGCCGGGTGGCGCGAGACCGGTGGAAGACGGTGAGCGTCCGGGCGTACGACCCGTTCCCGCTGCGGCCAGTGGGTCACGGACCGTGTGCGCCCGGAGGGCACCGCGTACGCCGGGTGGCGAAAGACCGCGCAAACATGGCGTTGTAACGCCGCTTCAATCCACGGACTCAGGGAACAAGACTTCTGGGTCCACCAGTTCGGGCCCGGGGTCACACCCCCTGACCCCCGACAGCCACGTCCCGTCGCACTCCCCCCGGCGCCGGGACTTTCCCCGAAGCCGGGCTTCGGCGTCCCTCCCCCCGGACGTCGGGGCCCGGCTCTCTTGCTGGAGGGCGGGCCACCCCGTACCTGAACCACGGGGTGGCCCGCCAGATGGCAGATTGTGTCACATGGGCATAGCCTGCCGGGCGTGAGCAGCACCACCCCGACCCCGCCTTCGCCCTCGCTGACCGAGCGGCGGAAGGCCGAGACACGTATGGAGATCGCCCGGGCGGCGGCCGGCCTCTTCGTGCGGCACGGCTTGCGCGCCACCCGCGCGGAGGACATCGCCCAGGCCGCGGGCATCGCCCCGCGCACCTTCTACCGGTACTTCGCCACCAAGGAGGAGGCCGTCGCCCCGCTCTACGCGACCGGCGCCCGCCGCTGGGTGGAGGCGGTACGCGCCGCTCCCGCCGACGCCGGGGTCCTCCGGGCCCTGGAGCAGGGGGTGCGCCACACCCTCACCCCCGGCGTCGGCGTCTCGGCGTCCTCCTGGGAGCGGGTCCGCTCGCTGCTGCGCCTGGCCGAGACGACCCCGTCCCTGCGCAGGGTGTGGGCGGAGGTGTGCCAGGCCTCCGAGCGGCTGCTGGGGGAGGTGCTGGCGGAACGGGTGACACGTGCAGACGCGCCCGGCGCTGCCGGGGCGCGCCGGGGCGGCGACAACGTTGCCGCGACCGGTCGGCCACCCGCGATCACCCCTGAGCTGCGCTTCGCCGCCGCCGTGGCGAGTGCCGCCGTCCGTGCCGCGCTGGAGGCCTGGGCCGCGGGGGACGGGCCCGTCGAGGGCCCGGACGGTCCGGCGGAACTCGCCCTGCGCAACCTCGCGGCCCTGCGGGACTTCCCGTGGGGGCCGTGACGCGAGGGCTCAGGCTCCGCCCGCGTCCCTCTGCGGGACTTCCCGTGGGGGAGACGCGTCCAGGGCTCACGCCCCGGCCGCGTCCCGTCCACCGGCCGCCCTGCTCAACCGTGCCCCCAACTCCCGGACCGCCGTCACGAGTTCCGGCGGCTCGTGCACCACGAAGTCGCACTCCAGCATCGCCAGCCGGAACGCCACCCACTGCACCGCGTCCCCGGCGGACCACCGCAGCCGGCAGCTGCCCTCGTCCAACGGCTCGGGAGTGCCCAGCCATTGGGGGACCCGGGCGGCGATGAAGCCGGCCGGTGCGGCGAACGTGACGTCGAAGTCGTAGGACCGCTGCTGCCGTTGCATCGAGCGCCGCAGGTACTCGGCCGCGCTCCCCGTCGGCAGTTCGCGCGGTACGAACCGGGCCCCGGTGGCGAACGGCTCGCTGACCCGGTCGACACGGAACGTGCGCCAGTCGTCCCGGTCGATGTCGTACGCCACGAGGTACCAGCGGCGGCCCGTCGACACCAGCCGGTACGGCTCCGTCAGGCGCCGCGACCCGGTGCCGTCCGCGGCCCGGTAGGCGAACCGCAGCCGCTCGTGCCCGGCCACCGTCGAGGCCATGACGGTCAGCGTCTCGGGCGCGATGCTCGGCCCGTCCCCACTGGTCAGTGGCGTAGTCGCGGCCTGAAGGGTGGTCACGCGGTGGCGCAGCCGGCCCGGCAGGACCTGCTCCAGCTTGGCCAGTGCCCGCACCGAGGCCTCGTCGAGGCCCTCCACCGCGTGCCCCGCCCCGGCGCGCAGCCCGACCGCGATGGCCACGGCCTCCTCGTCGTCGAGCACGAGCGGCGGCATCGCCTTGCCGGCGACCAGCCGGTAGCCGCCGTCGGCGCCCTTGGTCGCCTGCACGGGGTAGCCCAGCTCGCGCAGCCGGTCGATGTCCCGCCGCACGGTGCGGCGGGAGACCCCGAGTCGCTCGGAGAGCTCGCCGCCGGGCCATTCGCGGGGCGTCTGGAGGAGGGAGAGGAGCGTCAGCAGCCGGGCCGGAGTGTCCGTCGTCATAGCGAAGAGGATGCCGCACCACTAGGACATGATCTGACCTATTGGGGGTTTAGCTTCGCATCATGAACTCCACCGACACCACCCTCGGCACGGCGGGCGGCGGGACCGACCGCCGGCGCTGGTTCGCCCTCGCGATCGTGATGACCGCGGCCTTCATGGACCTCGTCGACGTGACGATCGTCAATATCGCCATCCCCTCGATCCAGCGGGAGGCGGGCGCGTCCTTCAGCCAGATCCAGTGGATCACCGCCGGTTACGCCCTCGCCTTCGCCGCCGGGCTGATCACCGGCGGACGGCTCGGAGACATCCACGGGCGCAAGCGGATCTTCCTCGTCGGCATCGGCGGGTTCACGGTCGCCTCCGCGCTGTGCGGTCTCGCGGTGAACCCGGAGATGCTGGTCGCCTCGCGGTTCCTGCAGGGCGGCATGGCGGCGCTGATGGTGCCGCAGGTGCTGTCGATCGTGCACGCGACCTTCCCGGCGCACGAACGGGGCAAGGTCTTCGGGCTGTTCGGCGCGGTCGTCGGCCTCGGGGCCGTGTCCGGCCCGCTGCTGGGCGCGCTGCTCACCGAGTGGAACCTGTTCGGCTGGGAATGGCGGTCGATCTTCCTGATCAACCTGCCGGTGGGTGTCGCCGGCCTGATTCTCGGCAGCCGCTTCATCAGCGAGTCCAAGGCGCCGCGCGCCCTGAAGCTGGACCTGGTGGGCGTCGCGCTCGTGACGCTGGGCCTGCTGATGCTGCTCTACCCGCTCATCCGGGGCCGCGAGCTGGACTGGCCGGTGTGGGGGTACGTGTCGATGGCCGGGTCGCTCGCCGTCCTCGCGGTGCTGGTGGCGTACGAGAAGCGCAAGGCCGCGCGGGACGGTTCCCCGCTGGTCGAGCTGTCGCTGTTCAGGGTCAAGAGCTTCGCGGCCGGGATCGCCGTGCAGACCGTCTTCGGGGTCGCGCTCGGCGTGTTCTTCCTGGTGTGGACGCTGTACATGCAGTTCGGGCTGGGCTGGAGCCCGCTGAAGGCCGGGCTGACCGGGGTGCCGTTCTCGATCGCGGTGTCGGTGGCGGCCGGGATGTCGGTGCAGAAGCTGGTGCCGCGCTTCGGGCGCAGGGTGCTCCAGGCGGGCGCGCTGGTGATGGCGGCCGGGGTGCTGCTCTACATCTGGGAGTCCGGGCACTACGGCCTCGCGATAGAGCCCTGGCAGATGGCGCTCCCGCTCGTGGTGATGGGCGTGGGCATGGGCCTGATCGTCGCGCCGCTGACGGACGCGATCCTCTCGGAGGTGCCGCGCGAGCACGCCGGTTCGGCGTCGGGGCTGATCAACACCGTGCAGCAGATGGGCAACGCGCTGGGGCTCGGCCTGGTGTCGGTGGTGTTCTTCGGCACGATCTCCGACCACCTGCGGCCGGAGCAGATCGGTCCGGCCTTCGCGGATGCCTTCCAGAACGCGCTCGGCTGGGTCGCCGCGGTGCTGGGCGCCATCTTCCTGCTGATGTTCGCGCTGCCGAAGCGGCCGGCTCAGCATGTGGAGGGCGAGCAGGCGCCGGTGGCGGCGAAGGAACCGGCGCTGGTCTGACCGGAGGAAACGGGCCCGGCACCTCGGTGCCGGGCCCGTTCGCGTCTCCGCTCCCGTGGTCGCTGGACCTTTCCGGTCATGCCCGATTGGGTCCGAACCTGTTTACTTCGCGGAAATCTCGGCGTAGCCTCCCGCTGAAACCACACGTTCGGGCATGAGGTGGAGGCGGACGGACATGTACGCACCGGAGCGGCAGCAGGAGATCCTCCGGCTCGCCCGTGACGGCGGCCGAGTGGATGTCGTGTCGCTGGCCGAGGAGTTCCAGGTGACGGCGGAGACGATCCGTCGGGATCTGAAGGCCCTCGACCGCGCCGGACTGGTCCGCCGGGTGCACGGCGGGGCCATCCCGGCCGGACGGCTCGACTTCGAACCGGACCTCGCCGAGCGCGAGACGACCGCCGCCGACGAGAAGGACGGCATCGCCAAGGCCGCCCTCGCGGAACTGCCCGTTGAGGGCACGGTCATCCTCGACGCCGGGACGACGGTGGCCCGGATGGCCGCCGCCCTCCCGCTGGAGGCCTCCCTCACCGTCGTCACGCACAGCCTTCCCATCGCGGCCCGCCTCGCCGACCACCCCGGCATCCAGCTCCACCTCATCGGAGGGCGCGTACGGCACCGCACCCGCGCCGCCGTGGACGCCTGGGCGCTCAGGGCGTACGGCGAGATCCGCGCCGACGTGCTGTTCGTGGCCGCCAACGGCTTCTCCGCCGAACACGGCCTGACCACGCCCGACCTCGCCGAGGCCGCCGTGAAACGCGCGGCCGTGGCCGCCGCCCGCCGGGTGGTGCTGCTCGCCGACTCCTCCAAGCACGGCCAGGAGCACTTCGCCCGCTTCGGCGACCTGAGCGATGTGGACCTGCTGATCACCGACAGCGGGCTGAGCCCCGAAGACGCCGTCGCGATCGAGCGCGGCGGCACGGAAGTAGTGCGCGCATGATCCTCACCGTCACCCCCAACCCGTCCCTGGACCGCACCTACGAGGTGCCGTCCCTCGACCGCGGCGAGGTCATCCGCGCCACCGGCGAGCGGATGGACCCGGGCGGCAAGGGTGTGAACGTCTCGCGTGCCGTCGCCGCGGCGGGGCAGCGCACGGTGGCGATCCTGCCCCTGGGCGGTGCCCCGGGCGCCCTCGTCGCCGACCTGCTCGACCAGCAGGGCATCGAGGTCGCGCCCGTCCCGGTCGCCGGGGCCACCCGCTCCAACATCGCCCTCGCCGAATCCGACGGGGTCCTGACGAAGATCAACGCGCCCGGCCCCGAACTCTCCGGTGCCGAGCGGGAACTGCTCCTGGAGACCGTGCGCCGGCAGTCCCGCGACGCCTCCTGGATCGCCTGCTGCGGCAGCCTCCCGCGCGGACTCGCCCCCTCCTGGTACGCCGACCTGGTCGCCCGCGCGCACGCCGCCGGGGCGCGGATCGCCCTGGACACCTCCGGGCCCGCGCTGCTCGCCGCCCTGCGGGAGCGGCCGGACGTGGTCAAGCCGAACGCCGAGGAGCTCGCCGGAGCCGTCGGCCGTCCCCTCGCCACCGTCGGCGACGCCGTCAAGGCCGCCGAGGAACTGCGCGAGATGGGCGCCCGGGCCGTCCTCGCGAGCCTCGGCGCCGACGGACAGCTGCTCGTCACCCACGAGGGCGCCTGGTTCGGCAGCGCCCGGGTGGCCGCCGTCCGCAGCAACGTGGGCGCCGGCGACTCCTCCCTCGCCGGCTTCCTGATCGCCGGCGGCAACGGCCCCGAGGCCCTCGCCTCCGCGGTCGCCCACGGCGCGGCGGCCGTCCAGCTCCCCGGCAGCGTCATGCCGACGCCGAGCGACCTGGACCCGGCGGCGGTGACGGTCACGGCCGAGGTCCCGGCGGACCGTGTGCTGAAGGAGCCGGTGTCATGACGTACGACGAGCAGCGCGGACCGACGCGCGAGCGGCGGGCCCCCTCCCCGTTACCCCTGGGCCACGCCTCCACCCCCGTCACCCCCCACCGCACCCCCGTCCCCCTCCCCGCCCACCCCTCCCACCGGGCGATACGCGTGCTAAGGAGCCCGCGATGAGCGACATGATCACGGCGGACCTGGTCGATCTCGACCTGGCCGCCGACACCAAGGAAGCGGCGGCGCGAGCCCTCGCCGAGCGCATGGTGGCCCTGGGCCGGGTGACCGACCTGGACGGCTTCCTCGCCGACGTGGCGGCCCGCGAGGTCCAGATGCCGACCGGCCTCGACGGCGGCATCGGCATCCCGCACTGCCGCAGCGCGCACGTCACCGAGCCGACGCTCGCCTTCGGCCGCAGCGCCGCCGGCATCGACTTCGGTGCCGCGGACGGCCCCGCCGACCTGATCTTCCTGATCGCCGCGCCGGCCGGTGCGGACGACGCCCATCTGACGATCCTGTCGTCGCTGGCCCGGCAGCTGATGAACAGCGAGTTCACCGACGCCCTGCGCGCGGTGGGCGACGCGCCGGCCGCGGCGGCCCTGATCCGCGGCGACGAGCCGGAAGCACCCGCACCCGCGGGTTCCGAAGACACCGTGGCGTCGGCGGGAGCGGCCTCTCCCGCCGCCGCCACGGTCACCGACGACACCGCCCCCGCCGAGGAGCGGCCGTTCCGCATCGTCGCCGTCACTTCCTGTCCCACCGGCATCGCCCACACCTACATGGCGGCCGAGTCCCTGGAGAACGCCGGCCGTGAGGCGGGCGTGGAACTCACCGTCGAGCCCCAGGGCTCGGCCGGTTTCACCCGGCTCGACCCGCAGGTCATCGCGGCGGCGGACGCCGTGATCTTCGCCCACGACGTGCCCGTACGGGAGAAGGAGCGGTTCGCCGGCAAGGCCACCGTCGACGTCGGGGTGAAGGCGGGCATCAACCGCCCCGCCGAACTCATCGCCGAGGTCCGGGAGAAGGCCGCGCGCGGCGAGGTCACCTCCGGTTCCGCCCCGTCCTCCCCGGTGGACCGCGCGGGCGACTCCGGCGAGGGCTACGGCACCAAGCTGCGCAAGTGGCTGATGTCCGGGGTCAGTTACATGGTGCCGTTCGTCGCCGCGGGCGGTCTGCTCATCGCCCTCGGGTTCGCGATCGGCGGCTACAAGATCAACAAGGCTCCGTCGGTGATGGACCACTTCCTGTGGACCCAGGCCGACAGCTGGGCGGCCCTGCTCTTCCAGATCGGCGGTGTCGCCTTCGGCTTCCTCGTCCCGGTCCTGGCCGGCTACATCGCCTACGGCATGGCCGACCGGCCCGGCATCGTCCCCGGGTTCGTCGGCGGCATGATCGCGTTCAACATCAACGCCGGCTTCCTCGGCGGCCTGGCGGCCGGTCTGATCGCCGGCGGCGTGGTGATGGCGATCCAGAAGGTGAACGTCCCGGCGGCGCTGCGCGGCATCATGCCCGTGGTGGTGATCCCGCTGATCTCCTCGGCGATCGTCGGGTTCCTGATGTTCGTCGTCATCGGCAAGCCCATCGCCGAGGCCCAGAAGGGCATGACCGACTGGCTGAACGGCCTGTCCGGCAGCAACGCGATCCTGCTCGGCACCCTCCTCGGCCTGATGATGTGCTTCGACCTCGGCGGCCCGGTCAACAAGGTCGCCTACACCTTCGCCACGGCCGGTATCGCGGTGGCCAGCCCCAGCGACTCGGCGATGAAGATCATGGCCGCGGTGATGGCGGCCGGCATGGTCCCGCCGCTGGCGATGGCCCTGGCGACGACCGTGCGCGGCAAGCTCTTCACCCAGACCGAGCGCGAGAACGGCAAGGCCGCCTGGGTGCTCGGCGCCTCGTTCATCTCCGAGGGCGCGATCCCGTTCGCCGCGGCCGACCCGCTGCGCGTCATCCCCGCCTCCATGGCGGGCGGCGCGGTCACCGGCGCCCTGTCGATGGCCTTCGGCGCCACCCTGCGCGCCCCGCACGGCGGCATCTTCGTCGTCCCGCTGATCGGCAACGCGTTCCTCTACCTGATCGCCATCGCCGCGGGCGTCTGCGTCACGACGGCCCTGGTGATCGTCCTCAAGGGCCTGCGCAAGCCGGTCCCGGGTGCCGCGGCGGCGTCCGGCGAGGGCGGCGCGGCACGGGCGGCGGAGACGAAGCAGCCCGTCGCGGTGTGAAGCGGCTGGGGGTTCGCCCGATTCGAGGCGTGTGAACCGTTCATGCCACCTGCGAGATAGATCACGAAAGTCACGGCCCGGGACCGAAGTCCCGGGCCGTGGTGTCTACTGGGGCGCATGCCCGAGCACGTCTCCCGATGGCCCGAAGGCCACCCGCTCCCCGCCCTCCCGCAACAGCGGCAGACGGGCCCCCGGTCGGAGTCCTTGGAGCTGACAGCCGAGGAGAGAGCCGCCTTCGCCGACCTGGTGCGCCAACTCGGCGACAGAGGCGTCTAGCGAACCTCCGTCCGCCTCAGGAGCGTTGCGCCGCCCGCCGCTCCATCGCCTCGCGTGCCGCGTCCTCGCTGGCGTACACCTCGCACATGTGCCGTCCGTCCGGCGTCGCCGTGTGCTCGACCTCCCAGAGGGAGACCTCCTCGCCGTCGCGCAGCAGGAACGCGTGCTCGTAGAGCGAGAAGCCCAGGCCCGCCCGGCCCGCGCGGCACGGCCGGCCGAAGGCCTGGGTGATCCGGTGCCCCGACGCCGTGGCCAGCAGGGCCGCCGTCTCCGCACCCGGCCGGTCCGTGTTCTCCGCCCGGCGCAGTAAACGGCGCGCGTGGTCCGCGGAGTTCTCCCCGGCGTAGGCATGCCGGGGGGCGGGGACGGGTGACAGCTGTACCGTCACCGGCAGTTCGAAGTCCGGGGTGTCCGGCGGCAGCGGCAGCCGCATGGTGGCCGCGCGCAGCTCCTCCTCGTCGACGTACACCTCGTGATGCGGTTCGCTGCCCGGCGCGGTGTTGTGGACGAGCTCCCAGAGCGTGAGCGCCGAACCGTCGGCGAGCAGCCATGTGTGCCGGTACGTCTCCCGGTGCAGGCCCGCACTGTGGTGCGCGGAGTGCAGCGAACCGTCGTGCGCCAGCGCGCAGTCCAGGCGCCTTATCGTCTCGTCCGGTAGCTCGAAGGAGTTCAGGGCGCGGCCGAGGAGTCGCGCGAGGTGCTCCTCCGGAGACTCGGGCGAGTCGTGGGGTTCGTACGCTGCCGTCTCGTACGGAACGCTCAAGGTTTCTCCCGGCGTTGCTGCATGTCACCTTGTGGGTGCATACGGTAGCCCCTCGGTCGGACATCATGTCCGGGAACCGAGAAAACGTACGTCCGGGAAAACGCGCGGGCCGCGCGAAAAGTTCCCGCGCGGCCCGGTCGGTCCGTCAAAAACCCCAGCTGGGGCGATCTTTCAGGCGGTCTGCCGGACGGTCAGGAAGTGCTGCCCGCGACCCACTGGCTCCACGGCATGTTCCAGCCGTTGAGTCCGTTGTCCGGCGCCACCGTCTTGTCGGGGGAGTTCTTCACGATCACCACGTCCCCGATGAGGGAGTTGTCGTAGAACCACTTGGCCGACGTGCTGCCGCCCGCGCCCTGGACGTCGGCGAGACCGACGCAGCCGTGGCTGGTGCCCTGGCGGCCGAAGGGCGGGTTGCCCTTGTTGTACCAGTAGTTGCCGTGGATGAACGTGCCCGACGTCGTCAGACGCATCGCGTGCGGCACGTCCGGGATGTCGTACTCCCCGCCCAGCCCGACCGTCCGGCTGTTCATCCGGGTCTGGACGAACTTCTCGGAGATCACCATCTGCCCGTTGTAGGTGGTGTGCTCCGGGCTGCCCGCCGAGATCGGGATCGTCTTGATGGTCTTGCCGTCCCGGATGACCGTCATGGTCTGGGTGCTGGCGTCGACCGTGGAGACCTGCGAACGGCCCACCGTGAACGTGACCGTCTTCTTCTGCACGCCGTAGACGCCGTTCGCGCCCTCGACCCCGTCCAGGTCGATCTTCATCGTGACCTTGGAGCCGGCCTTCCAGTACTCCTCCGGCCGGAAGTCGAGGCGCTGCCCGTTGAACCAGTGCCCGACGATCTTCTGCCCGCTGCTGGAGGAGACCGTGATGTGCGACTGCACGGCCTTCCGGTCGGTGATGGTCTTGTCGAAGGTGAACGACACCGGCATGCCCACGCCGACCGTGGTGCCGTTGTCCGGCGTGTAGGTCCCGATGAAGCTGTTCGACGTCGTCACCGTCGTGAAGATCGAGTTGGCCGCGGCCGTCCGGCCATCCGCGTCCTTGGCGGTCGCCGATATCTGGTACTTCGTCCCGCGCTCCAGCTGCTCCTTCGGCTTCCAGACCTTGCCGTCACCGGAGACCGAGCCCGCGACGGTCTGCCCGCTGCCCGCCACCGTCATCTTCACCTCGGTCAGCTTCCCGTCGCTGACCTTCACGCCGGTCGTGTTGATGGACGCGCCGGTCGAACCGTCCTTCGCCGAGATGGCGATCTTCGCCACGGACGTCTTGGCGCCGCCCTTGCCGTCCTTCCCGTCGTCCTTGGCGTTGGCGCTGCCACCGCAGGCGGTGAGGGTCAGGGCGCCGACCATCAGGGCGGCACAGGCCGTCAGAGTGCGCCGCGCTGAAATGTTCGGCGTTGTCACGGGCTGCTCCCAGTTCGTGTGATGTTGCGTGATCCGCTCCAGTACGTGAGGGAAGAGGGGCCGGGGAACCGGTCGGGTTCCGTCCGTTCCCCATGAAGGCCGTCACGTGACAGAACCGCGACAAATTCCGGTTCGGCTGTGGATCCGCTGTGCCCGCGGGCCAGTTCAGCGGCTTTCGTACAACTCTCCGTACGACGGCCACGCCCCGCCCGGACCGTCCACCGGGTCCGCCGCCCGCACGGCCCGGACGATCGCCCGCGTCACCATGTCCGCACCCGCCGCGAGGATCTCGTTCAGGGCGAGCGGGTTCGCGGCGTCCAGGGCCCGGTCGCCCGTCGCCAGCGCGAACACCGTGTCCCCGTCGTTGAGGAGATGCACCGGCCGCACCGCACGGGCGATGCCGTCGTGCGCCGTGCCGGCCAGCTTCTGTGCCTGCGCCTTGGACAGGTCCGCGTCCGTGGCGACCACCGCGAGCGTCGTGTTGAGCGGGGGCGGCGTATTCCTCTCGGCCGCCTCGGCCAGACGCCGCCGCGCCCGGGCGTGCACCTGGGCCCCCGGGTACTCCACCCGCCCCTGGAACAACTCCCCGTACAGCACCCCCGTTTCCGGATCCAGCGCCGACCCCGCCGCGTTGGCCACGACCAGCGCGGCCACCGTGATCCCCGAGCCGAGCAGCGTGCTCGCGCTGCCGATGCCGCCCTTCACCACCCCGGCCACCGCTCCCGTGCCCGCCCCCACGCACCCCTGGGGCACCGGCGCGCCGAGCTCGCTCGCCGCGGCGGCCTCGACCGCGGCCCGGCCGGTCACCGCGTCCGGCCGGGCCCGGAAGTCGCCGCCCCGCCCCAGGTCGAAGACACAGGCGGCGGGCACCACGGGCACGACCTCGGCCGGCTTCGCCCCGACGCGGATCCCGCGCCCCCGCTCCTCCAGCCAGGCCATCACCCCCGACGCGGCGTCGAGCCCGTACGCGCTGCCGCCGGTCAGCACGACCGCCTCCACCTTCCGCACCACGTTGCGGGGATCCAGCGCGTCGGTCTCCTTGGTGCCGGGCCCGCCGCCCCGCACGTCCACGGCGGCCACGGCCCCGCCCTCCGGGGCGAGCACGACCGTGGTGCCGGTGAGCCAACCGTCGCCGGTGCGGGTCGCGTGTCCCACGCGCAGGCCGGCGACATCCGTCAGTGCGTCAACTGTCATGGGGCACAGTCTCGTCCGCCACCGGCCCCGGCGGGCGTACCGAGCCGGTGGCTGCCGCGTCAGCCCGTCGACCGGTGCGCGGACCGGCTCGCGGAGGCCCTCACCCGGTCCGCGTCGCCGGCCCGCTCTCCCGCGTGGCCGGGCGCGTGGCCAGGGTCTCTCCGGCCGCCACCGACAGCGCGCAGACCACTCCCGCCGCGAACACCGCCCAGTGCCCCAGGAACGTGCAGCAGATCACCAGCAGGGCCGTCGTCGGCAGCACCAGCTGCTGGGTGATGCCCCGCTTGAAGTGGCGCGAGTGCAGGACCCACACCGTGAGCAGGTACAGGGCCGCCGGCAGTGTCACCGCGGCCGACGCCGCCAGTGTGGAGACGTGTGCCTTGCCGACCGTCTCCTCCACCGCCACCTCCAGCCCGGCCCCGATCGCCGCCGCCGAGGCGAACACCAGGTAGTGGCCGTAGCCCCACAGGAACGCCTGGCGGCTGGTCCGCAGATGGCCGTGGATGGGCACCACGAAGTAGATCCACCACGCGGCGAAGATGACCAGCAGGCCGCCCGCCGCGATGGGGAGGAGCTCGCCCAGCGCGTCGTTCTCGTCGATGCCCGACTTCACCGCGATCGTGGCCGCCGCGATCGTCTCGCCGAGCACGATGATGGTGAACAGCCCGTACCGCTCCGCGATGTGGCGGGGGTGCCAGGACGTGGTGTGGTGCCTTTCCGCGACGGGCGGCACGCACATCTCCAGCAGCGCCATCACCAGGAACCACCAGGGCCGGCCCCCCTCGGGCAGGAACAGCAGCCCCAGCCAGCCGGCCTGGCACGCCAGCACGCCGCCGGCGTAACGCAGGGCCGTCGTACGCTCCGGGCCCCCGGCGGCGCGGGCCGCCCGCAGCCACTGCGCCGCCATGGCCACCCGCATGATCGCGTAGCCGAGCCAGACCACGAGGTACTCGTGGTCCTCGAACGCCCGCGAGACCCCCGCCGCGAGGACCAGTACACCCGCGATCTGGACCAGCGTGACGACCCGGTAGAGGACGTCGTCGTTGTCGTACGCCGAGGCGAACCAGGTGAAGTTCATCCACGCCCACCACAGGGCGAAGAACACCATGGCGTAGTCGAGGATGCCCTGGCCCGCGTGCCCCTCGGCGACGGAGTGCACCAGCGCGATGCCCGCCTGGGCGACGGCCACGACGAAACACAGATCGAAGAAGAGCTCCAGCGGCGAGGCCGTCCGGTGCGCCTCGTCGCGGCCACGGGCCCGAAGCCTGCGCAGCGCCCCCCTGTTGCCGGGCGCGGGGACGGGCGGGGGAGTGGGGCTGGACGTCATGCGTCCCAGCAGAGCAGAAGGCACGGGGAATTTCTCCGCGACCGTACCCTGGTTGCATGAGTACCGTCCCCGGCCCCGAGCCGCGCGAGCCGAAGCCCGCGCTGGTCTTCGACGACCCGCTCGACCAGCAGTCCTCCGACGACACCGACCGCGGCTGGGGCGAGCGCACCGACTCCGGCGGCAGCGCGGCGGACCTCAAGCGCTTCCTGGACGAGAAGCCCCCCCACCACCTCTGAAGCCGTCGCGCTCCTCCCGGTCGTGCCCCGAGCCGCGCTGGGCGACCAGGGCGTCCCGGATCTCCTTCAGCACCTCCAGCTCGGTCACCTCCAAGATCTCCTGCGTGCCCTCCTTCGCCTTCCGGCGGGCCTCCTGCCGGGCCAGGTACTTCGCCATGGGCAGGACCATCAGGAAGTACACGACCGCCGCGGTGATCACGAAGCTCAGGGCGGCACCGAGGACGGAACCCCACAGGATCTGGATGCCCTGCTCGCCCTCGCAGGTCGAGCTCAGACACGAGCTGTAGTGGTCCAGGTTCTTGGTCCCGATGGCGCCGACGACCGGGTTGATGATCCCCTTCACCACGGCGTTGACGATGTTGGTGAAGGCGGCACCGATCACCACCGCCACCGCCAGATCGACGACGTTCCCGCGCATCAGGAAGGCTTTGAAGCCCTCCCAGACACTCGGCTCCTTCTTCTCGCTCACCTGGGGGCCTCTCCTCGTACGAGCAGCTTGTGGAACAAAACGCTCCGCAACCTACGTCACCGCTGGGCCGAACCGGGCAACCAGGTCCCTTGAACGAGGGCCTTGACGCGATCATGCACGCAATCACCACAGCGTCACCGCCAGCCGCCCGGTGGCACCCGCGCCGGCCAGCCGGGCGGCGGTGGCCCGCGGCACCGACAGCACGACCAGCGCCCCGCTGTCGCCCGCGCCCTCCACCGGCTCCGGCACCTTCGTCACCCTGGCCCCGCGCGCGACCACCCGGGCGTCGCCGCCCGGCACCGCCCCCTCGGCGGCGATGACGTCGACCCGGTCGCCGGGCCGCAGCAGTCCTACCGTGGCCGCGTCGGCGATCCGGACCGGGGCCGTCACCGGTCCCGGGGCCCGGCGCGTGAGCGGGGGCTGCTCCCCGGACACCGAGGCCGTGTGGGCGGGAGGCCGGGCCCGGGGATGACCACGGGCCGCGTCGGTATCGCGCGGGCCCGCCGCCACGAGTGCCGTGGCGGTGACCGCGAGCCCCACGGCCACGGCCCTTCGCCGGTGCCGGACGAGCCGGCCGGACCGGTGCCCGCCGCGGACCCGTACCGGCTCGAACCGCGGCACCTCACGGGTCGCGGGCACCTCCGCGCCGGGCGGGCACGAGGCGCGTGACCAGGAGGGAGACGAGGGCACGACCGAGGAACGAGCGAGGGACACGGAGACCACCACCTGTGACGAGGGACCGGCTTGCGTCCCCCACGATGAGGTCTCGCGCCACCGCCCGCTCAGGCCTGTGGATCCACCGCCGGCCTGTGGAGAACTCCCTCACCCGAACGGGACGCTCCGCAGCCACAGCCCCAACCGCCGGAATGAGCACCAGCACCACCAGCGCCGGCACCCCCACGGGCCCCGCCGCGGAGCCCTACGGCAGCGCGAACCCCGGATCCATCCCGCCCAGCGCACGCACACACAGACAGTCCCGCTCGCCCTCGGCGGGCAGCCCGGCCACCGCGTCGAACAGCACCCCCCGCAGCCGGTCCACATTCGCCGAGAACACCCGCAGCACCTCGTCGTGCGAGACGCCCTCGCCCGTCTCGGCGCCCGCGTCGAGGTCGGTCACGAGGGTCAGCGACGTGTAGCAGAGCTCCAGCTCGCGGGCGAGCGCCGCCTCGGGGTGGCCGGTCATGCCCACCACCGACCAGCCCTGCGCCTGGTGCCACAACGATTCCGCACGCGTCGAGAAGCGCGGCCCCTCGACCACGACCAGCGTGCCGCCGTCCACCGGCTCCCAGTCCCGGCCGCGCGCCGCCTTCAGCGCGACGGCCCGCCCTGCGGGGCAGTAAGGGTCGGCCAGCGACACGTGCACCACGTTCGGCACGGAGCCGTCGGGCAGCGGCACCCCGTCGAAGTAGCTGTTGGCGCGGGATTTCGTGCGGTCCACCAGCTGGTCCGGCACCAGCAGCGTGCCCGGCCCGTACTCGGGGCGCAGGCCGCCCACGGCGCACGGGGCGAGGACCTGGCGCACGCCGACCGAGCGCAGCGCCCACAGGTTGGCCCGGTAGTTGATCCGGTGGGGCGGCAGGTGGTGGCCCCGTCCGTGCCGCGGCAGGAAGGCGACCCGCCGGCCGGCGACGTCACCGAGGAAGAGGGAGTCGCTGGGCGGCCCGTACGGGGTGTCGACCTGGATCTCGGTCACGTCGTCGAGGAAGGAGTAGAACCCCGAGCCGCCGATGACGCCGATCCCGGCGCCTTCCTGGTCCGCCACGTTCGCCTTGTTCGCCATGCCCGCACCCTAACCGGACGCAGGAACGCCGAGGACCCCGTCGCCCGAGGGCGACAGGGTCCCGTAAGAATCGGGCCTTACGCGGCGGTGGTGCTGGAGGAGGAGCTGCTGGTGCTCGACGACGAGCTCGAGCCGGAGCTCGACGAGCCGGAGTCGGAGGAGGACGAGCCCGAGGACGCGGAACTCGACTTCGCAGCCGGGGAGCTGCTCGACGAGGAGCCGCGGCTGTCGTTCCGGTAGAAGCCGGAGCCCTTGAAGACAATGCCGACCGCCGAGAACACCTTCTTCAGGCGGCCCTGGCAGCTGGGGCACTCGGTCAGGGCGTCGTCGGTGAACTTCTGCACCGCCTCGAGGCCCTCGCCGCACGCGGTGCACTGGTACTGGTAGGTGGGCACTGTCTTCCTCCTGGCACTCTCACTCGATGAGTGCTAACGACGATCCATAGTGACGTATTCCGGCCGCTCAGTCCACTGCCACCGGCACGCGGTGACCCACGCCACGTGCAACGGTCCGGCCGTTGGCCCGCGCCGCCAGCCGGGACCGCAGCGCCAGGAGGGTCGCCAGGGCCAGCACCGTGCCGCCCATCGGCACCAGGAAACCGGCGCCCGACCAGAAGCGGTCCTCCAGCTGACCGGCGACCGTGACGGCGGCGGCCTGGCCGAGCGCGACCGCTCCGGTCAGCCAGGTGAAGGCCTCGGTGCGGGCACCGGCCGGGACCAGGCTGTCGACCAGGGTGTAGCCGGTGATCAGGGCAGGCGCGATGCACATGCCGACCAGCAGGCCGAGGCCGGCGAGGACCGGCACCGAGTGGGCGGCCCACAGACCGGACGCGGCCAGGGCGAGCGCCGCGTAGCCGATGACCAGGCGCCGCTGCGGGGCCGCCTTCCAGACGATCGCGCCGCAGACCACGCCGGAGAGCATGTTGCCCGCGGCGAAGACGCCGTAGAGGACGCCGTTCAGGCCCGGTTCGCCGATCGACTCGGTGAACGCGGCCAGCGCGACCTGCATGCCGCCGAAGACCGTGCCGATGCCCAGGAAGGTCACGATCAGCACGCGCACCCCGGGGACGCGCAGTGCCGAGGCGTGCTCCACGCGCGCGTGCCCGCCGGTGGCGACCGAGGGCTGCGTGCTCTTCTGCGCGGCGAACAGCAGACCGCCGATCAGGGTCAGCGAGGCCTCCGTGACCAGTCCGGCGGCCGGGTCGACGGCCGTGCACAGGGCGGTGGCCAGCAGCGGTCCGACCACGAAGGTCAGTTCGTCCGTGACGGACTCGAAGGCCGCGGCGGTGGTCATCAGCGGCGAGTCCTTGAGCTTCACGCCCCAGCGGGCCCGCACCATCGGGCCGACCTGCGGCACCGAGGCACCGGTCGGGACGGCCGCCGCGAACACCGCCCACAGGGGTGCGTCCATGAGCGCGAGCGCGGTCAGCGTCAGACCGGACAGAGCGTGCAGCAGCACTCCGGGGACCAGCACGGCGCGCTGCCCGTAGCGGTCGGCGAGACGGCCGCTGTAGGGCGCGAACAGGGCCATGGAGACGCCGGTGGCGGCCGCGGCGGCGCCCGCCGCACCGTAGGAGCCGGTGGTGTGCTGCACCAGCAGGACGATGGAGATGGTCAGCATCGCGAACGGCTGGCGTGCCGCGAAGCCGGGGAGCAGGAACGTCCAGGCGCCGCGGGTGCGCAGCAGCCGGCCGTATCCCGGGCGGGCGGAAGCCGTCGGGTTCTCCGACGCCTTCGAGGTGACCGTGGACGCCACGGCCCGTGCCTTTCTGCCGCCTGGTAGCGCGGCCCCGTAGCGGGCGGCGCCGAGAGCTGTCCTCTTGCGCGGAACTGCGGTAGATGCCGGGGCCCGGTGAGGAGGGGTGTCCCGACCGCCATACGGTCGCGCCAGCTCTGCGTCAGGCAGAGTTGGTTCGATCTGGGTAACGCCTTCATCGTACAGGGATCAAGGGCTGCTCTCCTGTGAAAGTGAGCACCATGCCCCTGGACGCCCTACAAATCCCAAACCGCGCAAAACGCCCTCAACGGCTCGCCCCGTCCGTGCCCAGCCAGCCGGCCAGCTTGCCGCCGTGCCCCACGGCCCGCAGCCGGCTCTCGGTCGCGTCCCGGACGGGGTCCGTGGCGACCACGAGGAGCTCGTCGCCCCGCTGCAAGATCGTCGTCGGCAGCGGGACAAAGGATTCGCCTCCGCGCACGATGAGCGTCACGGCCGCGCCGTGCGGCAGCCGCAGCTCGGCCACTTCCACGCCGTGCATCTTCGATTCGCCGGGGATCGCCACGGACAGCAGATGGCCGCGCAGCCGCTCCAACGGGGCCGACTCGATGCCGAGGTCGGCGGCCTCCGAGCCGTCCCCCAGGTGCAGCTTGCGGCCCAGCCAGGGCAGCGTCGGGCCCTGGACCAGGGTGTAGACGACGACCAGCACGAAGACGATGTTGAAGATCCGTCGGCTGGCGTCGACGCCCTGGACCATGGGGATGGTCGCCAGGATGATGGGCACGGCCCCGCGCAGCCCCGCCCAGGACATCAGGGCCTGCTCCTGCCAGGGCACCCGGAACGGCGACAGGCAGAGCACCACGCTCAGCGGTCGCGCCACCATGGTCAGCACCAGCCCGATGACCAGCGCGGGCACGATGTCGTCGCCCAGTTCGTGCGGGGTGACCAGCAGGCCGAGCAGGACGAACATGCCGATCTGGGCCATCCAGCCGAGCCCGTCGGCGAACCCGCGGGTGGCCGGCCAGTGCGGCAGCCGCGCGTTGCCCATCACCATCGCGGCGAGGTACACCGCGAGGAAGCCGCTCCCGTGGGCGAGCGCGCCGGCCGCGTAGGCCACCACGGCGATCGCCATGACGGCGATCGGGTAGAGGCCGGAGGCGGGCAGCGCCACGTGCCTGAGCCCCCAGGAGCCCAGCCAGCCCACCGCGAGTCCGATGGCCGCGCCGATCGCCAGCTCCAGCAGGATCACGCCCAGCAGCGTGTACCAGTGCTCGACGGGCCCGGCCATGGACAGGGACACCACGAGGATGACCACCGGGGCGTCGTTGAAGCCGGACTCCGCCTCCAGCGTGCCCGTCACGCGCGCGGGCAGGGGGATCTTGCGCAGCACGGAGAACACGGCCGCCGCGTCGGTCGAGGAGACGACCGCCCCGATGATGAGGGCCTGCCGCCACTCCAGCCCGATGAGGTAGTGCGCGGCCGACGCCGTGACCCCGACGCTCACCGCGACACCGGCCAGCGCCAGTGCCGTGGCGGCCGGCAGGGCCGGCTTGATCTCCTTCCACTTCGTGCCCAGACCGCCCTCGGCCAGGATCACGACCAGGGCCGCGTACCCGATGACCTGAGTCAGTTCGGCGTTGTCGAAATGGATGTCGCCCACGCCGTCCTGGCCCATGGCGACGCCGATCCCCAGGTACACGAGCAGGCTGGGGAGCCCGCTGCGCGAGGAGATCCGTACCGCTGCGACGGCGACGAGCAGGACGAGCGAGCAGACGAGCAGGAGCTGGTTGAGGTGGTGAACAGTCAGCGGCCGAATCCTTCCCTGGCCCGCACGCACGCGCGCGTGGGCTCACGTACATCGCACATGAAGCTGTGGCGCACCGCGCCAACTACTTCGTTACCTTACCTAACTCTTGACGATTTCTTGACACTTCTTGGGGCAAGATCGAACATCCGTCCGTGCTGGTTCCCGACTCCGCGTCAAGGGGCGCAAGGCCCTGCGCCTATCGTTGCTCCAGCGCTCAGTTAAAAGCACAGCCGAACCTGCCGCTCGCGTTAGGACAGCAAGGACAGCGATGCCCCCCAACACCACCGCCTCCACGGGTCAGCAGCCCGGCAAGTCCGGCAGGAGAAAGGGGCGCAAAGCCCGACTTATCGTGCTCGTCCTGGTGCTGGCCCTCATAGGGGGTGTGGCCTACGGGTCGTACTGGTCCATCAGTACCGTCCGGGCCTCCTTCCCGCAGACGAAGGGCACCCTCACGCTGAAGGGCCTCTCGGGCCCCGTCGAGGTCAAACGCGACCATTACGGCATCCCGCAGATCTATGCCTCCTCCGACGCGGACCTGTTCATGGCGCAGGGCTACGTCCAGGCGCAGGACCGGTTCTACGAGATGGACGTCCGCCGCCACATGGCCTCCGGCCGGCTGTCGGAGATGTTCGGCAAGAGCCAGGTCGACAACGACGAGTTCCTGCGCACCCTCGGCTGGGACCGGGTCGCCAAGCAGGAGTACGACACCAAGCTGTCGGCCACCACGAAGAAGTACCTCCAGGCCTACGCCAAGGGAGTCAACTCCTACCTCCAGGGCAAGGACGGCGAGGACATCTCCCTGGAGTACGCGGCACTGGGCTTCACCAACGACTACAAGCCGCAGGCGTGGACCCCGGTCGACTCGATCTCCTGGCTGAAGGCGATGGCCTGGGACCTGCGCGGCAACATGCAGGACGAGATCGACCGCGCCCTGCTGACCAGCCGCCTCGGCCCGAAGCAGATCGCCGACCTGTACCCGCAGTACCCGTACGGCCGGAACAAGGCGATCGTCCAGGAGGGCCAGTACAACGAGCTGACGCAGACGTTCGAGCAGGGCGGCGCGAACGGCACCTCCGGCGCGAACGGCACCGCGGGAGCCTCCGCCGGAACGGCGGGCACCCAGGGCGCCGCCTCCGGCACGTCCGGCGCGAGCGGCACCGCCTCCGGCGCCTCGGGCACCGCGGGCCTGGACAGCCAGCTCGGCGGCCTCACCAACGTCCTGGACGACCTCCCGCCGGCCGTCGGCGTGAACGGCGACGGCATCGGCTCCAACTCCTGGGTCGTCGGCGGGAAGTACACCATCACCGGCAAGCCGCTGCTGGCCAACGACCCGCACCTGTCGCCCTCCCTGCCGTCCGTCTGGTACCAGATGGGCCTGCACTGCCGCAGCGTCTCCAGCGCGTGCCAGTACGACGTCAGCGGCTACACCTTCGCCGGCATGCCGGGCGTGATAATCGGCCACAACCAGGACATCTCCTGGGGCATGACCAACTCCGGCGTCGACGTCACGGACCTCTACCTGGAGAAGCTCACCGGCGACGGCTACCTGTACGACGGCAAGGTCAAGCCCTTCAAGACACGCGAGGAGACCATCAAGGTCGCCGGGGGCGAGTCCAAGAAGATCGTCGTACGGCAGACCGAGGACGGGATGCCTCTGCTGTCCGATCGCGACGAGGAGCTCGTGAGGGTCGGCAGGAAGGCCGCCGTCGACACCGCCGCACCCGACAGAGGCGACGGCTACGGCGTCGCGCTGCGCTGGACCGCCCTGCAGCCAGGCACCACCATGGACGCCGTCTTCGCCATGGACAAGGCGAAGAACTGGACCGACTTCCGCAAGGCCGCCGCCCGGTTCGAGGTGCCCTCGCAGAACCTGATCTACGCCGACACCGAGAACCACATCGGCTACACGCTGCCGGGGAAGATCCCCACGCGCGCGAAGGGCGACGACGGCTCCATCCCGGCGCCCGGCTGGGACTCCAAGTACCGCTGGACCGGGTACGTCCCCCAGGACGCGCTGCCCTACGAGTACGACCCCGAGCGCGGCTACATCGTCACCGCCAACCAGGCAGTGATCGACCCGGACGAGTACCCGTACACGCTCACCGCGGACTGGGGCTACGGCGCCCGCAGCCAGCGGATAACCGACCTGATCCAGTCGAAGATCAAGGACGGCGGCAAGATCTCCACGGACGACATGCGCCAGATGCAGCTGGACAACAGCAGCGAGATCGCCCGGCTGCTGGTGCCCAAGCTGCTGAAGATCGACCCCGGGAACAAGGACGTCCGCGAGGCGCAGAAGCTCCTGGAGGGCTGGGACTACACCCAGGACGCCGACTCCGCGGCGGCGGCCTACTTCAACGCGGTGTGGCGCAACATCCTCAAGCTCGCCTTCGGCAACAAGCTGCCCAAGGAGCTGCGCCCCAAGGGACAGTGCCTGTGGGTCGAGCCGGTCAACACCACCGGCCCCGCCGATGAGGCCGAGAAGGTCCGCGAGTGCGGCCAGCGCGACCCCGACCGGGCGCAGCCGGACGGCGGCGACCGCTGGTTCGAGGTGGTCCGCAAGCTCATGAACCAGCCGGACAGCGACTGGTGGAAGACGCCCAAGGTGAGCAACAGCCGCCCGGGTGCCGTCGACCGCGACCAGCTGTTCAAGCGGGCCATGATCGACGCCCGCTGGGAGCTGACCGCCAAGCTCGGCAAGGACATCGACTCCTGGAGCTGGGGCCGGCTGCACCGCCTGTTCCTGAAGAACCAGACCCTCGGCACCGCGGGCCCCGGTTTCATCCAGTACGCCCTCAACCGCGGCCCCTGGGAGCTCGGCGGCGGCGAGGCCACGGTCAACGCGACCGGCTGGAACGCGGCCGGCGGCTACGGGGTGGTGTGGGTGCCGTCCATGCGGATGGTGGTGAACCTCGGCGACCTCGACAAGTCGAAGTGGATCAACCTCACCGGCGCCTCCGGGCACGCCTACAACTCCCACTACGTCGACCAGACCGAGAAGTGGGCAGACGGCGAACTGCTGCCCTGGTCCTTCTCGGACCAGGCGGTCGAGAAGAGCACCGCCGACAAGCTGGTGCTCAGACCGTGAGCCGGTGAACAAGGGGCCCTCCACGCGCGCGTGGAGGGCCCTTCGGCGTCAGGGCGCCGGCCGGAACCGTCGCACCCCCGACGGTGTCACCACCGCGTCCACCGGCCGGTCGTGCGGCTCGGCGGGGACGTGCCCGACGACCTCGGAGTCGTACAGCAGCACCACCAGGGCGGGATGCGTCCCCGCCCGCTCCAGCCGCGTCAGGACCCGGTCGTACGAGCCGCCGCCCCGCCCGAGCCGCATCCCGCGCGCGTCCACCGCGAGGCCGGGCAGCAGCACGGCGCCGGCGGTGGTCACGGCGTCGGGCCCGAGGCGCTCGCCCGCGGGTTCGAAGAGGGCCATGCGGCCGCCGTGTTGCACGCGCGCCAGGGAGCCCTCGCCCTCGTACGCGCCCCAGTCCAGGTCGTTGTCGGGCAGCAGGGCCGGCAGCAGCACGCGCACGCCCCGGGCGCGCAGCGCGTCCAGGAGCGCGAGTGTCCCGGGTTCACTCCCCACCGAGACGTACGCGGCCACCGTCCCGGCCCGCGCCAACTCGGGCAGCTCCAGCGCCCGCCCGGCCAGCGCGGCCGATGTTTCCCGCAGGTCATCCGGCGTCAACCTGTTCCTCACCGCGAGGATCTCGCGCCGCAAACTCCGCTTGTCAGGCTCGCCCGGACGTGCGATAGGCCTCAATGGTTGCTCCCGTACCGTCGCAATACGCTCATATGAGCGCCTATGAACCGGAGCCGCAGATTCCATGCAAAGGCACCGGATAGGGTGGCCGACATGACTCAGTTGCACCCTCGGATCAGCAAGGCTGTCATTCCCGCAGCAGGCCTCGGCACCCGGTTCCTGCCGGCCACCAAAGCCACTCCCAAGGAGATGCTGCCGGTCGTGGACAAGCCCGCGATCCAGTACGTGGTCGAGGAGGCCGTTGCCGCGGGTCTCGACGACGTCCTCATGGTGACGGGCCGCAACAAGCGCCCCCTGGAGGACCACTTCGACCGCAATTACGAGCTGGAGTCGGCCCTCCAGAAGAAGGGCGACGCCGGCCGTCTCGCCAAGGTGCAGGAGTCGAGCGACCTCGCGACCATGCACTACGTCCGCCAGGGCGACCCCAAGGGCCTCGGCCACGCCGTCCTGTGCGCCGCCCCGCACGTGGGCGACGAGCCCTTCGCCGTCCTCCTCGGCGACGACCTGATCGACCCCCGCGACCCGCTGCTGCAGCGCATGGTCGAGGTCCAGGAGCAGCGCGGCGGCAGCGTCATCGCGCTCATGGAGGTCGCCCCGGAGCAGATCCACCTCTACGGCTGCGCGGCTGTGGAGACCACCGAGGACAGCGACGTCGTCCAGATCAGCGGCCTGGTCGAGAAGCCCGACCCGGCCGACGCCCCGTCCAACTACGCCATCATCGGCCGCTACGTCCTCGACCCGCACATCTTCGAGATACTGCGCCGGACCGAGCCGGGCCGCGGCGGCGAGATCCAGCTCACCGACGCCCTGCAGGAGCTCGCGGCGGACGAGAAGATCGGCGGCCCGGTGCACGGCGTGGTCTTCAAGGGCCGCCGCTATGACACCGGCGACCGCGGCGACTACCTGCGTGCCATTGTCCGACTCGCATGCGAACGTGAAGACCTGGGCCCGGACTTCCGGACCTGGCTTCGCAGTTACGTAGCCGAGGAGATGTAGCCCGTTGAGCAGCGCCGCGCCCCACGTCACCGGCCAGGACCACTTCGGCCCCGACCACCTGTGGTCGGTGGACGAGCACCTGGAGGACATCCTCGCCACCGTCCGCCCCCTGGAACCCATCGAGCTGCACCTGCTCGACGCCCAGGGCTGCGTCCTCGTCGAGGACATCACGGTGCCGGTGTCCCTGCCGCCCTTCGACAACAGCTCGATGGACGGCTACGCGGTACGGGTCGCGGACGTCGCGGGCGCGAGCGAGGAGTTCCCGGCGGCCCTGGAGGTCGTCGGGGACGTCGCCGCGGGCCAGGCCGAACTGCTCCATGTGGGCCCCGGCCAGGCCGCCCGGATCATGACCGGCGCCCCGCTGCCGCCCGGCGCCGAGACGGTCGTGCCCGTCGAGTGGACCGACGGCGGGCTCGGCGAGGGCCCGGTGCACGGCATGCGCGCCCGCAGCCTCGGCCCCGAGGGCGCCACCGGGCACGTGCACGTGTACCGTCCGGCCGAGGCGCGCGCGCATGTGCGCGCGAAGGGCAGCGACGTGAAGGCCGGCGACCGCGCCCTGGAGGCCGGCGCCGTCCTCGGCCCGCCCCAGATCGCCCTGCTCGCCGCGATCGGCCGCGGCACCGTCCGGGTCCGCCCGCGGCCGCGCGTGGTGGTGCTCTCCACCGGCAGCGAACTCGTCCAGCCGGACACGGAACTGGGCACCGGTCAGATCTACGACTCCAACAGCTTCGCCCTCACCGCCGCCGCCCGCGACGCCGGCGCCATCGCCTACCGGGTGGGCGCCGTCGCCGACGACGCCGAGACCCTGCGCTCCACCATCGAGGACCAGCTGGTCCGCGCCGACCTGATGGTCACCACGGGCGGCGTGAGCGTCGGCGCGTACGACGTGGTGAAGGAAGCCCTGTCCCACGTCGGTGACGAGGACGAGGCCGGCAGCGGCATCGACTTCCGCAAGCTCGCCATGCAGCCCGGCAAGCCCCAGGGCTTCGGCTCCATCGGCCCCGACCACACCCCGCTGCTGGCCCTGCCCGGCAACCCGGTGTCGTCGTACGTCTCCTTCGAACTCTTCGTCCGCCCCGCGATCCGCACCCTGATGGGCCTCCAGGACGTCCACCGCCCGACGACCCGGGCGACCCTGGTGGCGGACAAGGCGCTGACCTCCCCGAAGGGCCGCCGCCAGTTCCTGCGCGCCACCTACGCCGACGGCAAGGTCACCCCGGTCGGCGGCGCCGGATCCCACCTGGTCGCCGCCCTCGCCCACGCGGACGCCCTGATCGCCGTCCCCGAGGACACCGAGTCCGTCGAGCCGGGCACCGACGTCGAGGTGGTCCTGCTCGGCCGATAGGCGCTGGTTGGGGGTACCGTGTCGCGCACAACAGGCCCGTGCGCCGCACCGCGACGGGCCCGGACCGGGAGCGCCACACAGCATGAGCACGCAGGACCCACCCCCGCAGGACGGCCCCACACAGGACCGGCTGACGCACATCGACGCGGCGGGCGCCGCCCGCATGGTCGACGTGTCTCAGAAGGACGTGACCGCGCGCACCGCCCGTGCCAGCGGGCGCGTCCTCGTCTCGCCCCGCGTGATCGAGCTGCTGCGCGGCGAGGGCGTCCCCAAGGGCGACGCCCTCGCGACCGCGCGGATCGCCGGGATCATGGGCGCCAAACGCACCCCCGATCTGATCCCGCTGTGCCACCCCTTGTCGGTGTCCGGTGTGAAACTGGACCTGTCGGTCGCGGACGACGCGGTGGAGATCCTGGCCACCGTGAAGACGACGGACCGCACGGGTGTCGAGATGGAGGCCCTCACCGCGGTCTCCGTCGCCGCGCTCACCGTGATCGACATGGTCAAGGCGGTCGACAAGGGAGCGGTCATCACGGACGTACGGGTGGAGGAGAAGACGGGCGGCAAGTCGGGCGACTGGAGCCGGGCATGACGTATCGCGCTCTGGTGGTCACGGCCTCCAACCGGGCCGCCGCCGGGATCTACGAGGACAAGGGCGGCCCGATGGTCTCGGACGGCCTGAAGCGCTTCGGCTTCGAGGTCGACGGGCCGCAGGTCGTTCCCGACGGCGACCCGGTCGAGGCCGCCCTGCGCGCCGGTGCCGACGCCGGCTACGACGTGATCGTCACCACCGGCGGCACGGGCATCTCGCCCACCGACCGCACCCCCGAGGCGACCCGCCGCGTCATCGACCACGAGGTGCCGGGCATCGCCGAGGCCATCCGGGCGTTCGGCCGGGAGAAGGTGCCGACCGCGGCGCTCTCCCGGGGTCTGGCCGGCGTGGCGGGCGGCACCCTGATCGTCAATCTGCCCGGCTCCAGCGGCGGCGTGAAGGACGGCCTGGCCGTGCTGGAGCCGCTGCTCGTCCACGCCGTCGAGCAGCTCCGGGGCGGCGACCACCCCAGACCCGGCAGCGGGGGTGCGAGCTGAACAGCCCATCCTGGCCCGTGGAGCTGGTGGACGGCGACATCGTCCTCAGGCCGATAAAGCTGCGCGACCAGCGGGCATGGCGCGAGGTCAACCGGCGCAACCGCGACTGGCTGCGCCCCTGGGAGGCGACGATCCCGCCGCCCACGCCCGGCGGGCCGATGACCCACCGCCCGACCTTCCGCCAGATGGTCCGGCATCTGCGGTCGGAGGCGAACGCGGGCCGGATGCTGCCCTTCGTCATCGAGTACCAGGGGCGGCTGGTCGGGCAGTTGACGGTCGCCGGGATCACCTGGGGCTCGATGTGCTCGGGCCATGTCGGTTACTGGGTGGACGAGGCGGTGGCCGGCCGCGGCGTGATGCCGACGGCGGTGGCGCTTGTCACCGACCACTGTTTCCGCACCGTCGGACTGCACCGCATCGAGGTCTGCATTCGCCCCGAGAACGGGCCCAGCCGCCGGGTCGTGGAGAAACTCGGATTCCGCGAGGAGGGTCTGCGGCCGCGTTATCTCCACATCGACGGGGCCTGGCGCGACCATCTCGTCTTCGCCCTCACCGCGGAAGAGGTGCCGGACGGGTTGCTGAGGCGCTGGCAGCGGGCACGGTCGCAGAGTGATCCGGGAATGCGGCGCTACCCCGGAAATTGAATAAGTGTTCGAAATTGATCGACCGGTGACCATCTCAGGGCAATGAATTCCCGGCCTGGGCGGTCTGCTGATCGCAACGATCGCAAGAAAAGTTCGAAATATCAGCCAGATCGTGCGACACACCGGCTCAATTGGCAGATGGCCTCACGCAAACCCCTCTACGGTGTGAGGCGTGAGCAGCAGCGGCCTCATCTACGCAGTCATTGTCGGGGCCTGGGCCGCCTACTTGGTGCCGATGTGGCTCCGTAGGCAGGACGAGCTGAACGAGGCCCGTCCGACGGAACGCTTCAGCACCGCCATCCGGCTGCTGTCCGGACGGGCGGGAATGGAGCGCCGGTACGCCAAGGACCTGCGGGCGCGCTCCACCGACGAGGGGGAGCAGGACGCCGGCGACCTGGACGCCGTCACCGACTCGGTGGACGTCCGGGCCTTCGCCGTGTCCAAGACCCGCCCCCAGACCCAGGCACCCGTACCCTCGCCCGGCCCCGAACCCCCGGCCCGTCAGTCGCCCGCACCGAAGGCGGGGACGTCCGGACATCCCCGGGAACGGGTCCCCGCCGCCCGGCGCGGCGCCTCGGCGCAGGCGAACCAGGCGGCCGCGGCACGAGCCCGGCGCTTGAAGGTGCTCGCGCGCCGCCGGCGCACCACCACCATGCTGTTCCTCGCCTTCACCCTCGGCGCGATCGTCGCCGCGGTCGGAGGGCTCGCCTTTTTGTGGGCGCCCGGCGTGCCCGCGGTCATGCTCAGCGTCTACATCGCGTACCTGCGCTCCCAGGAGCGCCGCCGCTTCGCGTACCAGATGGACCGCCGCATGGCCGAGGCCGCGGCGCAGCGCCTGCAGGAGCGGCAGCGCCAGCCCCGCCGGCGCGCCCTCGCCGACGAGGAGAGCGACGAACCGGAGGAGGGACCCGAGCCGGTGACCGACCCCGGCCTGTCGGCCCTCGCGGCGGACCGGCGCGCCCTCGTCGAACAGACCGACCACGCGGAGTGGGTCGACCAGCAGCGCGAGCGGCAGCGGCGGCCCGGGCAGGGCGGCGACAGCTGGGAGCCGGTGCCGGTGCCCCTGCCGACGTACGTGACGGCCCCGGTCGCCCCGCGGGCCACCAGTGACGTGGATCTCGGCGCCCCGGACACCTGGAGCGCGGCCCGGTCGAGTGCGGTCACCCCGAACGCGCAGAGCGAGTCCGCCGCCGCGGACCGCCCGGGTGAGCCGCAGCCCCCCGCCCAGGACGCGGGCGACGACGACGGCGACGGACGCACCGACGCCCGCCGCGCGGCCTCCGCCCGACGGGCCCGCGAGCGCGGCCGCACCCCGCTGTTCGACCAGTACGAGGACGGGGACCGGCCCCGGGCCGCCAACGAGTAGGCCCGCGAAGCCGCAGGTGACCGCCCCTGGGGAACGGATTTCCAAGCAGGCCGATCGGGGTGCTAAAGTTTCACTCGTTGCAAGGGCCTGTGGCGCAGTCCGGTAGCGCACCTCGTTCGCATCGAGGGGGCCAGGGGTTCAAATCCCCTCAGGTCCACGCAGCTCAGAGCCCCGGTCGGGAAACCGACCGGGGCTCTGACGTGTGTTCAGTGCCACACGCCTCAAAGGCTCTTGGCGAAGCAGCGGCTCGACTCGTAGAGGCGGTAGTAGCCGAACTTGGCGCAGGGCTCGTAGCCGCTGGACGTGTACAGGGCTATGGCCTCCGGCTGCTTGGTGCCCGTCTCCAGGACCATGCGGACGCGGCCGGCCGCGCGGGCGTCCTCCTCCAGGGCGGCCAGGATGCGCCGGGCCAGACCCCGGCCGCGCATGCCGTCGACCACGTACATGCGCTTGAGCTCGGCGTCGCCGTCGACGTTGCCCTCGTCGTTGGCGTCCTGGGCCCGCCAGCCGCCCGAGGCGACGGGGGTGCCGTGTTCGTCGTACGCGATCAGGTAGGTGCCGTTGGGCGGTTCGAAGTCCGCGGCGGCCATGGGCGTGGCGTCGCCGTCGTCGCCGTAGCGGACCGCGTACTCGGCCTGGACCTGGTCGTTCAGCTTCATGGCGTCGGGGTGGTCGAAGGAGACCCGGCGTATGTGCATGGCCGCTACCGTATTCGATCCGGAACTGGACCTCGTCCAGGGTGCCGGTATCGTGCCGGGGTGCTCACTGTGACCTCCGACAACGGGTCCTGCCGCTGGGGTCGCCGGTGATGTCGAGGAGAGTGCTTTGCTGACAGTGACCTCTGTGAATGTGAACGGGCTGCGTGCCGCCGCGAAGAAGGGCTTCGTGGAGTGGCTCGCGGAGACCGAAGCCGATGTGCTGTGCCTCCAGGAGGTGCGCGCCGAGCCGGAGCAGCTGCCCGGGCCCGTCCGCGCGCCGGAGGGGTGGCATGTCGTGCACGCGCCGGCCGCCGCCAAGGGGCGGGCCGGGGTGTCCCTGTACAGCCGCCGCGAGCCGGACCGGGTCCGGGTCGGGTTCGGCTCGGAAGAGTTCGACGGCAGTGGGCGGTACGCGGAGATCGACCTGCCCGGGGTCACCGTCGCTTCCCTCTACCTGCCCTCCGGCGAGGTCGGCACCGAGCGGCAGGACGAGAAGGAACGCTTCATGGGCGAGTTCCTCGCCCACCTGAAGGGGCTGCGGGAGCGTGCCGCCGCCGAGGGGCGCGAGGTGCTCGTCTGCGGCGACTGGAACATCGCCCACCAGCAGGCCGACCTGAAGAACTGGCGCGGCAACCAGAAGAACTCCGGGTTCCTCCCCGAGGAGCGGGAGTGGCTGACCCGGGTCCTCACTCCGGAGGACGGCGGCTACGTCGACGTCGTCCGCGTGCTCCACCCGGACACCGAGGGGCCGTACTCGTGGTGGTCGTACCGGGGGCGGGCCTTCGACAACGACACCGGATGGCGGATCGACTACCACGTGGCCACCCCGGGGCTCGCCGGGCGGGCGGTCAAGGGGTTCGTGGAGCGGGCCGCCACGCACGCGCAGCGGTGGTCGGACCACGCGCCGGTGACCGTCGTCTACGACCTCTAGGGCTTCCGCATCCTGCGGTCCAGCGCCAGTGACAGTTCCGCCTCCACCACGCTGCGGGCCAGGGGGCGCAGGCGGGGCAGGTCCTCGGGGGAGGCGTGGCGGAGGACCAGGGTGGTGAAGAGTTCGGCGAGGGCGTCGGCGTGGGTGCGGACCTGTTCGGCCGCGCCGAGGACCTCCGCGAGGGGGATGCCCTCGTGGACCAGGGCGGAGGAGACCTCCAGGAGGCGGCGGCTGATGTGGACGATCTCCCCGCCGTCGGTGCCGAGGTAGCCGAGTTCCATCGCGGCGGCGAGGTTCTCCGGGGTGGCCTCGCCGGCGAAGTGGTCGGCGAGCTCCTCGGGGGTGAGGTGGACCGGCTCCTCCTCGGTGGGGCCGCCGACGCCGAGCAGGTCGCCGACGTCGCGGCCGTGGTCGAAGGCCTCCGCCAGTTCCGCGATGCCGCTGAGGGTGTGGCCGCGCTCCAGCAGGGCCGTGATCGTGCGCAGCCGGGCCAGGTGCTGGTCGTCGTACCAGGCGATGCGGCCCTCGCGGCGGGGTGGCGGGATCAGCTTGCGTTCGCGGTAGAAGCGCAGGGTGCGCACCGTGATCCCGGCGAGGCGGGCCAGCTCTTCCATGCGGTATTCACGCTTCTCGGCCACCTGGGCACCTTAAGGCGTACCAGGGGTAACTTTCCTCGCCCCGCCCCCTACCCATCGGTACGCCGCTGCCCTACGCTCCCACTGCGCCAGTGTTCACTGGCATGGTTCTCCTGGTGTGTGGAGGTGTCGGCATGGGCGAGCGCGAACACGAGCATGTGCGGGTCGCGGTGGTCGGGTCCGGGTTCGGCGGGCTGGGGGCCGCCGTGCGGCTGCGCCGCGAGGGCGTCACCGACTTCGTCGTCCTGGAGCGGGCGAGCAGCGTCGGCGGCACCTGGCGGGACAACAGCTACCCGGGGTGCCGGTGTGACGTGCCCTCGCATCTGTACTCGTTCTCCTTCGCGCCCAACCCCGACTGGCCGCGAACCTTCTCCGGGCAGGAGCACATCCGCGCCTACCTGGAGCACGTGACGGACGTGTTCCGGCTGCGCCCGCACATCCGCTTCGACTCGGAGGTGAAGCGGATGAGCTGGAACGCCGAACGGCTGTGCTGGGACATCGAGACCAGCAGCGGGAGCCTGTCGGCGGACATGGTCGTGTCGGCGACCGGGCCGCTGTCCGACCCGAAGATCCCGGACATCCCGGGGCTGGACTCCTTCCCGGGCGAGGTCTTCCACTCGGCCCGCTGGGACCACGACTGCGACCTGCGCGGCAAACGCGTCGCCATGGTGGGGACCGGAGCTTCGGCCGCCCAGATCGTGCCCGCCATCCAGCCCGAGGTCTCGCGCCTGACCCTGTTCCAGCGCACCCCGCCCTGGGTCATGCCCCGCGTCGACCGGAACATCAGCGGTCCCGAGCGGTGGCTGCACCGGCAGCTTCCCTTCACCTCGCAGCTCAGGCGCGGACTGCTGTGGGGCATCCGGGAGTTGCAGGTCCAGGCGTTCACCAAGCATCCCAAGCAGCTCGGCCTCGTCGAGGAGCTGGCGCGGCGCAACATGGCCCGTTCCGTCAAGGACCCGGCGCTGCGGGCGAAACTGACCCCGGACTACCGCATCGGCTGCAAGCGGATCCTGCTGTCCAGCGACTACTACCCCGCGCTCGCGCAGCCCAACGTGGACGTGGTCGCGAGCGGGCTCGCCGAGGTCCGCGGGTCCACCCTGGTCGCCGCCGACGGCAGCGAGGCCGAGGTGGACGCGATCGTCTTCGGCACCGGCTTCCACGTCACCGACATGCCCATCGCCGAGCGGGTCGTGGGCGCCGACGGGCGGACCCTCGCCGAGACCTGGAAGGGCGGCATGGAGGCCCTGCGCGGCGCCTCCGCGGCCGGCTTCCCCAACTGGATGACGATCATCGGGCCCAACACCGGCCTCGGGAACTCCTCGATGATCCTCATGATCGAGTCCCAGCTGAACTACCTGGCCGACTACGTCCGTCAACTCGACGTCCTCGGGGGCCGGGTGGCCCTCGACGCCCGCCCGGACGCGGTGCGCTCCTGGAACCACCGGGTGCAGGAGCGCATGCAGCGCACCGTGTGGAACACCGGCGGCTGCACCAGCTGGTACCTCGACGCGAGCGGCCGCAACACCACCATCTGGCCCGGTACGACCGGCGAGTTCCGGCGGGCGACACGGCGCGTCGACCTCGCGGAGTACGACGTCCTGCGGGCTCCCGCGGCCGTGAAGGGCATCGCGCAGGAGAAAGCCGGGGTGGAAGCGTGAGCCGCCTTCTGCACGTCGGATCCGGCCCCTACGCCCCGCCCGCCCCGGCGCGTGAACCGACCGTCGTCTCCGCCGACGGATCCCGGCTGCACGTCGAGGTCCACGGGCCCGAGGGCGCGCCGGCCGTCGTCCTGGCCCACGGCTGGACCTGTTCCACCGCCTTCTGGGCGGCGCAGATCCGCGGCCTGGCCGCCGACCACCGGGTCATCGCCTACGACCAGCGCGGCCACGGGCGCAGCCCGGCGAGCCCCGCGTGCAGCCCCGACGCGCTCGCCGACGATCTGGAAGCCGTACTGGAGGCGACCCTCGCGCCCGGCGAACAGGCCGTGGTCGCCGGGCACTCCATGGGCGGGATGACCATCATGGCGGCCTCCGGCAGAGCAGCGTTCCGTGCGCACGCGGCGGCGGTCCTGCTGTGCAGCACGGGCAGTTCGCAGCTGGTCGCCGCCTCCACCGTCGTCCCCTTGCGGGCCGGGCCGGTGCGGACCTGGCTGACCCGGCGGATCCTGGGCTCCCGTGCCCCGCTCGGGCCGGTCACACCGCTGGCCCGCCGGATCCTGAAGTACGGGACGATGGGCCCCGGTTCGGCCCCGGACATGATCGAGGCGTGCGCCCGGATCGTGCACGCCTGCCCCCGCAAGGTCCGCCACGCCTGGTCGCAGGTGCTGGATCTGCTCGACCTCGACCACGGCGTGCGGGAGCTGGACGTGCCCACGGCCGTGATCGTCGGGACGGCGGACCGGCTGACACCGCCGGGGCAGAGCCGGGCCCTGGCCGCCGCGCTGCCGCAGTGCACCGGCATCGTCGAACTGCCCGGCATCGGCCACATGACGCCCGTCGAGGCGCCGGAACTGGTCACCGGCACCATCCGGGAACTGGTCCGCACACACATCCAGGTCGTATCCGAGGAGAGCGCATGAGCAGGGTGAGCCTCGAAGGCAAGGTCGCCGTGGTGACCGGGGCGGCGCGCGGCGTCGGGGAGTTGCTGGCCCGCAAGCTCTCCGCGCGCGGGGTGAAGGTGGCGCTGGTCGGCCTGGAGCCGGACGGGCTCAAGCAGGTCTCCGGGCGGCTGCACAGCGACAGCGACCATTGGCACGCCGACGTCACCGACCACGAGGCGATGGCCCGGGTCGCGAGCGAGGTCAAGGAGCGCTTCGGGCGGGTCGACATCGTCGTCGCCAACGCCGGTGTCGCCACCGGCGGTCCCTTCGCCGACTCCGACCCGGAGTCCTGGCGGCGGGTGATCGAGGTCAACCTGATCGGCTCGGCCGTGACCGGCCGGGCCTTCCTGCCGTCGCTGCTGGAGAGCCGGGGGTATCTGCTGCAGATCGCGTCCCTCGCCGCGATCACCCCGGCGCCGATGATGACCGCGTACTGCGCGTCCAAGTCCGGTGTGGAGGCGTACGCGCACAGCCTGCGGGCCGAGGTCGGGCACCGGGGCGTGAAGGTGGGCGTCGGGTACCTGTCGTGGACCGACACCGACATGGTGCGCGGGGCCGACCAGGACGACGTCATGCGGGAGTTGAGGCAGCGGCTGCCCTGGCCGTCCAACAAGACCTACCCGCTGGGGCCGGCCGTGGACCGGCTCGTGGAAGGGATCGAGCGCCGGTCGAGCCATGTGTACGGGCAGTGGTGGCTGCGCGGGATGCAGGGCGTGCGCGGCTATCTGCCCGGCGTCATCGGGACGGTGGGCCAGCGCGAGATGCGGCGGTTCGCGGACCGGCTGACGGGCATGCGCACGGGCCTGGTCGGGGCCGGTGGCGAGGCCGACGAACAGCAGCGGACTACGCTGCGTAAGTGATCGACATGCGCAGCGTCACGGCCCGTGTGAATCTGATCGAGCCAGATCCCCTCACCCCCAACGGGAGTGAACCCACATGGGTATGAAGGACCAGTTCCAGGAGAAGTCCGAGCAGTGGCAGAACCAGGCTCGCCAGAAGGCGGAGCAGGCTCGCGAGCAGGTGCCGGGCCGCAACCGCCGGCGCGACGAGGACATGGACCCCTCGCAGCCGCAGCGCGACCGTGAGCGCACGGAGCCGCACCGCGACCGTGAGCGCGAGCAGGAGGACCGCTTCGACCAGGACTTCGACGCCTGACGTTGCGTGCTGAGCGGACTGGGGCGTCCCCGTGCGGGGCGCCCCTTTCCCTTGTCCGGCCCCGGGCGTTCAGGTCCTGGGCGGCAGCTTCGGGCGGGAGCGGTCGGGTACGTCGCTGTAGGGCGGCGGCGTCGCCGGCGGGTTGCTCTCCAGCAGTCCGAGTGCCAGCTCCACCGCGTCGGCCAGCTGGGCGTGCCGCCCCTCGGCCCAGTCCAGGGGGGTGCGCAGGACATCGATGTCGGGGGAGACGCCCTTGTTCTCCACCGACCAGCCGTAGGCGTCGAACCAGGCCGCGTTCATCGGCACCGTGATCACCGTGCCGTCGCCCAGTTCGTGCCGGCCGGTCATGCCGACCACCCCGCCCCAGGTGCGCTGCCCCACGACCGGGCCGAGCTTCAGCAGCTTGAAGGCGGCGGTGATCATGTCGCCGTCGGAGGAGGTCGCCTCGTCGGCCAGGGCCACCACCGGGCCGCGCGGCGCGTTCGAGGTGTACGACACCGGCTGGGCGTCGCGGGTCAGGTCCCAGCCCAGGATCGTCCGGCTCAGCGTCTCGATGACCAGCTCGCTGATGTGACCGCCGGCGTTGCCGCGCACGTCCACGATCAGGGCCGGGCGGGACACCTCCATGCGCAGGTCGCGGTTGAACTGGGCCCAGCCCGAGCCGCCCATGTCGGGGATGTGCAGGTAGCCGCAGCGGCCTCCGCTCAACTCGCGTACCACTGCCCGGCGTTTGGCCACCCAGTCCTGGTAGCGCAGCGGCCGCTCGTCGACGAGCGGGACGACCGCGACCCGCCGGGAGGGGCCCGTGCCCTCCGCCGGGTCGAAGGTCAGCTCCACGGTCGTACCGCCCGCGCCGGCCAGCAGCGGGTAGGGGCCCGTGTCCGGATCCACCGGGCGGCCGTCCACGTGGGTGAGGACCGCGCCCTCCCGGATGCCCGAACCGGCCAGCGGGGAGCGGGCCTTGGAGTCGGAGGAGTCCCCGGGCAGGATCCGTTTCACGGCCCAGCCGCCGTTCCTGCGGACGAGGTTGGCGCCCAGCAGGCCCTGCCGGCGCTGGTAGTGCGGCGGGCCCTCGTTGCGCCGGGCGGCGGTGACGTAGGCGTGGGACGTGCCCAGTTCGCCCAGGACCTCGCGGAGCAGGTCGGCGAACTCGTCGGGGGAGGCGACCCGTTCGACCAGCGGGCGGTACTGGTCGAGCACGCCGTCCCAGTCGATGCCGCACATGCCCGGATCCCAGAAGTAGGCCCGGATCAGCCGCCCGGCCTCCTCGTACGACTGCCGCCACTCCGCCGCCGGGTCGACCGTGTGCAGGATGCGGCGCGCGTCGATCCACACGGTGGAGTCGCTGTCGCCCTGCTCGCCGGCCGGGACCGCGCGCAGCTCGCCCTCGTCGACGATCACCAGCCGGCTGCCGTCGCCGCTGACGGCGAACCAGTCGAGGTGCTGGGCGAGTTCGGTCTTCCTGGCCTTGGTGATGCCGAAGTGCTCCAGGGTCGGCCGGCCGGTGGTGTCGTCGGGGTTGGCGAACGTCTCGCCGAGGGCGCCCGAGATCGGCCAGCGCAGCCACACCAGCCCGCCGCCCGCCACCGGGTGCAGCGCGGAGTACTTGGAGGCGGCCACCGGGAACGGCGTGACGCGGCTCTCCAGCCCCTCGACCTCGACGGTGACGGCCCCGTTGTCGCCGTTGTCGTCGTCCTCCACCGGGTCCAGGCCCCCGGCGGCCGGGCGGCCCTCCGGGTTCACCGCGAACGGCGAGGGCGTCGCGGAGGACAGCGGCACGAGGTACGGGCGGCAGCCCAGCGGGAAGGACAGGTCGCCGGTGTGCACGTCGTAGACGGGATCGAAGCCGCGCCAGGACAGGAAGGCGAGGTAGCGGCCGTCGCGCGTGAAGACCGGGTTCTCGTCCTCGAAACGGCCGTTGGTGACGTCGACGATCAGCCGGTCGGCGAGCCGGGCCGTCTTGATCTGCCGCAGGGTCCGCCCGATGCCCGGGTGCGACCAGGTCAGCCACGCCCCGTCCGGGGAGAACGCCAGGTCGCGCACGGGCCCGTTGACCGACCGGATCAGTTCGGTGACCTCGCCCCCTGAGCCCTCCGTGACGTCGACGAGGAGGAGCCGGCCGTCGTGCGAGGCGACCGCCAGCCGCTCGCCCTCGGGGTCGGAGACCAGTTCGCGAACCCGGCCCAGCGCGCCCGGGGCGTGACGCCGGGGTGCCCGCTCGCCGCTCGCCCGGGGCAGGGAGGCGATCTCGATCGCGTCCTCGCCCTCCGTGTCCGTCACGTACGCCACGCGCCCGCTCGCGCCGAGCATCTCGGGCAGCCGCACCCGGACGCCGGGGGTGTCGGTGAGGGTGCGGGCGGGGCCGTCCCGGTGGGTCAGCCAGTACAGGCTGCCGCGTACCACGACGGCGCTGGCCCGCCCGGTCTCGTCGACGGAGAGCCCGTCGACGTGCCGGGACGCCGCCACCTGGTAGGGGCGCCGCCCGGCCCGCGGCCCGCTGAGGCGTACGTCCAGCCGGCGCGGTTCGGAGTCCGGGGACAGGTCGTCGACGATCCACAGGTCGCCCGCGCACTGGTACACCACCCGGGTGCCGTCGCTCGCGGCGTGCCGGGCGTAGAAGGCGTCATGGTCGGTGTGCCGGCGCAGGTCCGAGCCGTCATAGGCGCACGAGTAGAGGTTGGCGATGCCCTCGTGGTCGGAGAGGAACGCGATGCGGCCGCCGGCGAACATGGGGGAGTGCAGATGGCCGCCGATGCCTTCGAGCAGCCGTTCGCCGTGCAGCCAGAGCCGGCCCATGGCGCCGCCGCGGTAGCGCTTCCAGGACGCCGGTTCGTGCGGCGGGGTGCCGGTGAGGAGCAGGGACCTGCGCTCGCCGGACACGTCGGCGACCTGGATGTCGGAGACCGGCCCCCAGGGCAGCTTGCGGCCCGGGTCGCCGTCGGGGGAGATCTTGTAGGCCCAGGTGAAGTAGGAGAAGGGCTCGCCGTGCGAGGCCACGGCCAGGATCTCGCCGTCCGGGGTCCAGCCGCACACGCGGGTGTCGGCGCTGCCCCAGTGGCTCACCTGGCGGCCCGGGCCGCCGTCCACCGGGACGACGTGGACCTCGGGCACCAGGCTGCGCCAGCTCGTGTAGGCGAGCCGGCGGCCGTCGGGCGAGAAGCGCGGGTGGCCCGCCTTGGTGCGGTCGACGGTGAGCCGCCAGGCCCGGCCGGGGGAGTCGAGCGGCGCGAGCCAGAGGTCGTCCTCGGCCACGAAGCACAGCAGGTCGTCATGGAGATGCGGCAGACGCAGATAGGTCACGCCCTCATGCTTTGCCGGGGGACGGACCGGGGCAACTCAAGGCAAAAGTCCGCTCGTGACCCAGCACACGTACGAAACGGTTTCGTTTCCATGAGGGGTGCGCTACATTCGTGACGTACGAAACCGTGTCGTTCGGAGTCAGGAAGGTGAGAGGGATGACCGAGGTCGCCGCCGCGCGTCGCAGCCGGATCACCCCCGAGCGTGAGGCCGAGCTCTACACGGCCGTGCTCGACCTGCTCCGCGAAGTCGGCTACGACGCCCTCACCATGGACGCCGTGGCCGCGCGCACCCGGTCCAGCAAGGCCACCCTCTACCGCCAGTGGGGCGGCAAGCCCGAGCTGGTGGCGAAGGCGATCCGGCACAACAAGCCGGGCAACATCTCCGACATCGACACCGGGTCCCTGCGGGGCGACCTGCACGCCCTCACCTCCCGTGAGGACGACTGCACCATGCAGCAGAACGCCGCGCTGATGCGGGGCCTGTTCATGGCGGTGCACGCAAATCCGGACCTCCTCCAGGCGTTCAAGGAACTGCTCGTGGAGCCGGAGATGGAGGAGTTCCACCGAGTGGTGCAGCGGGCCGTCGACCGAGGCGAGGTCCGCGCCGACTCCCCGGCGCTGGGCTACGTCATGCACATGCTCATCGGCGCGTTCGCGACGCGCACGCTGATCGACGACCAGCCGCCGACACAGCAGTTCCTGATCTCGTACATCGACGCCGTGGTCCTCCCCGCCCTCGGCGTGCCCACCGAGTAGTCCCCCTCAGCTAGCCCCTACCTGACGTATCCGCTCACGTCGTCGGGCTGATCACCCCTGCCCTGAAGACCCCACGACTGACCGGGAGTACGCCCTCGTGGCCACTTTCCTCTACAAACTCGGCCGGCTCTCGTTCCGGCGGCGGCACTTCGTCGCCCTGATATGGGTGGCGCTGCTGACCCTCGCCGGTGTCGGCGCGGCCAGTGCCCCCGCCGCGGGCAACAGCTCGTTCTCCATCCCCGGCACCGAGGCCCAGAAGGCCTTCGACCTGCTGGAGCAGCGCTTCCCCGGCACCAGTGCCGACGGAGCCACCGCACGCGTCGTCTTCAAGGCGCCGAGCGGCGAGAAGATGACCGACCCGGGCAACAAGGCGACGGTCCAGGAGACGGTGAAGGAGCTGTCCGACGGCTCCGAGGTCGTCCGCGTCACCGACCCGTACCAGGCGAAGGCCGTCAGCAAGGACGGCACGATCGCCTACGCGCAGGTGTCGTACAAGGTCTCCGGCATGGAGCTGGACGACGCGGCGAAGGACGCCCTTCAGGACACCGCGCAGGACGCGCGCGAGGCCGGGCTGACCGTCGAGATCGGCGGTGACGCGCTCCAGGCGGTCCCGCACACCGGCTCCAGCGAGATCATCGGCATCGCGGTCGCCGCGGTCGTCCTGGTCATCACCTTCGGCTCGCTGGTCGCGGCCGGGCTGCCGCTGCTGACGGCGCTCATCGGCGTGGGCATCGGCGTCTCCGCGATCACGGGCCTGGCCAGTGCGCTGGATCTCGGCTCGACCACCTCCACCCTCGCGATGATGATCGGCCTGGCCGTCGGCATCGACTACGCCCTGTTCATCGTCTCCCGCTACCGCGCCGAACTGGCCGAGGGCCGCGAGCGCGAGGAGGCGGCGGGCCGGGCCGTCGGCACGGCGGGCTCCGCGGTGGTCTTCGCGGGTCTGACCGTGGTCATCGCGCTGGTGGGCCTGTCCGTCGTCAACATCCCGATGCTGACGAAGATGGGCATCGCGGCGGCGGGCACGGTGGCCATCGCGGTGCTGATCGCCCTGACGATGGTCCCGGCGCTGCTCGGCTACGCGGGCCGCAAGGTGAAGCCGATGGGGGAGAAGGGCAAGCTCCTCGGCCGGGCGAAGAAGCAGGACCAGCCGGCCAAGCCGAACCTGGGCACGCGCTGGGCGAGCTTCGTCGTCCGCCGCCCGGTCGCGGTCCTGCTGCTCGGCGTCATCGGCCTCGGCGCGGCCGCCGTCCCGGCGACCTCCCTCGAACTGGGCCTGCCCGACGACGGCTCCCAGCGCACCTCCACCACCCAGCGCCGCGCCTACGACCTGCTGTCCGAGGGCTTCGGACCGGGCTTCAACGGCCCGCTGATGGTCGTCGTCGACGCGAAGGACAGCGACGACCCCAAGGCGGCCTTCGCCGAGACCGGCGACGAGATCAAGGGCCTGAAGGACGTCGTCACGGTCACGCCGGCGCAGCCCAACAAGGCCGGTGACACCGCCACCATCACCGTGATCCCCGGCTCCAAGCCGTCCTCCGTCACCACCGAGAACCTGGTGCACGGCATCCGGGACGCGGGCGCGGACATCAAGGCCGGCACGGACGCGAACGTCCTGGTCACCGGCAGCACGGCGATGAACATCGACGTCAGCGAGAAACTCAACGACGCGCTGGTGCCGTATCTCGTGCTGGTCGTCGGGCTGGCCTTCCTCCTGCTGATCGTGGTCTTCCGCTCGATCCTGGTCCCGCTGAAGGCGGCCCTCGGCTTCCTGCTGTCGGTGATGGCGGCCCTCGGCGCGGTCGTCGCGGTCTTCCAGTGGGGCTGGCTGTCCGGCCTGATGGGCGTGGAGCAGACCGGGCCGGTCATGTCGATGATGCCGATCTTCATGGTCGGCGTGGTCTTCGGCCTGGCGATGGACTACGAGGTGTTCCTCGTGACCCGGATGCGGGAGGCCTACGTCCACGGTGAGAAGCCCGCGCAGGCCGTGGTCACCGGGTTCCGGCACGGCGCGCGGGTCGTCACCGCCGCCGCGGTCATCATGATGGCCGTCTTCGCCGGCTTCATCGGCTCGTCCGAGTCCATGGTCAAGATGATCGGCTTCGGCCTCGCGATCGCGGTGTTCTTCGACGCGTTCGTCGTCCGCATGGCCATCGTCCCGGCCGTCCTGGCCCTCCTCGGCCGCAAGGCGTGGTGGCTGCCCAGGTGGCTCGACCGCGCGCTGCCCAACGTGGACGTGGAGGGCGAGGGCCTGCGCGCCGCCTCCGGTGACGACGACGGCGACAGGGAACTGGTCCGCGTCTGACACCTCGTGAAAGACCGGCCGGTGAGGGCGCACCGTCCCCACGGTGCGCCCTCACCGGCCTCTTCGAACGGGTGCGCCGAGGTGGCCCGGATGCTCCGATCGGCTCTGCTCGGGCTCCTTACGCCGCCTGTGGGTGGAGGACCACCTTCGTGTAGCCCTCGACGCGCTTGTCGAACTTCTCGTATGCCGACGAAGCCTGTTCGAGCGGCAGTTCGTGCGAGACGACGAAGCTGGGCTTCGCGCGATCCTCGATGATCATGTCCCGCAGGTGGCGGTTGTACCGCTTGACGTTGCACTGCCCGGTGCCCAGGCGGAGCCCCTTCTCGAAGAGGCGTCCGACGGAGACCATCAGCATGCCCTTCTTGGCCGACTCGTCCGGACCGCCCGGGTCGCTCGGTACGTAGAGGCCGGGGATGCCGAGCGCGCCCGTCGGGCGGACCGTTTCGACCAGGGAGTTCAGAACGATCGCCGGTTCCTCGCGGTCCTCGCCCTGCGCCTGGGCCTGGTAGCCCACGGCGTCGATGCCCTTGTCGGTCCCTTGGCCGTCCGTCTGCTCCTTGATCTGCTCCGCCGGGTTGCCCTGGGTGAAGTCGATCGGGACCGCGCCGATCTCCTCGGCCTTCTGGAGGCGCTCCGCCACCCGGTCGACCACGAACACCTTGCTCGCACCGCGCAGCATCGCGGAGTAGGCGGCCATCAGCCCGACCGGACCGGCGCCGTACACGGCGACCGTGTCACCGGGGCGCACGTCGGCCAGCTCGTTGCCGTGGTAGCCCGTCGGGAAGATGTCCGCGAGCAGCACGAAGTCGGTCTCCTTCTCGGTGCCCTCCGGGAGCTTCAGGCAGTTGAAGTCGGCGTACGGGACCCGTACGTACTCCGCCTGGCCGCCCGTGTAGGGCCCCATGGCGACATAGCCGTAGGCGCCGCCGGCGAAGCCCGGGTTCACCGTCAGGCAGAAGCCCGTGAAGCCCGCCGAGCAGTTCTTGCAGAACCCGCAGGCCACATTGAACGGCATGACCACCCGGTCGCCCTTGCTGAGTGTGGTGACACCCTCTCCTGTCTCCTCGACTGTTCCGAGGTTCTCGTGGCCGAACACGATGCCCGGCTCCGCGGCCGTGCGGCCCTCGTACATGTGCAGGTCGGAGCCGCAGATGGCCGTTGACGTGACCCGGACGAGCACATCGTTCGGGTGCTGAATCCGTGGATCCTCCACTTGCTCTATCGCTACCTCGAAGGGCCCCTTGTATACGACAGCCCTCATCGTCAAGCACCTCCATCTGTGCCGTGGCTCATATACCAGGCTGGTGCATGATGAGACGATTTGCACCCAGAGGAGAAAGGAAGTAGGGCTTTGTCTCGTCGTATAGGCACCCTTCTCGTGGCGGTCTCCGGACTGTCCGGCACCACCTACCCTGTCGGGACCCGCGTGGCCATCCAGGGCACCGGCGGATCCGTCGACGGCTTCGTCGACGGCGACTGGCTGCCGCTCGCCTGGTGGGAGTTCGCGGACGTCCGGCCGGAGGACACCACCGGCTGAAACGGCCTCGCTTGTCCTCTACACGTACCGCTAGCGTGCAGGGCATGACGACGACAGCCGCCACTGACGCCGAGGGCTCCGGAGCCCACCCCCGATTCGCCGAGGCCCTGCGGGAGCTCGGGCTCGGGGATCTCGTGGGACAGGTCCGCCGGTTCCCGGATGCCACCCGTACCGCCGCCGAGGCCGCCGCCGCGATCGGGTGCGAGCTGAGCCAGATCTGCAAGTCGCTGATCTTCGCCGCGGACGGCGTTCCAGTGCTCGTGCTCATGGACGGGGCCTCCCTGGTCGACCTCGAACTGGTCCGCAAGGAACTCGGCGCCGACAAGGTCACCCGGGCCAAGGTGGACATCGTGCGGGAGACCACCGGGTACGCCATCGGCGGGGTACCGCCCTTCGGGCACCGGACCAGGACCCGGGTGCTCGCCGACCGGTCCCTGCTGGAGCACGACGTCGTCTGGGCCGCGGCCGGGACGCCGTACGCCGTGTTCCCGATGGCCCCCGAGGACCTCGTGGCCCACGCCGACGGCACCCTGGTGGACGTGCGCGAGCGCACCGCGTGACCCCCCTGGTCACGGCCGCCGTTCTGCTCGCCGCCGTCACCCACGCCAGCTGGAACGCCATCGCCCACAAGATCACCGACAAGCTGGCCGGCTTCACGCTGATCTCGGGCGGCGGGGTCCTCATCGGACTGGCCCTGGCACCCTTCGTGGCGTTTCCGGCGGCCGGAGCGTGGCCGTACCTGTTCGCCTCCGCCGCCGTCCACATCGCTTACTACGCCCTGCTGATGAAGTCCTTCCGGCTGGGCGACTTCGGGCAGGCCTATCCGATCGCCCGGGGCACCGCGCCGCTCGTCGTGACCCTGCTCGCCGCCCTCTTCGCACACGAGGTGCCCGACGGGTGGGCCGCCGCCGGGATCGCCCTGTCCTGCGCGGGGCTGACCGGCGTCGCCCTGTGGGGACTGCGCGGGCGGCGGCCCGACTGGGCGGCGATCGGGGCGGCTCTGGCGACCGGGCTGACCATAGCGGTGTACACCGTCGTCGACGGTCTTGGCGTACGGGCCTCCGGGTCCTCCCTCGGCTACATCGCCTGGCTGATGGCGGTGCAGGGGGTCGTCATCCCGGCGTACGCGGCGTGGCGCCGGCGCGGGGAGACGGTCGCCCTGCTCCGGCCCTTCGCCGGGGTCGGGCTGCTCGGCGCCGCGCTGTCCGTCGCCGCCTACGCCCTCGTCCTGTGGGCCCAGACCAGGGCCGAACTCGCCCCCATCGCGGCCCTGCGCGAGTCGTCGATCATCGTGGGCGCGGCCATTGGGGCGGTGTTCTTCAAGGAGCGGTTCGGCGCGCCGAGGATCGCGGCGGCCGGGCTGCTCGTCGTCGGCATAGGGCTGATGCTGCACGCCGGATAGGGGCCCGTCGGACGGGTGCGTCCGGCCCGTGCGAGGAGCACCCTGGAACTAAGCGTTCCGGAGGTGATCGTCATGATGCACACCACCGTGGGGTGGCACGTCGAGATGGAGTTCACGGAGGACGACCAGCACACGCGAGCGGCCGCGATGGTCCGCCTGCCCGACGGTACCGAGGTACGGGCGCACGGCCACGCGAGCCGGCACCGGACCGACGCCAATCAGCCGAGGGTCGGGGAGGAGATCGCCGGGGCGAGGGCGCTCAACGAACTCGCCATGCGGTTGCTGACCAAAGCCCACGAGGAGATCGACCAGGCGTCCGGCCGGACCTCGCACCCCATCCATGTCTAGCGGCTTCTAGAGGTCCAGCACTCCCCGCACGGCCCGCACCAGCCCCTGTGCCCGCGGGTCCGCCGTCACGGTCTTGCGGAAGCCGTTGGTGACGTAGCCGAAGGCGATTCCCGTCTCCGGGTCGGCGAAGCCCAGGGCACCGCCGCGCCCCGGGTGGCCGAAGGAGCCCGGGGTGAGGAGCGGCGACGCGCTGCCGTGCAGCATGTAGCCGAGGCCGAAGCGGGTGCCGACCACCAGGACCCGGTCGGGGCCCGCCGACTCCTCGGCCCGGGCCAGTTCCACCGTCTGCGGTGTGAACAGGCGGGCGGCGCCGGCCGTGTCGCCGATCAGGGTCGCGTAGAAACGGGCCAGTCCGTCCGCCGTCGCCACGGCGTTCGTCGCGGGCAGGGCGGCCGCGCGGTAGGCGGGGTCGTTCTGGTCGGGGAAGGGGGAGATCGCGGCGAACGCCCGGCGGGTGAGGGAGGCCGGGTCCTCGTAGGCCTCGGTGACCGACCGCTTCGGGCGGGCCCGCAGACCACCGGTCCGCTCGGCCCCCTCGACGCGGCCCACCCGCCCGGCCCGGCCGGCCTCCGACTCCGGCAGGCCGAGCCAGAGATCCAGGCCCAGCGGGCCGGTGACCTGGGAGGCGAGCCACGCCCCGGTGCCCTGCCCGGTCACGCGCCGCACGAGCTCGTCGAGCAGCCAGCCGTAGGTGAGCGCGTGGTACCCGTGGTCGGTGCCGGGCTCCCAGACCGGGGCCTGCGCGGCGACGGCCTCCGGGCCCTTCAACGGGTCGAGGGCGTCCTGCGGGGTGAGCGGCCGGTCGAGGACCGGCAGCCCGGCGCGGTGGTTCAGCACGTGCCGGACCAGCACCCGCTCCTTGCCCCGCGCCTTGAACTCGGGCCAGTAGTGCCCCACCGGCGCGTCCAGGTCCAGCTGTCCGCGCTGGTGCAGCAGCAGGAGTACGGCGGCGGCGACCCCCTTCGTCGCCGAGCGCACGACCTGGGCGGTGCCGCGCTCCCAGGGGGCCGTGCCGTCGACGTCCCTGGTGCCGCCCCAGAGATCGACGACCTGCTGCCCGTCCCGGTAGACGGCGACCGCCGCGCCCCGGTCCCCGAGCGTCTCGAAGTTCCTTACGAACGCGTCCCTCACCGGCTCGAAGCCCTCGGCCACTGTGCCGTGCACGTCCACGCCCGTACTCCTCGCTCGCCGCTGTGCTCGTGGTGCTCCCCTCTAGCCAAGCAGGATGGTCACGTCGATGTTCCCGCGGGTCGCGTTCGAGTACGGGCACACCTCATGGGCCGCGTCCACCAGCCTGGTCGCCAGGTCCGGGTCGACGACCGGCAGCGAGACGCTGAGGGCGACCGCTAGGCCGTAGCCGCGCTGCCGGTTGGGGCCGATGCCGACCTTCGCGGCGACCGTGGAGCCGGTCAGGTCGTAGCCCTCGCGGTTGCCGACGAGGATCAGGGCGTTGTGGAAGCAGGCGCTGTAGCCGGCCGCGAAGAGCTGTTCCGGGTTGGTGCCGTTGCCGTCGCCGCCGAGCTGCGGGGGCATGGCGACCTTGAGGTCGATCTGACCGTCCTGGCTGGTGACATAGCCGTCGCGACCACCGTGGGCGGTGGCCTCCGCCACGAACATGATCTTCGTCGGGCGGGTGTCGACGGCGGGGCCGTCAGTCATGCTGTCCTCCCCCGGAACCAAGTGCGCACAAACACATCGTGCACAAGGTACTGGCCAGTAACTGGCTTGTCATACCAGGGGGTCACAACGAGGGATAACCCTCAGCGGGCCCGGTCCGCCGCCGACTCCGCCCGCTCGGCCAGCCGCCACAGCTCCGCCCGCAGCCGCCCGGCCTCCGTCCCGTCGAGCCCCGTCGCCGCCATCAGCGCGCCGGGCACCCGCCCCGCCCGCTCCCGGAGTTCCTCCCCGCGCCCCGTCACGGCCACGAGCACCGACCGCTCGTCCCGCGCCGACCGCTCACGCCGGACCAGACCGGCCGCCTCCAGCCGCTTCAGCAGCGGCGAGACCGTGCCGTAGTCGAGGCGCAGGGCCGCGGCCAGCTCCTTCACCGTCGTCTCACCGCGCTCCCAGAGGACCAGCAGCACCAGGTACTGGGGGTAGGTGAGGCCCAGGTCGTCGAGGAGCGGGCGGTACGCCGCCGTCACCGCGCGCTGGGCGGCGTACAGCGCGAAGCACAGCTGGTCGTCCAGCAGCGGTGGTCCGGTGCTCTCCTCGTTCGTCACGCGGCCATTGTCACGGACGGGCCGGAGCCGCCGGGACGGAACGCGGATCGAAGCCGAACGGCAGCTCCAGACGGTGGGCCCGCATCAGCTCCTCGTCCGAGAGCAGCTCGCCGGTCGGCCCGTCGGCCGCGATCACCCCGTCGCTGAGGATCAGGGAGCGCGGGCACAGCTCCAGGGCGTAGGGCAGGTCGTGCGTGACCATCAGCACGGTCACGTCCAGGGAGCGCAGGATGTCCGCCAGTTCGCGGCGCGAGGCCGGGTCGAGGTTGGAGGACGGCTCGTCCAGCACGAGGATGTCCGGCTCCATGGCCAGCACGGTCGCGACGGCCACCCGGCGGCGCTGCCCGAAGGAGAGGTGGTGCGGCGGACGGTCCCTGAACTCCGCCATGCCGACCCGCTCCAGGGCCCGCTGCACGCGGTCCTCCAGCTCCGGCCCCTTCAGCCCGGCAGCCGCCGGCCCGAATGCCACGTCCTCCCGGACCGTCGGCATGAACAGCTGGTCGTCCGGGTCCTGGAAGACGATGCCGACCCGGCGCCTGACCTCGGCCATGTTCCGCCGGTCCACGGGCAGCCCGGCGACCTTCACCGTGCCGGCGCCGCCGGTCAGGATGCCGTTCAGGTGCAGCACGAGGGTCGTCTTGCCGGCGCCGTTCGGCCCGAGCAGCGCGACCCGCTCACCGCGCGCGACCGAGAAGTCGACGCCGAAGAGGGCCTGGTGCCCGTCGGGGTAGGCGAAAGCGAGGCCCGAGACCTCCAGAGAAGCAGTCACAGGGTCCATCCCAGCAGACAGACGAGCAGCGCGGCGCAGGGGAGGGCGAGGGCGTACGACCACTGCGCCCGGGACGCGGTCACCTCGTCGATGACGGGCATGGAACCGGCGTATCCGCGGCTGACCATGGCCAGGTGCACCCGCTCGCCGCGCTCGTAGGAGCGGATGAACAGCGCGCCGGCCGACTTGGCGAGCACGCCCCAGTGCTTGACGCCCTTGGCCTCGAAGCCGCGGGACTCCCGGGCGATCCGCATCCGCCGCATCTCGTCGGTGATGACGTCGCCGTAGCGGATCATGAAGGACGCGATCTGCACGAGGAGCGGCGGGAGCTTGAGGCGCTGCAGGCCGAGCAGCAGTTCGCGCAGCTCGGTCGTGGCGGCCAGCAGCACCGAGGCCGCGACGCCGAGCGTGCCCTTGGCCAGCACGTTCCAGGCGCCCCACAGGCCGTTCACGCTCAGGGACAGACCGAGGACGTCGACCCGTTCGCCCTCCGCCACGAACGGCATGAGCACCGCGAACGCGACGAACGGCACCTCGATCAGCAGCCGCCGGAGCAGGAAGCCGGCGGGCACGCGCGCGACGCACGCGACGGCCCCGAGCAGCACCGCGTACAACCCGAAGGCCCACATCGCCTCGCGTGGCGTCGACACGACGACGACCACGAAGGCGAAGACGGCGGCGAGCTTGGTGTGCGGCGGCAGGCCGTGCACGGGCGAGTGCCCGTGCCGGTACAGCTTGTGCGCGTGCCCTGCTCCCATGTCAGACGCTCGTGCTCGTCGTGCTCGCCGTGTCCGGCGTGTTCGTCGTGTCCGACGGGGAGGTGCCGTCGGTGCGGCGGCGGCGCACGGCCCAGAACACGCCGGTGCCCGCGACGACCGTGACACCCACGCCGATGACACCCGCCAGTCCCCCGGACAGGCGGTCGTCGTCGACGTCCTCGACGCCGTAGTCGGCGAGCGGGGAGCCGGCCACCGCGTGCTCCTCGGCCTTCTTGTCGATGCCGTGGTCGGCGGCGACCTTCTCCAGGCCGTCGGGGTTCGCCGAGGCGTAGAAGCTGACGAACCCGGCCAGCACGAGGGAGGCGGCCAGACCGCCCGCCCAGACCTTGCGGTGCGAGGTCCGGGCGGCGGCGGGCACGGGGTCGGCGCCGGGGGCGTCGACGAGTTCGCCGTTCACCCGCAGCTTGAGCTTCTGCGTCAGCCCGCGCGCCCCGTACACCAGGTCCGGACGGACGGCGATGACCGCGCCGACGGTCAGCGCGGTGATCACGGCCTCGCCGATGCCGATCAGGACGTGCACGCCGACCATGGCGGTGGCGACCTTGCCGATCGAGACGTCGGTGGTGCCGCCGACCGCGTACATCAGTGTGAAGGCCAGCGCGGCGGCCGGGACGGAGACCAGGGCCGCGACGAAGGCGGCCGCGGTGACCGACCGGCGGGTGCGGGGCAGCACCTTCACCAGGCCGCGGAAGAGGGCGTAGGCCACGACCGTCGTGACGATCGCCATGTTGGTGATGTTCACGCCCAGCGCGGTCAGACCGCCGTCAGCGAACAGGATGCCCTGCATCAGCAGGACGACGGAGACGCACAGGACCCCGGTGTAGGGGCCGACGAGTATCGCCGCCAGCGCACCGCCGAGGAGATGGCCGCTGGTCCCCGCCGCGACGGGGAAGTTCAGCATCTGCACGGCGAAGATGAACGCCGCCACGAGGCCGGCCAGCGGCGCCGTGCGCTCGTCGAGCTCGCGCCGTGCGCCGCGCAGGCTCACGGCGACGGCGCCCGCGGCGATCACACCGGTGGCGGCGGAGGTGGGCGCGTCGATGAATCCGTCAGGTACATGCACCGTTCGATGATGTGGCTTGATGCGAACGATTTGCAAGAGCGTGATGCTCGTTTTATCTCACCCGTGATATATCCGGCTCCAGGCGCGCAATCCGGAAAATATGCGACATTGGAGGGGGAGTGGACGCACGGTTTCCACTCGGATTGCGCACGGTGAAGGGGCCGTCCGATGTCCGTAGTCGAGCAGTACGCGCGAGCCCACATCGTCTCGGACGCGGCCGTGCCGCTGGTCGACGAGCTGGAGGCGGTTCCGGTCACCCTGCGGTACGACCCCGATCACGACCCCCGGAAGGTGCGCATGGTGCTGCCCGGGACCGGGGGACACGAGTGGGTCTTCAGCCGTGAGCTGCTGGAGGAGGGGCTGCGGGTCCCTGCCGGGAGCGGCGAGGTGCGGGTGTGGCCCTGCGGCCGGGTGCAGGTCGTGGTGGAGTTCCACTCCGCGCAAGGAGTGTCGGTGGTGCAGTTCGAGCGCCAGGCGCTGCTGCGGTTCCTGCGGCGGACCTACATCGCCGCCGCGGAACCCGTCACGCACTGATCCTTGTCAGGCGCTGAACTCCGTCAGCACTGAACCCCGTCACGCGCTGAACCCGCGGCTCAGCCCCCCGCCTTCAGCAGTGCCGCCACGATCGGGCCGGCCGTCGAACCGCCGTGCCCGCCCTGCTGGACCACGCCCGCGGCGGCCAGGTCGCCCCGGTAGGCCGTGAACCAGCCGTTCGGCTTCTTCTGCCCGTCGACCTCGGCGGAACCGGTTTTCGCACCGACATCGCCGCCGACCCCGGCCATCGCCTCCGCGGCCGTGCCGTACGCGGCGGTGTACGCCATCAGCTCACGCAGCTGGGACAGGGTGCTCGCCGGCATCGTGCGCGCGGCCTTGGCGAGCTTGCGCCCGTCCACGTCCGGGGAGACCAGGTACGGCTGGCGGAAGGTGCCAGCCTTGACCGTCGCCGACACCGACGCCATGTTCAGCGGGTTCATACGGACCCCGCCCTGCCCGATCAGCGAGGCACCCATCTGGGCCGCCGACTGCACCGGGACCGCGCCGTCGAAGGACGGCACACCGATCGCCCAGTTGTTCAGCCCCAGGCCGTAGACCTGCTGGGCCTCCTTGGTCAGGTCGTCGTTCTTCAGCTTCGGGGCCTGGCTGATGAAAGCCGTGTTGCAGGAGCGGGCGAAGCTCGCCTTGAAGGTGCCGTTCTTGATCTGGAACTTGTCGTCGTTCTGGAACTTCCAGTTGCCGTACGTGAAGTACTTCGGGCACGGGTGCTTCTTGTCCGCCGAGGCCAGGCCCTTCTCGATCAGCAGCGACGAGGTGATGACCTTCATCGTGGAGCCGGGGGCCAGGGAGCCCTGGAAGGCGGTGTTGAAGCCGGGGGAGGCGTTGGCGGCGGCCAGGATCTCACCGGTCGACACCCGCACCACGGCCACCGACGACCGGGCCTTCTTCCCGACCTGCCGCTCGGCCGCCGCCTGGAGCTTCGGGTCCAGGGTGGTCTTCACCGTGCCGGGCGTGCCCTCGCTCAGCTCCAGCAGGGTCTTGTCGGAGAGGTCCTTCGCCTCGGCGGCCTTCCCGCGCACCACCCGCAGCTCGATGCCGGCCTTGCCGCCGGCCTCCTTGCCGTACTTCTCGCGCAGGCCGTCCAGGATCGGGCCGATCGAGGCGTACTTCTTCTTGGTCAGTTCGCCGCCGTCCCGGTCGAGCGCCTTGACCGGGGGCGTGCCCGCCGCTCCGGTGACCAGGGTGTCGCCGTCCCGCAGATCCGGGTGGACGACCGCCGCGTGCCAGTCGACCAGCGGCTTTCCATCGGCGGTGCGGCGCATGACGGTCAGGGCGCTGTCGTACGCCAGCGGCTTGTCGGTGCCCTTGTAGGACACCGTGCCCTTGACGGAGAAGGGCACCTTGTCGCCGGTGGGCTTGCCCGGGGTGAGGGTGACGTCCTTGATGTGGGCGTCCTTGGTGTAGCCGGTGAGCAGCGACCGGGCCGCGGCCGCGTCGTCGGTGGCCGCGGCGGCCCGGTCGACCTTCTGGGACTGCCAGGCGGTGAGGAAGGCGCGGGCGGTGGTGGTGACCTCGGCCGGGGACAGCGGGCCCGTCTTCACCTTGGGCTTCTGGTCCGACGCCCGCGTCCCGTCATCGGCGACGGCGCCACCGCCGTACAGCGCGTAGGCACCGGCCCCGGCGCCCACGACGACCACGGCGATCATCCCGCCGATCACGGCGGGTCTGGTCTTCCGTCGCTCGGCGACGCGCCTTCTGTTGCCCACTGCTGTCCGTTCCTCCGATATTCCCCAGGGTCCCCGTTGCCCTCAGCTGTCCCATGGTGCAACGACGGCCACCACCCTAGAGTCCCGTGCCGCGGAGGTGAGATCAGCCACCTGTTCGTAGCACGGCTGCGACAATCGGCCCGGCCGCGTCGCCGCCGTGGCCGCCCTCCTCGGTCATGGCCGCCGCCGCGATGTCGTTGCGGAATCCGGTGAACCAGCTGTTGGACTTGGCGTTGCCGTCGACCTCGGCGGAACCGGTCTTGGCGCCGATGTCGCCGCCCAGCCCGGCCATGGCCCGTGCGGCGGTGCCCTGCGTGGCCGTGAGCCGCATCATCTGCTTGAGCTGCGCGGCGGTGCTCCCCCGCAGGCCCTGGGCCTGGGCCAGTTCCCGGCCGTCCAGCTTCGGCGAGACCAGGTAGGGCTGGCGGAAGGCGCCGGTGATGGCGGTCGCGGTGACCGACGCCATGTTCAGCGGGCTCATCTGCACCTGGCCCTGCCCGATGGCACCCGCCGCCCGGTCCGGCCCGTCGACGGCGGGGACGCTGCCGTCGAAGGAGGCGATGCCGGTCTTCCAGTTGTCCTGCCCGAGGCCGAAGCGCTGCTCGGCCTCCTGGGTCAGGGAGGCGTTGGTGAGCGGTTTCTCGTCGATGAGCTTGATGAAGGCGGTGTTGCAGGACCGCATGAAGCTGTTGGCCAGCGACGCGCTCTCGTCGGGCTTCATGTTGGTCAGGTTCTTGAACGTCTGGCTCTGCCACACGGCGGTGTCGGGGCAGGGCGCGGGGCCGTTCATCGAGGTCACGCCGTTGTCGATGAGCATCGCCGCAGTGATGATCTTCATGGTGGAGCCGGGTGCCGCCTCGCCCTGGAAGGCGGCGTTGAAGCCGTCCGTGCGGTTGTTGGCCACGGCCAGCACCTCGCCGGTGCTGGGCTTGACGGCCACCACCGACGACTGGGCGAACCGCTTGACCGCCTTCTCGGCCGCCGCCTGCGCGCCCGGGCTGATCGTGGTGGTGAGCTTGCCCGGCTTGCCCTTGGCGAGGGTGAGCAGCGGCGTGTCCGGAGCACCGTTGCCGACGTGCCGGATGACCAGCTCGACGCCGGGGGCGCCGCCGGCCTTCTCGCCGTACTTGTCGCGCAGGGCGTCCAGGACCGGGCCGAGGGAGGGGTACTTCTCCTTCGTCAGCTCGGAGCCGTCACGGCCCACGGCCTCGATCGGCGGGGTGGCCGACTGCTCGGTGACGAGGGTGTCCTCCTTCTTCAGCTCGGGGTGCACGACGGACGGCTGCCAGTCGACCAGCGCCCGCCCGGTCGTCAGCCCGCGCACGACCTTCAGCTCGCTCTTGTAGCTCAGCGGCTTGGACTTCCCCTCGTAGGCCACCTTCGCCTGCACCGTGTACGGCACGGTGGTGCCCCGGGCCGCGCCCGGCGTGATCTTCACGCCGGTGATGTGCGCGTCGTCGCCGAAGGCGGTGAGCAGCTGCTCGGCCGCGCCGTCGTTGTTCGTGTACGAGGCCGCCGTGGCGGCGGAGCCCTTCTCCCAGGCCCTGAAGAACTTGGCCGTGGTCTCCTCGACCTCGTCCCTCTCGGGCGGCCCCGACTTCTTCTCCGCGGCCACCCCGCCCGTGCCGCCCCCGTCACCGTTGAGCGCGCTCACGATGTTGTAGGCGCCGTACCCGGCCCCGCCCACCATCACCGCGAACACGCCGCCTATGACGGCGACTCTGACCCCCTTGCCCATGGACCGGCCCCTCCCCGTTGAGCCTCCCGCGCTCTTTGAACGCGTTCAGAAAGCTCGATCCCGGGGGCACTCTATGCGTAAGCGATTACCAGGGGGACGGGTGTTTCGAATTTTGACCGAACACTGGCGCTGTCCGGAGTGATGACTGGCGCACCCCGGCGAACAGTGGCGTTCGGTCGTGCGGTGCCGTGGCGCGCCCAGGTTGCCTTGAGCCGGGTGACATGAGCTCGCTACGCCCAGGCGGCGTCCTGGCCTGCGTGGTCCACGGCCGCTGCCGGACCGCCACGATCGTGACGGTCCGGGCGAGCGCGGACCGTCATGCCCATGCGTCCGGCTAGACCCACGTATCCAGCCACATCCGCGACCGCCAGTCGTCGATCGGGATGGCCTGGCCGGTGTACAGGGGCCAGAAGTAGATGAAGTTCCAGGTGATCAGGAGGACCAGGACGCCCGCGGCCGTGGCGCCCGCGACCCGGCGGGTGTCGGTGGAGCGGGGTGGGCCGATGATCGCGCCGAGGAGCATCGCCACCGCCAGGCACAGGAACGGCAGGAAAACGACCGCGTAGAAGAAGAAGATCGTGCGCTCCTGGTACATGAACCAGGGCAGGTAGCCGGCCGCGATGCCGCAGGCGATGGCGCCCGCGCGCCAGTCCCGGCGGAAGAACCAGCGCCACAGCACGTAGAGGACCGCGAAACAGGCGACCCACCACAGCAGCGGCGTGCCGAGCGCGAGGACCTCGCGGGCGCACTTCTCGCCGGCGTCGGCGGGGCAACCGTCCTTGCCGGGGGCCGGGGACTCGTAGAAGTACGACACCGGGCGGCCGAGGACGAGCCAGCTCCACGGGTTGGACTGGTAGGTGTGCGGCGAGGACAGGCCGACGTGGAACTCGTACACCTGGTGCTCGTAGTGCCACAGGCTGCGCAGCCAGTCGGGCAGGAACGTCCAGCTGCCGCCCTTGCCGCTGGTCGCGGCCCAGTTGCGGTAGTAGCCGCCGGAGCCGTTCGTGGCGGAGAGGATCCAGCCGGTCCAGGACAGCAGGTAGGTGACCAGGGCGACCGGGACCGTGGCGAGGAACGCGAGGCCGGTGTCGCGCTTGAGGACCGCCGCGTACGGGTGCCGGGCACCGGCGACCCGCCGCGAACCGACGTCCCACAACACCGCCATCAGGCAGAACGCGGCCAGGATGTAGAGGCCGTTCCACTTCGTGCCGATGGCCAGACCCAGCATCAGGCCCGCCGCCCAGCGCCAGGGGCGCCATCCCAGCCGGGCCGTCTCGGCCGTGTGCCGGTCGGGCCGGGCCCGGCCGTCCTCGTCCAGCGGCAGCGCGGCGGCGAGTCTCGCGCGGGCCCGGTCCCGGTCGACGAGCAGACAGCCGAACGCGGCCAGCACGAAGAACATCAGCACACCGTCGAGCAGCGCCGTGCGGCTCATCACGAAGTGCAGGCCGTCCACCGCCATCAGCGCGCCCGCCAGACACCCCAGGAAGGTGGAGCGGAACAGGCGGCGGCCGATCCGGCACAGCAGCAGCACGGACAGCGTGCCGAGCACCGCCGTCATGAACCGCCAGCCGAAGGGGTCGAACCCGAACATCAGCTCGCCGAGCCCGATGACGTACTTGCCGACCGGCGGGTGCACGACGTAGGCCGCGTCCGACGGGAGCGGCACGTGCCCGCCCGACGACAGGACCAGGTCGTTGGCCTTCTTGTCCCAGTTGAGCTCGAACCCGCGGTGGATCAGCGCCCACGCGTCCTTGGCGTAGTACGTCTCGTCGAATATCACCGCCCTGGGGCTGCCCAGGTTCCAGAACCGCAGCACCCCGGCCAGCAGCGTGACCAGCAGCGGGCCGATCCAGCCCGACCAGCGCACCAGCCGGCCCGCGAGCGTGTGCGGGACGCCGAGCGCCGCCCACAGGCGCGGGGAAGGCTCGGTGTACGGCGGCACCAGGCGGTCACGGACGTCGCGGGCGTCGCTTCTGGGCTGCCCCTGGTAGCCGAAGCGGCGCAGCCGCTGCTGCCAGGACGGCCGCTGGTCGAGCGGCGCCTGGCCCTGCCGGGTGTCCGTGGAGGACGCGGTACTGGTCACCGCGCCATCGTAGGGAACCGTTCTGTGTGAGTCCCGTGCATGGCCGGTATGCGTCCGCATCCTCCGCCCCTGGGAGGAGTCCGCATCCTCCGCCCCTGGGAGGATGGGAGCGTGATCGGAACCCTCGTACTAGCAGGCACCCCCATCGGCGACATCGCGGACGCCCCGCCCCGGCTCGCCGAGGAACTGACCGGAGCCGATGTGATCGCCGCCGAGGACACGCGGCGGCTGCGCCGGCTGACCCAGGCGCTCGGTGTCACGCCCAAGGGGCGGGTGGTGTCGTACTTCGAGGGCAACGAGTCCGCCCGGACGCCGGAGCTGGTCGAGGAGCTGGTGGGCGGGGCGCGGGTGCTGCTCGTCACGGACGCGGGGATGCCGTCCGTGTCCGACCCGGGGTACCGGCTGGTCGCCGCCGCGGTGGAGCGGGACGTGCGGGTCACCGCCGTGCCCGGGCCGTCCGCGGTGCTCACCGCGCTCGCGCTGTCCGGACTGCCGGTCGACCGGTTCTGCTTCGAGGGATTCCTGCCGCGCAAGGCGGGGGAGCGGCTGGGGCGGCTGCGGGAGGTCGCCGGGGAGCGGCGGACGCTCGTCTACTTCGAGGCTCCTCACCGGCTCGACGACACGCTGTCGGCCATGGCCGAGGTGTTCGGGGCCGAGCGGCGGGCCGCGGTGTGCCGGGAGCTGACCAAGACGTACGAGGAGGTCCGGCGGGGCGGGCTGGGGGAACTGGCCGCGTGGGCCGCGGAGGGCGTGCGCGGGGAGATCACCGTCGTGGTGGAGGGGGCACCGGAGAAGGGGCCCGAGGAGGTCGGGCCCGAGGAGCTGGTGCGGCGGGTCCGGGTGCGGGAGGAAGCGGGGGAGCGGCGCAAGGAGGCGATCGCCGCGGTGGCGGTGGAGGCCGGGGTGCCGAAGCGGGTGGTTTTCGATGCGGTGGTCGCCGCGAAGAATGCCGCTCCCTAGCCGGGTTCGGGGTGGGGGCCGGAGTGCTTGGCGGGGTGCGCGTTGTGTGTGGTTGATCGCGCAGTTCCCCGCGCCCCTGTCGGGGCACCAAGCGCCCTCTGAGCAGGGCGCATGTCGTTTGAGCGTGCGCCCCATGGGTGGGTAAAGCGCAAGGGGCGCAGGGGCAAGGGACGCCCAAATCGGGGCCAATAGACGACAGGTCTGCTGCCATCGGTCCGGCCGAGGAGTCCACTGGGTTGCGGGGACGGAATCGTCCTCACGCCACAGCGGAACAGGAGCTGGCATGAGTGAGATCGCAGGGCAGACCGGGCTCCGCGCCGGTGCGACCGCAGTCGTCAACGAGTCCTACTCGTTCGCCTGCATGCGGTGCGGGCACGGCTGGGAGCAGTCGTACGAGATAGAGCACCATACGGACGCCGCGGGCCACGAGTTCGTGCTCTACGTCGCCGACGGCAAGGTGGTGCCCTCCCCGTTGAGCAGGCCCGAGTGCCACAACTGCGACAGCCACGTGGTGCGGATCATGCGGCCCGGGCGGGTCGCGTCGGCGCGCGACGCGGCGCACCGGCCCTCCCGCGTGCCGCCGCCCGCCGGGCCCGTGGAGGCGCCCGCCGCAGCGGCCGGGACCGAGGGCGAGGAGCGCGAGCACCACCACTGGCACCTGTCCGACCTGCTGCACCCCTTCCAGCGCAAGGCGAGCTGACCCGTCCGGCTGCCTTGTCCGACGCCCTCCCCGGTCCTCCCCCATCGGGGAGGGCGTACCCCTTTCGTAGGATCGGGGCATGCCTTCGAACGACGCCGGCCGCCAGGACAAGAACGCGGCCCCGCCCCTCCCGGAACCTCTCCGGGTGCCGGTCGCCGACTCCCACACCCACCTGGACATGCAGTCCGGCACGGTCGAGGAGGCGCTGGCGAAGGCGGCGTCGGTCGGAGTGACGACGGTCGTGCAGGTCGGCTGCGACCTCAAGGGCTCCCGGTGGGCGGCCGAGACCGCGGCGGCCCACGACGCCGTCCACGCCACGGTCGCCCTGCACCCGAACGAGGCGCCCCGGATCGTGCACGGCGACCCCGACGGGTGGTCGCGGCAGGGCGCCCGCGAACCCGGCGGCCGGGCCGCGCTGGACGAAGCGCTGGCCGAGATCGACCGGCTGGCCGCGCTGGAGCAGGTCAAGGGCGTCGGTGAGACCGGCCTCGACTACTTCCGCACCGGCCCCGAGGGCAAGGACGCGCAGGAGCTGTCCTTCCGCGCCCACATCGAGATCGCCAAGCGGCACGGCAAGGCCCTGGTCATCCATGACCGCGAGGCCCACGCCGACGTCCTGCGCGTGCTGAAGGAGGAGGGCGCCCCCGAGCGGACCGTCTTCCACTGCTACTCCGGCGACGCCGAGATGGCCGGGATCTGCGCGAGCGCGGGCTACTTCATGTCCTTCGCCGGCAACGTCACCTTCAAGAACGCCCAGAACCTGCGGGACGCGGTGGCGGTGGCCCCGCTGGAGCTCCTCCTCGTCGAGACGGACGCGCCCTTCCTCACCCCGGCGCCCTACCGCGGGCGGCCCAACGCGCCGTACCTCGTGCCGGTCACCGTGCGGGCCATGGCGGAGGTGCGCGGCATCGACGAGGACACGCTGGCCACGGCGCTCGGCGCCAACACCGCACGCGCCTTCGGGTACTGACACCGGCCGCAGGACGGTGCGTAGTCGCGTCGCTTTGGAGAGTGACGAACGCTCCGCTAGGTTCTGGGGGCCCGATCCGGACCCCTCTGGACCCCCTCCGGCCCCTGGAGCGTGTCGGCGTGAGCAACTCCCGATACGAGACGTACGAGACATACGAAACGTACGAGACGTATGGCCCGGCCCCCGCCGACCCGGTGTACGGCGGCTTCGACGTGCCGCCGGCCGATCTGCACAGCGCCGAGACGCTCGGCTGCGGGACGCCCGGGGCACCCGGCGCCTACGAGGACACCTACCGGCCCGCCTACGAGGGGCCGACCCTGCCCGGGCTGCCCCGGCAGGGCGCTCCGGACGACGGGCCGGGCCCCGGGTCCGTCGAGTACACGGGCCCGGCCCCGGGAGCGCACACCGGATCGCGTGCCGCGGCGCGCACCGGCGCACACCGCAGAACCGCACGCCGGCACAAGGCGCGTTACCCCGAGCGCCCGGACAGTCCCATGCGGCGGCTGCTCCCGCAGGCCCTGGTCGTCGCCTTCCTGGCGGGCGGCACCACCGCGTTCGTCGCCAAGGACAAGGCGATCGAGCTGAACGTGGACGGCAAGGCGCGCACGCTGCACACCTTCGCGGACGACGTCACCGAGCTGCTCGCGGAGGAGGGCGTCGAGGTCGGCGCCCATGATGTGGTCGCGCCCGGCCCCGGCGCGGAGATCAGCAGCGGCGACGAGGTCGCCGTGCACTTCGGCCGTCCTCTGCGGCTCACCCTCGACGGGCACAGGCGCGAGGTCTGGACGACCGCCCACACGGTGGAGGGAGCGCTGCGGCAGCTGGGTGTGCGACAGGAGGGCGCGTACGTGTCCGCGTCGCGCTCCCGGCGCATCGGGCGCGAAGGGCTCGCACTGGACGTGCGGACCGAGCGCACGGTCACGGTCATGGCGGACGGCCGCGCCCGCACGGTGCGCACCAACGCGGCGACCGTCCGGGAGGCCGTCGAGGAGGCCGGGATCACCCTGCACGGCCAGGACACCACGTCGGTCCCGCAGGGCAGCTTCCCGCGCGACGGGCAGACCGTGACGGTACTGCGGATCACCGGCGGCAAGGAGGTCCGCGAGGAGCCGATCCCGTTCCAGGTGCGGCGGACGGAGGACCCGGACCTGTTCCGGGGCACGGAGGTCGTGGAGCGCGCGGGCGAGCCGGGCCTGCGCCGGGTCACCTTCGCCCTGCGCACGGTCAACGGCGTCAAGCAGAAGCCGCGGCGGATCAGGTCCGAGGTGGTGCGCGAGCCGCGCCCGCAGGTGGTCAAGGTCGGCACCAAACAGCGCCCCGCGTCCGTGCGGGGCGCCGACCACCTCGACTGGCAGGGCCTCGCGGCCTGCGAGTCCGGCGGCCGGCCCGACGCGGTGGACTCCTCGGGCACCTACGGCGGCCTGTACCAGTTCGACACCCGCACCTGGCAGGCCCTCGGCGGCAGCGGCCGCCCCCAGGACGCCCCGGCGGCGGAACAGACCTACCGGGCCAAGAAGCTGTACGTGCGGCGGGGGGCCAGCCCCTGGCCGCACTGCGGGGCACGGCTGGGCGGATAAGGGGGAACCGAACCCCCGTACCCTTGTCCCGTGACCAGCAGCCCCACCCCCGACGCCCTCCTGGGCCCCGCCGACATCCGCGAGCTCGCGGCAGCCCTCGGCGTGCGCCCCACCAAGCAGCGCGGACAGAACTTCGTGATCGACGCGAACACCGTCCGCCGGATCGTCCGCACCGCACAGGTTCGCCCCGACGACGTGGTCGTCGAGGTCGGCCCCGGGCTCGGGTCGCTCACCCTCGCACTGCTGGAGGTCGCCGACCGGGTCACCGCCGTGGAGATCGACGACGTGCTCGCCGGTGCCCTGACCGCGACCATCACGGCCCGCATGCCCGAGCGCGCCGACCGGTTCGCCCTGGTCCACTCGGACGCCATGCACGTCACCGAGCTGCCGGGCCCGGCCCCGACCGCGCTGGTCGCCAACCTCCCCTACAACGTGGCCGTCCCGGTCCTGCTGCACATGCTCGACACCTTCCCGACCATCGAGCGCACCCTCGTCATGGTCCAGGCGGAGGTCGCCGACCGGCTCGCCGCGCCGCCCGGCTCGAAGGTCTACGGCGTCCCCTCGGTCAAGGCCAACTGGTACGCCGAGGTCAAGCGCGCCGGTGCCATCGGGCGGAACGTGTTCTGGCCGGCGCCCAACGTCGACAGCGGCCTGGTCTCCCTGGTCCGCCGGAGCGAGCCGCTGAAGACGACGGCCTCGAAGCGGGAGGTGTTCGCCGTCGTCGACGCCGCGTTCGCCCAGCGCCGCAAGACGCTGCGGGCCGCGCTCTCCGGCTGGGCCGGATCCGCCGCAGCCGCCGAGGAGGCCCTGGTCGCCGCCGGGGTCTCGCCGCAGGCCCGGGGCGAGTCGCTGACCGTGGAAGAGTTCGCGCGTATCGCCGAGCACAAGGCGAACCAGCACCAGGAGAAGGAGCCCGCGTGAGCGTCACGGCCCGCGTCCCGGCCAAGGTCAACGTCCAGCTGGCGGTCGGCGCCGCCCGCCCCGACGGCTTCCACGACCTGGCCAACGTCTTCCTCGCGGTCGGCCTCTATGACGAGATCACCGTCACCCCGGCCGACGAGCTCCGCGTCACCTGCGAGGGCCCGGACGCCGACCAGGTCCCCCTGGACCGTACGAACCTGGCGGCGCGCGCGGCGATCGCGCTGGCCGAGCGGTACGGCCGCAGCCCCGGCGTCCACCTCCACATCGCCAAGGACATCCCCGTCGCCGGCGGCATGGCGGGCGGCAGCGCGGACGGCGCCGGCGCCCTGGTGGCCTGCGACGCCCTGTGGGAGACCGGCGCCTCCCGCGAGGAACTACTCGACATCTGTGCCGAGCTGGGCAGTGACGTGCCGTTCAGCCTGGTCGGCGGGGCGGCCCTCGGCATCGGGCGGGGCGAGCAGCTGACGCCCCTGGAGACCGGCGGCACCTTCCACTGGGTGTTCGCGATGGCCGGGCGGGGCCTGTCCACGCCGGCGGTCTTCCGCGAGTTCGACCGGCTCGGCGAGGGCACGGACATCCCCGAGCCCGCCGCCTCCGGCGAACTCCTCGCCGCCCTCGCCAAGGGCGACCCGGACGCGCTCGCGGCCGCCGTCTCCAACGACCTCCAGCCCGCGGCCCTGTCCCTCTTCCCCGAACTCGCCGGCACCCTGGCCGCGGGGCGGGCCGCCGGCGCCCTCACCGCCCTCGTCTCGGGCTCCGGCCCGACCACCGCGTTCCTGGTCCGCGACCCGGAGTCGGCCGCCGCGGTGGCGCAGGCCCTGCTCGCCTCCGGGACGTGCCGGACGGTCCGCACGGCCTCGGGCCCGGCCCCCGGGGCGACGATCGCCGGGCGTTAATCACGTGCCCCGGCCGCTGCCGGGCGCCTAGGCTCTCCCGGTTGTTCCACGAGGGGGGCTCAGGCGTGCGGGAACTGGTCGCGGCGGTACGGCGCGGGGACGCGGACGAGGTCACGGCACTGCTGGAGTCCGGCGCCGACCCCGGCACCCTCGCCGACGGCCTCCCGGTCCTCTGCCTCGCGGTGGCGGCCTACGACGAACCCGTCGCCGAAGCGCTGCTCCAGGCCGGAGCCGACCCCCTGTGCCGGCTGCCCGACGGGAGCACCCCGCTGCTGCGGGCGGTGGACGGCGGGTCCCACCTCCTGACCTACGCGCTCGCCACCAGCCGGATCCCCCTCCCGGCACCCGCCCGCACCGAACTGCTGGCCCGGGCCCGGCGCTGGGCCGAGGCGGGCGCCGAGGCGGAACTGCGCCGCCTCACCGGACGCACCGGCCCCATCGAGCGGATCCGGGTCCGGCACGAAGAGATCGGCTGGTGGTGCGAGCAGCTCACGCTCGGCGGGATGACCGTGCGCGACGAGCACCGGGCGGTGCTCACGTCCATGGAGGAGCGCTACGGGATCCGTACGCCCTTCGACGAACTGGTGGACCGGGCCCTCGCCCACCCCGACCGGGACCACGTCGTCTGGTCGGACGTGGTGTTCACCCTCGGCCGGCGGCTGGACGAGGAGACCTGGCAGTGGACCCGGGACCTCCTCAACCACCCCGACCGGCTGCACCGCCTGCTCGCGGCGGAGATCCTGCTGTTCCTGATCCTCGGCGACGCGGTCAAGCAGGCCGACCCCTTCTGGGACCGGGGCAGGGAGCTGGTGCCCTGGGCCGAACAGGAGGAGGACCCAGAGGTGCTGGCCGCCCTCCTGAACGCGATGACCCACGACAGCGCCCCGGAGATCGAGGCCGTGGGGCTGTCGCACCTCACCCACCCGGACCCGAGGGTGCGCTCCCTGGTGCCGGACACCCTGGAGCGTTCCGAGGACGGCCGCTCCCAGGCCCGCCCCGAGAGCCTCGCCGCGGTGCTCACCCTGGCCCGCGACGAGGACCCCGACGTACGCGAGGCGGCGTGCCGCTGGCTCGGGCACCACCGGGGGAGCGAACCCCAGGTAGGGGACGCGCTGGTCGCGCTCACCCATGACGAGGCACAGCCCGTCCGCATCTGTGCCGTGTCCGGGCTGGCCTACCGTGACGATCCGCGCTGTGTGGAGGCCGAGCACCGGATCGGCCCCCTCGATCCCGAGCTGCCGTTCGACGAACGGCTGATGGACGTGTGGCGCTACCAGCGGCGCCGGGAAGCCGCCGACGGCGGCTGACCGCCCCGGCCGGAACACCCCCGCGCGCGTCTACCCTGGAGAGTCGATCCATCCCCCTTGGCAGGAGAGTAATGGCCGTCAACCTGGTCAATGTCGAGAACGTCAGCAAGGTGTACGGCACCCGTGCCCTGCTCGACGGCGTCTCCCTCGGCGTCTCCGAAGGGGACCGCGTCGGTGTCGTGGGCCGCAACGGCGACGGCAAGACCACGCTCATCCGCATGCTCGCCAAGCAGGAGAGCGCCGACACCGGGCGGGTCACGCACTCCGGCGGGCTCCGCCTCGGCGTGCTCACCCAGCACGACTCCCTCGACCCCGGGGCCACCGTCCGCCACGAGGTCATCGGCGACATGGCCGACCACGAGTGGGCCGGCGACGCCAAGGTCAGGGACGTGCTGACCGGCCTGTTCGGAGGGCTCGACCTGCCGGGCTTCCCCAAGGGCCTCGACACCGTCATCGGCCCGCTGTCCGGCGGTGAGCGGCGCCGGATCGCGCTGGCCAAGCTGCTCATCGAGGAGCAGGACCTGCTCGTCCTGGACGAGCCCACCAACCACCTCGACGTCGAGGGCATCGCCTGGCTGGCCCGTCATCTGCAGAAGCGCCGGTCGGCCCTCGTCTGCGTCACCCACGACCGGTGGTTTCTCGACCAGGTGTGCACCCGCATGTGGGACGTCCAGCGCGGTGCGGTCTACGAGTACGAGGGCGGCTACTCCGACTACGTCTTCGCCCGGGCCGAGCGCGAGCGCATCGCCGCCACCGAGGAGGCCAAGCGGCAGAACCTCGTCCGCAAGGAGCTGGCCTGGCTGCGCCGCGGGGCGCCCGCCCGTACGTCCAAGCCGCGGTTCCGCGTCGAGGCCGCCAACGAGCTCATCGCGGACGTGCCGCCGCCCCGGGACAGCAGCGAGCTGATGAAGTTCGCGTCCTCGCGGCTCGGCAAGACCGTGTTCGACCTGGAGGACATCACCGTCCAGGCGGGCCCCAAGGTCCTCCTCAAGCACGTCACCTGGCAGCTCGGACCCGGCGACCGGATCGGCCTCGTCGGGGTCAACGGGGCCGGGAAGACGTCCCTGCTGCGGGCCATGGCCGAGGCTGCCCGGTCCGACGGCGAGACCCAGCCCGTGGGCGGGCGCGTGCGTGTCGGCAAGACGGTGAAGCTGGCCTACCTCTCCCAGGAGGTCGTCGAACTCGACCCGGCCACGCGCGTGCTGGAGGCCGTGCAGCAGGTGCGCGAGCGCGTCGACCTCGGCAAGGGGCGCGAGATGACCGCGGGGCAGCTGTGCGAGACGTTCGGCTTCGGCAAGGAGAAGCAGTGGACGCCCGTCGGCGACCTGTCCGGTGGTGAGCGCCGCAGGCTCCAGCTGCTGCGCCTGCTCATGGACGAGCCCAACGTCCTCTTCCTCGACGAGCCCACCAACGACCTCGACATCGAGACGCTGACGCAGCTGGAGGACGTCCTCGACGGCTGGCCCGGCTCGATGATCGTCATCTCCCACGACCGGTTCTTCATCGAGCGCACCACCGACCGGGTGTTCGCGCTGCTCGGTGACGGCGCCCTGCGGATGCTGCCGCGCGGCATCGACGAGTACCTGGAGCGCAGGCAGCGCATGGAGGAGGCGGCGGCCGCCTCGGCTCCCGCCGCCGCGCAGCAGCAGTCCGCCGCACCGGAGAAGAGCGCGGCCGACCAGCGCGCCGCCAAGAAGGAGCTCCAGAAGATCGAGCGGCAGCTCGACAAGGTCTCCGAGAAGGAGACCAAGCTCCACGCCCACATCGCTGAAAACGCCACGGACTTCGCGAAGGTGGCCGAACTGGATGCCGAGTTGCGGGAGTTGGCCGGTCAGCGCGAGGAGCTGGAGATGCGCTGGCTGGAACTGGCCGAGGACGCGTGAAGGGTGCGTGAAGGCGCATAACGGGGGCATCACGGGCCGGTCCTCCCTTGGGAACAGGGGGTGATCGGCCCGCTGTGCTGTCGGAACCTGGTGATAGAAAGAGGCGTCTTAGAACTTTATGAAGCGACTCTGAGCCCATCGTGTACCTCAGGGCGTGGCTAAAAATCAGTGATCGAACGGGGGAGCCGCTGATGACTCAGCCGCCCAATCAGCCACCGCACGGTGGCTTCGGAGCACCGCAGAACCAGCCGCCGCAGGGCGGTGGTTACGGGGCGCCGCAGACCCCGCCGCCGCCCCAGGGCCCGCCCCAGACGCCGCCGCCCCCGCAGGGCCCGCCGCAGCCGGGCTACGGCTACCCGCAGCAGGCCCCGCAGCAGCCCGGTCCGTACGGGCAGCCCGGGCCGTACAACTCCGGCCCGTACGGCCAGCCGCAGCAGCCGGGCCCGTACGGCCAGCCCGGATACGGCTACCCGCCGCAGCCGCAGTACCCGGGTGCGCCCGGCACCCCGCCCGGGGGCGGCTCGAACAACTTCTTCAAGGGCAAGCCCGCCATGATCATCGGTGCCGCGGTCGCCGCGCTGCTCGTGGTCGGCGGCACCGTGTGGGCCGTCACCGGCGGTGACGACGGCAAGGGCAAGAAGAAGCCGGTCGCCCAGAAGACCGACGACGCCAAGCCCGGCTCCTCCGCCCCGGTCAACCCCGGTGACGGCAGCGGCGACGGCGGCGAGGACCCGGAGAACCTCAACGAGGGCCGCCAGGCCGGCGAGGCCAAGGTCCTCTGGTACAAGGAGGCGCCCGACGCGCCCGGCTCCGGCGCCGACGCCGACGGCATGTGGATCACCGGCAAGACCGCCGTGAAGGCCGCGTACAAGCAGCTCTTCGCCTACAACGTCGGTGACGGCAAGCCCGCCTGGGACGCGATCACCTTCCCGCAGAAGATCTGCGCGACGACCCAGCAGAAGACCTCCGACGACAAGATCGTCGTCGCGTACATGAGCGGCAGCAGCGACCGCGCCAAGTGCAACCAGCTGCAGGAGATCGACCTCGGCACCGGTGAGAAGGGCTGGAAGGAAGAGGTCGCCGAGGGCGCCCTGTTCGACTCCACGCTCTCCGTCGAACTGTCCATCACCGGCAAGACGCTGATGGTGGGCCGCTCCCAGTCCGGCACGGCGTACGACGTCACCAACGGCGACAAGCTCTTCGACAAGAAGAAGTACGGCAACGCCTGCTTCCCCGCCGCGTTCGCCGGCGGGGAGAAGCTGATCGCCGTCTCCTCCTGCGGCGCCGGGACCGACAAGGAGCACGACGAGATCCAGGAGCTCGACCCGAAGACCGGCAAGGCCAGGTGGACCCAGCCGTTCGACAAGGGCTGGCGGGTCGCGCGCACCTACTCGGTCAGCCCGCTGGTCGTCTACAGCACCAACGAGGCCAAGAAGGCCTGGAACATCTCCACTTTCACCTCCGGCGGCAAGTTCCGCTCGCAGGTCGGCTTCGACGAGGACTTCGCCCCCGAGTGCGGCTGGGCCATCCTCGAACGCGACCTCACGGGCTGCGAGGGCGTCGCGGTCGACGACACCACGCTGTACCTGCCGACCGAGGCCACGTCCGGCGCCAACGAGATCGTCGCGGTCAACCTCGCCGACGGCAAGGAGAAGTGGCGTGTGAAGTCGCCCTCCGACGAGTCGATGCTGCCGGTCAAGACCGAGGGCGGCAAGCTCATCGCCTATGTGGAGCCGTCGTACGACGCGGGCGGGCAGATCGTGTCCATCCCGACCGGTGGCAGCAGCCACAAGCCGTCCAAGCTGCTGCAGAACCCGCAGGGTGCCGCGGACATCGAGGACAGCTTCTTCTCCAAGGACATCGACTGGGCCGACGGGCGCTTCTACATCTCGACGACCCGGCTGAGCGGAAACGACGACACGAAGGAGAAGTTGATGCTCGCCTACGGCAAGTGACTCCTCCTCCTTCCGAACTGCCTTCGTCGTCCGCCCCTTTCCCCGAGGTACCCACGCCATGACCCAGCCGCCGCCCCCGCCGCCCCAGCAGCCCCCGCAGGGGGGCGGCTTCGGGCCGCCCCAGGACCAGCCGCCGCAGACCCCGCCGCCCGCGGCCGGGCCGGACCTCGGCAAGGCCCCGGAGCCGGGGTATGGCTACCCCCAGGCGCCCCAGGCCCCGCAGACGCCTCCGCCTGCCGCCCCGCAGACCCCGCCCCAGCCCCCGCAGGGGTACGGGTATCCGCAGGGGGCCCCGGCGCCCCAGCCTCCGCAGGCCCCGCCCGGCTACGGCTACCCCGGTCAGCAGCCGGGGCCGTACGGGCAGCCGCAGGCGCCTTACGGGCAGCCGGGGTACGGGCAGCAGCCCGGCTACGGCTATCCGCAGCAGACCATGCCGCACCCGCCGCAGGCCGGACAGCCGGGCGGCGGCGGGAAGTTCAACGCCCAGATGCTGATCATCGTCGCCGCGGTCGTGGCGATCGCCCTGATCATCGGCGGCGGCGTCTGGTACGCCTCGTCCGGCGAGGACGACGGCAAGAAGGACGACACCGCCTCCTCCAGCGGCGGCACCGGTGGCACGGACGACGGCAACGGCGGCACCACCTCCGGCAAGGAGAAGGCGCCGTCCGACCCCAGCGCCAAGGTCCTCTTCCAGGTCCCGGCGCCCGAGGTGAAGAACGACAGCACGGTCGTCGTCTCCGGCTCGTGGCTCACCGACAAGGCGTACGTCAAGAGCGGCATCGCCCGGATCGTCGGCTACGACCGCGACAAGGGCGGCGAGCTGTGGAAGATCCCGCTGGCCGGCCCGGTCTGCCAGGCCAGCCGCCACGTCACGGACGACAACCTGACGGCGATCCTCTACCAGCCGGCGATGCCCACGAAGGCCGACCCCTCGCACGGGTGCAGCCAGATCGCGCTCATCGACCTCGACGCCGGCAAGAGGCTGTGGACCAAGACGGTCAAGACCGGTGACCAGCTGATCAACTTCGACAACATCACGCTCAGCGGGAAGACCGTCGCCGTCGGCAGCACCAGCGGCGGAGCCGCCTTCGACGTCTCCGGCAAGCTCCTGTGGAGCCCGAAGCCGGCCGACTCCTGCTACGACGCCGGGTACGGCGGCGGCGAGAAGCTGGTCGCGGTGCGCAAGTGCGGCTCCTACGACCAGCGGCAGCTGCACATCCAGACCATCGACCCGAAGTCCGGGAAGGTGATCTCGGAGTACAAGATGACCGAGGGCATCGAGTACGCGAGCATCGTGTCGACCAACCCCCTGGTCGTGGCCGCCGACGTCGGCGACTCCGCGGGCGACGGCAGCGGCATCTCCGACTTCTTCTCCATCGACGGCAAGACCGGCAAGCTGCGCACGCGCATCTCCGCGCCGGGCGAGCAGTTCGCGGCCCGCTGCGAGGGCATCACCCGCGTCGAGGCCTGCAACCTGCTGGCCGTCGGAAACGACCGGCTGTACCTGCCGACCGAGGAGCACGACGGCACCGGCAAGTACAGCCAGACCAACGAGATCGTCGCCTTCGACCTCGCCACCGGCAAGCAGACCGGGCAGCGGGCCGACGCGGGCGACGGCTACACGATCTCGCCGCTGCGTATGGACGGCGGCAACCTGATCGCGTACAAGCGTCCCCCGTACGACAAGGGCGGACAGGTCGTGACCATCTCCGGCACCGGCTTCAAGGAGACGACGCTGCTGCAGAACCCCGCGACGGACGCCGTGCGCGACGTGGAGACCAGCATGTCGCCGGAGTACTCCGAGTTCCTGTACGCCGACGGGCACCTCTACATGTCCAAGGTGTACGCGAGCAAGCGGTCGACGGTGAGGGACAAGGAGTATCTGGCGGTCGGCTTCGGTACGAGCTGATCGTCTGGTGACCGACTGAGGTTCCCTTCGGTCCCGTCCCTGTTCAGGGGCGGGACCGTTCGTGTTTGGCGCGGTCAACCTGGAATGATGGCAATTTCGGTGATCCGGGGCGATTCTCGCGGGTAGGGGGAGCGCAACGTCGAACAAGCGTGTAGCTTCCGGGGGCATGAAGGCGGGGGAGCCGGGGGGCTTCCATGGGGGGCTGGGGTGACTGGGGGGTTGCTCGATGGGAGTGCGGCTCATGGTGGTCGACGACCACCGATTGCTGGCCGAGGCGCTGGCTTCGGCGCTGAAGCTGCGGGGGCACCGGGTGCTGGCCGCGGCGGCGCCGGCCGCGGGGGCGGCGGAGCTGGTGATCACGAGGGCGCCGGAGGTGTGCCTGCTGGGGACGGCGGCCCCGGCGGAGCCGGGGATCTTCGACCCGGTGGTGCGGATCAAGCGGGAGCGGCCGCAGGTCGCGGTGCTGGTGCTGGGGCCGGTGCCGAGCCCGCGGGGCATCGCTGCGGCGTTCGCGGCGGGGGCCTCCGGCTATGTCCGCCACGATGAGCGCATAGAGGGTGTCGAGCGGGCGATCCTGAAGGCGCGGGCGGGGGAGGCGGCGGTGGCGCCGCAGTTGCTGCAGGGGGCGTTCAGCGAGTTGCTCAACCCGGCGGCCCAACCGGACGACGAGGGGCAGCGGTTGCTGTCCATGCTCACGCCGAGGGAGGTCGAGGTCCTGGTCCGCGTCGCGGATGGCGAGGACACCCGGCTGATCGCGGCGGGCATGGGCATCGCACCGTCGACGGCGCGTACGCACGTCCAGCGGGTCCTGATGAAACTGGGCGTGGGGTCGCGCCTGGAGGCGGCGGCGCTGGCGGCGCGGACGGGGTTGCTGGACCGGGCGGGGCCGGTGTCCCGGGAGCCGTGAGCCGTCTGATCGGTGGTGGGGGTGCGCGTCTTCGCCTTCTCGCCGGTGGTGGGTCGGGGCCGCGCCGGGGGTGTCCGTCCTCGGAACGGCGCGATGGACCTACTCACCGACTGACTGGCGTCGACGCGCCAACCGCTGCGGGCGGACACCCCCCCGGCGCGGCCCCTTGCGTGCGACGGCGGGTGCGGGCGCGTCGTGGGTTGCGCACCACCCGGCCTCAGCACCGGTGCGGCCGGGTCACTCCACCCGCTCGTCGTCCTCCGGCTCAACCCCCGGAGGTGCCGGCGCCGCAGGCCTCAGCTTCAGCCACGCCAGGAAGAACAAGCCCAGCAGCAGCATCCCCAACCCCGTCCACAGGTTGATGTTCACTCCCTCCGCCTTGTCGATGTCCGCATCGGACGCCGTGAACCCCGCGATCGTGACGATGACGCCGTAGACCACGAACAGCCCGCCGATGATCCGCCGGATGTCGAACAGCCGCGCGGCGGTCGCCGACTTGCCCTGCAGCTCGGTGACTTCCCGCTGCACGTCCTTGTCGGAGTAGAACTCGGACATCTGTCAATCCTCCCTCGGTCAGAACGAGAACGGGATGTAGCAGGCCGCGGCCAGGACGATCGCGCCCCAGCCCAGCAGCGCCGGCCTGCGGTACCAGGCCTCGTCCCCGGGTGCCGGCGGTTCCGCCATGCCGGGCGAGGTCGTGCCGTAGACCAGCCCCTGCAACTCCTCCGCCGGCTTCGGCGCGGTGAACAGCGACACCGCCACCATCACCACCGCGCCCGCGACGAAGCCCGCGATCGCGGAGACGAAGTTGGCCCCCTGGTCGGAGGGGATGTCGATGACGTCCTGCTTGTAGAGGACGAAGTAGTTGACCATCGCCGCGGTGGTGCCCGCGAGCAGCCCCCAGAAGCCGGACTTCATCGAAGCCCGCTTCCAGAACATGCCGATGATGAAGACGACGAACATCGGCACGTTGAAGAAGGAGAACAGTGTCTGGAGGTAGGCCATGATGTTCGAGAAGGACCGCGCGAGGAACGCCGTGCCGATGGAGGCCAGGACACCGATCGCCGTGATGAGCCGGCCGAAGCGCACGTAATACTCGTCCTCGCGGCCCTTGACGACGTACTTCGCCCAGATGTCCGTCGTGAACACGGTGTTGAAGGACGACACGTTCGCCGCCATGCCCGCCATGAACGCCGCCAGCAGGCCGGTGACGGCGATGCCCAGCACGCCGTTGGGCAGCAGCTGCTCCATCAGGTAGGGGATGGCGTCGTTGTACTGGAGGTCGGATCCGGAGGTGCCGATCTTCGGGACCAGGACCGCGGCGACCAGGCCCGGGATCATCACCAGGAACACGATGAAGATCTTCGGGAAGGCGGCGATGAGCGGGGTGCGCTGGGCCGCCGAGAGGTTCTTCGCGGACAGCGCGCGCTGCACCTCGGCGAAGTTCGTCGTCCAGTAGCCGAAGGAGAGGACGAACCCGAGGCCCAGGACGATCGTCAGCCAGTTCGCGCCCAGCGGGTTGTCGCTGCCGATGCCCGTGCCGCCCCAGGACGTCATGAAGTCGGCGCCACGGCTCTCGGTGAGGGAGTCGGACAGGCCGTCCCAGCCGCCGACCTTCTTCAGGCCGAGGACGGAGATGGGGATGAGCGCCGCCAGGATCACGAAGAACTGCAGGACCTCGTTGTAGATCGCCGAGGACAGGCCGCCGAGCGTGATGTACGCCAGGACGAAGAAGCCGGCGACCACGATCGCCACCCACTCCGGCCAGCCCAGCAGCGCCTCGACGACGATGGCCAGGGCGTAGAGGTTGACGCCGGCGATGAGGATCGCGGCGAAGGCGAAGAGGATCGAACTGAGCAGGTGCGCCGCCTTGTCGAAGCGCAGCAGCAGGAACTCGGGGACCGAGCGCACCTTGGAGCCGTAATAGAACGGCATCATCACCAGGCCGAGGAAGACCATGGCCGGGATGGCGCCGATCCAGTACCAGTGCGTGGTGTAGACGCCGTACTGGGCGCTGTTGGCGGCCATGCCGAGGATCTCGGTGGCCCCCAGGTTGGCCGCGATGAACGCGAGACCGGTGACCCAGGCGGGCAGGGAACGGCCGGAGAGGAAGAAGTCGAGGCTGGTCTTCACCGAGCGGCGGGCGGCGAAGCCGATGCCGAGGACGACGACGAAGTAGATGCCGAGGATCGTGTAGTCGAGCCAGTTCGTGGGAAGCCGCAGCTCGGCTGCCAGATATGTGGGGGTCTGCATGAGCCCTCGCCTTGTTGCGGGAACTGATACCTCGCGGAATCCACTTCTCCGCATTCAGTTATTGAACCCGCCCGCTGATGCTCTTTGTTTGATTGTGATGTTGACGATTGTGGTGAGTTGTGTTTTGATATGTTGGGTTCTGTTTGAAGGACAAGGAGTCCGGCGTGAAGAAGACCTCGACCCGGCTGGCCGACGGTCGCGAGCTCATCTACTACGACCTGCGTGACGACAGCGTGCGGGACGCCACCGACCGACGCCCGCTGGACCGCACCGTCACCACGTCCGAGATCCGCCGCGACCCCCTCCTCGGCGACTCCGTCGCCATCGCCTCGCACCGCCAGGGCCGCACCTACCACCCCCCGGCCGACGAGTGCCCCCTGTGCCCCTCCGAGGGCGACCGCCTGAGCGAGATCCCCGACTCGTCCTACGACGTCGTCGTCTTCGAGAACCGCTTCCCCTCGCTCGCCGGCGACTCGGGCCGCTGCGAGGTCGTCTGCTTCACCTCCGACCACAACGCGTCCTTCGCCGACCTCACCGAGGAGCAGGCCGGTCTGGTCCTGGAGGCGTGGACGGACCGCACGTCGGAGCTGTCCCACCTCCCCGCCGTCGAGCAGGTGTTCTGCTTCGAGAACCGGGGTGCCGAGATCGGCGTGACCCTCGGGCACCCGCACGGCCAGATCTACGCCTACCCCTTCACCACCCCCCGCACCGCCCTGATGCTCCGCTCGGCCGCGACGCACAAGGAGATGACCGGCGGGGAGAACCTCTTCGACGCCGTTCTGGAGCGCGAACTGGCCGGTGAGCGTGTCGTCCTGGAAGGTGAACACTGGGTGGCCTTCGTGCCGTACGCGGCGCACTGGCCGTACGAGATCCACCTGTACCCCAAGCGCCGCGTGCCCGACCTGCTCGGGCTGGACGAGGGCGCGCGCACAGAGTTCCCCAAGGTCTACCTGGAACTCTTGAGGCGCTTCGACCGGATCTTCGGTGAGAGTGAATCCCCGACGCCGTACATCGCGGCCTGGCACCAGGCCCCGTTCGGCGCGCTGGAGGACTTCGACGGGGTCGTGCGTGAGGACTTCGCACTGCACCTCGAGCTTTTCACCATCCGCCGCACTTCCGGCAAGCTGAAGTTTCTCGCGGGTTCCGAGTCCGGCATGAACGTGTTCATCAACGACGTGCCGCCGGAGCGCGCGGCCGAGCGACTGCGAGAGGTAGCGAGTTCATGAGCGGGAAGTACCTGGTGACGGGCGGCGCGGGATACGTCGGCAGCGTGGTCGCCCAGCACCTGCTGGAGGCCGGTCACGAGGTCGTCGTCCTCGACAACCTCTCCACGGGCTTCCGCGAGGGCGTCCCGGCGGACGCGGCGTTCGTCGAGGGCGACATCCGCGACGCCGCCAAGTGGCTGGACTCCTCCTTCGACGGCGTGCTCCACTTCGCCGCGTTCTCGCAGGTCGGCGAGTCGGTCGTGAAGCCCGAGAAATACTGGGACAACAACGTCGGCGGCACCATGGCGCTGCTGGCCGCGATGCGCGAGGCGGGCGTCCGCAAGCTGGTCTTCTCCTCCACGGCGGCGACGTACGGCGAACCCGAGCAGATCCCCATCGTCGAGTCGGCGCCCACGTCCCCGACGAACCCCTACGGCGCCTCCAAGCTCGCGGTCGACCACATGATCACGGGCGAGGCCGCGGCGCACGGCCTGGGCGCGGTGTCGCTGCGCTACTTCAACGTCGCGGGCGCGTACGGCGCGTACGGCGAGCGCCACGATCCCGAGTCCCACCTGATCCCGCTGGTCCTCCAGGTCGCGCAGGGCAGGCGCGAGGCGATCTCGGTCTTCGGCGACGACTACCCGACGCCGGACGGCACCTGCGTACGCGACTACATCCACGTCGCGGACCTCGCCGAGGCCCACCTGCTGGCCCTGACGGCCGCCGAGCCCGGTGAGCACCTGATCTGCAACCTCGGCAACGGCAACGGCTTCTCGGTCCGCGAGGTCATCGAAACGGTCCGCACGGTCACCGGTCACCCGATTCCGGAGGTGGTCGCCCCGCGCCGGGGCGGTGACCCGGCGGTCCTGGTGGCCTCGGCCGCCACGGCCCGCGAGAAGCTGGGCTGGAACCCGTCCCGCGCGGACCTCGCGGGAATCGTCGCGGACGCGTGGGACTTCGCGCAGAACATCGCAAGGGAGCAGTAGTGGGCGCACAGCAGGTGCGGGACGGTTTCGAGGAGCTCTACGGAGCCGCCCCCGAGGGGGTCTGGGCGGCCCCGGGCCGCGTCAACCTCATCGGTGAGCACACCGACTACAACGACGGCTTCGTGATGCCCTTCGCGCTGCCGCACACCGCCGTGGCGGCCGTCTCCCGGCGCACGGACGGCGTACTGCGCCTGCACTCGGCGGACGTCGAGGGCGGGGTCGTCGAACTGCGCGTCGACGAGCTGGTGCCGGAGGCCGACCGGAACTGGACGGCGTACCCGTCGGGTGTGGTGTGGGCGCTGCGCGAGGCCGGTCACCCGGTCACCGGCGCCGACATCCACCTCGCCTCGACGGTCCCCTCCGGCGCGGGCCTGTCGTCGTCGGCGGCGCTGGAGGTCGTGGTGGCGCTGGCCCTCGACGACCTGTACGAACTGGGCCTGAAGGGCTGGCAACTGGCCCGCCTGTGCCAGCGCGCGGAGAACGTCTACGTCGGCGCCCCCGTCGGCATCATGGACCAGACGGCGTCGGCCTGCTGCGAGACGGGCCATGCCCTGTTCCTCGACACGCGTGACCTCTCCCAGAAGCAGATCCCCTTCGACCTGGCGGCCGAGGGCATGCGCCTCCTGGTCGTCGACACCCAGGTCAAGCACTCCCACAGCGAGGGCGAGTACGGCAAGCGCCGGGCCGGCTGCGAGAAGGGCGCGGCCCTGCTGGGCGTCGACGCGCTGCGGGACGTCCCCTACGCCGGCCTGGACGCGGCGCTGGCCCGCCTGGGCGACGACGAGGAGGTCCGCCGCCTGGTCCGCCACATCGTCACGGAGAACGAACGCGTCGAACGGGTCGTCTCCCTCCTGGAGTCGGGCGAGACCCGCGCGATCGGTCCGGTCCTCGTCGAGGGCCACGCGTCCCTCCGCGACGACTTCCGCATCTCCTGCCCGGAACTGGACCTGGTCGTCGACACGGCCATGGCCTCCGGCGCCCTCGGCTCGCGCATGACGGGCGGCGGCTTCGGCGGCTCGGCGATCGTCCTTGCGGAGGAGCAGGACGTCGACGCCATCACCAAGGCGGTGACGGAGGCCTTCGCGGCGGCGGGCTTCAAGAGCCCCCGCGTCTTCGAAGCGGTCCCGTCGGCGGGCGCCCGCCGCCTCCACTGACCACCCCGACGAAAGCGGCGCCCTCGTTCCCACGGGGGCGCTGCTGTCATCTCCGCGTCAGCGGTTGACGGACTGGATCTCCTGGACCGGCACCTCGGTGGTGGTGGCGAACGTGCCGTTGGGCAGGTCACCGCCCGTGCCGCCCGCGCCTTCCCAGGTGATCTCCCAGGTGAGAGTCGCCTCCAGGCCGTAGGTGTCGTCTCCCGACGAACGCAGGTACCGCACGCCGCAGGGAGGCGTCCGCTCCCCCTTGCCCCTGGCGTACGGCTCTCCGATGGAGCCGTCGTCGTTGATCAGGCACTCACCGGACGCCGGGAGGGTCTCCGCGTCCGCCGTTCCCGGATCGAGGTGCAGGCTCACCGGCTTGGCCGTGGTGGTCGCCCACAGCCCCGTGCCGGGCAGACTGGCCGTGACGGAGACGGGCTTGAACGCCCCCTCGTCCAGCCAGACCCAGGTGGGCGCGTTCACCGTGGACCTGCCGTTCGGCGCCATGGAGATCTCGGTCGGCGGCACGACGGTGCGCTGGTGCGCGAGCCCGGCGAGGGTCTCGGTGTCGATGGCCTGGGGGACACCGGGGTCCTTGCCGTTGTCGACCCAGAAGGGGTCGCGCTTGCAGTTTCCGGCGGCGGGGTCATCCTCCATCTTCGGATTCTTGACGGCCACCCACCACATGCCCTCGTCGTTCTTGTCGACATTGAAGTCCTTGTAGGGGCGGCCCCCCTTGTAGCGGGCCTTGTCGTCTGCGACGCCCGCAGGCGCACCACCGACCGAGTCGTAGATCGACCAGTTGGCCTCGGTGTAGGTCTTGAAGTCCTTGGCCTTCCAGTAGGGCTCGTACCAGCAGGCCGGCGGTTCCCAGTCCACGGCGGTGGACGTGATCGGGCCACTGTCTTTCGAGGGGGCGCTGCCCTTCACGTTGAAGCTGACGCGGGACTCCAGCAGGGGGCCCGAGGAGTCACCGGACGTTTGCTCGGCTTGCTCTCCGTTGCTGCCGATACCTCCAGCGACGGCTGTGTCAACTCCGAGGAAGAGCATCGTGGCGGTCAGGGCAACAAGCGCCACGCGTTGGGTCACGGCTGGCACCTCTGGGAACCGCGGTCCTCGTGCAGGCTCCAGATCTGCCAGACGCCTTGTTTGTCCTGCTTCACGCTGGCGTTGTAGTACACGTAGCTGTCAGGTGAGGTCTCGACCACCTTCACCTTCTTCGTCTTCAGGTCCTTGACGTTCGCCTGGCTCTCGTCCACGCAGTACGTCAGTGCCGCAGACGTCTTGTCGAACACCGTCACCCGGCGGTCGAAGTAGCGCAGGGTGCCGGCCCAGCTGGTCTTCCTGGCGTTGTTGTCCTTCGCGTAGTTGTAGACGCCCCTCAGCGCGGTATCCGTGTAGTAGAAGCCCATGCCCGACTTCTTCAGATCGCTGGAGGCCACGGCCTGCCACACCGTGCTGACGGCCCGTTCGTTGTCCGCCAGGATCGCGTCCTTGACGGCGTCACCGGTCTGCTCGCCCTCGAACACCAGCTTCATGTCCCCAGGGAGCTTGATCTCCGGCCGGTCGATCCCGTCCGCAGACGCGGAAACCGATGGCGAAGCAGAGGCCTGGTCGCCCGAATCCGCTCCGGCGATCTTGTCGGACGACGACGAACCGTCACCTCCCCCCGAGCCACAGGCGGTCAGCAGCAGGGCCGCGGATGCGGTGAGCGCGGCCGTCACGAGCCGGGCGGGGCGGTTCACTGTGTCTCCCGTTGATCATGTGGGGGGATAACTCAAGCGAACCAACGCTATCGGTGGTCGAAGTCGGCGCGGCATCGAGGGCTTCGCAGTCGCAGATCAGCCCAGCCTCTTCGTCAACGCGTACTCCGTGATCCCCGGCGGATAGTCGGGGATCACGCTGACCACCTCGTACCCCTGCTTCTCGTAGAACCTCGGTGCCTGGAAGTCCCAGGTCTCCAGGCGGGCCGCGCGGCAGCCGCGGGACATCGTCGCGATGTGTTCCGCCTGCGCGAGCAACCGCGCACCCAAACCCCGGCCGCGATGGCGTTCGTCGACCCAGAGGTACGTCACGTGGAGCCAGGTCGCCCAGGTGTGGCCGACCAGGCCGCCGGCGAGGCCGTCGTCGCTGTCGTTCACAGCCCACACATGCAAGGGGACGTCCCTTTCGTCCGGTGTTCCGCGCAGGGCGCGCAGGACCGGAGAGGCGGCTGTGTTCGTGTCCCGCAGGCGTGTGCGGAGCAGATCACGTCGGGCCTTGTCGACTTCTGTCTCAAGACGGAACATGCGGCACACCATAAACGCGTCGGACAGTCAGTTCTGCAAATAACCTTCCGCTCCGGGCCCCCGTCCGTACCCTGATGAACAGCACCGGTGGGGGCCGGTGCCGATCAGGGGGCGAGACAGCCGGGTACGACGCCCGGGGTGGGGGTAGCGGTTACTGCACGGCGGCGGCCGTGCGGCTGCGGCGACCCGAACAGGCTGCTGCGGCAACGACGGACGGTCGGTGCGGCAGTTCCGGACACTCCGGCGTCGTACCCGCGCGGTGTCATCCTCCGGTGATGGGGTAGCCCCTGCTCTTCGGGAGCTCGGGGAAGGGGGTTTCGTGGTTCGCATCCGAGTCCTGGTCGTCGACGACCATCGCATCTTCGCCGAGTCACTCGCGGCGGCTCTGGCCGCCGAGCCCGATGTCGACGTCTCGGCGGCCGGCAGCGGTCCGGCCGCGCTGCGCAGCCTGGAGCGGGCGGTCGCAGAGGGGCGGCGCTTCGACGTGCTGCTCGTGGACGCCGATCTGGGCGGCAAGGTGCCGGGCGCCCGCCCGGCCGTACCCGTGCAGGAGGGCAATGAGGACGGGCTCGTCGACGGGATCTCCCTCGTCACGGGAGTGCGCTCGGCGCAGCCGAATGTGCGGATCGTCGTGCTCGCCGAGAAGGACGATCCACGGCGGGCCGCGCTCGCCCTGCAGGCCGGCGCCTCCGGCTGGGTCGCCAAGGACTGCTCGCTGTCCCGCCTGCTCACGGTCATCCGGGGCGTGCTGCGGGAGGAGACCCATCTGCCTCCCGCCCTGCTGACGGGTGTCCTGCGGGAGCTCACCGCCGCCCGCAAGCACCGCACCGAGAGCGAGCGGCTCGTCGAGTCCCTCACTCCGCGTGAGCGGGAAGTGCTGCGGTGCATGGTGGCGGGGCTGGGGCGCAAGGCCGTGGCCGAGCGCCTGTACCTGTCGCCGCACACCGTGCGGACCCATATGCAGAACGTCCTCGGCAAGCTCGGCGTCCACTCCACCCTCGCCGCCGTCGCCCTGGCGCGGCGGGCCGGGGTCGGGCCCGCGGATCTAGCCGGGGATGTTGTCGAACGGGGCGGTCAGCTGGCGTAGCAGCCCCGCCAGCTCGCCGCGCTGGGCCCGGGAGAGCTCCGCGAGGATCGCGCGCTCCTGGTCCAGCAGACCCGCCAGGGCCTGGTCCGCGCGGTCCCGGCCCTCGTCCGTCAGCCGGACCAGGACGCCCCGGCGGTCACTGGGGTCGGGAAGCCGCTCCACCAGGCCCTTCTTGGCCAGGCGGTCGATGCGGTTCGTCATGGTGCCCGAGGTGACCAGCGTCTGGGTGAGGAGCTGCCCCGGCGAGAGCTGGTACGGCGTGCCCGCGCGGCGCAGGGCCGTCAGGACGTCGAACTCCCACGGCTCCAGATTGTGCTCCGCGAACGCCAGCCGCCGGGCCCGGTCCAGATGCCGGGCCAGTCTGCTCACACGGCTGAGCACCTCGAGCGGTTCCACGTCGAGGTCCGGGCGCTCCCGGCGCCACGCTGCGACCAGCCGATCGACCTCGTCCTCCATGACGATCAGTGTAGTGGTTGTGTCGACGTAGAGTCTCTTGACATCAATTTTCTTGACGTCGAGATATGTGGGGTGTCACGGTGGGTGTGCGTCCCGAACGGCCACCACCAGGACATCTGGAGGACTCCATGCCCGCAGCCGCCCCCACCTGGGACCCCGCCCAGTACCTCCGCCACGCCGGGCATCGCGCCCGCCCCTTCGCCGACCTCCTCGCCCGCGTTCCCGAGCTGCCCGGCGGCGCACCCCGCATCGCGGACCTCGGCTGCGGCCCCGGCAACGTCACCACGCTGCTCGCCGATCGCTGGCCCACCGCCCGGATCACCGGCTACGACAACTCGCCCGAAATGCTCGACCAGGCCCACGTCGATCACCAGGGCCCCACCGAGGGCGGCGGGCGTCTCGACTTCGCCCTCGCCGACGTGCGCACCTGGGCGCCGGACGAGCCGTACGACCTGATCGTCAGCAACGCCACCCTGCAGTGGGTGCCGGGGCACGTCGAGCGGTTCGCCGACTGGGTGGCCGGGCTGAAGCCGTCCGGCACCCTCGCCTTCCAGGTGCCCGGGAACTTCGACGCCCCCAGCCACCGGCTGATGCGCGAACTCGCCGGTTCGCCGCGCTGGCGTGACCGGCTCGCCGGCGTTCTGCGCCACTCGGACGCCGTCCTCACACCAGAGGCCTACCTGGAGCGGCTGACGTCCCTCGGCTGCGCGGCCGACGTGTGGGAGACGACCTACATCCACCTGCTCCAAGGCGAGGACCCGGTGCTCGACTGGGTGAAGGGGACCGGCCTGCGGCCCGTGCTGACCGCCCTCGCCGACGAGCCCGAGGCGCGGGAGGACTTCGTCGCCGAGTACCGGGCGGCCCTGCGCGAGTCGTACCCGGCCGGCCCGCACGGCACACCGTTCCCGTTCCGCCGGGTGTTCGCCGTCGCCCGGAAGCCGGGCTGACGGCCACCGCCCCCGCTCACGCCGGCGGGGGCTGTGCGGCAACGCAGGGGGTTCAGGCCTTGCGGCGCCCTATGAGGTGCGGCTTGGCCTCTATCCCGTCCAGGCCGTGCCACGCCAGGTTGACCAGGTGCGCGGCCACCTCGGCCTTCTTCGGCCTGCGCACGTCCAGCCACCACTGGCCGGTCAGGGCGACCATGCCGACCAGGGCCTGCGCGTACAGCGGCGCCAGTTTGGGGTCGAAGCCGCGGCTCTTGAACTCGCGGCCCAGGATGTCCTCCACCTGCGTGGCGATGTCCGAGATCAGCGAGGCGAAGGAACCCGTCGACTGGGGGATGGGGGAGTCACGGACCAGGATGCGGAAACCGTCCGTGTACTCCTCGATGTAGTCCAGCAGGGCGAACGCCGCCTGTTCGCAGAGTTCGCGGGGGTGACCGGCCGTGAGCGAGCTGGTCACCATGTCCAGCAGACGCCGCATCTCACGGTCCACCACGACCGCGTACAGCCCTTCCTTGCCGCCGAAGTGCTCATACACCACCGGCTTCGAGACCCCGGCCTTCGCCGCGATCTCCTCCACCGACGTGCCCTCGAACCCCTTCGCCGCGAAGAGCGTGCGACCGATCTCCAGCAGCTGCTGACGGCGCTCGGCACCGGTCATCCGGGTGCGACGCGCTCGCCGCGGCTTGTCATTGCTGGGGGTGCTGCTCGAGTCGGTCGCCACAGCGACCATCATGCCGCCTCGACGGGCTCCTTCCCGCGCGGGGAGCCGCCTTCCCCGGTGTTACGGCGCGAATCGATACGTGAGCGTGACGGCCAGCGCACGTCGTACGCCCAGCCCGCCATCTCGAACCAGCGGATCAGCCGGGCGGACGAATCCAGCTGCCCGCGCATCACACCGTGCCGCGCGGACGTCGGGTCGGCGTGGTGCAGGTTGTGCCAGGACTCACCGCAGGACAGGACCGCCAGCCACCACACGTTGCCCGAACGGTCACGCGACTTGAAGGGCCGCTTGCCCACCGCGTGGCAGATCGAGTTGATCGACCAGGTCACATGGTGCAGCAGGGCCACTCGCACGAGCGAACCCCAGAAGAAGCCGGTGAACGCGCCCCACCAGGACATCGTGACCAGACCGCCGATCAGCGGCGGCAGCGCCAGCGACACCACCGTCCACAGCACGAACTGGCGGGAGATGTTCCGGAGCGTCTTGTCCTTGATCAGGTCCGGGGCGTACTTCTCCTGCGACGTCTGCTCCTCATCGAACATCCATCCGATGTGCGCCCACCACAGGCCCTTCATCAGCGCCGGGAGGGTCTCACCGAACCGCCACGGCGAATGCGGGTCACCCTCCGCGTCGGAGAACTTGTGGTGCTTGCGGTGATCGGCCACCCAGCGCACCAGCGGACCCTCGACCGCCATCGAACCCGCGATCGCCAGAGCGATCTTCAGCGGCCGCTTGGCCTTGAAGGAACCGTGCGTGAAATGGCGGTGGAAACCGATCGTGATGCCGTGGCACCCCAGGTAGTAGAAGAAGACCAGCAGACCGAGGTCCAGCCAGCTCACCCCCCAGCCCCACGCCAGCGGAACCGCCGCCAGCAGCGCGAGGAACGGGACGGTGATGAAGAGGAGCAGGGCGACCTGCTCGATGGACCGCTTCTGCTCGCCGCCCAGCGTGGCGGAGTCGGCGTCGGAGGCCTGACCGGGCGCCTTGGGGGCGGTGTCGATCACGTCGGAACTACTGGTCATACGCATCCCCTGGGGGGTATGTGGACGGAGAAGGGGTAGCCGCAGCACGGGAACCGTGACCTGCTCCCTACGGGTCCGTAACCTACGGCATCGTAAGTATGGCAGCGCGTCGCCCGGCGGCAAGAGCCCGCGAGCCTGCGCGTCCCCGCCGACACCTATCCTGGTGTCGGTCGGACAGCGCGGTCCGCTCTGATTTCCTCCCGGATGTCCGGACCGTATGCGGCGCCCCGCCGCGCGAGACGCCGTCCGGGTTCCCCTCCCAGACGAGCTTCAACACTGCAAGGAGCCGCACCTGTGAGCAGTGCCGACGACCAGACCACGACGACGAGCAGTGAGCTGCGTGCCGACATCCGCCGCTTGGGCGACCTCCTCGGCGAGACCCTCGTCCGCCAGGAGGGCCCCGAGCTGCTGGAACTCGTCGAAAAGGTTCGCCGCCTCACCCGAGAGGACGGCGAGGCCGCCGCCGAGCTGCTGCGCGGCACCGAACTCGACACCGCGGCCAAGCTGGTCCGCGCCTTCTCCACCTACTTCCACCTCGCCAACGTCACCGAGCAGGTCCACCGCGGCCGCGAGCTGCGCGCCCGCCGCGCCGCCGAAGGCGGACTCCTCGCCCGTACGGCCGACCGGCTCAAGGACGCCGACCCCGAGCACCTGCGCGAGACGGTCCGCAACCTCAACGTCCGCCCCGTCTTCACGGCCCACCCCACCGAAGCCGCACGACGGTCCGTCCTCAACAAGCTCCGGCGCATCGCCGCGCTCCTGGAGACCCCGGTCATCGAATCCGACCGGCGCCGCCTGGACACCCGCCTCGCCGAGAACATCGACCTCGTCTGGCAGACCGACGAACTGCGCGTGGTGCGCCCCGAGCCCGCCGACGAGGCCCGCAACGCCATCTACTACCTCGACGAGCTGCACGCCAACGCCGTCGGCGACGTCCTGGAGGACCTCACCGCCGAGCTGGAGCGCGCCGGGGTCAAGCTCCCCGACGACACCCGCCCCCTCACCTTCGGCACCTGGATCGGCGGCGACCGCGACGGCAACCCCAACGTCACCCCCCAGGTGACCTGGGACGTCCTCATCCTCCAGCACGAACACGGCATCAACGACGCCCTGGAGACGATCGACGAACTCCGCGGCTTCCTGTCCAACTCCATCCGCTACGCCGGCGCCACCGAGGAACTGCTGACCTCCCTCCAGGCCGACCTGGAGAACCTCCCCGAGATCAGCCCCCGCTACAAGCGCCTCAACGCCGAAGAGCCCTACCGGCTCAAGGCCACCTGCATCCGGCAGAAGCTGGAGAACACCAAGAAGCGCCTCGCCAAGGGCACCGCCCACCGCGACGGCCGCGACTACCTCGGCACCAGCGAACTCCTCGACGACCTGCGGATCATCCAGCGCTCCCTGCGCGAGCACCGCGGCGGACTCTTCGCCGACGGCCGCCTCGCCCGCACCATCCGCACCCTCGCCGCCTTCGGCCTCCAGCTCGCCACCATGGACGTCCGCGAACACGCCGACGCCCACCACCACGCCCTCGGCCAGCTCTTCGACCGGCTCGGCGAGGAATCCTGGCGCTACGCCGACATGCCCCGCGACTACCGCGCCAAGCTCCTCGCCAAGGAACTCAGGTCCAGAAGGCCGCTCGCCCCCACCCCGGCCCCCGTCGACGCGCCCGGCGAGAAGACCCTCGGCGTCTTCGGCATCGTCAAGCGCGCCCTGGAGGTCTTCGGACCCGAGGTCATCGAGTCCTACATCATCTCCATGTGCCAGGGCGCCGACGACGTCTTCGCCGCCGCCGTCCTCGCCCGCGAAGCCGGCCTCATCGACCTCCACGCCGGCTGGGCCAAGATCGGCATCGTGCCGCTGCTGGAGACCACCGACGAGCTCAAGGCCGCCGACACCATCCTCGAAGACATGCTCTCCGACCCGTCCTACCGGCGCCTGGTCGCGCTCCGGGGCGACGTCCAGGAGGTCATGCTCGGCTACTCCGACTCCTCCAAGTTCGGCGGCATCACCACCAGCCAGTGGGAGATCCACCGCGCCCAGCGCCGCCTGCGTGACGTCGCCCACCGCTACGGCGTACGCCTGCGCCTCTTCCACGGCCGCGGCGGCACCGTCGGCCGCGGCGGCGGCCCCACCCACGACGCCATCCTCGCCCAGCCCTGGGGCACCCTCGAAGGCGAGATCAAGGTCACCGAGCAGGGCGAGGTCATCTCCGACAAGTACCTCATCCCGTCCCTGGCCCGGGAAAACCTGGAGCTGACCGTCGCGGCCACCCTCCAGGCGTCCGCCCTGCACACCGCACCCCGCCAGTCCGACGAGGCCCTCGCCCGCTGGGACGCCGCGATGGACGTCGTCTCCGACGCCGCCCACGCCGCCTACCGCCGCCTCGTCGAGGACCCCGACCTGCCGACGTACTTCCTCGCATCGACGCCGGTGGACCAGCTCGCCGACCTGCACCTGGGCTCCCGGCCCTCCCGCCGCCCCGGCTCCGGCGTCTCGCTCGACGGCCTGCGCGCCATCCCCTGGGTGTTCGGCTGGACCCAGTCCCGGCAGATCGTCCCCGGCTGGTTCGGCGTCGGCTCCGGCCTCAAGGCCCTGCGCGAAGCCGGCCTCGACACCGTCCTCGACGAGATGCACCAGCAGTGGCACTTCTTCCGCAACTTCATCTCCAACGTCGAGATGACCCTGGCCAAGACCGACCTGCGGATCGCCCAGCACTACGTCGACACCCTCGTCCCCGACGAGCTCAAGCACGTCTTCGACACCATCAAGGCCGAACACGAACTGACCATCCGCGAAGTCCTGCGCGTCACCGGCGAAGCCGAACTCCTCGACGCCGCGCCCGTGCTGAAGCAGACCTTCACCATCCGCGACGCCTACCTCGATCCCATCTCCTACCTCCAGGTCGCCCTGCTCAAGCGGCAGCGCGACGCGGCCGCCGCCGGCGAACAGCCCGACCCGCTCCTCGCCCGCGCCCTGCTCCTCACCGTCAACGGTGTGGCGGCCGGCCTGCGCAACACCGGCTGAACCGCCCCCGCACACGACTGTGCCCCCGAGCCCGTACAGGCTCGGGGGCACAGTGCCATCCGGATCAGCCGCGGCCGGCCTTGCGGCGCCGCAGCATCAGGAACCCACCACACGCCACCAGCGCCGCCGCCACACCGGACAGCACACCCACCGGCGCCCCATTGCCCGTCTCGGCGAGATCACCCTCGCCACCACCCTGCGGCGACGGCGACGAGGACGCCGGCACACCGGCACCGTCCGACGCGCTCGGCGACGCCGACGCACCCGGCTCACCCGACGGCTCACCGGACGCCTCCGACGAAGGCGACGCGGACGCCGAACCCGACGGCGTCGAACCACCCGGTTCCTGCTCGTCCTCACAGTCCGACCAGAACACCTTGTGCTTGGCAGCGCCCTTCTCACCCTCGAAGTTCCAGAACAGCTTGTAGTGCCCGTCGGGCAGCGACAGGTCCTCGCTGCGGCCGTGACCCTGGGCGTCCAGCGTCAGCGCACCCGACTTCACGGTCTCCCCCTTGTTCTCACTCGGAGGGATCGCGTCGATGTGCCAGTCGACCTCCTGACCACCGTCGAAACCGAAGGCGTCCAGGTAGAAGGCGCACACGTGCGGCTCGTTACGGCGCAACTCCTCGCCCGTCGAGGCGTCATGGATCTTCACCGTGCCGTTGTCACCGGGAGGGGTCGCCTGGGCGGCCGGAGCAAGCAGCAGGACCGAGGAAGCGGCGGCGCACACAGCGCCGAAACGCGAGAAGGTTCGCATGGAGAGGCAGTCCATCTTCGAGAAGTGACCGGGAAGATGTGGAGGGGGCGGCTCAGCTTCCAGCCTCGCCCGGCAGCACGTCAATCACGAACACACAACGCTCGCCCCTCCACGAAGAGGAGAACGACCGAACCCCTCAGACGGCAACGAACACCACCGTCAGCAGAGCCACACCAGACCCCGCCAGCACCCACGCCAACCGCGTCCGCGCCAGACCACCCGCCACCACGACCGACCCCAGCAACAGCGCACCGCCCAGCGGAACCCACGCGTACAACACCCCCGCCGGACCCGACCGCACCGCGTCGTCACTGCCCGGCTTCAGCACCACCGTGTAGGTCCGGCCCTTCTCCACCGCGACCGACTTCTCCAGCACCACCCGCGACCGCGGCTGCGACCCCTCCGACAACGGCGAGAACCGGCCCGAGCACGTCTCCGGCCCGCACCGCACCACCTCGACCGTGCCCCGCTCCCGGCCCTTCGTCAGCATCACGTGCTGCGCCGTACCCCACGACGCCCACACACCCGCGATCAGGATCAGCAACGCGACCGTACCCATCGCCGCGAACCGCCCGAACCGCAACACGACGGCCGAGGCCGGGGACGAAGGAGTGGCGTGGGCAGGCATGGCCGGGATCATTGGCCATGCCTGAACGGCCCGTCAACCTCGCCGGGCGACAAGTCAGGAGTTGTACGTGCTTTGCGCCCGCTCCAGCCCCTCGATCACCAACGCCTCCACCGCGTCCGCCGCCCGGTCCACGAAGTAGTCCAGCTCCTTGCGCTCCGCCGACGAGAAATCCTTCAGCACGAAATCCGCCACCGGCATCCGCCCCGGCGGCCGCCCGATCCCGAACCGCACCCGGTGATAGTCCGACCCGAACGCCTTCGTCATCGACTTCAGCCCGTTGTGCCCGTTGTCGCCACCACCGAGCTTCAGCCGCAGCACCCCGTAATCGATGTCCAACTCATCATGCACCGCCACCACATGAGCCACCGGCACCTTGTAGAAGTCCCGCAGCGCGTTCACCGGCCCACCCGACAGATTCATGAACGACATCGGCTTCGCCAGCACCACCCGCCGGTTCAACGGCCCCGGCGGCCCGATCCGGCCCTCCACGACCTGAGCCTGCGCCCGCCCGGCCCGCTTGAACCTCCCCCCGACCCGGTCCGCCAGCAGATCGGCCACCATGAAACCCACGTTGTGCCGGTTCCCCGCGTACTCCGGCCCCGGATTGCCCAGCCCCACGATCAGCCAGGGAGCGGCGGCATCGGTCGTCACGTCCATGTCTCCTTCATACGCGTCGGCCGCTGCCCCGCACGGGAACAGCGGCCGACGAAACGACGACGCAGAGGATCAGGCCTCGGCGGCCTCTTCGCCCTCGGCCTCTTCGCCCTCCGGGGCCTCCTCGGCCTGCGCGGCCAGGACCTGCAGGACGACGGTGTCCTCCTCGACGGCCAGCGTCGTGCCCTTCGGCAGCGGGATGTCCTTGGCGAGGATCGAGTCACCGGCCGTCAGACCCTCGACGGAGACGGTCACCGACTCCGGGATGTGGGTGGCCTCGGCCTGAACCGGCAGCGCGTTCAGCACGTGCTCCAGCAGGTTGCCGCCCGGGGCCAGCTCACCCTCGGTCTGGACGTAGATCTCGACGTTGACCTGCTCGCCGCGCTTCACCAGCAGCAGGTCCACGTGCTCCAGGAAGCCCTTCAGCGGGTCACGCTGCACCGACTTCGGAATCGCCAGCTCGTTCGTCTTGCCGTCGATGTCCAGCGCGATCAGCACGTTCGGCGTACGCAGCGCCATCAGCAGGTCGTGACCCGGCAGGGTCAGGTGCAGCGGGTCCGAACCGTGCCCGTACAGGACACCCGGAACCTTGTCTTCACGACGGATACGGCGCGCGGCACCCTTGCCGAACTCGGTGCGCGTCGCGGCGGAGATCTTCACCTCGGACATAGTCACTCCTCGAAATCAGAACGGACGTGGTCACCCGGCCACGAACGGCCTGCTACGAAGAGCGCGTCGATAACGGACAGCCACATCCCCAAAACGGGAACGGCCTCCCTCGCCGAGCAACTTCAGCAGTCTACTCGGAAGGGGAGGCCGCACCCAAAAGGATCTACGCAAGCACCACCAGAGGTGCCTACTGCTCGTCGAACAGGCTCGTCACCGAACCGTCCTCGAACACCTCACGCACCGCGCTCGCGATCGTCGGCGCGATCGACAGCACCGAGATCTTGTCCAGGTCCCCGCTCAGCTCCGACGGCGTCGGCAGCGTGTTCGTGAACACGAACTCACTCACCCGCGAGTTCTTCAGACGGTCGCTCGCCGGGCCCGACAGCACACCGTGCGTCGCCGTCACGATCACATCCTCCGCACCGTGCGCGAACAACGCGTCCGCAGCGGCACAGATCGTCCCACCCGTGTCGATCATGTCGTCCACCAGGACACACACGCGACCCTTCACCTCACCCACGACCTCGTGGACGGTGACCTGGTTCGCGACGTCCTTGTCACGCCGCTTGTGCACGATCGCCAGCGGCGCACCCAGCCGGTCGCACCAGCGGTCCGCGACCCGCACCCGGCCCGCGTCCGGCGACACGACCGTCAGCTTCTCCCGGTCCACCTTCCGGCCCACGTAGTCCGCCAGCAGCGGCAACGCGAACAGGTGATCCACCGGACCGTCGAAGAAGCCCTGGATCTGGTCCGTGTGCAGATCCACGGTCAGGATCCGGTCCGCACCCGCGGTCTTCATCATGTCCGCGATCAGACGCGCCGAAATCGGTTCACGCCCACGGTGCTTCTTGTCCTGCCGCGCGTAACCGTAGAACGGCACGATGACCGTGATGGAGCGGGCCGACGCACGCTTCAACGCGTCGATCATGATCAACTGCTCCATGATCCACTTGTTGATCGGAGCCGTGTGGCTCTGGATCAGGAAACAGTCGGCACCACGCGCCGACTCCTGATAACGCACATAAATCTCACCGTTGGCGAAGTCGAAGGCCTTCGTCGGGACGACCCCGACACCCAGCTGTTGGGCGACCTCCTCCGCAAGCTCGGGGTGGGCGCGGCCGGAGAAGAACATCAACTTCTTCTCGCCGGTCGTCTTGATCCCGGTCACAGCACTGTCTCCTCAGAGGTGTCGCAGCTGGGTGGCGAGAGACCTCGCAGCCGGCTTGCCGGAGGCCGTCTCAGCTGGTGGGGGTGCGGGTTGTGCACTTATCACCGTACGCCGTGTTTGGGGCATCGGTTTCCGGTCAGCCCTCGCCGGCCGACTCCCGGGAAGCCGCCTCCGCCGCCTTCGCAGCCGCGCTCCCCGGACGCTTGCGAGCCACCCAACCCTCGATATTCCGCTGCTGACCACGGGCCACGGCCAGCGAACCGGGCGGCACATCCTTCGTGATCACCGACCCGGCAGCGGTGTACGCACCGTCCCCCACCGTGACAGGCGCCACAAACATGTTGTCCGAACCCGTCCGGCAGTGCGAACCGATCGTCGTGTGGTGCTTCTCCTGCCCGTCGTAGTTCACGAACACGCTCGCGGCACCGATGTTGGACTGCTCCCCGATCGTCGCGTCACCCACGTACGACAGGTGAGGCACCTTCGTCCCGTCCCCGATCGACGCGTTCTTCGTCTCGACGTACGTACCGATCTTGCCCTTCGCGCCGAGCCGCGTCCCCGGACGCAGATACGCGAACGGCCCCACCGTCGCCTCCGGGCCGACCTCGGCCCCCATGGCCACGGTGTTGTCGACCCGCGCACCCGCACCCACCCGCGTGTCGGTCAGGCGGCAGTTTGGCCCGACCTCCGCGCCCTCCGCCAGGTGCGTCGCGCCCTGCAGCTGGGTGCCCGGGTGAACGACGGCGTCCTGCTCGAACGTGACGGTGACGTCGACGAAGGTCGTCGCGGGATCGATGACCGTCACACCGGCGAGCATCGCCTCGGTCAGCAGCCGGTCGTTCAGAATCCGCCGGGCCTCGGAGAGCTGCACACGATTGTTGATCCCGGCGATCTCACGGTGGTCGCCGGCCACGGACGCCCCGACCCGGTGCCCGGCCTCGCGCAGGATCCCGAGCACGTCGGTCAGGTACTCCTCGCCCTGGCTGTTGTCCGTCCGCACCTTCTTCAGCGCGTCGGCGAGCAGCTGGCCGTCGAAGGCGAACACACCCGAATTGATCTCACGGATCGACCGCTGGACGTCGGTGGCGTCCTTGTGCTCCACGATGGCGGTGACGGCACCCGTGGCGTCGTCACGGACGATCCGCCCGTACCCCGTCGCGTCCGGCACCTCGGCGGTCAGCACGGTGACCGCGTTGCCGTCGGCGGAGTGGGTGTCGGCGAGGGCCCGCAGGGTGGCACCGGTCAGCAGCGGAGTGTCCCCGCACACGACCACGACGGTCCCGTCGACGGACCCGCCCAGCTCCTCCAGGCCCATCCGCACGGCGTGCCCGGTGCCGTTCTGCTCGGCCTGTACGGCGGTACGGACGTCGGGGGCGATCTCACCGAGGTGCGCGGTGACCTTCTCACGGGCGTGGCCGACCACGACGACCAGGTGCTCGGGCTGCAGCTCGCCTGCGGCGGCCAGCACATGCCCCACGAGACTGCGGCCGCAGAGCTCGTGCAGGACCTTGGGTGTGGCCGACTTCATACGGGTGCCCTCACCCGCTGCGAGAACGACGACGGCTGCCGGGCGGTTGGCGCTCACGGGATGCCCTTCGGCTGTGGATGGGGTGGGGTGACATCCGCAGGATACCGGGGGGTTTTTGTGGGGGCATGGGTGCGGGTCCTGACCGATGGATTGTGGGTCAGGACCCGAACTGAGGTCGTGCTTTCTGTGGGCTCCCGGAGAAGGATTCGAACCCTCATTCAACGGACCAAAACCGTTTGTCCTACCCTTAGACGATCCGGGATGAAGTGCGCGCTATGTCCGATTCAGGAGATCGGGCTGCGCGCGGACTCCACTATGCCGTACCAGGAGCCCTCGATGCGACGGTATAGATCGGCGCCCTTCAGGACTTTGACTACCAAGCAGCCTCGATAGGAATCGCCGACGTTCTTGCGGTGTGCCTTCGGGTTATGCCTCTTCAGCGTCGTTTTGTTAAAGGCGGATCGATCGGCGCCGACGAGGTCGGCCCAGTACCGCTCGGCGCCCACCACGTCGGCCGACTCATGGATCATCACGGTGAACTTGAGGCGCTCGCGCTCCACTCCGAGCAGGTCGAGCCAGGCCAGGAAGACCTGGATCATGCCGGGGTCGCTGTTGACGAAGCAGACGTTCTCGCGGCGGGCGTACGGCTTGTCCTTGCCGCCCTCTGCCCAGTACAGGCCGACGCCCAGGAGGAACAGCTCGCGCGGCGACAGTGCGCCGACGGCCTGCTTGGCCGCCGCCTTGGTCTGCTGTCGCTCCTCGTCCCGCAGGCGCATGGTGGCTTCCCAGCCACGCCTCGCGATCACTGACGCCTCCTCGGGAGTTCGCTTGCGCTCCGGCTTCGGCAGATCCCGAACCCACAGCGACACTGAACTCCTCGAACACCCCAGCTCCACCTCGATCTGGTCGTACGTCCAGCCCTGGAGTCGAAGCTCCCTTGCCTTCTCCCGCAGGTCGTCCTTCGCCCGGGGGCGCTTCGTCCAGGCCGGGGGCGGTTCTCCCTTCACCAGTTGGTTGAGGATGTCGTTGTTGAAGATCTTCAGTTCGTCGCGGATCTGGCGGAGGCTGAGGCCCTGCCTGCGCAGTGCCACCGCCCTCTCCCGCAGGCCCTCGAAGTCCGCGTACTTGCCAGATGCATGTGTCATACGCATACCGTCTGGGCGGAATGATGGGTTCCAGGGTCGAACGGTGAGCGATTCGGCAGTTCGAGGGATATCGGGTGGTTTCGCAGCCGAACGGTCACGGTGTGTGGTGTAGGCCAGTCCGGGAAACTCACCGGAAAACCGGCGGTGGCCGCCCGTAGGCTGGGAGGCATGACCGCGACGGGGGAAGAGCATGTGACGGCCCGGGGAGGGCCTTGGTGGTGGGCCAGGCGGCGTAGCGCCGGGCTCGATGTGGGTCTGGCCGTGGTGTCCGCGCTGGAGTGCGGGCTGGAGGGGATCCCGTTCGCCCGGGACGCGGGGATCCCGGTGGCGGCGGGGGTCGTGTTCGGGCTGCTGGCCGGTTCCGTGCTGGTCGTGCGGCGGCGGTGGCCGATCGCGGTGGTGCTGGTGTCGATCGCCATCACGCCCGCCGAGATGGGCTTCCTGATGGGCGTCGTCGGCCTGTACACGCTGGCCGCGGCGGAGCTGCCCCGGCGGATCATCGCGTCGCTGGCGGGGATGTCGCTGGTGGGGACGCTGATCGTGACGTTCGTGAAGACGCGGCAGGACATGTCCCGGGGGGACCTGGACATAGGGGACTGGTTCGTGCCCTTCGCGGCGATCACGATGTCGCTGGGCTTCACGGCGCCTCCGGTGCTGCTCGGGCTGTACGTGGGGGCGCGGCGGCGGCTGATGGAGAGCCTGCGGGAGCGGGCGGACAGTCTGGAGCGGGAGCTTCAGTTGCTCGCGGAGCGGGCGGAGGAGCGGGCCGAGTGGGCCCGGAACGAGGAGCGGACGCGGATCGCGCGGGAGATGCACGATGTCGTCGCGCATCGGGTGAGTCTGATGGTGGTGCATGCGGCGGCGCTGCAGGCGGTGGCCCGGAAGGATCCGGAGAAGGCTGTCCGGAATGCCGCGCTGGTGGGGGACATGGGGCGGCAGGCGCTGACGGAGTTGCGGGAGATGCTCGGGGTGCTGCGCACCGGTGGGGACGGGCGTCCTGAGCGTGCGGCGTCGGTGCCGTTGGTGGCGGTGGGGGTGGCTGCCGCTGCGGCGGCTTCGCGGGCTGCGGATGACGAGGGGCCGTCTCTGGCGGAGATCGAGGAGCTGGTCGGGCAGTCGGCTGCCGCGGGGATGGTGGTGGCGTTGTCGGTGGAGGGTGATGCGCGGTCGTACGCGCCTTTGGTGGAGCAGACGGCGTACCGGGTGGTGCAGGAGGCGTTGACGAACGTCCACAAGCACGCGGCCGGGGCGAAGACGTATGTGCGGTTGGCGCATCGGGTGTCGGAGATCGCGATGCAGGTGGAGAACGAGCCGCCGGAGGAGGCGGCGTCGTCGGCGCGGTTGCCGTCCGGGGGGAACGGGCTGGTGGGGATGAAGGAGCGGGTGTCGGCGCTGGGTGGGGTGTTCGTGTCGGGGCCGACGGATGCGGGGGGTTTCCGGGTGTCGGCGGTGATTCCGGCGTCGTAGCCCGTCCGGGGGTGGGGTCCGGGGTCAGTTTGTGGTGAGGCGGGCGGGTCCGGTGCCGGTGATGAGGGTGGCCAGGGCGTGGTCGATGTCGGGGCCGAGGTACCAGTCGCCGGTGTGGTCGAGGGTGTAGGCGCGGCCGTCGGTGTCGATGGCGAGGAGTGCCTGGCTGTCGGTTTCGGTGCCGAGGGGGCAGACGTCGGTGCCGAGGGCGCGGCCGAGGTCGGCGAGGGTGCGGGCCATGTGGAGGCCGTGCAGCGGGTCGAGGTGGAGGGTGGCGGGGGCGACTTGGCGGCCGGGGCCGGTGGGGGTGATGTGGAGTCCGCCGAATTCGGCCCAGGCTTCGACGGCGGCGGGGAAGACGGTGTGGCGATGGCCTGCGGGTGAGATGTGGTCGCGCAGGGTGTCGGCCCAGATCTCGGCTTGTTTGATGTCCCAGCGTCCGGGTTGCCAGCCGGCGGCGCGCAGGGCGGCGTCGACGGGTACGGCGAAGCGGGTGGTGGAGGTGCGGTCGGTGTGCATCTGCCCTTCGTCTCGTCGAGGTCATGAGGCGCGCGTGTGTGTGTGCCGTGCTGTGTGGTGCTGGGGGTGGGGGGTGGGCGTCAGCCGTTCTGGGACGCCGGGTCGACTATGCGGACCCCGAAGTGGGCGCTGAGCGCGGTGCAGGCGCGGCAGGGGGTGGCGAAGCTGCCGTGGAGGGGGTCGCCGTCCTCGCGGATGCGCCGGGTGGTGAGTTTGGCCTGCTTGAGGGCTTTGCGTGCCTCGCCGTTGGTCATGGGTTTGCGTGCGGCGCGTTTGCTGCGGGCGGTGTCGGCGGCGGCGATGTGGCGGGAGATGAGGATGGTTTCGGCACAGCGGCCGGTGAAGCGGTCGCGTTGGGCGCTGGTGAGGGTGTCGAGGAAGTCCTGGACGAGGGGGTGCAGGGCGGGGGGTGTGTCGCCGCGGGCGGCGGTGCCGGTGAGGGTGGCGCCGCGGACGGAGAGGGCGGCGGCGACGGTGGGGAGGATGCCGTCGCGGCGGTGCCGGAGGGCGGGGGTGTGGGCCGTTTCGGTGGTGCTCCAGCCGATGCGGGGGTCGCCGCCGCGGGGGTCGGTGGCTCGCGGGTCGCCGGCCAGGGGGCCGGGGTCGCGGCTTGTGCCTCTGGGGTCGCCGTTTCGTGGGTCGGCGGACCGGCCGGTGTGTGGTCCCGTCTGCGTGGCGTTCATGATCGTCTTCCCCTCCGTGCATCCCCCCGGGGGGCACAGACTGCCAAATGCCGTGGCCGGTGCGGAAGCTGGGGCGCGGCGACACGCCCGGAGCGGGGTGTGCCGTCACGGTGGGGTGACGGCTGGTCACGGAAGCGGAGGGGGTGCCGGCCGGTGCCGGTGACCGGTGTCGTCGTACCGCATAGGCTGTCGGCACCGCGGGCGATGCGGTGATCCGTTCGGGGTTCGATGCAGTGAACCGGAGGGTGATCCGCGGGGTCGGCGGTTGCAGTGAGGCGCGGTGAAGTGCGCCGAGGTGCAGTGCAGTCGAGGAACAAGACGTGACAGTCGATACGGGTCGTAGGGCGCCAAGGGTGGTCAATACGGGTCGTACAGAGTGCCGCAGGGGGCAACCGCCATGACGACAGGTCGGCTCGGGCAGCAAGCCGCGCCGCCGAACGCGGCCTACGCCGGGCAGGTCGTGCATTTCCCGGATCCGGTCCGGGCGGCCCGTCACCCGAGAGGGGTACGGGTCGATGAGCATGGTTACCCCGACTTCTCGGCTTACGCGCGTGCGGCCGCGGAGATCGCGGAGCCGCCGGAGGGTTTCGGTGTCGACGAGTTGCGGCTGACGGACTACGTGTCGGCGAACACGGCGTTGTCGGCGTCCGGGCACGAACTGTGGGACACGGTGCCGGCGGTGGCGACGCCGCACGGCTGGACGTGGCACCACGTGGTGGGTTCGCGGCGGCTGGAGCTGGTTCCGGTCGAGGTGAAGGCGCTGCTGCGGCATCACGGTGGTGTGGCGACGTCGGGTGTGGACCACTCCAAGCGGGGGACGCGGCCGTTGCAGGAGACGCGTCCGGCGCACTTCGGGCTGCCGAAGTCGGGTGTGGCGGTGACGGAGTCGCAGGTGCAGGGTGTCGAGGAGGACCTCGGTTACCGGCTGCCGGGTGCGTACCGGTCGTTCCTGAAGGCGGCGGGCGGTTGCGCGCCGGTGGGTGCCGCGCTGGACGCGGCGCTGGGGCTGCTGGTGGACCAGCCGTTCTTCACGGTGCGCGACGAGGCCGCGGTCAATGACCTGGTGTACGTCAACAAGTGTCTGCGTGACCATCTGACCAAGGACTATCTGGGGGTCGCCTTCGTCCAGGGCGGGCTGCTGGCCGTGAAGGTGAAGGGCGAGCGCATCGGGTCCGTGTGGTTCTGCGCGTACGACGACGCGCGGGACGTGGATCCCTCGGTTCCGCCCGCGGAGCGGGTGGAGCGGCTGCTGCTTCCGTGCGGGGACGACTTCGATGTCTTCCTGTCGCGGCTGGCGGGCAATCCGCCGGAGTTGGAGACGGTGGCGAACCTGATGGTGGACGGCGGGTTCGCGCGTGTGGTGCCGGTGGGTGCGGTGTCGTCCTCGGCCGTGGGGGAGTGAGGTCGGCGATGGTGACCTTCGCGCAGGCGCAGGAGCGCGCGGAAGAGTGGATCAACGGGGATCTCCCGGCGTACCAGCATCGTGAGGTGCGGGTGCGGGAGTTCGACCTGGGGTTCGTGGTGTGGGCCGAGGACCGGTCGGACGGGCCGCGGTCGGACGGTGGTGCGCAGCGGCTGGTGATCGCGCGGGACAGCGGTGAGGCGACGTTGTGGCCCGGGCTGCCGGTGGGTGAGGTGATCCGCCGGTACGAGGAGGAGTACGGCCGTCCGGACGAGGCGGAGGAGCCGGCACCGGCTGCGCCTGCGGCGCGGGTGGATCTGAACCAGACGTCGTTCCTGCTGACTCCGCCGGAGTGGTTGCAGGATGCGGCGGACAAGCTGGGGATTCCGGATCGGCGGGGTGCGGGGTCCGGTGAGACGGGTTCGGCTCCTGCGGCCTCTTCGGCTTCTGCGGCCCCTTCGGGTCCTGCGGTTGCTGCCGATGGTCCGGTGTCTGCCGGTGGGGCGGCTTCCGGTGCCGCTTCCGGTGCCTCGGCTGCGGGCGCGGCGACTCCCGCCCAGGGGGCGCCCGTCGCGCCGGGGAGTGGTACGGCGTGGCCGGCCGCCGGGGGGAGTGACCCGGAGGAGGGCGAGGCCTCGGCCACCGGTCCGGGTGCTTCCGCCGCGCCGGGTGTGCCCGACGGGGCGACGCCGTGGGCCGGTACGGACACCAACGGCGATGCCGGTGACGACCGTTCGGTACCGCTGCCGGCGACGGTCTTCGCGCCGCCGCTGAGCGAGACCGACGGTGCCACGCCGCCGCCGTCGACGACACCCGATGCCCATACGGCCCTGATGTCGGGCGGCAGTCAGCTTCCGCCGACCGCGGTGACGCCGGCGGTGGACGGTCCGAGCGCCCCGGGCTCCGGCCCCGCGGGCGGGCCGGGGTACGGCTACCCCTCGGGTCCGGCCACCGCGCCCGGTGTGCCGGGGACGCCGCCCGGCGGGGTGCCGCAGGGCAGTACGCCTCCGCCTGTGCCGGGTGGGCAGCCGTACGGCTATCCGCAGGGGGCGGGTGGCGGGGCTGCAGGTCCCGCCGGCCCGGCCGGTCCTGCCGGTCCCGTGGGTGGTGCGCCGCAGCCGCCTGCCGGTCCGGGTGCGCCGGAGCGGCCGCTCGCGCCCAACGCCGGGGACATCGCCGACGCCGCGACCAGCAAGGCGGCTCCGCCGCCGGGCCGTGGGCGGAGCGCGGGTCCGGCCACACCGCCTCCACCGGGTGCTCCGGGTGCGCCGGGTGTGCCGGGTGCACGGCCGGGCAGTACGCCCCCGCCGTCGGGGCCCGGGGCTCCGGGGACTCCGGCGGGCGGTTATGTGCCCACGCAGCTGGTGTCGGCGCTCGGTCCTGACGGGCCTGGTGCTCCGGGAGGGCCCGGCTCCGGAGGGCCCGGTGCGCCCGGTGGCCCGGGGAATTCCGCGGGGGCCGGGTCTCCGCAGGGTCCGGGTGCGCCGCAGCCGCCTGGTCCCCCCGGTGCGCCGCAGCCGCCCGGTGCCCCTGGTGGTACGCCTCCTGGGGGTGTCCACCATGCCGCCACGATGTTCGCCGACCCCGGCCGGATGGGCCCGGGCGCGCCTCAGCCTCCGCAGCCGCCGGGGCCTCCGGGAGCGCCCGGTGCTCCCCATCCGCCCGGTGCTCCGAACCCGCCTGGTGCGCCGCAGCCGCCCGGCGCCCCGGGGGCTCCTGGTGCCCCGGGTGTTCCTGGCGGCCCGGGTCCCGTGCATCACGCGGAGACCATGCTGGCCACGCCTCCGGCGGGCGGCCCCGGCGTGCCTCCGCCGCCGCAGGCCCCCGGCGCGCCTCCCGCTGCCCCGGGAGCGCCCGGAGCTCCGGGCGCGCCTGGCGTGCCTGGTGGGCCGCCGCCCGTGCCGCACGGCGGGGCGCCGGGTGCGGTGCCTCCGGGTATGCCGCCCGGTGCGATCCCGCCGGGTGCGATGCCGCCGCCCGGCCAGCCCGCTCCCGGGCAGCCGCCGGCGTACGGCTATCCGCAGCAGCCCACCGGGCAGCCGACCGTCGGCCCCGGCTACCAGGCCGTGCTGCGCTACCGCGCGCAGGACGGTTCCGAGCAGCAGCTGATCCGGCGTTCGGCGCCGGGCATGCCGCACCCGGAGTGGCAGATCTTCCACGAGCTGCGGGCCATGAACGTGCCCCCGGACCAGGTGCTGGAGCTGCACACCGAGCTGGAGTCGTGCGAGCTGCCGGGCGCGTACTGCGCGCGGATGATCCGGGAGCAGTGGCCGCAGGCCCGCATCACGAGCATCGCCCCGTACGGCACCGACCACGCGAGCCGGCAGCAGGGCATGCAGCAGCTGCTGGCCCACCAGGGCGAGTTGCACCAGGTGGCGGACGGCCCGGCGCGGCCGGCTCCGGTGCGTGCGCCGCTGCCGCCGGTGCAGCCGGCGCCGCCGATCCCGCCGGAGGCCATCGGGCAGGAGCTGGGGGCCGCGTTCGGGCCGGGGGTGTTCCGGTTCGAGCAGGCCGCCGTGTCGCGGCAGGGTGTGCCCCCGGTGGTGGCGCACACGCTGGTGGCGGCCGGACTGCCGATGGACATGGGCCCGTTCTTCTGGGCGCAGGCCCAGCCGGGGCGGCCCGTTCCGACGCTGGCGGAGCTGGCGGCCGAGCGCGGTGTGCAGCCGGCCGCGGACGCTGGTTCCTACCTGGTGATGGGCAGCGACTTCGGCAAGGCGATCTGCGTGCAGTACGGCACGGCGAACATCGTCGCCGTGCCGGTGGAGGCCGGGCCGGGCGGGGCGCCCGTACCGCCGCAGTTCGTGAACACCGGGCTGCCGGAGTTCGCCCGCTGCCTGGCGCTGCTCGGGCGGATGTGGCGGCTGCGGTTCGGGCTGAACCAGGAGCAGGCGGGACGCTGGACCGTCGACTTCCAGGCCCAGCTGGCCGCGCTCGATCCGGCGGCGCTGGGCTCGCCGGAGAGCTGGTGGTCGGTGCTGCTGGAGGAGATGTGGGACGGACTGCTGTGAGCCGTCGCCGCTGACGTGTTCCGAAGGAGCCGGGTTCGGTCGCTCGTGCGACCGGGCCCGGCTTTCTCATGCCCGCGCCGAAAAATTCTTCGCTCGGGCTGTCACACCTTCCTCCGCCGCTCCGTCAGTGCAGTGACAGCGACGCACCGCCGACACAGGAGGCAGAGATCATGCAGGCACGGATGACGAACCCGGCGTACGTCCTTTCCGGCGCGATGAAGGGCATCGGCACCCTCTTCCAGGCGATCGGGGAGGGCGGTCTGGCGCAGGACGTGGCGGAGATGGCCGGGCTGCGCGCCAGCCAGATCAACGGCTGCGGTGCCTGCGTGCACGGGCACGTCGCCAACCTCCGCAAGGCCGGGGTGAGCGAGGAGCGCATCGCGGCCGTCGCCGCCTGGCGGCACGCGCCCTTCTTCTCGGACGCCGAGCGCGCGGCCCTGAAGCTGACGGAGGCGATGACACGGCTTTCCGACCTCTCGGGGGAGTCGGTGCCGGACGCGCTGTGGGACGAGGTGGCCGACCACTTCGACGAGAAGGAACTCTCCGCGCTGATCCTCACCGTCTCGGTCACCAACATGTTCAACCGCATCAACACGACCATCCAGGAGCCCGCGGGCACCAACTGGGGCTGAGGCGGCCGCCGGTCCGGCCACGAGGCCCTGACCCCTGAGCGGAGTGTCGCGTTATGAACACTTCCGTCTGATCCACCAAGATGTGCGCTGAATCATCCCATTTCTGGCGCGACTTCACATCGGTGTGGTGGAGAGGGGTCCGGATGAGCGGCGCGACGGTGTCACCGCACGGCTTCACGGCCGTGCGGGGGCGCGGCTACCGTCCCGAGCAGGTCGACGAGTACGCCGAGGCCCTCTCCGCGGACCGGGACGCGGCCTGGGAGAGAGCCGCCCGCCTGACGGTGCTCGCCCGGCGCATGGACGAAGAACTGGCGCGGCTGCGCGAGGCCGTGGCCCGGCTGGCCCCGCAGAACTACGAGACGCTCGGCGACCGGGCGCGGCGCCTCTTCGAACTCGGCGAGCAGGAGGCCGCGGCCGTCCGGGAGGGGGCGCGGGACGAGGCGCGCCAACTGGTGGACGGGGCGCGGGCGTCCGCGGCAGGCGTGCGCGAGTCCGCACGGGCGCATGCCGAGGCCGTACGCGCCGACGCCGACGAACGTGCCCGGCAGCGGCTGCTCGCCGCGCACGCCGAGGCCGACGAGATCCTGGGCGCGGCACGGCGTGAGGAGGGGGAGCTTCGGGGCGAGGCAGTGGCCGCTTTGCGGGAGATGCGGCAGCGCACCTCCGGGATGCTGGCCGAGCAGGAGAGGGAACGCGGCGAGCGGTGGGCGGAGACGGAGCGTGAGGAGGCCGCCCGCGAGGCGGCGTCCGACGCCCACCACGACGAGGCGGTGACGCGCGCCGAGGCCGTGCTGGCCGAGGCCGAGCAGGCCTTCGCCGACGCCGGGGACTCCGCCCGCGACCTGGAGGAAGAGGCCCAAGCGCATGCCGCGGAACTGGTCGCCCGGGCCCGGGAGCACGCGGAGGCCGTGGAGGCGGAGACGGGCCGGCTCCTGCGCGTGCACGCCGAGCAGCGGGACGACGCCCTCGCCCACATCGCCCGCGTCCACACCAGCCTGACGGCGTGGGCGGGACAGTCGACGGCGGAGTGACAGCGTCGGCGGGTGCCCGCTGGTGCCGCCCCTGTCACGTGTAACGGACACGGGCGGCACTCGTACCGGCGGCAGGCCGCGGGCGTCACCCTGTTGGCGGCGACGGGCGGTCCGCGCCGCCGATCACTCTGACCACGCCGACCGGTGCCCGCGGTTCCGCGTCAGTTGTCCCTGCGGACCGCGCCCGCCAGGATCCAGCCCTCCACGGCCTCGTACTGGTGGCGCTGCTCCTCCGACTTCCGGCGGCCGGAGGCGATCGTGCCCAGCCAGCCGCAGGCGAAGCCCAGGGGTATCGAGAGCAGGCCCGTCGTGGTGAACGGGAACCAGTTGAAGTCGGCTTCGGGGAAGGCCGAGACGGGTGAGCCGGAGACCAGGTTGGTGCCCGGCATCAGCACCAGGACGGCCAGGGAGCCTCCGATGAGGGTGCTGAGCAGGCCCGTTCGCGTGTAGCGGCGCCAGAAGAGGCTGTAGACCAGCGCGGGTGCGATGGCCGAGGCGCCCAGGCAGAAGGACAGCGTGACCAGCGGTTGCAGGCTGCGGTGCTGGACCTGGGTGGCCAGGAGGATCGCGGGGATGCCCACGGCCAGGGCCGACAGCCGTGCCACGGTCATCTCGCGCCGCGGCGACATCTCCTGCACCCGGGCCGCGAACACGTCGTGCGCGAGGGAGTTGGCGCAGGCCAGGATCATGCCGGCGACGGAGGCGAGCAGCGTGAGGAAGACCGCCGTGGTGACGGTCGTGAACAGGAACGTCTCCGCCGACGACACGTCCCGCCCGAACGCCGCCTGCGATCCCAGCAGATACGCCGTGTTGCCCTGCGGGTCGACCTGCGCGATCAGCTTCCGTCCGATCAGCGCGGTCGCGCCGAAGCCGACGACCGTGATGACCAGCACGAACAGGGCCACGCCCGACACCGCCCAGGACATCGAGCGCCGCACCTGCCGGGCACTGGAGGCCGTGTACATGCGCATGGTGACGTGCGGCAGGACGCCACCGCCGAGGACCACCGTCAGCTGTGCGGTGATCATGTCCAGGTCGGGGCTGGGGCCGCCCGCGAACTGCAGGCCCGAGGAGAGGAACGCCGAGCCGACACCGCTGTTCTGTGCGGCCGCGTCGAACAGGGCGCCCGGGTCCCAGTCGAACCGGTTGAGGATCAGCAGCGCGACCACCATGCCGGAGCCGAGCAGCAACACGATCTTCAGGATCTGGATGAGGGCGGTGCCCTTCATCCCGCCGATCGCCGCGTAGCTGATCATCAGCGCGCCCACGCCGATGATGCAGCCCGTCTGCAGCGACTCGCCGGAGAAGCCGAGGATGAACGCCATCAGCTGCCCGGTGCCCGCCAGCTGGACGAGCATCAGCGGTACCAGTGCCGCCAGGGTCACCGCGCAGGCGGCGATACGGACAGCGCGTCCCGGCATCCGGCGCGTCAGTGCGTCGCCCATGGTGAAGCGGCCCGCGTTGCGCAGCGGTTCGGCCAGCAGGAACATCAGCAGCATCAGTGACAGGGCCGTACTCAGCGCCAGCACGATCCCGTCGTAGCCGAACAGGGCGATGACCCCGCCGGTGCCGAGGACGGTCGCGGCGGAGATGTAGTCCCCGGCGATCGCCAGGCCGTTGCGCATGGGGGACAGGGAGCTGTAGCCGGTGTAGAACTCGTCCAGGTCGTCCCGGTCCGGGCCCGTCATCACGCAGAGCAGCAGGGTGATGGTGGCGACGGCGGAGAAGCCGACGAGGGACATCGCCTGGGCGTTGCCGCTGAAAACGGTGGTCACCGTGCTCCCTCCCGCTTCGCGTCCAGCTCGGCGTGCTTGCGTATGCGGTCCGCGATCGGGTCGACGCGGCGGCGGGCCGTCTGCTCGTACAGGGCGACCGCGAGCCAGGTCACGGGGACCTGGACGAGCGCGAGCAGCAGGCCGGTGGGCAGGCCGTCGGTGACGGTGCTCGTCATGAACGACGGCGCGAACGCCGACAGGATCAGGAACAGGACGAAGTAGCCGAGCGCCGTGAGCGTGGCCACGCGCCGCTGCCAGCGGTAGGCGCTGCGCAGGACCCGCAGGTCGCTGTGGTGTCCGAGCGCGGCGTGGCGCTGGGGACGCCGTTCGGCCGGCTCGGGAGCCTCCCGAGGTGCCCAGGGATAGGTCTCGTACGTGTACGGGTCGTACGACGCGGGCGGATCGGGTGGTCGGTACGGGTAGGACGGGGGTGGGTAGGACGGGGACGGGTCGTAGGACATCCCGGTACTCCTTGCGAGGGTGGGATCCGGTGCGGCGGGCCGCAGGGAGGTGGGGGGCGGGAGCCACGCACGCTACTTCGGGGTAGGGGTTCAGCGCGAGGGTTTCAGCAAACTGATCGGTCGGTATGCGCTTACCTTTTTGACCTCGTGTGTTACCCGCGTTAACCCCGCTTTTCGGGGATCCCCGGCGTGTCAGCCGCGGTGGATCAGCGCCACGGACGCGGGCACTTCGGCGTGATCGTCGGCCGTCGCCCGGAAGGCCGGCCGCCGGTCGGTCCGGCGCGGGACCGAACTGCCCGCGAGGACGGTGAAGTTGACGCTGCCCGCTACGACACTCGCCCGCCGCAACCAGGCCCTGGTCCCCATCGCCGTTCTACAGCTCTGGCTGCCCTGACCTTGCGGACACGACCTGGGGGCTGTCGGGGGCGGCGTCGAGGTGCCGTCGCTCGTAGCGGACCCCCGGGCTGCCGTCCACCGTCGTGTTCTCCACCCACGTGAAGCCGTTGCGGGTCAGGACCCTCATGGAAGCCGGGTTGCCGAGGGTCGTTCGCGCGGTGAGGGACGTCAGGCCGTAGTCGGCTGCCGCCAGCCGGCACACCTGCGCGACGGCCGCCGTCGCCACGCCCCGGCCGGCGGCCTGTTCGCCGACGCGGTAACCGAGTTCGGCGCTGCCGTCCACCAGGTCCATCAGGTTGATCCGGCCGATCAGCTCACCGTCCTCCCCGAGGACCACATGGAAGCGGCACACGCGCGCGTGCTGCTCGTCGAGGAGCGCCTGAAGGCGTGCGGCGAACCCCTCCGCCGTGAAGAAGGCGTCCCCGCGGTCCGGCACCGTGCGGGCGAAGTACGCCCGGTTCTCCCGCTCGAACGCCAGCAGTGCTTCCGCGTGATCCGCCCGCAGGGGTTCCAAGGTCACCATGCGAGTGAGGATAGGGACGCTCAGTCCTTCAGCACCGGGAATTTCCGGGGCGCGAGGAACAGCAGCACCAGGAACGCCAGGGCCGCCGCGCACGCCGCGCCGAGGTAGACCGCGTGCACCGCGTCGGCGATCGCCCGCCGGGTCGCCTCCGGCGCGCTGCCCGAGTCGAGTGCCCGCGTCACCGAGTCGAGGTCGCCCGCACCGCCGAGCCTGGCGGCCAGCACCCCGTTGGCGACCGCGCCGAACACCGCCGCGCCGATCGTCTGGCCGGTCTGGCGGCAGAACAGCACGGACGCGGTCGTCGTACCGCGCTCCGCCCATCCCACCGTCGACTGCACACCGACGATGAGCGGCAGCTGGAACAGGCCCAGCGCGGCGCCGAGCAGCAGCATCAGCAGCGCGGGCTGCCACGCCTGCCCGGGATAGGGCAGGAAAGGGAACGCGAACAGGATCAGCGCGGCCGTGCCGATGCCCAGCATCGCCGTGTTGCGGAAGCCGATCCTGCGGTACACGTGCTGGCTCAGCGCCGCCGACACCGGCCAGCTCAACGTCCAGACGGACAGGACGAATCCGGCGGCCACGGGCGCGAGACCCAGCACCGACTGGGCGTACGTGGGCAGGAAGACCGACGGCGCGACCATCAGCAGGCCCAGCGCGCCCAGGGCCAGATTGACCGCGGCGATCGCACGGCGCCGCCACACCCAGCCCGGGATGACCGGCTCGGCCGCCCGGCGTTCCACCAGCACCACGACCGCGACCAGGGCGAGTCCCGCACCGAACAGGGCCAGTGAGGGCGCCGAGAGCCACGGCCACGCCACCCCGCCCTGCACCAGGGCCGTGAGCAGTACGCCGCCGCAGGCGAACACCGCGAGCGCCCCCGCCCAGTCCACGCGTGCGTGCGCGGTGGCCTCCCGCTCCGGCTCGTGGAGGTGACGCACGATCAGCCACAGCGCCACCGCACCGATCGGCAGGTTGATCAGGAAGATCCACCGCCAGTCCGCATAGGCGGCGAGCACCCCGCCGAGACCGGGGCCGGCGACCGCCGACACCGCCCACACCGTCGACAGCTTCGACTGGATCTTCGGGCGGTCCTTCAGCGGATACAGGTCGGCGGCGAGTGTCTGCACCGTGCCCTGCAGCGCGCCGCCGCCCAGGCCCTGCACGACACGGAAGGCGATGAGCGCCCCCATGTTCCAGGCCAGCGCGCACAGCAGCGAGCCGAGCAGGAAGACCACCGACCCCGCTATGAGGACCGGTTTGCGGCCGAAGGTGTCGGACAGCTTGCCGTACACGGGCAGGGTGACGGTCACGGCCAGCAGATAGCCGGAGAACAGCCAGGAGAAGACGGAGAAACCGCCCAGGTCCCCGACGATCTGCGGGACGGCGGTCGAGACGATGGTCGCGTCGAGCGCCGCCAGCGCCATCGAGAGCATGAGCGCCGCGACGACGGCTCCACGCCGGCCGGCCGTGGCGGGACGCGCGGTCTCACGCTCCGCTGAACTGGTGCCGCCCACTCCCGGTCCTCCCCCTCGCCCCGGCCCCGCCCTCGCCACATGTCCCGTCGCTGATGCCTGCCCCTTGCACCTACCTGCCGCGGACAGCTTCCCACTTGACCCTCACGCAGCGGGAGGGTGGAGCCTGAGTGGACCGACGGGTGGAGCCGACCCTGAGACGGCCTCCACCCTTCGGTGGACTGCCCCTAGGGGTACCTCCGTACTACGACCTGGGGAGGGTTGGTACCGGCGGAGGACGAGACGGGGAGCGGGCCTTCCTTAACCTGGCTTTACGCCGCCGGGGGGCGGTTGGCACACCGGCGGGGGTGGGGTTTTCCACAGCACAAGACTGCGCTGAGCACCAGGGCGCGGGACCCCTCCCCGCCGCGAGACTGAAACGCGTCGGACCGGTTCCTGGTCCGGCACCGCGCACGACGGCTGCCGACCAGGCGACCGCCTTCACCATTTGCTGACCGATATAGGAGACATACCGTGACTTCGGCTGTGACCATTCCCAGGCACGGGGGTACTGGAGGGCGAACGGCCGTTGCCGCGCGGGCGCGGCAGGTCGTGAAGGCGTACGGATCCGGTGAGACCCGCGTCGTCGCCCTCGACCACGTCGACGTGGACATCGCACGCGGCCAGTTCACCGCGATCATGGGCCCCTCGGGGTCCGGCAAGTCCACGCTCATGCACTGCCTCGCCGGGCTCGACACCGTGACGGGCGGCCAGATCTACCTCGACGAGACCGAGATCACCGGTCTGAAGGACAAGAAGCTCACGCGGCTGCGCCGGGACCGGATCGGGTTCATCTTCCAGGCGTTCAACCTCTTGCCGACGCTGAACGCGATCGAGAACATCACCCTGCCGATGGACATCGCGGGCCGCAAGCCGGACAAGGAGTGGCTGACGCGGGTCGTGGAGACCGTCGGGCTCGCCGACCGGCTCAAGCACCGGCCCACCCAGCTCTCCGGCGGCCAGCAGCAGCGCGTCGCCGTGGCGCGGGCGCTCGCCGCCCGGCCCGAGATCATCTTCGGGGACGAGCCGACCGGAAACCTCGACTCCCGCGCCGGCGCCGAGGTCCTCGGCTTCCTGCGCCGGTCGGTCGACGAGCTGGGCCAGACCATCGTGATGGTCACTCACGACCCGGTGGCCGCCAGTTACGCGGACCGGGTGCTGTACCTCGCCGACGGCCGCATCGTCGACGAGATGTTCAAGCCGACCGCGGAGGCCGTCCTCGACCGCATGAAGGACTTCGACGCCCGGGGGCGCACGTCATGACCGTCATGAAGACCTCGATGCGCAACTTCCTCGCGCACAAGGGGCGGATGGCGCTCTCCGCGGTCGCCGTCCTGCTGTCGGTCGCCTTCGTCTGCGGCACGCTCGTCTTCACGGACACCATGTCGACCACGTTCGACAAGCTCTTCGCCGCCACCTCCTCCGATGTGACGGTGAGCGCCAAGGGCGCCTCCGACAGCGGTGAGACGACCGCGGACAACGGCAAGCCGCCGGTCATGCCGGCCTCCGTGCTGGGCGAGGTCCGCAAGGCCCAGGGCGTGAAGTCCGCCGAGGGCGCGGTGTTCTCCACCTCGGTGACGGTCGTCGACGCCGACAAGGACAACCTGTCGCCCTCCAGCGGCGCCCCGACCATCGTCGGCAGCTGGAACGCCAACGAGGCCCGCACCATGAAGATCACCTCCGGTGCGGCTCCCAAGGGCGCCGACCAGATCATGGTCGACGCCGACACCGCCGACAAGCACGACCTGAAGCTCGGCGACGAGATCGGCGTCATCAGCGCCATCGGCACCCACACCGCGAAGATCTCCGGCATCGCCGACTTCACCGTCACCAACCCCGGCGCCGCGATCTTCTACGTCGACACGAAGACCGCCCAGCAGACCCTGGTCGGCGAGAGCGACGTCTACACCAACGTCAACGTCACCGCGGCCGCCGGTGTCAGCGACGCACAGCTGAAGAACAACGTCACGGCCGAACTCGGCGGTGGCTACCAGGTGAAGACGGCCAAGGAGACCGCCGACGCCAACCAGAAGGACGTCGAGGGCTTCATGAACGTCATGAAGTACGCGATGCTCGGCTTCGCCGGGATCGCCTTCCTGGTCGGCATCTTCCTGATCATCAACACCTTCTCCATGCTGGTCGCCCAGCGGACCCGGGAGATCGGCCTGATGCGCGCCATCGGCTCCTCCCGCAAGCAGGTCAACCGCTCGGTGCTGGCCGAGGCGCTGCTGCTCGGTGTCGTCGGCTCGGTGCTCGGCGTCGGCGCGGGCGTCGGCCTCGCCGTGGGCCTGATGAAGGTCATGGGCACGGTGGGCATGGAACTGTCCACCGACGACCTCACGGTGGCCTGGACGACTCCGGTGGTCGGCCTCGTCCTCGGTGTGATCGTCACCGTGCTGGCCGCCTACCTGCCCGCCCGGCGCGCCGGCAAGATCTCCCCGATGGCCGCCCTGCGCGACGCGGGAGCCCCCGCGGACGCCAAGGCCGGCTGGATCCGCGCCGCGATCGGCACGGTCCTCACCGGGACCGGCGGCTTCGCCCTCTACCTGGCGTCGGCGGCCGACAAGGCCAAGGACGGCTCCCTGTGGCTCGGCCTCGGCATCGTGCTGTCGCTGATCGGCTTCGTCGTCATCGGCCCGCTGCTCGCCGGCGCCGTGGTCCGCGTCCTGGGCGCAGTGCTGCTGCGCATGTTCGGCCCCGTCGGCCGCATGGCCGAGCGCAACGCCCTGCGCAACCCGCGCCGCACCGGTGCGACGGGCGCCGCCCTCATGATCGGCCTGGCCCTGGTGGCGTGCCTGTCCGTGGTCGGCTCCTCCATGGTGGCGTCCGCCACCGACCAGCTCGACAAGACCGTCGGCACGGACTTCATCATCCAGTCCGACCGCGGCCAGCTGATCACCCCGCAGGCCGTCAAGGCCGCCAAGTCGGCGCCGCACGTCGAGCGCGTCACCGAGTACAAGTTGACCCAGGCCGACTTCACCACCCCGGACGGCAAGACGCTCAAGGACACGGCGATCACGGCGGCCGACCCGTCGTACGCGACGGACCTGCGCACCGAGACGGTCGCCGGCAAGCTCCCCGACGCCTACAAGCCCGACTCGATGTCGGTCCACGAGAAGTTCGCCGAGGACCACGGCATCAGCCTCGGGTCCAAGATCAAGGTCGCCTTCAAGGACGGTTCCGCGGCCGACCTGACGGTCCGGGCGATCACCAGCAGCGACGTCGTGATCGACGCGGGAGCGATGTACACCTCCATCTCGACGGTGGCCAAGTACGTCCCGGCCGACAAGATGCCGCTGGACGCGCTGGTCTTCGCCAGCGCCAAGGAGGGGCAGCAGGACGCCGCCTACAAGTCCCTGAAGTCGGCGCTGCACGACTACCCGCAGTACATCGTGCGCGACCAGACCGACTACAAGGACGCCCTGAAGGACCAGATCGGCCAGCTGCTCAACATGATCTACGGCCTGTTGGCCCTGGCGATCATCGTCGCCATCCTGGGCGTCGTGAACACCCTGGCCCTGTCGGTGGTGGAGCGCACCCGGGAGATCGGCCTGATGCGGGCCATCGGCCTCTCGCGCCGCCAGCTGCGCCGCATGATCCGCATGGAGTCGGTCGTCATCGCCCTCTTCGGTGCCCTGCTGGGTCTCGGACTGGGCATGGGCTGGGGCGCCACGGCACAGCAACTGCTCGCCCTGGAGGGCCTCGGGGTCCTGGACATCCCCTGGCCGACGATCATCGGCGTCTTCATCGGCTCGGCGTTCGTGGGCCTGTTCGCCGCCCTGATCCCGGCGTTCCGGGCAGGCCGGATGAACGTCCTGAACGCGATCGCCACCGAGTAGCCGGAGCCGCCGAGACCACCGCACACGGGGGTTGCGGGGGACGGGCCCGCCCCGGAGGACTTGACCTCCGGGGCGGGCCCGACGGCTTGCCGGAGTGGGCGGGTGTGTGGCGGGCCTCGCCGGCGGGAGGCGGGCCGGCCAGGCGCCCTCGGCCCGACGCACGGACGCGTCAGGCCCCGGCCGTCACCGTTCGGTGCGTCAGTCGGGCCCCGGCCGTCACCGTTCGTGCTCGAGAACCACGTACCCGGCTGCCTCGCCCGCTACGGCGTACTCGGCGAGGGGGTGCAGCGTCCGGGCGTAGCCCACGGGGTCGCGATACCTGCCGTCGGTGTTCTCCAGGGCGATGTACTCCGGCAGGACGCCCCGGGTGTCGCCGAGCCAGAAGACCTGGCAGCGCGACGTGAGGCGGCTGATCGGGCCGATGTTGGCCTCGACGGCGGCACGGTCGGGAATCCGCGCCAGCAGCCCTTCCACGTCGGACACCGCGGCCGGCCTGCGATAGACCTCGGCCTCGGTGAGCTGCGCCAGCGGCAGTGACGTGGTCAGCGCCAGTGCCGCCGCGGCGACGGCGGCCGGCAGGTGGGCGGCGTACGAACGCAGCCACGCGCGCGTGCTGCGGCGCACGGCCGGGAGCGCGTCGGCGAGGGCCAGGAAGACGACCGGCATCAGGACCGCGCTGTAGTGCCAGTCGGTGCCCCAGTAGTGCTCGTCGCCGGAGAGGAACCGCCAGCCGAGCGTCGGCAGCGCGACCAGCAGCAGCGGGGAGCGCAGGGCGAGCAGGCCCGAGGTCGGGACCAGCAGCCAGGCGAGCGTGCGCAGTTTGCTGCCGGCGCCGTCGAAGGGGCTGCCCGCATCGCTGACCTTGGTCCAGTAGTCGTAGCCGCCCGAGGTGTTGAACGACGGGACGACCACCGTCAGGACGAGCACGGTCGCCACCAGGCCGAACACCGCCCCGCCGAGCGCGTACCGCACCGTCCGCGGCGACGAACCGCGCGCCCGCCAGGCGACGACGAGAGCGATCGCGGCCAGCGTCAGTCCCAGGTCCTCCTTCACCAGCACCAGGGGCAGCGCCCACCCCAGGGCCGCGCGGGGACGCCGCGTGAGGAGGGCCTCCAGGGAGAAGGCGACCAGCGGGACGGCGAAGCAGATCTCGTGGAAGTCGAAGTCGACGGCACGCTGGACGCCCCACGACAACCCGTACGCGAGACCCAGCGCGAGCCCGCGGCGAGGACCCAGGAGCCGGGTGGCGGCCCGCGTGACGGGCACGGCGGACAGCGCGAACAGCGCGGCCTGCGCGACCAGCAGCGTGGCCGGCGAGGGGAAGAGCCGGTACAGCGGCGCGAGCAGGGCGGTCACCGGGCTGAAGTGGTCACCGAGGATGACGAACCCCGGCCCCTTGAGGTCGGACACCGGCGCCCGCAGCTGCGCGTAGGCGCGCACGACCTGCTCGAAGATGCCCAGGTCCCAGGAGAGGGTGGCCATGTGCCGGTAGCGGCCGACGGAGACGACGGTGTAGGCGGCGAAGAGGACCGCCGCGAGGGCCCAGGGCTCACCTCGCGCGCGGCCGGGGGGCCGGTCACTCCGGGGGCGGGCGACCGGCGCCGGTATGCGGGGCTGTGAGACCTGGACGGTGGGGGCAGGCATGCCGTGCCTCAGGGGTGCGATGAACGGCCGGAAGGGCGTCCGACCGATCATGCCGGGGCGAAAACAACGGGTGGGGATGATGTTGTGAAGGTTGGGCGGCCGAATCCCCACTCGGCCGCCGGCGTGCCGCGGGAACCGGGCTTCCCGGCCGGCGCGCCCTCCGGGAGCCGCACCGGACGGCGCGGGTGTTCGCCCCGGGGAGAACGGGCGTTATCCACAGGCCCGCCGCGCGGGCGCGCATCATCGTACGCTGGAGACCCCCCGGCCCGCGGCGCGCGTCAGGCCCGTCGTCTTGCCCACCCCCCTGGACGGAAAGCCCCGAATGAGCCTGCACGGTCTGCTCGACGCCGTAGTCAAGGACGCCGCCCTCGCGGAAGCGATCAGGGCGGCCGCAGACGGCAACCGCATGCACGTCGACCTGGTCGGCCCCCCAGCCGCCCGCCCCTTCACGGTCGCCGCCCTCGCCCGTGAGACGGGCCGCCCGGTGCTGGCGGTCACGGCGACGGGCCGTGAGGCGGAGGACCTGGCCGCGGCCCTGCGCTCCCTCCTCCCGGCCGAGGGGGTCGTGGAGTACCCGTCCTGGGAGACGCTCCCGCACGAGCGGCTCAGCCCCCGCAGCGACACCGTCGGCCGCCGCCTGGCCGTGCTGCGCCGCCTGGCCCACCCCCGCCCCGACGACCCCGAGACCGGCCCGGTCTCGGTCGTCGTGGCGCCCGTCCGGTCCGTGCTCCAGCCGCAGGTCAAGGGCCTGGGCGACCTGGAGCCGGTCTCCCTGAGGCCGGGGCAGAGCGCCGACCTGGGCGAGATCGTCGAAGCGCTCGCGGCAGCGGCGTACGCGCGCGTGGAGCTCGTCGAGAAGCGCGGCGAGTTCGCCGTGCGCGGCGGCATCCTCGACGTGTTCCCGCCCACCGAGGAGCACCCCCTGCGCGTCGAGTTCTGGGGCGACGACGTCGAGGAGATCCGCTACTTCAAGGTCGCCGACCAGCGCTCCCTCGAAGTCGCCGAGCACGGCCTGTGGGCGCCGCCGTGCCGCGAGCTGCTGCTCACCGAGGACGTCCGCACGCGCGCGCGTGTTCTGGCCGAACAGCACCCCGAGCTCGGTGAACTGCTCGGCAAGATCGCCGAGGGGATCGCGGTGGAGGGCATGGAGTCCCTCGCGCCGGTCCTCGTCGACGACATGGAGCTGCTGCTCGACGTGCTGCCCAAGGGCGCCATGGCCGTGGTGTGCGACCCGGAGCGGGTCCGCACGCGCGCGTCGGACCTCGTGGCCACCTCGCAGGAGTTCCTGCAGGCCTCCTGGGCGGCCACCGCCGGTGGCGGCGAGGCCCCCATCGATGTCGGCGCGGCCTCCCTGTGGTCCATCGCGGACGTCCGGGACCGGGCCCGTGAGCTGGACATGATGTGGTGGTCGGTGTCGCCGTTCGCCGCCGACGAAGAGCTCGACGGGGACACCCTCAAGCTCGGCATGCACGCCCCGGAGACCTACCGCGGCGACACCGCCAAGGCCCTCGCCGACACCAAGGGCTGGCTCGCCGACGGCTGGCGCGCGGTGTTCATCACCGAGGGCCACGGCCCGGCGGCCCGCACGGTCGAGGTCCTCGGCGGCGAGGGCATCGCCGCCCGCCTGGACGGGGACCTCGCCGAGATCTCCCCCTCCGTCGTGCACGTGGCATGCGGCTCCATCGAGCACGGCTTCATCGACGAGACCCTCAGACTCGCCGTCCTCACCGAGACGGACCTGACGGGCCAGAAGGCGTCCGGCCGCGACGGCGCCCGCATGCCGGCCCGCCGCCGCAAGACCATCGACCCGCTCACCCTGGAGCCGGGCGACTACATCGTCCACGAGCAGCACGGCGTGGGCCGCTACATCGAGATGGTGCAGCGCACCGTGCAGGGCGCCACCCGCGAGTACCTGGTCGTCGAGTACGCCCCCGCCAAGCGCGGCCAGCCCGGCGACCGCCTCTACATCCCCACCGACCAGCTGGAACAGATCACCAAGTACGTCGGCGGCGAGGCCCCCACCCTGCACCGCCTCGGCGGCGCCGACTGGACGAAGACCAAGGCCCGCGCCAAGAAGGCCGTCAAGGAGATCGCCGCCGACCTCATCAAGCTGTACAGCGCGCGCATGGCCGCCCCCGGCCACGCCTTCGGTGCGGACACCCCCTGGCAGCGCGAACTGGAGGACGCCTTCCCCTACGCGGAGACGCCCGACCAGCTCACCACCATCGCCGAGGTCAAGGAGGACATGGAGAAGACGGTCCCGATGGACCGCCTGATCTGCGGCGACGTCGGCTACGGCAAGACCGAGATCGCGGTCCGCGCCGCTTTCAAGGCCGTCCAGGACGGCAAGCAGGTGGCCGTCCTGGTGCCCACGACCCTGCTGGTGCAGCAGCACTTCGGCACGTTCAGCGAGCGGTACGCGCAGTTCCCGGTGAGCGTGAAGGCCCTCTCCCGCTTCCAGACCGACACCGAGGCCAAGGCGGTCCTGGAGGGCCTGCGCGAGGGCTCGGTCGACATCGTCATCGGCACGCACCGGCTGTTCTCGTCCGAGACCAAGTTCAAGGACCTGGGCCTGGTCATCGTCGACGAGGAGCAGCGCTTCGGCGTCGAGCACAAGGAGCAGCTGAAGAAGCTCCGGGCCAACGTCGACGTGCTGACGATGTCCGCGACCCCCATCCCCAGGACGCTGGAGATGGCGGTCACCGGCATCCGCGAGATGTCGACGATCACCACCCCGCCGGAGGAGCGCCACCCGGTGCTGACCTTCGTCGGCCCCTACGAGGAGAAGCAGATCGGCGCCGCGATCCGCCGTGAGCTGCTGCGCGAGGGCCAGGTCTTCTACATCCACAACCGCGTCGAGTCGATCGACCGCGCGGCGGCCCGGCTGCGCGAGATCGTCCCCGAGGCGCGCATCGCCACCGCCCACGGGCAGATGTCGGAGTCGGCGCTGGAGCAGGTCGTCGTCGACTTCTGGGAGAAGAAGTTCGACGTGCTGGTGTCCACGACGATCGTGGAGTCCGGCATCGACATCTCCAACGCCAACACCCTGATCGTGGAGCGCGGCGACAACTTCGGCCTGTCCCAGCTGCACCAGCTGCGCGGCCGGGTGGGCCGGGGCCGCGAGCGCGGCTACGCCTACTTCCTGTATCCGCCGGAGAAGCCGCTGACCGAGACCGCGCACGAGCGGCTCGCGACCATCGCGCAGCACACGGAGATGGGCGCCGGTATGTACGTGGCCATGAAGGACCTGGAGATCCGCGGCGCGGGCAACCTCCTCGGCGGCGAGCAGTCCGGCCACATCGCGGGCGTCGGCTTCGACCTGTACGTGCGGATGGTCGGCGAGGCCGTCGCCGACTACCGGCGCCAGCTGGAGACCGGCGAGATCGAGGAGGAGCCGCCGCTCGAGGTCAAGATCGAGCTGCCCGTCGACGCGCACGTCCCGCACGACTACGCGCCGGGCGAGCGCCTCCGCCTCCAGGCCTACCGTGCCATCGCCTCCGCCAACTCCGAGGAGGACATCAAGGCGGTCCGCGAGGAGCTCGTCGACCGCTACGGCAAGCTGCCCGAGCCCGTGGAGAACCTGCTGCTCGTCGCGGGCCTGCGCATGTTCGCGCGCGCGTGCGGGGTCGGCGAGATCGTGCTGCAGGGCAACAACATCCGGTTCGCGCCGGTGGAGTTGCGCGAGTCGCAGGAGTTGCGGGTCAAGCGGCTGTACCCCGGGGTCGTCCTCAAGCCGGCGGTGCACCAGGTGCTGGTGCCGCGCCCGAAGACCGCGAAGGTGGGCGGAAAGCCGCTGGTCGGTCGCGAACTGCTGGCGTGGGTCGGGGAGTTCCTCACGTCGGTGCTCGGGTCCTGATCCGGAGTCCCGGACACGGCGAAGCCGTCCGCAGGAGATGCGTCCATGTCTCCGCGGACGGCCCCGGAGGCGGAGGCGTTACTGCTGTTCGGGCCGGTCGCGGTCGCGCTCCATGCCCAGCGAGCCCTCGACGCGCTGCTGGCCGGAGTCGACCCGGTCCTCGTACTTGCCGCCGGTCCTCTCGTTGATCCGCTGTTCCGCGGTGTCAGAGCCTTGCTTGCCCTTGTTCCGCGCCTGGCTCTTGAACTTGTCGAAGATGCCCATGCAAAGCTCCCTCCGGAGGTGACTCAGAACCGACGATACGCGCGAGATGTGAAGTATGCGCATTGAGGCCCGATGTGGTCTGAACCTCTTCCTCGCTACGGTGGGACCCGGCACGGGCCGCCCGTGCCGGAGCGGAACAGGCAGACGGAGGAGGGGCGCACGGTGAGGCGTCTGAGGGGCGGGGCGGCACTGGCCGTCGCGATGGTGTTCACCGGTTCGGCACTGGCCGGCTGCGAGGGCCTGGCCCCGCCCGCGGACGGCGGTGGAGCCTCCGCTTCGGGTGCCCCGGCCGCCGGCGACGGACGGGCCGCCAACCCGCTGGACAACCCGGACGGCACCAAACCGGGGCTGGCGGCGATCACCTCCCGCGCCGACAAGGAGAGGGCGCGTGCCCTGATCGAGAAGGTGGACACGAAGGGCCGCGGCCCCAGGACGGGTTATGAACGGGACGAGTTCGGCTACGCCTGGATGGACTCGGCGCCGCGCGACGTCCCCTTCTCCCGCAACGGCTGCGACACCCGCAACGACCTCCTCAAGCGGGACGGGGAAGACCTGCGCTTCCGGTCGGGATCGGACTGCGTCGTCACCGCGCTGACGCTGCACGACCCGTACACCGGGAAGTCGATCGAGTGGACCAAGTCCCATGCGATCAAGGTCCAGATAGACCACGTCATGCCGCTGTCGTACGACTGGCAGATGGGCGCCTCGCGCTGGACGAAGGACAAGCGGGAGTCCATCGCCAACGACCCGCTCAACCTCGTCCCGGTGGACGGACCGACCAACGGCTCGAAGGGGGACTCGGGTCCGGCGTCCTGGCTGCCGCCGAACAAGCGGATCCGCTGCGCCTACTCGGTGCGCTTCGCCCAGGTGTCGCTGAAGTACGAACTCCCCGTGACGGTTCCCGACAAGGACATGATGCTGAAGCAGTGCGGTGGGTAGGACCCGACCTGCCGATCAGGTGCTGAGGGGCGGGGAGTTGACGGATGCCGGTTGGACTCATCGCGCCGGCGCTCGGCGAGCCGGGTCTCACCGGGCGGCGGACCGCGTGCCCGCCCGGTGACCCGCTCCCGCTGCCGGGCCGTAATCCGGTTCCGGGTCTTCGCCCTCGTACCTACCCTGATCACATGCAGTTGAAGATATCGAGCCTCGCCGACCGCCCGGACATGCTGGAGCGGGTCGTCGGGATGGCGGACACCTGGCCGGAGTTCGTGATCCAGGACCTCGTGGGCGCCGCCCACTTCCCGCGCATCGCCGCCGAACTCCCGGAGTACGTCCTGTTCGCCGAGGACGAGCAGGGCGAGATCGTGGCGAACGCCTACAGCGTGCCGTTCGCCCTCGGCACCGAGCGCCGCGGCGGCCGGCTGCCGGGCAACGGCTGGGACGCGATGCTGGTGTGGGCCTTCTCCGACCTGCGGCGTGGCATCCGGCCCGACACGGTCAGCGCCGTTTCGGTCTCCATCGCACCGCGGGCACAGGGTCGCGGCCTGTCCGCGGTGATGCTCTCGGCCATGCGCGACAACGCCCGGGCCCGTGGCTTCCGCGAGGTCGTCGCCCCGGTCCGCCCCAACGCCAAGCACCTGGAACCCCGTACGCCGATGGAGGAGTACGCCCACCGCGTCCGCCCCGACGGCCTGCCCCAGGACCCTTGGCTGCGTGTGCACGCCCGGGCCGGAGCCACCATCGACTCGGTGGCACCGGCGTCCATGACGGTGTCCGCCCCGCTCGCGGACTGGCGCCGCTGGACGGGCCTGCCCTTCGACACCGACGGCGACGTCGAAGTGCCGGGCGCCCTGGTGCCGGTGCGCTGCGAGGTGGAGCGCGGGTACGCGGTGTACGTCGAGCCCAACGTGTGGATGCGGCACCCGTTGTAGGCAGTGGGGCGGGCTGTTCACACGAAGTGATCAGCATGACAACGGTTCGGTACAACCCGTGACCGGTTGTCCGTGTCGGGCTATACGCTCGGATTCCCCAACAGGGTCTGTCACTCGCACGTCCGTCCTCATCGGCCACCGGTCCAGGAGCAGTCATGTACGGCCACGGCGCGGCGCCGCCTCCCCGCAGCGCGGCAACGGTCATCTCCCTGCGCGTGCTGTTCGCAGCAGCCGGTTTCCTCACCTGCGGCGTGCTGGCCTGCGTACCGCTGTTCCGGGTGGCCGTGCTGCGCGGCCGGGCCCTGGACTGGACGCTGGCCTGGGTGAGCCTGCCGCTGTCCATCGCGTGCTTCGCCGTGATCGGCGCGCTGCCGGAGAGCGACTACCGGACCGACATCGCGCTGGCCGCGATCCTGCTCCTCGGAGCGGGCGCCGCCGTCTACTTCCTCGTCGTGGACATCGGCCACCACGGCGAGCAGCGGAGGTTCGCCGGCTACGCCTCGCCCCACGCATCGACCGTCGGGCACACCCCGTACGGCTACCCGCAGCACCCCGCGCCGCCGTACGCCCCGGCGTCCACGCCGGTGCCGCAGCCTCCCGCACCCCACACACCCACCCCCCGGGACGCCGCGCCCCCGGTCCCCGGCCCGATCCAGCCGCCCCCGTCCCCCCAGCGCCCCGCCCCGGCCCGTATCGACCAGGTCCGCGCCGAACTCGACGAGCTCAGCGACTACCTGCGCCGGCACGAGGGCGAAGCCCACCGGGACGGCGACCACGAGGACGGAAGGTGACGGCGGCGGCAGGACGAGTCGTCGCCGGCCGCTACGAACTGTCCACCGTCCTCGGGCAGGGCGGCATGGGCCAGGTGTGGACGGCGTACGACCAGCGGCTCGACCGGCGCGTGGCGGTGAAGCTGCTGCGCCCGGACAAGGTGGCCGGCCAGGACGCGGAGGAACTGCGCCGCCGTTTCGTGCGCGAGTGCCGGGTGACCGCGCAGGTCGACCACCCCGGCCTGGTCACCGTGCACGACGCCGGCAGTGAGGGCGAGGAGCTGTTCCTCGTCATGCAGTACATCGACGGCGCCGACCTCGCCGGGCACCTCGCCGAGCACGAGCCGTACCCCTGGCAGTGGGCGGTCGCGGTCGCCGCGCAGCTGTGCGCCGTGCTGAGCGCCGTGCACGCCGTGCCGATCGTCCACCGCGACCTCAAGCCGCGCAACGTCATGGTGAAGCAGGACGGCACGGTCACCGTGCTCGACCTCGGCGTCGCCTCCGTCATGGACGCCGACACCACCCGCCTGACCCACACCGGCACCCCCATCGGCTCGCCCGCCTACATGGCCCCGGAGCAGGCGATGGGCGGCGCGGTCGGCCCGTACACCGACCTGTACGCGCTCGGCGTGGTCCTGCACGAACTGCTCAGCGGCGACGTGCCCTTCTCCGGCTCCACGGCCCTCGGCGTCCTGCACCGCCACCTGTACGAGCCCCCGGTGCCCGTACGCCGCCTCCGCCCCGAAGTCCCCGAGGCCCTGGAGGCCCTCGTCCTGCGTCTCCTCGCCAAGGACCCGCAGCACCGGCCCGCCTCCGCGCAGGAGGTCTACGAGCACCTGGAGCTGCTCCTGCCCGCGCGCGGGACGCCCACCGGAGCGGCCCTGGATCCCACCCGCCCGTTCCTGCGCCCGCACGCCCCCTGGCCGGACCGCGCGCGCACCCCCGCGCCCCAGCCCACTCCGGCCACCCCCGTCACGGGGACGCCGGGGCAGACGGACATCGCCCGCGCCGTCGACGAGGTCAAACGGCTGCTCGGCGAGGGCCGTGTCACCCAGGCCGTCGACATCCTCGGGGCGATCCTGCCCGCCGCCGCCGAACAGCACGGCGCGCACTCCCCGGTGGTGCGCACCCTGCGCAAGCAGTACGCCGCCACGCTGCTGGACGACGGCCAGTACCGGCGCGCCCTGCCCGAGCTGCGCCGCCTCGCCGACGAACGTGCCGCCGAGGCGGGCCAGGCCGACCCGCAGGCCCTGCGCCACCGCTACGAGGCCGCCCAGTGCCTGGAACAGCTGGGCGAGCCGGCCGCGGCGCTCGCCGAGTACCGGGCCGTGCTGCCGTACTACGAGAACCAGTACGTCGCCGCCGGCGGCCCGGAGCTCGCGCACGACGTCCGCCGCCGCATCGGGCACCTGCTGCTCGCCCTCGGCGACCGCGGCGCCGCCCACGACACCCTGGCCCGGCTGCTGCACGACGTCGAACGCACCCACGGTCACGGCCACCCGCTCGGGGCGGAGATCCGCAGGACGCTCCAGTGGCTGGGGCAGGTCCGGGGCTGAGGACCGGTCCGCGGGCGGCGCGGCGGTGCCGGAAGTCCCGGTGAATCGTTGGTCGAATGGGTTGGCCAGAGCCTGCCCACTGCCTACCATCGATCACCGCAAGACCTTGTGCACCGTCGCACAATCTCCTCGGGAGGTCTCCTTGCACCGCCGCCGTCGCACCGCGCTCGTCCTCACCGCCGCGATCGCCGCCGCGGCGCCCCTGCTCACCGCCTGCGGGAACGACGCGCATCCCGGCGCGGCAGCCGTGGTGGGCGGCCAGCGGATCACCGTCTCCCAGCTCGACGAGCGGGTCGGCGAGGTACGCGCGGCCCAGCGGGCGGCCGTGCAGGACGAGGCCCAGTACCAGCAGGCCATCGCCAGAACCGGCACCCTCACGCGCGACACCCTGCAGACCATGGTCCTGGACCGGGTGCTGCACCGCGCCGCCGAGGACGCCGGTGTGACCGTCTCCCGCAAGGAGATCCAGGCGATGCGGTCCGGCCTGGAACAGCAGGCCGGCGGCGCCAAGGCGCTGGAGAGGACCTGGCTCCAGCAGTACGGCATCCCCCCGCAGCGCCTCGACGAGAACCTCCGCCTCCAGCTGGAGGCCCAGAAACTCGCCGAGAAGCTCGGCACGGACACCGGCCGCCCCGAGTTCTGGAAGGCCCTCTCCGAGGCCTCCAAGGACCTGAACATCGACCTCAACCCCCGCTACGGCACCTGGGACGTGCAGAAGAGCAGCCGCGCGGACGCCAAGACGCCATGGGTGCGGGACGTCACGACGGCACAGAACCAGCAGGGCATGTAGATCCCGCCGGGCCCGGCACCCCCTCCGGGCCCGCGGCCCGGCCAGGCCGCGCAGCCCAGCCAGGCCGCGGCCCGGCCAGGCCCTGTGGATAACTTCGGGCGCTGTCGGCGGCGTGGGATAGCTTCGAACCGTGAACGCCAACAGCCCCGAAGCCACCCCGGGCCCCGAGCGGACCGCTCCCGACGCGGCCGCCGCCCCCGGCCGCATCGTCCTGCTCACCACCAGCCACCGCGTCGCCCCCGGCCTGCTCTCCTGGCCCGCCTGGCAGGCACTGCGGGCGGCGGACCGGGTGCTGTGCGCGGACGGCGCCCATCCGCAGCTGCCGTATCTGCGCGAAGCGGGCATCACCGTCGCCGAGGCCTCCCCGTCCGCCCAGGAGCTGGTCGACGCCTGCGCCGGCGGACACACGGTGGTCGTGGTGGCGACGGGCGAGGGCGAACCGGTCCTGACGGACGGCCTGGCCCGCCTCGCCGGCAGCGGCCGTGTCGCCATGCCCGAGCTGGAGCTGCTGCCCGCCTCCTACGACCTTCCGGGCGCCCGGCTCCTCGACCTCGTCCAGGTCATGGACCGCATCCGCGCCGAGTGCCCCTGGTCCTCCCGGCAGACCCACGAGGGCCTGGCCAAGTACGGCATCGAGGAGGCGTACGAACTCGTCGAGGCGATCGAGGAGGGCGACCGCGACGAACTGCGCGAGGAGCTCGGCGACGTCCTGCTCCAGGTCGTGTTCCACGCCCGCATCGCCGAAGAGGCCCGCCCGGAGGACGGGGAGACCCCCTTCTCCATCGACGACGTGGCCGGCGGCATCGTCGCCAAGCTGATCCACCGCCACCCGCACGTCTTCGGAGATGCGACGGCCACGACCCCCGAGGAGGTCAAGGAGCACTGGCTGCGCACCAAGGCGGTCGAGAAACAGCGCACCTCGATCACCGAGGGCATACCCCTCGGCCAGCCCGGCCTGGCCCTCGCCGCCAAACTGGCCTCCCGTGTCCGCACGGCGAGCCTGGACGTACCGCTCCCGCCCGTCGAGGGCATCGGCTACGACCTCCTGGCCCTGGCCGTCCGCGCCGAGTCGGAGGGCGTCGACCCGGAGGCGGCCCTGAGAGCGGCGGCCCGCGCGTACCGGGACGCGATCAGGGACGCCGAGGGCTGAGCGGCCGGGGGGGCCGGCCCCTCCCGGGAGCCGGACGCCGCACGGCGGCCGGGGAGCTCGGCCCAGCCGTAGCGGAGGCAGGAGTGCCCACGGAAGCCGGATACGGTCGAGGCGTGACCGACCAGCCCCAGCCCAGCACACCCGCGACCGCTCCCGACCTCTTCACCTGGGAGTTCGCGAGCGACCCCTACCCCGCCTACGCCTGGCTCCGCGAGCACAGCCCCGTCCACAAGACGCGGCTCCCCAGCGGGGTGGAGGCCTGGCTGGTCACGCGGTACGCCGACGCCAAGCAGACGCTCGCCGACAACCGGCTCTCCAAGAACCCCGCGCATCACGACGAGCCGGCGCACGCCAAGGGCAAGACCGGGATCCCCGGCGAGCGCAAGGCCGAGCTGATGACGCATCTGCTCAACATCGACCCGCCGGACCACACCCGGCTGCGGCGGCTGGTGTCCAAGGCCTTCACCCCGCGCCGGGTCGCCGAGTTCGCGCCACGGGTGCAGGAGCTCACCGACACCCTCATCGACGGGTTCGCGCGGAAGGGATCCGCCGACCTGATCCACGACTTCGCCTTCCCGCTCCCCATCTACGCCATCTGCGACCTGCTCGGCGTCCCGCGCGAGGACCAGGACGACTTCCGCGACTGGGCGGGCATGATGATCCGTCACCAGGGCGGTCCCCGGGGCGGCGTGGCCCGGTCGGTGAAGAAGATGCGCGGCTACCTCGCCGACCTCATCCACCGCAAGCGCGAGGCGCTGCCCACCGAGCCCGCCCCCGGTGAGGACCTCATCTCCGGTCTCATCCGCGCCTCCGACCACGGTGAGCACCTCACCGAGAACGAGGCGGCGGCCATGGCCTTCATCCTGCTGTTCGCCGGTTTCGAGACCACCGTGAACCTCATCGGCAACGGCACCTACGCCCTGCTCACCCACCCCGGGCAGCGCGCCCGGCTCCAGACGTCCCTCGCGGCGGGGGAGAGGGGCCTCCTGGAGACCGGCGTCGAGGAACTCCTGCGCTACGACGGCCCCGTGGAGCTCGCCACCTGGCGCTTCGCCACCCAGCCCCTCACCCTCGGCGGGCAGCGCATCGAGGCGGGTGACCCCGTCCTCGTGGTCCTGGCCGCAGCGGACCGCGACCCGGAACGGTTCGCCGATCCGGACGCGTTGGACCTCGCCCGCCGTGACAATCAGCACCTCGGGTACGGCCACGGCATCCACTACTGCCTCGGAGCCCCGCTGGCCCGGCTGGAGGGCCAGACCGCGCTCGCCACGCTCCTGACCCGCCTCCCGGACCTGCGGCTCGCGGCGGACCCCGCCGAGCTGAGATGGCGCGGCGGCCTCATCATGCGGGGCCTGCGCACGCTGCCGGTGGAGTTCGCACCCGCCGGACGTGACGAAACATCAGAGCTGTGATCTTCACGTGATCTGCGCGGCATGAACTTGTGACAAGTGATCGACTGCCGATACGTTCACCCATCAACGCGGCGGGGAATCGCGCCGCGTCGGTCACTGCTGTCTCGTGAAAGGTCTCCGTATGCTCTCCGGGAACGGTCGGCACCGCCGCCCCCGCCAGGCTCCGGCACTCCTCGTGGCGGCCGGAGTGACCGGCTCCGCGATCGCGATCCCGCTCCTTGGGGCCTCCGGTGCCAGCGCGGCCGACGGCACGACCTGGGACCGGGTCGCGGACTGCGAGACCGGCGGCGCCTGGAGCCAGAACAGCGGCAACGGCTACTACGGCGGCCTGCAGTTGTCCCAGGACGACTGGGAGAAGCACGGCGGCCTCGACTATGCCGCGAGCGCCGACCTGGCCAGCCGCTCCCAGCAGATAGCCGTGGCCGAGAGAATTCTCGCCGACCAGGGGGTCGGCGCGTGGCGTACCTGCGGACTGCTCTCGGGGCTCCAGCAGGACGAGGGGTCGGAATCATCCGACTCGTCCGAATCCTCCGGTGAGGTGGACTCGCCCGGATTGCTCGACTCGCTGGGTTCGTCCCCTTCTGAGGGCTCTTCTTCCTCCCCGTCGCCCGACGCCTCGTCGCCGTCGGGGGATGAAACGGCCAAGTCCGACAAGTCGCCTGAATCGGATGACTCGTCGCGGGACCGGAAGCCCGGCGCCTCTCCGTCCGCCACCCCCGAGGGCGGCAAGTCGGATAAATCGCGGCAAGGTGACGACTCCTCGGCGTCGGCCGAGACCGGCTCCGGCCGTCATCGCGGCCCCAGTGCCGACGAAACCCAGGCGCCCGGGAGCGACGGTGCGCAGAAGTCCACGGGGCGTCACTCCGCGCCCGCTGACGAGAGTTCCGGCGACGCGTCCGAAGGTGCCTACATCGTGGGTGTCGGTGACAGTCTCTGGTCCATCGCCGACGCCCTTCGGGTCAGCGGCGGATGGCACGAGCTCTACGAGGGCAACGAGAAGGCGGTCGGCGCCGACCCGGACCTCATCCACCCCGGTCAGACGCTCGCGGTCGAGGGCGAAGCGGACGAGAAGTAGCTGTTCGGGCAGTGCGGAAACGGCGGTCGAAGTCGCCCCGAAACCGGGTGAGTTCACGTCACGTTTCGCGCCGAATGTCCCGTATGAGCCCGGTGAGAGATAGATCTCAGAAGCCCTGATCGTCTTTGAAATTCCGCGGATCGCGTGTCTACGGTCGTGACCGCTCGTCACCACGAGCCCCGGCTGCCGCAACGCCGAATCCTGCCAGCGGCCGTACGGGAACAGTCGTCGCGTCAAGCGCCGTAGGCAGGAGCGGGGGACCCAAGGTAGGTGCCCGACCGGCCGGTTGTGCCGGAAGGGCTTGGGGTGAAGCCGCGTCCCAGGAGGGGCGCGGCCGGGCAACTCAACCGGCCCGAACCCGACAGCTCACCTCGCAGGCGTCGGTGAGGGGATCTCTCCATGCTGTTTTCCGGCAAGGGCACGCACCGCCGTCCGTCCAAGGCCAGTCGCGCCATCGCCATCGCCGGTGTCACCGGCGCCGCCGTCGCCGCCCCGCTGATGGCGGCCGGCAACGCCTCCGCCGCCACCGCCTCCGAGTGGGACGCGGTCGCCCAGTGCGAGTCCGGCGGCAACTGGTCCATCAACACCGGCAACGGCTACTACGGCGGTCTGCAGTTCTCCGCCTCCACCTGGTCCGGCTACGGCGGCACCAAGTACGCCTCCACCGCCGACCAGGCCACCAAGGCGCAGCAGATCGAGATCGCCGAGAAGGTCCTCGCGAGCCAGGGCAAGGGTGCCTGGCCGGTCTGCGGCAAGGGCCTGTCGAGCGCCGCCTACACCGGTGGCGGCTCCAGCGACTCCGGCAGCTCCGCGCAGAGCCAGCAGAGCACCGAGTCCCGCGAGACCCAGCAGCAGCCCGCCTCCCGCTCCGACGAGCGCCCGGCGGCCAAGAAGACCGTCACCACCCCGACCGGCAAGAAGGTCGAGAAGGGTGACGGCGAGTACAAGGTCGTCAAGGGCGACACCCTGAGCTCGATCGCGGCCGAGGAGAAGGTCAAGGGCGGCTGGGAGAAGCTGTACCAGCTGAACAAGGACATCATCGACGATGCCAACCTCATCTACCCGGGCCAGCAGCTGCACCTGAAGTAAGCAGCGCCCCCCGGGCCCGCACAGGGCCCACCAGCTCCCGCTCCGGTGCGTCATCCCCCGTACGCACCGGAGCGGGGTTTTTTCTGCCGTACTTCGCGAACCGGCTTTGTTCCGTTCGGAAACAATTTACTCTCGGTTCTGTCCATGGGGTGGGCGACCCGGTGGCCGATCGCCCGGAGCCGGTTAGGCTCATGTCGCGAGCCACCGAGGCTCCGCACCTCGCCGGGCCCACGCGGCCCGCGTACCCGCGTCACATAAGAAGGAGATGCTCGTGCCGTCCATCGACGTCGTCGTAGCCCGGGAAATCCTGGACTCCCGAGGCAACCCCACGGTCGAGGTCGAGGTCGGCCTCGACGACGGCAGCACGGGTCGTGCCGCCGTCCCGTCCGGCGCCTCCACGGGCGCCTTCGAGGCCATCGAGCTCCGCGACGGCGACTCGAACCGCTACCTCGGCAAGGGTGTGGAGAAGGCCGTCCTCGCGGTCATCGAGCAGATCGGCCCGGAGCTCGTCGGCTACGACGCCACCGAGCAGCGCCTGATCGACCAGGCCATGTTCGACCTGGACGCCACCGACAACAAGGGCTCCCTCGGCGCCAACGCCATCCTCGGCGTCTCCCTCGCCGTCGCCCACGCCGCCTCCGAGGCCAGCGACCTGCCGCTGTTCCGCTACCTGGGCGGCCCCAACGCGCACCTGCTTCCGGTGCCGATGATGAACATCCTGAACGGCGGCTCGCACGCCGACTCCAACGTGGACATCCAGGAGTTCATGATCGCCCCGATCGGCGCGGAGTCCTTCTCCGAGGCCCTGCGCTGGGGCGCCGAGGTCTACCACACGCTGAAGAAGGTCCTGAAGAGCAAGGGCCTGGCCACCGGCCTCGGCGACGAGGGCGGCTTCGCCCCGAACCTCGGCTCCAACCGCGAGGCCCTCGACCTCATCCTGGAAGCGATCAAGGAAGCCGGTTACACCCCCGGCGAGCAGATCGCCCTCGCCCTCGACGTCGCCGCGTCCGAGTTCTACAAGGACGGCGTCTACACCTTCGAGGGCAAGGAGCGCTCGGCGGCCGAGATGACCGAGTACTACGCGGAGCTCGTCGACGCGTACCCGCTCGTCTCCATCGAGGACCCGCTGTTCGAGGACGACTGGGAGGGCTGGAAGACCATCACCGCCAAGCTCGGTGACAAGGTCCAGCTCGTCGGCGACGACCTGTTCGTCACCAACCCCGAGCGCCTCGCCCGCGGCATCGAGGAGGGCGCGGCCAACGCCCTGCTGGTCAAGGTCAACCAGATCGGTTCGCTGACCGAGACCCTGGACGCCGTGGAGCTGGCCCAGCGCAACGGCTTCAAGTGCATGATGTCCCACCGCTCCGGCGAGACCGAGGACGTCACCATCGCCGACCTGGCCGTCGCCACCAACTGCGGCCAGATCAAGACCGGTGCCCCGGCCCGCTCCGAGCGCGTCGCCAAGTACAACCAGCTGCTGCGCATCGAGGAGATCCTCGACGACGCCGCGGTGTACGCCGGCCGCAGCGCCTTCCCGCGCTTCAAGGGCTGACCCTCACCCGGGTAAGCCTGAGCCAGTCGTACGTACGTCCCCGTACCCGGTCCCGTACCGTGTCCGGGGACGTACGCGCGTATGACGGCGGAGCGGAGGCGGACACATGGCCGTGAAGGACCGGGACCGGTTCTCCACCGCGACCAGGATCCGGTTGCTCGGCGAGCAGACCGCGGCGCGGGTGTACCGCTCCCAGACCAGGCGCCAGGCCCGCCGCTCGCGGCTGACCGGCCGGGCCGCGCTGCTCGCCCTGGTGATGTGCTCGCTGATCGTGGCCCTGGCCTACCCGATGCGCGAGTACGTCTCGCAGCGCGCCGAGATCGACGACCTCCAGCGCGAACAGCGGCAGACCCGTGAGCGCGTCGAACGGCTGCGCGACCTGAAGGCACGCTGGCAGGACGACGCGTACGCCGAGCAGCAGATCCGGAAGCGGTTGCACTACGTCATGCCGGGGGAGACGGGCTTCATCGTCATCGACCCGCACGCGGCGAAGCAGTCGCGCACCGACCTGGGGGCGGCGGACCGCCCCTGGTACTCCAACGTCTGGGACGGCGTCGACAAGTCCGACGCCTCCGGCCAGTGACCTGGCCTCCCAGCCGGCGATCAGAGAAAGACAGCCTGAAGACAGTCATGGAAACGCCCCCGCCGACCACCCCGCGCACCGAGCCCACCGACGCGGACGTCGAGGCCTTCAAGCAGCAGCTCGGCCGGCCCCCGCGCGGTCTGCGCGCGATCGCCCACCGCTGCCCGTGCGGACAGCCGGACGTCGTCGAGACGGCCCCGCGGCTGCCGGACGGGACGCCGTTCCCCACGCTGTACTACCTGACGTGCCCGCGCGCCGCCTCGGCGATCGGCACGCTGGAGGCCAACGGCGTGATGAAGGAGATGACCGAGCGGCTGGGCTCGGACCCGGAGCTGGCGGCCGCGTACCGGGCCGCGCACGAGGACTACATCCGGCGCCGTGACGAGATCGAGGAGCTGAAGAACTTCCCGAGCGCGGGCGGCATGCCGGACCGGGTGAAGTGCCTGCACGTGCTGGTGGGCCACTCGCTGGCCGCGGGTCCCGGGGTGAACCCGCTCGGCGACGAGGCGATCGCGATGCTGCCCGAGTGGTGGCGCAAGGGCCCGTGCGTGACGGCCGTCGAGGAGGACGCCCAGTGACCCGTGTCGCCGCCGTGGACTGCGGTACGAACTCCATCCGGCTGCTGGTCGCCGACGCCGACCCCGCCACCGGTGAGCTGATCGATCTGGACCGCAGGATGACGATCGTGCGGCTCGGGCAGGGCGTCGACCGCACCGGCCGGCTCGCTCCCGAGGCGCTGCAGCGGACCTTCGCGGCGTGCCGCGAGTACGCCGGGATCATCAAGGAGCACGGGGCGGAGCGGCTGCGGTTCGTGGCGACCTCGGCATCCCGGGACGCCGAGAACCGGGACGACTTCGTGCGCGGTGTGCTGGACATCCTGGGCGTCGAGCCCGAGGTGATCTCCGGGGACCAGGAGGCCGCGTTCTCCTTCACCGGTGCCACCAAGGAGCTCGCAGGGGCCGACCACCTCCCCAAGCCCTACCTGGTCGTGGACATCGGCGGCGGCTCGACCGAGTTCGTCGTGGGCGGCGACCGGGTCCGCGCGGCCCGCTCGGTGGACATCGGCTGCGTCCGCATGACCGAGCGGCACCTCGTCCGGGACGGCGTGGTCAGCGACCCGCCCTCCACGGAGCAGATCGCGGCGATGCGGGCCGACATCGAGGCCGCCCTCGACCTCGCCGAGCAGACGGTCCCGCTGCGCGAGGCGCGCACGCTGGTCGGCCTCGCAGGTTCGGTGACGACCGTGTCGGCCATCGCCCAGGAACTGCCCGAGTACGACTCGCGGGCCATCCACCACTCCCGTGTCTCCCACGACCGGGTCCGCGAGATCACCGAGTGGCTGCTGCGCTCCACCCACGCCGAGCGCGCGGCCGTGCCCTCCATGCACCCGGGCCGGGTCGACGTGATCGGGGCGGGGGCCCTCGTCCTCCTGTCGATCATGGAGCGGATCGGCGCTCAGGAGGTCGTCGTGAGCGAGCACGACATCCTCGACGGCATTGCGTGGTCGGTCGCGTAGCCCGCTTCTGAGCAGGCATGGATCACGAATGAGCGTCTCCCGGGGGTCCGGACGACCCCCGGGAGACAGCCCGTCGGAAAAGTTCGTGAAGTTCTTCACAAGGAATTCGGCCCTCCCGGGCGAAGAGAGGGGTCCCGTTGACCCGTCCGGGGGCTGAACAGGCCCTTGAACATGTTCAGAAGCATGGTATGGAGGTGTCCGGGGAGAGGCTCGCGGTGACGCTCCGAAGGTCCTCACGGCGGCTCCTCGGGCACAGAGAGGCAGCTCACGCGCCATTGACAACCCTCCGCGGTGCATAAAGCGGCCCGGTTGTCACCATGACATGGATCACGCGGGTCGCGGAGGATAACACACACCCCACCCGAGCTTGTGAAGGGGCGCACGAGCCACCCCCCTGAGACGGGTGGATACTCGATGGCATGAGCACCACGGAGCGTCCCAGGATCCTCGTAGTAGGCGGTGGGTACGTAGGCCTGTACGCAGCTCGGCGCATCCAGAAGAAGATGCGCTACGGCGAGGCGACCGTCACGGTCGTCGACCCCCGGTCGTACATGACCTACCAGCCCTTCCTCCCCGAAGCCGCCGCCGGCAACATCTCCCCGCGCCACGTCGTCGTCCCGCTGCGACGCGTGCTGCCCAAGGCGGAGGTTCTCACCGGCCGGGTCACCACCATCGACCAGGACCGCAAGGTCGCCACGGTCTCCCCGCTGGTCGGCGAGGCCTACGAGCTGCCCTTCGACTACCTGGTGATCGCGCTCGGCGCGGTCTCCCGCACCTTCCCGATCCCCGGCCTCGCGGAGCAGGGCATCGGCATGAAGGGCGTCGAGGAGGCCATCGGCCTGCGCAACCACGTCCTCGAGCAGCTCGACAAGGCCGACTCCACCACCGACGAGGAGATCCGCCGCAAGGCGCTCACCTTCGTCTTCGTGGGCGGCGGTTTCGCCGGTGCGGAGACCATCGGCGAGGTCGAGGACATGGCCCGGGACGCCTCGAAGTACTACAAGAACGTGTCCCGTGAGGACATGCGCTTCATCCTGGTCGACGCCGCCGACAAGATCCTCCCCGAGGTCGGTCCCAAGCTCGGCAAGTACGGCAAGGAGCACCTCGAGGGCCGCGGCGTCGAGGTCTACCTGTCCACCTCCATGGACTCCTGCGTCGACGGCCACGTGGTGCTGAAGAACGGCCTGGAGGTCGACTCCAGCACCATCGTCTGGACCGCCGGCGTCAAGCCGAACCCGGCCCTGGCCCGCTACGGCCTGCCCCTCGGCCCCCGCGGTCACGTCGACTGCGAGCCGACCCTCCAGGTCAAGGGCACCGACTACATCTGGGCCGCCGGCGACAACGCCCAGGTCCCGGACCTCGTCGGCCGCAAGGCGGGCAACGAGAACGCCTGGTGCCCGCCGAACGCCCAGCACGCGCTGCGCCAGGCCAAGGTCCTCGGCGACAACGTCGTGTCCGGCATGCGGGGCTTCCCGCAGAAGGACTACGCCCACGCCAACAAGGGCGCGGTGGCCGGTCTCGGCCTCCACAAGGGCGTCGCGATGATCGTCATGGGCAAGATGAAGATCAAGCTCAAGGGCCGTCTCGCCTGGTACATGCACCGTGGCTACCACGGCCTGGCGATGCCGACCTGGAACCGCAAGATCCGCGTCTTCGCCGACTGGACCCTGGCGATGTTCCTCAAGCGCGAGGTCGTCTCGCTCGGCGCGATGGAGACGCCGCGCGAGGAGTTCTACGAGGCCGCCAAGCCGGCCCCGGTCGCCGCCGCGCCGAAGGAGAAGACCGAGGAGAAGGCCAAGGCCTCCTGACCTCCGGTCGGTCATCCGCCTGACGAAGGGCCTCCCGCCATCCGTGGTGCGGGAGGCCCTTCGGCGTGTTTTGCCCAGACATGACGCGTGCCGGGGACTGCGCCGAAGCCCCACAGGTGTTTACGTGGTGTCCGACATTCCGGGATTACCTGTCACGGAGGTGTACACCATGGCAGACGCCGCGCCGCGGCTGCAGGGCCTCTTCACACAGCTGCTGGGAGCACCGCTGCCGGTGCGCATCCACGCCTGGGACGGTTCGCAGGCCGGCCCGCCGGGCGCCCCGGCCCTGGTCGTACGCAACCGGCGAGCGCTGCGTCGCCTGCTGTGGAAGCCGGGCGAACTGGGCCTGGCCCGCGCCTGGGTGGCGGGGGACCTCGACATCGAGGGCGACCTCTACGCGGCCCTCGATCTGCTGGCGGGTCTCATCTGGGAGCGCGGCGAGGACGCCCGCACCCTCGCCCAGGCCCTGCGCGACCCCGAGGTCCGCGCCGCCGTCCGCGGGCTGGTCAGACTCGCCGGACCCCCGCTGCCGCCCGCCCCGCCCCGCGAAGAGGCCCGCAGCCCCCGCCGCCACCTGCACACCAAGCGCACCGACCGGCGCGCCATCAGCCACCACTACGACGTGGGCAACGACTTCTACGAGATCGTCCTCGGCCCGTCCATGGTGTACTCCTGCGCCTACTGGCCCACCCCGGACAGCACCCTCGAGCAGGCCCAGCGGGACAAGCTCGAACTCGTCTGCCGCAAGCTCGGTCTGAGACCCGGCCTGCGGCTCCTCGACGTCGGCTGCGGCTGGGGCTCGATGGCCATCCACGCCGCCCGCGAGCACGGCGTGCGCGTCGTCGGCGTCACGCTCTCGCAGGAGCAGGCCGCCTACGCCCGCAAGCGCGTCGCCGGCGAGGGCCTCACCGACAAGGTCGAGATCCGCGTCCAGGACTACCGCGACGTCCGCGACGGCCCCTATGACGCGATCTCCTCCATCGGCATGGCCGAACACGTCGGCGCCGAGCGGTACCTGGAGTACGCCGACGACCTGTTCAACCTGCTCAAGCCCGGCGGGCGGCTCCTGAACCACCAGATCGCCCGCCGCCCCCAGCGGGACGAGTCGTCGTACAGCGTCGACGCGTTCATCGACTCCTACGTCTTCCCCGACGGCGAGCTCCAGCCGATCGGCGGCACGGTGGCCCAGCTGGAGCGCGCCGGGTTCGAGGTGCGCGACGTCGAGGCGATCCGCGAGCACTACGCCCTCACCCTGCGCCAGTGGGTGTCCCGCCTGGAGGCCGACTGGCAGCGTGCCGCCCAGCTGGCCGGCCCCGGCCGGGCCCGCGTCTGGCGCCTGTACATGGCGGCGTCCGCGCTGGCCTTCGAACGCAACCGCATCGGCGTCAACCAGGTCCTGGCCGTCCGGACCCCGGAGTCGGGCGCCTCCGGGATGCCGTTGCGGGCCCGCACCTGGGGTGCGGCCGGCCGCGATTGACCCGTACCGACGGCAAGGGTCGGCTCCCCGCAGCGGGGGAGCCGGCCCTTCGGTGTGCCGCGGCGCGGCCGGGTCACTCGGCCTTAATCGCGTTCAGCATGTTGAGCCGGGCGGCGTTGCGGGCCGGCCACATCGCGGCCAAGACACCCACCAAACCGGCCAGCACCAGGAAGATCCCGATCCGGTCCCAGGGCAGGACCAGCGCGTAGCCCGGGATCTGGTCCGCGAAGGTCTCACCGATGGCCCAGCCGAGGAACGCCCCGAGACCGATGCCGACCACCGCGCCGAACACCGAGATGACCACGGCCTCCAGCCGGACCATCCGCTTCACCCGGCGCCGGTCCAGACCGATGGCGCGCAGCATGCCGATCTCCTGCTGCCGTTCGAAGACCGACATGGCGAGGGTGTTGACGACACCCAGCACCGCGATGATCAGGGCCATCGCCAGCAGGCCGTACATGACGTTCAGCAGGGTGTTGATGGCGCCGCCGAACTCGTTGCGGATGTCCTGCTTGTCCATCACGGTGATCGCCGGGTTGTCGCCCAGGGCGTCGACGAGGACCTTCTCGTTCGCTGCCGACTGGCCGCCGTCGATCTTCACGAAGATCTGCATGATGGACGGCTTGGTCTCGTGCCGGTCCACGACCTTCCGGTCGACGAGGACGGGGGAGAGGAACTCGCTGTCCTTGTAGACGGCGCCGACCGTCAGCGTGGCCTTCTTGTCGTCGCCGAAGGTGACAGGGAGCCTGTCGCCGGTCTTCCAGCCCCTGTTCTTCGCCGTCTTCTCGGCGACCGCGATCCGGCCCTCGGCGAGCGAGGCGGCGCTGCCGCTGACGACGTCGACGGTCAGGACCTTCTCGATGTCGCCCGGGGTGACGGCCGAGGCGGACACGAAGTCGTCGCCGTCGACCTTGAAGTAGGCGTCCTGCTGCGGCGAGACCGCGGACACGCCCTTCGCCTTCTCCAGGGCCGACAGCGCGGACCGGTCGAGGCCACCGCCGTTGGCCATCGAGACCATGTAGTCGGCCTTGATGTTGTCGGTGGTCATCTTGTCGATGGCCGTGCCGACCGTGACGCCGAGCACCGACAGACCGGTCACCAGCGTCAGTCCGATGGCCAGCGCCGAGGCGGTGGCTCCGGTGCGGCGCGGGTTGCGGACGGCGTTCTGGCCGGCGAGCTTGCCCGCCACCCCGAAGGGGCCGACGAGCAGCGGGCGGACGAGCGCGATCACGGGCCGGGACAGCAGCGGGATCAGGATGATCACGCCGATCAGCGCCAGGAACGCGCCCGCCCCGATGTACATCCGGCCGTCGTCGCCGCCGGTCGATGCACCCGCCACGATCCCCACCGCGCCGAGGGCGGTGACCGCCGCACCGATGGAGTTGCGCAGCACCAGGGACTTGGTGGTGGCCACCGCGTGGACACTGTTCATGGCCGCCACCGGCGGGATCTTCGCGGCCCGGCGGCCGGGCAGCCAGGCGGCGAACGTCGTGATCAGCACGCCCACCGCGAACGCCGCGATCACCGGCGTGGCGGACAGCACCAGCGGACCGTCCGGCATCTTCATGTCGAAGGCGGCCATGCCGGAGCGCAGCCCGACCGCCAGGCCGATGCCGAGGACGAAGCCGACGGCCGAGGCGACCAGACCCACCAGCGCGGCCTCGGCGAGCACCGAGCGGGTGATCTGCCTGCGGGACGCGCCGACGGCACGCATCAGGGCGATCTCCTTGGTGCGCTGGGCGACCAGCATCGTGAAGGTGTTGGAGATCAGGAAGATCCCGACGAAGAGCGCGATGCCCGCGAAGCCGAGCAGGACCTGCTTGAGGTTGCCCATGCCCTGCTCGATCTGCTCGGCCTGCTCGTCGGCGAGCGCCTGGCCGGTCTGCGCCTCGGCGGTGCCGGGCAGCAGCGGCTTGACCGCGTCCAGGATCGCCGTGTCGTTCGCACCGGGGGCGGCGGTGACGGTGGCGCTCTCGAAGTAGCCCGGCTTCAGGTACTGCTTCTGGGCGACGGCGGTGTCGAAGAGGACGAGGCTGCCGCCGGCGTTCACGGCGCCGTCCTCGGTGGTGAACACCCCGCTGAGGGTGTACTCCTTCACCGGGCCGTTGGTCGCGACGCGCACCCGGTCGCCGACCCGGTACTCGCCCTTGGCCGCGGAGTCCTTGTCCAGGGCGATCTGGTCGTCCCGCACCGGGCCCGAGCCGTCGGTGAAGGTGTAGGCGGGGTCCTTGCCGTCCTTGCCGGGGGCGAAGTTGGAGCCCTTGTTGGACCAGCCGACGCCGATCAGCTTCCCGTCTGGGTCGGCGACCCCGGCGAAGCCCTCGACGCGGCCGTACACCCCGGCGACGCCGTCCACGGCCGACATCCGGTCGAGGTCCTTGCCGGTCAGGCCGGGCACCTCCTCGGGGTTGTCCGGGTCGGCGTACGAGCTGACGGAGACGGCGACGTCGTCATAGCTCTTCGCCGACTGGTTGCGGAAGGCGTTGGAGAGGGTGTCGGCGAAGACCAGGGTGCCGGAGACGAACGCGACGCCGAGCATCACGGCGAGCACGGTCATCAGCAACCGGGCCTTGTGCGCGAGCACGTTGCGCAAGGCGGTACGGAACATGGGTTCTTCTTCTCAGTCCTGTCGGTCCTGACGGGGGATCAGCTGGTGCGGCCCTTGGCGTCGAACGCCTTCATGCGGTCGAGCACGGAGTCGGCCGTCGGCCCGTGCATCTCGTCGACGATCCGGCCGTCCGCCAGGAAGATCACCCGGTCCGCGTAGGCCGCGGCCACCGGGTCGTGCGTCACCATCACCACCGTCTGGCCCAGCTCCCGCACGGAGTTGCGCAGGAAGCCCAGCACCTCGGCGCCGGAGCGCGAGTCGAGGTTTCCGGTGGGCTCGTCCCCGAAGATGATCTCGGGCCGGGACGCGAGCGCCCGGGCCACGGCGACGCGCTGCTGCTGGCCGCCGGAGAGCTGGGACGGGCGGTGGCCGAGCCGGTCCGCCAGACCGACCATCCGGATGACGGAGTCCAGCCACTGCTTGTCCGGCTTGCGCCCCGCGATGTCCATCGGGAGGGTGATGTTCTCCAGCGCCGTCAGGGTCGGCAGCAGGTTGAACGCCTGGAAGATGAAGCCGATCTTGTCCCGGCGCAGCTTGGTCAGCTGCTTGTCCTTCAGGGAGCCGAGCTCGGTGTCGCCGATGCGCACCGACCCGGAGGAGAAGGAGTCGAGACCGGCCACGCAGTGCATCAGCGTGGACTTGCCGGAGCCGGAGGGGCCCATGATCGCGGTGAACTCCGCCTGCCGGAAGTCCACGGAGACGCGGTCCAGGGCGACCACCTGGGTCTCACCCTGCCCGTAGATCTTCGAAAGATCCGTGGCGCGCGCGGCCGCGGTGGTGGCCCGGTCGGTGAGGGGTGCGGTGGTCACGGGATGGCTCTCCTGTCGGACGGCTGGGTTCGGGGAAGGACGTGTTCCATCGTCCGGGTCCCACGCCGCCGTGTAGTCACCCGTTGCTCCGGTTCCGGAGGCCGACTGCGGTCTGACCGCGCGTGGGCGGTGTCATACCTGGGGATGACGAACACCCCCGAGGGGCGCGGGTGTCGGGAACCGATGCGTCCGGGTGTCAAGAACAGGTGGAGTGCCCTCGTTCGGGCGGTGAAATTCCGTCATTCCGCATGCGCGGCCGACCGTCGCACGCAAGGCTATTGGCAAGTGCGGATGGCGTGTTCCGTGTGCTGATGCACCCTCAGACGTCAATAAAATAAGACAACATCGGTCCACGCTTCCGCTGTTCGGGGGACCCGTCCGGATAGTCTCGGAACCTCGATGCGGAGCCCACGGCCTGCCCGGATGGTGGAATGCAGACACGGCGAGCTTAAACCTCGCTGCCCCTTCGCGGGCGTGCCGGTTCAAGTCCGGCTCCGGGCACCTTCCGATCCCTGCGTGGTCCATTGAAGAGTTCACGGCGTGCCCGTTGACAGCGACCGCATGCCGTCGGAAACTCACAGACACATGGTGAAGGAAATTTCACCAGACGAACGCGGATGGATGAGAAGAGGTCGCCCGATGCGTACCACCGTCGGCATCATCGGAGCGGGCCCGGCCGGCCTCCTCCTCGCCCGGCTGCTCCACAACGCCGGCATCGACTCCGTGGTCCTGGAGAGCCGCGACCGGGCCTACGTGGAGCGGCGGCAGCGCGCCGGGATCCTGGAGCAGGGCACGGCGGACGTGCTGCGCGCGGCCGGCGCCGGGGAGCGCATGGACCGCGAGGGGCTGCGCCACGACGGCATCGAGCTGCGCTTCGACCGCACGCGCCACCGCGTCGACTTCCCCGGGCTCACCGGCGGCCGGTCCGTGATGGTCTACGCCCAGACCGAGGTGTGCAAGGACCTCATCGCCCTCCAGCTCCGGGAGGGCGGGCCCCTGCTCTTCGAGGCGGAGGCGCTGGCCGTGGAGGACGCCGGCACCGACGCCCCGCGGATCCGCTTCCGGCACGAGGGCCGCGAGGACGTCCTGGAGTGCTCCTACGTCGTCGGCTGCGACGGTTTCTGGGGCGTGGCCCGCAAGGCGATCCCCGCCGGACTCACCCAGGTCTTCGAACGGACGTACCCCTTCGGCTGGCTCGGCATCCTCGCCGACGTGCCGCCCTCCCACGACGAGCTCGTCTACGCCCGCCACGACCGCGGCTTCGCCCTGCTCTCCATGCGCTCGCCGGCCGTCTCCCGCCTCTACCTCCAGGTGGCCGACGGCACCGACCCCGGGGCGTGGGACGACGAGGAGATCTGGGACGAGCTGGAGCGCCGGTTCGAGACCGACGACGACTGGTACCTCCAGCGCGGCCCGATCACCCAGAAGACGGTCACCCCCATGCGCTCCTACGTCCACGAGCCCATGCGCCACGGCCGCCTCTTCCTCGCCGGCGACGCCGCGCACATCGTGCCGCCCACCGGCGCGAAGGGGCTGAATCTCGCCGCCGGCGACGTCGTCACCTTCGCCCGGGCCCTGATCCACCGGCAGGAGACCGGATCGCCCGAGCTGCTCGACGCCTACTCGCGGACCTGCCTGCGCCGCGTCTGGCAGGCCGAGCGGTTCTCCTACGACATGACGACCCTGCTGCACCGCGCGCCCGGCGCGACCGCCTTCGAGGACCGGCTCCAGCTCGCCCGGCTGGAGCGGATCGCCTCCTCCCGTGCCGCCGAGACGGACCTGGCGGAGGCGTACACGGGCTTCCCTTTCGGGCCAGCCGGTGAATGACCCCCTCCGGTGAGGGGAATCACGACGCCACGTAGCGTGTTGCGCAGCATGACGAGGGAAAGATCCTCCCCAAGCAGTAGGGTCATTCCTTTGCCTACCTATTACTCTTGAGCCAAGGCCACGCCTGGTGGCCATGGAGGAGTGAAATGAGGAGCAGAAACCCGGTCTTCTCGCGACGGGGGTTCAGCCGCGACAACGGCTACGCGGGCTTCAACACCGCGCCGCAGGCCGGGGGTCCCGCTGTCGCCACCCAGGGCAGCCCGTACGCGCAGCCCACGGGCAACCCGTACGCGCAGAACCCGTACGCGCAGAACCCTTACGCCCAGCAGGACCTGCAGCACGGCGCGCCGCCGCAGGCACCGGCCACCACCGGCCGGATGACCATCGACGACGTCGTCCTGCGCACGGCGAGCACCCTCGGCGTGCTCATCCTCACCGCGGCGCTCTCCTGGGCCCTGCTGCCGGTCGACGACGCCAACATCAGCCGTAGCTACGGCATCGGTATCGGCGCCGCCCTGATCGGCATGGTCCTGGCGTTCGTGCAGTCCTTCAAGCGCAAGGCCTCGCCCGCGCTGATCCTGACGTACGCCGCGTTCGAGGGTGTCTTCCTCGGCGTCATCTCCAACATCGTCGACAACCGCATCGCCGACGGCGCGGCCATGCAGGCCGTGATCGGCACCATGGCGGTCTTCGCCGGTGTGCTCATCGCCTACAAGGCCGGCTGGATCCGCGTCAACCGCCGCTTCTACGGCTTCGTGATGGCGGCCGCGCTCGGCTTCATCCTGCTGATGACCGTGAACCTGCTGTTCGCGGTGTTCGGCGGCGGTGACGGCCTCGGCTTCCGCAGTGGTGCCCTCGGCGTCGTCTTCGGCGTCATCGGCATCATCCTCGGCGCCTGCTTCCTCGCCCTGGACTTCAAGCAGGTCGAGGACGGCGTCGCCTACGGCGCCCCGCGCGAGGAGGCCTGGCTCGCGGCCTTCGGCCTCACGCTGACGCTGGTGTGGATCTACCTGGAGTTCCTGAGGCTCATCTCGATCCTCAACAGCAACGACTAGCTTCGACGGTCGTAGCGCGAAGGGCCCCGGCTTCGGCCGGGGCCCTTCGTCGTCCAGGCGTACGGGCCCGGAGCGGTGCGCGCCTAGAGCAGTTTGCGCGCGGCCCTCCTCAGGTCGTACTCGTGAATGATCGCCTTGGCGTGGCCGTACGCGAGGTTGTGTTCGTGCCGGAGCCAGCTGACTTTTTCCTCGAAGCGGAAGAGTGACGGGCCGTCCTCGACGGTCCGCAACCAGTCGGAGATCTCACGACCGGTGCAGTGCGGGATGCGGGCGAGCATGTTGCGATGGGTCTCTTCGGAGAAGACTTGGGACATCGGCGCCTCCGGACGCTGGGATGTAAGCCGGTCCTTCAGGTCACCGTGCCTGAGTGTTCGCCCGTTGGCAACAGTCCCGGTGCGACGCGTACGCTCGCGGCGTGGTTGATACGACGCCTCTGACCCGTGCGGTGGAGCACTTCGCCGATCGTTTGAGGGCCGCGCCCCAGAGCCGGTTGCAGCGGGGCGCTGCCGCCGAGGCTCTGGAGCTGGCCAGGGAGCTGGCCCGGAGGGCGCAGGTCCTCGAGGGCGTGGAGCCCCGGGAGATGCCGGATGCGGGGATGTTTGCAGCGGCAGATCAGATCACCGTGGCCGGGCATGATCTGGCCGTTGTGGTTCCTGGTGACGCCGACGTCGCGGAAGCGGTGACGTTGGTGGAGGAGGCGCAGAAGCGGGCCGGGGTCTGAGCGGCGCTTGCGGGTGCGGGTTTCGTGTGGTTGCTCGCGCAGTTCCCCGCGCCCCTGACTACAGGGACGCGATGACCCGGTCGGCCAGGATGTAGACGTTCTCCTCGCCGCACTCGAACGTCAGGGTGTAGGCGCCGGAGATGCCGGAGCCGCCCAGGAGGACCGGGGTCTTGCCCGTGCGCAGGGCCGCCGCGAGGTGTTCCGCCGTCTCCCGGTGGCCCGGGGTCATGCACAGGGTCGTGCCGTCGGCGAAGACGTACACGTCCAGAGTGCCCAGCGGGCCGGGGCGGACGTCCGTCAGCTCGACGCGGGAGGAGGCCAGCTCCTCCAGGGTGGCGACGGTGCGCTCGTGGTCGTTCACGACCGGCGACTGCGCCGGCACGAAGTCCGGGTGGGAGGGGTGGCGGCGGCGGGCCGCGGCCAGCTCCGGGGACTCGGCGGCCGGCTCCTCGGCCTCCGCGCCGGGCTCGGACACCGGCTCCAGACCCGCGAAATCGGCCTGCCGGGGCAGAAACAGATCGGTCTCGGGCAGGCCCAGCAGAGAAGGCGTGTCGGAGGCGTCACGGACCTCCTGGGCGGCCCAGAACGCCCGCGCCTCGGCGAGCTCCCGTTCCCGCTCCTCGGCGAGCGCGGCCGCCACGGCGGCACGTATCTCATCGGTGTCGGCAGTGGCACGAGCGGCCGGCAGCAGCGCACGGGTGGTGGCGGCGCGGCTCTCGGCCAGCGCGGTGTGCAGGGCCGCGACCTGCCGGCGCAGCTGCAGGACGGTGCGCAGGACGGCGACGCCCACGGCGCCCGTGGCGGCCGTGGTGACCAGCAACGCGATCGGCATGGCGCTCACTGACGTACTCCCGGTTCAAAGTCGACCCCCGACTTCCTACATCAGCTTGAAGGGCGGACTAACCAGCTGTCAGTGCGTAGCGTCACGAAACGGACAGGGCTTCGGTGCCGGGGGAGGGGGTGGGGCTGCTGTGACCTGGGGTTCTCCCCTGGCGGAGGGAGATAGGTCACATCCTGGGGGAGATTGGATCACAAAACAGCCCAGAACCCTGGTGTTTTCAGGGTTCTGGGCCGGGGGCTCACAGCGGGTGCTATGGCGGCTACGGTGCGCCGCTCAGCTGAGGCGCTCGATGACCATGGCCATGCCCTGGCCGCCGCCGACGCACATCGTCTCCAGGCCGAACTGCTTGTCGTGGAACTGCAGGGAGTTGATCAGCGTGGTGGTGATGCGGGCGCCGGTCATGCCGAAGGGGTGGCCGACGGCGATGGCGCCGCCGTTGACGTTCAGCTTCTCCAGCGGGATGCCCAGGTCGCGGTAGGAGGGGATCACCTGCGCGGCGAACGCCTCGTTGATCTCGACCAGGTCGATGTCGTCGATGGTCAGCCCGGCGCGCCGCAGGGCCTGCTTGCTGGCCTCCACGGGGCCGAGGCCCATGATCTCGGGCGACAGGCCGGAGACGCCGGTCGACACGATGCGGGCGAGCGGGGTGAGGCCGAGCTCGCGGGCCTTGGTGTCGGACATGATGACGAGGGCCGCGGCGCCGTCGTTCAGCGGGCAGCAGTTGGCGGCGGTGACCATGCCGTCGGGGCGGAAGACCGGCTTGAGGCCCTGCACGCCCTCCAGGGTGACGCCGGCGCGGGGGCCGTCGTCCTTGGAGACGACCGTGCCGTCGGGGAGGGTCACCGGGGTGATCTCGCGCTCCCAGAAGCCGTTCTTGATGGCCTCTTCGGCGAGGTTCTGCGAGCGGACGCCGAACTCGTCCATGTCCTGGCGGGTGACGCCCTTGGCGCGGGCCAGGTTCTCGGCGGTCTGGCCCATCGCGATGTACGGGTCGGGCAGCAGGCCGTCCTCGCGCGGGTCGTGCCAGGTGGAGCCCTCGGACTGAGCGGTCGCGACCGTACGGGCCTCGGCGTCGGCGAAGAGCGGGTTGTGCGTGTCGGGCAGGCCGTCGGAGCTGCCCTTGGCGTAGCGGGAGACCGTCTCCACGCCCGCGGAGATGAACACGTCGCCCTCGCCGGCCTTGATGGCGTGCAGGGCCATGCGGGAGGTCTGCAGGGAGGAGGAGCAGTACCGGGTGATGGTGCAGCCCGGCAGGTGGTCCATGCCCATCTGCACGGCGACGATCCGGCCGAGGTTGTGGCCCTGCTCGCCGCCGGGCAGGCCGCAGCCGAGCATCAGGTCGTCGATGTCCTTCGGGTCCAGTTCGGGGACCTTGGCCAGGGCGGCCTGGACGATCGTGGCGGTCAGGTCGTCCGGGCGGAGGTCCTTGAGGGAGCCCTTGACGGCGCGGCCGATGGGGGAGCGGGCGGCTGAGACGATCACGGCTTCGGGCATCACGGCTCCATTGACGTACCGGGTGGTCTGCTTGGGCTGTCTGGGAAGTTACCCGTACGTATGGGCTGGGTCACTGGTGTCGCGGTGTGACCCTGGCCGCAGTTTCCAAGCGCTTGCTTTGTCTGCTCCTAGTTCGTGGGAGTAGCGGGGGCCGGCTCCTGCTCGGGTACCCGCCGGCGCCGCCGGCGCTTCAGCAGGGCCCAGGGCCCGCGCGGTCCGCTCGGCATCGCTGCCGCGACCTCCGTGCCCGCCTCCGAGGCAGCCTCCGCCGCCGCCCGTGCCACCGGCAGGAAGCCCTCGCGGCGGGATGCGTCCGGGCGCTCCTCCTCGGCCGGCCACAGGCCCAGGGAGGCGCAGACGGTCGGCAGGACCGCCATCGCCGCCGTCGCGTAGCCCTCGGCGGAAGGGTGGTAACTGTCGGGGCCGAACAGCTCGCGCGGGTTCTCGGCGAACTCGGGGCCCAGCAGGTCACCGAGCGACACGGTGCGGCCGCCCTGTTCGACGACTCCGATCGTCTGGGCGGCCGCCAGCTGGCGCGAGGCCCGCCGGGCCAGCCAGCGCAAGGGCTGCCGCACCGGCTCGATCGTGCCGAGATCGGGGCAGGTGCCGACCACGACCTCCGCACCGGCCGTGCGCAGCCGGCGAACCGCCGAGGCCAGATGGCGCACCGAGCGTGTCGCGGGCATGCGGTGGGTGACGTCGTTCGCGCCGACCATGATCACGCAGATGTCGGGCACGGGATCGGGAGCGGCCAGCACCAGGGCCACCTGGCGGTCCAGGTCGTCCGAACAGGCGCCCGGGGTCGCCACCGTGCGCAGCTCCACCGGGCGCTCGGCCAGCGCCGCGAGCCCCGAAGCCAGGAGCGCCCCCGGGGTCTGCCCGCCGCGGTGCACGCCCTGGCCCGCGGCCGTGGAGTCGCCCAGCATCGTCAGCCGCAGCGGTGCCTCGGCCGGACCGGCGTACATACGGCCGTACAGCCCGTCCGCCTGCGGCACGTGCGGTGACGTGCCGTTGCTCACCCGGCGCCGCGCCAGTTGCACCTCCGCCAGCACCAGCCCCACCGTGGCCGCTCCGGCCAGACCGATTCCGCCGCCGCCATAAGCCGCGCCGGCCGCGATCCGCCGGGCCACCCTCGCCCTCGACATGCTCGTCATGCGTCGCCGCCACCTCCTCGAACCCGTACACCCAGTGCTTGCCCCGTACAGCCCGTCGTCCAATCTCAACGGGGAGTGAACGACCGTCACGGACCACCGGCAGCACATAGGCTGGCGGCACCACTAAGACCACTTCTGCGGCATCCGGAGACAACGGTGCAGTTCCACGACTCGATGATCAGCCTCGTCGGCAACACCCCGCTGGTGAAGCTCAACAGCGTGACCAAGGGCATCAGGGCGACCGTCCTGGCCAAGGTGGAGTACTTCAACCCCGGCGGTTCCGTGAAGGACCGCATCGCCCTGCGCATGATCGAGGCGGCGGAGGAGAGCGGCGCGCTCAAGCCCGGCGGCACGATCGTCGAGCCGACCAGCGGCAACACCGGTGTCGGGCTCGCCATCGTCGCCCAGCAGAAGGGGTACAAGTGCATCTTCGTGTGCCCCGACAAGGTGAGCACCGACAAGATCAACGTGCTGCGCGCGTACGGCGCCGAGGTCGTGGTGTGCCCGACCGCCGTCGACCCCGAGCACCCGGACTCCTACTACAACGTCTCCGACCGGCTGGTCCGCGAGACGCCCGGAGCCTGGAAGCCCGACCAGTACTCCAACCCGAACAACCCGCTCTCCCACTACCACTCGACCGGCCCCGAGCTGTGGGAGCAGACGGAGGGGAAGATCACCCACTTCGTGGCGGGCGTGGGCACCGGCGGCACCATCTCCGGGACCGGCCGCTACCTCAAGGAGGTCAGCGACGGCTCGGTGAAGGCCGTCGGCGCGGACCCCGAGGGCTCCGTCTACTCCGGCGGCTCCGGCCGGCCCTACCTCGTCGAGGGTGTCGGTGAGGACTTCTGGCCGACCGCCTACGACCGGACCGTCGCGGACGAGATCGTCGCCGTGTCCGACAAGGACTCCTTCCAGATGACCCGCCGCCTCGCCAAGGAGGAGGGCCTGCTCGTCGGCGGCTCCTGCGGCATGGCCGTCGTGGCCGCGCTGGAGGTCGCCGCGCGGCTCGGCGAGGACGACGTCGTGGTGGTGCTGCTGCCGGACAGCGGCCGCGGCTACCTCAGCAAGATCTTCAACGACGAGTGGATGGCCGACTACGGCTTCCTGGAGGACGCGGGCCCCAGCGCCCGCGTCGGCGACGTGCTGAACGACAAGGAGGGCGACCGCATGCCCTCCCTCGTCCACATGCACCCGGAGGAGACGGTCGGTCAGGCCATCGACGTGCTGCGCGAGTACGGCGTCTCGCAGATGCCGGTCGTCAAGCCGGGCGCCGGCCACCCCGACGTGATGGCGGCCGAGGTCGTCGGCTCCGTCGTCGAACGCGAGCTGCTGGACGCGCTGTTCAGCAAGAGCGCCTCGCTCGACGACCCGCTGGAGAAGCACATGTCCGGCCCGCTGCCCCAGGTCGGCTCCGGCGAACCCGTCGCCGACCTGATGGCCGTGCTGGGCAAGGCGGACGCGGCGATCGTCCTCGTCGAGGGCAAGCCGACCGGTGTGGTCAGCCGGCAGGACCTGCTGTCCTTCCTCGCCCGCACGGGGAAGTGACGGCCAACCCCCGGTGAACTGCCCGTGAACCGGGTGAATTTGCGGCGTCCGTGATCTTCGCGGACGTCGCGGAACCGGTACGCGGGTGTCACGTTCGCGCAGCACCCGCTTAACACGCGTCCTGCACATTGGTGGATGTCGGCAAGGGCGGGAGCGGCTCCCCGCCCCGGCCGGCGCCGAACGGCGTCACAGGACCTCCGGAGCGGCTCCCGGACCTCCACGGACGCCATGGACGCGCACGCCCGGCCCTGACCGGGCCCGCGTCCTTCGCGGGGACCGCCGTCGTCCCGCCCCCCGTTCACGGGGGTGCGGCGGTCCCCGCGCATTTTCCTTCCCGGCCCTGCGGGCGCGGGGCTGTCAGTGGCGGATGGCAGGATCCCGGCATGCCACTGCCCCAGCCCCACGACCTCACCACGCTCGTCCTGCGCACCGACTTCGGCGACGACGCGGCGTGGGAGGCGCTGTGCGCCGCTCTCGACGGGGCCGACGCGTATCCGTGTGCCACCCCCGTCAGCGATCCGCGTTTCGCCGGCGCCGGCATTCAGGCGCTGCTGGCCGAGGAGTCGGCGGCCGGGGAGGACGAGCGGATCTGCGAGGTCTTCCTCGCCGACGCCACGGCCCTGGCCGGCCCGGAGCACCCGCTGCTGGCCGTGGACCTCTTCACGGAGCCGGGGCGGACCTTCCGCGTCCCGGTCCGCTGGTACCCGGAGATATCCGCCAACCTCAGCATCGCGAACATGGACTTCGCCGAGTACGCCGACGCCGCGGGCCCCTCAGGCACGTTCCGGGGCTTCGGGGACGACTGAGGACCAGCTCCCCAGCAGTGCCAGGCGCTCCGCCGTCTCCGAGCCCGGCTCGGGCGTGTAAGCCACGATCGTCTGGTCCGGGGCCGACGGAATCGTGAGGGTCTCGTAGGGGAGGGTCAGCAGGCCCGCTACCGGGTGCCGGAGGACCTTCACGCCGTGGTCGCAGGGGCGGACCAGATGGTCGGCCCACAGACGGCGGAACTCCTCGCTGGCGCGGGTGAGTTCGGCGACGAGTTCGCCCGTCGCGGGGTCACCGGGATGGTGGCCCGCCTGGAGGCGCAGGTGCGCGACCGTCTGGGCGGCGATCGCGGGCCGGTCCGGGTAGAGCTCGTACGAGGCGGGGTCGAGGAAGAGCCGGCGCGGCAGGCTGAGGTCGCCCGGGCCGCTGAAGCCGAGCACGGCGTCGGCGAGGGCGTTCCAGGCGAGGACCTCCATGCGGTGGTCCAGGACGTAGGCGGGGTTGCGGTCCATGCCGTCCAGGAGCAGCCGGACACCCGGGCGCACCCGGGACGCGGCGGGCCCGTGCCCGTCCTGCCGGCGCGGCCGGGCCACCGCCCGCAGATACGCGTGCTCGGCCTCGTCCAGCCGCAGCACCCGGGCGATCGCGTCCAGTACGGCGTCCGAGACACCCCCGGACTTGGTCCGGCCGGGGTCCCCGGGCCCCCTGCCCTGTTCGAGGCGGACGTAGTAGTCGACGCTCACCCCGGCCAGCTGCGCCACCTCCTCGCGGCGCAGACCCGGGACGCGGCGACGGCCGTACGAGGGCAGCCCCACCTCGTCCGGCCGGATCCGGGCGCGGCGCGAGCGCAGGAAGTCTCCCAGTTCTCCGTCCATGGGTCCGAGCCTAGGCCGCCCGGGCCCGGCGAACCTGGTACTGCCGGACCCAGGATGAGCGCAGCCCTGGGTGGCGCGGCCGAAGCCGCCGAGGGTGGTGGCCGAGGCCGGGGAGACGCCCCGGCCGTCACCGAGGGGGTACCCCATGTCGTACGACAACCTGGCCGGCCGTACCGCCGTCGTCACCGGAGCCGCGAGCGGGATCGGCGAGGCCGTCGCCGTGCTGCTGGCCGCACACGGGGCCCGGGTGGCCCTGGTGGCCCGGCGGGCGGAACGGCTGACGGCGATCGCCGGGAAGATCCGGGCCGACGGCGGACAGGCCCTGGCCGTCGTCGCGGACGTCACCGACGAGACGGCCGTGGCGGACGCCGCCGACCGCGTCCACGCGGAGTACGGGACCGCCGACCTGGTCGTGAACTGCGCCGGCGTCATGCTGCCCCACCCCGTGGACGCCCGGCGCGCCGACGAGTGGCAGCGGATGCTCGACACCAACGTCGCCGGGGTGCTGCGGATGATCGGCGCCTTCACCGGCGACCTGGTGGACGCCGCCGCGGACGGCCGTACGGCCGACATCGTGAACATCTCGTCCATCGCCGCGCACCTCAGCTTCCCGAACTACGCGGTGTACGGCGCGACCAAGGCGGCGGTCACCTACCTGTCGGAAGCACTGCGCGGGGAGTTCGGGCCCCGGGACGTCCGGGTCACCAACATCGAGCCCGGGTTCGTGGAGAGCGAGCTGCGCACCCACATCTCCGACGCCGAACTGTCCCGGCAGGTGGAGGGCATGCTCGACGCGGTGGGCGCACTGTCCGCCGAGGAGCTGGCCGACCTGGTGGCCTACGTGACGAGCCGGCCGCGGCGGGTCAATTTGCGGCAGATCGTCGCGCTGCCGACGCGTCAGGTCTGACCCGGGCGCGGGCTGGACGGGGGTCTCAGTCCTCCCAGTCACCGCCCTGGGAGGACTTGCGGCGGCCGAAGAGGTTCGGATCGGTCCGGACCGCCTGCACGATGTTGACGCCGACGATGCCCGCCCAGGCGACGAGCAGGCCGGGCAGGCGCCCCACACCCCCGGCGATCGCCGACAGCGGCACCGCGAGGACCAGGGAGACGATTCCGAAGCCGAACCGCTCGCCCCAGTAGTCCGTGGCCTTCGGCGACCGGGAGTCCCGGGCCAGCTGCATCTGCTGTTCGGCGAGCTGCCGGCGCACCCGGCGCTCCACCGCGCCGTCGATCCGCTGGTCGACCTTCTCCAGGAACGAGTCGACCAGCGCCGACTCGTACTCCTCGCCCAGATCCCTGCGAGCGTGCAGGGTGGCGTCGAGCTCCCTCTTCAGGTCGGCGTCCCGCGCGTCCATTCCCGTCATGCCGTCCACGGTAGGAAGGGGCGGCACCGGCCGCACTGGGGTTAGCCCCCCGGTTCCGCGGGGGGCTACCGGTCGTACCGCTGAGAGCCCCCAGGTGCCGACCGACCGGCCACCGCCGCTCATGAGTCAACTTCCTTGCGGAACAGCAAGTTTGATAGATGGCAAACAGCCGGTCGCGGTTGTCCGACTCCAGCACTATCCGCCCCAACTCCCCGTACACCCCAGGTGGGAGAGAAACACTGCCCCGTGGAGGGATCAATCCGCATTGCGCGCGCGGCAGGGTGGGTGCGTCCCCTACGCATCGACTCAAGGACCCAACTCGCGTGCGCAACAGTCGAATAGCCCTCTTTCTCGCGGTCAGTGCCGTCACCCCGCTGGTCCCCGTGCTGGCCCCTGCCACTGCGGCCGCCGCGGAGAACCCCCTTCGCCCCTACCTCCAGCAGAAACCGGCCTGGCACCGCTGCGACAGGGAGCTGCCCGCCTCCCTTCAGTGCGCCACGATCAAAGTGCCGCTCGACTACGGCAGACCGGGCGCCAAGAAGCTCGACCTCGCGATATCCAGGATGAAGACGAGCACCAAGAAGGAACGGCGCGGTGTGCTTCTTCTCAACCCCGGTGGCCCGGGCGGGCCTGGAGTCGACATGCCTCAGTACATGGCCGACGAGCTTCCCAAGGCCGTGAAGAACAAGTACGACCTCGTCGGCTTCGACCCGCGGGGCATCGGCCTAAGTTCCCCCGTCGGCTGTGGCCTGACGTCCGACGAGCGGAACTGGGACCGGCCGTACAAAGCCGAGACGTTCACCAAGGACGTGAAGTGGGCCCGGACCGTCGCAGAGAAATGCGACAAGAAGCAGGGCGACAAGCTGCGCCACATCACCACCCGCAACACCGCCCGGGACATGGACGTCATCCGCGCCGTGCTCGGCGAGAAGAAGATCTCCTACCTCGGATACTCCTACGGCACCTACCTCGGCGCCGTGTACACGCAGATGTTCCCCAAGCGCACCGACCGCTTCGTACTGGACAGCGCCGTCGACCCGGCCCGCATCTGGCGCGGGATGATCCAGGTCTGGGCGGAGGGCGCCGAGCCCGCCTTCACCCGATGGACCGAGTGGACCGCCGCGCGGCACAGCACCTACAAGCTGGGCCGGACTCCCGAGGCGGTCCGGGGGACCTTCTACGGCCTGGTCGCCCAGGCCGACCGCAAGCCGATCGACCTCGACGGCACGCTGCTGACCGGTGACGACATCCGCCAAGGCTTCCGGGGCATGTTCTTCGGCACGCGCGACGCCGCCGAAGCGGTCGCCGAGGTCAAGAAGGCCGCCGCCGGAGCTCCCCAGTCCGCCGACCGGGAACTCAGGACACCCGAGCCCGTTGCGCCGGCCTTCGGCCGGACCGTGCCCGAGGACAACGGCGACGCCGGCTTCTGGGCCGTCGTCTGCGCCGACACCCGCGCCTGGCCTCGCGACCCCGAGCAGTACCGCAAGGATGCGATCCGGGACAAGGCCAGGTACCCGCTGTACGGCGACTTCGCCTCCCACATCAAGCCCTGCGCCTTCTGGAAGAAGACCGGCAGTGAGCCCGCCACCAGGATCGGCAACAAGGTGCGCGCGCTGATCCTCCAGAACGAGTGGGATTCCCAGACGCCGCTGACCAGCGGCCAGGGCCTGCGCCGCGCCATGAAGGGCTCGAAGATGGTCACGGTCGCCGGAGGTGTCGGACACGGCATCTACGGCAACAAGTCGTGCGCCGACAAGACCGCCACCACCTACCTGACCACCGGCAAACTCCCCACTGAAGACGTGACCTGCAAGGCCGCTCCGGCCGCGGACGAACGCCACACCCCCAACCGGCTGCCGCTCCCGACACCGCCGGGCATCCCGGGGATGGCCGGCCGCTTCTGATCGCGGGCCCGGCGCCTGCCCCGACCACGGCCGGCCGGTCCGCGGACACCCCGACGTACACGTGACCGAGGGGCCTGTCTCCTGACCGGTGCGGCTGGGACGCGGCCTGACAGCCGTCCGTCACGATGAAGTTGTCGAGCGTGCAGGAGGGCCGCCCACCCTCCGTACCGCCGCCGTCCTCCGGCCCGGCTTGCCGCTCTGCATATGCTCATGCAGAATCCTCAGCTACTGAATAGGCGAGGGGGAGCACGTCATGAGCGTGACCGACAGCCCTGCCGCGCGGCTCCAGGCGCTCTTCGAGGGCCACCGGCTGACGCCGACCCAGCGGCGCATCGCGCACAGCATGGTGCGGCGCGCCGCCGACGTGCCGTTCCTGTCGAGTGTGGAGCTCGCCGAGCTGGCCGGGGTCAGCCAGCCGTCCGTGACCCGCTTCGCCGTCGCCCTCGGCTTCGACGGCTACCCCGCCCTGCGCCGCCATCTGCGCGAGGTCGCCCCCGCCGAGCCCGCCGCGGAGACCGGGGCCCACAACGAGTACCAGCAGGCCGTCGAGGCCGAGATCGAGAACCTGCGGCACCTGGCGGAGGCACTGGCCGACCCCGCGCCCGTCCGGCGCGCGGGGCAGGTCCTCGCGGCCTCCCGCCCGCTGCTGGTCCTCGGCCTGCGGGCGGCCGCCGCCCAGGCGCACGGCTTCGCCTACTTCGCCGCCAAGGTCCACCCCGACGTACGGCTGCTCGGCGAGGGCGGCACGATGGTCCAGGACCGCATCGACGCCGCCGTCCGGGCCGGCGCGAGCGCACTGCTCTGTTTCGCGCTGCCCCGGCACCCCCGCGAGGTCGTCGACACCCTCGCCTACGCCAAGGAGGCCGGGCTGACCGTCGTCACGGTCGCCGACTCCGCGTTCGCACCCGTCGCCAAGGTGTCCGACCTGCTGCTGCCCGCCGCGGTGGGCACCGGCCTCGCCTTCGACACGGCCTGTGCGCCGATGCTGCTCGGCCGGGTCCTGCTGGAGGCCATGTGCGACGACCTGCCCCAGGCCCAGTCCCGCCTGGAGGAGTTCGACACGAAGGCGGCGGCGCGGGGCCTGTTCGTCGACTGACGCCACGTCCGGCGTCTTCTCAGACTCGTCTCACGTTGCGTGGCTACCGTACGTCTTCCCAAGGCTTCGCAGACCGGACGGAGGCTTAGCGTGACACGCGGAGGACAGGGACTGGCCCGGGTGGCCGTCGTCGTACGGGCGGGGGCGGCCCCGCTGTGGTGGCTGGGCGTTCTCGCGGCGGGCATCGGCCTGCTCGCACCGGGCCTGACCGGACGCCGCATCGGCGTCCTGGCCGGAGCGGCCCTCTTCGTCCTGGCGACGGCCGCCGTGGCGTACAGCCGTCGCCGGCGCTACGCGGCCCTGGCCGCATCGGCGTCCCGGGCCGGAAAGCACGACGTGCTCCAGGACCGCGCGGTCACGGTACGCAACTGGCGCCGGGGCCACCGCTGGTGGCTCCTGATCGCCTTCCTCGCAGCCCTCGGCAGCGCCTTCGCGGCCCCGGCGGCCGGGGGCATGCTGCTGGCCGGCTGCGGGGCGGGGCTGTGGCTGAAGTCGGCCTGGCTGGGCCGCCGGGAGCAGGCCGACGAGGCACTGTTGTGGGTCCGCGTGGACTGGCTGCGCGGGGGAGCGGCCCACCCGGCCGGCAAGCGCGTCAAGGCGTACCGCAGCACCGGCATCGCGGCGGGGGACGCGGCGCCGGGAGGAGCCCGGAGGAAGTCACCGGCGCTGGTGTGACGCCCGTTTCAGGGACGCGGGGCCGTATCGATGTGCGGCTCCGCCGCGCGGGCGCGACAAGCCACACCGCGCCCGCGGCCGGGTCCTACGGAACCTCCCACCGCGCTCGCGTCAGCGCGTCCACCTGCGCCCCACCCGACTCGGCGACGACCTCCTCCACGGTCTGCGCCCGCCGCACCACCGCGAAGCGCCCGCCCGGCCCGAAGCCGTACACCCCCGGCCGCACCAGCGAGTTGTACCCGTAGTGGTGCGCGAAGTAGTACGCCCCGGTGTCCAGCGCCGCCGCGTAGTCCCCCTGCTCCAGCAGCGGCATGGACCGGCCCTCCGCCAGCAGGTCCCCCGCGAAACAGGCAGGCCCCGCGACGTCCTGCACGACGTCGGGCCCCTCCTTCGGCCGCCCCTTCGCGTCGTAGGCGGCGATGCGCAACGGCCAGCTCCCCGGCGCGTACACCGTCCGTGCGGCCACCTGCACCCCGGCATGCGTCACCGCCACCGCCCGCCCGCCGGAGGCCTTCGCGTACTCGACGCGCGCCACCACCGTCCCGTGCTTCGCCAGCAGTGACCGTCCGAACTCGGTGACCAGCCCGTACCGCCCGTCGAGCAGCCCCGGCACCTCCTCGGCCAGCAGCCGCGCGTACTGCGCGTACGTCGGGACCGTCGCCTCCGACGCGAAGTTCACCGGCAGGCCGCCGCCGATGTCGAGCGTGTCGACCTGCCGCCGCCCGGCCCGCCGGTTGATCTCCTCCGCCAGCGCGTACGTCTCCGCCACGCCCCGCGCCATCAGGGCCAACGGGATCCCCTGGGACCCGGTGTGCGCGTGCAGCCGGGTCAGCCACGGCCGGTCCAGATACGCCTGGACGACCCACTCCCGGGCCCCCTCGTCGCGCAGCGCCACGCCGAACTTCGAGGTGGCCGTCGCCGTGGACAACGCCTCGATGGAACCCCCGCCGACCTGCGGGTTCACCCGGATTCCCAGAGGGGAGCGGCTGGTCCGTGACCGCATCAGGGCATCGATGCGGTCCAGCTCCTGCGGATTGTCGGCGTTGACGGCGATGCCCAGGGACAGCGCCTCGCGCAGCTCGGCCGGGGTCTTCGCCGGGGAGTCGAGCACCGTCATCTCCACCGGCATGCCCGCCGCCCGCGCCAGGGCCAGCTCACCCGGGCTCGCCACCTCCGCGCCGACGCCCTCCTCCCGCAGCAGCCGCAGCACCGGCACCAGCGGGGTCGCCTTCACCGCGAAGGCGTGCAGCACGGGCGTGCCCGGCGCCACCACCGCGGCGAACGCCGCCCGCAGCCGGGCCGCCGACTCCCGGATGCCGGTGACGTCCAGCAACCCGACGATGGGGCTGTCGGGCCCGAGCAGCCCTTGCTCCACGGCGGCCCGCACCGCCTCGTCCCGCCGGGCCGCCCGTCCGGCCCCGCTGTCGTCCGCCTCTGCCGCCTCGCTGTGTGCGCCCATGCATCCAGCCAAACACCCATGGCACCGCCACGCCGACGCCCCGACGTATTGACTAGCTCTATTCATGAGTCCAGGATGTGAATAGGAACAGCAACATCCCGCCGGGAGCACCCACCCAGGAGGCAGACCATGTCAGGACCCCGCCCCGTCCGAGCACCGCGCGGCACGGAACCGAGCGCCCTGGGATGGCAGCAGGAAGCCGCCCTGCGGATGTTGCAGAACAACCTCGACCCGGAGGTCGCCGAGCACCCCGACAAGCTCGTCGTCTACGGCGGCACCGGCAAGGCGGCACGCGACTGGCGCTCCTTCGACGCCATGGTGCGCACGCTGAAGGGGCTGAAGCAGGACGAGACCATGCTGGTCCAGTCCGGCCGCCCGGTCGGCGTCATGCAGACCCACGAGTGGGCCCCGCGCGTCCTCATCGCCAACTCCAACCTCGTCGGCGACTGGGCCAACTGGGAGGAGTTCCGCCGCCTCGAACAGCTCGGCCTGACCATGTACGGGCAGATGACCGCCGGCTCCTGGATCTACATCGGCACCCAGGGCATCCTCCAGGGCACCTACGAGACCTTCGCCGCCGTCGCCGCCAAGAAGTTCGGCGGGACGCTGGCCGGGACCATCACCCTGACCGCCGGCCTCGGCGGCATGGGCGGCGCCCAGCCCCTCGCCGTGACCATGAACGACGGCGTGGCGATCTGCATCGACTGCGACCCGCGTGCCATCGAGCGGCGCATCGAGCACCGGTACCTCGACGTGAAGGCCGACAGCCTCGACCATGCCCTGAAGCTGGCGACCGAGGCGCGCGACGCCCGCCGCCCCCTCTCCATCGGCGTCCTCGGCAACGCGGCCGAACTGGTGCCGCAGCTCCTCGCCCTGGGCGCGCCCATCGACATCGTCACCGACCAGACCTCGGCCCACGACCCGCTGGCCTACCTCCCGCTGGGCACCGCCTTCGAGGACATGGCCGACGCCGCCGCCAAGGACCCGGCCGGCTTCACCACCCGGGCCCGCGAGTCCATGGCCCGGCACGTGGAGGCCATGGTCGGCTTCATGGACGCCGGCGCCGAGGTCTTCGACTACGGCAACTCCATCCGCGGGGAGGCCCAGCTCGCCGGATACGACCGGGCCTTCGCCTTCCCCGGCTTCGTCCCCGCCTACATCCGGCCTCTGTTCTGCGAGGGCAAGGGCCCGTTCCGCTGGGCCGCCCTGTCCGGCGAGGCCTCCGACATCGCCAAGACCGACAAGGCGATCCTCGACCTTTTCCCGGAGAACGAGTCCCTCGCCCGCTGGATCAAGATGGCCGGTGAACGCGTCCACTTCCAGGGCCTGCCCGCCCGGATCTGCTGGCTCGGCTACGGCGAGCGGGACAAGGCCGGTGAGCGGTTCAACGACATGGTCGCGAGCGGGGAGCTGGCCGCGCCGGTCGTCATCGGCCGCGACCACCTCGACTGCGGCTCCGTCGCGTCCCCCTACCGCGAGACCGAGGCCATGCTCGACGGGTCCGACGCGATCGCCGACTGGCCGCTGCTGAACGCCATGGTGAACGTGGCGTCCGGGGCGTCCTGGGTGTCGATCCACCACGGCGGCGGCGTCGGCATGGGCCGGTCGATCCACGCCGGGCAGGTGACCGTGGCCGACGGTACGCCGCTCGCGGGCGAGAAGATCCGCCGGGTGCTCACCAACGACCCCGGCATGGGCGTCATCCGCCATGTCGACGCCGGATACGACATCGCGGAGTCGGTGGCGGGGGAGCGGGGCGTGCGCGTCCCGATGCGCGAGGGTGACGGCGCGTGAGTTTCCACAGCATGTGGGCGGAGCTGCTGCCGGTCGGCCGTAGCTCCGCGTCCGGCGGCTACCGCCGTTTCGCCTGGACGGACGCCGACGCCGACTGCCGCGCCTGGTTCGAGGACCAGGCCCGCGCGCGCGGCCTCGCCCACGAGGTCGACCGGAACGGCAACCAGTGGGCCTGGCTCGGCGACCCCGCCGAGGGCGACGCCGTCGTCACCGGATCGCACCTCGACTCCGTGCCGGACGGCGGCGCCTTCGACGGCCCCCTCGGAGTGGTGTCCGCCTTCGCAGCGCTGGACGAACTGCGCGGCAGGAACGCCCGCTTCACCCGGCCCCTCGGCATCGTGAACTTCGGTGACGAGGAGGGCGCCCGGTTCGGGCTCGCCTGCGTCGGATCCCGGCTCACCGCCGGGCAGCTCACCCGCGAGCAGGCGCACCGGCTCACCGACGGTGACGGAGTGACGCTGCCCCGGGCCATGGAAGCGGCCGGCTACGACCCTGACACCATCGGGCCGGACCCCGAACGGCTCGCCGGCATCGGCGCCTTCGTCGAACTGCACGTCGAGCAGGGCCGGGCCCTGGACCTGTCCGGCGACCGGGTCGGCATCGCCAGCGCCATCTGGCCGCACGGCCGGTGGCGGTTCGACTTCCGCGGCGAGGCCAACCACGCCGGCACCACCCGCCTCGCCGACCGGCGCGACCCCATGCTGTCCTACGCCGAGACCGTCCTCGCCGCGCGGCGCGAGGCCGAACTCGCCGGAGCCGTCGCCACCTTCGGCAAGATCGCCGTGGAGCCCAACGGCGTCAACGCCATCCCCTCACTGGTGCGCGGCTGGCTCGACTCCCGCGCCGAGGACCAGACGAGCCTCGACACCGTGGTCGGCGGCATCGAGAAGGCGGCCCGGAGCTACGCGGACGCGCACGGCATCGACCTCGACGTCGTCCGGGAGTCCTTCACCCCCGTCGTCGAGTTCGACCACGCCCTGCGCGACGAACTCGCCCGCATCCTCGGCACGGACACCGGCCTCACCGTCCCCGTCCTCGGCACCGGCGCCGGACACGACGCCGGGATCCTGTCGGGGAGCATCCCGACCGCCATGCTGTTCGTGCGCAACCCCACCGGCGTCTCCCACTCCCCGGCCGAGTCCGCGAGCGAGGACGACTGCGTGGCCGGGGTACTCGCACTGGCCGACGTACTGGAAGGACTGGCGTGCAGGTGACGACAGCAGCCCGGTGGACGTACTGGCTGGAGCACGCCTGGCTCGGCGCACATGTCGAGCCGGGCGTGGCCCTCGACGTCGCGGACGGCCGCATCACCGCCGTCCGCACCGGAACCCCCGCCCCGCCCCCCGGCGCCGAGGTGCTGCGCGGGCTCACCCTGCCCGGCCTGGCCAACGCCCACAGCCACGCCTTCCACCGCGCCCTGCGCGGCACCGTCCAGGTCGGCTCCGGAACCTTCTGGACCTGGCGCGAGGTCATGTACGCCACGGCCGCCCGGCTCACCCCGGACAGCTACCACGCCCTCGCCCGCGCCGTGTACGCCGAGATGGCCCTGGCCGGCATCACGGCGGTCGGCGAGTTCCACTATGTCCACCACGCCCCCGGCGGCGCCCCCTACGCCGACCCCAACGCGATGGGCGAGGCCCTCATCGCGGCCGCCGCCGAAGCCGGCATCCGCATCACCCTCCTCGACACCGCCTACCTCTCCTCCGGCTTCGGGCAGCCGCCCACCACCCATCAGCTCCGCTTCTCCGACGGGGACGCCGAGGCCTGGGCCGCCCGCTCTGCACTTCTCAAGGAACGGGATCACGCACGGATCGGCGCGGCGATCCACTCCGTACGGGCCGTGCCCGCCGAGCAGCTGGAGACCGTCGCACGCTGGGCCGGGGAGCGGCGAGCCCCGCTCCATGTGCACCTCTCGGAGCAGACCGCCGAGAACGAGGCGTGCCGGGAGGCCCACGGGTGCACCCCGACCCAGCTCCTCGCCCTGCACGGCGTCCTCGGACCGCGCACCACCGGCGTCCACAACACCCACCTCACCGCCGAGGACATCTCCCTCATCGGCGGCAGCGGCACCGGCACCTGCATGTGCCCGACCACCGAGCGGGACCTCGCGGACGGCATCGGGCCGGCCTCCGCCCTCCAGAACGAGGGCTCGCCGCTCAGTCTCGGCTCCGACAGCCACGCCGTGATCGACCTGCTCGAAGAGGCGCGGGCCATGGAGCTGAACGAGCGGCTGCGCACCCGCACCCGCGGTCACTGGACGGCGGCGGCCCTCCTGCGGGCGGCCTCGGCCGACGGCCACGCGGCCCTCGGCTGGGACGAGGCCGGCGCCCTTCAGCCCGGCGCGCTCGCCGACTTCACCACCATCGCGCTCGACTCGGTCAGGACGGCAGGGCCGCTTCCGCGGCTCGGGGCCGAGACGGCCGTATTCGCCGCGTCGGCAGCGGACGTGTCGCATACGGTCGTGGCAGGTCGGCATGTCGTACGGGACGGGGTCCACTCCCTCGTACCGGATGTGCCGAAAGCCCTCGCGGACGCCGTCGCAGCCCTGCGCGGATGAAGCCGAAGAAACCGGGCAGCGAACCCGCCCCCACCGCCGACCAGGCCACCAAGGACGCCATGAGCAACGCGACGACCGTCAGCCCCGCCCACTCCGCGAGCACCGCAAGCACGCTCATCACCAACATCGCAGCCCTGGTCACCAACGACCCCTCCCTCGGTGACAATTCCCCCCTCGGACTGATCCAGGACGCGGCCGTCGTCATCGAGGGCGACCGCATCGCGTGGACCGGTGATCACAGGAAAGCACCCGCCACTGACAATCGGGTCGACGCCGGCGGCCGGGCGGTCCTGCCCGGCTTCGTGGACTCCCACTCCCACCTCGTCTTCGCGGGCGACCGGACGCAGGAGTTCAACGCCCGGATGTCCGGGCGGCCGTACGGCGCGGGCGGCATCCGCACCACCGTCGCGGCCACGCGGGCGGCGAGCGACGGGGAACTGGAGGCCAACCTCACCCGTTACCTCCGCGAGGCCCTGCGCCAGGGCACCACGACCTTCGAGACCAAGTCCGGCTACGGCCTGACCGTCGAGGACGAGGCCCGCGCCCTGCGCATCGCCGCCGCCCACACCGACGAGGTCACCTACCTCGGCGCCCACATCGTGTCGCCGGACTACGCCGAGGACCCGGCCGGCTATGTCGCCCTGGTCACCGGCGAGATGCTCGACGCCTGCGCCCCGCACGCCCGCTGGATCGACGTGTTCTGCGAGAAGGGCGCCTTCGACGGCGACCAGGCCCGCGCGATCCTCACCGCCGGCAAGGCCCGGGGCCTGCACCCCCGCGTCCACGCCAACCAGCTGTCGTACGGCCCCGGCGTGCAGCTCGCGGTCGAGCTCGACGCCGCCAGCGCCGACCACTGCACCCACCTCACGGACGCCGACGTGGACGCCCTGGCCGGCAGCCGTACCGTCGCCACCCTGCTGCCGGGCGCCGAGTTCTCCACGCGGGCCGAGTGGCCGGACGCGCGGCGGCTGCTGGACGCCGGTGTCACCGTCGCGCTGTCCACGGACTGCAACCCCGGCTCGTCCTTCACCTCGTCCGTGCCGTTCTGCATCGCGCTGGCGGTACGTGACATGGGGATGACCCCCGACGAGGCCGTGTGGTCGGCCACGGCGGGCGGGGCCGCGGCCCTGCGGCGCGACGACGTCGGCCGTCTCACGCCGGGCGCCCGCGCGGACCTGACGCTCCTCGACGCCCCGAGCCACGTCCACCTGGCCTACCGGCCCGGCGTCCCGCTGGTCAGTGGGGTGTGGCGGCGCGGAGAGCGCGTGATGTGATCACCGGCCCCGCGATGATGCGATGCCGCGTCGCAGGACGACCGGCAGCAGCGGAGGGCGGGGACGGATGACGAAGCACTGGTCGGCACCACTCGTGGTCAACGTACTGCTCGGAATACCGGGCGTGGTGCCGTTCTGGCTGTTGTGGTACCTCGCGGCGAACGGGCCGCTCGCCGCGGCCGGCTGGACCACGCGGGAACCGACCGAGAACGACGGCATGGCCCTGTGGCTCGTGATCGTGGTCCCGGTCGTCACGCTCTACGGCCTGGTCTGGTGGCTCGCCAACAGGCCGTTGCGGCGCGGGACGACCCTCGCTCCGCACACCTACCGGCCGCTGAGCCTGACGGCCCCGCTGCTGCCGACGGCCGCGCTGTTCCTGAGCTCCTGAAGAGCCGCCGGGACCACGGGTGTCACGCGCCCCGGGGCGGGCCGTCCGGCCCGCCCCCGAGGGACACGTACACCCCGGCCGGGGATCACTCCTCGACGGTCAGCCCCTTGCGCAGCCGCACCAGCGTCCGCGACAGCAGACGCGAGACGTGCATCTGCGAGATGCCGAGCTCTTCGCCGATCTCCGACTGCGTCATGCCCGCGACGAACCGCAGGGACAGGATCTTGCGGTCGCGCGGCGGCAGTTCGGCTATCAGCGGCTTCAACGACTCGACGTACTCGATGCCTTCGAGCCCGTGGTCCTCGTAGCCGATGCGGTCCGCGAGCGCGCCCTCGGAGTCGTCCTCCTCCGGCTGGGCGTCCAGCGAGGAGGCGGTGTAGGCGTTCGACGCGGCCATGCCCTCGACGACCTCGTCGTTGGAGAGGCCGAGGCGCTCGGCCAGTTCGGCCACCGTGGGGGCGCGGTCCAGCTTCTGGGCCAGCTCGTCCCCGGCCTTGGCCAGGTCGAGCCGCAGCTCCTGGAGCCGCCGCGGTACGCGCACGGACCACGAGGTGTCGCGGAAGAAGCGCTTGATCTCGCCGACGATCGTCGGCATCGCGAACGTGGGGAACTCCACACCGCGGGACAGCTCGAAGCGGTCGATCGCCTTGATCAGGCCGATGGTGCCGACCTGGATGATGTCCTCCATCGGCTCGCTGCGGGAGCGGAACCGGGAGGCGGCGAACTTGACCAGCGCGAGGTTCAGTTCGACGAGCGTGTTGCGGACGTACGAGTACTCGTGGGTCCCTTCCTCCAGCGTCTCCAGACGCTCGAAGAGGGTCTTGGACAGGGCCCGGGCGTCGACCGCGTCGACTTCCTCGTACGGGGGGATGTCCGGAAGTCCGGCGAGAAGGCCGGCCTGTGTGACGAGCATCTCGTCCTGCTCGATGGGATCCAGATGTTCCGGAGGGGGTGTCGACGTCGCTTTCTGGGTACGCGATGCGTCGAGCCGGGGTGACATGATGTCCTCCATCGTTCTCGGCATATGGCTGCCGGAGCCGTTAGGTGCACTGCGGTGTGCGGCGCCTCCAAAGCCGGCCGTGTCGGGTACGTGTCCTTACTAGGCCTACCCGCTTTCCCGAGCCCACCGCAAGTGCGTTCTGTGGGCATATGTCCGTTTGTGTGTAGTTGTTCGGGTGTCGAAGCGTGCTGGGAAGGCGTAGTGTTCGAGGGCGTCAGCAACCACCTCGACGTCGGGAGAGAGAGACGGCATGGACCGCGGGACGGTCGGCAGCGCACAGTCTGGCCGGCTTCTGGTGGAGGTGCGGGAAGAGGGCTCTAGTGCCGTCGTGACCCCGGCGGGTGAGTTGGATCACCACACCGCCGATCTGTTGCGTGAGCCACTCGAAGACTGCCTCGCCAAGGGATTCAAGCGCCTGGTCATCGATTGCGCGCGCCTGGAGTTCTGCGACTCCACGGGGCTCAACGTGCTCCTCGGGGCGCGGCTGAAGGCGGAGGCCGCCGGTGGCGGCGTCTCGCTCGCCGGCATGCAGCCGGTGGTGGCACGCGTATTCGAGATCACGGGCGCGGATGCGGTCTTCAGCGTCCACGACTCGCTCGAGGCGGCCCTGGCCGACGAGTCGGGCTGACCGGCGGTGTGTCGGTGCGCGGCGCCTCGGCCATCCCCCTGTGACCGGTGTGTCGGGCCTGTCACGTCATTCGTGCGGAATACATGGGTGTTCCACCCGCCCGCCAGGGCAGGAGACATCCTGAACCTGTCGGTCGTCCGGGTGGCGGGGGCGCCGCGAAACCGACGCCCCGCGCACTGTGTGACCGACCGTGTGACCGACTGTGCAGTGAATTTTTTGAATCGTGAACTGGTGAATCGGTGAGGTGAAGCGCTGATGAGCACCACCCGGCCTTATTCGCCGGGCGACCGCGGGCCGGAGCCCGGCGGCGCTTCCGGGGCGTCCGAGGGTGGCGTAGCGGCGGCCGGTGCGTCCGGCGAGGGCGTGGGTGCGCCGTCCGGGGCCGTGGCGCCGCCGGGGGGCCCGCAGGTGCGCCGGCTGAGCTTCGACGGGGAGAGTGGCGTCGTTCCGCTGGCCCGCGACTTCACCCGCCAGGCGCTGTACGCGTGGGGCTGGCTGCCCGCCGCCTCCGCCGATCAGCGGGCCGCCGCCGAGGACGTGCTGCTGGTCGTCTCCGAGCTGGTCACCAACGCCTGCCTGCACGCCGAGGGGCCGGACCAGCTGCGCATCACCTGCGACAACAAGGTGATCCGCGTCGAGGTCACGGACCGGGGCACCGGTCAGCCGGCCCCCCGCACCCCGCACCGCGCCGGTCGCCCGGGTGGTCATGGCATGTTCATCGTCCAGCGCCTGTGCCTGGACTGGGGGGTCGTCCGCACGCCGGGAGTCTCCGGCAAGACGGTCTGGGCGGAACTGGGCGCACCTGCCTGATATCGGGCGCCTTTCCCTGTTTCGGGCATTGCCTGGCGTTTCAGGCATACCAGCTTGATTATGTGCATACCTGTCCGGTCCTGTGCGGGCCTGTCGGGTTCCCGGCCTGTGCGGACGCCCATGGTGCGTCCGAACGGGTGACCGTCCCGCCGTGGATCCGGCCCGCACTGTCTCTTCCTTCCTCGACGCCCCGGGCGTACCTTGACGGCCCTATCTGATGCGCCGTCAGGAACAGGAAGGGGAGCGGCACCGTGTCGTACCGGAAACGAACCGCCGTGCTCGCGTCCGCCGCGGCCCTGGCCGGCTCGGCGGTGTGGATGGCCGCCCCCGTCGCCCGGGCCGAGGTCGTCGACGTCAACTACCAGTGCAAGACGCCGATCGGCGACAAGAGCGCCGTCTCGCCCATCGACATCAAGGGCGTCAGGAGCGGCGGCGGCTACCGCATCACCATGTCCTGGCAGAAGGGCGTCTCCTCCAGCCCGGTCGAACTGGGCAAGGGCGCGATGACGCCGAGTGCCACCATCGCCCTGGGTGGCGCCGACAGCGGCACCCTGTCGGTGACCGGCCCCGCCAACGACGCCGCGATCCCGGCCAACACGCCCATCAAGATCAGTGACCTGAGCGGCACGTACACGCCGAAGAAGAGCGGCGAGGTCACCTTCACGGCAGGGGTGCTCACCATCAAGGCGCTCGGCACGACGACCACGTGCACTCCGACGAACGACCCGGGTCCCTCCCTCACCCTCGACGTCACGGCCGGCGGCGGCACCACCGGCTCCGCCCAGGGCGGCGGCTCCGGTCCGGACACCGGTGCCGGACTTCCGCAGACCGGACCCGAGGACTCGGCCGTCGCCCTCGGCACCCTCGGCGGCACGGTCCTGCTCGCCGGAGCGGCAGGTGCCCTGTGGCTGACCCGGCGTCACCAGGGAGCCCGGGCGGGCCGTTGACCGCCGCGCACCCCTCCTGGCAGGTGAACCGCTGAGCGCACAACCGCTGGAGCCGCCGATGCCGCCCGCCGTCCGTCCTGTGTTCGGGTCACTGCCGGTTCTGCTCGCGCTGCTGCTGGTCCTGGCGGGCGCGGGGCCCGCGGGGGCGGTCGAGCGGCCCGTGGTCGAGCTGTCCGCGTCCCAGGCCGGGACGGGCGGTTCGGTGACCGTCAGCGGCAGCGGCTGGCGGCCCCGTGCCCTGCTGACGCTGCTCGTGTGCGGGCAGGCCGAGCCGAAGCGGGGGGTGACCGGCGGCACCAACTCCTGTGCCAATGCCGACGGCCGGGCCGTCACCACCGACGCACAGGGGCGCTTCCGCCGTGAACTGCCCGTCGTGGAGCCGCCGGTGCCGTGCCCCTGCGTGGTGCACGTGGCGACCGTGACGGGAGCGGGGGCCGAGGACGACGCGGCCCTCCAGGTCGCCGGGCACGCCGTCGAGCCGCTGCCCGCGGACGCGGCCGGTGGGCGGCTGTCCCTGCTCGCCGACACCAGGCTGCGGGGCTCCGGCGGTCTGCTCACCTGGTTCGGCTCCCCGCCCTCCCGGACGCTCGTGGTCACCGTCGGCAACGTCGGCACGTCCCCTGTGCGCGACCCGGTCTTCCAGGTCGGCACCTCGCACGGCGTGTTCGCCCCCGAGTGGCAGGACCAGCGGTGGCGGGGCACGATCCGGCCCGGCGGCAAGGCCCGTATCGAACTGCCCGTGGAGCTCGCGGCCGGGGCGCACGGCGACTACACCGTGTCGCTGAAGTACGGCGGCAAAGTGCTCGCCGAACACCCCTGGGGCGTGGGCCGCCCGTGGGGCGTGACCTTGTTCTGGGCCCTCGTCCTGCTGGTCGTCCCGGCGGCGCTGCTGCGTGCCGCGCTGGCCGTGGTCGACCGGGTGCACCCGCCCCGCCCCGGCCACGCGGCCCGGCCGGCCCGCCGTACGCGGCTGCCCGCCGTCCGCAGGTCGTCGGCCCCGCCCTGGTTCACCCCGGAAGCCGACCGGTCCGAGGCGCGAAGGCCGTGACCGCGCAGGCCACGACGAAGGGCCGCCGCACCGGGGGGTGCGGCGGCCCTTCGTCAGGATCCGGTGACCGGCGTCAGCGGACGTCGCCCATCATGGCCTTGACCTTCTTGCGGTACATGTACACCGCGAAGCCGGCGACCACGGCCAGCGCCGCCTCCAGCGCCACGAAGCCCGTCCGGTCGAGGTTGATCCCGCCGACGGCCGGGTTGGACAGCAGCGCGGTGACGGAGTCGCCCGCGGTGACCGCGAGGAACCAGACGCCCATCATCTGCGAGGCGTACTTCGCCGGTGCCATCTTCGTCGTCACGGACAGGCCCACCGGCGACAGGGTCAGCTCACCGACGGTCTGCACGAAGTAGATCGCCACCAGCCACATCGCGGCCGCCTTGTGACCGCCCTCCGCGATCGACAGCGGGGCGAGGAACAGGAAGAAGGACGCACCCACCAGCACCAGGCCGGAGGCGAACTTCACGATGGTGCTCGGCTCCTTGCCGCGCCGGTTCAGCCACAGCCACAGCCAGGCGAAGACGGGCGCCAGCGCCATGATCAGGACCGGGTTGACCGACTGGTACCAGGAGACCGGGAACTCCCAGCCGAAGACGGTGTTGTCGGCCTTCTTCTCGGCGAACAGCGACAGGGTCGAGCCGCCCTGGTCGTAGATCATCCAGAACACGGCGGCGGCGACGAAGAACCAGATGTAGGCCGACACCTTCGAGCGCTCGCCGGAGTCCAGGTCCTTGTCGCGCAGGATGCGGGTGATGACCAGGATCGGCACGATCAGGCCGAGCAGCGTCAGAGGGATGAGCGCCCAGTTCAGGGTGAAGTGGCCGGTGCCGCCCACCAGGCCGTAGAAGACCACGGCGACGGCCAGCCAGATCAGGCCCTTGCGCAGGGTGGACGCCTTCTCGGCGGGCGACAGCGGGGTCGGGACCTCGCTGCTCTTCGCGTCCAGGTGGCGGCTGCCGAGCAGGAACTGCACGAGGCCCAGCGCCATGCCGAGTGCGGCCAGCGCGAAGCCCAGGTGCCAGTCGACGCTCTCGCCGACGGTGCCGATGACCAGCGGCGCGATGAAGGCGCCGAGGTTGATGCCGATGTAGAAGACCGTGAAGCCACCGTCGCGGCGCGGGTCCTCCGGGCCGTCGTAGAGGTGGCCGACCATCGTGGAGATGTTGGCCTTCAGCAGACCGGAACCGATGGCGACCAGGCCCAGGCCGACGTAGAAGCTCGCGGCGGCGGGCAGCGCCAGGCACAGGTGGCCGAGCATGATGACCAGGCCCGCGACGGCGACCGTCTTGCGGGGGCCGAGCACCCGGTCGGCGAACCAGCCGCCGGGCAGGGTGAGCAGGTACACCAGCGACAGGTACACGGCGTAGATCGCCGTCGCTGTGCCCGCGCTCAGGTGCAGGCCACCCGGGGCCACCAGGTACAGCGGGAGCAGGGCCCTCATGCCGTAGTAGGAGAAGCGCTCCCACATCTCGGTCATGAACAGAGTGGCCAGTCCGCGGGGGTGGCCGAAGAAGGTCTTCTCGGAACCGGGGGTGCCCGGTCGGGCCGAGTCCTTCGTCAGGCTGGACGCCATGGTCGTTCCTTGCTGCTCGGGACGCGCCCCGCGGCAGCGGTGGTGCGCCCGGTGGGGGGCTGCCGGCACCGGTGCGTACGGCCGTCCGCCCGACGCCTGCGGGGGGTCCGCTCCGGGTCACGGAGCGGTGGGCGGTCGCCACCGGGATCCACGCCTCTACGCGCGTCGCCGCACATCGAGGCCCGGCCACAGGTCGTTTCTCTCGGGGGCCGGCGGGAACCGGCCCGCACACAAAAGAGACCTCCAGGGCACATGGCCTCCGAAGGTCGCCGTGGTGCTACAGGCGTCGATTCACCATACGGCAGGACACCGCCGCATATGGAAGGACTTGAGACACGGATCACAGGTGGAGGGGGAACTGCACACCACGTTTCCATGGTCTTTACCAGGATCGCACCCCAGAGGCAGAGGTTCGTGTGCCTACCCCGGCAACGTAAGAAGCGGGTATGCCTACGGTAAGAATCAAGGCTTCCGGTCACACCCCAGCTCAGGGCGTCGCAGGTCTACCATCACCTCATGACCCGTGTACTGCTCGCCGAGGACGATGCGTCCATCTCGGAGCCGCTGGCCCGCGCTCTGCGCCGGGAGGGCTACGAGGTCGAGGTCCGCGAGGACGGACCCACCGCTCTCGACGCCGGACTGCAGGGGGGCATCGACCTGGTCGTGCTCGACCTCGGCCTGCCCGGCATGGACGGTCTGGAGGTGGCCCGCCGCCTGCGGGGCGAAGGCCACGCCATCCCGATCCTCATCCTCACCGCGCGGGCCGACGAGGTGGACACCGTCGTCGGTCTCGACGCGGGCGCCGACGACTACGTCACCAAGCCGTTCCGGCTCGCCGAGCTGCTCGCCCGCGTGCGGGCCCTGCTCCGGCGCGGCGCCAGCGAACCGCAGCAGCCGCCCGCCACCCACGGCGTGCGCATCGACGTCGAGTCCCACCGCGCCTGGATGGGCGAGGAGGAGCTCCAGCTCACCGCGAAGGAGTTCGACCTGCTGCGGGTGCTGGTGCGCGACGCGGGCCGGGTCGTCACTCGCGACCAGCTGATGCGCGAGGTCTGGGACACGACCTGGTGGTCGTCGACCAAGACCCTCGACATGCACATCTCCTGGCTGCGCAAGAAGCTCGGCGACGACGCGGCCAACCCGCGCTACATCGCCACCGTGCGCGGTGTGGGTTTCCGCTTCGAGAAGAGCTGAGCCGTGAGGCAGGCACGGGCGATCGGGTAACAGGACATGCGCCGCCGACTGATCCAGTCCACGCTCGCCGTGGTGCTGGTCGTGATCGCCGTCTTCGGCGTCTCGCTCGTCATCGTCGAGACCCGGACGATCAGCAACAGCGCCCAGGAGCGGGTGGAGTCCGAGGCGGTGCGGCTGGCCAGCATCGTCGACAGCCGGCTCTTCGGGGCGCAGCAGGTCGACGCGGAGGTGCTGCGCGACCAGGTCACCCAGGACCACTACTACGCGGTGATCCGCCTCCCCGGCGAGGCGCCGATCGAGGTCGGCACGAAGCCCGCCGGGGACGTCATCAGCGCGACCGCCCCCGGTGAGGAGGGCGAGACGGTCACCGTCCAGGAGCCGCGCTCCTCGGTGACCCGGGAGGTCGGCCGGACGCTGCTGATCATCGCGCTGGTCGCGCTGCTGGCTGTGATCGCCGCGGTGCTGCTGGCGGTCCGCCAGGCGAACCGGCTGGCGTCGCCGCTGACCGACCTCGCGGAGACCGCAGAGCGGCTCGGCTCGGGTGATCCGCGCCCCCGGCACAAGCGGTACGGGGTGCCCGAGCTGGACCGGGTGGCCGACGTGCTGGACGGCTCCGCCGAGCGCATCGCCCGCATGCTGACCGCCGAACGCCGGCTGGCCGCGGACGCCTCCCACCAGCTGCGCACCCCGCTCACGGCGCTGTCGATGCGGCTGGAGGAGATCACCCTCACCGACGACCCGGACACCGTGAAGGAGGAGGCGACGATCGCGCTGACGCAGGTCGAGCGGCTGACGGACGTCGTGGAGCGGCTGCTGACGAACTCCCGCGACCCGCGCACCGGCTCCGCGGTCTCCTTCGATCTCGACGAGGTCATCCAGCAGCAGCTCGCCGAGTGGCGCCCGGCGTACCGCAGCGCGGGTCGGGCGATCGTCAGCTCCGGCAAGCGGCATCTGCGCGCGGTGGGCACGCCCGGCGCGGTCGCGCAGGTTCTGGCCGCGCTGATCGAGAACTCCCTCATGCACGGCGGCGGCACGGTCGCCCTGCGCACCCGCGTCACCGGCAACCAGGCGGTCATCGAGGTCACGGACGAGGGCCCCGGCGTCCCCGCCGACCTCGGCGCCCGCATCTTCGAACGGACGATCAGCGGCCGCAACTCCACCGGCATCGGCCTGGCGGTGGCCCGTGACCTGGCGGAGGCCGACGGCGGCCGCCTGGAGATGCTCCAGACCAAGCCCCCGGTCTTCGGCCTGTTCCTGTCCCGCACGGCACTGCCCAAGCCCCAGGACGAGGAGCCGATGGTCCGCTAGGGGGCTACGGGACCTGCTGCTTCGTCTTCCGGGGGCCGGCCGCGTCGTTCTGCGGGACCCGGGCAGCCGGGCCCGTCGCCGCCGGTGTCTCCCGGGCGGGGAGCGCGCGAAAGACCCACGAGCGGTAGGACCAGAAGCGGAACAGGGTCGCGACGCCGATGCCGAGGAACTTGAAGACGTTGTTCTGGAGCGGGGTGTTCCAGCCGAAGCCGTACGTGGCCGCGTACAGGACGCCGTTCTCGATGACCAGGCCGATCGCGCTGAACAGCAGGAACAGGGTCATCTCACGGGTACGGCGGCTCTTGTCGCGGTCGCGGTACGTGAAGTAACGGAAGCCCACGTAGTTGAAGACGATCGCGACGACGGTCGCGATGACACTGGCGCGCACCACCTGGAGGTCGGTGGTGTGCCGCACCAGGTTGAAGACGACGAGGTTGACCAGCACCCCGGCACCGCCCACCGCGCCGAATTTGGCGACTTCGTGAACGAGCCGCCGGAGCCGAGAGGCACCATGTCCCATGGCCGTGCAGGCCCCCGTCCGTGTGTCGGCGTCAACCCAGCCATGCTAACCACCCTCCCGCGCGATCTTCCTGTGGATGCCGGGGCACGGCCGGAGATGGTCCGGGCGGCCCCGGGGAGGGACGGGAAACCGGCCACTCCGGCTCGGCCATTACCCTGGGGGAGTGACGTTCCCGGTAGTCGGCATGGTCGGCGGTGGCCAGCTCGCTCGTATGACACACGAGGCGGGCATCCCGCTGGGCATCAGGTTCAAGCTCCTCAGTGACACCCCGCAGGACTCCGCTGCGCAGGTCGTGAGCGATGTCGTCATCGGCGACTATCGCGACCTCGACACGCTGCGCGAGTTCGCCCGTGGGTGCGATGTGATCACCTTCGATCACGAACACGTGCCCACCGAGCACCTCAGGGCTCTGGAGGCGGACGGCATCCCCGTGCGCCCCGGCCCCGACGCGCTCGTGCACGCCCAGGACAAGGGGGTGATGCGCGCGAAGCTCGACGCGATCGGCGTTCCCTGCCCCCGGCACCGGATCGTCTCCGATCCGCAGGACGTGGCCGCGTTCGCGGCCGAGGGCGACGGATTCCCGGTCGTCCTCAAGACCGTCCGCGGTGGCTACGACGGCAAGGGCGTGTGGGTCGTCGACTCCGTCGAGGAGGCAGCCGACCCGTTCAAGGCCGGAGTCCCGGTGCTCGCCGAGGAGAAGGTCGACTTCCTCCGCGAGCTCGCCGCCAACGTCGTCCGCTCCCCGCACGGCCAGGCCGTCGCCTACCCGGTGGTCGAGTCCCGCCAGGTCAACGGGGTCTGCGACACGGTCATCGCCCCGGCCCCCGGCCTCGACGAGGGCCTCGCGGTCCGGGCCTCGGAGATGGCCCTGAACATCGCCAAGGAGCTCGACGTCGTCGGGCACCTCGCCGTCGAGCTGTTCCAGACCCGCGACGGCCGGATCCTCGTCAACGAGCTCGCGATGCGCCCGCACAACTCCGGCCACTGGTCGATGGACGGCGCCGTCACCAGCCAGTTCGCCAACCACGTCCGCGCGGTCCTCGACCTGCCCCTCGGCGACCCGCGCCCGCGCGCCGGGTGGACGGTCATGGTCAACGTCCTCGGCGGCGACTACCCCGACATGTACTCCGCGTACCTGCACTGCATGGCCCGCGACCCCCAGCTCAAGATCCACATGTACGGCAAGGACGTGAAGCCCGGCCGCAAGGTCGGTCACGTCAACACCTACGGCGACGACCTGGACGACGTGCTGGAGCGCGCCCGTCACGCAGCCGGCTACCTGAGAGGCACCATCACCGAATGAGCCCTGTTGTTGGCATCGTCATGGGGTCGGACTCCGACTGGCCCGTCATGGAGGCCGCCGCCAAGGCCCTCGACGAGTTCGAGATCGCCTACGAGGTCGACGTCGTCTCCGCGCACCGCATGCCGCGCGAGATGGTCGCCTACGGCGAGCAGGCCGACGCCCGCGGGCTCAAGGTGATCATCGCCGGGGCGGGCGGCGCCGCCCACCTGCCCGGCATGCTCGCCTCCGTGACCCCGCTGCCGGTCATCGGCGTGCCCGTGCCGCTGAAGTACCTCGACGGCATGGACAGCCTCCTGTCCATCGTGCAGATGCCGGCCGGTGTCCCCGTCGCCACGGTCTCCGTCGCCGGGGCCCGCAACGCCGGTCTGCTCGCGGCCCGCATCCTCGCCGCGCACGACGAGGAACTGCGCGGCCGCATGCGCGAGTTCCAGCAGGAGCTCAACGACCAGGCCACCGAGAAGGGCAAGCGCCTGCGCTCCAAGGTCGAGGGCGCGGGCGGGTTCGGCTTCGGCGCCGGGAAGTGACGACGGTGACCTCCCTGGAGGCGGCCCGGGAACTCCTGAGCGAGTTCCCGGTCGTCGACGGCCACAACGACCTGCCCTGGGCGCTGCGCTCGCAGGTCCGCTACGACCTCGACGCGCGGGACATCGCCGCCGACCAGAGCGCCCACCTGCACACCGACATCCCCCGGCTGCGCGCGGGCGGGGTCGGCGCGCAGTACTGGTCGGTGTACGTCCGCACGGACTCGCCCGACCCGGTCGCCGCCACGCTCGAACAGATCGACTGCGTACGGCAGTTGCTGGCGCGTCACCCCGGGGACCTGCACCCGGCGCTCACCGCCGCCGACATGGAGGCCGCGCGCGGGGAGGGCCGCATCGCCTCGCTCATGGGGGCGGAGGGCGGCCACTCCATCGCCAACTCCCTGGGCACCCTGCGCGGTCTGTACGGCCTCGGCGTGCGGTACATGACCCTCACCCACAACGACAACGTGGACTGGGCGGACTCCGCGACCGACGAGCCGAAGGCCGGCGGCCTCACCGCGTTCGGCCGCGAGGTCGTCCGGGAGATGAACCGGCTCGGCATGCTCGTCGACCTCTCGCACGTGGCCGCGACGACCATGCGGGACGCGCTCGACGCGAGCTCGGCCCCGGTGATCTTCTCCCACTCCTCCGCACGGGCCGTGTGCGACCACCCGCGCAACGTCCCGGACGACGTCCTGGAACGGCTGCCCGCCAACGGCGGCGTCGCGATGGTGACGTTCGTGCCGAAGTTCGTGCTCCAGGCGGCGGTCGACTGGACGGCCGCGGCCGACGAGAACATGCGCGCCCACGGCTTCCACCCCCTCGACACGACCGCGGAGGCCATGAAGGTCCACCGCGCCTTCGAGGAGCGGCGGCCGCGCCCGCTCGCGACGGTGGCGACGGTCGCCGACCACCTGGACCACATGCGCGAGGCGGCCGGCATCGACCACGTCGGCATCGGCGGCGACTACGACGGCACGGCCTTCACCCCCGAGGGCCTCGCGGACGTCTCCGGCTACCCGAACCTCCTCGCGGAACTGCTCGACCGCGGCTGGTCCAAGGCCGATCTGGCCAAGCTGACCTGGAAGAACGCGGTCCGGGTCCTGGACGCGGCACAGGACGTGGCCCGGGGGCTTCAGGCGACGCGGCCGCCGTCCAACGCCACGATCGAGTCGCTGGACGCACCCGCCGGCTGATCGTCGAGGGCGGGGTAGTCGGTGTAGCCGGCCGCCCCGCCCACGTACATGAAATACCGGTCGCGCGGCTCGTTGAGCGGCGCTCCGAGCCGTAGCCGGGTCACCAGGTCGGGGTTGGCCAGGAAGGGCCTGCCCAGGGCGATCAGGACACCCTGGACGAGGTCATCGAGGCGGTCCGGCTGCCCTGAGAGCACCTGCGCGCCCGGCCGGATCCGTACTCCGAACGCCCCGCCCACCAGGAACCGCATCCCGCTCCGTGTGACGGTGACCGTACCTCACGAACGACCGTACGGAGCCGCCATGGCAGACCTCCAGGACGACCTGCGCCCCACCGCCGCGGCCGACTTCGACGAGCCGGCCGCGCTGTTCCCCGACGAGGGCATCGTCACGGCGGAGTTCTACGAGCCCGTCTCCGACCCGGACGGCGCGCCCATGACCCGGGCCCGTGCCATCCTCGCCGCGCACCCCGTCGCCGACGGCTACAACGGACTGCCCTGGGCGCTCAAGCGTCTGCCCTGGTACGACTTGGAGGAGGGCGAGAGCACCGTCGACACGGATGTGCCCCGGCTGCGCAGCGGCCATGTGGGTGCCCTGTTCTGGTCGCTGCGCCTGCCCGAGGGCCTCGACGGCGACCGGGCCGTCGGCGCCACCCTGGAGCAGCTGGACCTGGCCAAGACCGTCGTCCGGAGCTGCGAGGAGGGCCTGCGGCCGGCCTGCACGGCCGGGCAGGTCGCGGACGCCCGCAACCGCGGCCGCGTCGCCGTGCTCCTCGGCCCCGCCGGGGCCCCCGCCCTCGGTGACTCGCTCGGCATCCTGCGCCAGCTGCACCTGCTCGGCCTGCGCGTCCTCACGCTGACCGGGGTGTCCTGGGCCGGCGACGCGGGGCTGACCCGGTTCGGCGAGGAGGTCGTGCGCGAGATGAACCGCCTCGGCGTGATCGCCGACCTCTCCGGTGCCTCCGCCCCGACCGTCCGCCGCGTCCTGAGCCTGTCCCGGGCGCCCGTGCTGTTCAGCCGCTCCGCCGCCCGCACTCTGCGCCCCCATCCGGCGAACCTCCCCGACGACCTGCTGGCGGAGCTGGGCGCGGCCAAGGGGCTGTGCCTGGTGCCGCTCACCGCCGAGCAGACCGGTCCCACCGTCCGCGACGTCGCCGACCATCTCGACCACATCCGCGCCGTGGCGGGGGCGCACTGCGTCGGGCTGTCCGGCACCTACGACTCCGGCGCCGCCCACCCGCAGGAGCTCGGCGACACCTCCTGCTACCCGCGGCTGATCGCCGAGCTGCTGCGACGCGGCTGGGACGAAGCCGACGTGGCCCTGCTGACCTGGAACAACGTCCAGCGCGTGCTGCGCGGCGCCGACTTCACGGCCCGGGCCGCACAGCAGCGCCGCGAAGCGTCGACGGCGACGATCTCGGAGCTGGACACCTAGGGGCTTCTGATCAGCCGGACTCGATCCGGCACAGGCAGAACGGGTGTCCCGCCGGGTCGGCGTAGACGCGGAAGTCCTTCTTCACGTCGTCCTCCTTGTCCAGCACCCGTGCGCCCAGCGCCAGCACCCGCTCCTCGGCCGCGTCGATCTCGTCCCAGGTCGACCCGGCGTCGAAGTCCAGGTGGAACTGCTGGGAGTTGCGGTCCTCCCGCGGCCACTCCGGCGGGGTGTGGCCGGGGGAACGCTGGAAGGCCAGCCGGGGCCCGCCGGGGACGCGGAGCACCACCCAGTCGGGGTCGGCGTCCTCCGGCGTGCCGCCGCCGACCCGCGCGTAGAAGCGGGCCAGCTCGCGGGGGTCGGGGCAGTCGACTACGACGGAACGGAAACGTGCCACGGCGGACATGGGGCCTCCGGAGGTCAGCAGGCGCAGAGGCAGAACGGGTGCCCGGCCGGGTCGGCGTAAACCCGGAAGCTCCGCTCCCGGTCCTCGGCGTCCAGCGGCTTCGCCCCGAGCGCCAGCAAGCCCTTCTCGGCCGCGTCCAGATCCTCCACCACGAGGTCGAGGTGGAACTGCTGCGCGCCGTCCGGGGACGGCCACGTCGGAGGCACGTACCCGGGGGAGGACTGGAAGGCCAGCGGCGTGCCGCCCGGCACCTTCAGATCGACCCACTCCTCCTCCCCGTCGGTCTCCACCGTCGGCGTGCCGCCCAGCACCTCGGCGTAGAAACCGGCCAGCGCGCGCGGGTCCGGACAGTCCAGGACGACGACACCCAACTTGGCGAGAGTCATGACTTCCTCCTTGAAGCCGCCGTTACCCACAGAGGTGGGCAACCAGTAACCGTTACTGCATGCTCCCCCATAGGAGGTAACCTCGCAAGGGAAATCGCGAGAGGTACGGTCCAGCCATGACGGAGAGATCGCCCGCGCCCGGCGGCCTGGCCCTGGTCGAGGCCCTGGTGAACACGCTGGACCTGGAGTCCGGCGCCGACGCGCTGGACACCCCCGAGGGGCGGGCGCGCCTCGGCATCACCGCGGACGGGACGGACCGGGCCCGCACCCTGCGCGAGTCGCTGCGCGCGACCCTCCTCGCCCACGCCGGCCACCCGCCGCACCACGAGGTCACCCCCCTCGGCGCGCTCCTGGCCGAGGCCCCGCTCCTCGTCACGGTCGACGCGGCGGACGGCTCGGCCGCCCTCGCCCCCGCCGACGACCGCTCCCTGCACGCACGCGTGGCCACCGCCGTCGCCGAGGCCCTGGTCGCCGGCACCTGGACCCGCCTCAAGGCCTGCGAGGCCGCCGATTGCCACTGGGCCTACTACGACCGCAGCCCGGCCGGCCGCGGCCGCTGGTGCTCCATGCAGGTCTGCGGGGCCCGCGCCAAGATGCGCCGCTACCGGGCCAAGGAGACATAGGAGGCTTCCGGCGGACCAGCGGCGCGGCGACCGCCCGGCACATGCTCGGGCCGTCGCGCCTGCGTTCGTGCCGTCGCCCGTGGGCTCCGGCGGACCGCCGGTCTGCGCTCGTGCATCCGCCCGGCACGCCCACCGGCCGCAGCCGGTCCGCGTTCCCGCCGCTGCCCGGCACGCGCTCCGGCGGACCGCCGGCCTGTGTTCCTGCGCCACCCGACACGCGCTCGGGCCGCAGCCGGTCTGCGCTCGTGCCGCCGCCCGGCACGCCCTCCGGCCGCGGCCGGTCCGCTTCCCGCCGCCGCCCGGCACGCGCTCGCCGCGCCACCGCACTCGCCGCGCAGCGGACGAAAGACGAGGTGGCTCCCCTACAGGACACTCCGGCGGCCCGCCGGGAGCCCGTGCCGGACGCCGCCGCTCCTTCCAGGGAGCTCCGCCGGAAGCCCTGTGCCCGCCCCGCCGCACGGCCCGGTGGTGCAGAATGCACGATGACGCCGGTTCGGCCGACTGAGCCTCGGCCGAACCGGCGTCACCTGTCTCCGCGTCCCTCGCGCGCTCAGGCCTTCGGACGCCCCATCGCCCGGTACGTCCAGCCGGCCTTGCGCCAGCGCTCCGGGTCGAGGGCGTTGCGCCCGTCCAGGATGAGGCGGGCCGCCGCGACCTCGCCGAGCGCCTCGGCGTCCAGCTCGCGGAACTCCCGCCACTCCGTCAGGTGCAGCACGATGTCGGCCCCGCGCACGGCGTCCAGCGCCGAGTCGGCGTAGCCGAGCGTCGGGAACACACCGCGGGCGTTGTCCATGCCCTTCGGGTCGTAGACCGTGACCTGGCCGCCCTGGAGGTGGATCTGCCCGGCGACGTTCAGCGCGGGGGAGTCCCGCACGTCGTCCGAGTCGGGCTTGAAGGTCGCGCCCAGCACCGCTACCCGCTTGCCCAGGAACGGCCCGCCGCCCAGCGCCTGCCGGGCCAGCTCCACCATCTGCCCGCGCTGGCGCATGTTGATCGAGTCGATCTCCCGCAGGAACGTCAGCGCCTGGTCCGCGCCCAGCTCACCGGCGCGCGCCATGAACGCCCGGATGTCCTTCGGCAGGCACCCGCCGCCGAAGCCGATCCCGGCCCGCAGGAACTTCTTGCCGATCCGGTCGTCGTAGCCGATGGCCTCGGCCAGCTTCGCGACGTCACCGCCCGCGGCCTCGCACACCTCCGCCATCGCGTTGATGAACGAGATCTTCGTGGCGAGGAAGGAGTTCGCGGAGGTCTTCACCAGCTCCGAGGTCGGGAAGTCCGTGACCACGAACGGCGAACCCTCGGCGATCGGCGTGGCGTACACCTCCCGCAGCAGCTTCTCGGCCCGCTCACTGCGCACCCCCACCACGAGACGGTCGGGGTGCAGCGTGTCGTCCACGGCGAAGCCCTCGCGCAGGAACTCCGGGTTCCATGCCAGCTCGGCGTCCTCGCCCGCGGGCGCGTGCGCGGCCAGGTAGGCCGCGAGGCGGTCCGCGGAGCCGACCGGCACGGTCGACTTGCCGACCACCAGCGCCGGGCCGTGCAGATGCGGGGCCAGCGAGGCGATCGCGGAGTCGACGTAGCTCATGTCGCAGGCGTACTCGCCGTGCCGCTGCGGGGTGTTCACACAGACGAAGTGCACATCGCCGAAGGCACCGATCTCGGCCCAGTCCTGGGTGAAGCGCAGCCGGCCGCTGGAGCCGTCGATGCCGGCGACGTGCTTGCGCAGCAGGTCCTCGAGCCCCGGCTCGTACATCGGGGCCTCGGCCCGCTCCAGCTTCTCGATCTTCTCGCGCACGACGTCGAGGGCGAGCACCTCGAAGCCCAGCTCGGCCATGGCCGCCGCGTGTGTCGCGCCGAGATAACCGGTGCCGATCACGGTGATCTTCAGGGCCATGGGTGCTCCAGGGGTCTACGGCATGCGGTGCGCGCCCGAGCATAGCCGGGGCATGGCGGCGCCCTTCACTGGGCAACTTCTCGGCTGTCGCCTAGCTCACGTATCCCTCCGGTGGGCGACCCCATAAACTTTTGATTACTTAACGGTAGTTAGCGCCACCATCGCAGCGTTTTGGAGCGTGAGAGACCTTGGCCGGATCGGCTGACTTCGACCTGTACCGCCCGTCCGAGGAGCACGACATGCTCCGTGACGCCGTCCGCTCACTGGCCGAGGCGAAGATCGCGCCGCACGCCGCCGCGGTGGACGAGGAGGCCCGCTTCCCGCAGGAGGCCCTCCAGGCGCTGGTTGCGAACGACCTGCACGCCGTGCACGTACCCGAGGAGTACGGCGGCTCCGGCGCCGACGCGCTGGCCACCGTCATAGTGATCGAAGAGGTCGCCCGGGTCTGCGCCTCCTCCTCCCTCATCCCGGCCGTCAACAAGCTGGGCTCGCTGCCGGTGATCCTCTCCGGCTCCGAGGACCTGAAGAAGAAGTACATGACCCCGCTCGCCAAGGGCGACGGCATGTTCTCCTACTGCCTCTCCGAGCCGGACGCCGGCTCCGACGCGGCCGGCATGAAGACCAAGGCCGTCCGCGACGGCGACTTCTGGGTCCTCAACGGCGTGAAGCGCTGGATCACCAACGCGGGTGAGTCCGAGTACTACACGGTGATGGCCGTCACCGACCCCGCCAAGCGCTCCAAGGGCATCTCCGCCTTCGTCGTCGAGAAGTCCGACGAGGGCGTCTCCTTCGGCGCGCCGGAGAAGAAGCTCGGCATCAAGGGCTCCCCGACCCGCGAGGTCTACCTCGACAACGTCCGCATCCCCGCCGACCGCATGATCGGCGAGGAGGGCACCGGCTTCGCCACGGCGATGAAGACCCTCGACCACACCCGCATCACCATCGCCGCCCAGGCCCTCGGCATCGCCCAGGGCGCCCTCGACTACGCCAAGGGCTACGTCCAGGAGCGCAAGCAGTTCGGCAAGCCGATCGCCGACTTCCAGGGCATCCAGTTCATGCTCGCCGACATGGCCATGAAGATCTCGGCCGCCCGTGCCCTGACCTACCAGGCCGCCGCCGCCTCCCAGCGCGTCGACGCCGACCTCACCTACCTGGGCGCCGCCGCCAAGTGCTTCGCCTCGGACGTGGCGATGGAGGTCACGACGGACGCGGTCCAGCTCCTCGGTGGATACGGCTACACCCGCGACTACCCGGTGGAGCGCATGATGCGCGACGCCAAGATCACGCAGATCTACGAAGGCACCAACCAGGTCCAGCGCATCGTCATGGCGCGCAACCTGCCGTAGCCCCGCCTCCGGGGGCCGGACGCACCGGCCCCCGGCGTTCTCACAGGAAGCGCCGGATCGGGGTCACCGCGGCCTCGGCGAGGCGCATGGGCAGGGGCCGCCGCTTCCAGCGGCAGGGGTCGATCGGCTCGCTCCGCTTCCGGTCGGCATCGAAGTCGGCGTCGAGCTCCGCCGTGAAGTCCTCGTCCAGGACGGCCAGGACGACCTCCTCGTCGTGCTCCATGGAGCGGCGGTTGAAGTTGGTGGAGCCGATGAGCGAGCAGACCCCGTCCACCGTGATGATCTTCGTGTGGAGCATGGTCGGCTGGTACTCCCGCACGTCCACACCGGCGTCGACCAGCGTCTGGTAGTGCTGCCGCCCGGCCAGCAGGCACGCCCGCTGATCGGTGTGCGGGCCGGGCAGCAGGATCTCGACCCGGACCCCGCGGCGGGCCGCCGCGGCCAACAGGTCGATGAAGTAGGTGTCGGGGGCGAAGTAGGCCGTCGCCAGCCGCAGGCGTTCCTGCGCCGAGGTGATCAGGACCCGCAGGACCGTCTGCATGTCCTGCCAGCCGAAGGCGGCCGAGCCCCGCACGACCTGGACCGTGGCCCGGCCCGGCTGCTCCTGGGCGGTGAAGCGGTCGTGCTCGTCGTAGAGGTCGTCGTGGCACTCGGCCCAGTTCTGGGCGAAGGCCGCGGCGATGCCGTCCACCGCGGGGCCGCGGACCTGGACGTGGGTGTCGCGCCACTCGTCCGGGTTCCGCGCGTCGCCGCACCACTCCTCCGCGATGCCCACGCCACCGGTGAAGGCGGTGTGCTCGTCGGTGACCAGCACCTTGCGGTGGCAGCGGTGGTTCTGCCGCATCGGCGACAGGCGCGTGGGTCTGCGGAACCAGGCCACCTGGACGCCGGCCTCGTCCATGGCGTCCAGCAGGTCCCGCTCTATCTCCTTCGCCCCGAAGCCGTCCAGCAGCAGCCGCACCCGGACACCCGCGCGGGCCCGCTCGGCCAGGGCCGCGGCGAACTCGTGGGCGACCTCGCCGCGCCAGTACACGAACGTCATCATGTCGACGGTGTGCTCCGCGGCCCGGATGGCCGCCAGCATCGCCGGGAAGATCTCGTCGCCGTTGCGCAACGGCACGAGCTCGTTGCCCTCGGTCGCGGCGATGCCGAGCAGCCGCTCCAGCCGTCTGCGCAGCCGCTGCTTCTGCTCCTCGGGGTCTCTCGGAGCCGAAGTCCGCGGTTCGTCGTACATCTGCTGTGTCATGTGTGGGTCTCCCCCCTGCACGGTTTCCGGCCGCCCCGCCCTCGCGCGCGCCGGGCCCCGGCGCGCCTGCAACCCCTTTTTGCCGCTGCCGGAGCTTTCACGCAGGGCCCGCTGAGTCGTGCCTCACAAACGGAACGGATCACACTCGGGCGGCTCCGCCCTGTGGTGCTCATGGGGCCGGAGGCGTAGGACGAGAGGAGCGGGCGCCGATCGGCGGCTCCCGCCTCCCCGGGAGGACGTCATGACCCAGCAACCAGCCACCACCACGCCGCTGAGCCAGGAGATGCAGGACTGCGTCCAGGCGTGCATGACCTGCCACAGCGTGTGCGAGGAGACCATGAGCTCCTGTCTGCAGATGGGCGGTCCGGCCCAGATGCAGATCATGCGCACGGTCATGGACTGCGCCGAGATGACGCGCATGTGCGCCGACATGATGATGCGCCGCTCGCCCCTCATGGCCGAGATGTGCGCGATGTGCGCCCGGGCCTGTGACATGTGCGCCGAGGCGTGTATGTCCATGCCGGAGGACGCGCAGATGATGCGCTGCGCCGAGGCATGCCGCCGCTGTGCCGAGATGTGCCGCTCGATGTCGGCCGCCTCGATGTGAGCACCGCCTCACGACGAAGGGGGCACCCGCCCGGGTGCCCCCTTCGTGCTGTCTGCCCGCTCAGTTGCCCGAGACGGTGACCGGCTCGTCGTTCTTCAGCTCGTTCACCAGGGTCTTCACCTTCGCGGTGTTCCACTGGAGATTGCCGTTGGGGGAGTTGCCCGCGATCGGCATGTTCATCGACTTGCCCTCGCCGCCGCTGACGCCCTTCATCGCCCAGAACATGGACGCCAGGTCGAACAGGCTCATGTCCTCGTCGACCACGAGGGTGTCCAGGCCGGCGCTCATGGTCGGGTACAGCTTGAAGGGGTTCAGCACCGTGCCCGGGGTGGCGACCTGGTTGGCCAGGGCCGACAGGAACTTCTGCTGGTTCTTCGTGCGGTCCAGGTCGGAGCCCTTGAGGGCGTAGCGGGTGCGGACGAAGGCGAGGGCCTGCTCGCCGTTGAGGGTCTGCTCGCCCTTCTTGAGGTCCGCGCCGGACTTGGTGTCCTTGATGTCCTGCGGGATGTTCATCTCGACGCCGCCGACGGCGTCCACGATGTTCGCGAAGCCGGCGAAACCGATCTCCACGTAGTGGTCGATGCGCAGGCCCGTGTTGGCCTCCACGGTGCGGACCAGCAGCTCCGGGCCGTCCTCGGCGTAGGCCGCGTTCAGCTTCGTCTGGCGGCCGGTGCCCGGGTAGAACTTGCCGGAGTCGGAGCCCTTGAACGACGGGATCGTGACGTTCGAGTCGCGGGGCAGCGAGATCAGGGTCGGGGCGCCGCCGCCGGTGTGCAGGATCATCATCGAGTCCGTGCGCTTGCCCTCGGCGGACCCGGTGTGCAGCTTCTTCTTCTCCTCGGCCGACATGCCCTTGCGGCTGTCGGAGCCGACGATCAGGTAGTTCGTGCCCTCGCCCGCCTCCGGACGGTCGATGACCTTCGACAGGTCGACGTCGCGGTTGAGCTTGGAGTCGGCCCAGAAGTACGTGCCGACGCTCGTCACGACCAGCAGCGTCACCAGCGTGATGGCCGTCACCTTGATGCGGCGGCGCCAGTTCGGCGCGGGCCGCGGCTCGTACCTGCCGTCGCCCGGACCGCCGGGGCCTCTGCCGCCGGGGGAGCCGTAGACCTGGCCGGTGTTGTAGCCGCTGTCGTACGGGTCGCCGTGGCCGCCGCCGTCGACGTACGACGGCTGCGGGGGCACTCCGCCGCCGTACGCCGGGGCGCCGCCGTATCCCGCCTGCCCGGGCGATGCCGCCGGACCGCGGCGGACCTGCCGCATGACACGGGCGCTCTCGGGCTGCGCGCTCGAGCTGCCGCGTCCGTATCGGCTGCCGCGGTTGTCGCCGGAAAATCCCTCGGGCCAGTCATTCATGCGCCCCAGTGTGCAGGTCCACGTAGTGCGCCATACAAGAGTCGTCGGAAAATCAGAGCACGGCTGTGGCGAAGCTGACACAAATCCCCCTCATACCGCGTCGGCATAAGGTAGGGGCCATGACAGACCAGGCCCCAGCTGCGGATTCCGGCAGTCCGGAAATCCCGGGCAAGCCGACTTCGGCGTCCCGCACCACCCTCAGCCACATCATGACCCACAACGACACGAACCTTCTGGGGACCGTGCACGGCGGGGTGATCATGAAGCTGGTCGACGACGCGGCGGGAGCCGTGGCCGGACGTCACTCCGGCGGCCCGGCGGTCACCGCGTCCATGGACGAGATGGCGTTCCTTGAGCCGGTCCGCGTCGGTGACCTGGTGCACGTCAAGGCGCAGGTGAACTGGACCGGCCGCACGTCCATGGAGGTCGGCGTCCGGGTCCTGGCCGAACGCTGGAACGAGTCCGCCCCGCCCACGCAGGTCGGCTCGGCGTACCTCGTCTTCGCCGCCGTCGACGCCGACGGCAAGCCCCGCCGGGTCCCGCCGGTCCTCCCGGAGACCGAGCGCGACAAGCGCCGCTATCAGGAGGCCCAGATCCGCCGCACCCACCGCCTGGCCCGGCGCCGGGCGATCATGGACCTGCGGGAGAAGCGGGCGGCCGAGGGGTTCGAGGACTGACGCGCGCCTACGAGCACGCCACCTCGTCGCCCTGCACCACCCCGAACTCGCCCTGACCCGGGTCCTCGGCCCGCACCTTCCGCACGCGTTCGAAGTCCGCTCCGGCGATCACCTTCAGGGTCGGGCCCAGGCCCTTGACCACCCGGAGCTCACTGCCCGGCAGAGCCGCCGCGAGGGACTTCGCGGAGCGGTCCCATCGGGGGTCGTGGGCGACGATCGTGCGCCTGACATCGCGGGAGGCGGAGCTCACCGGGGCCTTGGTCGTGCGGAAGCCGGTCGACGCCAGGGCCGCGTCCACCCGGCGGCCCAGGCCGGCCGTGCGCGTGCCGTTCTCCACCTGGACGCGGATCTGCTGCGGGGCGACCGGGACGATCCGGGCCGCACCGCGCGACCGGTGCACCGACAGCGGCTGGTCCTGGCGCAGGGCGTGGAAGAGCCGCTCGGACTTCTCGGGGTCCCACTTCAGCGTGGAGCCGACGCCCTTCACGGCGTAGCCCATCCGCCCGATCGGAACGGTCGTGAACTCCGAGGAGGAGGGGGAGAAGTTCCGCATGGCGCGGCCCAGCTCCAGCATCTCGTCCGTGCCGAAGCCCTTGTCGGCCCGGACCGAGCCGAGTACCGCCCGCGTCACGTCCCGGAACTTCATCGGGTTGAGCAGGATCCCGGACGAGGTGAGCCGTTCCACGAGCGCCGCCATGAAGCGCTGCTGCCGCTTCATACGGCCGAGGTCGGACGCCCCGTCGACGTGGCGGGCGCGGACGAACTGGAGCGCCTGCCCGCCCGCGAGCGTGTGCCGCCCGGCCGGGAGGTTCAGGCCGGTGTAGCTGTCCTTCAGGGGATCGGCGGTGCAGATCGGCACGCCCCCGACCACGTCCACCGTCTTCATGAAGCTGGTGAAGTCGACCTCCACGTAGTGGTCGATCTTCACCTTCGTCATGTTCTCGACCGTGCGGACGGTCAGCTGCGGCCCGCCCTCGGCGTACGCGGCGTTCAGCTTGACCGGGTGCCCGTGGTGCCGCTTGCCCGAGACCCGGTCGACGTGCGCCGGCATCACCGCGTACGAGTCGCGCGGCAGGCTCACCACGCTCGCCCGTTTCCGGTCCCCGGAGATGTGCACGATCATGATCGTGTCGGTGCAGTGGCAGGGGGCCCCGCCCAGCCGGTACTTGTGGCGCTCCGCCTTGCTGATCTTCTCTCGGCCGTCGGTGCCGACCAGCAGGATGTTCATGCCGTGGCCCGCCTGCGGGCGGTTCTTCATGTCCTTGAAGGGGTCGACCCGGGTGATGTCCGCGTCCAGGCTGGTCATCACCGCGTGCCCGATGCCGGCGGAGGCGAGGACCACCACGGACAGCGTGGTGACCGCCCGCATGCCCCAGCGCGGCCGCCGCGCGACTGGTGCCGGCCTGCGCGGAGCACCGCGGGGGGTGGGGGGCTGCGGGCGGCGGGGAGCGGCGGTGGACCGAGGGGACCGCGGCGGCGTGGGCATGGGGCACCTCCGGGACGACGGCCGTACGTGGGATCCGTGAAACCGTAGGCCGATACGATCTGCGGCCTGCGCCACCGCCCCGGCGGCGCGCACCGGTGTCCCCCGTTCGCGGTAACGTGAGCCCCCTATGAACGCCAATCCCGACGTGCGGCACCCCGCCGTTTCCGTGATCATGCCCGTCCTCAACGAGGAGCGGCATCTGCGGGGAGCAGTCCAAGCGATCCTCGCGCAGGAGTACGCCGGCGAGATGGAGGTCGTGATCGCCCTCGGTCCGTCCACGGACCGCACGGACGAGATCGCCGCCGAGCTCGTGGCAGAAGACGCGCGCATCCACACCGTCCCCAACCCCACCGGCCGTACGCCCGCGGCGCTGAACGCGGCGATCAACGCCTCCCGGCATCCGATCGTCGTCCGCGTCGACGGGCACGGCATGCTCTCGCCGAACTACATCGCGACCGCCGTGCGGCTCCTGGAGGAGACCGGCGCGCAGAACGTCGGCGGCATCATGCACGCCGAGGGCGAGAACGACTGGGAGCACGCGGTCGCCGCCGCGATGACCTCGAAGATCGGGGTCGGCAACGCCGCCTTCCACACCGGTGGTCAGGCGGGCCCGGCCGAGACCGTCTATCTGGGGGTGTTCCGGCGCGAGGCGCTGGAGCGGCAGGGCGGCTACAACGTGGAGTTCATCCGCGCCCAGGACTGGGAGCTGAACTTCCGCATCCGGGAGGCCGGCGGGCTGATCTGGTTCTCGCCCGAGCTGAAGGTGTCGTACCGGCCGCGGCCGAGCGTGAAGGCGCTCGCCAAGCAGTACAAGGACTACGGCCGCTGGCGGCACGTGGTGGCCCGCTTCCACGAGGGCTCGATCAACCTGCGCTACCTCGCCCCGCCGACCGCCGTGTGCGCGATCGGGGCCGGGATCCTGGTGGGCGCGCTGCTGACCCCGTGGGGCTTCCTGGTGCCCGGCGGTTATCTCGCGGCGATCCTGCTCGGCTCGCTCCCGGCGGGCAAGGGCCTGCCGCTGAAGGCGCGACTGCAGATTCCCGTGGCGCTGGCCACGATGCACATGTCGTGGGGCTGGGGCTTCCTGACCAGCCCGCGGACGCTGGCGAAGAAGGTCATCGCTTCCCGGCGCCCCGCGGTGCGCGCCGACGCCGCCGCGAGCTGACCCGACGCGGCCATGGGCCCCTCCCCGGACGGGGAGGGGCCCATGGCGTGCGCGGACGCCGGTGTGCGGTGATCAGCAGCCGGGGCCGCTGTACCCGCCGGAGGCCCTGTGCCTCTGTCATGCCGCGCAGATGTTCACCACCGGTAGGGCTTGTACACGTCCATGCACTCCGTCTTGTCCGCGCTCAGCGCGTCCGCGGAGTCGGGCAGATCGCCCGCCTCGGGAGCCTTCTGCTTCGGGTAGGCCGTGCCCTCCCGCCAGTCGCTGCCGATCGTCAGCGTGGTGGTGACATCGTCCGTGGCCCGCACCTGGCTGCTCGGGATGCCTACCGCTTCCGCCACCGACAGCGCGTTGGCGCGGCCCTGCTCGCCCGTGCTCCTCGGATACGTCACCTGCGTCCGGGCGTGCGGATCCTGCCGGCTCGCGGCGACGGCCTGGGTGAAGCCCTCCTGCTGCAGCGCCGCCACGATCGCGGTGGCCCGTTGCGGAACGGCGGGCCGCTCGTCGCTCGCCGTCCCGTTGACGACGGTGACCGACAGCCCCGCGGCGGGCGCGGCGGCCGGACCCGTGGCCTGCACCGAGGCCGGGGACGGGCCCGAGGCGGTGGCCGCGCGCGCCTTGCCGCCCTTGTCGAAGGAGACGTCGTCGCGCAGCATCGCCCACATCTTGTCGGCGTCCCCCGGCTTGGGCACCAGGTGGTTGCGGTCCAGGGGGTCCTCGATCCACGGCATCGTCGTCATCGTGATGCGGTTCGTCGGGACCGACTTCAGCTGCATGCCGACGTCGTACAGCTCCTTGACCGTGCCGATCTCCTCGGACACCTTCAGCGCCTTCGTGCCCGCCTCGGCCAGGCCCATCAGACGGCCCGTGTCGGTGAAGACGTTCTGCTCCTTCAGCGTCCGGATCATCGCGTTCATGTACATGTGCTGCGCCTTGGCGCGCAGCGGGTCACTGCCCCAGGCGTGGCGGGTGCGCAGCCACTGCAGCGCCTCCTTGCCCTGCACCTTGTGCGTGCCGGCCTTCAGCTTCAGTCCGGAGCCGCCGCCCTGGCCGGGCAGCGGCCGGTCCCACACGTTCTGGTTGACGCAGACCGGGACACCGCCGATGGCGTCCGCCATGTCCACCACTCCGGCGAAGTCGACCATCATCCAGTGGTCGATGTACACGCCGGTCAGGTTCTGCCAGGTGGCCAGCGTGCAGCCCGGGCCGCCGCGCTGGAGCGTCTCGTTGATGATCGTGTTCTTGGCCGGGTAGGTCTCCCCGGTGTCGGGGTCGACACACTTGGGGATGTCCACCCGGGTGTCCCGAGGGATGCTCACCACGGACGCGCTCTCGCGGTCCGCCGAGACGTGCAGGAGCATCTGCACGTCCGCCAGGGGCTTGCTGCCGACGTTGTCCCTGCTGCCGCCGAGCTTGACGTTCTCCGCGGAGTTCCGGCTGTCGGAACCGATCAGCAGGATGTTCAGCGGGGTCTGGCCCGCCGCGTTGGGCCCGGTCTTCTCGACGTCGGACTCGCCGCTGTTGCGTTTGCCCTTGTCGATGTTGCCGTTGAGGTGGCGGTAGTAGAGGTATCCGGCACCGGCCGTCCCGAGTATCAGTACGGACAGCACGAGCGCGAACCAGCGCACTATCCGGCGTCCGCCGCCGCGCCGCCGCCCGCGCCGACGGCCCTGGCCGCCCCCGCCTCCCGCGTCCCCGCCCGCGGTGGACGCCCCCGTCCCCGGACGTTCGTCCTGGGCCAGGCCGCCGCCCGGCTCGCGCCGGGTGCTGCCGCCGCGCACGTCACTCTGCGCCATGCCCCTGCCTCCCCACCCCTACGGCCGACCCACGGGTCCGCCCCGCGTCGTTCGGATCGCGGGCGCCCCGTGCCCGCCCGGAACACGGGTTCCCCCGGTGTTCCGCGGCGCACGGCCGTCCCCGCTACTGGTTGGACCACTGACATGCCCGGTCGGATGTACACCCGGCCGATTCGTCCGGGCATGCTCCGTCCGCCTGTTAGACGCAGGACGGGACGGTCAGGTCACTTCGCGCACTCGACCTTGTCGGCCGTGGCCTTCTGCACGTCCTCCGGCACCTTCGCCGGAGTGGTGAGCGGCACGCCCGCGCCCTCGAAGTCCTTGCCGAGGGTCAGGGTCATCGCGGGCACGCCCTGGGAGTTGGTCACGCTCTTGCCCGGCTTGAGCGCGGCCCCGGACAGGCCCATGATCTCCGCGAGCCGGCGTGCCTGGTCCGCCTCGTCGGGCCCGTACTCCAGCGTGGTTTTGGCCAGGGGCTGTTCGGCGTTGCCCGCGTTCTCGGACTTGGTCACGCCCTCCTGGACCTGCAGCCAGCTGAGGGTCTCCTGGGCGCTGCCCGCGACGGCACCGCCGTTGAGGATCCGCACCCGCACCTCGGAGGCCGGTGCCTTGGTGCCCTTCAGCCGGGCGGCCTCGGCGGCCTTCTCCTTCTTCTTCTGCTGCTTCACGTCACTCAGCGACACGTCGTCGCGGACCATCGCGAACAGCTGCTGGGCCTGCGGCTCCTTCAGGACCACCGTGGCCTTGACCTTCTCCGCCGGGTTGTCGACGACGGGCACGGTGGCGAACGTGAGGTTCTTGGTGTCGAACTTGCCCAGTTCTGCCCCGAGATCGGCCAGCTTCTTGATTGTGCTGATCTGGGAGTCGACGGTCAGCGCCTTGGTGCCCGCCTCCGCCAGCTTGATCATCTTGGACGGGCTGGTGAGGGTGTCGTTGGACTTCAGCTTGCGCAGCATCGAGCCCAGGAACTGCTGTTGCAGCTCGATCCGGCTCAGGTCACCGCCGAAGCCCACGGAGTGCCGGGTGCGGACGAAGGCCAGCGCCTCCTCGCCCTCGATGGTGTGCTCGCCCTTGGGCAGGTCGAGCTTGGAGTCGGGGTCCTTGATGTCCTTGGCCAGACAGACGTCGACCCCGCCCACCGCGCTGGTCAGCGTCTTGACCGCGTTGAAGTCGGCCACCATGAAGTGGTCCATCTTCAGCCCCGTGAGCTCGGTGATCGTGCGCATGGTGCAGCTCGGCGTGCGGTCCTCCTGCCCGAGGCTGTTGTTGAAGCGGGTGCGCTGCGTGCCCGGGATGACCTTCTCCGAGCCGTCCTCCTGCGTCGTCGGACAGTCCGGGATGTCGGTGATCAGGTCGCGCGGGATGCTCAGCACTGTCGCGTTCGTACGGTCCTTGGAGACGTGCAGGACGAGCGTGGTGTCCGCGTGCCCGGCGCTGTTCTTGTCGCCGTAGCCCTCGTTGCCCTTGCCGGTGCGCTTGTCGGTGCCGACCAGCAGGATGTTGATCGCGCGGTCCTTGCTGAATCCGCCGGTGCCGGCGCCGTCGTCGGAGACGGACGTGATGTTGCCGTTGAGGTGCTCGTAGTAGAGGTACGCGGCCCCGCTCGCCCCGATCAGTACGAACGCCAGGGAGCCGCCGGTCCACATCAGGACCTTCTTGCCCTTCGCCTTCTTCGGCGCCGGGCGGCGTCCGCGCCGGCTCGCGGCCGCGTCGGCCGGGGCGGTGGCGCGTCTGCGCGGGGCAGGGGTCTCATCGCCGGGTGCCGTGGCCCCGGGACGCCGGGCGGGGGTGGTCCGGCGGGCTCCTGCCGCACCGGCCGTGCCACGGCCACCGGAACCGCGTGGGCCGGGTACGGACGACTGCGCTGCGGAAGGGGCCAGTCGCAGCTCGTATTCGCCGGTGTTCGGGTTGAGTACCCACTGGTCTGCGGGATCGACGTCGTCCGCCCGCCCACGGCCTTGCGCGTCCACGGTTGCCTGTTCCTCCGTCGGGCCACGCGGCGCCCTCCCCCGGACGGCGCACGTTGCTGGTCAAGCAGTGCACTCCCCCAGGACGGAGCTCATGGGTGAGAGCACTGGATCGCACACACTATCCGCACACTTCGGCGTCAAGCGACGTGGGTGAGAAATTGCACGTTCTCACAACTGGGCAATCCCACCCATTTGTTTGAAGGAAGGTGGGCGAACGCGAAGTGAATGCGCGTTACTTGGCGCACTCCACCTTGTCCGCGGTGGACTTCTGCACTCCCTCCGGTGCCTTGGTGGGCGCGGTGAGGGAGACCCCCGCCCCTTCGAAGTCCTTGCCGAGGGTCAGCGTCATCGCAGGCAGCCCCTGGTCGTTGGTCACGCTCTCGCCCGGCTTCATCGCCGCCCCGGACAGACCCATGAGGTCGGCGAGGCGGCGGGCCTGGTCGGCCTGGTCGGGCGCGTACTCCAGGGTCGTCTTCGCCAGCGGGGCAGGCGCGTTGCCGGCGTTCTCCGACTTGGTCACGCCCTCCTCGTTCTGCAGCCAGCTCAGCGTCTCCTGGGCACTGCCGGCGACGGCACCGCCGTTGAGGATCCGCACCCGGACCTCGGAGGCCGGTGCTTTGGTGCCCTTCAGCCGGGCGGCGACCGCGGCGGCCTCCTTCTTCTTCCGCTCCTTGACGGCGGTGAAGGAGACGTCGTTCCTGATCATGTCGAAGACCTGCGGGGCCGTCGACTCGTTGAGCACGACCGTGGCCTTGACCTTCTCCGCCGGGTTGTCGATCACCGGGATGGTGGTGAAGGTCAGGTTCTCGGTGTTGAGCTTGCCCAGCTCCAGGCCGAGGTCCTTCAGCTTGCCTATGCTGTCCAGCTGCGAGTCGACGGTCAGCGCCTTCGTGCCCGCCTCGGCCAGGTCGAGCATCTTCGACGGGCTGGTGAGGGTGTCGTTGGACTTCAGCTTGCGCATCAGCGCACTCAGGAACTGCTGCTGCAGCCCGATCCGGCTCAGGTCGCCGCCGAAACCGACGGCGTGCCGGGTGCGCACGAAGGCCAGCGCCTGCTCGCCCTCGATGGTGTGCATGCCCTTGGACAGCTTCAGGTGCGAGTCCGGGTCGTCGAGGTCCTTGCCCACACAGACCTCGACCCCGCCCACCGCGCTGGTCAGCGTCTTGACCGCGTTGAAGTCCGCGACCATGAAGTTGTCGGGCTTGACGCCGGTCAGCTCGGTCACGGTCCGCATCGTGCAGCTGGGCGTACGGCCGTCCTGGCCGAGGCTCGTGTTGAAGCGGACCTGCTGCGTGCCGGGGATGATCTTCTGCGTGCCGTCCTCCTGTGTCGTCGGGCAGTCCGGCACGTCGACGACCAGGTCGCGCGGGATGCTCAGCGCGGTCGCGTTCGAACGGTCCTTGGAGACGTGCAGCAGGATCGTGGTGTCGGCGTGCCCGACACTGCCCGCGTCGCCGTAGCTGCCGTTGCCCTTGCCGGTGCGCTTGTCGGTGCCGATCAGCAGGATGTTGATCGCCTTGTCCTTGCTGAAGCCACCGGTGCTCGCGCCGTCGTCGGAGACGGATGCGATGTTGTCGTTCAGGTGCTCGATGTAGAAGTACGCGCCACCCGCCCCGGCGACCAGGACGAACGCCATCGCGCCGCCGGTCCACAGCAGGACCTTCCGGCCCTTGGAGGCCTTCTTGCCGGGGCGCCGTCCGCGCCGCCCCGGCAGCGGCTCCTGCGGCGCCCCGCGGCGCCTGCGCGGCGACGGCACCGCACGCCCGGGCGTCTCGGGGCGGGACCGGCCGGGCGCCTCGTTGCGGCTACGGGCCGGCGGGGCCGCCTCGGAGGGCCGTGGCTTGCGGGGCGAGGGGACACCCGACCGCGGCGCGGAAGTCCCCAGTCGCAGTTCGTATTCACCGGTGTCCGGGTTGAGCACCCACTGGTCTGCGGGATCGATGTCGTCCGCCCGCCCACGGCCTTGCGCGTCCACGGTTGCCTGTTTCCTCCGTCGGGGCACGCGGCGCCTTCCCCCCTGCAAGGCGCCCGGGTCTCGGTCACACAGTGCGCGACCTGGGACCTTCCCTCAGAGCCGGGCGCACCGGATCGCTCACACTAACCGTCCCTTTCGGTGCCGAGCGACGACGGTGACCCATTGCACGTCCCTACAGCTGGGCAATTCGCCCATTTCCCTGGTGAAGAGTTCATTGCCTTGGCGCTGCCTTGGTGCCCGCTTTACCCACAGGTGTCCTCGGCTGCCGTGTTCCCCCGAAACGTCGGTGGAGGAGAAACGGTGACGGTGGGCTCGTGAAAGGGACCCGGATACGAATCCCCGTACGCCCCCTCACGGGGGCCGTTGTCCTCCACGACCACCGGTGTGTCCGTACGCAGCCGCTCGAACAGCCGCTTTGCGGCGGGCTCCACGAGTTGGTCGCGATTGGCGTCGTAGGCATACGACTCCCGGGGGACGGTCAGGAATTGCACTTGTTCCATGGGGATGTCGCGCAGGCCGCGCACGAGTGCGTACAAACCACGCAAGCTGGCCAGTTCCGGGTCGGTGGTGAGGGACGAGGTGGCGGCGTCCAGCACGGGATACAGCTTCGCCGGATTCAGCAGGACGTCATTACTGCGCACCTTGTTGACGAGTGCCCCGAGGAATCGCTGCTGGCGCTCCATCCGCTCGGTGTCGCTGCCGTCGCCCAGGGTCTTGCGGGCGCGCACGTAGCCGAGGGCCTGCTCGCCGTTCAGCGTCACGCGCCCGGCGGGCAGCCGCAGCTTGGCGGCCCGGTCGTTGATCGGCTGCCGCAGGCACACCTCGACGCCGTCGACCGCGTCGACCATCTCCTTGAAGCCGTGGAAGTCGACGACGACGTGATGGTCGACGCGGATGTCGGTCAGCTTCTCCACGGTGCGGATGGTGCAGGCCGAGCCGCCGAGCTGGAAGGCCTGGTTGAACATGGCGAACCGGGGCACGCTGCGGGACCCGTCCGGACGCCGGCAGGCCGGCAGGTTCACCATCAGGTCCCGGGGGATGGAGACGGCGGTGGCGTTGTCCCGGCCGGCGGACAGATGCAGCAGGATCGTGGTGTCGGACCGCTCGGTGCCGGAGTCCCGCCCGTAACGGGCGTTGTCGGTGCCCTCGCGCGAGTCCGACCCGATCAGCAGGATGTTCCGGGCGTCCTTGACCAGGGAAGTGGGCCGCTCCCTGTCGTAGCGGGCGAGCTCGGCGGCGGCCGCCTCGTCGGGGGTGATGTTCCCGCTGAGCTTCGCGTACACGGCCCAGCCGACCCCGCCGGCGGCCATGAGGACACCGGTGACCCCGAACGCCGTGATCCGCACCCACCGCCGCCGGCGCCGCCGCACGAGCCCCCGCCCGCTGGCGGACGCCCCTGCGCCCGGACCGACCCTGTAGCCCACGGAAGCAACCACCCCTCCTGACGTAGGAACGCCCCGCGCGCACTGCTCCTACGACCATGGCGCGAACGGAGGGCGGGGGGTGGGTGGGGATGGGCCGTACGGGGGAGGGGCCCGGCTACCGGCCCGAGGTGCCGCGGGCGATCGTCGTGACCCGCTCGCTCTCCACCCGCTTGTCCAGCACGCCCTCCCCGGCCTGCTCCAGATGCCGGCACAGCACCACGGAACCGCCCGTGGCCAGGGGGCCGTACAGCCCCGCGTTCAGCCCGTCCCACGTGTCGTACGGCAGTCCCGACAGGATCCGCGACCCCGGCCCGGTCAGGCCAAGACCCGTCGCCTCGGCCCGGGCCCGCTCGACCACCTGGGCCCCGCTGAACTCCCGCCCGGCCACGATCAGCGCGGGCCCCTCCGGGTCCACGGGCGCGTACGGCACGAACCGGTCACCCTGCCCCGGGACTTCCACCGCGTAGTCGGTGAACCCCTCGGGAACCTGCGGGAACCGCCCGCCGAGCGGCCGCAGCGCCATCGCGATCCGCGCGCCGGAGCAGGCCCGCGCCTCCTCCAGCCGGTCCGGCCCGCTCACCACGACATCGGCCGCCCGGGCATCCCGGGACACGTCCGCGACAACGCCCACCGACGCGCACGCCAGCAGCCACACCGCCGTCTGCCAGTGCGCGGGCAGCAGCAGCGCCACCCGGTCGCCGGGCTCGACGGACAGCTCGTCCTGGAGGAGGTTGGCGGTCTTGGCCACCCAATTGGCGAAGGTGGCCACGGACAGTTCGACACGCTCGCCCGTGGCGTCGTCGTAGAAGGTCACCAGGGGACGTCCCGGATCCGCGGCGAGCGCGGAACCCAGCAGGTCGGCAGGGGTGCGATCGGTGGCGTTCATCCGCGCAAGCGTACGCGGCGCACGACCCTGCGCCCAACGGCCCGGCCACCGCCCCGCCGGGCATCCGCCACCGGTTCGGCCGAACCCGGCCGACAGTCCGTCAAATACCAAATGGACAGACTTGTATGACTATGTCCAAGATCAGGGGCATGCGTGGATTCCTTGCTTCCTCGATCGGTGTCACCTGTGCGGCCGCTCTGGCCCTTCCCCTCACCCCTCCCGCCCTCGCGGCAACGGCGAGACCGGTGCCGTCCACGGAAGCCGCGCCGACGGCGAGACCCGTACCCCTCGCGGGTACCCCGGTCACGGCCCCGTCCGGCCGGCGGGCGGCCGAGCCGTACGCCGCCGGCAGCACCCAGTCCCTCCCTCTCGAACCCCTCACCCGCGACCGAGCCACCCCCTCCGCCTCCTCCGCCGAGCAGGGCCTGCCCCGCCGGGCCGTACGCCATTTCTCGCTCGTGGGCGTCGTCTGGGACGACCCCGAAGCCGAACTGAACGGCCGCGTCCAGGTCCGCACCCGCGCCGCCGGCACCGGCATCTGGTCGGGCTGGCAGGACGTGGAGACCCACAACGCCGACCACGCCGCCGACCCGGACACCGCCGAGAGAGCCTCGGGCCGCGTCCGCGGTGCCACGGCCCCGCTGTGGGTGGGCGACTCCGACGGCGTGGAACTCCGGGTCCGCTCCGAGTCCGGCCACCCGGCGGCGGACTCCGCCGAGCCGACCCCGGGCGCCCGCAAACTGCCCGCGACCCCCCCGCTGCCCTCGGGCCTCCGCCTCGAACTCGTCGACCCCGGCGAGGACGGAGAGGACGGCGACCAACTCCACGGCGCCGCCGCGGACGCCCCCCGCACCGGCGGCCTGAACGCCGAGGCGTCCGCCCTCACCGAGGCCTTTGCCGCCAACGCCGACCTCGCCCCCCTCGGCGCCACCGAGATCGCCGCACTGAGCCACGCCGAGACCGAGCAGGAGTACTTCGCCCTCGACCCCGACGGGCTGACGGAGCGGCAGCGGCAGGCCAAGCCCTACGTCGGCCCGCGCCCGGGTATCGTCACGCGGCGCGGCTGGGGGGCGAACGAGGGGTTGCGGGAGAGCGGCTTCCGGTACACGAAGAAGGTCAAGGCGGCCTTCGTGCACCACACGGCCAGCGGCAACAACTACCGCTGCTCGCAAGTCCCGTCACTCATCCGCAGTATCTACCGCTACCACGTCAAGAGCATGGGGTGGCGGGACATCGGCTACAACTTCCTCATCGACAAGTGCGGAAAGATCTACGAGGGCCGCGCCGGAGGCGTGGCGAAACCGGTCCTCGGCGCACACACGCTTGGTTTCAACAGCAACAGCATGGGGATCGCCGTCCTCGGGTCGTACGGCGCCACCAAGCCGTCGAAGTCGGCGGTCACGGCCATCGCCCGGCTGACCGCCTGGAAGCTGGGGCTGTACCGGATGAACCCGAAGGGAAAGACGTACCTGAAGTCGGCCGGCAGCAATCTCTACCGGAAGGGTAAGAAGGTACGGCTGAACGTGATCTCGGGGCACCGGGACGGCTTCGCGACCGAGTGCCCGGGACGCAAGCTCTACGGAGAACTCGGCTCGGCCCGCTCCAAGGCGGCCCGCTACCAGGGCCGCTGAGTACACGTTCGACCGCCGTCGGGGGGCATGCGGGGGCATGGGACGTAATGCCGCACGGCCAGCGAAGGCGCCACGGAACGGTCTGCATACACTGACCGGCCGAAAGACAGTTCGGCCGGTCCCGGCAGGAAGCAGAGACGACACGTGACAGAAGCGATCCTCCTGGTCGGCGGCAAGGGCACGCGGCTGCGCCCGCTCACGGTGCACACGCCCAAGCCCATGGTCCCGGCGGCCGGGGTGCCCTTCCTCACGCACCAGCTGGCGAGAGCGAGAGCGGCCGGTGTCGAGCACATCGTCCTGGCCACGTCCTATCTGGCCGAGGTCTTCGAGCCGTACTTCGGTGACGGTTCGGCGCTGGGGCTCCACCTCGAATACGTCACCGAGGAGGAGCCGCTCGGCACGGGCGGCGCCATCCGCAACGTGGCCTCACGGCTGCACTCCGGCCCCGACGACCCAGTCCTGATCTTCAACGGGGACATCCTGACGGGGCTGGACATCCGGGCCCTGGTCGACACCCACGAGACCACGGGCGCGGACGTCTCGCTGCACCTCACCAAGGTCACCGACCCGCGCGCCTACGGCCTGGTCCCGACGGACGACACGGGCAGGGTCCTGGCGTTCCTGGAGAAGCCGCAGACCCCCGAGGAGATCGTCACCGACCAGATCAACGCGGGGGCGTATGTCTTCCGCCGCTCGGTCATCGACGCGATCCCGCTCGGCAGGCCGGTGTCGGTGGAACGCGAGACCTTCCCGGGCCTGCTGTCGGCCGGCGCCCACCTCCAGGGCATGGTCGACTCGACGTACTGGCTGGACCTGGGCACCCCGGCGGCCTTCGTCCGGGGCTCGGCGGACCTGGTCCTGGGCCGGGCCCCGTCGCCCGCGGTCCCCGGCCGCTGCGGCGACCGCCTGGTCCTGCCGACGGCCCAGGTCGCCTCCGACGCCAAGCTGTCGGGCGGCACGGTGGTGGGCGAGGGCGCGTTCGTGGCGGAGGGCGCGCGGATCTTCGGCAGCACGATCCTGCCCGGCGCGGTCATCGAACCGGGCGCGGTCATCACCGACTCCCTGATCGGCACCCGGGCCCGCGTCGGCCAACGCTCGGTCCTCACGGGCACGGTCATAGGCGACGGCGCGGTGATCGGCCCCGACAACGAACTCCTGGAGGGCGCCCGCATATGGTGCGACGCCCGCATCCCGGCGGGAGCGGTCCGCTTCTCTTCGGACCAGTAGGACGGGACGGGGTCCGCTGCGGGCATGCGTGCTGCTAGGGGCGGCACGGGTGGGCGTGGGGGTCCCCCTGCTCGAGCGAAGTCGAGAGCTGGGGGGACCCCGCTCCGCCGGGTTGCGGACCCACCCGCCCTCAGCACCGACGCCGAGCACCCGAAGCCCACAGCACCGTCCCCCGGTCAACGCCGAGCACCTCAACCCCGACACTTCACAACTGGCCGATATCCCACCGAGGCATCTTCGGCGCCCGCCGCGCCGGCACCCTCCCGCTCAGCAGGATCAGCCGAGCCGCCCGATGCCGCTGCCCCGCATACGGCTCCAGCAACTCCAGCATCGCCGCATCGTCCGCGTCCCGGTCCCCGGCCAGCGCCCACCCCACGATCCCGGGCAGATGGAGATCCCCCACCGTCACCTCGTCCGCCGCCCCATGACTGCGCTGCACCGTCTCCGCAGAGGTCCACGGTCCGACCCCCGGCACCAGCTCCAGCCGCGCCCGGGCCGCCCCGGGCTCCATCCCCACCGCCTGCTCCAGCCGCGCGGCGACCCGCACCGCACGCAGGATCGTCGACGCCCGCTTGTTGTCGACCCCGGCCCGATGCCACTCCCACGACGGGATCAGCGCCCACGTCCGGGGCGCCGGCATCACGTACATCCGCGCGGGTGCGGGCCCCGGCGCCGGTTCCCCGAACTTCCGCACCAGCAGCCGCCACGCCCGGTACGCCTCGTCCGTCGTGACCTTCTGCTCCAGGATCGACGGGATCAGCGACTCCAGCACGAGCCCGCTGCGCGTCAGCCGCAACCCCGGCCGCCGGTGCCGGGCCGACGCCAGCAGCCGGTGCCGCGGCACGAACGCCGACGGGTCGTCCGCGGCCCCGAGCAGCTCCGGCAACCCCTCCAGCAGCCACTCCGCCCCGGGCCCCCAGGCCTCCCCGCGCACCCCACCGCCGTAGGCGCACACCCGTAGCGTCCCCGGCCCGGCCGGAGTGAGGCTGGTCCGCCACACGGACCCGTCCGGAGTCGCCCGGAACGTCGGATCGCCGGGCCCGCGCCGCAGCGGCCCGAGCACCAGGCCGAGATCCAGCGGCCCGTCCGGCACCCACGCGCGCACCCGCCCCGGCCCCGTCGCCTGCCGGGGCACACCCGGGGGTACCGCGACATGCCCTCCGCGCACCGTCGTACGCGTGGGCCGCGGAGCGAACCGTCCTGCCATGAATGACGTCCCTGGAGTCCTTGAGAGGAGCAGCCCTACGAGCGTAGGCGCCGCCCGGCACCTGTCACCGCACCTCGATTCACCGCACCTCGATGAACGCCCCCGCGTCCCGCCCGGGCCGTGCCCGCGGTTCCTCCGCCGGATGCCCGACCGCCACCGCCCCCATCGGGTCCCAGTCCGCGGGCAGGTCCAGCACCTCGCGCACCACCTCCCGGCAGAACATCGTCGACGACACCCATGCCGAACCCAGCCGCTCCCCGGCCAGCGCGACCAGGAAGTTCTGCACGCCGGCCCCGGCGGCGACCACGAACATCTCCCGCTCGGCGCCGTCCCGCCGCAGGTCGCCGTACGTGTGGGAGCCGTCCATGACCAGGCAGGGGACGACGAGGTAGGGCGCGTTGCGCAGCACGTCCCCGCGCCGGACCCGCTTGGCGATGGACTCCTCGCTCTTGCCGTCCCGCCGCAGATCGGCGATCCACGCGTCCCGCATGGCGTCGAGCAGCCGTGTGCGCGACTCCTGCGACTCCAGCAGCACGAACCGCCACGGCGTGGTGTGGTGCGGCGCCGGGGCGGTCACGGCCGCGGCCACGGCCCGCCGTACGGCACCCGCGTCGACGGGCTCGTCCGTGAAGGACCGGACCGTGCGCCGCTGGGTCACGGCCAGCCGTACCGCCTCCGAGGTGCCGAGGCGGAACATGTCGTCCCGCGCGCCGCGGACCATGGCCCGCGCTCCCTCGCCGTCGTCTTCCCGCGCGACCAGGTGCGCGAGCCCGCGCACCACGGCGACGGGCCGCCCCGCGGCCTTGCCCTTGACCAGGTCGCCCGCGGCGGCGAGTTCGTCGGCCGTGGCGACGACGGTGGCGCTGAGCGGATTGCCGTGCGCGTCCGTGCCGCCGCGCAGATCGTCGAGCACGCGCACTCCGGCGGCCCCGATCGCGACGTCGGTGAGCCCTGCGCGCCAGGGCCGGCCGAAGGTGTCGGTGACGACGACGCCGATGTCGACGCCGAGGGTGTCGCGCAGTCCGTCGCGGATGGCGCGGGCGGAGGCGTCCGGGTCCTCGGGCAGCAACAGCACCGTGCCGGACGGGGTGTTGGACGCGTCGACCCCGGCGGCGGCCATGACCAGGCCCTGCCGGTTCTCCACGATCCGCAGGGCGCCGCGCCGGGCCACGACCCGGACCGTCTCCGCGTCGATCGCGGCCTCCCGGTCGGCGGCCCGCACGATCCGGCCCTCCGCCTTGGACACGATCTTCGAGGTGACGAGCAGCACGTCCCCGTCGGCCAGGCCGGGCTCGGCGTCAGCGATCAGCTTGGCCAGGTCGTCCCCGGCCGTGACCTCCGGTATCCCGCCCAGGGCCCACACCCGGTAGCCGGCGGCTCCCTGCGTCTCACCGCTCACGCCCCCCGCACCTCCTCGGCCAGCGCCAGTGCCTCCTGGGCCATCCGCGTGGTCGCGTCGGCGTCGCTCATCATCAGCGGCACGGCCCGGCAGCGGATCCCGGCCGCCTCGACCCGTTCCACCGCCGCGGCGTCCACCGAGTCCACGAGCCAGCCGTCCAGCAGGCCCGAGCCGTAGTGCTCGGCCACCGCCGTCGCGGTCGACTCCACGCCCACGGCGGCGAGGACCTTGTCGGCCATGCCCCGCACGGGCGCGTCTCCGACGATGGGGGAGAGGCCGACGACCGGCACCCCGGCGTCGGCGATCGCCTCCCGGATGCCGGGCACGGCGAGGATCGTGCCGATCGACACGACCGGGTTGGACGGCGGGAAGAGGATCACGTCCGCCTCGGCGATGGCCTCCAGGACGCCCGGCGCGGGCTTCGCCTGGTCGGCGCCGACCGGCACGACCGCCCGGGCGGGCACCGAGGCGCGCAGCCGCACCCAGTACTCCTGGAAGTGGATCGCCTTGGTCTCACCGTCGATCTCGACGGCCACATGCGTCTCGACGCGGTCGTCGGACATGGGGATCAGCCGGACACCCGGCTTCCAGCGGTCGCACAGCGCCTGCGTCACCGCGCTCAGCGGGTACCCGGCGCCGATCATCTGCGTCCGCACGATGTGGGTGGCGAAGTCCCGGTCGCCGAGACCGAACCACTCGGGCCCGACTCCGTACGCCGCGAGCTCCTCCTTCAGGTGGAAGGTCTCGTCGGCGCGCCCCCAGCCCTGCTCCTCGTTGATGCCGCCGCCGAGCGTGTACATCACCGTGTCGAGGTCCGGGCAGACCTTCAGCCCGAAGAGGTGGATGTCGTCCCCGGTGTTGCCGATGACCGTGATGTCCGCGTCCGGGACGGCCCGCTTCAGACCACGCAGGAACCGGGCACCGCCGATGCCGCCTGCCAGAACCACAATGCGCATGGGCGACAGTCTTGCAGGCGGCTACGACATCCGGGTCAGGCAGTCAGGGCGCCCGGGACGGCCCGGGCCTCGCAGTGCGGGGCCGTGTGCATCGGCATCTCGGTGAGGCCCGGGTAGTAGACGTGCAGGCTCACGGCCGGCTCCAGCGCGTCGTTGACGACTTCGTGTACGTACCCCGGCGCGAACACGCGCTGCGCGCCCGCCCGCAAGGCGCGCGTGCCCCGCTCCGTGCGCTCGGTCAGGGTGCCGTCCAGGACGGTCAGCACACCGGAGGAGCGGCCGTGGTCGTGCAGCCCGCTGCCCTGCCCGGGCACCCAGGACAGCAGCCACACCTCGTAGCCCGGTCCGGTGCGCAGCCGGTGGTACCAGCGGCTGGTGGCGTCGTAGCGGACGAGGTGTTCCCACTGGGAGCGGTCCTCGGCGAGGGAGCGGGCCAGTCCGACGAACTCGGCGACGGTGGCCGGGTGCTCGCGGGGGGTCTGGAGGAGGTGCGTGACTTCGAGGATGTCGCCGGCGATCTGGAGGTCGCTGTCGCTGTTCATGGGGTGCGTGGTTCCTCAGTGAAGGAAGGTCAGAGGGGAACGGGAGCCGAGGTACGGGTGGCTCGGCCTTCAGCTGGAGCGGGTGTGGCTCAACAGCTGGGACAGCAACAGCTACAGCGAGCGCGGGCAGCACCGTGGGACCCGGCGGTGCGGGTCGACGTGGGTGCCAAGTTCGCGAGCATGCCCACAAGGACACCGGTTCACACCTTCACTGTCAACTCGACACCCGGTATGTGGGATGTGGTTCACCTCATCCGGTCGATCGCTCAGATGAAAGGTTTGTTCATGGCCCGCCCGGGACACATGGCGTCCAACCGGGCGCACAAACCCCGTTGCGTAGTCGTGATCCGACTGTGATCCGTTTCGCTTCGACGTGCGTGTCGGAACGAGATCGAACTCCTGGGCGTCCTTCTCCGTACAGGTCTGCGAGGGGTCCGTCGGAAGGTGTGAGCCCTCAGGGGCTCCGTCTGTGTGTCAGGTTTTATGGTGATTTGAACACTTTCCGCATGGGCTTGGTTCCGCAGAGTGAATAAGGGGCTCAATAGCAGATCTCGGCTTGACTCGCCCGGAGCAGCACACTTGTAATTTCACTCGTGTCGTTCAGCCGGAATCGGTAACGGCTAGATCACGGGGACGCGAAGACAGACGAGGGGCGCACATGACCGAGACGGTGCAGCAACTGCTGGTCGACGACGCGGACGAGGAACTCGGCTGGCAGGAGCGCGCGCTGTGCGCCCAGACCGACCCCGAGTCCTTCTTCCCCGAGAAGGGCGGCTCGACCAGGGAGGCCAAGAAGGTCTGCCTCGCCTGTGAGGTCCGCTCCGAGTGCCTCGAGTACGCCCTCGCCAACGACGAGCGGTTCGGCATCTGGGGCGGCCTGTCCGAGCGGGAGCGCCGCCGGCTGAAGAAGGCGGCCGTCTGACGCCCCACCCTCTGCGTGAACGGCCCGTCGTCCGTGGGTTATCCACAGGCGGCGGGCCGCTTGCTGCGCAGCCGATAGTGTGGGCGCTCGTCCGAGACGCCCCGCCGCCCCCTTTGGGCACGGGCGTCCACCGCAGTCCACCGAACCGGGGCCCGTACCTCGATGTCCGTGCACAGCCACTCGGCAGCTCATCACGACGCCGCTGCCACACCTGAGTTCCCGCGTCATGTGGTGACCGCGGTCCTCGTCTCCCACGACGGCGCCCGCTGGCTGCCCGAGGCGCTCGCCGGGCTGCTCGGCCAGGAGCGGCCCGTCCAGTACGCGATGGGCGCCGACACCGGCAGCGCGGACGCCTCCGCCCAGCTGGTCACCGACGCCCTCGGCGCCGACCGGGTGCTGCACCTGGCCCGCCGCACCGGCTTCGGCCAGGCCGTCGAGGAGTGCGGCCGCACCGCCCCGGTCCTCACCCCGGACGAGCTGCCGTACCTGAAGCGCCCCAGCGGCTGGGACCCCGTCACGCGCTCGTGGCGCGACGACGCCTACGACCTGCCCGAGCTCCCGCACGGCGAACCGGTGCAGTGGCTGTGGCTGCTGCACGACGACTGCGCCCCGGACCCGGACGCCCTGGCCCAGCTGCTGCGGGTCGTGGAGAACGAGTACGAGCTGGGCCGCGAGGACGTCGCCGTCGTGGGTCCCAAACTCCGCGGCTGGTACGACCGGCGGCAGCTGCTGGAGGTCGGCGTCTCCATCGCCAACTCCGGCCGCCGCTGGACCGGCCTGGACCGCCGCGAGCAGGACCAGGGCCAGCACGACCACGTCCGTACCGTGCTCTCGGTGTCCACCGCCGGCATGCTCGTCCGCCGTGACGTCTTCGAGCAGCTCGGCGGGTTCGACCGCCACCTGCCCCTCATGCGCGACGACGTCGACCTGTGCTGGCGCGCGCACGCGGCCGGCTACCGCGTCCTGATCGCCCCCGAGGCGGTCGTCCGCCACGCCGAGGCGTCCAGCCGCGAGCGCCGCACGGTCGACTGCATGGGCCGTACGGCGGCCTCCCCGCACAAGGTCGACAAGGCCGGCGCCGTCTACACCCTGCTCGTCAACTCGCGTACGGCCGTGCTCCCCTGGGTGATGCTGCGGATCGTGCTCGGCACCCTGCTGCGGACCGTGGCCTACCTGGTCGGCAAGGTACCCGGACAGGCCGTCGACGAGATCCGCGGCCTGCTGGGCACGCTGCTGAGGCCCGAGCGGATCCTCGCCGGGCGGCGCGCCAGAGGCGCACCCCAGATCGACAAGGACGAGCTGCGGGCGCTGTTCCCGCCGCCCGGCGCGACCGTCCGCGTCACCGTCGAGCAGGTCGCGAGCAGCCTCGTCGGCCGCTCCGACCCGGAGGCCGCCGCCGGCGCCGGACGGCACGGCGGCGCCGTCGAGTCGGGCCCCGGCGGCGACGACGCCGACTTCCTGGAGATCGAGCAGTTCGCCCGGCTCAAGCGCATCGCGCGCAAGCCCGGCCCGGTGCTCTTCCTGGTGCTGCTGCTCGTCTCCCTGTTCGCCTGCCGTCAGCTCCTGGGCGGCGGCGCCCTCGCGGGCGGCGCCCTGCTGCCCGCCCCGGCCGATTCCGCCGAGCTGTGGTCGCGCTACCTCGACGCCTGGCATCCGGTCGGGGCCGGCGGCACCTCGTCCGCGCCGCCGTACGTCGCGCTCGTGGCGATGCTGGCGTCCCTGCTGTTCGGCTCGACCGGCCTCGCCGTCACGGTCCTGCTCGTCGGCTCGGTGCCCCTGGCCGGCGTCGCCGCCTACTTCGCCTCCCGCCCGCTCGTCGAGTCCAGGCTGTTGCGCGCCTGGGCGGCCGTCGTCTACGCGTTCCTGCCCGCCGCCACCGGCGCCCTCGCCGGCGGCCGCATCGGCACCGCCGTCCTGGCCGTGCTGCTGCCGCTCATCGCCCGCGCGGGCATCGCGGCCGGCGGCCTGGCGAACTCCGCCGGAGCCCGCGGCAGCTGGCGCGCCACCTGGGCGTACGCGCTGCTGCTGACCATCACCACCGCCTTCACGCCGATCGTGTGGCCCATCGCGCTGCTCCTCGGCATCGGACTGCTGGCGCTGCGCCGGAGCGACATCACGGCCTACGGGCTGCGGTTCCTCGCCCAGCTCGGCACCCCCCTGCTGCTCCTGGCGCCCTGGTCGCTGACGCTGCTCCCGTTCGGCTTCCTCAAGGAAGCGGGCCTCGACTACGGCCCCTCGGCCGCCTCCGCCCTCGACCTGCTCGGCGCCAGCCCGGGCGGCCCCGGCACCGTCAGCGGCCTCATGCTCATCGGCATCGTGCTGGCCGCCCTCGCCGCCCTGGTGCGCTCGGAACGCCAGGCGGGCATCTGGACGGCCTGGACCGTCGCCCTCGTCGGCTTCGTCTTCGCGGTCCTGTCCAACAGCTCCACCTGGGCCGGCCCGGCGACCCTCGTCTACGGCATCGCCCTGCTGGCCGCCGCCGCGCTCGGCGCCGACGGGGCACGCGCGCGGGTGGCCGAGCAGAGCTTCGGCTGGCGCCAGCCGGTCGCCGTGCTGATCGCCTTCGCCTCAGCCGCGGGCCCGCTGCTCATCGCCGCCGGCTGGATGATCCGCGGCGCCGACGGCCCGCTGGAGCGACGCGATCCGACCCAGGTCCCCGCGTTCGTCGCCGAGGAGAGCGGCACCCGCGACCAGGCCCGCACGCTCGTCCTCGACAGCGACTCCGGCGCCCGCGTCGGCTACATGCTGGTCCGCGGCTCGGGCGCCCGCCTCGGCGACGGCGAGATCGCCGCCGCCGACGGGGAGAACGGCAGGCTCGACAAGGTCGTCGCCAACCTGGTCGCCGGTTCCGGTGCCGACCAGGCCGACCAGCTCGGCGGCTTCGCCGTGCGCTACGTCCTCGTCCACCAGGGCGCGCCCCGCGAGGTCACCCGCGTCCTCGACGCCACGCCCGGCCTGACCCGCCTCAGCCAGCAGGCCGGCGGCGCCCTGTGGCGCGTCAACCGCGAGGTGGCGCGCGCCACCATCGCCCCCGCCTCCGGATCCGGCACCCCGCAGCCCGTCGCCGCCGGACCCGTCGACATCCACACCACCATCCCGGCCGGCGCGGGCGGACGCGTGCTGCGCCTCGCCGACTCGGCCTCCGACGGCTGGTCCGCCACGCTCGACGGCAAGCCGCTGACCCGCACCACGGTCGACGGCTGGGCCCAGGGCTTCGAACTCCCCGCCGGTGGCGGCAGGCTGGACGTCACCTACGACGACCCGATCGGCCACACGGCCTGGCTGTGGGTCCAGGGCCTGCTCGCCGTCGTCCTGGTGGTGCTCGCCCTGCCCGGCCGGCGCCGCGACATCGACGACGACCTCCCCGACGAGCCGGCCGTCCCGGCCCAGGCCGTCGCCGGCGAGGGCCGCCGCGCCCGCCGCCTGCGCGCCCAGGCGGAGGCCGAGACCGAAGAGGCCGCCGGGCCCGCCGGACCCGATGAGTTCCCGCCCCCGCAACCGCAGCAGCCGCCGGTGGCCGTGCCCCAGCAGCAGAACCACGGGGTGGGGGTCCCCCCGGGAGAGGATGTTCGAGCCTGGGGGAGGGACAACGCCGGCTACCAGGGCGGCCAGTACGCGAACCACGGCGACCAGTACCAGAACGCGCAGTACCCGGCGGACGCCTACGGACAGCAGTACCCGGCGGACCCGTACCAGGGCGGCCAGTACGACCCGTACGCGTACGGCGGCCAGGGCCAGGGTCAGGGCCACACGCCGCCGTACGACCAGGCCGGCTACGACCAGGCGGCGTACGACCAGGCCTACCAGCAGGGCTACGGCACGCCGTACGACCCGGGCCAGCAGCACCACCCCCACGGCACGGGCAGTGAGCGTCCCGACGGGAGCCAGCAGTGAACCGCACCACCCTGTCCCTGATCGCCGGCACGACCGCGCTCGCCGCCGTCACCGGCTTCGCCGCGCTGTCCGCTCCGGACGCCCCGGGCACGGACACCGCCGCCAAGGCGGCCGCCCAACTGCCCGTGGAGCGCACGAGCCTGGTGTGCCCGGCGCCCAGCACGTCCGACCTCGCGGAGACGTCCTACACCTCCTTCACGCCCGTCACGAAGGGCACCGGAAGCGGCGGCAAGGCCGAACTGCGCGCGGCCGCCGAGGAGTCGGCGGACGCCGCGGCCGAGGGCGAGGACGAAGGCACGGCCAAGGACGACGGGAAGTCCGGCAAGGACAAGTCCGCACAACCGGTGCTGACTCCCAAGGAGCCCGGCAAGCCGGTCACCGGCGAAAGCTCCGGCGGCGACGCGCCGGCCCTCGTCGGGACCGCGGACGGCAGGTTCGCGCCCGGCTGGACCGTCCAGGAGACGACCGAGGTCGCCGCGGGGACGGGGCGGGGCCTGCAGGGCGTCAACTGCATGGCTCCGGACACCGACTTCTGGTTCCCCGGCGCCAGCACGGACGCCGACCGCACCGACTACGTCCACCTCACCAACCCAGACGACTCGGCCGCCGTGGTCGACATCGAGCTCTACGGCAAGGACGGCGCCCTGAAGTCCGCGGTGGGGGAGGGCATCACGGTCGGGCCGCACTCCAGCGAACCGGTCCTGCTGTCCACCCTCACCGACGAGCGGCAGACCAACCTCACCGTGCACGTCAACGTCCGCAGCGGACGCGTGGGCGCCGCCGTGCAGGCCCTGGACGACAAGATCGGCGGTGACTGGCTGGCCGCGTCCGCGGACCCGTCGGGCAGCCTGGTCCTGCCCGGCATCCCCAAGGACGCCACCGCCGTGCGCCTGGTCGCCTTCACCCCCGCCGACGCCGACGCGGACCTGAAGGTGCGCCTGGCCTCTCCCTCCGGGCTGATCACCCCGGCCGGTCACGAGACCGTGCACGTCAAGGGAGGCATGACGACCGCCGTCGACCTGGGCGACGTCACCCGCGGCGAGGCGGGCTCCCTGGTGCTGACGCCGACGGACCGGTCCGTGCCGGTCGTGGCGGCCCTGCGGGTCGTCCGCGGCAAGGGCGACAAGCAGGAGACGGCGTTCATCCCGGCCGGCCGCCCCGTCGGCACGCGCGCGACGTCCGCGGACAACAGCGGCAAGGACAGCACCCTGTCCCTGACGGCCCCCCGCACCGCCGCCACGGTCAAGGTCACCGCCTCGGCCGGCAGCGAGGGCGGGACCCCAGTGTCGAAGACGTACACGATCAAGGCCGGCACGACCCAGGACGTCGAGCCCCCGGTCCCCGGTGGCCTGAAGGGCACGTACGCGCTCACGGTCGAGCCGGTCTCGGGCGGTCCGGTCTACGGGGCCCGCACCCTCGCGGCGAACGAGGACGGTGTCCCCGCCTTCACCGTGCAGACCCTGCCGGACGACCGCGGGATGGTGGCCGTACCGGAGGCGGACGAAGACCTGTCGGTGCTCCAGAGGTAGGCCGGGCGGGCCGGGGGGCCCGGCTCAGCCCTGGTCCTCGCCGTAGCGCGGATCGACCGTCTCCGGCGTCAGCCCGAGGAGCTCGGCGACCTGCTCGACGACGACCTCGTGCACCAGCGCCGCCCGCTCGTCGCGCCCCTTGGTGCGGATCTCGACGGGCCGCCGGTAGACGACCACGCGCGCGGGGCGGCCCTCGCGTGCGCTGATCGTGCCGCCGAGCGGAACCGCCTCGTCGTTCCAGGCCTGGCCGGGCCCGTCGAGCCGCGGCACCTCCAGGACGAGGAAGTCGATGTCGGCGAGCTGCGGCCACCGCCGCTCCAGACGCTCCACGGAGTCCTGCACCAGATCGGCGAACGCGTCCGCGCGGCTCGCGGCGAGCGGCACCTGCGGCGGTGCGATGGGGCCGCGCATGCCCCGTCCGTGGCGATCACGACGGCGGGGCCCGGGGGCGGCGGCACGGGGCGTTACGGGCTTGTCCATCACTGGTGAAGGGTAGTCCCCGCCGCGCCCCCGCGCCCGGCACCGCACGGCGGCACGGACGGCTTCCGGCCGCGCCGCACGGCATGTCGTTACATGACCATTCAAGCCAAGGTTGGGCTCAAATCCGTATCCCGCCGAGACCGGTGATCTCACGGCAATTGAGGGTTTTGTGTTGACTCTTGACCGGTTGCGGGACCGTTCGACACCCTGGACGGCGATGTCATGGCTGGTCAGCAGGGTGCGTCCGCAGGCGTGTGTGGGGCGTCTCACAGCACGACACGGTGGGGTGACCTGGTGGAGAGTCGTCGCGGCCCGCTCAAGAGTGCGGTACCGTCCAACGTCGTGAGCCCTGTACGTCGCTGTTCGCGCACCGCCTGCGGCCGTCCCGCCGTCGCGACGCTGACGTACGTCTACGCCGACTCGACCGCGGTCCTCGGCCCGCTCGCCACCTACGCTGAACCCCACTGTTACGACCTGTGCGCCGAGCACTCCGAGCGCCTCACCGCCCCGCGTGGCTGGGAGGTCGTCCGGCTCCTCGACGGTTCGGCCCCGGCCCGCCCGAGCGGCGACGACCTGGAAGCGCTTGCGAACGCCGTGCGCGAGGCGGCCCGTCCCCAGCAGCGGGCGGCCGAGGCCGGCGGCGGAGGCCGCGGGGCCGACCCGAGGGAGGTCGCGCGACGCGGCCATCTGCGGGTCCTGCGGTCGCCCGACAACTGACCGCACCCCCGGTTTCTCCCCCCGCGCACCCACTGACGCGAGCTCGGCGCGGACATGGCCATTCCGTTTTGAGGACGCGAGAAATCGCTTTCGCATGACGGAAACCGGGGAGGCGCCCGTGTACGTCCAGGAACTGGAACCCGTCGCCGGCTCGCTCGGCCTCTCCGCCCCTGGTGGGGCCCTGCCCCTGGTGATCGCTGGTTCGGCGTCGCCGTGACCGGCTCGGACACCTCCGCCAATGCCCTCTTCGGCGCCCTCCAGGTCACCGCCGCCCGCGAGTCCGGACTCTCGCCCGAGCTGCTGGCCGCCGCCAACAGCTCCGGCGGCGTCCTCGGCAAGATGATCTCCCCGCAGAACCTCACCATCGCCTGCGCGGCCGTCGGACTCGCCGGCCGCGAGGGCGACCTGCTGCGCAAGGTGCTGCCGTGGAGCCTGGGCCTGCTGCTGGTGATGTGCCTGATCGTGGTGGGCCAGAGCACCCCGGTCCTGGGCTGGATGCTGCCCTGACCTGAGGTTACGGCTGGGAGTCCTCTCGGCGTCCGCCCGGCGCGCTGTCGGTGGGCGGAGGTAGTTTGTGCGGACCGACGGTACTTTTTCAGGAAGGTTGGCCGTGGCTGCTGATCTGTCGCAGGTCGTGAAGGCGTACGACGTACGCGGAGTCGTCCCCGACCAGTGGGACGAGTCCCTGGCCGAGCTCTTCGGAGCGGCCTTCGTACGGGTCACCGGCGCGAGCGCCATCACGACGGGGCACGACATGCGGCCCTCCTCACCGGGCCTGTCGCGAGCCTTCGCGCGCGGGGCGGCCGCGCTGGGCGCGGACGTGACGGAGATCGGCCTCTGCTCGACCGACCAGCTGTACTACGCCTCGGGCGCGCTGAACCTGCCTGGCGCCATGTTCACCGCCTCCCACAACCCGGCCCAGTACAACGGCATCAAGATGTGCCGCTCGGGCGCCGCCCCGGTCGGCCAGGACACCGGCCTTGCCGAGATCCGCGAACTGGTCGAGGGATGGAGCGAGTCGGGCGCCCCGCAGCCGGCCGCGAAGGCGGGCACGATCACCGGCCGCGACACGCTGTCGGACTACGCGGCCCACCTGCGCTCCCTGGTCGACCTGACCTCCAACCGCCCCCTGAAGGTCGTCGTCGACGCGGGCAACGGCATGGGCGGGCACACCGTCCCCGAGGTCTTCGCCGGCCTGCCCCTGGACCTGGTCCCGATGTACTTCGAGCTCGACGGCACCTTCCCCAACCACGAGGCCAACCCCCTCGACCCGGCCAACCTCGTCGACCTGCAGAAGCGGGTCCGCGAGGAGGGCGCCGACCTGGGCCTCGCCTTCGACGGCGACGCCGACCGCTGCTTCGTCGTCGACGAGCGCGGCGAACCGGTCTCCCCGTCGGCGATCACCGCCCTCGTCGCCTCCCGCGAACTGGCCCGGCACGGCGGCAAGGGCACGATCATCCACAACCTGATCACGTCCTGGTCGGTCCCCGAGGTCGTCGAGGAGAACGGCGGCAGCCCGGTCCGCACCCGCGTCGGCCACTCCTTCATCAAGGCCGAGATGGCCCGCACCGGCGCGATCTTCGGCGGCGAGCACTCCGCCCACTACTACTTCCGCGACTTCTGGAACGCCGACACCGGCATGCTGGCCGCCCTCCACGTCCTGGCGGCCCTCGGCGGCCAGGACGGCCCCCTCTCCTCCCTCGTGGCCCAGTACGACCGCTACGCCGGCTCAGGCGAGATCAACTCCACCGTCGCCGACCAGCAGGCCAGCCTCGCCGCGATCCGCTCCGCGTACGGCACCCGCGAGGGCATCACCCTCGACGAGCTCGACGGCCTCACGGTCTCCTCCGCCGACTGGTGGTTCAACGTCCGCCCGTCCAACACGGAACCGCTGCTGCGCCTGAACGCGGAGGCGAGGGACGCCGCGACGATGGCCCGGGTGCGCGACGAGGTGCTGGGAATCATCAGGAGCTGAGGCCCCACCCGCACCGGCGGTAACCTGACCAGGCACGACCCCACGCGCCCGCACCTCGGAGGAACCCCTCATGCCCCTCGAATCCGGCCTCCTCGAAATCCTCGCCTGCCCGGCCTGCCACGCCCCCCTCAAGGAGCAGGAAGCCGAACTGATCTGCACCGACAGCAGCTGCGGCCTGGCCTACCCCGTCCGCGACGGCATCCCCGTCCTGCTCGTCGACGAGGCCCGCCGACCCGCGTGACCGGCGGGGGCGCACGCACCAGCGCAAAACCCCGGTGCACATAGCCCCCGGCACAGCGGGCACGATCCAGGACACCCGACAACGGACCCCGGCGATGGGAAGCTGCCGCCCATGCTCGACGAATCGCTGCTCGACTCCCCGGAGGGCCTCGCCGAGGCCGACCACCGCGGACTGCTCCGCGGCGCCGCAGAAGCCGGCGCCCGCGTCCGCACCGCCGCCCGCCACGCCGCCGAGGCCGGCGTGGGCGACCTCAAGCCGGACGGCCGCCCCCGCGCGGTCCTCATCGCCGGCCCGGGTGCCGCCGCCACCCACGCCGCCGACCTCATCGGCACGCTCGCCGGCGCCGGCAGCCCGGTCACCCGCCTCGCCCCCACCGGCGTCGCCCCCGCCGCCGGCGCCCTGCGCTGGGAACTGCCCGGCTGGGTCGGCTCCGTGGACCTCCTGCTGATCACCACCCCGGACGGCACCGAACCCGGCCTGTCCCTCCTCGCCGAGCAGGCCTACCGCCGGGGCTGCACCGTCGTCGCCGTGGCCCCCGCCCGCACCCCGCTCGCCGACGCCGTCGCCGGCGCGCACGGCCTGTTCGTCCCCATGGCGACCGCCCCGTACGACCAGGACGAGCCCCTCGCCGCGTCCGCCCCCGGCGTCCTGTGGGCCCTGCTCACCCCGCTGCTCGCGCTCCTGGACCGCACCGGTGTGCTCGCCGCCCCGCCGGACGCCCTCGGCAAGGTCGCCGACCGCCTCGACCGCGTCGCCGAACGCTGCGGCCCGGCCATCGCCACGTACAGCAACGCCGCCAAGACCCTCGCCGCCGAACTGGCCGACGCACTCCCGGTCGTCTGGACCGAGGGCGTCTCGGCCGGCCCGGCCGGCCGCCGCTTCGCCGCCGCCCTCGCCGAACTGTCCGGAACCCCCGCGGTCGTCGCCGAACTCCCCGAGGCGCTCGCCGCCCACGGCGCCCTGCTCGCCGGACCACTGGCCGCCAGCGCCGACCCCGACGACTTCTTCCGCGACCGCGTCGAGGAACCACCCGCCCTGCACGCGCGCGTGGTCCTGCTCCGCGACCGCCCCATCGGCGGCCTCACCGCCGCCCCCGGCGCCCGCGACCTCGCCCTCAGCCACGACACACCGATCAGCGAGCTGGAACCGGAGGCCGGCGACGAACTGGAGACCCTCGCGGAACTGATCGCCATCACGGATTTCGCCGCGGTTTACCTGGCGCTCGCTTCGAGGGCCTGATCTTGCCCGGGACACCCTGAGCGCCCGCACCCCGCACACCCAGAGAGAACCCATGGACCGCCTCGACAACACCATCCGCCCCTACGCGTGGGGTTCCCCGACCGCCATCCCGCAGCTGCTCGGCGTCGAACCGACCGGCGAACCGCAGGCGGAGATGTGGATGGGCGCCCACCCCGGCGCGCCCTCGCGCACCGACCGGGGCACACTCGTCGAGGTCGTCGGCGCCGACCCCGAGAAGGAACTCGGACCCGCCGCCGTCGCCAAGTTCGGCCCCCGGCTGCCCTTCCTCCTCAAGCTCCTCGCCGCGGGCGCCCCGCTCTCCCTCCAGGTCCACCCCGACCTCGCCCAGGCGAAGGAGGGCTACGCGGACGAGGAACGCCGCGGCATCCCCGTGGACGCCCCGCACCGCAACTACAAGGACGCCAACCACAAGCCCGAACTGATCTGCGCCCTCACCGAGTTCGACGGCCTGTGCGGCTTCCGCGCCCCGCTGGAGGCCGCGGCCCTCCTCGACGACCTCGGAGTCGACTCCCTCAAGCCCTACGTCGACCTGCTGCACGCCCATCCCGAGGACGCCGCCCTGCGCGAGGTCCTCACGGCGATCCTCACCGCCGACCCCGACGAGATGTCCCGGACCGTCGCGGAAGCGGCCGCCGCCTGCGACCGCCTCGGCGGCGCCTACGCCCCCTACGCCGACATCGCCCACCACTACCCGGGCGACCCCGGCGTCATCGCCGCGATGCTGCTGAACCACGTCCGGCTCCAGCCCGGCGAGGCCCTCTACCTCGGCGCCGGCGTCCCGCACGCCTACCTGAACGGCCTCGGCGTGGAGATCATGGCCAACTCCGACAACGTCCTGCGCTGCGGCCTGACCCCCAAGCACGTCGACGTCCCCGAACTCCTGCGCATCGTCCGCTTCCTCCCCAGCGACCCCGGCGTCCTGCGCCCCGAGGCCTCCCCGGACGGCGAAGAGGTCTACGAAACCCCCATCGACGAGTTCCGCCTCTCCCGCTACGTCCTGCCCGAAGCCGGCACCGCCCACGACCTCACCCGCCCGACCCCGCAGATCCTGCTCTGCACGGCCGGTACGGTCCGCGTCGGCGAGCACGAGCTGACCCCCGGCGCGTCCGTCTTCGTCCCGGCCGGCGAAAAGGCCGAAGTGTCCGGAACGGGAACGCTTTTCCGGGCCACCGTCATCGCCTGACCGTTTCGACGCCCCCCGTGCTGGTGACCTGAGACACCGCGGCCGGAACGGGCTGCAACAATGGCCCACCGTCAAGCACGGGCAAAGCCACGGACGCCGCACACGGCGGCGTCCCGGCCCTGAGAAACGGCGTACGAAGGGACATCGCGAACATATGAGCGCGTCAGGCGGCACCAAGGCGATCGTGGCGGCACTGGCCGCCAACCTCGCGATCGCGGTAGCGAAGTTCGTGGCGTTCATCTTCAGCAACTCGTCGTCGATGCTCGCCGAGTCCGTCCACTCACTCGCCGACTCCGGCAACCAGGCGCTGCTCCTGGTCGGCGGCAAGAAGGCGAAGCGCGAGGCCACCCCGCAGCATCCCTTCGGCTACGGCCGCGAGCGCTACATCTACGCCTTCCTCGTCTCCATCGTCCTCTTCTCGGTCGGCGGCATGTTCGCCCTCTACGAGGGCTACGAGAAGATCAAGCACCCGCATGAGCTGACGAACTGGTACTGGCCGGTCGGCGTCCTGGTCTTCGCGATCATCGCCGAGACCTTCTCCTTCCGCACGGCCATCAAGGAGTCCAACGCCCTGCGCGGCCAGCGCTCCTGGAAGGAGTTCGTCCGCCACGCCAAGGCGCCGGAGCTCCCGGTCGTCCTCCTGGAGGACCTCGGCGCCCTCGTCGGCCTCATCCTCGCCCTCGGCGGTGTCGGCCTCGCCCTGCTCACCGGCGACAGCGTCTGGGACGGCATCGGCACCCTCTGCATCGGCATCCTGCTCATCGTGATCGCCCTGGTCCTCGCCGCCGAGACCAAGTCGCTGCTGCTCGGCGAGTCCGCCGGCACCGAGGAGACCCAGAAGATCGAAGCCGCGCTCGTCGACGGCACCACCGTCACCCGCATCATCCACATGCGCACGCTCCACCTCGGCCCCGACGAACTCCTCGTCGCCGCCAAGATCGCCGTCCAGCACGACGACACGGCGACCGAGATCGCCGCCGCCATCGACGCCGCCGAGGCCCGCATCCGCGACGCCGTCCCGATCGCCCGCGTGATCTACCTCGAACCGGACGTCTACAGCGAGGCCGAGGCGGCCAAGGGCCCCGACCCCGAGGCCTCCCCCGGAGGCCCGGCCCCCGCGGCCCACTGACCTCCGCCGCTCGCGCCCACGGGGCCCGCCGGACCACCCGGCGGGCCCCGTCGCCGTCCCCGGACCCGCCGGACGATCGCTTGAGGGATTCACGGGCGGGCTGGGGTTCGCCCCCGCCCCCGGTGTAGCTTGGGACGGAGCCAGACGTCGCTGCTGATGGCGGTCGGGCGGTCCCCACGCGGACCGGCCGAGGGAGAGAGGGCCTCCGACGGACTGCGCTGCGCGTACGCGGGCATGCCTGTGTCCTCTTTCGGGCACTCCTGTGTCCGCCGCCGCGCAGACCAGCCGTACCCACCCTCGACCCAACCCCGAGGAGCAGCTCGCAATGACGACTGTCGAGAACCGACAGGACTTCAAGGTCGCCGACCTCTCCCTGGCCGAGTTCGGCCGCAAGGAGATCACCCTCGCCGAGCACGAGATGCCGGGCCTGATGGCGATCCGCAAGGAGTACGCCGAGGCGCAGCCCCTCGCAGGCGCCCGTGTCACCGGCTCCCTGCACATGACCGTGCAGACCGCCGTGCTCATCGAGACCCTGGTCGCCCTCGGCGCGCAGGTCCGCTGGGCCTCCTGCAACATCTTCTCCACCCAGGACCACGCGGCCGCCGCCATCGCCGTCGGCCCGAACGGCACCGTGGACAACCCCCAGGGCGTCCCGGTCTTCGCCTGGAAGGGCGAGACCCTGGACGAGTACTGGTGGTGCACCGAGCAGGCGCTGACCTGGCCGGACAGCCCCACTGGCGGCCCCAACATGATCCTGGACGACGGCGGCGACGCCACCCTCCTCGTCCACAAGGGCGTCGAGTACGAGAAGGACGGCAAGGTCCCCTCGCCCGACACCGCCGAGTCCGACGAGCACCGCGTCATCCTCGAACTGCTGACCCGCACCCTGGGCGAGAACCCCCAGAAGTGGACCCAGCTGTCCTCCGAGATCCGCGGCGTCACCGAGGAGACCACGACCGGCGTCCACCGCCTGTACGAGATGCAGCGCGACGGTGTCCTGCTGTTCCCGGCGATCAACGTCAACGACGCCGTCACCAAGTCGAAGTTCGACAACAAGTACGGCTGCCGCCACTCCCTCATCGACGGCATCAACCGCGCCACCGACGTCCTCATCGGCGGCAAGACCGCGGTCGTCTTCGGCTACGGCGACGTCGGCAAGGGCTGCGCGGAGTCCCTGCGCGGACAGGGCGCCCGGGTGATCGTCACCGAGATCGACCCGATCTGCGCCCTCCAGGCCGCGATGGACGGCTACCAGGTCGCGACCCTCGAAGACGTCGTCGAGACCGCCGACATCTTCATCACCACGACCGGCAACAAGGACATCATCATGGCCTCGGACATGGCCAAGATGAAGCACCAGGCCATCGTCGGCAACATCGGCCACTTCGACAACGAGATCGACATGGCCGGCCTCGCCAAGATCCCCGGCATCGTCAAGGACGAGGTCAAGCCGCAGGTCCACACCTGGACCTTCCCCGACGGCAAGGTGATCATCGTCCTGTCCGAGGGCCGCCTGCTGAACCTGGGCAACGCCACCGGCCACCCGTCGTTCGTGATGTCCAACTCCTTCGCGGACCAGACCCTGGCCCAGATCGAGCTGTTCACCAAGCCCGACGAGTACCCGACCGGCGTCTACGTGCTGCCCAAGCACCTCGACGAGAAGGTCGCCCGCCTCCACCTCGACGCGCTCGGCGTGAAGCTCACGACGCTCCGCCCCGAGCAGGCCGAGTACATCGGCGTGCAGGTCGAGGGCCCGTTCAAGCCGGACCACTACCGCTACTGAGCTGAGCAGCACCGCTGCCGGTCAGCCGGCTACCGGTTCAGATCTCCGAGGCAGGCCCCCGCACCCCCGTGCCGGGGGCCTGCCCCGTTTGACGGACCGGCGACCGGTCCAGCCCGTCAAGACCCAGGACCCCCATGCCCCGCGGCCGCTATTCGCTCCACGATCCGCACGATCACACCCCCCTCGCGGAAGAGCACTTCCAGTGCGCCCCCGGCCCCTCCGGCTGGCGCTACGTCTCCCAGCTGACCACCCCCGCAGGCGATCACCACGGCTCCGTCGACCTCACCCTCGACGAACTGGGCCGCCCCCTCCGCCTCGAACTGCACGCCGCCGCCTGGCAGGTCCGCGGCGCCGCCCTCGACGGCGTCACCTGGGTCCGCACCGATCCCACCGGGACCGAGGCCACCGAAGGCAATGTGCGCGCCCACGCCTTCACCGGCACGTCCCCGGCGTTCCTCGTCGCCACCGCCCGCCTCCTGCGCCTCACCCCCTCCACGGCAGCCACCCGCGTACGCCTCGTCGCTTTCACGGACCCGGTCCTCGCCCCACGCACCGTGGACCAGTCCTGGACCTTGCTGAAAAGCGAAGCACACGCCACTGACAACGACCCCCTGACCGTGGACGAATACCAGGTCACAGCCCTGGACACGGGCGAGCAGCACACCGTGCACATCGCCGGGGACGTGGTACTCGCGGCCCCCGGCATCGAGCTCGAAGACCTGGAGTCACCGCCGTCGGTGTTCACCTGAGCAGGCAGCCGAGCCCGGCAGGCCTGCTCCGCCCTCTCCTACGCCGGTGGCACGAACCCGGTGCCGGGCCGCTCGCCCGCCGGAACACCCGGTGACTCCGCGGGCCGCCGCTCCCCGCCGGACGGCTCGGCGACCACCTCGGGCGCCCCGACCAGCCGCGCAGGGCCGACAGGTGTCTCGCCCACAGCCGGTGGCTTGCCCGTACCCGCCGGGCCGCTCGTCGCCGGAGCCGCGGCGGACGCGGCAGCGGGGGCCGAGTCGCTCCCGAAGGCCCGCCGGGCCTCCCGCGCCTGCCGTTCCTGCACGACCGCGGCCAGATAAGCCGCCGGCGGCACACCCTGCGGCACCGGAGCGCCCGTCCGCTCGGCGAGATCCGACGCCAGCCGCTCCGCCATCGACCAGCCGACCTGCGGATCCAGCTGCTGCATGCGCGTCAGGTACTGCCGGACGGCGAGCCACAGCCCGTCGGGCACCGCGGACAGATCGAGCCCCGAGAACCGCCCCGCCAGCCAGGGCGGAGGAGGCGGCACAAAGCCGGTCCGTGTGACCGGAATCCGCTCCCGCACGACCAGCGTCCCCGCGAACACATCCCCGAGCCGCCGCCCACGCGCCGACACGAACGAGGCGATACAGGCGACGATCCCGAAGGTCATGAGGATCTCGATCACGCCGATCAAGCCCCTCACCAGCGCATGGCGGAACCGGATCGGACCCCCGTCGTCCCGCACCACCCGAAGCCCGCACGCCATCTTCCCGAGCGACCGCCCGTGACTGAGCGTCTCCACCGCGATCGGCCCGCCCACCAGGACGAGAACGAACGACGCGATGGACAGCGCCGTCTGCGCCGCCTCGTCGAGTGAAGCCGTGGAGGTGACCAGCACGATGGTCACCGCGACGTAGACCGCCATGGCCGCCAAGAGATCGAGCAGTACGGCCAGCGCCCTGCTGGGCAGCCTCGCGGGGCGCAGCTCCAATGCCACAGCCTCGCCCGTCACCAGCTCACTCACGCCTGCCGTCCTTCCCCTGCCCTGCCCCCGACAGGGCCAGTCTGCCAAGCTGAGGGCGCATCGCACCGTAGTACGACAAGCTGATCCACGACGAGCCTCCGACGACCAGCCGAGGAGCAGGCACCCCGATGGACCTCGACGTCTTCGTCTCCGCCCACCGAGCGGAGTGGGACCGCCTCGAAGCCTTGCTCCGCCGCCAGCGCCGCCTCAACGGCGCGGAAGCCGACGAACTCGTCACCCTCTACCAGCGCACGGCGACGCACCTCTCCCTGATCCAGTCCAGTGCCCCCGACCCACAACTGACCGGTCGGCTCAGCCAACTCGTGGCACGCGCGCGTAGTGCCGTGACAGGCACCCGACGCGCCTCCTGGCGCGATGTCACACGCTTCCTGGCCCACGGTTTCCCGGCCGCCGTCTACAAGTCGCGCCACTGGTGGGTACCCACCGCGCTTCTGTCGACGGCCGTCGCGGCCCTCCTGGGCTGGTGGATCGGTACCCACCCCGAAGTACAGGCCTCCATCGCGGCCCCCAGCGAACTCCGCGAGCTGACCCGCCCTGGCGGCCAGTACGAGACGTACTACTCCAGCCACCCGGCGGCGAGCTTCGCCGCCCAGGTCTGGACGAACAACGCCTGGGCCGCCGCCCTGTGCCTCATCCTGGGGGTCTTCCTGGGGCTCCCGGTCCTCTGGATCCTCTTCCAGAACATGCTGAACCTCGGTATCGGCGTGGGCCTGATGTCCTCGGCCGGCCGCCTCGACACCTTCCTGGGCCTGGTGCTCCCGCACGGCCTCCTCGAACTGACCGCGGTCTTCGTCGCGGCCGGCACCGGCCTGCGCCTGGGCTGGACCCTCATCGACCCCGGCCCCCGGACGCGGCGGACAGCGCTCGCGGAAGAAGGCCGGGCCGCCATAGGCATGGCCATCGGCCTGGCCCTCGTCCTCTTCGTCTCCGGCGCCATCGAAGGCTTCGTCACCCCGTCCGGCCTCCCCACCTGGGCCCGCATCACCATCGGGATCGCCGCCGAAGTGGCTTTCCTGGCCTACGTCTACGTCCTGGGCGGCCGTGCCGCCCGTGCGGGAGAGACCGGGGACGTCGAGGCAGCGGAACGCAGCGCGACCGTCCCCACAGCCGCCTGATCGTCCCGCCCGCAGGCGGATGTGCGACCACCTCCGTTCAGCTGCTAGTCTCCTCTTCGCCCCACAGGAGCCGTTGACACGGCGAGTGCGGGGAGGTAGATTAGAACAGTTGCCTGGAGATGGGCCATAGCCCCAGACCAGTCAGAGTGAACATCTACTTGCTTCTTGAAACCCTGATTTCATTGAAGCCTCTCCCGATGAATCGGAAATGAGCGGCCGGTCAGTCCGGCCCGAAACTTCTGATAAAGTCGGAACCGCCGGAAAGGGAAACGCGGAAGCGGGAACCTGGAAAGCACCGAGGAAATCGGATCGGAAAGATCTGATAGAGTCGGAAACGCAAG